>OX638379.1:0-4800000 GCA_951813605.1 uncultured Bryobacterales bacterium | reverse complement strand
GAGGGCCATGCGAGGCTGGCCGAGAGATGCGCCAGCGCGGAGTTCGTGCTGCACGACCCCCGGATGCGCTTCGGCGCACCGATGATATGGCCGCAATCGGCGCAGGCCTACTGGAGCCCGGATTTCCTGTGGAAGGTTCACCGCACGATCCTCTTGCGGCGCATCGACGTCGTCCAGCTCGAGTACTCGCAGCTGGCGTCCTACGGAGAGTCTTTCCGGCAACTGGTTTGCTGCCTGTTCGAGCACGACCTGCACTTCCAGTGCGTCCAGCGAACCGTGCTGGCGAAGGGACCGCTCCAGATCGCGCGACGGGGCTACGAGTACTTGCGCGCGTTGCGATTCGAGTTGGCAGTGATTCCGGCATTCGATGCCGTGCAGGTTTGCAGCGCCGAGCAAGGGCGCGTGCTCCGGGCCTTGCTGGGCGACGGTCCGAGCGTGCTGCACGGCCTGCGCACCGCCATTGCCGTGGACAGCTACCCGTTTCGGCAAGCGGGTCGCGAGCCGGGCACGATTCTGTTCGTCGGCAATTTCCGCCATCCGCCCAATTTGGAAGCGCTGGAGTTCTTTCGGGAGCGCGTCATGCCGAGGGTGCGCGAGCATATGCCACAAGCGCGCCTCGTGGTAGCGGGCGCGGGCGCGCCGGCGCACCTCACCGCGGTTCTCCAGGGCGAAGGAGATGAGTACCTCGGCTGGGTGCCCGAAATCCGCGACGTGCTGGGCAGATACGCGGTCTTTGTCGCGCCTATCCTTTCGGGGTCGGGGGTGCGCGTGAAGATCTTGGAGGCGTTCGCCTCAGGAATCGCGGTGGTCTCGACGACTCTAGGCGCCGAAGGCCTGTGCGACAGGGACAGCGGCATGGCGGAAATCGAGGACCGTCCAGCGGCGTTCGCCGATGCCGTCGTAGCGTTGCTGAGAAACCGGTCCCGCGCACGGGCGATCGCCCGCGAAGCGCGGCGAGCCGTTGAGCGGAACTGGAACTCCGAAGCCACTGTGCCACGCCTGCTCGATCACTACGCGGCAGCCTTGGAGACGAAACTGCTCTCGCGGTCGGCGTATCCATTGCCCTTGCGCCAGCGGGCAGCTGACTGAGTTGATCGGGGCGGCCGCGACTTGACACGATAGTACCGGGGCCGCGGGCCGCAACACGGGCCATGAACGAAAACAAGGAAACCTGCCATCTGGTCGCTTACTGCACCTGCCCGCCGGAGAAGGCGGACGAGATCGCCCGCGAACTCGTCCGAAGGCGGGTCTGCGCCTGCGTCAACGTGGTGCCGGGCCTGCGATCCGTGTACACGTGGAAGGGCGAAGTCGAGGAGGACTCCGAGTCCCTGCTAGTCATCAAGACCCGCAGCGACTGCTTCGGGGCTCTTGAGTCGGCGGTGGCTGCCCTGCATCCGTACGAAGTCTTCGAATTGATCGCCACTCGGGTCCGGGCGGGCAACGCGGCCTACCTTCGCTGGCTGGACGAGTCCGTCAGCATGCAGGCCTGAGCGGGCCTTCCACGGACAGGACCACGAGCGTCGGGCAACCCGATACGGGCACGGCGCTTGCCGCCCGCGGCTCGTCAAGCCAAGGCTTGCCCCCAATTGACCGCGCAGGCTCTTCGCAGGCGGGCGACTCCCATGCGTGGAGCGGTCGCGGCTGGCGCGGTGCTACGGAGAGGGAAGCGACAGGCTTCCCCAGCCGAAGCGGCCAGGTTTCTGCTTGTCAGGCTGGCCCGCCGACTGGTGTCAGCCGCCCGTCGCGAGCGCCGTCGCCGATGCGATGAGCTCGCCGACGCTGTTGGCCAGCAATTCCACGAGCGGAGCGGGGTAAACCCCTGCGGCGAAGACAATGATCGCCAGCGGCGCGAGCGTCAGGATCTCCCGTGTGGTCAGGTCGCGCAGCAGCGCCCAACGGTCGGACGTCGGGCCGAGCATCACGCGCTGCAGCATCCACAGCATATAGGCGGCGGCTAGCACGATCCCGCCCATCGCCAGCAACACCATCGCCATGCTCGCGTAGGATGTCCCGACCAGGACCAAGAACTCCCCGACGAAGTTCGCGGTGCCGGGCAGTCCGAACGACGCGATTGAGAAAATCGCCAGGAAGACGACGAATCGCGGCATAGGCTTGTGCAATCCGCCGTAATCGCTGATCATCCGGCAGTGCGTCCGGTCGTACAGCAAGCCGACCGCGAGAAACAGCGCGCCCGTGGTAATGCCGTGGTTGAACATCTGCAGCACGGCGCCTTGAACGCCCTCCTGGTTGAATGCGAAAATGCCGAGCGTGACGAATCCCATGTGGGAAATTGACGAGTAGGCGACCAGCTTCTTGAGATCGGATTGAGCCAGCGCCAGGCAGCCTCCGTACAGGATGGCGGCGACCGACATCCAGAGGATGTAGGGGCTGAACTCCACCGACGCCTCGGGCAGGACCGGCACGCAAATCCGCAGAAATCCGTAGCCGCCCATTTTCAGCAGAACCCCGGCTAGGATCACGCTGCCAGCCGTCGGCGCTTCCGAATGGGCGTCGGGCAGCCAAGAGTGGAACGGCACCATCGGCAGCTTGATCGCGAATCCCAGAACCAAAGCGGCGAAGATCCACTGTTGCGCTTCCAGGGCGATCTGGCTGCCAGCCATGGCTTGCAGGTCGAAGGTCTGGCCGGCGTTCAGGTACAGGCCAAGAATGCCGGCCAGCAGGAGCAGGCTTCCAGCCAAGCTGTAGAGCACGAATTTGAGCCCGGCGACAATCCGGTTTGGCCCGCCCCACAGCACGATCATGAAATACATGGGAATCATCGTGACTTCCCAAAGCATGAAGAACAGGAACAGGTCCAGAGCGGTGAAGACGACAATCATCGCGCCCTCGACCAGCAGCAGCAGGCTCATGAAGGCCTTCACCTTGGTGGTGATCGCCTGCCACGAGGCAAGCACGCAGAGGGGCGTCAGCAGCGTCGTGAGCAGCACCAGCAGCACGCTGATGCCATCCACCCCAACCGCGTACGCAATGTTGAACGTGGGCATCCAGTCCGCGCGCTCGACGAATTGCATGCCCGGCAGCGCCGGGTCGAATGCCCGCCAAAGCGTCACGGATAGACCGAGTCCGGCTAAAGAGCTGAGCAGCGCGATGCGGCGCGCCCACTCGTCGCCGCGCACGAGCAGTATGGCGGCGATACCAAGGAACGGGACAGCAATCAGCAGGCTGATTAGATGATCGTTAAGGAGCGGCATCATTGAAATCTCCATCTCTCTAGCGAAGTTATTGCAGCGTGAACAAGTACGACAATCCGATTGCGGCGACGAGCCAGTAGACCACGATCAAGAGGTGTTGGCGCAGCGTGCGCGGTTCGATTCCTCGCAAAGCCGGGCCGACGGCGGCAGCCAGCCTTCCCAGGCGCTGCACGGCGGCATCGATCTTGCGCATGTCAACGGCCGCCCACAGCCAGCGCGACAGCCCCACTGTCGTCGCAGCGGCGGCGTGAACCGTGCGGTCGATGACCGATCTCTCCAGCAGCCGGTGCAGCGACTCCGCGCCCAGGCGCGACACCCCCGCTGTGCCAGCGACTGCCCGGTCGATGACCGATCTCTCCAGCAGCCGGTGCAGCGACTCCGCGCCCAGGCGCGACACCCGCGCTGTGCCAGCGACTGCCCGGTCAATCCAGCGGACATCCAGGTCGCGCCAAAGCCACCTGGAAATTCGCAGGGAAGGCCGCACCGCGCAGAGGTCGTGCAACTCGTCGAAGTAGAGTCGATTCAGAAAATGCACGTAGGCCCTCTTGACCCATTCGCGCTGGCCGAGCGGAACGGCCGACGGTCGCAGATGTCCGGCATACGCTACACTCCACCCTGCGACAGCCGCAGCTACGGCCACCGCTGCCAGCGGCGAGAAAGTGCCTGCTTCCGCCTCCCCAAGGCGACCGCCCACCGCCGGGGCCAGGAAAGTGCCGAGCCACGACCACGCTCCCAGCAGCAGCGTGCCGACCGCGACGCAAGCGACGGCGATTGCCGCCACATGGTCGCGCGAAAGCAAGCGCGGCCGCGCCGTCACTGACGTTCCGACGTTTGCGCCGAACAGCGAGACGACTCCTCGAAAAGCATAGAAGGCGGTCAGAAAGACTGTTGCCACTGCGACAGTCCAAAACGCGACACCGGCCGCGGGAACCTGCTGAGCGGTCCAGAGTCGCTCGTAGGGACCGCAAAACAGCACGACGATGGGAACGCTCGTCAGCAGCAGCGCCCCCAGGGCCAAGGGACGAGTGCGGCTGGCGGGAATTGATTCCCCGCCATGCCCGTGAGCGCCCGCCGTCTCCAGCGCGGATCCCGTGGAGAGGAATAGGAAGCCCTTGAGGAAGCCGTGGGCCAGCAAGTGGAAGACGGCTGCGGAGAACGCACCAACCCCGCAAGCGAATATCATGAATCCGATCTGGCTGATCGTGGAGAAGGCCAGCAATTTCTTGATATCGGACTGCGTAAGTGCCACTAGCGCCCCGAAGAGCGCGGTAATCGCGCCGACGATCGCGATCACGACCATGGCGGGAGGCGCGAGCAGCACCAAGGGGCTCATTCGGACAAGCAGGAACGGGCCGGCGTTGACCATGGTGGCGGCGTGAATCAGAGCCGAGACCGGTGTTGGAGCCTCCATGGCAAACGGGAGCCAGACGTGCATCGGGACCTGTGCGGACTTGCCCATGGCGCCGCTCAGCAAGCACAGCGTGATCAAGGTGTTCCGTTCGACTGCGAAGCCCAGCAGCTCAATGCTCTGGCCGCTGACAGCGGCCGCTTGGGCGAGAATCTCCTGGATGTTGAGCGTGCCGTAGGTTGCAAACGTCAGAATCACGCCAAAGCCGAGCCCCACGTCGGCCACCGCGTTGACGAGGAAGGCCTTGGTGGCGGCCTTGCCCGCAGACGGCCGGCCGGCCCAGTGGGAAATGAGCAAGTAAGAGCAGATCCCCATCAGTTCCCAGCACATGTAGGTCACCAGCAGGTTGTCGCTCGTAACCAGCAGGGTCATCGCGAACGTGAACAGCGCCATCACGGCGAAGAACCGCCGGTAGCGCGGATCGCCGATCATGTAGCGCGACGAATACACATGCACGACGAAGCTCACTCCGGTCACCAGGGGAAGCAGCAGCGTAGCGAGTTGGTCGATGTACATCCCCACGTCGATTACCAAGTCGCCCGCCGCGGCGAAGCGGTACAGGG
Organism: uncultured Bryobacterales bacterium; assembly: GCA_951813605.1. GTDB lineage: Bacteria > Acidobacteriota > Terriglobia > Bryobacterales > UBA6623 > VXMF01. The sequence goes on along the minus strand of OX638379.1, from coordinate 4,794,817 downwards.
GCACGGCTATCGCCCCGTTGCGAGCCACCTCGGCCAGGGCGGCAATCGACAGACCGAACGAGACAGCGACGGCCGGAACGCCGACGCGGTGGCTCGCTCCGTTGATGCGCCGCCCGCCCAAGGCCAGGATCACAAATGCCGCCAGCGGCAGTGCGGGGATGAGCGCGTAGATCGACATGCTACGGCTTGCCTCCCCGGCGGGCTGCGCCCGGCCCCTGTGGGCCAGCCGGCGCGGCCGCCCGGCCCCTCACCGGGCCGTCGGCGCTGGCCAACCCTGGGCGTCCGGCGCTCACAATCCCAACCCGCTTGTCGAATCCAGCAGCGCCTTGATGATCGGATCGCCGCAAATGCCAAGTCCTATGACCGCGACTGGCGGTGCGGCCAGGCTGAGGCGCAACGCGAAAGGCATGCTACGGCTCCCGGAGCCGCGCGCGGCCCCTCCGTTTCGAAAGAGTCTCTCGAGGATTCGCAGCAAATACGCCAGCGTTAGCAGAGTCGTGAGCACGATCGCGGCTACGGCCAGATAGTTGCCGGCCTCCAGCGCACCGAGCAGGATGTACCATTTGCCGAAGAATCCGCCGGTCGGAGGCAGCCCGACCATCCCGAGTGAGACCACCACGAATGCACCCAGCACCCATGGATTCCGGATGCGAGCACGGCCCACGTCGTCCAGGGACCGGGCTTGGTAGCGAAATGCGACAACGCCTGCAAGGACGAACAGGCCGCACTGCATGACGGCGTCGTTGGCTAGGTAGAACAGGCCTCCGGCCAGGCCGGTTTGATTGGCCTGGCCCGCTCCGATGAGCACCAGCCCGACGTGTGACACGCCGGCGTATGCGAATATGCGCTTCAGTTCTCGCTGGCTCATGGCAAGGAAGGCGCCGCCGACGGACGCCGCGATTCCCAGGCCGGAAACCACGGCAAAGACGTGCGCTGCCGGATCCCCGCTCTCGGCTGCCACCGCCCAGTACTGGATGCGCAGCCAGACCAGCAGCGCGATCTTGGTGACCAGGCCGGCCAGCAAGGGTGACACCGCGTCCGGAGCGTCCGCATAGGCATCGGGGAGCCACGCGTGCAACGGCACGAGCGCCATCTTGATCGCAAGCCCGATGAAAATGAAGATCAGACCGCCAAGGACCGCCTTGGACCCGAGCAGGCCGGGAACCCGCCCCCCGAGGTCGGCTATGTTCAGAGCGCCGGTCGCGGCGTAGAAATAGACCAGCCCTAGCAGGTAGAACGTCGTCGCGAGGGCGCCCATAACGAGGTACCGGAACGCCGACATCAGCGCTCGCCCGCCCCGTGCTCCCACAAGTGCGTATCCCGCAAGCGCCACGACCTCGAGAAACACGAAGATATTGAACAGGTCCGCGGCGTAGACGGCGCCAGCCAGGCCGGCGATCAGCAGCAGGATCATCGTGTAGTACGGAATCGCTCGGCCGCGCATCGCGCGGTCCTCGATCACTCCGCCGTAGACGAGGGAAACTCCCGCCACGAAGCAGATGGTCGCGATCATGATCGCGGCAATCTTGTCGGCAACCCATTCAATGCCGATCGGCGCCTCCCAGCCGCCGAGCGAATAGCGGATTTCGCCCGATGCGTACACTCCCCACAGACCGGCAACTGAAAGAGCCGCCATGACTGCCACGGCGGCCATGGCCACCGGGCGGCAGAGGCCATTCCGCCAGTGCCCGACTAGTGGCAGGCAGATGGCCGTCCCAAAGGGCGCGAGGAAGGCCAGAGCGGGAATTTGATCTGTCATCGAGTCCGCTCCAAGATGTGGTCCTCGTCCAAGCTTCCGTACTTGCGGTAGATCGCGGAAACGAGCCCCAGCGAGACGCCTAGGGTCGCGACCTGAACAACGATCGCCGTGAGTGTCAGCACGTGCGGCAGCGGGTTGACGTAGGCGTCCTGTTCAACGGCGCTCGCCGTGTCCAACAGAACCGGGACAGTCGCCCCGGATTTCGCGCCGACCGTCACTAGGAACAAGATGACGCTGGTCTGGACCAAGTACAGGCCGATCAATTTCTTGATCAGGTTGTGACGGGTCAGGGTGATGTACAAGCCCACCAGCAGCAACACGACGAAGGCAACGATGTTGGGACGTTGCAGCGCTGTCTCGATCAGCTCATTCATGGGGTACTCCTAGGCTGTCGTCGCGCGAAAGGCTGAACACGATCGAAACCGCCGCCACCGCGACATCGACTGCCACGCCGACCTGGGTCAGCAGAATTCCGACGTAGCGCCGAGAAGCGCCGTCGATCCCCGGCACGGGCATGTCGGAATAGTTCAAGAACTCGCCCCCGCCGATGAGGCAAAGTCCGCCGACGAAGGCGAAGACGACCAGCCCTATGCCATCCCCCGAAAGCGCCCGCTCGGCGGCCGTGGGAGCTTTCCCTTCGCGCCCGAAAACGAGCAAGTCCATGATCAGGCTCGTGCCGATCATCACCCCGGCCACGAAGCCTCCGCCCGGTCCGTATTGGCCGAAGAACAGTACGTATAGGGCGAACAATTGCACGAGCGGAACGAGAATCGCGCCGATCCGCCGGACGATCACGCTGTCGTAGGAGGACTGGATCATTTCACGTCCCTCCTGAGCAGCAGCCAGCATGCGATCCCGGCGGTGAACACCACGGCGGTCTCGATGAGAGTGTCGAGAGCCCGGTAATCCATCAATACCGCCGTCACGACATTGGTGGTGCGGGTGTCGGCAAGGCTGTTCTTCAGATAGTGCGGCGAAACGTGCACGCTCGCGGGCGACTGGGGATCTCCGAAGCGGGGCAGGTCGCTCGTCGCGTAGAGCAGCAGCGCGGCCAGCAGCGGCAACAGCAGCATGGCCGCCTTCGGCGGTGCGTGCCGCCGAATGTGCGTGTCCTTCGGAGCGGTCGAAAGCAGCGTTAGCAGGAAGAACACGGTCGCTAGCCCGGCACCGACGACCGCTTCGACGAATGCGACGTCGGGGGCTCCCAGCCAAGCCCACACGAGGGCTAGGAAGAAGCTATAGGACCCTAGGATCAACACGGCGCTGATCAAGTCCTTCACCAGCACCGCCGCGCAGGCAGTCAGCAGTAGCAGCAGCAGCAGAGGCAGCTCGTACGAGAGGGTCATCGGGCGTCCTCCCCCACCGGCTTCTCGCCAGAGCGCAACGCCGCCCGAACCGTCGCGTGCGCGATGACCGGATTCAGCAGGTACAGTAGCGCCAATACGATGAGAATCCTGAATGTGTTCGGCCCGAAGCCCTGGTGAACGGCAAGGCCGGCGAGCAGGAAGAAGGCTCCCAGCGAGTCGGTCAGGCTGACCGCGTGGGAGCGTGTAAAGACATCTGGCAGGCGGACGATGCCAATCGCCGCAACGACTAGGAAGAACAAACCTGCCGCAATCAGACCAGCAACCAACATGGATGACTACGCCGCCCCCCTGCGTTCCAGGTACTTGGCAATCGCCAGCACGCCCACCAAATTCAGCAAGGCGTAGCCCGTGGCGATATCGACGAACACCTCCACTCTCTCGTAGACCGTGCCGATTACGATCAGGAGCAGGATTGCCTTGGTCGATATGCCGTTCAACCCCAATACTCGATCGCAGAGCGTGGGCCCCCGGACGACGCGAAACAGGTACATCAGAATCAGGACGACGAGCAAGTCCAACACGATCAGGAGCGGGAGTTGCATCCTTACTTGCCTCGGGCCCGGAACAGTTCCGAAACTTTCTTTTCCAGTCGCCGGATCCCGGCATCCCGTGCCGCGCCGCCGTCGATCGCGTGTATAGTCAGCTCGTCGCGCCGGGCCTCGACAGTGACGGTGCCGGGTGTCAGCGAGATCGAGTTACCGAGCAGGGTGACTGCCAGGTCATCATCCAAGTCCGTTCTATGCCGAAACAGCCTCGGCTTGATCGGCATGCGCGGGTGGAGAATCAAGTAGCAAAGCCGCAGCCCGCTTGCGCTGATCTGCCAGAACAGCCACGGAAAATAAGCGAGCAAGCTCCACCAGCGCAATACGCGCTCGTGCTTTGGATGCAAGCCGGCGTTCAGCGCGGCCACGCAAGCCGCAGCCGCCAGCCCGACCAGCACGTGGATCAGTGCCAAACTCTCTGACAGCACCAGCCACAAGGCGAATAGCGTCAGTGTCCAGAAAAAGAACCGCTTGGAGAGTCGGAAACGCATCGGTTGCTCAGGCGGCCCGCCGCACGGCCAGTGGTTCCCAAGTGGAGTTCGGGTTGTAACGGTGGAAGCTGCAGGTCCACGGTTCCAGCGCTAGCAGATTCACCCACTGATTGTGGAACAGCGTCTGTAGCGCCTCGTGCTTTCGAATCAGCGTCGAGATCCGCTCGCGGGGAGCTTCGATGATCGCGAGCAATCGCATGGGCTCGTGGTAGTGGCGGGCGCCGTCGTTGACGCCCTGCAGCGGCAGCCCGCCCTGCAAGTCGCCCTGGCTGCCAAGCATGACTCCCACGCCGCCGACAACGTTGTGGATCACCTTGCTGCCGCTGCCGTACACCCAAGGATCCACAGCGGAAAAGTAATATTCCATGTTGATCCACTCCCCGACAATCAGCGGCGCGGTCATGATCCGTTCCAGAACGCCCCCGTCCGCGTCCGCATCCGGATCGTAGGAGTGCAGGAACACGCGCGATTCCAGATCCAGCCCCTTGGTCAGCGCTCGCCGCCCAATCAGGAACGCGGCGTTGCTCGAAAGCCCCCATTCCGGGCGCGGATTGGCCCAGTCGACGCTGCGGCCCAGTGCGTGCAGCGCAGCCTTGGCCGGCGCCATGCGCTTGGGCGCGCCAGGCAGCCTCCCGAGACGTTCCGCGGCCTGGCGCGCCCCGGCAGCGGCCAAGTCGGTACGCAGCCGGAGCAGGTCTTCGGCGTGGCTTGCGGGCCAGTCGTCGATGTCGTAGAAGCTCACCCGGTCCGTCGTCGTATCGTGCTTGGCTGCGACGAACCACGCATCCGCGGGGATCTCGAGGCCGTTCGCGGCGATCAGGCCGCGCACCTCAGGGTCGTTCGCCATGGCTGCGAAAGCCCGGGCGTTGGGGTCGCCGTGCGCGCCGCCGCAAGCGCCGCAGTTGTAAGCGGCGGCATACGGGTTGTTGTCGGAAGCGGCGCCGTGGCCACACACCACGACCAACCGAGCGAGCCGGTCAGTCAGCCCGATCATCCGCAGTCCATTCTCGACGAACGTCGCCTGCTCCGCAAGCGTGAAACCCGCCGCAACCCCGGACCCGCCGTCATCTCGCGCGACAGGCAGGCGCGTCTTTACCGCACTCCCAAAGCGCTCCGCGAGCCTGCCCGCCAGCTGCGCGTAAGCGCGGTGCAGAAACGTCTTGCCAGCCAGCACGAGGCTGAACAAGAGGCCCAGCGCGTCGACCAGCATGAAGCCTCCGACCGGGCTTTGCTTCAAGTCGTGGAACAGCGTGTCACCGAGCTGTCGCCAGCGCGTCCCCGAAGCGTACCTTTCCAGCGGCGCCTCCTGGCCGTCCCTCACCGCTTCGTCGACGGACCGCCCCGGCTTCAGCAGCACCGGGCACAGGGCGAGCCGGTTGTTGGTGTCAAACGCCAGATGGCTGATGGGCACCCCGAAGAAACCCGCATAGCCGAATGTCTCGTACGGCCCTTGGTCTTCGATGTGGCGCCGAAACGGCTCCGACCGTGCGTCGATGCACAATACCAGCTGCCCGTGGGGCCGTGACTCCAGCGCGCGGCCCTTGCCCTGATGGTCTGCCAGCCGCGCTACCAATCGCAGGCGATAGGCTTCCTCGTATGCCTCGAGCCAAACCGGCCCGTGGCGATCCTCCGGGAAATGTCCCAGCCAATCGAGCAGCGTGCGCGCCGCGTGCGCGGACAGGCCGGCCATCTGGGCGGGCGTCAAGTCCAATCGCCGCGCGAGCTGGTAGAGCCGGCTTGCGCTGTCGGCGGTCGGGCGCGCATCCGGGGAGCCGTCCGCTAGGCGTGCTGCATGCGCGCAAAGCGCCGACCGTGTGCCCGCGGTGCCGAATTCCCGTCGACAGGTCGCTGCCACTAGCTCGACCTCGTAGAACATGCGTACCGCCAGGTACTCCACCAGGTCGACGGGATGCCGTCTCTGCTCCGGGTAGCCGGGATTCTCGCTGCGCCAGCGAACGAAGCCGGTCCAGCCCGGCAATTGGGCGAACATGCGGGACTGATACTCAGCCCATCGTTGCCTTGGAATTTCCAAGCTCCGCAGGCCGAGCGCGACCGCCTCCTCCGGCGAATCCGGCAGCGCGCGGATCTTGCGCGCGAAGCGCCGGATTCCCAGGAACCGGCCGGTGCGGTCCCGTGCGGCAAGCTCGCGCCAGCTGCGGTAGAACCCGTCGCCGCGGCAAGGCATCGCCCAGGCGGCCATGCCCTCGTCGAGAAATGCCGCCGACCACTTGACCATCTGCTGGTTAATCGACTCGACTACGGTCGAGCCTGCCAGCGCGTCCAGCCAGTCGCTGGCCGTGCGCCCGCTCGGCAGGTCGGCCTCGGGCGCCGGCGCAGCTTCGTGTTGACGCAGGGCTTCTCCGAGCGCCCGGGCATGGCGCAGGAGTTCCGTGTGCGCCTCCCGCTTCGCCGACCAATCGAGCATGGGCGGATCAACAGCGGTCACCCCCTGCGTCAATTGCGCCCACAAGACCTCGTCCGACGAGATGACCCGCTCGCCGGCTCGCACGCTCGCCGCCTTGATTCTGGGACCGACCCGATCCAAGGCGGCTCGCAGGCCGTCGTCGGTGATGCGGCCTTGCCGATGAAACTCGCGATACTCGCTGTTGGCCAGGTATCCCGCGCCGCCGAGCAGGCGCTCGCCTTGCCGAATCGCCTCGTCGAACGGCAGGTTCTCGTATCCGCGGATTGGATTCCTGTACGCGAACGTGCGCAGCGGCCAGATCTGGGCGGCCGCGGCGGCGGCACCCAAGACCTCGCTGCGCAACTCGTTGCGGCGTCCTCCGTGCATAGACCCGATTCGGTACCTGTCCTCAGCGTTTTCGGACCCGGGCCGCCGTCGCAGCCTGGGACATCGCCCGATGGGACTCCAGCCCGGAGATTTCGAGGCTGGAGCCGCTCTCTGCAAATTCCTTGGCCGTCTCGCGCAGACGCTCCATCACTGTGTGATCGACCAGCACGGTATCCGATAGATCGACTGTGACTGAGCTGTGGCCCTTAACCGCTGCCAACCGCTTCTTCAGTGCGATCCAAGTACTGAACACGGCGCCGTCCTTGACCGCCACGGTCGCCCGATCTCCGCTTGTTGCGACCTCGGCCCGCAGCCGGAAGAGCGCGGCGAGGGGCAGGCCGTTCCAAAGATGCAGCAAAGCCTTGACGAGAATGCCGATCGCGATCCCCGACAGCAAGTCAGTCGCCAGCACGGCGATGATCGTCGCCACGAAGATGATGAATTGCTGGCGAGACAGCCGATACATCTCCGCGAACTCGTGAGGCGAGGCCAGCCGAAACCCTGTGAACACCAGCATCGCCCCGAGCGCCGCCAGTGGGATCTGATTCACCAGCGCCGGCACCAGCGCGACGAAGAGCAGCAAGAAGATTCCGTGGTACATGTTGGCGAAGCGGGTCTTGGCGCCGTTGTCGATATTCGCCCTGCTTCGCACGATCTCGGAAATCATAGGCAGGCCGCCGACGAACGCGGCCAGCGTGTTGCCCACGCCCACGGCCAGCAGATCGCTGTCGTAATTCGTCTTCCGGCGAAAGGGATCGATCTCGTCCACTGCTTTCGCGCTCAGCAGGGACTCCAGGCTCCCGACCAGAGCGAAGCTGATGATGTACTTCACGCCTGTCGCCGTGGCGATTCCGGAGAAATCGGGAAAGGTCAGCGCGGCGAACATGTTTAGCGGCACGTGCACCAAGAATTCCTCTCCGAGCTCAAAGCGCATCCCTAGGGGCACCGCGATCACCAGCACGACCAGCGGCGCCGGAATCGCCCGGATTATTGGAATCTTGAGAAACGGATGGACAAACATCACCACCAAGCTGGCGATGCCGATCAGCCCCACCGCGGGGTGCATGTTTGCCACGAAGCTAGGTATCTTGGCCAGCAGCTCCAGCGGCGCCCCTTCCGGGCTCAGGCCCATCACGACCGGAACCTGCTTGGCGATGATGATCACGCCGATCGAGGCGAGCAGCCCATGCACGGCCGCGCTGGGAAAGAAGTCGCCGAGAATCCCGGCGCGGAACACGCCAATCAGGATTTGCAGGATTCCGGCGGCTACGCCCACTCCCAGCGCTAGCCTGTAGGCCTCTATGTCGGCTGCCGGATCCCTGCCAGCCGTAAACCCAAACTCGGTGACGCAGCCGATCGCAATCACAATCAATCCGGCGGCCGGACCCTTGATCGTGAGTTCGGAGTTGCTGAAGAAGGTGGCCAGCATCCCGCCGATGATCGCCGTGAAAATGCCCGCGATCGCCGGATACCCGCACGCGAGCGCGATTCCGAGACACAAGGGGAGCGCAATCAGAAACACGAGGAAGCCCGACCGGATGTCGGCCACCCAGTGCTCAGTAAAACTCGCGACGGTTCCTCGGGGGGGTTCGATTGGCATAGCTGAGATCTAAATCATGCTGAACGAACCAAATATGCTAGCAAATTCCGGGTGGTGCGCGCCGCGCCGGCCAAGCGCCCACAGCGCTCGATACCAAAGTGACGAATTCCTCCGTCGCAGCGGCTCCCGGCTAATCTGCGCCCTGCGACAGGGCACCGCTCATATGCTGGCGCCAGGCGCGTCGCGCGGTTTGCTAGAATGCGGGCGTAAGGCCAATGAGCGAAGCGAGTTCCGCCACATCCGCGTCTGCCATGGAAGCCGCGCCTGAGCCCAAGAATTTCGTCGTGCGGCTGTCCGACGGCACCGTCGTGAAGCGTCGCATGGCACGGCAGCGCGCGTGCGACGAGCCGACGGGAAAGAAGGACAAGATCTGTGCCGGCCACTTGAAGCGCTGGTACGGCTATGGCGACGAGCTGGTCGCCAGGTTCGGCCGCGACCCCGAGATCTACCGTTGCGAGCGCTGCAAGATCCTGTTCCTGCCGAACGAGAGCGAAATCGCGCGCACGGGCACATTAGCCTTCTAGCCCGTGGAGCGGCGTACTGTTTCGGGTCTCCTCGTCGAGCGGGTCTACACCCGGGCGAACGGGGGAACCGCCGGAATCGGCCTGCCCGGCCAGCCGCCCTATACCCGCGGCATCCACCCGCGCATGCACGCGCAACGCCTCTGGACGATGCGCCAGTTCGCCGGCTACGGGACGCCCGAAGAGACCAACCGCCGATTGCGGTTTCTGCTGGAACAAGGCCAGACAGGGCTCTCGGTGGCTTTCGACCTGCCCACCTTGATGGGGTACGACAGCGACCACGCCATGGCAGAAGGCGAGGTGGGCAAGTGCGGAGTGCCGATTTCCTCGCTTGCCGACATGGAGGACCTCTTTGACGGGATCGCGCTGGGCAAGGTCTCCACTTCGATGACGATCACGTCCTCGGCGGCGATCCTATGGGCCATGTACCTAGTCGTTGCCGAGAAGCAGGGTGCTCGCTGGGAAGGCCTCTCGGGAACGATACAGAACGACATCCTGAAGGAGTTCATCGCGCAGAAGGAGTACATCTACCCTCCTCGGGAGTCGATGCGCCTAGTGGCCGACTCGATAGAATTCGCGACCGAGCGCACTCCGCGCTTCAACCCGATCTCGATCAGCGGCTACCACATCCGGGAAGCGGGCGCGACCGCGGCCCAGGAACTCGCCTACACCCTGGGTGCGGGGATAGCGTATGTCGAGTGGACCTTGGAACGCGGATTGCCAGTGGACTCATTTGCACCGCGGCTGAGCTTCTTCTTCGACGCCCATAACGAATTCTTCGAAGAAATTGCCAAGTACCGAGCCGCGCGCCGGATCTGGTGCAGGATCATGCAGGAGAGATTCGGCGCCAAGGAGCCTAGGTCCCTAAAGCTGCGATTTCACACGCAGACCGCCGGTGTGAGCCTGACCGTCCAGCAGCCGCAGGTGAACTTGGTCCGGACGGCATTGCAGGCAATGGCGGCTGTGCTAGGCGGGACGCAGTCGCTTCACACCAACGCCCTCGACGAGGCGTACGCTTTGCCGACTTCGGAAGCGGCTCTGCTCGCCCTGCGCACGCAGCAGGTCATCGCAGCGGAAACCGGCGTGGCAAGGACGGTCGATCCCTGCGGCGGGAGCTATTTTCTAGAGCGGCTGACCGACAAGCTCGAGTCTCGTTGCTGGGAGGAGCTGGATCAGATCGATGCCATGGGGGGCATGGTAGAGGCCGTGGAGCGCGGATACCCCCAAGCTGAGATCGCCAAGGCCAGTTACGAGTACCAGCGCAGAGTGGAGAGCGGCGAGTTGCGCATCGTGGGCGTCAATGCCTACGCGGACGCCAAGACCGACCCGATCGAAACGCTGAAGATTGACGAGAAGGCCAGTCGCCGCCAGGAGGCCAAGCTGGACGAGCTGCGCCGGAAGCGAGACACCCGGGCCGTCGACGCGGCTCTCGGAGCCTTGCGGCAAGCGGCGGCCGGCTCGGGCAACCTCATGCTTCCGATCCTGGACGCCGTGCGCGCCTACGCCACGCTCGGGGAGATCTGCGACGCGTTGCGGGCCGAGCTCGGCGTCTACGCGGAGCGACCGGCAGTCTGAACCCGAATCCGGACGGCACCGACTCGCAGCGCAGGATCGACAATGCCACCGTTCCGGCACCGCCACCGACTGCGAGTCGGAGCCGGCCCAGCCTGCGAAGTGCGCATTCGCGGACACGCTCCGACGTTTCGCCAGTCGATCGGGCGATGCCTGCTGGCGGCCAAGAGCGGGGGGACGCTCGTTTCGGACCACCTCGTCGCGAGCACCGGAAAGCTGCGACCGGCCCGCTAGCCAAGGAGGGCCCCGGCGGCCGCCTCTGCCAAGCAGGTTGAGGCGGCGGGAGTAGTTCACGCTACCTTAGACAGGCTGCCAGCCGGGGAGGCCAGCTTCAAGCGGACATGCCGCCGAATTCGCCTGCCTGGAGTCCGCAGTGCGAGATGCTTGAAGGATTCGAGCGCTATCCGCTGACTTTCGGTCCGAGCCCGATCGAATTGTTGCGTCGGCTGTCTGACCGCCTGGGCGGGGCAGTCGAGATCTACGCGAAGCGCGAGGATTGCAACTCGGGGCTCGCCTGCGGCGGCAACAAGATCCGCAAGCTGGAGTACATCGTGCCCGATTTGCTCGCATCGGGGGCCGACACCCTGGTAACCATCGGTGGCGTGCAGTCCAATCACACCCGCCAGGTCGCGGCCGTCGCGGCAAAGCTCGGCATGCATTGCCGTCTCGTTCAGGAGGCTTGGGTGCCGGTTGAGGACGCTGTCTACGACCGCGTCGGCAACATCCTGATGAGCCGATTGATGGGCGCGGAGGTCCAACTCTGCGAAGAGGGGTTCGATATAGGGATCCGCCAAAGCTGGATGCGGGCGATTGAGGAAGTCAAGGCGGGAGGGGGCAAGCCTTATCCGATTCCCGCGGGCGCCTCGATGCATGAGTTGGGCGGTCTGGGGTTCGTTGGATTCGCCGAGGAAGTGCGGGCACAGGAGGCCGAGCTGGGCTTGCGGTTCGACTACATCCTCGTATGTACGGTCACCGGGTCGACGCAGGCCGGGATGGTCGTCGGTTTCGCCGCGGACGGGCGCCAGCGCCGTGTAATCGGAATCGACGCCTCCGCGATCCCGCGCCAAACCAAGGCACAGGTTCTGGAAATCGCCAGACACACGGCGCGCTTGGTGCGGCTGGGGCGGGACGTTGCCGAGGACGACATCGTGTTGGTCGAGGACTACGCTTATCCCGCCTACGGCGTGCCGTCGGAAGAGACGAACTCGGCGATTCGGACCGCGGCGCGTACCGAAGGCATGATGACCGACCCGGTGTACGAGGGGAAGTCCATGCAGGGGCTGATCGATCTTGTTCGCAAGGAGTATTTCGCTCCCGGATCGAAAATCCTGTACGCCCACCTTGGCGGCGTTCCCGCCATCAACGCCTACAGCCACGCCTTCCGGAACGGCTAGCCCCATTGACTCGAACGCCCAATTGCCACGTCAGCCACCGCATAGTTGCGAGTGGGGGCAGGGGGCATGAAGCTCCCGGAACTCGCTGGCCCCGCGCCTAGGCAGACCGGGCACTTGATCTCCCAGGAGTCCACCCCTCCACCCAGCGGCGTACGCGCCCGCGCTTCCTACGGCGAGGAGCGTGCAGTCGCCAGTGGTCGCTACATGCGGTTGAAGCGACTCGGATTCGCTCCGGCAACGATTCGCGTGCTCTTGGTGGCCCGCGAAGGCGAGCCGTTTCCGGTTGTGCCGGGCGTGACGCTGATTTTGGACCCGCAGCTCATCGCGCCGGAAGCGGAGCCCGAACCCCTGTTGAAGAGAATAGCGGATCTCCTGCCGAAGAGCTTGGAAGAAGACGGAGCAAACGATCGATTGCACATCGTGGCGCGCGAGGAACGGTCGATTTGATTGCCTGGCTTGTCCGGCGTACCCGACCCGACCCCCGTGCCAAGCCCGCGCCCCTTGTTGGATTGGACATCGGAGTCACCGCGAATCGCGGCTTGGCGCTTGTCGGGACCAAGCGCACCTGGCGCAACGACTAGTCCAACGACCTCGAGGCGCTGACAATCCGCGTGCCGGTCCGCGCGGCTTTCTTTGGGTTGACAGCGAAGATTGAAGACCGTGTGCTCGAGGCTGAGGCGCGGGCACCCGACGATGGCAGGGATGCTTGCAAAGGCGAGATCCACGGTGGGATGGCTGCGGCGCCTCACGAGGAGCTGTTGCGCGGCGTGCACAGGATTTCGGTCGCTAACGTCATACCGGCACGACGATGCAGGTCACGATCCGCTGTGCGGATTCGTCGCGCTGCGATGGCTTTCGCGGGCGTCTGCGTGTCCCTCTGGCCGTCGGTGAAGTGTATGGTGATTCTGGAGTCCAGGATTCGGACGAACTGACTCATGGTGGTGTCACCGTGCCAGCTGCACTGCGCGTGCTCCGCGATGCCGGCGGCGCAAAGCTAGCCGATGGCGAGTTCGCCTCGTCGGCAGACGGGCTTCTAGAAGCCGATATACTTGCGACCCCTCCGGTCGCCCAATGCCCGGCGGCGCGCGGGAACTTCCAGTTGCGGTCTCACGAGTCCGTGACCGGGGGAGGAACTCCTTTTGCCTATCGGCGGATCTATTGGTCCCTCCAGCTCCGAGAACCTGCAATGCCCATCATCCGCCGCGCATGAAAGGCCCTCCGCAGCCGACCCTCAGAGCACGAAGCCGATCACATAGAGGCCGGTGCCCGTGATGCAGGTCAGCCACACTCCCATGTAGGTAAGCGCGCCCCATCGCCGGTGCTTCGGACTGAACGAGCCCGGCAGCTCGCCAGAGAAGCGCCGGACTGAAGCGATCACCAAAACGCACCAGCTGCCGAACGTCGGCAAGGCAATCAAGAGGTGGACGGCAAAGAGCCACGCAACCATTGGATGGCCGTACAGCGAGCTCTCTCGATAGGCCTCGGCGGCGCCTCCGAAACGGATGCTGACCTCGAGCAGCAGGATCGCAGCTATACCCGCCAGGAACACCGTGAGCTGGAGGTTCCGGTGCGAGCGGTGCCGGTGCTGCCGGGCGAGTCGCACCGCGCAGGCCATCAAGAACGGCGCGGCGAGCAAGAACACAATGGCGATGTCCACCAGAGTGTCCGCTCTTGTCCCGAGAAAGCCCGTGGCCACAATGAGCCCACTATCCTAGACGGTCGTTCGCACGATGCCAACGGGACCCAAGGCACTGAGTCGGCATTGGTGCTCAACCGGCCTGCGAGCTCGCTTATCCGCAGGGTGCCGTGCCCGAGGGCGTTGGGACATGCAGCCCAGGAAACCATGCCGGCTCGCAGTGCGGCGGCGACCGGGAAGCATCCGGTTCCCAGGCCTCGTGCCGAGCTGCCGGCAGCGACCGGAGAACTGCTCCGGCATGGTACGCTCGATTTCAGGATGGCGCTTTTGAATTCCGCCTCCAGACGGCTTGGCTGGCAGTCATCGGCGGCATGGCTCGCGATCGCCGCTGCAATTGCGTGCGGTCCGATCCCCGAAGCGACCAAGAGATCTGCGGAGATCGGGAGCGGTCACGATGCTGACGTGGCCGCCGTCAGTGCGCTCGTCGGCCGGTACGTCCAATCGATCAACGACGCTGATACTGCGCTTGCAGGCGACGTCTGGCTGAAATCAGATCAGGTTTCGTTCATTAACCCAATGGGTCACGAGACTGGCTGGGACGCGATCGTGGCGAACGTCTACGAAAAGGCAATGAGAGACGCATTCTCGGAACGGAAGTTGGTGCCGCTTGATGTTGCCGTCAACCTTTTCGGGGACACCGCAGTTGCCGAGTTCAACTGGGAATTCGACGCAATCCGGCGAGAAGATGGGGTTGCGATACAGACTAAGGGTCGGGAGTCACAGGTCTGCCGTCGGACGGACGGCGGGCAATGGGAACTCATTCACGTCCACTACTCCGGCCGTCCAGTTGTGGAAGGGCAGCAATAGTTCTTTACCGGATCTCGCCTCAGCGCGTTCCAATGAGGCGGATTCCAAGGATGGACCTCGATTGGGCCGGTCCGGCTAAACCCAACCCCCCTATGCAACCCCGTCTTGGGTGTCGACGAGAAGTGGTTGAAGTGAATGAGATTCAGAGGAGCGCGGGATGACTGTCCGCAAGGCGCAGGTTCGCAAGTTCTACCAAGTCGTCTGGAACGGCCGCGATCTGGACGCGATACCCAGCGTCCTCCACGAGAATTGCACTTTCCGCGGATCCCTGGGAGACGAGAAGCGGGGGCATCAAGGGTTTGCGGAGTATCTCGACATGGTTCACACCGCGCTGCGCGACTATCGGTGCGTCATCGAGGAGCTTGTCGAGGAAGGGGACAGGGTCTTCGCGAAGATGAGCTTCGGCGGCATTCACAGAGGCCGATTCATGGGCTACGAGCCCAGCGGCGAGCGCCTGCGGTGGAAAGGATGCGCCCTTTTCACGTTTAGAGGCGACAGGGTGGCCGATCTGTGGGTCTTGAGGACCAGCTGCAGCGCAAGAGAGCGTGACAGGCACTGCGGGCCGGCTCCGGGCGGGCGCACGGAACGTGGCTAGGATGGCTCTGGCCCGCGGGAACCGGCCCGGCGAGCAAGTCAGGCGGGCGGGTGGGGGCTATCGAGCCGATCCCTTCGTCGCGGACGGTCCGCACTTGGAGACTTCCGGAACTCATGCGATTGGCTTGGAGGGGCCCTCGGACTGGCCCTCGGACTGGCCCGCGGCCTTGCTTGTGCGGCAGAGCCACGACGCCATTGTCGCTTGGATGCAGGCGCATGCAAGCGTTGCGGGGGATCAGCAAATGGTCCAGTGTGACGAGCTGGATCGGCGTCACAGCCGCTCGAAAGAGCTGGCAAGAACCGTGCCTGCCTCGGAGAGGCCGTCGGCCTCCGCCCCGTTCAAATCGCGCTCGCGCGCCCGAGCGCGGACTCCACCGCATCGAGCACGGTGAGGCGGGAGCCAAACTCCCACGTCCACCGGTAGAATCGATGGATCTGACTGATCCTGACGGCGTTCGGCGCGCCGCCGAACGCCGTGCGCGGATGACCCAAGCCTTGTCCCAGCAGCCTTCCGAACGTCGAGGTTTCCAGGTCGGACGTGCCGTGCAAAGCGCAAGCACGACAGGGTCCTCAATCCCTGGCTAAACTGTCGCTTGTCGAGCGTACCCTGCGGCCCCAGCCCCTTTGCTTGACCGTTTCCAGGGCCGCGGAGAGCATTGGTTGAAGCGAACGGGTCACTGCGCTGGCGAGCGGAGTCCCAGGGGATTTGCGACCTGACGTGGCGGATGGGATCCGGTGGATGGCGCACGAGGATGCTTTCATTGCGGCGGCCAGTGAATTGGGGATCGAGCCGGTTCGGCTGGTGCGGCCACCCAGGCGTTGCAATCCGCTGTCCAGACGCAGCTTGGTGGCCGAGGGCAGTGCAGGCTGAAACACTTGGATCCAACCGAGCCCCGCTATTTCTAGCGGGCGCAGATCTCGAGGGCGGATCGGCTTCCAAACCGGGATACGACCGATAGTGCGAGTCAGGAATCTCCAACGCAGCAGCTACTGCGAGAACGACCCAATGTCCTGCCGGATTCTGGTGGCCAGGTCTTCCATGCCGTTCGTGGTCGCCAAGCGCAAGGCCTCGTCCATGGACCGCCTCGCCTCGTCGACGCGTCCGGTTTGGAGGTAGGCGTGACCGAGCGTGTACCGAATGAACGGCTCGCTCCCGTCACCATCGGCTCCGAGCGCGGCCTCGAGGTGCTCGGCTGCTTCCGCCGGGTGGTCCGCAGCTAGAGCCATTGTGCCGAGATTCATGCGCGCCGATCGGTTGGTCGGGTCACTAGCCACTGCCTCCCGGAAGTGCCGGGCAGCCTCTCGAGGATCCCCCAGTTCCGTCAGCGCGACACCGAGGTTGGCGTGCGCCTTCGCCGATTGCGGGTTGATCGCTAGAGCCTGACGGAACGCCGCCGCGGCGGCGGCCGGATCCAGCCTAGCAGCCTGCAGCACGCCCCAATTGTTATGGAGTTCTTCAATGCTCGAGTCGATGGAGCGCGCCGCGTTGTAATGAACTTCCGCTTTGGCGGCATCGCCCATGCGTCCGTAAGCGCCTACAAGGTTGGCGTGCGCCGAGGCCATTCTCGGGTTGATTGCGAGCGCTCGCTCGTACGCTGCAATGGCGTCGGCGACTGCTCCCTTCGCTTCGAGGGACTTGCCCAAATTGAGGAAGTGATGCTCGTCCGCCGCCAGTTCCCGAACTCTCGCCAACACCGGATCGTCCAGCGCCGGCTTCGTGTCGTCCGCTCCGCCCACCGTGCGAAGAATTCGTTCCGCCGCGTCTTCATCGCCTGCGGCGCGCAGGGCCGAGCCGAGGGCGTAACGCGCGGCGCCGGAATCCGGAGCGAGCGAGACCGCCCTTTCAAGCAATGGAATTGCCGCGCTTGCGTCCCCGAGATCCAGCAGCACCCGGCCAAGGCCGTAGGCTGCAGCCGCTTGATTGCCTCCGGAATCCAAGGCTTCGTGAAGGGCGTTTCGCGCTTCGTCTAGCCTCTGGGCGGCCGCCAGAGTCTCGCCGAGTCGAATTCCCGCCGGGCCGTAGCGGCGCTTCGCCAGGGCCCGGCGAAACGACTCGGACGCCTCTTGGTTGCTGCCGCCCTGCTGCTGCGCGACACCCAGCAGGTAGGTCCAGCGGAACTCACCCCCGGAGAGCGCTTCGGCGCGGCGGTACAGCGTCACGGCCGCCTCGACTTGCTCGTGGGCGTGGAGGATCATCGCGAGGTCTCCGTTCGCCCAGGGGTCGGTCGGATTCTCAGTGGCGGCCCGAATGCGGCGCTCGGCAGTGTCTCTGGCGGGACGCGGAAAGTCTTCCGCGGCAACCGCCGGGATTGCCGGCAACTCTCTTTCGATGCCGCCGGAACAGCCGGTCAGCACGAGCGCGCAGACGCCGATCGAACCGACTCTATGCCAGAGCACCCCCGTCATCTTAGCCCCGGACGCTGCAAGCAGGAGCTCTGCGGGGCGACGACGGAACGATCATTCCGCTGCCCCCGGACTGAGGCCTACCGGAAGTGGAACCACAGCATCAGCACAGCCAGTCCCACTGCCGCGGAAAGCCAGCCGAGGAGCTTGTCTGTGCCGTCTTTGCCGGCGGACGCCCTGCGGCGGTCCCAATCGACTGTCAGGCCTGCAATGCGGGCGACGACCGGCTTTTCGTCCAATTTGCTGACTGCCCAGAACAGGACCAGGCAGCCGGCGAAGACTCCGACGCTGTAATTCAGGAACGGGATCTGCACCAATCCGTTGAGCACGCCAAGATCCATCCCGTACGCCTTGGAAAGGATGTCGAGCGAGAATCTCCCGGCACCCGCAAGCCCCCCCACGATTAGTGTCGAGATCGCGGCGCGAGAGGTCCCTCCCCGCCACAGGATGCCCAGCAGGAAGGTCGCGGTGATCGGTGCGCCAATGTACGCTTGCACGCTCTGAAGGTATTGGTAGACCTCGCCGCTGAGGTAGCGGATCATCGGGATCCACAAGATGCTGAGCAGCACAACGCAGCCCGTGACCAGTCTCCCCACGAACACGAGCCGTTTCTCGCTGGCCTCGGGGCGCAGCTTCTTGTAGACGTCCATCGTTACGAGGGTCGAGCACGAATTCAGGACGCTGCTCAGCGAGGACATCAGAGCCGCCAGCAGGGCCGCGATCATCAGCCCGGAGAGGCCGGGTGGCAGCAGCCGCTCCACAAGCAGCGGAAACGCTGTGTCTCCAGTTGCCTCGGCGGGCCAGAGAGCCCTGGCGATCAACCCCGGCAGCACTAGGATGAACACTGGAAGGATCTTCAATGCCGACGCGAAGATCGTGCCGCCCCGAGCGTGCGGAAGGCTGCGCGCGCTGAGCGTCTTTTGGACGATCACCTGGTCGGTGCACCAGTACCAGGTGCCGAGGATCATGGTGCCGAGCGTTGTCCCGAGCCATGGGTATTCCGGATGGTTGATGTCCTTGACGATGTGGAAGAAGTCATCCGGCAAGGCTTCCCGCAGAGCGGAGAACCCGCCCGCCTCGCTCAAGCCCAGCCAAGCCAGGAAGGCCGAACCGCCGATCATGATGAACGCCTGCAGCAGGTCGGTGTAGATCACCGCCGATAGACCCCCGGAAATGGTGTAGATACCGGTAGCTATCACCAGCAGGACTGCTGTCGTCATGTAGTCCCAGCCGAAGATCTCGCGTGCGAGTATGCCGGCGGCGAAGAGCGCCACGGAGATTTTCGTCAGAACGTACGCAAGTAGCGAAACGGTAGTCAGATACCAGCGGCAGCCCGGGCTGAATCGCTTCTCGAGAAACTCCGGCATCGTGAAGATCCCGCTTCGGAGGTACTGCGGGATGAAGATCCAGCCCAGCAGCAGCAGGCAGAAGCTGGCCGACCACTCGTAGGTGCCCACGGCCAAGCCGCTCGATGCGCCGGAGCCCGCCAAGCCGATCACGTGCTCGCTCCCGATGTTGGTGGAAAACAGCGTGGCCCCGACCGCGAACCAGCCGATATGCTTGCCGGCGAGGAAGTACTCAGTCGTCGTGTTCTTGTTCCGGGAGTGGTAGAATCCCACCCCGAAGACGGCGATGAAATAGACGGTGATAATGAGAGCGTCCATCGGAATCGAGAGTATACCTTGAGCGGAAACCAAACGATCGGCCTTGTCGTGTTCGCGCACGGATCGCGCGTGACCGCGGCCAATGACGCGGTGCGGGCGGTCGCTCGCGAGGCGTCCAGGCGTGCCGCCATGCCCGTATACCGAACTGCGTTCCTCGAGCTAGCTGACCCAACGCTGGCCGCCGCTGTCGCGGACCTCGCGGCGCAGGGGGTTCGACGGATTCTTGTCACGCCGTACTTCCTGACCATGGGGCGGCACCTCACCGAGGATCTTCCGCGCCTGGTGGCCAGTATCCGTGCCGCGCATCCGGAATTGCGTCTGGAAGCGTCCCCGCCGCTGGACGGGCATCCCGCCTTGGCGGGCATTCTCGCCGACAGGGCGCGCGCGATGGTCTCCGGGGGCCCGGAAGAGGCCTAGGGCCCTGGCGGTCCCTGGCGTCCGCACGTAGGCTTGGCTCCGCGCCAAGAGAAGATTCGAATGCCCACCATTCGCCTGATCAACCATCAGCCGTTAACGGTCCGAGTCAGCCAATTCACCTTCCAGGCGCCCTTCGCGCACCGTGCGGGCCAGCACATCGTCCTCCAAGCCGAGATTCGGGGGACGCTGGTCCGGAATTACTACTCGATCGCCTCGCCGCCCTTCCCAGACCGTCAAATCGAACTATGCCTTCGCCACGACGGCGAGTTCGGAGGCCACTTGCGCGGCTTGGCCCCGGGGGACACCGTCGAGTGCAGCCAGCCCGCCGGCAAGATGCGCCTTCTTGCTCCGTCCGATCCTGCGGTCTACTTCGCCGCCGGCACCGGCATCGCTCCTGTGCGGGCCATTCTGCTGTCGCAGTTGGCGGCCAACCCTCAGGCGGAGGCGCTGCTCGTTCTTGGCGCCCGGCATTCGAAGGAGCTCCTGTACCGCGAGCAGTTCGATGCCTTGGCCGCGCAGCACGCGGGATTTCGTTTCCTTCCTACGGTCAGTCGCGACGACCCCGCCTGGCGGGGGCGGCGGGGCCGCGTAACGGATCACTTCGCCGAGGCGCTCGCAGGGAGAAGCGACCTCGCGGCCTACTTCTGCGGGCAGTCGGAAATGGTGGCCGCCCTATGCGCGCTGCTCCGGTCCGCAGGCATCGCGGACGAGCGTCAATGTTTCGAGAGATACTGAGAGCAGAAGGTCTTGCGCGGTGCCTGCCGCCGGGCCGGCGCCCCCCATGTCGAACATCGCAGTTACCCTTCCGGACGGCAGCCAGATGCAGGTCGCCGGGGGCACGACAGCGCTCGAGGTTGCCCGCCGGATCAGTCCGGGGCTGGCTCGGGCCGCCTTGGTCGCAGAGGTCGACGGGCAACTGGCGGATCTCGCCGCTCCCTTGCAGCAGGACGCCAGCCTGCGGCTGCTGACCAACCGGAACGAGGAAGCGCTGGAGGTGTACCGGCATTCCGCGGCTCACCTGCTGGCGGCCGCGACTCTCGAGCTGTATCCCGAGACCAAGCTTGGCGTAGGCCCCCCGACGGAGCAGGGCTTCTTCTACGACATGTATCGCGAGAAGCCGTTCACTCCAAGAGACCTCGCGAAGATCGAAGCTCGCATGCGGGAGATCGTGAAGCGTGATCCCAAGAACGAACGCGTCTGGATCCCGCGTGACGAGGCGCTCGCCGAGTACCGGGAACATGGCGAGTTCATGAAGTGCGAGCTGATCGAGGAGAAGACGGACGACCCGCTGGTCTCCGTCTACAGGACCGGCGGCGGGTTCGTTGACTTCTGCCGTGGTCCGCACGTGCCCTCTATGGGGCGCATCAAGGCGTTCAAGCTGCTCTCGGTGGCGGGTGCCTACTGGAAGGGCGACGAGAAACGCGAGCGCCTGCAGCGCGTGTACGGAACGGCCTTCTTCTCGAAGAAGGACCTCACGGCGCATCTGGACCGGCTCGAGGAGGCCAGGAAGCGCGACCACCGCAAGCTCGGGAAGGAGCTCGACCTGTTCAGTGTCCAGGAGCAGGCCGGGCCGGGCCTGATCTTCTGGCATCCGAAGGGCGGAACCATCCGCCGCGTCATGGAGGACTGGCTGCGCGACCAGCTCGTTTCGCGCGGCTACGGCTTGGTAGCCACGCCGCACGTGGCACGGCGCGGACTTTGGGAGACCTCGGGCCACGCCGACTTCTACAGCGACGACATGTTCAAGCCGATGCAGTTGGACGATTCGCTCTACCAGCTCAAGCCGATGAACTGTCCCTTCCATATCCTGATCTACAAGAACCGGCTGCGCAGCTACCGCGACCTTCCCGTGCGGCTCGCGGAACTCGGCACGGTCTACCGCTACGAGCGGTCGGGCGTGATGCACGGCCTGCTGCGAGTGCGCGGATTCACGCAGGACGACGCGCACATCTTCTGCACGCCGGGACAGGTCGAGTCCGAGGTGATCGGTTGCGTCGACTTCGCGATGGAAGTGCTGAAGGTGTTCGGCTTCGCTGATTTCGCCGTCGAGCTTTCGACCTGGGACGGCGGCAAGAGCGAGAAGTACGCCGGAACGCCCGAGGAATGGAAGCTGGCTGAGGACAGTCTGCACGAAGCGTTGCGAAAGCGCGGCATCGACGCCAAGGTGATGCCGGACGAAGCAGCCTTCTACGGTCCCAAGATCGACATCAAGATGGTCGACGCCATCGGTCGGTCCTGGCAGCTCTCCACGGTCCAGTTCGACTTCAACCTACCCCGTCGATTCGGCTTGGAATATATCGGCACTGATGGCAAGTCGCACCAGCCGATGATGGTCCACCGTGCACTGTGGGGCTCGGTGGAGCGGTTCTTCGGCGTGCTGATCGAGCACTATGCCGGTGCGTTTCCTCTGTGGCTGGCACCGGTGCAGGCTATCGTTCTGCCAATCACCGACAACCAAGGCGAGTACGCAGAGACGGTGGCTCGAACGCTTCAAGCAAGCGGGATGCGCGTCGAAGTGGACGCCAGAAGCGAGAAGATCGGGTTCAAGATCCGTGAGGCTCAGCTACAGAAGATCCCTTACATGCTGGTCGTGGGACAGCGCGAGGCCGAGGCTGGTGAAGTGGCGGTGCGCCATCGTCGCGCCGGCCACACGGGGGTGCGGGCTCTGTCCGAGTTCCTAGCCGAGGCGAGGTCGCTCATTGACTCGCGGGATGCCTCCGCGTAGGAGGCGGGGACGGTCTTTCCTCATCATGGTCGCTCGGACTCTCGGAGCGGCACGCTGAAGCCGACTCGCGAGCCGCTTTGGCCCGACTCGATGACGAACTCGACGTCGCCTCCGTAGCACAGGTGCAGGCGCCTTTCCACGTTGAGCAGGCCGTGGCCAACCGTGGAAGCGGTGGCGGCATCAAACCCCGGCCCGTCGTCGGCGACATCAATCCGCAGCCGGGAGTCCTCTTGCCGGGCCGACACGCGGACCTCGCCTCCCTCGACCTTGCGGCTAACGCCGTGCTTGACCGCGTTCTCCACCAAGGGCTGAATGGAGAGTGCCGGAACCTTTCGATAGCGAGCCTCTTCCCCCATGTCGATTCGGCTGGACAGCCGCGCTCCCAGTCGCAGTCTCTCGATCTGGAGGTACGCCCTGACGATTTCCAACTCTTCTTCCAGGGGGACGAACTGCCGCTTGCTTTCCAACGAGTACCTGAAGATATCGGCTAGGTTCACGAGCGTCCGTCTTGCGTCGGCCGCGTCTGCCGGGATGATCCCGTTGAGGGCGTTGAGTGCGTTGAAGAGGAAGTGGGGGTTGATCTGGGCTCTTAACGTGGCCATCTCGGCTTCTCGAAGGAGATTGTCCTGTTCCTCGCGCCGCATGCGCTCCACCCGGCTGTTGACTTCCGCTGCGAGGATGTCCAGATCGGCGAGGTCGACGCTTAGGTAGCGGCGACCGCCTTCTCGAGAGCCCAGGAGGAGTGGCCGGGACGTCCCCGCTCCGTCCCGCAAGGCCACGACTGCCTCGGGCCACGGATGCCCAGAGGCTGTCAGGATGTCAAAGACGGGGGCCGGCGCGGCCTCGGACCGAGCCGCTTGGATGTCGACGGCAGTTGCCAGCAACTCCCATCGCTCCGCAGATACGAACTCGGCCAAGCAGCGGGACGCTTGGACGAGCAATGCCGTGTCGCTGTCCGCTTCCAGGGCGCGCACGGTCCGCGACGCCTCGCCAACGTTCTTGCGTCCGAACAAAGCGTTTTCCAACCGTCTGCCGGCGCCCTGGAGGATAACGGGGTAGGCGACGATCACCAGTCCGGACACCACAACGAACACTGCCAGGCCAATCGCGGTGGCGGAGGCGTTCTCCAACAGGGCGAGCGAGTCGGCAAGCCAGAGGAGAGTGCCGGCGAACGCTCCTGCGAGCAGGCCCGCCCCGGCCAGCCGGACAAACACGTCCATCAGCAGGAACCGGTAGTCTTGGAGGAGGACGAAAAGCGCCAGCGGAATCCCCGCGTGGTGGAAAACTAGTTCGTGCACCCACGCTCCCGCCGCGTGCTCGCGACCGAAGTGGACGAACGACCCCGCCAGCAAGAACAGGGCCATCGCCGCCAAGGCTCGCATTCCGGTTCGACGGTGGGAAGAGCCTCGTATCGCAAGCAGCACTGCGCTCGTCACAGCCAATGCGCTGAATCCGTAGTAGATTGCGGCGGTGCCTGCCGCTTGCCACCCGACACGCACGCCGACTGCGTTGGAGAAGTGGATGGCGGCAGCAAAGCCGCTGAGGGCATAGCCCGATCGGCTCAGCCAGCGATGCTGCTCTCCCAGCGCCAGGTGAAGGAGCGTGCAAGGCACCAGGCTCAGAATGGCCAGGCTCAGGGTCGCAACGGCTTCTCGGAATTGGCTATCCTGCTCGGAAAGCAAGCCAACCAGCGAGCCCAGGTTCCAGGACAGCGCCAGCCCGGCCGCGGCAGCGGGCAAGCGAATCCCTGGCCGACGGCTTCGAAACAAGAGCACCAGGAACGCTCCGAAGGCTGCGATCCCGGCGGCGTGTCCGAGCACGTTCACCAAGATGGGGAAATGGGTCACGAAATCCACCGGGTACCGGCCTTCTTATCGTCAAGGTACAGCACGTGGCGAGGCCGGACCGAGCACCCTGGCGGCTCCGCGCAGACCGCGAGCGGCGCATGTGCCGGTTACGGCGCGACCCGGCCCGCTCGTCCGCGATTCCATCCCGCCCATGGGAAATCGCAAGCTTAAGAAGGCGCATCGTGATAAAACCGGCGAGCGGAATGAGCGGCGTGCGAGCGGAGCGGCTTCGAACCTTGGTTGTCGACGACGAGCAGGCGGCGCGCGACGTTTTGCGACGGGATCTTGCCGAGATCGACGGCATCGAGATCGTGGGCGAAGCGCAGAACGGCGAGGCCGCACGGCGGCAGATCAAGGCTCTGAATCCCGACTTGGTGCTGCTTGACATCCAAATGCCTGTCAGCGACGGCTTCGAAGTCGTGCGGGGCATCCGAGGAAGGCTGCCGGCGATCATTTTCGTCACCGCGTATAGCGAGCACGCCATCAAGGCGTTCGAGGTCGGCGCCGTCGACTACCTGCTCAAGCCGTTCAGCCGTCAGCGGCTGCTGCGCTCCATCGAGCGCGCCAGAAACTCGCGGCGGAGGCCCCAAGCCTACGCCGAGAAGGTTGCGGCGGCTCTCAACGCGGACGCCGTGCAAGGTCGTCGCAAGCTGAAGATCGTGGGCATGCACGGGAGGGACTTCCTTCTCTTGGACCTCGATCAGGTCTATGCGTTCCAAGCGTCTGGGGAGATCGTATGGATCCAGACGAAGAACCGCCGCTACCGCGCGACACAGACCCTTCGCGAGATCACTGGCAAGCTAGCCGGCTCAGCGTTCCTCCGCGTGCATCGCAGCGTGCTCGTGAACAGCGACAAGATCAGCAGAGTTAGCTCGTTAAGCAGCCGGCGATGGCTCCTAACCTTGGCCAACGGCTTCCAGTGCACAGTCAGCAAGCGAAATGCAGCGATGGTGCGGGCGCTTCTTCGCTGACGCCGGGCGCGGCTCCATCGGCCTGTGGCGCCACGACGCAGTTCGCGCCTTGCTGACGGGAGCTCGCTCCCGCATGGCCTTGGTCCCATATTCGGTTTTGGAGGCGCGAGATCGCGCCCGCCTAGTTCCATGCCGGGCACGACTTCGATGCCAGGTTGGCCCCGGCTCGAAGCCTCACGGGTTCCTGCGAGCTCCCGGTGCCCTGCCACCGAAAGACTGGATTATCTGTCCAAAGGGCAGGAAGCCGACCGCTCCGTCCAGAGATCTGTCTCCGGGGCACTGCTGACGGCGCGCCCCGCGTCGTGCATTCTTCCTCAGGTGCCGCCTTGTTCGCCGTTTTGGCTGATCTCGGCAGGCATCGAGAGCCGGTTGCCGCACTGCCGCGTGCTTTTCGCAAGAAACCCGGCGTAACTGTGCCATACTCAGGTTTCGAGGCGATCCGGCACCGGCCATGCAAAGCGAGTCGCTGCTGCCGCTCTTGCTAGCGGCTCTCGTTCCCGGCGGGCTTCTAGCGCAAGGAGTCGCGAGCCCGAACGCCTTGCCCGTCAAGGCCCGCGAAGCATCCGGTCTGCCTTGGGATGCGGGTTTTGTCGATGTCGCGCGTGAAGCTGGCCTAGATCTGGCGTTCACGTACGGAGCCGAGGACGAGAAGCGATTCATAATCGAGTCCAACGGCTCCGGAGTGGCCTTTCTGGACTACGACGGTGACTCAAAGCTTGATGTTTTCCTGGTCAACGGCTCCCGACTTGAAGGCTTCCCGGACGGCAACGCGCCCACTAGCCGCCTTTACCGCAACGTCGGCGACGGGAGCTTCGTGGACGAGACCTCCGGCAGCAGCCTCGGCCGTTCCGGATGGGGCAGCGCAGTCTGCGCTGGAGACTATGACAACGATGGCCAACTAGACGTCTTCGTGGCGTATTGGGGCAAGGACGCCCTCTTTCGAAACGGGGGCGACGGCGGCTTTCTCGAGACCGCGGAGGCCGCCGGCGTCGCGGGTTCGGCCGACCAATGGAGTTCCGGCTGCACGTTCGTTGACTACGACCGGGACGGATTGCTTGATTTGCTCGTCTCGCAATACCAGCGGTTCGACCCGGAGACTGCGCCGCCTCCCGGCAAGACATCCAACTGCGAGTGGAAGGGCATGCCGGTCTACTGCGGGCCTCGTGGCCTTCCCTACGGCAACGTGACGCTCTACCGGAATCTCGGCGACGGTAGCTTCGTCGACGTCAGCGAGAAAGCGGGCGTGCGCGACGTGCGGGACTACTACGCCTTCACGGCTGTCGCGGCTGACTTCGACGGGGACGGCTGGCAGGACATCTACATCGCCTGCGACTCGACCCCCAGCATTCTCTTCCTGAACAACGGCGACGGCACGTTCACGGACTACGCTACCGAAACCGGTGTCGCGTTCAACGAACACGGCTTCGAGCAGGGCGGCATGGGGGTGGGCGTCGGCGACTTCGATGGCGACGGCTGGCTCGATCTTGTCAAGACCAATTTCGCGGACGACTACCCCAACTTGTACCGCAGCAACGACGGAGTATTCTTCGAGGATATCTGTGTCCGGGCCGGCCTCGCCTCGAATCCGCAATACGTGGGCTGGGGCGTGGACTTCGCTGACCTCGACAACGACGGCTGGCAGGACATTTTCCAAGTCAACGGGCACGTGTACCCCAAGCTGGACCGGCAAACGAAGATCGCCGAGTCGTATGTCCAGCGGAACTTGGTCTACCGAAACATCGAAGGCGAGCGCTTCGAGGACGTTTCCGCTCTTGCCGGGCCGGCGCTACGCCAAGCGCGGTCGAGCCGCGGGGCGGCGTTCGGCGATTTCGACGACGACGGGGATGTCGATGTCCTTGTCATGAACATGGCCGAACGGGTCTCGCTTCTTAGGAACGATCTGCCTCAGGGGCGCAACTGGGTGCGGCTGACCTTGCGCGGAACCAGTTCGAACCGCGCGGCAATTGGTGCCAAAGTGACGATCGAAGCGGGAGGATTGAGCCAGACGCGGGCCGTGATGAGCCAGTCCAGCTACGTTTCCCACAACGACCTGAGGGTCCATTTCGGGCTCGGAGCGGCGGATCGAATCGAGAAGGTCGTCGTTCGGTGGCCGACCGGCGAGGAGGAGTTTTTTCCCGGGATCGCGAGTCGCCGCGGGTGGCTGCTCACAGAGGGCTCGGGCGATGCGGTGGCGATTCCGTGAAGTGGCGACGAACAGGCGTCGCGGCGGGCCGGATGATGGGTGCCATGGTGGCGCTGCTGTGCATCTCCTGGCCAGCCTGGACTGAGCAGATCGATTCGACCGATCCGGCGGCTCTCACGGATCGCGGGCTGGCTCTGGCTCAAGGGGGCCAGGCTGATCAGGCGGAGAAGCTCTGGCGCCGGGCGCTCGAAGCAGCGCCTGACTATTTCCCGGCGCTGTTCAATCTCGGATACATGCATTTCTCCGCCGGACGCTTTGGCGAGGCTCGTCGCCACTTGGCACGGGCTGCGGAGGCCTCCCCGAGCGATTTCAACGCCCACTACCTTCTCGGAGTAGCGGAGCAAGAGCTAGGGCGAGGCGACGAAGCTTTGCGCTCATGGCGCAAAGCGCTCGATCTGCGGCCGGACCGATTCCAGCTGATGCAGATCATGGCCGTCGAGTACGGCAAGGGGCGGTACCACAGGGAAGCGGCCGACATCGCCATGCGAGCGCTGCGGCTGCGGCCCGAAGCGGAGGACTTGTACTACATGGCGGTGCACGCATGCAGGGAGGCGGGAGACCTCGGCGCCGGCCTGGAGATCGCCGCGCGGGCCGCGAAACGCTATCCTGCGTCGGCCCGGGCCAACTTCGAATTCGCCTGGCACCTTCAGAAAGACGGTCGCTTCGAGGAGGCCCTGCCCTACCTGCGCAAGGCGATCGAGCTCGATCCCAGTTACGAGGAGCCGCACTTTTTCTTCGGGGACTGGCTGGTCAAGCAAGCGCGCTACGACGAGGCGCTGGAGCCTCTGGGCCGGGCGGTTGCCCTGCGACCCGATTACATGCCGGCGCGGATTGCGAGAGCGCGAGCGATGATGGGCTTGGGGAAGTGGGCCGAGGCCGTCGACGCGCTCAACGAAGCGGTACGCCTCGCCCCGCGACACCCCCAGCCTCATCTGATGCTCTCGCAGGTTCACTTCCGCTTGCGAGACCGCGCCACGGCTCGCAAGGAAAAGGAGCTCTCTTTGCGGCTGCGCCGCCAGAACCCCGCATTGCTCGAGGCCGTCCAGTCGCGGCCGTTCCCAGACTGAAGCAGGTGTCGCAAGGCGGCAGAGCGGGCGGCCCGTTCAAGCAGCGGCGTTGCGCTCGGCCAGTTCACGTTAGTCTCGCGAGATCGCGAGGCACCGCAGCGAGGGGATTGTTCGGCGCTTCGCATTCCAAAGCCATGGAGCCGCGGTAGCCGGTTGTCGTGAACATCTGGTCGGCCAATCCGAGTCGATGGACAAGAGGTCAATTCGGTTTCGTGGAGTGTGCTTGACGAAGCATGCGAAACCCCTGCGGGCGTCGAGCACGCCGCGGCCTTGGGTTTGGTCCACATGGACGCAGCTGGCGCCGCATTCGCAGGTGCCTCGGAAGCGAGTTCACCCGCAACAAGTCTCGCGCAGGACGGACCGAATCCAGTAGCGCCCCTCGATCTGGCGGCGGGAAAGCCGTTCAATCGGGAAGAGGGAGGGCGTGCGCCCGAGCTTGGCTGTCGTCGACCGAATGACTCTCGTCGCGCTAAACGCCTACGGGACTAGGATCGACGCGTAGCAGAGGACATCGGCAGGAACGCCGACTGCCAGATTAGGAAACTCCATGCAACGGGGGAGCGTGCCCTCGAGCTGAAAGGCTTGCTTTTCCAGCACCCGACTCGACGCCCGGTGCTCCGGATGACATAGGGCGTAGAGCCGATGAACGCCTACGCCGGACGCGATACCGACGATTGCACGCAGCGCCTCTGTCGCGTACCCCCTATCCCATTTATCCGCCGCGAGCACGTAGCCCGTGGACGCCCGATGCGACGTCTCGAACGCCAGACCGGTGCCTCCAAGCACTGCACCGTCAAACCGTCCGCAGACCAAGTACGGCCCAGCCGGCCAGAGCTCCCACTCGGCGTCGCTGAACTCGAGAAAGGCTCGCGTGTCGTCGACCGAGCGATGGGCCGGCCAGCTGAGATAGCGGGTCACGACCGGATCGCTGGCATAGCGCTCGAAAATCTCGCTGGCGTCGCCATGCTCCGGCCTGCGGAGGATGAGCCGCGCGGTTTCAATGCTCCGCGGTGCCTTCAACTCGACCTCGAATGCTCGCCCAGTACGTGATTGCCGTTGGCTGGCATGTCGGCCTTGAACGCGGCCGAGACGGTCGGCAGCGACTCATTGTAGCCGTGAAGGCGAAACGGTATCAACACCATCTTGATCGGCTCATCGGCGGATGCCAAGGCTCCCGAGTGCAAGCTCGGAGCCAGCCCCGTGCCGACAATGAGCCGGGTTCAAGCGAAGCTAGGGATTGCCCCCCCGCCTCGTCTGCCCAGCGGGCCCCTTCGCCGCCGGCTCCTGCGCCTCAAGGCCTCGAGGCCCCGCATTCGCGGCAATTCTCGGACTGACGCAGGCATGCGACGGCGTCGAATGCGGCGTTCCCGTCAAGCGCTGCCGTGGCGCTCGGCCAGTTCGCGCAGCGTCGCGAGATAGCGGGGTACTGCAGTGAAGGGGTCCTCCGGCGCTTCGTATTCCAAGGCCATGTAGCCGCGGTAGCCGGCCTTCGCGAACATTCTCACAATTCGATCCCAGTCGGACGGAACGTGCTCGCCCGCCTCATTCCGGATTTGGACCTTGTACTGGGAATTCACGGCATAGGGCAGGCACATCGCGATCTGCTTGTAGGGCTCGCTTCGGAAATTCCCCGTGTCGAGATTAATGCCGACATTGGGATGGTCGACTGCGCGCACGATTTGAATGATGCGCTCAGCGCGCGAGGTTATGCCCCCGTGGTTCTCCAGCCCCAGCACGACGCCCCGGTCCGCCGCGTAGTCGGCCGCCCGTTTCAGAATCTCGGCTACCCATCTCGCGGCTTGATCCTCGCTGCTACCCTCCGGAACCTGGCCCCCGAACACGCGGATGTGGCTGGACCCCAGCCTGTAGGACACGTCGATCCAGTGACGGAGCCAAGCCGCTTCGCGCTCTTGCTCGTAGGCCGTGGGCCGGCACAGGTCGCTGCGAATCGCTATGCTCGGCAGCTCCACAGCGGCAAGATACGCTTTTCGACGGAAGGAAACGAGAAACGATTCGAGGTTGTCCCGCGGAAACCAGTACACTGTCGAATCGATCCCGTCGACTCTGTTCTCGACTGCCATGTCGACGAGGTCCAGATAGCTCAGGGAGCCGTCGCCAAGCGCCGCTCGAAACGAGTAGGCGCAGATTGCGGTCTTCAGCCTCGGCCCCGTGCCAGCGAGCTTCGGGGTCCCGGCACGCGCGATTGCGGGCGCCAAGGCAAGTGAGGAGATTAGATCGCGTCGAGTCAGCATGAATTGGATTATACGGCCAGGCCCCCGCCTCGGCCCAGCGAATCTGCCACACCGCGGACCAGGAATAGCTTAGTGGGTCCATCGCTCCGATCGGGTTGCCAGCAGCGTGCAAGAGGCGACCAACACAGTTCTCCCAACGAATTGGGAATCGTCCGTCGCGGCGACTCGCGCCTCCGGAAGACCGTCGGGCTTTGTGGAACAACTTGACCGCTCCTCCCGACCGGGCGGGCCTGTCCGTGAATTCCGCGTGCTGATGCGATCGGCGCAAGTCGGAGGGGTTGCCGCGCGGCCGGACGCCGTTCCGGTAGAGCCGTTCGTGCCGACCAACAAGTGCGCCCCAAACAGCCAGCCCGACTTCGTGGCCTGCACAGTTTTCGAGACCTGAGAAGTTCGGCCCCGGTTCTTCGACTCACTCGACGCCCTCTCTCTGGCCTGCTGGCGCGCCCCGACCATCCGGTTCTTCAAGGCACTGCCGAGGCCGGCATGGCCGGAGCTCCCTGGATGCACTGGTGCAATGGTCGCCAGATTTCAAGCGGGGAGTGAAACCTTCCCGACAGCCACCGGTCTAAACTTGATGCGGGACGTGCATCACCGGAAGCGGCGAGACGCGTTTGTCTCTGAACCGCCGTTGCACCGCACGCCAGGAGCCGGTGTATCGTCGCTGCCGGGAGGCTTCATCGTTGAAACAACCGGAATTTGCTGCATGCTTCGGAGCGATCGAGCCCAAAGTTGCGACCCACTTGCTCATGCGCTACTTTAAATAGGCGAGGTTATCGACATGAGAGAGATAGGGGTCGTTAGCTTGGCTCTCGTTATGCTTGCGGGAGTCTTGCCGCTTGCATTTGCATATTCCGGCGGAGCGCCGCCGCGTACGAGCGGGGGAGAGTTCCCCGGCGAGACCTCATGTACCCGCTGTCACAGCGGTAGTCCAGTGAATTCAGGCCCGGGCATACTGAAACTGCTCATCGGCGATTCCCCGGCCGAGGGTCAAATGTACACGCCGGGCGAGACGGTTCCCTTGATCGTGTCGTTTGCAGATCAGACCGTGTTTCGCATTGGCTTCCAGCTGACGGCCCGCTCCGGCGATGGTTGCGGGCCGGCGGGTGCGCTGGCCGAGACGCCTACTCCCAGCGGGTCGGGGGTCAGAGTGGTCACCGGCGAATGCGGCGGAGGTGGCTCGGAGTCCATTCAGTGGGCCACGCAGCGACGCCCCCGCAACACGTCCGCAGCTGATTTTGAGGTCGCTTGGACTGCCCCGGCCGAGAGCGTAGGGCCGATCACGATCGCCGTCGCGGTGAACGGTGCCGATGGCAGCCTGAATACGTCGGGCGACAAGATCTACACCGCGCAGGCCACCATTCAGCCGAACGCTGCACCGGCCGGACCGCCGATGATTTCCGAGGGCGGCGTGACACTGTTCGGCGATGCGGTCGAAGCGATAGCCAAAGGAGCGCCGGGTGCAATAGCTGTGGTGAGCGGCACCGATTTTGCAGGCGCGGGTTCGGAGACGGCGGGTACCGTCGACACGAACGGCGATCTGAGCACGCTAGTTGGCGGCGTTTGCGTCGAGGTGGGCCAAACCCGCGCGCCCATTCTGCGTGTCGCCGCCGAGCAGATCCTATTCCAAGTCCCGGTGGACGCGGCCTTGGGTCCGCTCGCCGTTCAGGTGATTCGCGACTGTGACTCCCCGCAGCCCGTCAGCAGCAACGCGTCGATGTTCCCGGTGGGGGACGTGCAGCCGATCTTCCTCCAATTCTCCGAGACGATAGCCGGTCTTGCCGCGTTGCACGAGGACTTGGCTGTTGTCGCGGCGGAAGATGTGTTCGACCCCCCAGCGGGTGCCCCGCCTGTGGCGAGCTCCCCACCCGGTCGCACAGCTCGAAAGGCCGTTCCCGGTGACATCGTGACTCTGTTCGGAACCGGATTCGGAGCGACGGCCCCGGGACTGCGAACCGGCGAAATGCCCGACATGCCGCGCGCATTGGCAACAGCTTCGATCAAGCCAATGGTCGGTGAATTCGAGGTTGCGCCCGCGGACATCATTTACGCGGGCGCCTCCCCGGAAGTCGCGGGGCTCTACCAATTGAGCTTGCGGATTCCGGCGGCCGTGCCGGCTGGCGATCATCCCTTCTCTCTTCTCTTGAACGGAGGGATGTCGCCCGCCGGGCCGGGCCTCGCGATTGCCGTGGCGCCGCCGCCAGACTCGAGCGAGCCTGAAGTTCAAGCGTGCAAGGTCGATCTCGTGCTCCAACCAGGCGAGTCCTGCACCGGATCGATCTCCGGGATCCAAGGCATTTTTAGCGTAATTGCGAAAGGCGAGCGGGCAGGTTGGGGCTGCATTGCCGCTCCGAGCCTGTCCCTTGAGACCTGCCAGGAAACCAGCCAATCGCTGCTCGGTGTCTTTGCTGCGTCGCGCGGCGACGACAACTCATGGACGATCACCAAATTCCCGGCCGCGCCCTAGCGGTCCCGGGCACAGGCAATTGCTGCCGGTGGGCTGTGATGAGAGACGTTGAACTCAACCCGGTATCGCGCTTCGGCCTAGCTGCGGGAGCTGGGCTGGCACCGGAGACCACTCTCCCAGTAGCAGATGAAAGCACGATTTGGGTGCGTGGGAATCAGGGCTGGCACCGAATGAGCTGCGAAAGCGGCTTCACCGTGTCGGCAAGAACAGACTTCGTCCTTGACGCTGGAGCCGCTCCGGCTAGGTCTAAGGGACGTCTAAACCGAGTAAGGTGAAAGATTGATGAACAGCAGATTTGTAAAGCGCTGGCTTTTCTTACCGTGCTTGCTGGCCGGGATGCTTCCGAAGCTCCAAGCGCAGCCAATTCAGTTGCGTTACGCTCTATCGGACGGTGCCACGTTCGACGTGACGGAGAAGGTGACGCGGGTCACCGCGGCGTTCGGAGAGGATCCGGTGACGGACGTAGCGGAGCGGATCAGTCGGCTGACTGTCAAGCAATCCGAAACGGGCTACGCGAATGCTGTCACGATCGTTTCACAGACGCTAACGCGAAATGGCAACCCGGTGGTCAGCCCAATCCACGCTGCGATGGCGGGCTTGCCATTGACCTACACCTTGGACCGCGACGGCCGCATGGTCGGGATTGCCGGCTACGATCAGTTGAAGGACGCCATGGCCGAGAAGCTGCCTGACAAGCTGGCGAGTACACTCCTGAAGCTAGTCAGCTATGACTCGCTTCACAGCAAAGACCGTAACAGCTACAACGAGGTATATGGCGAGTATGCCGGAGCGAGCATCGAGCCTGTGACCGACGAAGCATCGGTCAAGAGACATTCTCTGCCGTACGACGGGTCGGTGCCACTGTACGCGGTGTCGACAGTAGAACGCGCGGACGACAACGCGGCTATCCGCGTGAAGCGGACGTTCAACAGCGACGCCGCGACGTTGGCGGCGCAGTTCGAAGCGATCACCGAAGAAGGCCTGACGGCGCTTAAGGGCACGCTCATGCCGGTCTTGCCCGAGAATCACGAATCCGCGGCGGTTTCCGGCACGGAGGAGACGCTCGTTCGGATCAACGGCCCCCTTGTTACATCCCGCACCGTGAATCTGGAGTATTCGTTCACACTGACCCCGCCGGACGGGAGCCAACCCATTCCATTCGCGGTGGCAGTTATCAAGGAATTCACCGCGGTGCCGGTTGCCCCGGAGACCCTGGGGGGCAGCTAGCCTCACAGGAGGACGCAGCCCCATGCGCCACTGTTGCGCCCGCGGTATCGCTGAGCGCGGTGTCCCGCCTTGCAAGGGCGGCGGGCTGGCTAGGCGGCGTCGCGCGTCGGGTTCTCATTCTTCGGCATTCTTGAGCAGGATTGCTTGCCGGACCCGTTTCCGATATGCCTTAGCGACGCTTCCAGCCGCGCGCTGACCGTGATTCGCTCGATGATCAGAGATTCGCCCGGTCCTACGGTACCCAGCTAGCATCCCCGAGATAGCTGTCGTTGCGCGGATGTCGCGGCTTCTTCGCCGTTATCCGAGTCGCAATTACTGCGAGAAGAACGATCGTTTCAGGAACGACAGTCCACGTGGCGATGAGATACGCCACCGCTGAAACCCTGGCAATTCTCGCTGATGATGGGTTCCTAAAATGGCTGAGGCGATCGCCGACTGGCTTGCCAGCGGACCGACACGGTCGCAGTGCGTCTTTCGGCCCGTCCTAGCTCTCTCGCTGTTCCCAGGACGGACTCGCACCCGCTCTTCGCCGATGCAGTCGCGCTGAACCTCGGCCTGACTGGGCAGCTGGCACGTGAAGTCAGTTTCCTCTCGGAAGCGGGCCGACCTCAACGGAAGCGGGCCGACCTCAACGGAAGCGTTCTTCGCGGCAAGCTCGGCAGGGTGCGAATCGCCTCCCTCGGGGCTTGGTCGATGCGAGCCGCTCCTCTCGGCAGCACGCGCTTCGACGCTTGCGGGACGGCCCCTTCGTTTCCGGCGCGAGCCTGGGGGGACAGCGGTCCGCGCCTGCGGCGGGTGCTACGGGAGACGCTGACGAGTTGCTGAGCCTGCGGGGGCGAACCGCGGCTATCACGGAAACGCGTACCATAGGGTCGCGCCGAAGCACTGGTCGCTCAGTGTCTACAGCTGCTTCTTCCCGACGGGAGCGCAATCGGCCCGAGGGCTCGCCAGGCTGTGCAGCCGTCCTGAAGACTGCGCTTGGCATGAAGGACGTTTCCGCGGTTCAGGGCACTGAAATTGAATCGTATTATGGGAGCATCGTGGAACTAACGGGACACCGCAAGCGCTCGGTCATCTTTTGGATCGTTCTCGGCGCATGCTTGGTCGGGCTAGCCGTCGCCTTGAACATCGGCTGGCTGGTCGCCAACTGGCGTAGCGGGGTCCTTCTAGCCTTGGGCGTCTTCGCGGGCCTGCTCCTCGTCGCGGGGCTCGTGCTCAACACCGTTTTCCTCGTCCGGGAAATCCGCCGAAACGAGAAGCACGACGCCTTCATCAACGCTGTCACGCACGAACTCAAGACGCCTGTGGCATCGCTCAAGCTATACCTAGAGACACTCCAGTCAAGGGACCTCGACGAGGCGAGCCAGCGGGAATTCTACGAGATCATGCTCTCGGACATGAATCGCCTGCAGGGCACTATCGAGCAGGTGTTGCTGGCCGGCGCGGCTGGTTCGCGGCCCAAGAGCCAACGCGTCCCCGTCGATGTGCCCGCGCTGGTCCGGGAATGCGCAGACAGGCTCCGACGTAGCTATGACCTTCCTCAGGACGCGCTTCGAGTGCGGAACGACGTGCCGAAAGAGGAAACCGCGGTCGTGCTCGGAAACGGGGACGAGTTGCGAGCCGCCGTCTCCAACTTGATCGACAACTCCGTCAAGTACTCGGGCGACCGGGCCCGAGTTTGGATCGATATCGCGAAGACAGGAGCGTCCACCGTGTCCATCAGCATCCGGGACAACGGGATCGGCATCGACCGAGACGAACTAAAGCGGGTCTTTCGGCGCTTCTACAGGATCCAAGGCGCGCTCACGGCAAAGGGAACAGGCCTCGGCCTCTTTATCGTCCGGTCGGTCGCGAAGAAGCACGGCGGCCGGGTCTTTGGCGAGAGCGAAGGCAAGGGCCGAGGCTGCACGTTCACGATCGAGCTTCCGTTGGTGGCACGGGCATGAGGAGCGTTCTGATCGTCGAGGACGAGCGGCACCTCGCAAGGGGCTTGCAATTCAATCTGGAGGCGGAAGGCTTTGCGACCAAGGTCGTGGAAACAGGCGAGGCCGCTCTCGAAATGATTCGCGCAGGCGCCGCCTTCGACGCGCTGGTGGTGGATGTGATGCTGCCGGGAATTGACGGCTTTGAGGTCGTCCGCGAGCTGCGTTCCAGGGGCTGCTTCGTGCCGGTGATGATGCTTACGGCGCGGCGGCGCCCCGAGGACATCGTACAGGGCCTTTCGGCAGGGGCCGACGATTACCTCCCGAAGCCCTTCGACCTAGCAGTTCTGCTGGCTAGGATCCGGGGCCTTCTGCGACGCCATCGGTGGAGCGCCGAGGTGCAGCGCCAAGGCGTGGACGACTCGTATGAATTCAATGGCCGCGTGGTCGATTTCGCCAAGCAGCAATTGGTGGTCGGAGGCGAGGCCCGCAACCTGACGCTGACGGAAGCCAAGCTCCTGCACTACCTGATCGCGAACGAGGGCCGCAATGTCTCCCGGCAAAACCTGCTGCAGGACGTGTGGGGCGTGCGCGAGGACACTGACACGCGCGCAATCGATAACTTCATCGTCCGTCTGCGCCGGTCCATCGAGCCTGACCCTGCCAAACCGCGCCACCTAGTGACGGTTCGCGGGGTGGGCTACCGGTTTGTCGCCGAGCCCGGGCCCGGTCTCAGTCGTCGTCTGTCGGGAGCGGCAGCGAGGCGGTTTCGCCGTCGGTGATTCCAACCGCCCAGCGAAACCCTTCCAGCCACATCTTCTGGATGTCCGCGTTGTCCCAGACTTCGGCGCGGTGGCCCAGCACGGACGCGAACACGCGACCCTTCCCGAACTCGCGCACCCAAGCCAGAGCGAAGTCGCCGTCCGTGCGTTGGACGCCTTTCTTCGTCAGGTCGACGCTGGAGGTGTCGATGCTCATCAGCACCCGCAGATTGTCGCGCGAGTAGCGGTTGAGCTGGTAGATCTCGTCGGTGATCTCGAAGAACGCGGGGAAGTGGCGGGTGATCGGGTGCGTGCGGTCCTCGACACGAACTCGGATTTTCTGGTGCCAGGGGTGGTTCACAAACGCCCCGCCGACCATCTCGATGTATTCCGGCCAGGTCTCGCGGAACGAATCCGTGCCGCTGTGCGCGACGAGCACGGCCTTGCCGTCCTCCTTCACGAATCGCATCAGATCCGCCTTCTGCTCGTCGCTCAGCTCGATGTCCCCCTGCGTGTAGAACATCACCGCATCGAAATAGTCCAGATTCTTGCGGTTGCCCCGCAGCTTCTGCTTGGTCACCAGCTCCATGTCGGTACGGAATCGCACGTCGAACAAGCCGGTTCGCTCGCCGATCTTTGCCATCGTGAACATCGCGTGCGACACCGCGTCGTGCGCGAAGAAGCTCGAGCCCCCGAGCATTAGAAGGTGCTTCTTCTCGTGCGAGTCCGCAAGGGCAGCCGGGGCTGCGGCCAACAGCAGGGCGGTCACGACCAGGGCGGACGCACGGATCGAGCGTGCAAGTGTCATGTAGGACAGTTTCGCACAGGCGGAGCTAGAGGCGGTTGATCAGGGTCGCGACGTAGGCTGCGCCGAATCCATTGTCGATATTTACAACGGATACGTTGCTTGAGCACGAGTTCAGCATGCCCAAAAGCGCCGACAGTCCGTTGAAACTCGCGCCGTAGCCCACGCTGGTCGGCACCGCGATGACCGGCACCGACACGAGGCCTCCGAGCGCGCTCGGCAGCGCCCCCTCCATGCCCGCGCAGCAGATCACGACTCGAGCGGCGTCGATCCTATCGATCTTCGACAGCAGGCGATGGATGCCTGCGACGCCGACATCGTAGATCGCGTCGATTTCGTTGCCCATGACCTCCGCCGTGACGCGCGCCTCCTCGGCGACCGGGATATCGCTGGTCCCGGCGCAGACCACGGCGATCTTCGCCTTGCCCAGAATCGTCCGCTCGCCCCACACCCTCACCGCGCTGGAGCGGGGGAAGAACTCGGCTGCTTCGTTCAGATCGCGCACCGCCTCGAACATCGCTTCGCTAGCCCGGGTGACCAAGAGGTTCGGCGACCGCTCGAGCAGCTTCTTGGAGATGCCCCGGACCTCGTCGACCGTCTTGCCGCGCCCGAGGATCACCTCGGGCATCCCGTGCCGCAGTTCGCGGTGATGATCGACCTTGGCGAATCCGAGGTCCTCGTACGGCATGTGCCGCAGTTCGCCGACAGCTTGGTCGACGTCGCACCGACCGCGCCGCACGTCTTCCAAGAGAGCGCGCAGT
Organism: uncultured Bryobacterales bacterium; assembly: GCA_951813605.1. Lineage (GTDB taxonomy): Bacteria > Acidobacteriota > Terriglobia > Bryobacterales > UBA6623 > VXMF01. The sequence continues at coordinate 4,756,194 of OX638379.1, read as the reverse complement.
CGCTTGTCGTTCACGGCCTCGCCTTCCGGGGGGAGTACGTGCCGATCTCGATCACCGGGTCCGGCCCCATCCCCGGCGGCGTGTCGATCACCTGCACCACCTCTCGGTCCGTCACGGAGACAATCCAGATTTGGTCCTCGTCCTGCACGCCGGCGAACGCGAACCGACCGTCCCTCGACAGGGAAATCGAAAGCGGCTGGCCGCCCAGCGGGATCTGCGCGATCTCCGTCTCGGCGGCGATGTCGGCTATGCCGACGGCCTCGCCACTCTGCAGCGAGTACACCAGCAGCTTCTCGTCCGGGGTGGCGACCACGCGATTGACCCCCGGACCGGTCTTGATCGTCCCGACCTTGGCCTTGGCCTGCGTGTCGATTATGTCGATGCTGCCCTCGTCGCGACAGGTTACCCAGAGTATGGAGCCGTCGAGCGAGAGCAGGCTGCCTTGCGGGCCCTTGCCGACCTCGACCAGTCGCAGTTTGCCGGAGGCCGCATGCACGGCGCCGACTGTGCCGCTGGCAGTGTTCGAGACATACGCCCATTCGCCGTCGATTCCGAACGTGACCATGTGCGGGTCCGATCCGCCATTGTCGAAGTCTTTGATCACGGCGCGCGCGTCAAGGTCGACGAGCACCAGACGGTCTGGGTTCTCGGCGGTGACGAACGCCCTGCTGGACGTCGGGTCCAGAGCCAAGCCGTGAGGTCGGCGGAACTTGCCTAGAGGCAGGACCCCAGCCCTGCGACGCGTCGATAGGTCGATGATCGAGATCGTGTTGCCGCCTGGCCCGTCGTAGTCCATCCAGAGCACGCCGTTGTCGGATACGTAGGCGTAGCGACCATCGCGGGACAGCACCACCTCGTGCGGTGTCTCGCCCACTTGGACCTCGCCCACGCGACTACCGGAGGACGCGTAGAAGCCGACCGAGTTGTTCTTTTTCTCGACAACCAGCAGGTCAGCGCGCTCGGCACCGGACATCATCGAGGGGGCGGCCAACAAGATCGCGAGCGGAATGGATTTCATGGCTATGACCCCGCAAGTGAATTGAGCCCGATTTCCCGAGAGAGGCATTCCAAGCGTTCTGATTGGATCGCTCGCCAAGGGACCCGGGCTCCTTGAGCAGGCAATATCCGCCGTTGCTTGGCCTGCGATCGGCGATCCGCCTTGCTCGTGCTTGTGTTGAGTGAGTAATTGATTGTACCGTGAGAACAATGCCAAGCAGTCTGAACAAAGTCATGCTAATCGGCAATCTGGGCAAGGACGCCGAAACGCGGCATACCCCGAGCGGGACGGCCGTGACCAGTTTCTCCCTGGCCACGACCTATCGCACCAAGGACCAGATGGGCGAGTGGCGGGATCGGACGGAATGGCACGACATCGTCCTGTGGAGGGCGGAGAATGTCGCCCCGTACTTGAAAAAGGGCAAGAAGGTCTTCGTCGAGGGCCGTCTCCAGACTCGTTCCTGGGAAGGGCAGGACGGCCAGAAGCGTTATCGCACCGAAGTGGTCTGCGACCCGTTCGGCCTGATGTTGCTGGGCGGCCGGGACGGGCCGTCCGAAGGGGGCCAGGGCGGGTATCGGCAAAGTGGGCGCGGTGGCCACGATCAAGGCGGCGGCCAGTCGGGCGGTTATGGCGGAGGGTCCGCCTCCGGTGCAGGGTCCGCTCCCGGCGATTCCGGTTCCACGGGCCCGTCCGGCGGATCGATCGCCGATGACGACGACATTCCGTTCTAGGTGCCAGCTCCTGCGGTCAGCCGGGATCTTTCAGGCGGGCGAGGCTTGGCCTTCGTCGAGGCTCGGTAGCGTGGCGGGCGCGTCGGGCCGCGTGGGTTCCGGCGCTTCGGGCCCGCCAGCGCTGCTGTCAGTCGGCGGGGCCACAGCGAGCGGCGGCAGGTCCCGGCCTTCCAAGAGAGCGTCGACCTCGTCGCCGTCCAGCACCTCCCGCTCGAGCAGTGCCTCGGCGATGCGCGTCAGGCCGTCGGAATTGTCTTGGATGAGCCGCTTGGCACGGTCGTAGTTGTCGGAAACCAGCGACTGCACCTCCGAGTCGATACGGACCGCGGTCGCTTCGGAGTACGTTCTCTGCTGGGTGATTTCGCGCCCTAGGAACACCTCCTCGTCCTGCTTGCCGAACGTCAGGGGGCCCATTCCGCTCATGCCCCATTCGCAAACCATCTGGCGCGCCAGCGCAGTGGCCCGCTCGAGGTCGTTTCCCGCCCCCGTGGTCATGTGATCCATGAACAGTTCCTCGGCGATCCGTCCTCCCATCAGGATGGCCAGCTGGTCGCAGAGGTAGGCGCGCGTGTGGGTGTGCTTGTCATCCAAGGGCAGCTGCATCGTCAGGCCGAGCGCCTGCCCGCGCGGGATGATCGTGACCTTGTGCAGCGGGTCCGCCTGCTCCAGCAGCGCCGCGACGACCGCGTGGCCCGCCTCGTGGTAGGCCGTGTTCTTCTTTTCGTCGTCCCGCAGGATCATCGACCGCCGCTCGGCGCCCATCATCACCTTGTCCTTGGCCAGCTCGAAGTCTGCCATGGTGACGACCTTGCGGTTCTGGCGCGCTGCGAGCAGCGCCCCCTCGTTAGCGAGGTTCGCTAGGTCGGCTCCCGAGAAGCCCGGCGTCCCTCTCGCCAAGACCATCAGGTCGACGTCGCTGGCCAGAGGCACCTTGGCCGTATGCACCTGCAGGATGCCCTGCCGTCCGCGCACATCCGGCCGGGACACGACGACGCGCCGGTCAAACCTCCCAGGGCGCAGAAGCGCCGGGTCCAGCACGTCCGGGCGGTTCGTAGCCGCCATCAGGATCACGCCTTCGTTCGAATCGAAGCCGTCCATTTCCACGAGGAGCTGGTTTAGGGTTTGCTCGCGCTCGTCGTGACCGCCGCCTAGGCCTGCCCCGCGATGACGTCCCACGGCGTCGATCTCGTCGATGAAGATGATGCAAGGCGCGCTTTTCTTGCCCTGCTCGAAGAGGTCCCGCACGCGGCTGGCACCGACGCCGACGAACATTTCGACAAAGTCCGAGCCCGAGATCGAGAAGTACGGCACGTTCGCCTCGCCTGCGACGGCGCGTGCCAGCAGCGTCTTGCCCGTGCCCGGGGGGCCGATCAGTAGGACGCCCTTGGGAATCCGGCCTCCGAGCTTTTGGAACTTCTGTGGCTCCTTTAGGAATTCGATGATCTCCTGCAGCTCCTCCTTGGCCTCGTCCACGCCGGCCACGTCCTTGAAAGTAACCTTCTTCTGCTGCGCTGTCAGCAGGCGTGCTCGGCTCTTGCCGAAGCTCAGTGCGCGGTTCCCGCCCGCTTGCAGCTGGCGCATCATGAAGATCCAAAAGAACACGATCAGGACCAGTGGCGAGACACGCCAGAACACCGACCAGAATCCCAGGGAAGCCTGGTCCTTGACATTGACCTTCACGCCCTGCGCTGTGAGCAGGTCGTAGACCTTGGGATAGTCTTGGGGCACCGTGGTCTGGAAATTGCCCGAGCTGGACTGGCCCTCGATCCGCTGGCCGGCAGCGGTCACCTCCTGCACGTTGCCCTGCTCGACCTCTTCGATGAAGTCACTGAAGCTCAGCGTCTCGGTCTTGTCGCCGCTCTTTGCGTTGACCGCCTTCCATAGCAGGACCGCGGTGCAGAGCATCACGATCCAAAAAACTGCGGTCTTTATTGTGGAATTCACTGCTACGGATCCTTTACTGCGCTCGCTCCGCTACTGAGATTAGACGCAGCAGGACGCTATTAAGATACCGAAGATTCGCGTGCGTCGCGCACCTCGTCCATCGCCAGGACACGATGACTCCCCGGCCGAACCGCGAATTCGTGGGCGGGACCGAATTTCCGCACCCAGACAATTCGCGCCGATCCGTCACCGCCGCCAGTCGCCGCTACCACAGGCCATGCGGCCCGCTCCCACGCGCTGACGCGGGTTCGTTGAAAGAGATCCTTGATCTTCTTCGACGAACCCAGCCCGGTTGGCCGGTATCGGTCACCCGGGCGCCAGTTCCGGAGCCGTAACGGCCCGGGAACGCGATCCCAGTCAAGCAATGCAGTATCCGACTCATTGTACAGCCTAGTCGTTTCGCAGGCGGCAACAAGGCGCGTGCGCAGGGCGGCGTTTCGCCCGCCGGGCACCTGCGTAACGCCCGGGACCGGCAGCGGCACGTCGAACTCGCAGGCCGCTCCGCCCGCGCCGACTAGGAACCGGATTGTCCCGAACGATCGCTGCGCCCTGCCCCCGGGCAGATCGACCGCTCCTGAGCCGACATGCGATCCGACAAGCGAGCGAATGGCCTCGATATGCCCGAAGCTTGCCGGCCGGCCCTCGAGCAACGGGTGTTTCAATATCGATTCGAGCAGGCGGCGGAGCTCGGCCGGATGCAACGCCCTCGCCAATTTGACATCCAGCAGAAGTTCCCCAGAGGATTCTCGCACGCAGCCCCGTCGCAGCTCTGCCGTGCGCAAGCGCCAGTAGCGCTCCTCCTCGAGCGCCCAATCAGCCGTGCTGGCCAAGGTTGCTTCGATTCTTGGATTCCAATCCCGCCGGAGAGCGGGCAGCAGCCGGTGGCGCAATCGGTTCCGAGCGAACGCCGGATCGGCGTTGCTGGAGTCCTCGCGCCAGGTGATCCCGCGGTCGCGCAGGTAGTCCAGGGCCTCGCTTCGAGAGATGTCCAGCATCGGCCGCACGATCCCTTCGCCGACCCCTGGCCAAATGCCGCTCAGACCGGCCCCGGCCGCGCCCCGGAGCAGCCGGAACAGCACCGTCTCGGCTTGGTCCGAGCGTGTGTGGGCTGTGGCTACCACGCTGCAAGATCCGTCCGAGAGCAGTTCCCGGAAGAACCGGTAGCGACAGTGCCTGCCAGCCTGCTCGAGATTCCGGCAACCCATGGAACGGAGGTCAGCGGCGTTCTCGCGCCTTACGAAGCATGCGTATCCCAGGCGCTCGGCCAATGCCCGCACGAACTCTTCATCCCCGTCCGACTCCGAACCGCGCAGGCAGTGGTTCAAGTGCACGATGCAAAAGGACCGCTCCGGATGCAGTTCTGCAAGCGCGTGCAGCAGGGCCATCGAGTCCGCGCCGCCCGACACGGCCACGCCGACGCTCCCGGAATCGGCAAGCATTCGATCGCGCGCGACCCTCTTTGCGATCTTCGCCAGCACAACCTCAATTTAGACGACATTTCCAGCTGCAAGAGCCGGGGAAGCCGATGAACATGCCGGTCGACTCCAAAACGCGGCGCCGGTTCTCTCGGAGTCGCTCGATTCGTGCCCCTTCGCTGGCGGGCGGGCAGGAGGCGCACAGGACGTACTCGGGGTCCGAAGTCCGGTCCAGCGGAAGTCCGGCATAGCGGGCGGCGGCCTCTGATTTGCCCGATGCATAGTTGTACCGACGGAGTGACCGTTCTATTCTCTGATGTATGCGGTGGACACTCTGGATCGCGCTGGCCCTGGCCGTTGCATCGCCTGCGAGGGACTTCGAGGCGTGCGAATCGGTCCCGGTCTACGATCCCTGCGAAATCAGCGTCGAGATTTCCGCCATTGACGCGGCCAAGCACCCCAACCCGTACGCCAGCGTCACTCTGCGCGCCGAGTTCCGCTCCCCGAAAGGCGGACGCACCAAGGTGATGCCCGCGTTCTGGGACGGCGGGAACCGATTCGTCTTGCGGTTTTCTCCGGACTTCCAGGGCCGCTGGGATTTTCGCCTCATATCGAACATCGAGGCGCTTGACAAGCTGACAGGCAGCTTCGAAGCCGTGGCGGCCCGCACGCCGGGGTTTATCGAGGTCTTCAACCTCCGGTACTTCAAGTACCCGCTGACCAATGCGCCTCATTACTGGCTCGGTGCCACCATGCTGGGGCTCGGCACTGTGCCATGGGAGACGTTCAAAGCTGTCGCGGAAGCGAGGGCGGAGGGAAAGTTCACGCACGTCCGCTCCTTGATGCTCGGCCTGCCGGACAATGCGTCTCAAGTCTTCAAGGGGCCCGAAGAGCCGTGGATCGAGTATTTCCGGGAATTTGACCGGCGCGTAGCCTACCTGCACGGCCTGGGATTCGTCACTGACCTAGTACTCGCTAGTTCCGGCGAGGAACTCGAGCGCCTGTTTCCGCGACTTCGCCAGCGCGACCGGTACGTGCGATACGTGTGCGCCCGCTACTCGGCCTACAGCGTCACATGGCAGGGTCTGCTGGAGTGGGAGAGCCACGAGTCGGCAAGCAAGCTCCTGGAGCAGCTCGCTTCCTCGCTCGACAAGCACGACCCCTATTCGCATCCCAAGTCCACCGGGGCGACTGTCTCGTCCGCACCGTTGGCACGGGACGGGTGGCAGGACTATATCGTCCAGAACCGTGTGGATCCAGCGCTAGCTTCGATCGAATACGAGATGCAGCGGGCGCCATTTGTGAACACTGGCGTCGGTGCCGGCGCGAACGCCGACGCCGCCCGCCGGCAGGCATGGAACGCGGCGATTCGGGGCCATTACGTGACGTTCTCGGGCAGCGAGACCGATGCCGAGTCCGACGGTGCCGGGCAGTTGGAGCTTCTTGAGCGCTTCTTCTCCCAGTCCCGCCACTTCGACCTCCAGCCCCACTACAGGGTAGTCGGAGGTGCCGCGCTAGCCCTGCAAAGACTGGACCGATGGGCAGAGAGGGCGATCGGCGTCGAATACATCGTTTATGCCGAGCAGCCAGGGCTCATTGAACTAGTGATGCCCAAGCACGAGTACTCGGTGAGCTGGTACAACCCTTCGGACGGCACGTGGCTTGATCAGAAGAAGAAGTTCAAGGGCGACCGTTACCGCTCTCGCACGCCGGACGACGACCACGACTGGGTGCTGTACCTGCGCCGAGAGGGCAAGAAGCAAGGCTACAACAAATCGTTTTACCTTGAATCCAAGAAGCCTCGGATCCGCGAAGTGGAGCACTCTCCGGCCGAGCTGCCATTCGAGATTCAGCTGCCTTCCGAGAACGAGATCCAAGCGGGGCGCGAGCACGAATTCAACGCAACGCTGCGCAAGAACACGATCGCTGCCAAACGGACGCTTTGGCTCTGGACTGGCGAGGTGGCCGGCGCGGGCCGCGGGGCTCGGGTCCTGGGAACCGTGCAATCTGGCAGTTTCGCCGTCCCGAGCGGTCTGACGGGATCCTATCCCGCAACCCTTTCGGTTCGATTGGTCGGCCTTGACGGCGCGGGCCGGCTGTTCGAGGCCTTCCGCACTTACGCGTTGCGTTCCCCCGACTAGGCTCGCGGAGAAGCCGATAGCCTGTACGATGGGGCCGATGAGGAACGCCGTTTCGGGTGCATGGCGCCGAAGGGATCTGCTTGTTGCCGCGGGCGGAGCGTCGCTCGCCGGAATCTACGGTTGTGCGACACGGTCTTCGCGCCCCCCTGCAGGGGAGCCATCCGCCTTCGAACTGGCGGAAACCTCCGTGGCCGAGCTGCGGGCCGGATTGGAGTCGGGCCGGTGGACAGCGCGGTCGCTCTGCGAGAGGTACTTGGCGCGGGTCGGCGAGATCGACGCTGCCGGCCCCTCGCTCCAATCCGTCATCGAGATCAATCCGGATGCGATGCGCGAAGCCGATCGCCTTGACGAAGAGCGACGGGCAGGCAGGATTCGGGGGCCTCTGCACGGCATACCCACGATGCTCAAGGACAACATTGGCACAGCCGATGGAATGCAAACCACAGCCGGTTCCTTGGCGCTCCTCGACTCCAACGTCCCTCGGGACTCCGGGGTTGCCTCGCGGCTCCGCGCGGCGGGAGCGCTGCTGATCGCCAAGACGAACCTCAGCGAGTGGGCCAACTTTCGGTCTCGCCGCTCCACGAGCGGATGGAGCGGCCGCGGGGGCCTGACGCTGAATCCGTACTTTCTTGACCGGAACCCGTGCGGCTCCAGCTCCGGCTCCGGCGTTGCCGTGTCGGCGGGCATCGCGCCACTTGCCGTTGGGACCGAGACCAACGGCTCCATCGTTTGTCCCTCTTCTGTGAACGGCATTGTGGGCGTGAAGCCGACCGTGGGCTTGGTCAGCAGGGCCGGGATCGTGCCAATCGCGGACACTCAGGACACGGCCGGGCCCATGGCTCGCAGCGTCGCGGACGCTGCTGAATTGCTGGGAGCCATGGCTGGTCTTGATCGGCTAGACGGCGCAACTACCCAAGCAAACTTTCATCAGGACTACACTCGCTTTCTTGACGCCGGGGCATTGCGCGGCGCTAGGATCGGCCTCTTGCGCGAGTACTGGGGACGGCATGACGCGATCGACGACCTCTTGGACAATGCTGCGGCGGCGATGCGGGACGCGGGCGCGGAACTCGTCGACGTCGAGTCACTGCCCGGGATCGAGGAGACCCGCCGTCCGGGCTTCGAGGTCATGCTGTACGAGTTCAAGGACGGCCTCAACAGGTACCTCGCCGAGCTGGCCCCCGGCGCGCAAGTGCGCTCTCTGGAGGATGTAATCCGCTTCAATGAGCAGAATCGCGATGCCGAGATGCCGTATTTCGGCCAAGACATCCTCGAAGCCGCCGCGGAGAAGGGAACGCTGGCCGAGACGGCTTACCAGTCGGCGCTGGCGACCAGCCGCGACACTTGCCGGCGCGCGATCGACGCGACAGTCGCCGAAAGAGAATTGGAAGCGCTCTTTGCCCCGACCACGGGTCCAGCGTGGGTCACGGACTTGATGCACGGCGACCGGTCGTCATTTCCGGGGTGCTCCTCGCCCGCCGCCCGCGCAGGCTATCCGCATGTCACTGTCCCCGGAGGCTTCGTGTTCGGCCTGCCTGTCGGGGTTTCGTTCTTCGGGACCGCTTGGTCCGAGCCACGCCTGCTCGCGCTAGCGTACGCGTTCGAACAGGCGGCTCCCCACAGGAAGCCTCCCGAAATGCTGCCAGGGGGCGCCCGTCTCTCGACGTGAAGTGGCTTGACGAGCGCGCCAGAAACCGGAAAGCTCGTCCGAGAGTCTCGCGCATACCTTGGTCGGGAGGCGCCGGGACGCGCATTTCCCGAATCCCGGCGCAACGGTGACCAATCGGCTTGCGGCGCGGCTAGTCGCGTGGCAACCTCTGATGCGCCGTTCCGCTCTGGCCGTCTGAACGCGGATCAAGGCCTCGTCGCCTGCCCGGCTGCTCGCCCGGCAAGCCGCTCAGGCTCCGGTTCCAGCGGGATGGACTTTGTCAAAGACGACCAGCCTGCGGGGAGAATCAGCCAGCGTTCGGTCACGGAGCCTGGAGCGGCGTCATCAAGTCATCGACCCGCTTCCCATCGATAGCAACCTGCGCCAAGGCCTCCGGCTCTGCCGCCTCGATCAGATTGTGCGAGAGGTAATTGCAGGCGCCCGGTTGCGGAATGTGGAGGCTGCAGCGCCCGCCGACCCGCCGCGGACGAACCAGGACTCGAGTCCGCAGGCGGGCGGGTCGGAGAACGTGCCCTGCTCCCAGACATAGTCGCCGTGTCCGCGTTTCATGTGCGGCCTGGATTCCCGGTTGGCTCGGGAATGGATGAAATTAGACAGTCTCGCCCACTTCGGCCTTCATCGCGTCGTCACCGGTAAGGGCGCCGACCTTGCCGCTAAGCACCCCATGGGAAGGCATGAGCTGGCGCATGACCTGAAGGACACCCGCCATTCCGTCAGCCCTTCCTATGTCATGAAGTCGCCGCCGGCATTGCGAGGAGCGCAGAAACCCTGCTTGCCGATGGGGGGCCTTGTCAGACCGGATTGGGGAGCCGTCGCGGCCCTTGCAGCCGCCCCTCGGAAGCACCGTGACGGCCCCGTCCATGCCGGAAACGACATGGCAGTGGATCATCGATCCACCAGGCGCGCAATCGCAGATGAGCGTCCCCGGATTGATCGCCTTCCAGCGCAGCACGACCTGCTCGCCGAGGTTTGGTTTCGTGAGGCCACCACCGCCGAGCGCGCCCGTAGAGGCGCGAGAGTCGCTGCTGTGCATGAAGCGGTTGCCGTGCGGGTTCCGCCATGTGAGCTCGACGCAGTCGCCCTCGAGGCTGATGATCAGTGGCCCCGGAATCGAGCCATTGAAGGGGAGGGCGGCGATTTCGGTTCCGACTCGATCGATCGCATTCTTGTTCTCGCGGGCCGCAAGCTCCGTTTCGAAAATGGCCGGACCGCGCCCGGCGACCTGCCCGTGCTCCGGGACGAACGGGGGATCGCCTAGCTGCTGCTTGGCGCGAGGCAGCCCATCAATTTGCGTCGATGCATCCACGGCAGGCGCCGACGCTCGGCTCGCCGCCGAGAACGCAGCCAACGAGCCCGCCGCCTGCATGGCTACGCCTGCTGATTTCGAGAACAGTCGGTCGGTCCATCTTGCAGGCACCGGTTTTCCGCTGCGGTATCGCTTGATCCGCACGCTGACAATCCTCTCGGATCATTTCCAGTTGCTTGCTCGGAGAATTCCTTCTTCGGGTCAGCAACTGGTCTTCAGGCGAGTGACGCGGGCCGTTGCAGGGCCGCACGCGCGTCGAGTCGCTCGCGACGGGCCGCGCCATTGGCAACCGCCTCGCCGAATCGCCCAGGCTGACTTGCGTCCCGTCAGTCACCCGTCTCGCGTCGCAAGCCCGGGCCCTTGCGATCACCGCCCGGCGGTCTCGCCGCAGCTGCTGCAAGACGAGCGGCGCGCTGCCGCCGGCTCCTAATTCGTCGTGACCCAGATCGGCGACGACCAAGCTACGTTGCCATCGTTCTGCTGCACCCTCACGTAGTAGAAGTCCTCGCCGGCGGCCTTGGTGGCGTCCTCGTAGGTGAACGCGACGTCTTGCGGCAGCTTCTGCCGGGTATACAGAAACTCTTGGTTCTTGATGATGTCGATCTGTCGGATGGGGGCCGTGCCAAGGATCTTCACAGACAGGCGGAAGGCGCCGTCCGCCTCCAGGATGTCGCCTTGCAAGTACTGGCGACCATTCGCCTCCAGACGGTAGTCCAAGACAATGTTGTCGGTTGCACCGTAATTGTGCCGTTGCTTCATCGCGTCCAGCAGGCCCTCCCGAGTGAAGTCCTCGGCGATCGTGCATGCGTAGGAGTAATGCGTCGAGAGGTGGTCCGATGCGACCTGCACGCCCAGCTTGTAGCCCTTGGCCCAAGCGTTCCACACATACCCGGCTGCCTGAAAGCCGCCCGCCTGGGTGGTGGGTCTTTCGCGATGCGCGGCAAGCGGAGCGCCCTCGTACTCTGCGGAGACACGGTCCCCTTGAAATATCTCGACTAGCGGCTCGACTACCGGGTCGTTGTCACGCCAGTCGGTACCCATGCCCGTCGCTGAGGTGTGAGAGATTGCGATACCGCCGTTGCCGCGCAGGTACTCGTACAGTCGGCCCGCCCCCTGGGCGTGGCTGGACTCCTCGGGAAGGATGGGCAGGGTCGGCGTGCCTCGCTTGGGCAGGAGAATGTTGCGGTGGCCGCCAGGGTAGCGGATCGACCGCTCGTACCCGTAGAAGGGCTGGAAGTGGCCGCCGACCGAGAAGACATCGACGGCTTGCTGCAGCAGCCAGTTGATGTAGTCGTTGTCGGGACCGCCTTGAAAGTTGTGCTCGCTGACCAGCAGGTAGTCCAAGCTGGCAGCGTCCAGCGCATAGCGGTAGGTCTGGAACAGCGAGCCGTCGTTGTTTCCGTCCATCGAGAACTCGGTATGGCGGTGCGTGTCCCCGCGGTAGATCTTGTAGGTCTTTCCCTCGGATGCGATCTCGTAGCCGCGAATGCGCTCGAGATCCTCCGCCTCGGACGGCGCCACGTTGTGGAATCGGACAACTCTCTCTGGACGGATCCGGAGTGCCGGCGGCCTGGTGGCGCGTTCCAGCTTGGGCAGCGTGGCTGCATACACATCCAGATGCTCGTAGAGGAAGCCGAAGAAGTCGCGGCCGTCCGACGCCCAAGTCGCTACCAGGCCGCCGTCCGTGTCCGAAGCCACGCCCCAGCGCACGTCCTGCCGGCCCGCGCTCGATGGGATTTCGTACGCCCGGGTCCACTCTTCGCCGTCCAACGTCGAAGCCCAGATTTGCCAGGCCGCCCGGTGCAGCGGAGTGGAGTCCGGCATGTCGCGCTGCCGGATCGTGCGATGCCTGCCAAACAGCCACACCCGCCCGTCACCGTCCATCGCAAGCTGGGGAAAGTCGTTGTGCCGGCTGTCGATATGTGACGGCAACGAGGCATTAATGTCGGCCGCCGGCACGTGCCAGGCAATGCCGTCTCGCACCGCGACTCGCACCAAGCGATACTCGTAGAGCAGGGTCCCCTCGACGGGCAGCAGGAAGCCGGTGTCCTTTCCCCAGTTCAGCCCGCTCTCGTTCCACGCCGCCCAAAGCCGGTTCTGCCCGTCGACTGCCAGCGAGACATGCGCCTCGTAGAGGGGTGTGTCAGCGATCGGCTCGACACCTGCAGACCAGCGCTCGCCGTCCCAAGTTCGCAGGAATACGTCGTAGTTGCCCGAATCGTAGCTGTCCCAAGCGATGTGGATCTCCCCGTCACGACCCGCGGCGACAACCGGTTCCCAGTCATTGGCGTCCGATGTCGACACCCTCTGCGCCGGACCCCACTCCTTGCTGTCGTAGCGTCGCGCGAATATGTCCGACTGACCGTCCCGGAACCCTTGCCAGACGAGCCAGAGGCTGCCATCCGTCGCAGCGGCCAGATTCGGCAACACATCCGGCTGCGGCGCGTCGGTCAGCCTGATCGTCGAGCTCCATGCGCCCCCACTAAGGGAGCGGGCGTAGAGGTCGAAGTTGCTGTCGGCTTGATGTGACCAGACGAACCAGGTCGAGCCGTCGCCAGCACGCCCCATCTTGACCAAGTGGATGTCGCCCGGTTCTTCGGTCACCGTCTCGGGAGCTTCCCAAGCTCCTCCCTTGTAGCGCCGGGTGAGGATCTCGCTGGCGCCGTCACGATAGGCGACCCATGCCGAGCGGACGTCGCCCTCAGGGCCGCCGAGGATCGCGGCGAAATCGTCCTCGTACGCACCGGTCGTGAGTTTCTCGACGGTCGGCACCCGATCGACCACGGCCGCGCCTTCCAGGAATTCCAGCGGCGAGCCCAGCGTCGCGTCGCCAACTGCAAACGCAAATTCCCCTTGCACGGTCTTGATGCGCACCTCGGCACCTGGCCCGGCGCGGAGGTCAAGCACGACGCCAGGAGTCCAGTAGTACGTCTTCACTGGGCGGTCGGGAAGGTTTTCGTAGGGCCGCCAGTTGTAGTTCACGCCCTTGTGTGTCGAGAGCCTCCACGTGCCTCCGGCATCGACATGGTTCTCCGGCCGCGGATGCCAGTCGCTGATTCGCGTCAGCTCACCGTCCGACACGGACACCGAGCCGTCCCAGCGAGTCTCGGCGGTGTCGAGCAATCCGAAGCGCACTCGGACCGATACCGTGTCTTGGGCCGGCAGCGGAATGCTCGAAACCCCCAGAGCGCATAGCAAGAGCATGGAGAAAGTGTGAGCGCGAATCGAGAGTCTGTGCATGGGATCGCCTACCTATACAGCTGGAGAATCCAGATTCTAGCAAGATTCCGCGCCCAACCGATCCTGGCTCGAGGACCGTCCCGCCAATCGCGGCAAGTTCTTTCCTGAGCGAGTTTTCCCGTGGAACGGTCCCGCCCCAGGCCTCAAGTGTGATAGACCGCCTTGATTTCGACGCTCCCGTGTCGGTCCACTCTGTCTGCGAAGCTTGTGGCAGATGTCTCGGACCTGCTGGATCACCGTCGCGGGGGCGCTGGCACTCGCGGCGCTCCTGCTTGCGGCGGCCGACACTCCGGTGTATTCGGACCATGCCGACTTGCTCTACTACCTGGACAGCAGCGCAACACGCCGCGTTGTCCGTTCGCAGGCCGACTGGCGGGTCCGGCGCCGGCATATCCTTGCCGCGTTCCAAGACGTTGCCGGACCTCTGCCGCAAGGCGAGAGGCCCCCTCTCGACATCCGCGTGCTAGGCGAGACGCGCCACGAGGGCTATACGCGCCAATCCATCACGTACCACGCCCTGCCTGACGATCGTATTCCGGCGTACCTGTTGCTTCCTGATGGGCGCAGCCAGCGTCCGGCGGTGCTCGCCCTGCATCCGACAGGCGCGCTCGGAAAGGGCATACCTGCCGGCCTGGGCGATCGAGCGAACCGGAGCTACGCGCACGAACTAGCGCTTCGCGGATTCATCGTGCTGGTGCCGGACTACGTCTACATGGGAGATCCGCAGCGGGACCCGTACGATCTGGGCTACTTGAGCGGCACGATGAAAGGAATCTACAATCACATCCGCGGCGTTGACCTGCTCGTCTCGCTCACCGGCGTCGATGCAAACCGCATTGGAGCTATCGGGCACTCTCTCGGAGGCCACAACTCGCTATTCGTGGCGCTGTTCGACGAGCGGGTGCGGGCTGTCGTAACCAGTTGCGGGTTCAATGCCTTCGCGAAGTACAAGAAGGGCGATTTGACGGGTTGGAGCTCCGACAAGTACATGCCGAGGATTGCCAGCGTCTACGGACGGGATCCAGCGAGAATGCCGTTCGATTTCACGGAGGTCCTTGGAGCGATCGCCCCGCGCCCGGTCTTCATCAGTGCCCCGACGGGCGATGCGAACTTCGAGGTCTCGGGGGTCAAGGACTGCCTCCGCGCGGCCCGCCCCGTGTACGAGAAGCTTCATTCCGCCGCAGACCGGCTGGTCGCCGTCCATCCGGAATGCGGGCATGACTTCCCACCTAGCATCCGCGCTCGGGCCTACGATTTCCTGGAGAAGTGGCTGGTGCCGGCTCGTGAATGACATTTCTCGACCCGGCCGCTTCCGCTTTGCGATCCGATGCCCGGCAAAAGCGGGCTTGAAGAGGGAGTTCCGCTGGCTGGGTGCCACTCGCGATGGCGGGGCTTGCCGTGCTGCCCGATAGGCGTCGCCTGTGCAGGCTGCCGTTCGCGCGGGTGGTTTTGGCCGGCAGACTCTCGCTCGCGCGGGCCCTGCGGACCGAGCCCGTAGCCGAAATTCGCCACCTCTCACGCATTCGGGCATCCGAGCAGGGAGACGCCGGTCGTCGTGAGGGATGATTCAGGCCCTGGCGAGCAGTCGCCTGGCGTTTCCAGAAAGGATCTTCCTCACGATCAATTCGCCCGGCGCTAGCCTGCGCACGGCGGCTTGGCTTTTCGAGCCGATGCAATCGTCCCCTTCGCCGAACGTATCGTTGCAGTCGCTGGCCCACAGCAGGCGATCCTGGTGGCGCTCCAGGAAGCCGATTGCGTGCTCTTCGTCTCGCAGCATCGAATTCAGGCCCGAACCCGCCGAGAGGTCGCCGTACATGTTGTCGTAGTTCGAGAGGAGCTTGTCGGTAATCCCACCCGGCGTCACAGGAGTCTTGGGGTACATTACCGCCTGATCGTGTTCCGCGTCGATGTTGCCCCACCAGGTTTGCGCGTGACCGATGAAGTTCACGCTCGGGAATTTCTCGAGCATGCTGTGGAAACGCTCGATGCCCGTGTTGTAGCGCTCGTGCTGGAAGTGGATCAGCACGGGAACGTCGAACTCCCTCGCGATGGAGTAGACCAGCTGCATCGCTTGCGAATCGCACGCGACCTGGAACTTCTGCTCGCCGATCCCTATCGCGCCGAGATTCAAGAACTTCTCCAGCACCTGCCGAGTCTCTGGAATGTCGGGGAGTTCGTTGGCGAAATACACGAACTCTTCGGGGAGCCGCTGGGCGAGGGAGGCTACGGAATCGTTACCGAGGGCATCCGCCGCCAAGCCGAATCGGGAGCCAGAAGGCAGCAGAACCGTTTGACTCACGCCCATCTTGCGCTGGTGCGCCACTAGGTCTTCGTCTGATCGGCCTTGGTAGTTGGTGTGCTGGTGGAAGTCAATTACAGGGTGGCCGCTGTCGGCGGCGACTTCCTCCGCCGCGGGCTCGGGCCCTCCGCAACCGGCTGCGGTCAGGGCGCCGACGGTCGCCGCAAGGAATTCTCTGCGCCGCATGGTTCTCGTCGCGCGTCGCGCGTCTGCTCCAGTCTAGTAGCTTGCGCATGCTGTGCCGGCCGCCTAGCGATTGCCGAACGATCCAGCGATTCCTGCCGAGCGCACACGCCACCGCGGACTCGGACACTGACACGCCATCAGCTGCGGCCATTCACCCGGCTCGACTGCCGTTTCCGGCCGCCGTCTGGCTGGATCCTTCGATTCTCGAGTCCGGGAACTCAAATGACGATTGACGACACGGTCTCCAAAACCGGTTCTCTCGTTGCGTGACCTTCCCTGGAGCCTGCACACGAATCAGCTCGCCAGGCTTCCAAGCGTCGCCACTCGTCTGCTAGCGCGCCGGCAGGGTCGGCAGTTCCGGGACCTGGCTGACCCCTTGCTACGATGGGCCGTTGAGTCTTCGATCACTTCCATCGAACGTGGACAAGACGGTGCTCCCTAACGGGATGTGCGTCCTGACCGAGAGCATGCCGTCGGTGCGTTCCGTGGCAATGGGAGTGTGGCTGAACGCGGGCTCGCGACACGAGGCTGATCCGGACAGCGGCATCACGCACTTCGTCGAGCACATGGTCTTCAAGGGGACCGACCGCTTCAGCGCGCGCGAGATCGCTTGCGCGATCGACGGGCTTGGCGGCCACCTAGACGCATTCACATCCAAGGAGACCACGGCCTTCACCGCCAAAGTGCTTGACGAGCGCTGGCCGCAAGCCCTCGAGATACTCGCCGACATGGTGCAGCGTCCCGCGTTCGCCGACGAGGAAATCGAGCGCGAGAAGGGGGTCGTGCTCGAGGAACTGAAGATGGACGAGGACAATCCGAACTACTTGCTCGGCTCCATCTTCGCGAGCAGCTTCTGGAAGGGCCACGGGATGGGCCGGCCGATCATAGGCAACCAGAATTCGATCCGAGCGTTCCGCCGGAATAGGCTGCGACGGTTCTTCAAGGACACTTTCCGGGCGCCGAGGCTGATTCTGGCCGCGGCCGGCAATCTCGATCACGGCGACTTCGTCCGCGAGGCTCGGGAGCGTTTCGGCGACCTGGACGGCTCCGCAGCGGCGGTTGCCGTCGACGAGCCTACGGTCAACGCCGACATTGTGCTCCACGACAAGCCGTCTTTGGAGCAGGTGCATCTCGCACTGGGCGTCGGGACATTCTCGGCAAGGGATCCGCGTCGCTTCGCGGGATTTGTTCTCAGCACGTTGCTGGGGGGAGGCTTTAGCTCGCGTCTGTTTCAAAAGATTCGCGAGGAGGCCGGGCTCGCCTATAGCGTCTATGCGGACCTTAGCCTGTACTCCGACACGGGGTGCCTTTCGATCGGCGCGGGCACGGGCCTCGATGCCTTGCCTCGCGTACTCGAATACACTTTTCGGGAACTCAAGGATCTCAAGCACCAGCTCGCTCCCGCGGCCGAGATCCGGCGGGCCAAGGACCACCTGAAGGGCAGCCTGATGCTGAGCTTGGAATCCACGGGAAGCAGGATGGCAAACCTAGCGCGTCAAGAGGCGATCCACGGGCGGATCCGCTCGCTCGACGAAGTCAACGAAGGGGTCGAGGCGGTGACGGCGCAGGATGTGCGCGACTTGGCCAACCAGTGGTTTCGGCAGGATCGCATCGCACTGAGCATCCTTGGCAATCTTCGTGGCCTGCGGTGCGGCCGGGAGGCGCTCGCCTGCTAAGCGGCGCCGGATCCGGCCCTTAGCGATCGCGCAGGCCAGCGTCCATTCGCGGAGCGGAGGTCGCCTTGGCGGGTGCAACTGCGCGACTGCGGGTTTCGAACGGGCCGCCAGGCTCCGTCTCCTGCGCCCTCCGGGCTACAATCTAGCTGCCTGCACTTGCGCGGGCCGGAGGTAGCCATGTCCGCAAGATCCCTTTTTCCACGCTTCGGCATATGGGCGCTGTTCCTCGTCCTGTCTGCGGTGGCGTCAATCGCGGCGGGTACGCCCGATCGACCCAATATCCTCTTCATTTACACGGATGACCACTCTTACCGCACCGTGGGGGCCTATCCGCAGTCCTATCCCTGGGTCCGAACGCCCAACTTGGACCGGCTGGCTGCCCGGGGAGTGCGCTTCGAATACGCTTACATCGGCACCTGGTGCATGCCCTCTCGGGCGACGCTCCTGACCGGGCTGCATCAGTTCGGTGTCGAATCCATGCGCATGGAAGGGCCCTATCCGGGCAGCACCTACGATCCCGACAAGACCCCTTTCTGGCCGAAGGTGTTTCGCGAGAACGGCTACTTCACCGCCCAGATCGGCAAGTGGCACACCGGCACTGACACGGGATACGGCCGAGACTGGGACTTTCAGATCGTATGGAACCGACCCAAGTACACCGAGACCAGCCAGAACTACTACTACGACCAGCCCATCACCTACCAAGGCGGCGAGACCAAAGTTCTCAAGCGCTACTCGTCGGACCAGTATTCCGACTGGGCCATCGACTTGATCAACGGAAACGGAAGAGATCCCGAAAAACCGTGGTACCTGTGGCTGTGCTACGGCGCGGTGCACAGCCCGTTCACCCCCGCGGACCGCCACCTCGAGGCATACCCCGGAATCGACTTTGACACGCCTGCGGACATCTTTCCCCCGCGGCCGGGCAAGCCCGACTGGGCCCAGAAGATCGCCTACTGGGAGCCAGGGCCCGATGGCAAGCCCACCTTCCGCGGGCGCTCGCTGACCTCGTGGACCCGCCAGTACCACCAAGGCGTGCTCGCGCTCGACGAGGGCATCAACCGCGTGCTCGAGGCCCTCGACGCGTCCGGCCAGCGCGCGAGCACACTCGTTATCTGGACTTCGGACCAAGGATTCGCATGGGGGCAGCACGGCTTCCGCCACAAGGTCGCGCCGTACGACGCGACCATTCGCTCGCCTCTCGTGGTCTCCATGCCGGGACGCATCCCGGAAGGGGCTGTATGCCCTCGTCCCGTAGCGGGAGTCGACTTGATCCCAACGATCTTCCAATTCGCCGGCATCGACCTGCCTTGGACGATGCACGGAGAGGATCTCACCCCGCTGCTTGAGAACCCGCAAGGCGAGTGGCCGCACCCGGCCCTGCTGACGGCGACTGGACGAATGTACGGCTCCGACACCGACGTCATTCCCGAGGGCGAAGGGGTCATGCACAACGGGGTGCCGTGGTACGTGATGCTGGTGGAGGGTCGATACAAGTACATCCGGCCAATGGTGAACGACCTGGAGGAGCTCTACGACCTTCGAGACGATCCCGACGAGCTGGACAATTTGGCGATCGATCCGGAGTACAGAGACACCCTCTTGCGCCTGCGCGAATTGGCGATAGCGGAGCTGCGGGAAGACGGTGCCGGTTTCGTCGATAGCCTGCCCCCTGTTCGCGAGGCTCGCTGAGTCCCGGGACCGCTGACCGCGGTGTGCAGCGGATGATCGCAGCAAGCCGTCCGGTGCCCGGAGCGTGCCGGCCGAGTGATTCGATTGCCAGACGAACCCGCCATTGACGGCGGCAAGCTCGTGGGCGGCCTTGCATCCAGCTAGGGGGCGAGCAATCGCCCGAACTGGCCGCCCGTGCCCGCCCCAGCCTAGCTGTTAGCCTATGTACCGGCATTCGAGCCGCCACGCCATGTCGCCCGATCCGCTACTCGACGCGTTCTGGGAACGAGGCTTGATCCTTTTCGGCAGCCGCGTCCGGGAGGAGTACGCTCTCAACACACCCATATTCATCGACCTGCGGCACGGCCTCTACGACGATCTTGACCTGCTGCATGCGCTTGGGAAGGCTCTCCATCGCAAGATCATCCAGCTAGCGGGCGATTCACGTTGCGTACAGCAGATTGTGGGCATCCCGGACACCGCAACACCGCTTGCACTGGCAGCGGCGCTAGCCGCTCGGGGCACAGCCCGCCCCCTGGCATACGGCCAGCTTCGCAAGAAGCCGGCGAGGTATCCGGGGGGGCGATTCGGCACTAGCGCCTACATGGGAACCTGCGACGCCAGCCGGGAGATCACGCTCGTGGATGACGTGATCGCCTCCGGGGGCACGAAGATATGGTCGGCGCGCTTTCTGCGCGACGCCGGCCTCGAAGTGTCGAGGGTCCTCGTGGTGGTGGACCGCGAGCAGGGGGGCGATCTCGTCGTGCGCGCCAAGGGTTGTCCGGTGCACAGCCTCTATCGGATCACGGAGGTGGTCTCGTATTACCGCGAGCGCAAGATGGTGGACGATCGGACGGCACGGATCGCCTTGGCTCATGTAGCAGGCAAGCGACTGGCGCCGGGAGCGGCGGGTTAGGCGTTCGGCGCCGCCTTAGCCCCCGAGGAACCCGGAAAGCGCGATATAGCACATGTAGAACGAGAACAGCACCGTGACACCGAGCCCGGCGTTCAGGGCGGGCGACGGGGGGCGTCTCCCGGAAACTTCCTTCTTGTTCAGCAGGATCAGTACGAACAGCGCCAGCAACGGCATCGCGACAGGGCTCAAGGCCTGCGAGGCAATCATGATCTGGACCGGCTTGCCGCCGAGGACCGGGACTGCCAAGCCGAACAAAGACGCGAACAGCACCATCGCGCGAAACGCCGCCCGCGTCATGTCCCGCGACAGGCCGAGAAAGTCCGCCGCCATCCACGGGCCGAGCAAGTAGTTGGGGAATAGCGACGATAGCCCCGCTGCCAGTATGCCGATCACGAAGCCTCCGGTGGCCATCCCCCCGGCAAGCGGCTCCAGCGTCTTGACCATGTCGATCGCCGCTTCGATCTGCATGCCTTGGCGGTGTAGCGTGCCCGCTGCGCAGGCCATGATGGCCGCGTTGATGAAAAACAGCATGGTCATCGAGAAGGCCGAGTCGCGCGTCACCAAAGGCAAGTCCCGCGCCCTCCAGCCCTCCTCCTTGACCAACACGCTGCGGGTGAATAGCACGACCGAGGCCATGGTGGTCCCGACCATTCCGGCGATCAGCAGCCGCGGATTGCCGGCAGCGGGAATGCTGGGCACGAAGCCCTCCAGCAACTCGCGCGGGCCCGGCAGGACGATGCCCGCCGTAAGGAAAAAGGCGATCCCCATGACTCCGACCAGGGACGCGAGCACCTTGAGGAAGAACCCATGGCGGCCCACCCAGTGCAGCGTTAGTAGCAGCAGCGTGAAAAAGACGGCTGCTCCGACGGGATCGATCGCGACTCCCAGCGCATTGCGGCTCCACTCGCGCAGGACGTCCACCACGATCGCCATCACGCCGATGATCGAAGTGAGCTGGGTCGCCGCTAGCGAGACGATCATCAGGACCGTCACGGGGACGCCGAAGTGCAGCCGGAACAGGCGCAGCAGTGTCTCGCCCGAGACAATCGTCAAGCGGCTGATTCCCACGATCATCAAGTGCGTGAATAGCGACGCCAGCGCCAGCGTCCAGGTCAGTGACATGCCGTAGCTTGCTCCCGCTGAGCTCATCGTCGTGACGCTGCCGGTTCCGACCACGTAGCCGATGATGAAGATGCCGGGCGCCAGGCTGGCCGCGGTTCGCTTGATGACGTTCCAGTGCATTAGGGCGAAAGCATATCATTGCTGCCCTGCCCCTTGGTTCCCGCCTCCTGCGTCATACTCAATAGGGGCCTATGCTGCATCGAATACTGCGTTCCCTGCTGGCCTCGCTTCTGCTCGTCGCTACTATGGCCGGGCAGCGGGTCGAGGTGGAGGAGTTCATTCTCGAAAACGGAATGAAATTCTTGCTGATCCCTCGCGAAGGCGATCCGAATGTCGCCGCGGGCTGGATCTCCAAGTTCGGCTCCGTCAACGAGCGCCCCGGGGTGACGGGAGTCGCCCACCTCTTCGAGCACATGATGTTCAAGGGCACGCATGTCATCGGGACCAAGGACGTAGAACGCGACCTTGCCATCATCGAGGAGCTCGACAGCCTGCGCGCGCAGATTCAGTCGCAGCGAGCGGACCTGCTCGAAAAGCAGAGGCTCGGGCTGATCGAGGACCCCGACGATCCCGCCAACCGCAGCGCCGAGCACAGCGCGCTGATCGCGCGGTTCGACGCGCTGCTCGAGGCGCAGCGGGAGCTGGTGGTCAAAGACGAGTTCAGCCAGATCTACACGACGAACGGCGGATCGGGAATGAATGCCGGAACCACCAACGATTTCACGATCTATTTCATCAACGTGCCTTCGAACAAGCTCGAGCTCTGGTTCTGGATGGAGTCCGACCGCCTGGCGAGCCCGGTATTCCGCGAGTTCTACGCCGAGCGCGACGTGGTTCGCGAAGAGCGCCGGCTGCGCACGGACTCGACGCCTACGGGAAAGCTCGACGAGCAGCTCGAGTCCATGTTCTGGCAGTCGTCCCCGTATGGCTGGCCCGTCATAGGCTGGCCCAGTGACTTGAACGCGATCACCCGCGCCGAGGCGATGGAGTTCTTCGACACGTACTATGCTCCCAACAACTTGGTAGCGGCCCTTGTGGGCGACTTCGATGTCGAGGAACTCAAGGCGCTAGCCCGGAAGTACTTTGGCCGCCTTGCTCGCGGCGCCCGCCCGCCCGGGGCGGTGCGGACGCGGGAAGTCGAGCAGCAGGCCGAGCAGCGCCTCACGGGCCGCGCCGAGACGCGCCCGCAGGCATCGATCCGCTTTCATACCGTCCCGGACGCTCATGTCGACGAGCCCGCGCTGATCGTGCTTTCCGCGATCTTGAACGGTCGCACCGGGCGCCTCTACAAGTCGCTCGTCCTGGAGCAGCAGGTCGCTGTGCAAGCGGGTGCCGGCGTGGATGGGCGCAAGTACGACGGTTCGTTCCAGGCGTTCGGGGTGGCCGCCCCGGGGTCGCAGCCGGAGGATGTCGAGAAAGCGCTGCTCGCCGAACTTGAGTTGATGGGCCGCGAGCCGGTGGGCGAGCGCGAACTGCAGAAGGTCAAGAACCAGCAGCTCGCGGGGGATTTCCGCAAGCTCCAATCAAAGTTCGGGCTGATGCTGCAGCTGCTCACGTACGAGGCACTCGGGGACTGGCGCAACATCAACGTGTTCTCCGAGCGAATCCAAGCGGTCAAGCCGGAGGATATCCAGCGGGTCGCGAAACGGTACTTTACCGACACGAACCGCACCGTGGCCCTGTACTACACCAAGGAGGGGGCTGGCCCGCCGCGCGGCAGGCGTCCCGGCCGCCTTCCCGAAGGAGATCCGCGATGAGGCGGCGCGAATGGTTCAAGGCGGCTGCTGGCGGCGCGCTGGCGGCGGTTGCCCAAGGGCAGGACGGGCTGCCGGAGCATCCCCGCGACTTGGTTTTCCCGAAGCTCACTTACGACCCGCCCGATCCCGCCGAATACCGTCACGAGCTGGACTCCGGCTCGGTCGCCTACTTGGTCGAGGATCACCAGCTGCCGCTGGTTTCGGTTTCCTTCACCCTGCGCGCAGGTTCGTACCAATTGCCCAAGGAGAGCGCCGGACTGGCGTCATTCACGGGCAGCCAGATCCGTTCGGGCGGCACGGCAACGCGCAGCGCGCGGGATTTCGACGAGGACGCCGCCTTCCTTGCGACGCAAATCGGCTCCAGCGTCGGCGCCACGTCGGCGAGCGGCTCCGTCAACTGCCTCACGCAGAATATCGACGCTTCGCTCGGCATGTTCTTCGACATGCTCGAGAATCCCGGATTCGATTCCGAGCGCCTCGAGATCGCGCGGGCACGGAGCCTGCAGGGCCTGGCCCGCCGCAATGACCGGCTGGGCGGCATCCTGTCCCGCGAGTTCCGCCGCCTGACGCGGGGCGACCACTTCACCACCGTCCAGTCCACCCAGGCTTCCATTCAATCGATCACGCGCGAGCGGATGCAGGGCTTCCACGCCCGCCATTACGATCCCCGCCGAATGTTTTTCTCCGTCGCCGGCGACTTCGAAACCAGGGACATGCTGCGGCGCTTGAACGAGGCGCTGGCAGGCGGCTGGCCGTCCGAAACCGTCGAGGCAGGCGATATCCCGGCGCCCTCGCACCGGCCGGAGCCGGGCTTGTACATGGTGGACAAGACCAGTCGGGACGTGAACCAGTCCCACGTCACGCTCGGCCACATCGGCATCGAGCGCTCCCACCCCGATGCGTTCAAAGTGCGCATCATGAACTCGGTTCTGGGTGGCGGCGGGTTCACGTCGCGCATCATGCTGCGTGTCCGCTCGGACGAGGGCCTGGCCTACAGCGCATACTCCCAGTACCAGCCCGGCACTTACTACCCGGGCGTGTTCCGGGCGGGCTTCCAATCCCGCAACGCCACTTGCGCGCAGGCCGCCGCGATCGTGGTCGAGGAGATCGAGCGCATGCAGAACGAGAAGGTCACTGCCCAGGAGCTGGGCACGGCCAAGAACTACCAGGTCGAGATCTTCCCGCGCTTCTTTGCCACCGCGGGCCAGGTCGCCGGCACGTTTGCGAACGACGAGTTCACCGGGCGGGAAACGGACTACTGGAAGATGTACCGCCAGCGAATCTTGGATGTCAGCGCCGAGGACGTGCTCGACGCGGCCCAGGACCACCTGCACCCGGACCGGCTGGTGGTGCTGGCGGTCGGCGACACGGAAGCCATGCTCCGCGGGAACCCCGATCAGCCGGGGTACAGCTTCGAATCCTTGGCTGGCGACGCGGGAGTCCGCTCGATTCCCTTGCCGGACCCTTTGACCATGGAGTATCCGGAGGCCTGAGCCGCCGCCCCGCGGCCCTCAGCCTCGTAGCAGTCCGCGAATGTCCCTGAAGACCGCTTGCGTCGCCGTGGAATGGTTCAGCGTGTAGAAATGCAGGCCGGCGACGCGCTCCTCCAGGAGCTCGCGGCACTGGAGCGTGGCGTGCTCGGTTCCAATCGCCCGGATCGCCGCCGGGTCGCCCTGCACCGCTTGCATCCGCCGAAGCAACTCCAGGGGAATTCTCGCCCCGCACATCTTTGCGAATCGCTGGATCTGCTTGAGGCTGCGGATTGGCATGATGCCCGCCAGTATGGGCACGTCGATTCCTCTCGCGACTGCCTTCTCGCGAAAGCGCAGGAAATCGCGGTTGTCGAAGAAAAGCTGCGTGATCAGGAATTCCGCTCCGGCGTCGACCTTGCGCTTGAGGTTGGCAAGGTCGACTTCTGGGCTGGGCGCCTCGGGATGCGTCTCGGGATAGCAGGCCCCGCCCAGGCAGAAATCGTAGTTTTTGTGGATGAACGTCACGAGTTCGCTGGCATAGCGAAAACCGCCCGGAACCGGTTCGAAGCGGCTCGATCCTCGTGGCGGGTCGCCGCGCAACGGCAGGACGTTCTCCATGCCGCCCGCCTCGAGCTTGTCAAGCACCGAGGAAATCTCGGCACGGTTCGCGCCCACGCAGGTCAGGTGGGCCATTGACTCGATGCCGATTTCGTGTTTGATGCGCTGGACCAGCTCGACGGTCTTGCGGCGCGTGGTGCCGCCTGCGCCGTAGGTGACCGAGACGTAGCTAGGGCCCAAGGGACGCAATGCCTCGATTGTGTCGAAGAGTCGGGTAAACCCGATGTCGTTCTTGGGGGGGAAGAACTCGAACGAAACGCTCGGCGACCCAGCCGCTAGCATCTGGCTGATTCTCATCGCCGCGAGTACTCAGGCTATCACGGAGCACCGTAGCGGCATTCCGGGCGGTTCGGGGCGATTGGTACGCTGAAGCCATGCGCGCTCCCGCGCAACTCCTGAGCAAGGAGACGCTCGAGCGTCTCGAGCGTCTCACGATCCGCTGGCGCCAGTCGTTCCAGGGCCGGATTGGGGGAGACATCGTCTCGCGTTACGCGGGAGTCGGCCACGAGTTTCTGGACCACCGCCATTTCCAGCAGGGCGACGACATGCGCGCCGTGAACTGGCGCGCCTACATGCGCTTGGAGCGGCTCTTCCTCAAGCTCTTCCGGTCCGAGCCCCGGATTCCCGTGCGCATCCTGATAGACACCAGCGAATCGATGGCGTGCGGCGGCGAAGGGCCGGCCACCGCGAAGTTCTCCTATGCTTGCCGATTGGCCGCCGCGCTCTGCTACGTGGGCTTGGTGCGTCTCGAGACGATTGTCCTGCAGCCGTTCTCTGATACTCTCGCCGAATCGTTCCGCGCTCACGGCGGCAGGCTTCGATACGCGCAGGCGGCCAAGTACCTTTCCGGCCTCGAGACCGGTGGCGGCACGGCCTTTCAGCGGCCGGTTCGGGACTATCTCATGAAGTATCGCGTGCCGGGCCTGACATTCGTGCTGAGCGACTTCCTCGCTCACGGCGGGGACGAATTGCCCATGGACCACCTTGCCGACGAAGGCCACGAAGTCCACCTCCTGCATCTTGCTGGCCCCGCGGATCGGGAGCCGCCATGGAGGGGGGAGCTGGAGCTTCGCGAGGCGGAGTCGGACGCGGTGATCCGGATTACCCTGGACGACGATTCTGCCGGCGAGTACCGCGACGCCTACGATCAGTTTTGCGCGTCGCTCGAACGGCGTGCCGCGCGCTCCCGGGCCAAGTATCTCCACCTTTCCACCGCCTTGCCGCTAGAGCAGGCGCTGTTCCGGCAATTGGCGGAGGCTCGCATCAATGCCGGGCGGGCGATGGAATTCGGGCGGGCCTAGAGCATGGGCTTGCTCAATCTCGCTCTCGGGCAGCTGCTGGGTGTCTTCCTCCCGCTCGCTGGCCTGCTCGTTGCCCTGTATTTTTACGACCGGTCGCGCCGGCGGGTGCTTGTATCGACATTGCGCTTCTGGCCCAAGCGTCCAGCCCCGGCGGTGAGGCAGCGTCACAAGCGGATCCAGCATCCGCTGTCGTTGCTGTTGCAACTGGTCGCGCTCTCGCTGCTGCTCCTTGCCATCGCCGACCCGCGGCCTGACGTGGCGGGAGCCGCTGCGCGGCAGCGAGTAGTCCTGCTGGACACGTCTGCCGCGGCGGCCCTAGCGGGCGGTAGTGGCAGCCCACTGATCGCGGAGGCCAAGGCCCTGGCCTTGGCGTACCTCGATTCCATTCCGAGCGCGGATCGGGTGCTGCTGATCGAAGCCGACGGGGCACCGTCTGTCCAGGTGCCGTTCACGCTCGACCGCCAACGCCTGCGCGAAGCGATTCTGTCCGCCGAGCCAGGCTGGACGGCCCTTGACTTGGGGGCCGCGTTTGAGTTGGCCGCCGGCACGCTTCGTTTGGCGCTGGATGCCGGCGGCGAGCGGCTGCCGGACAGATCCGGCACAAGCGAAGTCGTCTACATCGGCCCAGGCCGTTTTTCGGGCCAGCCGGTTCGCTCCGGCAATTCGCCTCAAGTTCGGTACCTCGAGACAAGCGCGCCCAGCGACTCTCTGGGATTGCTCGCGTTCCGGGCGATCGCCGACACCGCCGAGCCGGGAAAGTGGGATGTCGCCTTGGTCGCTCGCAATTACGGCGGCGACGATTCGAGATTCCGCGTTGATTTTTTCTTCGACGAAGAGTTGCTGGGGCATCGCGAGTTGGCGGTTTCGGCGGGGCAAGACTCCGAACTGCGGTTCACTTTGCGCACCAAGCGTCCCGGGCGGCTGGTGGCCCGCTCGGCGGAGGTCGACGCTTTCGAAGGGAACAACGAGGCAGCCATCGAGATTCCGAGATTGCGCCGCACTCGCCTGCAGGTGATAGGCGGCTCGGAGCAAGCGTTCGAGCCCCTGCTGGCTTCCGGCGCCCACGTCGATCCGAGCTTCGTCGACTCCCGGGACGAGTTGGCTGACGACGCGATCCACGTGTGGGCGAGTGGCGGCGAGCCCGGAGACTCGCGGCGCGCGATATACCTCGCGCCGCCCGGCACTGCTTCCCCAATCGCCGCCGCCGGCTCGGTTCGCGATCTGCCCATTGATGAATGGTCGGCTTCCCATCCGCTCGCCCGCGGCGTCCGGGACCGGGACTTGATGCCTCGCAGGGCTCGAGTGTTCGAAGTCCGGGACGGCGACGAGATCATAGCGGCCACCTCCAGGGGGCCGGTTGTGCTCGCCCGCACCAGCGGCGACCGCAAGCTGGTGGCGTTCGGATTCGATCTAGCTGGCGAGTCGGTGCGGGGACAGCTGGCCGCGCCGCTGCTGTTCGCGAACGCGGTTTCTTGGCTCGACTCGGGCGCGTTTCGTTCGGAGTCCGTGGAAGCGCGTGCCCCAGGCGCGGTGGAGATCGCGGCTCCCAACTCAGCTCGCAAGCAGATCTCTGTGCGCGCTGGCAGCGGTGCCTCGGTGCCGTGGGTGCTGACAGAGGGCAGCCTCAGGTTCTACGCCGGGCGAAGGGGAACCTACCGCGTGACGACCGCGGACAGGGATGTCACACTTTTCCTGAGCCAGCCCCAGATTTCGACGCTGTCGTGGAACCCTCCCGAGGATGTGGCGCGGGGCTTGCCAGCTCCCAGCGCGAGCGGCGGCGAGCCTTGGCTGCCGTGGCCATGGCTGGCGTCGCTGGCCGCGGCGATCCTCCTCTACGACTGGATTCGGTTCGGGCGGGGACGCCGCCTTGCCTCGGAGGGGTTCTCTCTATCGGATGTCGGAGCGGGGGAGGCGTCGCGGTGACTCTGCAGTCAGAGTGGCCGGCACTGCTGCTGCTCCCCTTGCTGGCATGGTTGGCTTGGGAGTGGCGACACAGTCCAAGGCGCTTGGGCCTGTTGCTGAAGGCATTGGCCGTGGCGGCAGTATGCTTGGCGCTCACGCGCCCGCAGTGGCACATCAGGGAAACCTACACTGCGGTGGCTGTCCTGAGCGATGCTTCGGAGAGCATTCCCGGAGATCAGCGCGGGCAGCAGAAAGCCTTTCTTGAGCGCGCACGCGCCGCCGGGGCCGGTCATACGCTCCGTGAAATGGAATTCGGTGCGTTCCCTCTCCGCGAGCTGCGGGAGCCGGAGGCGAGCCGGTCCACGAACCTAGAAGCCGCGATCCGCGATGCCTTGAGCGCGCTTCCCGCCGATCGCATCCCACGCGTTGTCGTGCTGAGCGACGGCCTGGCCAACGAGGGGGCCGTCGAGCGTGCTGTCTACCAAGCTTGGAGCCGGGACGTGGCGATCGACACAGTGACGCTTGCGGGCAGACCCGAGCCGCGTCTCCGCCTCGCAGGCCTCCGAGTCCCGCGCCAGGCGTTTGTCGGCGAGCGATTCCCGATCGAGTTCGAGGTGGACAGTCCCGAAGCCTTGCAGGCGCGGCTCGACTTGCGGGCCGAGGGCCGCTCGATCGGCGGCGAGCTGGTGCATTTGCCTGCAGGCCGAAGCACGGTTACGGCGAGGGCTCGGATCGAGTCCCCCGGCGCGACACTCGTCGAAGGCCTCTTGCGGGCCGGTTCTAGCGGTGAACTGCGGTTCGCCGGATCGGTCTCGATTCGAGAGCCGCAGGCGCTGCTCATCTCCACGGACTCTCTCGAGCAGAACGCGCCTCTTGCCGAGGTCGTGGAGGCAGCGGGCTTCGACCTTCAAAGCGCTTCCAAGCCCGAGGTGCTGCTGGACGGCGGAGAAGACCACTACGATCTTGTCCTTTGTTCGAACGAGGATTTCGACGCTTGGCCGGAGGCCGTCAAGGAGCTGCTGGCCGACTTCGTGCGCGAAGGCGGCGGTTTCCTGCTGATCGCCGGCGAAAGAAACCTCTACCGCGAGCGCGAAGAAGACGGAGAGGACGCACTGCAGGCGATGCTGCCAGCGAAGCTCGCCCCGCCTCGCACGCCCGAGGGCACAGCGGTCGTGCTGGTCGTTGACAAGTCCTCGTCCATGGAGGGCAAGAAGATGCAACTAGCCCGCCAGTCGGCTTTGGGCGTCGTGGACAACCTGCGCGCTTTTGACAACGTCGGGGTCTTGGCTTTCGACAATTCGTTCGAATGGGCAGCCCCGCTGCACCGCAACGAGTTCCCGGACGACACGAAGCGCTTGATCAGCGGCATCGTGGCGGACGGGGGCACCCAGATCGCGCCTGCGCTTGGCGAAGCCTATCGGGCGATCAAGCCCCAGGATGCCGTGTACAAGCACGTCCTGCTGCTCACCGACGGGATTTCGGAGGAAGGGGACAGCATCGCGCTGGCGCGGGAGGCTGCTGCGAACGAAGTCACGATCTCGACGATCGGGCTGGGGCAGGACGTCAACCGCTCCTATCTGGAGCGCGTCGCCCGGAGCGCCGACGGCCAGTCGTACTTCCTGCTTGACATCTCGTCGCTTGAGCAGATCGTGCTGAAAGACGTCATGGAGCACACAGGCACGTCCGTGACCGAGAGGGAGTTCGTGCCCTTCGCCGAGCGAGACTACGAAGTCCTCGATGGCCTGGATTTTTCCGAACCGGGTCCGTTGCTGGGATGGGTGAAATTCGAGGCCAAGCCGGCTGCCGAAACGATCCTGCAAGCGACCGACGAAGACCCCCTTTTCCTGCGCTGGCAGTACGGCTTGGGCCGCTCCGCGGTCTTTGCGTCCGACGCCAAGGATCGCTGGTCGACAAACTGGGTGGCGTGGGACGGGTTTGACACCTTTTGGTCGAATGCACTGCGCGACATCTTGCCGCGCGCCGCCCCGACTGACACCGAGACCGAATACGATGCGGCAAGTGACGAGATCGTCGTGCGGTATCGCAGCCAAGCGGAGCCCGCCCCGACCGCCTTGCCCGAGATCTACGCTCTCGGCCCCGATGGCTACCGGCATGTCTCGACTCCCAAGGCTGTCGGTGGAGGATTCGAAGCCCGGTTCCCTGCCGGCGGGCTGCACGGGCTATTTCGCATGCGCCCGGCCGAGCGATCGCGCGCCTTCCCGGAATCCGCTCACTATCGGGAGAATTCCGAACTCCAGCGCTATGGGTCGGACGAGGAACTGCTGCTGTCGATTGCGGCGGCGACAGGTGGCCGCGCCAATCCCGCTCCAGAAGAAATCTTTGCGACAAATGGCCGGACCGTACCGCGCTGGATGGATTTGTGGCCGTTGCTCTTGGCCGTGGCGATATTGCTGAACTTAGTTGAGCTGGTCGCCCGCAAGGGCTGGCTTCCAGTCTTTGGACGCTGGGCATAAACCGCCCGGTCCACCCGGACGGCTGCTATTCTGAATATTCCGCGATGAAGATTCAGGTCTATACGACGCAATGGTGCTCCGACTGCTGGAGGGCGAAGCGGTTCCTTCGGGAGAACGAGGTTCCGTTCGACGAGATCGATATCGAGCGGGACGAGAGCGCGGTGCAGATTGTCATGGAGCAAAACGGCGGCAAGCGAAGCGTGCCGACATTCGAAATCAACGGCGTGTACTACGGCAATCCAAGCATCCCGGAACTTGCGCGCATCGTGGGCGTTTCGATTTAGCGTGCCAGGTTCGCTAGACCTGCCCTTGCGCTGTTCCTAGAAGTTGGAATTCGCTTGAATCGCCACTGGCCCACTTGAGTCCCATGACTCCCGCCAAGAGCGAGTTGGTCACATTTGCCGAGCAATTGGCCGCCGGCCGTGTCGAACGACTGGCGCAGGAATTGGACCGGGCGCGCGAAGATCGGAGTCCGGACGCGGTTCACGACCTGCGAGTAGCGGCCCGGCGCCTGCTTTCCACGATCGACTGCTTCCGCGGCACGCTGCAAGCTGCCGACGTGCGGACATTGCGGAAGCGCGTCAAGTCGATCCTAGCCGCGGGCCGCTCCGTCAGAGACCGGGATATCGCCCTCGAGCTTGCCGCGGACGCTGGCCTGAATCCGCAGTCGCCCGTGGTACGCGCGCTCGAGCGACAGCGCGCGGAAGCCGAGGCTGCGCTGCGCCATCAGATCGGTCGCAGGCGGTTCCGAAATTTCGCCGTCAACTGGTCAGCAGGACTGGGAAGCTGATCTACGGGAACGTCGCCGGGGGTCTCGCCGGGAGCTTGCGCGAATGAGCCAATTTCCGAATTTCCCGGACTGGATAGGGACCGACTCCCCAGCATCGAACGCTCGGCGCGTGCTTCCCCGGCTCGTTGCAGAGTTTTTCGCAATGGGTCGGCAAATGTGCGCCAGCGATCCGGGCCCCGCCGAACTCCACCGTCTGCGCCTTGAGGGAAAGCGATTACGCTACTGCTTGGAACTCTTCCGCGAATGCTACGGCCCCGGAATGCGGAAGCGGCTGCGACGGCTGCGACGAATCCAACGAAGCCTCGGGGCCGTGAGCGACTGTGACGCGACCGAGGGTCTGCTTCGCTCCCACCATCTGACGGACGGCGCTGACGCGGAGCGACTGCTGGCATATCTGCAGGCGGGCAGGATCGAGAACCGGGAGGCGTTTCTTGCGTTTTGGCGGACGAGTTTCGACGCCCCGGGAGAAGAGCGCTCGTGGGTCGAATTCTTAAGGGGCGCGACAGGGGGTAACTCCGCCAAATGCTTCATGCGATGAGTGGCGAGGCGCCGGGCCTCTATGAACCACAAGCGGTCCCCAGAAAGAGCTCGATGAATTTGTCGGAATTGACTTCGGTAGCCACCCGAACAGGCGAAGCCTCAGCGTCCGTGCTCTCCCGATCCGCGAGCATCATCCCTCGCGTCAATCCTTGAGAAACCACGATGTCGCACTGCATCAAATCCGTTCGAATCAAGGCGGGGTCGATCGCAGCTGCGATGGCGAGCGGATCGTGCATGGCGCAGGCGTCAATCCCCTGCTCCTTGCGGCAGAAATCAAAGTACGGGCAGCTTACGGCTGCCAGGAACGAACGGAGCGGCCCCCGCTGCATCGCGTCGAGGAATCTGTTGAAGCGACACTGCGGAAGAAGGGTCTTTTCCGTGACGTTGAGCCCCACCAACGTGACCGGCAAGCCGGACCGGACGACCGTTCTTGCCGCGGAAGGGTCGGAATAGAAGTTGAACTCCGCGGCCGCGGTCGCATTGCCGCGACTGTCCGCGGAGCCGCCCATCACGACCAACTCGCGGATTCCGGCCATCGCATCTTTGTCTCGCTGCAATGCCGTCGCCACATTGGTCAGCGGCCCCAGTGCCACTATTGTGAGGTCCTTGCCATATCGCCGCGCCAAATCGACCATCTGGTCGGCAGCGTGGCGTCGTTCTGCCTTCAGGCGACGGACCGGAAACGAGCTAGAGGCACCGCCAAGGCCATCGATCCCATGCACGTGCTCTGCACGGGAGACGGGCGGGCTCATGGGTTTTTCGCAGCCCTCGAACACTGGTGGCACTGGCCTGGGGTCCAAGACCTCGAGAATCCTTAGTGCGTTCGATGCGCCGGTGGCGAGTGGAACGTTGCCGGCTACGACCGTGATCGCCCGAACATCCAAGTCGGGGGAGCGCATGGCCAGGATCAGGGCCAGTGCATCGTCGAGACCTGGATCGGTATCGATAACGACAGGCTTGGGCTTGCTCATGGTTGTCTTTTGCCGGGCTCGTTTCGCCGAGACGGATTTGGGATCGCTCGTCCAGCTCCCCACAGAAGTGTGGCCGGGACCCCATTGTTGCAACGGGCCGGTTTCTGGGGTCGAGCGCCGTTGCCATTGCCCAGTATCAGAAAGCGGAGGACGGCGGTCCGAGGCTTGGGACGGGGCGCTGGCCTCCGCGAGCCTCGGACCGACAGTTTGCGCCGGTCGGCGTCTAGCGATCCGACTGGTTCTTGGGCCTGGAGGAACTCGAGCTGGCGCCTCGCCTGGCCGACGAACCCGGCCTATAAGATCCGGACGGCCTCGAGGAGGATCCACGGGAGCCTCCGTAAGACCGCCTGCTCCCTCCGGAGGACCGCCTGCTCGGTCCGGAGGACGGTCTCGGGCTCGACATTCGAGGACCGCTCGAGCCCACGCGGCTGCTCCGATCTGTGGACAGCCCGCCGACTCGCGGGGCTGTGGACCTGGAACTACTCGAGCGTGGTGATACACGACCGCCAGAACCGACGGTCGGCGCGGCAGACCGGCTTCGTCGCTGGTTGCCGAATGTGCCTCCTCCGGACGAGGAGCGACTGCTAGAGCGCGGCGTTCGAACAGAGGGTGCCGATGGTCGGGACGATCCCCCTCCACGCGACCCGCTCGGAACACTCGGGGATACCCGGCTGCGGGACCGTGACGAAGACGAAGGCACTCGACTCTGCCCCGCGCTCGGCGCTCTGGATGACGTCCCCGGGACTTGATAGGTGCCGACGCGTGACCTGCTTCTCGGAGCGTACACGCTCGTCGACGAACTGGTCCCCGGGCGCGGGGCTTGCACCCGCCTTTGTCCCGGAGAGGGCGCGGTCGGCCTGGACACCGCCGGTGGCGCAGGAGACGCTCCCGTACGAGTCGTTGGCCTCGACCGCGTGCCGCCTCCTCGCGAACCTTCGCTCTGATTCGTCGTGCCAGTCCGTGAACCGGTCCTCGGTGCGTAGACGGATGCAGGCGTGCCGACGGTCGTGCCACGATAAGGCCCGCCGAAGCCAGCCTCAGGCGGGCTCGGGACCGAGCCCGGCACCCGCGTGGACTGCGTGGGATAGATCGCGCTCGGGACCGAGGAGGAACTGCGCCCCTGGCCGCTCGGCCTAGACTGTTCTGTGATTCGAACCGAGGTTCCAAGTCGGCCGCTTGGCCGAGGGGGGTTCGTGGTATTACGCGAGCTAGAATTCGCTGAATTCAAACGGCCTGGAGTCCTCCTTGTTCCGCTGCTTGGCGCGGCGACAGGGCCAACTCCACTGGCCCCTGCCGCGCCGACAGACGGACTACCCGCTGTACCAGCCGGTTGAGATCCGGACACGGGGCTTCGCACGGTAAGCGCAGACGAAGGTCCGAGAACGGTCTGGGGCGCGCCCGTTGACGCTATGCCGCCTCGGCGCTGAGTCCCCGGAGCAGGGACCGGCCCAACCGCTGGAACCGGAGTCACCCTTGGCACCGCGGGCCGCGTCGCCGGGCCCTGAACCACGGCAGGCCCCGTGCCTGCCGGGTTGCGTCGCGAGCGGACGCTGGAATTGGACGCTACAGTCGCACCATGGTTCCGGTAACCTCTATGGAACGCTTCGACCGAGTTCTGGATCCGATTGCGCTGGTCCTCGAACGATATCCTCGCCGTGCCGTCGCGCAGCCGCGTCGCGTGGCCCCTCCGCAAGCTCTGCAAAGTCCCGCTACCCGGAGATGCGTCCGATGCTCGGAGAACGCGTCCTTGGCTGGCACGGTCCGGAACGACCGGCAGCGGCCCCCGTATCGCCGCTGCCTCGCGAATCTCACTGGTTCGTAGCGCTCTGGGAGTGTGGGTGGAGCCGAGGGCGAATCGTCGCGAGTCGATATACGACACAGCGCGACGGTCTCGGGCGTTGCTGTAAGTGTTGAAGACGCGGACACTGTTGTCGACAACGATGGTGTTTCTGCCGTAGTATCGACCGCCATACCAAGGCGAGTACCGCTCGCCTGGCGCCAAGGGCGCCCAGCCGATTCCGCCGAAACCTGCCCACACGCGGGCTGAAACAGCCGGTTGAAAGCCGAAGAATGCCACCAGCGCAGGTCTCCAGGCATGCCTCAACCGTGTAGGTCCGGGAAACCATCCCCAGCCGTGGACTGAGTGGTTTTGCCAGCGCCCCCAGTGGTATGGTGCCCAGCCCCAGGGTTCGTTGCCCACCCAAGTCCAGCCGTAATAGTCGAGCCAAAGCCAGCGCCCGTGGCGATACGGCACCCAACCTGCGCTTACTCGTGGAAACCAGCAATACCCTAGGTCGATGACAAACCGCCAAGCCCCGTGACCGTCCAGGCTAGCCGCACCATAGATATCGCGGCTGACGTACTTGTAAGAGATCGCTCGTCGAAGGGTCCTGTCGCGACTTGCAGCCCATCTGTCGAAACTGTCCGCGGATCCGGCGCTCCCGGCCTTGAACTCGAGCCCGCCGGGCCCTTCCCGGATAGTCATCGATTCGCCTTTTGAGAGCGTCGTCGTGAAGTTCTGGAACGCGATCTCGGTTTTGCCTTGGCGCACCTCGACAACGGTTGCGTCAGGCGTGACGCTCACTCTGAAGCGGCCCGCCTCCATCGGGCGAACCGCCATCACTGCAGTCTCGATATCGATATCGGCCTCGCTGCCCTCCAGCTCGCTGTAAATCGCCGTGCCGCGCGACAGTCGGACGCGAAAACGTTGGCGGGCAAGTTCGAGGAACTGGATATCGGTATCGCCATTGACTCGCACGAAGTTGCCATGGGCCAGCTGGACCTCGGCTCGTGAAGCACCCTTGGTCTGAAGAGAGTCACCTTCGACGAGCGGCATGTTCACGGCCGCTGCGACCCAGTCGCCGGAATCACCGCGTTGTGCGGCGACATCGCCACTGACCACGCTCAACCTAGCGACGCCAAGGGCTGGGTCGGCGTTGGCGCTATCCGCCGTCGACGCAGGCGGGAAGAATAGCAGCGGCATCAGAAACACCAAGAAACCAGTCGCGAGTCGCATAGGATCACACCTCCTTACTAGGTGAGCAGTCTGGAGCCTTAGATGGACTCATTAGCGAAACGGTTCCGCAAGGGAGCGAGAATTTCCCAAGAATTTGCAGGCTGCCAGTAGCCAAAGCGGCGGAGCTCGGGTTTTTCGACAGGCTTTGCCGGGCCAAGGTGAGTAATGTGCCTGCGGTTGCACTGCTGAACTGAGTCTCGAATTGGCAGTGCGGAAGCAATTCGGCTGCTATCCGGATGCACTGGTGCGCCCTTGATTGGAAGCACGAGATTAGGATTGAAACGCCACCTCTCTTCGCAGGGCACGGCTCGGCCTTGAATGGTGGCGGCGTGGGCGCCTGCACGGACCTTCAGCATGCGGTCCTTAATTAGTCCCGTCTAGGGGCGTCGGCGCTTTGCGAGGTCGCGAGCGGCCTAGCGGGCCTGGTTCGAGAGCATATAATCGATTCGCCTCTGGCGCGGACGCGCTCAGATGCGAGGTACAACTGTGCTCTTTGGGGACGGTCATGATGCACTCATGCGGAACGCCGCGTTTGAACAGGTCCGGAGATTGAGCGAGACCTACGCGCACCTCACTCGAAAGGAGCTCAAGCAAGGCTTTGAATTCGACGGGAGGCGCATTCCGCTGGTGAATCCGCAGCGAGGCATATTCAAGCCAAGGCAGATGAAGCATCTGCTCTCGATCACGACAGTCGTACCGGCGAAGGGACGAAAATACTGGTACGACGACCAGCGGGTAGTGCATCAGCAGATATACGCTCGCAGGGAGGCTGTCGACTACGCATTCATGGGCACCAACCCTGCCGCTGCCGACAATCGATGGCTGCGAGATGCCTTCGAGCACAGAATCCGGATCATCTACTTCCTCGGCGTCGCGCCAGGCCGGTATATTGCGATCTTCCCGGCTTTCATCAGCGGATGGGATGCAGCCTCGCTCAAATCCAAGGTAGTCTTCGGCGAGCCCAGGAAACAAGGCATGTACCAGGCGGCGACAGAATTCCCTGCGAGCAACATCGAAAAGAGGTATGCCTTGCGCGGTGTGCAACAGCGGCTACACCAAGCTTCTTTCCGGCAAATCGTGCTCTGCGCCTACAACGAGCGCTGTGCCTTTTCCGGGCTGCCCGAGCCACAGCTTCTCGACGCGGCGCACATCATTCCCGATAGTGATGTCGAGCTCGGGCAACCGATCGTCTCGAACGGACTGCCGTTGTCCAAGATCCATCATGCAGCCTTTGACTCGCACCTGATCGGCATCGATCCGGACTATCGGCTGCACCTGTCGCAACGGCTGCTCGAGAAGGAAGACGGTCCGATGCTTGAAGCACTCAAGTCGCAGCACCGTGCCAAGATCCACTTGCCGAGGCGAAAAGCAGACTACCCCGACCAAGATCGGCTAGCCCTGCGTTTCGAGAGGTTCCTCAAGGCGCACTAGCAGGATGAAATCGCTCGCAAGCAGGGGTCGCTAAAGCGGACCCCGCGGTGATTGCTCGCATCCCGGAACTCCGCCGAAGAGATCGACCTCCTGGCTAGCGGGTGACTTGAATGAAGAGTCTTCCGTCAGCGACTGTGCCAGCGCTAAGGGGTTGGAGCATCCTTCTGAATGAGTTTCTCGGATTTCAGATCTGCCCACAGGCCTGAAGGAATCTGCTCTTGAAAATAGCCGACATTCTGCTCCACTTGCCGCGGGTGCAGCGCCCCTGGAATCACACTCGCTACACACGGGTGTGCTAGAGGAAACTGAAGTGCAGCAGCCGCCATGGACACATTGTGACTGCGGCATACCCTCTCTATTCTTGAGACCCGCTCGACAATCTTGGCGGGCGCGTCCTCATAGTTGTACTTCGCTCCCTTGATGGGTCCTGTCACCAAGATTCCCGAATTGAAAACAGTAGCAAGAATGACACCTACATTGCGCTCTTCGCATAACATAAGTTCTTCCAAAGCATCCTGATATAGCAGTGTGTATGGCCATGACAGGACGAAGAATTCAATATCAAAACGTTGAAGAAACCGAGGAATTGCTCCCCGCTCATTGATTCCAGATCCGATAGCACGAATATTGCCTGTCGATCGCAGATTGTCGAGAGCCCGCCAGCCGCTGTCAGAAAGCTGGTCAAGGTGTAGCTGCAATCTCTCGCCGTGATGACATAGCTCCAAGTCATGAATAACAAGTAGGTCGATGCTGGTTAAACGCAACCTTTGCAAACTATCTTCAAAGGAGCGCATGATACCGTCGTAGGTGTAATCGAAGACGTGATCAAAGGGAAGGCCTCCTAGGAAAATAGGGGGCTTGAAGTTAGCTTTGTCTTCAGGAGCCCTGAGTATGCGTCCCACTTTCGTCGAAATGACAAACTCGTGGGGTAGCTTCTGGAACAAGAAGCTCCCGACTCTGTGCTCGCTCAGGCCAAATCCGTAAAGAGGCGCCGTATCAAAGTAGCGAACACCGTGTTTCCACAGCGATTGCATTGTCGCAGTGGAGTCTTCTTCGCTCACCCTTACAAAGAGTTCCCCGAGCGGGGCTGCGCCGTACCCGAACTGAGTCAATTCGACCTTTGTACGACCGAGCTTCCTTTTCTTAGTGGGATTCATGGATTCTCCGCTCGCGATCAACCATAGCATATGACGGATGCAGTCCAGTCAAATGCGCGTTCAAAACTAATTCAGGAACGTGAAACGCGCAGGGATAAAGCCAGCCCGTAGACTACAGGAGTCAATCGGACATTCAAGATCTTGCAATCTTGAGTACAGAGAATAGCGTTGGGTTTGTTAGTCCAATACGCTGTTCCGATAGCTTCACCCACATTTATAGAATGAGATTGATCAATTTGGATTCGACACACAATCCCCTATCAGTTCATTACGCCTAGAAGTCAATTACAAATCCCGTAGATTGCGTGCAGATTAACCGATGGATTTCAAGAAGTCGGAAATCGCTTCGCCTATTTGATGTGGCGAATCCTCCTGAATGTAATGAATTCCCTGGACAATTCTCTCTTGCTGATTGGGCCAAGTGCGACAATAATCTCGCTGCCGTCCTGTCAAAATCGAACCTGGATAGGCGTTAATGAACAACTTCGGCATCTCACTTGTTGACAGCCACTCTCCGCAGCAGTTGATCATCTCGATGACGTCTAATGGTTCTCCTCCTATAGGACACTCGCGCGTGAACGTCAATGTAGGTCTACGAGATTCGCCTGGTTCTCGATATGGTTCTCGATACGTGTCCATCTCCTCGTCCGTCAGGTTGCGCAGCATGCGAGATTGAATTGTTTCGATGAAGAAATTATCCCGCAGCACCAAGTCCTCACCCATCGGCGAACGAAATTGGCGAAACAAGTCCTTTCTTATCTCAGGCCAGTCA
The DNA here is from genome assembly GCA_951813605.1 of uncultured Bryobacterales bacterium. GTDB lineage: Bacteria > Acidobacteriota > Terriglobia > Bryobacterales > UBA6623 > VXMF01. The sequence continues at coordinate 4,716,680 of OX638379.1, read as the reverse complement.
TCCCAGCTCAACGGCAGGACCAGAGTTTCCATGTAGGTGATACTCTTCACCCGCTCTCGGTGGTGGCAGGCCCAATCGAATCCCAGGGGCCCGCCCCAATCGTGCAAGACAAGGTTAATGCTGCCACCCAGATCCATGGCATCAAACCAAGCATTCAGATACTTGGATTGATCGACGATACGGTACGAGCCGCTAGGGATCCTTCCCGAGCGGCCGCATCCCATCAGATCCGGTGCAAGGCATCTACCGAACGGCTCCGCATACGGGATAATATTGCGCCAAACGTAAGAAAACGTGCCGTTGCCATGCAAGAACACGATTGGGTCACCGACCCCGGAATCGAGATAAGACATGTCGCTGTCCAGTACAGCGACGCGCTTTCTCTCGTATGGGTCGTGCGCTGAAATTGTACGGCTAGGCATCTACTCGGAGTCTTTCCTTGGTTTCGCTAGGGCAACGGTTCTCAATCGCCGGCGGGGGACGCGGTGTTGCGGTATCTGCGATCCAGCTCTTCCGTCTTGCGGTGGAAGTTGACCCGGCGCCGCTCCGTGGAGGGGGCAGTCTCCAGCCAAGTGTCCACGATCTCCTTGGCATGCATCTCCCCGGTCAACCGCATCCCCAGCACGATTACGTTTGCATTGTTTGCAAGTCGGGCTATGCTCGCGGAAAAGCTGTCGGGGCACAGGGCTGCTCGAACTCCGGGGACCTTGTTCGCCACAATTGTGACGCCGGTTCCCGTGTTGCAGAAGATAAGCCCTTGCTCGCATTCTCCGGCCCGTACCGCTTCGGCAACTCCGCGGGCCGCATCCACGTAATCCGCCTGCTCGCCCGCCAAGCTCCCGCAACGCGTGAGTTCGACACCCTTCTCCTCCAGATAGGCTGTAATCTCTTGAGTCAGATTGGAAACAGAGTCGCTGCCGACTGCCATCTTCATGGCTACCATTCTTGTTAGCGAATGCATGTCTGTCAAGCGACCAGCATTCCTGGGCCCGTTCCTTCCGCACTCGGATCCGTTGGACAACGTGGTCGTTCAATGTAGCCTCGGGTCCCCCCGGCTCGCGATCAGAGCGGCGAACGTCGCAGTCAGCTGGCCGATGCCGCGACACGCGGTCACGTGAGTCTTCCGTCGAAGCCGGCGAGTCCCTTTTGCGCAGGCCCCGCGTTCGGCGCTACCCGTTGCCAGCACGGGGTTGATTCCGCGGCCGGCCCTCTGGCAGGCCAGCCGAGGAATTCGGTCCAAGCGAGAGAATGCTCTAGCAACCTCGGCAGGAAGCTGATTTCAAGCCCAATCCCTGGTCCAATTCTCGATGGCCTCCTAGCAGCTGGCCCGGCCGATGCCTGGCGCTCCGCTACTCGCCAGCCACCCATCGCCTTACAAACCATGGGTATAGCGTCGGCGCTTGGAATAAAGTCTTCCCTGGCAACCGCAAGAGCCGTGGCCCGCTTGATGGAATCCCTGCTTCCTGCTCGACGAGGGGCCCTGTCTCTTCTAGTGGGCAGTCGGCGCTCTAAGAATCTGTTCCAGGCACTTCATCCAGAAGCTTCTTCAAGCTCTCACGACTTTGATTCCCTCAGGCGCATCGACTTCGGTCCGAACTGTCCCCATGGAGTCCCGAGAATGAGAGACGCGCACCAAGCCGCGGGGCGTCGGAAACGAGCCGACTGCCTTCTCCAGATCGCCTAGATGCGGGTCGACGAGAAGCTTCGTGCATCCCGGAGTCAGCGGACGGAATCCCAGGACGTGCTCGCTGAGCCACGCGGTCGGGCCTGCAGCCCAACCGTGACACAGGCTGTGCCGCAGACCGACATAGCACCAGTCCCCGTAATCCGCGTGGATGTCCTTCTTCCCGTCAGGGACCAACTCATCAATCCGGCCAGCATTCGCCGCCCAGTTGATGTCGAAGTTCTCCCAGAACGTCGTTGCCCCTAGGTCAATCATCTTTCCCCAGTAGTCGCGAATCAGGTTGATGCAACCCTCGTGGTCCCCCGCTTTGGCCCGTGCCTGAAGGACGTAGTATCCGTTGAAGGTCGAAACATCATGAAGCGGTCTCACCGCTAGCACCTCGCGGTTCGCTTCTAGCGCGTCGCGAACGCCTGCGAGCACCATGAATGCGACCGAGGACTTCCGATTGACTCTGTCGAAATCATACTGGCGCAACCGGTGAGCCACCCTCAGGCTCTTCTGCTTCGCCTCGGTCTCGCCCAGTATTCCGCACAGTTCTGCTCCCGCCTCAAAGACTTGGATCATGTGCGCCTGAACGCCAGCCTCGACAGCATCCTCGTGAGCCCTAGTCGGCCAGTCCACGAATCCCCCGGGAAGTTGCTGCTTGTTCTGATCATCGACGTGGCTCGCAAACACATCGAGCAATTCGACTAGATAGTTCCCTTGTCCCCGCAAGTACTCGAGGTCTCCGTGGTATCGGTACCAGTCCCGTTGAATCACTACCCACCACAATGACCATGAACCCATGTTGTTCATGAACTGCGGAAGAGGGGTCACGTCACGAACCGCATCCAGCGTGTCGGGGAGCAAATCCCCGTGTCCGAAAACAGAATTGATGACAGCCATCTCTGGATGCATATCGCCGATCCACGCAATCCGGTCCCTCTTGATCCCGTCCCAGAGCTGCTCCTGCATGTTCAAGTGAACGGTATAGGCGCCTACCTCCCAAATCTCATTCAAGCGAGCGTCACTGCTCTCGAAGCTGCCCTTGTACTCCAGATCGCGATATAGGAAGACCGCCCGGACATGCTGGATACTGGCAGTCACTTCTTCGTCAGCCACATCGATCCGGACAAACCGAAACCCCGTATTCCCAACCTCGGTGACCCCTAGGAAAGGAACCAGCACGATCGAGTCATGAATTGCGTGATCTTGGTTCGGCTGAGTCATCGCCTCGCTAGCGGATTCGCCGAATCGGACTCGGATCCGAACCGGTTTGTTGCCGGGACTCCATCCCCCGCAGATCTGAATGCCTCCGTGCATTTCCCTTCCGAAGTCGAGCAGCATTCCCGAGCCGGGCTTCATGCGGACTTTCGGCTTTCCCGTCAAAGACGCCTCGCCCGTGGCCAGAGTCAGCAGCGCTTGGCTGTTTTCCGGAGCGAGATCGCCTTCGCTCTGCCACACGATGCGTTGCGGCGCTACGAAACGGCGGACGCGCGGATCCGCCGCCGAATTGGGGACACTGATTCGATTCTTCGCTGGTTGCGGCTTCGGGGACGCTGAAGCGATGGCGGCCCTCCCCTCGGCGGCGGCCCCTTGGACCACAGGCGCGGCGGACAACGCGCCAAGAGTGGCCGCGCCCGTGACCTTGGTGAAGCCTCTGCGGCTAAGGCGATTGCTTTGATCATTCACGGGTTCGTTGTCTCCAACTTCGCCTTCAGGATGGCAGCGGTTGCTCTGAAACCTGGCGGGCCGGGTCATGGCGCACTAAGCAACGCTTCAGAGCTCCCAACGAACGGGAGTCTAGCACGAGATCATGGCATCAGCATCCCGTTTCTTCCCCGTATTGCAGCCGTTCTTTGAAGGAGGATCCCGATCTTGACCGGGTGCGTATTCCTGATTCGAACCCAGACGGGCGCAGCCCGTCGAACAGGGGGCAACGACTGAGGTTCCCCATCAGGTCGTGTCATTCGGGGTCCGGCGTCCTGTCCGCGACCCTTTCCCAGCAGACTCTCGGAGAACCGCTGGCCGCGCAAGGCGTGGCCCTGCGAACAATGGATCGAAGCCGGGGGCTTCCGCGTGCCGCCCAGAGTTGTCATGACGCGAGCGCAGTTCCAATCTCCTGCGGCGTAGCAAGACTTCCCCCCGCCCGCTGGATCGCAGGCAGAGCTGCGAGCCGTATCGGTGAATGGTTGTTCGAGTCTTGACCACCGCCCCGGGGTCTCAGGGCCTTTCGCACCTTCCCCGAGGTCCCCTCGAGAACGGCTGCGCTCCTTTCGTAAACCCCGGCTGGTGTCATAATCAGCCCCGTGAGCCGAATCGCAATTCTGGTCCTAGTTTGGGCGGCGACCCTATCCGCGCAGGTCAGTTTCGATCTGGTGATTCGCGGGGGTCGCGTGATCGACCCCGAATCGGGACTGGACCTCATACGGGATGTAGGAATCGTCGCCGGTCGCGTCGCAGCGATCAGCGAAGGCCCTCTGGAAGCGGCACGCAGCATCGACGCTGCCGGACTGGTGGTCGCTCCCGGATTCATCGACCTTCACCAGCACGGGCAGAGCCTCGCCAACTACGAAGCGCAGGTTCGGGACGGAATCACCACGGCTCTTGAACTCGAGATAGGTGTCGAGGATATCGATGCTTGGTACCAGGATCGGCAGGGCAAGGCACTAGTCAACTTCGGAGCTAGCATTTCTCACCCCTATTCGCGCCAGCTCACCGTGTTGGGGCGCAATCCCGGCCTCTCGGGCGAGTCCCTGGCGGTGGCGCTCACCGAACAGCAGATAGGCCAATTGCAGCGGCGTGTCAAGCGCGGCCTGGAGCAAGGTGCCTTGGCGGTGGGTTTCGGGTTGGCGTACACCCCCGGCGCGACGCGCGAGGAAATTGTGGAAATGTTCCGGATCGCGGCCCGTTACGGAGCAAGCTGCCACGTGCATATGCGTACGGACTTAGAGACTTTCGCCAACTTGGAGGAAGTGATCTCGGCAGCCCGCGAGACAGGCGCGCAGGCGCATGTCGTGCATCTCAACAGCAGTGCCCGCGACCGGGTGCTCGACTACTTGGCACTGATCGAGAGGGCCCGCGCGTCTGGAGTGGACCTTACCACGGAAGCGTATCCATACAATCGCGGCTCCACCTTGATCCAATCCCACCTTTTCAATGATTGGGAGGAGAAGTATTCCGACGAGCAGCTGGCGCAATTCATTTGGGTGCAGACCGGCGAGACGCTAACGCGCGAGACCTTTCCACAGAGGCGTCGCATGGGCGGCACAATCATCATGCCGCCACTGTACAAAGAGGAGAGCGTGCGCCACGCCATCGCGAGCCCGCTCGTGATCATCGCCAGCGACGGGATGTGGCTGAGCGACGGCCGGGCACATCCGCGGTCGTTCGGGACGTTTTCAAGGGTGCTTGGCCGGTACGTTCGAGAGGAGAAGGCCCTGACTCTGGCGGACGCTATTCGCAAGATGACGCTCATGCCGGCGCAACGGCTCGAGAAGCGAGTCCCCGCGATGCGCAACAAGGGTCGTCTCAGACCCGGCGCTGACGCGGATATTGTCGTGTTTGACCCGCTTACGGTCATTGACCGGGGCACCTATGCGGATCCCGCCCGGGGCCCTGAAGGAATCCGCTACGTGATTGTCAACGGTCGGCTCGTCTTGGATGACGGTCGGCTCACTGACCGAGACCGGCCCGGCCGCGCTGTGCGCGCGCAGCGCATTTACCCTTTCGCTCCGGGCACCACCTGGAACACTCCCGGACAGTAAGCAGTCGCTGTGAGGAACCTGATCAGAGTTGCACGATCAGGGTTATGGTGAGGCGGCCGGGACTCGAACCCGGGACCCACGGCTTAAAAGGCCGTTGCTCTACCAACTGAGCTACCACCCCAACCTGCTAAATCCGTTCCTTCCGCGCCTAGCGGGGTAACAAGCGACCGACGCTCCGCCCGCTGACTCTCTAATGCAAAGACAGTCGCTGTACCGGCGGGGATTCACCCCTCTCCTTAGCGTAGCAACACCTCGGAGATACAGTTTTCTCTATCGGCGTCCGCGACCACGGAGCGCCCGCCGACCGAATGGAGCCCCTAGCTCGCTTTGGCCCCCGATGAATCCAGCTCGAAAGTGAGGGGGAGAAGCGCTTCGAGCATCGACGGCCAGGCTCTTTCACAATGCCCGGCCTTGCCGCCGGCCAATTCGACGACGCGAGCTTGCCGAAGTGAAGAGCGCACTGGTCGCAGCGACAGCACTGTGAGACGCCGCCGCGGAATTCGAGGCGTCCGGCTACTAGCCGAAGACCATCCCCGCACGGTTGGGGCCTTTCTCGGATGAGTTCGCGCGCAGCCAAGCATGACGGCGCCGAGCGGGCCAGAATGCATTCGCCCCTCAACTGCCGTAGTACTTTGCCAAAGCTCGGTTCTCAACGCGGATTCGATTGCGCAGCACGAGAAGATTCAGCACGGACGCCGCTGCGGCGAGCTGCCAAGCGCCAAACATCAGAGGCACAACCGCGATTTCGATCGACACGATCAGGTAGTTCGGGTGATCGATGAACCGGAAGGGACCGGTTCGAATGCGCTGTCCCCGCGGCAGCACGACCACGCGGGTTGTCCAGAACCGGCCCAGTGTCTTCAGTGTCCATGCGCGAGCGACCTGCAGGAGGGCGAATACCGCGAGCAACGGCATCGAGAGCGGCGCGTCGACGCTTACCAAGCTGACCAGGGCGAGCAGCCAACCGGCATGCAGCGCGACGATCAGCGGGTAATGGCCGCGGCCGAACTCGATACCGCCTTGCGCCAGCAGGGTCCTTGCATTGCGCCTAGAAACGGCAAGTTCTAACAGGCGCTGGACGACGATGAATGCAACGACGGCGTACAACGGGCTCATCGGGCAGATGTTCTGTCAGTCCGATTCCAGGATCGCGAACGCGGCCGTAAACCCCGGTCCCAAGCTCGTCACCAAGCGGCGTTTGGCCTTGGCCTCGCGAAGGGCTCTCTCTAGCACGAACAGGACCGTCACGGAAGACATGTTTCCAAATTCGCGCAAGACAGCCCTCGACTGCACGAGGCCTCCCTTGGAAAGGCCGAAAGCGTCTTCGATCGCGTCCAGCACCTTCGCCCCGCCGGGATGGCAGCAGAAATCGTCAATATCGTCTAGGGCTAGCCCGGCGGAGGCCAGAAAGCCTTCTGCCACGCTTCGCAGTCGAGACTTGACGATCGATGGAATGCTGGACGACATGAGCAGGCCTAGTCCATCGTCTCCGACATCCCATCCCATGACATCGAGGGAATCCGGCCAAGTATATTCGCCCCACGAGGTGAGCGCCGGCCCCTGGCCGCCGTGAGTCAGGACGGCAGCGGCCGCACCGTCGGAGAACAGGGCAGCAGCAATGAGGTTTCTTTTCGACATGTCCGTCGGGCTGAACGAAAGAGTATTGAGCTCGACGCCAAGAAACAAGACACGACTGTGCGGCTGCGCCTGGGCGCATTGGGCGGCCCGCGCCAATCCCATCACGCCCCCCGCGCATCCGAGGCCGAATACGGGCAAACGACCCACATTGCGCCGAAACGGTAGCTTCTCCATCAGCCGCGCATCCAAGCTCGGCGTCGCGATGCCGGTCGTGGAAACCGTGACGATCAAGTCGATATCGCGGGGTTCGAGGCGGGCGGATTGCAAGCTCTTGATGGCGGCCTTCTCCAGCAGGGCCAACGCGTGGTCAAGGTACGCGCGGTTTCTCTCTTCGAAGCCGTGCGCCCTGCGCTGGTACCAGCTCACGTCCTCGCAGATATAGCGCCAGTCGATTCCGGCGTTGCCGAACACGCCGAGTCGGCGATCATCGCGACGGACCGACCAGAGGCGTGCACTGAATTCCCTAGCGTCGTCCTGGGCGATCCGGTTGGGGGGAACAACGGTCGCAATCGAATTAATTCTTGGGAAGCAACCCCTCATTTTGGCCCTAGTGTAGTATGCGCCCCAAGATCGCTATGAATCCCTATTCGAGCTGGCCAACGAGTCCGTTCACTTCGGATCATGGCGCGCCTGATCAGGTCTAACTGCCTAGCTAGCAATCCGATACAAGCAATCCTTGTGCAGTTGATCCGCACGCGTTACGGGACTGCTCGCGATCAGCCAGCGGAGCCGCTGGGTCGGCGATGCTGTCAGGAACGGCCGCGAGTCCTGCTGGCTCCCCCTGTTCGACACGCACATTGACTCGCCCGAGCCGGACGGGCCCCCGCGGCCGCGCGATGGGCTCGGTGTCAATGAGGGGCCCCGCACAGAGGCTGCCGGGGACCTGTGAGCGCCTGATGAGGTTCCCGTGAATGGTAGGCTACCGGTTGCGCCGAGGTCGGCACGCTCATGAACGGTATGCAACGCAGGCTGGGGCTCCTGAACGCCACCACCATCAACATGTCCAACATGGTGGGGATCGGCCCATTCATCGCGATTGCCTTGATCCTCAAGACCTTGGGCGGGCCGCAAGCGTATCTTGCTTGGGCGGTTGGCACGGTGATTGCTCTCGCTGACGGGATGGTTGTGGCCGAACTCGGTGCCGCCAAGCCCGCCTCGGGCGGGACCTACGTCTTCCTGCGGGAAGGGTTCGGTCCGAAGAAGTGGGGGCGCATGCTGGCGTTTCTGTTCGTGTGGCAGGTCCTGTTCGCCGGCCCGCTGGAAATCGCCAGCGGGAATATCGGCCTGGTCCAGTACCTGCGCGTGTTCCTGCCGGACCTGACCGCATTCGAAGGCAAGCTGCTGGCGGCTGGGATCTGCGCGTTGCTGGTCGTCGCCCTGTACCGGCGAATTGACGACATCGCGAAGCTGATGTTCGGGCTGTGGAGCGTGATGCTGCTGACGACGGGCTGGGTCATCCTCACCGGGATCCTTCACTTTGATCCGGCTCTCGCCTTCTCCCTGCCGGAAGACGCTCTGCGACTCGATTTCGATTTCCTGCTCGGGCTCGGCGAAGGCTCGGCCGAGGTGCTCTACCTGTTCCTAGGCTACTACCAAGTCTGTTACCTGGGGGCCGAGGTACGCGATCCCGGCCGCACGATCCCGCGAGCGGTGCTGTACTCGATTCTCGGCGTCGCCGCGATCGACATCGCGATCTCCTTCAGCTTCATCGGTGTCGTGCCGTGGCGCGAGGCCATGGAGTCGCAGTTCCTGGGCGCTCTGTTCGTGGAGCGAGTGTACGGGCCGACCGCCGCGAAGCTGCTCGCGGGGATGATCGTGGTCACCGCGTTCGGCTCGATCTTCGCGCTGCTGCTTGGCTATTCCCGCGTGCCCTACGCCGCAGCGCGCGACGGCGTGTTTTTCCGGCAGCTTGCGGCGCTGCACCCCACCAAGGAATTCCCCCACCGGTCGCTGCTCCTAATCGGAGCCGGCGCGATCGCGGCGAGCTTCTTCAGCCTTGACCAAGTGATCAAGGCGCTCATGGCGGCGCGCATCCTGATTCAGTTCATCGGGCATACGATCGCCCTTTTCCTGATCCGCGCCCGTCGCCCCGACATCCGCAGGCCATTCGAGATGTGGGCCTATCCGCTGCCCGCCATTGTTTCTCTCGTCGGTTATATTTATGTGTTCCTGTCGCTGGGTCGGTCCTTCATCCTGTTCGGGATTGGCACGCTGCTGCTCGGGGTTGCAGTATACTTGGCGATTGCTTGGCGCCAGAGGGAATGGCCGTTCGGCGGTGCCGAGACCCGGTGAAAGGAGCCAGTCCACCGTGTCCGCTATCCGAAAGCTGCTTGCCCTAGCCATGTTGACCGCTGCACAACTTTCCGCCGATCCCATTCGCGTCATCGCGATAGGCGCGCATCCCGACGATTGCGACATCAAGGCCGGAGGAATCGCGGCCAAGTATGCCGCCGGCGGGCACATGGTCAAGTTCGTCTCGGTGACGAACGGAGACGCCGGGCATCAAGCCGAGGGCGGCGGGATGCTGGCCGCGCGGCGCCGGGCGGAGGCCCTGGAATCGGGGCGCAGGCTGGGCATCGAGTACGAGGTCCTCGACAACCACGACGGGGAGCTTGTGCCGAGCTTGGATGTGCGCTTGCAGATCATCCGCAGGATTCGCGCGTGGAACGCGGACATCGTGATTGCTCCCCGCCCGAACGACTACCATCCGGACCACCGCTACACTGGCATCCTGGTCCAGGACGCCTCCTACATGGTCACCGTGCCGAACATCGCCAGCGACACGCCGGCGATCCGCAAGAACCCTCTTTTCCTGTATTTCTCCGATCGGTTTGCCAGGCCCCAGCCGTTCCGGCCCGACATCGTGGTGTCGATCGATGATGTGATCGAGAACAAGTACGCGGCAATGGATGCCCATGTCTCGCAGTTCTACGAGTGGCTGCCGTGGCACGCCGGCGCTCTAGACCAGGTGCCGAAGGATCCGCAGGGGCGCCTCGAGTGGCTCAAATCCGTGCGCCGATTCTCGATGCCGGAAGCTTGGCGGGCGTCCGCGCGGGCGCGTTACGGTGACGCGGCCGCCCAAATCCGCCATGCCGAGGCGTTCGAGATCACTGAATACGGAATCCAGCCGGACGAGAAGGAGATCCGCCGGCTCGTCCCCTTCTTCCCGAAATGATCGTTTCGGGGTGCCCGGGCTCTTAGAAAGACGGTCTTGGCGACCGCTGATGCTCGCCGGATCGAGCGCCCTCTGAGTACAATATTGTTGCGGTGCCTCGCCCGACTCTTCTTGCATCCGTTCTGATCTGCGTTTCCGCAGGGGCAGTTCCCTGCGCGGCCGCGGTGGATTTCCATGCCGACGTGCGGCCGATACTTTCTGATCGCTGCTACGCGTGCCACGGCCCCGACGAGGCTACGAGGATGTCGCCGCTGCGACTCGATATGGAGGAAGGCGCCTTCGCGCCGCTGGCCGGCGGCGGCTTTGCGATCGTGCGCGGCAAGCCCGAAGAGAGTGAGCTCGTGCGTCGCGTCGAAGCTACCGAAGCGGCCCGGCGGATGCCCCCGGAAGCCATGGGCCACGCGCCTTTGAGCCCAGCGGAGATCGCGAAGCTAAGGAATTGGGTGCAGGAGGGCGCCCCGTGGTCCGGGCATTGGGCGTTCGAGCCTCCCCGCAGGCCGACCGACGAAGGAGCCCGATCCGACGGACGGAGGCTGAATCCGGTGGACCGGTTTGTCCTCGAGCGCCTTCGTGACGGGAATATCGAGCCGTCCCCCCCGGCACAGCGTGCAACGCTCCTGCGACGGGTCACGCTTGACTTGACGGGTTTGCCGCCGACTCCGGCGGAGGTGCATGGTTTCTTGGCGGATGACTCCCCGGCAGCTTACGAGCGCGTGGTCGAGCGCCTGCTGGCATCGCCGCGATTCGGCGAGCGCATGGCGTTCCGCTGGCTGGAAGCGGCCCGCTATGCCGACACGAACGGCTACCAGAATGACCGGCCGCGCGACATGTGGCGGTGGCGCGACTGGGTCATCGAAGCGTTCAACGGCAACATGCCGTTCGATCAGTTCACCGTCGAGCAATTGGCAGGCGACTTGCTGCCGGACCCGACGCTCTCGCAGCTCGTCGCAACCGGTTTCAATCGCAATCATCGCGGGAATGCCGAGAACGGGACCGATCCGGACGAGTACCAAGTCGAGTACGCCGTGGACCGCCTGGAGACCACCGCGACGGTTTGGCTTGGCTTGACGATGGGCTGCGCTCGCTGTCACGACCACAAGTACGACCCGGTTTCCCAGAAGGAGTTCTACCAGTTCTACGCCTACTTCAACAATGTGTCCGACCGGGGCCGCTATTACAAGTACGGCAACACGCCGCCTATCCTGCATGCGCCCACCTTGGAGCAGCAGGCCCGGCTCGACGCCATCGACCAGCGCATCGAGCGGCTTGAGACCGAGTTTGAGAACCGCGAAACGGAGATCGAGGAAGCCGTCGCCGGCCCGGCTTTGCCGCCAGGTATCGGGCAGTGGGCCTACTCGGATCGGCTCGTCGCTCGCCGGACGTTCGACGAGGCAGGCTCGGCGGAGGAGGGCCGGTCCGGGCGGGCCGCGCGGCTCGACGGCCGGCGCTACTTCAGCCTCGGCGACATTGCTGACTACGACTTCTACGATCCGTTCACGCTGTCGGCGTGGATTCGTGCCGAGAACGGCACTGGCGGCATCGTCGCTCGCTACATGGCCGACGGCCCTAAGGGCTACGGCCTGTTTCTGGTCGACGGAAGACTTCAGCTGCGGCTGGATACCGCCAGTATTTCGGACCGGACGCGAGTCGAGTCCGAGGAAGCGATTCCCCTAGGCGAGTGGACGCATGTTGCGGGCACGTACGACGGCACCCGGAACACCGATGGAATGCGGCTCTACGTCAACGGCCGGCGGGCCGCCGCGAAATCGCTCATCGATGAGTCGCTGAACGCCACGAAAGTCGACGAGCCGTTGCGCATCGGCTACGGACCGCAGCCGGGCGACCGCTTCCGGGGATTGATCGACGACGTGCGAGTGTACTCCCGAGCGTTGAGCGCCGAGGATGCGGCTATGGTGGCCGTCGCGGAGACAGCCGCGGAAATTTCTGTCATGCCCCGCGCAAGCCGCACGGCGGCCCAGCGGCGCAAGTTGCGCCGGGCATTCTTGGAGCTCGCCGCGCCCGAGGGCTTGGCCGTGTCGTGGAGCGAGCTGCGGGGCCTGCTGCTCGAGAGGGAAGACTTCGTCGCTTCGCTACCGACCGTGATGGTCATGGAAGAGCGCGCTGACCTCCGCCCCACGCATATCCTGTTTCGAGGGTCGTTCGACGCGCCGCGCGACCGCGTCGATCCGGGATTGCCGGCGGCTCTGCCCCCCATGCCCGCGGGCGAGCCGAACAACCGGCTTGGCTTGGCGCGCTGGCTCACCGACCCTTCCCACCCGCTGACGGCTCGCGTTACCGTCAATCGATTCTGGCAAATGCTTTTCGGGAGCGGGATCGTCGCCACCGTGGAGGACTTCGGCTCGCAAGGCGCCGCGCCCACCCACCCCGAGCTGCTGGACTGGCTGGCCTGGGAGTTTGTAGCTAGCGGCTGGGATGTCAAGGGCCTCTTGCGGACGATCGCTACGAGCGCCACCTACCGCCAAGCGTCGAAGGTGACCGCCGAAGCGCTCGAAAGGGATCCGGGGAACGTGCTGTTGGCGCGCGCAACGAGGCAGAGGCTGCCGGCGGAGTCGATCCGGGACCAGGCCCTGGCCATAGCGGGCCTGCTATCGCCAGACTCTGGGGGCCCCTCCGTCAAGCCCTACCAGCCGGGAGGGCTATGGAAGGAATTGTCGAACTGGGGTGCCTACGAGAACGACCACGGTGACAAGCTCTACCGGCGCAGCCTTTACACCTATTGGAAGAGGACCCTGGGGCCGCCAGCCATGCTGGCCTTCGACGCGGCCCCCAGGGAGACCTGCGTGGTGCGCGAAGTCCGAACCAACACGCCCATCCAAGCGCTCAACCTGATGAACGATCCCACCTATAGCGAAGCTGCCCGCTTGTATGCCGAGCGCATGCTGCGCGAGGGCGGGGAGACCGATGAGCAGCGGTTGGAATACGGGTTCCTGCTTGCGACGGCCCGCCCGTCCTCGAGCCAGGAATCGGGCATCCTTCGATCCAGCCTGTATCGCTACCGCGACCGGTACAAGACGAAGCCGGAAGATGCGGAGCGCTACCTGGCAACTGGCGAGCATCCGCGGGATGACTCGCTCGAAACGACCGAGCTGGCAGCCTACACAGCAGTCGCCAGCATGCTGCTGAATCTCGACGAGACAATTACGAGGGAATAAGCCGTGACGACCGAATTTGACCTCGAGCTGACGCGGAGACATTTCTTCTCGCGCACCGCTGGCGGCCTAGGAATCGCCGCCCTGTCGAACCTTCTTGCCCGGGACCTCGACGCAGCCCCCGGACAGGCAGGTCTGCCCGGCGTGCCGCATTTCGCCCCGCGCGCGAAGCGGGTGATCTACCTGTTCCAGTCCGGCGGTCCCTCCCAGATGGATCTGTACGACCCCAAGCCGGGGCTGCGGGATCGGCAGGGGACCGAGCTGCCCGATTCGATCAGGGGCGGGCAGCGCCTGACCGGCATGACGGCGGCCCAGACTAGTTTCCCGGTTGCCCCGTCCACGTTCTCCTTCGCCCGCCACGGCGCGTCGGGGCAGGAGTTCAGCGAGCTGCTGCCGCACATCGCCTCGATTGCCGACAAGATCGCGGTGATCCGGTCGATGCATACGGAACAGATCAACCACGATCCCGCGATCACTTTCCTGCAGACGGGCCACCAGCTGGCCGGTCGCCCGAGCCTGGGCTCTTGGCTCTCTTACGGGCTGGGGAGCGAGAGCAGCAGCTTGCCGGCATTCGTGGTGATGGTGTCTCTCGGCAGTTCCGGGCAGCCGCTCTACTCCCGCCTATGGGGCAGCGGCTTCCTTCCGACGCGCTACCAAGCCGTGAAGTTCCGGGCGGGCCGCGAGCCCGTTCTGTACTTGAACGATCCGGATGGTTTCTCGCGCGACGACCGCCGCCACTACCTCGAGGATCTGTCGGCGCTCAATCGATTGCATTGGGACGAGTACGGCGATCCCGAGATTGAGAATCGCATCGCCCAGTACGAGATGGCGTACCGCATGCAAGCCTCGGTCCCCGAGCTGACGGACATGGCGTCAGAGCCGGAACATGTCTTCGAGATGTACGGCGAGGACTCCCGCAAGCCGGGAAGCTATGCCAGCAACTGCCTGCTCGCTCGGCGACTGGTGGAGCGAGGGGTCCGCTGCGTTCAGCTCTTCCACAGGGGCTGGGATCACCACAGCAGGCTGCCCATGAACGTCGCCAACAAGTGCGCTCAGACGGATCAGGCTTCCGCCGCTCTGATCAAGGACCTCGACCAGCGCGGCATGCTGGACGACACGCTGGTCGTCTGGGGGGGCGAGTTCGGTCGAACGGTTTACTGCCAGGGCAAGCTCACCGCCGACAGCTACGGACGGGACCATCATCCCCGGTGCTTCTCGATCTGGCTTGCCGGCGGCGGCGTGCAGGGCGGCGTGACGTACGGCGCCACCGACGACTACTCGTACAATGTTGCCGAGAACCCGGTAAGCGTCCACGACCTGCATGCGACGATCCTGCACCTGCTAGGAGTGGACCACAAGAAGCTGACGTTCAAGTACCAAGGGCGGCACTTCCGCCTCACGGATGTGCATGGCGAGATCTTGCGACCGGTGCTTGCGTAGCGCCTCTTGCCGGCCGAATACCTGCCATTGAAGGCGGAGCGTTTCCGGAGTTCCCTGCGATGACTGATGAATTACCTGTAGCCCTTGTTACCGGCGCGAGTCGAGGCATCGGCAGGGCTATTGCCATCGAGCTGGCCAGGACCCACCGCGTCCTCGGAACTTACCGCGGCAACTTGAAGGCTGCCCAGAGCATGAAAAGGGAATGCGGGGCCGCCATCTTCCAGATGGATGTTGCTTCGAGAGCTGATCGGGACGCAGTCGCGCGCTGCCTGCGCGACGAATACGGGCGCATCGATTTGCTCGTCAACAATGCGGGCATGGCCCCTCGCGAGCGCAACGACATCTTGGAGGCGACCGAAGAGAGCTTCGCGGAAGTCCTGGACACGAATCTGCGGGGGCCGTATTTCCTGACGCAGAAGGTCGCCGGGATGATGGCAAAGGCTGGTGCCGGGCGAATTGTGTTCATCACCTCGATCTCGTCCTACACGGCATCGACGAGCCGCGGCGAGTACTGCATTTCGAAAGCCGGCCTGAGCATGGCGGCGCAATTGTACGCCACCAGGCTGGCCGGCGAGGGCGTCGGAGTGTTTGAAGTCCGGCCCGGCATCATCGAGACCGACATGGTCAAGCCGGTTCTCAAGATGTACAGGAAGCTGGCGGCGGAAGGGTTGCTCCCGCAAGGTCGCTTGGGACAACCGGAAGACGTCGCGAAGGCCGTCCGGGCAGTCGCCAACGGCGGTCTGGACTACTCCGCGGGCCAAGTCATTGACGTGGATGGCGGCTTCCACCTTCGCAGCCTCTAGGTAATGACCGCGCGGGGAGGGAGCGCGTGGGAATCGCACCGTCAGCGCGAGGTGCGGTCCGTGTTCAGATCTAGCGGAACAAGATCACGCGGCGTGATCGAACTCGCTCTGGCATGCGCCGTCCTCCTGCTTTGTGCTTGCAGCTGCGCGAGCCGGTCGTATCGACTCCTAGGCGAGCGCGCAAACGCCGTGCTGGTGCCGCCCGGCGTTAAAGCCGCGGACATTCGTTCACGGACTTTCAGCGTCCAGATGCCGGATCGGCAAGCCGATTGCCGCCTGGACGAGGCCGGCTTGTCGACCAGACCGCGAGGCAGGGCACTCAAGATCGTGGTTGACCGAGGAACGCTAGCCGTGCGTCCCGCCGGCTGGCTCGGTCGATGGTCGGACTTGTTGAGGGAACGGGGGTGCATTCCGCAGGGGCAAGCCCGGTCGTTCGTCTCGCGAATTGCACAGTCATTTCCCCTGCGCCTCAGACACACCTATAGCGTGCAGTTTGGCAAGATCGCTGGTTCGGAATTCATGGATTTCCATCCAGGACAAGAACTGAGAGTCGTCGGGCCGGTTTTCAGAGACGGGCCTAGCGCCGAACGCTCCGCTGTGGCTTCTGTCGCCAGCAAGCAAGCCGGGTCGCACGGCACGTTGAACATTGCGGTTCGTTCTTCTCCAGATCTACTCGGATACGAGGAAAGCTGGTTTGCCGTTCGAGCCGGCGGAGACGGAGCCCTTCGATTCCAGCACCAACGGACCAAATTTTTCCAGAGCGGGGAAGTCGAGTCACTCGACGCGCCACAGGCGACAGGGTTTGCTTTCTTGTCGGACGTTCGGTTCATGCGGATGATCTACCTAATTCGGGTGGCCGAGGCGCACGATCACGACCTGCTGTTCGTCAAAGCGCCCACGCGCAGGGAGTTGGAGGCGCGATCCGCAAGCGTGATCGAGGATCCGAGCCGTTGTCTTGCACGCGACGCAGAGGATTGGTGCTCGGTGGGCCCGCGCGAACTCTCGTTCAACCTTTTCGTGACCGTTGAAGTCAACGGATTCAGCAAGCAAGTCGCCCCGGGGACATTACTTGGCCAATTGCTGCGAGACGTGATTGGCGGCGGCGTGACGAACGCGGAACGCTCCTTGGTCGTCTTTCGCCCGCACGCAGCCCGTCTTGCGAAGGTCGCCTTCGACCACTCCAATAACGCGATCCTGTCATTGCCGTTGATCGGAGGAGAGAAGATCCGGTGGCTGGGGGAAAGCGTCAGGAATCAGTGATCCCCGGCCGAATTATCACGGAGCCCGGGGAGTCACGCCGATTCGCGCGCGCCGAGCAGCCGGCCTCGCGTGCCCGGCCATATGGCGCTTCCCGCGAAGCCCGGTCGCCCTTTCGGGCGCTTGGAGGCGTGAGTCCTTGGAAGCAGGTCACGGTCGACGCATTAGGTCACTCCGAAAACGCCGAGATCGCATTCCGGGTGACTCAGCTCGCTCGGCATTCCGCTTCGTGCATTTTCAGGAGCAGGCCAGTTGGCCGCAAGACAATTGGGCGGGAGGGTTTCGGGCTGCTTGACCGAGTCCAGTGTCCGCGCGCCCTGCTCTGACCGAACCGCGTACGCGAAAGCGCCGCACGCGCTGGCATCGGACAATGTGACCGAGGCTCTAGATCCCTACCGCCACGCCCGTTCCTTCAGGCGCGCGGCTTTGCCCTTGAGCTTGCGCAGATAGTAGAGCTTGGCGCGTCGCACCCTGTTGCGCTTGACAACCTCGATCTTCTCCACGACCGGCGAGTGCAGCGGGAAAATGCGCTCGACGCCTTGGCCGAAACTCACCTTTCGCACCGTAATCGTCTCGCGGATGCCCGTGTTGTTGCGGGCCAGCAGGATCCCCTCGAAGATCTGGATGCGCTCTTTCTCGCCTTCCTTGATCTTCACGTGGACCTTGATCTGGTTGCCAGGCTCCAGCATCGTCATGGCCTCGGGGGGCTTGCGGTGAGCCTTTTCGATCTCTGCGATGATCGCGTTCTGCATGTCGCTCTCTCCAGTATCCCGTATTGGGTTCCCGCCGCGGCGGGATCACTCTCGATTCTTCTCGTTTGCCTGATCCGGTTGTTCGACTCGAGCCGGCCCCATCTCCCACAGCAGATCCGGTCGATTCTCGCGAGTCTTCTGCAGGGCCGCCTGGCGACGCCAGCGGGCCACCTCTCCATGATGGCCGCTCAGCAGCACTTGCGGCACGTCCCAAGGCTCCCCGGGAGCGCGCGGCGAGACGTAACTTGCCGGTCGAGTGTACTGCGGGTGGTCTAGGATCCCGATTCCGCCCCCCTCGAGCGGGGCGAACGACTCGAGCCTGGTTGAGGCCTCGTTGCCCACTACGCCCGGACAAAGCCTCGTCACGCTGTCCACGATCGCTCCGGCAGCCCACTCTCCGCCGCTCAGGACATAATTGCCGATCGAAAGCTCCTCGTCCACCAGATGCTGCGCCACTCGCTCGTCGACTCCCTCGTAGCGTCCGCAGAGGAGGACTACCTCGTCCATTGCTGCCAGCCGCTGGGCCGACGACTGGTCGAAGATGTGCCCCTGAGCGGACAGCAGGACGGTCCAGGCCTCGCCGTTCGCGCACTGGGACCGGATATCGGCCAGCGCCGCGTCGATCGGCTCGATCTTCATCACCATGCCCTGGTCGCCTCCGAACGGCCTGTCATCGACAGTACGATGAGCGTCCGATGTCCAGTCCCTCAGATCGTGAATGCTGATGTCCACCAGCCCCGCATCCCTCGCTCGGCTCAGGATGCCGAAAGAGAACGGGTCCCGGAAGAATTCCGGAAAAATCGTCACGATATGGAACCGCACTTCAGGCCTTCAAATCTTCCATCCCATCTGGCAAGCGCGCTATGACGCGCTTCGATTCGATGTCGACTTCCGTGCAAATCTCGTTCGCGAACGGCACGAGCATCTCTTTTCGCTCCTCATCGACGACGGACAAGAGCAAGACGCCTCCAGGGGGTTCGTAGACCTCCGCTATCGACCCCACTTCTCGCCCCGTTGCGTCATCCACCAGAGCGCACCCCACCAAGTCTTCGAAGTAGTACTCCCCTTCCGGAAGCGGCTCCAGGGAATCCCTCTTCACCTGCACTTCGGCAAGCCGCAAGCACTCGGCATCGGGAATCGATCCGAATCCAGCGAATTTGAGGATCAGCCGCCCCCTGTGCTGCCATGCCCGTTCGATTTCAAGCTGTAGCCTCGCGCGGCTCGGGAGCACCACCTGCACCGCGCTGCCCGGTTCGAAAAAGCGCATCTTGCCGACTAGGTCATCCGCGGCGACTTCGCCCTTGTTGCCCCGGGGGCGGGTGATTCTGGCGATCGTCAGGTACTCGGCATCCTCCTTCATGTGCGGGTTATCGCGCGCATCGCCGCCGCCTAAGCGTCCTCGAGGATCTCCAGCGTGTAACGGTGGTTGTACTTCATGCTCACTGCGCCTAGTAGCGTCCGAATCGACTTGGCTGTGCGACCCTTCTTGCCGATCACCTTGCCAAGGTCCGAAGGATGCACCGACAACTCCACAACGCAGCTCTGCGTGCCGTCCACGGCTTCGACGGACACCTCGCCGGGTGCGTCTACGAGAGACTTGGCGATGACTTCCACCAGCTCGACCACCGATTCCGTGTCCTGTCCCATCTCTCCCCCTCCTGTCGGTTCCACGTTCACTCGAATCAAACATCGCCAGTTGCTGGCCCGTGGGTCCCAGGGATTGCTATCCGTCCGAGGCCCCTGCAGCGGGCTCCGGGATGCAAGCGCTACTGCGCGTCCATGAGCGTCTCGTCGATATCGAGTTCCGGATCTTCGGACTCCTCGCCGGGCGCCAATTCGACGGGCTGCCCTGGCGCCGCGGGCGTCGACTCCGCGGCGGCACTGACTTTCTCCTCCGGCGCTGCCTCGACCGGCGCGGCCTTCTCGTCCTTGGGCTCCTCGACGGGCTCGGGAGCCATCACTTTGTCGAAATGCCTCATGAGCCGCTTCACCGTCTCTGACGGCTGAGCCCCCACGCCCATCCAGTACTTGATGCGGTCACGCTTGAGCACCAGCTCGATCGGGTCCGGGCGCGGGTTGTAGTGCCCGACGATCTCGAGATTCCTGCTGTCCCTGGCGCGACGCTTGTCGATCACCACCACGCGGTAGCTGGGTTTCTGCTTGGCCCCGGTCCGGGACAGACGTATTGCAACCATCGTTTCCTCCGAAAATCAACTAGGCGACGCTAGTGGCCCGGCAGCCTCCAATGTCCATGCTGCCGGGCCGAGCTGGCCTCGACCTCCTGCGATGCGAGCGCGGCCCCCGCCCGCGCTTGCGTCTCCTGCTTCGCTTCCTTCGGCGAGTGGCCATCCGCCCGGCAGGCACCCCGCCCGGAAGTACGCCGCGCACCATTTCTCGGGCCTGGCGGTACTGCTTCAGAAGCTGATTGACCTGCTGCACGGTCGTGCCGCTTCCAGTGGCGATGCGCCGGCGGCGGCTGCCGTTAAGGATGTCGCTGTTGGCCCGCTCCTTGGCCGTCATCGAGTTGATGATCGCCTCGGTGCGCACGAGTTGCTTGGGATCGATGTCGGCTGCCTGCAGTTGCTTGAACGGCCCCGCGCTAGGAAGCATGTCGATCAGCGACTGGAGCGATCCCAGTTTCTTGACTTGCCTCAGCTGCTTCCGGAAGTCCTCCAGCGTGAACTGGTTGGCAAGCATGCGATCCTGCATCTCGCGCGCCTGCTTCTGGTCGATTTCCTGCTCGACCTTCTCGATGAGCGTCAGCATGTCGCCCATCCCAAGCAGGCGCGAGACGATCCGTTCGGGGTGGAAGACCTCGAACGCCTTGGGCTTCTCGCCGACGCCTAGGAACTTGATCGGGCAGCCGGTAACATGCCGGATCGAAAGGGCCGCGCCGCCCCTCGCGTCGCCGTCCATCTTCGACAGAATCACGCCGGAAACATCGAGTCGGCTGTGGAACTCCGCGGCCGACTTGACAGCGTCCTGGCCCGTCATGGCGTCCGCGACGAACAGGATTTCGGCCGGGGAAAGCTCGGCCTTGAGCTGCTCGAGCTCGTCCATGAGCTGCTGGTCCAGGTGCAGGCGCCCGGCCGTATCGACCAGCACCGCGTCCCGGCCCGTCTGCCTGGCCTCGCGCAGAGCGCCGACGGCAAGCTGCAGCGGCGTTGTCTCCCGCTCCGCTCCGCGGTAGACGGGCTGGGAGATCTGGCCGGCTACGATGGCGAGCTGGTCGCGGGCCGCGGGCCGATGGACATCCACCGAAACGAGCAGCGGCTTGCGTCCCTGCTTCGATAGCCAGAGCGCCAGCTTGCCCGCGGAGGTCGTCTTGCCGGAACCTTGCAGTCCGACGACGAGATAGACGGATGGCGGAATGGACGCGCGCCGGAGCTTCGCCTGGTGCGATCCAAGGATCCGGACCAACTCGTCCCTGACGATTCTGAGGATCTGCTCGGCGGGCGACAGCGCGGTCAGGACTTCCTGGCCGAGAGCCTTTCTTCCGATGTTCGCGACGAGCTGCTTGACAACCCTGAAGTTGACATCCGCCTCGAGCAATGCCAGACGGATCTGCTTGAGCCCTTCCTGAATGTTCTCCTCGGACAGCTTTCCTTGCCCGCGAAGGTTCTTGAACGCGCGCTGCAGTTTTTCCGAGAGGTTGTCAAACATCGGACTCGAGCCGAGGGCATGCACACTGGATTCCGGGAATCCTTCGCGAGACCATCGGGATGTTCAGGAGGCCAGGGGAGGCTGCATGACGTACGGGCATGCCCCCTAATCGAACACTTGCCCTATTGTACGACTAGGATGAGCCCGGGTCAATGCGAATTCCCGGGCGCGGGGTCGCGCGCTGGTCGCAACCTGCTAGAATCTTGGCGGGACGCGGCCAATCGCGCTCCCTGGCAAGAAAGGAAATACCATGAGCCTAATCTCAAGGCGTGCGGTCATCTTGACCGGTGCTGTCGCGGCGGCTTCCAGCCGGGCGTTCGCGGCCCTCGCAATCGGCGACGAGGCGCCCGATTTCACCCTGCGCGGGACAGACGGGATGGATGCCAAGCTATCTTCCTTCCGGGGCAAGAAGAACGTGGTGCTTGCGTTCTTCCCCAAGGCGTTCACTGGCGGTTGAACACGCGAGATGAAGGGATATCAGGCTGATATCCAAGCATTTACGGGATCTGAGTCTGTCGTGTTCGGTATTAGCACGGACCCGCTCGAGACCAACAAGAAGTTCGCCGAGTCGCTGAGTCTCGAGTTCGCGATCCTCAGCGACGAGGACGGCGCCGTCGCTAAGCAATACGACGTGCTGATGGCGGAGCGCAACATGGCGGGCCGCGCGACCTTCGTAATCGCCAAGGATGGCAAGATCGTGCATGTCGAGACCGGCAGCGGCGCGATCGATCCTGCTGGCGCGGCAAACGCCTGCAGCAAGCTCTAGCGACCCTGGCCGCATAGCGTGGGAGGGCGGCGCGCCCTGCGCGCGCTGTCTCCTCGCCCGAGACAGCAGTCCTGCGAGAGGTCTGCTGGGCGGGCTTGTTGCGCCCGATGCCTTATCGGCGGGCCGGCTGGTCTCCGTCGGAAGGGGCAGGGAATGCGCGGGCCGACGGGCCGATAGGATTCCACGGCTTGGCGAGGCTGATTGCGCAGCCGCCCGATTTCTCGCGTCAATGGATTCAACGGCGCGCATTGCGAAGCGCCTTCCCGTCTCACCAAGCGCCTTCAAACAGGCCGGCTGCGCCTTGCCCCCCGCCCACGCACATCGTGACGACTCCGAGCGGCGCCTTTCGCCGCTTCATCTCGTTCGCAATCGTGCCGACCAATCGCGACCCAGTCATCCCGAACGGATGACCTACGGAAATCGAGCCGCCGTTCAGGTTGAGCCTCTCGTTCGGGATGCCCAGGCGATCCCGGCAGCACACCACTTGCACCGCGAACGCTTCGTTGAGCTCCCACACGTCAATGTCATCGATGCTCTTGCCGTGCTTGTGCAGCAGCTTCGGGACGGCGAGAACGGGACCAATCCCCATCTCGTCGGGCTCGCAGCCCGAGGTTGCGAAGCCGCGGAAGACCAGCTTGTACGCGATGCCGAGCTGCTCGGCTCGCTCCTTCGACATCACGAGCGTCACCGACGCTCCGTCGGAGAGCTGGGACGAATTCCCCGCGGTCACCGAGCCTTGGCCCGAATGCGGGTCAAAATAGGGCTTCAGGCCGGCAAGGCCCTCCATCGTGGTGTTCGGCCTGTTGCATTCGTCCCCGGACAGCACGTGCTGCTCCTTGCCGACTACCTGCCTGGTCTTGCTGTCCACCACTGCGCGCGTCACGGCCATTGGCGCGAGCTCGTCGTCGAAGAATCCGGCGCTTTGGGCCTTCGCCGTGCGCTGCTGGCTCTGCAGCGCGTATTCGTCCTGAGCCTCCCTGCTCACCCCGTAGCGCTTGGCCACGACCTCTGCCGTGACGCCCATGACCATGTACACGCCAGGCTTCGTCTCCTTGAGTGTCGGATGCGGCGACTTGTCCGGAACCATCATCGTGATGGATTCCACGCCTCCGGCTAGCATCACGTCCTCGCCCTCGGCCATGATCTGGTGTGCCGCCATTGCAATGGACTGCAGGCCGGACGAGCAGAACCTGTTCACCGTAGTTCCGCCGACGGAACTCGGAAGTCCGGCCAGCAATGCGGATATACGTGCAATGTTGTGGCCCGCGGCGCCGTGTGGCTGACCGCAGCCGAGAATCACGTCCCCGACCTCGTTGGGGTCGATCTGCGGGTACTTGTCGAGCAGGGCGCCGATGCAATGAGCTACCTGATCGTCCGGCCGCGTCATGTTCAACGAACCTCGGAAGGACTTTGCCAACGGTGTACGGAGGGAGTCGACGATGACTGCTTCGCGCATGACTTCATTAGTTTCGCGCACTGAAGCACTTCGTGCAAAGCCCCGCGCGCCTGCCAGTCCCGGACCTGCTTCGCCGACTCGGTCTTCTGCACCGACCGGAGTCGCGCGCGGGTGTTATATGATTAGGCTTGAAACGCGCTCGTAGCTCAGCTGGATAGAGCGTCTGGCTACGGACCAGAAGGCCGGGGGTTCGAATCCTCCCGAGCGCGCCATTTTCCCCGCGCTTTCCGCAGGCCTCACGCCGGATTTGGCGAGCGGGGTCGGGCACCCAAGCTGCTTCTGTGCAGCCGTTGGGTAGCGTCGCAGTTGGCTAGCCGCCGAAGACTCTCCCTCGATGCTGGCCTACCAGCAGCTGGAAGAGGCGGTGGGCCATCAATTCGTGGAGCGTCAGCAGCTCCTTGTTCGCTTCCACGATTTCATTCACGTTCGAGGCCTCCCCGCCCCCTGCCTTCAAGGCCTGGGTAGCTTGCTGCATGACGGGATCCACCATCACCTCCCCTGCGATGTTCCATAGGGTGATGAAGCGGTCCACCGCGCTCGGGAAGCTGACCTTCCAGACACCGTAGTTGGAAGTCGTCCGCGGCGGCTTGAAGTCGAGATTGAACGGCCCCTCGTACCCGTGGGAGCGCAGCAGGACGAGCACGTTCAGCCAGTCGAGCGGGTTCACCACGCCGATGCCTAGGTCGACGTCGTGCTTTAGCGGGTAGCCGTCATTGATGTCGAAATGAAACAGCTTCTTGCAGAGCAGGGCCCGGGCGAGGACTGCCCGGACCGCCCCTCCCCACATCAGCTCGTGCAGGTATTCGGGGTTCAGGCCGACCATGTCCGGATGGTCCAGCAAGCCGCTTGCAATGAACGCCAGCATCGCGTCGCTGCTGGGCAGGATGATCTGGGCCTGGGGCTCGAACGGCTTGGCTTCCAAACAGTGCTTGAGGGGGGGCCGTCCCTTTTTCGCGGACACTTCCAGATCGCGGGCGCAGGCGGCGTTGAGGCCGTCGGCGAACCAGCGCAGGGTGTCGGTCTCGTCGATGGCGCCTTGGACCATGTAGCCCAGCGTGCCCGGCCAGTAGACCGCGAACTGCGCGCCAAGTTCGTGGCCGATGTCGACTGTGTTTTCCAGTCGGCGCGCTGCGTACTGCCGGACCTCCGGCGACTCGGCCGCCGCGCTGGCCGCGAAGACGGGATGGAAGAACGTTTCGCAAGTGACCATCGAGCATTTGACGCCGTTGTCGTCCAAGGCCTTGTTGATCCGGGCGACAGTCTCCCACTGGCGGTCCGTAAGCAGATCGTCCGTGCCGATGACATCGGTATCGTGAGTGGTCCAGCACGGAATGCCGAGTTCGCCCAGGTTCCGGATCACTTCCTCGAAGCCGACCGCCGCGCGCGTGGGGGCGTGGAACAGGGCTTGGCCTTCGTACGCGGCCGCCCACTGGGGGCCGCTGATGAAATACTTGCGACGTTGCTCCGGGGTGTAGCTTCCGCCCGCGAGTTGCATCAGGCGATCCGTCAGGGAGCGTTGCTCGGGTGGAGGAACTGGTGACATTTCGATCAGTACAACACCCGTCCGCAGGCTGTGTCAAGTCACGAGACTCGACTGGCGAGAAGCGAATCGCATCGAATTATTGGAAGCGTCCAATCTGCACTTGCGGCTCCCTTGATCTGAATCGAAAAAGGGCACTTTGGCCAGAATTCCGCATTCAATACATTCCAGAGATCATGTAAAATAGCACCGTTATTCTGGAAGGAAACTGGCGTTGACATCATTCAGAGAATAACTGGAGCTCTATCGAATTGAGAGTGAATAAACCGAGGTATTCCAATTCAGAATTTGAGATTCGAATTCGGATGCCTCGGTCTGCAGCTTCAACACGCGCGCAGCGGGCCGCTGGGGCGATGGAACCGATCACGACCGACATGATCGAACGCATCCGGGCCCTGCTGCGGACGGTCGGCTGGGTCCCTGCCGGAATCGGTTCGGTAGCGGGGCCGGCCGCAGTGCGTTGCCGCGAGAACGGAGCGAGGCGCTTGTCGGAAGCCGTTGACTGATCGCTCCGCTAGGGTTTCTTTCTAGTTGACGAATCGACGACGGAAGAGGTGCGCAGTATCTCCAGCGGCCGGCGAAGCAGCAGGTCGAACAGCTCGCCGGGAAGTTGCACGAGTTCCACGAGGAACGGCCGCGCACCGTGGCCGACGATCAGCACGTCGCGACGGTGCAGCCAGTAACTCACGAGACAGGTGAACATCGAGAAGGCGACGGACGCGGCGACGCTCTCGTACAACTTTTCCGTGCCGCGGAGGGAGTGGACCGTGAACTCGATCCCGTGCCCCAGGGTCGGCAGCGCGACCATCATGGCGATGCTGGCCTTCCAAGCCGGCTGCACTTTGCGGAAGGACTGCGAGATCGAAGCGAGCACGCCGACCATCGGGGCGCGGTAAGCCAACTCCGTAAGCGCGGCGCTGACTGCGCTATCCCAGTTGGCTGTCAGATTCACTGAGAAGAAGATCGAAGCCCGCAAGATCGCGCTCAGAACGGCGGTCTTCCAGTTCCAATGGCGGACCAGCCACCTCAGCGGGTTTCGAACAACCGCCGCAACCGCGCCACCCAGCGTGGCTGCCAGGGGTTCGCTGCCGTGTGGCACGGGGACTGACTGGGTTGATTCCATAAGCCGAGGGAGGCTGGTCCGGCCGGCGCCATGCGACACACGCGGGCCGCGCCCGCTCCGGCGCGTCGTCCTACCTATGTTCGCAGCTAGCCCGACCTTCTCAAGAGTTTTGGATTTGGAGGCGTTTTGTCCATTTGGGGTGGTTGGATAGCCTGGCAATGTTGCGTGGGGTGCTGGATCCGGGCAGAGGCCGGGCAAGGGTCGCCAGATCCGCGGTTGCCGGGGTCCGTTTTGTCTTGCCTCCCGCCCTGGCGACGCAGTGGTCCCGCTGACCTCCGACGGGGCTCGAGACGATGGCTGGAGTGCCGCGGCTAGCAGCGCAGGGGCAGGCTCTGGAGACGGGCCAGCACCTGCCCGAAGAGGCCCGCTTCCGGGAAGCCCTCGTCGAACGACAGCCGCACGGCCCGCACGCTGACCCGGATCCGCACGCCGATCTTGAGCAGCTTCAGGCGGATCGTGCCGCATTGCGCCCGCGCCAGCCGCGTGCCCCGCAGGCCCCGGCGTCGCAGCAACTCCAGCAGCGCATAAGCGAACGAGGCGAAATACAGGCGCAACTGGTTGGCCCGCATGGTGTGCGCCGAGGTGCGATCCGCGAACAGCGCCAGCTGCTGTTCCTTGATGCGGTTCTCCATGTCGCCCCGCGCGCAGTACACCTGCTCGTACAGCGTGCGCGCCGCCATCCGCCCGGCCCCCAGCGACGTCACCACGAAACGCGGGCTGGCCCCCCGCGGCAAATGCTCTGCCTTGCCGATCAGGCGCCGCTCGCGGCTCCAGCTGTCCAGCGTCCGGTAGCGGAAGTCCTGGAACACCCGCGCCGCCTGCCCCGTCCGCTCGCATGCCTGCCGGGCGCGCTCCATCGCCGGGGCCAGGCTCCGCTTCAAGCGCGCATTCTGCGCGATTCCCAGCACATGCTCCACTCCCTGAGCCTCGCACCAGCTTCCGTGTTGCGTGTCAAGCGGGAACGGCGAGAAAACACGGTGTGCATCATGGGTAGTGCGGTTGGCGGGCCACAGGCGGGCGGCAGCAGGCCGCCGCCGCGAGAGAGGGCCGGCAGGGCGGCGGCATGCAGGCGAGTGCCTCGCGGGGAGGGGGTTCCGGTTGCCAGGTGCGGTTGTCGCGGAGCAGGGCGTTGCACAGCGTGACAAGCTGGCGCATGACGGCGACGAGGGCCACCTTGGGCTGGCGGCCCTTGTTGAGCAGGCGCTGGTAGAGCGCCTGGCACGCGGCGTGGCAGCGGATGGCGGAGACGGCCGCCATGTAGAGCAGGTTGCGGGGATAGCGGCGCCCGCCGCGAATGCGGCGCGGGCCGTCGCTGGCCCCGCTTTGATTGTCGTAGGGGGCGACGCCCAGCAGGGCGGCCGCCTGGCGGCGCTGCAGCGTGCCGAGCTGGGGCATGTCGGCGCACAGGCCGGCGGCGCAGACCGGGCCGCAGCCGGGCACGGACTGCAGGATCGCGGCGCGGCGCGCGAGAGACTCGTCGGCCGCGAGGCACTCGCTGACGCGCCGGTCGAGTTCCCGGATGCGGGCGTCAAGGTCCGCCAGCGCGGTCGCGCCGACTTGCCGGGCCGCCTCGCAGCCGATCTCGCGCTGCAGCTTGCGCAGCCCCTCGCGCTGCCCGACGAGCTGGCGCCTGAGAGCGACCAAGTCGCTGAGATCGCTCAGCTGAGCGGGCTTGGGCGGCACGCTGCGCAGGTTGTCGAGCTGGCCGTAGGCTGCCAGCAGGCGGGCGTCGACGCGGTCGTTCTTCGCCAACTGCCCGAGGGCCTCGGCGAAGCGCCGCGAGCGCAAGGGGTTGGCCGGCACGGTCTCGAGGCCGGAGTCGAACAGGCACTGGTGGAGCCGGCGATGGTAGCGCGCGGTGGGCTCGAAGACGGCGCGCACCACGCCCAGCTTGCGCAGCCAGTTGCGCGCGGCGCGACGGCCGCTGCGGTCGTTGGCAAAGCTGCGGCTCCGGTCGAGCGGCAGCACGTGGACGTCCAGCCGCGACTTGCCGACATCGATGCCGGCGACCAGCGGGGTGACAGTGGGGGTGGGCATTCCTGCGATCCTTTCCTCTTACAATGCGGGGCTTGACCCGCGCTTCCATTCAGGTCGCGCAGGAACTGCTGCGGCAGGTCCACCAAGCTGGTGCACGGTCCGAAAGACCTAGGCCGATACGGTGCGACCCGCCGCCCGCTGGAGGGGGCTGGCCAGCCCCCTCCAGCGGCCTTCCACCCTAGGGCGGAAGGGATCTGATTCCCCGCTGCTACGGTGCCTTGCATCGGCAACAGCGGGGGAAGAGTCATGCCCGGTTCCACACCGGGACAATCTCTCCGGCACACTCCCTTTAACATAAGAGGCCAGCAATTCCTCGCGGCAGAACCCGCTGTCCCCGCGCAGCCGGATCTCCACCCCCGGCCAGCGCTCCCGGATGCGCCCCGCGATGCGTTCCAGCTCCTGCACCGTGCCCTCCGCCGCGTCGCGGTCCGCCGTCCGCAGGCGCGCCCCCAGCAGCTGCTGGCCGCAGAAGATGTACAGCGGCAAGTAACAGTAGCTGCGGTAGTACCCATGGAAGAAGCGGCCTTCCTGCCGGCCATGCAGCGGGTCATCCGTCGCGTCCACGTCCAGCACGATGCGCTCCGGCTGCGCGCCGTGCCAGTCCAGGAACAGGTCCGCCAGCAGGGCGTCCAGCCGCGCGGTGTCGGCCACGATCTTCTTGTAGCGTTCCCCGGGACCCAGCGCCGCCCCCGTCAGCTCCAGGCGATTCAGCGTGCTCTTGCCCGGCGGCCAGCTCTCCCAGCTCGCCCGGCGCCGCCCGCGGCCCGCCGCTCCGCACAGCAGCGACCACAGCCTGCTCTGGCGCAACGTGTCGTGATCGTTCAGGTCCTCATAGCCCAGCGCCAGCCCCAGCACGCGCGCTGCCAGCAGCACTTCCACCGCATGCTGCGTCCGCCGCGGGTCGCGGTGATCCCGGAAACACGCACTCAACCGCCGGAACAGCCCCGTCCGCAGGGCCAGCTCGCGCAGCAGCAGCCCGCCGCCATCCGACCCCAGTTCCCCGCCGTCAAACCGACCGACTACACGCTGCCTTCGCAAGCCTGCGGACTCCAAGCGTGCTGTGCTACACTCTGTCGTCATAAGGCCGTCGTCCTGTTACGTGGTAAGTTGTTCATAATAAACCAATTATACCACAAGACACGGCCTTATACCCTGCCCCTCGTGAGAAATCCGGGCTAGCGCTCGGAGCGTCGCACTCCGGCACCCGGGACTACTGCCCTAGGTCGTGGCACAAGTAGCACTCGTTGGACGCCTGCCGCTGGGCGTGGCAGTTCATGCAGGCAACCATGTTGGTCGAAATTTCTTGACGCAGCACACTCCTCGT
Organism: uncultured Bryobacterales bacterium; assembly: GCA_951813605.1. Classification (GTDB taxonomy): domain Bacteria; phylum Acidobacteriota; class Terriglobia; order Bryobacterales; family UBA6623; genus VXMF01. The sequence continues at coordinate 4,687,106 of OX638379.1, read as the reverse complement.
TGCGACCGGTCCGTGGCAGACGGCGCACTGGAGTCCCGCAGAGGCGTGCTCGGAATGGCTGAAAAACACGAAGTCAGGTACTCGATAGACGCGCTCCCAGCTAATCTTTGTGCCGGATGCCATGTCGGCTAGCTGCTGCACGCCGGCTCGGTCGGCGGCCACGGCTTGATGGCACAGCATGCAGCGGTCTCGGTCCGGCAATCCGGCTCGCTCGCTCTCGATGGCTCCGGGATGGCAGTCAACACACGTCATGCGATGGTCCATGTGCAGCTTGTGATCGAAAGGAACGGGCTGGGGAGCGACGACACGGGGAAGCGCCTCGGGCGGAGATTCGTACGGCGCGTCCTGGGCCGCCAGCGCCGAGGGTGGAACGATGCCTGCAATCACGGCGAGGATCCGCAGACGGGAACGGACCGACATCGGGTTCTAGCGGGTACGGCGCCCGATCTGGTAGTACGTGTACGGAGACCCCAAGCCGGCGATTTCGATGTTGACTAGGAATGGCCTGTCGCTGCGGAACGCCCGGTCGAAGGCACCCTCGAGCTGGTCCCTGGAGGTCACATGCGCCCCGTCCCCTCCGAATCCTTTCATCACGAGATCGTAGCGCGTGCGTCGCAATTCGCACGCGACTGTGTCGGAGCCGGGATAGAAGCCCTTTTGCAGCTCGCGCTCGACGCCCCAGCCGCCGTCGTTGCCTACTACGATTACGAGCGGCAACCCGAAGCGCACCGCCGTGTCCAGCTCGCCTATGTAAAAGCCGAGCGAGCCATCGCCGGTAACGACCACCGAGCGAGAATTGGGGCGAGCGATCTGGGCGCTTAGGCCAATGGGCAACCCCACGCCGAGGCCGGCAAGCGATCCGAGGCGCATCCAGCGTCCCGGATGGCGCGCCTTGAGCATATACCGCCCCCAATGGACGAAATCGCCTCCGTCCCAGCAGATGGTCGCGTCGGCAGGCATCTTGTCCCGCAGGACCTCGTATGCGTGGACGGAATGCATCGGAGAACGCACCTGGGCAGTTCTGGCCGCGACCTTCGCCGCGTACGCGTTGCACCCTCTCTGCACCTCGCTCAGCCAGTCGGAACGATCGGGAGCAGCCTGCCCTACGAGCGCCTGGTTGAAGGTGGCCAGGGATGTCTTCGCGTCGGCCAGCATGCCGACTTCGAGCGCGCGGTTCAGCCCCAGCTCGGTGCCGCAAACATCGATCTGGACGGTCTTGGCGTTGCCGAACAGTTGCGGGCCTCCCATGCGCACTCCATAGTCCAGGCGCTTGCCGACCACCACAACGAGGTCAGCCTGCCGCAGCGCGTTCTCCGCCCCCCGGTTGATCGTTACGTCTGCGTATCCGAAGCAAAGAGCGTGTTCGTCGGAGACCATGCCGCGGGCGAGATTGGTGGTGAACAACGGAGCCTGGGCGGCTTCGGCGAAAGCCTGCAGCTCCGCTTCTGCGCCCGACCAATAGGCCCCCGAACCTGCGATCACGGCGGGGCGCTCCGACCGCGCGAGCAGGTCCATCAGGCGGTCGACATCGCGGCCAGTGGGCGCGCTGCGCAAGGGTTCGATCTGCTCTGTCGGAATTGGAGCGTGCGAATCGTCGCAATCCGTGAACAGGTCGACCGGAACGCTCAAGTGCGAGACACCCGGCCGCCCGCGGAACATCTCCAGAAACGCTCGCTTCACGTAAAACGGCAGCTGGCCGGAACGCGCGGGCACAGCGGCGTACTTCGTGATCCCTTGCACCAGCTTGAGCTGGTCCATGTCTTGGAACGCATTTCTGTCGCGCGCAGACGAGTCGCTCATGCCGCTGACGGCGAGCATCGGCACCGCGGTCGCGTCGGCAGTGGCGATTCCCGTTATCGAGTTCGTATGTCCGGGTGCCCCGGTCACCATGGACACGCCCGGCGTCCGCGTGAGGCGGCTCCAGCCGTCCGCCATATGCACAGCCGCCGATTCGTGGCGTGTGTCGTACACGGACATCCCTTCCCGCACAGCCGTCTGCAGCACGTCGTTGAGATGGTCACCGACCAACGTGAAGATCCTGTCGACCCCCTGGCTCCGCAGGCTGCGGATGAACAACTCGGATCCCGTCGGCATGACCTAGCAGGATACTATCCCGGCACGGGCGTGTGTTCCCTCGCCCGGGCGGTCTTGGTTGACGAGTCGGCCGTCCGGGTCGGACCGTTCGTTCGGTCGCCGCCCGTCGCGGAATGTCCCGCAGAGAATCGGGGTGACTTGAGCCTAGCCTGACAGGACGCGCGACCCCCCGCGATTCATGCCGGCAGCCGTTGCCTGCCCTCGTGATTCGCCTTTGCAAGCGGACAGCACCCTCGCGAGGATGGGACCGCATATGTCGAATGCCGCGGAGCCCTGCCCCAAGGTTCTCGCCGACGACGGCGCTGGCATCCCATTCCGCGACACGAGACTGTGAGGCAAGGACCCGGCGCAACCCGACACCCACAGGTCGAAATCTCGCCGGTCGGAGAGTGTTCCCGAGCGCCCTCCGGCACGCGGTGCCAGCGATCGAGAGATGGCGATTTCTCGCGTCACCCGTCCCGACGATTCTCTTGGCGCTATCGAGCAAACACTGCCAACGCGATCAACTCGCTTGCATCGGCAGACGCCGCCATCCGCTCAATCTTGCAGCGGACTGCACGCCTGCCCATTCCCGGGAATCGGCTTCCCGTTTGCGGTTGCGACGTCGGCGACTGTTGCCGTTTGCCGCCGCTGCTTAGGCGTGCTGTCGGGTTGAAATGCCTCGTGGGAAATAGGCCCGATCCGATCTCCCGAACCCAACCGTTAAGGCAAGATAAAGCGAAAGTGCACTTGGCCCCTTGATGGAGAGGCCGAAGCCAGTTACGATGAGATGGGGACGCGCAGCGTCGCGGCGTTCCCGTTGGATGGTATCGACATGTTCCTTACGAACGAATTCCGCCTCAAGGTAGGCTTGGCCGAGCAGCTGAAGGGCGGCGTGATCATGGACGTCACTGACGCCAGCCAAGCCTGCATCGCGCAAGAGGCGGGGGCGGTCGCGGTGATGGCCTTGGAGCGGGTTCCAGCGGATATCCGCAAGGACGGCGGCGTCGCTCGCATGGCCAGTATTCAGAGAATGCGGGAGATCATGGCCGCGGTCTCGATTCCCGTGATGGCCAAAGCCCGCATCGGTCATTTTGCCGAAGCCATGGTTCTGCAGGCGCTCAAAGTCGATTACATCGATGAGAGCGAGGTTCTGACGCCCGCGGACGAGGAATTCCACATCGACAAGCACGCATTTCCCGCACCGTTCGTCTGCGGCGCCCGCAACCTGGGCGAGGCCTTGCGGCGGATCGCGGAAGGCGCGGCCATGATCCGCACCAAGGGCGAGGCCGGCTCTGGAGACGTCGTGGAGGCAGTGCGCCACATGCGCACCATCCAGCGACAGATGAAGCAATTGACGGTGGTGGGCCGGGACGAGCTGTCCGGGTGCGCGAAGGATCTGCAAGCTCCTCTCGAGCTGGTGGAATGGGTTGCTAGGGAAGGCAGGCTCCCCGTGCCGAACTTCTCCGCCGGAGGCATCGCGACGCCCGCCGACGCGGCGCTCGTGATGAGCTTGGGGGCGGAGGCGGTGTTCGTCGGATCCGGCATATTCAAGTCCGAGGACCCGGCGCGGCGAGGTGCGGCTATCGTGAAGGCCACCACGTTTTTCAGCGATCCCGAGAAGCTGCTGGAATCGTGCGAGGACTTAGGGAAGCCGATGCCAGGCATCGATGTCGCAACCCTCGACGAGAGCGAGCTGCTCCAGACTCGGGGTTGGTAGCGGCGCGCCGGAAGCTGAATCGGGGATGCCCGCCGCGTCCTCTGCGGCCGTCATCATGACCGTAGGCGTGCTAGCCCTCCAAGGCGACTTCGCAGCCCATAGCGTCCGTCTCGCGGAACTTGGTGCCGAGGTGGTCGAGGTGCGCTACGCGAGCCAGCTTGACCAGGTCGAAGGCTTGATCCTGCCAGGAGGCGAGAGCACGACTAACTTGATCCTCCTGGACCGCGAGGGGCTCTGGGCACGCCTCCGCGACTTCGCCGGGCAGAGGCCGATCCTCGGAACGTGCGCCGGCGCGATCCTCCTTGCCCGGGAGGTTACGAACCCGTCGCAGCCGTCCATGGCCGCAATCGACATGCGGATCGAGCGCAACGCCTACGGACGGCAGATCGACAGTTCGATCCGGCTGGTCCAGCCGGAACAAGCATTCGCTGACCGTACGGCGGAGGGACCGTTGGAAGCCGTCTTCATACGAGCGCCGATCATCCGGTCGGTCGCTTCGGGCGTGGAGGTGCTCCTCAGGGACAAAGACGACCCGATTCTCGTGGAGCAGGGCCGGCACCTAGCGGCCACGTTCCACGCCGAGCTAACCTCCGACCCGCGGCTGCATCAGCTATTCCTTTCGAAAGTGCGCTCGAACTGAGGCCTGTGTTCGCTTTTGCTGCTAGGATACTCCGAATATGCCGTTCCTGAAGAGGTTTGTGCGCGAAGTAGCGCGGAGAGCTGCCCAAGACCCGCGTGTCCGGGACACGGCCAGGAAGGTCTTCGAGAACGAAATCAAGCCTCGAGCGAAGACCGCGTGGGAGAAGGCCAAGCCAGAAGTCGAGGCTGCGTGGGAGAAGGCCAAGCCGGAAGTCGAGGCTGCGTGGGAGAAGGCCAAGCCGGAAGTCGAGGCCGCGAAGCATAGAGCTCTATCCAAGGCTGCCGACCTTGCCGACCGCGTAAAACGGGGGATCGAAGAGTCCGAGGCTGCGAAACCGGACCAGTCAGCCGAGTCCGAGGCTCCGAAATCGGACCAGTCAGCCGAGGATCGCGACCAGAAATAGCCTTCGATTTCGTGAGCGGCCGGCTCTATGATCCGATACTCGCGGTCGGCGACGAGATTCAAGTCCTCGCTCGGCCGCACTCGACTCGCGTGCTCCGCCACCGCGCCTTGTATCGCGGCTCGGCCTAGTCTCTGCCTGTGAGAAGCCAGCGCATCGCATTCCGAATCAAGCGTTGCATCATCGGGTGACCTAGCGCTTCCGGGGTATGTCCCGGTGCGAGGTACACAAAGCGGCCCTTGCCGACCCGCCTCCACCAGCCTGCGGCAGCGGACTTGTTCCCTTTCGAGATGTTTCTCAGGAGCAAGTTCTCCCGCCCCAGGTAGTACTTGCTCATGTGCTGTTCGTCGTAGACCAAGAAATCTTCGACGCCCGACGTGATCGGGTGGTCCTTGTCCTCTACCCGGACCGTGAACTCCGCCGGAGGCGGATGGCCGCCGTAGTCGCCGCCGAAGAGGTGATAGTACAGGCCATTCGGCGGGTAGATGCCGTGGGAGTTGTGCAGGGCAAGAAACCCCCCGCCCTGATGCACAAAGTCCCAGATCGCCTGCTGTTGTTCGGACGTCATCCACAGCACTTGGCTTCCGCGCCCGTAGCCGTTCGGCCAGATCATGCCGTCCTTCAGAAAAATCAGCAGGTCGAATCCCTCGAGCGCCTCTGCGGTGAGCGCCTCGTGCCTCTCGAGGTAGGTAACGGGAATGTTTTCCCGCATTAGCGGCTTGTACAAGCCTTCCCGAATGTAGGCCGGCGAGTGGTACCGGTCGCCGATCAGGGCAAGCGCCGTCGGTCGGTCGGGTGAGGTGAAGACGGCGGACGTGTTTTGCGGTAGCGCGGGAGCCGCGCAAGCGATTAGCAAAGCCAAAAGTCCTAGAAGCCGCATGGCGGCCAGTATACTTCGGACATCCGTACCGAGGGTCCTGCGACTTGGCGTCACCCGGCATTTATGTCTCGATTCCTTTCTGCGCGCAGAAATGCACGTATTGCAATTTCCGCTCGGACGTGTTCCCGCGCGGCCTGCGATCCCAGTACGTGCAATTCCTGGCCGACGAGCTTGGGCTGTTGGATGTCCGAGCTGGGAGCACGCTCTACTTCGGCGGCGGCAGTCCGAGCCTTCTGGAACCCTCGGAATTCTCCACCCTGGCCGCCGCCCTGCCTCGCCGGGACTGGGAGGAAGCGACGATCGAGGTCGCTCCCGGGGAGGGCACCCCCGAGCGTGTGTCGACATGGGCAGCCTGCGGCATCAGCCGAGTCAGCTTCGGGGTTCAGTCGTTCGTGCCAGAGGTCGCTCGGGCAGCTGGTCGCAGGCATGAACCCGAGACTGTCCGGATCGAGGTCGAGCGGCTGGGGGAAGCTGGGATCCGTAACATCTCGGTCGATTTGATCGCGGGTCTGGCGCGCCAGACATTTGCCACGTGGCGCCAGACTCTGTCGTGGGTCGAAAGGCTGGGGGTGGACCATGTCTCGGTCTACATGCTGGAAGCGGACGATGACAGCCGTCTGGGAAGGGAGTTGAGGGCGGGCGGCCGGCGCTACGGTGCTCTCCAAGTTCCCAGCGAGGAGGCGATTCTGGACTTCTACCTCTTCGCTGTCGAGCGGCTGAGGGCGCTCGGTTACGAGCGATACGAGGTTTCTAATTTCGCTCGGCCGGGCATGCGCAGCTTGCACAACCTGAAGTACTGGCGCATGGAGCCGTATTTCGGAGTCGGAAGCGACGCGCACTCGTTCAACGGGACCCAGCGCTGGGCCAATGTCGCCACCGCTCCCGAGTATGTGGGGCGGATGGCTGCGGGACTCTCTCCGCGCACCGCATTCGAGGAACTTGATCGGAATCGGATGCTTGAGGACCGCGTGCTCGCTGGCCTCCGCATGACCGAGGGAATTCGCCTCGGCCCGCGCGCATGGCGCGACTTGCAGCCGCGCGTCGAGCCCCTGGTGGCCCGCGAGTGGCTAGTGGCTGACGAGCCGTCCTTGCGCCTTACCGAAGGCGGGCTTCTCTTCGCCGACGAGGTTGTTGCCGAGTTGCTCGCTTGAGCGGCCTGCCCGAGCCGCCGTAGTGTCTGCCGTCGAAGAATGCTTCCACGTCTTCCAAGCTGCGGGTCGCGGCGTAGTCCGGCAAGCTGTTGAGGAAAACCTTGCCGTAGCCTTTCCTGACGATTCGGTTGTCGAGCAGCGCCAGCACTCCCCGATCGGTTTTCCTGCGAATCAAACGGCCGAATCCCTGCTTCAGTGCGAGCGCTGCCGACGGGATCTGGTATTCCCGGAAAGGGTTGCCGCCGTCTCGGCGGATTTGGTCGATTCGTGCCATTACCACCGGGTCGGACGGGACCGCGAACGGCAGCTTGTCGACGATGACACAACTCAGTTGCTCCCCCGGCACGTCCACTCCCTGCCAGAAGCTGTATGTGGCGAATAGCACGCAATTCTTCGTGTTGCGAAATTTGTCGAGCACGACCTCGTTCGGACCTTGCCCTTGAATCAGGCACGGATGCTCGATCGCAAACGAGACCCGCTTGTGAAGCCTCCGCATTTGCTGGTAGCTGGTACAGAGCACGAACGCCCGTCCCTTCGAGACCCGGAGAAGCTGCAGGATCTCCTCCCCGGCGCGCCGGCTGAAATCCGGCGACCTTGGATCGGGCATGTTCCGCGGCATGTACAGAAGGGCTTGGCGGCGGTAATCGAAATGCCCCGGAGTCAACAGTTCGTTCGAAGCGCTCAATCCCAGCCGGCCTCGAACGTACTCGAAGCTTCCGTCCACAGCCAGCGTCGCCGAAGCTAGCACGACGCTGCCGCCCCCGTCGAACAGTGTCTCGTGCAGGATGGAGTCCACTTGAATCGGCGTGGCTTGGAGGTACACGCCCTTGCCCCGTTTCTCCAGCCAGTAAACGAAGTTCCCTCTGTTGTCTTCAAGCAATAGGCTCAAGACAGGATGTTCGTAGGCTTCCCTAGCGACAGCCTCATCGACATCCGCCAGAAGCACCCGCAAGACGAGCCTGAGCGTGCGGGCGCGACTCTTCAACGGACCCGTATCCTCGGAACTGGTCTTGATCAAGTGCAGGTGCGATTCCAGGCCCTCAATTGACTGGAGAAGAGCCTGATACTTTTCCGCCTCCCGCCTGCGGAACTGCACTCGCTCCGAGAATGTCTCCCGCGACGAAACTCCGGCAAAGAGACCGAAAAAGGCCTTGGCGGCGGCTCGAAGACCGTTCAGCGTCCGGACGAGCTGCTCCGAACCGAATCCTCCCCTCTTCGCCGCGGCCTGGGTATCGCGAGCGAGCTCGTCGACCTGATGGTTGCTCAGCCGCACCCCGAAGAACTGGCCGACCACGCTCTCGATCTCATGCGCCTCGTCGAACACTACGCCTTGGTAATTGGGAATGATCGAACCGAAGTCGTCCCTGCGCAAGGCGAGGTCAGCGAAGAAGAGGTGGTGGTTGACTACGATGAGGTCCGCCTCCCTCGCCCTCTGGTGCATCTTGGTGACGAAGCAGTCATCGAAGAATCCGCAGCGCCTTCCGGAGCAGGTTTCGCGCCGCGCGTCAAGGCGCGGCCAGAGCTTGCTGTCCCCGCGCAGCTCTGGCAGCTCGGAGCGGTCGCCCGTTGCAGTTTCCTCCGCCCACTCGCTAACGCGTCCGAAATCGCTCAATTGCGTTAGACCGTGCAGGCTCGGCTGGCCCTGCATGTCGACCAGCTTCTGACGACAAAGGAAATTGCGCCGGCCCTTCATCACCGCTACGCGCAGCTCGTGGCCGAGCACGCCCTCCAAGAACGGCACATCCTTCCGAATCAGCTGCTCTTGAAGGTTCTTCGTGCCGGTGGAAACCACGGCACGCTTGCCCGCCAGGATCAACGGAACCAGATAGGCCAAGGTCTTGCCGGTACCCGTGCCGGCTTCGACGACGAGGTGCCGCCTCTGCTCCAGCGCGGCGGCCACCTCGACTGCCATCTCGTACTGGCCGGAACGGTCCTCCCATTCCGGCAGGCTCTCGGAGAGACGCCCCCCGGGACGGAAAAACTCTTCCACGGACAACTCGGCGTTACTGCTCGACAAGCGACCCTCGAACTTCCCTACTGTACTTCGGCTGGCCCGGCGTCGAGAATCGCTCCGGCCCGATCCACGGAACGGGCAGGTTGCGGTGCCGCAGCATTCAACAGGTCCCCGATCCGTGTGAAAGCGGTGACAGGACCCAAGAGCAGGCGGTCTTGGGCCGAAACGAGCGCCGGCGCGAGCGGTCGCAAGCCAGCGACCCGACAAGCGAAACAATCCCGACGACCGATCTCGAGACGCGTGAGAGCGCATGGGAAGCATCTGTCCTTGCGAGCAATTGATCCCCCGCGAACGAATCGGAAGCTCTCTGGGGAACACGTCGACAGGATGTTTCTAGGCCATGCATTCAACTGCACTAAATCTATGTCGAATCTATTCTTGCAAATAGTGAACTCGTTTTCAACAATAATCCTGGAATCGATTCTCTCTATATCCCGTAAATTTGAAACGGTTTATCGCTGACATCGAGTTTGATTTCGGTGTCGAAATGCTCGGAATATGAAGAACCTATTCAATGTTCCTAGATCATGATGGGTGATGAATTGCTTGAATAATCTCTGTAATGGAGGATCGATCGCAAAGGTCATAGAGAAGCGCTTAAACCATTTCTCAAGCCACATGGAATCCAATCCTTGGGCTTCATATCGAATCGATCCTGCGCGCTCCGGCATGCTTTAGCGCCATCGATTCGGCATCTCCCATGGATGGGGGAGACCAATCAGTTCGTTGACCTCGGATCATCCTGCGGCCAGGCTCTGGTCCATCCCCTCTGGGGCGTCCTCCCTGGGAGTGCGGATCCGCTCTGCGGCTCAGGAACGCTTGACGAGACCTCGGAGGAGGCGTTCGTAGCTGTCTGCGACGGCACCCCACTCGTAGCGGGCTCGAGCCTCTGCCGCCGCTGCGCCTCGCATCTCGCGGAACCGCTTAGGACGTGCCTTGGCCAGTTGCTCGATGCGGTCGCGAAGGGATCCGTCTCGAGCCTGGTACGGCAGGCCCACGCGCCCCGCGACCTCGCGGTTCTCGGGCGTGTCGAGGTATAGAATCGCGCACTGCCGCCCCATCGCCTCGACGAGGGCCGGATGGGTGCCCCCAACCTCTGTTGCGTGGATGTAGGCCAGGCAGTGCGACTGGAGCTCGGCGTAGCCCCTGCCGTACACCGCGCCCGGAAAGATGATTCTGGGATCGTGCGTGGCCTTGACGTGCCGGATGTATGCAGCAGCGTACGGCGCGTCACCGACCATTACGAGCTTCCGCGGCGTCCGGCTGCGCTCGAACTCCCGAACGACCAGCAAGGCGTTGTTCTCGGGCTCGAACCGGCTGACGTACAGGAAATACTCACCCGCTTCCAGCCCGAGCTGGTCCAGCTTTCCAGTGCTCGTCAGCGGCCCGGCGGGGGCGCCGTAAGCGATGTAGTGAGTGGCCAGCCCGTGACGCCGGGCGTAATAGCGCTGGATGACGCGAGCGTCGGTCACGACCGCGTCGGGACACAGGGACGCAAGGCGCTCCGAAAGTCGGTACCATGCCTTCGCGGGGCGATTCCATTTCTTGCGCAGGTGTTCCAGCCCATCCACGTTTAGGACGGTGGGGACTCCTTGCAGCTTTGGCCAGTACGAGAACACCGCGTTGGCGCCATTGCAGAAGATCGCGACATCGGCCCCGCGCAGCATCAGATGCAGGCACGACAGGAAGGTATGCACAGGCGTGTCAAGGTGCTTGCCGCGGATCGTCGGCAGTATGACCAGGCTCGCGCCCCGGCAAGTCCGCAGGCCGGAGGTGGCGTAGTGCGAGCGGCAATACACGGTCACGTCGTGCCCTCGCCCGGCGAGGCAGGCAGACACCTCTTCCGCGAAGGTCTCGAATCCGCCGTAATTGGCGGGGATGCCGCGAGTGCCCAGAAGGGCTATCTTCATTTCGTCCGCCGGTGGAGGCGGGAAGCGACAAATTCCGGTTCCTGCGCTTCGCCGAACGTCTGACCGTGGAGCGGCACGCTGACGGGGCGGTAGCGGAACCAGCTCGCCATGTACACCTCGTCCACCCGACGCCGCGCTTGGATCAGCCTGCGCTTGCTCATCACGCCGCGGAAGTCCCGTGCCAAATAGTAAAAGGCGGGCAGGGACGTGTGCTCGATCAGCAGGCAGTAGGCGAGAATCCCTAGATCGCGCACGGTGATCGGCAGGAAGTTACGCATATACAGTCCCGGCGTGATGTTCTTGATGCGCATGAGGAAGCGATTCTTCACCGAGTGCATGTTGATCTCGGCGGGAAGTTCACTGCGCATCCCGGGCCGGAGCTTGCGGACGTGGTATCCCGCCGCGCGCGGATCGAAGATGCACCTCCACCCCAGCAGTTGCGCCCTCCAAGCGACATCCGCGTCCTCGCGGTACGCGAAGAAGTCTGCGTCGAAGAACTCCCCTTCGACGGAGATATCGTCGATCATCTCGCGCCTGTAGCACGCGGCCGCTGCCGTGGCGCCGAACACGTACTCGTAATGTTGGTAGTGCCCGTTTTTCGTCTCCAGGCAGCCGCGGTCCTTGTGGCGCAGCATGGGGGTGAAGAACATGCCGGTGGAATCCAGCCGCTGGCTGCCCTCGATGTCGAAGCTGGCGTCGGCGAGAAGAAGCTTGCCGCACACGGTGCCCGCTCGGGGATCCATGGCCGCGGTCGCCATCAGGCTCGTGACAAAGTTCGACAGCAGAAGCACGTCGGGGTTGAGGGTGAGGACCCAGTCTCCGCGTGCCAGCGCGATCGCTTGGTTCTGGGCCGCCGCGAACCCAATGTTCTTTTCGTTGTAAATAACGAGGCAGCGGCGCTCGAATCGCTCGAGGATGTCGCAAGTGCCATCTGTCGACGCATTGTCGATGACGATGACCTCAAGCGGCTCGTGCAGCTGGTCCAGCACCGATTCAAGGCAGCGCCGTATGAATCGACCGCTGTTGTAAGTCACCACGGTGACTGAGACGAAAGGCCTACCTGACATAAGGAAAGATCCGCTCTATGAGAACTATGACGCTGATGCGCGATTTGATCAAGGGGCTTCGAACCGGCGAGGGAATCCGCATCGTACGAGCCGGAACAAACGGCCGTAGGCGTCCGCATCCTCTGAGGACCCGCCACCGGCGACGCAGTATGCCCTTCGCAACGCGAGGCCCAGCAACACGGCAACTCGCACGCGCCTATAGGCACGATGCGAGAAGTGTTTCTCGGCATAACGCAACAATCCACCATACCAAGCATTCAGCCGCACCTGCGGGGAGAGCCTTCCTACGGAGTGCCCTCCAACGTGGCGCGCCGAAGCGAGCGGAGTGTAGCGGAGCGCGTATCCCGCGTCGCAGAGCCTGCGGCAAAGATCCACGTCCTCGAACCATGCAGGGCGAAACCGCTCATCAAGACCGCCGACAGCGTCCAGGGCCCGCCGTCGCAGCATCAGGAACGCGCCTGCGGGCTGGTCGACCTTGCACTCGACCGCGGGATCCAGCCTGCGCAGCCGGAAGCGCCGGTTGACCGGATTGCCTGGCCAGGCCCGGTTCAGGCCGAGCGCCTCGAAGGCCAGTGCCCAAGGCGTCGGGAACGAGCGAGCCATGAAGCCCGCTTGCGGCGTGCCGTCGGGGTTGACGAGCAGGCCCCCGGCCCCCCCGACCCGCTCCGGCCGGCAGGCTTCCACCAGCCCGTCCAGGCCCGTCAGCAACTCGCAATCCGGATTCAGCAGCAGCACAAACGGCGCGCTTGTTGCCGCGACGCCTTGGTTTACACCAGCCGCGTAACCTCGGTTAGAGGGGTTGTCAAGCCACTTGACCCACGGATGCGCCGCCCGCAATGCGGGCGGCGCCCGCGCGCCAGGGCAATTGTCGACCACCACTGCCTCCTCAACCTTGCCTCGGAGAGAGCTCAGGCAGGGGTGCAGTTCCGCATTGGACGAGTGGGCCACGACCACCGCTGCGACGGGCCAGCTCATACCGGTCCTCCGGGGGCGAGACGGAAGTACCATCTCCAGAACGAGTCCCAGCCCGCAGCTTGCTGGAAGCTTGCGATCTCGGCTTCGCCCTCTTGCAGCGCGGCTGCCAGCCTGCGTTCGCCCCGGCGCGGCCCGGCGCGCCAGTGCTGCCGGCAATCCGCCAAGCCGAGCGCCAATCCGCGCAGCCACGCGCGCCAGCGGCCGCGGGAAAGCGCCAGCGCTGCCCAGAGAAACTGTGCGACAGCGATCGGGCGGGCGAACCGCAGGAGCATGTCCTCGGAGTAGTGCTTTGACAGCAGGAGCAGCTGGTGGCGCGTGATCCAGGCGACGGTGCGGTCGCTCCAGCGACCGCCCGTCTGGCTTCCTAGGTGCCATGCCACTGCCTGTGGCAGATAGATGCCGCCCAGCCCGAGCGCAGCCGCCCGCATGCCCAGGTCCACATCCTCGAGGTACGCGAAAATCGACTCGTCAAAAAGCCCGGTGCGGTCGAAGAACTCGCGCCGGAACAGGGAAGCGGTGGCCGCCGGGAAGAATGTGGGCCGCGGCACGGAGAAAGCAGGGCCGTCTCGTTTTCCGTGTCCGAGCCGCCACGCGGCACCGCCTCGACAGACAGCGTCGCCGGCCCCGTCCAGCACGTCGCGGCGGGAGGCGTCGAAGATCTTGCCCGTGGCGAACCAAGCATCCGCTCTCAACGCCCCTTCCAGCAGGCCACCCAGCCAGTCGGGCGCCAGGTCGACGTCGTTGTTCACGAGCGCGACCCAATCGCCGACGGCGGCTTCGATTCCGCGATTAAGCGCCCGGCTGACCCCCTGGTTTGATCCGAGCAGCACCATCCGAGCGCCGAGTGCCGCTGCGACCGCCGCGGACCCATCCCGCGAACCGTTGTCGACGACAATCACCTCTAGAGAGACACGCGGCGGCAGGCGCTGCGCGAACAGGGAGCGCAACGCCCTCGCCAGCAGGTCGGAGCGGTTTCGGTGCGGAATGACCGCAGAGACGGTTATCGCGGGCGCGTCGACGACCATTCGACCGTACCCTATACACTATCCGAGAGGCTGCGGGAACCTGTCACGGGCCGCGCCAAACTGCGCTGGCATGGCTTCGGCCTTCGACACGTCTTGGGTTCGCTCCCAGTTCCCCGCGCTCAATCGGGATTCCGAGGCGCCGCCGGAAATCTACTTTGACGGCCCCGGGGGCACGCAGGTGCCGCAACGGGTGATCGACGCGGTGGCCGGCTACCTGGCCCGCGCCAACGCGAACCTGCACGGTGCTTTCCGCACGAGCCGCGAGACGGACTTCGTGGTTGAGGAAGCCCACCGGGCCGCCGCCGACCTTCTTGGCTGCTCGGCACGCGAGGTGATGTTCGGTCCCAACATGACGACCCTCGCGTTCTGGCTGAGCCGGGCTCTGGCGTGCGAGTTGGCCGCGGGCGACGAGATTATGGTGACCAGGCTCGACCACGATGCGAACCACGCCCCGTGGGTGAGCCTGCGGGAGCATGGGGTGCGGGTGCGCGAGGTGCCGTTCCGCCCACATGACTGCACCCTCGATCTCGACGATCTCCGCTCCAAGCTGAGCTCGCGAACGAAGTTGGTGGCCGTCGGCTACGCATCGAACGCGGTCGGCACAGTCAATGACATCGCGCGGATAGCGCGCGACGCGCACGCCTGCGGAGCGCGCGTCTTTGTTGACGCCGTGCACTACGCTCCGCACGGAGCGATCGATGTGCAGGCGATCGACTGCGACTTCCTAGCCTGCTCCGCTTACAAGATTTTCGGCCCCCACCAAGGTCTGCTCTACGGCAAGCAGGAGCACCTCGAGCGGTTAAGGGCGTTCAAGGTCCGCCCTGCGGACGACGACCTGCCGTGGCGCTTCGAGACCGGCACCCAGAATCACGAGTGCATGGCCGGAACCACGGCGGCGATCGACTACCTGGCGGAACTTGGCCTTCGATGCGGGGGCGGATCTGCGACCGAGGGCCGCCGCGCAGCCGTGGTGGCGGCGATGGAGGCCATCAAAGCGTACGAACGCCGACTAGCTGTCCGCTTGATTCGAGGATTGTTGCGGCTCCCCGGTCTGGACTTTTACGGCATCCGGGACGAAGCGCGCTTCGACGAGCGCGCCCCGACCGCCGCGATCCGGCTGCGTGGCTTCACTCCTCGTCAGGTGGCAGAGCGGCTTGGCGAGCAAGGGATCTGCGTCTGGGACGGAAACTTCTATGCGCTAAGCGTCACGGAAGATCTGGGTGTCGAAAGCAGCGGGGGCCTCGTCCGAATCGGCTTGGCGCATTACAACACGGCCGAAGAGGTTGACTGCTTGCTGGGCGCCTTGCAACGCATGCTCCGTCGCGGCGCGGGTTGCTGATGCCTAGAAGTCCGGCAGGTTGCGCATCATCGATGACGTGTCGCCGCCCCGTGCCAGACGCGCCGAGTCAAGGACGCGTCGGGAGCGGTCGTGAATTGTTCCTAGGTAGCGCATCTCGGCGCGACTGCCACCCATCATGACCACGATATACCTGCGAGAAGGGTAGTAGAGTGCCTGGAATTGGAGCTCGTCTTCCTTTCCGCTGATCCATAGCTCCGATTCCGGCTGCTCCAGCCTGCCGACGACTTCGAAATAGCTGGCGTTGGACCCAAGCCCGAGGTAGCGCTGGTCGGAGGTGGAGGTGTCCGGCTCGAAAAGAGCCTCGAGTGGATTGTGCATTCCTCCGATCACGCCCGCGAACACCAGCAGCGACACGAGTAGGCCGACGCCGAGGGCGAGCCCGAGCAAGCGCAGCATCCGCGCGTCGGAACCGCTGAGCGACCGCTGCTTGGGGGGTGCTCCCGCTGGCGCCTGCGTCTGCCGGCCGGCCGGGGTCGACGGCATTTCCGTAACGATCTTATGGAACGGATAGACGCCGCCCGCTTTGAACTCGAGTTCTCGGCGCAAGCCCAGGATCAAGACCGGCGAGTCGGAACTGCTCACGACGCCAAGATGGCTCCGTGGAATCCAGAATTGCTGGCCGGATTCCGCGTTTCGCACCTGCACTTCCGACCAAGTGGAGCTTTCGAGCGTCCACTCGTTATGGTCGATGCCGCGAATAGCCGGATAGAAGGAGAAGCGCCGGTCCTCCAGGGCGGCCAGCAGCGACTTAGATTCGTCCAAAGCCATGCGCGCCTGCCGTCCAAGTATAGTCCTAGCGCTTTCGCATCACGAGGACCCGGAACGTCTCGCCGAGACCGAGCAGGAGCGATTTCAGCTGCATGCGCAGCTCTGTTCGCCGATGGCGGGTCCCCGCCGCCAGTGCGTAGGAGAATTCGTCGTCTTCGCCTGCTTCTAGCAGGAACGCCTGCTGCGTGCGCAGAGGCAGCACGTCCAGTCCTGCAGACCGTGCCGCGTCTTCAAGTGCACTGAAGTTCACGTGGGCCGTGATGTCCCGGCGGCCCGGCTCCAGCAGCACGTCGGGATCGGCTCGATGAGCCGAATAGCCCATCAGCGAGCCCTCCGGGAATCTCTCGCGCCGCGCCAGTTCGTCGCGGGTGTAGCCGTAGTCGATCACGAGCACCCACCCGCGTTCCAGGATGCTGCCTATCCGCTGGATTGCCTCGATTTGGCGGTCGCAGGTCTCGATTCGCTGTCCCTCGCCAATGCGCGGCAACCCCTGTCGGTCTCGCCGCGTCCCGGTTCGCTCCCACGTGAATCGCCCCCTGGATTGCCCGACCCGCCACTCGACCCAATTCCCGTCGCGCCGTTCGACGACATCGACCGGCAGGGCGTCGAAGAACTCGTTGCAGAGCACGACCCCGGTCATCGGGCGCCGGGGCCAGCGGTCACCGTGCTCTTTCGGGATCCACTCGATGTCCGGCATGCAGCGACGGACCTCCGCCCCGGTCTCGCCGCGTCCCGCCCCGAGCTCCAGGACCGTGAAGCGATCGGACCCTCCCAGCTGCTGCCGCCAGCGGTCGAGCTGTTGGG
Source organism: uncultured Bryobacterales bacterium (assembly GCA_951813605.1). Taxonomy (GTDB): domain Bacteria; phylum Acidobacteriota; class Terriglobia; order Bryobacterales; family UBA6623; genus VXMF01. Next base: position 4,670,319 of record OX638379.1, on the reverse strand, counting down.
CCACAAGGCGGCCGAACACCGGCTGCAGCTGTGCGTTGGTGTAGAAATCGCCTTCCTTGCCGAAAGGCTGCCGCCCGCCGGTGTAGTAGCCCAGAGTTGGGTGGTACAGGGCCATTTCCATGAAGCGGCCAAACGGCAGCGGCCCGCTTGAGCGGATCTCGCGTGCGATGACTTCCGCAAGCTCCATCGCGGCTTGCTCAGCGTCGCAGCTCGTACGGCGAGGCCGGATTGTCGAGGCTCTGCGGCGTGTATACGAACATCTCGACGAAGTAGTCGTGCAGGCCCTCGAAGATCATGCGCTGGAGGATCCATCGGAATTGCGCGTGGGCCAGGTCTCGCGGATGGATCTCCAAGTAGTATGTATGGATGCTGGCGGGCTTTTCCTTCAGGTCGATCACGAGCTCGATCCGGCCCGCCTCGGTCTCTCTCGCGCCGAATCGCAGAAGCGGGTGCGAGTACTTCTTGAGTTCCTCGCGCACGGCTGCGAGCCCCTCGGAGTTGCCGCCCATCAACGGCAAGGATAGCAACGGGCGGCGGGGTGCCGGGCCGGGTCTTGGGGCAGCTCCGCGATGAGAGGCTTGCTCGAAGCGGACAGGGGGCCTCGCGGAGCGACGGGCGCTGGGGTGGGCTGGCCTCGCGCCGCGACCCGGGTCCTAATTGCGTGCATGCTGCTGCTTGGGGCGGCTGCGGCATGGCTCGTGCTAACGCGGCCAGTGCACCGGATAGAGGGGGATTTCTTGGAGCGCGAGGACCGGCAAGTCGCGGACGAATGGCTGTTCGAGCAGCTTGAGCATCCTGTTGCCGAACTCAGGGCGCGGGCGCTCCTGGCGTTCGCCCGCATTCGCGGGCGCTCCGCGGTCGATGCCCTCGTGCTGGGGATGGGAGATCCCGCGCCCTCAGTCCGGGCGCGGGCGGCCTTCGCTGCAGGCAACGCATTTGACCTGCGGTCCGGGGGGCCCGAACCTCCCGAAGAGGCCGCGGCGGCGCTTGCGGGCCTGCTAGGTGACGACGAGCGCCGGGTCGCGACCCGCGCGCTGGAGGCACTGGGCAAGATGGGTTGGCGGCAGGCCGCCCCGCAAGGCACCCGCACTGCCGCCCCGATTGTGACCGCGATGACCGCCCTGATGCGGATGGGGGCCCGCGATCAGTCGGAATTCGTTGCCGAGTACCTTGACTCGGACGACCAGGACAGCCGCTGGGCGGCCGCGCTCGCGGCACGCGAATTGGATCTGCTCAGCGTGCCTCTGGTGTGGGAGCGCCTGCGGCCGCTCGTGACCGACGACAATGATTTCGTGCGAGCCGCGGCTCTTCGCGCGGTCGCCGGCGGCGCTCCGGACCATGCAGTCCTCGCGGCCGTCCGGGAGAGCCTGGAGCACTCAGACCCGAAGGTGCGCTTCGAGGCGGGCCGTGCGCTTGCTGCAATGGGAGGGTCGCCTGCGGGCGATTCGCTGCCAGCCGGGGAGCCCCTGCTGGCCGGGAGGCCGATCACTCCCCCCCGCGGCCCCCTGCTGGATCCGAACGACTACCAGCGTCTCGCGAAGACCCTGGGAGCCCGCCTGCGCATGAGCACTGCGCTGGGAGAGTTCGGCATCGAGCTGGACTACGACCAAGCACCCCTCACATCGGAGCACTTTCGCAGGCTCGCGGCTCGCGGCGCGCTGGACGGCGCGTTGTTCTCTGCAGTGCGCCCTAACGGCTATGCCGTCGTCCATGCCGGGCTGCAGCCGATCCGCTCGGAACTGAACCCGAAGCCGTTCGTGCGCGGCAGCATCGGCATGCTGAGGCAAGGCCAGGCTTCGGGCGGCGGATTCTTCCTGTGCCTGACGGGGCTGCCGCTCGCCGACGGGCGCTATGTGAATTTCGGGCGGCTAGTGTCCGGAGACAAGCACCTCGACGACATCGCGGCTGGGACAGTCGTCCGTTCGATCCGCGTGCTGCGGTGAGCGATTGGCAGTCGCGCTCGGCGAAAAAGCCAGAAATCCTCGCGCTTTGCTGCTGCTGGCCAGGCTCTCTGCTATAGTCTCAGTGCACAGTAGGTCCATCCCGTCCCGGGAGCGGATCGCAATTCCGATTGAACAACTCTGGAAAGGAGAACGCCAGGTGAGTTCTAACAAACCCCAAGACGGGCCTGTTCGGGGGCCCCAACACGAACCGCGCGAGGGCTTTTCGCGCCGCACCTTCATCGAGGGTGTGGGCATTGGCGCGGGCGCGGTCGGCGCGCTGGGAGCGCCGGAGCGAGTCCGCGCCGCGGGCAACGACGTGCTCGGCCCGGATCCGGTTTCCATCACGCTGAACATCAACGGCAAAAGTCACGACCTGATGGTCGAGCCGCGCGTGACATTGATCGATGCTCTGCGCAACCGCCTCGATCACACGGGCGCCAAGAAGGTCTGCGACCGCGCGACGTGCGGTGCCTGCACAGTCATTGTGGACGGCAGTCCCGTCTATTCCTGCACCATGCTCGCGATCGAGGCCCAAGGGCGCAGGATCGAGACCATCGAGGGAATCTCGACCGAAGACTCGATGCATGCGGTCCAGACGAAATTTGTCGAGCACGACGCCCAGCAGTGCGGCTTTTGCACCCCGGGCCTGGTCATGGCCGGCAAGGCGATCGCGGAACGCAATCCGCGCCCGTCGATGGCGGACGTGGAGAGCGGGCTAAGCGGCAACATCTGCCGCTGCGGCACCTACGTAGGAGTCCGCAAGGCCGTTTACGAAGCGGCCAGAGGGGAGAGTGCGTAATGGCTACGAAGTACGATTGGCCGGCGGTGGAAGATCGCAGCCTGATCGGCAAGAGACACCACCGCGTCGACGGTCCGGAAAAGGCCCGCGGCGCGGCAAAGTACTCCTATGACCGCAACTTGGATGGCATGCTCGTCGCACGGCTGGTGACATCGACGGTCCCGCACGGGCGGATCATCGGCATCGACACCTCAGCCGCCCAAAGAGTCAACGGCTACAAGGGCCATGTCAACATCCTCAATGTAGGCGACGAAGTCCAGTGGGTCGGGACGGAGATTCTCGCAATCTGCGCTGACACCGAGGAGCACGCCCGCGACGTCGCGGCTGCCGTCGCGGTGCATTTCGAGGAACTGCCCCACTGGGTGAAGGACGAGGACGTCAAGAAGGCCGGCGAGGCGAACCGTGTCAAGCCCGCCAAGGACGACACCAAGGGCCCCGATCTCGCGGAGGCTTGGAATAGCGCCGACGCCACGGTGGAAGGCTACTACGGCTTGCGTGTCATCACGCACTGCTGCCTCGAGCCGCATGGCCAGGTGGTGGACTGGACGGGGGACGATATCACGGTCTACGCCTCCACGCAGGCGGTCGCCCGCATTCCGGCCGATCTGGCGAAGGGTCTTTCGCGGGACGAGTCCATCGGGACGATCTCGGCGGACAACATCCACGTCATCACGCCCTACATGGGCGGCGGCTTCGGGTCGAAGTTCAACATCGACACGTGGGGCATCGCCTGCGCCAAGCTGTCCAAGATGGCGGGCAAGCCGGTCAAGCTCATGCTCGACCGGAACGAGGAGCTCATGGTGGCCGGCGGTCGGCCCTCCGACTACGGCAACGTCAAGATCGGGGCCAAGCAGGACGGGACCCTCGTCGCTTACGAATCCGAGACCTGGTCGACGGGAGGCATCGCAGGGCGCGGCAGCCCGCCGTTGCCGTATGTGTACAACAACGAGGAGCGGCTCGCGCAGAAGGCGCGCCACCTCAACGTCTCGACCAATATCGGGCCGGCCCGCGCCTGGCGCGCGCCGAACCACCCGCAGGCGGCTGTCCTGACGATGTGCCCGATGGAGGACCTTGCCGCCAAGCTCGACATGGATCCGGTGGAATTCTTCAAGAAGAACGCCGACCTGACCGCCCGGCCCGAAGTCTACCGCTACGAGATCGACAAGTGCGCGGAGATGATCGGCTGGAAGGAGAAGTGGCACAAGCGCGGCGACTCCGGCCCCGGCCCGGTCAAGCGCGGCTTGGGGCTTTCGCTGCACACTTGGGGAGGGCGCCCGCATGACTCGACCTGCGAGGTCCGCATCCAGCCGGACGGGGGCGTCTCTGTCAACATGGCCAGCCAGGACCTGGGTGTCGGCACGTACACCACGCTGTCCGTCGTAGCAGCCGAGACGCTCGGCCTGCAGATCCCGGACATCAAGGTCAACATCGGCAGCTCGAAGCTGCCGATCTCCGGCGCGTCCGGCGGGTCGACGACAGTTGGCGGCACGTCGGCTTCGACGCGCAGAGCCACTGTGAACGCCCTCGAGGAGCTCAAGGGGGTCGTGGCCGAGTCCCTGGGCGTCGAAGCGGGCGATCTGGTGGCCAAGGAAGGCAAGATCTTCGCCAAGTCTGACGCCTCGAAGTCGCTGAGCTGGCAGGATGCCTGCAAGAAGCTGGGCACCCGCACCATCACCGGGCACGGCAAGCAGCCGGACAGGGATGGCGGCAAGCTCAACGACTCGGGCGTGGGCGGCGTCCAGATGGCCGATGTCTCGGTCGACGTGGAAACCGGCGTGGTCACGATCAACAAGATCGCGGCTGTCCAGGACGTTGGCTTGGTGATCTGCCTCGAGCAGTGCGAGAGCCAAGTGTACGGCTCGCTCATCCAAGGCGTCGGTTGGGCGTTGTACGAGGAGTCGATCTACGATCAGGCGACTGGCAAGATGCTGAATCCGGACATGGAATTCTACAAGCTTGCCGGTGCCGGTGACATCGGCGAGATGGAAGTCCACATGGTCCAGAACAAGTACGACGATCGGGGCGTGATCGGCATCGGCGAGCCGCCGGCGATCTCGCCGGGCGCGGCCATCTCGAACGCCGTGGCGAACGCCATCGGCGTGAGGGTCCCGACCCTGCCGCTGACTCCAGACCGGGTTCTGGCAGCGCTTGCGAACACATAGGGGAGGTCAGGAACCATGCAGAATTTCGAATACATCGCTCCCACCGACACCATCGCCGCCGCGCAAGCGTTGAGCCCGCATGCCGGGGTGACCGCAGTGCTGGCCGGTGGCACGGACCTGGTCAGTCTGATGAAGCAGCGGGTCGAGACTCCCAGCCGGGTCGTGAGCCTCCGCAGCATCCGGTCCCTTCGGGGCATTTCGAAGAAGGGGGGCGGGCTTCGCATCGGCGCGATGGCGACCGTGGAGCAGCTCCTTGACTCCGGCGCAGCCGCGCCTTACAGGTCGCTCTTGCAGGCAGCGCGGGGCATCACCGCGCCGCAGGTGCGGGCGATGGGCACGGTTGTCGGCGACCTGCTGCAGCGTCCGCGTTGCTGGTACTTCCGCAACGGGCACGGCCTGCTCGCCATGCACAATGGCGAGTCGCTGGTGCCGAATGGCGAGAACCGCTACCACGCAATCCTAGGCAACAAGGGCCCGGCGTACTTCGTGAGCGCTTCGAGCCTTGCCCCGGCGCTGATCTCGCTGGGCGCGCAGGTGACCGTGGCCGGACCGGAGGGCGAGCGCGAGATGGCACTCGCGGACCTGTTCCGGATCCCCGCCTCCGAATCAGAGCGCGAGAACACGTTGCAGCCGAACGAAATCGTGACCGAAATCAACGTTCCGGGCGCGTCCGGCTGGCGGACGGCGACTTACGAAGTGCGCCAGCGGCAATTGCTTGATTGGCCGCTCGTGACGGCCTCGGTGGCGGTTCGGTTGCGTCGCGGCACGGTCGCGGACGCAAGAGTCGTGCTCGGACACGTTGCGCCAATCCCGTGGCGGTCCTCGGAAGCGGAAACGGCACTCAAGGGTCAGTCTCTCGGCGAGAGCGCCGGCGAGGCCGCTGGCAAGGCGGCCATGGCAGCCGCCACGCCGCTCAGCCAGAACAAGGCCAAGGTGCACTTGGCCACTGTCGCGGTCAAGCGCGCTGTGGCAATGGCGGCGTAAGTCGCGAAGCGCCCGGCGCGCGGAAATCCGCGGCTGCCGGGGCAGGGTCGCAACGACTTTCGTCCCGGCAGCCGCTTCCACTCGTGCACAGGAGGCGAAGCGTGTCCCGAAACCGAGGAGCAGGCCTGAAGGTCCTCACCCACCGTTGCAGCGACTTGCGATGGAAGGGAATGTATATCGACGCCGACGACGATCCGTCGGTGCCTCTGTCGAACACCAGGATCTACTGGTGCGATCAGACCTACAAGCCGATCGGTCCCGACGGGGACATCGTGGACGAAGACACCTGCACGATGTCCCGCAAGTGCTACGAGCCGCTATAGCGGCAAAGCGAACAAGTCGCGATCCGGAAAAGGCCGTGCTGGCTGGCTAGCGGGCAGAAACGCGCCCGTAGGGCTCTTCGAAGTACTTCTCGAAAATCCAGTCAGGCTGCCAGCGGTCGCGGTTCTGCCGGTGTCCGGTCAAATCGATTTCTTTCGGCTCGGGATGCGGCACGGCCAGCGGATGGCTGTCCCCGACCTTTTCCTGCCATTCCCGCATGACGGCGGTTAGTTCGTCGACACGGCCCGCTTGCTCGGGATCTTCGGCCAGGTTTCTCGTCTCGTGCGGATCTGCTTCGAGATCGAATAATTGGATGTGGTCGATCCTGGGATAGCGGATCAGCTTCCAGCGTTCGGTGCGCACGGCCTTCATCAAGTCGCGGAACGACGTAAAGACCGAGTTGCGGACGGACAGGGCCCCGCCGCGCCATATGGGCGACAAGTCGAGACCGTCTATCCCTGCAGGCATTTCGACTCCGAGGATCGAGCACAGCGTGGGGAAGATGTCGAGCAGGTAGCAGAAGGCGCTGGACTGCCTGCCCTTGGGAATTCCCGGTCCCGAGAAGATCAGCGGTGCCCCCATCGAGTGCTCGTAAAGGTTCTGCTTGCCCAGCAGTCCGTGGCTGCCGACCGCGAGGCCGTGATCAGCCGTGTAGACGACGATCGTGTCGTCCGCGTGCGGGCCTGCTTGGAGCTCGCGCAGGACGCGGCCCACCTGGCGGTCCAGATGCGTGATGAGGCCGTAGTACTCCGAGAGCTGGTCCTGCACGACCTCCCTCGGACGCGGCCAAGGTCCCAAGCTCTCGTCGCGGCCGGTCATGTGGCCGTTGTTGAAGGCGTGCTGGGGCGCGAAGTTCGGTGGCAGCGGCGGCGGGTTCCGGTAATACATGCGCCGGTACTTGGGCGGCGGGTTGCGGGGGTCGTGGGGAGCGGTGAAGGCAACGTACGCAAGAAACGGCTGCTCGTCCCTGTAGTTGCGCAGGAATTCGATTGCCGCATCCGCGAAGAGCGTGCTAGAGAAGCGAACGCCTTCGCGCTCGCGGTACAGCTTCCCGTCGGGTCCCAGGTCCGCCAGCGGCACCTTCATGTGGTTCGACATGCCCCCGAACATGATGTTTCGCCCCAGCTGGAAGCTCTTCAGCCAGGATTCCCGTCCGTTGTGCCACTTGCCGGTTGCGAACGTGGCGAATCCGCTGCGGCCGAGCAGCTGGCCCAGCGTGGTCTCACCCGCCATGTCCATTGGAATCCGAAAGAAGCTCTTGCCTGTGTTGAGCATGGCGCGGCTCGGAACGCAGACGGCCCCGCCCTGGGCCCCTAGGCAATACGCCCGCCGGAAGCTGAAGCCCTCACCTGCTAGTCGGTCGAGATTAGGTGTCTGTATGTAGGGGTTGCCGTGGGCGCCGATGGTGTCGGGCCGCTGGTCGTCGGCGAACAAAAGCAGGACGTTGGGTTGGGGTTGCTTGGCTTGCAAGGCCGAAGCCACTAGCAAGACAAGGATCGGAGCCCAGTACTTCATTTGCCTTTCGGCCAGCATACTCGCGCCACGCATTCGTCCCTTAGACCGCCCAAGTGTGAATTGCAAACCACGCAACGTCTAGGCAGCGACCCTCGCCTACATCAAGCTGAGCGCTCGGCCTAGAACGGAATCAACGGGAAGAGACGTCCCAGTGAACTCGGTACAATCAATCCCTCTTGTCTGCTTCTGCGACCAGGATACAGTTCTGCCGGTCTAGGAAGTTCCAGATTAAGAGGTGTCGCCCTGCTCGATAGTTCCACAGACGCGAATACGGCGTGTTCAGTCCAGCGCCGCGTTCGCGAGCCTCTTCATCGCTTGCAATTCGATCTCTCATGCATTGGAGCAAGGATTGAGATGTTTGTCGGTCGAGCCTTTCGATTTGACGATTGGCTGACTGCCTGAGCTGAATCGCCCGAGCCGAGGCTCTTCCAAACGTTCTCTAGGGAGTCGACTTCTTGTTCCCCTCACCGGGCACGCTCCAACTCGGTAGCTGCTCGGTGAAATGTCGCACGGCGGCAAAGCGTCTCTCGCAAGCGTGGAAGTAGCCCGCCACTGTATCGCGCTTGATTCTTCAGTTGCCCATCGCGTTAGAGTGCATGGGCCGCTGTCTGGAGTCGGATTCAAATAGAGAGATCGCGGATCATCGTGAATTGCCACAGCGACTTGCAGGGGGGCACGACTTCGCGACGAACGCATTGGCGGGGGCGTGATCGAACAAGCAGGCGATCGCGATCGCCGTACTGGTGGCCGAGCACGTTCGATTGGCACCGCAATTGGCAGGCCTCGTCGCCGGCCAGTCGGGGAACTCGATAGCGCTTGAGGTGGACTCTGGGAGCGGGGAGATCCGAGCGATGCTGCCGGCGGCGCAGGAATCCACGAACCTGCGTGCCATTGACAGGCTTTAGGGAGCGGTATACCTGTGGTATGTTACAGTACGGGATGAGACGGTTGGCATTACCCGAATCGGCCAATTGCTCTCAGCACAAGCTCGCTAGGATCGCGGCTTCCCTTGCTTTCGTCGGTTGCGCGACGACAGCGGCCCGCGCCACGGAGCCGCCCCGATTCGAGTCCGACGTTCTTCCGGTGTTCGAGAGCCACTGCCTCGTTTGCCATGGGCAGGAATCCCCGCAAGCCGGCCTCGATCTCCGAACGAAAGAGGGTCTGTCGCGGGGGGGTGTTTCGGGCCCAGCCGTAGTAGCCGGTGCGTCCGAAAGCAGCCTTTTGGTAGCCAAGGTCGTCTCGGGAGCCATGCCTCCGTCGGGGGAGCAGCTCGAGAAGCATCAAATCGACTTGATCCGCAGATGGATCGACGGCGAGCTAGGAGAAGCAAGTGCGGAGCCAACTCGTCTCGTTACCGAGCACGATGTCCTGCCCGTCTTCCAAATGCGTTGCGTGACCTGCCACGGCAAGCGTCGTCAGGAGGCCGGCCTCGACTTGCGAACTAGAGAAAGCCGCCTAAAGGGAGGGAACACCGGACCAGCAGTTATTGCGGGGAAACCTGGCGAGAGCCTGCTATTGCAGCGGGTGCTCTCCGGCGAAATGCCGCCTCCCGAACTGCTGATGGAGAATAACATCCGACCGCCGGATAACAGCGAAGTCGAACTCCTTCGGCAATGGATTGCCATGGGTGCCGCTCCGGCACCAGAGGCGTCCCCTTTGAGCACCTCCCATGTCACTGATGCCGACCGCTCGTTCTGGTCGTTCCGGAAACCCAGGAGACCTGCAATTCCCGAGGTCGGCGCAGTGCAACTCGTGCATAACCCGATCGATTCGTTCCTGCTATCAGCATTGGAGCGGAGTGGCCTCACGTACGCGCCTGAAGCCGCGCGCACCAAGCTGATCCGAAGAGTCTACCTTGACCTGATTGGGTTGCCCCCCACCCCCGGCGAGACCGAAGCCTTTTTTCAGGACCGACGATCCGACGCTTTTGAGCGGCTGGTCGACCGCCTGCTCGACTCCGAGCACTACGGGGCGCGCTGGGCTCAAGTCTGGCTGGACCTGGCTGGTTATGCTGATTCCGAAGGCATCATCGACGAAGACCGCGTTCGGCCGAATGCATGGCGATATCGCGACTATGTGATTCGCGCACTGAACAACGACAAGGCATACACTCGCTTTTTGACCGAACAGATCGCCGGCGACGAACTCGAAGAATACAAGGGACTCAACGAAATTACGCAGGACACAGTGGACCGACTGGCGGCGACAGGGTTTCTGCGGATGGCGTCGGACCCCACCTACTCGTTCGCCAACGCATCGCTGGAAGAAAAGCTGACTGTTGTCTCGGACGAGATCGAGGTTATTTCATCAGCGGTGCTCGGACTCACGATGGGTTGTGCGAAATGCCACGATCACAAGTACGACCCCATATCGCAGAGAGACTACTACCGCCTGAGCGCAATTCTGCAAAGCGCCTATGATCCCTATGAGTGGATTGACCCGACTGAGCGCCTCCTGGACATCTCCATCAAGGAGGAACGCGAAATCGCGTCCAAACACAACGGTCCGATCAAATCGAAGATCGAGGCGTTCGAAGCCAAGCTGAAAGAGAAGACGGAGAGCTTCCGCCTCAAAGCAGTCAAGACGCGGATTGGCGATCTGCCGGACAAGCTGCAACAAGAACTGGTAGCCCTTTACAAGACCCGCGACGAGGAACGCGACTCAAACGAGAAATATCTCGCGAGAAAGTTCCGCGAGGTTTTCAAGATCTCGGAAGGAGACCTTGCATCGCTGTATCCCGACTACAAGGAAGGGGCCGAGGGCCTCAGGCAATCGATCGCGGCATTGCAAAAGACCCTCCTGCCTGAACCGAAGATCCGGGCGCTCTATGACATGGGAGGCGAACCTTCAGCCGTGTTTCTCCTGCGGCGAGGCGATCCCCGGCTGGTCGGCCAACGAGTCTTTCCCGGCACGCCGGAGGTCCTTGACGGCGTGATCGAGCCTCTGCAAGTGGTCTCCCCGCTCCCAGGTGACACGAGCGGCAACCGCTTGGCCCTAGCTCGCTGGCTCAGCCAGCCGGATCATCCATTGACCTCCCGCGTCATGGTCAATCGGCTTTGGGCGGAGCATTTCGGCCGGGGACTTGTCTCGACACCTGCAAACTTCGGGAAGCTGGGCGACGAGCCCACGCATCCGGAGTTGCTCGACTGGCTCGCGACAGAATTCGTCCGTTCCGGCTGGAGCCTGAAGGCAATGCACCGCCTCATGGTGACTTCGCAGGCCTATCGCCAGTCGTCGAGCGGCGCGAAAAACTCTCGCGAAAAGGATCCGGACAACAAGCTCATTTCACGCATGCCCATGAGGCGCATGACCGCCGAAATGCTCTACGATTCCATCCTCAGCGTCACTGGCAGACTCGACCCGAAGCGCTTCGGGCCGCCCGCCGAGGTCGAAGTTCAGGACAGTGGCGAAGCGGTTGCCAAGGGCTCCCGGGAAGGATGGCGTCGCGCGGTCTACACCCAGCGCCGCCGATCCACTCCGGTAACGCTGATGGATGCCTACGATCTTCCCCAGCTCAGCCCCAATTGCACGGAGCGAGGGCAGTCGATTGTCGCTACGCAAGCCCTGCAGCTGATGAACGGGGCTAGCACTCGTAACCACGCGCGATACCTGGCGGGCCGGCTACTCGACGAGCATCCACGCGACAGGGGCGAGCAGATTCGGCAGCTCTATCTGCGCGTCTACTCCCGACCTCCGACCCCGGAAGAGGCATCCGTCGCGTTGCGCGATCTGGCAGAGCTCGAGAATCAATGGGGCTCGCAGCTTGAAGAGCAGCGGGACGCGGCCCCGCGGAAGCCAACGGCCCGATGGCGCGCCCTAGGTTCACTCGCCCATGCGATGCTGAATTCCAACGAATTCGTTTATACCGACTAGGAGGATTGACTGTGCGAAAGTTCGTTCGAGATGCTGGCCGCCCACTGTCGGCTCGAGTGACACGGCGGGGTTTCTTTTCGAGGATTTCGGACGGGGTGCACGGCGCAGCCTTGGCCACGCTCCTATCCGATGAACTCTTCGCGGCAAGCCAGGCACCTCACCCGACCGTCGCAACCGACTTGCGCACTCGGGCTCCCCACTTCGAGCCCCGCGCCAAGTCCGTGATCCACCTCTTCATGAATGGCGGGCCAAGCCAGGTCGACCTGTTTGATCCCAAGCCCGAGCTGAAAAAATACGAGGGCAAGCAAGCACCCCGGGATATCCTCACCAAGATCGAGTTCGCCGACGAGGTCGGCGGCTTACTGCCGTCACCGTTCGAATTCAAGCGCCACGGCGAATGCAGCATGGAGGTTTCCGAATTGCTACCGCATTTCGCCGGTGTCGTCGACGATGTGACGATGATTCGCTCAATGTGGGGCGAGTCCTTCAATCACGAGCCTTCCCTTTTCCTGATGCACTCCGGCCGCAGGATGCCGGGCCGGCCCTCTCTAGGGTCTTGGGTTGTGTACGGGCTTGGCAGCGAGAACCAGAACCTGCCCGGTTACGTGGTGCTGGACGATCCGAAGAAATTGCCTGTCAACGGCATTCAAAACTGGCAATCGGGCTGGCTACCACCAGTCTTCCAAGGGACAAGAGTCCGTTCCGCCGGCCCGCCGGTTCTCAACCTTCACCCCGGCGAGGAGCTTGCATCGCCGCTGGTCAATGCCGAGCGAGACCTGCTGCGCAGGTTGAACCACACCCATTCCGAGCAACGTCCCTGGGAACGGGATCTGCAAGCGCGTATCGCGAGCTACGAACTGGCGGCTCGCATGCAGCTTGCCGCCCCGGATGCCCTCGACATCTCGCAGGAGACGGAAGAGACGAAGCAGATGTACGGCCTCAATCGCGAGGAAACCGCATCTTACGGTACGCGCTGCTTGATGGCTCGACGGCTTGTCGAGCGGGGCGTGCGCTTCGTTCAGATCTTCATCGAGTACCAAATTTGGGACAACCATTCGAACCTCGAGGAAAGTTTGCGGTACAGCTGCGGAAAGACGGACCAGCCCGTAGCAGCCTTGATAAACGACCTCAAACGACGCGGTTTGCTTGAAGACACGCTGGTCATCTGGGGCGGCGAGTTTGGGAGGATGCCGCTCTCCCAGGTGGGCAGGGAGGGATCCGCGGGACGTGACCACGGGCCCGATGGATTCTCGATGTGGATGGCCGGCGGTGGAGTCAAGCGCGGTCACGTCCATGGCGCAACGGACGAAATCGGACACAAGGCCGTGGAGGGCCGTGTCAGCGTGCAGGATTTTCACGCCACGCTGTTGCATCTGCTGGGGCTGGATTTCCAGAAGCTCACTTTTGAGCGTCACGGCCTTGAGGAACGTCTTACCGATCAATACCCGGCACGTGTAGTGCAGGACATCCTCGCCTGATCGGAATTGCTAGCTACCCTGGACTCAGTCGGCAGGCCCGGTCGCTTCCGAGTAAGCCGGCGCGAGACAAGGCATCGTTCGCCCCCGGCGATCTTCCGCTGCGGCCCGGGAACCTGAACACAGGGCTCGGATTGGAAGCTTCATGGAGGCCGCGCTGTGGAATCAGCGCATCGGTGATTCCACAATGCGGAGGATCTGGTCGGCGGCAACGTTCCGTATTCTCTGCACGTGCCCCGACGGCCACACGATTTCAATCTCCTCCACCCGGCTCACTTCCCCCAACCCGTAATGAACGCGCAAATCGCTTGCCGACGCATATCCAACGCTGTTGGCAACCCAGGCCACTTGGGGGCGACCTCCAGCGCGGGAGGTGACTCGCGCTCCGAGCGCAGAGCGATTGCTTGTCCGGCCTTCCAGTTTCAGTTCCAGCCAGTGCCCGGCCGTCGTCTCGTTCATCAGTAGTGCCGGGCCTTCATTCAGGGCTGTCACGGCGATGTCGAGCCGTCCGTCGTTGTTGAAGTCCGCAATGCCGGCACCGCGGTGCAAGCGCGCCTCAGCGAGACCTGCATCCTCCGAATCCGAAACATCCGCGAAATGCCCTTCACCGCTGTTTCGGAAAACACGATTGAGCTGGCTGCCATCGATGTCGAGGTCGCCGTTCGCAGTGAAGAAATCACGGTTCCCGTCGTTGTCGAAGTCGGCGATTCCGCAACTCCAACCGCTCCAGCGCCTGCTCAAGGCCAGAATGTTGGTCGTGGCACTGACGTCTTCGAAATACTGTCCGCCTAGGTTGCGGAAGATCTCGAACGTCTCGCGCTTCAGGCCGGTCATGACGATATCCGCCAGGCCGTCACCGTCGAAATCGCGGAAATCAGCGCCCATCCCCGAGATGTAGCGGCCATCGCCGTTGAATGCGACGCCGAGCGGGATCCCCGCCTCTCGAAACTGTCCGTTCCCCTGGTTGTGGAAGAGGAAGTTTCGGGAATTGTCATTGGCGATGAAGACGTCCGGATGGCCATCGACGTCGAAGTCAGAAACGGCAAGACCCATCCCTTTTCCGATGACTTGGCCGATTCCTGTCTCCGTGGACACATCCCGGAATGTGCCGTCGCCTTGATTGCGGTACAGCTGCGGAGGCTGTCCGCGATACGAGTCTGGATGGCAATAGGTCCTGGCCTCGCTGTCAATGCCGCCGCAGACCAGCTCGGTTCGCGGCGACCAGTCGCAATAGTTTGAAACGAAGAGGTCCAGGAAACCGTCGTTGTCGTAGTCGAGCCAAGCAGCGGCGACCGCCCAGAGCTTCTTTCCATTCGGGTCGCGACCCGTAACTCCGGCTTGCTCTGTGACATCCGTAAACGTGCCATCGCCATTGTTGTGGTACAGAGTGTTCTTGTTGACACCACAGACGTAGAGGTCTTCCCAGCCGTCGTTGTCAAAGTCACCGACCGCGACACCGATTGAGAATCCTTCTCCCTTTACGCCGGCCGACCTCGTAACGTCGCGAAACGTCCCGTCACCGTTGTTCCGATAAAGGGCGTTCCAGTACACCGCGTCATTCTTCGCCAGCGATGGCAAGGAGGCGCCGTTCGCCACGTAAATGTCCATCCAGCCATCACTGTCGAAATCGAGGACCGCGATGCCTCCTAGCATCGTTTCAGCCTGGTACTTGCGGCCTTGGGCGTCGTTGCGGGTCACCACCGTGATGCCCGCTTGCTTCGCGACGTCGCGAAACCGGATTCCGTCGCTCGAGGGAAGCGACGGAAGATGAAGGCCCCCGATCACGGCGGGCACAAGGGCAGCCCGGCCTAGCTTGCGCAACAGTTTCGGATATGTGGCACCCTCAACGGCTGGAGACTCGGGTGGCACGGGACTCATCGGACGTTCGTCAAGTGCAGCCTCAGGACAGGATCTCCTGGATCACATTTCCCGACACGTCGGTAAGGCGGAAATCCCGACCGTTGTGGCGGTACGTCAGTCTCGTATGGTCGAGACCAAGGAGATGTAAGATCGTCGCGTGGACATCATGGACCGAAACTGGATTCTCAGCGGCACGGAATCCAATTTCGTCGGTTGCGCCGTAACTCGTGCCCCCACGAACCCCTCCGCCAGCCATCCACATCAGGAAGCCGTGGGGGTTGTGATCACGTCCGCCGCCGCCTTCTGACATCGGCAGCCGGCCGAACTCGCCGCCCCAGACTACCAGTGTCTCGTCAAGCAACCCCCGACGCTTCAAGTCCGCCAGCAGCCCTGCGATGGGTGCGTCGGTCTCGCGAGCGCGAAGGCGGTGGTTGACCTCGAGATTCGAGTGCGAGTCCCAGTCCGAGTCGGTGCCTCCGCTGTAGACCTGAACCATCCGACACCCTCGTTCAACGAGGCGTCGAGCCATGAGCAACTGGGTTCCGTAGGACCGGCTCGCGGGTTCATGGATCCCGTATAGCCTCTTCGTTTCGTCCGTTTCGTCCGACAGGTCGACGGCCGAGGGCGCTTCCGCTTGCATGCGAAACGCGAGTTCGAAACTCTGGATCCGCGCTTCGAGCGCTTCCTCTCCCGGCCGCGCGCGGCGGTGATCACTGTTCATTGCCGCCAGCAAGTCAAGCTGGCGGCGCTGGGCGGCCGCACTCACCTGTGCCGGCCGCTGCAAATTGAGGATCGGGCTGGCGCCGGAGCGAAACACCGTTCCTCCGTGAATACTCGGCAAGAATCCCGACGACCACAGCGGAGCCCCGCCGACCGGGATTCCACGCGGATCGTACATGACGATGTAACCGGGGAGGTTCCGGCTTTCACTGCCCAGCCCGTACGTGATCCATGAACCGGCGCTCGGGAATCCGAGCCGCGTCATGCCGGTATTGACTTGAAATAAAGCTTGATCGTGGACGTTCGTTTCGACGAAGCACGACTTCACGAAGGCGATGCTGTCCACATGTCGTGCAATGTTTGGATACAGCTCGGAAACCGACTGCCCGCTCTGGCCGTACCTTTGAAACGTGAACGGCGGTCGCATAAGCGGGCCGACCTTTCCCGAAAATGTCTGCAACTCCGCTGCGCCGGCAAAGAGCTTGCCGTGATGCTTCACCAGATCCGGTTTGTGATCGAACAGGTCGATGCCGCTCGGGCCACCGTACATGAAGCACCAGATCACGGACTTCGCTCGAGCGACTGGCCGAGCGCGAGGCACAGCTGACAGATCATCGCTGTCCTGAGCGGCAAGCGCATCCGCATCTCCGAGCAGGGCGGACAGGCCAAGCAATCCGAACCCGCTGCCGCTTCGGACCAGGTAATCGCGACGACTCCAGAATCGCTTGGTGTGTTCCGTGGGGTCTTGCCAGTTCATCGGACTGCTCAATCAACGTATAGGAACTCGTTGGAGGCGAACAAGCTTTGGCAGAAATCCACGAGTGCTTGCATCCGATGATACGAATGACTCGCCGCCTGTTCCCCTAGGTCCTTACTGTACTGAGCAGTCTGAGCATCTAGGAACGACAGGGCACTGGAAAGCTCGACCTTGGTCGGGAATCGACCGAGGCTCAGGCGATACGCGGCTCGGACTCGCGCCTCTGCCTCTGCCGCAGTTTCCACGAGGACCCGCTCAGCGAAATACCGGCTTTGCTCTCGCACGAATTCGTCGTTCAAGAAAGCGAGTGCCTGGATTGGCCCCATCGAGACGTCCCGCCTGGCACAGCTCTCCAACGTGCGAGGCGCGCCGAACGACTGCAGGAATGGGAACAGGTTGGCCCGCTTCGCGAAGACGTAGACACTGCGACGCCAAGTCGCGGGACCGTCGCGAACGTTTTCGGGCCATTGGTCATAGCTTTCGACCGGATTGTAGATGGACTCGATGGAAATTCGAGGCTTTACGGACGGGCCGAACGAAGTCCGATTCAATGTGCCGCTCACCGCAAGGATCGTGTCGCGGATGGCCTCGGCCTCAAGCCTTCTCGCGTCTCGTCGCCACCAAAGTCCGTTTTCCGGGTCAATCTCCGCACGCGATCTGTCCCAAGCCCCGGATTGACGGTACGTAGCGCTCGTCACGATGAGCTTGTGGATTGGCTTTAACTTCCAGCCGCCGCGCACGACCTCTCCAGCAAGCCACTCAAGCAGATCAGGGTGCGACGGGGGATCGCCGCGGGTACCGAAGTCGCCTGGGGTTCCGACCAAGCCCCGTCCGAAGTGGTGCTGCCACAGCCGATTGACCATCACCCGGGCGGCGAGTGCCCCGGCGCCACAATCCACGTCCGTCATCCACATCGCTAGGTCGATCCTCGAATCGAAGGCCTGTTCGCGCCCGGACTCGCACGTCAGCACCCCTGGGACTTGCGGCTGAACTGGGTCCGCTTGATGATGCGGGTCACCACGTACGAGCATTCGAGTCTGTTTGGCTTCCCCGTCGCGAATCCCGAGCACCCTCGGAATATCGCGTGGCTTGGCAGCTTGGACCGCTCTAAACCTGGTCGCCAGCAAGTCCCACTCGGCGCGCTCCCCTTCATTCAGTCTCTTTCGAAGCTCTTCGTCCGTAACCTTGAGCTCCTCGGAAAACTGCACCAGCAGCGAAGCCTGCAGTGCGTTCGTCTTGTCTTCGGGTGCCCGCAGCAGTTCCTTCTGGCGCGCCGGAAGCTCAAGGCTAGAAATTCGTTCGAGCTTAATGGGCTCGGTGCGGGCCTTGACCCAGTCATCCAGCTCACGCTTCGCGCGTTCGAATTGACTTTCGAATGCCGCCAGCAGGTTCTCGTATCGGGCAGACTCAGATGGATCGATGGGATGCCCGTATCGCTCGGTCTGGTCGAAGAACGCTAAGAGTTGATAGTACTCGCGCGTGGGAATCGGATCGTGCTTGTGGTCGTGGCACCGAGCACAGCCCAGCGTCAGTCCAAGCATGGCAGTACCAATCGTGGCAACGATATCGTCCAGCTCGTCGTAGCGGTCCTTCTTGCGAAAGTTGACGAAATCCGGTCTGACATCAGGTCCGGCCGTAAGGAATCCCGTTGCGGCGACACGTCGAGGACTGTTCGGCTCGAGCAAGTCACCCGCCAGCTGGAGCTTGAGCAGTTCGTCGAACGGCATGTCGCCGTTTAGTGCGCGAATCAAGAAGTCGCGGTAGTGGTAAGCGTCGGGGCGGGGCCTGTCTTCCTCGTATCCGGCGCTGTCGGCGTATCGTGCCACATCCAGCCAATGCCGTGCCCAGCGCTCCCCGAAATGCCGGTTCTTGAGAAGCTTTTCGGTCAACCGGGCATACGCTTGGGGAGAAGGGTCGCGTGCGAATGATTCGACTTGGTCGGCAGACGGCGGGAGCCCGATCAAATCAAAGTACAACCTGCGGATGAGCTTGCTCTTAGCAGCCGCATCGTTGGGATTCAGGCGCTTCGATTCGAGGCGTGCCAGGATGAATCGGTCCACTGGTGTTCTAATCCAGCCCTCGTTCGAAACCCTCGGCAAAGAGATCTCCCGCAGGCGTCGAAAGGCCCAGTGCCGCGAAGATTGCTCGTCCGGGGTACCTTGTCCGAGAACAGGGTTGTTCGCCCACTCGGCGCCGGTCTCGATCCACCGGCGGATCAGCGCGACCTGTTCCTCGCTCAAGGGCTGTCCCGTGGGCGGCATTCGCTCGCTCGGTTGGACATGAGTGATCCGAGCCAGCAAGACGCTCCCATCCGGGTCCCCGGGTACGATCGCGGGGGCGCCGGACGCCCCTCCCTGAAGAGCTGCTTCGCGAACGTCCAAGCGCAAGTCGGACATGCGTGTCGCGTTCCCGTGGCACTTCCAACAGTGATTCGAGAGAATCGGCCGGACATCCCGGACGAAGTCAACTTGCGCCCAAACGGCGCGAGGAACGAAGAGACAGGCTAGCGCGAACGAGTACCTCGCAATGAGGCGGGCCGCGACACGATTCCAACTGCCTGACAAGCGGGCTCCGTTCCCTCGAAAGGGCGCTCCTCAATATACTACTCGCTGTTGTCTGCACCACGATCACTCACACTTGAATGCGTTTATCTTTTCAATTCACTTGAGGCCGTCGTCAGCAACTGTTTACGTCTCAAGCACGTTCTCCCACGCAACTTCCGAAAACCGAATATATTGGCGGTATTTCCTTTTGACAGAGCCTCGCTGTTGCCATACCATCGAAGGAGGCTCCTTGCGGCTCGGCCGAGCGACTCCATGGACTCGCTGAAACAGGACTTACATGTACATCGACCGTGTGCACTGCGACGTGTTGGTCGTCCCGGATTGCGACAGAGATTACTGCGACACGGCACAAGATAACGCAGTCGTTCGTATCGCCACGAACACTGGATTGGTTGGGATAGGTGAAGTAGAGTCGAATCCGTGGGTCATCAAAGCACTCATAGAATCGCCTAGTTCGAGCGCCTACACCCGTAGCTTGGGAGAACTACTTCTGAACGAGGACCCCACGGATCCGGAAGCGATCTGGGAACGCTTGTATCGCGAGAGTTTTCTGGTCGGCCGACGCGGGGCGGGCATCTGCGCGCTAGGCGCGTTGGACATGGCAGTTTGGGACGTTTTCGGACAGGCTTCAGCTCAGCCGATTTGGCGGCTATTGGACAGCCAAGCCGGGAAGTCGACCGTTGTCCCTTACGCAAGTCTATTGCCCACGGGGCGCACGCTCGACGCGTACAGGGACAGCCTCCTCGCGAAAGCTCATTGGGCTGTTGAAGCTGGATTCCGAGCTGTCAAGCTCGAAATCCTCATCCGAGGGCCTTTCGCTCAGTATGGATTGCAGCAAAGCAACGACGCCATCGTGGACCTCGTCGCCGCAGGCCGCGCGGCAGTTGGGCCCGATATCGATCTAATCGTAGATGTGGGCTACTGTTGGACGGACTGGCAAGAGGCCGCTCAGGTGATGCGAAGGCTGGAGAAGCACCACCTGTTCTTCATCGAGACTCCTTTGATGCCAGACGACCTCGATGGCTACGCCAAACTCGCGGAGGCGACGGCAATTCCGATTGCAGCCGGAGAGCTATTGCAAACCCGGTTCGAGTTTGCCGAGCTCATGGACCGGGGAAACGTGGCTGTAGTCCAACCGGACGTCGGCCGCGTCGGCGGGATCACCGAGGCAGTGCGAGTCGCCAAGATGGCTCGCCAGCGAGGGAAGCTAGTCGTGCCACATTGCTGGAAGAGCGGCATCGGCATCGCAGCATCCACTCACCTCGCGATGGTTTCTCCGAACTGCCCGTACTTCGAGTTCCTGCCTGCCGTCACTTCGGAATCCACACTTCGAAGAGACCTCGTTGAGAACGACCCTGTTCCGGTCGATGGCCAACTGCCCGCTCCGAGCCTGCCAGGCCTAGGTGTCAAGCTCAATATGACTGCATTCGAGCGCTTTGCTCATTTCGCGAGGGTCGGTGGAGCGACGGAGAACGATTTCGAAGCGACCCAGGGATTAACTGCAATCGGCTGATAGCAGCGCAACATCGCTACTAGGAATGGACTCTCCAAATCACGATCCCTTCCCCATCATCAGCACGGACGATCTGCCTCGGACGGCGTTTCTCGGCGATCGCATTCCACCCAAGATGATCGCACCAGACTCGAATTCGCGGAGCTGATGTTGGGCGGAGCCCGACCGGTCCGGCTTGGCTTTGAACTTTGCAATGCACGCGAGTTCCGGTGGAGACAACGATCAGACCAATAGCCGCGTGGGCCGGAACTCCAGCGCCAAGCACAGGATGATTTTGCACTGAACCTGCTGGGATGATCTCAGCGTCGGTGCCGACCCGAACGACACCGGAGCGCACATTGACTCTGGCCCGGAGACCTTCACGACCAACCAGTTGGTCCCGGCGGGCATCTACCTCTTCTCTCCAACGACGATCCTGGACCTTCGGCTGGGGTGGACGCGATTCCGCTGCGACCTGACGCCAGAAACCAGTGGTCACCCCGGCTTGGCATCGCGTACCGGCTCTCCAACTCGACCGTAGTCCGCACCGGATAGGGTCTGTCTTGGCTATTGAGCTTCGTGTCGTTTGCCACGTCTCCGGCAATTAGAATCGTCAACTCAATTGGCACACCTAGAGGATCTTCCCTCGACGGTGGAGTGACGCCCTTCCGAATGTTCAGCGATCCCTGCCCGGCCGGCATATTGCAGCCGCCGCGACGGGATCCGGAATTCTTGAACACGCTCATCGGCGGGACGGGGATTCTTGCCCCTTACGCAAAGAATCCGATTGGCTACATGCAGCAGCGGAACGTCAATATCCAGCATTAGTTTCGGGGATGGGACCCTGGTGGATTTGACGTATGCCGGTTCCAACGGCACGAGCATCTCGGTGAACACGCAGCAGGTCAATCAGCTCCCCGGGACGCACCTCTGGTTGGGAGAGAAACTCAACGAGCCGGGACCGAACCCGTTCTTCGGAACATCCGCGGCCAAGGGCGCTGTCCTTGCTACGGTCCCCCGACACCAATTGCCGCGTCCCCGCCCTCAGTTCACATCGATTGACGTGGCGACGCCCACCAACCGCAGTTCGATCCGGCACTCTTTCTAGGCCTCAATCCAAAAGCGCCTCTGCCGAGGCGGGAATATTCTGGCGGCGTACACGGCCGGCAAGCTCATCACGGATGCCGACACGCCAGCTCGATGACTGGAGGGAATCGAAGGCTTCGCCGAGTCGGGATGGGCCATGGTAGGCATTAGCAACCTCTCGACCGCACCTCAATACGCTCCCTACTCCTAGTCTCGGGGAAGGTCTTCGGCAGGGGATGCGAGGCTATGACTCGTTCTTGCGAACGCGTCAGCAAGCTCCTGAGAGCGCTGAAAGGCGATTTGAGCTTCGCCGAGGAGGCCTAGCTTGCGCAGAACGGTGCCGAGAAGATACTGCAAGCGACCTTTCTCGTCTGGAAAATCCGAATCTTCGACAGCCTGAAGGAGCATCAACGCCTTCTTGCTTTTGCCGACCTGCGAGTAGGCAGTGCCCAGGAGGAACTTAGCGCCGATGTCGTCGGGCTCGAGTCGCAATACTTTTTCGAGAGCCGGAATCGCGGCTTCATAGTCACGCTCCTGCATGCAAGCCTCGGCAAAGGTGCGGGAAGCGAGACCTCGCTCAGGATCAAGCTCGAGTGCCTTGAGGGCGGATCGACGGGAATTCTCCCATTCACCAGCAGACAGCTCGGCAGCCGCGAGGCCAGTCCAGAGGGCGGGATCCCCGGGAGTCAGAGCAAGGGCCTTCTCGTAGTGCCTCGCCGCTGCGACAGCGTTACCTGCTAGTCGAAGCTCTATCTCGCCTCGAACTGCGTGGAGGATGGGCAGGGCCGCTGGATCGCGCCTCAAGGCCGCGGTTTCTCCCTCGATGAGGCGCACATACGAACTGGCCAGCCAGTAGTGGGCTTCTCCTTGGTAGCGAGAGACTGTGCGGACCTTCTCGAGCGGCCCAACGGCGGCCTCGAAGTTCCCGAGTCGAGCATGCGCGGTTCCAAGCCAAAGGAGCTGTTCCGGCGTTGCGTCGCTTGCGGAGATTCGAGTAGTCACGGCTTCCCAGTGTTGCGACTTGAAGAGCTGTCTCGGGCTGTAGGACGGATGTGCCCCGGAAGGATTCGAAGAAGACATTTGTTCCAAAGACTGCCGCATCGCCTCGGGAAGATGAATCGTAAGCGGCCATTCTTCGATTGCGACTTGCATACGCTTGGGCGAGCGGCTGCCCAATTCGCGGAGCATAGCTAGCGCAACCGGCCAGTCCTCGTAGTGCGCCGCGAGATAGGCTTCCGCCGCGGCTAGTTCAAGGTTGCGAGGATCCCCCAGGCGTGTGTGCGTGTCCCGCAGAATCTGACGGGCTAGTTGGAACCGGCCATGGCGGATCTCTGCATGGGCCAACGCGGTCGAGACGTCTGTCAGGTCGGGCGCGAGGGAATATGCGCGCAAGAGCGCGTCTCTCTGCCGGGCAGAGCTCTGATCTGCCGTCGCGTGCGCTTGGAGAAGGTAGGATCGCGCCAACCCCAACCGCGTCCTCCGGAGTTCCTCGGCGACTCTCCGAAACCGGACAAGATAGAAACGAACAAGCTTGGCTCGCCACGAAGGAGACGGATCCCGTCGTTTGGCGGCATGCAACGCCCTGACAGCCAGGTCCAATCGACCCAGCACCGAATGAGCTTCCGTCGCATAGCCCAAGGCCGTCGCGTCAGTTGGGTTTGCTTTGCTCGCCGCGTCGAGAAAAGGCAACGCCTTCTCGGCACTGCCAGAGCGGAGATGGTCGATCCCCAGCAAGAGATTCACGTAGTACTCGTCCGGCCGCAGGCGGTGAGCGCGCTCTAGAGGTTCTATCGCTTGGAAATAGAGACGCTTTTGGTGCAGCTCGAAGCCCTGTCGCAGCAGGGCGTCAAAACGTTCTTCCGCCGTCGCGGGCTGGAACAGCATGGCCAAGCAGGCCACGCACACGATCGAACTCGTCGGCGGCATGGAAATCGCGGCGGCTGCAAGACTATATGGCAGCTCGCGTCGAGGAATCCGCCTCATTATATTTGCCACGAACCGCCGGGGCGCGAAAGTCCGCCTTACGGCCCGCCGCGCCGAGCGATGGCAGGCCCATTCTTGAGGGGGTGCTCCCTGTCAATCCGGACACATGCCGGACCCGTTCGCACAGGTCCGGCACGCTGACTGCCAGCCGCAGCCTTGGACTAGAAGAAAAGCCTCAATCCGACCTGCATGATGCGCTGTCCGTTCTTGCCGTTGACTCCGCCGAACAACGGTGAGTCAGGATCTGTGATCAGACGTCCGAAGTTCGCATGATTGAAGAAGTTGAGTGCTTCCAGTCGCAGATTGAAGTAGACATCCTCGGTGATATGGAAATCCTTCATGACGGTCGCATCCGTCTCGAATGCCCCTGGATGCCGCACGTCCTCGTAGATGTAGGGCAGGTTCCCGTACTGATAGTCGCCCGTGCGGACGTAGGCGCCCCGATTGAATGCCCCCTGCGGATTGGGCTCGGTGAAGGAGCCTTGGACGACCAGCGTGCTGGCATCATTGCGATTGGCGTTCTTGTAGTCGCCATTCGACGACCAACGAACTGCCGCGCCGGGAGCGGTCACTGCACCGGACACTACAGGCGCGAGGACAGGCGTGCCCTTCGACCACCAGGTTGTGACGCCCGCCAGACCCCAGCCCCCGACTATCGCATCGAGGACCTTCGCTCCCGTGGTGGACGGCGAACCGAGAAATCGCCGACCCCTCCCAATAGGCAGTTCGTAGTGGTAGTTGAGAAGAACTGTGTGCGGCCTTTCGTGGAGGGCCCAACCGTAGGACTCGTTCAGGTCCTGTGGGTTGTGCAAGGACCTTTGCAAGAACGTTCGCATCAGGCGCATGTCTTTCGCCCCGGCGTTCGTCTTCGACTGGCGGAAGGAGTACGAAGCGTCCAGCAGCAGTCCCGCGAAATGCCGGGTCTGGATCTTGAAGTTGTAGAAATTCGAATTCAACCGCCCGTTCGTGAGGTACGCTGGGCCGGCTGAGGTGTAATGCGGCCACGGCGAGAGAAGCTGGTGCAGCGGAACCGTTGGCTGGATGTCGAACCTCGACGACTGCCCGTAGAACGGATTCGGAACCGACCTCAGCAGATCGGTGCCAAGCGAGTAGTAGCTCGGGTCGATGTTTGTGTACCTGTAGTATGCTGACCCTCCCGGAGCAACCGGGTTCAGCACGCTGCTGCTGCGAATCCCGTTGTATTCAAATGAGGCCACCCAGTCCCGCGAGAGCTCGCGTTGAATCGACGCGCTAAAGACGGTCTCGAATGGACTCGGAAGCGGACTGGGAATCCCCGTGCAAATGCCGAACGTAACCGAGATGCAAGAGCCCAATGTCGCTCGCAGGTAATCGTCGTTGTTCGCCGCTGGCAGTTGCCACCCTAGGTTAGTACCGTCTGGCAGGCGGGGAAAGGCGCCCAACCCGCGCTCCGTACCGATCTCGCTAATCCAGCGCCGACCGTCGAGAGTTGGTATCTGGTCGAATCCGACGCTGTTGTAGAAGTAACTTCCCAGGCCTTCGCTGTTCAGGCCGTTGAAGCCCTGGTACACCACGCCGAAGCCCGCATGGATGACGGTTTCAGGATTGAACGCATACGAAACTCCGATGCGAGGCGTGAAGTTGGCCCACTCGGTATCGTAGAGCGACTTGCGCGGGTACTCCGGAGTACCCATCAGTCCCATCCGGCCATTCGCGCCCTGGCTCAACCACACGGGATCGGGGAAGCTACCCACTGCTGGCACCGCTGCCTGCACCTGGCCCCAGTTCCACTCGGCATTGGGAGTGACAACGTTTTTCGCGTCCAGGTCGAGAAAAGTCCCCGTGTGTTGATACCGAGGAGTCCGTCCGGTTTCGTAGTCCCAGCGGACACCTAGCTGTAGTGTGAGGTCATTGGAGACCTTCCAATCGTCCATTACGTAGACGGCATGCGACTGCGTGACGGGAGTGATATTCCAGATGCCCCAACTGGACGCCACGGTGGATCCCAGCAGGTACTCTGCCAAGGCGTTTCCGCTCAGGCCGTCGTTGTTGTCCCAAAACTGGTTGGAGCCGCCCCCGGCGCTTAACCGCGTCATGCCGGAGAGATTGCTACCTTCGTCGACGCTCATCGACCAGAAATACTGGTAGCCAGCCTTCAGCGAATGTCGTCCGACGATCTTGCTCAGCGAGAGGTCCCCATTGAGGTTTTGACTCGTGATCTTGAATTGCGTCCCGCCACCGGCACTAGAATAGCCCGCGCCTCCGACGCTGGGTGCAATCTCGGGGCTGCGGCGATAGCCCGGACTGAAGATGAATGGATCGAATCCCCATTCGTCGGTATTGATTCCCGTCCCGAAATCCATGCCGGAGAAGTTCGTCATCTTCGAGACGCTAGCCCCGCCCGTGAATTGAATGATCGTCGTCGGGGAAATCGACCAGGTGTAGTTAAGACTGCTCTGCCAGTTGTTGTCATTGGTTGAGCCGTGGGACCGGGTCGGGAACAGGGGCGTGTTCTCATTGACGCCGAGATACCGAGAGAAGCGGCCGTAAATTCGTTGGTTCGGTGTAATGCTCTGGTCGATGCGAAGATTCAGTCTGGCTACGGGTCTTACTTGGCCGGCGATGCCCTCGAAATTGTTTCCGCTGCTGGTGTTGGCATCGGGTGACCGATTCGATTGCGGCCACATCGAAGCGAGGATGTTGCGCCCGACCCCGCTTCGCTGGGCCTCGGGCACGATGGCATTGGGTAATTCGGGCCGGATCCAGGTGCCGCCGGCACCCTCGTACCCACTGTACGGGTCGAAGATTCTGGCGAAGACCGGTCGTCCGTCCTGGAAGTTGATGATGCTCTGCGAGAAATCCCCTCCGCGCTCGGTAGCAGTCGGCACGGAAGCTCGCTGGGAACTCGAACTCCTAAATCGCTGGTCCTCCCAACCGAGGAAGAAAAACGTCCGGTTTCTACCGTCATAGGCCTTGGGCAACATTACGGGGCCTCCGACCGAGAAGCCATAGTTGTGCTGCCGGAAAGGTTGACGCTCATTGCCCAGTGCGTTGTTCATGAAGCCGTTGGAATTGAACTTCTCGTTGCGGTGATAGTAAAAGAGTCGACCGTGGAGTGCGTTCGTGCCGCTTTGGCTCGAGATGGTGATCACACCCCCCGAGTAACGCCCGACATCCGCGGGAAGGACTCCCGTTTGGACCCGAAACTCCTGGACCGAGTCCGGCGATGGGATCGCGCGGTTCACGACGTTGACCTCGGCGTCTTGGACCATTGCTCCATCGACGCTGATAGCCGTCCCGTTCGCTTGGCCGCCGGCAAGCGAATAACCCACTCCGTTCACGGCGATTGCCACGTCCCAGCCCTCGCCCAGCAGCTGCGGGTCATTGCCCTGAACCGCCGGATTGAGCTGCGCGATTGCGGCAAGCGTGTCGCGTTGCACCTGAGGCATGCTCGTGATGATCGTATTGTCGATCACACTGGAGTGGCTCGCATCGTCGAGCGTAAGCAGCTGGGCCGAAGCGACCACCTCGATTGACTCGGCGAGGGTGCCGACCGTCATCACGAAATTGAGCGATTGTCGGTCCCCGGATCGCAATGTGATCCCGCGCTGGATCACCGTGTCGAATCCTTCGCTTGAGGCGGTCACTTCGTAAGGGCCGGCAACCAACTGCGGAATCACGTACACGCCCGCCAGGTTCGTCTCCGTTAGAGACTCGACCTGGGTGTCGGTATTGAGGGTCCTTATGGATGCGCCGGGAATCGAAGCGCCCGTGCTGTCGGTGACCAGCCCGGTAATTTGAGCGTGAGTCGTTTGGGCCGACAGGGGCGCCGACCATAAGACGGCGGCGAGCACCAAACAGCACGGAACGGCACCTGGTTGTAAGGACAAGCCTGCCGGAATGGCGTCTATCCTCGAAGACTGCATGGTGAACCTCCTCTTGAAACTGCTGCGACGATAACAGTGGAAACAGTGATTGTCAAGGAGAAAATACCAGTGATATATTTCTGAGCGACCGGTCTCGGGGCAGCGTCCCCTTGGTCTCCCGTCCGTGCTTCGCGCTGGGAAATGCTGCGTTAGCGACACATATCCGGGACGTGCGTTTCTGCGCAATCGGCTCCGTTTCGATCTATCTTGGTGGCTCCGGCCGCGGAGCTGTCGTGCGGGAGCGTCGCTGGGCGGGTGCGCAGTCGTGTGCTAGCGTGGGACCCGATCTTGATTCGATGCAAAGTTGACGCCGATTGTCTTCGCGGATGGGTAGACCGTCGGCATTCGGGTGTCGCTTTAGCGAAGCGACGGATTGGACTCTCATGGGATTCCTCTCGGGTGCTCCAGATTCCGTGAAGCTCGCGGCGCCCGTGTTCGTGATGCTATGCACGGCCCACCACCTTGCGGGCCAGACAGCGTTGCAGCAAGGTCTCAAAGCTCTCGAAGCGGGTGACGCCACGACGGCCCGAACTCACCTCCGGACGGCCGTGGAGCAGCAGCCGTCATCTTCAAAGGCCCACAATTCACTTGGCATCGCCCTGAGCCGGACGGGCGCGCTGGCGCTTGCGGCGGAGGAGTTCAGGACGGCGGTCCGGCTCGCCCCGCGATTCCCGGCAGCTCTGTACAACCTTGGGATTACTCTCTCCTCTTTAGGCCAGCATTCCGCGGCAATCGGCTCGCTTCGTTCCGCCCTGGCAATTAAGCCCGACTTCCCCGAAGCCCTCCAAGCGCTAGCAGTGGCGCTCTCTGCGGAGGGGGACATCCCGGCGGCCACCGAGGTGCTTCAAACGGCCGTGACGGCCTGGCCGGCAATGGCGACTGCACACAACCAGTTGGGGACCCTCTACCTGCAGCAAGGCAACGAACCGCTGGCCGTATTCCATGCTCGGAGGGCCGCGGAGCTTGCACCAAGCTCCGCGGAATTCGCCACCAGCCTCGGGATTGCCCTGCGGACGAGCGGCGAATCGGCGGAGGCGAGCGAAGTCTTGCGTCGCGCAGTGTCTCTGGATCGCAGCTCCCCTCTGGCCCTTCGAACCCTTGCGCTCACACTCCAGGATCGAGGGGACCTTGAGGGTGCGACTCGCCACTTACGCGAGCTTGTTTCCATTCGGCCTTCCGCGGAACACTTCGCGGACCTCGGTTACGTGCTGCTGCGGAGTGACCGCTTGATCCAAGCCACGGAGAATCTGCGAAAGGCGATCAACTTGTCGCCGTTATCGGCTCGGCCCCATTACTTGCTGGCACGCTCCCTGTCGTTGAGCGGCGATTCCGTCGCGGCCCTGAAGGAATATGGCGTCACGTCTGGCCTGAGCCCGGAGAATCCCGACTATCGATTGCAATATGGGTCGGCTCTCGCCCGCGTCGATCCGCAAGCCGCATTGGTCGAACTGCGTGGGGCGGTCAAGTTGTATTCCGGCAACGAAGCCTCCCGGCTTGGTACCCATCCGGATCCTCTCGTCAGTGCTCACTACGCGCTAGGAACCGTGCTCCTGAGGCTAGGCGACCAACTGGAAGCCGACCGCCACTTTCGACGTGCCGAAGGGCTCCGGTCATTGGAGCACTCTCGCGCTCAGTCTGTGGTCCTCCTGAACCGTGGAATCGAGCAACTGAATGAAGGAGCCACGGCCGAAGCGATTCAGTCTTTCCATCGCTGCCTGGTGCTCGCGCCAGAGTTTCCTGAAGCCCTTCACATGTTGGCTACGGCACATGCTGCCCGAGGGCAATGGACGCAAGCGAACGAGGCCTTCATTGCCGCTCTCAAGCAACGACCCGAAGACCCGCAGATACGGTTGAATTTCGGAAGGGCCTTAATCACTCAAGGCGATTTGCTCGGATCGATTCCTGAACTCGAAGCAATCATCGCGTTGGATTCCGCCCATGTCGAGGCTCGTTGCTTGCTGGCTGAATCGCTGGCAAGGCTTGGCCGGCAAAGGCGCTCGAGAATCGAGTTCCGCCGTGCGACCGACCTCGGCACCTGCAAACCGATCACCAGCCCGTGACTAGACCGGCCTGTATTCCAACGTGTTCGGTGGCTCTGATCGCTGCGTACGCGTGCGCCGGGCTTTCGGCCCAGGCGCCGGTCACCCCGAAGCCATTCCTTGTTACCTACGACGACGTTGCCGGTGACATGGGCCTCACGTCACCGACCATTTATGGTGGTCAGACGGGAAACGAGTACATTCTCGAAACCACCGGGTCCGGCGCCGCATTTCTCGACTACGACCAAGACGGCCTGCTGGATATCTTCCTCGTGAACGGCACCACGCTTGATGGGGGTCAGGACCCGGCGCCCACGAACCGACTGCTTCGCAACAACGGCGGCCTCGGATTCCGAGACGTCACGCTTCGAGCAGGTCTTGCGCGTTCGGGCTGGGGCCAGGGAGTCTGCGCGGGTGACTTCGACAATAACGGCTTCGAGGATCTGTTCGTCACCTACTGGGGTCAGAACGTCCTCTATCGCAATAATGGGGATGGCACCTTCACGGATGTGACCCGGAGGGCGGGCCTGGAGGTGGAAGAACAGTCTTGGGGCTCGGGTTGTGCGTTCTTGGACTTCGACCGCGACGGCCTGTTGGACCTCTTTCATACGAACTACATTGACTTTGACCCGAAAAAGGTCCCATCGCCAGTTGCCGGAAACTGCGTCTACAAGGGACTGAAGATCGCTTGCGGGCCCAAGGGTCTCCCGAAGGCCGGAAGAACGCTCTTCCGAAATCAAGGGGACGGCCGATTCGTCGACGTCAGCGACCCCGCTGGAATCGGTCAGGCTCCGCTCAGCTACGGTCTCGGTGTCTTGACAGCCGATTTCGACGCGGATGGTTGGATCGACATTTATGTCGCGAACGACGGCGAGCCGAGCCACCTGTTCTGGAACGGCGCGGATGGGACATTCTCCGAAGCGGGTTTGATCGCAGGAGTCGCGACGAGTCATGATGGCCGCACGCAGTCCGGCATGGGGGTCGCGGCAGGCGACTTTGACCGGGATGGGCACCTAGATATCTTCAAGACGAATTTCTCCGATGACCTTCCGAACCTTTACCGGAATCTAGGCGACCGGTTCTTCGACGAAGCGACAACCCGTGCCGGCCTCGGAGTCAACTCGAGAATGCTCGGCTGGGGCTGCGGGCTTTTCGATGCCGACAATGACGGGTGGGTGGAAATCCTCTACGTCAGTGGACACGTTTATCCCGAAGTCGATCGTTTGAAGACCCCAGTAGGCTACCGACAACCGAAGGTCCTTTATCACAATCTCGGGAACGGGCGGTTTGAAGACGTTTCCAGACTCGGGGGCGAATCGATTGTTCGCTCTCTCGCCGCCCGCGGTGCCGCCTTCGGCGACTTCGACAATGACGGTGACATCGACATCTTGGTCAACCCCATTAACGATCTCCCTCAGCTACTCCGATGCAACTCCGCAAGTGGGAACCACTGGACCATGATCAAGCTCCGCGGATCTCGCTCGAACCGCAGTGCCATCGGCGCGCGAGTGATCTGCGTCACGGGGGGGGATCGACAGGTCCGTGAAGTGCGCAGCGGAGGAAGCTACTACTCGCAAAACGACCTTCGGGTCCATTTTGGCGTCGGGGCGGCGACAGTCGTTGATCTCTTGGAGATTCAGTGGCCAAGTGGGCGAACTGATCGGTTCACCGACCTCGCCGTGGACCGGATCCTCACGGTTGAAGAGCACTCAGGGTCCGGTGCCGGAACGTCCAAGCTTCGATCGGCCAAACAATGACGAAGTCTGCGTAGTCTTTGTCAAGACGGCGTGGCGGACGCGACCCTAGATCTTTGGAGCCTGGGGCAGCATCCTGAGTCGTTCCCACTCGCGGGGCTCCGATTCATCATCAAAGGCGAGGCTCCTATGTAGTTGATACTCACGTAAATCCTTTGTTTCCAATCGAATCGCAAGAAAGGGGTGCTACCATGACCCACTTGGCAAGACGGGGGGAGAACGTGTCGTGAGCAAGGCATCCGCCGATGCAGTTCGGTCGAAGATCATCGCGTTGATGGTCAGCTTCAGCGTGATGAGCTACTTCGACCGCATCATCATCTCAATCGCTGGCCCTGAGATCATCCGCGAGTTTTCGCTCACGGAAACTGAGATGGGAGCGGTGTACAGCGCGTTTCTGTTCGGCTATACCCTGACGATGATTCCAGGAGGGCGCTGGGCGGACCGCTTTGGGCCGCGGTCGGTTGTGACGCTCACGGGAGTGGGGGCAGCGTTGCTCACAGCGCTTACGGCCTCGGGAGGCGCCTCTGTCTGGAGTCGATCCCTGGGAATTGCAGGATCGTTCATCGTGATCCGATTCGTCCTCGGTCTTGTGACTGGTCCTCTGTACCCATCGTGCGCGAGGCTGTATGCGAGTTGGATTCCGCCAAGGTATCGCGCTCGCGTGCATGGGTACGTGGCGAGCGGAGCCGGTCTTGGTGGCGCAGTCTCGCCGCTTCTTTTTTCCTCGCTGATTGCGGCATTCGGATGGCGAGTCTCCTTCGTATGGGCCGCTCTCGCCACGGCCGCCCTTGCGTTGGTGTGGCTCGGCTACGTGCGAAACACCCCCGCCGAGCATCCGCGACTCGCGGGCCAAGGCGTCTTGCCTCTCGACGGCCGCCTGTCGGGAAGGCCAGTGGAAAACTCGCTCTCAGAATGGGCCAAGTTGGTACGCAGTCCGAACCTACTGATGCTGACGCTGTCTTATTTCTGCGTTTGCTACTTCGAGTACATTTTTTTCTTTTGGCTCTACTACTATCTGGGCGAGATTCGAGGCCTCGCAGCACACGAAACCGCCATTGCGACCACAATCGTCTTCCTTAGCTGGATGGTGATGTCCCCGCTTGGAGGATGGGCCTCCGACTGCCTCGTCGCTCGCTACGGACGCAAGGCGGGTCGGCGCATCATTCCAGTAGCGTGCTTGCTGCTGAGCGGCATCACGCTTTGCGTCGGCATCAATGTAGCCAACCCGGTTGCCGGAGTAGCTCTTCTCGCATTTTCATTCGGACTCGCGGCTTGCTCCGATGGCCCTTATTGGGCCGCTGGTATCGACATCGGAGGCCAGCACGCAGGGGCCTCTTGCGGCATCTTGAACGCGGGTGGAAACGTGGGCGGCATCGCACCCGTCGTCACACCTTGGATCGCCGCTCGGTCGAGCTGGTCAATAGGGCTCTATTTCGCTGTCTTTGTCCTGTATCTCGGGGTATTTGCGTGGTTTCTGGTCGATCCGACGAAGAGCACCGGCAACCGTCCGTTCAATTCCGGGAAAAGATCGTCGGTACCGTCAGCTTGATGGCGATGCATCCGCCTCGGCCTCTTCCTCTTTGCTGGGCCCCCAAATCTCCTCGTCGTGCTCGCTCACATCGCGTCCGAATAGGTGGCGTTCACCATTTCGGATGTCCGCGATGACGGCGCGGCGCGCGGCGACGGGGTCCCGCCTTCGAATCGCGTCGACCATGGGTGCATGAAGCGCGTGGATCTCAGCGGGCTGCACGGACGAGGAGCGCAACTCGATATACGAAAGGCGCTCCGTTCGTTCCAGTATTTCCTGAGCTAGCCGGACCAGCTCTCGGTTCTGCGTCATTCTTGCCAGATGCAGGTGGAACTCGGTGTTGGACTCGACCATGTCAACGTACTCGGCTTGCGAAGAGATTTCCGACCAAGACCATTCGCCAAGCACCTCAAACTCACCGATTTGCTCAGGCTTCGCCCTCAGCGCAGCTAGTCCGGCGATGACGCCTTCTAGCAAGACGCGAACCTCAAGCCATTCACGGACAGTCCGGAAGCTGATCTCAGGTACGAGATAACCGCGCCTGGAGACGACCTCGAGGATCTGCTCGTGGTGCAATCGATTGCAAGCCTCTCGGAACGGCGTTCGCCCGATGCCGTACTTCTTCATCACGTCGGGCACCGAAAGAAAGGAACCTTCCTCGAATTCGCCCTGGATGATGGCTCGGCGCAGAGTGTCATACGCTTTCTCGGTGAGCGTCTTTCCCCGTAGTGCGAGAATCGATTTCTTGCTTTTCGCCATGGACAATCTGAAGGGGCGGGTCCAGCTAGAGTCGTTGCAACTCGTAGCTACTCATTCGATTCTAAGGGACGGCCATGTAGGACGGACTACCCTAGGCTCCTGCAATTGCAGGACTTGCTGAAGAATGCGAAAGGCGAGCCGACTAGATTCTGGGTCAGACAGGTCGAAGAACAGCCTATTATTCGAAAATCGGCAGGGCTTCAACATCGGAGGCGGTCCGGCTCCGCCTGCACTCGGGTGCCACAGCGGCAGGTTCCATCTGGCGGATTCAGCCTGTAACCCAATGTCCCGCAAGTGTTTGGAGAGCGCATCCACGGATTGCGGAACGGATCTCCGGCTTATCTCAAGGTGACTAAGTCACTCGGCATCGCGCCCTCTGAACTGAACGGAACCAGGCTAAACTTCCCTTGCCTGCCGCGACACGGTCCCTTCCGTTACCGTGCCGGAACGATAGTTTGGGTGACAGTCTGCAAGATGTCGGCTCGCTCGGCATTTGCGGTCGCACAATCAGTAGAAGGCGCCCAGATTGAGACCGCGCGATGGCTTGCTCACGCCTGAGTGGCGATCCTTGGGCGCGGCGCAGGCCAGTATACTCGTACGATTGTGAGCGATAGCCGACACATTTTTGCCCTTGGCCTGATCTTGGCCTGTGTGCCACCGCCCGCTCTGTTGGCGGACCGGCCGAACATCCTCTTTCTCATGTCGGACGATCACGCCGCGCATGCTTTGGGCGCATACCAAGGGCGGCTGGCAAGTCTCGACCCGACACCGGCTCTGGACCTGCTGGCCGCTGACGGAATGCTCTTCGAGAACGCCTTCTGCACGAATTCGATCTGCACGCCCAGCCGCGCCACGCTGCTGACCGGCCAGTACAGCCATGTCAACAGGGTGACCACCTTGAACGGTCACCTAGAGGGTGACCGGCAACACGTCGCCAACCTGATCCGGGAGGCCGGCTACCAGACGGCAATGGTCGGGAAATGGCACTTGAAGCGCGAGCCGGCGTTCGACTACTACTGCGTGCTTCCCGGCCAGGGGTCGTATTTCAATCCGGTGATGCGCGAGTCCGGGAAGCCTTGGCCGAACAACCTGAGGCGGTTCTCGGGATACGATTCCTCGCATTCGACCGACGCGATTGTCAAGGCGTCCATCGATTGGTTGGAGCGGCGGGACAGGGGCCGTCCGTTCTTCCTGATGCACCACTTCAAGGCGCCCCACGACAACTTCGAGAACGCGGAACGCTATGACTTCCTGTATGACCAGACCACGATCCCGGAGCCAGCCAGCCTTTGGAAGATCCCCAACCACGGCTCGGCAGCGACACGCGGGGCGGGCACGTCGGTTGGCAAGCGCAACGCGAGGCGAAACATGGGCCACCACATGTTCGTGGACCCTGGACTGGACGACGATCTGTACAAGCAGACCGCTTACCAGCGCTATCTGAAGAAGTATCTGCGCACCGTGCGTGGCGTCGACGACGGAGTGCGGCAGTTGCTCTCGTACTTGGAGCGAGAGGGCGAATTGAGTAAAACGGTCATCCTGTACACATCCGACCAAGGCTTCATGCTCGGCGAGCACGACTACATCGACAAGCGCTGGATGTACGAGGAGTCCCTCCGCATCCCGCTCTTGGTGCGCTACCCAGGTACGGTCGCTAAAGGCTCGCGCACTGACGCGCTCGCGAACAACACGGACTTGGCGCCGACACTCCTCGAGATAGCGGGATTGGACCCGCCGGACTTCATGCAAGGACGAAGCCTCCTGCCGATTCTCAAAGGCCGCACGCCCGCGGACTGGCGGCAGTCAACCTACTACCGCTACTGGATGAACTACGCGCATCACGACGTCCCGGCTCACTACGGCGTGCGGACCAAGGACTTCAAGCTGATCTTCTTCTACGGGCTCCCGTTGGATGCGCCCGGAGCCAAGGAGGCCCCCACCAAGCCTGGGTGGGAGCTGTTCGACTTGCGGAACGATCCCGAAGAGATGCGCAACGTGTACGGCCAACCGACCTACGCAAGGGTCGCGGAGGAGTTGAAGGCGGAATTGCTACGGCTCAAGGCTGAGATCGGCGACACGGACGACAGGTACCCCGAACTGATGGCGGTTCGGCAGCAACACTGGTAGGCGGTGATGCGGGTTCAGCCAGCGCCAACACCCCCAGCGAATGGCAGAGGCAAGCTGGCCATCCAATCTAGCGCGGCCTCGCCGCAGCTTGGCTCAGCTTCCGCCTAGGGGGCGAGCGCCGCTCTCTAGTTCGGCCGCGAATTCCTTTGCCTGCCCTAGCAATTCCATCGCGAGTTCTGGATGGCGTTCTCGAATGTCGAACTTCTCCCCGGCGTCAGCGAGCAGGTCGTATAGCGCGGACACTTCCAGCTGCCCCAGCCGGTTCGTATGCAGGCGAAGCTTGTGGCGTCCTTTCCGAATGCCCTCCAGACGTGCGGGCGCGCCGGGCCGACTTCCGGCGAAGAAATAAAAATACTCGTGCGGCGACTCCTCCGTCTCGCCGCTGAGCAGCGGCCAGAGGTCGCGACCGTCCAGCACGCGGTCCTCAGGGAGGCCCGCACCCGCCAACGAGGCGAGTGTCGGAAGCAGGTCCATGTTGGCGGCGACCGCCGAACTTACCCGTCCGGCGGGGATCGAGCCGGGCATCCAGAAGACCCCAGGCACGCGCATTCCTCCTTCCCAGGTCGTGGCCTTGCCGAGCTTGAAGGGACCCGCGGACCCCGCGTCGATGCCGTACTGCAGCCAAGGCCCGTTGTCCGAGGTGTAGACCACCAGCGTGTTCCGGTCCAGGCCTAGGTTTCGCAGCTTCCCCAGAATCTGCCCTACGGACCAGTCGAGTTCCTCGATGACGTCGCCGTAGCGCCCGCGCAGCGACTTTCCCCAGCGCTCGTTGGAAACGAACAGCGGTACGTGCGGCATCGCGTAGGGGAGGTACAGGAAGAACGGACGGCTCCTGTTCGCTTCGATGAATTCGAGTGCCAGCTCGGTATAGACCGTGGTGAGCTTGCGCTGGTCCGAGTCCAGTTCCACCACTTCGTCGTCCCGCATCAGAGGCAGGGGATGCGGGAAGCCTTGGCCTTTCGCGAGGTCGTAATAGGTCCCTTGCCCAGCGAAGCCGGTCAGGTCGGCACGCTCGCGCGCCGAGATCATCCGTTCGTCCTCGGGCTCGCGGACCGGCATGACCGGGTGGTACCGCCACATGTCGTTCGAAAACGGAATCCCGAACCAGCTGTCGAAGCCGTGGCGGTGAGGCAAGAACTCGGGCGCGTCGCCCAAGTGCCACTTGCCGATCATCCGCGTGGCATATCCATGCTCGCTGAGCAACTCGGCGACGGTGACCTCGGCCGGATGGATTCCCGTCGTCGCCTTCGGGCCATGGTTGAAGTCAAGACTGAGGCGGGGAGGATAGGACCCCGTCATGAGCGCGGCCCGGGATGGGCCGCAAAAGGGAGCGGCGTAGAAGCTGGTGAGGCGCATGCCCTCGTAGGCCATCCGGTCGATATGCGGGGTGCGGATGTCAGGGTGCCCGTACGCGCCGAGATCGCCCCATCCTTGGTCGTCGGCGAACAGGACGATGAAGTTCGGATTGGCTGGGCCTTGAGCGATTGACGCGGCGGGCAGCGCAAGCAGGAGCAGAATGGGAAGAATTCGGGGCATCTCGACGGTGATTCGACCGAGTGTATCACCCGCAATGATCGCCCGCCCCACGGCCAGCTCGGTCGAGGTGAACAGTGCACCAGCGCGCGCCGCATTCTTGCGGATTACCGATCAAAGTCACTTTTCGAGTGAGACCGTGCCTGGTTGCCCGGTAACGGACCCCGGCGGACTCGCCGTGTTCCGGGCTCTGTCTGGTAACGGCCTCGGTTCGGAGGATTTGTTCAACGGGATTCAGGGCATTCGAAGCAGGGCAGGAGCGAGTAGCGTAGCCGCGTTGGAGTCTCACGAGGCGGAGGTCCGCCGGCCAGATCGACGCGTAGAACGCCAAGCTGGAATCCACTCTCAAGTTGATGGGCACCCTGTTCGGCATCTTAGATCTCCACGCGCGGGTCTCCGGCTTGGCAACCGAAGCGCCCCTGCCACCGAGCCAGGCCACGGCCATAGAGATCGCGGCGCCCCGCCTTGCCGCTGCGATCGGTCGATACGACTCCCAACAGACCTGCCTATGGGTCGCGAATCAGCCGGGTGTGCAATCGAGGGTATCTCGATTCTGCCCGGAGCAAGGTCGAGGTCGCGGATCTCCATCGCAACAGCGGCGGGGCCCCGCAAGCACTGCCTACAGTGCCAGCTCTTGCAGCCTTCAAGAAACGCGCATGCGATGGTGCAACCATGGTCCACGCAGAGGAGACGTTCGACGCCATTTTACCGTTCCCGCCACGGTTCAGCACAGCCCCGGGCTCCCGCATGCATTATGTTGACGAAGGCCGGGCAGAGCCTGTAGTCGTCTCGCACAGCGAGCCCCCGTGGGGCTACGGTGCGACGGTAGCCTCGAGAGAGCCTCCCAAGCCTCCGAAGCTCCGCGAGTCGGCTTGGTTCAGGTGGGTGACCGCCTCGTTGCGAGATGGTTCGTACTTCGAAACGATGCGGGGCCTGGGAGACCGTATCGGCGGTCTGATGGCGAGACCGGGCACGGAATCAGGGCTCGGCGAGACCGAGCCGCGCGCTTGCGCCGCCCCTTTCAGTTTCCCGCAGAATGCAAGGGGGCGATTGAATTCCCGCTCGACGTTGCCCTGAATCGGATTGGCGGGTACGTCAAGGCCGGTGCAGCAGGAGTGCCCGCGTTGCGCTCCAAGCCCGCTATCCTCGCCGAGGGCATACTGGACAAGGCCATTCCGCCGGCGCTTGCGCTCGCCGACTTCCAAGCGCTTTTTCCGGGCGGGCCGATTGTCAAGCTGGAAACCGCGGCTCGTTTCCGTCAGGAACACGCCACCTCCGAACTGATCGCGCTAATTCAGCTCTTCATTCAGATGGCATAGCATCCGCCGGGCGGATTCGATCCGGGTCAGAGTTCGCGCCGGCCCTCGATCGACTCGATCATCGTCGCCTCGTCAATAAACTCCAGTTCGCTCCCGATCGGAATCCCGATGCCGATCCTGCTGACTTTGACTTCGAGCGGCTTAAGCAGCCTGCTGAGGTAGGACGATGTCGCTTGCCCTTCGGTGGTCGGGCTTGTCGCGAGGATGATCTCCCTGATCGCCTGCGTGCGCATTCGCTCCAGCAAGTTCCTTATCTTCAGGTCCTCTGGACTTACGCTGCGCAATGGCGACAGCGCGCCGTGAAGAATGTGGTACACGCCGTTGTAGGCGCGTGTCCGCTCCACGACCATGATGTTGTTCGGCTGTTCCAGAACGCACACCAAGCCCTCGTCGCGATTAGGGTCGCGGCAGATCGGGCACAGTTCCCCTTCCGCAATGTTGTTGCAGCGGGTGCAGAGCTGGATTCGCTCGCGCATCTCGACAATCGCTGTTGCCAGTCGCTCGGCCTTCTCCCGCTCGATCCCAAGCAGGTGGAACGCCAAGCGCTGCGCCGACTTGGCGCCGATCCCAGGCAGGCGCTTCAGTTCGTCCACCAAGCGCGACATGGGCGCTGCGAGATCATCCGCTGGCATGGCTCAGTTCTAAGTTCTAGTTCGGCGGAATGCTGACAGTCAGCGAAGCAGTCCCGGAGGCAGGCCTAAGCCCCCCATCACCCCGCCCATCATGCTTCCGAGCTTCTCCTGCGCCCGCTCGTCGACGCGCCGTGACGCCTCGTTGACAGCCCCGCGGACCATGTCTTGAAGCATCTCGATATCCTCGGCCGCTTCCTTTTCGATCACCATCCCGGTCACGTTCTTGTGTCCGTCCATCGTGACTGTCACCATACCCCCGCCGGTGGAGGCTTCCACTCGAATCGACGAAATCTCGCTCTCGAGCCGCTCCTGCATGGCCTTGGCTTGCTTGAGCATCTCTTGCGGGCTGCCTTGAAGTCTCACTGCGCCTTCTTTCTCAGGTCCATCACGTCCGCCACACGGCCCTCGAATCGCTTCTTGAACTCGAGAAACGCGGGATTTGCCAGCGCGCGCTGGTCAACGTGGCCCGAATCCCGGGCCTCCGCGGCACGTGCAGGGGACGGGGCGGGGGACGACTGGTCTTGCCCGGACGAACCAGCGTTGCCGCCTACGAGTCTAACATCAGGTTTGCCGCCCACGAGCCCCATCAGCGCTGCCTCTAGTAGCGGCTTTTGCAGTTCCATCATGGCGGTCCACTCGTCGGGCACGCGAAAGGTCACGACGCGGCCTTGCCGTTCCAGCTCGCTGGATCGAATCGCGTCCGCCAAGAAAGCTGCCTCCGACTGCTCGATCGATTCGATCAGCCGCTGCTTGAACTCAGTCACGGCGGGCGGAGGCGGCGCCAGCTCCGGAACGGGAGCGGGTTGAGGGGGCCTCGGAGCGCGTTCCTTCACGCGCTTGCTGGCTCGGCTTTCGGCGGCGGGGGCCGCTGACGCGACAGGGGCGGGCTCGGGCCGAGCCGGCGTAGCGACGGGCGGGCGCGCCGTCGAGGGCCTTCGCCGGACCTTGCGGGACGCCGGCTGCGGCGGTGTTGCCGATTCGCCCGGCGCGAGCCCCGACAAGAGTTCCTCGATTGGCCTCAGCCGCCCGGCGAACACCAGCTTGAGCAGTCCGATCTCCAGGCGAAACCGCTGCTGCGTGGCTTGCTGAAGGTCTTGGTACAGCGCTAGCAGGATCTGGACGTAGCGAGTGAGATCCTCGTTCGAGAATTCCTCGGTCCAAGCGCGGGCCGCTTCGCGCTCGCGTTCCCCGGCGACCACTAGGTGCGAATCCGCTCCGGCGAATTTCATCACCATCAAATTGCGGAATTGGCGCGTCAGCTCGCCGCAGAAGTGCTGGGGATGCCGGCCCTGCTGGAAGAGGTCGTCGACAATCGCCAGCATGGCCCCTGGATCGCCGTCGCGAATTGCGACGAGAATTTGCACGGTCACTTCGCTAGGGATCGCACCGAGAAGATCCCTTACCTGCTTTGCGTCGAGACTCTTGCCGAAGGCAGCGATCGATTGGTCTAGCGCGGAGAGCGAGTCGCGTATCGAGCCGTCGCCTGCCAATGCCAGAGCGGTCAGTGCGTCGTTCTCTGCCTCCACCCCCTCGCTGCGACAGATCCTGGCCAGGTGCTCGATCACCAGCGGCAAGTCCACGGAGCGGAATGCAAAGCTCTGGCAGCGCGACGCGATCGTAGGCGGAATCGCTTGGGGCTCCGTGGTGCACAGCACGAAAACCGCCCATTCAGGGGGCTCTTCCAAGGTCTTCAGCAGGGCGTTGAAGGCGTCGCTGGTGATCTGGTGCGCCTCGTCGATGATGAACACCTTGTAGCGGTCGCGTACCGGGCGGAACCTGACGCTTTCGCGGAGTTCGCGGATATCGTCGATCCGGCGATTCGACGCGGCGTCAATCTCAATGACATCCAGCGAGCCTCCCGCTGCGATCTCCCTGCAGGCGGGAGATTGCGGGTCGGCCGACGAGCTCGGCCCTCCCTCGCAGTTCAGCGCCATTGCGAGGATGCGCGCCAAGGTTGTCTTGCCGGTCCCGCGCGGACCCGAGAAAACATAGCCGTGGGCGATCCGCCCTTGGTCGATCGCGTTGCGCAGGGTCTGCTTGACGTGAGCTTGCCCGACCACCTCTTCGAAAGTCTGAGGCCGGTACTTGCGCGCGATGACCTGGTACATGCGAGAGGTCCGGGCCGGGGGAAGTTGGGCTCCGGATACTACCGCGGCACGCGGCAGAGGCCACTACCGTTGCTTCCTCCCGGACCTGGCGGGGTTCGCAGCTTCCCGCTGCACGGGTCCGAAGCCCACCGTCAGAATAACATCCCGCCAGGATTCCGGGTCACAGCGCCACGGCTTCGAGCGAGGACGCGCGCGCATTGTCCGCGACGATCTGTCCGTCCATCAACGAAATGCGGCGGTCTGCCTTGGACGCGATCTGTTCGTCGTGGGTGACCATCACGAGGGTTGTGCCCGCTTCGCGGTTCAAGCTGAGCAGCATGTCGAGCACTAACGCGCCGTTCCTGCTGTCCAGGTTGCCGGTCGGCTCGTCCGCCAGCACGATGGGCGGCCGCGTCACGAAGGCGCGGGCCAGCGCAACCCGCTGCTGCTCGCCGCCCGAGAGCTGGACCGGGTAGTGATCCGTCCTTTCGGCGAGGCCAGCCTGCCCGAGCAATCCCATCGCCCGACTCCTCGACTCGGCGCCCACGCAGCCGGTCAGGTCCAGCGGCAGCATCACGTTCTCCAAGGCGGTCAGCGTGGGGACGAGTTGGTAGGCCTGAAAGACGAAGCCGATTTTCCGCCCCCGCAGCAGCGCCATCTCGTCCTCCGCCAAGCCGGAAAGGGGCTGGCCGTCCAAGAAGATTTCCCCGGACGAGGGCTTGTCCAGGCCCGCTAGCAAGCCGAGGAGCGTGCTCTTGCCGCTTCCGGACGGCCCTTGTATGACTGCGAAAGTGCCACGGGGGATAGCGAAGTCGATGCCCCGCAGGATTTCCACCACGCGCGAACCGCTGCGGATGGACTTCGCGAGGCCTCGCGCCTCGAGCACGGGGCCTGAGTTCGGCATGAGCGGAAGTAGATCTCCTATTATGACAGGGTGGTTGGAAGCCCCTGCGCGTTACGCCGCGGTCGCGAACGGACACTGCTCGCAGCACTCTTGCTGCTGGCAGGCTGCGGGTCGCAGGAGCGGACCGCGGGCAGCGAAGCGAGCGCCCCGGAGCGGGCCGAGCCCGCGGTCGAGATCGCGCAGGACGCCAGACCGGTAATCGTCGCGTTCGGGGACAGTCTCACGGCTGGCCAAGGCGTTGATCGAGACGAGACGTTTCCAGCCTACCTTCAGCGGGAGATCGACAGCCGCCGCCTGGCATTCCGGGTTGTCAACGAAGGCGTGAGCGGCGATACCACCGCCAAGGCTCTGAGCCGCGTCGGCACCGCGCTCGCGTACGGGCCGCAGTGGGTGATCCTGGCGCTCGGGGCCAACGACGGCTTGCGCGGCCTGCCGCTCGACGCCATGGAACGGAACCTCGCGGAGATGGTGCGACGGTTCGCGGGAGGCGGGGCGCGGGTCCTGCTGGCGGGGATGAAGCTGCCCCGCAACTACGGGCCCGAGTACGTGGGCGATTTCGAGGCCGTTTACCCTCGGCTGGCGGAGCAGCTGGGCTTGCCTCTCATTCCATTCTTGCTCCAGGACGTCGCGATGGTGCGTGAATTGAACAACAGCGACGGAATCCATCCCAACTCGGCGGGCAACGAGATCATCGCCCGCCACGTGGCAGACGCCTTCGAACGCCTTGTCGCGGACACGGCTAGCCTCGTGCGCGATTGATCATGAACGTGGCCGTCTGCGCGAAGTAGCGGTACAGGGATTGTGTTACCGCCGCCGGAAAGCGGGCTTTCTTCAGCGCATTGGCCATCAGCGCCATCCAGCGGTCGCGTGCCCGGCCGTCGATCGGAAACGGCATGTGGCGCATGCGCAGCCGCGGATGGCCTCGCTGCTCGATATAGCGCTGCGGCCCCCCGAACCGCCCGACGAGGAAGTCGCGCAGGCGAACTTGCGCCGCTTCCAATTGCTCCGGCGGATACATGGGTCCAAGCAGTTCGTCCTCGGGCACTTGCGCGTAGAAAGCCCGCGTGAGCCGATCGAACCCGTCCTCCCCGACGATGTCGTACAGCGTGGGTCCCACATTTACCTATCTTGCGGCGCGCGGGGCAGAGATGCAAGCAGTCCGCAGTTTCAGCCGATCCTGGGTCATTGGCTAGGCGGAACGGCACGCGCACTGCTACCATGCAGGCACGCTTATGCGCTGGGCGAGCCTCATCCTGATGTCGACACTGCACGCAGCGACGCTTTCCGCTGCGTCCGCGGAGGAAGGCTTCGAGCCGCTGTTCGATGGCGTCTCGCTTGATGGCTGGGTCCTGCTCGGGCAGCACGGTGACGGCTACGTGGTCCGGGACGGGAAGATCGTCTGCCCTCGCGGAAGCGGAGGGAATTTGCTTTCGGCTTCGGAATACTCCGATTTCGTATTGCGGTTCGAATTCAAGCTGGAATCGGGCTCCAACAACGGCCTTTGCATCCGCTGTCCGCTAGCATGGCGCAACTTGGCTTACGACGGGAACGAACTCCAGATCATCGACAACAGCGCTTCGCGCTACGCGCAGATCAAGCCGTGGCAGAAGCACGGCTCGCTGTACAACGTGGCTCCGGCCAAGACGGGGGCCCTCAAGCCGGCTGGCGAATGGAACAGTCAGGAAGTGACTGTCCGAGGATCGGAGATCCGCGTCGTGCTGAACGGGAAGACGATTCTTGACTTTGACACCCGGGAGGTGCGCGACCGCCCTACATTGGCGAGGCATCCGGGACTGCGGCGCGCCCGGGGTCATGTGGGCTTTCTCGGTCACAACGAGCCTGTCGAGTTCCGCAGCATTCGCATCAAGCCACTGCAATGAGGTTCCTGTCCGGCAGGCGCAGGCGAGTCCTGTTGGCGGGAAGATGCCGTGTCCTGTGATCGATTCTTGGTGGAGGGTTCCATGTTTGGCTGGCTATCGCGCGACCGACGCGCCTTCATGCGCTTGGCCGTAGGCGGGCCTCTGGCAGGTGCCTTCGCCGCAGGGCCTTCGAGTGCCGCGAAGCAGGCAAAGCGCTTGCGTTCCGCGCGCGACGTCCTCGGCGAACTAGGCGTCCGAACGTTTGTCAACGCCGCCGGCACCTACACGCGGCTGACAGCTTCGAAAATGCCGCCGGAAGTGTTGAGCGCCATGCAGGGGGCCTCGACCCGCTACGTCGACTTGGGCGAGCTGCACGAGAAGGCGGGCGACCGCATCGCGCAGCTACTGGATTGCGAGGCTGCGCTGGTCACCGCGGGTTGCGCATCTGCGCTAACGCTTGCTACTGCCGCGTGCGTCGCGGGTGACAATGTCGAGCGCATCAAGAGATTGCCGGACACCGCGGGCATGAAGGACGAAGTTGTGATGCAGAAGGCGCACCGCAACGCTTACGACCACGCGGTCCGGAACTGCGGCGTGCGCCTGGTCGAAGTCGAGACCCTGCGGGAAATGGAAGCCGCGATAGGCGAGCGGACCGCGATGATGTTCTTCCTCAATCATGCCGAGCGCGCCGGACGCATCGGCCACGAGGAGTTCGTGGGTGTCGGCAAGGCGCACGGCATACCGACTCTGAACGACGCGGCTGCCGACCTTCCGCCCGCGGACAATCTTTTCCGCT
The DNA here is from genome assembly GCA_951813605.1 of uncultured Bryobacterales bacterium. Classification (GTDB taxonomy): domain Bacteria; phylum Acidobacteriota; class Terriglobia; order Bryobacterales; family UBA6623; genus VXMF01. Next base: position 4,625,543 of record OX638379.1, on the reverse strand, counting down.
TCACGAAGATGGGTTACGACTTGGTGGCCTTCTCCGGAGGCAAGGGCTTGCTGGGCCCTCAGTCCGCGGGGCTGCTGCTCGGGCGTCGCGACCTCATCGAGGCCGCTCGGCTGAACAACAGCCCGCACTCCGATTCCGTGGGGCGGACCAACAAGGTGAACAAGGAAGAGATCGTGGGCATGCTCGTTGCGCTAGAGCTGTTCATTGAGCGAGATCACGAACAGGTATGGAAGGAGTGGACACGGCGATGCAAGCGAATCGAGCAGGCGCTGGCCAGTCTCAGCGGCGTCTCGACCGAGATCTTCGTGCCCGAGATCGCCAACGCCGTCCCGCACTTGAGGGTCCGATGGGACTACCGCCGCGCCGCTCTCGTCCCGGAGCAAGCGGCGGCACGCCTGCGCGATAGAGACCCGGGCGTCGAAGTTCGCCCCGGCTATGAGGACGGGCTCGTGATCGCCGTCTGGATGATGGAACCCGGCGAGGAGCGCGTCGTGGGCCGCCAGGTTCGCGGCGTGCTAGCGGAGGCAATAGGCGCCTCCTCCTGACTGGGGCTGTGCCGTGCGAAGCAACCCGGAACTGCCATTCAACTTCGTACGGCGGTCCTTCGCAAAATGAATGATGCGCGCGCGGTTCGCGCTTGGCGTCTAGTCACGCGCGCGGCTCACCGCCCGGCCCCGTTCCAGTCGGCCGCCGAGGATACCGGTGGGCCGCGCATATACTATGTAAAGCCCCCGCGAGGCAGGGCTTGCGACAGGACGCAACCGCAACGGCTTTAGGAGGCGGCAAGGCTTGGCTGGGATTCGCAGGGCGGCCGAACTGCAGGTCTAGGATCGACATGAAGAGACTTGGGTTCCCCTTGATCATCGCTGTAGCGGCGATTCTGGCGATGTCGGGGGCCTTCGACGCCGCGTCGGCGCAGAGACGCCGCCCCAACAAGGTCAAGCTCGGCACCATCGCGCCGAAGAACAGCATTTACCACGAAGTGCTCATGCGCATGCGGCAATCTTGGAGGGAAATCTCTGGGGGCGCCGTGGATCTGACCGTCTACCCAGGCGGCGTCGCGGGCGACGAAGTGACGATGCTGCGCAAGATGCGCGCGGGCCAGATGCAGGCCGCGCTGATTTCCGGCAGCGGCATGTCGTTCCTGGACGAGGGCATCAGCGCCCTGCAGGTTCCTTTGATGTTCGAGTCGATCGAGGAGTTCGACTATGTTCGCGGAAAGATGGCCCCCGTCCTGGAACGGCGTCTCAAAGAGAAGGGATTCACAGTCCTGGCGTGGGGCGACGCCGGCTGGGCCTATTTCTTCGCCGTCAGGGAATTCCGGACCCCCGCCGAGCTCAGGGCGATGAAGCTCTACACATCCAAGGGCGACGACGAAATGCTGAGGCTGTTCTCCGAGTTCGGCTTCCGCGCCGTGCCGCTTGACTTGACCGAGTTGCAAGCGAACCTTGAAACCGGGCTGGTCGAGGTCTTCGCCGTCCCTCCGCTCGTCGCCGCGGGATACCAGTGGTTCGCTTCCGCTCCCAACATGCTCGACCTTCGGTTCATACCGATCATCGGCTCCGTGCTGATCGACAACGGCGTGTGGGAACGGATCCCCTCGAATCAGCGGACCTTGATGCGAGAGGCCGCGATCGACGCTGCCAGCGAGATCGAGGCCGCGGTGCGACGACAGGAACGCGACGCGGTTAGCGCAATGCAGAAGTACGGCCTGCGGGTGATAGAGACGGACGACACCCTCATAGCGGAATGGAGCCGCGAAGTCGAGGAGGCCTATCCGGGTCTCAGGGGCCGCTACGCTCCTGCGGAACTGCTGGACGAAGCACTCCGCTGGAGAGATGAATTCCGGGCGCCGTGACCTCGCTCCGAAGAGGCCGCCAAGGGGGAATTGAAATGCGATGCCTGACACGTCGAGAGCTGCTAGCCGGCTCCGCGGTGGCGACCGCCTCGGCGGCGGGAGACGGCCCGGCGAGGAAACCAACGCTCTGCCTGTTTACAAAGCACCTTCCGCATCTTGGCTACAAGGACCTGGCAAGCACGCTCCGCTCATTCGGCTTCGAGGGCGCCGACTTGACCGTCCGGCCGCGTGGCCACGTCCTTCCGGAGAATGTCGAGCGCGACTTGCCGCGCGCCCACGATGCCCTGGCTGCGGAAGGCATCGAATTGCCGATGATCACCACCGGCCTGCTCTCGCGCAACGACTCCGCTGCCCGCCCCACTCTCTACACTGCGGCGAAACTTGGCGTCCCCTATTTCAAGCTGGGCTATTACCGCTATCGACACTTCGCGGATCTCGACGGCTACCTTGCACGCGTCAAGGCCGATGTAGAGGGCTTGGCCGCGATCGCGGGTCACGCGGGGATCACGGGCGGCTTCCATAATCATTCGGGCACGTTCGTCGGCAGCGCCCTTTGGGACCACTGGTGGATTCTGCGTCATACCGACCCGCAGCACATCGGCTTCTACTTCGACCCCTGTCACGCAACAATCGAAGGAGGCGCTGCGGGCTGGGAGATCGGGTTTCACCGGCTTGTTCCGCGTCTCAAGATGGTGGCCTGCAAGGATTTCTACTGGGACAAGCGACAGGGCGAGTGGAAGGCTCAGATGTGCCCGCTCGGGCAGGGCATGGTGGACTACCCGAGGTTCTTCGAAGCACTCGCAGCTAGCGGCTTCTCCGGGCCGATCTCCCTGCATGTGGAGTACGGGATCGAGGCACCTACGGAGGCACAGCGGATCGACAAGGAAATGCAGGCAATCGAAACGGACTTCAAGTATCTGAAGTCACAGTACGCGTCGGCCTTCGGAACCTAGCTGCTCCCGCGAGCCCCGCGCATTTCCCACCAGCGCTGGTCCGTGCCGGCGGCGCTAGGCCAGAGTGAAATGCTCTGGATGCAATGACGAGTCGCCCCGCACGAGCACGCTGGTCCCGGCAGTTTCTTCCAGATCCTCGTGGTGCGAATTGGACTTCTTCTTGAGCGATCTCGCGATTTCCGGATGAACCCGCAGGGTAAGCTCCTTTCCGCGCTTGGGGGTCTTCTTCTTCTTGTCTGCGGCTATGCGCCCCGCGGCCGAGAAGATCTCAGACAGGACCGTGGCCGAGGACTTGACCTTGCCGGCCCCTGAACAGGCCGGGCACGGCATGCACAAGGCCCGCTCCAACGACTGACGGACGGCTTTCCGTGTAATCACGACCAGACCGAAGTCATTGAACGGAAGCAGCCTCGAGGGCGACCGAGTCTTCCGCAGCGCGTCCTGAAGCACTTGATGCACCTTCTGCCGGTTCTTGCGGTCCTCCATGTCGATGAAGTCGATGACGATAATACCGCCAAGGTCGCGAAGGCGCAGTTGCCGCACGATCTCATCCGCTGCTTCGAGATTCGTTTTCAGCACTGTGTCCTCGAGGCGATCGGACTTGCCGACGTACCTTCCGGTGTTGACATCGATTGCGACGAGTGCCTCGGTCTGGTTGATCACCAGGTAGCCGCCCGACTTGAGCCATACCTTGGGCTTGAGAGCCTTGCTCAGATCTTTTGATATGCCGAACGTGTCGTGAATCGGCTTGCGCTTCGTATAGAGCTTGATCCGCTTGACTAGATTGGGGTGGAAGCGCTCCGCGAATTTCACAATCGTTTCGTACGTGTCTTCGGAGTCAACCCATACGGCCTTGTAGTTCTGTCCCAGATGGTCGCGCAGAACGCGTTCGACGATATCGAGATCGCTATGAAGCTTGGCGGGGGCTTTGCGCTTCTCGGACTTCTCTAGGATGGACGTCCAGAGCCCGTGCAAGAACTCCATGTCGGCCACGAGCGCCTCTTCGGCGACGCCTCGCCCTGCCGTTCGCACGACGAATCCACCCGGCTTCGCATGGGAATGCTTCTTGACGATCTTGCGCAGACGGTTCCGTTCGGATTCTGGCTGGATATTTCGTGCAACACCGTTGTGCTTGGCCGTGGTCATGTAAACCATGTAGCGGCCCGGCAGCGAGACATGCGACGTGATGCGAGCGCCCTTGGCCCCAACCGGCTCCCTGCTCACCTGAACGATCAGCTCCTGGCCGCTCTTGAGCAGGTCCTTGATCTTCGCCTCCGGGCCGACCTGCTTCGGGCCGCCATGGCGCTTGGCGCGCTTCGATTCGGCGCTCTTTGGACTCGCCTTCGCTCGGACGCCCGACCCACGTTTGGCGGGTGGGGGCCTCCTGCGCCCGGAACGCCGCTTGCGGCCCGCTGCCGGGCCGCCCGCAGCAAACCGGGGCTCTGTCTTGCGGCCGCGTTTGGCCTTAGCCGACGCCTTGGCCGGCCGAGTCCTCTTTGCGGAACGTGCCGGTGGCTTCGGCTCTGCTTTCGCAGCGGGGCTCCCAGTGCCGCCGGCCTTGCGCTTGAGCCAGTGCACGATGCCCAGTCGAAGCTCGGCCACCGCAGGCGGCGCGGAAACTTCCGCGCGGCTCCGCCGCGGTTCCGTGCTTGTCCCGGGCGGCGCGCTCTCCGCACTGCTCGACTCTTCGGTGCCGGTCAGCGGGGTCGATACCGCGGCCGCCTCTGAGTCAAGCCTGCTTTCTTCGCGTGGCACCGATGCGTCCGCCGAGCGCGTCTCGTCAAGCCCGCCTTCCGTCTCGACCGAGCTCGGCTTGGCGGTCTTCGCCTGCTTGCGGCTCACGCGTTTCACGCGGGCGGCATTGCGGTACTTGGCGATGGATTCGCCCGGCAGCAGCACCGGATGCCCGTCTGTGGAATCGTCGCCCTGCGTCTCCGCGGGCGCCTCTTGCGACCGGGCTTCGGGCTCCGCTTCGGCGGCCTTGGCTCGCGCCCCGGGCCTCCGGCCTCGGCGGCGCCTCCGGCCTCGGCGCCGGGAGCGTTTCACTGCGCGTCCGTCGGAGTTGCCGGCTTCCCCCGACTGCTCCGTCCTAGCCGGAGGCACCGATTCGGCGGACCCGTCTTTGACCGTCCCATTCGACTTCGAATCCAGGGCGGTCGACGGCACCGGCTTAGGGGGCTCGGCTTCAATAAGGGGCGCGTCCACCTCACCGCCTGCGCTCTCTGCGGGATCGACGATGTCGGTGACGTATAGGAACGCATCGCGCTTCAAGCCCAAGTCCACGAAAGCGGATTGCATGCCTGGTAGCACGCGTGTCACGCGCCCCTTGTAGATGCTTCCGTTTATCGCTTTCTTGGCGTGATGCTCAACGTAGATTTCGACTAGGCGATCATCCTCGAGTATCGCCACTGTCGTCTCGATCGGATTCGATGAGATGACTAATTCCTGAGACATGGCATTTTGTCCCCGGGAAGATCAACTCGCGACGCTGCGCCGTGCCGGCTGCTGCTGGAAACCTCAGTTCCATTGCATCACCTTGCTGGCAGGATTCGCTTGAATGCAGCGCGGCGGCCGAGTAGGGTCGGCACGTGGCCGGCAAGCCTTGCTCGCGCAAGCGGAGCGCCTCGTCTCGGGCGGGGCTCGAACGCTCGCGCCAGTTTGAAACGACCCGGTACTTTGGTCCGCGGGTTGGAATCTTCCCTTCAATCCTTTCTTTGTTCTTGCCGGCACTGCTGCCCGAGCCGACAAGTGAGATTCAATTCACGAAGCGGCTGAGCCGCACGTTGTTGACGAGTCCTAGCATTGTCATGAACGCAAGCAAACTGGACCCTCCGTAACTCATCAGGGGCAACGGCAGGCCCGTGACTGGCACCTTGTTGGCCACCATCCCGACATTGACCACGATATGGAACAGCAGCAAAGCCGCGACACTCATCGCGATCAATGTCCCTTCCGCGTCAGCCGCCGATTGTCCGGCCTGCACAATTCGCATGAGCAAGGCGTAGTACAGCCCTAGCACGATTGCGATGCCGATGAAGCCTCGTTCCTCCGCGAACGAGGCTAGGATAAAGTCCGTGTGGGGGGTGGGCAGGAAGCGCAACTGCGTTTGCGAGCCTTGAACGAACCCTTGGCCCGAGATGCCACCGGACCCAACTGCGATTCTCGACTGCAAAATCTGGTAACCGGTGCTCCGCGGCGCGCCGCCTGGATCCATGAAACCGGTTATCCGGTCCTTCTGGTACGGCTTGAGGTTTGCCCAGCCGAGCGGCATCAACAGGACGACCACGAGGAATGCCCCCAGAATGTGCTTCATGCGGATCGTGGACAGGAGCAACGCCATGCCGAGCAGCGGGACCAAGCTGAGCGCCGTGCTCAAGTCCGGCTGCATGGCCACTAGGAGGAACGGCGCGAAGAACAGCAGTCCAATCGTCGCGAAGTCGCGAAGTCGCGACGTCATGGTCGCGTACTTGCTGCAGTGCTTCGCTACAATCAAGACTAGCACTACCTTCATGCACTCGGAAACCTGTATCGAGAAACCTAGCGGCGTCGGCAGCCATCGCCGGGCCCCGTTCACGGGCTCGGTGAAGACTAGCACGGCGATCAGAAGCAGGATGCCGCCGGCCCAGAAAACGAGCGACACGGCGATGCCGCGGTGGTAGTCCACGTACGACGCAACCAGGAACAGGGCCAATCCGAGGACCAGCCAGACGGCATGCTGGGCGTAAGCCTGATGGAACGGCGTATTGATCGTGCTGCTGTATATCTGAAACAGGCCGGTCAGGGAGATCATGACGACAAGGCCGGTCAAGGTCCAGTCGAAATCCCTCAGCCAGCTGCCTCGGGCCGACGCCGATCTCATGCTCACTCCTCGCTGACCGTTGGCTGCGGCCCCGCGTTCGACGCCGCGAGTGTTGGGTCGAGGTCTGTCAACATCCCGGGGCTGCGGTTGACCAGCCAGGCCTGCAGCACATCCCTTGCCACGGCAGCCGCGTAGTAGCTGTGCTTGCCGTTCTCAAGCAGAACGGCCACCACGATTTCGGGGCTGCTGCAGGGCGCGAAGCCGACAAACCATGCGTCATCCTCGAAGTCCTCGCGCTTGGCCCTCAGGCGCAGTTCGTTAGACACGCGCTGCGAGGTTCCGGTCTTCCCGCAGACGTCTATCCCAGACAGGCGCGCCTGCCTGCCCGTTCCAGCGCCGTTCACCGCTGTCCACATTCCTTGGCGCAGCACCTCCATGTGCTGGGGGTCGATGTCCGTCCGGCGGGGCGGGGCGGGGCGGCTTTGCGGATCGATCTCGGCGCGCTGCCGCGTCGAAACGATGTGCGGTCGGTGCCAGACCCCGCCCATCGCCAAGCCCCCGATGGCGTGTGCCGCTTGAATCGGCGTGACTGACATGGCCCCCTGGCCGATTGCCACGACAATGGTCTCGCCGGGCTGCCAGGGCTGCAGCGTGTGGCGAATCTTCCACCGGATGGAAGGCACGAGCCCAGGCACCTCGTCCGGCAAGTCCACGAGAGTCTTCTGGCCCAATCCCGCTAGCCGCGCGTAGCGCGCAAGCGTGTCGATTCCAAGCTTGTTGCCGAGGCGGTAGAAGTACACGTCACACGAGATGGCGATCGCCTGAACCAGGCCCACAGTCCCGTGGCCATCGGGCTTGTGGCAGCGAAAGTAGCTGCCGCCGAATGGCATGCCTCCGGTGCAATGCGCCTGGAAATCACGTGCCGCGAGCCCCTCCTCCAGGCCCGCCAAGCCGTGGATCGGCTTGAACACAGAGCCCATCGCCCAAGTCCCTTGGATCGACCGGTTGAGCAAAGGAGCATTCCGGTCGCTCGTGATAGCTCGCCATTCGCGGCTGCTCAGCCCGGCTACGAATTTGTTCGGATCGAAGACCGGAGAGCTAGCCATTGCCAGAATCTCGCCGTTTCGCGGGTCGAGGGCCACAACGGCACCCTTGCGTCCCTCGATCCCAAGCTCGGAAACCGCCTGCAAATCCAAGTCAATCGTAAGCTGGAGGTTCTTGCCGGGCACCGAGTCCATCATGCCTAGAGTTTCCAAGCGATGACCATTGCTGTCCACCAGGAAGAGCACTTTCCCGTCTTCGCCGCCGAGCCATTCGTTGTACTGCCTCTCTATGCCGCTCTTGCCTATCTCCGCACCATAGCCATAGAGCAGGAATTCCCGCATGTTCAGTTCGCTCCTGGAGGCCTCGCCGACATATCCGACAGCGTGCACCGCTACACCTGTTTCGGGGTACTTTCTGCTCATGCCCTCAATGAGGGCGATCTCCTGGAATTCTCTGCGGTGGGCCTGGATGAATGCAATGTCAGCGCCAGTCAGGCTGTCCTTCAACGCAATGTGCTCGGACTTGCCGAACTCAGCGGCGTCTTGCAGCCGTTCCAGAACGTGAGCGGGGTCCAAGCCCAGCCCGGCGGCGATCCGCTCCAGATTCTCGGGCTTGGCGGCGCGGGGGTTGATCATCGCCCCCAGAACCACACTGCTCTGTGCTAGCGCGCGCCCGTAGCGGTCAAGGACAAGGCCTCGCGGAGCCGGGACGGGAAGGGACTTGATGCGGTTCTGCTCGGCTTGCGCGCGGTAGTAGTCACCGTTGACGACCTGGATTTCCAAGAAGGCCAGCAGCAGTAATGCGAACACGACGGTCGCGACCGCTTGGAAGCACGCGATGCGGTTGTTTTGCGCGTTAGCCTGCGGATTCCGACCCCAGTTCATGCGTTGCCTACCAATTTGCGATACACGGGATAGGCCAACAAGCCGAGACCCGCGTGAAGCACCGTGAGCGCGCCCCAAAGGCCGAGATCAAAACGGGGGTCCTGTCCAAGCAAGGAGAGGCGCATCGCAAAGAGCAGGATCTCGTGCAGCAAGTACGCTGCGGCGACGCCAAGGCCGAGCACGAATGCGGGGCTCACCTTGACGTAAAGACTAACGGTGGTGACTAGGTAGCTGAGAATCGAGTAGACGATCCCGAGCATGCCAACGGGATCGTGAGTCAGGCCGTCTTGCGCCCAGCCGATGAGCATCGCCCCCAGCATTGCGGGAACGACCGTGCGAATCGCCAATGCCGCGAAAATGACCGTGAGCAGAGGCAAGTTGAACACGGTCAAGGCCGGCAGCAGGATCGGCAGCAGGGCCTGAACGCCGAGAGTCGCGAGTGCTATCAGGGACGCGGCCTTCAGCGAGGCCTGAGATTTCCGCCTCAAGCTGGCGGCTGAAGCGCCGATGGCCGGACTGGAGATCAATGTTCCTGAACGCTTTCCTGGGACTGCGCTGCGCTTGCTGCGCGCGAAGCGTCGTAGGCATCGCTGAAGTCCGGCGGGCCCCTATAGGTGAGTTCCCCCACGGTCTTCCCTTGCGACTCCACGGCACGCCTGTAAGTCTGCTTGATCCGGTCGGCGTCGATCCTCAAGGACTGCAGTTGGAGCGTTGCCGCATCCGCACCGTCCGAGTGACTTCTCGTCACGCGTGCGAACGACTGTCTCAGCTCTTCCGGAAGAAGCTCGTACTTTGGCTTCAGGAACACCAGCACCTCGCTTAGACGATCCAGCGCGGCAAGCGGTCTAACCGTTATGGTCTGCCCGTCGACACCCGGTTCGGCATGAACCACTCGGCCGACCGGCAGGCCTAGAGGAAAGACGCCGTCCAAGCCTGAAGTGTAGACGAATTCGCCCGGCTCCGCCCGCACCTGCGGTTCTACATGGTCGAGGCGGCATGTCCCGCTGCCGGTTCCCCGCAGCACGGCGGGCTCGCCGCTGCGCCCGAGCACCACACCTGCTCCGGCCTCCGAGTCGGTAATCAGGAGAACCATGCTCGACGATCCGAAGGCAGCGGCTACTTTGCCGACTATGCCGTTCGCAGTTGCGACCGCCATGCCGGGCGCCACGCCGTCGCTCAATCCGCGATCGAGGTAGATCTCCCTGGCTGACCGGCTGGGACTGGAGGCCACTACCGAGGCGAGCAGTGTCTCGGCTTCCCTGCTGGCCACGTAAGCGTCTAGCTCGGTCCGGCTCTTGAATCGAAGCAGCTCTTGCCGCAGGAAGTAATTCTCGATTTGCAGCCGGTCCGCTGCCGCGTCAAGCCGCCGGTTTTCCTCCTCTGTTTCCACCAGCCAGACGTAGCGGCTCAACGAGCGCGTGAAGAACTGCGAAATGGCTTGCGTTCCCCCCTGCAATGGCAGCAGGAGGGTGCCTGTCCAGTAGCTCAGGCGCGTCTTGCCCATCGTACGCGCCTGCAGGCCGACCATCAGCAATTGGCCGAACAGCAGACAGGTCAACACGATCCCGTTGATGTTGCGCTTGACCAACGACTGCATGGCATTTCAGCGAAAGGGCGGCCTGACCGCGTCGACTACTGGATCGACACTCTCCGCAGCAACTCGATATCGTCCAGAATCGTGCCCGTGCCCAGCACGACGCACTGGAGGGGGTTTTCCGCGATCGACACCGGCACGCCGACGTCGTCGCGAATGCGCTGGTCGAGGTTGCGCAGGTAGGCGCCGCCGCCAGTGAGCACGATTCCGCGGTCGCATATGTCGCCGCTCAGTTCGGGCGGAGTGTTCTCCAAGGCATCGCGGATCGTCAGCAAGATGCGGCGCACGCAATCGGCGATCGCCTCGCGAACCTCCGCGTCGGAAATGGTGAGCGCGCTCGGGACTCCCTGGGACAGGCAGCGACCCTTGACTTCCATGGTCTTGGGCTGGTCTAGCTTGCTTGCCGAAGCCAGTTCGATCTTGATCCTTTCCGCGGTGCGCTCTCCGATCATGAAGTTGTATTTGCGCTTCAGGAACTGGATGATCGCCTCGTCCAGCGAATGGCCCGCGACATTGACCGACCGGGAGTAGACAATTCCGGACAGGGAAATCACCGCGATGTCCGTCGTTCCGCCGCCGATGTCCACGACCATATTGCCTGCGGGCTCGGTCACGGGGAGGCCGGCCCCGATCGCGGCCATCATCGGCTGCTCGACAAGGTGAACCTCGCTCGCGCTCGCTCGCAGCGCGGAGTCGACGACCGCCCTGCGCTCCACCATCGTGATCTGGCTCGGCACACCGATGATGATCCGGGGATGCACGAGCATCCTGCGATTGTGCGCCTTGTTGATGAAGAACGTGAGCATCTTCTCGGCGACCTTGAAGTCCGCGATGACACCGTCTTTCATCGGGCGAATTGCGACGATGTTGCCAGGCGTGCGCCCGACCATGCGCTTGGCTTCGAAGCCGATCGCTTCGACGTCGCCCGAGACGGTGTTGAGCGCCACGATGGACGGCTCGTCGATCACCACGCCGCTTTCGGCGATAAATACAAGTGTGTTGGCGGTGCCTAGGTCGATTGCCAGATCGTGCGAGAAGAGTGAAAGGAGAGAGCGGAACGTCATCGTCTCTTGTCGACAGTAGTTGCGCGAATCGACCGCGCGATCGGACCGCGCAGTCGCGAGCCGCGTCTGTCCCCGGCCGAGCACCAACCAAGGCCCAGGAATCCAAGTTCTTCGCTGGAGCTACGCTTTCCAAGCATCCGCATCCGCTCGTAAAACAGTTTAGCGCATTTCTGCATTGCTCGAGCGGGCGGGAGATGGCGCCCGAAGTCATGGCACCAGCGTGTTCGGCAGCTTGCAGTGATCCAGGGCGAATCGACCGGACTGCGGAACGTCACGTAAGAGTTTCCGGGTCCGTGACGCCCCGCTCGACACGCTTTTCGAGGTCATCGAGGCATCGCGTGAGGAGGATCGTGTTGTTAGTGCCTGATCGAGGCGGCCTCGGTATCCCTCTCCGCGCCCTTGGCCGCTGCGATTGCTGTCGGCACCCGGTCTCGCCGACCGTTGATCGATTCAGGCAGGTTCTCCAGCGTGCCGAGCATTGTGGTCGCCAGCGCCGCGTCCGAGACGTCCGGGCGGTTCGGCGCGGGGCGGGCCAGCTTGATCCGAATCCCGTCGTTATTGGTACGGGGCACCGTCTCGTCAGTCCCTCTCGTTCCTGACCGTCCGGCACGCGCCGCCCCGGGCCAGCTGCTTGGCCGGGCCGGCAGCTTCCGGCGCAGCCCTGGCGATGCCGCAGGCAGTTTCGGCGCTTTGCCGACCGGCTGCGAATTCGCTCCGCTCCGGCACTGCCGGGAATGCATCCGAAGCGCGCTCCGTTTGTGCATTCCCGCAACCGGAAGCGGGTTCCGCCAGACATTCACCGCCGCTTCCCCGAGTCCGCGGAAATCGGCCGAGCAAGCCAGCCGTACCATGCAAGCGCGCCCTCGGAAGAGTGCAGTGGTGCGGCGCGGCAGGCAGGCCCGGCCGATGCCCGACCGTGCTTGACCCGCCTCTCCGGCAGCAATTCTATACACTGGGATCGGGCCGGCGGGAATTTGCCTGCCGCTGAGCTGCCGGCCGAGTGGAGGGATTGCTAGATGGAGAAGTTGCGCGTTGCGGTGATTGGCACGGGGTTTGTGGGCCGCGTGCATGTCGAGAACATCCGCCGGCAGACCGACGCCGAGGTCGTTGCGATCGCGGACCAGACCGCGGAAATCGCGGCGGGCTTCGGGCGGGCGCTGGGAGTGGCGCGAACCACCGGCGAGTACCGCGACCTGCTGGACGATCCGTCGATCGACGCGGTTCATATCTGCACGCCGAACAAGACGCATTTCCCGATTGCAAGGGACGCCATCGAAGCGGGGAAGAACGTGATCTGCGAGAAGCCCTTGGCGATGACCGCTGCTGAGGCCGCGCGGCTGGTCGAGCTGGCGCGAGCGAAGAGCGTGGTGCATGCCACGAGCTACAACCTGCGGTTTTACCCGAACGTCGCCCAAATGCGACGCATGGTCGAAACGGGCCAGGTGGGCGAAATCCTGGCGGTGCAAGGGAGCTACGTTCAGGATTGGCTCTTCTATGACACGGACTACAACTGGCGACTCGAGCCGGAGGTGGGCGGCGCCTCGCGGGCCATGGCGGACATAGGATCGCATTGGTGCGACCTTCTCGAGCACGTGACGGGCAGGCGGATCAGGGCGGTGTGCGCCGAACTGGCGACTTTTCATCCGATCCGCAAGAAGCCGAAGAAGCCGCTCGAGACCTATGCGGGCAAGATGCTCGCGCCGGAGGACTACGAAGATCGTCCCATCGGCACGGAAGACTTTGCCGCCGTCCTGCTGCGCTTCGACGGACGGGCCCGCGGCTCCTTCACGGTCAACCAGGTGGCGGCTGGCCGCAAGAACCGGTTGCTTATGGAAATATACGGCACCCGTTGCGGCCTGACCTGGGACGGCGAGAGGCCGAACGAGCTCTGGGTTGGCCGCCGCGACGGCAAGAACCAGCTTCTGGTCAAGGACCCATCCTTGCTGGAGCGAGGCGCCCGCGGGTTCGCCGACTTGCCGGGCGGTCATTCCGAGGGGTACGCGGACACCTTTAAGCAGTTCTTTCGGCGATTCTACGCCGCCTGCCGCGATCACTCCCTAGCCGGCGATCTGCCGGGGTTCGACGCCGGCCTGCGCCAGCTGGAGCTGGTCGAGGCGGTGCTCCGCAGCGACGCCGAAGGGGGCTGGGTGGAAGTCGACTGATATATCCCGCCCGGCCGGCTGCCGACTGTGGCGCAATCCCCGGACCTGCCTTACAATGGCCATCGTGACAGATCTTGAGCCACTGCAGGTCGGCCTGATGTTTTGGACGGGCGGCGACCTAGGATTCGAGGCCGCTCCCGGTGAAATAGTCGAGTCGGTCCGTTCATTGGGTGTCTCGTGCGGCCAAATCGGGGTGCATGGTGACGCTGACCTGAGCGAGCCGTCCGCCCGGTCATGGCGGTCCGCGCTGGAGCGAGGCGGCTTGCGCGTTGTCACCGCCTTCACGGGATTCCACGGCGAGAGCTACGCGAGCATTCCAATCTGCGCGCAGACAGTAGGCTACGTGCCGCGAGCCAGCCGGGAAGAGCGCGAGCGGCGGACCTACGCGGTCTCGGATTTTGCGCGAGAGCTGGCGATTCCAGGACTGGCAACGCATATCGGCTGCCTTCCGCACGATCCCGCGGATTCGGACTACGTCGCGGTGCTCGAGCTCGTTCGCAGGGTGTGCGACCGATGCGCCGAGAACGGCCAGACATTCGCGCTCGAAACGGGCCAGGAGCCAGCCCCCGCGCTGCTTGAATTCCTGCGCGCCGTGGACCGCCCGAACCTCGGCATCAACTTCGATCCGGCCAACATGATCCTGTACGGCTCCGGCGAGCCGCTGGAGGCTTTGGATGACCTCAAGGACCATATCCTCACCGTGCATTGCAAGGACGGCACCTGGCCCGAGACGCCGGGCGAGTGGGGCAGCGAGACGCCGCTGGGCGAGGGGGATGTTGGCATGCAGGAGTACGTGGCGGCGTTGAAGGGCATCGGCTACAGCGGTCCCTTGACGATCGAGCGCGAGATTGTCGGGAGGGAGCAGCGCGAGGACATCCGGCGCGCCATAGCGCTCCTGAACGGCCTCCGCGCCTAGCGCGCCGGGCTGCGGACGAAGCGCCGAAGGCTAGCTGTCCGCTGGTACACTGCAAAGGACGTGTGACGCGGCTTATCGGAGTCGCCGTATTTCTCTGCGCAGCGGGCACGCTGGGGGCCGATGCGCTGAGGGAAGCTGCGGAAGCCCTAGAAACGAACGACTACGAGAGCGCGATTCCGCACCTTGAGGCGGCGCTGGGGGAGGATCCGGACAATGTGAACGCCCGGTTCAACCTAGCTTACGCGTTCCAGTCGACGGGAGACGGCGACAGCGCGATCCGGCAGTACCGGACAATCACCGAGCAACAGCCGGATCTAGTTCATGCGAGGCAGAATCTCGCCACGCTCCTGATGCGGGCGGGTCGATTCGAGGAAGCCGCCGACGAGTACGAGGCTCTCGGACGGCTGCGCCCGGCCGCGGCTCCCGATCTGTTGCTGCTGGCCGCGGCCCGTCGCGAAGCCGGAGACGCGGAGGCCGCGGCGGACGCGTACAAGAAGGCGCTCGAGCTGGACCGTTCCTCGCTCGACGCCCTCGTGGGCCTGGCGAACGCCCTTTCCGATGCGGGCCGGCTTCATGAATCGGTGCCTTACTACATGCGGGCAGCCGCGATCGACCCGAGGTTCGAAGGGACCTTGATGGGAATTGCCGAACGGCTCGAGCGCTTGGGAGCAAAGCAAGACGCGCTGGAGCTGTATCGTCGACATGCCCGCAGCCGACCGAACGACGCGGCCGCGCAAGAGCAGATCGGCATCCTGCTGCTGGAAGACGGCAATCTCCGGGCCGCGGTGAAGGCGTTGGAGCGGGCGGTGTCGATCGAGCCGCGATCGGAACGGCATGCGGCGCTAGCCGAGGCGTATCGCCGGGCCGGGGACGCCGACTCGGCACGGGAACAGCTCAGGCTCGCGGCGCATGCATCACCGGCGAGCGCCGAGGCTCGCGTCCGGTACGCGAACTCCCTGCTGCAGATTCAGGACTACGAGCTCGCCGCAAGAGAGTACCTAGGCGCTTGCGAGGCTGACGCCCGCAGCCGCGACGCTTGGAACGGACTGGCTTTCGCCCTGTTTCAGCTAGGGAACTTTCCGGGCAGCCTGCGCGCTCTGCGGGAGTCCGAGTCGCTGGGCCCGCCGCAGGCCGCCAGCGCGTACTTGAAGGCCCTTTCGCTGGACAAGCTCCAGCAGTACGAGCAAGCCGCAGCCGCCTACCGCGCCTTCCTGTCGCTTGAGTCCGGCATGGCGGACGAACGATGGAAGGCCGACCAGAGGCTGAAGACGATCCAAAGGGTTCTGTCGAAGCGATGACACGCTGCGCCGGCCCCCTGCTCGCGTTTTGCGCAATGGCCTTTGCTGGCTTGGGAGCCGAGCATCCCGGACTGGCGCGAATCGAAGCCATAGCGGACCTGGAACGGCGCTCTCGAGAGTCCTTGGAATTCGCTCTAGGCGAGTTCGAAGCGGCGGTCACCGCCTACGGCGCAGGCGATCCGGACCGGGGAAGGAGTGCCTTGGAGACAGTCGGCAAGGCCGTGGAGATAGCCGTCGAGGCCCTGCATTCGACGGGAAAGCACCCTAGGCGGCACCCCAGGCACTTCAAGCGCGCGGAAATCCGCACTAGGAAGCTGCTCGGGCAGATGAAGCAGGCGCAGAGCCGGGCCCACTTGCAGGACCAAGGCGACTTCGAGGCAGCAATTCAGCGAGTGGAGAAGGCGAATGGAGTCCTTCTGCTGGGCATCATGAGCCGGAGGGATTAGAGTGAGTAGGCGAATCATGTCGACACGTTGCTTGGCGCTAGTCCTTTTCCTGTGCATTCCGGCGGTCGCGCAGGAGTTTCCGAGCGGCCGGGACTTCCTGACCGACTACGAGGTCGATGTCCTGCGGGATAACCAGGGATTCGAGGAGCGGATCGAGGCGTACGTCAAGTTCGCCGCTTTGCGCTTGGAGTTGATCGAGCAGTCGCTGGAGGTGGAGGAAGCCGGGCGGGGCGCCAAGGTCCATCGATCGCTGAAAGAGTACGGTTCGATCATCCAGGCGGTGGACGATGTGATTGACGACGCGCTGGTCCGCAACCGGAAGATGGACGGCGCGCTGGGAGACTTGCTAGCAGCCGAAGCGCGGTTTTCGGCTCGGCTTGGAGCCATTGCGGCCGAGCCGGCGGCGGACGCTTGGCGCTACGAGTTCGTCTTGGAAGACGCGCTCAGCATTACCCGGGACAGCATGGAACTGCTGGCGGAAGACCTAGGCGACCGGAAGCGTGCGGTCCTGCTGGAAGAGGAGGCTGCGAAGCGACGGCAGAAGGAGAGCATGGCTCCCGAGCGCAGAAAGGAAGTCGAGCGGGTGCGCGCGCAGGAAGAGGACGCTACCTCCGAGCGGCAGCGCAAGCGTCCCACCCTCCTCCGGCCGGGCGAGAAGGTTGGCGGCAAGTAGCGCAGGCGGATGTCAGCGCACCGGCAGCGTCACGGCATTGCTGCGCGCGCCATCGATCGTGACACGCAGTTCCAAGGCGCCGGTCGGAGCGTGCTGCGGAACGAGGAAGTCGATGTTGTACATGCCCGCTACGCCGGGAATCGATCCGGAATACGCGACCTTCGCCGGGGTGTTCGCGACGGTCACCTCCGCTTGATGCACCGTTGGATTAGGCTCGGCCGCCGCCGTGCCGGTCGGCACGGGGCTGGCGAGGGCTCCGTTCCCGGTCATCAAGACCGTCACCGCGCCGCCGGGTCGAGTGGGGTCGTCCGCGGTTATCAAGTAGCCGTCAGGGTGCAGGAGAGCGGGAGCCGTTTCCCCGGAATCGCTGACGAAAAGGTAGATGCCAGGAGCGACGTCGGCTAGTTCGAGCGTGCGTGGCTCGCTCGCGAAGTCGTTCCCGAACCTGTCGTTGACGCGAAGTTTCAGATACGCGAAATTCAGCCCGGCGAGTTCCCAAGGCACTTGCAAGCCGACTTGGCTTGGCTCGACGTGGAACACGCGCGCGGGCACGCTCAGGCCCAGTTCGGGAAAGTCGAAGCTCGCGCTGACGGACTTTAGCGATAGAGGCAGCGGCGAAAGCGGCGCGTCCCCTTCGAATTCAGACAAGCCGCCGCCGAAGACAGTGATGATCGACCCCGGCGCGACTGGGCGGCCGACTTCCAGGCTGGCCGCGTTCGCGATCTCGTCGATCCGCGGTTTCTCGACGACCGCTTCGAATAGGAACGGAATTTCGAACCCGCGCCCGGACATGACGACCACCTGCTCGTCGGGCGTGGCGCCGAAGTCGACTTGCGCGCGTGCCACGCCGAAGTCGTCGGTCGTCGAGGTTGCCAAGAGGACCCGCGCGTCGCCTTCCCGTACGGAGAACTGCACCGGCATGCCTGCCACCGGTGCGCCGTGGACATCGACAAACTTACCTGCCAGGTACTCGCGAGCGCCTTCTCCCGCCAATCCGCGCAGGTAACTGTCGGTAATGGCGTGCGAGTTGTGCGGCTGGTTGTCGCCCACGACATACAGGTAGGGCACCCTGAGCTGTGATTCCTCGCCGGATCGGGTTACCTTGAGGTACCCCTCGTACGATCCTGGCTCGGGGAACAGCCCCTCGAGCGTGACACGCACGGTCACGTATTCGCTAGGTTCGAGCTGGAATTCGGCTTCGCGAAACCCGCCGAGAGTCACGGCAGCCCGCGGGTCGGCGTCGCGGGGCTCCACGGTGATCCGGTACGCATGCGTCGCTCGAGACCGGTTCGTTACGAGAATTTCCTGCCAAACCGGGAGTTCGATCGCGCTGAAGCTGCCGAAGCCGACCGTCGGGGGCTCAACGGTCGCAATGGGGGCCAAAGCCCGCTCGAGGTCGAGCAAGCCGGTGCCTACCGATGTCACGCGAGCGGCCGCCCTGCCCTCGAAGACATCTTGGCTCGCGGTGTTGATCAGGGCTGAGGCCACCTCCCGGGCAGTCAGGTCGGGATGCTCCTGCCAGACTAGCGCGGCCCCTCCGGCCACCACCGGCGCGGCGAAGCTGGTCCCGCTGACTTCCCGGAATCCACTCGGGCGAAACGACCCGAGCCTGGCGGCAGGCCGTGCCGCCGCGCTGTAAACCCAGATACCGGGGGCTGCGAGGTCCGGCTTGAGATTCAGGCCGGGCGTGGGCCCCCGCGAGCTGTACTCGCCCACAGTCATCCGTTCCGACGGCCAAGCGGAAGGGGCGGCGTCGAGCGTTACCGAAACAGGAGTTGCCAGTGCAGTCAAGGCCATGCCGTCCTGCGCTGTTAGGAAATAGGCTGGAATATCGGTGTCCTCGATCGAGGACATTTCCAATAGTTCGTCTGTTCCCGTGTCGTTGTACACGACCACGCCGACGGCACCTGCTTGGTCCGCGTTCTCGATCTTGTCCAAGAACCAGCACCCCCCGCGCTGCGCGACGAGGATCTTCCCGAGAAGGGATTCGGCAAGGAACGGGTCGCAAGCGAGGGGGTTGCCGGAGTCGCTGGCTCGCGCCATGGGCGCGGTCAGCGAGCCATCGACGTCCGGGCCCGATCCGCTCTTGGCTCGCAAGCTCAGCGAGCCTGCGCGCACTCCCTGCACCAGCCGCCTCTTGTTAACCGTCGCGGCCACCGCGATCACGTCCGGGGCTATGGCAGGCGTCGACACGGTGTTCAGTGACGGATACCCTTGGATGCCGTCCGCCGCGGCGTTTCCCGCGGCGGCGGCGACCACCCGTCCGAAGTCCGTCACCGCGCTCTGCGCGGCGACCGCGAGCGGGTCGCAATCCAAGGAACTGTTCCCGTTCCCGCAGACGATGCCATAGGCATTCCATGGATAGACCGAAGGAGCCCCGAGGCTCAGATTCAGTATGTCCATCCCGTCCGCGACAGCGTCGTCGATGGCGGCGATCACGGCTTGCGAGCTGGGTCGGGAATTGATGCCGGGGGTTCCCGAGACCTTGTAAATGCCGAGATAGGCCCGCGGCGCCACGCCTTCCAGCGGTCCAACGGGCGAATCGATTCGTTTGCCAGCGGCGATCATCGCTACGGCCGTGCCGTGCCCGCTGGAATCCCGGGGAGTGTCGTCGTCCGGGGTCGAGGTGGAAGGCAGGCCGGAATTCTGGAGGTGCATGTAGCTCCTGACAGCGACGACCTTGCTGTTCGAGAAACTGAGATGTTCCGGGCGTCCCTTGGGGTAGCCCGGCATCGCACTCAAGGAATCGTCATGGAAGGCCTCGTGGCCGAAATCGAGGCCCGAGTCGATGATTGCGATCTTTACGCCTGCGCCCGTCGCCCGGACACCGCCGGAGCGCAGCCTCCAGGCGCCGAGCCCCACGACGTCCGCGACTTGGTCGAGGTTCAGGTCGAGTTGGCGACTGCGGGTGACGGTGCTGACCCCTGCAATGGATGCGATGTGCTCGGCCTGTCGCGAGGTCGCTCGGACGAACACGGCGTTGAGCACGTTGCGAACGGAGCCGAGTACCTCGACTCCGGAAGCCTCAAGAGCCGAGACCACGGGTTCTTGGGTCCGCTCGACAGCGCGCGCCATGTGCGCGAAGCTGGCGGCCGCCACCCGGCCCGGAGCGCGCCGGGGACCCTGCGCCCGCGACATCGAGAGGCGCTTGCCGGCCGACGGCGACTCAAGGACGACTGTGAAGCTGGCGATGCCGGCCCCGGCGGCCGAGAGCGCCGCGACGCAGCCCATGGCCGAGAGCGCAAGCGCTCGCAACGCCCTGGGCCGCTTGGATCGCGTCAACGGTCTCCTCCGCATTTAATGAGACTGATCGACGGCGGTCGGGGTTTCGGCGCCGTGAATGCCGGTGCCGGCGGATCGCACTCGGCAGGGACCGCGAGGTCTTGCGGCGCTTGGCTCCGTACAATGGAGGCTCGATGCACGCGTTCCGCGCCGCGCCGCTCGCTAGCGCGCTAATAGTCTGTTGCGGACAGGCGTTCGGCCAAGCCGAGTTCCGGGTGTACCACGAGCACCCGAGGATCTTTCTGGAGCCGGCCAGGCTGGCTCGGCTCCGCAAGGATGTCGACCGGCAGTCCCTCCGCTGGATAGCCCTCCGCGACCTAGTCAACTCCGGAACTGCATTCCCGGAGCAGCCTCTGGTCGACGCCCTTCGATTTCAGGTTGAAGGTGCCGAGGACGCGGCGGACCGGGCGGTGGAATGGAGCCTGCGAGCAGCTGGGGACGGGATTCGAACCGCGGCCGAGTTGCGTCAAGCGGCCCTCGTCTTTGACTGGTGTCGCAGCAGATTTGATCGCGATTCGCTAGAGGTCGCGAAGGACGCGATCGTTGCTGCAGTCAGCGCGGTGCTCCCGCAGGCGAGTGTTGATGTCGGTCTCGTCCGTGCCGCGATTCTCGCTTCCATCGCCTTGGCAGGGGACTGGGACGAATCGGAATCCGCACTCCGGACCCTGCTGCGCATGCACTGGGATCTTGAAGTGCTCCCGGCCCTTGAGACAGGCGCACTTACCGACGACGGCGCGGCTCTGATTGCAGTGCTGGAGGCGAGTCTGGCCGTTCGCCACAACTTGGAGATTGACTTGCTCCGTCCGGCGACGAAAGCCCTCGCGGCACTGGTGCGCACCCGCTTGCTGAGCTACTACCCGCTCGACTTGGAGACCGAGGAAGGGACCGCGCGCCGGCCATCGCGCTTCGGCACGGACGAAGCGCTGGCAAGGGTCCAGGCGCCTCTGTACCGCATCGCCGAAATGCTGCTCGTCGCGTACGAATCCAATCTGCGGGAGTTTCAGTTCCTGCAAGGGTGGATCCGCGACGACAACTACCAATTGCGATCGCCGATGTCCGCTCCATACGAGTTCCTCTGGGTCAACCCCTATCTCCCGGGGCTCACGCCGCAGTCGGCGCCGATGCTCGCCTACGATCCGGTGCGCGGTCGCCTCTACGGGCGGCTGGGTTGGGAGCGCCCCGCCAGTTGGATCGGATTCGTCGACGGACGGCTGGAACTGCTTGAGGGGGAGAATCTCTCGGTTAGCGACCGCTTCAAAGGGCTGTCTGCCATGTACTTTCCCGACTCGGTCGTGGTTCCGATGGCACCGCCCGCCAAGGTCGTTCTCACCTGGCAGCCAGCCCACGAGAAACCGCCCGAAAACGCTAGGATTTTCCTAGTGGGCTTGAGGGCGTTCGAGACGTATGCGCTGAAGGTGGGTGGCCGCCAAGCCCGCTTGGTCGATGCCGGTGCCGGCGGCGTCATCGTCCTCCACAGCGATCCCAACTCGCAGAAGCGCGACCGCATCGACTTTCGAAAGAAGGTCCGACTGGACTTGCGGCCGACGCTCAAACCCACTGACCCGCGACGGCCGCGGCCCACGCTGGGGCGCTAGCCGTTCAACAGTCTCACGGCGCTTTGTGCACCGACGGGCAAAGGGCCGTCAGACCGCACTGGTCGCATCTTGGCCGGCGCGCGTTGCACACCTGGCGTCCGTGGTGAATGATCTGGTGAGCATAGCGCACCCACCGAGTGCGTGGCAGCAGGTCCATAAGGTTCCGCTCGATCTGCTTTGGGGCCTTCTCCTCGGTGAGCGCCAGGCGCCTCGAAACCCGCTGCACGTGCGTGTCGACCACAACGCCGGTCGACTTTCCAAACCAAGTTCCTGTCACTACGTTCGCGGTCTTGCGAGCGACACCGGGCAATGTGACCAGCTGATCCATCCGCGATGGCACCCGACCGCCGTATTGGGTAACGATTCGATGGGCCGAGCCCTTGAGCGACTTGGCCTTGTTCCGGAAGAATCCGGTCGTGCGCACCAAGTCCTCGAGGTGCTCGAGGGGCGCCTCGGCGACGTCCGCAACCGTAGGATAGGCCGCGAAAAGGTCAGGAGTCACCTTGTTCACGCGCACGTCGGTGCATTGGGCCGAAAGGATCGTTGCCGCCAGCAATTCCCAAGCGCTGCTGTGGCGCAACGCGCACTCGGCGTCCGGATAGTCGAGATCGAGTTGCTTCAGGATCCTTCTCGCCCGCCGCTTGCGCGCCGCCGGCGATTCGGGCACCGCATCCTCAGCGCTCATGACGCTAATGGTATCCGACTCGCGGTGTGCGCAATGGGCCGCCACTCGCGAGCGAGGGTAACGGCCAGCTCTGTCTCGAACTCGCCAACCGCTTCCTCGCCACGAGCCCCGTCCCAACCAAGAACCGGAGCCACCGTTTCCGCGACCCGTTCCGCCCAAGAGCGCTCGTAGCTGGGATCGAACGCGAGCCCCGTCCGGCGCAGCAGGATGTCTCCGAGCGTGCAAGCTTTCTCGCGCTCGACCGCAAAAAGGACCTCCCCGAGTGTCGTATCGCAATTCTCCGCGACAGTCCGCGCTAGCTCCGGAGATGCATTCAGAGAACGGACCACCTCCGCCGCGCGCGGGCCGTAGGTCCTCGCCAGCCTCGCAGGGACTGCCTCCAGGTCGCGCGAACGTCTTTGCAGGCGGCCGCGCCTCGGTTGCAATCCCAGCTTGCGCTCGACATTCCTAAGAGCCTCCGTGGCGAACGAAGGGGCTGTCGTGAGCTTGCCTCCCGCCATCGTCAGCAATCCTTGAACGCCGTCTGTTCGGTCGTGATCGACCACCGCGTGGCCGCGCGAAGCGCTATTCAATTTGACAGTGTCCGCCCTGAGGAGGGGCCGCGAACCGCAGTATGCGTAGAGCACAGACTCGGGCCCGATGTCCGCCTCCGGAAAAAGATCGTTGGTCTCATCGATCAGGTAGCGGACCTCCTCGTCCGCGGGGAGAGCGCGGTCCGGATTCCCGTCAAAGGGCGTCTCGGTCGTGCCGATCAGGTAAAGGCCCCGCCAAGGCACGATGAAGAAGGGGCGGCGATCGGATCGCGCTTCGTGGTAGACCGCATGGCGCGGGGAGCCAGGGAAGTCCTGCACCGCGATGTGTGCCCCGTTAACAAGCGTCAGCAGTCGGCGCGCCGGCGGTCGAGGAAGAAGGCCCAGGATCTCGTCAACCCACGCACCGGCGGCGTTGACGACCAAGCGGCTGGACAACTCTTCCGAGCCCCTGGAGGTGGATAGCCGCACTCCCTCGACGCGGGAACCGCTGGCGAGAAACCCCGTGACCCTAGAATGGTTCCGGACGCGAGCGCCAGATTCCTCAGCTTGCAGAGCCATCTCCAGAGCGAGCCGTTCCGGGTAGACGGCTTGGCAATCGTAGTACTCGAAGCCGCCCACCAAGCCCTGAGGATCCAGTCCCGGCACCAGCGCAAGTGTCTCGTTCGCGCTGAGCTGCCGATGCGGCGGCAATTCGCTCCCCAAGGCCAAGAGGCGGTACAAGGCCAAGCCGGCAGCTAGGTACCACGGAGGTCGGGAGTCCCTGCGGTACACCGGCAATATGAACGCTGTCGGCACCACCTGGCCCGGATGGTCGCGCAGCAACGCCTCGCGATCCCGGAGGGATTGGCGCACCAAGGCGAGCTGGAAACTCTCGAGGTAGCGGAGGCCGCCGTGGATCAATCGGGTCGAACGGCTCGTGACACCCGCGCCGAAATCGTGCTTCTCGACAAGCGCTGTCCGTACCCCCCGAACGGCCGCCGCGCGGGCGAGAGCGCAGCCGTTGATCCCTCCGCCCACGACGACCAAGTCATAATGGTTGTCCAAACATCAATCTAGCAGCCGTTGTCGGTGCCCTAGTCCCACCGGTCGTAACGGCTTCCAAGACGACGGACTGGCTTGTGGCGGACCTTCGCACCACTTTCTGCGGCATTGGATTGAAGAATCCGGTAATCGCCGCTAGCGGCACCTTCGGCTACGGCTTGGAATTCGCCGGGCAAGTCGATTTCGGGCGGCTGGGCGCGATTGTCGTGAAAGGGCTGTCGCGCGGGCCGATTGACGGAAACCCTTCTCCGAGGCTGACGGAGACGCCCTCCGGAATGCTCAATTCGATCGGCCTCCAGAACGTGGGGGCCCGGGCGTTCGCGAAGGAAAAGCTGCCTGGGCTGGCGCGCCTCGGAGTGCCTATCGTGGCAAATGTCTTCGGGTTCAGCATCGAGGACTATGTGGAGGTTCTGCGAGTTCTCGAAGACGCCGACGGCCTGTCCGCCTACGAACTGAACGTTTCCTGTCCGAACACGCATCGCGGAGGCTTGGAATTCGGGGCCGACGCGACAACCCTTGGCGCGGCCGTATCGGCGGCCCGTTCGGTCGCCCGCCGACGCCCCCTGCTGGTCAAGTTGTCGCCGAATGTGACTGACATCGCCGAGATCGCCCGCGCTGCTGCCGAGGCTGGGGCGGACGGCTTGACACTGATCAACACCTTGCGCGGACTCGCCGTCGATGCGAGATCAAGGACACCGCTGCTGAGCACGGGCTACGGCGGCCTGTCCGGGCCCGCCATCAAGCCGGTAGCGCTCTACATGGTGCATCGGGCCGCTCAGGCAGTGGACCTCCCGATCATCGGTGCGGGCGGAGTGGCGACAGGCGAAGACGTCGCCGAGTTCCTGCTTTGCGGCGCGACGGCTGTGCAGGTGGGAACAGCCAGCTTCTGGGACCCGGGCCGCACCGCGGCGTTGGCGGCGGAACTGAACTCCTTTCTGGACGCCCAGAGCGTCGCGAGTGCAGGAGAGCTGCGGGGCGCGCTGGAAATGCCGTAAAGACGCGTCGAGTCCGCTTAGGCCTAGACGTCTTGCCGGGGGTTGACTCCGATCATGGCCTGTCCCTTGCGCCGGTGTGCATTCGAACGTAACGGAGACTGGCCCTGGGGCGCTGTCGGCGTTCGCATATGCCGAGTGAGAATCGCGGCCAAGGGGTTGGGTGTCTCGGTTCAGCGCTGATTGCGACAACGCGTCGCGGCCGCAGCGTCGAAGGCCCACCGAAACGCATTGTCGGCGAGCCCGCCGATCTCCTGCCAAGAGAACCCGAGCTTTCGCAAGCCGGCCAGTTCCCCGGCCAGGGTGACACCGAAGAACGTTGGATCGTCGGTGTTGATGGTGATCGGTACCCCAGACTCGAACAGGTACCGAACTGGATGCTCGCCGAGGGAGGCGTACACGCCCGTCCGGATGTTGCTCGTCGGACAGATTTCCAGTGGAATGCCTCGTTCGGCTAGGAACTGCACAAGCGCTGGGTCCTCTGCGGCTCGGACGCCGTGGCCCACCCGCTCCACCTTCAGAATCCGCAGCGCGTCCCAAACACTCTCGGGTCCGAGCGCCTCTCCGGCGTGGACGGTGGTCCGCAGGCCCCCCTCGCGCGCGATCTCGTAAACGCGCCGAAAAGGCGCGTGGGGATGCAGGTGCTCGGCTCCTCCCAGAGTCAGGCCGACCACCGAGGAAGGCCGCGAGGGCAAGAGCCGTTCCAACAGATCCTCGGCCGCTGCGGGGCCAAAGCTGCGAACCGGGTCGACAATCCAGCGCACTAGCGGCTCGTCGTCTTGGTTCTCGCCAAGCGCGCCCAGGAGCTCGTCCAAGGCAATGCCCTGCTGCATGTACTCCAGAAGTGAGACCGTGACCTCCGCGTAGGCGATGTTCTGCTCGCGCAAGCCCTCGCGGACAGTGGCGACCAGGTCGCGGAAATCCGCGATGCTGTTCACGAGGTAGCCGGTGAACAGGTACGCGGCTAGAAACTCCTCGAACGTCGCGAATCGAAAAATCCGGTCGATCTCGCTCGCCGGATTGTCGGCTTCCACGATGCGACGGATACTCGGGTTGCGGAGCATCCATTCAAGCTGCCTGGCCGGAGCGGAAGCCAGCGCCGCTTTCGGCGGGTACTTGCGAATTTGGCGCCTGAGGTACGGCAGGGGTACCGCGCCCCGCAAATGCAGGTGCAACTCGGCCTTCCGTCGCGTCTCGAATTCCGTGCGGGAGGCTGGCGGCCGCAGGGCCGGCGGGTGAGGAGGCGTCAGTTGAGGAGGACTTGACCTATCGGCCGGCACAGCGCGCCCTCGTTTCTTCCAATTCCGGCCCGTGCCGCCAGAAGCGGCACTAGCCGCGCTCGCCGTACCGCTCGCGGAGACGATTCAGTTCGCTCCGCAATTCCTCGATTAGCTGGCCGTGGCCGGGCTCTTCGCAAAGGTTCCTCAATTCGTCGGGATCTTCCTGAAGATCGAAGAGTTCCCAGTAGTCCTGCTCGCCGTAGTACTCGATCAGCTTGTAACGATCGGTTCGAACGCCCCGATGGGGCCCTACCCGATGCGGCGTCCAGAATTGAAAGCTCGGATCGGTCATCTGCTCCCGCGCCAGTTCCCTGAACGCCCATGAGTTCTCGTAGTAGCTGTAGAACACCGACTTGCGCCAGCCGGGAGCGGGCTCTCCCTCGAGGAGCGGTCGCATGCTGCGACCCTGCATTGCTTCCGGCACGCGGACTCCAGCGAAGTCCAGCAGCGTGGGAGCGATGTCCACGTTCAGCACCGGGCGCTGTTCCACGACCCCGGGGCGCGCCAAGCGCGGATAGCGCACGAGGAGCGGAATTCGAAGGGCCGGTTCATACATGAAGCGCTTGTCGTACCAGCCGTGCTCCCCGAGGAAATAACCGTTGTCGGTGGTGTACAGGACCAGTGTGTCTTCCGCGAGGCCGGACGAGTCGAGGTAGTCGAGCACCAAGCCGAGGTTCTCGTCTACACCGTAAACCGCCCGATGATGGTCCTTGACGAACCTCTGGAATATCCATTCGCGCCTTTGCTCGGCGCTCAGTCCGCTCGGCAGATCGGCGTAGTCTCCGGCCAGGCTCTGCTCGAAGCGCATGTCCCTGGCTTCTGCAGCGACGCGGCGGGTGGCGTAGTCATCGTCGTATGTCGATGGCTTCGGCCAGTCCACGCTCTCGAACATGCGCGCGTGGCGTGGCGCGGGCGTGAAGGGGCGGTGCGGCGCCTTGTGCTGATAGAGCATGCAAAACGGCCCGTCCTTCCGCCGTCGCAGGAAGTCGAGGGCGAAGTCGGTCGTAATGTCGGTGGCGTACCCGGTTTGCTTGGTGGACTCCCCGTTGACAAGGAATTCCGGATCGAAGTAGATGCCCTGCCCGGGCAGGATCTTCCATTCGTCGAATCCCCGCGGCTGCTGTCGCAAGTGCCATTTTCCGAACAGCCCCGTCCGGTACCCGGCTTGCTGCAGCAGTTGCGGGAACGTCGGAAGGTCCGGGTCCAGGGCCTCGACCGCGTCGGCCTTCTCGGAGTTTCCGCGGATCCCGTGAACATGGGAATAGCAGCCCGTCAGCACGCTCGCGCGTGACGGGGCGCAGAGCGAGTTCGTGCAGAAGGCGTTCGAGAAACGCGCTCCCTCGCTGGCCAGCCGGTCCATGTGCGGCGTGCGCAGCAAGGGATGGCCCGCGCAGCTCATTTGCCCGTGCTGCTGGTCGTCTGTCATTACCAGCAGGATGTTAGGCCGCGGGCCGTCCGTGCCCCCGCATCGAGTCAGGAGCGCCGCTGCTCCGCCTGCTAGGCAGCGGACGGCCTGCCTTCGCGAAGTTCCGGCTGATTCGTTCAATGCTTGCATCTGTCCTCGGTTTTCGCACCTGCCGCCCAAGGCGGACGCGCCTTGTCAAAGAACGCCCGAACGCCGGAGCGCCCCTCTTCGGAAGAGCGCCGTCGCGCCAGGACGCCGGCTGTGCGTTCGCGCATCGCGGCATCCAGGGGCCTGTCCGCGATCTCCCGGACGAGTTCCTTGCAAACCGCTTGGGCACCGGGGGCACCGCGGAGCAAGTGCCCGATCAATTGCTGCGACATGCCCGCGAGCGCGTCGGGAGCAACCACCTCGTGGACCAGGCCCCACTTCAGCGCCCTCAGGGCGTCCACCCTCTCCGCGGTCAGCATCAGGCGGCGGGCCATGCGAATCCCCATTGCCTCGACGAGGTACGGTCCGACCATGGCGGGGACCAGCCCGAGCTGCACTTCGCTGAGGCGAAAGAATGCGTTGTCCGAGGCGACCGCGATGTCGCAGCAAGCGACGAGCCCCACGCCGCCCCCGACGGCCGCGCCTTGCACGCGGGCAATTGTCGGCTTCGGCATCGAGTGCAGCAGACGCAGCATTTCCACGAAGCGCCGCGTGTCCTCGAGGTTGCGGGCCGGGTCCGCGGTCCCCATGCTGCGCATCGCCCGAAGGTCCGCTCCCGCGCTGAAACACGTGCCCTCTGCGGCCAGCTCGACCACCCGCACGCTTGGGTCCGCGCCGGTTTTCCGCAGCAGGTGGGAAAGCCGCTCGACCGTTGGCGCGTCGAGCGCGTTGCGGGATTCGGGCCGGCTGAGCGTGAGGGTCGCGACGCAAGCGCAACGTTCCACGCGCACGCGTTCAGACGCCATAGGCAAAGATCATACCGGAGTTGCCGGCCCTCACCGTCGCACGGGAATAGCGACGGGAATCGTCTTGGGCGGCAGGCAGGACTTGTCGTTGCACGCTTGGAAACGGAATCTCCCGCGAAGTTCGCTCAAGCCTTCCGGAGCGCTCCGGACCAAGAATGTCGTCACGATCTCGATGCGCGAGGAATAGACCGAAAGGGGCTCGTCGGAGAAATCGAAGCGGACCTCCTCGGCAGGCGGATACGCGACGGATTCGACGCGAAAGGGCGGCTTGTCCCACGACAGCGAGGTCGGGATCAGATACGGTTCGTTCGGGCGATTCGAGTTGATGTGGTAGCCGCGCCGGATACGGACGGCCACCGGCACGCGAACCGTTCCCGGCTCGGCGATCCGAACGCCTGCACTGGGTTCTATCGACGCCGCGGAAAAGCCGAACTGCTGCGCGGGGGCCGCAGCCGCCAGCAAGGCGAGCAGCGCTCCGATCGCAATCGATCTACAGGAGCGCCTCGATCTCGGTCTCATACTTGGCCTTGGGTACTAGGCCGGTGTGGCGGAAGGCGATCTTCCCCGACCTGTCGACGATCAGAGTGGTGGGCAGTACGTAGATACCGCCGAAGTCCTCGGAAACGGGGTCACCTCCGAGTGCGACCGGGAAGTTGAATTCCATCTCCTCGGCGAACGCTCGCACCGGATCCCATCCCCCCTCGTCGAGGGAGATTGCCAGCACCGTGAAACCTTGGTCCTTGTACTTGCGCTGGAAGTCGACGAACCAAGGCATCTCGATCTTGCAAGGACCGCACCAGGTAGCCCAGAAGTTGATGAGCGCGACCTTCCCGTCGAGGTCTCCGTTCGTGAACAGAGCGCCGTCGAGGTCTTGAAGGCTGAACTCCGGCAAGGGCTGGTCCGAGAGCTCGGACTGGACATCGACCGGAGCCCCGCTGCTGCACCCTAGGGCGGCCACGCCCAGAGCGAGGATCGTCGCCAGTATTGCTTTTCGTTGCATCGTGATATCGTCCCGCGGGCGCCCCTAAGCAGATTATACGGTTCCTGCGCCGGGTTGGGGCCCGTCAGCGGGCTCCGGCTCGATGTTTTCGACCCGCGCGCCCAGTCTGCCCCTGTGCAACCTCACCGCGAGCAGGTCTCCCTCGGCAACCTGCCCGGTCTCGCGAACTGGGGAACCGCCGCGTGTCTGGACGATAGCGTAGCCGCGCCCTAGGATCGCGACGGGACTCAGCGCGCGCAGGCTGCCGTCAAGGGAAGCCAGCCGGGACGACCCCCTATCCAGCTTTCTTCGCATCGCAGGCGACAGTCGCTGCGAAGCCGCGCCGAGACGCTCGGACTGGCGCGCGAGCCGCAAGCGCAAGTCGAGGGCAGCCAGCTTGCGCTCGGTGCGTTCCAGACGCCGCCTTGCACGGCGGATGCGACTCTCCTGGCTTCGATTCATGCCCCGCGCCGCGGTGTCGACGGCCTGCCAAGCATCGTCGATGCGGCCCCCCACAGTACGCGCCGCGCGCTCCATGCTGGTTTCCAGCACCCGAGTCCTCAGGCGCGCGACCCGCAGTTTCATCGCCTTCGCCGTCCGCTCCTCCAGGTCGCGGAACGCTTGGAGCAACCCCAGCGCCTCCGGCACCACAAGCTCGGCCGCCGCTGACGGAGTCGCCGCTCGCAAGTCGGCGACAAAGTCCGAGATCGTGAAGTCAGTCTGGTGACCCACGGCGGACACCACGGGGATCGCGCTAGCGGCGACGGCCCGCGCCACGGCCTCCTCATTGAAGGCCCACAGGTCCTCGAGGGAGCCTCCTCCGCGGCCGACTACGACCACGTCCGCCCACCGATGCTCGCTGAAGAAGCGGATTCCCGCGGCGATTTCCGCCGCAGCGCCGCGTCCCTGCACCCGCACGGGATAGAGCTTGATCCACAGGCCCGGGAACCGCCGCTCCATGATCCGCAGCATGTCGGCGATCACCGCTCCGCTTGGCGACGTAACAATGCCAATGCGCCTCGGCAGGACGGGCAGCGCGCGCTTCCGCTGTTCGTCGAAAAGGCCCTGCTCCTGAAGCTTCGCCTTGAGACGCTCGAACTTCAGCTGCAGCGTGCCCACGCCTTGCGGCTCCAATGCCTCGACGTAGAGCTGGTACTTGCCTTGCCGCTCGTAAACGCTGACGCGACCGCGTGCGATCACTGCCAGCCCGTCCTCCGGCTTGGTTCTCAGATACAGCGCGTCTCGTCGGAAACAGACGCACGAGATCTGGGCATTCCGGTCCTTGAGCGTGAAGTACCAATGGCCGCTGGGATAGCGGCGGGCGTTAGAAATCTCGCCGCTCACTTTCACGTCCGGGTACTCCTCGGCGAGGAGTTCCTTCAATTCGGCCGTAAACTCCGCGACTGTATACACCCGTTGCTGGGCGCCGAAGCCCGGCGGGCTCGCGAATCCGCTCATGAGGCTCGGGCCTCGTTGCGTCCGACGAAGGAGTTCGCTGCCACAGCCGCGATTGTCGCGAGAACGACGCCAAGGATCGACAGCAGGTGCAGGTAGGCCTTGAAGCCCGGGACAATCTCGATCATCCAGTCCACCATGCGCAGCCCGTGAATGTAGTACGTGACAGTAACGAGGATCGCAAAAACGCTGGTGACGAGGGTCGAAAGCCGAATCACCGGTCCATTTCCCGGACCCACGAGCCTGCGCAAGCAGTAGGCGGCGGCTCCGAATGCCATCGCCGCCACTGCGACGAGCCGGCCCAGGAAGAAGTAGATGTATTCCTGTCGGACCATGCTGCTCATCGAATACCCAAGCTGCAGAAGGAAAAAGAGGGCGTAGTAGGCTGCGACGAAGACCATCGCGGCAATGGCGATCGAGGCGAGAGGCCGACTGCGGGACAGCGACACGACCGCCAGCCATAGGAACCAAGCGCACGAAGCGATGGCCAGCGGAAGGCGTTGTTCCCGCTGTGCTGCCAGCGCCACTTCCCGATTTGGCAAGTGGTTGCCGAGCGCTTCCCGCTGCACGCGCTCCAGATTGCGCAGCGCGGAACCGTGCTCGGCAGGGACGTCCAGGGCGTCCCACAGCGGGCTTCCTTGGCTGTTGGCCGGAATCGGCAATCCCAGCAGAATGCTGACGGTCGGCGCGATGTCGACGATTCTGGCTTTGATTGGTTCCGACCGCCGCACTCCGGGGCCGGCCATGGCGAACGGCGCATTGATCACTTCGGGCTCTTCGCCGCCATGGCCGCCCTTCCCCCATCGGTCAATGTGGCCGTGGTCGGAAACCGCGACGATGGTTGCGTCCTCGCCCGCCGCACCCACCAGCCGGCCCAGGCAGTTGTCGACCGCCGCGGTCACTTCCCGATAGCCGTCCGAGTCTCCCCCGTACACATGCCCGGCCTCGTCGGCGGCCAGCAAGCCGACGATCTGCAGCTTCGCGCTGGAGTTGCGGACGAGAGCTGTCGCTTCCGCGCAGGTGTCCGCCTGCCACGCAATCAAGTCCGCAGTCTCGTACGAAGATGCCTTGCCTGAGGGGCTGCTCGCGCTGCTGTCGCCGATGTGGTCTCGGAATGCCCGGCGCCAGAATCCCGAGCCGTAGACGGAGATTTCCATGCCCTGCTCGCGAGCGAGGCTGAACAGGGACTGGATGGGAGGCGAAGCAAAATCGGAATTGTTGGTTACGCCGCTGACCTCCGGCCAAGCTCCGGTTACGATAGCCGCTCGAGCCGGATTGGAAAGCGACGGCAGCGTGACCCGCATGGTGCCGGAGACTCCCTGTTCCGACAGCGCGCCCATCGCCCGCAAGCCCACGGCGCGGTCAACACGCAGGCCGTCGAGCACGACGACGATAACGCGGTTAGCGAGTGCCGGGCCCGCCTCAAACAACCGGTCCAGGGCGTAAGCACTCCGATAGCTGGTGACCGACATCCAGCAGACTTCGGCAATCGAAACGCTTCCGACCGCCAAGGCCACTAGGTACAGAATCGGGGCTAGCACTCCACGACTGGCCATTCGCGAATCATTATCGCCATTCCCGGCGGGCGGCAAGCGATTCCAGAAATGTGGATTCCGGGGTGCCTCCGGATTCCCGGACGGATGCCGGCCGCGGGCGTTCAAACCCGGGCGCACCTTCGAGCGAACGGAAGCGGATGGTGGGGGCTCAGGGGCACGAGACAGGGCGTACCTTGCCCGATGGGGGGCGCGGTGGAAGGGGGTCGAGGACCGCGTAGACGCTTGCTCGGCGAGCGGAGCAGCGCAACGACGACTTGGCGGCATGTCGCTTAGGAGCTCTCTTGGCAATACGACGACCGTCGATATCCCCGGCCTTGAATGCGAGGATGCCATCCGGTTCGCTCGGGCGAAGACCAAGCACGATGTCGTCGCCAGCGCCGTCGGGAACCTGCAACGTCGCATGCGGATAGCGGAACTCATTAAGTTTGCCAGCACATCGAGCGGCCTGATCTTGCCTCGGGAGCGTCCCGCCGCACGTCCACAGAATCGAGCCGCCGCCGCCTTCCACACCTCGCCTCGGACACCCATGCTTCCTTCGGACGGGCATTGAGAATCCCCGCCATGCCTGGGTCCGGATTGCGACGCGGCTTGCGGCTTGGAATAATAGGTAGGAATGGCGGCTGTCAAAGACTTCCGGAATCTAGTTGGCAGGGCACCCGACAGGCTTGACCTGGCCACGCGGGAGGCGACCGTTGGCAAGGTGATCGCGATGCAGCTCTACACCCCTGGGAATCTGGCGCTGCAGCGTATCGAGGCGATCGGGGACAGCGTCCAGGAGTGCGTGGCTCAACTCAGGGAGAGGGGCCTCGACCCGCTGGAACACGAGTTCTCACGGCTGAACCCGCCGTTCCTAGCCCGCTGATTCGACCGACGCCGGGCTCTCGCCGACAATTGAGGAGATGTTTTTCGGGATCGCATTGCTGGCCTTGGCTGTGGTTGCGGCGGGACTTGTCTGGACTGGTCGGTTCAAGCCGTCTTGCGGAGCTTGCGCAGCAAAGGGGCCCGGTCGCGCTAGCCGCGGTCCAAGCGCCGACTAGCTCGATCATTCGAACGCCGGCGCCGCCTCGGCGAGGTTCCGACTTCGTCTTTTTCGCTCGCGCGGCACCGCTGCCAGCAATACTTCCAAGCTGAGTGACGGTCGGTATTCGGTGACCGGGCCAGCGTTAGCCGGCCAGCCGGTGGCTCCAGCGCGTCGCGGGCGGGACGCAGGCGCATCGTGCCGGTTGCGGGGCTTCCCTATACTGGAAGCCGCATGCCCAACCGTCGCGCATTTCTTGCTACAGCGGCCGCTCCGATGCTGCTCCCGTCTTCCGCCCCAGGTGCCAACGATCGAGTCTCGATTGCCTTGATTGGCTCCGGCGGGCGCGGCCGCCGCGTCATGGCGGCCTTCCGGGAACTGGGCTCCCCCGTCCCCGCGGTATGCGATGTGTACGAGCCGAACTTGGCCAAGGGCCTGGAGGGGGCCGGCGAGGGCGCGGAGGGCTTCCAGGACTACCGGCGGATCCTTGACCGCAATGACATCGACGCGGTCCTCATCGCGACTCCGGACCACTGGCATGTGCGCATGATGCTGGACGCCGTCTCAGCCGGCAAGGACGTCTATTGCGAAAAGCCGATGTCGCATTCGATTTCCGAGGGCACGAGGGCGGTGCGCGCCGTGCGCGCTACGGACAGGGTCGTGCAGATCGGCATGCAGCGTCGCAGCACTCCCTGGATCATCGAGATGCAGCAGGCAGTAGCAAACGGCGCGATCGGGAACGTCACCATGGCGCGAGCGGAGTGGAACTGGGCGATCTCGAAGCCGCTGGACAACTCCGAATTGCCGGGAGCGCTCGATGAGCAGCGGTTCCTCGGGGGTGCGGCGCGCTCCCTCGAGCCGATGATGTTCCGCAAGTGGCGCTACTTCTGGGCATTCTCGGGGGGCAACATGACGGATCAGGGAACCCATCTCATGGACGTGATTCAGTGGTTTTCCGGTGTCGGCGCTCCGCGGTCCGCAGTGTGCCAGGGCGCTGTGATCGGGATGCACGGATCGCAGACGCCTGACAGCTTTGCCGCCGCCTTCGACTACGGTTCCTTCCTAGCGAGCTGGAACTTGAACTACAACAACGATTTCCAGAGCGGCTGGACCATCGAGCTGCTCGGAGACGAGGGCACGGTCGTTTTGGACAACCGCGGATATCGCCTTTACGGAGCGCCGTGGGTCCAGAACCAAGAGCCAGTCAAGGCTCACGAGGATCGCTTGCCCACCATCCCGCATGTGCGCGATTTCCTCGAATGCGTCAAGAGCAGGGAGGAGCCCAACGCGCCGGTTGAGGTCGGGCATACAGCGGTGTGCGGCCCGCACCTGGCCAACATCGCGTTCCATCGCCGGTCG
This sequence comes from uncultured Bryobacterales bacterium, assembly GCA_951813605.1. GTDB lineage: Bacteria > Acidobacteriota > Terriglobia > Bryobacterales > UBA6623 > VXMF01. Next base: position 4,590,719 of record OX638379.1, on the reverse strand, counting down.
ATGGCGTTCCTCAATCCCGAGGCCACGGAAGTTTTCTGACGCGAAACGCTCCAGCAGCGAAGCGGCCTGCGGCTCCGCCTGCCATGAGTCGCTACGATCAAAGGCATGTCCGCCTACCTAGAACGGTTGGTCGAGCGCGCCCGCAGCAAGCCCTGCCGGATCGTCTTCCCGGAGGGGGACGACCCGCGCGTTCGCGAAGCTTGCGCGCGGCTAGCCCGGGACAAGGTCGTGCAGCCCGTGCTTGTCAGCACGAACACCAAATGCGCTCCGGGCGTGGATTGCACGCATCCGGAGACCTCAGGCAAGATCGAGCGCTACGCGCGGATTTACCACGAGCGTCGCCGCTCGCGGGGAGTCACGGCTTCCGAAGCCGCGCAAGTCGCCAGGAATCCGCTCTACTACGCGTCCCTGATGCTGAAAAACGGGGATGCCGCAGGGTTGGTAGGCGGTGCCAAGAACACCACGGGCGCAACCTTGCGAGCGCTGCTGCATTGCGTCGGGGTGCGTCCTGAATACAAGTTGGTGTCGAGCTTCATGGTCCAGCTGCATCCGGACCAGCGATTCGGCACGAACGGCGTGATAATATTCGCGGACCCGGCGGTCGTTCCGGACCCAAGTTCCAGCCAGCTTGCCGACATTGCGATCGCGGCGGCCTGCAACAGCCGGCAGTTGCTTGATGCCGAGCCCTACGTTGCTCTGCTTTCCTTCTCCACCAAGGGCAGCGCACGGCACCGCATGGTGGACAAGGTGACCGAGGCCCTGCGCATCGTGCGCGCCCGCGCCCCGGAAGTGCGGGTGGACGGCGAGTTGCAGGCAGACGCTGCTCTGCTTCCTGGCGTGGGCGCGTCGAAGGCTCCCGGCTCGCCAGTGGCCGGCCGCGCCAACGTGCTCGTGTTCCCGGACCTGAATGCCGCGAACATCGGCTACAAGCTTGCCGAGAGGCTCGGAGGGGCGCAATCGCTCGGGCCGTTCCTGCAGGGGCTGAACAAGCCGGCCAACGACCTCTCGAGAGGCTGTTCGGTTGACGACATCTATTACGTCGCGGCCGTCACCGCCCTGCAGGCGGCCGGCGAGGCGTAGCGGGAAAGCTCCGGCCAGCGCGCATAGCGCCTGTCCAACGCAGGTAGCGGACGAGCCTTCGACGCTCCCGCCATACGAACGACCAGAACTTGGCGGCATCTACTGAGTCGGCGGGCAGTCCGGAATGCGTTTCGATGCGCCAGCGAAGGTACGGACTGCGCCAAGGTCGTAGCCGGTAGCCGCGACTCGATTGCCACAGGAAGCGGCCGGCCTCCAGCCACTCCCGGAAAGATGTCGGCGAAGCCACTGTCAGTCGGCGTAGTAGCCGGGCCGGTGTCGCACCTTGTGGTTCTTGCCCTTGCCTTTGAGGGAAATCTGGATGCGCCTGTAACCCGACGGCTTGTTCTGCGGCCGGTTGTACTCCAATATGTACTGGTTGCGGATGTCGGCGGCGATGCGCTTCACCAGCGGCTCCACTTCGTTGAACTCGACGGGGAAATAGGCCGGACCTCCCGTCGGTCGCGTCAAGCTACGCAGATGGCGCTCCGCTCGCTTGGCCGCGCGACGCTCTTCGTCCGATAGGATTCCGATCCCATAGATCGTGACGTCGGAGCTCTGGAGCTTGCGCACGAGGATTTCGAGATCCATGCGGCTGGAGGTGTCCTCGCCATCGGTAATCACGAGTAGGGCTCGCTTGTTGTATTCCTTCTTGCCCTTCTCTATCAAGTGGTCGAGCGAGATGCTGGTGGCGTCGTAGAGGGCCGTGCCGCCTCTGGTGTCGATCCTTTGCAGAGCGTCCTGCAAGCGGCTGAGGTTGCTGGTGAAGTCCTGATCCAAGTACGCGTCGTCGTCGAAATTCACAATGAAGACTTCGTCCTGAGGATTCGAGGCCTTAACGAATTCGAGTGCCGCGGCGTTTACCTGACGGCGTTTCTCGCGCATACTGCCGGAGTTGTCGATCACCAATCCGATGGAGACCGGTACGTCTTCTTGCGCGAAATACGTGAGTTCCTGGCGGACTCCGTCCTCCTCGACCACGAACGCATCGTTCTGGAGGTCTGTGATGAAACGGTCTTCCCGGTCGACCACGGTCACGTGCAGCACCACGCGCTCGGTCTCCACGCAAAACGTGACACCGGGCTCGCAGTCGGTGGGCTGGCCCGGCGCGAGAAAAGGCAACGCACACGCCAAGGCAAAGGCCGCAAGGGAGGGCCGAGGGTCGGCGCGGGCTCTGTCGCGCCAAGCCAGGACGGTGCGACTAGCGGGTCGGCGCGTAGTAGCCATTGCGGTAGTACGCGCGAAGCTCGGGCATCCCGCGGATTCTCTTGATCTCGACCTTGACACGTCGCCATTTGCCGTCCTTCTGCGTGTTTTCTGGGACGTAGCCGAGCACGTACTGGTTGCGCAGCTCGATGCCGATCTTCTCGGCAATATCGGGTAGTTCATTCACGTTCTGAACCGCGAACTGCCTTCCGCCCGTGGCTTCCGCGATCTCCGTCAGCAAGCCGGGGCCGGCAGCTTCCTCGGGGGTTCGCCCGCGCGTGGAATACGGCTCGTAAATGCCGATCGCGTAGATTTGCACGTCGGATTCGCGCACGGTGCGCTTGATCTCGCGCGGCGTGTACCGGCTCGAATTGTCGCCGCCGTCCGAGATCACCAGCAGTGCCTTCTGGCTGTTTCCGGCCTGCTTCATCTGGTTCAGGGCCAAATAGATGGCGTCGAGCAGCGCGGTGCGCCCCTTGGAGCGCACAAAAGTGAGGCGGCTTTGGATGTCCTCCATGCTGCGTGTGAAGCCGGTCACCATCTCGGGTCGGTTGTTGAACTGGACCAAGAAGAACTCGTCCTCGGGGTTGGATGTCTTAAAGAACTGAGCGACTGCCTCTCGGGCCTTGGTCATCTTGTAGCCCATGCTGCCGGACGCATCGAACACCACGGCAAGCGAGAGCGGAGCTTCCTCCGCTCCGAACTGCTCGATGACTTGCCCCTTGTTGTCTTCCTTTAGCAAGAAATGGGTCTTGTCCAGGCCTGTCACCATGCGTCCCGTAGGGTCCGTCACCGTGACGTTGATCAGGGCCATTTCGACATCGACTTTAATGATGTCATTGCGGGCGAATTCCAGCCCCAGTGCGCTCTCGGCCGGACCGGTTCGCACCGCTGTGTCGGCATCCGCGGCTACTGCGAGCGGGCAGAGCGAAACACTGGCCAAGAGCGCGGCCGCCAGCCTTGGCAGGCTGCCGAATCGCCTATTGTGTTGCTTGCGGTGCACCGGCAATATCCAAGCCGGACTCCCAATCGCCGACTGTTTCGCGGACCTTGAGATCAATCGCGGTATCAGCATACCACCGCTCGTTTATCGAGACGGACGGCAAGGAAATACGTTACCTAGGAACCCTAACTAGCGATGGTGCGGCCGTGCTACGCTAAGTCGTGCCGCGATACACGCCTCGACCTCCTTCAGCGTCGTCGCGAGGTACCGGCGGCCGAAGTATCATTAGGTCGCGGTCGGGCCAAAGATTGCGGCCGCGCCCTCCTCTTGCCCTATCGCGAGCCAGTTCGACAGGGGTGGGTCGCTAGTGGCTCGTTCCAAGTTCATATTCATCACGGGCGGTGTGGTTTCCTCGCTCGGCAAGGGCATCGCATCCTCCTCGATCGCGAATCTGCTTGAGTGTCGGGGCCTTCGGGTCACCTTGCAGAAGCTGGACCCCTATCTCAATGTCGATCCGGGCACGATGAGTCCGTTCCAGCACGGGGAGGTGTTCGTCACGGACGACGGCGCCGAGACCGACTTGGATCTCGGGCACTACGAGCGCTTCACGCACGCCACCCTCACTAGGGCCAACAACGCGACCAGCGGCAGCATTTACGAACGCATCCTCGCCAGGGAGAGGCGAGGCGACTACTTGGGCAAGACCGTTCAGGTCATCCCGCATGTCACGGACGCCATTCGCGAGCAAATCAACAAGGTTGCCACGGACGACATTGACGTCGTTCTGACGGAGATCGGGGGAACGATCGGCGATATCGAGTCGCTCCCGTTTGTCGAAGCAATCCGCCAGATGCGGCAGCAAGTCGGGCGCAACGGGTGTGTGTTTGTCCACGTGACGCTTGTGCCGTACATCGCGGCGGCGGGGGAGCTCAAGACGAAGCCCACCCAGCACAGCGTGAAGGAGCTGCGGGCGCTAGGAATCCAGCCGGACATCCTCGTGTGCCGCGCGGAAACGGGATTCTCCCGAGAGATCCGCGAAAAGATCTCCTCGTTCTGCGATGTCGACCGCGAGGCCGTCATCGCGGCCAGGGACGTCGACACGGTCTATCAGGTTCCAGTGGAGTTCGCTGAACAGCGGGTGGACGACATCGTGCTGGACCGCCTTCGTCTTGAGGCCGGCCCGCGTAACCTGAAACCGTGGAAGGACATGGTGCATCGCCTGCGCAACCCGCGGGACAAGGTCAGCATCGGCGTGGTCGGCAAGTACGTGGACTACGAGGATTCCTACAAGAGTCTGAAGGAAGCGCTCCTGCATGGTGGCCTGGCTCACGATCTGGAAGTCGAAGTCGGGTGGGTCGAGGCCGAGGGCATCGTCCGCGAGACGGCCAAGGGGCAGCTGGACCGCTATGACGGCATCCTCGTTCCCGGCGGGTTCGGAATCCGCGGCATTGAAGGAATGATCGAGGCAATTCGCTACGCTCGCGAGAATCTGGTTCCGTATTTCGGAATCTGTCTCGGGATGCAGGTGATGGTGATCGAGTTCCTTCGGAACGTTTGCGGCGTGTCTGACGCCAACTCGGCGGAGTTCGATCCCGAGGCCCGCGACCGCGTGTTTCTCAAGTTGAGGGAGCTGAAGGGAGTGGAGGATCTGGGCGGGACAATGCGTGTCGGCGCGTGGCCCTGCCGTCTACAGCCTGAAAGCTTTGCGCACAGAGCTTACGGCGCGCCAAGAATCAGCGAGAGGCATCGGCACCGCTATGAATTCAACCGCCCCGAATACGAGGGTGTCATCACCGACAACGGGATGCGGATCACCGGCGAGACTCCGGAGGTCGATTACGTCGAGATCTGCGAGCTGCCGGACCATCCCTGGTATCTGGGCTGTCAGTTCCATCCGGAATTCAAGTCCAAGCCGCTCGAGCCCCAGCCGTTGTTCAAGGCGTTCGTCGGTGCCAGCTACGAACGACGACTGCGGCATGGCTCCAGCGCCGCGGAGAGGGAGGCCCAGCAATTCTTGCGCCTGCCCTGGTCTCGCACCCGGAGGGCGATTGTTTCGAGCGGAGTTTCCCGCTGGGACAGCAGGGAATCGTAGCGGCCACCTATCGGAGGCAGCGAGGTCCAACGCTCGCGGCAGGGCGCTCGTTGCTAGTGTGAGCGAGGCCGGTCGAGCGCTAGTCGGCGGAACTGATTCTTAGCGCGAAGATGCGCGGGAAGCGAAACCAGCGCTGCGGGGCCTGGCCCGGGACGCGACGAATTCGGGGCCGGGCTCTGCCGCATCCCCTTGGAGCACCGGGAACTGCAAGGCCTTGGTTCCCGGATGCGCTCTGAGGCGCGAGATCCAGACATAGTTCAGAATAGCGGGATGCTCAGGATTGCATTATTCGGTGCCGGCCGTATCGGACGCATGCATGCCAGGAACCTGGCGGCCCATCCCCGGGTGGAGCTCGCGGGCATCTACGATGTCAATTCGGCGGCGAGTGCCGAGGTTGCGCGCGAGGCGGGAACCCAGCCCTCGCGATCCATCGGAGCGCTTCTCGGCGACCGTTCCATCGACGCGGTCCTGATCGCCTCTTCAACTGATACCCACTGCACGCTGATGGAGCACGCGGTGCGCGCGCGCAAGGCGGTGCTTTGCGAGAAGCCGATCCACCTGGATATCAACAGGGTCGACGCGTGCGGCAAGGTCGTGGAGGCGTCGCGCATGCCGGTGCAGATCGGGTTCAATCGTCGCTTCGACCCGAGCCACAGCGCTTTGCGAGACGCCGTCATCGAGGGCGAGATCGGGCGGATCGAGCAGGCTGTCATTACCAGCCGGGATCCCGCTCCGCCGGCCTTGGACTACTTGCGCGTGTCAGGCGGGATATTCCGCGACATGGCCATTCACGACTTCGACATGGCACGGTTCCTTTTCGGCGAGGAGCCGGTGGAGGTCTCGGCGATGGGCGGTGTGATGGTGGATCAGCGGATCGGCGGCATCGGCGACTTCGACACCGTCATGGCGGTGCTTCGCATGGAGTCGGGCGCACTATGCCACATCAACGGCTCACGGCGATGCGCGTATGGCTACGACCAGCGCATCGAGCTGTTCGGCGATGGCGGAATGCTGGTCTCGGAGAATCCGGCCGCCACGCATCTCGTGCGCCACACCGCTCGCGCGACCTCGGCCCGGGACCGGCTGCACCATTTCTTCATCGAGCGCTATGCGGAATCGTACGTGCGCGAGATCGACGCTTTCGTCGATGCGGTCGAAGCCGGTGTCGTGCCGTCGCCTAGCTTCGAGGACGGCAGGCGGGCGCTGCTGGCTGCGAACGCCGCCGTCGAGTCCGCAGCGAGCGGCCGAACCGTCCGGGTCGCCCCCTGAGAGGTCGAGGTCCGGGCCCTATCGCCCGAGCTTCCGCCACGGCTGGCGGTCCGAGCCGCTTCTCGCTGCTCTTGGCAACTCCGCTCGACCCCCTGCGGTTGCGGTTCTCACTTGCAGCGGTCGCCGCTGTTCCGGTCTGAGAGCCCGTTCTTGACGGAACCCGCTTGCTTCGAGGACGCTGCGGGCGACGCGCCGCCGCTTGCTGGGGATCCGTGGTCGAGAATTCGATTTTAATGCACTGTCGAGCCTCGTGGGCTGCGTCGAGCCAGCGACTTTGCTGGTGGAGGAACCGGGCCTGCCTGCCAAGACCATGCCGCGAACTTTCGGCATTCCGGACGGCCTTGGCAGCCGCCCTGGATTGGCCGTTGGAAATCCGCTGCAACGAACGCCGCGACTTGCCTGCACCCCGCGATTTCGACATCGGCAAGTCCCGGTTCGGCGCTATACTTGGGCGCCATGCGATTGATTCTTGTCGCGCTTCTCGCCGTGCCGACTTTCTTGCTTGGCCAGCCGGCCGACTGGCGGGTCGGTCTAGCCGCGGTCGATATCACCCCTGGAGAGCCCGTTCCCATGGCGGGCTACGCATCCCGGCGGGCTCCTTTCGAAGCAGTCGCCCAGCCGCTCTTCGCCAAAGCGATGGCTATCGAGGACAGGGACGGGTCGAAGGCACTGCTAATCACCGCCGACTTGCTGGGATTCACGAAGGAGCGGTCCGAATCGATTCACCAACGGCTGCGCCAAAGTGACGGATTGAAGCGCGACGAGCTTCTCCTGAACGCGTCACATACGCATGCGGGGCCGCTGGTTGCGGGTTCCATGCTCACCTCGGTTCCTGAGGCTAGCCGACGGAAGCTCGAGGCGTATATCGGCGACATGGAACGGAAGATTGTCGCCGTCGCACAGAAAGCTCTGCGAGACCTGCGTCCGGCCCGTCTCTCGTGGGGCCGGGGAGTCGCCAAGTTCGTCATGAATCGACGGGAATTCACAGAGCGGGGCGTTATCCTCGGCACGAACGCAAGCGGGCCGGCGGACCGGACCGTGCCGGTGTTGCGGGTCGGCGGGGCGGACGGCAGGCCGAGGGCAGTGGTGTTCGGGGCCGGGTCGCACTGCACCACCTTGACCGGCCGGAACATGTTGATCAGCGGAGACTACGCCGGTTACGCGCAGGAGTTTCTCGAGAAGCGGCGGCCCGGAGTGCAAGCGATGTTTCTTACTGGCTGCGCGGGCGACGCCAATCCGCACCCGCGCGGGACGCTTGACTTGGCGCGGCGCCATGGAAGCGAGCTGGCCGAGGAGGTGGAGCGGGTCCTGCAGCAGGCACTAGAGACCGTCGCGGGCCCCTTGAGAACGGAGTTCCAACAGGTCGAGCTTCCTCTCATTGAGCACACCAGGCGGCAAATCGAGGAAATGCAGAGCAATGCGCCGTCGTACCGCCGTTTTTTCACCCAAGGCGCGTTGGCCAAGCTCGACCAAGGGAAGTCCCTCCTCCGCTCCTACAGGGCGCCCTTCGCTCTTTGGCAGTTCGGCTCGGACTTAACCCTGGTTGGGTTCAGCGGGGAAACGGTGGTGGATTACGTGCGCCTGACGGAACAGGCGCTGGGCCCGCTGAAGCTGTGGGTCAGCGGCTACAACAACGACGTGTTCGGCTATCTGCCCACCACCCGGATCCTGCAGGAAGGCGGCTACGAGACACGGGGGCTCTACGTGGACCACGGGCTCTTCCAGCCCGGCGTCGAGCAAGTCGTCATGCGAGCAATCGAAGCCATGGCGCAAAGAGCCGGGCGGTCGAAGGATTGAGCCAGATCCGATTGTCCGCTCGCGCCAGCTCTATCGATTCGATTGCCGACGGATTCTTGCGAGGCGGTCCAGAGCGACGCTGTCGTCCGGATACCACGCGAGCACCGCGTTGAGCGCTTCGCTCGCAATTGCCAGTTCTCCAGATTCGAATGCCAGGTCCCCGAGAGCGCGCTGGGCCTCGACCAGGCTAGGCGCCAATCTCGCAGAAGAGCGGAGCGCCTCGAGAGCCTCCGCCTTCCGCCCGGTCGCTTGCAGCACTATTCCGCGCCGGTAGTGCGCTTCCGCCCTCTGCGGATTGATCTGGATAGCCCGTTCCAGCGATTGCAACGCGCCCTCGAAGTCTGCGCTTGACTCCCAAAGGGCGACACCGAAGAACAGGTGCGCATCCTCGGACTCGGGGCTGATCCCGGTGGCGTCCCGCAAGGAACCGACCGCGCCGGAGGGATTGCCTCTCGCCAGGAGCTGCTGCCCGGCCCGGACCAGGAGGATTGCCCGGCTGGCGCTTGCCTGTCGGGCGGCGGCTGATACCGAGCGCTCGGTGGCTGCTACGGCCTCGGCCTTGCGACCGGCTCGCTGATAAGCCTGCGCGAGATTACGGTGTGCCTTGACGAGCAACGGACTGCGTCCAGTGGCCTCTTCCAGATGGCGGATCGCTCCGTCTATGTCTCCGAGCCTCAGCAGTGTCGCCGCTAGCGTGTTGCGCGCGTCGGAGTCGTCGGGGAAGTCTCGCACCGCGCGTGCCAGCTCGCGCGCTGCTCCGCCTAGATCTCCGCTCTGTTGCAGGGCGGCCCCGAGCGCGCGCCGCGCGCCCGGCTGAGCCGACTTCAGTGCCAAGGCCTTTCGAAAGCGCTCGATCGCCTCGTCGAGCGACTGGTTCTTGGTCAGAGCCAATCCGAGGTTGTAGTGTGCGTCTGGATTGAGCGGCTGCAGCTCGACGGCCTTCCGCAGGGCAGAGACAGCCCCGGGGATGTCTTCTAATTCCGCGAGAGCGATGCCGAGTGCCAGTGACGGACGGGGGTTGCCCGGCTCGATCTCGCTCGCTCTCCTGAGGTAGCCCGCGGCTTCCTCCGTCCTGCCTTCGGCCTGCAGTAGCACGGCGAGGTTGAAGAGAGCTTCCGCGAAGTCCGGAGCCCTTTTGACCAAGCCTTCGAGCAATCGCACTGCCCCGCGGGTGTCGCCACGCTTTCGAAGCGCGGCGCTTAGCATATAGCGGGCCGGAACCAGGTCTGGGTCTGATCGAAGGGCCTGGTGGTACGCATTGATGGCGGCGTCCGCCTGGCCGGATCGATCCAGTGCCATGGCTCGGTGGAAATGAGCTTGGGCGAAGTCCGGGTCGATGCCGACCGCATCCTCGAAGTGGGCGAGAGCGTCCGCCAGCCTCCCGTGCTCCGCTTGGACGATGCCGATTGCCAGATGCGAGCCGGTGTCATTCGGGTCGGCCTCGATCGCGGCGAAGAATTGCCCCAGAGCCGCCTGCGGGCTGCCGTCCCTGAGATACCGGAAGCCGCGCTCGCGATACGCAGACGCGAGGGCCTCCGGATCATCGCCTTGGGCGGCGACTTGGCCCCAAGCGGCCAGTGTCGCCGCCGCAACCGCCAGGGCCAGCCAGCCCTTCCTGCCCGCCCGCCGAGCCATCTAGCCGTCAACCGAGAACATGCTTGCCGGCCCGATAGAGACACGTCGCGGGCTGGTGAGTGTGGCGTGCGAACGGAGCGGCGGCCCCACAGGCCGGGTATTGCCGATCACGGCGTCCCTTCGCGGACGATTCGGAGCAAGCCGCCCCGGGTGAATTGCTCGCGGTCCTCTGCCTTTTGCTGTCCAACAAGTGCGAAGAGCTCCTTGGCACGCTCGGCGTCGCCCCGGCTGCGGTGAACCAGAGCCAGCTGGTAGGTGGCCGAGACTTCGTCGGGGTCGATGGCGCGAGCCCTCTCGAGGTGCTCGAGCGCCTCGTCCAGCTTGCCTCGCCGCGCCAGCATCTTGCCTAGCAGCAGACGCGACTGGAAAAGGCCCGGGTTCAGTGCCACCGATCTCCGCAGGACCTGCAGGGCTTCGGCCTCGGCCTTGGTCCCGGGCTCGACTCCGGATCGCTGCAGGGCCTCCGCCAGGAACCAGTGGACCAGGTAGTCGTCGGGAGCGCGTTCCCGCCGCGCGCGCAGCACCCGAACCGCGTCCGGCAGCCGATCCTGCTGCATCAGGATCAGTCCGAGGGCAGACCCCGGCAGGCTCTCGGCGGGAGCGAGTCCAGAGGACCGTGCGAACGCGGCCTCGGCGTCATCGAAACGGCCCTTCATGGCGAGGGCAACGCCGCGCTGCAGGTGGAGCCGGTACGAGCGCGGTACCCGCTCCACCGAAATGTCTGCAATCTCGACGCCGAGATCAAAGTTTTCGTGGTCCAGGCACAGAGCGATCAAGTCAACGTAGTGCGACTCGTCGCTCGGCGCGAGTTCGGTCGCCCTCCGCAGCGAGTCGTAGGCCCGCTTGGTGTCTCCGGAGCCTTCGTACGCTTGCGCGAGCAGATTGTGCAGTTCCGCCGCACGATGACCGCTCTCCAGCAGCGCCTCGCCGGCGCGGACGGCGTTCTCGTGCCGGCCGCTCTTCACATAAGCGAGCACTAGGTTGAAGCCCACATCGTAGGGCGCGGCCTCCCCTCCTCGCGCCAATTCGAATTCCCCCGCCGCCGCTCGATACCGGCCGATGCCGGCTAGCAGCAGGCCTGCCTGGAAATGCAGGTCCGGGGAAGCGGCGGCCGGAAGCTTTTCCAACGCCAGCCCTGCCTTGGATTCCTGGCCAGTCTCCAGTAATGCCATGGCAAGGCTGAGCAAGAGCCGCGGGTCTCGCACCAGCACGCCCTCGCTTTCCTCGAAGTGCCGAACGGCTTCGGCGAACTGGCCCTTGGCAAACGCGATCTCTGCCAATCCGAGATGGGCGAACGGGTCTCCTCCGGACGCTGCTAGCAAGCGCTCGAAATACGGCTTCGCCGCGTCGGGGCGCTTACGCGACATCTCGTGCAAGGCGAGGTTCTTGAGCGCGGATGGGTAGGTGGGCTCCAACTCGAGCGCTCGGCCGAATTGCGCCGCCGCCGCTTCGGCTTCCCCCGCCGACGAAAGGGCGATGCCCAGCGTGTTGTGCAGCCTTGCGTTTCCGGGCACTGCCGCAACAACTTCCCGGAGTAGCGCGACCGCCGGCTCCCATTCGCCTCGCTGCAGATGCGAGACGGCCCGTTGGTACACGTCTCGCGGAGACTCCGCCACCGCATTCCAAGGAACCCACGCAATGGCAAGGAGCGCCGCAGCGGCCACCGGCGGCGGCCAGCCAAGGCGCCGGGATGCTTGTACACCGGCGCTAATCGCACAGAGCAGCACGTATCGCCCCTAGCTTACAGCTTCCGCCACGGGAATTTTGGCCCTCGAGCTGGAGAGAGCCATGCCGACCAACGGCCTCGCAACTTCCGTGGCGCGGTGCTGCGCCAGGCCCGTTGACGTGCAGGTTCTTGGAGCATCGATGCGCGTCTCGATGCACGCCCCCGCAAAACAGACTAAGATAGAGGCCAAGCTGGCTGGGGGCATTTTCAAAACGATTCGGCAAGTTGCGGAATCTTTGCACTCAAGGACTTTTTCTTGTAGGCGTTCTGGTCGCGAGCTGTCGATCCCGCTCCCACGCTGGAATTGGAGGAACTAGCACGAATGAGAAAGGCAATCCTCGCGAGTTTACTCGCGAATGGTCGAAATAGCCGAGCGGGGCGCACCGTTCATCTCGTCGCTCTGCTCTTGGCTGGGGCGCTGGGCTTGCAGGCCCAGTTCAGCAGCATCTTGGAAGGCACGATCACCGACCCTGCCGGCGCTGTGATCCCCGCCGTCGAGGTTGTCGTCGAGGACGTCGACACGGGCACGACGCGGACGGTGGAAACCTCGGGTGCGGGACGCTACCGCGCAACTGCCCTGGCGGCCAGCACCTACCGGGTCACGGTCAGCACGGAGGGCTTTCAGACGTACGTTCAGGAACGGGTCACCTTGGAGGTGGCGCAGACGACAACCCTGAACATCCAGCTGGAACTCGGTGCGACGACCGAAACGGTGAGCGTGACCTCGGAAGCTCCTCTGATCGAGACCGGCGAGGCGAAGGTGTCGGGCCAGATCGAGGAAATGGAGGTCGCCGACCTGCCGTTGGTGGGACGCAACTTCATGACCTTGGTCGTGCTCACCCCGGGGGTCGTGGGCCTGCCATCCGGTGGCGGCCAGGCCTACGCGCAGGCGACGGGAGACATCTTCTCGGCGGAATACGGCGTCAACCTGAGCGGGAACGGCCAGAGAGCGGAGTCGAATAGCTTCAACGTGGACGGTGCCTCGGTTAACGCCAGCCCGCGCGGCGGAGTGGTCAACCACAACCCCAACGCTGACTCGGTGCAGGAACTGCGCGTGTCGGTCAACAACTTTTCCGCCGAGTACGGGCGCAATTCGTCCGTCCTTGTGAATGTGGTGACGAAGTCCGGCACCAACGAGGTTCACGGCACTCTGGGCTGGTACCACACCAACAACGTCCTGCAGAAGCCCAATCGGTTCCAAGCCAGCGGCGTTCCGGTATTCCGCCGCAACGAAGCCAATTGGAGCTTGGGCGCGCCGATCATCAAGAATCGGACATTCGCGTTCGGGTCGATGGATATCCTTCGTTCCGGCGTCGGGGCCGGGTTCAGCAGAACTGTCGTGAGCCGCGAGTTTGCCAATTTAGTCCGCGAGCGGCATCCCAACAACATCGGCGCCATGGTCATGAACGAGTTCCCCGACATCTTGGAAGCCAAGAGTGTCGCCCAGACGGCTGGGAGCTTGCTTGGCTCCGACTGTAGCGGCTCCGCGGGCATTTCCACGCCCATCGGCCCAATGCCTTGCGATTTCCCTGTGACCGAGCGCGGGTCATTCGCGCAGACCCTCCCGCGTGACGGCATGCAATGGACGCTTCGCATTGACCACAACTTTAACGAGAGCAAGGATCGCATCTACGGCAGCGTCGCTCGCACGACCAACCAGCAGGTGCTGTTCGGCAGCCCGTCTGTCTATCCCGCCTTCACGAACATGCAGGAGCAGTGGACCGCGTTCGCGAACCTCAACTGGACGCGGATCATTTCCACGAACGTGATCAACGAGGCGACGTGGTCCTGGCAGCACGCAGAGGGCGACGCCCCCATTGGTCGCGGGGAGATTCCCCGGATCAACGTGCCGGGAATCGAGGGCTACGGCCAGGGCTTCTCGGACGCCGTGTTCATTCAGAACAACCAGCAGTGGCGCAACGTCACCACGTGGAACAAGGGCTCTCACTCGTTCAAGTTCGGTGGGAACTTCAACTGCGACAGCGGCTGTCCCGGCGCGGGCGCGCTTTTCGCCGCGGTCTGGGAACGGCCGAACTACGGATTCAACAGCATCTGGGACTTCGCTCGCGACGATCCGTTCTCCCATGGAAACATCGGCTTCGACCCGGCCACGGGCGACGCCAGGGGGTTCGATTTCAGGCCGCGTTTCACCAACTGGGGCTTCTTCCTCAATGACGACTGGAAGGTGCGACCGAACTTGACAGTCAGTTGGGGCGTGCGGTGGGAGGCGTTTCCCATTCCTACCGACCTGGACGACATCTTCGTCGGTGCCAACTTCCGGGGCGGAAGCAACTTCACCGAGCGGATCGCCGATGTTGGCGTCCGTCACGGGCCTCCGTTGGCATCGACCGACATGAACAATATTGCGCCTCGGATCGGGATTGCGTGGGATCCGACGGGACGGGGCAGGATGTCCATTCGCGCGGGCAGCGGCATGTTCTATGACCGCCCGGGCGGCCAGTTCTATCGCGACTGCTGCACGAGCCTGCCGATCTTCGCTGTCGCCAATGTGAGCAAGCAGACGGATGCGAAGCCAGTGTATGGTTTGAGCAGCACGACCGAGTCGCCGTGGATGTTCCCGCGCCCGCCGGGCTTGCAGGTCGGCTTGGACGAGCGAGGCGGCCTGATCGGGGTGCCCGCGGAGATTCAGATCTGGGAGCCCGACCTGAAAAACCAGTACGCCATCAACTGGTTCTTCGGCCTTCAGTACGCCCTAGGCAGGGATTGGGCAGTTGAGGCGAACTACGTGGGATCGCAAGGGACCAAGCTCTACCAGAACTACGAGGTGAATCGATTTGCCGGCGATCTGCTCGACGGACGCTTGGACAGACTCAATCCCAGTTTCGGCAGCATCCTGTACGGGCAGAACAACGGCAAGTCCTACTACCAGGGGATGAACCTCAGCCTCAAGAAGCGCTTCGCGCAAGGCCTGTTGTTTCAAGGAGCGTATACGTTCGGCAAGGCTGTCGACACGGGTAGCAGCTTCTCGGGAGAGCACTTGGTGGAGCTGACAGATATGAGCCTGAATCGAGGGCGGTCACGCTTCGACGTTCGGCAAAAGTACGCTATGAGCTTGATCTTCGAAATCCCATCGCCGATCCGCAGCGGCGTGGGCAAGGCGATCTTTGGCGACTGGCAGGTAGGCATCACCACGATCTTGCAGAGCGGCTCGCCCTTCAATGTGAGTTGCGGGCTTCCGTTCCGGCCAGTGTTTGACGACAGCGGAAGCTTGATCGGTAACACCGGCTGCGACTTCAACGCGGACGGATTTAACAACGACCGCCCGGACACGCCCGCGTTCGGCGATTCGATGGAGGGGGCGACGAAAGACGACTTTATCAACGGATTGTTCAAGGCGAGTGATTTCCCGAAGCCCCAGAACGTGAGGCCCGGTTCGCTCGGCCGCAACACGTTTAGCAATCCGGGGTATAACAACACGGATCTCAACATCCTGCGGCAGATACCAATGCCGCTGCTTGGCGAGAGCGGGCGAATCGACCTACGCGCGGAGTTCTTCAACGTCTTCAACCAAGAGAACCTCGGCGGCGTGAGCGGCAGCTTGCAGAGCGGCAACTTCGGACGGGTGTCGAATACGTTCAGCGCGCGCAGCATCCAGTTCGGCGTGAAAGTGATCTTCTAGCCTTTCCCGCAGGTCACGAGAGGGCTCCGGCTGCGATACGGGGCCCTCCCAATTCCTGCCTCCGGCCGGGGCGGTTAGAGTCGTTGCGCAGCGGAGGCTACGGTTCAGCACAGAATCCGCGCGGGCTCGCAAGAAGCCGGGAGCGATGAAACGCTGCTGTGAACTAGCCCCTGACCGCGATCGAGCCATCGCGTCACGACACCGCTGCCCGTCGAAGACGCTGATGACGAACAGGGGGACCACGCGGCGGGCGGGCGAGGCGGCACGCGGGGCGCCGTGGCCGCGAAGCGAACCCAGGGGATTCGGCTTCGCCCTGGCAGGTCTGGTTTGTCTGGGGTCCGTTTTTCCGTGCGGGCCAATTTCGGCGAGCGGACAGGGCCAGGTGTCAGCCCACGAAGTCGAGTTCGTCGACGTCACGATCCAGTCCGGTATCTCCTTCGTCCACGAGAACGCTGCCACCGCCGAAAAGTACTTGATCGAAACGATGGGCGGCGCTGCCGCCTGGCTGGATTACGACAGCGACGGGCTGCTCGACTTCTATGTCGCGAACAGTTCCGGGACCGAGGCCTTTGCACCCGCGGGACCTCTTCGTGGCGCCCTGTACCGCAACTTGGGCGACGGCACCTTCGCGGACGTCACGGCGACAGCCCGTGTCGGGGCGGAAGGTCTCTTCGGAATGGGGGTCGCTGTGGGGGATTACGACAACGACGCCGATCCAGATCTGGCCGTGACTGGCTACGGTCGCATCGCGCTCTACCAGAATGACGGGGAGGGCGCTTTCCGAGACGTGACGCAGTCCGCGGACGTTGCCAACCCGGGCAAATGGGGGTCCAGCGCAGCCTGGTTCGACTACGACAACGACGGCTGGCTGGATCTCGTGGTCGCCAACTATCTCGAGTGGTCACCCGACCGGAATCTGCACTGCGGCGAGCGGCGCCCCGGCTACCGCTCGTACTGTCATCCCAACAAGTACAGCGGGCAGACCCCCACGCTTTTCCGCAACCTCCAGGACGGCAGGTTCGAGGATGTGACCGCGAGCGTTGGACTTGGCGACCGACCGAGCAACGGACTTGGCGTCGTGTGCTTCGATTATGACCGCGACGGCTGGATGGACGTATTCATCGCCAACGACTCGATGCCCAACTTCCTGTTTCGGAACATCGACGGCGGCGCGTTCGAGGAAATCGCGTTTATCGCCGGCGTTGCGCTCGGCGAGAACGGGGAAGCGGAAGCGGGAATGGGTGTCGACGCGGCGGACTACGATGGCGACGGCTGGCCGGATCTCTACATGACGCATCTGGACTTCGAATTCGACCGGTTGTACCGCAACGCCGGCGACGGCACGTTCCTAGACGCTACGTTCGAGGACGGTATTGGATACAAGACCTTCGACGTCAGCGGGTTCGGCACCCGGTTCTTCGACTACGACAACGACGGCTGGCGAGACCTGTTCGTCGCGAACGGGCACGTTCTGGACAATATCGAGCTGTTTCACGAGGGGACCCGTTACCAGGAGAGGAAGCTGGTCTTTCGCAACATCGGAGGGGAGTTCGAAGAGGTGGGCGCGCGACTGGGCCCGGCCCTCGCGCGCCCAAGGGTCAGCCGCGCCGCGGCCTTCGCGGACTACGACAACGATGGCGACACGGACGTGCTGGTAGCGAACAATGGTCAGGCGCTGCAGCTGTTACGCAACGATGGCGGGAACCGAAACAACTGGCTTCAAGTGCGCTTGGTCGGACAGAAGACCAACCGGGACGGCATCGGAGCGCGGGTAACGGTCTCATCCGAGGGATTCGTCCAGGTCGCCGAACGGACAGGAGGAGGCAGTTATCAGTCGGCCCACGACCCGCGGCTGCACTTCGGCCTGGGGGCCCGGAATGGTGTTGCGAGTGTTGAGATCGAGTGGCCGAGCGGTCAGGTGGACAAGATCGATGCGGTTGCCTCCAACCGCTTCCTGGTCGTCCGGGAAGGGGAAAGCCCGCGCGCTTCGCATTAGACCTCCCGTTCATCGGCTGGCCCGGTAGCCTTGCGCCGGGCTAGGGGGCGCCTCCTGCAGTTGGAGGACGCCCCGTCCCGACTGCAAAGGCCCTTGGAGCACCAGTAGGCGAACGCCCGGCCAGCCTGAATTCGACTTGACCAATCGGCTCGCAAGTTCTAGTGTTGTGAGGAAGCTTTGATGCGAGGGCCTTCGAATTTCTGGAATCGCTCCTTAATGGACGGCCCGGGTTTTCCTGGCGGCGCTCTGGCGTTCGGCCTCGCGGCCTGCGCGAAAGTGCTGTTAATCCCTGCGGCGCACTTGGCCGCCCAGGACGCCTCGCCTCCTCGGTTTGAATCCGACATCGCGCCGGTCCTGCAAGAGAATTGCGTTGTCTGTCACGGGGAGACTGCCCCGCAGGCCGAGCTGGACGTGCGATCACGGGGAGCTTTGCTGGCGGGAGGGACGTCCGGCCCAGCGCTGGTACCGGGAACGCCCAGCGAGAGCTTGCTCTTGCAGAAGGCCGCGTCCGGTGCCATGCCAATGGGCGACAAGAAGCTGGCGCCCCACGAGGTCGATCTGATTCGGCGCTGGATCGAGGGCGGCGCGCTGTCGGAAGGCGAGAGCGCCGTCCTCGCAGCAGTCGGCGCGCACGAAAAGCTGTCTCCGCGCAAGATTCTTGTCACCACGATCAACGTCAAGTGCCTGCTGTGTCACGGGCGTCGTCGGCAGGAAGGCGGGCTGGACCTGCGGACGCGCGCCGCGGCTCTGAAGGGCGGCGTGTCGGGTCCGGCAATCGTGCCCGGCGATCCCGACAGAAGTTTCATGATCCAGCGCATCACCGCGGAGGAAATGCCGCCCGAGGAGCATCAAGCGCGGCTATCGTATCGCCCGGTCACCTCGGCGGAGCTACAGGAGTTGCGACGCTGGATCAGCGCGGGCGCGCCTTGGGACGACGAGAGTCCGGTGGCGGTCGACCCCGCTTCGGACCCAATGGTCAGCCACGAAGATCGCAGTTTCTGGTCATTCCAGCCGTCGCGCAAGGCTACGCTGCCTGCAGTGCACAGCGAAGATCGCGTCCGCCAGCCCATAGACGCATTCCTGCTTGCCAAGCTGGAGGAAAACGGTCTGAGCTTCTCGCCCGACACCGACCGGCTGACCTTGATGCGCAGGGCGTACTTCGATGTGATCGGGCTGCCTCCCTCAGCTGCAGAAGTTGAAGCCTACATGGCGGACGAGAGCCCGGGCGGCTACGAACGGCTGGTTGATCGGCTGCTCGAATCGCCGCGCTACGGCGAGCACTGGGGGAGACGCTGGCTCGACGCGGCAGGGTACGCGGACTCGGAAGGGCAAGTGGACTTCGACGCGGTTCGCCCGCATGCCTGGCGCTACCGCGACTGGGTGATTCGAGCTCTCAACGCCGACAAGCCCTACGACCAATTCCTGGTCGAGCAGATCGCCGGGGACGAATTGTTCAACTACAAGGAGAAGCAGCTGCCGCTGGGCCCCGAGGACAGCGACAAACTGGTAGCCACCGGGTTCCTGCGAATGGGCCCTGACGGCACCTACAGCGTGTCCCAGGGCTTTGTGGCAGAAAGGCTCACTGTCGTCGCGGACCAGCTTCAAATCCTGACATCGACGGTCATGGGATTGACCGTCGGCTGCGCCCGCTGCCACGATCACAAGTACGATCCTATTCCCCAGCGTGACTACTACCGTTTGAGCGCCATCCTCAGAAGCGCCTACGACCCATACGATTGGCTATCCCCCAACCAGGCGGATATCGGCCCTGACGCGAATTGGAACGAGGCGAACTCGCGCCTGTTGCCGGGCGCTCCGGCGAAGGACGTGGAGGTGGCCGCGGGGATCAACACCCCTATCGAGGAGGAGATCGCGCGTCTTGCAGGCGAGCTGGAGGCGCTTCCCGCTCCAGTGCGCAAGAAACTTCTCGACGAGAAGGTGCCTTCGGTACCGAACGAAGTGCTCGTCGACGCCCGCAATGCCCTTAGCAAGTCGCTCGAAGAGGACTTGGCCGCGGCTGTCGGCGAAGAGGCCGATTCCGCCGGAGACAGCGATGCATCGGAGCCGGCGGCACTCTCGTTGCTCGATTCATTCGTCAAGGCGAAGCTCCGGCTGCACACCAAGCCCTTGGTCCGCGCGTTGTTCGACATGGGAGGAGATCCCACGCCGGTGCATGTCCTGTATCGCGGTGATCACCGCAACCCGGGGCCCCCTGTTGCCCCCGGCGTGCCGTCGGTGCTCGGCACCGGCCTTGAACCTTACGCCGTCGAACCGCTCGAATGGTCAAGCGGACGACGGCTGGCATTGGCGAGGTGGTTGGTCCAGCCGGACCACCCGCTGACGGCGAGAGTGATGGTGAATCGAGTTTGGCAGCATCATTTCGGCCGCGGGATCGTCCAGAGCGAGGCCAATTTCGGACGCACCGGCTCCCCTCCGACGCACCCGGAACTTCTGGACTGGCTGGCGGTCGAATTCGTCGAGAGCGGCTGGAGCCTGAAGGCGCTCCATCGACTGATCCTGACCTCGACCGCGTACCGTCAGAGTTCCATGCTCGACGAGACCAAGCTCGAGGCGGACTTCGACAACTCCCTGCTCTCCCGGTTCCCCCTGCGGCGACTCGACGCCGACGCGATTCGCGACACCGTACTCAAAGTGTCACAGCGGCTCGATGGAAAGCCTTTCGGCCCGGCTGACGCGATTGAAGTCAAGCCCGACGGAGAGGTCATCGCGAAGGACTCCAGCAAGGGGCAACGGCGCAGCATCTACATCCAGCAACGACGCTCGAAACCCGTGACAATGCTCGAGGCTTTCGATGCGCCCCAACTCAAGCCGAATTGCCTCCGAAGGACGAAGTCCACAGTGGCGTCCCAAGCGCTCGAGATGATGAATAGCGATATTCTGCGCACGAGTTCACGCTATATGGCAGGCCGCATTATCGACGAGGTCGGCGAAGATCCGGCGGCCCAGGTCAAGCGTGCCTACTTGACGGCTCTGGGCCGTTTTCCGTCCGTCGACGAACGGGCGGACGCGGCATCCACCCTAGGCGAAATGGCGAAGGCTTGGCGGCGCAGCCTCGACGATCCGGTTCCCATGGAACCCAGGGCGACGAAGGCCCGCTGGCTGGCGTTGGCAACGCTCTGCCACACGTTGCTCAATTCCGCCGAGTTCCTCTACGTTGACTGAGGTGAGAAAAGCGAGCATGCAATCGAAGAACGAATGTCGATCCGGCTTGGCCCGCCTGGCCGCACGACCCACGCGGCGCGATTTCTTTTCGCGCGTCGGCGACGGACTGCACGGTGCCGCGCTGGCGTCCTTGCTCGGCCGCGATTTGCTGGCTCCTCCGGCCGCGGCCGGGGCGACCGGCGGCCCGAGAGCCTACGACCTGCGGGCACGTCGCTCGCACTTCGAGCCCAAGGCCAAGTCCGTCATCCAGTTCTTCATGAACGGCGGACCGAGTCAAGTCGATCTATTCGATCCCAAGCCGGCTCTCGCCAAATACGAGGGGCAGCCGCCGGGACGCGACCTCGCGAACGATATCGAGTTCATCAACGAGGCCGGCGGCTTCATGCCGTCTCCTTACCGCTTCGCCAAGCACGGGCAGTCGGGCGTGGAGATTTCCGAGATCCTTCCGCATCTTTCCGGTCACGTCGATGACATCGCGTTCATCCGCTCGATGTTCACCACCCATTTCAACCATGAACCGGCGATCTTCATCATGCAGGGAGGCCGGCAGTTTTCCAACCGCCCGACCATTGGATCGTGGATCGTCTACGGCCTGGGATCGGAGAACCAGGATCTTCCCGCCTACGTAGTGCTTGACGATCCCAAGGGCCTGCCGGTCAATCACATCCAGAACTGGCAGGCGGGATGGCTGCCTCCGGTTTACCAAGGGACTCGGGTGCGCTCCGAGGGCTCGCCCCTGTTGAACTTGAATCCCGACGAGGAGTATCCTGCGCCGGTACTGGACCTAGCTCGCTCCTTGCTGGCGCGCATGGATCGCAGGCACCGTGCCGCCCGGTTCGGCCGACCCGAACTCGAGGCCCGCCTGATGAACTACGAGCTCGCGGCGCGCATGCAGTTGAGTGCGAGCGATGCCCTCGACGTCACGCAGGAATCCGAAGCGACACGGGCCATGTACGGTCTGAACAGCGAGCAGACTGCCTCCTACGGCAAGCGCTGCCTGACAGCACGGCGGCTGGTCGAACGGGGCGTCCGGCTGGTGCAGATTTACATCGAGGGCCAAATCTGGGACAACCACGCCGACCTCGACGAGTCGCTCCGCTACGCCTGTGGCAAGACTGACCAGCCAATTGCCGCGCTCATTCAAGACCTCAAGCGCACCGGGCTCTTTGACCAAACCCTCTTGGTCTGGGGAGGGGAGTTTGGGCGCCTTCCGCTAGCGCAAAGCCGCGAGTCCGGCGTCGCGGGCCGTGATCACGGCCCGACTGGGTTCACTGTCTGGCTGGCCGGGGCGGGCGTCAAGGGCGGCACGGTCCACGGCGCCACAGACGAAATCGGCTACAAGGCCGTCGAGAACCGTGTCAGCGTGCATGACCTGCACGCGACGATTCTGCATCAGCTCGGAATGAACCACCGCGACCTGGTCTATTCGCACGATGGCCGCAACGAACGACTCACCGACGAATTCCCCGCTCGAGTCGTCACCGAGATACTGAACTCGTAGACGGGTCGGGATCTTCGGGGCGGCTCGCTGCAAGGCTTTCGGAGCCGCCGTTGCGGGCCGCTCATTCCTACGGTTTCTTCTCGTACCTCAAGACGCCTCGCGAGCCGCCTACTTGGGCGCCCAAGACCGAAGTCCCGACGGCCGCCACGCCTTCCGCGCCGCTTGTGACCTTGGTTAGATCCGGCTTGGGGTCGGGGATGAACGCCTCGACCCGCCCGGTTCGCGCGTCGCCGATGTAGATTCCCCTTGCAAAGCCCGGATTGCGAGGCTGCCCGGTCTCTTGGGGATCGAAGCCGGAATCCGAGTCGGCGACGTAGATCTTGTCGTTCTCGTCAATGTAGACCCCGCTCGGCGACCCAAACTGCCTCCAAGTCTCCAAATGGTTTCCCTGGGTGTCTAGGATCTGGATCCGCTGGTTGGCCCGGTCGCCCACGAACAGCCGGTCCTGGGAGTCCATCGCGAGGGCGTGGATCCCCCGAAACTCGCCAGGACCCGAGCCCGGAGTGCCCCAAGCGGCGATGAACGTGCCGTCTTGGGCAAACTTGACGATCCGGTTGTTCCCGCCGTGGCCATGATTGTGGCCATCGCCTACGAAAATGAATCCTTCCCGCGAGACGGCAACATCTGACGGGCAGCGGAATGTACTTTCGCTCTCCCCGGGCACGCCCGCTGTCCCCAAGGTCATCAGGAGCTGGCCGGTAGGGCTGAACTTATGCACCTGATGACCCTTGCCGCCTTCCCGGCCGGCCTCGCAATACGAATGCACCGCATCCGCGACCCACACGTTGCCTTGCTGATCGACATGGATCCCGTGGGGCCAAATGAACCGGTCGGACCCGAAGCTGCGGATTAAGTGGCCATCGGTGTGGAATAGCAAGATCGGGTCCAGATTGCTTTCCCGGCAGTTGCTGCCGGCGCAGCGCTCGGCGACCCACATCTTCCCGGTGAGCTGGCCGGTTGCGTCCCGGTGGGGGAAGATCGCGCTTGTGGACCCCCAAGAACGACCTGCGGGAAGCTCGCCCCACTGCCGCCCTTCTCCGTATGGATTCGGCGCATTCTGCTCGGCGTCAGCCGCGGGCCCGAGAGCAAGGAGTACCAGCATCCCCCTGGCAATGCCTGTGTTCATCCTTCCGCCTTTCCGCAGGCGCGCCCGAGACCTCGTCCCCGTCCGACATGATCTGCCCGTCCGCGTAGGGCGGGCTACCGCATGCCAAAGCGTCGAGCCTACTGCGTAACGATTCTAGACGCAGTCGGCTGAAAAAATCTCGGCTGAGGAGTGAATACTTCGGTGGAGGAAAGTTCGGGACCGCCTCCGCGACCTCCGCTTCCGGCGGCGACGTAGATTCTGCCGTCGAGCACCGCGGCTCCACCGCCGTGGCGTCCTCGCTGGAGGGGGGCGATCAGAGACCATTCGCCGGTCTCGGGATCTAGCTGTTGCGTCTCGGAATGCGCAAGGTCCTGGGCGGTTTCGCCACCGAAGTAATAAATCGCGCCGCCGGATTCGACAAGCCCGCCAGCGGCTGTGGGAACAGGCAATTTGCCAGGTAGCGTGGTCCACTCGCCTGTCGCGAAGTCGTACACGTCCACTTCCGGTATGACCGTTCCGAAGAAAGCGGTGAAGTGTCCCGGCTCGTGATAGCTCGTGTCGCGCCCGCCCACGAGGTAGAGCCGACCCTCGCTAACGACCGCGGAGAAGTGATCCCTAACGCGGGGCGCGTCCGGAAGCACGCGCCATTCCCCGGTCGCGGGGTCGAATTCGTCGAACCATGCGACGGTGCCGCTCGTGTGGCCGTCCACGATCCCGCAAGCCAGATAGATCTTGCCCTCGTAAACTGCGGTTCCCGCACCCCCTCTTCGACGCTCCGGAGGAATCTCGGCGCCTTGCCGCCACGAATCGGTAGCCGGATCGTAGATGTACGCGGTTTCGAGCGGCGTTTCGTTCGGGTACTTTCCGGTCATTGCTGTCATCACATAGATCGATTCCCCGTAAGGGACGGGCTGAAAGTGATGCATTTCGAGGGGCGTGGCCCCAAGCTGTCTCCAGGACATCGTTTCCGGATCAAACACTTCCACGGGCTTGACTCCCCGTCCGCCCATCAAGTACCCCTTGCCGCCTATAGCCACCATTGCCGCCTCGTGCCGGGCCGTGGGACTCTCCGTTGAGGGCACGGTCGACCAAGCTCTTGCTGCCTCGGCCTCTGGCGATTGCCGTTTCCCCTCCTGTCCGCAGTGAAGCTGGAACATTGCCGCCAGCGCAGCGATCCAATGCAGTGTTCGACGCATATATCCGATACCTCGTTGGAGCCGAGTAGGGAAATCGGCAGCCAGGAGTCTGCCGGTGCTCTCCACTTGCAAGGCGAAGGTGCTTCCCCGGGGACCGACCTCCGTTCGGCGCCAATTGCAGGCGAGCTCTCGCCACTGGCTCGGGAGGGTTCAGCCCGCTCCTTCGGAGCCGGCCCCCGCCTTCATTATCTCTGCCTGCGGCGGGGACTGGTGCGCCGAGATGCCTGGATAGCTCCCGGAAGGCATGAGCGCAGCGCTTGTGCCGGCCTGGTCGGTCGCCGCGCCCGACTCATCGGATCCTCGGATTCGCCTGTCGCTAGCGCGAATCTTGGCCTGGCCTGGCGATCAAGCGGTGCCGTGGCCTTGTCAGATCCTCCTGCCGGTCCTGCGCAAGGAATTCCCGGAAGCGCTCCAGGCGTTCTTTCGCCTCGGCCCGGCGTCCGGCCTTGCGAAGGGCGGGGACTAGCTGGATACGAGGCACGTTGGATCCTGGATTCGATCTCGACTGCACAATGGCGCGCTCTAGCACGCTTCATCCTTGGTGGAAAAATCCGCCGGCATCGTGATCTCGAGCACCTCCCAGTCATCCGAGTATTCCAACAACTCATGCTTGACTCCGGGAGCTTGGTACCAGAGATCGCCCTCCTCAACGCGAATCTCGCCGATGTCCTCCAAGTAAACCCCCGCCCATCCCTTGAGCAGGTAGATCATCTGAAAGTCCAACGCGTGGGAATGGCAGCCCATGGGGCCTTCGCAGGGCTGCTCAGCGCGAATCACGTGCGCCAGGACCTTGGCCTCAGTGGCGTCTTTGATGCCCAGGTCCCGATAGGCGAAGTAGGTCCGCAAGCCCCCCTTGGTCCACCGGGCATCCGTCGCGCGTGCGGCAAACGATTTGGCATTGTCTTCGACCATGCTGCTTGTCCTCCCACCACCGACTCGTGGCGCAGGCTTCGAAAAAACGTGCGGCTATTTGTTGAATGAACGGGACCCAAATGGACCACGATCACAGCGCCTTGTCCGGTCAGGGCGCCGACAATCGCATGCCGCACTTAAGATTATTCGCCGCCCTCTCCGCCTCCCGACCTCTCGACGATCCTCAGAACAATCGGCTCGGCAGTAAAAGCGGTCGGTTGGGGCGAACGGGTCTCGACAATGCCCGAGACGTAGATCAGCTGCTCGAGCGGTTTGGCGTCCCGCAGAGCCCGAATCGAGAACTCCCGCGAAACTTTCTCTTCCGTGATTAGAATGCGGTTCAGCCCGACCTCCGGAGTATCGGTGTGCGGCGGCAGATTGAGCACTTCGACGGGAACGCGCCCGCCGAAGCCGTTCTTGCGCGTCACCGAGACAACAATCTTGGCGTCCTGGCCTGGTTCGAGCACGACCTCGCGCTTGTCGGTCGTCACGAGAATGTCGGCAGGCGCGGTGACGGCAACGAATTGCAGTGTGTCGGCCGGGTTGGCCCGCTTGGAAACCTTCTTTCCGCCGATCTCCGCCGTGCCCCGAATCGTCAGCGGGAAAGCTTTGCCGATCTCGGCGTCGGCGTCGGCATGCATCATCAACGTAGCGACCATTTGCCCCGAGGGGATTACCGTGTCGTCGGCGTGTATGCCGGAAGGCAAATCTTCCACTGCAATGTGAATGTTCCCGTCAAACCCGTCGTCCCGCAACGCCGTCACCCTCACAGGCACACGTTCGCCTTGGGGGATATTCGGCGTACGAGGATCGGACGACAAGTGAAAATCCGCTCGAGGCGGACGCAACGCCAGTCGGTAGGCGAAGTCGTCTCCGCTACGCCCGTGGGTGTCTCGAATACGGACCAAGTATTCCCCATCCGCAGGCGCCTTGAATTCCAAGAAGGAATCCTTGCCGTGCGGCACCCGGCCGTCGTCATTGTGGTGATAGAGGCGAACCATCGGCAAGCCGTTCGGAGGAAACTGTCTTCCGGGTGGATGGATTTGCAGCTTGTACATCGGCGCGCCTTTGGCATGCGCTTGCGGACTTGTACCAAGCGAGGACAGGCGTACCGCCCCGCCAGTCCGCCGCCCGGGAATGATCGGGGGGAATGATTCGAGCGCGATACCTTCATCCGGCTGGCGAGGCATACGGGTCACCAGCACCACTTCGCTACCGATCATCAAGTAGTCGCCCGCGTCAAAATCATTCGAGAGTTGCAGGCGTATCTCGGCTTCCTTGGAAGTATGGTCGAACAGGTCGGTATAGGTAACGGCCACAGCGCGGAGCGTAGCCAACTCGATCGGCCTGCCGTCCGCCGTCAGCACATCGATCACCGAGTCGAGTCTCGAGCCCGCCTGAGCGGCTATCACGTCAACGAGAATCAACTGCTCCTTCTTCGCCTTGAAGCGGAAATAGTGCGAACGAACCGCCAAGCGCCCGTTGATTGTCACGGGGAGAGTCACTTGCTGGGCCGTCGCAGCCGAACTGTTGTCGCCGGTCGCTTCCACTTCCGGATGATCGCCCAGCGCCAGTTTCACGGCGTTGAAGGCGCGGCCGTTTTCCGTTTCGGGACGAACCAACACCCTGCGATCGTCCATCCAAGAAGCCTCGCCCAGGACCGTGACCTTTCCGTCGCCTAGGTTGAATCCCTCGAGGGTCAACGTCGCGGTCTCTCCGTGCCGCAAGCCGAGAGGATAGGCCCGCTCGACCAGCGGGTAGCCACCTACCTTCACCCGGTAGAAATGGTCTTTGCCGCCGTTCTTCTGGTAGTCGCTTACGCGGACCAAGAATTTCCCAGCCTCCTCGAATCGATGCGCAAAGGCCCGGCCCGCCCGATCGCGCTTCTGCCCGCCAAGTCGGACAGGCGTGAGATCAGCGGCGAGCAGATCGATGATCGGCTGGATCTTCGAGCCGATCTTCATGGCCCCTTCTTCAAAGACCAGTTCCTGGCCGGCCTCGACCGTGATGGAGAAATAATCCGCGTCGCCCGGTTCCGAGATCAAGCCTGCCAGAATCGCCGGCAGTGACGCTTGCCGAGGAGAGTCGGCACTGCTGTCGTCCTCGTGGTCCGGTCCGCCTTCCGAATAGACATGGTATTCCGGCTCTACCAGAATCTTGCCTTCGGGGCTGATCCCGAAATCCGTCGCTAAACGAAAACGCACCGGCCCGACATCGGCCTCGGCATCGACCGTCACCTCCATCTGCACCTGATGCCGGGGTGGCTGCGGCCCCAAGTCAATCGTTGAAATCAATCCCGCCGCGCCCAGCCTCGGAGGCTCCGGGACATCGGGCATATTCGTGACATCCACCACGCTTCCGCGGACCTTTGGGTCGCTGAATTGCACAGCGGAGGCGCCGCGCAAGTTGTACCCCTCCACCGTCAACGTGTGCGTTGCGGCTTGCGACACACCCCGGGGCGCGAGCGACTCGATCGTCGGTGGCGTCGTGCGGCTGCCCGTGGGATGGTCGGCGAGCCCCTCGGCTCCGGCCAAGCCGGTGGCCAGAAGAAAGATCAAAGAGGTTTTGAAGAGTCGATTCATGGCGAATTCCTCGCGGTTTCGGAGACGTTCAATTGGTCGCGGTAGCTCTCGCTGTCGTAAATGCTGAGTGAACCGTCAAAACGGCCCGCCGCAAAACGACGCCCATCGGGGGAGAAGGCCAGCGACATCACCCAATCGGATTGGCTGTCCAGGCTCGCCAGCTCATCCAAGGTTTCGGCGTCAAAAACCTTGATCGTTCTGTCCGCCGCGGCAGTGACGATCTTCTTCCCGTCGGGGGAATAGGCGATACGCAAGATGGTCGATTGGTGGGCGATGAGGACGTTGAGCAGCTCGCCGCCGTCCTCGCCCAGCTCCCAGACGCGAATCGTTCGATCATAGCCTCCCGCCGTGACCCACCTGCCCGAGGGATGGATGGCGATCGAGTTGATGCCGTCGACAGGGTCACCCAAGGTGTAAAGGCGTTCTCCGGTCTCCGGGTTCCAAATCTTGACCGAGCGGTCGCCCGAACCTGACAGCAGCCGATTGCCGTCCCGCGTGAAGGCAAGCGCGTAGACGGCGTCGATGTGGTCTCGCAGAGTGCGCAGCTCGCGGCCGGAAGCGACGTCCCACAACTTGATTTCCTTGTCGTAACTGGCCGTCGCCAAGATCTTGCCGTCAGGCGAGAACGCCAGCGCTTGGATCGTGTCGCCGTGACCTTCAATCGTGATCGCTTCGCGGCGTTCGGCCACTTCCCAGATCTTGACTGCGCCGCCTTGTTGCGCATGCCCGCCGCCCGCCGCCAGCAAGCGTCCGTCAGACGAGAACGCGACCGCTCGCGCGATATCGGCGAGTCCGTCCAAGAAAGCCACGGTCTTTCCCGTCACGGCATCGGCGAGGGCGACGCCGCCGTGCCGTCCGGCGGCGAGCAACTGCCCGGGCTCGACTCCAAGCGGTGCCTCGCCCGGCTTGGGACCCGGCGCGCCCGCCTCGATCCAGCGCCCAAGCAGCTCGACCTCGACGGGTCCTAGAGGATCAGCCGAAAACGGCATCCGCGGTTCCATCTTGCCCGCGACCATAAGGTATAGCGGGCTCTGCGCGCTGTCCCCGGGGACAATCGAGGGACCGCGGTTTCCCCCTTTTTCGAGACCCTCAAACGTTTCGAGCACCAGCCCGCCCATCTTTGTGTTCGCGGAATGGCAAGCGATGCAATTGCGCGCGAGAATCGGCGCGATGTCGAATGTGTACCTAGGGTCGTCCCGCTCCGCTGCAGGGGTGGGTGCCGACAGCGACGCAAGAGTCACCAATACATTCGCGAGCAGCGCGGACACGGCGCGCCTGCGCGGCGGGGCCCGTCTCCAGGCCTGCCCGCGCAAATCCTGCCAAGGATTGCAACGTCGCAGCACTGCCTGTCTCTCTCGTGTCGCCATTGCCCGCTGTGCAGTCCCTTTGAGCTCGGGTCTGAGAATCTACTCCCTAGTGGTTGAACAAGAATTCCCTCGTTGTCAGCAACGCCCACATCAGATCTTCGATTGACTCGCGCCTCGCGCGCTCCCGGGCTCGCTCGGAACTCTGATCGGCCCGCGCTTCCTTGAGCTCCCCCAGAATCGTCCGTTTTTCCGACTCCGTCGGATAGCGGCTGAATGCCCAGAGAAACAGATGTTCGAGAATCTTGCGATCTGACAAACGTAGCTTCAGGAACGAAGCGATATTGTTCTCTTCAGCCCCTAACTTCCCGTTGAGCGTCTCGCCGTTGATCACGTGCAAGGCCTGCGCGACACTGGGGTCGCCCGAGCGCTCTTCGACGTCGCACACCAGCCGCAACGGCCTCCCGAACGATTCCAAGAATTGCGATTCCACCTGCACGTCGGGCAGCTGTATTGCCCGCATGCCCACCGGGTAGCCCTCGAATCTCGAGTCCTGCCCGGTAATCGACGAGATGGCGTCCAGAATGACCTCCGCTGACAAGCGCTTCACCTGAAATTTCGAGTAATACTTGTCGTCGCGTTGATTCGAGGCGTTCGGCGTCGAGGAAAGTTGGTAGGTCCCCGAGTTCATGATTCGCCGGATCAAATGCTTGACGTCGTAGCCGCTATCGACCAAGTCCTCCGCCAGCGCATCAAGCAATTCCTCGTTCGACGACGGATTCGTGGCGCGCAAGTCGTCCGGAGGATCCACCAAGCCGCGCGCAAAGAAGTTGGCCCAGATGCGGCTGGCGACATTGCGCGCGAAGTAAGGATTAGCTTCGCTCGTCAGCCACTCGGCCAAGTGCAGCTTGCGGTCGTTCGGGGAATCCAGCGCCAGTTCTTCGCCTTCGAGCGGAGTCGGCGGCAGCGGACGCCCCATTCGCGGGTGAGAAATATCGCCAAAATCCTTCGTGAAAATGATCGAATCGCCTGGTTCGTCCCCTGTCTTGATGCCAATTCGAGTGAACAGATTCGCGAAGCGATAGTACTGCACCTGGGTCCACTTCTCGAGCGGATGGTTGTGGCAGCGGGCACACGTCAGCGTCTGCCCCATGAACGCCTGCGTAGTATTCTCGGCCAGCTCGATCGTGTCTTTGTGGAGGACGAAATAGTTCAGCGCTCCGTTATCGCGGCTGCTGCCGGTAGAGGCGAAAATATCCTGCGCGAACCGATTCCAAGGCTTGTTCTCGGCGACGCTGTCTCGAATCCAATTGTAGAAGTCCCACAGCGCCGTGCGGTTTAGGTGGTCGCGATTCGTGGACACCAGAAGCAAGTCCGACCACTTGTAAGCCCAGTAGTCGGCATATTCCGGGCGCTCGAGCGATTGGTCGATCAACCGGCGACGCTTGTCGGGCGAAGTATCGGCGAGAAAGTCCTCGACTTCCTCGGGGGTGGGGAGGATGCCGACGGCGTCGAGGTAGGCGCGCCGCAGGAAAGCCGAGTCATTGGCCGGCTCCGACGGCGAGATGCGCAGCTTGCGCAGCTTCTCGACTACTAGCTCGTCGATGTAATTGTTCAGCGCCAGCCGATCGAATTCTTCCTCGCTGATCTCGTTGTCGTGGGGAACGGTGAGCCGTGCATAGAGCACGCTCGTTGCATACGCCACTGTAATCGCGGCTTCTCCGCGGCCGACCATCGTCACAACGCCGTCGTCGCTGACTTCCGCAACTGCGGCGTCCGTCGAACTGTATCTCGCCCAGCGGCTCACATCAGTCACGCGGCCGTCGGAGTACCTTGCGCGCACCACGAGCCGCTGAGTCGAGCCTGGCTCGAGCGTGGCCGCGCGAGGATAGACCTCCAGCCCGACCACTGCGGGATCGTCCTCACTCGGTCCCGGCGCGCCGGCCGCGATCCACTCGGAAAGCACTTGATATTCAAGCGATTCGACGGCGATTCTCTTGCCACCCCCGTGGAGCATCGTCATGGTCGGCTTCAGCAGGAACAGGCTCGAAGCCGGGTCTGCCAACGAAACGCGGCGGGCGGTTGCCTCGCGCGTCAGCGCATCGTAGTCGGCCGAGGGGTCGTAGCCCCGCAACGTCAGCTTCAGGCCGTTCTTTCCTCCCGCCGAGCCGTGACACGAACCGGAGTTGCAGCCTTGCTTCGTCAGCACCGGGATCAAATGCTGCCGAAAACCCCACGAAAAAGCGTCGCGCGTGCCGGCTACGCGGAGCGTCAAACTCGCTTCCAGTCCGTCGGCTTTCACGCGGATCACGGCCGAGCCGTCGGAGACCGGACGCACCAACCCGCCCGCATCGACCGCGGCAATTTCAGGGCTCTCCGACGACCAGGCAGCATTCGAGGTCCAATCCCTTTGCACGCCGTCGATGGTCATCTGCGCGAGCAGTTGTTGATGCGCCTGGGGGCCATGCAGCTCGACCGATGCGGGCAGGATCTCGATTTGGGCCGCGGACTGGCCAAGCACCACCCAGCAAGCGGCCGCGGAAACCAACAACAGTCGAGAAATCTTCATCGGAAAGAATTGACCTCCCCAGGGAAACCAGTCATCGCTCGCACGTTCGGCGGCAGGCACCCAGCCGGGGATCTACGAGAACAGTTCGTGGATGGGCTCCACGCCGCGATCCACCACCGGCAACGGCCGGCCGTTCGCCGCCGGCAATTCAGTTTCCAAGGCGATCCCCAATTGATGGTAAATCGTAGCCACGATCTCAGAAGGATGCACCGGACGATCCTTGGGCGCGCCGCCGATCTTATCGGTCGAACCGATCACCTGGCCTCCTTGGATCCCGCCGCCCGCACCCACGATCGTCCATGCTTGCGGCCAATGATCGCGACCCCCGGCCGGGTTCACCTTCGGCGTCCGGCCGAATTCGCCTAGAGCCAGGATCATCGTTGTGTCGAGCATGCCCCGTTCGCTCAAGTCTTCGATCAATGACGTGAACGCGTTGTCGAACATCGGTCCGACCAAATCCCGGTACCCGCTGATGGGGCTGAAAGGAGGCGAACCGTGGATATCCCAGGTGATCTCGTCGAACACCGTCTCGAACATGTTGACAGTCACGAAACGCACCCCGGATTCCACCAGTCGCCTGGCGAGCAAACAACTCTGCCCGAAACGATTGCGGCCGTACTTGTTGCGCGTGTCATCGTCCTCGCGGTGGAGCTCAAAAGCCTCGCGCGCCTTTTCCGAGGTCATCAGCGTGTAGGCTTGGTGGAATGTCGAATCCAACAGGCGCGCGTCCTGCGACGTCTCGAACTTGCTGACCGTCTTGTCGACCATTGCCCGCCAGTTCCTGCGCCGGTCGACTCGCAACGCCGACAAGTAGTCCGGAGGGAGCATGTCGGGCACCTTGAAATCCGCCTTGGAAGGATCGGCGTTGAGCACAAACGGATCGTGGCGCTTGCCCAGATACCCCGCGCTCTGCCCCGGCTTGAAGTTTCCGCCGGTTGGCCCGATGATCTTGGGAAGCAATACATGCGGCGGCATATCGCCCTTGGGTCCCTTGACGTAGCCCAAGACCGATCCGATGTGCGGATGCTCCATGCCGCCCAATGAAAGGCGGCCCGTCTGGAATAGCTGGTGCCCCATGGCGTGCACAGCAGCGGAGTTGTGATAGCAGCCACGCAGCAAGGCGTATTTGTCTGCGTGTCGCGCCATGCGCGGGAAGATTTCGCAGATCTCAATGCCAGGAACGTTCGTCCTGATGGGTTTGTGCGGCCCGCGAATCTCGATCGGGGCCTCCGGTTTCATGTCGAACGTATCGAGATGAGAGGGTCCACCCACCAGCATCAGCATGATGACGTTAACGTCCTTGCCGGTGTCTTTGGCGGCGCCTTGCGCCTGCATTTCGAGGAACTCGGGCATGCCGAGTCCCAGAAGGCTCAACGAACCCGCATGAAGGAAGTCGCGACGGCGCATTCCGTCGCAGAATTCGACGGTCTTATCCGCGTCCAGGCGCAGCATCAGCCAAATCCCCTTTGTCGAGGTTTCAAATCACCATCTAGCGTACGGTGATCACTATCGGAAGTCAACCAATTGGACTGTTGGGACGGAGGCGCGTCACAGATTTGGCGCGCAATTGGCAATAACATTCGGTTCGGCCCCGGGGTGTCCGTCATTCCGGTGCGCTGGACAATGGTCTTCGCCCATATGTTCGGCCTCCGAATGGAACCGCGACGGTTCCCGGGACAGGACGGGTTCCGCGCACCGCAGTCCCCTTCGCATTGCCGCCCTCCTCCTGCACCGGATGGGAGATCGAGACGGCCTTCGGCGAGCTGAAGACGCACCCGCCAGGCCGTCGCAACCTACTGTGCAGCGAGACACCCGACGTGGTGGGCAGGAGTTCTACGGCCTGCTTCTGACGCACCACGCCGTGTGCAAGTTGACGCACGGGGCAGCGCTCAAGGCCAACAAAGACCCGGACCGACGCTCTTTCGTCCATGCCGTGCGCGTCACTCGCCGGAAGCTGCCCGGCTCCGCCGCTCCCCCCTCGGGAAATTCCGCGCCTACACAAGGCCGTTCTGGACGAAATCTATCAAGTACGGGGAAACTTCAGTTGCGGCCGCCGGTCCCTGCGCGGCGTGAACCGCAAGAATGACTTGGTAGAACACCTCAGTGCACGTGCTCCTGTTGTTTGCTCGGAATAGTGGCGGCGGCAAGGAAGATGGTGGGCCTCTTGGTGGAGTCCCTGAGCTATCTCGCCCGGCGTGGAACTTGCTCCGGCTCTGTTCGCGTCCGTGTCAGGGAAGCACCTTCGGACCCTTGCGCGAATCGAATTGCCCTGGTTACCAGACGTGGCGCCGTCGCTCGCGACAGCCCTTCCGATGCAATTGGAATAGGGTGCGGCGGCGTGTCAATGGAAGCACGAGGCTGCCCTTGGGGCGCAACCGACTGCAACATGGCCGCGCTGCCGTGCTTCGTTGGATTACCGCCCCGAGCACTGACCGCAGCGTGGGCGTGGCGCGTGGCGGAACGTGCGCGCGTGGTGTCCGCTCATTCGCTGTCCATCGGCCAAGCCAGCCCGGGGGATTCATCGAACTTTTGCGACTTGGCTCCTGAATCGACTACATCATGCGAGCAGCGGCATGATGATCTCGCCATGCACGTCCGTGAGCCGGTAGTCGCGCCCCTGGAACTTGTAGGTGAGCTTTGTATGGTCCAGCCCAAGAAGGTGCATGATCGTGGCCTGCAGATCATGCACGGTGATCGGGTTCAATGCGGCTCGATAGCCCAGCTCGTCGGTCGCCCCGAATCGTGCTCCCGCCTTGATGCCGCCCCCGGCGAGCCACATGGTGAACGTACGGTGATGGTCGCGCCCCACATTCGGGTCGTTGGGCTCGCCTTGCAGCATGGGAGTCCGTCCGAACTCCCCTCCCCAGATCACCAAGGTCTCGTCCAGCATCCCGCGCTGCTTGAGATCTTCGATGAGAGCCGCCGTGGCGCGGTCCACTTCGCGACAGCGCTCCGGCAGGTGGCGCGGCAGGCTTGTCCTTGTGCCTCCGTGATGGTCCCACTCCCCGTGCATCAGCTGGACGTAGCGCACACCGCTCTCGACCAGTCGCCGCGCCAGCAGGCAATTGTTGGCGAACGACTTCTTGCCCGGCTCGGTGCCGTACATCTCTTGGATCGACACCGGCTCCTTTGAGATGTCCATCAATTCGGGCACGGCTGTCTGCATCCGGTAGGCCATC
Organism: uncultured Bryobacterales bacterium; assembly: GCA_951813605.1. GTDB lineage: Bacteria > Acidobacteriota > Terriglobia > Bryobacterales > UBA6623 > VXMF01. The sequence goes on along the minus strand of OX638379.1, from coordinate 4,555,825 downwards.
TCGTAGGAGGCGATGCGCGTCTCGATTTCCGCGTCCCCGACATCCGCGTGCCGCATTGCGTTCAGGTCACGGATCGCATCCAGAGAGTCCCGACGGATATCCTTGCTGACTCCGCCAGGGTTCGAAAGGAACAGCACAGGCTCGCTGCCGGAACGGAACTGCACTCCCTGATAGACCGTCGGCAAGAAACCAGGCCCCATGCACGCGGCGCCGCAACGGGCCCCTCGCCCGGAGGACAGCACGACAAAACCGGGCAGGTTGTCGTTCGCGCTGCCGATCCCGTACGTTAGCCAAGCGCCTAGCGAGGGCCGTCCCGGGCGCTCGTGCCCCGTGAACATCTTCAGTTGCGCCGGGGCATGGTTGAACTGGTCTGTCGTGACGGAGTACGCGAACGCGGTCTCGTCCACGATCCTGCTGATGTGCGGCAAGATTTCCGAAACGTACGTTCCCGTGGAGCCGTGCCGCTGGAACTCGAACTGAGGACCAAGCAGGCTGGGCCGTCCCGAAAGGAAAGCGAAGCGCTCGCCCTCGATCAGCTCCTCGGGCACCGGCGTGCCATGAAACTGAGCCAGCTTCGGCTTGTAGTCGAAGAGGTCGAGCTGGGACGGCGCGCCAGCCTGGCAGAGGAATATGACCGCCTTTGCCTTCGCCGGGTAGTGCGTCGCCCTCGCCGCCCGCGATTCCCGGGCTAGCAGAGACGAGAGGGCGAGAGAGCCGATGCTCAAACCGGCCGATGAAAAGAAATGTCTCCGGGTCGTGGCGATCCCGCCTGAGTTCGTCAGCTCCATTGCACTTACTCCCGTGTAAACGTCTCGTCGAGGTTGAGAAGCACGTTGGCCACCATGACCCAGGGCGCGACTATCGTTTCAAGGAGATCGATTCGATTCCCTCCGAACGCCCTTGCGACTAGATCGGCGGCCCGGTCGGGCTCCGACTCGTACTTGTCCGCCATGCGATCCAAGAATCCCGCGAGCCTGCTCACCTCGCCCCGGCTCGGCTTGCGGGACAGCACAGTCCGGAAACCGTGGACGATGCGCTCCTCCCGGCTCCTCTCGGCCACGGTCAGCATGCGTGCCGCAAGCGACCCCGCTGCCTCGAAGAATGCTGGGTCGTTGAGCGTGTTCAGGGCCTGCAGCGGGGTGTTGGACAGGGACCGGTCGACCGTGCAGACCGTGCGATCCGGGGCGTCGAAGTTCATGAACGCCGGATACACCACTGTCCGCTTGTAGAACGTGTAGAGGCCGCGACGATAGCGTTCGGCCCCCTCGGACGTCGGCCACAGCTTAAAGCCGCCTTCGATGAAGTGATCGCCGAATACCTCTGCGGGCTGCGGCGGGAATACGCTCGGTCCTCCGACCGCTCCGCTCAACTGGCCACTGGCTGCCAGAGCTATGTCCCGCACGGTCTCGGCCGGCACCCGGTACCTCGCCCCCCTCGACATCAGGATGTTGCTCGGGTCCTGCTTGGCCGCCTCGACCGACGCCACGGACGACTGCCGGTAGGCGGCGGAAAGCATGATCGTCCTCAAGAAGGCTTGCGTGTCCCATCCGAGCCGCATGAATTCAGTGGCTAGCCAGTCCATCAGTCTCGGATGGGTCGGCGGGTCGCCTTGCGAGCCGAAGTCCTCTGGAGTAGCGACGAAGCCGCGGCCGAAGATACGGTTCCAGACTTGATTCACGCGCACGCGAGCGGTTAGCGGATTCGCGGTGTCGGTCAGCCATCTAGCCAGTTCCAGCCGGTCCCCAACCTGCGCGGACTTCGCGGAGTCCAGCGCGGATGGCACGCCTGGCTCGACCCGTTCCCCTAGGTCCAGGAAGTTGCCGCGATTCTGGACGCGGGTCTCGCGAGGCTCGGGCAGTTCCCGCATCACGAGAGTCTTGGTTGTATGGGTCTTCCGGTACGCGTCCAGGGTCGCGCTCAACTCGGCGTGCTTGCGGTGATGCGCTTCCAGTGCAGGCGCGATAGAGCGATAGTGTGCCGCGAGCCGCTCGCGATCGCCTGCCGACCGGTCCGTGGGGTCAGTGGCGAGCACCCGTCGCACGCTTGCCGGCGTCGCCTGCAGCGCTTCCAGCCGCTCTGCCGCGAGGGACGTTGCCGAGATCCTAAAGCGCCCAAGCTGCGCATTCGACTGGCCTGAATAGTCGTGGATCAGCCTCACTTTGAGCGTCGATTTCCCGGCTAGCTGGACAGGTTGTTCGAGTCTTAATACGGCAAGCGGGGTTGCTTCGTCGGTCCCTGTTTCAGCCGCTAGGTTCCAAGCGGTCTCCGAACGCCCGTCCAGCAGCGCGGCGAGGCTGATCGACTGCCATGTCCCGTGATCGCCCGTCGCGCCGGCGAAACGCAGTCTTGCCTCCCTCTCGGCCCCGAAGTACGGCTCGAAGTAGAAGCCGTACGCCCCGCGGTCATTGGTCAGCTTCAGTAGGATCTCGTTAATCCCGGGACGCAGGTCGAGCTGTAGTTCCTCTTGGTCAGGCGCGATGCTGCGCGTCGGATCGCTCGAGAGGACTAGGTCCGAGTTCAGCCAGACCTTCATCCCCTTGAGGCTTCCAAGCGAAACCAAGACGGACGTCGGCTCTCGGACCTCCACCGTGCGGTAGGCATAGCTGGCGCAGTTCGACTCGGAATCGTCGGGAATATATCCCAGATAATGGACTCTTCCGTCGGTCCAGTTCTTTTTCTCGAGCCACGCAAGGTGGCCTTCCTCGTATGTCGCCGAGAGGTCGCGATTCGTCTCGGGAGGAAACGGGGTGCGGAACGCTTCGTCCCTTGTCTGGACCCGGAACGGCCCGATCGCATGCCAGTTTCCCCAGACTGGCGAGTTAGGCAGCGCCCGTTCATGGCGGGACCGCAGGGACGGTGTCCAAGCCTCCGCTTCGATTCCTGCGACGGAGAACGTTCCGTCGACGCCTCGACCGGGTCCAGTCTTTGGCAAGCTCTCGTGGGGCAAGGCCTCGATCCGCAGTCCCGATATAGGCCCCGGTCCCGCCCCGAGTTCGACTTCGTACACATCGGGTCCGTCGGTTCCCTTTCGCACGAGCGCCGAGCCGTCGGGAAGCGCCTCGAACTCGCTGCCGGAGCTTGAAGAGACCACGACCGGCTCGAGGACCCTCCAAGCGCCATTCCATGTCCGAAGGAAATGTGCCGAATCCACTTCCCAGGCTCGCTGGGAAGCCCTCAGCTCGTCCGTGGGCGCATCGAGGACCGCTTCGACGGCCTTGACGTCGGCCTCCCGGCGCCGCAGCTCGTCCTCATCTCCCTTGAAGACACCCATTTCCTCGGAGAGTTTGATCGCGCTGTCGGCCGTGTTGTTGAAGATCGCGTAGAGCCGGTAGTACTCGTCTTGCTTGAAAGGGTCGTACTTGTGGTCATGGCATTGCGCACAGCCAACGGTCGAGCCGAGCCAGACAGTCGCAGTCGTGTCCACGCGGTCCTTTACGGCCGCATCATAAAATTCGTCGTTCTTGGAACCTGCCTCGTTGTTGAGCATCGTGTTGCGGTGGAACCCCGTGGCGACGATCTGGTCAACTGTCGGGTCCTGTAGAAGGTCGCCCGCCAGTTGCTCGGCCGTGAACTGGTCGAACGGTAGGTTGCGGTTGAATGCGTCGATCACCCAGTCCCTGTAGGCCCAAATCGTGCGCGGCTCGTCACTTTCGTATCCGTTCGTGTCGGCATAGCGAGCCAGGTCGAGCCAGTAGCCCGCCCAGTGCTCGCCGAAGTGGGGCGACTTGAGCATCTGGTTGACGAGTTTCCCGTACGCGTCGGCGCTCTGATCCGCGAGGAATCTTTCCACCTCGTCGAGCGATGGCGGGAGTCCCCTCAGGTCTAGGCTCAGGCGCCGGATCAGTGTTGCCTTTGGCGCCTCGGGAGAGAAGGACAGGCCCTCTGTCTCAAGGCGAGCGAGCACAAAGCTGTCGATCGGATTGCGAACGGCGTCGGCTTGTTGCACGCTTGGCGGTGGATGTCGCCTCGGCGGCTGGTAGGCCCAGTGCTTGGTGACTTGATCGCCCTCTGCCCCCGCGCCGTCGGGCCAATCGGCTCCTTGGTCAATCCACGCCTTGACGAGGGCGATTTGGTCCGGCGAAAGTCTTTCCCCGGTCATCGGCATTGCATTCAGTTTGCCGACCCCGGCCACTCGCTGGTATAGCGGGCTCTTGTCAGCTTCGCGCGGCAGGATGTTCGGACCGGACAAGCCACCTCCGAGCGCGATGGTCTTGGAGTCGAGCCGGAACTCGCCCATCTGCTGGGCGGCCCCGTGGCAGCTTAGGCAACGTTGTTCGAAGAGGGGGAAGATGTCCGATTGGAAATCGATTTCCCGACCGGCTTCGGCATTCTGCCCCTGCTGCGCTACGGCAGGCAAAACAGCGACCGAGAGCAAGGCGAGCATTCGAGTGCATCTTGTTAGGTTTCGTATCACGACTGCTGATTCTCGAGGCACCCTTCACCCTCGTCTGGCGCGATCCGGCGTAAAGTCCGTTGGCGGAACGGCGCTAGAAATCCGTTCTGCCAAGCGGCAAATGCACGCAGAGCGGCATGGACCGAATCGCAACGCTGGTTACGAAGCCAAAGGCATTATAGGGCACGAATCGGGGTTGGACTCCGAAATCCCCAGCATCCCCTCTCAGCGCCCCAGCGCCAAGGTTGTAGGACGGGCGGCGACGGTTGCATCCAATTCCAAGTCCATTCGCGAGGTTCGAGGCGGCACTCTCTCGCTGCGCGTCCGACCTCGACAACTCCGGGACGTCAGCGATGCCGAAAGGGGCCGCGCGGACCGGATGCGGAACCTCATTGAGCTGGTGCTGGCTGGTTCCGGCGCACCCTTCGACGTTCCTCCACACGAGTTGGAATACTTGTTCGCCCTCGGCCTTGCAAAGGCGGAGGGCGCGGCGGGGATCGCCAACCCGAGCTACCGTTTCAGGGAAGGGCGGGGGCGGAGGAGGCAGTCCGCGTTGGCCTGCAGCAAGCATCTAGCTGCATGGACCGCTGCAGTACGGAGTCGGGTCACTTGGTGATCTTTGACTGCCGAGTTGGCCAGACGTGCGAGGAAAGGTTGTTCCGGAGGGACGGAACGCCGGTGGCCGAGGAATCAAGGTGTGGGCCATATGGCGGACGCGCGGCGGAACGACCGGCAATCCGCGGGGGCCCTGTCAGAAATTACGTGTGTGAGGTCTTAGGATGGTCTGCAAGGAGGACCTCTGATGACGAAGCACAGGCAGCGGATCAGCGACGAGGTATTGGACGAGTTGCTGGCGGGAGAGGACCCGCTAGAGGCGTTTCGCAACGGCGAGTTGCTGGCGGATTTGCGCAAGGCAGTTGCCGAGCGGGCGCTGAACGCGGAGAGGGAGGCGCATTTGGAGGGCGCGCACGAGGCCGGGGCGAGGAACCACCGCAACGGTCACCACCGCAAGCGGGTATTGACGGGCAGCGGGGCGATGGAGGCGGTCGGTTCCGCGGGATCGCCTGGGCCGCTTCGAGCCGCGCCTGATCGAGAAGTACTGCCGGCGCCTGCCAGGTTTTGACGGCAAGGTGATTGCGATGCATGCGCGGGGCTTGAGCACGCGCGAGATGCGCGGGCATGTCGAGGAGCTGTACGGGGTCTCGGTCTCGGCGGAGCTGATTTCCAAGGTGACGGACGCGGTGCATGCGGAGATTCTGGAATGGCAGTCGCGGCCGCTGGAGGAGGTGTACGCCATCGTGTACTTCGACGCGCTGCGGGTGAAGATTCGCGAGGAGGGCCTGGTGCGGAACAAGGCGGTCTACAGGGGGATCGGGGTGACCTGCGCGGGGTGCAAGGAGGTGCTGGGGTTCTGGATCGAGCAGACGGAGGGTGCGAAGTTCTGGCTGAAGGTCATGCACGAGTTGAAAGCGCGGGGGATGCAGGACGTGCTGGTGGCGGTGACCGACGGCCTGAAGGGCTTTCCGGAGGTCATTGAAGCGGTGTATCCTCAAACCCTGGTGCAAGCCTGCATCGTGCATTTGATCCGCTACTCCCTGGCGCATGCCTCGTATCAGGAGCGCAAGAAGCTGGCGGCGGCATTGAAGGCCGTTTACCGGGCGCCGGGGGCGGAGCAGGCCGAGGCCGCGCTGGACGCGTTCGAGGCCGGCCCCTGGGGACGGAAGTATCCGGCTATCGCTCGGAGCTGGCGTTCCCGCTGGCCGCAGATCATCCCGTTCCTCGCGTTCTCCGAACCGATACGCCGGGCGATTTACACGACCAACGCGATGGAGAGCTTGCACAGCACGGTGCGCCGCGCAGTGCGCACGCGTGGGCACTTCCCGAATGACCGGGCAGCGGCCAAGCTGCTCTGCCTGGCGTTGCGGAAGGTCGCACGGAAATGGGTGCGGCCGCCCGCGTTCTGGCACCCGGCGCGCACCGAGTTCGCCCTCCAGTTCGGCGAAAGATTTCGGCTGGTGACGCCATGAGAACTCAGCCGCATGGGCATCATAGGCTCCGTCACCGTGGACGGGCAAATCAAGATGCAGCAACCTCACACACGGAAATTCTGACAGTCCCTCCGCGGGTTCCGGGAGATTCGGAGACAGCCCGAGAACAGCTCAAGAAAGTGTCCTCCCTTGACCGGAATGATGATTGATCGCCGCTAAGACTATTCCATGCCGCGGGCCTGAGCTTGGCGCAGCGCGGTCTTTTTCCGATGGCGTTCCAGAATCTCGCGGCCCTTCTCGACCTTTCCGTTGCGAACTAGCGCGAGCCCCCACGAGTAAACGGCTTCCGACTGGAACGGGTCCAGGCGAACCGCTCGTTCGAACAACGTCTCGGCCTCGGAATATTGCTCTTCGCGGAGCCGCATTTTTCCCAATTCCAAGTGGCCTGCGGCCAGTTGGGGGTCCTTCGCCAGGGCCGTTCGATACGACCTCTCGGCTTCGTCTGCCCTGCCGAGCGCGAGCTGGGCTATTCCGAGGCGAAGCCAGTACCGAGCCTCAGATTTGTCCGAGGCGCCAAAGCGCAAAGCCGTCCGGTAACTCTCGATAGCCTTGCCTGGTTCGGAGAGGTACTCGTGAAGCGATCCAAGGTAGTAATGCAAGTCGGAATTGGATGGATGCAGTTCCACCCCGCGCCTCGCGAATTCCAAGCCTGCTTCCGCCGTCCCGAGTTCCTGGCAGACAAGCCCGATTCCGCCATAGGGGCGGGCCGTCCGAGGGGCGATTGCCAATGCTGCTTGGTAAACTGCCAGCGCTGCTGGCCATTGTTGGCCAATGAGGAGTGAATCCGCCAATTCCACGAAGTACGACGCTCGGACCGGGTCGCCGTCATTAGGATCGTTCGGCGGCGATAGGCCCCGGCAGTTGGCCCTCGAGCTCGGCCTGTAGAAGACCTTCGCTCCCCTTGCATCCTTCGTCGCGCCGCGCCCGAATACCTTGACCGCTTCTTCGAATTGCCCTTGGTCTAAGAGAAAGAGGCCGAGGTTGAGGTAGCCGCCGGCCCGCTCGGGGGCTAGGCGGATCCCGGCGTCGAGCTCTCGCCGGGCTGCCTCTACCTCGTCCAGCTGGCCAAGCACCGACCCCAGCAGGTAGCGGTATTCCGCCGGCCTGGAGTCCCGCTCTAGCGCAATCAGGATTTCGCTGCAATCCGCGTATTCCTCCAGCTGGTAAAGGGCGAGCGCCAAGTACATGCCGGCGTCGTACCAGCCAGGCTGCGCTTTCCAGGCTTTGCGCAACGGAGCGAGTGCCTGACGGTATAGCAGGTTGCGGAACAACAACTTGCCGATTTCCAACAAGACGCCAGGTGCAAAACTCCCCGCCGTCATGTCGGCTAGAAGGTCCGCCGCTAGGTCTTCCCGTCCGCTCCCGAACTGGGCGCGCGCCAATGCCATTAAGCCCGCCGAGTGCGACAAGCCTTCGCGGCGTGCCGCCTCCAGGTGGGGCAATGCGCGTCGCGCCTCGCCCAGCTCCAAGTAGCAGGCACCCGCCCGGTAGCGCAGGTTGCCATGCCGGGGTGCGTCGGAAACAGCTTGCTCGAGCATCTCGCAGGCCTCGGCACGTCGCCCAATCTTCACAAGAGCCCGCGACCACGGATCGGCGAAATCGCCAATTCTCTCCCCTAGCTCCCTCGCGCGCCCGAAATGCCGAACGGCCTCTTCGAACCGAGCCCCGGCAACGGAGATCCGTCCCAACCAGCCATATGCGGAACCCTCAGATCCCGGTTCTCGCGCCATGGTCTCCGCCAAGACCGCCGCTTCGGCCAGCTGTCCTTGCTCAACTAGCGTCTCGATTTCTCGCTCCCAGGTGACTTCCTCCGCTGCTCGCAACTGCGGCCTACCGACACCTGCGATCCCGATCAAGACCAACACGAGAAGCCGCGGGATCAACGGCCTGTAGCCTGCAAGGTAGCACCGCGTGGCTCCGACCGATGATCGCTGCGAACGGAATGCGGCTCGATTAGCGACCGGCACCTGTCTGGCCCGGTACGTACGTGCGTTCGACATCTTGGTCCCGCTGCTGAGCCCGCTTCCTGTTGAGGCTAGTGAAGACTGCCGCTTCTCGCCTTGCGGCGTCCATTCGCCCTTCGGCCCGATACGCTTGCGAAAGGTACAGGCGCAACGAGGCCAGCTCCGGATCGACCGCGACGGCCTTCTCCATCTCTCGGATCGTCTCCTCGTACCTCTTGAGTTGGATCAGCGCCTTTCCCAGCCCAGCGTAGGCGGGTGCCGATCCCGGATCTTGGGCAAGGACTAGGCGGAAGTGCTCCACGCTGCCTTCTGCGTCGCCCAGCCGCAACGCCATCTCTCCGAGCAGGCGGCGCGCCTCGGCAAACCCGGGGTCGAGGTCCAACGCGTTCTCCAGATGGCTCCTAGCTTCTGGAAACTTGCCCATGTTCTCTAGTTGCCAAGCGACTTGGTAGTGGCTGTTCGGCAGTTTCGGAAACGCTGCGAGGGCATTCCGGGCCTCTTGCAGAGCTCGCTCGAAGTCGTGGTTCTTGTAATGCGCGTCCACGAGAAGGAACCGCAGGTCCGAGTTGGAAGGGTTGAGTTCCGCCGCCTTCCGCAGTATGCTCACCGCTTCTTGGTAGTAGCGACCCTGAAGGTATTGCAACCCGAGGAACGCCGCGAGCTTGGCGTTGTCGGGCCGGATCTTGGCTGCAGCCCGCAAATGAGGGATCGCCCCCTCGGAATTCCCCTCTTGGACGAGCAGGTTGCCTAGCAGGACGCGCGCTTCGTAAAGTTCCGGCCGCAGCTCGGCCGCTTTCTGAAGCAGCGGGACTGCCTCCCCGGGGCGTTTCATGGAAACTAGCGCGAGGGCCATGTTGTAGTAGGCCTCCGAGTACCGGGGCCGGGATTCGACAACGCGCCGCAGAATGGGTAGCGCCTCGCTATGGAATCCGTGCTGGCCCAAGGCGATGGCGGTGCTAAGCATTATGTCCGCGTCACCCGAGTCCGCCAAGCCTCTGGCCTTTGCCGCTGCGTCGACAAGCTTCTTGTTCAGCAGCAGCATCCTCAGCTGGATCAAGCCTTGAATTTCTGCGTGCACCTTGTTTTTCCAGCGTTCGGCGAGGTCGAATTCGTATCGAGCCTCCTCGGTACGTCCCTGCCTTTGGTAAGCCCGTCCCAGCAAGTAGTGGCTGTCGCCTTGCTCCGGCCACCTGCGAACCGTTTCTTCCAACAGATTCACGGCCTCGCCGACCCGCGCAGTTCTGAGGTAACCGCTCGCTAGGCGGCGGCGAACGTCCATAATTGTTCCGATCTCAAGGGCTCGCTCGAAAAAACGGACGGCTTCCTCGGTGCTCCCTTCGCTGAGGCCAATCCGGCCCAAGTAGTAGAGCGAGTAGGCGTCGGGGGGCTCGAATTCCAATTCCTTCAGGAACGCCCGTTTCGCCTGCGGCAGCTCCCCGAGATGCCAGTGCGCCAAGCCTAGCTGATAGTAGGCGCCTGGAATACCGGCGTGGATGGCAATGGCTTTTTCCAATTCCTCAATGACCTGCCGGTATCGCTCGCCGTCGAGATGGATCTGCGCTTGCTCTAAGTGCCGGTTTAACTGCGCTCGCTGATCCTGTGCGGACAGGGGCGCGAACGCGACCAAGACCAGCGCCAGGACGAGGCCGGCACGGATGGAGGCTAACGCGTCAAGTGGACGGATTCTGGACATCGTTGGAACCTTCACTGCGCGTCCGGTTGGTGTTTTGAAGAGCCGAGCGACCGGGCCCTGTCTGCATGCATCCTAGCCTCCTCCATGCGTCCGGCCGTACGGTAGGCCACGGCTAGCAGGGCATGCAAGCTTGGGTCGGAGGCATTGACCGCCAGGAGCTTCTTGTAAAGACCGATCCCCTCCTCGTAACGCCCTGCGAGCACAAGCGCCCGGGCTAGGTCTCGCTTCGCTTCGGCAAGCTCGGGCCTGGCGTCGACGGCCATTTGCAGATGCTTGATCGCAGTGATCCGGTTGCGGCTGACCAAGTGGATCTTCCCCAGCAGGTAGTTAGCCATGCCATGCCGTCGGTTCCGCGCAAGCACCTTTTGAATGTGAGGAACGGCCTCCTCGAACCGCTTCATTTTAAAGAGAATTCGCGCGATCGCGTGATGCGCGCCGGGACCGTCGGGCTGCAGCTCGGCAGCTGCGCGAAACTCCGCGAGAGCCTTCTCGAAATCGCTCTTAGGGCCTCGTTCGAACGCTTCTCCTCGAAGCTGCCGAACGCTTGCGGAGTCAGGGTTCAGTGCGAAAAGGTCTTCCGCTGTCTCGGCCGCTAGCCGCTCGTACGCCTTCCCCGCGAGATAGAGGGCCTCCGAGTCCCCTGGTTCGAGTTCTAGCACTGCATTCAGTTGAGCAGCTGCCTTCGAATCGATTCCCTCCGCGAGAAGGCACCTTGCAAGGAGCTTGCGTGCCTCGACGAAGTCGGGTCGGTCTTCGACCAACGACTCAAGCAGCGCCGCCGCAAGCCGTGGCCAGGCATTCCGATAGGCATCCCTAGCATCCTCTAGGGACGTCACCGTTGGTGGGGCATGCCCGAAATCGTCAACGGCCTGACCCGTGGCGGCGCCTATCCGTTCCGCATCCGCCATTAAATCGGCGACCCGTTCGTCAGACGGGCTGTAGCGCTCTGCGCGACGAAGAAGGTTCAGCGCCTCCGCCGGATTGCCCCGATCCAAGGCGTAGGCGGCAAGGCGGAGGCTGGCTTCCACGCCGAGCGGATCGTTGGCGAGTTCCATGCGGAATTCCGCCGCTCCTGCGTCGTACTCGCCTCGTCCCCATAGGATCTGCCCCTTGGCGAGGTGCAGCCCAATCAAATCGGGTGACGATGCCAATGCCTTGTCCAGCTCTCGTAGGGCCGCCGGCTCTACACCGTCCATGGCAAGCTCTTCGGCTTTCAGAAGCCTAGCCGCGGCCGAGTCCGGAGCGATTGACAGCAGCTCCCTGAGCAGTTTGGCGGACCGCTCGGAGTAGGAACGCGTCAGCAGTTGGAGCAGATTCGCGTCGGAATCGGTACCCCGTCGCGCGGCCTCCAGTGCAGCGATCGCCGACGCGAGCTGCCCGAGCGCTCGGTGGGAAGCCCCTTTCCAATAAAGTGCCACCGGTTCGCCCGCGACGAGTTCGGGCGAGCCATCCAAAGCCTGAAGCGCTTCCTCGAAACGATTCGTCCGGTAGAGGCTCATTCCGAGATAGAGCCGGACTCCCGCCAAGTCGGATTGCAGCTCGGCGGCTTTTTGGAGCGCTGCTATCGCCTGCTGGTGCTGGCCACCGAGGTATGACGCCAGTCCGTGCCCGCGGTGGAATGCAGGATTGTTCGGCTGGACCGACACGAGTTCCGCATACGCGGCCTGCAGGCGCGAAGGATCTTGCGCTTGCTGGGCCGCGGCTAGTTCGGAGCGAAGGCTGTCGAGCCTTCGGGTTTCGTCTGGACCTTCGTCGCGCGGAGCGGAATTGACACCTTGGACAGCGGCTAGCAACAGCCCCGCGTAGAGCGCCGGCTTCGAGGACCGCCTGACTGACATCGATCGAATCAACCGCTAGCGGGGCAGGGCAGGCGTGTCAAACGCCGCCCCGCCCCTTTATTACGGTACGGGACTTATCCCGTCCTGCAAAGGGCAGGCCCTAGAAGTAGAATTTCGCAGCGACCTGAATCTGTCTTGCATCTCCCGTGCCGGTGAGCACTCCCCAATTCGCAAAATTGGACGGATCCCAGCCACCCGTCCCCGGGTTGTTGAAGTTCACTCGATTGAAGACGTTGAAGAACTCGAACCGCAACTGGGCGCCGATGTGCTCGGTTAAGGGGATGTTCTTGTAGAACGAGAAATCGACCCCGGCATGGCCCGGGCCCTCGACGATATTGCGGCCGGCGGTTCCGTATCCGCTGTCGTCCCCTACGAACTGCGGAAGATTCGGCAGGGCAAAGGACGCGGGATCGACCCATCGTTCGGGAGTTCGCGGGTAGCGAATTCCCGAGCCGGCGAGATCCGGACGCTGCGCCGTCCCTCGGCCGGCCACGTTGTTATGGTCCCCGGTCAGCGTGGGCGTGAGATACCGTCCGCTGCGGAGTTGAACAATCGTGTTGACCTGCCAGTCGTTCACGATCTTGTCCAGCGCGCCGGTCAGACCCTGCAAGCGCGGCAGGCGCCAGACCATGTCCGCGCTGAAGATATGCGCTCGATGAAAGTCGGATACGCCGATCGAATCCCTCTTGTCGAGTGAATTCTGCGCTGAGGTCCCGCCCCACTGCGAGTTGAGATCCATCGACTTCGACCACGCGTAGTTCAGCCGGTAGCTGAGGCCCTTGCTGAAGCGCTTCTCCAGCTTGGTCGTGAGACCGTGATAGCTCGAAACAGCGTCGGACTGGTTCTCGCTAAAGGCACCCGTGTGAATGGGGTGCGGCCTGCGCTGCTGGATCGTCTCGCCGTCGGCTGCCGGTCCGGGAAGAGCGTTGTTTCCGTCAATGAAGGAACTTAGCCTCGTGCCCTTCGAACCAACGTAGTTGACTTCCCACATCAAGTCCTCGGCTAGCTGGCGCTGGATGCCGAAGTTCCACTGCTGCACGTACGGCATGACGTTGTCTCGGCGCGCCGTGTGCTGAGCACTCGGTCTGGACGGGTCTAGAGGCGGAAACGGGTCGTCCGATGAGACTTCGTAGAACGTCTCGTTCGTGGAAGCGAAGTTCTGGCCCAGAGCGAAGGGGAAGTTTCCGCGCATGTGGTTCCCCTCCCAAGCGATATTGGAACCGTAGAAGACCGAATACCCGCCGCGGATCGTGGTCTTCTGCCCAAGCAAGTAGGCGAATCCGAAGCGCGGTGCCCAATTGTTCTTGTCCGGAACGATGAAGGTTGGCGTGGTGTTCGCCGCCTCCCCGGTTATTGGGTTCGGCCCCGCAAAGACGAACTGATTGCCGATCGCGTCGAACCACGATGCGTTCGGCGGATTGTTCCGGCTGCTGTACCAAGACGTCCACTCGTAACGCAGGCCGAAGTTCATTGTCAGGTTCCGGGTCATCTTGTAGTCGTCCTGGAAATAGAAATGCGCTAGATCCTGCTTCATGTTGGCTTCTGTACAAGACGAGCAGCCCGGAGCCTCCAAGGGCTGGATCCGTCCGCCCGACGACGGGAATCCCAAGAGAAAGCTGGCGTACGAGAAGCCTGTTACCCCAGCTGTGTCTTGCGGATCGGAAGTCGGGACCCTGTCATGGCTGACGCTGGCGAAAACGCCATCGTGAAGCACGTGCCGCACCTTGATGTCAGCGCCGATCTTCAAGGTGTGCTTGCCCGCGATCTTCGTGAATGCCGGAATGAACTGCCATGTCCTCTGCGGACCGGAGACGAACGCCGTCAGCCCCGCCCCGGCAAAGCCTGACACCGCGATGTTGATCGGGAAGTCGAAGTCTTCGCGAAAGGTCCCCGGCGATCCCTTCACGAGCTCGCCCAGGCCAAGCGGTTCGGTCCGGCGCTGGATGTTGTCAGAGTTGTAGCCGAACTTGAAGTCGAAGATCGTAGTCGCGTTGAACAGGTGCGTGTCGCTGATCACCATGTTCCTGAACTTGTTGAAGAACGAAACTTCTCGTCCTGGGAACGCCTGCGGCGAGAGATTCTCGTTGTCGGCCCACGACCAACGGACAAAGAAGTTGTTGCTGCCACTCATCTGGTGGTCCAGTCTCAGATTCACTTGGTCGTCGTCGCGTCTGTCCGCAGTCGTGTTGATGAAATTGTTCCCCTGCCCGGGGAGATTCGGGAGGAACGGGCCGAACACGCTATCCTGCCAAGCTCGGGCCAAGGGGTGGTACCGGCTTTGCGGGACCGTGTTGTTAGCCATCGGCTGCCGTGTGAGCGTGCCGTCCGGAAGTTCCTGCGTGGTAAGAAGGTCATAGAGCTGACCGATCGGAGACCCGTCCGTGTTCGCCAGGAACCTGCCGTCCCGCATCTCCTGCGTGGGCACTGCATTGAGGAGGGTGCTTTCGCGGCGGAAGCGGAACGACTCCCAGTTGGCGAACCAGAAGGTCCGGTTGCGCACCACAGGACCGCCGACAGCAGCCCCGAACTGGTTCCATCGAAATGCGGACTTTTCCTGGGCGAAGTATGTCTTGGAATCGAGTTTGTCGTTGCGGAGGAATTCGAATAGGCTCCCATGGATCTCGTTCGTGCCGGACTTGATAGCCACATTCACGTTCGCACCGGCAGCGTCGCCGAATTCCGCGCTAGTAATGTTGGTCTGCACCGTGAACTCTTGGATAGCGTCCAGGGACGGGCGGATTCCATAGTGCTTGAAGAACGTCTCGTTGTTGTTGACTCCGTCCAGCGTGTAGTTGTTTTGGTCGCTGCGATTCCCAGTCACGGCGACGGTCTGCCCGCCGATGATGAAAAAGCCGCCGGCGCTGGCACCAGGCGCGGCGCCGGGCAACAGCATAGTCAGCTGGGTCATGTCGCGACCATTGAGCGGAAGCTCGACGACCTTTTCGTTCGCGACGACTGTGCCGAGCGTGGAGCGCGTGGTTTCGAGCAATGGAGCCACCGACGACGAGACCTCGATGGTCTCGACTACTTCGCCGATCTGCAAGGCCATGTCGACGCGCACCGATTCGTTGACTCGTAGACCGATGCCCTCTATCAGCGCGGTCTTAAACCCGTCCATCTCAACAGTCACGTCATACGCGCCCGGCAGGAGGTTCAATAGGCTGTAGTCGCCCGTCGCGCTTGACTGCACGGACCTGGCGATGTTCGTACTCTGATTCGTCGCCGTCACCGTCGCCCCGGGGACGACAGCGTCTTGCGCGTCGGCGACGCGCCCGACGATCGTGCCGAAGGTGTTCTGACCGGCGGCTGTCGTGGCGAGTGCGCACAGCAATACCCCAAGCAGAGCGAGTCTCATGCCCGCGGGTAACGAGTTCGAATTCTTTTTCATCCGGTTCTCATCCTTTCTAGTAATGGAAAGATCGCGAAAGACTCCCGGCCAGCCAGCGCGAGTGGAACAGCGACACCGCCCCGCCCCGGAGATTCCGGGGCGAAAAAGGCATGTGAGAGTCTACGCAAATCGGACCGCATAGGTTGCGATTCGTACAAAGGAGGAACCCCCCCGCGCATCTCCACTTCGAGTCCGTCCGGAACGAGGTGGTGGCAACCTGGCCGCGCGTTGGATTCGCCATCCGTCCTCCAGAATTTGTGAACCACCTATCGTAAGCGCGGCTCGACGGGCTGTCAAGGACATAACGAAAGAGCTGGCAAGCAGACTCGCGCAGCTGGGAATCCGACGAGTCTAGCTGCTGCCCATCGGTCCTCCTCAACAAGGCCCCTCTAAGGAGCTATGGAGCATGTATCTATCTGGGGCCAAGATGTGTCCTTTCGCACCCGGCTTGACGGGCAGCTGTCTATCCAAGAAAGATAAAGGCAGCACGTGGCCGGCGAGCGACCCGGGCGGCAGAGCCTCCGGTCTTCTCGCCGTTCTTCCCACACGTGACGGCAATGGAGCATCGTCGCGCAACCTTCCGAGCCTTCCCGGCGGATAGGGCAACTCGGAGAAGGGCCGTCACGTCGGTCGTTTTGAATCGCACGAGATTGTCTGCCAGCCTGTTGGTCCTGCTAGCCCTTTTCGTTTCCGGGCGGGGCAACCCGCAAGACAGCGCCTCGGTCGAAGCACGAGTGAGCGCGCACCTTGACGCGGCGAAGAGAGCGGAAGGGGGCCAAGACTACCTTGCCGCCGCGAAAGAGTACGAATCGATCCTTGCCTTGCGGCCCGGGTGGGCGCTCATCCACCAGAGCCTGGGGGTGGCGCTCCATCTAGCCGGGCGCCACGACCAAGCCATCCAAAGCCTGCGAGGGGCGACCCGCTTGGACGACCAGCTCTGGGGAGCGTTTCTGTTCCTCGGGATGGACTACTACCAGACCCACAGGTTCGAGCTAGCGATCAAGGCGTTGGAACGGAGTGCGGAGCTCAATCCCGAGATGCTGGAAACGCAGCGATGGCTGGGGCTAAGCTTTGCCGCCGTCGGTCTTTACCGGGAGGCGATCGGGCCCATGCTGCGGGTCGTGGTGGCGAGTGGCGAAGACGCCGAGGCGCTGTTTTCGCTTGCCAGGGCTTACGACAATCGCGCGTCGCAGCTCTTCGAGATGATCGGGCGTGCCGACCCGGACTCGCCGTTTGTCTTCCTGCTGCAGGCGGAGCGGTTTGCTTCCGAAGGCGAATCGGATCGCGCTCGGGCCGAATACCGGCGGGCTCTCGAGGCGAGGCCGGACTTGGCCGGCACGCTCGATGCCGTCCAGCGAGATCCTCAGGGCGACACCCCCTATGCGGAGGGCGGACGGGGCCGCTTCGCAGGGGTCCGCGCCTCGTTCGCTGATGGCCACTATCGCGATGCGGCTGACCGCGCGAAGTCGCTTCTGACATCGCATCCGGAAAGCGCCGAGGCGATGTATTGGCTGGGCAGATCGTACAAGGGGCTCGCGGCCGCCGCGCTGGAGCGGTTGATCGAAGTGGCCCCCCAGTCCCACCGCGTGGATCAGCTCGAGGCCGAAGCCCATGCGGACAGGACCGAGTTTGCCAAGGCGGTCGAGGCTTATTCGCGCGCGATCGAGAAAAGGCCCCAGCTTCCCGGGCTGCGCTACGCGCTCGGTCAAGCCTACAGCAAGATGGGCCGATTCGAGGAAGCGAAGCAGTGCTTCGAAGACGAGCTGGCACGCAATCCCCACCATGCGCTCGCGCGCCATCGCCTCGGCAGCTTGCTCTTGGATCGCGGCGAGGCTTCCGAGGGCCTCCAGCATCTCTTGCGAGCGGTCGAGGCCCGTCCGGCGTCAGCCGAAGCCCGGTTTGATCTGGGACGGGCGCACCTGGAGAATCGAGACTACGCTTCGGCCGCCCGGGAATTCGAATGGTACGCGGAATCCGACCCCGACAATGACAGGGTGCATTTCCTGCTGGCGAACGCCTATCGCGGCCTGGGCCGCCTCGAGGATGCGCAGCGCGAGTTGAAACTCTACCAAGAGCTCAGCCGCAAGAGGCTCCGACGGGTCCAGCAGGACGTCAGAAGCGTCTCCGAAGAACTGAGACCGAGCCCGAGATAGGGCCGTTTGCGGCCCCGGAGTCATTGGCGCGGCTCCTTGATCGCGAGGATGCGGTCGGCGGCCATCGACCCCAGAACCTGCTCTGTGCCGCTTGGCCAGCGAATGCGGATGGCGTCGATTCGAGCGTGATCGCCGAGCCCGAAGTGAAGCCGCAAATCGTTTTGCGACTGGTAGCTGCCGCCGCTCCGCACCTCGCGAACCTGCGTTATTTCGCCCGTTTGGACCATCGCTCGCGCCCCCAACGCCGATCGGTTGGATTTGGTGCCGACCAAGTCAAGCAGGATCCAATGACCCTTGTCCGGCGTTCCCCTGAGCAAGGTCGGGGCGCCGTCGAGATTCGCAATCAGCACGTCGATGGCCCCGTCGTTATCGAAATCTCCGGCGGCGAGCCCCCGGCTGGACTCCGCCCCAGAACCGAGCGCGGGCAGGGCCAAGCTCTCGAACGAGCCGTCCTGCCGGTTTCTGAATGCCGAGTTGGGCTGGCGGTAGGGCATGCCGAAGTCGTAGCGGTCGACCTCCGGGTACACGTGCCCGTCCGCGACGACAATGTCGAGGAAGCCGTCACGGTCGAAGTCGGCGAACTGAACACCCCAGCTCAGCTTCGGCCAAGTCGGCTCGCCGAGACCCGACCGGTACGAAACGTCGCGAAAGATGCCGTTGCCTTCGTTGCGGTAGAGGGTGTTGTAGTCGTCGGAGAAGTTCGTAACTACCAAGTCCAGCTGCCCGTCGTTGTCGTAGTCGCCGAAATCGACGCCCATGCCTGCCTGCTCGTTGCCGTCGCCGCTTAGTGCGACGCCGGCCAGCAAGGCCACCTCGGCAAAGGTCTTGTCGCCGTTGTTTCGGAACAAGTAGTTGGCAGTTGAGTCGTTGGCTACGTAGACGTCTAGATGCCCGTCCCCGTCATAGTCGGTCCACGACACCCCTAGGCCGTAGGAATCGGGAACCGAAGCGGTGCCCGCCTCCGAAGCCGCGTCCCTGAACCGGCCCCTCCCGAGATTCTCGAAGAACCTGTCGCGGGTAGGAATCATGCCGCGCGGCCCGCATTGCACGCGAATCCCCCGGTAACGGCACAACTGACTGTCTTCGGGAAGGTCCTCCAGATCGAACTCGAGGTAGTTCGTGACGTACAGGTCAGCATCCCCGTCGCGGTCGTAGTCGCCGAAGGCTGCCGACGAGCTCCACTCGGCGCCCGCCACGCCGGCCTCTTGGGCGATGTCTCGGAACCGTCCCTCGCCGAGGTTCAGGTACAGGCGGTTAGGGCCGTAGTTGGTGATGTAGAGATCGTCGAGGCCGTTGTTGTCGACGTCTGCCACGGCCACGCCCATGCCCCAGCCCCGGTCACCTACGCCGGAATCGTTCGTCACGTCGGTGAACGTGCCGTTGCGTTCGTTTCGGAAAAGGCGGTTCACCGGAGGCGATTCGGGACTTCCGGCGGCATCGAACGATCCCCCGTTGACGAGGTAGATGTCGATCCAGCCATCGTTGTCGTAGTCGATGAAGCCGACACCTCCCGCCATCGATTCGAGGATGTAAGGTTTCCCTGGGGATCCCGACACCAGCTTGAAATCAAGCCCGCTTCGAGTGGACACGTCTTCGAATTGGGCGACCGACTGGGTGGGCAGGGCGATCAAGCGCAGCGCCGCGTGACCGGCAAGTAAGGCTAAGCTCGTGCGCACCGACAATTCGATCCTCCTAGCATGATGGCAATTGCGTCGCCAGACTCGGCGGAGCGGCTCTCGGGATTGGGGGCAGAACGAATGTGCGGGCGAGGGCTCCGTCATTATGGCGAATGCGCATCTTTCCGTTGGCTCGCGACGTGACCCTCTCATTGAGGCCGGGACCCGGCCGCTTGGCGCTAGTTCGACCGCGATCGGGCAGTGGGCCGAAGAACGGCACGCAAGTTGGATCCAACATTGCCAGCCGACAGCGGTCGCTCTTGCATCGTGTGCCCCTGCCGGATTTGGCGCGCGCTACAGCGACAAACGCCCGTTCGTGCGAGCTTTTCACTGGCCGAACGAATGACGACGAATTCACTCAGCTAGACCTTTAGCGATCCCAAAGGACTGGTCGAGTGCCCAAGGGATTCTCGCAGCACGCTACTCGGATTCGCGAATGGCGAGTATTTGATTTGGAGCGGCGTCCTCCAAGGTCTGCGTAACACCCGAAGGCCAGCGAATCTCCACTTGCGCGGCGCCCTCGTGCGATCCGAGACCGAAATGCAGCCTCGAGTCGTTCGCGGACAAGTAACTCGCCGAGGAACGGACTTCGCGAAGTTGGGTGCGTTCCCCTGTCGTGACCCGCACGCGGGCTCCGATCGCTAGGCTGTGGCCCATGCCGCCGCGAGGCTCGACCAGCAGCCAGTTACCGCTGTTGCCCCCGTCGTTGCGTAACAGTGTCGGGGGACCGTCCAGGTTGTTCACGATGGCGTCAAGGTCGCCGTCGTTGTCGTAGTCGCCCAGCGCCAGCCCACGACTCTTGTAGCGGCGTGAGAGGCCGAAATCCTCTCCGCGCTCGACGAATTGCCGGCCGTCTCGATTCATGAACACTAGCCAGCGCTGCTCGTACTCCAGCCCCATGTCGAATTGGTCCGCCTCGGGATAAAGATGGCCGTTTACCACGAAGAGATCCTCAAGGGTGTCGTTGTCCAGATCGCCGAACGAGACGCCCCATCCCACGAAGAGGTGCGTGCTCCGACCGTGGCCCGACGGATCCGTTAGGTTTGTGAAGCTCCCGTCCCTGTTGTTCAGCAAGAGCGAATTGCTCTCGTAGGAAGAGTTCGTGTAGTAAATGTCGAGCCAGCCGTCATGGTCGATGTCCGCCGCGTCCACGCCCATTGAGCCTTCCTCGATGCCATCCGGGGAGAACGCCACTCCCAGCAACACGGCCAGTTCCTCGAAAGTCCCGTCACCGTTGTTTTGATAGAAGAGGTTTCCCGTCAGGTCGTTCGCGACGAAGATGTCGGGCCAGGAGTCGTTGTTGTAATCCGCCACGAGAACGCCAAGCCCGTACAGGCGCTCGTCGTCAATCGACCTCTCCGCGGCCATGTCCTCGAAACGACCTGTGCCGTCGTTGATGTACAGGGAATCACGCAACCCCGTGAGACCCCGGGGTCCGCAAAACACGTCGAATCCGCGGTAGTTGCAATTCGCGTCGCGCTGCGGCAGACGTGCTAGCGGGTATGCCAAGTAGTTGCTGACATAGAGGTCGAGGTCCCCGTCCCGATCTATGTCGGCGAATGCCGCTCCCAGGCTCCAGGGCGATGGCTCGATTCCTGCCTCGCGAGCCACCTCTTGGAATTTCCCCTCACCAAGGTTTTGGTAGAGAGCGTTGCTCGCGTAACCGGTCAAGAAGATGTCGAGCGTGCCATCGCTGTCGAAGTCTCCGAGCGTGACACCCTGGCCCCAGCCTCGGGCAGTCAGGCCCGCTTTGGCTGTCACTTCCTTGAAGGTTCCGCTCCCGTCGCCTTTGTACAGGGCGCACATAGGCGTACCGCCCTGTGCGAATTGCTCGATCGTCGATCCCCGCACCAGCAAGATGTCGAGGAATCCGTCAGCATCGTAGTCAAGGAATGCGGCTCCGCCTCCCATCACCTCGATGATGTGCTCCTTGGTAACGCTGCCCTGCAAGCCATCGAACTTCTCGAGGCCGGACCCGGATGTGACGTCGTCGAACTGCACTACAGAGCCGCGGGCTAGGCCCCACGTCACGCCAAGCGTGGCTGCAACCCACCACAACATGGCCCTAGCGCTTTGTTTCCTTGCGAAGCGTCCGTCAGCTGTCGGGATGTTCCGCATCGTCTTCGCGGGATTAGAACTAGCCAAGGCGTTCGCCTCTTTTCAGAGCGATTCGAACTATTATCCGGGTTACGCTCCGAGGCGGTCGTTCTCATTCGCGCTTACCTGCTGTGTCGAGTTGACACCGGCCGGTAGGAGTCGTTCGGTTGTACCACCCGGGCCGTCGTGGGCCCGGATCGCCTGCCCTAGATAGCCATGATTCATGATGGCACCCGCAATTCCGAGGGTAACCCGCTCGGCGCTCGGAAACTTGCCGGGACGATACTCGGTAGCGCTCTCGGAATCCCAAGTGGCGCTGAACAGTCCTCGGTTCCCATCGTCTGAGACCGCCAGCTTTGCAGAAACGAGCAGCCGTGCGCTCGCTGAAAGCCAGCGCGGAATCCGCGGTTCCTCTCAATCGCTCCGGTCGGCCGCTCTGTCCGACGAACGCCGTATGCCGCTCAGTCCTAGGGTGATTCGAGAGGCTTGGGCGGACCGCGGCGTTCAAGATGACCTGTGGCGAGGTGTCAGAACGAGGTGCTGCCATGGCCTCATAGGAATCGCCGTGGTTGGGGACTCCGACCACGCAATCCCCGGACACAAGATCGGGGCTTGGTCAAGGGGCACAAGCCGTAGAGACGGGCTGAGGCTGCTCGCAAGCGTCGCTCTACGAATGCTCGCTTGCACACCGGCCGCCCAGGCTAAAGGCTTGGCCGACTGGAGCGATATCCTGAATGTCGCTGTCGGGACCAAGGCCATAGTGCTGCTCTTCAAGGACGCGACGCCCCGCGGTGCGAGGAAAATCAAGAGTGTGTTCGGGTCAGCCACAGCCGACAGCGCCACCGTGCTCGTGCCGAACGGGCTGACGCGAACGCTCGCGAAGAAGTCCGTCCGAGTCGGGCTGATTCGCCGACCGTGGTCCAAGCGATACCCGGGATGGCTCGTCCTAGGGGGCGGCACCTCGTTTGCACGAGTTATTGTGGAGGGGCTCTGACGACCTGACTCTCTTTGGAAGAGGTGTCAGTTGTTGATTCTCCGGTCATTGCTCGCGATGCGCGCAGCAATTGGAACCCGAGGCCCAAGTCCGGCGCGGATTCGACTCTTGGCGAGTCTGGTACCGAACGAGTCTTCACTTGGAGGGCTCCTACACGTTTGATGTCCCCACCCGTGCTTAGAGGCGAAGGGCTACAACGCCGCGCTGATAACCGACCAAGCCTTGGAGTTCATGGGCCAGCGGGACGTCGATCCTTGGATGCTCGTCGTTGCTTTGAATCCTTCGCACCCGCCTTATTGGGACGCGTCGCCGGAGTTGATGAAACGATACCGGGACTCCCATCTCCAATTGCGGCCCAACGCAAAGGAAAGGCCCTCGGGCAACGCCTCGGGGCGGCGAGCTAGGGCCATTCGCGAAAACCTGGTCGGCTACAGCGCGCACATCACTGCAGTCGACATCGACTCGGCCGCCTCGTGGCAAGACTCGAGGAGACTGAGCAGTCCAACAACACGATCGTGGTCCATACGGAGGACCCCGGGGCGATGATCGGGTCTCGCGATTTCATCGGCAAGCGGCTGTCGTCGCGGAGCCGAAAGTTTCGACACGCCCGTCGCCAACTCTAGTCCGAGGATCTGGAAGCGGTCAGCCAATCATGACACGGAACGACAATAATGGCAGGTTAGGGTTTTCGAATTGCAGCCACTACGGATTGCATTGCCAGCTCTTGCAGCGCTGCTAGCCTCTGTTTCGCTTTGTGCGGGCGACTTGGAGCAGGGGGCGGACGCGCTCGAGCAGGCCCGAGCCAAGCGTCTCGAGGGCAACCTCCGAGCCGCTGGGGAGGTGCTGGAAAGCTTTCTCCGGGACCAAGCTGCCCTGCCCGTCGCTTCCAGCAACGCCTTGCACCGAGAACTTGGCGAAATCCGGCTGCTGCAAGGACTAGGCGAAGCCGCAGCCAGCCAGTTTGAAAAAGCTCTGCAGGCCCAGTCCGGGCAGGCTGCCGTGCACTACCAGGCCGGCATTGCCTATCGCATGGCCGGGAGAGACTCCGAGGCCGCCCGACACTTGGATCGGGCGATCCAACTCGGGTTTCGAACTACCAGCGCGCTGCTGCATCTGTCTGGATCCCAATTCGCAACCGGCCGATTTGGCGAAGGCCTGCGAAATTCCCGCGAATTGCTTGAAGCGGGGCTGCAGTCGTCGAAAGTCCTCCTCCAACTCGGCCGCCAGCTGTTCACTTACTTGTTCTACGACGACGCATTGCGGGCATTTGAAGGCGCCTTCTCGCTCGAGCCTGGATCACATGAAGCGCGCTTCTTCCTGGCGCTCACCAACTACTTGCTCAACCGGGACCGAGAAGTTGTGCGCCTGCTGACACCCCTCGCGGAAGAGGGGGCCACCGCTGAATCCGTGTCATTGCTTGCGTCGGCGTTGGCGCGGCAAGATCGCATGCCCGAGGCCAAGGCGCTTTTCCAAGACCTGATCGAGAGCCATCCCGCTAGTCCGCACGCATACCTCAATCTCTCTCTCGTATTGCTCGAGCATAGCTTGACGGATGAGGCAGAGGAGCACTTGGACGCCTTGCGTGGCCTCGAAACCGCAGACAGCCCGAAGGTTTTCTACACGATCCGCCGGAACTCGTGTAGCGCCATCGCGGATCGGCTGGGCAGCGAAGATCAGCCCCGCGTGCGGGATCCGGACCGAGCGGGAGCCTACTTCGAAGTGGCTCGAAGCCTAGCTTCCAGGCATCACCACGGCACGGCAGTCGAAGTGCTGCGCCTAGCGCGTCGGTACGAGGGGAACACGCCCCGGACCCTCCAGCAATTGGCATCCAGTTGCCTCCACCTCGAACCACATAGTTCCGCTCCCGTCCGAATGCTCAAAGCTCTACTCCGGCTGGACCCTGAGCGGGGCGAAGCGCATTACCTGCTGGGACGCGCACATCTGCGACAGGGGAGCGCCAGGGCCGCGATCGATTCCCTTCGCGCCGCAGTCGCCCTGCAGCCTACGAGCTCGACCTTTCGCACGGAACTTGGCAGGGCCTACGTCGCAATCGCCGATGAATCAAGCGCTGCTGCCGCGATCCAAGCCTTCACCGAAGCCTCCGAGCTGGGACCCGGGAATGCGGTTGCGCGCTATGAATTGGGAAAGCTGCTAGTGCAACAGGGCCGCCTTGTCGAGGCGCGCCAGGTCCTCGAGGAAGCCATCGCGTCGGAGCCCGAGTTCCACAATGCGTACTACGCCCTCGGACAGCTTCACATCCGAGCGGGACAGCCGGACCGGGCGCAACCGTATCTCGACCTGTTCCGGGAAAAGAAGGCAGCGGCGGAAGCTAGGGCCAGTGTCCGCACCGGATTTGCCAGCCGCAATTGACATTGTGTCAGGCCAATTACCGATGCCTTCTCCTTGCGGTCTCGAATGAGGCCATGCGTCCGTTTGTCGGGACGGCTCCAAAGCCGCATCCCGCATCGACCCGGCTACGCCGCCGCCCCAGCCCTCTCTGCCTCCGGGCCCTCGGACCGAGACGGCCGTCAAGACATGAGCGGCCAGCCCTGAACCGCAGGCCTGGCAAACAGGACTCCACGGCCCGTCCAAGCGTGCCCTGATGGGCGACGAGTCCGGTCCCGGGCCCGTCGAATCAGAACAGGATCTTCAAGCCGAACTGGATTTGCCGCGCAAACTGTTGCGGGGCCAATCCGCCGATCGACCCGAACACGCCTGGCCCGGCATCGAAGTTTGCGTTGGGCTTCCCGAAGTTCACGTTATTGAATGCGTTGAAGAACTCGGACCGGAACTGAAGCCCGACGCGATCTGTGAGGCGGAAATTCTTGAAGAGCCCGGCATCGAATTGGAACAGACCCGGAGCGATCAGGACGTTCCTGCCCAAGTTGCCGAATGTATACGGCGCGGGCTCCCCGAACGCAGCTAGGTTGACGTATTCTTCCGGTGCTCCGCTGACCCCTGAGTATGGATCCCCAACTAAGTTCGGCCTCTCTGCCAGCACGCGCCCCCCGATATTGGCGATGTCCCTGGGCACGGTGGTATTGAAGGGCGGCCCGCTGCTGGCGGTGATGATTCCAGTGAGCTGCCAGCCGCCAAGAACGGCGTCCGCGGCGCTGTTCCAACCCGAACCGAGGGCCTTGCCTTTCCCGAAGGGCAGCTGCCAAACGTAATCGAATGTGAACGAGTGCTCACGGTGCAGATCGGATAGCGACCGGTCGCCTAGGATGTCTCTTGGATTCTGGGCGGTCTGGCTGGCCGAGAACCCCGCCCCCAAGACATCAATCGTCTTGCCCCACGCGTAGTTTGCGCGGAAGGACAGACCACGCGAAAAGCGCTTCTCGATCTTGAATTGCAGGCCGTGGTAAATCGAACTAGCTTGGTTGCCCATTTCGCTTAAGGGGCCGTATTGCGGAAACGGCCGGCGCGGCTGCACCTCACCGGGACCTTCCGGCGCGGTGTTGACATTGGAGAATGTCGATAGCTTCAGGCCTCTCGTACCGACATAGCCAAGCTCCACCATCAGGTCTTCGGCCAGCTGGCGCTGCACATGGAAGTTCCATTGCATGGTGTAACTCGTACGGTTGTGTCGTGGCACGATGTGTTGGGCATTGGGCGGCACGGTGCTACCCATCTTGACGTCCAGATCGGGCGAAAACGTGGTCTCGACGGGATTGATTGGGAAGCGGTCGTTGAGATTTGAGAAGTTCTCGCTGATCGCGAAAGGCCAGTTTCCTCGAACGCCTTGGGCCTCCCAAAGGTAGTTGGTCATGTAAAACACCCCGAAGCCGGACCTGACCGTCGTCTTTTCGCCGAGCCGATACGCGAGCCCGACGCGCGGGGCGACGTTGTTGTTGTCCGGCTCGACAATTCCGCGACGGACATTCGGCCCTTCACCCGTGATTGGGTTCTGCCCATCCCAGAGGAACTGCCCTGTGCCGAGGTCGATCGAGGCCAGCAAGTCATCGCGGTGCTTGGGCCATTCGCTCATGTCGTAGCGCAGCCCTAGATTGATCGTCAGGTTGCCAGTGGCCCTCCAATCATCTTGGAAGAAGAAACTGTAGTCCTCCTTCCGCATGAGGGCTGTCGTCCCTTCCCCGATGTTGCGCCTGGCGACGGTCGGAAGCCCAAGCAAGTACGACGCGACCGCGTTGCCGGTGGCCGCGGCATTCTGAGGATCTTCGGTCGGGACCTTGTCGAACGACATGTTGCCGGTGAAGTACCCGTCGTCCAGGTTGCGATTGTGCTTGAACTCGAAGCCGGCCTTGATGCTGTGGTTTCCAACGATCTTGGTGAAGGTCGCGTAGGCGCTGTACGAGTCGTCAGGGAACGGAAAGCCCGTCTGGCTGGGACTCGCGAATCCCGAGATGCCCCACTGCGGGAACAGCGGCACCGCTTCGCTCTTCAAGATCGGGATGCCCTGAATGCCGTTCCCGTTGATGAACTGTTCGATGGCCTCCTTGCCGCCCGGAGCACTGTCCGCGATCTGCAGGTTGTTCCTGTGATAGGAAATTTTCATGTCTAGGATCGCGGTGGGGCTCAAGGTATGGGTGTCGCTGATCATGATGTTGGTGAACGTGTTCACTAACAGGTTGTCCACCGTGAGGTGAGCTGTCGGCCGCGGGCTCACCGAGTCGCTGAAATTGAAACGCCCGGTCATTATGTTGTTGTTGCCGAATCGGTGGTCGACCCGTCCCATCCATTGGTCGTTGTCAATCCGCGCCGCGTTGGTGTTGATCAGGTTCAAAGGCTGACCCGGGAGATTCGGGGCGGACCACAGGGTCTGCTGCAGCTGCTTGGTGGAGTTGTTGATCCTGCTGGACGGCACCCGGTTGTTCGGCATGGGTTGGCGCGACAGCATGCCGTCGGCACCCTCCACCGTGGAGGCCGGGTCGAAGAATGGGGCTGCCGTCCTTCCCTGGGTGTCCAGTGAGAGGTCGCCATCGAACATCGCGGTTGTCGGGACGACGTTCAGCAACGTGGATTCGCGACTCCGGCGCTGGCCCTCGTACATGAAGAAAAAGAAGGTCCGGTTCCTTGCTATGGGACCGCCTACCGTCGCACCAAACTGATTCTGGCGAAACTCGGACTTCGGCGAACCGGAACGGTTGGCGAAGAAGTCCGACGCGTCCAGGTTGTCGTTGCGTAGGAATTCGAATGCCGTGCCGTGGATCTCGTTCGTTCCGGACTTGGTAACGATGTTGACGTTGGCCCCGGCGGCTGTTCCGAACTCAGCCGACGTAATATTCGTCTGAATCTTGAATTCCTGAATGGCGTCAATTGATGGCTGCAACCCGTAGGTCTTGAAGAAGCTCTCGTTGTTGTTCACGCCGTCCAGCGTGTAGTTGTTGGCCTCGCTGCGGAGCCCGCTGATCGAAACGGCAGTGCCGGAAGTCTGGAATGCCGTCAAAGCGCCGGCGCCGGCCACGGCCCCCGGCGTCAAGATCGTGAGCTGCGTGAAGCTGCGACCGTTCAACGGCAGTTCGACCACCTTTTCGTTGTCGACGGTCGAGGCCACGGTTGAGGTGTCGGTCTGGAGTTGCAACGCTGCGGCGCTCACTTCGACGACTTCTGTCACTTCCCCGATTGACAACGTGAGGTCTACGCGCAGAGTCTGGTTGACGGCCAGCTGCACGCCGGTTTGCTGCGCTTGGCTGAAGCCCGCCATTTCGGCCGACACCGAGTAGATGGCGGCCGGAAGCGACGGCACGGCGAAACCGCCGGTTTCGTTGGATTCCACGACGCGGGCATTGCCTGTGCCCTCATTCACCACGGTGACCCTGACACCGGGCACGACGGCGCCGCTCTCGTCGGCGACGTTGCCGAGAATGGTGCCAAACGATGTTTGAGCACTAAGGGGGAGGCCACACGGCATCGCCACTAGCGCTAAGAGGGACAGCCTTCGAAGATTCATGAATCCTCCATTGATTCCAAAAACCAAAATCCACTAACGGAACTCCACCAGTTCCTTAGCTAAGGATTATACACATCTGGTGATTCGCAGCTGGTTTTGTTTGGCGAGGCCCGGGATAGCATTTCGTGGCGCTTTCAATTCGCTCTCGGTGCCGACGATGCAACTCGAGGCGTGTCACAAGTACCGAATCAATGTCTCCCAGGCCGCGATCTCGTCCATCTTGCCATGCCAGCGCCGGAAGAAAACATGCTTTCTGGGCCGGCCGACCGGCTCTTCTTACGTGATTCCTCTGTTGCGTTGCGGAGTTCACTCTCTTGGTGTGCCAAGGTGCGGTGATCATCTCGTCGAAGATCGCCTCGAAAAAGTTCCGCAACAGGCGTCCTTGGGCGTGCAGAGCAAGTCGAAGCGGTCCGGCACGGTCGCTACCTGAGCTCGAACCTGCCCCGACGGATTTGCCGACCGGCTGTCGAGTGCCAATCGGATGGGCTACTCAGCCGTGTACGCCGCGGACACGTACCATTGGGAACCAACGAACTCTCGGCAGGAGCACCGCTGCCCAAGCGCCCGGCCCAGACCGAGTTAGTAGACCTGTTCACAAAGAGCGATTGGGTTGGCGTCTGGGCGGATTCCCAATGGCACCAAGTCCTTGCCGCCGACACCCAAGGGCATCGGTCAGGCCGGGACACTTCGAACCGACAACGGATTGCAATGTTATTTGTAAACCGCGGTGTACGTACCAGGACGCATGGGAGAATTCCTTGAGCGCCCTCGCCTGCCTGGAGCTCATAGACAGCCTGACGGCGGATGTAAGACCTTGACCCTTGCTTGTAAGCTAGACAGGTCGTACGCCAGGGTGGCATGGAACCGGAGGACAGTCAATGAAAAGCACAAGACGCACATTTCTCACCGCCACGACAGCCGCGCTCGGCGCCACAGGGTCGAAGGCTGCTGCGGCCAAGATCACGGGCATCTCACTCTCGACCATTGTGGGGAACTTCCACAAGTTCGTCGCGATGAACTCGTACGACAATGCGCCCAAGGGGACGAGCTACACAAACACCCTTCTCCGCATTGCGACCGACGCCGGGGTGGAGGGCGTCGGGGTGATGGGCTACACGAAGCCGGACAAGACGTTCCTGAAGGATGTGCGCTCCTTGGTAGGGGTTGACCCCGAGTCCGTTTACGACTTTCGAGACGGCCGCATCGCGGGCCGGTCAGCAGCATTCGAAAGGCTGCTCATCAAGTACAAGCACCTGGATGGCCCCCTCTGCGACCTCATCGGCAAGCTGCGCGGCGTTCCCTGCTGGCGGCTTTTCGGCGCATCCGTCAGGGACCGCGTGGAAGTGTACGACGGCACGCTTTACTTCAGCGACCTCTGGTTCCAGGACCGCGGGGCGCAGGCCGTTGTCGACGAGGCGCTGGAGGCGATGCGGAGCGGCTATCGGGGCATCAAGCTCAAGATCGGCCGCGGCAGCAAGTGGATGGGGCGGGACGAAGGGCTCGAGCGCGACATCGAGGTCATTCGGGCGGTGCGCAGCGCCATCGGGGTGGAACCCAAGCTGCTGGTCGACGCGAACAACGGCTATCGGGACAACTTCAACGGGGCGTGGCAGCTGCTGGAGTCGACCAAGGAGCAGCGGCTGGACTGGCTCGAGGAGGTTTTTCCAGAGGACCGCGAGCTTTACCAGCGTTTGCGCCGCCGTATGCGTAGCGCGGGCATCAATACGCCGATCGCCGATGGCGAAAACATGAAAAGTGCTGCGGAATTCGAGCCGTACATCCAGCCCGAGCGGCTATTCGACGTGATGCAACTCGACATCCGTACCGGGGGGATTCTGGACTGTCGGAAGATGTCGATGATGGGAGAGCCGCACGGTGCCCAGGCGGTCCCGCATAACTGGGGATCGCAGGTGGGCTTGCTGATGAGCCTGCACTTGGCCAAGACGCAGATGAACATCGTCGGCGCCGAAGACGACCGGTCGACGTGTCCGGCGCTCGTCGTGAGAGGCTACGAATTCAAGGACGGCTATTACACAGTCTCGGACGAGCCCGGATTGGGTGTCGCAGTCAACGAAGCGTTCTACGAGGCGCCCGATCATCCGCAGCAGACTGTGATCCGCTGAGCCGAACTCGCCAGCCAGCCCAAGGCTGCCCCGTTCATTCCTCGAAGTGGAGTTCTGCGATGGCGATGCCGCTCTCGCCTGCCACTGCATACAGAAAGAAGACCCGACCGCCCTCCTCGAAAATCGCGGGATCGCGCAACTGGTTGACCGGCCCGTAGGCCACGCTTCTGATCGATGGCTCTAGGGGAAGGTTCGCGCCCTCCCAGGCCCGCTCCGGGCGCATCACTTCCGCAGTTCCCGTCTCCTTCCATTGGTTCCACGGGAGAGACAGGTCAATCGTGCTCAGAAGGATCCGCTCGGGAGCGTGCCCGACCTGCGTCCAGAAGACATGCAGGATGTTGCCGCGCTTCAACAAAGCGCAGTGACGCATGGCGGGGTTGAATAGGAGCGGTCCCTGCTCGAAGCTCGATAGGCCGTCTTCGGATCTCGACCGGTACACTTGGCCGGGCATTGCGATGCCATAAGTCCTTCCTAGGTGCCGGAAAGTGCGAAGATACGTCCTGCCTAGGATTTCCGGGCGTGCGTGGAAGTCAATTCCGTCGTCGGAAAGCGCTACCCGTGTGACTTGTCGCCCGAAACCCTCCAAGCCGTGGAAGTACATCACGATGCGACGGCTCGCTTCGTCGACGTGAACGTCTGGGGATGCAATGTGCGGGGCAGTGAATTCCTTCTCGATGGAATGCGGCAGCTTGTTACCGCCGTATGTCGCCGCGCGGCGGGCCTTCGCATTCGCGAGTTCGTCAGGATCGACCGGAGGCGGCTCGCTCGGAAAGTGCGACTTCTCGATTTGAAGGCTCCCTGGCGGATGGACCGTCCACGGGCCGCGGAGGCTGTCGGCGTATGCCAGCCGTATGTAGCTGCCCTTGTGGTCGGCGAAATACAGGTAGTACTTGCCGAGCGGATCCTCGATCCATTCGGGGACGCGGATCAAGGACGGGCCTTGGATGTTCTGGCCGATACTCGGATGGGTCTGCGGCGTAATGATGGGGGTGTCTAGCAGCCTCTCCACCCGCAATGCGGCTTGATTCGCCGTTACCACAGGAACTCCTAGGAAAACGAATGCGATTCCCTGAGCGAATAATCGCCTCGAGCGTTCCCGTACAGCCCGCCCAGCTGACAGCCGCCTAGGACGACCGGGGTCGACCAAGACCGGCCTGAATGATTCTGCAAGCATAGATTGGCGTACGGAATTACGCGTCCAGCCGAATGCCCCACAGCATAACCTAGCGGTCATCGAACGGACGCGCCATTGCTGTAGGGCGCCGAGCCCCAAGCGGGGACTCGCTACTTCAATCCTGCCTTCAACCGAGCTCGACTCGCTTCAATCGGATTTTCGTATCGTCGAAGACGCCGAGCCCGAAGTTGGCCGCGAGCTCGATATGCTCGACCTGTGCGTTGAGCCACCGGCTGTCTTGATCCGGCTTGAGCAGGGCGATGGGCGGCCGTCCGACCTCGGCTCGTTTCTTGTCGATTGCCTTCCAGCCTGTCTTGTCCAACGCCACGGGATCGGTGGCGAAGTACATCGTCTTGTGCTCCCACATGTACCGTCCAACGCTGCTACCGGGACCTCCGTGGCACGCCGCCTGCACACCGTCCAGGATATGCAGCACCAGTTTCTCTCGAATGATCGGGAGGTCCACAACCGCGGGGATGAAAATGCCGCAGGCGTTCGCTGTCGGGGATACGTGACTGCGACTGACGTTGTTGACCAGGCCATGCGACATGTTTTTCAACGCGAGCGTGACGCCAGCGGACTGGTGATGCTTCATAACGCAGACGTTGATGACTTTGTTGACTTCTTTCGAAAGGAACTTTGCGACATAGGAGCGTCGCGTGTGCGGGTCGCTCAAGTCGTAGTCGGACGCGTAGTCGGGATGGACGAGCGGCATCTCCATATACACGTCGCGATCGTAACCACCCATGTCGAGCTGGATCTTGGGGCTAATGGGTGAGCCCGAGGTCCAGCGGACTCCGTCGGGTAGCCAGTCCACGAAGCCGGCTCTTTGAAACTGTTCGCCGTAGCGATCGTAGGCAACGATGTCACGGCGTGGGATGCCGATTTGTTCCAGCGCTCGAAGGATAGGGTGCAGCACTTCGGGCGCTGAAATGACATGCGGCATGCCGACGGGGTTCAGCTTGATGCCAACAACGTCTCCAGGCTCGAAGAACTGTCTCCAGGCATCGATCGAGTTGTCAGCACCGGTGAGCTCGCACATGCCGCGATCCATCATCCGCTCGACCGGCTGGGGTTGGTACGCACCCGACGCAATGCTGTCGGGGTGATGCACTGCGATGACCCGGCCAGGGTACGGACCCGGGATCCCGAGGTGGCCACCATCGCCGGCCCGGGAAGAAGCCTGCGCTCGTGCGACCTTAGTAGGCAGGGACGCCATAGTCGCACTGAGTGACGCGGCAAGAAACCCTCTTCGATCAAACGCCATGATGTCCTCTCCTCGGGAGATGCCGAGCTTGCAACTCGCCGCGTCTCTAGCCTTCTTGGAACTCGTCAGCGATAGTCCGCTCGACAACGCCCGCTTGAATGATAGCGGATCGTCAACTCAAGATGAGATACGAGCCGGCGACGTCAAAGCGCGGCCTTCTCCGGTCGCTGGATGTGCGGGCCCGAATGCGCGGAGGCCGTCTTATGGCGCGAGTTCTCGAGACGTCGCGTCGACGCCGGCGAGAAATTGCTGAAAGGATTGCTCGCCGGGAAACCTGAGATTTCCCGAGCGGTAGAATGCGGCTTCGTTGCGCCACCGGTCTTGCAGGGCTTGCTGCGCCGAATGCACGCTGACGGGTTGGCTGTCGCGCTGGAAATAGATCGGGTTGGTATGGGCCTGGATGAGGGGTTCGCCTTCCGTCGATTGCGCAGTGACGCGCGCGGCGATCCAGGAACTTTCATTCAATTCGAATCGAAAGTCGAGCCGCAATTGCTGAGCCGCCCCATCGCCGCGCTGTTGGGCGACGATCTCTCCATTGCGCACGATTTCAATGCTCTCTATGGGCCGAAAATACGCGGCTTCGGCCCGACCTTGAACGTCGTGCGAATCACCGCTCCAAGAAACGCTTGCGCCCCAGCGTTGGCCGTTCGCCGAAAATTCGAGCAGCGGTCCGTTAGTAAGCAGCACTTCACCCCGACGGACGCCTGAGGCCCACGCTGCATATGCGGACTCTCCGGGCCGGGCCGGCACCAGCGCCCTGGGCCAGGACTCAAACCGCCCGAGATTCGCCGGAAAGTCGCTTCCCGCCAGGCCGACAGCGCGAAAACCGGCATTTAGCAGCTCATACCATTGAGCTGTCTTGAGAATGCCGAACTGAAAGACCTCGACGAAATCGATCGTGTCGTGGACAAGGTTCATCAGCAGCGTTGAGTTGGGCTGGCTGCCGTCAAAGTGTGCGAAACCCGTCAACGCACCGAGTCTTCTTCCTTCGGCAAAGAGCACCATCGGATTCGGAAACGCTCGCGGCGCGTTGGCGTACTCCAATCCGATACTCAGCGGCTCGATCATTCGACTCGGGCCGAGAAACAGGGTGTGGCCGTAGAATCGGCTGCGAGACTCGTGTCCGGAGCGAATCGAGTAGCCGTCCGCACGGGCTTCGGCTTCCTCTCCGAAACCCCACTGCATCGCTGCATGCTGTTGCCGCTGCAGTTCCAGGAAATTGGCAACCGCTAGGTCCTCGGCCTGCATCCACCGCAAGAAGAGCGGATCGTCTTCCGGTTCGCGCACAAGGTGGATATGGTCGTCTCCGGCGAGCCACTGTCCTTGCGAGTCCGGTGCAATCGGATCGAGATCCAGGGCGAGTTCGAGGTCCTCGCCAAACTCCAATGCGAAATCGGTGACCGCGGGTCGAAAGAAGGTTCCGTGGTAGGCCTCGATACGGTAGTCGTCGGACGCGGGCAGCTCGAAGCTGGCCCTGCCGCTCAGCAGGACGAAATGAGAACGATCCCTCGCCGTGACTTCGAGAACATCGGGCTGGGTCCCTCGCCGCCAGACCCGCTCGCGATAAAAGAGGTCGGGTCGCAATGGCAGCATGGTATCGACGGGGCTCAGCCTGAAGGCGCGGCCCCCTTTGAACAGATAGACGCGCGCGGGAATCTGTTCGCCCGTATCGGATCGGCGGACCGTGACCTCTAGGTCGACCGCGTGGCGCGTTCGGATGGACGCGGCTTGCTGGGAACAGCAGACGACCGCAGCCAGACCCATTGCGGCCAAGAAACCAACTCGCAGACCGGCAGCGCGTTTCATCGGATTCTCTCGCAGGGAATGTCGAGCACTCGCGTTCCTAGCCAGCGAAGCGCCGAACAGTCGAGTCATCGTCGGACCGCATCTGAATGCTGGAAGGCGCAAGCTGCGCAATCCGCGGCTCGAAGCAGAACGGGAAGACCCGGAATCGCAACTAGCCAAAGACGGCGGATTGGCACTCGATGGAGATAGCGACAGCTTCGAACAGATTGCTTGGTTGCATGCGGTGCTTGCCCAGGTAGGCTTGCCGCGGGGGCGACCCAAGAACCCCGACGGTACCCCCGCAACACGGTTTTCGCGCACGAGTGGGGCAGCAACGCTGGTAGTGCGATCGGGCGAGATCGGCGGGACTGAGCTATCCCTGCCCTACGGATCCAGGCCCCGGCTGATGCTGGCAGATATCTGCACGTTCGCGGTGAGAAACCGCACACGAGAGGTAGACCTGCGCGAGTCAGTCCGCAAGTACCTTGTCGAGCGGCTGGACGTCTCCGGAGTGTCAGGCGGCAAAAAGGGAACATATACGCATTCCAAGAATCAAGCCCAAGCCCTTGCGGCTTGCAGAATGCAGCTGGAAGCATTGTACGGAGCGAGATACATCAATTACAAGGGCGAGCCGATCAGGTCATTCGAGGCTTGGTCCACAACAGGCCTAGCCCGGATTTCTCACGAGGAGTAGGGTATAAGGCCGTGTCTACCACGTAGCAGGACGACGGCCTTATGACGACAGAGTGTAGCACAGCACGCTTGGAGTTCGCAGGCTTGCGAAGGCAGCGTGTAGTCGGGCGGTTTGACGGCGGGGAACTGGGGTCGGATGGCGGCGGGCTGCTGCTGCGCGAGCTGGCGCTGCGGACGGGGCTGTTCCGGCGGTTGAGTGCGTGTTTCCGGGATCACCGCGACCCGCGGCGGACGCAGCATGCGCTGGAAGTGCTGCTGGCAGCGCGCGTGCTGGGGCTGGCGCTGGGCTATGAGGACCTGAACGATCACGACACGTTGCGCCAGAGCAGGCTGTGGTCATTGCTGTGCGGGGCGGCGGGCCGCGGGCGGCGCCGGGCGAGCTGGGAGGGCTGGCCGCCGGGCAAGAGCACGCTGAACCGCCTGGAGCTGACGGGGGCGGCGCTGGGCCCCGGGGAACGCTGCAAGAAGATCGTGGCCGACACCGCGCGGCTGGACGCCCTGCTGGTGGACCTGTTCCTGGACTGGCACGGCGCGCAGCCGGAGCGCATCGTGCTGGACGTGGACGCGACGGATGACCCGCTGCATGGCCGGCAGGAAGGCCGCTTCTTCCATGGGTACTACCGCAGCTACTGTTACTTGCCGCTGTACATCTTCTGCGGCCAGCAGCTGCTGGGGGCGCGCCTGCGGACGGCGGACCGCGACGCGGCGGAGGGCACGGTGCAGGAGCTGGAACGCATCGCGGGGCGCATCCGGAAGCGCTGGCCGGGGGTGGAGATCCGGCTGCGCGGGGACAGCGGGTTCTGCCGCGAGGAATTGCTGGCCTGGTGCGAGGCGCAGGGAGTGGAGCATGTGCTGGGAATCGCGCAGAATGCGCGCTTGAAGCGGAGCCTGGCCCCGGCGATGGAGCGCGCCCGGCAGGCATGCGAGCGGACGGGGCAGGCGGCGCGGGTGTTCCAGGACTTCCGCTACCGGACGCTGGACAGCTGGAGCCGCGAGCGGCGCCTGATCGGCAAGGCAGAGCATTTGCCGCGGGGGGCCAGCCCGCGTTTCGTGGTGACGTCGCTGGGGGCCGGGCGGATGGCGGCGCGCACGCTGTACGAGCAGGTGTACTGCGCGCGGGGCGACATGGAGAACCGCATCAAGGAACAGCAGCTGGCGCTGTTCGCGGATCGCACCTCGGCGCACACCATGCGGGCCAACCAGTTGCGCCTGTATTTCGCCTCGTTCGCTTATGCGCTGCTGGAGTTGCTGCGGCGCCGGGGCCTGCGGGGCACGCGGCTGGCGCGGGCGCAATGCGGCACGATCCGCCTGAAGCTGCTCAAGATCGGCGTGCGGATCCGGGTCAGCGTGCGGGCCGTGCGGCTGTCGTTCGACGAGGGCTTCCCGGAAGCGGGCCTCTTCGGACAGGTGCTGGCCCGTCTCCAGAGCCTGCCCCTGCGCTGCTAGCCGCGACACGGCAGCCATCGTCTCGAGCCCCGTCGGAGGTCAGCGGGACCACTGCGTCGGCAGGCCGGGAGGCAAGACAAAACGGACCCCGGCAACCGCGGATCTGGCGACCCTTGCCCGGCCTCTGCCCGGATCCAGCACCCCACGCAACATTGCCAGGCTATCCAACCACCCCAAATGGACAAAACGCCTCCAAATCCAAAACTCTTGAGAAGGTCGGGCTAGGCGGCCAGCAGGGGCTCTGGCCGGGCAAGCGGCTGCTCGATTACGATTTCTACCAAACCCTTATCGGTCGCGGCATGCCGCTGGATTTCAAGGCGTATCGCCCTTTCATGAGATCGCCGCTGGCGATGGATGCCTCTACCTGGCTGGCCCACCGGATGTGGCGGATCGATGGCAGCGTGGATGTCCGGTGGGACAAGCTGCACAAGGACATGGGGCAGGAATATGGGCAGCTCAAGGACTTCAAGCGTGCTTTCTCGAGAGCGCTGAAGCAGGCGCAAGCTGTGTATCCAGATTCAGTTGACCGGATCCATTCCGTCAAGAAGGGAATCCGACTGTACTAAGCCAAGCCACCTGTACCGATCGCTCGTCCGATGCTGCGAAATCGACTACCGGCCGCCGCGGAGCATGACCGCAAGGCCCGACATGACCCTCGTCTGGAGGCGTTGCTGAGCGACCGTTCTCGAGCTGTTCTGGAAGATCGAGCACTACGGTCGCGATGTCAGCAGGGACCAGCACACCCTCTGGCGTGATGGCGTGCTGGAAGCTCGCAAGGAAATGCACGGCGCGGGAGCGGGACGGCCGATCTGGCGGCCGCAACCGCCGCGGGCAGCTATGAGGGGAAAGTGGATCGCCTATGGCAGGGCTGGTCTTGCACGAACAACCCACCCTCTAGATGTCCTATAGGGGCAGCCCGGGGCATCCCTCGATTGCGCTTCGGTGGTGGATTACGAAAACGATCTTGCGCAAAATGTGTATCGCAAATTTCCAGATGGCCTTCGAGCCGGTTCTGCTGGCTCAAGGCGGCAACGAGGCTTGTGGAATCAAGCTGGTGGCAAAGACCAGGAATCGTGATAATTCAGGGTCGGTGAACGTCGAATGCGGCTACGACATGCATTCAGCGCCGTAGCGCAACTGGGGCGTATCGTCTCAGTTATTCAGGTATACGAGACACGGACCAGTACCGTGGCTGGAACCATTTCGACGGCCCGCAAACCAAGCGACAGTGGAACTCCTGCACGACGGCGGTCGCGGAGTACCAAGCTCCCAACTTCCTGTATCATCTGTGGGACGGAAGCTCCTATGCCGGCAACTTCTCCGACGACGAAGTGTCGCATGGCACCATCCGGTACCGCTACCGCTCGGTCCGTTGCCGCTAGAGTGAGCCGACCAACAGGGGCTGCAGAGGACTGGACGACTACATGGTATCGCTGAACTCCTCCAACTACATGTCGCCATGCGAGCTTGACTGGGACGGCCATGATTTCGTCACGACGCTGTACTTCCCGTATCCCGAAGTCACTCTCAGCGGTTGCAGCGATTCCCGCTGTGACGACGAATCCACCAGTTGGGAAGACCAGACCTCCTCGGCAGCTCCGGGAACCGGAGTGACCGCCCAGTCCAGAATGCAGGTTCAGGCTCGCAGAAGCGGCTACTGCAGCAATTGGTGATGCCGCGTGCCGATCGTTGGACGAGCCGGAATTCTACTCCCGGCCCTGCTGTGTCAGGCAGGCTTGTGCGACGGCAACCAGGGCCTAAAACCCATCTGGAAGGGCCCTAAGCCGGATTGGGTCAGGGTGGTAGCGCAGCCGGAGCGGACCCGAACGGTCCTGAAGAGCGATTGGGAACCTCCCGCCGGGAGAAGCAAGTACGAGACCGTGAAGGGGAAGATGGTAAGCGCTGATGCGACGTCCATCGTGCTCATGGTGTCTCCCGGCGTGAGCAGGACGTTCAAACGAGACCAGGTTACGGTTGTTCGGGTGCGGCGACCGATATTGAAGCGCCTGTCAGGCCATCTCGCCACGGCCGGTGCCTATCTCGGGATCTACGCCCTGGCCCCGGCGGTGCGAGGACAATCATTGGATTTGAACTCGCGCGGGCATGCCTTGTTGAACCTCGGCATCGCCGCCCCGATCGCTGCGGGCGGGTTCCTTCTGTTCAACAGGACCCGGGTCATCTACAAAAGAGACTCTTCCAAGTGAGAAGTCGACGCACCGTAGACTTCCACCTTAGTTCCCCCAGTATGGCGGGTCGCGGTATTTGTGTTGTTGGCGGCTGACGATGGACGCGCCCTTGTCAAAGCCCTCT
Source organism: uncultured Bryobacterales bacterium (assembly GCA_951813605.1). Taxonomy (GTDB): domain Bacteria; phylum Acidobacteriota; class Terriglobia; order Bryobacterales; family UBA6623; genus VXMF01. The sequence goes on along the minus strand of OX638379.1, from coordinate 4,516,872 downwards.
GACATCAATGCTCGAGTGTCATCGGGAATGGAGTCAAGTTCCTCTCCCATGATGCGCACAAGTGAGGATCGATTAGGTTCAGGCAGTCCAGCAAGTAGTCCGGCAACAACCAAGCGGAGGGTGCTGACCTGACCTGCCAGGTTCTCAAGTTCCGCCAAGATCCTTGCTTCCTCTTGACTGCTCATTGTGTCCCTCTTAGATCCCGACGAATGTCTTGGAGGACATTCGTCATGTTAGAACTCACCTGGCTTTGGTGACGCTCTGACCCTGCGCAGGGCCTGGAGCGTACGTTGAAATCCCGATTTCAAAGCCGGTTAATGTTGACCTGACGGACTACCACCAGGAGGGAATCATCGGCGCAGGCAAGGCTGGCGGGGGACAGCAATGTCCATCGGCGGCGCTAAGCGGTCGATTTGCTGGTCGGGGCGCCATCCAGGGAGGGGGGCGAGCGGGCTGCCGGGGTCCGGGCCGCCGTCTTTGCGCGGGAAGTCGGGGCTGGCTGGGGGTTCGGGGAAGTCGCGCTCGAGGGCCTCGAGGAGGGCGTGGCGGGCCCAGGCGAAGACATTGAGGTGGCGGTGGCTGCGGAAAGAGACGAGGCGCTCGAAGGCTTCGGCGGGGAGGCGGACCTGGAGGGCTGGGTTGCGCGGCACGGCTCCAATAGGGCTGGCGATGGAGGGTACCCGTCCTGCCTTCGAACCCACCCGGCTCATCGCACCGCCCCGAGACCCCGGCAGGACTATCGCGTCCTGCACCACTCGCGGAAAGCTTGGCTCCCCTGCACACCAGCGTCAGGGCCTTGCCCCGACACCCCTAGCTGTTGCGCGGGCCAACTCGAGGGGAGCTCGGCGGATGAAGCGAGGGAGGAAGGAGCCGCAGGGAAGGTGGCGCACGCGCGGGTGACGGCCGCGGAACTAGCGGAGTGGCGGACGAAGGCGGCGGCGGGGGTGACGCTGTCGGAGCTACGGCGGCGGGCGATGCGGCGGCCGAAGCGGTGGAGGTGGTTACGCAGCTGGCGGCGATCGAGCGCGAGCTGGCGGAACTGCGGAGGAGGCCGTACGCACCTCAAGTTCCTCTCCCGGGGGACCGGCAGCGCGACGGGAGCCGTGCGCTACCTGTTAGGGGAGCGCGACCACTCCGGGGAGCCGCGCCAGGGCGTGGAGGTCCTGCGAGGCAATCCGGACGACGTGGCGGCGGTCGCGGACTCGCTCGAGCACAAGCACCGGTACACCTCGGGGGTGCTGGCATGGGTGCCGGAGGACAAGCCGACAGAGGAGCAGATCGGGCAGGCCCTGGACGAGTTCGAGAAGCTGGCCTGGGCCGGGCTCAAACGCGATCGCGACGCCTGGACGGCAGTGCTGCACCGAGAGGGGGACGGCGGGGTGCACGTGCACGTGCTGGCGGCGCGGTGCGACCTGGAGACGGGAAAGAGCCTGAACATCGCGCCGCCGGGGTGGCAGAAGACGTTCGACCCTCTACGGGACTGGCCGAACACCGAGCATGGGTGGAGCCGCCGGGACGATCCAGAGCAGGCACGATCGGTGCAGCCGGGCCCTTACCGGGCGTACGTGGACAAGGCGGCCGTGCGAGCGGCGCTGGCGGTGGAGCCGGATCCGCGGCAGCAGATCACCCACTACCTGCTGCAAGGCATCACGGAGGGCGTGATCGAGGACCGGTCCGGAGTGGTCGAGGGCCTGAAGGAGCTCGGTTTAGAAATCCCGCGTCAGGGGAGGAACTACGTCACGGCGCTGGATCCGGAAAGCGGGCAGCGGTGGCGACTGAAAGGAGCGATCTATGAGCAGGAGTTCCAGGCCGACCAGCTCGCTGGGCGAGAGACCAAGGAGGAAGGCCGAGGCGCGGGAGCGGGAGATCGAGGATCTGTTCGAGCGCCAGATGCAGCGGATCGAGGAGCGAGCCTCGAAGCGGCTGCAGCAGCTCGAGCAGCGCTTGGCGTCGAGATTCGACGCCGCGCTGAGTACCATCGAGCGCGATACGGAAGCGGCCACGAGTCGTCTGGGCGCGACGCTTCTGAGGGTCTGGACGCGCCCGCTGGTGGCGGGCATCGCAATCGTGACCGGCCTGGGGCTGGGGAGCTGGGGCCCGGCGCAGTGGCAGTGGGGGCAGATCGAGAGCCCGGTCGAGACCAAGGTGGCCCTGGAGACCGGACATCCAAGAGTACCGACGGACGTTGCTAGAGCTGGAAGAGCAGACCCGGGGTGTGCGGAGAGAGGATCCTGTGGTCGAGAGCAGCACTCGGCAGATCACCAGGCATGTCGAGGCTGTCGCTCGCGCCGCCGGGCTCGGCGGTGGGTTTCAGCGGCCATTCCGCCCTGTTAAGCTGTCCGGCATGCACCGCTGGAGGGCCGCCGTCTTCGCCTTCCGCCGTCTCGAAGACCTGACGCAAGACCTTGCCGGCGCCCTGCGCCAATTGCGGCGCAACCGCGGCTTCGCCGCCGCCGCCGTTCTGATCCTAGCGCTCGGGACCGGCGCGTCGACGGCGGTCTTCAGCGTCAGCGAAACGCTCCTGCTCCGGCCGCTTTCGTACCCGGACAGCGAACGCCTCGTCACGCTGCGCAGCGTCCGACCGCGGGCCGACTTCCCGTTCGCGCGTGCGGCGGCGGGAACGCTCGCTGATTGGCAGCTTCAGGCGATGTCGTTCGAAGCGATCGCGGGCTACCGGTGGGCCACGTTGGACGTGATCGACGGCGGGCGGAGCACTCGCCTGAGTGGCCTGCAAGTCACCCCGGAGTTCTTCGAGGTGTTCGGTGTGAAGGTGAACGGGCGCACCTTTGCCGCAGACGATCGCGGCGCTGCCACGGTGGTGCTCGGCCGAGACGTCTGGCGCCGTGTCTTCGATGCGAACGAAGCGCTCGTCGGCGGAGCGCTCGATCTCAATGTCCGGGATCTCTCCCGCGTCGGTCCAACCCGCTTCACGGTGCTCGGCGTCGCCATCACACCCGTCCGGTTTCCCCCGCTCGAGGCCGATTTCGAGCTCGGCGTCGCCACTGTCATCGACGCGATCGACTTCTGGGTGCCGCGGTTCGTCGGGCCGACCGACACGCGCGAGAAGGAAGCCCGGCTGCTCAGCGTCGTCGCGAAGTTGCGTCCTGGCGCGACTATCGCCCTGGCCCAAGCGGAAATGGACGCCATCGCGCGACGTCAGGCCGAAGAATACCCGGAGGCGCACCGCGGCTGGGAGGTCCGTGTCGTGCCCTTGCGCGAGCAGATGGCGGCAGAGTCGGGCGAGGGTATCGTGTTGCTGTCGGTCGGCACGTGTCTGGTGCTGCTGATTGCCTGCGCGAACGTCGCTACGCTGCTCCTCGCCCGCGGTGTCGCCCGACGTCGTGAAGTCGCGCTCCGGCTCGCCCTCGGTGCGCCGAGGTGGCGGGTCATGCGGCAGTTCCTGCTGGAGGCGGTGATTCTCGCCGCGGGTGCCGGTGGGCTGGGCGTCGTCTTTGCGGCGTGGGCCATCGATCTGGCGAGACCCTGGCTATCGCAGAGCCTGCCGGCGTTGCAGGAAATGGCGATCAATCCGACCGTGCTGGCCTTCGCGGTGGTGAGCGCCGCTGCGGCCGTGTGTATTGCCGGCGTCGCGCCGGCGCTGCGGGCGGTGCGGATCAAAGGCGAGCGGCTGACCGGGCGCGATGCGCGTGGAATGACGTCGGACGCATCGCGGACGCGGCTCGTTGGCGTGCTGGTCTGCGCGGAAGTGGCACTGACCGTAGTCCTGTTGTTGAGCGGGGGGTTGCTCGTTCGCAGCGCGTTGCGCGCCGCGGAAACGGAGACGGGGTTCAACCCCGCCAACCTGTTGACGATAACCGTGTCGCTGCCGGAGAACAAGTTCGACTGGAACCACAACGCCGTGTTCGCCCGTGAGGTGATCGATGCGGTCCGTTCGCTGCCGTCGGTCACCGGCGCGGCGGTGGTCCAGGGTGTGCCGATGGCCGCCGGAGGGTTCTTCGGATCCGGCACCATCGAAGGGTACGTGCCGCCGTCCGGTGCCGAGGCGCCGACCTACCGTCTTCGGGTCGTCAGCCCGGGCTACCTCGAGACGATGCAGATCCCGGTCGTGGCCGGACGGGAGTTCGAGGCGCGGGACGAGGTGGGCGAGCGAGGGTACAACCGCACCATTCTCGTCAGCGAGTCGTTTGCGCGGCGGTACTGGCCGGCGCAGAATCCGCTCGGCAAGCGCATCGGTCCCCTGGTCGGCGCTCCGGAATGGTGGATGACGGTGGTCGGGGTCGCCGGCGACGTTCGTTACGGCGGTCTCGAGGCGGCGCCGACCGACGACGTCTACCTCCCGCAGGGCCTCTACCCGCAATCGGCGATCACGCTGGTTGCGCGGACGGCGCGTGATCCCTTGGACGAGGTGTCCGCGGTGAGGGCCCGCATTCGCGATGTCGACGAGCATGCCTTCGTCACCGACATCCGCTCGATGGAGGAGGTCATTGCCGCCTCGCAGGCTCAGCGGCACGCCGGCACACTGCTGATCGCCCTGTTCGCGACGTTGGCGCTCGTGCTGGCGGTCGCCGGCGTCTACAGCGTGATTACGCAGGCGATCGTCCAGCGCCAGCTCGAGTTCGCCATCCGCTCGGCGCTCGGCGCCGGGCCAGCGCAGGTCGTTAACCTCACGATGCGCGCGGCGCTCCAGCCGGCGGGGATCGGCATCGTAATCGGGACGCTCGGAGCCGCCGGCCTGACGCGTGCACTCTCCTCCATGCTGTTCGGGGTGGGCGCCCTCGACGTCGTGACCTGGGGGAGCGCCGGTATCGTGATCCTCGTCGCCTGTGTCGCGGCGGCTTACGTGCCGGCTCGTCGCGCCGCGCGCATCGACCCGATGACCGCGCTTCGTGCGGAGTAGCCTCACCCGAGGCGCCGCAGCCAATTCCCCCGCGTGGGCGGGGCGCTACATCACTGCGGCGCTGCTGACCCGCCTGGGTGACAGCCGGCGGCTTCGCGAGATGCACCCGAGTGTCGGGCGGGCTCCGTGTTAGCTAAGCACATCGTGCCACAGAACTCCGTTGGGAGGCGCGCGGTGACGGACATCAGCTGGTTCTCCCGCGGCCATTCCGGACCGATAAGGGGGATTATCGAACACGTTCCGGAAGCAACGAACAGTTACTGCCTCGCCGGAACCCATTGTAGGTCAAGGAATTGCGTCCGGCTCGTACCGGAGCGCCTCGTTTTCCTAGGCGGTTACACAGCGATCAGTGTTTCTGTGTAATCGCCTAAACTGATATACTGTTCCTTGGTTCTCGCCTTTCTCAACCAGAAGGGTGGCGTTGGAAAGTCCACCCTGTCCGCACACGCAGCTGATTATCTGCACCGGCACGGAGGCAGGGTGCTATTGATCGACGCTGACCCGCAAGGCACGGCAAGTGCCTGGGCGGCGTTGCGGGACGACCTGCCATTCCCTGTCATGCAGCTTGCTCGAACCAACATGGCCCAGGGAATCCTAAGCCTTGCGGCCAAGTACAGCCATGTTGTGATCGATGGCCCGCCTCGCGCCGAGGCCTCGAGCCGAGCAGTGATCATTGCAGCGGATCTGGTCAACATGCCTGTGGAGGCTTCCGGGGCCTCTGACTGGGCAAGCCAGGTCACGGTGCGCCGGATTCAGGAAGCGCGGCAATACAAAGAAAACCTGAAATCGGTGTTTCTTGTTTCCCGTGCTATTCCGAACACAGTCATCGGCCGCTCGATCCGCGAGCACATGACCGATCACGGCATTCCATTGCTCAGGGCCTCCGTAGCCAACCGCGTGCCGTTCGCGGAGGCTCTCACCATGGGCAGGACTATTTTCGAATGGTCTCCCGGTAGTGTCGCGGCGCGCGGGTTTTCGACTTTCATGCAGGAGCTCGAGGAATTCTATGGCTAGGAAGAACCCGACGAAGCCGCAACCTAAGAAGCAGCTCACGTCCGAGGAGATTGCCTCGTTCGTGCGCGGAGGGGCGGGGCAGGATACCGAAAAACCGAAAATGGCTCGTCTCACGGTGGACTTGCCGCGTGAGACGCATCGCCGGTTCAAGATTGCCTGCACAATTGCCGACACACGGATGAACTACGAGATCCGACGTTTCATCGAACGGCGCTGCGCCGAGCTTGAAGCTTCCCGGTGAGGAGCAGGCCTATGGCTAGCAGGTCGAAAGAGACGAGGCGGGCAAGAGAGGTCTGGGGCGAGGTGATGCAGCTGCTGGTACGTAGCGGCATAGGGGCTTCGGAATACGAACACCTGCTAAACCACCGCCCGGCCGCATTCCGACGATATCGCGGCGTCTCGGGCAGGCATCGCGGCGTGTCGGTCGAGCTGTTCGCTCCAGTTGCTCAATGGATCCCCCTTTGTCGCGAACCGCTTCGCTCCTGGACGTGAGCCTAGAAGCGGCAGGCAGCCATTGTATTCGCCTGTAAAGTCTGTACGAGCATGGCGAAAGCGGTGTTTGGCACCGCGCTCCGTGCGCTCCGGGATGCGCCCGACGGGCTCCACTTCAATCCGCGTCTCGACGGGACAGCGCAGCACGTCGATAGCCAGGCCTGGGTGCAATCCGCGCAGCCGCCCGCGGTGTTTGCCGCTGCTGTCACAGACGTTCTGTTGGTATGGAAGCCGCGCCGTACAGTTCTCCCGCTTTGACCGAAGCAACGGGGCGCAGCACGCGACGTCCGAGGCGAGTTGCCCCATGAGCGTCGGTCAGCCTAAAGTCCCCTTGGTCGAGAGCAAAGACGGAAATATCCGCTGTCGCGCCTTCCCGTAGCGTTCCCAGCTCATGCAAGCGCCCGAATACCCGCGAAGGGTTGAACGTGACCCGTTGGATTGCCTCCTCCAGAGTGAGCCCCAGATGCAAGAACTTGGAGACGGTTGTGGCCAGATCGAACACCGGCCCGTGCACGTTGAACTGGTGGACATCGCTGGAAATCGTACCCGGCTTCAAACCCTGCTCCAGAGCTTTTTCCGCTGTGTCAAACGAAAAGCTGCCCGCGCCGTGTCCAATATCGAGATGGACGCCAGAAGCGACTTTTTCCAGCACCTCATCGTGTACGCGTCCCTGCGGGTCGAGGATCCCGCCCTCTCCTCCTCGAAAGCTGTGAGTGATCACGTCGCCCGGCTTCACCAAGTCGAGGATCTCGGCGACCGTGGAGTGCGATCCTCCGATATGGATCATCACCGGGAGCCCGACAGCATCCGCTGCCGTGCGAGCGCGTCGCAAGACCTCGAGATCGTGCTCTCCCGCGATATTGCGTGTGAGCCGCACCTTCACGCCGACGATGACGTCGCGGTGGCGTTCAATCGTTTTCGCGGCCAGATCGGCGTTGGCGTAGCGCAAATCAAGAAGCTCGCCCCAGGGATTGTCCTGGGAAAGTGTCGACTGGCCGACAACCGAAATATTTAACAGGGCGAGTATGCGGGTATCGGAAACGTTGATTACGTATTTCCGAAGTCCCGGGAATGTATGCGCTCCCGCCGAGCCGGCGTCTACCGCCGTGGTCACGCCCTTGGCAATGCAGTTGGGGTCGGCCGGAATTCCGAGCGGCGCTACGCCATCGTAGACGTGGACGTGGATATCGATCCAGCCGGGCGTCACAATGCGGTCGGTCGCGTCGATCACATGGAGCGCGTCGGCCTCCGGAATCGAGTCAGCCAACCTAGAGATCTTCGATCCGGAGACGGCGACATCACGCCGGGCGGACAGGCCCTGAGAAGGATCAACGACCTGGCCGCCCTTGACGACGAGATCGTAGCGATAGGAACGGCCGCGACTCTGCGCGGACAGAAGCTGCTCTAGAGTGGATGCGGCAGCCCCAACGACAAGCGGTCCCACCGAGTGGAGAAGGAATTCGCGACGAGTGTGCATCCTCACGGCCGAACAACCTGCGGTCGCATTATAGGGCGTCCGATCGCTGCAATTCCACAGGCGACTGACTCGGCCGGCCCACGCATGCCGAACGTATCGACGAGGCTCTGGTCAGCGTCGCGACTCCGCGAGGCGATCTCAACGAACCGCCGGACGGAGTCGGAAGTTGGCCGACCCTCCACCGTTAGCCGCAACCTGGCGGTACGGCCAAGAGGCGCAGGCACGGCGAATTGCCTGGGCGGAAGCTAGAAGCGTCCTCGAGCGAATCACCGCTAAGTCGTTCCTGCGGTGAGCGTCAGGCTGTCCAGAAAGACGATAGACGGCCGATTGCAGTCACGAAAGCAACTGAGGAACCACCCCGGTGCTGTCCGCGAAGCGATCAAGCTTAACGCCCATGACGTGAGCCTGCGTGAGCCAGAGATTAGCCAAGGGGGTCCCATCCGAACAACGCAGGTGCTGGCCGATCTTGAGTTGTCCTGCACCCGAGCCCGCCACGACGATCGGAAGATCGTTGTATTGATGGGTTGCTCCGTCACCAAGGCCGGAGCCGTAAGTGAACATCGTATTGTCGAGCAACGTCGAGCCGTCGGCTTCCTGGATAGCGTCCATTTTCTCGACGATATACGCGAATTGCTGCATGTGGAACCGATCGATCTTCAGCAGTTGGTCCCCGTATCGTTGCTGCTCATGGGATGCCAGATGATGGCTGACTGGCTTGTCGAAAAGGCCCTCGAACATGAAGGGCGTGTTCCAACGCTCGGGGCCTACCATCAGCGTGGCAACTCGCGTCAGGCCTGTCTGGAGTGCAACGACCATCAGATCTCCCATGAGGCGGATGTACGCCCCGCGCGGCAAGTACGCTTCGGGAGGCTCGGTGAGCGAGACCTCGACCAACTCGCTCTTCATGCGCTCGAGTTTGTCCATCTGCTCTTCGATGGTGCGAATGGAATCGAAGTACTCCGCAAACTTGTCGCGGTCGGCGTGCCCAAGTTCCCGTTGCAGCGAGCGGGCGTCCTCAAGCACGAGGTCGGTAATGTTGCGAAACTCCTGAACTTCTTGCGTGCCAAACAACCTGCGATAAGCCTTTCGCGGGTCGCGAATCGACGGCGCGACGTGCCCAGTCCCATACCACGAAATGTTGTCAAAGTAAATCGACTCCACATTGTCCCGATGGCTGTTGCAGCTCAATTCCAGAGTGCGGAAAGGTGTCGCGTGTCCGACTTCGTCCGCGACGATGTGATCGAGCGTGCGTTCCAGCGGCCAGGCGGAGGATGTGACGGTAAATGGTGCGGCGCTGCTCAGGAAGCAAGAGGCGCACTGCGCGTGAACGTCGGTGCCGATTTGGAACGTGCGGTCCAGCCCTGTGATCAGAGCGACCTTTTGCTTGACCCGCTCGAGCGGATCCAGCGTGGGCGTCAGCTCGATCTCGTGGGAGCCAACAGGGGTCTTGCTCTCCGCGACCGCGCTGAAGTCACCGTTGAAGGCCGGCAGGCCGGCATGCCGCTCGCCCGGGAAGAAGCCGCGACGCACGACGCCAATCGGCACATAGTAGAAGCCTAGGCGCTGGGGCGGTTTTTGCCCGGACGTCTTTGATGGCCGTGCTGCCATCGCCATGCTCTCGAGCCAAGGCAGGGCGAGTACGGTGCCGCCTGCTCCTCGAAGAAACGACCGTCTGGACGTGATTCGCATGAAACTGGCCGGGTTAGGGCACTCGTCTCCCCAGCTTACTTGGATTGTACTTGCGCAGAAACGGATCGCTGAGCACAATCTGCTTGATCATGTGCTGGATTCTGTAGCCGGCACGTGCGGATTCCAGCACGATGCGATCAAGAGCCGGCTCATCCGAAGCGTCCACTTGCCTCCCTAATGCGAACGCAAGCAGGTGCGCCGCGAAGGCGCGCGCAAAGCGGTCCTTGTCGCCTAGGATCGCGTCCTTGAACTCGACGATGTTGGTGAACTTGTGTCGTCCAAAAAGAACGCCGTCCGCATCCACCGTGCGGCCACTGCTATACGTTTCGCGCCACAGTCCGGTCGGACCGTAGTTTTCCAGTGCAAACCCCAGCGGATCGAGCTTGGCATGGCAGCTTGCGCATTCCTCTTGCGTGCGATGCGCTTCGAAGCGGTCCCGCAGCGTAAGGCTAGTCTCCGCGCCAGGGTCATCCTCCTGCGGTAGCGGGGGCACGTTTGCAGGCGCCGGTTCGGGTGGGTCGTTGAAAATGACGCTGGCGATCCAGGCACCCCGCGTGATGGGTTGTGTCCGCACGGGGTTCGAGGTCATGGTCATGACGGCTGCGTTGGTAATCACGCCACCCTGCCGCCGGTCCGTCACGGGAACGCGGCGAAACGGAATGGCAACCGGCGGGACCTTGGCGGGGCGAGTGCCGTCTCGATACCAAGACTCCAGCAGTTCGCTGCGATAGCTGAAATCGGAGTCCACCAGTTTTAGAATCGAGCGGTCTTCGATCAGGATCGCCTCGAAGAGCAGCAAGGGCTCCAGCATCATGTGCATGCTCGCGCGGAATTTAGCGAAGTAGAACTCAGGGAAGCGTTGCCGGTCGGGAACCGAGGACACGATACGCTCCAGCTGCAGCCATTGTGTCGGGAAGCTGTCGCAAAAGCGCTTCAGACGAGCGTCCTTCAACATTCGATCCGCCTGCTGGAGCAACACGGCGGAGTCGTGAAGTTTTCCTTCGGCGGCCAAATCCAGCAGCATCTGGTCCGGAATGCTGCCCCAGAGGAAAAACGACAGACGCGATGCCAATTCGAAATCGTCGAGCCGCTCCGCCGTGTCGCTGGCGCCTGCGCGTTCATAGAGATAGAGGAAACGCGGGGACGACAGGGCGGCCGAGGCGGCGGCTTTCATGCCGTCGGCAAACGACCCGCCGGACTCGATTCGCGCTATGACGTAGTCCGTATATCGATCCAGCACAGCGTCCTCAATCGGCCGACGAAACGCCCGCGTCAGGAAGCCGCGCAACGATTCCCTGACTGTGACTCGAGTGGCTTCGAGTCCTGGTGGCGGCGCGAAGAGTTGCGTGCAGGCCGCGCAGGTCTTTTCGTTGAAGTCCTGGCTCTCGATAATTGACCTGCTGAGGATAAGAAACGACTCCAGCAATAGCGGCGACAGCGTGAGGTGATCTCCGCGGTTGTCGTAGCCGTGCTCTGCCCGGAGATCCTGCGGAAACGGGGCGACGCCGGCCAGTCGCTTGTCGATCAGCTGCGACTTGCCCAGAGGGCGGCTGCCAGCTTTGAGGAGTTCGGGCATCTTGCCGGTCTCGGGGCGAAAGTAGCCATACGCTCTCGCCATCCGTTCCGGCAGCGCGAAGACGTCCACTTGCAACTCGAACAGGTCCTGGACGGCGTTGTTGTACTGGAAGCGGTTCATTCTCCGGATCGGCGTGCGCGGAAACGCAGTTTGGGCGCTGACGGCATCGTGCAGCAATCCCCGCAGCTCGGCCACCAGCTGCTGGCGCCTCTTCAGAGCCAATGGCGGCTCGCCACCCGGCGGCATTATTCCGGAGTCGAGGGCTTTGACGAGATCCCGGACCAGTTCGGGATTCTTCGTGAGATCTGCGGCACTTCGTAATTCAAACAGGTTGACTTTCCCGCTTGGACTACCGTGGGCGCCGTGGCACTTGACGCAGCTCTGTCGAAATACCGGCTGCAGAATGTTCGTCAGGACATCTCGCTCGGCCGCCTCAAGGTTGGGCAGCATGCAAAACGTCACCGCCGCAAAGCAGACTGACCGGCAACCCGCTGCAAATGGACGAAACATGCTGTGCATCATCTCTGCGCCCACATGAGCCGGGCGTCGAGACGCCCGGGCCAAGCCTCTCCAAGACATACGTAGTGGAAGAGGGCCCCGCATCGAACTAGCGGAATGGTACCAAAGAGCTCTATTGACCGGATCCCAAATGCTGCGCCAATCGGCAAGAAGCTGGGCTGTTCCCGGCCGAGAAGCTCACCTCGCCATTCTCACGCGAGCGCTGCTGGCAGCGGAAACAGGGTCTGGTGCCAATGTCGGTCGCAGGAACGCGGTCTCCACGATCGGACAATCTGAGCCGCTGCCGCTCGCCGCCTGTCGGGAGGATCCAAGAAGCCGCAGGTTAGGGCAGCGTCCGCATCGGCCGAGCGGCGCCGAACGGAACTGGATCGTAAGGGTCGTCCAACAAGGAGGCGAGCAATGGAGCCTGCCGTGCCGACCCCGAGGCCTTCCGAGCGGGCTCCCAACCAACGTGCGACACCGCTGGCCCGCGCGGGACTGCCTTGTGGTTCACGACCGACCCGCTTGCAGTGCCGAAGCAGGCTACCCTCGGCAATGCGCGACGGATCTGGACTGTTCAACTGGGACCTCTCGCTCTTGCGCCGTTTTTCGGTCTCGCCGTTGGGCGAGAACGCGGCGCTGACCTTTCGGCAGCAGTCGTTTGACTTCACCAGCACTCGGCACTTCAACAACCCCAACGGAGAGGCGGCCAACCGCAACTTCGGTTGCGTGCAGAGTGCCAGCAACGATCAGCGACGGTTCCAGTTCGGGCTGCCTCTAGGATTCTAGTTTGCCAAGCTTGCTGATCTTCCGGCGGGGCGGCGAATTGCCGCCCCGTACTTCGCAAGGGTCCCGTCGACTTGCCTGCGACTCCAGCAGCAAAGGCTGGAGCAAAGGCTTTCACCCACCCCGTTCCGACTGAAACAATCAAGCTCCGCGGCGCGCTGGCAGCTCCCTGCTGGAAAGTTCCATTCCGATGGGGAGCTAAGGGGGAGGTAGGCTGACGGCTGATTCGAGCGGAACGTCGAAGCTTCACGGGGTCGCCCCGAGCCGACAGCATTCGGTTAGCTGGCTGGCGAAGAACACCAGCCAGACTGGAGCGAGACGTCCATGTAGCCTCCGCCTAGGCTCTGGAGTCCGCGCACCCTACCTGCCGGTTCCTGCGCTAGTCTCCAACTGTGCAATGTCAAAGCGGTAGAAGGTAATCCCTCCGTACCTTGCGCCCGTCTCGTCCGCGATCTCAACCACGAGGCCTATCGTGCCGTCGGCCAATCGCTGCATTACCAAATAGGCGGCAAACCCCTGGTTGAATGAAATCGGATTCGTAAACGTCTTCCCTTCGTCGTAGCTGGTCCACACGGTGATGTTGTTGCGGTTCAGGCCGTCTGCTCCACGCGGGCCAGAGAATAGTATTCGGTCGCGATCGTGCCCGGCGCGGGTGGCCGAGTAGCGCACCATAGAACCGTCTACCGGAGCGATTGGTATGTGGTCCGGCCGATCCGGACCCCAAGTGACTCCGCCATCGCTGCTGAGATGGCGGCGGCGGACGCTGCCGCTGTTCTGCCGGGCGTCGAGCAGCACCGTTCCGTCCGTCAGCTCGACGATTTCGTCCTCGTTGGCGTCTGGTCCCGATGTAATGTTTCCCACGCGCCAGCTCGCGCCGTGGTCGTCGGAGTAGTACACGAACGGCCGCACTGTGACGGGACCGTCCGGTGTTGTCGAGCCGCTACGCTTGGCGGGAATGACGAGGCGGCCGTCGCGACCGCCGTTGCGTTCTTGCCATCGCAGCTGGATACCGCTGCCGGGCCCCGGCTCCGCTTGCCGCCAATAGAGCCCGTCGCCCGTCTCGTGGGGCTCGTCGGGATACACAACCTGCTCGCGATCCGACCAGGTCTTGCCGTGGTCGGCGCTCGAGCGAACCCAGACAACATGATTTCCCTCACCAGATCGCGGGTCTTGCCCGTGCGCCACGGTTGTCGGCGCCACGTCCGGCCACTGACCGTACAGCAGGAACAGGGCGCCGGTCATCGCGTCGCGGACCGGGGTCGGGTCAGCGAAATCGAGCAAGTCACCGTTCGGGCGAAATCCAGATTCGACAACGACCAACGGGGCCCAAGTTCTGCCCTGATCGACGCTCCGTCGCATGACCAAGTCGATCGGGGCATTTGCATCGCGGCGCGGGTCGCTACCGTCACCTCGACGGCCCTCGGCAAAAAGCAGGATCGAGCCGTCCTGCGCGACGATCATGCCAGGAATGCGAAATGTGTGGTAGCGGTCCTGCTCAGTTACGTAGTCGCCCTTGGCCGAAACAAACGGTCGCGAGACCGCAAGGACTTCAGCACTGGCGCTAATCCCCAAAGCCCAGCTCGCTAAGATCCCAAAGACGATGGCTTGATGGACGACTCTCTTTGCCCGCGACATACGATCTTCTCCGCCGCCCAATTGTAGTGCCGCGCCGCTTGGACGACGCTGATGTTCGCTGTCGGCGCCCCGCCTATGCAACACCGTCGAGGGCGAATGTTCCCGGCAGGGACGAGTCGCCAGCCGACATCAAAGCGCGGCAGCAGTTTCACATTCGGCCGGACATCAACGTTTTCACGGTCAGGGTCTTCGCCAATGAGAAGCCGATTCCCTTAGTTGACCCGATTGCGAGACCACGAGCTCAGCATGCGTGGGGTGGCGCAACTCTTGCTTGGCGGGCTTTGGCTCGACGCAAATCTGTCCGCGGTAGACCGGGACTGACGGCCTCGCTCGCCATCGGATTCGCGGCGGGCCGGCTATGGCAAGCGGTCCGGATGCGAGGGGGCGCTGCCTGCCCAAACATGCCGCCGGAGCTATCGTCGCGCGCCTCCGAGAGCTGGCCGGAAGTGGGTAGTATGGGCGACCTGGCCGCGCTCCAGGTATGTCTCGCCTAGTTTAAGATAGCGGCGATTGTGGTCGATGGGGCCGACGGTCTTCTCGGGACATGGATGGAGCGAGCGATGCGAGTGTCAAACCCAGTTTTCTGGCTTGCAGTGGCGACGGCAGTCGCCAGCGCGCAGCGACTTGATGTTTCGGTCCTCTCGGGCCGGGCGGAAATGGTCACTGGAGGTGATGCGCTGGTCGAAGTCTCTGGCTTCGGCCGAGATTCGTTGCAGGTCGAGCTGAACGGTAAAGACATTACTCGCTCCTTCCGTCCGAGTGCGAACTCATCACGCCTGATCGGGCGGCTCTTCCGCTTGAAGGTCGGCAAGAACTCGCTCGAGGCGAGGGCGGGCGACCGGACTGCGCGGCTTGAGTTAGTCAACCACCCGCACACCGGGCCCGTGTTTTCGGGACCGCATCAGGACCCCTTTGTCTGCGAGACCGAGCGCGCAGGCCTGGGGCGGCCCGTTGACGCAAAGTGCAGCATTGAAACCCGGACGGAGTACTACTACAAGTCCACCGATGCCGGCGAATCGCTGCAGCCGGAGAACCGTCGGTCCAGGATTCCCCGAGGTTTCAAGCCGATGGATCCCTCGGCCGCGCGACCTTCGGACATCGCAAGCACGACAACTACAGGGGGCCGCGAAGAGGATTTCATTGTCCGAGTGCAGACTGGGACGATCAATCGAGCGATCTACCAGATCGCTTTCCTGCACGACCCCGCTAGTAGCCTTCCCGACCCGTGGAACGCCGGCTCTAGCTGGAACGGGCGCCTCGTGTATCGATTCGGCGGAGGCTGCCGGGCCGGCTTTCGACAGGGCTCGTTGCGTTCTGCGCTCCAGGACGTCGGATCGCTGGCGAAAGGCTACGCCGTTGCGGGTTCTTCGCTGAACGTCTTCGGCAACAACTGCAACGACGTGATTTCCGCGGAAACAATGATGATGGTCAAAGAGCACTTCATCGAAAGCTTCGGCGTTCCCGTCCACACGATCGGAGTGGGAGGGTCGGGCGGCTCGATGCAACAGCATCTGATCGCACAAAACTACCCTGGACTCTTGGACGGCATCATCCCGGGCGCAAGCTATCCCGACCCGGTGACGCTCGTGCCGCCGGTCACGGATTGCTCGCTGCTGGCCCGGGCCTTTGGCAGCGGCGCTCAGGACTGGAGCGCGGACCAGAAGAAGGCCGTTTCCGGATTCGCCACGTGGAAGACTTGCGAGAGCTGGTTGAGGACGTACTCGCCATCCATGATCCAGCCGGAGCAGTGCAGCCCAGCGATTCCGAGGGAACTCGTCTATCACCCCGAGCTGAAGCCGGATGGGGTTCGCTGCGGCTTTCACGACAATTTGGTCAATCTTGTCGGGCGGGATCGAGAGACCGGCCTGGCGCGTCGCGCCCTAGACAACGTGGGCGTTCAGTACGGCCTGAAAGCCTTCAATGACGGCCTGATCCACGCAGAGCAGTTTATCGAGCTCAACGAACTGATCGGCGGATACGATGCCGACGCGAATGCCGTGCCCGAGCGCTCGACGGCAGGCATCGATGCATTGCGGGTTCTGTACCGCACTGGCCGCGTCAACTCGGGCAGCGGGTCGCTCGGCTCGATTCCGATTATCGATGCGCGGAGGTACCAGGATCCGAGCGGGAACATTCACGATCGCGTGCGAACATTTGCCACCGGGGCGCGGTTGAGAGGAGCGAATGGCAGCTCTGCTAACCGGGTCGTACTGACAAACGCCCCGCCGAGCTTGGACCTCGTGGTGTTGATGGATCAGTGGCTGGATGCTGTGGCGGAAGACAAGTCGGGCGACCAGCCAGCTCTCGTGATCTCTCGCAATAGGCCGGACGCGTTGAGCGATGCCTGCTGGTCGGCGGAAGGCGAGCGATTTGCCGACGATGCGAGCCAAGGAGCTGGCGGTCCCTGCAGCGAGCTCTACCCGCCTAGCGGCGACCCCAGAATCGCGGCCGGGGCATCCTTGGAAAGCGACGTCCTGAAATGCCAGCTGAAGCCGCTGGACCTTGCCGACTACAAAGCGCCGCTCAGCTGGGACCAGTTGGATCGCTTGAGAAACGTATTTCCCGGAGGTGTCTGCGACTACTCCAAGGCGGGAATCGGTCAGGAGCCGCTGAAAGGGACCTGGCTTCGGTACTGAACCCGCAAGGACTGGCAGACTCGGTTCGCTGGGTCTGTTGCAATAGCGAGATTCGTCAACAAGTTCTCTCAGGCCGCTGTGGCGTGTCTCGGTCTCTGCTGCCAGGGGTCGGCGGCAGCCTTCCTCTTCTTGCGCGCCGAGTGGCGAGCGAACGTCCGCAGAGGACTCCGGGAACAATGACCTCGGTCGATTTCGATTCCATCAAGGCGCGCGAAGGCCGCTGGTAGTACTTGCTTGAAATCCAGGGGCGGTAGCGGAACAGGAACGGCAGAACCTCGCGGCGCGACTGGTGCGCCAAGTCGTTCTCCATAGATCGACTCGGCAACTCTCGCCGACTCAACGATCGCCGGCCGTCCCTTTCCGATTGAGCAGCGCGTGCGCCGTTGAACAGATTTCCGCGCGACCGCATGAAGGAACTCTAGAAGAAGAGCTGCACCATCTGCCCATGCAATTCGTACAAGGTCGAGCGATCGCTGGGCCACATCGGCTCGGCTAGCTCGCGATTCCAGGTCTCCAGCGCCGACTCGAGGTGCTCGACAATCTCCGGGCGCTCTTCGGCAACGTTCTTCTGTTCACCGACATCGGCCGACAAGTCGTACAGCACTGTCATTTGGCCAAGCGGAGAATCGCCCGCGTAGTCCGTTTGAGGCAGTCGTCGGCCCCCAATCGTGAAGTCGGCGTAGGTCTTGTCGGACTTGTTGACCTTCCACAGTTTCCAATTCTCCCAGCGCACGGCCAGGTTCGGCTTCGCGCGCCAGAAAAGGAACTCGTGCGGCGGGTCGGTGTTATGCCCGCGCAGGTAAGGCAGCAGATTCACGCTGTCCTGCGCGGTCTCCTCGGATCCCGCGGCGGCTGCGAGCGTGGAGAAAAGATCCAGCGAGATCGTCGGATGTTCGAAAGTGGAACCGCCCGGGAGGCCCGCCGGCCAATGGAAGATGAACGGCACGCGGATGCCGCCTTCGAGATGAAATCGCTTCGACCCGCTTAGCGGATCGTTCGAGCACACGTCCTGCGAAAGGTACTTCACGCAGCCGTTGTCGGAGAAGAAGACGATCAGCGTGTTCTCCTCCAGGCCGTGCGCGCGCAGTTCGGCCACGACGTCGCCGGCGTAGTCATCCACCGAGGAAACCATGGCCGAGAAGATTCGCCGACCGGCCTCTTCCACGTCGCGGTACCGATCCGCATACTCGGCGGTCGCCTGCAAGGGCGTGTGGGGCGCGTTCGGCGTGAGCATCAGGAAGAACCGCTCGTCCTTGTGCCGCCGGATGAAGTCGACGGCCTTTTCGGCAAACACATCGGTCAGATAGCGAGCCACCTCGACTTTCTCGAAGCCGTCGTAGATCGCGCTGCCTTCGGGCCGCGTGGTCGGTGCGTTCCTAGCGGGCCAGGACTCCACTCCTTCCATGCGCGAATCGATGTATGTGGAACCGCCCGAAAGGTGTCCGAAGTACTCGTCGAATCCCCGATTCAGCGGATGGTGCCTTTCGGATTTGCCTAGATGCCATTTCCCGATCAAGCCGGTGGCGTAACCGGCTGTCTTCAACATGTCGGCCAGCGTCCGCTGATCGGTGGGCAGCCCGACCACGGTGTCGCGTCCGGAGGTGTTGAACTCGTAACCGAAGCGGGGCTGGTACCTTCCGGTGTACAGCCCGGCCCGGGAAGGGCTGCAGACCGCCGCCGAAACGTATCCGTCGGTGAGGCGCACGCCGCCTCGCGCAAGTGCGTCGAGGTGCGGCGTTTTGATGATTTGGGAGCCGTAAGAGCCGAGGTCGTTGTATCCGAGGTCGTCGGCCAGAATGACCACGATGTTGGGCGGAGGACCCTGTCGTTCGTGCTCGGGAGCGCTGCACGCTACTGCGAGCAAGGCGACTAGGAAAGTGGCGAATAGGCGCATAATCGCCTCTATCCTACTGCCACAGCTGGGTTGCTCTAAGCCGGTGCGCCGACATCCGGTTCAGTCAGCGGACCGCCGCCGGAAGAGCGGCGTTTCGGCCTGGACAGGCCGCCGACCGGTTCCTTGGTCTTCGCGATCACAAGATCCGCTACGGACCGCAGAGATTCCGCCTCGGTGTCGCCTTCGAGCCGGCGCAAGCGGAAGTGGTCGCCTTGCCGGTCGGCCCCGTCACCGTTCCAAACGATGTCCAGGACTCCCCGCGGATCGGCCCCGCAGCCGAGGGTCTGCGCATCCTCGGCAAGCTCTTCGGCCGCCGAAGTCGCGTAGTCGTGAATGTCCATGCGATCCCTCCGTGGTGTCTCCGAGAACGCCGAGAACGCCGCAGCGACTAGCCAGCCACCCGTTCTCCGCGGTGAACTCTGCAGGCGGTTCTTCGGGCAGCGAGCCTTTCATGTCTTGCCGCAACAAGCGCCGCACGAGTAATGCGAAGATCGCGACGACGCAAATCGCCTCTTGGACGCGCTGGCAGATGTTGCAGATGCGCAACTCCACGGTTCCGTCCTTGGCGGAAGACCGAATGTCCCATCAGGGTTCGCTGCTGTCCGTAATGAACTTCATGCGCTTGCAGCTGGCCACAATGCTTTCGAACTCCGACCAGGAGCTTAGAGGGCCCGGCAAGCCGGTGCCCGGCAGTTTGCCCATGAGAGTCAGCTTGGAGGTCAAGGGTCGCCGGGTCGATCCAGAAGAGCTCTTCTTCCACACCCAGTGCTACCGCCAGATCGTCTCTGCTTTCGCTCTCAGCCATGCCACAGGCCCTGCCCGATCAAGACGTTGCCGACCGGACGCCCCACGATAGGTTTGATAGCGCAACGGGACTCGACGGTTTCGCGCGCAATCGCTTGCGCCCAGCCCAGGTGGCGCTCTTCGCAGGGCCGCCGAGCACTTGATCGCGTCTGTCTCGATCCTGAGTCCATGCCGAGCGGGCCCCTTGGCTCGCCCGGCCCTAGCGAGCCGGGGCTCGCGCCCGTTCCAGATCGTAAAGCTTCATCTTCAGCCTCCTGTAGAACTCCCCGTCGAGCGGGCGCTTGAGGGCAAACCGGTATACCGTCGGCTGCCGCACGTAGCCCTCCCGTCCGTCGAAGACATGGACCTCCAGTCGGTAGCGGTCGGAGGACCAGACCGCTTCCACGTCACGGTCAAGAGTCCACTCCCGTGACCGTTTCGGCGTCGGGGTCGAATACACGATGCGCTCCGGCGTGACGTAAAGCGTTCCTTGCGAGCTGCCCCTTCGCTTCAAGTGCTTCACCGGAAGCTCGAGTTCGGCGCCGACCGGGGGCGGGGCCACGCGATCTGTCGCCGGCTTGCCGACACGCAAGACGACTTTCTCGTGCAGTCGGTCGTCGATCTCGCCGTCTTGGAGAACGAAGCGATACCGGCGGTCCTGCCCGAACCGCCATGCCGAGTCTTCGTAGCTCCGAACCTCCACCTCCGTCGGGCCAAGGCGGTCGAAGTGCTGGATGTCAGCGTAAGTCCACGACCGCTCCCGGGCCTTCTTCCCGCTCGGCTGAAAGGCAAGCCCGTGCTCGCCGATTCGCAGGGTCCCGGCTTGGTCGGGCCGGAGTGCTTTCTTCCACTTGACTTCGAACGAAGTCTGAGCTGCGCCGGCCGTCGAGGCCAGCAGAAAAAGGGCTGCGAGTATCATGGCGATTCCTCCGCGTTTGCCGCGGGCTCCTGGGCCTCGGGCAGAGACCCTGCCGCGCGGAAGTAGTACAGGACCGGAAAGATGACAAGTACAAGGAAGGCGGATGTCGCGACGCCACCGAAGAGAGGGGTCGCGATGCGCTTCATGACGTCCGCTCCGATTCCGGTGCTCGTCATGATGGGCACCAGCCCGACCACGTCGGTGGCAACAGTCATCACGATCGGCCTCACGCGCGAAGCCGCGCCGTCCCGAATGGCCTCGATCAACGCTCCGCGATGGGTGAGCAGGCCGCGGCGCCGGTATTCCTCGCAAGAACTGTCCAGGTAGAACCAGAACACAATGGCTGTCTCCGCGTACAAGCCCGCCAGCGCGATGCAACCTACCCAAGTCGCAACGCTCAGGTTGTAATCCAGATAGGCCAGCAGGACGAGCGAGCCGCTGACGGCGAATGGAAGTCCCGCCAGCACGATTAGAGATGTGAGCCAAGACCTCGTGTGGAGAAGCAGGACCATGAACACGATCGCCAGGGTGAGCGGCACCAGGAAGCGCAAGCGCTCCTCGACGCGCTGCATCGATTCGAACTGTCCGCTCCAGGCGAGGGAGTAGCCGGGAGGTATCTCGACCTCCTGCTCGACTGCGTCTCGAGCCGCGCCCACGTAAGCGGCTAGATCGAGGTCGCTCGCGATGTCCACGTAAACCCACGCGTTGGGCCGCGCGTTCTCGCTCTTGATGCTGGGCGGGCCGGAGGCGTAGCTGAAGCGCGCCAATTGCTCCAGAGAAATCTGGTGGCCCATGGGAGTCGTGACCAGCACCTCGCGGAGCGCCGGCATGTCGTCGCGCAGGTCCCGGCTGTATCGCAAGTGCATCGGAAAGCGTTGCAGGCCCTCCACTTTGGTGCCCACGTTCACGCCTCCGAGAGACACCTCGATAGCCTCGTGCACTTCATCGATGACCAGCCCGTGTCGCGCAATCGCGTCCCGATCGATCGAAATGTCAAGGTAGTTGGCTCCCATGACACGCTCGGCGAGAACGCTCGAGGTGCCCGGAAGCTGGCGGACGACTTGCTCGATCTTCCGGCCGAGTTCCTCGAGCACGTTCAAGTCGGGGCCCGCGACCTTGATGCCCAGCGGCGTCTTGATACCGGTCGAGAGCATGTCCAGGCGCGTCTTGATTGGCATTGTCCACGCGTTCGTCAGGCCGGGCACCTGCACCTCGCGTTGCATTTCTCCGACGAGCTTCTCCGGTGTCATCCCCGGCCGCCATTGGTCTCGGGGCCTAAGGCGGACGACTGTCTCGATCATGGCGAGCGGCGCCGGATCCGTTGCCGTGTCCGCACGGCCCGCCTTCCCGAACACGTGCTCCACTTCGGGAAACGTCATGATCATCTTGTTGGTCTGCTGCAGCAGCTCCCGTGCCTTCGAGATCGAGATCCCAGGGAGCGTCGTCGGCATGTACAGCAGGTCGCCTTCCCAGAGGGGCGGCATGAATTCGGATCCCAGCTTTCGGAAGGCATTGAACGACGCGGCAAGCAGCCCTAGCGCCAGTAGCATAGTCAAGATCCGGAAGCGCAGGGCGAGGCGCAGGAGGGGGCGGTAGGTCCCGACGATCACTCGGTGGACCGGATTCCGCTCGCGGGCCGCCGCCTTGCCGGAGACCGCGAGACCCACAAGCACCGGGATGAGCGTCACCGACAGCAGGGCGGCGGTCGCCATGACCAAGGTCTTTGTCCAAGCCAGGGGATGAAACAGCCTCCCCTCTTCCTCCTCCAGGGCGAAGACGGGCATGAACGACACCGTGATGACAATCAGCGAGAAGAACAGGGACGGCGCGACTTCCTTGCAGGACGAGCTGACGAGTTCCCAGCGCGAGGTGCGCCCGCCGTCGCGGGCGATGTGCTGGTACGCGTTCTCTACCATCACGATGGCGGCATCGACCATCGTGCCCACGGCGACAGCGACGCCGCCAAGCGACATGATATTGAGCTGGATGCCGAGCAGGTTCGCTGCGATGCCGGCGATCAGGACGCCCACTGCGATCGTGACAATCGCGACCAGCGCGCTGCCCAGATGAAACAGGAACGCCAGGAAGACGACGCCGACGACGATGAACTGCTGCGTCAGGCTCGACCGCAAGCTGGCAATGGCGCGGTCGATGAGCGTGGAGCGATCATAGGCCACCTCGACCTCTACCCCATCCGGGAGCTGGGGCTCCAATTCGGACAGACGCGCCTTCACCCGTTCCACCACGTTCCTCGTGTCCGCCTCGTGGCGGACGACGACGATTCCGCCAACCGTCTCGCCCTCCCCGTCCCATTCGGCCAGCCCGCGACGAATCTCCGGGCCGATCCCGACCCGCGCGATGTCTCGCAATTGGCGCGGAGTGCCGTTCCGGTCGGTCCCGAGCGAAATCTTGCGGATGTCCTCAATCGACTCGATGTAACCCTTTCCGCGGATCATGAACTCCTTCTCCGCGATTTCAAGCAGGCGCCCGCCGGTCTCGCGATTGCTGCCTTGGATGGCGTCCCTGATGCGTGAGATTGGTACCCCGTAGGCCCTTAGCTTCACCGGGTCGATCGAGATCTGGTACTGGCGGACGAAGCCGCCCACGCTGGCGACTTCCGCCACGCCAGGAATGCCGGTCAACTCGTACTTGAGGAACCAGTCCTGGAGCGACCGCAACTCGCTGAGATCGTGGCGGTCGGATTTCAAGGCATAGATGAAGGCCCAGCCGACGCCGGTGGCGTCGGGACCGAGTACGGGGGACACCCCGTCCGGCAACTCCGCCGTCACCTGACCGAGGGTCTCGAACACTCGCGACCGCGCCCAGTAAAGGTCGGTGCCGTCTTCAAACAGGACGTAGACCAGCGAGAAGCCGAAGAACGAGTAGCCTCGGACGACCTCCGCGTACGGCACTGACAAGAGCTGGGTCGTGAGCGGGTACGTGATCTGATCCTCGACGATGCGCGGCGACTGGCCCGGGAACTCCGTGTAAACGACAACTTGGACCGCAGAAAGGTCCGGAAGAGCGTCCAAAGGCATGTTCCCGAGCGAGACGACCCCGGTAACCGCCAGCGCCATCGTGCCGACCAGCACGAGAAGCTTGTTGGAGAGCGCCCAGTCGATCAAGGAGTTGAACATGCCCGGAGCCTCGAGTTCCTCGCGCGAGTCCCCTCTATCTCGCATCGGGGGCGGTGCCGCTCCCGCCTGTCTCGACAAGCTGCGCGATCGCCGTGCGCAGGTTGCTCTCCGAATCGAACAGGAACTGCGAAGATGTCACCACTCGCTCGCCGGGCTCGACGCCTTGCAGCACTTGCAGGCTGCCGTCACTCTCGATGCCCACCCCAATTTCGCGCGGGACGAAGAGACCGTCTTCGGCGGCAATGATGACGACGGACCTGTCCCCCGTGTGCAGCACGGACTGGGCGGGCACGATGACGGCGTTCCGAATCGCCGGCAGGCGGATACGCACGTCCGCGTACATCTTCGGCCTGAGCACGCCCCGCGAATTGTCGACTTCGACGAAACCCGTCAAGGTCTGGGTCTGGGGATTCATCGCTGGTTGGAAGAAAAGCAACTCGCCGGTCCATCGCGACCCGGGGTAGGCCTCGAGGGAGATCTCGGCACGGAGGCCGGCGCGCAGGTCCTTGACGGAACGCTCGTGGAACTCCACCTTGGCCCACAGCGTGGAGTGGTCGGCGATCTTGAGCACGGTCACGCCTGGCTTGACCTGCATGCCTTCTAGGGAGTTGCCCGCCTTTTCGACAAGGTGCCCGGATGCAGGAGCGTAGACCTCCAGCTTGCGCGTGGGTTCGCCGCTGGCCTGCAGCCTAGCGATCTGCTCGGCAGTCAGGTCCCAGTGCCGCAGCCGGTCGCGCGAGGCCCGAAGGAGGGATTCGGCCCGTCCGATGGCTTCGTCGTAAGCGCCTCGCGACCGCAGCCGGCCAACGTATTCCATCGCGGCCAGGTATTCGTGCTGCGCAGTCACGATTTCCGGGCTGTACATCTCGAAAAGTATGTCGCCCTCGGAGACTCTCTCTCCGATGGTGTTCACGTGCGCTCTCTCGATCCACCCGGGGAATTTGGTGCTCACGGAGACCACCTTCTCCTCGTTGTGGTCTAGGTAGCCGACGGTCCGGATTTCCGTCCCGAGGTGGCCGCGCACGGCTTTGGTCGTGCGCACAGCGAAATTCTGGGTGAAGTTTTGGCTCACGCGCACACCTTCGGATGCGAATTCGGCTCGAGCCTCATGGCCGGATTCCAGCGGAGTGAGGTCCATCCCGCAAATCGGGCACTGCCCCGGTCCGAGCTGGACGACATGCGGATGCATGCTGCAGGTGTGAACCCGATTCACCGATGTTGGGGAAGCATCCTCCGGCGAGGGCCCTGGATCGCCCCGGAAGGGCCCACGCCAAAGCGCGAGACTCCCCCCCAGGACCGCGACGACGAGCGCCGCCAGCGTGAGGAGGCTTGGCTTCTTCATGACGTATGATCCTCCGGCAGGGCCGTGCCGATGGCTCGCTCCAGATCGGCCAATGCATTCATGTAGTCGGTTCTGAGGCGCGCCAAGCCCAGCCGCACGTCCAGCAGCACGCGCTGGACGTCCAGCAAGCTGATCACCGCAAGCGCGCCATTTGAATAGGCACTCTCCGTCGAGATGAAGGCCTGCTCGGCCTGGGGCAGGAGTGTCCCTTCCATGAGGTTGATCTGCCTCCGGATCGTCTGTATCCGAAACGAAAGCGACCGGATCGCCGAATCCATCCCGTTAGCGGCGCTGCGGTAGGCTTGCCGGGCTGCCGTGAAAGATTCCGCAGCCTCTCTGACTTCCGCGTCGTACTTGCCTCGGAAAATCGGCAGTGTCATGCCGAAGGTCACGCCGTAGACGTCCTTGCCATTGCCCGGCAGCGGCATCCCGACATCCGGATTGCCTCGGGCCCATACGTTGCCCCACGTCACGCCTGCGGTGAAGTCGGGCCGGAACTGCCTCCTCGCCAGCTGGATGCCTTTTTCCCGCCCTTCGAGGCGCAGGAGGGCAGCTCTGAGCTCGGGCCTCCGCCGCCGTCCGATCTCCGCGAGCCTCTCGTGATCGAGGCGCGCGTCCGGGATCTCGCCCGGCCGGACCTCGGCGACCGGCGTGTCGGCGGGACGGTCCAGCAGCGAGTTCAGCGACGCCTCCAGATCGACGCGCTGCCGTGCCAGCTGCTCCCTGCGGTTCCGGGCCTGCGTGAGCTGCGCCTGAAGCCGCACCACGTCCGCTTGGAGCCCGAAACCTTGCGCGTATCGCCGGCGGGCCAATTCCTCGAAATGCCCGATCAGTTCCTCGTCCTCGCGGCTCAGACCGATGGCCCTGTCGACGAAGCCCATTTCGAAGTAAACTCTCTTGACCTGCCTCGCGATCTCGGCACGCTCGGCCTGGTGCAACTCGTCTCGCTCCGCCGCGAACTTGGCTGCCACTTGGCCTTTGGCCGCGCGCTTGCCGATCCCTGGAAAGACTTGCGAGAACGCCAACATTCGCTGCTGGGGGCCGACCCTGGTCTCGATCGCGCGGACGTATTGCGTGACGGAGAAGCTGGGATCCGGAAGCGCGGCGGCCTGCGGCACGCGGTGAACGGCGGCTTGGTACTCGGCGAAAGCCCGGCGTACGTTCGGATTGTTCTCTTGAGCCTCCCTAATCAATTCCGCTAGGCGCTCGTCTCCGTAAGTGGTGACTGTCGGCGCGCTGGCGGCAGCGGCCACCATCAGGGCGGCAGCCAAGTGAATCCCCATTTCGTACCTCCTTGACCGGGGTTCTTTCGCGACGATCTGGAACGCTGGAACGAACGGTCGAATCAATTCCGGCGCAGGCGCAGCCCTGTTGGAGAGGCATGCGCCTTCGTCTGGTGAATCGTGCGTGCGGACGGGGACCCAGCGGGTCCTAGTTCACAGCAGCGCCGGACTCTATAGATTGAGGACCGAGAGGAGGATGTATACGGGTCGGGCCGGTTGCGGCGGGAGAATCGAACGCGCCTGGCGAGCCTCCGGCAAAGGAGCGAATGCCACCGAAGGATTTTCCGCTAGCGCCAACTCGACCCCGTCCTGACTCGCCGGATGGTGCGCGGCCTTCCGCGCCTTGACGGCGGAATCGCGCAGGCACGACATGCCGCATTCGTCTTGCGGGCCCCCGTTCGGATGGGTCGGCTCGCCGCCGCAGTCGTGCGCGGCTGGCTGTTGCTCGGCCTCGCCGACACCCAAGCACGGGCAGATGCCGGACAGCGCTAAAAGTCCGGCGACCAGTGCGGCAGCTGCGGGTCCGACAGTCACTGGCCTAATCCTATGCCTCATTCGGCGCGCTGTCAAATCGGGCTTGCTGCAAGGAATACAGCATCGAGGGCCTGTCCGTTTCTTTTTAGAGAACGCCACTGGCAAACATCAGCTGGCTTGGATTAGCTCGTGATGGTCTTTGATACTGGTCTGCTGCCTACGGTGAGATCGAGCTGACTGCATGCCGCAAGCTAATTGCCGGACGGCCCATTGGGCAGCAGACAAGATGAGGAAACCACTCGCTTCGGCAGCTCTAAATGGACTTGCCCTGCGAATCCCGTTGATGTCGCTGGTCCTCGTCATCACTGACCTGACAAGCCGGGCTATGCCGGATGCGCCCATGCCCACGGACGCCGTCGACGACTTCCATCAGGCCCTGGCGAATTTCCGCGCGGGGAGCCCCCAGAGGCGCTCCAAGTCGTCGAGCCACTGGGAGAGCTTCATCCAAAGGTTGCCGAGATTCAACAATTGACGGCCATTATCCTCGATCTGAACGGGAAGCCGCAAGAGGCCAATCAGCATCTCGATCGCGCTCTGAGATTGCAGACTCCTTCGGTCACATGCCGGAAAAATTGTGCTCCTAGCTTGATGCGAATCGGTAAAGCTAATTAAGCCATTGAACAATTCCCAAACGCATTGGCGTTGGAGCCCAATCATCCCACAGAAAGTTTCAATGTAAAATCAATATATTTGCAAATCAGCGATGCTATTGACACGCTCATATGACTCACAATGCACACTCAATTCCGCCAAATGTTCACGAAACTTCTTACCACGTCGTCTACTGTAACTTCTTCCCTGAAAATTACGAAGCGGCCTACTCTGTTCTGATAGATCTAGAGCGCGATAGATATAGAGCGCAAGACAAGACCTCGCATAAAGGTCCTGCCGCTCAAGGCGCTTACGGAACGTCCTTTGCTACATGCAGATAAGACTCGCGAAATCTTGCAAGAGATCGAGCCGCTCCGGCGGCGCCAAGCGCCGCTTCAACTTCAAGTAGGCCTGCTACTTCAAAGCCAAGAATTGTTCGAGCCGGCCACAAGTTCCTAGAGTAGGCGGTCGCAAGCATGCCACTTTCCTAGCCGGCCCGAATTAGCCTGGGATTGGCGCAACACGGTGTGTCAAAGGTCGCAGATGTCACACGGACGGTAAAGGCTGCGCTCAGTATTTGAGCAACGGCATAGCTCCACTCATTTTTGGCGATGTCTCGGATGCTCAGAACAAGTTACTAGAGGATATGGACCAGTTTCGCCAAGCAGTGGTGTTGGAGCAAACTCCAGAGAATATCAATACACTTGGCCACGAATTCCTGATTCACTGGAACTGGGAAACTGCAGGCCTAGACCTTTCCGGCGGCGTCGAGAGCTATCCCAATTCGTGGCATCTTTGAGTGAGGGCCGGGGTGTCGTCGATTGGCCTCACTCAGTATGATAAAGCGACTTAGGCATTTCTTAGAGCTTTAAAGTTGGATCCAGAGGATCTAATGGCCTATAAGTTGCTGCCGCAATCGTTCGACCGGCCCAAAGATTCTTTTGATGATTCTGTCGAGTTGTTTCAATAATTATTCGATCGCAAGCGGACAAGTGTTTGGGCTAAGTATTTTGGATCTCTAGCAACATATCGGCAGACTTTACGCGAGGGAGATTTCGGACCGTTAGCAGGCCGTGTTGAAAAGTCGATACAACTTGCATTAGGTAATTCTCGCTTGTTTGAAGCGCGTCTCCTGCTAGCAGAAATTCAATTCGGTCTTCAAGACTGGAAGGGTACAGTGGACACGTGTCGTCGAGTGATGAGACAGGATCCAGGTCATATGTTGACACCCTATCGGCTAGGTCTGGCGTTACAGAGGTTAGGTCATTCGAAGAAAGGTCGCGAGATTCTCCTACGTTGCCGCCAATTGCAGGCTCAGGAGGACGAGACTATCAGCGATAGAGTCACGGCGACCACACAATTCATTGTAGATCTGGAATAGAATTGAGCATTTGGTGATGCAGAAGAAAGTTCTTTGGAGTGAAATTGGCATCAATTAGGATTTCCGGGTCCGTACCGGGTTCATTTCGGCGCGAATCAGCAATATTGCTCTCGCCAAGACACATGGGAAATAGGAAACCGGCACGCGCGATTCACCTGCTTAGATCCCAACCACCACAGGTTTTGATTCATCCATCGTTGAGTTTTTCGCCGTTACGCAATGGTTCTTGCAGATCGTCGCCCAAGGTTATATACTACTCAAGAGGTTCTAGGCCTCACGGACGATTTTGAGCTTAGGGAGGATATCATGAGGGTTCGTTTGTGGACAGGAATTCTAGTATTGCGGAGCGTATTCGTCGCTTGCGTTCTAAGTGGTTTCACGCAATCCGCGATTGGTCAAACCAATCCGGCTCTTAACCGAGTGTTGACCTTGTCCGAGGCAAGGACCGGGCCGCGCTCGCTGTCGGTTGATCGTGGCTCTCCGGGTCTATGGCAACGCTTGCTCCGCTTGCAGACGACGGCAAGTGTCCTGTACACGACGGCCCATCCAGATGATGAACAGGGCGGGACATTGACCTACCTCAGTCGTGGGCGAGGGGTCCGTACTTCGCTATTGACCCTGAATCGCGGAGAGGCAGGGGCGAATGCGATTGGCGCGGAGCTATTCGACGGACTGGGGTTGATCCGAACTGAGGAACTTCTGGTCTCAGACCGATACTACGGCCTTGACGACCAGTATTTCACTACTCTGATCGACTATGGCTATTCCAAGAACCTTGACGAGGCTCTTCGACAGTGGGGAAAGGAGAACGTTCTGCGGGATGTCGTCAGAGTCATTCGTATCAACCGCCCGCTGGTGCTTGTCTCCCGTTTCTACGGCGACCCGAGAGACGGTCACGGTAACCATGAAGTTGCAGGTGTAATTACTCAAGAAGCATTTGCATTGGCTGGCGACCCCAATCGATTCCCGGAACAGATTCGCGACGAGGGTCTAACCCCTTGGCAGCCCGTCAAGCTCTATCGCAGCAATCTTGCGTCAAGATTAGCGAGAGTCCGGGGCGGGGAACCCGATCACCCCTGGAACGTCGCAATCGATGCCGGAACGTTCAGCCCTTGGCTGGGCGAAACCTACCAGGAATTCTCGGCCCTCGGACTGAGCTTTCAGCGCTCGCAAAACAGCGGACGGAGACGCGAGACCCTTGGAACGTACCGCCAGTTCTTCGAGAGGGTGGGGAGCCACGTGGATACCTCCGCGACTGAAGCCGGATTCTTCGACGGAATTGATACCTCGATCTCAGGGATATACAGTCTGCTAGGAACTACGCCACCCCAGGGCATGACGAGTTTGCTTTCGAGAATCGAGGGCCGGATAAACGACTCGCTTTCGGCCTATAGCGTGAGCAACCCTGTCGCGGTCGTGCCATTCCTAGTGCAGGGGCTGGAGCTGGCTCGTGATGCCATGAGGCTTGCTCAAAGCAACAGCGAAGCGATCTTCCTGCTCGGCATCAAAGAAAAACAGTTTCAAGATGCCATCAGCACGGCCTTAGGGCTGCAGTTCCGGGCTGTTTCAGCGCCACTTGGTAGCAATACGGACAGTACGACTTTTTCGCGGCCACCCACAATGGACGTGGTTGTTCCCGGCCAGCGATTCCATGTCGATGTCTCGCTTGCCAATCCTAGCATTCTTCCGATTCAAATCCGGGGAATCTCGCTGGACGGCACTGAGAATTGGGTGATTGAAGGCGACTCTCAGTCAGGCATGTCGTTACGTTCAGGAGAGACTCTCTCCACAAGCTTCACCGTAACGACACCTGAGGACGCAGCTTACTCGGGGCGGTATTTCCAACGGGAATCGATACGCGAGAGTCGATACAAGATCCAGGAAGCTGAGTACTTGCATTTGGCTGGCCGCATGCCAGCACTCTCGGCTTCTGTTGCATATTCGATTGGCGGGCAATCGGTGAATGTAGCCGGCGTGGTTTATCGCAGGGAGTCCAATCTCCCGTATGGTTACGAGCTTCGCGAGTTAAAGGTCGCACCAACCCTCGCGGTTAACGTTTCGCCAGCCAATCTGATAGTACCTCTTGCTTCAAGTGGGAACACGGTATCGCTCGACGTAGAGGTCCTCAATAACCGTGCTGGTGGCGTCGAAGGAGAACTCGTGGTGGAACTGCCTGACGGTTGGAATGTCAATCCGAGTCGTCAAGGTTTTCAGTTCTCTCACGCAAACACCCGGCAAAACTTTAGTTTCACTGTCGCCGTACCTCAACTTCTCTCGGAAACGTATGATCTCAACGTTGTCGCTCGAGAAGGAGGTCGGGAATATCGGCAAGGTTATCAAGTCATTCGTCATAGAGACTATGATCTTCGATATATGTACCGCGATTCTGTGACTCGTGTCAGAGGAATTGATGTAAAATTAGCTTCCGAATTGAAGGTAGGTTATGTCATGGGGGTAGGTGATGATGTTCCGAGCGGAATCGAACAGATGGGCGGCACAGTTACCCTTTTGAGCACTAGTGACCTAGCTACAGGAGACCTGGGTGCATACGGGGCCATTGTCGTCGGCACTCGGGCTTACGCCGTGCGTCAAGATCTGATCACCTACAATCAGCGTCTCCTCGAATACGCTCGTCAGGGAGGGAACTTAATCGTTCTCTACCAAACCCAAGAATTCATTCCCAGATTGTGGGCTGCCTTTCCCGCAGAGTTGCCACGCAGGGCTGAAGAGGTTTCCGAAGAAGATTCGCCAGTCAGAATATTGGTTCCTGACCATGCGGTATTCGCGCGTCCGAATAAAATCGTGTCTGCGGACTTCGACGGGTGGGTCGAGCAGCGTGGTTCCAAGTTCTTCTCTAGCTGGGACGATGCCTACACACCCCTTATTGAAACTCAAGATCAGGGGCAAGAACCCCAAAGCGGTGGGTGGCTTACGGCTAAGTATGGGGAAGGGTACTATACCTATTTTGCCTACGCGGTCCATCGTCAGTTTCCATATAGCGTACAGGGTGCTTATCGAATCTTTGCCAACGTTCTTTCAATGGGTTACTGACGGGCATGGTGTCATGACGGTGACGACAGGGGGTCCAACGGCACCGCGGCCGCTCTTCTCGCGGGAGGAACTCCTTTAGAGTCTCTCTGGCATGAAGGAGCCTGGTGCGATCAGAGCGAGTTTGGTCCGCGACTGACTTCTCGTCTACCCTCGGGCTGGTGGATGGTGATTTCCTGATCGACATTCACATTGCTAAGGGTCGTCCTTTGCCCCCGAGCCAGATTACTTCCACCGATTCGGCTCGTTCGTGCGTGCCCATTCCGAAATGGAGTGTGAGTTCGCCCAGAGAAAGATAGCTCCTTCCACTCTGGACTTCACGCATCTGCCCCAGGTCTTCGGCACGAACTGTAACTCGCGCCCCTAGGGAAAGGCTGTGAATGCCGGAAATTCTGTCGGGCTAGAAACTGGGCTTGCGGGGATCGATTCCGGTTGCACGGGATGATCCTTGCGTGGGCCGAGGCCAGCGCGGAGCGCACCAGAGCGGCCGTCTGCCGCGCGCCCATCACCCAGCCCACCACCTTGCGGCGGAACACGTCCAGCACCGTGGCCAGGTAGAGAAAGCCTTCCTGCGTCGGCACATACGTGATGCCGGCCACCCACAGGCGGTTCGGCCTGGAGGCCTCGAAGCGCCGCCGGAAGCGGTCCGGCGCCACCGGCGCCTCGCGGTCCGCCTGGGTCGTGCAGAGCGGCAGCGACACCTGTCCTCCCTGCGCCTGCAATTCCGCATGCACCCGCGGCGGCCCGTAAGTCATTCGCGAAGCGGCGTGGATCCGGGCGATTTGCCGACTCAGTCTCTCGTTGTCGCGCGCCCGCTGGCTCGGCGATCTCGCGCGGGCGGCAGTCGCCGACACGGCGCCTCCTTCACCACTTGCTCCCGGAACTCCCTGGGATAGGGTGCCCCATAGTCTCGCTTGCTTGTCGTCTGGGGCCTCCTTGCGCCCTGCTTTATCGAGCACCCTGCCACTGCCGTCCCTCTGCAATCTCACCTGTCCACGAAAAGGTAGTAACTCCAATCATTTCAACGTAGTCGGTGGCGAATGGCGGGCTAGGACGGGCGAAGCCTCTAGCGAAGGGACTAGGGCGTGCTACGACGCGCGAATGTATATCGGAGTGCCTCGCGGTCAGGCGACGACTGTCGCCACCATAGGACCCCCACTTCGAAGTCCGCTCGTAGGGAGGTCCGGGTGCTTGTCAAAGCTAGCGTCGATTCCAATAACGCCAGGCCAGATTACCTCGTAGCGAACGATTCCGATTGCACTATGGCGATGATTAAGTCCCGAAACCCGTTGCCCTTCCGGGCTACAGACGCGACGATCCGGTCGGCAACCCGGCGGTCGCCAAAGCTCAGTGGACGGCCCGTTGCATAGACTAGTAGCTTTTCAGTCAGGCACTGCGAGAACATGTCGATATGCTCGAGCACATAGCGCTTCAGGGCAGCGGCGTCTTGAAGGCGCGTGCCGTCCGCCAGTATGCCGACCGAATCCACCGCCGGGCCCGCTACTGCGCCCTTGCCGACGGTCGAATAATACTCCTGCTTGAGAGCTTCCGCGCCGTCGGGCGGCTTGGTGTACACGGGATAGTGGTCGCGCCAGCGGCCTACCGGATCGTAATTCTCGAGCACCATGCCCAAGGGATCGATCCTGTTGTGGCAGCGCGCACAGGTCTGATCCGCCCTATGGGCCGCGAGCTGGTCGCGAATCGAGGTGGTACCGCTGGTATCCGGCGCGATGGCAGGTACATCAGGCGGGGGCTCCGGCGCCGGATCGCCGAAGACGTTCTCGAGCACCCAAACTCCGCGCAGCACTGGATGGGTGTCGACGCCGTTGGCCGTGGCCATCATTACCGAGGCGAGACCAAGCACGCCGCCGAAACGCCCGCCACGCTCGAAGGCGACTCGGCGCATGTGGTTCCCTTGAAGGTCTCCTCCGTAGATCTTGTTCAGACGGGCATTGCGATAACTGAATCCAGGATCGATGAATAGCTGAAGAGGTAGGTTTTCGCGCATGATTTCGGCGAAGAACAATTCGGTCTCGTCGATCATCGCTACCCTGTCCGGGTCGCCGAATTGAAGCAAGCGCGGATCGGGCATGATGCCTCGAAGCCAGCGTGTCGAGAGCCATTGACCGGTGAAGCTGCTCACGAAACTTCCGCTGCGTTCATCGCCCATCAGTCGTTCAGTTTCTTCGGCCAGAACGTTCGCATCGGTCAGGGAACCTGCACTTGCCCGAGCCGCTAGTTCACCGTCAGGTGGCGAGGACGTCAGGAAATAGCTAAGTCGACTTGCGAGATCGTACGCGTCGAGCGGACCTGGCCGCAACCCGCGATACAGGAAATTGGGCGAAACGAGCGCGCGACGCACCGCGAGGTGCAAGCCGTCTTCTGGGCGCGCATCCGAATTCTCTTCCAAGTGCCAGAGCACCAAGTCCGTGTAATCACGCAACTGTGCTTCGCTGGCCGGCCTGCGGAAGGCGCGGCCCAGAAACCGACGTAGCACTGCCTCGGCGTGGTCGCGATCCGTCGAGCCCGGCGGACGGTTCCCGAGGAATTGCCGAGTGCGGGCCTTCCGCTCGCGCAACGCATCGTCCTCGATCAGCCGCAACGGCCCCTTGATCTCCAAGTCGGTAATGTCAACCGCCGGCCCGAACCGCAAGAGTTCCTCGTGAACGAATGCCTTGATCCAGTTGTGCGGGCCATTCGACAGGCCTCCTCCCCAAACCTCGGGCAGTTTGTCGAGGCGCGGATCGTTCAGGTCGAGCTCGCCACTCTCCATCAGCGACCGCGTGGCTTCGTAGACTTGCGATTGCGTGGTCCCGCGCTGGCCGCCTTGGAACTTGAGCATGGCGGCGTAATAGAGCCGGTCCCTAGTCAAGCGATCCGCGAGGAACGCGCGGGAGTATTCCCGGCTTGGTGGGTCAGAGTGGGCCGGACCGTCCTCCCACCGGATGCCGAAGATCTCCCCCTGAACCAGTTCGATCTCCGCTGTCAGCGCTTGCGGAGCGATGCGATCGGGATCGACTTCGAATTCTGCGAGCTTGCGGATCTCACCGAACGGCGCGTAGACCTGGTCTGTCTTGGGCCTTGCGTAAATCGAGAGTCGAAACGCGGACGCGCGACGGTCGTAGAACATCCTGTCGGTCTGGAACGGCGCGGCGTCGATGGTGATTCGGTAAACACCGCTCTGTGGCGCCTCGAATCGCGCCGGCCATGCGGCTGCGCTGGCCATGTTCCGCGAGGAGACAAGCCGGAAACTGCCGCCCTCGACCGGTCCGCCGCCCTCCACGGCAAGGCCTCCGGTGCCAAGCTGGTAAACTTTGCTCTGCACCAGCGCGGGCCCCGTGTCGGGGGGAAGTATTTCGTCGGCGAGCTCCGTGGCCAGCGCCACGTATTGCGCCATCAGCGGCGGCGATAGAACGAGGCCTTCGCCGACGTTGTCAAAGCCGTGCTTTGAATCGTCCGCAGGAAAGGCGTCAGGCAGCTCGAATCCGGGCATGCCGAACAAGGACCGCACGGTGTTCTCGTATTCCTGGCGGTTCAAGCGGCGCGGCACGGTGCCGCCAACATCGGAATTACGCATTAGCTCGCGGTAGAGCCAATCGACCATGTCCTCGCGATCCGCAGAGGACGGCCGGGGCGCGTCTTGCGGCGGCATGGCCTCGCGCTCGAGCGCGTCATAGACGCGATTCCACTTTGTGATCGACTCCTGCGTCGCCCAATCGATCTCGCCGCGGTCAAGCCGGATGTTCGCCTGGGCGTGATCTCCAGTGTGGCAAGCGAGGCAGTTAGCCGCGAGGAACTTGCGAGCGACGGCGGGCATCTCGTCTCCCGCTGCGGCCACCGGTGGCAAGAGCGCCGCCGCAACGATCAGAATTGCGATACGAGCCATGCGCGGCTCCTCACACCAAGTCCTCGTTGAGGTTGTGCTTGGCACCGGCGAACTCGTCGATGTCGATGCCGAAACGTTGCATCAGCGTCAAGTACAGGTCGCCGAGGAGTCGCGGGCTGGGACCGTTCCGTTCGATTCGCCGGTGCCAGCCGTGGCGGAACCCGCCTCCGACTAGGACGGTAGGAAGGTTGCTGTTGTCGTGGGTATTCGCGTTGCCCATTCCGCTGCCGAACACGACTGCCGTTGAATCGAGAAGCGGTCGTCCACCGCTGTCTTTGGCAGCCCGCAGCTTGTCTAGGAACAGGCCGAACCTCTTGACATGCTCGATGCCGACCAGGTTGTAGTCTGCGATTCGAACGGGGTCATTCCCATGGTGAGAGAGGCCGTGGTAGCCCGCGCTCAGCTTCCGGCCGCCGATAGTGAAGACTTGGCTCCAACCCGGAACGAGGAATGTAAGCACGCGTGTTGAATCTGTTGTAAGAGCGAGCGCCATCAAGTCATACATGATCGACTCGCACTCAAGGGCGAGATCGGGGGCGACCGGGTCAAACTCGGGTAGCGGATACTCGACCTTGGGCGCAGGGCGATCCAGCCAGATCCTTTGCTTTTCCAAGCTCTTCTCGACATCGCGCACCGAGGCGAAGTACTCGCCGAGCTTCGCGCGGTCGCTGGCCGACAAGCTGCGCTCAAGCGCCTTGGCCTCCTCGGTCACCCCGTCGAGAACGCTGCGGTTGGTGGCAAGCAGGTAATCGATGCGGGCGCTGTCGCCAGCCGAGCGGAACAAGGTGCGGTACAGGACGCTAGGGCGGCCAATCATGGGCAGCCCCACGCCCTCTTTCGTGAAGCTCAGGCGCGCCGGATCGGGCGGATTGCCGCATGTGACCTGAAGCGAGTCGAAGCGCGTGTGCTCGCCGACCTTGGCCGCAACCAATTGGTCCATCGAGACGCTGCCGGAGGCCGATCCGCTCATCCACGCCTTCCAGCCGAGATGCCCGTTGCGTCCCCGATGGTCCAGGCCTGAATAAACCGTGAGCTCTTCGCGGTACGACTCGATCGGCTTCAGGACCGGCGAGCAAACGTATTCGGGACCGGTTTGGGCTGGGAAAAAATCAGGCTGGTGAAAGCCTAGGTAAGTGCCAATGCACACCAGCCGCTCTAGGGGAGCGCGCTCTGCGCCCGCCGCGCTGGCGGACCGCGGAGCCCACGATTCCAGCATCGGGAGAGCCAGGCTCACGCCCACTCCCCTGAGGAATCTGCGCCGGTCAGGCCGATCCATCACTGCGATATTAGCGCGGCTGTTGGTTGATTGCCACACATGGAAAGCACTTCGGGGCGCAGGCCGCAGTCAAGAAGACTCGGCGGGCTGGCTCAAGGCTCTCGATGCAGCAGGTGGGTTGCGAACCACTCTCCGGCCCACGCGCCGATATCAGGCGGATTGCTCGCGCCCGGAAAGCTAGGTCCGTGGCGCGCACCTCGGACTCGGATAAGTTTCGCAGGGATGCCCGCCCGCGAGAGAGCCTCCGCGAACTTTTCTGAAAGCTCAAAGGGCACGATGTCGTCCTTGTCGCCATGCACGAGCAAGACCGGCGGATCGTCAGGCGTCACGTGCGTGACGGGCGACGCCTCGCGCGCTATGCGCATTTCGGGGGAACCGGGGTCCGCTCCCGGGCGGAGACGAGCCCCGAGCAGCAATGATGACGCCCCGCTGCCAGCCAGTGCCGTCGCGAAATCCGAAGGTGTCGCTCGGGCAACGACGCACTGCACCTTCGCGCTAAGCCGGTCGATCTCGCTCTCGGCATCTGGATCACCCTCTCCGCCAAGGACTCCCAGCATGCTTACTAAGTGCCCGCCGGACGAACCTCCGATCGCACCGATCCTGCCGGGATCGATGCCGTAGCGTTCCGCGTGGAAGCGAATGAAGCGCACGGCGCGCTGCACATCGTCGACAGGGGACGGAAAACGGAACCGGGGCGTGGCGCGGTGGTTGACCGTGAACACGGTGTAGCCTTGACGAACGAGCGGCAGTGCCTCGATCCTCACATGGCCGGCTTGCTTGAGAGGACGCGCGTCCAGGCTCAGCGGCGCGCTCCAGCCGCTTCCGGAGACGTGGATCAAGCCGATGCCATTCGGCTCCTGGGGACGGTGGATGTCCATCAGCAAGGCCAGGCCCGAGTACATTCCGTAAATGACGTTCCGATCGACACGCTTCTGCGCGCGGAGCGACCCGGCGGCCTGGGTCGTCAATCCGAGAATCGCAATCGCTATGCCGATTTGCATGGGTGCCACCTCTCGCATAAGAATCGCACAGCGGCCGGAACCCTACTCGATACCTTGCAGTCTCGGCATGGCACAGCCCGGCAGTCTGTTCCATCGAATTCAATGAGTGCTCGAAAAACCGGGCGGCGGCCTGCCAGATCGTAGTATCCTAGCTTGGCTGGCTTGTTAGCTGGTCGAAGAGGACTGAAATGAGAACGTTGCTTGCACTGCTCCTATTCCTGGCCGCCATGCCGCTCCAAGCGCAGGAGCTCAAGGTCCTCGTTGTAGGCCAGTCGGCGGGACTTGTCTCAGAACTGCGTGGAAGCAGCCCGTCCAACGTGACTGTCGTCGCCCATGTGACGGACCGCGATGGCGGACAATCCGTCCTTCTGCGCGAGGCGGCCGACGCTGACGCGATCATCGGCAATCCGACTCAAGCGGTCGTCAGAGCCGCCAAGAAGCTCAAATGGGTCCAGATTACGAGCGCCGGAGTCAAGCCATACCTGTACCCGGAGCTTGTGGAAAGCGAGGTCGTTATGACGAACGCCCAGACGCTTTCCTCGGCGGCGATTGCGGACCATGGCTTCGCGATGCTGCTAGCGCTGACCCGCAAGCTCAATCACTTCATCCCTGACCGGACAAGAGAGACTTGGAGGGGAGGCAGTTATGGTCTCGAGGAACTCGAGGGCAAGACTGCCGTTGTGATTGGCACGGGCGGCATCGGCGCTAACGTAGCTAGAAGGGCCAGAGCGTTCGGCATGACAGTGATTGGCGTGGATCCGGAGGAGTTCCCGCCTCGGTTGAGTTTCGACCGCATGGTGTACCCGGATCGCTTGGACTCGGTGATTCGCGAGGCCGACGCCGTGTTCGTCTGCGCCCCCCATACCAAGGACAGCGAGGGAATGATGGGCCCTGCCCAGTTCGAACTCATGAAGCGCGGCAGCTACTTCATCGCGCTGTCTCGGGGGAAGGTCTACGACATG
This sequence comes from uncultured Bryobacterales bacterium, assembly GCA_951813605.1. Lineage (GTDB taxonomy): Bacteria > Acidobacteriota > Terriglobia > Bryobacterales > UBA6623 > VXMF01. The sequence continues at coordinate 4,478,174 of OX638379.1, read as the reverse complement.
CCGGCGCTAGTGAAGGCGCTCGACAGCCAGAAGCTCGCTGGAGCGGGCGTCGATGTCACCGATCCGGAGCCGCTTCCCAAGGGGCATCCGCTGTGGAAGTTCGAGAACGCGATCATAACGCCTCACGTGGCAACGCAAGGCTTGCTCGGGGGCAAGCTGCGGCTCGAGGTTTACAAGGACAATATCGCCCGTTTCGCTGCGGGCGAGAAGTTGCGCAATATTGTGGACATGCGTAAGGAGTACTAAAGCGGTGCCCAAGACCGGCATCTTGTCGCGGGAGGCTTGGCATCAGATACGCAGCTGAAAGATCCGGATCCCAGCGGAGCGCACATTGACCGAGTGGAGCGTCGAGAGTTGCATCGCCCAGCATGGTGCGAGCTCTCCCGATGCGGAGGCGTCAATTGACCTGTAAACCCCGTCGGTTCGGGACGGAATGTCATAGTTGCGGGACTGATTGCCTGCCGGGTAGCGGGAGAAATCGAATATCGCCTCAGGATCTTCCCAGAGCTTGCGTTGCTTGGGCCTCGACAAGTCGGCAAGACCGCGCTGGCCGGAGCCATCGCCGACGCTAGGCCGGGCGCGTATCTCGATCTCGAGAGCCCGATCGACATCCGCAAGCTCACTGACTCTTGCGGTGCTCCTCCGTGCACGAGGACAAATTGGTCGTCCTCGACGAGATTCAGCGGACGCCCGAACGCTTCCAGGCGCTTCGCGGCGTTATCGATGATGGCCGAAGGCGGGGTCCGGGGAACGGCCGATTCTTAACATCCGGCTCAGCTTCCGCTGCTTTCCTGGGCCAGTCTAGCGAGGGCCTTGCGGGCCGGATCTCCTATCCGGAGCTGAGTCCCTTGGACATCTTGAAATGCGGCCTAAGCAACCAAGACCGGCTGTGGGTTCGCGCCGGTTTCCCCGCGAGCTTGCTGTCCCAGACCGACGCGGATAGCTTCTTGTGGCGGGAGGAGATCATCCGTACCTACCCTGGGGGCGAAGTCCCGCAGCCGGGACCGCGCATTCCACCAGCGGCGCTCCGCCGATTCTGGACCATCCTGGCCCGTTGGCAGGGACAGTTTTTCAATGCCTCCCGGATAGCCGGTGCGCTATCGGCACACGGCAGGACGGTCGGGCGCTACTTGGACTTGCTCGCGGACCTCATGCTGCTCCTCCGGCTCAAGGCGCATGCCGCGAATGCTGGCTAGCGGTTGGTGGAGTCACCAAGGGTCTACCTCTCAGATTCCGGACTGCTCCGCGCGCTACTGGCGCTTGCCGACATCGAGGCTTTGCCTGGCCGCCCGGTCGCGGGGGGGGGGAGAGCTGGGAGGGATTCTCGAAAGAGAACATTCTGGCCACCGCCCCGGGGCGTGCGCTTCCCAGCTTCTACCGCACTGCCGACGGCCCGGAGACCGATTTGATCCTGGAGCACCCTCGGGGTGAAATCTGGCGGGTCTAGGTGAAGCGTTCGCTCGGCGCGAAGCTGAGTCGCGGATTCCGTAAAGCCCGACTCGATCTGAGGCCTGCTCGGTCGTTCGCGGTCCATTCCGGTGTCGATCGATTTCCTGTTTCGGACGGGGTCGAGGCTATCGGACTTCATGACTGATGCCGCGGAGTCGTCGCGTGGCAATAGCGAGATTCGGTGCGAGCCATTCCGGCGGCCCCGCATTGGCTCGGAAGAATTCAGGAAAGGTGCGAGGATTGGGCATGCGACGAGCTTGTCTTTCCGACTCGCTCGGACGTTGGCAAACGAATATAGTATTCGCTGGGACCGGATGGAAGGTTCGAAAGACTTTGCCAGAAGGCCTCTGTCTGCAGTTGCAACACGAAGCCGGCCGACGAATCGCGCAGGCGCTCGGGCCTGTTGCCGCTCACCTGTCTCGCTTTGACCTTGGAGCCAGCCTCACGGCTGGTGAGATTCACCTGAGACCTGGACCGTGAGCCCGTTGAGGTCCCTGAAATAGATTCGATCCTCTCGCCTCGTCGATTCGATCCCATGCTCGGCGAGCTTCGCTTGCACGGCTTCCGGCTCGTAGTCCTCGACCGAGAAGCAGAAGTGGTCCGCGCCTCCGCCCGCCCGCCTCTGGAACAGGGCGATAAAGTTCCCGCCTAGTCCGAGAAACGCGTTGGTCGTGCCCCGCTGGACCACATCCAGGCCCATCAGCGCTTGGTACCACTCGACGGAGCGCCCTACGTCGCTCACTCTGAGCGCGACATGGTTCACGTCGACCGCGCGGAGGATCGAGTCGGGCCGGGGGTTCTTGCGGTAAGCCTCCGTGACTTGGTCCTCGCGGCGCATGGTCTCGGAGAGATGGTTCTGGTTCCCGTCCGGATCTAGACAGGCCCAGATATTGGGCGCTCGCTCGAACGGCTCGTAGCCGTGTTCCTTTAAGATGGCACCGGCCCCGGCTTCGTCGAGGCCGTCCACTCCAGGCGAGAAGTGGTTCAAGCCGGGCTCCTCGCCTTGAAACAACGCGAGGTAATTGCGCTTCAGGCCCCTCATCTGGCCACTTTCGCCCATGTCGCGTATGACCCGCATGCCGAGCACGCGGTAGTAAAACTCGCCCGCGCTCTTCACGTTGGGAACCGTGAGCGAAAGATGGTTAATCGAGGTTGCGTGGAAGAGGCCTCCCTTTGCGTCGAGATCGGCCGCGGCTAGCAAGGCTCCGGCTGCCGCTAGCCACTCCCTGCGGGTCGTCTGCATGTCTGTCTCCTCTCAAAGCGGATCGCCAAGCATAGTTTAGCGCCGATAGTCGGCGCGGAGGCCACGAAAACGCGGGCTTTCGACACATTAGGCAAGCAGCGCCGACCGGAGCCGAATCTCTGCATAACGACCCGACCGATTGGCAGGAGTCAATTGCCTTGCGGGCTTGTCCCGCCATAGCCCCGGCCATCTGTCCGATAAGATCGAGGCAGCATGCTGGCGCTTCTCCCCAGGATTGCAATTCTCAGCATCGCAGCGGGCTCGCTCGTCGCGCAGGACAGGCCCAATTTCGTCGTAATCCTGAGCGACGACCAAAGCTGGGTTGGATCGTCGGTCCTCATGAAGGCCGGGGATCCGCGGTCGCGCAGCGACTACTTCCGGACGCCCGCGCTCGAGCGGCTGGCGCGGAGCGGGATGACTCTTACGGACGGTTACTCGCCGGCTCCGTTCTGCTGCCCGACGAGGCGCAGCCTGCAGGTCGGCCAGACTCCCGCTCGACACCTATATCAAAAGGATCAAGAAGCGTGGCCAGCCACGTACCGGCGCCAGCTCAACATCCCGAAGGTGCTCAAGGCCGCGGACGCGCGTTACAGGACAGCGCATTTTGGCAAATGGGACCACCGTTTCGACCGGCCCGCGCCAGAAGACATGGGATACGACCTCAGCGACGGCGACACAGGCAACGGAACGGGCGGAGGAAGGGGATCGGGCGGGCCGGCCGCGGCTGCCGATCCTAAACTGATCGATCACATCACGGGCCGGGCATGCGCCTTTCTTGAACAGCAAGCCGAGTCACGCAACCCCTTCTACCTACAGATCTCCCATTACGCTGTCCACCTTGATATCTATTACCGGCAGTCGACCCTCGACATGATCAATCCCTGGAGCTTTGGGAAGAAGCATTACATGCCCGAGTTTGCCGCAATGACGGCGGACATGGATGCCTCGGTCGGGCGCGTTCTGGACAAAATCGACGAATTGGATCTAGCGGGCAGCACCTATGTGATTTTCCTCTCGGACAATGGCGGGCGCGGAACGATCCCTGGCGCGGGCGCTCCTCCCATGCCCCGAAACCATCCTTTGCGAGGTGCGAAGGGCTCAATGTACGAAGGGGGGATCCGGGTGCCCTTCCTGGTTTCGGGTCCCGGTATCCATCCCGGCAGCGTGAACCGAGCCCCCGTCACCGGACTCGATATCCTGCCAACTCTGGCAGACCTTGCGGGCTATCCTGCTGGCCTTCCCGAGGAAGTGGACGGAGGCAGCCTTCGCGCCGTGTTTGGCGGGGGCAACGAAGTCAATCGGAACCGTGAATTCCTACTATTCCATCAAGCCGTCGGCCGCAGAGCACAGACAGCGATCCGGCTCGGCAAGTGGAAGCTTGTCAAGACCTGGGCGAACGACTCGATTGAGCTCTTCGATCTCGGCGACGATCTCGGCGAAACCGAGAACCTAGTCAAGGAGAATCGAGAGCAAGCCAATCGCCTACACCGGGCCATGGCAGACTTTCTCGTCGAAGTCGGCGCGGAGACGCGCAAGACCGAAGACTAGCATTGCGCGGGCCGAACGGGCACAGGCGAGACCGCGCCCGGCCGTCGAGGCCTCCGTTCAGCGCAGTGAGTGAGCGCAACGGGGCTTTTGCGGGGATCCCTGAACCACCGGGCGCGCCTGTTGCCTGAGATCCAGCCTCAGAGCTTGTTCCATCTGCCGATACGGCAAGGTCTTAAGAATTAAGCCTAAACGCTGATTTAGCAATAGCTTGCGGTATGCCAGACTAAATTCGCTACGCCGAGGATCGAATAAGCTATGCCAGCTTTAGCTTGGGCTGCCCGCCCGCCATTGCTTTGCAAGGTGCCAATCCCAGGCTAGCGACAGCGGTGCAGTGAACGACCTGCGCGCCAATATCGACGGAATTGTCTCCTGCATCGCCAAATGCACGCTCAGAACCTGTGTCAGGGACGACCTTCCTATTGTGGGCGGATGGAAGCACTGGCTGGCCTCGTACACGGGTGCGGACCGATTTGCCGAGATGTCGGCCGCGGCATGTTGCCAGGGCTCTCTCCTGCACGATTCAATGCCCGGACCGCCGGGGAGCTTCGCCGAGCACCGTGGGCAAGCGCTTGCAGTTGAAGTGCCAATTCGGATTCTAAGCCGACCGGCGCTGGTCGCGATCCACGAAGCAGCCGATGGAATCGGGCGGGTTGAGCCGCCCGCGAGGGAAAACTCAAGCAAGCACGAACTTGGGGTCTATGGATCCCGGCTAATTCGCGACTGCACGCGGCCCGCATTCGTGCGGAATGCGGGAGGGAGACGGCTCGGGCGTGTTGACACTCCCCGAGTCCAGGCGTATGATACTCGCATTGATATATCAGTTGGCGTTGGCTAGGATGGGCTTGCCACTGCAGCAGCCAATCCGGGTCCAGCGCGTCACGAGGGTTGAAACCGCAGGGAGGTGTTATGCAGGTTCACAAAGCGCTATTCGTCGTCATGTTCTCGGCGTTCTTGGCCGTCCCCGCTGCGCTAGCGCAAATCGGAACGGCCACCATTAACGGGACGGTCACAGACGCAACCGCCGGCACGATCATCGGCGCGGGCGTAACGATCACCCACATAGGGACCAACACGTCCTACAATGCCAAGTCCAACGAGGCCGGATACTACCGGGTGCCCGCTTTGCCGGTTGGAGAATACGAGGTTGCCGCCGAGATGGCGGGTTTCAAGCGAGGCGTGCGCAGCGGCATCCAGCTCCGCGTCGCCGACAACGCCCGCGTCGACTTCGAGCTCCAGGTTGGCGACTTGGTGGAAACCGTCGAGGTGGTCGGAGCGGCCCCTCTCGTCGAAAGCTCGAACGCCACGGTCGGCAAGGCCCTGGAGAACCAGCGCGTTACGAACCTCCCGTTGAACGGCCGCAGCGCGCTCGCGCTGGTCGTCCTAACGCCCAACGTCCGCTTTTCTTCGACGCAACCCGCCGGATTCGCTGATCGCGGCGTGCTGGTCTCGGCTTTCAGCGTCAACGGCGGTCCGACGGGCAGGAACTACATTGCAATTGACGGGGCCACCAACATCAATAATCGCGGTGCGGACAACAACGTGAACCCCGCCGTCGACTCGATCCAGGAATTCAAGGTCGAGAGCGGCACCATGTCCGCCGAGTACGGGTACACGCTGGGCGGAGTCGTCAACATGGTGACCAAGTCTGGGTCAAACGAGTTCCACGGGACCGCCTACTGGCATCTGAGGAACGACGCCTTGGATGCGCGCAATACGTTCTCCGCCGTCAAGCCCCCGATCCGCTATAACCAATACGGCGGCTCGATCGGCGGCCCGGTGGTCAAGAACAAGTCCTTCTTTTTCTACAACTACGAGCGATACAACCTGAGACTCAGCTACACCGCCATCGGCACGACGCCGACAGACGAGCAGTGGAGCGGAAACCTCATGAACCTCGCGGCGCCGAATGGCCGGCCGATCCCGGTCTTCGATCCTCTATCGACCCGCGAGAACCCCGATGGCGGCGGGTTCCTCCGAACCCAGTTTCCGGGGAACATCATCCCGACTAACCGACTGGATCCCATTGCGTTGAACTACCGGCAATACTACCCCAAGCCGAACGCCCCACCGAGGGATGCGGCGAACACCAACAACGTCCGGCTGAACCTGGGGTCCAGGACGGATGCGAAGCAGATGACCGGGAAAGGGGACCACCAGTTTTCTGACAGCAACCGGTTCTCGGTGCGGTACATTCTCTGGGACCACGAGCAGAACCGGGCGCACACCGGCAATGGATACTTTCCCGACTTGATCGGGCGGGTCCGCAACGACGATTACGCCAACCATAACGGCGCGATCTCGGACACTCATTTCTTCGGCGCGACGAAAATCAACAACTTCAGGGCCAGCGTCGCGCGCCAGTTCTTTCCATTCATTCCGGGCAGCGTAGGGACAAGCCCTTCGAGCAGCCTTGGATATCCGAGCACCGTGCCGGACATCACGTTTCCGCGAGTGAACTTTTCCGGAACGCCGAGCATCCAGCGATTTCCCTCGGGATTCGGCACGATCAACGGATTCCTCGCGTTTCACACCCTGCAAGTGCAGGACTCGCTGACGTGGATCAAAGGCAATCACACTCTCAAGTTCGGAGTCGAGCTTCGCGACAACCTCTACAGCCTCAACGGCTGCTTCCAATGCTCGGGCAACATCAGTTTCAACACCCGCCTCACTGGGAACCCCCAGCAACTAGGCGGTACCGGCTCCGGATTCGCCAGTTTCCTCGTCGGCGCTGCGGCCACCGCTGCCGCAGACGATAATGTCGGTGTCTCGTACAAGAGCTGGTCCCAAGCGTTCTACATCCAGGACGACTGGAAGGCCACGTCCCGCCTCACTTTGAATCTGGGCCTGCGTTACGACTACCAGCAGTGGCCCGGTGAGCGCAACAACGGAGTCAGCAACCTCAACGTGAACGAGACCAACCCGGAGAACGGATTGCTGGGCAAGCTGGAGTTCGCCGGGATCGACTTCGAGCGCACCCTCCACGCCCCTGATCGCAACGATTTCGGCCCGCGCTTTGGCTTCGCCTTCGACATCTTCGGGACCGGCAAGACGGTACTTCGTGGCGGCTACGGGATGTACTACAGCTTGCAGGGCACGGTTCGAGGGAATCGCTTCGCCGCCTTGGGATACCGCGGTAACGTCACCGCGTACCTGCCGCCCGGCGGGAATCAGGATGTGCCGGCGTTCTATCTTCGTGACGGCTTTCCATACGCTCCCAAGAAGCCGCTGGGCAACAAGATCGGCCCGAGCGCCTTCCAGAGCGGCAACCACACGACTATGGAGTGGGAAACGCGCAATCCGTACTCCCAGCAGTTCACATTCACCTTGCAGCAGCAGGTTCCCGGGGAGATGCTCTTCGAGGCCGGATACGTCGGCAACAAGGGCAGCAAGATCGACTCGGGAAACTACGACTACAACCAGCTTGATCCAAAGCACTTCGCGCTGGGCAGGTCATTGCAGGACCGAGTCGAGAACCCGTACGCAGGTATCGTTTCCGGCGCGTTCGGCGGAGCCCGGATCCAGCGCCGGCAACTGCTGCGTCCTCTGCCCTACTACAACCGCATCCAGGTCCAGCGTCCGCACATGGGAAGTTCCATCTACCACGGATTCCTCGCCAACCTCGAGAAGCGCTATGCCAACGGTCTCGCGTTCCTTGCTTCCTATACGTTCGGCAAGCTGATCAGCGGGAACATAGAGGGGTTCGGCTTCTCCGGTTCCGAGCAGGTCAATGTCCTGGGCTTGCAGAACGGCAAGTTCGATCGACGCCGGGAGCGCGCCGTTCACTCGACCGATTCGGCCAAGCGCTTCGTGCTGAGCGGGCTGTACGAGCTTCCGTTCGGTCCGGGCAAGACGTACCAGACTTCGAACCCTGCGTTGAGCCGGCTCGCCGAGGGCTGGCAGGTGAACAGCATCGTGACCCTCCAGGACGGGCTTCCCCTAAGGATCTTCGGCGCCAACAACTTTGCCGCGGACCGGCCCGACTCGACAGGCCAGAGCGCCGAGATCAGCAATTCCACCCGGGACAGATGGTTCGACACCCAAGCATTCGTGAATCCGCCGGACTTCACTTTCGGGAATGTAGGCCGCCTGCTGCCCGATGTCCGCGGACCCGGGATCTCGACCGTGGACTTCTCGGTGATCAAGAACACGCGCGTCTCGGAAAAGCTGACGGTGCAGGTACGCGCCGAGTTCTTCAACCTGCTCAATCGCACGAACTTCTTCGTGCCGAACACGCGTTTCTCGCCGGGCGCGGACGGCTTCAATCAGAGTGGCAGCTTCGCCCGGATCACGCGGGCAAAGCCTGCGCGCGTCTCGCAGGTTGCGCTGAGGTTCGTTTTCTAGGCTTGCTGGCCGGTTGGTCAGCGCCGAAGCCGTCATGCAGGTGCCAAACTAGTTGGGAGCAATCAAGTGACTTCTCCAATTTCTGCCAACTCCATTCGATGGTTGGTCGCAGCGTTCGTCGCGTCCTGCTGGGTCGCCCAGGCCGGGCCGGTAACGCCGTCGAATGTCGAACGTGCAAACTTCGTTGACGAGCACATCTTCGGCAAGATGGAGCGGGATGGCGTGCGACATGCGCCGATCGCGTCCGACGCGGAGTTCCTGCGTCGCGTCACGCTTGACCTGACCGGACGTCTCCCAGAAGTCGATGCCGTGCGCGAGTTTCTCGCGGACGATGACCCGCACAAGCGCGACAAGCTGATCGACTCGCTGTTCCCAGCGCTGCCCACGCAGGGCTTCGGTCGCCGCCCTTCGCGAGTCGGCCCCTTTCTCGACCGCTGGTCCACGTTCTTCAACGACTTGTTCCGCAACAACGAGCAGTTGCGCGAGGGAATCAACAGCTTCCATGACTACACCTACAGGGTGCTGGAAATGAATGTTCCCTACGACAAGTTCGTGCGCAGCCTGATCACCGCCGAGGCTCTGTCGACTTGGACCACGGGGCGGGCGAACTTCGTCGCGAGGCATCGCGTCATGGGCGGAGACGGGTACTCGACGGTCAACCACGAAGACACCTGCGACGAGCTGGCGCTCTGGACGACCCGTCTGTTCCTTGGCGTCGACATGGAGTGCGTGTCGTGCCACGACGGGGCGGGGCATCTGGAAAAAGTCAGCCTCTGGCTTAGCCAGCGCGAGCGCGCCGAACTCTGGCGCCAGGCTGCGTTCTTCCGCAAGACGTTCGTCGCGCCGGTTTACGGACGGATTCCGGAGTTCCAAGTTGAAGACAGGGATAGCGAAGCGTACGACCTGACGACCAAGAGCATTGTGAGGCTGCCGCGCTACGAGACCGACATCACGCCCACCTTTGTCTTGTCAGGCGAGCGATACGAGGAGGGGAAGCACGAATCCGAGCGCGAAGCGTACGCCCGCATGCTTACCGAGCATCCGCAGTTTGCCCGCGCTACGGCGAATCTCTTCTGGGCCGAGCTGATGGGCCGCGGGATTGTTGACCCGCCTTTTGGCTTCGACCTTGCCAGGCAGGACCCCGCCGACCCGCCGCCCGCGCCGTGGACTGTGCAGCCAAGCCATCCGGAATTGCTTGACGCGCTCGCCGAGGATTTCAGGAAGAGCGGGTTCGACCTGCGCCACTTGATGAAGACGATCGTCAATTCGAACGCCTACCAGCTCTCGTCCTATGTTCCGGGGGATTACGATCCTGCCCATGACGAGTACTTCGCCAGGCACAAAGTCCGGCGCATGTCGGCTGAAGAGTTTTGGGACGCCGTGCAGCAATCCACGGGCATCTTCGAAGAATTCACGGTGAAAGCGGACGACGACAAGTTCAGCTATGTGATGCAGGCTCGCTTCAATCAGGACTTCGCCTCGAGCCACAAGGACATTTGGAATCTTCTCCAGGACTGGGGGCAGACGGATCGCGAGGACCCGCCTCACAAACGCCCAAGCATGGTGCAGGCGGCGAGCGTGCTGAACCACGATCTCATCCGGAAGCGCGTCGAGATTCGAGAAGGCAGTCGCTTGGACAAACTGCTTCGCAGCGATCAGGCGAAATCGAACGGGGAAGTCGTCGAAGATCTGTTCCTTGCCACCATCAGCCGCTTGCCCACGGATAGGGAGCGGGCCCAGGCGGTCGCGCTGCTGGCATCCCACCGCGACCAAGGGGCGGAAGACCTGCTCTGGGCGCTCCTGAACCGCTTGGACTTTGTCCTCGTGCAGTAGGAACCGAGACCCGATGTTATCCATGACCAAGACATACTTTCCGACGCTGACGCGGCGCGAGCTGTGCCGCGCGGGGGCGGTGACTATCACAGGCGGTGCCTTGGCCCCCATGATCCGTCCGCTGAATGCGAACAGCGAGCGCAAGGTCGCCGTCAGGGGCGGGGCGGAGTGCGTGGTGGTATTGAACCTTGTCGGAGGCCCGTCCCAGATGGACACCTTTGACGTGAAGGAGTACCCGACCACCCCCGAGGACATCGACATCCGAACGACCAAGCTGGGCTACCACTGGCCGTACGGCCTCCTGCCAAAGACGGCCGAAGTGCTTGACGACCTTTGCATCGTCCGCTCGATGGGCGCCTGGGAGACGTTTCACAACCTGGCGCAGTACAACATGCAGACCGGCCACCCGTTCAACGCGTCGCGGGCACGGGAGATCCCGTCCATCGGTTCGGTGATTGCGTACGAGCTGCTCGCGAGAGCGTCTGATTCCGACTTTCTCCCGCCATACGTCTCGATGAACTACCCCGCGGGTGCGGTGAACGGAACGTTGATCCGCGAAGGCTTCCTGCCGAGCTCGGCAGCTCCGCTCGCCCTGGACTTGCGCAGCGGCGGCAACATGCCGTTCTCCCTGGAGGCGAGCTACGAATCCCGGTTCAACCGCAGGCTGGACTTCCTCCGCACGTTCGACACGTCCCGGCACACGGCTGGCCCGGGCAGGTCGAAGCTCTTCAGCGAGTGGAGCTACTTTGCCGACAGCGCGGAAAAGATGATCCGCTCCCCGCGGATGGCGAGCATCCTGGAGATTCCCGAACCGGATCGAGCGCGTTACGGAGGAAGCCCGCTGGGCGATGCCTGCCTGATGGCGCGCAACATGGTTGCGGCGCGAGCCGGTGCTCGCTACATCCTCGTCAACCAAGGCGGATGGGATCATCACGGGGATATCTACGGCAAGCAGGACGCGCAGATGGAGGACCCGCGGCAGCGCGGCGGCCTGTATAAGAACTGCGGCGATCTGGACCCGGCCCTCGCCGCCCTGGTGACGGATCTCAAGGAGTCGAAGGACGACCAAGGAGAGCCTCTTCTCGACAAGACACTGGTCATGGCGCTCGGCGAGTTCGGGCGCACCCCTGGCGAGCTGACCGACATCAAGGGCCGCGACCACTGGCCCGCCGTGCGGTGCGGGGTCTTCGCTGGCGCAGGCGTGCAGGGCGGGCGAGTCCTCGGCGCTACCGACCAGCAAGGCGGGAAGGTGACCAAGTTCGAATGGCGCCAGAACCGGTTGATCTATCCGGAAGACGTGACCGCCACGATTTACTCGGTGCTCGGCATCGATTGGACCAAGAAGCTTTCGGGCGCTCCGTCCGGTCGCGACTTCCAGTACGTGGAACCGATGTCGGGAACGGACTTCATCGGCAGCACGGAAGTGCCGGAACTGTTCGCCTAGCGACGCCCGCAATTCTCGGCGCAGCCGGTTCGGTCCGTGAATCTAGTTGACTACGGGATCTTAGTCGCTTACCTGGCAGGCGTTCTGTGGGTCGGGGGGCGACTCGGATCGGAGCAGCGGTCGCTCAAGGCGTTCTTCCTCGGAGGCCGTGCGATCCCCTGGTGGGCCGCGGCCTGCTCGGGGATCGCCACCATGGTGAGCGCCATCGGATACCTCGGAGCTCCCGGGCAGGCGTTCGGCTCGGACTGGACCTACTTGCAGGCGCGCTTCGCGTGGCCGGTCGCGATCACCGTGACCTGTGTGCTATTCATCCCCATCTTCTACAAGCTGGAGGTGTTTACCGCTTACGAATACCTTGAGCGGCGCTTCGACCTCAAGACCAGGGTGCTGGCATCGAGCATCTTCATTCTGCTCAAGTGCTTCTACACAGGAGTAGCGATCTACGCACCATCATTGGTGGTGGCCGAGATGACGGGGCTGCCGTCGACTTGGATTTGCCTCGGAATTGGAGTTCTCACCGCTCTCTACACGACTGTCGGCGGAATGCGGGCCGTGATCTGGACCGATACCGTCCAGTTCGTAGTGCTGCTGGCCGGACTGCTCATCGCCTACTTCACGGTCGTGGGCGGGGTGGAGGGAGGTTTTCGGGAGATCGTTGCAACAGCTCATGCCGAGGGCAAGCTTCGATTCCTGGACTGGTCGACGAGCCTCGAGACAGACTTCACAGTATGGAGCGGCCTGATCGGCGGCACCTTCTTTCTTCTGAGCCAGTACGCGGTGGACCAAGCGGAACTCCAGCGCTTCCTCACGACAGCGTCGGTGCGAGACAGTTCACGGGCGTTGATCTCGACCATGGTCTTCACATCGATATACGGCGTCATAGTGTTCTTCATAGGCACGGCGCTGTATGTCCTCTACTCACAGCACCCGGAGCAGGGCGTTCTGTCGATGGATCCGGACAGGGTGTTTCCGATGTTCATCATCGACCGCATTCCACCGGGTTTCCGCAGCCTGCTGGTCGCGGGGGTCTTCGCCGCGTCGATGTCCACGGTCAGCTCGATTCTGAACTCTCTAGCGACTGTAGCCGTCCGCGACGTGATCGAACCGCTCACGAATCTCAAGGGATCCGTCCGGCTGGCACGCTGGGCGACTGTGCTGTTCGGCTGCCTGACAACCGGCATCTCGGTTTACGCTCGATCGTTCGGCACGATATTGGTCGCGCAGGGCAAGATCAGGAATTTCTTTGGCGGCAGCCTGGTCGGGGTGTTTCTGCTGGGACTTCTCTGTCCCAGCGTCAACGGGACAGGCGCGTTTTGGAGCATGGTCCTCTCGTTTCTGGCGACAGCGGCATTGTCGCGCCTTACCGACGTTTCCTGGATGTGGTACAGTGCGTTCGCCACGTTGGTTTCATTCGTGATTGGCGTTGGGTTCAGCCGTTTGCAAGGGCCTCCCAATGACCGTGAATTGAACGGCTTGGTCTGGCAGCGCCGGGATGTCTAGCCTTCGACCGTCCCCACTTAGGGCCTACGGTAGCGACCCCCGACTAAGCAAGTACAATCCTCTCGCCCGCATCCTCTTCTACGACGACTTCGACGAAGGGATGAACGGCTGGTGCGAACTCGTAGGGAATCACGCGGGAGACTTACGCGACATCCGCAAGATGGCGCTGGACTTCCGCCCGCCCCAGCTAAGTACCTGCAGTTACTTCGATATCGGAACTCACGGATCGATGGAGGGGACCTACTCGCTGAAGGTCGCGACGCGAAACCAGCCCAATCACTTGGCGGTGGCAATCAAGCGCGTCACATCCGCCGCGACAGGGCTGGTGCAGTTCGAGACATATTTCGCGTTCAAGGCTGAGCAGGTTGTCCGCGACCGGATCGGTCGGCTTCCGGGACAGCGGAATTGGGATGGGAATGCGGCTCCCTCGGAGCTGCAGTTTGGCGAGGTCACGTTCTCCAACGATATTTGTTCGACGGACCCGATGTCTCGATGCCATGGTGTCGTCCGATACCGAAACACCGACCCGGGGGGCAATCTGGTTCAGCATTGGATGTACCCGACAACGGTCGAGCCTACCACCAAAATGGAGCGAATGGGCCTGGTGAAGCTGGGTCATCCGAATCAAGATTTCTTTTCGCTCGCACCCGAGGACTGGAAACCGGTTCCCAACGGCGACCAGCCACTTTGCTTTAACGAGACCGCCTCAAAGGTCAATTGGCACTACGTTCGATGGCTCTTCGATACCGAAACGTCCCGCAACGTGGAATTCCAGTGCAATGACAGGGTGATGGATCTCAGCGAGATCGAGGTGCCGAAATACGACGAGCCATACCACGGCCTTCCGAACTTGCTGAACTTTTACTTAGCCGTGCGCACGCACACCAACGTGCGGAATTTCCTCTACCTCGACTCGGTGCTGGTTTCGGTGGACTGGTAATGCTCAAGAGATCGTTCACTGCCGTCTTGGAGAAGAACTCGACGTTTTGCGCCGACTTCGCGACCGAGCCGTACGAGGTCGGCTGGGCGACGGAGGCCCGTTGGTTTGTCAACGTGCTCGAGGTTGGGGAAAGCGTGACCTTGCGCCTGACTGCGCAGGTTTCCCCCGACGGGCTCTATTGGTGCGACGAAGGCTCACCCCCTATGGAGATTGATCGTCGCGGCCTTGCGTCGATGCCGCTGGCGAACTTCGGCCCGTGGCTGCGACTGAAGGGCCAGCTCCTCGACCAGCCCGGCTGTGTCCGGGTTCTAATCTATCTCGCTCTCAAGGAGTGAAGGCATCGACGAGAGGGCTTCGAGGGGCTAGTGTGGCCCGCGAGTGCGAGACCGATCGGCGCGGCGCGCCCGGGGATTCTCCGACCTCTGACACGTCTACGACTGGCCTACTTCCCATTCGATGATCTGGCCGTCGGACCGGAGCCTGTCCGCGAGCCGTCCGTAGTCAACGTCCTGCACTCCCACTCGATCTTCGATCGCCATATCCGCTGCGGTAGCCGCGCTCTGGCTCAGGATCATGAACGGCGGCTCCATCCGCGTGGAGCCGAAGGCGACATGGGTTGCCGAGATGGCAAAGGTCACGAAGAGGTTCCGGGCCTGGCTTGCCTTGGGCGTGATGGCCCCGTAGCCGATCGGGTAGGGATGCGGGACACGCCCGCCGCCCTTGCCTTCGCGCCAAACCATGCCGTTGTGAATCACGCGCCGGATCTCGTGCAGGTCGATGCTATAGCTGCCGAGGCCGATCGCCTGCGGTGCAATCTCGTGCCCCTGGCTGTGATGCTGCGTGAGGATGAGGTCAGAGACCATGCGACGTCCTTCCCGGACATAGATCTGATGCGGCCACCCGTCCGTGTCCGGGAACTCGTCCTTGCATAGCCCGAACGAACCCATTTCGGACCGCACCCTTTCCGGCACGACGTTGTCCGTCGCCAGGAAGTGCAGCAAGCCGCGGTGGTAGCTCTCGTGCTCCTTGCCGATCGACGCGCGCGTCGCCGGATCAGCCTCGCTCCATCCCCAGCCGGCTTGCGGAAGGTTTCCGCCGAACGTGGCCGTATTGAAGTCGAACTTGCCGTTGGGGATCGGGTCGTGCTTCGAGAACCAGCGCAGGTCCATGTCGTCGCCTGCCGCTACGCATTCGCGTATGAAGCGGGCCACCAGCTCGTACATCCGGCGGTCGTAGCCGTCCGGTCTGCCGATGGGGATCTTGTTGTCCGGATCCTTGGTCAGGCACAGCCGATAGCAGTAGGCTTGCACGCCCGGTGCCGCCGAACCTGGCGGACCGGCTGGCTCGGCATGGATCAACGGCGCCGGTCCCGAGCTCGGATCGCCTTCGACTGCATAAGGGTCCAGCGGGATGTCACGATCCCACAGCCCCTTGCCGTCGGGCCGCCGGCCGTTGGGTCCGGCGATGCCCCAATCGGTCGCCGGAGCGTAGCGCGGATGGAACATGACCCCGTTCAGCGTCTCGCCGTGCTCGTCGTTCCCCTCTCTGGCCAGCGTGTGGGAGACGCCCGCCTTGGCCATCAGGTCACCCTCGTAGGTCGCGTCGATGAAGATCGATGCTTGCACCCGCAGTCCTCCGGCAGAGACAATCTCCTCGATCTCGGCGCCTCGCTTTATCGCTTGCGCAATCGGTTGAGCGAAGAGAACCGCAATGCCGGCCTTGTCGACCATGTGTTGGAACAGCGCTTCGGCGCCGTGGGGTTCGACGGTAAATGATCCGCCGGTCGCCACTCCCTTGATTTCTCGGTCCCACGGCAATTCCCGGCCGTAGAGTGCGGCAAGCTCAGTGAAGTACTCCCGCGTTATGCCGCCTACCGTCTTCGGGTTCCCGATGTCGATCGCGCTCAGTCCTCCAGAGGTCATACCCCCGAGGTGACGGCCCGGGTCCACGATCACGACCTGGCGCCCCAGCCGCGCAGCCTGCAGGGCCGCGACCACGCCTCCCGAAGTGCCTCCATAAATGCAGATATCCGCCCGCACCACGCCGTGCTCGGAGCAAGAAAGGATCGCACCGGTCGACAGAGCACCAAGAAACTCCCGTCGGTCCAGCCTCCGCCCGGGGTGTCTCGGTCGTGGCATTCCCAATTCGCGTCCCGTGAATCTCAACTTCCCTAGCCTCCCGCTCCGGGCTGAAATCGCGGAGCTTGCTGCCACGGCGGCGGCGCCCCTATCAGCTTGGTGCATTTTCTGAGTGAACGCGAAGCCCCCCGGCAATCGGACCGTCTGTAGAACGCGGGTCGTGGTCCGCTTGCGCTGCGCCCGGATCTTCTGGCCGCAATGGCAGGCGGACATGCGTCGAATCCGGCAACCAAGCAATGCATCGGGTATTACCTGCTTCCGACGCCTTGCCAGCGCTCGATGTCAAGCGCGATGAGCCTGGCCAGCTGCTCGTTTCCTTCCGCTTGCGCGCGCCGCAGGGCTCCTCCCGCAACCTCCACGGCCTTGGGCAGATTCCCGGCAATGGCGTGCGCCGTGGCGAGGCCATAGTGCGCTTGCACCTTGTGCTCGTTTTCGGACGCCAGGGCAGCCTCGAATCGGGAGATTGCCTCCTCGGTTTCCCCGCGCTGCAGGATTAGCCTCCCCAGGCGGAAATTGGCGCCGCCGTGATTCGGCTCGAGACTCACAGCGCTGCGGTAGCTGGCTTCGGCTTCAGCCGCTCTGCGGTCGCTCTCGTACAAGTAGCCGAGATTCAGGTGGGCTTCAGCGTTGAGAGAGTTGATTTCGAGCGCTTTCTCGAAGATCGACGCCGCTTCCCGATTGCGTTCTTGAATGGCCAGCAAGACAGCGTAGTTGAAGTGCGCGTCCTCAGATTCCGGATTGATTCCAAGAGCAGAGGCGTAATGGGCTGCCCCGTCCTCGAACCGGCCCATTCTGGTGTAAACGACGATCAGATTGACGTGCGCGTCCAATGCGGCGCTCCGGTCCACCAAAGCTCTCCGGAAGGCGCTTTCGGCTTGGACCAGGCGACCCGCGTTGGTATGCTCCACGCCTTGTCGAACGAGTTCGAAGGAACCGCCGAGCTGCCGCACAGCCACCATCAAATGGTCCTCGACCCGGGGTGACGAGGCCGTGTGCCTGCGGTAGAGCTCGAGATGACGCTCGGAATCTCGGCCGTTCCCTCGATCGCGGTACGCGAGAGCGAGGGCGTAGTGGGCGGCACCGAATGAAGGAAACTCCTCTAAGGCGCGCAGGTAGGCTTCGATTGCGCCGTCCATATCGTTCTGAGCTTCCAAGGCGCGGCCGAGACCGTATCTAGCGGGCGCGGAGGCAGGTTCCGCGCTCAGAATGCTCTCGTACTCGCTTTGGGACCGGGCGGACTCGCCGCTTTCCAGCAGGGCGAACGCTAGACCGGACCGGGCTGGGAGATACGCCGGGTCTAGCTTCAGGGCCTTCCCGTAGGACTCCACCGCCTCGCGGAACAATCCCGTGCCGACTTGGGTAGCGGCTAGGTAGTAATGCCATTGAAACGAATCCGGCTCCAAGGCGCTTGCTCTCAGGTAGCACTGACGCGCGGGTTCCAGCAGCAAGTTGGCTTGGAGAAACATTCCCAAGCGGCCGACGGCCTCCGCGTTCGTGGAATTCGATTCCGCTCGCCGCAAGGCCTCCTGCACACTGCTCCGGGCAGTCGGCTCTAGAGCGCTCAGCCCCAGTTCCGGCAGCGGCGGCAAGCTCGACCGATGCTCGCCGCACGACATTGAGGCGAGCATCCCGAAAGCGGCCAGAGCTCCATGAAGGCGGAAGCGCCCCCAAGCGGGTCCGGTCCTCAACTCGTGCCTCCCATATTCTCTAGGATCTACTGTTGCTTGCCCGCCGTGCTCTGTTCGAAGTGATGGGCTGCCTCGTCGCGACGTCCCGTTGCCTCGAGAAGTCGAGCTAGGTTCACCCTGGCCAGGGTGTAGTCGGGCTGCAGCCGGACAGCCTCGCGAAAGGCGCTCTCGGCTCGCTCTGGGTCGCCGGATTCGTATAGGGCGCTCGCGAGCGCGTTTTGCGTTGATGGCGAGTCTGGTTGCAGCGCTGCAGATTCTTCAAGGCTTCGAACCGCGGCGGGGAAGCGTCCCATCCGCAGCAACGCAAGCCCCAGATTATGGAGAGTCCGGGAGTTGTCCGGGTGCAGCTCCAGCGCCTTGCGCAAGATTGCCTCCGCAGCCGATGGATCTCCGGTCTCGACCAAAGCCATGCCGTACGAACGCAGGCCGGGCAGGAACTCGGGGCTCCGCTCGATCGTTCGTTCGTACCACTGCAGGGAATCTCGCACCATGCCCGCGCGGCGCAATGCCTCGGCAAGCTCGAAACTGTGTCGCGCGGAATGCGAACCGCTCCGGGCCAGCAATGCCGCCAAGCGCGGAATTCCCTCGGCGAGGTTCGAACCGGCTTTGACTTGGGCAATCGCGATGTCGAGCTCGTCTTCCGCGTTCGTTGGTAGACCGGGGGGATAGTAGGGGACGACTTCGCCCTCGTAGGCGGGTCCGTGCACTTCCCGTTTGGGGTCGAGCAGCCCTCTTGAGACGTCGGGTCGCCCGATCAGGTGATCGGTCATGACGACGTGGACCACATCATCCGTCCGACGCTGCGGCATGTGACAGCTCGCGCACTGCGAGGACGGAGTGTGCAGGGATTCAGCGACAAGCGACCTCAGCTTCTCCGCGTGGCAGCGCGCGCAGATGCCGCGATACTGGTCCCCGGCATGCTCCGAGGCTCGGTGCGTGCCGCGGTGGGGGTCGTGACAGGTCGTGCAATGCAGCTCCCCGCGGCTCTCGCGAAAGCAAGCGGATTTCAAGAGCCGATACGCCGCGTGGGCAATCTCGAACTTGTCTTCGTAACGCGAACCGGGCTGGTGGTCGAAATGGACCACGTAATCGCCTAGCGGCTCGCCCGGTCGATAGGAGAACACGCCTCGATCTTGCCGTTCCAGTGCGTATGGCAAGCCAGTGCTTGTCGACTGCAAGTGGCACTGCAGGCAGACTTCCAGCCGGCGTTGCGAACTTAGCCGCGCGGGATTGACGATGGCGGATCGGACAATCTCGGGGGACGATCCCGAGCCCACCGCTTCCATGTGTCGGCGACCCGGCCCGTGGCACCGCTGGCAGTCGATACCTGCTGGGAGCGTGGGAAAGACAATCCTTTCCGCGTCAAACTTGTCCTGGCCGGGCGCGACGCTCGGATACGCGTTGTGGCAGAACATGCAGTCATACTGCACGCGGCGGCGGAACCCGTCGTGGTCATAGCGGTCGTACCCAGGGCTCATGGCCCAGAAGCCGCCGTTTTCGGCGTACCACCCCACGGGCAGTTGCAAGAGCTCGCCCGTTTCGGTGCGACTCAGATAGGTCCTGGCCTTGAGGCCCGAGCCCATGACGTAGTCGATCTGTTGCTCGACGACGTTCTCCTCGCGGCCATCGAATCCTGTCTGCCAGCGCCGAATGAAGTAGCGACCGTCTCGGCGGAACATCTTGTACTCGCGCCTCGAGGGGGCGTGGCGGAAGACATTCTCCGTTTCCCAATCGGCAACCTCGTGAGCTGGGGTCAGAGCCGCAAATGACCTAGCCATTCCGCTGCTCTGGAAATCGTTCCAGATCGATTCGTGGCAGCCAGCGCATGAAGATCCATCGATATAGCCGTCGCCCTGCGCCTCGGAGACGTTACCCGACCGCGAGAGCGTCGTCCGGAAATCCATCCGGGTCGCGAAGTACGACGACGCCGCCAGAGCCGCGACGCAGACCGCGACAGCGAGTCCCCGCTTCCTGGACCCGAAAGGCTCGCTCTTACCGGCATCGACGCGGCGTGTCGCGCTCGGTCGGCGGGCCATTGCGCCTTAGCGTATCACCGTGATATATCGCCGGCCGCCTTGGATGACTGCCCATCCGGCGTTCGCACCGACGCTTGGAGTTGCTGCGGCGGATGAGCGCCAACGATCCCGAAATGATCCAGGACCACTTGCAGGCCGCGGCTGACATGACGGCGCATGGCACGGTCCGCGGCGCTTGCGCCGTCATTGGCGAGCGATTGAGCGAGTTGCTCGTGCCAGTGCCGTGGCGGCCGGTCTTCGTCGGAGAGCGACCGCACGGTCGACGTCCATGCGAGCCGGGACCCCAGCCAGGTCCAAATCGTCACTTGTCTCTGGACGACCTGGGTCAATGTCGCGTAATCGGAGCATTCGGCGATGTAAAGGTGGAACCGCTCGTGCAGCGCCGCATACCGTTCTCGATCCGGCTGGGGCTTCCGGAATGTCCGGTCAACTGTGGCTGCCATCGCGAGCAGCTCGCTGCGCTGACGGTTTGACGCGCGGTCCGCGAACAGCCGTGCCGCTTGGCCCTCGAGTGCCTCTCGAACGGCGAAATGGCCTCGAATGTCCAGTTCACTTGGCGTGCGGACCCGGGTTCCCACTCTGGGCTTGCTTTCGACCAAGCCCTCGTGCTCCAAGCGTTGCAGGGCCTCCGAGACGGGCAGGAGGCTCATGCCAAGCTGCTTGGAGAGTTCGCGACGAGTGACAGACTGACCGAACCCCAAGGCTCCGCTGAGGATCGCATTGCGGACCACGAAGTAGGCGTGCTCCGAGAGCTTGCGGCCGTCGCCGTTGCCCTTGCTGAAGGCGCCGCCGTTCGACTTGCCGAGAGCCAACAGGTCAAATCTTGTCAATCCGCTATCCGTGCCCATCTCCGGGATACGAGACAAGGCCATCGCGGCCCGATCCATTGGTCTCGCGCTTTATTTCGGCGATCCCATTGCTTTTGGCCGACTCACTTAGGGTAGCTGAGTAGCTGCTCGTCCGTCTAGCGTAGTGCTTTCGCGAAGCTTCGACCAGCGTCTCGCCCAGTGCCTTTTTTTCGGTCCCTACCAGAATTCCCTCGCGTGGCGATGGACGCGCTCTCCGTGGGCGCGCATAGCGGCCATCCACTCCTCGCCTGGCTCGCCTCCACCGTCGAGCGCCTTCATGTCCTCAATCAGCTCGGCGCGCCCGTTCGGTGCTGCTAGCGCGACGGCCACTGACGGATGGGCAAGGCAGAAGCGATAACAGTCCGCAGCGGACGGGGGGCTGAACCCTGGCGGATCGTCCGGTGTCGCGCGCAGGAGGTCACGCCATCGCAGTCCCGTGAAAGTCACGACCGGGGTGCCAATTCTGGATGTGACCGGAAAGACGTCGCGCTCTGCACCGGTGTGGGCGGCGTTGTAACGGATCATGAGCATGTCGAGCCGTCGCCTCCCGTCCGGCGCGGCCTCCAGGGCCCAGCCCGCCGCGAGGGTGCGTTGGTGGCTCGTGAGGCCAATCAACCCGAGCTGGCCGCTGCTTCGACGCCGCGCCAGTGCCTCCCACGATCCCCCCGGGCCGGCAATCGCCTGCCACTCCGCGTCGGATTCCACGTAATAGAGCGTTCCGACATCCAGGCGGTCGCTCCGAGTGTGTTCGAGCACCCAGTCCAGCTCACGGTCCGCTTCGTCGGCCGTGCGTGCTTTCAGCTGCGTGGCGAAGACGATCTCGTCGCGCTGCTTGCCAAGGTTCGCGATGGCTCGCGAGAGGCCGTCGGGCTTGCCGCACCAATTGAAGTACCGAATCCCTCGGTTGAGCGCGTAGCGAATGTCTTCCTCGCTCAGTCGGGTGTTCCCCCGGGTCGCGATGCCAAGGCGCGGAACCGGAGGCAGGCCGGATCGCAAACTCACCAGCTTTGACATTGCCTATGGTGTGGACCGTCTGTCAGGATCGAACGCAGCGCTCTCGTCAGAACGTGAACCGTAGCGTGAACCGGAACGTGCGCCCGTCGTTGAGCGTGTTTGTGATCCGGCCGAAATTTCCCTGCGCTAGGTTCGAGCCCGGATCTTGGAACTGGGGATGGTTCGTGAAATTGAGGGACTCGGCGCGCAACAGCAGCGAATTGTCGCCGCCGAAAGCCCAGGACTTGGACAGGGCCATGTTGATGTTCGCGATGCCGTCCCGGCGAAACGTGTTGCGCCCGAGGTTGCCGCGCAAGTCCGTTGCGTTGATGAACGAGAACGCGCTGGCCGGAAGCCGCACGAACGATGAGTCCGGATCGTCGATGGACCGCCCGAGGACGGAAACGTCGTCGAGAAGGGGCGTATCGCTTTGCGAGCCATCGACGTTGCCGAAGCCCGGCGCATCCGAGCCCGCGAGCACCGAGAATGGAGTCCCGGACTTCAGCAGTACGACCGAGCTCAACTGCCATGCACCGAACAAGTTCCGGATCAGGCTCTTCTTGCCTGTGAGCGGGGCGGTTTGGTAGCTGATGTTGAAAAGCGCAGCGTGAGGCTGGTCGAAGTTGCTGAGGCCCCGAAGCTCGCCGTGGACGTCGAATTCGGAGGGGCTCTCTGTCTGCAGTCGGTTGGCGTTGGCAGCGGTGTTCAAGTGGCTGCCGCCCAGATCGATCGCCTTGCTCCACCAGTAGGACGCCTCTAGATTCAAGCCTGCCCACTGCGGGATGCGCAACGTGGCGCGCCCGGCGTCGAAGTACCCTCGGGAACCGTTCGTCACATGCAGGACATTGAAGTACCGTTGGTCTGGGCGGCGGGCGTTGACCGTTCTCGTAGTCTGCGCGATCCCGTCTACGGCGCGGGCCCGGTTGAGGAAAAACATCGACAGCAGCTGGTGCGAGCGGCTGCCAACGTACGCTAGGTCAACAGTCCAGTCCTTTGCAAGGTCGAACTCCCAGGTGAAGTTGTAGTTGTGCGTGTAAGGAATTGTCAGGTCGGGCGCTACGTCGAACCTGACCGACCGAGCGTCCGGATCGAACGAAATCGGACGGATGTCTTTGAGCGGGTCGACGAGGTCAGGCGTCTGGACGACGACCGTGATGTTCTGCGGCGGGTTGATCCGTGACTGGATGTACGTGGCTGTGAAAATCTCGCCGTAGTGCATCCCGTATGACCCGCGCAGGGCCCCCCAGCGGCCCGGCATGCGGTAGGCGAAGCCGAAGCGAGGCGCGAAGTTGTTGAGATCGGACGAATACGGGATCCTTGTCAGATCGTTGACCTCGGTCGGCTTGGCTACCGGTTCCCAGCGCAGGCCGATGCTCAGCGTCAGATCCGAGCTCGCCTTCCATTCGTCCCCAAGATAAAGGCCTGCCATCCACCGCCGGAACCCTCGATGGACGTTCCCGATGGCGATCGAGTAGTTGCTCGCCAATCCCTTGCGAAGGTTCGTGACTCCGTCGCGTCCGAAATTCCTTCGGAAAATAATCCGCCCCCGATGGTCCTGCAATTCGCTGCCGTTGATCTGACCGCGGTGAAGATTCCCTCCAAACGCGAGATTGTGATTTCCGCGACGGTAGCGCACGCGCCCTCCGTAACGGAAATTGTTGCCCGCGCGGTCTACCGGGAAGCGGCCCGCCGGGCCGATGCTGTCGAGTTCCCGTCCGATCCGGATCCAAGGCCCGATCGAGCTCTCGTCGGAGATCAGCCGGGATCCTACCCGATCGAAGCCCGCAGTGAAATCGCCTGTCAACTGCGGTGTCCAGCTGCGGCTCCATGTGATCCGCGACTGGTGATTGCGCGTGGTCGTATTGGGATTCTGCCCCCCTACCAGCTGGAAGGCGTCGACGTTTTGCAGCACCAGTCCGTACCGCATCGTGACACGCGCGTCAGCGCCGGTCCGCTGGTCCAGCGTAGCGGAAACTCGGTCGTTCGCGATGTCCTGCGGGGCGTTTGTGTTCAAAGCCCGCGGGTTGATGTCCGTGCGGTTCGGGACGGCCACAGGATAGGCATCCATGATGCGCTGGATGAAAGCGCGGGCGGCCGGATCGTTGGTCAGCGGCTCGCGCTCCTCGAGTGTCGGCACGAGCACGTTGCCGTTCACCTGGCCTCGGTTCCGCGTCTGGCTTGCGTTGATGGTGAGAGCCGCCCCCTGCCACGCCGGCAGGCCGACAGTGAGTCCGTAGTTGTTGCTGCGCGCGGGCTGCACCGCGCCCACCTGGAAGAAGGACCGCGCGCTCACGGCGCTGTTGGTGTGCGTCAGGAAGAGGTTTCCGTTCACCTTGGACGCCCTGGCGGGAGGAGTGTGGATGGGACGGGAAGGCGGCCCGCCGTACTCGGTGGCCCAGTAGGAGCGGTCGATCTGAAAGTTCTTGACCGCCGTGGCCGAGATTCCGAGGCGCTCGTTCAGCTCGCGCAGTACGTTGTTGTCGATCAGCGTCAGGCGGACATTTTCGTTGCGCCTGCCCTCGCCCTGCTCGGAGTTGACCACTCCGAGAAGATTGAGGCGCGTCCGGTCAGCCGCGGCTCCGTCGCTGGCGGACGGATTGGCGGATTCGGGCGCGGCTGGCTCGGACCCTTCGCTGGCCGCCTCCGAGACCTCCGATTCGCTGGAACCGTTTTCTTCGGAATTCTGCGACTGCAGTTGCAACGGCAAAAGAAACGCGCCTAGAAAAAAGATTGCCGATGACTGTGCTAGCCCATTCACGTTCGTCCCGTCAGCTTTGTTGCCCGTTGCGGCTTCAGCGGTTCCGATCTAGCTGAATAGGCGTCAAGCAACCTTTTGGCGTTACGGCCGCCCCGGCCAGGCTGGCTTCCGCTTCGCCGGAAGCGCCTTCGGTAGAATTGTGAGTCGCCCGAGCCGTCGTAACGCGGCTCTGCTGGAGCGACGGAATAGGAACGCCCGCGATGCGCATGAAAGCCGCCGTGACCCGAGAGGTCGGGCATCTAGCCATTGAAGAGGTCGAACTTGCGGCCCCGAAGGAACATGAGGTGCTGGTGCGGATGTGCGCTGCCGGCGTATGCCACTCGGACCTTCACACGCTGCGAGGCGAGTTGCGCGCCGTGCCGCCCCTCGTGCTTGGGCACGAAGGGGCCGGCATCGTCGAGTCGGTCGGCTCCGGCATCACGCGGTGCAAGCCGGGAGACCGTGTCGTGGTCAACTGGCTTCCGGCATGCGAGAGCTGCCCGACCTGCCTGAACGGGCGCCACAATTTGTGCGAGCGGCTGGCTCGCACGACATTCCAAGCCCTGCTGATCGATGGGACGTCCCGCTTGAGCACCGTGGACGGCTTGCGCCTCAAGCACTTTCTAAGCGCCGCCACGATGGCGGAATTCGCGGTGATCGACGAATCCAGCGTAGTTCCGATCCCGGACGACGTGCCCTTCGAAGTCGCTGCGGTGGTCGGTTGCGCGGTCGCCACGGGGGTGGGCGCGGTAATGAACACTGCCGGTGCCCGGCCCGGCCAGTCAGCCGCAGTGATCGGATGCGGCGGGGTGGGACTGAGCGCTCTGCTGGGTTGCAAGCTCGCTGGCTGCAACCCGATAGTCGCCGTCGACGTGCTCGATTCCAAGCTCGATTTCGCCAAGGCGCTCGGAGCGGACTTGACGATTAACTCGGCTGCCAGCGAGAACGTGGCCAAGGAATTGCGGGCCCTGACTGGTGGGGGCCCGGAGCACGCGTTCGACAGCGTCGGGGCGGCCGCGACAATTGGCTTGGCGATCAACTCGGTGCGGCCTGGCGGGACCGCGACCATCGTTGGTCTCCACGCGGCGAAGCAAGAGGTGCAGATTCCCGCCGGTGCCTTGGTGCTGCAGAACAAGAGGCTGCTCGGTTCGTTTGCCGGCTCGATACGGCCCCGGGTGGACCTCCCCAAGCTGCTGGATCTCTATCGAGGCGGCAGACTTCCGCTGGACGGGCTGATCACCAAGCGCTACCCACTGGACGACCTGGGAAGGGCTTTCGCCGACATGGAAGCGGGCGAAGTGGCGCGGGGCGTGCTTATGCTAGAGCCTCGAGCCTAGCCCGATTGGAACCAATTCTCAGTCTACGATCGCCTGGTAGGCGAGGCGTTTGAACGGCGTCCGGCTGAAGCGGGGCGGCAGCATTTGGATCATGTACAGTCCGATCATTTCCTCCGCCGGGTCGATCCAGAAGATCGTGCCGGCCAAGCCTCCCCAGTTGTACTCGCCCAGCGAGCCGTTCAGGCCGCTCTTGGCCTGATCGACATGGACTGCGAAGTCGAGACCGAACCCGTAGCCCGGCGACAGGGTGCGCGAGGCGCGCCGGATGCCCTCGACATGGTCCCGGGTCATCAATTCGATCGTCTTGCGGCTCAGTATCCGTTGCCCGTCGAGGACGCCGCCGTTCAGCAGCATCTGGCAGAAGCGCAGGTAGTCACGGGTCGTCGACACCAAGCCCCCGCCGCCCGAGTACCACCGGCTCTCGTAGTCGTAATAGCCCTCTGAGCGGTCGGCGGGGGAAGGTTCGATTCCCGTCTCGTCCTCCGTCTTGGAGTACATCTGCACGAAGCGGCCCTTCTTGTCCGGAGGCACGGTGAATGCGGTGTCGCGCATGTCTAGCGGTCCGAAGAGTCGCTGTTCCAGGTAGGTCGCCAAGTCCTTGCCCGAGAGCACTTCGATCAACCGGCCCTGCACGTCCACCGAGACGCTGTACTCCCACGCCGAGCCTGGCTGGTGCTTGAGCGGGATCTTGGCCAGCTTCTGCACGAAGTCGACGACGGACCGGTTGTCGCCCAGGACGTTCAGTTCCCGGTACAGCTTGTCCGCTCGCGTCTTGCCCCCGCCATAGCCCATTCCGGCAGTGTGCCGCATTAAGTCCTGCACGGTCATCTCACGGCGAGAAGGGACAGTCCGTTTGCCCGACAGCACGTCGAGGCCGCCGAGTTCTGGTATGTACTTCTTGACGGGATCGCGAAGGGCGAACGCGCCTTCCTCGTACAGGGTCATCAATGCGACACCGACGATCGGCTTGGTCATCGAGTAGATGCGGAAGATCGTGTCGTCTCGCATTGGCTTTCCGGTCTCGATGTCAGCCATGCCCACGGTCTCCCAGTAGGCGATCTTGCCCTTGCGCGCCACCACGCCAATGGCGCCTGCCAAGTGGCCGCGTTTCACGTCCGCCTTCAGGGCTTGCGTGACGCGATCAAGCCGCTGTTGGGAAAGCCCGACTTCTTCGGGCGAGGCGCGGGGGATCTCCGCACCCGCTGCTGCGAGGGAGAATGCGACGGAAAGCAGTACTGTGCGGTAGCGCATGAGCGTCTTTGCAGTATAGGAAACCCAGACTTCGGAACGGGCCTCCTGCGCTTCTTGACTGGCCGAGGCGCTTCCACGCCTGCATCCGGGGAACCTATCCCCTGCGCGCTCGCCGCCCATGGCGGGACTGCTTGCTCCGCGATTCCGGGCGCATGCGGCTTCGCGCGACCGCCCTTGAAGCGCGCCACCGCTTGGCCGGTCCGTTCAGCCCTTAGCCCGTGTAGGCTTCCCAAGCGGACTCGCGTCCCTTGGGACGCCGCCGGGCGGAACCAGGCGCTGGCGATTCCGTGATCCCAGCCGGTCTCCCTCGCCGGCCTCGGCTAGTCGACGATCGCTTGGTAAGCCAGCCTCTTGAATTGAGTCCGGCTGTCCTCGAATCGCGGGGGAAGCGCTTGGATCATGTAGAGCCCGATCATTTCCTCCGCCGGATCGATCCAGAAGATGGTTCCGGCCAGGCCGCCCCAGTTGTACTCGCCAACCGAGCCGTTCAGGCCGCTTCTTGCCGGGTCGGTGTGTACGGCGAAGTCCAGGCCGAAGCCGTATCCCGGACGCGAAATCGACGAAGCCCGCGGCAGGTCGGCTATGTGGTCGATCGTCATCAGGTCCACAGTCTTGCGGCTCAGGATGCGCTTGCCGTCCAGCACGCCTCCGTTGAGCAGCATCTGGCAGAACCGCAGGTAGTCTCGGGTCGTGGAGACCAAGCCGCCGCCTCCGGAATACCAGCGCGTGTCGGCGTCGAAGTAGCGCTCGGAGCGGCTTGCGGGGGCGCGTTCGATCCCCGTCTTGTCCTTGGTTTGTAGGTAGATCTGCACAAATCGCCCCTTCGATTCTTCCGTCATCCGGAACGATGTGTCGCGCATGTCGAGCGGCTTGAACACGCGCTCGCTCATGAACTTGTCCAGGTCCATGCCGGACAGTACTTCGATCAGGCGGCCTTGGACATCCACGGACACGCTATATTCCCAAGCCGATCCGGGCTGATGCTTCAGGGGCAGCTTGGAGAGCTTCTGGACGAAGTGCTCGACCGATTGGTTCCCGCCGAGCAAGTCGGCGTCCGTGTACATCTCGTCGACGCGGCTGTCCCCGAACAGCCCGTAGGTCATGCCCGATGTGTGCCGCATCAGGTCCTGGACGGTCATCTCGCGGTCGGACGGAACCATCTTGTTGCCCTCCAGAACCTTGAGGCCGCCTAGTTCCGGAATGTGATCCTTCACGGGATCGCGTAGCGCGAACTTGCCCTCTTCGTAAAGGGTCATCAGGGCGACGCCTACGATCGGCTTCGTCATGGAGTAAATGCGGAAGATGGTGTCGTCACGCATCGGCTTGCTCGCCTCGCGGTCGGCCATGCCGACGGTTTTCCAATACGCAATCTTCCCCCTGCGCGCGACCACGCCGATCGCGCCGGCAAGGTAGCCCTTCTCGACGTCTTCCTCCATGGCGCGCGTGAGCCGGTCCAAGCGTTCTTTGGAGAGCCCGATATCGGCGGGCTCCGCGCGCGGGATCTCCCCCGCGAAGGAACTCGCGACCAAAGCGAGCAGGAGAAGGAATAGACGGATTATCATGTGCGAACCCCTATAGAGTGAATCGATGAGAGCAGGTCGGGCGGCGCTCGGACTAGGCCAATCCTAGCAACCCGCGGGAATAGGCAAGATCAGCTGCGACTTCGTTCCGTTCGAGTTCGACTGGGTCGCCTTGCGTCGGCGAGAAGGGCTTCCCTGTCCGGGCGACCGACATGAAGCCCTCGTAGACCCACGCCGGTATGTCGCGGTAGTGGTTCCAGAATGCCTTGTCGCGGACGGCGAACTTGCGGGGGGAGCGAAGGTTGATGATCTCCAGGGAGAAAGCGAGGTCGGGCCGCAGTTCGGCGAATCGCTCGGCCCAGCGGTCAATGCCGACATTGCCTTCGCCCATCGGGACCCACATGACGTTAACCTTGCCGTCCTCGATCCAAATGCGCGAGTCGCGAATTCCAGTCGTCAGGGCCAGCGGAGCCAGCACTTCCAGCGTGTGGAGCGGATCCTCCAGCGTCCAGGTGGCGTTCCCCGTGTCCAGCAGCGTCCCAACGTAGTCCGTGCCGGCCTCCTCCACCAAGTCCCGGAGCTGCTGCGCCTGCAAGTCGCCGGCGTGGTTTTCGACGGCGATCTTGATGCCGTGACGGCCGTCCTCGTCCCGGACCGACCGGCATGCGGCGACGGTGTTCTCTATGTGCCGCTCGAGGGGGACTTCGCCTCTGCGGTCGTCGGCGCTGCCCAGGTAGCAGCGCACGAATGGGGATCCCAGCAAGCGCGCGATCCCGAACATTCTCAACAATTGCTCGCGGGCAGTGCCGTCCTCCTTGGCGAAACGGGTCGAGGTCGGGCAGATCGACCCGAAGCCGACCTCGATTTGGATTCCCAGCGTCTCGGCATGCTCACGGACGCGTCTGAGGTGGTCGGCTTCTGTCCCGCCGAGAAAGCGAGGCTCCGAGAAATTGACCACTGTGGCGCCGTGCGCGTGCGCAAAGTCCAGGAGCTGGAACGCGCTCCACCCTTGGGATCGCAAGCTGAAGAAATCGAGTCCAAGTCGTTTGTTTGGCATTTCGGCTCCCGTGAGGCGAGACGCGACCGCGCCTTCAAGCAGGAGATTCGCGACGTGTCATGAACGGTGCTTTCTCAATAGTAGGCGCGGGGCCTGGGACTTGCAACAGCTAGGCCAGCGCCCCCGTGGGCGCGCTCGCGCTGCGTGCGGGGTCAGGTGACCGTGCCGAGCCGTGCAGCGGCGCGAGTCCGACTGGTCTTCCGGTTGCCCGCAGCACTCGGGTTCTGAATCCTTCCCGCGGGTGGGTGCACCGCGGGCGTGGCGACATTGATACCGGCATGGGAGCAACGCGCGCAAATCGCGCTCCGCTCCGTACGATTCCGGCGGATTCCGCTTCTGAGCGAAGCATTCCAGCATTGCCCGCATTGCCGCCGGTCGCTCGGCTAAGTGTTGCGCCTGCCCGGCCAGCAGGGGTTCTGGGCGAACGCTTCGCGGGTCGCGGGGCGTCATGGCCCGCTTCGCGACTTCTAGATCCCGGTCGCGACTCGGACTCTCATTCGCAGCTCCGGCTCGAGGTCTTCGATGCCGGTCCGCAGACGGTCCATCTCTCGGCTTGCGTCCTCAAGTTCCGCTTCGATCTGCCTTCGCATCTCGAGGATCAGGTTGCGCCCCGCCGCGCGGCCCCGCTCGTGCTCTTGCATCAAGCGCGCCACGGGCGACGCGTGGAGCTGACCCAGCGAGTACTGCATTTCGCGGATGCGATAGCGCGCCCAAGCGATTCGCCGGTTCGTTCTCAGCCAGGAGGGTCCGAGCCCGAAGCCGCGAATCGGTTCGCTTTCGGCCTGCCAATGCTCGAGCAGCCATTGCAGGCGGCGGTCGTTATTGTCCCGGTATGCCAAGGTTGCCTCGGCCATCACCTCATGGCGTCGGCGGCGGTCAAAATCGTCTGCAGCCAGATCTGGATGAATGCGGCGAGCGAGTGCCAGGAACAGACATCTCGCCTCGCCCCCCGGCCTGGGGGCGGAAGGGCCCGCTTCGTCAAGATCCTCGTCCCCGCCGGACATTTCGCTCGCCTGGCCGTCTCGAGCCTTGCCTAGAGCTTCCCACCCGCGATTGATTTTCGTCCGTAGACCCTCCAGTTCGTCGTACCGGGCACCGACGGCGGGCCGGTAGCGTCGTTCGAATTGCCGCACCTTTTCTACGTCCCGAGCGTAGTCGCGCTCGAGCTGTCGCAAGGTGCCCTCGAGGTCAGTCAGCAGACCCTGCCGCCGGAACAGCGCGCCATCCGACCCCGGTTCGTACACGACCAATGCTGTGCTCAAGACTGGAGCCCTTCGTACGCGGTGCCCACAGCGTCCCGGATCTCGGGCGGCACCATGTGATGCCAAGGCGTGCCGGAACGAATTGCTTGCCGCACCCCGCTAGAGGATGTTGTATCGAACTGAGCGGCGATCTTGAACGGCAGGATTCGATTGGCGAGCTCGGGAGCGACCGCATAGGCGCCCCTGCGGGATGCGACTAGCAACTTGTAATGTTTGATCTGCTCCGAGAAAGGCTGCCCACCCCCGTAGTCCCAGGTCACGCATCGCTCGGCGGCGTCCCGCCCGGTGATCACGAAGATTTCGCAGCGGGGGTCCAGTGCCTCCCGGAATGCCTGGACGACATCGATCACCAGTCCCGTCGGGCACGACGCCACCACCCGGTCGGCTCTCGCCTCGGCCAGTTGCGAGAGCCAGCGCAGGCGTTCCTCTGCACTGGGCCTCCCGATTCGCTTGTGAGGCAATGCATCAGGCAGGACGTGGGCGACCTGGTCCAGGCCAAAGGCCTCTTGCGCGGCGTCGCCGAGCGCGATGTGGGCCATGGTCGGAGGATTGAATGCGGCAGGCAGCAAGCCAACCCGGCCAGTGGTAAGGAGCCGGCCAGCGACTGTCCGGACCACTACTTCAGATAAGGCGCGATCGCGCGGTCCAGCTCCGCGTCGTCCCAGCGACCCACCGTGACGGGGCGATGGAGCGACCAAGTCTCCAGATGATCGATCGATTCGCCCGGCTGGAGCGTTTGCATGGGCCCGAGCGTCTCGAGTTCTAGGAAGCTCTCGTTCGTGAATATCTCGAACGACGATCCCATGTCCGGATACTCCTCGTCTGGCGAGGCCTCGAACTTCTTCACGAAAAGCTCGCCATTGAGCAGGTAGGCGCCGCGCGTTGCCGGATTGAAGAGGCCGATTTTCTCGGGGTCGGAGTTGTCCGGATCTTGGCGCAGCGCGATGTACTTCTCCAGCCAGCTCCAACGTGAATCGCTCATGTCCGTGAAAGCGAACAACACTAACGGGTTCGTTGGGGCGAGGATCTCCGGATGGGTCCCGCGCGGCGGGAGCGTCGTGATTCCAACACCGCCCCGGTGCATCATTGTCAGCACCCAGGTGGCGATGCGCAATGGCCAGATCGTGCGGTTGGCAAGACTGTATAGAACCTTGACCTCAGTTCCCTCGTCTGCGAGTTCCACTTCGATCCGTTTCTGGACGCCCATGCTCTCCGTGGGTGCCTGTGCGGAAAGCTTGCTGCCGGAAACGGTGATCTCCACGGGCTCGTTGTCGGCTCCGTAGCTATAGACCCTGTCCTCCGGTGCCACCCAGAGCCGGCTGCCGCCGTACAGGCGCCAGACATCGCCTCCGGTCTTTCCTAGATCCTGCTCCAACTCGACGAACAGGTTCTGCCCGCCCACGAATCCGTAGCGGATGATGCGAGGCCCGACATCGGCAGTG
Organism: uncultured Bryobacterales bacterium; assembly: GCA_951813605.1. Classification (GTDB taxonomy): domain Bacteria; phylum Acidobacteriota; class Terriglobia; order Bryobacterales; family UBA6623; genus VXMF01. The sequence goes on along the minus strand of OX638379.1, from coordinate 4,445,567 downwards.
ACGACGAGCTCCACCTCGCCGTTGGTAAGCCGGTAGCAGTTCGGCCATCCAGCGTAGGGAATCTTTTCGACGGTCACGGCGGCGGCCAGAGGTGCGACGATCGCAAGCAAGGTCGTGGCAATGGTCTTCGGCAAGCGCGGGATCACTTCCGGGATGCGGTTTCGGCTTTTGGCTAGTAGGTCGCCCGGCCGCCGCTGACATCGTAGCACTGGCCGGTCACGAACGAGCAGTCCGGGCTCGCTAGAAAGTGCGCGACAGCAGCGACCTCTTCGATCGTTCCAGTCCGCGCCCTAGGGATCTTGGATGTCATGTAGTTCACCTGATCCTCGGTGATCTGGTCCAGGATCGGCGTGCGGATCACAGTGGGACTGATCGCGTTGACGCAGATGTTCTTCAGCGCCGTTTCCTTGGCCATCGACTTGCTAATTGCGATCACGCCCGCCTTGGAAGCCGAGTAGGCGACCATGTTCGGATTGCCTTCCTTGCCCGCGAGAGACGCGATATTCACGATGCGCCCGTAATCGTGTTCCAGCATCGTCGGAAGGGTGGCGCGGCAGCAATAGAAGACCCCGCTGAGGTTGACATCGATAACGGACTTCCAGTCGCGGTCAGACTGGTCCCAAGTTGGTAACGCCTTGCCAGCGATTCCGGCGTTGCAGACAAGCACCTGCATGCGGCCTCGGCACGCCAGCACCGTGTCGACGGCAGACTGGACGGATCCGGCGTCCGCGACGTCGATCTCGACTGCGAACGCGTCCAGGTCCTCCGCCTTGAGCGCCGCGGCTTGGGCGAGGGCGCCCTCTAGGTTCCGGTCGGCCACCGCCACGGCAGCACCGGCCCGCGCCAGCCGCGTGGCGATACCCGCGCCGATACCTTGTGCGCCTCCGGTCACCAGCGCGGTCTGGCCGGTCAAGTCGAAGAATCTAGTCGGCAACGGCTTCGCCCCCGGCCTCCGACACCTCGGCGGCTTCGCCCTCGGCCTCCGGAGCAGCGGCGGCTTCGCCCTCGGCCTCCGGAGCAGCGGCGGCTTCGCTCTCGGCAAGCTCGGATTCTTCTTCCAACTCCTCCTCGGCTGGCGGGGGGGCCGGAGCGAACTCGAGTTGCGCAGCCGATTCCATTGAACGGGTGAGCGGCTCGTCCTCGCGCCCTTCGGCGCGCACTTCCAGCTTGATAGTCGAAGATAAATCCTTGTATATGTGAATCGGAACGTCGTAATCCCCTAAGGTGCGGATGGGGGATGTCAGCTGGATGCGGTTCCGGTCGACCTCGATGCCGATCTCGGCGAGCTTGGCTGCGACTTCACGAGCCTTGACCGAGCCATAAAGCTGGTTGTTGAGGCTGGCTCGGGCTACCACGCGTACTGAGATGCCTTCCAAGGCCGCCAGCTGTCTCTCGGCGTCGCCGCGCATCTTCACGGCCTCCCGGTCGGCGGCTGATCTCATGGCCGCGAGATGCTTGAGGCTGCCCTTGTCGGCGGGAATTGCCAGCCGCTGGGGGTAAAGGTAGTTTCGCGCGTATCCGTTCGCCACGCGCACGACATCACCCCGCTCGCCCAGCTTGTAGATGTCCCGCTTCAAGATGACTTCAAGCACGGGAGGGGCCTCCTGGCTTGGACTTGTCGACGGTGCCCGCGAACGGCAGCAAGGCGAGGTTGCGCGCCCGCTTGATCGCCCGGCGCAATTCGCGCTGGTGCCTGGCGCTCAGCCCAGTGTGGCGCCTTGGATTGATCTTGCCGCGATCGCCGACGAACTGCTTGAGCGTGTTGACGTCCTTGTAGTCGATGTGGTCGATGCGATTCACACTGAAGTAATCGACCTTGCGGCGCCGGAAGAACCGCTTGCCTCCCGGTCGGCGGTCTCGCCTTCCATGCGGCGGGCCTCCGCTGCTCGCGCCTGACGGGCGCCTGGCCGGCGCGGCCGGCTTCGTCGTTTGGTTGTCAGCCATGCGTGTGTTCCTCTTGATCGATCGCGCCTACGCGGCACCTGCCGCCGGGCCGCCATCGCCGGGTCTCTCGGGCTTGGGCCGTCCCGGGGTCGTCGGCTTCGGCCGCGCCGTCTCCGCCGCCCGCGCAGCCGTCTTCGCGGCCAGCCGCGGAGCGCGCTTGGCGCGCCGCGTCTTCGCCTTCTTCAAGCGCTTGAGATCCTCGTCGATACGGATGGTCATGTACTTGATAATGTTGTCGGCGACTCGCAAGCGTCGTTCGACCTCGCGCGTCAGCGAGGTCGCGTCCTTGATCGAGTACTGAATGAATACGTACTGGCCGTTCCAGAAACCGCGTACGCGGTAGGCCAGCCGGCGCTTGCCCCAGTCATCGACCTTGTCGATTTTCGCCCCCCCGTCGGTCAGCGACTTCTTGACGCCATCGACTGACGCCTGCGCTTCCTCCGCCGGCAGGTCCGGCTTAAGAATGAATCCGAGTTCGTAGATTCTCATAGTGCTTATTCCCGTGGCTCGGGCACGCGGCGGTTGCACCGCGCCATCGCCCTCTCGGCACCCTCGGCGAGCAGGTCTCGCACCGCGCTCGCCGCTTCGCCGACAATTCCTTCAACCTCCAACATCTCGCCTCGGCCAAATGGATGCAGCACGTACTTGGCGCCGTTGGCGACAGGGTGCCCGGGGTGGATCCCGATGCGCAGCCGGGGGAATTCGGAGGTTCCCAGTGATTCGACGATGGACCTCATACCATTATGGCCCGCCGCCGACCCTTTTTGCTTGAGCCGCAGCCTTCCCCATGGCAAATCCAGTTCGTCGTAGACCACGAGCAGGCGATTCGGCCGCATGCTGTAGCGGCGGAGCAGCCGCTTGACAGGGCCGCCGCTGCGATTCATGAACGAGAGCGGCTTGGCAAGCAGAGTCTCGCAGCCGCCGACTTTGCCGCGGCCCACCAACGCGTTTTCCTCTGGCCGGGAAACGCGGATACCCGCGTCTCGCGCCAAGGTCTCCACGGTCAGATAGCCGAGGTTGTGAGGCGTCCACCGATACTCCTCGCCCGGGTTGCCGAGGCCCACGACAATCCAGTCGGCCTGAAACCCGGTGCGACGCCTCCAGAACATGATTCCCCACTCGCCCGAACCAGCTGGCCGGCCGCTCCGCCTGCACTTCCCAAGCCCGCCTATTCGGACTCTTCTGCCTCTTCCTCTGCCTCTTCCTCTTCCTCGGCGACGTCTTCGGAGGCTCTGGAAGCCATGACGTGGACCAGCAGCTTGTGCTCGTCGTCGGCGAGCGTGTATTTCTTGCTAGGCGGAATGTCCTTGGCACGAATCCCCTCGCCGACCCTCAGCGATTCGATGTCCACGTCGACATGGTCGGGGATGTCCATCGGAAGGCATTCGATTTGCACCTCGCGACTGACCATTTCCTCGAAACCGCCCTGATTCTTCACGCCGAAAGCGATGCCCACGGCTTTGACCGGAACCGCGACCTTGACGGGCTTCGCGAGGTCGATCCGCATCAGATCGACATGCAGCAGCGAATGCTTGACAGGGTCGATCTGGTAGTCGACCGCCATGGCGTGCTCGCTCGATCCGTTGCACCGCAAGTCGAACACGCGGTTGTGGCCGGCTGGATCCTTGAGGACGTTGGTCATGGCCTTGGCGTCGACAGCGACGGCCTGCGGCTCGCGGCCCAGTCCGTAAACGATTGCGGGCACCCGCCCGGTAGCGCGTAGGCGCCGGGCGGCGTTCTTGCCGCGCTCCTCGCGCGGTGCCACTTCCATCTCGATTTGTCGCTGCATTGCGATTTCTCCTCCCGGCGACGCGGGGCAGTTCCATGTCCCGGCGACTCCCGTGCGGGCGCCGCTGTCCCCTTCATTCAAACAACATGCTGATCGATGACTCGCTGTGAATCGAGTCGATGCCTCGCGCGAACAGCCCCGCCACGCTCAGCTGGCGGATCTTTGCACTCGCCTTCGCCTTGTCGGACAGGGGGATCGAATCGGTGACGACCAACTCCTTCAGGCGCGACTCATTGATTCTATCGACGGCAGGCCCCGAAAGCACGGCGTGGGTGCAGGCTGCATACACGGACGCCGCCCCGCGCCCCAGCAGAGCGTCGACGCTGTGGACCAATGTCCCGGCGGTATCGACCAGGTCGTCGACGATCACGCACGTATGTCCATCGACGTCACCGATGACATGCATCACCTCAGAGACGTTGGCCTCCTCGCGGCGTTTGTCGATGATCGCGAGCGGAGCGCTGACGCGCTTGGCGAGCGCCCGGGCCCGTTCGACCCCCCCGGCGTCCGGCGAGATGACCTTGAGCCGCGGCAAGCGGAGCTTCTTGATGTATTCCACCAAGACCGGGCGGCCGTACAGATGATCGACCGGTATGTCGAAGAAGCCTTGGATCTGGGCTGCGTGGAGATCCAGGGTGAGCACGCGATCCGCGCCTGCCGCGACGAGCAAACTGGCAACCAGCTTCGAAGAAATCGGGACCCGCGGACGATCCTTCCGGTCCTGGCGCGAATAGCCGTAGTACGGCAGCACTGCAGTAATCCGCTTCGCGGAGGCCCGGCGCATCGCGTCCATCATGAGGAGCAATTCCATCAGGTGGCGGTCGACCGGCGTGCATGTCGGCTGGACGACGAATACGTCCATGCCCCGGACGTTCTCCGTGATCTGCAGGTGGATCTCGCCGTCGGAAAACTTCCTCAGGGTGATTCTCCCTACGGGAATCTGGAGAAAATCGCAAATAGCCGAGGTCAATTGAGGGTTGGCAGAGCCAGTGAACACCCTCAAACGTGACTTGTCCGACACAGCATTTATTCCTCTAATCGGATTTCGCCAACTCTTCGTCCATCTCCGAGGCAAGCCCGCAGTCTGCACGACTTGCGAATCTCACGGCCTCGGCACGAACGCCTGCCGCGGCGAGCGCGCCGGACGCTCGGGACGCTTCTTGAAACGAATCGAAAACCCCGAACAACGCCGAACCACTCCCGGACAGCAAAGCATGGCACGCGCCGCAAGCGAGAATCTGACGCTTGATTTCGTGGAGAGCCGGATACCGCCGGAATACTACGCCCTCGAAATCGTTAAGCATCCACTCCGAGAGGCTTTTTGAGGCGCCTATGTGGAAAGGGAGAGATCCCAAGCCACCATCCCCTACTCTAGTCCAGGAGCCGGACGATGTCAATCCGGCGGCGCGGTTCTCGGCAAGGGCCCGATAGGCCCAAGCGGTGGACACCTCTACGTCGGGGAGCGCGAGCGCAATCCACGTGGGCGGCAGCTCGGGTACGGGAATCACATCGGTGCCTCGTCCTGAGCCGACAGCGGTCCCACCGGTTAGAAAATACGGGACGTCGCTGCCGAGGGCGCTGGCGACGTCGAGCAGCACGTCCTGCGCGGGAGGTTCCCTGAGCAGGTACGAGATTGCCCGCAATACGGCGGCTGCATCGCTGGAGCCTCCTCCCAAGCCGCTCCCGACTGGAATCCGCTTGGTGAGACGGACGTGCACTTGCGCTTTGAGTCCCAGCTTCCGAAGCAACAGGTCGGCGGCGCGCCACGCCAGGTTGCGCTCGTTGTTCAAGTCCTCGCGGTCACATAGCAGCTGCACGGACCGGCGTCCGCCGATGCGCAGCGAGACGTCGACATCGTCGGAAAACTCAATGGACTGGAACACCGTGCGGATGTCGTGGTAGCCGTCCGGACGGCGGCCCAGCACCCTCAGTCTCAGATTGACTTTCGCGAACCCGGCCTCGTGGCACGTATGCACGATGCTGCGGGTGCGCATGGCGGTTCCTGTTCGGGAAGCGGTATCAGCTGCCGTAGTGCAGCAGTGACGAAACTTCGTAGCCCTCGAGGCGGTCGCGCCCGCGGAGGAAGTCTAGCTCGATCAGGAAGGACAAGGCGGCGACCTCGCCTCCCAGCTCCTCTACCAGCTTGACGGCGGCAGCCGCCGTTCCGCCCGTGGCTAGCACGTCATCCGCGATGAGGACACGCTGCCCGGGCCGGACGGCGTCGCTGTGAATCTCGAGCGACTCTGTTCCGTACTCAAGGTCGTAGCTCACGCTGGTCGTGGCGGCAGGCAGCTTTCCGGGCTTGCGCATCAGAGCGAAGCCGGTGCCGAGACGGAGCGCGAGCAGCGGGCCGAACAGGAATCCTCGGGATTCCATTCCTGCCACGACATCCACCTTGTTGCCTCGAGCGGCGTCGGCAAGCTTGTCCGCCGCAAGCGAAAGGCCTTTCGGATCCTTCAAAAGCGTTGTGATGTCGTAAAAAAGAATGCCCGGCTTCGGAAAATCGGGCACCTCGCGAATCATAGACCGGAGTTCTTCCATGTCTGGCTCCTTGCATCGTAGCGGAAACTCTCTGTCCGTCCTTGGCCGCAACGCAGCGCGGCACGCCCCGGGCTTGTCTGCGGGTGCCCTGATCGCTGGGCGCGGTCGAGGCCGCTCAAGGCCTTCCTCGCGGTGTTCGGCCAGCAAGCAGGTCCCGAGACATTGATGCGTCAGGGAGCAGGATCGGCCGTTTCTTCTCCCGAGTCTTCCGCCTCATCTTCTTCCTCGGGCTTGCTCAGGACGTCTTCCACCGCGCGACGGATGTCCTGCGAGGCGGACTGTTCCACCTTGTAGGTCGAGGGCTCGCCGTCGCGGGCCGCGTAGACGGCTGCTTGATCCGCGGACGTGATGCGCACTTTCTCGGCCGCAGTGCCCTCGCCTTCCGGCGTGACGGCTGCCTCGATCTCGGGATCGTCCAAGCCGAACCGGGCTTGGTCCGCTAACCGGTCCGAGGGGAAATCTGTCGCGGTGAGATTGCGCAGGCGGTCGAGCAGTGTCTGCACCTTGACCCCATCCACTTCGCGTCCGCCTTCGGACTCGAGCAGCCATTTGTCCTCTGAATGCACCACTGAGACGCTCAAGTCCCCGGCGCGCACGTCCACTCGCGCCGGATCCGCGTAGCCAAACTCGAATAGTTTCTTGTTCCGGAAGTCCGCTGCCGGTTTGTCGAGACTCTCGGCCAGCGTCGAGCTGACGGCGAACACGCCGTCCTGCGCGCTGCTGCGCGCGTAGTAGGTGTCGCCGTCCTTCGCGAGCACTAGTTCGTGGGAGCCCTGTTCGTCCGTGACGGTCACGGTCGCCGTCGCGGCCCGGAAGGAGTACTCGCCGGTTGTCTCGCCTTCCGCCAGCACCTCCGTCATCTCTGCGGTCCGCACCGCTCGCACCAAGTCGCCCACCGTGAAGTCGTCCGCCCGCAATTCCAAAGGCCGCACGATCCGCCAGTCGCCGTCCTCCTGCCGGAAACCGATCGCCCGCCCGCCCGTCTCGACCGTCACCTCCGAGATCGAGTCCTCGTCGAGACGCAGCAGCCTCTTGTCGCGCAGGTCGAATACGGATTTCTCGAACGAAGTCTTGTTGTAGCTGTACACCGTGAAGAGACGAGGGTCGCCCAGCAGCCGGGCGAAGACGCCCGATCCTGTCGGCGTGTCCCTGCCGAACTGAATCTCGCCAGCGCCCTCGGTCAGCTCGTAGCTGACGGCCAATACTGGATCCTCGAGTTCATAAGGCCCCCACTCAACTACATTCTCGGAAACGACGCGATCAGCGTTCAGAGACGCCAGGCTCGAAACCATCAGACCGATCGAGGTGTCGTCCCCGGCGACCTCCAGACCGCCTCCGAACTGCCATTCGTCGTCCTCGCCCCGCACCACGGTGATCGGGTCCTCTCCCTTTTGGCGCAGCGTGACCTCACGGATGTCCTCTTCCTCGACGTCCACGATCTTTGGCGCCGCGTCATCGTCCGGCGGAGGATTCTCGCGCGTGTACCAAACCGCGCCCCCGAGCAGCGCGAGCGCGATAACGGCTATGAGCAGGGGATTCGCTTTCATGGCTTCCTGTCGTCTAGGTCAAGGGCAGTAGTGCCCCCCGAAGTTCCGGCTGTCGCAATCTTGCCGAAGCCTGCATGGGCAGCCCCGCTAGCGGCGGCCCCACCAAGTCCAAACGCCTGTCACGATGATGACCAGCGGAAGGAGGAGCATGCTTCCGACAAAGATTCGCCACATTTCCGCGCTTGTCATGTCGATGGGCGTAGAGTCCGGGTCGCGCGGACGGATTGATATCAGGTCCTCGTCGGAGCTCAGCCAGTTCATCATGTTGAGCAGCAGGTCTCGGTTGCCCCCGAGGGACAGGCCGTAATTGCTTGCGAACCCGTTGGAACCAACCGCCACCACTCGGCCCTGCGGTTCCGCCTCTTCGTCCGGGTCTGCAAGCTCCTCGGTTTGTTCGGGACCCTCGTCCGTGGCCTCGGCTTCCCGTTCCGGAACGTCGTACTCCGCCGCAACAGCTAGGACAACAGGGCCTTCTGTCCTGCTGGACGCCGGACCTAGGCGGACAGCCGAGCCCTCGAGGCTCATCGACTCCGTGGCAAAGCTCGCGGTCGATGTTTCGAACAGTTCGTCCACCGTCCAGCCGTCTGGCTCGTCCTCTGCCTTGCCCACGCTTCGCGCGCGCGGGAAGAGCGTCGCCACGTTTTCCATAGGCTCCACGATGGGGTGGTACTTGTATCCGCTCACCAAGGGAGTGAACGGCCCGCCGCCGAACAGCTGTCCGATTGCCGACTCGTCGATCACAACGTCATTCCTGGCCTCGATGCCCCACTCCGCGAGAAGGCCAACCAGTTTCGGATTCGCCTCGTCCCTTCGGCCTTGCTGGTCCGGGAACGCCGGTCGGAGCATGATCAGCGCTCGCCCGCCCCCTTCTACGAATTCGCGAATGGAGTCGATCTCGGGATCGAAGTAGGCCGTGCTCGGCCCCGGAATCACCAGCAGGGTGCAATCCTCGGGCACGCCGTCCATTGCGAGGCTGACATCCTCGTAGCCGTAGTTTGCGTCCTCGATCAACGATTTCGAGTTCGCGAATCCGTCCCGCTCCATGTCGTCGCTGGCGGACTCGCCGTGCCCGGTCGCAACGCAGGCAGTCTTCTCCTGGCCCTTCAGGGCCGTGATGATCGCGTTGGTAATGTCCTGCTCGCTGGTAGACGAGGCTTCCTGGCGCTCCCCGCCGATGTGCAGGACCAGCGTCCCGTACGAGCGGATGTTCATCGCCTCAGCTTTGACCGGGTCCTTGTCGGGGTCCACGTACTCCACGCTTACCCGGCTGGAGGCGTTCTCGTAGCGGCGCAGCATCTCCTCGGCTCGCGCGAAGCGCAAGGTTTGGTCGAAGTACGACATCGTCACGTCGCGGTCCAAATTGTCGAGGACCTTGTGTGTCTGGTCCGAGAGGCTGTAAAGCTTCCGGCTCGTCGCGTCGAAGGTCTCGTTGTATTGAACGCCGAGCCAGTTGACGGCTGCCAGAATCCCTACGAAGACCAGCACGTAGGCGCCGGCGTAGCTGCCGGATCGCAATTGCCTGGAATGCAAGAAATCCATCGCTTGAAACTCCTTACGCCTTCCAACGGAGCGCCTCGAGCGACCGCTTGGCAAGGAACAGCCCGAGCGAGATCGCGCTGAGGTGATACACGAGGTCTTTCAGCTCGATGACCCCTTTGTTGAACTGCTCGAAGTGCGCCGAGATCGCCAAGTACTCGCAAAGCCGGCTGAACGTCGAGGTTTCGTACGAGCTGAACCAATTCAACAACCACAGCATGAGCAGCGAGAAGAAGGTCAGTACCCCGGCTACGATTTGGTTCTTTGTCAGCGTCGAGATGAACGTCCCGATCGCGATCATCGAACCGCCCATCAGCAGCAGGCCAAGAAGCCAAACTGGCACCGGCTTCCAGTCGGGGGTGGTGTAGACGAAGAGCACCGAGAAGTTCGCTGCCACGATCGCCAGCAGGCACGCGTAGAGCAACAGAGCGCCCACCCACTTGCCCGCGATGATGTGGTAGTCCTGGAGCGGCGAGGTGAGCAGCAGTTCGATGGTGCCGCTCCGCTTCTCCTCCGCGAAGAGCCGCATCGTGATCATGGGCATCAAGAACACTAGAACGATGCCCAAGTTGCCCAGCGAAGGCTCGATGACGATCTGGTGCACGTTCAGCGATGGCGCGCCCATGCCGCCCCCTTGGGCGGCGACGCTGGCACTGTAGTGCAGGAAGAACGCTAGGCTAGTCGTGAAGAAGTGACCGAAGATAACCGCGAACGCTGCGAGAACGATGTACGCGATCGGCGACGTGAAGTACACCTTGAACTCGCGCATCGCAAGGGTCCAGATGTTTCTCATGCGTCCTGAGCCTCCTCTTCGACAGCCGCAGCCTCTTCCGCGGCGGGCGCGTCGTCTCCTCTGCCGGGTTCCTGTTCGTCGCTGGTGAGCTGCAGGAAAATGTCCTCCAGGCTCAAGCCTACGGGTTGCATGCTGTACAGGCCCCACCCCGAGGTGACTACCACGTCGGCCACCCGGCGCGGTATCGCGCCGTCCTTGCCGACCTCCACGCGCCAGACGACGCGATCGCCGCGGGCGCTTTCGCGCGAGACCTGCCGCACGCCCGGCTCGCTCTCGAGGCGGGCCTGCACGGCGCTCTCCGGGCCCTCCACATCGAGCAGGATGGAATGCGGCCCTTGCAGCTGCGCCGTCAGGTTCTCGGGCGTGTCGCTGGCCTCGATGCGACCTTCGTCGATGATGATCACCCGGCTGCAGGTGCTCGAAACTTCCGGCAGGATATGCGTGCTGAGGATGATCGTGTGGTCGCCTGCCAAGGACCGGATCAGGCCGCGAGCCTCGATGATCTGCTTGGGGTCCAGTCCCGAGGTCGGCTCGTCTAGCACGAGGACTTCAGGGTCGTGAATCAGGGCTTGCGCCAGTCCCACGCGCTGCCTGTATCCCTTGGAGAGCTTGCCGACGATCGTGTCGCGCACATCCGCGGACGCAGTGCGTTCCAACACGCTATCGATGCGCCGAGGAATGTCCTTCTTGGGAATCCCCTTGATTCCGGCGACGAAGCGCAGGTAGTCGGCGACCTCCATCTCCGGATAGAGCGGCGGGGCCTCGGGCAGGTACCCGATGCGCCTCTTTACCTCGATCGGGTTCTCGACGACATCGAAGCCTCCGACTTTGGCCGTGCCGGATGTCGGCGGCAGGAAACCGGTCAGAATCCGCATCGTCGTCGTCTTCCCGGCACCATTCGGGCCGAGGAAGCCGACGATCTCGCCGCGGTCGACCTCGAAGCTGATGTTGTTGACGGCGGTCTTTGGGCCGTAACGCTTGCTGACGCGTTCTACTTGGATCATGGGCATGCTCTACGAGAGGGGAACGCTAGGAACCTGAAAACCGATCAATAGAGTCGCCGGGCTTTGCCCTAGGCACTAGTCCCTATTATTTGGCACGACCGCGCTGTGTGTCAAACCCATCGGAGGACCTCTCGGCACGGCTGGCGCGGGGCCCGGTCCTTTCCGTGCGAAATTCCGTCGAAAGCGTCTCGGAGAGGCCGTGCCGGCGTTGGAAATGCACCCGTTGTCGCGTCGCCCGGCCGGGGCGACGGGCCGGTCCGCGAAGGTTCGGGTCGGTTCCTCCAAGCCCGCGCGATCGGCACCGAAGGGACCGAAGTAATGCAGCTCGTTCGCTATGCTTGGCTCGCAGCCATGACCCGACGCACGCTCCTGTCGCTTGTTCCCGCGGCCGCTCTGGCGCGGCAACCGGCGCTCAACGTCGTGTTCTTCATGACCGACGACCATGGCGCCTGGGCGCTCGGCTCCGACAGCTGCGGCGAGATCCACACTCCCCGCCTCGATCGGCTCGCCGCCGAGGGAATGCGCTTCCCCCGGGCCTATGCCTGCACGCCGGTCTGCTCCCCGTCGAGAGCAACTTACTACACCGGCAAATTGCCCTCGCATCACGGGGTTCAGGACTTCCTCCTTCCAGACGACAGCTATGGTGCGGCGAGCCGGCGCTTTCTGGACGGGCAGACGACCTTTGCCGACGTCCTGAAGGCCAACGGGTATTCTTGCGGCCTGGTTGGCAAATGGCATCTTGGCCAGGAGGATCGGGCCCAGGCGGGCTTCGACCATTGGTATTCCGCTGCGCGAGGCGGCGGCTACAAGAGCGCGCGGTTCCTCGTCAATGGCGAGCCTGTCGGTGGCACCGGATACAAGACGGACCTAGTGGGAGACGGCGCGATCGACTTTCTCGAGAGGAACCATCGACAACCGTTCTGCTTGGTCGTGCCGTTTTTCGCTCCTCACAGCCCCTACGACTTCCAGCCTCGGAAGTACCGCCAGCCCTACGCCGGTTCGGCGTTCTCTTGCTTTCCACGCGAATCCCCGCACCCCCAGGGCCGTGGACGATTTCGGCAATACTTTGGTGACGCCGAGACATATACGAGCTACTCGGCGCTCGTAACAGGCGTGGACGCGAACGTCGGCCGGGTGCTCGAGAAGCTCGAGGAGCTTGGCGTCCGGGAGAATACCGTCGTAATCTTCTCCGCTGACCAAGGATTCAACTGCGGCCATCACGGCGTGTGGGGAAAAGGTAACGGGACCATCCCCTTCAACATGTACGAAGAGTCCATTCGGGTCCCGCTGATCTGGGACCATCGCGGAGCGATCGAGGCCGGCTCCCAGACCTCCGCCATGGTCTCGTCGTACGATTTCTTCCCGACACTGCTCGACTACCTCGGAGTAGAGGCTCCGGACGACGCACAGCGGGTCGGCCGGAGCTATGCCGGCTTCCTGCGCGGAGGACATCCGGAGCGGCGCAACGAGCTGTTCTTCGAGTACGGCTACACGCGAGCGGTTCGAACCGAGAATCTTAAGTACGTCGAGCGTGCCGACGGCTGGCCGAACGAACTCTTTGACCTGGAGGAAGACCCTGGCGAAAGAGTGAACCGAGTGGGCAAGCCGGAATACCGAGATCGGAGGGTTGCGCTTCAGGGGCGACTGCGGGAATTCTTTCGTCGCGCAGGGGCGCCGCCGTTGAGCCAGTGGCGCGCGACCACGAGCCAAACGATTCCCACGGACGTGGGTTACTACCGATGGAGGCCTTGACTGGCGCGGCAGCGTTGACTGACTCGCCAGCGGAGCCGCCCTGGGTTCAGCGCAGCTACCTCGGTCAGCCTGGCCGTGAGCCGCGCTACGCGAGCCGCGCGATTTCCAGCTGCATTTCGGACGTGCCGGCGCCGCTTCGTGTACAGCGCGACCGCCGGCGCCTTGGTGGCAGGCGGCTGTCATTGCGCGCCTTTCCGGCCAGGGGCAACCACTTCCGGATGCAATGGACCCGGGGCAGGGCGGCAACCGCGCGATCCAATTGGCAGCAGGAAAGCAGGGCAAACTGATTTGATCTTTGCGGTCTCCTCGGTATAATGTGCGCGCCGATCGCGGTTCCCCGGCAACCGGGCCTGCCGCTGACGGAAAGGACTATTCCAATGCGCCGCGCCGCCTGCCTCCGTGCCTTCCTCCTCGCTTGCTGCCTCGTGCTCGGGGCCACCGCCTACCACCTCTCGACCGAGGACCTGATGGTAACGACCGGAAATGCGTGGCTTGCATCGCTGAACAGCAACCTGCTCACTACCGCCAAGTACAAGCTGGACAATCCGGACTACGAAACCTGGCACTTCGTCCCAGACAACAATTTCGTAACCGCCCGGGGCTATCGACGAAATGGCGTGACCTACAAGGAAATGAATGCCGAGCAGCGCTCGCTGGCGGATGCGCTGCTGGCCGCGTCGCTGTCCAAGATCGGGTTCGTATCGGTTAAGACCATCATGAGCTTGGAAGAGGTCCTGCGGATCCAAGAGAATGACACGGTCGGCCGGCGCGACGTCAACATCTACCACTTCAGCATCTTCGGCGAGCCGGCAATGAAAGGCGACTGGGCTTGGAGGCTGGAAGGCCACCATGTCTCGCTGCACTTTCTAATGCGCGACGGGAAGCTTGTTTCCACATCACCGACGTTCTTGGGAGCCAACCCCCACGAAGTCAAGGAAGGTCCGCGCAAGGGGGTGCGCCCCCTCGGTGAGCGCGAGGACACCGGGCGCAAGCTGATGATGTCGCTCGACAGCGCGCTCAAGAAACAGGCTCTCGTCAGCGATACGGCCTACCGCGACATCCTGACTTCGGCCGACACGCGAGCCAAGCTTGAGGGGCAGCCTCCGGGCATCTCGGCGTCGCAGCTGAGCGACGAGCAGTATTCCATGCTGCTCGACACAGCGGACCAATACGCGATATCCCTGCCCGCCGAGCAGGGCGACCAGCGCAAGGCAATGGTGCGCGCAACGCCCCGCGACAAGCTCTTCTTTGCTTGGGCGGGATCGGTCGAACCGGGCGGGGGGGACTACTACCGCATTCAGTCGCCCGAGTTTCTGATCGAGTACGACAACACGCAGAATCGCAATAATCACAGTCACTCCGTGTGGCGCGAGTTCGAGGGCGACTTCGGTCGCGATCTCATGGCGACGCACTACCAAATTGACCTCCACGGGCTCGAGCTCGTAGAGCAAGTGCTCGCCGACTAGGCAGCGTGATCCGATCCGGAGAGGTTCCGGCATTGTTGCGGCGCGGTGAGGCTCTAGCTCTCGAAGCCTTTGAATGCATGTCGTGCTAGCATTGAATTTGGCTTGGCACAGCAAGCGAGGCGGGACTGATGGCGTCGACGATCACAGTTCGGGACATCGAGCCGGGGGATAAGGCTTGGCTCAAGCGGGAGGCGCGGCGTCTGGGCATTTCCATGGAAGAGTTGGTGCGGCGGCTCATCCGCAAGGAGAGGGAAAGAGCGAGGCTGCGCGAGAAGCCTTCGGAAGCTTTCAGCAAATACTTCGGGGCCGAGAACGGGGTTGACCTGCCCGCTCGCGAGCGGTTTCGCTACCGCAAGCTGGAATTCTTCGAAGAGGGTGCCGAGTGATCATCCCGGCGGGGAACCTCCTCGACACGAACGTCGTCTCGGAGATGATGCGCCCGAACCCGAACCGGCGCGTGGCGGAATTCCTAGACGCGATCGCCAGGGAGGGGATTGCGCTCTCGGTTGTATCCGCTTGGGAGATCCTCAACGGGATCGGACGCCTTCCTAGCGGCAAGCGGCGCGAGGACCTGGCCTTCCGGTTCCGGTCCCTCTTGGACGACGTATTCGAGGGGAGGGTGTTCGACTGGTCACTTGAGGACGCTGAAGCGTGCGCCCGGGTGATGGAGGCGAAGCGCCGGTGCGGCGAATCGTTGGACAACCACGTTCCGGACGCCATGATCGCCGCGACGGCTGTGCGTCACGGGCTGACCCTAATCACGCGCAACGAGAAGGAATTCCGCAACACCGGGGTTCACGTAGTCAATCCTTGGAAGATGACCCCCGTCATCCAGCTGCGAGCCGCGCCCCGTGAAGGGCGCTCGGCTCGTCAGTGAGCGAGCCGGGTTGATTCGGATCCACCACGAGAAGCTGGATCGGGCTGTTCGCCGCAGGCCGGCCCAATCCTGGGAGGCTTGGCCAAAGTCACACCAAGCAAGGAATTCGATACCGAGCGCTGGCGAGCATCGTTACGTGCCGAAGACATGCGCTGGGACCTTGGCTTAGTCCGTCGTCAGTGAGATCTTGTCAAAGAGCGCGCGCTGTTCCAGTTCATCTCTTGCACGGCCAGGATGGTGACTGCTCCGGGTCCATGAGCTCTGCCTGCAGCGAGGCACCATGCAATTGGCCGTGGAGTACCGTGCCGGCTCGCAATAACCCGAGCCACCAAGCATCGTGCCCCCGAGGGCCCCTCCGGCAGTTCAAATCAGTGAGACGGGGTCCGTGAACCTGACCAACCGCACCCGGCCAAGTGAGAGCTGGGGTGGCAGCGTGCGCCGTCACGTCTCCGACTTCCCGGTGCCACAACAGCCGTATGCTGCGACCCGGCCGCCTTGGCGCTGATTCTGCGGCCGAGGAGGACACGATTTCGTGGACGAGTCGCAGGGACGTTCCGGGATGGAGAGCGGCAAAGCGGCTGAGTTCCTCGCACAGCGCTGCCAAGCAGATCTTCGGCGGAAGTTCGCCCGCGAGGACGTGCGAGTCGCTGGAGGCCATGGCCCGCTGCAAGCCCTCGGTGCGGCGCTCGCACTCCGCGACCTCCGCCTTGACCTCGCGCCGGCTGGCATTGGCTTCCGCCCCGCGCTTGCCAATCCAGCCCCCTTGGCGGCGGCCCGGGCGACTCGCAAGACCCGGGCGGAGAGAACCCCGCCTCGGTAGGTTTCGGGCTCGCGGGCGATTTGGAAGCGAAAGGGGTTTGCCCTGCCGACCCATCAATCGCTAGCATGGTGAGTCTATGTCTGACCAGCCAGAACGTCAATTCGGGTTCGAGACGCGTTCCCTCCATGCGGGCCAGCGGCCCGATCCCGCAACCAACGCGAGGGCCGTGCCGATCTACCAGACCACGTCGTACGTCTTCAACGACACCGATCACGCCGCCTCTCTCTTCGCGCTGCAAGAGTTCGGGAACATTTACACGCGCATCATGAACCCGACAACGGGGGTGTTCGAGGAGCGCATGGCATCGCTTGAAGGCGGGATCGGCGGCCTGGCGACAGCCAGCGGCCAGGCGGCCCAGCTGGTTGCCATCTCGAGCCTTTGCCAGCCCGGGGACGACATCGTGTCGTCAGCAACTCTCTATGGCGGCACTTACACCCAGTTCGACACAACATTCCGCCGCTTCGGCTACAACACGATCTTCGTGGACCCGGACGATCTGGACAACTTCCGCAACGCAATCACCGAAAAGACCAGGGTGGTCTACATCGAGACAGTTGCGAACCCGCGCATGAACGTCATCGATATCGAAGGCGTCGCCAAAATCGCCCACGAAGCCGGCGTGCCGTTGATGATCGACAACACTTTCGCCACGCCGTACCTCTGCCGCCCGATCGAGTTCGGCGCCGACATTGTTGTGCATTCGACCACCAAGTTCATCGGCGGCCACGGCACGTCGATCGGCGGCGTGATCGTCGATTCCGGCACGTTCGATTGGAACAGCGGAAAGTTCCCGATGCTCACCGAGCCGAGCCCCGGCTATCACGGGATGGTCTTCGCCGAGACATTCGGCGCCCTGGCGTACATTCTGAAGTGCCGCGTAGAGGGCCTGCGTGACCTCGGCCCTTGCATGTCTCCCCACAACGCCTTCCTTTTCCTGCAGGGCCTGGAGACGCTTGCCTTACGCATGGAAAAGCATTGCGCCAACTCCCTCGCGCTTGCGACGTATCTCAGCGAGCACGACCTAGTGACTTGGGTCAATCACGCCGACCTGCCTTCCAGCCCGTACCACGATCTTGCGAAGAAGTATCTCCCGAAGGGCCAGGGTGCGATTTTCACCTTCGGAATCAAGGGCGGCTTGGAAGCTGGCAGGAAATTCATCAACTCCATGCAGCTGTTCTCGCATCTCGCCAATGTCGGCGATGCCAAGAGCCTCGTCATCCATCCGGCCACCACAACCCACCAGCAGCTGAGCGACGCGGACCATGCCGCTGCCGGCATCACGAAGGACATGGTGCGCCTTTCGGTCGGACTCGAGGATCTCGACGACTTGAAATGGGATCTAGACCAAGCGCTAGCGGCTTCGCAAGAGTGATCGAATCGCTCGGCTAGCCTGCATTGAAGCGAAGGGGATTCCCGCAGCCCTGACAGTGCCCGCCGACAGGTTCTTTGCGCGTCAAGTTGCGTTCTATGGACTTCCATAAACGGAATTCTATTTTTGGTATGCCGCGAGGCCTGCTTGAGTCGCAAACTACTTGCGATTAAGGAGTTAGCGAGACAGTTTCCGGCTGGAAATCCACGCGCGACTGCAATATAGTGGAGGGTAAGGGCGGCCGGTTGCGCTCACCAAAGCACCGGCTCCCTGCCTGCATGGGCCAGTCTCGCAAATTAACGAAGCGGTCTACGCTCGGGGTCATCTTGGCGGTGGCGCTGGGTGCGTTGTCGCTCGCCAACTGGGTGGAGCGCGGTCGTTTCGGGGTGCCGGAGGACGGTGTCATGTGGGCCGACTCGGAAGCCGGGGTCTTGGCTTCCCGGGTCGAATCGGAGGGCCCGGCCGCACGGGTGGGAGTGCGGCCGGGCGACATGCTTGTCTCGATCGGCGGCCAGCCAGTCGGCGAAGCACTTGACGCGACTCGGATATTGGACAGCGTTGGGTCTTGGAGCCGCACTGAGTACTTGATTGAGCGGGGCGGCCAGTCCAAGCGCGTTTCGCTCGTTGTCGGGGAGAGCTCGAGCCGGGGGGCTGTCGGGTCGTTCCTGATGGTACTCGGCTGGGCTTACGCCCTGATTGGAATGCTGGTCTGGTTGCGGTGTCCGCGAGACTCCTCGACAGTCCGGTTCTATGGATTCTGCCTGGCTTCGCTGGCAGTCTATTCCCTGAGCTCAACGGGCGAGCTCGACGCGTTCGACAGGCTGGTGTATTGGGTTGACGTGTGGGCACTTCTGCTCGTGCCTCCGCTGTTTCTCGATTTCTGTGACCGGTTTCCCAACGGAATTGCTCGACATCCGGGCTGGACACGCGTTTCGTATGGGCTTGCGATCGCGGTGGGCGCGGCCCATCACGCTGCCGCGGGGAATTGGGTTACGGGAGGGATCGGAGATCCAGGACTAGCAGACTTCTTCGACGCGGCACCACTGCTGCTACTGTCGGCCAATCTGATCCTTGCCGCGACCGTGGTCTGGACCGGCAACCGGCATTCCGGCAATCCGCTGCACCGGATCCAAATGCGCGGGCTTCTGCTCGGTGCCGTCACGTCGGTCGTGCCATTCACGGTCTTTTACGCCGTGCCTTTCATGCTCGGCTCCGGGCCCGGCCCGAGTCAGTCGTTCTCGGTCTTCTCGTTCGCGGCGCTGCCCGCCGCGATTGCAGTGGCCCTGTTCCGGCACAGGCTGCTGGAGTTCGAAGTCATCTGGAGGCGCGCGACCGCTGCGGCCTTGGCAGTTGGCCTGCTGCTCTGGGGAGGCTACGTCACGCTTCTGCTAGCGGGATCGTCGGCACCGTGGCTGGATCGCTACGGGCCGCTGCTCTGGCTGTGCTCGCTCGCTGTCGCCACGGCCTTGTTCCGCCCGATCCGCGACGGCATCCTGCATTTGCTTGAGCAGCGAGCGTACCGCGACCGCTACAAGGACCGCCTGAGGCTGGCCGACTTCGCTAAGGAACTTGCCGCCGACACCGATCTCTCCCAGAGCGCGAAGGCCGTGATGGACCGCTTGGTCAAGGCGCTGAACTTGCAACGCGTTGCAATTGTGGCCCGTCTGGACGGACAGGAGGCCAGCGGCAGCGCGTTCCGCCTCTTGGACGCAAGGGGACTGCCGAACCGGGGCCGGCCGATCGACTTGGACATGAACCCGATGCTTGACCAAGGGCCGGAGGTCGGCGCAGCCGTCGTTTTCAAGGACTCGCTCGAGGCTGCGCTGCCGGCTCCACTGGCGAGCCTCGGCTGTCGACACTTCGTTCCCTGTTGCTTGCGCGGTCGTACGCTGGCATGGATCGCACTCGGGTCGCCGAAGGGCGGGAGCTTCCTCACGAGCGAGGACCTTTCGCTCGTCGAGGCCGTGGCCGCCCCGTTCGCGATCGCGTTGGAGAACGCGCGGCTGTACGAGTCCCTGCAGGCAAAGGCGTCGCAGTACCAGCGCCTCAAGGACTACAACGAAAATATCGTCGAATCGCTGTCCGTCGGAATCCTGGCGCTGGACTTGCAGGACCGGGTGCAGTCTTGGAACACTCAGCTCGAGCTGGCGTTTCACATTTCGAGGGATCAGGCAATCGGGCGCCACTTCGGAGAACTCGTGCCCAGCCCCCTCGTCCGCGTGGTCGCCAGCTGCCTCGACGAAAACGGCACCGGCCAAGTCTACAAATTCCCTCTTCGAGCCGCCGGTTTTCCTCAGGAATTCCGACCGACAGAGCCCCCGGCAGCAGCGGAGCGCACGTTCAACATTGCAGTGGCTCCCCTCATTGCCAAGGACTTCGAACCAGTGGGCCGGCTGGTAATCCTCGACGATGTCACCGAGCGCGTGGAACTGGAGGAGCGACTCGTCCACGCCGACAAGCTCAGTTCCGTGGGCCTGCTCGCGGCGGGTGTCGCCCACGAAGTCAATACGCCGCTCGCCGTGATCTCCAGCTATTCCCAATTGCTGGCGGCGAAGTTCTCCAATGAGAGCGCCGAGGGGCGCATGCTGGGCAAAGTGGCGGAGCAAACGTTCCGCGCGAGCGAAATCGTCAACTCACTGTTGGATTTTTCGCGAACCGCAGGGACCCGAATGGCCCGATGCGACCTGAATCGCACCATCGAGGACACGCTCGAACTGATCGCTCCGCAATTGCGTCAGGCTGGCATAGGGGTCGAGACCGACCTTCGTGGCGAGTCGCCAGTGCTGGCCAACAGCGGCAAGCTGCAGCAGGTGTTCCTAAACCTGTTCCTGAACGCGCGGGACGCCATGCCACACGGAGGATCTCTTTCTGTGTCCAGCCGCCCCGTGTTCCGCAAGGGTCACGCAGGACATGTGGAGGTGCTCGTGTCTGACAGCGGCATCGGGATTGCCCCGGTCGAACAAAAGCGAGTATTCGATCCCTTCTATACGACGAAGGAAGCCGGCCGGGGCAGCGGTCTGGGCTTGGCGGTGACCTACGGAATCGTCCAGGAACATTCCGGTTCGATCTCCGTGGAGAGTTTCCCGGACAAGGGGACCACATTCTCACTAGCTTTCCCTCTAGCCCGGCAATCAATACATGCCTGACGGACTTCCTACGTCTAACATCGATGCCAAGAACCGCATTCTAGTGGTAGACGACGAGCCGGCAATTGTCGAAACCCTGCAATTCGTACTTGAAGATGCTGGTTATCGTGTCTTGACGGCCAGGTCGGCGAACGATTGCCTCGAGGCCATCGCCAGGGAGCGTTGCGACCTAGTCCTTCTCGACTTGATGCTGCCGGATCGCCCCGGACTTGAAGTGCTGGAGGACATCGGCAAAATCAATAGATCTCTTCCGGTGGTCATGCTCACGGCTTACGGAACGATCGCGACAGCAGTCGAGGCGACTAGGCTCGGTGCCGCGAACTTCCTGACCAAGCCGTGGAATAACAGCAAGTTACTGCTTGAGATCAAGCAGACCTTGGAGCGTCGCCAGCTCGAAGCCGAGAACGCTCGATTGAGGAGCGAGCTCGAACGCGCAAGCCCCTTCGAAAACCTCATCGGGAAATCGGAGGCGATGCTGCAGGTCTTCGTGATGATCCGCCAGGTCGCCGGAACCAGCTCGACCGTTCTCGTCTCCGGCGAGAGTGGCACTGGCAAGGAACTCGTTGCCAAGGCTATCCACGAGAGTTCTCCGCGCGGAGACAAGCCGTTCGTGACGGTCAACTCCGGACGGATCCCGGGGGAATTGCTTGAATCGACTCTCTTCGGCCATGTCCGTGGGGCGTTCTCTGGAGCGACCCGGGACCGCCGCGGATGTTTCGAGATCGCGAAAGAGGGGACGATTTTTCTGGACGAAGTCAGCACCCTCAGCCAAGAGACCCAGATGAAGCTCCTGAGAGTGATTCAGGAGCGCGAATTCGTGCCGGTGGGATCGAACGATCCTGTTCGAGTGGACGTGCGAATCATTGCTGCTACGAACGAAGACTTGGCAGCGGCCGTGCGACAGGGCCGATTCCGCGAGGATCTCTACTACCGGCTGGATGTTATCGAGATCGAACTTCCACCGTTGCGCGACCGCATGGACGACGTGCCGCTGCTGGTGGACGAATTCTTGACGCAGTTCTGCCGCCGCGAGAACAACCACTTCCTCGACCGGCACCGGAAATCGACCCTGCGGTTCACGCCCAATGCCCAAGCGGTTCTCATGTCCTACGATTGGCCCGGGAACGTGCGGGAACTTCGCAACGCAGTCGAGCGCGCGGTTGTTCTAGCGACTCGAGAAGAAATCGGCCCCGAATTGCTGCCGAATTCCTTGCTCAAAGGGAGTCGAAAGGGACCTTCTGCCGCGCGGGGCGCTGCCGAGAGCCGACCGGGAGCCAGCCTCTCGGACATGGTCGAAGATTTCGAGCGACGCGTCGTATTGGCCGCACTCGAAAAGCACGGCTACAACCAGACGGAGACGGCGAAGGCGCTGCGCGTGGCGCTATCCACGCTGAACCAGAAGATCCAGCGCCTCGGAATCGACGTTAAGCGCCGTCGGGCCTAGTGAGAGCACCTGCGTAGCCCGTATGCCCTATGGCGGCATCGCTGCCATGCCTGCCCAACTCGTCTCGGGTACCTGTCCCCGTCCGTTGATCCTGCACATGCCGTTGCGGATCGCAAGGTCCGATTGCATAGCGGTGTTGCGCTTCGGAGTTAAGTCGGCAGAAAAATCCCTAGCACCGATTAGAGGCGATCTTGAGTGACGTATCCTCTCTTGCTTTTCGGCCGATTCCGCACAAGAACATCCCACGCGGTCCATCCAGGGCCGATGCTAGCCGATCTAATACCGAAGTCCCTTGCGGAGCAATAGCATGCCGTAGAAGCATAGTTCGGCTTCGAGTGCGCGCTTGACATTTGCGCCATCTCGGAATCCGTGCGCCTCGCCCTCGAACAAGTAATAAGCCACGGGAACGTTTCGCTTCCGTAGCGCGTCGACCATGACTTCGGTCTGCTCTTTCGGAACGACGGGGTCCGCCGAACCTTGGAAGAAGATGACCGGAGCGCTAAGCCGGTCCGCCGCGCCCAGGGGGGAACGCTCGGCGTATAGCGCCTCTTCAGCGGGCCAAGGGCCTACTAGGGTTTCGTGATAGCGCGATTCGAACTTGTGAGTGTCGACAGCAATCCCCTTGAGGTCACTGATTCCGTAATACGCCGCCCCCGCCGCGAACTCGTCGCGGAACGCCAGGCAGCAAAGCACGGTGTACCCGCCGGCACTGCCTCCCTTGACGATGACTCGATCTGGATCCACCATGCCAAGGGACGCGAAATGACGCGCTGCGGCCACCGTATCCTCGACATCGACCACTCCCCACCGGCCGTTGAGACGCTCCCGATATGCACGTCCGTACCCCGTGCTGCCACCGTAGTTCAAATCGAACACGGAGAAACCCCTGCTCGTCCAGAATTGCGCCGAGAGAGAAAGCGCGCTGCTGGCAGCCGCCGTTGGGCCCCCGTGCAGCCGAATGATCATCGGCGGCTTCTCGTCCTCCGGCGGCACGAAGTCCGGGTTTCTCGGGGCGTAATGGAAGCCATGGACGGTCTGGCCATCGGTCGACGGGAACGACGCCTGCCGAGCCGAGGAGACATAGCTCCGGAGACCGTCGGGCAACTTCGCGGAACGCTTGAGAACCTTGGTTTCGTTCGAGGCGAGATCGAGGAGGACCAAAGCCGACAATGCGCTCGGCGAGGCGGCGCGAAAGACGGCTTGCTTTCCCTGTACGGCAACCCCGTCGATCTGGCTGTAGGGCGTCTCGACTTTTTTGAAACGGCCTTCGCGGCACAACCGGCCGAGGTGCCAATTGCCTCGTTCACAGTAGGCGCACAGAACTCCGCCGTCGTCCGTGAAACCGTAGGTGGACATTCCGAATAGCCACTGCGGGAGGCCGAACTCCGCATCGCGCCGGTGCAATGGCACGGTGCGGCCGCCATCTTCCCGGTAAAGGTTCCAGAACCCGGTTCGATCCGAAACGAAATGGAGCATTCCGTCCGGCGACCATTGGGGTTGGAAGATCGACTCCCGGGATCCACCCGCGACCTTCCTCGTCGCGTCAACCCCGCCGTTCTCGCCGACAGTCCCCACCCAGAGTTCCGTGGCGTCCCACGGCATGTTGGGATGCTGCCACTCCAGCCAGCAGATGCGAGAGCCGTCGGGGCTCAAACGAGGATTGGAATAGAAGTCCGATCCGGCTAGCATTGTGCGCGGCGCGTCGCCGGGGCCGTCGAGATCGACCGTGACGATCGATTGCAGCGCCTCGCGATCCGTATCGGAATGGTCCTCGCAAACTGCTGTCAGGCGATTTCTTGATCGGTCGAGTTCAAGGTCGGCGTATCGCCTCGACCCCTTGGGAGTGAGTGCCTCCGGACTGCCGCCCAGCCCGGCCTTGTACAAGCGTCCGTCTCGCTTTTCCGAGAAGTAGACGACTTTGTCGGCTACCGCGTACGCTCCTCCCCCGTATTCATGCACGCGGGTATGGGGGCTCCACGGCGGCTGCAACGCGTCTTGAGTGCCTCCATTCAGCTCGCGCCGAACCAAGACCGACCGCCCGCGCTCTGCGGGCCGACCTTCCAGCCAGTAGACCGAGTCGCCCTGAATGCGCGGTTCGGTGAGTCGCACGGATTGCCCTGCGACTAGATCCGATGTGACCGGAGATTTCCAGAAACCGAATTCGGCGATCCGAGTCACTCGCCAGCAGTCTCCGCAGCCAGGATCGATTCCGCGTAAAGCAACTGGCCGGTCAATCCGTCGTGGTACTGGAAGATCGCCTGAGGTCGAGGATAGGCCACCCAACGATCCCGGCCCTCGCTGTCGGGGTTCTCGAACACGTTATTGACATTGACCACGCAGTACACTGGCCGGCGACGTTCGCTGGAGTCGTCAAGGAAGAACGTGGACCACCGGATCATGGCCGTCCTGCCCCGCGATTCGAAAGCGCCGTTGGGAGGCCGGCCGGCTTCTGACGCCAAGGGATGGTTTCCCGAGCTGTGCGGGCCCGAGGCGAATTCCCAGACGTTGTCCGTGACTTGGATCGCGAAGCTGTTATGCAGGTCCCCGGTCAGCACGAACACGGGCTTTCCGAGCGCGTCCCAGAATTCAATCAGCTCTTCCCGCTCGGCGGCAATTGCCGTCCAGGCCTCGTCCTTGTTGGGCCCGCCCATGCCCGGTCCAACGTGAGGGATCATCAGATTGACGGACGAGACCACGAACAGGAAGTCGGCATCGCTCGAACGCATGCCCTCCATGAGCCAGCGCTTCTGCCGGGCCCCCAGCATGGACACGCCTTTCTTGAAGGGATCCGCTCTGTCATGCACCTGCCGGTGGCTGCGAGTGTCGAGTACGAAGAATTCGGTGTTGGAGATCGCTCGCCGCCAGAAGTTCAGGCGGCCGATCGAGTACGACGAGACGCCGGTAGCGCGAGCTGGGGGCCGGATGCTTAGGCGGTTGTCGCCTAGGATCTCTGCGACTTCGTAGACTCCTGCGTTCGCATCCCCGCCTCGATCGTCCAGCTCCTTGAGGTTGACGCCCGCGTCAGGCTCGCCCCAATGCACGGTCAGCGTTCCCGCGCTGTCCAAGTCCATATTGCTGAGTCCGCCGGCGTCGTCATGCAGGACAGAGCTGCCTGCCTCCAAGCGAGCCTTGCCGAAGTGAATGGGCTGGCGATGATCGACTGGGTTCGACCAGCCGAGGTAGTCGTACCAAGCCTGCACGCCAATGTCGCGGAAAGCTGCCCTCCGGCTGCGCAGGCCCACGGTTCCGGCTCCGTTCACGTCGCCGAGGATCTCGTGGTCATCGAACACGAAGAACGCTGGAACTTCCCGATGCCACGCGGCCATGTCCGCGCCGCGCTCCAGATAAAGCTTGTAATTCTGCCAAGCCCCCGTGATCGTGGGCGCCAGCAGGACTCGTTCCGGTGTCTCCGTCGCGCCCGTCTGCTCCATCCAAGCCGACACCGGGTAGTCGCGTTCTTCCTCGTACAGCCAGTCTCCGTTCTGGATCGAGAAATGCACGCGGCCGCCCAGCTGGCGGAGCATCGTGCGGAACGCGGGCTGGTCCGGGCCGAACTGCTTGTTGCCGCAGGCAAACTCGAACGCGAAATTGAATAGCCCTTGCGGGTTGTGCTCGGCGTCGGCGAATGAGTCCCCGTCCGGCAACGTGCGGAAGGAAGCTGCCGGCGGGGTGTCGCCCCGGGCTTCGAGGCAGTAGAAGTACTGCGTGTTCGGCTTGAGCCCGGAGAGATGAACCCAGCCTGCGTTGTCATTGCCCAGGCTCGTTGCCGCGGGTTCCGAAACCCGGTCGAGCGAACCGGCAGAAAGGCCGTATCGCACGCGGAACGTTCCGGGCTCTCGGGTCCGGGCCCAGATTCCGATTCCGTCTGTCGAGAGCCGTCCCAGGATCGGGCCGTGCGTGACGACCGCATCCGGCGACGGGGCGGAACTGCACGCGACGAGCAGAGCGCAGGGAAAAGAAATCGCCCGTACCCGCGCTGCCAGGAGCCGGGCACGGGCGCGTTGCATCAGTGGACTCGAGGCTTCGGCAGCTGATCCAGGAATTCCTCGACTAGCTGTCGGTTCTCCCGCTGTCCCAAGTTCTTCTTGAGCAGCTGCTCGGCCGCGCGGACGGCGAGGCCCGCGGCTTCCCGGCGAAGTTCCGCCACGGCGGAGCGCCGCTCGACTTCCAGCTGGCGGCGCCCTTCGTCCAGAATCCTCCGCGCTTCCGCCCGAGCCTCGTCCCTGGCTTCGGTGCGTACGCGCTCGGCTTCTTGCCTGGCCTCGTTGACCAACTCCTGAGACCGCCTCAAAGAGGCCTCCATGTTGGCCTTGTTCTCGGCGATTGCCTGCTCGGCGTGCGCCTTCGCTTGCTCGGCCTTCTCCAAGGATTCCCGGATCCTCCCCTCGCGCTCGTCGAGCGCGCCTAGGATCGGCTTCCAAGCGATCAGTCGCAGCGCGACGAGGGTGAACAGGAAGGTCACCGCGGTCCAAATCATCAGACCGGGTTCGAATTGGAGAAGTGCGTTGCCGTTTTCTGAGGCCATCGCTGACTCCTGCGGACGCGCCTAGAACAGGAGCGCGACGAACGAGACGCCGAGCCCTATGACCGCGACGCCTTCGAGCAGGAACAGCGGCAGCTGGAAGGCGGCCCTGATATCATTCGCCGCTTGCGGCTGGCGGGCTATGCTCTCCACCGCGGCAGCGGTGAACTTGCCAATGCCGAGCCCTGCGCCGACGACGATGATGCCCGCTCCGATAGCGCTGCCGGACGCCGCGTCCAGCACTTGCGCGGACGCCATGGCCGGCAGCGCCAGCAGAATGGCCAGCGCGAACAGGATGTTGAATGTGCTTTTCATTAGTTTGTTTCCTCCGTTGGGGATGCGAGAACTTCGTTGAGCTCTCAGTGCTCGTCTGCCACGAGCATTCCGACGTAGAGCGCCGTCAGCAGCGTGAAGACATAGGCTTGGATAAACGCCACGATCAGTTCCAGCAGCGTGATGGCCACTGCCAGCGGCACCGAGACGGCTGAGACCAGCACGCTCTGGAACAGGAAGATGAATCCTAGCATGATCAGGATCACGATGTGGCCGGCCGTCATGTTCGCGCCGAGACGGATCATGAGCGACGCTGGCCGCACCAGCATCGAGATGACCTCGAGCAGCACGACCACCGGTGCAATCGCGAGAGGAGTGCCGGTCGGCACCATGTGCTTTACGTACCCGACGGGCCCCAGCGCGTACATTCCCGTTACGAGGAATGTGAAGAACGAAATGACTGCCAGCGTCCCGGTGACGTTGAGGTTGCTGGTCGCGGTGAAGCCACCGGGGACGAGGCCCAGGAGATTGCAGGTCAGGATGAAGAAGAACAGCGTCAGCAGGAAGGGGGTGAACCGTCTCCCCCACTTTTCTCCCATATTGCCGATTGCAACCTCGTCCCGCACGAACACCACGAGCGTTTCCAAGGCGTTCGCCATGCCTCGCGGGGCCTGCCGGCCGGCGCGAGGGGCTCGCAAGAACACGCCCATCAAGACGATCAGGATCGCCGAGGCGATCAGCATCATGAGGACAGCCTTGGTAATCCCAAGCGCTTCGAATGTCGGTTGGAGAGAGTGCAGCCACTCGGGGAGGTGGACCTGGCTGTTTGCGATGTGATGCATGATCACATCGGCGATTCCTTCCTCTTCGCCCGATGCCGCGAGGAACGCGAACGGCAATTGGTCGCTCAGCACTTTTCGAAGTACCTCGTGTAGCGGACGCCCTCAAATGCCTGGGCGGCCAGGTATCCGAGCAACAGTGCCGGAACGAAGAATCGCGGTTGGACCGCCCCGCTGCCTAGAGCCCATGCCAGCAGCGCTAGGATCCAAATCGTCCGCAAGGCGGCGCCCGCTGCGAGAGCCCGGAACAAGCTTTGCTCCAGTACGGGCGCACCGATCCGCAGGATCCCTTCCGAGACGGCCGCGCTTGCCAGCCCGCAGGCCAACCCAGCAACGATTTCCCAAGTCATTCCCGCACCCACATCGCCTTCGCCAAGTTGTAGAAGCCCGCCAGAATCCCGACGAAAAGTCCGATCACCGCCGCTTTCGGGTTCCAGTCCCAGCGCTGCCCTACCAAGGCCCCTATCAGCAACCCGCCCAGCACCGTTCCGCTCAGGGACAATGCCCCTGCCGAAGCGGCGTTGCGAAGTTGGAATGGCACCGGCTTGTCCTGAGTCTGGACCGGATTTGGTGCGGGGACCTAAGAGCTGGCTGCGCTGCGAACCACAGCCTAATTTGAAGATACCAGAATCGCAGCCTCGCCGACAACATTGAGTTGGATCGCCGGCGAGCTGGCCGCTCTTGCAGGGAGGCTAGCCTTGCGAACCGCGCGGACGGGCGCGGCCGCTTGCGCCTGAAAGCAGAATCGGCGGGCTTCGCTTAGCCGCTAGCGACCTTCGATCGCCCTGCAAGCGTCCTTGACCGCGTTGCCCAGCGATCGGGTGGAACTGCTGGCAATCATGTCACCGTCTTTATTGAACAGGGCCATCTTATTGTCCTTCCGGATGACCCCCCTGCCGCCAACGCGCTCCAGCATGAGGAGGTAGTCCGCTCTCTCTCGATTGATCGTAACGACGATTCCATGGCATTCGCGCCTCTTGCTGATCGTCTTCATGACTTCAGCCGTCTGCGGCTTGGCGCCGCCTCGCAGGGAGCCGCGTCCGATTCCGACGATTTCCGCGGCGTTTCCAGATATGGACCAGCTGTCGCTGTGTGTCACGAAAATGCGGATCGGATCGCTCGCACTCGCCGCTTGCGACCGCGAGAGCGCCACTATCAGCGGCACCGCGGCCACGAGGAACGCCAGCAGGCCCCGCCGGACCATTCTTCGCCCGGCACAGTCGGGGACATCGCCAAGGGGACTTACCGACACATGAGGCTCCATCAGCAGTCTGAGACGTTGTGCCAGACTGCTTGGTTCCGCCGTAGCAGGCTATCGGAGTGTGGCTAGGACCGATTCCCCTGCTAGATCAAGGAAGCGCTGCGGCATCACGCCGATCAACACGGTCAGCACGCCGCTGCCCACCAGCGCCACCCGCGTGCCGAGGTTCATGTCAAGCGTCGCTGGGGTTTCGCTGCCCTTCTGGAGCCAGCAGGCCCGGATCACGCGGAAATAGTAGTACGCGGCCACGGCGACGTAGAGAGCGGCGAACACCGCTAGGACGTAGTAGCCCTCCTGAAGCAAACCGAGAAAGATATAGTACTTGCCGTAGAACCCGGCCATCGGGGGTATGCCCGCCAGCGACAGCATGAAGATGGCCACCAGGATCGTGTAGCCCGGCGCCCGGGCGAACAACCCGTTCAGATCGTCAAGTTCCTCGGCAGCCTCGCCATCCCGGCGAAGGGCCGCAATCAGGGCGAACGCTCCGAAATTCATGAACACGTAGGCCAGAATGTAGATTGCAATGCCGCGCATTCCGGCCTCGTTGGCCGCCACCAAGCCGAGCAGGATATAGCCTGCGTGCGCGATCGAGCTGTACGCCAGCAGTCGCTTCAGGTTGGACTGCGTGACTGCGGCCAGATTGCCGATCGTCATCGTCACCAGGGCGATCGCTCCGAGCAAGGGGATCCAAGCGTCCGCAGCGCTTCCGTACGCCGACAGGAACAAGCGAATCATCAGCGCGAACGAAGCCGCCTTGGATGCCACCGACACGTAGGCTGTCGTCGGAGTCGGAGCGCCTTCGTACACGTCCGGTGCCCACATGTGAAAGGGAACCGCGGCAATCTTGAAGAAGAGGCCGACCGAGGTCGTGATCAGCGCCAGGATCGTCGCCCAGTCGCCTTCCGGCCGGGCGGCCACCGCCTCGCCGACTTTCTCGAGGCTCGTAGATCCGGCGATTCCGTAGAGGACAGACAGGCCGTACGCTAGCAGGCCGCTGGAGAACGCCCCGAGGATCAGGTACTTCATCGCCGCTTCATTGGACTTCTTGGAACTCCTTAGGAATCCAACCATCACGTAGAAGCTCAGCGCCATCGTCTCCAGCGCGACGAACAGCACCACCAAGTCATTGCCGGTCGCCATGATCGACATCCCGGCCTGGGCGAAGAGCACCAACGCGTAGTACTCGCCCCGATGCTCGCCTTCCGCTTCCATGTAGCGGGCGGAGAGGATGACCGCCAGCGAGGCCGCGAGCACGAAGATGACGTTGAAGAAGACCCCGAACCCGTCGATCAAGATGGATCCGCCCAAGCCCGAGATCGGGCCTCCCGACCGCACGTCGCTCATGTGCTGAAGCACCGCGAGAATCACGGCGCCCTCCGCTACCAGAGCCGTGACCGCGTTGTACCAGCGCTTGCCGATCCTGCGGACCAAGAACGCGTCTGTCAGCAGGATCCCGCAGCCGAACAGGCACAGCAGGATGGCCGGCTTGAGGACGTGAAAGTCGGTTGCGGTGAAAGTGATCGCGTCCATCATTCGCTCGCTGACGGGCCTTCCGGCGCCAGCCGGGCCAGACGCACCTCTTCTGCGGGCTCTTCCGCTGCGTTGCGGCTAAAGTATCCCGGGTCAAGGCGTTCTACAAGCTTGTTCGTGGGCGCCTCCAAGATCTCGAAGCAGGGCTTGGGGTAGAGGCCGATCCAGAAGCAGCCCGCGATGAGCGGCGCCATGACCACGATCTCGCGCAGGTTCATGTCCCGCACCTTCTCGTTCTTGGGATTCGTAATTGGGCCGAGCATCACTCGCTGGAACAGCCACAGCAGGTAGGCGGCCCCTAGGATGATTCCGAGCACGGCGAATCCGGCCCACCAAATGCTGACCTCGAAGGCCCCGCGCAGGATCGTGAATTCTCCGATGAAGCCGTTCAGGCCCGGCATGCCCATCGACGCGAAGAGCGAGATCGCGAACAGCACGGTGTAGATCGGCATGCGGTTCGCCAAGCCGCCGTAGTCGGCGATCTCCCGCGTGTGCCGCTGGTCGTAAACGATGCCCACCGCGAGGAACAGCAGTGGCGTCGAGAGCCCGTGGTTCAGTCCTTGCAGCATGCCCCCGGCGATGCCGTTCGGATTCAGCGCGATCAGGCCGAGCGTGCAGAAGCCCAGGTGGCTGACCGACGAATACGCCACGAGCCGCTTCCAGTCCTTCTGCATGAGGGACACCAAGGCCCCGTAGATGATGCCCACGATCGACAGTGCGGCCACCATTTGGATCGTCAGGTCGTCCGTCGCTCCCTTGGGGAACATCGGCATGGCGAATCGCACCAAGCCGTACAGGCCCATTTTCAGGAGAATGCCGGCCAGAATGACCGAGCCCGCGGTCGGGGCCTCCGTATGGGCGTCCGGCAGCCAGGTATGGAACGGGAACATCGGCACTTTCACCGCGAAGGCGATGAAGAACCCCCAGAAAAGCCAGAACTGCATTTCCGGTCCCGTGTAGGCCGCGACCCGCATCAGGTCCTCGAGCGCGAAGCTGTAATGGCCGAACTGCTCGAAGTGCTTGAAGTAGACCGTCAACATGGCCAGCAGCATCAGGACCGAGCCGGCCAGCGTGTAGAGGAAGAACTTGATTGCCGCGTAGAGGCGCTTGCCCCCGCCCCAGATCCCGATGATGAAGTACATCGGGACGAGCATGATCTCCCAGAACACGTAGAAGAGAAAAACGTCCAGGACCATGAAGACGCCCAGCATCCCCGCCTGCAGGAAGAGGAAGAACGCGTAGTATTCCTTGACCCGGTCCTGGATCGACGCCCAGGAGCACAGTATCGAAAGCCAGCCGACCACCACGGTCAGCAGGATCATCAGGTACCCGAACCCGTCGACACCCAGGTAGTACTGCGCCCCGAGCGCCGGGATCCACTCCAGTCTCTCCACCAGCTGGAAGTCGCCGTTGGAGCTGTCGAAGGCGCGGATCATAGGAATCGTGACCAGCACGCCCAGTACCGCGAAGGCGTTCGCTACGTAGCGAACTAGATCCTTTTTGTCCTTCGGCAGGCACATGACGGCGAGCATGCCGACTAGCGGCGTCAGCCAGATGATGCTCAGAATGTGTTCGCTCATTGTGTCGTGCGGTCCGGACGGAGCCGGCCGCTCTCCCTCAGCTGAATAGGTAGTACCCCGCGACGACCCCGACCCCGATCAGGAACAGCAGCGCGTAGTTCTGGACGAGCCCCGTCTGGAACATCCGCACCGGGTACGAGATGAACTTTACGCCGAAACCCACGATGTTGACGATCCCGTCCACCACCCACTTGTCGAAGAACATGGTCAGGCTGGACGAGACCCGGGTGAGCGCTCCTACGGAATTCACCGCGCCGTCCACCACTTGGCGGTCAAACTCGGCCAACTGGCCGCCGCCGCCCTTGGCGGCACCGCGGACGAACAGCGCTCCATAGATCTCGTCCACGTTGTATTTGTTGAGGAGCACTTTGTGGAAGGTCTGGCCCACGAGGCGGTGCATCGGCTCTCCCTCGTACTTGGCCGTGCGGAACATGCGCGTGGCAAGCCAGATCGCTGCCAGAGCCAGTCCCACCGAGAGTGCCATCAAGCCCCATTCGAGAAGAGCGCTGTGGTGCACCGCGCCCTCCCCGTGGGAGCCTTCCAGGACGACGGACGTGCCGAGCCAATGCTCCAGGCTGGGCAGCGCGTCGTGAACCGGTCCGAACACGACGGGCGTGCCGATCCAGCCGGCGAGGATGCTGCCCGCGGCCAGCACGACCAAAGGCGCGGTCATTGACCGCGGCGACTCGTGGACATGCGTCCCGGGCGCCACCCGGTTGTCCCCGTGGAAGGTCATGTAGATGAGCCGGAACATATAGAACGCGGTCATCATGGCCGTCGCAAGGCCGAGAGAGTAAAGCAGCGTGTGATGCGAGGAAAACGCTTTCCAGAGAATCTCGTCCTTCGAGAAGAAACCTGCCAAGCCGGGGATTCCCGCGATTGCCAGGGCGCCAACCAGCATGGTCTTGTAGGTGACGGGGATCTTTTCCTTGAGAGCCCCCATCTTGCGCATGTCCTGCTCGCCCCCCACGGCGTGGATGACCGAGCCGGAGCCTAGGAACAACAGCGCCTTGAAGAACGCGTGGGTGTACAGATGAAAGATGCCGACCCAGAATGCCCCGACTCCGCAGGCCAGGAACATGTATCCCAGCTGCGAGACCGTCGAGTATGCCAGCACCTTCTTGATGTCGTACTGGACCAAGCCGATCGAGGCGGCGAAAATGGCAGTCAGCCCGCCGACAACCGCGACCACCATCATCGCGTTCGGCGCGAGCACGTATATTTGGCTCGAACGGGCCACTAGGTACACGCCGGCTGTCACCATGGTGGCGGCGTGGATCAGCGCGGAGACCGGTGTCGGGCCTTCCATGGCGTCCGGCAGCCAGACATGCAGCGGAAGCTGCGCCGACTTGCCCATCGCGCCGACAAAGAACAGCAGGCCCATCAGGCTCAGGGGGCCCCAGAAATCCTCTGCGTGGAATCCGCCAGCTGCGAGGGCGGGTCCGATCTCGGTGAACTTGAGCGTGCCGAGAGTGCTGAATGTCAGCAGCATGCCCAGCACGAACCCGGCGTCGCCGACGCGGTTGACGATGAAGGCCTTGTTAGCGGCGTTCGAGGCTGACTTCTTGCGGAAGTAGAAACCGATCAGCCCGAAGCTGCAGAAGCCGACGCCTTCCCAGCCAACGAACATCAGCGCGTAGTTGTTCCCCAACACCAGCAGGAGCATGAAGAACAGGAACAGGTTGAGGAACCCGAAGAAGCGGTAGTAGCCGCCGTCGTGGGCCATGTAGCCCGTCGAGTAAACATGGATCAGGAAACCGATTCCGGTGATCACCAGCAGCATCACGGAGCTCAGCGAGTCCAGCAGGAAGCCCCAATCCGCGGTGAAGGCCCTGACGCCCACGCTTGTGCCCGAATCGAGCCCGGCCAGCCAGGTCCACTTGACGACCTCGTAGCTGTGGCCTTCCACGTCCTGCAGCTGGAAGATCGCTCCCAGTGACAGCAGGAACGAGACAAGCACCATCCCCGGACAGAGAATGTCAATCACCTTGCGCCCGGTCGAGGGCTCGTGGTGGCCTCCGCGGGCTTCGTCTTCGGGGGGTCCGAGCGGGTGCTGCTTGTCGAGCAACCTGCCGAACAGCAGCATTAGGGCCGCTCCGAGGAGCGGGAACATCGGGATGAGCCAGATGCTTTCGAGGAAGAACACTTATCTCATTCCCCTACCAGCGCAGCAAGTCGATCTCGTCGGCATGAACGGTTTGCTTGTTGCGGAACAGCGCGATCAAGATGCCCAGCCCGACCGCCGCCTCGGCTGCTGCCACGGTGATCACGAAGATTGAGAAGACCTGCCCGTGCACCTGCTGCTGGGCCGCGGAGAACGCGACGAGATTGATGTTCACGGCGTTCAGGATTAGCTCGATGGACATCAGCAGCACGAGAATGTTGCGCCGGGTCAGGATCCCGATCACGCCGATGAGCAGCAACAGCGTGCTCAGTACGACGTAGTGCGAGGTAGTGATTTCCATGGTCGTTTCGCGCCCGGATCAGCTCTCTGTTTCGCGGGTGCGGGCCTTTGACATGACGATGGCTCCAATAATGGCTACAAGCAGCAGCACCGACGCGAGCTCGAACGGC
Organism: uncultured Bryobacterales bacterium; assembly: GCA_951813605.1. Taxonomy (GTDB): domain Bacteria; phylum Acidobacteriota; class Terriglobia; order Bryobacterales; family UBA6623; genus VXMF01. The sequence goes on along the minus strand of OX638379.1, from coordinate 4,410,960 downwards.
AAGAGGTACTCGGAAAAAAGCACCAGGCCGACAGATTCGGAATTCTTGGTGAGCGACCCGAGCCCCGCCGGCTCCGCCATGCCCGGGTGGCTCAGAGCCCCCACGCCGCGCACGACAATCACAGCCAGCATGGCGAATACGCCCGCCGCGCACGCGAAAGCGAGCCACTTCTGGTTTGAGAAGCGCCGTTGCGCTGCCTCCTCTTGCACCGGCACGAGCATGATCACGAACAGGAACAGGACCATGATCCCGCCGATGTAGACGATGATCTGGACCCCGGCCAGGAACTCGGCCCCCTGCAGCAGGAAAACTCCGGCCACGCCGAGCAGGGTGCTGATTAGCCAGACTGCGGAGTGGACGACGTTACGACGAGTGATCGTCATGATCGCGCTGCCCAGAATCAGGACCGCCAGAACGTAAAAGAGTACGGTATCGATCAGCATGGAATATCCGCTTCGGGCGGGCGGGGCAATAGACTGTACAGCATATCACCAAGTCTCGAGTCGGAACGACCGGCGGGGCCCGCAGGCGACATTCAACTTGATGAACTGCGAGAATCCCGCGAGCCGCTCGCCAACGAGCCTCGCCGGGCCGGGCGCGCGGCCGTCTAGTGGGTGTAGCGAACAGGCAACGGGCCCTCTTCGAGCATCTGCCGGTCCCAGATCTGGCCCTCCCTCGTGAAGGTCGCCAATTCGAAGTCTTGCGTCAACTCGAGCGCGTCCACCGGGCAAGCGTCCTCGCACAGTCCACAGAACATGCAGCGCGACACGTCGTAGGTGAATGTCGTGAGGTCCTTCCGCTTGGTTTCGGGGTTCCGCTCGGAGGTCACGACGATCAACTGCTCGGGGCAGGCCAGAGCGCAGAGGTTGCACGAGATGCATAGCGTCTCGGATGTTTCCGGATGGTTGTTCAGCCGCGGCGCGCCACGGTATCGCTCGGCGACCGGCGGGCGGGCCAGGGGATACTGCTCCGTCACGACCTTCGAGGGCTTCTGGTTCTTGAACGTCGTCCAGAGCCCCTTCAGCAGATCGGTGAGTAGGAATGTCTTGATGATGTTTTCCATGCGCTGCCCCGCTCCAATTATTGCATTGCGACTCGCCGCTAGCTCCTGGCCAGGAGCTGCACCACTCCGTTGAGGATCAGGCCCCCCATGCTGATCGGGATCAGCCATTTCCAACCCACGTCCATCAGCTGGTCGTAGCGGAATCGCGGGAATGTTCCGCGGTACCAGATGAACAGGTAGACCATCACCGCGAGCTTCAGCACGAACCAGAATAGGCCGATCACGATTTCGTTGGTCACCGGGAGCGCGAACATCGCGGCGAGCAGCAAGAACGCGCCCGTGAGCGCCAGCATGACAAGCTTGAAGCCGAATATCGCCTGCCGCGGCACGCCCTTCAAGCAGCCGAGCGCGATCAGCGCGAAGAGGGCCACCGGGAACACGGTGCTGAGAGGCAGCTCCAGAAAAGCGACATTGGGGAACGGTCGCAGCCAGCCGCCGAAGAATAGCGTGACGCACAGCGAGCTGATGACAACGATCGCGGCGTATTCGGCCAGGAAGAAGAGGGCCCAGCGAAAGCCCGAGTACTCGGTGTGGAAGCCCGCCACCAGCTCCGACTCCGCCTCGGGAAGGTCGAACGGCGCTCGGTTCGTCTCGGCGGTTCCCGCGATGATGAATAGCGCCGTAGGGATCAGCATCAGGCCGAAGTTGTCGAAGGCGCCCCATACCCCCCGCTCGAACTGGGATTGGATGACGCCCTGCATCGAGAGCGTGCCCGCGCACATGATGGCGGTCACCGTGGCGAAGCCCAGAGGCACCTCGTAGCTCACCATCTGCGCCGCAGCCCGCAGGGATCCCATCAGCGAGTACTTGGAATTGGCCGACCAGCCGCCCAGAATCAGTCCCAAGGCACCGATGGAGGACATCGCGAGGATGAACAGGATGCCGATGTTCACGTCCGCGACGTAGAATCTGTCGCTGAGCGGGAGAACCGCGAACGCCGACAAGGCGGTGAACGTGGAGAGAACCGGGGCCAGCCAGAAGATCCACTTGTCCGCGCGGGAGGGGATGATGTCTTCCTTCAGCATTAGCTTCAGGGCGTCCGCCAGGGGCTGCAGCACGCCGTACGGACCCACGCGCATCGGCCCCAGCCTTACTTGGAGGTCGGCCAGGACCTTGCGCTCGGCGAGCACGATGTAGCCCGCTACAAGCGGGAACACGAGGATGATGACCGCCGTGAGAATCAGCGGCTGCACATATGGATTGGCAAGCAGTTGTTCCATGGAGGGTCCTAGCGGTCCACTTCTCCAAGCACGATGTCGATCGTGCCGATAATCGCGACGACATCGGCCACGAGCGTGCCGCGGCACATCTTATCCAGCGCTCCGAGGTTCACGAAAGAGGGCGGACGGACACGCAGTCGATACGGGTTTAGCGAGCCGTCGCTTACCACGAAGTATCCAAGTTCGCCCTTCGGTGCCTCGATCGAAACGTAAGCCTCGCCCGGAGGCGGCTTGATCACCTTCCCGACCTTGCCCTTGATCGGGCCCTCGGGGATTGATTCGACCGCTTGGCGGATGATGCGGCACGACTGCTCCATTTCCTGCATGCGGACGATATAGCGGTCGAATGTGTCACCGTTCTTCGCCGTCGGTATCTCGAAGTCGTATTTTTCGTAGCCGCTGTAGGGCTGTGCCTTGCGCAGGTCCCAAGGAACTCCGGCCGCCCGGAGGACCGGGCCCGTGACGCCGTAGTCCTTGCAGTCGGCGGCGTTGAGGATGCCGACCCCAGTGGTGCGCCTCACCCAGATGCGATTGCCGGTCAGGAGGTCGTGATATTCCTTGACCTTCTCTTGCATCAAGTCGCAGACCGCCAGGCAGTCCTTTTCGAACGTGTCGTAGGTTTCGTACTGCAGCCCGCCAATCCGGAAGGCGTGCGTGGTGAGGCGGGCGCCGCAGTACTTCTCGAAGATGCTGAGAACCTCCTCGCGCTCGCGGAAGCAAAGGAAGACCGGCGTGATGGCTCCGATGTCGAGGGCGTGCGTGCCGAGCCACAGCAGGTGGGACGCCAGGCGGTTCAGTTCGGTCAGGATCACGCGCACGGCTTGCGCGCGCGGCGGAATCTCAACGTCGAGCAGCTTCTCGACCGCCAGGCAATAGCCCAGGCCGTTCGAAACGGCCGCCACGTAATCCATGCGGTCGACATACGGTGCGAATTGCTGGTACGTGCGGTTCTCCGCGATCTTCTCCACCCCCCTGTGGAGGTAGCCGATCACGCAGTCTGCGCCCAGTACGGTCTCGCCGTCGAGCTTCAGGATCACCCGAAGCACGCCGTGCGTCGATGGGTGCTGCGGCCCCATGTTGAGAACGAGCTCGTTACTGTCCAGGAAGGTGTCGTCTTGGACAGGCGGAGGGACGAGTGTGGTCGCTGCCATTACTGTGCGCTCTCGATCTTCAGGTTTTCCCGCACCCAGTCGGCGTCTTGCTGGATGAGGCCGTACTCCTTGCGGAGCGGGAATCCCTCCCACTCGTCGGGCATGAGGATGCGGCGCAGGTCCGGGTGGTCCTCGAACTCGATCCCGAACATGTCGTAGACCTCACGCTCCAGCCAGTTCGCTGAATTGTACAGACTCGTTGCACTGGGAGCCTTGGCTCCTTCCCCCACTGCCGCCTTGACGCGCACGCGGTCGTTCGACGCGAAGGAGTACAGGATCCAAGTAATCTCGAATTGCTTCTCCTTCTCGGGCCAGTGGACGGCTGTTACGTCAACCAAGTAGTCGAAGCCGCGCTCGTTCTTCAGCATCGCGAGAATGCCAGCGGCCGCACCGATATCGACTATCGCCAGCCTCTGGCCGCCCAGCAGCTGGGTCGTCTCGATCGCCTCGCCAAATCGCTCTCGGAGCGCCGCAGGGACGGAGCCCTCCCAAGGCGCCGAGGGCATCTCGGCAGGCTTTCTCTTGACCGGCCGCCGCAACGGCCTTTTGGCGCGCATCGGTCGCTTCCGCCGAATCGGGCGGCGCCTGCCGCCAGAAGTGGGTTCGTCAGGCATAGTAGCGGGGCACCTCGTGGCTCATGCGCGCTGCGGGCGCAACAGACTAGTGCAGCATAGCAACTGGCGATAGCGCAACGAAAGGCTGCCGGGCCGCCGCGCCTCCCTGTCCCAAGACGGGCAACGCCTGCGGGGGCCGCGGAGCCGTCGCTGTCCGGCAGCAAGGCCCGCCCGGCGATCGGCACGGAGGGCGACTTGCGAGTCAGTGCCCGTGCATCGACTGCCGTCCGGCGCCGCGATCCGACCCTTCTCGCTACGGTGAACGGACCTGCCTAGCCGGCGCGGCGGCTGTCCGTCCGGTCCCACTGTATTGTCAATCGATCCTGCGTTTCGATTCGGCACATCGACGGCGACTCCGTGCGTTTCGCCCGGAAGTCGTTCAAGCCGCCCGACACCGGATCGCCGTGGCCATATCCGGCTAGCCGGCGATGCAATTGGACCTGATGGCGACGGGAAAATGGGAAGATAAGAGGTGTCCCCTTGCGAATGAGAGGCCGCTGCCGGACTGCTGAAATGGAGCCTGACCGCGTCGAGGGCGAGAAACCTGATGAACTCCTTGGAAACTAAAGATTCTCTGATCTGCAACGGTCGAGCCTACTCGTACCATCGTTTGACCGCGCTCGATGGCCACCAGGCATCGCGGCTACCCTACTCCCTCAAGATTCTGCTCGAGAACCTGCTGCGCTACGAGGACGGCACGAGCGTCACGCGCCATGACGTCGAGGCGCTGCTGAATTGGGATCCCAAGGCGGACCCGTCCGCCGAGATCGCTTACCGGCCGGCGCGCGTGCTGATGCAGGATTTCACAGGCGTTCCCGCCGTTGTCGATCTTGCCGCGATGCGGGAAGCGATGGTGAACCTGGGCGGGGACCCCGCTGAGATCAACCCCCTTCAGCCGGCTGACCTCGTCATTGACCATTCGGTGCAGGTGGACAACTTCGCCACAAGGAACGCGCTGTCACTGAACAGCGTCTTGGAGTATCAGCGCAACCGGGAACGCTATCAGTTTCTCAAGTGGGGCCAGAACGCGTTCAGCAACTTTCGCGTCGTGCCTCCCGAGACGGGCATCGTTCATCAAGTGAACCTGGAGTTTCTCGCCAAGGTAGCGTTCACTTACAAGCGGGACGGCGAGCCCTGGGTCTGCCCCGACACCCTCGTCGGGACCGACTCCCATACGACGATGGTCAACGGCTTGGGTGTTCTGGGCTGGGGCGTCGGCGGCATCGAGGCCGAAGCGGGAATGCTCGGCCAGCCGGTCTCGATGCTGATTCCGCAGGTTGTCGGCTTCGAGCTCACCGGGCGCATTGCGGAAGGCGCCACCGCCACGGATCTTGTCCTGACCGTCGTGGAGATGCTGCGAGCCCGGGGCGTGGTCGGCAAGTTCGTCGAATTCTACGGCGATGGCTTGGAAGAGCTTCCCTTGGCGGACCGCGCGACGATCGCGAACATGGCTCCTGAGTACGGCGCGACCTGCGGACTGTTCCCGGTCGACGACGAGACGCTCGCTTACCTGCGCCTTAGCGGGCGGACGAGTGACGAGGTGAACCTGGTCGAGGCCTACGCCAAGGCGCAAGGATTCTTCCGATCCGCCGGGGAGGGAGCAGCCGAGTATTCCGACACGCTGGCTCTGGACATGGCCGACGTCGTGCCTTCGATCGCGGGTCCGAAACGGCCGCAAGACCGGATCGCCTTGCGTGACGCATCCCGATCGTTCTCCGCCATGCTCGAGGAATCCCTGCCCGCACGTCCCGCTGCGAGTGCTGATTCCGGGGTGGCTGTTGCTGCGCCGCCGGCTGGAGTCAAGACCACGGTGCGTGGCACGGAATGCGTGCTGAGCCACGGGTCTGTTGTCATCGCGGCGATCACCAGCTGCACCAACACCTCGAACCCAGCGGTCATGATCGGCGCGGGACTGGTGGCGAAGAAAGCGGTCGAGAAGGGGCTGCAAGTCAAGCCCTGGGTGAAGACTAGCCTGGCTCCCGGCTCGAAGGTCGTCACCGACTACTTGGCCAAGTCGGGGCTGGATACATACTTGGACATGATCGGATTCAGTCTGGTCGGGTACGGCTGCACGACTTGCATAGGAAACTCCGGACCGCTTCCCGAAGAAGTTTCCGACGCGGTTCGCGATGGCAACCTGCTCGTGGCCTCCGTGCTTTCGGGGAATCGCAACTTCGAGGGCCGCGTCCATTCCGATGTCCGCGCCAACTACTTGGCTTCGCCTCCTCTGGTCGTCGCGTACGCGATCGCCGGAAGCATGGAGGTTGATGTCGCCAAAGACCCGCTCGGAACGGACCTGGAGGGCAACGCCGTGTACCTCGCGGACCTCTGGCCGTCGCAGAAAGAGATCTGGGAAACGACCGGATCCGTCGTTGACTCGGACATGTTCCGGAGAAGCTACGCGGACGTTTACCGCGGCAGCGAGCGCTGGCGCGAGCTCGAGGCGACCGAGTCGGCGCTTTTCGGCTGGGACCCCGAATCGAGCTACGTGCGCCGCCCGCCTTACTTCGACGCCATGCAGCGCGAGCCCGGAGAGGTGACTGACATCCGCGGCGCGCGGGTCCTCGCGATGCTGGGCGACAGCGTGACAACCGACCACATTTCCCCGGCGGGCGCGATCCAAGCCGACAGCCCCGCCGGAGCGTACCTGCAAGGGCGGGGTATCGCGCCGAAGGACTTCAACTCGTACGGCTCCCGCAGGGGCAATCACGAGGTCATGATGCGCGGCACTTTCGGGAATGTCCGTCTCCGCAACCTGCTGGCCCCGGGCACGGAAGGGGGGTGGACCCGGCACCTTCCGGACGGCGAATTGCTTTCGATCTACGACGCCGCGATGCAGTACCGCGACGCCGGTACCCCGCTCATCGTGCTGGCCGGGCAGGAATACGGGGCGGGCTCCTCTCGCGACTGGGCGGCCAAAGGCCCCTCCTTGCTGGGAGTGCGGGCCGTGATCGCGGCGAGCTACGAGCGGATTCACCGTTCCAACCTCGTGGGCATGGGCGTGCTTCCTCTGCAGTTCCTCGATGGCGAAGACCGTTCGACGCTCGGCCTGACCGGGCATGAGTCCTTTCACATCGTTGGCTTGGGGGATGGCTCCGCGAAATCAGTTCGCGTGGAAGCGATTGCCGATGATGGAGTCCGGACGGTCGCGTTTGAAGCGCGGGTCCGCATCGACACGCCGAAGGAAGTCGAGTACTATCGCCATGGCGGCATCCTTCAATACGCGCTGCGGCAGATGCTGCGCTCCTGAAGACGCCGCCATCCGGCAACGATGCTGAGGGGACGCAGCGGATGAATGCGTGGCAGGACAACCTTCGGGTAGTGCTTGTCTCGTCGCGGAATTCGCTCAACATCGGGGCCGCGGCGCGGGCGATGCACAACTTCGGCTTCACCGATCTTCGGTGCGTCCGGCCCTACGATGAAGCGTTCCGATCCGCGAGGTCCGCATCCGGGGCGGAGGCGGTGCTAGCACGAGCGAGAGTCACCGATACGCTGGCGGAGGCTCTCGGCGAAGCCGAGCTGGTCGTGGCCAGCAGCGGCCTCGAGGCGCGCAAGCAGCGTCACGTGCGAAGGGTCCTCCCTTCTGGAGCCGATGCCATTCGCACTCACCTCGAGACGCGCAAGGCGGCGCTGGTGTTCGGCTCGGAGAAGTTCGGCCTTTCGAACAACGACCTAAGCCACTGCGATTGGGTTCTGTCGATCCCCACGAGCGAGGATTGCCCGTCCATGAATCTCGGGCAGGCCGTGGCTGTCTGCTGTTACGCGATTGCCCGCAATGCGGCTCCCCGCGCCAGTCTGCAAACGCCCGCCGGCGTCAGTGCCGGAGTGCGCGGGCGCATCCTGGAAACACTCCTTCCGATCCTGCAAATCTCCGGATTCCTGCACGAGAACGGCGGCGCAACGCAGAAAAGAAAGCTGAGACGGTTCGTGAGTCGCCTGCGGCTGGCCCCGGAAGACGCGCGCATGCTGCAGGCCATCCTGCGCCAAGTCGACTGGAAACTGCGTCAGCAGAGCAGTGTCCCTGTCGCCAAAGGCGGCCGAAACAAGCCTTCCAAAGCGCCGGCCCTATAGGAGGTGATCCGAGAGCGTCGGCAGGCGTCGTCGCGGGGCCTCCGAACCAGGCTTAGGCTGCGACGCCTTCGACTCCAGCGGCGCCTGCTCGGGAGCGCTGCGGCCGGGGGCCTTGGATCGGGGCTTTCCGGCTCGCGCGCGCCCAGCGCGAACCTTGACCGACCGCACGGGAGCGAGTTCAGCTACGGTGCCCATTGCGTGCGAATCGGTCTCGAAAAGCCGTACATACGGGCCATAGAGGAAAACGCGATTGCGTCGGTAGCCAGTGACCTCCTCCAAGATTCCGAGGTCGGTGAACCTCGAGACGAGGAGGTTGGCCGCGACGTACGAGGTTCCGGTGATGGCCCGGACGTCAGCCACCGTCGCGAGCGGCTTGCGGCCGAGGCGATGCAGTACCCGAAGCCCCCTGCCGACCGCGTGGCCCAGACTTGCCGTGACAGCGTCACGGTGCTCTTCGCGCAGCGCGGTGACGCGACGGATCTCGTCAGCAGAGCCTGCCGCCGACTCGGCGACGCCCCGCAGGAAAAACTTCAGCCAGGCCTCCCCGCCCTCGGAAGCTGCGCCGGACTGCGCAAGGCGGCTGTACTCGGCGGCGTGGGCGAGGAGGAATCCGGATATGCCGAGCGTCAAGCCGCGTTGCCGGTTCAGCAAGAGGGGGACGAGGATTCTCGCCATGCGGCCGTTTCCGGCAGGGAACGGCCGAGCAGACTCGATGCGAGCCTGCGCCATGCCGATTCGCGCGAGCGCAGGCAAGCGCGCGTGGCCTTCCGAGGTCGCGAGTGCCTCTTCCCACAGATCGCGAAGCCTCGCCGCAGGCGAATCCTCGGGTCCGGATGCTTCCGCCCGCGGTTCGCTGTCGAGACCAGCGGCCTCGCTCTCAGGGCTGCACAAGATGCCTTGGGCTTCCCGCAGCGCGTCCAGAGACAGCGGGTCGTCGGGGGGCTTGCTCAATGCGGCTTGCATCGCCTGCAGGCAACGGGCTGCCGCACCGGGCGGGGAGGCTCCCGATGCCGAAGCGGGGGAGGCCTTCTCCGGTAGAAGGCTTGTCAAAGCAGCGGAGTAGCCGCTGAGCACGCTCGACCGGGTGGCCTCGCATCTCAGGTGCATCTCGGCGTACACGCTTGCGTCCGGCAGCGCGGACACCGCCCCCTCCAAGCGGCACAGGGCGCGGTCCGCCATCTCGAGTTCCGAGCCGAGAGGGCCGTCCGGAACGATAGCCGAATCGGTCGGGAACCGTCCCAGGTCGGCGAACGAGCCAACCGGCCGCGCTTGCTTTCTAGCCCCGTCTAGCGCCATGCCAGTGTCTCCCGATCGGTGGCAATACTGCTTGGGAAACCACAATACGGCCAGTCCTTCGCAAGCTTAACTTGAGCAAGGCAAAGCATGGCATGACTTTATCATGCCGGCCAATTCATGGTTTTTCCGTTCCGTGCCAAGCAGGGCAGCCATATTGAATCTGCCTTGCAGTGTTGTAATAGTTTAACTTTGACATGAAATCTCATTGGCGTCGGATGAAGCGGTCCGACGAAGGGCATCTTGTCTGCAGCCTGCCGTCTATTGCAGTGGCATACGAGGCGGCTCGGCCGAATGTACAATAACTGTAAGCCCATGCCTAGACTGCAAGATACGTCCGAAGAGGCGACTTACCGGGCCCGCCTGCGGGCGTGGCTCTCCGACAATGCTCCAAGCATCGCCAAGCATGACGTGGACGCCCTCAAAGCTTGGCAGCGGCAGTTGTACGAAGCGGGCTGGCTGGGGCTGACTTGGCCTGCAGAGTATGGAGGCCAGGGGCTGGGCTTCCGCCAGCAGGCGATCTTCAACGAGGAAGCCGCGCGAGCCAAGGTCCCGCCGAGCGTCAACAATATCGGACTCATGATCGTCGGGCCCGCCTTGATCGCCGTTGGCAGCGAGGAGCAGAAGCGGCGCTATCTCAAGCCGATCCTCACGGCCGAGGAGATCTGGTGCCAGGGCTTTTCCGAACCGAACGCCGGATCGGACCTAGCCGGCCTTCAGGCCAGAGCGGTGGATGACGGGGATGATTATGTCGTAACCGGCCAGAAAATCTGGACCTCCAATTCGCTGATCGCCGAATACATATGGCTTCTCGCGCGCACCGATCCAGCGGCGCCGAGGCACAAAGGCATCACGGCCCTGATCGTGGACTTGAGGAGTCCCGGCGTGACGGTGAAGCCCCTTCGCCAGATCACTGGCGAGGCCGAGTTCGGCGAGGTCTTCTTTGACGAAGTGCGCGTGCCGAAGGCCAACCGCGTCGGTGCTGAGAACGACGGCTGGATCGTCGGCATGAAGACCTTCACCAGGGAGCGGGCCAACATTTCCGTCAGTCTCAGCGTCCGCCTGCAGCAGCAGTTCGACAGGTTGCTCGAAGGGATACGGGGCCGAGACGTGCCTCTCGACACGCAGCAAGCCCGCGAAGTCGCGCTTGCCTATGTCGACAGCCAGTGCCTCACGCTGACCTGCGAGCGCCTTGCTGGGCGACTCTTCGGATTCGAGTCCTCAGTGGTCAAGGTAGCGTGGGCGGAGATGAACCAGAGACTTCAGGAAATCGGAATTTCCACCCTGGGCCCCGACGCTCCGCTGCTTCCAGGGGGCGGATTCGACCAAGCGGGCGAATCGTCCTCGACCTGGGGCACGGAGGCCCTCTCCGAGACCGGGGAATCGTTTGAGAACAGCTGGCAGTTCGGGTACCTCCGATCGCGCGCCAACACGATCGAGGGCGGAACCTCCGAGATCCTGCGCACTGTCATCGCCGAGCGGGTGCTCGGCCTGCCTCGCAAGTAAGGAGCACAAGCGTGGACTTCAGCCTTAACGACGAACAGATCCTTCTGCGGGATTCCGCGCGGGCCTTCCTGCGCGAAGAATGGCCAGTAGCCGAGCTGCGCCGCATGCTCGACGCGGACGACGGGATCTCGGCGGCCGGCGCTCTTTGGTCCAAGATGGCTGACCTCGGCTGGCCGGGCCTTCTTGTCAGCGAGGACAACGAGGGCCTGGGCCTTGGAATGTTCGATCTCGCCGTGCTCATGGAAGAAGCGGGCCGGCACTTGATTCCGGGCACGCTGCACGCCAGCGGCGTTTTGGCTGCCACCGCCTTGGAAACGCTTGGCAGTCATGCGGCGCAGCAGCGATACCTCCCCGACATCGCAGGCGGCGCGCTCAAAGCCACCGTTGGCATCTACGAGCCGGACTCCGGCTGGACCCCGATGATGCTGCAGCCCCCGTCGAACGGAACCGCTACCAAGCGCTACGTACCCGATGCCGCGGAAGCGGGCCTGATTCTGTTTCTAGGCCGCACCGGGGGAAACGCCGTGCGGCTTAGCGTAGCGCGCGAGGCTGAAATCGCGAACCTGCATTCGATGGACGTGACGCGCCCGCTGTACCAGGTATCCTGCCGCGAGGAAAACCTCGAGCCCGTTGGCGATGGCACGCTCGGCGACTTGCAGGCGATCGTGGACAAAGCTTCCATTGCCCTTTCCGCTGAAATGGCCGGCTCCGCCGCCCGAGTGCTTGAAACGACGGTCGACTACGTCAAGAGTCGCAAGCAATTCGGGCGAGCAGTGGGCACCTTTCAGGCCGTGCAGCACAAGGCTGCCGACATGCTGATCGGCTTGGAGAAGGCTCTCACCGCGGTCTACTACGCGGCGGCCGCGGCGGACGAGCTTCCCGACCAGCTGGCAGAGGCGGCATCTATAGCCAAGGCCACGGCCAACGCGACCAGCGTGCATGCTAGCCAGACCGGAATCCAGCTTCACGGGGGGCTTGGATTCACTTGGGAGCAGGACTTGCACCTCTACCTGAAGCGCGCCAAGGCGTGCGAGTTCACCTATGGCGACACCAAGTGGCATTTGGACCGGATCGCCCACGGCCTCGGCCTGTCCTGATGCCACTGGCCGGCCCGCAATTGCCCGTGCGACCGGAAACAGCAGTGCCGGTGCTACGCTCATGGCTACCATGCTCTGGCGCGAACCTACCGGGCTCCTCCTCGCTCTACTAGCGATCGGTTGCGCCGGAGAACCGGCCGCCAGGCCTTCCCAGCCCAACATTCTGTTCGCCATCGCGGACGACGCGTCATATCCGCATATGAGCGCGTACGGCACGGACTGGGTCAGCACTCCGCACTTTGACCGCGTCGCTCGAGACGGAGTCCTGTTTCAAAACGCCTACACGCCGGATGCCAAGTGCGCGCCTTCCCGCGCAGCCATCCTGACCGGGCGAAATCCGTGGCAGCTGAAGGAGGCGGCAAACCACATGGCGTTCTTCCCTCCGGAGTTCAAGAGCTTTCCTGAAGCGCTGGCCGAGAACGGGTACTTCGTTGGAATGACCGCGAAGGGCTGGAGCCCCGGTGTTGCCAACGATTCCGCCGGCAATCCTCGTCAGCTGGCAGGGACGCCGTTCAATGACCGCGAGGCCGTGCCGCCGACATCCAAGATCACGAGAACCGATTACGCCGCGAACTTCAGTGACTTCCTAGACGCAGCACCCGATGGGCAGCCGTGGGCCTTTTGGTACGGCTCTCGAGAGCCCCACCGTGCTTACGAGTTCCGTTCCGGCGAAAGACTCGGCGGCAAGAGCGTCGAGGATATCGAAGAGGTTTTTCCATTCTGGCCCGACACAGAGACGGTGCGCCACGACATGCTCGACTACGCATTCGAGATCGAGCACTTCGACAGTCACCTCGGCCGCATGCTGGCGGCCCTGGAGGACGGGGGAGAGCTCGGCAACACGCTTGTCATCGTCACTTCGGACAACGGCATGCCCTTCCCGCGCGTAAAGGCGCAGGAGTACGAACTGTCTAACCACTTGCCCCTCGCCATCATGTGGCTGGACGGCGTCCCGCATCGAGGTCGCTCGGTGACCGACTTCGTCAGTTTCGTTGACATCGCTCCCACTGTGCTGGATGCCGCTGGAGTGGATTGGTCGAGCGCCGGCATGCAGCCGACCGCGGGACGCACTCTGATGGACCTTCTCATATCGCCCAAGTCCGGGCAGATCGATCCGGGCCGCGACCACGTGCTGGTAGGAAAGGAGCGGCACGATGTCGGACGGCCTGACGACGTCGGCTATCCGATTCGGGGCATCGTCAAGGGCAACCTGCTGTACCTGAGGAACTTCGAAACGGATCGCTGGCCGGCCGGCAACCCCGAGACCGGCTACCTGGCAGTCGATGCCAGCCCGACCAAAACGCAGATTCTTGACCTGCGACGGTCCGGCGGAGACGATCTGTTCTGGCGGCTCGCGTTCGGTCGTCGCGGCGCCGAGGAACTCTACAATCTCGATGAGGATCCCGCCTGCGTTCGCAACTTGGCCTCCGACCTCGAATACGCCCCGGCCAAGGAAGGGCTGGCCGCGCAGCTCGTGGACAAGCTGAAGGCCCAGGAGGATCCCCGCATGTTTGGCCAAGGAAGGATATTCGACGAGTATCCGAACGCCACCAGATGGGCGGGGTACTACGAGAGATTCATGGCAGGCGCCGCGCAGGTCGCAACATGGATTGTCGAGAGCGACATCGACCCCGCCGAATAGCTCGCCCGATAGGTTAGGCGGTGCCCGCCCGCTCGAATGCCCGAACTCGGGCCCGGTCCGCTTCGCTCAGCTCCGGGATCTGAATCCTTACCCGTACCCCGCCACCCTCGCGCGGCTCGAACACGAACTGGAAGTCGTTCCCAAACAGAAACGTCAGGCGCTCGCGGACATTACTCAGCCCGATTCCTTTTCGGAACACATTCGGAATGTCCTCCAGCGGGATGCCTACGCCATCGTCCTCCACCTCGATCTGCAGCCTACCGGCTCTTAGCCCACCTAGGAGGCGAATGGTGCCGCGGCCCACCTTCGGTCCAATCCCGTGCTTGATCGAGTTCTCGACGATTGGCTGGAGGATCATGCTTGGAATGAGTGCCTCGGCAACGTGCCCGTCGATCTCTTTCTTGATCCGCAGCCTACCCCCGAAACGCACCAGCTCGATCTGGAGATAGTCATCGATAAGAGCGAGTTCCTCTCGCAAGGGCACGAATGCCTGCTGCTCTCGCAACAGCCTCCGCAGAATGGTGGAAAGGCGGAAAACCATCTGGCGTGCCTGTCTTGGGTCGCTGCGGATCAAGGACGCCACGGAATTGAGCGTGTTGAACAGGAAATGCGGGCTCATCTGGTGGGTGAGGGTCAGCAGGCGGGCTTCGACGAGCAGCCTCTGCTGGTTTTCGATCTTCCATTCGTTTCGAGTGTTGTTCCACACCTTGAGCGTCAGCCCGACTCCTATCACCGTCGCGAGGTAGATGAGCACGGTAGGGAGAGGGTGGAGGGGGTCGCCGCTGTCGTGGAAGGCGAATACCAGGCCCATTTGCGCTATCTGGGTGCGAACGGACTCGATCCCGATACACGCGATGAGCAAAGCGCACTGAAACGCTCCCTGGGTGTGCGGGATTTGCCCGCGGGCCCATGCGACGAGCGGGAACAGGAAAAACGGCGAGAACCGCCAGACTTCTTCAGGATTGGGGGCGAAAAAGCGCACGAGACCGCCGAGCGAGCCCACTCCGACAAGCAAGGGAAGCGTCGCCCACTCGAATTCGGGCCCTAGGACTGCCGGCAAGGAGATCAGGGCGCCCGCCACCGCGCCGGAAACGTAGCCGCCCACCAGTCCGGAGACGAAAGCCCCCTCGATACCGACCTCCGCAGCGCGATAGCCCAGGACAACCCTTACCAGCGACCCGCCGGCGAAAACGACGCCGAACAGGACTGCAAGTTCCAGCCGCTGCCGAATCGACCGCCGCTCCCTCAGGAAGAGTCGCTTTGCGAAGTTCGGTCGCAAGGCGATGCTCGCCATCGAGGCCAGCACCGCGACCTTGACTAGGAGCGTGACGAGGAGGTCTGTGTTAGCCATTGATGAGTGGGCCGTTTCCCGCGGATTCGACCTGCGCCAAGCAGCCTATAATAATTCTTCGGGGGCGCGGGGGGACTTCAACCCGCCTTCGGCGACGGGCGGGGCCATTCCGCAGGCGATACTCCCGATGGCGGATTCAAGCAAGTCGGCTTCAGGCTATTCCGTGCAAATGGTCGCCGACGCTAACTTGCCAACGCGTTTCGGCGACTTCCGCGTTTGCGGCTTTCGGGGGACCGGGCCGCGGGGCGACCAGGACTTGGTGGCCCTCGCGCGGGGCGACCTTCAGGCTGACGGCGCCGCGCCTTTGCTGCGCATTCATTCGCAGTGTCTCACCGGAGAGGTGTTCGGCAGCTTGCGATGCGACTGCGGGCCGCAACTCGCCCTGGCCCTCTCGAAGATCGGGAAGTGCGAGCGCGGCCTGCTGATCTACGATCCGCAGGAGGGTCGCGGCATCGGACTGCTGAACAAATTGAAAGCGTACCAGTTGCAGGACGAAGGGGCCGATACGGTCGAGGCGAACCAGCAGCTCGGATTCGACGCCGATGAGCGCGAGTACGGTTTCTCGATAGCGGTTCTGCGCCATTTCGGAATGACCCGAGTGCGCATGCTCTCCAACAACCCCGCGAAGGTCCAAGCGCTCGAAAGTGGGGGGATCAGGGTTGTGGAGCGCGTTGCCTGCGATCCGGATGCCGGTGACCTGGCGGCCTCGTACCTGCGGACAAAGCGAGAGAAGCTCGGGCACATTGTCTAGA
Organism: uncultured Bryobacterales bacterium; assembly: GCA_951813605.1. GTDB lineage: Bacteria > Acidobacteriota > Terriglobia > Bryobacterales > UBA6623 > VXMF01. The sequence goes on along the minus strand of OX638379.1, from coordinate 4,395,200 downwards.
GCCGCTTCCGTGCGCCTAGGCTCTCTACAGCTTCGCTCGGGCCTGCTCATGGGCTATCGGGTCGGTCCCCAGCGCCGACGGCCACGACAGGATCAAGATTCGATTTCCGACGGGTCAATAGCCGGAGGCTGCCTTGGGCCCCGAAAGCTCTCGGAAGGAGACAATCTCGACCCCGTGCTCGACCACGGCGCGCTTCACTGCAGGCGAACACAGGACTTCCATTTCGGCCTCGCGGCTTTCCTTGAGCCTGGTGCCGGCCTCGTGCAGCTCGGGCCCGCAAATCCCCGGGTGGCACACGAACTCTCCGAGGCCGTCCGGCAAGGCCGCCAGAAGGGAGGCTAGCCACGAACCAGTGAGCGAGCCGGTCACCACGAACCCCGAGAAATAGTCGGTCGTCCGGCAGGCCGCTCCCTGCAGTCGTTCCTCGAACGGTATCCGCAAGGGCTGCGTGGCTAGGCCGAGAACGGCCCTGAGCCCGGGTTGCCAGCCCACCGGCAGGTCAAACGGCTTTCGTATCCAAGAGATGGAGTACTCGTCTGCCACCAGCGCCACAGCGTCGAGCACTGGCGGCAGGAAATGAACATGCTTGTGGGTGTCAAGGTGCGTCGGGCGAATGCCGTGCGATAGCAGCGACTCGATCTGCGCCCGGAACTCTGCGACCATCCCCTCCCGGCTAGGGAAATTCGCTAGCAGCTTCGCCAGCGAGTCGGGAAGCTGCGTCCCGGGCCGTGCTAGGGATTCACCCTGGACGAGCGTCAGATGGCAGCCGACGTCCAGGCCCGGGTGCTCTTGAGCGATGCGGACAGCTTGCTTGAGTGCAGAGCCGTTCGCCATCAGCGAGGTGGATCGTACGATGCCCCGGAGGTAGCTCCGCAGGATGCCTTCATTCACGCCTGGAGTGAAGCCGAAGTCGTCAGCGTTCACTGCGAGCCGCGTCACGCGAGTTGGGATCTGCCCTAAAAGGGAAGCGGCGGGGCCGAGGCCCCGCCGCTTTTGTCAACCACAGGTTCACAAGGAGAAGGTAAATCGAACCGTAGGTTTTGTCAGCACTACCTAAGACGATTGAGAGGCCCTCTCTTACGGCAAGAATCGCAAAAACCGCTAGAGTTTGCCCGATTTCCCCGGTTATGCCACGCTTGGGGCACAGGAAACAGCCTCGCAAGCCGATTTCAGCTCGTCTTTTCCGCTTTTCGCGGCGTCTTGCCTAATGGAAGGACCCGTTGCCCTCTCCCGACCTGTCTGACCGTGACCTCATCGCGCTTGCCCGTCGCGGCGACTTGCGCGCCTTCAATCACCTGGTGACCCGGTGGGAGAAGAGGGTCTACAACTACCTGCTACGTTCCACCGGCAACCGCGAGGACGCGCTGGACCTGTGCCAGGAAGTCTTCTTCAAGGCCTGCCGGGGCTTGACCGGCCTGTCAGCCGTCGACCGCTTTCCGAGCTGGCTGTTCCGGATCGCCCACAATGAGCTGGTCTCGGCGCGACGAAGGGCAAAGCCCACCGTCGGGCTGAGCGACCTCGACCGCTTCGCGGACGTTTCGAGCCTGCCACGTTCGCGGCTCGGGGACTTCGGTTACGGACGCGCCGAGCTTGTGTTCCTTGTCGAGCAGGCGCTGAACTCCTTGTCAGAAAAGCAAAGGGAGGTTGTGCTTCTCAAGGTGCATCAAGGATTCAAGTTCCACGAGATCGCGGAGATTCTCGGCTGCCCGGTTTCGACTGCGAAGTCCAGGCTTTACGCCGCGTTGGATGCACTGCGGGAGTTGCTGGAACCGGTCTCCGCCTGATCGCGCCTGCCCGAAGCGAGGGATTTGCCAATGTCGTTATCGCCAGACGAAATCAACGATTACTTGCTGGACGAGCTGCCACCGGAACGGCGGGCCGCTGTGGAGGCTCTCTTGAGAGCGGACCCCGTGGCGAGAGCCGAACTAGAGCGGCAGGGCGCGCTCCTGGAATCCTTGCACAGCCTGCCTCAAGAGGACGTGCCGCGACGATTCGTGCTCGTCCCCGCTGCGCGGGCGGAGCAACCCGCGACTGGATGGCGATGGCCGCGCGTCCCTTCCGGGATGCATCGGGCGGCGCTCGCGGCGCTCGTCCCGCTCTTGGTGGCGATCGGCATCTGGGCGAGTGGACCTGCCTTGTCCAGCAGCGCTTCGGGCTGGACTCTTTCGTTCGGCGGAGCCGACTCGCAGACCCCGGCCTGGACGGAAGAGAAGGTGCGCGAGGTCTTGCGCGAGGAGCTCGCTCGAAGCGAGGCCCGCTGGCGCCTGGCGTTGCTCGAAGTCTCCCAGTCCGCGGCGGGCGCCGAGTGGGCGCGCTCCGAGTTCGAGGCGCTGCGCCGTGAGCTTGCAGAGACGCACGAGGACGCCGCTGCCGGGTACGAATTCGTTAACGCCAAGCACGAGCTTCTCAAGCGCCAGCTACTGGAATTCGACTTGGCGTCTGCTTCCGAGGTGCGGCGATGAAGGGGCCGTTGCTTGGGCTGCTGCTGGCCGGAATGCTGGGAGCCGCTGAAATCGAGTTGCTCGAACCCAGTCTCGTCCGGCAGATTGAAGAGATGGAGAGCGCGGTCGATCGGAGCTTCCGCTCGGCGGATGGCACCCAGCCCGCTGCGATCAGCGCCACGCGGGGCATCTACCTTCCAGGCTACGGAGCGGTCTTCTCGGTCGAGGTCAACCTGGTTCCGATGGCGAACCCAAGCCCTTTCCGGCGCTCGTACACCAGCGAGGAGATTGGCGATCTCAACGTGAGAAAACGGGCCGCCTTGGAACCTCTTCGCCGTCGGATGCGCGAAATACTGATCCGAGAAGGCCCGGCCCTGACCGACCTGCCTCCCGACTTGCAGGTAACGCTGGCGGTTTCGCTCTTTCACTTCCCTTGGGAAGACCGATCGAATCTACCGAGCCAGGTCGTGATCGGCGCGTCACGCGCCCGGCTCTCGGGCGACACCGTGCTGACCACTAGGTACTACTAGTCGAGACGAGCTACGCGACAAGATGCCGGACACGGTCGCTCAATCTGATGCCGCCGGGCGCCCGCCGCCCCTTGGCGACCTGCTTGTCGAGAAGGGTTTGCTTGCGCGAAACGATCTCGAGCGCGCCGTGGAACTGGAACGCGAGCAGGGCGGCGGGCTCGCCCGTATCCTCTCCGACCTCGGGTTCGTCAATCCGGCCGACCTGCTTGAGACCCAGGCGACCCGGCTCGGGCTTCCCTTTCTTAGCGGCGACGAGTTTCCGTCCGACCCCCCCGTCGAGGACCGAGTGCCGGCAAGCTACATGCGCCGGTATCGATTTCTGCCACTCGGCGGCGCCGTCGTGCTACGCGTGGCCGTGGCCGACCCGCTTGACCTGGAGACGCTAGGAAGCATTAGCAGCATGACGGGGCTGCCAGTCGAGGTGGTGCTGGCACCGGAGCGCGCGATCCTGGCCGGAATCGACAAGCTCTACGGCACGGGCGAAGACTCCGAATTGCCCCAGGCCGAGCAGGCAGACATCGACCGGCTTCGCGACATGGCGTCCGAGGCGCCGGTGATCCGCTTTGTGAACTCGCTGATTTCCCGCGCCCTGGAGGAACACGCCAGCGACATTCACCTAGAGCCGTCCGAGAGGGACTTCCGCGTGCGATTCCGGATCGACGGGGTCCTTGAAGAAAGGCGGTCGCCACCGCGGGCGATGCGCTCGGCGGTAGTCTCGAGGCTCAAGCTGATGGCAGGCCTGGACATAGCCGAACGCCGCCTGCCGCAGGATGGGCGCATCCAGATCAAGGTCGCGGGCCGCGACATTGACTTGAGGGTAGCGACGCTCCCGACCCTTCACGGCGAGTCGCTTGCCATTCGGCTCCTAGATCCCACAGTTGCCGCCGCTTTCGACCTAGCGTCACTGGGTTTCGACGAGAGCCTTCTGGGCCGGGTGGCGCGGCTGGCCGACTTGCCCCACGGACTGGTCTTGGTCACCGGGCCCACTGGAAGCGGCAAGACCACTACGCTTCACGCCGTCCTGAAGCGCATCAATTCGCCGGTTCGAAAGATCGTCACGATTGAGGACCCAGTCGAATACCGCTTGGATGGGGTCTCGCAAATCCATGTCAATTCCGCCGTCGGATTGACCTTCGCAGCCGGGCTGAGGCACATCGTCCGTCAGGATCCCGACGTGATCATGGTTGGAGAGATTCGCGACTACGAAACCGCTCAAATCGCGATCCGCGCCGCGATGACCGGTCATTGCGTGTACGCGACCCTGCATACCAACGACGCGGCGAGCGCCGTGACTAGACTCGCCGACATGGGCGTGGAAAACTACCTTCTGGCTTCGTCCCTGGCAGCAGTCCTCGCGCAGCGGCTAGTGCGCTTGCTCTGCGTCCAGTGCCGCGAACCGGCCGGCCGTGCCGCAGCGCCCGATGGCCGCTGGGTGCCGACATGGCGCCCGCGGGGTTGCGAGGCCTGCCGGGGACAGGGCTACAGCGGCAGGATCGGGATCTTCGAACTTCTGGAGATCGATGCGCAAGCGCGACGGGTTGTCGCGCGAAGCGGCAGCGCAGGCGCCCTGGTCGACGCTGCCCGTCAACGCGGAATGCGGGGCCTGCGGGAGGACGGATGGGACAAGATCGAACTGGGCTTGACGAGTGTCGAGGAGGTCCTGCGGGCTACGCAGGGATCCTAGTGCGGTCCCCGGAACGGAGCTAGGAGCGAATGCGGACATTCCGTTACGAAGCGGTTTCCTCGGACGGCACGACACTTCGCGGCTCGCTGAACGCTGTGGACGGCGCTGCGGCCGCTCGTGCCTTGCGCCAGCGGGGACTGGTGCCGATCCATGTGGGGACCTCCCCGCCGTCGGGGCTGGCCAGGGACGTCAGGCATGCGCTTCGGGGCCGTCCAGCCACGCTGCGCTTCACCGAGGACCTAGGGACCATGCTCGGTGCCGGGGTGTCGTTGGAGCGAGCGCTCTCCATCGCCGCCGAGACCGGCGCCTCGGAGGCAGAGTCGGCGATAGCGCGCGAGATCCTGCTAGCTCTCCGCGGCGGAGCGTCGCTCGCCGACGCCTTGGCCTTGCGGCCCGAGCTGTTCTCCCGGCTTTATGTGAGTACCGTGCGAACCGGCGAGGCGGCCGGCGAACTTCCGCTTGTCATGGGACAGCTTGCGGCATTCGAGCGCCGTCGCGAGCAGCTGAGGGGCGAGATCCTGTCCGCATTGGCCTATCCGGCCCTGCTGCTGCTAGTCGGCACCGCTTCAATCCTTGTCATTCTCGTGTATGTCGTTCCGAAGTTCGCCGACTCTTTCCTGTCCTCGGGATTCGAGGCGCCCGTCCCGATGCGGCTCTTGATGGGTGCCAGCGCCGTCGTGCAAGGCCGGTGGCCGCTGTTTCTGTTGCTGCCGGTCGCCGCGATCCTTGCTTTGTCCGCATGGACGCGTTCCGACTCCGGGCGCAGGCGTCTCGACACCCTGCTGTTGCGCCTGCCGATACTGGGCCGCTCTCTGAGGAATGCGGAGACGGCGCGGTTCGCTCGTGCCATGGCGACGCTGCAGGCGGCGGCGGTTCCTCTGGTTGACGCGTTGAGCGTTGCTGGGAGCGCTCTCGCGAATCGACTCTTCGAGGAGGCTCTCGACACAGTGGTCCAAGGAGTGCGGCGCGGCGAAGGCATTGCCCGCCCGGTAGCGCGCTGCGGCGTGTTTCCGGCATTGGCCACGCAACTGCTCGCCGTAGGCGAGGAAACAGGCCAGCTGGCCCGCATGTTCGAGCGACTGGCAGAGATTTACGAACGGCGGACGAGCGAGTCATTGAAGCGATTCACAGCGCTGTTCGAACCCCTCGTGATTCTAGCCCTCGGGGTTGTCGTCGGAATCATGATCCTGAGCATCCTGACGGCCCTAACGAGCATTCAAAGGATGGGACTGTAATGAAGGTCAAACCAGAATCAAGAGCCGCGAATGCGGGAGTTACCCTCATCGAAATGCTCGTGACCGTCACGATCATGGCCTTGTTCGCGGCGATCGCATGGCAGCAACTCGCACCGGTTGGCGACCAGGCAAGGCGCGCTGCGGCCCGTGCGCAGATTGAATCCTTCATGACGGCGCTGCAACGCTACAACCTCGATGAAGCGCGCTTCCCGTCGGACGAGGAAGGGCTGCAATCGATTCGTCCTTATCTGAACAAGGAAATCCCTCTCGACCCTTGGGGCAACCCATATTTCTATCGGCACTCCGGCGAGCACGGGCCCGGTCCCGAGATCAGCTGCTTCGGGTCCGATGGGAAGCCTGGCGGAGACGGGTCCGCCGAAGACATTGTCAGCTGGCGGTGAGGCAGGCGAGTCCATGGAGCTGCTGCGAGCCAGGGCGTCGGGGAGCACCCTGCTCGAAGCCGTGGTCGCGACCGCCATCATCGCGCTGGCGCTTGCGATCGCGTATCCATCAGTCAGCGAGGGAATCGACGCGGCCCGCTTGCAGGGGGCGGCGGACCAATCGCGGCTGTTCCTTCTCGATGCCCAGCAACTTGCTGACCGGCACCGGCAGGCGGTGCTCCTCCGCATCGACCCAAGTTCGTCCCGAATCGTTTCGATAAGTGAGGACGGCCGCTGGGAACGTGTTCTGGAATTGCCCCGCGCGCTCCGGGTTGTCGCGCCTGCCAAGGTCCTTGAAGCGATCATGTATCCCGGAGGTCCGCTGCCGCAGCTGCATTTGGCTCTCGCTTCGAGCCGGGGCGCCCGATCCGGGTTTCGCGTGGACCCCTTCCGGGGAACTCTAGAGGAATGGGGGGACGGCAATTGAATCGGCAGAGGGGTTTTTCACTGTTGGAAATGGCGTTTGCCACACTGCTGCTGGGATTGGCTGCGGCGGGCCTCCTGGGGCTGATCGCCGATTCGCTAGGCGCGATTCAGGCCGCCCGCGAATACGAACGGGCGGCAGGGCTCGCGAAGAGCGCCATGAACGACATACTCACGCGGAGTCCGCTGCCTGTCGGCGAGGACATGGGAGGCACGCAGGGGCTCCAATTCGGGTGGTTGGCTCGAGCGGAGGCTGTCGAGGGGTTTGGCCAGGAAGCCGAGCGCGGCGAGCTATTGAGGATCCGCTTGGAGGTTTGGTGGGATTCCGGAGGCCAGCGCAAGACAATGGCTCTCGAGAGCTATAGACGGTCGAGGGACCGGTGAACCGCCGGCCGCATCGCGGATCGATCGCCGGTCTGACCCTGATCGAGGTTACGGTCGCGATCACGCTGCTCGGACTGGTCATAGCCGCGGCGGTCGCGGCCACCGGGACCGGGCTGCAGGCTTGGCTGGCGGCGCGAGAAGCGACGGCTCTCGATCGTCGTGTGGCGAACTGGCGCGACCAGCTTCATGCGACTGTCGCCGCGATGATTCCAATGGCTACCGTTTCCACCCCGCCCCGGCCTTCCGGGGACGTGTTCTTTCAAGGCACGCCGCGGGGGATGCGATTCGTCACAGCGCACGCTCCTTCAAACGGCGGTCGCGGCGGAATCCGCTTGGTGGAAGTGAGATCCGAGCGTCGCGATGGACGGATCGAACTATTGCTGCGCGACGCGCCATGCCCAGACGCCCTAGCCCTGGGGGCGCTCCTTGATGTTCCGATCGACGCCTACCAGCCTTCCCAAGCGAACCCGACCCTCGATTCCGGATTGGGGAGAATCCCGGCAAGGGTTGTAGCGGACGGTCTCTCAGTGTGCGAATTCCGGTACCTAAAGAATCCTGTCGGGCCTGGCGAGAGCGAAAGCTGGGTACCGCGGTGGGACAGCCGCGAGGCGATACCCCGGGCTGTTCGAATCGACTGGGTCGCGGAGAACACGGTTCATGGCGCAATCCCGGGCCACCGCGCGTCGATCACCGCGGCCGTCATGAGCGAGATCCGGGGCTCTCGCAGTCATGCCGGGCAGCGGTGAGATCGAGGGACTGACGAATGACAGCCGGCTCTGGGCAGCGACTGGCAATCAAGGACACTGGTTCGGCTCTGCTCGCAGTGATTGGGGCTGTCGCAGTCCTTGCCGCCGTCGGTTTCGCGACCGCGGCCGCCGCACGCAATGCCCTAGACCGAGCATCGGTTCGCGGGGACTCCAACACGGCCTACTTTCTCGCGCGCGGAGGCATCGAGGCTGCTTTGCACGGAATGTCGGTCCGAATCGGACAGAGGCAGCCGCTTCCGCGAGGGAGGCTCCTTGGCCGCTACGAATTCTCCGGGGGCACCGTGGTAGTCTCCACCGTTTCGGAGGCAGGCAAGATCAACGTCAACCGCGCGAATCGCGAGGCCTTGGCGGCGCTATTGCAGGGCCTCGGCGTGGGGGTCGCAAACGCCGCACAGCTGGCGGATCGGATCCTCGAGTACCGAACCGGCCTTCGGAAGGGCCTGCCGCGGCGCTTCGCGCTCTTCGCGCGGCCGGAAGAGAATCGACGATCGCGCTCGTCTTTCCAGCGCCGCGCAGCGTCTATACAGATGATCGAGGAACTGTTGTCAGTCCGAGGAATCAGTCCGGAGCTGCTGTACGGGCGCTTCGAGCCCCGTCGTGCCGCGGACGGCGATTCGCGCGGCCTGCGCCGGATTGGCGGATTGCTCCGCTTTCTCAGAGCCCAGGGTCCTGCGCTGGTGGATGTCAACGCGGCACCTCGCGAAGTGCTTCTCGCGGCCGGAATGGAGCCCACGCTAGCGGACCGCCTGGTCGTCGCGCGTCGCGCTCGCCCGATCGGGTCGGGCGATCCCTTGCTTGGCATGGCTATTGCGCAGGGTTCCCGGATTCCGCTTGCGCCGAGCGCCGACTCCTCTGAGTGGATGCTGACTTCGACAGCCCGGCTCCACGAAGATCGCGCGACGCGGTCTGTCACGGCAATCGTCACGACTGAAGGCGCGGACCGGGAAATCCGGATCGCCCGCTGGTACGAGCGAGCGTTCTAGGCAGCGCGAGGTGCGGAGATGCGGATGATCCAGCGAATCCAGCCTCGAAAAGCCGGATGCGGGATCGCTGTCCGCGGTCCCGATCTCGTAGCGGTGGCGATTCAGTTGCATTCCGGAGGGCCCCGGGTGCTGGGTCATACCGAACTGCACGGCTTTCGTGAACGCCCGCCGGCCGACTGGGGGGAGCAGTACCGTGCGTTCGCCCGGAATCTGGGCGTCGAACATGTCGCGCCCACTCTGTGCGTGTCCAGGGAGGAAGTCGTGTTGCGGACCTTGAGGCTGCCTCCGATGCGCACTCGAGAGCTGGCCAAGGCTGTTGCGTTGCAGGTCGAGGACCTCCATCCGTACGGTGTCCGACCGGTGTACTACGATTCGGCCTCGGTCGACCCCGGTCAGTCGGAAACGGGCCGACGATCCGTCGCGGTAGCCATCGCGGAAGCCGAACGGATCGAAGATTTTTCCCGAATGTTCTCTGAAGCAGGCATCGCGCTGGCGGCCTGCACCGTATCCGCGGGCGCACTACGGGCTGCGGTTCGGCTGCGCGGGGAGGAGCCCCGGCGACCATTCGCGGTGGCCATCCAGTCCGGACCGATTCTAGAAATCTACGGTGAATCGGACCATAACCCGTGCCTGAGTTCGGCCTTGGATCTCGGTGGGATGACGCTGCACGGGGCGATGCGCCTAGCATATGACGGGCTCGAGCCCCGCCAGGGCGAGGCCGTTCGCTTCGCCATGCTCGGCGGTGAACTTGACGACCCGCTCGCAGGATTCGACCCGCTTCCCGCAGACTCGATCCTTGCCTGTGCGACGGATCTCCCGGAAGGGTTTACGCTGGCGCGGGAAGCGCTAGCGCTGGGAGCGGCGATCGAGTCCGCGCGGCCTGGGACAGGCCTCGGGCTCAACTTGCTGCCGCTTGCTGCGAGACGGTCGCATTCGTTCGCGCCGTTTGCGCCGAGACTGGCGCTCGCTTCCGCTCTCGTACTGCTGGCAGGCGCGTTCTTTGCCCGCCCTCCTATTCAGGACAGCCGATACGCGGACCGGCTGCGGGACGAGACAGCTCGACTCGAAAGGGAGGCCTCCGCTTCGGGCACAGATCAGGCGCACGTCGCGGATTTGCGACAGCGATATCGATGGCTTCTCGACCGTCAGGAACGCGCGCGAGCGGATTTGGACTTGCTCCGGGAGTTCTCGGACATCCTGCCGCCAGCGACACTGCTCACCGCACTTCAGCTCGACGACAACAGGTCCGTCCTGACCGGGACGGCAGAGGACGCGGACCCCCTGCTGGCGATCCTCGAGGCGTCGCCGCTTGTGGACGATGCGCGATTCGCTAGGTCGCCGGCCATCGGCGAGGGCGGGGAGCTTTTCCAGATTGAGGCGCGACGGAGACCATGAGGTTGGATCTGTCCGACCGGGACAAGCGCGCGCTGAAGGCGCTCGGAATCGCGTTGACGGCCGCAGCGATCTGGCTGGGACACGACGCGATCTCCGCGAGCAGCACGCCCGGTGCCTCGATTGAAGCCCTGGAGCAGCGGTACTTGCTCGCGCTTGCAAAGGCCGAGCGACAGCCCGGTCTCGAGCGTGACGCCCGGTCCCTCGCCCGGTCCCTCCAGATTTTGGAGCACCGGCTGCTATCGGCGGAATCACCTTCCTTGGCCCAGGCCGAGATCCGTTCCCTCTCGACGACGTTGTTGGGTGACGCGGGCATAAGCTCGCCGGTCTCCGAGTTCGGGAGCGTAGGGATCGATGGGGACTCCTATGTCGGGATTCCTCTCGATTTGGAGTTCGCCTGCCAGACCGACCAGTTCGTCAGCTTCATGGCTGGCTTGGCAAACGCCCGCCCGATTCTCGCGACCCGCAGCGTGCGAATCAGCGTGGATAGTGCCGCGACGAAGACCATCCGCGTACGGCTGACGGTTGAGGGATATCTTCCGGCGGACCGGGACGAGCTGCCGTCGACAGAGATCGCAGGGGGTGGCGGGTGATGGCTAGATTGACCTGGCTTGATTTCTTGCTGGCCGCGTTGCTGGCTTGGGGTTGCTGGGCAGTCGCGGCGGCGTACAGGGATTCCGCTTCGCGCGACCGCATCTTCGATTCCGAGTCGCTCCGGAAAGACCTCCCGTCGGCTCCGCGCTCTCCTGCGGCGACCCCTGTCCGTTCGGCAGCCTACGCTTCCATCACGCGTCGCCTGTTCTTCGCCCCGCCGCGCGCCCCTGGGAACGATTCCCCGGTTCGACGAGTCGGACCGGACGAAGCGGCCCCAACGCGCCTGCCAGTGCTTTTCGGCATCGCGGATCTCGGAAACGGGCCCTCTGCGCTGCTGGCCTCGGCGCCCGGGCAGCGGGCCCAGTGGATCTCGCCGGGCCAGGGCATCGGCGGGTACTTGCTGCGGGAGATCAGCGACACGCAGCTTGTGTTCGCCAGAGGCAGCCGACGCTTTGCGGCATCGCCGGAGGATTTGCGAACGCATCGCGCCCGTCTCCCCACGCGCCCGGCTGGTGTTGGCGGTGCCCGCAGCCGGCCGGCGCGCAGCGCCAGCCGCCAAGCCGCGTCTGCTCGGCTACCGGCGACTCGAAGCGGATACCGCATTGGCACTGAGTTTCGCCCCGGGCGCTTTGCCGCGGACGCGGGCGACGGGGCCGAGGACGGCACGGTGTTTGAAGGCTACGTGCGTCGCGTGCGCGAAACACCTTTCGGGGCGCAGCATTGGTGGGAGAAGAGGGCTCCGTAGAAGGGAATTGTCGAGTCGACGCGCGCCGACGCACGCGAGCGGGTCACGTTTCACAGGAAGGAACTGGGATGGCACATGAACTAGGACGTCTCTCGCGCTGCGCTTTGTGTGCTCTTTGCCTCGCAGTTGCAGCCAACTCGCAGGCGCCGTCGCCGGCCCAGGCGGGGAGCGGCGTGTCATTCACCAGCTTCCGTGACGCCGGGCTCTTCGACGTGTTGGAGCTTCTCGCCCGCCGACTGGGAATCAATTACGTTGTTGACCCGGCTGTTCGAGACGGGACAGTGATCGTCAACACCTACGGCCAGGTCGACGAGAGCGATCTGTTCCCATTGCTAGAAACGATCCTGACGATGAACGGCGCTGCTGCGGTGCGCATCGGCAATGTCTACCGCATCGTGCCGCTCGACGAAATCCCCAAATTGCCGGTGTTCCCGATTGACGAGGGAGCAGAGATTCCCGAGGACGAGCGGCTAGTCCTGAATGTGATCCGCTTGCGGCATGCCGCGGCGGCGGAGATTGCCGACGTCTTGGAGCCGTTTCTCGGGCCGGGAGCGAAGTACTCAGTGATCGAATCGGCAAACGCTCTCCTAGTGCTCGACAGCAGCCGCAGCATGCGGCGGGCTATGGAACTGGTCGAGATGTTCGACGCGCCCGAGCTGGCAGGTCAGACGATACGCATCTTTGATATCGAGAACAGCCTCGCAACCACGCTGGCCGCGGAGATCCGAGAAGTGTTTCGAATGCTCTCGCCGTCCGAGCAGGAGAACAGCGTGCGCTTCCTGCCGCTTTCGCGGATCGGGGCCTTGCTCGCCGTGAGCGCCAGCGACGAGGCGATTGCCGAAGCGGAGACATGGGTCCGCAAGCTGGACCGCGCCTCGACAATCGGGGGCCGCCGAAACTTTATCTACCGAGCCCAGTACGGCGAGGCGGAGAACCTCGCGGGAACGATTTCGCGGCTATACGCGCCGGCGTCGACCGAGCCGACGGAGAGCCTGGTCGGGGGCGAGGGCGACTCGTTCGGCGGGAGCCCTTTCGGCGATCCCGGGCCAGCTCCCGGCCTGGCCGCGCCCAGCATCCGCATCGTGCCTGATCCAGTCAATAATCTCGTCCTAGTCCAGGCCACGCCGCAGGAATGGGACGCCGTGCGGGGCACCCTCTTGGATCTCGATGTCCCTCCCCGGCAAGTGCTGATCGACGCCAAGATTTACGAGGTCTCCCTCACCGGTGCCCTGTCGAGCGGCGTCTCCGCCTACCTGCGCAACCGGTCGGAGTCGCGACCGGATGCCAAGCTGACGGGCGGGTTCAACGTCTCCGGCCTCACGAACCTGAGCATTGGCATGCTGGTCGGCAGCACGCGCGAGCTCGCGCTCTTCCTAGAGGGAACCGCGACGGAGGGGCGGACGCGCGTGATATCGGCTCCGACTCTTATTGCGACAGATAACATTCCGGCTGAGATCGTTGTAGGCCAGACAGTTCCCACCCTGTCGTCGCAAGCGGTCGCCGGAGGCGCCTTCTCGGAGGGTTCGTCGCTCTTCACGAATACCATCAGCAACGTGCAGACAGGTGTGCGGCTATCGGTGACGGCAAGGGTCAATGCCTCGGGAATCGTGACGCTGCAAATCTTGCAGGAGGTGTCCACCCCGACAGGGATCACTGGGCCGATCCAATCCCCGACGATCGACCGCAGGAACGTCAGCACGCAAGTCACGGTGAACGACGGCGACACGGTGGCCATCGGAGGGATCATTCAAGAGACCAATACCTACGAAGCGTCCCGCGTGCCGGTCTTGGGGCGCATACCAGTGCTAGGCAGGGCGTTCGGCGGAACGCGCGAGTCCACTGCCAAGACGGAACTGATCGTGCTGCTGGAACCGCACGTCATCTACGACCAAAACCAGATTTCCAGCGCTACCCAGGAATTGCTGGGCCGCATGAAGTCGTTCAAAAGGTTCAAGCGCAACGAGTCCCGGGAAGATCAGAACCGGTCCGAGAAAATGCCGTAGCTGAACACCAGTCCCAGCAAGCCGGCTGCCACGACGTAATACAGCATCGGATAGATCGTGCGCCGAATCAGCAGGCCCTCCCGGCCAACGAGACCCACGGTAGCGCTGGCGGCCACGACGTTGTGGACGGTGATCATATTGCCGGCCGCGCCGCCTAGCGCCTGCAAGCCGAGCACTACCAAATGCGACACGCCGATGCGGTCCGCGACGCCGTACTGGAAGAGGCTGAACATCAAGTCGCTGACGGTGTTGGAACCAGCCACGAAGGCGCCTAGAGCGCCGATCATCGCTGCGAAGAACGGCCAGGCGGCACCTGCGACGGCGGCGGCGAACTCGGCCAGCTCCAGCGGCATGCTCTGGAGGCCGGAGGCGTTGACATCCGAGTCGATGAATACTCGCACCAAAGCCACCGCAAAGACTAGCGCGAAGGCAGGTCCCGCCAGCATGCGTACCGAAGCGGACCACGCCGCGCGGACTTTGTCTCCCGACATTCGGTGCAACCAAGCCGTCAGCAGGGACACGACCAGGAAAATCGTCCCGGGCAGGTACAGCGGCTGGATGCCCTGTGTCAGGCCTGTGCCGAGAATGCCTTCCCAGGTGAGTTGCACAGAAGCCAGCCAGGACTTCAATGGCAGGCTTGGCAGCCGCGTGATGACCAGCAGGGCCGCTACCAGGACGTAGGGCATCCAAGCCCGCGCCAGCGGCATGCTGGTTTCCTGGCCTTTGGGCTCTCCGCTGAAGGTGCCCATCCACTCCGGCTGCCAGCTGGAGCGCGGTGGGAACTCCCAAGGCTGGACCCCCGACAGGAGAAACCCCTTGCGCGCGGCCGCGACGACCACCGCCAAGCCCAAGAGCCCTCCCAGCAGGGAAGGGAACTCCGGTCCTAGATAGACCGCGACCAGAATGTAGGGGACCGTGAACGCCAGGCCCGAAAACAGGGCGAACTTCCAGATCCCCAGCCCTTCCCGGAACGAGCGGTTCGCTCCGAAGAAGCGCGTCATCATGCAGCAGATGATCAGCGGGATCAGCGTTCCGACGATGGCGTGCGGGATCGCTGCGAAGACTCCGATCTGATAGATGAACTCGGTGTAGGGGATTCCCTCGCGAGCCAGAGCGCTTTCGACCGTTTCGACATTCAGCGACTCCGCCATTCCCACCAGGATGGGAGTTCCCACCGCCCCGAATGTCACAGGGGTGCTCTGGATGATCAGCGTGCACATCACGGCCGCGAGGGCGGGGAAGCCGAGCGCGAGCAGCAAAGGTCCAGCCACCGCCGCCGGGGTTCCGAATCCAGACGCTCCCTCGATGAAGGCTCCGAACATCCACGCCACGATGATCAGCTGGACCCGGCGGTCGCGGGAGACGTTCATGAAGCCTAGGCGGATCGCCGCCGCCGCGCCGCTCTCGGAGAGGGTCTGCAGGAGCAGGATGGCACCGAAAATAATCCACAAGAGCGAGACGGCGATGATGGAGCCGCGGATGGAAGCCGCCGCCACGTGGACAGCAGAAACATCCCAGAATACGAGCGCGAAGCAGGCGGTCATCAAGTAGGCAACGGGCATGGCCCGAGTGGCCGGCCATCGCAGCACGACAAGGAAAAACATTACCGCCAGGATGGGCAGAAGGGCGACTAGTGCATGAAACGCAGAGACTTCCGGCATGAGCGAAACACAAGGCTACTGGGGCGTGCGTGCAACTGTCAAGCAGCAGCAGCTTCCCCGGACAATCAATTCCTGGCAAGCCCATTGCCCGCCGGCAACTGGCGGTCAAACCGAGCCCATGCAGCGGCGCGCTCCGCCTATCGGAGTTTGCCGCCTTCCTGGACGAGAGCTTGGCGGATGCTCCGCTTGGCGAACTTGCCTGTGGCAATTCTAGGCAGGGGCTTTTCGCGGATCACGATTTGCTCGGGCACTTGGAAGCGGCCGAGATGCTCCTCCATCGAATTGCGAATCCCTTCGACTGTGAGGCAAGATCCGCTGCGCGGCACGACAACCGCCGTCAGCTTCTCGCCGAGTCGCTCGTCGGGCATTCCGAACGCGACCGCTTCCGCGACTCCGTCGCAGCGGTAGAGAGCGTCCTCGACTTGGAGGCAGCTGATGTTCTCGCCGCCGCGAATCACGATGTCCTTGACGCGATCGACGAAATAGAAGAATTCCTGATCGTCGACGTAGGCCAGATCGCCCGTCCTGAACCAGCCGTCCTTGAACGCCTGCGCAGTGGCAGCGGGCTTGTTCCAGTACTCCCTCACAACGGGGGTGCCCTTGACCCATAGCTCGCCGACCTCGCCGCGCCGCAGTTCCGATCCGCTTGCCGGGTCGACGATCTTAATGTCCATCAGCACGGAGCACCGCCCGCTGCTGGCGGGGACGTTCAAGTAGTCCGGCGAGCCGATCTGCGTGCCGATGGCGTTCGTCTCCGTCATCCCCCAGCCGGTGCCGGGCATCGCGTTCTCGAACGTTTCCCGGATGGCGAGCACCTGTGTCGCTGGTCGGTGGGAGCCGCCCCCGCCGATGGCGAGCAGGCTCGGCAGGGCTCGCTTCCTAGCCGCGGCTGCTCGCGTCAGGTCTCCCGTTATCGTGGGGACCGAAATGAAGTGCGTGATGCGGTCCCGCTCGATCGTGTCTAACGCCTTTTCGACGTCCCACTTGTGCATCAGCGTGAGCCTTCGTCCCAGCCGCAACCCGCCCAGCATGCACGCGTGGCAAGCGGTCACGTGGAAGAAGGGGATCGTGACGAGCATGCGGCACTGGATGTCGAACGGCTCGCGCTGCACGGACTCGTTCCGCAGCGCGGCCTGAGCCCGGTTCTCGATTTCCCAAGCCAGCAGGGCGTGCACGACATTGGAGTGGGTCGAAACGGCCCCTTTGGGTCCCGCGGTCGAGCCCGATGTGTACAGCATTAGGCAGTCGTCGTCGGGCTCGCCGGGGGCAGGCCGCAGGTCTCCTCCAGAAGCGGAGTGCAAGGCGTCCTGCCAAGCGATGATGCCCTCGGCCGGGGCCTGCCGGGACCGGACTGCGACGGCTTGAATCCCGAGCTTCGGAAGCCTGTCCCGAATGCGCCCGAGACGCCCTCCGTCTACGATGAGCGCGCGAGCGCCCGCGTCGCGAAGCCCGTATTCGATCTCCTCCCCGCCCCACCATGCGTTCAGGGACACCGTGACCGCGCCAAGCGTGATCGGCGCGAAGAACGCGGCCGGCCATTCCGGGTAGTTCCGCATGCAGACCGCCACGCGGTCGCCACGCCGCACCCCTAGGCGCTTCAGTACCTCGGCCAGCCGTGCCGTCTGGTCGATCACATCGGCGAAGGTGTACGTCTCTTCGCGGTAGCTGAGATACTCGAGCCCGCCGAACGCCCCGGCGTTCACCAAGAGGTCGACCACGCTGTTGGGAGCGTTCTTGACGACGCGGCATAGGTTGCCGCCCCGGACCTTGCGTTCGACCAGCTCGTATTCCCCGCCCGGAGCTGTGAGGGCTTTGATGGCCTGCATGCGCGCTTCAGCTGACATCGGGAAATTGACTATTCTGCCAAAACAGCCCGCGCTCTACGTCCGCTCGTTCAGCGATTTGCAGCCGGCTGCTCGTGTTCAACGGGGTTCGAAAGCGTGCCGATGCCGGAAACCTCGACTTCGATTCGGTCGCCTGGACGCAAGAATACCGGGGGCGTGCGCGCTCTTCCCACACCGCCCGCGGTACCGGTCGATACCACGTCTCCCGCACGAAGCGGGAAGACCGTCGAAATATACTCAACGAGGCAAGGGACATCGAATAGCAGGTCGCTTGTGGAAGCGCTTTGCATGACTTGTCCGTTCAAGCGGGTTTCGAGAGACAGGGCGCTGGGATCAGGTATCTCGTCGGCCGTCACCATCCACGGGCCGAAAGCGCCGGAGTGCCAGAAATTCTTGCCTGGGGTGAACTGTGACGTGTGCCGCTGAAAGTCCCGGATGGAGCCGTCGTTGTAACAGCTGTACCCCGCGATGCAGTCCAGCGCGCTCGAGGCTCGGATGTGGCGGCCGCCCCGGCCGACGATGAACGCCATCTCGCCCTCGAAGTCGAATTCCTCGGAGACCCTCGGGCGGACCATGGCTTGCCCGTGCCCGACATGGGAATCGGCAAACCGCACGAACAGCGTCGGATAGGCAGGCATTTTGCGCCCGGTCTCCTCGATGTGTGACTTGTAGTTCAAGCCGACGCACACGATGCGGCCGGGATCGAGAATCGGAGGCAGGAATCGAATCTCTTCGGTCGCCAGGTCCGGCTCCGAGACGGCAGCCCGGCTTTGCAATTCCTCGATCGCGCCATCGCGAAGCGCCGCGGACAGCGAGGGCCAGCGGTGCGACAGACGCGCTCCCAAATCGACGATCCCCGTCTCACGCGCGACCCCGTAGCTGACACGGCCGTTGCGGCTGAAACTGAGCAGCTTCATACTCTTCCATTTAATCCGGTTCGGAAGCGAACCTGCGTCTGGTCGTCTTGAGCGGGCGCGGCGGGGGTTAGCTGAGGCTGTCGCCTAGCAGCGTTCGAGAGCCGCAAGGCGCCTGCCGATTGCCCCGAAGAGCCGTCCGGCCAAGTCCGGACGCCTAGGTCGCCGCCTAGCTCAGAGCAAGAAAAGTCCCTGGCAGCTCACGAATTGCGCGCGTCTGGCGCTGTGTTCACGCGTCCCAGTCTCTGATGCAGGTACGCCAGGCCCAACAGGCTCAGGCCCAGACCCATGAACGAGCCGGCACGCAGCAATCCAGTCAGACCGGACATGTCGACCACGAATACCTTGCAGGTCGTCAGCAGCAGCAGTGCCATGCCCGCCCGGTACACGCCCGGGCCAAAGCGCATCCCTCCAGCGATGATCGCCCCGACCGCCATGCAAAGCCACACAATCGAATAGGTTGCCATCTCGCCGTCGGCCGTGGGCAGCGCCAGGTCGAGCGCGCCCTGCCACAGGTGCCTGATTTCCAAGCTGACGAATACGAACAAGGCCAATGGCGCGACCTTTCCGGCGAGCCGAGCGCCAATAGGCTCGCAGTAGCGGCTGGCCAAGTACGCCAGGACCACTGGAGCGCCGTAGGCGAGCAGCAGCAGATTCCAGATCTGCGTCTCGCCAACCGCTTCCTTGCCCCAAAGCGGGTTCAGGATCAGCAAGATCCCCCCGTAATTCGCAAGAGACATCGAGAGGACCGCTCGCGAAGCCCAGCGGTAGACAACAGCGACATGCTGGCTGACCCGTGAGCGCCAGTGGTAAGCCAAGCCCAGCCCGCCCCAGACGGCGGTGTTTATCGCTGCTTCCTGCAAGCCGTACTTGCTCGCGAACAGCTCGCCGCCGTAGAGCAAGTCCCGCGTGACCGCCCAGCATGTAAGGACGAGCAGTTGGGCGGCGACAGCCTCGATCCAGCGTTGCAGCCGCGGGAGCGAAATTGCGAACCGGCTGGCGACGAAGGAGGACAGTGTCGCGCCGCCGTATGTCCACCAGATCCAATAGGAGCCCTCGGCATAAGCAGGCAGCCACGGGTTGAATGTCAAGCGCACGACGACCGCTGCGAGAACACCCTTGGCGATCCACTCGACGTTTGAGGCCCCGTGCCGGACTGCGAGCCATGCAAGGGGGATGGCTTGGATTGCGAGGGCCAAGGTCAGGCCTGCCTCTCGAAACGCCATTGCCGCGGCGAGGGAGTATGCCCCGGAAAGGCCTAGCACCGTCCAGGAAGCGATCGAATAGCGTCCTTCTCGGAAGAGCCTCCTGCCTACGAGCCAGTAGAGGAGCCCGAGGACCGCGCTTACGAATGTCCATTCCCACGAATGCGTGCGGTCCGTCGCCACGGCGAAGGCGATGGCTAGCCAGCAAACCGGGGATGCTGCTGCCAAAGATGCCCAGAGCGCGACCGAGGACCTTGAGCGCGCGTTCCAGCACGACAGCGCCGTGTAGATGGACGCGATGCAGGCTGCGAAAACGGGTAGCCCGGCTTGCGCATCAGGGGGGCTTGCGGCCCATAGAATCCGAAAGTCCTGGATCTCAAGAGCCGTGCTGACCCACGCCGCACTGTGCACGGCAAGCGAAACCCAAGCAAGCGCGGCACAGCGCTTGCGATACCGACCGGCGAGGAACAAGACAACGACCAAGGGCGTCCAACTCACCGCCGCGATTGCGGAAAACGGCTCGATTGCGATCGAGATTCCCTGCCCGACAGTCAAAGCGACCAGCGCAGAACGGATGCCGGCTTCGATTCCGGCGGGAAACCCGGAGCCTGTCCCGACTAGCAATTGCCAGCCAGAGCGAATGGCAACGCCAGTCGCCCTGCCGCTCTCCGCTTCGCGCCGCCAATCGATTGACGGCAGCCATACGATTGCGCCCGCGAGCAAAGCTAGGTAAAAGCCTCGGTAGCCGTCGGCGTGGTCCCCGCTCAGCGACACCAGCCACCAAAAGACCGATCCCGCGAGCATTCCCCACCAGAGCCACGAACGGTAAATGTAGCGGATTACCAGCAAGACTGTGGCGCTGACTAGCAGCGTGTAAATCAGCACGCCTACGATGCGACCGCTCTCTCCGCCCACTAGCAGTGGGACTGCGTAGCTGCCGATCATGCCCAGCGCGGCGAATACCGGGCCGTGTCTGAGAGCGAGGGAAGTTGTCGCCAACGACACCCACGCTAGGAACCCGAACGCCGCTAGAGGCGGAATGAGTTCATACAAATGCAATGCCGCCAGCGCTGCAGCGCAGAGGGTCACGCTCCCGGCGGCAGCGAGAGCCGAAAACGCCGGATGCCGCCGACCGGTTCGGCCTGGCAGCCATTCCGCGAGCGCGTGCATGGCGAATCCAGTGCCGGTGCCTAGAGCGACACGCGTCCACGGAGTGAGCAGTCCCTGATCGATTGAGTACTTCACCAAGAAGACGCCGGCCAGGGCGACAGAAATCCCACCGAGCCAGACCATCCAGTTCGGTTGTGCACCCGCCCCGTCACCACCGTTTTGGGCTCGGCCGAGTCGGAGAGCTTGCCTAACGCGGCCTGTCGACCGGCGGAGTGTTGCGGCGGGTTGGCGCGAGACCTCGGTGCGTGCCTCGGCGGACTCGGCTGGACGGCTACGGGCCGTGGAAGCCGCGGCGAAGCTTGAATCGTCGGTTCCTGCTCGCTCCGCGTTTAGGAGGCGCTGAAGGCGGTCCAGCCGCTTGGATAGTCTGCGGAGCCAGAACAGGGAGGCGACCGCGAGGGCGAAGGCAAGGAATCCGAGCACGGGGAATGGCTCATTATCCAATACGTGCTCCTAGTGGGCCCCGATCGATACGCTCCCTCAGTGCCACAACCCATATTCGGAGACGTGGCCCGGAGAAATGGCCGAGATCTCGGGTTGCTCGCTGACAAGGAGGAAAAGCGCACTAGCCCGACCTTCTCAAGAGTTTTAGATTTGGAGGCGTTTTGTCCATTTGGGGTGGTTGGATAGCCTGGCAATGTTGCGTGGCGTGCTGGATCCGGGCAGAGGCCGGGCAAGGGTCGCCAGATCCGCGGTTGCCGGGGTCCGTTTTGTCTTGCCTCCCGGCCTGCCGACGCAGTGGTCCCGCTGACCTCCGACGGGGCTCGAGACGATGGCTGGAGTGCCGCGGCTAGCAGCGCAGGGGCAGGCTCTGGAGACGGGCCAGCACCTGCCCGAAGAGGCCCGCTTCCGGGAAGCCCTCGTCAAACGACAGCCGCACGGCCCGCACGCTGACCCGGATCCGCACGCCGATCTTGAGCAGCTTCAGGCGGATCGTGCCGCATTGCGCCCGCGCCAGCCGCGTGCCCCGCAGGCCCCGGCGCCGCAGCAACTCCAGCAGCGCATAAGCGAACGAGGCGAAATACAGGCGCAGCTGGTTGGCCCGCATGGTGTGCGCCGAGGTGCGATCCGCGAACAGCGCCAGCTGCTGTTCCTTGATGCGGTTCTCCATGTCGCCCCGCGCGCAGTACACCTGCTCGTACAGCGTGCGCGCCGCCATCCGCCCGGCCCCCAGCGACGTCACCACGAAACGCGGGCTGGCCCCCCGCGGCAAATGCTCTGCCTTGCCGATCAGGCGCCGCTCGCGGCTCCAGCTGTCCAGCGTCCGGTAGCGGAAGTCCTGGAACACCCGCGCCGCCTGCCCCGTCCGCTCGCATGCCTGCCGGGCGCGCTCCATCGCCGGGGCCAGGCTCCGCTTCAAGCGCGCATTCTGCGCGATTCCCAGCACATGCTCCACTCCCTGCGCCTCGCACCAGGCCAGCAATTCCTCGCGGCAGAACCCGCTGTCCCCGCGCAGCCGGATCTCCACCCCCGGCCAGCGCTCCCGGATGCGCCCCGCGATGCGTTCCAGCTCCTGCACCGTGCCCTCCGCCGCGTCGCGGTCCGCCGTCCGCAGGCGCGCCCCCAGCAGCTGCTGGCCGCAGAAGATGTACAGCGGCAAGTAACAGTAGCTGCGGCAGTACCCATGGAAGAAGCGGCCTTCCTGCCGGCCATGCAGCGGGTCATCCGTCGCGTCCACGTCCAGCACGATGCGCTCCGGCTGCGCGCCGTGCCAGTCCAGGAACAGGTCCGCCAGCAGGGCGTCCAGCCGCGCCGTGTCGGCCACGATCTTCTTGCAGCGTTCCCCGGGGCCCAGCGCCGCCCCCGTCAGCTCCAGGCGGTTCAGCGTGCTCTTGCCCGGCGGCCAGCTCGCCCAGCTCGCCCGGCGCCGCCCGCGGCCCGCCGCCCCGCACAGCAATGACCACAGCCTGCTCTGGCGCAACGTGTCGTGATCGTTCAAATCCTCATAGCCCAGCGCCAGCCCCAGCACGCGCGCTGCCAGCAGCACTTCCAGCGCATGCTGCGTCCGTCGCGGGTCGCGGTGATCCCGGAAACACGCACTCAACCGCCGGAACAGCCCCGTCCGCAGCGCCAGCTCGCGCAGCAGCAGCCCGCCGCCATCCGACCCCAGTTCCCCGCCGTCAAACCGCCCGACTACACGCTGCCTTCGCAAGCCTGCGAACTCCAAGCGTGCTGTGCTACACTCTGTCGTCATAAGGCCGTCGTTCTGCTACGTGGTAAGTTGTTCATAATAAACCGATTATACCACAAGACACGGCCTTATACCCTACCCCTCGTGAGAAATCCGGGCTAGGGTCCGGCGGGGATTCCGGGCGGCTGCTCTGCCATGGATCAAGCCGTCCGTGGACTATGCGGATCATGAAGAGCGGTTCGCCCCGTTGCTCGGCCACAACTGCTGGCATCAGGTGGAGGGCGAGCCTAGACCCGGAGCCGTGACGATTGCTGCTGGGAATCCAATCTGTGGCTCCCAATCTTCCGCAAGGGCTGTCGGCTCACATCGGTCAGATGCGCGATGGCTGTCGCTAGGCAGACCCGCTGCAAGTCACGAGCCGTGTAGATTGGCATCATGAGACGACACTTCAAGTGCGTGGCGATCGGAGCCGGTTACTTTTCCGGCTTCCAGTACGAGGCTTGGAACCGCATCCCGGAGGTCGATCTGGCAGCAATCTCCAACCGGACGGAGTCCAAGGCGCGGCTCAAGATGGCCGAGTACGGGATTCCCCGGTTCTACGCCGACTGGCGCGAGATGATCGAGCGAGAGCGACCGGATTTCGTCGACATCATCACTCCGCCGGAGACCCACTCCGAGATCTGCGCGCACGCCGCCAAACACGGTGTTTCGATTATCTGCCAGAAGCCCCTCGCCCCGACTTTGGAAGAAAGCGCGCGGATTGTCGAAGGCGCCCGGGATGCCGGAGTGCGTTTCATGGTCCATGAGAACTTCCGCTGGCAGCCTTGGTACCGCGAGATCAAGAGAATCGTGCAGGGTGGCGGGATCGGGCAGGCCACGCATCTGTATTTCCGGATGCGGACTGGGGACGGATGGGGAGACGATGCCTATCTGGCAAGGCAGCCGTTCTTTCGCGACTACCCTAGGTTGCTGGTTTACGAAACTGCTGTTCACTTCATCGACACCTTCCGCTACCTGCTCGGCGAAATCGTGGAGGTCTATGCCAAGTTGCGCCGCCTGAACCCCGTAATCCGGGGCGAGGACGCCGGGCAGATCTTGTTCTCGTTCGACGGCGGAGCGACAGCAACCCTGGATGCCAACCGCTTCAACGAGCCCGAGACCGACACACCTAGGTACACGTTCGGGGAATTGAGGCTGGACGCGACCGGAGGCCACCTGGTAATGGAGGCGGACTCCTCTATGCGGATCAAGCCGCTTGGGGAAGTCGCGCGACTGGTCGAGTACGAACGGGAGAACCGCAATTTCGCGGGCGACTGCGTCTACGGAGTGCAACGGCATTTTGTGGACTGCCTGCTCAGCGAAGATGGCTTCGAGAGCACCGGCGAAGACTATCTGAAGACGCTTGCAGTCGTCGACGCCGTTTACCGGTCCGCCGATTCAGGCTGTGCGGTGCGGCTCTGAATGCCACCGTGTCAACCGCTTAGCAGAGGTCCTATCATTGGGAGCGCGATGACTAGCCTTCGATCCCTGTTCTCGGAGCTGCTGCGCCGCTGGGCGGGACCTGCGCTCGGCGCAGCGGCGACTCTCGCACTTTTCGCAACCGTTATACGGGCCGACCATCCTCGTGGATACTCCATCCCCACTGTTGACATTTCCCAGGAAACCCACCGCCAAGTGACCGTCGACCGCGAGCCGGGAGAGTACCTCGGACACCCCTCGACGCTGCTTCTTCCGGACAACAAGACCATCTTGATCACCTATCCCAAAGGGCATGGCAGAGGGGCCATCGTTTACAAGAAGAGCTTTGACGGCGGCCTGACGTGGACGGACCGGCTGGACACCCCCGCGAACTGGGCGACTTCGATGGAGGTGCCGACGCTGTTCCGGTTGATCGATCCACAAGGCGTCCCGCGCATCTTGATGTTTTCCGGCAAGGCGGGCGGAATTCGCGTCGCCTACTCGGAAGACGAGGGAGAGACCTGGTCGCCCCTGCGTCCGATCACCACGCCCGGGCCGAGCTACGGCGGCATAGTCGCCATGGGGTCCATGGCCGAGCTCCAAGACGGAACCTACATGGCCCTGTTCCACGATGACGGCCGCTGGCTTCGCAATCCTCCCGAGCATCCGGAGGGAAAGCGGTTCGAGGTCTACAAGGTCGTCTCTTCCGATGGCGGATTGACTTGGTCCCAGCCCGAGGTCATCGCCAAGCATCCCGTCGCGCACCTCTGCGAGCCTGGACTCTTGCGCTCTCCGGACGGCAAGCAGATCGCCGTTCTGCTGCGTGAGAACAGCCGCAAGCTCAACTCATTTGCGATCTTTTCCGACGACGAAGGCAAGACATGGAGCGAGCCGCGGGAACTGCCGGGAGCGCTAACCGGCGATCGGCACACCGCTAAGTACGCTCCGGACGGCCGTCTTTTCATCAGCTTCCGCGACCGCACGCACATCAGTCCTACTCAGGGCGACTGGGTCGGCTGGGTGGGCACCTACGAGGACATCGTCGAAGGTCGTCAAGGCCAGTACCGCGTGAGGCTGATGGACAACCACAAGGGGGCCGACACGGCCTACCCCGGCGTGGAACTTCTGCCCGACGGAACGTTCGTTACCACGACCTACGGGCATTGGGCGGCTGGCGAAGAGCCCTATATCGTCAGCGTCCGATTCAAGCTCGAGGAACTGGACGCCCGGACCGAATTCGCTGGCAAGGAGCCGACCTCGAGCGTTCGTGCAGCTGCGCGGGCGCCGCAAGCCGGTCCAGCGACAGCAAGCAAGCCCAACGTCCTATTCGTCGCTGTAGACGACTTGAATGACTGGGTGCTGGAGCAGGATTCGCCGGTAAGAATGCCGAACTTCAGGAGACTCGCCCGTCGCGGCGCACTGTTCGAGCGGGCGTACACGGCGTCCCCCGCCTGCAACCCTTCACGAGTCGCCCTGCTAACTGGGCTGCGCCCGACGACTACCGGCGTCTACGGCAACCGGTCCGACTGGCGGCGAGCCCTTCCCGATGCGGTCACACTGCCACGCTACTTCATGAATCACGGATACCGAGTCGAGGGCGCAGGCAAGATCTTCCATCACCATGACAACAGCGCGTTTCACGACGACGAGTCATTCCACCGCTTCGAGAAGATGCAGCTCGACCCGATGCCTGCGCGGAAGTTCAACGGAATCCACGCCGTGCGGAGCCTGAACTTCGATTGGGGCCAGTGGCCGCTCGACGAGTCCGTGACCCCCGACGCGCGCTCGGTCGATTACGGAGTTGAATTCCTCTCCCGCCGCCATGGCCAGCCGTTCTTCCTGGCGATAGGGCTGTTCCGGCCGCACATGCCCTTTCACGTCCCGCCGAAGTATTTCGCGGACTACCCCGAGGCGCATGTAGCGATGCCGCGGGCCCCAGACGGCGATCTTCACGACGTCCCCAGCGGCGGGCGCGCCCTGCTGAAGCAAAAGGAGCATTTCATGCGCGCCATCTTGGAAGCTGACGCGAAGCGTCCCGGCACCTGGCGCGAAGCGGTGCGCTCGTATCTAGCCAGCTGCACGTTCGCCGACCACCAGCTCGGCAGGCTTGTGGACGCGCTCGCACGTTCGCAGCATGCCCGCTCGACGATCATTGTGCTTTGGTCCGACCACGGCTACCACTTAGGCGAGAAGAGCCACTGGGAGAAGTTTGCGTTGTGGGAGAAAGCGACTCGCGTGCCGCTCGTGCTCGTTGCTCCGGGGACCACCGATCCCGGCACAGTGGTCGAGACGCCCGCGTCTCTGTTGGACGTGTACCCGACCCTCGTGGAGCTGGCCGGCCTTCCCCAAAAGAACGATCTGCAAGGAGAAAGCCTCGTGCCTCTCCTAGGACACCCGAAGCGCGAGCGCACCGTTTCGATGACTTACCTGCGGGGCAATCACGCAGTGCGTTCGAATCGCTGGCGGTACATCCGGTACAAAGATGGCAGCGAGGAACTGTACGATCACTCCAAGGACCCCGACGAGATCACCAACTTGGCTCGGGATCAGGAGTATCGAGACGTGATGCGCACGCTAAGAAAGTCACTTCCGCCTGGCGACGCTCGGGAGGCCCGCGGTCTTCCTCGATAGACAGGTCCCGCGCCGGCTGCTCGGTTCCAAAGATCCGCGCGGTTCTCTCAGACAAGGAATACCCAGCAAGAGATGCTCGAGATCCTGCGTACGGCACGAGTCGGAAGCCGTTTTGGATAACGGGTTAGATCCTGTTCGCCGCGATCTCCGGGTCTAATCCGCACGGTCACCGGTTGCCATCGGGATGAAAGAATGTCAATGAGAATTGGATTTACCGGCGCGGCTGCTGCTTGCTGGGTTGCAGCGTCCGCCGTCCAGGGCCCGCAAATCGTCCGCGGTGGAGACACGACCTTTTCGTGGACCGGTGAGATTGCAGAGGCACGGCAGTGGCAGGACTCCCTACCGTTTTGTGAAGGGTGGTGGGAATGTTTTTCGGCGGTTACAGCGATGAGTATCCATTTGTCAATTTGGGGTGAACAGCGGGGAGGTGCTGAGCTGCGAGGGACACGGGTTTCCGCGGAGCGTGAGGCACGTAGCGGCGTTGGTCACGCTGGCGCTGCACCGATCGTCTGCAGACCAGCAGGCGGGGCGGTCCCAGCTCAGGCCGCCACAGGCGGACTCAGCGGCGACCATGCGCGGTCCTCGCGCAGCAGCGCGGCGGCCAGCTGGGGATTGTGGCGCGACGCCACCAGGGCCGGCATGTACAGCAGCCGCCGCAAGCGCCAGCGTCCGCCCTGGATGAAGCTGCGGCCCTGCCACGTGCCGGACTGGCGCGTGACGGGTGCCAGCCCCGCGAGGCTGCTGAGGGCCTTGGGCTGCAGGTCGGCCAGTTCGGGCACCGTGGCCAGCAGGCCGGCGGCGGTGACGCTGGACACGCCGGGAATCGACTGCAAAATGCGCACCTTGCGCTCCAGGGCCGGTTCGCTGCCCAGCAGGTCGGCCATGGCGCGGTCGAGCGCCTCGCTCTGGCCCTCGATCTGCCGCAGCCCTAACTGTCCACCAAAGCCGAGTAACTCCAGACAGCCGCTACCTCAACATGGAGTACTGGCGGGAGCACCGCAAGCAGGCCCTGCGCCAGGCGGCCTGAGCGCGCCCGGCCCGCCCGGCCGGACGTTTCCAGGCATCCCCGATGAATCCTGCTGACGCGGTCCGCCATCGCCAGCCTGCAGACGGAGCCGGGCACCCCTCCGCCGATGGCTCTCCAGACGCGACCACGGCTCTACGCAAGCGAATCGCCGTAGCTACGATGCTGAAGCCCCCTTAATCACGAAAACCAAGACCGAATTTGCAGAATTCTCTTGACACAACTATATCCTTCCCCGACCGTTCGCCGGCCGTTCCCTGGACAAGCCGCTGGGCTCGGGTCAAGCTGAACTCGCGAGGCGGAAGGCCACCGGTCACCCGGCTCACCAGCAAACGGAGGACCAAACGATGATCGCCACAATACCGAACGGGATTCGCGCGGCGGCCGCGATGCTCTTGCCGCTACTCATGCTAGCCACGCCCGCGTACCCAGTAGAGCAGCGCCATCCGGCCGGTGCCGCCGGAGAAGCGTTCCTCGCCGACGCGGCCGCCACCGCGCGCGCGGACTTGGATGCCGTGGAGCTCGAGGCATTGTCCGGAGCGATTTGCGAACGGACGTGGCTGCCGCTTCTCGAGGCCGCGAGGTCGTCGCGGAACGAAGCCCTCGACCAGGAGGGAGCGTTCTTGGCCGAATGGGAGGCCGCAGTCCGCGACGACCGAAGGGCGATCGCTAGCGATCTTCGCAACCGGGGTGGCCAGCGCCGGCGGATCATGGAGGAGCTGCGTCGGGCGCGTGCAGAAGAAGCCGACCTGACGAACCGGCGGCAAGCACTGGTCGAAGCGCTGGGAGCGGAAGGGACCGAGCCCGGATCGCAGCTCAGGGCTCTCGACGACATTATCGAGTCCAAGAAAACGCAGATCGCGGCACTTCAGGGAGGCGCCGACAACTTCGAGACCGCTAGCAGCAACGACCAGCTCGCCCTGAACGGCCTGAGGGATTCCATCGTTCTTGTCGTCGAGTTTCAGAACGAGGTGGAGGCCTTGAGGATCTCCTGGACCCAGTTTTTCGCGGCGCGCGAGTCGCAGCTGCGGTTGCAGCACGCCCGTGAATGCAGCGTCCCCCGATTTCGGAGGCCGTCTCGAACCGACATGCCACGCATCCTGGACCCGGCGAGGCAGTAGGAGGCGGACATGAAGCAGTTGGTTCTATTTTCAGTTTGCATCGCGTGCATTGTTGTGAATCCGGGAAGCGCTCAAGTCGACCGCATCATAGCCGTCCCGAACGATCGCGACAAGGAAGAACGAAATCTCGCATTTCCCGAGCAGGCGCTTGGTCGCTGGGCCGCAATCGACAGTGGGCAGCTCGAAGCCCGCATCACCAAGATGCCCGCCGCCCGGCTCGTTCCTCTGATCGGAAGGGCCGCTGAAGCCCGCGACGAATACCACCGGGCCCGCGGCAGATGGCTGGAGGCCAACCGCCGCGCGAGCCTGACGGCGCTCGAAGTTCTTGAGCGGCTAGCGGCGGACGGATCCGCCCTAGGCGCCGTCAAGGTTCACCTTGAACGGCAGCGCGAAGAGCTCGATGCCGCGGAACTCCGTGTAATGGAAGCACTCTCGTCGGCTGCCGGCGCCCTTGAGACGGGCCCGCTCGAGGCGCGGCTCGAGCAGATCCGCGAGATGCGCCTCCGCGTCAGCCGTCAGAGCGCGATCCTGAGAAAAATCGCGACCGCCGAAGCGGACGTGCGTTCCGGGGCAGCGGAGCTGGAAAGCGAGGCGCGGCGGACCGCGCAGCTTTGGCAAGCGCAGGTCAGCCTCAACGACGAGGAGGCGCGCCTCTGGCGGCGCTACTACGGCGAGCTGGAAAGCACGGTCAAGAAACTTGACCGTGGCGCGACCGAAGGCGGGCTTCCATGATTTCGCGCGCTGTGATCACCTTGCTGGCTCTCGTCGTCATAGGCGAGAGCGTATCGCCGCTCAACGCTCAAGACTCGATCGGCAGCCCCTGCGACGAATTCCGCGAGCGGTTCTGCGCCTACTGGGAGCATGCCGTCGATCTCGAGCGGCGCTGGCAGGAGCTGGACGAGAGCGCATCTGCGGTCGAGGCACCGCCATGCACCGGTGCTTCCTTGAAGCGGTTTTCCAGGGCCAGGGCCGCCAGCGAGCGCGCGATGCGGGGATGGCTGGCGTACTACGCCCGATGGCTGCTGGCGACCCGCGGTCGGCTCCGGCATTTTCGCGCCGACTTCGATCAGCATGCCCAATCAGAGCGGCGGCTCCGCGACGGGCAAGCCGAAACTCCCGCAAGGCGACCTTACGAAGGAGGGCTCGTCTCCGAGTCGTTGGAGCGCCAGCGGCGCAATGTCGATGCCGCGCTTCGTAACGCTCAAGTCGGTGCGGGCGCTGCCGCGAACGGCTTGCGTGAAGCGAAGGAGCTGCTTGACAGTATCGAGGCCGTGATCGCAGGCCTGAATAGGGAACGCACGCGCCGGCGAGACGAATACGAGCGCCGGGAGCAGCGGGAGCGCGAGCTATGTCGCCGAATCCGACAATCCCGGCAGGGGGCGATCCAATGAGTCAGGAAACCAATTTCCAGCCGTCGTTGCTGCCTGGGCGGCCGCGGTCCCAAGTTCTTTCGATCGGGGTCGCCGCGGCGCTGGAGGCGTGCTTGGCGGCAATGCTGTTCCTGCCCGCGCTGGAAGGGCCCGTGTTGGGCCACGTGGCGGACGACGCTTGGGTTCTCGTCGAGCTTGTCCCGCCGGACCTGACGAACGCGGGGAATCAGCAAGCCTGCGCTGCGCCCGAATGCCGCGCGGAACAACAGTTGCTTGCCTCCGCGCACGCCACCCGCGCCACGATGAGCGCGATCGTGCTCGAGGTCGCGCCGGACCCCGGCCATGCCATCCTGAGCGTCCTCGAAGTCTACGGCGGATGGGTCGGAATCTCCTGGGACTCCGCTGACTGCAGCGGGTCCCGCCGGCCGTCGAGTCTCGACCCGCTTGTCCGCTGGAAGGACAAGGACCGCCTCCCGGCCGCGCACGTATTCGATTTTCGGGAATACCAGCTCTTCGCTCTGCTCGATGCCACGGGATGGCCGGAAATCCGCCGCCATTTCACGGAAGGGGAACTGGTCGCCGGCTGTGCCTACGCGCTCTTGCCGACGGCGTTTACCGAAGATCTGTTGCGGGCCATTCGCGATGCCGCGGCGGAAGCGAACCTCGCCGGAGATGTCGATGGGGCCACGATTCGATTCGGCCGTCAGCTGCCGCCGGGGTTCGAGGTCGTGAGCGTTCACGGCGGCCCGGATTCCGGAACATAGGAGACGACAATGCGCCGACCGATAGGGCTTCTATTGTTTGCCGGGCTGGCGTGGGCCGAACCAACGAGCGCCGGAAACGCAGCCGCCGAGATCGCAACCAACGTGGTCTGGACTGTTGCGCCCAGCAGAGGGGCTGAGATTCCGGATCCGTATGCAACCCTGCTCAGGCAGGCCGGCTGGCTGGAATACGTGGTTTCCAACATCGACCAGCTCGACTTCGTCAGATCTGACGTGCTCGTCCTCCGCGACGGCCGCCGCGCTGTTGGAGTCGCGATGGTGCGTCGCGGCCGCCGGATGGCACAGGTCGCGATCCTTGACCGTTCCGCACTGGACATCGCCGCAACGATCGTTCACGAGGCCGCGCACCTGGAGCCCTGGCGCGGTTCGAGGCGGATGGGGACGCAGGCCTACGCGTATCAAACCGAAGCCAGGTTCCTGGCAAGTGCGAGAAGCACGCGGTCGGTGGCGATCACTCCCGGGCGGCTCCCTCGAACCACGTCCAGCGCCATACGCGAGGTTCTAACCCGAGTCCGAA
This sequence comes from uncultured Bryobacterales bacterium, assembly GCA_951813605.1. Taxonomy (GTDB): domain Bacteria; phylum Acidobacteriota; class Terriglobia; order Bryobacterales; family UBA6623; genus VXMF01. The sequence goes on along the minus strand of OX638379.1, from coordinate 4,363,751 downwards.
AAAGGCTCGACAGACCCCCGAGGTTGACCCGTCAATGAACTACCGCTGCCTGCATAGCCCTGGCCTTGGCGACCGACTCTCGACTCTACAATGCGTTCCCCGACCGTTCGCCGGCCGTTCCCTGGACAAGCCGCTGGGCTCGGGTCAAGCTGAACTCGCGAGGCGGAAGGCCACCGGTCACCCGGCTCACCAGCAAACGGAGGACCAAACGATGATCGCCACAATACCCAACCGGATTCGCGCGGCGGCCGCGATGCTCTTGCCGCTACTCATGCTAGCCACGCCCGCGTACCCAGTAGAGCAGCGCCATCCGGCCGGTGCCGCCGGAGAAGCGGCATGAACCAAGGATTCGTTTCTGGCGCAGTTTTTGCGCTGTCTTTGATTCTGACCTTTGGTATTGCCGTCATCGCCAGACGATCGGGAAGGGAATCCATAACCGATGACCTGTCCGGCCGGACACTGAGCCGCTGGCTCATTGGGCTAAGCGCCGGCGCCACTGCCAATAGCGGTTTCGTGGTCGCAGGTGCTGTCGGTTTAGGGTACCAATATGGAATTCAATGGGTGATGTTTCCAATCGCTTGGCTACTTGGAGACCTGGTTTTCTGGCGTTGGTTTCCGCAGCGTATAACCGCGGTCGGGCACCACAGTGGAGCAGTCACGATTTCCGAACTGCTCCGCTACGGCTTGTCAGGCCGATGGGCATCGTCGATCTCAGTGCTTGCGACAGTCGTGATCGTTTTCGGCCTTGCAGGATATACTGCAGCTCAGTGGCAGGCCGGGCAAACGTTCTTGACTGGAGCCTTCGAGCTTTCAGCTAATGCCGCGCTCGGACTGTTCGCCTTGCTTATCATCGCCTATTCCAGCATTGGGGGTTTTCGTGGCTCTGTATATGTGGACACCTTTCAGGCGATCCTCCGCTTAACGGGCACTTTGTTAGTGCTGATTAGTGTAATCTGGATCAGCGCACGGGAGCCTGAATTTCGATCAAACATTGTGTCGGCTGGTCCGGGATTCCTGAATCCACTCCCAGGCGCTTCATTGGTGGGGAGCGTAGGATTCATCGCCGGTTGGGCTGCGGCGGCCCTTGGGTTTGGACTTGGCCAGCCCCAGATTGTATCCCGCTATCTGGCATCATGCAGCCCCGATGAGACGCGAGCTGCGAGATGGATCTATATCGGTTTCGTCCAGATAACGTGGGTTGCTATGACCGTGTTCGGTGTACTGCTCCGCGGAATCATGCCAGACATTGCCGAGCCAGAGGCTGGGTTGAGCGTCTTCGTAAAGGCAAACTTGACCTCTGTGCTTGCTGGAGTCATTGTGGCAGATGTCTTCGGTGTGATTGCTTCTACAGCGAATTCCCTTCTTATTTCCATGGCTCAGAGCATCAAACGCGACATTGTGGAGCACTTTTTTCCTGCGGGGGCACGGCTCGCTTCTCTGACGAACCTTACCCTCGTTGCCGGACCCGTCACCATCGCAGTCACGGCCGCCGCAGACAGCACCGTTGCTGGACTCGCAATGTCGTCTGTGTCAATGATCGGTGCGGGATTAGCCGTTCCTGTTATGATCAAGGTCATGCGCTGGCGTCATACCGGTGCTTCGCTGAATGGCGCGTTGGTCGTCGGTATTGCATCAGCGGTTGCATGGGTCCATTTCGGGTTGTCCGAATACCTGAACGAGGCTGCTGTAGGCATGCTGCTCAGTGCAGTGGCGAACTTCGCGCTGCTCAGAGCGTCAAAGACGACAGACAGAGGTCGCCCTGCGACCTCCGGCAGGACTTCTACAAGCTAATTCGTTTGCGATGACCGGTGGCGAAATCAAATATTGGCATCAAAAGCGCGTTTGGCTAATGCAAATCGCATCGGATCGAACGGGCCAAACGGTTGATACAAACAGACAATTAGCCGAAGCCCTCATCCAAATACGTTACCCGGATAGGTCGCCGAAAATCGGCGCTGAATTCCGTGAAACGACTTGCGCGGCGCTTGCGGAAAGCATAAAAAAGGGCTGGCAGAGACATGCACCAACAGGGCACCGAGGCAAGCAATTCGTCGACTTGGTATGCAACATGTTGGGTGACAAATTGCCGATAGATATGAATGAACTGCGACAATGTCTTATAGGTGGTAGCTTGGCACAACTCAAAAATTCTGTCGGAGATGGTGATGCGACACATGAGTTCGTTGTCGTCCGTATGCGCTTGGAAAACATGCCGGCCGTTAGCGAAGATGTCCGGCGAGGAGTTCTCGATGAGAGACGTTTGTATCTAACACCGGACGCAGCATTACTATGGAACAATGTCAAAGGTTCTCATGCTTATACACTATACGGGCAATGCCAGAGTGCGCTTGAGGAGTTCTTGGAGAGCAAACAATGGAATTCCTTCTGCAAAACCGCGGGAGGGGTGGTGGCTTTTGGAGCGGGTTCTGCTTCAAAAGACTTTGCTATTATCAAGAGTCTAATGACCAGAGCAAAAGGGGATGATCGTAAAACCTATGCCGTTGTTGACTACAGTTCCCATATGCTGTATGCGACAGCTCAAGAATTAATGACGCTTTTTTTGAAAGGGGAATATAGAGTCTTTTATGAGAATCAACTCTCGTTTTATCTTCTAGATTTCATGACATTGGGCTCTGGCGATTCATTACGCAATCCGCATGGTCCGATGGCGTGGTTCATTACGGGTGGTACGATCGGCAACCTGAATGAAGAAGAATTCTTCAAATCAGTGTCTAATCAGTGTAAGACAGGAGACTGGCTAATGATTTCTATGGATACGATTGATAAGGAGTCTCAGGATCGCGAGAGCTATCTCAAAGAAGTGAAAGAAAATTACGACCAACCCTATGTTAGGGACTTTCTTAGACCCGCTCTGGCAACCGTGTGGCCGCACCTAGGTAACAAAAACGCCATTGAAGATGCTGTTGGTAAGATCAGTGTCGAATTCTCCCATCCAGAGCACAGTCCGAAGGTCCCTTGTTCAGTCCCACTGATTTGCACTACGCCGGCGAAAGACGGGCAGGACATGGTGCTGATGGTATCGACGCGTTATGACGTGGATTCATTCGAAGGTTTCGCCGGCGAGAGGGGATTCAAGCATGTGGGCACATATGAGAGCAAACTCAATTCGAGTTTCAAGATGCTCGTCCTTGAGTATGACGCGGAAGCTCGACCGGGAACATACTGAATTCAGGCGCAGCTGCGCCAGGTCCTAGCGCTCGGACGTGGCCAGGCCATCCCGGCGCAGGGCCTGGTCGCGCCCGGATTGCTGCACCCAGCGCCGCACCGAGTCCGGCGAGATCCCGAACTCTGGGGTTACTAGGCTTTGGTGGACAGTTAAGGGTGCGGCAGGTGCTGAGGCTCGAAGAGTGCCGCACCATGGTGTCGAAGACAGTTCGGGAAGTCAAGTGCCAAGGGCCGGCAGAACGTCAGCTACACGGGGCGCGCCGCCGTGATCCGCGCCGCAGACAGCGGCGAGACGCGCGACATGTACACCCTGGCGCTCGAGATGGAGGAGCGCATGGGCCGCTACGGGGCAGTGATCGGCGTCTGCCGCCGCGCGGTCCTCGGCGTCGAGCCGTCCGTGGAGGCGGCCTCCGACGAGCAGGCCGACATCGACCTGGCGGACGAGATCCGCGAGATCGTGCGCGCCCCGGCGTTCCGGAGCCTGCTCTCCCAGTGCCTCTGGGGCTTCGGTCCGGGCGTCTCCGCGAACGAGATCCTGTGGGATCGCTCCGGCAGGACGTGGACGCCCGCCGGCTACGCCTGGCGCGACCCGCGCTGGTTCCGCTGGGGCCGCGAGGACGCGCACCAGCTGAGACTGCTGTCCGAAGAGGATCCGGCCGAGGGCACGTCCCTCGAGCGCGGCAAGTGGATCGTCCACGCGCCGTCCCTGCGGCCGGGGATCCCCGCCCGCGGCGGCCTGGCCCGCCCGGTCGCCGCGCTGTACTGCCTGGCGAGCTGGGCCCTGACCGGCTGGAGCGGATGGCTGGAGGTCTACGGCCGGCCGATCCGGCTGGGCAAGTACGGTCCGGACGCCAGCGAGGAGGACAAGGCGACCCTCCAGCAGGCCGTGTTCGGGATCGGGTCGGACGCCGCGGCGACGATCCCCGAATCGATGGCCATCGAGCTGATCGAGGCCGCCCGGTCGAGCTCCTCCGACGCCTACGAGCGCTTCATGCGCTGGATGGACGAGCAGGTCTCCATCATCGTCCTCGGCCAGGCCGCGACGACCCAGGGCACGCCCGGCCGGCTGGGCTCCGACGACGCGCAGGCCGAGGTCCGCCACGACATTCTCAGGGGTGACTGCGAGGAGCTCGCCGAGACGCTCTCCCGCCACCTGGTCAAGCCCTGCGTCGACCTGAACCACGGCCCGCAGGAGCGCTACCCCAGGGTGGTGCTGCGGGCGCGCGACCCGGAGGATGTCGACGCGCTGGTCAGGGCGCTCCGCCTGCTGGTTCCCTTCGGCATGGAGGTCGAGACCTCGGTGGTCCGCGACCGCCTGGGCTGGCCGGACCCGCCGGAGGATGCCGACGTGCTGCGGGCCCCGGAACGTCCCGGACCTGCGGCCGCGCGAGCGCTGGCCGCCGCCTCGCGCCCGCCGGAAGGCCTGCTCGAGGGGCTCGAGGCTCGCGCCGCCGACGGCTGGCAGCCGGTCATGGAGCCGCTTCTCGAGCCGGTCCGCCGGCTCGCGGCGAAGGCCTCCAGCTACGAGGAGTTCCTGGCGGGCCTGCCCGGGCTCCTGGGCGAGATGGACAGCTCCGAGCTGGCGCGGGCCCTCGCGCTCGCAACCTTCCAGGCCCGGGGCCTGGGGGACGCCAGTGACGAGCCTTAGGGAGAGATTGCTCATGCAGGCCACGCCGCCAAGCGCCTTCCGTACCCAGTACCGCACCCTCCCGTATTTGGGCGGCAAGTCGGCATGCGCCGGCTGGCACTGACGCCGACCGGCTCCAGGAAGGAGTTCGAGCGCGCCAAGGAGATCCTCCGGGATGGATCGGCCCGGCCGGTCGAGAGAGCCGCCGCCGTGTTCGTGGTGCTTCGAAGCGCGCTTCCGTCCTCGCTCATGGCGCCCAGCCATTTCGCGCTCAAGCTGACCGGCAGGAGGATGTGGCGTCTTCCGAACGATGTCTTCCGCCTCGCGGACCGGCTCAAGGATGTGCGATTCGCCTGCATGGACGCCGTGGACCTCGCTCGACGCTTCGCCGGCGACGAGAAGACGCTGATCTACTGCGATCCCCCGTATCGCGGCCGGCTCGGGTACGACTGCAAGGTTGACCACGACCGGCTGGCGGAAGTGCTGCTGGCGGCGCCCGCGGATGCCAGCGCCATCGCCATCTCGGGCTACGAGGGCGACCACCCGGAACTGGAATCGGCCGGCTGGACAGTCTACACGCGTCGCAGCCGAGAGTCGGTGAGCTCTCGCCGGGGGATCCGCATCGAGGGCCTGTGGATCAACCGGCCTCCGCTCGACGGGGCCAGGCCCCCCGCTCGGGATGGCTGACCGCAAGCCGCGACCGGGCTTCCGCTTCCCCGGGCCGGTCCCGCGGGAGGCGCTCGAGTACTTCGACGCCAAGGACCTCCGCGTGGGCTTCGACCACCGCGACGTCGCCGGACTCGAGCACGCCGGCGCCTTCACGGCCGCCAAGGTCACGCAGCTCGACATCCTCGACGACATGCAGGAGGCGATCCGGGAGCACCTCGCGGAGGGCAAGACTTGGCGGACGTTCCGGAAGGAGCTCGAGCCGGTCCTGCGCGCGAAGGGCTGGTGGGGGCGCAAGCAGGTCATCGACCCGCGGACCGGCAAGACGGTCGAGGCGCAGCTGGGGAGCCCGCGCAGGCTGCGGACCATCTTCCGCTCGAACATGCGCGCGGCTCGCGCGGCCGGGCAGTGGGCTCGGATCCAGCGGACGAAGGGCGCTCTGCCGTATCTGCTGTACCGGCTGGGCCCGAGCCGCGAGCACCGCGACGAGCACGTTGCCTGGAACGGGACGCTGCTGCCGTCCGACAGCGACTGGTGGAAGGATCACTACCCGCCGAACGGCTGGGGCTGCAGGTGCTGGGTGCGGCAGGTCTCGCGTGCCGAGGCCGGGCGACTCGGAGGGCCGACGGATCCTCCCGCCCGCGACATGCGCGCCTGGAGGAACCCGCGCACCGGGGAGACGATGCAGGTCGACCGGGGCCTCGACCCCGCCTGGGCGTCGAACCCGGGGCTTGACCGGGAGCGGATCCTTGCCGACGAGGCGCTGGCCCGGGCGGCCGTGCGGCAGGTGGTCGGCAGCCCCCTGCTCGAGCGGCAGCTGACCCCGATGACGAAAACCGATCCGCCCAGAGGCGACCTCCCCATTGGATACGTCGAATCGAGATCGCAAGCAATACTCGAGGCTCGGACCCGCGTCGTGCGGATGACCAAGCCGACTGCAAGGAAGCAGCGGCGAGAGCACGCCGAGCTAACCCTGGACGACTACCGCGAGATCTTGCCCGAAGTCTTGCGGCGCGGCAGGCCGCTACGGGTGACCCGGCACCGGCAGAAGCCGGTCAATGCCATCGCCTTCTTCCTAGAGCTGCCGGACGGCAGGATCCACAAGGCGGCGGTCCACCTGGACGAGCAGGGCCTGCGCCTGGCTTCGTTCCACGCCTCGTCCCGGGCGAACATCAATGATCTGCTGCAGGAGGGGGGGTATTGGGCGGAAGGCGAATGAGAATGCCGGGATTTGGGCTGGTAGCCTCCGCTCCCGGCGGGCGCCTCCATCAATTTAGCATGTCTCCCGCGAGTCCGGATCCAGGGACTCCCCGGTTTTCGTCCCAGAGCGCGAAAACCCGCAGGAGCGCCCCAGGGTCGATTGATCTGGGGGCGGAAACCCGGCTGCTGCGCCTGCCGAGGGCCGGATCCACAAGGCGGTGGTTCGCAAGGAGTCGGCCCGGCGCTTGAGGCTGGCCACGTTCTGCCGCAACGACCAGGCCGACGTCGACAGGGTCCTGAAGCGCAGCGAGCCCGCGAGGGACCGCAGGGGCCAGTGGGGGTAAGGGATTGCCGGGGTTTTCGGCGTTGGCCCGTCGCCCCCGGCGGGCGCCTGGATCAGCTTAGCACGAGCCAGCTGGTTCCGGATCCGGCGATTTCGCCCCTGAGAGCGCGACACCCGCCGGAGCACCCGGGTGTCGATTGAAAATCCTTAAACGTTTCTCGGCAAGTTTAAACGGGGTTCAAAAGGGGTTTCGTCGAGATGCCCCGGGAGGCTCCGGCCCGGAGCGCCGGTTACCGGAAATCCTTCAGGTTGCGCCTCTCCCAGCGACCGGCAACGATGGGCCCATGCCCGCCGCTCGCCGGATTGCCATCGTACGGGCCGCCGTGATCGCGGCGGTGACGGCGGGCATTGCCCTCTGGGTCCACTTCGGGCTCCTCGGCGACCTGGCTCCGGACCAGCGCCTGCACGCCTGGGAACGGTCCGTCATCCACTTCTTCTGCGCGGCCGGGGTCGCGCAGGTCTTCCGCTCCGCGCTGCACGGCGCCGAGCGCGCCGGCTGGATCCGGCCTCTCAGGCCACGCCTGTGGTTCTGGCTGCCCGTCGCCTTCCTGCCGCTGTTCATCTTCATGCGCGAGCCGCTCGACGTGGCCGCGGGCGGCCCGCTCGCCAAGAGCTACCTCGACCTCGCCTCGTGGGCCCTGGGCCTCGCCGCGGACCGCCTCGCGACCGGGTTCCTGGCTGAGCGCAACCGCCTCGCCGCCCTCGACCTGCGAGCGCTGAAGGAGTGACGGGCATGACGGCCGCCGAGCTGGCCGAGAGGCATCTCTCGTACCGGGTGCTGGCCTGTCATGACGAGGCCCGGACACCGTATCCGGCGCACTGGCGGCGAACGCGCCTGCCCCTCCTGGCCGACACCTTCGAGTCGCTGCGCAGAGCCCTCGGCGGCCGGCCTCTCAGGATCACGAGCGCCTACCGCACGCCCGAGCACAACAGCCGGCAGCGCGGCGCCCCCCGGACTCCCAGCACATCGAGGGCCGGGCGCTCGACGTGGCAATTCCCGACGGGATGGACGTCGAGGCGTTCCACGGGGCCGTGCGGGACTGGGCCGAGAGCGGCGAGGCCCCGCACCTCGGGGCTGTCGGCTACTACAAGGGGTTCGTACACATCGACACGCGCCTGCGCCGCATCGCCACCTGGGGGCGGTGCCGGGCAAGGGCGGCATAGGAGGAATCCATGGGCCTTCCGTTCATCGGCGAGCTCGTCACGGGTGTTTCCGGCATCATCGACGAGTTCCACACGTCGGGCGAGGAGAAGCTCGCCGCCAAGCACGAGCTGAGCGAGCTCCAGATCTCGATAAGCCAGAAGGCGCTCGAATACGAGACCGCACGCGTCCGCGAGTCCGCGTCCACGATTCGCGCCGAGGCGGCCTCGACCCACTGGCTGGCCGCGAACTGGCGGCCGCTGGTGATGCTGATCTTCGCGGGCCTGATGGTCGCCCACTGGCTCGGCCGCACCCCGGAGAACCTCTCCGAGGCGCAGGTCCTCGAGCTGATGGACATCATCAAGGTCTCGCTGGGCGGCTACGTGTTGAGCCGCTCCGCGGAGAAGATCGTGCCCGCTCTGGCAGCGGCCAGGCGCAAGGGCTGACGGAATCCCGCGCCTCGCGTGCATGAGGAAATGAAGATCTAGTCGGCTCTCAATCAACGAGGCGATCGCCATGATCCAGCGCGACCCCGAGAGGCATACTTGAGTCCGGACTGCCGGAAATCCTTCAGGTTGCCGGCACCCTGCGCGCTCCACGACCATCGCTTGTATGGGCCGCGCGCCCAGTTGCATACCTCCTGAGCGAAGGAGCCCCCGGGGCAACCCCGCAGGGCCTCTCCGGACCGCCCTGTGCGCGTCCGGGGAGGGCGGGGGCTCCGTACTCGGGGCGATCTGCAGCGCGATCGACCTGGACGGCGGCACGGCCCCCGAGTGGGTCCAGCTGTTCCCCCCCGGGCCGCACCTCGAGGCGATCGCCGGGGACGGCCGGCGCTGGATGCTGTCCAACCCCGCGCGGGTCGCGGCCGTTTCCATGGAGGGCGGCCTGGACCTGCCGGTGGACTGGGAGCACGGCCAGCACCGCAAGGCGCCGAAGGGAGAGCGGGCGGATGCTGCCGGCTGGATCAAGGAAATCGCCCTGCGCGACGGCTCCCTGTTCGGGCGCGTCGAGTGGACCGCCGAGGGCCGCGCCTCGGTCGAGAGCGGCGCCTACCGCTACCTCTCGCCCGCTTTCGACTACAACCGCGAGACCCTCGAGGTGATCCGGGTCAACGGGGCCGGGCTGGTCAACAGGCCCGCGTTCGTGATGCCGGCCCTGGCGGGCCAGGAGGAAAGCACAATGATCAAGAAGATTCTGGCGGCGCTCGGCCTGGCGGCCGACGCCTCCGAGGAGAAGGCGCTCGAGGCGATCGCAAGCCTGAAGAGCGAGCGGGACACGGCCGTCGCGCAGGCGGCCGCCCCCCCGCTGGACCGCTTCGTGCCGCGCTCGGACTACGACTCCGCGGTCGCGGCCCGCGCCACGGCCGAGAGCGAGCTCGCCGCCGAGCGCAGTTCCCAGCGCAATGACGAGATCAAGCAGCTGCTCGACGAGGCGCAGGCGGCCGGCAAGATCACGCCCGCCACGCGGGACTACCACGCGGCCCAGTGCCGCGCCGAGGGCGGCATCGACCGCTTCAGGGACTTCGTCGCCAAGACCCCGGAGATCGCCGGCGCGGGCGGCGGGTCCGGAGCGCCCCCGGCCGGCGCCGGGCTGATCGTTCTCGGCTGCTTCGAGGAGGGCGTCTCCAACGCCGGCAGCATGGCCGGGGACGTCTCTGTCCTGGTGCGCCGCAAGGGAGCGTTCCTGTGGAACAACTCCGCGGGCACTGACGCGGTGACCGCCGCGCGAATCGGCTCGCCCTGCTACGTCGTCGACGACGAGACGGTCGCGGCCAGCGACGGAGGCCACGCTCGCTCCCCTGCGGGCATCGTCGTCGCGGTCGGCCACGACGGCGTGTGGGTCGACGTCGAGGGGCCCCCGAGGGGCCCGCGCGTCCTGAGCGCCTCGGCGGACCTGGACTTCGCCGACATGGCGGGCGGGGCGCACTCGCACAAGGACATCGACCTGCCCGGAGCGTCTGTCGGCGACCTCGTGGCGCTGGGGCTGCCCGCGGCACCGGACGGCGGGCTCGTCTACTACGCCCACGTGCCCGAGGCGGGCAAGGTCCGGATACGGGCCGCGAACACGACGGATGCGGCCATCGACCCGGTCGCGGCTGCTTTCACCGTCGCCGTAATCAAGGGCTAGGCCCGGAACGCAGGAGGAAATCGAATCATGATTGTCAACAGGGCCAGCCTCGACGGGCTCTTCCGCAACCTCAGGGCGGAATTCCAGGCCGCCTACGGCGAGGCCAGGACCACCTGGGCGATGATCGCCACGCTCATCACGAGCTCGACTGCCCGGGAGGACTATCGCTGGCTCTCGCGCTTCCCGCAGATGCGCGAGTGGGTCGGCGACCGCACGATCAGGCAGCTCGCCGCGCACGGCTACAACGTGCCGAACCGCGACTTCGAGGCGACCATCGCCGTCAACCGGAACGACATGGATGACGACATCCTCGGGATCTACGCGACCCAGGCGCGGGGCGCCGGCATCAGCGCGGCCCTCTGGCCGGACGAGCTGGTCTACGGCGACGGGGTGAACAAGGCGTTCGAGAGCCCCTGCCACGACGGCCGGCCATTCGTCGACGCAGCCCATCCGCTGGACGGGGCCGACCCCTTCCCCAACAAGCTCGACGTCGCCTTGAGCGCGGACTCGCTGGAGGCGGCGAAGGCGAGCTTCGGCAGGGCCCGCACCATGCTCGAGACGATGACCGACGAGGAAGGCCGACCGATGGGCACGACGGCCGACGTGCTGCTGGTGCCGCCGGCCCTGCGCGACACCGGCTCGATCCTGCTGGCGAGCGACAAGCTCCCGGGCGACGCCCCCAATCCCTACAAGGGCGCCGCGGAGCTGGTGGTCTCGCCCCGGCTCACGTCGGACACGGCGTGGTTCCTGCTCCACACCATGGGCGTCCTGAAGCCGTTCATCTTCCAGCGCCGCAAGACGCCCGAGCTCGTCTCGCTGATGAATCCCGAAGACGAGCGCGTCTTCATGCGCACGGAGTACCTCTTCGGTTCCGACTCGCGCGCCGCGGCGGCCTACGGCCTCCCGCAGTAAGCTGTCGGCTCGACCGGCGACGCGTAGTGGGGTTACTAGGCTTTGGTGGACAGTTAAGGGTGCGGCAGGTGCTGCGGCACATGGCGGCAACGCACCTGCTGCGGTCCGGAGTCGGCCTCAACACCATCCGCCCTAGGCTGGGCCACGCCAAGCTCGACACGACAGCCATCTACGCCGAAATCGATTTGGAGGCGAAAGCGAGAGCCATCGCTGGCTTGGGCTTCACAGCCTCGGAACCGTCCAAGCCGGGGAAAGCCGACGAAGCCGCGACCGAGTACCTGAGAACGCTGCAGTCAGACAGAACCGTTAAGCGCCCTTGAATCGAGCCTAGGCCTTACGCCGCAGCTGAATACTGGTTCAAGCGCGCATAACGAGCAAGGGAACAGTATCGTTGGACGACAATGCGTGTTGACATTAGCCGGCGGAAGTGCCATCCTGAAAATATGGTTGTTCCGTCGGAGCCCTCCGGGAGCAGCACATGATGAGTCGAGGGCTTCAGAAGTCAACCTTGGTAAGGATTTCCTAGCGCCGATCGGCCGGAACTGCACAGGCCCCTTCGAAAGCTATTGCGTTCCTGTCCCTGCCTGATCAGTACTTCGCGTATTCGAGAGCACCAGCTCTCGAGGAGAGAAACATGAGTGAAAACAGATTGTACGTGGGCGGGTTGTCCTACGAAGTCGGAGACGACGGGCTGCGACAGATGTTTACGGAGCACGGCGCTGTAGAATCAGCGCGGGTAATCACGGATCGGATGACGGGACGTTCACGGGGCTTCGGTTTCGTGGAAATGAGCTCGGAGACCGAGGCCCAGGAGGCGATCAGCCAGTTGGATGGCGCCAATGTCGACGGGCGTAGGCTGACGGTGAATGTCGCCCGGCCCCAGCGAGAGAGAGACGACAGGGGACGCGGCGGACGCTGGTCCGGACGCCAGCGCTAGTAGTCTTGGCGACCGGGCACGCGAAGGAAATTTTGCGGCTACTGCGATCCTTGGCCGAGGATTCCCAGCGCACCTGAGGGTACGCCCTCCAATCCCGCCACCCGACGATGCCTGCATGCCCCGCCGCGCTGGGACAAATATGCCGGCGTCGAACCGCGTACCTGCAAAGGGCGCATCGGATCAGGGCCGCTTCGTTGCGGAGGCCGTGAAAGCACGGTGAGGCCGGCCAGGCCCAGCCGCATGGCGGCCTATCGCCCCCTTGCGCAAAGGTCGACAAGCGCAAGGGCGGCCGGCGTCTTTCCTGCTCGACTCCACGTGCTTGGTTCGTCACAAACCTCGGGCCGCTTTTGACTGGGAGCCGATATCTCGGGGTAGTTCGAACTGCGCCCCGCCGCGTTTGCATTGGACTCTCCAGCCGTGGCCCTCAGGTCCACGGCTGATTCATTTTCGATTCAGCTTTTCAGGAACAATGAGTTAGATCGGAACTGCCTTGTTCTGGGATCAAGTGTTGAATGGCAACTGCCCAATAGGAGACTTGGGCAGTTACGGCCTGTCTGTCAGCGTGAGCGAACTCCATCGTGCGACTTGCCTCATGACTCGTCTTGTTTTGTTGCGGACGCTCTGATCAGTGCGCATGCCTGCCCGACCGTACCTGTGTTCAAAGTGCGCAGCTAGCCTAGGCTTCGGAGTCCGACGACACAGGCGCCCAGTTCCCGACGAAACCCTTCATCAAGCGTGCGTCTTTGCCTTAGCGATAATGACCGAGCCGCATTTTCCGAGTGTCGGCGAGATTTATGGTCCGCAAGCTTGGTCACCCGGCGTTCCACTACTCCAGCGTAGACACTACCATGCGCCGCGCTGCCGAACACGCGCGCGAAGGGTGCCCCGAAGGGACCATCGTGACCGCAGATCTTCAGACGGCCGGACGGGGTCGCCTAGGCCGTTCCTGGGTCTCCGAAGCGGGCCAGGGCCTGTACCTGTCTGTGGTCCTGCGTCCGACCTGTCGGCCCGACGCAGCTCCGCTACTCGCTTTGGTCGCGGGCCTGGGCGTAAAGGATGCGCTGGAGCGAGAGGCCGGCGTGCAATGCGACATCCGCTGGCCGAACGACATTCTGATCCGAGAGAGGAAGTGCTGCGGAATCTTGGTCGAAATGGACGCGGACAGCGGGCGGGTTGACCATGTCATTGTCGGAATAGGGATCAACCTGAACCATCTTGAGTTTCCTTCAGAACTTGCAGACACCGCAACTTCCCTCCGGATTGAGACCGGCCACGCTTGGGCCACGGAGGCCGTCCTCGGTCCTGTATTGGAATCGTTGGGAGCATGCTACGAACTGCACAGGTCGGAGGGTGTCCAGCCGATTCTGGGAGCTTTTCAGCAGGCCTCCAGCTACGCTTTCGGGCGACGAGTCATCGTCGAAGGGCTTCCCCAGGGGGCAGTCGGGCCCAGGCGCGGCGTCACAGCCGGTATTGATGCCAAAGGGCAACTACTTCTCCGGAGCGACGACGGAATCGTCGCTCCGGTCCAAGCCGGGAGCGTCCGCCCCGATCCGGTCACAATATAGGGGAATGCTGCTGGCGGTAGACGTCGGGAACACCAACCTGACAATAGGGCTGTTCGACGGCGATCGCCGCTTGGCGGACTGGCGCCTCAAGACCGATCTGGAACAGACTGTCGATGGCTGGGCGGCACTGTTCCACAATCTCCTCTCACTTGCGGACCTAAAGATGTCGGACGTGAGCGGGTTCGTGTTTTCGTCCGTCGTCCCGCAACTCGAGGCCTCGATCAGCGGAATGGCTGGCCGATACTTGCGACTCGAGCCATTTCAGGTTACGGTTTCCACCCGGACCGGTCTCGCGATCCGCGTGGACAAGCCGGAGGAGGTCGGAGCCGACCGCATCGTCAATTCAGTCGCCGCTGCGGAACGCTACGGATGCCCCTGCATCGCCGTCGATTTCGGCACCGCGATCACATTCGACGCAATCTCAGCGAACCGCGAGTATTTAGGGGGCATCATTTGCCCCGGCGTTCAGGTCTCTTCCCAGGCTTTGGTGCGCCGCACCGCCCGCCTGCCTCAGATCGACCTGCGAATGCCCTCCTCGGTCATCGGGACAAACACAGTCGGCAGCCTGCAGTCCGGTCTCTATTACGGAATGCTCGGGATGCTCGACGGCATCTTGGACAAGATGCTAGACGTCCTCGGCAGAGATACTTGCGTCGTCGCGACCGGCGGTCAGGCTGGCATACTCTCTCCCGCTTCGCTGTTCATCCGAACAGTCGACGACGGGCTGACACTGGAAGGCCTGCGACTGATCTGGAAACTCAATCGTCGCTGAGAGCCCGTTCATGCTTGCGCCCTACGGCCAGTCGCTTGCGCTGTTGACCGACCTTTACCAGTTGACGATGGCGTGCGGTTACTGGCGGGAAGGCCTCGCGGACCGCGACGCGGTGTTCCATCACTACTTCCGTCGAGCGCCGTTTGGCGGGGCGTTTGCCGTGGCGGCCGGACTGCAAGCCGCCCTGCAATGGCTCGATGACCTGCGGTTTCGGGAAGACGACATCGCCTACCTGGCAAGTCTGCGCGGCCAAGGCGGCCGGCCGTTATTCGAACGCGGATTCCTCGACTACCTTGCCGGATTCAAGTTCGAGTGCGATGTGGAAGCGGTTGCCGAGGGAACGGCGGTCTTTGCCCAGGAACCGCTTGCACGAGTCCGAGGGCCTCTTCTGCAATGCCAGCTTGCCGAAACCGCGCTGCTGAACATCATCAACTTCCAAACCTTGGTTGCCACCAAGGCCGCGCGCGTCTGCCAGGCGGCCGGCAATGATCCAGTGCTTGAATTCGGCCTGCGCAGGGCGCAAGGAATCGACGGAGGCCTCAGCGCGAGCAGAGCCGCATTCATCGGAGGCTGCGCCGCGACTTCGAACGTGCTGGCGGGGAAGCATTACGGGATTCCTGTTCGAGGCACGCACGCGCACAGCTGGGTTCTGGCGTTCGACACCGAATTGGAGGCCTTTGATGCCTTCGCGCGAGCCATGCCGCACAATTGCATTCTGCTTGTCGATACGTACGACACCCTCGAGGGAGTCCGGCGAGCCATTGAGATCGGAATCAGATTGCAAGAGCAAGGGGCCCGTCTCGCGGGGATCCGTCTCGATTCGGGCGATCTGGCCGAGCTCTCCGCGGAAGCGCGCCAGCTGCTCGACGCCGCCGGGCTGGGAGACACCGCAGTCGTCGCGTCAAATGATCTTGACGAGCACAGCATCGCCGCGCTCAAGCAGCGCGGGGCGAGAGTCGGGGTGTGGGGCGTCGGGACGAGCATCGCTTCCGCGAAGGGAGATTCGGCTTTAGGGGGGGTCTACAAGCTTTCTCGACTGCGGGACTCCTCCGGGAATTGGCTGGACAAGGCGAAGCGGTCAGAGGACCCGGTCAAGGCCTCGCTGCCGGGCATGTTGCAGGTGCGTCGGTTTTTCGGGAAAAGCGGTCAAATCTCCGATCTGATTTACGACGAATCGAGAGCGCCCGGGGGACGCTGGCGAGGTTTCCTCCTAGCTGAAGCCGACGATAGGCGCGAAAGCACGTTCGGGGGGCCCTACGAGGACCTTCTCAAGCCCGTGCTTCGATGCGGGCGACGGGTCGGTTTCGGCGAGGACCTAGGCGATTCGCGTCGGCGGTGCAAGGCCCAGCTGGCGGCTCTTTCCAGCGACCTGCTCCAAGTTCGGCCAAGGGATCCGGTGCCGCTGTTCATTGAAGCCGGGCTGCGGTCCCGGCGCAACCGCATGTTGGAAAGCGCGCTCTAGGGCCGCCTCGTTCAGGCGGCAGCTGCCGTCGGGTCGCTCCGGCTAACCTAGTTCGGGCATGTTCTCGCGGAGTATCCCGATGTCCTTGTCGCCGCGTCCAGAGAGGTTCAGCACGAACGACTGACCCGTCGCGGAAGGCGCGCGTTTGATCGCCTCCGCCACCGCGTGGGCCGATTCCAGCGCGGGGATGATTCCCTCGAGGCGGGAGAGTGTGTTGACCGCCGCGAGTGCGTCGCCATCGGAACACGAGGTGTACTGAACTCGTCCCAAGTCGCGCAACCAAGCGTGCTCCGGACCGACCGCCGCATAGTCCAAGCCGGCGGACACCGAGTGAGTGAGGGCGATCTGACCGTCCTCGTCCTGAAGGATGTAGCTCTTGGTCCCCTGCAGGACGCCCGGGATGCCCCCGGAGAACCGAGCCGCGTGCTCTCCCAAGGCCGTCCCGTGGCCGCCCGCCTCGACTCCGACCATGGCCACACTGTCATCAAGGAATCGATGGAACAGGCCGATTGCATTGCTCCCCCCGCCTACGCAGGCGATCAGGAGATCCGGAAGAGCACCGTCCGAAGCCTCGAGGAACTGCTCGCGCGCCTCGACACCGATCACCCGCTGGAAGTCGCGGACGATGAGGGGGTACGGGTGCGGCCCGAGCGCGGACCCGAGCATGTAGTGGGTCGTCTCGAAGCTGCTGGCCCAGTCGCGCATGGCCTCTGAGATAGCTTCCTTCAAGGTGCAGCTACCGGCGTCGACTCCAACCACCTCGGCGCCTAGCAGACGCATGCGGAACACGTTGAGCGCTTGCCGCCGCATGTCCTCAGACCCCATGTACACCACGCAGTCCATGCCGAAAAGCGCGCTGACCGTCGCCGTCGCCACTCCGTGCTGGCCTGCCCCGGTCTCGGCGATGATCCGCCGCTTGCCCATCTGGCGCGCTAGCAACGCCTGGCCCAGGCAGTTGTTGATCTTGTGGGCACCGGTGTGGAGCAGGTCCTCTCGCTTTAGGTAGATGTCCGCGCCGCCTAGGTGGTCGCTTAGGCGTCGGGCGTAGAACAGAGGCGTCGGGCGACCCGAATATTGCCGAAAGAGCTCGGCGATTTCCGCCTGGAACCCCGGGGTGTCCTTGACCTCCCGATATGTAGCGTCGAGGCTGTCGAGCGGCGCGACAAGGATTTCGGGGGCGTAGCGACCTCCGTAGTCGCCGAAGCGGCCCAACGCGTCGGGCGAGCCGACGAAGGTTTGGAGCATACATTCACAATATCGCGAACGTCGCTCGAAACCGTCGTCCGAAAACCTTGAAGCGACAGTATTGCGCTTAGGGCGGGCCGCCCTGGCGACCGCGCCGCTGGCCCCGGGATCGCCCAACTCTCGACAGGCGCAACAATTCCATATTGCGTCGAGCATCGCCTCGCCGAGCCCCGACAGCCGATTGTGCTTTGTCGCCAATCACCCGCTGGGCCAGCCCGTCCGAACGGTTATTGCAAGGCTTGCGTTCCGAGGGTCAGCTTGGGATTCACCGAGCGGGATTCTCGTACCAGACGATGCCCAAGAGATCCGTTTCCTCGCACGTCAAGATATCCAGGTCACCGTCCCTGTCGAGGTCCACGAGTTCCACCCGGTCGAACTTGACGCCCTCGGGCCCGCCCACGTCCGTGGCCTCCCAGTCCGACGCCGTTGGATCGCCTGCGTGCCGCAGCAGCCCTACGCCCGAAAGATCGCCTTCTGCGTTCTCACACGTGAAGACCACGTCATCCGCTCCATCCATATCGATGTCCCCCACCGCGACGGCCTTGCCGGTCCCGAACCCGTCCGGCATGTCGATGGAATGCGCTCTCCAGCTGTTGCCCCGCCGCGACATGTTGCGGAAGAACTGTATCGGCCCCTCCCGGACCGCCAGGACTATGTCGGTCAGGCCATCGCCGTTCAGGTCGGCCAGGTCCAGGAACATTGCCTCGTGCTCCCCTTCGGGGCCGACACGGGATACGGGCCAGGCCGCGCTCCCCGGCATGTTCTGAAACCACAGCACGCCTCGACGAGGCCCCTTTCGGTCGCTCGCAACAATGTCGACTGCTCCGTCTCCGTTCATGTCGTGAGCTACCAGCGACATCACCCAGCCCGCGCCGTACCAGCGACTCCAAGAAGCCTCGCCCCCGGGCGTGGACGGGAATCTCCAGGATCCGATCGCAGCGAAGTCATTTTTCGATCCGGCGACCAAGTCCATCGAGCCGTTGCCGTCCACATCCATGGGAACTGCGAACATCCACTGTCCCTTGGCTTGGGAGCGGGCTACCGGCCTTGTCTGCCATTTCGTCTCGTCCATGTAGCCCTCGCTAGGGGCTTCATGGATGTAGATCGTCTTCTCGTCGCCCTCCGTAGAGCTCACAACGTCGTAATCGCCATCGCCATCGATGTCGGCAAACACCGCGTCTTCCGGCCTTGCGACCATGCCGACGGTGACAGACGGCCACCGCTCCTTGACCTTCTCGGAACCCGGGTGGAGGTAGGCTCTAACAACACCTGAAGCCTCCCATCCGCTCGCGATATCCGGCAACCCATCGCCGTTCACATCCGCAATGCGAACGCCATCGGCACCCTTATGCGAGTTGTCGATCGTATGGCGAGTCCATGGGCTGGCGACCAGCGCCGGGGCGAGTAGAAGAAAGACCGAGGCGAGCCGTGCCATGCGCATAGATTGTAGCGGACGGGCCAGCTTGGAGCGATGTGCTTCGCGCAGTCTCTGGACCAACGCCTGCCCGATGCCACTGTCCCCCCGGGCTGTGGTGCGGGTTGCCTCGTTCTCGCTGGACTGGAGAGGACGCGAAGGGCGCTCACGATGATGCGGGCTTCATAGAGACCAACAAGGTAGGGACCGATTCCAAAGGGGCCGCGCCGCATTCGGAAGATTGCCTCGATCTGTCGTGCCCGCGCTCCGAGAATCGCGGCCCATCCTCGCGAGGGTCCATGCTCCATGCGGCGGTTCGGACCCTTCCCGGAAATTGGACCGGCGGCTAGAATAGGCAGCAGGGTTCAGTGCTGCGCAAAATCGTCAAATACGGAGACCCCGTACTCGAGACAGTTTGCGATCCCGTTCCCGAGAGCGAGTTCGGAACGCCCGAACTGCGATCTCTCGTACAGGACATGTTCGAGACAATGTACCGTGCGCAAGGCATCGGCCTGGCCGCCCCGCAAATCGGCATTCCCCGGCGGTTGACGGTAATCGACTGCTCCGGGGGCGAGGGGGAAAGGGAGCAGCACGTTCTGATCAATCCTGAGATCGTTTTCGAGGACGGGTCTCAAGTGGGCGAGGAGGGATGCCTCTCCATCCCGGGGTTCCGCGAGAACGTCAAGCGACCGGCGACGGTTCGGACGCGGGCTCGCACGCCGGACGGGGAGCGGATAGAGATTGAAGCCGAGGAATTGCTTGCGCGGGCAATCTGCCACGAGAACGACCACTTGAACGGCGTATTGTTCCTAGACCACCTCAGCCGGCTCAAGCGCCAGATCATCAGGCGCAAGATCCGAAACCTCAGGAAGCGGGGCGAGTGGGACTAGATTGCGCGCCGTGTTTATGGGTACGCCGGACTTCGCGGTGCCCTCGCTAGCACTCCTAGCCGAGCACCACGACGTTGCGAGTGTAGTAAGCCAGCCGGACCGGCCCGCCGGGCGAGGACGGAGACTTGTTGCTCCGCCTGTTAAGCGGAAGGCGGAGGAGCTGGGGCTGCGGGTCTTCCAGCCGCACCGCATACGCGATGTCGAAGCCTACGAGCGCCTCGCGCTGAGCCGCCCCGATGTCATCGCTGTCGTCGGGTACGGTCAGATGATTCCAAAGCGCATTCGGAATCTGTCGCCTTACGGTTGCGTCAACGTGCATTCCTCTCTGCTGCCCAAGTACCGTGGTGCGGCACCTGTGAATTGGGCGATCGTCCGCGGCGAGACGCGCACGGGAGTGACGACGATGAGGATTTCAAGGGAAATGGACGCCGGCGATATCTTCCTGTCGAGCGAGACGGCGATCCGTCCCGATGAAACGGCTGCTGGCCTCAACCGGCGTCTGGCCCCGGTCGGGGCGCGCTTGTTGCTCCAGACATTGGCCGGGCTCGAGGCGGGGACTGTAAGTCCGACTCCCCAAGATCACGAGGCTGCGACCCGGGCTCCCCTCCTTCGACGCAAGGACGGCCTGATCGACTGGTCGCTTTCCGCGCGCTCGATTCACAACAGGCTGCGCGGCTTCGATCCCTGGCCCGGGGTCTATACGGCGTTTCGCGGCAAGCGGCTCCGCATTCTCGCCGCCCGCGTCGGTGCCCCGGGGCTGATTGCTCCCGGACACCTTCGGATCGACTCCGGCCGGTTGGTCGTGGGCTGCGGCCGAGGCCATCTCATACTGGACGAAGTGCAGTTAGCTGGTCGCAAGCGGGTCAGGGCCCTCGATTTCGCGCGAGGCTCCCGCCTTGCCGCCGACGAGGTGCTTGGGAATGAGTGAATCGAACGTTTTGCGGCTTCCCAAGGGATTCCGATTTGCGGCGGGATACGCGGGAATCCGCAAGTTCCGAGCGGCCGATCTGGCGCTCATGGTATCGGACACGCCGGCTTCGGCTGGGGGAGTGTTCACGCGCAACGCCGTGCGCGCGGCACCTGTCGAAATCAGCGCGCAATGCCTGCGCCAAAGTGGGGGCACCGCGCGCGTCGTCGTCGCCAACGCGGGCAATGCGAACTGCGCAACGCCGAACATGGCGGAGGTCGCGGCGGAAACGGCGCGCGCGGCGGCGTCCTTGGCCGAAGTCTCGGAGAATCAGGTGCTGCTGGCTTCGACCGGGGTCATCGGCGAGCCAATCGGGGCCGACGTGATCCCGCAAGCGTTGCCCCGGTTGTGGGAGACGCTCGACCGCAGCCAATTCAAAGACTGCGCGGGGGCGATCATGACGACGGACACCGTGCCGAAGGTTCGCTTCCGCGAGCTCGAATCAGCGGCTGGCACCGTTCGACTGGCGGGCATGGCCAAGGGTGCGGGCATGATCATGCCTGACATGGCAACCATGCTGAGCTTCTTGTTCACCGATGCTCGCATCGGCCCGAAGCGGGTCCAGGCGTGCCTCAAATCCTCGGTCGACCAGAGCTTCAACTGCATCACCATTGACTCGGACACGTCCACGAATGACACAGTATTCCTGCTCGCCAACGGCGCGTCCGGAGTAGACATCGACTGCCTGTCGGAAACAGCGTTCCAAGAAGCACTGAACGGCCTTACCCGGGACCTAGCGAAGGATATCGCTCGGGATGGCGAAGGAGCGTCAAGGCTCGCCGAGATCAGTGTCGACGGGGCGCAGACTGACGCGGAAGCCAGGGCGCTCGCGCTGGCGATAGCGAACTCTCCCTTGGTCAAGACCGCGCTGGCCGGCGCCGACCCGAATTGGGGCCGGATCCTCGGCGCCGCCGGGAAGGTGGGAATCCCGTTCGACCCGCGGCAAGCGGACGTTCTTATTAGCGGTGTCCAAGTCTGCTCTGGCGGAGTTCGGGCGGACTTCGACGAGCCGTCGGTGCAGCGAACCATGGAAGAGAGGGAGGTCTCGATCGGGTTCCGCATTGGGGGTGGCGGGAAAGGCCGCGCCGTCATTTGGACTTGCGACCTTACCGAGGGCTACGTCAGAATCAACGCCGAGTACCGAACCTGAGCGACCGATCCTTGATCAGGTAACAGAATGCCGCACGGCATATGCTGGTAGGTACGCGGCTATCGACGTCAGGGGCCCTTAGCTCAATGGTTAGAGCAGCGGACTCATAATCCGTTGGTTGCAGGTTCGAGTCCTGCAGGGCCCACCATCGAATACTCGGCCGTCCCCTGAGGCGACATTCTGGCTCGACGCGGCCCGGAGGAGTTCTTCGCTTCCGATTCAAATCGGCCAGACAGCCTCGGCCGCGGCAAGCCGTCCCGCTCCGAGGAACGGAAGCTTGGCCGCCTGCTCCGCCAATACCCCGATGGGTAGCTCCAGCGCAGCAATCAGCGGCCCCTCTGCCGAGGACCTGCGCCCTGCGCCTTTCGGACAGCGCTAGGGAATCCGGTCCCTGGACTTGACCCAATCAAGGAACGTGTCCCGCATCACGCGGCCCGAGGGCCGAAAACGGATGTGGCGGTATTGGGACAGACCGGCAACGTAATTGTTGGTAACGAAGCGATAGCGACGGTCACGCTCTACTGAATGCCCGCTGACCGCTTCCTCCGGCAGGTCCCTGCCCAGGACCGTGGCTTCAACGAGCGTGTTGTCAAACGGCAGGATATTCCAGATGTGGCGCGCTGTGACTGTCCCTCGGCTCAACGAGTCGCGAACGCCTCCGCGGTTCATGTAGGCGAGGTCAGCCCCCGTCGTTTCTAGAATGGCCCGCTCGACGAGCGTCTTGACCTCGCTTCGGGAAAGCGAGCGATCACAGTGTCCGATTGTTATGTCCACGCGCTCGGACACCTTGGACTCCCAGTGCTCGACGAGAGCTGCTGTTTCGGGCTGGGGCGAATTGCGATTGGCGTAGATTGGAATCCGCCTCCATTCGAATTCGACGACTCGCTGCGATTCCGTGTCGAATGCAATGTCCAGCCGGCCGAGTTCACGGCCGTAAGGCCGCAGTTTCACTGCGATTCGTCCCTCGACGACCAGCTCTGTGTCGCGGCCACCGTGATCGTGACCTCCGACCACCACGTCGACGCCTGGGAGTTCGCGCAGGACTAGCTCGTCTTCGTCGTCGAAAAGGTGGCCAAGAACAACCACTAGATCGGCTCGCTGTTTCATTTCTTCGACGATTTCGCGGAGCGAATCAACTAGCCCCGCGGCTCGCCACGGCCCCACCAGCCCGGGGCCGATCAACGCCGGCAGCCGGGGAGTGAGCGCGCCGATCACGGCAACCTTCAAGTTCCCAGTCGTCAGCACGGCTGCCGGCTCCAACAGCCGTCCGCCCTGGTCATCGATCACGTTGGCGGCAAGAATGGGTGCTCTTGAAACGCGGACGAAGTCGCGGATGCGCTGCCATCCGTAGTCGAATTCGTGATTGCCCAGGCAGTGGGCGTCAATGCCAAGGGGATTCGCAACCTCGAACACCGGTGTACCCCGAAAAATTGTGGAGACCGGCGACCCCTGCACCATATCGCCCGCGTGGAGCACGATCGAGTGATCGCTCGTCCGGCGCTCGGATTCGATCGCCGTCGCCACGTGCGCGAACCCTCCACGGCCTTGTTCATCCGGCAGCAACCGGGCGTGAAGGTCGTTGAGGTGCAGTATCGTGATCCGCTCGACTTCGGCGTACGAGCTTGTCGCAACGGCGAGAAGCAGGATGATGGCGGATCGAATCACCGACAGCTTGCGCATCGCGTTCTAGTTTCCCACTTGCGCTCACTTGGACCTCTCCGCGACACGCCTGGCTGCGCCGAAGAACGTCCCCGCGCCTGAGGCTTGCCTGAATTGATCGCTGCGTCATCCCTCAGAAAAAGAGAAGCTGACAAGCCGAGTCGCTGGCGCCAAGATTTCCCAGATGCTATGCCTCCGATTCGGGCTTCCCACCGGAAAAACTTGTCGAAGCCCGGTCTGACTACCTTTCGAATCGAACATCCTCGGCCAAGCAGGCATCAGTCATCTTTCCCCAGATTGAGGTTTCAGATGCAGAGCTCGATCCGCGCCCGGTCTGGCCGTCGCGCGTCAGGGTCCTCGAATACGGCACTCCCCGAGAGCGAAGGAAAAGCTGAGACTCCACATCATACGCGGAGACCGCAACGCCGCCCCCGATGCAGGAAGACCAAGAACCGACGATATCGCTGTTCAAGAGCGCAGCGACAACGCTTGACAGGAAGTTAGGGTTGCCGTTCAACCCTACTTGCGAATCGTGATCTCCGGTGCCTCCAGTGCCGTAAGGGGCTCGAAGAGTCCGAATGCGACCACGGCTGTGGCCGCAGCGATCGCCACGTGCTGCCGCCCGCCGACCTCGTAGACGATTGGGGAGGCGGTAAGCTTCTCGCCAAGGTTGAAATTCCAGAGATGGCACCCGTTGCCTGCATCCAGGGCGATCAACTGCCCGGCGTCGTCGCCCGAGAATAGCACGCCCGTCGCTGTCGAGACTGTTCCGCTCCACATCCGACCGATTCCCGTCATCGGGTATTCCCACGCACGGTCCCCTGTCGCGGGATCGATTGCGCGCAAAATCACCTGGCCGCCTGCTTCCGTGGCGCCTCCGCCGGAGAAATTCGCCATTGGAACCGGTTCCTGTTCTGATAGCGTGTACCAGCCGCATTGCTCCAGCGTTACGACATAGAGCAGTCCTGTGCCCGGATGGTACGTCTGCCCCATCCAGTTCGTAGCTCCCTTGACGCTCGGGCACACCCAGTTCCCCTCGATTGACGGATCCGTTCCCGGCACCAGGACCGGCCGGCCGTCATTTCCGATGCCCGAAGCCCAGTTCACACTGTCGATCAACTTCGTGGCTCGCAGGAATTCCCCGGTCTGCCGGTCGAGGACATAGAAGAAGCCGTTGCGGTTTGCGTGCAGCACCACCTTGCGCATAGAGCCCTCCCATTCCATCTCCACCAGCATCGGCCAGCTCTGCGCATCCCAATCGTGGGAGTCATTCGGGGTGAATTGAAAGTGCCACTTAAGGTCGCCGCTCGACAGGTCCAAGGCGAGCAGCGAGCAGGTGTAGAGGTTGTCTCCCTTGCGGACTGCCGTGTTGAAGTCGGGCCATGGGTTACCCGTTGTCCAGAAGAGCGTATCGGTCTCTGGATCGAACGTGCCGGACAGCCAGGTCGCCCCGCCGCCCCATTCCAGCCAGCCGCCCTCGCCCCAAGTCTCGGCGCCGGGCTCTCCCTTGCCGGGGATCGTGTATCGCCGCCAGAGCTCTTCCCCCGTTTCGGCGGACATCGCGGCCACGTATCCGCGCATGCCGCTGTCGCCCCCCGTGCTGCCGACGATGACCCTGTCCTTCACGGCCAGCGGGGCTGCTGTGCTGGAAACGCCTTTGTCGAAGTCGGCGTAACGCTTGCTGAACACTACGCCGCCGCTGCGCCTGTCCAGAGCCGTCAGGTAGTTGTCGCTCGTGACGAAATAGATCCTGTCACCGAGGACAGCGGCCCCGCGGTTGGGTCCTTTCCGCTCGGCACGCGCGTCGACGTAACTCCAGACTAGGCGTCCGGTGCCCGCGTCGAGCGCGTAGACCGAGTTCGTGTCTGTAATGTATAGGACGCCGTCATGGACGATCGGAGTCGCCTCCAAGCCGGCTGCGTTCGGAACGCGGAAGATCCACTTGGCGGTTAGAGATCCCGCGTTCTGGGGAGTGATCTGCGTTAGAGGGCTGTGTCGCCAGCCGCTATAGCTGCCCGCATAAGTCAGCCAGTCGGCTCCCGGTCCCTGAACGATGTCTTCGTAGGTCACCTGTGCCGGGGCTTGGAAGCCGGTGGCGAGCAGCAGCGCCGCACTGAGCCATTTCATCGCGAAGTCACGTCCTCGGAACGGAGGCTCTGTCGAGCGAGGAAGGCGAGAAGGTTTTCGAGTTCGTCCCCTGCAAGGCGTTGCGCATAGTCTCCGGGCATCGGAGATGACTCCGAAATCTCTATAGCGGCCACCTCGTGCATTCCGATCAGGTGCAGGTTCCCGGCGGAATCGATCACCTGCAATGAATAGCTGTCTCGGTTTCGAGCTATGCCGCCGATCTCTTTGCCGTTGCGAAGACGAACCTGCACGCCCTCGCTTCCTATGCGGTAGAGTTCGTCGGACGGTTGCAGGATGGATTGGCGGATCACCGCGAGGGGAAGCCGGTCCCCCACATTCGTTAAGTCTGGTCCTAGAAGGCATCCGCGTCCGTGAATCGCGTGGCATCCCGAGCATCCCGCCGTCTTCCCCCAGAACACCTCCGCACCAGCAGAGGCGTCGCCGGGTGTCCTGTTCTCCGCAGCCGGACCGATCATCACGTGGATAAAGGCGACCAGGCTCCATGCCTCGTCCTCGGACAAACCCGATGGCGGCATGCTTGATCCCGGAATCCCTTCCTGGACAATCCTGAAAACGGCCTCGTCGGAGAGGGGGTGCCAAAGCGGTCGTCTCACGAGGTTGGGACCGCGCCCGCCGGTACCGTCGGGGCCGTGGCACCCCGCGCACGACTGCAGGAAGAGCTTCCGCCCTTCCTCTATAGCCTGTGGGTCGCCGATCGCCGCATGCGCCGATTCCTTGACGTACCGCCCGGGCTGTGCGCCCAGCGGAAGCGAAATAAGAGTGGCTAGTACCAGCAAGCGCACGGGAGCCTTCCCTATCTTATGAGGCGGGCACCTTGGATCCTTGACGAAACCTCCGATTCGTCGCGACCGCTTCCGCGCCCCCGGGACTGATGGCCCTGCGTCGATTTGCTCTGCCTACACGGTGTCGGGAGTTGGGTGCATCCAAGGTTTGCGATACGGCCGGACGAGCTTTCGATTCGCTTCCTTGTCGCCGACCACTTTGTGTGCGTCCGCATCCCACTCCACGGATCGGCCTATCTCCAGCGAGACATTGGCCAGCAGGCAACACGCTGTGGAGATGTGCCCTTGCTCGATGTCAGCCACCGGCTTAGACCGGTTGTCGATCGAGCGGAGGAAGTCCTTCATGTGGGCGCGGAGCACAGGGAATTCATGCGCCGGGAGCCTCGACTCGACGGTATCGACATTGTCGATCTCGTACTTGTCCATCTCGGTGACGGCTTCCCTGAGGATCGGCTTGTCGGACTTGTCGACCGGGATGAATTCCCATTTTCTGGTCGAGCCCCTGAAGAGCCCCTTTTCGCCGTAGATGAAATAGGCCCAGGGATAGTCCGGATAGACGGGATTGCCCCAGTTGCGGTGCGTCCATACGACGTTGAGGTCGGGGAACGAGAATGTCGCCGTTTGCGTGTCGGGCGTGTTGGCCTTGCTGTCCTTGTCCACGAAGATGCCGCCGGTGGAATGGATCACAGATGGCCAGCCAAGATCCAGCGTCCAGCGCACCAGATCGATCATGTGGATGCACATGTCGCCGATCACGCCGTTCCCGTATTCCATGAAATAGCGCCACCGGCGAGGATGGGTCCACTGGCAGAACGGGCGCATAGGGGCCGGCCCGGTCCACATTTCGTAGTCCAAATGCGCCGGGGGATCGATGTCAGGTGGATTGCCGCGAGGACTGCGGTACACGTAACAGCAGACCTCCGCGTGCGAGACCTTGCCCAGCATCCCGCTCTGGATCCGGTCGCGCGCTTCGATCAGGTGCGGTGCCGAGCGTCTCTGGGTGCCGACTTGCACGACTCGCCCGTATTTGCGGGCCGCCGCCACCATCGATTGCCCCTCGACCACATCGACGGAGATCGGCTTTTGGACGTACACGTCGGCCCCGGCCTGCATGGCCTCGATCGCGGGCAGGCAGTGCCAGTGATCGGGCGTCGCGACCTCGACAATGTCGGGCTGCTCCTGCTGGAGCAATTCGCGATAGTCTCCGTAGGTCCGCGGAGTGTTGCCTGACTTGTGACGCTCGGAAGCCGTCTTCGCGTCCGCCGCCAGGCTCTTGCTGTCCGGGTCGCACAGCGCGACGATTTCGACGTCCCCTACCTGGACTAGCCGGAATAAGTCGTTCTTTCCGTACCAGCCGGAGCCCACTAGCGCGACGCGGCGGGGCTTGCCGGCGGCCCTCGCTCCCATCAGCGGCAGGCCGGCTGCCGTGACCCTGACGAAGTTTCGACGGTTGATCAGGTTGTCTGCCATGGGTGATTCTGACAGACACTATCACAGATCGTGGATTCCATGCCACGGCAGCGCGGGATCGGCAGTCCTGCGGCCGCTTCCCCTATCGGAGAGTGGCGTTCGCCATGCCGGCGAGAGCGAGCGCGTTGCCGCTTCGATCTCCGCATCGGTTCGGCACGGGAGGCGGCCGCTCCGATGCTCCGCGAGTTCAATGTCGACTGTACGCGCAGCTCTGCTGATTTTCCGGTGGACTCCAAGGAAGTGAGCGGGCTCTGACACGGTCTTGACACCGCGTCCGACTTGCCGTCGGTGTGAATCGGGGGTATTCTGGCAGCGGTTCTAGGACATCGCCGGAGCCGCGGGATTCGCGCTGGCTCCGGTCCGTCAAGCTAGCATCAGGGAGGTTTCATGAAGCACATCACCCGCCGAGAGGCAATCGGAGCGACCGCGGCCGGTCTTGCGATCCGCGCCAGCGCCGCGTCGCCGAACGAGCAGATAGGAGTGTCTGTGATAGGTGTCGGGGGGATGGGGCACGGCCATGTCGAGCGTGTCCTCACGCGCGGCGACGTCCGCATCGTCTCGATCTGCGATGTAGACCAATCCAATGCCGAGCGCGCGGGCCAGACGGTGAATAGCGATCGTGGCAAGACGCCGAAGCTGGTCGAGGACTTCCGCACGGTGCTGGATGACAAGGAAGTGGACGCGGTTGTCGTCGCGACGCCGCACCATTGGCACGCTCCGATCGCAGTCCGGGCGATGCAGGCCGGCAAGGACGTATACATAGAGAAGCCGGCAAGCCACGTGTTCCGGGAGGGGAGGCTGTTGGTGGAGGCCGCGAAGAAGTACGGTCGGATCGTGCAGCACGGCACTCAGATGCGATCGAGCGAGGTGACGAAGAAGGCGGACGAGTTACTCAAGGAAGGCATCATTGGCGAGGTCAAGATGTCCAAGGCGTGGAACTGCCAGCGCCACACGCACCGGCAGCCTGTCGCCGACGCGCAGGTGCCGCCAGGCGTCAATTACGACTTGTGGGTCGGCCCGGCCGCATTCGACGGGTCGTTCAATCCCAACCGGTACAACCGCAACTGGAACTGGTACAGGGCTTTCGGCAACGGCGACATTGGAGGGGACGGCCCCCACGACATCGACCTCGCTCGATGGGGACTTGGTGTCGAGACGCACCCGAACCGCGTTACGGCGCACGGCAGCCGGATCGATCTGCAAGGGGAGCGCGAGTTCCCGGACAACATGATGGTGGCCTACCACTACGACGAGGGCAAGGTCTTGATCTACGAGGACCGCGGCTGGACCCCTTACGGCCTGCACGGTTTCGACAGCGGCAATGCGTTCTACGGAACCGACGGCTACATGGTGTTCTCACGACGGGGGTACTTTCAGGTCTATTGGGGTAGGGAGGAACAAAAAGGCCCGGGCATGGCGCATGGCCCGACAGGGCATCCCGAGCACATGTACAACTTCCTCGATTGCGTGAGGAGCCGACAGCAACCGATCGCCAACGCCGAAGTCGCCCATCTCTCGTGCGGGCTCGTGCATCTCGGCGAGATCGCCTACCGTGCGGGCCGCGTGCTGCATTTCGACCCGGAGAAGGAGAAATTCATCAATGATCCGGAAGCGGACAAGCTATTGACCAAGGACTACCGCGAGCCGTGGTCTATGCCTGACCCGGTGTAGAGGGTCCGCGGTCAGCCCATCTGCAGAAGCCTCTCTTGGGTCTGCGCCGCCATGGCCAGGCGCGTAAAGCAGTCCCAGGGTTTCTGATGGCCCGGAGGCGGGTCCGTGCGCCGCTTCAGGTAGCTGCTTGGGATCGCCGCAGTCCGCGGCGACCGCCCTCGGCCTGACAGGCGGAACCTGGCTGCGACAGCAACGCCCTCAGGCGCGCCGCTGCCTTGGCGCAGGAGAGTGTCTGCGCGAGCTGATTCTGCTGGGACATGCCCCAGCTTCGGCACGAATCCGGCACATCGATCAGGTCTCAACCTTGCGGCGTGGGCGGGGCGCGGTCAACGAGCCGGCCGTTGGTTCCGCTGGCTGAACTCCGCTGCTTCCGGCCCAGACGCTGCGTGCGTTTCCTGCCAAGAGCCGTCAGAAGTAGATTTTCAGCCCGAATTGCAGCGAACGCGCATCGTTGACGAACGTATCCCGGATCGCGCCGAACGCGCCCGATCCTACCGTGGCTTCGGGGCCCGTGCTTCGCAACCCGAACTGGGGCGTATTCGCGAGGTTGAATGCTTCAGCACGGAACTGAATGCGAATGGACTCCTGAATGTAGAAGTTCTTCATCAGCGCCACGTCGGCGTTGGTCGTACCGTCGATCCGAATGTTCGGGAGGTAGCGCGGTGAGGAACCGATCTCGAACTTTCCCGGAGCGGAAACCGCATCGATGTTGAACCATCGCTCCGGCGTGCGGGTACTGACGTCCAGATCCTTGTAGTCGGTAATGTTGGCCCGCTGCACCCCGAAGCCGAACGGTCCGAGTGTGTTGGGGGCCCGAAGGCCGATCGGGTTCCCCGAAGCCAAGCGAATTATGCTCGATACTTGCCAGCCTCCGAGAATCGCGTCTGCAACGCCGGACATGCTGCTGCCGAACTTGCGGCCCTGGCCCACTGGCAGTTCGTAGATCAAGCTGGTGACGAAGTCGTGGGGCAGGTCGTGGCCGCTGACGCCCCATTCCGTGCCCGCGTCGAAGACGTTGCGGAACCCGTCGTAGAGGAACCAGCCTTGGTCTTCCGAAGCGTTGTCGAGCGCCTTGGACCACTGGTAGCTGGTGATGAGCGTCAAACCGCCTGAGAAGCGGCGCGTTAGCTTGGTATGCAGCGCGTTGAAGCTCGAATTCGCGCCTTTTTCGGATCTAGGGCTATTGACGTTGATGAACTGCGGGTGCGTCCGGAGGAGGCGGTGCTGCGGGATTGTCTCGCCACGCAAGGCCCCGGAAGTGATCGCTCCGAAGAACGGATTGGGTATCCGCGCATTCAATTCCTCCCCCATGCTCAGGTACTCGGGATACATTTGGTTGTAGCGGCGCGCTTCCCCGTAGGACAGCTTGCGCCCCACGTTGCCGGTGTAGCCCAATTCGAATACGGTTCCGTATCCGAGCTCGTATTGGAAATCGAGGCTATAGCTTTGCAGGTACGGCGTGGGGTTGTACAGCCTCCACGCCGTGACGCTGTTGCCGACGCGCGTGAGCAAGCCATCCGCCGAGCCGGTCCTGGGATCCAGTCCGTTCGGATACGGGTTGCTCAGCGGATTGCCGGGCGTGATGCCGTCGCTTGCCTGGCTGGCGATCCACGGCGTAGTGACGGAGAACCCGTCGTTGCCGTTCGGGCCGGAATCGGTGAAGGAGCGCGAGTACGAGATGCCGTAGCCTGCGCGCATAACCAACCGGTCGGTTAGCTTGTAGGCCAAGCCGATTCGCGGTGCTAGGTCGAAGTTGTCCTGATAGGTCTGGCCGCGCATGCTCGCGGACGAGAAGACCAAGCCACCTCGCAGCGAATCGTACGCCGTGGAATCGTTGAGCGGACTGCTGGCGTCGTAGTCGAAGTAGTTCTGCTGGTTATAGCGCTCCGTGCGGGGAGCCTGCACCTCGTAACGCAAGCCCAGCGTAAGCGTTAGCTTGCTGTTCACCCGCCAGGTATCCTGCAAATACCAGCCGAAGTACTTTTGGCTCGTTGCAGGCGGGACGGGAACCGGAGTGCTGCCGCCGGTCCCCGTCCCGAGCAGCAGGGATGCGACGGAGTTCCCGGAGGTGGAGCTAGCGGCGGCGGCGATTGGGCCGGACGTCATACCGCGATTGAAGCTTGTCGCGATGGTGTAGGCGTTCCAGATGTTGTGCAGCAGGTTCTCGCCCGTCATGCCGAACTTCAGGCTGTGCTGGCCGCGCTCGTTCGTGGCGCTGACCGAGAATGACGCGATCCGGCGGGCATTCTTGAAGTTGCGGGAGCGCCCGACCGTAGCGTAATTGGCAGGCGAGTACTGACCCGCGTTCTTGGTTTGCATCAGGTCCTGAAAGGACTGTGGGTAGCCGACAGCCGTGAGATCGAATCCGTCGACTGTGCCAATCCCCGTGCTGTTGCGCACGGTGCCACCGGCGCCCACCAACGCGTTAATGACCCACGTCGCGCTCGGCACGAAGGTGTTGCTCAGCGTGGCCTGATAGTAAGGCCAGGTGTTGTCGTCGCCGGTATCGCCCCCCGTGCCAAAGATGCGTGGCCTCGTGCCGCCAAACAAGGTGCGGGTCATCCGCACGAACATGCTGTACTTCTCGCTCTGCGCCCAGTCAACCCTGATGTCGTACCGGTCGGCGGTGTTGTTGAGGCCGCCCGTGCCGAAGTAGTTATTGGCGTTGGTGATGGGCACGCCAGTCTGGTTCGGTGCCGGATAGAGCTTGTTCGCAACGCTATTCCCGACGACATCCATCCGGCTTGGAGGGATGACATTGTTCATGAATGCATCACGGATGAAGCCGCCGCCACTAGGGTTCGGTCGGGTTGTGAACGGATCGAAGATCTGCTGCAGCTTAGGTTGCCCTTGGACGCGGTCGAAGCTCTCCGAGAAATCGCCTTGGCGCTCGAGTGCCGTCGGCACCGAGACGGTTATTGACTGCGCCGAAGGAATCCGTGTTCCTTCGTAGCCGAACATGCCGTAGACGCGCTTGCTGTTCCAGATTGGACCGTTGAAATTGCCGCCGAACTGATTCCGCTTGAACTCCGGCCTGTCATTTCCGGCACGGTTCCGGGCCCAGCTGTTGGCGTCGAGGTTATCGTTGCGAAGGAACCAGAAGGCCGATCCGTGAAACTCGCTCGATCCTCCGCGGGTCACAATGCTCACCACGCCGTTTCCCGTTCGCGCGTACTCGGCGTCGTACGTATTGCGGGAAACCTGCATCTCCTGGACCGAGTCCACTCCAGGCGTGCCGAACGTCGAACCCCAGTCGCCGCCCTTATTGCTAAGTCCGTCCACGTGAATGGTGTTGTTGCCTTCGCGGCCGCCGTTCATCGAGAACAGGCCCCAGTTCTGATCGCGCACTCGGTCTCGGATCTTCAAGCGACCGCTGTTGGCAAAGCTCGAGAAGACGCCGGCATTCGTATGGACAAGCGCCAGTGGGTTCCGGAAGCTGAGCGGCATCTCGGTGATCTCGCTCCGATCCAGTGAAGCGGTCTGGTTGGCCGACTGCGTGTCGAGCATGACGGCCTCGGCCGTGACCTCGACCGTTTCAGTTACGTCGCCCAATTCCAGTTGGACGTCGATCTCCGCGTCCTGGCTGCCCTGGAGCCGGATCTCAGACCGAATGAAGCTCTTGAAGCCCGGCGATTCGGTGCGCAGTTCGTACACGCCCGGCAGCAGACTCGAGAAGTTGTAGCGGCCCTCCGCACCGGTCGAAGTCGCACGGGTGTCTTGCGTGGCGACGTTCGTGAGCGTCACTTCAGCGGCCGGAATGACTGCAGCGTTGGGGTCGGTGACAACTCCCGTCAAGCTGGCAGAAAAGGTCTGGGCCAGGGCTGGAGCGGCTGTAAACAGCAACAGGCAGCTTGAAACAAGTAAAATGCATTCCGCAACACGGAATTTCATGGCCGAATTAGCCCCCTTGTTATTGGTACATTTCAACCGTAACAGCGCTACGTATCGGAGTCAAGCTCAGCATAGACCCTTGGCGCATGACCCCATTCCGAGCTTCGTTTGATTCGTTCGGTGTTGATATAGATTCTTTGGAATTGGTGGGGTTCTGCTGTTGTCCCCAATGATTACGTATTTGATAAAGACAGTGCGTGCCACTCCAGGTCGGAACGCGATCAATGCCTTGCAACAGCAACGCAAGCGCATCCTCGGCGAGATCGCCCCATCGGCGACCGGCGTCCCGGCTCCCTCCGCGAGCGGTTCACGAAGTGCGGCAAGCCCAACTAGCTCAATGCCCGTGTTGCGATCAGGTTCTGGGCTGGGTGATCCGGCAGCCAGCCTTCCCCCTTGCGCAGAAGGTTCTCGACCTCTTATTCGCCAACCCAGTAGTGGTTGCGGCTGTCCAGTCCCGGAACAAGCACGCATAGATGCCTCAGCAAATCTCGTCGTCGAACCTCGCCAGAGATTCTCACTGCGAACAGCGCCCCGGATTCAGCTTCGATCCGGGGTTTCGCTTCGGCCTCGTGACCGAGCGACCCGAACAGCGCATGGGCCAGCCCCGAGGGCCTGCGACTGCAACCGGAGCTACTCCCGCTTCCAGGGGCAGCGCTCGACCTGCCCGAGATTGGCGGTCCTTGGACTTGTCCGCCATGGTTTCGTTGTAAGCGCCTTCGATTGCCACCGACAGCAGCGAATTCGCTACGTACGGGCGCTCGTTGCCGTAATCCGAGAGCAGGCCGCCGCGATGCCTCGAGCGTGTTGCATGGCTTGTTCGCGACGTCGGAAGCCACCGCGCGAAAGGTAGCGGCATAGCCTGCCGAGCTGCCGCTGCTGGGCTCGTGGAAGGACCGAGATTCCAGCTGATCGAAAGGGTGCAACAATGCTCTCGGCTACCTCCGGATAGCCTTGAAGAATTGTATTGCCTGGTCCTGAGCCCAGAATCGACGCCGGCCCTTCGCAAGGAATGCGACGTGGCCCCCGTGCTTAGGGGAGAGCAGGACGAGCCAAGGATTGTTATGCAGCGACGGGATGTCGTACGCGTCAAACGGGATGAAGGGGTCGTCTCGGGCCTGTATTATCAGCGACGGGATCTGAATGTCCCCGACAAATGCGGCGGACGAGCAGCGGCGGTAGTAGTCCGATGCGTCCCGAAACCCGAACTGGGGCGCGGTTACCGACTCGTCGAATTGCCAGATTGATCGGACAGAGCCCAGATTACGAGCCGGGAACCCATCAGGCATCACCGCCGACTTGCGTCGCATCGTGGCGGACAACTGCCGCAAGAAGCGCCGTTCGTACACAAAGTTGCGCGGCCGCCCCATGTTCTTGGAACAGGCCTCGAGCCGGATGGGAGGCGACACGGCGCAGACGGCGCGCACATGCTCGGGGACCTGGGCCCCCCATTCGCCGGCGAGCTTGAGGGCGACATTCCCGCCCATCGAGAACCCTAGGATGTACAGCGGCCTGGGAGCCAGGTCTTCGACTACCCTCCGCAGGTCGACCGTAAGGCCGGAATGATAGAGCGTCCGGCACAGATGCTCCGTGCCCCCGCAGTTGCGCACGTTCAGTCGAATGGCGTCGAAGCCCGCCTCCAGAGCGGCCTGCGCGGCGGAGATCATATACGGAGCCCTGTCGCAGGCCGTCAGTCCGTGCACGGCGAGAACGGCTGGCCGCCGCTGATCGGGAGCGTTTCCCGGGATGGTGTTCAGCCGAGCAAGGACTCGCGTGTCGTCGTCGGTGTCGAACAGCCTCGAGGTCGTTGGAAAGCGGTCCGTGTCAAGGAATCGCGGCCAGTAATGCGCGGCCACAGTCTGCAAATCGCCTTGCTGGAGTAGCGGGCGGAAGGGGACTTTCCAGTCCCCGCAGGACAGCACATCCGGCACACCCGGGATCGCGGTCAGCGCCTTCCCGGGGTCAGCGAGAAGCACCGGCGGGCTCTGCCAGCAGTTCGCTCAGTTCCTTGCGAAGGTTGTCCATTTGGTCGTGCCAGAATTCGTGGTCCCTGCCGCGATGCTCGTAGCGGATCACGCCATTGCGGTCCACGAGCATCATGTAAGGGACATACGCGCGAGCCATGACGGAGAGGTCGGCGAAGCGCATCCAGTCCGAGCGGCTCGAGACACCGATCGGGAACTCCACTTGATGCTTGGCCTTGAAGGCGCCGATGTTCCCCGGGGCGTTCGGGTTCACCGCCATTCCCATGATCTCGAGTCCCTGGCCGGACAGCTCCTCATAGAGCGGCCCTAGTTCTTCGCAGGTCTCCTGGCAGTGCGGGCAGTCCGTCGACACCCACAGCACGGCGACAACCTTTCCCTTGAGACCCTTCAGCGAAACAGTGTTGCCGTGCGTCGTCTTGAGTTCGAGCGCCGGAGCCTCGCGAGGCACGCTGCCGGCAATCGCAGCAAGCGTGAATCCAACAGCGATCAAGATGCACCGGACGGTTCGCATTGTGGTCCCAGGCGCCGCCAGCGCCAGCAAATCGCAATGTAGCACAACCGTTCTCGAGCCAGGACGAGAACGGGAATCTGCCCGAATCCTCGCTAGCCTGGGCCTCGAAAGCAGGGCTTCGAAGCATTGCGTTCAGCGCGAAATCACTGACTCCGCGTATAGCAGGTCCCCTGTCAAGCCGTCGTAGTACTGAAACACCGCCTGCGGGTTCTCGTACGCGATCCAGCGGTCTCCCTCGTCCACTGGATTGTTGAAGACGTTGTTTACCTGCACGACGCAGTAGATGGGACGCCTTCTCCACTCGTTCGGGGTCCCGTTGATGATGAAGCTTGACCAGCGGATCTCGGTCTTGCGCCCGAACGAGTCGTACGGGCCGGATTTGGGGCGGTTGCCCTCCGAACGCAGCGGGTGGTTGGTGGAGTTGTGCGGCCCCGACGCGAATTCCCAGACGCGGTCGGTCACCTTGATAGCGAAGCTGTTGTGAAGATCCCCGGTCAGCACGAAGACCGGCTTGCCTAGGCCGTCCCAGAAGTTGATCAGGTCTTCCCGCTCCCATAGGAAAGCTGTCCACGCGTCGTCCTTGTTGCTTTCCGAAATGTTCGCCGTGCCGGTTCCACCGACATGGGAAATCGAGAAGTTCACCGACGAGACGATAAAGAAGAAGTCCGCATCGGACGCCGTCATCGTCTCCTTCACCCATGCTTTCTGCTTCTCGCCCAGCATGGTGCGGCCAAGCTTCTCGCGATCTTTCACGTCATGCATCATGCGGTACGAGCGAGTGTCGAGATAGAGGAATTCCGCGTTCGAGACGCGGGTGCTGAAGTACGAGCGCCTGCCAATCGAATAAACCGGATTGCCGTCTTCCTCCGCGGCGGGCCGGATGCGGAGCCGGTTGGCGTCCAAGACCTCGACGACCTCGTAAACCCTTGAATTCGCTTCGCCTCCCTCCTCGTCAGCGTCGCTTCCGTCGGGGTTGTTGCCGAGCAGCATCACGCCCCAATCGGGCGTGCCCCAATGCACGTGAAGCGTCGATTCGGCTTCGAGGCCTGTGAAGTCCGCCTCGGCATCGGTTAACACGTCGCTTCCGGCCTCGAGCTGGGCCCGCCCGTAGACAATCCCGGGCGTGTCCGGCACCGGGTTGCTCCATCCCAGGTAGTCGTACCAAGCGCGCGTTCCGACATCGCGGAAGACCGCCCTTCGGTTGCGCCTGCCCACTTCGCCCGCACCGTAGATGTCGTTCAGCAGCTCGTGGTCGTCGAACGTGTAGTACGACGGCACGTTGCGGTGCCACGCGCGAAGGTTCGCGCCGTTGTTCAAGAAGTTCTTGTAGTTCTCCCAGACCCCTACGATTGACGGCATCAAGGAGACCTCGCGCGGAGTCGAGGCTTCGTCAGTGCCAGTCTGCTGGCGCCATTGCTCCGCCGCGTAGCTGCGCGTGTCGTTCTCGTAGAGCCAGTCGCCGTTAAGAATCGCGAAGTCGACAGCGCTCTTGTCCCTTGCGTTCACCAATTCGCGCAACATCGTTCCGTGAGTCAGCAGCTCGGTGCCGATGGGACTGCCGCTCGGGTTCTGGTTATTGCCGCAGGCGAACTCGAAACGGAAATTGAACCGGCCTTCCGGGTTGTGCTCCGAACGCAGATCTCCGCCGTCCGGCAGCGTGTGAAAGCTGCCCGAGCGCTCCTCCGCCCCCATCGCCGCGTCGCCGGCGCCGATTTCGTAGAAGTACTTGGTGCCCGGCAGCAGGTCTTCGATCAGCACCCAGCCCGTGTTGTCGTCCGCCAGGCCGGTTGTGCCTGTGGCGAGTTCCTCCAAAGCGCTCGGATCCGTTCCGTAGAAGACATTGAATTCGCCGGGTCGCGATGTGCGAGCCCAAACACCCACGTGGGTCTGCCCCAAGCGCCCGAGAACTGGGCCGTGGGTTACCGACGGACCCGTCGGTCCCGAACCGGTTTCGCATCCGGCAGCTAGCATCCAAACGGCAACAACGAGAACTGCGAATTTCTTCATATGTACGGAGAGATTAGCAGAATGGGAGCGGTCATCTCCGCCGTGAGTCGAAATCGAGGCACGGGGGTCAGTGGAGACCTGCGGCAAGTTCGCGCACGATCCGTCCGTCACCTTCCAAAAAGTCGTAGCGAGGCAGTTCGCTACGCGATTCCCATCTGATTTCCGCGAATTGCGAGTCATCGATTCGGCCGCTGAATGTCCGCACTCGGAAGAACACAAGCCGGAGCGGAGCCTTGCCAGGATACGCGAATTCGTAGCTGGCGCGTTCTTCGGCGAAGGGGATCTCTATGTGGAGTTCTTCCGCGAGCTCCCTCGCCAGAGCGTCGCTCGGCTCCTCCCCGTCCTCCACCTTGCCGCCCGGGAACTCCCACTTCCCTGCGTGCGACTGGTCGCGCCGACGCTGGCAGATCAGGAGTCTTCCGGCATGCTCGAGCAGCGCCACCACGACCGTGGTCATGCGGCCTCCTTCGCGGGCTTGGCATCGACGCTTCGCCAGCAGTACCAACTCGCGACAGTGGCATACGGCCTCCATGGGCGCGCCAGCTCGATGGCTTGGCGCTTGCCAGGCAACTTGGCCAATTGGTGGAATCCCTGCAGTGCCTGACGGACTCCCAGGTCACCGTATGGGAAGACATCGGGACGCCCCAGCGAGAAGATCAGAAACATCTGCGCGGTCCACACGCCGATGCCACGCAGCTCGGTCAGACGCCGAACGACGTCCTCGTCGCTCAGGCCGTCCAGGGCGTTCAGATCCAAGCCGCCGCCCGAGACTTCCGATGCCAGTCCGAGGAGGTACGAAGCTTTCCTTTGCGAGTAGCCGACGCTCCGCAGCCCCTCTTCTCCACACGCCCGCACGGTCTCCGCGCTGAGAGCGTCAGGAGCGATTCGCGCTTGCAGACGCCGTCTGATCGCACGCGAGGCGGGTCCGGAGATCTGCTGCGATGTGATCGACCGGACAAGCATCTGGAATCCGTCGGGCTGCGTCTGCAAGCCGCATGGCCCGAAGCTGGAGATCAATCGGCGCATGTGCGGGCAGGCAGCCTCCAAGTGGCTCTCGCCGCGACGCAGCATCTCTTCAAGGGAGTTCATCAGGACTCTCGAATCTCGACCCTGACCTTCGCCGAGCGGTAGGCAAGCAGCAGAGCGCCGATGGAAGGATCGTGCGCTGGTTGGCCGAGCACGAGACCCTCGTCCCGCAGGCGAGTCTCGAATGAGCGTCGCACCGCTCGGCTCGCGAACACGCCCCCTGACGGGTACACGGTCAGTTCCGCGCCGGTTGCGGGGAGAGCTTGCAAGGCTCGCGTGGCAAGAGCCGCCAGGGTGTGTCCTGCATCCGCCAAGATTGTGCGTGCTGGCTCGTCTCCGCGCTGCGCCGCGGAATCCACTTCCACGGCCAGCCGCGCGATCCGATCCCGCGGCCAGTCCGCATGGTAGAAGCGATGCATGGCATCGTTCACGGTAGCGGAACCGGTGGAGGCACGGAACATTTCTCCCAACGCCGTGGCGTGGCCCCATCCCTCCTCGGCAGCCAGGGACTTGCGGAGAGCGCGGCGCACGATGCCGAAGGCGCCGCCCTCGTCGCCGAATACGTAGCCCCAGCCACCGCAGCGACCGAGCTGCCGGTTGGCGTCCCGCGCCAGTGCCATGGACCCGGTTCCCGCGATCACAACGACCCCCGGCCCTCCCGCCGCCGCGCCTTCCAAAGCGACCTCCGCGTCAGTCACCATCTCCGCGGACTCGCAAGGCACTAGGTCGGAGAGGATGTCAAACTTGTCAGCCGGAAGGCCGCTCATGCCAAATGACGCCTGCTCGAGCTCGGTACTCCGAGAGAGTCCGGCTGCGTCCATGGCATCATGCAACAACTGGCGTGCAATGCTGGCGAAAGCGTTTTCCGCGCCCTTTGAGCGCAAGTCGTCCAAGGGCCCTGCGACGGCACGTCCTAGGACGCGTCCCGACCCGTCGCCGATCACCGCCCGGGTCGAGGATCGCCCGCTGTCGACTCCGAGAAAATACCGCCGAGAGCCCCGCATGGGCTATCGCCCGAGTGCCTTCCAATAGCAGTGCTGGATCAGAAGCCGCCACTCGAGCATTTGCCGGCGGGCGGGACCGTGCTTGCCGCTTCGCCCTGCCGATGCGGCGGCACAGCGGTCGACGAACCCGAAGGGGTCCCATTGTTCGCAGGTTTCCCGTTCGAGTTCCGCGAACACGGGATGACGGCCGGTGCGGCGGAACCAGTATTTCGCGTTGCTCCAGTCGCCTTCCTGCCGATGCATGATGCCGTGCCAGTAGCTGCCCGACGATGTTCGAATTCCTTGGGAGATCGTGTGCGACTCGTCCAGTGCGGAGAAGTATAGGAGCAACCCGGACTGAACGCACCTGGCGTCGCTGGGCGACCGGATCTCCGCTTCGGGGAAAAGGTCTGCTATAGACATTGCCCGGAGGCTGTCCAACTCCGGGCAGTCTCGGGGCGAGGAAGGGACCAGCGGCATCGCGCGCAGGCCGTCGCCGTCCGGCGACAGCAGGGATTGGATCGCCGCGCCGAGGTCAAGCGCATCAGCATCCATGACGCCTACCAACTTAGCGACCAACCTCGGATGCGGTCAATGTGTGCTCGCCATTGGTCAGACCGTCCGCTTGCCGTGCCCCGACGGTCAATGTGCCTCCGTGCCGTCTGCTTCGTTCGGCGATCCTCAGCGTGGAAGGCGCGCTTGTCGTGCGCAATTTGGAGCCACCCCGCATTGCTTCGTGCGCGCCACTTGGGGGGCGATGTGCTGTACAGACTCGATCCCAGCGTCTCGCGACCGGTTCAACGAGAGTGCAACCGCCCTTTCGGCGATTTGTCTCCAAGCGCCACAAGGGCCCGGGGGCTCGCACTGTGCGCGGAGCCCTGAGTCGCCGAACTCAATCGAAATAGGCTCTGGGCGGGGTCGGAATTCCGGGCAGTTGTGCGTCAGCGAGCGGTTCGGCAAGGCTGTTGCCACATTGGTCACGCTCTCGATGCGCTTGCTTTGATTGTGGCAAGCATCCCGCCCGTCACGCTTGTCAAGCCAATCAAAACAACAAGATTTCAGAAAGTATATTAAACTGTTCCACGTAGAAAGAACGAAACAAAGATGCTGTTCGGTGCAACCGCACTCTGCGCGCTGCCGCCAACGGCATCGTCAAGTGCTGGGAACGTCCGCAAGCCGATTCGAGTTCCGCACAGAGTCCGGGAGGAGTCTGAGTCGCCGCGACTTGGTAGCGCCCTCGACCCAGAATCCATTTGTGACGGATCAGATGAGCGGAGGACTGAATGAATGCTGAAGTCGTAATGCAGCTCTGCCTGGCTGCCTTGGGCGGCGGGGTCGTCGCATACCTCGCATTTGCCGTGCCGGCCCGGGCGCGAGCCACCACCGCGGAAAAGCGATGTCTTGCCGCAGAGCAAGATGCCCGTAGCGATAGAGACGCCCGAGAAGCGGAAGCGCGTGAACGGGCCGCGGTTGCGGCGACCTTGGACACGGAGCGCCGGAGCCATCAGGCTCGCATCGACGAGATCGAGGGAAAGATCAACGAGAAATTCGCGGCGCTGGCGGCGGACGCGCTCGGCAAGAATAGCGAGACCTTCCTGCGCCTCGTCAGCGAGCGGTTCGACCTGCACAGAGTGGCGGCGGCCAAGGCTCTGCAGGATCGCCAGACGGCGATCGAGACTCTTGTCAAGCCGATCGGCGAGAGTCTGACCAGGTTTGAGGGCCGGGTAGCGGAAATCGAAAAGGCCCGCGAGGGTGCCTACCAAGCCATCACGGAGCAGGTGAAAAACCTCAGCGAAGGTCAGCCTGGTCTCAAGTCTGAGACCAGGCGGCTCGTCCAAGCCCTGCGTCAGCCGAAGACCCGGGGGCGCTGGGGCGAGTACCGGCTTCAGAACGTGCTGGAGATGGCCGGCATGAGCGAGCATGTCGACTTCTTCTCCGAGCACTCAATGCAAGGGGAGGAGGGCAAGCTCCGGCCCGACGTGAAGGTTCGCCTGCCCGGAGGCAAGTTCGCGATCATCGACGCCAAGACACCCCTCGATGGATATCTGGCGGCCTTTGAAGCGGGAGAGGACGAAGAGGCCCGCGAGACGGCTCTCAGGAATCACGCGCGACATGTCCGCCAGCATGTCAGCAATCTCGCTTCCAAGGAATACTGGAACGCCCTGCCTGGAAGTCCCGACTTCGTGGTGATGTTCGTGCCCGGCGAAGCCCTGGATGACGCGGCCGCGCGCATGGATCCGGCAATCGTCGAGCATGCCATCGAGCACCGCGTCCTGATCGCCACGCCGACCACGCTCATTGCATTGCTCAAGGCGATCGCCTTTGGGTGGCAGCAAGAGAAGCTGACTGAGAACGCTCAGATGGTGGCGGATCAAGGTCGCGAGCTGTACGGCCGCATCCAAGTGTTCGGCCGGCACATGGGCAAGCTGGGACAGTCCCTGCGGCAGGCCGTCGATCGCTACAACCGGAGCGTCGGTTCTTTGGAAAGCCGAGTGCTGCCGTCCGCGCGCAGGTTCGAGAGCCTTGGGGCCGCTCCGGAAGGGGCTGCGATTGCCCCCGTGGAGCCGGTCAG
Organism: uncultured Bryobacterales bacterium; assembly: GCA_951813605.1. GTDB lineage: Bacteria > Acidobacteriota > Terriglobia > Bryobacterales > UBA6623 > VXMF01. Next base: position 4,321,445 of record OX638379.1, on the reverse strand, counting down.
CTTGAAACCGCGCTCGCTTCAGGCGAGCGGCGTGGCAGCCGGTCCGGGAAAGTTGGAGCGCCCTCGCGTGCCCAAGAGCGCTGATAAGGAGCCAGTGCATTTGTAGAGAGACCGGACGCTCGCCTCGCGAGTTTGAGACGCAGCAACAGCGATCTGGACGCACTTGCAGCGAATCGGGAAGGTCCTGCCGTGCGCTATTTCCTGACCGGAGTGCGATGTGAGCGGACGACGCTATGGAACGCTCGGCATCGATGTGACGGGACCTGTCGGGAATACCGAGAAAACAGCCAGTAGCGCGGAGAGACCGATCATGACCGCCACCGATACCCAGGCGATCACGTTATAGATCGGGCCGTTTGTCCACTCGTGCATTAGATCGCGGCGGTTGACGAGCTTTACGACGAAGATCATCACTACCGGCAGCAGGATCCCATTCAGGACTTGTGACAGCAGGATCATTCGCACCATCGGGAACCCCGGAATCAGGACCACACCGGCGCCGAGCGCGATCAGCAGCGTGTACATCCAGTAGAAGCTCGGCGCCTCGTCGAAGTCGTTATCGACTCCGGATTCCAAGCCCAGGCCTTCGCATACTGTGTACGCGGTTGATAGGGGCAAGATGCTCGAGGCGAACAGCGATGAGGCGAGCAGACCGCCGGCGAACAGGGCGTAGGCATAGGGGCCCAGGGGCAGCAGCGCCTCGGCGGCCTCGGCGGCGCTCTGAATCGGGCGCGGTCCGTTCTCCCAGATAGCGCCGGCACAGGCCACGATGATGAAGAACGCTACAACGGCCATCATGACGCATCCCACCACGACCTCGATTCGAGTGTCTCTGTATTGCCTGCTGTCGATGCCTTTCTCCACGACCGCGGCCTGAAGGTAGAACTGCATCCACGGTGCGACCGAGGTACCGACCAGGCCGACCATGACGGCAAGGTAGCTGCGATCGGCCATCATCACCGGCCGCAGCGTGCTGGTCATCGCCGATCCCCAATCCGGCTCGACAAGCACGGCCGAAACCACGTATGCGACGTAAAACGCGCTCGCGGCCAGAAAAACCTTCTCGACACTCTGGTAGGTGCCCTTGACAACCAGGACCCACACCAATAGCGCACCCAGAGGCACGGAAATGTAGCGCGTGACCGGCAGCAACTCCATGGCGCCGGCGATCCCCGCGAAATTCGCCGCGATGTTCGTGAAGTTGACAAGCAGGAGCAGTCCCATCATCAAGACCGTTGTGCGCAATCCGAATTCCTCGCGGATCAAGTCGGACAGCCCCTTGCCGGTGACGGCACCCATGCGCGAGCACATTTCTTGGTTGACGATGAGCAGCAGGGTGATTGGCAGAAGGGTCCAAAGGGGGATGTATCCCCAGCGGGCACCGGCCTCCGAATAGGTGAAGATTCCGCCCGCGTCGTTGTCGACCATGGCGGTGATGAAGCCCGGTCCCAGCACCCCGAGAAACGTCAGGAGGCGGCCACGAACCCGTCTCAGCATGGCCTCTTACAGGCCCCGTTCGATTTCGGGGCTGAGGTATGTGATTACGTCGTCAGCTGTGATCACGCCGTGCAGGCATCCGTCGTTGTCCACTACTGGCAAGGCGTAGAGATTGTATTTGTCGAAAATTTCGACCACGTCGGCGGGCTTGGTTTCCAACGTGACTTGGAGGGTCTTGCGGAAGGCCAGCGATTTCACAGGGGCTTCCGGCGTCGCCACCGCCAAGCGCCCCAGCGCAACCGAGCCGACCAAGCGACCTTCGCGATCTGTCAGAAAGACGTGGGTCAGCCGTTTTAGCAGCGAGTCCTCGCCGCGCAGGCTTGCGACGATTTCGCCGACCGTTAAGTCCGCTTCGCGGGACAGATAGCGGGCGCCCATCATGCCGGCTGCCGTGTCGCCCTCGTATTCCAGCAATTCCGCGACCTCGACGGCGGGCTCGCGCTCCATGTCGCGGACGATCTCTCTGCGGACACGGTCCACAAGGTGCTGCAGTGCCTCGGCGGCATCCGCCGGGTCCATTTCTTCGAGAATGTCCGCCGCGCGGCCCGAATCCAGCGAATGCAGGATCGAGGTCTTGACCGAGGGCTTGATCTCTTCGAGCGTGTCGGCGGCTATTTCTTCGTCGAGGGTCTCGAACAGCGCTTCCCGCTCGTCCGTCCCGAGTTCCTCCACGATGTCGGCTAGATCCGCCGGATGGAGCCGCTCCAGCCGGTCATGCGAAATCAGCAGCCGCAATCGCCGCTGCGGGTCGGGCTCGACGATGTTGCAGGCTTCCCAAGGTATCGAGTTGGGCGGCATCTTGCCTTGGATCTCGCGGATGATCCGGTTCGGCAGGATGCCCTCTGCCAATCGCCGAAAGGCACCTTGCAAGCCCACTCCGACCTCGTGGACCCAAAGCTGTTCGTTCCCGTTGGCCGTGACTCGCAGGCCCAGGTCGTTGACGCGGACCACCTTGCGCCCGTTCACATCGATGATCTGCTGGTCGAGCAGGTCCTTCGTGAGAAGCAGATGGGAGTCGTTCCCGTAGTAGGGAGCGAAGTTCTCGTCGGAGAGCTGGATACCGTCGTCGCTGAACGCCAGCACCTGGTCCCAGCGGACCGCGAATCTTGTGCGGCCCCAGCCGAACAGGAACCGAGCGATTCGCTGGGGGTGTTCCCTAGGGGCGACTGCGGCCTCGCGGACACGGCCGATCCGCGTCCCTTGCGGGCCGATCAAGCGCATGCCGGTCAACTCGGTCAAGTAGACCAGCCGCACGGAATCTGTCCCAGTCCTCTCCATGGCCGAACAGCCGGGGCCGGAACCTCCGCGCAGCCGCGGAATCGTTCCGGCGCGGCGTCACGCTGTGACAGCGACTTCCAGGGTCGTCAATCATTGTTGACGCGATCTCTCCCTCCGTTTCCATCATGCACCAGAGGGCGTATCGGTGCAAGTCCTTCTGGAAAATGCGAATCGAATCCGGCCTCGATCCAGAGCAGTCTGTTGTACTTCGACAGCCGCTCCGAGCGCGTAATCGAGCCGACTTTGACGTGGCCTGCCCCGGTCGCCACCGCAAGGTCCGCCAGGAAGCTGTCCTCTGTCTCGCCCGAACGTGCCGAGACTACCGCTCCGAAGCCCGCCTCTTCAGCGGAATCGACCACTTGCATGGTCTCGGTGAGCGTGCCGATTTGATTCATCTTGACAAGCACTGCGCTGGCTGCCCGCTCCCTGATCGCGCGCTCGAGCCGAGCTGGATTCGTCACCAGCAGGTCGTCGCCGATGAGCGCACAGCGCTCTCCGAGGGCTTGGCAAGCCCGACGCCAGCCTTCCCAGTCGTCCTCCGCCAGCGGGTCCTCGATCGAGCTGATCGGAAACGCATCGGTCCACCGCTCGTACAGGGCGATCAGGCCGTCGGAGTCCAGCGAGCGCCCTTCGCTCGCCAAGCGGTACTTGCCGTTGCGGTAGAAGTGCGTGGCGGCCGCGTCGATGGCGATGGACACTTGGTCGCCCGGAACGTAGCCGGAGGATTCAATTGCGCGGACCATGTAATCCAGAGCGTCCTCGTTGGAGTCGAGGTGCGGGCCCCAGCCGCCCTCGTCCGCCACCCCGGCCGGGGCGCGCCCGCGGTCGTGCAGTAGCTCGCGCATGCGCCGGTGCACGCGGGTCGCCGCCTCTAGAGCGGCGGCGAACGAGCTGAATCCGTGCGGCACCGCCAGGAAGTCCTGGAATTCGATCTGGCGTCCCGCGTGCAAGCCGCCCGAGAGAATGTTGACCATCGGAAGCGGGATCTTCGCCCGGCGGCCCTCGGAGAGCGAAAGCCACAGCGGCAGGCCGCGCGACTTCGCTCGCGCCCTCGCGATCGCGCACGAGAGGGCGAGGATAGCGTTGGCTCCCAACCGAGACTTGCCGGGAGTGCCGTCCAGCTCGATCATTCGCCGGTCGGCTCTTTCGAATTCATCGACCGGCAGGTCACGCAGCGCGTGGGCGAGGGGGCCGTTGACATTGGCGACCGCGGCAGTCACAGCCCTGCCTCCATAGGTCCCCCCCGGCCCGTCCCGGAGTTCCCTGGCCTCATGCTTGCCGGTGGAGGCGCCCGACGGCACCTGGGCAGTTGCCGATGTCCCGTCCGTCAGGACGATTTCGGCCTCCAGCGTTGGATTGCCACGGGAGTCCAGGATCTGCAGCGCCCTTGCATTCCGGATGCTCGCACCCATGGCCACAGGCTAGCAATGAGAGGAGCGATCGCTGATCGTCTACTATGGTGGCAGGCATGCCGGAATCTAACGAACTGAGCCGTCGCACGTTCATAGCTGGAGCTGCCGTAGCGGGAGCGGCGGGACCGGCACTTCCTGCAAAAAGCGCTGCCCGAGTTCTCGGCGCGAACGAACGGCTTCATGTCGGCGTAATCGGTGCCGGAGGAAACGCGAGGGGGCACATGCGGGCCTTGAAAAAGCTCGCCGCCGATGACAACGTCGAAGTGACAGCAGTTTGCGACATTTACGATCCCCGGCGCGACGCTGCCGCCGAATTCACAGGCGGAAAGCCGTTCAAGGATTATCGGCGATTGCTGGAACACGAGGGTCTAGACTACGTCACGATATCGGTTCCCGAGCACTGGCATGCGCCCGTTACGCTTGACGCGGCCGACGCCGGCCTGCATGTTTACGTCGAGAAGCCCCTCACCTATTCCATCGAGGAGGGGCTAGCCGTAGTCAAGAAAGTGAAGAGCACCGGCGTTACCCTGCAGTGCGGAATCCAGGGGATGTCGGACGACTCATACGAGAGCGCGGCCCAGTTCATCCAAGACGGGGCCATCGGCAAGGTTGTCATGGCCCACATTGATTACTCGCGCAATCACGAGGACGACTTCTGGCTGCGCGAGCCGGATGCCGGGGCGCAGCCCGGCGTGAACCTGGACTGGAAGATGTTTCTGGGAAAGGCCAAGAGGCGTCCTTGGGAGCCGAACCGCTTCTTCTCGTGGCGCCGCTACTGGGATTACTCTGGCGGGATCGCGACCGACCTGTTCGTCCATCGGCTGGCGCGTATCGTCAAGGCTTGCGGCCTCACGACGCCTTCGCGGGTCGTCGCCACGGGCGGTCAGTACTTCTTCAATGGCGACGCCGAGGTGCCGGACACCTTCAACGCGCTGTTGGAATATCCGGAAGGGGTCAACGTGCTGCTTGTCTCTTCAATGGCCAATCAGACCCGTATCCGACACCTCATCCGCGGCAACAAGGGAACGATCGAATTCACGCGAGAAGGCTTCACCATCGAGCCCGAAGCGCTTTACCGCGACGAAGTCCAGCCCCGGTCTCACAAGAAATCGGGCGGCGAGGACATGGCGCTGCACCACCACAACCTGCACAACGCTATCCGCAAAGGAGAGGCATTGAGGTGCGATGTCGAGCTCGGCTTCAATATCTCGATGGCTTGCCAAATGACCGTGGAGTCGTTCCGCCGGCGGAAGTCCTTGGCATGGGACCGCCGTCGGCAAGAGATTGTCAAGACGTGATCGCGCTGCGCGGTTCGCCCCGCCTCGCGCTAGACGGCGGATCAATCATGGTAAGCTTTCGAAATGGCCAAAGGCTCTAGTAGTGCTAATGACGGAGAAGCCTCCCATATCGGCAGAACCTTGCGCATGGAGGGCTCTATCGTAGCTAAGGGAGACCTGACGGTATCTGGACGATTCAAAGGCACCATCGAGATTCCGTCGCAAAAAGTGGTAATCCTCCGGGAAGGAGTGGTGGAAGCTGACATCGAGGCCAACCAAGTCTTGATCCAAGGCACCGTGCGCGGCAACGTGAAGGGTCTGGAGCGCACCGCACTGACCTCGAGTGCCGACGTAGTCGGGAAATTGGAGACGCACGAACTCCGAGTCGAAGAGGGCGCGGTGTTCCGAGGCCAAGTCGACATTCTCACCTAAACGGGTATCTTCCACAGGCGCCCGTCGCAGCGCGGGTTGCTAGACTTTCTCAGCGCGGCACGGGCTTGCGTGCCTTGATGGTCTTGAGTACGTCCAGATAGTGCCGCTCCACGCGCCGCACCTCGAAGCCGGCTTGGCGCACGCTGCGGACTGTGGGGCGGTTCATCTCGGGACCGAACCGCCGAGAAAGAGGCGTGCATGCGTGCAGCATCGCGTTGAACGGGAACCAGCGGCTGACCGTGTGCTCGAACATGAGCAGGGTGCCGTCCGGTCGCAGGACTCGTCTGATCTGGCGTAATCCCTCCAGGGGCTCAGAAACGGAGCAGAACGTGCAGGACGTGTAGACTTGGTCGAAGCTCGCGTCCTGGAATGCGAGCTGGCCGACATTCATCTGCTGCAGGTGGATCGCGCCACGGTATCGACGAGCCCGCGGGGCTGCCCGGCGGAGCATTTGCTCGCTTACATCGATGGCAACAATCGTCTTCCCCGGAGGGAAGAATTGGAAATCTAGCCCGGTGCCTGCGGCGAGGAATAGCACTTTCCCCTGCATGCCAGAGAAGAGTTTCCGCTTATACCTCGCCCATCGCTGTTCCGCAGCCCGCGCGGCGAAGCTCTCGTAGCGCGGCGCGGCGCGATTCCACTTGCCTCGGTCGCTGCTACTCATCCGCTTCACCCTGGCGCAGGATCCAGTCAGAGGCGCCTATGGCGAGGCTGGTGACAGCTCCGCACCCCGCTCCCAGAGCCGCTAGCGCAAGCAGTCCGGGCGCGGGCTCGTGTCCCGCCGACATCCCGGCAGCCATACCCGCCACCATGCCCCCGAGCATGATCTGAAGCATCGGCTCGATCATCCCCAGCAGCGGCCCGGCCGCGAGCCAGCACGGAATTGATAGCGCCATGCCCAATGCCATGCCCAGCGGCATAAGAGCCCAGGGGGGACAGTCGGACGGCACGCAAGTGCCCGTGAAGGCCGCTATGCTCGAGCAGGCCACAGTCGTCGCGACTAGGTCGCCGAGGAAATACCGAATTCGCGAGCTTGCCACTGGCTCTTGGCCTCGCGGCCTTCAACGCACAGCGTCGAGGAAGCGGGTTACCTTGTCCGGGTCCTTGACGCCCGGGCGATCTTCCAGCCGGGAACTGGAATCGACTCCCCACGGTCGGACGACGCGTACCGCTCGCGCGACATTGCCCCCGTCCAAGCCGCCCGCGAGGACAACCTTCCCGAAGGGCTTGGCGCGCAGTGCCAGATGCCATGGAAAAGCCTTTCCGGTACCGCCGTACGCTCGTTCGCGGGCTGTATCAAGCAAGAAAGCGTCGACCGCGAACTCCGAGAGATTGACACCCTCAAAGCCGGGCCCCACATGGACCGCTTTCCAGATCTCCAGGCTGTCCCCGACGGCTCGACGGACTGTTGCGCAATCCTCGGCGCTCTCCTCCCCGTGGAGTTGGACCACCGTGAGACGCGCTCGCTCGATCGCCGACAGAATGACGTCAGGCCGCTCGCTGACGAACACGCCGACCCTGCGAATCCCCTCAGGTATGGCCGAGGCGACGTGTTCCGCCTGGCGCGCCGTGACGGACCGTGGGCTGGGCGAATAAAAGACCATTCCGACAGCGTTCGCTCCGGCCCTGACAGCGAGCCGCGCGTCAGCGGGACGGGTGATTCCACAAACCTTGCGCAAGGTCGGCTTCCATGCGTCCGACATCCGCTTCAGCGTAGCAACGGCCCGGAGTTTCGGTCGCAGGAGAGAAGCGACGGAGCCTTCGTTGGATCCGACATCGGCCGTGGGGCGAGAGAAGATCTCTCTGCAGCGACTTGAGAACGCGGCAGCCCGTTGCGAGCCGGTGACATGTTCCAGCCGAGCCATTGCGCCGCCTACCGGCTGGCACATGGCGGCTGCTGGTAGCATTCTTGCCGCGATTCGCCCCATGCCCGTAACCGCCCCACAGGAGCCCTTGGGCAACAGTCTCGAAGTGCCCGGATCGCATGAACTTGCAACGCCCCGTCTGGCAAGGACCTAACGACAAGCGCGCCATGCTGAGATTGCTGTCGCGTTGACCTTGCTTGGAGCCGTGCTGTACAGGTTGGGCAGATGGTTCGAGTCAAGGCTCCACGTAAGACGCACCCATTCCCATGCGACCGGAAGCGACGGGCCCGCATTCCTGCTTCCTGATTCAAATTAATCCATCAGGCACTCAATCCAGAACGCAGACGGTGTCGAAAATACAGATACCAACTAGTATGGAATCATGTTGCTATATTCACAATGAAACGGTCTGTACTACGCAGGATTCGCAGATATAAGATGTGCTTGCCTTTGATAGATTCACTGGAGATTGTGGACGTACTTATCAAACAACAGTTGGATTCTGCTTTCTGATTTCTGAGCCATGTGTGCAGAGTTTCTTCGAGGATTCCACTGAATTGAATCGTAGCTGAGTTGCGGCTCAGCAGCGACGGTCGAGGGTAGTGTGCGCCATCGACTTGTATGAGCGGGCCTGATATGGAGTGCTGGAAGCTATGGCAAGTGACGCGCGTAGCGACGGCCGATCTGCAAGTGCAGCTGGGGACTCAGGCGGCGGATCCGGCCGATTGCTTCCAAGCGCTCCAAATGAGCTAGCAGCTGTCGAACCGCGATAGGTCGAGCGAGCGGGTGCAATTCCCCGTATACCGGGGCCAGCATCGCTTCAGGATCGCGTTCGCCGTCCTTCCAGGCTTCGAATACGCGCTCCTCGCGCCAGAGGCGGTGTCGCCGTGCCTCGCGGAGGACCTTCGGAGCCTCCGGAATCATCGAACCGTGGCTTGGAACAAGAACTTGAGGGTCCAAGGCAGAAAGTCTTTCCAAGGAGCCGAGGTACTCCTCCATGCTTCCGTCAGGGGGATTGATCACCACCGTGCTATAGCCGGAAATCATGTCGCCGCAAAGCAGAGTGCCCATGCGCTCCTCCAGAAAGCATAGATGGCCGCTGGCGTGGCCCGGGGTGTGAAGAACTCGGACATGAATCGTCGGCTTGCCGGCAAGTTCGACTAACTCCCCGTCCTTGAGTCGACCGTCGATTCGAATTCCTGCATGGCTGAGTCGGCTGGCGGTCGCTGCATGGCAATAGATCGACACGCCGAAATGGCGGCGCAACAGCTCCGCTCCCGCCACGTGGTCTTCGTGATGGTGCGACAGCCAAATCCCCCGCAGCTGGCCCCCCGTCCTTTGCGATTCCGATTCGATGATCTCGCGCAGACAAAGCAACTCGCTTTCCCACGGCGAGCCGGGATCGACCAGGATCATGTCCCTGCCTCCGAGCAGCAGCGCGTTCGTGTGGGTGGCAGGCGGAAGCGTCCTGGCGGCCACTGGAATGACCCGGATCAGTGGCCGGAGCTCGATCGAATGCGGCGAGTTTGGCTCGTGCGCCTGCGATCGCCAGAGCCGGCTGCTCCCTTCCGGCCCGTCCTCGGCCAGAACTCGGATCGTCTCCAGTGTCGGCTGCGCTAGCAGGACCTCTCCCGCGTCCCATTGGGTCAGGGCACGGCTTGCGGCAATCCATTCGCCCGATGAGAGCTCGCCCGGGATGATGCTGGGCTGCCGGGTGTCGCTCGCCGGCCAGTGCAAGAGGAAAAAAGTCGCGTCGAAGCGTATTTTCGAAAGCGGGGGCGTCACCCAGCGCCCAGCAAATCCTAGCCTCGACGCATCGAGTGCCAGCCCGTGGCTTTCAAGCCACGCCGCGAAGTCCAATTCGTTCGCGAGCAACTTCCCGCGAGCGCGGTCCAGTTCCTGCTCGTCCGGCAGGGTCCCGACAGCCGACAGGACTCCGGCTTCCTCGAACAGTTCCCGCAAGGCACAAGCAGGATGCGCCGCGTGTTCGCCCGACGACGCGTAGGCATTGTTGCCGTCGACTTCGCCGCGCACGGGAACGGTCGCGTCGTCCGCTGACAGCCGACCGCCTGGGAAAGCGTGCCAGCCGCCCATGAAACGCAATGACTTGGACCGCCGGACCCAGAAGATCTCGCATTCTCCCGAGGGCGCGATGCGGTACGGAACGATGCCTGCCGAGAGACGCGGCTGCACCGGCGCGAGGCGAGGGGGCGATTGGTCGGCTGTCCCCCCGTCCAGGTTGCCGCGAGGAGGCAAGCTCTACCGTAGCATGCGCCGAAGGGCAGGCGATTCAGGCGAGAACTTCGTTGATCAGCTTCCCGCCGTTGATCGTGGCGCGCTCGGAACGACCGTTATGGAAGTAAGTCAGGTCCAGATGGTTGAGGCCCGCCAGGTGCAAGATCGTCGCGTGAATGTCATGCACGTGATAGGGCGACTGCTCGGCCCGCAAGCCGAGCTCGTCGGTCGTGCCGATCGTCTGCCCGCCTTTGACGCCCCCGCCCGCCATCCAGATCGTGAAGCCCCAGGGGTTGTGGTCGCGCCCGTCGCCTTGCTCGTTGAAAGGCGTGCGCCCGAACTCTCCGCCCCAAATCACTAGCGTCTCGTCCAGCATGCCGCGGGACTTCAGGTCGGCAAGCAGGCCGGCGATCGGCTTGTCCGAGACACCGCACCACTTCGTGTGGTTCTCCTCGATCTTGCGGTGGGCATCCCATCCGCCGCAGTACGCCTGCACGAAGCGAACGCCCCGCTCCACGAGCCGCCTCGCTAGCAGCAAGTTCCTCCCGTACAGGGCAGTGCGCTCCTCGTCCATGCCGTAGAGCTTCTTGGTAGCTTCCGACTCTTGGGTGATATCGACGGCCTCCGGTGCGTGCGCCTGCATGCGGTAGGCCAGCTCGTACGACTGCAGGCGGGCGTCCAGCTCGGTCTCCTGCGGATGTTTGTCCGCGTGGTGGCGGTTCAAGGCTGCCAGCAGGTCAAGCTTTCCACGCTGCTGCCCGGGACCGACCCCTCCTGGAGTTTCCAAATTGAGTATCGGCGCGCCTTCCTGCTTGAACAGTGTTCCTTGATACGCCGCCGGGAGAAACCCCGCGCTCCAGTTCTTGGAATCGCCGTTGATGCGGACTTCGTCATTGAGAATCACGTATGTCGGCAGGTTGCGATTCGCCGATCCCAGCCCGTACGTTACCCAGGCGCCCATGGAAGGCCGTCCCGCGAGAATCGAGCCCGTGTTCATCTGGCAGACCGAACCGACGTGATTGAGACCGTCTGCCGTGCATGACCTAATCACGGCGAGATCGTCGACGTGACGGGCCACGTGCGGGTACCAGTCCGACACCCACAGCCCGCTGTCGCCGTGGCGTGCCCATTTGCGCTGCGAGGGCATCAGGGTGTTGTGGGCTGTGCCGGGCATCGCGGTCAGCGGCCTGCCGTAGGACTCCGGCATTGGCTGGCCCGCGTATTTTTCCAAGGCGGGCTTGGGGTCGAACGTGTCCATGTGGCTCGGCCCGCCCTCCATGAAGCACCAGATCACGGACTTCGCGGTCGGTTCGTGATGGGGCCTTTTTTGAGCGAGCGCGTCACTGGCGGCCAAGCCTGTGTCGGCGTGCAGCGCCGCGAGGGCAAGCGCGCCGAGGCCGCCTCCCGCCTGGGCCAGGAATGCCCTGCGGGTTCTGGCAGCCAGTGGATCGGAAGTTTTCTTGCGCATCTCGGTCCCTCCCTTCAGGGACTCGGACTGGTTCAGTTCATGTAGACGAACTCGTTGGAATTCAACAGCATATGGCAGAAATCGACTACCGCGGCTGCTTCTTCCAGGCTCATCGCCTCCGGGAACGTGTCCGGGACGTACAGCGCCTCGCCGGCTGCGGCACGGCCCGCGATGATCTTGCTCTGTGTGTCGAGGAACGTCAGGGCAGTGTCCTTCTCCCACGCGTCCGGGGCACGGGAGTAGGCTAGCTGGAACCCGGCTTGTATCTGGCGGTTGCGATCCGCCCCCGCTTCCTCCAGGACGCGCCTGGCCAAGCCCCGGGCCCAGCCCAGCGTGTGCTCGCTGTTGAGCAACGCGAGCGCCTGCGGCGCTGTCGTCGTCGTAGCTCGACGAGCGCACGACTCGTGAGTGTCTGGCATGTCGAACGATTCCAGCATCGGATAGCGCGAGTTGCGCCGCACGAACACGTACACGCTGCGACGGTCCTGCTCGTGTTGCTGCTCGGGCACGTCCCACCCGCCCCTAGGCTCGGCTGCGCCTTCTGGAAGGGCCGGGTAGACGCTCGGACCGCCGACTTGATTGTTCAGCCGTCCGGCAACGGAAAGCATTGAATCGCGGATGACCTCTCCCTCGAGCCGCTGGGGAGGGAACCGCCACAGCAAGCGGTTGAACGGGTCGGCCTCGGCCGCGTCCTCGCGGAATGAGGAAGTCTGCCGGTACGTCTCCGATAGCATGATGAGCCGGTGCAAGTGCTTCAGGCTCCAGCCATGTCGCATGAACTCCGAGGCGAGCCAGTCGAGCAGTTGCGGATGCGTCGGGCGCTCTCCCATCAGCCCGAAGTCGCTCGGCGTTCGAACGATGCCCTGACCGAAATGGTAGTGCCAAAGCCGGTTGACCATGACTCGCGCGGGCAGCGGGTTCACGGGGTTGGCCAGCCACTTGGCTAGAGCCGTCCGGCGACCAGAGGAACGTCCGCCTAGCGCCGGGCTGTATGTCGCGGGCTCCGGGTCGAGCAGCGTGAGGAATCCGGGTTCCACTTCGTTCAAAGGCGCGGCGTAGTTGGCGAGAGAGAGGATGTGTGTCTTCGGAGCCTCCGCTCCCATCTCGCGGATGCCGATGCCGACGGGCAGTTCCTCCGGCTTGAGATGGTCGAACTCGGCCAGCTGGGCTTCCAGCGCGCGAAACCGCTCCTTGGCCTCGTCCACGAGTGCGTTGGCCAGCTTCGCGTCGTTGTGGTATCGCATCTGCCACATGTGCTGCTGGAAGAGCAGCCTTTCGTACATCGTGCGCTCGGATTCCGGCTTGCCGAAGGCTTCCTGTGTCTCCGGCGAGCGGCGGTTGACCTGCGTCTGATACGCCTCGGCGCGCTTCTCGTCCAGCAGTGCGTCCATTTGCGCTCGAATATCGCGGGTGGCGAGCTCCCACTCCGCTTGCCGTCGGCGGCGCTCTTCCCGCTGCTCCGGGCTCATGAGATGAATCTCGTCGTCCGTGGCGACATTGGTGAAGAACGCTTGCAGACGGTAGTAGTCCGCTTGCAGGATCGGGTCGAACTTGTGGTCGTGGCACTTCGCGCAGCCGTAGGTCAGCCCAAGGAACACAGCACCCACCGTGTCGGTGATGTCGAGAAGAATCTCCTGGCGGCGCTGCACGAGAATCGCAGCGTTCGATTCGTCCGCGTAGTGGCGGTTGAAGCCTGTCCCGATACGCGCAGCGGCGCTACCCGGCCAGAGCTCGTCCCCGGCAATTTGCTCTAGGACGAACCGATCGTACGGCTTGTCGGCGTTGAGCGAGTCGATCACGTAGTCGCGATACCTCCACGCGTTTGGCCGTGTCTCGTCGGACTTGAAGCCCTCGCTCTCCGCGTAGCGGGCCAGGTCGAGCCAGTGCCGCGCCCACCGCTCGCCGTACCGCGGCGACGAGAGCAGGCGGTCTACGGCCCTCGCGAATGCCGATGGCGATTCGTCCGCGAGGAACGCTCGCACTTCCTCGGGCGTAGGAGGCAGGCCGTGAAGGTCGAACGTCGCGCGACGGATCAAGGTCACCTTGTCCGCTCGCGGTCCCGGCGCGATGCCTCGCTCGCCCAGCCGCTCTGCGACGAACGCGTCAATGGCGTTTCCCCTGGGTGCGTCCGGAACGGCCGGCGTCGTTACGGGCTGGAAGGCCCAATGGGATTCTTGGTGTTCGGTAAACGGTGAATCTGCACGTGCTTTTGCGGTCGCAGCCGAGAGTCCGGTCGGACCAGCCGCAATAACCAGGCAAAAACCAAGCGATCCGAATCTCTTACACATTAGCTGCACCTCGACTAGAGCGGGCTCGCTACAGTCCCGCACGCTCATACTATCCACGTTTCCCATATATATTGTCAAGCTATTGAACGATTCCGTCGCATGAATTCTAGCCGGCGAACCGATGTCCGGATCCGGGGACCCGGGTCGCTCCGAAATCGGGGTTGCGCCGTTCCGCTGCTTCGGCTAGGGACCCTGCGCGCTGGCTGGCGGGCTGAATTGGTGACCAGACGGGCGCTGCAGCTCGTCTAGCGGCAGGCATAGGGTTGATCGATTGGATCCGACTGCGACTGCCGGCGAGAGGACCGTCCGCACCGCTGTTGGGCCGCCCCGTGCTGCGCTGCCGGCGCGCAGGGTCCACAGGAGCTCGCTCCACGATTGACCGCGCAAGCACCTGAGGGCCCTTGGGCCGTCCAAGGCCGCGGTCAGCACCTGCGGAGCGCTGGTACCGAATGCTCGCCCGGGACGAGACGGTTCTCCCGAGCGAAGGCCCATACTCTCGCCGCCGTGCCATGATGCCGGTGGCGGTGCGCCGGGAGCCGCGGCCCAACGGCGAAAGTCCCGGCACGTCCTTAGTTCGCGCGCCATCGCCGGCCATCGGCGAAATGGACGAATTCTGCGACGCATGGCTCGTGCTTCACTTCAGTGAGGCTCCGTCGCGCGCCATGTCCCGATGTACTGTTCCCGCTCGGGGCTATCATGGGCGTTGCGGCCCATGTATCGGCGATTCCTTTGCCTGCTGCTTTGCTGCGCGGGCGCAGCCGTGGCAGGGGACGAGGAATTCAACGGGCGCTGGATAATCCAGCCGCTGGGCGAGAACAACGGGCGTGTCCTGTGGCTGGAAATCAACGGAGCCGAATCGGGCACGGTCTCCGGCGCAATGGTGGGTGGCGGCCCCGGCGGGCAACTCGACACGATTCGCGATGCCCGTATAGAGCACGGCCAATTGCGCTTCCACCTCGAGCGGCGCATCGGGCGGGAACGTACCGTTCACGTCAAGACGCCGGTGACCGCCGCGATCCACGACGGCCGACTTCTCGGCGCGGCTTTGCGAGATGCCGGGCTGTTGCTTTGGGTCGGCGAGAGGGCGCCCTTGCTCCTTGATAGCGACGATGGATCTTGGAAGGAGGGAACCCCGGCAGCCCTGTTCAACGGGTCGGATTTGAGTGGCTGGCATACGCTGCGACCGGGCCGCGAGGACGGTTGGTCCGTGGACGACGGGATCCTCAAGAACCGCAGGCAAGCCGACGTGCTCGTTTCCGACGCGGCCTTCTGGAACTTTCGCCTCGAGATTGAGTACATGGTCCATCCCGGGATGAACGGCGGGGTCGGGCTGCGCGGACGTTACGAAATCCAGATACTCGATGATCACGCCAGGCCGGCTAGCGACCATGGCAACGGGGCTCTATACGGCAGGATCGCGCCGAGAGTGAACGCCAGCCGGCCTGCCAGGGCATGGCAGGCCTTGGATATCCGGCTTGTCGGGCGCGAAGTCACCGTGGTTCTCAACGGCATCAAGACGATCGACCGCGCCGTTGTCGAGGGATTCACCGCGATGGCGACTGACTGGCAAGAGAGCGAGCCCGGCCCAATTACGCTCCAAGGCGATCACGGAGCCGTAGAGTTCCGCAAGATCCTCCTGACGCCCCTCGCCCAGTGAACAGGAAACTCGCCGCGACGCTGGCGGTGGCCGCAATCCTAGCGGCTGCCCTGTATTTGATTCCCATCCCTCAACGGGGGTTGGTCGGCCCTGACGAGCCCCGCTACGCGTCGATCGCGCGCCACATGGCCGAATCCGGCAACTGGATCACGCCCGTGCTCTGGGGCGAGCCTTGGTTCGAAAAGCCCGCAATGCTGTTCTGGCTTGGGGCGATAGGACACGTTGTTGGCCTGGAATCTTACGCTCGCGTACCGGTGGTCTTGCTCAGCCTTGGATTCCTTGCGTTTTTCATCGCTACGGTGCGAAAGGCCTTCGGGGTCCGAACGGCGGTTGCGGCGACATGCGTGCTCGGCACGTCGGCTGGATGGGTAGCGTATGCCGACGCCGCGGTGTTTGACGCGCCCTTGACGGCCTGCACCTCCGCGGCCCTGCTCTGCCTGCTGCCGTGGGTGCAGAATCCCGACGACAGAAACCGTCGCTGCCTTGTCCCGTTCGGCGCGTTGCTGGGGCTTGGCGTGCTCTGCAAGGGGCTTGTGGCCCCGACTGTTGCCCTTTTCGCCCTGACGCCGCTTATTTTTCAGCAGCCGCGCCGCGTGCTGGACCTGCTAAGCCATCGCTCTCTCCTTCCTTTCGCCGGAGTCTGCCTTCCGTGGTACCTAGCATGCTACTGGCGCAACGGGACGGTCTTCGTCGAGGAGTTCATCGTCCGTCACCATCTGGAACGATTTCTCAGCTCGTCCTTGGAGCATGGGCAGCCGTGGTGGTTTTTCGGACCGGTGCTGCTGGTCTTCCTGCTGCCCTGGACACCGCTCCTTCTCGGTCTCGGGCGGGACGCACTATGGAGCGAGCCGCGCCAGCGCTTCCTGACAGCCTGGGCCCTAGGGACGCTCGCATTCTTCTCGCTGTCGGTGAACAAGCTCCCCGCGTACATCCTGCCATCGATTCCACCGCTGGCAGTCCTGCTTGGAATCCAGTGGAGACAGGAGCCGAGGAGGGGGCTCCTGCTCGCCGCCGCCGGCACCCTGTTGATGGTTCCGTTGGCCGGGACGCTGATTGCGCCGGCGCTTGCGGACGGCATCTCCCGAGCTTGGGACGGGCTCCAGCCCAGGAGCCTGGCCACGGGTCTCGGTGCGGGCCTCGGGGCCGCGAGCCTGGCCGCGCTGGCGGCTCTGAAGGCGGGCAGGTCATGGGCCATCCCAGCGGTTGGGGCGGTCGCCGCGCTCGCTCTAACGTTGCTCAAGCTACAGACCTACCCCCCTGCCAGCCGACTCGCGGGAACGCGGGAATTCTATCTGGAGCACCAGTCGCGCATGGAGCAAGCATGCCTAGGGGACGTGAGACGGCACGTCGCCTACGGCTTCCGGCACTACGGGCGAGACACCATCCCGGACTGCGCGGCACAGCCTCGAGCGTTCCGGATCGAAGGGGACCCGCCTCAGATCGTGCGCCACGATCCAAGGCAGGAAAAAGAGCCGGAATTGCGCTAAGCGGTCAGGCTAGCTCTGCCATCACTTCGTCCAAGGCGCGCTTCGGCGGGCGCAGGCGGTCCTGGCCTATTTGGGCGATCGGGGTGTCGTCGAGGTTCAGCATTTCGGTGAAGCTCGGCGCGTCGGTATCGACGTACAGCAATCCGGTCAGGATCTGGCCCTTCTCGCTTGCAAGCTCGATCCGGTCCAGTGCCTTGATGCGGTCGGTCGGGTCGTACTCCTCCTCGAGCTTCTCCAGGCGCACGAGGGACCCGTCGTGCATCTCGACTTCGCGCACCGTGCCCGGCGGGAATTCCCCTTCAACGTGAATCTCGTCGAAGTGCGGCACGAAGCCGATTGACTGCAGCGGGACATTGTTGGCTCGTACGTACTTGTAGCTCTTCGTCGAGCCCGGATGGTCGTTGAACGTGACGCAGGGCGAGACCACGTCCAGCACGGCCGTCCCTCGGTGGCTCAGCGCCGCCTTGAGAATGGCCTGCAGTTGCTTCTTGTCGCCTGAGAACGAGCGGGCCACAAATGTAGCGCCAAGCTGGACGGCGAGTCCGCAGGTGTCGATAGGCGGGAGCTCGTTAGCGATCCCGGACTTGGTAGTCGAACCCAGATGCGCTGTCGCGGAGAATTGGCCCTTGGTCAGGCCGTAGCAGCCGTTGTCCTCGATGACGTAGACGACAGGGACGTTGCGACGCATCATGTGGACGAACTGGCCGAGACCGATGGAGGCGGTGTCGCCGTCACCGGACACGCCCAGCGCTAGCAGGTTCTTATTGGCGAGGACCGCTCCCGTAGCCACCGCCGGCATTCTTCCGTGCACGCTGTTGAAGCCGTGCGACATGCTCAGGAAATAGGCTGGCGATTTGGACGAGCAGCCAATCCCCGAGAGCTTGACCACCTGTGTCGGGTCGATGCCCATCTCGAAAAAGCACTCGACGATACGCTCCGAGATCGAGTTGTGGCCGCAACCGGCGCACAAAGTTGTCTTCAGGCCGCGGTACGGTTCCGGGCCCAAACCGATACGGTTCTCGGCAGGGGCCTTCCTCCTTCGGCGACGTCTGACGGGTGCCGTCCTCACAGCCTCTCCTCCTCAACGATGGCGTCCGTTACGGAACGCGCGTCCAGCGGCATTCCGCCGTAGTAGCGGACACTGCGCAAGTGGTCGTGAATCGCCGGAAACTGGCGGCGCAGGAGCGCCCGCAACTGGCCGTCCCGGTTTTGCTCCACTACGTACACTCGCTTGTGCCGGGCGATGAACTCTTCGGTGTTGTGGCTGAACGGCCAGCCGCGCACGCGGCAGTAGGCGCTTTCGACTCCGTACTCGACAAGCAGCTGGTTTCGGCTCTCGCGGACTGGCTCGTGGCTGGTTCCCGCAGCAATCAACGCGATCCTAGCGGCAGCATTGTCGTCGATCACTGGTTCCGGCAGCCAGCGCCGAGCGCCGATCATCTTTTTCTTGATCCGGTCCATGTTGCGGATCCAGTCTTCCTCGCGCTCGCTGTAGTTCGCGTCCTCGTCGTGCCCAGTGCCTCGCGTGAAGTAAGCCGCTTGCGGGTGGCGGTTGCCGGGAAGCGTTCGGTAGGCGATGCCGTCGCCGTCCACGTCGCGATACCGCCCCCAATCCCCCTGCAGGCTCTCGATGTCCTGCTCGCTGAGAACCTTGCCTCGATCCATGTTCCAGTCAGGGTACTCGAACTTGTCGGCTGTCCAATAGTTCATCCCCAGATCCAGGTCCAGCATGACGAAGACCGGCGCCTGAATGCGCTCGGCGACATCGAAGGCCTTGGCGCCGAATTCGAAGCATTCTTCCGGCGTCGCCGGAATCAGCATGGGGTGGGTTGTGTCGCCGTGCGAGAGCGTTGCCGCTGACAAGAAGTCACCCTGCGACGTGCGGGTCGGCAGGCCAGTCGAGGGGCCCATGCGCTGCACGTTGATCAGCACCACCGGGATTTCCGCGAAGTGGGCCAGGCCGACGAACTCGGACATCAAGGAGATGCCCGGGCCGGCGGTCGTGGTCATCGCCCGGGCGCCGGCCCAGCCCGCGCCGATGGCCATGCCGATCGATGCCAGCTCGTCCTCGGCTTGGATCACGGCAAAGGTCGCCTTGCCGGTCTCGGGGTCGATCCGGAACCGCTTGAGGTATTCCTGGGCCGCTTCCGCCAGCGATGAAGAAGGGGTGATCGGGTACCAAGTGATGACGCTCACGCCGCCGAAGACCGCGCCTAGCGCTGCCGCCGCGTTGCCTTCGACAATGATCTTGCCCTCGTTCCCGTCCATGCGTTCCAGCCGAAACGGGTCGCTCTTCTCGAGATTCTTTTCGGCCCATTCGTAGCCCGCGATGGCAGCGTTCCAGTTCAGGACAGCCGCTTTGGGCTTTTTTCCGAACTGCTTGTAGATCGCCCGTCGCAACTCCTCCATCTCGACGCCTAGCAGAGACGCCAAAACGCCGTCGTAGATGACGTTGCGCACTAGCTTTCGCAGCTTATGCTGGGGGCAAACAGGCGCGACAAGCTTGTCAAACGGCACAGGGTAGAAGTGCAGGTCGTTGCGGAGATCTTGCAGCCGCAGCGGCTCGTCGTAGATCACCGCCCGGCCCGGGTGCAAGCTCTCCACATCCTCCGTCCCCGTTTGGCCGTTCATCGCCACGAGGACGTCGACTTCTTTCTTGCGACCGGTGAACCCGTACTTGCTGGCACGGATGGTGTACCAAGTGGGCAGGCCGGCGATGTTTGAGGGGAATAGATTCTTGCCTGACACCGGGATGCCCATCTCGAACAGTGCCCTTAGCAGGATCAAGTTCGAAGACTGGCTACCGGACCCGTTGACCGTGGCGACATGGATGCTGAAGTCGTTTACGACTTCGCGCGCTTTCAGCTGCAGGGAGTCCCCAACAGGGGCGACTTTCACGGATTGCATGGGTGACACGCCTTGCGGCAACTAGGATCGTGACGTTGCTGTGACTCTGGGGAGCGGGCGAGAGTGCGTGCCGGCAACCCTACTTACGAGTATAGGAACAATTTGGAGTCAAACGGAACAAAAAATGACAGATTAGTTACATTTCACGACCGCCTTGCCCCGGTCCCTGCTAGGGCACGAAGACTGGCAGCCGCATCCTAGGCTGCCGCTCGGCGCAGTTCGCGCCCCGAGTTCCGGTCTTCGAGGCCCTGATGCCAAGACGCTCCCCGGCCGCCGCCGAGGTTGATGCCGCTGGCGTCAACAGCATCGCCCTTCTGGCATTCAAGTTCTTCCGCTGGGCTGGACGGCCCGGGAGACTGGCGCAATAAATCCCCAAGGCGGGAAGCGTCCCGCTCGAGGCTTCGCGGCCGATCGAGCTCGGGAAGAGTTGCGGGCCGATTCGACCCCACCTGGTCGTTCAGCATCGGATGCGTTCTGCCGAGAGATCGCCAGCAGGCAATCCTCTTGCCTGTCCCGCAACACCCGTCAATCGCAGCGATCCAAGCCGACGGCATTCACGCCCTGGAGGTGGAGCGATCCTGCTCTTGGACCTCCTCGGCAGCTCCATTCGCCCGGCGCACAGCGAGCGGCTTTCCACGGATGCCGTGACGCTGGGCGCCCAAGTGCCGCCGCCGATCACGCGCGCCGGAACCGCTGTGCCTAGTTCCGCCCGATCGGCCCGTCGTCGGGCGCCAGCGCGGAGCCTTCGCGCGCAACGGTCGGCTGGAGACTCATGCCGGATTACCCATGGATCCGGATACGTCAATGTCTCGCGAACGACACCGAGTCGATTACGACATTTGGCCAAGCCTCCGTAGTGGCGGGCGCACGCAGGAAAGCTCGGAGCCTTGCTCTGAATTCGTGCCATTTGGTTGCCTGATCGTTGGAGGACTTGCAATTCCCACGTTGATTTCGAGCACAGTCGGCGCAACAATGGAGCCGCAGGAGGCAAGTCATGAGCGCGATTAGGGACTCAGTTGCTGTTCGGCGACTCACAGCGTTCATCGGCGTCGCGCTCGTGTTCGGCGTCGCGGCCACAGTCCGCGTTTCCGCCCAGATTGTGTCGGGTACGATCGTCGGAACAGTGACCGATCGCACGGGCGCCGTCGTGCCTGGAGTTTCCTCGCTGCCACGAATGCCGTCACTGGCTTGCCGCGGTCAGCCGATTTCGACGCTCTCCCCTTTCTCCGTCGATCCGAGCGACCGGACCCCTTACCTGCAGCACTGGAAGCTCAGCATCAGCCACGCGTTGTCTGACACGATCGTGCTCGATGTCGCCTCCGTGGAAAGCGCCGGTACGAAGCTTGCGGAGCGAGTGTACATCAACCAAGCCACCCTTCCGGACCCGAACAATCGTACGCCAATCAAGGACCGTCGCCCGTTCCCCGGTTTCGGCGACATGCTCTCGTCGAACTGGCAGGAGAATTCCAGCTGCAACGGCCTTCAAGTCGGCCACGAGAAGAGGTTCCGCAAGGGCGTGAGCTCCCTGATCGGCTACACAAGGTCCCATTCGATCGACACCGCATCTCGCGGATGCGGAGGATCCGGGCACCAGAACGCCCGCAGCCTGCGGCATGACCGCGGCAACGCGGATTTCGACGTGCGCCAGCGATCCAGCGCAAGCTATGTGCACGAGCTGACCTTCGGGAGAGGGTGGCGCCACATGGCAAACGCCTCCGCCGCGGCCGACTCGATTCGCGGTGGATGGTCCTTCAACGGAATCGCGACGTTCATGACCGGCAACTGGTTCTCTCCTGGGACGGCGGGCGCCCGCTCGAACGTGGGAGCGTTTGCGTTCAACCGTGCCAACTGGTCTTGCGACGGGAACCTTCCCCGCGGCCAGCGCTCGGTCGACCGGTACTTTGACACCTCGTGCTTCGAGCCCAACCCTCGGGGGACATTCGGCAATTCCGGAAGGAACGCATTGCAGATTCCGGGGCTCAACAATTGGGGCGTGTCGTCCAACGGGCAGTTCCGCGTCTCGGAAGGTTTCCGGATTCAGTTCCGAGCCGAGTTCTTCAACTTCTTCAATCACAGGCAGCTGGGGCAGCCCACTGAAACGGCCACTATCCGCTTCTTCGGCCAGGTTCGCAGTGCGTTGGACGCTCGCATCACGCAGATCGGGCTGAAGCTGCGGTGGTAAGCGGGGGACTGCCGGATCTGCGGACTCGGCGAGCAAGATACCTTCAGGGGCGCGGCGCGGCCGAGTCGAAAAGAAAGGGAATTGGATATCGACATGAATGATTCGAAAGCGCGACGCTCGTGGGCCGCCTGGGCCTTCGCGGCGGTGCTCCCGGTCATGGCCTGTGCCCCAGCAGGGGAGCCGCAGGGCCCTTCGATCAGAAACGTCCTCGTCATCAGCGCGGATGATCACGCCGCTTATGCCACGGGGGCGTACGGCAACGCAGTGATCCGCACGCCGAACCTCGACCGCCTCGCGGCCGAGGGCGTCCAATTCGACCGGGCGTACGTGAACTGCCCGTTCTGCACGCCGTCCCGTCAGTCGATCATCACCGGCAGGTATCCCCACGCTTGCGGCGTGACGCTCTTGCAGACCCCGCTCGCCGAGGAGCAGGTCACCATCGCCGATCATCTGGGCGCATTGGGATTCAAGACCGCGGCGATCGGAAAGATGCATTTCAACTCCGATCTGAAGCACGGCTTCGATTTTCGGATCGACGCCAAGGATCACGATGCCCATCTCACTGCAAACCCGGCGCGCCAGCCACCGGCCGACCAGCCCTACAAGACGATGTGGCGGCCGTTCCGCGTCCCGGCGCGCGAATGGCTGAACGCCGACCGCTTGCCGGGCACGGGCTACCCGCGTCCCGGGGATGCCGAGAACCAAGGCCTTTACGACGACGATTTCCTTGGCACGTACTACGTTCGGCAGGCGATCGCCTTCATGCAGAAGAACCGGAACGATCGGATGTGCGTGTGGCTGAGCTTCTACGAGCCACACTCCCCGTTCAACTTCCCGATCGAGTTTGCCTCGAAGTACTCCCCATCGGACGTCGGCCTGCCCGAGACAAGCCCTGAGGACGACCGCTGGATACCAGCCGTATTCCGCGACCTGGGCGAAGCTGACAAGCGCGGCATCGTGGCCTCGTACTACAACTCGGTGGAATACCTGGATAGCAACGTTGGCCGCATGCTGGATGCTCTCGAGGCGTCCGGCCTGTCCGAATCGACACTCGTCGTCTACATCAGCGACCACGGGTACCTTCTCGGTCACCATGGACGCTTTGAAAAGCACATGATGTGGGAAGAGATCGTGAGAGTCCCGATGGTCATCCGCTACCGAGGGCTGGCTCCGCGAGCCGAACCGGCGCTTGTTGAAATGGTTGATCTAGCACCCACGATCCTCGACAGCCTGGACGTGGCCCCGATGGACGGCCTGGACGGAAGGAGCCTTCTTAACTTGCTGCGCGAAGACACCACGGACCATCGCGATGTCGTGTTCTCGGAATACCTGCACGACAACAAGGCGATGGTGAGGACTGACCGCTGGAAATACGTTTTCACTACCGGCAAAGCCGACCTCAGTCTGGGCTACGAGACCGGCCGCGGCCCTTCCGGGCGGGACCAGCGTCTGTACGACATGGCCAGCGATCCTGGCGAGTTCCTGGATCTTGCCGACGATCTTCAGAATGCAGCAGTGATAAGCGATATGCAGGCCAAGATGCTCGACATCTTCTTGCGCACCCACCCCAGAGCTCGGGACCTCCCGAGCGGGTTGACTGTGGAGGAACAGCTGGAGTGGTTCCTCGAGCCCCCGGAGAACTACCTTTCCCCGAGCGATTTCGCGACCGGACGGTGACTCCCCGCGCGCCCGACGCGGCAAATGCACGCCTGCGCTTTGACAAGGCGCCCGAGGCGCGGATCTCGGAGGTGGCTCCTCCACGCGGGTCCCGCAGCTGGCCGCGCCTCGGGAAATTGATCTGAGGCTCAACTTGTGCCGCAATCCGGCAGCGCGCGATGCCTTGGCCACCGCGGCGGTCTAAGGCGAGCGCCGCGGGAGAACAGTAAGATTGAAGTAGGGCAGCCCGACCGCTCGGGCGACGCAGAGTGTCGGGCTTGATGCCTGATTTGCCCGCCGCGCCACCCACTTGCGGCCCCGCCCATTCCCACACGAGACCAGCCCGCCATGCTCGACAATGCTCCGCCGCCAGCCACCCGCGACCGTGTGCCCGCGCACAACGCCGTGCATCGGCACCTGGAAGCCTCATTCGCCCGGACAGCGGAGGCTTACGGCTTCGTGGAGGTATCCACGCCGATGTTCGAACGGGCAGACCTGTTCACCGCCAGGTCGGGTCCCGAGATCAAGAACTCCCTGCTGACCTTCCACTGCGACCACGAGGAATATGCTCTGCGCCCGGAAATGACGGCCCCGGTCTGTCGCATGGTCGCGTCCGGTGCGCTGGACGGCTCGCCAAGGCCATACAAGCTTTTCTATATCGCGCCCTGCTTCCGCTATTGCAGTCCCCACTCCGGGCGCACTCGGGAGTTCACGCAAGCCGGCATAGAGCTCTTGGGCGATCCCTCGCCCGCAGCCGACGCGGAGGTCATCGCGGCAGCCTACCGATTCCTGCGGGGCCTCGGCATATCAGGCCTGTCCGTCAGGGTAGGGACCGCAGGAATCTTTCGCGCATTGCTGCCAGACGAACTGACCGCCGATGAGCGCGCGACGGTTATCGGGCACCTTGATCGGCTCGCCGGCATCGTCGAACGATGCGTCTCTCAAGATGCCGCGCAAGACCCCCTGCTGGAGGAGCAATTGCGAGCAGATCGCCGGGAGCTAGCCTTCGTGCAGGCGCGGAACGGCTACAGCGGCGAGTATGCTATTGCAGACTTGCCCGCTTCCGATTCCGGAGGGCTCTTCCGTCGCCTTCCCGAGGAAGCCGCCGCTACGTACTGCCACCTGTGGAACGTAGAAGGCTATCTGCCGGAAGAAACCGGGGAACTGCTTGTTCGCGTGAGCCGTCTGCGGGGAGCGCTGAACGAGGTCTCGGCCCTGGCTTCCGAGACGCTCGGGAGCACGCGTGCCGGAGCCGCGCTAGAAAACCTCATGGCGGTGTGTCGCCTGCTGGAGCACTACGGCATCGGCGAATTCGAAGTCACATTGGGCATCGCTCGGGGCCTGACATTCTATACGGGAACGGTATTCGAGATTGCTAGGGGTCCCACGAAGCTTTGCGGCGGCGGCCGCTACGATCGGTTGGTGGAGCTGTTTGGAGGCGAGCCGACTCCGGCGACGGGCTGTGCCGTGAGATTCGATACTCTGGAAGGATTATCGGGTTGCGGAAACGGCCGGTCCTCGCCGAAGGGCATCCTTCTGAAGGCCGTCGCCGCTGCGGACGAGCTCGATGCGGTTCGCCTGGCCGAGGCGCTGCGCGATCGCGGCATGCAAGTTGGAGCAGTGGACGCTTCCAAGGCGAGCGTGAGCGGCGGCAGGGTGCTCCTGCCAGACGGGAGTGACGTAGCGGCTGACGTATCGATCGTGCTCCCAGCCCTCGCTCGAGAAGGGTAGACGCAGCAAGCGCGAGGGAATCCGCATGAACCCGATCCGATTCGCTATCCCCAAGGGAAGCTTGGAAATAAAGACGCGTGCGTTCCTCGAGCGCGCGGGCATCGACCCGCTGGGTTACGCCGACGGAAGCCGCAGCTATCGGCCTGAGCTCGGCATAGACGGAGTCGTGTCCAAGATGATGCGGCCGCAGGAGATCCCGTACCTGCTTCAAGCGGGCTTCTTCGACCTAGGCATCTCCGGCGTGGATTGGTACTACGAGAGCGAGGTTTCCGCGAACGTGGAGGACCTGCTCGATCTGGGATTCGGTCGCGTCGACATCGTGCTTTGCGTTTCCGATGCGTGGGACGACGTGCGTTCCGCGCGCGACCTGTTCTCCAAATTCGTCGACTCGACCGGTACGCAGCCGCTGCGCATATGGACCGAGTACCTTAATCTCACGGAGGCGCTGATCCGGGAACACACCGACTTGGAGCCCTCGTTATACAGTCCGTACACCCGCCTCAATGTGAAGCGGAGCGGCGCTTCGCCGATTGCTATTTTCCATTCCTTCGGTGCCACTGAGTCGAAGCCTCCCGAAGATGGGGAAGCGATCGTGGACAACACCGAGACGGGCACGACGATACGGGCCAACGGTCTCAAGATCGCACATAAGGTGCTAGAGGGCTCGACGGCGCACCTGCTGGCGAACCGTCGGGCGATGCGTAATCGCGCAAAGCGCGACGCGATCTTCCGCGTGCGCGACATGCTCGCCGCCGCGGCGCCGACGATGGTCGAGGCGGAGCCAGTCTTCGGGCACATCTGAGCGGGATCGGGGGGCACAGCGGCCGCTGGTTCCGGTTCCGCGCCCGGGCATCGGTGCGAAGGCGGTTATCATGGCAGTGGCGCTGCCGGTGCGGGGGAAGAAGCAGATTGCCGGGGTCTTGGTCCTCGGCTTGTTGGCGGCATGCGCGGCATTCACACAGATCCGGCGGGCGCGGTCAGAAAAGGAGCGCCGTCAGCGGGAGATTCTGCGCTGGGAGGTATTCCGTCCGGTCGTGCGCGCGAGGCGTGCGGCGGTCTCGGCGGGAACCCCGCTGGTGACGCAGGTCGCCATGAGGACGCTCCATACCGGGGGCAACGCCGTCGATGCGGGGGTCGCGGCGCTCTTCGCCGGCGCTGTGACGGAATTCTCGCACTACGGATTCGGCGGCGAGGCGCCGATTCTGATCCGCACGCCGGACGGCGAGGTGCATTCGATTGCTGGCGTCGGGAAGGCCCCGGCCCGCATGACGCTGGACTTCTTCCTGAATCTTGAATCGGACCCGGACCTCGAGCAGGAGGCTGCGCAGAGAAAGCACAAGACCGGGCGCATCCCCTCTTACGGCACGCTGCCGGCCTTGGTTCCGGGAATGGTCGACGCCGCTCTCGTCGCACTGAAGGATTTCGGAACCCTTTCGTTCGGCGATGTTGCCGCCGCTGCTGCGGACCTGGCCGCCGAGCACCCGATCGACCGGATGCGAGTCCGTGCAATCCGGGAGGCGTCCAGCTTCTTGCGGCTGTACCCGTCGTCCCGAGCGGTGTTTGCCGCTCACGGGCGCTTCCCGTCACCGGGGGAGCTCTTCCGACAGCCCGACTTGGAAGCGACGATCCGCGCGATGGTGCGCGCGGAACGCGATGCGCTCGCAGAGGGCAAGCCCCGTCGCGCCGCCATCGACGCCGTTCGCGACTATTTCTATCGCGGCCCGATCGCGCGCGAGATTGCCGACTTCGTCGAGCAGGACGGTGGACTGCTGCGATACGAAGACTTCGCGGCATTCCGCCTAGAGGTCGAGCGTCCTCTGAACACGACCTTCCACGGCCACGAGGTGTACAAGGCGAGTTTCTGGACGCAAGGAGCAGTGCTTCTGCAAGCTCTGAACATCCTAGAGGGCTATGACCTGCAGGAAATGGGCTGGAACACGCCGCGCTATATCCATCACCTGGTCGAGTCACTCAAGCTAGCCTTTGCCGATCGCGACTCGTGGTACGCGGACCCGGAGTTCGCTGACGTTCCGGAGGAACTCCTTGCAAAGGAGTACGCGGCGGGCCGTCGATCCCTGATCAATCCGAAACGCTCGTCGAAGGTATTTCGCCCCGGCAGGTTCGGCGACCGCAAGCCCGTGCATCCGTCCGGCCAGGCGGGGCGGATACGGCCTCTCCCCGACAAGCTGGCTTCGAAAGACACGACATCGGTCAATATCGCAACCGCGGACGGCATGATGTTCTCGGCCTCCCCGTCCGGTGCTTGGATGCCTTCCGTCATCGCAGGGAGGACCGGCATCCCTCTGACCCAGCGGGCGCAGAGCTTCGTGACAATCCCTAGTCACCCCAACGTGGTCGAGCCCGGCAAGCGTCCCAGGATCACGCTCACCCCGACTCTTGTAACTAGGGACGACGAGCCGTTCATGGCATTGTCGACTCCGGGCGGGGACCAGCAGGAACAAGCTCTCCTGCAGGTGCTGCTGGCCGCGATGCTGTTCAACTTCAATCCGCAGGCTGCGGTGGAAGCGCCGCGATTCCAGAGCAAGCACTTGGTGGCCAGTTTCGACGACCATGCCATGGAGCCCAACGTGCTGCTGCTGGACGAGCGGATGCCCGAGTTCGTGGTCGAGGAAATGGCTTCGCTCGGGCACTTGGTGGAGCTGCGCAGCAGATGGAGCAGCGGATCGGCCCCTACGGCGGTAAAGGTTCGGCGCAACGGAGTGATCGAGGCAGGCGCCGATCCCTACGCGTTCCGCTACGCGGCCGGCTGGTAGGTTCGACGCCCCACGGCCGCTAGTCAAACCTAGAGGGAGCCACCGCCGCGGCTGGCACCGTAGCCGCGACGGTCCCGATGTGGAAGCTGGCCCGCCTGAGCCTCGTCGGCGACACCGCCATGCCGCGCCCCGTGGAATCTTGCAAGGAAGGCGGCGGTGACGACGCTGCCGACTGTAGTCCGCCGGCTCTCCAAGGCCGAGCCAGTCGACCGCGAGATCCGCTCCCGCGGCTCTGACGGCCGAATCACCGAGAGTGCGCAGGATGAACTGCCCAGGACACCTTGCATGCATTTTGGGGCACGACGATTGACGCGGGTCGAATCAATGTCGAGCCAATCAATCCATCGGCGCGAGTTCGCACTGCTTAGCAAGTCGCCGTTCGGGAGGAACTCGTGCAGCGCCGACCGAGGTCTTGCCGGATTCCTGGGACGGAATCCAGCTTGTGGGAGCCGCCTGCCTGCGCTCCATGCGGGCAGCGGAGGCGGGCGCCTCCGGCTGAAGACCTGTTGCACCGCGAACCGGTCGGTCGGACGAGATTCGGAAAACAAACTCAATTGCCCTAAAATGCGATGCGAGGACGCCGACCGAGCGCGAGGCAACACAGCATCGACTTCCCGGCCCCGCATGACGACACTTCCGTTGCTCGATCGCCATCGCAGGTTCAGCGCAACGGCGAACGAGCCGTCTTGGGAGCCCGGGGAGTGCTGCTGCCCCCTGCTTTCTCTGGCGCCACGATTCCAATGCAGACGCGACGCGAGTTCATTTCCACTGCGGGAGCGGTTATCGGCACCGCCGGCTGCGGCCTAGGCCCGGCCGATGGTGACCGACCACTTAACGTCTTGTTCCTGTTTCCCGACCAGATGCGGGCGCAGGCGATGGGTTGCATGGGCAACCCGGACGTCCAGACGCCCAATCTTGACCTGCTCGCCTCGGAGGGCGTGCTGTTCCGCAACCACTTCGCCAACTCCCCTGTGTGTTGCCCGGCAAGAGCGATCATCCTGACGGGCAAGTACGCGCACGCGAACGGCATGGTGGCGAACGACCTGCGCCTGCGAGAATCCGAGACGAGCTTTTCCGAGATCTTCGCCGAAGCCGGCTACCGCACTGGCTTCGTTGGCAAGTGGCATCTCGATGGCGGCCCGCGCCAGCCCGGCTGGATTCCCCCTGGTGCAAGGAGGCAAGGATTCGAGTTCTGGGCGGCCAACGAGGTAAGTCACGCTCACTTCGACACCCACTACTTCCGTGACGAACCCGACCCGATACCGATCAAGTCCTTCGAAGCCGAGGCTTGGACGGATATCGGGATCGAATTCCTTCGCCAAGCCCGAGACGACCCGCGCCCGTTCTTGCTGACGGTACAGATGGGACCGCCCCACGATCCTTATCTGGCTCCGGACGAGTACATGGAGATGTACGATCCCGAGACCGTCACCTTGCGTCCGAACTTTGCCGGTGACGACTCGGACAGGGACCTCGAGCCGAACCCTTATGTCAAGACTCCCGGACGGAAAGAGATTGCCGCGTACTACGCCATGGTCACGGCCGTGGACGACCAGGTCGGACGGATACTTGGCGAACTCGAAGACCTCGGGCTTCGCGACAGCACGATCGTGATCGTGTCCTCCGACCACGGCGACATGCTGGGCTCGCACGGTGCCCGGCTCAAGCGGAAGCCTTGGGAGGAGTCGATCCGGGTGCCCGGCATCGTGCGCCATCCGCGCGGTCCGTCCGGTCGAGAAACCGAAGCCCTGTTCTCGCATGTCGATATCGCTCCAACGCTCCTGTCGCTGTGCGGGCTTGGCGTTCCGGCCGGAATGCAGGGAACGGATCTCTCCGCCGTTGTCCTCGGCGAGTCCGACCCCGGACCGGACTCAGCCTACTTCCAGATCTTCGGCCCGTTCCGTGCCGGCGGCGTAGAGAGCGGCTGGCGAGGAATCCGCACATCCCGCTACATGTATGCCCGCACCCAAGATGCGCCGTGGGTGCTTTACGACCTAGAGGCGGACCCGTACGAGCTGAAGAATCTGGCCGACGATCCTGCCTCCGCGGGAATCCGTGCCGAACTGGAGTCCGAACTTGCGGGATGGATGGAGCGAACCGGGGATTCGTGGTCCTATGACTGGTCTCATCCGATCGAGGACGGCGGCAGGCTCTACAAGCACGAGACATTCTATTCGGTCGACGATTTCATGGAGTGGGCCGAGCAGAATCCCGCTCTCGCGGATCTCTAGCCGCCAGACGGGAAAGCCGCTCTAGCTGCGTGTCCCGAGTCGCGCTAGGTCCGTGAAATCCCCTTGATGCCTTCCGCGAGACGACAGGCAAGTCATTGACTTGCTGCAGAGTCTTCGGTCAGGCACTTCCCAAGTAACTCGACTATCGGGTGCACCGGGGATGCCTGCAGTTGCGTCGGAGGCGTTGCCTGTGGTGGGACCGCCCGCCCGCGATGCGGCCGCTGTCTCACGGTCTCAGCCGGTCAGTCCGACTTTCCGAGACGACGCCTGTCGCCGCCTATCCAGCTGGCAATGAGTCCGGTCGTGCTGCCTACCAGTCCCAATCCCACGACCATCAGCCAGCCCGCCACTATGCGACCGACCGTTGTAACCGGAAAGTAGTCGCCGTATCCCACCGAAGTGATGGTGACCAGTGACCACCACAATGCGTCTCCCGCTGTATTGATGTTCGAGCCTGGGGCGTGCGCCTCTACCCCGAGCAATACGAAGGCAGCTCCAAGCATTGACGCGATGCCGATGGCGAATGTAGCCGTCATGACGGTGTAGGCCCTATCCAACTTTAGGATTGCCGCGAGTTCGTGCGCGGCGCTTGCTGTGCTGCGCAGCAGCCTGACCAAAATCACGATCCGAGCGAGTCGAAGACCCCGCAGGTATTCGATCTCCGGGGTCGCTGCAACCAGATCGAGCCATCCCCAACGGAGAAACTTGCGTCTAATCGGCGCGCGGTAGAGTTCCCAGAAGAATCGGGAAGCGAATAGAGCGCAGATAATTCGATCGAATTGGTTCATCAAGTCGATCGTGTGCTGCTGGTGTGCGTTGGTGGCCTTTAGCCCGACCTTCTCAAGAGTTTTAGATTTGGAGGCGTTTTGTCCATTTGGGGTGGATGGATAGCCTGGCAATGTTGCGTGGCGTGCTGGATCCGGGCAGAGGCCGGGCAAGGGTCGCCAGATCCGCGGTTGCCGGGGTCCGTTTTGTCTTGCCACGCGCCCCGCCGACGCAGTGGTCCCGCTGACCTCCGACGGGGCTCGAGACGATGGCTGGAGTGCCGCGGCTAGCAGCGCAGGGGCAGGCTCTGGAGACGGGCCAGCACCTGCCCGAAGAGGCCCGCTTCCGGGAAGCCCTCGTCAAACGACAGCCGCACGGCCCGCACGCTGACCCGGATCCGCACGCCGATCTTGAGCAGCTTCAGGCGGATCGTGCCGCATTGCGCCCGCGCCAGCCGCGTGCCCCGCAGGCCCCGGCGCCGCAGCAACTCCAGCAGCGCGTAAGCGAACGAGGCGAAATACAGGCGCAGCTGGTTGGCCCGCATGGTGTGCGCCGAGGTGCGATCCGCGAACAGCGCCAGCTGCTGTTCCTTGATGCGGTTCTCCATATCGCCCCGCGCGCAGTACACCTGCTCGTACAGCGTGCGCGCCGCCATCCGCCCGGCCCCCAGCGACGTCACCACGAAACGCGGGCTGGCCCCCCGCGGCAAATGCTCTGCCTTGCCGATCAGGCGCCGCTCGCGGCTCCAGCTGTCCAGCGTCCGGTAGCGGAAGTCCTGGAACACCCGCGCCGCCTGCCCCGTCCGCTCGCATGCCTGCCGGGCGCGCTCCATCGCCGGGGCCAGGCTCCGCTTCAAGCGCGCATTCTGCGCGATTCCCAGCACATGCTCCACTCCCTGCGCCTCGCACCAAGCCAGCAATTCCTCGCGGCAGAACCCGCTGTCCCCGCGCAGCCGGATCTCCACCCCCGGCCAGCGCTCCCGGATGCGCCCCGCGATGCGTTCCAGCTCCTGCACCGTGCCCTCCGCCGCGTCGCGGTCCGCCGTCCGCAGGCGCGCCCCCAGCAGCTGCTGGCCGCAGAAGATGTACAGCGGCAAGTAACAGTAGCTGCGGCAGTACCCATGGAAGAAGCGGCCTTCCTGCCGGCCATGCAGCGGGTCATCCGTCGCGTCCACGTCCAGCACGATGCGCCCCGGCTGCGCGCCGTGCCAGTCCAGGAACAGGTCCACCAGCAGGGCGTCCAGCCGCGCGGTGTCGGCCACGATCTTCTTGCAGCGTTCCCCGGGACCCAGCGCCGCCCCCGTCAGCTCCAGGCGATTCAGCGTGCTCTTGCCCGGCGGCCAGCCCTCCCAGCTCGCCCGGCGCCGCCCGCGGCCCGCCGCTCCGCACAGCAGCGACCACAGCCTGCTCTGGCGCAACGTGTCGTGATCGTTCAAATCCTCATAGCCCAGCGCCAGCCCCAGCACGCGCGCTGCCAGCAGCACTTCCAGCGCATGCTGCGTCCGTCGCGGGTCGCGGTGATCCCGGAAACACGCACTCAACCGCCGGAACAGCCCCGTCCGCAGGGCCAGCTCGCGCAGCAGCAGCCCGCCGCCATCCGACCCCAGTTCCCCGCCGTCAAACCGCCCGACTACACGCTGCCTTCGCAAGCCTGCGAACTCCAAGCGTGCTGTGCTACACTCTGTCGTCATAAGGCCGTCGTTCTGCTACGTGGTAAGTTGTTCATAATAAACCAATTATACCACAAGACACGGCCTTATACCCTACCCCTCGTGAGAAATCCGGGTTAGCGCGAACATCGCTACTGAAGCAAGTGCAAGAACTGCAAATAATGCTTCTAGAATGAGGCCGGACGCTGTGAAGCGGGGTCCCGTCGAACGATCTTGAATCGGTTTCTTCAATGGTTTGAACTCGATACAGCGGTGACATTGCGGTTCTCGTCAATTGCTTCAAGCACTTCGAATGCCTCTAGCACGACGAGCCGAATCCCGTCTAGGCGCAAACCATCTTCATGCGCGGTGACCGGATGGTCGCGAGCCACTGTCCCCCGATCCAAACTGCGGCGCAGCGCGAACCGACCTCTCGCTAGCTAGTTGCAACCGCCGAATTCTTACTGCGGCACCGCACGGTTCGCCTGCACCGAGACGCCTGCACCAGAATGATTCTACCGGAGCAAGGGCCCTGAGGCGGCCCTCCCTCGGACTTGCCCCGGATTGCTCCCGCCGAGCTGGCAGCTTGCTGGGGCTTGCAGGGCCCCATCCCCGCGCAGAGCAACGCAAATCAAGCGAGAATCGGCGAACGAGCAGGCGCCGTGCGTCGAATGCGCGGTTGGACGCGAGGCCCTCGGCAGACAGCCCGCGCTTGCCGCGACATGCCCCAGCCTGCCATTGGAGTCGTCTCGCCCCATTGGACGGCAGGAATCTGGCGAGAGGCCGCTCAGAACCTGCCGGCTCCTCTCGGCACCGGCCCTGCCAGGGCTTTGCTAGGCGCCCAGCGGGTGGCGTTGTTGGGTCGCAATGGCCATCGGATCGCAGGGCCCGCCGGCTAGGCTGCTGTAACCTCGCGGCCCCTTCGGTGCAATGGCAATCCAAAGTAGAAGTGTTAATGGACGGTAATATACGATTCTGGCATAGTCACTGCGCCCTTCAGCGTTGTCGTCAAGCCCGGCGAGTCCACCGGCGCAGCAGCCTTCCGTGGACGGCGGACGGAGCTGATAGAGAGGATTCCTTCATGAGTTTTCGATTCTTTAGGCGGGTCCAGATTGCCCGCGGATTGAATGTCAATCTCAGCAAGTCCGGCGGATCGCTGAGCGTTGGGCCGCGCGGCTTGCGCGCCACCGCGGGCATCTCCGGGACCGGCTCACCTTCGGATTCTTCGAGACGATCTTCGCTAGCCCGGACAAGCCCGCGCTGCTGGACGGGCGGATGGCGCTCACTGCCGGCGACGGAGCGAAAGCCTTGGAGCACTTCAGAAAGGCAACCGAGATTGCGGACGGAGCGTTCGTGGCCGGGTTTCTAGCTGCCACGCAAGGAAACACTGCAGAAGCGGAGGCGCACTTGGCGAAGGCTGCGCAAAACAAGGGGGATCTCGGCCGGCAGGTCTCAAAATCCGGCATCGACGCAGCGATACGCTATCCGATCACCCCGGAAATCGCGGCCAGTATCTGCATCGACCGTGTCGGGCGGATGCTCTTGGCTGCCGAGCTTTACCAGAAGGATGGTAGGCCGGACAAGGCGCTGAAATGTGTCGCGAAAACCGTGTCGCGATTTCCAGATGACCCCGTGTTGCGGCTGTCGCTCGCCGAACTGTTAGTTGAAACCGCCGAGAGCGGAGATGGCTGCTGCCGGAATGCGGCCGCCGCTGTGCGGGGCCTCGCCAGCAAGCCGACGCGTGCCGATAACGGATCTGCCTTTGCTGTCAGCCAACTGGTTGACGAGTTGGAAGGCGGAAGCGAGCGAATCTACCGCAGAGTCGTCGAGCTGACGCAGGCTACTGCCGATCTGTCGCCGCTACACGGATGCCTGCTCGTGTACGGGGCGAGGGCGCTGAGCGGTCTCGGTCTCCCCAAGGCCGCTCGGCAGACGTCGACGAATACCCTCCGGCGCCGGAAGGGCCGACCGGAGGAGTTCTTGCGGGCACAACCGTGCGAGCGCGCCGTGGCCTATGCGGAAACCGGCCAGCGCGCCCGGTCGCGAGGAGCCTTCGAGACGCTCTACGCGTTGCAGCCTGGCTACGAAGATGTTGCGGCTTGGATTTGTCTGGGGCAGCGGCGGTAGGATACTGCAGTGATCGAAAAGGCCGACTGGAACCGTCGCGAGTTCCTACAAATCGGCGGGGCAGTCCCCCCGCTGGCCGCCGTCAGTTGCTCCGGCCCTGGCCAGAGCACGCGTCGCAAGCGCCCCAACATCGTCGTGATCATGTCCGACGACATGGGCTATTCCGACCTCGGCTGCTACGGCGGCGAGATCGAGACGCCGAATCTTGACCGGCTGGCCTCGCAAGGCATCCGTTTCACGCGCTACTACACGAACAACATGTGTGTCCCGACCCGGGCCTCGCTAATGAGCGGTTGCTACACGACCAAGGCGTTGGGGCCGGGGAACAGAATCTCGCCGCAGGTGGTGACCGCAGCCGAAGCATTAAGAGACGGCGGCTACTCGACATACATAAGCGGCAAGTGGCACCTTTCGACTGTAGATGATCGCGAGAACCATCCCTGCCAGCGCGGCTTCGACAGATTCTTCGGGACGATCATCGGTGCCTGCAGCTTCTGGGCACCGGCAACGCTGATGCTGGACAACGACGCAGCAGAGGACATCTATCGCGACCCGACCTTTTACTATACGGACGCTATTTCGGATTACGCGTTGGACTTCATGCGCGAAGGGCTTGCAAAGGACAACCCTTTCTTCCTCTATGTCGCTTACACCGCCGCTCACTGGCCTCTCCACGCATTCGAGGAGGACATAGCTCGGTACTCTGGGCGCTATGCAATGGGCTGGGACGCGCTGCGGCTCCAGCGCCACCAGCGGATGAAGGAACTCGGGACGGTCGATCCCCGATGGCCACTATCCCTCCGCAATCGCGAGGTGCCGGCATGGGCAGACGAGCCCCACCAGGCATGGCAGCAGCGGCGCATGGAGGTCTATGCAGCTCAGATCACGCGAATGGATCAGGGTATCGGACGCCTGCTGGATCAATTGGAAGACTCGGGAGAAGCCGACAACACACTGGTCATGTTCCAGATCGACAACGGCGGCTGCCATGTCGAGTACGCTCCCGACCGGAAGGGACTTTACCTGCCACAGCGAACTCGCGAAGGCCGGCCGGTCGTAGCGGGCAACCTGCCGGATGTCATGCCGGGTCCCGAAAACACCTACCAAAGTTACGGATACGGATGGGCCAACGCTTCGAACACACCGTTCCGTCTCTACAAGCAGCACGATCACGAAGGCGGGATCACCGTGCCGCTGATTGCGCGCTGGCCTGCCGCGATCAAGGGTGCTGGCACGACCACTGGCCAGTTGGCACACGTGATCGACTTGATGCCGACGTTTCTTGACGCTGCCGGAATCGAACGCCCGGCCGAATTCCAGGGCCGCCGTCTCCATGCGCTCGACGGAAGCAGTTTGCTCCCCATCCTGGAAGGCGGGAGCCGCGAGCCTCCCGCCGAGCTCTACTGGCAGTGGAGCCGTGGTCGGGCCATTCGCCAGGGCCGATGGAAGCTGGTGGCTGTGCGAAACGGCTCTTGGGAGCTCTACGACATCCAAGACGACGGCACCGAGCTGCGGGACTTGGCCGGCCAGATGCCGGATCGGGTTGCCGCCATGGAGCGTCTTTGGACGGCATGGAAGGCCGGCCCTGCACCGCCATCGTGATCGCTGGCGGCTTGGCGAATCACCCGTCCCGGAGTCGCTAGAATGGAATCAGGCGCGGTCGTGCTGACGGGCTCGAACTGCTCCCTTTCCTCTCTTCAGCTGGGCGACACCCGCTCAGCGACCCCTCAACCACTTATGTCAAACCTTGCAGTATTGGGCCTCCAATGGGGCGACGAGGGCAAGGGCAAGCTCATTGACCTTGCGGCTGAGCACTACGACATCGTCGTCCGCTGCCAAGGCGGCAACAACGCCGGCCACACAGTGCGGGTCGGCGAAGAGGTCTACAAGCTTTCCCTCGTCCCGAGCGGCATCCTGCGTTCCGAAAAGACAGCGGTTGTCGGCAACGGCGTGGTCATCAATCCGGAAGCGCTGCTTCACGAGATTGATTCCCTTCGCGCGGCCGGCGTCAGCATCGAGAAGAATCTTCTGATCAGCAACCGTGCCCATTTGGTCTTTCCATACCACCCGATGCTGGAGCGCTCGTCCGAGTCCACGCCGGGCAAGCGGAAGATCGGCACCACTTCTCGCGGAATCGGCCCGTGTTACGAGGACAAGGTGGCCCGTCGCGGCATTCGCGTGGCTGAACTGTTGTCCACAGAACTCTTTCCCCAGCGCTTTCGCTCGATCGCGGAAGAGAAGTTCTCGGTCGCGGAGGCACTTGGGGTCGCCGAGCAATGGGATGTGGAAGGCGCTTTGCAGCTCTATCAGGGGTACGCGGAGCGACTGCGTCCGTTCGTTGCCGACACTGGCAAGTTCCTCAACGATTCCATCAGACAGGGAAAGCGGGTGCTTTTCGAGGGAGCCCAAGCTACGATGCTGGACATCGACTTCGGTACGTATCCCTACCTGACATCCTCCAACGCGAGTGCAGGCGGCCTGTGTACCGGATCGGGGGTGTCCCCTAGGCTGCTGCACGAAATTGTCGGCGTTTCGAAAGCTTACGCTACGCGGGTGGGTGAGGGGCCCTTCGCCACCGAGCTGCACGGGCCGGGCGGGGATGCCTTGCGCGAGTCGGGCGGGGAGTACGGCACAGTCACCGGCCGCCCGAGGCGATGCGGCTGGTTCGATATCCCGCTGCTGCGATACGCCCACTCGATCAACCATCTCTCCTCCCTCTTCGTCACCAAGATCGATGTATTGGATTACCTCGAGACGATTCCCGTCTGCGTCGGCTATCGATACAGGGGATCGCCTCTCGACTGGATGCCAGCGATTTCCGAGGAGTACGCCGAAGTCGAGCCGGTCTACAAGGAGATGCCGGGCTGGGATCGGCCCACCTCGGGAATCACAGACTTTGACCGCTTGCCGCGAGCTGCCAAGGACTATATCGCGTTCTTGGAAGACAGCCTGGATGTCGAAATCGGCGGTGTTTCGACCGGCCCCGAGAGGGAGCAGACGATCATCAGGCAGGGCTCCGTGCTGGAAGCGGTTGTCTCCGCCTAAACGTCGCCGAAGAACGCTCCGGCTCCAGACTAGGCGCTTGCCCGCCACGCAGGAATTCTCGCCCGCTGGAACAACGTGTCCGCCTGCGCCACGAAGAAGTCAGGCTCCGGCGCCTCGCGCGCTACCGCCCTTGCGGCCCAATCCGCGGCGCATGCGCTCAG
The DNA here is from genome assembly GCA_951813605.1 of uncultured Bryobacterales bacterium. Classification (GTDB taxonomy): domain Bacteria; phylum Acidobacteriota; class Terriglobia; order Bryobacterales; family UBA6623; genus VXMF01. Next base: position 4,283,322 of record OX638379.1, on the reverse strand, counting down.
GCCCGAAATATACGCATGTCGCTTGGCATTTCGCTTCGCCCGCCGGCAATGTCTTATGGCGCTGTCTGACGTCTCCATGGCCGCTTTCGCCGTGCCTGAACTAACTCCTGGGTCTCAGAGAATTCGATCGCCGGTGCTATCATCCAGTGACCATGAACCGACGCGAACTGATCGCCGGTGCAGCCGTGGCGACGGTCTCCTCCGCGGCCTCGAACTCCAAATGGAGCAACCACTTCGCCCAGCAGCTACGCGATGACTTCATTGCGCACTGGCGTGTCGAGAAGCAGTATTCGCTTGCCGTGATCGAAGCGATGCCCAAGGAGCATTTCGACTTCAAGCCGACGCCCGCGCAAAGGAGCTTTGGCGGGCAACTCGCGCACTACAGCTACGCGAACTGCAGCTACTTCGAACAGTTTGGCAAGTCGATGCAGCGGCCGGAAACGCCGGACGAGACCACGCCGGAGACTCTGCGGGCATTCCTCACCGAATCTTACAGCTACGTAGAAAATGTCCTGTTGGCTTTGACTGAGGAGGATTTCACTCGGCGCGACATCCCGATGGGACGCATGCCTCTCCCCAACCACACAGCCCAGGACATTTTCCTTCGCGCCTACATGCATTCGGCGCATCACCGGGGATCAGTTGTAGTGTACCTGCGGCTCGTCGGAGTCGAGCCCCCGAGATGGCGCTTCCAAGCGCAGGGGGTTGTGTAGTCATCGGGCTGCGGCTAGCGTCGGCGCTTGCTAGGCTCCGTCGCCGCGTGTTCGATCACCCTTCCTCGGAGGCACCGAGGAATCCGCAAGAAGAGGGGTCTCGCAAGAGACCCCCCCGCGATAGTGAGCGCCTAACGCTCTAGTCGCCGCTTGTACCGACGGTCTCGCGCGGCTGCCCGGACTGCTCTCCCATGCCCGCGATCTGAACCAGCGAGGGAGCCGGGGCCTCTTTGAGGACTTCCTGGCGGTACATTTTCATCAGCCGAGCTTCCTCTTCTGTCGAGACCTTGCGCGAGCGCGCGCCGCTCGACGGGATCTGCTGGCCGTTCTTCCTGGCCTCGGCCAGCTTGCGGTCACGGGCCAAGATCTTCTCCTCGCGGGCGTTCTGCGGGCCGTCCGAGACCTGCGCGCTCCGGGAGGCGTGCTCCTCGTTGATCTGGAGCTTTTCGCTGAGGTGCGTGATCTCCTCGACCTTCCGGCCTCCGGCGTAGATCTTGTGACGCCCGTGCTCCCCGTACCATGTTGACAGCGTGGCAGTCATGTGCATCTTCTCGATGATGTTCCGCCAGCCAATGCCGGTGTTGTACGCGCAGAACGAGATCTCTCCCTCTTGCGTCCCGTACGGAATCACGCACATCTCCGTGCGCCGGAAGTCGTAGTTGAACAAGTCTTGGAACCACATGCCCGCGACGAACAGGAAGTTCCATGGATCGCTGCGGCGAGCGGTGCCCTTGCCGTAGTTCTTGCCGCTCAGCGCGAACGACTTGTCGAACTTCTTGAGCAAGTCGAACATCGAGAAGTTCGCGGGCGCTTTCATCGGGTTGTAGTTCTTCAGCAGCGCCAGGCCCATCTGGACGTTCGTGGCCACCTTGCTGCGCCCTGAGTCAGTGACGCGCCGGATGTCCTGCACGAACTGCGGCACGTTAATGAACTCCGGCACAGGTGCCATGTCCTTCGTCTGCTTATTGATCATCAGGGCGGTGCCGACTCCGCAATTCGGGTGGCAGCCGCAGCTGACCTGGCCCCACTGGGCCTTCGGGCCGTGCGCTAGGTCGGCGGCGTCGACAAAGCTGCCCATCACCGAGATCGGGAACCAGTCGCGCGTGGGCTCGGTAATGCCGACCTGCTTCCTGACGTCGTGCGCCAGGTGGCTCAGCGTGTAGCGCTGGCGCATGCGGCGCTCGTCCGTGATTTCCTCGTCCCGGCCTGTGAAGGACACCGGCTGGAACGAGATGAAGGCGATCCGTCCCGGGTTGTCCCGGGCAAACTGGATGATCGGGCCGACTTCCTCGTTGTTGACGTTGTTCACCAGCGTCGTTACCAGCACGATTTCAATGCCCGCATCGTGCATGTTCTCGATCGCCTTGATCTTGACGTCGAACAGGTTGCCGATCTTGCGGTGCTGGTTGGGCTCGTTGCCGATGCCGTCGAATTGCAGGTACGCGTAGCGCATGCCCGCGTCGGCCGTGGCCTCCGCGAACTCGCGGTTCTTCGCGAACTCGATGCCGTTGGTCGCCGCCTGCACCGAGTTGTAGCCGATCTTGCGGCAGTACTGGACCGCCTTCAAGAAGTAAGGCGACATCGTGGGCTCGCCACCGGAGAACTGCACCGACATCTGGCGCCGCGGCTTGATCTTGATGGCGTTGTCCAGGATCGTCTTGATCTCTTCCCATTCCAGTTCGTGGACGAAGCCGACTTGGTTGGCATCCATGAAGCACGGGTCGCACATCATGTTGCAGCGGTTGGTCAGATCGACTGTCAGCACCGCGCCGCGTCCCCATTTGACGCTCGAGGACCCGTGGTTATGCAGCTCCTCGTCATTGTGCGCCCGGATATCGCGCCCGGGGAATTGCGACTCGATGTGCTCGAGAAACCTGGCGTCGATGGCCATCATGTCTTCGGTCTTGCCGTGCCGCGGGCACTCCTTGACCATCCAGACCTCGTTGTCCCGCTGCAGGATAGTGGCCTTGACCTCGCCGACCTTCTCTTTCTTCAGGATCGAGTAGTCGACTTCCCCGTTGAGGATGACCTCTCGCGCTTCGCGCACGCACTTCGGGCACAGCGAGTCGGTCTGGCGGGGCCAGCCCAACGGAGGCTTCGTCTTCTCCCAGGACTTGAGCATCGGCTTTTCGGACCAGTCCGGTGTAAAGGCAGGGGCCGGATCCTTGCGGGCGTCGAGTTTTCGCGCGACATTCCAGCCAGCCCTGGCGACTTTGGTCAGGCCTTGTTCGAAGTATTTTACTGGTCGCTGCATGCGTTCTCCTTCCGAGGGAATCTCTGGGTTCGATATGGGTCGCGCCGACGCTGGCCCGCAGATCTTCCTAGATCCCGGCAATCGCTCTTAAGCGATTCGCGCTTCCGTAGCAAGTTTAGGGGAGTTGGTGGCCGACGCGCAACGGAAAATCGCCGAAAAGCGGAAATCCGCGGTTCTATGGCAGTATTGTGGGCTGAGCGGCCTTGTCGGCGATCTCGAGAGCTGAACCCGGCTGGCCGCACGTCAGTCGTCCATTGCTCGATCCGGAACCAGTCAAGGGGCGTGCCCGCGAACTCGGGTTCGAACTGGTGGGTGTGTCACCCGCCGAGCCCACGCTGGAATCCCTCTTCTATCCGGTGTGGCTGGAGCGCGGATACCACGGCCAAATGGCTTATCTGGAGGGGCGTCGCGCGGCTATGCGCTCCGACCCACGCACGCTCCTGCCATCGGCTCGCACCGTGATCTGCGCCGGGCTGGTCTACAACGCGCCCCAGCCCTACTCGACCGAAATTGAGTCCAACGCGGAGGGTTGGGTGTCGCGATACGCCTGGGGCGAGGACTACCACCGCATTCTCAAAGAGCGCCTTCACTCGCTGGCTGGGTGGATCACGGCAGAGTACGACGAGCGCGCAAGATGCAAGGTCTGCGTCGACACGTCACCCCTGCTCGAGCGGGCCTATGCTCATCAAGCGGGCCTTGGGTGGGTCGGTAAGAACTGCTGCCTGATCAACGAGGGGCTCGGCTCATGGTTCTTCCTGGGCGAAATCCTCACCTCGCTGGATTTCGCTCCGGACGGCCCGGCGCCGTTCCGCTGCGGGACCTGCCGGCGCTGCATCGACGCTTGCCCCACCGACGCATTCGTGAAACTGGAGGCCGGAGAAGGGCCGTCTCACGCCTTGGACTCTCGCCTCTGCATCGCGTACTGGACCATCGAGCTTCAGGGCTCGATTCCCGTGGAGGGCAGAGCGTCCGCCGGGCAGCACGTGTTCGGCTGCGACATCTGTCAGGATGTCTGCCCGTGGAACAACCCTCGGAGGGCCGCCGTGACCGCAATCCCATCCTTCCAGCCGGAAAACGCTCGCCCCGACCTCGAAGAGCTCGCGAGCCTCAGCGAGGAGGAATTCAACGAGCGCTTCGCTGACACGCCCATCTCGAGAAGCCGCTACGCAGGCTTCCTGCGGAACGTGGCGGTGGCTATGGGGAACAGCGCCAATCCGGCGTTCCTAGGCATCCTCGAGCGACTCGCGCGCTCCCCGGAATCAACCGTGCAAGAGCACGCCCTGTGGGCGCTTGATCGTCTCCAGTCGCGCCCGAGCTCCAAGGCAAGCGAGTCGGAATAAACCTGTAGCGCAAGCCGTCGCACGCAAAACCGGGGCGCCAATGCGCCCTGTGCATGGACTTATTTCTTTCTCTTGCCCTTTGCCTTGGGGTCTGGCTCTTCTTCTTCCACTGGCTCGGCGTCGATGATCTCCAGTTCGAACTCGCCTTCCTCCGCCCGCTGCTTCGCGGTTGCCGCGTCCACGACCTCCATCGCGACCGGCTGCTCCATGTAGGCAGCGCCGGGTCCGGCGGTGAGGACCATCAGGCGGTAGCGCTTCATCGCTGTCGATTCGGGCAACTCGAACTTGATCGATTCGGCGGACTGCTCGGTGATCTTGAGCTGGATGTCCTTCCCGCCAGCGGTGAGGTACAACTTGGCGACGGACCCCTTGCCGAGGTCCATGCCCATGGCGACCGCCGCGCCACCCGGCGCGACGGCGTCGGGCTCGACCGACGTCAGCCTCGGCACCGCGTATGCGAGCACGCAGGCCAGGGAAAGAAACAGAATTGTTAGGCGGCACGCTCTCGTCATGACCATCCCTCCTTCCGGTTGCAACGATGGTAGACGGATCGCTTGAAGATTGCAACCGTTCCGGCGCGGAAATCTCAGCGCGCGCTTACCAGCGGGGCAGCACTCTCCGCCAGAAAGGGTCGATATGCTTGCGCATCTCCCCTTCGTCGTCTCGCCGTCGGTAGGGTATTGTCTCGTAGCGCTCCTTCAGCCGGGCCAGCTGGTCGTAGTCCAGGTCCACCCCCAGGCCGCCCTTGTCAGGAATGCGGATGGCCCCTTGTTCGAAAGCGATCCGACCTCCTTCGATCACCTCGTCGGCGGTCTGCCAAGGATAGTGCGTGTCGCAAGCGTACGCGAGGTTCTTGGTTGCTGCCGCTACGTGAGCCATCGCCATCAGGGAGACGCCTAGATGCGTGTTGGAGTGCATCGAGAGGGCCATGCCGAATGTCTGGCACAGCCTTCCGAGATGCTGCACCTGCCGCATGCCGCCCCAGAAGTGGTGATCGCACAGGACGACCTGGACGGCGTCCTGCCGGACTGATTCAGGAAGGTGCGCGAACGAGGTGACGGCAACATTGCTTGCCAGCGGGGTGCCGATGCCGCGTTCCAGCAGCTTGCGGCGCACGGCGGCCATGCCGTCGATCCCGGCCGCGGGGTCCTCGAGATACCCGTCTCCGTCCAACTCCCCGCGCAGGCTCTCCCCCACTCGAACCGACGTCTCGACCGTCCAAGCCGAATTGGGGTCGATCCGCAACGGCACGTCGGGCCCGAAGTGCTCACGCAACTGGCGGATCGCTTCAATCTCTTCTTGCGGATCGAGGACGCCCCCCTTGAGCTTGATGTCGCGGAATCCGTACTCAGCGACCATCGAGCGCACCTGGCCCACGATCGATCCGGGCGTCAGGCACTCGCCGTATTTGTCCTCCCGGGCGTCAGCCCCCTCGCCCCCGCCGCCGGCGTGCTTGTAGAAGGCGTACGCGGAGAACGGCACGGCGGCCCTCAGCCGGCCGCCCAGCAAGTCGCAAACCGGCACGCCGACGCTGCGTCCGATCAAGTCCAGGCACGCTGTCTCAAGAGCCGCGTACGTCCGCGGTCCCGCGTCGAGAGGGTTCTCCCCGGGAGTGCTCATTGTGTGGGATCGCTCGGCGCCGCCGCCCTGGCCCTCGGCCAGATCCAGCAGGTCGCCAGTGATGCGAAAGGCGTCTGCCCCGAGGACTCGGCGGCGAAGGCGCCGCAGCGCGAGGGCCGGACCCTCGCCGCCGTAGGTCTCCGCGATTCCGACGATGCCGTCCTCGCTCTCCAGTTCCACTATGTTGCGGAGCGCGTACGGGGCGTGCAGTCCGTACGAGCTGCGGAGCGGGGGGTCTGCGATTGCAATCGAGTGGACACGCAAGTCCTTGATTCTCATAGGCCCGAACCATTGTAGGAATCTGAGGCGTGGCCAGCCTGCACTGGCATGCTGCGCACCGGCGAGTGCCGCCTGGCCCGAATTGCGGCATTCCCGGAAACATCGCTAGAATCAAAGGGAAGCCGTGTGGGCGGAAATTTCTTCATCGACGCGGCAGCCTTGGAACACAAGCCGTTTCGGTTCGAAGCGTCGATCCGGCCTAGCCGGTTTGACCTGTCCGATCGGTGGACGGTGGCGCGCCCTGTCCAAGCTGCTGGAACCGCGGACCTGCTAGACGGGGAGGGCCAGCGGACGATCCGCGTGCGAGGCCGGATTCAAGCTTCGATAGCCCACGCCTGCGACCGCTGCCTGGCGGACCTTCGACAGGACTTCGACGATAGCTTCGATCTGTACTTTTATCCGACGGAGACTATCCAAGGGGGCGGCGAGGCCGGGATCGGCCGCGACGAGACGGAAGTAGGCTTCTACGAGGGCGACGGCATCGGATTGGTGGACGTGGTGCGCGAGCAGGTCTTGCTTTGGCTGCCTGTGCGCAGCCTCTGCAGTCCGGACTGCAAGGGGATCTGCTCGGTGTGCGGAGCGAACCGCAACCGCACCGAATGCGACTGCCGGAATGCATTCGTCGATCCCCGCTGGAACGCGTTGCGGCATCTAAGTTACAAGCACTAGCACTCTGATCTCTGGGAGGAAAGAATCATGCCGAATCCGAAGCGAAGGCACTCGAGGGCCCGTACCGGGAAGCGCCGAGCGCACGACCACCTCGTCCCGCAGTCCGGGTCGGTCTGCCCGCAATGCGGTGCGCATACCATCCCCCATCGAGCCTGCAGGTCCTGCGGGTACTACAAGGGCCGGGAAGTTGTCGAGGTCGAAACCGACTAGCGCCGACGAGCGCTTACCGGGAGAGTCGTGGTTAAGCCCGTCACGGTAGCGGTTGACGCGATGGGGGGCGACTCCGCCCCCGTCGCGGAGGTCGAGGGCTGCTTGCTGGCAGCCGAGGAATTCGGTGCCCAGATTCTGCTCGTCGGTCGGCAAGATGAACTGCAGGCGGAATTGAAAAAGCACTTTCCGGCGCACGGCCAGATCGAGATCGTTCACGCCAATGACGTTGTCACGATGCACGACAACCCTTCGACGGCCTTGCGGAACAAGACGGACAGTTCGATTCACGTCGCAGCGCAGCTGGTCAAGCACGGGAAGGCTGCTGGGCTGGTCTCCGCCGGCAACACCGGAGCCGTCATGGCCACGGCCTCGAAGGTCATGGGCCGCATACCAGGCGTCTACCGACCGGCGGTGGCGCAGGTTTTTCCGACTTACAAGGGGGGACGGACGCTTCTCCTCGACGTCGGTGCCAACGTCGACTGCACGTCGAAAATGCTCGCTCAGTTCGCAGCGATGGGCGAGGTGTACTCGCGGGTGCTGCTGGGCTCTCCCCACGCGCGCGTGGGTCTGCTCTCGATCGGCGAAGAGGATCACAAGGGCAACGAGTTGACTCGCGAGACGATGTCGCTCCTAAAGCAGCAGTCCATTCGGTTCATCGGCAACGTCGAGGGGAGGGACCTGTTCAGCGGCGAAGCTGACGTCATCGTGTGCGACGGCTTTGTCGGCAACGTGGCCTTGAAGGTCAGCGAGGGCTTGGTGGAGACGATCAAGACGATACTGATCGAGGCGCTCGAGGCCACGGTCATGCGCCAGATCGGCTACGGTCTCGCCAAGGGCGCTTTCGAGGAATTCGAAAAGCGGGTCAACTACGAGCAGTACGGGGGGGCCCCGATGCTCGGCGTGCGCGGCGGCGTGATCATCTGCCATGGCCGCTCGACGCGCCGAGCCATCAAGAATGCTATTCGCGTCGCCATGGATTTCGAGACGGGCGGCATCAATCGGCAAATCGCGGAGAGACTGAAGAACAGCACAGGAATAGCCTGATCCGCCTCGCTAGAGCAGGCGGTGCAGCTAGCCTGCAGCACTTCCCATCGTCACGCACACGGAAGCCAGCGTCTCTGAGATCCGCCGTCCGAGATCGGCGAGTTCATCCTCGTCCACGCTCGCCTGCACGGATTCGAACAAGACGCGCTCCTCCGTGCGAATATGCCGTACCAGTCGCTCCCGGAGGGTGCGCAGCCGCTCCGGCAGGTGCTTGTTTCCAGTGCGCTCGAGCGCCGCGAAATCGGTTCGGATCTCGGCGTGCTCGCGGACGAGTTCATCCACGACCTGCGGCCCCGGGATGGCATCGCGCACGGCCGGGAAGAGGATCGTCTCCTCTACCTCGAAATGGCCGCGCAGCACCAGTTCCCACAAGTCGAGCGCCTGCCTGCGCAACCGCTCCGCAACAGCGGGATCTGCCTCGCCGCGCAGACCCCGCTCGATAAACACTCCTAGCGCCAGCCCGTCGTGATGCTGCCGCGACAGCGGGACGAGTGCCGGGTGCCGTCTCACGCGCTCGAAACCGTTATTCCGCCGCCAGCTGCTCCGGCTTGTAGCCGCCCTTGCGATGGAAGTGCAGGAAGAACAGTCCGAAGAAAACGACCAGCACCATCGGGAGCACGGAAACGTACTGGAAGGCCGCGGTGGCCCCGTCGGTCTCGTACCATCCGCCCATGATCGGCAGGACGAACGCGATGGCCAGGTTGCCCGTGCCGCCCATCAAGGCGAGAGCCACTGGGCCGCCCTTCGGGAAGAGCTCGGATGTGACGCCCAGCATCGTCGGCCAGAAGTAGGTCTTGCCGACGCCGAACAGCGTCGCCGCCGCGAACGCCCCGACTGCTGTGCTGACAGAGCCGAGGTAGTACAATCCGGCCGCAGCCAAGACAGCCGATATCGTCATCAGCCCGAACGGCGAGAGCTTGTGCGCTAGCGGGCCCCCGAAAAAGCGCAGCACAAACATGATGCCCGCCGTGTAAACGAGGATCAGGATGCCCTGCATGCCCGTCAGGTTGGTGATCAGGGACGGGACCCACTGGTCGGGGCCGAGCTCGGTGGCCGAGGTGAGCCACATGCAGATCCACAGGCAAATGAAGGACGGCCGCAGCAAGTCCATGAGCATGTCCCTATTGCTGACGCCCGCGCTGACCCGTTCGGTAGGCGGGAATTCCTGCCCGCGAATCAGGAACAGGTATCCGACGGCGACGAGCGGAATGGTCAGGAACTTGATGCGCCAGCCCAAGGTGGCCGTGCTGGCGTCGACATCCGGCCCGGCCAATCCCATGATTACTGTAATAAAGTAGGCGATCAGCCCTCCGATGATCAGACCGCCGGGCCACCAAGCGTGCAGGACGTTCATCCGATGCGTCTTGTCTTCTGGGAATAGCGTGGAGCATAGCGGGTTGATGACGCCCTCGACAAGTCCTTGGGCCAGTCCCAGGGTCAGCATTGCGAACCACAGCAGCATCGTGATCGGATTGCCGAAAAGCGACTCGACAGGGCCGTCCGGGAACGGCGCGAGCACGATGGCTAGGATCGCGACTACGTAGAACAGGCCGGAAACCGTCATGAGTCGGCGCATGCCGAAGAAATCGACCAAGGAGCCGCCGATGAGGATGGACAGGGTGAACCCGAGGAAGGCAGGGCTGATCAGCAGGCCGATCTGCTGCTTGTCGAGCTGGAAGTCATTGCCCAGAGCGTCCAGCACGTCGCCCCGGATCGAGAACACCATCGACGTGGTGACAAGGGCTACGCAACTCGCAATGAATAGGCGGTTTCGGTTCACTTGGACCCTCCTTTAGGGTGATTTGGCACAACAGAGTAGCACACGCACGTTCCGATTTGCCTGGAGCCTGGCGGTTGCGTCGAAGGCGACTTCTCAACGTGTGCGAACGGTGCGTCACTCAGGACCTGCCCCTGAGTTCGAAGACGGCACTTGCGAGCTATCCATCGGATTGCCGGCATCTGTCCGGCGGGGATCAAGCGGTGCGGCCTGGTCATGCCGATCACGCGGGCCGAAATGATCGAGCACATTCTGGCGAAGCTATTGATTGCTGCCGCGAGGGGGCAGAAGTATTTCGAGTCACGTTGCTCCAAGCACGCCCTGAACCAGACCCTAGAACACCGATCGCGTCATTAGCCTGACGCGTACGGCGCCGCCGTGGCTTTTTACGTCGGCCGTAGCCCGCAGCTACGGCCTAGGGAGCGAGACGCAGGCGAAGGACTCGGCGCTGGTGGGGTCCCCGCTGCCATCGTACTTTGCGATCTCGGGATACGGGCACAGGGGCCTCGTCATTTCTGTTGCGCCCCCGACCGCCCGTGCCGCGACGAGCCGTTCCGGGGATTCGCCGGACTCCACCCAATCCATCAGCGCGCCAAGGTAGTCGGTCTGGAACACTCCCAGGCCTCCTCCGCAGTGGAACATCCCCGGAACCATGAACAACCGGAAGAAGTCCTTGGTTTCGGGGCCAGTGACAGCTTGGACGCCCTCATAGTAGTTCACACCCATTAGCGGGTTCAGGGCTGTGTCGGCCCATCCGAAATACATGATCATCTTGCCGCCCGCGTCCCGAAATCGCGTCAAGTCAGGATCCTTGGCGTCGAGGATCGACCGAATGAACTCCATGCGGCGCGGGTCGCTGTCAAAGTCGAATTCCCGCAAGTCGAAATCCGGCTCGTCCGGCTCGAATGCCATGAATCGAAGGAACGTCTCGGCGAAGACCTCCTGCCGAGAACGTTGATTCTCGCTGATGAGCCATCCATTCCATCCGCTGGACTGGCGCTGTCCGGTCGGGGGCTTCGCCTCCGCGCCGAACGGCAACCCCGGAAACAGGACCTTCCCGCGGCTGACAACTCCTCCGTAGATCTTCTCGAGGGCGCCCACCTCCGCATCGCTGAAGCAGAGTTCGTCGTCGGCTGCCTCGCACCGCGGAAGGTCGCGCTCGGGAACGAAGTCACAATCGCGAGGGTCGTCCAGCAGTCCGTCTTCCAGCCCGTCAAGGCCGTCGCAGCGAGCGTAGACCGCGTCGGCGACAACGCCGATCTTGGGAAGACTGATCGGTGCCTCGCGGAGAGCCTGGGCGTTCCATGCTCCCCAGATCTGCGTGTCCGTGAAATTCAGAACCGGCGCGCCCACAACAATGCCGTCGAAGTCTTTGGGGAAGCGCTGGGCGGCCATCAGGCCCTGCCGCCCGCCTGTCGAGCAGCCTTGCCAATAGGTGTAGTTCGCTGCCTGATCGTAATAGAGGGACGCAAGTTCCTTGGCCGTCTGGATCGTCAAGCGCACGGCACGGAAGCTGTAGTCGATCTCCTTTTGGCGGCTGTTCAGGGCGAAAGTGCCCAGCGGCTCGGCTTCGCGGTCGTGGCCTGTATTGGTGTAGACCGATACGAACCCCATCGAAACGACCCGGTCGCTCCGCTGCCTTCGCTGACGGGCGTCCGGGGAAGTTCCGGCGTAGCCGCCGTTTCCAGTCATCAAGATGCGCCCGTTCCAAGAGTCCGGCAGCACGACCTCGAAGACGATTTCAGGCGGCAAGACGCCGACGACCCGGCACCGGGCAGGGGCGCGGCCCGAAGCCATCAGTTGCGTGGCAGAAAGGATGGAGTACGCGGGAACGGTCAATTCCGCGAGAGGTGCGCATTCCATGCTAGGTCTCGCTGCCGTTGTGGAGAGCGGCGCGAGTTGCTGGCCGACCGCCCCCGCGCACGAAATAAGCAAAGTGATTGCGCCTTGGCAGATCTTGAGACACCGGGATAGGTCGGCGCTCCATCGAACGTTCATTGAATAAGCTCCTTTGCCGGTGCCGCGTTGTCTGGGGGGCAACGGCCTCTGCATCTTGAAAGCATTCTTGCCGCAGCCACTTGCCCTCAGTCCCCTAATCTTGGCAAGCAGAGCGAGGGGGAGTTTTCGGTCTTGAACCGGAAAACCCTGGGACTCCGCATGGATTGTTTCATCGACGCTGGGTACCCCCGGGGTGGTCCGACGCCGATCCCAACTTTGCATTCGCCGGCTGCGGTCTGTGAGCACCTAGATAGGCCATCCGCTGTCAATATGGTCTCGTCAACCTCAGATTGCGTCTGCGTGCCCGGAGCACCGCCTGTTGACCGATGCACCCATACCGTGAGCTGCCCCGCTTGAAGGTCCTTTGCGCTGCACGCAGTATCGCTAGCAATCCATGGAATCAAACCGCTGGACGAACAGCGGGGGAGGCCGACAAGCCCGAATCAGGTGGCAACGCGCGGTGACGGACCCGATCGAGGCGGCGAACGCTGCGTTTGACGTTGGAGCTAGCTGCCCACGGCCGGGACCGAACTTGCACGACACCAGGCACCTGGTTCTACTCGGCGACGAGAAGCCTTGCTGTTCGCTTGCAATGAAGCAGCAGTGCCGGAACCTAGCCGCCTCCAAACTGTCGAATCGACACCGGCTGCTAGGCATGTCTTCGAGCGATCGGGCCTTCGGCAACCACGGCTCAATCCAGCCTAAGATAGAAGCTGTCTCAGAATGCCCGGGTGGCGGAATCGGTAGACGCAACGGACTTAAAATCCGTTGTTCGCAAGGACGTGTGGGTTCGAGTCCCACCCCGGGCACCATTATTTATCAGCAACTTACGAACCTGGACCTGCGACCCGCAATGCGGTTTTGGGGCGGTTCGATTGAGTCGTGGCTGCTGTCAATTCACCATCTCCGTACTCTTCAGGCCCGTCCGTGCCGAGTCTTTCGCGTCGAGATAACGGTCCAGTGCCGCAGCTGCGTTGCCGAGATCCCGATCATCGACGATGTCGTAGCGCTGGAATACGCTTCGGGTCCGCCATCCGCCGATCGCCATTACGATGTGTTCGGCAACCCCCGAACGAACGAGATTCCGAGCCCCCGTGCGACGCAGGTCATGAACCAGCCGCCCTGGTAATCCAGAGGCTCTGCAGGCATTCTCCCATGACTTTCGAAAGCTCAGGATTCGCTTGCCTCCGCGAGAGAAGACGAACGAAGATTCCGGCCAGAGCTGGTCCCTTTCGAGCCGCAGCCCGCGCAGCAGCTCCAGCAGTTCACGCGTCACCGGAATCGATCGACGACGCCCGTTCTTGGTTTTCAAGAGCCGGATCCTCGCATCTTCGAACGAAACACTCTGCCATTGGATGCCGCGGGCTTCCCCGACTCGGCAGCCGGTGTGGTAGAGGAACGTCACCAACTGCGCGATTTCCGGCGGCAGGTTGGACCGCAGCCGCATGAACTCCTCGTGTGTGAAGAATCCCTCCCGAGGCGGCGACTCGGGTCCGGCCATCGGCAGGTACGGGACGCTGACGACCTTCCGGGGACTGTGCTGGTAGCCAAGCCGGAACGCTCGCTTGAGTGCCGCGATGTCACGGTTGATCGTGCTGTCCTTGACTCCGGCGGCTTTCCGTTTCCGCACGAAGGCGCGCACGGTGTTGGTTCCGACTCGGGAGGCAAGGAGCTTGCCGAAGAATGGCGTGAGATTCCTGATCCGTCCCTCGCACGTTTTCACGTCCTGCAGCTTTGCCCGATAGTCGTCCAGGAGGTCATCCAGCAACTCGGAGACGGTTACCTTGCGGTGGTCTATGAACTTGCCTCGGTCGGCTTCCACCAGTGCGCGGCGCAGGGTGCGGCGAGCGTCGGTCACCGTGCCGCGGATCGTCTTGCGACGGCGCACGCCTGCGGCGTACCAGGTGATCCTCCAGCGGCCTGTGCCGCGTTCCTCGATCGTGCCGTCGCCGTATGCCATCGGGGCCATTCTACGCTGCTGCCTCATGGAGATGCTTGACCCGCTCGCAATACTCATCGAGTTCGAGAACGTCGATGAGAATCCTGCTGTCGTGGGACGTAACCGACAAGTGCCCTTCCCTGACCATGCGGGCAACGGCATCCCGCGAGCGGCCCAGATAGACCGCCGCTTCCGCGATTGTGTAGAGACGCTTCTCGACCGTGACGTTCCTGAGAGCATCGGTAATGGCTTCGCCGACGGCTGTTCGGATCGCGTCGTCAATCATCATGCTGCTCTCCTCGAACGGACCAGGACCCGCCGGAACTGCTCGGCCAGCGCGTCCAGTCCGTGCTCCTGGTGAAAGTCGTTGGCGTCGCCCGGTTCAGGCGGCAGCCAGAACGGCAGGCCGGTGCGTCTGGCGGCGGCCTCGCCCGCCCCGGATTTCGCATCGTGATCCGCGACGACGATTCCCCGCCGCGCCACGCGGGAGAGGTTGTGGGCCGAGAAGCAGACGCTAACACAGGCCCTCCGATAGAGTCTCTTGAGCGCGGCCTGCACCGACAGCCCGGTAGCCAGGCCCTCGCACCACCACTGCTCCCGGCCCGAGCCCAGGTGGTAGACGCACCCGCCGGCCCGCCCGCCCCACAGGAACTTCTTGCTCCCGTCAGGGCGGATCGCCTGGAGGCTTGCGACCTGCGAGTAATTGTCGACAGGCCGCATGGGAACCAGCAACGCGCCTTCCCGCACGAGCATGCGCGTGTCGGGGAATCCCTTGCGCTCCAGGTACGGATGCGTGGCCAGCGCGGCTTCGGCCAGCATGGTCCTCGCGGTTCTCGCCGCCTGCTCCGGCGTGGGCCGGCTGTCCTCTCTCGGCGGCGGCGCGGACGGCCGGGGCGGCGCGACTCTCGCCCGCGTCCGGCCTGTCCATCCGTTGCGCTTCGCCTCGGCGAACAGCGATCCGACCCCGACCGCGCCATGCGCCCTGACCGAGCGCCAGACCGCCCGCGCATCCCGCGCCTTGTAGCGGTCGGAACCCTGCGACCACGCATCCCACACGCTCCAGCCGTCATCCCAGAGGGCGCTCTTGACCGCCATCGCCATCCGCACCCACGTCTCGCGGTCCTCGGGGGAAATGTAAGACAAGGCGCTGGCCACTTCGTCGTAGCTGGGCGGGTCGTGCATGTGCGGCATCACGCGACCATCTCCACTGGAGGCCGGGGAATGTCCCGGTCGGTCGGCCGCCACAGATGCAGGCAGTTCGGGTGCAGGCTGATGTGCTCGGACGGCGGCAGGTGCAGCTGCATGGCCACCTCCCCGGGCCGGAAGAACAGCCGCTTGACGTGCTCAAGCTCGTTCCACGCGGGACAGCGTGTCCGCAGGCTGACGGAGACGTGGTCCCAGCCGCCGCCGGCGCTTGCGACCACCGTCGCAAGAGGATGGCCGGGCTTTCCCTTGGGGCGCGGCAGCGGCACCAAGAACACACCGCCCATGCCGTCGCCGACGTTGCCGCAGTGTTCGATGACCGCGCGGTTGGTGAGCCGGTAGCGGTTGATCTCGGGGTCGAGCAGGTTTCTCACGCCGCCTCCTTGCTCCCGGTCCGTCTCCAAGCCTTGGCGTCCGGGCAAGATGCGAAGTGCGACTCCCATACGGGTTCGTGCGGCCCGTCGCACAGCTCGTCCAGCGGCATGAGCTTTCCGTTCGGGGTTTCCGTCCAGAGGATTCTATGGCCGCACGAGCGGCACTCGCCCCGGTGGGCGCCCCTGTAGCCCTCGGCCTTGAGTTGCTCGGCGGTCTTCGGCCAGTGCGTCATGGCGCCGCCCTCCGTTCCTGCCGATGCTGCCCGGAAGCGGCAATGGCGAATTGCCGCCGCCGCCACTTGTTCAGCTGTTGCCGCACGCGCCGCGCGACCCGCTCGTCCGCCGGGCCGCGGTCGGGCCGGTAGGCGTCGCGCGGCCAGTCCCCGAACCAGTTCCTGAACTGCGCCAGGGCGAAACTGCGGGCGGCAGCCCTGTTGCTGCCGTGGCGCTGCGCGGCAATCCGCTGGATATGGGTCCAGACGAAGGCCCGGTTCTCGTCCCAGCCCCTCTCGCCGGTGACCTCCACCATGCGGCCCGCCGTCACCTCGACCCGCGAGCGTCCGCGTCCGCGCTCGAGCCCGCAGGAAGGACACAGGCCCGCCTTCTCGCCAGCGGGGAACACGTAGCCGCAGCGGGGGCAGTCGAGACTCCCGCGCTTGCGCTGCTTGCGGACGGTCCTGGCCCGCTCGCCGTCATCCAGCTCGCTGACGCCGCTGGCGAAGAACTCCAGCGTCGCGTCGAGGAACCCGAGGTAGTTCCCGGCGTGGTCGAGCCACAAGGCGTACTGCTTGCCGGGAGCCGAGCGCATGGCGCGCCCGATCTGCTGGATGTGCGCGGCCAGCGACTTGCGATAGGGCCTCGCGCAGATCCCGCACAGGATGTCCGGCACGTCGAATCCCTTCGCCAGCGCCTCGCAGCTCACGAGGCCCAGAATCTCGCCCCGCCGGAAGGCCTCGATCAGCGCCGCCCGCTTCCCGTCGTTGCCGTCCTTGTAGCTGATCTGCCGGAAGTCGTGCCCGGCTGCCTGGAACGCACGGCAAAGCTCCGCCCCGTGATCGACCGTCGCGGAGAACGCGATGGTCTTGACCGGACCGCCGAAATGCTTCTCGGTCTTCTCTTTCCAGCACGAGACGATGTCGCCGACGATCCTGGTGCCGCGCCGCTGGACCTCCGAGGCGAGCCATTCCCCGCCCGCGCCGGTCTTGGCGCCCTTCATGTCGATCTCGCGGGCGGCGTACACCTTGAGCGGCGCGAGCCAGCCCTGGGCGATCAGCTTGTCCGTGGTCGTCACGTTGACGACGCGCGTGTAGACCTGCCCCAGGCCCTTCGAGAACGGCGTGGCGGTCAGGCCGACGACCGGCTTGCCGATGCCCCGGATGAACTGCATCGTGGCCTTGCGCTGCGTATGCGCCTCGTCCACGATCACGAGGTCGAGGTCCGGCCGGAAGCCGCGCTTCTCGATCGTCTGCGCCGAGCACACCTGCACCGGCAGCGAGCGCCCGAACGTGTTCCGGCCCTGCGCGACGCCGTGCGGGATGCCGAACTCGGCGAACCGCTGCGAGGTCTGGCGGACGAGCGCCACGCGGTCGCAGACGAAGGCGGACTTGCGGCCCCTGGCCAGCGCCTCGGCGATCAGGTGCGCTCCCATGACCGTCTTCCCGGCAGCTGTCGGCGCGCACAGAATCTGCCGCAAATGGCCCTCGCGGAGCCCTTGCCGCAGCCCCTCGATGGACGCCAGCTGGTAGTCGCGGAGCTCGATCACGGCTTGCCCCCGAGAGCGCGGCGCAGCGCCGCCAGCGCCTTGACCTGGTATTCCCGGAGCGTCACGGCTTGATGCTCTCCCCGTGGGCCCGCAGCCGCCTGCGCAACGCCTTGTTCTCGCGCTCGGCCTCGCCGTACTTGGCCTGCCAGTGCGCGACCTGGCTCTTGAGCGTGCTGATCTGGGCTCGGTAGCTGTGGAACTTCGCCTCGCGCACGGCCGCGACCGGTTCCGATTCGGCCTGGATGAACGCGACCCGCTCCTCCAGGTCATCAATGAGGGCTGCTTTCTCCTGGGCCTCCCGCGATAGCTGCCGGGCCCGGACCGCGAGTGCGTCGTAGGCCTTCGTTTTCGGGACTTCGAGGGTGCCGGTGACCCAATCGACCACGCGCCTGGCGGCCGAGCGCAGCCTGTCCCTCGCGGTCCTGGGCGCGAATTCGATCAGGACCCGCGGCGCGGAGTCGCGCAGCACGGCGTGCAATTCCATGAAGCGGATCGTCAGCGCGTCGAGCTTTTCCGCCTCTGCCTGCGTCCATTTGCCGGGCTGTTCCGGCTCCGGCCCGGCCTGCTTCCGCGCTTGCTTCGCGGCAGCCTTGGCGGACATCTCGCCCGAGCGCACCTTGTCACCGAGTCCGGCGCGCTCGGCTGCCTTGGCGTCGCGGATGGTCCGGTCGGACGTGCCGGCTTCCGCCGCCATCTCTGATTCGGATGCTTCGGAACTGGAGTCCGCTGGAGGGTAGGAACCGGGTTCCGACCCTCCCGAATTCTGGTTCGCACCGAGCGGCTTCCACTCCCGGCACTTGACGATCATCGCGGCCCGCTGCGAGGCCGTGAGGTTCCGCCGCAGCGCGTTGTTGCGGATCACGTACCCGGCAGCGTCGCCGTCGACGAACTTCCGAGTGGGACACTCAACGCCCGCCTCGAGCGCGGCCCGGTAGCGGTGCCAGCCGTCGAGCACCTGCCCGTCGAGCACCACGACCGGGTACAGCAGGCCGTGCTCGCGCACGTCGTCGACCAGCTCGGCGAACTGCTCCGGCGGCATGCCGCCCCACACGGCTGAGAGGGGGTGTCGCTTCAGTTTCGTGCTGGCTTGCGTGGTCTCGCTCATGCCGCCAGACCCTCCCGCAGCGCCCGCAACTCCTTGAGCCGGCAACGCTTGCAGACGTCCCGGTTCGCCACCCGGACGATCGCCATCGCGAGCTGCGCGCTGGCGGCGCGGCCCACGGGCTGCCCCGTCGCGTCGTAGAGACTCGTCGGAACCTTGGATCCGGTACGCCACGGAACCGGCGACGCCCCGGCGCCTAGTTCGCCGGTCTCGAACATCCTCGCCACGGCCTGCGCGTCCGCCTCGCGGTCGAACGCCAGCGGCCAGTCCGGCGAGAGGGTGATTGCATCCCTGCCGATTGCCAGTCCCGTCATGCCGCCGCCTCCTGCTCGGCCCGCATCGCCTTCCACTGGCCGCAGAACGCAGCCGCCGCGCAGTAGTGCTCGCAGCGCGTGGACTCTCCCGGACGGTAGGTGACGACGTGCGGCTTGCCCGTGCGCTCGCCTAGTTGCGAGGCCACCGCGTCCGCCTCCTCCGGCGCGGGGCACAGCTTCGCCGCCCGCTTGTTGCCCTTCTTGGTCACGGCCCACACGTCCGGCTTGGCCCACCGCTCGGCGGGCGTGCAGGGCGGGTGCTCCCCGGCAAGCGCCTGCCGATGTAGCTGCACGCGCTCGCGCATGTACGCGAGCACTTCATCGGGCGGCAGGAGTTCGACACGCCGCAGGACCACCGGCCTCTGCGGGTAGCCGTCGTTGCGCTGCGCCTCGCGACGGTTCCAGTCCCGCAGGATCGCCATGATCGACGCGCCGCTGACCTCGAACCCGCTGGCCCGCCAGAGCTGCGCGTAGCAGTTCAGCTGCCACGCCCACTCCGGCTTCAGCGGCTGGCCGGGCTTCATGGCCCACGCCGAGGTCACCTTGAAGTCGATCAGCGAGCCGTCCTCGACGTAGCGGTCAATCTGGCCGCTGACCGTCCAGCCGTCGATTGGCATTGACAGCCGCTCCTCGTGGAACGCATCGGCATCCCCGACGCGCTCCAGCACCGCATGCACGGACTGGCCGAGCAGCGCCCATACGCGGTCGGCGACATCCTCGGTGATCTCGTCGTCGTGCGCGATCTCCAGCGCCCGCATCTGCGGCGGCTTGATCAGCGACGTCACGCTGATGTCGCCGCCGCCCTTGTAGGGATCGTTGATGACCGCGCGGACATACGGCTCGGGCAGGTTGCGAACGTTCGTGAACCTCATGCCGCCACCTCCTGCAGCCCGGCCAGGAACGCCTCCGCGTCGTGGATCGAGAGAGGAAGGTAGCTGCAGCGCTCGTCCTTCGCCGCCTCCCGATTCCCCCACCGCTCGCGGGCATTCCTGATGGCCAGGCAGAGCGGCTGAATCTCCGCGATCTCCTTGAGCGCCAGGAACACACGCTCCGCCGTCTCGTGCGGCAGGCCCTGGTACCGCAGGGTCGGCTCCGCATAACCGAAGCTGGCGTGAACCTCCGAGGTCGCGACGCCCCGGTACCACCACACCCAAACGATCGTGCTGTCTTCCGTGACTTGGAACTCGGTTTCCCTCGTCATTCCGCTTTCTCCTCGCGAAGGGACGGAGCCGTGAGTTCCTCGCGGGCCTCGATCCCGAGCGCCTGCGCGGCGTCCGCCATCAGGTCGGGGTCCTTCAGCGCCGCTGCCAGCCGCTCGGCCAGGCCCGCCGCGCCAGCCTTCTCCGCTTTCCCGTGCAGCTGCATGAGGTCTTCCCGCTGCCTGGAATGCACGAGGACGCCGATGTTCTTTTCCAGATCCGCGATCATCTTGCCCGCTGCGGCCGCCGCGATCGAATTGACTTCGAGCCTGGCGAGGAGGTGGTTCCGCGTGCGCTCCTTCAGCCGCGACGAGTTCGCGTACCACCGGATGCGAGCAAGCTGCAGCTCGGTCGCGGGCTTCGGCTTCTCGCCCGGCTTCGGCCTGGCATCCGCCCGCGGTGCCCGCTTCGGCTCCGCGTCCGCGTCCGGCTCGCCGGTGTTGAGCAGCAGCTTGGTCCGCAGCCAGTACTTGACGGCGTAGGTGGCCAGCGCTCCCGCCGTCTGCGGTCCGGTCAGCCAGCCGTAGACCGTGCGGGCCTCCGGCGCGGAATCGCCGAGCTTGAGCTCGTACCGGGCGGTTGCCCAGAACTTGCCGTTGCGCTCCTCGACCTGGAAGGCCGTCTCGGAGCAGTGGATGATCAGCCCGTGCTTCGCGAGCAAGGGCCGGAGCGAGTCGAACACGGCATCGGCGCTCGCGTAGCGGTACCCCGCGTGCTTGTTCTCGGAGTCGCGCTCGATGCGCGTGAGCTCGGCCATCGCAGCTGCAATGGCCGACTGACTGTTGTTGGTCTCTGTCATCGTTTCCTTCCTTTACTTTCTGTCGGCGGATGCCCGGCGGCCCTCATGGGCGCCCCGCGAGCGCGATTGCGATGAGCGCCGCGATGCCCATGACCAGCAGCGCGAAGATGGCGGCGAGCACGGTGTCGGCCCACTCGCGGAGCCACTGGCAGGCTCTGGATGTGCGGAACGGCTGCCGCAAACAGCCGCCCCGCGTCCCCCTGAGGAAGCAGGAGGAAACTTGAGTCTGTTCGAGGCCCTGACGTTCGCCGTAGGCTTGATCACGGCGATCAGCGTGTCCGCGGCCGCAAGGCTTGGACTCTTGAGCTACAAGTACCAGCGGCATCGCGACGCGCCGGACATGGAAATCCAACCGGTCGGGAGTGAGAGCGAGCGCGCGCTGCACTTTCTGGCTAAGGCGCGCACCGGGGCTCCCGATTGGCTCGTCTCGGGGGTCGCGGTGCCGCGGTGGAAGCGATACCGCATTGCCCATCACGGCACCAAGCCAACCGGGCCATGGTCGCGAGCGATCCGCTTCGATCCTCCCGTACGGCAGGGTGCCTTCGCGTGCGAGTCGAGCTGTCCGGATGTGATGCAAGTCCGGTTTCAGATCTGCCTGGAGTCGGAGCACGGCACCGGCACGAGCCTCACGAAGCGAATCAGGCTGAGACAGCAGCAGGCGTAAGCGCGTCACCGCTGCCCCTCCTTGCGGATTCGCTCCCGCAACTCCTTTCGACGTCGGATCTCTCCGTACAACGACGTAAAGAGCCTGTCGAGGGCCTGCAGGTCCCATGTGTGGGACCACGCGAATAGCACGTTCATGACGGTGACGAGGGCCGCGCAGGAGATCGTGTAAATCCGCGCCCCCTCGCCGGAATCGCGAATAAGCTGCACCAAGCCCCCGAAGGCGAAGCCGGTCGCAAAGACGCCAGCAAACGCTGCGATGCGGGTGAACGCCACGCTTTTTCGTCCTCCTACCCACACGCCGCACCCCCGGACAACTGCTGCGCACGATCGCGAACCCGCAGCACCACCATTTCGTAGAGCAGGACCGCGACGAATCCGTAGCGGTCCGGATGGTCCAACCGCTCGTAGTAGTCGAGGAGCCGCTTGACCGCCTCGCTCGGGGACTCCGGCCCGTGTTCCGGGGCCAGCGTCTCGGCGATCTCTTCGATGTGAGAATGGAGGTCCCTCACGCCGCACCCCCCGCGAGCACGCGCTGGCGTGCCTCCTCGGCGGCCCGCTCGGCGGCCTCCAGGCGGTCGAGGGCGGCGTTGACCTTGGCCTCGAAGTCGGGGGGAGGCTTGCGAAGGCCCCGAAAGTAGCGGCTCAGGAGTGTCGGGTGGATCCCGATCAGAGCGGCTAGTTTCTCCTGCGGCAAGCCCAATCGGGCCATGCGAGCTTTGATCTCGTGTACGTGATTGAGAATCACACTGATGAGTGCAGGTGATTTTAAATCACGTATCAACACCCTTGACACTGATAGATTCAGGAGGTGCTTGGCGAGCGGCTAGCAGAGTCGCGGAAACGCGCAGGGCTGTCCCAGTTCGAGTTCGCTGTCAATCTCGACTGCGACCGAACGCTAATCTCCCACGTGGAGGCCAAGAGGATCGGCCTGTCGGCTGAGAAGTGGACGCGGGCAGCGACAGTGCTGAACGTCTCAATCGACTACCTTGCGGGCCTCACCGACGATCCAACGCCGGCCGCCGAACTCCTCTCCGAATCACTCCCGCAGCGCGTAATTGGCCAGCGGACATTCGACCACCGCGACGCCTTGGCCGATCGCGTGATCCGCACCGAACCCTACGCGGTCCCGGACGGGCGCCCGATTGCGGTGTCGGAGTTCGTGGGCTCGGCTGGCGGCGGTGCTCAGGACATCGATGAAACCGAAATCGGCTTCGTCTACTTCCGCGGCGACTGGCTGGAAGAGCATGGGCTGGACCCACGGCGCTGCATCGTGATCGGCATCGTGGGCGAGTCGATGGAGCCGACGCTGCCCGAGGGCTGCTCGATCCTCGTTGACCGCAACCGGCGGCGGCGCTTGGCCGGACACATCTTCGTCGTGCGCACCAGCGACGGCGTGGTGGTGAAGCGGGCTGCGAAGGACGACAGGGGCCGCTGGCAGCTTCGCAGCGACCACCCCGGATTCAAGCCGATGCGGTGGGAGCGCGACGCCGTGACTATCGGCGAGGTCAAGTGGATGGCGAAGACGTTTGGGTGAAGGGCAGGTGATGTGGACGGGGAGGACGTTGTGATTGCGGTACTAAGGTATTTCCAGAGCGATCGAGGGCGCTGGGTGTAACTGCAAGTTGACGGTTTGGGCAGGACTGGTATGGATAATAAGGTTGCTCATCTTGGGATGATTCAAACGGCCATCACTAGGATGGCCAGCAATTCATTCCTTATCAAGAGGTGGAGCGTTACGTTGGTCGCAGCTCTGTTCGCGCTAGCGGCAGCAAATGGCAATGCACGATTCGTCTATCTAGCCTTCTTTCCGACATTCATGTTTTGGGCGCTTGATGCTTACTTTCTGCGCCAGGAGCGCCTCTTCCGGAAACTCTACGACCATGCTCGCGTGTTGGATGCTGCGTCGGTCGATTATTCAATGGATACACAATCCTTTGAGACACAGGTGAGTTGTACAATGCGTGTCGCCTTATCTCCTACGCTCGGGCTGTTTCACGGAACAATCACTGCCGTGGCCATAGCGGTGCTGCTGGTGATCTGCGCGTAAGAGGACTGAAACATGACTCGACGAGTGTTCTTTAGCTTCCACTACGACGCCGACAGCTGGCGGGCGGCACAAGTGCGGAAGATGGGGATGGTTGACGGCAACGCCCCCGTGTCAGACAACGCTTGGGAAACCGTAAAGCGTGGCGGCAAGCCAGCCATCAAGCAATGGATTGCCAATCAGATGCGCGGCCGGACTTGCACCGTTGTCCTCATTGGAAGCAACACAGCGGGTCGGCCTTGGATTAACCATGAAATCATCGAGTCCTGGAACAAGGGAATGGGCGTGGTCGGTATCTATATCCACGGCCTCAAGGACCAGGACGAAAGAACAGCGAGCAAGGGACGCAATCCGTTTAACGGAATCACCGTTAACGTGAGCGGGAATGGGCTCTCGTCGATCGTCAAGTGTTACAACCCCCATGGAATTGATAGCCAGGAGCGATACGGCTGGATCAGGGCAAACTTGCCAAGGATTGTCGAAGAGGCTGTAAGCATTCGGAAGAAGATGTGACGCTGGTGAGCACGTTCCATGAGTCTTCACCGGTACTTTGGACGCGTGTGAATAGGAGTCGTCGCGCAGGTGAAGTGGATGGCGAGGACGTTTGTGTGAAGACGAGAGCGATGCAACAGACGTATCCGAGGCCGGCGACGATTCTTGCCCTTTCCGTGCTGGCGCTGACGCTGGCCAGCTGCGGGTCACGCCATCCCAAACACCCGCCGCCGCCGCCCCCACCCCCGCCCGCCCCGCCCGAGTCCGGAACCGTGCCCATGTCCCGAACCGCGCCCGAAATTTTGCTAGCCGTCCCCGAGGTCAGGGCGTCGAGCCTGTTTATCGGTGACGGTCAGCATCCGCTAAAGGAATTTGCCGCCTATGGCATCCTGGCATTCCGGTCGGAGGCAACGTCACAGTCTGAGAATCGCTACATGGCGATCTGCGAGGGTTTTCTGGCGACTCTTCCGGCGGCGCTGGAGCTGGTTGACCAGGGGGTGCCGCTGAAAGACCAGATGGCCACAGCTTGGCCAATCTCCAACCCCGATCTTGCAAACAGTCTCAACGACACTAACGCAGACGAAACCCCGCAGAGCCGGTGCGCCGAGATTGTAGCCGGTATCGACCTCATCACCTCCATCGACGCCATCCAAAAAGCGACGCGCGCGAGCGACGATGAGAATCTCCGTGGCCGCGGACCGTACCTGCTCGCTTGGTCACCATCGACCAACTTCGGGCAGGCGAACGTGCCCGTGCTGGTCATGGATCTCTCCAGCGTGACCACCAGCGAGCAAGCGAAGGAGCGGTTCCGAGCCTGGGCCGACGACATCCAGAGAAATCCCGCCCTTTGGCGCAGTGGCTGGAATCTCGAGCGCCTGCGCGTGACGCTGAGATTGTGGGCCGATCGCTTCGGTCCCGGGATCCTCTTTGTGTTCAGTCTCATAAGTGGGTGACATGCTCGAGAAGATTAGGAAGCTCAGGATCGGCGGCACGCTCGGCGTGCTCGTCGGCATCGGCCTCGTGTTCTGGGTCGAGCCCACCACGCGCGCCGGTCAGGGACTGGTTCTTCTCATTGGCTTCTGCGTGACCGTCGTGGCGGTGGGTATCGCGCGCTCGATCAAGCAAGCGCTCACGCGGAAGCGTCCTCAACAATAGGATCAAGTGCTAGCGAGGCTGCCGAACGACGAAGGAGAAAGCATGCTTTTTGACCTGATTCAGACGTCCGGACCAGCGGTTGGGATTCTCGCTTGTGGGGTAGTCTTGTATAAGCTCAAAGCTCCTAGATGGTTATCATATCTCTGTATTGTGTTAGGAATGTTTTGTACACTCCTAACAGTAGGCTCTACGATCTATCTTAAGTTTACAGAGCACGAGGTGAAACTCGAAATATTTGAATCACCCAATAAGGACGGGAATTTGGGTCCTCCATTGAAGAATCGACTATGGACTGGCATCGATCACTTTGGGAGGAGGGTTCTAGTTCGAGCTTCATTACTGAGGAGTGGAAAGCTATTGGATTCGGCCAAAGATCCGGGTTTTGAACTTGCAAAGAGAGAGCTAAGTGTGGTCCCCAGCGATGACCAGATGGTTATCGAATTGAATGGATCTCCACAGGGCTACATCAAGTACAGTGCCTTGGAAAAGAGCGAGATAAGCCATAAACTCTTGACCCGAGCCGTGGGCCTCAATGCCTTTGCTCAATCTGCGATGTTTGACGATGTGCGTCGAGCCATAGAGATTGACCATGAAACTGCCGCATCGGTAAGTGCGGTATTCCATGATCTGAAAATGGAGTTTTCGAAGTGGGTTAATAGCTTCCACGATCCAGGTGTCATAATCAGAGTGCAAAATCCAACAAGACTTTGGAAAGAGGTGAAAGTTACTCGAAACAATCCGGCTGTTCTCGAAGATCTTGAAATCATTTTGGCAATCAGCTCGATTAGACTATCGGAGGAGAAGCAAGCGCGCTTGATCCTATTGAGTTATTCCTAACGCGGTGCAAGCTTGCTCCACGACAAATGGCAGTCCCGTGGCTGCTTCATTCGGTCTCCGTCAGCCGGTGGAGCTGACCGCAAAGGGCCGAGAACTTCTTGCCCATTCGTGTCCTTCCATCAAGAATTCGCCTCGCTTCCTGTTTTAGAGCTTTAATGTTTGCCGTGTGTGTCGCGTCCAAGTCATCGAGAGCCTCCGTTAGCTCGATGTTGAAGCGATGATACCGGGGGGTGTTACCTGTGGGCGGGAGCAGTTGCCGCAGCTGATAATCGACGGCATCGGCTACGCCGTCCATGATGACGCTCAGGATCGGTCGAATCCATTCAATTTTTCCCCAGTTTTTAGCCTGTTCGTAAGGGATCGGTCGGGTCGCCACACCTGTTCCAAGGCTGACAAGAAGGATCTGCTCTGGGTCCTTGCCGGACTTCCGCGCTTCTGCGTACGCACACAGCGCGGGATTGTTGGCAAAGACTCCACCGTCGACCAAATAACGTGTTCTTCTGTTGTTAAACGTTGGTACTTTAGCCGGTTCGAAATAGGTTGGAGCGGCAGACGTGGCGCGGGCTACCTCCCGCAGTAGGTCATTTGGGCTCGATTTCCCGCGAGCTTTGGTCGATTTGAAGAAGTAGGGTTGGCGCGTCTCAATCTCATAGCTGGTCACGAGAATTTCGGTGAGCGTGTCCGCAAGTCTTGCATTGCCAAACGTGTCGTCGAGCACCGTCTCGATTCCGTTGCTCGGATACTTCTCGTCAGCAAGCCCACCTAGCGAGGTGATGCCGTCCCAGAGGGAACGTGCGAATATCTCCTTTCCACGATCCTCATAGACCCTCAGAAGGGCCGACGCCTCGAATTTGGGCGTTTGCGAGCCCGACCACTCGGGGACGGTGAGGCCCGCAGCCAAAATACCGCCTGTAGACGTTCCGGCAATCAGATCGAACAATTCACAGATGGGCTCTTCCGTCCGCTTTTCCATCTCGGTCAGCAGGACGGCCGGAATCACACCTCGGATTCCGCCCCCGTCGATGGACAATATCCTGTACACTTCCCCCTCCGATCAACAAATCTTACCTCACTGATCGATTCCTTTTGGACGCTGCGGTCATCCGTCGATATCGAAGTCCAGATCGGTGACGCAGCGGAATCGCGAACCGGCACGTGAACCGGGGTGTATAGTGGTTGCCCGGACACCCCACACCGAGGCGGGCTCGATCCGCAGGAGGGGAGAATCCATGAGAATCCTGGTCATCGCTTTGTGCTTCCCCGCCATCCTCGCAGGCCAGACCTGGCGCAGCCTGGTCATCGTGCCGGAGAAACGCTGCTCGGACTACAGCGCGAACGACTACCGCTATTCCCCGTCCGTCGAGAACACCGTGGTCGAGTCGCTCGGCGGCGTCTACAGCCCCTACACCGGCGTGTGGTTCGCCTCGCAGACCGCAACGGACATCGAGCACATGGTAGCCCGCTCCGAGGCGCACGACAGCGGCCTGTGCGCCGCAACGCCCGAGAGAAAGAGGGAATTCGCCAACGACCCGCTCAACCTGACGCTGGCCGAACCCGATCTCAACCGGCGCGTCAAGTCGGACAAGGACGCAGCGGAATGGCTGCCGACAAGCAACCGCTGTTGGTTCGCGGATACGGTCGTGAAGGTCAAGCTCAAGTACAATCTGACCGTCGATGTGATGGAAGCGGCGGCGCTGGAGGGTGTCTTGAGGACTTGCCCCTCTGTCGAGATGCAGTTCTCGAGGCGCTTCACGACGCGCTAGAACGAAGCGGCACCATGATCCTCTACCGGCCCGACCACGCCGAGCCCACCGGCCTCAGCGAGGCGGCGGCGCGGGAGGCCGGCGAGATCGAGGGGGGTGTCGCGTGGGCGTGGCTGGTGGGGGCGTGGGAAGAGGGACTGTGAGGTTCATCGAATTACAGACGACCAAGAATTAGATGAATCAGGAGAAGCAATAATGCGCATGGCAGTCTCAGACAAGCAACCGCTAAGTGCGATTGGATTCTGGCGTCTCGGCAAGGAATTCGTTCAAGTCAGCGTTGGCTCAACCTCTTCAATCTCGAATCTAAATCCCTTGCCCAAACGGAATCTGTATTCGTGGTTCCATACGTGTGGAGATTGGTCGCACCTGAACTCAGTACGTACATGGCGCCACTCTAACGGCAGTTTTCTATTAGTGACGTGCCTCAATGGTTCACGTTGAATAACCGCGCCGCCCAGACGATAATAAAATGTAGCAGGATCCGACTTCTTGTCTTTAATGGCCAGCACAATTGTTGCCTTGTCTTTTGAGCGGATGTATTTTCCCTTCAGTCTAGGACTATCGTCCCAATACATGTCGAAAGGTCGTTGCGAACCAAAATCTGAATTGAGAATCTGGCATGTCCCGTAATATTTACCGTCAAGGGACGGAGAGAGCACTAGTGATGCATCGGACCCGCGGCACAGCTCAATTGTGATAGTCGGTGGATTCAACTTGCGCCAGCCGAATTTTACAGCCTTCACGAATAGGCCAGTTACCAGTATGACTCCGAAAAAGTAAGCCAGAGGAATAAATGGGTTTTCGAGGAAGCCGCTAGGAATCACAGCCTTGGCCGCGACAAGAGAACCAAGCAAGAGCCGGAGCAGCCATTCTGTTGTCCTAGCTTGGCTGATCACGTTCCAGAGTTTTTTCTTGAGAGAATCCGCCACGACAGCCAGCGTAATTGACCGGCGTTCCGTGCGTCAAGTAGATTGTTTTGCAATCTTGCGCCACCGAGGTCGAACCCGCAAGCTGAACCTTGGAGGCCCGGCGCCGCCACCCAAACTCGACGGTGCGGGGGGAACCCGCGACGACTTCCGGCTCTTCCGGCCAACCGCCGCCTCATGACCGCCGAGCAGGTCGCGGAGGCGCAGCAGCTCAGCGCCGAGCTGTTGGAGCGGATCAAGCAGACGGAGTGAGGGGTGGCAGGTGATGTGGAGGGGGCGGACGCTGTGAACTGATGATGTCTCTACGTATCGTCCGCAATCTCTAGCGGGACGCCAAGCGCCCCACTAATTTGCAGTCTCATCCGCTGGTAGTCCCGCTTGCTTGCCCTGAGAACGAGGACATAGGCATCGTTCTGGATTGTGATCCAGTGCCACTTCGACTTCGAAAACATGGTTGCCAAGCCGCAGACGATGCACACGAGGGACAATCCGACTACCGTCTTCGTCCTGAACTTCTTGCCAAATGTGTAGACCACGCCCTTCAACTCGGGATCCGTTTCGGCGAGCTCTTCGCGCGTGAAGCTTTGTACTTCGGTGCCCGTCTTCTTGTCGAGCACCTTGACGGCGCCTTCCGATGGCAGAACGTGCACGATCGCAGGTCGGGTCTTTCCTTCCGCGTTGACGTACATGGTGGACCCCTTCCGGAACACAATCGTGTCCTGAGCGACCAGCGGGAGGCACAGCAATGTCGCTAACAAAGTGGCAAGGAGTTGTCGGGTCATAACCAAGAAAGATTACCAGTACGCACACTATTGTCCCACGACAGGACCTAGTCGGGTGGTCGGAGTCTCACGCCGGCTCACGAAGTACGCCGGATTCGCCATGATCCTCTGCCGGCCCGACCGCGCCGAGCCCACGGGCCTCAGCGAGGCGGCGCAGCGGGAGGCCGGCGAGATTGAGCGGGGGGTTGCGTGGGCGTGGCTGGTGGGGGCGTTCCTGCTGGTCTCGTAGCGGCGCACGGCCCACCTGGAGGGGGCTGGTCATCGCGCCGGAGAAACGCTGCTCGGACGTACCGCGCGAGCGATACGGACTTCGAGTGACCGGCCCGCCCCAGGCCGTGCGAGGGACGGAAACGTGTGTCGAGTCAGGCCGTCCGGGCGCGGGTCGTTGCCTGCAAGGGACGATTCGGCAGGGCTGGCAAAGCCCCAGAGCGAAAGATTCGACCTACGTCGCCACTTGCAGGCGAGTGGTCACCGTAGCAGCCCGTGGAATCGCAAGACACCACGAAACCATCCGTGACGAGCACCGAGGTCGCTGTAGTTATGACCACCGCCTTTCTTCATAGGCGCCGATGATCACAGTAAGGGCTCTGTCGATTTCACTTGTTTCGAACTTTTCCGAACGCTTCTCGTACAGGAATCTCCAGCGCACGTTCGCTTCACGGTGCTCGGAAAAGAGGTAGCGAAGCGGATGCATCCTTGCTGCGAACATGTCTTGAAAATCTGGACTCAGTCCTTGCAAACGCGGGTCCCCCGCGCACACCGAAAATGGGCTCACTTTGCGCATCCTTGCTTCCAGCATCTCTTGAGTGTCTTGTCTCAAGGATTCGAACAATTTCAACAAGTCATGAATGCGGTCCGGCGGCTCTTTTCGCTCCGAACACTGCCAGGCCTTCAATGCGATTTCTGTCGCGAGCGACAAGAGAATCGGTCTTGCCAGAAAGATACCCTCGACGAGTTGTTCGTCCGAGGATTCGGCTTCGCGGCCTGCGTCGTTCTTATCCAACTCGTTCGCAACACGCTGCAGGGACCGAGCGCTGTCGATCATCGAATCGCGATTCCAACAGATGCGACCGGTGTTTTTGCCAGACATGAGAGATCCGCGGGGGAGCGGTTGACCAGTCCCCGCTCGGTGAGGCATTCAGAGAGCCCTCCCTGAAGCTCGGGCGGCTCCCATTGAGACTATGGTAGCTCGGGTTCTCGGAAGGGTGCATGTCGGCGAATGCTAAGGCGGCATAGCCACCGACAAACCGAAGCAGGCAGTCCGCTCAGGGGCCGCTCAGCCCCTCGATGTAGCGATACGCCGCCCCGCTCCGCACCATGCCCGGCGTAGCCCCCTGAGGTCTAGGGTGGATTATCGCTCCACTTCTCGGCCAGCTTCTGAAACTCAGAGTAAAGCGTTGTCTGTCCGGTCTTCTCGCGTCTGGCCTCAATGTATCGCTCGGCGTTGCGCCACGAATTGACAACACGACTGTAGCTCCACTGCTTGTACAGTTTCTCGCTCATAGAGCCGTTGTGGATGGCGGCGGCCACAAACTCGAAGTGGTCGAGAAACATGGATAGCATGGCTACATCTTCTGCGGTGGGTTCGTCGTCACCATTCCCAGCCTGAATCTCACCGCCGTGGTCTGGCCTAGGGTTGGCATCCTTTGGAAACAGCCTTGCGAACAGTTTTTGCGCGTTTTTCCATTCACTGCTCGCCACCTCTGTAGCGGCCACGAAGTCAATCGTTGATTTCAGGGCTGATACGTGGCGGTGATAAAAGTACGCTAGTAACGCTCCTATCCCAGACGCCAGCAGGATTGCAACAGGGCTTGTCAGCCAGCCAACGGAATCCCCGCTTGGGGGTGGGTTCATCAAAATCCGCCAGTGCCGTCAGAATCACTCTGGATGGTGTCGCTCGGAATGATGCTTGGAATTGTGCTGTGCATGTCGATCCCCTCTGACTCAGGTGCCACCGCCAAGGAATGGCTGTGGCAGGCGAAGTTGATTATACATGGTGGTATCGTGTCAACTCTGTTCTCAGTCTAGCTGCCCGCGATCTGTAGCGCGAACCCGGTCACGATGATAGCTTGTGTAGGCAGGGGCTGCTGTCCCGAGAGGGCGGGGAGCAAGGAGGCGCCAAGGGATAAGAAGTCGGAAATCTCCGCGAGCCTGCTCCGAGACATGCTGAAGCAACTGAACATCAAGAAGGAGGAGTTCTAGATGCGATACGCTTATCCATGCCAACTCATCCCGGAAGAAGACGAAATGGGGGGATTCGTGGTCACGTTCCCCGATGTCAGGGGATCCAGCACCAGCGGCAAGGATCGGGACGAGGCTCTGGAGATGGCTGAGGACGCGCTCTCAGTGGCGCTTGGTTTCTATGTCGAACGCCGTGAGGACATTCCGGTTCCTAGCCCTGTAATGGACGGTCAGGAAGTGGTAGCTGTTCAGCCGATTGTCGCCGCCAAGCTGGAACTCTATTCGACCATGCGGCGGCATAGGATTTCCAAGGTGGCGCTGGCCGAGTGCCTCGGAGTCTCCAACACCACGGTGAACAGGATTACCGACCCGGACCACCGCTCGCATATCAGCCAGGTCGAGAGAGCCCTGCGTGCAGTCGGGCGCGGCCTCGTCATCGAGGGCCGGGCTATTGCGGTGCGTGAGGAAGAAATGCTGTGGCCGAAGCGACAACGACGTGTGGCGTAGCCCAAGAAAGGACAAACACCAAGGCGGCGGCGCGGGAGGCCGGCGAGATCGAGCGGGGTCTCGCGTGGGCGTGGCTGGCGGGTATATGAGGTCATAATGGATTGCGGCGTGAAGGAACCCAATCAACTCTGCATGGCGATGAGGCAGCTCCTAACGGCATTGAGCTTGTACTTTGACGGGAACGACTGTTATTCCGTCATTACGTTGGCCGGCGTTGCTGATGAGATCCTTGGCAAGCGCCTCAATGAACTCGGGAAAGAGCACCATTTGGAATCTTTCGCGGCGGCTGTCGTGCTGCCGACCGAGTCAAGTTCCGAACCCCTCAAAGAGAAGGAAGTTATTGCAAGTGAGAATTGCCCAAGGAATGTGCTGAAGCACCGTCGTACCGGTCGAATCGAGTTCGATGCGGCTCAGAAGAGTTGGGAGATGCTTGACCGCGCTCTTATCAACCTCAACCAGCTGCATGGGTGCAGCGAGAAAGTCCCTGAGTTTTGGGAATGTCCCACCCTACTCAACGACCTCGTGTCCGCTGGGTCTCAATTCAATGAGATTGGCAAGGCGGACATTACGCAGGACTAGACTGCAGAGCGTGGCCTGAGACCTGCCTAGCATCCTGTCAGCCGCTCGATATACCGATACGCCCCACCGCTCCGCACCATGCCCGCCGTGACCCGCAGCAGGCCGTCGCACTCCACCGCCAGCCTGATATCGGGGCGGGCGAAGTCGAACCGCCAGAGCCGCGCTGAAACTAGAGGACCACGAGCGAGGCGCCCTGCCGTAGCTGCTGGGCAAGACTCTTTCGCGCCTCACGCTCACTTACTGGAGGCCAACCTACGACAAGGGCATGCCTAGGCGGCGGCACAGACGGCCGGACATCTAGCTGCCATGACCCAGCCCTCCTGTCCTTCGCAGCCGGAGCCGTGAAGTCCGCACGAGCCCGGACAGGGCGCCCGGAAACCTGAGAGACTCTCTTCTGTCCGAGGGCCCACACGGCGTCCTCGGCCAGTGTTTCCGTTCGCATGACGGAAACCTCCTCCGTATGTTCCCCGGTCCTTGGGGGTAGGAACAGGCGGAAGTTGATATTTCCAGTCGAGGCTGTGAAGGCGCTCTGATCGAAGATGAATCGCGAGAGGCGTTCAGTGTCGGAAATCGGACCGTCCTCGTAGCGATCGGGTGCCGACACGGTCGAGTGAGGCTCGCTATCAGAGTCGTGCTGACGGGTACAACCGCGCCAGAACTAATTGAAGCCTCTCAGGAAGCCCATGAATGTAATCGACTCTCCCGTATATCGGCTCCCGCCCGAACAGCGCTGAGAACCCGATCCGGTCAGAGTTGTCAATCGTAAGGCTTACAACTCTCTCGGGGTCTTCGTCCCAGTCCAACCCGATCTCGTCACCCGACTCCACAACGACGATAGGCAGCGGTAGTTCGGCGGGAAGGGACATCATGAATTCCAACGTCTTATTGAAGGCATTGCAGGAAACTTGTGTCCCATCGCTGGCATGGGCTTGTTGGAGGGCGCCAACAAGACGGCTGACAATCTCACTCTCGCTGTGCTGCCTCGTCGGTGCGGCGGCCTCCGCCACCGACTCCCGTAGGACACCCGCCTCTGCTCCCAGAGATGGATCCTCGGGAACCCAAGCAGGAATCTCTAACGTAGCAGCAAAACTCATTCGTAGAAGCTGACCGTTTCGTTCGTGAGCAACGAGAAGAACGTCTCGTTCTTCAACATTCTAAGGGAATCCAAGATCTCCCGCAATGCGGACGTATCAACGGGAAAGCTCCCTGTCCGAAACACATCTACGTCGATCGTGATCGCTATCGGTTGCTGCTCCTGCGGCTTGAGTTGCTGAATCACGACCGCCGTCGCTTGTCGCCCGAAATCGTGGGACACGATGCGCGAAAGAAACTCAGTCACCGGCTGGGGCGCGCCTTCGGGCATCTTTGGAGCGGATGTGAGATATCGCTCGAACTGGTCACCATCCTTGAGAGGAAACTCCAATCGGTTGATGTAGCGCAGCGCTACACGCGACACGATCTCAGGCTTTGTGCGTGCAACCAACAGCTCCCAATTCATTAGTGCGTTGTCGATGAGTTGGTCACCGCCCATGTAGACCTTGGTGTTGTTCAGGGTGAATCCATCGGGTCGGAACTGCACGTAGATCGTCTGATCCGCGTTCGCTACCCGAACACCTGCGAAAGCTGGAGAACCGACGTGGGGAAACCCGAGCTTGCCGCCTTTGATCTCAATCGTTCCCTCGACCTGACTCCGCTGCTCCTTGGTCGGGAATTCATCGTGCAACTCATCGGCGAGAGTGTTAAACCTCCCGGGATCGCCGGGGATCGATGCTCGCAGATCGACAAGAGCTTCAACGATGGGAGGGTGGTTGAGGGACCTCGGCTGCGCCACGCGATTCTCAATCCTAGCTCAACGGACCGCTTCTGCTCCATGCAATGGAATGTCGGCCCGGGCTCGACGTATATCCAGCATGCGGAAGACTGCTGTTAGTTTCAGCTTACGACACAACGCGGCGTCATAACGCGCTTCGAGCCAGAGCCAGGCACTCGCAGCACCGCTCACTTCGCACGCCCCGCAATCTCCTCATCCATCTCCCGCATCGCGGCCCGGATATGGTCGCCAACGTTCCGCCAGACCTGCGCGATTCGCTCCTCCGGCGTCTCGTCCCCGACGATATCCCAATACCGTTGAGGATCCGGGAACAGGTCGATGATGCTCCCCACGCCGCGCAGGAAGGCGCGTCGGCGGCCTCCGGAGATCCGGCGTGGGGAGCCGCCGAAACCGGAGGTGACCGTAACGGGCATTACCGTCTACCTCTCCTTTTCGATCTAGCCGAAGCCTTGCGATTTGTCAAATGCTCTTCAAGATCGGATCGGCTGAGTCCGATCGTCTTAGCGACGCCAAGAACGATGTCTTCCTTTAGGTGTTTCTTCTTCGGGATCACGACAGGTCGGCTCATTCCGGCCATCGTCATGATGTAGTGATCGCCGCGGTGGCGATCATACGTGCAGCCCTGCGACTGGCAGATGTCCCTGAGTTCAGTCCACTTAAGAGGCCGCACGCTTCATTTGCCCGAGTTGGTCCGCGGCGAGGTGTGCCGGAATCACGCCTTCGATATATCCGGCCCGACGCCCCGTCCCAAGCGAAAACGTGGGCTTCTGACGAATCTGATCGGCGGCGGGAGCTTGTGCGGTGCGAATAGTTACGCTGTCAGCGCCCTCTCGTAGCGTCTCATCGTCACTACACTTGACAAATCCTACTTCGCGGAGGGCGTCGTTTAGCACCCTACGATCAATGCACGACTCAAACCAAAGCTCGACCGCCTGCCGCAACGATTCTAGAGCCCGTTTCCTGGATCGAGCCTGGCTCATGACATTGATTGATGGGCACCAAGCAATCCAGTCTCGTCCATCGTTCCGAAACCATGCGTTCAGTCTCACTTGGTACTCAGTGATCATCATGATTCTCGTTACTTCACAACACAATGTAAACAATGTGTTTTCGGTGCTCGATTCGTCAGGTACGTCACCCGACGTCAGTATACATTCTGTCAAGAAAAATTGTTGACACTCGTGTGATGCCTTAAGGCGCCCGCTCAGTTAGATGACCTGAGCTTAGCGCCTTCGTCGTCAAGCATCACTTGTTCTTCGCGCTCGGCGGCTTCCTCCTGGGTCATGAGCGCCGGCGCCGCGCTCCACCTTCGACGGTGTACGGTGCCGGGGGAACCCACGAAGGCCTCCGGTCCTTCCAGTCAGCCGCCGCCTGGCTCCATTGCATACCTACCGGAGCCGCGCGGAAAGTGTCGGGCGGGACGGAGGCCGCGGCGCTGGAGGGCGTGCTGCGGACCTGCCCCTCGGTCGCAATGCAGTTCCTGAGGAGGTAGAGCCGCCGGATCGACTCCGGGACGTGCCGCACCGGTCTGGAAGCCTTCCGCGTCGAGGCCGACAGCTCCGCCATATGCCCTTGCTCAGTGCGACCCTTTCGTCGAAAAGTAATCTTTTCTATTGTTTTAGGCCATTATATCCCTAAATATACTTGACAATGGCCGCCGGAAAGGCCATAATAAAACTATGAACGGAGCGGAATTCAGAAGGCGGGTCAAGCGTTACGCTGACAAGGCCGGTCTGACACTTCGCTTCGATCCGGGTAAGGGCAAAGGGAGCCACGGAATTCTCTTTCTCGGGACAAAGCGGACAACCGTCAAGCGTTCGGAAATCGGAAAGAGACTGTTGGGATCGATGCTGAAAGACCTGGGGATCAAGAAAGAGGAGTTCTGAAATGCGATACGCCTATCCCTGTCAAATCACTTGCTACGAGGATGATGAATTCGTAGTTTCGTTTCCCGATGTCAAGGGAGCCAACACCAGCGGCAAGAATCGTATCGAGGCGCTGGAGATGGCTGAGGACGCACTGGCTGTTGCGCTAGGCGCATATGTGAAGTGCCGCGAGGACATCCCGGTTCCGAGCCCGGTGATGGACGGCCAGGAAGTGGTGGCGGTCCGTCCGATCGTGGCCGCCAAGCTGGAACTCTATTCAGCCATGCGGCAGCATCGGATTACCAAGGTGGCGCTAGCCAAGCGCCTCGGACTTAGCGATACCTCCGTCAGTAAGATCAACGACCCGGACCATCGTTCTCACATCAGCCAGGTCGAGAGAGCCCTGCGTGCCGTCGGGCGCGGCCTCGTCATCGAGGGCCGGGCCATTGCGGTTCGGGACGAGGAGAAGACCGTGCCCAGACAGCAGCGGCGCGTGGCGTGACCGGAGCTAGTCACTTCGCCCTGCCGCTCAGCTTCTCGACCGACCGCAGCATGCCCATGCCGAGCAGGGCCAGCACGAGTTCCATCAGCCCGTCCACGCCGACCGGGTACGGCACCAGCTCGTCGGTGCGGATCACCTGGCGGCCCCACAGGAAGGCGGCCAGCACGTACTGCGGGACGAAGTACAGCCCGAGGCAGGCGCCGCAGACCCAGCCGATGAACGGACGCCATCCGGCAACGAGAATCGAGCGGTGGGCAGCCTCGATCTTGTTGATCTCGATCTGCGCCTCGCGGGGCCGCG
The DNA here is from genome assembly GCA_951813605.1 of uncultured Bryobacterales bacterium. Classification (GTDB taxonomy): domain Bacteria; phylum Acidobacteriota; class Terriglobia; order Bryobacterales; family UBA6623; genus VXMF01. The sequence goes on along the minus strand of OX638379.1, from coordinate 4,246,296 downwards.
CGAGGATGCGCTGCTTGACGATCTCGGCAGCGGCCTTTTCGTCCGCCGTCTCCACGAAGCGGTCGATGATGCTGGCGATGCCCTCGGCTGCCCCGATGAAGGGTGCCCCGACGATCTTGCTTAGCACTCCCATCATGCCCTCACTCCCACGGATTGGCCGCTCCAGGCAACGAGCCGGTCAGCCGGGCGGATGTCGATATGGACTCCCCAGCGATAGTAGCCGAGGCCGCGAACGCTCGAATCCGTCTTAGCCCATGGACGAACCGTTGCGTGAAACTCGTCAATCGAAAGATCATTCGGCAATGCAATGTCCAGCGCGCGCCCTTCCAAATGCTGGCTGTGCGGCCTGCCGCCGACCGCCGCGTTGTGCTCCGGCGTGCGGTAGGCCGACAGAATCCTCAGCGGGCCGTTGCCGCAGTGCTGGCGCAGGCTTTCGAACGTCGCGGCCAAACTGGGCAGCCGCGTCTCCCGCCACTGCCGGGGATATGGCGTGCGGGCGGCGTCATGGCAGGCCAGTTCGTCGTAGGACAGATGGAACGGCGCAAGGTCCACGGTTCAGCCCTTCTCCAGCCGCCCGCGAATCCAGGCCACGTCCTCTTTGATGGCGGTCTGGCAGCGTTCCAGCCTGTCCACCTTTTCGGGCAGCTTCTTCAGGTGCTGGAGATCGGCCTTGACGGCTCCGCGCAGCTCCGCCGTTTCCTTGAGGTCGGCAGTGGCGCGCTTCCAGGCCGCGATGGTGCCGCCCACGATGGTCAGCAGCACCAGGATGGCCGCGAGCAGCAAGTTGGCGTCAGGCTCCGGCAAGGCGTTCCTCCCGCGCCTTGGCAATCTCCGCGCGCACCCCGAGCAGACGCGGGCTGAGCCGGTAGACGGCCCAGACGCTCGTGCCGAGCCCGAGCAGCCAGCTCAGCCAGTCGCAGACGGACTTGACGAGCGCGCCGCCCGCCGCCACGTCGAAGACCTCGCGCAGGCTGATGCCGGCGAAAGACAGCAGCGCCGGCAGGATGAACTCCCACCAGCCGCGCAGCTCGGGCCACCAGCTGACCTTGCGCTCCAGCAGCCAGAAGCCCCACAGGCCGAGCAGGTAGACGCCCGCGCTGGAGAAGAAATGGATCACGGCCCGGTCGAAAGTATGCTTCGTGACTTCCCGGCTCAGCTGCCAGCTGGCAATGGCCAGGACAAGAAAGAGCGCGCTCCCGCCGCAGAGCAGAACCGGCCTCCAGCGGTGACGTATCCAGGCGAAGCGGCGCTTCCAGGCGTCCATGCCCGTGACGCTATCACGGACCCCGCAGACGGGAAGCGCGGCTACTCTTCGGAGGGCGGCTCGGGCGCGGTGAACGTGCCGGCGGCTGGGTTGCAGGTCGAGCCGAGTTCCACGTTCTCCTTGCCGGTGGCGTCGATCAGGTCGGAACCGGACGCGCCGATCGGATTGGCCTCCTGCGTGCATTGCCAGATGGACGTGACCTTGTTCTCGGAGTCGATGCGAACCCAGGTTTTCATTGCTGCCTCCTCAGATGTCGAGGGCGTACACGACCGCGCCCTCAACGGTATCGGATGTATCGTTCTCGATCTCCACTAGCAGCGAGGACTCGAACCGGATGCGCAGGGGAGCCCGCTTGCCTATATCCGCGACGATGCTGGGACTGATGCTGCTGATGTTCCTGGTGACGTGGAATTTAGCCAGATCAAGCTCTCTCGCCGTTCCGCCGTCCACCGTGACTCGCTGAATCCCGGCACCAGCGTTGCCCGTCAGCATGTAGACCCATCCTGATTCCCCGCTGAGGCTGAGGACCGTGTTCCACGTCACGGTCGCGTTGCTGGCAATTGACGTGACGACCGTGCGCGGTTCCGCCGGCGAGACCGGCGCAAGATCGGGGACATGGGTGGTGAAGGTGCCCGCCATCACGGCTCCAGGGAATACAAGACGGTCACCTGGACGATATCACTGGTTCCTCCCGGCCCCCGGGCCTGCACGGACAGGTTGCTCTCGAAGCGAAGCCCCGGGAATGGGGTGATGCCGTAGTCGTGGGTCATTCCTTGCGCCACATGCGTGCCCGGATCTCCGATATCCCTCCACGCGCCGCCGTCAATCGAGATTTGCACATCCGCGTATTGATGCTGGATTTCAAGCGCGGAAAGATCCAGGGCCGAGTGCGACACGCAGTGGAGGTAGCCAGTGCCGCTGGCATCCAGCACGTCCAGCCATCCGGAGTTAGCTGACGATATGGTCGCAGTGTGCGGCTCGGACGGCCTTTCCGACATCGCGTCCACGGGATAGCGGGTCGAGAATCCCATGCCTCAGGATTCCTCCAGCACGGCCAGGTCCGCGACGATGACAGTATCCGCCGAGGCCGAGGCGATGATGCGGTCTCCCGGATTGAGGAACGGGGTGAAGTCGAAGGCCCGCGTCTCCTTGGATCGCAGGCTGTACTCCAGGAGCTTGTTGCTGTCGGCGGAGCTGTCGCCGGACGGCACGAACCACACGCTGGCCGTGGCCGCGTCGTCGGAGCCGTTGAACAGGATCAGCTGGCAGTACGTGAGCTGGTGTCCCGCCGCGACCGTCCTCAGAGTGGTCGCGGTCGTTCCCAGGTGATCGGCATCGACGCGAATCCTCGGCATGGCCTGACGCTATCACGGGCCCGGATGCACGTGCGAGGGGTAGCGGTGCTGGTCGAAGCGCTGCCATTCCAGTTGCGTGGTCCGCGAGCGCGGCCAGCGGCCTGGCAGGTATCTCAGGAACTCGGCGCTGGAGGGGTAGAGCGCGGCCAGCACGTCCACCGCGACCACCGAGCCCGTCATCCCGTCGTTGCCGATCCCGACGCCCAGCCCGGTCACCTGCATGGGCCAGCCGTTGAAGCCGTCCGCTCCGATGCCCCGGAAGTGCGTGACCGAGATCGTGTCGCCGATGCTCAGCTGGCGCACCAGCGCCGGGTCCACCGCCATCCTCGCCTGCACGCGCTCCTCGCGGGCGAAGAACAGCCGGTCAGCCGCGACATGCGCGGCGGGATCGGCCTCGCGGATGTACGGGAGGTCGGTTCGGAGCGCGCTCGAGAAGCGCTGCAAGAGCTCCTGCTCGCCGCTCCTGAGACGCCCGCTCGCCTGCATCGCGCCGTCGGTGTAGCGCGGCGCGTACCTGTAGATGATCTCGGTATGCGTGACGCCGGGATGCTGCAATGCCAGGCCGCCGTCCAGGAATTGCTGCTCGCTGACATGCGCGGCCATGTCCGTGCTCCCTCCGGGCGTCGGCACGAAGCACGCAACCTTGCCGGCTGGCGTGACGAACGTGTGCAGGTTCGCGCTCCTGGCCAGCTTCTCGGCCACCGTGCGAAGCGTCTCCCTGGAGTCCGTGAAGGCCAGCGCCCCGTGAATGCCCCGCGAGTCCAGCTGACCGGCTGCCGCCGCGAACAGCGCCGCGTCCGTGGGAATCCCGCGCAGCGCCAGCAGGGCTTCCCACTGCCGCGCCGGATTGGCGATGCTGTCGCCGTCGGCGTCGGGAATGCCGGAGCCGTTCCAGCTGACCGCCGCGCCGCCCTGATCGCTTGCGAACTCGGCAACCGAATAGGTGTCGCCCAGGTAGGCTGCCGTGCTCGTGCTGAATGCGGCGCTGCCGGCTTCCACGCCATCGACGTAGACGGCGCTGACGACGCCCAGGTCCCCCAGCCCGAGGACGTAGCGGTGCGAGCCGGGGTCAATCAGGTAGGCGGGCAGCGCCCCGCGGTCCGCCTCGACGTCGCCGTAGACGATGGGCACCGGGCGCACGTCCGCGCCCTCCGGGATATCGGGGAACGTCTCGCGATCCGTGACGAACGGGAACGGGGCGTCCAGCAGGCTGAGGCCGACGCCCTGCACGCCGATGCTGAACCGGTCGCCCTGCTTCGACCAGCGCGCGATGCGCCCGGTCGCCAGCGGCTCGAAGTCGGAGAATCCCGCGTCGATGTCGCCCCAGAGCACCCGCACGGGAACGGCGAGGAACGGCGCGGCGGCCTTGCGCGCCGAGAAATGGCTGTCCGCATCGTCCAGCTCGATGGTGAACTCGCTGGACCGGAACTCGCCAAGGGTCGCGCCGACCTCGCGGCTGACGCCCGAAATGGAAAGCAGCCGCCCGGCGTAGTGGCGTTCCGGAGCGGAGATCCCGGTCACGGCGCAGTATTCCGTGCCGTCGCGGAAGTCGATCTCGACCAGGACTTCCAGTTTCACGCGATGCTCTGCCCCAGGTGATCGGTCAGGAACGTCACGCCCTCGACGGCCTCGAAGCCCGCTTCGCGGATCCGCGTGTGCGGAACCTCCAGGCGGGCGAACAGCGGCTCGGACGTGTCGGCTCCCTCCGACAGGACCAGCGCCGGGACGCGCCCGACATCGAGCCCGTCCAGGAAGGCGTCGATGGAATCCGCTTCCTGCCTGGACAGTCCCGAGAACGAGCAGACGAGCCGGGTGCCGTCGGAGATGGCCGCGCCCTCGATGGGCACGCCCAGCTCGTTCCGGTTGATTCGCACGGACTTGACGCGCTGGCGCTCCCAGCCGTGGGAGATGCCCGCCAGTTCGGTCGTCGTGCCGATCACCAGGTAGCCGAAGCTCAGGTAGCCTGCAGGATTCCCGGCGTCGCTGATTGCCAGCGACCAGTAGCGGTGCGTCTCGGGCGCCGCGAGCAGCAGGTGCGCGACCCGCCGCAGGCCGACCGCGAGCGAGACCCCGGCCTGCGGGGTCGCTGCGGCGGCCGCCGTCGCGCCGCAGCCTGGCTGGATCGTCGCATCCGCCGTCAGGTTATGGCCGACCAGCGCCACCAGGTCCGCTTCCGCCGCCGCCCCGAGGTCGATGGCGAGGGCCTGCCCGGAGAGCCCCGTGGCGCGGTACGGCAGGCTCACGGGCAGTGCGGTGAGGTTCGCCGCGCCGTAGACCGGGTCCTCGGAGGTCGCGGTCACCGCCGCAGCGCGGGCCAGGTTCCCGGCGTCGCTGAGAAAACGGAAGTCGCCCATCAGCCCGACGCCCCCGCAATCCGCGTGCGGAGCCCTCCGGTGTTCAGGTCGATGGCCTGGTTGATGCGGTCCACGGAACCGCCGCCGCCGCGACAGGACACGTTGACCACGGGCGGCTTGCCGACCTTGCGCAGGATCGACCGCAGCACGCCGGTCTGCTCCTGCTCGGCGTCGATCATTTCCTCCAGGCTCGCGCGGATCGCGGGCAGCGTCTCGCTGGCCACCCGCGCGTCGCGCTCCGAGGCTTCCGCGGCGAGCGCCAGCATCTCGTTCCAGGCGGCGACGCCCTCTTCCAGGCTCGGGACAATCGACTCCAGGACGCGCTCCAGGGCGACCTTGGCGGGGTTGATCCCGTGCTCGAAGATGAACTTCAGCTTCTCGTTCATCTCCACGCGCATGTCCCGGATGTTGCCGTGGATCGAATCTTCGCCCTGGTCGCCGAGGTAGTCCGTGCCGAATCGCACCTCCTTCTCGATCAGGTCCAGCGTCGTGTTCATCCCGCGCATCTGGAAATTGCCGACGATGCCGCTCACCAGGGTCCCGATGCCCGTGATCATGTTGACGATCCCTCCGGCGCCGCCGAGAGCCTGCGTGATGCCGCCCGACGCACCGGGACCGACCTTGCTCGCGATATCGGCTGCCGCGCCCGCACCGGCTCCGGTGACATCGGCGGCCGCGTCCGCCGCCTTGCGCCCGCCGCCGACCAGGCCGGCCAGCGCGTCCGCCACGCCGCCCTTGCCGGTGATCTTGCCGATCACCTTGTCCAGCGCCCCGAGAAGCGCGTTGAAGCCCTGATTGACCAGCGTGCTGATGCCGGTGGAAATCTCCTGGACAAACACGTTCTTGAAGCTTCCGGCGAGGGTCCTCAGCTTTTCCGAGAACGTGCCGCCGAACGAGAGATCGCCGGTGAACAGCTTCGAGACCAGTTCGCTGGACAGGTCCCCCACGATGCCCGACACGCTGTCGTACCACTGGCTGAACACGCCCTGCTCGCCAGCCGAGTCGTCCTTGAATGTCCTCTGCTTCGCCAGAATGTCGTTGAGGATCAGCTGCTCCTCCTCGTTGAGGTCCTCTCCGTTGGCGATCAGTTCCGCCTTGCGGGCTTGCAGCATGTTGATCCACGCCGTGTCGATGGCGCTTGCACTGCCCTCGCCGGAGGACTTGATGAGTGAGAAGTCGCTCTCGGCCTGCTCGCGGATGGCGGTCAGTTCCGCCTGGGTCTTGATCCCGAGGTTCCTGAACGCCTGAGCGGTTTCCTGCTCGACGAGCTTCGCTTCCTCCTTCACCTTGTCGAAGGCCGGGATGGCGCTCGTGTTCATGGCCGTCACGATTTCATTGGCAGCCGCGATCGCGGCTCGTCCGAGTTCCACGATGGGAGCCTTGGCGTTGCGGACGGACTGGATGAAGCGCTGGTTGAACTCGTCGCGGACAGCCTGGAGCTTGCGCTTGAACTCTTCCTGTTCCCTGGTGATCCTGGCGGTGACCTTCGCGAGGTCGAATAGCTCCCGCTCGGCTTTCCCGGACTCCTTGCCCAGGTCCTCGATCTCTTCGGTTGCGGACTCGACGGCTTCGGCAGAATCCTCGGCGGCCGATTTGAGCCCGAGGGTCTTCTTGACGAGCGCCTGCGTGCCGTCGCTCAGCTTCTTCGTTCTCTTCGTGCTGTTTCGAAGCAGCAGCGCGTACCGCTTCGCTTCCTTGCCCGCCTTGGCCTGCTCCTTCCTGACCTCCTCCAGGTCCTTCGAGATCGCCTCGCTCTCGCCGCCCATCGCTTGCAGGTTGGATTCCAGGTGCCTGACCTGCTTCCCGAACGCCTCGTATTCGCGGGATGACTCCTTGAGCTTGGCAGCCAAGTCTCCCTCCGCTTCGGCGGCCTCGTTGATCCTGGCCTGGAGCCCGTCGACATCCTTGCCCGCTTCAATCAGCTCGCCCCGGACCTTGCCGAGCTCTCGCCCGAGCTCGCCGGTCCTGTCGCCTGTCTTCTTGATCTCGGCGCTGAGTTCGCGGTACCGATCCGCGAGCGCCTTCTGCTCGGCTTGTGCCGCCTTGAACTCCCCGACCAAATCGTTGGTTTCCTTGGCGCTATCTCCAGCAATCGCACGATATGCGAAGAAGCCGCCAACGAGCAGCCCAATGCCTGCCGTCACCCATCCGACCGGACCCAAGAGAAGCTTTATCGCAGCATTGAGTGCGTGCGTTGCGATCGTCGCGGTCGCCGTGACGCCCGAATAGGCGATGATCGCGCCTTTGACCAATCCAAAGCCCGTGACCATCGTCGGCAGCACGAACAGCACGGGACCCGCAGCGGCGGCCAGCCCCGCCAGCGCCGTGCCCACGCCCAGGATCGCCGGGTGCGCCTCCGCCATCGCCGAGATGACGCCCGTGATCACGTGCACGAACTTGGTGGCCCACTCCAGCAGCCCGGACTGGGCAATCGCGATCTGCAGCCCCTCGAAGGCCGACTTGAGCGCCGCCAGCGCCCCGTTGAGGCCCTGCATCTGCACGTCGGAGATACGCTGCGCCGTGCCTCCGGAGCTCTCGAGTTCCGACTGGAGATTCGTCAGCGCGTCCGCGCCCTGCGACACGAGGGCGCTCATCGCGGGACCGGCCCGCTGCCCGAACAGCTCCATCATCAGCCCGGCATCCTCGGCGTGCGGCTCCAGCTGCCGCACGACCTCGTCCAGCGGCTTGATGCGGCCGGCGGCGTCGGTGAAGCTCAGCCCGGCCGCGGCCATCGCCTCCTGCGCCGCCTTGGTGGGGTTCAGGATCTTGCTGATGGCCCCGCGCAAGGACGTGCCCGCCATGCTGGCCTGGATGCCCGCGTTGCCCATCAGGCCGAGCGCGGCGGCGGCCTCCTCGAAGCCCACGCCGGCAGCGGAGGCGACCGGCCCGGCGTACTTCATCGCCTCCCCGAGCTGCTGGAGGTTCGTGTTGGCGCTGGTGAAGGTCTTGACCAGCACGTCGTTGACACGGCCCAGCTCGGAGACTTCCAGCCCGTACCCGGACAGGATGTTGCTGACCGTGTCCGCAGCCGTGCCGAGGTCCAGCTGCGCGGCGGACGCCAGCTGCAGCGTGCCGGGCATCGCGCCGAGGACGTCGTTGGCGTTGAAGCCGGCCTGGGCGAGGAAGCCCATCGCCTCTCCGGCCTGCGACGCCGAGAACTCCGTGGTGCGGCCGAGTTCCCTGGCCTGCGCCTCCAGCTGCTGGAACTGGCTCTCGGTCGCGCCCGAGACGGCGGCGACCTGGTTCATGGCCGTCTCGAAGTCGGCACCGGTCTTGAGCGCCAGCCCGCCGAACGCGGCAAGCGGCGCAGTCAGCCCGATCGAAAGCTTCTTGCCAACGTCGCGCAAGTTGGCCTGGATGTTCTCGACAGCCTGATCAATCTCGGCCTTGCTGACCTTCAGGTCGCGCCGCAGGGTCTTGAGGTCCGTCGTGAGCTCGAGGACGGCGCTGCCTAGCGTTTCCGCCATGTCCGCACCCTATCAACGACCCCGTTTCGCCGGAACGCGCGCGACGGGGATCCCGCGGGCCGCGGCAGCCGCCGCCACCTGCTCGCGACTCATCTCCTGCCTGGGAGCCCCGGCACGGGCCGCCCGCCGCCATCCATGGGTCAGCCTGCGGCTTGCGGGGGGCTTGATGGACCCGGACCCGGCTGCAGCTATGGCGACGCCCCGCAGGGCCTCGCGGGCTTCCAGGGCTGGGATTTCGTTCAACATCTCCCGGAACAGCCACATCGGCAGCCGCAGCCAGCGGCGCGGGTCGCCGCCGTAGAAGCGCTGGAGGCGGGCGATTAGCTGGCCGGTGCGGGCGAGCCCTCCGCTGTCTCGCCCGCGTTCCCGAAAACCAGCTGGAAGATCGCGCCCTGGCTCATTGCGCCGAGCTTGAGCACCTTCTTCTCAAGCTCGGGACTCCACTCCGCGAACAGGACGCTGTACGCAGCAGCCAGGGCTCTTTCGAGCTCCTTGACCTGGCTGTCGTACCATTTCGCGGACTTGCCGGTGGCAGTCATCAGCTCCTGGAGCTTCATCTGCGCCCGCGTGATGTACGGAATCTGCATGGGCGTCAGCTCGTCCATGCTCTTCAGCCGGTACTCCAGGCCGTCGATGCGGATCGGAATCCGCTCTGCCTCGGTGACGAACTCAGGGACGCCGTTGGTCATCAGCCTTCCTCGTCGTCCTGCATCCGCAGCGTGCCGAAGCCGCTGGTGGCGTGCTCCAGCGCCATGAAGCTGCACTCCAGGCCCGCCTTTTCCGACTTCGAGAAGACGACCGAGGGAGAGCTGCCCTGGTACGCCTGCGGGATCTCGTACTGCATCTTGTAGCCCGCGCCGTAGGGCGAGGTTTCGAAGCGCACGAGCATCGCGTAGAGCTTGACGTCCTCGCCGAGCGCCAGCGCGATCGAGCGATGGCCGACCTTGCCGCTCTCCTTGGCGGTGTCCGTCACGGTCTGGCCGTTGAGTACCTTGGCGTACTGCTCCATGGTCAGGTCGACGCAGGTGAAGTTGATGGCCAGCGTCTGCCCGGAACGGCTGATCTTGGCGGGGCCGATCAGGCCGGACACCATGTGCTCGTCGATGGTCTGGCCGTGCTCGATGGTCAGGCCGTCCTCGTCGATCCGGCCGCCGTCGCACAGCTTCGGCCAGACCGTCGCGTCCGGGGTCGCATTGAGCTCGGGGAAGGCCGCTCCGACAGCGGCGAGATGCACCGAGAACTTGCCGGTCACGACGATGGTATAGGGTTCGGTTGCCATGTGGGCTTGCCTCCTGCCCGGACACTATCACGGGCCCCGCGCCGCACGGCCGGTGTACGATGAACGTGCCGTCCTAACCTTTCTGACGGCAGCGCCGCGGACACCGGCCTTCTGTCATCGTGCCGGCGTTCGCGGCCCGAGGGGGACGGTGTCGGCCGTCCCCCTCGTTTCTTGCAGCTAGGCCGCCTCCGCCCCGAACCGCACCAGCCACGTCTCGACCATCGCGGGCCAGGCGGTGTCGCGGTCGCGGAATGCCGAGGCCCCCGACGACAGGGTTGCTCCGTGCAGCAGGACCGTTCCCTGCTTCACGCGGTCCAGCGGGCGCATGGCGGCATGCAGGTCCAGGCGCACCAGTTCGGCGCTCCTCATCGTCTCGCCGTAGCAGAGAGCGTCCACTCGCAGAGCGTGGATGTTGCGGTCGTCGGAACCGCCGGCGGGGCGCAGCAGGATGCAGTCCTGCGGCATCTCGAGGTCCGTTCCGGCGAGCTTGCCCTCGGTGGTGAAGGTCAGCTCCATGGGGTACACGCGAGTGCCCGCGCGAGCCGCCACGCCGCTGTCAGCCAGCAGGTAGGACGCGAGCGCGCCGATGACGTTCGGAATCATCCCTTGAGATACCTCTTCAGGCTGGGATACTGCGCGTCGCCGGCCTTGCGGAGCGCGCCGCCGTAGAACAGCTCGAGCTTGAGCATGTACTCAACGCCCTGGCTGCCCCAGCGGCCGACAATCGCATTGCCCTGGCGATCGGCGGCATGCGTGATCCTGATCGAGCCCTCGGCGGTGCCGGTGCGGTTCTCCCATCCGGGGTGATTCTCCTTGGCATGGTTGACCGCATCGGCCATCGTTCTTGCGACGGCGCGCACGGCGCGGTTGCGAATCGCCGCCTCCACCTTGTGTCCGTTCCAGCTGGCCTTGCTCATTGCTCGCCTCCCAGCAGCGCCACCACGTGCGTCGCGCGCGGGTGCACGGCCTCCACCCGCAGGGTGCGGCCATGGATCACGCGGCCCCGGCGGTCCGCGACCTGCGTGACGCGGTCGCCGGACTTGATATCCGTCCGCAGCGGGCAGATCATGCGGCGGTCCTCCACCGTCACCACGCGCTCCGCGTCGGCCGCCTGGCGAGCCAGCGTGGCCCACACGTGGCACGGCAGGGCGGCGTGCCGAGTCTCCCACGGCCCGGGGATCGGCTGGTTGAACTCGTCCGTGCCGGGCGATGCCCCGCGCCGCTCGACCGTGGCGCGCATCGTCATCATGGAGCGCGCCGCGCCCGTCATAGCGCCAGCCCCAGGCCGGTTTCGAGCCTCGCCAGGATGGCCATGCGCTCGGCCTTGTAGTCGGCGGCGGTGACGGCAATCTCGCCGGACTGCCTGCTCCTGGCCCCGATGTGCATCAGTTCCAGCCGCACCAGGTCGATCAGCACGCCCTCGCGCACCTTGCTGTCATCCACCGCCTGGTACGTCACGGTCACCACCGGAGCCCAGCCGCGAGAGAGCGGCTTGTTCAGCCCGGCATGCAGCCGCGTGAGCCAGCTGCCCGGGGAGAGGTGGTAGTCGTCCGCGGCCAGCGTGACCGGGTTCGGATCTTGAGGGGAGCGCCGCTCGACCACCGCGGTGACCGTCTTGACCCGGCCCGCCGGAAAGATCTCGACGGTGCCGCCGCGCAGCTCCTCGGTGCGCTCGTCGGGTTTCCCGAAGCGGGCGACGATCTCGGCCTCGGCAGCCGCGATCAGCCTTCGGAGCTCGTCATCGGACAGGTCGGTCTCGACATGCTCCAGGAGCTGGTCTGCGTTGAGGATCGCCATGCCGTCATCCCGCTGCCATCCGTGCTGGCTGATGGCGCTGCGTCCGCTGGAGCGCGCGCGCCCGGCGCTTGCGCTCCCGCTTCTCGGCCCGGAGCAGGCACTGGCACTTCTGCGGCGGGGCCAGCTTCCTGCGCCGCTCGCCGTAGGCGCTGATGCGGGTGCGCAGCTTGCGGACGAGCCCGGAACCGCCGCAGTCGGCGCATTGCGGATCCGGCTTCGGCATCACGCCCGTCAAGCCCCCTTGCCGGCCCCCTGCTTGCGGGCCTTGTTCGGAGCTCGCTTGCGGGCCTTCACCAGTCCGTACCGCTCGGCGTCGGCCGCCCGGATGCGCGTGCCCGGACGGGCGAACAGGAAGCGGGCGTGCGGGTCGCCTTCCTCCACCACGCGGCTGCGGTCCGCGGTCAGGAACAGGCGTCGGTCGGCTTCGTAGAAGATGTCGCTCAGCTTGCGCATCATCAGAGCCCCGTGACCGTGCAGAACGACAGCGGGCGGTAGACCGCGAAGGCCACGCGGCGTCCGGCGCGGATGGTGCGGCGGCCGTGGGAGAAGTCGTCGCTCACGTAGCCGATCTCGACCTCGATGCCCATGCGCTCGAACAGCTGGCACTTCTGCAGGTCGGCGACCAGGGCCGTGCCTTCCGCCAGATGATCGGTTTCGGTGACCGGCAGGCCCCAGATCCGCATCGGCCCCGCATCCTGGGGCGGTCCGTAGAGGTAGTTTCCGTCCGCGTCCTTGGCGGTGCGGATTTTCTGCCAGTCCTGCGGGTGCATGAACACCCGGTTCGGCATCGCCCGCCCGGTCAGGCGGACTTTCGTCAGGGCGTTGTAGACGGTGTCGAAGGCATTGACGCCCTCCGTTTTCGCCTCCGTCTGGACGTTGGTGGTGTTCAGGATGCCCTCGAGGTTGGGCGCGGTGCCGTCGCCGTTGAGGATCTGCCCGTCCAGGCGCTCGTTGCAGCCCGCGACCATCAGGTTGTCCAGGTACGACTGGAGTCCCGCGACATCCGCCATCTGCTCGTCGGTGACCGGCAGCCGGTGGCCGATGGAGCGCACCGGGCTGGTGCGCTCCTCGAGCGCGAACTCGCTCTCGGGGTAGGCGGTGTTCTCCGCTCGCTCGGCAGCCGCCATCGTGCGCGTGGTCTGGGCCATGTAGACCACGGCGGCCTGGCCCGTGGTGCCGGGCGGGATCAGGTCGAGGACCTGCACCGGGCGGTACTCCAGCTCGACCAGCCGCCCGATGCGCGTGGTCTCCGGCTCCCATCCCGCAGTGGTCTGGAACACGGCTTTCGACGCGGCTGCGGCGGCTGAGAACGACACGGAACCGTGGCCGATGACCGTCTTGATCCCGGACTGGCCGGACTCCAGGGAGCGCTTGACGATGCCGGACTCCACGATCAGCTGACCGAGGGACTTGCTGGCCGGCTTCTCGCCCGGACCCGGTGCGGGCTCGACGCCCTGCGCCTGCGCGTTGAACTCGCGGCGCTTCTGGTCGTTGTAGGCAGTGTCGACCTTGGCGAGCTCCGCGACCTCGGCGCTGATCGCGTTGAGCTCCTCGTTGGCCTTGTGGATCCTGTCGGCGATCCGGGCCGGCTTCAGCGCCGAGACATCCTCCTCGCCGAAGGTCTTGACCCTCGACAGGTCGTGCTCGCCGCCGTCGGTCCTGGCCTGCTCGAACACCCTTGCCAGGATGCCGCGCTTGGCGTCCAGCTCCTTGCGCTTCTCCACGAGCTGCTTGTTGCGCATTGCTTACCTCCCGATGTGGCCCGCGATGCGAGCCAGAGTCTCCTGATGCGCCGCGAACAGCGCCGTCCCGTCGACCGAATCCTCGTCTTCGCCGGTCTGTCCCTGTCGCTTCACGTCGAGCGTGCGGGTGTTGATCCCGGCTCCCTTCAGGACCGGGGAAACCTCGAAAACCTTGATCCGCTTGAGGACGCGGATTTCCTCCCCGTCCCGCGTCTCGTATTCCGCGTCGATGACCTCGTAGCCGTAGCTCCACTCCTGGAGCGGCGGCTCGTTGGCCAGGTCGAACTTCAGCGCCTCGTGCCAGTCCTTGGCGGCCTGGATGTCGAGGTTCAGCTGGAAGTCGATCAGCGCCTCGGTCGCCGTCTCGCGGATCTTGCCCTTGCCGATCGGGACATGGCCCCAGTCATGCGCGGGCACGAGCGGAACGTCTTGTTTTCCGAACGCGCCCGGCACGGTCAGGTCGCGATCCAGGTCCGCTACGTTGAACGTGGCGAAGACTGCGGTGCCGCTCCCGTTCTCGGAGACGGCCTTGACCCGGAACCGCTTGTGTCCAGCCACTACGCGGACACTACCACGGACCCCGCGCTTCCCTGTCAAGCGACGACCGGGCCGAAGTCCAGTGTCCCGTTGGGGTGCTCCTCGGCCATCATCCGGTCGCCCTCGCGGAACGTCACCGTGCGCCCCGCCCGCTCCTCGCATTCCTCGTCCGTCGGGCCGAGCCGCGCATCGTAGACGAGCAGCCCGGTGACGATGCCGCTGTCCCGGTAGGCCCGCGTCGTGGACATGCGCTGCGCGTGCTTGACCTCGGTGCGGGCGATGATCTCGGCGCGATAGCTGGCGCTGCGCCACGGCCCGGCGGGAATCCGGTCCTCCAGCCGCTCGATGATCGTCGCCGGTCCCTCGGAGTGCGCCCTGGCATCGGCGAGCTCGCGGAACAGGCTGTCGCGCGCCTGCCTGTCGAGGTCGATCAGCCCGGCGCGCCGCCCGCCCTCGGCCATGATCTCGACCTCCACCGGGTCCGGCATGCCGATCTCGACGCCGAGCAGGATGCCGATTTCCCTGTACATCGCGGCTGCCGTCTGGATGTACTGCTGCTCGGCGGCCCTGAGCAGCGCCACTTGCGGCGGGTCTCTCTCGAGGTAGCGCTCCACGCGGTCCATGATGGCGAGGACCAGCTGCTCCTCCTCGACCGTCGCGGCCAGCTGCTTGGGTCCGAGGATGTCGCGGGCGGCCCGCTCCACCAGTTCGCCGAGCTCGTCCAGAATCGCGCCGACCTGCCGGGCGAACGGCGGCCAGAGGCCGGCGTACACCCGGTCGATCATGGCGATGGCATCCCGCTGGAGCCGCGTGGGGCGCTTCAGCGCCTTCGCACCGAGCGCCTTGGGTGCGGACGCAGCGGCGGAGACGCCCGGAACCGCGCTCGCCGCCAGTTCGTCGCCGCCCTCGATGGCATCCATGCCGATCTCCATGCGGGCCTCGTTCGGCGTGACGATCCCGCCCTTGACCAGCACGACCACCCGCTTCGCGGCCTCGGAGCGGCCTTCCCGCAATGCCTCGATGCCGCTGCGGTCGAACGCGAGCCGGTAGTTCTCCGGGTCGCCCGCGAAGTCCGGCATCAGCTGCCGCCACAGCTGCACGGCCATCGCCCGCTGCATCGGGATCATGCAGTCCTCCCACGCCTGCCGGCGCTGCTCGCGCATCGTCGCGCCGACCTTGGTCTGCTGGAGGCCCGTGCCGAATCCGATGACCGACGCCGGGATGCCCAGGGCGGCGCACACGCGCTCCTCGGAGATGTTGCGGATCGCAGCCAGGTCCATGCCCGCCAGCTTCGTCTCGTACTGCTTGACCTCGGTCTGGCTCCGCATGATGACCGGCTCGCCGCGCCGGGGGCCGCTGAACGACTGCATCACCTGCTTGCGGGTCTTGTTCAAGTCCGCGTCGGAGATTTCGACCTTCTCCTTTGGCGTCAGCACCATGCCGGGCACGCCGAGATTCCGCAGGACGTAGTAGGTGAACTCGGCGGCTTCCCGGTCGGTGACGGCCTCGCGCAGGATCGACGCCAGCGGAGACAGGCCGCAGCGCGGATGCGCTGGGTCGATGCCGTGCCGGAAGTGCACCACGTCCTCGGCGGTGTAGGCGATCGCCGGGCGGTACGGAGGCGAGTAGCGGTAGGCGATGGAGTCGCCCAGGAAGCGTCCGTCAGCGCCGATGACCTCCATGCACTCGGCGGGGGCGTACCACAGCCAGCGCACCGTGCCGGCCCGGTCGCGGTCCTTGATGGCGTAGCCGTTGCCGCGGATCAGCCAGTCGGTCACCGCCGCCATCCACCAGTCGGCATGCGAGCTGTGCGGCGTGGGCGCGTCCATCAGGTCCAGGACCGGATGCGTCTCCAGCGGCTCGAAGCCGTCCGGCGTGCGCTGGAGCACCTGCAGCGGGGCTTCCAGGAATGTCCGGGCGGCCCAGCTCACCGGCGGCATTACCACGCTTGACAGCCGGAGATTCAGATCGATGTCCAGGTACGTACGCGCCGCGTGGATGAAGCCGTCGTCATCCCGGACGGGGTTGCGGAAGACTCGCCAGGCCTTGCGTGCGCGGCGCATCAGCGGTACCGGCATAGGCGCACAATACCGCGAGCCCCTACGCGGCCGGCACCGCGCCCCACCGGATGACCGGCTGCGTGAACTTCCGCCAGGCCAGCGCCAGGGCGCACACGCAGTCGTCGTGCAGGCCCTCGGGGGCGGCATATCGGACGCCTGTGCGCGTGTACTCGTACTCGAACTCCTGCAGCTCGGAGGAAACGGGGCCGTCCGGGAAGGCAAGCTCTCCGGCCTGGATCGCGGCAGCCAAGCCTTCCATGAGCTGCTGCTTGCTCCGGGCGCTGAATACGAAGCCCTCGTAGCTGCCGCCGGTTTCCTGCTGCAGCCGCTCGACAATGGGATCGCCAAGCCCGGTGGAGTCCACCAGCGCCGACGTGCTGCCGGTCGCCGCATGAATGCGCCGCACCGTGTCGCCCCACGGAACTCCCTGCCAGCGCTCGAAGCGGCACGCGCGACCGTCCTCGTCGAGAGCGATGCCCACGGTCCAGTCCACGGCCTTGGCCAGGTCCCATCCCCACGCGACCGGGGGTTTCTGCGAGAGCGGCGCGACGCAGGCGCGGATCGCCTCTTCGCCAAACGGGTTGCTGGCATCGTCTGCGGCCTCGGCCTCGTACAGCTCGCGGAACACATGGGCGGGCAGGTTCCGCTTGGCGTCCTCGATTTCGGCGGCGTCCAGCACGCCGGCTTCCACGGCATCATGCGCCGTAATGCGGTGATACGCCATCCCTGGCGCTCCCGATTCAGCTTTGCGGGCGAGGCGGTAGAACCAGTTCCGCCGCCCGTGGACATTGCCGATAATGCGGATCGGCCCGCCTGTCGCGGTCAGAGTCGAACGCAGCGCGTGCCAGGATTCCTCGCGCATCCGCGAAGCCTCGTCGGCCACCGCAGCGGCCACGTCGTCGCCGTACAGGTTGTCGGGGATCTCGCCGGACTTGCACCACAGGACGGCCCCGTTCGGAAACGTGACAGTTGGAGGCCGCTCCGTGCACCGCCGCACAGGGGCCGGAAGTCCGTCCCGGATGCGACGGTAGGCGACCTCGGCCTGGCTGTACGTCGGGGCGACCCACCAGTAGTTGCCTAGACCGCCCTTGAGCGCCTGCTCGATCAGCCAGGCGATCGCACCGACCGTCTTTCCGCTCTTCGTGCTCGCCTCGATCAGGGAGTACCGCGCCGGGTCGAACAGGGCTTCTCGCTGCTTCGGGTACAGCCAGGGCCGGTTGAACCGGCTACTCCGGCGCGCCGCCGCCGATGGTGAACGTGAACTCCCCAGGGACATTTCCAAAGTGATGCTCCGTGCGCTCGCGGTAGACCTCCGGCCGCAGCCCCTTCAGCAGGAACATCAAGAGCTGATCGCTGCCCTCGATCGCCCGGCGCCGCGCTACGGCCTCCAGGGCGTCGGCTGCAGCTTCGCGCGCAAACTCGAACCGTTGCCGATACCTCGAGTTTCGTTTCATCCACCTGTAGTGGGTGCTGCGGTCGATACCCGCCGCATCCGCGGCTGCCTGGACGTTGCCGACCTTGGCGAACGCCGCCAGGAACGCTTTCTGGTTCGCCGTCATGCGCTCACGCTACCACCGACCCTCGCGTGCGCGTAGGGGTGTTGAATTGCGTAGCGCGCTTCGTATTCCCTGATGGAACGCGCTGCTTGGGTACAACGTCAAACGTTCCTTGAGCCCAACGACGGGCAAAGCCGTCACGCTCGAGTCGTCCCGCTAGCAGCCAACCCGTGCGGAACTCAGATGCACAACACCCGCTCCGCCTGCACCACGGTGTCAGGGAAGGGAAGCTCCTGCACATTTCCGAGGTAGCGAGTGGTCTCGAATGTGAGTGTGTGTGTCCGCGTTGTGGTGATCGACTAGTTGCGAAAAAGGGCCCAATTCGGGAGCACCACTTTGCCCATGCTGCGGGCGGTGACTGCCCAACGGCGGTAGAAACGGCGCTCCACCGAGCTGCAAAGGAAATTCTGGAAAGACGCAAGGAGATCGTGCTACCGAGCGTGGGAATCGAGTTCTTGCACAGACCGCCGAAGGTCATTGCACCAGAGGGACGCTACCAACTGGACTCTGTTGCGCTAGAGCAGCGATTGGGAGACTTCATCCCCGACGTTATCGCCTACGTTAAGGATCGCCCTCTGCTCATTGAGATTCGGGTAACGCACGGAATCGATGATCAGAAACTGGAGCGGATCAAGAGCGCAGGCATCTCAACGGTGGAAATCGACCTTTCAGCGGCCCCACGCGATTTTCCCCGGGAGGTTCTGGAAGCACTAGTGGTCGAAGCTGGTGACCATAAGCGATGGGTCTACAACACTTGCGCGGTCCGGCAACGTAAACGCATTCTTTCCGAGGCCACGCTTCGTCCGAAAATCCCCCGTGGGAGTGCAACGTTGGTTGAGGGATGTCCACTCCCGAGATTCAGCAAACCTTATTGGGTGAATGGAAAACCCTATGCGAGGGTCATGTACGAATGTGCCTCTTGCGAGCACTATTCGGGTGACAATGATGAGGGGGATGCGGTTATTTGCAGAGCCAATTGATCGATCTATAGAGAATTTCCGGATTCCGGCTCCCGAACTAGAGGCAGACTTCCCCCCTTGGGCTGCCCCATGGTCCCCGCCCCCCCAGGGGCGGCCCCCTACGCGCGGCGGGCCGGAAAATCGGAATGGATTTCCGGGAACCTGGTGCAGTCCAGGGGTCTCGCGGTGGAGACCCTGAATCGAAAGCAGCGACGCCTATCCGCTCCTGTCCTACCCGGGGGGTGCCCAAATACGGGGGACCAAAGCTCAGGCTTGGCGGGACGGTCCAAGCACAGACTCCCAATCGTGGCTGCCGTTGGCATTGCGCCCTCCGTCCTGCGGCGAACCGCGTGGACGGCTGGCCCCGTTTCCGGTGTTTCGGCCATCGCTGCAACTGTTGCGCTCCCACCATCATCTCCCCCAGCGCATGCCGCCTGATGGATTCCTGTGAGCGGCGGGGGTTGTTGGATTCGCATGAGCGAACCCTGACGAGAGCTCTCGCTGAGACGGCAAGAGCTCTCGTCAGGAATCGCAGTGCTTGGGGCGGTCTTGGGGCGGTTCAGACGCACAATGGCATCTATTCGCGGTCTGAGTCGATCCGTAACCTGTTGATATATTTGGAATTCGCTCTGTGGAGCCGGTCCTGAAATGGACTTAAAATCCGTTGTCCGCAACGACGTGTGGGTTCGAGTCCCACCCCGGGCACCACGTGTCCCGCTGACGGCTGCTCATTCGCGTCGAACACTGCCGACCGATTCACCAGTGCGAAGGGCCTCGACTCCCTCCCCGGCATGGTACGAGCTGCGCACCAGCGCGCCTGACTCCACGTGTCGGAACCCGATCCGGCGTCCGTGATGGCGCAACTCTTCGAACTCTCCGGGCGCATAGTATCTTTGGATTGCCAAGTGGTCCGGCGAAGGCCGCAGGTACTGGCCGACTGTCAGAATGTCCACGCCGTGGTCTCGCAAGTCGCTCATTGTCGAGCGAATCTCTCGACCCGTTTCCCCTAGCCCCAGCATGATCCCGGATTTTGTTGGCATCGACGGCTGCACGTCCTTCGCGTATCGGAGCATCCCGAGCGAGCGCCGGTAATCGGAGCCGACCCGCACGGTTCGGTACAGGCGGGGCACGGTCTCCACGTTGTGGTTGAGGATGTCGGGCCTGGCTTCCAGCACGATGTCCATAGCGAAACGTGACCCCTGGAAGTCCGGAACCAGCACCTCGACGCTGCAACCTGGCAGCCTGTCGCGGATCGCTCGGATCGTCATCGCGAACAATTCGGCCCCGCCGTCGGCCCGGTCATCGCGATTGACGCTTGTGATTACGGCATGCCGCAAGCCCATCCGCGCGATCGCGTCGGCCACTCGCCTCGGCTCGTCGTAATCCAGGCTGTCGGGGGGGCCCTTCTGGACGGCGCAAAAGCCGCAGCGCCGGGTGCAGACGTTGCCGAGAATCATGAAGGTCGCGCTGCGGCGGTTCCAGCAGTCGCCGATATTCGGGCACGCAGCGCTCTCGCAGACCGTGTGGAGACGCAGCTCGTTCACGAGCTGCTTCAGTCGGCGATAGTTCCGGCCGGTTGCGGCCGGGGCCAGAAGCCACCGCGGCCTCGGGCCCGCCGGGTTTTCCAGCGGCTTCGCATGAATGGGGACCATCGGCTTCACCCTCAGACGCCCCAAGGGAACAAAGCCGCTCACTGCCAGTCGCTCCGGTCTCCGCGTCGATGTCGCATTCGGCTCTCAGGCGTCTACGAGTCTAGGGCCGGCCTCAGCTCCGCGCGCCGCGAGTCCCTCGATCGCGGTTGCCGAACCGCTCAACCGCACCGCATCAAATCGCGGGCGGGCTCGGAGCAACCCAAGCCTCGCCACTCGGAATTCATGCTATCAGGCGACTCGTCTGGCACGCATCCTCGGTTTCCCGTCACAATGCACCTACGGGAATCGAGTCGCCTGCTTTTCAGTCGCGGAATCGGATGTCTTCTGCCGTTCGTCTCTTCGCAGGACGTGCCGCTCGCAAGCGAATCCCACCCGCCCGGCTGGCAGTTGGGCGGAGCCTCGCTCGCGAGCGGCGAGGGCGACGCAGCCGCCGCCGCAACGCCCCCGAGACCCGAGCCTAGTCCTCGCTTGTGAGGAACTTATGCACGAGCGCCGCGAGAACGCCCCCGACCGGGCAGGCTACGAAGTAGATCCACAGCGAGGACATAGCGGTCGGCGCGTCACTGAACAGCGCCGGTCCCAGGGAACGAGCCGGATTCAGGGAGGCTCCGGTGAGCGGGCCGCCCATGGCGATGCACGCCACGAGGGTTAGCCCGATAGCGACCGGTGCGAGGTTACCCGCCTTGCCGCTGACTGCGGCGTGGTAGATCGAATTCACCAGCAGGAACGTGAGGATGACTTCAAGGACGAACGTCTGGCCCACGCTCACCCCGTCGGCCGGCACGGTGGCTCCGAGCGAGCCTCCGCCTACGACAAAATTCAGAGCCGAGGCTCCCGCGATGCCGCCGATCAGCTGGACGATGATGTAGCCGATGGCATCGCCGATCTTGATCTGGCCGCCGGCCAGCAAGCCGATCGTGACGGCGGGGTTGATGTGCGTCCCGGAGATGTTGCCGTAAGCGTAGGCGAAGGCCATCACGACGAGACCGTGGGCCAAGGCGACCGCGACCAGGTTGCCGGCGACTGCTGCCGCGCCGGCGCCGATGAAAATCAGCGAAAACGTCCCGATGAACTCCGCCACCAGGGGTTTGGTTTGCATGGAATATACTCTCCTTTCGGTCCCCGCCACTCGCGGGGCAAGCGATAGAGCGTGCATTGTATCACCGTCGGCTAGTTGCCTCGAAAGCTGTCTCTTATACTGCGACAGGCTGGAATGCGGGTCGCTTCAGACCTAGGTCCGGGCCCGCCGAATGGACCGATCCAATCCAAGCAAGACCGCAATCGAGAGCTTTCTCGACCCGGGTTACATGGACTTGGAGCAGGTCCTGGATTCCATCGACTACGAAGTCGTTCCATCCGCCCGAGTGTTCGGTAAGAGCGGCGTGGAGCTCCGCAGGTGCCCTCCGGGCAAGCGCAAGCTCGCAGTCGCGATTAGCGGCGGCGGCGCTTCCGGCGCCTACACTGCCGGCCTCCTCGAGGTGCTGCTTGACCGGCTCCGCAAGCGCGGGATCGAGGTCGGACTGCTAGTCGGCACTTCATCGGGAGCCTTGAACGGGTACGGAGTGTTCCTGCAGGAGCTTGGGCTCGGCAACCCGCAGTTCAAGTCCGAGCCGACAGTGCGTCAGCCTTACGAGACCTTCCTCGCGTCTGTTTGGTCCTATCTCGCGCGAGACGGGCTGGCGTCGCGCTGGATCGTCGGGAAGCGGTCGTGGATTGTCCGTCTGGCATCGCGCGGCCTGCCGTCAGACAGAGCAAGGCTCTGGCTCGTGCTAGCTGTACTCGCCGTGGCCGTCCTGCTCCAGCCCGAATTGCTGCTGCCCTTGGCCGGCCTCGCCGCCGTTGCCGGGATTGAGTTGCCGAGCTGGATCGTTCCGGACGCTGTTGCTCCCGGCGCGCCGGTCCTGTTCGGGCGGGCGCTCTTCACAACTCTCCTGCTATGCGTAGCTGCTTGGCTGGTGGTGCGTGCCTTCCGGCAAAGCCTCTTCCCGGACTTGCCCCTGTTCCGGCTCCTAGCCAACACCGGGCCGGACGGCGACCTCAGGAGATACCCTCGCTCCTCTCGCGGTCAGGCCATCGACCGAGCGAATGTCCTGAGCCGGAACCTTGTGAATGCGTGGTACCGCCGCCGCCGCGAACTGCCTGAATTCATTCTCACCGGGACTGACCTTAGCGCAGCCCGGGAGTGCCTCTTTACACTGGTGCGCCCCGAAACCTACGCGCTACTTCTGCGTCGCGATTGGATGACGGTGCAGTTCGACGGCGATTCCAAGGATGCCGACCGATACAGCTCGGATCGCGGCGCTCTTTTTGCCCTTCCAGAGTGCTTCCTGAAATCGGTCGTCGCCTCGACCGCAGTTCCCGGGGCCTTTCCCACCCAGCGCATTAGAATCTATCGCACCGATGCCACGGAGGTAGAGCATCATCACGTGGTGGACGGCGGCGTGCTGAATAACAGCCCGATCCATATCGCGATCGACGCCGGCGCCACGCATGTGATATCCCTCGAGACGCAGCCCCTCAGCAAAGTCGGTCGCTCGCGAAAAGGGAAACGACGCCGCGCAACCTATGGACTGCTGGAAGCGGCGCTAGCCACTTTCACTACGGTGCTCGAGCGCGCCACCGACGAGGACATCCGACGCACGGCCTCCTGGAACCGCTACCTGATTTCCAGGCCGAGGAGGCGCGAACCGGGCCGCGGCAGGGAAGGGAAAGGCGGTCACGAACGGAGGATCGTGCCGCTCTTCCGCGTCGCGCCTAGAGAGCGCTTGGTCGGCACCGTCGAATTCGACGGGCGGTTTGAAAGGGGGAAGCGCACCATGACACCACGCGACCTGTTGCGGCAGGGGATTCTTGACATGAAGGGCCGGAACGTTTGGGCCGCAACGGTCCGCCACGAGCCCGGATGGAAGGATCCGCATCGCTCTTCCTCGTCAAGGCCGGAGGAAGGCGAGGGGTAGTATGCTTGGTGAACTTTCCATGAGATTCGAACCCCTTGCCACTGTTCTGACCGTGTCGTTGCTCGCTTCGTGCGGCCACTCGCCGGTGCTGGAGTCAGTTGAGATCGACTCGCCGATGGCTCCCCCTCCGTGGGCGCTCTTGGAGCGCGCTCTGCTCGATGAGAACTCCAAGGCAGTCGAAGCGTTCTCCGAAAAATACCTGGACGAGCGGGGATATCTCCTCCATACGCCCCGATGGGGCACGCTCGACGGTCCGGACGATGCCATCGAGACCTTCTACAACTGGACGCTCCTCCACACGCTCGGCGGTTCTGACTCGGTGCTGGAGCTGTACAAGAAGGGCTTGGAAGGGCATCTCAAGCAGTACGGTGAGCTGCGGACAGAGCTCACAACGCTTGCCAGTAACGGGGCCTACCACCGCGAGTTCATCACGCAGTCGGACTGGTTCCACACCGGCGAGGGCATGCGAGCGTTCCTGCTCATGGGGCACTCGGACCCCGAAAACGACCTGTTGGTGGAGCGCATGGAACGGTTCGCGCAGATGTACACGGGCGAGAATCCTGACATCGGCAACTACGACCCCGAGCACAAGCTCATTCGCAGCATCTGGAACGGCAGCCTGGGACCGATGCTGCGCAGGGCGACAGTCTACGACTGGGTCGGCGATCCAGTCCCGGGCCAGTTCCACCTCCTGCATAATCCGGCCCGGACCTCGAAGCTGCTGGATCTTGAGGAGTGGTACCCGCGCATGCTCGCGCACTGCGACGAGTACCTCGATTCGGTAGGTGACAATTTCCTGAACCTCGCGGCGACCCTGCTAGGCGTGAACGCCTATGCCCTGACCGGGAAAGAGAAATATCGTGATTGGACTTTGGAGTACCTGGACGCGTGGAGGGAGCGGGCAGCGGCGACGGGGGGGATGATTCCATCAAACATCGGACTCGACGGCACGCTTGGCGGGGAGCACGGCGGGCAGTGGTGGAAAGGGACCTACGGCTGGAACTTCACGATCTTCGACGGCGAGCTGCAGGACATCGCCCATCGCAACTACTTCACCGCCGCAAGCTTTCAGGGCTTCGCGAACGGCCTGCTGCTCACCGGGGACCAGAGCTACGTCGACGTCTTGCGAAAGCAGATGGACCTGGTGCTGGGGGCAGCCAAGGAGGAGGACGGCCAGACGCTCCTTCCGACGATGTACGGCGATGCGCGAGGCTACGCATTCGACGGCGAGCCGGAGTTCTACCGATTCCAGCCAGTCACGTACTCGGACCGGCTCGCCGAAATCTACCTGTGGTCCATGAGCCAGGCGGATCTGGAGCGCGTGCCCTTGGATGACGAGCCGTGGATCGCCTACCTTCAAGGCGAGAACGCCGACTACCCGGAGCAAGCGATGAACGCGGACTTCGAGCACATCCGGCGGCGTCTGGAGCTCATGCGGAGCGACGAGACGACGCCCGACACGCGTCTTGCGGACTATCTGCTCGGCATCATGCCGGCGACGACCGGCACGCTGTCGCAGCTCACCACGGGCGGCTACTTTGCGAACGGTCGGATCTGGGTGCTCCACAGCCGGCTCCGATACTTCGACCCGGAGCGCCGCCGCGCCGGTCTGCCGGAAGACGTGGCCGCGCTCGTTCACGAGCTGACCGACGATACGGTCTCCGTAACGCTTGTGAACGTGAATCAGCTGGAAGCCCGCGAAGTCGTGGTCCAGGCCGGTGGCTACGGCGAGCACCAGTTCGCCGGGCTGGAAGCTGGCCGAGAGTCGCGCCCGCTCGATGCCAATGCCATGGCGGTGCGCTTGGCGCCGGGGGCGGGCCAGCGCCTGACATTCCGAATGGAGCGCTACGCCAACAGGCCCGATCTTTCCTTCCCGTGGTCGCGGCGCTAGCCTGGTCCGGCGAGCCCTCGTAACGAAATCAGCCGCTTGCATTGGACAGTCGCGTCGCGCGGCCGCCGGGTGGGTGACTGCTCGATTCTTGCCCCTGGCGGGACGCGGGGTGGTTGCATGGAGAGTCCCCTCCCCAATGAGCCCTGGCTTTTCGGGGGAACAAGCCAGCGTGCGCGCGGCGGACCGACCGGTTACTGGCTGAGCGAGCTTCGGGATCTCCCGAGCGCTCGGATGCTCGGCCGAGCATCTCCGTTGAAGCATCCGAAGCATGTAGGCGGCGGCTAGCTCGAACCCGCCCATCAGACAGCAGCGCCGTCGCCCTTCTCGCGTCGGATGTGCTGACTGGGACGAGAAACCCTCCTCCGAAGTTTGAGATGCCGGGCAGCCCGCCGAGGCCGTCCTCGGATGCCGAGCTCCGGTGCCGAACGGGGCATTTGGGGAGTGCCGGCAATTCTATGAATCTTAGGTTCGCCAGAGCGGGCGCGAATGCCCGGCAGCGGTCAATCGCAACCAGGCGGGCGTCGAGGAAGCGAGCTGGGAATGGACGAGGGATCCGAGTTCGAAGCTTGTGGAGGAAGCGTTCAGTACTGACCGACTTTGGGGATTCGGGTCCCGCCCGTATCAGTGAAGCGCGCCCTCAATCGTCAAGGGCTCAGCGGCTCGATGGTCGCCGCGACATGGCGTTTATACGTCACGCGCACCGGTTCACAGCCCGCTGCTTGGCAGCGCTTGTAATCCACGATCCGCGTCGCCCCACCCGGCGACCGCCGGGCCAGTTCGCCGACTCCTAGGGCGAATCCGATCTGGACCTCGCTCATGCCGACTTCTGCTTCGCCGTGCGCGGCCTTGCGCCACATCTCCTCGGTCCAGTGGTCGTAGATTTCCCGAGGATCCTTGACAAAGAAAATATCGTCGACGAAGACGCGCTCGGGCACGCCGATCGCGAAGGAAGCCTGGCGACCGTCTTTCTCGAAGAGCAGGTTGACCTCGCCGCCCCGCACCATCGCTGCGGTCGGCACGATCCGTTCCAGCGGCTCGAACAGCCGGTCTCCGGGCTCGTAGCTCCAGCGGTACCCCTCCTTGATCCAGATGGGCTTCCCTACGATCTTGCGCCGCGCCGATTCCAGGTCGGTAACGTACGACTTTGGCACGAAGACGAATGCATCGGCCGGCAGTTCGATTTTCTTGGGCTCCTGCCTCAACACTAAGCTAGCGATGCGGTTACGCTCGTAAAAGTGGTAACCGACATACAGCGCGCTGGCCACGAGAATGACCTTGATCCCAAGCCGTACCCAATAGATCCACTCCGAATCCGGCGATTTCCAGCTCATCCTTATCCCCCTCTCCGGGACCTTACGCGCCTGATGACTCTTTGAACGTGATCCAGATGCCCGTGCGGGCCGAATCCCTTGCTTCCCGAGTCAAGTGTACGAAGCAATTGCACGTCAATCCCAGGCCGTTTCACATCTGTGGAGCTGCGAACGACCGAAACCAGCTCCTGTCGATGCAGGGCGACGCCACCCTAGCAGCCGTCGCTCGGACGCTCCGGGATGAACGTGACGCTCGGGGCATTCAACGCGGCCTTCAATTGAGCGATCTGCCTCGGCCGTCCCGCGATCGCACTTCCGCCAGGCTCGTGGCTTCCGGCTCCCGCTGGTTCCGCTCTGTTTGCCTCAGGCGTCCAGGTAGCGCTCTCGCAGTATAGTACTGCCCGAATAGGCCAGCTCTTGCCTGGAGCGATTGCCGCTCGGGCTGCGGAACCGGCGCCGCTGCCTTCAGACCGGGGCCTCCGGACCACAGCGCAACGCTAGCATCGGGGAGCGGGCAGTTGTCGTTGCAGTTCCCTTTGCAGAAATCCCCATCCGAACTGAAGCCTCGCTAGCGGTACGCCAAGTACAGCGCGCTGACTCCTCCCGTGAGAGAGCGTGTTTCGACCCGTGCGAATCCGGCTTCTACCAGCAGGTCGCAGACTTCTTCCGGCGCGGGAAACCGCCGCACTGACTCCTGCAAATAGGAATAAGCGCCCCCGCTGCCTGAAATCGCATTTCCCAGACGCGGCAGGACATGTCGGAAGTAGACTTCAAAAAGCCCACCCCACACATGGGCGGTCGGCCGCGAGAATTCTAGGATCGCGAGGCATCCCTCCGGGGCCAGCAACCTCGCGAACTCTCGCGCCGCGCTCCGGTAATTCGCCAAGTTGCGGAACCCGTAAGCAATTGCGATCAGATCCAGACAGCTGTCGGGCAATGGCATTCGCGATGCATCGGCTTCCGCGAGCATGCAGGCAAGGCCGGCCCGGTGCATCTTCTGCTGCGCCCTTTGCAGCATCGGGCGACAAAAGTCCGTGGTTAGAAGCGGCAACCCCTCGCTAGGTCGATTTCGCAACCGCTCTCGCCCCAGGGCGAGAGCCAGATCACCCGTTCCGCAGCAGAAGTCCGCCACCCGGGCTCCTCTCATTCGCAGATACGGACGCACCTCGCGCACGAGCCGCCAGCGCCAGTAGCGGTCGATTTGGCCGGAAAGCAGGTGATTCAGCAGGTCGTAGCGCGGAGCTATCCTCCCGAACATCTCCCGAACGACCCTAGCGGCCTCGGCTTCGTTTCCCGGCTCGACACCGGCGGGTGCCGCCCCGCGCGCAATCCCTCGAGCGCTCACTCTTTATACCGCTATCGCTAGACCACTAAAGCAGCAGGCAAGCTGCAAACTTGGAGCGCGTGCTGCGTCGCTTCGACGACACAGTCCTCGGGCGGGTCCAGCTCCTCGCTCACACTGCCGATCCGGTCGACGAGCACGAAGCGCGCCTTGCCGCCAACGGATTTCTTGTCTCCTGAGATTCTGGCGGCGATGCGGCGAGCATCCAAGCCCTCCAGGCTCGGGATCGAGACATAGCTCAGCACTGTCTCCTCGATCCGCTCCCGGTCCGCCGCATTCAATCGAGAACGCAATTCCGAAAGCTTGGCAGCCGCGATCATGCCGAACGCGACCGCCTCGCCGTGGAGCAGCAGGCCGTACCCGGTTTCGGCCTCTAGCGCGTGACCCAGTGTGTGCCCGAAATTGAGGATGCGCCTCAATCCGCCCTCGCGCTCGTCGATGCGGACGACTTCGGACTTAATGCGCACGGAGTCCGCGATCATGCGCTCGACCGCTACCGTGTCGCGCCTGGTGACGGCGCTGTGGCCCCTCTCCATATACGCGAAGAGTTCGCCGCTGCGTATGATCCCGTGCTTCACTACCTCTTGCAAGCCAGCTCGATACTCGCGTTCCGGGAGCGTGTTCAGAGAGTCGGTGTCGACGAGCACCAAGCGGGGCTGGTGAAACGCCCCCACCAAGTTCTTCCCGCTGGCCAGGTTCACGCCTGTCTTGCCACCGACCGACGCATCGACCTGAGCGAGCAGGGTCGTAGGCACTTGCACGGCGTCGATGCCGCGCATGTAGGATGCCGCCACGAACCCGCCGACATCCCCCGCGATCCCGCCGCCGAACGCCAAGACCGCGCTGCGTCGATCCGCCCCGGCGCGATGCATGCGATCGCACAATTCCTCGACCGTTGCCAGCCGCTTGCGGGGTTCGCCTAGTGGCGTCGAGAGCAGCGTCCACTCCAGGCCCTCCAAGCCTGCTGCGAGTCGGTCGCCGAGGCAGGCCCAGACAGCCTCGTCGGCAACGACGAACAGCCTGCGGCTACCGATCGTTTCCCCGATGATGCGCCCGGCTCTCTCGAGCAATCCTGCTTCGATCCGGACTTGGTACTGACCCGCTGCGGCCTCGACGCGCATGAGCGCCATACGGTCCTTTTGTACCATGAGCCTCTACGGCCCAAACTGACCCTCCTTCGGGCTGGAGTGCGCCTTTACCCTGTGCCGTCTTGGATGGAAACTGATTTCCTAGTCATTGGTGCCGGCGTGGCGGGCCTTAGCGCGGCGATCGAAGCTGCTCCGGCCGGCCGGGTGCTCGTGCTGACGAAGGATCGCCTCACGGAATCGGCCACAGAGTACTCGCAGGGCGGGGTCGCCGTTGCCCTGAGCGACGAGGACGAAGTGGGCCTCCACGAGCAGGACACCCTGCTCGCCGGGGACGGGCTGTGCGACCCGCAGGCGGTTCGCACGCTTGTCGGGGCGGGCCCGCGTCGCATTCAGAAACTGATCGACTGGGGAGCCGAATTCGATACCGATGGCGGAAAGCTGACATTTGCGATCGAGGGTGCGCACAGCGTGAATCGCGTACTCCACGCGGACGGCGACTCGACCGGCAAGGAGATCGCCCGCACGCTCTTTCGCAAGGCGCAGTCCATCGACGCCATCTCGTTTCGCAGCTTTTCGTCGGTCGTGGGACTGATCGTCAAGGACGGAGAGGTGTGCGGCGCAATCGCGTGGAACGAGGCAGATCGCACGCTAGTGCCCGTCTACGCCCGCGCGGTGCTGATTGCCACCGGCGGCATAGGGCGGGTCTACGGGGAGACCACAAACCCGGATGTCGCGACCGGCGACGGCGTTGCCATGGCCTATCGCGCCGGTGCCGCCATCGCCAATGTCGAGTTGGTGCAATTCCACCCCACGGCACTGTTCCTTGAGGGCGCGCCGAGATTCCTGCTCTCCGAGGCGTTGCGGGGCGAAGGGGCCTTGCTGCGCAACGCCGACATGCAGCGCTTCATGTCGCGCTATCACGAAAGCGAGGAACTTGCGCCCCGGGACGTCGTATCGCGAGCGATCGTGAGCGAATTGCTGCGCCTGCGCAGAGGCCCTGTCTACCTTGACCTCACGCATCTGGCCGATGGTCACGTGCCGAAGCGCTTCCCTCGAATCTACCGGACGTGTCTCCTGTACGGCGTGGATCTGGAACTGGAGCCTGTGCCTGTCCATCCGGCGGCTCATTACGCCATGGGCGGCGTCCTCGCCGGATACGACGGCGCGACGACCTTGCCGCGGCTGTACGCTGCCGGGGAGGCGGCCTGCAACGGAGTTCACGGTGCCAACCGCCTGGCGAGCAACTCCCTCTTGGAAGGGCTGGTCTTCGGTGCGCTGGCCGGCGAGCGCATGCGCCGGTACGCCGGAGGAACCCTGCGAAAGCCGCGCATACGTCGTCCGCGTACCGCCAGCGCCCTTCCCGGCAACGCCATTACCAACCTCCGGCATCTGGCCTGGAAGCACGCTGGAATCGCTCGCTCCGGCGAGGGCCTGAAGGCCGGTCTCGAGCAGCTGGACCTGCTCTCGACGCTGTTCGAGAAGGGACTCGCCCGCACGAGCCGCCACGGGTTCGAGACGGACAACATGTACGAGGTGATCCGTCTGGTCGCGCGCTGCGCGCTGGCCAGGGAGGAAACCCGGGGCGGTCACTACCGACTGGACTACCAACAGTCCCGGCCGGAGTTCCGGAAGCACTCGCGTATCAGTCGAGGCAAGGACGTGCGTTTCGTGGAAGTCGGAGCCGCTATGCGCGATCGCAGTCCCTAGTGCTCGAGGATCCAGATGTTGCGGAACATCACAAAGCTGTGCACGTCGTGCAGCTGCAGCCCGATCGGGCCTTTGTTCGGGCGGTTCGGATCGCCGGGATGCTCTGCTGCGAGCACACCGTTCACGTAAACCCGGATCGAGTCGGCGCGGGATTCGATGTTGATGCGGTTCCACTCGCCGCCGACCTCAAGGCCCTCTCTGGCCCGCGCTAGGCCGTAGATCGAGCCGGTCGACCAATTGCCCGTGTACTCGCTGTCGATCTGAATCTCGTAGCCCTGCTTCGAGGGAGTGCAAGAGTAGTCCGGTCGCTCCGCGACGGCGCAGCTCGCTTGCGAGGGGTCACGGATGGAGATGCCGCTATTGCCGGGCGTGTTGACCCAATACTCCAGATGGAGGTCGTACTCCTCGTACTCCTTTTTCGTGTAGAGCCAAGACTGCCGCGTGCTCCACCAGACGAATTGCTCGCGGTCGATGTCGTGCGTGCCTTGCAGCTCCTGCTGGCGGTCATGGCCGAAGGTGGCTGTGAGGACGGCGTCGGAGCGCAGCCGCCAATGGCCGTCGCCCAGCACTGTCCAATCGTCGAGGCCGTTGCGTAGCAGATCGTTCCAGTCGGCAGCCATTGCCATCGGAACGCATGCAGCTACCGTAGCCGCGAGTATCAATCCGCGCATCGCACCATCCGCCTCGGAACTCGATTATCCGACGTACTGCACTTCCTCTTCGACGTCAAAGCCGAAGCGTTCCCGCACGCGAACCTTCAATTCGGTCGCTAGCTCGCGGATCTGAGCCGCCGTGCCGCCCCCGCGGTTGTAGAGCAGGTTTGCATGGTAGGAGGCAATCTCGATGCCGCCTCTGCGCATGCCCTTTGCGCCGACCTGCTCGAGAAAAAAGGCCGATGCCACCTTGCCGGCACGGACAGCCCTCGCAGGAACTACCGCGGCGGCGCTCGCGGGCAGGGAATCGATGCGCAGGTTCTTGAAAATGCTGCCCGCGCATCGCATGGCGGGCGGAAACTTATCGTCTCGGACCTTGCGGATTTCGTCCGCCCGCGCCCGCAACGCGCTAGGCTCGCCATGCGGCAAGACGAGACGAACTGCCAGGATCAACCAGTCCTTGCGGCGCTTGAAGACCGATTCCCGGTACTCGAACTCGCACTCGGCGGGTCCGAACGACCGGACCTCCATGCCGTCGAGGAAATCCACGCGTTCAACGAATTCGTCGATTTGGTGTCCGTAGGCCCCTGCGTTGCCGTAGACCGCCCCGCCAACCGACCCCGGAATGCGGGTCAAAGTATGCATGCCCTCGAAACCGTGGTCGAGAGTCAGGTCGACCAAAGCTTGCAGGCTCCCCCCGGCATCCGCTTCGATTGCACCGCCCCGGTACGAGAGCCGGTCAGCGGCGTAGCGCAATACCAAGCCCCGAAAGCCATCGTCCGAGACGACCACGTTGCTGCCGTCGCCGAGCAGGTAGCACGGTATCCCCTCTTGGCGCGCCGCGTGAAATGCCTCCCCCAACGCTCGGGGGCAATCCGCCCAGCCGAAAAAATCGGCCGGCCCGCCGATAGAGAAGCGAGTATGCGCCTTGAGGGGAACGCCGGTTTCGAGGCGGAGCCCCTCGATTCCGCGCAGCCGGGTCGCGAAATCGGGTGCAACTTGGACTGCGTTCTCCAATACTCGATTGTAGGCACGCCCGCCGCCGCGGTGCGCACGCCGCGGCCTTTCCCGGATCACGGATGATGAAGGCATGGAGTTCCAGTTCCCCGGCTTCCCGCCCGAAGCGCGAGAGTTCCTTCGCGACCTCCGTTCTAACAACAAGCGCGAATGGTTCCAAGCACGCAAGGCCGAATACGAGCGGCACGTCCGGGGTCCCCTGCTGCATCTGGTGGGGGAGCTGGGTGTTTCCCTGGCCGAGCACTCTCCGGGGTATCTATGCAACGCCCGCAGGTCGGTCTACCGCATCTACCGTGACATCCGGTTTTCCAAGGACAAGTCCCCGTACAAGACCCACGCCGCGGCCGTCTTCCCGCCAGTCGGCCTGGGTCGTCACGCGGGTGCGGGCTTCTATTTCCATTTCTCGGCCGACGAGCTGCTGGTAGGTGGCGGAGTTTACGCACCGGACTCCGCCGGCCTGCGCCGGATCCGCGAGCAGATTGCGGAGAACCCTTCGCGCTTGCGGGCGGTTTTGGCAGAAGACGCGTTCCGGAGGGCATTCGGCGGTCTCGAGGGCCAGAAGCTCAAGCGCACGCCGCGCGGATTCCCGCGCGACCATCCTGCGGCCGACCTGCTGGTTCACAAGCAGTTCCTAGCGGGTGCCACCTTGCCGCCGGCGGAAATAGAGAAGCCCTCAATCGCAGGACTGATCGATCGGCACTTCCGGGCAATCGCGCCCTTGCTCGAGTACTTGAATCGCCCCTTGCGCGAGATTTGAGCTCGCGCAAGGCGGCGGATGCTCTCCGGGCCAGCAAGGCGGGCTCGATCCAGACGGATCTGTTGGCTTCCGGCTACCGCTATTGCGCCGGAAGGATTCATGAAGACGGCGGTTGCCGATCGTCGGCGTTCACGCGCGGTCGACGCGGGAGCGGTGCGCGAAAGCGACCGATTGAACGGGTCAGCGGCTGGTTCACGAGTCCGCCAGAACGTGCCAGGGGACATCGACGAGGGAGTCTGGCGGGCCCAGAGCCGAAGTCCCTGCACCACGGCCAGGACTTGCCGAGCGATAACCCGCTTGCTGCCGCCGGAGCATGAGGACAACCCGCGATTGGCTCGCCATGTCCCTTCATGACTAGGCCCCTCAGAAATAGCCGCACGCTAGGCCCATTGACCGAAAGCGAATTCCACGGAAGCCGGAGACACTCTCGCTGCAGGGCCTCTGTCGACTTTCGCGAGATCCCGCCGAATCCTCGTTGTCAGCGCCCGCGCATGCTCCCAGTGCCGGTGTCGCGAGACGGGTACGATAGCTGGTTGGAGGTCTTGCCGCGCCCCACATCGCGCGGCTGGTTCATGGCATACCGCGACATCCGCGAGTTCATCGACGAGCTTGCACGCCAAGGCGAGCTGAAGCGTGTCCAATCTGAAGTTGATCCAAATCTTGAGATCGCCGAAATCGCCGACCGGGCCGTCAAGCATGGTGGGCCGGCACTGCTGTTCGACAATCCCAAGGGCTCGAGCATCCCCGTCCTGATCAACTCCTACGCATCGATTTCCAAGATGCACGTCGCCTTCGAAGTCGACTCGCTTGACGACATCGCCGCCCGGATCTCGGGGTACCTCGACCTCGGCGTCCCGAAGGGTATCGCGGGCAAGCTGAAGGGCCTTTCCAAGCTAGCCGAGGTCCGGAACTTCTTGCCTCGCACCGTGCGCTCCGGGCGCTGCCAGCAAGTCGTCAAGGCCGATGGGTTCTCGCTCTACGACTATCCGATCCTGACCTGCTGGCCTGATGACGGCGGTCCGTTCATCACGCTTCCCATGGTGTTCTCCCGCAATCCGATTACGGGCAAGCGCAATTGCGGCACCTATCGATTGCAGGTCTACGACGAGCGGACCACCGGAATGCACTGGCAGACGCACAAGCAGGGCGCCGAGCACTACCGACGCCTGAGCCAAGAGGGGCAGGAAACCCGCATGGACGTTGCCGTGGCGATCGGCTCTGATCCCGCGACGATGTTTTCGGGCATTCTGCCTCTCCCGCCCGACTTGGACGAGATGCTGTTCGCCGGATTCATCCGAAGGCAGCCTGTCGAGATGGTGCGTTGCAAGACAGTTGACCTGGAAGTGCCCGCGAACGCGGAGATAGTACTTGAGGGCCATGTCAACCTCGGGGAGCTTCGCACCGAGGGCCCGTTCGGCGATCACACCGGTTACTACTCGCTGGAGGACGACTACCCTGTCTTTCACGTCGATTGCGTCACCCAGCGCCAGGATCCGATCTATGCCACGACCATCGTCGGCCCGCCGCCGATGGAGGACTACTACATGGGCAAGGCGATCGAGCGGATATTCCTGCCCCTGATGAAGCTGCAGGCGCCGGAGATCGTGGACGTCTCCATGCCCCCGGAGGGCATCTTCCACAACTTGATGCTTGTGTCGATTCGCAAGTCCTACCCGGGCCAAGCCCGCAAGGTGATGAACACGATTTGGGGCTTGGGGCAGGCCTCCTCCACCAAGTGCATCGTCGTCGTAGACCACGATGTCGATGTGCAGAACTATTCCGAGGTTGCCTGGCGAGCTTTGAACAACATTGATCCCGAACGCGACATTCAGTTCACGATGGGCCCGATCGACTCACTCGACCATGCCAGCCGGTTGCCGGACTACGGGTCCAAGATGGGAATCGACGCCACCAAGAAGTGGGCGACCGAGGGGTTCACGCGGCCCTGGCCCGAGATTCTTGTAATGGACGAAAAGGTAAAGAAACGCGTCGATCCCATCTGGCGAGAGCTGGGGATCGAGTAGGGCCCGGACGGCTCCTAGGGCATCTTCGATGGGGGTCGGTTTCACTCGCCTCGCATTCGTGGTCGGAACGGCTGCGATCGGAGCCGCCGCCGGCCTCGTTCGGCTCGGTCCAATGCTCGTTCCGGTTCCGGACTTGCCCGTGCCGGAAATGCAGTCAGTGGGAGTCACCGCCAAGGTCGTATCAACGCTTGAAGGCACGATAGCGGCGCACCGAAATGGCCGGGTGCTGCGTGCGCGGCTCGCGCCCGCTGAAGCCGTCAGCGCCGGCGACCCGCTGATCGAGTTCGAAGACTTGCCGCTGCTTGCATCGATAGCGGAATTAGAGCGCGAGATCGCCGAGCTCCGCGAGGGTGTCGCCAGAGCGGCTCCAGCGAGGCCGAGCAGCCAGGACGTGTTCCGGGAGAGCGGTCTGCAACTCAGGCTCGCCGCCCTGCGTCAACTCGAGAATTCCTACGAAACGGCCCAGAGGGAATTCGAACGCTGGAGAACGCTGTACGAGGAGGGCTTGGTCGCGCGGGTCGAATACGAGAGGGAGGCGGCAGACTTTTCCGAGCTAGGGCGGCGATTGGACCAGGCCCGCGCCGCCGCGAGCCATGCGAACGAGGAACCAGCCTCCCCCGCAGAAATTGCCACTCCCCCGGCCTTGCGGCGATCCGAGGGCCTGCTCGAGCGTCTGAGTCGTCTCTCGGGCACGTTCGTCGTGCGGAGCCCGTGGGATGGAATTGTTCGCGAGATACACGTGCAAGAGGGGGAGGTGCCCGATCGCGGAGCGCCTTTGGTCACGGTTTCGCGCGCTGCCTTCCGGAGGCTGGAAGCGGATGTGGGTACTGACTTCGTGATCGTGGCCGTGCGATCGGCCTGCGGCATTC
The DNA here is from genome assembly GCA_951813605.1 of uncultured Bryobacterales bacterium. GTDB lineage: Bacteria > Acidobacteriota > Terriglobia > Bryobacterales > UBA6623 > VXMF01. Next base: position 4,210,659 of record OX638379.1, on the reverse strand, counting down.
CCGGCCCATTTGCCTTCTCTCTCCAGGACAGGGTCTTTTCTTTGGCACCGCCGCCATCGGAGGCGAGGCTCGGCGAAGAGTGCAGGGTGGTATTGTTGACGCGGCCGCGTCAAGAGTAACTACACGAGGCAGCATCTCGCCTAAATTCAAGTAGGGACTATGGCTACAGCGACGGCGGCACAGGACTCCGCGACGATCGGAAAGCGCCTGCTCGATGACAACATCGTCATCCAAACGTACGGGCTCCGCAAGACGTACGTCATGGGCGACCATGAGATCCACGCAGTTAACGGCGTGGACATCAAAATCCGGTACGGCGAGTATGTGGCGCTCATGGGGCCGTCGGGTTCCGGCAAGTCGACGTTCATGAACCTGATCGGCGCGCTGGACTCTCCCACGGCGGGCGAATACTACATTGCCGGGCAGCTGATCAGTAAGATGTCCGACGACGAGCTGGCCTACATCCGCAATCGGGAGATTGGCTTCGTCTTCCAGACGTTCAACCTGCTGCCGCGCCTCACCGCCCTGCAGAACGTGGAACTCCCGCTCGTGTATGCCGCGGTCCCTCCGGTGCAGCGCACGGAAAGGGCGCAACGGGCCCTCCATCAGGTCGATTTGACGGACCGGATGTACCACAAGCCCAGCGAGCTTTCGGGCGGGCAGCGGCAGCGCGTGGCAATTGCCCGCGCCCTGGTGGGCGACCCCTCGATCATCCTTGCCGACGAGCCGACCGGAAACCTCGACAGCGCCACTTCGAACGAGATTATGGAGGTAATCGATTTGCTGCACATGCAGGGCAACACGATCATCCTAGTTACGCACGAGCCGGATATCGCCGTGCACGCGCGGCGTGTCGTGCATCTGCGAGACGGCAAGGTCGAGAAGGACGAGTCCGTCCCTCCTCCTCACTAGTTGCGGTGCTCCTAGGGATTCTCCAAGTTCTTGTCGCGCTGATCGTTACGGGGGGTTGCGCATTCTACCTGCTCGTACTCGCGTCCGCGTATTTCTATCTGAAACGCCGGTCAACGCGGCGGCTCCCAACCGGCAGTCCGGTATCGTTCAGCGTGCTCAAGCCGCTAGCGGGCGACGAGCCGGACCTGGAGACAAACCTAGCAAGCTTCTACGGCCTCGCGCACGCCGAATACGAGATCCTGTTCGCGGCGCGGAGCAAGCACGATCCCGCGCTGGCGGTGGCCGACGCCCTAGCACTGCGGAATCCCGCCTCGCGTTCAATGGCCCTTACTGCCGGGGAACCGGCCTGCCAGAATGCCAAGGTTCATTCCCTTGCTGTGATGACGAGCGCTTCGCGCGGGGAAGTGCTTGTCATCAGCGACAGCGACATCCGGACCGACCACGGCTTGTTGCGCCACTTGGCATCGGACTTCGAGCATCCGAAGACGGGCGTCGTCACGTGTCCCTGCCGGGCCGTGCCGGGGCGGAGCGTCTGGTCGCTGCTCGAGGCCGTCGGAATCAATAGCGAGTTCTGGAGCGGCGTGCTTGCCGCCCAATTCCTCATGCCCATGGACTTCGCCGTCGGTCCCACGATGGCCGTGCGCCGCACGTGCCTGGAGGCGATTGGGGGCTGGAACGCGGTTAATGACACGCTGGCGGAGGATTTCCAGATCGGACGCCTCGCTCGGCAGGCAGGCTATGACGTGCGCTTGGGAACGCATGTCGTGGAACACCGAATCGGAAGTCAGGGCCTCGCTTCGAGTCTCGCCCACCGACTGCGATGGCGCCGCTCGACCCGCCGCTCGCGACCGGTTGGCTATTTCGGCGAGATTTTCGCCAATCCGCTGCCATGGGCTATCTTGCTCGCGGTTGCTTCCGCAACGACCTGGGCCTGGGCTCTGTGCGCGATCTGCGCTGTCCTTAGGCTGCTGGTTTTGCTAGCCGTGGGCCGGTCGGTTCTCAGAGACACTCTCGTCGTGCGTTTCTGGTGGCTGGCTCCAGTCCAGGATTTCCTGAGCCTGGCCGTGTGGGTCGGCGGATTCTTCGGCAACAGGATCGTCTGGCGGGACAGGGTGTACAAGCTGACCAGGGACGGGAAGCTGCAAAGGGTTGATGGCGGAGCAAGTTTCGATGGCCCGCGGTTAGGCGACCGCTCGGACGAGAGCGCTTAGGCTTCCCGAAGCTCGGGCCATGCGGGCTGCTCTAGGAACGGCTCTCCTATCCCGCGAGTCGCCGCGCGAACTGGCGGCGGCGCTCCAGATTGGTGTCTTGGCCGTGCCTGGCTGCATGAGAAGGCATGGCGCCAGGCGGCCTCTGCGCGGACTGAGCCCGGCCAGTTCCAAATCAGGGGGGCCAACCTGGGAACCTAGTGCGGCGGCCCGCCGGAGGCAGTTCTTCGCGTTCAGACTGCAAGTTTCACTTCACCATGGCATCCCAAATCAATGATGCGATCGGATAGCGAATCTAGCAATTGACAGGAATCAGCCGAAGTGCCGGCGCAATTGGATCGAAAAACTCCAATCAAGCGACCTGCCCCCACGTCATTGCCTGCATTCAAACGCCGCTCATCCGCAGCTGGCTGATAATGCCGGAGCGCAGGGCGGGCTGCCGGCCGTCGAAGCGGCGTCCGCCGGCAGCGAGGTGCCTTGGCGCTCTTACTTGCAGATGCAGGGGTTGGTGCGTTTCGAGGAAGCGACGCGCACGCCCTCGACCGGTTTCCCCGCAAGCCGTTGAGACGGCCGCCCGGAGGATCGTTGATCGAGCGATCGACCGTTCAGGGGGGTGTCTCGCCCGGGGGCGGGACGGCGGCAAAATCGATCGAACCCATCTCCGCGTCTCCTGCCTGAGTGCAACGAGGGAGCCTCCCAACCGAAGACCGAATTGATTCCGCCGCCCACCGCAAGGCGGCCATTCCCGGACCGGCCACATGCCCCAGGCTGAGATCGCCGTTCCCGCTCGACGTCCCGCCGGGATTCTTCACGCTTGTCGATTCCCGGATCCACTCCAGCGTTAACTGTGACTGGGCGCTAGGCTAGGGAGAATGTCATGAAACTCAAAGCGATGGGCTTTCTGGTGGTATTGATTCCGTTGATCTGGGGGGTCGCGGCCCAAGACCGAACCGCCCGAGCCAACGACTACCTGTCCCCGGAGCTCCGCCAGCGAGTGGAGCGCCTCAAGTTGGAGGCCCCGCAAGCGACGACATCGGTGCATGTTCTCCAGGGCCGCCTGTCGACTCTTTGGGAATGGGCCAATGCCTACTCGCTGACTGGCGGACCGGTGCCCGGCGGATTTCCCCAGCTTGCTTCGAACGCCAACCGCGGCCTGCGACGTCTTGCGCCGGGCGGCCCCCAGCTAGCGCCCATTCAAGTCGCGGCCTTGATTGCGCAGTACACGCGCGAATTCCAGATCAAGGACGAGAGTCCGGGCGGGATTGGCGAGCTAACCCTGTCTTCGAAGGGGCCGTTTCGGGCCGGTGAGTTCGTGACCGTCAGCGAGAAATACGAGGTTGGGGAAGTGCCGATGGCTGTCGGCGGAGGGATTGCGATCGGCCAGGGCCGGTCGGGCAGACTCCAGACGCGCAACGCCGAGGGCGCCAACTACATCACGGTTCGAACTTCGAATCCCGACGCCCGGTTCACGGCCTCCGAGCCCTGGGGCCGGTGGGCGAGCTTCGAGACACGCAACGCGATTGCGTTCCGGCTCTCCGGCTCGGAATTGTCGAAGGGTGACACCGTCACGATTGCATTCGGCGATCGGAGCGAGGGCAGTCCCGGCCTGAAACTGCAGAACTGGTCCAACGACCGAGTGGTGTTCAAGACGTTTGTCGACTTGGAGGGCAACGGGTGGCTTCTCACCCCTAGGTGGCCATCGCTCGAGGTAGTCGGGGAGGAACGGGCTCGCTTCGTCAACGCCGTTGCCCCGTCGATTGTCGAGCCCGGGGAAGGATTTACGCTGGCCGTCCGGTCAGAGGATCGCTTCAAGAACTTGATCTCGGGCAAGACGCCAGCAATGCAGGTCCTGCTCAACGGCCAGGCGTTTCGCCAGATTCCCGCTGGGAGCGCCGCGATACACGAGATTGAGGGGATACAGATCGATTCGCCCGGCGTCTACCGGTTCGAGGTGCGTTCTCGGGCCGGCGCACTGCGAGGGACTAGCAATCCCGTTCGCGTCGAGAGCGCTCCCTCTCGCAGAGTCTACTGGGGAGAGACGCATGGCCATACTGGATTCGCAGAAGGCCAGGGATCCCCCGACGGCTATTACAGGTTTGGGCGCGATGTCGCGCGGCTCGACTTTCTGAGCCTCTCCGAGCATGACATCTGGATGGACGACTTCGAATGGAAGACGTTGCAGGAGATGGTCGAGAAGTATCGCGTCGACGGGAAGTTCACAGCCATCCTGGGGTTCGAGTGGACCTCCCGCCTAGCGTACGGCGGTCACCACAATGTGTTTTTCCGCGACACGCCGGGGCGCCTTCGGGTGCCGAACCAGAGAGCGCCTTTGCTAGACGAGCTGTACGAGGGCCTGCGCCAGGGCAACTCCGCGGACGATGTCTTAGTCGTTCCGCATGCGCACCAGCCCGGCGACTGGACGAACAGCGACGGGAGCGTCGAGAGGCTCGTCGAGATCCAGTCCGGCCACGGCACGTTTGACTGGTTCGGGAACAAGTACCTTGCCAACGGTTTCAGAGTGGGCTTTGTAGGCGCGTCGGACAATCACGTCGGGCATCCCGGCTATAGCGGCATGACCAACCGCCAGCTCGGCGGCTTGGCCGCCGTGCTGGCCGACGAAAACACAGCGGATGCGATCTTTGACGGGCTCCGGAGCCGAGCGACGTACGCGACCACCGGCGAACGCATCTTGCTAGACGCGACGCTGAACGGCGTGGAAATGGGGCGAGAGCAAGAACACTCGACGATTCGCACGATTGATTGCAGCGTCCACGGGACGGCACCCATCGACGCCATCGACGTCGTCAAGAACGGGCAGCTCGTCTACACGAGACGCTACCTGCAGGCCGATGTCGCGGGTGACGCTTCCGTGCAGGTCAGCTTCGAAGCGTCGACCGAGGTGATTGGCAGGCGGCAAGTGCCTCGCGGAGACAGGCCGTGGAAGGGCGCGATCAGCGTCGCTGGCGCGGACCTCGCAGGCTTCGGCGAGCCTTGGTTCCGGCATCCGGCCACGTACGCCGCGCGACTGGAGGGCGGGCAACTGCGGTTCGCTCTGAACACCCGGGGGCGCAGCACGTCGTTGGTCTTGAAGTTGCGCGGAGCCAGCGCCGACACGAAGGTGGTCGTGGACATGGAACCTACCAGGGAGCTACGAGGCTCTGGCGGATACGAGCGGACGCCCCAGGGCTTGCCGGCGACCAGGGCGACCTTCCGGCTCGGAGACCTAGGAGCAGATGTCGACCGCAGGGAGTTCAGAGTGCTTGAGCACACCGATGCTCTCTCAGTGCAGCTCGTGCATTCCGCCGGGGCGTTGGACCAAGACTTCACCTACACCGACCGAGACGATCCCGAGCCTGGCGACTACTACTATCTGCGAGTCCGTCAGATCGATGGCGCCATGGCTTGGTCGAGCCCGTTCTGGATGGGCGGCAGAGCTGGCCGAGAGTAGCTCCGGGGGCGCGGCCGGGGATCTAGGCGGGGCGTTCCACCTTGCAAGAATTGAGCCCCTGCACTCCGGCGCAGCCTTCGTGCAGGGGCTCTGCATGCTGACCGCCGTACGGGCCAAGAACGAAGCTCGTGGTCCTGCCTGCCTTACCGAATTCAATTCCGCTTCAAGCGGAGAGCTGTCAGCTTCGGCCATGCCATCGCGTCTGGCAGCGGCCGGTGCGGTCTTCGAGAGATTTCCGATGCGGTCCCTCGATCCGCCCACCGCTAGTATTGGGAATGTTCGGAGCCGTGCCAGAGTCCTTCGGTGCAGTCGCGGCATCAAGCGGTGCTCTAGCCAGGAATCGGAAACATCGTTTCCTGAGCCGCCGCCGCGAATCCAACCGTCTCAGCTGTGGGTCCGGATGCTTGCGCATCAACCCGGCCACTTTCTCCGCGAGACTGCGCCGCTTCGACTCGCAGCCGAGAATTCGACCTAGCAGGCTTCGTGCATGCGAAAGATCATTGCCGGCTACCGAGGCTCTCGCCTCGGCAACCACCGTTGCAAGTCCGTCAACCGGTAAATCGGAATCGCCGCTATCTTCTCCGCATGCGATGGCTTCGCGGATCAACTTGATAGCCGCGGGAGAGCTGCCGTCGGCGATCGCATGGACTGCCGAATCCGGCGCACTTTCCGAGCACGGCCTCTCGAACGCCAAGGTTGAAGCCGGCGCAATCATGCCTGTGGCGCGGACCAGGGCGATTGCCCGCAGGCTCGGCAATCGATTCATGCCGCTCCGTCGCACCGCTCGCCCGAATGCCTCGTAGCATAATGCCACTCGAATAGCTCATGTTTATGGGATAGTCGGGATGCCGACCGACACTCGGCGATGCTTGGAACTGCCAAAGTCTGAGAGGGCTCATGCGCTAGAATGCCAGTGGCATTGCTGTTGGGGGCAATCCACAGCTGGTATGCGTGCGGGCTCATCAATTCAATTCCGTGCGCCGGAACTGACCCTTCAACCGCGGTCTTACACCGCAATTTCATCGGAGGCGCAATGAAACGAAAAGCTATTTGGCTCGTTGCCCTGCTGCTACTGCCCACATACGGGGCACTTGGCCAGCAGTCGGACACGGCCGTGGTCGTCGGCGGGATTGCCGATGCCACCGGAGCCGTCATCCCCGGGGTCGACATCCGCTTCACGCACGCTGCGACGGGTTACATCTACACGACCCAGACTGACGTAAGCGGTTTTTACCGCACCCCGCCCTTGCGAATCGGCGAATATCTCATGGAGGCCGAGTCGGCAGGCTTCAAGCGGGTCCAGCGAACAGGCGTGGTCCTGAACGCAGGCGACACGCGGCAAGTCGACCTGGTGCTGGAGATCGGCGAAGTCACCGAAACTATTGAAGTCGTCGCCCAGGCGCCGCTCCTGCAGACGCAAGAGGGAGCGACCGGCACGGTGATGGAGAACCAGCAGATCCTCGAGCTGCCGCTGAACGGTCGAGACTACTTGCAGCTCGCCCGGATCTCGGCCGGCGTGACTCCTCCCGCGCGTTCAGAAGTCGCCAACCGCCAGGGCGTCAGTGTCGGGGGCTCGCAGGCCACGCAGGTGAACTTCATTATCGACGGGATCGACAACAACAACCAGTCAATTGCATCACAGGGAAACCAGAAAGAGGCCATCAAGCCGCAGCTCGACGCAGTCCAGGAGTTCAAGATCCTCACCAACGCCTATTCGGCGGAGTTCGGGCGCTCGATGGGCGGCGTGGTCACCATGACTACCAAGTCCGGTACCAATGACATTCATGGCGCGGCGTTCGAGTTCCTTCGTAACGAGGGCATGGATGCCAAGAATTTCTTCGTTCCCCATGATGCAGAGAAGCCGCCGTTCAAGCGCAATCAGTACGGGTTCGCGATCGGCGGGCCGGTCAAGCGCAACAAAGCCTTTCTGTTCGGCGACATGGAGTACACGGACATCCGGGAATCCACCACCCGCGTGAACACGATTCCGAGCATGGACGAGCGAGTGGGAATCTTCGACGCCGCGAGGAGCGTTATCCGAGACCCCCTCACGACGGACACGGAGACCCGCACTCGCGATCCATTTCCCGGCAACAGAGTCCCTGAGTCTCGGATCGACCCTGTGATGAGAATCGCGCGGGGCTGGTGGCCGGAGCCGACCAACGACTCGCGAACGCGGAATCATGTGTTTATCCCGCCGCGCAACCAAGACCTGAATCGCTGGGACGTGCGTTACGACCAGAGCATCGACGACCAGAACAATTTCTACTTCCGTCTCAGCGGCCAGCAGACTAACAACGGTCGGGTGCCAGTGTTGCCCGACAGCGCCGACGGGCTATATCTGCACGGAAAGGACGTCGATATCACGAATCGCCAGATGGCGCTGATCTACAACGGCGTCTGGTCGCCCAACCTAGTCGGGTCTTTCCGAACCGGCTGGAGTTACATCGACACGGGTGTCGAGCACGCGAATGACGTCCCGGTGAATCCGATCGTCGGGCTGGACATGGGCAACGGGCTCGATGTTTCAACCCCCGGCTCGGGCTCCTTCACCCCCGCCGGTTTCCGAGGTGTCGGCAGCTGCTGTTTCAACTACATCGCCTCGCAGACCCGCCAGTTTGCCGCCGACATCACATGGACCAAGGGTCGCCACACGCTGAAGTTCGGCCACACGACCTACTGGCTGCAGAGCCAGATCTTCAATGCCGGCTTCATCACCGGCCGGTTTGTCTTCGACGCTCGGTTCACGGAAGATCCGGTCACCCGCGGTGGCGGCGCCTCCATGGCCGACTTCCTGCTCGGATACTCGCGCGAGGCCCGTAACTCGAACCACAGGCATATGGCGTTGCGCGCTCCCTGGATGCATCAGTACATTCAGGACGATTGGCGAATCACGGACAAGCTGACCATCAATCTCGGGCTGCGCTACGAAGTGAGCCTTCCCTGGGTCGACAAGTTCGACAAGATCTCGAATCTGGATGTGGATACTGACACCAACCAACCGAAGTTCGTGGTCGTGGGCGAAAGGGGTTCGGGGCGGTTCAGCCGCTCGCTCGTGACGTCTGACTTGAACAACTTCGCCCCGCGCTTCGGATTCGCCTATCGAATGCGCGAGTCCACGGTCGTTCGAGGCGGATTCGGCCTCTTTTACGCCAATACGATGAACACTGGTGGCGGCGAGTTCATGGAGACCAACCCGCCGTCTCATGTCAAGACGCAAATCGGCACTGATCGACTCACACCGACCATCAGAGTTCAGGCGGGGCAGGGCGCCGGCGCTCTGAGCCCGGAAAAGTCCCCGCCGCTGGTGCCGGGTTCGTTCGAGATCGACCCGCCGTGGCCCGTGGCGACCCAGTGGAACTTCAACATCCAGAAGCAACTGCCGAACAACGTGCTTTGGGAGGTCGGGTATTTTGGCACGAAGGGAACCCACATTATCCGCCGCTACAACCTGAACCACGCAGAGCCCGGCCCCGGCAGTGCGAATAGCCGCCGGAAGTGGCAGAAGGTCCGCTTCCCCGGCAGCGAGCACGACGTGGGGCTGTCATTCCTGCACAACTTCCGGAACAATTCCAACTCGAATTACCACGCGCTGCAGACGAAGATGGAGAAGCGATACGGCAGCGGCCTGAGCTTCTTGGTGTCCTACACCTGGTCCAAAGCGATCGGCGACTACAGCTTCATCCCGGGCGAGGACCGCGGGATCGGGGCGAACTGGGGTGTTCAGAACCCGAACGATCTCGCGGCCGAGCGGTCGCTGCTCAACCAGCACGTTGCGCACCGGGCGGTCGTCAGCTATCTGTACGACCTGCCCTTCGGCCAGGGACGCCAGTACGGCTCCGGCTGGGGCAAGGCGGCGAACGCGATCCTTGGCGGCTGGACGCTCGGCGGCATCAACAGCTTCATCACGGGATTTCCAATGAATCTGTCCGTGAGGGGCAACCCGTCTGGAACGGGAGGCTTCAACCTCGACCGGCCCAAGGTTGTCGGGGAGTGGAGGATACCCCGCTCGGAGAGAGGGCCCGATCGCTGGTTCAACACAGAAGCGTTCGAGCGCAACGATCCGTTCACCTACGGGAACGCCGGCCGGAACATTCTTGAGGCTCCTGGAACGATCAAGTTCGACCTAGCCTTGCACAAGAACTTCCAGATCAGCGAGACATCGCGGGTTCAGTTCCGGGCCGAAGCGTTCAATGCCTTCAACTCGCCGATCTTCGACGGCCCAAACCTACAGGTCGGCAACCGCAACCTAGGAGTTATCTCCAACGCGGCTCCCGGTCGGGTCATGCAGCTGGGGTTCAAGTTCATCTTCTAGGTTCCTGAATCCCGTTGGAATAAAGAAACTGCGCGTCCCGGGGCATACTGCCTGGGGACGCGCATCGTCATCCGAAATCAAGAGGCCTGTCTCCGGATCGCCGGCCAGGCAACCTGCCTTGGCCCGAACGTCCCAAGGGACCGGTTGCCTTGGGCGATCTTCTGGCTGCTCGCCGACGGTACCGATCCCGTGCCGAATCGATGCAATGACTCGGCTGCCATGCAGGCCGCAGTCGATAGGGGGGATTGCACCCGCGGGCTCCGAAGCCACAACCCTAGCGGGACGCGAGCCAGGCTGGCTGGACTGACAATCGGCCTAGGTGGTTTAGCCGAAGAGGACACTCGCTACAGCTTCACCAGGCGTCCCCCCACAAAGACGCCATGCAGTTCGCGAAGATTGTGGATGTTGTGCAGCGGGTTCGCATTCAGTATCACTAAGTCCGCGAGGCGGCCTGGCAGCAACGCTCCTCGTTTCCGCTCGATCCCCAAGGCCGTAGCGCTGCCGCTCGAGAAAGCCCGGATGATCTCCAAGGGCGACATCCCGGCTCGTTTCATCAGGACTGCTTCCCGATAATCGGAATAACCCTCGAAGCTGGCCGGGAACCCGGAACCGCTGGCGAATCCGATTCGCACTCCGGCCGCGGCGAGCTTCCGCAGGTTGCGCCAGGCAGTGTCAAAGCGGTGGCGCTTGAGGGCGCGGTCCGGGTCAAGTGCCTGCCGCATCAACACCGGACCCCGCAGTATGCCCGTTATCCCTGGCGGCAGCGACCGGCGCAAGTACCTGTCGTCGAGCCACCCCACCCGGTCACCGTAATGGAAGCCGATGGACTCGGCGAACAGCGCGGGAGCGTACACTGCGTTAGCCGCGAGCATTTCCGAGATGAATGCATCTCCCACCTCCCGGTCGCACACGCTGCTTGTCACGGCCGCGGCTCCCGCACGGACAAGGGCGGTGGCCGAACCGACGCTTGAGGTCTGGATCGCGACGCGCAGGCCCAGCCGCCGGGCGCGTTTCATGATCGCCAGGGGCACTTCCATGCCGATGCCTTGGCGGGCGGCATCACGGATGTCATCGAACGCGATGAAGTCGGCCCCCTCCCCTGCGAGGCGTTCAACCGACCTCTGGGCATCGGTAGCGCTGCGAGGCGTCTCGAAAGCGTCCCTGAGGCTCGGGTATCGCTCATTCGCGGGCACGGCTGCGCGCAGCGTGCGAAGCGCTGTCAGCACGCGGGCGGCGTTTCGCAGGCGACCGGAAGCGATTCCGTCTTGGATGCCCTTCAGGCGGGCGCCGCTCGGCCCTGGCGTAGCGACCGTGGTCACACCGTAGGCCGCGTACCTGGCAAGGTGCCGCAGGATCTCATCTTGGCCGAAATTCTCGCCTTCCACCTCCGGGCTCCGGATAAGCCCTGCCAAGCCCCGCAGGTTGATGATCCCCGGCACGACCGTCTTTCCCGATGCTTCGACTATGACCGTGCCGGCAGGAGCCTTGATGGTGCCCGTGGACCCTACGCGCGAAATGCGGCCTTTCCTAAGGAGGATGTCGGTTCCGGGTCTCGGCTCTCGACCCGTGCCGTCGATCAGCAACACGTCTCGTATCAGGACCGTCGCTCGGCTGCCCGCCCCGGTGGCGATCGCCGGGCCGACGACTGCCATCGCCAGCATGCACGCTGCTATTGTTGGCCAGCCCGGTTTCCGAGCCTTGAATGCCGGCCGAGCAGCCATGGGGTCGGCTCGGCACTGCATGATCTCGGTGACCGCGGCGAATTTCGTTGACCCACTAGGCGCACGTGCCGCTAGGTTTCGAGGTATCGCCGGAGTTGGTTCCATTGGAACGAGACACCATGGCCCGGGCGCGCGGAAGGTTCGGCGTAGCCTGACGTGAACGCCATCGGACTCTCAAGGTATCCGTCAAGCCCGAAGCCATGGACCTCGAGATAGGAGGCGTTGGCCACGGCAGCCAAAAGGCTCACGTGCAGGTCATGCACGCCATGGGAAGTGACAGGCAAGTTGCGCGCCTCGGCTAGGCGGGCGACCTTCATCCAGCCTGTGACACCCCCGCAGTTCGTTGCATCGGGCTCTGGGAACGCCACGCCGTTTGCCGAGATCAAGGCTTCGAATTCCTCGAGCGTGTGCAGATTCTCTCCGGCCGCGACCGGCAATGCACCTTCGCACTGGATGCGGGCATGGCCCTGCACATCGCTGGGCGCGGTCGGCTCCTCGAGCCAGAAGACATCGTATTCCGCAAGCCTCCGCGATGCGCGAATCGCCTCCTCGACGCTCCATGCCATATTCGCGTCGACCATGAGCGGGATATCCGGGCCGATCAATTCGCGTACCGACTCGACTCGGACCATGTCTTCTCTCAGGCGAGGTCGGCCCACCTTCATCTTGATGGCCCGGAAGCCTCGCGCCAAACTGCGTTGGGTCCGCGTCCCCAACTCGTCCAGAGACAAATGCAGGTCAATTCCGCCGGCGTAGGCCGGGACTTGCCGATTGAACCCTCCCAGCAAGCGCCACAGCGGCTCCTGCGAGGCCTTGGCTTTGATGTCCCAGAGCGCAATGTCCACGGCCGAGATTGCGAAGCTCGCGGGCCCTCCCCGTCCGACATAGTGGGTGTTCTGCCACATGGCCTTCCACAGCGCCTCCACCCGGCGCGGGTCGCGGTCTTCGATGACCGGGCCGAGGTCGTCCTCGATTAGCGAAGCGATAGCGCGTCCTCCGGCCTTGCCTACCGTGTATGTGTAGCCAATGCCCTCGACGCCGTCCCGGGTGAGAATCTGGACAGTGACAAGGGTGAAGTGAGTGATTACTCCGTGCGTGGCATCGCTAACCGGATAAGGCAGCGGAATTGAGAATCGAGATGCGACTACGCGGTCAACCTTCATGTTGGCGGCACGGAATACAGCATAATAGCCTCTTGGCTGCTTTGTACAATGGTGCTTCGACGTGAGTGCTCCGGAAGTCAGGCCCGTCGCCATGCCGAGCGAAGCGTCCGGGCGCATCTCACGCACCTTCGCCCGGCTGGAGGCGGAGGGCGCTCGCGGCCTCATCTCCTACTTGACCGCGGGAGACCCTTCGCCGGATCGCACCGTCGACCTGATCCTGGCGCTGGAGCGCGGCGGCACCGACATCTTGGAACTAGGAGTTCCGTTCTCGGATCCCATCGCCGACGGGCCGGTGATCCAAAGGGCAAGCGAGCGTGCTCTCAACTCCGGTACGAGCGTGAGCACTGTGCTGCGCCTGGTCCGGGAGCTCCGTGAGAAGTCCGACATACCCGTCGTCCTTTTCAGTTACCTAAATCCCGTCCTCCGATACGGCTTCGAGCGTTTCGCAGATGATGCCGCGAAAGTCGGCGTGGACGGCGCCTTGCTGACCGACCTGAACATCGAGGAAGCCGAGACCTATGTGGCCGAGATGCGCCGCAGGGGACTTGATTGCGTGTTTCTTGCAACGCAGACCACGCCGCCTGCGCGCATCGCCGAGATCGCGAGGCACTGCAGCGGCTTCGTGTACCTCGTGTCGAGGGCCGGCGTGACGGGCGAGCGAACGAGCATCTCTAGCGAAGCAATTCCGCTGGTCGCGCGAACACGCGCGCTGACTTCGCTCCCGCTGGCGCTTGGATTCGGCTTGTCGACGCGGGAGCACATGCAGGAGGTCGCCCCGCATGCTGAAGGGGCCGTCGTGGGCAGCGCGTTCATGAGTCTGATCGAGGCGCATTCCACGCAGCACGACCTCGAAGAGAGGCTGGAAGCGCTCGCTGCGGAATTCAAGCTGGGCCTGGCTTTTCCCCGACATGCTAGAAAGGCGGCGACGGTGCAGGCATGAAGCGCCTGAGCGACTGGCGGAAGGAGATCGATCTGCTGGACCGCAAGGTTGTCGCCCTTCTGAGCCGCCGCGCCGAGTGCGCGCTCGGCTTGGCTCCGCTGAAGCGGCGGCAGGGCATGCCCGTACGCGAGCCCAAACGCGAACGCGTGGTGCTAGACAACGTGCTGGCGTCCAATCCGGGCCCGCTCCCCAACGAAGCTCTTGAACGCATCTACGAGGTCGTGATGCAAGAGATGCGGGCGATGCAGCGGCAACGGGACGACTAGGTCCGTGCCCGCGATCAAGACCGTTACTGTAATCGGCGTCGGGCTCATCGGCGGGTCGTTCGCGCTGGCGTTGCGGCGGAATGGCTATCGAGGGCGCATTCTCGGGGTCAGCTCGCCTGCCACTCTCGAGCGGGCGCTTGGTCGCTCTGTCATCGACGAAGGCCGGTTACTGCACGAGGCGGTCCCTCAGTCGGACTTGGTCTACATGGCCCAGCCCGTTCCTGTTATCGTGCAGCAGCTTGAGCAGGTGCGCGCGCACGCGCCGCGCCATGCCTTGGTCACCGATGCAGGCAGCACTAAGCGGGCAATTGTGGAGCGAGCCCGTGAATTGTTTGACGGCGGGCCCGAATTTCTCGGGGGCCATCCCATGGCCGGCAAGGAAGGGCGCGGCGTGGAAATCGCGGAAGCCAACTTGTTTGACGGCGCGACTTACGCGCTCGTACCGACTGGCCGCTCCATTCCGGAATCGCAGGTCCTCGATGAGTTCCTAGGATGGCTGAATGCCATGGGATGCAGGGCAAGATTGATGGAACCCATCGAGCACGACCGGATCGTCGGCTGGACTTCCCACGTGCCGCAAATCGTCGCAACCGGGCTCGCGGCTGCCATCGGCGGCGGCCTCCCAGGCTCAAGGGATCTTGAGATCGCTGGAGACGGCCTAAGAGACATGACTCGGCTGGCGGCGAGCCCATACGAGGTTTGGGCCGGTATCCTCCAGACGAATCAAGGTGTCATCGACGACGCGCTTTGTGCTGTCATCAGCGAGTTGGAGGCGTTGCGCGCTGCGTTGAAATCGGATGGCGCGGCCAAGCACTTCGAGCGCGCGCAGGCGCTCCGCGCTCGCCTCAAGGGGAATTAGCCACGCCCGGCGGAGTCCCTGTCGGCTCGCGGCCCCTCGGCCCAACCCCCCGCCTCCGGCTGGGCGACGCGCTCGGTCTGCAGCCTTTTCGGTCTTGGGCCTAGCCGTGGCATGCCAGCTGCGTGACGGACCGCTAGGCGTCGCCCCTCACTCGAGCGCTACATGAGAGCCGGCGACCCTCTAGCCGGGATTACACAGCCGCCGGGATCGGAAGCCTGGGCGCATTCCTCCAAAGACGCTCCAGGTCGTAGTAGTAGCGCTTGTCTTTCGAAAAGACATGGACGACGAAGTCGCCGAAGTCGAGCAGTATCCATTCCGCGTTGCGGAAGCCCTCCACATTCAACGGACGCCGCCCTTCGCTCCTGAGCTCGGTCCGGACGGACTCGGCAATAGACTGGACTTGGCGCGAGTTAGTGCCGTGACAGATCACGAACTGCTCAGTGAACGTGCTCACCTTGCCGATGTCCAGTACTTCGGTGTCGATTGCCTTGCGATCTAGTGCGGCTTGTACGGCGAGTTCCCAGTCTTCCATGTGATGTGAAGATCCCGAACCGGATCTTGCGATTCACCTCCATCTTACTCGCCGCCGACCGGGGGCCGATTGCCCATCGTGGCGGCCCATGGGAGAAGCAGCTCGTGTATATGCGCCTCGTGCCCTGGCGTGCAAAGCAACACGGTTTCCGGCAGCACGCCATGCCGAGGGCTGTGAGCGCACGGTCGGCATGCAGGGGAGATTGCAGGCCGCCCGAGCCCCGTGTCGAAGCGGTGCCGGAGGCTTTTCCTGTGCGTCGTGCCTGCCCGGAATTGGCAATTGCTGCCCAAGGGCAGAGCGTTGGTCCGCTACCAACGAACGAGGCTTCCCGTGATGGCTAGCTACCGGATCCGCCCGCACCGCCAGTAGAATGAGTATGTATGCGGAGCCGTGCCGCGCTTCCGGCGTCCCTGCTCCTCTTGATCACGGGACCCGGCCTCCTTGCGCAAGTTGACTTCGAACTTGAGCGAGTGCGCGACTTGGTTCGAGCGGGGGCTCTTCCCCGCAAGGCCTTGGTCGAAGCCGAGAGCAAGCACTTGGAGCGGGGCTACCGCGAGACGCTTCGCCGCACGCTCCTCAGCGAGACGCTCGAGCCGGGCGAGATCAAGACCATGCTCGATGCCGCCAAGGGACTGCAGAGAATTGTTCAGGAACGATTCGACCTGGTCATCACGCAGGTGCGGGCTGGCGTGGTCCCAGCCAAGCGGCTCCAAGAGGCCAAGGACTTGCTGTATGCCGCGCAGCGGCAAGTCGAGCTCGCCGAGTCCCGGGCCAGCCTAGCTCGGCAGATGGAACGCATGGAGGCCGCCCAGAGCTATCGGGAAGAGATCGAGAGCGAGGAAGAGGTCCACCGCTTCTACGGCTTCGACGAATACGAGCAGGAACTCCTGCTGGAAATCGGCGACATGTACCGCCAAGCTTTCGGCGAGGACCCTCCGATCAGCGCCGAGGGAGACACAGATCTGCATCGCTCGATGGGGCTGGACCACACTGGAAGGATTGACGTGGCGCTCCACCCCGATTCGGACGAAGGTGTTTTCATGACCTACATGCTGGAGAGCTTGGGTATCCCATATTTCGCGTTCCGCAGCGCGATCCCGGGGCGGTCGACCGGCCCTCACATCCACGTGGGACCACCCAGCGAACGACTCTCCGACGACCTCCTAGGCCCCGACTGAATCCAAAGCGCCCGCCCAGCCAGTGCCAATGTATAATCGGGCTACATGCCTCGCGGGTATATACCTATCCTGATCTTCATCGGGATCGCTGCCGCGTTCCCGATTGTCACGCTGATTGCTGCCAAGCTTGTGCGGCCCAGCGCCCCTGGCAAGACCAAGCTCGAAGCCTACGAATGCGGCATCGCCTCCGAAGAAGACACCCGCGGCCGGTACTCCATCCGGTTCTATCTAGTTGCGATTCTGTTCGTCATCTTTGACGTGGAGACTATATTCCTTCTGCCGTGGGCAATTCAGTACGATGTCCTAGGCCTGTTTGGATTGGTGGAGATGCTGGTGTTTCTGGCTATCCTGATTGCCGGTTACATCTGGCTGTTCCGCCAGCGCGCGCTCAAATGGGTCTGACCTTGCAGGCCTCCCGCCTCCGCTCCGGACACTAGGAGCGGGTCCCCTCGCAAGCTGTCAAGCGATCGCTCTCGATTGCGGGCGGATGGCCCGCTGTCCGAGCGTGTTCAAGAAAATCGGCAGGCCCGCCTTCTGACCGTACTTCGGGAGACAGCGCTCGGTGTCGTACATTTTCTCCACGTCGACCGTGCGGGACTTGCGGCCCGTTCCCGGGATCTCGGCATCGACAAATCGGCCCCCCTGGATCGCCACCATCCGACCGGACCCGCCATCGGCGATGCACTCCACAGCAATTGACGCGAAAGTGATGGCCACCAGCCTGTCGATGAAGTCCGGCGGTCCTCCTCGCAGGTCGTAGGTCAAGTCGCTGACCACGGTCTCCTCGCCGAGCTGGGCCTTCACTTCCTGGCTGAGTGCCTCGCCGATGCTCATTTTCTTGCGATGGCCGTACGCGTCGGGCTCGCCGTAGTGCTGCACGGTGTGGCCTTCCCATGTCGCGCCTTCGGAGAGCACGACAAGCGCGTAACTGCTGGGATTTGCCCGTTGCTCTTCCTTGAGAAGCGAGAGCAGCCGCTGCAAGTCGAAGACATGCTCCGGGATGCAGCAATGGATGCCCGTGACGTACGCGGTGTAAAGCGAGGTGAAGCCGGCGTCCCGCCCGAACACCCGGAAGATCCCGATCCGCTCGTGAGACCCGACTGTTGTGCGCTGGCGGCTGATGTTGTCCACGGCCCTCGTGATGGCGGTGGAGAAGCCGATGCAATACTCCGTGTTCGGCACGTCGTTGTCCATCGTCTTCGGGATGCACACCACGGGGAAACCCTCGTCGTGCAGGCGGCGAGCGTAGCTCAGCGTGTCGTCGCCCCCGATGGCGATTAGATGGTCGATGTCCAGCTTGCGCAGGTTTTCCAAGACCACCGGCGTGAGATCCACCATGCCGCGCGCGACCTCTTGCATGGTGCCGAGCTTCCTCCGGAGCCACATCGGGATCTCCTCGATCTTCATGCGCGATGGCTGGGTGCGGGTGGAGTGCAGGAACGTGCCGCCGGACCGATCAACTGTCCTGGTGTTCAGACGGTTCAAAGGCAGCATGTAGTCCGGGTCAACGCCGTCAACCGGGTGGATATGCGTGAGACCCTGCCACCCCCGGCGAATCCCGATCACCTCGATGCCCCGCTGCTCGCTCTGCTGAACCGCGGCCTTGATGACCGAGTTCAGGCCCGGGACGTCGCCTCCGCCCGTCAAGATTCCGATTCGCTTCGCAGTCATGCCAACGCTCCTTGCAAATCCGAGTTCCCGGCGGCCCGCGAGCCTCGCTGATCATTCCGCTTGCGTGGCCGGTGTCTCCGCAATTGATCCTAGGAAAGGCTCGTCCAACGTTCCAGTCTCCCATCCGAGGTGGTTGATGTAGAGCAGCACGAGTTCCTCGGCATATCGTCCGGCGAACTCGTCCGCCACCGTCTTGGGCCAATCGGAGGAAAGCTGCTCCGAATAGTCGGAGTCCTTGGCGAAGAATCCGTTCTCGTCATGCTCGATCTGCAGAGTATCGAGCACGTCGACGATCAGCGGGATGTTGGATACGAGCACAGCTTGAGAGAATTCGCGGGCCAAGCCGCCGTCTCCCGTTGCGATCCGCTTCCACAGGTTGGGGGCTGCGGCCCTGAGCTTCTGCCGGTTGAATTTGTGCAGCCGGGATCTTATCTTGATCCCCTCGTACACCCCGTACGTCTTGAGCGCGCCGATCGAAATCGCGCGCGCCAGCCGGACGGTACGTTCCTCGCCGAGTGCGACATAGACCTCGGCCAGCTCCATCTCTCGGAGTATAGCGCAGGGTCATTTCACGGCTGCGAGCTCGAAGACCAGCGCCTTGCCCCGCACTACGAAGCACAGGTAATACTCCCAAAACTTGCGTATGGCGCGGGACCGATTCACGGCGAATTCGAATCCCAGCAGCCTCCACAGGCGGAGCAGCTTGACTTCGAGGCGTACCTGCCGGAAACGGCATGTGGAGTAGTAATCGAAGCCTCCCGGCTCGGTGAAATAGCGAAATGAAAACGAATTCAGGTGCCAGCGGTGGGTCGGGTCGGCGAACGAGCTCGCATCCGAATAGTGCGGCGTTTCGATCAGCAGCCGCCCCCCGGGCACGAGCACGCGGTGCGCTTCCTCCATTACTCCGATGACGCCCTCTACATGCTCGATGACATGAACGAGGCTTATCGCGCGTATGGTGCTGTCAAGAAACGGCAGCCCGCCGCTGTCGATGTCCGCCAGCACGTCAGCGGCGGTACGAAGGTTGCGGTCGATGCCGATCGCGCCGGGGCGCTTGTTCAGCCCGCAGCCGACATCCAGTGTTGGTGCGTTGGAGACCAAGCGAACGATTGTAACCGTGCCGCGTCGCTGCGACTCAGTGGTCGGCGACGCCGCCGTCGGGAAATCGCAACTGCTGTCGGGTCACGGGCACGTACGGGCGCCGCGCCGCCATGGACTCGTCAAAGGTCACGCCTAGGCCGGCCCCTTCTGGCGGCAGAGCGAATCCGCCATCGTAGCGCGGTCCCCCGCCTAGGAAGAAGTCGTCCCAGAATGGATCCCTCCGGCCGGATGAAATTTCCTGGATCGCGAAGTTTGGCGTCGAGAAGTCCACATGCAGGGAAGCCATCGTCGAGATCTCGCTCTGCGGGTTGTGCGGGCACAACTCGATGCGGTTCGCCTCGGCGATTGCCGCGATCTTCTTCAGCTCCAGGATGCCACCGCAATGCACCACGTCCGGCTGGATGTAGTCGACCAGGTGCCGGTGGCAGATCTGCGAGAAGCCGTACTTCGTGAACAGCCGCTCGCCGGTCGCTAGGGGAATGGTCGTCATCGCGCGGAGCCGCGCGAGCTCCTCCAAGTCCTCGATCTGCGTCGCCTCCTCGACGAAGTACGGATTGAACGGCTCGGCCTGCCGGCAGAACGAGCTCGCCATAGTCGGTGTCGCCTTGCCGTGGACGTCGATGCAGACCGCGAAGTCCGGGCCCACCGATTCCCGGACGGCTTTGAGATTGGCGATGCCCTCGCTGACGGAGCGCACGGGCTCGATCACGTCATCGTGCGTTGTGACGAAGCCGCCCTTGCCAGCGGTCCATCCGGCCTCCTTGGCGGCCAGCCATCTTTCGGCATACGCTTCGGGAGTCGGACCGCCGCCCGGATGCACGTACATCTGGACGCGGTTGCGCGCCTTGCCCCCGATCAGCTGGTAGATCGGCTGGCCCACTGCCTGGCCAAGGATGTCCCAAAGGGCGATCTCAACCGCGCTGATGGCGGAATTGAGAATTGGCCCGCCCCGCCAGCGAGGCCACCGGTACATCGCCTGCCAGTGCATTTCGATGTCAGTCGGGTCGAGGCCGACCAGATAGCGGTGATGCTCGTCGATCGCCGCCTTCATGGTGGCCGCTTTCGAGGTGACAGATCCCTCGCCGACGCCGACGATTCCCTCGTTCGTGAAGATCTTGCAGAACACGTAGTTCTTGCCTGCTGAGTGGTTGACGATCCAAGACTTGAGATCCGTGACTCTCAGGTTCAGCGGCTTGGCCTTGTCCCGGGAGGCGGCAAAGCCGCTTTCCGGTCCGACGGTCGCCCTCAGAGCAGCCAGAGCCGCGACGGCAGGAATGCGTAGCAGTCCCCTGCGCGAGATCGGAGAAAAAGGATGGGAAGGGCTCGACGGGGACATGACGTGTCGATTAGTCTACTGCGAGCCGCTGCCGACTGAGCGCGCTCCCGGCCGATTCTTGCGGACCGCTGGGCCGCCGCTGCCGCCGCGTTCGGTGAACGCGCCCAACCTGTTCCGAGAGCCGCGTCACTGCCCCGCCGCTGGCGGCTCTCGGCTTTCCTGGAAGCGGCGCTCTCCAGAATGAGGCCGCCAAGTCGTATGATGGGGCGGCTGAAATGGCGATGCAGCCGATCCTGACAGCAGAGCAAGTGGAGGAGTACCGCGCAGCTGGGCTTCTGTACCCGATCAATGCCCTTGACCCGGACGAAGCGGCTTGGTTCTTGTCCCAGTACGACAGCGTGACTGCGCTGCTCGGAGGGGCCCCGAAGGCAGTCCAGATGACCCAGGTCCATCGATTCTACGGCTGGGCGTGGGATCTAGCCTCGCATCCGGTCGTGCTCGACGCCGTCGAATCCGTGATCGGGCCAGATATCCTCCTCTGGTCGGCCCAGGTCTTTCCCAAGCCCGCCCGCGACCGCGGCTATATCACCATGCACCAAGACGGAACCTATTGGGGCTTGGACGGCGGGGAAGTCACGACGGCGTGGGTCGCCTTGACCGCCAGCACACGAGAGAACGGCTGCATGCGGCTCCTTCCCGGCTCGCACCGAATGGCCATCCTTCCCCACAACGACACGTTCGCGGAGGACAACCTGCTGACCCGTGGCCAAGAGGTGCAGGCCGCGTACGACGAAAAAAGCGTCGTTGATATCGAGTTGAAACCGGGCCAGATGTCCCTGCACCACGTGCGGGCGATTCACGGCTCCCACAGCAACCCGTCCGACAGTCGCAGAATCGGCTTCGCGATCCGCTACATGACACCCGACGTCAAGCCCGTCAGGCCGGGCGAGAGCGCAGCTCTGGTGAGGGGCGTCGACCGATGCGGCAACTGGTTTCTGCGAAACGACCCGCCCGCGTTCCCTGGTATGGAGAGCGCCGTGGGCGCGCATCAGGCCGAAGCCGAACGATTTGTCGCGGCGCTGACCCGCAAGTGAGTCTTCCGCGGACGGGACGACACGGATGACTTGGACCGCCTGGGTCGTGGCCCTCGGTATCAACGCGGCGGTCGTCGCAGCGGGATGGCTTGGGTCCCGGCGCCCGCGGGACGCGACCGATTGGCAGCTCGCGTCCCGCCAACTCGCGTGGCCAATCGTGGGCCTCTCGCTATTCGCGACCGCAATTGACAGCGGGGACTTCGTCGCGGTAGTCGGCGGAGCCTATCAGTACGGAATCGCGTATCTCTCGACTTGGTGGCTCGGCATACCCATCGGCTGGCTGCTCGCCACAAGCGTCGTTTTGGTACCCATTTACCGGGCCGGCTTCTTCACCAACGCCGAGTACTTGGAGGCTCGGTTCGGTCCTGCGATGCGTCTTGCAGGAGCTCTGGTTCAGATCCAGCAGCGCACCCACGTGATGGGCAACATGGCGTATTCGCTGTTCCTGCTGCTCGGCGCGGTCACGGGATGGGGCCGCCATGCTTGGTGGCTTGTTATCGGTCTAGCGGTGCTGGCCGCCCTCTACACCGCGAGCGGAGGGCTGCGGGCCGTCGTCGCCACAGACTCGATGCAGACGTTGATGATCGTGGTCGCCTCGGGCCTACTGTGGTGGATAGTCTGGAGCGGGATCGGGGGCTGGGCCTCGCTGCGCGACCGCTTGGCGGAGGTCGATCCCGAATTGCCGGGACGTGTCCTTAGCTACGGCGGCCTAGCCGGGCCCGGGGCTCCGCTCTTTCTCGTGCTATTCGGGTGGATCGTCGTCCATGCTGCCTACTGCATCGTCAACCACTCGCAATCCATGCGGTTGCTCGGCGCGCGGAGAGAGTGGGACATGAGGGCCGCGGCAGCCCTGGCTTCCGCCGCGCTCATCGCGGTGATGTGGTGCAACGTCTCGCTTGGGATCATGGGCAAGGCTCTGTATCCTGATATCGCCCACGTCGACGCCACCTTCCCGAAGATCTTTGTCGACCACATGGACGGAGCCCTGGCTGGTCTCGTTCTAGCCGGCGTGCTGGCCGCCTGCCTTTCGACTTACGACTCGATTGGCTCAGCGCTGGGCGCGGTATTCACGCGGGACGTGTACTGCCGCTTCCTGGCTCCGAACGCCGGAGAGCGGGCGAGCCTTGCCGCCACGCGATTCGCGGCGGTAGTCTGCATCGGCGCCTCCTTCGTCTACGTGCCGTTCTTGGGTGAAGGCATGGTTGCGTTCTACCTGAGGCTTTCCAGCGTCGCGGTGGTGCCTCTGGCGACTGTATTTGCCATCGGAGCCCTTAGCAGAGCGCATCGCGAAGCGGGGCTCGCCGGGATGCTGGTCGGGATTGGGTGCGGTCTCGTCTCGATGCTCGGAGACCGCCTGGCGTGGCCGCTACCGGAATGGATAACAAGCGTGTGGTGGAGTTATTTTTGGGCGGTGGCGGCGACCGCTGCTGGAATGGCCGCGTGGACGATGCGGCGGGGGATGGAGGATCCGGCCTCGCTAAGGGGCTTAACGCTAGCCGGCAGCCGACGCGGGGAGCGCTACGAAGGTTCCGGTGCAGGCTGGCTAGAGCGGACACGAGCCATCGTGGCTGCGCAAACGGCTGCCAGCGGGGCCGGGACGCGCCGTGGGCGCCCTGAGCGATTCACTCTCGCCATGATCGCGGCAGCTGCTCTTGTGTTTTTTGCCGCCTTCCGCTGAATCTTCGAAACTTGGGGCACTCCCGGGCCGACTGTGCGGACACGCACGGCATCATTGCTCGCCGTGCTGCTCTGCCGGCACTGGGATATAATTCGGGCTTATGTCCGGCCTGACGGTGGTTCGCGTGCCGGCCTCCAGCGCGAACTTGGGACCGGGGTTCGACACTCTGGGGCTAGCGCTCGGAATCTACCTGACCTGCCGATTTCGAGAGGCGTCCAAGGACCGTGTTCGCGTCTCTGGCCGTGACGCCGAGAGCATCCCCGAGGGATCGGAGAACTTGATCCTGCAGACTGCCCGGGAGGTCGCGCGGCTCCAAGATCGGGCACTCCCGCCTGTCGACTTGAAGATAGAAAACGAGATCCCCGTCGGCAAGGGCTTCGGGTCAAGCGCTGCAGCGCTCGTCGTCGGTGTCGTGCTGGCCGACCGCGTGCTCGATCTCGGATGGAACGAGCACCGGCTGCTTGACGAGGCTGCGCGGATCGAGGGCCATCCAGACAATGTCTCGGCTGCGGTGCTGGGATCGGTGACCACGGCGGCCATCGGCGACGACGGCGTGACTCGAGCGGTTCGCTTGGAGGTTCCCCGGGCATTTTCCGTGGCGGTCGTCTGTCCGGACTTCGAGCTGTCGACGCCTGCCATGCGGGCAGCGCTGCCCGCCGCGTATTCCAGGGCGGATGCCATATTCAACATCCAGCGCGCCACGCTGCTTGTCGCGGCCCTGCTGAAAGGCGACCGAAAGGCATTTCCCGTCGCGTTCGAGGACAGGCTCCACCAGCCCTACCGGTCAGCGCGGGTTCCCGGCTTGGAGGCAATTCTCAAGCTGCGCACACCCGGCTTGCTAGGATGCGCCTTGAGCGGGGCGGGTCCGGCGGTGTTGGTGTTCTACGAGACCGGTCGGGAGGCCGCAGTGCAGGCTGTCAGCAGGGAATTCGAAAAAGCGGGCTTCGCCAGCGAGACAGTCTTCCCGCATCTCGACCGCACCGGTCTGATCGTGCGGGACTCGGTGAACGGGCAATGAAACAATCCCGGAAGGCGCTTGCAGCTCTCGGCCTGGCCGGCGAAGACCCGCATCCTCCGCCATCGTCTGCGAAGCGATTCCCGGACGGCGCTCAATACCGGGTTGAGATCCCCAGCACCGAAGGGCCGGCGGCTTTTCATGCACTCCTTGTTGAGGCCGACCGTATTGGCGTGCCCGTGCATCGCGTCAGCCAGGGTAGCGGGATCATGCTTCTCACGGACGACGAGATTAGCGAAATGGCTCAACTTGGCACTGCTAGGGGCATCGAGGTCAACCTGTTTGTCGGTCCTAGGGCAACTTTCGATATTGGGGCGCAAGCCTACTCGCCTGCGGGCAAGACGCTCGGCCTGAGCCTGCGAGGGAACGACCAGCTAGTGTATGCCGTCGAGGACGTGCACAGAGCCCTGGGTCTCGGCATACGCAGCGTCTTGGTTTCTGACATCGGCCTCCTTGCGGTCCTTGGCTGGATGAAGCGCTCCGGCGAGATGCCGGACGAGCTCATCTTGAAGACCTCGGTCATGATGGCGCCAGCCAACGCGGCATCCGCGCGCGTGCTGGAGGATCTCGGGGCCACGACGATCAACGTCCCGTCCGACCTCACGCTTCCGCAACTGGCTTCGATCCGCGCCGCGATCAATACGCCGATCGACCTGTACGTGGAGGCACCCGACAACATCGGCGGCTTCGTCCGCCATTACGAGGTGCCGGAGTTTGTCCGCGTGGGATCTCCGTTGTACGTCAAGCTCGGCCTGCGCAACGCGCCCGACATCTATCCCAGCGGCACCCACATAGAGTCCACGGCGGTGGCTCTTTCCAAGGAACGCGTTCGCCGCGCGCGACTCGTCCTGGACATGGTCGCCCGCTACGCTCCAGACCTTGAAATCTCGCCGACCCGCCCACTGCGGCGTCAATCCTAAGACCTAGGGGGAAGAGAATGAGCCGGCCTCCGCGTGCCGAGGATGAGATTCTCGATCTCATCCGGCACGAGCTCTCCTCCGCCGTTGTCGGGGACGTGATGGACCAAATCGGATTGCTCCGGCAGTTCCTGCCCGCCGAGATTCGCCCCTTGCTGCCCGGCATGCGCGTCGCGGGCCGCGCCATGCCTGTGCTTACCGAGAATCTGGCGGACGGCGCCGCCGACACTGATCCTGGTCCGCCATTCGGGCTGATGCTGGAGGCTCTCGACGATCTGAAGCCAAACGAAGTCTATGTCTGTGGCGGCGGCTCTCCGCACTACGCGTTGTGGGGCGAGCTGATGAGCACGAGGGCACGGGTGCTGAGGGCTGCGGGAGCCGTCCTCGACGGCTACTATCGCGACACGGAAGGCATTCTGGCCTTGAAATTCCCCACATTTGGATACGGTGCCTATGCTCAGGACCAGGGACCGCGTGGAAAAGTTGTCGACTACCGGTCAAGGATCTGGATCGGCCAGGTTTCCATCGATCCGGGCGACATCGTAGTCGGCGATCGCGACGGGGTCTGCATTGTGCCGCGCCGTCACCAGGAGGAAGTGATTGCGCTGGCGCTCGAGAAAGCGCGCGGCGAAAACCTCGTGCGTCGCGAGATCGAGGCGGGCATGTCGAGCCAGGACGCGTTCGCCAAGTACGGCATCATGTAGCCCTGTTCCTTCAAAAGCGGACAGCGACAATCTCTCCGTCGATGTCGCGATCGTCCGTAACCTTGCGGTACGCCACGGCGGCTTTCCATCCGCGCAATCCGCATGGCAGCTCCTTCTCGCGAAATGGCCGGTTGATCAGGTTAGGCGGCTGACTCGCGTTCTCGCGAAACACGTAACGCTTGTAGGGGGAGTGCAGGACAAGCTTCTTTGCGCCGCCCGAACAGTCGACCCACGCGACCCGCCCGAAGGTGAGCCACGTTCCGGAGGGAGGCCACCTGCGTCGGATTGGGGTCCGCGACCGGGCTGGCTGCGTCTCTTTCCATGCGGGCAAGCGCGGAGGCTCGGGGATTGGCACGGTAGCCGCGGGTGCTCGTGCCACAAGAGCCGGCGCGCGCACATGTGGGAGCGATTCGGCCCGCCTTCGCTCGATCTCCAGCGCCTCCCGTCCGGCTCGCTTGGCCCATCCGGGAAACCGGGCGAGCTGTCCCAAGTCGTCGAACGCGCCTTTCCAGTCCTCGCCTAGCATTCGTCCGTGGACGACTGCCAGCTGATGTGCCGGCTCCCTTGGCATCGCGTCCCGGGCGACCAAGGCAAAGCGCAAGGCCTGCCTGGCTCTGGCGCCGGGTGCCGTCCCGGGCCGCATCAGCAGAACCGCGTAGCGGTATGCCGTGCGGGCTCGAGTGTCACCCAGTTCCAGTGCCAGGCCGTAGTGTCTTTCGGCTACGTCCTGGCGCCCCCGCATCAGGCACAGCGTGCCGTAGCCCGCCTGGACTCGCGCTACCGCCGGGAACCGGGCGACGAGATCCGACAAGCGGGCCTCGGCCGAATCGAGGAGCCGCAGTGCCCGGTGCGCTTCGGCTTCGAACAGCGGAATCTCCCACTCGGCCGCCACTCGGACCTCTGGACTCGCGTGGTTCGCCGGGCCTGTCGCCGGGGCGTCGAGCGGAAGGCTCGGCAGCGCCTCCAGATGCGCGCGCAGCGTCTCGGTCAGGCCTTCCTCTCCGAACTCCACCAGCGCTTGTGCGGCATGATCGGGCAGCAGCCTAGCTAGGCTCGGCGCGCGGCTCGAAAGCCAGTGAACCAGCAGCCAGGCCTGAGCCTGGAAGTGCTCCTCTTCGATCGCAGGATCTTCGCGCTGCGCCGCCAGCAGAAGGGACCACTTCGTCCAAGCCGACGTCTCAAGCATTTGAACAAGACCCTTGACCGGGTCCCCATCTGCTCGAGGCAGCACGCGGCGGGCTAGGTAGACCGCCCGACCCTCCCGAAACCAGAGCGGCCAGCCATTGTCATCGAGTTGGTGGGCGTATTCGTGCGCGAGGATCACGCGGGGCCCTGGCCCATCGTGCCAAGGCACAATCGCTAGGTCGCGGTCGGTTCCCCGGATGGTGATTCCGCGAGTCCGCGACGAGGGCGGGTCGCGCAGCAGGGCGTGCAGTTCGAGCGTGTTGGCCACGACCAGGACTTCGACCGGCCCGTCGGCCCGTCGCGGGGCTCCAAGACCGTCCGACTGGAAACGGTGGCGAATCATTTCCAAGTCTTCGGCGGCAATCGCCGCCGTCGCCGCGTCCAGTCCCGGAGACTGTTGGACCAGCACGCGAAAGTTTGGAGTTTCCGCGACCCAGCCGTGCTGAGCAGCTAAAGAGGGCAGGAACACAAGCGGCCACGCGATCCGCCTCATCGCGGACCCTAGTGACGCAATACGCCGGTCATGTAGCGCCATCGAGCCTTCGGGAAGCGGCCATGGAGTTGCCGCGACTAGCACAGTCACTCTGAGAATACAGCCACCAGCAGGTAACGATCCACAATCCGCGGCGGCCAGTTCGGACAATCGTGCATTGCCTGGACAGATTTCCGGAATCCGCCGTTCGGAGATTGCTGCGACAGGGCCTCAAACTGGCGATTGGCTGCGATCCTTTGCTAGGCAGATGAGACGATCCCGGGGGTCGAGACACGTAACGGCGCGTGCTCGAGCGAACGTGCTGGTTGCCGCCAGCATTCTCGATCTGCGGGACGCTTGCTCCCATCGCGTTGCCAGGTGCGCAGCCTCCGCGAACCGGGGCAGAGCGTCGGTCTTGCCGGAGAACAGCCCGGCCATCGCGACTGCGGCCAGCGGCAATTCGCCACGTTCTATCGCACACTTCCACAGCGAAACAGGGCTTGCTGCTTCTGGTTTGTTACTCTTGTCTAGATGCTTGGGTGTGGGTCGATTCTCCTCGCACTGGTCTTAACGCTGTCTCTAGCCGGACAGGCCGAGCCGAACTTGCGCGCCGACTCCAATTCCCAAATCGAACAGAACCGGCTCGCCGACACCGATCATCTCTCGAGGATGAAGGACAAGGAAATGGTGCAGCGGTGGGCCCGCCTGCAGCTCCTCATGCCCGTCGCCCAAAAAACCGCGGACTACTACGTCCATGCGGTTCCATCAGACTACCGTTACCTACGGCCTTGGGCTCATCTCTTTCTGCAACGGCTTGGCAGGCAGTTCCGGACGCGATTCGGGCGGCCATTGCGAGTGACGAGCATGCTGCGCACGGTGAGCTACCAAAGGTCCTTGGCCCGTCGGAACTCCAATGCAGCGGCGTCGACCGGTCCCAAGGCTTCCGTTCATTTGACCGGCGCGTGCTTGGACATTTCGAAGAAGGACATGACACGCTCTCACCGGTCGTGGGTCCGCAACGTCCTCGCGAGCTTGCACGGGAAGCGGTACTTGTACGCGATCGAGGAGTTCCGGCAGCCGACGTTCCATGTCCTAGTCCATCGGCGGTACGAGGACTACGTTGCTCAACGAACTGCCGCAGCCAACAAGTGACTTTTCGGGGTCGGAGAGTAAGCTAGACGTTCAGACCGCACCGAGCAGTGGATCGGTGAACCCATTCCGGAGTTGGGCTTGCGCACGGAAACCGCAAATGAGATCTTCCTACGGGTTGTTCGCCACTTGATTCCCCGCGGGGACGCCCCGTCCTTGCAAGTGAGGTTTCGGCCTTTTGCCGGCTTGCGGCTAAACGCGCGCTACGACCGCGAATCCAAGTGCATCCTTGCAAACCTTAGCGACATCCTGCGAGACGCGCCCCCCGAGGTGATGGAGGCGGTGGCTACGACACTGCTTTGGAAGATGTATGGAAAGCGAGTTCCCCGCAGGGCAAACAAACTCTATCGCCGATGGGTCAATTCGCCTGCCACCCAAGACAAGATGCTGATTGCCCGCAGAACGCGGGGGAGGAAGCATCTGCTGCCCCCTTGCGGCAGGGTCCACGACCTCGAGGCACTCTTCGACCTTCTCAATCGGCGCCATTTCGGGGCCGCTCTTCGGAAGCCGGCTCTGGGGTGGAGCCTACACGCTGCCCGCAGGCAAATGGGTCACTACGATCCCGCTCACGATGCCATCGTGATCAACCGAGCATTGGACAGGTCCGGCGTCCCGCGAATGGCCCTGGAGTACGTGCTCTACCACGAGATGCTGCACCTCAAGCATCCTGTGCGACTCCAAGGAAGCCGTCGCTGCGTCCACACACCGGAGTTCTTGGCAGAGGAGCGCCGATTCCCCGGCTACGACGAAGCGCAAAGAATTCTGCAGTCCCTTCAACCTTGGCCCTAGCCCCGGCTGCATGTAGACGCCCGCTGCTCCTGTCTTGCAATTCAAGGATTGCGGGGACGCCTCGCGAGTCCTTGGCGGTTCGGCTCTCACCCCGCTGCGCGAGCCTCCAAATGCCAATCCTGTGTCAGGCCTCGACGGCCCCTAGCTTGCAAGCCAGGTCGCGTCTTGCTCTTGTCTTGCATCCCGCGAGCATCAAATTGGGCGTCGGGCACTGCAACGCGCTCCGGCACCTGACTTCGCCGAGAGTGGCGCAAGCTTTTTTTCTGCGACACCTGATTCGCATCATTCGGAGGATTGATCAGTCGGCAGACAAGAAGGTTTTCCCAACTGTCCCGGAAGTGCATGCAGTTCCAGCATGACGAGAAGCGCCTGGCCCCCATGCGCCGCGCCTATCCCTTGAAGCGTGACGCGGGCACGCGGAAGCCCCCTCCTAGCTCGAGGGTTTCCGCTGTCAAGCGAGGCTTCTGCGGCCCGCGGAATGCGAGCCGCGTCACTGCCGCAACTCGTTGAAGCGAATCCTCGCGGGCCAGCCACACGGTCGGGAATGCCTCCGAGGACGCCCTTGGGCAACTCAATTCTCCGCAACTTGCGATGTCGTACGACCACCTCCGGGGAGGCATGACTCTGGGAAGCCTTCGGACGACGCCTGCCAGCTGCAGCGCCGCAGGCGCTCCCTCGCCCTCGCGAAGGATGGTTCGCGCCGCACGCGGGAGCTGTGGCAGAATGAACCGGCAATGCGCTCCCACCTGCCATCAAGACGGATATTCATGGGAGCTGTCGCCGCGGCGTCAGCCACGCGGGTGAACGGGGCGAACGATCGGATTCACGTCGGCATCATCGGTGTGGGCAACATCGGCACCCGCCATCTGCAGCGTCGCCTACTGCCAATGATGCGTCGCGACGGCCTTATCAATGTTGTTGCTGCGAGCGATATCTACGACCGGGCGAAGTTCCGCGCTAGGGAAATGATCGGCCTCGCCGAGCGGGATGTGCATCACGCGTACGAGGACCTGCTAGCGAGAGACGACGTGGATGCGGTGGTCATCGCCACGCCCGATCATTGGCACTCTCGGATGGCGATCGACGCGATGCGGGCCGGAAAGGACGTGTACCTCGAGAAGCCGATGTCCCGCACCATCCCGGAAGCCAAGGCAATCGCCGACAGCGCTCGAGAAACCGGCAGGGTCCTGCAGGTTGGCAGCCAATGGGTTTCCGATCCCGCGTACAGCAAGGCACGCGAGATGATCCGCGATGGATTGACGGGCCCTGTCGTGATGGCGCAGTCAAGCTACTCCTCCAACCACGCTTCGGGAGTGTGGCAGTACTACGTCGATGAAGAGGCCACGCCGGATGCGGTGGACTGGAAGCGCTTTCTAGGCAGCGCGCCCGAGCAGCCCTTCAGCGGGGAGCGATTCTTCCGGTGGCGCAAGTACTGGGACTTCTCCGGCGGGATCGGCACGGATTTCCTCTACCACCGCCTGAGCCCTCTGCTCTACGCCACCGGGCCCCGCTTCCCCGAGCGCGTCAGCGGCCACGGCGGGATCTACCTGTTCCGCAATCGCCAGGTGCCAGATACCTACTCCACCACCATCGAGTATCGAGACATGGTCGTCAACCTAGTCGGAACCTGCGGATCGCAGGCTTCGAACGCGTTGCACGGGCCCGCCTTTTTCGGCCAGTTCGCCGCGGTATCGATTACGCCCGGCGCGGTGGAGGCACGTCCCGAACGGCTGTACGCCGAGGATTTCCGTCGCCGGACAGGGACGGACGTCATTCGTGTCGAGGTCGACAACCGGGACCAGCAGACTGCCCGCACCGCCCATATGCTCGATTTCCTTGAATGTGTCAAGACTCGTGCAAAACCGGTCTTCGACGCGTATTTCGGATATCAAGTGATGGTGGCGATCAAACTCGGTGTCGATTCGTATCGCAGCGGGCGGATCATGTGCTTCGACCCGCAATCGGAACGGATTCTGGATCGTCCGCCCGCGCGCCACCTCGGCTACGAAGGCGACGGGGCAAACGACCCGGGCGCCCCGGCCGGATACAGGAAGCGCCCCGCGGCTTGAGGCGCTCCTGCGAGCGACTGGCCGCGCTAGGAACGGCAGTCCGGATGATTAGAGCGCCTTTTGGAGCGCTTCGCCGAACGCGCCAACCTGCTGCTTGCCCGACGACTCTCTGCGAGGCCTGGGCCCTCGGTCACCGCGACGTCTGGGCGGCTTGCGTTGCTGCGATCTGTCGCCCTTCGGGTGGGCCGCCTTGGCGCGCAAGAGCTTGCCGTCGATGGGCGCCCGATTGAACCTGCGGATGATGGCGAGCATCTCCTCTTCGTTCGGGGCCTCGACGAATGCGTAACCCTTCGATTCCTGTGTTTCGAAGTCCCGGATGACCCGGACTGCGTCGCAGACGAGATCGCTGCTTTCGAGCCACGACCTGATGTCATCAGCCGTTACCCAAGTCGGCAGATTGCCGAAAAAGATGTTGTGTCCCATACTGGGCGGAATTCCCCTGTTCGATCTGTGATTTGATCCCGGTTCAAATCCACCGGGTTGGGATGCTGAGCGCGGAACCGCTCCGCGGAGTCACAGGATAACACAGCGGCCGCGGGCTTCTTGGAAAGGGAATTGGTTCGCCTTGCTCGGTCGGTCCCATCCTGCCAAATCCTGACTCGCATCCCTCAAACCCTCGGACAGTTGGAACCGACGCTTGCCAGATCCGTGGCCGCAGCCCGGCGGCGACGTCGTGTGGATGCACCTGTCCTGGCATGACGAGTATCCGGACTTGCAGCGAGCTGCATGATGTCAAAGTCGGCCGAACCAATTGGCCAGCACGTCCACAGCAGGCTTCGCGAGCGGCCGGTGCGACGGGTCAAAGGGGCTGCCGCGGCCATGGCTCGGCCATTTCCACCAGAACATCCCGGCCACGTTCCTGTTGCGGGCGAACCGTTCCATCCAAACGGCGTAGCACCGCGCCTGCAAGCCCGTGTCTAGGGCGCTGCTGTTCTCTTCCCATGGACGCTCGGCAGCGGTTGCGAGCGCCGGGAAACCAACTTCCGTGTAAAGCACAGGCTTTCCAAAACGGGCTTGGACGCGTTCGATAGTCTGCGCGGCCCGAAGAATCTCGGGCGAATCCCTGGACAGAGACTGGCCTGGGGCTGCGAGGGGGAAGTAGAAGTTCACCCCGATGTAATCGAGCGCGTCCCAGAAGCCCAAGCTCTCGACTTCAGTCTCCCAGTGAGCGGCGTATGTCAAGGGTCCGCGATAGATGCGGCGCACTTCCGCAATCAGCGATCGCCAATCCCGTTCGTGGACGGTCAGGCCTGCCAGTTCGTTGCCGATTGCCAGCACCTCGAATCTGCCAATCTCGGCGAGCCTAGCGTAGTGAAGCATCCACCGGCGGTAGTCGTCGAACCAAGTGTCGAATCGCGATTTCTCCGTGAAGGCGATTTCACCATGAAACCTGCGCCCTGCCCAGAGATGCGGCTTGAGCATCACAAGCATGCCTAGTTCGCGAGCCTGCCGACCGGATCGAAGCAGTCGGGCGTCAGTCTCCAAGGTGCGGAACCGGATGAACTCCGCCTCGGGCGCAGCGGTGAACGCATACGGTACCAGGGCGATCGCGTTCGCTCCGATGTCCCGGATGCGCGCGAGCTCGAGCCGAGCGCTCTCGCTGCCGTAGCCTCCCGTGCCCCCTCCCTCATGCGAGAAAGAGACCCCCTTGAGGTAACTTGCGGGCGGCAGATGGGATTTGCTTGGGTAGACCGCCGTCCCGCATTCCGGTACGCAGTCGACGCACATAGCCAGCGACTCGGGAAGGCTCTGGCGGTACAGCGTCGCCACGACTGCGGGACCGTGCCTCTCAACCGCTTTCTCGACCCACGCGCCGCCCGCGGCGTCGCGTACCAGCGGGGACAGGAATCCTCGGTCCACGGAGAAGACTGCCTTTTCCGAATACCGAGTCTCCTCGCAAGCAATCGATGTCGCAGCATCTGCCAGCGCCCCGCCCTCGAACGTTCCGATGGCGTACCGGGCCAGAGCGAGCGCCATGGCTGTCGATCCGGGATTTCCCCAAGCATGCCGCATGGCGAGCAACGCTTCTTCACGGAGATCTTCCGGAACGCCGGCAGGCGTGCTCATCAACACCCCCCTGTCGGCAATGTCGAAGCCGAAGCCCCTCGCGCCTTGCCGGTTGGGGACGATGGGGACAAGGGCGCGCTCGGAGTCTGCGACTTGGACCGGGATTGGCTTGGCGTCCGACGGCAGGCCCAGGCGTTCCCGATAGGACCGCAGCCGCTCGTCGGCTCCCGCGATCCAGTCCTCCCGCCGCTGCTGCAGAAAGCTCGCCGCCTCGAAGCGGATGCTCCAGCTTCCCGACGAAAGGTCGGTCCACGCAACAGAGCTACTAGGCGTCGGAGACGGAACCGGAGCGGCGTAGGCGAGCAGCCCGGTGACTGCGAGAGCGACCGCGCCGAGCGTCGAAGGCCGCTCTGTGTCCGGCCGCGGTTTCGCGGCAGCCAACGCCGTCACGAGCGCCAGCACTGCGGGAAAGTGATCGATTCCAATGCGGTCGAGGAACCGGGCATGCACTAGGGACGCATCGGAAAGAGCGTACAACAGCCACGCGGGACACGCGAACGCGGTCAGCGGAGGCAGGCCCGATCGCCGCAAGCCCGCACGCAGGAGCAGCACGATGGCGAGTCCCGATACGGCTGCCAGCACTTGCTGGCCGACCTCGCCGGGTTGCGGTATTCCGAGGCTTTGCGAAAGCAGTTCGAGCGAACTCCGTCGCGACCACCCGTAGCGGACCAGCTCGTCGAAGGTCGGCACCGCGAGCCAGAACGCGATGAACGAGGCCGCAAGCGACCACGCTCCCGCGAGGCGCAGGGCCAGCCACGCGCTGGCGGCGAAGAGGGCGACGGTCAGCAAGAACGGTCCGAACTCTTGGGCGGCGTGAAGTGTCCATGCCGCGTGGTGGGGGAGTGCAACCGCTAGGCCGGAACGGGACTCGATGAACTCGGCCCCGTCGGATTTCCCCAAAGCCCAAATCAATAGACCGCGATGAAAGGCGGCACACCAGACGCCGGTCATGGACCCGGCTGTGCCGAGTGCGATTTCTGTAGCCCGACGTGTTGCCGTCTCCACGAATCGCGTCACCGCTGGCACCCGCTATAATTCCGACATTGTGGCACCCGTTTCCCGGAGAACCTTCCTCGGCGTGGCCGGATTGAGTCTATCCAGCCGGCTGGCAAGCGCCGACGCGGCGAAGATTCGACTGTCGGTAACGACGGACGAGATCGACGACGACCTTGCTGTTGCCCTAGCATTTCTCCGACGTCACGGGCTGCGGTACTGCGAGATTCGCGAGCTGTGGGACCGTTACAACACGTCCCTTCCACTCGAGAGGATCCGTCAAGCCCGGATGATGCTGGAAGATGCCGGCATTCGTCTTGCGATTCTGGATACGTCCTTTTTCAAGGTTCCCCTTCCCGCCTTCGACTCCGTGGCAGGCTCGCGGGCACTGAGCGCGCAGTGGGAATTGCTGGACAGGGCGTTTGAGCGGGCCGCCATCCTCGGTACCCGGTTGATTCGGACGTTTGCGTTTACCTACAAGGGCGATCAGGGGCCCGATCCGAGCGCGTATCCGCGCATCTACGATCTGGTGGAGGATTCGAGCGCGCGGGCTCGCGCCGCAGGGTTCCGCCTGGCGGTCGAGAATGTCGCCGGCAGCTACGTCGCGACAGCCGCGCAATCCGCAGAACTGCTCCGAGCGGTCCGATCACCAGCTCTAGGCCTTACTTGGGATCCCAGCAACTCGGCCCGGGCCGGGGATCCGGAACCGTTTCCCGCCGGGTATGAATCGCTCGACCCTTCCCGGATCTGGCACGTGCATGTTCGCGATTACCGGCGTACGTCGGACGGTTCGGTCGAGTGGTGCGGCGTCGGCGATGGCGAATTCGACCATGTTGGCCAACTCAGGGCACTATTGCGAGACGGCTACGAAGGCGTGGTGTCGCTCGAGACGCACTATCGGCTTCGGGGCAGCAAGGCCGAAGCAAGCGAGCATTCGCTAAAGGGCTTGCTTCAAGCAGTCAAGCAAGTCTAGATGCAGGCCTTGCGGAGGCATCAGGGTGCGCTAGGGCCGCCGATGCCTCGGGGCAAGCGCGGTCACCCACGTCCAATCCGCAGCTGTCTCGCTGCTTGGTTAGAGCGGAGGGTGGCCGGATGCAATTGACGACTCCGGACTGGCTGATTCTGGCCGGTTTCCTGGCCCTATCCCTCTGGATAGGACTTCGCGTGTCCCGGAAAGCCGGCAGCGACTTCTCTTCGTTCTTCCTTGCCGGCCGCAGCCAGCCTTGGTGGCTGCTAGGCGTTTCGATGGTGGCGACGACTTTCTCGACTGACACCCCGAACCTAGTCTCGGACATCGTGCGCCGCGACGGTGTCTTGGGGAACTGGACTTGGTGGGCCTTTCTTCTGTCGGGCATGCTGACTGTGTTCCTGTATGCGAAGCTCTGGCGCCGTTCCGGCGTTTCGACGGATGTCGAGTTCTACGAAATCCGTTATTCCGGCAAGGCCGCGGCATTCTTGCGAGCATTCCGAGGCGTGTATCTCGGATTGCTGTTCAACGTCTTGGTGATGGCGGCCGTGACGCTGGCGGCGATCAAGATCGGCAGCGTGATGTTCGGCTGGAGCCCCGTCCAGACCGTGGTGGTCGCTGCCAGCGTGACGCTGGCGTACAGCGCGCTTGGCGGGTTGCAAGGCGTGCTGCTCACCGATCTCGCTCAATTCGCCATGGCAATGATCGGCTCGGTCGCTGCCGCCATGCATATCTTGCGGCTGCCCGAAGTGGGAGGCTTGGACGGGTTGCTGGCCCATGTTGAAGTGCGGGACAAGCTGGCATTCTGGCCCTCGTTCGAGTCCATGGGCTGGAGCGATCTCGCGCCCGTGTTCCTAATCCCGCTGCTCGTCCAATGGTGGGCGTCGTATTATCCCGGATCGGAACCCGGCGGCGGCGGGTATCTCGTTCAACGCATGCTGTCAGCGAAGGACGAGACGCATGCCTTGGCAGCAACCCTGCTATTCAACCTGCTGCACTATGCTGTGCGTCCGTGGCCCTGGATTCTCGTGGCCATGGCCTCAATGGTCGTTTTTCCCGGCCTCGAGGACATCCAGGAGCGTTTCCCGCACGTCCCGGCGGATGTTGTCCGCAACGACTTGGCCTATCCGGCGATGCTGACGTTCCTGCCACCCGGCTTGTTGGGATTGGTCGTCACCTCGCTCGCGGCCGCCTACATGTCAACGATGTCGACCGCCGTCAACTGGGGGTCTTCGATCTTGGTGAACGATGTGTACCGCAGGTTCTTCCGGCCGCGAGCCACGGAGCGGCAGCTTGTCTGGGTCGGTCGGTTGTTCACCGTGGCGCTGATGGCCTCGGCTTGCGCGGTCTCGCTCGTGATCGAGAGCGCTCTGGGAGTGTTTCAGATCCTTCTGCAAATTGGCGCTGGGACGGGCCTGCTTTACCTGTTGCGTTGGTTCTGGTGGCGGATCAACGCCGCAACCGAGGTGGCGGCCATGATCGCGTCCTTTTCCGTCGCGCTCTTGATGCCGCTGGTCGGAGGAGGGCTTGACGTCTGGCAGCGGCTACTCGTCGGAGTGGCGCTCACGACGCTGTGCTGGCTGCCTTGCGCGTACTTCGCCTCTGCGACCGACGAGAAGAAATTGGTTCACTTCTACCGGACCATTCGGCCCGCAGGGCCGGGGTGGGCTCCCGTTGCCAGAATCGCCGGACGTGCAGCGGGATCGTCGGCGAGCCAGTCCCTGACTGTGCCGCTGGCGGCATCGGCGTTCGGCTCTGTCGCGATCTACGGGTTCCTCTTCGCGACCGGTTACTTGCTTTACGGCGAGGCCATCAAGGCGGTGGCGGGCCTAGCGGTGGCAGGCCTCGCGGGCGTCACGCTCCTCCGTCTTTGGAAGAGGCACGGACGTTAGAGCAGTCGGTATGGGCGTCTGACGGGTTGCCGCTCGAATCGACCGCGTCCAACCGCGGGCGAGCCGCCTCCAGCCGATTTACAATAGTGGCGAACAGGCATGCTCAGCAAACTCCCGCCGCTTCCTCTAGTCGGCGCATTAATTGCAGCCGGCCTTCCCGGCTTGCTCGCAGAAACGGCGGAACTCCCTCCCCCGGTCGACCGCGAGATCGATTTCATGCGCGATGTCGACCCCATCTTCGTGCAGCGCTGCTACATGTGCCACGGCGACGACGCCGCGATGAACGGCTACAGCTTGTGGCGCAAGAAGTCCGCGGTTCGCGGCGGGTACTCGGGAAAGCCCGGCATGATTGTCGGCGACAGCGCGAACAGCCGGCTGATCCACTTGGTCGCGGGACTTGAGGAGAACCTTCTCATGCCGCCAGCCGGAGGGAAGCTGAGCGGCGAGGAGATCGGTGTCCTGCGCGCGTGGATCGATCAAGGCGCGCCGTTCGCCAGCAATCGCTTCGACGACAGCACTAAGCGCGACGAGCAGCCCTGGCTCCACATGGACTACGGGCCGGTGATCTCTGCCAGCGTGACGGTCAGGGAGCCGGAAGACCCCCGCGCCGACAAGGGGCCGGACGACAACATCAGCTACAAGTCCCACGCCATCATGCTTGCGGAGGATCGCCGGGCGGGGGTCATATTCG
Source organism: uncultured Bryobacterales bacterium (assembly GCA_951813605.1). Lineage (GTDB taxonomy): Bacteria > Acidobacteriota > Terriglobia > Bryobacterales > UBA6623 > VXMF01. Next base: position 4,172,387 of record OX638379.1, on the reverse strand, counting down.
ATACCGAGCTGCTGCGGATGGCAGCCGGCTGGAACGGCCCGCAATACGTGCTAACCGGAACGGTCTACGACTGGAAGCACGGGCCCCACCCGCATCTCGACGGCAATCCCGTATTCGAAACTCCGGTTGCGCCAGGATGGGCCCGAGACGGGAGCTTCGCGGACCCTCGCAAGGACGGGTTCGGGCCATTGCCTGCCGATTGGGCCAAGTACAAGGGCCGCTACATGTTCGGCGACAAGGTTGTGCTGTCGTACAGCGTCGGCGGGACCGACGTCCTGGAAATGGCCGGACTGCAATCGGACTGGGGCGTGGAAGCCCTCTCGCGCACGTTCGAAGTCGGGCCGACCCGGGAAGCCCTGCTGGTTGAGGTGGCCGCCGCGAAGGCCGGAGAGGCCAGGCAACTCTCGCTCAAGAAGCTCGCGCCGGGGCGGGGCGCCGCGGCGGACCACATGGTTCACCTCTCGGCAGGAGAGGGAACAGTAGTCGGCGTCGCAGGTCTCGCCAAGAAGGGCAGGTGGGACCTGTCGTCTCCCGGCGAGGTGCGGCTGCGGATCCCGCCATCGTCGGAGCCGCAGCTTTTCACCGTCTACTACGCTAGCCTGCCGTCCGAGCGATTGGGGCCGTTCGCGGGTGCCCTGCGGAACGCCCCGCGTCCGGAGCGTCTTGCGCCGTATGCCCGCGGAGGGCCCCACCTTTACCGGAAGACTGTGGTCACCAAGGGCCGCCTGGGTGCCGGCAACGGGCCGTGGACGGTCGACGAGATCACTCTTCCATTCGACAATCCTTGGCAGTCTTGGTTCCGGCCTACGGATTTCGCGTTCTTCGACGACGACCGGGCTGCGGTGGCGACGTGGTCCGGGGACATCTGGATCGTCGAGGGCGTCGACCAGGACCTGGACGAGCTCACTTGGAGACGGTTCGCCGTGGGATTCCACATGCCGCAGGGCCTCGAGGTGGTGGACGGCAAGGTGTACGTGCTCGATCGGGACCAGATCACGATTCTCCATGACCTCAACCGCGACGGGCAGGCGGACTACTACGAAAACTTGAACAACGAGTTTCATGTCACTCACCACTTCCACGAGTTCACCTTTGATCTCGACCGTGACCGCGAGGGCAACTTCTATTTCGCCAAGGCGGCGCGGCACGCACTGCCGGCCAAGGTGAAGCACCATGGGGTCATCTTCAAGATGGATCCCGACGGAACGAACCTGGAAGTCGTCTGCACGGGCTTCCGGGTGCCCAACGGCGTTGCTGTCGGCCCCAACGGCGAAATCACAACCTCCGACCAAGAAGGGCATTGGATACCCTCGACCCGGGTCAACCTCTGCTCCCCGGGCAGCTTCCATGGCTACATGTGGGGGGGCAGCGTCGACCCGGACCGCAAGGGTTACGACAATCCGATCACGTTTCTTCCCATAGCCGTGGACAATTCGGGAGCGGGCCAAGCTTGGATCGGGACCGGCCGATGGGGTCCTTTCAAAGGGCATCTCGTGCATTCCTCGTTCGGACGGGGCAAGATCTTCCTTGTGCTGATGGAGAAGGCAGGAGGCACGATCCAGGGCGGAGCGGTCGAGCTGCCGGTTGATTTCGACGCCGGCTTGCTGCGTCCCGGTTTCCGAGAAAGCGACGGCAACCTCTACCTGGTCGGCCTGTACGGGTGGGGCACCAAGCGCAAGTCGGTGGGCGGCTTCTACCGGGCGCGATACTCCGGGGGCAAGGTGCTGGTGCCCAGCGAACTCCATGTCAGCCGACAGGGCATCGATGTGTCGTTCCTTCACGAGCTCGATGCGGCGACTGCCGAGGACCCGGGGAACTACCACGTGAGACGCTGGAACTACAAGTGGCTCAGCCGCTACGGGTCCGACCGCTGGAACCTTGGCGGCGAGCGCGGCATCGAAGAGATGACCGTGCGAAGCGTCCGGCTGCTCCCCGACCGCAAGACGGTTCGGATCGAGGTGGACGACTTGCGGCCTGTCATGCAGATGATGACGGCTGCCAGCCTGCGCACAGCGGCCGGAGACCGGATCGAAGTGGAGATAAGCCATTCAATCCATACGCTTCCCGACGAGCCGGGCGTCGCGTTCGTGGCGGACTTCGGGGAGGGGCCCTAGGCCTTCCGGGAATCGAATCGGCCGCGGTTCGGTTGCTAGACTTGAGGCGATGAAACAGAGCACGTTGGCTTGCCTGCTAGCCCTCGCGACGGTAACCGGCATCGCGCAGGATCGCGACTTCAAGCCGGACAAGCAGATCGTTTACAAGAGCTTTGCCGAGGACCCGCTCGAACTGCACGTGTTCCTTCCGGAAGGCTGGACGGCGGGAGACAAGCGGCCGGCAATCGTGTTTTTCTTTGGCGGAGGATGGGTTGGCGGCACGCCTGCCCAGTTCTTTCCTCAAAGTCGCTACCTGGCATCGAGGGGCATGGTTGCCATCAGCGCCCAGTACCGCACCCGCAACAGCCACGGCACCTCGCCCGTAGAGTGCGTTGCCGACGGGAAGTCCGCGGTTCGGTGGATGAGGCAGCACGCCTCCGATCTGGGAATTGACCCAGACCGCATCGCGGCAGGCGGCGGCTCGGCCGGAGGTCATGTTGCGGCAACGACAGGCGTGATCGACAGGCTGGACGAAAAGGGCGAGGAGGCTTCGGTGAGTTCCGTTCCCAACGCGCTCGTGCTGTTCAATCCCGCCACCGACATTGCCAAGAGCCAGCGATGGGGAGACCGTGCTCTCGAGGGGTCCCCTCTGCAGCACGTTGACAAGGGTGACCCGCCCACCATCGTCTTTCACGGCAAGGCGGACACCACGGTGCCCTACACAACGGCGGAGGCGTTCTGCGCGGCCATGGACAAAGCGGGAAACCGCTGCGAACTAGTGGGATTTGCCGGCCGTCCGCACGGCTTCTTCAATTACACCCGCAGTCGCGGGTCCTACACGACCACGGTTTGGCACATGGATCGATTCCTGGCGTCCCTCGGCTATCTGGAAGGGAAGCCTACAGTCGGTCGACCTGGCGACCCGACTTGGTAGGAGCGATGCGCTCCGCCGTTCTGCTCCTTCTTGCGAGCGGGGCGGGGTGGGCGCAGCAGTGGCCGCCTCAGCGCGAAGTGCCGCCCGGCCCTGCTGACGCGCTCTATTACAACGGCAAGATCGTCACCATGTGGCCCGAGCGCCCCGTGGTGGAGTCGATGACGGTGGCCGCCGGCCGTGTCTTGGATCTGGGAACCACGCAGGTGGTCGGCCGGAAGACCGGACCCCGCACCCGCCAGGTGAATCTCGAAGGCAGGACCGTCGTGCCGGGCCTGATCGACAGCCACGTGCATCCGATCACAGCGGCGCTTGCGGAATCGGACGGCGAAATCCCGGTCCTGCGAAGCTTTTCCGACCTCCGACAATACGTGACTCGTGCCATCAAGGAGGGCGACGGACTGGTGTTCGTCCCCAAGGTCTATTCCACTAGGCTGCAGGAGAAGCGCTATCCGACCCGTTGGGAGATCGACGGCTACTCCGCGGATCGACCCGTGGTGCTGGATAACGGCTATGCGGCTGTCCTCAACTCAGCCGCCTTGCGCAGGGCGGGGGTTTCGGCGGCGACCCCTGACCCGGACAATGGCAAGCTGATCCGGAACAGCGATGGAGAGCCGACCGGCCTCGTTATCGGGGCACGTCAGCTCGTTGCCCCGCTGATGACCTCGCGGCGGTTTGGACACGAGGAGCAAGTGCGCGCGCTGGAGGCCATGCAGAAGGCGTACAGCAGCGTGGGCCTCACCAGCGTCATAGACCGCAGCCAGCAGCCTCCCGGCATACGGGCCTATCAGGAACTGTGGCGCAGGGGCGCCTTGCGGGTGCGCAGCTATGTTACGCGCAGGATAGATGCCGAGCGCCCTCTGGCTGAGGTGGTCGCAGAGATAGAGGCGCTGGGCTCCGTCACCGGATACGGCGACGAGATGCTGCGTGTCGGATCGTTGAAGGTCGTTCTGGACGGCGGCATCCTGCTAGGAACTGCCTTCATGCGCACGCCGTACGGCGCCAACACTCAGGTCTATGGTTTCGAGGACAGCGACTATCGCGGGGAGCTCCGAATCCGTCCGGACGACCTGGCGGCGATCGTCGGGGCGGCAGCGCGCCTAGGATGGCAGATGACGGCGCACACGACCGGCGGGGCATCGACTGACATCTTGCTGGACGCCTATGAGGCCGTGAGCCGGGACATTCCGATTTCCGGGCGGCGATTCACGCTTACCCATGCCAATTTCCTGACCGGCGACGCCATCCGGCGCGCCGCTCGACTGGGCGTAGTGGCGGACATGCAGCCGGCTTGGTACCACTTCGACGGCCCGGCTCTCGCCGATGTGCTCGGCGGCCGTCGGATGGGGCAACTGCAGCCCTATAGGTCGATCATCGACGCCGGAGTGGTCGTCGCCGGCGGTTCGGACCACATGATCAAGTTCGACGCGCGGGAGGCCGTTAACCCGTACGACCCGTTCTTTGGCATGTGGGTGGCAGTTACTAGGAGGGCTGCCGATGGCTCGGTGCATAATCCGGAGCAGCGGGTTTCCCGCGAGGAAGCCCTGCGGATGTGGACTTGGAACGCCGCCTACCTGTCTTTCGAAGAAGACGTCAAGGGCTCGCTTGAACCGGGCAAGTACGCTGACTTCGCTGTCCTTGACAGGGACATCCTCGAGTGTCCCGCGGACGAACTGCGCGACACGCGCGTCGTCGAGACGGTGCTGGGCGGCAGGACCGTCTACGAGAGGGAGTGAGTTCCTGCCGAGAAGCCGCCCCCTAGTCTCCGCTCACCGCCGAAATGCCGACGGTGCCGGAAGACTGGATCTGCATTAGGACGTTCTGAGCGTCTTCCTCGGTGAATTCCGCGACGTGCGACGAGACGTTCATCGAGCAGAAGTTCGGGCCGCACATAGAGCAGAAGCGGGCTGACTTGTAGCCTTCCTCGGGCAGCGTTTCGTCGTGCATGCTGCGGGCCGTCTCGGGATCCAGTGCCAAGTCGAACTGGCGGTTCCAATCGAACTCGAACCGCGCCTTCGAGAGGGCGTCGTCCCATGCGCGCGCGCCCGGGCGATGGCGTGCCACATCTGCAGCGTGGGCCGCGATCTTGTAGGCGATCATGCCTTGCTTGACGTCCTCCTTGTTGGGCAGCCCGAGGTGCTCCTTGGGAGTCACGTAGCAGAGCATCGACGCGCCGTGCCAGCCGATCATTGCCGCCCCGATGGCGGAGGTGATGTGGTCGTAGCCGGGGGCGATGTCCGTCACGAGCGGGCCCAGCGTGTAGAACGGCGCTTCGTGGCAGATCTCTCTCTCCTTGTCGACTTGGAGCTTGATCTCATCCATCGGAATATGGCCCGGGCCTTCGATCATCACCTGGACGTCGTACTCCCAAGCCTTCTTGGTCAGCTCCCCTAGCGTCTCGAGTTCCGCGAACTGTGCTTCGTCCGAAGCGTCCGCGATGGAACCGGGGCGCAATCCATCTCCCAGCGAGAAGCTGACGTCGTACTTCTGGAAAATCCGGCAGATCTCCTCGAAGTTCTCGTACAGCATGTTCTGCCGGTGGTGCCGCACCATCCATTCGGCTAGGAGGGAGCCGCCGCGGCTCACTATGCCGGTAACCCGCTTGACGGCCATCGGCACGTACTGGATCAGCACTCCTGCGTGGATGGTCATGTAATCGACGCCCTGTTCGGCCTGCTCCTCGATCACGTCGCGCATGATCGGCCAAGTCAGGTTCTCGATTTTTCCGTTCACACGGGTGAGCGCCTCGTAGATCGGCACTGTGCCGATGGGCACGGGCGAGTTGCGAATGATCGTCTTCCGAATGCGGGGGATGTCACCCCCCGTCGACAGATCCATGACCGTGTCCGCCCCGTAGTTGACCGAGTACCGCAGCTTCTCGAGTTCTGCCTCGATTTCCGAGGTAGTCGCGGAATTCCCGATGTTCGAGTTGACCTTGCAGCGCGAGGCGACGCCGATGCACATGGGCTCGAGATTTGGATGCCGGATATTGGCAGGGATGATCATCCTGCCGCGAGCGACCTCGTCGCGGATGGTTTCTGCCGGCAGCTGCTCGCGCTTCGCCACGTACTCCATTTCTTCCGTGACAATGCCTCGGCGGGCGTAGTGCATTTGCGTCCGGACCGTGTCCCCGAAGCGCTTCGCAATCCACTTTGATCTCATGTTGTTCCGTCCCTAGGTCTCGTCTGGCGGAGACCCATAATCATTATGTCACTTGGAGTTCGCGCAGCCGGGGACGGCCATTCAGCGGTTCCAGGGCGAAACAGGTGATTCTCCTACGGTCGGCAGGCTTTGGCGGCGGACTCGGAAGCCGATCACCGATTGGCCGCGGCGCAACATAGCCCGGGCCTCGATACGTCAGCTGCAAGGATTCCAGGACGAGCCCAATACGTTGCTTGCAAACGAGGCCTAGCATCAATGCTCTCTAGGTGTTCCCGCTGGCGCGCGTGCCAATGCTTGCACTTCGCTTGCCCCTCTTTCCGAGTTGACCGTCCAGTTCCGTCTAGTCTCCGGCAGGCCGGAGCCACCGAAACGGGCACATCGCCCCCCGGCCTTCGTCCGCGTCCCGGTGTGCCGTTCGACGTGCCCGGTCGATGCTTCCCAGCGGCTCGTGAGCCTTCACGCAACTCCAGGGGTGAAACGAAATTCGTGGTCGTATTTCCTCGTTGTCCTTGCATTGGAATTCCTGTTGCGGGATTCCGAGCCGTCCTGCCGTTTCATAGGAAGAGGCCCCAGCTTTGGTCGCCTCGTCTAGAGGCCTGTTGTCTGGAATTGTCCGGCGCTCCAACAAGAATTGGAATCTAATCGGACCCTCCGCCAGACGCTGCTTGATTCTGCCGCGGAACGTGCCGAAGCGCATTTCCCGCATCTCTCGAGCGTTGACAGGCCGCCGCCTAGCGGACCAACTCCGATTTCCAAAGCACCGGACTGGGAGCCTTTCGCCCTATTTGAATCCCAGGCGGGGGCTGGTGATCGCAGTTACGGCGACCATGCCTTCTTGGTCCAGCGCGCGAAGGCTGGCTAGCTTCCGCCACCTTCCGGGCATCTCGGTGACCGATGAGCCGCGCCTTTCGAGGGGACTGCCGGACCAACTTCACGACGAACGGGCGACGGGCTGGCGATCTCGCACGGTCTCTCCCCGAGATTGGTACCAATGTGCTGCCGAGACCGGGCGAGAAGCGCGTATCTGCTTGGTCCTTCGCGGTCAATTCAGGGAGCGCAGCCAGACCTCGGCAGCGAGTGCGTGCCCCGCATCGGCCTCCGTGGACGCTTCCGAGAAGATTCGGATTTGGTTGATCCCTCGGAGCGAACCGTACCGGGCCCGGACATAGTTCGAACGAAGGATGATCAGAGTTCGTAACCGAGGGCTTCCAGGCCTGGCGCGCAGGCGCGCCAGCCTCGGGCGCACATCAGGATCGAGGCGGAGGTGCTGCGGCGCCTGGCTCGTCCTCGGGATTCTAGAGGCCTCCTCCAGCCAGCGATCCTCCACCAAGCTTGGGCAATAGCCTCCGCTGATCTCCTCGGGTTCTCGCGCGGGCCCGCTTGGATCTCCTGTTAACGCAGAGCGAGGAATCGGTCGGGCGACAGCGAAAAGAAGCAGTGCTGGCCGACCAACACCGGATCTTTCCAGGATTCCTCGAAATCCTCGAGCGTAACTTCGGGGAGACCCGTGAGATGAAGGCAGCCGTGCAGCCGGCGACTCATCAGCGGCGCCAAGGGCAGCGGCGACACTGACGCGAAATGCCTGGACGATCGATAACGAAACGCCGTGCTTTCTTGAGCGTAGCCGCCAAGACCCTGAAGGCGTGGTGTCGGCTCATGAAAATCGCCGTATCCCGCCCGTTGCGATCCACGTAAAGTACGCGGGCTTGGGGAAACAGCCGCATTGGCGTGGCCCCGAGCATCAAGAATACCGGCGCGATCGTGCCATGTGTCATGGCAGTGCTCGATCGCGATGCCTTTCTCCTGGAGCATATTGCACGCGCCTTCGCCAAGAGGGCGCGCCGTATCCGTCCGGATTCCCGGCTTGCCGTTCCCCAGGGACTGTTGAATCCAGTCAACTGGTGAATTGACTCCTGATCTTGGCAAGCAAGCCGCCCGCCCGCACAAAATCACGCGTGGTTCGGGTTGACGGGCAACTCTGGCACGCTCTCACCCGCCATCGGCCGCCGGCCCCTGTAGAGTGTCGCCCCGCTCGGTTCTGGCCGCCTTCTTGAACGGCTTCCGCAGATTCGCGATGATAATGTGCTGATCCCGCGCCATGCGTGTAAGGATTCTCTATCACGACCGCTGCTTCGATGGCGCCTGCTCCGCGGCGCTTTTTGCGAGCTTCGTCAAGCGCTCGCTCTCCCCCGGCGCGGAGATTGGCTTCACGGGCCTCTTTCACCGGGCGGACCAGCTGTTCGACGAGGACGGCTTCGACGGAGACATCAACGTCATCGTCGACTTCAAGTACTCGGCGTCGGATCGAGTGAGCTGGTGGTTCGACCATCACCAGAGCGCGTTCCTGTCCAACCGCGATGCACAGCACTTCCGGGCGGACACTTCCGGCACGAAGTTCTACGATCCAGGTTACCGATCGTGCACGAAATTCATCGCCGACACGCTCTCCGGCGATTTCGGCTTCGATTGCGGGCACCTGTCGGATCTGATCCATTGGGCGGACATCTTGGACGGCGCGCAGTACGAGAGCGCTCACTCCGCGATCTCGATGGAGCATCCGGCAATGCAGCTGAACCTGATCTTGGAGTCCGCCAAGAGGAATGTCACTTCCGAAGTCATTCCGCTGCTGGAGTCCGAATCGATCGGGACCATCGTCGCCAGGCCCGAGTACGAACGTGCCTTCCGGAGTCTTTACGAACGGCACCGGCGCACAATCGCCGTGATCCGCGACCTAGCCGTGTGCCGCCGGGGCGTGGTGTACTTCGACTTGGTCGAGACGGGATTGCGCGGTTACAACAAGTTCGTTCCGTACTACCTCTATCCCGAGAGCCTCTACACGGTATCCGTGCTGGACGGCGGCTTTCGCGCCAAGGTCTCGGTGGGCTCCAATCCATGGGCACCGGAAACCCCGTCGCACAATCTGGCGGATTTGTGCGAATCCTACGGCGGTGGCGGGCACCCGCGAGTTGGCGCGATCAGCTACGGACCTCGGGAATTCGACAAGGCCCGCTCCGCCGCGGCCGAGATCGTTAGGATTCTGTCGGAGGCGTGAGGCCGGGTCGCGCATTAACGCGACCCGACCACGGCGATTCCCGCGCGGTCCGCCGCGGCCAAAAGCTCGTGTTTTTCGAGCAGCAGCGTCTTGCGAGCCTCCACCGCGACGGCGGTTGCGTTCACCGCGCGCATCTTGCGAATCGTACCGGGGCCGATCACTGGCACGTCGAACCGCATGTCCTGCGCCGGCTTCGCGACCTTCACGAGCGTAAGCTCTCGCCCGTTGGCCAAGTCTCCGGCGCGGACTAGGACGGCGTCAGTGCCCTCCATGGCTTCCACCGCCACACACGCCTGCTCGCAGATCACGACACTCTGCCCGATGTCGTAGCGCGCTAGCGCCGTCGCGACCTCCCTCCCGTACTCTATGTCCCGCCTTTCGGCGGTCGATGGGTTCCGGCGGCCGTTCGTTCCCTCGCGCGCTAGGCTCGAGGCCAGAAAGTGAGTGGAGTCGACAATCGTGATGCCCTCGTCCTCCAAGACACTGGCAAGCGCCCCTAGGAGCGAGTCCGTGTTCTTGCGGCGCAGCTCTTTGAGCAGCTTGAGCAGCCGCCAGTCCGGCCGTATCGCCGAATAGATTTGCCTGTGTTGGATGCGGCCGGCCATCACAGCGTGGCTCACTCCCTGCGAGCGGAATGCCGCGACCAGCTTGGACAGCTGTCCTAGGGAGATCCACTGGCACCAGTCAGCGAGCTTCTCGATCTCCGGCGATGCCTCTTCTTTGACAGCGACCACGGCCAGCGAATGGCCGGCCTCGCGCGCCGCCCGGAGAGTGAGCAACGGGAAATCGCCACCGCCGGCAATCAAGCCGAATTTCACTTGACGAATCCTCGCTCGGATCCCTCGATGAACTTCCGGATTTCAATCAATCCCGGGAAATCACTCACTTCCTCGGCGATTCTGGCCAGCGCTTGGTCTGTGTTGAGGCCTGACTTGGTCAGAATCCGAAACGTCTTGTGCAGCGCTTGGATCTCCTCTTTCGGGAAGCCCCGCCGCTCCAGTCCGATCTTATTGACTCCGAATGTCCGCGCCTCTCTCTCGCCGACCACCAGCGAGTAAGGCAGCACGTCTCGCGTGATGACGCTGAACCCTCCGATATAGGAATGCGCCCCGATTCGGCAAAACTGGTGGACTCCGCAATGCGCCCCGACAGCGGCGTGATCCTCGACAGTCACGTGGCCGCCGAGCGTCGCGGAGTGAGCTAGGAGGCACCGCGACCCGACGCGACAGTCGTGCGCGACATGCGCATAGGCTTGGAGCAGGTTGTCGTCGGCGATTGTCGTTAGCCTGCCGCCCCCGTCCGTGCCCCGATGAATGGTGCAGAACTCCCGGATCTGGTTGCGGTCGCCGATTAGCGTCCGGGCGCTCTCTCCCCGGTACTTGAGATCCTGCGGGGCGACGCCGACGGTCGAGTAGGGGAAGAAGCAGTTGCCTTCGCCGATGGTCGTTAGCCCGTCCACGTACACGTGAGCCATAAGCCGCGTGCCGCGGCTGATTTCGACCTCGGGACCGACCACGCAGTACGGGCCGATTTCGGCGCTTTCGTGGATGGTTGCCGCGGAGTCGACGATGGCGCTAGGGTGAACCGCCATCAAGCCTCCGTCGCAGGCCTCGCGGCGACGCTGCACATCAGCACGGCCTGCGCGGCAATCCGGTCGCCGACATAGGCACGGCCCTGCATCTTGATCACGCCGCCTCGCTTCCTGAGAATGTCGAGCACTAGGCGCAGCTGGTCGCCGGGCACGACGGGCAGGCGAAAACGGCAGTTGTCGATGGCGGCGAACAGAACCACTTTGTTCTCGCGATCCGGCATGCCGCGCAGGGCGAGGACGCCGCCGCATTGCGCCATCGCTTCAACTATAAGCACTCCGGGCATGATTGGGTAGTCCGGGAAGTGCCCCTGGAAGAAGGGCTCGTTTGCCGTGACATTCTTAATGCCGACAACCCGCTCGTCCGAGATCTCCAGGATCCGGTCCACTAGCAGCATGGGGTAGCGGTGCGGCAAGATTTCCCGGATCTGGTCGATATTGAGCATCGCCGCGCGCCGCCGTTGGCTTTCGCCAGGAATGCGGGATTATAGCGCACTGCGGGGTCGTGCGCGCGCGGCTTTCGAGGCCCTTGCTCTCAGCACGCCACCCCGAGTCCGCGGCCCGCAACAACGCATGCGAACCCGGTGCTGGTCAACATATCTTCCCCGCGAGCCCAGGCGCAAGGCGTCATGTCCGGCAAGCTGCGATTTGAGTCCCTGGCTGTTCGTACGGGTTCCGGTGGGATGTTCGTGGCGGCATTCCCGGCCGGGTCCATGGTGCGCAGTTGGCCGGCGCCTCGTGGCACTTCCCAGCTCTCCAATCGGTATAGACGGTTGAGCGGTACCGAACCTCGTTGAAATGGACGGCGAACCGATTTCGGGAGCGCCTCGCCTGGCCCGACTGCCGCTTGCGGCCAGCGGGCGATCCGGCCAGGCGTCTTGTCAGCGTGGTCCGCCCGGCCCGCTTGAACTGCACCGTTTCATGCAGCCCGGTCAGGCCGCCCGGCGCAATCCCGGAGTTGCCCTCATAGCCGTCTCGACCGCCTCCCCGCGCCTTTCCAGCGTGACGAGCAAAATGCCGGACGCCACTCCGAGGACGCCGACAATCAGTTCGACCGGCGGTCTCTCTCCGTAGATCAGGGCGCTGAAAAGGATTCCGAAGATGGGAGTCGGGAAGACGAATACCGAGAGCAGGGCGGGCGAGTTGGTCTTCAGCAAGCGGATCCACAGCAGAAAGGCCAGGCCCACGACGCCTAACGAGCAGTACAGCCACGCCAAGAGCGGTCCCAGCGTCAGCGGGCCGACCATCATGGGCCCCCAGAGCACGGCGCAGACAAGGAAGACGGGCAGGGAAAAACCCACCTGCCAGAAGACTGTCCTGACCGGATCGATGAACTGCACCAGCCTCTGCGTGTAGATCATCCGGCCGGCGATGACCGCGGCCGTGACAACGCCTAGCATGTTTCCCCAAGAGGGCCTGGCGGCCAGAGAACTGTCCGGCTTGCCCAGAAGCGTGAACGCCACTCCCCCGAACGCTAGTGCCAGGCCGAGGATCCGACGACTGGACAGGCGGTCGCCCGGCACGACGAAATGAGCGATTACGTTGATAAACACCGGTGCCGCGTTGAGCAGCACCGACGCGAATGCCGCCGAGGTCCAGCCGACGCTGACGTTCAACATGACGATCTGGATCGCGAAGATCACGCCCAGGACTAAGAGCGGCTTGGTTTCGCCGAGTCTCGGCCGGAGCTGCACCCCACCGGCGCGAGCCCAGATCCAAACCACCGGCCAGCCGAGCAGCATCCGCCAGAATGCATTCCAGATGGGAGTGAACGCGGCTAGAGAGACCTTGATGCCGACGATGTTGAGACCCCACATCGCCGACAGCAGCGCCGCCATCGCGATAGCCCCCCGGCCCAGCTTCGGAGACGTGTCAGCCAGCATTGCCCTTGTCTCGCCTCCTCGCTCGCGACACGATCCCGATGCCCGCCGCGACCGCTCCCGCCCCGCCCAGCAGCCGTCCGGTGATCTGCTCGCCGAAAACCGCGGCCGACAGCAGGATTCCGAAGACAGGAACGGTAAAGCCGTATACGGCGAGGTTTCCCGCGCTATGGCGCTGCAAGAGCGCCGTCCAAGTGACGAAGCAGAAACCCGCGACGACCAGCGCCTGGTAGAGAATCGCCAGAACGGCCTCGTAGCCAAGAGGTTGGAGCAAGGGCTCCTCGAAGGCGAGCGCCAGCGCGACGAAGCCGGGCAGGGAGAACGCCATCTGCCAGATGACGGGGCGCAACGGATCCATTCCTTGTACCAGCTGCTGCGTGTAGACGATGCGCGCGGCCAGCAGCAAGGCCGAAACCAGCATCAGTACGTTGCCTAGTAGCGGGTCCGGGGCTAGCGCCGTGTCCGGCTCGCCCAGCATCACATAGGAGATCCCTGCGAAGGAGATTGCGAGGCCGAGGAGCCTTGCGCCGGTCAGGCGGTCGTCCCTCACGTAGAAGTGGCTGATCAAGTTGACCAAGATCGGATTCGTGTTGAGCAGGATCACGGCGTAAGCCGGGGATGTGTAGTACACGGAGAGGTTGAAGATAGCGATTTGCGCCGTAAACATCACGCTGAGGAGCAGCACCTGCCGCAGGCGGGCAATCCGGAAGAGCACTGGCTTGCCCAGTGCTCGCGTCCAAACAGCGACCGCGACGGCCCCGACCGCCATGCGCCAGAAGGCACTCCAGTACGGGGGGATGGTGGCGAGCCCGACCTTGATCGAGACGATATTCCCACTCCAGAAGAAGCTGACGATCAGGGCGACGAGCCCTATCTTCCACGTAACCGGGCGTGTTGTGGCGAGCCGCTCCAACGGCGGCTTCACGAAACGTCCCCGAGACTCTCCCTCAGGATCTCCGCCACGTGGCGCGCCCTTCGGCTGGTGAAGTGGTCAATCTGCTGTCGGCACGACACGCCGCTGACCGCGATTTCGATCTCGGGCCCAGCCGACTCGACAGCCGGAAAAAGCCGTTCGGCTCCGATCTTGCGGGAGATCTCGTAATGGCCTTTTTCAAATCCAAAAGAGCCGGCCATGCCGCAGCAGCCGGAATCCACTTCCCGAACGGTGCGGCCCGTCGCCAGGCGCAGCGCGTCGAGACTTGGACCGGAACCGATATGGGCCTTTTGGTGGCAATGGCCGTGGAACAGCACGTCCTTGCCGCCGCGCTTCCAATCGATTTGCAGCTCGTCCCGGCCCGACAGATGCACCAGGAATTCGTCAAGCATCCAGGAGTGGGCGGCGACGCGGTCCGCGGATTCGTCTTTCACGAAATCTCGATACTCGTCTCGCAGCGTGAGCAGGCAGCTCGGCTCGCATCCGATGATCGGGATGCCGCGCGACGCATACCGGTCGAACTCCCGCACGTTGTGCTCAGCCGCCGCCCGGGCGTCGTCCAGCAGGCCCTTCGACAGCATCGGACGCCCGCAGCAGCGCTTGTCCGGCAATGCGACCTCGTAGCCGGCCGCCTCAAGGATTTCGACTGCCGCCTTTCCGACCTCCGGGTAGTTGTAATTCAGGAAGCAATCGTCCAGCAGCACGGCCGCCCCTCGCGACCCAGCGCGCGGGCCAGCCGCACGGGTGGCGAACCACTTGCGGAAGGTTTGAGTTGCCAGCGGCGGCAGGGAACGGCGTTTGTCGATATGCAAGAACTTGTCGTTAACCCACTTCACCGGCGCGAGGGAGGCCGCCCAGTTGGCGAGGCGCGGCACCGAGCTGCCGACGCGGTAAATGGATTCGATCCGGCCGAATGCCTTCGCTTGGATGGGGACACCGCGGTGTCGATAGTAGTGGGACAGCCATTCGTACTTGATCTTGGCCATGTCCACGTTCGTGGGGCATTCTGTCTTGCATGCCTTGCATGCCAAGCACAGGTCCAGCACCGCATGCATGCGATTCGATGTGAACTCTGCGGGCGGCAGCCGTCCCGACAGCGCCGCCCGCAGGGCGTTCGCCCGCCCGCGGGTCGAGTGCTCCTCGTCCATCGTGGCGTGATACGACGGACACATGGTGCCCGTCGCGCGCTTGCGACACACGCCGGCGCCGTTACAGGACTCGATCGCACGGGCGAATCCGCCCTCCTTGGAGAAATCCAGGCTCGTCTGAATCGGGAGGGTGCTGTAGTCGCCGCCCCAGCGCAGGTCCTCCGTCATGTGCGGAGCGTTCACGACCTTGCCGGGATTGAGGATGTTGTTGGGGTCCAGGACGGCCTTCAGTTCCAAGAAGCCCCGGTAGATTTTGTCGCCGAAGAGCCATTGGTTGTATCGGCTGCGGGCTATGCCGTCCCCGTGCTCGCCTGACATCGAACCGCCGAAGTCCATCACGATCGCGAACACTTCATCCGCGATCGACGCCATCTTGCGGACCTCGGCCGGATCCTTCAGGTTGACCATCGGTCGCACGTGAAGGCAGCCGACGGAGGCATGGCCGTAGTAGCCCCCGCGCGCCTCGTGCCTGTTCAGAACACCGCGGAATTCCTTGAGGAAGCGCCCCATCTTCTCGATGGGCACTGCGGGGTCCTCCACGAAGGCGATGGGCTTGTGGTCGCCCTTGACAGACATTAGGATCCCGAGGGCTTCCTTGCGAACGCCCCAGATCAGCGCTTGCTTGGCGGGGTCAGTCACCCGGAGGTGGCCGTAGCCGATCCGCTTGGCCGACAGCATGCGTTGCAGGCGATCGAGCTTGGCCGCGACCCTCTCCGCGGTCTCGCCGTAATACTCCACGACCATCACGGCCTGGGCATCGCGAGCTGCCCAGTCGAGCTTGCTCGCGAACGAGGCATTGGCTCGGGCGTTTTCCAAGATGAAGTCGTCCATCAGCTCGGCCGCTGACGGGCCAGTGGACAAGATCTCCTCCGTGGAGTCCACGGCGTCGAACACGGATCGGAAATTGACCACTAGAATCCCCTTGGCGGAAGGGGAGCGGACGATTCGCAGTTTGGCCTCGGTGACGACGGCCAGCGTGCCTTCGCAACCGACGATGACGCGGCTCAAGTTCAGCGGCCCCGGCTCGGAGGAGTAGCCCGCTCCGAAGCGGTCTCCGTTGCGCACGAGTTCGTCCAGGTTGTAGCCGCTGACCCGTCGCAGAATCTTCGGGAACTTTTGCAGAATCTCGTCGCGGTACTGGGCGCCGATCCTGGGCAGTTCCCTGTAGAGCGACGGGACGAAGCCGTCGCCTTTGCCTAGAGTGGCGAGCTGGCCTCTGCCGACCGGGCGAAGCCAGGCGTCTGAGCCGTCGGCGAACACGCAGCGCAATTCAAGGACATGGTCGATGGTCTTGCCGTAGACGATCGAGTGCGAGCCGGCGGAATTGTTGCCGACCATGCCTCCGATCGTTCCGCGGCTGGCGGACGAAGTGTTCGGCCCGAACTGATACCCGAGGGGGCTGAGGTGCCGTCCCAGCTGTTCTTGGACGACGCCCGGCTGGACGCGCACCCACTCCTCCTCGAGATTGGTCTCGAGGATCGCATGCATGTATTTTGCGAAATCGATATGAACGGCGTGGCCGACGGTCTGGCCCGAGAGGCTGGTCGCGCCGCCGCGCGGCAACACCGGAACCTGATGGCGGGCACATAGCTGCAGCAGGGAGCGGACGTCACCGTGATGCCTCGGGATGACCGCTCCGATCGGCTCGATCTGCCAGACCGAGGCGTCGGTGGAGTAAAGGATCCTCGAGTAACGGTCGAATCGGACCTCTCCTTCGATCTGCTCGGCTATCGTATCGGCGAGGTCGCTGGGGTACTGGGGCATGGCAAGGGGGCGTGACCCGCTGGACACGGCGCTCGCGTCCAGACTTCCGCATGCCGATAAATCAGGTGGTCGCTCGACGGATACGGCGGCTCAGGCGGGAAAGGCCGATTTCTATATTTTCGTCTTTCACGTTCGAAAAAGAAAGCCGGAGGGTATTGGCGCCGCCTCCCTCGGCGAAGAACGGAGCGCCCGGGATGAATGCGACCTTGTCTTCCTCGAGGCTAGCGTGGAGCAAGTTCAGGGCGTCGATCCCTTCGGGCAGGTCCAGCCACTGGAACAATCCGCCGCGCGCCCTGCGCCAGCGGGCGAAGCTGCCGAAGTGCGCTTCGAGCCCGTCCTGCAGCCGCTGGGACTTGGCCGAGTAGAACCTGCGGACCCTCGCCGCTTGGGCCGGCATCCATCCGCGCTCCAGGAATTCGAGAATGATCCGCTGGCTCAGCGTGGAAGTGCAAAGGTCCGCTGTTTCCTTGCAGCACTCGATCCGGCGCAGGATCTGTTCGGGACCATGGATCCAGGCCACACGCAGGCCGGGCGCGAGGATCTTGGAGAAAGTCGACATGTAGATCGCGCAGCCGCTGTCGTCGATTGCCTTGACCGGCCGCAGCCTGTTGGGGTCCATGTCGGCGAAGTACAGCTCGCCGTAGGCGTCATCCTCGAATATCAGCAGCCTTTCGCGCCGTGCGAATTCGTACAGGCCCTGGCGCCGGGCTTGGGACCACACCGCTCCTGACGGATTCTGGAAATTCGGAATCACGTAGACGAACTTGCACGGCCGCCCTTCGGCCCGAGCCTCGGCGAGCCGCGCGGCCAGATCGTCGAGATCCATGCCCTCCCTGTCGCAGTTCACGGCATACAGCTTGGCGCGGAAGTTCTCGAAGGCTGCCATGGCTCCGATATAGCTGGGCGCTTCCACGAACACCGCGTCGCCCGGGTCGAGCAAGACCCGAGCCACGAGATCCAGGCCCTGCTGGGAGCCGCTGGCCAAGAGCGTCTCCCCTGACGAAACTGAGATTCCCTTCAGTTCCCGTTCCCGTTCGCGGACGGCGCCAATCAGCCGGGCGTTCCCGCGAGTCACCGAATACTGGAAGACCTGGCCCCCCTCCCGCTCGATCAGATGGTTTTGGATTGCGCGGAATCTGTCGTGCGGAAAGGTCTTGGCGTTGGGGGAGCCGGCGGCGAACGAGATCACGTCGGGCTGATTGACCAAACCTGTCAGTTGTCGAATGAGGGACGAGCGCATCACGCGCGCGTCCTTCGACAGGAGGTCGGCTAGATCCATGCTCGCAGGTTATCAGAGCGACCTGGATCGGATCGCCTCGCCGCTCTCGAGCCTTGGGCGGCCACTCCTAGCCTCTTAAGATTTCGGTCTCCGTGTTCGTTCCGCGAACCGACGCTGGCTGCCGCGCCGTCCCCTTGCCCGCCCAGTGCCTGGAAGCGCTTAGCTGCCGCCCTTCAGCTGATGCTCATTCTCGAATTGGACTTGGCCCGGACGCGATCCCTCGAATCTTGTGGATCTTGATCGAACCGTTCACGGTCTTGAGCGAAAAGGTCCGTTCGCTTTCGCCGAGCTGATCGTCGACCGATTGGTGACGCCCGTACTTGAGCTTGCGGATTCCCAGCGGAAAATCGGTCTTGATCGATCCATTCACCGTCGCGGCGCGGAACTTCCCCGTGACTTCCGTAGGCAGCCAAACTTGAAGCGAGCCGTTCACGGCCTCGAGGGAGTTCTTCCCGATATCGTCGGCGCTCGAGTACGTCGCGACCACCGAACCATTTACCGTATTCGCGCTGACCGGACCAGTCACTGCGGAGAGCTTGATGGCCCCGTTGACGGTCTCTGCCTGCAATTCGCCCTGGATGTCGTGGATTGCGATCGATCCATTCGCCGATTCGGCTTGAATGCTTGCGTTCCGCGGGATCCGAAGATCGTAAGAAACGCTAACACCATCGGCGTTCCGTCCGAAGACGCTGCGTTTCGGAAGTTTCGTCTCGACCGCGATCCTGCCCTCGGACACATCGATTTCAATTGTCGTCGCACGGAGGCTTTCAATGTTTCTTGCAGCCTTGACTGCGCGCAAGAAGACCTGGTCGCCGTGGGTGGCATCAATCCTGATGGGGCCGTTCACATTCGCGACGGACACTGTGCCGTGTTCGCCCAGCATCAGGGTGTGCTCCACGGTCTCGCTGACCTTGTTTGAATCGGCGGCCGTCGCGCAAGCGATGGCGGTGAGTAGGATTGCGATGAGAGAAAAAGTGCGCATTGCGATACCTCGGAGAGTCTGGCCAGGGCGTGTGGAAGCGGCAGGATTGGCCGTTCGTCGCTCCCCGCCTGTAACTCTATTGGACGCTGCCCGACTTCTTTGGTGAGCTCGGATCGCGGAACGGGCACCGCCTGCTGAGAAAGTCATTGGCTCTCCCGCAAGCGCCGGACCTACTGGTCCCGCCGTCCGCCCCGGCGCCCGGCATCTAGCCTCGCGGATGGTAGGTGTCGTATATCGCTCGCATGCGAGATCTCAGGACGTGCGTGTAGATCTGCGTCGTCGAGATATCGGAGTGACCGAGCATGAGCTGCAGGCTTCGGAGGTCCGCGCCGCGCTCGAGCAGGTGCGTCGCAAAGCTGTGCCGCAGCATATGCGGCGTGATCTTCTTGCCGATGCCGGCCATCAGGCCGTAACGGCGCAGCAGTTTCCAGAATGCCTGCCTTGACATTGACGAGCCCCGCGATGTAACGAATAAGAACTCCGAGGACGCCTCCTTCAGGATTGCCTTCCGGAATCGGCTTGTGTAGTCATCGATAGCCTTGAGTGCCGGCCGTCCGACGGGAACCAAGCGCGTCTTCTCTCCTTTGCCTACGGTGCGTACGATGCCCATCTCGCTGTTCAGCTCGGCAAGTCGCACGTTGACGAGTTCCGAAACCCGCAAGCCGGTCGCATAGAGCAATTGCACCATCGCCATGTTGCGGCTCCCCAGACGGGTTTCCGGGTCGGGTGCGCCGAGCAACTGGTCGACCTCTTCGAGCGTCAGGTACTTGGGCAGGGTCTTCCAACGACCCGGCGATTGAAGCAGGGCTGTCGGATCTTCGTGCAAGCGCCCTTCGTCGAGCAGGTATCGGTAAAGGCCGCGAATACTGCTCAAGTAGCGAGCCACCGAGCGCGCGCTCAAGCCGTCCTGGTAGAGCGTGTTCAGAAAATCGCGCAGTTGCGAGACATCGGCGGCGAGGATGTCCAGCTCTCGTCCCTTTAGGAACCCCGCCAAGCGGGTCAAGTCCCGCCGGTACGCCGCTATGCTGTTTGCAGAAAGCCCCTTCTCGATGCTTGCAAAGGCGAGGAACTCGCGAATCGATGTATCCACAGGCTCCACAAGATCATCATATTAAACGAGTTGCGGGCGCTTCTCCTTGACACGCCATCGGGTGCGTACTAGTATGGGCACAGCGCCGAAACATTCCGGGGGCATCCTGTCAAATTCCACCACCAAGAAGGTGTGCGTAAAACGGTTCGGCCAGGACCTGCTAGAGGGCTATGTAACCCCGCACGCGTACCTTCACAGGGACGGCATTGAGGTCTTGGCACGCTCCGCCGAAGCGGTGTTCCTTCCCTACGAACAAGTTCGCTGCGTCTACTTCGTGCGCGAATTCGGCCGGGACCCCGAGCAAACGCAGCGGAAACTCTTCGCTACACGGCCCAAACTCGGTGGGTTGTGGGTGCGGATGCGGTTCTTGGATGGCGAGGAGCTCGAAGGTGTGATTCCTAACGACCTCCGCATCATGGGTCAGCACGGGATCACGCTCACGCCGCCCGATTCCAAAGGGAACATCCAGCGCGTGTTCGTTCCGAGCGACGCGCTAGAGAAATTCGTCGTGATGGGCGTAATCGGCCGGCCGGCCCGACGTCCCAAGGCGCGTCGGGCGAAGGTCGGCAAGGCCCAATTCGGCCTGTTCGTAAAAGAGCCCGCCACCGGTAGCGCTTCGAACTAATCTTCCGCTTCCAATAAGCGCTCCGCCTCGATCGCAGCCATGCAGCCGGAGCCCGCTGCTGTAATCGCCTGCCTGTAGACCCTGTCTTGCACGTCGCCCGCGTGGAAGACTCCGGGGATGTTTGTTCGGGCCCCGCCGTGCGAGACGATGTACCCCTGAGGGTCGAGGTCGAGCTGTCCGCGGAAAATCCGCGTGTTCGGAACGTGCCCAATCGCTAGGAACATCGCGCTTGTCTTGTGGTCCCACTCCTTGCCGTCCACGGTGCTGCGAAGCTTCAGGCTCGTGACGGTCTTGGCCTGCGGGTCCTCCACATCGGCGACGACTGCGCTTGTGATCCACCGTATCTTCTCGTTGCGCTTGGCCCGATCCAGCATGATCTTCGAGGCGCGGAACCCTTCGCGTCGATGAATGATCGAGACGTTCGTTGCGAACTTCGTCAGGAAGAGTGCCTCCTCCATGGCGCTGTCGCCCCCGCCTATCACCGTGACAGGCAGACCCCGGAAAAAGAACCCGTCGCAGGTCGCGCACGAGCTTACGCCGTGGCCGATCAGGTCTTGCTCCGACTCGAGGCCGAGCCAGCGGGCCGATGCGCCGGAAGCAATGATCAGCGTCTTGGTCTTGAGCCGCTCCTCGCCGATCCATAGCTTGAAGGGCCGGGACGACAGGTCCGCCCGCGACACCTCGCCCTGCTTGTAGACGGCGCCGAATCTTATGGCCTGCCGCTTCATGCGGTCGACCAGATCCGGGCCCATGACGCCTTCGGGAAACCCCGGAAAGTTCTCGACGTCGGTGGTGAGTGTCAGTTGCCCACCCGCTTCGAGGCCCTCGATTACTAGCGGTTCGAGGCTGGCACGGGCCGCGTAGATTGCGGCCGTGTTTCCGGCGCAGCCGGACCCGATCACGATCACGTTGTGCATAGCATGTACGCTGCCGGTCGACGGCAGGACGACTCCTATTTTACGGCACGGCCTGAATTCCGAACCCGGTCGTCCGGGAAACGAACGAGATTCGCTTCCCGGTTCCCGGCACAACATCCGTCCGACGGCGGCCTTGGCTTGCGCGCTGGGGAAATCATCCCCGGCGGGGAGCGGGTTGCCCGGCGCGCTATTGCGCAGGCCCGTGCCGTGCTTGGGCGATCAATTGCCAGCCGCACCGGTTACGACGGCGCGAGCGATTCAAGGCCCGGCTTGGGACTCTTCCGTACGGCGTGGCTCCCCCGGCGGAAACACGTAGGAAGCGCTTCCGCCCAAGTCGCCGTCGCAACCAGGCATAGGCGTGGTCCAAAGCGGCGCCCTGCACGGGCCGCAGCCTCCCTGCCGTCTGGGGGGTCTGCAGCGGCTCGGTCAGGCGGGCGCTTCCTGTCGCAGGGATCCGTCTGACGGGCCCGGGCCGCCCAGGATCGAGATTGTTCTTGCCGAAACAGCTCGCGGCGACGCTGGGACGGCAAAGGGTTGCCACCGGATCCGCAAGCGCGGTACCATAATTGCATCACTGGCGGAAGGAGGTGATCCAGAGACATGCACGACAGTATCGGCGGTAGTACCAATCTGGAGAGAGAGGTGGCCGAGCGTTAACGCCCCAGCTCGGACGTTCCGATTCCCCGTCAGTGCCAGTACGGGGACAGAGCTACTGTAGACCGGCCTCTGGCTGTTCCGGTAGTGCTACCGACATCAGTAATCTAGGTGTGCAAGCACCTGCCCGCCCCCGCGAACGGAAGGGTTTGCGGGGGCATTCTCTTTCGCTATGAACCTCCTCCTAGGGATCGAGACATCCTGCGACGAGACTGCCGCTGCGGTTGTTGCTGACGGCCGCCGTCTGCTCTCAAATGTCATCTCGTCGCAATTCGATATCCATGCCATCTATGGAGGCGTGGTGCCCGAACTCGCCGCGCGCGAGCACCTGCGCGCCATCGTTCCGGTAGTGCGCGAAGCCCTGCACAGAGCGGGACTCGGGTACCGCGATGTGGACGCCGTCGGTGTAACTCGCGGTCCGGGACTGATCGGAGCCCTGCTGGTCGGAGTGACCTATGCCAAGGGGCTGGCGGCCTCCCTGCGCGTGCCGCTGCTGGGAGTCAACCACATCGAAGGCCACATTCACTCCGTGGTTCTCGAGCAGCGAGCCGCCGGCAGCGACGTGGAATTCCCGGCCCTAGCGCTGGTCGTGAGCGGCGGTCATAGCCATATGTTCGTCGTGGACCGGGACGAACGGGACTCGTATTCGTATCGGTTATTGGGCAGGACCCGCGACGACGCCGCCGGCGAGGCGTACGACAAGGTCGCCAAATTGCTTGGATTCGGCTACCCTGGCGGACCAGTCCTGGACAAGCTGGCTCCGTTCGGTGACCCCGACGGTGTCCCGCTGCCGCTGACCAACATGAAGGGGAACCGGCTCGACATGAGTTTTAGCGGCCTGAAAACGGCGGTCTTGCGCCACGTCCTCGGGTCGAACCTGCATTCCGAGATCGAAGGGCGTCGAGAACTCTTCGCTCAAGGCCGTCCGGCAATCGATGTGCTGCAAGCGTCTGCCAGCAAGGAGTGCCTGGACCTGATCGCGTCTTTCCAGCGCACGGTGGTCCGGGAGTTGCAGAGGAGAGCCGAGGGGGCAGCCGAAGACGAGCTGGTCGAGTCGGTGATCGTGTCCGGTGGAGTCGCGGCCAACTCCGGCCTTCGGAAGGCATTCTCGTCGCTCTCGCTGCCGTTCTATTTCCCGACCCTGGCGTTGTCCACGGACAATGCCGCGATGATAGCCGCCGCCGCGTACCCGCGTTTTCTGCGCGGGGAGTTTGACGGATTCGACCTCGAGGCCCAGCCGTCGCTGCGACTCGCTTGAGGCCGCCTGACGGCCCGTCGCCTACGGCAGGCGCACCTTGTACAGGACGTCCGAGCCTACCAGGCCGTTCTGGTCCCGGGTCACGATGAACGACCATTTCCGGTCCGGATTCCACTCGATTCGAATCGCCTGCTGCTGAGCCGATGACAGGTCGTAGCTGTAGATCAGCGTAATATCGTCCGCGATCTGCTGTTCGGTGGAGATCCGAGCGCTGGGATTCGCTTCCAATCCGCCAATTTGCGGATCGACCTTCAGCCTGCTCACTCCGAAGAATCGCTGCAGGCGCTTTGACACTGGACGCGAGATCGCTTGGCTTAGGAGGTTGTCGGCTCCGGTTTGCACGAGGGACTGCTGCTCGATCCGTCGCCGGGAGGCGATGCTGGGGTCGGAGGTCGGCTCCTTGCCGACGGCAACCAGATTCACTAGGTCGTGAAAGGGCAGCGGCGGATCGGAGCGGTAGCTCAAGTTCAGGCTGCGGGAAGGGCCGGACAGTACCAACGCGATATCCACATCGCGTATTCGCGTCTCTAGCTCCACGTTCAACACGGGCTCGGCTTGCAACGGGTTGACGAACCGTATGTCGCCGCGATTGATCCGATAGTGAGTGCCCAGCATGCGGAGCTCTCCCTGGGCGATTGCGATGGTTCCGAGGATCGACGGATTGGCAACGGTCCCGACCACATCCAGATCCAGATCGGCTTCCACGTTGCGCACCAGAGAAGTCTCGACCGAAAGCTGTGAGACAGCGCCTACATGCACGTTGACCTGCATGCCCTGGAGCATCGGGCTAGTGCCTTGGCCGCCTTCCGGCTGCCCCAAGCTCGCGAACAACTCGGCGAAGGAGAGGTTGTCGGCTGTGGACAATCGCGAAATCAGCACGTCGCCGTCCAGAATGCTCCGCAAGCCTGCTCCTGCGAGCGTGAACTGGCCGTCGATCACGCTGCTGACGCTTTCGGGATGGTTAACTCGCATGTCCTCGACCGCGGCGTGCAACCTGTATTCGAAGCCGGCATCTCGGTAAACCACGGCTCCGGTAAAGCGAAGGGTTCCACCCCCGGAAGCTGCCGATAGTTCCTCGATCTTGCCTTGGTTGTCTATGACGGTGATCCTGCCCCGGATATCGCTCAATCGGAACGGGACCCCCGGGCTGCGCAATGTTGCGCCTAGCACTTCAATCGAACCTTCCAGGCTAGGTTCGGCGGCTGTGCCCTCGATCCGCGCGCTGACACTCGATGCTCCCTCGAACTCAGCCCCGCCCAGGAGATCGCCCAGAAGAGCCATGTTGAAAGTGCCGTCCAATCCCAGGTCGAGTTCCCTGTTTCCTCTGATCGCGATCGAGCCGTCAACCTCGAACTCGGTGCCCGGCGCGCTGAAGTTCATCGAGTCCAGTCGAAGCGTTCCGTTCCGGATGCCCCAGCGCATCGGGAACACGTTCGAAATGACCGCGCTGTCGTTACCGGTGGCAAGAAGCCTCACTTCGGCTCGCTCGACCGTGCCATTGACTTGGAACGTGTCGGCCGCGCCGACGACCCCGCCGAAGCGCGCCTTGCCGGTGACCTCGCCGTCGATCGCGTCGGCGGGGAGATTAACGAGAGCGGCCAGGCCTCCGGGGTCTAGGTTGTGGTACTCGACATTCCCGCTGTAGCTCGTAGGTTCGAGTTGCCACAGAGCGGCCCGGCCCAGCACCGCGCCCCCGAAGACTTCCGCTTCCCAATCGAGCTCGAGACTCTGACGCTCGCTTCCGGATCGGATCTCGCCTTGCCAATGGCCTAGTGACAAGTCGTTGCTGCGCAAGTCGGCGACATCCCAATCGCCTTCCAGACGCAGCGTTCGCAGCAGCTGGGACTCGCCGAGTCTCCCGGTCCCGCGCACTGCGAACCGCAGCGTGCCCGTCAGGCCCGGAGCGAGGGGTCGGACCAAGTCGAATCCGGCAATCGGCCAGCCGTTGCTCGCAAGGTCGATCGCAATCTGCTGGTCTTCAGGATTCATCGACGCGGAGGCACGCAGCGTCGAATTCGCGCGAACCAAGGATGCGTTCCTCAATTCGAAGCCCTCCGACCCGTACAGGACTTCAGCTGTCAGCCGATCAAACCGTTCGGTGAAGAACCTAGGGGCCTCGACTGTCACGCGTGCCTCGGCCAAGGGTGCGTCCAAGGATCCCAATACCTCCAAGTCCATCGATAGCGAACCGTCGATGGGCAGGCCGAATCCGCTTGCCTCGGCAATTTTGGCCGCATTCATTTCACTCGCCGATACTGCGAGCTTCAATGCTTTGTCGCCTCGCAAGGGAACCGTGCCGCGCAGCTGCAGCCGCCCTGCCCCGTCGACCAGTTGCCCCTGCCGGACATCCATGCCAGCTGCTGAGAATTCCCCGCGCAAGGAAAGCCGCTCCCAGCGCTGGCCGCCGACAAGGAAGTCCTCGATTGTCATTTCCCCTTCGAGCACGGCGGTCTGCATCTGGCCACGCTGGCTCTTCATCCTGCCTCGAAACGAATACTGGCCTTCGGGCGCGGAGGGCGGCAGATCGGCGCGCGGCTGGACCGTCGCGAGGATTCTTTCCAAGGCCCTCTTCGACCTTGCGGACGCCTCAATCTCGGCCTGCCCGGCTCCCGAGCGAAGGAATGTCCCACTTAGCTCGATCCGAGCGTCGGGCGCGGCAAGCCGAAGTCTGGATATCGTCAGCTCACCGTCCCGGCTGAGGTATCGAAGAGAGCCGCTGCCCTCTAGCGGCAGCTTCGTCTGCGCGCTTTGCGGGCGAACCACCAATTCCAAGTCGCTTACGAATCCCTCCGATCTCGAGCCGAAGGCGTTGATCGTCAAGTCCGCTTCGGCGTCCCACGGAAGATCTCCTACTCCCATGGTTCCGACGAGCTCGCCGACTTCGATGCCTGCGACGATTCCTTGCGCTGAGAGCAGCGGAGCGCTCCATGGGTCCCAGATCTTGGCGGATCCCGTGACGTCTCCTCCGAATGCCCTGCCGGCGACCCCCGACAGTTCGAGGCGGCCACTGTCGCCGGCGAAGTCCGCCTCGAATTCAGATTCCCCCTCCGACCCGTCGACTGTGACGCCAGCGGCTGCAACGGTGCCCTCGTAGCGGGCGCCCCCCTTCGCGAAATCCCAATCCAGATCGCCTTCAACGCGCAGCGCTCCGGCCAGGCCAGATTCGAGGCCAGCTAGCCAAAGGGCCACGGTCTCGATCCTCGCGCTGACCGAATAGCTTCCCTCCGCGCGAGGCAAGCGCAGGTCCCGCACGATTCCGCGCGCCGTGAGATCGAAGGCATGGGCGCGCACCGCGAGGTCTCTGATCTCGATTCCCCGCTCGCTTACCACGGCGGAGACTGCGGCCGATCCCGCGGGTGGCGGGAAGCGGCTTTCGGCACCCCACTGCGGGTCGGAGAATCTCGCTTCGACTTGGTATTCCTCTCGCAGCGTGTCGAAAGTAACGTCGACCTCGAGTTCGGATCCGCTGAATCCCCCTTCGAAGGGCCGCCCGTTCCAAACGAGCTTGCCGCCGCTGAGTTCGAAGCGACGGACTACCAGCGCTGGAAGTCCTCCTGGGCGTTTCGGTCTAGGTATGTTGGAGACCCCGTCCTCTCGTACAGACAGGTAAATCACGGGCTCGCGGGCACGCAGGTCTTCGAGGTATGTCCGCTCGCCGAAAAAACTCTTCCAGCCGAGCCGCACAGAAGCCTCGGGCACCGTCAGCAGAGGCGGCAGGCCGGGATCCCCGGGACTGCGGACTTCAAGTCCAAACACATCGAATGACAGGCGATGATCTCCGAACCGCAACTCCTGGATCGAGACCGCACCCCCGGTCGCGAATTCCAGGTCGCGCACCAGCGCCGCCCGGATCCTCTCGCCGAGCCAATCGCTTCGGGTCACCGCCTCGAAGCCAATCCATCCAAACGACAGCAAACCCCCGGTGACGGCTGCGGCGAGCCACAGCCGAGGGTGGGCGGACAAGGGCCCTACGTTCATGGCCTTCGCTCTCCGCTAGCAAATGGCAAGATCTCGATCCGGTGCAGTGCGCGCAAGTCCTTCAGGCGCTCCTCAAGGAGCTGGCTCGCTCGGCGTTCCAACAGAATCTGGGAAATTGCCTCGGACACCGATTCGATGGGCTCCACGGGTTCGCCTAGCTCCCGCTGGAGCCGCAAGTACTCGTCTCGGTAATACGATTCCACGCTTGCGGGCTCGGCGTCCAGCCCGGTCTTGAATCGGAACGAGACGTACCGTTCGAACCGGATGCGCTCTGCGATGAAGGCTTCGCAGTCCGCTTCCGTCAGTCCGTAATGAATCAGGGCCGAATTGAAATCCCTTCCGTCCAGGTACGTCTGATCGCGCAATTGTCGAAGCAGACGCTCGGCCTCGGCAGGTTGGGCCAGCAGAAACGGCGTGACCTCCAGATCCTGCAGGATGAGCCGCCGGTCGATGAGTCGCTGGAGCGCGCTCTCGCCCGCTTCTTCCGCTGGCTTCACGTCCGCCTGGTTCAGCATTGCCTCCAAGCGGAGTTCAGTTTCCACTTCGGACGAAGTGATGGCTTCCAGACCGACGATCGCGACTATGCGATCCACGATCTCAGCTCGCACTCCGGCGGCAGAGACGACGGCCGCCACCGCGCCGGCGGCCGCCCGGAGCTTCCTTGTCGAATGGTTTGCCATGGTCAGAACGTCTGGCCGAGAGAGAAGTGGAATTGCAGCGACGGAATGCGCTGCTCCCGGAAGCTCCCCGTTCCCGTCAGCAGCTGGTTCCTTGTCCCGTCAAAGCCGACAAAGCGGGGAGGGTTGGCACAGAAGGCAAGGTCGAGCCGCACTGGTCCAATCGGCGTCCGGTAGCGGATCCCGAGTCCCATCGCATGCACCATGTAATCGAAATCGAACTCCTTCGACCCGTGGCGGTTGACGCGGACATCCTGCTTGGCACGGAAGTTGATGCGCCCCGGCCGGGAGTAGACGTTGCCGGCGTCGTGGAAGAGCACACCCGAGATATCGGCTCCGGGCAGCGGGAACCGCAACTCCATGCTGTTGAGGAACTGCGACCCTCCGCCGAGCGGGAATCCGGTCGCCGGATCCCGCGGGCCGGCTTGGTTGTAGGCGAAACCCCGATGAGAGTTCGCGCCGCCTCCGAAATACCGTTCCGAAATAGGGATTCTCGGGTCCGGGCGGCCAGCGAAGCGAGCCTGCTGAACTCCCTGGACAAGGTGTCCCGCCCAAGGCAGGTTGACGCCGATCTGGACAGTGCGGGCGAATACCACGCGACGTCCTATCCGATGGTAGGTGCTGTTTTGCGCGAGCATCCGAGCAAAGTTCGGCTGCGACCCCCAGTACTTGGATGCCAGCGCGATGTTCACGGTGTTGTAGATGCCCTTCGTAGTGTCTGTCGGGTCGTCCCGGCGATCCGAGATGTAGGTTGAGGAAAGTAACCCGACCCGGACCGGCTGAGAAACCAGCGGGACCAGGAGGGGCTCGATGTTCAGCGTGTTCTCATCGATAGACGTTCGGCGGTAGGCATAGCGGTACAGCAACGTCGTTGTTCGATCCAACTGCTGCGAAAGCTGGAATGCTCCCTCGAGCCTGCGGCCGGTAAACGTGTTGACATTTCGGAAAGTGTCGTACAGGCCATTGACGGTCATACGCCAGCGGTCGGAATCGAACCAGCGCGGCGCTTCGTAGGTGAAGAGCCCCCGCTGCTGCAAGAGCGACAGGCGCGTCCGGAAGCCCATCGTGTGCGCTTTGCCAAGCACGTTCAGCCGTGTCACTTCCAGCGTCATCCGCGGGCTGAACGTGGCATCTCCCGCGGGGTTGGTGAGTTCCGCCGTGTTGCGTCCGATGCGGGCGAATTCGGCACCCCCTCCGGCGCCCAATGCCCAGCGCCTCGCCTCCTCAACCTGGAGCAGGACGGCCTTCGCGTCCTCGACACCGTCCGGGTTCTGGAGGGCCACTTCCACCTTGGAAAAGACACCCAGATCGTAAAGGTTTCGCTGCGTGGCGAACATGCTCGCCTGCGACAGCGGCGCGCCGGGAGTCAGCTCTATCCGGCGCGCCAGGAATCGGCCGCGAGTTCGGCGCGACCCGGAGAGGATCGTCGGGCCGGTGAGCACTTGGTCTCCGTGACCGACCTCGTAGTACAGGACCGTCTCGTAGGGCGAATTTCCGGGCTCGGCGCGCCAGTCGAACGTCACGTCCCGGTAGCCGGCATTGTAGAACTCCCACAGAATCCGCTGCCGGTCCGACAACACGTTGGCTTCGCTGAATGGCTGGCCGGGAGCTGACGAGAATTCGAATGACAGTTCGTCGGCGGGGAATTCTGAGAATCCGGATGTTACGAGGCCGGCTACGAACGTCTGTGCCCCTTCGTCGATCTCGATCCGGACTGCCAGCTGATTGCGGTTGCCGCCGAATTGTTCCATGAGAACGCCTGACACTTTGACTGCGCGGAATCCGTTCGATAGGTACAGCTGACGGATTGCCCCGAGGTCTTCGTCTAGCACCGCTTGGCTGTACTGGCCATGCTTCGCGCCCATGTCCGACGCCCGCAGTTGAATCCGCTCGCGGATCGTGCCTTCGTCGAAGAATCGGTTGCCTTGGATGTCGACGGCCCGGAGGCTTTGCTGCGGCCCTCGGTCCACGCGGTACACGATGGCGATTTCGCCTGCTCTGTTGCGCTCCACCTCGACCGCGACCGTCGCGGCAAAATACCCGCGGGACTGGAAATAGTTGCGCAGGTTGGCGCTGCCCGCGGCTAGCAGGTCGTCGTCGACAGCCCCTCGCGCGAAGACTGGCAGGTAGCGTCTCAGCTTGCCGAGGCCGATGTCGGCGCCCTCGACCTTCACCGACATCCTCGGGCCGGGGTCGATCCTGACGACGAGTGTGACCTGATTCTCGACCGCGCGGTATTCGGCCGGCTCGACATAGATTTCCGATCGCCACAAGCCCTGGTCTTGGAAATGCCTACGCAACAGCCCGATTCCTTGCTGGATGCGATCCCTTCGGAACACCGCGTCCCGCGGCCACCGCGCGATCTGCCTTATCTGCTGCTCGGTCAGCGGCAGGTGCTCCCCCGCGACCAGCAACGCGCCGATCCTCGCCCTGTCCCCGCTTTCCACTTGCAAGTTGATATGGACTTGCTGTGTCGATGCATCACGCTCGAGGGTGTGTGCGACCCCCGGCTCCTGAAACCCGTGCTCGACGAGCAAGGCTCGCAGGGACCTGGCGGCAGCGGCCAGTTTTTGCTCCGTGAAGAGTTCACCTAGGCGCAATGCGGTGGCGTTGAGCAGCTGACCCTCGGACGGGGGGCGAGGCACGCCGTTCACCTGCACGTTGCCGATGAACCACGCAGGCTCGACCAAGAGTGTCAGGCGCGCCCCGTTTGGCGCCGGGCTCACGTGCGCTTGGATATCCGCGTATCGCCCAGTGCGGAAGAGCGCCTGAATCGAATCACGCAGCTTGTTTCGATCAAGCGGCTCCCCTACTCCAATGGTGAGTGCGCGCTCGGCCGAGGCCGCAGCCCCCGGCCCGAGCGGGGGCGCGAAAAGAATCTCCGATACTGGAACTCCGAAGAATTCCGAGCCACGAACGGGGGCCGCAGCAAGGATATGGAGCGCCAGAACGGTCAGCCACGGGCGATGCACCGCTACAAGAGAATTATATGGCCCCAGCGCTCCCGAGCGCCTTGAGGATTGTGGAGCGAGTGCGCTGCTAGGCTAGGATCGGTCGGAGCGGACGGTCCGGCCGTTGGCCAATGAGCGCTGACGATCGCTACTCGCGGCAACGCCTGCTGCCCGAAATAGGCGACGCCGGACAGAGGCGGCTGTCCAAGAGCCGCGCCGTCGTCGTGGGCTGCGGGGCCCTGGGAACAGTGCAAGCTTCGCTACTCGTGCGTGCTGGCGTGGGAGAAACCGTCTTAATTGACCGGGACTACGTCGAGACAAGCAACTTGCAGAGGCAATGTCTCTTCGACGAGCGAGATGCGGAAGCGGGGGTGCCCAAAGCCGTGGCCGCCGCGCGAAGCCTGGGGCGGGCGAATTCCGAAGTCACAGTGACCGCCATTGTGAAGGACCTTGACCCAACGAATGCGGAGACACTGCTGCGTTCGGCATCGGTCATTCTCGACGGGACCGACAACTACGAAGCGCGCTATCTGATCAACGACGTGGCGGTCAAGCGTTCGATCCCTTGGATTTACGGTGCCGCCGTGGGAACGCAAGGCTCTGTGATGCCCGTTGTGCCGGGCCGCACGGCCTGTCTGGCCTGCATTTTTCCGGTCGCCCCCGGGACCAGTCAGCCTACCTGCGACACGGCGGGAGTGCTGAACGCCGCGACATCGATGATCGCGTCCCTGCAAGTGGCGGAAGCGTTGCGGATCCTCGCCGGTCGCCTCGAGTCGCTTAAGGCGCGGCTGGTTTCATACGACTTGTGGACCGGAGAGCGCTCGTCGCTGCGGACAGCGCTCCCGAACTCGGCGTGCGCAGCTTGCCGACGACGCGAATTCCGGCACCTAGACGACAGCCAGGCTCGCTCGGCGCGCCTCTGCGGACGGGATGCAGTCCAGGTTTCCGGGAGAGGCCGCGGCGTTGACCTGGCGGCCCTCGCCAGGACTCTGTCGACTCTTGGGCCAGTCCGGTCGACCGAGCACGCGTTGCGCTTTTCGTGCCCTCCTCACCAGCTGACCGTGTTCCCCGACGGGCGCGCAATCGTCAAGGGAACGCAAGACAGGGGGCTCGCTCGCAGCCTCTATGCCCGATACGTCGGGGATTGAACTTCCCCATTCTCGAGCCGGGGCGCGTTTCCACGGTTCCTGCGCCGTCCGGGGCGGACCCGGCCGACCGCTGCAGGCAACGCAGTTTCCTCCGGCCAACTTGGCAGGAGCGACCCGCGTGCCCTTGCCAAGCCGCCCGCGAGGCGACGTCCGAGATCGGATCGCGGGACCGTGTGCGTCGCAATCCCCTTACGCGGCCTCGACCCACACGGGGCTGGACCATGCGAGTTCGCCGTTGGATTCGAAGACCCGGAGGTAGTACCAGTCCGTCTCCTGTCCGTCCCCTTCGTCCTCGGCGGCGAAGGAAGTCTCCCAGTTCTCGTGAAAGACGACGCGATGGAGCATTGCCGACTCCCAGGGGAAGGGCCTAGTAAAGAGCATCTCGTTGGACTCGCTGAGATCGGCGAGGGTCTGCGTTAGCGAGCACTCGGTCGGTTTGGTGCAGCTGACGCTGATTCGCGTGGCGCCGTCGCCCCGCACGCGCAGCACGAGCGCCTTTTGCGAGTAATCGTCGAGCTGCTGCTTGAGGGCAGTGAAGGACTGCACGCGGACGGAGGTCCGGTCGCTGCTAACGATCCGGTCGCGGCGGAATTCGTCCAGCGGCCCGGAAGTGAAGCATGGGTGGAATGCTTCGATGCGGCCGCCTTCGACCTTCAGCGTGAAATCCCAGTCCGCTGTGCCGCCCCAGCCGAGTGCGGGCCAAGGGCCCCAGCCGTACTCGAACCGCACCACAACTGGCTCCTCCCACGAGTTCGCGCCTGGCTGCCGGTCTACCGGGAAGTCGCGGTGGATCACTCGTCCGTTCTTGACGACCTCGACGCGGTCAATCAAATCCCAGCCGCGGACATGGGCGCGGATCTTGCGTTGCCGGGCGAAGGGCAGTTCCTGCCCCATCATCGCCCCGTTGACGGAGAAGTCCAGCTCGATGCGGTCGCCAGTGACGGCGTACGTCCTGCGCTGGCGCAGGGCCTCGAAAATTGCGTCGCGCGTCAACACCCGAGCCTTCACCACCGCTAGGCCCTCGCGGTAGCCGCCGGGATATCCCAGGTGGTCGTCGGTGCTTGCGATGACTCCGAATCGATGGCCTTCGCTGAGGTAGTGCTGCAGCGTGTGCTTGGTCCAGCGACCTCCCTCGGTATGGCGCTTGTACGGATGCGGTGCCCGGTCGTGCTCGGCGCAGCCCCACTCCGAATGGATCTCCAGCACAGGGGAAACCGCCGGGTCGATCCCCGCGGAAGCGATGCCGCGATGACCCAGGCGGTTGGCAGGATGGTGCGGTACTAGGATGCAGCCGCGCTGCTTGGCGAACGCTTGCAGCTCCTCCAGCGGCTCGATTAGCTCGTAGTCCCCGTCCAAGTCCGGGAACAGGATATGGTAGTCACCCTCCATCGTGCCGTGGCGCTCGTAGCCCAGGATCGTCGTGAAAGTGCCGGGATCGTCGAATTGCCGCGCGAGCCGGACCACATCCGGCCAGCGAGCCTTCGCCACCGCGAATCCGTTCCGCCACTTGTATTCGATCTTGCCGTCGTACTGGCCCACATCGGGCCAGTACGAATGCGGCGTGAATGCGTAGAAGTCGAGATGGTTGCGGGCGACTTCGAAGCTGCGCTCCAAGGTGCCCTGGGCATAGCCGACTTGGTTATGGTTGTGCAGGTCGCCGAAGTAGTTGTTGTAAGTCGGAGACGCTCCGGCTTGCGTCGCTGCGCCGGCCGCTTGAACGGAGCCCGCGATCGCCGCGCTGGCCCCCGAATGAGCGCAGTTGCGCATCCAATCGCGTCTTGAGATCGAGTCCATGCCCAAGAAAACCTACCTTGCCGGGCCGCCGCTTGGTCTGCGGACCGCCGGATATCCCATTATCTCGCTCGCGATGCCGGTTTCCAACTCTTCACGCGGCTGAAGGCAGCCTTCGGCCGCCGCCCAGAGCCCCTGTGGAGTGTCGCGTCAAGAGCCGGCCAGGCTTTGCCGACTCCAAAAGGCGCGCTTCCGCGCGTCCGTTCGCTCGCGACGCCGGTCTCTTCCATCGGACGGCAAGCAGCCAACGGTCTGACGCCAGGCTCGACAGCCGCACGGGGATTGCCTAGAGCCGATTGGCATATACGAAGAAGGCACCTCGGGTGGTGCCGTCCGCCGCGACGAACTGGGTCTGCATCGTCGTCTTTCCTGACGGCAGGTCGAGGGTGAACCGTACGTTCGACGCGCCGGCAGGCACCTCGGCGGCTTCCTCGACATCACCTACGCGGATGCTGGCCTTCGCGGCCTCGATCGCGAAGTTTGCGGGCTTGTCCCTTTGATAGAGGTCGAATTCGTATGTTCCCGCTTGGGTGACGTTAATGTTCCACGTCCCATTGACGGCAGGTGCTCTCGCGATATGGCCTTGGTTCCAAGGGACTTGCATGGAATCTTCGGGCGGCAGCCAGTCGTGCGCTGTGATGCGGGCGGGGTTTTCGGCATCCGAACCGATATCGAGATGGACATGCTGATCGAATCGGTCGTCAATCCGGTCCCACCACGAGTCGTATTCCGTTCGCAGGGCCGCGACCATCTCCGGATTCGCATCTGCGATGTCCTCCAACTGGCCAGGGTCTTCCGCAATGTCGTAAAGTTCCTTGCCGTTGACCAAGCGGTACTGCTGAGTCATCACGGAACTCTTGCGCCATCGCTCCGGGAAACGGATCCGCTGCGAATGGACCACAAGCGTGCGATCGGTCCAATCGCCGCCTCGCAGCAGCGGCACCAAGCTCGCCCCGTCCCAGTCCAAGTCGGCGCGGATGCCCGCCCCCGCGATGTCGGCAAAGGTCGGAAGCACGTCAATGTGCGCCGCGAGGTTGGGGATATCTCGAGGTGCGCCCAGTCCGCCGCCGGGCCAGCGTACGAAGAACGGGACACGGTGGCCGCCATCGTATTCCGATCCCTTCCTGCCGCGCATCCCGGCGTTGAATCCCTGCCAAGCCTCGTCGGCCTCCTCCTTGGCTGCGCGCTTCAGCAAGGCCGCATTTTCGGAGCCCACCCGCTGAGTGCGGTGGGTGTTGGTCACGCCTGCGGCGGTCCCGTTGTCCGTCATGAAGACCAGAAGCGTGTTGTCCGCGATACCGAGTTGGTCGAGCTTGGAGGAAAGCCGCCCCATGTTGTCGTCGATGTTCTCGATCATCCCGTAGAACTTGTCCATCGGGCTCGGGACGCCCTTGTCCGCGTATGGCTTGGAGTAGGCCTCGTCGACCAGGAAGGGGCCGTGCGGTGCGTTCGTCGACAGGTACACGAAGAACGGATGCTCTCCGCGCTCTGCCTGCTCGCCGATGAAGCGCAGGGCATTGTCGAAGAACACATCCGTGCAATAGCCTTCGTACGGCTTGGGGGTGCCGTTGTGCCAGTAGGTGTCGTCGAAGTAATCGTTGCCCCAGTAGTCCGGTGTCTGGCCGACACCGCCGCCGCCGTGGTAAACGGCCTCTTGGAACCCTCTGTCGACCGGCCGGTAGGGGGCGGTATCGCCCAAGTGCCATTTGCCGAAGAAGCCCGTAGCGTAGCCGGCGTCCCCAAGGACATCGGCGAACGTTGTCTCGTCGCGATGCACGATCGAACGCCCCATGATGGTGTGCCAAACCCCGGTGCGAGACGAGTATCGTCCAGTGATCAGCGCTGACCGGGTGGGGGAGCAGGTCGGATCGACGTGAAAACTTGTCAGTCTCACGCTCTCCCCATGCAACGCGTCGAGATTCGGGGTCCGAATCATCGAATTGCCGTGCGCGCCGACGTCTCCGTACCCTTGGTCGTCGGTGATGACGAGGATGATGTTCGGCCGGTCGTCGGATGGCGCTGCGCATCCGGAAGCCAGCGCGATCAGGGCGAGCGCCAGCGCGGCAAGGCCAGGGGGCTTGGGTGATTTGAATGAGTGCATTGCGGTCGTTTCCAGCGTGTTGCGGTAGACGATACCACAGGCATCATCTGGCGGGGTCGATGGCACGCCTGCGGATGGGGGATCGCTCTGATTGCCTGGGCTTCGTGCTTGGCAAATCCCGCACGCTCGGCCGACCGATTTTCCGTCTGACTTCCGGTATCGCTACGCCCCTGCCTGTCAATTGCAATCTGCCCGCCGGCGGTCTCCAAAGAGAATTCTCCGTCGATCGCCCGCCAAGAGTGTCGATGCTTCCATGAGTTCCGGGGGTTAGCGGCCCACTCGTTCCCGTCCTCGAAGGGCAAGCAGCCACGGTTCTCGACGCCCTTCTCGTGCGAGTGAGAGGCGGTCGAATTGGCTCGCGAGGAATCTCGGCTTCGGCATAGGATGCAGGGACAAGCTTCAGCCTGCCGCCTTCGCAGTTGATGCCGTTCCGTCTCGCACGCGTCCCGGGTCGCCTGTCGGCAGCCAGGAGCGGCAACTCGGATAG
Organism: uncultured Bryobacterales bacterium; assembly: GCA_951813605.1. Classification (GTDB taxonomy): domain Bacteria; phylum Acidobacteriota; class Terriglobia; order Bryobacterales; family UBA6623; genus VXMF01. Next base: position 4,135,897 of record OX638379.1, on the reverse strand, counting down.
CGCGACTCGAGTGCGCCTGACGTTCGCGAAGCCCGCTGATGCGCTGGGCTCAATCGCATCGCGGAGTTGCGACTCCAGGCCGGTGAGCGCCCAGTCGCGGCATTAAGGGCAGAAACGACCATCTATAGTAAGGTCAATCTCAATGCTCGGGCCCGCCAATTCGTTCGTACGGAGATGCGCCCGAGGGAATGGCGCAGGCGCCAGGCCTATACGGGCGAACCATGGTCAACAAGCGCAGTCTACGTGTCGGTTGGATTCCAGCGACAATCTTCGCTGCCATTCTCTTGATTCCTCCCGGTTTCCCGCAGGGAATGGACGGTCGGGTAGAGGTCCGGGTCTTGGATTCCAGCGGGCGCGGCGTACCGGCCCACATTGATCTCGCTTCGAGAAGCCCGGAGTTCCTCGCCGAGGCCGATGCGGACTCCGACGGCCGCTCGGTCATTCATCGGGTCCCCCCCGGCAACTACCGGCTCTTGGTCCAACAAAGCGGTTTCGAACGCGCCGAGCGCCCCGTGGAAGTGCGCTCCGCTGTTCCCTTGTCCATCGAAGTCGTGCTGAATGTGCGCACCGTGGCAGAAGAGGTCACGGTCCGCATGGCGCCCCCGCTGTTCGAGCCGCACCGACCGTCCCAGCCCGTTCGGTCGGGAAGGGAATTCCTCGATGAGGCGCTCGGTACGACCTTAGGTCGGAGCACTGTCGATGTCGTCACCATGATGCCGGGTTGGCTGCTCGAGGCCAATGCGGTCCTGCACCCCCGCGGCTCGGAGTACGACATTCAGTACGTAGTCGATGGCATGCCCCTGTACGAAAACCGGTCTATCGCATTCGCTCCCTCATTCGAGAACAGCGAGTTCGAAGCAGTCAGCGTGCTAACGGCCGGCATTCCGGCGGAGTACGGTCGCAGGCTGGGCGGTGTGATCGCTCTCGACACGCTACGTGCCGCCCCGACTGGCCACCGCTCCACATTGGAAACTCAAGCGGGAAGCTTCGGCACGCAATTGGGATCGTTTTCGCATCAACTAGTCAGGCAAGGCACGGAAGTGTCTTTCGGGGTGCAAGGCGGCACTACCGATCGCTACCTGGACCCCCCTTCTCTCGAGAACTTCACGAACACCGCCAGTGCGGGCGGAGCCAACGTGCGGTTCGCAAGGAACCTGACCGGCAGGGACCGGCTGACTGTTTACGCGCGCTCGAACCGAGCAGGCTTTCTAGTCCCGAACGACCTAGTCCAGCAATCAGCCGGCCAGCGGCAAGACCGGCGGTCAGCCGAAACCTCAGGGCAGATCCACTACCAGAGTGCCGTCTCGCCGCGGGCGCTGGTTTCCATTCGCGGCATGGTTCGCGACCTGACGAGCGAACTCTGGAGCAACGTTCTCGCGACGCCGGTATATGTCGTGCAGGACCGGGGCTTCCGCGAGGAGGCGGTTCTTGGGGACATCTCGTACGAGAGGGGCGTTCACACGCTCAAGCTTGGCGGAGACCTGAGAATCAACCATATTCGGGAGAAGTTCCTGATGGCGGAGCCCGGAGAACTTCCCGAGCTCGACTTGGATTTCCGGGATCGGCGTCGGAGCGTGGAGGGCAGCTTCTTCGCGCAGGACCAGTTTCGCGCGGGGAACTTCGCCGCGAATCTAGGCGTTCGGATCGATGGTTACAGCCTTTTCGTTTCGGACTCCGCGGTCAGCCCGCGCCTGGCCGCGAGCTACTACCTGCCGCAAGCGGCATTACAACTCTACGCCTCCTACGACCGCATCTTCCAGCCCCCGCCGACCGAGAACCTGCTGCTGAGCAGCGCGGCGCGAGGACTCGATCTGGACGATGTTGGAGGATCGCTGCCCGTTCCTCCGAGCCGAGCCCATTTCTTCGAAATAGGCTTCCGCACGCCGCTCGGGGACGCGATGCGGGTGGATGTCAAGCATTACTGGCGAGAATTCCGAAATGCCATCGATGACGACGTGTTCCTGAACACAGGTACCTCGTTCCCGATAACGTTTGCATCGGCCGCGATCGAAGGCACCGAGGTGAGGCTCGATGTACCGCGCCGGAAGGGGATCTCATCGATTATCAGTTACTCGAACATGCTCGGCAGGGCCGCTTCGCCCGTCACCGGGGGCCTGTTTATCGAAGGCGGCGAGGCAGAGGAGCTTCGCGACGTCACCGAAGAGTTCCCGATCAGCCAGGATCAAAGGAACACAGTCGCCGCGATGATCCGTTTCGAGTTTCATCCACGGATTTGGGCTACTGCGGGGCTTCGCTACGGCAGCGGGCTGCCGGTCGAATTGGAGGACGACGACGACGGTGACGATGATGGGGAAGACGAAGAGCAGGCTATCCCGAAAGCCATCCTGGACAAGGTGAACTTCGCGCGCGAGCGGGTCCGTCCCAACCTCAGCCTCGACTTCTCGGTCGGCGCGCGGATCTGGATGCGCGGCGAGCGGACGGCGACGCTTAAGTTCGACCTGCGCAATGCCACCGATCGTTTCAATGTGGTCAACTTCAGCGGACTCTTCTCCGGGACAGCGCTTGCTCCGGGGCGGCAAGCCACCTTGCAGCTGCGAGTGCGCTTCTGACCCGGTCCGAGAGCACGGCCTGGAGCTTGGGCGAGCCAACGCTAGCTGTCCGAGACTGATCTCCGGTTGTTGCGGCCGCTCGCTTCGCCCAGCGAAGCGAGCGGTATATTGAGGTAGTTTCCGAAATTGTCTTCATGAAGAAACGAGCTATGTGCGCTGCGTTCGGGCTGATCGCCTGCGCGTTTCTCTTGCAGGCTCAGCGCCTGGCGCTTTTTCTCACCGACGGCACGCGCGTGGACGTCCGAGAGTACAAGGTTGCGGACGAGCGTGTCCGCTACTTCAGCATCGAGCGCGGCCAGTGGGAGCAAGTGCCGCTGGAAATCGTCGACCTAGAACGGACCCGAGCCCACAATCGCAGCCAGCAGGCGGCTGCCGAAGTCCGCGCGGAAGAGGAGCGCCGGGAGCGATTCGCAGAGCGGCTCGCGCGCACGGAATTGCACGCTGTTCCGCTCGACGATGGGGTCTACTGGTTGCGGGACGGGGCGCCCGTGCCGGTGGAACAGGTCTTCTTCGATCTCGGCAAGAGCAAGAAGCGGACAGTCCTGAACGTCATTGCACCGGTACCGGTGATGCCGGGCAAGCAAACGCTTTCCGTCAAGGGGCTCGCCTCAAAGACTGTCACCAAGAGCGAGAAGCCCATCTTCTACCTGCGGCTCGATCACTTTTCCAGATTCGGAATTTCGCGACTCAAGCCCGAGCCGGGACGGGATCGGAGGATTGTGCAGCAGATTTATACGGTGCCTCAGGGGGAGGACCAGGTGGAGCGCCAGGACGAAGTCGATGTCTTCCGCCAGCAGCTGGCGCCTCTCGTTTACAAGGTATGGCCCGTGGAGCCCTTGGAGGCCGGGGAGTACGCCGTAGTCGAATTCACTCCCGGGGAATCGGATCTCCGCGCATGGGACTTTTCTCATCGGCCGGCTGCGACTCCCGAGCAGCCCTAGCTTTGTCGTATGCCAGCGGCCGCGAGGGTTCAGCGCGTCATTGTGCTATTCGCGGCGCTTTCGTGCTCGGCGCCGTCTCCTGAACTCGGAACCGTCCGGCCAGTCCAGCGCGACATCGAAAGGGCTTTGTCCACCAACGGACGGATCGAAGCCACCAGTCGAGTAGCCGTGCACGTGGCGACCGCCGGTCGCGTGGAGCGAGTTCTCGTGCAATCCGGCGAACGCGTCAAGAAAGGGCAGGAGCTGCTGCGGCTGGCTGACACGGGTCAGGCGGCGGCGAGGATGCAGGCCGCTGCCCGCGTGGAAGGTGCCGAGGCTCGGCTCGCCCAACTCGAGTCGGGCCTGGACCCCGCGCGGAAGGCCGTCCTCGAGTCCGAGCGTTCCAAGCTGCATGCGGCCCGTGAGAACGCGGCTCGCGACATCCAAAGGCTGGGGCGGCTGGTCGCGCGGAAGGCCGCGCCGCGTTCCGAATTGGAAGCGAAACAGCGGCAGTTGGACGGCTTGAAGATTGACGTTCAAGCCTTGGACCTGCAATTGGAGGCGCGCCCCTCCGAGGACCGGCGGAGCGAACTCGTGGCGTCCTTAAGGGATGCCGGGGCTGCATTGCGCGCGGCCGACCAAGAAGCCGCGCGACTCTCGATCCGAGCTCCGTCAGACGGACAGGTTTATTCGCTGCCGGTCATCGAGGGCGAATTCCTTGCGGCGGGAGGGCTAGCCGCCCGGATCGGGGCTCTCGGGACCGTGCGAGCCATTATCTTTGTTGACGAGCCGGACCTGGGGCGAGTCGAGCCAGGCGACGTTGCTCGCATCGCGGCCGATGCCTATCCCGGCCGAGAGTGGGACTGCGAGGTCGATCGTCTAGCGACCGAAATCGTCGAAATGGGCCCACGTCGCGTGGGCCGGGTCAGTTGCAAGGCTGCCAATCCGGACGGCCGCCTTCTTCCCAACCTCTCTGTGGGAGTCCGCATAGTCACGGATCAGGCCAAGCACGTGCTCAGCTTGCCTCGTTCGGCTGTGCGACGGACCGACGGCCGCGCCTTTGTCTGGGTTGTGAACGACGGCAAGGCGTTGAGACGCGCGGTCGAGACCGGCGTTGAAGGTCCGGTATTCGTAGAGATTCGGAAGGGCGTCGAGGCTTTCGAGTCCGTCCTGATACCGGGAGACGAGCCGCTTTCGGATGGGCAGAATGTTAGGCTACTTCCCCGAGGAGACACCGATGACTAGACTGCCTGTTGTTCTCGCCGCTCTCTGTATCGCCTCAGGCCATGCCGGCAATCTCGGCGTCGAGGAATTCGACGAGGGCTCGCGGCTCTATTTTGCGGAGGAGTTCCGCGCGGCTCAGCAGTCGTTTGAAGAGGCGCTCAGCCAAGACCCGGAGAATTCGCGCTACAGCCTTTGGCTTGGAATTGCCCTCGGTCGCCGCGCGGAGCGCATGACTGGGTTCCGCCGTCTAGCCGCCATGTCGATGGCGAAGCGCGTGAAGCGGTGCTTCGAGCGCGCTATCGAACTTGACGGGTCGAATCTTGATGCGCTGGAAGCGCTCCAGGGATTCCACTTTGATGCGCCCGCCATCATTGGCGGAAGCGCGGCCGAAGCGAGGGATCTCGCAGGTCGGATCGAATCGGTCGACAGAGCGCGCGGAGCCGCGGCGTGGGCGGCGTACTACGAGCACGAGGGCGAATTCGAGCGTGCGGCTGAGCATTTCGCGCTGGCCCGGCACCTCGACCCCGAAAACACCGGGCATCTAGTGGCGCATGCGGCATTTCTCGCCAAGCACGGGCGGCAGACCGATAGCGACGACCTGTTCGATGCCGCGTTTGCTCGCGATCCCGACAATCCCGAGCTTTGGCTCGGTGCCGCGAAGGCGTGGATTGGATCGAAGCGCAGGGTTCTCTATCCTCGAGCGCGGCGGCTGCTGGAGCGCTACATCGAACGCCCGGGTCGCGAGCCAGATTCCGATCCTGCATCCGACGTCCGAAAGCTCCTGGAGCGGCTGTGACTCGCAAGGCCGCGATCGCGTACCGGGACATCGCCGGGTCCGCGATCGCGGCCCTTCGTGCGCAACGGCTCCGATCCGCCCTAACGGCCTCCAGCATGGGCGCGGCCGTCGCGGCCGTCGTGCTCGTCGCGAGCGTCGCTGCCACCGGAAGCGACTTCGTGATCGCGCAAATCGAAGGCGTCGGATCGAACCTCGTCTACGCGTACTACGAGGCGGGCGGCAACGTCTCCGCATCCGAGGCCGACTACATCCAGCTCTCCGATGTCCACGCCGTGCGCGCTCGCCTCGGCAGGCTTGCGGCGGCCGTCGTCGGCGTGACGACCAGCTGGGACTCAATCGCCGTGGACGGCCGCCCGATGCAAATTCGCATTCTGGGCTCGAGCGAGGCGTACCGCGCCGTGCGGAATTTGGAGGTCCATGCCGGGCGGTTCCTCCAGGGCAGCGATCTCGAGTCGAGAGCCAAGGTCTGCCTCGTCACGCCGGAGCTAGCCAGCAGGCTCTTCGGTGCCGGCGGAGACGCCGTGGGGCGCAGTCTGGAGATCCACGGTCTGGAGTTTCGCGTCGTCGGGGAATTCTCCGAGCGGGTCGAGACCTTCGGGCAATCGGAAGTTTCGGAGAACTCGGTGCTTGTTCCGTACACGGTCCTGCGCTACTTCCAAGAGGTCGAGCGGGTGGACCCGCTCTACGTCTCGGTTAGCTCGCACGATCGCGTGGAGGACGCCGCGCAGATCGTCCGAGAGACCTTGGAAGCCCGTCATCGCCCGGGATCGCTGTACCGGGTCGACACGCTGTCCAGCGTCTTGACGACCGCGAGACGCATCCTCTTCGCCATGAGCTTGGCGATGGTACTGGTGGCTTCGATTACGCTTGCCGTGAGCGGCGTATTCATCATGAATATGATGCTGATCGGTGTTTCGGAACGGACTGCGGAAATCGGCATCCGCAGGGCCGTCGGCGCCACGCGCGAGGAAATTCGGCTGCAGTTCCTCTTCGAGGCCATAGCTCTGGCCGTCGCCGGCGGGGGCTGCGGTGCATTGCTGGGTGCCGGCATTCCGTGGGCGGTCTCGCAGGCTTGGCCGGATCTGCCGGTGCGCCTCCCGATGGCCTGGGTGGCGCTTGCGATGATTCTGGCTGCGACCGCCGGTGCCTTGTTCGGACTCTTGCCGGCGACCCGCGCGTCCAAATTGGATCCAGTGGAGGCCCTTCGCCATGACTAGGTTCGTGTCTTGTTTCATCTTGCTAGCGGCGGTTGGCGGTGCCGATACGGAGTCGCCTTCGCGCTCCATCAGCCTGCGCGAGGCGATCCGATTGGCGATGGACCAAAGTCCCGAGATCCAGCTCGCCCGCCTCGCGATCGAAAAGTCGAGCAGCGATCTGGCCTTGATCCGCGCAGAGCGCTCTGTCCGACTGCACGGGGGTTCGGGGTTGGGGGCGACATCCGGCATCCCGCAGAGCATTCAAGGCGCCGTCCCCTCTGTGGCGCAACTGACGTTGCGCCAGCCGCTCATCGACATCGGGCGGCCGCGCCGCGCCGACGGCGCGCGGGAAACGGTCCGTGCCGGGGAGCACGCTGCCGAGGCCGCCGCGGAGGAGTCCGGCTATCGCGCAGCGATCCAGTACTTTGACTTCGAATCGGTGACGCGGGAGGTCGAGCGACTGGGACGCGAACTCGAGCACTTCGAACGCATCGAGCGCTTGGCGGAGGACCGCGTCGGGGAAGGGCTCGAAATACCTCTGGCGTTGGGCCGCGCGCGGCTGGACACGGCCCGGGCCCGCGACCGACTGGCCGCAGCCGAAGGGAGATTCCGCTTGCTGGAAGGCGACCTGAGACGGACGCTCGGGCTCGGGAGCGGCGTTCGGCTCAGGCCCGAGAGGGAGGATCCGGAAATACTCGTTTCCCTGAGCGCAGCTGCCGCAGGAGCGATTCCTAGGCCGCTGGACGAGCACCCCGAACTGGCGTCCCTGCAGGCCGGCATTCGCGCGGCGCGGCATAGCGTTCGGGAGGCTCGGTCCAAGCGCCACCCCAAGCTTGATATCGTCGGCCAGTACGCCCTTCTGGCACGGTTCAACAACTACGACGATTACTTCCGCCGATTCCAGAGGCACAACTGGCAGGCCGGCGTCGCCTTCGAACTTCCCATATTCACCGGGCGCGGCGTGGCCGAGCAGGTTGCGCGGGCACGGCTCGAGGAGCGCGAGCTCGCACTGCGGGCAAACGTCAAGCGGGAGGATCTCGAACTTGAAACGCAGCGTGCATACACGGCCCTGCGCGAAGCCGAGCGCCGCGCCGAACTGGCGAGGCTCGAGCTCGACTACTCTCGCGAGAGCCTCGACGTGCTGCTAGCCCAATTCGAAGCAGGGACAGTCTCGCTGGGCGAGCTGGAGAGGGCGCATGTGGTCGAGTCGACAGCGTGGGGAGGGCTGATCGCTTCTCGATACGCCCTTGCCAAGGCGCAGCTGGGCGTCTTGTACTCGGCTGGCGGCATTCGCGATGCGTTTGCGGATTGAACCGGTTCTGGACATCGCCCCGCGCGAGGGGCTCCGAGGTCACGGAATCGGCGACATTGATGGGGCCCATGCAGTCTGACCGGACCCGCGTTGCTAGCCGCTTTCCCGCCGCGGCGTTCGATGGGTCGCCGGTCCGGCGACTCGCCTGTCTCTTCGTTCTCGTTTCCGCGGTTCTGGCCTTCGGCTGCGCGGATTCTGCGCTTCCGCCGCTTCCCCAGCCCGTCTTGGACGGTCTCGCTCCCGCCGTCCGGGAACAGATGAAAACGGCAGGGGCCAAGGCCGAGCGGCATTCCGGCGAGGCGTCCGCGGTCGGCCAACTGGGACGGATCTTATACGCATACGGCCAGTCGCAAGCGGCACGGGACTGCTTCGTCCGATGCCGCGGCCTGGACCCGGACCGGTTCGACTGGGCTTATCTGCTAGGCGTGGTAGAGGCCGGCTTGGGGCGTTTCGACGAGGCCCGAGCCGCGTTCGAGGCGGCCGCTGCCATGCGACCGGCCGACCTTCCGACGGCTCTGCGGCTGGCTGACTTGCTGGAGCGTTCCGGGGACCATGCGGAGTCCCGAGAGGTTCTCGAAAACGTGCTGGGGAAGGCCCCCACCTCGGCGGCTACGCACTACCGTCTTGGCCGGCTGGCGGCTGCCGAGAACAGCGGCAAGGCGATCGAGCATCTCGAAGCGGCCCTCGAGATCGAGCCTGATTACAGGGAAGCTCTTTACGCTTTGGCGAGCGCATATCGCTTGGAAGGACGCCACGAGGAGGCTGCCGAGCGGATCGCGCGGTACGAGCAAACGGATCCGACGCCGCGCCGTCACTACGCCGACCCGCTGATAGATGCCATGAATTCAATCAGGGCTCGGAGCGCCCAGGACTCGTTCAGCGAGGGGCATGCCTTGCAGGCTCGCGGAGACCTCGAGAGTGCCTTGGCGGCTTACGGCACTGTTCTGGAGATCGATCCCGAACACGCACAGGCTCACGTGAACCTAGTCGCGATCCACGGAGAGCTTGGAAACTACGAACAAGCGATACGTCACTACGAGCGCTCCGTCGAGCTCAACCCGGCGATCGCCGAAGCTCATTACAACTACGGCGTCTCACGTCACTTCGCCGGCGACTTTCGCGGTGCTGCCGAAGCCTTCGAGAAGGCTCTTGCGATTAATCCGCAAAACCCCGACACGCACGGCAACCTTGGTGCGTCTCTAGCTGAGCTGGGGCGCGAAAGCGAAGCCACGAGGCATTTTCGGCTGGCAATCGAGCGCAACCCGTCCCATCCGATGGCGAATTTCCATCTTGGCAGGCAGCTGGCCGACCGAGGGCGTTACCGCGAGGCGCTGCCGTATCTTGAGAAGGCCGTCGAGACTGAGAGCGTGGGCACCGCGCTGCACGCATTCCTGCTTGCGTTGGTGCATCGAGAGCTAGGGAGCGCCGGCCGGGCCGAGGAATACGGGCGGATCGCTCTGCGCCGCGCCCGAGCCCGGAGCCAAGGAGATCTCGAAGCACGGATTCTAGCCGAGCTAGGGCTCTGATGCCTGCATCCTACGCCGGGCGAAACTCGCCGTCGCGACCAACTGCCGAAGGCCCCGGTGCCACCCGCAAGGTCATGCCCTCGCAGCCGGTGACCTGCACGACTTGCCCTGCCTCGATGGGGACAGCGCTCTCGGCGCGCCAGAGTTCCGGGCCAATCCGTATAAGCCCTCCTGGCCTTAGATCTTCCCTGGCCGTCCCAAGGGAACCGATCATCGCCTCGGGACCGGTCGGCTTCGACCCTTCGTAGGCCGATTTGAGGAACGGGTACAGAGAAGCGTCCTTGACTATCCATATGGCCAGCCCGAGAGCGCACGCCCACAGGGGCAGCGAGAACCAGTGCGCTCCCGCCGCGAGCAACGCCGAGACGATCGCCAGACCCGGGATCTGGAACAGCCAATAGCGCTGCCAGGTGCGGAATCGCTTCCCTTCGGCCCCCGACTTCGATTTGGCCGTGCCCGCTTGCACCCGATCAGCTGACCTCACCCCTAGTCTGACCTGAGTCGTGCGCGCTTGGCGGAGCCCGGCGCAAGCTTGCCCCCGGGATCGCCTGGAACCAGGGGGCGCTTGGGGCGCGCCTTGGCGACGCTAGAAGATGTACTTCAGGCCGAATTGCAGGTTGCGGGGCCTGCCCGCTGATGTAATGCGGCCGAAGTTGTTGTTGCCCACTTCGGAATTCGGAAAATTGAAGACCGGCGTGTTGGTGAAATTGAAGCTCTCGAACCGGAACTGGAGGGATTGCCTTTCCGTGATGGAGAATCGCTTGAAAACTGCAAAGTCCCAGTTCGCGAGGCCCGGTCCGAGCAGCACGTTGCGTCCGGCGTTTCCGTACGCGTATTCGTTGTTCGAGACGAAGGCGTCTGTGTTGAACCAGCGTTCGGGGTCGCGTTGCCCGCGCGAAAGGTGCGGGTCGACGCCCGAGACGACGTTCGGTCGGCTGAAGTTCCCGTTATTGGCGGGGTTGCCGCGCACGCGCAGCCCGAAGGGCCGGCCCGAAGCGAACGAAACGATTCCCGCGACGGTCCACCCGCCCAGCACTGCATCGCGCGCGCCCGCCCACGAACTCCCCCAGCGGCGGCCGCGCCCCCAGGGGAGGTCGTAGATGTAGCTGCTGACCAGGCTGTGCTTGCGGTGCTGATTGTCCAGACTGCGTTCCGCCCTGCGGTCCAGCGGATTCTGGATGCCGCTGTTGGGTGCGTTGCCGGAACCCGAGAACCCGGGCACGTCGCCAATGTTCTTTGACCAGACGTATGCAGCCAGCAAGGTGAATCCATTGGAGTACCTGCGCTCCAGACGCGTTTGGAAGGAATGGAACAAGGAGTTGCCGTTGAACTCGTGACGGTTCATCGCCGCAAGCGGCCCGACCACGATGTCGGTGCCCGGGAAGATCGCACTGGTGTAGCGCCGCCGCGAGTTGACGTTGCCCGGCCCGGGAAGGGCGTAGTTTCCGTCAATGCGATTCACGAGGTGCTGCGCCTTGGTGCCGTAGTAGCCGATCTCCCAAACCGTGTTCTCCCCGAGAGAATGCTGGATATTGAAGTTCCATTGCTGTGAGATCGGCCATGGCGGCTCGCGCTCGAACGAAGAGAACCGCAGGCTCACGGCACGCTCCGGTGTCACGACCCCGTCGGGAACGCCGGTGCGCAAGAGTACCGCGGGCCTGATGCTGTCGGTCGAGATCTGCGACTTGATATGGAATGGCGGATTCGTTTCCAGGAACTGGCCGCCTCCTGTTCCTTCGTAGTTGGCGTAGAAAATGCCGTAGCCGCCGCGCAGCACTGTCCCTTCCAGCATCCGGAACGCGAAGCCGAAGCGCGGTGCGAAGTTGTTCAAATCCGGAGCGAGCGTCGCGCGGGAGGCGATGCTTCCGTCTGTCGCCACGAAGAATTTGGGGTTCAGGGGGTCCGTGTCGATGTCGAAGTTCGAAATGCCGTTGTCCTTTTCGTACCACGGCATGTTGTGTTCGTAACGCAGACCCATGTTGAACGTCAGGCGGTCGTTGACCCGCCATTCGTCCTGGATGTAGAAGTGCTGCCAAGGCGCGCGCAGGTTCATGTACACCGAGTTTGAAATGTCCGTGCGGACTGGTATGCCGAGCAGGAAATCCGCCACGGGCCGCCCGCCCCTTCCGCCCGCGACTGCCTGCGTCTGGCGAGTGAAGTTTCCGTTGAAGATGAATTGGCCTAGTTCCTGCTGCGGATTGGTCAGGTAGCTTTGTAGCAACTGCAGCGAGTAGCCGAACTTGACGTTATGCTGCCCGCGAGTCCAGTTCGTGTCGACACTCAGCTGCCGGTTCTGGGAGTCGATGAGATTGGGCGTGAAGTTGGAGGTCCCAACCGGCCGCATTCCGCTGATGCTGAACCGGGCGGCGCCCCGCAAGGATTCATTCACTCCGGTGAGGCCCAGTTCTTGGTTGAGGTTCTTGTCCGCGAGGGCTTGCCTGTTGGTGTAGATCCTGTTCCAGCCGAGCTTGACGTTCGCGATCAGCGTCGGAGTGAAGATATGGTTCCATCCCAAGGCCATGTTCTGGCCGCGGTGCCTGAACTCGGTCCCGTCCCCGTCTTGCGTCGATGGGAAGCGAATGGGCGAAGGCACGTAGCTGTCCTGCTGGCTGTACCGCCAGAAGAGGTTGTCGTTGGCCCCGAATACCTGGTCGATGCGCAGGTCCCATTTGTCGTCGTCCTCGTTGTCCGGCGAGGCCGTGCGCCAGTTCCGCGTCAAGCCGGACGAGTTGGGGGCAGGATAGTACTGGCTAGCCTTCTGCGCCACCGGATCGATCCGGTTGGAGGGAATCGTGTTATTGGCGAAGGGAGCCCGCAGGTTCGCGTCGGCGTCGAACGTGTCGGGATCGTAGACTGTCTGCGGCACTCCGCTGAAGTTCCCCGCGAGCTGCTCTTGCGTCGGAATCGTTAGCACGAACGTGGCCGACTCGCGAATCCGAGTCCCTTCGTAGTCGGTGAAGAAGAATGTCGAGTTACGCTTGATCGGCCCGCCTACCGAATAGCCGAACTGGTTGCGCTTGAAGGGCGGTTTCGGGGTGGCGGGATTGTCAAAGAAATTCTTCGCGTCGAGCTTGTCGTTGCGCAGGAACTCGAAGACTGTTCCGCTAACGCGGTTCGTGCCGGACTTGATGGAGACATTCACGGTTCCCCCGAGGGCGCGTCCCGACTCGGCGCTGTAGGCGTTGGTCGAGATCTTGAATTCCTCGATCGCGTCCACGGATGGCTTGACAACCTCGGCTCGCCGGCCTTGCGCGGCGATCTGCAGGCCGTTGTTGTCGACGCCGTCCAGCGTGTAGTTGTTCTGCGTCGTTCGCTGGCCGCCGGCGCTGTAACCGCCGAAACGCCCGCCGATCGGGCGAATCGCGCCCGCGGAGAGCAAGGCGAGCTGCACGTAGTCGCGTCCGTTGAGCGGCATGTCGACGATGCGCTGGTTGTTGATCACCTGGCCTTGCGTCGCCTCGGTGGTCTCCAGCAGGACCGCGTCGGCGGTAACGTCAACGACCTCCGTGATTTCCCCGATCTCGAGCGCCACGTCAATCACGGCGGTCTCCTGCAGCTCTAGGTTGATGCCCGAGCGGACGGCTCGCTTGAAGCCGTCGGATTCGTACTCCACGCGGTACTCGCCGATTCGAAGCGGGACCGACCGGTAAAGTCCGTCCGCGCTGGTCGAGACAGTGAATTCCTGTCCCGTGGCGACGTGAACGAACCGAACCGTGGCGCCGGGAATGACAGCTCCGGTCGAATCGCTCACTACCCCTTGGATTCTTGCCGTTTCGATCTGGCCGTGGGCCAGGGACGCAATCAGCAGCGCTGCGATGCAATGAACGCGGGCCAGGATTGTGCGGTTATTCATTCTTAGACCTCCTGTTGCAAAGCGCCCCACCCCCGTGGAATGGCTAGCGAGTGCTAGAACGCTGCCACGCGTGGGTTTGTCGCTATGCGAATCAAACCACCACCGAGACCAGCGTACCATTCTCCGGTGGGAGAGCGCACAGCCGGTGACTAGCGTTCGCTCCCAATGAAGCCGTCTCCTATTCCGAGAGGCGCGGTGTATTTCCCTGTGCGACCAGGAGCGGGCGCGTCGATTGCTCGGTCCCATCAGAACGAGCGCTATCGCAGGGCCTGCAAGTCTTGGGATGGGCGCCCGGCCGCTCGGCCCGCAGTTCGAATTCGAGGGTTCGGGTACTCCGCCGCGGTGGCGATCCGGGGGCCTTGGACGGCGTGGGCGGCGGAACGGCACCAGCTTGAATGCCGGGTCTTCGCGTGGTAGGTTTGGACTACCACGATGCAAGTTCGGCCTGTCGTCGCCCTCACCGCTTTGCTCTCGCTAGCTGCTTGCTCCGCCCCTCCCCCGGACAAGTACAAGGCCCTAATCGTCGACGGCCAGAGCAATCACAAGATCTGGCCCATCACAACGCAGTACTTGAAGAGCTATCTTGAAGAGACGGGACTGTTTTCGGTCGACATCGCGACCACGCCGCCGAGCGGCGGGCCGATGGAGACCTACAGACCGACTTTCTCCGATTACGCCCTCGTCGTGTCGAATTACAACGGCGAGCCATGGTCGGAGGGAGCGATGGCGGACTTCGAGGAGTTTGTCGCCGGGGGAGGGGCATTCGTGTCGGTGCACTCGGCCAACAACGCGTTTCCGGAGTGGACGGCCTACAACGAGATGATTGGAATCGGCGGATGGGGAGACCGGACCGAGCGGCACGGACCGTACGTGAGATTGCGAGAGGGTGAGTTCGTCCACGACAACAGCCCGGGCATCGGCGGCAGTCACGGAACACGGCACGAGTTCCAAATCGACATTCGGGACACCGAACATCCGATTACGAAGGGGCTGCCGATGCAGTGGATGCATGCTAACGACGAGCTCTACGACCGTCTGCGGGGCCCGGCCAAGAATCTGCGTGTACTCGCCACGGCGTTCTCGCGGGTCGAGACGGAGGGAACGGGCGAGCACGAGCCCATCCTGATGACCATCCAATTCGGCAAGGGCCGGATTTTCCACACGACGCTTGGCCACGCCCTAATCTCGCAACGCTGCAACGGTTTCATCACCACGTTCCAGCGAGGAGCCGAGTGGGCGGTTTCCGGAAAGGTAACCCAGCCGGTGCCGCAGAATTTTCCGACTGCTGACAAGGTTTCAGCGCGGCCCGAGCCCGCATGAGAGGCAGCGCTGGCCGGATCCCGTCGGCGAGGCGCTCAATTGGTAATTGCCCGAAGCGCCCTTCGCGCGAGGGCGAGATGGCAGCTGTAGGTAGAATCCTCCATTGGCGGAAGCCATTGACGCTCATTCGGGCATCGAGTTCCAGTACATTAGAAGCCGTGCGGTACCTATTCCTTCTTCCGTTGCTCCTGTTTTCCTGCTCGACGGAGCCCGTGTCCTCGGAAGAACAGCAAGACCTTGAGCAGGCGTTCGAAGAATCTATGCGCGGAGCTGTCCTGGACGGACACTTCACCCTCTTTTCCCAAATGGAGGGAGCCGATCCGACCGGAAGTGACGGCGAGCCTGTCAAGCTGCGGAACGAGCGCTACGAAATCGAGAAGGCGGTCAAGCGGGCAGGTGACATCTGGACGTTCCATGCGCGAATTCAGTTCGGCGACACGGACGTGACTGTGCCGGTGCCTGTGAAGTTGGCGTGGGCTGGCGACACGCCGATCGTGAGCGTAACGGATCTGGGGATTCCTGGCCTTGGGTCCTACACGGCCCGCGTGGTCTTCTACCGAGACTCCTATGCGGGGATGTGGTGGGGCAGCAAGCACGGAGGGAATCTCTTCGGACGCATCGAGCGCCCGGAATAGCCACGGGCTGGCCAGGCTCCGCTGTGGTGCGGGAACCCCTGATCCCTGCCGGTACGGGACAGCGGGTCTGCCTTGCGATCTAGGCTCGGCCGCAGCTGCGTCCAGAGCGGCTCGCGGGCCGGCTTGATTCTTCGTTGGCCGCAACGGGCCTCGAGTCGGCTATTCTACTCATGCATGACTCGTAGGCAAATGATGTCCGCGACGCTGGGCGCTGCGGCGGCGCTACCCGCCGCCGGCCAGGCGAGGCGTCCCAACATTCTTTTCGCGATAGCGGACGACTGGGGCTGGCCTCACGCCGGCGCGTACGGCTGCACTTGGGTAAACACGCCCTCCTTCGACCGCATTGCGAACGAAGGTGTCCTGTTCGCGAACTGCTTCACCTCCAATCCCAAGTGCTCTCCCTGCAGAGCGAGCATTCTGACGGGGCGCAACAGTTGGCAGCTCGAAGAGGCGGTCAACCATTTCGGAGTCTTTCCGGCCAAGTGGGCTGTCTTCCCGGACCTTCTCGAAAAAGCCGGCTACCGCGTCGGGTACACCGGAAAGGGCTGGGGACCGGGCGATTTCAGGGCCGGAGGCTTCTCGCGGAATCCGGCTGGACCCGAATACGCCAAGCATACTCTCGAGCCGAAGTTCCGCAGCATGTCCAACAAGGACTATGCCAGGAATTTCGAGCACTTCTTGGAGGGCCGGCTTCCGGGCCAGCCCTTCTGCTTCTGGTTCGGGACACACGAGCCACACCGCGCTTTCCAGGACGGCGCCGGGGCGATCAGCGGCAAGCGCCATCAGGACGTGGACGTCCCAGCCTTCTACCCCGATGACGTAACGATCCGGCGCGACTTGGCGGATTACGCCGTTGAGTCCGAGTGGTTCGACATTCACCTAGGTCGGATCTTGAGCAAGCTTGACGAAATCGGCGAGCTCGATAACACGCTGATTCTGGCCACCTCTGACCACGGCATGCCTTTCCCGCGTGTCAAGGGCCAGATCTATGAGTACGGCTTTCACCTGCCGCTGGCAGTCCGCTGGGGCGGGGGACGGAGTGGGCGGACCGTCGAGGACTTCGTGAATGTCAGGGACTTCGGGCCGACCATCTTGGAAGCGGCAGGAGTTGACGTCCCGGATTCGATGACGGGTCGCAGCTTCATGAGCGTCCTGGAGTCAGACCAGCAGGGCTGGATCGACGCTGACCGGAATCGGATGCTGGTCGGCAAGGAGCGACACGACCTGGGGCGCCCCAACGACGGGGGATACCCCGTGCGCGCCATCCGCACTCCGGAGTACCTCTACGTCCGCAACTACGAGCCGGATCGCTGGCCCGCAGGGAACCCCGAAACCGGTTATCGCAATTGCGATGCCAGCCCGACCAAGAGCCGGCTCTTGCGGGGTTTTGACAAATACTACCGCATGTCCTTCGGCAAGCGGCCCGCCGAGGAACTCTATCGAGTCGACCGTGACAAGGATTGTGTTAACGACCTGGCACGGGACCCTGCCCATGCCGAGGCGAAGAAGGCCCTCCGCGCGGAACTGGAGGAGCGGCTGGAGCGGGACGGCGACCCGCGGGCTCTCGGCCAGGCGTGGGTCTTCGACACCTACATGTACACCGGCTCTCGCAGGCACGCGTACTCGACTTGGCTTGAGCACCGCGAGCCCTAGTTCGCGATCCGTCCTATACTGGACGCCAGAGCCTTCAGGCGGCGGATGCCGCCAGGGCCAGTGAACGTTAACCGCCATCCGTGGCTCCGAGCGCGGGTTACGGCGGCTTAATCCAACGGTTTCAGGAAACGAGGCAATGAAGGTATACGCGGGCAAGGACGTGAGGAATGTCGGCATCGTCGGCCACGGCGATTGCGGCAAGACGACGCTGGCGGCAGCAATGCTCTACACGACCGGCGGAACGAGCCGCCTCACGAGGGTCGACGAGGGCAACACGGTCACCGATTACGACGAGGAGGAGATCGCGCGAAGCGTTTCGATCTCTACGGCGCTCGCCGTCGCCGAATGGCGCGAAGCGAAGATCAACCTGCTCGACACACCCGGCTACAACATCTTCCTTAACGACGCGAAGGCCGCCTTGATCGCTGCCGACACTGCTCTGGTCGTAGTGGACGCGGTCAATGGCGTCGAGATCCAGACCGAGAAAGCCTGGGGTTTCGCAAGTGAATACGGCATTCCGAAAGTCATCTTCGTCAACAAGATGCACAAGGAGCGCGCCTCGGTGGACGCGGTGGTCGACCAAGTCAGGGAGGCCTTCGGCATCGCGGCGGTGGCGGTGCAGCTTCCTCTGGGCAGCGAGAAAGGGTTCCGTGGCATAGTCGATCTGATATCCGGCAAGGCCTACGAGTACGAGCTAGACGGGAAGGGCAAGGGCAGGGAGATCCCGGTTCCGGACGATATGGCCGACCAGGTCGAGGAGGCTCGGACCAGCCTGATGGAGTCGGTTGCCGAGACCGACGAAGACCTGATGGATGAGTACTTCGAGGAAGGCACGCTAGAACCCGGGAAACTGGTCGCCGGGCTCAGGAATGCCATTGCCGAAGGCGAGGTCACGCCGCTGCTGTGCGGGTCTGCTTTGCACAACATGGGTGTCGACCGACTCCTGGACTTCCTTGTCGAGGCGAGTCCCTCGGCGACCGACCGCGGCGAATTGCCCACCGAGTCGGGCGAGATCGGGATCGACGACAGCGGCCCGCTCGCGCTATACGTGTGGAAGACAAGCTCGGACGCCTTCTCCGGACGCGTGAGCTATTTCCGCGTTGCCTCCGGAGTGCTTCACAACGATGCGCAGGTCTACAACCAGCGCAAGCAGAGCAACGAGAAGTTCGCGCGCATCAGCGTCGCCCGCGGCAAGACGCTGGATCCGGTCCCGGCCATCCATGCCGGTGACCTCGGCGTTGTCGCCAAGCTGAAGGACACCTTGACCGGCGACAGCCTGGGGACCAAGGAGAACGAGATCCGCTTCCCCAAGGCTGTGCTGCCTCCTCCGTCGATTTCCTACGCAATCGTGCCCACGAGCCGGCAGGACGAGGATCGGCTCAGCAGCACCATCGTCAAGGTCCTTGAGGAGGATTCCTCGCTGAACTTCTACCGTGAGCCGCAAACGCAGCAGTTCCTGCTCGCCGGCAATGGGCAGCAGCATCTAGACATCGTGTGCAGCAAGCTGCGGAAGCGCTACAACGTCAATGTCGAGCTACGCTCTCCCAAGATCCCGTACAGGGAGACCATTCGGGGTTCCGCCGACGTCCACGGCCGCCACAAGAAGCAGACCGGGGGGCACGGCCAGTTCGGCGATTGCAAGATCAAGGTCAACCCTCTTGAACGCGGCGCGGAGTTCGAATTCGTCGACGAGATCTTCGGCGGCTCGATACCCAAGACGTATATTCCGGCCGTGGAGAAGGGCATCTTGGAAGCTGCCGCGAGAGGCTATCTGGCTGGATACCCCGTGGTCGATTTCAAGGTCACGCTCTACGACGGGTCCTACCACGATGTCGATTCATCGGAGCTGGCGTTCAAACTAGCGGGCAGCAAGGCGTTCAAGCAGGCGATGGCGGAGGCCAAGCCTGTGCTCCTCGAGCCCATCATGAAGGTCCAAGTCGAGGCTCCGATGGAATTCGCCGGTGATCTGATGGGCGATCTGAACGGCCGGCGCGGCCGCATTCAGGGGATGGACTCGAAGGGTTCGACGCAACTGATCCACGCTGACGTCCCAATGGCGGAAATGCTGACGTACGCGAACGACCTGACGTCAATGACGCAGGGCCGGGGCTCCTTCACGATGTTGCAGGGATACTACGACTACGTGCCGGGCCAGATCGCTGAGAAGATCGTGGAAGCCGCAAGGCGCGAGCGCACCGGAGAGGACTAGCCCTCCTGCGTCACGCCTCTCTGACAATCCTGAGCAAGCTCTTGGCGCAGATCGCGCTGCCGGCGTACTTGTCGCCGCCGGGCCCGCCCCAGTGGGTCTCGAGGCTCACCGAGCCGGAATAGCCCTTCTCCACGAGGGCGGCAACCTGCTCAGGCCACCCTATCTGGCCGGCGCCGACATCGCACCAAGCCGGCTCTCCGGTCTTGCGATCGATGGTGCAGTCCTTGGCATGGACATGGCAGATCCGGTCGCACGCGACGCGCTCGAAGCCGTCCGGGTAGGCGCGCTCGCCAGCCACGCAGGCGTTGGCCGGGTCCCAAACGATTCCGTACGCCTCGGGGTCCAGCCGGCGCGCCACGCGGCCGATTTCCTCGCCGGTTGCGAAGTGGCACGCGTGCTCGTTCTCCAAGCCCAGAAGGATGCCCGTCCCCCGCGCTGCCTCGCCGCCGTCCTCCAAGATCTCCGCGATTCGATCGAAGTTCCGGTCCGGCTCAACGGTGCGCCAGAAACTGAACACCCGGACGAACGGCGCCTCGAGCCGAGTTGCGATCTGGAGGGCCCGGTCGAGGATCTTCGGCTGCTCGTCGAACCCGAACGAGGCTTGGAACGCGTCGTGGTGAAACCGCTCGTCGACCTCGCCCCCGTCCGGCAGCACGCATTTGTAGACCGGGGACGCCACGCAAATGATTCGTCGCCCGTGATGGTCGGCAGCGTCTTTCAGTCGGCGAATCTCCCGGTCCGACATGTCGAGGACGTTCTTGCCCCACGCAGTGCGGATCTCCAGTTCCGGAACTCCCAAAGCGGCTGCGGTCGAGCAGACTCGCTCGAAGTCCTGGGAGAACTCGTCAGTAATGACTCCGACAGGCAAATCGGCCACGGCATTTCATCGTATCTCGGAGTCTGAGTGGCTCGGCAATGCGGCGACCGGCTCCGCGGCCGGGGTCCCCTAGGTGGAGAGTTGCGCCTGTCAGGCGGCGAGGTGATAGATTCCGCCGCGCGGCGTGCGTTCGAATTGCGTAACTTGCAAACCCCTCTCGAACGCTTCTTGGAACTGAGCCCTCACGCGGTCTTGGATCTCGGCCGCCCGCCTGCGGGGGATCTCGGAAATTCTTGCCGGGATCACTATTCGGGAATCGCCGCTATCGGCCGCCGAGCGTGTTCCCGCGAGTCGCTCGAGCACCTTCGAGCTACGCAGGTGCCAGGCGGCAACAAGTCGGTCCGTCGGGAGTGAGCCGTGCAGATCGCTGGACGTGACCCCGTAGAAATTGGGCAGGTAGCCTTCGACATCCACTCCAAGCTTCTCGATGTTGAAGTAGGCGTTACGCGCCTGCAATGGATCAAACGTCCATTCGATCAGGTCGAGGCCAGCAGCGAGAGCATCGGCCCGCTGGCGCAGCTTGAGGCGGTGCCCGATTCCCTGATGCTGCAACGTCGGATGGACAGCCGCCATGTGGCTGTGCCAGTACCGCTCGCCGCCGAACTTGAACGCCGAGAAGGCTAGGGAGTAGCCGACCAACTTGCTGTCCAGGAACACGCCGAGGCACGAACCGCCGATATGGGAAAACACGCCGAAAAGGCGGGGCGCGACGATGTCCGCCTCGTCGAAGCCCCAGACTCGCTTCTGGAGGCCGAGCGTCAGGTTGAACTCCTCGAGAGACTCGAGGGGCCGGATTTCGAGGCGCTCTAGGCTTGCTTGGCCCTTTGCCATAACGATTCCAGCTCTTCGGCCGCACAGTCGGCGATCTGGCGGCCGCCCTCCGCGAGCTCCCGCTCCATGGCACCCACGCGTCCCCGGAATTTCGCGTTCGCCCTCCGCAGGGCGATTTCCGGGTCGACCCCGGAGTAGCGCGCCACATTCACTGCCATGAACAGCAGGTCGCCGACCTCGTCCTCCAGCCGGTCGGGGACCCCGCTTGAACGCGCCTCGCCGATCTCGCGGAACTCCTCTACGAGCTTCTCGCCCATGTCCTCGAAGCGTTCCCAGTCGAACCCTGCTCTTGCTGCGAGCTTGCTGACCTGCTGCGCTTCCAGCATCGCGGGCTGGCTGCGCGCCACGCCGTCCAGCAGCCCGGAGCGGGCGCGCCCGCTCTTCTCTTGCGCCTTGAGCTCCTCCCAGCGCTGCGTGACCTCGTTCGCGGTCGACAGGGACTCGGATTCGAACACGTGCGGATGCCGCCGGACTAGCTTCTCGTTAATGTTGCGCAAGACGCGCTCGATGTCGAACAGCCCCTCGCTGCGGGCGATTTCGGCTTGGAACACGATTTGCAGCTGAAGGTCGCCCAGTTCCTCCGCCAAGCCGTCCCAGTCCTCGCGATCTATCGCGTCGAGAACCTCGTAAGTCTCTTCGACGACAAAGCGCCGGAGGCTTTCCAGAGTCTGCTCGCGATCCCACGGGCAGCCCTCCGGAGAACGCAACTTGCGCATGATGTCTAACAGTTTCGAGAACTCCTGCGTCGGGCCCGGCATAGCGAGATTCCTCATGGTAGCTGTCAGCCGAGGATCGTCGATCCATCGCCGCCTTGCGATCGACGAGCAATCGCGAGCAGACGTTCCCTCCGCGTCACGACAGTCCCGATCCGGTCGCTTGGGCGAAAGAGCTGCACATCCGCCCGCAGCCGTTCTGGCCTAGAACCTGGGCCATCGTCGCTGGTCCGTTCCGGCCCCCGCTTCCGCCAGCTCGCCCCGCCAAAGAGCTTTCCCGCGGCGCTCGAGGGCTAGGGCCTGCGCTCAGTCCGAAAGCCTGTGAAGCGGGCCATGCATGGCCCGCTTTCAACTGACGATGGAATCTGCCCAGAGCTGCTCGAGGAACCGCTCCCATGGAAGGATCCAGATCCCATCGCGAGTGCGCCTTGGAGCGCTCTCGTTGCAAACGATGACGGCGAGACGGGGATCGTGCTCGTCGACGAAAGCGCGTATTCCCTTCAGGTCCCCCGGGCGGAGCTTGGTCGTGCCCTTCACCTCAATTGCGAAACTACCGTCACGGCCGAGAACGAAATCGCATTCCAGTCCCGACTTCGTGCGCCAGTAGCGCACGGGGAAATCGCGTTCTCGATAAGTGCGGAAGGCGAGCAGTTCCATCAGCACGAAGTGCTCGAGGGCGCGTCCGAAGTCCGGGCCCGCGGCGCGTTCGACCCGCCGGCCTGCCATGTGGCCCGCGACACCGACGTCGAAGAGGTAGAACTTCGGTGCTCGCGTTATAACGGCGCGCGACCGCCGCTGCCCGAACGGCTCTAAGAAGACGCCGAGCAATGTGTCGACGAGGATTTGGAAGTATTCCCGAACCGTCTTTGAATCGACACCGCAGTCTCTGGCGACATTGCTGAAGTTCAGGAGTTCCCCGTGGCAGAACGGAAGCGCCTCGAAGAAACGCGAGAAGGCGGGGGCGTTGCGCGTTAATCCTTCGTCGAACACTTCTTCTTTCAGGTAATCGTCCACGTATCCGGCCAGGGCGCGCCGGTACTGTGCTGTGTCGTAGTGCTGAGGGACTAGCCCCCGATTCAGCGCCTTCAGAAGGTCGAAGGCCGGGATCTCCGGCCAGGTCAGGGGATGAAGGCCGAAGCGCCAAGCCCGCCCGCCGAGCAGGTTCGCGCCCCCGCGCTTCAATTTCCTTGCGCTCGAGCCGCACAAGACAAAGCCGAGGCCTTCGTTTTCGATGAGCCGCTGGACCTCGTCGAGGATCGGCGGCACTTTCTGCACCTCGTCGATGATGATCGGATGAGCCCGGCAGCTGCGATCCAGGGCCCGGACACGGTCCGCGAGTGTCCACGGTGCCCGTGTGAACTCCAGCATCAGCCGGGTATCGAGCAGGTCGAACCTGGCGGCGCGCGGGAACTGGTGGCGAAGCAAGGTCGACTTGCCGACCTTTCGAGGGCCCCAAAGGAAGGCCGACTGGCCTCGCGGAAGCTCGACCCTTAAAGCGCGAGAGTATAGTGCCAATTCGGAATTTTCCCCGAAACAGTCGGATTATTTCGTAATATACTCCGATATCGACGATATGCGCAAGGCCCGCCACCTGCTCTTGGAGCGTCGCGGCTGCCACCGCGCCCCCCTCGGTCCGGACTCAAGCTTCCAATTTTGGTGGGGCGGCCACCTGGGACTGCCCAATCAGTCCGGTTTCAGCAGTCTTTCCTAGGGGCTCGAGGCCGTTCGGTAACGGCCTGCGGCTGTTGGCCAAGCCTCCTGCACGGGTCATCTCCGGTTCGGATTGAATGCGGCTTATGACAGATTTGGGGCGACGAGGTCGTCGGATGGCCCGAAGCGGAACCGGCTATTCGGTTCTGGATTAGCGCTGGGCGTCCGTTTCGGCACTCGCCGACAGCCTCCGGTAACGCGATTGCCAAGGCGGCTCGCCACTCAAATCGCCAATTCTGGCTGGCTTGGCGGGCCGAGCTTCGCTACCGCCGCTGTTCCCGGCGCTCTGCATCGATACCTCCGCTCTCAAGTGCCCCGAGGCATACCGATTCTCGGTCACAAGGCGGGCCCGGGCTCCCGTGCGTCGCCCCGAGCAGCCTGCTCGTGTACCGCAACGTCTTTGTGATCCACAGCATTTGACAAGAGATTCTTATTATATTTGTTTTATCATTGTATTTTGCATTTATAACGATCTCTTTCATAAGGTGGTTCTTGAAAAGGGCGACTCCTCTCCCAGCCGCCTTGCACATCCCCGCCCTGTGATACGGTAATCGTCGATACGGTTATGACTTGCAACAGACGAACGCTCTGCCTTGTCCCCCTCGCGTGCGCGTTGCTGGCGTCCTGCACGGCAGACGCCCCGAGGGGCAAGCCCAACATTCTGTTCATCGCCATCGACGACCTCAACGACTGGGTCGGGCCGCTCGACGGGCACCCGCAGGTGCAGACGCCTTACATGGACCAGCTCGCGGCCCGCGGCACGACGTTCTACAACGCGCACACCCAGGCACCCCTGTGCAACCCCGCGAGAACCAGCCTGCTGCTGGGCCGCCGTCCATCGAGCACTGGAATCTACGGTCTGCGGCCTTGGTTCCGGGAGGTCGAGACGCTGAAGGAAATCGAATCGCTCCCGCAATTCTTCGAACGGCACGGTTACGCGACTTACTCAACCGGGAAGATCTACCACGGCCGTTACGGCAGAGGCGAGAACGACGCTGAGTTCCAGCACCTCGGCCCTTCCGCCGGCGTCGGGGCCCGGCCCGAGGAGAAGCTGGTCCAGACTCCGCAGAACCATCCCCTGATGGATTGGGGCACGTTTCCCCACACGGACCAGGACAAGGGCGATTGGGCTGTCGCCAGCTGGGCAGCCGAGCAGCTCGAAGGGCCGCTCAGTGGCCCGCAGGAGCAACCATTCTTCCTCGCCGCCGGATTCTTCCTGCCGCACGTCCCTTGCTACGTGACGCAGCAGTGGTACGACATGTATCCGAAAGACTCCGTGAGTCTGCCTGAAATCCGCAGGGACGATCGCGACGACACGCCGCGATTCAGCTGGTACCTCCACTGGAAGCTGCCCGAGCCGCGGCTGAAGTTTCTCGAGGAGGCGGACCAATGGCACAACCTGGTCGCCTCGTACCTCGCATCGATCACGTTCGTTGACAGCCAGGTCGGTCGCCTGCTCGATGCCCTGGAAGCGAGCGGTCACGCCGACAATACCGTGATCGTGCTCTGGTCGGACCACGGCTGGCATCTGGGAGAGAAGCTCATCACGGGCAAGAACACGCTTTGGGACCGCTCGGCGCGCGTGCCGCTGATCTTCGCGGGCCCGGGTGTTTCCTCCGGCGCGCGGGTCACGAGCCCGGCTGAGCTGCTCGATATCTACCCCACATTGATCGACTTGGCAGGACTGCCCGCCCAGGACGGTCTCGAGGGCCATAGCCTGATGGCGCAACTGCGGGACTCGAAGGCTCCCCGCGAGTGGCCGGCGATCACGACCCACAACGCGGGAAATCACGGCGTGCGGTCGGAAAAGTGGCGCTACATCGTCTATGCCGACGGCAGCGAGGAACTTTACGACATGGAGAACGATCCACAGGAGTTCGAGAACTTGGTGGCCGACCCCAAGTACGCCGAGGTCGTGGCGGATCATCGGAAGTACCTCCCGCAATCTGACTTGCCCCCGGCGCCCGGAAGCAGCGCGCGCGTGCTGACCTACGACGAAGGCCGCGTGAACTGGGAGGGACAGGACGTCGGCGCGAACGACCCCGTGCCGGAACTCTGATATGAATGGGGAGAGTTGCCTGAGTCTGTCCTAGGCGTCATCCCCGCGCGCTTCGCGTCACGGCGGTTCGAAGGCAAGCCGCTTGCAAGGCTCGGCGGGAAACTGCTGGTGGAGCATGTCTACAAGCGTTCCTCGGCATGCAGCTTGCTCGAGCGGGTCGTCGTCGCCACCGACGACGCGAGGATCCGGCAGGCCGTGGAGGCATTCGGCGGGCACGTGGTCATGACCTCGCCTGACCACTTATCCGGAACGGATCGCGTCGCCGAGGTGGCCGCCTCCGACGGCGCAGCGATCGTTGTCAACATCCAGGGCGACGAGCCGTTCGTGAACGCGCGCGTCTTGGAGCAGGTGGTCCGACCGCTGCTGGACCCGGCTTCCCCGCCCATGTCAACGCTTTGCAAGCGGATCGAGGATCAGGCGACGCTGGCGGACCCGAATGTCGTGAAGGTGGTCACGGATCTCCGCGGCCGGGCTCTCTACTTCTCGCGCAGCCCGGTTCCCTATCCCGGGCGCGGTCGGCCGGGGGTCGCACGGGAGCACATCGGGATCTATGCCTATCGTCGCGAATTCCTGCTGGAGTTCAGCCGCTTGCCCCCGACAGAACTCGAGGCGGTCGAAGGCCTCGAGCAGTTGCGCGCCTTGGAGCACGGGCACGGCATTGCTGTAGTCGAGACCGAGGATCATATCGGCGTGAGCGTGGACACGCCGGACGACTTGGAGCATGCTCGGAGGATCCTGGCCCGAGCCGCCGAGGGCTGACAGCGCGACGCTCCGACCGCGTTCAAACGCGCCGTTTGTCGCAGCCCTTCAAGCTTCTCTACAATAAACGAAGGCACCGAGGTTCCGGGATCCCGGAACATCCACAACGTGGGGGGTACGTATGTCGGAAGACCAAGCCGGGGGAACGGCCCGCGCTTCGCTTATCGACCGAATTAAATCGAGCATCCGGTCCGAAGGCACGGACGAGGAGATTCGCATCCAATCGCGACGGCGGCTGGTCGGGCTGCTGACAGGAGGCTTTCTGACGGCGAATTTCCTGATGTTCCTGCGCTTCTTCTTTCCGCGGACCATTTTCGAGCCGCGAACGCAGTTCCGGATCGGCCTGCCGGCGGACTACCCGATCGGCGTTGACACGCGGTTCCAGAAGAGCAAGCGCATCTGGGTGGTTCGCACAGCGGACCGGCTTTTTGTGATATTCGCCAGCTGCACCCATCTGGGCTGCACGCCGGACTGGAAGCTCAGCGAGGCCAAGTTCAAGTGCCCGTGCCATGGCAGCGGCTACGATCCCGAGGGCCGCAACTACGAGGGCCCGGCGCCGCGCCCGATGGACCGGGCGTATGTCGAGCTCGACACGCAGGGGCGGATCGTCGTCGACACGAGCGTCCTGTACCGCGAGGAGAAGGGCCAGCCCACCCAGTTCGACAACGCGGGCAGCTACATCCAGGTCTGACCTCGGGAGGTACTACACAACATGGCTGACAACAAAGGCGCCGGCGCCGAGAAGGAAGCGGTCACGCAGTCGACCAACGGCAGCGAGAACGGGGCCCGCACGCTCCTGGGAGTGAACATCGACCCGGACGAAATCAAGAAGAAAGCCCAGATGGACCTCAAGGCCATCCAGGCGCCGACCAAGAGCGAGGTCTACAAGTCCATCTTTCGCGTAAAGCACGACCAGACGGCCCGCAGCCGCACGCTGGGCGTGCTGAGCAATGTCTTCTTGCACCTGCACCCCGCCAAGGTCAATCGCGACGCGGTTCGCTACAGCTTCACGTGGGGCATGGGCGGCATCAGCTTCTACCTTTTCTGGGTGCTGACGTGGACGGGCGTCCTGCTGATGTTCTACTACCACCCGACGAAGGTCCAGGCATTCCGCGACATCCTCTATCTCGAGCACGACGTGCCGTTCGGCAAGCTGCTGCGCAACATGCATCGGTGGGCCGCCCACGCCATGGTCCTCACGGTGCAGCTGCACATGTTTCGCGTGTTCCTCACGGGCTCGTACAAGAAGCCACGTCAGTTCAACTGGTCCATAGGCGTCATCCTGCTGGTGCTTACGCTGCTTCTGTCGTTCACTGGCTACCTGCTGCCTGACGACCAGCTCGGCTTCTGGGCGGTGACGGTGGGCACGAACATGGCTCGCGCCACGCCCATGCTCGGTCACGAAGGACCCTTCGGGCCGCAGCTAGGCATGACTCCGTTCAACGACGTGCGGTTCGCCTTGCTAGGGGGCTCGATCGTGGACGCGAACGCCCTGCTGCGGGCCTACATCTGGCACTGCATCGCCATCCCGGGCTTCGCGGCAACATTCATGATCGTCCATTTCTGGCGTGTCCGAAAGGACGGCGGCATCTCGGGACCGGCCCGGGTCATGCTCGAAAGCGAGATCAAGCCGCTGCGCAGGTAGGCGGGACGAAGCGAAGGAATCAACACCATGGATTGGCATCAACTCTGGACGATTGTTTCCCTGCCGGACAACATTCCCATCGTGGGAATGCTGTTCATCATTCCTTTCTTCACCTGGTACGGGCTCAGGCAGGCCTTTGCGAACGACCGCCTGGCGGAGAAGCTGTCCAACGACAAAGAGTTGGCGAGGACCCACCACCGCAAGGCCCATCCCTTCCGGAAGGGATGGGCGCGGGAGGTCAGCGTCTGGCCCTACCTGCTGCGGATGGAATTCCTGGCCGCGGTGATCGTCACCATCATCCTCATGGTCTGGTCGATCACGCTCGACGCCCCTCTCGAGGAGCCGGCCAACCCCTCCCTGACCATGAATCCTTCCAAGGCGCCGTGGTATTTCCTCGGGTTGCAGGAAATGCTGGTGTACTTCGACCCGTGGATCGCGGGCGTCTTAATGCCGACCCTGATCATTGTCGGGCTGATCGTCATCCCTTATATCGACGAGAACCCCCTCGGCAACGGCTACTACACCTACAAGCAGAGGCGGTTCGCGATCTGGACGTTCATTTTCGGGTTCATCATCCTCTGGTCCACGATGATCGTCATCGGCACGCTGATCCGCGGACCGGGCTGGATGTGGTTCTGGCCCGGCATGACCTGGGATCACAACCGGCTGATCTTCGAGATCAACCGCGACCTGCACGAGATCGTAGGCATTACCTCGCAACCTTGGATCGGTATCTTCGGGGGCTTGGTCGTGGGCGGATTCGCCACCGTTTCGGGGTACGCGTGTCACCGCCTCATCACTGCAACCGAGTTCTCGCGCAAGATCCTCGACCGCATGTCGCTCCTCCAGTACGCGATCCTGCAGGCTCTGCTGATCGTCATGCTGGCCCTGCCTCTCAAGATCGCGGCGCGCCTGCTGTTCCGCATCAAGTACGTTTGGGTCACGCCTTGGTTCAACGTGTAGCTGCGGTGTAGGCGGAAGGTTCCAGAAACTAGGGTTATTCATGGCAAAAGACAACAAGGTCCCCCCGGATCCGATTACCACGAAGTCCTACAGCGTCCACCTGCTGGTTTCGATGCTGCTGCTGATGGCGTCTCTCGTGTGGGCGGTGTACGACGAGGTGGAGGTGATGCGCCCGTACAAGGAGTACCAGGCGCGGTTCCGCGGATACTACACCGGCTTCCTCATGCAGCTGCGGCCCGAGCAGGCCGCTAAGGAAGAGGCGATCCGCAATTCTCCCGAATACCAGGAGGTCAGCGCCGAGCTCGCCTCCGCCGAGGGCGAGGTCCTGGCCGACATCGCCGGGATCGACCGGAGGGTCGGGCAAGGCGTCATCCCCCGCATGACCGCCGCGCGGAACGCGTTCCAGGTCCTGCGCAGTGAGATCGACTCGATCCGCTACCTGATCGAGGTCTCGGAGGACGAAGACCGCAAGTCTGCACTCCGCGAGGACATCGAAGAAATCAGGGCGAGGGTCGTTGAAGTCGAGCTGCCCTTGGCCGACGGCTCGGGAGGGACCGAGGAGCTCGAGATGCAGTTCGAGGAGCTCGAGCAGGAATTCCTCGGGCTGCAGGAGCAGCGCGCGGCGCTGCAGGCCGAGCGGCTGGAGAAGCTGGAAGAGGCGAACAGGGTGCGCCAGGAACGCGATGCGCTCATGTCGGACCGACTCGTGGGCCTCGGCTCCGCGCAGATCGACGGCCTGGTCGCCGAAATGCGCAACTTCCCTATCGGGATCAAGCAGATCCATCTGCTTGACATCGACCTGGTGGACCGCTGCGAATCCTGCCACCTCGGCATTCGCGAGCCCGTCGAGATCGCACGTACCGACCTGATCTATCCTGTCTTCCAGAGCCACCCGCGGCCGGAATTGCTGGACATCCACGATCCGGAGGAATTCGGATGCTCGTCCTGCCACAACGGCAACGGTCGCGCGACGCGCAGCGTGACCAAGGGGCATGGGCGCCACAAGTTCTGGCTCTGGCCGCTGTACTTCCCGGAGAACGTGGAAGCCGGTTGCCATCAGTGCCACGCCAAGGAGATCGTGACGGTCGGCGCGGAGACGCTCAACATGGGGCGCGAGCTCTACATGAACAAGGGCTGCTGGGGCTGCCACCGTTTCGACGGCTTCGATGCCGAGTCGGAAGAGCTCACGCTCGTGCGGCAGGACATGCGGAATCTGAACGCCAACAGGGAAGCCAACGCCAAGGCGATGCGCGTCAGCCTCGACCTGGGCGACACCACGCCTGATCGCGCCATGTCGCAGCGCTACTACGCGCGAGCCGAGGACCTGCGGCTGACGAACACGCGCATCGATGCGGAGATTCACAACCTAGAGGTCGAGGAGGCGAACCTAGCGCGGGAAGTGAAGAAATTCGGGCCGAGCCTGAAGGAGATCAAGCTCAAGGACCGCAAGGAATGGATTCCCGGCTGGATCAAGAATCCGCACGACTTCCGCCCGGGTTCCAAGATGCCGGTGTTCCGCCTTCTGGACGAAGAGGTGCAGCAGATTTCGGCCTATCTCTGGCAGAACGCGCTGGACGGCGAGCTTGTCCAGCACCCGCGCGGCAACTCCGAACGCGGCAAGGAGCTTTTCGAGACGCGCGGGTGCCTGGGGTGCCATTCGATCGGAGAGGGCGCCGGCCGCATTGGCGGCAGCTTCGCCGCCAACCTGAGCCGGGTCGGCGAGAAGATGAACTACGACTACATGGTCCGCTGGATCCACGACCCGTCCGAGGTGACGCCGGATCCGGACGTGCCGGACGAGATGCGGCCGCGGCCGGTCATGCCCAGCCTGCGCCTGACTTTCCAGGAGTCGCGGGACATCGCCACTTATCTCAGCGAGCAGCGCACCGACGAGGAATACCCGGACGCAACCTTCATGGACGAACCCGAGATGGCGGCCGCGGGGCTCGATGCGATCCGGCATTACGGCTGCGCCGGCTGCCACGAGATCTCGGGCCTCGAGGAGGAGGGCCGCATTGGCACAGACCTCACCCTAGAGGGCAGCAAGCCGATCGATCGACTCGACTTCGCGCTCAAGACGCACGAAGCGGAGATGGAGGGCTGGCACACGCACAAGGGCTTCTTCGAGCGCAAGCTCGAGAACCCGGCGTTCTTCGACGAGGGCAAGGAACGCGAACACCTCGAGCGCCTGCGAATGCCGAACTTCAACCTCAGGTCCGATGAAATCAACGCACTGACCACATTCCTGCTGGGTGCCGTGGAGACCACTTTCCCCGAGCAATACCGATTCGAGCCGGAAGACGAGCTGGCAGCCGTCCAAGAGGGATGGTGGATCATCACGCGTCACAACTGCACGGGGTGCCACCAGATCCGTCCGGGCAACGTATCGTCGTTCATGACGATGCCGCGCTACGTCGACGATCCGGACTGGGCAGAGCAGCTGCCGCCCCAGCTGTACACGGAGGGAGCGCGCGTGCAGCCCGAGTGGCTGACGCAGTTCCTGCGCAACCCGGCGCTCAGCGACTCGGACACGGATCGGAACGGCGTGCGGCGCTACCTGCACGCTCGCATGCCGACCTTCTATTTCTCGGATCGGCAGCTCTCGAACCTCACGAAGTTCTTCATGGCGCGCGACTCGCAGCCGGTGCCTTACATGCCGGAGGAGATGGAGCCTCTGAGCCAGTCCGATCGATCGATCGGGCGGCAGCTATTCACGAGCGACGCGGCGCCGTGCCTGAGGTGCCATATGACGGGCATCCCGTCCCAGGATGTCGACGCGACCGCGCCGAACTTCCTGATTGCGGCGGAGCGTCTCAAGCCCAATTGGACCTACCGCTGGATGCTCGAGCCGGCCTCGATCGCGCCCGGCACGGCGATGCCGTCCGAGCTATTCCAGCAGGACGGCGACCGGTGGGTGTTCGCCGGCGAGATTCCGGCCCAGGCGCGGCGCTATGAGGGCGACCACGCCGACTTGCTGACGCGCTACATGTTCCAGATGGACAACGCGGAACTGCGTCGGCTGCAAGCCCTACAATGAGGGTAGTAACGCTTTTTGGAGGTAGATGGCGTGTTCAATCGTAATCATTGCGTGATGCTGCTTGTGCCGGCCTTGGCGCTGGCTTTCGCCTGCGGCGGAGATAACTATTTCGACGAGTACGATGCCAAGACGGCTGGTGGAAGCGGAGGCGATCCGGCGGCCGGCGAGTCGGCCGCGGGCGTGATGGTGAATGTCGATCCGGCCACTGCCGCCACAGTGACCGGCATGGCGTCCTTTTCCGGAGATGCGCCGCGCTTCCCTCCGATCAACATGAGCGCCGAGCCGGATTGCATGCAGATGCACGGCGGCCGCGTGCCGTCCGATCGGGTCGTAGTCAACGACGGCAAGCTGCAGCACGTCCTGGTTTGGATCTCGAAGGGCTTGGAAGGCAAGCGGTTCCCCGTGCGCACCGACCTGGTGAATCTGGACCAAGACGGCTGCATCTACAAGCCGCATGTTGTCGCGGTCCAGATGGGACAGGCTCTCAACATTACGAATTCCGACCCGACGACGCACAACGTTCATCCGCTGCCGCGCCAGAACCGGGAATGGAACAGGTCGCAAACGTCGGGCGCGCCGGCGATCGATTACAAGTTCCCGCGCTCCGAGCTGAAGATCGCGGTGAAGTGCAACATCCATCCTTGGATGCAGGCCTACATTCACGTTGTCGAGCATCCGTACTTCGCGGTGACCGATGCGGAGGGCACGTTCGAGATCGGCAATTTGCCTCCGGGGACCTACACGCTGCAAGCCGTGCACGAGCGGCTCGGCGAGCAGGAATCCGAGATCACGATCGGGCCTAGCGAGAGCCAGCAGGTCGATTTCGCCTTCACAGCCGGATAAGTCGCCGGTCTCTTTCCTGGAATTCGCTGTAGCGGCATGAACGGGAACCCGCAGACCACGGCGCGGATCTCGCAGGTTGCGGCCGCGGGGACGGTCCTGAGCGACTACTACGAGCTCGCCAAGCCCTCGATTGTCTGGCTGATCCTGATGTCGACGGTCATGGGCTGCTACTTGGCGGCTGACGGACCTTTTCCTCTGGCCCAGGCGGTTCACGCGTTGTGCGCCACGGCCCTGCTCGCGGCAGGTACGGGAGCCCTGAACCAGTGGTGGGAGCGCGACACGGACGCCCGGATGCGGCGCACCCTGTCTCGCCCGCTTCCTTCCGGACGGGTGCAGCCGCGGTCCGCGCTGCTGTTCGCCGCCGGCTTGACGTTGGTCGGGCTGGTGTACCTGCTGGTCGGCGTCAACGCGTTGAGCTTCGCTCTGGGCGTCTGCACGGTGGTGGCGTACAACTTCGTGTACACGCCCCTGAAGAAGCGGACATGGTGGTCCACGGCGCTGGGAGCGTTTCCGGGCGCCGTGCCGCCGCTTTTGGGCTGGGCTGCCCTGCGGGGTAGCGTGGGACTGGAGGGGTGGGTGCTGTTCGGGATCCTGTTCCTATGGCAGTTCCCGCATTTCTATGCGATCGCCTGGATGTACCGGGAGGACTACCGTCGCGCGGGGATCCGCATGCTGCCGGTCATCGAGCCGTCGGGAGAGTCCACGAATCGGCAAATCCTAGCCAGCGCCGCCTTGCTGGTTCCGCTTTCGATGGCACCGGCGTGGCTGGGGATGGTGGCGTCTTGGTACGCGATTCCGTCGTTCTTGCTAGGCGTCGGATATCTGGTCTGTGGCCTGAGACTGGCAAGGAACTGCACGCGCGCGCGCGCTAGGGAACTGCTTAAGGCGTCGGTGCTCTACTTGCCGCTGCTCTACCTTTTCCTGCTTGTCGCCAAGCCGTAGTTCGGTCCCGTGACCGCTTGTGGGATCCCGTACAGCGCTGGCCGTTGCGACCGCGACCGCTTCGGTCCTTCTACAGTGCGATCACGTCAGCGCTTGCGGGGCTATGTCGCAATCCTGCTCGGCGGAACCCGTCCCATCGGGGCTTGACGTGCATTCATCCCGTTCGGCGAAGGTCCATTCCGCCGACCAGTCCCAACCGCGATTGCCAGCCGCTCGTCGGACCTAGTTGGCCTCGTCTCCGGTCGCCACGTCCTTCATGGCCTCGGGAGCTTGCTGGAGCGCCCCCTTCGCGCCGTCTCGGATCAGGCTGCCCTCGGAAGGCCCTTGAAAGAACATGAAGCCCTCGCGGTCGCGCCACGCCAAGGGGCCAGCAAGGATCTTGCCGGCCTTCAGGGTTTCGACCTTGATCTTCTCGATCAGCGCCATGTAGCGCGGGTCGTCACGCTGCCAGCCAGTGAAGCTGCCTATGTCCCCGCTGGCCGCGAACACGACGTCCACTCCGTCGATGGCCGCGACCTCGTCGACGATATCGACTCCCGCGGGCGACTCGATCATGACAACGACCATGATGTTGTCATTGGCCGCCGCACGGTAGTCCGAACCCCAGAGGCGGCCGTACTGCCCGCCGCCTTGGCTGCGCTTGCCACGCGGCGGGTATTTCGCGTACGTGACCCCGTCTTCGGCTTCCTGCACGCTGTCGACCATCGGCACGACGATTCCCAGTGCTCCGATATCAGTAGCCTTCTGGATGTCCCCTTCCGTCGGAGTTGGTACACGGATGAAGGGGATGGCGGGGGCATCGCGACAGGCCCAGATCATCTTCGCCACCTGGTCGTAGGTGAGCGGGCTGTGCTGCATTTCGATCCACGTGAAGTCGAATCCAGCGTTCGCCATCGAGCAGTAGATTCCCGGATCCGAGGTGTAGATCGTCCCGCCCACGACCTGCTTGCCTTCGGCGAGCTTCTGCTTCACGGTGTTGAACATCCGGTGGCTCTCTGCGCCAGCCGGAATCGAAAGTGCGGATGCCAGCCCGAGGACCGCGCCAGCCGAAAGATACGTACGTCTCACTTTGCCTCCTGAGGGACCCGGCTGCACCGCGCCGGACGCTGCCACAGTATACACCGCGGCTAGCGCGCGGCACAGGCCGGGAATCTTCGCCGTTTCGATCAATTAGGCTGTTTGGCAGCCGCTTGCCCGGACAGGATCAATGGACGAATAGAACCGGTTGTTCTATGCTGTCAACGGAACGTGAGAATTGGCGTGAGGCACCTGTTGACACGTCGCGGCCTGCTCGGCATGAGCGCTTTGGGCTTCGGGCGCATTGTGCTTTCGCAGCTCCTTGCCGAGGGGGCGGATGCGGCGTCGCCGGCACTGTACAGCGACTTGCGGCCTCGCAAGGGGCACTTCCCCAGCCGAGCGAAAGCAGTCATCCAGCTCGTCCAGAACGGCGGGCCGAGCCAGATGGACCTGTTTGACCCCAAGCCCATGCTCGCGAAGTACGCTGGACAGCCGCATCCGGACGGGGTGGAGATCCACCAGCCGGGCAACAAGAATACTCTGCTTGCCTCGCCATTCGAGTTCCGCAAGCACGGCGACTGCGGCATGGACATTTCGGAAGTGCTGCCCCACCACGCCGAGATCGTCGACAAGCTGTGCTTTATCCGTTCGATGCATACCGAGCACAACAACCACCTCGAGGGGTTGAACATGCTGCTCACGTGCAAGATCTTCCCCGGCCGCCCCGTCATGGGCGCATGGATCAGCTACGCCCTCGGCACGGTGAACCAGAATCTCCCCTCATATGTCGTGTTGCGGGATCCGCAGGGGTACACGGTGGGCGGCAAGCAGCTCTGGGCCAACGGCTTCCTCCCGGCGCTGTACCAAGGCGTGGAATTCAACATGAGCGGATCGCCGGTGCACCACCTCGAACCGGCGAGACAGATGCCTCCGGGCGCGCAACGTGCGGGTCTGGACTACCTGTCGCGGATCAACAAGCTCCACCTCGACGCGCATCCGGGCGAGACCGAGCTCGAATCCCGGATCCAGAACTTCGAGCTGGCCGCCCGCATGCAGGTCGAGGCGATGGACGTGCTGGATATCGATAGCGAGCCGCCCGAAACAAAGAAGCTGTACGGGATCGACGATCCGATTCGCGGTTCGTACGGTAGGCGCTGCCTTCTTGCCCGGAGGCTCGTCGAGTCAGGAGTTCGCTTCGTCCAGGTGATGACCAAGCCGGGACAGCCGTGGGATCACCACAACAAGCTCGAGGAAGGCATGCCGGTCATTTCCACGGAGACCGATCAGGGGGCTGCGGCGCTCGTCAAGGATCTGGCCCAAAGGGGATTGCTCGACGAAACGATCGTGATGTGGGCCGGCGAGTTCGGTCGCTTGCCAACCACCCAGAACAGCGACGGCCGCGATCATAACCGCAATGCCTTCACGATATGGTTCGCGGGCGGAGGATTCAGGCCGGGACTGATCTACGGGCAGACCGACGATTTCGGCTACAAGTCGGTCGTGGATCGGGTGAGCGTGCCTGACATGATCGCAACGGTGCTTCATCAGCTGGGACTTGACCACCGCAGGACGCAATTCCCGCACGGCGGTCGCATGGAAACTCCTTCCGACGTGACCGTGACGGGTGCGCGGGTCGTCGGCGACTTGCTTGCCAACGAGGTCATGGCGGGATGAGGCTGCCCTTGCTCGCCGTCCTGGTGATCGCGACGGCCCCGATCGCCGCTCCCGCCGAAATCGGGGATGTGCCCGTCTTTGAAGACGATGTTCAGCCGATCCTCTCGACCTATTGCCTGACATGCCACGGCAAGAGCTCGCCCGAGCAAGGGGTTGATCTTCGGAGCGCCCGATCTGTCCTCCGGGGTGGGTTTAACGGGCCCGTTGTCAAGAAGGGGGCTGCGGAAGAAAGCAAGCTGTATCTCAAGGTCTCCCAAGGCAAGATGCCTCCGCCTGCCTTCAAGAGCCATGTGCCGGAGGCAGAAGTAGAAACCATTCGGCGATGGATTCAGGAGGGAGCCCATTCGAAGCAAGCGGACGAAATCCCAGAAGCGGCTCGCAGGCAGATAGCTCGGTTCGAGCAGGGAATACAGCCGCTGTTCATCGAGCGCTGTGTAGCTTGCCATGGCGGAGAGCAACCGCAATCCGGACTCGACCTCCGGACGCTTGCGTCGACCCTCCGGGGCGGCCAGCACGGACCTGTGGTGCTTGAGGGGTTCTCCGAGAAGAGCATTCTCGTGCGCCAGCTCGTGAGCGGGGTGATGCCTCCGGAGGGGGCGGCCGAACGCCTGAGCCCGGAGCAAGTCGAGTTGATCCGAGGGTGGATTGACGAAGGCAACTTCACCGACTATGTCGATTCTGGCGATCGCCTAGACCGAGCCTTCACGGAAGCCGAGGCGCCACCAGTCACGCCGGGGGATCGGCAGCACTGGGCATTTCAGAGGCCTGCGCCTATCGACCCACCCAGGGTCCGGGCTCGTAATCGCGTGCAGACTCCGATTGACGCATTCATCATCGAGAAGCTCGAGGAACGCGAGCTTGCTCTCTCGACTCCCGCCTCGCGGCAGGCGCTCCTCCGAAGAGCATACTTCGACCTGTGGGGCCTTCCCCCTTCTCCCGAGCAGGCGGCCGAGTTCCTCTCGGACAAGCGACCGGACGCCTACGAACGTCTTATCGACGCCCTGCTGGAGTCTCCTTCTTACGGGCAGCGCTGGGGAAGGTTCTGGCTTGACGCGGCCGGCTACGTCGACACCTCCGGCAAGGACTTCCGAGCCGACAGCCCGATCCTCGCGCCCGGAATGTGGAGATATCGCGACTACGTGATCGATGCCTTTAACGAGGACAAGCCGTGGAACCGGTTCCTGACCGAGCAACTTGCCGGCGACGAACTCTTCGATTGGCGCAATGCCGAGCGTTATGCGCCCGAGATGCTCGAGGCGCTGATCGCGACGGGCTACCTGCGCACGGTTCTCGACGCCACCAACGAAGACATCTCGGATCGTCCGGCCGACCGTTACGACACGCTGTTCGCGTTGATCGACAAGATTTCACGCAGCGCCGTTGGCCTAACTCTCACGTGCGCTCGCTGCCACAGCCACAAGTTCGATCCAATCCCGCAACGCGATTACTACCGATTTCTTGCGCTTCTCACGGGAGGGTACAATCCGTCGGACTGGATCCAGCCCAAGAATCGTTTGCTTTACACGGTTTCCGCCGCCGAGAAGGACCGTGTCGACAAGCACAACGAATCCGTCGACGCGCAAGTCAAGAAGCTGACGGCACGCATGGAGGACATCCGCGAGCCGTATCGCGACAAGATCCGCGAAGCAAGGCTCGAGCATGTCCCGAGCGCAATCCGAGACGACCTGCGGGTATCGGTCGCCACCGAAGCGAAGCATCGCACCGAGGTGCAGAAGTATCTTGTCGAGAAGTTCGGTTCGAGCGTCAAAGTCAGTGACGAAGAGATCTTGGATCGAGCCTCGGCTGTGGACAAGGACCGGCTAGCGCGGTTAAGAGAGGACCTGCGAACATGGACGGGCTACCGCAACGAACTTCAGCAGGTACAGGCACTGTGGGACGGCCAAGGGCTCCCGGCAATCCGCCTGCTGCAGCGGGGGAGCGTCGAGTCACCCGGGCCCGTGGTCAAGCCGGGATTTCTTTCCGTCCTGTGCAAGCCGGATGACGACTGCCTTGCTTCGCCCTCCCCGAACCGAGTCGGCGAGACCACCGGTTTCAGGCTGTCGCTGGCGGAGTGGCTGACCGATCCACGGCATCCGTTGACAGCGCGGGTTATAGTCAACCGCATTTGGCAGCACCACTTCGGGACGGGGATCGTTGCGACGCCGGATAACTTCGGGCGCAACGGATCGATTCCTACGCACCAAGAGCTGCTCGACTGGCTGGCTGTCGATTTCGTCCAGCATGGCTGGAAGACAAAGCGGCTGCACAAATTGATCATGCGGTCCTCGGTTTACAGACAGTCGTCGCGACGCACGGACAATGCAGCTCGCGAGCGCGCTGAGGTAGAAGATCCTGCCAACAGCCTGCTCTGGCGCATGCCGCTGCGCCGTTTGGAGGCCGAGGCGCTGCGCGATTCGATACTCGCGGTCGGAGGTCGGCTTGACCGTTCTCTCGGGGGTCCGCCCGTGAAGCTGGAATCCCGGTCCGACGGCCTGCAAGTCGCAGCCGGGCAAGGCTCGCAGCGTCGCAGCGTCTATCTGCTAGCCCGCCGGACGTGGCCCTCGACCTTCATGGGAACGTTCGACTTTCCGAGCATCGACACGACCTGCACGCGCCGGTCGCCGTCGGCCACCCCACTGCAGTCGCTCACGCTGATGAATAGCGACTTCGTGTTTCAGAACGCAACAACTGCCGCTAGGCGTGTCATGGATCACGCTGCTGGAAATCAGACCGATGCGAGAATCACTGCGGCAGCGTACCGTCTCGTCCTCGCGAGGGAACCAACGGGCGAAGAGGTCGCGCTCGCTCTAGAGCATCTGGCAAGCCAGCGAAAGTTGTATGCCCGCGCGAACGCTACGGAGGAGGAAGCCCACGCGAAGTCTGTGGAGAGCTTTGCTCACATGCTAATTGGATCGAACGAATTCCTTTACGTGGATTGAAGTCAGCATAGGATCGCTCACTCGTGATATCGGTGGATGGGCTGTGAAATGTGGCAGGTCTTGGTCTCAGTCGCGCTTCGAGAAACACGTTCGCAGGGCCAATAACCGCCATTTTTGACAAGCATTATCTCTGCTTGAATGAACGCTTGATCAGTCAGTAGATACCAGGATCATCCGTGGTGGTTCAACAGCAAAGAGGAAGATTTCGGACGAAATCAGGACTCATAAGCTGGTTTGCAAGGCCACTGCCACCAAGCCAGAGCAGGGCCTCTTAGAGCGAAGCGTTTCTACAATTGTGTCATCCCGCAATACGCTCGATTCTTTATGATTCGCGACCGCACGAGTCCTTGGCTTTGGCACTGCCGCCAAGTAGGGCTCCCTCCGCGGCGCCAAACGACTTGCCAGGAGCTGACTACCGTCGAACGAACTTCTGCACTCGCATGCCTACATTGACGTCTGTCACGTACACTGCACCGTCGGCCCCGGCCGCAATGTCGTGGGCCCAATAGAACTGGCCGTCTTGGCTGCCGTAGGATCCCCAGCGCTCGATCACCTCGCCATCAGCCGTCATCAGCAGCGCGCCGTTGCGGTCGTATGCGGTGTTCGTGAGATCGCCGCCGTCCGCCACGACCAAGTTCCCATCCGCAGTGATGTCGACGCCCCAAGGTCTTCCTATCTCGTCGCTCTTCCACTCGGATAGGAACTTGCCGTCGG
Organism: uncultured Bryobacterales bacterium; assembly: GCA_951813605.1. GTDB lineage: Bacteria > Acidobacteriota > Terriglobia > Bryobacterales > UBA6623 > VXMF01. The sequence goes on along the minus strand of OX638379.1, from coordinate 4,095,960 downwards.
CGTCGAAAACCTGCATCCTGGAATTGCCGCGGTCGGCAATATAGACCCGCCCGTCGCCACCGATGGCGATTCCGTGCGGCGTGTCGAACTCGCCCGACTCGGTGCCCCTGGTACCCCAGGCCGTCACAAACGTGCCGTCGCTGTCGAGCTTGACAACGCGGTTGTTGCCGTAGCCGTCCGTCACGTAGATCGAGCCGTCCGGCGCTACCTCGACATCCGTGGGCTTGTTGAAGCGCATCTCGTCCTCGGCGGCTTCCCCCTTGATGCCCAAGGCCATCAGCAGTTCTCCTTCGGGGCTGTACTTCTGCACGACGTGAGTGTCCGCGTCGGTGACCCATACGTTGTCATCCGCATCGACGGCCAGCCCGTGCTCGTTCTCGAACATGTCGTCGCCGAAGGACGAGAGGATTTCGCCGGTTTCACCGTCGATGCATAGGACCGGCCTGGCCGCCCGGTGAAACACCCAAACGCGATTCTGGCTGTCGACATCGACGCCAACGACTTGGCCCAACGCGTAACCGTCCGGAAGCGAGGGCCAGCCATGTACGACTTGGTAGGCGGGGGCTGTGCCGCCCTCCTCATCCTGGGTTGCGACGACACAAGCCAGTCCTGCCAGCAGGCAGAACAAGGTCAAGATCAGTGTGCGTTCCTTCATGCGATTCTCCTATCGGCGACGCGGGCTTCTGAGCCAGGCGCCTACGAGGTTACACGCATTTTGCAACCGCGGCAACGCGGATTTCGATAATACCGCTGTCGTTGCGCCGTTTTGTGCAAGGGCGACCCGTTCCCTACTGGGCCCGGCGCGATCGCCAGGCGAACCGATCCTCAAGCGAGTTCTTCATCCGGTAGTCTTGCACCAACTGGTCGATATGCACTAGTTTGGTCGGGTATTTCGCGGTGTAGCACGAATAGCAATACTGTCCGCCACTGTCCGCCACGGCGCCTTTGAGCCCTTTGAGGGACAGGTAGGCGAGCGAGTCGGCTCCCGTGTGCTCCCGTATCATTTCCACTGACATTCGATTCGCGATCAGCTCGCTGGTGTCTGGAGTGTCGACACCGTAGTAGCACGAGGCAATCGTGGGCGGGCACGAGATCCGCAAATGGACCTCCCTGGCCCCGGCGTCGCGCATGATGCCCACGATCTTGCGGCTTGTCGTTCCTCGGATCAAGGAATCATCCACCAGCACGATGCGCTTGCCCTCCACGATATGCCGTACCGGGTTGAGCTTCAGCTTGACGCCGAAATTGCGGATCGACTGCTTCGGCTCGATGAAGGTGCGCCCCACATAGTGATTGCGGATTAGCCCGTTGCTGAACGGGATCCCGGATTCGTTCGAAAAGCCGATCGCGGCGGCGTTGCCCGAATCCGGCACTGGCACCACGTAATCCGCGGCCACGGGGCTTTCCTGGGCGAGGCGCCGCCCAAGCGCCTCCCTGGACTCCTGCACGGCACGGCCGAACACGATCGAGTCGGGCCGTGAGAAGTACACGTGCTCGAAGACGCATTGCGATAGAGCAAGCGCCGGGGCGAACCGCTGGCGGAACACGCCTGCTTCGCCGACGATGACCATCTCCCCGGGCTTGACGTCCCACTCGTACTTGGCGCCGACCAGATCGAACGCGCAGGTCTCGGAGGCGAATACGTGAACGTCTCGTCCGCTGTGCCTCATCGTCCCGTAGGCCAGCGGACGAAAGCCACGCGGGTCACGCGCCACGATGATTTGACCTGAGCTAAGCAGCGCTAGAGAGTACGCTCCTTCGAGCCGCAGCAGGGACTCTCGCAGCGCATGGCGCAAGTTCGGCTCGCGTGAGCGAGCCATCAAGTGGGGAATTACTTCCGTGTCGCTGGTCGCTTGAAAGATCGACCCGGACATCTCCAGCTCCTGTCGCAGCGCGTGGCCGTTCGTCAGGTTCCCGTTGTGAGCCACCGCAAGGGAGCCTTTGTTGCATTCGACGTAGAACGGCTGTGCGTTCAGGGGGCTGACGTCTCCAGCCGTCGAGTAGCGCGTGTGGCCGATGGCCATGTGGCCCTTGAGCTGGCGGAGCTCCGCCTCGCCGAATATCTCGTTGACGAGGCCCATTCCCTTGTGAGTCTTGACCGTCACGCCGTCGCTCGAGCTAATGCCCGCGCTCTCCTGGCCGCGGTGCTGCAGCTGGTAAAGGGCGAGATAAGCGAGGTTCGCCGCTTCGGGATGCCCGAATATCGCGCAGATTCCGCACTCCTCGCGAAAGCGATCCTCGGGGTCGATTTCGACGAGCCTGCTTCCGGAAGGCTTGGATTCGGTGCTCATTGGACCTCCAGTCGGGTTTCGAAAGCCCTGTCCCAGAGAGCGTGCAAGTGAGACAGGGAAGCTTCGAAACACTCGGTTCCGTTTAGTTTTACGGCCAACATCGATTCGGCGGTTTCGCCGATTATCGTCGCGTCTGCCCCTAGGTCCGCTGCGATACTGATCACTTCCGGCAGGTCTTGCGGCGAGACCTCCGCCAGAACTCGCGAAGGTGCTTCGTGGAATAGCGCGTACAGCGCTTGCAGATCCGTCTTCAGGTCGATCGCGGCTCCGACGGGCTGCGGGCCGAAACAGCATTCGGCGAGGGCGACTGCCAGCCCTCCATCCCCCACGTCGTGAACCGAATGCGCCAAGTCGCGACGGACGATTCTCCGTGTCGCCTCTTGTACCGCCGACTCGTAGTCTGCATCCAGCGCAGGTGGCAGGCCCCAGTTTCGGCCAAGCACAGCCCTAGCGTATTGGGAGGAACCGAATCTCATGTGAAGCTGGCCGCCAGCAGTTGGCAGCAGCCCCCCAATTAACACTACTGCATTCCCCGGCGCCAAGAAGCACGGACCGGCCGGGGCGTCCATGTGTTCGACTATCCCGACGATGCCTACCACGGGCGAAGGATTGACACCTTCCCCCAAAGTCTCGTTGTAGAGGCTCACGTTGCCGCCGGTAATCGGCGTTCCGAAATGTCGGCACGCGTCGCCCAGGCCTTCGATCGCCTCCACGAGCTGAGCCATGATATCCGGTTTTTCCGGATTTCCGAAATTCAAGTTGTTGGTTGCCGCGATCGGCTCCGCGCCGACAGTGGCTAGGTTCCTACAGCACTCCGCAACGATCAGCTTCGCTCCTTGGCGCGGGTCCAGCGAGCAGTAGCGCGAGTTGCCGTCCAAGGCCATTGCGAGCGAGACTCCCGCCTCCTTGATGCGAATCACGGCGGCGTCGCCCCCGGGTCCGGCGGTCGTGTTAGTGCGTACCTGATAGTCGTACTGCTCCCAGATCCACCGCTTGGAACCAAGGTCGGCGGTGGACAGCAGGGTCTCCAGCCCGGCGAGCAGTTCCGCGCCGGAAGCTTCCGGCAATTCCGGGCCGCCAAGAGGCGCTGTCCTGCGGGGCGCGGTGAACGGCCTTTCGTACATGGGAGCGTCCTCGCTCAGAAAGTCGTTCCCCAACTCTGCAACTACCGCGCCATGCTGCCTCACCCTTAGCAGTCCGTCGCCCGTCACGGTCCCTATTTCCACCGCGTCGAGCCCCCACTTGCTGAAGACTTCGAACACTTCCCCCTCGCGCCCGCGCTCGGCAACCAATAGCATGCGCTCTTGGGATTCCGACAGCATGATCTCCCAAGGGGTCATGCCCTCCTCTCGTTGCGGGACTAGGTCGAGCTCGATCTCGATCCCGACGCCGCCTCGCCCGCCCATCTCGGCGGTAGAGCAGGTCAGGCCGGCGGCGCCCATGTCCTGGATCCCACGGATCGCGCCGGTTTGCATCGCCTCCAAGCACGCCTCCAGCAACAGCTTCTCCAGGAATGGGTCGCCCACTTGCACGTTGGGGCGCTTCGCTTCCGAGTCATCGTCGAACTCGGCCGATGCCATCGAGGCGCCTTGGATGCCGTCGCGGCCCGTCTTGGCGCCCACGTAGATGACGGGGTTGCCGACTCCCTTCGCTGATCCGAGAAAGATGGAGTCCTTGCGGAATACTCCGAGGGCGAACACATTGATCAGCGGGTTCGCGCTGAAGCAGGGGTCGAACTCGCATTCTCCGCCGACAGTGGGCACGCCGATGCAATTGCCGTAATGCGCAATGCCCTCGACCACCCCGCGAATGATCCGGCGGTTGTTCGCACCGACCGCCGTCTCGTCGGTAGGGCCGAACCGGAGCGCGTCCATCACCGCGACGGGCCGGGCCCCCATGGTGAAAATGTCGCGCAGGATGCCGCCCACGCCGGTCGCCGCGCCTTGGAACGGCTCGATGTAGCTGGGATGGTTGTGGGACTCGATCTTGAAGGCTGCGGCCCAGCCTCCTCCGATATCCACGATGCCGGCGTTCTCGCCGGGACCGACCAGGATCCGGTCGCCGCGCGTAGGAAGCTTCTTCAGGTGGAATCGCGAGCTCTTGTACGAGCAGTGCTCGCTCCACATGACTCCGATGATCCCCATCTCCGTCAGTGTGGGGACCCGGCCGAGCAGTTCCGTCACCTGACGGTACTCCTCGGCTGTTAGACCGTGCTCGGCGGCGACGCGGTCGTCGACGTCAGGCCGCATGGCTGGCGCTCAGAGCCTCTGTGGCGGCAATCATCGAACGAAAAACCGCGATGCCGTCTGTCGACCCCACGGCCGGATCGCAAGCGCGCTCGGGGTGCGGCATCATGCCGAGGACGTTGCGACCTTCGTCGAGCACTCCGGCGATGTTTCTGTAGGAGCCGTTCGGGTTCGCCCCGGCATAGCGGAATGCGACTCGATCTTCCGCTTCGAGTCGGTCGAGGGTCGCCTCGTCCGCTATGTAGCAGCCTTCCCCGTGGGCGACGGGAATCCGAAGGGGCTGCCCGACAGGGCAGGCGCTAGTGAACGCGGACTCGGAAGTCCCCGCTACCAAGTCGACCGTGCGGCAAACGAACCGCAGCCCCTGATTGCGTATCAGCGCTCCTTCCAGCAAGCCTGCCTCGCACAGGATCTGGAAGCCATTGCAGACACCTATCACGAGCCCTCCGGATCCAGCGAAACGGCGTATGGAGCGTATGACGGGGGAGAAACGCGCCAGAGCGCCGCACCGCAAGTAGTCTCCGTACGAGAAACCGCCCGGCACAAAGATAGCGTCAACGCCGCCCAAGTCCTCTGACTCGTGCCAGATCTGGGTCGTTGGCTGCCCGAGGTTATGCGAGAGCGCGTAAAGCGCGTCGTGATCGCAGTTCGAGCCAGGGAATATGACGACGCCGAACTTCATCGAGGGCTAGGGAGACTGCGCCTCGCTTCGCCCTGTAGTCTAGCACTCGGGACAGCACTCGCCGAATGGTTGCTCGCGACCCGCGATACCCCTTTGTGTAGGATAGGGCGGATCGCGTGGCGACCGACGCGTCATGTGCGCTGCTTCGCCCGCTCGATCGCATTGACTGAGCATGCCCATGCTGGCCGAGGGGCAACTGGCGCCCGAGATCGATGGGGTCCCACCGAGCGGCCCCGCTTTATTGGCGTTCTTCAAGACCGACTGTCCGGCATGCCATCTGTCTCTCCGTTACTTGGACGACCTTTCGCGACAGTTCACAAACGATGCAACTGTCGTCGGCGTGTCGCAAGACGCTCCCCAGCCCACGAGCGAGCTGGCGGATTCCCTTGGCCTGGCGCTCCCCCTGCGCTTCGACAGCGACTTGAATGCCAGCGCCGAGTACGGTCTGGAAGCGGTGCCCGCGCTGTTCCTCGTGGACCGGCTAGGCAGGGTGGCGGGGAGTTCGCAGGGCTTCGACAAGGCCGACTTGAACCGGTTGTCCGCCGCGCTTGCCGGCCTTTCAGGCTCGCCGGTTCCCAATCCTGCCCGGAGCGGCGACGGTAATCCGGACTTCCAGCCCGGATGCGTCTCGCGCCATCTCGAGCCGGAGTCCGACGACGAGAGTGCCGCGCCGGTCGACATGTACGCGCGACGTGCGCGGCGCGCCTCGCGCGTGAATGTCCCCGCGGATACGGAGCCGGAGGAATTCTGCTACGAGCAGGGCTTCGCGGATCCCTTGCCGGTCATCCCGCCGACAGTTGGGCGCGTCGACCGCATGATCGCGGCGAGCGGCCTTGACGCGGAGGACGTGGTCGCGCATGTCCCTCCGAATTTCGCTCCGGCGAGCGTCGAGAAGATCGCGGCCAACGCGGTGATGGCGGGTTGCCTGCCCTCGCACATGCGGGTCCTGGTGCCCGCGGTGCGCGCGCTGTGCGACGAGCGGCTCGATATCCACGGAGTCCAGGGCACGACCCACTTCGCGGCTCCCCTGGCCATCGTCAACGGCCCTGTTCGACTGCAACTGGGATTCGCTTGCGGCAGCAACGTTTTTTCGAACGCTGCCCGCGCGAACTCGACTATCGGCAGGGCGATCCATCTGATCCTTCGAAATCTCGGCGGTGCCGCGCCCGGACGGATCGACATGTCCACGATGGGCAATCCGGGCCGGTTCAGCTACGTGATCGGCGAGAACGAGGAAGCCAGTCCGTGGGAACCGCTTGCGACCGACTTCGGCATTCCGGCGGGTCGGAACGCCGTAACCTTCTATTGCGCGGAGCCCCCGTGCGCTGTGAGCGAGCACAAAGCCCGGACAGCCGAAGTGCTGCTTCGAGCGATCTGCCCCGTCCTAGCCAACCTTTGGAGCCACCGCGTCTGCAAGCGGTCGGAAGCCCTTGTCGTGATCGGACCGGAACATGCCGCGACGCTGGATCGCAGCGGATTCAGCAAGCGCGATGTCGTGGAATTCCTCTACCGGAACACGGGGATTCCCGTGCGGGAATACGACGGGGACGGCGGCGAGGGCACGCACGAGGCGTCGTCCTACGACGAGTGCCTGATTCGCGGAGTGCGATGCTACAGGAAATTCCGCAAGCCCGAGTCGATTCGCGTGATGGTAGCTGGCGGCCCTGCCGGCAAGTTCTCCGCGGTGATTGGATCATGGGCTACCGGCCCGCGCGGCAGCCAGATGGTATGCCACGGCTTTGACTGACTCGTAGTGAGGCGGCGCTGTTACGCTAAGCGAGTCGCTTGCGGATAGGAGGTGCTGGAGCGTGTCGACAATTCTGGTGAACCCTCTCGATGAACGAGTTCCCCCGCAGGGTGCGGCGGCGCCGCGATTGCGGTCGCTCGCCGGCGCACGCGTGGCGCTGCTTGACATCAGCAAAGGCGGCGGGTCGATCTTCTTGGATCGCTTGGACTCGCTGCTAAGAGAGCAGTTCGGTGTCACCGAGGTTCTGCGCTTTCGAAAGCCCACGTTCGCAAAGCCCGCGCCGGAAGCGGTCCTGGCCGACATGCGAAAGGCGCAGCCACAGGCGGTCATCGAGGCGCTCGCCGATTGAGGCTCATGCACCACGTGCAGTTTGCACGACTCGGTTCGAATCGAAAATGCCGGAATCCCCACGGTTGCAATCGCGACTGACGTCTTCCGTGCCGCGGCCAGGGCCCAGGCGGCTGCCCTAGGGAGGCCGGATTTCGATGCTGTCTACGTACCCCACCCGATCCAAGACCAGCTTCCGGCGGAAATCGAGGTTCGCGCGGACGCCGTCGCCGAGAGAATCATCGCGAGATTGACGGGGAAATCGTTCGTACACGGCGCCGGCGCGGCTTGAAGCGATCCGGCGGCCTGCGATCAAACTCACTTGCAATGCCGGCAAATCCGCGGTTGGACGAAAAGGTCCGTGCGCATCTCCGGTCGGGAGCGGTGATTCCGGCCCATCCGTTGGCCCTTGACTCGAGGAGACGCTTGGACGAGCGGCGACAGCGCGCGCTCACGCGGTACTACATCGCCGCGGGGGCGGGAGGTGTTGCGGTAGGAGTGCACACCACGCAGTTCGCGATTCACGATTCTAAGGTCGGTCTCTATGAGCCCGTGCTCGCCCTTGCCGCCGAAACGATGAACGAGCCGCGCGAGACCTCGGACAACCCGGTGATCCGCATCGCTGGAATCGTGGGGTGCACCGATCAGGCGGTCCGCGAGGCGCGCGTCGCGGCAGACCTCGGTTACGACGTCGGGCTGCTGAGTCTCGCAGCCATGCGATCCGCCAGCCGCACGGATCTCCTTGACCATGCAAGAGCGGTCTCTGAGACGATTCCGATCATGGGTTTCTATCTGCAGCCGGCCGTCGGCGGGATTCCCTTGGCGTACGAATTCTGGCGGGAGCTGTGCGAGATCGACAACTTGGTCGCCATCAAGGTCGCTCCGTTTGACCGCTATCAGACGCTGGACGTGCTGCGCGCCGTGTGCGACTCCGGACGGTCCGACAGCATTGCAATGTATACGGGAAACGACGACAACATCGTCGGAGATCTCATGACTCGTTATCGCAGCGGGGCCGCCACGACGGGGTTTGTCGGCGGACTGCTCGGTCACTGGGCCGTGTGGACCAGACCAGCCTTTAGCTACTGGCAGCGTTGCCGGCAGTGGGTCGAGTTGCGCTCCGGAAATGCCGGCGACCTCCTGCGGCTGAATGCCGAGATCACCGATGCGAATGCGGCCCTCTTCGATGCGCGCAACGGCTTCGCAGGATGCATCGCGGGAATTCACGAGGTGCTGCGCCGCCAAGGGCTGATGGAAGGCATCTGGTGCCTTGACGAAAACGAGGGCCTTTCAGCGGGGCAGAGAGCGGAGATCGACCGTGTTTGCAGAGCCTACCCACACTTGGTCGACGACGAGTTCGTGGCCGAGCGCCTAGATCGCTGGCTTCGGTAGCGATCTGTCGCCGCGATCGGGATTCGCAGGAGTTGCGTGCGCCGAACCTGCGGCTTGTCCGGCCTCTTCCGTGTCTGATAGCCCGCGGCTCTTTGCCAGAGCCGCGGCCCGCGGTCTCTGGCGGTCGGGCTAGCGCGGAAGTCCGGTCTCGGCCCCGCACTCGCTAGTAGCGCTCGTCGAAATGGATCGAGGGCTCCCCCAGCTTTCGACTGCCGCACCGCACTATCGTCGCTCGTCTCCGCACCGCGTCTCAAAGCGCGGATTCGTCGTGACTCTTGCTTGAAACTCTCCTTCTCCCTGAAACCCTGCGAGGCGTCCCAGCGCTACCGCCCATTGTGCTGAGGGGGCCAGTCTTGCTTTTCGGCCGCCCATGCGGGCCATGCATCGCAAATTTGCGCGAGCGGCATGGAAACCTTGGGGCGGCTTGTATCTGAAGGTGGTGCCAACTGTTGCGCCGTGGAGCGGATTCATAGCTGCCGGGTCGTCACTGTCCAGCATGCCCCGCGCGCACCTTTCCGGCGCGCTTCGAATGGGGGCTCGCCTAGGGCACGACGAGAGGCGGCCTCTGGGCTAATTGCAATCGGATGAGCGATACGACAATCACAAGGGTTTGAACATGGCGAAAGCGCTTCAGCAGCGCAGCCCTGGATCGAACCTGCGCGGCGGCCTTGTTCCGCGACTTCCCCATTTCGGCCCTCGTCAAGTGACGGGGACGAGTGGCGCGGAGCGCGCAGCATAGAGTTGGCCCGGCGGTGCACAAGCGTGAAGCCGCTGCATCCGCGCCGAGGTCACTGATTGGCAACGAAGTGCCAATTGGCAGGCGTTGTTCGGTGCGGACGGGTTGGCAAGGCGTAATTCGAGACTCGAAGGCTTTGACGCGAAGCACGTTGTCCGCGATACTCGGGGTGTTTTCATGAACAAGAGTCCCCGGTCTTTGTGTTGTTTGGCTCTCTTGGCTGCCGTGCTCGCCGCAACGGCTTGCTCGCCAGGGCCCGATGCTGTTCGAGCCTCGAGCCAAGCCGTGGCCAACCTTGAAGTCTATCCCGGCCTTGAGGCCACGTTGTTCGCTTCGGAACCGGGCCTCGCGAACCCCACGAACATCGATGTCGACCATCGCGGAAGGGTATGGGCCTGCGATGTCGTCAACTATCGCGAGCATGGACGGAATGACAAGCGCCCGGAGGGTGACCGCATCCTGATCCTCGAGGACAAGGATGGCGACGGCGTCGCCGACAGCTCGAAGGTCTATTACCAGGGCAGAGACGTGGATGCCGCTCTTGGGATCGCGGTGCTCGGGAACAGGGTCATCGTGACGGCGGCACCGAACGTGATCGTGTTTACGGACGAGGACGGCGACGACAAACCCGACAAGAAGGAGTACCTGTTCACCCAATCGGGCGCCCCTCAGAACGACCACTCGACGCACTCGCTGTCGTTCGGCCCGGACGGCAAATTCTACTGGAACATGGGCAATTCGGGCCGCTATATCCACGACAAAGACGGACTGCTAGTGATTGACGAGGCTGGGCATCCGGTACTTGACCGCAACTATGAGCGCAACCTGAGGGAGAACTCGGAGATGCCCCGACCCGAATTCGCCAGCGCCTTGGTCGGGCGGTCCAGTCCCTACCAGGGCGGCATGGTGTTCCGCTCCGATACGGACGGCGGAAGAACCGAAGTGCTGGGCCATAACTTCCGCAACAACTACGAGGTCGCGGTCGATTCTCTCGGCGGCGTCTGGCAATCCGACAACGACAACGATGGCAGCTACGCTTGCCGCCTGAACTACATCCTCGAGTACGGCAATTACGGCTATCGGGACGAACTCACCGGAGCCGGCAACGAAGCGCGGCGCACAGGCAGCAGCGATGTCGTTCCGCACCGCCACTGGCACCAGCACGATCCCGGAGTCGTCCCGAATCTCTTGATTACCGGAGCTGGGTCCCCCACGGGTGTCACCGCGTACGAAGGCAGGCTCTTGCCCAGCGCGTTCTGGGACCAGGTGCTTGCGACGGATGCCGGGCCCGGCGTGCTGCGAGGGATCGTGACGGAAAAGCACGGTGCCGGCTACACGGCGCGCATGATTGACATCTTCAAGGGCGAGCGCGACAAGTGGGTTCGGCCCGTGGACGTTGCGGTCGCGCCGGACGGGTCGCTCTTCGTGAGCGACTGGTACGACCCCGTGATCGGCTGGAACCGACAGCAGGACTTGATCCGAGGACGAATCTTCCGTATTGCACCGCCGGAGTCGGAGTACCGCGTGCCGCTGTATGACTTCGATTCCGCGGAAGGAGCCATCGAGGCTCTGAAGAGTCCGAACTACGCGGCCCGGTATCTGGCTTGGCATTCGCTCGACGCGGGCGGTGCCGAAGCCGAGGCCGCGCTCGCCCGCTTGTTCCAGGACGGGGGCGAAATCCGCCACCGCGCCCGGGCGCTATGGCTCTTGGCGCGCATTGACGGGCGCGGCGAGGCCTATTTGGAGGAAGCGTTCCGAGACATGGAAGAGGACATCCGAATCGTAGGCATCCGCGCGGCGCGGCAGCTCGATCGGGACTTGACTCCGATTCTCGAATGGCTCGCTTCGGACCCCTCGCCTCAGGTGCGTCGCGAGTGCGCGATCGCTCTGCGTGGCCTGTCCTCCGCCAAGGCCCCTGGGATTTGGGCTCGACTTGCGAATCAACATGAGGCGGGGGACCGCTGGTACCTGGAGTCCCTCGGCATAGCAGCCGATGGCAGGTGGGACTCCTTCCTGGGCGCTTGGCTTTCCAATGCCGGGCGAGGCTGGAACACACCGGCCGGCAGGGACATCCTCTGGCGCTCTAGGGCGTCTAGCACGCCTGCGTACCTGGCGAGGATTCTGAGTTCCATCGATCTTTCCGAACACGAGGCAGCCCGTTACATTCGCGCGTTCGACTTCCAGCCCGAGAGCGGCGCGAAGTCCAGGAACCTGCGCCAGCTCGCTCTTGGCCGCTCGAGGGACGGATCTTCGCGTCCTTTCTTCGTTGCGGCCGAGGCTTTGCTGAGACTCCCCAAGCTCGAGTTGGCCGCCCGGCCGGGTACTCGGGATTCCCTGGAGGAGCTGCTGGAGGGCGGGGAGGGGACGGAACAATTCGCGCTCCTCGTCCAGCGATACGAATTAAGAAACCGTTACCCCTCTTTGGTACGCGTGGCCGCGCTCAACAAGGACAATCCAATCGGGATCGCTTCCGTTCGCACGCTGCTGGAAGACGGCGCTGCCGACGCGATTCTGGCATTCGTTCGAAACGGCTCCGAACTGGCACCGGCGGTAGTGGAAGCGGTTGGCAACACCCGAGCCGCCCAAGCGGTGCCCGTTCTCGAAGACCTGCTGCTCGACCCGGTCCTTCCGCCAAACGTCCGGGACCGGGCCGTGCGCTCGCTGGCAGTGTTCAGCCAAGGCGTGGAGGCATTGGTCGATATCGCCCGCCGCGGCGATTTCCCGCCCGACCTAGCGCAAGTCGCGGGCGCCGCGATCACCCGCTCCATGCACGTTCGGCTGCGAGACCAGGCTGCGAAGCTGTTTCCCGTCCCGCCAATGAAAGACAGAGAGCCGCTGCCGCAGATGACGGAACTGCTCGTCTACGTCGGCAATCCCGAGAAGGGGGCCGAGGTCTTCGAGCGCGCAACCTGCAGCGAATGCCACATCATCAACGGAGCGGGCACGAACTTCGGGCCGGAACTCTCGAAGATCGGGGACAAGCTGTCGAAGGCGGGGCTGTACGAGTCGATTCTCGACCCGTCGGCGAGCGTTTCGCCGAGCTTTGACTTGATGCACTTTTCCCTTGCGAGCCAGGAAGAGGTGTCCGGGTTCGTGATCAGCGACACCGCCGGTTCCGTGACACTGAGGATGGAGGGCGGGATTGTCGACGAATTCCGGCAGGACGAGATCCTGGACCGTCGGAAGTCAGCGGTTTCGGCAATGCCGGACGATTTGCAGGAGCAGATGAGCGTCGATGACCTTGTCGACCTCGTGGAGTTCCTGAGCGAGTTGCGTTAAGCCCGCCCTGCCGATTCAGGGCAAGCGAATCCTCAGGACCCTGCCCATGTCGAACGAAGGCGGGCGGCGGTTCGCAATCAGATCCTTCTGCTCCGCCAAGGCGGAGACCAGCAGGGGCATCGCGATCGTGGAGTCGCAGTGGCAGTCGACCATCTTGGCTCCCTTCGCGATCTTGCCCCAGCTCTGCGATTCGGCTAGTGTGCAGCCGGAGAGCCCGCCCCAGTGCGGGGCGTCCGTCACGACCTGGACGCCGTAGCGGTGGCCCTCCTTGCCTCGATTCATCAGGATCGCCACGACCTCCGACTGCTGCGTGTAGTTCTTCGGCGTGCCGCCGCCGAAGTAGATCACTCCCGTGGCCTTGGAATCCGCCACGGCGTTCGTGATTTCCAGCACGTCGGCCATCATGTCGAATATCAGCCGGTTCTCCCCTCGGTGGCGGCTTTCCGCGACGCCGATCCCGATCGAGCTATCGCCGATTGCGGGACAGAAGAGAGGGACTTTGTGTTTCGCCGCCGCCGTGACGATGCCGTCTTCCGGGCAGTCCCTGCCTACCTCGGAACCCAGCAGGTAGAGGAACTCTCGGGTCGTATATGGCCGCGACTGGTCCAATCGCGCGGCGAAGCTGCCGATCCAAAGGTCATGCTCGCGGAAGCGCACTTCGTCTGCCAGCACATCGTGCATGCGGTCTACCATGACCTCGCCCAGCGCTTCGTCGTCCATGTCCGCAGAGCCTTGGAAGTGATGGAAGCCCTTCGATTCGTGAATATCGTGGAAGAAGTTCGCCCCCGTCGACGTGAGAATGTCGATCAGGCGATTCTCGACCATGAAGCGGACGAGCTTTCGCATCCCTCCGGGCACCATCGCCCCGGCCAGGCCCATCAGAATCGTGCAGTCAGGGTCGGCCAGCATTTCCTTCCAGACGTGGAACGCCTGGCCGAGCTGGCGTCCCTGAAAAGCCGTTCCAGCCATTCCCTCCAGCAGCGAGGTGGCCGAGTTGGAACTGCTGACGCGGAACGGACTTGTGGGTTGCGTTAGCAGATCTTCCTTGCGGACGCGGGAAGGCATCAAGCTGCTCATGCTAGCAATCCTATTGATTTACGAGTGCGGACTGCGGGCCCGACTACTGGACTGCGATTACTTCTAGCGACACGCCGGAGTCGGCAGCGTGACGGGTTTGGACCGCTGTGAGGGCGGGCAGCGTTCCGGGAAGAGCCTCCGACAGCACGGTTCGGAGTTCTTCGAGATCGCTCATGGAGCCGATGTAGGCCGTCATGCGGACGACGTTCGACAGGTCCATCAAAGCCAGTTGCAATGCTGAATCCTGAGTTTCCAATGCATCCAGGACCTGGTCGCGGAAGGTCTCCCCCTTTCCCGGCATGGCGGACGTATAGATGACACCGCCGCTTAGCGAAGCAGGGCTCGAGACGGCGGTAGGCGCCTGATCGTGCATGAACAGCCGCGTCAAATAATTGTCGTCGACCGCCACAAATGTGATTTCGACGGCTATGTCGCCCGGCAGACGAGACAAGGCCACGTTCGACCGGCTTGGCGCCCCTCCCGGGTCGAATCGGTTTTCGTAGGCGCTGTCGATGGCCTCGCTGGTGGAGGTCGGCGGCAGGTACGAGTTGGCGAGAACGGTGTTTTCGTAGGCAAGACCCGCCGCCCCTAGGATCGTCCCGATCGTCTGGAGGGTCTGCTCGGCTTGCTCTTCGGCGGACTGGGCTATCTCCCCCGTGGCCGGGTTGCGGCCTCCCTGCCCGGAGAGATAGACCGTTCGACCGGCCCGCACTGCGGAAGAGTAAGGCCCCATCGCCGGCGGGATTTCACTCGCAGGCGGGCGCACGACCTCGATCTCGGAAGAATCCCCGTAAGCGACGCACATCAGGAGAATCCCGGCCCCTTCCGGCAAACCCGGCATCTCTACCGTGGTGCGGGCGGGGTAGCCTCCCTCGGCGAAGTAGCTGCCGTAGACGGAGTTCATATCCGCGTAGTTCTCCATGTCCGACAGGTGGACATGGCAACTGACCACATGGGAATAATCCAGTCCCGCCTTGCTCAGGGTCTCGCCGAGCCGGTCCATTGAGGAGGTCGTCTGATCGGCGATGGAAGCCGCGGCATCGATAGGTTGGACCGCGCTGAGATAGAGCGTCTTGCCCGCTAGCACCGCTAGCGTGCGGCCGTTGTCGTCACGAATCGTCTCGCGTTCACTTGTGGCCGGCGCCAGGCTGCCAATGTCCTCGGTCGTACTTGGGGAGCAGCCGATGCCTGCCAGAACGGCCGAGAGAATTGCTACAGAGAATCGCACTGCCTCAAGGTAGCAAAGCATCGGTTCAACATGGATTGAAGCTGCCAACTGGCGGAAAGCTGCCGGTGATACAGTACGCACGAAATGGAAAAAGCGACTCGACGCTCGTTCTTGGGAGCTTGCGCGACGGGACTAGCGGCTGCATGCGGGGAGCGACAAGGCTCGAGCCTCCCTCCCGTCCGGGCCCTGACGAAGGGCCCCGGGCACCACTGGTTCGGCTACTACGACAAACTCGAATTCGATCCCCGCAGCCGCCTGGTCTTGGGAATGGAGGTCGCCTTCGAGCACCGTTCCCCCCGGCCGGATGACGAAATCCGTATCGGCATGGTCGACCTGGATGACGGCGACCGGTGGATCGATCTCGGTAGCAGCACTGCTTGGTGCTGGCAGCAAGGCTGCATGCTCCAGTGGATTCCCGGATCGAGTACCCAAGTGATCTGGAACGACCGCGAGAACGGTGCCTTTGTCAGCCGGGTCCTGAACGTCCACAGCGGGGAGATGCGCACGATCCCTTCAGCCGTATACGCCCTGGCCCCGGACGGGTTATGGGCGGCATCAACCGACTTCCGGCGCTTAAACGATACGCGGCCCGGTTACGGCTATGTAGGAATTCCTGATCCTAACAAGGATGTTCTGGCACCGGATGACGAGGGCATCTGGAAGGTGGATCTTTCCACAGGCCAGAGGGAACTGCTGTTCTCCGTCGCTCAGGCTGCTGGGATGCCCAACCCGCATACCGACACCGACGGGCTGAAGCACTATTTCAACCACCTTCTTGTTTCGCCGGATGGCGCGCGGCTGATCTTCTTGCACCGATGGCGGCACCCGGGCGGTTCCGGCGGCTTCGGGACAAGGATGTTCACCATAGGAAGCGACGGGTCGGGCCCGCACGTGCTTGACCCTTACGGGAAGACGTCGCATTTCATATGGCGCGACCCGGAGCATGTGCTCGCCTGGGCTTGGCATCCTTCCCACGAGAGCAAGTTCTACCTCTTCCGGGACATGACCGACGAAACCGAGGTCGTGGCACCGGAAGTCATGCCGCTTAACGGCCATTGCACCTATCTGCCGGGGAATCGCTGGATTCTCAACGACACCTATCCCGACGAGGACCGGCTACAGCACCCTTACCTGTATGAAGTCGCCACTGGCCGGAGGGTGCCCCTTGGTCACTTCCAGTCGCCGCCCGAGTACAAGGGCGAGTGGCGGTGTGACACCCACCCACGCTTCAGCCCGAACGGGGCGAAGGTAGTCATCGACTCCCCGCACGGCGGCGAGGGCCGGCAACTTCATCTGATTGACATTGCCGAGATCGTAGGGGTGTAGCCCCGACAGTCGTTGCCTGCATCCAATCGAGGTTGCATTTCTTATCGCTTCGCTTCGAGTCAATGCGTGCCAAATGGATCGCGATTTCGTCCTGACTTGGCTGCCATAGGCGGCTGCTCATCAGCCCACCGCGGACTACTCAGGCCCGCTTCTCCTAGATTCCATCTGGGGAGGCGTTTGATCGGCGATGGTTCGGTCTTCAGTTCACGCCGCTGGGCCTCTCGAGAGTTCCGTGCGTCATGCCCGGCGCTAGAATCTCATGCGTGCCACGTGGAATCGCACTGGCTGTTCTTCTCGTCAGCGCGTCGAGTCCGATGTCGGCGATTGATGCTGAGATTGATCGCTACTTGCAGGCGGAGATGGAATTGAACGGCATCCCCGGTCTCTCTCTCGCGGTCGTCGCGGATGGCGCAGTCTCCCACGTGGGAGCCTACGGTGTTCGAAGCGTCGAATCGCAGGAAGCGCTGAGTGTGGATACCCCAGTGGAGCTGGCTTCGGTAAGCAAGTCGTTCACCGCGCTGGCGGTGCTTAGACTAGAACGCTCTGGTCGCCTTGATCGAGACGCTGGGGTAACCTCCTTCCTCCCCGAACTCGGCGCAGGCAAGTGGCAGGGCGTAGCAATCCGTGACCTGCTCCGGCATCGAAGCGGCCTTCGCCGCAGACACGATTTCCTCGTTCCCTGCTGCGGACAGGCGGGAAATCTCGAATTGGACCGCGCTGCCGAGCTTATGGCCGGAGCCGAGTTGGAGGGCTCTCCAGGAGAAATGTTTTCGTACGCCAACAGCAATTACGTGTTGCTGGCGGCCGTCGTGCAGCGGGCGTCTGGATTTCCGTTCGCGGAATACTTGAAGACGACGATCTTCGAGCCTCTCGGCATGCACCACACGACTGTGGACGAAGAGGAGGCTCATGCATGGAACATGGCTGCCCGCCACGAACGGCAGTGGGGCCGGGTAGATGTCAGCCCGTCGCGCTTTCTAGGTTGGTACGGCAGTTCCCGGGTCAAGGCCAGTGCGAAAGACATGGGTTCCTATCTGGCAGCGCTATTGGACCCGCAATCGAGCTATGTCAGTGTCCCTCTTTCCGGACGTGCCTGGTGGAACCAGTTGGAGCCGGAGTACGACTTGGGCTGGTCTGTGCAAACCGAGGCCGAATGGCTCGGCGGCGAATTCGTGCTGGAGCACACCGGCAAGATCTGGGGCAGCGACACAGCGGTGGTGCTGGCACCGCGCCGGCGGGCAGGAGTGGCTGTGCTGGTCAATTTGGGAACCGACCGCGCCAGCCGAATAGCCCGTGCGCTGCTAGCCAGCCGATTCGGCTCTCCGCTCCCGCCGCCGCAGAGAATCAGCCGCGCCGAGAATCCCGACACGTGGGCGGGGGTGTTCCTCGCCTCAGCCGCCGGTCTCTTCGCGGCGATCCTGTGGTACGGAGCCAGGGTCTTGGGACAGGTCCGTCGCGGTGACCGCACTCGCCAAGCGACTGCCTGGCGAATGGCCCGCGCGGCGGTGCTTGCGGGTCTAGCTGGCAAGTTGATCCACAGCGCAGTTTGGCCTACGGGGCCGCCTCACTCGGCGCTCCCCACGACGATTGGGATTTCGCTGCCCGCCCTTGTGGCGAGCGTTGCGGCGTTGCTGCTGCTCGCCGCCGCCACCGGCTTGTTTCCAAGATCGAGATCGTAAACGAGTTGGCAGCCGATTGCGCGTCGGCGCGGCGACATCCGCCCGGCGCTTATCCATGGATGCGCTTTTCGCGTCCCTTCCACTCGCGATCCCTCAGGACGAATTTCTGGATCTTGCCCGTCGCCGTCTTCGGTAACTCGCCGAACTCCACGTGCTTGGGGCACTTGAAGTGCGCTAGGCGCTCGCGCGTGAATTCAATGATGGCTTCGCCGGAAACGTCGGCGCCGGGCCGGCGTACCACAAACGCTTTGGGAACCTCGCCCCACTTGTCGTCGGGAACGCCCACGACGCAGACTTCTAGAACCCCCGGGTGTTCCATGACGACCTTCTCGACCTCTTGGCTCGAGATGTTCTCCGCCCCGGAAATGATGATGTCCTTCGCCCGGTCCTTCAGCTCGACGTAGCCGTCGGGATGGCAAACTGCCAGATCGCCGGAGTGGAACCACCCTCCGCGGAACGCCTCCGCCGTGGCCTCGGGATCGTTGAAGTATCCCGTCATGACCATGTTTCCGCGCATCACGACTTCTCCCATGGCCTCGCCGTCGCGAGGGATGTCCCGCATCTCCTCGTCCACCACCCGCAGTCCGTCGCCAGCAACGCCGAACGGAACCCCTTGGCGGGCCGTCAAGCGAGCGCGCTCTTGCGGCTCGAAGGAACTCCACCCTGGCTGCTTGGCACAGATCGTGTAGGGGCCGTAGGTTTCCGTGAGGCCGTACATGTGGAGGACCTGGGCGCCCATTCCCTCCATCGTGCGGATGACTAGCGGGGAGGGGGGTGCGCCTGCGGTTGCAATCGTGACGCCGGCAAGGTCCTGCCCTTCGGCATCCGGGCTGGAGTATAGGGCCGTCAGCACGGTCGGAGCGCAGCACATGTGCGAGACGCGCTGTTGGCGGATCAAGCGATAGATGTCCGACGGCACGACCTTGCGCAGGCAAACATTGGTCGCGCCGACCGCCGCGACCGCCCACGGGAAGCACCAGCCGTTGCAGTGAAACAGCGGCAGCGTCCACAGGTAGACCGACCGCCAGTTCATTCCTGTCTCGAGTGCTTCGCCGATCGCGTTGATCCAGGCGCCGCGCGCATGGAAGACGACCCCCTTCGGAAAGCCCGTCGTGCCGGACGTGTAATTGATGCAGATCGGGTCCAGTTCGTCGAGCGGCTCGACAGCCGTCGGACGAGCGGGTGCCGCATGGAGGAACTCCTCGTATTCCGGACCGGGGATGTCGTCCGCCTTCGGAACCGCGTCCACGATCTGGACGTAGGTCTCGACGCCGGGCACGTCCGCCCGTAGACCGCGCACCGTGTCCGCGAACTCCGAGTCGAAGATCAGGGCCCTTGCGCCCGAGTGGTTCAGGATGTAGGCGATCTCTTGGGACGAAAGGCGGATGTTGAGCGGCACGAGGACCGCCCCGATCCGCATCGGCCCGAATTTCGCCTCAAGCATCGCGGGGACGTTCGGTGCGAGAATGGCCACGCGGTCGGCACGGCCGACCCCCCTCGCCTGCAGGGCAGCGGCCAGCCGACTGACCCGCTCGCTGTACTGGGCGTAGGTGTAAACGGCGTCGCCGTGGATGACGGCGGGCTTATCGGGATATACCAAGACGCTTCGGTCCAGAAAGGAGAGCGGTGAAAGTTGGGCGTAGTTGACGGAGGCAGTCATCGCTGCGTGCAAGGTTACACGAACGGCAACCTGTGATGTTTGGTCGCCGAGTTTCGCCGATGCGCGACAATGTAGCCCATGACGCCGAACGAACTTCGTGGCAGGCTCGAGGGTGTGATCGCCTTTCCCGTAACGAACTTCAAGTCCGACTACTCCCTCGATCTGGACGGCTACCGCGCAAACGTCGCGGCCATGGCAAAGTTCCCGCTCTGCGCGGTCGTTGCCGCGGGCGGGACGGGGGAAATGTACTCCCTCACGCCAGAGGAGCACTTGCAGATTGTCGAGGCGACCGTGGCGGAGGTTGGCGGCAAGACCGCCGTAATAGCCGGTGTCGGATTCGGTGGAGGTCTCTCGGTCGAACTGGCCCAGAAGGCCCAGGCGGCTGGCGCGGACGGCATCCTGATGTTTCCGCCGTACTATCCCAATGCGGACTTCGAGGGCCTGGCGCGCTATTACAAGCGCATCGGCGACGCAGTCGATTTAGGTCTTTTCCTGTATTCTCGGGACACAGTCAACCTCAATCCGACCCAGGTCTTCCGGCTCTCGCAGGCGATTCCCAATCTCATCGCGCTCAAGGAGGGGCAGGGAGACATCCGCAACTACCAACGCATCATGGAGCGTTGCGGGGACAGTCTGCATTGGATCGGAGGGATCGGCGACGACATGGTGCCGGGCTATTACTCCATCGGCGTTCGGACCTACACGTCCAGCATTGCGACGATCGCTCCCCGGCTCTCGCTCCAGTTGCACGAGCGCGCCTCGATGCTCGACTACCCAAGCCTAGGTCGCCTGATGCGGAATTACGTGTTGCCTCTCTACGCAATGCGCGCGCGCAGGAAGGGCTACGAGGTCAGCATGATGAAGAAGGCGATGGAGATCCTCGGCAAGCCCGCGGGCCCGGTGCGCCCCCCGCTACCGGAGGTACGCCCTGAAGAGGTCAAGGAGCTGGAATCGCTCATGGCTCGCTATGAGCCGGTGCTCTAGCGCCTATTCGGCGCGATCTGCCCCCGTGTCACTTCCCCTCGTCGGATCCAGTGGATCCCGACTCCGAGCACCCTCGCTTTCCGCGCCTCGAACGCCTGGACGTACGCGCCGAGCTGCCGCCGGTACTTTTGGAACGCTGCCGAAGGATCGTCGATCCTGCCGGACTTGTGGTCCAGGATCCACACGCCTTCCTGGGTCTGGACGATTGCATCAGCAGTGCCGGCAATAGTGCTGCCGTCGCCATCGACCATCAGCACAGGCCAATCGCGCAAGACGGCCTTGGCTTGGAGAGATGCGGCAAGCCGTGTTTTGAATCGCCCAACGGCAGACGCGATAGCTGAGATCGCCGATGCCGATGCGTTCATGCCCGTCAACTCCGGGATGCGATCCGCGAGATCCGGCCGGCTCCCCACGATCTCGAAGCAGCGGTGGAGGAACGTGCCGAGTTCCGTCCCGGCCAGGTCCACCTCCAGGACCAATCGCTCCCCGTAACGCTCCGAGCGCACCTCCACGCCCGGCGATCTGTCGTCCGCACTGTCTAGCCGGAGGGGGCGCGGCTGTCTGGCGTCAATGCGGCAGCAACGGGTCCAGGCCGGATCGCGCGACGCCCCACGACAGCCAATTCCAGCTCGGTCCGCGCGGCTCCAAGAAAAAAGTCATCCGGCAGTTCCGCTTCTCCCTCCGTGACGTGACACGGGAACGTTTCCGCTGCCACCTTGAATTCGCGCTTATCCTCATCCAGCATGCAGCGGCTGCGCAATAGCGACCAATAGCCTCTGGCCGTTGATGCGAATTCGACGGGGGTATCCATATCGCCGGATCTATCCATTGCCTTGGCTCGCGCCTCAGCGTCTGCGTCGAGGCCCTTAGCAGTCTCAGGTCTTGCCACAGTTTCCAGTCGTGCTCGAGGGCGTCGCCTTGAGCCGCCTCTTGACGGTTGCGGAAGTCCCGGCCGGACTGTTCCTTGGCGGCCTTGTTGCGTCCGAACTCCGGAGCCAGGCTTTGCGGCAACTCGCGGAGCAGCTCTTGGACCCGCTGCTTCAGCTCCCGCCGGAGCGCATCCCCGTCTCGCGTCCTTCCATATCGCCTCGCGACCTCTTTCGTCGCGGCGGCGGCGTGCGCCCTCGCTAGATCCGCATCCGACAGGCCGATGGACCGAAACAGGTCCAGCACCTTGCGCAGCTCGTCGCGGAACACATCGACAGGGGGTCGCTTCTTGCCCCAATCGTAGTCATAGCCGAAAGCCGCCAGTTCGTCGGCGATTGCATTGGCTTTGTCGGTGCGTCCAAGGCACGGCGAATCAAGGCGCTTGCCTCGTCGTCGCTAAGCAGGCGCGGCCGAAAAGCTCTCGCTCCAGAAAGCGCCGTCCGATTCGACCAAGGCCCGTTCGAATTCGCCTGCCGTGCCTCGTGATTCAGGGATGAAGTAAGCCTCATGTGCGCGTGCGCGCAGTTCCGACCAACTTCCGACGATGACCCCGGACCGTGCGGAGGCGGTTGCGAGGGTCCGCCGGACCTGTCGTGCCGCTCCGCCATCCGGCACCAAGAGAAACTCCAATGCTCGCCTGCTAGCCATGGCGTAGACGTGACCTCTTGCTTATCCAGCCAGCTTTCGTCGCGATCCTTGCAGCGTGTTTGCAGTGCTGCCGAGGTCGACTCACGCTATAGGATAAGAAACTATCCATATCCTAGACCAACGATCTGGAATGCCATGTCCAACATTCTCCGATTCACAACGCATCGGGACTTGAAACGGCAATCGATCGAATTTTTCGGCTTGTCTATTCTATTTTATGTGCGATTGATTAATAATCAGATAAATTTCTTGCCGTATTCCGTCGACCCCCGCTCTGCGCCGAGCCGCAGAATTCCTGACCTCTGAGCTCGGCACCGACCCTTCGGGAGGATCCGATTGGTTGCGTCTAGGCAGTGTGGGTGTCGGTCCCGAGCATCTCGAGCGAAGGACTTCCGCATGCCTGTATTCGTGCACTTCGGGCAATAGCCCAATAGGACCGAGTTGACCACTGGCGCACGATACGGAAGAGTTTTCCCGCGACGAGGTTCATCGGTCTACCGGTGGAGGATTGCCGATGGCGCCGGTGCCCCGGGCAACAGGAAATCCATGTGCGTTCGCGGCACTCACGACCACAGGCTTCGATGCGCATCGAGGCCCCGTGCCGCTCTCTCGACATGCTCGCGGGTGTTGTAAACGTGGGGACACAGGCGAAAGCCGCCGGCCGTCGAGCCGGCGATGCCAAATTCGTCGTACATTGCCTCGAACAGCGCCTGGCGTTTCTCGGACGGCACATTCACAATGCACACGCCCGCGCTCAGGCCGTCGGCCATCGGAGTGACGAGGTTGGCCCCAATCGCATGCAGGGACTGCTTCAGCTGGGAAGCGAGCTCGCGGACTCTAGCCTCGACATGCGCCGTCCCGATCGAAGCGTGAAACTTGGCAGCTTCGCCCAACGCGGTGAGAGCGGCGTCATCCCGCTGTCCCATCGACTCGAACTTCCGGGCGCCCACAAGGTCGGTGTCCGCAGTCGCACCCCATCCCGGGGCCACGGTGTTGGGCCAGATGTCCCGGATCCGCTCGCTTCGGGTGTAGAGCAGGCCGACTTCCTTCGGTCCGCAGAACCATTTGTGCGCGCTGGCGGCGTAGGAGTCGCAGCCGAGATCATGCAGGTCGACCTGGAGAGCCCCCCAGGTCTGGGCGCCGTCCACATGGACGTGAATACCCGAACGGTGGGCGATCATGCACAGCTCCCTAACCGGAAGCAGAATACCGCTGATATTCGAGGCGTGGGTGAGTGACAGCACACGAGTCCTAGGCGTGAGCGCCCTAAGGAACGGCTGAATCAGATCGTCCGGGTCGTTGGGCTGTGCCGGAACCGTCACGGACCGCACCGTGAATCCGCGGCGACGGGCTCGTACCGCCCAAGCGACGTTGTTTGTCGGGTGGTTCTGATCCCAGATCACGACTTCGTCGCCGGTTTCGAGATCAAGTCCGTTGTTGATGATGTTGTTCGCTTCGCTGGTATTGCGAACAAGCGCGATCTCGTCCGCTTCGGCTCCCACTTGGGCAGCCACCAGCGTGCGCGCTGCCTCGCGGTCGGTCGCGTAACGCGCGCGATTCTGAAACGAGCAATCGACATCGATCGACCGGGTTAGCTCCGTCACTGTCCTCGCGACGCTCTCGGGAGACGGACACAGGTTGGCCGCGTTCATCGGCACCCGCTCTTCCCGAAAAGGAAACTGTTTCCGAACCGTTTGCCAGCGCGCCTCCGCCTCCTCCGCCGCGCGCGCTTTGGCCGGGCTAGCGGCCAGCGCCGACGCGGTCGCGATACCGCCCAGGAATTGCCGTCGTGTTGCTTCTGTAGCCATCCTGGGGAGAGCGTAGCAGACGTTCCGATCCCTCAAGGCCGTTGGCAAGCGCTCCGTGGCTCTTGAAACGAGAGCTGGAGGAACCAATAGGGACTGCCGGAGGTTTCGATTGCAAAGCTCGCCTTACCTAGTTCAGCTGCTCCGATCCGCAATTGGTGGGGAAATGCCCGAACCTCCTCGTTGCCCGCCACAAGTCGCTGGCAAGAGACGCCGAGAATCGTGCCGCAACCCTCCCGCGTTAGATGAAAGGCTCTCCGTCCGCGAAGGCGCGTTCGGCGTGCAATCGCTGCAGACGAATGGTGACTGGCCCGCGGGCCCCGCTTCCGATTCGACGCCCATCGACATCGAGTACCGGAGCAAGGCCGCCCATCGTTCCCGTAGTGAACATCTCGTCGGCCGTGTAGACCTCGGTAAGAGAGAGATTCTTCTCGACCACCGTTATGCCGTCGTCCCGAGCGGTTTCCATCACGGCTGTTCGGGTAATGCCCGGCAGGCAACTGTCCGCGTGCGGCGTGAGCAACGTGCCCGCTCGAACCAGGAAGACATTCGTGGCGTTCGTCTCAGAGACGAAACCGTTGATATCCAGCATCACAGCGTCATCCACGCCCGCGAGATTAGCCTCGATCTTGGCAAGTATGTTGTTGATCAGGTTGTTGTGATGGATCTTGGAGTCGAGACACTGCGGGGTATTGCGTCGCACCGAGGATGTGATCAGCCGGATGCCCTGAGGGTCGTAGACGAGTTCCTTCCACTCGGCGAGGACGATCAAGGTGCAGCCCGACTGGTTGAAGTGGGGGCTCATCCCGGAGGTGACTTTCTCTCCGCGGGTCAGCGTAAGACGGACGTGGGCTCCATCGGTCATGCCATTTGCCCGCAACGTCTCGAAGAGCCCTTGGCGCACCGCCTCTCGAGAAGGCATGCCTTTGAAAGCCATCGCGTGCGCCGAGGCGAACAGCCGGTCCAAGTGGCGGTCGAGATCCGCGACCCGTCTCCGATAGACCCGCAATCCTTCCCAGACAGCGTCGCCGCCTTGGACCGAACTGTCGAAAACGGAGACCTTGGCTTCCGAGCGGGGTTTCAGCTCTCCGTCTACGTGGACTAGGATCTCGGCATTGCGCGCGTCAGGGAGTTGCATCGTGTCTGGTGTGCCGGCACCGACCGAGGCCGGCATGGAGCAGATTGTACGGCAGCTGCCACGGGCTCGCCAGGTGCCAGGCCATTCTCGGCGACCGATTGAGATGCATTCTTGCACGCCGACCCGGCGCTGCGGAGTTGACTCCCGCAAGACCTGCGCATGCCCGTACCGACCGGGAACGAGCATCTAAAGCGCACCACGGCCGCGCCCGCCAGCGGGAGTTCCGGCCGGACCGGGCTCGTTCGCCGAAACTCGGATGGATCGTTTGAGCCAGGTCACGAACCCACGGCGAGATCCACTCTCGGGAACCCGCCCGAAAACCGGAGTCGGCCGAGGTAAGGATTCCTTCGTCGCGAAACAGGCGCAGGAGACGCCGTCCGACGCCACGGAAAGAGAGCCGGTGGTCATCCGTCGGCTGTCTTGAGCTGCTGTCGTTCCGGCAGCAATGTCGACGACGGCTGAATACACCACGCGGCGGGATGCGAACTGCCCGGGCCCATCCGGCTACTCGTCAATCGCTGTCACGACGCCGTCCGGAAATCCCAACGCCATTAGCAATGACTGCGCGGTTTCCGACGGCGGTCCCGTGGACGGGATGACCATCATGGCCGTGCCTAGGCTGCCGGCAACGCAAGAGGGCGCGCCTTTCCCTCCCAGAACGACCGCGGTGCGGGCGTCTAGGCGCTCGCGGAATTCCAGCAATTCGGCCTTGCTCGCTTCGAACAGAGTCCGACTGGACACCGATATCAGCGTCGCTCTGGGTGCCAGCACCGCACAGGCCTTCTCCAAGTCGGAGAGAGGAACGTCCGCTCCAAGCATTGTGATGCGGGAGCCCCGGAGCGCGAGGGAATAGCCGATATTGAGCAGGCCGAGTTCGTGCCGCTCTCCAGGAAAGCACGCACACAGTATCCGAGGGGCGTCGGCTGGATTCTCCGAAGCTGCCGCCTCGACGAGGGTTCTCACGCGGAACACAAAGATCCCGGAAGCCATGTGCTCGCTGGCGATAGTGCAGCCGCCCCGCGTCCAGAGCCTTCCAAGGCGCTGCTGCGCCGCTCCCACCACGCGATCGATTGCCAGCTCCGAGGGCAGCGAGGAAAGCGCATCGTCCAGAATCCTGTGAATCGTCCGGTCGTCCATTCCGAGGGCAGCGTTTACAATGCCGCGAATCCAGCGGTCCACCAACGACGGTGTGACGGGCAGTCGTGGACGCTTGCCAAGGAGCGCGTCACGACCGATGTCGTTGATCTCCCCGATTGAGCGACCGCCGTCCAGCAGTTTCCGAACCTCACGGAGCACGCGCAGATCCTCTGTGCCATAGAGGCGGTGCCCTCCCGGGCCTCGCTTCGGACGGAGCAGGTTGTAGCGGCGCTCCCAAGCCCTCAGCCGCTGCGGAGAGAACGAAGTCAGCCGGGCGATCGTCGCCATCTTGTACGGCGCAGGCGGGTCCGCGGATCGCTCAACTGGCAATTGTCGGCTCCCCCGACTTGAAAGGCTCCGGCCCTTCCACTTGCTTCCCGGACTGAGTCGGCCAGGACGGTCCGTCCCCGCGGGGCTTCCCGAAAAGATAGTGCGAAACGTACCATTCCGAGCCCTGTCTGAATCCCCAGAGCTCGGCGCAGGCCAAGAAGAAAATGCGCCATCTGGCGAGCCAAAGCTCGGCTTTCGGCGCCCCGTACACATGGCGGAACACCGCGAGCACATCGGCCCGCTCGCGGTCAAGGTTTTCCAGCCACGCCATTGCTGTCCTTTGGTAGTGAACGCCGCTCCAGCGCCATCTCTCGTGCAATCTCAAGGGGCTTCTGCAATTCGGAAGCAGCTCTTCGCTCGGCATCATTCCGCCTGTAAAGAAGTGGCGGCCCATCCAGTTCGCGGCCCCGTCAGTCTCGAACTGGTAGGCATAGCGACGGTGACAGAATAGGTGAACGAACAGCCTTCCTCCCGGCTTGAGCCACTTCCCGACACGCCGCAACAGCTCGCCGTGATTTCGCATGTGCTCGAACATCTCAATCGAGATGACGCGGTCGAAGCGCCGGCTGGTGTCGAAGTCGTTCATGTCGGCGGTCAGCACGCGGAGGTTCTCGATTCCCAGCCGCCGGGCCCGCTCGATGATGAACTCGCGCTGCAACCGGGAATTCGATACGGCAGTCACTGTGCAGAGCCGGTATTCCTGCGCTATCCAAAGAGCAGCCGAGCCCCAGCCGCAGCCGAGTTCGAGCACGTCCTGGCCGTCTTCGATCTGAGCCCGAGCGCAGGTGGAACGGAGCGCGGATCTCTCGGCTTCCGCTAGGGTGCTGGTCGGTTGTTCCCAGTAGCAGCAGCTGTATTTCAGCGAAGGGCCGAGCACCCTTTCAAGAAACTCCGGAGGCACCTCGTAATGCTGCCGGTTGGCGACCTCTGGTGTCAGAGCCACGGGTGCGTGCCCGGAACTTCCTGCGAAACGGGCGGACGCGCAGCGGCGCGCCTCCTCCCGCAATCGCGCCGCGCAGAGGCGCCGGATGCCGAATCGAATCGCGACATCCGGCATCAGGCCCCGCTCCGCAGCTGCCAGCGCGACCGATATGAGCGCGTCAGTCATCGACACCTCTCTGCGGAGGCCACGGGAAGAAGGGGCTAACGGCTCGCTGGTACTTGCGGTACGCCTCGCCCCGTTTGGCCAGCGCCTGCGTTTCGGTGGGCGGAATCCCCGTGACCTTGTAGATGAGAAACAGCATCGCTGCTGGTCCTGCGAGAGTCAGCCACCCGTTGGGAGCCTGCCATCCGATGCAGACGTAGCACCACCAGTGGGCCCATTCGAAGAAGTAGTTGGGGTGCCTCGAGTACCTCCACAGTCCGGTCCGGCAGACTCCCGATGGGCTTGGCTCTGCATTGCGGAAACGACTGAGTTGGCGGTCGGCTGCGGTCTCGCCGGCAACCGCTGCCGCCCAAACGAGCACCCCGACCGCATCCCCCCATCCGAGCGGATTGGAGTTCCGGGCTGCGATCAGCGCAGGAATCGCGAAGAATGCGCATAGAAAGGCTTGGACTTGGAAGAACCCGAACAGCCAGGCATCCGCGGAATCGCCGTATTTTTCGCGCAAGCGCTCGTACCTGCCGTCCTCTGCCGAGCGCCGCAGCCTCGTTGCCAAGTGCCATGACAGCCGGACGGACCATAGGCCGGCAACCACGGCGATGAGCGCACGCCGGCTCGCGTCGCCGTCAGCTGCCAGCGAGAACGCCGCGGCAAGCAAGCCCGTGCATGCCGTCCAGACCACGTCGACCCAGTCCGCTCTGCGTGTCCTCCGCTGAATGGACCACGTAACGGCCATCGCGACCGAGGCGGTCGCCCATCCAAGCCACCAGGCAGTTTCGAGACTCATGCGGTCCCCCCTTGCGGCATTTGCGAGGCGCGCGGGGCCTGCGGTCCGCGGAGTGACTTGGCAAGCCCTGCGAGGAATGGGCATGCGATCGCCCAGAGCACAGCCACGGCCGGCAAGGATCCCGGGCGCGGGCCAAGCCGGACCGCTCCCATGCCCTGGGCGGACAGGTAAGCTAGCGGCCCGCCGATGGCTCCGGCTACGGCCCCGGCGACCCGCCTTTCGCCTGCCCATGCCAGCGATTCGTCCAAAGTGGTCGCGAAGTTGATCCAAAGCACGCTCATCCATGCCGGTGGCGGCCATCCGCTTCGGGAATGCCCCGGGAATCCGATCCACTCGAGCATTACGAGGGCCGAGTCCGCGGCGAAGCCGATCACGGCAGCACTCGCCAGCAGTCCAAGGCCGGGCAGCCTGACAGGTATCCGTCGCGCGGATTGCACGGCAACGGACGCAACCAGTGCCAGCCCGCCGGGCCAAGAGAGCCCGTGCACGGCCCCGAAGACCGAGGCCAGCCAGGTGCTCTGGAATAAGGCGAGATTGACTAGCGTTCTCACCGGAGCCCCACCTCGGCGGCGATCGGAGCTCGCCGGCTGCCCGGCTTGGCAAGCAAGAGCTGGACGTTGCCCGTCAGGCGCTCCTCGAAGGCTGCCTCGCAGTAGCACAGATAGAACTCCCAGAGCCTGGCGAACTCTTCCGAGTACCCGAGCGCGCGGACATCTGCTCGACGAACTTGGAAATTCTCCCTCCAGCGCCTCAGCGTCTCTGGATAGTGCGGCGCGAGATCCTCCAAATGGATCATCCGCATGTCGGTGACTTCGGCAACCGCCTTGCCGATAGCTGCCATCGACACTAGGCAGCTTCCCGGGAATACGTACCGCTGGATGAAGTCCGCCGACCGCCTGTATGACTCGTAACGATGCTCGGACATCAGGATCGCCTGCAGCAGCATCAGCCCGTCGCTCGCCAGCAGGCGGCTGCACTTGGAGAAGTACTCCGGGAGAAACTCGTGGCCGACGGCCTCGATCATTTCAATGGAGACGAGCTTGTCGTAACGCCCCGCTAGTTCCCGGTAGTCCTGCAGGACGACCTCGACGCGGTTCGAGAGGCCGGCATCGAGCACCCTCTGCCGGGCCAGGAGGAATTGCTCCTTTGATACTGTCGTCGTCGTGACCCGGCAGCCGTAACGCTTCGCCGCGTGGATAGCGAGCGCTCCCCACCCAGTGCCGATCTCAAGCAAGTGGTCGGACGGCGCGAGATCCAGCTTTTGGCAAGCCAGGTCGATCTTGCGAACCGAAGCAGCTGCCAGCGATTCCTTCGGTGATCGGAAGACCGCGCAAGAATAGCTCATCGTCTCATCGAGCACGAGGCGGAAGAAGTCGTTGCCAAGGTCGTAGTGCGCCTCGATGTTCTTCAGCGCTCCCTTGCGGGTATTCCTGCGGAGAGCGTGCACGCATCTTGCGGTGAACGACGCGGCCCTGGCCCAACCTCGCTCCATCCCGTCGGTCAAGGCGAGGTTGCGGGCGAAGATTCGGCACAGGGCGGTCAGGTCGTCAGCTCTCCAGCGTCCGAGGATGTAGGACTCGGCGGCGCCGAGCGTTCCGCCGAAGGCGATGTCCGCCCAAAAGCTAGGGCACTCGACGCTGACGGTCGCCTGGAGCTCGCCTCCGGTGCCGTAGAACTCGGAACGGCTTGCGTCGGCGACCGTCAGCCCGCCACGTTCGAGCAGGCTCAGGCGACGACGGACGCTCCGTTCGGCGACCGCATGCAGCCACCCCCGGCCGGCCCGGCGCCGGGCCGATCCAATCCTTGTCGCGATGAGCTCGCTCATGGCAGTCCGGCTCGGGCTGTTGCCGCATGCTTCGGGTGCTCGTGGAAAGGGCATCTCTTGAGAGAGAGCCTCAAGGCCTGCCAGTAAATGCCTGTTATTACCTGCAGCGTCATGAAGGGATAGGACAGAAGCACCCGTGCCAGCGAGTAGCCGCACATGGGCTCCCGCTGCATTCGAAGCGTCGCGTCGAACACCGGCCTGCCGGCTTCAAAAGACTCCGTGTGAACCGCGAGCACGTCACCAAGCTCGGAAAACGTCCAGCGATAGTCCTGGTGCATTCCCATGAAAGGGGACACATGGAAGTCCTTGCGGAACTCGAAGCGGTGCGCCGCGCCGGGCCCTTGGCCCGCCTCCGCAGCGAACGTGTAGCAATGCCGCTCGCCCCAGGGGGTGTTATGCACCTCTGCCACGATAAACTTCACGCGTCTGCCCGCCTCGTCCAAGCAGTAGTAGAAGCTCACCGGATTCATGACATACCCGAAGTACCGCAGGTGAGTCAGCAGCCGGATCGGTCCTTCGGGCCGCACGCCGGTTGCCCCGGCGACCTCTCGCCGGACGGCTTCGTCCAAGGGAATCGACCGGTCGCCGAGAAAGTCTTCCCGGCGAAACCACGCGACCGAGAAGCGCTTGGTCGACCATAACCAGCGCCCTGCGAAGACGGTCTCCAATTCGGACAGGTCCAGGCAGACCTGGAACATGCGGTACCGGAACTCATGATGCAGGGGGACGATTCGGCGGTGGCGGACCCACCCGCTGTAAAGGCAGCTGTTCATGGCAACGACTCCGGGTCGAGGGCGCGGCAGACATCGACAGCGCTGCGAACACCGTCCTCGTGGAATCCGTAGCCCCAATAGGCGCCGCAGAACGACGTCCGGTTCGAAGCGACGATCTGACTGTGGCGGGCTCTCGCCGTCGTACTGGCCGGCGTGAACACGGGGTGCTCGTAGCGCATCCTTCGCAAGACCCGGCGCTCGTCGATCCCCGAGAAGTCGTTGAGAGTCACATTGATCGGAGTGTCCCCCGAGATTCCCTGCAGCCGGTTCATGTTGTATGTCACCGTGGCCCGGTGAGCGGACTCATTCCGTACGCGATAGTTCCAGCTCGCCCAGGATCGTTGCCGC
Organism: uncultured Bryobacterales bacterium; assembly: GCA_951813605.1. Taxonomy (GTDB): domain Bacteria; phylum Acidobacteriota; class Terriglobia; order Bryobacterales; family UBA6623; genus VXMF01. Next base: position 4,064,486 of record OX638379.1, on the reverse strand, counting down.
TGAGGCAGCGGCTCGGGATCGGTGTGGAGCAAGGCCTGGTTTTCTTGGTAGCGAAAGGCACTCAGGATCACGTCCTCAACGGGCCAAGGGTCTTGCAGAATTCGCAATGCCTGGTCGGCATGGCACGCCAGGACAGCGTGGTCGAAGGCGCCCGACCGCCCCGCGCCGTCCACCACCCGGACGCTGTACTTGCCGCGCTCTAAGGCCACCACCGGAGTTCGGTGCAGGATGCTCGTTGCGAACGGCCTCGCGAGCTTCTCGACATACCGGCACGAGCCGCCCCGGATCACGCGCCATACCGGTCGCCCGCCCCAGCGCAGCATCCCGTGGTTACCAAGGAACTCGACGACAAACCGCATCGGGAATTGCCTGAACTTGCCCGGCGGCACGGACCAGAGGGCGGAGCCGAGGGGAATCAGGTAGTCCTGCACGAATCCGGGGCCGTACCCGCCCCCGGCAACGAATGACTCGACACTAGTGCTGGAGGCCTTAGCCAGGCACTGTGTGGGCGCCTCGATCTGGAACCGCGCGATGTCGGCAAGCATGCGGACGAACCGGGGACGGCACAGATTCCGGCGCTGGGAGAACAGCCCGTTCAACGACGAGCCGTTGTACTCGATGCCGGAACGGTCCGAGCGAACGCTGAAGCTCATCGACGTAGGCCGCGTCTCGACGTCCAGCTCGCGCAACAGGCGCGTGAATAGCGGATAGTTGGTTTCGTTGAAAACAACGAAGCCGGCGTCGACTGCGACATCTTGGCCTCCTGCGCGCGTGCGCACGGTGCGGGCGTGGCCGCCGATTCGATCGGATGCCTCGAAGACGGTTACCTCGTGCCGGCGGCAGAGATAGTAGGCGCTCGTGAGACCTGCAATCCCCGCGCCGACGATCGCAATCCTCACGCCGCGCTCCGTGATGACGGATTATCGATTCGGCCGCGAGCAAGCGCATGCGCCGGTACCGGTCTAAGGTCCCAGACCAGCCCGAGCCTCTCGAGTGCAAGCAAGCCGTAGTAGGTGATGTCCAGCTCCCACCAGTAGAAACCCTGTCTTGCCGCACCGGGATAGTGGTGGTGATTGTTATGCCAGCCCTCCCCGAAGGTCAGCAGTGCCAGAAGCCAGTTGTTCCGGCTGTCGTCATGGGTTGCGAATCGGCGACTCCCCCAGCCATGGGCGAGAGAGTTCACCGTGAACGTCGCGTGGTACAGGCAAATTGTCGAGGCGAAAAACCCCCAGGCCAGCATCTGCGGGCCATTGGTGCCGAGGTGCGGCAGCCAGAGTTCCAGCCCCCATCCCGACACGAAAACTAGGATCGCGAAGACCAACGGCGGAACCCAGTCAAAACGGTTCAGGAACCGCAACTCGGGAAATCGGGCCCAGTCGCGGACAAAGCGCGTTCGAGTCAGGAACCCTTCGCCCGTCATGAACCAGCCCACATGGCTGCCAAAGAACCCCGACAGGCTGGGCGAGTGGGGGTCGCCTGGCGCGTCCGAATGCGAATGATGCTGCGCATGGTGGGACGCCCACCACATCGGGTCTCGCTGCGCCGCGCAGCCTCCAATGAACGCCATGATTGCTTGGAAGAGTCGGGATGTTCGAAACGCGCGGTGCGAGAAGTAGCGGTGATAGAACCCGGTGATCGCGAACATGCGGATCAGGAAAGCGGCGGCTGCGACCGCAACCGCCACCAGGCTCCAGCCCGTCCAGAACACGCTCAGCGCCGCCGCGTGCATGGCGAGGAAGGGCAGGCACCTTAACCAATCCACGTTGGCGGCGTGCCGCTCGCCAGCGCCTGCGGAGTGATTGTCGAACCAGCGCCCTAACCATTGCGGAAGCCGCGGCCGTCCGTTGGGATCGCCTTCTGCCATTGTCCCGTCGGTCCAGGCCAGGCCAGGCCGCCGTGGTTCTCCAGGAGGCATTGAGATAGCCGAGAGGGGGGTGTTTCCGGGACGGACGCGTCGAGACGGGCTCGCGCTCACGTCGTCCGACCTTCATCAATATTCATACATAAATTATACAATATATATACAGACTTGGCGGTTTTGATTCGCGAGTCGCCGCCGAGGGTTCGATTCCAAGTCGCGATCCGGAAGCTATGGACAAGATTCTTGCCGAGCTCCTGCTGCCCGCAGGCCCCAGCTCGCTTGCGAATTGGATCCCGCCTCGGGGGTTCCACTGTCAGGGACGGGCCTGGTTTTCCGCGTCCGTCTGGACGCCGAGATGCATGCACTTGGGCAGTTCCCGCGGCTGGCGCAACCTTCCCGTCGAGGGGGCAATCGGCATCGGAGTCCGGGCCTTCAGGCCGTCTCGGCGCAGACGTTGATCTGCCGTTCCGGCAACCGTTGCGGGGGGCTGCGGCGGCGGAGATTCGAGCCCCGCTGCAGAGAGCAAGCCTGATTGCGGAGCCTCCGCCGCTAGACGTTAGAGGTCGTGGTCGGCTTGGCGTTCCGATATAATCTCCGCACGATGCGACGCCTCCTGCCCCTCCTCATCCTGTGCCCGGCGATCGTCGCCGGTCAGCCAGCAACGACAACCGTCTATATCAGCTTGGGCGAGAAGGCCGCGGCGGTCGAACCTTGGGACGGTTCCATTCGCGTGTCCGGGGGCGAGCTAGTCCGATTGGAAGAGCGCCACTTCATCGGGGAAGACGAACTCGCAGGGCCGAGTTCTTGGAACGCCTCAACGCGGCAAGAGCAGATTCGGGGATTCCCGCGGGTCAACTATAACGAGATGAGCCCGGCCGAGCTGCCGCCCACGCAGTACTCTCCGGTGGGCCTGTTCGCGATCGTCAGCGGCGAAGAATCCACGAGTCTCAGGGTTCGGACCAAGCAGGGCGATTTCTCGTTCCGGCTGGGCGACCTTGGCCAAGGAGCCAAGGCTTTTCTAGGCGGGCGCGCGATGGCCGGCGTGACGCCGACAGTCGAGAGGCTTTCAAGCGAGGAATACGAGGACGACGAGGCGGCTGCGACGCGGGTCTCCGAAGGCGTGGCGGCCGTAGCTTGGGTGGCTTACAGGGACCGGGGCGACCGAGTCCTCGTGCGGATCCACCGGAACGGCTCTTGGGAGAATGCCCAAGAGGTCACCCCCGCCCCCGGGGATGTCTGGCGCGCCTCGGCCGCGGCTGACGGTCAGGGCCGCCTGTGGGTCTTCTGGAGCCAGCGCGATGGAACGGGCTGGGATCTCTGGGGGCGGATGCTGGATGGCGGGTCGTGGGGCGAGCCGCGCAAGATCAGCGCAGGCGGGTGGAACACGTTCCATCGGGCGTCGTCGACACGAGACGGCAAGGTCGTGGTGGCATGGCAAAGCGCGCAGGCCGCAGCGGGCCGAGCCCAGACCGACATCTGGATGCGCGTATGGGACGGCTCTTGGGGCGATGCAATGCGCGTCAGCGAGTCCCAGGCGAACGATTGGGAGCCTCAGGTTGCGGGAGGTCCTGACGGGCAGGCCCACATCGTGTGGGACAGCTACCACGCCGGCAACTACGACGTGTTCTATCGCTCTTACGCGAACGGCAGCCTAGGGGAAATCGAGCAGGTCACCAGCAGCCCTCGATTTCAGGCTCACGCGAACGTTGCCGTGGCCCCGGATGGCACTCCGTGGCTCGCTTGGGACGAGTCTGGAGTTAACTGGGGCAAGGACCAGGGGTACCTGATAACCCCGCCCTTTGGCGTTCCGCTGCATCAGGAGCGGTCGATCCAGGTAGTCAAGCGCTCGGGCGGGTCTTGGGCTGAACCCAAGTCCCGGCTGGAGCCGTTCTACGTCTACCGCTTGTATCCGAATTTCGAGAACCCGCAACTCGCTTTCGATGGCGACGGAACGTTGACGATGCTGTTCCGGCACTGGACTCGGCAACGTGCCCACAGCATTGGCGCGCGGATGATGTGGGAGACGTTTCTAACGCGCTTCGACGGCAACGAATGGTCGCCGCCCCTGCCGATCGCCCACAGCCAAGGCTCGATTGAGAAACGTCCGGCCATCGCATCCGTCGACGGCTCGCTGATCGCTGCGTGGATGACTGACAACCGTCCATTCTCGGATAATATCCCGCGGAACGCTGAGATCTACGCGACGGAACTCGCGAGCAGTGGCGTCCCGCCCGACTATTCGGAGGGGAAGTTCACGAAATACGTCGAGCCGTTCGCAGAAGAAGTGCCGATCCACCCGTTCGAGAAGCGGAACGTGGAGACGATCCGGGGCTATACGGTTGACGCCGGGGACAAGCAATTCAAGATTTACCGGGGAGACATGCACCGGCACACCGACGTGTCCCAAGACTTCAAGTACGACGGATCGCTGCTGGAGGTCTATCGCTACGCGGTTGACTCGGCGGCGTTCGATTACATCGTTCCCACGGATCACCAGCTCGGCTACGACCAGGAGTTCACTTGGTGGCAGGACGAAAAGCTGGCCGACCTGTTCCACGTGCCGGGCTCGTTCGTCCCGATGTTCGGGTACGAGCGCTCGCTGAGGTTTCCCAACGGCCATCGCAACATCATCTTCGGCAAGAGGGGCACCCGCACATTCCCGATACCGGCTGCAGAGCAGCGGGGCGAGGAGCGCGCCGAGAAGCTATACGCGTACCTGCACGAGAACGACGGAATCTCGATGCCGCACAGCTCCGGCACCGCGCAAGGCACGGACTGGTTCAACAACGATCCCGAGGTCGAGCCGCTGATGGAGATTTTCCAAGGCTACCGGGCCAGCTACGAGTACATGGGCGCGCCGCTGGCCGCGTCGCCGCAAAAGCTTCGCGAGCAGAGGTCGGGCTTCAACCCGATCGGCTACTGGTGGGACGCGCTGCGCAAGGGCTACAAGATCGGCGTCCAAGCTTCGTCGGACCACTGGTCGACGCACATCTCGTACGCCATGATCGTGGCGGAGGATTTCACCAGAGAGTCAATGTTCGCTGCGCTGAAGACGCGTCACGCCTACGGCGCGACGGACAACATCGTGCTTGACTTCCAAGCGACGGACGCGAGCGGCGACCGCTACATCATGGGCGACATCTTGAAGTCCGACCGTGCCCCGCGTTTGACGATCCGGGCAGTCGGGACGGATCGGATCAAGCAGTTCGTGATCGTCAAGAATCAGCAGATCGTGTACACGAGCCACCCGAATCAGGAAGAGTACTCGTTCGAGTACAGGGACCGGGATTTCGAGGCGGGGTCGAACTACTACTACATTCGGGTAGTGCAGAACGACGGCCAGGTCGCTTGGAGCTCGCCGATTTGGGTGGAGTAGGGCGGACGAGCGGGACGAGACGTTTTCCTTTGGAAGGGGGCCGGACACTAGTTGGCGAGGCCCCTTCTGCGCATGCGAATGCTTGCGTCGACCTGACCTTGCGGTGATTCGCGGCCAGCCCTCAGCTCGGCGTTGCGGAAGCGAAGCGCTGGAGAGCCCCTGAGCGGTTTGCATACGACGAGCAATGCCAGATCCGAGCCACGCGCTTACTGTCACAAGAAGGCCCCGGACAGAGCCAGGGAGCGGCGAATCGATACGCCAGATCCACGCAAGATGAGCAGCGTGCTGTCCCAGGTCGTCCGCCGGACGCTATGGCTGAAGTAGAGCCCCGACCAGATCGCGGTCCGGCTGGTGCTGGAGAAAGTCAACAACGTCGGCGGTGCTTGGACCTACCGCTGGGTCCACCGGCCCGTCCGCACCTCTTTCCGGCGCCCCGCCGCTGCAGTCTGCTGCCGCCACGGGAGGGCCTCCCAAGGTGCCCGCCGGGCCCCGGCCGCAGTCCTTCCGGCGGGCCCTGGCGGACCGCGTCGGGAAGATTGATCGGGGATGCTTGGAAACGCCCCGCCGGGCGCGATCAGGCTGCCTGGCGCAGGGCCTGCTTGCGGTGCTCCCGCCAGTACTCCAGGTTGAGGTAGCGGCTGTCCTCCAGCCAGGCTTCATGGGTCTCCACGGCCAGCACCCGGATCAGCCGCAGGAAGCTGGCCTCGCTGGGGAAGACGCGGATCACCCGCGTGCGCCGCCGCAGCTCGCCGTTGGAGCGCTCCAGCAAGTTGGTCGACTTCATGTGCTCGTGGTGTGCCAGCGGCAGGCGGTAGAAGGTGAAGATCTCCTCGATGTGGTCCTCCACCCAGTTGGTCAGCGCGCGGTAGCGGCCCTGCCAGCGCTCCAGCCAGCGCAGCTCCCGCAGCCAGTCGTCGTCCCGCTGGCGAGGCATGCGGTCCAGCGCTGCGGAGAGGGCGGGGGCAAGGAGGCCCCAGACGATGAGCAAACGAGCCTCACTTGTTGGTCCGTGATCATGCCCTCACCCTGCAAAACGAAGGGCGAATCTAGCCACCAACCGCGAGGCTCAAGCCGACGTTCTAGCTCGCGCTGCGACAGCCAGATCCCCAGTCCTACGGGATCCTGTGCTTGGGAGGCACGTTGTAAACTCCGACATTCCGGCAACCGCCGAAGAATCCCCCCGCGATCAGCCCAGTTGTTAGTCCGTGCGCTTGAAGCCTACGAAGCACGCCTAGGTTACAGTCGCCTACCGCGACGCAAAAGAGTTCTAGAGTTGTGGCTGAAATGACTGGCGCGGCCCACCCGGGCGAGCGCTTCTTGAATGGGCGGCGCCCCAGAACCTTCCGCACGGAGGCCCGTTCTACGGTTCGAGATTGTCCCTCCGGCAGCAGAAGCGTGATAGTCACGGCTGTAGCTGACTCGAATCGTCCTAAGATCCTTCGGTCCGTCGGCGGGGCTCTGTCCTTGTAAAGCAGCACTGTTATTGGCCTGCCAGGAGGCACCGCTTGCACCTTGGATCAATCGGACCTCACCTTGGCCGTTGCCGGTGATCCGGACAGCAACAGGCCTGCCAGCCAGCGCAGTCCGGAGGTGCGCGTCCAACTCGGCATGCCGCACGTGCTCTGGCCCATGCTCGTCATGGCGCTCGGAGCACCAGGCGCGATTCTTGGCCCTCAATGACCGATGTTCGCTCGTCGGCCACGCTGGAGGCGCTGTTCGCGCGCACTATGATGCGGCCGGGCGGCACTCCGGAGAATCGGACATTACCGAGGGACGACGTGGTCTTTTTCTGGCGAAAGGATCTGTGGTGTAGCCAAGAGCCTTGCGCCTCGGAGGGAAGGCCGGCCCGGTCTGCGATCAGTGTTATCCATGACGCCGTGCGTGACCGCGCCGTTCGACTCCTGCGAGCTGGGATCGGGTGAGTTGTAGTAGTTGGGGTTTGGTGGCATGTATGGGCAGTAGGCGGCCGCTCAACCATTTACTTGCGCCTGCCTGGCTCTTCGACCACTGGCTGCAGACCGTGAGAACTGCAGATCGCGATCACACCTCGTCAGGTACGACATACGGCTCTCGGTATGTTCGGGTGAGCAAGCGGTTGGCTTCTTCGTCGCTAGGGAACGTCTCGGTCTCCGGGTCGAACACCAGCTTGCGTCCTATCCGGAATGAGATGTTGGCTAAGTGGCAGAGGGCCGTCGAAAGATGGCCTTGCTCGACTTCGCAATTCAGGTCGTCGCGCTTGCGCGACTGAACGCAGTCGATGAAGTTCTGGAAGTGGCTGATTTCCGGCCCGTCGAGATTTGGAATCTCCGGGCCCGGGACATACGAGATATCCGGAAAGCTGAGGTTGTTCGTCCGGTACGAAACCCCGGCAGGCGAGTCCGGTCGGTCTCGGGGCGTGAACACGCCGCGAGTCGCTGTCCAGTTGTCGTCCGATCCAATATAGCCTAGTTCGGTAAAGAAGAACCCTCCGACCCGGACGCCTCCGAAAGAGGGGCTGTAGAGAGTGGTCGCCTCGACTTCGACGAGCGTCCCGTCAGCGTATTCGAACGTGCCCACTTGGACGTTTGGCACCTCCGAGTCGGAATCCTCGACGAACTGGCCCCCGGTGCAATGGACCCTGACAGGGTGAACCTGCTTGTCGAGGCCCCATCGCAAAACGTCAAGCTGATGGACCCCGTTGTTGCCGACTTCGGATGTTGACGTATCCCAGAAAAAGTGCCAGCCGTAGTGAAAGCGATTCAAGTCGAATGCCCGGTAGGGCGCGGGTCCTAGGTACAAGTCCCAGTCAACGCCCTCGGGAATTGAAGCCTCCGGGACCTTGCCTATGTTGATCCGGCCGCGATAAACGACAGCCTTCGCCCGGTAAGCGGTCCCAAACCCGCCTTGCCGCACGAAGCGGTTAACCGATTTCTCACGCAGTCTGCTCCGCCGCTGGAGTCCGATCTGGACCATCCGTCCGTACTTTCTGGCGGCTTCGACCATCTTGCGTCCTTCCCATAGGGTGTAGGAGCAGGGTTTCTCGCAGTAGACGTCCTTGCCTGCCTGGCAGGCCCAGATGGTCATCAGCGCATGCCAATGATCGGGCGTCGCAACGGAAATCGCATCGAGGTCGCTTCGCTCGAGAAGGCGGCGGATATCCGTCTCGGTGCGCGGCCGGTATCCTGCGATGCGCTCGACCTCGGAAACCGCTTCCGGAAACAGGCGCTGGTCGACGTCGCAGAGGTACCCGACCCGCACTCCAGGCATGGTCGCGAATTCCCTGAAATGCGATCGCCCTCTGCCTCGGATCCCGACGACACCGACGTTGACTGTATTGCTCGGGCTGACCTGCCCCGAAGTCTGTCGCGAGGTCGAGGCGGCCAGTCCGGCACCTAGCGCTGCGTGCGTAACGAAGTTCCGTCGTGTCGTTGCCATGTGGTTGCTCGCCCCGTACAGCAGTTGGGGTCGAGCCGAATTGTAGCAACCAGACGGCCGCATCCGAATTGCCGAGCGAGGGCCAAGAGGATGGGCGGCGACAAGTAGATCGCACACCCTTGTGCAATGGCGACGGGGCGGACGCCTTCGGCAGCGCTTGACGAACGCGCCCCGAGTGGGAGCGGGGACTCTGTCCTCACCAATTGAGGCCGCGTCTCCAACGGCATTGAGGATCGCCGGATTCCGATGCGTCAACCAGGACGGCCGACTATCCCCAGGGAACAAGACTCTCTCTGGTAACAGGAGGAACGTCCTCCCACCGGCCGGACTGCCGTCCCCGCCGGAGTTCGGCATGTCGCGGTGAATTGGGCGTCTCGAGCGCGCACCGCGGCGGGGAATCGGTCCGCAACGCTCATTCGAGGTTCCGGAGACGACGAAGGCGCATTCTCGTGCGAGACACCTCATTTCCCGCCGTCATGCAGAATCTCGAAAAGCGGCCGCCGATTGCTATCTGACCGCGCGAACACAGCTTCCGCTCGACCGTCCCGTCAGTCCGAGCAACCCCTTCGCCATGGCGGGCTATGCTAGGAGGACAATGCCACGCCGACAGCTGCGCATCCTGATGCTGGCGATTGCCCTCTTCCTTCTCCTGGGCAGTGCCCGCGGCATCGCGGATTTCGCGATCGAGTTCCTCTGGTGGGACGAAGTGGGGCAGATCCCGACTTGGTTGAGCATCCTGCTCTACAAGATCGTGCCGATGCTGCTCGCCACCCTTCTCGCCTGGACGGGGCTTCTATGGGCCCACCGCCGGGGAGCGTCTTTCGCCGGGGCCGACACGGCCTCGCATTCGCTATACCGCAAGCTCGTGCCCATCATCCTGTTGGTCGTGTCCGCCGTTTTCATCGGTTCGCAGATCGAATCGTGGACGGTGATGGCCTTCGCCGGCTCCAGAGGGATTTCGGCGGGCAGCGAGCACTGGGTGGATCCGATCTTCGGAAAGAATCTCGCTTTCTACCTGTTCGACCTCCCGTTCCTAAAGCTGCTGGTCAAGTACCTATTCACCCTTGCGTTCTTCGTTGCCGCCGTGTTCTGGATCTCGGGACGCGGCTGGCAAGTCTTCCTGCAATTCAGACGCTTCCGCACCGAGGGCGGGAGCCTCGAGGAATTCGATCTCGGCCCGCAGCCCTTGCGCCTGCCGGGCGCCACCAGCACCAACTTCGCCAAGGTCATCGCGTGCATCGCCCTGGCCGGGGCAGCTGCGTGGTTCTATCTTGGCCAGTACGGCCTGCTGCTGTCAGACCACTCGTTCATGGTGGGCATGGACTACTTGGACGAGGTATGGCGGCTGCCGCTGCGCTGGATCGTCGTCATCGCCCTTGTGCTCTCGATACCTCTCGTCGCCACCTCTCGCTACAAGGCCATGGCGTACATGGCCGGAGGGGCCTTCGTACTGCACGCCGCGCTGCCCTTCGCGGTCCAGGCGCTGTACGTCAGCCCCAACGAACTCAAGCTCGAGCGCGATTACATCGAGCGGCACGTTCAAGCCACGCGGCAGGCTTACGCCATCAACCAGGGGAAGGAAGAATTCCTAACCCTTAGCGCGACTCCCTCGCTTGACGTTGAGGCGCACGCTACCCTCATTGACAATATCCGGCTCTGGGACGAGCAGGCTTACACCGACACCATCACGCAGATCCAGGCCCTCCGGCTCTACTACCGATTCGCGGACATGGACATCGACCGCTACCAGATCGACGGCAAGGTGAAGCAGTTGTTGCTCTCGCCTCGAGAAATCGACTTCGATTCCCTCTCCAGCGAGGCGCAGACCTGGATCAACCGCCATTGGGTTTACACGCACGGCTATGGGGTCGTGACCTCGGAGGTCAACCGCACCACGCCGGACGGCCTGCCCGTGCTGCTGATCCAAGACGCTCCGCCGGTGGTCAAGATCCCCGACATCCGCATCGAGCAGCCCGAGATCTACTACGGCGAGCTAACGCACGATCCGGTGTTCGTCGGAACCGATCAGGAGGAATTCGACTACCCGAAGGAAGACCAGAACGTCACGTCGAGGTATGCCGGCGAGGGCGGCTTTGGCATTCACTCGGTGCCGGTTCGGCTCGCCGCAGCGCTTCGCGAGAACGATTACAACATTCTGTTCACCGGGCTCACGAACGAGTCCAGCCGGATGATGATCCATCGCAACGTGAGCGACCGGCTGAAGCATCTGGCCAGCTTCATCCAATGGGACCCCGACCCGTACCTGGTCATCACGGACGAGGGGCGGCTGGTGTGGATCCTGGACGGATACACCACGTCGAGCGCTCACCCCTATTCGCAGCCGCTCCGCGTCGGCCAGTGGAATTCGAGCGTCAACTACATCCGCAACTCGGTCAAGGCAACCGTCGACGCTTACCACGGCACCACGCAACTCTACCTTTTTGACGATTCCGACCCGATCATCAGGGCCTATGCCAATCTGTTTCCGGCATTGTTCCGCCCGATGGAGGCGATGCCTGCCTCGATCCGAGCGCACGCCCGTTACCCGGAAATGATCTTCAACATCCAGGCCGAGATCTATCGCACGTTCCATATGCGAGACCCGACGGTCTTCTACAACAAGGAGGACATCTGGGATGTCGGCAAGAGCCTTGCAGGCGCCGACGACACAGCCGAGCGCATGCAGCCGACCTATATCGTGGCCACGCTTCCCGGGGAGACGGAACCCGAGTTTCTGCTGATGCTGCCGTTCACGCCCAGCAACAAGGACAATCTCAACGGATGGATGGCGGCGCGCTGCGACGGCGACAATCTCGGCGAGCTGATCTTCTACCAGCTGTCCAAGCAGGAGCTCTACTACGGTCCGAACCAAATCGAGGCCCAGATCAACCAAGAGCAGCAGATCGCCCGCGACTTGACGCTTTGGAACCAGCAGGGTTCCCGCGTCCTTCGCGGCGAGATGATCGCGATGCCGGTGGGCGACAACTTCCTCTACGTCGAATCGATCTACATTCAGGCGGAGTCCGCCCGCATGCCCCAGCTTCGGAAGGTGGTGCTCGCCATGGGCGACCGCCTCGTGTACGAAGACAGCTTCGAGCAGGCACTGGCCCGGCTCGGCGACCTAGAGGCGGCGGACGTGGCGGCCGCGGTGCTCGAAGCGCAAGGGCAACAGCCCGTACCCGAGCGCCCTCGGTCTCGGATGAGCGCCGTCCGGGACAGGATCGCCGGCTTGCAGAGGCAGGCTCGCCAGTTCCTGGATGAATTGGCTGAGCTGGAAAACGAAATCGAGCCCTGACGCGGGACCGCGCGGGCTAGTCAGCGCACGCGACCGGGGCCGTTCCAGTCCGCTACGAAGATGTTGAATTCGTAACGAGACTGCGCATTCCTGTCGGAGGAGAACACCAGCTTCGATCCGTCCGGCGAGAACTCGGCGAAGGACGTGAACCCGCCGAATTCGGTGACTTGGCGCAGTTTCGCACCGTCCGCGTTCATGAGGAACAGGTCAAACTCGCGGCTGTCGCAGTTGTTCTTGTTTGACGAAAAGATGATGTGCTCCCCGTCCGGGGTGAACTGCGGCGCGAAGCTGGCGCACCCGAAGTCGGTGAGCTGCCGCATTCCGCTCCCGTCGGCCTTGCCGACGAAAACCTCCATCTTCATGGGCGCGGTCAAGTTCTGTGCGAGGAGTTCGCCGTACCGGTCCGCGTCCTCGCCATCCGGCGGATGGTTCGCGCGCATCACCAGCCTGCCGCCGTCGCGCGAATAGAATGCGCCGCCATCGTATCCGAACGCGGTTGACAGGCGGGTCTTGTTCGAGCCGTCGAGGTCCATCGACCACAGGTCCAAGTCCCCCGAGGCCATGGAGGTGTAAACGATCTTGGCTTCCTCCCAGTTGACGGTCCCTTCGGCATCGTAGCCGTCCGCGTCGGTCAGGCGCTTGGGCTCGGAACCGCCCGTGTCCGTCAGGAACATGTCGTAGCCCGCATGGACCGGCCAGACGTACCCCTTGCTTCGGTCCGGGCGCGGAGGGCAGTCGCTGCTTGCCAAGTGAGTCGAGGCGTACAGGATGGTTTCGCTGTCCGGCAGGAAATAGCCGCACGTAGTGACGCCGCGCCCGGTAGACACCATTCTCTGGTCGGAGCCGTCGGCGTTCATCACGTAGATTTGATCGCAGGAAGCTCCGTCCCTCGTCGACTGGAAGACAAGCTTGCTTCCGTCGGGCGACCAGTAGGCCTCCGCGTTTTGTCCGCCGAAGGTGAGTTGACGGATGTCGGAGAGGTAGCCTGCGGGGTCGGGCGAGCCTTCCGTCCCGCCCGGCTCCGGCTCTGCGCCGCAACCTGCAGCAAGCGCGAGGGCCAAGCAAATGATCGGAACATCTCGTGTCGAATTCACCATGGGACCAGTACCGGCGGTTGGCAACGACCGTCGGCCGACTGCGTTTCGGTTAGGCTCGAAATCCGTGTCGACCCGGCCTGCACAGGCCTAACGACAGTGTACAGAGGATAGGGACCGACCATAGCCGATGCCGCCGGATCCGGGCAGAGCAGGCTGTCCTTGCCTGCTGGCGACCCGGCGTCGGTGCCGGCGTCATGGAAGCGCGGAAGTCGGTCCAGAGTCATTTCCCACGGAGCTGCCGGACCGCTAATTAGGGTGCGTCAAGGAACACGCCCGGCATATCTTGGGTATTGGCGGACTCTCTATCCATCAAATAGTTGCGAAGTTGCACGTATAGCCGATAGAATAGGCAGGTATTGACGATAGGCGAGCGTCGAGAGCAAATCCGCAGGCTGCTCTTGCTGCCGTCGGCAGGCCCTGCAACCCAAGCCGCCCGCCCGAATGAGGTAGCCGCATCGTGCTGAGGCTCAAGCAGATCGACCTTTTCGGCTTCAAGTCCTTCTGCAACCGTGAGAGGCTGCGGTTCTCGGGCAGCGGCGTCGCCGCAGTTGTGGGTCCGAACGGTTGCGGCAAGTCCAATATCTGCGACGCCGTGAACTGGGTGCTTGGCGAGCAGTCGGCCAAGTCGCTCCGCGGCTCCCGCATGCACGATGTCATTTTCAGTGGCACGAGAAAGCGCCCCGCGGCCGGCTTGGCGACCGTGACGCTCACGTTGCACGATGCCGATGGCACCATCGAGCGCCTGTTCGGAAACAACAAGCGGCCGAGTGCTGCCAAGGTTCCGGTCGGCAAGAAGGCCGGCGAAATCGCGGTCACCCGCAAGCTGTTCACCAACGGACAGAGCCAGTACATCCTCAACGGGAAGGTCGTGCGGCTGCGGGACGTGCGGGACCTGTTCCTAGGGACAGGCCTCGGCCCCAATCACTACGCAATCATCGAGCAGGGGCGCATAGGCCAACTGCTCAGCTCCCGGCCCTTGGATCGCAGGGCGTTCGTCGAGGAAGCGGCGGGAGTCACGCGCTTTAAGGAACGCCGCAGGCTCGCGGAGCTCAAGCTCGCGAACGCTTCGCTCAACTTGGAGCGCGTTCACGACATCCTGCAGGAAGTGCGGCGCCAGGCCAATTCGCTGAAGCGCCAAGCAGAGCGGGCCGAGCGATACGACCGGTACCAACAACAGCTTCGCTCGGCGCTGCAGTTGGTGTTTACCGGGCGCTTCCGGCGTATCGAGGCGGAGCGCGCGAGCCTTCAGGGCGAAGTCACGGTGAAGCAGGCGGAGCTGCACAAGGCGACAGACGAGACCGAGCGGCTGGAATCCGAGTTCGCGGAAAAGCGTGAGCGCGAGCAGGCATGGGACGGGCAGCTGGAAGAAGAGCGCGACCAGCTGTCCAGTCTGCGCATCAGCACCGAGCGCATGCGGGAGCGGATCGACCAGCAATCACGCACCGTCGCGAGCAACGCCGCCCGCGCGCGGCAGGCGAGCCAAGACCTCGAGGCCGCTAGCCAGAGAGTGCGGGGCTTGGAGGAAGCTGCGAGGGCCGAGCGGAGCGACGTCGCAAGTCTAGAGTCCACGACGGCCGAATTGCAGCGACGCCTTCAAGGCAAGGCACTCGAATGCGATGCGCAGAAGGATTCCCTGTCCGCCACGATCGCCTTGCAAGAGAACTGTCGCGGCCTCCTTCTCAAGAAGCTCAACCAGATCTTCCAAGGGAAAGCCCGTCTCGGCAAGCTCGACGAAGCCCTCGCTGGCCACTCCGGCCGAATGGAACGTGCCCGGCCGCGTCGAGACGACGCGGCCGCCCGTCTGTCTCGCATCGCGATTGAGTCGGAGCGGCTTAAGGGGCAATCAGAGGAGTTGCGGGCCCAAGTGCAAGACAAGGCCCACAGGCGCGAGACCCTCCGGCGAGCCGTGGCCGCGACGGGCGGGGGACTTGAGTCCCTGCGGAAGGCCGCAGCGGAACAAGGTGCCGATGTCTCGCGCCTTACAGCGCGTCGAGACTCCGTCCAAGCGATGCTGGACCATCGTGAATACACGACCGACAGCGTCAAGGACATCTTCGACGCCCGCGACAAGAACCGGCGGCGGGGATTCCAACCGCTGGGGGTGCTAGCGGATTTCCTGGAAGTTGACGAAGGGTTCGAGAAGCCGGTAGAGCAGTTCCTCGGCGAGGACTTGGAGTACATCGTCGTCGGGGACTGGGAGCAGGCCGGTCGAGGCGTCGGCCTAGTCCGCGACGAGGTCGGCGGCCGCGCGGCCTTCCTCGTTCATTCTCGCGTCGAAGGCCCCGTCCGTGGATTCCTCAACGGAAAGGATCGTGCCGTTTCGCTAGCTGACCACGTGCGAATCGACGCGCCGGCCGCGGTCGCAGCGCCCGCGCTGCCACCGAAATTGCGCAACGGCTATTTGGTCGAATCCTCCGCGGCTGCCGAGCGGCTTGCGGGAATCAATCCGGAACTCTATTTCCTGTTGCCGGACGGAACGTGGTACCACGGCAACACAGTGCAGACTGGGCGGAAGGCGTCCTGCGGGCCGTTGGTGCTCAAGCAGCAGTTGCGCGAGCTCGGTCCGCAACTGGAAGAGGCCGAGCGGGGTTTGGCGACGCTCGAACGCGATATCAAGAGTGCCGGCTTGGAATTGCGCTGCAAGGAAGCCGAGCTGGAGGCGGCGCGTGAAGGCCTGCAGAACTTAGAGAAAGAGGTCTTGACGGTCGAGCAACGAGTGCGAGAGAACGCACGGATGTCCGAAGACTTGGAACGCGCGCGCGCGGAGGCGGTCGAAGACATTGAACGACAGGAAGGAGAACGCTCGCGCTCGGAGCGCCTAAGGGAAGAAACTCTCACGAAGCTAGCGCGGCTCGACACAGAGTACTCGGAATTGGAGGCCCGCGGGGAGAAGCTGGCGGCCAAAGCGCTCGAGGGTGGGCAGGCGCTTTCGCGTGTCGAGGAAGAGCGAGCTGCTTTGCGGACTGAATCGGCAGCGCTGGGCGAGCGATTTCGTGCAAGCAAGGCGTCGTTGCAGCGGGCGGAGGCCCTGCTAGGCGACCACAGGACGCGCATTGCGGAATCCGAGCGCCAGATCGAGCGATGGGGAGAGGAAAGCGACCAACTCGTGGCGGACAACGAGGATCTCAGGCACCGCATCGAGAAGTCCGAGGGACAGCAAGAGAAGCTGCGGCTGCGAATCCACGAGACCGTCGGTGAACTCAGTTTTTCGCGCGCGCGGACGACCGCGCTGATAGAGGCTGTCCGCGAGCAGCGAGAGCGGGTCGAGGGGCTGCGCAAGGAGTGCTCCGCGAAGGAGATCGCCCTCGCGCGGGCAGAGTCCGATCTCGATCACGTCGTCCGCGACTGCGAGTCCGAATTGGGCGAGCCGATCGCTTCCGTCGCGGCACAGGTGCCCTCCGACTTGAGCGCCGACGACCAGGACGAAGCCAAGCGCCAGCATCGAGACATCCAGAAGAAGATCGAGCGATTGGGACCGGTCAACGTGCTGGCGCGCGACGAATTCCGAGAGGTTTCCCAGCGGCAGGACTTCCTAGAGACGCAGCAGCAGGACCTGCTTGACGCGATCGCGAACACACGGCAAGCCATCGCGGAGATCGACACTTCGAGCCGCGAGAGGTTCGACGCGGCGTTCCGAGCGATCAATACCAACTTCCGCGACGTCTTCGCCACGCTTTTCGAAGGAGGCGTCGGCGAGATGCGCCTCACCGATCCCGGAAACCCAAGCGAGTCCGGGATCGAGATCGTCGCGCAGCCCCCGGGCAAGCGCCTGCAGAATGTCGCCCTGCTGTCGGGAGGCGAGAAATCATTGACCGTGATGGCTCTCCTCATGGCGACTTTCCGACACAAGCCGAGCCCCTTCTGCGTTCTGGACGAGGTCGACTCGCAACTCGACGAGGCCAACACCGTCAGATTGCGGCGGCTATTGCAGCAAATGGCCCCGGAGACGCAGTTCATCCTCATCACGCATTCGAAGACGATGATGGAGATTGCCGAAACGCTGTACGGCGTGACGATGGGCGAGGCAGGAGTCTCGAAGATGGTTTCTGTCCGTATGGCGGAGCATCGCGCCGAAGCGGAGAAGCCACAGAGCGTCGATGAACGCCCTGTCGCGGTCGGGCTCTAAGCGGAACGGCTGCCCGAACGGGACTGCCGGGTTGGCATGTCAGCCGCCGGGGGTCCCTATAATCAAGTCTGCTCGGGAGTGGACCCCGCGCCGATGGCGGGCCGCGCGTCCGCGCAATTGATTCGAATGGCTAAGGTAAGAGTGGCCTTCCAAGGGGCGCGCGGCGCGTTCAGCGAGCGGGCATGTCGGCAGGTCCTGGCGGGACGGGATCTGCATTTCGTGCCTTGCGAAGAATTCTTTGAAGCCTTCGAAACGCTGCGCGAGGGCCGGGTCGACTACACGGTCATTCCGATCGAGAACACACTGCACGGCTCGGTTCACGAGAACTACGACCACCTGCTGCACTTCAAGCCGGCAATCCTTGCCGAGACGCAAGTGAGAATCGTCCACAATCTGATCGGGCGTCCGGAGGCTACGCTCGAGGGGATCGAGCGCGCCATTTCCCATCCGGTCGCCTTGACGCAGTGCCTCGATTTCTTCCGCAGGAACCCGGGCATCCGCGTGGAAAGCCACTACGACACCGGCGGCAGCGTAAAGACAGTGATGGAGGGCTCGGACTCGGCCCAAGCCGCGGTGGCCTCGTCGGTCGCCGCGAGGTACTACGGCGCCAAGATCCTCGAGCCGTCGATTGAGGACGACCGCGAGAACTATACCCGCTTTTTCCTGCTCGGGCGGGAAGAGACGAGTCCAAGCGCGCGAGCTGGACCGCACAAGACCTCCTTGGTTTTTGTCACCACTAACGTGCCGGGAGCGCTGTTCAAGTGCATGAGCGCATTCGCGCTTCGAGACATCAACCTGACCAAGATCGAGTCGCGTCCCCTCAAAGGGCGTCCGTTCGAGTACCGCTTCTACGTGGACATACTTGCTTCGCCCGACGAGGCGAACTGCGCCAACGCCATGCGCCATCTCGAGGAGGTGACGGAGTTTCTCGCCGTCCTGGGCTGCTACAGGCCTGCATCGGGTGCGGAACGGGAACAGGCGGCCTAGCCCGGTCCCGATATCCCGCCCGATTCCGCTTAACCTCAGTACTGGCAGCTGTCGGGCTTTGATTTGACGAAGTAGCTCTTGTAATTCGCGGCTTTGGGATCCATGCAGCCCTCTAAGTTCAGCAGCTCGATCTTTCGGAATTCTATTGGGTGGCTCTCGCTCTGCAGCGATATGTAGCCGCTGTCCAGCAGCCTGCCGTCTTGCTTGTACGCCGGGTCATGCCCGAGGACGTTGCCGCCGCCCATTTGCGGCATTTCGTACTCAAGGACGACCTCCCCTTCGGCGATGTGCCGGATCACCGAACTCCCGAGCACCATCACCTCCGCGCGAACCCATTGGTCACCGTGATACGTCTTCGACGAGGAATTCGTGCAGTGCTTCGTCACTAGCTTTCCGCCGAACACGACGTTCGTACCCGGCGTGCATAGATTCATCGTTGTTCGCTCTCCTTGGCCGCTGCCGCCCAGCAGCTGGACTTCGATCGAGATCGGAAATGTCTGGTCCTTGCCCATGCTCTCCGGGGGCGGGGAGTGCAGCATGAGCCCGCTGTTGCGCACGGCCCATCCCGGCCCGCCATTCGATTGCTGCCCTACGAAGCGGTACTCGGCGACAAGAACGTAATAGGAAAACGGTTTTTCGTAGAAGATATGCCCGAAGCGCTGGTCGAAGTTCTCGTACGCCTCGTAGCCGGTCTGCATCGCCCCGTTGACAACGCGGAACGTGTCCCCGAAGTTCTCGCCTAGATCGTAGCCGCGGATCTTTGGGATCCAGCCGCCCAGATTCTTCCCGTTGAAGAGCTGCATCCATTCCTCTTCTTCAGCGGTTTGCGCCCCGCACGCCAAAACCGCCATCAGCGCCAAGATCAGGGATTTGCAGTGCATCGTTTCGCAAGTATAGCGGCCGCATTCGAGAAAGGCCGCTCCGAGAAGTTCGACCGAGTCTCGGGCCGCATAGGTAGGCCTGGGCGATCTGATCCCATATCTGCGACCGGACGGTTTCCAGCGACGCCTTCCAAGGCCCTGGATGAGGTTCAGGGCGTGGCCTCGTGCCCTGCTCATCCGGGGCTGATATCCTTGCTTGAGCCCGCCAAGGGCGGGGCGCATCGCGATGACCGACCAAGAAAACCACCAACTGTTCGAGTTAATGAGATCCAAGGCCGAGCCGGATGAGCAGTCCGCTAGGTTGCGCGGCCATTTCTCGTCCCAAGCCCTCGCCAACGGCTCCGCAGTGGCCGCGTTCGGCGGCGAGTTCGTCTGGGCGCTGGAGTCGGCCAGCCGCCCCCACCTGTACATCGATGACGAGCCCGCACCGCCAATGCGGCAGCTGCCTGGCGGCTTGTGGACACACTCCGAGCGCTTGCGGACCGGTACGTCCCACGCGCACTACTACCGCGTCGACACGAGCATCCCCGGGGGCAGGCGGTTTGACACGGCCGCGTATGGGGAGGACTCGTATCCGCAGGAAGGCGTTCCCCAGGGAGAGCTTTCCGAGGAGTTGTTCCACGAGAGCCCGACCTACCGCGGATGGAAGGTTTCCTATTGGGCATATGCCTCGCCGGGAGTCGATCCCGGCACGCCTTCGGCCGCGATGGTGTGGCAGGACGGCCATCGCTTCCTCGAGCGCGACACGCGGTCACGCATTCCAACAGTCGTTGAGAACCTGGTACACAAGCGCAAGATCCCGCCGATGGTGCTGGTGCTAATCGCGCCCGGCTACATCGGAGGCCACGACAACTCGCGATCCTACGCCCCGCGCGCTGTCGGGCATATGCGAAGCCTGCTCTACGACACGTTCAACGATGACTACAACAAGATGGTCGTGGACGAGATCTTCCCGAAAGTCGACCAGACTTACCGCCTGCGGGAGGACGGCTACAGCCGGGCGATCGGCGGGCAGTCCTCCGGGGGAATCTGCTCGCTGAACGCCGCATGGTTCCGCCCTCACGCTTTCGCCCGGGTCCTGTCCAGGATCGGCAGCTATGCCAGCATCCAGTGGCGTTATGGCCAGGACAACCCGTTCGGCGAGTACCCTCTGGGCCGGTTCGGGGATCGGGACCCTAGCGAGATCCTTGACGGCGGGAACATCTGGCCGTTCCTCGTCCGCAAGCGCGACAAGAGGAACATCCGGATTTGGCTGGAGGACGGCAGCTACGATCTCGAGAATGCACACGGCAGCTGGCCGCTCCAGAACATCCAGCTGGCGAACTCCTTGAAGATGAAGGAGTACGACTTCAAGTTCAGCTTCGGCAACGCCCAGCACAGCACCGCCTACGGGGATGCGGAACTGCCCGAAGCGATGACTTGGCTCTGGCGTGACTACGACCCGATGATGACGCACCAGGATTTCGTGATGGATCCGGCGGAGAAGGGCAAGCCTTACTTCCGGGTGAAGATCTTCAACCGCTGACGAGCGTCGGGCGCGTGAACGGCCGCTTCCCGCTTGGCGCGGAGCCGGTCAGAATCTTGAGATTTCCAGCTCCTTCGACGTGATGAACTCCAGCAGAGTCGGCACACCCTCCTCTGTCTTGGCGATGCCCCTGCGGATCGCCGGCACGATCTCCGCGGGGTCGGTGACGCGCTCCCCGTAGCCGCCGAGAGCCTTCGCGAATTCGGCGTAGTTGCCCGAAATGTCAGTGCTGCGGTACTTCTCCGTCGCCACTCTCATGACCGGCAGCTCGATCGCCATGGAGAAATTATTGGAAAGCACCGACAGAATCGGGATCCGCTCGCGCACGGCTGTTTCGAAGTCCATCCCCGTGAAACCAATGGCCGCATCGCCCCACCAGTTGATGCACAGCTTGTCAGGGTGCTCGAGCTTGGCCCCCATGGCCAGACCCAGCCCGTAGCCGAGTTGGGTGGTCTTGCCCCAGCCTACGTAGCTCAGCGGCACCTCGGACTCCCAGAACGGCGTGAGCTGGTCGCGCGGGCTTCCCGCGTCGTGAGTGATGATCGTGTTGCGAACATCGACGGTTCGCATGAGATCGCGGATGACGCGATAGGGATTGATCGGCGTGTCGGTGCTATTCAGCTTGTTGCGCCACTTCGCGTGCCATGCGCTGTGGTGAGCCGCTATTTCGGCGGTCACCGCGGGAGACCGGCCTCTGGGAGCCGCGATCAGCCGCTTGACCTCGGCTACCAGTGCGGCCAGGGTCAGGCGCGCGTCGCCCACGAGGCCCAAGTCGATTGGCACGTCCTTGTGCAGGTCCGCCGTGTCGATGGTGGACTGGATCACGGTCGCGCTTCCGAGGTAATTCGGCCACGGGATGCCGAAGACTGTGTGAGTGAAGCTGGCGCCGATGCCGAATATGACATCGGCCCTCCCGAGGAAGGCGTCGAGTTCCGCCGAATACGATCGTCCTCCCGACTGAAGTGACAGCGGATGCGTTTCCGGGAAAGCGCTCTTGCCCTCGATACTCGTCGTTACCGGAGCCTCGAGCAGCTCGGTCAGTTCTCTTAGCTCGCGCCAAGCCATTCCGTAGTGAACGCCCTGCCCGGCATAGATCACGGGCAGTTTGGCGCCGACCAGAATCTTCGCCGCGTCGCGGACAGCATCGGGATCGGGCGCGCTGCGCGTGCGGATCGACGGGCGGTAGCTCGCATCGCCTGGAAACTCCTCGGTCAGCAGGTCCCACGGCAGCTCGACCATGCAAGGGCCGGGACGACCGTTCTTGGCCTGCGTGAAGGCCCTGCGTATCGCGTTTGGGACTTCCGCCGGAACGGTGACCTGCTCGACGGACTTGGTGACGTGCTGGAAATTCACCAAGGAACTGAAATTCGGTTCGACGTTGGTCCTCGCTCGCGTGTAGCCGGCTGGCAGGACGACCAGCGGAACCGATTCGCTGTACGCTTGCGCCACGCCGCCGAAGGCATTCTCTGTGCCGGGGCCGTGCTGCATCGAGAAGACCCCGACCTTCCGGCCTGAACTGAGACGTCCAACGGCTTCCGCCATGTGCAGGCCAGTCCGCTCCTGCCGCACGATGACCGTTCGGATGTCCTCCTCGGCGCAGCTTTCGATAACGGGATTGACAGGGTAGGCGAAGAGGCGATCCACCCCTTCTTGCTTGAGCATCTTCGCTACGGCGCGCGATACCTTCACCTGGTCAGCCCCTGAAACACCCGGGCCGTGCAGCTATCAGAATCGGCGCGCATCAGAAGGATTACAGCACTGCGGAGCGAACTTTTGCAACGAGGGGAAGCCAGCATGAGACTGTCCAAGGGGGGCGAGAGCCCTATGAGTTGACCGCTGCCTAGATCCGGCCGCTGCGCGCAGTCGTCTTGCATACAAGGCTTGAATGCGAATTCCAATGGGGGCCGGACTGGGTCTCGCCTGCCAGGCAATTACCGGCAGACGGCGTCCCGAAGCCGCACGGCGACCCCGCGAAAACCTCGTGAATGCGACATCCGGCCTCCCGGGCCGGACGCAGCGTCGTACAATACTTGCGCGCGGCCGCAGCTTAGACGACTGCCCTTGTGCCGCGGCCAGCTCGCATCAAGAGCAGAGAAGATGACCCTGACGCGACACCGATCGATTCGCCAACTGCTAGCACTCCAAGTCCTCGCGACCATGCTCTCCGCGGCCGAAGCTCCGCCTGCCGAAGGGGCCGTC
This sequence comes from uncultured Bryobacterales bacterium, assembly GCA_951813605.1. GTDB lineage: Bacteria > Acidobacteriota > Terriglobia > Bryobacterales > UBA6623 > VXMF01. The sequence goes on along the minus strand of OX638379.1, from coordinate 4,041,725 downwards.
CAATTGTTCGACGGCAAGAGCTTGGAGAACTTCGACACATTTGTCTTCGGGCAGGGTTTCAACCATGACCCGGAGCAGGTTTTTCGGGTGGTGGACGGCATGATTCGAGTAGAAGGAATGCCGTACGGGTATTTCATTACCAAAGAGGACTACGGCGATTTCTTCCTGCGGACGGAGTTCAAGTGGGGCGAGGAAACGCATGGCCGCCGCAAGGGCAAGACACGCGACAGCGGCATTCTCTACCGTGCCGTGGATGTGAAGAAGCAAGCCGAAGCGGCCAAGTCGAACGGCACGATCTGGCCGAAAGCGCTAGAGTTCCAGATCATGGAAGGCGGAACCGGCGATGTCATCCTGCTCGGAGGAGCGGAGCTGACTGTCAACGGCGTGAGGAAGGGCGGTGCGCGAGGAATCCAGATCGACCGCTTCAACAAGACCGACCTGGGTCGGCAGGACGGCTGGCCAACCCACTACCGGGCGCCCTCCGGCTTCCGGGATCCCAACGACGAAGTCGAGAAGCGGCACGGCGAGTGGAACGTTCTCGAAATGATCGCTGAAGGCAATCACGTCAAGTACTGGGTGAACGGAACCCTCGTGATGGAGGGAAGCGACGCCAGCCTGGCGAAAGGAAAGATCCTGTTTCAGTCGGAAGGTGCGGAACTCTTCTTTCGAAGCATCGAACTGCGGCCACTCGAAGCGAAAGAGAGATAGACGCAGACCCAGCGGGAGAGAGGATGGTCGGGATGAACGGTAGGAATCTCGCTTCAATTGGTGTCGTCGCAACGGCGACCGTTGTCCAATTGGCGTCGACCGGCTTCGCACAGGCTCCGCCAGTTCCGGAGAATACGGATTCTTTGCCGCGAACCGCCTGGGGTGCCCCCGACCTGCGGGGGATCTGGGATTTCCGCACTATCACGCCCTTGGAACGCCCCGGGGACCTGGCGGGAAAGCAGATGCTCACCGAAGCCGAGGCGGAAGAGCGGGAACAGCGAGCTGCGCAACGTCGTGCGGAAGCCGACTCGGACGTCATCCCACAGCGCTGCATCGGCTCACCGAACTTCGTCGACTGCATCGGCAGCTACAACCAGCTCTGGTTTGACCGAGGGACCGAAGTCCTTGCCGACCGACGGACCTCCCTGATCGTCGACCCGCCAGATGGCAGGATTCCGGACCTGACCACTGAAGCGCGGAACCGTGCCGATGCCGTCGCGGAAATCAGGCGACGCCCGCCTCGCGGACCTGAAGATCGCCGCGTGGGCGCGCGCTGCATCGTGGGCTTCAATTCCGGGCCGCCGATGAGCCCAAGCGCCTACAACAACAATATGCAGCTCTTCCAGACTCCGGAGTACGTGGCAATCCTGAACGAGATGGTCCACGACGTGCGCATCATCCCCTTGGACGGCCGGGCACATCTGCCCGACGGGATTCGCCAGTGGATGGGGGACTCACGCGGACGATGGCAAGGCGACACGCTCGTCGTCGAGACGACGAACCTGACCGGCCAGACTATGTTTAAGGGTTCCGGCGAGAACATGCACGTAATCGAGCGCTTCCGACGCGTTCACGCCGACACGCTGCTCTACGAATACACAGTCGACGACCCCGAGTCCTTCGCGAGGCCCTGGACGGCAGTGTTTCCGATGAGAAGGACCGAGGGGCCGATCTTCGAGTACGCCTGTCACGAGGGCAACTACAGCATGTTCAATCTCCTCTCCGGGGCACGCGCCGCAGAGAAGGCGGCCGCAGAAGCGGCGGGGAAGGCCCCGGCGACCCGTTAGGGAACATCCGTCCCGCACTCAATCTCGGGCCCCTCGCGCCCGACGCGAGAGCCCGGCGGGGCGACGGCCAAGGCCGGGCGATGGAAGTGCTTGCTCGCTTCCGAAGGTTTCCTTTCATTCGTCTTGCGCGCCATCCACACGATTGCAAGATCCATGCCGCTCGACGGCGGGTTCGCTACCATAAGGCAACGCTGATTCGGCCTACAGGAGGTAAGAGCATGTCGTACGACGCAACCCGCCGGTCTTTTTTCCAAGGAATGTTCGGCAGCGCCGCCGCGGTGGCGATGGCCCAGCAGGCCCTCGCCCAGCAGGACAGTCCAAACGGACTGCCCACGCGGAGGCTCGGCCGCACCAACGAGCAGGTGTCAATTCTCTGTCTCGGCGGTTGGCATATCGGGGCTGTCGAGGACAAGAACGAAGCCATCAGGATCATGCACGCTGCCATCGACGAGGGCATGACCTTCTTCGATAACGCCTGGGACTACCACGATGGCGGTTCCGAAGAGCTCATGGGGCGTGCCCTGTCAGTTGAGGGCAAGCGGGACAAAGTCTTTCTGATGACCAAGAACTGCGAGCGCGACTACCAGGGCTCCATGAGGAACCTTGATGAAAGCTTGCGTCGCCTCAAGACGGACCGGATCGACCTGTGGCAATTCCACGAGATGGTCTACGACTCCGATCCCGACTGGGTGTTTGAGAAGGGCGGCCTCAAGGCCGCGCTGGAGGCGCAAAAGGCTGGCAAGGTGCGCTACATCGGCTTCACCGGGCACAAGGACCCGAGCATCCACGTCAAGATGCTCAACAAGCCATACGACTGGGCCAGCGCGCAGATGCCCGTCAACGTGTTGGACGCCCACTACCGCAGCTTCCAGAAGGAAGCTGTCCCTGTCTGCCTGGCGCGCGACGTTGGCGTGGTCGGCATGAAGAGCCTGGGCGGCGGAGCGCCGAAGGGCGAGATCCCGACCAAAACCTCCGTGACTCACGAGGAGTGCCGTCGGTACGCGCTCAGCCTTCCGGTCTCGACGCTTGTCGTCGGCATCCTGTCGATGGAAGAGCTGATGGCCGAGGTCAAGATCGGCCGAGGCTTCAAGCCCATGGACGACGAGACGAAAGCGGTGCTGCTGTCGCAGGTCGCCGACGTGGCCGGAGACGGTCGGCACGAGCTTTTCAAGTCCACGCAACGGTTTGACGGCGCGCACCACCGGAGGCAGCACGGTTTCGCTGTTTAGTCTCCGCGCTCGCCATCCTGCATCGGCGACAACGCGAGGACCCCGGCCCCGCCCGAGGCGGGCGATCCTTCGTTCTGCACTCCCAGCTACGGCTATTTCGCGGTCACCCAGATGGGCGAGCTCCAGGCCACCTGCTTGTCGCGGTCGGCCTGTCTGACTCGTACGTAGTAGAAGTCGGCCTCCTCGCCGGGGGCCCTGCTATCGCTGTAATCGAAACTGACAGTCTGGGTGCCGGGCGTTTGCCGGTAGGCGCGCCCGTTGTTCTTCACGATCTCGACTGCGCCCAGCATATCCGTGCCTTCGACGTGCACCCTGAACGTCGGGCTGCCGGCGATCGCCACGTCCTCACCCATGAGGTACTCCCTGCCGCCTTCAACTAGCCGGAAATCCACAATAATGTTGTCCGTCGCGCCATATGTATGGCGTGCCCGGATGGCATTGACCAGGCCATGTCGCGAGTTCTCCTCGGCGAGCAGCATGGAATACGAGGTGTGGACGGCTAGGTGGTCCGAGCTGGCTTGCACGCCGAGCCGGTAGCCCTTGGACCAAGCCACCGAGACCATGCCGTCGGGCCGGTAGCCTCCGAACTGCTTTTTCTTCTCCTCGACCGGCGCCGAGCGCCAGCAGCCCTCGCATTCGTAGCTGTTTCGATCGCTTTGATAGATCTCGACAATCGGCTCGACCTCTGGATCGTAGTCCGCCCAGTCGGTACCCATGTCCGTGCCCGACGTGTGCGCCATGGCGATTCCCTTGTATTTTCGCAAGTAGGCGAAGAAGCGCTCCGGTCCTTGGCGGGCGTAGTTCGCGCTCTGCGACCACTCATAGTGCTGATAGTCGAGGATCGGAGCGCCCCGGTAAGGGAAGACGACGTTGCGGTGGCCGTTCGGATAGCGAATCGACCGCTCGTAGGCGAAAAGCGGCACGAAAGAGGATCCGACGCGGAAGATATCCACGTACTTCTGGCTGCGAAACCAGTCGTATTCGTCGGCGACTCCGAAATTATGCTCGGTGATGGCTAGGAAATCAAGAGTGCCGGGATCGATTGCGTAACGATAGGTGTCCTCGGTAGAGCCGTCGTTGTAGCCGTCCCACGAGATCTCCGTGTGGCGGTGCATGTCGCCCCGGTAGATCTTGTAGCGCTTTCCACCGACGTCGTAGACATAGTTGCGGATGCGCGCCACGTCTTGCTCGTCGTTTGGGTGAACCGGCTCGCTGGCCGCCATCTCGCGGACGGGCCGGTTCGGAGGCTGTCGCGCTGCCTCGGCTGGGGGCAAGCTGAATGAAGCCAGTCGGTGCGCCCTGGCGTCTCCCGGCAGTGCCGGGAGGCGGGTCGCAAACACGTCGAGCATGACGTTGACAAAGTCACGGAAGCTCCGCCTGTCGGTGGGGTAGGCCGCGACTAGCCGGCCGGCACTGTCGACGTCGACTTCGACGCGCATGTCGGTGCGCCCTGTCGAGTAAGGCAACAGCATCAAGGGCGACCACTCGTTGCCGTCGTAGTAGCTGGCGTAGATCTCCCACAGGGCGTGATGCGATGGGGTGCGCCAGTAGACGTTGTGCTGCATCGGACGGCGATGGCGGAACAACGCCCAGATCCGGTTCGCGCCGTCAACCGCTAGCTGCGGGTACTCGTAGAAGTTATTTCCCGGTCCCGGGTCGGGCAGCGAGGTCTCCAGGGCCTGCGCCGGTGCGCGCAACCTGCCCCGGTCGTAGACAGCCGTGCGGATGTTGCGCGAGTTGTACAGCCCGGTGGCGTTCGCCTGGATGTCAAACGGATACCCCCAGTCCTTGCCCCAGTTGACGCCCGATTCATGCCAGGCCATCCAGACTCGGTCTTGCTGGTCGACGGCTAGCGTGACGTATGCTTCGAACCGCCCGGTTCTGGCGATCGCCCTTGGCGCGTCCCATGACAAGGCTGCCTTGCGAGCCATGAAGATGTCGTAGCCGCTGCTCTCGCTGTACTGGTCCCACCCGACGTAAACCGTGCCGTTGCTGTCGGTGGCGACGGACGGCTCCCAGCAATTGCCGGCTCCGGACGAACTGACGCGCGTCGTCGCGCCCCATCCGCTCTCGCTGTCGTAGCTGCTGTAGTAGATGCCGAAGCGGTTGTCCCGGGCACCCTGCCAGACCAAGTGGATCTTTCCCGACGGATCCCTGACGACCTTGTGGTGGATGTCGGGCTGAGCCGCTTCCGTCAACCGATGGATCGATCCCCATCCTTCGCCGTCGAATGCCCGGGCATAGAGATCCCAATTGCCGCCAACCTGCTCCGACCACACGACCCAGATCTTGCCTTCGCTGTCTTCGGCGACTGCCGTCCGATAGACGTCCCCGCTCGCCGGGCTGACGGCGTAGGGCCGTCGAGCCGCCCCCGCGGCTTGGCCCGGCAGGACGCGGTCGGCATAGACGCGGTCCCCCTCGCCGGAGAATCCGCTGTAGGCCACCCAGATTGTGTCGTCCTCGGCCACCTCGATCGAGGCGAAGTCGTTGTCGGTCAGGCGCTCGTCAATCGGTCCGGGGTCTCCGCGACCGAGCAACATGGCGATCGGAGAACGCGCCACGGCGGCACGCCCGCCGAGGAAATCGATCGCGCCGACCGGCGGTACGTCCGCAATGCGCACATCGAAGCTGCCTTGCTCCGTCTCGAACGAGACGCGGGTGGCTGACGAGCCGCGCAAGTAAACGTAGAATCGGGGCGTAAGATACGTGTCCGGCGCGAGATCGACCAAGATGTCCTCGTCGTGATTCCGCCGGTTGAACGGGAAAGCCGGCCGCGTCGACATCTCCCACCGCCTCGGGGGATGGATCACGTCGCCGAGCCCCATCTCGTAGCCGATCAGCTCGACCAGCTCGCCGTTCTCGACATGCAGGCTGCCGTCCCAGCCTGTCTCGGCCTTGTCGCCGATGCCGAATGCCACCAAGAGCGCATGGCTGGCTCCTTTCGGCGGGTTGCGAAGCGTCGTCTGCGTGGACGATTGGCTCCAGATCAGGCCGGTCGAGACGACTGAAACTACGAGGATTCTCAGAGCGAGGTGTGACATGGGCTTAGCTTGGAGAGCCTATGAGAATAGCAAGCGCCTCCCCGCTCTGGACAGGCTGTCCAGCTGGCGATGCGGCAAAGAGCACGCTAGACCGGCTGGGCGCCCAACACGCCGCGCGCCCGCTCCCCGACCTGACTCAACTCGCGCCCCTGCCTGCCAAGACGATCGGAACCGACAGCGCGAGGATTTTCGCGTCGAGCGAAAGAGACCATTTGTCGATGTACTCGAGATCCATTTGCATCCAGCTATCGAACTCGAGCTGGTCGCGCCCGCGTACCGCCCACAGGCAGGTCAGCCCGGGCCGCATCCGCAGCCGCCGTCGCTGCCAGGTTTCGTACTGGCTGACCTCCGACGGAACGGCTGGGCGAGGGCCGACCAAAGACATGTCACCCCGCAACACATTCCAGAACTGAGGCAACTCGTCGATCGAGAAGCGCCGCAGGAAACTCCCGATTGGAGTGAGGCGCGGGTCGTCGCGGATCTTGAACACAGGGCCGTCCTTCTCGTTGAGGTGCTCCACCTCGTGGCGTCGGGACTCTGCATCCGCGACCATCGAGCGGAACTTGTAGCAAGTGAACAGCCGCCCGTTGAGGCCGCAGCGCCGCTGGCGGAAGAAAACCGGCCCTGCGGAAGTCAGTTTCACCAGCAGGCCCACGATCGCCATCGGCACACCCAGGACTAGGAGGCTCGAGAAAGAGAAGACCGCGTCGAAGCCGCGCTTGACAAGCAGCCGGAAATCATCCGTCGGAGCGATAGAGAACGTTAGCAGAGGGCGGTCACCGAAGCGATCGAAGTGCAGTCGGCTATGTGCGAGGGGGAGGAAATCCGCAACGAGCCGTGTCATCACGCCGTGCTCGTCACAAAGCACGAAAACCCCCTCCAGCTGCCGCAGACGCTCGCTCGACACCGCGAACAGCACCTCGTCGATCGCCTGCTCGGTGAGCATGCCCGGCAGAGCGTCCAGGGGTTGGATCCGGTACTTGCCGGGCAGCTGCGCCTCTTTTCCTAGTGCTCGGCCGCAGTCGAAGATCGCGAGCAGTCGCAGGCCGTCACGCTCGGATGCCTCCAGTTCCCTAGCGATCTCCAGCGCCTTCTCTCCGTCCCCGACGACCACCACGGAGGTGACGGCCCCGAGCACGCGGCGCAGGGATCCCCGGAATCTCGCCGCGAGCCCTCGCTGGATGAGTTGCAGCAACGCCAAATAGGCGAAGAACAGAGCTAGGAACAGGCGGCTGACCGGAACTGCCAGGTTGAGCAGGTATAGGAACGCGAGGAGGGGCAAGGCCGCGATCAGCGCTTGGCGCAAGGTGTCGGCGATCACGGACGAGTCCTTCGAGACGTAGAGCCGAGAGTATATGCCGGTCACGCGTCCTGCGGCGAATACTGCGGCGAGGACGGCCAGTTGGACGAGAATCCGGCCATCAGGTTCCAGCTGGAACTCGCGCATCGGCAGGGCCGTCCGAGTCCAGTACGCGGCCTCGAACGCGCCTGTAGCGAGGACCAAATCAGTGGCGGCAAGAAGTATGACCGCTCGCCGCTGGTGTCTCTGGAACACGAGGTTTCTCCAAATTACCAGAGCGGCCAGTGGCTTGGGTCAGCAATGCATAATACAGGCATGGACAACAAGCCGCAGGCGGGAATCGCACAGGAGCGCCTCCAGCCCGACAAAGTTCGCGTCGTGCATCAGGAAAGCTACCGCGAGGAATACGCCAACAGCGTGCAAGTCAATGTCAGCATCTGGGATTTCTTCTTGCAGTTCGGACGCCTCAAGGTCGGCGGACCCAACGATGTGACCTTCTCCTCGTTCATGGGGGTCTACATGAGCCCGCAGCAGGCCAAGGCGCTGCACCTCGTGCTCGCCCAGAACATCGCTCAGTACGAATCGACGTTCGGGACCATTCAGATCGACCAGCCGCAGCCCGAATTGGGTGGCCGGAGCGACCTGGTGCAATAGACCCTAGCGCCCGCCCTGGCGATCGCACGCGGACCGAGTATCAGGGGAGGGGAAGGCTAGACGGAGTCTCGCAGGGCTTCCAAGGCCTTCTCCAGGAACGGATCCCCCACTTCTTCCTCGGCCTTCTTTCGCGCCTCTGGCGTATCGAACAGTCGGCGCTGCACTTCGCGGTACCGACGCAGGTTCCGCTGGGACACGGGGAGATCAGGCTCCACCCCTTCGTTATGGATCGATTCGCCGTTCGGCCCGTGGTACTTGGCCACCGACAGAATGAGGGCGGCTCCGTCGTCGAGCATGATGGTCTTCTGCAGGGCCGCGATCCCCGAGGTCTTCTCGCCGGTCACTTCGCCGCGCTTCCTCTGCTGTATGGCGGCCGCCGCGACTTCGGCACCTCCCGATGTTGGGCGGTCGACGATTACCGCGAGCGGCAGGGCAGTCACAGTAGTGTCCGCGGTGGCTTCGAACACCTTCTCCGAGAAGCTCTGGCCTTTCAGGGAGGCGATTTTTCCGCCGTCGACGAGTAGGTTGGCGAGCGCGATTCCGTCTTCAGGAGTCCCCAGTGCGTTTCCGCGCAGGTCCAGAACGAGCTTGGTTGCGCCATCGCCCTCCAGCTGCTGAATCGCTTCGCCGATCTGGCGTACTTGGTCCGGAGCCAGAACGTCTGCATCCACGTAGCCGATGCCGTCGCCCAGCATGCGAAATGCAATTTCGGGCAGTGCGGGCTCGGCCCGCACTAGAGTGTGCTCGACCGGAGATTCGTAATCCGCTGCCGGCCTGACCATCACGGTAAGGCTGCTGCCGGACGGGCCGCTCAGCCTGGAGAGTAGATAGGCCGGCGGCATGACGCGCGTGCTAACGTTGTCGATCGCGTCCAGTAGATCGTTCGCCCCAATTCCCGCTTCGTCAGCCGGCGAGCCCGGGAGGACGGACAGCACGCTGGTGTATGCTCCCTGCTTGCGGACCACCATGCCCGTGGCGAGTCCACTGCCGCCATCAACGGCCTCGAGCCGCTCTTGGTACTCGGCGAACTGCTCGGGCGAGAGATAGCTCGAAACTGGATCGAGATACTCGACCAAGCCCTGCAGCGCGCCCTGAGTAACCTTCGGGATGTCGGGCTCTTCCACGTAGTCGCTCTTGATCCGGGCGAGAATTTCCGTGTAGACCGCAAGCGGACGATACGCGCCTTCCTGCTCTTCGCTCTTGCCGAGCACTGCTCCGACAACGAGCAGGATCGTGATCAAGAAGGAACTGCAAATCACGCTGAACTTGAACCGAGAGCCCATGAGACGCTTCTCATCATACACCGCGCTCTGACGGGTCAGCCCTTTCCTTTCGGGCCGGGTCGGTCGGGGCCCCGGGGTGAGGCAATCGGACCTTCGCGAGGTCTGCCGCAGCGGACTTGGAACGCTGGCTCCCAAACCAAGTGGCTGGCCTCTCTCAGCGACGACCAAGCGCATGCGGCTCATTTGCCTTTGCGGCTTCCCAGCTGATTTCGACACTCGGGTGCGCCCTCTTCCGCGACTTCCAAGAGCGATTCGCACTTCCTCTCCCGATGTTGAGCCGACAACGCAGCGCATGCCGCTTCGTGCCGGTCGCCGACCTTGCCTGGATCGGGCCCGGCCGCGTGGCCGCACTCTTCGCGCACGCCGGCGAGCCGGGCCCGACGCCCGGGCTGAAGCCGGTGGCACTGGCGCTGCCGCGACGGGACGAGGCTTGCAAGGCGCGCGACACGCTGCGCTTCCGGCCGCCTCTAGCCCCTGAGTGCGGGCAACAGCCCGCCGGCGCGCGCGACTTGAAGAATCGCAAGCCATCGGCCGCATGCATCCAAGCCAGAGGACCGTCTCGTCCGCCAAATCGCGTCAGACATGGACGACGAAATCGGGCCTGAATCCGGGAGCAAGGCCCTCCGATGGATAGCCCGTAGGATTGCCCACGACGCGGGTTCCGCCAACCTCGTAGTCGAATGGATGGTGCGTATGACCGGCTATCCATAGCTTCGCGGCGCACTTCTCAACGAGCGCGTCGAGGTTGGCGTAGAAGTAGTGATTCAGCGGGTGACCGGCGAACTCTTCCGCGACGGCACCCCATGTCGGAGGCCAGTGCGTCACCACCAAGTCGGCGGTCATGCCATTCTCCTTGAGCTTCTCGACCGCTTCCTTGTGGCGCTTCCTGTGATGCCATGGCGTCCATGCCGGGTTCCGCGCGAAGTCCATGATCGCCCAGCGGAATGGTTCAGTCGCCTTCGCTCCGTCGAAGCCACTCCATAGCGGCGTTCCGTAGATTCTTAGACCTGCGACTTCCGCAGATTCGTCGATTAGGTAGAAGAAGTCGTGGTTCTTCTCCGCGAAGCGGCGCCACTCGCCGTCGACTGCGAGACGGGGAGCAAGACCGTAGTATTCGTGGTTGCCCGGAACGTAGATCACCGGCGAGCGTCTCAGTTCACGCTCCACGAACCACCGCGCACCGTTTCCGACTCCGATGTCTCCGGCGAGGACCAGCAGGTCTCGATCCTCGGCTGGCACGAACACCGAAGACGTAGCCCTGTACGCGCTGCGGGCCTCCAGGTGGAGATCGCTTGCGATCTGTATGGTCGCCATCGACTCATTTCCTTCGCTTTTTCTCAGCTGCCGGCCGGGCTCATGCGCAAGCGAATGGCGGTAGGGCGTGTTGAAATCCGTCACCGGAATGCAGCTGCTCTATCTCAAGTTAAACCGTCGCTTGTGCGGCCTGAGCCGGGGGCTCCCCGCTCCAGCGACATTCCACCGCTATGCTTGCGGTCCGCAGCGGCGCCTTGCCGTCACTAGAGAGGAGCTTGCCAGATCACTCGAATCAAAGCGACCGTAATTGCAATGCCCGCGGCGGGCGGATCGATGTGCGTGTCGCCGTGCTGATGAAAAACGCGCGAGAAGCCCTCGCCGGCGAAGCCTCCCACGATGCCGAATGCAGCGCCCAGGAGAATGTCTTCTGACGCAATCGCGGCCGCCGCCGCGGGCAGTGCCATGTGATGGGTCACCGGGATCTTCAGCCCGAACTGGGCGAAGACGAGGGATGCCGCTGCAATGCCGAACCCTAACACGTCGCCTCCGTGACCGGCCCCGAACTCCAAGGCGATGAAGGCCGAAAAGAGACCGACGCCCAGGCCGATGGAACCGCACTGGAGCGGGCGCTCTTGGTGCCGTACCCAGTTCGAAGTCTCGTCCGGTGTGAAGTGCGTGCTCGCCAGAGCTGTGCGCCCGAAAGCGACCCGCGCGACCATCGCCGAGATCACGACGGTCATCGCGATCGTGTCGGTTCGGGGCCCGAGTCCGGCAACTTGCCACAGCAGGTTCAGCAGGTAGCCGAGCGCTCCAAAGCAGCCGCCCACTAGCAGCACGTCCGGCCTGTTAAGGCCCATCAAAGGCAGCGTGATCTCGCGACCGCTCCCGATCAGGCCTCGGCGGTAAGCGTAGGCAGTCGCTGCCGCCCCGCCCCCGAAAGCGATGTGCGGGCCGAATACCGGACCGAACGCCACCTGAGCGAGCATGCCCGTGCCACCCCCTGACGCCGCCACGCCCGCCCCGACCAGAACTAAGAGGCCGGTGAAGACGAACGAGGGGAGCGTTCCGATGGCAGCGGCGAACAGGCCGCCTCCGAATGCGGCGAGAAGTGTCGTCAGCTCGAATTGCATGCTGTCTAGTGCAGTTTTGTTCTCAACTGGGGCGACGCGGGCAATGCGGATAGCCTGCGATTACGATCCCAGAGGCAGGAAGAACTGAGTCCCCGTGACCGGCCGAGCGAGTTCCTCCAGAAGGTCCCTCAGGTCTTGAGGCCGGTTCACGATGTCGGTGCGCGCCGTGTCGACCACCAGCACGTCCGCGGACTTGTAGCGCTCGAAAAAGTGATCGTACGCGCGCACCGCGCTTTCAAGGTAAGCTCCGGGGATTCCGGATTCCAGTCCGGCCCGCTCGTTGGTGAGCCTCGCACGCAGCGTTTCCGGGGTCGCTTTCAAATACACCGTGAGGTCGGGGTCGGGCAGCTGCCGCCTGAAGAATTGGTAGTAGGTGTCGTACACCTCGATTTCGTCGTCGTTCAGGTTCAGGTAGGCGTGAAGCTTGTCCTTCTCGAACAGGTAGTCAGTCACCACGGGCATTTGGGACCGCGCGATGCCGGCCTCCGCGAGCTGGCGGTATCGTCCGATCAGAAATTGCATCTGGGCGCGCAATGCCGCGCCCGGCCGACCTAGGTAAAGGCCCTCCAAGTGCGGGTTGTCGACTAAGTCGAGGATGCTTCTTCCGTGAAAATGGTCGGCCAAGGCTTGCGCGAGCTTCGTCTTGCCGACACGCAAGGGCCCCTCGATGGCTATGTAGTGCGGTGCTTTTCTCACGTCGGCTGCCCTTTAGAATTTCAGCGTCGGCTGCCGGCCCCGGGGTTGTTGCAGGTCAAAGTGGTCGAAGGCGAGCGCTGTCCCCACCCTCCCGCGGGGCGTCCTGTCAAGGAATCCAAGTTCCATAAGGTAAGGCTCGTAGACCTCTTCGATCGTGCTGGGATCCTCGCCGACCGAGGCGGAAATCGTATTCAAGCCCACTGGGCCGCCCGCGTACTTGGCCAGGATCGTCTCCATGATCTTTCGGTCGACTTCGTCAAGCCCCAGCGGATCCACTTCCAGCATATCCAGTGCCGTGCATGCGATCTCGCTATCCACCCGTCCGTCGGCCCGCACCTCGGCGTAGTCTCGCACCCGCCTCAGCAGGCGGTTCGCGATGCGCGGCGTGCCGCGGGAGCGTCGCGCGATCTCCTCCGCAGCCTCCTCCCTGACATCGATGTTAAGCAGCCCTGCCGAGCGGAACACGATGCGCGTAAGGTCCACGGCGTCGTATGGATTGATCCGCAATGTAATGCCGAAGCGAGCCCGCAAGGGAGCGCTGATCAAGCCTTGACGGGTTGTCGCTCCTATCGCTGTGAACGGCGTTACGGGTATCGAGTGCATGCGCGCCCCGGGACCGGTGCCCACGACCAGATCGACCCGGTAATCCTCCAGGGACGAGTAGAGCATCTCCTCCAAATCTGGGAGCAGGCGGTGGATTTCATCGATGAAGAAGACCTGACGTGACTCCATGGAGGTCAGCATCCCCGTCAGATCTAGCTTCTTTTGCAAGACCGGGCCCGAGGTGTAGTCGCAACGCACCTGGAGCTCGTTGGCGATGATCGTAGCCAGGGTCGTTTTTCCCAGGCCGGGCGGCCCGTACAGCAGCACGTGATCGAGCGCTTCCTGCCGCAGGCTGGCGGCTTCGATCGCGATGGATAGGTTCTCCTTGACAGCGGTTTGCCCGATGAATTCTCCGAGTGTCTTGGGCCTCAGGGCGAGGTCGGACCTGCGGTCCTCGTCCGAAGCCGTCGGGCTGACAATGCGCTTTCTAGCCACGGCGACCGCTAGCGTTTCATCGACGCCATCGCCAGCCGGAACAGCGTCTCGAATTCCAATGGGGCGCCTTTGCGCCTGGCTACTCGAATGCCCCTCCTGGCCGCCTCTGGGCTGCAGCCGAGATTGGTCAGGGCCGATACAACGTCTTCCTCAACCGCTACCGTCCTCTCGCCGGGGCCGTCGCCGTCACTGGCGAACGCCGCCAGCTTGTCCTTCAGTTCCAAGATGATGCGCTGCCCGGTCTTCTTGCCAACCCCGGGGATGCGGATAAGCGTCTTGGAGTCACCGGCGCAGATCGCGGTGACCAGAACCTGGGTAGAGAGTCCTGAGAGCAGGGTCAGGGCCAGGCGGGGTCCAACCCCGCCGACGTCAATGAACTTTTCGAACAACTCCTTGTCCCGGCGCTTGTGAAAGCCGTAGAGCGACAGCGCGTTCTCGCGCACGTGAGTATGAACGTGCAGCGACACGTCACCGCCCAGTTCCCCCAGGCGGCTGTATGTCTCGACTGGTATGGACACTTCGTAGCCGACGCCTCCCACGTCCACGGTGACCTTGCCGGCCTGTTTTTCGGCCACTTTTCCTCGCAGCAGGGAGATCATGGCTTGCCCGGAATTATACCCGTCACGCTGCCATCCCCCATCGGGGAGCCCGCGGGGCCGCCCAGATGGATGATGCGTGAGTCGTCCCCGTCGTGCTCCAGCCGTATCTCGAGCCGCTCGCCCGGCAGCTGTTTGTCGAACCGCTCGCCCCATTCGATGATCACGACGGCTCGCTGTTCCCAGATATCCTCCAGTCCCAGCGTTTCTAGCTCTGGCACCGTGTCGAGCCTGTAGAGGTCGAGATGGTAGACCTTGGGGTCGCCTTCGTACTCGTGGACCAGGGAGAACGTCGGGCTGAGAACGTCTTCCGCGGGTGCTGCGCCGAGTCCCTCCACGATGCCCTTGGCCAGCGTGGTCTTGCCGGTGCCGAGATCGCCGATCAGCATGACGACTGCGGGCGGTCGCAGGCCGCCGGCGATCTCAGAGCCTAGAGCCGCGGTCTCTGCGGCCGACTGCGTTCGGCGCGTCACGCTCGCAGCTCCTTGGCGGCGTCGGCCAGATGTCGGCCGATGTCGGTTGCGAGCATCCCTTGCTCCCCGTACTCGTCTCTTGCCAGCTGGCCGGCAAGTCCGTGCAGGTAGACCGCCGCTGCCGCGGTCCGAAGCACCGGCCGGTCGGGATACTGCGCCAGGAATGCGGCGACGATACCGGTCAGGATGTCTCCGGACCCCGCCGTGGCCATGCCGGGCGTTCCGGTCGGGTTGACGATCACGTCTCCCTCCGGGTCCGCGACGAGCGTCCGGTTGCCCTTGAGCACTAGGTATGTCCCGGTGCTCGCAGCGAACTCCCGGGCTGTCTGGACGCGGTTCCTCTGGACGAATGCGGTGTCGGAGCCGATCAGGCGGGCCATCTCCCCGGGGTGCGGCGTGAGTACGGTCGGCGCGGCGCGCGACTTGATCGGTCGTTCCTGCAAGGCGGCGAGGCCGTCGGCGTCGACCACCAGGGGCAGCGGGCACGTTTCGTAGACTCTCCGAGCCAGAGCGCGGTTGGGTCCCGAGTTGCCCAAGCCGGGTCCCAGCGCGGCCACCGTCTTCCCCGCGTACAGCCTGGCCTCGAACGACTCCGGGCCCAGGGTTCCGTCCGCCAGTTCGGAAGCCGGCTCGAGCATCAGCTCCGGCGTCGCGGCGACGATCGCGTCGCACGCGCCGGCCGCGGTGACCACCGTCACGAGTCCGCAGCCGGCCCGCAGCGCGGATGTCCCCGCCATCAGGATGGCGCCCGGCTTCGACCGCGATCCGCCGATCGCCAGAACGTGGCCGTAGCTTCCCTTGTGCCCCGATCTGTCGCGCGGAGCGGCGAAGTCCCTTGCGTCGTCGGCTTCGCACAGCAGCAGGCGCGGCCCGGGCAGGGCTTGCAGCAGGGAATCCGCCGTGCCGATGCGGGCAACTGTCAACTCGCCGACACTCTCGCAGGCAGGAGCCAGGACCTGGCTTGCCTTCGGAGCGGTGAAAGTGACTGTGCAATCAGCCCGCATGCTCTCGCCCAGCAACTCGCCCGAGTCGCTGCCCAGCCCCGAAGGCATGTCGACCGCAATCACCTTCGCGTCTCGGAATCCCCTGTTCACGTCCGCAATCACGCGGGCGGCGGTTCCCCTAGCAGGTCCGCGAAGGCCTGTCCCGAGAATGGCGTCGACGACGACACTGCAATCCGCGACATCGGGCAGCAGCGCGTTCCACGCCCCCGGCGTTGCGGCTACGCGAGCAGCATGGTCCTGTGCGGCCAGCATCTTCCAGTTGGCCTGCGCGTCCGGAGGCAATGTGTCCGGTTCGGCCAGCAGGACCGTGCGGAGGTCCAGGCGCGGGCAAAGGAGCAACAGCTGCCGCGCGACTGCCAGGCCGTCCCCGCCATTGTTGCCCTTGCCGCAAAGGACCAGTGCCTTCTCTCGTCCGATGTCGTTGACGAGCTCGAGCAGCTTGCGGGTCACTGCGCTCGCGGCGTTCTCCATGAGCACCAGGCCCGGCACCTGGCGATCCTCGATTGTCGCCCGATCCGCCTCGCGCATTTCTGCTGCTGTCAGTATCCGTAGCATGCGCCGCCTTACTTGACACGCATCCGATCAAGCGTCCCTCTGGAACCCATGACGATCAGCACGTCCCCAGGCTCCAGTAGCGTGTCGGAGGGAGGATTGAATCGCGGCAAGTGGCCGCGTTTCGCCAGAGCGAGGATGATCAAGTCGAAATCGCTTGTTATGCCAGATTCGTCAAGAGTGCTCCCTGCATAGTCGTTCTCGGCCGTTACATGGAATTCCTCGATGTCTATGCCGGTCTCGTTTCCCTGTATTGCACTGGCGACTTCGAGAAAGCTCGAGGCTCGGGGACGGAGCAACGCATGCGCCAGCCGGTATCCAGTGTAGGAGTGCGCCGCGAAGGCCGTGTGCGCTCCGGCACGTAGCAGCTTCTTGCTCGCCTCCTCGTCGTAGGATCGCCCAACGATTGTTAATTCTGGATTGAGAACGCGCGCGGAAAGCGTGATATAGACATTCTCGGCGTCGCTATTGGTCGCAACGACCAAGCCCTTGGCGCGCTTCGCGCCGGCGCGCTCCAGCGTGTCGTCAAGCGTTGCATCGTCGGTTAGCAGAGTGACGCCGTTCTGTCGCGCCCAGGCGCGGTGCGCCTCGGACTTGTCAATGGCCACGGCGCGCGCCCCGGCGCGCTGGAGCTGCTGGATCACGCCCCGGCCAACCCGGCCGAGTCCGCAGACGATGAAGTGGTCAGACATCTTGTCTATCAAGTGTTTCGTCCTTCTTTTTTCGAAGTAGTTGGTCAGTTCGGCCCGCAGCAGGGTTTCGGCCATCACGCCGACGCTCACGAATACGACCATAACGCCCGTAAGAATGAGGCCGACGTTGAAGTAGCGCCCGTACGGGCTCAATTCGAATATCTCGCCGTATCCAACGGTTGTCAGGGTGATGACGGTCATGTAGAAGCTGTCGAACAGGTTCTGACGTTCGATCAGCTGGAACCCAATCGTGCCGAGCAGCAGAATAGCTATCAGCAGAGCCATGACCAGCAGCATGCGACGCACCGGCGGCGGCATGGATGCCAGCCGTCTCATCGCTTGCGCACCACGAGCATCGTCATGTCATCCTGCAGCGTTTCTTCGCCGGTCCATGCGACCACGTCATTCATGACCCGTTCGATCAGGTCTTTTGCCGGCGCGTCCGCAGCCGTTCGCAGGAGCTCCGCAAGCCGCTCCTCTCCGTATTCCACGCCCGCCGCGTTTTCAGGCTCCGTAAGTCCGTCTGTGAAGGCTACGAGCAGGTCTCCGCGCTCGAGTCGAATGGAGTCGGCGCCGTAGGTCGCGAACGGAAACGCGCCGACAACCATTCCGTTGACCTCTAGCGATCGGATGTCGCCGTTTCGCAACAGCAGCGGAGGAAGGTGTCCGGCGTTGCAATATGCCAGCACGCCGCTCGCCTCGTCGTACGCGCCGAAGAACAGCGTGGAGAACTTCTCGGGCGCGGTTCCTTCGCAGAGCTGCACGTTCGCTCGCCCGACGACGAGGGCGGCGGCGCTCCGCAACTCTTGCTGCTCGTCTCGGTGGAGCAGCGCAAGCTGGGTCCGCATGATGGAGTGCAGCGAAGCCATCACCAGCGCCGCCGAGATGCCCTTCCCCGAAACGTCCCCGAAGCAGATGGCCAGGCGGTTGTCATCGAGAGTCACGTAGTCGTAGAAATCGCCGGAAACCGATCGCGCAGGACGGCAGACGCCGAGAACCTCCAGTCCCGCCAGCGAGGGAACCTGTGCCGGGAACAGCCGCGCCTGGACCTCGCGGGCGATCTCAAGTTCGGCTTCCAGCTGCAGGCGGCGCCTGGATTCTTCGATCAACCGCTGGATCGACTCGGTCATGGCGTTGAACGAGCTCGACAAGTCGCTCACTTGGTCCCCGCCCCTAACAGGAATCCTGTAGCCGAAGTCCCCTCGGTTGACATGCGTTGTCCCAACGTAGAGATCGTTGACCGCCCGCGTCAGGGTCCGCGTGAGCGATGTCGCGATGAATAGCGAGACGAGCAAGTTGGCGCAGAAGGCAGCAATCAGGGCGTAGCCGACGATGCCGAAGATCTTCATCGTGAATTCGGATTCCTGTGCGAAGATCCTTCCCCACAGGGCCGACGGGCGGGTTCGCAGCAGGTATGTTGTGGGCGCGATTTGGTTTGTTTCCCAATCCAGCACGGTCGTCTGGACGGGCCAGTTGATCTGCCAGTCGAGAGGGTGTGCGGGCGGCGGAATGCCGACCTGCTCGAGCGGCGATCCGGTGTTGATCGCCGGACTGAAGCCGAACGAGAGACGGCTTCGACCGGCGTGGTCCCCTTCGGCGACCCGCCCAAACAGCACTCCGAGTCCTGGCATCAGCTGTTGCATCAGCTGGGCCGTGACGGGGACAGCGACGACCACCAGTCCTTCCGCAGCGTCGCCCCTTGCCACCGTGGCGAGAAAGACTTCGTCCTGCCTGCGTACCAGCAGTGCGAATTCCGTGAGCAGCTTGGGCGGCACCGATCCGGAAAGCGCGCCGTCGGGGTGGGACTCGGTCGCGCCGTCGATTGCTGCCAGCAACACCAGACCTGGAAAAACTTTTGACGCGTGCTCGTGAAAGCCTTCAACCAAAGCGCGCCGTTCATCGGCGGGGGTTTCCTCGAGATGCCAAATCAGGGGTCCGACGGCGGCCTGCATACGCTCGCTGTAGCTCGCGACCTGACTGGTGATCATGTATGTCGTCAGCGGGCCGAGCACTAGCAGGACGCCCAATGCAACGAGCAGAGTGCCGATCGATATCGGCAGCACTCCGACGAAAAAGAACACCGCAATCATGCGGTGCCGCACTCGCCAGAGCATTTTGCGCACCGCCCATTGCGCGAATCCCATCAGGCGGTGCATCGCGACCAGCCCGGCCAGGATTAGCAGCAATGCCAGGCTGAACTGGCGCAACGGGAGAAGGAATGGGAATGCTGCTTGGAGCAGCCAAAGTGCAGAGGTGATCGCCGCTAGGGCGACAAGCGATTTCTCTGATTTGCCCAGATCGAGCCCGACAGAGCCCATAGAAGCCTCTTATTCTAGGGTCAAAGCTGAGAACCGGGCTTGCCGCGGGACGGCGGGCCAGTTCCGCGGCTGGTCGCGGGCGGATGCGTTGCGGCGGCCGGCGTCGTGCCCGGCCCGGCAAGCTGCGAGCAATCCTGGAAGGCCCGGTGCGGCGGTCGGCACCTAGAACGTGGCTTGGACGCGCTGCCCTTGCATCCTCGTGGCTCGCTGATCGCTTGCGGCGGTTTGGATGCATGCGAGGCTGCACTACACTGGGGTTGCGATGCGTCGGCTGCCAGCACTGACCGTTCCCAAGAGAGCTGCGCTCTGTGCGGCGCTGGCTGCAATTGGGCTCTTGGCTGGCCGGTCCGAGGCGGCCGGTGCGGCGCGTGTCCTGGTGCTCGACTTGGACACGATCGTGCATCCGCTGACACGCGAGATCGTAGCCGAGGGGCTGCGCCAAGCCGGGGAAGCGGGTGACGAGGCGGTCGTGCTGCAGATGAACACTCCGGGCGGGCTGCTCGACCCGACCAATGAGATCGTCCAGGAGATTCTCGCCTCGAAGGTGCCCGTAATCGCTTACGTGACGCCAAGCGGGGGGCATGCCGCGTCCGCCGGCTTCATCATTCTCGTGTCGGCCGATGTTGCGGCGATGGCCCCAGGAACCAATACCGGGGCGGCGCAGCCCGTCTTGGCGTGGGGGGGCGAGATCAAGGGGCCCATGAAGCAGAAGGTCGAGAACGACACGGCCGCTTCGTTGCGCGCGGTCACCGACCAGCGCGGCAGAAACAGCGAACTGGCGGTGGAAGCTGTCCTCGAGAGCAAGTCATTCACCGAGCAGGATGCCCTCGAAGCGAACTTGATCGACCTGATCGCGCAGGATGTCCACGACTTGCTCGCGCAACTCGACGGACGGACGGTCGTCCGTTTCGACGGCACGGAGCAGACTCTCGATTTGTCCGGCGCGCAGCTGTACACGTACGCTCCGAACCTGCGCCAGCGCGCCCTGCTTCCGCTGATCAACCCCAGCCTCGCGCTGCTGGTCTTGGTCCTCGGCCTGGCGGGAGTCTATATCGAATTCACGAATCCTGGCCTGATCTTCCCGGGCGTGCTCGGAGGGATCCTGATGATCGTCGGGCTGATGGCGCTGTCGCTGCTGCCGATCAATATCGCCGGCGTCGCGCTGATCCTTCTCGCATTGGGGTTCTTCGTTCTCGAGGCTGTCACGCCGGTGAACGGGATCCTTGCCGCGGGCGGCGTCGTGGCGATGGTCATGGGGATTGTCATCCTTGTCGACACCGATGTGCCCGAACTGCAGATCGGGTGGGTGCCCGCAATCGGAATCACCCTGCCCTTCGCCGCGATCAGCGTATTCCTGCTGCAGCTGGCGATTCGATCCTTCCGCTACAAGGTGGTGACAGGCAGCGAGGCGATGGTGGGGGAGATCGGCGAGGCACGGACTGCGCTGGAACCGGGCGGCACGGTGTTCGTGCACGGCGAGCTTTGGAGCGCGCGGGCAGGCTCGGCAGTGCCCGCGGGGCAGAAGGTCCGGGTAGTGTCCGTCGATGGCATGAAACTCGAAGTGGAGCCCCACGAGAGCTTGCCGGAGCGGGGCACTGCGAGCTGATGCCACCCGCTGCCGCGTCTTGGAGAGGCCGACCGGCTGCGAGGCTTGGCTCGCGCGGTCGAGGGCGCGCCCCAGCGAAAAGCCCCCGAAACGGGGAGCTCGATTGAGGGAGAGTCCCGGACGGCAACTCGGATGTTCTTGATTTCCCTGGGCCCGCCTAGTATTCTGAGCAGTACCGGAACCGTCTTGGAGGCAGTCAGCGGAGCCTCGCGGAGAGACGGAGCAATGCCGGGACGGTTCGCCAACCCAGCAAGGAGCCTCGCATGAACTTCACCTTAGTTGCCCTAGCAATTGTGGCCCTCTACCTCATCAACAGCGTGAAAATCCTCGCAGAGTACGAGCGGGGCGTGATCTTTCGTCTGGGCCGCCTCTTGCCCCGGCCCAAGGGCCCGGGACTCATCTTGGTGTTCCGGCCCATCGACCGGATAGTGCGCATACAGCTTCGCGTCGAGACCCTTGAAGTCCCCTCGCAGGACGTAGTAACCCGCGACAACGTCACCGTCAAGGTCAGCGCGGTCGTGTTTTTCCGTGTCCTGGATCCCGCCAAGGCAGTCGTCGAGGTCAAGCACTATGTCCATGCCACCTCGCAGCTGGCGCAGACTCGACTTCGGTCTGTGCTGGGAGAAGCCGAATTGGACGAGTTGCTTAGCGCGCGAGAGAAGTTGAACTCCCGCCTGCAGGCGACGCTCGACGAACAGACCGGCACCTGGGGCATCAAGGTCCAGGCCGTGGAGGTCAAGCATGTCGACCTGCCCGAGCAGATGATCCGCGCCATAGCCCGTCAGGCCGAGGCCGAGCGCGAGCGTCGCGCGAAGGTTATCCACGCCGACGGCGAGCTGCAAGCGGCGCAGAAGCTGACCGACGCCGCCGCGACGCTGAGCGAGCAGCCGGCCTCGATCACGCTTCGCTACCTGCAAACGTTGACCGAGATCGGCGCAGAGAAGAACACCACCGTCGTGCTGCCGCTGCCGGTCGACCTTTTCAAGGGGCTTTCCAGGTGGGCAGATGCCGAAGGCCACGAGAAAGCTTAAAACAAAGACTGGAATTTTTGTAGCACTACGGTAAAATCTGGGCATGTCCCGGAAAAAGGCCAAGGACGAGATCGAAGTCGCGTTCGGCTTGAAGCAGGCTTGCGTGCTTGTCCTGTTCACCGGGGCTGTCCTGGGAGGCACGTATTTCGTCGCCCACGAGAGCGGTCATAGGCGGGCGCTGCGGGGAGAGCCGAGCTTGCTCGCGTTCCTCGAGAAGAGCGCCGACCCGCACGACGAGCCGGTGGCGATTCCCAAGGTCCTGCTAGACGAATTGGAGGAGGATCGCCCCAAGGCCGTTTCGCCAGCGCCCAGGCAAGCGACGCCTTCCGTTCCCGAGTCTGCTGCTGCACCGACCGGGAGCGAACCGGCGACCCCTTCGAGGGCGAGGGACGGCTCCATTGTGCGAGTCAAGCCTAGGCCCGCGGCAATGTCGGCGGCGGAAACGCCGCCCGCCAAGCCTCGCCCCGCTCCGGCATCGCCGCCAAACGTGTCCGCGCCACGGGTTGCGCCCGCCGCTTCCTTAGGTCAGAGGATCCACTATCAAGTGGCCGCCTTGGGCATTAGGAAGAACGCCAAGGACCTGGTCGACCGGTTGCGGAACGATGGCTTCCCGGCTCGGATCCAGCCCGCCAACAACGACGGACTCTACCGAGTGTACGTAGGGCCCTTCAGCAACGACTCCGACGCGGCGTCCGCCAAGGCTCGGCTCACCGAGGATGGCTTCCACCCCATGGTGCGCAAGTTCTGAGCTGGACGCCGGGCTCCGTCAGGCACGAGACTCCTGCAGGTTGCGGATTAGCATCTCCTGCTCGCGGCGCAGTTCCAGATAGCTTTTCAGGCGTCCTTCGTCGATCCTTGCCTCCTCCGCGGCTTTGCGGACGGAGCATCCGGGCTCGCTTTCGTGGCGGCAGTTGCGGTAATAGCAGTCGAGGCCCAGTCGGTCGATCTCAGGGAAGACCTCATCGACGGTCTCGGGTCGGCTCCACGGATAGAGCTCGCGAATTCCCGGCAGGTCCATCAGCAGCCACCCCTTTGGGTGCACCACCAGCTCGCGTCGCGTGGTCGTATGCTTGCCGCGGCGGTCTCTCTCGCGCACGGCGCCCACTCGCAGATGCTCTCTGTTCAGCAACGCGTTGACTAGAGACGATTTCCCCCCTCCGGAGGGCCCCGCGAGGGCGATCGTTCCGCCACTCGGCAGGTGCTGCTCAAGTTCCTTCAGGCCGGTGCCTGTAACGGCGCTCGCTGCAAGGACGGGCTGGCTAGGGTCGGCTTCCCGCAGGCTACGGATCACCTCGTTCGCCCCGGGGCATAAGTCCTCCTTGTTGAGCACTATGACGGCCTTCGCCGCGCTTTCCCGAACGCAAACCAAGTAGCGCTCGACTAGGCGCGCGTTCACATTACGGTCCAAGCCAGTCACGATCAGCGCCGCGTCGATATTCGATGCCAGAATCTGACGCTTTGCTGCATGTCCCGGTCGGTTTCGCGCAAGCGCGTTGCGACGCTTCAGCACCCGGGTGGCGATCCGCTTGCGGGGATCGAACAGCAGCCAGTCGCCCACGACTGCCGGGCCGACATTGCGAGGCACGCTGACACGCACCCTTCCTGTCGATGCGTAGACTTGCGCTCTCCTGACGGTAGCCAGGCGGACCCGCCCGGGAATCGACCTGCCCGCGTCGAGGGCCTGACGCTGGAAAAACGGCTCCCAGCCGTAGCGGGCGAGGCTCATGGAAACGCAGTGGCGTCATAGGACGGCTGCCGCCGTCGCTTCGCCGCTTCCAGCGTGTTTGACATCAGCATCGCGATGGTAAGAGGGCCGACGCCGCCGGGCACCGGCGTGAACGCCGAGGCTACCTCTCTCACGTGGCCGGGATGAACATCCCCGACAAGCGCGCTACCCGTCTTGCGGAATCTCGCCAGGCGATTCGGGGCGTGGGCGAGCAGTCGGCCCACCTCCGCTTCGTCACGCAAGCGGCTGATGCCGACGTCCAGAACGACGGCGCCCTCGCGAATGTACTTGCGGGTCAGCATAGCCGGTCTCCCCAACGCGGCCACTAGGATGTCAGCGCGTCGGCAGACCGCGGGAAGATCCCGTGTCCTCGAATGGCAAATGGTCACCGTGGCGTGCTCGGCTAGAAGCAGCATCGCTGCGGGCTTGCCGACGATGTTGCTGCGTCCGACGATGACAGCATGGCGCCCCTTGATGGGAATCGCGCTGCGCTTCAATATCTCAATGAGGCCGCGAGGAGTGCAGGGCACCATCCCCGGCTGCCCGCTCGCCAGCCTGCCTACGTTCACCGGATGGAAGCCGTCTACGTCTTTCTCGGGGTCCACGCTGCACAGGACTTGCTGTGCGTCGACGTCGCGTGGCAGCGGCAGCTGCACTAGGATTCCGTCGATATCGTCCCTTCCGTTGAGCTCCTGGACCAGCGCAAGCAGCTCGGCGGTACTCGTTTTCGCAGGCAGTCGGATTGTTTCCGAGAACGCGCCGATGCGGTTGCAAGCCCGGATTTTGTTGCGAACGTAAATCCGCGATGCTGGGTCATCTCCTACCAGGACGGCGGCTAGGCCCGGCACGACGCCCTGCCTAGCGGACCCTGCGATCTCGGACGCCAGCTCGGCCAGCACTCGGTCGCGAATCGCGTTGCCATCGAGAATGCGCGCGTCCATGCCGAAGAATCGAATCGTAGCAAACGAGCCCGGCCAGCGAGCTCATCCCTGAAACGCCCGCCCGGGACATTCGAAGAATGCCGGCACTGGTTCGCGAACGCATCGCTGGCCTGCGAACCAGTTCGGGCAGTTGCCCGGCCGTTGCTGTCTGTGCGTTAGTGTCAGAGGAGCCGCCGTCCGATTGTGATCGCCCGCGGCCCCACGAAAGCTGGCCGACCACGTGAAGCAGCAACCGAACACGGCCCAGGGCGAATTGCTGTCCGGCCGGATCGAGCGGGTGGTTTTCCACAACGCCGACAACGGTTTTTGCGTGCTAAGGGTGCAAGCGCGCGGTCACCGGGACTTGCAATCCGTCGTCGGTCGTGCGCCCTCCGTGAATCCCGGAGAGTGGCTCACAGCTACCGGCCAGTGGGTGAACGACCGCTCGCACGGCCGGCAGTTCGCGGCGACCTACATCAAGACGTCCGAGCCGAATTCTCGGGCAGGCATCGAGAAATACCTCGGATCGGGGGCAATCCGCGGCATAGGACCGGTCTACGCCATGAAGCTGGTTGCGACTTTCGGGGACAGCGTCTTCGACGTGATCGAGAACGAGCCCGAGCGCCTGCGCGAGGTTCCCGGGATCGGCCCTGTGCGCGCGCGCCGAATCATTTCCGCATGGGACGAGCAGAAGGTTGTGCGTGAAATCATGATCTTCCTGCACAGCCATGGCGTCGGATCGGCGCGTGCGACGCGAATCTTCAAGACCTACGGGACGGGTGCCGTGCAGGTGATGTCGGAAAATCCCTACCGGCTGGCCCGCGACATCAGGGGCATCGGATTCGTCGTGGCCGACAGCATCGCCATGAAACTCGGGATCGATCCTGCCTCCCCGGTGCGGATTCGCGCGGGAATCCGCCATGTCCTGCGCGAGGCGACAAGCGAAGGGCACTGCGGATTGCCCCGAGACGATCTGTTGAGAGCCGCGCATCAGCTGCTCGACGTGCCTGCCGGCCTGGCCGGGACGGCCCTTCGGTCCGAAATCGCGGACGGGACGGTTGTCGAGGATGCGGTCGCCGAGAAGCCGTGCGTTTTTCTCGCCAGTCTCTACAGGGCCGAGCAAGGTATCGCCCGCGCCTTTGGAGCCTTGGTGCGCGGTCGGCCGCCATGGCCGCCCGTCGACGCGGACAAGGCGCTGCCTTGGATACAGCGCCAGCTCGGGATCAAGCTGGCCAAGAGCCAGGCGGAGGCGGTGCGCTTGGCGCTCCGTTCGAAGGCGATGGTGATCACCGGCGGTCCAGGTGTGGGGAAGACCACAATTGTGAACGCCATATTGCGCATTTTCGCGGCGAAGGGCGTCGAGATCGGTCTCTGCGCGCCCACCGGGCGGGCCGCCAAGCGGCTGAGCGAGACGGCGGGCATGGAAGCCAAGACCATTCACAGGCTTCTCGAATTCGATCCGGCACGGGGGAAGTTTCGTCGCGGACGCGGCAATCGGCTGGACTTCGGGCTGCTTGTAATCGACGAGACCTCGATGGTCGACGTGCCGCTAATGTACGCGCTCATGAAGGCTCTGCCCGCAGAGTCGGCACTGCTGGTTGTCGGCGATGTCGACCAGCTCCCGTCCGTCGGGCCCGGCAGGGTCCTCGGCGATTTGATTGATAGCGGCGTTGTGCCGGTTGCGCGACTGCTCGAAGTGTTCCGCCAAGCAGCGCGCAGTCGCATCGTCCTCAACGCGCACCGCATCAACAAAGGCCAGCTTCCCGAGATGGGCCGGCCAGACGGCGAGAGCGACTTCTATTTCGTGCCCGCCGAAGAGCCCGAAAAGGCGGTGCGAAGAACCCTCCAGCTAGTCCAGGAGCGCATTCCCAAGAAGTTCAATCTCGACCCGGTTCGCGACATCCAGGTGCTGTGCCCGATGAATCGGGGGGGCGTCGGCGCGAAGGCGCTCAATCTCGAGCTCCAAGCCGCTCTGAACCCAGCCGAGTCCGAGAGAGTCGAGAGGTTCGGCTGGGGTTTCGCGCGCGGCGACAAAGTCATGCAGATCGAGAACGATTACGAAAAGGACGTATACAACGGCGACATCGGTTTCATCGATTGCCTCGACGGAGAGCAGGGCGCGCTGGAAGTGAATTTCGATGGACGCAAGGTGGAGTACTCTTTCCGCGAGCTCGACACCTTGGTGCCGGCCTATGCCACGACAATCCACAAGAGCCAAGGATCGGAGTATCCGTCAGTGGTGCTGATCGTCATGAACAAGCACTACGTCATGCTGCAGAGAAATCTCATCTACACCGGCATCACTCGCGGGAAGCGGCTCGTGGTTGTGGTCGGCCAGCGGAGTGCGGTGCGTAGAGCCGTCCGAACGGCGTCGCGGTCTGTTAGATGCTCCAAGCTAGGGGAGTGGTTGCGCGACGTCGCGACGAGGCGTTCGGAGACGGCCCCCTTGCTTCCCGGCGCTGCGGACAGGGGTGCGCGCTACTAGCTTGACTGGCGGAGCCGTCCGTGCTCGAAGCGAAAGACCCGGTTGCAAAGCGAGGCGAAGGCCGGGTTGTGGGTTGCGACTAGAATCGCTAGGTTCTCCTCGCGCACAAGCTTGAGCAGCATCCTCATGACCGACTCGCCGGTCCGCTCGTCGAGATTTCCCGTAGGCTCGTCCGCTAGCAGGAGCTTGGGTTCGGAAACCAGTGCCCTGGCGATCGCCACGCGCTGCTGTTCGCCTCCCGACAATTCTCCGGACTGATGACCGGTTCGATTTCCGAGGCCGACCCGCTCCAGCCATTTCCGAGCAGCTTGATGGCAGGTCCGCTCGGCAACACCGCGAATGCGCATCGGCATGGCCACGTTCTCCAGCGCGGTGAATTCCGGCAGAAGATGGCAGTTCTGCCAGACATATCCGATGTGCCGGTTGCGGTAATCGGCCAGTCGGGCCTCGTTCCGGGAGTCTAGCCGGGCACCGCTAAACGAGACGCTGCCCGCGGTCGGCTTCTCGAGCGCGCCGAGGATGTGCAGCAAGGTCGACTTGCCGGCCCCGGACTCGCCGACCAGGGCGACGCTCTCCCCTGGCTCGATTTGAAAGGTCAGGCCAGAGAAGATCGTCAGCTGCTGCTCTCCGCTGCGGAACGTCTTGCCGAGCCCCAAGGCTCGAATCACGGGCTCAGGCATCTGCAATCAGTCTCTTCACCCATCCTAGCCTGAGGATCCGGCCGAGCACCTCGCCTGGCGTGCCGGACGCGTCGACACGGCAGTCTGACTTGGAATACGAATCCAGACGCGACGCGTGCAGCCGCAGGAACGCCTCGTGGTCGCGTGCGAGCGGTCGATGAGCCTCGTGACGCACGCGTTCCCAAAGAGTCTCGGGTGCCGCGTCTAGCCAGATCGCGGGCCCGACGGCCCGCATCAGCCGTCGATTCGGGGCAAAGGCATATGTTCCTCCTCCCAGAGCCAGGACCAGCGGAGTTCCCTGAGCAGCTCGGTCGGCCTGCTCGCGCAACGCCTCGTGCTCGCATTCCCGGAAACCGTCCTCACCTCGCTCCTCGAAGATGCTCGGAATGCTCTGCCCTGCACGCCGCTCGATTTCGTCATCTAGGTCTGCGAAACGCCAGCCCAGCCTCGTCGCCATCGCCTGCCCGACGGTCGACTTTCCCGAGCCCATGAAACCTGTGACGAAAATAGCTCCGACTATAGTGCCGGCACGGCAGTCGAGCGCGAGGGGCGCATCCGGAACGTTCTTCATTCGCCTCTGGAAGCTGGCAGGTGGCGCGCCATGACGCGGTGCAAGGTCGCCGGGAACAGCCTTTCTGCCGCGACTAGAAGCCATCCTGCCTTGGGCACGACAACGGTGCGCTTTCGCTGCAATACGCCCGCTAGGATCGCATCCGCACACTGTTCCGCCGTGATCGCAAACCGCCCCCTTCCCGGAAGTGCGTTCGGCGAAGCGCCCTGCAGCATGTTGTTCACGAACGCCGTCGTGACATATCCCGGACAGACGCTCAGGACATGGATGCCGCGACCTCTTGCCTCCATGCGCAGGACATCGGCATAGGCGTTGAGAGCGTGCTTCGACGCGCAATACACCGACATCCCCGGAAAAGATACCTTGCCCGCGATAGAGCTGATGGCAACAATCGATCCTCCGTCGGGGACAAGCGGGAGCAGCCGGCGCGTGAGCTCCAGGGGCGCCAGGAAGTTCAGGGCCATCAATTGGCGCGCTGCTTCCGGGGCAGTGGCGAACGACGGCGCGTAAAGGCCGACTCCGGCATTGTGAACCAAGACGTCGAGGGATGAAGTGTTCTCGCGGATCCGGTCGCAGAAACGGCCGAGAGCTCCTGAGTCGGCCAAGTCCGCTTCAATGACTCTCCCGCAATCGGCGGCCTTGACTGTCTCCTCAAGGGCGTCTCGACGCCGACCCGTCAGGATCAAGTTGGCTCCTTGACGCGCGAATCGCACCGCGCACGCCCGGCCTATCCCAGACGAAGCTCCCGTGATGAGCACGGTTTTGCCGATCAGTTGCAAGTCGCTCTTTGTGGGGAGAGGGCGCTCCGAGATTGCATACTGTAGCATGGCCGAGAAAGCCCTCCTGCCGCTGTTTCCGCTTGACTTGGTCTTGCTGCCCGGGGAAGTGCTGCCCCTGCACATATTCGAGCCCCGCTACCGCGCAATGATTTCGGAGGCACACGCCAACCGCGGCGAGTTCGGCATCGTCCGGCAAGGCAAGGAGAACTTGCAGCGCGTCGGATGCGCTGCGCAAGTACGGGAAGTCACCGAGCGTTTCGGGGACGGTCGCTTCAACATTGACGCCATCGGAACGAGGCGCTTCATGGTGCATTCGTTTGACTCTTCGGAGGAGTGCTTGCACGGCGCCGTCGAGTTCTTCGGAGATGATTCACCGGTCCAAGCGAACGCTGCCCAGGTCCAAGCGCTTCTAGACGGCGCGGCCAGAGTGCGGAAGCTCCTCGGACAAGGGTCGGCAAAGTGGGAACCGAATCATCCATGGTTGAGTTTCCGCGTCGCGGCGGACCTGCCGATCGCCGCGGAAACGAAGCAGGCTCTGCTCGAGACGCGAACCGAACTGGACCGGGTCGAACTGCTCACCGCTTACTTGGATGGCGTGATCGCCAAGCGCCGGGAACGGCAAGAGCGGGAGCGCCTGGTTCGCCGCAACGGGCGGCTGCGGAATTAGCCGGTGGGCATCGCCCGCGCATTCCGGCAACTTTCGAGGGAGGCATTGTGATCCGCATCGCAAACGGACAAGGGTTCTGGGGGGACTGGCTGGAGGCTCCGCGCCGATTGGTCGAGGGCGGGCCGATCGACTACCTGGTCCTCGACTACCTCTCCGAGGTCACGATGTCGATCCTGGAGAAGCAGAAGCGGCGGGACCCGAGCAAGGGCTATGCCACTGACGCTGTTGCCCTAGCTGCCGCGCTCATGCCAAAGCTGCTTGGGCATGGCATCAGGATCGTCACGAACGCCGGCGGCGTGAACCCAGTGACTTGCGCCAAGGCAATCCTCGCGCGGACCAAGGCTGCGGGCATTCGCGGTGCGAAGGTGGCCGTCGTGCTCGGCGACGACATCGGCGATCGCATTGACGAGATGGTGTCCCGGGGAGTCCGTTTCGACGACATCGAGACGGGACGCAAGATCGGGGCGATTCGTCGCAACCTGCTCAGCGCGCACGTCTACTTGGGAGGCTTCCCGCTGGCGAAGGCGCTTTCCACCGGGGCGCAGGTCGTGATCGCGGGCCGCTCGACGGACACCGCCCTGACGCTGGCCCCGATGATTCACGAGTTCGGGTGGGGCGAGCGCGACTGGGATCGGCTGGCGGCCGGCACGGTGGCAGGCCACATCGTCGAATGCGGGGCGCAATGCACAGGGGGCAATTGCTCGGTCGACTGGCAATCGATTCCGGACATGGCGAACATTGGCTTTCCGATCGTCGAAGCCAAGCAGGACGGCCGATTCGTCATCACGAAGCATCCCGGCACAGGAGGCCGGATCACCGTCGCTTCGGTGAAGGAGCAACTGCTGTACGAACTTGGCGATCCGACAGCCTACCTGACGCCAGATTGCCGGGCGGACTTCACCAGCCTCCGTCTGCGGCAGGACGGAGGCAACAGAGTCGCCGTGGAGGCTGTGCGCGGAGGCCCTCGCCCCCCGACATTGAAGACATCCCTCACATACGCCGCTGGGTATCAAGCGGTTGGGACTCTCGTGTACAGCTGGCCGCAGGCGATCGAGAAAGCTAGGGCCGCCGAGGCGATGATACGGACACGCCTGGACGATCTGGGCTTGGAATTTCAAGAGGTTCACGGCGAGGTCTTGGGCGCGGGTGCCTGCCACGGCCCCGCCGCGGCACCCAGTCATGATCCGCCCGAGGTCGTGCTTCGCATGGGAGTCCGAGCCGCAGAGCGCAGTCCCGTCGAACGCTTCACCCGCGAGATGGTCCCTCTGGTGCTGAACGGCCCGCCCACGGCAACCGGATTCGGCGAAGGCAGGCCCAGAGTAAGGCAAGTGGTGGCGCATCACGCTTCGCTACTCCCGCGCGAAGAAATCGAAACCAGCGTCGAGGTTCATGAGTGATTTCGGCCTCGGCAGGAGGCGCACCGGCACGAAGCGCGGCCAACCGCTGACATCTGTCGAGTCGTCGCTTGACTTCACGCCCCAAGACGACAAGAGCCGTATTCAGCCCTTGGCATGGGGATTGATCAATGCGGCGGACAATTGGCGCGCATTGCAAGGCAACTCGTGTCTCGCGTTGGGGGCGAGCATGCGTTCGAGGGAGCAACGAGTTGCAAGCGGTGAGCCGACCCCCGCTGGTTGATGTGGGGCCATGCGCCTTGCGCCACTCTCACACCGGCGCTAGCCGATACCGCAAAGCACCATTACCGGGTCGACAGAGGCCTGGCCAAACCTCCAGCCCGCGAGTCTGGCAAGACCCCTCGGATTGAGGAAACCGCCTAGGCCGGGCAGCAGCTCGCCGCCGCGCCCTGGCCCCGAGACTTGAATTGCGGCGATTCCGATCCGATCAGTTCCTTGGCGCTGGGAGCATGTTGCGAATCGCGGCGATCCGCCAGCCGCTTCCGGATTGCAGGCACAGAAACGTGCTCCACATCTTGCGGTCCGGGGCGCCGTCGCTGCCCCTGATGACGTAGCGGGCGTCCGCCACGGCGACTCCCGGGGAAGGGAAGCGCACCGATTCTACGTCCAGAGTGCGCGTTCCTGGATTACGGCGCGAACTTCCGAGCATGCCTTCGACAAGGGCTTCGCGTCCCCTGCGCCAGACGCCGGACGACACCAGCTGATCGGCGTCGTCGGTGAACAGGGCCCGTATCGCGTCCGCGTCGCTCGACTCGCGCGCCGCGGCGTAGCGGCCTACCAGATCCTCGATTGCCTTCGAATCGTGCTCGTCGGCACAAAGGGAAGCAGGGGGGTATCCCGCGATAATGGCGAGGAGCGCAGCTTGCGCCAAATACGGAACTTTCATCTGGATTCCTTCAGCCCTCCGTCAGTAGACTCCGACGGTGACGGACCCGCTGCTGGCGTCTTGGAACGGTCGCACATTGCGCACGCCATCCCACGGATACAGGTCGATCGGCGGTTCCCGCTCGCATGCGTCGCGTTCGGCGAAGCGAGGCATGAAGAACTCTTTGGTCAGCGTGGTGAGCACGCCACGCCCGGTCTCGCCGTACTCGACCGTTTCCTCTAGGTTGTCGGGGTTGCGCACCTCGAGCACCGCCCGCGGCTGTGGCGGGTAGTAGATAATCGCGTAGTTGTCGGCGGGGTCAAACGGCTTGTGGCAGGCCAATCCCATCAGGGTGTTGCCGTAGGTCGCCGCGAAGTACGCCCCCTCGAGCAACTCCTCGCGCGCGAACCGATGGAACTCCGGCGTCATTTCCGTGCCGCCGCAGAACACGCCGGAGATGCGGTGCTTCTTGAGGGACGTGCGCTCGCACAGGCCTTCCAGCAGCTTGGGCGTGGCGAACAGGCAGCGGATGCCGCGGTGTGCCTTGAGAATCGTGAGCGCTTGGTCCAGGCAGTGCTGCTTATAGCGTTCCGCCTCTTCGTAATGGCCCCGCTTCAGGAGCTTGATGACCCAGCGCGGGTCAAGATCTATCGAGAAGCAGATCCCTCCGCGCACTTGTGCGAGGTATTCGATCGCTAGGCGCAGCCGTCGCGGGCCGCTCGGCCCGAGGTGCAGCCAGTCCGAGCCGGGAGGGAAGAACTCGTCCGGCAGCGACTTCGAGAATTCGGCGTAGTCGATTCGAAAGTCGTCCGCGTTGATTCGCGACTTCGGCAACCCTGTGGTGCCGCCGGTCTCGAAAACGTAGATCGGCTTGTCCGCGAGACCTTTCGGCACCCAGCGCCGCACCGGGCCGCCGCGCAGCCACTCGTCCTCGAAGGCCGGCAGCCGCGTCAGGTCGCTGAATCCCCCGATCCTGTCGCGCGGGTCCCAGCCCAGTCGGTCCTTGGCGAATTCCAGCCAGAAAGGGCAGCCCGTCGCCGGGTCGAAATGCCAGGCAACCATCTGCCGGACCCGTTCGTCGAGCGCAGTCCGCGCGCTATCGATCATTTCTTGGAGATTCGCCATCGTAGGCGCCTCAGTCGGCCGCGATCGCGTACAGGTGCGACCGAGTCATGATAAACAGCGTGCCGTTCGCCGCGACCGGCGTCGAGTAAATGACGTTGCCGAAGTTGGTCTCGGACAGCACTTCCATTTCGCGCCCGGCCTTGAGCACGGTCAGATCACCGTCCTCGTCGCCGATCAGCACCTTGCCGTCGACCACGTAGGGCGACCCCCAAACCGCTGCCAGCATGTCGTATTCCCACAGCAGCTTGCCCGTCTCACGATCCAGCGCGTGGAAGAAGCCGGAGAAGTTCGGGGCATACACGATCCCGTCGTGGATCGCCACCGTGGAGATCGTCCGCCGGAATGGATGGTGCCAAACGACGTTGCCGTCCGTCACGTCTCCTTCGCCGGATGCGTCCACGGCCCAGAGATGCCCTACGCCCTCGCCATGCTCGGGATCTTGGCCGACGGCGACGTAGGCGATTCCGTCCAGCAGCACCGGCGTTGCGATGATGTTGTTGCGGTCACCGCGCCCCTGCTTCCATTCGGATTCCTTGGGGTTCGCGTCAAATTTCCAAATCAGGTCCCCGGATTCGGGGACGAAGCTGTACAGCCAGCCGTCGCCACCTGCGAAGATCACCTGCTTGTTCCCGCCGGCTTCGCCGTAGGCCGGCGAAGACCACTGGCCGTGCAGGATGTTGCGGCCCGGCGAGCGATCCTCCCACAGGATTTCCCCGGTGTGTCTGTCCAGGGCCAGGAAGCTCGGGCTCCGGGGCGAGGGGATGTTGATGTGGCTTTCGTCGACGCCGTTCGAGGTGTTGACGAACAGCATGTCGCCCACGACGAGCGGCGATGTCGCCGCCATGTTGTGCGGAAACACGCCCAAGTCGTTGTACATGTCGACTACCCAGATCACGTCTCCGTCAGTTTCCGCCGTATGCTGCTCTTCCTTGTAAGGGCCGTCGTTTTCGTCATCCCGGAATCCCTCGACGTCAAGCGCCAGCACTTCTGCGCGGTTGGAGACGTAGTAAGCCACGCCGTCTACCACTGCGGGAGAGGAGCAAACCCCCTGCTCGGGCCAGTCGTTCACGCGTCCCGCCGCGAGCTTCTCGTGGGTCATCTGCCACAGGAACTCGCCGCTCTCCTCGTCGAACGCCATCACGACGCCGCGGTCCTTGTCCTGCGTCGGATCCCGCAGAAGCTCGTTGTTGGTGCCTATCAAGACCCTGCCGCCAGCCACCACTGGGTTGCCGTAGGACTGCGAGCCGATCTCCGCCACCCATTTGATCCGCTCCTGGTTCTTGATGTCCCAGCTGCGCGGAATTCCGGTCTCGAGGGAGACCATGTTGCGGGACGCGTTGCCGCCCCACATCGGCCAGTCCGCGCCCGGCGCAGCGGGTGCGCCGGCGATCGCTATGGAAAT
The DNA here is from genome assembly GCA_951813605.1 of uncultured Bryobacterales bacterium. Lineage (GTDB taxonomy): Bacteria > Acidobacteriota > Terriglobia > Bryobacterales > UBA6623 > VXMF01. The sequence continues at coordinate 4,007,418 of OX638379.1, read as the reverse complement.
TGCGAGCCACAAGCTCGGGGTCGGGCGAGCAAGCATTTTGTTCTCCGGTGTGCTCCGGTCAGCCGCCGAATGGCGTGACCTTCAGGTTGTCGTAGTAGATATCGGCGGACGAATACCCGTAGATGCCCGGGCTGCCGTGGTTGTGGCCGATGGCGTCCACCGCTTCAATCGTCCACTTTGTCGGCTCCTCTTCGTCCTTCGGCCAGACCTTGCCTTGTATCGAAGTGCTGCCGTTGTCTCGCGGCTCGACGCGCAGCCTGACGCGGTACCAGACGTCGGGATCCCATTCGAGGGGAATCTCCTTGGAAAAGCGCTCGAGCTCCGACAGCCAAGTACGGATCATCAGCGTTTGGGCGTTTCCCATCATGGCCAGCGTGTAGCGGTGCGAAACCAGGCCCATGTCTGCCATCCGTCTCCGCTGCTCCTTCGACATCATCTCGGCCTCTACCTCGTAGGCGCGCTGGCCGGGACTGCCCACGTAGACCGTGGTGCGCCACGACCGCGGGTTGCCCGAAGGCTTTTGCAGCATCTTGCCGCCTTCGGCTTCGACGATTTTGAAGCGACCGCGAGCCGCCGACCAGCCGTCCGGAACGGAATCGGGGTTGTAACGCCCGAAATCCTCGAGGAAGCCTCCGCTAGGCCGAACGGCGACGCGCGCCTTGCCCGTGAGTTCGCCGACCTTGGCCGCTACAAGGCCTCCTTGCGGGAACTGCACCCCAGCGGTGAATTCGCCGCTCGCATTCAACTCGCCTTGCAGGCTGCCTTCGAGGGCCCACTCTGCCTCGCGTTCGCCGATCAGACGGCCCTTGGCATCGAACAGGCGCGCTACGAACCTTGCCCTGCCGCCTGGCGGAAGGTTGATCTCGCCCGGGACGACCTGCAAGTGGGCGGCTTCCGCGCCGGCCGGAGCTGCCGCGGGCTCGCCAAGCGTCACTCCAGCCTTCCCCGCTCTTCCGTCGGAACTGCCGATGCAGTAAAGCGTATTGTTGGTGATGAAGTAGACGCGGCCGCCCGCAATCGCGGGAGCGCCGTTAATCTGCGTGAAGCTGCCGTCAGGATTCTTGAATTCGTCCAAGTCGGTTCTCGCGGGCTCGCTCCGTCCCGCCAAGCGGAAAATGTGGAGCTTGCCGTCTACGTCCGAGACGTACAGCTTCCCGTCGGCTATCACGGGCGACGACCGCTGGGCGATGCCGATGTTCTCCAGCCAGAGCTGCTCTCCGCTCGCGCCGTCGAACGCGACCAAGTTGGCTGAGTTGTCCACGTGGTAGAGGACGCCGTCCTGAATGGCCGGGGACGCGTAACCGGCGGCGAATCCGTCCGCCGTCCAGACCTGCTTGGGTCTGCCGTCGGCGACTTGGGACGCGTCGAGGGCCACCAGTCGTCCCATAGACGTGCTCTCGTCCACGTTTTCCTCGCTATGCGAGGCGTAGACCATGGTGCCGTCCACTACCACCGAGGAATTGATGCCCCGTTTCGAGATCGGAAATCCCCAGACCTTGATGCCGGTGGCGGCCTGCATCGCGTAGATCCCGCCGTCGCCGTTCCCGGTGATCAGCAGGCGCTGGCCGTCGATCTCCCTCACGACCGGCACCGTGTAGGTAGTGTCGTAAGGGGCGTTGCCCGGCGTCGAGAGCCAGACCGTCTCGCCGGTGCGCTTGTCCAGCGCGTAGAAGCGGTGGCGTGGGATAAAGGTCGAGCCCCAGCCCGCCGACAGGAAGCTCACGACCAGCAGGTTGCCGTCGAGGATCGGGGTGGCGGTCCGCCCGCCGAAGCCCGAGATGCGCCCGACTTCCTCGGAGGTGGATCGTTCCCAAAGAATGTTGCCCTTCGGATCAAACGCGATGACCATGCCTTCGACGCCATGGGCGAAAACGTTTCCCGTAGCGCTGTCGCCGACTACGCTGGCCCAGCCGACTCGGTGATGCGGGATGTCGGTCTGGAACACGTTGTAGCGATGCTCCCAAACCAGTTCGCCCGTGTCGGCGTCAAGGCAAGCGATCTGTTCCTGCCAGAGCTCGACCGTCTCCGGTTCCGCAAGACGGATCATGCACACGCGCCCGTCTACCACGACCGGAGCGGACCGCCCGCCAAAGGGTGCCTTCCAGACGAGGTTCTCGCCGTCGGGCGACCATGCGGACGGCAGGCCCGTGTCGGCCGAGACGCCGTCAGAGTTGACTCCCCTCCAGGACGCCCAGCTGTCCGCGACCGCGTGTGGAAGTATCACGGTTGCAACGAGCAGCGAGAGGAGGGCCTCGACTGATCTGAGGGGCATTCGCGCTCGCATCTCGTTGCCTTGGAATGAACAGTCCAGGCTAGGCATCATTGTATCAATAGGGTTGGCGCATCCGGACGCAAGATGGTTTCCTCACTGACAGCGAGCCCGCCCTCGGAATTCGCCGGATGCCCCGACTGAAATACGTGAGGGCCGTTGATAAGATGGGCGCGGAATGCCTCAAGGCGCGCCATCGCCACCTATTCGGGTGCTCGTTGCCAAGCCCGGGCTTGACGGCCACGACCGGGGCGCCAAGGTGATCGCGCGTGCTCTGCGGGACGCCGGGATGGAAGTGATCTATACCGGCCTCCGCCAGAGTCCCGAGCAGATCGTCAACGCCGCCCTCCAGGAGGATGTGGAGTTCATCGGCCTGTCAATCCTTTCTGGAGCGCACATGGCGATCGTGCCGCGAGTCCTCGAACTCCTGCAGCAGGCGGATGCCGGCGACATTCGTGTGGTCGTCGGCGGCATTATTCCCGATGCCGACGTGCCGGTTCTGATCGAGCAGGGGGTTGCGAGCATATTCCAGCCCGGAGCTTCGCTGGCCTCCATTGTGTCCTTCATACGCGAGAGTCGCCCGGAGCGCGGGTTGGCTTGAGAGGGCCGCGAGTCCGCGGGGCACTCGCCAAGCCGTATCGTTGCCTGCCACTGTCTCGGTCGCGCTCGCACGGACGCGCCATAATGACGGGCCGTGGGTCGCGGTCGCACGCTTGGAATCGTCGGCGGGGGGAATGTCGGGCAGGCGCTGGGTCGCCTTCTGGCTCCTGAATTCGCCTTGCGCATCGCGTCGCGAAGCCGTACCAGGGAAGCTGCAGCGTTTGCTGGGGGCGATGCCGAGACTTGCGCTCTCGAGGATCTCGCGGATGCCTCCGACTGCATAGTGATTGCAGTTCCCGACAGTTCCGTGGCAGCTGTCGCCTTCAGCCTGTCGGAGCACAATCCGCGTGTGGTGTTGCAAACCTGCGGCGCGCTAGGGCCCTCCGATCTAAGTCCGCTCCCAGAACAAGGGGTGTCCTGCGCGACGTTTCATCCCCTGCAGACGTTCCCCCATCCTACGGCCGGCGTCAGGGCGCTCCCCGGTTCCGCGTTCGGCGTGTGCGGCAGCGGAGAAGCCGCGGCGTGGTGCCGCCGCCTGGCACGGATACTTGGCGGGACAACGGTGCACATTGCGGAAGAGCGCTTGCCGCTGTATCACGCGGCGGCGGTCGTCGCCAGCAATTGCACGATTGGGCTGGTCGATGCCGCTTCGCGCTTGATGGAGATGTCCGGGGTCGACCGAGCCGAGGGCCGTCGCGCCTTGCGCCCGCTGATCGAAGCGAGCATGGGCAATGCACTTACAATGAATACGGAGCAGGCGCTGACGGGGCCGGTCGCGCGCGGCGACGCTGCCACGGTACGGCGCCATCTCGACGCGATGCGGAACGACTCTGGGCCGCTGCGAGAATTGTACCGAGCATTCGGGCACTATCTACTGACGGTCGCGATACGACGCGGCTTGGCACCGGAGGACGCGGTCGCGTTGCGGCTCTCGCTCAACGAGGAGCCATAGGATGGGGAGATTCGCCCGGGCCGTTCGCGCCCCAGATTTGATGCGCATGAAGCGCGGCGGCGAGCGAATCGCCATGCTGACCGCCTATGACTTCACAATGGCGCGCCTGCTCGACCGTGCGGGGATCGATGTGATCCTTGTGGGGGATTCGCTCGGCATGGTCATCCTAGGGCACGAGAACACCGTGCCGGTGACCCTCGATGCGATGGTGCATCACACGGCGGCCGTTTCACGCGCTGCCGCCAGGGCGCTCGTGGTCGCCGACATGCCCTTCTTGAGTTGCCATGCGGGCACGCGGGACGCCGTTCGCGGCGCGGGCCGCCTGATCCGGGACGGGGGCGCGCAGGCGGTCAAGGTCGAAGGCGGTCACCCTGTGCTCCCGGTCGTGCAGCGATTGGTGGAGGCCGGGATCCCCGTGATGGGACATTTGGGGCTAACGCCGCAGTCCGTCCACCAGATCGGCGGCTTCAAGAAGCAGGCCCGGAGCCGCAGCGAGGCCCAGAAGCTGGTCGAGAGCGCTCGGGCGCTGCAGGCTGCTGGTGCCTTCGCCATCGTGCTGGAGGCGATCCCCGCTCATGTTGCGGCGGAGGCCACCGCGATGCTGGACATCCCGACGATCGGCATCGGTGCCGGGCCGCACTGTGACGGGCAGGTACTCGTAAGCCACGACGCCTTCGGTCTGTACGACGAGTTCGTGCCAAGCTTCGTCAAGCAATACGCGAATCTGGGCAGTCTCATGACGGCGGCCGCCGAGGATTATGTGCGGGAGGTTCGCAACGGCGAGTTCCCGGCCGCCCGCAAGCCAGCCTTGAGCGGCAGCTTTCCTGAATAGGATCGATGGCCCTTGAGCGCATCGCGGCCATTCCGGCGCTTCGCGAGCGCATCCGCGATGCAAGACACCAAGGGTTGGCAGTCGGTTGTGTCCCCACCATGGGGGCGCTCCATTCCGGGCACACGGCCCTGCTGGACCGGGCCCGTTCTGAATGCGACGTGCTCGTCGCGACCCTCTTCGTGAATCCGCTGCAGTTCGATCGCAAGGACGACCTCAGGACCTATCCCAGGGACATGGAGACCGACCTTCGAGAATGCGCCCGGCACGGAGTGGACATCCTGTTCGCGCCCACGGCGGAAGACATGTATCCGCGCGAGCCGGTCACCACCGTGGAGATCGAAGGCCTCGCTTCGGGCCTATGCGGCGCGAGCCGGCCCGGTCACTTTCGCGGTGTTGCCACCGTCGTGCTGAAGCTCCTGAACATCGTGCAGCCGGACTTCGCCTGCTTTGGCGAGAAAGATTACCAGCAGCTAGCCATCGTCCGCCGACTCGTCGAGGACACGGACCTGCCGGTGCGGATCGTGGGCGTGGAAACCGTCCGCGAGCCCGACGGGCTGGCGCTAAGTTCGCGGAACGCGCTTCTCAGCCCTGCGGAACGGGCTGCCGCGCCGGCTATCTACAAGGCCTTGCGGTCCGCTCGCCGAGCGATTGGCGCTGGGCAGGCAGACGCGGCCAGCATTCTCGCGAAGGCGCGGGACGCATTGCGTCGCGAGCCGCTGATCCGCCTCGACTATCTCGAGATCGTGGATCCTGAGTCGCTTGCGCCGGTCTGTCGGATCACCGGCCCGGTGCGGATCGCAGCGGCCGCGTTTCTTGGGGCAACGCGCCTGATCGACAACGTCTCGGCCGACCCGCCCGAGGGGCGATAATGGCGCCAATGCGCCGACTCGCTTCGATTCTGATCAGTCTGCTGTGGGCTTGCCCTGCACTGGTAGCGGCCACGCCGAACATCGTCCTGCTGTTCGCCGACGACCTCGGCTACGGCGACCTTGGGGTCTACGGGAATCCCACGATCCGCACACCCAGCCTGGACCGACTCGCGTCAGAAGGGTTGCGGATGACTTCTTTCTATTCCGCGCCGTCCTGCGTTCCCGCCCGCGTGCAGCTCTTGCTAGGGCGTTATCCAAGCCGAGCGGCCGTGAGCCGCACGAGCGTCGGAGGGGAGGGCGGGATCCCGGGCGATCTGACCACTCTGGCGCAGGGCCTTCGCGCTGCTGGGTATCGCACTGCGATGGCGGGGAAATGGCACCTCGGCTACGCTCGAGAGGAATTCCTGCCGGTCGGCAAGGGATTCGACCGTTGGTTCGGGCTGCCTTACTCGAACGACATGATCAAGCCGTGGGTGCAGACCGACGAGCCGCTGAGTCTGTACCGCGGGGCGGAACGCGTCGAGCACCCGGTCGATCAGGACCAGCTCACGGTGCGCTATACGGCCGAGGTGGTGGACGTGATCCGGGAGAAATCCGAGCAGCCATTCTTTGCTTACTTGGCGTACAGCATGCCCCACTTGCCCTTGCGCACGGCCGGACGGTTTCGCGGCACATCCCGCGCAGGCTTGTTAGGCGACGTGATCGAGGCCATCGACTGGTCCGCGGGCGAGATCGCCCGGGCGCTGGACGAGACCGGCCAGGGCGACGAGACGATCGTGATATTCACCAGCGACAACGGCCCGTGGCTGAACTTGCCGGGCCGCATGCTGTCCGGCGGCGTGCGCCCGTGGCACGCCGGATCGCCCGGCCCTTTGCGCGGCGCAAAGCACACCACTTACGAGGGCGGCGTGCGCGTGCCGTTCATCGTCCGCTGGCCCGGCAGGGTTACGGCGGGTACGGTCACAGCAGAAATGGCCGCGACGCTGGACATCTACGCGACCCTGCTAGCGGCTGCCGGTGGCGAGACGCCTGCCGGATCGGACGGCTTCGACCTAGAGGCCTTGTGGGCAGGACGCACCGCTCAGTCCCCTCGCAGGGAATTCATTTACCACCGCGGTTCCGGTGTGCAAGGCATCCGCGTCGGCCCGTGGAAGCTGCGCACTATCGATGGCGACGAGCTCTTTCATCTCGACTTCGATCATTCCGAGCGCTATAACGTGGCGGACGAGCACCCAGAGATCGTTGCAGAGCTTCGGGAGCGCCTAAACGAGTTCAAGGCGCGCGTCGCTAGCGAGCAAGCTACAGACCAATAGCCTCCGCCCGGCTTGCACCGCGCTTGTTGACCTGGTCCGTCGTCGCACGCAGCGCTCTCAATCCACAGCCGGGAGGGCCAGGGGCAGGGAGATCGCTTTGTGCTCGCGCGCCGATTGCTTGGCCGCCTCGAGGATCTGAACTGCATCGACGTTGATGTCGAGGGCGACAATGTGCTCGAGCGGCTTGTCGCGGGATACCCGATCGATCATGTAGCGGATCGGATGACTTGAAGTCGGGTCGGGCTTGGCTGTCTCGATGCGCGCTGTGGCCTTGCGGCCCTCCCTGTGAGTTAGCGAGTCGCGATCCATCGACAGGCTGCCTTGGAAACCGAAGACTTCCAGCTGCTGGAATCCTCGGGGCAAGTCCCAACTGCCTTCGAAAATCCCGACGCCGTTCGGATACGAGAGCACCATCACGGCATTGTCCTCCACCTTGGGAAAGCGATCGGGCTGCAGCTGGTTCACCGCGGCGTATACGAGTTCCGGCAAGCCCAGGTGCCAGACCGCCCAGATTGCGCTGTAGATGCCGAAATCGACCAGCGCCCCGGCGCCGTTGGCGGCGGGATCCGTCAACCAGTTGAAGAACACCTTGCGACGCAGGTCGCGGGGGGCGGGGCCGCCGTTGCCCACGACGCCGTGCAGCCGCCACACCTTGCCGATCTTGCCGCTGGCCGCTTGGCGATGCAGTTCGTGGTTCGAGGGCCACCAAGCCATCTGGTAGTTCGTCATGACCCGAATGTCGTGCTGACGGGCGAGTTCGCGAATGCGCACGGCGTCCGCGAAGGATCCGGCAAGAGGCTTTTCGAAGATGACGTGTATGCCCAGAGGAGCCAAAAACTCGACGATCTCGAGATGGCGGTTGTTCTCGACAAACGCCCAGACGATCTCGGGATTCCTGGCCTTGACGAACGAACGGTAGTCCGTGTCGTAGTAGGCGTCCGGCTGAACCTTCTTCGCTTCGTCGACCAGACCGGGAATGGACTCTGCGACACCGACAAATTCCGCCTCGGGGATTTCGGATATCTCGCCAAGCTGGCGCCAGCTGTGGCCGTGCCGCAGTCCGATGAAGCCGACCCTGGTTGCGGCCCCGATAGAGTCGCCCGCGGCGACCAAGCTGAGGGACAGCAATGAAATGCGGAACGCCATGGATCGGCTCAAGATTTCGTGCACGGTGCCCATTTTGGCAAATCCCTTGCGAACCGTCGCCTCGTTCGTATTTGCCAACTTAGCTTGTGCCAGTGTGCCAGGCACGCTCCTCCCACACGGAATCCAGGGCCGTTGCAAATTCGACTGGAGGACTTGCTGCAGTTGTCCCGGTTTTTCGGGCCATGGGCTAAGGTGGGCTTCGCCGGGTGATGCAGGGCAGCAGCGATGGTGCAGAGACGGCGGTTCACGGCGGCATCCGAGGCGCGGGAGGCGCTGCGGGAGCGGCGGACAGCGCCGAGCGTCGCAGGCCCAATAGGTGGCACTGCACCCTCAGGCTCGCACTGCGGGTGCCCGTGGACCATCGGGCCCTTGCACTGCGTCCGGCTCAAACACCCGGCGCCGTCCTTTAAGAATCGCGCTCCACCACCAGCTGCCCGATCTTCGCGTGCAGCGGCTGGGCCCCGTCTCGCGCGGACACGCCTTCCAAGCCGTCCAGCGCCTTGCGATTCCCGAGATGTTTCTCCTCCGGCGGAGAGCCCGGCGATCCATAGGTGCCGTTCGTTGCGGGGCCGCAGGGCGCGGGGCCCCCGCATGGGAGCGCTCCAAGCTAGAATTAAGAATGGTCACGGATCGGCTGCCGCCAGCTCTTACCTTCGACGACGTTCTGCTGCTTCCCGCCTACAGCGACGTCCTTCCGTCCGAAGTTGACACCGCGACGAAGGTCACCCGTCATATATCGATCAACATCCCGGTTTTGAGCGCCGCGATGGACACGGTTACCGAGTCGGCGCTCGCGATAGCCCTAGCGCGCCAAGGCGGCTTGGGCGTGGTCCACCGCAACATGCCGATAGATCGCCAGGCGGAGCAGGTTGATCGCGTCAAGCGCAGCGAGTCGGGGATGATCGTCGACCCGATCACCGTGTCTCCGGACCACAAGATCAGCGATGCGCTCGGGCTGATGGCTCGCTACAGGATCTCCGGCGTGCCGGTCACCCAACGAAACAAGCTCGTCGGAATCCTGACCAACAGGGACCTGCGCTTCGAGAAGCGCCTCAACCTGCCGGTCGGGGAGGTAATGACCAAGAAGAACCTCATCACCGTACCTGTTGGCACCACGCTCGAGGAAGCCGAAAACCTTTTGCACCAGCATCGGATCGAAAAGCTTCTGGTAGTCGATGCCAACCGGACGCTCAAGGGGCTTATCACGGTCAAGGACATTCAGAAGAAGCGGAAGTTCCCGCACTCTTCCAAGGACGATCAGGGGCGCTTGCGCGTCGCGGCAGCTGTTGGCGGCAAGGGTGACTACTTGGAGCGGGCCCAGGAGCTCTATAGGAAGAAGTGCGATGTGATCGTCGTTGACACCGCGCACGGCCACTCGAGACGCGTAGTGGAGGCGGTCAGGCGCTTGCGGAAAGCACTCCCGGACGTGGAACTGATGGTCGGCAATGTCGCGACGGGGACAGCAACACGTGATTTGATCAAACTTGACGTGGACGCCATCAAGGTCGGAATCGGCCCCGGGTCGATCTGCACGACAAGAATCGTGTCGGGAGCAGGCGTCCCGCAGATCACTGCCGTCTCCGAGTGTGTCAAGGCGGCTGAGGGCTCGGATGTCCCCATCATTTCCGACGGCGGGATCAAGTACTCGGGCGATATCTCGAAAGCCATCGCCGCCGGGGCACACGCGGTGATGGTAGGAAGCCTCTTGGCTGGCACCGAAGAGAGCCCGGGCCAGACTGTCCTGTACCAGGGCCGCACCTACAAGACATATCGCGGTATGGGCTCGCTGGGAGCGATGCAGCAAGGAAGCGATCGCTACGAGCAAGACTCCGGGATTGGCAAGCTGGTCCCCGAGGGAATCGAGGGACGTGTTCCCCACAAGGGCTTGCTCGGCGATGTGATTCACCAACTGGTCGGAGGCCTGCGCGCTGGCATGGGGTATTGCGGCTGCTCCAACATCGAGGCGATGCGCTTAGAGACTCGCTTCGTGCAGATCTCACCCGCCGGCCTCCGCGAAGGGCACGTGCATGACGTGGTCATTACCATCGAGGCGCCCAACTACCAAGTGGAACACTGACCCGGATTTGGACTGGGATGTCGCTTTGGCGATTGTTCGGAATCCGGTCAAACGAGTTTGAATCCTGCAGTCCAAGGGTTTGCGAGCCCATGGCATACTTGGACCAAGGCCCGCGATTCGCTCAAGCTTGGCCCGCAGGAGCTCGTTCTCCGCGTGCTGATTCAGCGTCATTTCTCTCGCGGTCACCAGGCTCTCCATGGAATTCGCAATTCAACTCAAGCTCGCCTCCGTGCAACTGCTGGTAACCGCTTTCCTGGCTGGAATCCTTGCAATGCCTCTCACCGCCCAAGTCGACATTCCCTACAAGAAATTCGTTCTGGAGAACGGCTTAACCTTGCTGGTCCACGAGGATCGCAAGGCTCCGATCGTTTCGGTTAACGTTTGGTACCACGTCGGCTCGAAGAACGAGAAGCCCGGCAAGACGGGTTTCGCTCATCTGTTCGAGCACCTGATGTTCAACGGTTCGGAGAACTTCAACGACGACTACTTCCAAGCCCTTGAACGCGTGGGCGCAACCAATCTCAACGGCACGACGAACGTGGACCGAACCAACTACTTCCAAGACGTGCCAAGACCGGCATTGGATCTGGCTCTGTGGATGGAGTCTGACCGGATGGGCCACATGCTGGGCGCGGTCGACCAAGCCAAGCTCGACGAGCAACGTGGCGTCGTCCAGAACGAGAAGCGCCAACGCGAGAACCAGCCCTACGCCGTCGCCGACGAGTTGATCACCAAGGGCACGTTCCCGAAGGGCCATCCCTATTCGTGGACCGTGATCGGGGAGATGGAGGATCTCGACGCCGCCTCTCTGGATGACGTCCACGAGTGGTTCCGCACGTACTACGGCGCGGCAAACGCGGTCATTTCCATTGCCGGCGACATTGGCGCGGAGGAAGCCCGCGATCTTGTCGAGCACTACTTCGGGAGCATCCCGGCGGGCCCACCGGTGGCGCGACACCGCGCTTGGATCGCGCCACGCACGGGCGAGCAGCGGCAGACTGTAGAGGATCGCGTGCCTCAGGCAAGGGTGATGAAGGTCTGGAACGTGCCGCAATGGGGCACTCGCGAGGCGGTCTTGCTCGATCTCGCGACCGACGTGCTCGCCGCGGGCAAGAGCTCCCGGCTGTTCAAGCGATTGGTGTACGAGGATCAGATCGCCACCAGCGCCTCCGCCTATATACGCGCCCAGGAGATCGCGGGCCAGGTGGTCATGCAGGGCACCGCCCAGCCCGGCGGAGATTTGGCGGCTGTCGAGGCGGCCCTCGACGAGGAGCTGGCGAAGTTCCTGCGAGACGGACCGACGGAGGACGAGCTTTCGAGGGCGAAAATGGCCCACAAAGCCCGGTTCATCCGGGGCGTGGAGCGGATTGGCGGTTTTGGCGGAAAGTCGGACATCCTTGCCCGTAACGAGGTCTATGTCGGCGAGCCCTCGCACTACAAGAAGACGCTCGCGTGGGCCGAGGAATCCAGGGCGGAGGACATCCGGGCCGTGGCGGCCAAGTACCTTTCGGACGGGGTATACGCCCTCGAGATTCATCCCGCTCCGGAACGCAGCGTTTCGCAGAGCAAGGTCGACCGCTCCGCTCCTCCGTCTTCCGACGGCTTCCCCGAGTTCGTCTTCCCGGACACCGAGGAGGCGAAACTCTCGAATGGCCTGCGAGTCTTGCATGCGTCTAGGAAATCGATTCCGACCGTGGAGTTCTCGCTGATTGTCAATGCCGGGTACGCGTCGGATTACGGTGGCATACCGGGGCTCGCCAAGATGACCGCCCAGATGCTCGACGAGGGCACCGAGCGGCTGTCGGCCTTGGAAATCAGTGACCAGTCGACCCGCCTTGGAGCGCGCATCGGAGCGGGCGCCTCTCTTGACACAGCCAGGGTGACACTTTCCGCTCTCTCCGAAAGGCTTGCGGAATCCCTTCGCCTGTACTCGGACGTGGCGCTGCGGCCCTCCTTTCCGCAGGAGGAGCTTGATCGCCTGAAGCGGCTCCAAGTGGCCGGCATTCAACAGGAAATGTCACAGCCCTTCACGGTCGGCTTGCGTCTGCTGCCGGGGCTGCTCTACGGGGCCGAACATGCGTATTCCGCGCCGATGACCGGCAGCGGCACCATCGAGTCGGTCACATCGATCAGCCGGGAGGACGTAGCCGGCTTCCACCGCAAATGGTACCGGCCGGACAACGCCACGCTCGTGGTGGTCGGCGACGTGCCTCTGGAGACGCTCCGACCGATGCTGGAGGAGCGCTTCGGGCAGTGGAAGGGCGGGGAGGCTGCGCCGGAACTAGAGATCGGCAGCGCTTCAATGGCCGACGAGCGGGTAGTCTACCTGGTCGACAAGCCGGGCGCCTTGCAGTCTGTCATCATCGCGGGCCTTCCGGCGCCTCCGACCAACAATCCGGACGAGATTGCGATCGAGACCATGAACACGATTCTGGGAGGCAGCTTCACGTCGCGGATCAACATGAATCTCCGCGAGGACAAGCATTGGAGCTACGGGGCGCGTAGCATGCTGCTAGACGCTCGCGGGCCCAGGATGTTCATGGCCTACTCGCCGGTGCAGACCGACAAGACCAAGGAGTCGATGATCGAGATCGACCGCGAGCTACGCGACATTCTCGGATCCCGCCCGCCAGAGGCCGAAGAACTGTCCAAGGCGCAGAAGAACCGGACGCTGCGATTGCCCGGCCAATACGAAACGAAGCGTGCCGTCCTGGGAGCGCTGGTGGATATCCTCACGTACGACCTCCCTGGCGACTATTTCGAGACATACGCACGCAACCTGCGGTCGCTCGAATTGCCTGACATCGAGCGCGCGGCCAAGGCGATCGTGCATCCCGATCACATGGTCTGGGTTGTGGTGGGCGACCTTGCCGAGATCGAGCAGGGCGTGCGCGAACTGAGGTTCGGGGAGGTGCGCCGGCTCAGTGCCGGAGGGGAGCTCCTGGACTGAGGCTCACTTCTCTTCGGTGGCGCCCTTGACCTTGATGTCGGTTGTCGCCACGTTCATCACCGGCAGGCCTAGCCCGCTGCCGATCGCGGAAAGCGCTTCAAAGTCGACTGGACCCATGATCTTGAGCACGGTCACTTCCCCCGGATCGCTCGAGACGACCGTCATTCCCGCGACCTGCTCGTTTTCTAGGAACGAATAAACCGAAAGCGATTCGGGTTTCTGGCGATTCCCGGTCTCGATCATCGGAACCCAGCCGTCTTCGGCCAGCTGCCTGTGAACTGGCTCCATGTCGTCCTCGTTGGCCCGTGCGCGACGGAAGCGGTAGGTGCGACGGTAGACGGCGGTCAGGCCGTTCATGAAGCTTCGGACGGACGCGGTGACGTTCTTGCGGAGCCCGAGCAGCTTCTTGGCCTGCTCCAGAGGGCGGCCCCAGAGGTTGACCTTGACGACCTCGTCGGCTTTCTCCTCGAGACCGGCGAACTCCAAGTCGGACTCCGTGGGCCCGCCCTGCGCCCTAGCTGTCGCATGGCTGCCCGCAATCAGAAATGCCAGCAGCACCGCTATGGGAAGTTGAAACGATACAGCCTTAGTCATTTGTTGTTGTCCATCCTCGGCGAAAACGCCGCTTCTTGCGCTTGATTCCACTTGTTGCCTGCCAGTTGCAGCACCTCGGCCAGCTCGCGCTCGGCGCCATGCAGCGCGGCCTGCTCCGCATTGCGATCCTCTCGCCCCGTTGGCAGGCCCAGCGTGAAGAGCACCATCGCTGCGCAAACGCACCCCGTCAGCGCAAATCCCATGCGGAACGAGATCTTGGGGAAAAACCATGCAAGGTTTCGCTTGAGGGGCCTTGGGCGTCTCTCTTCGCGAATCGCGGCCATGACGCGGTCGGTAAAGCCCACCGGTGCCGGCCGCCGCACCAGGCTCCGTCGGAGCACCGACTCGACGAGACTGCTATCTTGCTGACTGCGCATAAGCGACCTCCGTTGTTAAGTGAGCCACCTTGGGCCTGAGGCGTATGAGGGCCCGTCGCAGCAATGTCTTCACGGTATTGACGGGGATACCGAGAGCGTCCGCGATTTCGGTGAGCTTCAAGTCTTCCTGGAACCGCAGGACAACTACCATTCGCATCTTGACGGGCAGCTCGGATACCTTGAGCGCTAGCTCTCCAGCCAGGATCGGATCACGCTCGATCGGCCCGACATGCCGTTCGGGGATGGAGTCCAAGTCGAGATGGGGGCGGTTCTTCTTCCGGCGGGTGTAGTCGATGCACTTGCGAGTCGCCGTCTGGCGCAGCCAGTTTACGAGGTGCATGTCGGACTCCAGCTTGTGTAGGTTGCGAAACAGTGCTAGGTACGCATCTTGCGCCAAGTCTTCCGCGATCGACCGGTTGCGGAAAAAGCCGTAGGCTAGCGCGTAGACCATTGCCTTCGTGTGATCAACGATATCCCCGAAAGCGTCCGTGTCGGCAAGAGCCGCATCCAGCAGCTTGCGTCGATCCGTGTCCATCCGTTCGTCCGGCCCGGTGAAGCGACCTTCGTGTCCAGTCCCTAGACAATCCTACGCCTGCACCGACGTATGGGGTTCAATCGAGCGCCAACCGCCGCTGCAGCAGACAGCGATTAGGCGCATATGGCGTCAGCAGGTTACGAACTCGGGACAAGCTTGCAAAGTCTGCTTCCCCGCGCACCCGACACACCCAAGTCTGTACGCTGGCCAAATCCTGCCTGCAATGCAGTTCGGAGAGTGCTGGCATCACACCAAGTAGATCGATATCGCTGAGCCCCGAGCGGAAGATCCGAAGACCAGAATCCGCATTGGATCGAAGCGATGGACGATCGCTTCGACAGCGTTTGCAATTTGCGTTTCCGACGACACGAGTAAAGTCTCGTGTCCTGGATTCGCGCTGGCCCCTTCCGGATCCACGGTTTCGCGGTAGTCTGACCCGAGACCCGAACTAGATTCTTCCAAGGTGGCTCGGAGATCAAGCTGTCTTGCATGCTCCCGTCCAACTGCGTCGACGACGCGCCCGTGATGGATGGCCCGTTAGCGGTGCCGTTGGTACGTGAACGGGGTCGTGCTGGTCGGCGTCCAGATACCGATCCTGATGATTTCCAGCGTCTCTGGCGATGATCCCTCCGACCCGGTCAGTCGATCCACTTAGTGCTAGGCGGGCTATCCGCACCTGATTTGAGTCCAGCTAGGCTGCACACGAGGCAGTGTCGAATCGCCTAGTACGGCACTGCGGTGCTGAACGGGTACGCGCCGAAGCTCAGAATCGAGAGCGGCCGGCCAGGTTGGAATCAGTCGCTCGGCCAGACCACCCCCTGCTGCTTGTCCGAAACCGGTCCCATTCCCATGTAGACGAATCTCTGCACGCGCCGCCCGTGATACGTCTCCGTCGTGTAGAGGTTGCCCATCGAATCGGTCGCCACGCTATGCACCGCGTAGAACTGGCCCGGCTGGCGCCCGCCATCACCGAAGCTCGTTAGCATTTCCAACGACTCGCGCTCGAGGATGTGTATCCTCTGGTTTGCCCCGTCGGCGACATAGAGAAACTTCTGCCCGGGATCTCTGGAAAGGGCTACGTCAAAGGCCGAACCGTCGCCAAGCGTGTCGGGCTCGATCCAGGTCTCGTTCACGAATTCCCCGTCTGTCGTGAACACTTGGATCCGGTCGTTGGTACGGTCGCAAACATAGAGCATTCCGTCGTCGGACAATGCAACGGCATGGACTGGGGTGCGGAATTGGTCGGGCTTGTCACCCGGCGTGTAGGCCGGCAGCTGCGTGTCGTCGGGCTCGTTCCCATAAGCGCCCCAATGACGCTTGTACTCGCCTGTGTCGGCGTCCAGAACGATGACTCGACGGTTCCCGTAGCCGTCCGCTATATAGAGTTCGTTCGTGTTCGGATCGACCACCGTCTTGGCGGGCAGCTTGAAGTTCTTCAGGTCGTGGCTGCCCTCGCCCTCGAACGGCTTGCCAATCTGCATCAGGAACTTGCCGCCCTTGGTGAACTTCAGCACCATGCTGTCATGGACGCGCCCCTTGCCCATCGCGTCCTCGTGTTCCGGGAGCGCCGCCAACTCCCTGGAGGCCCCGCGACCGTTCCCGCCGATCCATACGTTGCCCTTGTGGTCGACATCGATCCCGTGGTTTGACGCGGGCCAGTTGTATCCCTCGCCGGGACCGCCCCAGTGCTGGATCAGGTCACCCTCCTGGTTGAAGACCAGCACCGGCGGCGCGGCGAAGCAGCAGTACGACGCGGGCGGATCCCAGGTCGCGTAGACCTCTTTGGGGTCGAGCGAACTGCCGCGATGGACGATCCACACGTTATCTTCGTCATCCACGTCGACGCCGATCACGGTTCCAAGCAGCCAGTGATTTGGCAATGGCTTGGGCCAAAGCGGATCGACCTCGAAGCGTGGTGCCATCGGGCCGTCGCCCTCCGCCATGGAATCGCCCGATGGCGGAGCGCATCCTGCGAGCATGGTGATTGCTGCGGCGATGGCAAGCGTCGTTCGGAAATCAAGGTTCATGGAGCACTCCCGCCTTTCGGCATACGCCATCATACTGGCTTAAGTATGCGAGAGCAACTACGCTTTGTGCTCCGGCCTTGCTTGTTCGTGCAATTGCTCGCTGTTGCGGGCAGTGGCACGGTTCGGGGACACGAGATTCCCAGCGAGGTCGTGGCCCGCATGCTGGCCAGGGCGGAAGGCCGGAACTTCCAATTGCTGGTGCGGGTCCCGCTGGACTCGATGCGCGACGTGGAAGTGCCTGAATTCGGACCCGGTTACTTGGACATCGAAACCCTATCGCCGCAGCTCGGGGAACTCGCGGCCCAGTGGATCGTGCCCTTTGTCGAAATCTACGAGAACGCCCAGAGGCTGCCCGCCCCCAAGCTGGCGGCAACCCAGATCTCACTGCCCTCCAATCGATCTCTCGCTTCCTTCGACCAAGCCGTCACGCATGTCTCCGGACCGAAACCTGCCAATGCAGAGAACCTGATCTGGGACCAAGTCTTGTTCGATGTCCTGCTCGAGTACCCGATCCTCGCGGAAACGTCAGGGTTCTCGATTCGACCGCGGCTCGACCATTTGGCCGACCGGGTGACGACCGCGATGCGGTTTGAATTGCCTGGCGGCGCGACGCGAGCCTACCAGTTCTCCCAGGACCCCGGACGCGTGCCGCTCGATCCCAGCTGGTTGCAGGCCGCGTGGCGGTTCGTCAAGCTCGGCTTCGTGCACATCCTCGACGGAGCGGACCACCTGCTGTTCCTGTTCTGCTTAGTCATTCCCCTCCGGCGCATGCGCCCGCTGGTGCTGATCGTCACCTCGTTCACGATCGCTCATTCGATCACGCTCATCGCCAGCGCTCTCGGCTTCGCCCCCGACGCTCTGTGGTTTCCGCCTTTGGTCGAGACGCTTATCGCTGTCTCGATCGTGTACATGGCGCTAGAGAATATCGTCGGCGCTGCGCGCCGCCGCTGGCTCGTTGCCCTGGGCTTTGGGCTGGTTCACGGCTTCGGGTTTTCATTCGCGCTCCGCGAAACTCTGCAATTCGCAGGCTCGCACCTAGTCACCTCCCTGCTCTCATTCAACGTAGGAGTGGAACTGGGCCAGTTGTTCGTTCTCGTTCTGCTGGTACCCGCCTTGACGGGCTTGTTCCGATTTGTTGTCGCCGAGCGGATTGGAACGATCATCCTCTCGGCACTGGCCGCCCACCATGCCTGGCATTGGTCGCTCGAACGTTCCGAAATCCTGGCCCGGTTCGACTTGAATTGGACCCCGTGGACGGCAGAAACATGGTGGCTGGCCGGACTGCTGGTCCTAGGGGCCGCGGCAGCGGTCGCTGTTGCGCAGTATTGGCGGATGAAGGTTAACGCACGGCCGCGCTGACATCTCCAATCAACACTCGCCTGTCCCGGATCTCGTTCACTTGATCGGCTAGGCGAGCCCGTGGGCTGGCACGGACCGCGCATAGAATCGACGGACACTTGGCCAAATCCTGTCCGTAGCGTCGAGCATCGAGTGATCTGTCTCGAACCATTCGAGTTCGACGTTCGGCCTGTCATGCGCGAACTGCTCGGCTAGACGCGGGGATACTACCTTGTCCCCAAGGCCGTGCAGGACCTTTGTTGGCATCCTGACATCCGGAAACGCCTCGAAACCCATGGCGTCCTGGATGAAGGCATACCTGAGTCGCACCTCGCGCTGGTAGCGATAGTGATAGAGTGGCAGACTGCCCTCCTTTTGCCACCGGTCGATCTCCTCCCCGAGAAGAGTGTTGAATCGGTTGGCGAAATCGAACGCGGGGGCCATCAGAACGAGCGCGGGCACCGTAGTCGGTTCCCGGGCGGCGTGCAGCGCGGCAAGGTATCCCCCAAGGCTCGATCCAATCAACATCGCTGGCTGCAATTCCTTCGCCAGCTGTCCGACGAGCGCCAGCTGCTTCGTGAGCGTCGTGTTCCGAAAGTCCCCTTCATCGAGATCCGGCGAAGTCACATCGACCCCGATCTCGGCGAAGCGAGCGGATAGGAATTGCCCCTTGGTGGACTTGGAACTGGAGCAAAAGCCGTGGAGGTAAAGGACGCCACCCATGCCAAACCGACCATTCTGGCAAAGCCACTCGCGTTCTCTTGTCAGAATGAGAGTTGCTCGCGCCGCAGCGATTTGTCGCGCAACCCCATCGCACATTCGTCGCCCTGAGCGTCCCGATCCTCGGATCGCTGGTCGCCGAGCCGCTCACAGGCTTGGTCGATACCGCCTTTGTCGCCCGGCTGGGAGTGGAACCCTTGGCCGCGCTGGGCGTCGGCACGATGGTGCTCTCCGCGCTGTTCTGGGCGCTGAGCTTTCTTGGCGTCGCGACGCAGACTCGCGTCGCAACCCACTCCGGCACCGAAACGCGGGACGGTGTGTCCGGCCGCGCCGCCGCTCGGATGTGCCTGGTCGCCGTGACTTTGGCCCTTGTGCTGGGTGCAGCTCTTGCTGCAGTCGGCATGCCCTTGGCTGGTGCGGCTTCCCGAGCGATGGGCGCCGAAGCCCGAGTGACCGACCTCGCCACGGAATACCTTCGCTTCCGGCTGATCGGGGCCCCTGCGATGCTGGCCTGCTTCGCGGCATTCGGGGCTCTTCGCGGTGCCCATGACATGCGCACTCCCCTGTGGGTTGCAGGGGGCATGAATGCGCTCAACGTGGCGTTAGACCCCCTGCTCATCTTCGGCTTCGGCGCGCTGCCCGCCATGGGAGTGGCCGGCGCGGCCCTCGCCAGCACGGTCAGCCAATGGGCAGGAGCCGCTTGGGCGACCGCGGCGGCGTTTCAGCGCCTAGGACGCCCCGACGGATTTGACTGGAGGCAGGCGCGCGGCCTCCTCGCGTCCGGCCTGAACTTGGTCTTGCGGGCCGCCTGCTTGAACGGATTCTTGATTCTCGGAACCTGGAAGGCCACCATAATCGGAGCCGGAAGCGGCGCGGTCCATCAGGTCGTGCGCAGCACGTGGTTCTTCAACGCGCTGTTCATGGACGCTTTCGCGATCTCGGCGCAGAGTCTCGTCGCCCATTTCCTCGGTGCCGGGGACCGAGGCCAAGCCAGGCACGTCGCGCGGGTCACTTGCGAGTGGTCGTGCGGTGCTGGCGCGGCATTGTGCATCGCGATGATTGTCTTCGAACCTTGGGTGTGCCGACTCTACATTCCACCGGTCGCGGCAGCCCTGTTCCCGATCCCGTGGCGCATAGCCGCCCTGACTCAGCCCATTAGCGGCTTGACGTTCGGCACCGACGGCGTGCATTTCGGTACGGCAGACTTTCGCTTCCTTCGCAACGCGGTTCTGGTCGCTCTTGTAGCTGGAGCGGTCCTGCTGCTGTCAGCCGACCGAGAATCTCCGCAAGCCTTGAACTTCGTTTGGTGGTCTTTCACCGTCTGGAGCACGATGCGCGCAGTGGTCGGCACGCTCCGCATCTGGCCCGGTTTCGGAAAAGCGCCGCTCGCGAGACCCCGCTAGCCGGGGCTCGCGGCTGCGAATTTGACTTGCCGTGGCGTGCTCGTACGTGCGGATTCCTGGCTTGCTGAGGATCTGTTGGCCGGCGTGAGTTCGACCGCTCTCGTACAGCGGTCGGGGCCTATCCCCCCGCGGCGTGTTGTAAGCCCGGGGAAACTAGGAGGCCTCGATTGAGGCTATGCGCCCTCGGCGCTAGTTCCACATGCCCGAAAACCATTCGGCGGCGCTAGAGTTGCCGCATCCCCCGCAGGCCATCGCCCAGCGAATCGCCAAGCCTTGGCACCAGAGTGCCCAAATGGCGAGCGCCCTCGGGGCTGGGCTGGCCGACGCCCGGTTGCGGTCCCTAATCACTGGAAGCCAGCCGGAAGGCCATCACCTTGGCCATGAAACTACCGGGGTTGTACTTGTTGCCGCCGCCCACCGCGATTGCCAGGTATTGGCGGCCGTCCACCATGTAGGTCATCGGGGTTGCGTGGGCGCTGGCTGGCAGGCGGTATTCCCAGACCAGCTCGCCCGTGTCCTTGTCGAAGGCCCGCATGCGCTTGTCATTTGTGGCAGCGATGAACACGAGGCCTCCCGCGGTGACCACAGGGCCGCCAAGATTCGAGGCCCCGGTGGGCGGAATCCCGCGCTTGGTCAGCTCGTCGTACTCGCCCAGCAGCGACTGCCAGCGGAACTTTCCGGTGCCAAGGTCGATGGCGGTCAGATGCCCCCAAGGAGGCTCCTGGCAGGGGTACATGTTGGAGTCCCAGAACCGTCCTTGCGGGACAGCGCGGCTGCGCCACGGGACTTCCGCGTCCGCCCCGCGCGGCACCATCGAAGCGAGCGTCCCAACGTCCATCGAGTTGATGTAATAGGTGTCGGTTTCGGGGTCGAACGCCCCGCCGCCATAATTCGACCCGCCGTTTGTGCCCGGGAAGAAGACGGTCATCTGCTTCAACCTTGGCCGAAACAACGGGCCTTCGATCGATGCTCCCTCAAGCATTTCCAAGCACTCCGCCCGCGATTCGGGAGTGACTGTAGTGATCTCGTCCTCGCGCATCGATTGTCTGATGAATGGCTTTGGAAGGACCGGTTTGGGCTGGGTCGGGTGGTAGTACTCGCCCGGAATGTCCCCGGCGGGAACGGGATGCTCCTCGATGTCGAAGAGAGGTTCTCCTGTAGCGCGGTCGAAGACGAAAAGGAATCCCGTCTTGGTCGCAATCGTCACCGCCTTGACTGGCTTGCCGCCGCGTACGATCTCGACCAGCGAAGGTTGCGACGGCAGGTCCCAGTCCCAAATGTCGTGGTGAATGCTCTGAAAGTGCCAGCGCCTGCTGCCCGTCCGGCAGTCCAGGGCCACCAAGCTGTTGCCGAACAGATTCGCCCCAGGGCGGTCGCCCCCGTAGTAATCGTATGACGGTGAGCCCAGCGGCGCGAAGACCAACCCTAGTTCCTCGTCGACGCTGGACATGGTCCAGAGGTTGGCCCCTCCGCGCAGCTTCCACGAGTCGCCGCCCCAGGTCTCGTGGCCGTACTCCCCGGGCCGCGGGACCGTGTGGAACCGCCAGCGCAATTGGCCTGTATGAATGTCGTATCCCCGGATATCGCCGTTCGGGCCTGCAGGCAGGCCGTCCGAGACACGACCTCCCACTATGAGGGTGCCCTTGCATTGGGAGATGGGGGATGTGATGGAGTATTGGCCCTCGACTCCGCCTTCCATCGCGGTATCGCCGGTGTCTAGGACCCCCTGGACACCGAAGGCGGGGTCGAGCTTCCCGGTCTTGCGATCGATCGAATAGACGAGCCCCGTCTGGGTCCCAAGCACTAGTCGCTCGGCTGCCCCCTGGCTCCAGTAGCCGATCCCGCGATTAGTGAACAGGTTGAATCGGCGCGTCTTGTCCAGCCCGGGATTGAATTCCCATTCGAGCCGGCCCGTGGCGGCATCGAGAGCCAGCAGGCGGTCCATCGGGGTCGGCACGTAAAGGACACCGCCGATCATCAGCGGGGTCGCTTCGAACGCCGACCTAGTCGGCGATCCGCTCAGGCCGTCGGTGAAGTCCGGTGTGTCATATTCCCAGGCGACTTCCAATCGGCCGACATTGTCGCGGTTGATCTGGTTTAGTGGCGAGTACCTTGTTCCGCCCGGGTCATTTCCGTAGTGCCGCCACTCTTCCGCAGACAGCGACGATGCGCATAAAGCCAGAAGCAGCGCAACAGTTCGCACTTGCGGATTGTATCGCGCCGAATGCAGGGACCCGCCCCGCCGCCCAGCGGCGGGCGGGGGGCGAATCAAGCGTCGAATCGCGCCGCCTGACTGGCAGCGCTTGCTGCCGCCTAGTTGGTAGCGAAGCAGTAGAAGTAGCCGTTGCCGCCTGTCGCGACCAAGTTCGCCTGGCTGCAGCCTCGCGAGCCGTGGGCGGAATTCCATGAGGTGGGATTCTGGCCTCCGCCCTGGCGGTCGTGGTGGCCGACTTGGGCGCTTCCCTCGCCGTTGCTCATCCAGTTGCCGCAGGTGTGGTCGGCATCGTCCGTGAATGCGGTCCCGTCAAGCTGCGAGCCGGTCAGGATGTCGTGCTGGTTCGGCGAGTCGCCCCGTCCGTTCACCATCTTCCCCATCTCGTTGAGGGAGTTCTCCTTGCCCAGCTTCGTGTTCTCCGAGTGCAGGTCATCAATGTCGGCGGCGACACGGACTCCCTTGGCGTTGTACCAGGGTCCCTTGCCGATGCGATCGCGCGCGCTGACGGCAGACTTGCCGCCCGAGGCGCCTGCGCTTAGGTAAGCCATCCAGGTCTTGCCTTCCGCTCCCGCGGCATCCGCCAGTTTCTGACAGTGCGCGTCGGCTCCGGCTAGCCCGCCGAGGTTGGCTCCGTCACCCGACCCCTTGCTGGTGATGAAGAAGCTCATGTCCTGAGCGGCTGCAGGGAGCGCGAAACATGTGAGCGCGACGGTGAACGCAATTGCGGCTGAAAGTCTCATCGTTTTAGTCCTCTCTTGTTGGCCGCGGCTCTGCGGTTGTCGCGCAGGCCGACGGTTTGTGTGCCTTGGGATTCTAGCAGACAGGGCACTCCCACGACGTGCGCGGGTTCGCGGGCGTGCGTCAGGGGCCCTTCTGCGCTGTGCCGCGGCCGTGCAAGGCTGAGACGACCAAGAACCGCTGCGCTCCGATTCCAAAGTGAATCGCATACGGGAGTGCCAGGGGGCCCGGTGCGCGCGGAGCGGGCGCGATGCGCACAACATGCAGTCATGGCTGACGGCGGGATTGGCGCCGGGTCTGTTTCGCTCCGGAGGCGATTGAAGGGGCCGCGCTCGCCGTCTGCAGGAGGGCATCGCCAAAGGCGAATCGCTCGCTCCGCACCTGGCTGCGCGTGCAGGCGCGCACTGCCAGCCGAGGGGTTTCCCGAGGGGTTTCCGCTGGCTTCGAGGCCGGACGGCCCGCTCAGTCGGAAGCCGAGCAGCCAAACCGGTCGGCGAGCATCTTCCATGTCAGCAGCTGGCCGGCCAGGCCTAGCGCAAGGCCGCGCATCTGCGTGGGCGTGTCCGCGTTGCGGCTGTTGCGGCGTCCGCTGAGCTCGGCCAGGCAGCGCCGCAGGCGCTGCACGCTCGTTCGATGGCAGGTGCCGTAGTGGCCGCGCTTGCACAGCGACCAGAAGGACTCGATGCCGTGAACAGTAGTGCTGCGCTGCGCATAGCGAAGTCCTCCACGTTCATCCCGCGCACCGGCTCGAGGCGGCACACTTGCATTCAGTGGTATCGACCGTGATATGTTGGCCGCAAAACCCGAGCCACTATGTTCGGGATGTCGATTTCTCCCTAGGAGGCACTTGATGAAAGTACATGCGAATTCCTTCTTGCATTTCCTGGAACTGTGGCTGTTGGCGTTGCTGCTGCCATGCATTTTGTGGGGGCAGGGCGCAGGCGGGACGATCAACGGCACTGTCACCGATGCAACGGGTGCGGTCATTCCCGGCGCACAGTTACTGATCGTCAACGCCGAGACCGGCGTGAAGACCGTGTCCGAGACCGGCATCAACGGGGCCTACGCGATCCCGAACATGCCTCCGGGCGCATACAACATTTCGGCGTCGGCCGATGGATTCAAGACGGCTGAGGTGAACGGCCTCCGTCTGAGTGTCGCGTCCGAGATCTCGCAATCATTCGCCCTGGAGATCGGAGCCGTCACTGAGACGGTCGAGGTGAGTGCGGAGCAACTTCAGATCCAGACTACGTCTGGGTCGGTTGGGTCGACCGTTAGTACGGAGCAGATTCAGGAGTTGCCGCTCCCGAACAGGGACATCTTCAACTTGGTCAACTTGGTTCCGGGCGCTTTCCGGTCGGAGTTGAACGGGAACATTTCGATTGGCGGCGGACGCACTCGCTCCGCCGGCTCGTTCATCGACGGGGTGAACAACACCCGCGGAGGCCTGGGCGTCCAAAATGTCGAGATGGCGCCGCCGGTCGATTCGATGCAGGAGTTCAAGGTCGAGGTCAACTCGATGGGTGCCGAGTACGGCAGGAGTTCCGCCGGCGTCGTCCAGGCGCTCACCCGCAGCGGTTCGAACAGCTAGCGAGGGAGCATCTACCACTTCCTCCGCAACGACGCCCTCGACGCGGCGGGCTGGAACCAGGATTCCCAGCCAAAGCTCCGCCGCAACAACGGGGGGGTGTCCATCGGCGGTCCGATTGCGGAAAACAAGACGTTCTTCTTCTACAACGTTGACATCTACCGCCAGCGACTTGGTGCGATTCGAACCCGGAGCGTCGGGCTCCCGGAATTCCGGGTGGGCAATTTCTCCCAAGGCACACAGAACAAGGGAGGGCAAGCCGTTCTCGTTCCCATATTCGACCCGCTCACGCGCCAAGCGGGTCCGATCAACAATCCGAGGGGAGCCTCGCAGTTCCCGAACAACTCAATCCCCATGAGCCGGCTGGACCCTGTTGCTGTCAAGTTGGCCAGCTATCTGCCGGACCCCAATCGCGTGCCAAATAACATCAACAATCTGGCCGGCAACTGGAGGGAGTCCGCGAACGTCGCAAGGAATCGCGACTACCATACGTTCCGCCTGGACCACAACTACACGGACAACTGGCGCACGTTCCTCCGGATGATCCTGACGGAACCAGACGACTCTCTTACCGGGTATACATCGGGTTATGGCGTGGCTGACCCCAACGGACTCGATATCCTCAATCGCCGGCAGAACTGGGGCTTGAACAACACCTACACATTCAGCCCGACCTTCTTCGTCACCTCGATCATTGGCTTCAACCGCGTGTCCGTCGACCGCAAGTCCGGAGACTGCTGCGACACGAACTATGCCGATCTGTTTGGCCTTCCGGGCTTGGACCGCGTCGGCGAGGTGTTTCCGAGGATGAACATTCAGGGCGGCCGGGGCGTTCCAATGTCACAGTTCGGTGCCGTAGGTAACGCAAACCGCATCGCGGTCTTCACGAACTTCGACTACGAGGGGAACTTCACCAAGATAAGAGGTGACCACACATTCAAGTTCGGGGCCAAGTACACCGACTATCAGGGGAACGAGGTCAGCCGGCCTCAGCCGTCCGGCGCGTGGCGGCCGGTAGGCAACTTCACCCGATACCGGGGCCTGACTGGTGGCCGGGATAACAACACTGGCATCACGTTCGCTGATTTCATGATGGGTCACATCTGGAATCTGGATACGAGGGTCGCTCCGGGAATCGGCAAGCGGATCAAGTACTATTCGGGCTATTTTCAAGACGATTGGAGGGTCACCTCCCGCCTGACCTTGAATTTCGGCGTGAGGTACGAGACCGAGACCCCAATCTACGAGGTTGGAGGTCGCATGAACGGTTTCTGCCAGTTCTGCCCGCATCCCATGGCCGGCCAGGACGGGATACCGGAGGATGCGATCGGCCGTGTGCTGTTCCCGAACAGGGACGGCACGGGGAAGTACCTCTGGCAGTGGGACTGGAACAATCTGGCTCCGAGGTTCGGGTTTGCCCTGCGTCTGAGCGAGTCGATGGTACTGCGCGGCGGCTTCGGAATCTTTTGCGGGAATCCGTATGACCGGAACTCGATTCAGCCCGGCCGGGCGGGATTCGATAACATCTTCCGGCGGCGCGGGGGGTTGACCACCTACCTCAGAGACGGTGTCCCTGCTGGAGCGTTGGACGACATTCCTGATTCCGAACTCCATGGTGGATTCGGAACGAGAGGGACGCGGTTCGCACCCTCGACGATTCAGTTCTGGGACGAGGCGCGCGTGCTTCCGTACTCCCAGAATTTCAACCTGACGCTCCAGGCGCGGTGGAAGGGAATCGTCTGGGACTTCGGAATCATCGGCGCCTTGGCGCGGCACCAGGCGATCAACAACATCAACATCAACCACATTCACCCGGACGACCTAGCCGCGGCCAACGCACCCGGTGCGGACCTCGAGAGCTTCCGGCCTTGGGTAGCCTGGGATGGCACGCAAGACCAGATCCAGCTGATGTCGCCCAACTGGGGCATCTCGAACTACTATGCGGCGACCTTCAAGTCCGAGAAGCGGTACCAGAACGGTCTGGGCTGGACAATCGCTTACACGCATACCCAATGGATCGACAATATCCGCTTCATCGGCGACGCGGACACCTTCGGAGACAACGACAACCCGCAGAACATCTACGACCTTAGCGACGAACGTTCCAGCTCTGTCAACCGCCTGCCCCACAGGCTCGTCGTGGCTCCGATCGTCGAACTGCCGTTCGGAAGGAACCGGCGCTGGGGACAGAACTGGTCCAGGATCCTCGACGCCATCGCGGGCGGCTGGCAGATTTCAACTGTCGGCACGCTCCGAAGCGGGGGCTACATGGGCGTGGAGATAGCGCAGGGAGGCAATATCCGCGGAGACTTGGCCGCGGGCATCTCGCTGCGTCCGAACCTCAACGGCGCCCCGTTCAAGTCGTCCGCGCAAGGTCAGGCCTCCGACGGCGTGATTGGCTTCGACTGGCTGAACGAGGGCGCGTTCGAGGTGCCCGATCCGTACACTCTAGGCAACGCGGGACGTACGCTGCCGGGCATTCGCGGGCCCTCGCGAGTCAATTTCGATGTCATGCTTGCCAAGAACTTCCGCTGGGGTGAGAGGTGGAGGGCTCGTTTCAGTTGGGAAGCGTACGACTTCGCCAACACGCCGGCGTTCAATATTCCGAACACGAGCCTGGAGAGCGGAAGCTTCGGGATTGTTTCGTCCACCCTTCCGAACAGCCGCCGCATTATGCAAATGGGACTGCGGATCACCTTCTGACCGCTTGTCAGCTGTAGGCATCCAGCCCGGGCCCCGGCAGCTGCCGGGGCCCCTTTTGGCTCAGCGGCCATGCGCGCCGGCCCTTGCGCCTTGCGCAGCGACTCGGCGCGCAGCTCGGAGCGGTGCGTTGTGCACCAAGCGACCGACGATGATGTCGGCCACCGTCGGGTTGCCGACCCGGTCGTCGCAAATCTCCAGGCAGTCGCGTCTCTCGCTTTCCCCCATCCGGCCCGTCGCCCGGTCGTCGACGGTCAAGGCTTCGATGCGGGTCAGCGGGCGCCGCAACAGCCGCAACGCGGCTGGGGCCGCGCTGGCTGGTCCGCTGCTGCCTGAGCGGGCTGTCCGGCCCGGAAGCCAGCGGAAAACCCTCGGCAATTTCTTCGGCCGGGAGCGCACGCCTGCACCCGCAACCAACCGCGGAGCGAGGAGTTCGCCTCGGCAATGCCCTCCCGCCAGACTGCGAGTGGGGCCCCTTCAATCGCCTCTGGAGCGAAACAATCCCGCCGTCAGGCACCACTGCATGTTGTCCACATCGCGTCCCCTCCGCGCACATCAGCGCCCTTGGCACTCACGTATGCAATCCCCTTTCCAGAGCTGGCAGGCATTAATCGGTTCCCTCGAGTTACGGCCGATGCAATTCGTCCGGTGGGATTCCTACGGTCGACGCGGCTTCCAATCCGCTTCAGGGCGTCGGCTACGCGAGGGCAGGCCAAGGTCGGCATTTGCCGTTTTGCTGGGATTCCGCCGATTTCTGCGCAATGCGGTGCGTCGGGATCGAGGGCTCGATCTCCTTCGGTCCGCTCGACTTGAGCGTGTTAGCTCGTGCTTAGACGAAACGCGACAAGCTGGGCGGGCTCGGCGGCGCCGCCGACGCCGACAACGACGTACTGGCGCCCCTTGGCCATGTAGGTGATCGGAGGTGCGTAGTGATGGCGTTGCGGAAGTTCCGCTTCCCAAAGCGTCTTGCCGGAGGCCTTGTCATACGCCCTTAGGAAGGCCGATTCGGCGGCGTCGCCCCGGTCTCCGACGAACAGCAGCGTTCGGGTCACCAGCACTCCCGCCGCGTTGGGATTGCCCAGCGGCGGCAGTTTGAGGCCTTCCAGCGGCCCACGGCCCCTGGGGCCATTGCCATGGGGCGCCTGCCAAGCGATTTCTCCGCGATGCATGTCATACGCGGTCAGCGTGCCGTAAGGCGGCTTGACCACCGGCAGACCGTCGACACTGACTTGGAAGAACTTGTGCTCGTACTCGTAGCCGCGGGCCTCCGGGTCCTCCACTCGGCGCATGCCGACGACAATGTATTGCCGGCGAGAAGAGACGTAGAGGTAGCCGGTTTCCGGGTCGAAACCCGCCCCTCCCCAGTTCGCGCCGCCACCCCATCCAGGAACCTGAATGGTCCCCTGCAACGAAGGCGGTTCGTAGAGGGGGCCGAGGCGATGCGGCTCGACTGCCGCAAGTGCCCGAGCCTTGAGATCCGGCGTGAAGTCGACAAGGTCGTCCTCGCTCACGCCCTGCAACTCGAACGGGGGAGGCTTGAGCGGGAACGGCTGGGTTCCGGCCGCCAGCTCGATCTCGCTCTTGGGCACCGCCCTGTCCTTGATCGGCCACACCGGCTCGCCGGTCCGGCGGTCGAACACGTAGACGAACCCCGTCTTTGTCACTTGCGCGACCGCGGGGACTGCGCGTCCGTCGACCACGATGTCGATGAGGTTGGGCGCGGCCGGCAGGTCCCAATCCCAGATGTCGTGGCGAATGGTCTGGAAATGCCAGACGCGCTTGCCCGTCTTCGCATCCAGGCAAACGACGCTGTTCGAGAAGAGGTTGTCTCCGGGACGGAAGTCGCCGGCGAAATTGAAGGTCGGACTGGTAACGGGGAGGTAGACGTAGCCGAGATTCTCGTCGGCGCTCATCATCGACCAAACGTTCGTGTTCCCCATCCATTTCCATGAGTCGCTCCCCCAGGTCTCGTTGCCGAATTCGCCCTCCTGTGGGACGGTGTGGAATGTCCACAGCCGCTTGCCCGTTCGCACGTCGTACCCGCGGACATCCCCGACGGGCCAGTTGTCCCTCCATAGGGAACCGCCGCTGCGCGCTGACCTGCCCGGGGGGCCATCGGCGATCTGGTTTCCAACGACGGCGACATCGCCGATGATCGCTGGAGGCGCGCTGCAGTTGACGAGTCTTCGATTCAACGGCCGTCGCGAGCCTTGCGTTAGGTCGACGCGCCCGTTGTCGCCGAAGCCCATGATTGGCTCGCCCGTCTCGGGTGCTAGGGCAACGAGGTAGCTGTCGCCCGTGCAAAGGAGGATCCGGCCGCGCTCTCCGTCGGACCAGTAGGCCAGCCCGCGCGTCGCGAAACCGAAAATGCCCGGACGACCCCACTTGGCCGTGCCCGGATCGTAGGTCCACAGCGTGTCTCCTGTAGCGGGGTCGACGGCGGCGACCCCGCTGAAGTTGGTGCGAACGAAGAGCCTGCCGCCGACCATCAGAGGCGTTGACTTGAACCCGTCCGGGAATCTCGCGCGCTCCGCTCGGGTGGGGCGCGCAATCGGCTCCGCGCCCGGCTGGACGTAGTTGGCGTTGTCGAAGGCGTCCCAAACCCACGCGACCTCGAGCTCGCCGACGTTCGACTTGCCGATCTGATCCAGCGGGGAGTATTTTGACGACGCGATGTCTCCGGAATACTGTGGCCATTCGCCCTCGGCAGTGGAGTAGGTTCCGCGCGAGGCGATCCAGCGACGGAGAGCTGCCTCGTCAGATTTGGGATCGAAGAACGGTCCGCGATGCAGTGTCTCGGGAATTCTGCCGATGCCTTCCACCGTGCGCAAGCTCGTCTCGAGGGCGCTCTCCGGCGGGTCCGGGCTGCCTGCGTACTCGCGCAGCCACCCGACCTCCACCTCTTCCGCGCCGAATCGCCGCTTCTGTTCCATGAGCCAGTGCCCGCGAGCATTCCACGTTCGCCCGCCGCCGGGCTCGGCATGGCAAAAGAGGCAGTCCTTGGCTCCAAATGCCACCGAGTCGGCAAGAAATTCCGGCATTCCATGCGCTGGCTGAACCAGTGCCAGAAACGCCAGCATGGCGAGCAGGGGGACCATGGCAATCGTTCAAGGCAGTATACCCGCCGGGCGCGCAGCCACCCGGCGAGCGCCGCTTGATGCGGTTAGACTGGTCGCTTCGCAAGAGCGAATGAAATCGTCGCCGACCTTGAGGCATGCAGGCACCGAAATACCGCTTGGCCGGCAACGGAATCCGCGCGTCGAGCGAGGGTGAGTAGGGAGGGCTCCAGATCGTCCGTCGGGGAGTGGCCGCCCCCGGGCCATCGCGGTTGCTTTCGCGCCCCGCTGCGGGCCCGGACTTGGTTCCGAAAGGCTTGGATCAGACCGCGGCCGGGTCGGGGTGCTTCCAAGGCTTGCGATAAGGGCGGGCGAGCAAATCGTTGGCCGCGGCATCGTTGCGGACCTCGCCTCGTTCAGGGTCCCACTCCAAGGGCCGCCCCAGCTGCATGGAGATGTTGGCGAGCAAGCAGGCCGTGGTCGACATGTGCCCTTCCTCGATGTCCGCCACGGGCCGCGACCGCTGGTCCACAGCCCGCAGCCAGTCCTTCATGTGGTAGCGGACGGCGTGCGCGGAGTGAAGCTCCAGATCGGCTTCGGTCTTGTCTTCCGGATACTGGTCGACTTCCAGCTTGTTCCTCCCTTGGAGCGAAGCGGTCTGCTTGTCGACCGGGACGAAGTCCCAACGGTGGACGCTGCCCTTGAGCGTCCCCTTGGATCCGTAGATGAAGAATGCCCACGGGTAGTCCGGGTCGGGCGGCGTCCCCCAGCTACGGTGTGTCCACACGACTGGGAAATCCTCGTATTCGAATGTCGCCACTTGGGAGTCGGCGGTGTTAGCCTTGCTGTCCTTCTCCACAAGGATCCCGCCCGTTGACGAAACGCGCTTCGGCCAATTGAGCCCGAGCATCCATCGGACGGCGTCGAGCATGTGCACGCACATGTCGCCCATGATGCCGTTGCTGTACTCCATGAACGCCCGCCACCGGCGCGGGTGGCACAGCTCGTTATAGGGACGCATTGGAGCGGGCCCTGTCCAGAAGTCGTAGTCGAGATGTGGCGGAGGCTCGGCGTCGGGAGGGTTGCCTCTGGCTCGCATGTGGTAGTAGCAGCAGACTTCCACGTGCCCGATCTCGCCCAGTAGGCCGTCCTCGACGACTCGCTTCTTGGCATCGATCAGATGCGGCGTCGAACGGCGCTGCAACCCGATCTGGACCACCCGTTCGTGCTTGCGAGCCGCCGCGAGCATCGCCTGGCATTCACGGATATCGACCCCGATCGGCTTCTGGCAGTACACGTCGGCACCCGCTTGGCAGGCTGCAATCATGGGCAGAGCGTGCCAGTGGTCGGGAGTGGCCACAAGGACGAGGTCGAGCTCTTCCTGTTTGAGCATCTCTCGGTAGTCGGAATGCATGCGCGGCGTCTTGCCGGACTTCTGGCGTGTCGCGGTCAGCTCTGCCGCCGCCTGCAGCGACCTGCTGTCCACGTCGCACATCCCCACGACGTCGACCGGTTCAACCTGGATGAGGCGGAACAGGTCGATCTTGCCGTACCAGCCCGGCCCGACGACGCCGACCTTGCGCGTCGGCGTCGCGGGTCGCGCCCCGGGCACTAGCAGCAAGCCGCTTGCCGCGGCGCCGATTAAATTGCGACGGTTGGGGAGATACTGGCTCATCTCAAGACTCCTAGCTTTCAGTTCCAGTATCATACCCACCGTTCCAGACACGCCGGCTACGCGCGTGCCTGCGGGCACAGAAGGCAATGAGATTCAACCGACCGAACGTGATCCTGATCGTCGCTGACGACATGGGATACGGGGACTTCGCCTGCTTTGGCAACCGCGCAATCAGCACTCCGCATCTCGACCGGCTCGCCTCGGAAGGGACTTGCTTCCGCCAGCACTACTCGGCCTCGCCGATCTGTGCCCCGGCGAGGGCCGCGCTGCTGACGGGAAGGTACCCGCACCGCACGGGCGCGATCACCCAGCACGAGATCCACGGGCTTGACCGGATCGCCCTGCGTGAACTGACAATCGCCGACGCGTTTCGATCCGGCGGATACGCGACGAGCCTCGTGGGAAAGTGGCACAACGGCACCTTCGACCGCCGGTTCGAGCCCAACGCTCGCGGGTTCGACGAATTCGTCGGCTTCTGCGGCGGGTGGACCGACTACTACGGGTACCACTTGCGGCGCAATGACGCCAGTTCCCCGTCGGACGGCCGCTATTTGACCGATGTGCTGACCGACGAGGCGGTGGGTTTCATTCAGCGGAACAAGAAGAATCCGTTCTTCCTTTACGTGCCCTACAACGCTCCGCACTCGCCTTTCCAGGGCCGGGCGGAGTGGATCGCGCCGTACCGCGACTCGGGATTGAACCGAATCGTGGCGACCACCTACGCCATGATCGAGCGGATGGATGCCGGCATCGGCCGGATCCTCGGGACGCTGGACCGCGCGGGTCTCGCCGAGAACACGATCGTTGGGTTCACAAGTGACAACGGTCCCGCCTTCTTCAATCCTCCCTATATGCTCGAAGAGGGCGAGCCGACATTCAACGAGCGCTACAACGCCGGGTTGCGCGGCAGCAAGGGATGGATCTACGAGGGCGGGATACGAGTGCCGATGGTGCTGCGCTGGCCGGGAAGCGTGGCGGGCGGGCGACTCGTCGACGATCTAGCGCATTTCACCGACTGGATGCCGACGCTTCTTTCGCTGGCGGGCGTCTCGAAGCCCGCTGGCCCCTCGCTGGACGGCCAGGACCTTTCGCCGCTCCTCACGCACGGGCCATTCCAAGTCGAGCCTCGGAGGTTTTGGCAGTGGAATTTCTACTGGCCTGACATCGGCACCAATGCGGCGGTCCGTGACGGCAACTGGAAGCTTGTGCGCCCCATGATCCGCGGCACGCGGTTCTTCCGCGACGAGCTTTGCGTGTCCGACGAGGACCGTGAGCGGACGGCCGCCTTCATCGAGGCCGACATGAAGCACAAGGAGAATCCTGCCGCGGTGACGGCGGTCTTGCCTGTACCGCGTCTCAAACTGCAGAATCCCGAGCCACCGGAACTCTACAACTTGGACGATGACCCTGGGGAGCAACGCAACCTCACCGACGAGAACCCTGGTCGGGTCCGTCGAATGCTCGCCGAGTTGGAAGAGTGGTTCGCGCGCGTGGAAGCCGAGCGACACTCTATTGCTTGGGACTAGAGTGGGCCGGCGTCTGACTCGAGTCAAGCGACCGCAAACGGCACGCTACCCCAGCAACTGGCCACCGGTCCATTCATACGCAGCGCCCCGTTAGGATTGAATTGTTTGGCAGCCAATCAAAGCAGGACGCCAACCGCGGCTTGCGGCTCCAGGACCCGGGTCCCAGCCGATCCGGCACGTCACACATAGCTTCGCACGCGATGCTCCACACGGATACGGGATAGCGAGTCTCGAATCTCCGGATCAAGTCCGGAGCGACAGCGAGGCAAGGGATCTGCGCAGCGCGCCGAAGCAAGTCCTTGAGACTCCTGTCGGTCGATCCGCTCACTGCCTTCAAGCGACTGCCTGGAGAGGAAATGGCCGCGCTCTGCGTCTAACTGCGACACAGGCAAGCCGGCGCGCGGCCATAGGGGACAGTCCGCAGACTAGTAGTCTTGGTGGTCGGGCGGCCCGGCTTCGGCAGGCTCCTCCTCGGGAATCTCGTGCACGGTGGCCTCCGTGGTCAGCATCAGTCCCGCTATCGACGCGGCGTTTTGCAGCGCGTTTCGAGCCACCTTGGTCGGGTCGATGATGCCGGCCTCGACGAGGTCGCAGTACCGGTCTTCCTGCGCATCATAGCCGTGATTTCCGCTCGAGGTGCGCACCCGTTCGGCCACGATCGCGCCTTCCTGCCCTGCGTTCTGCGCGATCCAGCGCAACGGAGACTCCAGCGCCACACGGACGATGTTGACGCCGGTCTGCTCGTCGTCGTCATCTCGGTTGCTGTTGGCGAGCGCCGCGGCGGCCCGCACCAACGCCACGCCGCCGCCCGGGACGATGCCCTCCTCGACGGCTGCGCGGGTCGCGTGCATCGCGTCCTCCACGCGCGCCTTCCTCTCCTTCATCTCGGTCTCGGTCGCCGCGCCGACCTTGATCACCGCGACGCCGCCGACCAGCTTCGCCAGCCGCTCCTGCAGCTTCTCGCGGTCGTAGTCGGAGGTGGTCTCCTCGATCTGCGCGCGCAACTGCTTGACGCGCCCGGAGATCGCCTCCGAACTGCCCGCGCCCTCGATGATGGTCGTGTTGTCCTTGTCAATCACGATACGGCTCGCCTTGCCGAGGTCGTCGAGCTGGACGCCTTCCAGCTTGATGCCGGTCTCTTCCATGATGGCCCGGCCGCCAGTCAGGATGGCGATGTCCTCGAGCATGGCCTTGCGGCGGTCGCCGAACCCCGGGGCCTTGACGGCGGCCACGTTGAGCGTGCCGCGCAGCTTGTTGACCACGAGCGTGGCAAGCGCCTCGCCTTCGACGTCTTCCGCAACGATCAGCAGCGGGCGCCCTTGGCGCGAGACACCCTCGAGCACCGGCAGCAGGTCCTTCATGTTGCTGACTTTCTTCTCATGAATCAGGAGCATGGGGTTCTCGAGAACGCACTCCATTGATTCCTTGTCGGTGACGAAGTAGGGCGAAAGGTACCCACGGTCGAACTGCATGCCCTCGACGACGTCCAGTTCCGTCGCCATTGACTTGCCTTCCTCGACCGTGATCACGCCGTCCTTGCCGACCCTCTCCATTGCCTCGGCGATGATGTCGCCGATCATTTCGTCGTTATTTGCCGAAATCGAAGCCACCTGCGAAACGGCTTGGCCCTCGACAGGGCGGGCCATTTCGTGGATCGCTTCCACCACCAATTTCGTGGCGTGGTCAATTCCGCGCTTGATCGCCATCGGGTTTGCGCCCGCGGCCACGCTCTTGACGCCGGAAGCGTAGAGTGCCTGCGCGAGCACGGTCGCCGTCGTAGTGCCGTCGCCGGCCACGTCGGAAGTCTTGGACGCGACCTCGCGCACCATCTGTGCACCCATGTTCTCGACTTTGTCGGAAAGTTCGATCTCCTTGGCGACGGTGACTCCGTCCTTGGTCACCGTCGGACCGCCGAACTTCTTTTCGAGGACGACGTTGCGGCCCTTGGGCCCCAGCGTGACCTTCACCGTGTTGGCGAGCTTGTTCACTCCCGACAGGATGGCCTGCCGCGAGTCCTCCCCGTAAACGATTTCCTTGTCTGCCATTTCTGAAGTGTTTCCTCCTATAGTCTGTTTGCCGAGTCGGCCGTGCCGGGCTTCGCGGTCCGGCGACAGCAGCAGGCTAGTCGTCGATCACGCCGAGGATTTCGTCCTCGGTCAGGATCACGAAGTCCTTGCCGTCGACGTTGATCTCCGTCCCGGCAAACTTCCCGATCATGACCGTCTCGCCGGCCTGCACATCCAACGGCACAATGGATCCGTCGTCCTTCTTCGAGCCGGGGCCGGTAGCGACAATCGTGGCTGTCTGGCCTTTCTCCTTCGCGGAGTCCGGGATGATGATGCTGCCCGAGAGCTGCTGCTCCTCTTCGATCCGTTCGGCAACGATGCGGTTGCCTAGGGGCTGGATTGCCATAGCAATATGATTCCTCCGTTTTCCTTGGACGCTGCGGACGGATGTGCTACAACCTTCCCGGTGGGAAGCTGATGAGACTCCCTGCTCTGTTCGTGAGGGGTGGCTCGCCGATTGAGCGACTCGCCCGCTTGTGGGAGCTTTCCTCTCTTTGGTAACGGCTCCCTAGCCTTTCAGTATTACTACAGATGCAAGCGCTCCGCAAGGCCTTTTCGAAAGCTCGCCTGCAATTCGCATTATTCGGCATCCTGTTCGTTGCGGGCTGCTGGGGCGGACTCGACGGCGATCCCGTCCGCCCGAACGTGATTTTGGTGCTGGTGGACGACCTTGGCTGGAAGGATCTGGGCTGCCAGGGGTCGACATTCTACGAAACGCCGCACATAGACGGCCTCGCGGCCGAGGGCACGAGATTCACGCAAGCGTACTCCAATTGCCCTGTCTGCTCGCCTAGCCGAGCCGCTCTCATGAGCGGCCAGAATCCGGGCAGGGTCGGCTTCACCGGTCACATCACGGCGATTGGGCGCCACCGCTATCCAGAGCTCGGGCGCATCGTGCCGCCTCCGGATTTCATGTATCTTCGGGCCGAGGTCGTCACCTTGGCGGAAGCCCTGCGCACAGCAGGATACGTCTCGGCGAGCATCGGGAAGTGGCACTTGGGGAGCGAGCCATACTGGCCCACCAAGCAGGGTTTCGACACCAACGTGGCCGGACACACGCACGGAAGCCCGGCGAGCTACTTCTTCCCCTATCGCAAGCCCGCCCAGGAATGGAACCCGGACATGCCGAACCTGGATCTGTCTCAGAGCGTCGAGGGCGAGTACTTGACAGATCGCCTGACCGACGAAGCGCTGGAGTTCATGGAGAAGAACCGGGAGCGGCCCTTCTTCTTGTATCTGACCCATTACGCAGTGCATACGCCCCTGCAAGCCCCGGAAGCCTTGATCGGCAAGTACGAGGCGAAGATCGCGTCCGGCGCCGAAGGCAAGAACGCAACGTACGGCGCGATGGTCGAGACCGTGGACGACAGCGTCGGTCGCGTGCTTGCCAAGCTGGAGGGACTTGGAATCGCGGAAACGACGGTGGTGATCGTCGCGTCCGATAACGGCGGCTTGGCTTCCGTCACCGACAATTCCCCGCTTAGGGCGGGGAAAGGACATCTCTACGAGGGAGGCATTCGCGTTCCGCTCATCGTCCGGTGGCCGGGGCACGGCCTGCCCGGAAGGCTCGTGGGCGAGCCAGTAACGAATGCGGACCTGTATCCGTTTATCGTCGGGCTGGCGGGTCTATCTCCCGGGCAGTTCCCCTCGCCGGACGGCAGGAGCCTCGCCGCGCTTATTGACGATCGGGAGTGGCCGCCTCGCGCGCTCGTCTGGTACTACCCGCACTACAGCCCGCAGGCCCAGGCGCCCGGCGCGGCGATATTGTCCGGCGGCTACAAGCTGATCGAGTTCTACGACCCTCCGGCCGTGGAGCTGTACAACCTTCAAGACGACATCGGCGAGGAACGGGACCTAGCCGGCAAGATGCCTCGCAAGGCGGAGGAGCTCCGGTCGAAACTGAACAGGTGGATCGCGGGGAACGTCCCGATACAGCACACGCCCAATCCTTCGCATGTCCCTTCCTTGCAATAGGGAAGGCGACGAATTCCCGGAGCCCCGAATCAGCCGAGCCTCCGGCGACCCGAGGCGTTTGCTGCCACGCCAACGGCCCCGGCCGCTCTCCAAACCTGCCGGCCATGGCCGGGCATCTCTGCGCTTCGCCGTTCATGCCGAAGCCGGCGGTGGAGTACGTCCGGAACGAACGGTGCCGACACCACTGCGTTTCGAAAGTGTCGATTTGGGATACAATGACCGATGATTATGTATTGTGCAGGGTGTGGCTTCCGTCGCGCCCAGGCTTCCGGAGCCGCGTGAAATGGAGAAGATCGCAGTTCTCGACTCCGGTGGCCAGTACTGCCACCTGATCGCCCGCAAGGTGCGGGAACTTGGCGTTTACGCGGAGATCTTCCCCGTCGGCGTCAATGCGGACGAAACGCGCGGGCACCAAGGAATCATCCTGTCGGGTGGCCCTTCCAGCGTGTTCGACGCCGCCAGCCCGCAGCCCGACCCCCGGTTGTTCGAGACCGGCAAGCCGATCTTGGGCATCTGCTACGGCCATCAGCTGCTCGCGAAGCATTTGGGAGGGAAGGTCGAGCGAGGGCAAACTCACGAATTCGGCAGCGCCACTCTAAGGGTGCGTGACGAGGGAGGGTTGTTCGACGGCTTGGCCCGCGAGCATCGCGTCTGGATGAGCCATGGCGACCATGTTGTCCGCCTGCCCGAAAACTTCGAGATCTTGGCCTCCACGGACGAATGCAGCGTTGCCGCCATGGGCCAAGCCGAAAGAGGCGTTTACGGCCTTCAGTTCCATCCGGAGGTCATCCATACGCCCGATGGACCGGCGATGCTGCGAAACTTTCTCCGCAACGCCTGCGGATGCGCCATGAGCTGGCGGCCCAAGGACCGCGTCGACATTCTCGTGCAGCAGATCCGCGAACAAGCGGGCGCTCGTCGCGTCTTGTTCTTTCTCAGTGGCGGAGTGGACTCCACGGTGGCTTACGCACTGACGGTTCGCGCGCTCGGATCCCCCAAGGTGGAAGCGGTGTACGTTGACACGGGCTTCATGCGCGACCGCGAGACCTTGGAAATCGAGGAGGCGTTCAGCGCGCTGGATCTCGGTCGGTTGCGGGTCGTCGATGCCTCGGGCCTATTCATGGGCCGTCTGCGGGGCATTGCCGATCCTGAGCGCAAGCGGGTGGTCATAGGACAGGCTTTCGTCGATGTCCAGGACGAGATTCTCGCCAACGACGAATACAGGGATCAGGGCTGGGTGCTCGGCCAAGGCACGATCTATCCCGACACGATCGAGTCGGGCGG
This sequence comes from uncultured Bryobacterales bacterium, assembly GCA_951813605.1. Classification (GTDB taxonomy): domain Bacteria; phylum Acidobacteriota; class Terriglobia; order Bryobacterales; family UBA6623; genus VXMF01. The sequence goes on along the minus strand of OX638379.1, from coordinate 3,968,594 downwards.
CACCGATTCTTCGGATGTCATCAAGACGCACCACAATCGCGTGAAGCGCATCCAGGACTTGCTCGAAGAGGGGCGCGTGCTGGAGCCGCTGAGCGAATTCTACAAGGACGAGGTTCGCGAGCTGGGCCGGTCCCTGGGGCTGCCCTCCAAGCTTCTAGAGCGCCATCCGTTTCCCGGCCCCGGGTTGGCGATACGGTGCCTGTGCTCCTCGTCCGCCGCCGGGCCGGCCGCCGACGAGCGGATCGCAGCGCTAGCCGAGCAGTACGGCTATTCGGCGTTCCTGCTCCCGCTTCGCAGCGTCGGCGTCCAGGGCGACAGCCGAAGTTATGCTCAGTTGACGGTTCTGCACGGCGCCGAACTCGACTACCGCAGGGCGCTGCCGCTATCGACCGCAATCACGAACGAATTCCGCCACACGAACCGCGTTGTCGCCACCTTGGCGCCGCGGCGGATCGAGCCGTCGGAATGGAGAATCCGGCCGGCCACTCTCACTCCCGAGCGGGTGCGGCTGCTTCAGCGGGTAGACCGGGCCGTCACTGACTACCTTCGCAGCGACGGTCTCTACGACCGAGTCTGGCAGTCCCCGGTAGTGTTGCTCCCTTGGAGCCGTGACGGCGGGGAATCGGTGGTCCTGCGACCGATCACCTCGGTCGATGGCATGACGGCTGCGGTTGCCGAGCTGCCTCGCGATGGGTTGCTCGCGCTGGCTTCCCGCTTGTGCGAGATCAACGGAGTCGATTCCGTTCTCTACGACGTTTCTAACAAGCCGCCGTCCACGATCGAGTGGGAGTGAACCCAACATCGCGAGCCGTCACGCGGAGACGGATCTAAGCCACTCCCCGAGAAGCGAGCGGATTCCGGTTCTTCCAAGGCCCGACTCGATCCGAATGGATTCGGATGCGTCCAGCATCTCGTACGTGTCGATCGCCCACTGGCATCCGGCCAGCGCGGCATCCGGCTCCAGCGTCCGACGCCGCGAATCCCGAGGATTGACTATTAGCAGCGGCCTGGGAGCCACCGCTGCGTACACGTCACGGATTTCGTAGGCACCCAGCACGCCGGGAAGTATGCAGCTTGTGGGCTGGGTCGACTCCGGATCGTCGAGAATCGCCCGGTAAGACAACGGGGCTTGTATGCTGACGACTCCGGCGACTCGGGGGTCGAGCGCGGCCGCGTGCGCCGCGACCAGCCCGCCAATGCCGATGCCCACAACGGTCCACTCACGCCGCTTCGTCATTTTCGGCGCCGTCGCAAGGAGGTCCTTGAGACGCTGCCCGAACAGCGGCCGGCCGAGTTCAAGGCTTCGGTAGGCGATGAAGTCGTCCCATTCGAAGTTCACTTCCAGCGATGCCAGGGAGGGCTTGGTGGCGCCCCAGCCGCGGACGTCGACGCCGTAGAGGCTGTGGTTGGCGGCCACAATCGCGTCGATGCAATAGCGGCGCACGACAGGATGGTCCTTGCCCTGTTCCGCGACAAGGAACGCGGCTCCCTTGGCGTAGACTCCGGCGTCGAGGAATCTCGTGGGAACCTCAACGCCATGCTCCGATTTGAACGCTCCGACACGCGTGGTCTCGCGAATGCGATTGGCGACTTGGCTGCGGTAGACCTCGAACTCGCTCGCGTTGCCTGGCCTGCGAAACGCGGGCGCGATTTGATCCGCCGTCTCCGTGTACAGGTCGGAGACGTTCTTGGAGCCCAATGACGTGGAGACCTGCCCGGTCGATGTGCAAAGCAGTGCGCCTGCTGGCGGCAGATCCCCTTCGTCTTCCCGGACTTCGGTAACGTTTCCTGCTAGGGAGCGCAGGAAGAATCGTGCCGCGGCCTCGCGCAGTTCTCGGTTCAGCCCGTGGGTTGCATCGGTCTCGGCCAGATGCAGGTTCTCCGGCGACCCAAGCTTTGCGTAGACGGCTTGCAGTTCAGCGTGGGTCCGGCGTGCGCCTTCGATCGGAACGTAGTCGCGCAGCGCAGCTCCGATCATCAGCGGTTTCGGCGCGAATGCCGCCAGCAGTTCGGGGTGGTCGATCCCTTCTCGCAGCGTGCCGTAGAGTATCTGCTCCGGATCCGCCATGAGCAGCGACTCGGTCTTTGCCCGGAAGCTCGCCACCGCGCAGCTGATGAACGCGGCTTGGATGCGGTCGTCGAAGCACGCGAACTGCAGGGCGGTCATCCCGCCGCCGGACTGGCCTGCGATAGCGAAGCGCTTGGAATCGAATTCTGGACGCGACTCAAGATAGTCGAGCGCGCGCGTCGCGTCCCAGGCCCGGTACTGCATCAGGTTGGCGCCGACTTGGTAGCAGCGGTCACCGAGGATACGATGCTCGCCGGTGCCTTCCCGGAACCTCGATTTCCCGCTCTCGGGGTCGTGGAACTGCAGTCGCTCCCCTTGCCCGAGCGGATCCCAGGTCAGCACCGCGACGCCTTGACGGGCCATGAGAACGGCGAACCGCTGGTAGCTCGCGGCCACTTTCCCGCCACTTGCGTGGCCGCAGGGAAAGACAATCGCGGGCAGCGGTTCGGACGCCTGCCTGGGACGGTAGAGATTGGCCGTGACGTGAAACGACGGCCGACTCTCGAATACGATCCGTTCGATGAAATGGTCGCCGCGGTCAATCGTTCCGACTTGTGCCGGCTTAAGCGGCGTACGCGGCGGGAAGGCTCCCCACATCCGTCCGAGCTGCTCTCGCACCCGTTCGCGCAGCGCAAGGAAGTCGGCCTCCGACTCGAGCGCCGCGAGCCGCTTGGCGCGGCGGTCATCCAAGACGCGCAGGTACTCCTGGATGTACTCCCAAAGCATCGAGCCGAACTGCGATTGGCCGTCGGCTCGCCGGACTGCGCCGACCGCCGCCAATGCGGCAAGTTCGCGCCGCGTGATTAGGCTGCTCGGCACGATCCCAGATTGTAGCGCCCCCTGTGTCGCAATGGATTTCCAAGGCGCCGTCCATAGGTCAAACGATCAGACAGCTTCCGCCGCGAGCGCTTCTCTCGTGCGCGAGCCGTCGTGGATCAGAGTGGATACGGCGCCGACCGCCTCAACCGGATCGTCGTGCTGGAAGATCTGCCTGCCGAAGATCACGCCCGACGCCCCCGCTTCCAAGATCTCGCTCACAGTCTCTAGAGTCCCCGCGAGGCCCCCGCCGCGACGCGGCCCGCCAGCTACGAGCACCGGTCGCCCGCACGCGTCCACGCTCCTGCGGAACGCTTCGATGTCCCCGGAGTAACGGGACTTGATCAGATCCGAGCCCAGTTCTGCGCCTATCCTGCACGCCAGAGTGATGTCGTCTCCGATGTCGGGCGGGAGGATTGCCTCCCCCTGCCCGGACATGTCCATGTGGTTCGCCATCATCCCTTCGCTCAGAATCTCCGCGACGACAGGCATTCCCCACGTGCGGCCCTGGCTCGCGATGGTGCCGACCTTCTCGAGTTCTTCCGCCTCGAAAGAGGCTCCGAGCGTGGCATTCATCACAACCGCGTCGACTCCCATCGCAACCGCTTGCTCGACATTGACGAAGAGTTTCATGGGGCCTGGGACCGAAGGGCTTACGCAACCGTCGATCCGCAGCAGGATCGCTAGGTCCCCCACGTGCTCGCAGACTTGCTGCAGGATTCCCGGCGTTACGAGGATGGCGTCTGCACCGGCCGGCGCGATGGCCTTCACCAGGTCGGCAGGACGCTCCAGGCCGCGCACTGCCCCCGCGGCGTTCCCGTGGTCCATCGCCACCACGACGGCCCTTCCATTGCGGAGGATACGCCGCAAGCGCAAGCTCTTTCCGATAGATTGAATTGGCATGGTTCCCCTACCCGCCTTTCCGGCGCGTTTACGAACTCCAGTGTGCAACACGTCGAGTCGCGAGAGCCAAGACGGGCTGCGGCATCTGCCTACGAGGCGGTGAGTGTCGGCTCGATCGGCAAGGCGAGCGGATCGTCAACCAAGAAGTCGAGCCCTCTCATGACCTCCAGGGCGGCTTCCAGAGCATGCCGCTTGGCTGGCTCGAGAGTGACGACGAACGGAAGGTCGGACTTGTCGAAATGCGGCTCCTGGAGCACGGCCTCGATGCTGACTCCCTGCTCGGCTAGGATTGCCGCTAGGCCGGCGAGAATGCCGGGCCGGTCACGCACACGGAAGCGGAGGAAGAATTGCCGCTCCTCCGTTCCGGACGAGACCGGGGTGTGGTCATCCAAGGACATGTGGGCAAACGGCGGTGCCGGCTGCCCGTTAGGCTTTCTGAGCGTCCTTGCGGCCGCCATCAAGTCGCTGACAACAGCCACCCCCGTCGGTTCCGGCCCCGCTCCCCGGCCATAGTAGAACGTGTCGCCGCCCTGGCCGTGTACCCACAATGCGTTGTAGGATCCGGTGACGCTCGCCAGGATCGCGCTCTTGTCGACGAGCGCCGGGCGCACTGCCAGCCGAAGGCCTTCCGATTCCCTCCGGGCCGTTGCTAGGAGGCGGATCGTGTGCCCCAGCCGGCCCGCGTAAGCAAAGTCAATCGTGCGGATGCGCCGGATCCCCTCGACCGGAATCTGTTCCGGGCGGACCCGCTCTCCGAAGGCCAGCGCCGCGAGGATCGCTAGCTTCGACCGGGCGTCATAGCCGTCGATGTCCGCGCTGGGGTCGGCCTCGGCGTATCCCAGCGCCTGGGCCTCGCCCAACACTTGGTCGAACGGGGCCCCCGTGCGCTCGACCTCCGTGAGAATGTAGTTCGAGGTGCCGTTGAGAATGCCGATCATGGCATCGATGCTGTCGCCCGCGATTCCATCGCGCAGCGCAGTCAGCACCGGAATGCCGCCTGCGACAGAAGCCTCCAGCCCGAGTGTCACGCCTCGCTCTCTGAACTGCTTCCAGAGTTCGGCCCCATGGTCGGCGAGCAGTTCCTTGTTGGCCGTAACGACGGGCTTGCCCGCCGTCAACGCGGATTCGATGATGTCCTTGGCCACGGTCGTGCCGCCGACCAGTTCGGCCACGATGTCCACGTCCGGACGCGTGACCAGTTCGTTCCAGCTGGTCGTCCGAAACGCGGTCGGATGCAGCGCTACTGCGTCGCCCGGCTTGGTGTGGACGCTTCGCGAGCACACGGCGGATACCTCTAAGGGAAAACCGAGTTTCCGTTCGATCTGATCGACGTTGCGACGCAGCAAACGGAGGGTACCGCTGCCCACATTGCCTAGGCCGACTATCCCAATTCGGACTGATCTCACCAACTTCCCATTCTATGGGCGGCGAGGCTCGCAGGATTGGGCCAGCGATATGTGTCCTCCATGGCGCGGCATGATGTTCCGGCGATTCGTGCGGCCAGAACCCTGCTGCCTCCAGGCATTTTGGGCGGGAAGTCAGCGAGCGCGCCCGCAATCGCTCGGGAACTCGTCGGAGATTCGGGCTCGGCGGGATTCACCAATCAATTGGCCGGTCTCCTCGGCACCGCTAATTGCGCTGCAGCCGGAAGCGGCCCGGGACTAGATGTCGTGCCCTGATGCCCCTTTCCGGAGGGGCCGGTGCTCGCGTCCTAAGGACGACCGACCGACCTCTTGCGTGACCGCCAATCGGTCGCCAGAAAGGGGAGGTAGACGACAAAGAACAGGCTCAAGCCGATTAGCTCCAGCGAGGGGATGTACCAAGGCCACGGCAGGAAGAAGAACGGCGAGACAGTGTTGCCAGGTGGAGCGCATAGATACAAGTAGTTCGATCCTAGGAGGAAATTGAGCACGGCGGCTACCGCCGCTAACGCGTTTAGCCAGACGAAAGCGCGGAGCAGACCGCCGAGAGTCGGTCGCATCCGCAGGCCCCAGGTGGCGAACAGCGTCCCCACGACAATGCCGGAATGCGAAATGAAGTATTGGAAGAACCGGTACTCGGGAAACACTGCGTCCATCCCGCCCGGAGTAATGACAGCGTTCGCCGAACCGACCAAGCCCCAAAAATACGCGATCTCATAGCTGCTCTGGTTACGGAAGAGCAGTGTCGCTGCCGTAGCGAGCACCGCGATCCCGCAAACATGGACCGGCAAGTGGTACTGTGCGAACCGCATCAAGCCGATCTCGGCGATCCTGTAGCCCCAGAGAACCACTTCGTTTGCCAGCAGCAGTCCTGCCAGCCCATGCGCGATGCGGCGCCTTACCGATTCGGCCGCAGTCCTGGATGCAAGCAACGAAAGCAGAACCGGCAGGGCCAGCGTCAACGCAATCACGACGAGATGCTGGGCGCCAAACGCTTGAAACCTAGGGGTTGGCATGTGCCGCTAGCATCCAATCATCAACTAGGGAAGTGCTTGCCGAGCTCCGCTTGCGCGTGTCGAGCGGATACATTGGGTCGCCTATTCCGGACTGGCTTGTCCCGATCCTGCTCACCGATGATCCTCTGATCCTATCTGGCAGCTTGTCGGCGTGCAGACGCTTGTTGATCCCGGCGGTAGAAACAAGCGGTGCTTGAAACGCTGGCATCAACCAGGCACTGCTCAGTTCGAGCGTGGCGAGCAGCGGCGCTGCTCTTGCGGCTCTACGGTGAATTCAGGTTTGTATACACTCGGAACGCTGCCCGGCAGATGAAGTTTCGGCATAGAACAGATTACAGCTTGCGTTTATAGCCAATCTATATTTGGTTCGCTCGCCCGGCTGGTGTGCACGCCCCTGGGCAGCAGTGTGCGCAAGCGGTATTCGCAACCGCGGTTGCGCGAGTGGCAGGGCGTGACGAGGTCTCTATGGGCCGCCAGAATCGTGGCTGTTTTCTGGAAGGCTGGCGGCACAGACCTGCCCGACGTCGCGGCGGCCGCAGCGCTATCGTCGGTTCTGGCGGCCCTTGGAAAGCGCCCGATTCAGTCGCAGGCTGTTGGAAAGCACGGAAACGCTGGAAAGCGCCATGGCCGCCGAGGCGAGAATCGGCGAGAGCAGCAGTCCCGTCCACGGGTATAGCGCTCCTGCCGCGATCGGCACTCCGAGAATGTTGTATCCGAACGCCCAGCAGTAGTTCTGCAGGATTGTACGTTGTGTCCTCTTGGCCAGCTCGATGGCACGGTCCACATCGCGAGGGTTGTTTCGCACCAGCACGATTCCCGCCGACTCGACTGCGATATCAGTGCCTGCCCCGATCGCTATCCCCAGGTCCGCTTGCGCTAGAGCCGGGGCGTCGTTGATCCCGTCTCCTACCATCGCCACAGTTCGCCCTTCGGCTTGGAGACGCTCGATTGCAGAGGATTTCTCGATCGGCAGCACCGGGGCGAGCACGGCCTCGATGCCTGCTTGCGAGGCAATCGCTCCGGCGGCCTTGGCATTGTCGCCGCTAATCATCATTGCCCTCACGCCTCGATGGCGCAACGCGGTCACTGCCGCGGGCGATTCGGGGCGGATCGTGTCGAGCAGCGCAAACGCGCCCATGAGCTCGCCGTTGCGCGCGGCTAGGACCACCGACTTGCCCTGCTGTTGAAATCGGTCGATAGTCGCGGTTGCGGCGGAGATGTCGATTCCGTGCTCTTCGAGCAAGCCCACCTTGCCCAGCAGCCAGTGCTTGCCGTCGACGCGAGCGCTCGCGCCCGCACCGGGCAGGGCGCGATAGCCCTCGACTTTGTTGTTCGCACTGTCCCCCGACGAGGCAATGGCCGCGGCGAGCGGATGCTCGCTGAGTTTTTCAAGAGCGGCGGCAGTAGCGATCAGCTCATGCGATGTCAGTGCGCCGAACGTATCCGTGTCGGTAACGGTGAAACGGCCAAGTGTCAGTGTGCCGGTCTTGTCGAAAACGACCGTGTCGACTCTGCGTGCGGCCTCGAGCGCCTCTCCGTCTCGAATCAGGATTCCGTGCTCGGCAGCCCGGCCGATCCCCACCGCCAGCGCTGCCGGTGTCGCGAGACCCAAGGCGCAGGGACAGGCGATGATCAGCACGCTCACGGCGTTGCTCAACGCCCTGCGCAATCTGTCCTCTTCTGGGGCAGCGACCATCCAAACTGCGAACGTCGCCATCGCGGCAACGATGATCACGGGAACGAAGACGGCGGCGATTCGGTCTGCCAGGCGAGCGGCCGGGGCCTTCGATCCTTGTGCGCGTCGAACGAACTCAATGATGCGCGACAGCGCGGTCTCGCTCCCTACCTTCTCGGCGCGGAAAACGAGAAATCCATCATTGTTGAGGGAGCCGCTGAATACCCGCGACCCCGGATGCTTGTCCGCAGGAACGCTCTCGCCTGTAATCGGCGATTCGTCGACGGACCCGTCCCCTTCGATTACGGTTCCGTCGACCGGCACTCTCTCCCCTGGGCGCACTACCACCTCGTCTCCGATGGCGACATCCGCCAGCGCGACTTCGCGCTCCTGTCCGTCGTGTCTGATGCGGACGACGCCGGACTGCATAGCGAGCAGCGTTCGTATCGAGTTCGATGTTCGCCTGCGAGCCCTGGCTTCAAGCAAGCGCCCCACCAGTACCAGCGTGATGATCGCGGCCGCTGTTTCGAAGTAGACCGGCGCCGGACCCTCCACAGAAACCCAGCTTGGCGCGGCCGTGGCGACGACGCTGTAGGCGAATGCGGCACCCGTTCCCACCGCGATGAGGGTGTTCATGTCGGCGCGACGATGGCGTGCCGCGTTCCAGGCGGCAGAGTAGAACGGGGCGCCGCCGTACAAAACGACCGGCAACGCCAAAGCAAACTGCACCCAGGAGGAGCCGGGGAATTCGAGCAGCCCGTGCGACATCGCGAGGAGGAGCAAGGGAGTTGTAAGCGCAGCCGAGATGGCCAGCCTGCTGTGGAGACGCCTTGACACTGCGTCCCCTTCGAGCGGGTCCGGGGTCCGGCTTTCCAGCACCGCGCCGTAACCGGCATCGCGAATGGCCCGAACGAAGTCGTCAATTTCGCTCCGTTGCGAATTGAAAATGATGCGCGCGCTCGATTCTGTGAGGTTCACCTCGCACTTGTCCGCACCGGGCACCTGCATGGCCGCCCGCTCCACGGATCGCACGCAGCTTGCGCAAGTCATGCCATCGATGGAAAGCCGTGCTTCCTCGAGCTTCGGAGCTGCCTGGGGAGCTGGCTCGATAGCCGGCAATTGCGTCGCCGGCTGAGCGGAAGTCGGAGCCCCAATCGAGACCGCGCCGTCCGCCTTTCGAGGGGCGTAGCCGACAGCCGCGACCGCGTCCATCATCTTCGAGGGGTCCGTGGCGGACGGATCGAATTCGACCAGGGCGGATTGGGTGGCCAGGTCCGCCGAGGCGGCACGCACTCCGTTTAGTTCGAGCAGGGCCTTTTCGACCGTAGCGACGCAGTGACCGCAAGTCATGCCGCCAAGCGGGATCGTGGCGCGATCTACGGTCACTTGTGCCATCCGAGTTTCCTGCCCATGACAAACGGCCCGAGCCGAAGCGCAACCGCTGACGGCAGCCGCGCCGATTCTGAGCAATGGCAGCCTGAGGGAGTTTCAGCCTACAACAATCGGTCTGGCACTGGGGCTCGATCCCGCTTGTCGCGCATGCTGATGCGGAGCACTCATCAACTCGTTCGGTGAAAAATCCACGAGGACTGTACGCTCTGCGCCAGGTGCGATGCGTGGGTTGACGGGGTTACTCGAGAATCGAGCCCACGCCATCACGGATGCCCCACACCGACGGCGATGCCATCCGCAAGAACTTGCGTTTGCGAAGCGCGTACCCGCGCTCCACTCGCGAACCGGCCGCAATCGGCTCTCCATGGTGCAACCTATACAGGCCGTTTGCGCCCGCTTTCCGCGTTCGGGGCGTGAATTCGGGATTCGAATCGCCGCGCGGTGGACGCGCCTGCTTCGGCCATGCTAGATTGAGGCTTCCGTTCGGCATCGCTCCAAGAGTCCGAGCGATGCTGCGCGCGTAATTAACACGCCGCAGAGGCTCCGTAGCGAATGCTTCAGCTACCCTCGGGCGCGACGCGAGAGAAAGTTCCCCGCAGCTAGAAAGAATCTGGTAGGATTCCAAGTCTGAAGGTAGGGTCATGATCATTTCCATGAAGCCGGGGGCGACGCAAGCGCAGATTGACCGCGTCTGCACCCGGATCCAAGAGATGGATTTTCAAGTCCGCTCTATTCAAGGCGACGAACGGGTCGTCATCGCCGCGGTGGGCCTCGGCGACGTCATGCATGCAATCGGGGTGCTTCGATCGGTCGAGGGAGTTGAGAACGGCGTGCCGATCTCAGCCCCTTACAAGCTCGTCAGCAAGCAAGTCAAGAGCGGCCGCACCGTGGTGCAGGTCGGCGGGGCTTCGGTGGGCGGCGACGCGTTTGGCGTGATCGCCGGACCGTGCTCTGTTGAGACGGAAGAGCAGATCATGGCTTGCGCCGCGGCTGTCGCGGGTTCCGGGGCACAGTTCCTGCGCGGCGGTGCGTACAAGCCCCGCACTAGCCCGTACAGTTTCCAAGGCCTGGAAGAAGAAGGCCTCAAGCTGCTTCGCAAGGCGGCGGATGCCTACGGTCTGTACATCGTCACGGAAGTCATGACGGTTACTAACGTGCAGCTGGTGGCGCATTACGCGGATGTACTACAGATCGGCGCTCGCAACGTGCAGAACTTCCCCCTGCTCAAGGCGATCGGCTCGGCTACGAAGTGTCCGGTGATGCTCAAGCGCGGCCAGAGCGCGACCATCAAGGAGTTCCTGCTTTCGGCCGAGTACATCGTGACGAACGGCAATCCGAACGTCATCCTGTGCGAGCGCGGCATCCGGACGTTCGAGTCGGCGACGCGCAACACGCTTGACATCAATGCTGTGCCGGTGCTGAACGAGTTGACGCACCTTCCGGTCATCCTTGACCCGGCGCATGCGACCGGTCAGCGCTCTCTGATTCCCCCGCTGGTGCGGGCGGCGATCGCCGTGGGAGCCGATGGCGTCATGGTGGAGATCCATCCCGACCCCGAGCGAGCTTGGAGCGATGGCGCCCAATCCATGACCTTCGATCAGTTCGCGAAAACCATGGACGAGATTCAGCCGTATCTCCAGCTCTGGCGGGCTGGCCGTCCCGAGCTTGCCTGCGTCCCGGCCTGAGGTCGCCCCGAAGTTGGCGGACTCGCGTCGCCCTGTGCTGAAGGAGCACGGACCGCTCCGCCTTCGGCTGCCGCGCTGTGAACGCGGCATAGGCCAGGTCGTCCTGAGGCCCGATTCCCCGGATCTCATTGATGGCGTCCGCTGCGTGCCCTTCTTGCTTTGGCCGGACGACAGGGGATATTTCCTGGAAGTGGCGCGCTTGGGCCGTGGGCTGGGTGTGGACTTTCCATCGGACTCGACCCAAGTCTCGGCTGCTCTGAGCTATCCGGGCACGATCAAGGCGTTCCACTACCATGTATTCCAGACAGACCTCTGGGTACCCTGCCAAGGCATGCTGCAGGTGGCGCTGGCGGACCTGCGAGAAGGCTCGCCGAGCTTCGGTGCCCGCAACACGCTCTACCTAGGCGAGCTGCGTTGCTGGCGATTGCTCATTCCCCCCGGCGTGGCGCACGGTTACAAGGTTGTCGGCGATTCTCCCGCGATGATGGTCTATCTCACCGACCGGCACTACGACCCGGCTGACGAAGGCCGCGTGCCTCATGACAGCCCGGAGATCGCCTACGACTGGGAGACGCAACACAAGTGAGATTGCTGGTAACCGGCGGGGCCGGCTTCATCGGCTCCACATTTGCGCGCTCGATCCTCTCTCGCGAGGACGCCACCGAGGTGCTGGTACTTGACGCGCTCACCTATGCCGGCAACCTCGAAAACCTCGAGCCGGTCGCTAGGCGGCCGGGATTCGAATTCCTGCGTGCCGACATCCGTGACGCGCAAGCGGTGCGGGAGTCGTTCCAGCTGTTCCGGCCCGACGTCGTGGTGCATTTCGCGGCCGAATCGCACGTTGACCGCAGCATCCTTTCGCCGACCGACTGCGTGGCGACCAACACGCAGGGAACAGCAGTCCTGCTCGAAGCGGCTCGGCAGTACCCACCCCGATTATTCGTGCATGTCTCGACGGACGAGGTTTACGGGAGCATTGACGCTCCGGGCGTTGCGGACGAGGCCTCGCCTCTGCGCCCCTCCAGTCCGTATTCGGCGTCCAAGGCCGGATCTGACCTGCTGGCGCTCGCCTACGCCGAGACGTTCTCGCTGCCCGTCATCGTCACGCGCGCATCCAACAACTACGGGCCCTACCAATTCCCCGAGAAGCTCATTCCATTGATGATCGCCAATGCCCTGGACGATGTGCCGCTACCCGTCTACGGCGACGGCATGCAGGTAAGAGACTGGCTGCACGTCGAGGACCACTGCCGTGCAATCACCGTCTTGATCGAGCAGGGAAGGCCCGGCGAGATCTATAACGTCGGCGGCAACTGCCCTTTGCCGAACATCGAGGTCGTTCGTCGGATCCTGCGGCTCTGCGACAGGCCGGAAGCTTTGATCGAGCACGTTCCTGATCGCCCGGCTCATGACCGTCGATACGCGCTCACCAGCGCGAAGCTCCAAGCCGAGAGCGAATGGAGGCCGGCCTGGCAGTTTGACGAGGGCCTCCGAGAGACAATTCGCTGGTATCGCAGGAATCCGGGATGGGTCGAGCGGGTGCGATCAGGGGAGTACCTGCGGTACTACAATCGCAACTACTCGGGGCGCGGAGCGGCTATGGCCCGCTAGTCCCGGCTTTGCGCCGAAGCGGAGCGGCTTTGCCAACGAAGTGCTCGCGAGTCAGCCTCAGCAGCGCCCGGAGATCGGGCTCGTGCCCGGGCCGGATCCCATCGAGGGGCCGCTCGCTAGAACCACCGACGCTTGTCGACAACGTTGTCTAGCGGCTCGCCACCCGCGAAGCGCCTGACGTTGTCGAGCAGGACGCCGAGATGGCGCTCGGCGATCGCCGGGGAATGTCCCGCGATGTGCGGCGTCAGGATCACGTTATCCAGGCCCCACAACGGATGATCGGTCGGCAGGGGCTCCAACTCGTACACGTCCAGCGCCGCTCCGGCGATCTCGCCGGCCTCAAGGGCGGCCGTCAGGTCGTCCAGCTTCACAATCACTCCGCGCCCGATGTTGATCAATACGGCGGTCGGCTTCATGCAGGCGAACTTGGCCGTGTCAAATAATCCCTCTGTCTCCGGCGTGTGCGGTGCCGAGATGACGACGTAGTCGCTTTCGGCGAGCAGGGCATCGAGCTGATCCGTGCCTCTCGGTGGCTCGACGCCTTGCGGGGCATCCCTCTTGTCGCTGTCCACGGCGATTGCACGCATTCCGAAGCAGACTCCCCGCCTGGCGACTTCGCTCCCGATCGAGCCGAGGCCTACTACGCCGAGCGTGGCGCCGGAAAGCGTCGTGTGCGCTAGGTCGACGCTGGTGGTCACCGCCGGGCCGCTGCGGAACTCCTGCGCTTGCTTTAGGCCGCCGTAGGGCTTCCATTCCGCACGTTCCTGCTGGCGGATGTAGATGTGCAGATTCCTCGCAAAGCAGAGCATGCAGCCGAACACGTGGTCAGCTATGTTGTCGTGGAAGAGCCCGCGCATGTTCGTCAGTTGCAGGGGGTGCGCCGCGAGTTCCGGAAAAATGTAGTGTTCCAAACTGGCGGTCGGCGACTGCACCCACCTCAGTCGTGCCGCGACGGCCAGCATTTCGGGCGTGAGCTTGCCGAAAAACGCTTCGGCATCGGCAATCTCGCGAACCGCGTCGGACTCGCTAGAACAGTTCGCGACCAGCATGCCTTCAGCGGCTGCTTCGATCTTCTCGAGGCGCGCGGCCCCCACGTCGGGAAACAGCACCAGCTTCATCGCGCCTCCTCACTGACCACGTCCCCTTCGATCACAACGCCTACGCAGTGAGTGGAGTATTCGAACGGATCTCCGTCGTAGAGAGCAAGGTCCCCGTCCTTTCCGATCTCAATCGAACCCACGCGGTCGTCCACTCCCAGAATCCGGGCGGCGTCGATCGTGACACTCCGCAATGCCTTATCGAAGCCCAAGCCGTGCGCCGCCGCGACGCCCGCCTCGAAGAGCACTAGCCGGCTCTTCGGCACGTACGGTTCGAAGCCTCCTTGCAAAGCCGTTGGGATCCCTGCCGCGTAAAGCTTGGACGCGGTCTCGAAACTGAGGTTTTCCGTCTCGCCGGCGGCGCGCATCATTGTCGGGTGGACGATCACAGGCACGTCGGCTTCTAGAATGCGGTCGATGACCTCGTAGGCTTCGGCGACGCCGTCAAGCACCATTGGGATTTCGAATTCCTTGCGGATCCGCAGCGCGGTCAGAATGTCGTGCGCGCGCTGGACGGTCACCAGCAGGGGCACCTCGCCAGTGAGCACTCGCGCCAGCGTTTCGAGCCGCAAATCTCGATCAGGCCTGCTGTCGTCTTCAATTGCGCGCTTGGCGTCGTACTCGCGGGCTTTGAGCAGTTCAGCCCGGAGCATGGCTGCCATCTTCGCTCGCGTGCCGGGTGATTTCTCCCCGCTCTCGCGCGCCCCCTCGCCGAGCGTCGCTGCGACCATGGCAAGCGGCTTGACAAGGGCTTCCTCCACGGTGTTGCCTCGCGTCTTGAAGACAGCCGTCTGTCCGCTGATCAAAGAGCGTGGCGCGTGACCTGTGTGGATCGTGGTCACGCCGTACGACCGCGCCCATGCGACCAGAGTCTCGCGGGGATTGTATGCGTCGATGGCGCGCAGTTCCGGCTGCATTGCCTGTGAGCTCTCGAGCTGATCTTGGTCATGCGCTTGGTTCAGGTAGCCGCTCAGGCCGATAGTGGACCGCGCGTCGATCAGCCCCGGTGTAATGACCTTGGCGTTTAGCGTGCGGAATCCCCGCGGAACCTCCACTTGGTCCGCTGGCCCCACGCGGCTGATCGCGCCGCCTTCGACAACGACGATTGCGTCTCGCAGTGGCTGGCCCGCCGCGGTGTGCACGATTTCTCCGCGCACCGCGACTTGGCCCTGCGCCGAGCCAGACGCTGCCAGGCACGCGAGTGCCGTACCGATAGATGCCGCCCTGGTCATTCGAACTCTCCTCTTGCTATACCGTGGACCGTGAGTTGCTGGTCGTGACTGGCCCCGAAGCCGCCCTCGGCGTACAGCCTGTCCCGCGGGTCGGCTCGATCGAAGACTTTGACGCCGTCCACCCATGTCTGGAGCACTTGGCTGTAGACGCTCAGCGGGTCCCCCGAGAACATCACGAGATCCGCGTCCTTGCCGGCCTCCAGCGATCCGATCCGATCTTCCAGCCCGAGCATCAGGGCCCCCGCCATGGTGAGGCCGTACAGCGCCCTCTCGCGCGGCATCCCGGCCCGCACGGCGAGCGCCGCCATGCGGTTGAACAGGCGCGAGTCGGTGATCGGGTCGTCGCTGTGAAACCCAGTCGTCACGCCGGCGCGATCCAGTATCGGAGCGGTCTGGAACCGATTGTCCTTCGCCTCGATCTTGCCGCCAGGGCTGTCGATCAGGATTAGGGAAGCCCCGAGCACGTGAGGGGATGCGGCGATGCGATCGGCCACGAGCCACCCGTCGCTGACATGTTGCAGTACCACCTTGAACTCGAACTCCCCCGCGAGGCGCAGGATCGTCACGATGTCGTCGTGCCGGTGGGTGTGGAAGTGAACCACCCGATCGCCCTCCAAGACGTCGACCAGGGTCTCCAGGCCCAGGTCCCGCGGGGGAAGCTCTTCGGAGTCCTCTCCGGCGCGCTCCACCTTTTCGCGGTATTCGATGGCTTCCAGGAATCGCTCCCGGACCAGAGCGGCGGACTTTGCGCGCGTCCCCGGGAAGGGCGGGTCCTTACGGGAATTCGTGCCGTTCGCCATTTTGACACCGAACGCCAAGGAGCCATCCTCCCGGTACACGAACAGGTCTTCGATTGCCTTGGCGTCCCGATGTTTGACGTATAGCGTCTGCCCGCTGAGCAGGTGTCCTGACCCAGACATGATGTTGGCAACCGTGATGCCGCCAGCCTGCGCCTTCTGAATGCGGGCGTCGCGCACGTTGATGGAGTCGAGAGCGCGCACGTCCGGATGCATGGGCGCGCTGCCGTCGCCGCCCTCCACGTTGCCCGAGTGACTGTGCGTGTCGACGAAGCCGGGCAGAATCACCTGGCCGCTTGCGTCATGTCGCTCGGCATCGTCGGGAAGATCGATTTCGGCGGCGCTGCCGACCGCAACGATCTTGCCTTGGTGGATGACCAGCACTCCGTTCTCGATTTCCGGGCCCGTGATCGGAATCACGCGACCCCCGACAAAGGCGTGTGGCATGTCCTGTGCCGCGAGAGCGGTCGCCAGCACAATGGCCCCGAGCAAGATTCGACCCATAGCAAGATTCTACTTGCCGCCGGATCATTCATTCCGCCTATGCCAGCGCACGGGTCCGGCCGTTGCGCTCGCAGGTACGCTAGGGAGAGTCCGGGATGCGGCTGCTAGTACGCGCGACGAATTGGATCGGGGACGCTGTGATGTCGATCCCGGCATTGCGGGAGATCCGCAGGGTCCACCCGGGGTGGCACGTGACGATCCTCGCCCGCCCTTGGGTCGCGGAACTCTACTCGAGGGAGGACTTCTGCGACGAAGTCGCGCTGTTCCAGCGCGATACGGAGCATCGCGGCCTGTTGGGCAGGGAGAGGCTTGCCAGGGAGCTCCGAGAGAAAGCCTTTGACAGGGCCATCCTGCTGCAGAACGCGTTCGAAGCCGCTTGGCTGGCTTGGCGAGCCCGGATTCCCGAGCGTATCGGATACGACCGCGACGGACGCTGCTTGCTTCTCACGAAGCGAGTCCGGACTCCACGCCCGGGGGACATCGCACCCCACCAGCGCTTCTATTACCTGGAATTGCTGAGGCGGGCCGGCTTGATCCAGCGCATCCCCGAGCATGCCGACGCCCGCCTTGCGTCAGCGGCAGACCTGCGTCGAAGGGGGCTTGCCCAATGGAAGCGGCGGGGGCGGCCCGACGGTCCTTGGATCGGGCTGAGCCCCGGCGCGGCGTTCGGTTCGGCCAAGCGATGGCTGCCGGAGCGCTTCGCTGCTGCGGCACGGCAACTGTCGCGGGAACTTGGCGCGTACGTGGCTGTTTTCGGATCTGCTTCGGAAGTTTCCGTGGCGGAGGAAGTGGTGCAGCGGGCGGGCGGTCGCACGAGCTCTCTGGCAGGCCAGACGACCCTCGCTGAGTACTTGGAGCTGGCCTCGACATGCATGCTCTATCTGACGAACGACTCGGGCTCCATGCACGCTGCTGCGGCACTCGGCGTGCCGACGGTGGCGGTGTTCGGGGCGACGGATCCTGACGCGACGGGGCCCGTCGCGCCGTGGGCGCGGATCGTACGTGAGCCGGTCGAGTGCGCACCGTGCCTGCTACGCGAGTGTCCCATTGACGGCCACCCGTGCATGTCCGGAATCGATGCCGCTCGAGTCGTCCGGGAGGCGCGTACGCTGCTCGCCGAGCAGGGCCGACTGCATGGTGCCGGCCCCCTATAGAATGAGCTTGATGGACGGTGCCATCATCTTGGACAAGCCCGCCGGGATAACATCATTCGCGGCAGTGCGCAAGATCCGCTGGCTGGTTGGCGGGGAGAAAGTCGGGCATCTGGGCACGCTTGATCCGCTGGGCACGGGAGTATTGCCCATGCTGGTGGGCCGCGCAACGAGGCTTGCTCGCTTCTATTCAGGTCACAAACGGGAATATGTAGCCAAGGTCCGTTTCGGTTGGGCGACATCGACTTACGATGCGGAAGGCGAGCCGCTGGGCGAGCCTTGCAGCGTCGACCTGCACGATTCTGCAGTGGAGTCGCTTCTGGAGGGGTTTCGAGGGACTTGGAGTCAGGTGCCGCCTCCCGTATCGGCCAAGAAAGTCAACGGCGTCCGGGCCTACAAGCTAGCCCGCAAGCGACAGCCGGTCGCGCTGGACCCGGTCGAAGTGACGATTGAGGAACTCGAGCTGGTCGACGTCAGCGGCCCCATCGCCACGCTGCGCTGCTTGTGCTCTGTCGGTACGTACATCCGCTCCTTGGCACACGATTTGGGCAAGCAGATTGGGTGCGGAGCCCATGTCGCGGAACTTCGACGAACTCAGGTTGGCGACTTTGGAATCGACGGTGCGCTGTCGCTGGACGAGTTGGAAGCGATGCACGACCAGGACCGCATCGGAGAGGCCTTGCTTGCCCCGGCGGATCTCCTTCCGGAGATTCCCGTCCAGCGAGTGGACGCCGGAGTCGCGGCCCGGATCCGGTTCGGACACGATTTCCGTGTGAACCCGTTCGGACAGTCAGCCGACGCCAGAGTTGTCAAGGCAGTGGGTCCTGACGGACGTCTGCTGTGCCTCGGCAAGGCGGTCAGTCCGCGACTGTTCCACCCGTTCCTGGTGTTCGACTAGGCATGGCACGTTAGAGCGTCACGTCACCTTGGACCAAGTCCCACGGCCGGCCTGCGCAGCGGCTTGCGGGCCGGGCCCCGACCGAGCCGACACTGGATTCCTGGGCGAGAGTGGATCGTTCCATGCGGCCTTTCCGGCAGCCGCCTGGGGTAGGAGACCACTGCCCGCCGCTATGCTCTCACCGAGCACTGGGACGGCGTCTAGAGCGGTTGGCCGCGTAGCCCGTGCGGGAAAATTCCAAGACCCGGGCGCCATGGGTGACCGCCGTAACGAGGCGGTGCTTTCTTACGAGTCCGCTACGCCCATAGCAGGAGCATTCGGTGCTGGGTGGATGCATCTGCTGGGGGATGCCCGCGTGGGGGAGCGGTGTCGGCGGACTAGCAGCCAGCCGCTTCCCTCCGGCCGGCCTAGAGGCTGGGCCGGAAGCAGCCCCTCGCCAGAGATGCTGCCGGCACGTTCTTGAAAGCCATATCTTCGTCGGGCGGCCCCAGGTTCGGCGGGTAGTCGCCGCTGAGCGCTTCCATGAATGCGATCAAGTCTGTCCGTTCCTGAGCGGTGAGGTGATCGAGCTCGTGGATCTCCTCGTCACGGTAGTCGTTCGAATTGCCCGCCCCGATGTAAAAGTCAAGGACTTCCTTGAGCGTCTTGAGGTGTCCGTCGTGCATGTAGGGACCGCTGTCCGCGATATTGCGCAGGTGCGGCGTCTTGAAGGCACCTTGGTCGGCCTCGACCTCCGTGACCTCGAAGCGCCCCACGTCAGCGAGCGAGCCATCGAGCTCTGCACCCACTCCGAGGTTGTGAAACTTGTTGTCCGTGAATGTCGCGAAGCCCTGTTCTTCGTCGACTACGTGGCAGACTTCGCAGTTGCCCTTCTCGGGATCGCGGAACAGCTCGAGGCCCCGAATTGCTTCCTCGCCCATTGCCTCCTTGTCGTCGCCGAAAAGGTAGCGGTCGAACGGGGAATTGCCCACAAGCACTGTTCGCTCGAAGCTGGCGATCGACTTGGCGACCATTTCAAACACGATCGGCCCGTCCCCCCACGCCTCCCGGAACAATTCCACGTAAACCGGGTCCGCGTTGAGGCGTTCCTCCACGCCCTCGTGGGTGAAAGCCATTTCGATCGGGTTTTCCACCGGACCGCCGGCCTGCTCTTCCAAGCTCGCTGCACGACCGTCCCAGAACTGCGTTGTGAAGTATGCGGCATTCATTACCGGCGGCGCCTGGCGGCCCCCCTTCTCGCCTCCGACGCCTTCGGAGAATTGATTCGGGTCGGCAAAGCCTGCTTCCGGGTCGTGACAGCTAGCGCAGGCGATCGTGTTGTCAATCGATAGTCGTTTGTCGTAGTAGAGTTTGCGGCCAAGCGCGATCGTGTCCGCGGTCGGAGGGTTGTCCGCAGGTATCGCGACCGGCGGAAGGCCCAGCGGAGGCTCGATCGTGACAGTCTCGCCGACCGGCAAGATGGGCTCTGGCGGGGCTTCGGGTTCGGTGGTGCCGCAGCCGAAGGCTAGGAGCGCCGCGAGCAGCGCCACGGAAAGCGAAAGCTTGAATCTCATGTCTTAGGATCCTCCTTGGCCCCCATTGGAGTGGGAACCTACTGTGGCGACGAGGCTACAAACGCTAGGTGAACACGCCGAAGCGCCTGCCTTGCACGTGACGGACCGGCACGGTCTCCGAATAGCTCCGCCTAGACACCCCAGAATATCAGCAAGCCATCTGAAGCGCCAGCCCTGGATCCCCGCTCCCCCCAGCGCCGCCAAATGGCCTAGGCACGCTGTTCCCAGCGGCACTTTGCAGGCGACCGCTTGGAGGGTCGTGCCCCCGGTCGAGAGCCGAGCAAGGGAGATAGATGCGCCATCTGGACTCGAAGGCGAACTGTCGTCGCTCGGGCTGTCTGGCATTCCGAGAACCCCTCCTGCGGAAGCGACTCTTGCCTTTGGGCCCTCCTCGCTGCCGTTGAGATCCAGCGGGACGATCAAGCCGTCCCCGCCGCTCGAGCGCGGCGCTTGGCGGCGAGATCTGCCGCTTCCGGCTTTGCGGTAACGCAAGCGGCTGCCCTTGGGCGTGGCGGGCCACACCAATGGAATTGCGCGCGAGCAACTAGAATAAGCTTGTGATGCCCCGACCCAGCGCCATCGCTCGTCTTGCCTGCGGGCCGGCCCTGCTGCTGCTCGCAGTTAGCTGCGGCCAGAGGCCCCAGCAGCGGGCGGACGAATTCCTCGAAACCTACGACAACCTCGTCCAGAAGATGTATGCCATCACCGCCGAGGCCTACTGGAAGTCCGCGACCGACGTCACCGAGTTGCATGTCGGCGAGCGGATCGGCGCCGAGAAGACCATGGCCGCGTTCAGCGGCAACCCATGGGTCATCGAGACCGTCAGGGGACTGCTCGACCAGCAGGACCAGCTGGACGACATTACCCAGCGCCAGCTCCGCAGCGTGCTGCTGTCCGCGTCCGAATATCCCGGCACGATCCCCGGCGTAGTAGCGTCGCGCGTCGCTGCCGAGGCGGAGCAGAGCGCCATCCTGGACTCGTTCGAATTCTGCCTCGACCGCGCCCGTGACGGGCGCTGCCGCGAGATTGTCACGCCCAACCAGATTGACGAAGTCCTCGTGTCGTCGCGGACGGAACCTGAGAGGCGCAAGGTCTGGAACGTTGCCAAGCAGACCGGCCCGGCCCTAAAGCAGGGAATCGCACAGCTGCGCGATCTTCGCAACCAGGTCGCGCAGGAGATGGGCTATGACTCCTTCTTCGCCCTGCAAGTCGCCGACTATGACATGAGCGTCGACGAGATGATGGCCATGATGGAGCGCTTCAACGCGGATCTCAAGCCGCTCTACGAGCAGCTCCATACGTGGACCAAGCACGAGCTCGCCGCACGCTACCAGCAGGAGGTGCCTGACCTCATTCCTGCCCACTGGATCGGCAACCGGTGGGCCCAAGCCTGGCCGGGACTGAGCCGCGGCATCGATCTAGACAGCCTGGTGGAAGACAAGGACGCCGAATGGGTCGTCACGCAGGCCGAGGCTTTCTACACCTCGATGGGCATGCCTCCCCTGCCGTCCTCCTTCTACGAAAAGTCCGACCTGTATCCGCTGTCGCCGGGCGCGGAGCGCAAGAAGAACACCCACGCTTCCGCCTGGCACATGGATCTTGGAAGCGATGTCCGCTCCCTGATGAGCGTCGAGAACAATTGGCGGTGGTTCGAGACGTCGCACCACGAGCTAGGGCACATCTACTACTACATGGCCTACAGCGGGGCCAATGTCCCGCTGACCCTGCGGGGCGGGGCGAATCGCGCGTTCCACGAAGCGGTTGGAGATCTGATCGGCATCGCGGCCCGCCAGCCGGCCTACCTGAAAGAAATCGGACTGCTGGAGGAAGACGCGGAGCTCGACGAGATCGCTTGGCTGCTGGACGAGGCGCTTGACCAGGCTGTCGTCTTTATTCCGTTTTCTGCCGGCACGATGTCGTTCTTCGAGCACGACCTATATGAGGAGAATCTTTCGATCGATCAGTTCAATCAGCGATGGTGGGAGCATGCAGGCCGATTTCAAGGCATCGCTCCTCCGGACCCAAGGGGCGAGGAGTACTGCGACGCTTGCACCAAGACGCACATTACTGACGATCCGGCCCAGTACTACGACTACGCGATGGCGTTTGTCATTAAGTATCAGCTCCACACCTACATTGCCAAGAACATCCTCAATCAGGATCCCCGCAACTGCAACTACTACGGAAACGAGGAGGTCGGCAGGTTCCTCTGGGATCTGCTGAGCCTCGGCGCGACGCGCGACTGGCGCGACGTTCTCCGAGAAAAGACAGGCAGCGAGGTCTCGACCACAGCCATGCTCGAGTACTTCGAGCCGTTGGTCGCCTACTTGGAAACGGAGAACGCCGGCAGGGAGATCGGCTGGTAGCTGGTCCTCCCGCGAAGTCCTGTTCCGTGCGGGCCGCGCTACGCTGAGAGCAGTGGATGATTCGCTCTTGGCTGTGGCGATGAGCGGCGGAGTCGACTCCTCCGTAGTGGCGGGATTGCTGCATCGGCGATCCCAGCCGATCGTCGGCATGACGATGCAGCTCTGGAACCAGCGCCGAATGCCCGAGTTGATTCCCGAGGGCGGCGCGTCCGGCCGCTGCTGCTCCTCGGACGATGTGTACGACGCGCGCTGGGTTGCGCAGCGCCTCGGGATTCCCTACTACGTCGTCAACTACGAGGAGAGCTTCGAGCGGGACGTTGTGCGGCCCTTTGTCGCCGACTACTTGGCAGGAAGGACGCCGATTCCCTGCACCCTTTGCAACAATTTCCTGAAATTTGACCGCTTCTTGGAGACCGCGCGCCAAGTTGGTGCCGGGACTATCGCGACCGGCCATTACGCGCGGGTTAAGTTCGATGAGCGAAGCGGGCGGCACCTGCTGCTCCGAGGGGTCGACGAGTCGCGCGACCAGTCCTATTTTCTGTTCGGCCTAACGCAGGAGCAGCTTTCCCGGACCAAGTTTCCCCTTGGAGACATGCGCAAGCCCGAGGTGCGTGCCCTGGCGGACGAACTCGGCCTTGATATCGCGAACAAGTCCGAAAGTCGCGAGATCTGCTTCGTGCCCAACGGCGATTACGCTCGTTTTGTGGAGGCCTACCAGGAACAGCAGGGCATTCCCGCTGCTAGAGGACCAGGCCACGTGGTCACCGAGGAAGGGGAGGTGCTGGGCGAGCACGCCGGAATCCACCGCTTCACGGTAGGGCAGCGCCGTGGGCTCGGCGTCGCCGTCGGACGGCCGGTTTACGTGACGCAGATCCAGTCCGTCCAGAACAAGGTAGTCGTCGGGCCGGCCGAATCCCTTCTTCGGGACCGTTTCGAGATTCGCGACGCGAACTGGATCCAGTTCGCGTCGCTCGACGGTCCTATGCGAGCCCGTGTCAAGATCCGCTACCGAGCCGTGCCTGCGTGGGCCCAAGTGCGGCCGGCGGATTCGGCCCCTGACCGCGCGGAGGTCGTCTTCGACGAGCCGCAACGGGCGGTAACCCCCGGCCAGGCCGCTGTCTTCTACGACGGGGACGTCGTAGTGGGCGGCGGGTGGATCAGGTGAGTCCTGCCTAACGTTTTCGCGAGATCTTGCGTCCAACCATGCAGAAGGATTTTCGCGAAGTGCAGGTTGCCAGGGTTGAGAGTCTAGCGTTCGGACTGGAGTCGCTGCCAAAGGACATAGCCGAGCGTCGCCTTGTGGAGGCCGCTCAGCGGGGCGACCAAGGAGCATTTGCCGAGTTGGTGCGACAGTACGACCATCGCGTGCTGCGCATCGCGCTGCGTCTGCTCTCCTCGCGTGAAGACGCGCAGGACGCCTACCAAGAAGCTTTCCTCAAGGTCTATCGAAAGCTGCACACCTTTCGGTTCCAGTGTCGGTTTCACACTTGGCTTTACCGCATCACGACGAACGTTTGCTTGGACCAGCTTCGGCGGCGCAGGTCGCGGCGGGAGTTCGGAGTGTTTGAAACAGACGAGCAGGCGGGAAGGTCCCCGCTGCAGCGCGCGGTCGACACCCGGCCGGCAAGTTCGCCCGAACAGATGCTCGGCAGCGGTGAGATCTCGCAGCGAATTACCACTGCTCTCGACAAGCTGACCGACAGGGAACGAGTGGTCTTCGTCCTCCGGCATTACGAAGGCATGCGCCTGCGGCCGATCGGCGAAGCTTGCGGAATGAGCGAGGAGTCGGCGAAGCAGTGCTTGTTCCGCGCGACGAAGAAGCTGCGCAAGGAGCTGCGAGATGTTCGCTCCTGAGGAACGCTCGCCCGTCGAAAGCGAACTCCTGCGGCAGCAGATTCGCTTGTATCTGTACGGCGAGCTCGGACTAGCCGAGCGGCAGGAGATCGAGCGGTTCCGGAAAGAAGATCCGGAATTCCGCGCGCTTTTTGCGGAAGAGAAGGCGTTCCTAGTCGCTCTGGGCGGGAATGATATCGATGCTGAGATTGACTCTCTGCTTCCGGAATGCCGCGAACATCTCGTACTGGCCGTTGCCGGCGCGGAGCGTTCGAGTCGGCCAGTCACGCTCGTGCAGCGTTTCCGGCAACGCCTGGGACACATGGGTGCGGCGCTTACAGTGCGGCCTCTTTTCTGGCAGCCGGTCGCGGGGGCACTGCTGCTCGCCGCCGGATTCATCGCGGGTCGCGGGTCCGGGCCGAGCCGGTACCTCCCGCTGGGCGCGGAGCTAGGCCAGCCCGCTTCATTTGACACCGGCCCCACGCTGACCGGAATCGAGACCGTTCGCCTTGACCCTGTTGGCGGCCAGGTGCAAATCGTGTTGGAGGAGCGCCGGATCGTCACCGGTGCCTCGTCTGACCCCGTGATTCGCGGAATGCTGCTTGACACAGTGCAGGAATCGCACGCCGGCGCAAGGCTGTCATCTCTAGATGCCCTGCGGGCATACGCGTCGAACGCCGACGTGCGCCGGGCGTTGCTCCGCTCGATGGTGGAGGACGAGAATCCGGGGGTGCGGCTGAAGGCCCTGGACGCTATGAGGGGCCAGGTCGGTCATCCTGAAGTCCGCGATGCCTTGGTCCAGACGTTGCGTCGCGATCCGGTCGAGGGCATGCGGGTTCACGCGATTCAGTTGCTGGGCGAGCAGCCTAGCCGCGACCTGGCCGGAGCTCTGCAGGAATTGGTCGAGAGCGAGCCGAACCCCTTCGTGCTCCACGAGAGTGAACGGATCTTGGATTCTCTCGGCGCCTCGATGGAGCGCTTCTAGTCCGGTGCGAAGCACTGCTACGAGAGCTGTTGCGACGTTCGCCATCGGGTTCCTGAGCCCGGTGTTGCTGGCCCAGCCGGGCCCTCAGCCGACGCGCCAGGGAGGAAGCTGGACCCAGGAATGGAGAGGCGAAGCGCAGCCGGCCAGGCGCGTCGAAGTGCGATCGATCGGGCGTGTGTCCGTGCGGGGGACCGACCGAGACCAGATCCGCTACAAGCTCATCACGCAGGGGCGGGTCAGCCGGGGCGAGAAATGGGTGCCCGTCGTGTTCCACGAGTCAGGGATCTTGATGGAACGGCGAGCCGGCGGCACGGTGGCCATGACGCTGCGCAATCCCGTCTGCGGAGCCTGTCGGGTCAATTTTCTGCTTGAGATAGAGTTGCCGCGAGAGACTGGCGAAATCGACCTTCAGACGACGCGGGGCGGCATCGAGGTCCGCGAAATTGCCGGTTCCGTCAAGGCGCGTGCCATTGGAGGATCAATTGCAATCGACGAGATCGGCGGATCGGTTGCGGCTTCGACTGCCGGCGGCAGCATTCGCCTCGGAACGATCGGCGGCCCGGTGAACTGCACCACGGCGGGGGGTAGCATCGAACTGCTGCGCTCCGGAAGCGCCATGCTTCGCACAAGCGTCGGCAGGATCCGCGCCACCAGCGTGAGAGGGGATCTGGATGCGGAGACTGGAGGGGGCAGCATCGAGATCGGGCGCGTTGAGGGTACAGCCCGCGCCAGGACCGGTGGCGGCTCGATTCGAGTGTCGGAAGCGGCCAAAGGCATGCGGGCGGAGGCCGGGGCCGGAGACATCTGGATCGGAAAAGCCTCCGGCACCCTGCTCCTGACGAGCGGTGCGGGCGACATCGTCGCCGCCCTCCAAGACGGAACCGTTCTGCAGGATTCGATGCTGGAGACATCGGTGGGGTCCATAGTCATCTCACTTCCGGAATCGCTGGCGCTGACCCTCGACGCGAGCATCAGGCTGGCCAAGGGCCTGCACGGGATCGTCAGTGAGTTTCCCTCGATCCAAGTGCGTCGCTCGGGCCGGCCATTCGGCCCTTTCAGCGAGGAAGCCGCCGGCACGATCAACGGTGGCGGCTCGGTGGTGCGGATCCGCAATGGCGTCGGGCGTATCGAAATTAGAAGGCAGGAGTGACGTGACCGTTCGACCACTACGAGGCATGACAAAGCTCAAGAGAATGCTGGCTGCTCTCGCTCTTTCCTTTGCCCTTTTCAGCGTGGTGTCCGTCGGTGCAGCGCCGCACTTCGATGCCCGGATACTGCTCGCTTCCCCCAGCTACATCGGTGTCGGCGTAATGAACGTCAGCGACGAGACGGCCCGCCGGATCGGCTTGGTCGATCCCCATGGAATCGAGATCAGCAGCGTCGCGGAAGACAGTCCGGGTGAAGAGGCCGGCTTGCAGCGCGGCGATATCGTGTTGACTTATCGGGGCGGGCGAGTGCACGGCTACGAGCACTTCGCCCGCTTGGTCAAGGAGACGCCCCCGGGCCGCGCAGTGGAATTGGGTATCGTGCGCGGTGGCGAGCGCCAGACCATCGAAGTCGAGATCGGCCGACGCGATGCCATTGAGTCAGTCAGGCAGACGCTCGATGCTGTCAAGCAGCACATCGACGCGGTCAAGTCGGGCCATGCAGCTTTCGCGTTCGACCTGAGTGTCCCGCGAGTCCGCATGAATGTCAGGAACAGGCGCATAGGAATCGAAATGGAGAAGCTCGACGGCCAGCTGGCCGAGTACTTCGGCGTGCAGCGAGGCTTGCTGGTGCGCGCTGTCAGCGAGGCCTCTCCCGCGGAGATCGCGGGGATTCGAGCGGGCGACGTCATCGTTTCCGTTGACGGCGAGCAGGTCATCGAAGCCGACGATTTTAGACGCGCTCTCGCCTCGGTCCATTCCCAGCCGGTCACGCTAGGGATTTTCCGAGACCGTGAGCGCACGAGCGTGCGACTGGATCCGCGAGCGAATCGGGAGACGGTTCCGGCTAGACCGCTCTCATTCACGAATTAGAAAGTACGTCCGCACATTCGCCGCGATTCATTCTGGATTGACGTCATTCTCGGTTCGGATTCAGCGGACTCTTGGCTTCAATAGGTTCACGAGACTCCTTGCGGTCTTGAAGCTGATGAAGTGGCAGAGAATCGACCGGATCGGGAATGACCCATGAGGTCCAAGATCATCGGGTTGGCGGCGCGCTAGCAGGTCCCACGGAAGCGCACCGGGCCATGCTTTCTAGCTTGCCCAAGCGAGAAATCAATCCGTCGAGGCAGTTTCGCGTCAAATGGATGTCCACCCGAACTTCGCATATTTGCTCGAAGACGATCAATGATTCTCGGGGCGACGCGGGCGACGGCGCCGCCGGCTCGCTGCTGCCCCAGAATCCTCGGAACCTAGCGGCAGAGAGATCCGGCACCGCGGACACCCCTTCGTTGCGAGTTATGTCTACGCACTGCCTTTCGCTCGAGAAAGGCGGCGGGCGGGTGATTCCTCTCGGGTCGTCAATGCAGTGTTCGGCGGCTGGTCGCTCGCCGGCATTACAGCGCTGACCAGTGGCCGCTTTGTAAACGTCAGTGTGCGCGGCAATCCGACAAGCACAGGAGTCAATGCAGATCGTCCGAATGCGCTCCGCGCCTGGCACTTCAGCCACGATCAGCGGACACTCGACGGCAGGTTTGACACCGATGCGTTTGCTCCCAACGAGCCCTTCATGGTCGGCAACGCCGGTCGCAATTTGATTGAAGGACCCGGATTGGCGAACTTCGATTTTGCCCTTTCGAAAAACTTCAACCTCACGGAAAGCAAGAATCTACAGTTCCGCTGGGAGGCATTCAACTTATCTGACATTCCGCAGCTCACCGTTTCCAATTTACAGGTCGGCACCGGAAGTCTTGGCCAAATCAACAGAGCTGGCCGGCCAAGGGATTTGCAATTCGGCTTGAAATTCATCTACCGATGACCATCCATGGTGGCCGGGGGACACCGCTATCTGTACATTGAGCCGGTCGTCGACAATGAGGATCTCTCAACCATGGATCCATATGTTTCGGCGTTGAATTCTAGATACAATCAGTTCTCCGCTTAGAAATCATAGGCTTGGAATCTTGCGTATTGCGGGAGAGCCAATTCTCAATTAATGAAATATGAAGGGCAATGAGTAGATGAATATCATATCAAATTCCACACAATTATGGAAATATAATTCAGGAATTATATGGGAGAATATACACTCATTTTGGTATCCAGTCCGGACCATATTATGTAACAATGCCTTAGAAATGGTACAGAATCTCGGAGTGATAAGGACAGGTTGAGTGTTCATGACACAAAGCAGCCGCGTCAACACAGCTTATCGGTTCGACCCTTCGTCTTGCTGCCAGCTGACCCGAGCGTGATCACTGACGTCAACCTGCTCCTTCGATCACAGGCGGGCACAATCTGGGCGGCGGTCTCGCGTGGTTCGATGCCGCGGCTGGCGGAATAGCGCCTATGGCACTCCCGGCCCGGACTGATCGTCAGTCATGTCGCGCCAGAGAGAGCGTAGCGCGTAGACTCCGCGCAAGCGACCTTCTAGTTGCGCGTGCGACCGCTGCAGGAGGAACCGCTGCAGCGCGAGAGCGGCGGACGGCCGCCACTCGGTCTCGTCTAGCTTGTCCACTCGCTTCTCGAGCATGGCGTTGGCGAGAGTGCGCGCCTCGCTCGGAAACGGCCAGGAGTTCGGATTCTTGAATTCCGCACGGAACAAACCGTCTCGGTCGGGGGCAAAGAAGACCTGCTCTTCCGGCGCGAACGGCTCGTTCGTTTCGCTGCAGCGGTCGAGCGGGGGGAGCCAGCCGCCAAGCCGCGCCGTCCAGACTAGAAAGTACACCAAGGCGCGGTGAGCCCATGGCGGAATCGGTTCGCCCGAATCCCCTTCCGCTATTCCTCGCCGAAACTCGTCGACTACCAGTTGCAGCAGCCGGAAGTATGCGTCCTGCGGCTGGTTCTCCGGCAGCAGCCTGTCGGACGCCTCGGCAATGACGTCTAGGACGACGCTAGTCGAGTACTTGGCCTTCCAGAGGTTCGCGGGACCGGCGAGCTCGGCACGCTGCAGCGTTACTAGGTCGAGATGATCCTTTTGCAAGTAGTACAGACGCGAGCGCGCGAGCCGTTCCAGAGCCACTCCGAACTTGTTCTTGGGACGGCGCACGCCCCGGGCGACCCCTCGGAGCTTGCCGCGCTCGCGGGTAAAGAAGCTCACGATCAGATCCGCTTCGCGAAACGGGTAGCTGCGAAGGACGAAAGCGTCGCTTTCCCTGGACGGCATGAACTAGTGGAATTCCGCCCCGGGCTAGATACGCCGAGCGAAGGATACCGACCCAAGCGTATTCGCGAGAGCGCTGGTAGAATACCCGCGTCATGATACCGCAGAATCCGACCCGCCGGGATGTCCTGAGCGGCTTGGCCGCGGCGGGCGCAACGGGCGCGAGAGCTCAGAACGCCCGCAGGCCCAATCTCCTGTTCGTGTTCAGCGACCAGCACCGCACTTGCTCGATGCCGGGCGAGGCTTTCAACGATGCTGCCGCGCCTGCGCTGGCAAGGCTAGCGTCGACGGGAACGACGTTCACTCACTGCATCTCGAACTATCCGGTTTGCTCACCCTACAGGGGCATCTTGATGACTGGGCGCTGGCCCTACCAGACAGGAGTCATCGATAACGCGTACCCGCTGCGCCGGTCGGAGTACAGCTTGGGCGAGGCATTCCGGGACGCGGGCTACCAGACGGGTTACGTGGGCAAGTGGCATCTCGACGCCCGAGGAGCCGAAGGGCATGCTCTGAAGCCGGAAGGCGAGGCTCGCCACGGCTTCGCGGAATGGCGTGCGTGGTACAACACGAACCCGCATTTCGACCGTTCGCATACCTACGACGCAAGCACTGGACGCCAGCAGATTCCGGCCGGCTACAACGCGACGCTCATGACCGACGACGCGATTGCCTTCGTCGAGCGCAACAAGGAGCGGCCTTGGATGCTGGTACTCTCGCTGAACCCGCCGCACCCTCCTTTCCACGACGCCCCGCCGGCATTGCTCAGGAACTATCCGGGGGCGGACCTGCGCCTAAGACCCAACACGGTCGAGACCGTGACCCGGGGCGTTGGCGGTCGCGGTCGCAGCGTGCGCCAGGATTTGTCCGGTTACAACGCCCATATCGAAGGCGTGGACATCGAGGTTGGCCGACTGCTGGAGTGCCTGGAGAGGAATGCCCTGGCTGACGACACGATCATTGTGTACACGTCGGATCACGGCGAGATGCTCGGAGCGCAGAATCGTACTGGCAAGCGGCTCCCGCACGATGAGTCCTGCCGAGTTCCGTTCGTTGTTCGGATGCCGGGCATGGCCGTCGGCCGGAAGACCGATGTCCTGCTCGGCGCGATCGACATCTACCCGACGCTATGCGGCATGGCTGGCGTCCCCGTGCCTGCAAGTTGCGTCGGTCGCGACCTTTCGGGGGCCGTCCGAGGCGAACAGGTCGACCGTCCCGAGCACCAGTTCCTAATGCATATCTCTAAGGCGCATTCCAGCGGAGGGGTCAATCACACTTCTCCGATATTCCGGGGCATTCGCACTCGACGCTATACCTACGCTTGCGGCGAGATCGGTCGATGGTGTCTGTACGAC
The DNA here is from genome assembly GCA_951813605.1 of uncultured Bryobacterales bacterium. GTDB lineage: Bacteria > Acidobacteriota > Terriglobia > Bryobacterales > UBA6623 > VXMF01. The sequence goes on along the minus strand of OX638379.1, from coordinate 3,937,928 downwards.
AACCGGGAAGATCCCTACCAATTGCGAAACCTTGCCGACGATTCGTCCCGGGCGGGACTGATGGGCGATCTTGACGGCGAGGTTCTGAAGTACCTCCAGCAAGCCAGCGATCGGTACCCGTATCGAGTGGAGCGGACCTGAGCAGATTCCGCGGCCTGCGATTCCAGGGGGTGCCCCGGGACGGCCCGGGCGCGATCGCCGTTCAAGCCGGGACCGGAGCTGCGGGACCTTGCCAGGGCGGTACCCCGCTCGGGTCGAGCTGCCTGCAACGGCAGATCGGGAACTGCGGGAGACGGGATGTTTCCGAAATCAGGGCACCGGTCGATGGCCGGTCCCACAAGGGATCGCTAGTCGCTGCGGCAATCCGGTCATTCCATTCTCGCAGCGAGTGAGGACTCCCCGAGCGAACCGACGATTCGCCACCTCCTCGGCAACTTCCAGACGGCGTCGATCATCCATCCTGCAGGCACCCGCGAGCTGGCGGTGCACGTTTTCCGCGGGCCCGAACCCCTACACCCGTGTCAGGTAATCCTGTCGGCCGCCGTCAGCGAGCAAGAACTGCCCGGTCATGAAGCCACTCGCGGGCGAGCACAGGAAGCCCGTCACACTGGCGATGTCCTCGGGATTCCCGGTACGGCCAACCAGGGAGCGGCTGGCAACGTTGCGCAGAAGCGCTTCAACCTCGTCCGGCGTCTTGCCTGCCAGCACCATGTCGGTCTTTGTAAAGCCTGGCAGCACCGCATTGACAGTGATCCCGCTCGGCGAGAGTTCGAACGCGAAGCGTTTCGTCAAGGTCAGCACCGCACCCTTGGTCGCTGCGTAGAGCGTGGTCCCAGGCAGGGCGGTGCCGATTGCCGCATTCGAGGACAGATTCACGATGCGTCCCCAGCCCCGCCCCATCATGCCGGGCGCCGTCGCAGCGGAGCAGTGCAGCACGCCCTTTACGTTGACGCGCCACATGCTGTCGAACTCGTCTTCGTCGTAGTCCAGGAGTTCTCCCCTGTACAACAGGCCGGCGTTGTTGACGAGAATGTCCGGCTCACCCAGCTCGGCGGCGACCTTCGAGACCATCGCGGCGACAGCATGCTTGTCGGCTACGTCCGCCCCCACGGCCAGAGCCGACCTCCCTAGATCGCGAACCCCGGCAACAACCTCATCGGCCGCGTCACCCCGTCGCCGGTAGTTCACAGCGACATTGGCGCCGCGGCTGGCAAGTTCCAGGCAGATGGCCCGACCGATACCGCGTGAACCTCCCGTGACGAGTGCCGTCTTGCCAAGCAAGTCGGCAGGACTGCCGGCGTTCACAGGCTCGGGCCCTTCGGTAGCGTCACGCACCGCGCCGAATTATCGATTCCATCTACCCCTGTAGGGCCGCCGTTCATAGTCCGGATCCGAGCCGTACGAGGAATATCTGGGCCTCGGCCGGTCCCTCGGATACCGATCGGCCGGAGGGCGGCTACGGTGCTGCGCGGCACGCAGCTTCGACTCCGCCTCCCGGACACGGCTCTCGATGACCTTGTTTTCTTCGGTTAGCCATTGCTGGATCTGAACGGCCAGCCTCAACTCGTCGCGCAGGATTCCGAGGTGCTGTTTCGCCACCGCCAATTGATCCGCTTCGCTGGCGCCCATTTCCTCCATCCTTGCCGTCTCGAGATCAACCGACGGCAGCAGGACCGATGCAAAAGGCTGCACGTCTCGCTCGAGTCGCATTCGCCTGAGGCTTTCTCTGGCTGCCATCCAACGCAGCAGCGAGCCGAGCTTTGCAGCCGTCTCTGGGGTGTCCATGCGGTGAGGCATGAACAGGTCGTGCCCCCCTTCGGGATCCGCGTGGTCGGTAAAACCGGCGAGATACACGCGCATCGCGCCGCGGTAAACCGACAGGCGCTTGCCGAATCTGTTCGTCAGTTTCCACGTGTATTCAGCCGGGAGCACGATGACCTTGGCCATGCCGAGAGTGTCGGTTGCCAGAGGTATCGGATCGAGCAGAGGCTCGTTCGGGTCTTCGGAATCCTCCGGTACTGTCAGCACGAAGGCCGGCGTGCGCCGTTCGGGATCGACTAGGAATTCGGTGAGGTTCGAGGCGTCGTATTCCGACTCAATCACCCAAGGCTGCTTCTCGACCTTGACATTTCCTTGCTCCAAGCCGCACTCGTGGGCGACGTGCTCCAAGAAACGGGGGGCAGTCGGCTGGATTCGTAGTTTCAGCTCTCCCGACTTGACTAAAGTGCGGAGGCTGAACTGCGGCTCTCGGCCAGACCGCTCGCGGATCGCTATCTCAGTGGTCCACTCCCGCTCCACTCCGCTATCGTCGGGTTCGACGAAACGTAGCGCCCAAGTGTCCGCCGACTCCTGCTTGGCCCTGACAGCTGTGAAGACGCGCTCGCCCGCGCTGTGCTGAAAAGCCCGCCCCTTCCATGCCTGCTCGGGCAGATCGGTCTTGGCCTCGTTTTCCAGCCATTCGAGAATGATCTCGCGGGCAACGTTTGACTTGTCGAGCTTGGCCGCAATGCGCAGGATCTCTCGTACACGTGCGGGTTGGTGTGTCCGGCTTATTTCGTATGTGGGTTTATCGTAGATCATACTTCGTCTACCGACGCCCGCCACCTCCGGCGGGCGATGTTGCGGGTGGTCAAACTGGCCGCCAATCCGAGCGCACCCAATAGCGCAAGGTTTGCGGGGGGCGCGTCACCGGCATGCGGGGTCGCGTGGATCGCGGTACCCGTTCCGGACACCGCAGATCTAAGGTTACGCGAACCGCGCGTCGGATCGCTCCCTATGATTCTTAGAACCTAGACAACTTGGCTAGGGAACCTAATCACTCACCATAGCATGGCTCTAAATAGCACCCAAAAGTTACACCCCGTATCGTTGTTCCGGGCCGGCCCCTTCGCAGTGTCTCCCGAGGTCTGGTCAGCCGCGCTCTTGGGGCTTTCGCGCCCCCCTGCGGCCGACAGTTCCGCACTGTGCAACGATTGAGGCACGCGGCTGTTTGCGAGCTGCATCGTCGGGAAAGAAGCGCTGATTTCGGAATAGGGGTAGCAGATGACTGAAGTGAACGAGGGGGCCAAGTGGCACCAGAAACTCCATTGGCGTATCGCCATCGCGATGCTGCTTGGAGTGATCGGCGGCTTGATCGGCGGCGAACCGCTAGCTAACAGCGTGGGCTGGCTGGGGACCCTGTTCATCAAGCTGCTGAAGATGATCATTGTACCGTTGGTGCTCACGTCGATCGTCACCGGGGTCGCGTCCGTGGGAGCGGGCGCAGGGCTGGGCAGGCTGTTCGGCAAGACCATGGGCTACTACGCGATGACCAGCTTGTTTGCATGTGTCGTCGGGCTGCTCATGGTCAACCTGATTCAGCCGGGTGTCGGCGCGGACCTGTTAGGTGCTGACACAGAGGAAATGCCCGGACTCGAGACGGCGCAGTCAGCTGTCGAAATCATTCTCGACATAGTCCCCGAGAACTTTGTCGCCGCCGCCGCGGAGACCAACATGCTCTCCATCATCTTCTTCGCGATTGTCCTCGGCGTCGCTATCAGCACGCTGAGACAGGCCCATCGCGAGCCGTTGCTGAACCTTTTCGAGGCCGGGTTTGAAGCGATGATGCGACTGACGGGCGGCATCATTCATTTCGTGGCGCCAATCGGAGTGTTCGCGCTGATCGCGAGGCTGGTGGGCACGACGGGCCTGGGGGCTTTCAAGGCATTGGGCTTATACGCCCTCATGCTGGCTTGCGGCCTGACCCTGCACTTGCTGGTAACACTCCCGCTGATCCTTCGATTCCTAGGGGGGATCAATCCGGTCGCTCACTTCCGCAATATGACGCAACCGATCGTGATGGCATTTTCCACCAGCTCCTCGGGAGCGACCTTGCCGATCACGATCGAGGCCGTCAAGAACAGGGTGGGTGTCTCGAATCGTGTGACGTCGTTCACCCTTCCCATGGGGGCAACCATCAACATGGACGGCACGGCCCTCTACGAGTGCGCAGGCGTGCTGTTCATCGCGCAGGTCATGGGGGTGCAACTTGGGTTCGAGCAGCAAATGTTGGTCGTTTTCACGGCGCTGCTGGCGTCGATCGGCGCCGCGGCAGTGCCGTCTGCGGGCTTGGTCGTGATTTTCATCGTGCTGCAGGCGGTCAACCTGACCGGGCCGCAGGTCGAACTGATCGTGGGCGCGATGCTCGCTGTAGACCGTCCACTTGACATGTACCGCACTGTCGTCAACGTCTTCAGCGACTCCTGCGGAGCCGCGATCATCGCGAAGTCGGAGGGAGAGACAGGAATCGACGAATAGGATAGGGCTGTCGTCGCGGCCCAATTCAGGTCCTGGCTTCGGGCGGCTACGCTCCGCCCCGGCTCCCCGTGGTATTTTGTGCGATTCGGGAGAGATATGCCTTCACAGACACAAGCGCCGAGAGCGCAGTGGAATTCCCGTATGGGGTTTGTTCTTGCGGCCGCAGGTTCGGCCGTCGGCTTGGGGAACATCTGGAAGTTTCCCTATATCACGGGCGAGAACGGAGGTGGAGCCTTCGTTCTCGTGTACCTGCTGTGCATCCTGTTAGTGGGTGTGCCGGTGATGATCGCCGAGATCCTGCTCGGGCGCGCGACCAAGGCATCGCCCGTATCGGCCTATCGCTCGCAGAGCCGCCCCGGGTCTCCGTGGGTCGGGATCGGGGTCCTGGGTGTTCTCGCCGCTTACCTGCTTCTTTCTTACTACTCGGCGGTCGCTGGATGGGCCATGCATTACACTTACCTGTCCGTCACGAATGAGATTGCCGGTAGCAGCCCGGAACAAGTCCAGGGTCTTTTCGCGGCTCTGACAGCGTCCGTGCCGACCGGACTGGGCTGGCAGTTCGCGTTCCTCCTTCTGACGTTCGGCGTGGTAGCCGCGGGCGTTACGCACGGTATCGAACGCTGGGCGCGGATCATGATGCCGTCCCTGCTGGTCTTGATGCTTGTGTTGCTGGGCAAGGCGATGACAATGGACGGCTGGGGGGAAGGAATCGAATTCCTGTTCGGAATGAGAACGGACAACCTTACCGCTGGCGGAGTGCTGGAAGCCCTCGGTCACGCCTTCTTCACGCTGAGCCTGGGGATGGGGTCGATGATCACCTACGGCAGCTACCTGAGTTCGAAGGACGATCTCGCGTCGGCGTCTTTGCTTACCGCCGGTACCGACACGTTGGTCGCCTTGCTTGCCTCGATGGTGGTCTTTCCGATCGCGTTCACGTTCGCTTTGGAGCCGGGTGCGGGGCCGGGTCTCATTTTCGTTACGATTCCCACGGCCTTGGCACAGATGGCCGGTGGATCGATTCTCTCCATCGTCTTTTTCGTGATGCTCGTGTTTGCCGCGTTGACCAGTGCCATCGCCATTTTCGAAGTCGTGACTGCCTATCTGGTCGACGACTTCGGCCTGTCGCGCAACAAGGCATGTGTTACCGGAGGGCTCGCAGTGGTTCTGATCGGAGTGCCGCCTAGCGTCAGCGCGGTGTGGTTCGACAGGGTCGATTACTTTGTTTCCAACTGGGCCCTGCCCTTGGGCGGCTTGGGCATCGCTGTCTTCGTCGCTTGGAAGATGAATGCTGCGCTGCGGCGCGGCGAGTTCGAGTCCGGCAGCAGACTCGCGAAGTTCTACCGCACCTGGCTTTGGATTCTCAAGTACCCCGTGCCGGCGTGCATCGTGGTCGTCTTCCTCCACGCTGTCGGCTTGGTCTAGCGCGGCGCGGCGCGGGGCCGGCGTCCGCGCTTCAGCTGCCGAGAATCTCCGGCTCCCCGGCGGGCGGCGAGTCACCGCCTTCGAACTCTGTGCGCGGAGACCGCGGCCCAAACCTTGTCTTGGCCGGGATCAGCGCATTGGAGAGCGGGTCCTCGTCATCGCTGCCCGCCCATTCCATGGAGTTGTTGACGTATTTGACAAACTCCCGCATCTGGCGCTGCATGGCAGCCATCTTTCTGCGCATGTTGAGGATGATCTCGACGCCGGCTAGATTCACGCCCAGGTCCCTGGTCAGCGAGAGGATCACGTCCAGCTGATCGATGTCTTCGTCGGTATAGAGCCTCGTGTTGCCTTTGGTGCGGGTCGGCTTGAGCAGCCCTTCCCGCTCGTACAGGCGGAGTGTCTGCGGATGCACGCTGAATCGTTCGGCGACGACCGAGATTGTGTAGCTGCCCTTGGTCTTGCGCTGCTCCGCCATGTTCAAAGCGAGCGGAGGATCGCCTCGCGCGGGTTCTCGGGATTGCGCTCCGCGTACTCCCGCATCAGGTCCTTGGTCGTCTCGTCGGGGATCTCGGGCACGACTATCGAGATTCTAACGAATTGGTCGCCCCGTTGCCCGTTGCGCGGGTCGGTCACCCCGCGTCCGCGGACCCGGAAGGTCTTTCCTGAGTTCGTAGCTGGAGGGATTCGAAGGAACGCCTTGCCGTCGATGGTGGGCACTTCGATCTTCGCGCCTAGGATCGCCTCGGCGGGAGTGACTGGGACTTGGATCTTGATGTCGAAGCCGCTGCGCTCGAAGAACGGATGCTCGCCGATCTTCGCCACAAGGTAAAGGTCGCCTGGCAACCCGCCGCGCAGTCCGGCGTTGCCCTTGCCTGGAAGCCGCAGGCGCGAGTTCTCGCCCGTGCCCGGCGGGATCCGCGCCTCGATCGAATCCATGCTCCTGACGCGGCCCTCCCCGGCGCACGCGGGGCAAGGGCTTCGCACGCGGCCGTCCCCTCCGCAGCTACGGCAGGGAACGCTGAAGCGCATGTTGCCCGCGGCCTGATGGACTTGGCCGGTACCGCTGCAGTCGTCGCATTGACGGGGCGGGGTACCGTGCGCCAAGCCCGACCCGGCGCAAGGCGAGCACGTCTTCTGGCGGTCGATGTTCAATCGCGCCGAGGTGCCCCTGATGGCGTCTTCGAAACCGATGTCCAATGTGTACTCTAGGTCCTCGCCCTCCGATTGCGCGGCCGCCCCGGGCTTGGGGCGACGGGTGCCGCCGAATAGGTTGCCGAACAGGGATCCGAGATCCGGTCCCGGCATCGGGCCAGCCTGGGACCCGAAGTCAGTGAAGTCGAAGCCGTCGAAACCGAATCCGCCAGGCCGGCCGCCGGGGCGCCGTGCCCCGGTCCCCTCTGCGAAGGCCTGATCGGAATAGAAGCCGAAGCGGTCGTAGAACTTGCGCTTTTTCGAGTCGTTGAGGACTCCGTAAGCTTCTTGGATCTCCTTGAATCGATCCTCCGCGGCGGTGTCTCCGGGATTGACGTCCGGATGGAGCTTGCGAGCCAGATGGCGGTAGGCCTTGCGGATAGAGTCAGGTTTCGCGTCCCGCCCCACACCGAGGGTTGCATAGTAGTTCTTGCTGCGGCTGGCCGGCATCCTCCACTTACGATTTGGGCTTCTCGTCGGCGTCCACGAACTCCGCGTCCACGAAGTCGTCCGCGTTGCCCTTGGATGCTGCGTCCGGGCCGCCGGCGCCCTCGGGGGATCCCTCTCCGGAGCCCGAGGATTGGGCGGCGTACATCGCCTCGGCGAGCTTGTGGCTGGATTGCGTGAGTTCTTCCACCGCCTTGCGAATCTGCTCCGCCGAACCTCCTTTCACGGCGTCGCGCGCGGCGCTGATTGCCTGCTCGATCTTCTGCGCCTCTGCGGCGTCGATCTTGTCGCGGTGCTCGTTGAGCGACTTCTCGGTCGAATAGATCATGGCGTCCGCTTGGTTGCGGGCCTCGACCTCTTCCCGGCGCTTTTCGTCGTCGGCGGAGTGCTCCTCGGCGTCCCGGGCCATCTTGTCGATCTCGTCCTTGGAAAGGCCGGAAGAGCTGGTGATCGTGATCTGCTGCTGCTTGCTGGTGGCCTTGTCCTTGGCCGACACGTTCAGAATGCCGTTGGCGTCGATGTCGAACGTGACCTCGATTTGGGGTACGCCGCGCGGGGCGGGCGGGATCCCCACGAGTTGGAACACTCCCAGGAGACGGTTGTCCGATGACATCGAGCGCTCGCCCTGGTAGACCTTGATCTCGACCGATGTCTGGCTGTCTGCGGCCGTGGAGAAGACCTCGGACTTGCGCGTCGGGATCGTCGTGTTCCGCTCGATTAGCTTGGTGAACACCCCGCCGAGCGTCTCGATGCCCAGTGACAGCGGCGTCACGTCGAGCAGCAGCACGTCCGTGACCTCGCCCCCGAGGACACCGCCTTGCACGGCCGCGCCGATCGCCACGACCTCGTCGGCGTTGACGCCCTTGTGCGGCTCCTTGCCGAACAGCTCCTGCACCAATTGCTGCACCTTGGGGATTCGTGTCGAGCCCCCGACCATGACGATCTCGTCGATCTGGCGCGGCGCGAGGCCTGCGTCCGTCAACGCCCTCTTGCAGGGCTCGAGCGTGCGACGGATCAAGGGCTCGATCATCTGCTCCAGGTGGGCCCTCGTTAGCTTCAGCTGCAGGTGCTTCGGACCGGTTGCGTCGGCCGTGATGAAGGGCAGGTTGATCTCGCTCTCCATCAAGGTCGAGAGGTCCATCTTGGTCTTCTCGGCCGCTTCGCGAAGGCGCTGCAGGGCCATGGTGTCCTTCGTCAGGTCGATCTTATGCTCCTGAGAGAACTCCGTCGCGATCCAGTCGATCAGCTGTTTGTCGATGTTGTCGCCCCCCAGGTGGGTGTCGCCGTTGGTCGCCTTGACTTCGACCACGCCGTCGCCCACCTCCAGGATGGAAATGTCGAACGTGCCGCCACCGAAGTCGTAAACGGCGATGATCTCGTGCTCCTTCTTGTCCAGTCCGTACGCCAGGGCGGCGGCCGTTGGCTCGTTGATAATGCGCAAGACGTCGAGCCCTGCAATCTTGCCGGCGTCCTTTGTCGCCTGGCGCTGCGAGTCGTTGAAATAGGCCGGAACTGTAATCACAGCCTCGGTCACCTTCTCCCCGAGATACGATTCGGCGGCTTCCTTGAGCTTGCCGAGCACCATGGCCGAGATTTCCTGCGGCGAGTAGTCCTTGCCGCGCGCCTCGACCTTGAGCAGCTCGCCCGAAGCCTTGGACTTGTAAGCGACCAGCCGGGTTTCCTCCCTTACCTCGTCCGGACGGCGGCCCATGAACCGCTTGATCGAATAAATGGTGGCATTCGGGTTGGTGACGGCCTGTCGCTTGGCCGTCTGTCCCACCAGACGCTCCTCGTTCCTGGTGAACGCCACGACGGAAGGGGTCGTGCGACCGCCCTCTTGGTTTGCGATCACGGTTGGCTGGCCGGCTTGCATCACGGCCACTACGGAATTGGTCGTGCCTAGGTCGATTCCGATAACCTTACCCATTGTTTGTCCTCACTGGCACCCGGCTCGCGGCGAATCCCGCAAGAGTCCGGAATTTCCCGCAAGATGCGGGAGTCTCGCTGCTTTACCCTTAGTATACAGTCATGACTTAACCTTAGTCAACAATTGTCAACATCAGAGGTTCGGATACTGCATCGGGGTGCCGGGGAATGAAATACTACTACATCACGGATCGCCTCAGCTGCCCGGCAGACGTGCTGGATTGCATAGAGGCGAACGCCCGTCGTGGCATTGACTGGGTGCAAATCCGCGAAAAGGACCTACCCGTCCGCGACTTGGTTGCATTGACCAGCCAGGCGGTGGCGCGCGTCGCTCCCCACGGCTCCAAGGTACTAGTCAACGGACGGCTCGACGTGGCGCTCGCCGCCGCCGCCCACGGGGTCCATCTGCCGTCCGGCGCCCCGGCCCCTTCGGTCCTGCGTCCGGTCGCCCGGGCCGGCTTCCTCGTCGCTGTTTCGACCCACACGCTGGGCGAAGTGCGGCGGGCCGAGCGCGAGGGAGCTGACTTCGTGGTGTTCGGACCGGTCTATCCGACGACATCCAAGCCCGGCCTGGCGAACATACCCGGCCTGGAGGGGCTTCGCGCGGCTTGTCGAGCAGTGGACATGCCAGTGGCGGCGCTGGGCGGAATCGCCCCGGGGCGGGTGGCATCGTGCGCCCATGCCGGGGCGGCGGCGGTCGCGGGGATCAGCATGTTCCAACGACCAGCCACAATGGATCGTTTCGACTGGAGACAGCACCGCTCTGGAGGGTAGCCGGCTACAGGATCCCGAGGCTCGGCGAGAGTGGACGGGCCCGTTCGTTTCGGGCCCGCGAGACTCCTTTGCCCCTTGCAGCGCGGGGGTTCGAGCGCTGGACCGCGACTCGCTTCCTCGCGCGCCCCGGGCCCCTGTGGGGCGGGTCAATTGGCCGGCCGCCGGCCCCTCAGGCTCCAGCGAAGCGGGGGAATCGGCTCGGCCCGTCTCGACGACGCGACCAGCACTTCGAGACGCCGGAGCCTGGTCTCTTCCTTCTTGGCGCTCTGGATCCAATACGCGACCGCCTTCCTGTAGGAAGGCCGCGCGGACTGGAAATAGCGCCAGGCCCTGCGGTCTGCCTTGATCCTGCTCACGTAATCCTCGGGCAGTCTCGCCTCTTTCCGATCGCGCGCAGCTCTCGTCTGGCTGCTCGGATCCCGGGCCTTGAACGCCGACAGGCCCGCTTCTTCCACGAGACCCTCCGCGATCAGAGCTTCCATGCGGGAGACATTTCGCGCGCTCCAGTTGCTCTTGGGCCTGCGCGGAGTGAAGCGGACCTTGTAGCTTTTCTCGCCGTGACGCTTTCGTATTCCGTCGATCCACCCGAAGCAAAGAGCCGCGTCCACGGATTCCGGCCAGTCGATGCTGGGAATGCCGGAGGCTTTCTTGTAGTAGCCAACCCACAATTCCTCGGCCTTGTCGTAGTTCTCCCGGAACCACTTCCGCAGCTCGCTCGGGTTGGCGAAGAAGCGCGGTGTCATGCTCGGACCTCCGCGTTTGACCGTCGAGGAGTCATGGCAACTTCTCGCGAGCGTTCAGCGAAGCGAATTGGCTTGGCCGCTGGCTTGGCGAGACACGTCAGCTCGGGCGCGACAGGGCACCCGAGGGGAAGCTCGTTCGCGGAGCGCTGGCAAGCTCTCCTAGGCGGCCAGCCCGAGCAGTCATCAGACCTAGGGGGAACCGCCGAGGCAAGTCGGCATCTCGCCTCCTCGAAGGGAATCCAGCGAGCAGCCGCTTGGCGGCACGATAGCACGGAATTCGATCCGTCACGCATGATCGCAATCAGATGGAAGCCCGGCTCCGGCACCGGCCGGATCCGCCGAGCGGGCCCCGGAAGCGGTGTTTTCCTGCAGCAATCGAACCTCCCCGTCGACTCTCTCACGGCCTTGCATCCCTCCCCAGGGATCGAATCCCTAGTACGTTGACAGGGAATGGGGTGATTGATAGCATCAGGAAGGAAGCAAGCATGGCGACGATCCTTATTCCAACACCCCTGCGTCAGTTTGCCGCGGGTCACGATACCGTCGAAGTCAATGCCGCGACGGTGGGCGAAGCGCTTTCGCAGCTGGTGGGCGCGCATCCCCAGATAGAGCGCAACCTCTTCACCGAGCAAGGTCGCCTGCGCAGCTTCGTAAACGTCTACGTGGACGACGACGACATCCGCTACCTAGACCGGGAGGAGACGCCGCTGCAGGCAGCAAGCACGATCACGATCGTGCCTTCGATCGCTGGCGGCGCAACCGCCGCCCCTCCGGTTCAGGCCGGCGCCGACACGCTGCCGCAGCTGTCCAGGGAGGAGATCCTGCGCTACAGCCGTCACTTAATCCTGCCCGAGGTCGGCCTCGAGGGCCAGAGGAAGCTGAAGGGAGCCAAGATCCTGATGGTTGGGACCGGAGGCCTGGGCGCCCCTCTGGGCCTGTACCTAGCCGCGGCGGGAGTCGGCCGGATCGGGATCGTCGACTTCGATGTGGTCGACGAGACGAACCTGCAGCGCCAGGTGATTCACGGGTCAAAGGACGTCGGCCGGCCCAAGATCGACTCGGCGGCCGAGACGATGCAGGACATCAATCCCCGCCTCGTAGTCGACAAGTTTGAGACGGCGCTGAACAGCGAGAACGCGCTGGAGATCCTCGCCGACTACGACGTCATCGTGGACGGGACGGACAACTTCCCGACGCGCTACCTCGTGAACGACGCTTGCGTGCTGCTCGGCAAGCCCAATGCCTACGGCTCGATCTTCCGCTTCGAGGGCCAGGCGACGGTATTCCACCATCAGGGGGGCCCTTGCTATCGCTGCCTGTATCCCGAGCCGCCTCCGCCGGGCTTGGTTCCCAGTTGCGCGGAGGGCGGGGTGCTCGGCATCCTGCCGGCAGTCATCGGGAGCATCCAGGCGACGGAAGCCGTCAAGATCGTTCTGGGCAAGGGCGATTCGCTGAGCGGGCGGCTGCTGCTTTACGATGCCCTGAACATGCGCTTCCGGGAGCTGAGGCTCCGCCGTAATCCGGAGTGCCCGGTCTGCGGCGACAATCCGACCGTCACGGAGCTGATCGACTACCAGCAGTTCTGCGGCATCCCTCAGCAGGCAGCGCAGGAGGCAGCCCAGGAGAAGCTTCCGGAAATCACTCCGGCCGGCTTGAAGTCGCGGCTGGACGCCGGGGAGGACGTATTCGTGCTGGATGTGCGCGAGCCGCACGAGTTCGAGATTGCCAAGATTCCGGGCACGACCCTGATTCCTCTCGGCACGCTTCCGCAGCACGTCCACGAGCTCGACTCGACAGCGGACATCGTTGTTCACTGCAAGAGCGGCTTCCGTAGCGGGAAGGCCCAGCGCCTGCTCAAGGAGATGGGCTTCAGCCGCGTGACGAACCTGGCTGGCGGCATTCTGCGCTGGAGCGACGAGGTCGACCCCGGCGTGCCCAAGTACTGAGCTTGATCGTCGCGGGGATCCGCGGCTCCTTGGTTCAGTAGGTGCGTTCCTTGGGTCGGGCCCGACGGTACGGGCTGGCTAGGTACTTGCTTGCCTCGTCCTGGGCGTTCTGCGTGTTGTCCCGCGTCCGGACGGCCAGTTGGTACTCGTTCACCGCGCGCTCGCGCTGGCCCGTGATGTCGAAGATCTTGCCCAAGCTGATGTGGGACCAAACTTCGACCCAGGACGGATCCTGGTCGCCGTTCAGCGCCTCGCGGAACTCGTTGGCGGCGGACTGGAAGTTGCTCTGGAGGAAGAACACTTCGCCGGTTCGGTAGTGCGCCAGCGAACTGAAGCGGTTGATGTCCAAGGCCTGCTGGTACTCGATCAACGCTTCTTGGTAGTAGCCGAGTTCGACAAGCTGCTCGCCTCGCCGGATCGCCACACTGACCCGCGTGTCGTCGTCCAGGCGCAGGATGCGGTGGTTCGGGTCCAAGACCACCTCCCGCGGCTTGCCGAATGTCTCGAGCGTGAAGTCGGAGGCATTTCCCGCGACCTCGACCACATGGAACTCCGGCTCGCCCTCGGTCTCGACCTTCAGCTCCACCGGCATGCTGAACGTGTCCATGTCCTGATTGATCTTGCCAATCACTCGGAACCCCTCGTTCCCGCCCAAGCGGTAGATCGTGTATTCCTGCTTGAATTCCGGCGTGAGGTTGGACTCGGTCCACTGCAGGAAGAACCCGTCGAGGTCCTTGCCGGTGGTGTCCTCGAACAGCTCGCGGAAGCGATCGGTCGTGAGCGTGCCCCACGTATGGCCGCCCACCAGCTCGCGCAAGGTTCCGAAAAACTCTTCGTCACCGACGCGCCAGCGCAGCATGTGCAAGACCATGGCGCCCCTCGAGGACGTCAATGCGTTCATTTGGGGCGAGAAGTCGGTGACGCGGCTGGACTCGCGCAGCGGAACCTGGTCGAACGTCAGAGCCTCGATACGAGTGTCCCTTAAAGAGTTAACGAACGTCTCCTCGCCTTCCGACTCCTCGATCTCGAGCAGGGCGGAGTACTCCGCCAAGCCGTCGACTAGCCATAGGTGGTTTCGATTGCCCGCGCCGACAAGTGACCCCCACCACTGGTTCGCGACGAGCTTGCCGAGCAGCCGGCGGTTGAGTGTCTCCCGACGACCGTAAGGGCTCAGGAAGACCATGCCCGGAGCCCAGTAGCCGTTAGGGGCGTATTCGCCCATTTCAACGATCGCGAGGGATTTCGAGTAGGGTGCCCCGTATAGGTCGGAGAAGAACTCGACCATTTCTGCAGCCGCCTCGGCGTAGGCCAGCGCCAGGTCTTCGGATGCAGTCGGCATGTAGACAGAGCCGGAAGCGCTGCCGCTGCTGACTTGAACCGGCGGTTCGTCGCGAACGATGGCGATTGAGCCCGGGAACGACGGATAGCCGAATTCGAACCGGTGCTGGATCCCTTCCAGGGCTTCGGACCGGCTCCCCACGCCGCTGCCGAGCACCTTCATGCCGTCGCGAACGGTGATCCGGATGTCGGAAGTGAAGCGATCCGCGCCATGCCCGTTGACCGGAAACCAGCGTCCGGCATACAGCAGGACCGCGCGGTCGGCTGTGATTTCCGCCAAGCTGTAGCCTTCGGCTGGGGAGTCCTCGTAGCCGATCAAGCGGCCGCCGTAGCGGAACCGAATTGCCTGTGGCTTGCCCACCGGCAGAGTGTCGGGGAAGCTCACGTGGATCGTCGAGTCCTGCCGGTAGCGAATCGCGTTCAAAGTGCTTCCCCCTTCGGTCTCCGCGGCGTCTACATGCAGCGCGTTGTGCAGTTCGAAGACGGCGTTGTCGGCGGGGTCGCGAGGGATGAAGTGCACTTCTGCAGTGGCCTCGATCAGCTGGGCGTCGAGGTTCACCGCAGCTTCGATAGTGTAATGCTGAACATCAATAAGCGGCGCAGTCTCCGAGACTTGGCCGAACAGAGGCGCATCAGATGCGCCCGACAACAGGATCAGGGCGATCGCTGCGTACAGTTCTGGATGTCGCCCAGTGCGAACCGCTTGCAGATAGCGCTGGCGGCTCGCTCCGCGGCCGGAACCTCCGCTTGCAGCATCGTGCGCACTCGGGCCAGCTCCTCGATCATTTGGCATCGTTCGGTCTCCTTACGAAGCAGACGTAGTACCTCGCTTGCAAGTTTCGCACCTTTGCATTCCTTTTGCATGCACTCCGAGATAACAGGCTTGCCGGCCAGCAGGTTGACCATGCTGTAAAACGGTGTGTCGACCAGCAAGCGCGCGACCTGGTAGCTCGGCCAGGCGAGTTTGTAGAAGGTCACCATGGGCGTGCCGAGAATAGCGGTCTCGACCGTCGCGCTGCCGCTGGCAACCAGCGCCACGTCGGCGTGCCCCATGCAGTCCTGGGGCTGGCCTTCCAGAATCCGAATCGCGGGCCCCTTCCAATGAGCCTGGAAGAATCCCTTGCCGGTTGTGGCCGATGCCGCCAGGACGATCTGCTGCACTCCCTCTGCCGCCAATCTCGCTGTAGCGTCCTGCAGCGCAGGAAGGTGCCGGAGCGATTCCCCTTGCCTGCTGCCGGGGAGCAAGGCGACCAATTCCTTGGAGGAATCCAGGGAGTGCCGTCGAAAGAACTCTCCCCTTCCGGTCGCGACTCGCGCCAAGTCGCTCAGCGGGTGCCCCACGAATGAAGCTTCGACGCCTCGCTGCGCAAAGTAGTCTTCCTCGAACGGGAATATCACCAGCAGCTGGTCCACCAGCCTTCGGATCTTCCCGATCCGCCAGTGCCGCCAGGCCCAGACTTGCGGGGCAACGTAGTAGACGATCGGTACCCCCAAGCGGCGCAACCGTGCTGCGAGCCTCAGATTGAAATCAGGGGCGTCCGTCAGGATCGCCAGATCCGGACGCGCTTCGCTCGCCATGCCCGCCAGCCTCCGGAACAAGCCGTGGATTCGGGGAACGTGGCGCATGACCTCGAACAGGCCGACTACTGCGAGATCTTCCGTGCGTACCACTGCCTGCACTCCCGCTTCTCTCATGCGAGGGCCTCCGCATCCGAAAAACCGGGCTCCTGGCAGTGTTCGTTTCAAAGCGGAAACCACCCCTGCTGCGTATCGATCACCGGAGGCCTCGCCAGCGGAGACTAGGATATTCATGCGGTCACGCCCTAGGCTCCACGAGTACAGGTTGAGAGTGAATCGACTGGGTTCGCGGCCCACTCGGTTACCGGCATCGCAGTTTGCTGCCGCAAAATAGCGGCATCGGTCTCGCGCTGGGCAGCAATCCGCAAGTTCCCGAACCTACCGGACACTTTCTTTGGGCGGATTCGGTGTCGAAGTTTCCGATGATCCCGTCACCGCCTCGAATAATCTTGCGGCGCGCCCGTGGCGATTGCCGCCCAGGCCTGCCATCGATTGCATTGCGTGACCCGTTGGTGATAAGTGATTGTACCCCGATGCGGCATTAGACGCCGGCCCGCTCGCAGCGTGCTACCAGGAACCCGATTTCCCTGAGTGCATAGTATTCATGCATGTACGCTGAGGGCGATTCTGGGATGCAGTTTTCGGCTCGCGGACCAAAGCTGCGTGATACAGGTGGCACCCGAAGACTCGCATCGCGCGCAGAGCAGATTTGCGCGCTGCGGGATGCAGCGCCGCTGGCGGACACGCGATGGGGTGTCTCCTGCTTGCTGCAGTGGCGAAACACATATCGCGCCTGCATAATCTGCCGATACCGGCTTGGACAGCAGAGCCGAAGCGATCCCTCGACCACCCTTGGGTGATTTCGAGGAATCCGGTAGTTGCGACGCACTCGCTGCTGTCCGCCCCGGCGGCGTCCATTTGACACCGAGCTTTGCCGGATCCGATGGAACTGGACGCCCGGGGAGCGGAGAAGCGTGTCTGGAGGCCTGGACCGGATGAAGATTCTGGAAGCCCTTGAAGTTCTTTCGGAACGCATGCGAAGAAAGCGGATCCGAGCGCATATCCCTGTCGCGGGCGGTGTTGCAACGGTGCTAACTCACCGCCGGAGCCCGGCTACGGTCGATGCAGAAGGAATCGGTGATCGGCTAGTGCCTGGATGGGCCCCGCTCAGATCGAAGAAGGCGGGACGGGATTCTTGTCTGCAATTCCTGTCTTAGCCCGGTAGCTGCCCCGTGCTCGCGACGGTGCTCGAGAGGCCCGGCATTGCTTCCGATCAAGCAGCAGAGAGAATCCTCGATAGCGGCATAGCCCAGTCGCAGTTGGGGGCGCTCTTCGACTTCGAAAACCTCGCGGGAAAGCAATCGTATCTCCCATGCGGCTACTACGCCAAGGAATTGGAGTGTGACTTGGAACTTGAGACGCTTGTCCTGGCGTTTGCTGGGTTGGGGCTAGAAACGCAACCGCACTGTCCCATCTCGGCCGGGGCGCGAACCGACCGCCGATCGCGATTGTCGATCAGATGCTGCGCTTGCCGGCCGACCCCGGCGAGCTCATGCTCTCCCCAAGTTGAGGAGTGGCACGCAGGGTCTCTGGGGATTTAGTCACGTGCGCCAAGCGCTCGAAAGCGGCCGCACTCGGGCCTGTTAAATGGGCGAAACCTGCTAGCGTGTTGGCTGCCGCCCAACCCTCGTCTCGGATACCTGCAGTGGCCAGAGAGAGAATTGTGAGGTGTCTCAGATGAAGCAGTCCATTCGAAACCTGAACATCCGGACGCAGGGCAAGGGACTATCAGAAATCACCAGACCAATTTCGGACTGGGTGGCTAGCCTTGCGGTTGACACTGGCATGCTGACGGTGTATTTGCGGCACACCTCGGCGTCACTGACGATCCAAGAGAACGCCGACCCGGACGTCGTCTATGACCTCGAGCAATTCTTCGCGCGGCTGGTTCCCGAAGACAACCGCCTTTACCGTCACACGATGGAAGGACCGGATGACATGCCGGCGCATATCCGGGCAGCCCTGACCCAGACTCATTTGTCGATACCTGTAATCGGAAGCCGGCTCGCGCTCGGGACTTGGCAAGGAATCTACTTGTTTGAGCATCGCCGCCGTCCGCACCGGCGGACGATCGTTTTACACGCCATCGGGCAATAGCGACGGGTTGACGGTGAATCCGCCGAGTTGCATCCTATCCGCGGGATCGTGACAATTCGCCAAGGATGGGCGGGCTTCCGAAACGCGGAGAGAATCCGCTCGCAGTTGCTTGCTCGATCGAGTCACCGGCACATGACTCGGCGCGGGCGATTGCGTCTCGGCGAGAGCGGCTGGCCGTGACCTTCATCAACCGCCGCGCTTCACTCCGAGACGCGCTTGTCTTGCATCCGGTGAATTCATCGCCGCCGCCCCGTGCTCGGTCTCCCTGCCGCGCAAGGGATCTCCCCTGCACACGGCCTTGGGGCGCCGTCGCAGACCTCTCGATGTCCCGGCAATCGAACTCGTCCTTCCTGTTCCCGGGCGGAACAAGCTGGAACGAGCCGTCCGTGACTCCGACGCCAGGTGAATCGACGGTTCGATCGCTCGCCTCTTGGCGGCTCTTGCGGTGACTTGCGGTTGCCTGCCAGTTCGCGGTCCCGCGTCCGTCTCGAATACGGTCGAGCGGGCAGCGAAGCGGGTTACAATCTGAAAGGCTAGGGGAAAAGTGTTACCTGCTTGCCCCGCTAGGCAATATGCATCAACGATTTATTGGCAAGAATGTTCTTGTAACAGGCGCTTCGGCCGGCATCGGCGAGGCTATCGCGATCCGCTTCGCGCAGGAGGGTGCCAGCGTCGCAATCAACTACAGCCGCAACGATGCCGGCGGTGCCAGCACTGCCCGGCAAGTGCGGCAAGCTCACGCGGAAGGCGGCTTTGACGGCGCCAGCGTTTTCATCCACAAGGCCGACGTTTCGGACGAGCCATCCGTCAAGGGGATGTTCGAATCCGTGTTGGGCGAATGGGGTCGCTTGGACGTGATGATCAATAACGCCGGCATCCAGAAGCCGGCGCCAAGCGACGAGAGCTTGACCCAGGACTTTGACCGGATCCTCGGAGTGAATCTGCGCGGCTGCTACATGTGCAGCCGCGAGGCAATCAAGCACTTCCTAACACGACCTGGCGGGGGCGTTATTGTCAACAACTCGAGTGTTCACGAGATCATCCCGAAGCCCCAGTACCTGCCGTATTCCGTGTCCAAGGGCGGCATGGAGAATCTCACCAAGACCTTGGCCCTGGAGTACGCCGACCGGGGCATTCGAGTCAATGCCGTTGGCCCTGGCGCGATCGTCACACCGATCAATATGAGCTGGATCAATGACCCCGCCGCCAAGAAGGTCGTGGAATCCCACATCCCGATGGGGCGCGCAGGCGATTCCGAAGAGATCGCCGCCGTTTTCGCGTTTCTGGCATCTGACGACGCCTCGTATATCACCGGCCAGACGCTCTTCGCCTGTGGCGGCCTGACGCTTTTTCCAGAGTTCCGCACGACTTGGTCGTCATAGGAACGCTGTCGGAGGCAGGGCGGATCCGGGATTCCGTTGAGCGACCGACCTTAGTGCTTGCCAGATGAAGCGCGGACCGGCCATCGCGACGCTCCTAGTCTGCGCGGCGGCGATCTTTTGGCGGCTGGACGGTGTCCCCCTATGGCGGGACGAGGCAACCACAGCAGTATGGGGCCGCCTGATGGCGGACAGCGGGAGCGCTTTGCCCTATGTCTTCGACCGCGAGGCTAGCCAGCTGCTCGTTCAGGACGATGACGGGCACGACGTCAACTCCGGGCTCCTGCCCGCGATGCAGAGCTACCTGCAGATTTATGTGGCCGCGGCGGGCCACAAGCTGCTCGGCGGCGGCACCTTCCAGGCCAGGCTTCCGTTCGCCCTGTTCGGGCTCTGGACCTTGGGGCTGCTGTATTGCCTGGGTCGGATGCTAGGCGGCCCGGCCTGGCTACCGTACGCGCTGCCGGTTTCCGCCAGTGCCTCCATCTATTTCCTTCATGCAGCTCGACAAGGTCGCTACTACATCTTGATCGTCTTTGCGACCGTGCTGTTGCTCCTTCAGGTCGCCCGCTACCTGCGCGATCCCGGCTTAGGCAGGCGTTGGTCGTTCCACGTCCAGCTGTGCCTGATAGGTTGCCTTCTCTATGCGGGGAATTACCTCAGCTTCGCTGCCACCTGGCTAGCGCTCGGGTTGTTTCTTCTGATTACGGATCGCCCGGTTCTCTTGCGCCTCTGCGGAGCGTCCGCAGTGCTGGCGGTCTTGCTAGGTGTCGAATTCTGGCTCCTGCACGCGGAGTACCTGACGGAGTGGCGCCCGGGCAGCGAAAACACTTTTTGGGAGAACTTCAAGTACGTGATCTCTCGAAGGGGATCGGACTACTGGCGCTGGGTGCCGATCGTGTTCCTCGTTCCCGCTGCGGCGCTAGTCGCCAGGGCCTCGATCTCGCGGGAATCTTGGGCCCGAAAAGCCTTGGTCTGCCTGGCGGCGGCCGTGCCGACGCTCGGATTCGTCATTCCAGAACCTTGGCTGCGACGGACTTCCGATCCGGCGTTCATCCTTTTCGGCCTGCTTTTCCTAGCCGTCCCAGCCACCGCGTACTATCTTTGGACACGGATCGAGCGTCCGGGCCAGCATGCCAAGATGGCGCTTCTGGCAGGCCTGATCGTCGTGGTCTGCCCGCTGTTCACGATTCTCGTGGCGGGCCGCGGGACGCTGCCCCGCTATTACTACCAGAGCTGCCCGGCTGCAGTGGTTCTGATCGGCCTGGCCGCGACCGGGCTGCACGGCCAACGTCGCAGAGGCGCTGCGATCGCGTGCTTCGTGGGAGCTAGCCTCTGGCCGAACCTCGACTTGGCGAGCGGCGGGACAGAGCAGGTGGTACTGCGCCAGTTCTTGCAATACGACGAGCACAATCAACCCCTGCTCGATTTCCTGGCCGCCAACACGGAGCCGGGAGACCGGATCGCCTATTTCCGTAACGTCAAGGGCATGATGGCAAATTACTATGTGCCGGACCGCCGCTGGGTGAACCTGCTCGACGCCGATGTGGAATACAACAAGCGGTTTCGAGACAAGATTCCAGCAGATCAGTTCGACGACTATCCGGATCCGGATTGGTTCGTCCTCTGGGACGCCAGGGACCGCACACCGAAGGCGCTGGACGACCGCTACGAACTGGCCTGGGAGCATTCCTACGAGGAACTTCGCAGCCTCTGGAAGCTGGGATCGGAACCGCGCGAGCGCGCGTACGCGATCTACCGCTTGCGGTAACAGCCGTCAGGTGCGGGGCTTGATGCCCAGCTTTGTCTTCAGTGCGGAGCGTAGGGTATCAGCGAACGCATTCACTTCGTCGTCCGTTAGGCTCTTTTCAAGGCGCTGCCAAGATGCGCGCAGCAGCAGACTGTAGTAGCCCGGCGGCAGCTTCGCTCCACGGAAGACTTCGGCTGGCTCTACGCTCTTGAGGGCTTCCATCGCTCCCACAGCCTCGACCACGCTCTCGAATTCCACGCCTTCGGGCACCAGCAAAGAGAAATCCCGGCTGACGGCCGGTACCCTTGGCAGCTGTCGATGACCGGGTCGCCGCAGCCCGAACCCGTAGATCCGCTCCAAGAAGATCTCAGCGACGAATACAGGCGTGCGGATCTTGCGCTCCCTGGTAATTCGCGGTTCCAGCTCGCCAAAACTCGCCAGGATGTCTTTTCCTGACCGTACCGACGAGGCATGTCCTTGGCGGTAATATGACGGCACCTTCTTGGTGTCGAAGCGCAGACTGCCTGTGGCGAACGGCCGCAGCAGCGTCGCGACATCCGCCTTCATGTCGTAGTAGCCGAAGGGGCGTGCCGCGTCATTCCAGGACCGCGGACGCAGCGTCCCGCTCGCGCCCAGCGTCAGGACCCGCGGCTCTCGGTAGTCCCTGCCTGACTTCTCATACGTGCGACCGAACTCGGCCAGGCGGACATGCGGCTGGCTGCGCTTCAAATTCCATTCCAGAGCCCGCACCATCGTCGGCACGGAGCTGTTGCGCATGACGTCCCAGAGACGCGAGAGCGGGTTGCGCAGCTTGATGCCCGTGGCGCTCCCGAAGCGGCGCGATTCTTGCGACGAGATGAACGAGAACCCGATCGTCTCGTCGTAGCCGAGACCGCGCGCGTCGGCGCGCATCCGCTCCTCCTCCGCGACAAGCCGTGCTTCGACGGGCGCGATGCCCACGGGCGGGAGCGTTCCGGGAATCTTCTCGAAGCCGTAAATGCGGGCGATCTCCTCAATCAGGTCAATCTCGCGTTCGACGTCGAGGCGGTGGCTCACCGCCGGGACCGACCATCCGGTGCCGTCCGCGACTGGGCGGAAGCCGAGCGAAGTCAGGATCGCCTCGACGTCCCCGCTGTCGACGGACACGCCTAGCAGGCGGCGGATGCGCTCTCGCTCCAGTCGCATGACCGGCAAGGAACGAGCCTGCGGATAGCAGTCGATGCGGCCGCCCAGCACCGTGCCGCACCCGGTCTCGCTCAGCAGCGATGCGATGCGATCGGCGGCCCAAACCGCGCCGCCCCAATCCGCGCCGCGCTCGAATCGATGCGATGCTTCGGTGAAGAGCTTGAACCGGCGTGATGCGTTGCGCACCATAGCCGGACGAAACCATGCAGCCTCCAGCAGCACGTTGCGGGTCTCGCTTGTGATCTCGGTCTCTGCCCCGCCCATGACACCTGCCAGGGCGACCGGTTGCCGCCCGTCGCAGATGGCGAGCTGATCCGGCGTGAGATCCCGACGCTCGCCGTCGAGCGTCAGCAGGGATTCGCCTTCCATCGCTCGCCGGACGATGATGCGCCTTCCAGCGAGCGTGTCGAGATCAAATGCGTGCGTCGGCTGTCCCATTTCCAGCAGCACGTAGTTGGTCAGGTCTGCGAGGTTGTTGATCGACCGCACCCCGCACAGTTCCAGTCGCCTCCGCATCCAGTCCGGCGACGGCTGCACTCGCACGTCCTCGAACACCCGTCCCACGTATCGCAGGCACGAGTCCGTGTCCTCGATCTCGACGGCGGCCCGGGTCGAGGCCGGAATCGCGGACTCTGCGACATTGATTGCCGGACGTCGCAGAGGCCTGCGGTAAATGGACGCGATTTCGCGAGCCATGCCGCGGTGGTTCATGGCGTCCGGACGGTTGCTGGTGATGTCGAATTCGAAGAGCGAATCGCCGTCGGCGTCGTCGATCGCATCTACCGCCATCCCCGCCATCGTGAGCGCATGCGCGAGCTCGCGCGGAGACTCCCTGATCTCCACGAAGTCCCTTAGCCAGCTGAGCAGGAGGAGCATCTAGCGGAATTGCCTCAAGAAGCGCACGTCGCCTTGGTACATCATCAGAATGTCGTCGATGCCGTACTTCAGCATCGCGAACCGATCGAGCCCGAAGCCCGCCGCGAATCCCTGGTAGCGGTACGGATCGAGGCCTGCGTTGCGCAAAACGCTGGGATCGATCATGCCGCACCCCAGCACTTCGATGAAGCCGGTCCGCTTGCATATGCGGCAGCCGTTTCCGCTGCAGAACGGACAGGTGATGTCCACTTCGGCGCTGGGCTCGGTGAAGGGGAAATAGCTGGGACGAAAGCGTGCCTTCGTGGCGGGTCCGAAGAATCGCCGCGCAAAGTGCTCCAGTGTCCCCTTCAGATCCCCGAACGTGATATTGGTGTCAACCGCGAACATCTCGAGCTGGTGGAACATCGGGCTGTGCGTGGCGTCGGGGGTGTCGTTGCGGTAGACCTTTCCGTGAACCACGGAGCGCAGCGGAGGCGTCTCGGCCTCCATGATGCGGATCTGGCACGGCGACGTGTGCGTGCGCAGCAGCACCCTGTCCTCGAGGAATAGCGTGTCCATCTCGTCCACTGCGGGATGGTTGGCGGGGAAGTTGAGCGCTTCGAAGTTATAGAAGAAAGACTCGATCTCCGGCCCTTCCGTGACGCTGTAGCCCAGTGGCCTGAAGATGTCCAAGACCTCCTCCAAGGCGAGCCGGACAGGGTGGACCGCGCCCAGAACGCGCTCCTGGCCGGGGAGCGTCACGTCCAAGCCGGTGTCTGTGGCGACCGGCTTGGACGCGGCCCGCGCCGCTTCCTTGACAGCAGCCTGGAGCTGCCCTCGCAGGATGTTCTGCAGCCTGCCGATGGTCGGCTTTAGTTCTCGGGGGGCCGCTTTCAGCCAGTGCTCGTTGGCCGCCGACAGGAGGCCGTTGCGCCGTCCGAGCCAGCGGTCCCGCAGGGAACGCACATGCCGATCGGTCGAGGCTGCGTTCCTGTCCGCCTCAAATGCGGCCCTCAGTGCCGCGTACAATTCGTCGGGTGACTCGCCCTCCGCGAGCAGGTCGCCGATCGGGCGACCGGTCTTCTCCTTGATCGACACGGGTTGCAGCGCGGCCTGGCCGCGGGCCGGTCTACGAAGAGGCTCCTGCCTCGGCCTCCGCGAGCGTGGCCTTCACCTTCGCCGCCAATTGCTCGAACCCCTTGGGATCCCGCACGGCCATGTCCGCGAGCATCTTGCGATTGAGATCGATTCCGGCGTCTTTCAGACCATGTATGAAGCGGCTGTAGTTCAGCCCGTGGGAGCGCGCGGCAGCGCTGATCCGCGTGATCCACAAAGATCGGAAATCGCGCTTCTTGAGCCGTCGCCCGATATACGCGAATTGGTCCGCGCGGTTGACGGCCTCGCGAGCATACCTGTACAGCTTGCTTTTCGCTAGGTAGTAGCCCTTGGCCTTGGCGAGCACGCGTTTCCGTTTCTTGAGGCGATGATTGCCTCGCTTCACTCTCGGCACGTTTTCCTCCTTCGTGGCCTCTAGCGCGGCAACGAGCGTCTCTTTGCGGATCTCTTAGTACTAGCGCTGACCCTAGCTGGAGATCATTCGGCGCACTTCCTTGGCAAAGGCCGGACTGACCTCAGTGCTCTGCCGCAGATGACGCTTGCGCTTGCGGGTCTTCTTCGTAAGAATGTGGTTCTTGAGAGCGTGCCGACGCCTCACCTTGCCGCTGCCGGTCAGCTTGAAGCGCTTGGCTGCTCCTCGATGGGTCTTGAGTTTCGGCACGTTCTTGCTCTCCGAACGCGCTCCGCTTCCCTGCAAGTTCCCCGGGGAATCTCTACTTGGCCGGGGCCCAGCCTCGGGAGCGCAGGCGCGTACACGCCCGTCTTTCTATTATGCACGACGGGAAGAGCGCGAGGAATCGCCTCGCTTCCCCCCCAGAAAGCCTACTCGTCGATGTCCTCTAGGGATAGCCGACCAGCGGCTTCGCTGACTGCGTAGGAGAACTCGACGAGTGGCATCGACCCCATGCGGAGGGCCTTGCCGTGGAACGAGGTCAGGCTGAAGTCCTGGGTCGTTTCTTGGTAGTGCGCCCGGAGCTGCTGCCAGCCCTGCCACCCGATGTAGGTGGTCGCGGCCGCGGTCGGATTGACTTGGATTGAACGGACGAGCGCCCGCGCGGCACTGCTCTCCATGTGGGCCCGTCTGGTCAGAAACCGAACCGCGTCGCCCGGGCTCAGGTCTTCCGTGTGCATTTGCAGGTCTACCAGAGCGGCTCCGACGGTCTGCAGCTTGTATTTGAGCCAGATGAAGTTCACGTCTTCGTCGTAGGCGGTGCCGACTGTGGTCTCGGTGATGTAGATCGGCCATCCGTGGATGAAGCCAGGCAGCGGCTCGATCAGATGGACGAGCTTCTTCTCTTCCGTTTCCATGTCGGATGCGAGCGAGCCGATCAGCGCGTACCCCGGGATCCCGTAACGCAACGCGAGCAGCTTGAGCTGGTGGAGGTTGTTCGTTGTCAGGCGATCCCTGAGTTCCGCGCGGGATGCGTCCGGCGGGGCGGGGGTCAGCCACACGATGCCCGTGTTGTCGCCTGCGGCAGCGGTCGGACCGATACCGCCTGCGAGCGGCACCGAGACCCGCATGAACTCCGGAGTTTCGACGACCTGCAACTTGAGCTCGTCCGAAACCGGCGCGATTTCCTCGTCGTTGCAGATCTTGCGCGCCTCGTCGGTGTCCTTCGTCATTTGGTCCATCATGCCGCGATTGCTGCGGGCGCGATTCTCCCCTTCGAGGACTTCGAGCACGTCGTTGATCAGCCTGTAGTCGTCGCGCGGGCGTGCACCACCGTAAATGCGCCGGTTGATCGGCTCGGCAGCCCTGACCAATTCCGAATGGGCGGCTTCGAAGTCCGCATCGAACTTAGAGAGGACCGTCTCTATGGGAGCTAGCTGCCGCCCGCTGTCCAGTTCAAGCTTGCGATGGACAAGTGCCGCCCCGGCGCGCCAATTGTCCCCGGACGGGAGGCCGCCCAAGAATCTGTCGAACCCCTGGAGCGCTGCCACAGCCTGGTCAGCAGTTTCGTCGAAACCTGATTTCATGCCGGAGGGCATCTTTTCCGCAACATCGTTGCGAATCAGGTTGATCACGCCCTTTGTCGATTCCCGGGCCGCTGCGATGTTCAGCTCTGACGAGGAGCTCAGGTTGGACTGGGCGGTCTGCAGGTAGCCCGGTACCTTGGAGAGCCGTTGGATAATGGCCGCGAACCGGTCATTGGCTGGTGCGTAGTTCAACTCCAGCGTCGCGTATAGCAGCAGGCCGAGATTCTCGACGTAGCGGAGCGGGTTGCCCTCGTGGACCTTCTCTTCCCGCAGCCGGTACAGTATTCTCTGGGCACGGTTCAGCAGGGTCCCGTTCTCGGTCCAAAGCTCGGGCGGCAGCTTGGAGCTTTCGAAGCCCTCTTCGGAATCTGGCGGCGCCGTGAACGGCCGCACCAGCCCCTCGTAGAGCGACTCCTGGCTCGCCCGGCCATCCGAACTGTAGTCCGGCAAGGCACTGAGCAGCTGCATTTCGGACCCGCCCTCGAGGGCTTCCTCGGAAAGATTGAACACCTGGCCGGTCGTGACACTCGTCCTGCCGGCCAGCAAGACCCCGAACGGATCCAAGGCGGCGCTGTCGTAGACGAATGGCCGGGCCACTTTGTTGTGCTCGTCGGGCGGATATTTCCCCACGGTGCAGTGCGAGCCAGCAAGGGCTGTGATCGCGAGGATGGCTGGAGCCATCCGACTCGATTGCGGGAACTTCATCTCGAACCTTCCTGATTGGTTGGGCTGGGCCGGGAATCCCTAGCTGATGCTATGAGAGTCCGATTCGATCCGGACGCGAAGCGGGCGTGGGGCAACGGTTTCACTAGCCGCCCTATCTGGCGGACACCGAGTCGATCAACGCCCAGAGGTCTGTGTGTGTCAACGTTCTCGACTCCGACGTCTCCTTGGTGATGCTTGTGTCGTAGTCTGCTCCGTGAACCTGTTGGAAGAGCTCCGGGTAGTGCAGCTCGTCCATCGATTGAAGCGACGGGAATTCGGTGACCGTGACGTACTGGTAGGAGTCGCCGCCTCCGGGGAAGTGGTGGCCGTACAGCCTCCAGGACGTGATATAGCCGTTGTCGACCCGCGCTTGGTGTACCGGCTTCCATAGCTCGGTCTCGAGTCTGCGGTAGCGCAGGGCCTGCCCGGGTGGTATCTGCATGTAATCGATCCGCAGGAAGTGGCGCTTGGAGGTCTGCGACTCCACCGGTTGAACCAAGGTGCCAGCTAAAAAGGCTCCCGCCAAGGCAAGTGCGAAACCGAATGCTCGAATGATCATGAACAACCCTTCTTCCAAAGAATATAGCCCAATTGCACGGGCATAGCCAACTGCCCGCTTCCAGGCTCGCGAAGGTAGCATGTCTGTATGCGTATCGCACGTCGCCGATTCTTCTCCCTAGCGGCTCTTCCAGCACTGGCGCTGCGCGCCGGCGCTCAAGGGCAAAAGCCTCGCTTCAAGACGAACCCTTTCACTCTCGGCGTGGCGTCGGGCGACCCGGGCCCGGACGGTTTCGTCCTCTGGACGCGCCTTGCGCCCGAGCCGCTCAGCGGCGGCGGGCTCGACGACGAGGAGATCGCCGTGCGCTGGGAGGTGGCGGCCGAAGCCGGCTTCCGCCGGATCGTCAAGTCCGGCACGGCCGTGGCCGACCCCCGGCTCGCGCACTCGGTGCATGTCGAGGTCAGCGGTCTCGATCCCGATCGATGGTACTGGTACCGGTTCGCCGCCGGCGAGGACGAAAGCGGTCCCGGACGAGCGCGCACCATGCCTGCGCCGGGTTCCACGCCGGAACGGCTTGCATTCGCGTTCGCGTCATGCCAGCACTTCGAAACTGGCTATTACACCGCTTACGGGCACATGGCTGACGAGCATCCCGATCTCGTCTTTCATCTGGGGGACTACATTTACGAGGGAGCCGCCCGCCCTCGCGTGCGGGCGCACCAAGGCGGAGAGCTGAATACAATCGACGACTACCGCAACCGCTACGCTCTGTACCGCACCGACTCGGACCTCCAAGCCGCGCACGCGGCGTGCCCATGGATCGTCACCTGGGACGACCACGAGTTGGACAACAACTACGCGGCAGACGTTTCCGAGCAGCCCGGTGTCGATCGCGGCACGTTCCTGGAGCGGCGCGCGTCGGCGTACCAGGCCTATTACGAGCACATGCCGTTGCGAGCGGCGCAGATCCCGCAGGGATCGTCCATGCTGCTGTATCGAAGCTTGTCGTTCGGACAGCTCGCGCACTTCGCCGTGCTCGACACCCGCCAGTACCGCACGGACCAGCCCTGCGGAGATCGCACCAAGCCGCCCTGCGTCGGCACGGCCGACCCGCGCGCCTCGCTGCTAGGAAAGAGCCAGCAGGACTGGCTGTTCGCCGGCTTGCGCCGGTCGCGCGCCGCTTGGAACGTCTTGCCTCAGCAGATCATGATGGCGCGGGTGGACCGCCTTCCCGGCGAGGATGTCGCCTACAGCATGGATCAGTGGTCCGGCTACGACGCCCCGCGCGACCAGCTGCTGCATTTCTTCGGGGAGAGCCGCGCGCGCAATCCGATCGTCCTGACGGGCGACATTCACAGCAACTGGGTCAACGACCTCCTCGAGGACTTCGATGACCCCGGCTCGCGGGTCGTGGCGACGGAATTTGTCGGCACATCGATCAGCTCTAGCGGCGACGGCGGGCCGAACGCCGAGTACGCCGAGGGCGTAATGCGCGATAATCCTTTCGTCAAGCTGCACAACGCCCAGCGCGGATACGTGAGTTGCGAACTGACGGCTCGGCTTTGCACGGCGCGCTACCGGGTGCTCGATTCGGTGACGAGGCGCGGCGCCCCGCGGCAAACGCTCGCGGAGTTCGTTGTCGAGGACGGCCGCCCCGGGGCGCGCCGCGCGTGAGCGCCTATGCTTCCGCCGGGCGTGCGGCATGCAGGGAATTCGCAGAATGCCGATCGGCTCCGTATCGCTCGATGACAAATTCGCGCTGGAAGCCGGAGCGGCCTACATGTCGGGCATCCAGGCGCTGGTCCGCCTCCCCATCGAGCAGATGCGGCGGGACCGCAGGGCGGGCCTGAACACCGGTTGCCTTATTTCCGGATACGAGGGCTCGCCACTCGGCGGCTACGACCTGGCTTTGGAGCGCGCCGGAAATTTCCTGGACCAACACGGGATCCGTTTCGTGCCCGGCGTCAACGAAGAGCTGGCGCTCACGGCCGTCATGGGCAGCCAGCTCTTCCAGACGTTCCCGCAACCGCTTTACGACGGAGCCGTGGGCATCTGGTACGGCAAGGGCCCAGGGCTTGACCGCAGCGGTGACGCCCTTCGCCATGCCAATTTCGCAGGGATCGGGGAGAATTGCGGCGCTTTAGCCCTCGCGGGCGACGACCATATTTCCAAGAGCTCGTCGATTCCCCACCAGAGCGAGCTCACGCTTTACAACTACGCTGTCCCGGTCCTGAACCCGTCCAACACCCAGGAGGTGCTGGACTTCGGGTTGTACGGCATAGAGATGTCGCGATTCGGGGGGTCATGGGCTGGGCTCAAGCTGTCCACAGATATCTGCGACGGCGGGGCGATCGTGGATTTCGGCCCGGATCGCTGCCCGGTTGAGATCCCGGAACTTCTGATAGGCGGCGAGCCCTACCGCAAGGCGCTGGGCACGATGCTCGTCGTGCCGTACAGCTTGACCCTGGAGGCCGAGGTCCACGAGCATCGCCTGCAGGCGGCGCGCGCGTTCGCCCGGGCCAATTCTCTCAACCGGATCACTTCCAGGCACGATTCCGACCGGTTCGGCATCGTCACGACTGGCAAGAGCTACGCCGACCTGGCGTCGGCGCTGCGGCTCCTCGGAGTCGGCGACGACGAGCTGCGGAGTGCCGGCGTCCGGGTCCTCAAGCTGGGCATGTCCTATCCCCTCGAGCCGGAGGTTGTTGGCGAGTTCGCACGAGGCCTGGAGACCCTCCTTGTCATCGAGGAGAAGCGCTCGTTTGTCGAGCTGCAGTTGCGCGAGCTGCTGTACAACCGCGCCGAGCGCCCGGCCGTCTACGGCAAGAAGGACGCCGCGGGCGAGACTCTGCTGCCGTCACCCGGGGAGCTGGACGCAGGCGTGATTGCGCTGGCGCTCCACCGGTTCCTGGGGCCGGCCCTCAATCTGCCCGTCGAACCCCCGGACTTCTCGCCGCAGGCGCCGCATCCGGCGGGATTCCGCTCCGCGCGCGGCGCGCGGACGCCGAGCTACTGCTCGGGCTGCCCGCATAATCGCTCCACACTGCTGCTCGAGGGGCAGCTTGCGGGCGGCGGGATCGGGTGCCACGGCATGGCGGGCCTGATGCGGGATGTGGGTCGCGGCATCGAATTCCTTTTTCATATGGGGTCGGAGGGGGCCACTTGGATTGGCATCGCGCCGTTTTCCGGCACGAAGCACTTGTTCCAAAACCTCGGGGACGGCACGTATTTCCACTCGGGCCGCCAAGCCGTGCAGGCTGCGGTTGCGGCGGGCGTGGACATCACCTTCAAGATCCTGTACAACGACGCGGTCGCGATGACGGGCGGACAGGACGCGGCCGGCGCGCTGTCCGTGCCGGCCTTGACTCGCGAGCTCGCGGCCCAAGGAATCGCACGGGTCATCGTCCTCAGCGACGCTCCCGGCAAGTTCGCAGGCGAGTCGCGTTTGGCGGCGTCCGCCGAATTGCGCCCCCGCGAGGATCTCGAGGCGGTGCTCGCAGAGCTTGAGCGCGCCAAGGGCGTGTCGGTCATGATCTACGATCAGCTCTGCGCGGCGGAAAAGCGGCGCCGGCGCAATCGCGGCATCCTGCCCCAGCCCGAGCGCCGGATCATGATCAACGAGCGCGTTTGCGAGGGCTGCGGGGACTGCGTGAGGCAGGCGAACTGTGTCTCGCTGCTGCCAGTGGACACCGAGTACGGTCCCAAGACCCGCGTGCATCAATCGTCGTGCAACGCCGACTACACCTGCACTTGGGGTGATTGCCCCTCGTTTGTCTCCGTCGAGATCGAGGGCGGGACCGGGCTCCGGCGCAAGCCGCTGCCCGAGCTACCGGAGCTAACGCTGCCCGAGCCTGGCGGCAAGGCGCGGGCCGGGGAGGGATACCACATCCTCATGCCCGGCGTGGGCGGCACGGGTGTCGTGACCATCAACGCGCTGCTGGCGACCGCCGCCCGCATGGACGGGTTGCATGCGATCACCCTGGACCAGACTGGAGTGGCGCAAAAGGGCGGAGCGGTGGTCGCGCATATCACGCTGAGCGAGGCGCCGATCGAGTCGTCGCAGCGCATCCCTCCAGGATGTGCCGACCTGCTTCTGGGCTTCGACCTTGTCGGAGCCGCCTATCCCAAGAATCTGCAGTGCTGCGAACCGGAGCGAACCGTTGCGCTCGTCAATTCGAAGGAGATCCTTACCGGCGAGGCGATTCGCAAGGGCCTGACCGTGCTCTCCCCCGACGGCGGCTACCTCGAGGCGGTGCGGAGCGGGACGCGTCGCGACCAATGCGAGTTTGTCAATGCGTCTGCCTTCGCGGAGACGCTGTTCGGCAGCCACATCTTCAGCAACATATTCCTTGTCGGCGTCGCCTACCAGAGGGGCTTGCTGCCGCTCACGGCGGAAGCGCTCGAGCAGGCCGTGCGCCTGAACGGCGTCGCCGTGAAGCGCAACCTCGAGGTTTTCTCCTGGGGACGGCAGTACGCCCGCGACCCGGCCTTGCTACAGCCGTTCCTGCCCGTTTCCCGGACCGCTTCGGTGCCGCAGTCGCTGGAAGCCTTGGTCGAGGACCGCGAGAGGGAACTGTCGGCGTACTGGAACGCAGCCTACGCCGAGGAGTACCGCCGCTTCGTTGACCGCGTCAGGGAAGCCGAGTCGCGGGTGCTGCCCGGAAGCGACAAGCTCGCTCGCGCCGTGGCCTGGAACCTGCACAAGCTGATGGCGTACAAGGACGAGTACGAGGTAGCGCGCCTGCTGACCGATCCCGCGTTCGAACAGCGGGTCGCCGGAACCTTCGAAGAGCCGCGCAGGCTGGTGTACCATTTGCACCCGCCGGTGCTCCGCCGGCTGGGCTTCCGCAACAAGATCGGATTCGGGCCTTGGATCCGTCCGGCACTCCGGCTGCTCGCCCGTGGCAAGATCCTGCGTGGGACGGCTCTCGATCCGTTTGGCTGGCTGGCAGCCCGGAGGGAAGAACGCGCCTTGATCGGCTGGTACAGGGACTTGGTGGACGCGCTGCTCGATCAGCTTGACGCCACGACCTTGGACGCTGCGGCCGAGATTGCCGAGGCCCCGCGCGAGATTCGCGGATACGAAGACGTCAAGCGGCGCTCGGCCGAGCGCGCCAAGGCTTGGGTCGAGGAACGGCTGAGCGATCAACGGGCCCGCGAGGCGGCCTAATGCTTTACACGGCTTCGGCTTGCGGCTCTGCGCAGTGAGCGGCGTAGGCTGCCCGAAGCTTGTCGGCGACCACGGACGCCGGCTGGCCCTCGATTTCGTAGCGATGCATCATGTAGACGGGCTCGCCGTCCCGGAAAAGGGCGAACGAGGGCGACGATGGCGGGTACATTGCCAGCTTTTGCCGCAGGTGGGCGGTCGCTTCCAGATCCGCTCCCGCGAACACCGTGGCGATCTTGTCCGGGCGCGTTTCCGCTTGGAGCGACTGCACCACTCCCGGGCGCGCGCATCCGGCCGCGCATCCGCAGACGGAATTGACAACCACGAGGACGCGGCCGCTCCCCGGCCCGAGAATGCGGTCCACGTCCTCGGGAGTACGGGCCTCCTCGACGCCGTGGCGTGTCAGCTCTTCGCGCATGGCATAAATCAAGTGTTCCGGATAACGCATGGTGAATCGTGGCTCCTAACCTTCTACAGTAGCGCGATGGCGTTTGTCGGTGAGCCAGCGCCGGAAGAAATCTGACTCCGCCCTCGCACGCCAGGCTGGCCCGCTGGTGGCGGCGCCTCGGACCAAGCCAGCCCTGTCACGCAAAGGAGCTTCTCAAGGCGTCGGTCTTGTTCCAGCCCCTGCTCTATCTCCTCGTTCTGACTGCAACGCCCTGGATTATGGGATGTTTCCCGTATTGCTAGCTAGCTTCTGATCGTCCAATCATTAGCATCAAGGGAAGAGCCGATGGACTTCGCTGGTCAGTGGCTTGATGACTATTCCGTCTTTATGTCAAAAGCTCTGGCAAGTGCCCCTTTTGCGACTGCGACCAGTCCATCTGCTCGCAGTCGCGGGTCGACGGACTTGGACGCTATTGCGTCCAGTCGATCCAGGTCCGTTTCGGGAGACGACGACAGGTAGGAAATCGTCCACACGAAGTGGGCGTCACGTAAGTTAGGCGGATCAAGGTGATCAATGTAAATGAGCTCGCCATCGAAATCTGTCTCTGCATAAAGTTTCCCGTCCTGGGAGGCTGTGACCGAAACCACCAACTCCCCGATCTTCTCGTTCGATCGGTCCGTGTTAAGTCCCTGCAGCCCGAATTCTAGCGCGCCCAATGCCTCTTCGGTTTGGTCACGCTTGGCTAAGACAGCCGCAAGTTTGATGCGTACATGCGGTCGAAGATGTTCGGGAACGCTTCTTAAAGCGCCAACCGCGAGTTGCAAGGCTCGGTCAGCGGAGTCCCGATCGCCAGGCGAGCCATTCTCGGCATCTTTTGACCTCGCCCAGAATGCACTGGCCAAGCTCAATGCCCCAAGAGCTTGATGCAGACTGTCCCTCAGTCCTGCAACCCTGGTCGTGGCATCTTGCAGGTCGTCGTTCGTGATCGCCTCTGTGGCGCGTTTCAGCTCGATGATGTCTGAGAGTGGTCGGCGAAGCTCGGGTCTCATGTCAGCGAGAACATCCTCCGCCCCGCTCAACGGGCCTTGCCGGATGCGGTTGGTGCAAAGCATCAACCTTAGGAAGGCCTTTGTCTCTTCGTCAACTGCTGACTCGATGTCTCTTTCAAGGCCGGCCAGCGGGGCGTCTTCATCCCCAGGTTCGAATAGCCCGTGGAGTTCCGAGAAGTGACTGCTATTTGCAATTGAATCAGTCTGGCTATCCAGTAGGCCGTCAAGCGCTGCTGCGTGCTCTGGGGCGCGATCTTCTGCCCAAGACGCTAGTTGCGTCGCCAATGCAAATGCTTTGGCGTCTTGACTGATTGGAGTGCCTCTCTTCAACAATGCGTCGGTGGCGATCCCAACATATTGACTTGCAAGCTCATTGGAGAAACCTGGCCGAACTTCGGCAAAGTAATAAACCTGGCCGCCGCCTTCTAGTGGCGAGACCTCGATTGCACCGTCTCTCTCGGATTTCGGGCCGAAAACATAGTTTCCCAAGGTGAAAAGATCCGCGGTCGTTCCAGCAGCGGCCGCGACCAAAAGAGCATCTATAAAGAGTCGGTCAGCATCGGCTGGCAGTTGCTGTCGAAGGTCCTGCAGTCCTTCCAAGAAGGCGAGTTGCCCCCATTCGGACAGGGCCTGGACGTGACTTGCCACACCTCCAGCAGACTTGGCCGCCCCATGTGGGTTGGTTGACACGGTGCTCATGACTGCAGCAAGGTGTTCTCTTGCAATGAGTTCGAATCCTAGTTCTTCACGAGTCAGCGCTCGATTGCGAAAGCTAGGGTCACACTGCGACGCGGCAGACACCAAGCGTGAGAGAGTGTCAAGCGTCCAATCGTCTTCTAAGTCGAAGTCAGACTCAGCGACCACGGAATAAGCCGTCTCGAAGACTCGAACGCCGAGCCCGTGGCTGCAGCGGCACGCCGTAGCTCCCAGTCCCGAGATTGACCTGACGACGTCAGGGCCCCATCGCATCGCCGGCAGTCGACCCATCAGTTCGTCGACCCTGTTGATTGCGTCCGATTGCTCGTCGGTGTAGTCGCTGTCGGAACTGTCAGCCTCGGACTCCTGGCCCTGCATGTGAGGCGGGCACATGAGAAGGGCCGCAACCAGTGTTCCTAGAGCCTTGGAGAGGCTGTGAATCATTCTTCGTACTGCTCCTTTCCTGCTTTCGCGTAGTATACGCACTGATCGGCGATGCGGCAAACGCATGGCTGGACGGCAAAGTGCGAGCGGAATGGCCCGATCATTCAGGCCCTGAAGGAGAAGCGGCTCGAACCTGATCGGCTGCATGCCGACTCGCAAACCGACGCCAAGGACGAGTTCTCGGCCATCCTCCACACTTTCGCCGCGGGATTCTCGGTTTCGCTCTCATTCGCTAACCTCGCTGACGCCCGGGACGAGGACCCAATGCGAGCTTGGGGCGACTCCTGTTGGAGCGCGATCCCGGGACGCGCTGCCGTCCACGCGATCCAAGTGCCGTCCGCCGACGTGCCATCCATCTGAGGTCGGGACCGCACCAAAGGGGCAACTGATCGTCGATGCCCCAGCGGAACCGAGGGCTGCTCCACTTGCCACACACCCAGCTACGAGATTCCCGGGCTGCACTTCCAGTTCGCGGACCACCGGCTAACTTCAACCCGCTACAAGACCAACTGAAGACATGGGTACCGCCCAGTTTCGCGAGCGTAAATTAAGTCTAATCGAACAGCTTGACGACAATTGCCGGTTCACTCGCCGATGACGACGAATGCAAGGAACGCGTTGCCCGGGATGGAGCCGAACTGGCCGTAACCGGAATTGACGTACACCATGCCTTCCACCACCGCCGGTCCGGGACCGTTGAGCGAGCCGCCCGTCGCGGGGACTCCGTTGACCGTGTGCGAGTACTCTCGAACGGTGTCGTAGCTCCACAGCACAGACCCGTCTTCTGTCGAGTACGCGCGAAGGAATCCGTCCAGCGAGCCCGAGAAGACCACGCCTGGGATGGCGGTGACGGCTGCCGACTGGGCGGAAGAGCAGCCTTCGCGGCCGGCCGGGCAGGGAATCCCGGGCGCGTGCCAAACGATCTGCCCGTCAGAGAGGCAGAAGGCCGTGATGCCGCCGCCTTCGCTGGATCCCGCGCCCCGGTAGTCCGAAACGGCGACGTAAGCGTTTCGAAAGTCCGCGGCCGGGCCGAACTGGATGCCGCCGAGCATGCCGCCCTTGCCCGCCCGGCGCTGCCAAGCGATGGCACCTTCTTGATCCGGGTCCACGGCATGGACCATGCCGGATTTCTGGCCGGCGATCAGGAGGCGCTGTCCTTCGGGAAGTTCAACTAGGATCGGGGAGGCCCCTGTGAATTCCTCGATCGAGCTGGTTGCAACATACAGCCGCCCTTCGAAGAGCACCGGCGATCCGGTGAGCGTCGCTGCTTCGTGATCGTCTACCTTGGTTCTCCACAGCTGCCTGCCGGTCGCGGCGTCCACCGCGTAGAGGTTGGCCTTGATGTCTCCGAAATAGACCGCGTTGCGTCCGGCTGCCTGAGTGGGCGAGACCAGCACAGCCGTTCGCACTTCGGCCCGGGCCTTGAATTCCCAAATCGCGCATCCCGACTTGGCGTCCAGGGCGTAGAGCCGACCGTTTCGCGCGCCGAGGAACACGCGTCCACCCGCGACCGCGGGCTGCGCGCGGGCCCTGTCAGCGTCGGGCAGGCCGAACGCCCATTTGAGGCCCAGGCCTGAAACCGAATCGGCGTCCAGTCCCGCGAAGTCCGCCGACTGGTGCCTTGTGTTCCCCAGATCGCCTCCCCAGCCCAGCCAACGCGGCCCGGCAAAGGGGTCCGGCCATGGTTCTTCCGGGCAAGTTCGCCGTGCCCTGACCGCAACCGTTCCTGTGCCGCGCCCGAGGAATGACGCGACGGCATCGGCGTGGCCCGTAGGCAGTGTCTCGCCGACATAGGCCATCGTCCCGCTCGTCAAGGACTCGAGGATCGCCTCCGTTGACAAGCGGCGCAGGGCTGCGAACGATGGGGCGCGATTCTCTCCGCTCTCGTGGCAGGCCGCGCACGATTGACGGTACACCGTTTCCCCGTCCGGCGCCGCGGCTTGCGCGCCGGCCGGTTCGAGCAATGCGGTCGTTAGGCCGAAAGCCAGACCAACCAGGCCAGCTTTCGATTTCTGAGGAATCTGCGCGCTCAATCCCGCCCTCGCGATCCCGCGGCTCCGCCGAGACCCAACATCATTGTAGGAACACGGCATCGACCGCCTGCACGTGGCTGCGAGCAATCCCCCGCCGAGCCTTCGCGGGCCGGTTGTTCCTGCCGGATTGAGGAGAGCGCACGGAGCTAGTTGCCGCACCGGCGGACGCTGGCCGAAGCAAGCGGCTGGACTGATCGGAGGGTGAACGCGCCTCAGCGGTGGCTCACGGCTTGCCCACCCTAGCTAGCCTGGGCTGAACAGCCCTGCCGCTGGTCCTGCTAGTCTCCCGCCGCAGTCTCCTGGCTGCCAGCAAACGATCCGACGCGGTACGAAGGTCGTCGTTCCCCGCGGATCATCCAACTGAAAACGGACCGGATGTCATCAAGGATCATGTAGAGCGTCGGCACCAGGATCAGGGTAACGGCCGTGGCGAAAAGCACGCCGGCGGCCAGCGCTACGGCCATAGGGATCAAGAACTGGGCTTGGATGCTCTTCTCCAGAATCAACGGGGTCACTCCTGCGGCCGTGGTGAGCGAGGTGAGCAGGATCGGTCGAAAACGTGCCTCGCCGGCCAGTTGCACGGCCTTATGCAGCTGACCGTTCTGCCGGCTGTAGGTGTTGATGAACGAGACCAGCACCAAGCCGTCGTTTACCACCACGCCGGCAAGTGCCACCATGCCGCACAGCGAGAGAAAGCTGACCTGCATTCCGAGCAGCCAGTGGCCCCAAATCGCCCCGATCATCCCGAACGGAATCGCGCTTAGAATAATCGCCGGCTTGACGTAGCTCTTCAGCGGAATCGCCAGCATCGCGAACATCACGAACAACGCCGCAAACAATCCCTTCGCGAGACCGTCCATCGATTCGGCGAAGTCGGCCTCGTCACCTTCGAACGAGTAGACGACCCCCGGATAGCGTGCCATCAGTTGAGGCAGGAACTCCGCCTGCAACGCCTGCGACACTTCGCCGCCTGTAGTGATCGATTCGTCCACCTCCGCTTGCACATTGATGGACCGCTGCCGGTCGACCCTGGTGATTGTCGCGGGACCGCGCCCCATCGACGCGGACGCGACGGTCGAGAATGGAACCTCGTCACCGCTGGGCGTGCGGACCCGCATATGCTCGAGGTCTCCCAGCGAACGGCGGTCTTGTTGCGGATACCGCACCATTACGCGGATTTCGTCGCGCCCGCGCTGGATGCGCTGGGCCTCCGCTCCGAAGAAACCCTGTCGGACTTGGCGCCCCAGGCTCTCCAAGGTCAATCCCAGGGCCTCGCCGTCCGAAGTCAGCGCCAGGTTGATCTCGGGCTTTCCGGCGCGGTACGTATCCGTGACCTCGATGACGCCGGGATACCCGGCCAGCCTCGCTTTCGTGATCTCGGCGACTTCCTGCACCGTCGCAAGATCTCGAGCGCTGAATTGAAGGTCAATTGCCTTGCCGCCGCCGATCAGGTCGCTGGTCACCGCAAGTTCCACCGCCCCGGGAATCTTGCCGATCTTCTCGCGCCAGCGGTTGGCGATCTCTTCGGCAGTGATGCCTCGCGTCTCAGCCGGTATCAGCGCGATGTGGACCTCTCCCAGGTGCTCGCCTCGATACTGGTCTCCGGCCGCCGCCGGACCACTCTGCACCTCCCTGTACGGGTGCTCTCCGATCGAGCTCATGATGTGTCGGACTTGGTCGCCGCCCTGCTCGACGGCGAGTTCCTTCCGCAGCTCGATCCCGGCCCCTCCAATCTGGTCCACGCCTTTGCCCGTCACCTCCACTGGTGACTCCCTCGGCATGGTCAAGAAGGCCACGACGGAGTCCGCTTCCACGGTCGGGAACAGGACCCAGCGAACGTGCCCGGCGCCAATCAATCCCACGGTGAACAGCACGCAAAACAGAGCGACGGAGAGCGTCAGGTAGCGCCACTGCAAGGCTGCGGCGAGAATCGGTCGGTAAGCCCGCCGGATGAACCAGGCCAGCCCGTTGGAGAAGACGTCAAAGAAGCCGTTCCAAGCCTTCGAAAAAGCATTGGGCCTCTTGCCTGGCTTGGGCTTCTTGTAATGCGAGAGATGGCACGGCAGGATCAGGTTC
Organism: uncultured Bryobacterales bacterium; assembly: GCA_951813605.1. Lineage (GTDB taxonomy): Bacteria > Acidobacteriota > Terriglobia > Bryobacterales > UBA6623 > VXMF01. The sequence continues at coordinate 3,898,791 of OX638379.1, read as the reverse complement.
GACTCGACGAGCGAGAAGAAAAGCGTCGGAAGGATGATCAATGGGAATACCCTGACGACCTTACCCATGAGCCCCGGGACAAAAAGCATCGGCGAGAACGCAGCCATCGTCGTCAGCACGCCGAACGCCACCGGCACGAGAACTTGGTATGTCCCGCGGATCGCCGCGCTGGTCCGCTTGCCGGTGCGAACTTGCATCGTGTGGATGTTCTCGCCGACGACGATCGCGTCGTCCACCACAATGCCCAGCACCAGGATGAACGAGAACAGCGACATCATGTTGATCGACGCGTCGAACATCGGCATCAGAGCGATGGCACCGAGAAAGGAGATGGGGATGCCGAGCGTGACCCAGAACGCCAGCCGCATTCGCATGAACAGGGCGAGCACTACGAACACGAGCACGAGCCCGGTCATCGCGTTCTTGACCAGCAGATCGATGCGACTCTTGAGCAGCCGAGCGCTGTCCTGCCACGTGGCGATGTCGACGCCGTGCGGCAAAGTGGGCATCGTTTCGTCCACATAGCGGGTCACTGCCTGGGCCACATCGATCGCGCTCTGATCCCCGACTCGGTACACCTGGATCACGACCGACGGCCTGCCGTCGAGCATCGCGGAGACCGAAACGTCTTCGAACCCATCGATGACTGTCGCGACATCGCGCAGGTAGATCTTCGTCCCGTCGGGTCGGGTTAGCAGCGGCAGCCGCTCGTATTCCTCGCCGGTATAGGCCTGCCCGTTGGTGCGCAGCAGGATCTCTCCGGTTCCCGTCTTTACAGACCCTCCAGGCAAGTCCACGGAAAACTGCCGGACGGTGTTGGCGATCTGGTCGAAGGTCAGGCCCCAGCGCCGCAGGGCCTGCTCGGAAACCTCGATCGAGATCTCGTACGGGGGCACGCTCAGGAGTTCCGCATGGGAAATCTCGGGCAACGCCATGATCTCATCCCTGGCCCGCTCCCCGAGGTGCTTCAGGGTCCCCAGATCAGCCTCGGCGGAAATGGAGACATTAATCACCTGGAACCTAGAATTGATTTGCTGGACAATTGGCTTTTCGACTTCGTCGGGAAACGTGTCGATCGCGTCCACTTCGGTCTTGATTTCCTCCATGACCCGCCTGACGTCGTAACCAAGACTCACTTCGATCAAGACCAAGCCTGCCCCTTCGTTGGCTGTCGAGGTGATCTTCTTGATTCCCTCGATCCCTTGAATCGCTTCCTCAACGCGCAGGCAGATGGCCTCTTCGACCTCTTCCGGGGCGGCACCCCTGTATTCCGCCGAGACAGTGACGGAGTCCAGGGAGATCTCGGGGAACACTTCCTTCTTAAGCGATCCCAGAGTGATCGCGCCGGCGGCGACGATGACTAACAGCAGCAGGTTCGCTACGACGCTGTTCCGAGCGAACCAGGCGATCAGGCCCTTCATGCCTCCTCCCCTGGCCCGGATTCCGCGGAGCCGGTTACGGGACTTTCCAAGACCTCAACTGCCATGCCGTTCACGGCTGGCTCCAGAGGGGACACGCAGATCTGTTCGCTCTCCTCGATCCCTCCTCGAATCAGCACAACCTCGCGCTCCCGGCGCAGTACATCGACTGGCCGGAAGCGAAGGCGCGATCCTCCGTCAACCACGAATACGATGTCCCCTTCGTGCAGGGCCGTGCGTGGCAAGCGAATCACGTTGCGCACCCGTATGCCCCGTATCTCGGCCTTGACGAACATTCCGACTGCTAGCGGAGGCCGGCTCGAGTTTCGACCGCGGGCATACGGATCTTGAACCTGAGCGATGGCGTTCACCATGCGCGTGCGGGGATCGATCTCGCCTTCGGTGCGCACAATACGGCCTTGCCAGGAATGATCCCTGCCTGCGAAACGCGCGGTCAGCTTGACGGCTGGGCCTTGTCCCGTCGACGAGCCGTCGCGATAGGCGAGAGGCAGGTTGCAGTATTCCAGCTCGGCATTCGGGATCGGCAAGCGCACCTCCGCGACATCAACCGAGTACAGAGTCGCAATAGCGACCCCTCGCTGCACGAACTGCCCCAAATCGACTTGCTTGGAACGGACCCGACCAGCGAACGGCGCGCGCAGCACTGTGCGCTCGAGATCGTATTCGGCCTGCGCCAGCGCAGCTTGGGCGGCGGCGAGACTGGACTGCACTTCGACGATTTGCGGTTCGCGGAACAGAAGCGGGGACGGCTCCCCCTTGCCAAGCGCGGCCCACTCCTTGCGAGCGACCTCGGCTTCCTGGCGCTCGGTGGTCAGGCGCAGCTTGGCCTGCTCGATGGCGGCCTTCGCGCGCGTCACGCCCAGCTCGTAGACCCGCGATTCAATCCTGAGCAATACATCGCCCTCGCCGAAGAAGCCTCCTGCGGCCAGCGACTGTGACACCTCCACGACCCGCCCGGAAATCTCGGGCACGAGTTGCGACTCGGTGCGGGGCGCGACGGTTCCCTCGGCTTCGACGGTGAGCGTCAGATCCACCTGCTCGGCCGGAATGACGCTCACGACGGGGGGCTGGGCCACGACAGGTTCGGGCTGGGGTTCCTCGTAGGAGTCGATCAGCGCCTTGGCGATAACTGCGCCAAGCACGATCACCGAGAGCGGCAGGATTGCCATCAGGGCTAGTCGAAATCTGTTCATTGCATCTTCCTATTGCGTCTGGTCCGCCTCGTCGTCCGGCCCGGACTCAACCTCGAATCCGCCGCCGAGCGCCAGGTGCAGGTCGACGCGATTGTCAATCCTCGAGCGGCGCAAGCCAAGAATCGCGCTTTCCGTATCGAGGACGGTGCGACGCAGGTTGAGCACGGAAAACGCGTCGGCCATGCCCGCGCTGAAACGCATCTGGGCAAGGCCGATCGCCTCTGCGGTGCTGTGTTGCACCCGTTGCAGGGCGCCCTCCTGGTCGAGCAATGTCCTTTCCGCCGCCAGAGCCGTCTCGACTTCCCGGTAGGCTGTCCAGACGCGGTCCTCGTAGCCCGCTGCGGCTTCCCGGGCGCGGGCCTCGGTGGCGCGCACGTTCGCCTTCAGGCGCCCGCGATTGAAGATCGGCTGGGCGACGCCCAGGGCGTAGTTCCAGATCTGAAGGCCGGGGTTCACGAGATCGAGCAAGGTGTTGCTCGACGTTCCGGCGGCGCTGGTGAGGGAAAACGAGGGGCGCAGCGCGGCCTTGGCCTGCACGATCCGCGCATCGGCGGAGAGCAGCGACCGCTGCGCCGAGAGCAGGTCGGGGCGGCGGAAGACAAGTTCGGACGGCAGCCCGGCCGGAACTTGAGAAGGCAGCTCCGGCAAGTCCGCAGCGACAGCGAATTCGCCCGCCGGATACTCGCAAGCAAGGATCTCGACCTGGCGCACGAACGCGTCGCGCGCCTGCTCGCGCTGGCTGATTGCGAGCCGGGCACGTTCGATATCGCCTTCTGCAAGCCGCACATCCACCGGCGAGCGAGAGCCTGTCCGGTACCGCTCGCGAATCCGATCTGCCACCGCTTTCGAATGCGCAAGAACGGCGCGCGCAAGCTCGATCTGCTGCTCGGCTTCGACGGCAGCGAACCAAGCCTTTGCGACCTGTCCGCCAATGGAAAGCCGCACGGCGTCCCGGTCCGCCTGGCGCGCAGCAATCGTGGCGTCGGCTGCCAGCTTGTCGGCGGCGAAGCGATTCCAGATATCCGCTTCCCACGAAACGTTGAATGAAAGGCCGGAGTTGCTAAAGGTATTGCTCAAGACCCGATCGGCGAAGCCGGGAAACGGCAGGCCGACGAAGTTCTGACGCTGACGCAGCCGGTTCGCGCCGATGCTAACGTCCGGCAGGTCGGCAGCGCCCGCGATCAGGCGCTCCTGGACAGCGGCTTCGATTCGCTCCGCCGCCGCCCGCACGCTCTGGTTGCATTCAAGCGCCTTGCGGATCACCCTGTCGAGGCCCGGATCGCCCAGGTATTCCCACCAGTTCTCACCCGTCGGTAGCGGCTGGGTCTCCGCCGCTCGCCACGCTTCCGGCGGCGGGACCTGCAACTGGTGGACAGGCAGCCTTACTTCTCTTGAGCAGCTAGCCAGCAGAACGGCCATCAAAGCGGCAGCGAATCGAATGCTCATCGGTGAATTACCTGAACCGTCTCCAGCGCGCCACTGGCGCGAACGACTCTTGGATCCGTTGCCCGCATTCCAGCGGCGACGAAACTCACAACGGCAGCGAGGGTAGCCTCGGTATCCGACGGATCGCACGCACCCTCGGTCCATTTCTTCGTGCGATCGGAATCAAGCATCGTATGCACCATTACGCCGATGGAGAAGTGCATGCGGCGACGCAAATCGTCGCGGGACAGCTTCGGCAGCGCCCGCGCGAACGCGCGCTCGAACCGGCCTATGACCTCGGCGAACTCTGCTTCGAACGCTTTCTCCAAGTACTCGGCGGGTTCGGAATAGAACCTGGCGCAAAGCCGCATGAAGTGCTTCCCGCGAACTGGGTCGCGTGCAAGCCGGAAGGCGGGCGTCATCAGCGCAACCAGGATGTCCTCCACCTGCGCGTCGCCTCGCCCCTCAACTGCGTCAAGCATTGCCAACCTCTCTCGGTTGAGTGGCCTCACGCGGCGCAAGAACACCGCTTTGACCACGGCTTCCTTGGATCCGAAGTGGTAGTGGACCGAGGCCAGGTTGACGCCCGCTACCCTAGTCAGGAGGCGCAAGGACACGCCTTCCACGCCCTTTTCGCTAAACAAGGCTTCCGCTGCGTCTAGAATCAAGTCTTTCGTGTCCGGGCCTTGGCGCATTAGATGAATTAAACGTCTGTATGAATTATAGCCCCCCGACAGTCCAAGGTCAAATCGCGGATTTCGCCGATAGGAACCAGGTTCCTCATTTAGCGCCGCTTTCCGCCCGCCAAGCAGGAACGCCCGGACCAGTGAGAATTGCCTGGAAGGCGCGAATGGGAACTGGGGCTCGCCATTCACCGGAACCATGCAGCTAGGCTTCTTGCAGCATCCACGCTACAACGACCAATAACGGATCATCGGTCGGCCCGTCATGGGCGTCTCCCGCAGCCGTTGAGCTTGCGCGAGGCTAAGAAAGGATGCGTCAGGTCGTTGGTGAAGTCCGGGAGGACCAAGCTCTTGCAGTAGGGTGAAACGTCCGAGAACGTCGAACCCAAGGCCTACGACGGCTCGATAGGTCCGGCCGCGTCTGACGAGGCCGGCAACGCTCCCGGCGAGCCTTGCGCTGGGCGAAGCGCTCGCATGCTCGGCCGATCGGTCGCAATGCATCCCAAGCCCGACAGGGTGTGGCTCTACCCGGCTGTCTCGCTCCACCGTAGAAGCTAGGGCGCGAACTCATTCGGAAACTTTCGCCGGGACTGCTCTCTATAATCGTGACCGATGTCGCAATGCCGGCAAACCCTCAGGCTCGCATTAGCGTTCGCTGTCGGATCGCTCCTCGCGAGCGGCCAGGGCACGGATCCGAGAGCCATGGCCCGCGAGGCCAGCGCCGCCATGAAGAGCCGTCAGTTCGAGACGGCGGAACGAATCTACCTCGATCTGGTGCGACATTTCCCTGACGAGCCGGGACTGGCGCTGAACCTCGCGCTGGCCCAGTATTCTTCGGGCAAGTTCGAAGCTGCCCTCCAGCAGTTCCATCGATTTCTCGAGTCGCATCCCGATCACGGGCCCGCATGGCTTCTCGTCGGCGTGGCGCAACAGAAGCTCGACCGGCCCGCCAAGGCGGTCCAGGCTCTGCGACGAGCCGTCGAGCTGGACCCAGCGAACCGCACCGCCAGGCTGGAACTGGCTGACGCCTTGCTTCGGAGCGGCCGACCGGCGAGCGCCGCTACCGAGTTCCTTGCACTGGTCGGGATCGAGCGCTCGAATCCCAAGGCTTGGCTGGGGCTGGGGCTGAGCTATACCGAGATGTCCCGGTCTTCGGCGGAAACCCTGGAACGCAAGGCCCCTGGCTCGTCCTATCACCAGTTGCTATTGGCTCATTCCGCTCAGGCCCGAGGGCGCTACAGGGCGGCTTTTCGACATTACCGACTCGCGCTCGCAGCCGACCCCGGGGCTCCCGGGGCGCACGTTGCGGTGGCCGAAATATACCGGGAAGTTGGTCGGGCCGACTGGGCCGACGCCGAGCTGGCGAAGATGCCGCACAAAGGCCCTTGCGAGAATCGCAAGCTCGAATGCTGGTTCGAGGCCGGAGAAATAGAGGCGATCCTCAGCGCCTCGGAAAGCGAGAGCGCACCGGAATTCTTATACTGGCGGGCGCGCGCCTTGGGCGAGAAGGCCCGCGAGGCGCATCGGGAACTCCTGTCTCTGCCCCCGTCCGCGGCCGCATTTCGGCTGCTGGCCTCCATCGAGGAATTGGGCGGCCGCGCGTCCGATGCGGCGGACGCTTGGAGGAAGGCCGTTGAGCTGGAACCCGCCGACCCGGCCTTGCGAAGGAAGCTCCTGGGCTCTCTAAACGCCGCCGGCCTGTTCGAGGAATCGATCCGCGAGGCTCGAGAGTTGCTACGGCGGCGCCCCCGATCAGCCGCCGGTCACTTCTATTCGGGCGACGCCCTGCTCGAACTAGGCCGTTACGACGAGGCGATACCGGCCCTCGAGGCCGCGGTTCGACTGGATGCCGCCGCCGACCGGATGCGCGTTTCCCTGGCGACGGCTTACTTGAGCGCCGGTCGCGGCGCAGACGCGATTCCCCATTTGGAGGCGGCCTTGCGGGCCGGCGAGGACGAACGCCTCTTGTTCCAACTCTCCCGGGCGTACCAGCTGGCGGGTCGGCCCGAGCAAGCCAGAGCCGCCCTCGAGCGCCGACGGATTGCACTTTCCGGCCGAAGAACGCTGGCGATCGCGGATGAGATCACCCCTCCGTAGCGGCGAGGCCAGGCGGCTGGTGGCGGCGATCGCGCAGGTCGGTGCGGGGCTGATCTGCGGTTCGCTGGTCCTGCCGATGTCCTTAGGGCAGATTCGCTTGCGTGACGTCGCCGCGGAAGCGGGCTTGAACTTCGTCCTCGAAAGCCCTCCGACACCCGGGAAGCGGATGATCGAAGCGGTTCCTGGCGGAGTTGCTGCCTTCGACGCCGATTCGGACGGTCTGATCGACATCTACTTCACGAACGGAGCGGATGCGGCCGCCCTCCAAAAGCAAGGGAAGCAACACTCGAACCGCCTCTTCCGGAACGAGGGGGCTTTCAGGTTTTCCGATGTCACCGAGCGCTCCGGGGTAGCAGGGCGCGGATACTCGATGGGCGTGGCAGCAGCCGATTACGACAATGACGGCGATAGTGACCTGTTCGTCGCCGGCGTGAGAGCTAACATCCTGTTCCGGAATGACGGGTCCGGGGTCTTCGAAGACGTCACATCCGAGGCCGGGATCGCGAGCCAAGATTGGTCCGTTGCGGCTGGATGGTTCGACTACGACAAGGATGGCCAGCTGGACCTCTTCGTGGTGAATTACCTGGATTGGGACCCTGCGGACGATCGATTCTGCGGGGACCGCGACCGAGGCCTCAGGATCTACTGCAGCCCTACCTACTACAACGGCCTTCCGAACACCCTCTACCGCAACTTGGGCGACGGGACATTCGCGGATGTCTCGCGAGCGTCGGGAATCTCCCAGCACGTGGGCAAGGGCATGAGCGTGGCGTTCGAGGATTACGATCTGGACGGCTGGCCTGACGCTTTCGTGGCGAACGACACAGAAGGGGATTTCCTGTTCCGAAATCAGGGCGACGGAACGTTCGAGGAAGCCGGCCTCCTGGCCGGAGTGGCCTTCGCCTCGGATGGCAGCCCCATATCGAGCATGGGCGTCGATTTCGAGGACTACGACAACGACGGGCTTCCAGACATTCACGTCACCGCGCTCAACCGCCAGACCTTCCCGCTGTTCCGCAATGCTGGTGGCGGATTGTTCGAGGACACCACCGCGCGGAGCGGCCTCCATCGCCTGACCGTGTCGCGGAGCGGCTGGGCCAACGCGCTCGTCGACCTGGACAATGACGGCCTAAGAGATCTCTTCGTCGCGACCTCGCACGTCAACGACTTGGCGGAGCAGTTCGAGAACGCCGCCTACGAGCAGGCCAACGCCGTCTTTAGGAACGCAGGCGGCGGAACGTTTGAAGATGTGTCGGACAGCGTCGCGGCCTTCCTCCCGGCCGCCCATAGAGGGGCCGCGTTCGCGGATTTCGACGGGGACGGCCGGGTCGACATCGTTGTGTCCGTGCTTGGCGGCTCGGCGGAACTTTGGCGAAACGAGACCCTGAATCGCAACCGCTGGCTCGGCGTTCGCCTCGCCGGCGTGACCAGCAACGCTCACGGGATCGGCGCTCGCGTTAGGGCTCGGAACCAAGTCGCCACAGTCAGTGCAAGTGTCGGGTACGCCTCGGCTTCGCTCGTTCCCGTTCACTTCGGACTCGGCAGGTCGTCCGATCCCCTAAGGGTCCAAATCAATTGGCCCAGCGGAATCGAACAAACCGTCGACGTCACCGACCTCGACCGGGTTGTCAGCGTCCGAGAGCCGATTGCCCGACCGCCCTAGACTAGGGCGCGCAAAGGTCACTCGCTCGCTCGAAGGTCCCCGTCCGGCAGGCGGACTCTTGAGTGCGGCGGGCAACATGCGAGACTGGCTGAGGTTCGCATTCGTGGATTCTCGTCGACATGACCTTGATGCTTTAAGGGCGTTCGCCATGCTGCTGGGCATAGCGTTGCACGCCGCTCTGGCTTACCAGGCCATCGGTACTGGCTGGCCGATTGCGGATTCCCGGACTTCGCCGTTCTTCGATGACCTGGTTGCTTTCACTCATGGCTTTCGAATGCCACTGTTCTTCGTTCTCGGCGGCTTCTTTGCCGCGATGTTGTGGCAAAAGCGCGGGCTCCGCGGGCTGCTGAAGCACCGAGCAAAGCGGATCTTGGTGCCATTGGGAGTGGGCTGCCTCACGATCGTGCCTGCGGTGTGGGCAGCTGTGATCCTGGGGGTGTCGGGTAATCCGACGTACGGAGTCCCGGAAAGCAGTCAGAACCTCTGGGCAGCGGCGGGCCAGGGAGATCTCAAGCAGGTCAGAAACTTCTTGGACGTGGGTTGGCCGCTGGATGAACCGGACCCGTTCTTCCGCCAGACGCCAATGGCTTGGGCAATCCTCCACAACCGCCCTGAGGTGGTGGTCGAACTCATTGGCTCCGGTGCCGACCCGAACGCGAAATACGGCGAGCAGCATCTCGACACGCATCTCCACGCCGCTGCCTTCTTGGGGCGATCCGAATGCGTCCGGGCGCTCCTAGATGCCGGCGCCGACGCCGAGGCCCGGAACGGAAACGGAGAGACGCCGCGGGATTCGATGAGCCACGGCGAGGAGATCGTCAGCTTTATCACCTCGATATTTTCGGTGCAGGTCGATTTTGGCGAAGTGCTCGCTGGCCGCGAGAGGGTGGGCGAGATGCTGGATGCACATGCGTCGGTCGCGGGAGGGGCCGAACCAGGCTCGCCTGTCCGTACCGGTTCGGAGGAACGCCCGCAGGGCCAGCCCCGAAATCTCATCGTGCGGGCTGTCTTGGCCGGACTCATGTACGTTCCGTTCTTTCACCACCTCTGGTTCCTCTGGCTTCTGGTATGGCTGGTCGCGGGTCTCGCTGCCGTAGGCGCCATTCTCTCTGTCGTACGTGTGCAGCCGAAAGTGCCGTGGTGGCTGGTGGCATCCCCGCTAGCCCTGTGTTGGCTGGTGCCTCTTACAGGGCTGGCTCAGTCCGCAATGTTTTCGGGAAGCGTCATTCCTGGATTCGGTCCCGACACTTCGGCCGGACTGCTGCCTATCCCGCATGTGCTCGCATACTACGCAATCTTCTTCGCCTTCGGGGCGGTGGTCTTCGTCACTCCAAGCGCGGGCGACCGGCTTGGGACCGGCTGGTGGGCGCTCCTGCCGCTCGCTTTGGCTCTGTATCCCGCGGCGTTCGCGGTCTCGACCATGACCGCCTGGGGGTATGAGCTTGCCGGCGACGAGTTAACACGGAGGACGCTCGCCGCGGTCGGGCAGGCGCTATTCTGCTGGCTCATGGTTCTTGGCTCCGTGGGGCTTTGCCGACGACTGCTATCCGCTGAACGGCCTTGGGTGCGGTACCTCTCCGATTCCTCTTACTGGCTGTACCTTGCCCACCTGCCGCTCGTGCTCGCGGGGCAGAAGCTCTTGCAGCCCCTTCCCATCCCGGCGCTGGCCAAATTCTCGCTGCTGCTAGTCGTTTCCACCGCGATCCTCCTTGCGAGCTACGAGTGGGGGGTTCGCTACACATTCATCGGGACCAGGCTTAACGGGCCGCGCACCAGGCCAGCGAATTAGCTCGCTCGCCGCGCCGCCCGATGACGCGCCTGGCACCTGGACCCCGGTCTTGATCCGAGCGGCCAATCGCCCGCCGCCCATACGAGCCCTCCCGCTTGGACAATGCCGATACACTTAGTGTGCATCGGGCCGATTCCGTTGGCGCCGAGTAGCAACCCTACCCAATGCGTGCGTCGCAATGGTACTTGATCGCTTTGCTTGTTGGAGTCTTCCTTCCTGAACGCCCGTCGCAGGCAGCAACGGGGGGTCCGTCCGTGTCGGCAATTCTTGAACGGCACTGCATTGCATGTCACGGGCCGGCGGTGCAAAACGCAAACTTGCGGCTTGACAACCTCTCCAAAGACATAGTCAATGACCGCCGGGCGGCCGAGACATGGCATGACGTCCGCAACGCTCTGAACAGCGGCGCAATGCCCCCTCGCGACGCCCCTCAGCTGGCATCTGCAGATCGGGAAGCACTGCTCGCGTGGCTCGCGGACGAATTTCGGGAGGCCGGCGAGGCCCGTCGCGATGCGTCTGGCGTCGTGGTGATGCGACGGCTGAATCGGGTCGAGTACCAGAACACGATGAGGGACCTGCTGGGCTTGCATATTGACTACGTGAAGAATCTCCCCCCTGACGAGGTGAGCCGGGATGGATTCACCAATAACGGGTCGGCGTTGGGGATGTCCGCGATCCAGATGGAGCACTACCTGAACGCCGCCCGGAAAGGACTGCGCCGAGCGATTGTCGAGGGCCCGGCACCGCCGGTATTCGCGCACCACGCCGAAGAGACGGTCACTGACAAGTTGAAGACCGTGAACTGGTCGAATCGCCTCGGCAGAACCGGCACTTTCGTCGCTCGAGTCCCGGAGTTCCCCGACGAGGGCGAATTCGTGCTGCGCGTGCGAGCACGCGCCGAGATCCCGCAAGGCGCGCCCTATCCGAGGATGCATATCGCATTGGGCTACCGCGCGGACACCCAAACACCCTCCAAGACCGTCGCGGAAGTGGATGTCTCCAACCGCCTCAGCCGGACCTTCGAGTTCCGGCGGCGCATCGAGGAGTTCCCGATACAGAGCCGCACCCAGAGCAAGTACCCGGGCATGCTCGTGTGGGTGCGCAATTCGTATTCCGACCGCCAGCCCGCTCCCCTTGGCGAGAAGGTCAAGCTGGATGTGGACGGCAAGACCGAGGAGAAAATGGTCTGGCCTGTCGACACCAGATTCCCTGCGATCGTCGTTGAAGCGTTGGACTTCGAGGCCCCGGCGTATTCGAGCTGGCCTCCCGAACACCATACTCGAATCGTTCCCGGGCGCCCGGATTCGAAGCCGGACGAGATGCGGGTTGCCAGGGATGTCTTGCGAAGGTTCGTGCGCAGGGCGTACCGCCGGCCGCTGCGTGCAGCTGATGTCAATCCAATGCTGCGCTTTTACGGCAAGATCCGTCCGACGGTCGACAGTTTCGAAAAGGCAATACGCGAAACACTCGCCATGGTCCTGATCTCCCCCGACTTCCTGTATCGGATCGAGACTTCCCGGGCGAATGGAACGCGTTTGAACGACCACGAGCTCGCTTCGCGCCTCTCGTACTTCCTTTGGGGCACCATGCCGGATGCGCGCCTGATGGCCCTTGCGGGTCGCGGCCAGCTCGGCCATGAGCACACGTTACGAGCTGAAGCGCTGCGAATGCTGGGAGATCCGAAATCGTCTGCGCTCGTTGAGCAGTTTAGCGATCAATGGCTCGATTTGGGCGGGTTGGACCGAGTCGCCGTCAATCCCAACTACTACCCGGACTTTGACCCGTCCTTGAAGGCGGATATGCGCAGGGAAACGCAACAGTACTTCGCGACGGTCCTGAGGGAGGACCTGAGCGCACTCAATTTTCTCCGGTCAGACTTCACCGTGCTCAACCAGCGCATGGCGAGGCATTACGGGATCCGAGGCCCGAAAGGCAGCGCGTTTGAGCGGGTGTCCCTGCGGGACTTCGGGCGTCCCGGGGGCCTGCTTACTCACGCGAGCACACTGGTTTCGAACTCGACCGGGGAAGATTCGCATCCTGTCGAGCGCGGTGTCTGGATCCGCAAGGCTCTGCTAGGGGATCCGCCAGCCCCCCCTCCTCCCGCCGTTCCGAATCTAGCCACCGGGGATCCCAGCACCGGCCTGCTGCCGCTTAAGCGGCAACTCGAGCTGCATCAGGACAGCGCGGCCTGCGCGCATTGCCACCGTGGAATCGATCCCTGGGGGATCGCACTCGAGGAATTCGACGCCGTCGGATTGAGGCGCGAGACCGTCCTGCGCCGCTTTGGGGAAACGGAAGAGAGGCACCCTGTGGATGCCTCCGCCACGCTGCCTGACGGTCATACGGTGGACGGAGTCGAGGCTCTCTCCAGGTATCTACTGGAACAGCACGACCGTCGCTTCGCACGCACGCTGGCCTCGAAACTGCTGGCCTACGCACTCGGACGCAGCTTGGAGCGGAGCGACGAGCTCGCCGTGGAAAGCATCGCCTCCCGTTTCGAGCGTGCCGGCTTCCGATTGCGCGAGCTTTGTGCAATCATCGTGACGAGCGACTCGTTTCGGAGCCGCTAAAGGAAAGGAATCGTGTCTCGGAAATCGTGGCATCTTAGCCGTCGCGCATTCTTGCGGGGGAGCGGAGTGTCTCTCGCACTTCCGTTCTTGGAGTGCATGGCTGCGGACGCCATGCCTGTTGACGGGCCCATGCGGTTTTGCGCGGTCTATTTCCCTTACGGCATTGTGCAGCGCCAACTCGGAACCGACGCGGCTCGGTGGAATTGGTTTCCGCACGAGACCGGTCCGCAGTTCCGCTTTAACAAGAGCATGGCGGCTCTCGACCAACACCGTGGCGACGTGACCGTGCTGGGCGGACTCTCGCATCCGAACGGTCGCAACATGGGAGGTCACGACACGGCAGACACTTGGCTGACGGGGGCGGAACTCAAAGAAGGTCACCTTGAGAACACCGTCTCGATCGATCAATTGGCGGCCATGCACTTCGGAGACGAGACGCGCTATTCCTCGCTCGTGCTCTCTAGCGACGGCGGCGTGGGCGAGCCAACGCGCTCGAGCACGCTCTCCTTCAGCCGGACGGGGCAACCGGTTCCGGCTGCGAACAGGCCCAGGCTGCTTTTCGACCGCCTATTCGGTGCCGATCCCAGGTCTTTAGTCGCCCAGCGGCAGAGTTTGGAGAGTTCGCGGAGCATGCTGGACCTTGTCCTCGACCACTCGAGGTCCATGCGAAACAGGCTAGGGAAGCATGACCGGACCAAGCTCGACGAGTATCTCGAATCCGTGCGACAGATCGAGCATAGAGTCGATCGATCCCAGCAGTGGCTCACCGTCCCCAAGCCCAGTGTGGACGCGACGGGACTGCATCTGCATGCCGACGACACCACTCCTAGCGAGTTGATCCAGACAATGTACGACTTGATCTTTCTCGCGTTCCAGACGGATTCGACTCGTGTCGCGACGTACCAGTTGGGAAACATGAACGGCGCGACATCGATCGCCGGCAAGTTCCCTCCATTGCTAGGGCTCGCGAAGAACATGCACACGCTGGCGCACGATGCGCGCAAGAACGACGAGGGCGCAGAGCCCCTCGGACGGTGGGATCGATTCCTTACGGAGCAATTCGCGTATTTCGTCCGACGGCTGAAAGAGACTCCGGAAGGAGACGGGACGTTGCTTGACCGGACGCTTCTGCTTTACGGCAGCAGCAATAGCCAGACCCACGTCAACCTGGACTATCCGCTGCTGCTAGCGGGGGGCAGCGGATTGGGAATGAAGCACGGAAGCTTCCTGCGGTTCGATGACGAGATCCCACTATCGAACCTGTTCGTAACGATACTCAATCGTGTCGGCGTTCCCACGGAGGCGTTTGTCGACAGTACCGGCGAACTCACGGAGATTCTGACGTAATTCAGGTGCGGCTTCGCGTTGAAGTTTAGAGCGAACGCTGACTCCAAGGGCCCATGCCCTCCCATCGGTATCGCAGGACCGCTCCTACGGGAATGCGCCTGCCCTCGCAGTTCGCCGGATCCCGTCCACCCTGTGTGTACGTCACTGCAGCGACCCTGAGCAACCGGCGAGAATCCAACTAGATCGCTGGTTTCAGAGTTTCGCCCCTTTCGACTTGGAAATCTCGCATCGTCACGTCAGCTCGCCTCAAGAGCTGTGTTCATGAGACTACACGCACGGAATCGTTCGCCAACACGGAGAGAATTGGATGGGCTTGCTCGATTCGGATACGGCGGGCCCTAAAGCGGTGCAAACATCAGAATCGGAGCGAACCAGATAAGGCTTCGATCAGTATCCCGACCCAAGAAGAGATGCGAGCGTCCCTTCTTGCGGTCCAGATCGGCATCGCCAATGGATTCAGCCGTACTCGCACGAATGCGATAGCGCGCGCTTTGCACTCGCGCGCTTCTTAAGGATTACGGTGATTGCTGTGGCTTCGTGAACGTTCCGGAACTGGATTGCAGGCACAGCCCAAGACGCAAGAATATCCAAGAAAGGAAGGGGCCCGCGCCACGAGCGCGGCTCCCAAGTGTTGACTTAAGCCACCCGCATTGCCAAGGGGGAGATCAGAACATCAGCTTCAGCTGATGAATCTCAGGAAGGTGAAGGCAATGAATCCAGTAACAACGACTAAGACGACGAGCTTCCAGTGCTTGCCGATTCGGGAAATGACTAGTTCCATGGCCAATTCCAGCAGCAATGAACGAATCATCCGACTGGCCAGATCTTCAAGCGTTGATCGTTGGGAAAGCTCCAGCCCCAGTCTGCGCTGGTCCTAAGCGCTGCGCTCTGACCGAGAGCGCGTTGAACGGCCCGGGATCCCCTTTGGGACGGCTGCCAACCGGAGACCAGCATAGCGTGCCCTCGATCAGTTGGTGCGAACGGGGAGACTCGAACTCCCACGGGTTGCCCCACTAGAACCTAAATCTAGCGCGTCTGCCAATTCCGCCACGTTCGCCTGGGAAGCAACTGCTCGGTACCCTGCGAGGGACTGACCCCTTCATCGTACTTGACGCGCAAGTTCACTTGCTGTCGGTTGGCCGGGACAGCCCCGGCCAAGCCAGCCTCGCGGGAATCTTCGATCAGTATTGGTGCTCGAATTGCTTCTAGGACGAACGGCTGCTGACCAATAGCCGCGAGACTTAGCGGATCATCGCGACTGCATGCGGCGTGCCTGGCATTAGATCACCGTGCGGTGGGCTAATTCGAAAAGACGGCGCGGCGCGACCGTCGAGGCAAGCATGGATCGATTCGTCCGAGCGACGCCTTCGCATTCTGGCTCCGCAACCGTGCCCTGATTGCATTCCGCACAGTCTGCCAGAACCATGAGACCTCGTCCACGTGGTTCCGGCCAGTGCCCCCCTCGAGGGTATTGAACGAGAACTCGCGGCCAATCCCTCACAGCGTAGGCGGCCCGCAAGAGCTGGTTGGGCAGGGCCCTCAGCCCGGAATGCCGCGGGACTGCCGCGCAGGCACCGCGGGTGGCCGCGATTCCCAGCGCATCGCGGTGGATCTCCCCGCTACGCCAGCAATTTTTCCGCTACCTGGCCGTGGACGTCTGTCAATCGGAAATCACGTCCCATGTGGCGGTAGGTCAGCTTCTTGTGGTCGAACCCCAGCAGATGCATGACCGTGGCCTGCAGGTCATGGACGTGAACCGAATCCTCGACGACGTTGAGACACAAATCATCTGTCTTGCCGACGACCTGACCTGCACGGAGGCCGCCACCCGCCATCCACATGCTGTAGGCGTTCGGATGGTGGTCGCGCCCGGCGTTGTCTGCGTCGTCAGGCCGGCGGAGCTCCACCATCGGCGTGCGCCCGAACTCGCCTCCCCAAATGACCAGCGTCTCGTCAAGCAGGCCGCGCTGCTTGAGGTCCTGGATCAAATAGGCGTTCGACTGGTCGACCTTCTTGCAGCGGGTGGGCAGGTTCTTGTTCAACTCGCTGTGGTCATCCCAGCTAGCGTCCATCATGAGCACGAACCGGACGCCGCGTTCGACCATGCGACGCGCGAGCAGGCAGTTCGTAGCGTACTGCTTCTGGCCTTCATCGTCACTCTTCACGCCGTAGCCGTCGAGCACGTACTCGGGCTCGCTGGAGAAATCCAGCAATTCCGGGGCAGAAACCTGCATGCGGTGGGCAAGCTCGTAGGACGAGATGCGCGAAGCGATTTCCAGATCGCCTGTCGTCTCGAATCGCATCTCGTTCATTTTCCGGACGGCACGCAGCGTTTCCTGCTGCAGGGCGTCGCTAACGCCCTTGGGATTCGAGAGGTACAGAATCGGATCCCCGCTGTTCCGAAACACCGTGCCCTGATAGTGCGACGGGAGGAACCCGCTGGAGAAGTTGCTGGAGCCGCCGCTTGTGCCGCGACCGGATGTCAGCACGACGAAGCCAGGCAGGTTCTGCGATTCGCTTCCGAGCCCGTAGACCGACCAGGCGCCCATGGTCGGACGGCCGAACTGCGTGTGGCCCGTGAACAGCAGCAACTGGCCGGGATGATGATTGAAAGCGTCCGTACTCAGCGAGCGCACCAGGCAGAGATCGTCGGCGACACTGCCGAGCTGCGGCATGAGTTCGGAGATCTCCATTCCGCTCTGGCCGTGTCGATGGAACTTGAACTTGCTCGCCATCACCTTGGCGGATGGCTTGATGAACGCGAGCTTCAGATCCTTGGTCATCGATTCCGGAAGAGCCGAACCGTGATGCTTCTCCAGATCGGGCTTTGGATCGAACAGCTCGTACTGGCTTGGGCCGCCCTCCATGAACATGAAGATGACGTGCTTGGCCTTGGGCTGGAAATGCGGCTCCTTGGGTGCGAGTGGGTTAATGTCCGGCAGGTTGGCCGCCGTCAGTCCGTCGCGGGCGAGCAAGTCTCCGAGCGCCACCATGCCTATCCCGGAGGCGACGTTCTTGAGAAAGTCGCGTCGGCGTTGAATAGCGTGAAATTGCTGGAAGGTCATGGAGTTACTCCCGAGTTATGAATTCGTCGGTGTTCAGCAGGATGCGCCCGACACCCATCCAGGCCGCGACTTCGACCGGACCGTGCTTGCGCAAGTCGATTTGCGAGAGCTGTTTCGCGTCCGCAGGCGATGGATCCAAGATGCGCAGTTGCCGTCGGTAGGACCCCTCCAGCTCCTCGGCTTCATCCTTGGTGGGCAGCCTGCCCAGGGTCAGTCGAGAGATGCGGTTGAGGCGGGCGGTCCAATCGTCCGAAGACTCCGCCAGGGTGCGAACGGCCAATCCTCGGGCGGCCTCTAGGAAGACTTCGTCATTGAGAAGGTTCAATGCCTGCAAAGGGGTGTTCGATCGCCCCCGCCGGCTGGCCGTGCGGTGCGAGTCGGGCGCATCAAAGTTCATCATCTGCGGATAGGGCGAGGTCCGCTGGAAGAAGGTATAAAGCCCCCGCCTGTAGCGGTTCGAGCCTTGGCTTTCCTTCCAGCGCTCTGTGTCCCAGCCGTAGGTCAGTTCCACGACGCCTTGCGGCTGCGGGGGGTAGACGCTGGGTCCGCCGATATCCGGAGCCAGCAGGCCGCCGACGCGCAGCGCTGCGTCGCGCAGGATCTCCGCGGACAGGCGCAATCGATTCTGGCGCGCGAGCCACGTGTTTTCCGCGTCTCGTTCCGCGATATCCGGGCGGGCGTGGGAGGACTGGCGGTAGGTGGCGGACATCACGATCAGCTTGTGCATTTGCTTCAAGCTCCAGTCCTGGGTCCTGAACGTCGACGCCAGCCAGTCGAGCAGCCTCGGGTGGGACGGCAGTTCGCCTTGCTTGCCGAAATCCTCGGAGGTTCGGACCAGGCCCCGGCCAAAGAACTCCTGCCACATCCGGTTGACGGCCACTCGTGCCGTCAGCGGATTGTCGTCTGAGAGGAGCCACTTGGCCAGATCGAGCCGTGTCTGGCGACCCTCGCGGGGCGATTGGGGCAGGAACTCTGGAGGCCGAGGCTCGATCTGCATGCCCTTGCGATCCCATTGACCCCTCATGCGCAAGAAGGTCGGCCTCGTTTGGCCTCGCTCCCGAATGATGCGCGCTTCGCTGAGCTTGGGGTAGGAGGCCTTCAGGTGCTTTAGCTTTTTCCGGAGTTCCTTGAACTGCAACTCCTCGATGCGCTCCTTGGAGACCACCGTGTAGTACCAGTCGACAAAGTAGTCCGTTAGCATCTCCCGCTCACGGAAGGTCCGTTCGGCAGGGTCCTTGTGCAGGACTTCCCAGCCGCCATCGGTCATCTGGAACAAGACGTCGTAGCAGAGGTCCCAATCGGTGCGCACGCCGGGGTTCGCCCCGGCGATCTTCATCTCCCGTTCCCATTCAGGCTGCAATTCCGGAACGTGATGCCCCTCGAGAAGCTCCTGCCGTTTTGCCAGGTAGTCGGCGCGCTTGCGGAGGTACGGCCCCATTTCGCCCGGCAGCGGCGCATTGATATGCACGTCTTCCACGTTGTCGAAGTATGCGTACAGCGAATAGAAGTCCTTCTGGGATATCGGGTCGTATTTGTGGTCGTGGCATTGGGCGCACTCCACCGTCAGCCCCAGCCACACCGTCGCGACAGTGTTGGCGCGATCGAGGGTCTCTTCAAATCGCGACTGTTCGAAGATCGTGCCGCCCTCGCGATTTCGCAGCGTGTTGCGGTGGAAGCCGGTGGCGGCCAGCTGGTCCGGCGTCGGACTATCGAGCAAGTCGGCGGCTAGCTGAAGGGTCGTGAATTCGTCGAAGCGCATGTCCGCGTTCAACGCGTCGATGACCCAGTTCCTCCAGCGCCAGGCGTAGGGCCGGGCCATGTCCTTCTCATAGCCGTCGCTGTCAGCGTAGCGGGCGAGATCCAGCCAGTGTCGCGCCCATTTCTCCCCGTAATGATCCGAGTCCAGTAGCCGGTCGACTGCGCGCTCGTAGGCTCTGGGCGCGGAATCGGCGAGAAATGCCTCGGCCTCGTCCCACGAGGGCGGCAGGCCGGTGAGGTCCAGGCTAAGCCGGCGCAGCAGGGTCAGCTTGTCGGCTTCCTGCGACGGGCTGACGCCTTCGGATTCCAGTCTGGCAAGAACGAACTGATCGATCGGATTGCGGGTCCAATCGCCCCTCTTCGGAGTGGGTGGCTTCGGGTGCTCAATTGGCAAAAACGACCAATGGCCGCTCGCGGGCGTCCGAGGCCGAGCCGTTGCTTGTGGTTCCGCCGGTCCCCACGGAACGCCTTGGTCGATCCAGGCGCGCAGGATGCCCACCTCCGCCGGTTTGAGGGGAGGCCCCGCCGGCGGCATCCGGTAGCCTTCTTTCGAGCTCGCGATTCGATGAATCAACGGACTGCTAGCGCTGTCATTTGCCTTCACCGCGACTCCGCTATATCCCCCGGTCAGGACTACCTCGCGCCGGTCGAAGCGAAGGCCGTTCATTTGAACGGACGGTCCATGGCATGCGTAGCATCGCGTGTGCAGGATGGGCTCGACATCCCTAGCGAATTCAACAATCCCCTCCGCCGGAGGAGGCAAATCGGGGGCGGCGGCAGCCGGGGTCGCGGCCGGAACGAATCCAAAGGCAGCGAGAAATAGGCAACGTGCGTACTGGCGTGAAGAGTGCATGCGGTTTCGCCCCCTTGCTGTGTTCATTCTAGGACTCCAAAGGTCGTCGCTTTCAAGTCTTTCTCCCCGTTTCACACGGAATCAGCGCTAGAGGAACGCCGGCGGATTCCGACCGAGCGGCTCCACGGGTGCGAATCCTGAAGTCTCGGCATTTGAGGTGCCGGGAAACCGGGACCGAGACCTGGGTCTCCAGAAGGCATCTTGCGTGAGTTGCTGGTGAGTTCCCCGGAGTTGCGCCGCGGGCTCTGATTGCTGGCGAGCTTCCACAACGGCATCGATCTATTCCCGCGTGATGAATTCGTCCGTGTTCATCAGGATGCGTCCGAGCCCCATCCAGGCTGCGATCTGAACCGGGTCTTGTTCGCGAGAATCGACCTGAGCAAGCCGTTTCACATCGACAGGGGACCGAAGCAGCAGGCTCATCTGGCGCCGGTACGATGCCCCCAACTCGTCCGCCTCAGATTCGGACGGCAGCCGGCCGAGGGTTAGTTGGAACATTCGGCGCAACCGATTGCGCCAGTCCGGCGGGGACTCGGCCACTACGCGAAGCGCCAATCCGCGGGAGGCCTCTAGAAAGACTTCGTCGTTGAGCAGATTCAAGGCCTGCAAGGGTGTGTTCGAACGATGTCTGCGGCTCGCTGCCCGATGCGAGTCGGGAGCGTCGAAAATCATCATCTGCGGATAGGGCGCAGTGCGGTGGAAAAAGGTGTAAAGCCCCCGCCTGTAGCGGTCGGTGCCGGAACTCTCCGGCCATCGCTCGGTGTCCCAGTCGTATGTCAGTTCGGCAACGCCTTTCGGCTGCGGCGGGAACACGCTGGGCCCGCCAATCTCCGGAGACAAGAGGCCGCTCGCGCGCAGCGCGGAATCGCGAAGGATTTCCGATTGCAGGCGCAGGCGGTTTTGGCGCGCGATCCAAGTGTTCTCCGGATCTCGTTCGGCGAGTTCCGGGCGGATTCGCGACGACTGGCGGTAAGTGGCTGACATCACGATGAGCTTGTGCATCTGCTTCATGCTCCAGCCGCGGTCCATGAATTCCGAGGCCAGCCAGTCCAGCAGCTCTGGATGCGAGGGCAAGCTGCCCTGGGTGCCGAAGTCCTCGGACGTTCGGACAAGTCCGCGACCGAAGAGTTCCTGCCACATGCGATTGACGGCCACCCGCGCCGTGAGCGGGTTCTGCTCTGAGACAAGCCACTCCGCAAGGTCAAGTCTTGTCGCTCGCCTCGCGTTTGGGGGCTGAGGCAGGAAGGCCGGCGGCACAGGATCGACCGCGATACCGTGTTGGTTCCATTCCCCCCGGACTCGCAGGAAGGTCTGGCCGGGACCTTCCTGTTCCCGAATGATGCGCGCCTCGCTCAACTGGGGATACGCGGCCTTCAGCCGGGTCAGCTTCTTCCTCAGGTCCTTGTACTGCAGCTCCTCCGTGCGCTGCTTCGAAACCACGGTGTGGTACCAGTCGATAAAGTAGTCGGTGAGCATCTCCCGTTCCCGGAAAGTGCGTTCGTCAGGGTCCTTGCGGAGCACTTCCCAGCCGCCGTCGGTCATCTGGTACAGGACGTCGTAGCAGAGGTCCCAGTCGGTGCGCTCGCCGGGATTGGCACCGGCGATCTTCATCTGCCGTTCCCATTCCGGCTGGAGTTGCGGCACGTGATGCTCGTCGAGGAGTTCCTGGCGCTTTCGCTCGTATTCGGCACGCAATTGGAGGTAGGGGCCCATTTCGCCGGGCAGCGGAGCGTTGATATGCACGTCCCTGACGTTGTCGAAGAAGGCGTAGAGGGAATAAAAGTCCTTCTGCGTGATCGGATCGTACTTGTGGTCGTGGCATTGCGCGCATTCCACGGTGAGCCCGAGCCACACGGTCGCAACGGTATTCGCGCGATCAGCAGTTTCCTCGAAGCGCGACTGCTCGTATATCGTGCCGCCCTCGCGATTCCGCAAGGTGTTGCGGTGCATGCCTGTGGCGGCCAGCTGATCCGGTGTCGGATTCTCAAGCAGGTCGGCGGCCAGTTGGAGGGTGGTGAAATCGTCGAAGGGCATGTCGTCGTTCAGCGCTTGGATCACCCAGTGCCGCCAGCGCCACGCGAAGGGTCGGGCTAGGTCCTGCGTGTAGCCGTCGCTGTCGGCGTAGCGCGCGAGGTCCAGCCAGTGGCGCGCCCACTTCTCGCCGTAATGCCGCGAATCCAGTAGCCGGTCGACCAGGCGTTCGTAAGCTTCGGGCGCGGAATCGTCGAGAAATGCGCCGGCTTCTTCCACGGACGGCGGCAGGCCGACGAGGTCGAGGCTCAGGCGGCGCACTAGAGTCGATGCGTCAGCTTCCGAGGAACCGGCCACGCCTTCGGATTCGAGCTTGGCCAGAATGAACTGATCGATCGGATTCCGAACCCAGTCGCTGTGCTCCACTCCCGGCGGCTCCGGGCGGCGGATCTTTCGAAATGACCAGTGGCTATCCGCAGCGGGCGATTGCCGGGTTTCTTCTGTCCCCTCCAGCGCCGTCCACGGTGCGCCGTGGTCGATCCAAGCGGTCAGGATGTCGATTTCGCGGCCAGTCAGACGCGGCTCGGCGGGCGGCATCCTGAATCCGTCGCGGCCGCTGGAGACTCGATGCACCAGCGGACTCCCAGCGCTGTCATGCGGCAAGATCGCCCGGCCGCTGTACCCGCCCCGGAGCGCCGCATCGCGCTGGTCCAAACGCAGGCCGTTCGTCTGGATTGACGGTCCGTGACAGGAGATGCAGTGCTTTCGGAGAATCGGCTCGACTTGGCTCTCGAAGTTAACAGCCCTCTTGGCAGGCCCAGCCGGCTTTGGCCCCTGAGCGGCGTCGGCCCAGGCGGCGCCCCAGCCGAGAATTGCAAGAATCAGGGACGCTAACGGCGTCGGGCACGAGTGCTGGCGACTCCCGCCCTCGGCGCGCTCTTGCAATATCGCCATCACCACCGACTTCTTGATGTCCCGCGTGTCTGCTCAGCGCCCGGGCTAAGCGGCGTCGGCCCACAGGTGCGCGCCGCATGCTGCGGTGTCAAGTGCAACGCCGGCCCGGGGAAGTTTCCGCCCCGCCAGCCCGCACTTGGGATTCTCTGCGTCCGCCCGTCCGGCATCTGCCCCGTCCTTCTAGAATATAAACTTCAGCCCCAGCTGAATGATCCGTGCCTCCTGCTGCACTCTCCGATACACCCCGAATTGGGAATTCGGATCCAAGCTGAACGAAGATCCCGGGAACGGCCCGAATTGCGTGTGATTGAACACGTTGAAGAACTCCCCCCGGACCTGCGCGGTGACTCGCTCCGTGATTCTTGCGTTCTTAAACAGAGAGAAGTCGACGTTATTCAGACCTTCGCCCCGCAGGATGTTCCGGCCACTGTTGCCGAAGGTTCCCACGCTTGGCTGGGCGAACGCAAACCGGTTGAACACTCGACCGGCACCCTCGGGGTCCGGCCCGCTTGCGTCGCCCACAAGGTCGGCGCGGGGGAAGAAGCTGCTCCGAGTTCCGGAAACGTCACGCGCCGTGATGCTGAACGGAAAGCCGGACTGCACTTGGTAAATCGTGTTGAGCTGCCAGCCGCCCAGAACGCCGTCCGCAACCGCGGGCATGTCGGTCCCGAAGCGCTTGCCACGGCCGAACGGAAGTTCCCATATTCCGCTGAACACGAATCGATGGGTGACGTCGTACGAGTTCGGACCGTAGTCGGCCCGGAGATTCCACACGTTCTGGCGGCCCAGGCAGGCGTCGTTTCCCACAGAGCAGGCGCTGGACGCCAGGCTCAGGCCCTTGCTCCACGTGTGATGGGCGCTGAGGTAGAAGCCGTCGCCGAATCGTTTTTCCAGGCGGACAAAGCCGGCATGGTAGTTCGAGATGCCTTCAGTTCTGTCAATCAGAATGAAGGCAAAGTTGTGATACGGGAAGAAAACCTCAGGGTCGGGCCCTGGCCGTGTCAGCATTCCCTGGGAAATCACGCTGCGAGTTGCCAGCTTGGTCGACTTCGACCCTAGATAGCCCACTTCCAACGCCCAGTCTCGCCCCAACTCCCGCTGGATATTGAAGTTCCATTGCTGCACGTAGGGCGTCCGATTGCGGCGATCCAAGCTCAGGGACGACATGGAACCCGCGATTGGGATCGGCGTGTCGGCTGTCGGGAACAGGTTTTCGAAATCGATCGGATTGTCCAGTGACGCATTGACGGCCGACGTTTTCTGCCAGGGGGAGTTCAGCACGGAGAAAATGTACTCGTTGAACTCAAACGTTGAATAGAATACGCCGTATCCGGCTCGCACGACCGTCCGATTGTCGCGGAAAGGCCGGTAGGCAAGACCGATGCGCGGCGCGAAGTTGTTGAGATCCGGGTCGATCAGTCCGCGCGAGGCGCCTCCGCCTATCAGCGGCGTATCGAGTTGGTCGACGATCGCTTGGTTCGGCGTCAGCATACGGCCGCCTGGGTAGTCGGGATCGAAGATCGAAACCCGGTCCAGCTCTTCTTCGAGCGGCGTGCGGTACTCGTACCGAAGACCCCAGTTGATCGTTAGGTTTGGACTGACCGTCCAGTCATCCTGAACGTAGAGGTTATACACCTGCGCATGGAACCAGCTAGTGAACTCCCCCTGATTGACTGCAGCGGAAAACGGCAGCCCCTGCACGAAGTCGGCCACGGAGTTACCGGTCGCGTTCAGCGGATTCTGCGTGAACAACCCGGTGAAACCGATGTACCCGCGGGGCCGGAAAGAGTTGACCTCCTTGAAGAGGAAGTTTCGGAAATCGATTCCGATCTTGATCTTGTGCGTGCCCGCCGTGTAACTGACGGAGTCGACGAAGCTCCAAGAATTGGTTAGGTAGTTCAAGGGCCCGTTCCCTGTACTGCCCACACCGCTGTAGTCGGTGAGCCCGATCGCTGGGGCACCGAATGTGACTGGTGCCGTGTCCGTTCCTCGGAACAGGGATCCGGCAATGTCCTCGTCGAAGGCTCCCTCCTGAGCGCGGAGGCTGATCGGCCGGCTGAACCCGATGCGGATCTCGTTCAAGAGCTTTGGCGAGAACACCCGCGTCCAAGCCAAAGCGATGTTGCGGCCTTTTTGTTGATCGAGGGTTCCGCCCAGCGGTCTTAGGGCTCTTCGCAGGATGTCTTGATCGCTGAAGGACGCCCGGATGAACAAGTTGTCCTTCTGCGAGGCGAGCCAGTCCGCCCGGCCATGGTACTGATCCACGTTCTCCGGCCTGCTCAGCGTCTTGACCGTATTGAATCCGACACGTGCCGGCACATTCGGTTCCGGGAAGAGGAACAGCAGGTCCTGGCTCTTGGCGCTGATCCGGCTGCTTGGGACCTGGTTGTTCGGGAATTGATCCCCGGTGAGGTAGTCCGTCACCGGCAGTTCGCCGGAAAAGTCTCCGCCCAGCTGGGCTCTGGAGGGATAGCGGGCAGCTTCCGGAGCAAACGTCCGGACTCTCGTGCTCTCGTAGTTGAAGAAGTAGAAAAGCTTGTTCTTGGCTACCGGGCCGCCAATGCTGCCGCCGAATTGGTTATATCGCAATTGCGGCTTGGATCGCCCGGTAATCGGATCTCTCTCGGCGAAGAAATTTCGGGCATTCAGAACATCATTCCGCAAGAATTCGTAGGCCGTGCCGTGTACCTCGTTCGTGCCGGACTTGATCGCGATATTGATCTGCGCGGCACCGCCACCGAACTCCGCCGTATAGTTCTTGTTCATCAGGCGGAACTCTTGGATTGCATCGATCGGCGGAGTGATCGAAGGGGTTTGAAAGCCTGGGTCGTTGTTCTCGACTCCATCGATCATGTAGGCGTTATCCCCGGCCCGGCCTCCGCCGATGAATGAGCCCCCACCCGAAAGACGGGTGCGAAAGGAGTTCTGCTCATTGCCCAGGGAACCGCCGTTGTCGGTGACGGTGGCCGGACTGAGAACGATCAGATCGGTGAAGTTGCGACTCACCATCGGCAAATCGACGATCTGCTTGTTTTCGACCACCTTGCCGACACTGCTTGTGTCGGTCTCGATCAGCGTTCCCACAGCAATCACTTCTACGACGGTCTCGACCGTGCCTGGTTCCAACGTTGCGTCGAAACGCAGGTTTTGGTTCACCAAGAGCGTCAATGCTGGGGAAGCCGCCGTCTTGAACCCTTCATAAGAGACTTCCACCCGGTACTGGCCGGGAATGAGCCGAGCGACCGCGTAGCCGCCTTCAGCCCCTGTGCTGACCTCGTTCGAGATGTTGGTCCCGATGTTGGTAACTCGCACGTTCGCGCCTGGAATTGCCGCGTCGCTCGGGTCTGTGATGGACCCGAGGATTATGCCGTAGGCCGTTTGAGCGCTACTTGCCGCGACTGCGACAAACAGCAAGATTCCCAGAAGGAATATCAACGGGGGGGCTAGGTGCTTCATTCTTCGTTCCTTCCTTGATGGAGCTAGCGGTCGGCTTGACCGTTAGTCGGCCACCGACGAGCCGCGCAGAGCCGATCAGCCGTTCGAAACCTATCGCAAGTGGGCGAGCTTGTCAAAGACTATCACGTCCAATTCTCATGCGCCGCCGCCCGCAGCGCACTCTCGGCCGACGATCTCATTACAGCGCACGGTTCGGTCTCGAGGGAACGGCGACGAGTCTTGACTCTGCAAGTAGGAATGTGCCGGGCAACAAAGGGCTTGTACCGAACCGACATGCGGCCTGGGACGAGCGGTGGCAGCGGCACTGCGGGAGTAGGCAGAGCTCGCATGGGGCGCAGTCAAAATTGGCCGCGGTGCCTGGCCTGCTCCCGTTCCCGCCCGCTATGCGGGCCATTTGAAACGCGCGCGAGTGCCAGGAACTGGCGAACGGCTGGCAGAGCGTGATGACCGCGCCCCGCCACGTCGGCTTCGCCACAGGAAGCTGGCCGTCGCAGCCGCTGGCAGGGAGTCACGGACACAGGAGCGTGCGGTGCGCGGCGTCTTCCGGCTGCAGCCCGCCCGTGATGCCGGATGCCGGCCGAGCCCCCTCGAAACGACTTGATGTGAACGAAAGTTCAGCAGGCATCACCGCGGCATCGGCGTAGCGCCCGAAATTCCTAGGTACTGATGTCTCCCGCTCCTGCTGCTTGCCGCACGACTCGATCCAGCTGCGTTCAGTATCATAGCCTGCATGTCCGAAAACATCCGACTTCTCAGGGATGCGCTCGCGGCAGGCGAGGGTGTCCTGCGATTGGCTCCTAGCTGGGTGCCTCGATCGTTCCTCATGCCGGGCGGCCGCTTGAAGCTGCACCCGAGCGACATCTACGCGCTGGGTGCGCACCGTGGCGGCATTGACGAGCGCTGGTTCTCGTCGACCACGAATGCAGACAACGGACCCGGGACGCCCGATGACGAAGGCCTGAGCTACGTCGTCGTATCGGCAGATAACGGCGACGCGCGCAAAGTCTTGCTGAAGGAGGGGGTAGACGAGATAGGCGATGAGCTCCTCGGCCAAGACGTGATGAGCGCCCACGGCGGCTGGAATATCCTGTGCAAGTTCTTCGACAACCTCGGACCGATTCCGCACCACATGCATCAGGACGAGGAGGCGGCTGCCCGGGTAGGGCGTCGCGGCAAGCCCGAGGCGTACTATTTCCCGCCCCAGTACAACTACAAGGAGAACAACTTCGCGTATACGTTCATGGGCTTGGAGCCGGGTACTACCAAGGACGACATGTGGCGATGTCTCGAGCGATGGAACGAAGGAGACAATGGCATCCTGTACCATTCCAAGGCGTACAAGCTCAAGCCCGGCACCGGCTGGCAGATTCCTGCCGGAGTGCTGCACGCGCCCGGTTCCGCGGTTACCTACGAACCGCAGGTCAACTCAGATGTGTTCGGCATGTTCCAGTCGATGGTCGAAGGCCGGGCGGTGCCGTGGGACCTGCTGGTGAAGGATGTTCCTGAAGAGCATCACCACGACCTGGACTACATCATCGGCATGCTCGATTGGGAGAAGAACGTCGATCCGTTCTTCATGCAGAACCGGTTCTTCGAGCCACTTCCGGTAAGGCCTTCGGAAGAGATGGCCGAAGAAGGCTACAGCGAGTCTTGGGTGACCTACTCCACTAGCAGGTACTCGGCAAAGGAACTCACGGTGTTCGCGGGTCGCAGCGTGACGGTCTCGGATGCTGCGGCTTACGGAACAATCGTTACCCAAGGCCGGGGGCAGATCGGCGTGTGGGACGTCCACACTCCGGCAATGATCCGCTACGGAGAGCTGACAGCCGACGAGTACTTTGTAACGCGTGCCGCGGCCAACGGGGGGGTGCGGATCACAAACTCCAGTCCGGATGAGAAGCTTGTCATGCTGAAACACTTCGGCCCGGACAACCCAGACGCGCGGCCGCTGGTGCGTTGAGCATCGAAGGCGGTCGCCCGCGTCGGGAGGCATTCTCGACCGTGCCGGGCGCGCCCGCATCCAGAATGCCGTTCGTCGGCGTGACCACCGATCCATGCGCTTGCGTGGGCGCGGGCCGTGGCGGCCTGTGCCGTCGTTGAGGAACAGGCCTGCTACTGCGAGGCCGCCAGCCATGGAGCCCAGCAGGCGTGTCTCGGCAACCGCGGCATTCGCACGGCTGCGCCGCGCAAGCCGGGCTGAGAGCCACAGCTTCGCACCTAGGCTCGTTGCCCTAAGCCCGCCGCATCGATTCGGGCCCTAGTGTGGCAAACACCTGAGAAACTGCGACTTGCGGCCTGCAGACCGCGCCTCGCCATGCCTTAGTCACTCGGAACGTCTCCCAGACAGCTCTGCAGGGATCGTCAACCCGCTGCAGTACGCGACTAGCTGTGACCACGTCGATTCGCTGTTTGCAACTGAGATTCAAGATGTCGCCTGCCTCGAAGCGAAGGTCGGGGACTCTGCGGGTGGCGCCAGCGATTTCAAGCAACGCCGGGTCTCAGCAACGCGCGCAGCGTGCGGCGAGCACCTTCGAGTGTCCGGCGATCCAGGATCCGGATGTCCGAGGTGTGGCCCTGCATGGCCTGGCCTTCCGCCGCAGCTGCATGGTGCCCGCCTTGACGGCCCGCACGGGTGGAGCGGGCTGCCGACAGCCCCGGCGAGAGCCTGCCGGCAAGCCGTGACCAGCCGGCTGGCTCAGGGCCCAGCCGTGCAAGGATGCTGCCCGGCGCAGTATGGCGACCGCCTGACGGGCTCGTCCAAACGGGCCCCAGTCGAGAGTTCGAGCAAGCTTCGCGCCAAATTCATTGAATTGACAAATTATTTAATGCCAGCACTTTACAGAATTTCTCGCGAGTGCGGAAAGCATTCCTCGCGAGAATCGAGGGCGCGCACGGCCTGATCGAGTAAGTGGCCTCTATCAATTATTTTTATGACCCGCAATCCAAGTCCCGAGGCTCAGCTGCTGTGTTACGATCATTTTTCCGCAACTTAGTGCGGCCCGTCGGCGCCAAGCGCACGGGAACCCCTTTTCACTCACTCCCTGAAGAGCTACTTAGGAGAAGCTTATGGCTACAAGACGAACTCCCGCTGAAGTCCTTGCGTACGCCAAGGAGAACGACGTCAAGATCCTGGACCTGCGATTCGCCGACCTTCCTGGGATTTGGCAGCACGTGTCGTATCCGATCGGCATGCTGGACGAGGACAGCTTCGAAGACGGATTCGGTTTCGACGGTTCCTCGATCCGCGGCTGGCAGGCGATCAGCGAGTCCGACATGCTGATCGTCCCGGACCCCAACACCGCCTTCATCGATCCCTTTACAGAGGTTTCCACGCTCTGCGTTGTTTGCAATATCGTCGACCCGATCACGAAGCAGCACTACGAGCGCGACCCGCGTTGGATCGCGCAGAAGGCAGAGCAGTACCTGCAGTACTGCGGCGCCGGTGACACGGCTTTCTTTGGCGCGGAAGCGGAGTTCTTTGTTTTCGACAACGTAAGCTACGACTCGTCGTACAACTACGGCTTCTACAAGATCGACTCTGAGGAAGGTCGTTGGAATTCCGGTCGTCCGGACAACAACCTCGGCTACCGCCCGCGTTACAAGGAAGGTTACTTCCCGGTTCCGCCAACCGATCATCTTCAGGACATCCGCACTGAGATGGTGCAGGTGATGGAGGCGTGCGGCATTGATATCGAGTGCCACCACCATGAAGTCGCCACTGGCGGCCAGTGCGAGATCGACCAGCGCTTCGACACGCTCGTGCTCTCGGCCGACAACATGATGCTCTACAAGTACATCGTTCGCCAGGTTTCGTACCAGCACGGCAAGACCGCGACATTCATGCCGAAGCCTCTGTGGAACGACAACGGGTCCGGCATGCACACTCACCAGTCCATTTGGAAGGACGGTGAGCCGACGTTCGCGGGCGATGGCTACGCCGGCTTGAGTGACTCGGCTTTGTACTACATCGGCGGCCTGCTGAAGCATTCTCCCGCACTGGCCGCGATCGTCGCTCCGACCACGAACAGCTACAAGCGTCTCGTGCCGGGCTTCGAGGCCCCAGTCAGCTTGGCGTACTCGCGGCGGAACCGTTCGGCGGCCTGCCGTATCCCGATGTATTCGCCGAGCCCGAAGAGCAAGCGCGTTGAGCTACGCTACCCCGATCCGTCTTGCAACCCGTACCTTTGCTTCGCGGCCTGCCTGATGGCCGGTCTGGACGGGATCCAGAACAAGATCGATCCGGGCGAGGCGCTCGACAAGGACATCTACGACCTCTCGCCCGAGGAACTTGCCAGCGTGCCGTCGCTTCCGTACAACCTAGCGGGCTCGTTGCAAGCCTTGGAAAGGGATCACGACTTCCTTACACAGAACGACGTGTTCACGGAAGAATTGATCGCGAGCTACATCGACTACAAGACCTCCGCAGAGGTCGACGAAGTTCGCCAGCGGCCGCATCCGTTCGAGTTCTCGCTGTACTACGACATCTAGTCGATCTGCAACTGCGTCAAAGCACGGACGCTCTCTTGGCCGGCGGCCCTCGGATCGCCGGCCATCTCTTTCGAATCCCGGTCTGTTCCAGGCAGCTGGCGCGGGTTCTGGCGCGCCGGCGCGATTCCTCGAGGCATCATGCGTGCGAATCAGAAGGGTCTTCATAAATCGCAAGAGACGACGCGCAAAGTTCCCGAGTCCCTGCGAGTTCCATGCCGCGTCGGCCTGAGCGCCCTTGAATTTCCGTTAGCTCCCTGCGGCCCCTCCGCCAAGCCGCCGGCTTCCGGATAGCTCTCGACCTACTCCTCGTTGTTTGCTGCTACGCCGTGTTCGGTGCACTCGCAACCGGCTGACAGACCAGCGGGAGCATCGAGCGGGTTCCCGGCTGCGATTGAACGCTGGGATGCGTTCAATGGCCGGGCCGCTGCTTCGAGATTGTCGGCAATCGGCCGCTCCGCATTGAGAAACGAGATGGCGAGCCCGGCGTCGGCCCAGCCAGCCTCTATTGCTGCGTCACCCAGATCGGACTCGACCAAGCAACGTTGCCGTCCTCCTGCTCGACGCGCACGTAGTAGTAGTGCTCGCCCGCTGAAAGCGATTGCTCGCGAAACTCGAATTCCATCCGCTCGCCTTCGCCATCTCTTGTGTGGACATACGTGTTGTCACGCACGATCGCGACTTCCTTGATGGCGTTCGTGCCCCGAATGACCGCTCTCACGGTCGGAATCTCGGATGACGGGAACTGGTCGCCTTGGATCCACTCGCCGCCTCCGGCTTGGAGGCGGTAGTCGAGAATGATGTTGCTTGTCGCGGCATAGGTATGTCTCTTGCGCATCGCGTCAACCAGCCCCTGTCTTGAGAAATCCTCCGACAGGACCATCGCGTACGACGTGTGGGTCGAGACGTGGTCGGAGCTTGCTTGGACGCCGAGTTTGTAGCCTTTCTCCCAAGCGAGCCAAACGAAGCCCTTGGGACGGTAGTTGCCCGCCCAAAGATCCGAACGCGCTGCGGACGATGCCAGAGGTCCGCCCTCGTGCTCGGCTGATGTTCGCGCCCCTTGGAAGATCTCCACGAGCGGCTCGAGTTCAGGGTCGTTGTCGCGCCAATCGGTACCCATGGTTGTGTGCGATGTGTGCGATGTCGCGATCCCCTTTTGCTTCCGCAGCTCGTCGTAAAGGAACGGTCCCGTGCTGGAGTCCCGCTCTTCCCGAGTGATCAGGATGGGCTTGTTGCCGCGCTCCGCCAAGATGATGTTGCGATGGCCGTTGGGATAGGACAGGCTTCGCTCATATCCGAACAGCGTCACGAAACGGCCCGGCACATGGAACATGTCCTCGGCCTTCTCCGTGCGCCACCAGCTGTATTCCGTGTCAGTCCGTCCCCAAGCGGACGTTGGGTCCGCGCTGCCTTTGTGGTCGGTGACGAGATAAAAGTCCATCGCCGCCGCGTCCATCATGTAGCGGAACGAGTCGTAGAGCGACCCGTCACCCGTGCCATCGAGCGAGATGTCGGTGTGCCTGTGCATATCGCCGCGGTAGATCTTGTAGCGCTTTCCCCCGGAGTTGATGGTGTAGTTGCGTATAGCGGCAACTTGCTCGGCCTCGCGCGGCTCGAGGGGCAGCATCGCTGGGTTCTCCGCGCCTCTCGGGCCGAGGATGGCGGGCTCGACAGGCTCGTCCCGGAATTGCCCGGAGATCTCGGCGAAGAAGATCTGGTTCTCCCTTGGATAGTGCCCGAACGCCGGACCGCCCCATAGCTTCTGGTCGGTGGTCCACGAGGCAAACATCTCTCCCCCCGGCCCCGCGATCGCGTCCATCGGCCCCTCGTTGCGCCCCACGCTCTCGGGGATGCCGAACGGGTCCGCCCAGCGGCCGCCCGAATAGTACGTGGCCATCACAGCCCACTTGCCGCCCGCCGCCCAAAGCGACTCTGGCTTGGTGGACCGGACGCGCGGGCGGAGCAGCAGCCACATCCGTCCCTTCTGGTCGGCCCCTAGCTTCGGAGTCTGGACGTAGCGCCTCACGCTTGGCCGAATCCGGCGGTTCACGTCGTCCAGGGGCGCCAGCCACTCGCTTCCGTTCCACACGACAACCCTGTTCGTGCGCGACTGGTAGATCCCGGCCCCGCCCCGCAGAAGAAATCCGGTGTCCTTGCCCCAGTTCTCTTCCGATTCGTCGTACGAGATCCAGACGCGATCCTCTGCGTCGATCGCGATGCTTGGCGTGCCATGGTAGCGGGGAGTGTCGGTCACCGTCATCAGGTCACCCGCACGCCCGGCGACCACGGGCCGCAAGCGGATGTTGTAGCTGCCGCCCTCGTAGCTGTCCCATACAATCCAGGCCGTGCCGTTGGTATCGGTTGCGATGTCGGGGTACCACTCGTTTGCCATCGCTCCCGGGTGGCTGAGAGGCACCTCCTCAGACCATGCCTGCCCGTCGAATGACTTGTAGTAGATCGCCGAGAAGCCGCGCCTGGCGGACTGCCACGCCAAGTGAAGCCTGCCGTGGCGGTCGCTTGTCAGAACGGGAAAGATGTTATTGCCAGCTCTGGACGTGATCGGTTGCGGGGCGGTCCACGATCCGCCGGATCGTGCGGCATGCATTACTTGCCAGTCCCCCTCGAATCGCTTGGCCCAGACCAAGTGCAGAGCGCCTTCGAGTCCGAATGCGATTCCCAAGCCCTGCAAGTCGCCCGCCGCGCCCTGCACCTTGAAGATCTCGCCCCAAGATTCTCCCGAGCGCTCTCGAACGAATACCTGGTCGTTCTCGCCTTGGTACCCAATCCATGCCATCGACAGCGTCCCGTCGTCGGACATAGCCATCGCCGAGTAATCATCCTCGTACTCGTCTGTGGTGACGGCCTCGACCGGTGGGACGCGCCGGATCTCGACCTTCGTGGCTAGGATGTGCATCGCATCCGAGGGCGGCAGGTCAGCTGGCTTGAAGAAAAAGTCGCCGTTCACGGTCTTGACGGAGACCGTCGCGTCCGGCGGCGCCCGGTAGTAGAGCGTCACGCCGACCGTTTGCACGCGCGTGACGTGCGGGAACGGAAGCTCGTGCGGATGCATCCCGCCCGTGGGCCTCACCCAGGGGTCGGTGCGTGCCACCCACGAATTGTTCGGACCGATCGATTCCCCCTGCTTGAACTGGTGCCCGCGCAAGTCGACGATCTCGCCCTTGTCAATGCTGAGCGACCCGTCCCACTTCTGCGGCTCGTGATCCTTGATCCCGAACTCGATGTTCAGCGCCCTTAGGGGATGGTCTTGAGCGAGCGCCCAAGGGGCAGCCAGGACGAGTAGTGAAATCAGCGGGACGCGGTTCATAAGCACCCCATCATCTGCAAAGGCGGTCGGAGTTTCCGCTAGTCGGCGCGATACTGATTTGACCTGACAGACCCCTAGGCCTTAAGCTTCCTACCGTGCGTTGGGGTGTGCTGCCGCTAGTCCCGGCCCTTGTGTCGGTCGCCTATGGCCAGGAACTGGAGAGTAGTCCGTTCCACGCGGACCCGGCTTCCATAGGAGTGGGAAAGGCTTCCTTCCGGCTACGTTGCTCGGCTTGCCACGGCATTCATGCCGAGGGGGGTCGCGGGCCGGCCCTGAATCGGGGAGAGTTCGAGGCGGGTGAGACCGACCTCGATATTTATCGCGTCATCGCAAGGGGGGTGCCTGGCACGGAGATGCCCGCCTTCGGCCAGCGCAGCACGGAAGAGAACATCTGGAGAATCGTGTCGTTCCTGCGAACGTTCGAGGCCTCCGCGGACGACATAGTCGAGGGCGATCCTGCCCGTGGCGAGGACATTTTCTGGAACCGCGGCGGTTGCGGCGGCTGCCATCGCGTCGGGCAGAGGGGCGGGGTGTTCGGGCCGTCCCTAACGCGCATTGGACGATCCCGCAGCGTCGCGCACCTGCGAGAGTCACTTCTCAATCCCGGCGGCGATCTTCCCCCGGACTACTACGTTGTTCGCGTGGTCACCCGCCAAGGGAAGACAGTTCGCGGGATCGGCTTGGGGTTCGACGATTTTTCGGCCCAGCTCATGGACGCTGCCGGCAAGTTCCGCTCCTTCCTGCGGGAAGAGGTGCAGGCGATCGAGAGGGAGTTCGTTTCGCTCATGCCGGACACTTACGGCGAGACGCTCGCAGAGGACGAACAGAGGGATCTGATCGCGTACATGCAGACCCTTCGCGGCGAGGGAGGCCAGAGATGAAGCTTCGGTTAGGTTTGGGGATCTTGGCGGCCGGCGGCCTGCTGGCCCAAGCGCAAGTCGACACGCAGGCGCTGATGGGCGCCCAGCAGGACAACGAATCCTGGCTGATGTACGGCCGCAACTATTCGTCGTGGCGCCATTCCCCGCTTGACGAAATCAACACGGAGAACGTGAATCGGATCGTTCCAGCATGGATATTCCAGTCGAACCAGAACGGCAAGTTGCAGACCACGCCGCTGGTGCGAGACGGCGTGATGTACGTCACGGGTCCGTCGAATCACGCGTGGGCCTTGGACTTGAAAACGGGGCGGGAGCTCTGGCAGTACTCGGAACCCGTTCCGGAGGATCTGGCTGTATGCTGCGGCAAGCCCAACCGCGGCTTTGCGATGCGCGGCGAGCGTCTCTACAAGGTCAACGTGCAGGCGACGCTTGTCGCTCTCGACGCCAAGACGGGCGATGTCATATGGGAGGTGGCGGCCGCCGACTACCGCAAGGGGTATTCGAACACCGTCGCGCCGCTGATCGTCAAGGACATGGTGATCATTGGAATCGCCGGTGCCGAATTCGGCACAAGGGACTTTATCGACGCCTACGATGCCGAGACCGGTGAGCGCGTCTGGCGCTTCTGGACGGTTCCCGGGCCGGGAGAACCAGGCAACGAGACTTGGGGAGGGGATTCATGGAAACGGGGCGGGGCCTCTACCTGGATCACCGGGAGCTACGATGCGGATCTGAACTTGATTTACTGGGGCACCGGCAATCCCGGTCCGGACCTGGACGGCGCCCCGCGCCCGGGCGACAACCTATATAGCGACTCGATGCTCGCGCTCGACGCCGACACCGGCGAGCGCCGATGGCACTTCCAATTCACCCCCCACGATGTCCACGACTGGGACGCTGTCGCCGACCCCGTGCTGGTGGATATGGAGGTCGAAGGGACTTTCCGGAAGGCGCTGGTCCAAGCCAACCGGAACGGTCATTTCTACGCGCTCGACCGCTCGACTGGCGAATTCCTTTTCGCCCGAGCCTACACGGAGGTCAACTGGGCCGATGGCATCGGCCCGGACGGGCGTCCGATCCTGATTCCGGGCCGCGAGCCGACCGACGAGGGCACGCTGACCTGCCCGGGGATGGGCGGCGGGCACAACTGGCACGCCACCACCTACAGCCCCCAGACTGGCTTTTACTACTTCAACAGCGGCGACGGCTGCCAGATCTACCACGGGGCGACCCAGGACTTCGTCGAGGGAGAGTACTACCTCGGCAGCGCCATGGAGAATGTGACCGGGGAGCCGCGGGAAGGATCGATCCTAGCGGTAGACCCAAGCACGGGAGACCGCCAATGGCGCTTCGCGCTTGTGAGCCCGCCGAGTAGCGGGCTCCTATCGACGGGGGGCGGACTGCTATTCGCCGGCACCATGGAGGGCTATTTCCTCGCATTGGACGCCGCGTCAGGGAAGCCGCTTTGGCGCTTGCAGACGGGCGGCCCCGTCAGGGCGCCCGCGATCACGTATATGTTCGACGGTCGCCAGCACATCGCGACTGCGGCGGGGACATCAATCTTCGTGTTCGCGCTTCCGCGCTAAGCTGGTCTAACCGCGCAAAAACGCCTCCGTCTTAGCGAATAGGAAAGACCCTTACATCCAGAGTCGAGGCAAACCGGGCCAGTGCTCGCAGGGCGATGGCCCTGTGCGGTCGCCCCAGAGCGGGCTACAGAGGAGGATTTGACATGCACGGTGACATTGAGATGGGTTCGCTTCGCGACTCGTTACGGCGGATTTTCGGCGGCGGGATCGCTTCGATAGCCACGGTCGTGGTCGTGGCGGTCGTATTGTTCAATAGCTTCGAGGTTGTCGGTGCCGGCGAGCGCGGAGTCGTGTTCTCGAAGTTCGGGGGCGTGCAACGAGGCGTGGTCGGCGAGGGATTGCGCTTCAAGATCCCCTTCATCCAGACGATCATTCCGATCGACGTGCGGATTCAGAAGGCGGAAACTGACGCATCCGCATCGTCCAAGGACTTGCAAACCGTGCATTCGCGCATCGCGCTCAACTACCACCTCGCTCCGGACCAGGCTTCGCAGGTCTACCAGCAGGTTGGCAGTCTGTACAAGGAACGGCTCATCGACCCCTCCGTACAGGAAGCGGTCAAGGCGGCCACTGCCCAATTCACGGCGGAGGAGTTGATCACCCGGCGTGCCGAGGTGTCGACGCTAATCAAGGACATGCTCGCGGAGCGGCTGGTGCCGCGCAGCATTGTCGTGGACGAGTTCAATATTGTCGACTTCAACTTTTCGAACGTCTTCAACAATGCGATCGAGGCAAAGCAAACGGCGGAGCAGGACGCTCTCAAGGCGCAGCGAGACCTGGAGCGCATCAAGATCGAAGCAGAGCAGAAGATCACGGAGGCGCAGGCAGAGGCCGAATCCCAGAGGCTTCAGCGCGAGACCATCTCAGAGACGATCCTCCGGCTCCGCGCGATCGAGAAGTGGGACGGCGTATTGCCGCAGGTCACCAGCGGAGCGATTCCTTTCATCGACCTGAAGTCCATGGCGTCGAACTAGCCTCGGCACGCCGGCCAGGCCAGGCCGGGCTGCTTGCATCTGAATCAAGCACACCAGACGAGCCGGTTCGACCGGCACAACCAGCCGCAAGCTACTGCGTCTCGAAGGAGGAGAGTTCATGGGCCCACCGACTAGGCTGTGGCGATTCTCCTTGGTCGTCTTTTGCGGGGGGATTCTGCTGTGGAGTTCCTGCGGAACGATCCAGGACGAGGTCGGCTTCTCTCCGATCTTCGATGGCAAGACACTTGCCGACTGGCGCGCCGTTCCGGAATCCCTTCGTGAATCTTGGTCGGTGACCGACGGGGCTATCCAAGGAACGGGCTTGGAAGACCGACTCGCCTACCTGGTCTATTCCGGCGACGAAGAGCTCCGCGACTTTGAGCTCAAGTTCAGTTACCGGATGCTGACCGACGGCAATACCGGAGTCGAGTTAAGGGCCCGTGTAGACACGACAGGCAAGCGACCGTTCGAGGGCTACCATGCTGATCTCGGACACGTTGGAATCGGGCCGAACATTCTGGGGGCGTGGGATTTCCATTTCGCGGCACGGAAGGAGTTTCCGTGCGCACGCGGAGCGCGTCTCGTCATTCGCGAGGACGGAACTAGCCATGAGGAGACCATCGAGGACCATGTCGGGCTCGACGACATCAAGAAACGTGATTGGAACCGGTCTCACATTCTTGCCAGCGGAAACCATTTCCAGTTCTTCATCAATGGAAAACTGTCATCGGAGTTTTTCGACGGCATTGGCGCGGGCCGCTTGGAAAGCGGTTTCGTCGCGCTCCAACTTCACAACGAGGGGACAGTGGTCCAGTTTAAGAATCTCCTGTTGGAGCGCACGATGTGAATTGCAGTGGCAGGGGCGAATTGATGTCCCGGCCCCTGCCCCTGCTTTGGCGGCGAGAAACTCCGGCCGCCGCTGCCGAGTGCGCGCAGAAGTCGTGGCCTCTGCCAATCTGGGCTCCGCGACCTTTGCCCGAGCCGAGCGCAGCCTAGGCGTCTGCTTCGCCGGACACCCCGCGGGCCGCTCTTGGCTGTGATCTCTAACTTCCGGGGCTCAGAGGTCCGATGACCCGCCCAGATTCTCGTACCACTTGATGTTTCTAGTGGCACCGCCGATCTGCACTATGTCCGCGCGGCCGTCGCCATTGACATCGGCCACCGCGCATCCCGAAGCAGACATTCCCTGGGGGTCGAGATCTTGATGAAGCCATTCGGCCCCGCTGTCGTCCTGGGCGTAAAAAACGTGCGAGCCGGCAACCTCGCCGCGCGCACGATCGCCCGCGACAATGTCATCGCGCCCGTCGCCGTTGAAGTCGCCCACGCACACCTCGTGCCCTTCGGTCAGCTGGTCGTAGATAATTCGACGCTGCCACCCGCCGGACTCGTCTTCCGTGTAGACGACAACCTCGTTTCCGTGCCATGGCTCGACCGAGGTGATCATTCGCGTCTTGTTGATCATGCCGACGGCAACGTCGCTTGCGCCCGCGGTTGTGGCTTCCTCCTTGTGTCCTCTTGACAGGCGAGTGTTCTCCCAGCGGACTTCATCAGCCTCGCCGACAGGATCGTGCAGGGTGATGCCGTCGAATCCGGCGGTCAGCAATTCCTCCCGCATGTCATCGTCCCACTGGACCACGCGGACACGGTGCAGCACTCCGCTCAGCTGGTCGTCGATAAGTAGGCGTTCCCACTTTCCTTCCAGGTCCTCCGGCACGTGATAGTAGACCAGAGGTACGCTGTCCTCGTATTTGGGGGCGAGTGCGTTCGCACCAATCAGCGGCGCGTTGACCAGTTCTTTCGTTCCGTCCCCATCAACGTCCGCCCAAGCGACGTGGTGCGACGTGGTGAGTTCATCGACGGGCATGCGATTCCACGGCTGGCGGGTGTCGCCTTGATGCCTCAGCAGCGACACAAGTCCGCGGCTGTTGGCGGCAACCATGCTGAATTCGTTTTCAATGGCGATTTCCGGGATGCCGTCCCCGTCAACGTCGTGTGCAGCCATGTTGACAAGTCCGCTGATTTCGTCAATCAGAACATGACGCTCCCACGAGGGGTTCTCGTACCAGGGCAGCTCCTTGATGCGTGACGTCAGCCCAACGATGTCGGGACGTCCGTCGTTGTTCATGTCGGTCACCATGACGGCATAGCCGCCGGGAATCTCCGCTTCAATGACGTGTGTCTGGAATTGGACCGGCTCGCTGCTGACTTGGACGGGATCGATGGAACTGCCTCCACAGCATAGGAGACAGCTGAAGACAACAAAAGCAATGGAGAGGCGCACGCAGGAAGATTAGCACAGGAGAAGATGTGCCTTGAGCTCTGAAAAGCCGTTCAGCGACTGCTTCGTCATCCCATGCCAGCAGCCATGGAACCGTCGCATTGGGGCCCGGCGGTCGCTGTTGGCAGGCCTTGTGACGGTGTTGCTGCGTACCCGGGATGCGAAGAATGGGAGCTGAGCGGGCTCTTATGAGAGGACGAGAACGTGGACCGGCCTTGTTCTCGAAAAGAGCAGCGCGACCCCTGCGGGATGGCGGTGCTGACACCGCAGGGCAACAAGCCCCGGAACCGCTTCGCCGAAGAAGAGCAGAGACGGCAACTCGTCGGCGGAATGATCGCGGGGACGGTGAGCGATCGCGGGAGTGGCAGATGCCCTTTATCGAAGGCCCCTCGTGGTTCCGAGCGCCGCGCCTGGTTCACGGCCCTTCCGTTGCGCGTGCGTTCCCACCGAGCGCTGTATCACGCGGCGTGTTCCGGCAGCGAGGGCGGCGGAGCGCCACTGAATCATGACTGTGCGGCCACAGCTTCGGCCTGGCGGAAGGCCCGCAGCACGTTCCCGCCCATGACTTTCCCCACGTCCTCGTCGGAGAACCCGCGTTCCTTCATCGCGGCGATCAGATTCGGTGTCTTGCCGATGTGCTCGAGGCCCGCAGGCAGCTTCAGTCCGACGCTATCGAAGTCCGAGCCGAGTCCGACGTGGTCGATGCCCGCGACCGTTGCCGCATGCTCGATATGGTCCACAAGGCGACTGAGCGGGGGAGCTCCGATCGTCGCTACGTCCGCTAGGTTGAGCTTCCAGAGTTCCTCCGACAGCCGTTTCCTGTCATCCTTGAAATCCTTGCGAACCGCCGCGCGCTGCCTGTTGATTTCGCGCAGTTCGGGAAAGCGCCCCCGGTAGTCGTCGTCGAGCATGCCCGCGTAGTACGCGACGCCCAGTACGCCGCCGTTCTGCGCGAGGGCCTTTAGCATGTCGTCGGTGAGGTTCCGCGCGTGGTTGGCGACTGCCTTGCAGGCCGCGTGCGTGTTGAGGATCGGCGCCTCCGACGTCTCGATGGTGTCGTAGAAGGCTCGCTCGGACGCGTGCGACAGATCGGCCATCATGCCGAGTCTATTCATCTCGCGAACGATCTCCTTGCCGTGCTCGGTCAGTCCCTCGGGGCCGTCGGCGTACTCGGCCGCGCCGACCCACGGCGTGTTTCCGCTGTGCGTGAGTCCCAAATAGCGCGTCCCGAGCCGGTACAGCTGCCTAAGCACCTCGACGCTTGAATCGATCATGTGGCCGCCTTCGACTCCCAGGAAAATCCCGATCTTGCCCTCTCGCTGAGCACGAACGGCGTCATCGGAGGTCGTCGCCAGGAACAGGTCCTCCGGATGCCGGTTGATCGTCTCGACAATCACGTCCGTGATCAGGAGCGCGTCCTTGACCGATTCCAGCGGTGTCTTGTTGCGCGCCGAACTGAATACAGCGAAGAAGCCGGCGTTGAGGCCGCCTTGGCGCATCTTGGGGATGTCGACTTGGCTGTACTCCGGGCTCTCGGCCATGTTCAGGCTCTCCGAGACCAGACGAGACGGCGTGTCGATGTGCAGGTCGAAGTAGAGCGGGCCGCTAGGTTGCTCGGATTCGGAGGATTGGTCCGGGCCGGGGCCGCAGGCGCTGAGAAGGGCGGCGGCGGAAGCGCCGAATTCACGTCGGTTGAGCATGACGGTGAGATTGTACCGAAGATCCGGGGGCTGAATCGCGGGTCTCGCAGGCAACGGAATCTCGCAATCGACCACCAGCCATGCAGGTCTTGGGGCGCCATGTCGGAAACCCCGTCGAGCATGGTTGCCTCGAATCCGAGCGGCCCCAAGAGCGCTTGGGCTGTGTGGCTCCTGGAAGAGAACCAACTTGGATCTCGGTCCACGCTGGACCGGCGGATCGGGCGTCCGCAAGCATTCCGGGGCTGCTTGGCGCACGGCGCGATGTGGCGGCGGATGGCCAGCAGCCCGGTCAGTCTCTCGCGATTCTGGGAAGCTCGCGTCGCGCCCCGGGGATGGTGCGCTGTCCGGGCTTTGGCTTGCGGCAAGGCTCTATGGAGGGACTCCCTCGACCTTCTGGCGCAGGCATGCGAAGAACTTGTCTGCGACCATTTTCGTCGTTCCGGCGAGCAGACGCTGCCCGACACGTGCCACCGGTCCGCCCACCTGCGCCTTGGCTATCACGGCCACGGAACTTGACGAACCGCTCTCCCCGATTTCGATCCGCGCCTGCCCCTTCGCGAAGCCGACGGTACCCTTTCCAGCGACGCGGAGCGTATACGACACCGGGCGTTCCAGGTCCCGCAGCTCGACCGTGCCTTTGAATCGCCCCTTGATGGCTGCGACGCCGATCATCATCGTGGCTTGGTAGCGGTTGTCGCCGAGCGGTTCGAGGGCATCGCAACCAGGCAGGCAGGCGGCTACGGTGCGCGGGTTCGTCATCGCGTCGAACACTCGGTCCGGCGAGGCGTCGAAGTTGTATCGGCCTTTGAAGTCCATGCGGAAGAATGCCCCGCAAGCCTACCAGATGCCCTCGCCCGAGTTTGCGGCCCGGCCTCCCGCCTGCTTCCGCGCCTCGCCTGGAAGGCTGTTGAGATGAGCTGCCAGGCGGTCTAGGCTCGCCAGATTATGCACCGGAAGGAAGTCGTCAACGAACGGCAGCGCGGCCTGCAGTCCGCGGGTTAGCGGCCTGTATGCGGGCGAGCCGAGCAGCGGGCTCAGCCAGATCAGCCTCTGGCAAGAGCGACGCAGCCGGGAAAGCTCGGTTCGTAACGCCTCGGGGTCCCCACGGTCCCAGCCGTCCGACACCACCAAAACAACGGCTCCGCGCCCCAAGGCCCTCCTTGCCCAATGCACGTTGAACGCGCGCACCGATTCGCCGATGCGCGTGCCGCCGGACCAGTCGGGAACAAGCCGGGCGATCTCGCTCAAAGGATTCCTGCCTCTAGTGCCGCGCAGCTTCTTGGTGATCCGGGTGAGGCGCGTCGCGAACAGGAACGATTCCACCCGCTGG
This sequence comes from uncultured Bryobacterales bacterium, assembly GCA_951813605.1. Taxonomy (GTDB): domain Bacteria; phylum Acidobacteriota; class Terriglobia; order Bryobacterales; family UBA6623; genus VXMF01. Next base: position 3,855,969 of record OX638379.1, on the reverse strand, counting down.
AGGTTGCCGGTCAGGCAGCAGGCAAACCATAGCAGCATGCGCGTGTACCGCTCCATCGAGCCGCTGATGTCGCAAAGCAGCACCAGTCGCCGCGGCACTGCCTTCCTGACACGCGTGGGCGGCGTTGTGGGATCGGCTTCGCGCCGCGCGAACCGAGCTAGCAGCTTGCGAGGGTCGGGAGATGGACCGGGTCCCGGCACCCATCGCTTCGTCCGCCGCGGGGCGGGATGCCACCGTAGGTCACGTAGCAGGCGAACTGCTTGGGACATCTCCTCGGAAGTCAGGTTCTTGAAATCTTTCTGCCGCAGCACTTCCCTGTCGCTGTAGGTCGCGATCTGGACACGCTCCAATCGAGTGTCGCCCTCTCCGTCTCCGGGGGCGGAGGCGCCGGAGAGGGACTCCATCTCGACTATCGGATCGCCGAAGCGGCGCTCGCTTCCGAGCGGTCGCAGGTCCAGCTTGGTCTTCGTTCCGGACGGCCTGCCCCAGAAAACGCGGAACGCTTTGTCGAATACTTGCAGGTCCTCGGACCGGTGCACCAGCACCGTGCGCAGCGCGAAACGGAAGTCCTCCCTGTTGCCAATGTCTATTTGCTGGACCGCCCTAGCCGCCTCGATTGTGCTGCCACCGGGCACTGCCAGGCCTAGCGAACGCAGCAATCGCGCGAAATGCGTCAGGTTTTCGAGGAGGTGACCCATGCCGTGCTGGGCTCTTGGCCGGCGTAGCTCATCCGCACGCCGCGGTGCCGCGCTCGGTCAAGCATCGCCCTGACCGGATCTCCGCGCACCGCCTGGATATCTTCTTGGTTCTTGAGGAGGATTCCCAGCGTCTCGTCGATCCGCTCCGCACTGAGGCGCGTTTCGTTCAAGGCCACCAGCGCCGCCACCCAGTCGAGCGTCTCCGAGACGCCGGCGGTCTTGTACAGTTCCGCTTCTCGCAGCTCCTGCACGAACGCGGTTGCCTGCTCGCTGAGAGCGGCGGAGGCGTCCGGGACCTTGACTCTCACGATGCGGATTTCCTTTTCGAAGTCGGGATAATCGATCCAGCAATAGAGGCAGCGTCTCTTCAGAGCGTCGTGCAGTTCTCGAGTGCGGTTAGACGTGATGAGCACGATCGGGGGCTGGGCGGCTCGGACCGTTCCGAGTTCCGGGATCGTGACCTGATAGTCCGAAAGCATCTCCAGCAGGTACCCTTCGAACTCTTCGTCCGCTCGGTCAAGCTCGTCAATCAACAGGACCGGCGGCGGGCCGCCGTGCTCCAGAGCGCGCAGCAGCGGGCGCTCGATCAGAAACTCGCGGCGAAATAGTTCGCTCGCAGCAGCCTGACGGTCCAAAGCGCCATCGTTCCGCATGAGCTGGATTTCAAGGATCTGGCGCGAGTAGTTCCATTCGTAAACGGCATGGTTGATGTCAAGCCCCTCGTAGCACTGCATGCGGATCAGATCCCGCCCGAGAGCCGAGGCCAGTGCCTTGGCGACCTCGGTCTTGCCGACTCCGGCCTCGCCCTCGAGCAGGATGGGCCTGCGCAACTTCAGTGCTAGGTAAACGGACGTGGATAAAGCGCGGTCAGAGACGTACTCCTCCCGCGCTAGCATCGATTGCAGCTCGTCGATCGAGCTGGGAATCGACTGGTAACTGGACATGCAATCAGGCCGTCGTTCAGCCGGCCCGCGCCACAGCAGCCGAAAGCGCACCGCGCACCCAAGCATGGGCGCTGGCCTTCCGGTATCCCGCCGAGGCGTAGACGTCCCCGAGCAGGTCGTCGTCATCAAGGGAATCGCCGACCTTGCGGGAAGCCTCCGCGATCAATTCCGTCGTCACCGCCTGTCCCACCAGGGCCTGCTCGACCGCCCCTGCCCGGACCGGGGCAGGAACGAGTCCTCCCACAACAACTCGGGCCGAGGTGCAAACGCCGTCGCTCAGGCCTACCTTGGCAGCCGTGCCAATGACCGCGTAGCGGGAAGCCGGGTGGGCGAACTTCGAGTAGGCGGACGCCTCCCCGTCTCCGGCCTCGCTTAACTCGACGCCTGTGAGGATCTCGTCCTCTCCGACCGCGGTCGTCATCAGGCCTTGGAAGAAGTCAGGGGCAGAGACTCTGCGCTCGCCGTCGGCACCTTCGATGACGAAGGCGGCCCCTAGGCAGGCCAGCACTGCGGGCAGATCCGAGGCGGGGTCCGCATGGGCCACGTTCCCCCCGATCGTGCCGCGGTTCCGCACCGCGGGATCGCCGATCTGCCCGGCGGCTTCCGGAAGCGCCGCCGCCTTGCCCTTCAGCAGGTCCGAGGCGGCGATTTCCGCATGGGTCGTGAGCGCTCCGATCCGGATCGTCGAGCCGTCACTAGCGATCCCTCGCAACGCATCGATCCGGCCGATGTCGATAAGAGCGGCGGGCGCCGCGAGACGCAGCTTCAGAATCGGGATGAGGCTGTGCCCTCCCGCCAGCACCGTGGAATCGGGGTGCGCATCCAGGAGTTCCCGGGCCTCGGCCACGGACCCTGCTCTGTAGTAGTCGAATTCGGGTGCGAACATGGCTCAATTCCTCCCTTGCGCTTCCTGGATGGACCGCCACACGCGCTCGGGCGTCAGTGGCATGTTCACGCCCTCGACGCCGAACGGCTGCAGGGCGTCGATCACGGCGTTGTAGACGGCTGCGGTCGAAGCGATCGTGCCCGCCTCGCCGATCCCCTTGACACCGAGCGGATGGTGCGGCGATGGCGTGACGGTCGAGTGGACCTCGATGTTCGGCAGGCGGTCGGCGCGCGGTAGCGCGTAGTCGAGCATGGTGCCCGTCAGCAGCTGTCCGTCTTCGTCGTACACCCCTTCTTCCCACAATGCCTGGCCGATGCCCTGCACGATGCCGCCGTGGACTTGGCCTTCAACGATCACGGGATTAATCTGCGGCCCGCAGTCGTCTACGGCGACATAGCGCACCAGCGTCACGTGGCCGGTCTCGGGATCGATCTCCACCACCGCGAGGTGGGCTCCGTACGGGAACACGAAATTCGGCGGGTCGTAGAAAGATGTAGCTTCCAGACCGGCTTCGACCCCTTCGGGCATGTTCCAGGCGACATTCGCCATCAAGGCGATGTCCTGGATGGTCTTGCTCGAGTCCGGGGAGCCCTTCACGAAGAACTTGCCATCGTCGTATTCCATGTCCTCGACGGCGGCTTCGAGCAGGTGCGCCGCGATGACCTTCGCCTTGTCGCGGATCTTGCGCGCCGCCAGAGCGAGGGCCGCGCCGCCGACCGCGGTGGTGCGGCTGCCGTACGTGCCCCAGCCCATCGGCGTGTTGTCTGTGTCGCCGTGTATCACCTTGACGTCGTCCGGCGAGACGCCCAGCTCGCCAGCAACGATCTGGGCGAAAGTCGTCTCCTCGCCTTGGCCGTGCGGCGAGGCGCCGATCATGACATGAACTTTCCCGCTGGGGTGGAAGCGCAGGATGGCGCTTTCCCACAGGCCGCCTTGGAAACCGATCGCGCCGGCAACTTGAGAGGGTCCTAGGCCGCAGATCTCGACGTAGGTCGAGAGCCCCAGGCCGATGTGGCGGCCTTGTTCGCGGGCGGCGGCCTGCTCGGCGCGCAACTGGTCGTACCCGGCCTTGTCCAGCAGCTTGGCGAGAGCACCGTCGTAGTTGCCGCTGTCATAGGTCAGGCCCGTGACCACGTCATGCCCGTCGTCAAACTTGGGAATGAAGTTGCGCCGCCGCACCTCCACCGGGTCCAAGCCGATTTCGGCTGCCAGAAGGTCCACAAGCCGCTCGACCATGAAGGTCGCCTCGGGGCGGCCAGCCCCGCGGTACGCCTCCACCGGGGTCGTGTTCGTGTACAGGCCGTAGACGTCCTCGTGGATCGCCGGAATGTCGTACACGCCTGACAGCATCAATCCGTGCAGGATGGTCGGAATCCCCGGTGCCGCGGTGGAGAGATAGGCGCCCATGCCTGCCCAGACGGTCGCGCGCAGGCCGACGATCTTGCCGTCCTTGGTGGCGGCTAGCTCTATTTCCTGCACGTGGTCGCGACCGTGGGTCGTAGCCTGGTAGTTCTCGCTGCGCGTCTCGGCCCACTTCACTGGGGCGCCCAGCTTCTTCGAGCAGAACACCGTGACGAAGTCGGCCGGGTAGACAGCGATCTTGCTTCCGAAGCCGCCTCCCACTTCCGGCGCGATCACTCGCAGCCTGTCCTCGGGCACGCCCGCGACAAGCGAGCACAGGAATCGCACGATATGGGGATTCTGCGTTGTGTTCCAGAGCGTCAGCTCGCCAGTGGCGGGCGTGTAGCTTGCCAGCGCCGCGCGCGTTTCCATTGCGTTCGGGATCAGGCGCTGCTGGACGATGGTCTCCTTGACCACCACATCCGCGTTTTCGAATGCCTCGCCGATGTCGCCGCCCCCGGTCACCGTCCAGTGGAACGCCTGGTTGCCTTCGATCTCGTCGTGGAGCTGGGGCGCGCCTTCCGCGGCGGACTGCTTGGGCTCGACGACGGCGTCGAGCGGGTCGTAGTCGACCTCTATCAGGTCGAGGGCGTCGTAGGCCTCGTAACGGGATTCCGCCACGACTACGGCCACGATATCGCCGACGTAACGCACCGTGTCCTTTGCAATGCAGTGGTAGTCGGCGATCTTGAGGCCGGAGTCCGGTAGCAGCCACGCGCACGGCGCGGGCGCGATCTCACCTTCCGTGTCCGTGCCGGTGTAGACCGCAACAACTCCGCTGGCAGCGGCCGCCGCCGCCGTGTCGATGCTCTCGATCCGAGCGTGGGCGTAAGGGCTGCGGAGCATGGCTGCATGCAGCATGCCCGGCAGGACGATGTCGTCTGTGTAGCTGGCGCTCCCGGTGATCAGCCGCGGGTCTTCCCGGCGGCGGATGCCGGAGCCGAATGTGGAGGCGCTCATTGGGCACCTCCCTCGGCTGCCCCAGCCGCGTCACGGACTGCCCGCACGATGTTCTGGTAGCCGGTGCAGCGGCAGAGGTTGCCCTCGAGGCCGTGCCGAATTTCGGCGTCCGAGGGATTCGGATTGCAGCGCAGCAGCTCGTGGGACGCCAATATCATGCCGGGCGTGCAGAATCCGCATTGCAGTCCGTGCTTGTTCCAGAAGGATTCTTGGAGCGGGTGCAGACCGTCGTGGCTGGCCAAGCCTTCGATGGTCGTTATCGACGCGCCGTCGGCTTGGACCGCGAGGCACGTGCAGGACTTGGCCGACACCCCTTCCAGCAGGATCGTACATGAGCCGCACTGGCTCGTGTCGCACCCCACTTTCGTGCCGGTCAGACCCAGCACGTCGCGAATGAAATGGACTAGCAGCAGCCTGGGTTCGACGTCCCTGTCGTACTGGCGGCCGTTGATCGTGATACTTACGGGTATTTTCACCGATTCGCCTCCTTTCCGTGCAGCGGCGGCGCGGTGGCGACCCGCGCCGGAATGTTCAGCGCGATTGTATACCAAGTGCGCGGCGCGGTGAATTGCGAGAGCCGGATCGAGGGCGCTCCCGCCCTGCACTCGCGGCCCAAGACACAGGCTTGGGCGGGCTCGGGTTCCGGTGCGCGGTGCCGCCCGCGGCCTCTGACGCCTTGGTGGCGCATCCGCTCGGACCCGTCCGTCCGGGGCGTGCAAAGGGGTTTGAACGGCACTCGGACCGACCGGTCTGCATCCGCGTTCGGCGGCTTTCTTCTCTTGACTTGCCGTTGGCGTGCGCGTATCGTCGGGAGCGTCTGGGGTCGTTGCGGCGGTACCCGAGCGCGGCGGCTTCTGGCATTCCAACTCAGGAGGATGATATGCGGTTGCGATGCTTGATGGGAAATGGCGCCTTGGGAGCGTCGCTACTGCTGTGCGCGACCACGGCATTCGCCCAGTCGGGCCAGCTCAAGGGCACGGTCAGCGACAGCACCGGCGCCGTGGTCCCCGGGGCTCGAGTGACTCTCGAGAATGTTGCCACGGGAATCTCCACGGAGACCGCGACAAACGAGGCCGGTCTTTACACCTTCCCGCTCTTGCAATCGGGCAGCTATGAGTTGAGCGTTCTCAGCGAGGGTTTCAAGCCCGTGACCCGAGGCGGAATCGTCATGGAGACCAGCACGGTGCGGACAGTCGACGTGCAGCTCGAACTAGGCGATGTCACCGAGACCGTGACGGTCGAGGCGGCGGCGCCGTTGCTGCAAGCGGAGACTTCCACCGTGGGCCAGCTGATTGAGCGCGCCACGGTGATGAACATGCCTGTCGAGAGCCGGCGCGCGGCCTCGCTGGTGCGATTGACCGGAACGGTGGTGTTCCGCAACGAAGGCGCGGGAGGCGAGCAGCTGCCCTTCTTTTCGATGGCGGGAGGGCGCTCGCGAAACCAGATGTGGCAGCTGGACGGCACCTCGGTGCAGAATTCCACGATCGGCATCGCCCAATTGGGACTGAACCCCACCTCCGAGTCGCTGCAGGAATTCAAGGTCGAGATCAACAATCTCTCGGCCGAGTACGGCCGCACCGGCGGGGGCTTCATACTAATGACCACTCGCTCGGGCACGAACGAGTACCACGGAGCGGGCTACGAGTTCCTCCGCAACGACGCGCTCGACGCCAGGACTTTCTTCGCCGCCGGCAAGGCGCCGCTCCGCTACAACATCTTCGGCGTGTCCGTCGGCGGACCGATCAAGAAGGACAAGACCTTCTTCTTCTTCAATTGGGAAGGCGCTCGCCGCAGGACCGGACGAACGTTTTCGAGCGACGACATTCCCCATCCTCTCGAGGTGCAAGGCGACTTCTCGAATCGCGTGGACACAACGATCCTGGACCCGTTGACGGGAGAGCCGTTCCCCGGCCAGATGATCCCGCAATCTCGCATGGACCCGCTCGGGCGGCAGTTCGCGGGCTTCTATCCCAAGCCCAATCGCGACGGGAACGACATTACCCGCCGCCCCCGCGACAACTACCTCTTCAACGTTTCGAACCCCTTGGATCAAAACGTATACACAACTCGCGTGGATCACTACTTCGGCCCGAGCGACCGCATATTCGGGCGCTACACGGCCTCGCCGAATGTCGCGGTGAATCTGCCGAGGTTCCCGGTCGAGGTGGCGGACCCGATTGCCGCCAACATCAGCAACGACCACGATCAGATCACGATAGCGTGGGTCCACAACTTCTCGCCCGGCGTAATCAACGATTTCCGCTACAACTGGGGCAACCGCCAGCACATCAACCGGTCGTTCGGCTGGCAGTCGGGCAAGAACGGCGAGCTGGGCGTGGGCGGCGTAGATTCCTCCTTCTTCGCGAGCATCTTCCCGACGGGCCTGACGCGCCTGGGCGCAGGCAACCACGAGCGCGTCGTCCCGATCGTCAAGACGATCCAAGCCATCAACAACCTGACTTGGATCAAGTCCAGCCACCAGATCAAGCTGGGCTTCAACTTCCGCTACTCGCGATTCCAGGACGAACAAAACCAGCGCGCCGGCGGATTCTTCAACTTCAACGACCGCGCTACCGGAGACGGGATGGCGTCGCTGTTGCTCGGCTGGACGACCGGCGCGACCCTGCTCGACAACGAGCCCATCCACCCGCGGACCGACTACGTCGCCGCGTTCGTCCAGGACGACTGGAAGGTGACGCCGACGCTTACCCTCAACCTAGGGCTGCGCTGGGCGATGGACTCGCCCCGATGGGAGGAGGACAACCAGCAGAGCGGGTTCGACATCACCAAGACCAATCCCGTGTCCGGCACCCCCGGCATCATGACCTTCGCGGGACGCGACGGGTACGACAAGTACTCCCACGATTTCGACCGCAACAATTTCGGCCCGCGATTCGGTTTCGCCTACCGCCCGCGAGACGACCTCGTCGTCCGAGGTGGATACGGAGTCGTCTACTATCCGGTCTATATCAGCCAGGTGGCGACCCGCTTTAGCGCCGGCTTCAGCAGGCTTGCATCGTTCTCCTCGCCCGATGGCGGCTTCACGCCGGCGTTCCGGTTCCAGGACGGCCTTCCGCCGCCTCCTCCGGGCGAGGCCTTGGATGCATCGTTCGGGGCCGTGCCGCTCGGCTCGCGCCCCCGGTTCTCTCCCGAATTCCTCCAAGACAACCACAGCAACGGCTATTCGCATCAATGGAACTTGACCATTCAGAAGCAGTTGCCGGGCAACAGCGTATTCGAACTCTCGTACCTCGGAAACGTGGGGCATCAGCTGAGTTCCAACATTCTCAACATCAACATGATCCCGCTGGCGAGCGGTCGCGGGCCCGGGCGGCAGGACCAGGCGTTGCGGCCCTATCCGCAATTCAACGGCGTGAACCTCGTGTATCCGGACTTCGGCAACTCCGCCTACCACGCTCTCAACACGAAGCTGGAGAAGCGCTATTCGGGCGGATTGAGCTTCTTGATGAACTACACCTGGTCAAGATTCCTAGACGACGTCGAGGCCGCCACGGAGCTGGCTGGCGGCGCGGGGAACGGGTACCAGCACATCGAACTGCGCCATCTCGACAAGTCGTATTCCGGCAATCACACGCCGCATCGGTTCATCACGAGCGTCGTGTACGATCTTCCCGTGGGGAGGGGCCGGTCCCTCGACATCCAGAACGCTGTCCTCAATCAGGTAGCGGGCGGATGGGGAGTAGGCACGATCACGGAGTTTCGGTCCGGCATCCCGTATGGTGTTGTTGAGCGAACGAACCGAAGCAATACCTTCTCGCACTCGCAACGGCCGAACTTGGTCGGCGACCCGGCATTGTCGGGCGGCCGTGCGCGGGCGGAGTTCCTGCGCGAGTTCTTCAGCACATCGGCCTTCGGAGCGCCCGGCGTAGGCGTATTCGGCAGTTCGCCGCGCACGCTGTGCTGCGGGCCGGGGTTCGCAGGCATCGACATTTCCGCTCACAAGTGGTTCAACTTCACCGAGCGGTATCGCTTGCAGTTCAGGACGGACTTGTTCAACATCATCAACCGCCCGAGCTTCGGCAATCCCGGCACGGTCCGGGGCCGCGGCGACTTCGGGCGCATCGGCGGCATTCTCGTGGGCTCCACCGGAAGGCAGATTCAATTCGCGCTTCGGCTCGAGTTCTAGCTTCGATCCCGCGAAGTCCGGCGACAGTCCGCCGCATGCGAGCTTGTTTTGCCCCGTGACCCGTGTGCCATAATCGGCCCAGTGTCCTACGGCGAGAGGCCTGAGGTCTCGGGCCCTGCGGGCACGGGCATTTGATGCCCATGCCTCAGCCGCGTTTTACATCTAGATGGACCATGATGCTGGCCATGCTGGGCATGGCCGTCGGCACCGGCAATATCTGGCGGTTTCCGCGCATTGCTGCCCAGAGCGGCGGCGGCGAGTTCCTGGTTGCTTGGCTTGTCTTCCTGTTCCTGTGGTCCGTGCCCCTCGTCCTGCTGGAATTCGGGCTCGCCCGCAAGACGCGCTGCGGGCCGGTTCGCGCGTTCGTGCAGCTTGCCGGCCCCGGATGGGCTTGGACGGGCGCCTTGGTCGTGTTCGTCGCGTCGGCGATCGCTTGCTATTACTCCGTAGTCGCGGGCTGGACCGCGCGCTACGCGGTGGCCGCAATCGGCGGCGAGCTCGCGGCACCTGCGCCCGGGGCATTCTGGTTTGACTTCACAGGCTCGGCATTGCCTGCCGCGGCGCATGCTGCGATGCTCGGGCTGGCCGCGCTGGTCGTATTCAGGGGCGTGACCGCAATTGAGAAGGTCACGAGGGTGCTGATGCCCGCCCTGATCGTCCTGATCTTGATTCTCGTCGTCCGGGCATTGTCGCTGCCCGGAGCTTCCGACGGCCTCGCCTTCCTGTTCGGGATCGACTGGGGCGAGCTGACGAACGCCCGCTTATGGACCGAAGCACTGACCCAAAACGCGTGGGACACCGGCGCGGGCTGGGGCCTCGTGCTGTGCTACGCGGCCTACCAGCGCGAGCGCGAGGACACGGCTCTGAACAGCTTCGTCTTGCCCGCCGCGAACAACGCGATCTCGCTGCTTGCCGGGATCATGGTTTTTTGCACGGTGTTCTCGGCGGTTCCACCGCTGCTGGAACGGGCGGCCGAGGATCCCAGCCAGCTGCGGGGCCTCGCTTCGCTGGAGGAAGCGGTGCGGGACGGCCGGCCCTTCTCGGAGGAGCTGATGCAGGAAACCGTGTTCTCCGAGGACAACGCCGGCATCACTTTTATCTGGATGCCCGAACTGTTCCGATCAATCCCTGCGGGCGGGTTCTTCATGGCGCTGTTCTTCGTTGCTCTCGCGCTGGCTGCTTTCACGAGCCTCATCTCGATGCTCGAGCTGACGGCTCGGGCGTTCGTGGACGCGGGATTCCAACGCCGCAAGGCGATTCTGGGGATCGCGGCGGTGATGTTCTTGCTCGGCCTGCCGTCGGCCTTGAGCATGAAGGTTCTTGACAACCAGGACTGGGTCTGGAGCATGGCGTTGATCTTGTCCGGACTGTTCTTCGCACTGGCTGTCGGACGTTACGGCGTCCGCAAGTTCCGGGAGGAGACACTGAACCAGGAGCACTCGAACATTCGGATCGGCCGCTGGTGGGATTTCGTCATCCGCGCCGTGGTGCCGTTCGAGGCGGTTGTCCTGACGGCCTGGCTCCTGTACCAAGCCTGGCGCGACGACCCCCAGGGGTGGTTGCTGCCGTTCGATCCGGGCAACGTAGAGAATGTCGGCACCGTGCTATTCCAGATCGGGCTCGTCGCCGCGGTTCTGCTGCTGTGCAACAGGCGGCTCGCCGCGTCGGCCCGGGAGCGCAACAACTTGGCATGATCGTTCTGGGCCCGGACGAGATCGCCCGCCTGCTGCCGATGGACAAGGCAGTCTCTGCCATGCGATCGGCCTTCGCCGCGCACGTACAGGGGAGGATTCAGGCACCGCCAAGGGCCGTGCTGCGCACGGGCGGCAAGCGCGGCGCGACGCTGGTCATGTCGGCCGCGCTGGAATCCCCGCAGCGGCCTCTGCTCGTCGCCAAGGTCGTCTCGGTGTTCCCCGAGAACTCGCGACGCGGCTTGCGGGCCATCCACGGCACCGTTCTAGCGATTGACGCGGAAACCGGTGTGCCGCAAGCCCTGTTGGACGGCGGCTCCCTCACGGCGATTCGCACCGCCGCCGCGTGCGGCTTGGCCACCGACCTGCTTGCGCGTCCGGAGAGCGAGGTGCTGGCAGTGTTCGGGAGCGGCGTTCACGCCCGCACTCAAGTGCGTGCGATCTGCACGGTGCGGTCGATCCAAGAGGTCCGCATTTTCAATCCCAACATTGCATCAGCCAGGTCGATGGCGAATGACCTTTCCGGCTGCGTTCCCGTCTCCCGCGGACTGCGAGCCGTCAACTCGCCCGCAGAAGCACTTGCCGGCGCGGACGTGGCCTCCGTGGCGACGACTTCGCGCGTCCCGGTCTTCGAAGATCTCTGTGTCCCGGACGGGATTCACATCAACGCGATCGGTTCCTTCCAGCCGGAAGACCGGGAAATGCCCGGCGCGACGGTTGCAAGGGCACGTGTCGTGGTGGACGACCGAGAATCCGCTCTCGAAGAGGCTGGCGATATCCTCATTCCGATGTCCGAGGGCCTTTTCGGCGCTGAGCACATACACTGCGACCTTGGCAGCTTGGTGCTCGGGCTTAGCGATGGCCGCCGCTCAAGCACCCAATTGACGGTTTTCAAGTCCGTGGGACTGGCCGCCCAGGATGTCGCCGCCGCCGGGGCTGTGTTGCGAAAGGCCCGCGAATCGGGAGTCGGCGCTCGGATCGATTGGTAGGTTCATTCAATCACTAGAACGGGCTCGCCGAGCACTTCCGCGCGGGGGCGCAGGCCTAGCCCCGGCGCTCGCGGCGCGGCCAGCCGCCCGCGCTGGCGAAGCGGTGGATTCAGGGCTGTGCTGACTGTCAGGTAGCTATTGAAGTCCGTCGACGTGAACAGGAACTTCGGCGGCGTGCTGTGCGCCAGGTGGGCGATCGCCGCCGTTGTGAAGTCGCCGCCCCAAGTGTCCTCGACCGTCATGGCGATTCCGAGCGCGACGCACAGGTCGCGCACCTGGCGGGCCTTGGTGAGTCCGCCGAGCTTGCTGATCTTTAGATTGATCACGTCCATCGCGTTATCCTCGCGGGCGCGCAGAAGGGCGCGAACACTGTCGATCGACTCGTCCAGCACGAACGGATGCCGTGTGTGCGAGCGGATTGACAGGCACTCCTCATAGGAAAGGCAAGGTTGCTCAACGTAGAGATCGATGTCTCGGACAGCTCGCACTACCCGCATGGCGTCATGCATAAGCCAACCCGTATTAGCGTCGGCGATCAAACGGTCTTCCGGTCCTACGACTGCCGCGGCCGCTCGGATGCGTTCGATGTCTTCAGCCGGATTCGAGCCGACCTTTAGCTGGAAGCGCGTGTAACCGCCTGCTCGATGCTTGGCAACGAGCTCGGCCATCCGCGCGGGCGGTTCCTGGGAAATCGCCCGGTAAAGGACGAAGTCCTCGCCGTAGCGGCCGCCCAGCAACTCGCAAGCTGGCAGGCCCGCTACCTGGCCGAGGATGTCCCAGCACGCGATATCGATCGGCGACTTGACGTACGGATGGCCCTTCAGGGCCTCGTCCATGGCGCCGTTCAGAACTCCGAGCTGCCTCGGATCCAGTCCAAGCAAGGCGGGGCCCAATTCCGCGATTCCGGTGCGAGCCCCTTCCGCGTACGCAGGGAGGTAGGCCGGCCCCAGCGGGCAGACTTCTCCGTAGCCTGAAATGCCGCTGTCTGTTTCAACGCGCACGATCGTGCTGTCGAAGACGGCGACCGTGTTGCCTCCGGACCAGCGGTACGGTCCCTCCACGAGCGGCAGGTCCACTTGGTAGGCTCTGATTCGCTTGATCTTCATCGCTTCCGATCCTCGCGTTCGGCTCCTCCCGCGACACGCGGACAGCTCGTTCCAGGAGCCGGCCGCGGCCGCTCGAGCGTCAATTGCAGATAACTCAATCGTTGTCTCGCACGATGGCCCGGATAGAACATCGCGGCGTCCTACGATCCCAACTCGGCGCCCTGCTTGCGCCGATCGCGAAACGTGATGTACACCGTTCCGGCCACGAAGTAAATCAACGTGGGAATCGTCAGTCGGGAGTGAAGCGAGCTAAGCGCGGTCCCGTAGCTGTCGGGGGAGGCCTCCAGCACGCAGTACCCGAGCCAGAGGCAGGAGGCAAGCGCCAAGGCCGCGACGCCTCCGGAGAGCAGCATGCTCACGGTACTCCCGGGTTCCGCGGACGGGGCCATCCCGCAAGAGTCCGGTTCATCGGCGACTGCTGGCGATTCTTCCGCGCTTCCCGGCTCCGCCGCTCCCATCGCCCTTGCGAGGACCCAATAAGCGACCATGGCGAATGCGTATACGGGCAGGAACAGGTAGAACAAATGCAGCACTCCGCCCCGCTCCAGAGCTACGGCGAGCCCTACGGAAAGCCCCCAGGTCAGCAGGGCTGCCCAGTTCAGTGTCAGCCCCTTGCCGGTGGCCCAATACCGATTCAGGCCGGTACGCGGGAAGATCCAGTGCTCGGTCACCACGATCGCTCCCACAGGCGAGATCAGCAGGCCGTAGAGGGCGACATAGTCCAGCAGCCCGGTGAAGACGAACGGAAAGCAGGCAACCGCCGTTGTTGCGACTCCCGCGACGAGCGTTACCTTGGCGCGCGACCAGTTGGGCGTTACAGCCTGGAGTGCCAGGCCGACGCGGTAGAGGGTCGGGTTCGATGTCGTCCATCCGGCGATGACGACCGCAAGCGCCCCGACCCAGCCGAGCGCCTGATATCCGACTTCCCCCGCATCGAGTTGGACCAGAGACCGCCCCATCAGCAGCGCCGCTCCAGCGCCCATGAGGCCGGCACAGATCCAAGCCAAGTAGTGCCCGAGAAACATGCCGAACGACGAGTACAGTCCGTACGACGACTTCTTGGCAAAGCGAAACAGAGCCATGTCGGACAGCGCGCCGTGCATCCCCAGGTTGCAGATCCAAGCGAAGGCCGCAACTTTCCAGAAGCCCATCGGCTCGCTTCCGTCAGGCGTCTGGCCCGTCCACACGGACTGGTGCGCCATTTCGAAGAATCCACCGCCGCCGGCCGACGCGAAAAGCTCGGGCAGCACCGCGATAGCCCCGACGACAAACATCAGGAACATCCACGGCGAGCAGACACTGGCGAAGGTCGCCAGCTTCTTGAACCCCAGTACCGCTAGGGTCACGACCACCGCGCCGACTCCCAGCACGACGAGGACAAACCGGAAGTCTGTGGGGTACCAGTTGAGCTGCGGCGGGATGCCGAACGGTATTCGCACGGCCGACGCCGAGACGGTGATCATGCAGCCCGCCATGATCGAATACAGGAAAGCATTGATCACGTTGTAGATCGAAGTCAGGCGCGGTCCCCCGATCTTGCGCAAGTACCAGTACAGGGTCAGGCGCGTTTCCACGGCGATCGGGGCGCAAACCAGCGTCCAAGTCAGGACAGCCAGCAGGTTGCCTATCACCAGGCCAAGAAAGATGTCCTGGACGCTGGCGCCCCAGTTGACGAATGTGACTCCGATGACGAACTCGGTCGCGGCGACATGCTCGCCGGCGTACGCTCCGGCGAAATGCCCCGGTCCGAGCAGCCGGGACTTCGGAATCGGCTCGCGGTCGAATTCGTAAAGGAATTCGGGCTCGCGGCCCGCGTCGGCCGCTTGCATCGTAGCGTTCATAAATTGGTTCCCCAGTCCGGCCCGCTGCCTATCGCCCGCTCAGCACCGTTCTCTCGTACGAGCGGATCTCGTGAATCCAGGCGGACTCTTGAGGTGCTCCCCGAGATTCGCAATAGTAATCCCAAATGGCCCCGAACGGCATTGTCAGCAACTGCTCCTGCATGGCCAGTCGGCCGGTGTAATCGCCCTTGACTTCCATCTCTCGCAGCGCTGCGGTCGGCTCCAAGAGCGCGAGCAGAAGCGCCTTCAGCATCGCCCGGGATCCGATCACCCATGCAGCGATCCGATTAATGCTCGCGTCGAAGAAGTCCAATCCGATGTGCACCCTGGGCAAGTAGCCGCCCCGAACGAGTTCCTTGGCGATCTCGCGCAGCTCGTCGGACAGGATGACTACGTGGTCGCTGTCCCAGCGAACCCCTCGGCTTACATGGAGCAGCAGGCGGTCGACCCACAGGAGCACGGACGATATCTTGTCGGAAACCACTTCCGTGGGATGGAAGTGTCCCGCGTCCAGGCAAAGAACCTTGCAGCGGGAGATGGCGTAGCCCAGATAGAACTCGTGCGAGCCGACCACGTAGCTCTCCGACCCGAGCCCGAACAGCTTGCACTCCACCGCGTCGAGGTTGTGACTGGGATCGAGCGGTTCCCGGAACAGCTCGTCGAGCGATTCGACCAAGAGACGGCGCGGCGCTTTCCGGTCGGCGGGAAGGTCCTTGTATCCGTCGGGGATCCAAACGTTTGTCACGCACGGCGATCCAAGGGCGTTCCCGAACGACGCTCCAATCCGCCTGCACGCCTGACCGTGATTGATCCAGAAGCGGCGGACGCTCGAGTCTGGGTGGGCCAGCGTGAACCCGTCGTTCGCCAGCGGGTGGGCGAAAAATGTCGGGTTGAAGTCAATGCCGAGCCCTGCATCAAGGGCCCAGTCCGTCCAAGCCGCGAAATGCTCGGGCAGCAGCTCGTCGCGCCCGACGGTCTTCCCTCCGGTCTCGGCGTAGATGGCATGAAGGTTGAGTCGATGCCTGCCCGGAATCAGCGAGAGGGCTTTCTCGAAATCCCGCCTGAGCTCGTCAGGTGTCCTGGGCTGGCCGGGATAGTTGCCGGTGACGGCAAGGCCTCCGCCGATGTCTTCGCCGGCGCCCTCGAATCCTCCAATGTCGTCCCCCTGCCAGCAATGCAGGGAAAGAGGTGTGGAGGAGAGCTTGCGCAGGGCCGTGTCAGAGTCGACACCCAAGCCCGCGTAGCGCTCTCGCGCCAAGGAATATGCCGCTTGGGAGGACAACGTGCAATCAAGGATAGCCGATCCGCAATTGCAAGCGCGGTTGTTTCGCCTGACCTGCCTCTCAGGAAACCTCGCTAGCCCGCGCCCCCGAATTCGATTGCCGTTGCCGCCGGAATCTCGCCCCCGCTGGCTACCGCGCAATACCGCTCGGCGGCACGATTGATCAGTGCTTGTGCATCTGTTGCGCGAGGTACAAGCCTAGCCCGGCGTCCGCGATAATCTGCAGCTGAGATTCCAGCCACAAGATTCTGTCCTCTTCCTTCGCTAGGATGCTTTCGACGAGTGCCCTCGAGGCGTCGTCCGCGTGCTTGACGCAGATGTCGACACAGTCGTTGGCGCAATCGGCGGTGTGCTTGGAGAGCCTGCGGTCGCTAGCATGAATCCTCGCCATGTCAGTGCCGATGCGAAGGGCGTAGGTGTCTCGCAAGCTCGGCATTCCCTCGAGAAAGAGAATCCGGTCGATCAGCTGCTCGGCAAACACCATGTTCGCGATCGAATCCTTGCGAATCCGTCGAGCGACACCCTCGTATCCCCAGTCCAAGCACATTCTGGCGTGGAGGAAGGATTGGTTAATCGCTGTCAATTCGTACTTGAGAAGGCTTCGTAGCGCCTCCAGCACCTTCGGGTGGCCTTGCATTCTCGAATGTTCTCCGCCGCTTTTCGAATGGCTCGTTCCCTGTCTCCGGGACGCACTGCCCTGCTCGCATCGTACCGCAAGGCCGGCTGCTCCATTCGTGCTCTTGAAGCTTGCCCGACGGACACGCAGGACGTGCCCGAACGATCCTCCCAACGGGCACCCCGCGGGGCGCCCGTCTGTTTCGATTCGGTGTCTGCTTCGCCTAGAAGACCCACTTGAGGCCGAACTGAATGCGCCTCGGTTCCGACGCAGTCGTGATCCGGCCGGCCGTCGGCCTCCCGATGCGGGTGTCCGGCCGTCCGAACACAGGAGTGTTCGTGAAGTTGAACGACTCGAACCGGAATTGCAGGTAGTCGCCTTCCCAAGGCAAGGTGAATCTGCGCGACAACGAGAAGTCAAAGCCTGTCGTGGCCGGTCCCCAGATCAGGTTGCGACCGCCGTTGTCAAGAGCTCCGAGCGGGCCCGGCACGATCGCGTCGGTGTTGAACCAGCGATCGATCGTCCTCTGGGAGCTGGGCAGGTTGAGTTCGCCAGCGATGTCGCCTCGAGTTGCTCCACCGACATTCGTAGTGTCTTGGTTGAACGAATGGCTGTCCGGCGTGCCGCCCAGCAGGTTGAGGATGCCGCCGACTTGCCAACCGCCCAGCAGCCAGGCACCTGGTCCGCTCCTGAGCGCCCGCTTGCCGGGACCGAACGGGAGTTCGTAGACAAAGCTGGTGACCCATGCAAGTCGACGGTCGAGCGACGCGTTGCCTCGCTCGATCCCTTGGTTGTAGGTAAAGCGCTGCTGGGAGGCTGTTCCTGTTGTGAGGTTCTCGTTCACGACATCGATGTTATGCGCCCACGTGAACGAACTCAGGAACGTGAAGCCCCCCGTGAAGCGCTTCTCGCCCTTGATCGTGAGCGAGTTGTAGTTCTGGTTGAGGAAGTTCACACCACGCAACCCGACGGAATTGAAGAAGGGCCGGATCTTGCGAGTCTGCCAACGGGCCGTCGGGTGCGGTGTCAGGGGCCGGTTAATGTTGATCGAACCGTGAATTTGCGACGTTGAAGAACCGTTGTACCCAATGGTCAGAAGCGTGTTTCCCGGCAGCTCCCTTTGGAGGTCGAAGAACCACTGGGCGGCGTAAAAGCTTGGCCAGACACCGTCTGTCTTCACGTTGACGTTCAGTCCGGCTCGCGGGAGTCCGGCTCGCGTCGACGGCGGGAAGCCTTCCCTCGTGAAGAAAGAGCTGTACGTGCGAGGTTGCGCGTTGTCGAATTCGTTCGATTGCGGAGCGCCTGTGTTGAACCGCGCCGCCTCGCCCCCTGTGTTGTCATGCTCGCCGTAGAACATTCCCATTCCCACGCGGACCACCGTTTGATCGTTAATGCGGTAAGCCAGTCCGACCCGCGGCGCGAAGTTGTTCAGGTCGTTCTCGCAGGCGCAGTCCGACCCGCTGGTCGGCGTTCGGAAGTGCGGCAGGTATTCCGCCTCGCCCCAACCGCCCTGGTTCACAGGCATACGCTCTCCCGGCTCTATGGGACGGCCGTTGGCCTCCCCGAGGAAACGCACCACAGTGCTGTTGAGCGTGTGGGATTGCGGGTCGGGGAATGTCGGAGTGTAGAAGATTTCGTAACGCAAGCCGAGATTCAATGTCAGCTTGGGCGTGATTTTCCAGTCGTCTTGGACGAAGACTCCCCAGTAAGGGATGACCTGCTCCTCGCCGTTGGGCCAGCCCCAGCGTCCGTTGGCGTTCCATCCAAGCAGGCCGTCTGCCAGGCCGTTGCCGGTCGCGCCGCGGCTGGCCGCGCTGTTCGGCATTTCGGTCGTGTAGACCCCGGTGTACTGGAACCTCCCTCGACGGAATCGCGAGGGCGAGCGCGGAATCTGCGTCCTGCGATACTCGGCGCCCACCTTGATCGTATGGCTGCCTTTCACCCACGTGAAGTTATCGGAGATCTGCAGGTTGTCCATCTTGTTCACGTTGGGCCAGAACGCGCGAGGTCCCACGCTCTGGAAGCCGGTCACCAGCGAAAGCGCGTAACCGTGGTCGAGTCCGTCGTCGATCGAATCTCCCGGGGCACCCAGGACGCCGAACGTCGCGTTGAGGGGTTCGGTGAACGGGATGTCGAACCGCGTCGGGAAGAAGGTATAGCCGAATCGCAGCTCGTTGAACTTCGTCGATCCGAAGTTCGAGTTCAGGGCTGACGCCCAGTTCTGACCGGGCAAGTCGATAGTCTGGCCGTTGCCGCCGTTTGCGGGGAGAGGCAGGCTGCCGTTCTGCAGGACGAACTCGTCTCGTATCGAATAGCGCGCGAACCATCTGGTGCTGTTGTTGATGTTCCAGTCGAATCTCATGTCGTACTGGTCGTGGTCGATGGTGTCCGCCGGGGAGAAGAAGTGGTTGTTCCGAAGATTCTCGTGACCCGGGATGTTCGGCGCAGGGTAGTTGCCGAACAGCGCCGCACTGACCGGGTCGAACCGGGATGCTGGGATCACATTCCCAGGAAACTGCGAGCGGGTGCCGTTCTCCAGCGTGAGCGGGTCGAAGATATCGCGGTCCGGATGCGGCTGGCCGGAAAAGTCACCGCCGAGCGCGGCCCGGCTTGGCACCGAGGCAGTGAAGCTCTGGCCCGCGCGGTCCTTGGTGCCTTGGAAGCTGAAGAAACCGAACAGCGTGTTCTTGACAATCGCACCGCCGACCGTTGCGCCGTATTGGTTGCGCCGGAGGGTGGGCTTGGCTGCCCCGCCGCGATTCGCGAAGAAATTCGTCCCGTCGAGCTTGTCATTGCGAATGAACTCGTAGATTGAACCGTGGAACTGGTTCGTGCCGGACTTCGTGCTCACCAAGACCTTGGCTCCCATCCGGTAGCCGTACTCCGCGGACATGTTGTTGGTCACCACCTTGAACTCGCCGACCGCGTCCACGGACGGCTTGGTGGCCTGGGCTTGGAAGCCCAGGGCGCCGCCTGAGTTGCGCGACGAGTTGTCCGCGCCGTCGAGCAGCACGTTCGTCTGCGCGGCATGCATGCCGACGGCCAGAATGCCGCCCTCGCCGCCGCGCACGCCGTCATGGCGCGTGCCCTTGCCCATTTCCCGTGACGGCAGCACGCCGACGGAGAACTTCGCGAGTTCGAGGTAGTTGCGACCGTTGAGCGGCATTTCGAGAATCCGCTTGGAGTCGATCACTTGGCCGACCTCGGTCTTCTCCGACTGGATGAGGATCGCGGCGGCGTTCACCTCGACGGTCTCGGTGATGGAGCCGACGGACATCGCGCAGTCGATGCGCATGGTCTGCTGCACCTCGAGCCGCACCTCCGGGAACTCCTTGCTCGAAAAGCCCTCGGAGGAGCACGTGACCGAGTAAAGTCCTTGGTTCAGGCCGGGCACGGTGAAGAATCCGACCTCGTTGGTGGAGACGGAACTCTCGACCCCCGTATCAATGTTGGATACGAGAACCTGAACGCCGGGGATGACGGCCCCCGTGTCGTCGGTCACGGTCCCTTGAATCGTGCCGCTGGTCTGGCCGAACGAAAATGCTGCGAGCAGCAGGCCTGCGCATAGCAGGCGAAACGCTGTCTTCATGGATTCACTCCCTTGACTGAAGTTTGGATTCTCAACACCGCGACCCCTCGCGGTCTTATTTCAATCCAGACTAGATCTTAACCGCTCACTGGAGGGAGAGTCAACGAATCCGAGACGGGCCCGTCGCCTTCCCGACCCGCCTCGGAATCGGCGCACACGTCCTAAACGGGGCTCTACGCCGGACCGGAGGGCATGCTCCCCCGCATCGCGCGGGCAGTCGCTGCCGGCATGGACGTCCAGCCCCGACCCGGGAGTTCCAAACCGCGCGACCGTCTTCTTCCGGAATTCCTGGTCTTGCCCGGGCTGCGGACGCCGTAGCTAGCGTGCGCTCTTGGAAAGCTCCCGGAATCGCTCGATCGCCGCGGCGGCTCGGCTCGTCTGGCCCAGCTGCATATAGACCCTGCCAAGCGAATACTGAATCGTCGCGTCAGCCGGCGCGAGCCGCGCCGCCGTCTCCAAGACTTCGGCCGCGGCGCCCAGCTTGTTCAGCTTGCTCAGGGCGACACCCAGTTCCAAGTGAGCGGGCACATGCTGATCGTCGGCGTTTATTGCATCCATCAGCGAAGCTGCGGCTCTGTCGATCTCCCCCAGGTCATGCAGCAGGCTCCCGAGATGGAAGTGGGGCCAAGGAGATTCCTTGTTCCGTTCTTGATCAATTGAAATTGCAGCCCGGAATGCGATTTCCGCTTCGTCGAATTCGCCGAGGCCTTCGAAACACTGGCCGAGCAAGTCATGCGCTTCGGAGAATTCAGAGTCCCGGCGCAACACGCGATGTAACTGTTGGGCAGAATCGTGGAAGCGCTGCTGGCCGTAGTAGATCCGCGCCAACGCATAGCGGAACTGACCGTTGTTTTCTTGAGTTTCTATCAGCCGCTCGAGTTCGGCTCGCGCCCAGTGCCTCCTTTCCAGCCGCAAGTACGTGCTGGCAAGCAAGAACCTCGCCTGTGGCTCCAGACGCGCAATCGCATCAGCGCGTTTCAGAGCGGCCGCAGCCGAAAAGTAGCGACCGGCGTGGTAGTGGGCAATTCCGAGTGCCCGTTGAAGCGACGCGTCTGCGGGCGACGTTGTCGCGGCTTCGAATAGGATGCGTTCCGCAGCAAGCCACGATTGGGACGCGACAGCCCGCTGCAGGCTCCTGATCGCGGTCTCTGGAATTGCGAGGGCGGCCGGATCAAGGGACAGTTCATTCGCAGATGCAAGGAGGCGAGCTGCAAGCAGAACCAGCGATGCGAGCGTCCATGGAATTCGCCGGCCGAACGTTGCTCGCTTGCCCACAGCAGTCATAGCCCTCCGCAACCAGCGGACAGTGCCGGATTGATCTCTCGGAGCCTCTGACAGGTTCTTGCAGCTTGGTCGGACTGCCCCGCTGCCTCCAAGAGGAGGATTAGCGGCTCGTAGGGGCTGACGAACCATGGGTCCGCTCGGACCGCCTGCTGCAGAGCGTCGCGAGCGCTCGCCGAGTCGCCGAGCGCCAGTCCAATCCGTCCGATTTCAAACCACGCCTGGGCGTAGTCCGGATATAGCTGGACCGCGGCTCTGAGGTGCTTGAGAACTGCTTCGTAGTCGGTCGATTCGGCCCCCTCGGCCTCGCGAATAGCGGCGTGGAACCGTTGGACGGCTTCCGGAGGCGCGGCTAGGTGCGAGACGCTGATGCTCTCGCCATGGCTCTTGCCGAGCCGGTGAAGCACAATCCCCGCGATGCGGGGGTCCGAGGGCAAGTCCTCCGTCGAGATCATGGATCGTCGGTATCCCGTCGCGTACACGCTCACCGTACAACTGGCTTGCCGCGGATTCCCGTCGAACTCGAACCGTCCTTCTTGATTCACGTTGGTGGATGCAATGACGGTCTGCTCGCATCGTAATTCCACCCTCGCCGACTCGGGCAGGGGCATGCCGTCGTCTGTGAGGACGCGACCTCGCGCCGATTCGCCTGCCAGCGGAAGCATGGCAAGCGCGGACGAGAGCAAGACCGTCAAGCACATGCGGCCCCATCATACTGGGGAAGCAATGGGTCCATTGCGGCCAGCCCTTTGTCTCATCGTGCTACTCGCCGCCGGGCCCGCTGCGGCGCAGCGGTTCGAGGACGCCCTCCGCTTGTCGGGCATCCCATTCCGCCACGAGGCTTCGAAGACCCCCCGAAAGTACCTCCCGGAAACGATGGGCGGCGGCGTTGCACTGCTGGACGCTAACCTCGACGGGCAGCTGGACATTTTCTTCACGAACGGCGCGCGGCTCCAATTCCCGCATCAGCAGGGTGTCGAGCCAGACAAGACGGAGCCCCGATTCTGGAACCGGCTGTACCTAAACAAAGGGGGCATGCGGTTTGAAGACGCGACGGTGCAGTTCCAGCTACAGGGCCGAGGGTTCGGCATGGGTGCCGCAGTCGGGGACTACGACGACGACGGGGACCCCGACCTGCTCGTGACGAACGCGGCGAGCGGCGATGTTCCCGCCGCGGCGCTGTACAGGAACGATCGAGGCGTGACGTTTACAGATGTCACCTCGGAATCTGGAATCGACGCCCGAGGCTGGGCGACCAGCGCCGGGTTCTTCGACGCCGACAATGACGGCGATGTCGATCTCTTGATCCTGCGCTATATGCGGTGGCGCTTCGACATCGACAATCGCTGCGGGATGGAGGCCAGTTACGGTCGCTCGTACTGCCATCCGGACCTGTTTCCGCCGGAGTCGAGCCTCTTTTACCGAAACAACGGAGACGGAACCTTCGAGAACTTGAGCGAGGCGTCAGGTATTGCCGACCATCCGGGCAAGGGCCTAGGGATCGCCTTCGCTGACTACGACCGTGATGGCTGGACGGACATCGCGGTGGCGAACGACTCCTACCCCCAGTTCCTATTCCGGAATCTCGGGAACGGCGAATTCGACGAGACATCCTTGGTCGCCGGCACCGCGTACGACGATCACGGTGTCGAGTTCGCGGGCATGGGGATCCTATTCGACGATCTCGACGGCGACGGCCAGCCGGACTTGCTTGTCACGACGCTTTCGCAGGAGCGTTACGCGCTGTTCTACAACACGGGGAACGGCCTGTTCGACTACTCGACCGGCCGGTCGGGCCTCGGGACCGTGACACAGCTCTTTGCGGGGTGGGGCCTTGCCGCATTCGACGCGGATGCTGACGGTCGGCGCGAGGTCTTCTTCGCGAACGGACACGTGATGGACAAGATCGAACAGTCCCAGCCACATGTCCGCTACCGCCAGCCACCGCTGCTCGTCACTCTGGACGGCCGCAGGATGGTCGACGTGTCGGAAACATCTGGAGACCTTTTCTCTCGAGACTGGGCGAGCCGTGGAGCGGCGGTAGGTGACTTGGACGGGAATGGACTTCCAGACTTAGTTGTTTCGAACCTAGATGGCGTGCCCTACCTCGCAATGAACACCTCGAGCCCCGACAGCGCGTGGGTGGGGGTGAAGCTGCACGGATGCGATAGCAACCGCGAAGGAATCGGCGCGCGCCTCGTTCTGGAGCAAGCCTCAGGGCAAAAGCAGTACCGTACCGTGACCCGTAGTGGAAGCTATCTCTCCTCCCGCGACCCGCGAGTGTTCTTCGGGGCTGGACAGGCCTCGGGCGGGATTCAGTTGCGCGTGGAATGGCCGGGCGGCAAGGCCGCTAGGACCTACAGCTTGGAGACAGGCCGAGTCAATCTAGTGGTGGAGAATTCGAGCTGCACCGGCGAGTTGCGGGAGTAGCGGCAGAAACCTGCGGAACTCGACTGGCAGTCGGTACACACCGTAGAACGGTTCAAGGGAAAGCCGGGAACAACGTAGCTTGGCCATTCGAAGCGGCCCCGATTTGCGCGCAAGGCCAGATCAGGGAATCATCTGCGGGCTTGACCCGAGTTACGCCGTTCGTCCCGCATGCGGGCGCGGGCGCCTTGCTAACCTGACGGTGCGAGAAGGGCGATTGCCCGCCCGCATATGAAGATCTGGTGCGATTCTGGATTTGCCGATTCTGCCTGCGCAGGGGCTCGGTCCGAATGCAGGAGCTTCGGCCGCGCATTGATAGCGGTCTAGCCACCGCGCCACGTTTCCAATGAGCAGTCCGTTCGAATTCCCTCGCCAAACCGAGACTCAGCCGGATTATCTGGAGCCTTCCGGGCAGGGCCCTAGAAATCCACGCCGCGGGGGTTCGTTCTGGCGCAGCCTTCTTGCTAGCGCCGCTCTGGGCTTCGCATGCGCTTGCGGCTCCGGAGCGGCAGCCGTAGAAAGCCAAGCCGTGATCGAGGAATGCGAGCCCGGCGAATGGCCTCGCAATGCCAGATGCGGCTGGGTCACGGTCTTTGAAGACCGGGATCGCGCCGTTGGGCGCACGATCAACCTGAGGGTCGTCGTGTATCCCGCCCAGCGCCGCGACCCGCAGCCCGACCCGCTTTTCGTCCTAGCAGGTGGTCCCGGGCAAGGCGCCGCACAGCTAAGTTCGGTTCTCTCAGAAATGTTCCGCGACGTGAGGCGGGACCGGGACCTAGTTTTCGTCGACCAGCGGGGCACGGGGGAGTCGAACGGACTGCATTGCGAGTTAGACACGGACGACCTGCAGCTGCTATTCAGCAGCGACTACGCCTTCGAGGCCATCCAGCAGTGCCTGTCGCAGTTCGATGCCGACGTGCAGCATTACACGACGCCTGCCGCGATGGATGATCTAGACGAGGTTCGCGCCAAGCTCGGCTACGACAAGATTAACCTCTGGGGCGGCTCTTATGGCACGCGAGCCGCGCTGGTCTACTTGCGACGTCACGCCGAACGCGTCCGAAGCGTTGTGTTTGACGGTGCCGCCCCGCTTTCCATGAAGCTGCCGCTGTCGTTCCCGCAGGATGCGCAGCGCGCGCTGGAATTGATGCTGGACGCCTGCGAGCAGAGGGACCTGTGCAGGCAGCGATTCCCTGACCTGCGCCGCAAGCTTGCCGAGTTGCTGGAGCGTTTGGCCACCCAACCGGACGTCGTCGCTGCGAAGCATCCGAGGACCGGCGACGGGGTGGAGCTTGCGATTCATCGGGACGTTTTCACTACGGCGTTGCGCGGGGCGCTCTACAGCCCTGAATCGGCTGCGCTGCTCCCGCTGCTGATTGAGAGGGCTCACGGCGGGGACTTCGATGGGTTGCTCGCATTGGCGGTCGCGCTGGAGAGCGCTCCCTCTGAAGGCAGGATCAGTCTGGGAATGTTCTTCTCGGTCATCTGCGCAGAGGATCTTCCTTGGATCGATGCCCGAGAGCGCAGGGAGGCCGCTTCCGGAGCGTTTGGGGGCGAATCGACCATGGAACTATGGGACAAGGTGTGCGAGATCTGGCCGCGCGGCGCGATTGCGGAAAGCTATCGAGAACCAGTGCTCTCCGCCGTGCCGGCCTTGGTGCTATCCGGCGCGCTCGACCCGGTCACACCTCCTCGCTGGGGCGACAAGCTTTCCGACGGACTCTCCAATGCCCGCCACATTGTGGTGCCCGGTGCGGCCCACGGCACCTCCAGCCAGGGCTGCGTGCCTGATCTCATAGAGCAATTCATCCGTGACGGGTCGTCGGAAAGCTTGGACGAGGCGTGCGTCACGGCATTAGATCGCCCGCCATTCTTCGTAACTCCTGCTGGCCCTCCCATGGAGGCGGAGCGGTGATCGAGATTCGCGGCATATGCAAGCGCTTCGGAGAGATCATCGCCGTGGACCAAGTCTCCTTCCAAGCGGAAAACGGCTCGGTCACTGCTTTGCTCGGGCCGAACGGAGCGGGAAAAACCACCACGCTTCGCACAATCTACGGCCTGATCCAGCCTGACGGCGGTCATGTGCTCGTTGACGGAATCGATGTCGCTGAGGATCCGTCGGGAGCGCAGGCCCGTCTCGGAGTGCTTTCGGAATCGCGCGGCGTCTACCCGCGATTGACGGCGCGAGAGCATGTCCGGTACTTTGCCAACCTTCAGGGGCTGCGCCGTCGCGAAGCCGACACGCGATGCTCGGCGCTGGTCGACCTTCTCGACATGACCGACATCGCTGATCGGCGAGCCGAAGGGTTCTCGCAGGGCGAACGCACGAAGGTGGCTCTGGCTTGCGCCTTGGTGCATGGCCCGCAGAACGTGATTCTTGACGAGCCGACCAACGGGCTCGACGTGATGAGCACCAGGGCGATTCGGAGCATGACCCGCGCACTTCGCGAGGAGGGCAGATGCGTCGTATTCTCGAGTCACGTCATGCAGGAGGTCGCGGCGGTGTGCGATTCGATCGTGATCGTTTCGTCAGGACGCGTGGTCGCCCACGGCACGCCTGACGAGTTGCGCGCCGCGACCGGACTGGAAAGCCTCGAAGACGTCTTTGTTGCATTGACGAGAAGCGAGGGAGGGCCGGAATGACGCGCCCTCTGGCCTTGCTCGGAGTGGTGCTCCGAAAGGAGATACTAGACGGCCTCCGCGATCGTCGGTCGATCATCTCTGCGCTGGTGCCGCTGGCGCTTCTTCCCCTGATGGTTTTCTACATGTTCCAACTGGCTTCTGATCGGATGGAACGAGACCGGGAGATCACCGTGCCCGTCGTCGGCGCGGAACATGCGCAAGCGTTGATCGACTGGCTGGCGCAGCAGTCCGGGGTCGAAATCATGCCGGGTCCGAGTCAGCCGCGGAGGGCAGTCAGCGAGGGCAGTGTCAAATTCGTCTTGGTTGTTCCGGACGATTTCGGCCAGCGCTTTGCAAGGTCCAAGACCGCCGAGGTCCAGATCGTCGTGGACAGTTCGGATGAAAGCGCTGAACGGGCCGCGAGGCGTGCTCGAAGCCTGATCCAAGGGTACGGGCAGTTGATCGCCAGCCAGCGACTTATCGTCCGCGGCGTGAGTCCGGAGGTCGTCCGGCCCGTGCAAGTCGAGACGGTAGATCTCGAGACCGAACAGGAACGCGCGGCGAAGGCGCTCGCCTTCATGCCCATGCTCCTCGTCATGACCATCTTCATCGGAGGCCTCCAGATCGCGATCGACTCGACGGCCGGCGAAAGGGAGCGCGGGTCTCTAGAGCGGCTCTTGGCGAATTCGGTACCCCGCATCTCGATCGTCGGAGGCAAGTGGCTGGCCTCTGTTGCCTTCTCGTGGGCAAGCCTCGCATTAACGGGCGTGTTGCTGCTCTTGATTCTGGAGCGTTCCCCCTTGCGGGAAATGGGCCTCCGTCTGGACATCGGACCGCGCGAAATTGCCGGCATCGTGCTGGTTGTTCTACCGTTGGCTCTACTTGTGACGGCGCTGCAAATGGCCGTTGCGACACTCGCGCGCTCGTACAAGGAGGCGCAATCCTACGTGTCGTTCCTCATGCTGCTGCCGGTGGCGCCGATGGTGCTGATGATGGACACGCCTGCCGAGTACGCTCTCTGGCAGCTCTTCGTGCCGGTGCTGGGCCAGTTCAACCTGATCAACGACCTGATTGAAGGCGCGGCATTCGAGCCGCTCTCGTACGCAATCGCGGCGTCGGTGGCGATCGCCGGTGCCATCGGGATGCTTCTGCTCACGGCGCGCTTGTTCCGGAGCGAGAAGATCGTTTTCGGCAGGTAGCCCCTGAACGGGGCTCTACGCGAGTCCTGTTCACCCCCTATGCGCCTAGGCCCGGGACGCGGTCTTCCGTCTTGGCCGTTCCGCGCGGCGATCCTGCTAGGATCGGTAGCGCCCTCGGCACGGGCTGCGGGTTACCGGCAATGCAGCAAATGATCCGATTCGCTTCGCTTGCGGCGCTCCTGACGGGTTTCTCCCTCGCCGCCACCCCTCCTCCAAATGTCGTTGTCGTGCTGGTCGACGACCTGGGCTGGATGGATCTCGGATGCCAGGGATCGGATTTCTATAGGACGCCCAACATCGACCGGCTCGCCGCCACGGGCATCCGATTCACCGATGGCTACGCCTCGTGCGCGGTTTGCTCCCCGACGCGGGCCGCGCTGATGACTGGCCGCTCGCCAGCGCGCCTGGGCATCACCGACTGGATTCGCGCTGAGTTTCAACTGAGCGCCCGCCAATGGCCGAACATTCGCAACAGGTTCGGGTACCACCGCGCGGGGGATTCCGCCCGGAAGCTGCAGACGCCTGTCAACGAATTGCAACTCCCCCACAGCGAAATCACGCTTGCCGAAATGCTGAAGCCTCTCGGCTACGCGAGCGCCTTCATCGGCAAATGGCACTTGGGCGGCCGAGGCCATCTTCCCGTTGACCAAGGGTTCGACGAGAACTACGGCGGCTGGGACTACGGCCAGCCGCCTTCCTACTTCGATCCTTATGTCGAGACGCCGCGGCTTCCGATGGGCATCCCGACATTGCAGCCAAGAAACGCAGGAGAGTACTTGACGGATCGAGAGGCCGACGAAGCGGTCGGGTTCATCCAGCGCAACAAGGACAGGCCGTTCTTGCTGTACCTCTCGCACTACGCGGTGCACACGCCCATCCAAGCTAAGAAGGACCTCGTCGCGGAATACGAGCGCTCGCGCGATGGCAGCGGGCAGGACGATCCGGTCTATGCCGCCATGGTGCATAGCGTGGACGATGCGATGGGTCGCCTGCTTTCGACGCTTGACCGGACAGGCATAGCGGATCGAACCATGGTCGTCTTCACGGGGGACAACGGCGGCTTGGACCGGAATGGTCGTCCCACGGAGAATGCGCCGCTGCGAAGCGGAAAGGGCTATGCGTACGAAGGAGGCTTGCGCACTCCTTGGATCGTGCGATGGCCGGGTGTCACAAAGCCTGGGTCAGTGTCTGGCGAGCCTGTCGCCAGCATCGATCTCCTGCCTACTATTGCCGCAGCGGTGGGAACGCGGCCGCCCGTCGACCGGGAGATCGACGGCATCGACCTAGGTCCGGCTCTGCGGGGAGGGGAATTGCCGAAGCGCGCGCTCCTGTGGCATTTCCCGCACTACCGGCGCGGGCCTGGCCACGACCCTTATTCCGTCATTCGAAAGGGGGACTGGAAGCTCATCCGGTTCTACGACCCCGCGAAGACCGAACTTTACAACCTTGCGTCTGACCTCGGCGAGGAGCAAGACCTTTCCGGGACGGAGGAGGCGCGGAGGACGGCTCTCGAATCCGCCTTGGACGATGGCCTGCGATCCTCCGGGGCGCGCCTGCCAATATCGCCGGAATAGGCGGCCGGTCAATTCGTCCCTTGCTCGGGAGTCCGGCCGAGGGCCAGCAAAGCATGCCGAACTGTCCCTCGGATCGGGCACCGTAAGGTTGTGTATTTCTCGAATGCGGGGTATATCGGGTCTACATTGACGCAGAACTTGACGGTTTACTCGAGGCAGAAGCAGCAAGAGGCAGCCGATCAAGTGCTTTGCTAAAACGCGAATGTGCGGCGACTTGTTGCGGCAAGGGCATGGACGTCACGGATGACCCCCTGAAATCCTTGATCGGCACTGTCGACATCGCACCGGCGAACATTGACGATGCCGTGCAAGGGACTTGAGATTCGTCGAAACCGGATTCTGGGTGCCCCTCCTCGTTCCTCGCGACCAGGATCCCGACGCGGCGAAGATTGTCTGGACGGAGCGGCAACTCGCGACTCTTGCCATGCAGCAATCACGCGGTGGGCGAGCCTTGGAGGTTCTTGCGTCGTCGGGCGGGGCATCGGGTAGCCGTCAGCGTCGTCAACGCTTCGGATCGATAGCCTCGCGCTGCCGTCGTTCCCGCGGAGCCGGAGGCTGAGCGGTCGGCTCGTCGCTGGCTAGTCGGGCAAGATGAACGCCAGCATTCCTTTGTTAACGCGGTCAGTTTCAAGCTCATGCGCCGGCGTCGAGTCTACCAGGCACCCGCGCTTGACGGAGATTTCGCGGCGGTGAGCTTGGTTGAAGGGCGTCCAGCCTGAATCCGCTCCTTCCGACACGCGGAGCGTGACGACCTCTAGGAAACCGACCCTTCCAAGGCTTCAGGGCTCGAATCGGCGGTGGACGGATGCCCTGGATCGAAGCGCGCCCGCCCGCGATGCGGACCGGGCGAACGGTCCGTCGTCAGCCAGCGGCACGCTCACCGAGCAATTCGAGAAATCGTCCCGTGGACGCTATGCCCATGTGGAAGTTGCGCAAGCTGAATTTCTCGTTCGGCGCGTGCAACGCGTCGTCCGGCAGCCCGTAGCCCATGAGCACCGTTGGGATGCCAAGGTGCTCCTGGAAGTCTCCTACGACCGGAATCGAGCCGCCCGAGCGGATGAATACGGTCTCTCGACCCCATGTGTCCCGGAGGGCGTCCGAGGCGGTTCGGATCATCGGATGGTCCGTGGCGGCTAGAGTAGCCGGAGCCCGGTGAATCAGCTGCACATCGATTTCGATGCCGGGCGGCGCGTTCTCGGCTGCGAAGTCCTGCATTATCCGCAATATCGCTAGCGGGTCTTGGCTTGGCACCAAACGCGCGCTGACCTTTGCCGCGGCGGCCGCCGGGATCACCGTCTTCGCTCCCGGTCCGGTGAATCCTCCCGAAATGCCGTGGACCTCGAAGGTGGGCCGCGAACCGACCCGCTCGAAGACGCTGTAGCCTGGCTCGCCGGTCAAGGTGGCAGCTCCCACCTCGTCGCGCCGGTAGGCGTCCTCGTCGAACGGAATGCGGTCCCAGCTGAGCCGCTCCGCTTCGGACGGCACCTCGACGTCATCGTAGAACCCGGGTATCAGCACGCGGCCGCTTGCGTCCTTGCAGCTGGCCAGCATTTCGACGAGGCCGAACACGGCGTTGGGGGCAACGCCGCCGTACAGTCCCGAATGGAGATCGTGCGCCGTGCCCTTCGCGATCCATTCCGTGTAAACCAATCCACGCAGGCCTGTGCAGATGGTCGGAGTCTCGGGCAAGTACATCGCCGTGTCCGACACCAAAGCGGCGTCGGCGGCCAGGCGTGCCGGGTTGGACGCGACGAAGTCGGACACTGCCTCGCCGCCGACTTCCTCTTCGCCTTCGATCAGGAACTTGACGTTCACGGGCAATTGCCCGTGGGCTTGTCGCAAGGCTTCGAGCGCCTTGATGTTCGCCAGAACCTGGCCCTTGTCGTCAGACGCTCCGCGAGCGTAGACCTGCCCGTCACGCACTGTGGGCTCGAACGGAGGGGAGATCCACTCGTCGATCGGGTCGACAGGCTGGACATCGTAATGGCCGTAGAAGAGGATCGTTGGCTTTCCCGCTGCCCCCAGCCATTCGCCGTAAACGAGCGGATGCCCGCTGCCTTGGATGATTTCGACGGACTCCAGGCCCGCTTGGGCGAGTTGCTGTTTCGCGTAGTCCGCAGCTCGTGCGATATCCGGCTGATGGTCCGGAAGCGTGCTGATGCTGGGGATCCGCAGGAAATCGAAGAGCTCGTCCTGGAACCGCATCCGTTCCCGATCGGCGCATTCCGCGAATGTCGGCATAGTGACTTCAGGATAGTGCGCCACAGGACTTCCTGCCCGGGGGCCCTCGCGTTGACCGGGTGCCAAGCCCTCGCGCGACCCGGCGTGCCAAGATGGAACTCAACCAGGCATGAAGACCGCCATCATCGGCTTTCCGCAGGTCGGCAAGACATCGCTGTTCAAGATCCTGACGGGCGTTTCGTCAGAACGACGTATCGGGACGACCAAAGTCCAGCTTGGAGTCGCGAACGTGCCTGACCAGCGGCTCGATGAGCTGGCCAGTGTGCTTCAGCCGGAAAGGGTGAAGCCCGCGACTGTGGAATACGCGGACATGCCAGGCCTTTCTCGGGAGGCCTTGCGGGAGCCCAGCTATATCGGCAGCCTGCGGACGGTGGACGCTTTCGCCCATGTCCTCAGAATGTTCGAGGACGACACCGTCATGCACGTCGAGGGTTCGGTCGACCCGGTCCGCGATTGGGCCAATATCGACTTGGAGCTGATCCTGAACGACCTGCAGGTCATCGAGAACCGGCTGGAGCGCGTCGATAAGGATATGAAGAGGATCAAGGACTCCGGCTTGGCATCGGAACGGGCGTTGCTCCAAGAGTGTCTCGAATGGCTGGAGCAAGAGCGGCCCTTGCGCGAATTCGACCTAATGCCGTCTCAGGCCAAGCAGCTGAAGGGGTTCCAATTTCTTTCGGAAAAGCCGATGCTGCTGGTCCTGAACGTGGGCGACGACCGCGCCCAGGACCTTGCCGACATAGAGGATGACTTCGAGGCCGATGTCCTGGCAGGGCGGAAGCATGTCGCGGTCACCGCAGTTTGCGGGGGGATCGAGGCCGAACTGGCGGACTTGGACGCAGCGGAACGGAACGAATTCCTCGAGAGCTTCGGCCTGTCGGAATCAGGGATTGAAAGGCTTGTCGCCGCAACCTACAGATTGCTCGGGCTGATGTCGTTCCTAACCGCGAGCAAGAAGGAGTGCCGGGCTTGGACGATCAGGCGCGGCGCATCGGCGCTCGAATCCGCCGGGGCCGTCCACACGGACTTTGCCAAGCGGTTCATCCGCGCGGAGACAATCCAGTGGAGCAAGCTCGTCGAGCACGGCGGATACGCGAGGGCCCGAGAGCGTGGCGACCTGCGACTCGAAGGCAAGCAATACGTGGTCCAAGACGGGGACGTGCTCCTGATCCGGCACGGCTGACCGTGTCTCCGCAACAGGAATGCGTGGCGCGGGCGGAAGCTTCCGAAGAGCTTACCGGTCGGCTCGCGGGTCGCGCACGAAACCGTCGCGGTTCGGCATCACCACCTTGGGAAGCGTCTCCCGGTCCATAGTCTCTTCTTCTCCGACAATGCCGTTCAAGAACAATACGTAGGCTGTTACGGCATATACCTGGTCAGACGTGAGAGTCCCGGGCTCTTCAAACGGCATGGCTCGCCGAGTGTAGTCGAAGAGGGTGGTCGCGTACGGCCAGAAGCTCCCGACCGTCTTGATGGGAGGCGTCTGCTTCAATTGTTCCGGCTTGCCCACCAGAGCGGCTTGGTCGCCACCGGCACCTAGGTCACCGTGGCATTCCTTGCAGCGTACTTCGTAGACTTGCGCTCCCTCTTTCGCGCTACCGCTTCCTTCGGGCAGCTCGCGGCCTTCCGGGCCGATCGTGATGTCCCAAGCTTCGACTTCCTCAGCTGAGGCCTCGCTGCCGAGACCGAAGGTCTGGGCCGTCAGCGTATGCGCCCCTAGAACTAGCAGCGCGACGGCCAGTGTGGCACTAGGCTTCTGCATTCGAAACGCTCCCGTCGGCGGCGACGCGCCAGCCTTTGATGCGATTGCAGTGGTAGGCCGAGTAGCGGCCGCGCTCGGCGATCAGCTCCTCCCTGGAGGGCTGCACGTACCCGGACTCGTCTGTGCATCGCGAAAGCAGGACGCTCTCGCCGCCGTCCCATTTCCATGGCATACGGAATCGGGTGAAGGCTCGCGAATAGACCGGGTCCTGCACGTCCGCCTCGGTCCACGAGGCACCGCCGTCTGTGGAGACCTCGACTGACATGATCTTGCCGCGGCCCGACCATGCCAGTCCGGTGATCTCGTGGAATCCCGGCTTGCTGATCGCGTGCCCGCCCGAGGGCGAGGTTATGACGGACTTCGCATCCATTTCGAACGTGAAGATCCAAGCCTGTCCGTCCTCCATCAGCTCCGTGTATTTCGAGGTCTCGTCCTTGACATACTGGGGCCCCTGGGTCACCTTGACGCGCCGCAGCCACTTCACGTTGGTGTTGCCTTCCCATCCGGGCAGGATCAGGCGCAGCGGGTAGCCCTGCTCGGGACGCAGCGCCTCGCCGTTCTGCCCGTAGGCGACGATTCCGTCTTCCAGCGCTTTCTCCAGAGTCAC
Organism: uncultured Bryobacterales bacterium; assembly: GCA_951813605.1. Taxonomy (GTDB): domain Bacteria; phylum Acidobacteriota; class Terriglobia; order Bryobacterales; family UBA6623; genus VXMF01. The sequence continues at coordinate 3,822,106 of OX638379.1, read as the reverse complement.
GCTGCGCTGCATGCGGCATGCATCGTCGCCCTCGGCGAGGATCCATTTCCCCTCCGGCTTGACGCCGGCCTCTTCCAAGAGAATGCGAAGCGGGACACCGGTCCATTCACTGCAGCTCGCCAGCCCGTGGCTTAGCTGGACTGTGGGCGCGCCCTTGGCGCTCCATTCCCCTCCGCTGTTGCCCGAGCACTCGACGAAGTGGACGCGCGAGATGGACGGCAGGCGCTTGAGCTCGTCCATGCTGAAGAGCAGCGACCTTTCGACGAGGCCGTGGATCAAGAGCTTGTGCGTCGATGGGTCGATGTCGGGCACTCCCGCGTGGTGTCGCTCGAAGTGGAGTGCGGAAGGCGTGATGATTCCGTAGGTCTCGTCTAGCGGGGTTCTCGATGAAGCGGCTTCCGGAGTCTTGCTGTCACGGACGCCGCGCGCAACCTTCTCGAACGGGCTGCGCTCGCCATAGCGCCTTACAGGGGCTCCAAGCGCGCTCGGTCCCGGCGCGGGCGCCGTCCCTTCGGACTCGGGCGCTTGGCAAGCGGTCCAAGTGGCTCCGGCTAGAGCAGTCGCTCCCAAGAACGCTCTACGAGATGGGTGTCTTGCATCCATGCGTGGCTTGATTCTAGCGCGGGGGCCGGTCGGACGGCCGCTGTGATTCAAATACAGAGACCGACTTGGCCTTGCTTCGGCGGGACACGCGGTTCTTCTTCACGCTCTCGGGAGCGGAACTCTCTTCGTGCCGGGCGAGCAGGCGGTCCGTCCGTCCGAGATTCGACTTGCAGCCGGCACGTCCGAGGAAACGGTCCAAGGCGTGGCCCGGCAGCCTGCTGGCGCGTTGCAGGTTGGCGGGCAACAAGTGCGTGTCGCCGAGATCATCGAGGGCCTCTCCCGGGTGCTCTGTGCGCGCCGCCTGGACAAGGTCTGCGGGCGGCTCGAGCTTGTGCAGCGCGCCCGCGACGCCTCGAGCAATTCTCTGGCTTCCGGACGGCTTGACCCTTGACGCCTCGTTAGAGCCTCAGAGGATCCTCGAGCGGGCCAATTCCCGGTGCCTGCCTTCAAGCGCCCCGCAATCGCATCAATCCAGCGCGGCTACCGAGGGAGTCTGCAACGCTCGTGAACTGGGGTCGTCGCAGGATTCAGTGCGGGTGCGCCGACCTATGAGTCGGTGAAACATCACTTTGGGCTCGTGTCGCAACGCTTCCGGCCGTTTCCGGCAGCGCCACCTCTTCTCAGCGCGTAGCGCGGCGCCGGGATCCCATTCCAGGCTGGTTCAACCCTTGGCTGCCCGGCATTTCCGGCGGCTGCATGCCTGTCGTGCCGCTTGTGCGACCGGTGTCCTTGCGGTAGTCGTAAACGAATTCCCATTCGTTGTAGGCTTCCTTGCCGTGATAGACCTTCACCCCGACGTCGTCGCTCTTGCTGGCGACGCCGGCGATGCCTCTTTCGAATGCGCGAGCCATCGCCGCTTGCGGCTGAACCCCAGTCGCTCCGGCCATGCCCCCTGGTCGCGGGGATGTCAGCAAGCGGTTGATGAGTGCCGCAGCGCCCGACCCGCCTGTGCTGCCTGCCTGGCTTCCGGGCATCGCCGAGACCCCTGCCCGCCCGAACGCTGGGTTGGGGGCCAAGCCTTGGCCCGCTCCCGGAAACCCGCCCGGGACACCGTTGCCGCGCCCGCCCCTGCGTTGCTGTTCAAGCTGGGCTTCGGGGTTGCGCTGTTGGTATTGGTTCTCGTCCATCGGGATCGAACTCGGGAGCATCTTGCTGTAATCCGGTCGACCGCCGTCCTCGCCGGCACCGTCCGGTTCCGGATCCCCCTCTTGTCCGGCATTGAACTCGAATCCCTGGCTGTAGCGGTTCCTCGTCGCTAGGTCGGGAGCCGCGGATTCGCGCGTCGTGCGGACCCGGCCGCCACCTAGGAACGGCGATTGCGGCCGAGACATCCCCAGCCGCGGGTCGTCCGCCTGACCCGGTAGGCCCATCGGGCCGGCGGTTGCTTGCGTGGGGCCTTGTTGCCTGACCGGTCCCCCTAGGATGCCCGGCGGAGCGATCCCTGGAAACCCGGCAGATCGGCCGGTCTTGTCATTCGACAAGTCGTGCAAGAGTGAATCCTCGAACCGCCCGTCCGTCCCCATGTGAATCAGCCGCCATTCGCCTGATTCCCCGACCGGGTCCCTGTACTGCCTTCGCAGGTAGCGAACGCCGTCGGTATCCTCTAGGTCGTCTAGCTCCTGCGGGTACTTGTTGTGCTGGCGGTAGTAGAGCTTGATGGCTCGCTCGTACTGCTTGCCGCGCTGGATCAGCCGCTCGTCCTTCAAGCGTTGCGACTGCATCGCCATGCGCGGGATGCTGAGCGCCAAGCCGGCTAGGAGGATCGCCGACGAAGCCAGCAGCGCCAGCAGGGCATAGCCCTGCTGGCCGTGGCCGGATCGCCTGCGCCGTGCCGTCATCGGGGGGCCTCCAATCGAATGGAAAACTCCTGATCCGCTTGCAAGTCTTGCAGCACCACCGCGTCCCAACCGATCCGTTCGATGCGGTAGCGGCCTTGGAAAACCGAGCCCTCCGCCGCGACCAGAATGTCCTCCCCGTCGAGCAGGAAGGCGCGTTGGACCTTCGAGTCCGGATCGTTGGCGAGACCGTAGTACTTCCAGTTTGGAGGCTTGGCCCGCGGCGCTGACGCGCGCGGAGCCGGTCCCGGCACCGCCGGTCTCCTAGTCGCCATGGTCGCTTCAAGGCGCGCCTGCGCTCTGTTCACTTCCTCCTGCGTGGGCGGCGCGACCGGGGGTTTCTTCGGACGGCCGAAATTGAAAATGTCGCGCTCGACCATCGGCGCCTCGATGCCGCGCACGCGCTCCAGCAAGCCCGTTCGAAGTGTCGCGTCAGCCGTCATCGGATCGGGACGGTCCCCGGGCTGCGGGCGGCCCAGCCGCGGCTGGAACCGCCCTCCCCGCCGGCCGGCCCTGGAGGCCAGAGGGGGCGCCGGCGCGCTCGAGGCCCCCGCGATTGCCGCCTCTGTAGGTGCGACGGGACGTCGCTGCGGGCCGGTTACGCCAGTTTCGCGAAAGAACTGGTAGTAGACAAGGAACGCCAGCACCGCGAGCAATCCAGCGAGGGTGGCTACAGACTTCTTGTTCGCGCCAAGTTCCACGAGCGCCGCCTACAAACCCCGTACGAAGGTGTCGAAGCGCATGTTGATTTGCAGCTCGCTGGAATTGCCTTCGTCGCGCGGCGTGACACCGAGCGAACCGATGATGAAGAAAAGATCTGACCCGTCCAGCCGGAAGAGCAGCTGCACCAAGTTCTCGTAGCGCCCCCTGAAATTGGCGTTCACGGCTAGGATGCCATAGTTTTCGCTGCCTTCAATCGGCTGCACGGCGTAGCTGGTCTCGCGGATTTCAATCCCCGCTTCGGCTGAAGCGGCTCCAAGTTCGGTCAGCAGCGCCGAGAACGCGCTCCTTCTGGCGAGCGCGATCTCCTGGACGAGCTCGCTGCCCTCGGAGTCTGCAGTGTCGATCCTGTCGGAAGCCTCTAGGACCGACTCGATGCTGCGCCGCGTCTCGTGTACTCGGTTTACCATTTCGGCGTTGCGCGCGATCCGATCCTGTTCGTCCTCCGCGGCCGGTCGCACGACAGCTAGATAAAATCCTAGGTCGCACACCGCAAGCAACCCGAGCGCTAGCAGCACGGTTCGCGGCGGGAAACGCCGGTACCATGACGCCGGTGCCCGCGGACGCGGAGAGGATTCATAATTGCTGGTCATATTCAACTGCCAGCTGGTATCGGAAAGTCGGATCGGTATCGCCGGGCGGCGCGCTCCCCATTAAGGCTGGAGAGCCGAAAAGCTCGGAGCCCTCGAGGGTCTTCAGGAATCCGATAAAGTCTGCCGGGACCTTGGCGCTGACCGTCATGTCGAGGCGGATCGTGTCGCCGTACGCGACCTCCGGCTCGATTGTCAGAACACGCACGTTGGGCGGAAGCACCTTCTCGAGGTCAAGAAACGTGCGAGTCCACGAGACGCTCTTGCGGACTAGCAGTTCGTTCAGGAAGGCGGTGCGGTCGAGTATCTCGGCAGCGCGCTCGCTTTGGAGCTTCGCCGACGCTGCCGCCCGAAGGTCACCCAGCTTGCGCTGCTCCTCGAGAAGTTCGCGCTCGTGCTCGACGAGTTCCTCGGGCGGCCCGTCGTGGGCCATGAAACTCGCTGTCAACCACGCGGCCGTGCCGACCAATGCTGCCGCGGCGACACATGCCAGCGCGAAGAAGGCGCGGAACCCGCCGGAGGGATTGGTCGCCAAGTTCAGTCCCGAACCCGACGCTCCTCCGAGACCCGGCCGTTGCGCGGTATTTCGGGACGCATCAGGCATGAATGTACCCCAGCATTCCAGCGTCGCAGGTCAGGGGCGATCGTTCCCCTTGTCGAAGCGGCAGCACCGGGAAGCCAAGCTCACTTGGCAGTACGTCGAGAGCCATCCGGAGAAGCTCCCTGCGCCCCGCCAGCCGCAAGCGGGATGCGACGGTCCCAAGATTCTCTTCCATGTATGCAAGGGTTGGGAACAGATCGGCGAGGATATCGCGCAGCGCACGCTCGGTGTCCGTTGCTAGGTCCGCCGGCAGCGCGATGCGCCGAACGAGGCGCGCAGTTCCGTCATCGATGGCCGCCATTGTCATCGATTCTCGGGCCAGCTTGAGCAGGAGGGTTGTTCCTTCGTCCTCGACAAGGCTGAGGGCTGCCGCGCTTGCAGCGCCGACATAGCCGGGGATCAGCCCCGCTTGCTCGAATGCCTCCTCGCAGCGGCGTACGTAGGGCGCGGACGCCGCGGTTGCCAGCACGGACGGCGGATTGGCACCATCCTGCGCGCGGAAGGCGATTCGAGCAATTTGCGATTCGAACGGAAGGCTGTTCAGGAATCGCCGCTCGACCGAATGGCGCAGGTCGTTGGTCTTGCGAGGTAGCTTGTCGAACTCGAACAGGGCCAGCCGCGTCTGGTCGTCGGGCAGGAGCACCGCAGCGTGGGGGCTGGGCAGCGGCTCGAGCTCGCCGAGCAGGCTTAGGACAGCCTCCCCGAGGCCGTCCAGCGGATCGGCGCCGGGCTCCCCGTTTACCGGCCCGGGCAACTCCCGCTCGGCACGCGCCAGAACGGTCCGACCGCTGCGACGGGCTCCCAGCACAGCCCCGTCACCGATCTCGAATACGAGCGGCGGCGGGGGATCGGGAAGCAGCCGGTCGAGCGCCTTGAGCAGGAATCCCATGGCTAGTCGATAAAGGTGACCTTGTCGATCTCTCGGAGCGTGGTCACGCCCGTGCGAACGCGCTCGACCGCTGACTCGCGGAGTGTCTTCATGCCTTCGCTTCGCGCCGCGCGCGCGATTTCCGAGCTGGGCCGCTTGGCCAGAATCAGCTCGCGAATGCGGTCCGACATGTCGAGCAATTCGTGAATAGCCGTGCGGCCCCGGAATCCCGTCCCGGAGCACTCGATGCATCCCTCGCCCTCGATGAAGTCGAAGTCCGCCCACTCGCTCAGCGGGAGGCTCGACGCCTCGAGGCGCTCGGCAGGGTAGCGGCGCAGGGCTCGGCAGTGCGGGCATATGACGCGCACAAGTCGCTGCGCCAGAATGCAGTTCAGCGCGGAGACGAAGTTGTAGGCCTCCACGCCCATGTTGAGGAAGCGTCCGAGCACGTCGACCACGTTATTGGCGTGCACGGTCGTGAAGACGAGATGACCGGTCAGTGCTGACTGGATAGCGATCTGCGCCGTTTCGGGATCGCGGATCTCGCCGACCATGATCTTGTCCGGGTCGTGGCGCAGGATCGAGCGCAGGCCGCGCGCGAACGTGAGCCCCTTCTTCTCGTTGATCGGGATTTGAGTGATGCCGTGGAGCTGGTACTCCACGGGATCCTCGATCGTGACGATCTTGTCCTCGTCGCTTTGGATGTCGCTGAGCGCGGCATACAGGGTGGTCGTCTTGCCCGAGCCAGTCGGTCCCGTGACTAGGACCATGCCGTACGGCTCACGGATGTAGTGCGCGAAGCGTCGCTGGTCTCCGGGAGTGAAGCCGACCACGTCAAGCGACAGCTTCTTGAACTTCTCGCCCATCGACTCCTTGTCGAGGATTCGCAGGACGACGTCCTCGCCGAAAACTGTCGGCATGATCGAGACGCGGAAATCGATCTGCCGCCCCTTGTAGCGCACGCGGAACCGCCCGTCTTGCGGGATCCGCCGCTCGGCGATGTCGAGTTCGCTCATTACCTTGATGCGCGACACGATCCGCTCGTTCCAGTCCTTCGAGATCGGTGGCATTGCGAAGTGCAGCACGCCGTCGATCCGGTACTTGATCGCGACGTCGGCGTTGCGCGTCTCGATGTGGATGTCGCTCGCCCGGCGCTCGAGCGCGTTGAATATCGTGGTATCGATCAGCTTGATGACCGGCGCGATCCCGCTGGCCTGCGTGAGCTTGTCGATCGAGAGCGTCTCGTCCGGATCCTCGGCGGCGGACACCTCCAGCGTGAACTCTTCGGTGACCTCCTCGAGCACGCGTTGCGATTGCTCTGTCTTGTTCAGCAGGGCGCTGATTTGCGGGAGCGTGGCAATGGAGATGCGGAGCTTCTTGCCGAGCAGCGATGCGATTTCGTCCAGTTCCGGAAGCCGCCTCGGGTCGGCGATCGCGATCTCGAGCGAGCCGTTGCGCTCCGCGATAGGCACGAAGTTGTGCCGGAACATCAGCTCGACGGGAATCGACCGAAACAGATCGCTGTCGATATGCTCCGAGGCCAGGTCGAGGAAAGGGTATCGGTAGCGTTGCGCCACCAGCCGCGCTTCGCGCTCGGCCGTCTCGTGCGCGCTATCGCTCGATGCTTCGGTGGGAGACATGCTAGTGGCGTGCGCCTGTGCAATCTAGACGCTCTGACGGACGGTAGCGTGGATCGCTCGGTGGATCCGGGGCCCTGCTAGAACTGCCCGGCCAAGCTGAAGATGGGCAGGTACAGCGAGATCAGCACAAAGGCCACAAAGATGCCCATGAAGATCATGATCGCCGGCTCTACCAGGTTCAGCAGAGCCATGGTCTTGGTCTGGACCTCCTCGTCGAAGAATTCGGCAACGGATGTGAGCATTTGCGGAAGGGCGCCCGTGGTCTCGCCGACACGCACCATCTCGATCGCTAGCGAAGGGAAGATGCCGGTCTTCAGCATGCTGGCGGCGAGAGGCTGCCCCTCTCGCACGCGGTGGCGCACCGAGGCCAGCGTGCCGCGCAAGAGACCGGACCCCATGGACTCGCCGGCTGTCTCGAGTGCTCGCACAAGGGGAATGCCCCCTGCTAGAAGCGTGCTGAGCAGCCGCGACAGCTGCGCCACTTGATAGCGGATCCACAGCTTGCCCACCACGGGCGCGCGGAAAGTGACGCGCTCGAGCGGAGCACTCGCGGCGCCGCTTCTCAGAAGCCAGAAAGCTGCGCCGGCGATGGCCGCGATGCCGGCGAGTAGCGGTGCCGCGTGGTCGCGCGAAGCGCCGCCCAACGCGACCAGCAACTGCGTCGAGCCGGGCAGCTCCGCGTCCATCGTCTCGTACAGCTGAGAGAACTCAGGCACCACGTAAGTCACTAGGAAGACGACGAGGACTGCCACCAAGACGACGAGGACTGCCGGATAAATCAAGGAGACCAGGAGCTTCTTGCGGATCGCGAGGGCCAGCTTCTGGTAGGTAACGTATCGCTCCAGAACGGAGTCCAGGGCACCCGAGCGCTCCCCGGCCAGCAGCGAGGTGACGTAGATCGCTGGGAAATGGCCGCCCTTGGCGAACGCGTCCGAAAGCGGCACTCCGACCTTGACTTCGTCGCGAACAGCGGCTATGCGCCCGGCCAGGACCTTGCTGCGCAGGTTCCCGGACAGCAGCTCCAGCGATTGCGGGATCGGCATCCCGGCGCGGATCAGCGCCAGGAACTGCTCGTTGAATACGACGAATTGCTCTAAGTCGAGCCCCCTGACCTTGTTTCTCGCCGTGCCCTGGGCCGGGTCTCCCCGCTCCGTCACATTGCGTACGAGCAGGCCGCGTCCTTCGAACCGGCGTCGAGCCGCCCGCTCCGATTCGGCAGACACGGATTCCTCGCGGGCGCTGCCCCGCACGTCAACGTACTTGACGGTGAACTGCGGCATCCCCTCACCAATCCAAGACGCTCTGCGCAGGCCAGCCGTGCAGCGCGCTAGAACGTCAACCGAAAGCCAAGCTGGACTTGGCGCGCCTGCCCGGCGGAGAGCACCCTGCCGAAGGTTGGCAGGCCGAACGTGCGTTGGGGCAGGTCGAAGTTCTCGTGGTTGCCAAGGTTGAATGCCTCCGCGCGGAACTCTGCAGTGGCACTTTCGGCGAGGCGGAGCGAACGCACGAGAGCTACGTCGATGGAGGCCGTCGCTGGCCCGGGCAGCACGTTGCGGCCCGCGTTGCCGAATGTGTAGGCGGCAGGCATGGCGAACGCCTTTGGGTCGAAGAAGCGTTCGGGCAGGGGCGAGCCGACGGCAGGGTCCGCGATCGAGTGCGGCCTGTCCGATCCGAAGATGCCGCTGGTATTGCCCGTGTTGGAGTTGTCTAGGGCAAGTTGCGGCGTGAGCGGCCGCCCGCTCCCGAAGCTGGCAATCGCGTAGGTGCGCCAGCCGCCCAGCAGCCAGTGCCGGAACGGCGTGGCGTATTGCAGTGACAAGACGAGCCGGTGGCGCTGGTCGAAGTTCGACAGCCCGCGCTCGGCCCGGAAGTCGTGGCTGTTTTGCGGGAACGCTTGGTCCCCGACCGAGCTGAGGAATGCCGATACGTCGTCAATCGACTTGGCCCATGTGTAGGCGGCGCGGAAACCCGCGCTCCCCGCGAACCGCCGCTCGAGCGCGAACACGCCCGAGTGGTAGGTCGAGGAGGCACCTGACTCGAACAGCACGATGTTGGCGAAGCCGGGCGTCGGACGGCGCGGGTCCACTTCCCCTTCCCCCGGGACGGGCTGGTTAAGGTTGCGGCGGCGCAGCAGCTTCGAGCCCTTCGAGCCGATATACGATGCGCGCGCCACGATCCTGCCGGGTAACGCTTGCTCGAGGCCGAAGCTCCAGTGCTGCGCGTAGCCGGTCCGGAAATCGGGTTGCAGCGCATTGACCGACGCCGGCGGCGTGTAGCCCGCTCCTGGGAAGGGGTCCGCAAGGCTGGGCAACGAGAACTGCGAAGGGAAGAATATCTTCAGATCGAAGTACGGCGGATTGAAGTACAGGCCCGAATTGGCCTCTAGGAGATTGACCTCGTGGTAGACGCCGTACGCGGCCCGCACTACCGAGGATTCGCGTGGGTTCCAGGCGATTCCGATTCTGGGAGCGATGTTGTTTCGATCCGGCGCGTACCCCGCCCGTCCAAGGTCTGTCGTGCCGGGCTCGACGAGCCGCGCCGAGCCCAGGTCATACTGCGTGAAGCGGTCGTCGGCGTCGTAGGCGGGCGCGTTGTATTCGTAGCGAACCCCGAGGCTCAGCGTCAGCCCGTCAGCAAGCATCCAGTCGTCCTGTGCGAAGTAGTTCCAGAACTGAGCGCGCTGGCGAAAGTCGTTGTCGACGACCGTCTGGATGCTGTAGGTGGGGAATCCAAGCAGCAGGTCAGACACGGGGTGCTGGGAGATGGCTCCGAGAAAATTGAACTGGCCGCGGCCGAAGAGCCCCTGCGTGCCGTCGATCCAGACGCTGCGGTGCTCTCCGCCCCACTTCAGACGGTGGCGAGCCCCTGATTTGGTCAGATTGACTGATAGGTGAGAAGTGTTGCTGCGTCGGAGGATGGGCAGGGCCGTGTCGTCCGAAAGGCTGGCGAAACCTGCAACATTCACGCTTGGAAACCCGACGAGCCGGGAGTCCTTGGACAGCCCTGGGATGCCCAGCTCCCCCGAGATATCACGCCCGATATTTTGGTGCAGCACCTCGCGCCGGAGCCTGTTGAACCCGCCTCTCGCCTCTAGCAAGGTGAACGGCGAGAACTCGTGCGTGAAAGACCCTGCCAGGTGATGGCCGCGGTCGAGGGTGAAGCTCCCGAATCCCGGCACGTCGCTGTCGGAAAACGGATCGAAACCGCGAGAGTGGCTCAGGTTGTAGCGGGCGAAGAAACGGCTTCTTGCTCCTAAGTCGCGATCCAGCCGCGCCAGCAGCTGGTTGACCAGTCCGTCGCCGAGCGGCGTTGAGACAAAGTTTTGGACCGGATCGGATCGGTTCGGTTCCGGCCAGTAAGCGGCGATCGCGCTCCCGGATGGGCTCTGTCGCGCCCGGGGAATGCGGTTTCCAGGGAATGGCGCCCTCGCGAACGGGTCGATTACCGGTGCCCCGAGACCGGAGAAGTCGCCGTCGCGCAAAGCGGGCGAGGGGACGCTCGCAGTGCGAGTCGCCGCATCCTCGATGCGCGTGCCCTCGAATCCGCTGAAGAAGAACGTGCGGCGACCAAGCACGGGCCCGCCCAGCGTGCCTCCGAACTGGTTGCGCCGGTACGGGGGAGCGGGTTGTCCTGCCGGGTCGAAGAAGTTCCGCGCGTCCAAGGCATCGTTCCGCAGGTAATCGTAGGCGGAGCCGTGCAATTGCCCGGTTCCAGAGCGGCTGACCACATTGACCTGGCCCCCAGCGCTGCGCCCGTACTCGGCTGCGTATCCGGAGGCATGCAAGCGGAATTCGCGCACGGTGTCGAGAGGGGGACTGACAACGATGCGATTGATGTACAGGTCGTTGTTGTCGATGCCGTCCAGCAGGAAGTTGTTCGAGGCTTCCCGCCCGCCAGCGACATGGAATCCGCTGTCGTTTTGCGTGGAGAGCTCGGATCCCGGCGCGCTCGCGTGCGTGCCGCCGGCGAGTAGGGTCAACGGCAGGAAGACCCTCTGGTTCAGCGGCAGATTGCGCATCTCGTCGCGCCCAATCACGGTGCCGATCGCGGCAGTCCCGGCCTCGACGAGGGGTGTCGATTCGGTTACGTCGACGCTGAATTTCACCGTCTCCAAGTCCATCGCGAGGTGCAGGACCAAGCTGGTGCCGACTCGTACTTGGACCCGCGACGCGGGAGCCGCCAGCCCCTCCGCGCTCGGGCGGAGTTCATAGGTTCCGGGGGGCAGCGCCGGGAATCGGTAGCTCCCGTTGGCCGTCGCTGGAGAGGCGTGCTCGCGCCCGGTGGCGAGGTGGATTGCTGCCACGTCCGCCTGCACGCGGCCGCCCGACGGGCCGCGAACCGTCCCGGAGATGCTGCCCCCGACCGATTGCGCATCGGCAGCCGAAAGACCGAGGGCCATCGCCGCCAGGGCCCAGAAAAGCGCACTACGACTCATCACTACGAGGATAGGCGCTTTCGGCCGCCCAGAAGCCAGCTCGAATGATTTTTCTAGGGCCCTCGATCGCTGTGCCTGCGTTCCGATTCGGTGCATTCGCGAGCGGCAGGAACGCCGTCGGTATCTGGCGCCGCGCTGCCAGCGGATGCAGGCGCCTCACAGTCGGAACAGTTCCCGGAGCTTCTTCGTCTGAGCGCGGCTGACGGGTATGCCGGTACGGTCGTGGTCGCTCATGCGCAATTGGTAGCTGGACCTGAACCAAGGGACCACCTCCTTGATCCGGTCGATGTTGACGATATAGGACCGGTGCGGGCGCCAGAAGAGCCGATCGCCGAGCGTCGATTGCAGCTCGTCGAGCGTCTTGTAGTTGCTGTGCCCTTCGAATTCCGTCGCGACGATGCAAACGCCGCCGTCCCTGACCGTCGCGAAGATCAGGTCCGCCGCGTCGACCAGGATCATTCTCCCGCCGACGCGCACCAGGACCTTGGTGGGAGGAGTTGCCTGCTCCCGGATCGCTGACAACAGCCGAGCCATCCGTTCCGACTCGTGTTCGGGCGACCGCATGAGTTCTCGGGCTCGCTCGATCGATCGCCCGAGGCGGTCCATTTCTACCGGCTTGAGCAGGTAGTCTGCCGCGTTCACCTCGAACGCTTCGACAGCGTACCGGTCGAAAGCAGTCGCGAAGATAATGTGCGGCAGCTTCCCGTTGCGAGCCAGGATCTCGCGAACGACTTCCAAGCCGTTTAGGCCGGGCATTTGGACATCGAGGAAGACGATGTCCGGCTCGAGTGCCTCGATCTGTTCCAAGGCCCCCGGACCGTCTTCGGCCTCGCCCAGGATCTCGACTTCGGGGAATGAGCGGAGCAGGTAGCCGAGTTCCTCGCGGGCCAGCTGCTCGTCGTCTACGAGCAGGGCTGTCATCGTCCCGTCCCCGCGGGGAGATCCTAGCATCGGTGAATGGTCCTGGCCTCAGCGGCGAGATTCGGTGTTCAGTCCAAGTCGATAAGCCCCATCCCTCGATGGCCGCGAGCGTCCGGATTCGGCCGCCGAAGAGGACATGTCAGAGGCCGCGGGCCTTCCGCGAGCCGGACCGTTCTCTTTGCCTGCTAGCCAGAGTGTAGCATTGGGTTCTGATGCCGGAGCCAACCGGGACTGCGCTCGCATTGTTCGCGAAGGCGCCTCTTCCAGGTAGGGTCAAGACCCGTCTCGCCAGTGCTCTCGGCGCGGAAGCAGCCGCCGATTTCCACAGGGTGTGCGTTCGCGCGGTTTGGGAGCGTGTTGCGACCGACCCTCGGATGCATGCGTATCTCTACTGCGACGGATTCTGGGCCGACTTTGAGGGGCTAGCCGGTGAGCGCCGGTTCCGTCGACAGCGGGGTGCGGACCTGGGGGAGAGGATGCGCAACTGCCTCGCAGAGCTGCTCTCCTCCGGCTATCGGAAGGCACTGATCGTCGGCAGCGACGCGCCGACGCTACCGGAGGCACAGGTACGGGAGGCTTTGGCAGCGCTCGATGATGCGGAGATTGTGCTGTGCCCCTCCCTGGACGGCGGATTCACGCTGATCGGCGCCACCAGGACGGACCGCGCGATGTTTCGTGGCGTGGCTTGGTCTCGGACCGACACCCGGGATGCCTGCCTGGAGGCGCTGCGTGCAGCCGGCCTGGCCGCTGTCGAAGCGCCGACACCCGCGTACGACGTCGACGTTCCCGCGGACTTGGATCGTCTCCGGCGCGACCCCGCGCTCCAGCCGCGCCTGCGACGCTGGCTGGCCGCGCGAGCGGCCGATCCGTCATAGCAGCTCTTCGCGATCGGCGGCCTCGAGTGCCGCCACGACCGATCCGACGTACTGCGACTCGCTCCGGCGGCAGACTAGCAGTGCATCGGGCGCCTCGACCACGACAAGGTCGTCAACGCCGAGTAGGGCGACGTGCTTGCCAGGTGCGTCGACGTGATTTCCTTTGGACCGCACGAACGTTGCCGCGCCGCTCGCGAAATTGCCAAGCGAGTCCTTCGGCAGCAAAGCGTGGAGGGCGGCCCAGCTGCCCAGATCGGTCCAGCCGAGGTCCGGGGCCGCGAAGCCGGCGACGCGACGCGAACGCTCCAGGATCCCGTGGTCCACCGAAATGTTCTCGCAGGTAGCGTAGCGCTCGGCGAGTCGGGATCGATACGCTGCACCTCCTTGACTCGTGATCCAAGCCAGCGCCTTCCGTGTCCTCGGAAGGAGGCGCTGCATTTCGTCCAGCAGCACCGAAGCCTTCCAAAAGAACTGCCCGCTATTCCAAAAGAACCTCTTGGCTGCCAGAAACGACTGCGCCGTCTCCAAATCCGGCTTTTCGCGGAACCGGACAACCGGCAGCGGCCGGTCTGTCCCCGGCTTCGTCCCATCCGGGAACTCTATGTAGCCGTAGCCGGTTTCGGGCCACTTGGGCTCGATGCCTAGGACGATCAGCTTGTCCTTCGAAGCCGCATCCAAAGCGCGGACTACCAATGCTCGATAGGACTGCTCATTTTCAAGATGATGGTCTGCCGGGAACACCCCCATGACCGCGTCGCGGTCTTCGCGTTGGAGCAGTGCCGCCGCTAGGCCGATCGCGGGAGCCGTGTTGCGCTGGACCGGCTCGGCGATGATGCGCTCTTTGGGCAGTTCTTCAATTTCGCTGGCCACTGCCGCGAGCAGCGACTCGCCCGTGAGAATCCAGATCCGCTCTGCCGGGAAGACCTCGCGAAGGCGGTCAAAGGTGCGACGGATCAGCGTGGGGCCCCCGAGAGGAGCGAGCAGCTGCTTCGGACGGTGTGACCGGCTGCGTGGCCAGAACCTGACTCCGCGGCCACCGGCCAGGATCACAGCGTGGCGCCGCTCGGATATCCCCGCAGCGGCCATGGGATAGACAGTCAGCGAACTTCTAGGTCGAACTCGCGGATGAGCTTGAAGGTTCTCTTCCAGCGCGTCTTGGTAAAGAAGTTCAGGGCGAGGTCCTTCAGATGCGCGATCGACACGCCGGGGTCCTGGAGATGCGATGTCGGCGCATCGTACGACCAGTAGATGATAAGCGGCTTCCCGACGATGTTCTCGCGCGGAACGAAGCCCCAGTAGCGGCTGTCCAGCGACTGGTCCCGGTTGTCGCCCATCGCGAAGTACTGCCCCTCAGGCACCACCACCTCGCCTTCCATGACGTGTTCGCGCAGCATCCGCATGGCCGGCTCGTAGATTTGCATCGACGTCGGGGACGAAGGGAAGTTGTCACGGTACGCATCGATGTACTCGCTCTTGTAGACGACGTAAGGCTCCTCCGCCCGCTTGCCGTTTACCCAGAGTTCCTTGCCGAGGATGCGCAGGCGGTCTCCAGGAACGCCCACGATCCGCTTGACGAAGGTCTGGTTCAGGTCGATGGGATAGCGGAAGACGACGATGTCCCCGCGCTCGACTTCTTGATACGGCAGCAAGTACTTGCTGATAACGCCTTCCGGTGCATAGGACAGTTTGTCGACAAGCAGGTGGTCCCCAATTAGCAGTGAATCTTCCATCGAGCCTGTCGGGATCACGAACGCCTGCACCAGAGTTGTTGTGCCGAACAGCAACAGCAGGATGGTGACTGTCCATTCGGCGATTACGCCGCGAGCTGGCTCCGGCGCCCGTTTCTTGGCCGGGGTGTCGGTCCGCGCTGTCTTTGTTAGTTTTTTCTTCATGGCCGGGTTCGCGCCAGCGGGCGCTCGGTCAAACCTCAATTCTAACCCGCTCGGCGCGGTCAATGGGAGCGCGCCGAGCTGCCGGTGCTGCTTCAAGAGGGCCCTTCCGGTGGTTCGCCAAAGTGACCGCACTCTCCAAAGGCTGCTGCAGCTAACTCGCGGTGACGCTGTCGGCCGACTGTCTGCAGCTGGCTTGAGCGCTCGATTCTTCAGGGACGCCAGGCCTTGCCCCGGGGGCGAGGAGGCGCGCCACGCACCAAGGCCCCTGCTAAGGGACCCGCCATCCACGCAGTTCGCGACGCGGTCGCGCTTGACCTCGCAGAGGGGGCCGAGCCGGCGGGAAAGGCCGAGGTCGCGCCAGATTTCGTAGATGCGCTCGAGATTCCCAGCGAGGATGCCCTTGCGGCCGACGGAGACGACGGTGCGGCGCTGGGAGCGGCGGCCGCGCCGAAGCGATTCGCAGAGGTGGACGCATTCGTAGGTTCGCACTAGAGAGGCGGTGCGGATGAGCGTCAGGAACAGGGTCTGCTCTTGGGCAGGATAGGGGGGGGATTCCCGTAGAAAAGAGGCAAGAAGGGGGTTGAAACCAGCCAGATTCTTACCTGGAGCTTGGGGAATCCTAAAGCCATTGGCCTTTTGTTTTCAACGATATGTGCCTCCCATCCAGGCAAGAGCTGTCAAACATGGCCTAGAATCCAGCTTGACAGGAAACACGGGAGCTAACGCGAAGGCTGGCGCGTCGCTCCCCGGCTCTGCTGCGGCCGCGCGGGGCAAGTTGAAAAATCGCCGGAGCCTCGATATAATTCCAGCTTATGTCTGGAGAAGACTGGGCGGCCAATGGCGACAATTGATGTTTCCCTGGGCAAGCGTGGATTTGGTCAAACGTCGCGGACGGACGCCTGGTGGATTCAACCGCTAGCTGTCTTCCTGTGTTTCTCCGCCTTCATTGTCTACACCACTTGGGCGGTCTTTCAAGGGGATCACTACACGGCCGGCCCCTACCTGTCGCCGTACTACTCGCCGGAGGTCTTTGGCGCATCCGAGCATAGCTGGTTCGGCCCCAAGCCCGGCTGGTGGCCGGTATGGTTGCCGTTCTCGCCCGCCTTCTTGATTCTTTGGGCTCCCTTGGGTTTTCGCGTCACTTGCTACTACTATCGCGGTGCCTACTACAAGGCGTTTTGGGCTGACCCGCCCTCGTGCACCGTCGGCGAACCGCGGTCGAGCTACCGGGGGGAGCGCTCTTTCCCTCTCATACTTCAGAACGTGCATCGCTACTTTCTCTACCTTGCACTCGGATTCATCGTAATGCTGGCATACGACGCCTGGAAGGCCCTTTGGTTCGTGAATCCGGCAACAGGCTCGGTCGAATTCGGCATTGGCTTGGGCAGCGTAGTGCTGCTCGTGAACGTCACTCTGCTTGCGTGTTACGCATTTGGCTGCCACTCGCTTCGGCATCTGGTTGGGGGAAGGAAGGACTTGCTGTCCGGGTCCCCTGCGCTCGGCAAGACTTACGATTGCGTGAGCTGTCTCAACCGCCAGCACATGCGCTGGGCTTGGATGAGCCTGTTCTCGGTCGGATTCTCCGATCTCTACGTCCGCCTCTGCTCCATGGGCGTTTGGACGGACTGGAGAATCCTGTAGTGACTGCGTACGAGCCGATCGAACACGACGTCCTTGTGATTGGCGCCGGCGGGGCGGGACTGCGGGCGGCCATCGAAGCGCGGGCTCACGGTGCTTCAGTGGGCCTCGTTTGCAAGTCGCTGCTCGGCAAGGCGCATACGGTGATGGCCGAGGGCGGCATCGCTGCTGCCTTGGCGAATGTCGACGACCGTGACGACTGGGAGACGCACTTCGCCGACACGATGCGCGGCGGTCAGTACCTCAACAACAGCCGCATGGCGGAGCTGCACGCCAGAGAAGCTCCTGCGAGGGTGCGCGAGCTCGAAGCTTGGGGGGCGCTGTTTGACCGTGCGCCCGACGGGCGGATCCTCCAGCGGAATTTCGGTGGCCACGCCTATCCGCGGCTCGCGCATGTTGGAGACCGAACGGGCCTGGAGATGATTCGCACGCTGCAGGATTACGCCGTTTACCAGGGGATAGATGTGCACATGGAGTGCGCCGTGATCGAACTCCTCGCAGACGGGGAACGCGTCGTCGGTGCTTTTGCGTTTGACCGGGACCGTGGCGGCTTCAAGGTGTTTCGTGCCAAGGCCGTCGTGTTGGCGACCGGCGGCATTGGGAAGGCGTTTCGCATTACCAGCAACAGCTGGGAGTACACAGGCGACGGCCACGCCCTGGCCTATCGCGCAGGTGCGGCGCTCATCGACATGGAGTTCGTCCAATTCCACCCGACGGGCATGGTCTGGCCTCCGAGCGTTGCAGGAATCCTCGTGACCGAAGGAGTTCGCGGGGAAGGCGGTGTCCTAAGGAACTCCCAGGGCGAGCGTTTCATGTTCAGCGACATTCCGCCCCTGTATCGCAACCAGACAGCCGACAACGAGGAAGAAGGCTGGCGGTACACCCAAGGCGACAAGGAGGCGCGGCGGCCGCCCGAATTGTTGACCAGAGACCACGTGGCGCGCTGCATCGTGCGGGAAATCAAGGACGGGAGAGGCAGTCCCCATGGCGGTGTCTTTCTGGACATCGCCTGGATCAAGGAGAAACTCCCCGATGCCGCAGAACGCATCAAGCGCAAGCTCCCTAGCATGTATCACCAGTTCAAAGAGCTAGCCGGCATCGACATCACCGAGGAGCCGATGGAGGTCGGCCCGACCACGCACTACGTGATGGGCGGTGTGCGCGTGGACGCGGACTCGCAAATGTCCGACGTTCCAGGGCTCTTCGCAGCGGGTGAGTGCGCTGCGGGCCTGCACGGGGCCAATCGCCTTGGCGGGAATTCCCTTTCCGACCTGCTCGTATTCGGCAAGCGGGCCGGAGAGTACGCCGCTCGGTACGCCCAGGAGAATGCGGCCGGCGACATCCAGCGAGATCAGGTCGCCGATGTCCAGCGAGTCGCACTGGAGCCGTTGGACCGCGGCGTCGGCCCGCACGGTGCCGAGAACCCCTACGAGATACAGCAGGATCTCCAGGAAATGATGCAGGAGCAGGTGGGGATTGTCCGCAACGAGCGTGAGATGGAGGGCGTACTGGAAGGCATCGCCCGCCTGCGGAAACGAGCGGGGCGCGTTGCCGTGAGCGGCAATCGAGCGTACAACCCGGGCTGGCATACGGCACTGGACCTGAGGAATCTTCTGGCGTATTCGGAAGCGATTGCCAGGGCAGCGCTGGAACGGAAGGAAAGCCGCGGTGCCCACGCCCGCCTCGACTATCCGGACAAGGACGAGACGTTCGGGAAGCTGAACATCGTGATTCGCAAGAACCCGGACGGCAGCCTCGAGGTCTCGCGCGAGCCGATCGCAGCCGTCCCCGATGAACTGCAGCGGATTATCGACGCAAAGAAGTGAGGAAAGCAGATATGCAGACGGTCACATTCCGGGTTTGGCGGGGCGATGCAACCTCAGGGAGTTTTCAGGACTACGATTGCGAGATTTCCGAAGGCATGGTCGTGCTCGATGCCGTGCATAGGATCCAGGCGGAACAGGCCAACGATTTGGCGGTCCGCTGGAATTGCAAGGCCGGCAAGTGCGGCTCTTGCTCGGCGGAAATCAACGGTTCCCCGAAGCTGATGTGCATGACGCGCTTGAACCAGCTTGCATTGGACAAGCCTGTCACGATTGAACCCATGCAAGCCTTTCCGGTCGTCAAGGACCTGGTGACGGATGTCTCTTGGAACTTCGCTGTAAAAAAGCGAATCAAGCAGTTCTCCCCGCGGCCGCCGGACGCCGAGGACGGAACGTGGCGCATCCTGCAACGAGATGTCGACCGCGTGCAGGAGTTCCGCAAGTGCATCGAGTGCTTTCTCTGCCAGGACGTCTGCCACGTCCTGCGGGAACATCATATGCACGACCGATTCGTTGGTCCGCGTTTCTTGGTGCATGTAGCGGCCCTCGAGATGCACCCTCTCGACGCCGAACACCGTGTCGGAGAGCTCCGCGAGGCCGGCGGCATCGGGTACTGCAACATTACAAAGTGCTGCACGAAGGTCTGTCCGGAGCACATCACGATCACGGACAATGCGATCATTCCGCTCAAGGAGCGAGTGGTCGATGAGTTTTATGATCCGCTTCGGAAGATCTTTCGCGTCTTCCAGAAGTAGGAAACTGCTTTCTTTCTTTCAGCGGGGACGCCAACCGGCCATTAGCGACTTTGGTTCATCGCTAGCGCCGAGGCGTTGCCCGTGGCGGCCCCGCGATGATACGATGAGCCTTGCGTCTGGTCGGCCCCCCGAGCGCCTAATCTCAACCGCCGTTCTTGGAATTGAGGCCGGGAACCTTCCACGAAAACTGGAATCTCTATGCTTGCCTATAACGGTATCCGTGTCCCTGCGGACGGAATTCCCATTCGCGCGGGAGCTGGCCGCTGTATTGTCGCGGACAGCCCAATCCTGCCGTTCATCGAAGGCGATGGCTCCGGGAGGGACATCTGGAAGGCGTCGCGTTCGGTCTTTGACGCCGCTGTCGCCAAGGCCTACGACGGTTCCAGGCGGATCGTTTGGTACGAAGTCTTTGCTGGCCAGAAGGCATTTGATCGCTTCGGGGAGTGGCTGCCTGCGGACACTGTCAAAGCGATACGTGACTTGAAGGTTGCGATCAAGGGACCTCTCACCACGCCGGTGGGCGGCGGAATTCGCAGCTTGAACGTGGCCCTGCGACAAATCCTCACGCTTTATTCCTGCGTGCGCCCGGTGAAGTGGTATCCGGGCGTACCCTCCCCGATGAAGGACCCGTCCAAGCTCGATGTCGTCATCTTCCGCGAGAACACCGAGGACGTTTACGCGGGTATCGAGTGGGAGCGCGGCACGGAAGACGCAGCCAAGCTCATTGAATTCCTCAAACGGCATTTGGGCCAGAGCATCCGCTCCGATTCCGGAATCGGCCTCAAGCCAGTCTCCGTCACCGGTTCGAAACGGTTGGTTCGGGCCGCTCTCCAGTACGCGCGGGACAACGGTCGATCCTCTGTCACGCTCGTGCACAAAGGCAACATCATGAAATTCACGGAGGGGGCGTTCCGGGACTGGGGCTACGAAGTGGCCACCCAGGAGTTCCGTGATGTTTGCATGACCGAGGACGAAGCCTGGGCTTCCGGCGGCAACGGCTCGGTGCCGGACGGCAAGATCCTGGTCAAGGACCGCATCGCCGACGCGATGTTTCAGCAAGTGCTACTGAGGCCGGACGAATACGACGTCGTCGCGACCACGAACCTGAATGGCGACTACCTTTCCGATGCGTGCGCCGCGCAGGTAGGGGGACTCGGCCTTGCGCCGGGAGCGAATATCGGCGACGAGCATGCGCTGTTCGAGGCGACGCATGGAACGGCCCCGAAGTACGCCGACAAGGACATGGTCAATCCCAGCAGCGTGATCCTTTCGGGAGTCATGATGCTGGAGCACCTGGGCTGGAAGGAAGCGGCACGCCTCATCGAGCGCGGAATGGCTGCAGCCATCGCGGCGAAGACAGTCACCTACGACCTGCACCGTCAGATGGAAGGCGCGACAAAGGTGAGTTGCAGCCAGTTCGGATCCGCGGTGATTCGCCACATGGACTGAGGGAGCAGGAGGATCTCGAGATGCGAAAGAAAGTTACGGTCATCGGCGCAGGGAACGTCGGTGCGAGTTGCGCGGTGCGGATCGCCGACAAGCAACTGGCCGACGTCACCTTGATCGATATCGTCGAGGGCGTGCCGCAAGGCAAGGCGCTGGACATCCTCGAAGCGTGCCCGATGGAGGCTTCCGACGTGCAGGTCGTCGGCACGAACGATTACGAGGACACGGCGAACTCCGACTTGGTCGTCATGACGGCCGGCTTTCCGCGCAAGCCCGGCATGAGCCGGGACGACCTGTTGCTGAAGAATGCGTCGATCGTGAAGTCCTGCATCGGGTCGGCCGTCAAGTATTCGCC
The DNA here is from genome assembly GCA_951813605.1 of uncultured Bryobacterales bacterium. Taxonomy (GTDB): domain Bacteria; phylum Acidobacteriota; class Terriglobia; order Bryobacterales; family UBA6623; genus VXMF01. The sequence continues at coordinate 3,801,109 of OX638379.1, read as the reverse complement.
CAACGCGATCCTGATCATCGTTTCGAACCCGCTTGACGCGATGTGCCACGTTGCGTACGAAACATCCGGATTCTCGAGGAATCGCGTGATCGGGATGGCCGGCGTGCTCGACACCGCCCGCTTTCGGACCTTCCTGGCGCAGGCCGCGGGTGTTTCGGTGGAGAACGTTGTCGCAATGGTGCTCGGCGGACACGGCGACACGATGGTCCCGCTGGTCCGCTACACAAGCGTCGCCGGCATTCCGGTTGACCAGATCCTCCCGCGCGAGCAGCTCGATGCGATCATTCAGCGCACACGTGATGGCGGCGCCGAGATCGTCGGGCACCTCAAGACCGGCAGCGCTTACTACGCGCCGTCTTCGTCCGTAGTCGAGATGGTCGGCGCGATTCTCAAGGACAAGCGCAAGGTGCTGCCATGCGCCGCCCGCCTCGAAGGGGAGTACGGTCGCAACGGAATCTTCGTCGGAGTTCCATGCAAGCTTGGCGCTCACGGCTTGGAGCATGTCTACGAGGTAGAACTCGACTCCGGCGAAATGGCCGCGCTCGATGCAAGCGCCGATGCCGTCGAAGAACTTGTCTCGGTGCTAGTCCAGAACGGCTACTGATCTCACTCGGCGGTGTCCAGGCCCGCGTGATCGTCATGGGATGGTTCGCCCCCACTCCGGTCGCGGTGTCTATACTCGGCGCGGCGGCCATCCTTGGCTGCCGCGAGAAGCATCCCGGCCTGCGTGAGCACGAGACTCCGGACCTGGCTCTTAGAGCCGCCGAGGGCTTGCAGCGCTCCCAGCTCCGCCCTCCGGTCGATGACTGGCGCGAGCGGCGCGCCGGCCATGCCGAGAAACGCGACGAAGACCGCCACGGCTTCCGGAGCGTAGGTGATCGCGAATGTCCTGTCGAAGACCGGGGTTGCGCTCTTGCGGACGTCCCGGTTTCGGGCGACTTGCGGAGTGCGGCCTCCAAGAGCGCGGATCACTTCCGACCGCGAACCCTCCACGTCCGCACCGGGAACGAGATGCGCTCCGCAGCCGGAAAGCGTCGTGTCGGGCAGAAACCTCAATAGAACGCCCCCGTGGCCAATGATGTACCCACGTTCCGACGAATAGTCGAAGCACACGCCCGCAACCTCCAAGTCCTCTGATCCGTTGCCGATGGGGAACGAGATTACATCTCATACGTGGGTGTTGTGCTTGCTGCTGAATGATTCGCTTACGATCGCGCTCTGCGTCGAGACGAGCCGTGACATCGTCGCTGCCCGTGCCTCCGAGCATCCTCGTTCTTGATCTTGATCGAAAGACACGGAAGTCGGCGAGCGCAAACGTCGCAGGCAGCCTTCAATAGCTGATCGTGTAGCTGCGAATTCGATCGACCGCTTCGACACTCGGGAGCGACTCGATTCTCATCGCAACTTCCTCGCTCATGGTCGGCGGATTCTCCTCGCCGGGCTTTCTTTCAGCCTGGAGATAGAGGTCCGCTTGTAACTGACTGTCAATCCAAATCAGCAACGTGTCGCGCATGCTGCCGACCATGATTGCGACGCTGACCAGCATGGCTGTCGCCGTCGAAAGGGCCGCCACAATCATTGCAGTTCGCGACAAGGAGTGCGAAAGTGTGCGCGCACCTAGCGGCGGCAGTTCCGAGGGCTCGCAGCAACGGACGGGTTGCCAGTCGGATGGCCGCGATCGATGCCTGGGGAACAAGCATCGCCGCCGAGGCTACTAGCCTCAGGGCGGCGGCAGAGACCGCATAGGGCACCCAGTCCCATGCAGGCACGAAGCAGAGCCCGATTGAGACTCCGGCGCAAACGCGGCCCGTAATTGCCCAGGAACGTCGGGTGACCTGCGCCTCGTAGTCGTGGCGGGCCCTGGCCATGGCGTCAGTCGGAGGCACTGCCGCGGATTCGTTGGCCGGCCGCGAAGCGGACGCAACCGACACACCGATTCCCGATCAAAGCGCCGCCGCCACGGTCCAGGGACGGACGGCGATGTCGCTTGGAGCACTGCTCACGTATCTATAGCGACTGCACCGTTTGGCCAATGAGCTGGACAGCTCCGAGCGCTAGGCCTCCCCAAAAGCCAGTCCACGCGCCGTGCCGGCAGCGCCGAAGAAGAGCCCTTCCACCAGGAAACCGGCTCGGGCCATTCCACTCGACATTCCCAGTGCCCGAGCGACGCCGATCAGAGGCCGCCGTCGAACCACCGAGACGGACACAGTGCTGTAGACCAAGAACGCACCGACGATGAGCGCGGTATAGCTGGGAACCCTGAGATTCCAGAGAAACGAGCGCAACAGCTTTCGGTTCTGCCGGAAGCGAACGCCGACCGTGTCCAGCCTGGCCTAGGAGGGAGTCGTTCACGGATCAGCGACTCCCAGTCCCGGTCGCCACCCTCCGGGGTTTCGACATAGATCCGATCAAGAAGACCCACTCGGCCGAGCACGCGCCGCGCCAGGGCAATGTCCCTCAGGACCATCGGCCCGAGCGAGTCTGCCCGAAGGGACGAGCCCCGCAATACGCTCGTGACTGTGAATTCCTCGATGCCGTCGCTGACGGCCAGCTGCATCCGATTTCCGACATCGGCGCGCACCGAATCGCTCACCCAAACGGGTCGAGACGTTTCCAAACCACCACGGTCCGGCAACCCCTATGCGATGCCGGCTCTCAACGACTCGTCCCCGACGACATCCACACGGAACAGCGGAATTCTCTCTCCGGACGCTGGCTCGGCGGCATACCCTTCAACCCCTGCAGAGAAGCGCAGCGGTTCACGGAGCCTTGACAATTCGCTGAAGACTGCGTCCGGAACCCCGCCAACCTGGCTGATCTCGTCGCTGGCGGCACCCTGCAGGGATTCCATCGACGACCGGAAGGAGCCAGCCGACGCTTCTCCTGCCAAGTCGATGGCCACGACCACGGCAACGCGTATTGCTACGCACAGCGTCGTAACCTCTGTGCGGACCGGCTCGCGAGCCATAGGTCTCGCAATAAGCCGATACAGGAGTCGGCAGCAGGTGCTGGTCTTGCCAACACGCATTCCGGAACTTGTCCTATGGCCAGGGGCTCTTGCCCAGGTACGCTTCGCCAACGTGCGCTGGCAGCTTCCACCAAGTCAGTTCAACTGCCAAGCCGGGAGCAACCCGACGCCCTCCGGATTTGCGGAGAAACCAACTCAGTGCAATCGAATTGCCATCCAGTCGAACACACTTCTCGCCAGAGACGAGGCCCGCTACTCGATTGAGATCTGCGTCAGCGGTTGCGCGTGACGCAATTCTGGCGGGAGCGGGAAATGGACATTCTCCTCGACAGCCTCTACCTCGACAACGTCATGGAATCCCATGTCCTGCAAGTGCTCCAGCACTCTCTTCACTAGCGACTCGGGTGCCGAGGCACCGGCGCTAACGGCAACAGTCCGTGTGTCTTCGAGCCAGGCAGGGGCAATATCTTGCTCGTCGTCTATGAGGTATCCAGGCAGGCCGCGCTGTGCCCCCACTTCAACCATGCGCATTGAATTGGAACTGTTCTGCGAGCCAACCACCAAGAGCAGATCGGCCTTCGAGGCGACATGCTTGACTGCGATCTGGCGGTTCTCTGTCGCGTAGCAGATGTCCTTCGCCGGGGGCGCCTGGATTTGCGGAAACCGCCGTTTCAACACGTCGATGATCGATTGAGCCTCGTCGAGGCCGAGCGTGGTCTGGGTGAGATAGGCAACGTTACCGTCCGGTATCTGCACGGCCTCGGCTTCGGCCGGCGTTGAAACGATGATCGTCTGCTCAGGCGCTTCACCGACTGTCCCAGTCACTTCGTCATGATCCCGGTGCCCAATCAGCAGAATCGTGCCATGAGACTTAGCAAACTTGATGGCTTCGAGATGAACCTTTGTGACAAGCGGGCACGTCGCGTCAATGACACGGAGATTTCGCCCGTCCGCCGCCCGACGCACAGTCGGCGCAACGCCGTGCGCGCTATAAACCAAGCGCGATCCGACCGGCACGTCCTCAACCGAATCCACGAAGACCGCTCCTCTTGAAGCGAGGTCGCGCACGACGAATCGGTTGTGGACGATTTCCTTGCGGACAAAGATGGGCGGACCGAACGCCTGCAAGGCGAGTTCGACAATATCGATTGCCCGAACCACTCCTGCACAAAAGCCGCGCGGCTTAAGCAGCAAGATAGACTTTTCAGGACTGGAGGACAGCATTAACCCCAAGAGTACTGCCAGTATAGTCGAAGTCGACCACCGATTTACGCAACGCTGGGCAGGCTCAGGATCATGCACTCAGTAGCTAGTCGAAAGCTGATGCAAGGTCAACTAGCAAAGCGATTTCGACCCCAGAATCCGCGTTGAAGCTGGATTCCACATCAACGCCGATGCGGGGGCTGCGCTTGATCCACCCCGGGTGTTGAAAGGGCCCGTCGAGCCGGTATAGCGCTCGGCGGCTGAGCGGAGGGTTCGCAGGGAGCTGTGCGCCCCAAGCGGCGACCCAGGTGCAGCAGGGCACTGTCTGGGCCATCGTGGCTATCGCAAAACGCCTGAGGCTTGTCGGTCGCCGCTTGAGTGAAGGAGGCTCGGCTGGCCCGATAAACTCTGCGATGGGTCGACCGCGAACGTCGTCGCCACTAGTTTCGCGCGAGGATCTGAGTCTTCGGCTGATGAAGCATTCCTGCGTTAAAATATCATGGCGTGCCTGGTCCGGCAGCAAATGCCAGAGAGCGATGCGCCTGCGGAGCCAATGAACGGCCCGGATTCTGCGCTTTCATCCATGGGGGCTGCATTTCGGGTGGGGTGCGGTCTCGCCTCAAGCCTGCGATCCACGCAGTCCCCGACGTTGAACCAACCGCAATGAGCGTTGGCCAGACGTGTCTGCAGCTAGGGCACGGATCCCGATGTGGGCCGCCGTCAACGATATCGCTGGTAGCAGGCTCTAACAGCAGGGTTGGGTTGGAACGACGGAGACCCAGGTGGCTCCGGCATCCGCCGACACCGGATGCTGGAGCAGCGGGACCAAGCAGCGAAGCGCAAGAGCCGCTGCAAGAGATCGGATCTCCTTGCCCGCCGCTGGGCGAGCAGGCAAGATACCTTGCTCTGCTGATATATTGCTGCCTCCCGTCGAAAACAACACTGTCTTACAATCGCCTCGACGAGATCGCGATTGCATCGACGCATCTCGCCTGCAAACTGCCTGCCGCTTCACGAACATGTTCGCAGCTAGATTTCCATGAATCAAATGACAGCAGTGGAGGTCATGAAAATTTTTTCCTACCATGCGAAACGACTCACGAACGACACTAGGCCCAATCCTAATCCTTGGAATCGATTCGGGGATAGAGCGATATGTTCTGGCTCTCCAAACCCTATCGAATAGCTCGTTCCAGAGAATTATTCTAGCGCTATTAATTAGGAGGCCTTCGTGAACGGACTCATTGCCTGGTTTACGCGAAACAGCGTTGTTGGCAACCTATTATTGCTGATCATTGTTGCAGCTGGAGCGCTTTCAATTTCCCAGATCAATTCAACACTGTTCCCAAATGTCACGCTCGATGTGGTTACTGTCACTGTTTCCTATCGCGGTGCTGCCCCGCCAGAAGTCGAGCAATCCATTTCCATTCTTATCGAGGAAGCAATTCAAGGTATCGAGGGGATAAAGAAAATCACCACGACCGCCTTTGAGGGCTTGGGACTAGCGGTAGTTGACATCCGTTCCGGATACGATGTGGACAAGGTTCGGGAAGACATCAAGTCGCATGTCGACGGGATTGAAACTTTTCCTGACGACGCTGAACAACCAATTGTTCGTGCCGTACCTCTGAGCGTCGAGGTTATTAGTATCGTGATATATGGAAGTACTGATCTTGCGACGCTCAAGAAGATCGCAGAGCAGACCCGCAATGAGTTGACGTCTATTCCGGAAGTGTCTCAGGTCGACTTGGTGAACGTTTCGAATTCCGAGATCTCGATCGAAGTGTCAGAAAATGCGTTACGCCAATGGAGGCTCACTTTCGATGGAATTGCAAGAGCAGTTCGGCAGTCCTCTGTCAACTTGCCGGGTGGATCAGTCACGACGTCAAGCGGCGAAATCTTGATTCGAACCAATGGACTCGCATCCTCAGCCGCCGAATTCGAGAGGCTGCCGTTGGTCACGCGTCCCGATGGCACGCAGATTCTCCTAGGTGACATCGCTGGTGTAGTGGATGGTTTCGAAGACAACACCAGCGAAACAACATTTGACGGTTCCCCAGCGGTTGTCTTGAACGTTTACCGAGTCGGCGATGAGAGCGCGCCCGAAATCGCTGACGCAGTGTATGCCTATGTCGAAACAATGTCGGCTAAGTTGCCTGATGGAATTGAAATTGATACCTGGCAAGACTGGGCTTATACGCTGCGAAGTCGGACTGGATTGCTTGTCGAGAATGGCTTAACAGGGCTAGTGCTGGTATTCGTTGTCTTGGCACTATTCATGCGCCTGAACCTCGCATTCTGGGTGGCACTCGGGATTCCGATTTCATTTCTCGGAGCTCTTGCATTGATGCCCGTGTTAGATGTGACGATCAATATGATCTCGTTGCTGGCATTTATTTTAGTCCTTGGCATTGTGGTTGACGACGCAATCGTTGTTGCGGAGAACATTGAGAGTAAGCAGGCCAAGCTAAAGCAGGGACTCGCCGGGGCTATTGAGGGAGCCCGAGAGGTCTGCGTCCCTGTCGTCTTCGGCGTTGTTACCACTATGGTTGCTTTCTGTCCAATGTTCTTTGTGACCGGAGTGCAGGGCAAGCTAATGGTGGCTATTCCACTGGTCGTCTTGCCGACACTTTTCTTCTCTTTGGCAGAGTCGACTCTAATTCTCCCCGGCCACTTGGCACATCGATGGAAAGACCAGGGCAGGCAGGCTTCTTTCGTCCTCGTGCGCGCATGGGACAGGGTCTGCGATGCGTTTTCGATGTCGCTCGAGTGGGTCGGCCGCAGCGTCTACCAGCCGGTTCTGCGGAGTGCGTTGCAGTGGCGATACCTAACGCTCGCAATTGCAATCACTTGCACGGTAGTCACGATTGGATTCGTCGGCAGCAGGCATATCAAGGTGGTCTTGCTTCCGACCGACGAGTCGGACAAGGTTGTCACATTTGTGACGATGCCCCAGGGCGCGCATGTCGATGCGACACGAAGAGCAGTAGCACAGGTGGAGCAAGCCGTACTCTCGTTGCGCGAGGAAATCGCCGGAGAAGAAGGCGTTGATCAGGTTCGACATGTCCTAAGCTCAATCGGTTCGCAGCCGTATCAAATCGTACTGGGCGGGCCAAGGGCTCGGATCAATCCGCCGAGGGGTGACCATCTAGGGGAAGTCAACATTGAATTGAATCGGGCCGAGACGCGATCGATAAGCGCCGAGGAAATCGCACGCCGTCTGCGAGCGAAGATTGGCCAGCTTCCGGATGCTAGCGAGGTCGCCATCACGTACGCCCTATTTGGCGGAGGAAAGGCGATCGACATCCAGTTCAGTGGCGCTGACCTCGAAGAGGTACGTACCGTTGTGAACCGAACCAAGGCGAGACTCGAGCGGTACGCCGGAGTCTTTGAAGTCACGGATAGCGCACAAGGCACCAAGCCGGAGATCCAACTGGCCCTCGCTTCGGCAGCCCCGGCGTTGGGCCTCACGTTGGACGACCTAGGGCGTCAGGTCCGGCAAGGCTTCTTCGGAGAAGAGGTGCAGCGAATCCAACGAGGCCGCGACAATATTCGCGTCATGCTGCGCTATCCCGAAACACGGCGGCGCTCGATTGGCGATCTCGAGCGAATGCGTGTTCGCACTCCGGCCGGGAACGAGATCCCGTTCTCTACGGTAGCCGAAGCCAAATTTGGACGAGGACTGGCATCGATCACTCGTGTAGATCGTCACCGATCGATCAACGTCTTGGCGGCGGTCGACTCCTCCGTCACGACCAGCGAGGAAATACTTGCAGACCTGCAAGCAACCTTCCTCCCTTCGTTGCTGGAGGAATACGACTCAGTGCGGTATGCATTTCTCGGCGACCAAGCCGAGCTGATCGAGTCCATGAAATCTCTCTCAGTCGCATTATTCATCGCGCTATTCATAATGTTTGCCACGCTTGCAATTCCTCTCAAGAGCTACATTGAGCCTGCAATTGTACTTTCTGCTGTTCCTTTTGGCGCTGTAGGCGCTGTCTGGGGGCATGTTATTATGGGAATTCCTCTTACATTCATTTCCACATGTGGGATAGTGGCGCTTGCAGGAGTCGTTGTTAATGACTCGTTAGTCTTGGTAAGTTTCATACACGACCATTCCGAGGAAACACGATCTCGATTCGAGGCTGTCTGCTTAGCCGGAAGGTCGCGTTTTAGAGCAATTATTCTAACATCGTTAACGACAGCGGCAGGTGTATCACCCCTGATGTTCGAGAGTGATTTGCAGGCACAATTTCTGATTCCAATGGCTGTAGCACTGACATTCGGAGTCCTGTTTGCCACGCTTGTTACTTTGGTATTGATTCCATCGTTTTATCTAATCCTAGAAGATTGCCGCAATTTCACATCCTGGATTTTCCATGGTAAACGAAATTGAGATCTTACGCTGCTATCTGCTGGGCCGGAGCGCTGCTGGGACTGTTCGGTGTAAGAGGCTAGATACCGACACAAAGCGCCACCACCTGCCGTTACGAGTTTCAGTTTGGTCGATCCAGCGAACCCCTAACACGTTCGGACTCATCAACTATGAAAGCCTCATCTAGTGCGAAGGTTGCCTTGCGGTGCGCAAACAGCTTCACCATTCAATCGATTTCGATGTGTGGACGTGACTAGGCATTCTATAGCTCAGTCCACCAGCATCGTATACTGATATCTCCAGAAGTTGAGTGAAGTTGTTTGATCTAATCAGTTCCTTCTTTATCGTTCTGTGATATCGTTGCTTCCATCGATACATAAACAGTGTCAGTAGAGTTGGAGTCTTGGGGAAATCAAACTCATCGGCGAGTTGATTGCCTATGAGAGCTCTCGATAGTTTATAAGCTAATCTGACTAGCTGTTCTACTTCTGCAGGGTCAGTGGTTCCGGCAACGTTTGGGATTGATTTGATCAATAGATTCGCAACTGCGATCGAGTCGGGGTCCGCTTTTGGCTCGCACGAATATCCAATTTCATACATATCTCTTGCATCCTCAGCGGTCCTATAGAGTATCGTTTCGGGTATTCCCATGAGGTAACCAGCGTAGCGCCAAACGCTCATTACACTCTCTTTCTCTTCGTCAGTGAACTTCGCACCCAATAGTTCGGAGTATTCCAAAAGACGCTTGGAAAAGACGGAAATTGCGAAACCCAAGTGAGCTGCGCTCACAGGAGTTCCCCAAGCCTTGTGATTCCAATCGTCGGATTTGTCTAGCAGAGTCCTGATTCGACTATGGACGAAGCGAATGCGCATGGATAGCTTCCATCCTTCGTTACTGCGTTCCATGCCGGCGGGAAAGAATATCTCCATCATGTGGCGGTTATTCTGCTGGAGGCGGCGCTTGGTGGACGCCACCCGTCCTGTGATTCTGAACGATTTGGCAATTAGTGTTGAAAAGCCTTCCACCAGGACACCTGTGACAAATGCGGCCAGCATGAGGTCTACGTTTGCATTGAAGGCTCGAATTGCAGGACGGAAGGCCTCGAGGTCCAGCCAAGGCGGATCGTCATTGTTTGCAAAAAAATCTCGCAGAGGTTGCGGCGCGCTCGAAAGAAGCTCGTCATCCTGTTCAATGCCAGCCCCAATGTACCGGTGGAGATGACCAGGATTCATCGAGGAGAGTTCCTCCATGACCGGATCGAGATCAGGATCACCGATAGTCGTGTGCGCCAGATAGTTGTCGATTGCTGCGTGGTTGGGCAAGCGCGTTTTCGCGTAGTTCCCGGCATATGCTGTAGGCACCGAGGTGGTTGACGGTGATGTGATTGTGTCCACGAGAACGTCCTTTCAAGTTAGCAGGCCGTAGGTAACTAAGGCCCCCAGGTCGTAGGCCGCTGTAGGCCGCTAGGCGGAGACTATCAGTACAGCGTGAGAGCTGTCAAGGATGGGGCGCGTCAAGGACTGGATGGGACTAGGGATGGTTCGAGATACGCTCACGTCTCTACGTCGCGCTTGTGTCCAACAGTATGACACACGAGTCCCGTGAGGCTTGTAGGTTTCGTCCAGACGCGCGCGAAACGGCATTCCGCCCGCGGAGAGCTGGAACCAGACGCCTTGCGACCGCGAGATTGATTGAGAGAACGTTCGTTCCGCAGGTATCACGAAGCATGATGCTCAGCCGCGATGGCGTCCCCAGCGTGTAGAGTCCGGGCCGCTTCGAATACTGTTGCAGTCAGATAGTGCGGACCCTGCGATGACTAGTTTAATCTGGAACCATCAGCTAGCAGGCGTGTACTAGACCGGTTGAGACAACCCAAGTCTGAATTCCAGGAATCTCCGCTTGCCGCCGATGTAGGTCTCGTCAATCTCGACGGGTCCGCCAAACAACTCCTCGCCCCGATCCCAAGTCTCGCGGATGGGATGCGCCAAGTGCCAGGCCGACTTCTGCGTGATATCTAAATCCCGGTGCAGCTTCATGCTGGAGCCTCCCTTGAGATTCGTTGTCAGCATGCAGGCTGCGATCACCCACTTTTCAGCGCCCAGGTTCGAGTTCTGCATGACAGTGCCGGTGCGCACCGAGAATAACTTGCGGCACTTCCGGAAGCGATAGCTCATGTTCGGATGCTTCGCTCCGCACTGGACGTTCGTGGACTCGCAATGCGGGCAGACTACTCCGTCCGGCCAGCGATTCGAGGCGATCCACGACTCGGCTGCCTTGTCGTCAGGGAACATTCTGCCTAGCTGGACGGTGGACAGGCTCTTGCGGCTGGCCTTGCCCGGTCCCGGCTGGTTGTGCTTCTTGCGTCCTCTCATTACCTATCCAGCACTGGATGTCAAGCGGAATCAATGGGTTACAGTTGCTTTTCTTGGGTTGTTGCCAAACATTCGCCGGGTGCCTTGGCTAGGATTGTGTATATAAGCCCCTATTATTTACGGGAGAGGTTGTGGGCGGTACGAGGCCGCTAGAGATTGTCTTGTTGAGAGCACTTGACAAATTGATGGGGCTCGGTGCCACGGCACGAAAATGCTCGCGGTGGCTGCTCGTGTGGTGAGGCATGGGCTCTGGAGATTTCCAGATTGCTAGCGACGGCGTGGAGCGGGGGTTTCGCTAACCGAATCGGCGGCTGGACTGGGACAGATCAGGTGGGGACGGCGCGTCGGCGGCGTTGCGTGGGTGCCGCCAGGCCACGGTCCGGCACGCCATCCCTCTACCCGGGTCGGGAGGGCGCAGCGCTCCCCATAGCGGACGCTCCCCGAGGCGCCGGTTCGTCCGCCCGCTCGCCATCCTGCGCCGGCGCTTCCACGGACCCTTATGGGAGCCTGATGTACGGAAACGCCTTGAAGGGCCGAACGAGCGAGTTGTAGGATGTATGTTGCCTAGTAGGCGGCACACATCGAGGCGATCGGGCCGGACAAGCGCAATTCCGGAAAACTCCTTGAGATCATGTAGAGCGGTTTGGTATTGGGCCGTATTCCGTGACCTGCCATTCGGCCGCGTAGATCGATGCGTAGCAACAGCGTAAGGACCTCAGATCCGTGTCTGGCAATCCGGAACAAGTCTGTACGGAGCCCCACGGCTACGATCCGTTGGAATGCGCGAAGCAGGCGAAGCGACAAGGCGGCCCGGCAGCCGATCCGGAGTGAGCGGGCCCGGGGATGCGCACCAAGCAAATAAGGAGTAGGCGACTGGCATGCAGCGTGACAGGTCATCGATGAAGATCGGAATCGACAGCTACTGCTACCACCGTTTTTTCGGCGAGATCTATCCGCAGCAGGCCACGCCACCGCGCACAATGACGCTCGAGGACTTTCTCGATCGCGCCCAAGCGCTTGGCGTGGACGGTGTCTCCCTGGAATCTTGTTTCATCCCAAACAAGGATCCGGGATACCTGAGCAGCGTGAGGGACCGCCTTGAAGACTACGGCATGGACCGGGTCTATGCCTGGGGGCATCCCGACGGGCTCGAAGGGGGAGGGAACAGCGAGGCGTTTGAAGAGATGATCGAAAGCTTCGAACATGCGCGCAACATCGGCGCCCGGGTGATGCGCGTGGTTGGCAGCAGCCTCATGTTCCGGAATGAGCCACACGGCCCCCAGATCCAACGACTGACGGCGATGTTCCGGAAGGCGGTCCCGGTGGCCGAAGACTACGGGATCAGGATGGCATTGGAGAATCATATCGACTTCACGTCGGACGAGATCCTTCAGCTCCTGAATGCAGTTGACTCGCCCTATCTGGGCCTCAACTTCGACACGGGAAACTTCCTGCGGCTGCTGGATGACCCCGTAAAGGGGATGAAGAAGTTGGCCCGATTCGTCTATGCCACCCACATCAAAGACCTGAAAGTGCAGGAGGGCGTGCCGGCGGATGAGTGGTACTTTTTCTCCTGCACCCCGGTGGGCGATGGTGTGGTTGACAACGTGGAGTTGGCTCGTCTTCTCAGCGAAGCCGGTTACGAGGGGTTCCTGGCGGTAGAGATCGATTTTCTCCACCCCGCCTATGGCGGGGACGAAGATGCCGCCGTTGAAGCCAGCGTAAAGGAACTCAAGAGAATTGTGGCCGCAGTCTCGAACAAGCCCGCGTCGGCAGAGCGGGTTGGGGCGCCGTGAAACCATTGAACGTCGCGTTGATCGGAAGCCGTTTCATGGGCAAGGCGCATAGCAATGCCTGGGCGAAGGTGGCACAATTCTTCGACGTCCCGTTCGCGCCCATACTCAAGGTCGCTTGCGCCGTTCACGAGGGGCCGCTCCGAAACTTGGCCGAGACCTGGGGGTGGGAATCGATCACGACGGACTGGCGGGACGCGGTCACGCGCGACGACGTGGATGTCGTGGATATTGCTGTGCCGACGCATCTGCACCGCGACATTGCGGTAGAAGCGGCGAAAGCTGGCAAGCACCTGTTTTGCGAGAAACCTGCGGCCCTTGACTCTAGACAGGCCATCGAGATGTGCGAGGCTGCGGCGAAGGCCGGGATCGTGCATTATCTCAACCACAATTACCGTCGATGTCCCGCTGTCGCGCTGGCAAAGCAACTTGTCGACGAGGGTGCGATCGGGCGCGTCTTCCATTGGCGGGGGGCCTATCTGCAGTCGTGGATCACCGACGAAGACTTTCCGCTTACCTGGCAGCTGCGCAAGGAGCGCGCGGGCTCCGGAGCCCACTCCGATCTGAACTCTCATCTGGTTGACCTAGCCCGTTACTTGGTGGGCGAAATCGCAAGCGTGAGTGCCATGACGGCACGATTTATTAGGGAACGGCCCTTGCCTTTCGAGGGGACCAGTGGCGCGTTCCAGGCCGGGTCCAGCTCGCAGGAAATGGGTGAGGTTACGGTAGACGATGCGGCGTTTGTGCTGGCAGAATTTGCCAATGGAGCGCTGGGCTCCTTCGAATCGTCGCGGTTTGCACCTGGACGAAAGAACTACAATTGCTTCGAAATTTACGGCAGCGGCGGCAGCTTGGCGTTCAACCTGGAGCGCATGAATGAGCTCCGGTACTTCTCCACAATGGACGCGGCACATACCCAGGGATTCCGTACGATCCTCGCCACCGAGGAGCTGCATCCCTACGCGGGACGCTGGTGGCCTCCGGGTCACATCATTGGATATGAACACACCTTTGTCCATGCGATGGCGGACTTCTTGACTGCCATTCACAAGGGTAAGGGGATCCGGCCGAACTTCTACGACGCAGTGCGCGAAATGCAGGTTCTAGACGCTGCGCTGGAATCGGCCGGCGAAGGCCGCCGGGTGCAGGTGCCAGTCACCTAGTTGCGGATGGGAGCAAGCGGATGAATGCACGTCTGGTCCAGTGCACTTCGAAAACACTCCCAGTGGCGCGTTCTCTTATCTGGTCGAAGTCCTCATAAGGCTGTTGAGCCAGGAGGCCGAGATCCCAGATCAGGTGCAGCCGGGCATTCCGCGCCCGGCGGCCGATGCGGTGCTGTTTCTCATCTTCGACACTTAGAAATGGCATTTGACGGATTAGAACGGGTTTAGAGGATGCGGGAATATCAGATTAACTGCGTAAGTTCCCGATGTGAGATTGGACCCATGTTGTGCCTCGCAGCCTCTCTCCGAACAGAATATCAAGCTGGTTGAACGTCTGCCGCCGTCCAGTCAGGGGGCGCACTGATTCCGCTGCCCGTGACGTGACGGCCAGCGCCGGGCCGGCCCCCAACCCTCGGTTGCGCCCCTCCGGTCCCTATGCCTGCCCGCCGACCCCCCGGGATTCTCCGGGCTCGCCGACTGCAGCGTCAGCTATGGGGCAGCGCTAGGCCCTCCCCTATTAGTCGCTCCTTGTAGACTATGATTGCTCTGGTGTTTCCTGTACGGTCCGCAAGCACAGTTTGCTCTCGTGGCGCGGTCCGCTCGTTGATTGGTATGCCTGCCGGTAGCCCATCCGCACTCCCCTCGGAACCGCGCCCAGCGATTGAGTGCCAAGGGCCGGGGCAGCTTTCGGTGTGAGACAAGAACGCTGGGCAGATCGCGGAGGCCTTGGACCGGCTGGAGGTCGCCGTCAACACTCGGTAGAGCTTCTTGCCCGCTCCTACACCGGCGTCTTTTCCAGCCCACGCGGGCGGAAGGCCGCTTTCGATACGACCGCGTCCGGTCGAGATCGCTTGCGATCCGTACGAGAGAGGATGATCTCTGCGACGAGAATCCCGAGACTGTCAAACGAACTCGCCGACGCATTGCAGCCATGGATCCGGAAGGGAAGGAACCGTTCCCAAAACAGCGTTGCGCAGGTGTCCCCAATACCCAATAGGAGGTATGAACATGAAACAAAGCATCCGTATTTCTCCTGCGCTCGCGCTGGTCCTGCTCGTTGCCGCCACAGCGTCGCAAGTCTCAGGTGCAGACAGGCCGTCCATCTTCGTCAAGGACAACCTAGTGGCGTGGTGCATCGTGCCGTTCGACGCTGCGAGCCGCGGCCCGGAAGAGCGAGCGCAAATGTTGGGTCGACTCGGTATCAAGAGATTGGCCTACGATTTCCGAGACCAGCATATCCGCACGTTTGACCAAGAGATTGACGCGCTCCAAAAGCACGGCATTGAACTCACGGCTTTCTGGATGTCGAGCAACATGGAGCCGGAGAAAGACACCGTGATTCACACGATCTTCGATCTGATCGAGCGTCGCGGGCTCAAGACGCAACTGTGGACGCTGCTAAGCGGCTCCAAGGAGTTTGACCAACTCGGTCAGGAAGAGAGGATTGCACGGACGGCCAAGGTTGTCTCCTATATCGCAAAAAGGGCGAAAGAACTGGAGTGCTCGGTGGGACTGTATAACCATGGTGGCTGGTTCGGAGAGCCAGAGAACCAGATCGCGATCATCAACCGGATAAGGATGGACAATGTGGGCATTGTTTACAACTTCCATCATGGCCATGAGCACATCGACCGGTTTCCGGCGCTGCTGGAGATGACGAAACCCCACCTGCTCTGCCTGAATCTGAACGGCATGCGGAAAGGAGGCCCGAAGATCCTGCCCCTGGGTGAAGGCGACCACGAACTCAAGATGTTGCAGGTGGTGCGGGACAGTGGGTACGACGGTCCTGTGGGGATCCTTGATCATCGCGACGAGTTGGATGCCGAATTGAGTCTTAAGCAGAACATCGATGGCCTCAAGAAGCTATTAAACGCACTTGGCGACGAGAAAGCGTTGAAGTCTTATTAGTGCCCCTCCGGGGATGGTGGGAACCCGTCGCTTTCAGGTGAAGCCAGTGGCTTGGCAGTGTGGTTGGCGAAACACACCAGCAGCTGGAAGCTGGCCGCGTAGCTTGCGTCCGTGTAGCGGCTGGCGCCCCGGGCTCGCCTGGCTCGCCACGGAGTCCGACCTGTCGCGCGACCTGCGTGAACGCCTTGGTGACAGTGATCGGAGCCGAAGCCCGGCCAGTCGACAGCACGAGCAGACGGCCGTCCTCGCCACCCTTGCTCGTGGGTAGCGCGACATATTTCCGCAGAGCGTCCTGCGTGCTCCGGTGGAGGGGCACGAGCCTCGAGTTGCGGAACTTGGCTGCCCGGACCACCAGTCCGTCCGCAGTGATGTCGTCTAGCCGCAAGGCGATCGCCTCCGACCGCTGCAGGCCCGTCGCTGGCAGGAGTCCGAACAGGCCGCGGTACGTACGCGGCGAGATCGAGCCCGCTGGCGGCAGCCGCAACGCGGCTTCCATCAACTGCTCGCACTGCGTGGCGCCGATCCTCTGCCTGCAGCCAGGCTGCGAAACCGCCCGCGGCGCCCCGCCTCCTGCGCTTTTCCCCGGGCGAGCGTGCCGCGGAGTCCCAATCGAGCATTCCGGAGGCAAGGGCGAAGGCGTCGCCGCACCTGGCGGCGTGGCCTGCGTAGTCCAGCAGCATCCGCTCGACATCGGCCCGCTTGGCCCCTGGGTGCCGTCGCAGAGCGACATACCGCGCAACGCGATCCTGCAGCGTCATCGAACGTCTCGGATCCATGCGTGCGCCAGCTCTTGCAGCATGCGGGTGTCGACTTTCGCATAGATGACCGTGGCATCCGGCGAGTGGTGTCGGAGGAGCGTGCCAATCGTATCCAGCGTCGCGCCCGAGCGCAGCAGATTCGTCGCAGCCGGCAGAACCGCTTCAAGAAGTTCTTCTACGTGTTCGATTGCGGTGCGATGCGACGTGGGAACGGTACCTGCCGGCTCGGCTCTTGCGAGTTCGAGAGGCCGTCCTTGTTCGACGGCAGTCGGCGACGGCGTGAACGTTCGTGTCGGCCCGCTGTCTTCCAGCCATCTAGTGGGGTAAGCATGCAACCTCCTTTGCCGGTGCCGCTCCGGCGTTGACGAGGCGGCCCAAATTCCTCTCCAGAATCCCAATTCGGGCGGTTGCAAGGCTTGACGCGATTGCTCGCGTAATGTATGCTGACCCTTCCGGCCATTGCATGCGCCGGACAAAGGAGAACCAAAATGAAGAGACTGCTCACACTGCTCGTGTTGATGCTTGCTGTCACCGCGCTTTGCTTCGGCGGCTCGGTCACGGGCTACGTGACTGACATGAAGTGCGCCAAGGCCGGTAAGGCCGGTGAAGCGCACGCCGGTTGCGCGAAGGGTTGCATCGGTGGCGGCGAAGCGGCTGTGGTTGTGACTGCGGACGGCAAGATCTACGAAGTGGCCGACCAGGCCAAGGTCAAGGATCATGCCGGTGCGAAGGTCACCGTCATGGGAATGGTTGAGGGGATGAAGATCACCTCGATCGAAAGCGTCAAGAAGGCTAGCTAGCAAAGTCCCGCAAGACGCGCTTGCCGGTCTAAGTTGCTTACAGATTGATTGAAGTCGGGTGCCCCGTTTCGGGCGTCTTGGCTTGCCCGAGGGGTGTACCTCGCCTCTCGGGCTTTCCCACTATGCATCGCCGGAGCGACAGAAGCGCTAGCGAATGGACTGCAGCATTGGTGGGCTAGTGAAGCAGACACTGTGCTGCGTGCGGGCGGTGCACTGGGCTGTCTCGCCGCTCGAGGCAGTGTGTAGCTAAACCTTCCGACGCCGTCGTGCCTAAATCGACGAATCTTAGTTTCCAGAATTGCAATCCCCTCCGCGGAAGAGGGCACTGGGGATGATGGCCGCCAACCGCACCCTCAACCAGACGGTCGGGATCAAGTACGTGGCAGTCACGTCGCCGGCGGCCCTAGTCAAATCCGGGTTGTTCTACATGGGGGAACTCGCAGGTCTAACTCGGGCCTGACGCGATCAACTCTTCCGCTGAAGCCATCAAGAGCACCGGTGTGTTGCTTTGGATCGCTCGAGTCGGCCTCCTTGTCGCGTTGGCGGTTCGCGTGCGAGGGATCGCCATCCTGTCGCTTCGGAACCGGGCTGCGGGTTCCGCACGAGACGGCAAGAAGAGCGCCCGCTAACATCTACCTTCGAGTCGCGCCACACGCCGCTGACCGGCTCTGTAATGCTAGCGTTCGTGGTGTGCCATCTGTTGCATTCCGCAGGTGGTGTCACGCACCCAGATCATTTCCGGCTCCATGACCGCCGCGGGCGGCACGACGCTTACTTGTTGGTCGTCCTCGGCTTTCGGGATCCGCCGGGAGCGATATGCTAAATCGTCGGCATGCCGCTGTTGGGACTGGACATCGCCCTCGGCATTGGCAGCGCGTTGCGAAGCGTCGGGTTGAACGGGCCGAGATTCCATTCGGTGATAGAAGGCGGCGGGCGCCTTCTCGCAGCAATAGCGGTGCTTGGTGATTTCTCATCCCCGCTGGCCCGCCTGCCCGGCATGATCCAACCCCGCAACGAGGTGCGCCGATCGATGGAGCTGCGATCCAACGTCCCATCCGGTCCGATCGAGCAGCAGTGGGAGCGCCAGCCTCGAGGCATCAAGCCGTGTAACCCGCCGAACAACTCCAAGTACCGCGTCATCGTGGTCTGCTGGGGCCTCGCGGGCTCCTCGGCGGGCGCCTCGCTCACCGAACTCGGCACCACGATCTCCCCGTTGCACATGAGATCGCTTCACAACGGGGACACCATCGTCCTTGAGCCGTGGCGCGCCACAGCGCTGCCCGTCATCCGGGAACTGGTGTTCGACAGCTGCACGAACAGATCGGACTGCGAAGCCGCCCGGCTCAAGGGAATGAGCGCCAACTTCATGAGCGAGACGAACGCCGACTACTTCCGCGCGGCGCTCGAGGGCGCGTGAGAACGCCTCCCGCGGAGCTGGTCCGGCGGCTCCTGGACTGGTACAGCAGCAGCCATCGTGATCTGCCTTGGCGCCGCACGACGGATCCGTACCACGTTTGGGTCTCGGAGGTCATGCTCCAGCAGACTCGCGTGGAGGCCGTGGTGCCCTATTTCGAGCGTTTCCTCCGCCGCTACCCGACAGTGGAGGCTCTAGCGGCCGCGCCCCGGCAGGAGGTGCTGGCGAACTGGGCGGGGCTCGGCTACTACCGTCGCGCCCGCATGCTGCACGACGCTGCGAAGCGCGTAGCCGGCGAGTACGGAGGGCGATGGCCTAGCGACTACAGAACCATACTGAGCCTGCCCGGGATCGGCGAGTACACGGCGGCCGCGATCACGAGCATCGCGTTCGACCAGCCGCGCGTGGCCCTTGACGGCAATGCGCTGCGAGTGCTGGCGAGGTTCGCGGACGACCGGCGGGACATACGAGGCGCAGCGTGCAAGCGGGCTTTGAAGGCGCTGGCCGAATCGCTGATGGCGACGGCGCCGCCAGGCCAGCGCGGTGCGTTGACGCAAGCGCTGATGGAACTGGGAGCGACAACTTGCATCCCTCGCGCCCCGCACTGCGCGGAGTGCCCATGGAATGCCGCGTGCGAGGGCTTCGCCTCTGGGAGCGCGCCCGAGTTGCCTGTCAAAGGCCGGCGCCGGGCGCCGCGCAAGGTCGAAGTCTCGATCGTCATTGCCCGGCGCGGCGACCGAGTGCTGGTACGCCAGCGGCCGGCCGACGCCTCGATCATGCCAGGCTTCTGGGAATTGCCCGCCGTAGAGGGCCCTCCAGGGGCATTGCGCGATTTCGGGCCACTCGGCAGGAGCGTTGCCAGGGAGCTGGGTGCGTTTTCGCATGCGATCACCAATACGAATTACGCTTGCCGGGTATACGAGGCGCGCGCCGAAAGCAGTCAGCGGTCGGCCTATCTCTGGGTCGCGCTGTCGGATCTACGCCGGCTCCCGCTAGCGACGATCAGCAAGAAGGCTCTTCGATTCGCCACAGACGCCGGCATCTCGTCCAAAGCTCGGTAAGTCGCGCTGGCTCTCAATCTTGGAGGGCTGAACCGGCGGACCGGGACCTGTCCTGCGTCATCAAGCCGAGACTGCGGGCGTAGTCCGAGATGCCTTGAAACAGATACTCCGCGACCTCCTCTCGAAAGGACGCCTTGCGCAGGAGGCTTTCATCGGTCCTGTTGCTAATGAACCCGATTTCTGCCAGCACGGCGGGCATCTCGGCATCAATCAGAACAACGAACGGCGCCTTGCGGATCCCGCGGTTCTTGATGCTGGACGAGTGCCTTGAAATACCAGCGTGGAGCCTTGATTGCACTCTCGAGGCGAATTCCTTGGACTCATCTATGTTGTCCTTGCGGGCGATCTTGGACAACAGGTCCTGCAACTCGTGAACCGAGCGCCTCGCGGCCGCGTTCTCGTTCGAGGCCACACTCAGTTCCCACGAATCCGAAGTGAAATTGAGGTAGTAAGTCTCGATCCCGCGCACGTTGGAACTCCGCGCCGAGTTGCAATGGATCGAGATCATCAGGTCGGCTCCCCTCTTGTTCCCCAATTTCGTGCGGTCTTCCAAGGGCACGAAGACATCCGCTTCCCTCGTCAACAGCACCTCCGCGCCGAGCTTTTCCCCTAGCAATCGGCCGAGGCGCTTGGAGATGTCCAGAACGACATCCTTTTCTTTCAGCCCTCGGTGTCCGATCGACCCTGTGTCGTGTCCGCCGTGACCCGGATCGATAAGAATCCGGCCGAGCTTGAGGCCGAGCGCGCGTGTCAAGCTGTGCTTGCCATCGGCAGTCGTTTGGGCCGCTCGCGGCGTGACCGCGTCGGGGCTAGCGGGGTTCAGGGCCTGCACGGTGCGGGGAGATCTAGGTGTCCCCGACGCCCTGATGTCCAAGACCAAGCGTCCGGGACTATCCAACCAGAAGGCATCGAAGGATACCGGACGTTTCAAGTCGAGCACTAGGCGCGCCTTGTTCGTTCGATTCTGGGCCAGGCGGGCAGAGGAGAGCAGCGCATCGCCGACGCCAAGTTCGATGCCCTTGATCAGCGAAGCGGACATCCTACTGCCGAACAAGTCGATGTAAAGCCGCTCGGGCCGCTGCAGCCGGTCGTACTTGAGCGGCGTCCTGCCCCCGATGTTCAAGACGATCCTGGTGCCGTCGTCGTAGCTGTGATGGCGGATTTGGGTGATTGCGACGGGCCGGCTTCCCGAGACGGGGGGGCCAGGGGGACGAACGACCTTGCCGGCCGGATGGCTGGCGTCCGAAAGGGCCGCGGCTCTTGGGGTGGCATCCGCTGTCGAGGCCGAGACAGCCTGCTGCGGCGCGGGGACAACGCGTCTTGCAGGCGATGCGCCGCCAAGCCGCGCGGCGCTGGCCAGCGCCGTCGCCCGATGCTTGCTGTGAGGGTACTCGCGAGCCGCGAAGGTGTAGGTCTCGGCTGCCCGCAGGCGGAACTTGTCCCCGCCGAACCGCTCGGCCATGGCTTCGTACAGCTCGCCAATCGCCATCAGGGCGTCGTCGCAGTAGCCGCTCGACGGATCGGTCTTCGGCACGGCATCGAACGCCGATATCACCAATTCGTACTGCTTGAGCCCCAACTCGAGCCGGGGAACCTGCCGCAAGTCCGCGTGCAGCTGCGACGCTCGCCGATAGCGGCTAGCGGCCAGTTCCCTCTTGGATGCAGGGAAGGCCGCCGACACGACGAGCAGCGAGGCCGCAATCGCCAGGGCGGCCGCGAGGAAACGAACCGGCCTATTCATGCCGCCGCTCCTGCCCCGCCTGCCGGCGGTCCCGCAGACCGACGGGGACACACCCTTCGTCAGCGCCCATCGAATGCACCGGGGCGCTCGGCTGCAGCGGGTCGTCTGGTGCCACCTGCCCGCCCCGATCTTGGCACGTTTCCAGAACTTGAGAGACAAATCTGCGCGTTTCGGCATTCGGCGGGATGCCGCTATGCCGATCAACGGTCGCCTCTCCAGCGTTATTGGCCGCCAAGGCTGCGGACAGGCGATTTCCACAGTGGTCCAGCAGGAATCGCAGGTAGTCGGTGCCGGCCTCGAGGTTCTGTACTGGATCGAATGGATCCCGGCCCCCGAATCGCTTCGCCGTCGAGGGATGCAACTGCATCAAGCCCAACGTGTTCTTCGCTGAGACGGCGAACGGGTTGCCGCTGCTTTCCCGCTGGATTATCACTCGGAGCAGCTTCGGGTCGACCCCACGGCACGCTCCAATTGCTGGGACCAAGCGCTCGAGTTCGCCCTCCTCGATGGCTGAGCGGCGTGTCCAGGCGACTGCCTGGGAAGATGATCTGTGGAGGTCGTCCCGCCTGAACACAACCCCCCCTTGCTTTGCGGCGGACTCGTTCTTTCCAGAGCGTTCCGAGAGCGAATGCGCCTCGTTGCGCGAGTCCGCGAGGATCGCCGATTCAGCCCCCATTAGGTCAGAGGCGAGTAACAGCCCCAGCGTCGCTGCAGCCCGCACTAAATAAAACATTACCACAGTATCTGTTTGGATACCGCTTGGCCGGGGTGATTCCACCGGTGATTCTCTGTGAGGCCAGCTGCCTTAAAGGGGCTCTATGTTTGAACCCTCCCCGTCGGATTCGCCGTGGTGCGACGCTAGCTCCCGCTCCGGCTGCGCCCCTTGCCCGGTATTGCGTCGACCGCCGCGGAATCCAGGAAGCGCCGCGCGAAAGGCCTTATCCCATTCTCCCACCTGTCCGGCGCTTGCTCGCCCGCCTCCAACTGGAACCATGTAAATGGCTGTGCATGGCCTCCGAGGCCGAGGTTTCAAGGCAACAAGAGGAAAGGTTGCGTACAAATAGTTCTGCAAAAAGCCGGCCGAGGTGGGAGAGGCCATCGTCCGCCGATGATCCTTGATGCTTGAAGCCAGAAAGGAGGCAGACAATGGCCAACAAGAAGGGTACGACAGCGAGCGCGTCGTTGCAAGCGATTCTGCCGCAGCCTTAACTGTCCACCAAAGCCGAGTAACTCCAGACAGCCGCTACCTCATCATGGAGTACTGGCGGGAGCACCGCAAGCAGGCCCTGCGCCAGGCGGCCTGAGCGCGCCCGGCCCGCCCCGCCGGGCGTTTCCAAGCATCCCCGACGAATCCTCCCGACGCGGTCCGCCAAGGCCCGCCGGAAGGACTGTGGCCGGAGCCCGCGGGACACCTTGGGAGGCCCTCCCGGGCCGGCATCGCCTGCCTGCAGACGGAGCCGGGCACCCCTCCGCCGGCGGCTCTCCAGCCGCGACCACGGCTCTACGCCAAGCAAACCCCCGTCGCTACGATGCTGAAGCCCCCTTAATCACGAAAACCAAGACCGAATTTGCAGAATTCTCTTGACACAACTTCGTCGCGCGGCTGACTGCAGGCGGCCGGGATCGCTCGGGGGGCGAGGAGGCCCAGTCCGACGGTAGGCTTGGCAGCGTGCCGCCTTGTTCGGGCCAAGCCGCTCCCTCTTCGATCCAGCGACGGATCGGCGCAACTTCATCCGGGTGGAGTTTCCCTCCCTCGGGCATGCGCTCTCCGGGCCCGATGTCTGCCACTCTTCGGTATCCGCTCGGGCTCTTGTCGAGAGGGATCTCGCGGGAACCGAGCCATAAGTTCCCGTTGCTCTCGCGCTCTCCGTGACAGACGTAGCAGCGCTCGCGGAAGACCGGTTCGATATCGCGGGCGAAATCGATTCGCTCCGGTACGTGAGTCGCGCACGAGAGCGCGGGGACGACAAAGCCTTTAAACAACCTGTCGCGCACTGTTTTCAATTGTAGAAAGGGGCGAGCGGGTCAAGATCGCGGCCACACCTCCCGGTCCTGCCACGAAGTCGCAGCTTCGATGAGCCGGAAAGAAACCTGCTCCTCGGGCCTAGGGGCCGGATTCCGGGGCTGCCTGCTGAGCAGTTACGGGCTCGTTAGAGGCACCTGCCGCGACCCGCTGCGCTTGCGTTGAGCGGAGCTTCCGGTACGTGTCCAATGCCCTGCGCATCTCGTCGGCCCGGCCCAATGCCCGATGAGCCTGGGCGAGGCGGTAGTGCGACACCTCGTTCTGTGAGTTGATCAAAATGGCTGTACGCAGGTGAGCCAGTGCCAATTCTGGTTGCCCGAGACTGGTCAGTACGCCCCCCAATGCAATCTGCGCCTGCTCGAACCCGGGATAGGACTCTACCGCCTGCTCGAAAAGCGCGCGGGCCTTTTCCAGCTCGCCGCTCCTGCGGTAGATCTCCCCAAGTTCGTATGCTGCATTCGCGTTCGTCGGGTCCGCGCGCAGCTCGAGTTCGAACTCCTTCATTGCCAGTTCGACCGCATCGGGTTCCTGGGAACCTCGCAGCACTGTCCGCCCCAGCCTGTAATGGATGCCCCGCTGCCCGGGGCTGATCTCCAGCGCCTTGCGATACTCGGCGGCCGCCCGCTCATACTGTCCGTCACTCTCGTAAGCTTCCCCCGCGGCCTGCTTCGTCCAGACCGAATCGGGTGCTGCCTTGGACAACTGGCTGACTGTGACGAAGGCCATGTGGCCCAGCAGGCGCCCAGCGTGATAAAGCACTTCCGGATCCTGAGGATGGAGTTGTGTCATCTTCAGCGCGATTTCGACCGCCTCGCGATCGCGCGCCAGTCCGCTGAATGACCGCTGTAGCTGAAGCCCGGCCAGCCGTTGCAGCGCCGGATCGTTGACGGAGGCAAAGGCCCGTTCCAGTTCCGGCACGGCTTCCCGGAAGCGCCCTAGTTCGCTGCGTGTGGCGGCCAACAGAAGGGCGACGTTCGGCATCCCGGGCTTTAGCGCCACCGCTCGCTCCAGAACGGGAGCCGCTTCGACGAACCGGCCTTGCTGGAAGTAGCTGAATCCCAGGCTGGCGTGCAGTTCCGGAATCTCTGTGCCCAGCTCCAATGCCTTTTCCAAGGCTTTGGATGCATCCGCGTAACGGTTCTCGATGATGGCCTTCTGGCCCTCTGTGAAATGCGCTTGAAGTAGCTCGCTCGGTGACTGCGGTTCGGTCTGAGCCGCGAGGGGCGAAAGTAACCAAAGCCCGGCGAAACCGGCTACGCGCAGCGAGCGCCGGAAGTGATCTAGCAAGCGATCCAGGCAATCCCGGAAGGGGGGATCCATCAATGCCGCTTCCAAGTGAAGCATGTGCCCGCAATCGGGCAGGCCCGCCGCGCGGGTCACAGCGGGCCTGCGGCCACTTGGAATCTACCAGACGACCTTGAGGCCCATTTGGTTGATCCGCGCGGGGCGCGTCCCCGAAATCCGGCCAAAGTTCCCACTTGCCCTGTTCCGGTTCGGAACGGCCCATTGCGTGTGGTTGAAGGCATTGAACGACTCGAAGCGCAGCTGGACGCTGAGCCTCTCCGTGATGTAGAAGTTCTTGAACAGTCCGGTATCGAAGTTGTTGATGCCCGGGCCTTGCATTATGCTTCTGCCGGAGTTGCCGAGAATGCCGCGCCCCGGCTGCTCGAAGGCGTCCGTGTTGAACCATCGATCGATCGTGCGCTGCGAAGCTGAGATTTCGTGATCGCCCACGACGTTCGCTCGATTGGTGCCGAAGGTGTCGTTCAGACCCCCGAGGTCGGCGGCCTGAATCGTCATCGGGAAGCCGTCCTGGAAGGTGACGATGCCGTTGATCTGCCAGCCGCCGAGCACGTGATTCGCGACAGAGGGGAGGTCGGACAGGTATCGCTTGCCGCGACCGAGCGGCAGCTCGTACACGAAGCTGGTGACCAGCCGGTGGTCCACGTTGAAGTCCGACAGGCCGTAGTCACGCCGGAAGTCGTGGTTGTCCAGGAATCCCTGCCATCCGGCAACCGCGCCCCCGTTGCCGATGCCCGCGGCGGCTGACTTCGTGTCCAGGCTCTTGGACCAGGTATAGGCCGACGTGAAGATCATCGTGCTGGTGCGCTTCTCGAACTTGAAGTTGAATGCGTTGTAGCTCGATACGCCGCTCCAGTCGCTATCGATGTACACGCCGAAGTTCGGATGCGGCTTGCGCGCTGCGACCCCGCAGTCCCGCAAGCCTTCGTTGCCCGGCATACCGCAGAACGCTGGATCCTGCATCTGCAGGGCCTGCGCGATGTTGCGCCGCATCAGCAGGTGCGTCCCCTTGGTGCCGACATAGCTGAAATCAATCGTGGTCGTCTCGTCAAGGGCGCGCTGGATGCCGAAAGTCCATTGCGTCACGTACGGGTTGCGCGGTTCTGGAGACATGCTGACGGCCAGGAAGGTGTTGAACGCCGGGCTTGCCGGATCTCCGACGAGAATCGGCGGGAACATGTTGTCGGTCGAGCGCAGCGTGTTACCAGGACCTTCGCCTCCTCCGACCGTCTGCTGGTACAGGCCCCGGCTGACGTACGGATAGATGTCCGACGCTCCGTCGATCTCTCGGCCCTCGGCCGAGTCGAAGAAGACGCCGAAGCCCCCCCGGACCACTGTCTTCTCGTCGTCGAACGGCCGGAAGGCGAAGCCGAAGCGCGGCGCCAAAACGCGTTTCGAGGCGTCGTACGGATTCCGGCGGCCGGCGAAGCGGTAGTAGGTCTGGTCACCGACAATGCCTTCATCGACTAGCTTCTGGTCCGCCACCAGCATTCCGCCTGCAGGATTCGACGTGTCCCGCCAGCCCATCCGGTCGTTGGTCTCGTTGGGAATTGTGCGAAAGTCATACCGCAGCCCCATGTTTAGTGTCAGGCGGGAAGTGACCTTCCAGTCGTCCTGAAAGTAGGGGGCAAAGTACCAGAAATTGAAGTCGCGCGGGTTGCCGGCCTGGTCGCCAACCGCAAATCCGCCCGGCTGGAACACGCTGGAATTGCTGTAGTACCCCAGCAGCATGTCCGCCACCGCGTGGTCCCAGTTCGCATCCCCCGTGAAGAATCCCCGGAAGGTGAACTGGCCGAGAAAGTCGTTCGCGAGATCGCGCTGGAGCGACCACTGCCGGAAGTTGGCACC
Source organism: uncultured Bryobacterales bacterium (assembly GCA_951813605.1). Taxonomy (GTDB): domain Bacteria; phylum Acidobacteriota; class Terriglobia; order Bryobacterales; family UBA6623; genus VXMF01. The sequence goes on along the minus strand of OX638379.1, from coordinate 3,774,379 downwards.
GAATTTGAACGTATGGTCGCCTCGAATCCAAGTGGAACCGTTCGAGATGTCCCACATGGGCTGATTGCTGGTCTGGTAATCGTTGACCGCGCTGCCGCCTCCCGACAAGCCGGCGCCGTTGCCGCCGAAACCGACCCCGGGATACGAGCGCTGGTCGTCTTCGAGATTCGCGAACACCCCGGAAATGGCCAAGGCGTCGATATCCGCTTGGTCGGCAGTGGCTCCGTGCTGGTTTGCCAGTGCCCGGACGTAGCCGAATCGGGACTCGTTGACGAAGGTGGCTCCGATCGGGGCGGTGTGCGAGATCTGCCAGTTTTCCGTTTCCTGCACGAAAAACACGTCGCCGAGCTCGGTCGTGTTGCCGAGGCTGATGGCTGTGTAGTCCGAGTTCGTGAAGCGCCCGAAGAGGTTGCCCCATTTGCCGAGATTCTGGTCTGCCCGGATCGTGTACTGATCGACATCGGTCGGAATTGATCGCTGCCGGAGGTAGTTGCCCCGGTCGGAGGTCGAGTTCGGGGCCGGGATGAACTTCGAGACCGCGAGGGTGGCCAGTCTCGAATTGCGGCTCTTGGGCACTCGATTGTCGGGAAACGGCACGGTCGGGGCGCCGACACGACCGCTCAGGGGGTCCAGCACCGGCAGTGGGTTCGCAGCCCGGTTAGGCCCTTCGTAGCCGGTGAAAATGCCTTCTAGCTGGTCGCGGGTCGGAACGTTCAGGAACGAGAGCGAAGCCCTCCGGGTGCGCCGTCCCTCGAAATTGGCCAGCCAGAAGGTCTTGTTCTTTATGGCAGCACCGCCAGCCACGAACCCGAACTGGTTCTGGCGGAGCGGGTTCTTCGGCGTGCCCGACAAGTTGTTGAAGAAGGTGCTGGCGTCGAGAGCGTCGTTGCGCAAGAAGTGGAACAATGCGCCGTGCAGTTCGTTGGTACCGGTCTTGCTCACGATGTTGATCTGGTTCGCGCTGAAGCCGTACTCGGCCGAATAGGTCGCAGTCTGCTCCTTGAATTCCTGAATGGCGTCGATCGAGAGGATCGCTGCAGGCGTGCCGAGTGCGGTGTCCGTATTCGAGGTGCCGTCCAGCAGGTAGTTGTTGGAGGTCGGGCGGGCGCCGTTGATGCTGATCGCACCGCCGGCGTCGCGACGCATGCTGCCCTGCTCGCCGTTCGTCTCGACGGCGCCGTTGCCGAGGAACAGAAGTTGCAGGAAGCTGCGGCCGTTCAGCGGAAGCTGCGTGACTTGCCGCTGGCTGACCGTGTGGCCGACCGACGCGGTTTCGGTGTCGATTGCCGCTGCAACCGCAGCCACCTCGATCGTCTCGGTGACCTCCCCGATTACCATGTCGAAGTTGATGCGCAAGGTCTGGTTGACGTTTAGACGGGCGCCCGTCCTCCGCGCCTGTTGGAAACCCTCGGAATTGGCTTGCAACGTGTAGAGTCCGACGGGCAGGAACGGGAAAGTGTAGTCGCCGCTTTCGTTCGTTGAGGTCTCGCGAGTGAGGCCCGTCTCCTCGTTGGTGACGGTAACTCCGGCACCAGGTACGACAGCACCACTTGTGTCGCTGACTGTGCCGTTGATCTGGCCGGTGGCAGTTTGAGCGCTCAGCGCGCCCGAGAAGAGCGCTGCCAGGGACAGTGCCGCTGCCAGAGCTTTCAGTGTTCTCATCTTTTAAGGTGTTCCCCCTGTAAGGAATCAAAAAACTAAAACTGGGAGCCCATGCGGTACCCCATACCACAAGTGGGCCGAATCAATGCCATCTAAGTTTAGCAGAAGGTTGTGCGAATTGGGCAAAGAGTTCTAGGGTTTGTGGTAGACGGATACAAATAAGCCTGCATCATGCTCGTCCTGGACGGCGGCCCGCCCCAGTACGAAACATTCGACATGAAGCCGGAGGCTCCCTCGGACGTGGCTGGCTCGTTCAAGCCAATTCCGACGAATGTTTCCGGTATCCGAATCTGCGAGCACCTGCCGCAAACAGCGCGGCAGGCCGACAAGTTCGCCGTCCTGCGCTCGGTCTATGGCGACACGGCAATCCACTTCACCGGCGTCTACTACCTGATGACGGGCTTCGTGCCGCTCCAGTTTGTCCACTTCCCCGGCCGCGGAGCGGTGGTCGCGAAGGAACTGGGACCTCGCAACGGCTTACCGCCCTACGTGCTCAACGCCACCCTGGACCACGGGGCGGGGCCCGGATTCCTGGGCAGCGCCTATTCGCCGTTCTGGGTGCGCAGCGACCCAAGCTCCCCGGACTTCCAGATCGATGACGTCGAGATTCCGTTGGCCATGGACTGGAGCGAGATCTCGGACCGTCGCGGGCTGGTCAAGAGGCTCGACGCCCGGTTCCGGGAGCGGGATACCGAGGGCCTCTTCGCGGATCGCGAGCAATTCTTCCAAGAGGCCGAGAACATCATCCGTTCCCCAGCGGTGAAGAACGCGGTTGACATTGCCAGCGAACCCGGGCTGCTGCCCAACCGGTACGGCCGCACGCCCATTGGCCAAGGCTGCCTGCTGGCTCGGAGGCTGGCCGAGGGTGGCGTGCGCTTCGTGACGATCAACGCGGCCCGCGCGATCTGGGACACGCACTCCGAAAACTTCAATCGCAGCGAAAAAGTCCTGCTTCCGGATTCGACGCGGCGTTCGCGACGCTGATGGAGGACCTGCATCAGCGGGGATTGCTGGCGTCAACGCTCGTGGTGGTGTCAGGCGAAGTCGGCCGGACGCCGAGAGTCAATCCCAATGCAGGTCGTGACCACTGGCCCAAGGTGTTCTCCGTGGCGCTCGCCGGTGCGGGCATCCAAGGTGGGCAGGCCTACTGTTCCTCCGACGCGGTCGGGGGCGAGCCGAGGGACAACCCTGTCTCGGTGGAAGACCTGACCGCCACGATCTACGACCGCCTCGGAATCGACCCGGACAAGGAATCTCACACGCCAACGAATCGGCCAGTCCGGCTGGCGAAGCGGGGCAATCCGATCAGGACGCAGCTCGTGTAGGCCTGCATGCCTGCTTCGCGGGCCCGGGCACCGTATGCCGTCCGGGCTAGCTCGCGAGCCTCACTTGGATCTCCGACGAGCCTTCCTTGGTCTTGGAGGCCTTGGCTTTGAAGGCCTTGGGGCGCGACTTGATCAGCAACGAAAGCTGCTTGTGACCGAAGCTGCGCGGATCGAACGCCGGATCGAGCTGCCGGATATACGTGCCGACAGCGGACAAGGGCGCCCAGCCGTCATCCTGGGCCGCCGTGTCAATCGCCTTCCGAACAGTGTGGGCCCAGTCGCCTCCGTCCTTCGCTTCCTTCTGCTCCGCGCCAGGCTTGTCTTCCGCGGCGAGGTTTTCCGTGTATACGAACACCTCGCATGCATTGACGAATGATTTGGGCGTCTGCTTCATCCCGACTCCCATCACGAAGAGTCCCTGCTCCCTGATTCTCGTCGCGAGGCGCGTGTAGTCGCTGTCGCTCGACGCGATGCAGAACCCGCCGACGATGCCGGAATGCAGCAAGTCCATCGCGTCGATGATCAATGTGCTGTCCGTCGCGTTCTTGCCGGTCGTGTACCGGAACTGCTGCACCGGCTGCACGGCATGGGCGTGCAGCTGGCTCTTCCATCCCGACATCTGGGGCGTGGTCCAATCGCCGTAGATGCGCCGGACCGTTATCGTTCCGTACCTCGCGGTCTCGGCTAGCACTTGGGTGACCAGCGATGGCTGGGCGTTGTCGCCGTCGATAAGGAGGGCCATGTTGCGTGCCTGGACTTGCGGTCCTTGGGAAGTATTCATGTGGTGTACCGGTTAGTCAAGATTCTCCGGACCGAATGAGGCCGGAAGCAGATCGGACAGGGCAAACGTCCTCCGATGGCCTTCCAGCCCGCCGACATGGATGGAAGCCGAAGGCGCGGCGAATTCGCTGGTCTGCTGCAGGCAGCCCCGGCAGGGGGTGCCGAGAGCGTCGCCTTCGCCAACAACGGGAATCTCACGGATTTCGCGGCCGCCTGCCGCGATCATCGCGCCAATCGCGCTCGCTTCGGCGCACTGGGACATCGGGTAGGGTGCCTTCTCGACATGCGCGGCAGAGTGCACCGCGCCGGACTCGTCCCGGATCGCCGCGCCGACCTTGAAACCGGTGTACGGGGCGTGGGCACGTTCCCGAACCGTAACCGCCGCTCCGATCAGCGCTTCGATTGCATGGAGGCTCATGGCGCTTCCCGATTATGGAACGGGTGGCACCGGAGAGTTGCAAGCGACGCGTGCAATAGCTGCCGGGACCGGGGAGGGGGATCCTGACCCGGATTCTCGCTCATCGCTTGGGCCTCCTTGCTCCCCGCCCTCTCAGGACAGGAGCCCCTGCCTAGACAAGCTATCTCATTTGTCCACGAAAACGCAGCCACTCCACTCGACCTGCTGCTGGCCCCGCCCCCGCACAGCTAGCCCGTGCAGCTGGCCCGCGCAGCCTGGCGCCAGCCTGCAACGCCACCCCTGCGCCCGCGCTCGCCGCTCACCCGTTCCCGCTGCCCGGACCACCGGCCCAGACCCCGCCTGACAGGCCTGCCGTGCCGCGTCTTGCCACTCCCCACTACGCGCAAGTAGGAATCCAACCCATCAGGCGCCTCCAGTCCGGACTTAAAGATGTGCCTGGGGTGATTCAACCCGTGATTCTCAGTGCGGCCAGCTGCCTTGAAGGGGTGCTAGGCTTGATCCCTCCCCGTCGGATTCACTGTGGTGTGACGCTAGCTCCCGCTCCGGCTGCGCCCCTTGCCCGGCATTGGGTCGTCCGCTGCGGCATCCAGGAAGCGCCTCGCGAAAGGCCTCATCCCATTCTCCCACCTGTCCGGCGCTTGCTCGCCCCCCTCCAACTGGAACCACGCAGGTGGCCGTGCATGGCCTCCGAGGCCGAGGTTCCGAGGCAATTAGAGGAAAGCGATCGCCGAGACCGGGGTAGCGAAAGCGAAGCAATGTGGCCCACCTTTCGATGTCGAATCTCGAGATCTTGTCGGAATCGCTTATTTCGGTCCCGCCCCCCGTCGCGAGGCACGCCCGCGGACCGTTCAGGCTATTCAATTACCGTTCCGGATTCACTCATCGTCGTGTCAAGTAGATTCATAGGTACGATGCTGGGTCGCGCACACTGCGCAGTCGGATCCGAGTTCGATTCAGACTTCGGTCGAAACCGATTCACTGAACCTGTCGAGCGTCTGCGTTGCCGTTCGCCGTACCTGAACCGGTCGAGCTTTGGGAAGCGACCTCTGCGGGTCGCTGCGATTCGAATGGCCGCCACGCTCTACGCGCTCGGAATCTCCGCGGGCTTTCTGGCGCAGACGTTTCAAGGCGGCGTGCGAGGCATTGTTCGGGACACCGGCGGCGGAGTCATTTCGGGAGTTCATCTAACGCTCGCGAACGACGATACCGGCGTTTCCCGCGCAACAATTTCCAATGCATCCGGCGAGTACTCGTTTGCCAGCGTTCAGCCTGGCGCCTACACCGTAATCGCGGAACTGGAGGGTTTCGCCCCCTTTGTACGGGAATCGCTGGCGGTCGGGATCTCCACGTTTCTGGTGACCGACGTTACGCTGGCCGTGGGAGGCGTCGAGGAAACCGTTACGGTCACCGCCGAGACGCCGCTGATCGAGAACGGCACCGCGTCGGTGGCTTCGACTATCGACCGCCGGCAGATCGAGGTGCTGCCATCGCCGGGCCGGAACGTGTTCATCCTTGCGGTGACAACCCCCAACGTCGTGCATACCGGGAATCCGGTGTGGGTGAAGCAATCCGACCAGACGAACTCCTCCCTGCTCTCGCTCGGAGGCGGTCCGCTGCGGGGCAACAACTACACGATCGACGGCGTGTCGATGACGGACCTTCGCAATCGTTCGGTCATTATCCCGGTCTTCGAGGCAGTCCAGGAAATGAAGGTCCAGACGAACACGTACGACGCCGAAATGGGCCGCACCGGGGGCGGCGTGTTCAACACGATTCACCGAAGCGGCACGAATGACTGGGCTGGCAGCGCTCTGTATCAGTTTCGAGCGGGCGAACTAAACACCGTTTGGAGGAAACTCGCCTACTTCCAGCAACGAGACTTCGACAGGGGCCTGCTCGGAATGCACGATTTCGGGAACGCCCCGTACAATCTGTTCGGCGGGTCGTTCGGCGGCCCGATCGCGCCCGGGCGTACATTCTTCTGGCTTGCCACCGAAGGCTATTCCGATCACGCGATCGGCAACACAACGATCACCGTGCCGACTCCCGCCGAGGCGGCAGGCGATTTTTCTGACAGCGCTCGGACCATCTACGATCCCTTCAGCCGGGGATCCGACGGTAGCAGGGTGCCGTTTGCCAACGACCGGATTCCGGTAGGTTCGGCCGATCCCGCCGGCGCGGCGCTGACGAATCTTCTCGCGACGCTGGGACCGGGCGGGCAGATCTCGACCTCCGGGATTCAGATCGTGAAGGCCATCCAGGCCACCGGAAACTTGAACCATGCCTTCAGCGAAAGCTGGCATTTGACGGGGACCTATCTTTACTACCGCTCGCAGGAACCTCAATTCGGTCACTACCAAGATTTGCTGAATTCCGATTCGCCCCCTGCCTTCGGCATCGGCGCTTCGACGCTCGGACGCAACGTCCACGCGCTGGCGATCAACAACACGGTCCTCCCGTCGGCGGCCTCCGTGCTGACTCTGCGATACGGGCAGACGTATTTCAACGATTCCTGGAGCAATCCCGCATTCGCCAAGGACCAAATCATCAGCGAACTCGGGATTCAGGGAGGCTTCTTGGACAAGATCTACGCGCAGGAAGCGTATGCGGGTCAGTTTCCGAAAGTATCCGTCACAGATTTCGGCGATAGCGGTGACTCGCACGGCGGGCGTAGCAACGACGATGTCCAGTGGCTGTCGCGCGAATTCAGCGGGACCTATGGTCTGTTCGTCGGGAATCACACGCTGAAGCTTGGCGGGCAATGGCGGCGCCTCGGGCTGCACACAGTGAACTATGGCCACGGGCTAGCGCTCAACTTCGCAAAGAAGTTCACCCAAGGTCCCAATCCGGCGCGTCCGGAAACGGGTTCGGGCAGCGCGCTGGCGGAGCTGCTGCTGGGCATTCCGGATGGCGGCACCGCGACCTTGGCACTTCCAGCGGATCTGTTCCTGGATTACTTCGGAGGCTTCTTCCAAGACGACTGGCGAGCCACTTCGAACCTTGTCCTTAACCTCGGGCTCAGAGTCGAGCACGAAACGGGCCTGCAGGAGGACAGCAACGATTTCACGGTCGGTTGGGACAGGCGGAGCCCGTTTCCCGCACAGGTCGATCCCCCTCCCGCACTTGAGGGATCGTTGCCGGGATTCCCTCTCAAGGGCGGGCTGATGTATGCCGGGCTTGACGGGAATCCTGCCCACCAGTGGAACCCTCCGCCGGTCAAGCTAGGGCCGCGGCTCGGATTCGCGTACACCCTCGATCCCGAGACGGTGCTGCGCGGAGGCTTCGCGGTCTATTGGGCCCCGTACGCGATCCCGCTCGGCTCCGGCGCGTCGGAGATTGGGACCTACGGCTACACAGCCGTGACCAACGTGGCGGCCAGCGTCGACGGAATCACACCTCCGGAGGCGACCGCAGCGAACCCGTTCCCGGACGGGATCCTCGATCCGGTGGGCAACTCGAACGGCCGCCTTCAGAACATCGGCGGCGACGTGTACTTCAATGACCAGCACCGCGACTCGCCATACATCAAGAAGTGGTCCTTGGACCTGCAGCGCGACATCGGCAGAGAGGTGGCGATGAAGGTGGGTTACGTAGGCAGCCAAGGAGCCGATCTGCCGATCGGCGGGACGCTCAACTCGGTTATCAACATCAATCAACTTGCCGACCCGTACCTGGCGCTTGGCGATCGGCTGAACGAGCAGTATGCAAATCCCTTCCGCGGCGACTCCCGCTTCGGATCGTTCGCGGGCGACCGGACTCTGCCACTTGGCCAGTTGCTCCGTCCGTTCCCCCATTTCCGAAATGTCTACGCCCGTCATGTGAGCGCAGGCAAGTCGCTCTACCACGCGCTCCGATTCGAGCTGGAAAGGCGGTTCAACCGGGACTGGGGGGCGCGGGTGAACTACACCCATACCCGGCATCGCGACAACATTTACGAGGCCAACACGCTGCTCGAGAGCTTGACCCCCGCGGTCTACAATACGCCGGACGGATGCGCGTTCGGAAAGTGCCCGGTGCTGCACGCCGACTACTCGCTTTCGCGGTTGCATGCGCCCCACCTCGTGAACCTGAACCTCATGTACCAGACGAGAGGGCGTCACAAGCTGGTGGCCGGCTGGGCGGTTTCCATGGCGACGATCCTGCGCAGCGGCTTCCCGCTCGTGATCACCCAGAACGAGAATCCGCTCAGCGCATACGGATTCAGCCACCAGCGCCCGGCGAACGATCTCGTTACCGCGGGCGGCGATCCCGGCAGCAACTTCGATCGCTACGTGATGGCAGGTTCCCTTACTCCGACTGACGGCCTTCGACTCAGCGAGGCACCGCACACCACCGATGCGGTTCGCAGTCCCGCGCTCGTCAACTGGGATGTGTCCGTTGAAAAGACGACCCGTCTTTCCGAAGATGTGACACTCTCCCTGCGATTCGAGTTCATCAACCTGCTGAACAACGTCAATTGGCGTGGGCCCCGCACCGTCTACGGATCCGACAACTTTGGAAGCATTCCCGGAACCAGGGGATTCCCCCGAACGTTCCAGATGATGACCAAGATAGTCTTCTAGGCTGGGTCGGCCCTTGGCAGCCGCCGCAAATCGATGCGCAGCGACCGCTCGAGAACGTGCCCGGTTCGCTGGCACGAGGTGTCACCACCAGCTCCCCGGGGTGCGCCGAGACGTTCCTGATAATGGATAGACAGATGCCCCGCACGATTCGCCCCGCTACTGGCGTTGCAGGTACCGTCTCCTTGCCCGGGGACAAGTCCATCTCACACCGCTACGCGATGCTGAGCGGCCTTGCGGAAGGCCGCGCCTTGCTGACGAACTATTCCACCGGCGCGGACTGCGAGTCCACTCTCGGCTGCATGCGATCTCTAGGCGTGCGTTGCGAGCGGCGCGGAACACGGGTCGAAATCACCGGGGTCGGCCAGGGCGGACTCCAGCCTCCCGCTTCTCCCCTCGATGCGGGAAACTCAGGCACCACGATGCGCCTGCTTTCGGGCATCCTTGCGGGCCAACAGTTTGCGTCGCAGATCAAAGGGGACGAGTCGCTATCGAAGCGTCCCATGAAGCGCATCATGGTGCCGCTGCGGAGCATGGGCGGGTCGATGGAGGCGCGCCAAGGCCAGTATCCGCCACTCCAGATCCGAGGCGGGGCGTTGCGTCCGATCCGCTACGAACTGCCCGTAGCAAGCGCCCAAGTGAAGAGTGCGATATTGCTCGCCGGCCTGCATGCGCGGGGAGTGACGACCGTCGTCGAGCCGGTCGAAACACGTGACCACAGCGAGATCGCACTGCGTCGCTTGGGAGCCGATGTCACTGTCGATGGGCGTGAAATCTCGATTCGAGGCTTTCCCCGTCTCGCTGCACGCGACATGCGAATTCCGAGCGACCTCTCGTCAGCGGTTTTCTTTGTCGCGGCCGCGCTAATGCTGCCTGGCTCCCGCCTGCGCATCCAGGGCGTTGGCTTGAATCCGACCCGCGCGGCGGTCCTGTCGGTCCTGCGGCGCATGGGGGCGAGCATCGAGGTTCACCCCGACCCGGACGAAGGAGGGGAACCGGTTGGAACGCTTGACGTACGCGGGGAAGGGCCGCTCGCCGGAGGCGAGATCGGTGGCGCGACCGTCGCGGGCGTCATTGACGAGATTCCCATGCTCGCGGTGCTCGGCGCCCTCTCCAGGAGTGGGTTGCGGATCCGGGATGCCGGGGAGTTGCGCGTGAAAGAGACCGACCGCATCGCCACCGTGGTGGCCAACCTGCGAGCGATGGGAGTTCGCGTGACGGAGTACGAGACCGGGATGGACATCGAAGGCGGGTCCCGGCTGCGCGCTGCGGAACTGGATTCCTGCGGTGACCACCGTATCGCGATGGCGTTTGCCGTGGCCGCGCTGCCGGCCGATGGGGAATCGAGCCTGATGGGGGCCGGAGCGGCCTCTGTATCTTTTCCCGAGTTCTACGACATGCTGGCCAAGATCATGCGGCAGTAGCCTAGCCGGCTCGGCGGACGGCTGTCTCCTCGTTGCCAAGGCAGGAAGCCTACTCGAACGGCAGGGGCCTGATCTCGCGGTCGTACCGCAATTCACCGCCGTGAAGCCACAGCAGCTTCGGCACCCGAGCGGGTGTCTGCAAGCCCTCGGGCACATCCGCGTCAATGCGGTCGAAAATCGCCTTGAGACGCGCTACGACTTCCGGGTGCTGCGCAGCGACGTCGCGCTGTTCGGACTGATCCGCGTGCATGTCGAAGAGCATCAGCGGCTCGGGTGCCGGCCCGGTGTTGACGCCGGGGCATTGCGTGGGATTCGCCTGCTCGAACTGCGCGATGATCGTGATCCCGTCAGGGCCCCGCGGGTCCTTCCACCCGCTCGCGTCGTCAAGGCACAGGAAGCCGGGCCGCGGCGCGCGCACGTGCAGCTTCCAGCGTCCCGACCGGATCATCTTCAACTCGACGCCCCCCATCGCGAAGACGCCGTCGTGCGGCGACTTCCGGATCCGCCCCTCCAGCAGGGGCAGAATGTCGGCACCGTCTATCACACGGTCTCCCGGCAAGTCTCCCCCGGCCGCGCGAACGATAGTCGGAAAGATATCGATCGACGCGAGCACTTCCGCCGACACTTGGCCCGGGGGGATCCGACCGGGCCAGCGCGCGATCGCCGGCACCCGGACACCGCCGTCGAAGTTGGATCCCTTCATCGCTCGCAGGCCCCCGTTGTATCCGCCGAACGTTGCGCCGTTGTCGGACGTGAAGAACACGAAAGTGCTTTCGTCTAGGCCGCTTTCGCGAAGCTTCGACAGCACTTGCCCGACCGACCAGTCCAGTTCCCGGATTACATCGCTGTAGAGATCGTCCGGCGTCTCGGGCGTGTAGAAGTCCTCCGAAGCTGCGAGCGGCTTGTGGGGCATCGCATGAGGCAGGTAAAGGAAGAACGGGGTATCGCGGTTCCGCTCGATGAAGTCGATCGCTCGCCGCGTGTAGTCGCGGGTCAGTTCGGTTTGGATGACGGGGTACCGGACGACCGTCTCGTTCTCGACCAGTTGCACCGGCCTCATGTCGTTCGAATAGAGAATGCCGTAGTATTCGTCGAAGCCCTGCTTGCGCGGCAAGTACTTCTCGACGTGCCCCATATGCCACTTTCCAATCGCTGCCGTGGCGTAGCCGAGTGGCTTCAGTGCTTCTGCGATTGTGGTCTCCGAAGGAGGAAGTCCGATGTCGTTGCGTCCCGCGTCGGGCGACGGGTTCGTAACGAGCCCGTTGCGGAATGGGTACCGGCCTGTGAGCAACGTGCCCCTTGAAGGACCGCAAAACGGCATTGGAACGTAGAAGTCCGTCAGGCGGATGCCTTCCTGCGCCATGCGATCGAGATGGGGCGTCCGATGCTTGGTTGCCCCGTACGAGGACAGATCCCCGTAACCCAAGTCGTCCGCAAATATCAGGACGAAGTTCGGGCGTTGCTGGGCGACTAGAGGCAGTGAGAGCAGAACTCCGGCAGCGAGCAGGGGCAGGCGCGAACGGTGCGGCACGATGACCGAGAGTGTAGTACAGGCAAGCCGAGCGGCGGTAACGAAGGGAGCGCGGCGTTCGTCAGCGGGAATGGGATGACGGTCACGAGCGATGGCGGGAATCCGCATTGCCCTACAATCGGCAAAGCGCGATGAAGGTCTCCCGGCAACCGTCCAACCGTCTCTCCATGTTCAGCGCCGCGGTCTCGGCCATCGCTCTGGCGGCGTGTGGTTCGCAGGCTCCCGAGCCCAGAGCCGCCCCGAACATCGTCTTCGTGATGGCGGACGACATGGGCTACGGCGACCCCGGAAGCTTCAACGAGGGTTCAAAGATTGCTACCCCCTACATGGACGCCCTTGCGGCTCGCGGCATGCGGTTCACGGACGCCCATTCCGGCTCGGCAGTCTGCACGCCGACCCGATACGGCGTCGTCACGGGGCGCTACGCTTGGCGGACCCGCCTCAAGCAGGGCGTGCTCTCTGGATACTCGCGGGCGCTCGTCGATCCCGGGAGGATGACCGTGGCCAGCATGCTCCGCGACCAGGGCTACCACACCGCGGTCGTTGGGAAATGGCACCTTGGCCTGGACTGGGCAACGACTTCCGAGCCCGAGAGCTGGGATGAGCGCGACACCTCGGCGGCTTTCCAGGGAGCGAAGGATTTCGCGAAGCCAGCAGGCCTCGAGATCGACTTCACGCAGCCGGTCACGAATGGTCCGGCCACGCTGGGTTTCGATTACTCGTACATCATCCCGGCGTCGCTGGACATGGCACCGTACGTGTACGTGGAGAACAATGCCTGCGAGAAGCCGGCCACAGTGCACGAGCCCGGTCGATTCGACGGACCAGTCTTCTGGCGGCCAGGCGAGGCGGCGGAGGGCTTCGATTTCTTCGACGTGCTTCCCAACCTGACACGGCACGCGGTGGCCTACATCGAGGGACGGGCCCGCAATCCTGGCCAGCCTTTCTTCTTGTACTTCCCCCTGCCCGCGCCGCATTGGCCATGGGTGCCGACCGAGGAGTTCGCGGGCCGGAGCGGGGCAGGCAAGTACGGTGACTTTGTGATGCAGGTCGACGCCCAGGTCGGGATGCTGGTGGATGCCCTCGAAAGCACGGGGCAGTTCGAGAACACGCTCTTCATCCTGACGAGCGACAACGGAGCGGAATGGGATCCGAGTCACATCGAGGAATTCGGGCATTACGCGAACCACCCGAGCCAGCGCGGCAAGAAGCGTGATGCCTGGGAAGGCGGGCATCGGATGCCGTTCATAGCCAGCTGGCCGGGTCGGGTCGCCGCCGGCTCGACGAGCGATCAGACAATCTGCCTGACTGACCTGATGGCGACATCGGCGGAGATCGCCGGATTTCAGCTGCCGACCGGGGCGGGAGAGGACAGCGTAAGCTTCCTTCCGGCGTTGCTAGGCGAAGATAGCGTCCCGCTCCGGGAAGCGACAGTGCATCACTCGGTTGACGGGACATTCGCGATCCGGCAAGGCAAGTGGAAATACATCGATGGCCAAGGGCCGGGTTCGAACCAGTGGGACGGCCCGAGAGACGGCGATCCGCCGGCGCAGCTTTACGACATCGAGGCGGACCGGCATGAGGACCGCAATCTCTTTGAAGACCACCCGGAAGTCGTCGCGCGGCTGAAGGGTCTCTTGCAGCGCTACAAGGATCAGGAGTACAGCAGGGCGCTCTGAGCGAGCTTGGCGATCATCGGTTTCCACTCCGTGCATGGAGTGCGCATGCAGGATCGTTGACAACGGCTTGCCGCGCGACTTAGCGGCGCCTTTGCTCGGCGCTGTCGCGCTGCCCGCCTGGCACCGCGCAGCGAACGCAACCTATTCCGGCCAGGCTGCGCGAGTGCGGCTCAGCCCTTCCGCTCCCACCAAATGTGGTCAAGTTCGCTCTGGGCCCTAGGCGGCTCGCGCGCCTCCCTAAAATGGGCCTGGATTCTCGCCATCACCTCCGGCTGCTCTGCCGAGACGTCAAGAGTCTCCCCGAGGTCCGACTCCAAGTCGTAGAGCTCCACAGCGCCGTCCGGGCTCGGACGCACGGCCTTCCATTTGCCCATTCGCAGACCTTGGGAAGGAATCTCGTCACGGAAAGTCCCGGACTCTCGCTGATAACGAGGCAATTCCCAATAAAGGTACTCGTGCCGTTCTTGGACGCCACGGCCTAGCAAGGTCGGAACCACGGAAATTCCATCGGTCTCGCGCGGCGGGGCAGAGCCGGCCAATTCGACCGCAGTCGACAGGAAGTCTTGGAAGCCCCATATATGGTCGCTCTCTGACTCGGCTTCGATTTTCCCTGGCCAGCGCACCAGCATCGGCACCCGGACGCCGCCCTCATAGAAGGTTCCTTTCAAGCCCCGCAGAGGGCCGCTGCTTTGAAAGTATTCGGTCCATCTGGCCGCTGCCGCCCCGTTGTCGGAGGTGAAGAACACGATCGTCTCTTCTTCCAAGCCCAGATCGGCGGTCCGTTGCAGGATGCGCCCCACGTCGCGGTCCAGTCGCGTGATCATCGCGGCCAAGGTGGCGTGAGGCTCTTCCGGTCGAATCAGGCGTTCTGGCCGGTTCCGGTTCTCGGGAAGCTCGACTTCCTCGAACTTGCCGCTGTATTGCTCGTAGATCCCGTCGTCGGGCGCGACGTATTCCGCGTGGGGAATGGTAAACGGCGCGTAGCAAAAGAAGGGCCCTTCCTTGTTCCTCTCGATGAACTCGAGAGCCCTGTCGGCGATCACGTCGTGCGAGTACGTGCCTCGCCCGTCTCCTTCGTTGCCCTCGAGATGGAGCTCTCGGTCGTTGTCGTAGATGTAGTGCGGGTAGAAGTAATGGGCATGAGCCTGGTGGAGGTAGCCGACGAATTCGTCGAAGCCCTGCTTCCAAGGGACCCCCTCCGTGCCGATGTCGCCGAGGCCCCATTTGCCGAAGCAGCCTGTTGCGTAGCCTTGATCCTTCAGAAGTTCCGCGACCGTCACGTCCTCGGGCAGGATCGGCACTCCGCCGGGGTTGGACCGCACCGAGGTGTGGCCGATATGCATCCCGGTCATCAGCACGCTGCGGGCTGGAGCGCAAACCGAGCAGCCCGAATAGGCGTCCGAGAACCGCATGCCCTCGGTGGCCATCCGGTCGATGTTTGGCGTCAGGATCTTGTCCTGCCCGTAGCAGCCGAGTTCCCCGTAACCCAGATCGTCCGCGACGATGAGCACGATGTTGGGAGGCTGAGCGCTCGAGCCTACCTTCCTGCGGGACTGGTCGACGCAGCCTAGCAGCGAACCGATTCCGGCAGAGGAAATCGTTGAGAGGAAACCGCGACGAGTTGCGGCGGCAATGACAAACGGTGGTCTGGGCATGGGCGGCCGCGCCTATTCTACCGACTGCAGACCCGCCAGAACCATGGGTACATAGGCCGTATCGATTTCCTTTGATCGCATCTCAGGTCGGCAAGAACGAGGAGTTTGCGCCATTGTTGAGCCGAATTGGCAACTTGTTGCAGCCACGACCACTGACAGGCTCTCGATGTCGTGGCCTCTGCACTCTCGACCGATCCGCTCCCGCAGGCGGAGATGCCTTGCCTTGGGCCGCGTTGCAATACACAGACGCCGGAGGCATTACCGACCCTGTCCAACTCCAGTCGTCGCCGCTCGAGCGATCTGTCCTTTTGCGATTGAAAGTCGAACAGATTAACTCGTACGCCCGGGGGGGCCGACCGCTATGTCGGGCCTTAGAAGCTGATACGCAGGCCGCCGTTGACTTGCCGAAACAGTCCTGGCTGGATTCCCTGCGGAGCTCGGGACGAAATGTATAGCTCGTTGAATGCGTTCTTGATCGTGAAGTACGGCTCGAACATCCATCGCTCGCGCCGGATCTCGTATCCAATCGCTAGGTTGGCCACTCGGTAGGACGGGACCCTGCCGACTGTCCCGTCAGCCGATGGCTCGACCGTCTGCCTGTTGTCGCCAAACTGGCCTGCAACCGCGTTGAGATCGAGGTGGATGCTGAATCCCCGGTACTGTCGCGCGCCGACGATTACTCCGAACGTTTGCTCCGGGGCGTAGGGCAGGCGGTTTCCACCGAAGAGTTCGTTGTCCGTGAACTTGGCGATCGGCAGAAACATGTGCCGCACGTCGGTATGCAGGCTCCATCCGGGGATGTCGGCAACTTTGTCCCAATGGACTCTGACCGAGCTCTCGAATCCCTGGTGCAGCGTCGCGCCGCCGTTGGTGACCGTCGTTGTCGCGCCCCCCGACTCGGCGGCTGTGATGATCTGGTTGGAGAAGTCCATGCGGAAGAAGGCGAATTCCCCGGAAACCTTCCGATGGCCCGCTAGCCGGACGCCGGCCTCGTAGTTCCAAGAGAGTTCCGAGTCCAGATCAAGGTTCTCGCCGCCGCTGGTGATCGCGATCTTGGTCCCGGGAGGCGCGAATCCTCGATGGACTCCCGTGAAGAACGTCACGTCTTCGAACGCCCGTACCGAGAATCCTAGGCCTGGAATCGTGGTCGTGACACCGTTGTCCTTGCGTATGTCCACGTTCGTCGGGACCCCGGACACCCGCTTGCGCGTGATGTGCCGTTCCTGCTTGTAATGCACAAAGCGGACGCCGGGCGTGAGGGTGACCCGCGAACCGAGCAGGAAGCGATTCTGCGCGTACCCGGCGAACGCCCTCCCGTAACGGAACTCGTCGTCGCGAACTGTCCCGGTCTTGGCGTTAAACTGGTCCCCGTTGACGCGCCGGTCGTGAGCCCTCTCGTAGATGTAGCGAACACCAAGGTCTAGATGGCCGTGCGTGTGCTCCAAGCCGTAATTCGTTTGCGCCCCGTACACGTTGAACAAGCGGTTGCGGTTCCCGGACGAGTCCCGCAGGTACAGCGCTCCCCCCGCGACGCTCGGATCGCCGGCCACCCCCAGGTAGGCCCGTCCCGTATCCGACCGGTCGAAGTCCTGCCGCCCCCAGTGCCGCTTGGTGGAGTACAGGAAAACCGAGCTGCTCAGGACAGCGTCGGGGCTGATCGTGAAAGCGTGGGACAACGAGCCGGACCGACGCTCGACATCAAGTGTGTCGGCGGTGACAGGGTTCTGATTTGGGTTCTGTTCATACATCGGCGTCGTGAGCCCGAGATAGGTGGAGTTCGAGATCTCGTCGTACACCCCGAACTTTAGCGCCAGCGAGTGGCGATTGTTCGGCCTTAGGTTGAACTTGGTTTGCGCGTCCTCGATGTCGTAGTAGAACTGCCGCCAGCCATCCCCCTGCTTGTGCAAGTAATTCGCAATCCAGCCGATAGATTGGTCTCGATTGCTGCCTCCTAGTGAGGCCTGGCCCACGAACAGGCCCCGTTGCCCGCCTTCTGCGTCAATCTCGCCGTGGAATTCCGAAGGTGGCGAGGGAGTGACGAAGTTCACGACCCCTCCAATCGTTTGCGGCCCGTGCGCGATCTGGCCGCTTCCCTTGAGGACCTCGACCCGGCTCATCCGCTCGATCGGCGGGGAGTAGTACATGTCCGGTTCCCCGTAGGGGGCCAGCGCGATAGGGAGGCCGTCCTCTAGCATCAGCACCTTGCGGCTGCGGTTCGGATTCAGACCGCGCATGCCGATGTTCAACCGCATCGCGACCGGACCAGAGTCCTCGCGAAGGTTGACTCCCGGCACCTGCCGAAGCATCTCGTTCGCGTCGATCGGCTTCGCTGCGAGCAGCTCCTCTTTGCTGATGATATGCACCGAGCCCGGTATCGCTGCCCGCAGGTCCTCGACCGTGGCGACCACTTCGATTGACGCGGCGTTGCGCTTCAGGACGGACACCTCGAGTGAGATTTCCGTGGTCTCCGCCGACCCGCGCACTTCGACAGGCTCAAAGCCCGTGGCGGTCACCCGCAGGGTGAACGGCCCGACGGGAACCTCGGGCAAGCTGTAGACGCCGACACTGTCGGATAGCGTAGACTCGCCGGTTTCAATCACTTCCACGGTGGCACCCGCGATGGGGAAGCCGCCTGGGCCGGTCAGCTCCCCGCTCACGACCCGGCCCTGCAGGGACATCGCCGAGACAAGGATGGCTGGCGCGAGTGTTCGCGCCCGTCCAGCTAGTAAACGCACTTGGGCCCTTTCTTTCGAGTTGAGCGTACTTACAAAACGGCGAGCCCGGACGAGTCCGCCAAGAAGCGAACCTAGCACTATCTGCAACACCGTGTCAATTAGGATTGTAATAGTTTTGAAACTCCCGCCACGCAGGCAACCGCGCCTCGCGATGCGGCGTTGCCACGGTCTTGGCCGAGTCGGCGGGAAGCGCCCCGGCGCGATTCGCCGCCACGCGCCCCGGCGACCGGTACTCGGGCAGCTCGACGGGCATTGGCGGGGTTTCGTCGAGTGCGCACGGAGCCTGGCACTCGAATCCCGCCGCCCGGTCGGCGCTCGGGGGCTGAGTTCGAGCAGCGGATCGGACCATGGTCGTTCTCAGAGACATCTGGATCGTCGCGAGCCCCGCCAAGCGTTGCATCGGGCGGCAGTCGCGACCATATCGGGCGACACCCCTAGCGAGGGCTCGATGGACTCGACCCCGCGGGTTGCGGGCTCGCATTTGAGCGCGCAGCCGCCGAGAATCCGCCCGAGTGCAAAGCGGTTGCAACTGCGCCTGAAACCGTGACCGCTCTTGCTGACGTGACCGGGCGCGACTCAGGGGCAATTCCTGCCCGCACCCGTTGCGACGGAAGATCAATTGTTCGCTGCGAGGTGATCCAGCCCGCGGCCGCACAGCCGGGACTAGAGTCCGAAGAGCAAACTAGGCTAGCGCGTGCCGCAGGGAATCGATGCAGGGCCGTCCAGCACCGCGTCGTCCGCCGCTGCCGCCGGATCCCCGGACGGGTCCGCATCGGTAGGCTGCCGAGTCCAGTTGGCGCCGAACGCGAGCGGCCCGGCCTCATCGGTGTAACCGAGCTGGAGGTCGTGGCATTGGCCGCCCGGCAGCCGCGGAGCGTTGCGGCATTGCAGCAACGCCAATGCCCATTGCTATAGTCGTTTAGGCGTGTCCGCTATTGGTCGCGTCGCAAGTAACTGGAGAAGCAGATGAAAATCCGAAAGCTTGAACTGTCAGCCGTTCTGGCGGTTTGCCTGACGGTCCTTTCTGGGGCGGCCTACGCGCAGACCTTCTACGGAACCTTGGTGGGGTCTGTCCAGGATTCGACCGGCGCCGTTATTCCCGGTGCAACCGTGACACTCTCCAACCTCGCCACCGGCGAGCAGCGCGTCCAGGAGACGGAGGCCGTCGGCCTTTACCGCTTCGTGAACCTCGTTCCGGGCCAGTACCGCCTCGAGGCGAGGTCGGACGGCTTCAAGCTGTTTTCGCAAGAGCCGATCGTCGTGGAGGTCGAAGCCAGCATCCGCATCGACCCGGTCATGGAGATCGGCGAAGTGACCGAGGTTGTCGAGGTCATCTCGAGCACGCCGCTGCTGCAGTCCCAAACCTCTTCCCTCGGCCAGGTCGTCGAGTCCCGCAAGGTCACCGAGACGCCCTTGAACGGGCGCAACGTGCTGAACCTCGTGGCTCTCGCGCCGGGCGTCGTGCCGCAGGGCCAGTCCATGCAGAGCCCGACCGGCGTGAACGTCTTCGCGTGGGGCAACTACCAGATCGGCGGTGGCCAGTCGAACCAGAGCGCCACCACGCTGGACGGCGCGCCCGTCAACGTGGGCTACATAAATCTGACCGCACTGGTGCCGACGCAGGACGCGGTACAGGAATTCAAGATCCAGACCAATAACCTCGGCGCCGAGTTCGGCCGTTTCGCCGGCGGCGTCATCAACATGACCACGAAATCGGGCGGAAACGAGTTCCATGGCTCGGCCTACGAGTTCCTGCGGAACAAGGCGCTGAACTCCAACACCTTCTTCAACAACGCCAGCGGCATCGGCACGCCCCCGTTCGTGCAGAACCAGTGGGGCGCGAATGTCGGCGGCCCAATCGCTAGGGACAAGATTTTTTTCTTCTCTTCCTACGAGTCGTACCGGCAGCGCCAGGGACGGTCGCTGCTTCTCGACTCGCCGACACCTCTGATGCAGACTGGCGATTTTTCGGAACTGGACAAGACGATCCACGATCCGTTCTCGATCACCAGCGCTAAGGACCTTCCAAGAACCGCGTTCGGGAACAACAAGGTCCCCGACTCGTTGCTGGATCCCACGTCGAAGTCACTCAGCCACCTGTGGAGCACGCCCAACCAGCCCGGCCTCAACTTCAACTACGCCGCGAATGCGAGCGACGGCGGCGACAACGACCAGCTCAACAACCGCGTCGACTGGACTGCCAGCGACAAGCACCGCATGATGGGGCGCTGGACATGGTGGGACAACCTCACGTTTGGCGTCGACCCGTACAGCACGGGCGCCCATATTGACGCGGGACCGGAGAATTTCACCACCAATCAGATCGCGCTTGGCGACACGTACCTGATCTCGCCGACCACGATCCTCGATATTCGCTTGGGTTGGACGCGCTTCCGGTATGACCGGTCGCCTGCGAGCCAAGGAATTGACCTTTCCCAATTCGCCTGGCCATCGGCTTTGGTGAGCCAGATCCCGGAGAATTTCCGCCACATTCCAACGCCATGCGTCGAGGGCTACAGGGTCTTTTGCGGCCAAGGAACCGGCAGCATCATCATCGCGCGTCAGGAAAACGCCGCGGTTCTTCCCAGCCTGACACTGATCCGCGGCCGGCACACGTTGAAGATCGGCGGCGATGTGCGGCGGCTGACGCACAACTACGCGCAAAGCAACACGCCGAGCGGGATATTCAGCTTTAACTCCAAGTTCACGGCGGACGATCCGTTCGATCCGACAGGCGGCTGGGGCTTCGCCTCGTTCCTGCTCGGTACGGGCACGGGCGGCGCCATCAACACTCCCGGGCTGGTCGCCGGCCAGATGATCTATCGCGCTGCGTACCTCAACGACCAATGGCAAGTCAACGACAAGCTGACCGTCAACATCGGGCTCCGCTGGGAGCGCTCGGGGAACTTCTCGGAGCGTTTCGACAATATGACGGTGCTCGCGCTCGATTCCGCCAATCCGCTGTCCGCGGAGACCGGCCTGGACTTGCGAGGGCAACTCGGGCTCGTGAACTCCGAACTCCGGGATTCGCGGACGCGTCTTGACGACCGCAACGCGTTTGCTCCCCGCTTGGGAATCGCGTACCGCTTGAACGACAAGACCGTGATCCGGGCCGGATACGGCATTTTCTGGTTGCCGAACGATGTTGCCTTTGCGATCGCTCCGAACCTAGACATCGTCAACACGATTGCAACTCCGTGGATCAGCTCGCTCGATGGCGGCGTTACGCCTTATAGGGTGCTGAGTAATCCCTTCCCCGACGGCGTTCTCCTGCCCCCGGGGCGCGACACGACGTTCCTCAACACGCTCGTGGGGGGTCTCGCGATTCAGTCGCCGGTTCCGAACCAGCCTCTCGGCTACATGCAGCAGTGGAACTTCAATATCCAGCGCCAGCTCGCCGACGGCACCTTGGTGGACATTGCCTACGCCGGATCGAAAGGGACCAGCCTGCCGGTCAACGCCCAGACGATCAACCAGTTGCCCGACCAGCACCTCTCGCTCGGGACCCAGCTCAACGAGCAGGTTCCGAACCCGTTTCACGGCACGTCGATCGCGACAGGGCCGTTGTCCCAGCCGACGGTTGCGCGCGGTCAGCTCCTGCGGCCCTTCCCGCAGTTCACGAACGTGTCGATGGCGGGGCCGACCAACCGCAGCTCGACATACCACTCGTTCCAGGCAAAGGTCGAGCGACGATTCACCGGCGGAGCCAGCCTGCTGGCCTCCTATACGGCGGGCAAGCTGATCACCGACGCTGGGACCTTGACGGGATGGCTCGACGGGCTCGAGGGCTTCAGCGCGCAGGGCTGGGCGACGGGCGGCAACAATAACGATCTCCGCTCGTTGAAGTCACTGGCCGCGTTCGACGTTTCCCAGCGCTTCGTGCTGAGTTACGTGCTCGACCTGCCCTTCGGCAAGGGCAAGCCGATCGGAGGCAACCTCTCGGGTGCGGCCAACGCCGTCATCGGCGGGTGGGGCGTCAACGGCGTGACCACGATCCAGCGCGGGTTCCCGATCGGCGTGGGCACCTCGCGGAACCTATCGAATTCATTCGGCGGCTCCCAGTTCCCGAACAACAACGGAACGAGCGCGGAACTCTCGGGTGACCCGCAGACGCGGCTGAAGCAGTACTTCAGGACGGACGTATTCAGCCAGCCGACAGCTTTCACGTTCGGGAACACCGGGCGGGTACTGCCCGACGTACGAGGCCCGGGCACAGCGCAGTGGGATTTCGCGATCTTCAAGCGAACGCAGATCGGCGAGCGAGTCGGCCTCGAGTTCCGAACCGAATTCTTCAACCTGTTCAACACGCCGACATTCCGGCATCCGGGCTCCAGTCTCGGCACGCCGCAATTCGGGGTGATCAGCGGCACGCGAGGAGTGCCGCGACTCGTGCAATTCGGGTTGCGAGTGCTCTTCTGACGGCCGCGACATAGCAACCGTGCCGGGGAGAGATGTGCATCGCTTCCCGGCTTTCTCAGCGGGCACCGTGGTTGACCTGAGCGCCGCACCGACTGTCGCACCGCCAAGGCGCGGGCCGGCGAGCGGCGAGGTGCGGGTGCCTGGGCGCTGGGCCATCCCCAGGGTGCGGTTCTTTCACCTGACCGCCGGCAGAGAACCAAAGATGCATCCGGCTCGGATGGTCGCCTTGCTTCTTTCCATCTTCTGCTTGGCTGCCGGGGTGCCGGCCCAACCAGGAGACGGCTCCCATCGGGAAGCGGTCATGAGTCGATTCCTTGCAGGCCAGAAGGCCATGCAGACAGGGCAATTCGGGTTAGCGGAAACGAAGTACCGGGGTGTGTTGGAACTGGCTCCGGAGCTCTCCGAGGCACGCGCTAATCTCGGCTTGGTCCTGTTCCTCCAAAGCAAGTACGAGGAAACCGTCGCGCAACTGGAACGGGTTGTCGCCGAGAAGCCCGAACTGCCGGTCGCACACCTCTTTCTCGGCCTCGGGCACCTCAAGCTCGGCTCGCCCGCCAAGGCCATTCCCTCGCTGGAGCGCAGCCTGAAGAACAGCCCGGGCAACTTGGAGGCCCGGCGGGCGCTGGCCGCGTGCCATCTTGCCCAAAGCGACTACGCTGGAGCAGTGCGCGAGTTCCAGGCGGCGTTCTTGCACGGCCTTGACAAGACCGATGCTTGGTTCCGCCTCGGTCGGGATTACATGAACCTGATGAGCGAACTGGCTGGAAGCTTAGTGATAGGCCAGCCGGAGTCCGTGTGGGCGTCGCGCCTGGGAGCCGATATGCTGGGCTTGAGCCAGGCCTGGGACGCGGCAGTCCCGTACTACGAAGCGGCCATCGAGAAACGGCCCGACTTGCCGGGCTTGCACCACTCATTGGGACGGGCTCGTCTCCATCTCGGGGACCGCGTCGAGGCGGAACGGCAGTTCCGTGCGGAATTGCGAGTCGATCCGCGCTCGGAGCAGGCCTGGCTAGGCTTGGCCGAGGTGCACTTGGCGCGCGGCGACTCCGCGGCCGCTCTCGGCAACGTCGGGAAGGTCTGGAAGTCCTTTCCGATTTGGCTTGTGCAACGACCAGATTTCCTCGCGCAAGGGATTCCGCGTGAATCAGCCCTGAAATTGATCGGCGCCTTGCCGCGCGCCGACGGCGGGCCCTCGCGGTTCCTGCAAGCGGTTCTCTTCGACCAGTCCGGGGACGCCGAGCGGGCGCGCTTCCAGCGGTCGCTGCTCGAGAGGGAATTGGAGAGAGCACCGGCACGTGTGCCCGGATCGTTGTCACCCGGCGAATTGTGCCGCAACCACATGTACTCGGCATGTGTTGGCGCGATGGAATCGAGCCCGTCGCTCACGAGAGGGGACCTCCTGCTGCTCGGGCGGGCGTATCTCGCACTGCGCCGGGACGAGCGGGCGGTGATCGCCTTCACGCACGCAATGCGCGGGTCCGAGGAGCCGTCGTCCGAGGCGATCTATTGGACCGCGCGAACGCTTCAGTCGCTTGCGGACCGGTGTTTCCGGCGGGTCGAGGAACTCGCGCCGGGATCGTGGCGGGTGCATCAGCTGCGAGCCGAGGCGCACCGGCAGCGGCAAGCGGATGACGAGGCGATCGCCGAGTACCGTCGTGCACTCGAGATCAAGCCCGACGAGGCCGAATTGCACCGAAGCCTGGGTCTGATTTACCTGCTGAACAACGCCTACGACGAGGCCCAGCAATCCTTGGAGCGAGCCCTCGAACTCGACGAAGGGAATCCGCGCACCCTCTACTCCGTAGGACGACTTTACGTGGCCAGGCAGCAGCACGCGGAGTCGATCCGCTTCTTGAAGGCCGCGCTGCGACGCGACCCGAACCTGATTGAGGCGCGTCCCAGTCTCGGGCGGGCCTACCTCCGGGTCGGGCGGTTCGAGGAAGCCGCGGCAGAGCTTGAGCAGAGCTTGGCCTTCGACTATTACGGCGACATTCATTACTCCTTGTTTCAGGCGTATCGGCAGCTCGGGCAGCTCGAGGACGCGAAGAAGGCCTTGGACCAGTCGATGGCAATGCGCAAGAATTCGTTCGCCCGCGACCGCGGCAAGTTCAACCGATGGATCAAGAGCGAGTAGGCGTGCCGGCTCCGACGCGCGCCGCGGTCGCGCTCTTGCTGGCGTGCGTCGGGCCGCAACTCGGGGCCGGCTTGGTTTTGGGCGCTCCGGGGCCTGCCCCGATTCGCTTCCGCGATGTCGCGGCGGCGTCCGGACTCGATTTCGTTCTCGAGAACCACCCTACTCCCGAGAAGCGCATGATCGAAACAATGGCCGGGGGCTTGGCCGTGTTCGACTACAACGGTGATGGTCTGGCCGACATTTACTTCACCAACGGCGCGGCGATCCCTTCATTGCAAAAGGAGGAGCCAAAGTTCTGGAACCGGCTGTACCGAAACGACGGCGACATGCAATTCTCCGACGTGACGCAAGAGGCGGGAGTGGCTGGCCGCGGCTACGACATGGGCGCGGCTGCAGCCGACTACGACAATGACGGGGACGTTGACCTGCTTGTCGCGGGGGTGTTTCGCCTTACGCTATACCGTAACAGCGGTGACGGCACGTTCGACGACGCCACCTCGGCGGCCGGCTTGGACGGCGGAGACTGGGCGGTCGCGGCGGGTTGGTTCGACTACGACAGGGACGGGCTGCTGGACCTGTTCGTCGTCCATTACGCCCGATGGAGTTTGGATTTCGACAAGTTCTGCGGCGATCCCCGGCGGGGTTTGCGGGCCTATTGCGATCCGATGCAGCTGACCCCTGTTGCGAACCGGCTTTATCGCAACCAGGGCGGCGGATCGTTTGAGGAGGTCACCCTTTCGGCCGGGATTTCCGGTCACGAGGGGCGCGGCATGAGCGTCGCGTTTGCGGACGCGGACGGAGACGGTTGGATCGACGCGCTCGTAACGAACGACAACCTCCCGAACTTCCTGTTCCTAAACCGTGCCGGGTCGGGGTTCGAAGAGGGCGGGATGTTCTCCGGGGTCGCCCTGCTGCAGCACGGCGATCCGGTAGCGAGCATGGGAGTCGACTTCCGCGACTACGACAACGACGGGTTGCCGGACGTGGCCGTGACTGCGCTGATCGCGGAAACCTTCCCGCTCTTTCGTAACGCCGGCAGCGGGTTTTTCGAGGATGCGACAGCGCACTCCGGATTGGCAGCCCTATCCAACCGCCATAGCGGGTGGGGCAACGGCCTGTACGACTTCAATAACGACGGCTGGAAGGACCTGTTCACAGCGAACTCGCATGTCAATGACGTGATCGGCGAGTTCGAGGAGACTACGCCCTACCGCGAGCCGAACAGCGTGTTTGCTAACCGCGGCGACGGGGCCTTTGCCGATCTCACAGCCGAAGCGGGGCAGGGCTTTGCACAAGCGGCGAAAGTCCATAGGGGTTGCGGGTTCGCGGACTTCAACCACGACGGGAAAGTGGATGTGGTCGTGGCTTCGCTTGGCGAGCCTGCCGAATTGTGGGAGAACGTCAGCCCAAACCGTAACGCATGGCTCAACGTCCGCCTCGCGGGGAGAGATTCCAACCGTGACGGTATCGGTGCCGTCGTCATGGTCGGGGACCAGAGCAACGTAATGACCACCGCCGTTGGCTACGCGTCGTCCAGTCACGATGGCGTGCATTTCGGCTTGGGAACCGCCCAGTCTGCTGTCGACGTGGAGGTTCGCTGGCCTGGCGGCATCGTTCAGACTGTCCGAAGCCAAGGCGTCAATCGCCTCATCGAGGTGCAGGAACCGTCCCGCTCACCTTGAACGGACGGCCCTTTACAGCCGCTTGAGCGTTGCGTAGCGAATCTCGGCGACCTGCTTGCCCGCGACTTCGACCGCTTTCAGCATCAGCGCGCCCCGGGCCTTGGGCAGCGATGCCCTGCCCAGTGAAAGCGGGCGGAAATCCTTGACCAGCGATTCGCTGATTCGCGGCACGCGGTCAGCCTCGGCCCCGTACGCGGGTCGGTCATGGACCTCCGATACCTCCCCGTTCACTGACACCCCTTGGAAGGAGGCTTCGATGGTCGCGCCCGCTTCCGCCGCCGCGTAGTGGACCGAGATCTCGTAGTCGCCGGCCTCGGCGACCTCGATATCCCAGGTGATCGCGTCGTCGGTGCTCGTCCAATTCGTGAAGTACGAGCAATTGGGGGCTCGGGCGCTACGTTGCACGCCGCCGTGCGGAACCCCGTCCCGCGCGGGCAGAATCGTGAGTTCCGTATGGCCGACCGGGAACGGGCGGTCATCCGGCCCGACGTTCGGAGCGACTTCCGCTAGCCAAGCGTTCGCTGCAGCAACGAGTTCGTCAGCCGCTTCCGGAAACTCCACGGAAACATCCTCGCGCTGGCCGGGGTCGGCGCCGATGTCGAAGAGCTGGCCTGCCGGATCTAGTCGGAATCGCTGGTTGCGGACGCTGACCAGTTTCCGGCCGCGCGAAAGCCGCAAAGAGTACAGCAGGCGGTCCTGCCATTCGATCTCCCGATCCAGGAGCAGGGGCGCGAGGGTGCGACCGTCGATCGGTTTCGAGGCCGCGACCTCGATTCCGGCCAGGTCGGCCAAGGTTGGAAGCAGGTCGATCGCTCCGGCCACTTCGCTGATCGTGCGGCCCGCCGGAATCTGGCCGTTCCAGCGGACGACCAATGGCGACCGCAGGCCGCCCTCGTCGACCGAACCCTTGCGGCCCTTCATGCCGCCGTTCCAGCGCCAGCTGTTGGGCCCGTTGTCGCTGAAATAGAGGATGATTGTGTCGTCGCTAAGGGACAGTTCGTCGAGCTTCGCTAGCACGCGGCCCACGTTCCAGTCGATGTTCTCGACCATCGCCAGTGCTGCGCGGGTCTTGGGCACGTCCTCGGAGTCAGGGTCCCGATGGCGCATCTCGAGCTCCTTGGATTCGAAGCGGTCCCAGTATTCGTCCGGGACCTGCATCGGCGAATGAGGCGTGTTGTAAGGCAAGTAAGCGAAGAATGGCCGGTCCCGATGCTCCTCGATGAAGCCTAGGGCTCGGTTCGTGACGTCGTCGATCACGAAGCCCTCGCCTGTCACCAGTTGGCCGTTATGGTCCAGCTGGTAGTCGAAGTAGTGCCCCCAATGGCCTTCCGTGAAGCCGTAGAACTCGTCGAAACCGCGCGCATTCGGATGGTACGGGTGCTGTGTTCCGTTGTGCCATTTGCCGAACGCGCCCGTCGCGTAGCCCGCCTGCCGGAAGGTCTGGGCGATGGTGTGCTCGTCGATGTTGAGCCGCTCCTGGCCCGTCGAGACGCCCCGAACGCCGCCGCGGGCGAAATAGCGCCCCGTCAGGAATTCCGCCCTTGTCGGCGCGCAGACGCTGCAAACGTAGAAATGCTCGAACATCGCGCCTTCGTGCGCCAGAGAATCGATGTAGGGGGTTGAAAGGTTGGTGTTGCCGTGCAGGCTGAGATCTCCCCAGCCTTGGTCGTCGGCTAGGATCACTACTACATTGGGCGGCTTCGCCGACCGAGAGCCGCCCGTGCCTGTCGAGCTGCAGGCGGAGCCTAGCAGCACTAATGCGGAAAGGGCTATTAGGGCATGAATCGTTCGCATGTACTTTATCCTGTGGCTGCGGCGCGAGGCCGCTGCGATTCCAATGTTCGCATAGGGCCGCGACTCGATTGGGGTCGCACGATTCCAGCGCGTCGGAGTCGCTTCACTCGACAAGTCACCTCCGCGAGAGACTGCGGCGGCTAGCCTTGAGCGTTGATTCGTCATGCTCCCCAAGCCAGGCCGGCAAGACCTTGCGTAGGTTCGTCTTGCATTCGATCGCTGTTGACTTGCCGGACCCTGCGGAATGCTGGGGCAGCACGTGTCGTCGAGTGCCGGGTGCTTCCGCGTGGGAACGTGCTCTCCGCACGCCGTCGAGCTGGTAACGGCGGTCAGATCACGGTGCGCGCTGGCCTGCCGTTCTCATTGGTTCTAGGCCATAGCCAAGCCGAAGAGCGCGATGGCTCCCGCGTCGGCCGGGACGCTCTTCTTGCGAACGTCGAGTCCAGCTGCGTGGCGGCGCAGACTTGAGTTGAGCTGTGCCAGACCCGTCGCCATATGAATCAACGGCTCCCGCAGAGTCCCCCGGGCACAGACCGCGATTCCTCGCTGGGGTCCGCACTTGCCTGAGTGCCGCGAACCGGGTGTCCCAGGGCTTCGGGCGACCTCGCGGCCAATTGGCCAATTAATGTGCAATCCGGATCGATACAATCGTTGGTCATGTCCCGACTACCAACAGTCGAAGCCGGCGAGCGTACCTACGAGGTGCATCACGATTGGGGCCCACTGCCCGCCAGCATAAGGTACGGCAACTGCCACGGAGTCCAGGTCGACTCCCAAGGACTCGTCTACATCCACCACACAGTTCACGAGAGTTCGGACAGCGATCATTCCTTGGTAGTGTTCGATCCGCAAGGGACATTCGTAAGGTCCTGGGGCGGAGCCTATGCGGGAGGCGCGCACGGATTCCGGCTCGCTCGCGAGGGGGCGGACGAAGTTCTATACTTCTGCGACATCCGTCGCGGCCTCGTGCAAAAGACCGATCTTGAAGGAAACGTCCTGCTAACGCTGGGGTATCCGTCCGAATCCCCTGCATATGCCGTCAGGGAGGGACGGCTGGCACCTTCCTGGAAACCCACGAATCTCGCCGTGGCTCGGAACGGCGACATCTACATCGGCGATGGCTACGGTTCGAGCTACGTGGTTCGCTACGACCGCGACGGTCGCTACATCGACACCTTCGGTGGCGGGCAAAGCGACGGGCCAGGCGATCTGAGCTGTCCCCACGGAATTGAGATCGACGCCCGCTCCGGAGCTGAGGAACTATTGGTCGCGGATCGTTCGAACCATCGATTGCAATATTTCGACCTTGACGGGAATCACCTGCGGTTTGCCGGGGGGGTCGATTTGCCGTGCCACTTTGACATCTACCGCGACGGCACGCTGCTCGTTCCGGACCTGGCGGCCCGTGTCACCCTGTTCGATTCCCGCAACCAGCTGATCGGCCACCTCGGGGCGGGCCCGAGCGACTACAGGGAGCGCCGGTTGCTTGACAGGAGTCGTTTCCCCGCAGGCCAGTTCGTTTGCCCTCACGGGGCTTGCTTCGATCACGAGGGCAATATTTTCGTGGTGGAGTGGGTCGAGATCGGGCGCGTCACGTTCCTAAAGCGAATTCAATAGCGAATGCCAGCTCAGTCCCACCGGCCTGCGCTCGACGAAGTCGCTTCACCCGACCCGGTCATACTGGCCTTCCTGCGAGCAAAAAGCCGCTGGGTCTCACCGCGGCAAGCCTTGCACCGTCGGAGACGCGGCTCGGCCCTTGGCCGCCAGCGGCACGACCAATGGGCGATCTCGCGGCTTGCCTAGCACCTGGGCTGGGGCTCGGTCTTCGGCGCGCCGCCCGCCCCTCGCGTCGTCGCCAATGCGGGTTTCCGGGCCGCGGCCGCAACCGCGCGTCGATATTTATGTAGGAGAGCGGTGAGGCTGGCATTTGGCGCGGCCGTGCTGGGACCGTTCGTGACTCCAGGCATCGCGCTTCCACTCGCGTTCCCGAGGAGCTCCAAGGCCTCTGTGCCCGCAATTGCCGAACTTGCCGTAGCGCGGCCATCGCGTCCGGCGGCCTCGACATTGACGCGCTGTCCGACACCAGCTTGACAGCCAGCGCACGCGTTCAATGGAAACGCGTCCTGCTCAAGCTGTCGTCCGGCGAAATGCTGCCAAGAGGTGCTCCGCGGCCTCCCGTTGCCAAATTGGGGAAGGTCGAGGACCGGATCCGTTCGGAACTCCCAGGCCTTGACGCCTTGATCGAGCCGGATTCCGCAAGCGTCGCGGTGCGCCGGCTGAATCGCGCCGAATACAACAACACGGTGCGCGATCTCTTCGGATTCGATCTGCGCCCGGCAGACCGATTTCCGCCAGACGATCCCGAATACGGCCTCGACAACGTAGCTGCCTCGCTATCGCTTTCGTCGGCCCTGATGGAGCAATACCTGTCATCCGCCGAGCGTCAGGTCCGTCGCGCGCTGTTCGGGCCCCAGCGCCTCCAGCGGACCGTCGTCCGCCATCAGCCTCCGCATCGAGCGGCCCGAGGAACAGAACCTTGAGTTTGCCCCGCCGGCGGATAAGCCCGCCGGCATTACCGTGCTCTTTTCGCAGGACCTGCAGCTGATGTTCGACCTGCAGGTCCTGGCTGTGCAGGCCGATCTCACTCGGGTGATCACGTTCATAGTCGGGCTCGAAGCCAGCCTGCGCACGTATGGAGAGATCGGCGTCCCGGAATCGCACCATCCCTTGACGCACCACGGTAGCAATCCCGAGTCGATCGAGAAATTCAAGCGAATCAACACGTTCCATGCGGAGCAATTCGCGCAGTTCCTGCGCAAGCTCGGGGCAGCTTCGGACGGTTATGGCAGCCTGCTGGACCGGTCGATGATCGTCTACGGCAGCGGGATCTCTGATTGCAACGCGCATACCCACGAGAACCTGCCGATCGTGGTCGCCGGCCGGGGCAGGGGCCTGCGCCTCAGGCGTCATGTGGTGAACCCGCAAAAGACTCCGCTGACCAATCCCTTCATGACAGTCTTGGACCGCATGGGCGGACGACCGGAGTCGATCGGGGACGGCACGGGGAAGCTCGAGCAATTAACCGAAATCTAGCCAGGCTTCACCTCGCATCGACGGGTGTCGCGCCAACGCCATAGGCCATCGACTAATTCGACAGCGGATCGCATTGCCCCCCGGCCAGCCCGCCCCCAGCATGAACTTGATCCAAGCGAGAGGGCTAGCCACTGACCAGAAGACTGCCTGCTCGACCGAGTGCTTGGGCCCGGGATTGGAGCGGGGATCTATGAGGAATCAAGGGACCGGTCAGAGCTTCACTGCATACTCTCGAAGGAACTCGGACGTCAGGTCGATGCCGAGCCCTGGTCCGGCAGGAATTCGCCATTCGCCGAGACCCTGCCGCCAGCCGTCCAGAAAGATATCGTCGTACTGCGCAGTTTGCTTATTCCCCTCTTCCATGATGAGGAAGTTAGGCATAGACGCGGCGAGATGGATGCTGGCCGCCGTGCAGACCGGCCCGTTCGGATTGTGCGGGGCAATTGTGATGTACCCCGTGTCCGCGAGCCCGGCGATCTTCTTCATCGCCGTGATCCCGCCCGCCCTGGCAACGTCCGGCTGCCAGATCCTCGCGGCGTGCTTCGCTAGCAGTTCCCGGTACAGGAAATGCCCTTGAATCCCCTCGGAAGTCGCGATCGGAACATTCGTGGAACTCTGCAGGGAGGCCAGCGCGTCGACATTCTCGGGCGGGAGCGGCTCCTCGACGAAGAAGGGGTCGAATGGCTCCACCATCCGGATGATGCGGCCAGCGGAAGCGACATTGAACTTGCCGTGGCACTCCACGCAAATGTCGAAATCGGGACTGGCCTCCCGAATGCCGCTAAGCATTTCGCGAACTTCGTTGAGAATCGGAGTCGGCAGCTGGCGGGATGGTTCCGGATAGGGCCCGAAGGGATCGTACTTGCCGGCGCGCGCTCCCTGGGCGATCAACTCCGCGGTGCGCTCCCGGTACGCTTGGGCCGTTCGCGGGATGTTCCCCCACCGATACGACGTGTATAGCCGCAATGAGTTCCAAACCCGCCCGCCAAGCAGGTCGTGGACGGGGACTTCGAGGTGCTTGCCGAGAATGTCCCACAGCGCGATGTCGATAGCGGACATTGCAGCGTAGAGCGTTCCGCCCAGGGAGTTCTCCTCGACCGTGTACATGCGCCGCCAGATTCTCTCGGTATCCCAAGCTCGCTCGCCTTCGATTAGCCTTCCCAGAGAGCGGATTTGCGCCACGACGGGGCCGATGTTTGGCGGCGACGTGCCCTCGCCCCAGCCGTGCAATCCGTCGGAGGTCTCGACACGGCAAACAACGATGTTCTCGCGGGAGCCGATGCGGATGACGAAAGGCTCCACGCGCTCGATTTCGAGCCGTCCGCGCACCGCGGAGCGGACTCTCTCGGCGAGGGAGCATGGAAACGCCGTGGCGGCGGCCATGCGGAGGAAGAAATCCCGGCGCAACATAGCTTGCAAAGATTCTGACACGCCCCGCAATCGGGATCACCGCCCTCACGACGGTCTGGGAGCGCCCAGGCGACGATTCGATCGCGTTGCACCGGCCAAAGATCCGTGTCCACGTCGGACGAGTGGCTCGCACTCGCCCGGTCGCACGGCTGGACCTTCGAGACGATGGTTGACGAAGGGCGGGCCGGCGACGCGCGAAGCGCCAAGGTCGTCGCATTAGCCGTCATCAAGCCAGCCACGGACGTGCGCCTTGCTCGGGATTCAATCGTGCCTGGGAGGGCCTGCGCCGCGCTTGGCGGGCGCGTCGCCTTCAGGGCCTCCACGCGCGAGTCCCCGGTCTCGGCGATTGGTCGGGCCGCCGAGATTTGAACTCGGGACCTCTTCCACCCCAAGGAAGCGCGCTACCAGGCTGCGCCACGGCCCGACTGTTGCAGGTGGAAGTATTCATTCTAGCCACTTTCGGCTTTCGGAGGGCCTATGCTACATTTATGCCCGTGCCTTCGCCTCCGAGCGCGCCGTTGCCCAGCCTTCGAGAGCCCCTGCGCAAGCACGGCATTCGCCTGACTCGCCAGAGGGAGCTGCTGTTCGGCCTGATTCACAACTCCCACACGCACCTGAACGCCGAGCAGCTCTTCGACCTCGCGAAGGAGCAGGATCCGAAGATCAACCGGGTGACCGTGTACCGCACGTTGAAGGTGCTCAAGGAACAGGGCTTGGTCGACGAGCTGGATTTGATGCACTACGAGGGCGAGCACCACTACTACGAGACCCGGCTCAAGCGGGAGCACGCCCACATCGTCTGCATGGGTTGCGGGTCCGTGGTTGAGTACTTTGGGGAGCCGCTGCGCCGGATTAAGGAACAGGTCGAGTCCCAGTTCGGCTTCAAGGTCCATGTCGCGCGGACCGAGCTCGGCGGGTATTGCGCCGACTGCCAGCAGGGCGATCTGGGCGTCGAGCCCGGCGAAAAGTTGGCCGCGCGCCGGGCAAAGCCCGCCGCTAAGGCCTGACTTCGTTGGGAGCCGCCGCCATGGCAGCGTCCCCTTCCGCGTCCAATGCGGCACCGCTTTCCCTGCTTGTCGAATCGACGTCCGGAAATCTCCGGCAGGTACAGGTTGACCGCAATCCGTTCCTCATCGGTCGCCTTGGGGAGTGCAATCTCACGCTACGCGACAGTCGCATTTCGCGGCGCCACGCCCGGATCCTCCGCAAGGACGGAGCGTACCTGATCGAGGACCTGCAAAGCCGACACGGTCTCACCGTGAACGGGGAGCGGACCTTGCGGCACGGACTCGTTGTCGGCGACCGCGTCGAATTCGGCGTCGAGGATTCCTTCCGGATCACAATTTGCGAGGGAATCAACCCGAAGGCGGTCCTGCTGAAAAAGGTCTCGAACCTTTCCGCCGCCACGAGTCGCACGGGCGCCTTGGGCCGCCTTGCCGCGATGCTCGAAGTCGCTCGCAGCGTGGAGTCGTCGGACGGCGTGGACGAGGTCTTCGAGGCGGTTGTCGAGGCGGCCCTCACGATCGCCGGCGCGGAAAGGGCGTTTCTGCTGCTGCGCGAGGAAGGGGGCGAATTGGAGGTCAAGGTCGGCCGCGACGCATTCGGCGGCAGCCGCGGCCCGGCCGATCTGAAGGTTCCCCCGTTGCTGATCGCGCGAGCCCTTGACGAGCGTCCCGACCCATTCGCGCTGACCCTCGCCGACTCGGTCGGCAGCCTCGCTCTTGATGCGAGCACCTCCGCCGAGCTTGCCTTGCGCAGCACTTTGTGCGTTCCTATACTGCGCATGCGTATCGGCCAGGACCACGAGACAAGCGTCATCTCATCCAGGGCCAACACGCTCGGGGCCATCTATATGGACACAGGCAAGCCCGGCACCCGCCTGGCGGAAGGCAATCAAGCTCTCTTGCAGGCGCTCGCGATCGAGACTTCGACCGTGATCGAGAACGCGCGCCTGATCGAGCAGGAGCGCGACAAGCGCCGACTGGAGCACGAGCTTCAAGTCGCCCGCAGCATTCAGCGAGCCCTTCTGCCCTCCGCCTTGCCCGCCGAAGGCTGGCTTGTGGCCAAGGGGCATTGCGAGGCCAGGGCGCAATTGGGCGGTGACTATTACGACCTCATGCAGGTCGCTCCAGGGACGTGGGCCGCGGTCGTGGCCGATGTCTCCGGGAAGGGTGTCGCCGCCTCGATACTGGCTTCGCTCTTGCAGGGCGCGTTCTTCTTGGGCTCCGGGCCGGACGTTTCCCTGTCCGGCACGCTGGGCCGGATCAACCGCTACATTTGCGAGCGCTCCAGCCAAACCCGTTTCGCCACAGTGTTCGCCCTGATCCTGGACGAGGACGGGACGATGCGCTGGAGCAACGCCGGCCACTGTCCGGCGGCCCTCGTGCGCGCCGCCGGTGGCCTAGAATGGCTGGCATCCAACAGCCGCCCCGTCGGCCTTTTCGAGGATGTCGCCTTCTCCGAAGACACCTGCCTGTTGCGCCCCGGGGACAAGCTCGTCATCTACAGCGATGGCATCACCGAACTGCGCAATGCCGCCAGCCAGCAGTTCGGGAAGTCAAGGCTCGGGCCGGCCGTCGCTGAACTCGCACCGCTGGGGACCATCGACCTGTTCGAAGGGTTGCTGCAGCGGGTCCGCGACTTTTCGGGCGACGAGCCGCGCACGGACGATCTGACCTTGCTCGTGCTCGGATTCGAGGGTTCCCGAGACACGCCGGGGACCAACATTCCGCCCGGCTCGCCGGCCCGGACATGAGTGCGGACGGTGGCACTGGAGTAGAGTGGATTCGGACGCGGTTGATTTCTGATGCTAAATGTTGCGGCTTAGGGGGAAAAGGCTGTCCATGCCAGACGCACAAGAGTTATGGATCGTCGCCATCGCACTGACGGGGCTGGCTGCCCCGGTTGCCGGACAGCCTGGCTCGCCCCTCGACGAGCCTGGAGTCACGTGGCATTTGCAAGCGCCTTACAAGGGCTGGCTGGACGAGGATGTCCGCGACATCATCACGCCCGAGGAGCGCGAGGCGTTCGTCCGGATGGCCACGGACGAGGAGCGCGAAAACTTCATCGAGTCTTTCTGGATGAGGCGGGACCCGACGCCTGGCACACCGAGCAACGAGTACAAGGAAGAGCAGTACCGGCGCATTGCGTACGCCAACGACCGCTACTCGTCCGGCATTCCCGGCTGGAAGACGGATCGCGGCCGGATCTACATCGTGCACGGCCCGCCGGACGAGATCGAGTCGCATCCCTCGGGCGGAGAGTATCGCGCGCCCGGCGGGCACGGCGGTTTCACTGCGAGCGTTCCTTTTGAAGTGTGGCGCTACCGCTGGTCGGCAGTCGCCTGCCGCGCAATGCTGCTGGTGTTCGTGGATGCCGACGCAAACGGCGTGTACAAGCTTAGAACCGATCTTGACCGAGACCCCGCGCCGCCGGGACGCAACACTTTCCTTTGGCGAACGGTCTGGCCGCCGTTCGATCCCAACGTCAGCGGCCCCGCTGCGCCCGCTCCAGGACAGCCGTCCTGACTCGTGTCCGGGGTGCCCCGGGGACCTTGGAGAGCTTTGCGGAGCAGGCATGGCGTCGGCTCCGCGACGCCGCGATTCGAGGAGAACGGGCCGTCTTCGGGAGCCGACCGGGCCTTACTGCGGCAATTCTTTGCGCGAGCGCTTGACGATGGCCTTCGCAGGCACTAGAATCGAAACTGCAATCGTCGCCAATGCGGGCCTCGTGGCCGGGCAGGAGCGCGGGAACCAAGTCGTTCCGCAGCGATAGTGGCGGGTAGGAGATTCTATGCACAACCGACTCGTATACTTGATCGCGTACGGAATCGCGACACTCATGCTGGCGGGGCTGGAAGCTCCGCTCGCCGCGCAGGACGCCGAAGAGCCTGCCAAGCTGACCCGCAAGCAGGAGAAGCGCCGCCTGGAGCGGCTGCGCAAGGAGCTGCAGGGGCCGTTCAAGCGCTGGCTGGACGAGGATGTCCGCTATATCATCACTCCCGAGGAGCGCAAGGCGTTCGTTCAGATGGCCACGGACGAGGAGCGCGAAAACTTCATCGAGTCGTTCTGGATGAGGCGGGACCCGACACCCGACTCGATGGAGAACGAGTACAAGGAAGAGCATTACCGCCGCATTGCGTACGCCAACGACCGCTACGCGTCCGGCATTCCCGGCTGGAGGACGGATCGCGGCCGGATCTACATCGCCTACGGCCCGGCCGACGAGATCGAGTCGCATCCCTCTGGCGGGCAGTACCAGCGGCCTTACGAAGAGGGCGGGGGCTTCACCTCGACCTATCCGTTCGAGATCTGGCGCTACCGCTGGATCGAAGGGATCGGCAGCGACATCCTGCTGGAATTCGTCGATCCGACGATGACCGGCGAATACAGGCTCACCATGGATCCTTCCGAGAAGGACGCGTTGCTGCACGTTCCCGGCGCCGGCCTGACGCTGTCCGAGCAGATGGGCCTGACGACCAAGGCAGATCGCTTCCGGCGGACGGACGGCACGCGCATGGGAATGCCGATCGGCGGGGCGCAATCGATGCGTTACAACCAGTTCGAGCGGCTGCAGCTGTACGCGAACATCTTCAAGCCGCCCGCTGTCAAGTTCAAGGACCTGGAGGCGATTGTGAATTCCACGATCGACTACGACACGCTTGCCTACGATGTCGATGTTCACTATGTCCGGGTGACGAACAGCTCGGTTCTTTCCGGCATCACGGTCCTGCTGCGCAACGAGAACCTGATGTTCAAGGAAGAGGCCGGCTTGCACAAGGCCGTCGCGAACGTCTTCGGGCGCATCACCACGATGACGCGTCGCGTGCAGTCTACCTTCGAGGAAACGGTCAGCATCCAAACCACGGCGGAACGGCTCCACCAGGAGGTGGGCCGCTCTTCGATTTACAACAAGTCCGTCCCTCTGGCGCCGGGCATGTACCGCCTGGAACTTGTCGTCAAAGACTTGGTGGGCGAGACGATGGGCACGTACCGCACCGCCATGCGCGTCCCGGCATACGACGACGAGGCTCTGGCTGCCAGCTCCCTCATCATTGCGGACAAGATCGAGCGCGTGCCGGCGCGCTCGCTCGGCACCGGCCAGTTCGTTATCGGCAGTTCCAAGGTCCGACCGCGGATCGACGACTCCTTCAAGCGCGACGAGAAGATGGGCATCTACATGCAGATCTACAACCTCGGTCAGAGCGAGGAGACCAGTCGCCCCGTGGGCAACGTGACCTACCAGATCGCCCGGCTGGACAACCCGGACGACTTGTTGCTGGATTTCACCGAGGACGTCAGCAAGATCCGGGGCGCTTCCGCCCGGCAGGTCGTAATCCAGAAGCTGCTCCCGCTGCAGAGCTTGGAGCCGGGAGACTACCGCTTAAGTCTGTTGGTCGAGGACAACGTCAAGAATGAATCCCTGTTGCCGACCGCTACATTCAAGGTGCTCTGAGCGCGGGTATACATCAGCTATGAAGCGGCCACATCGAGCAACTGCCGCCCGCGCCGGATACGTAGGGCTGTTGCTGCTGGCCGCGGCCGCGGCTGTTTCCGCCCAGGTGGGCGGCAGCGTGGCCGGGCTGGTCCGGAACGAGGCAGACACGCCCCAGATGGGCGCGTCGGTCGACCTGCTCACGAAGGACGGCCGCGTCGCGCAGACCGTCGAAAGCGACTACCGCGGCTGGTTCCAGTTCACTGAACTATTCCCCGGCACCTACGCCATTGAGGTGCGGCAGGCCAACTTCGCTCCGGCGCGGAAGACGGAGTTGGTAGTCGAGTCAGGCGAGCGGACGTTCCTGGACGTTTGCATGCGCGGGGTGTTCGCCAGCCTGCAGCTGGCCTACGGCAGCCAGGTCCGCGACATGTCGGAGCGCTGGAAGTGGGTCTTGCGGGCCAAGCATTCGCGTCGCAACGTCCTGCGGTTCGCGCCTGCCCAGCGGGACGAGAGAGAGGAATTTCTGCGCAAGCTGGGCGGGACCTTCGAGGACACCCGAGCGTACGCCGAGTTCAGCGCCGGCCAGGGCAGCCGCTCGAACGGCCTGAGTTCCCAGCGGGATCTCGGAACTGCGTTCGCAGTTGCGACTTCGCTGTTCGGGGACCACGACCTGACCGTTAGCGGCAACCGGGGCGTCGGCGCGCTCGACCTCGCCGGTGGGTCGACTGCCTTCCGGACCACGTATGCGAAGGAGATCGGTGCCGCGAAGCCGGAGGTGGCCTTGACGGTGCGCCAGCTGCAGGCCTCGACCGTAGCGGCGCGCGGCATGTTCGGACCAGAGAACGAGAGCCAGGCGGTGCCGCGCCTGGAGACGCTGACATTGGAGTTCGGCGACGCGGTGGAACTTACCGATTCCCTTCGGGTCGAGTACGGCATCTTGTTCGAGTCGGTGAAGTTCGTGCATCGCCTGCAGTTCGCCAGCCCGCACGGCAAGGCTGTCTACGAACTCGCGCCGGGCCGGGAACTCGCCTTCAGCTACGCCTCCGGCGTGCCCGCTGCTTCTTCATCTCGCGCCGGGCAGGACGCCGCGTTGCGCAGCAATGTGCGTCAGCTCGGCATGTTCCCTCGAGTCGCGATGGTCCAAGGGCGGCCGACGGTGCAGCGTTCCGAGCATGTCGAGGCGGCGTACCGCCAGCGCTTCGGCAAGAATCTCGTGGAAGCTGCGGTGTACAGGGACTCGATCCGTGACGCCGCTGTGGCGGCAGCTGTGCCCGACGGAATGTACGGGAACGGCAACATGGTGCCGGACCTGCACGCTAGCACGGCCACGCTGAATGCCGGCAACTACCGTGCGCCGGGGGCCCGCATCTCCTACGCTCGCAAGATCCGAGACCGCCTGCGGGCAGCTCTTGGCTATGGCTACGCGGGCGTGCTCGCGCCTTCCCGCCAGCAATTGCGCACGGGATTGTCCGACGAGTTGAGGGCAGTCCTCGAGGCGCAGGGCGCGCATTTGCTTGTGGCCTCAGTCTCGACCGAATTGCCCGGGGCGGGCACCGTGCTCACCGGCTCCTACCAGTGGTCGAGCCGCCAGTCGGTCCTGCCCGCCGACCCGTATAACGATTTCGCCTCTCATTCGCCGCCTGGCTTGAACCTCGTGCTGCGCCAGCCGCTGCCGATCGGCGGCAGCATGCCCGGCCGGTTTGAAGCCAGCGCGGACTTCCGGAACCTGCTCAAGACCGGATACGTTCCGCTGCAAGCATCGGACGGTCGAGTCCTGAGCCTGCTGCAGGCGATCCGCAGCTATTCCGGTGCCCTCAGCTACATCTTCTAACTACCGTGACTGGATTCCGCGTTCCCTGTCGACTCGTCGCCCCAACGCGGCGGCAGGCGCTATCTGCGCTCGCCGCGACTCTGCCGGGCGCGGGCATTCTGTCGGCGGCGCGCGAATGGACCACGCTGCGCATCCTCGTTCAGGACCAGCAAGGACGTCCCGTGCCGCGAGCGAGCGTAATCGTGCGCCCGCTCAAGGGCAAGAAGCTGAAGCAGAAGAAGCGCCTGGCCATGGAACTGAAGACGAGCAACGAGGGATCCACTCCGGTCCCGCCGCTTCCGCGAGGCCACGTCTTGATCCAAGTGATCAGCAAGGGGTACAAAACCCATGGGGAGCAAGTCGCGCTCACCGAACCCGAACAAACGGAGACAATCGTCCTCCAGCCACCATCGAACCAAGTCTCGGTCCACAAGAAATAAGATCCCGGCCGCCTGATTGCGGCCGATGGAGCTACACATGCGTTTGTTTGTTGCACTTGATTTGAACACGAAAGTCATCGGAAACCTCACCGAATTGGTGAGGCGCCTAGCGCCGATAGCACCGATCCGCTGGGTGCATCCGCGGAACATGCACGTCACCTTGAAATACATCGGCGAATGGAACGAGGACCGATTAGACGACGTGATTGATGCCCTCGGCCAGGTCCGCGTCACCAGCAAGCTGAAAGTGTCCTTGGCTGGCTTGGGATTCTTTCCCCATGCGCGCAGCCCGCGGGTGTTCTGGGTGATCGCCGAGAACACGCCCTCGCTGCGCAAGCTGGCGAGCAGCGTCGACACAAGCCTTTCGAGGCTGGGCATCGCGCCCGAAGTGCGCCCTTACTTCCCGCACCTGACGCTGGGGAGACTGCCGGCCCGATGCGACCTGACGGAGATGCACGAGGCGATCGAGGAATTGCCGAGCCGCGATTTCGGGTACATCGAGCCCGAGAGCTTCACGCTTTATGGAAGCAGGCTCACGCCGAACGGCCCGATTCACACCAAGATCGAAGAGTTTCCGTTCTTGATGCGGATCCCGAGGAGTTACTCGACGCGGCTCGCGCGGCGGGTGTAGCGCTTCGCAGGTCGACGAGACCGGACCATGGGGGCGGCTCTGCGGCGGGAGGATGCGGTCGCCCTGCGGCAAGCATGGAGAAGGCGTGGCGAGCGCGTCGTTTTCACGAACGGTTGCTTCGACCTGCTGCACCCCGGCCATGTCCGCCTGCTGGAGCGGGCGCGCGAGCACGGTCGCCGGCTGATCGTCGCGGTCAACTCGGACGAAAGCGTGCGCAGATTGAAGGGCCCCGCGCGACCGATCGTGCCGGAAGACGAGCGCGCCGCCACGCTGGCCTCGCTGGCCGCCGTGGACGCCGTTACGGTCTTCGGCGAGGAGACGCCGCACGCCCTGCTCGCGGCCCTGCTGCCCGACGTGCTCGTGAAGGGCGCTGACTGGTCGCACTGGATCGCCGGACGCGAGATCGTCGAGGCGGCCGGGGGGGAAGTGTTCGCGATTCCCTTCGAGGCAGGGCATTCGACGACCGACATTGTCGCGAACATTCTCCGGATGCGCGCGGATTGACACCCCTTGGCCTGCGGGAGCGGTTCGACGAGCTGGGACGCCACGAGGCGTTCCGGGGACTGCTGGCGGGTCTGCGCGTCCGGGGACCGTCGCTGCAGCTACTCTCGGGTCTTGCGCCTGCGGCGAGCGCCGCGTATGCTCTTCTGCTCCAGCGGAAGCTAGCCAGTCCCCTGTTGATTCTGACCGGCAGCCAGACCGCCGCCGAGTCCTTCCAAGAGACACTGCAAGCTTGGTTCGACCTAGCGTTCGAGGGCGACGGCGGACCGGCGCCCTGCCTGCTGCCGGCGCTGGACGTGACGCCCTTCGACGGGCTTTCGCCCCATCCGGACATATCCGAGAGTCGCGGCATCTCGCTTTGGCGCCTCGCGGAGGGCAACTTCGGCGTCGTGGTCGCTCCGATTGCCGCTGCCCTCCAGCGTGTCGCTCCGGCGAGACGGTACCAGGGGTTGGCTTGGCAGATCGAAGCGGGAGACG
Organism: uncultured Bryobacterales bacterium; assembly: GCA_951813605.1. Lineage (GTDB taxonomy): Bacteria > Acidobacteriota > Terriglobia > Bryobacterales > UBA6623 > VXMF01. The sequence continues at coordinate 3,732,784 of OX638379.1, read as the reverse complement.
AGATCTTTCTTGAAATCCTTGAAGAGAGCTTGGAAGAGCTCGGTTACAGCCGACGGGAACCGGTCGAAATGGTCGGGCAATTCTCGGTTCGAGGGGGGATTCTCGACGTATTCGTTCCCGAGGCTGTCCATCCGTTCCGGCTGGAGTTTCTCGGCGACCAAATCGAATCGATCCGCGAGTTCGATTCCCGAACGCAGCAGTCCGTCCGGCGGCTAGACTCCGCAACTCTCCTGCCGATGCAGGAGTTCCCGGCTGGAGGGTCGGGGGCGGGAGCGCTGCCCCCCGGCTGGGAGTTCACTGTCCCGAGCGAGGAATGGCGCTCCAACACGTTGCTGGACCTGCTGCCCGACGCCGGGATCCTTTGGTTCGAGCCACGGTCGGTGGACCAGGAAGCGGCCGGCCTGTGGGAGCGGCTTGAGGAAGCGTCCGCACGCGCCGGGGGAGCCGCTGACGCGTTCTACATTGACTTGGACCGTTTCGCGCGGGACGCGAGCTCTCGCGCCCAGGTAGCCTTCGACGAATTGGGCCTGGACGCGCCTCATCTCGGGACGCCTGACGCGCGCTGGCACATTCCGTCCCAATCCGCTGCACGGTTCGCGGGAAACATAGTCCATTGTGTGCAAGAGATCAAGGCGCAGATCGCCGCCGGCCTGCGGGTGCTGGTGGCCGCATCGTCGCTGGGAGACCTCGAACGATTCGCCGATCTGTTCCGCGAGTACGAAGTGCCTTACCAGCTTGTGCTCCGCGAGCGGCCTCGAGGACTGAGCCGCTACTTGCAGGAAAAGGCCTACGTGGCAGGTCCCGTGGCGTCTGCAGTGCTCGTGCGGGCTTCGATTTCGCGGGGCTTCGTGCTGCCCGAGTCGCGTGTCGCAGTATACGGGGCGGAGGACATTTTCTCGAGCTCGGACTTGGTCCCGAAGCCCCGCAAGCGACGGGCGGCGACCGCTGCGTTCCTGTCTGACCTGGAGGACTTGCGCGAAGGCGACCATGTGGTGCATGCACAGCATGGCGTGGGGCTTTACCTCGGCACGCGGCAGGTCGAGACGGGCGGGCGCAGCGGGGACTTCATGCTGCTGGAGTATGCCCAGGGCGCTAGGCTCTACCTGCCCCTGACAAGGCTGGATCTCGTCCATAAGTTCCACGGGGCGGGAGGGCCGAATCCCCAGCTGGACCGCTTGGGCGGCCTGACCTGGGAAAAGACGAAGAAGCGGGTCAGAGCGCGCTTGCTAGACATGGCGGATGACCTGCTCAAGCTCTATGCCCAGCGCAAGCTGGGGCGTGACTTCGCTTACTCGCCGGACAGCAACTGGCAGCGCGAGTTCGAGGAGTCATTCGCCTATTCGCCGACCGAGGACCAGGTGACCGCCACGGACGAGATCAAGCAAGACATGGAGTCGACGCGCATCATGGATCGCCTAGTGTGCGGGGATGTCGGATTCGGCAAGACCGAAGTGGCCATGAGGGCCGCCTTCAAGGCACTGGGGGACGACAAGCAGGTCGCTGTGCTGGTGCCCACCACTGTCTTGGCGTTCCAGCACTTGGAAACCTTCCGGCAGCGCTTCGCAGCCTTTCCCGTGGAGATTGAGATGCTCTCGCGATTTCGAACGCGGAAGGAGCAAAAGGTGATCGTCGAACGCGCGCGGGAGGGCTTGGTTGACATCGTGATCGGCACTCACAGGCTGCTCTCCAAGGACGTCCAGTTCCGCGATCTCGGCTTGCTGGTCGTCGACGAGGAGCAGCGCTTCGGAGTGCGCCACAAGGAGCGGATCAAGCAAGTACGCAAGACGGTCGACGTACTGTCCCTTACAGCGACGCCAATTCCCAGGACGCTGTACATGTCTCTGATGGGGCTGCGCGATATCTCGATCATCAAGACGCCTCCGCAGGACCGGCTTGCGGTGCAGACCGTCGTGGCCGAGTACGACGATCACATAGCGCATACCGCAATCCGCAGGGAAGTTTCGCGCGGCGGCCAGGTGTACTTCCTGCACAACCGAATCGAGACGATCCACGGCGTGGCGGCCCGGCTCGCGGGGGCCCTGCCGGATGTCCGCTTCCGGGTCGGGCACGGGCGAATGGTCGAACGCGAGCTGGAGCAGGTGATGCTGGGCTTCATCAATCACGAGTTCGACGTGCTCGTGGCGACGACGATCATCGAGAACGGACTCGACATTCCTCTGGCGAACACGATGATCATTGACCGGGCCGATCTCTACGGCTTGGCCGAGCTCTACCAGCTGCGCGGCCGTGTCGGGCGCTCCAACCGCCGCGCCTACGCGTACATGCTGGTGCCGCCTAACAAGGAGCTCACCGAGGTTGCCCGCAAGCGGCTGGCCGCTCTGCGAGAGTTCAGCGAGCTTGGGTCCGGTTTCAAGATGGCCGCCATGGACTTGGAATTGCGCGGCGCGGGGAATTTGCTGGGCGGAGAGCAGAGCGGCCAGATCGCGGCTGTGGGATTCGAGACCTACACGCAACTGTTAGAAGAGGCCGTGCGCAAGCTCCAAGGCGAGGAGGTGGAAGAATCAGTGCGGACGCATCTCAAGCTGCAGCTCGACTTCCATATCCCAACGGACTATGTCACGGAGGAGGCACAGCGGCTGCAGCTGTACAAGCGCTTGGCTGCGATCCGCGACGAGGCGGAGCGCGATGCTGCAGCGGCGGATCTGAAAGATCGCTATGGCCCGCTGCCCGCGGCCGTGGTCAACCTGTTGGAGTACTCCGTCCTCAAGCACAGGGCGGAATCCCTGCGGATACCCTTGGTCGAGCGCACGGGCAACCGGCTAACCCTCAAGTTCCGCGAGGATTCCAAGGTTGACCCGCACAAACTGATGCGCTTCGTGGCGGCGACCAGGGGTGCTCGGTTCACCCCCGACGGCACATTTGAATGGGCCGGATTCGACCACCACGGCAAGCGCGCCTTCGGGCAGATCCACCGCCTGCTGGGGCGATTAGCTGCCTGACTCGGACGGAGCGCGTTGGTACTCGCTACAATCTAGGCTAGGGGCGCGTCCGGCGGAAGAGCCTGGGGCCGAGCCCGCCCGCCGGTGCCGCATGGATCGTTCCCTGATCCGCAATTTCTCAATCATTGCCCATATCGATCACGGAAAGTCGACATTGGCGGATCGATTGCTCGAGACCACCGGCGCGCTCAGCAGCCGCGAAATGCAAGAGCAGGTGCTCGACTCGATGGATCTCGAGCGCGAGCGCGGCATCACGATCAAGGCGCAGGCCGTCCGGTTGAACTATAGCGCTGCCGACGGCAAGACCTACCAGCTCAACCTGATCGACACGCCAGGACATGTCGACTTCGCGTACGAGGTGTCCCGGAGCCTGGCCGCTTGCGAGGGGGCGCTGCTGGTCGTGGACGCCGCGCAGGGCGTGGAAGCCCAGACCATGGCAAACACCTATCTCGCCTTGGAGCACGACTTGGAAATCCTTCCCGTGCTCAACAAGATCGATCTCCCGGCGGCCGACCCGGATCGCGTCCAAGACGAGATCGAGAGCACGATTGGGCTGGAGGCCGACGACGCCCTGCGAATCAGCGCGAAGACCGGGCTGGGCGTCGACGAGGTTCTAGAAGCGGTGGTCGAGCGGGTCCCGCCCCCCAAAGCGGCGGACGGAGCGCCGATGCGCGCCTTGCTGTTCGACTCGTGGTACGACTCCTACCGGGGTGTTGTCATGCTGGCCAGGGTGGTCGATGGCGCGCTGGTAAAAGGGATGAAGATCCGGTTCTGGTCGACCGGGCGGACGTACGAGGTCGAGGCGCTGGGCTATCGAACGCCAAAGCACGTTTCTTGCGATGTGCTGTCCGCCGGCGAGGTCGGCTGGGTCATTGCCAATATTAAGAACGTGACCGAGACCAGAATCGGCGACACGATCTGCGACGACCGCGATCTGACCTCCGTCCCGTTGCCTGGTTTCGAGGAATCGAAGCCGATGGTGTTCGCCGGGCTCTATCCGGTCGAGTCCCACCAGCACGAAGCACTGCGGGAAGCGCTCGAGAAACTGCAGCTGAACGATCGCTCCTTCCAGTTCGAGCCTGAGAGCTCGGTGGCGCTCGGATTCGGGTTCCGTTGCGGCTTCCTCGGCCTGCTGCACCTTGAGATCGTCCAAGAGCGCTTGGAGCGCGAATTCGACCTGCGTCTCATCACAACTGCGCCGGGCGTGCGCTACCGCGTCGTGAAGACCGACGGGTCTGTGCTGGAAATCGACAACGCCAGTCGCTGGCCGCCGCAGCCCTCGATTGCGCGGGTCGAGGAGCCAGTCTTTGAAGTCACTGTCATCACGCGGGACGACTACCTGGGAGGCATCCTGAAACTCTTCGAGGACAAGCGCGGGGTGCAGAAAAGTTTCGAGTATGCGGCTAGCAACCGCGCCGTACTGACCTACGAAGTGCCCTTGAACGAGATCGTTCTCGACTTCTACGACCGCCTCAAGACGGTGTCACGAGGTTATGCATCCATTGACTACCATTTCTCCGGCTATTGGGCTTCGCCGATGGTCAAGCTGGACATCCTGGTCGCCGGGGACTCGATCGACGCGCTGTCGATCATCGTGCACCGCGACCAAGCCTTCGACCGGGGCAAGGCCTTGATCCAGAAATTTCGCAAGCTGATTCCGCGGCAGCAATTCCAAGTCGCGTTGCAAGCCGCGATCGGGAACAAGATCGTGGCGCGGGACAACATCGCGCCACTGCGCAAGAACGTTACGGCAAAGTGCTATGGCGGCGATATCACGCGGAAGCGCAAGCTGCTGGATAGGCAGCGGGAAGGCAAGCGCCGAATGAAGCGAGTCGGGCGAGTCGATATCCCGCAGGAGGCCTTCCTAGCAGTGCTCAGCGTGGGGAACGATTAAGGGGGCCGCTCGCGCTCGTTACGCACCCGAGCCGTCTCAGCCACTGCGAGCCGTAGCGGCCGCCGCGCGGGAAGATCGAGTTCGGCGGAGAACGGGGAAGCGACCGCCGCCGACCGGAATCAGCTCGAAGACGTGCTTCAAGCCAATTTGGACAATTCGCGCGCCTCGACCTCTCTGGTAGCCGTTTATCCGCCCGAATCCGCCTGACCCAAAGGTCGTGTTCGGCGCGCCGAGGGTCGATTTGTTCGTCGCATTCTGCAGTTCGAAGCGGAACTGCACCCGCTGTCCCTCGGCTACGGTGAAGGATTTCGACACGATGAAATCGACATTGGTTGCTCCTGGCCCGGGATAGCCCAGCGTGCGCGGTGCCGCCCCGAGCATGTCCGTTCCCCGGCGTTCGAATGCGCTCTCGTAGAAATAGGCGGCTAGCTTGTCGCAGACGGAGCCGCCCGGGTCCGGGTTGCCGATCAGATCCGGCCGCTGCGAGGCGTCCCGAATGTCACCTGCTCTTTTGGTCACGTTGAGGGGCACCCGGCTCTGGAAGCTGGCGAAGTTGCTGACTTTCCAGCCCCGAGCACCGCGTCCGCCGCCTTGCCCCAGTCAGTGCCGACCCTCTTTCCTCGGCCGACGGGCGCTTGCGCCTGGGGACCGCCTCGAAGCGCTCGCCTCGTCGTGCTTCTCGTACCTCAGGTGCGCCGTCAGCTCGGCTTCCAGGGTGCGATTCAGGACGGCGTTCCTCAGCTACGCCAAGAGGCCTTCAAGCCGACCTGCGGAAGTATTCCCGCGTCCCGCACCCGCCAAGGCCGCTGCTGCTAGCAGGGCGCTAGAAGATCACCTTGAAACCAAACTGAATCTGCCGGGCCGTGCTGATCGTGTTGCTAACGGTGCCGAAGTTTCGGTTGGTGAAACGCAATTGAGGGATTCCGAACGTCGGGTGGTTGAAGGCGTTGAAGAACTCGGCTCTGAACTGGGTTTTCACGCGTTCGTTGATCCGGTCTTCGCGGAACAGCCCGAAGTCAAAGTTCTGCAGCGAATCGGTTCTCAGGATGTTCCTTCCCGCCGTACCGTAGGTGAACTGAGCGGGCGCAGCGAACGCCGCCTTGTCGAACCACTTGGCGGGGCTTGGGTTGTTTGCTTTGGGATTTCCAACGAGGTCGGGCCGTGCGCGCGTGGCTTGGTTGGGCGACCCGATGTTGGCTACATCCACATTCATCACCGGCGTAAACGGCTGTCCGCTGCGAAGATTCATGATCATGTTGACTTGCCAGTTGCCGAGGATCCTCGACCCGATTCCGCTATTCGCCCACCGTCTGCCGTGGCCGAAGGGAAGCTCGTAGACGAAGGCCCCAGAGAAGATATGGGGAACGTCGAAGCTCGACACCGACCGCGAGCTGTTCGGGTCGTAAGGATTCGGAAGGGACAGACTCTCCCGGTATTGCGCCGAGGAGGCCACGTCGATCGACTTGCTCCAGGTGTAGGAGACCAAGTACGACAGACCCGACGCGAAACGCCGTTCGGCTTTCACGTGCATGCCGTGATACTTGCTCTGCCCGATGCTGCGGTCGTAGGACGGAGACGGCGCGTGTGGCCAGAGCTTGCGGGGCGCGACCGGACCGGGGCCCGGAGTGAGCGCCAGATTGTATTCGCCGCCGATAGAGAGGCGTACGTTATGCGATCCAACGTAGCCAACCGTCAGGGTCATCTGACTCGGCAGTTGCTGTTGGATCTCGAAGTTCCATTGCAGCGAATAGGGCCTCTTGAACCTTGGGTCGAAGGTGAAGTTTGCGATTCTAGCCGGCGATGGAGCTATTACCAGCGGATTCGGGCCGAATGGCGCGTCGGCTGTGACAGTGACGAAGTTCCGGTTCAAACCCTGGAAGGTCACGCCCCGCGCAGCGGGCCAGTTCGCATTCCCTATGGCACCGTGCTGCCCCTGCTGGCTGGCCCCCGCCATCAGGTCATAGAAGATGCCAAATGAGCTTCGGACGACGGTGCCATTGGACGCACGGTAGGCCACTCCAAGTCGTGGGGAGACCATCTTGTAGTCGTCCTCCTGGACCTTGGGGCTGCCCGTGAAATCCACCCACTGGTCGACGTAATCGTTGTCCACGTTCGTCGGCAGGCACGGCGCGCCGTAGGGGGTATCGGAAGTGCAGGTTCCCGGCCGCTCGGTGCCGGAGAGGTAGTGGCCGGTATTGAAGTCCCATGCCGAGGGGAAGTCCCTAACGTAGCTGGGGGCGCGGAAGATATTCCATCTGAGTCCCACGTTGACGGTCAGCCTGTCAGTGGCCCTCCAGGAGTCCTGCACGTAGAAGTTGTAGGTCGCCAGCTCAAGCTCGAAATCCGGGAAGTGCAGGAAAGTTCGGTCTGGAACGCCCAGTACGAACGATGCGGCGCCATCTCCCGTATTCCCCGCGTTGTTGGGATCTGCGCTTTGAGGGGAGTTGAACGTGAGCCGGGAGTCCGACTGAATGTTCTGCCAGGGCAGCAGCAGGTACTCTCCGCCGATCTTCAGGCTGTGACGCCCGAAGTTGTGCGTGAAATCGCCGCGCGCCTGGTAGGCCTTCTGGGGCCCCAGAGTGCGATTTCGGGCACCCACGCCAAAGTAGCCTGACAAGCTCATTCCCGGAGCCGTGAGCCGATCGTTGAGGTAGGATTCAGGCAGTTCGGCGGGCTTCATCCCCGTGAAGAATCCCTCGTCGATCAGAGCTTGGTCAGTCAATATGCGAATGTCGTTCGTCGTGACGGTGCTGAATCCGAACAATCCGCTGACGAGCGTATTTGGCCCGAAGATGTGGGTGTACCGAGCGCCGAAGTTCCTAGAGGGAAGCAGTGTTTCTAGGCGCGTTCCGGGGAGGGACTGCGCCCTGCTCTTCGTCTGCTCGCCCCACGAGTAGCGGAGCCAGACTTGGTCGGAAGCAGTAAACTGGTGGTCGCCTCGAATGCTGTAGTTGTCCGCTGGAAATCGTTGCGCTTCGCTGTTGCGCAGATTGGTTCCGGCGAAGCCCGAAGCGTTGGGAGCGGGAATGATCGCTTCCGACCAAGCTTGGATGGAGGGACTCAGCAGCGAGCGCGGAATCCGGTTGTCCAGGAACGGATCTCGCAAGAACCTGTTGCTGTCCCGAGGGTCCGTCCTTGTGGAATACGGGTCGAAAATCTCCCGATCCGATAGTGAGCTGAAATCGCCGTTGAGTTGCTCGGGTGTCGGAATCTCCGTTAACGAGGACGATGCGTTGCTCTGCCTGTACCCATCGTACGAGAAGAAGAAAAACGTGCTGTTCCTCTTGACCGGACCTCCCACAGTCGCACCAAATTGGTTCTGCCGCAGGCTCGGCTTTCCGGCTGTGAAGAAGCCGCGAGCGTCCAAAGCATCATTGCGGAGAAACCAGAAGACGCTTCCGTGAAACTCGTTGGTTCCACTCTTGGTAGCAACATTGATCACGCCTCCTGTTACGCCGCCAAACTCAGCTTGGTCGCTGTGGGACTGTACCTTGAACTGGTCCAGAGCGTCGATGCTCGGTGCGACGTGATAGGTGCCGGTAAAGTGTCCGCTGTTGAAAACGCCGTCGAGAGTGAAGTGATTGCTGCGGTTGCTTTGACCGTTGATTGCGGGATACGTCTGGATACCGATGGATTGGGCTTGCTGGCCGCCGCGATTCTGCGAAACGCTAACGGGAGACGCGCCCGGCGTCAGTGTGAGAAGTTGCGAGAAATTTCGTGCGTTTAGCGGCAGGTCCGAGATCTGCCTCTTGGAGACAACGGTGCCGAGCTGCGCGGTATTGGTTTCCAGCACGGGCGATGCCGCAACGACTTCGATCGTTTCGGTGACCGCACCGACTTCGAGAACGAAATCGATGCGGGCACTCTGGTTGACCTCGAGCGCGACTCCGGGGCGCGAGATCGACTTGAATCCCTCTGACTCGACGCTGATTGCATAGTTACCGGGCTCCAGTCTTGTGAATGTGTAGTAGCCGACATCGCTGGAGGTTGTCTGTCGTTCCGTCTCGCGATCGACGTTCGTAACAACGATTTGGACAGCAGGGATGATGGCTCCCGTCGAGTCCGTAACCCTGCCAGTGATCTCGGCGGTACTTTGCCCGTAAGCGACTCCTGCGAGTGTTGTCAGCAATACTGCAGATGTGAATAGAGATTTGACATTCCTAGTCGACATGGCTCCCCCCGGGTTCGGATGTTAGGAGAACACCCACTGGTTGTCAAGGCAGAAGTGCCACCAGCGAACGCAGCAATTGCGATTTCAACCGGGCCTGAGACGTTTTGTGCGCGGGGGGCCCGCTTTCCCTAGGCTCTTGAACCGTCATTGGGTGCGCTGCCCTTCGCCCGGCCCCATGAGCGCCTGCGTTGTTACGATTGGTCCACATGGAAGCGTTCCGTCGAGTGCTTCAAGGGGGGCCTCTGACCGGTTCAGCTGGTCGAGCGCGCGATGCGGAGGGAATTCGCTCGTGCCAGGCGCGCACTGGGTTCGTCCGCCGATGAAGCGAAGTTGGGCCCTCCCCAAGCAGATTGCCGGGCGACGGTTCGTTCTTTGCGCGGCGGCGTTCTCCGTGGTCGCTCAGGGGTCCGCGCAAGATACCGCGCCAAGCTCCGGCCCGAGCGAGCCGCGGTACGAGTTCGGCGCGGAACTCAGGCTGCGCGGAGAGACTCGAAACGGAATCGGCGACAATCCAGCGCGACAAGACGGCTTCGGATTGTCCCGGCTCCGGCTGAATCTCACCTTCCGTCCGAGCGAGGACCTGAAATTCTTCGTTCAAGCCCAGGACTCGCGCGTCCGGGGGCTTGCCAGTGGACGGAGCGCGCGCCCTTGGCGGAACCCCATGGATTTCCGCCAAGCGTACGTCGCAATCGGTCGGGCTGACGGCCCGCTCACTTTTTCCGCAGGCAGGCGGGAGCTGGATTTCGTCGACGGCCGCTTGCTGGGCCGCCGGAACTGGAGCAACACCACGCCCGTCTGGGACGGGTCGATGCTTACGCTCAGACGGGGTGATGACAGCGTGAATCTGCTCGCTGTTTCGCAAGTGGATGTTCTTGACGGATTCGACCTGCCTTCCCGCACCCGGTTCATTTACGGCGCGATCGGCGTGATCGAGTCGTGGGTGGAAGGCCACTTGATCGAGCCCTTCTTCCTTACGACTCGTCGCCCCCGGAATCTGGCCTCGAACCTTGGCGGCTTGCTCCGCACGTTCGGCTCCAGGTTCACAGGCGGTTTTGCGCAGAGTTGGGACTACCAAGTGCTGCTCGCCGCGCAGAACGGGGGTGAAGAGGACTACCCTCAACAGGCATGGATGGGTGTCTGGGGGCTTGGCAAGACCATCGAAGGGGCCCCGGCCCGACCCAGGCTAGGTCTCGAGTGGAGCTACGCGAGCGGAGATCGCGATCCGCTTGACGGCCGCAGCGGCACGTTCGACACGCTCTTTCCCTCGCCCCACGGTCGCTACGGCGAGCAGGACATCACCAGCCACCGCAACATCAAGATCCTCATCGCCGGCGTTGACCTGTATCCCCACAAATCGTTGAGGATCGACCTGGATTTCCTTGATCTGCGCCTGGCGAGCCTTCAGGACGGCCTTTATCAAACGAACTTCATACGAAGGATCGCGCCTCCCCCAGGCGGCGCGACCAGCGGTTTCGTCGGTTCCGAACTGGATTTGGTCGTTCGCTACAGGCCCGTACCGAAGATAGAACTCAGGTTCGGCGTGTCCCGGTTCTTTGCCGGAGAGTTCGTCATCCGGCACCTGCCGCGCGGAGAGTCGCAGACGTTCCTCAACACGGCTTTGACGCTCCAGCTGTAAGTGCCCGGAGCGCATTGGGCCTGGGCGCATGCAAGCGAGTGCGGACGATTCGCCCGGGCGCGTGCCGAGCTAGGCTCCATCCGCGTGGGTCCGCGGAGCGAAGTCAGCTTGGCACCCCTCCGGTAGACTTCGGCCCCAAGAACGAGCGGATATTCTTTCACGGGTCGCTTCGAAGGTCGCGCTGCGCAAGAGATTCCGGGCCGCTTCTTCGACGCTGGCGACTTAGAGAATCCCGGGTCCAACCCTCGACGGGAGTCTTGTTCAGCGCAGTGGTCGGTTTGGAATCGCCTGCCATGCGTCCGATAGCACCGAGCAAACGGCGGCTTGGCATGACCATGGATGTCTGGTTTCCCGCTGCTGCTTGCTACACTGCGATTGCTTCCATTGGCCCCATGCGGGGAAACCCGTGCGGGCCGGACCCATGCAAGCGTGGCAATTCTACGGCTTCGGCGACATGCGCCTCGACGAGGTGCCGGATCTCGAACTCCGCGACGCTCACGTGCTGGTCAAGGTCCTTTGCGTCCAGCCGAGCGTGACGGAAGCGCAGCTCGCGTTCGGTGTGCCGACACTGGCGTTCAATGAGATCAAGAACAGGCTCGCGACCGAGGCTCCGATCCGGCTTTTCGGCCATGAATTCTGTGCGCGGGTCGTGGAGAGTCCCGCCGGCTCGAGCTTTCGGGTCGGCGACAGGGTCGCCGCGCGAGCGAAGCTGCCTTGCGGGGACTGCCCTTTCTGCGCGGCCGGCAGGACCGAGGTCTGTCGCAAGGGACCGATCATAGGATTCCAGCTCCCTGGTTGTTTTTCCGAGTTCGCATTGCTGCCTGAAGTGGCTCTAGTCAAGGTTGACGACCGGATCAGCGATAGCGAGGCCGCCTGCCTGCAATCGCTCAGCGACAGCCTGGCCAGCGTCGAGACAGCGGAAATCCGCTTGGGCGAATCAGTGGCCGTCTTCGGTCAGGGGAGCATGGGGCTCGAATGCATGCAAGCTGCCCGCTGCGCCGGAGCCGGCCTCATAGTTACGGTGGACATCCGCGATGAAGCGTGCCGCACCTCCTCCGAACTGGGTGCGCACGTCACAATCAATGCCCGCGAGGTCGATCCCGTGCGGGCAATTCGCGACGTGACGGGCGGCAACGGTGCCGATATTGTTTTCGAGTGCGCCGGCGGCAGCCCCAAGCAGGGACTCTCTGGTTCGCGGACACTGGAGCAGGCCATTCAGTCCGTCCGATCGGGCGGCAAGCTGGTCGGCGTCTCTTGGTTCGGACGACCCCTCGAGATCGATATCGACGGGCTCCGCGAGCGAAGCCTGCGCGTGCTGTTCCCCGACATCAGCACCTTCTCCCACTTGGAGCACACGGTTCGGTTGGTGGCTTCGGGCCAGGTGCGGGTCAAACCGATGATCACCCACGTCCTCTCGGGAATCGAAGCCGTGCCCGAGGCTTTCGAGATCACGGCGAACAAGGGCAGGTACTCAGCGATCAATCCTGCCCAAGTGATGATGGAGGCGGGCAGCTGAGGCAATTCTGCTGAATGAACCGATAGTGCCAACCGAGTCCACTAAGAGCCAAGGCAGTCTGCCGACCGGGCCGAGCGCCCCCAGCGACGGCATCCAGTCCGTCAGGGAGCGGCTGCTTGCACTATCAACGGGTCTTCTGTCGGATGCTCTCGGCAAGTCGTCGGCGATGGATCACGGAATGCAGTGCCGTTCTGCGAAGAGCTCGATGGCCGGGCCAGCGTTCACGGTACGCGTGCATGCGGCGGACATCCTGATGGTCGGAAAGGCTGTCGCCGAGTGCCCTGCCGGCCATGTCCTTGTAGTGGACGGGCACGGGCATCGCAACACGGCACTTTGGGGCGGGATCATCACGATCGCCGCACGCCTCAAAGGGCTGGCCGGCGTCGTGATCGATGGAGCGATCCGCGACAGCGCCGAGATCGCGGCCGACCCATTGCCGGTCTTCGCCCGATCCGTCGTGCCCAACGCCGGGGGGGCGGAGTACGCCGGAGACCTAGGAGTGCCCGTGCAGTGCGGAGGACTGCCGGTGAACCCGTCGGATTGGGTGGTGGGCGATGCGGACGGCGTGGTTTTGGTGCCCGCCGGCCGGCTCGAATCGGCACTGTCGGGTGCCGAGCGGCTGCGTGTCGTCGAAGAAAGGATCACCGAGGCCGTCTTGCGCGGCGAGGACCTCGGAGCCCTGCTCCGGTACGACGCGGTACTAGATAGGAAGCGCAGCGAAGGGTTGCTGCCGCAATTGCGGTTTGATGCAGGGGATTGATGCCCGTCTGCGTCTAGCCGGGGCAATGTCGCCCGATAGGAGGAGTCAATGAACACGCTGCCACCCTGGGAAACCCGCGACCTGCCGGCACCGCCGCCGTTCTCAGCGCGCAACCTCTTCCGAGTGATCGGGCCGGGGGCCATCTTGCTGGCGACCTCCATCGGAGGGGGCGAGTGGCTCGTCGGCCCGGCCATGGGCGTCCAGTACGGCCAGGGCATGCTCTGGATCGCGACGGTTGCGATCGTGCTGCAAGTGCTTTTCAACTTGGAGGCAGTGCGCTACACACTGTACACGGGCGAGCCGATCGTCACCGGATTCATGCGACTTAGGCCGGGCCCGAAGTTCTGGGCGCCGTTCTACGCATTACTGTGCGTTGTGCAATTGGGACTGCCCGCGCTCGCCGCCGGCAGTGCAACCACCGTGTTCGCGACATTCGCGGGCCGCATGCCGTCCGGTGATGACAGTGGGGCGCTCGCCCTTGTGACGTACGGCATCATCGCCTCCGCATTCGTTCTGCTGCTCTTCGGCGACACGATCGAGCGCACGCTCGAATATGTGTCGTGGACGATGGTCGTCTATATCTTCGGGTTCCTGACTCTTGTGAACGTATTCTTCGTGCCAGCGGGCCACTGGGGTTCTACCTTGGTTGGATTCTTCTCCGTCGGCACTTTGCCAAGCGGAATCGATTTGACATTGGTAGGTGCTCTCGCCGCATCTGCCGCGTCGGGAGGCGTGGGAAATCTCGCGATCTCGAACTGGTTCCGCGACAAGGGATTCGGCATGGGGGCGCACGCCGGCGCGATTTCGAGCGCGACCAGCGCCAAAGTCCGGACCGTCGCGCCGACGGGGAGCGTCTTCCGCATCGACGGCGCGAGCTTGCGTCGCTGGAAGCAGTGGCTAAAGTACGTCCACGCGGACCAGATCTGGTTGTGGGCGGTCGGCTGCTTCGTCGGGATGTACTTGAACGTCAACCTCGCCACAAGCGTCGTCCCGGCTGGCACCGACCTGTCCCAGATCGGTGCCGGGGCGTACCAGGCCGAGTACATGGCGCAAAACCTCTGGACGGGCTTCTGGTTCCTTGCCCTGCTCAACGGCTTCTGGGTGCTCTTCTCGACCCACCTGGGCAACACCGAGATCCTCGTGCGGATGACGACCGACATCTTGTGGGCGGGAAGCCCAGGCGTCCGGGGCTTGGTTCGCAACCACGTCCGGACCCTGTACTACGCTCTGTTCCTGCTGTTCACGGTATGGTCCGCCTACGTGGTCCGCTGGGGAACGGCGATGGAGCTAATGAAATGGCTAGGTAACATTGCCGGGCTCGTGCTAGCCATTTCCAGCGTGCAGTTGCTCCTTGTAAATACGCGCCTTCTTCCTAAGGAGCTTCAACCACCGCTCTGGCGGAAGCTGGCCCTCGTCGCTTGCGCCGTCGGCTACGGATCCCTCTTCGTCGCCGTTGTCGGCAGCCTCCTGTCCTGAGGGCGGTCGGCCCGGGTGTCCGGCCAGAACGCTGCGATACAGTTGGGAGAATGCGCCAGAACCGGACGATGAAGGTCCTGCGAGCCGGAGGGGTAGCGGTCGGCATAGCCCATTCCCAGCTTGCCAATGCCGAGATTCCCAAGATGTACGGGGCGGCGGATCTGGATTGGGTCTTTCTCGACTCCGAGCACAGCCCGTTTTCCAGCGACACCCTGCACGAGCTGATCCGGGCCTACCGCATGACGGAGATCACTACCGTAGTGCGGGTTTGCGATTTCCAGTACGATCTGGTGGCGCGAGCGCTGGATTCGGGGGCCGAAGGGATCATCTTCCCCCGCTGCGAGGATCCGGCCCAGTTAGCCCATGCCATTCGGGGTGCGAAGTTCCCGCCGAACGGTCACCGCGGCTTCGGCCTGGGTCCGCCACAGATCTGGTACCGGACGGCGACGTTCGACCAGATCACGGTGCACTGCAACCAGCAAACCTTGCTGATTGCGCAGATCGAATCGACGCAGGCGTTGGACCGCTTGGACGAGCTCGCGTCGGTCGAGGGGCTGCATTCTCTGTTGATCGGGCCGGCGGATCTTTCCATATCCCTCGGCATCGGCGGCCAATGGGACCATCCCCGCCTGATCGAGGCAGTGGACAGCGTCATCGCGGCCTGTCAGGAACGCGGTCTTTGGCCGGCGATACAGGTCCGGGACGGTCGTTTGGCGGACTTTTGGATCAGCCGGGGGATGAAGTTGATCGGCTGTTCCACCGAGGCCGCGCTGCTATGGGGCGCGGTGGAGCGGCTGGCCGGCCAGCTGCGCTCCAGCGTCGCCCGGGCCTAGCCGCTCGGTGCCGCTGCAGAGGTGTTTCTTCCGCCCGCCTGATGTCGGCGTTCGGCCTCCTGCGAACGAGATTCCCGCTGATACAATGCGGCCATGTCCGTAGTGGGTGTGGCGAGATGGACTCCCGGCGCCGCGCACGTGCGGCTGGCAATGCTGTCCCTGTTCGGGCAGGGGCTGGGAGTGGGATTCCTCGGCATCCTATTGTCGGGCGAGGCGCTATTTGGCACGGCAGCGGGCTACGCCGGCGCGGCAGCCACGGCAGGAGCGCTCGCCGCCGCCCTTCCGGGGCATCGATTCTCGTCCCGAGCCGCCGCGGGACGAGGGACCCGGGCGTTTCTGGCTGTTTGCGGGATTGTCGCGGCGTGCGGGCTGCTGGCGGCGGAGTTCGTGGCAAGTATCCGGATGCCCGGCGAGATCCTCGTATTCTTGCTGGGGTTGTCAACAGGCGGCTGCTTGCGGGTCTCTTTGGCATTGGTCTTGCCGATGCTCCCGGCCCGGCGATCCACATCACTCCTGGGTCTCGCTGGAGTGAGCTTCGGGCTGGGCGGGCTGGTTGCGAGCGCCGTGGGGATCGCCACAGTCAGTGCAGCCGCCGCGAGTTCCCTTCCATTCTGGGGCGCAAGCGTACCCGTGGTCCTGGCGGCTACTGCCTTCCGGGCGGGGCGCTTGCGGGTGAGGCACGAGGAAGGCGGCCCCCCTTGGGAAGGCGTTTCTCACCGCACTACGCCGCGGAGTGTCTTGATGGCCGCTAGCTTCGTGGTTCAAGCCGCGACTTGCCTTATGGCGGCTTGCTGGCTCGCTGTCCACCTTCTGCGCGGTGTCGGTCTGTCGGGGCTGTCGGCCGCGACCCTGCTGATGGTCTTCTGGGCGGCGCTTTGCACGGGCTGGGCGCTTGCTCGCAGGGTAGCCCGGCACTGGGACAGCCTCTCGTCGATTTCCGTGCCGCTTGCGCTGGGGGTGCCCGGCAGCCTCTTCCTGATGATCGGCTGGCATCCCGGCGTTGGCTTGGGCGCTGCGCTGCTGGGGCTTGGCATCGGGACTCTTTTCGCTCTCACCTTGCGTCTCGGACACTGGCCTTCCGCGCTGGGGCGATGCCGCTGGATCTTGCGGTCGCTTCACCTTGCGCTGCCCGCCGGCCTCGTATTGGGGTGGGGAACTGGATCGCTCGCCTTCGCGGCCGGATCCGGTGCCTTGGTCTGGGCAATCCTCGGCGGGTTTCTGGTTGCTGTGGCAACTGTCGTCCTCTTGGTCGTTGACTACCGCGTGAGTGGCGACCCAGCCCTCATCTGAGCGCCTCAACTGAAGTTTCATGCCCTTGCGGAGGACCGATCCCAAGTACATCGCCGTCCTAGCGGTCAGCTGCCTGCTGATTCTCGTGGTCGGGGCCTGGATCAGGCCCAGCGGCGGGCACGAGGGAAACCAAGCTAATGTGGCCGCTGACCTGCTGCAAAGCGAACGGATCATCCAGCGGCAGCAAGTGGAGCAGATCGCGGACTACTTCGCTCATGTCGCTTCCCAGGTCGAGGACAGCGTGGTCCTGCTGGGGGAGACAGGGCACAGCGGGGTAGTGTGGCAGGCAGGGCAGGTGGTGACGGCAGCCCGCCTGGGCCCTTTCCCAGCACAGGACAAGACAGCACTAGGAAACAGGGAAGTTGAGTTGAAGACGGGTGTCTCCGCTCCTCATCTGCCGTACGTGCTGCTCGGTGCACCCCTGGACGCGAGGGTCAGCGACCGCAGGCCGGTACGGCTATACGGCCGCGGGGCCTGGATCCTGGCGGTATGGCGGTCCCGGAACGGCGGGCTGCGCTATTCCGCGGGCAACCTGTTCGGCGTTACCAACCGCCGCTGCGGGGAGATTGATCTCTCCGAGGTCCAGACGAACCTTGACTTCGGCTCGATGCAGCCGGGAGCCGGCATCTTCTCGATTGACGGAGGCTTGGTGGCTGTCGCGCTGGACTGCTCAGGCACCTTGGTCGCGGCAGAAGTCGGCGCGCTCGAATCGCGAGCCCGGGAGCCGGCGACATTTCAGGACAGACTGGTCGCTCGTTACGGGATGCGGCCGGGACCGGCTGGAGAGGCGGAGCTCGAATTCTTCGGACGCCCGACGGGTGTCCTCGTCCGAGAAGTCTGGTGGGGATACCGTGCGCACCAGGCGGGCCTGATGCCGGGAGACATGGTACTGGCCTTGGACGACGTACCGGTCGAGTCGATGGCCGACTTGCAACGTCTCGTCCTGCCGGTTTCGCACGAGGTCCACGAGCTTAGGATCTGGCGGGCAAGGCGCGTCCAGACCATCCGGCTGGTGGCTCGTGCCGCGACGGAGGCTGCGGTCTCAACCCGCGGCTTCGTCGGCGAAGGGGGCGGCCTGCCGGTGATGTCTGTTATTCCCGGCAGCATAGCCGAGCGAGCCGGGGCGCTTCCCGGCGACCGGTTGCTGTCGGTGAACCAGAAGATGCCCAGCTCCTTTGAGAATCTCGGGGCCATCTTCCGCGAAAACGCGGGCCGGCCAGCTCATTTCGTTCTGGAGCGTCGCGGGCGCATCTGGGGCAGCTTGGTCCAAGCCGATGAATGAGCTTTCCTCCCTGGGGTTGATCCTGCTCCTGGCTCTGCTGGCGGGGCACTTGGTGCGCGTCCTGCGCATCCCCGAGGTGACCGGCTACATTCTTGCGGGCGTCGCGCTCGGGCCCTCGATGCTGGGATGGGTGAGCCACGAGAACATCCAGGCGCTCGAGGCACTGAGCGAGGTGGCGCTCGGGCTGATCCTGTTCTCGATCGGTGCCGTGTTCGAGTACAGCTTGGTGCGCAGCATCGGACGGAAGATCGTGCAGCTGACATTGATGGAGTCCGTTCTAGCCGCCGGCTTGGTTCTGGCGGGCATGTTCGTCGTAGGCCTGCAGTGGCAGGTCGCGCTGCTGCTGGCCGCGATCTCGATCGCGACGGCACCGGCATCCACGTTGATGGTTCTGCGCGAGTGCAACGCGCGCGGGCCGCTCAGCGACGCGTTGCTCGGCATCATCGCGGTAAACAACATCTTCTGCTTGGTCGCCTACATCGCCTGCGCTTCATGCGTCGATCTGGTCGCCCGGTGGGGCCAGCAGGGCTTCTTGGAAACGGTATTCCATGCAGGCTTCCCGCTGCTGTGGCAGCTGGCCGGATCGGCCGCTCTGGGCTTCCTGACCGGCCTCATGCTGGCTGGCTGGGCGCGGCAGGTGAGCGAGACGGGAGAGATGCTCATTCTGCTGGCCGGCTCGATCCTGCTCTGCGTGGGTCTAGCGAGGATCCTGGACCTTTCCCCGTTGGTCGCTAGCCTGGCCGTGGGCGCGACGATGGTGAACCTGTCGCGCCGCAGCCGCCGGTTGTTCAAGGCTCTGGCGGGCACCGACCCGCCGTTCTACGCGATCTTCTTCGTCCTGGCCGGTGCCGACCTCGACGTCAGCCGCCTGGCTACGATGGGTGGTGTCGGAATCACGTACCTGCTCGCACGGGGCGTGGGCAAGTTCGCGGGGGCCTGGCTCGGGAGCCGCAGGCTGGGCATGGACACCCAAGTGCAGCATTATCTTGGCTTCGGCCTTCTTACCCAGGCTGGACTGGCCATCGGCTTGGTACTGACGATCAGTCGGCAGTTCCCGGAGTACTACGACCAGATCTCTACGATCGTCCTGTCGGCTGTCGTGCTCTACGAAATGATCGGCCCGATCGCCACCAAGTTGGCGGTGGTCCAGAGCGGGGAAGCGCGCGTAGGCCGCGAGGCAACTCAGTCGATATGGGCATAGCGCGTCCAAGGAACCGGCCGAAGGCGGTTGGATTGAACGATTCTTTGGCCGAATCCTCCAAACCGGCGCTCTAAACGGAGTTTTCGTCCGGCATGAAATCCAGTCTCCCGAGGGCTAATCGCTGCACGAAGCCTACCCGCACTTTAGGTTGGCTCTGAAAGAGAGCATCCTATCGTATTGGTGGATAAAGATTTTTGCATGTCACGGCTAGCAAGCAGCAAAACAGACCAGTCGAAAATACGCACGAGAACCGCCCGCAAGAAGTAGCTCTCAGGCAGTTGCAAGCAGGCGCGGGGTCTGTTAGGATTTCTGAATGCTCGGAACTGCCCCACAAGATTTAGTAGGGTGTTTCGACGGTACAACATTGTTTCGTGTGGTGATTGCACGAAACCGGGTTCATGCGCGCCATTCGCAAGAGATTGGCGAATGTGATCTTCCGATGCGAATCATGTGAGTAAATGTAAAGCTAGCCGAAGGACCAACCGTGAGCCGACTCCGCATCAAATCTGACGTACGCAAGAACGTTCGGGAGGCCCCCCGCGTCAATGCGCCACCTGGAGAAGCACAGGCGCGCCGAACGCGGGGCGCTGCATTCAAACGCTACTTCACATGCGATCTTCCAGCAGGCCAGACTCCTTACAGTGTTCTCAAGTGGGAGAAGCGCAATGCCGTCATTACGGACGCCGAGGGCAACACGGTGTTCGAGCAGAACGACGTGGATATGCCGAGCGCCTGGTCGCAGACCGCGACAAACATCGTCGCGAGCAAGTACTTCCACGGCACGGTCGGTGGCTCGGATCGCGAGTGCAGCCTCAGAGAGCTAGTACAGCGCGTGGTGAACACGGTTGCGGGCTGGGGGGCCGACGGCGAGTATTTCGCGACAGCGGAAGATGTCGAGAGCTTCCGCGATGACCTAGCTCACCTCATGCTCGCTCAGAAGGCGAGCTTCAACTCGCCGGTCTGGTTCAATGTGGGCGTCGTCAAGGAATCGCGAGGCTACGGCTGGGCATGGGACAAGCGGAGCGGCCGCGTCACGACGCTCAATCCCGACGAGCATCGACCGCAGTGCTCGGCTTGCTTCATCAACTCGGTGGGCGATTCGCTCGAGTCGATTCTCGACCTGGCGAAGACCGAGGGCATGCTCTTCAAATGGGGTTCGGGCACTGGCTCGAATCTGTCGAGCATCCGGGAGAACGACGCTGGTCTCGCCGGAGGCGGGCGGGCTTCCGGCCCCGTTTCGTTCATGAAGGGATTCGACGCGTTTGCAGGGGTCATCAAGTCAGGCGGCAAGACTCGCAGGGCAGCCAAGATGGTGATCCTGAACGTCGATCATCCGGACGTGAAGGACTTCATCTGGTGCAAGGCCACGGAGGAGGAGAAGGCGCATACGCTGATTCAGAACGGATACGATAGCGCGATTGACGGGGACGCCTACGCCAGCATTGCGTTCCAGAACGCCAACAACTCCGTGCGTGTCACGGACGAGTTCATGGCGGCCGCGGATGCGGGCGGCGACTGGTGGACTCGATCCGTTCTGAGCGGGCAGCCGAAGGAGCGGCACCGGGCGAAGGATCTGCTGCGAGAGATTGCCGAGGCGACTCATCAATGCGGCGACCCCGGCATGCAGTTCGACTCGACCATCAACCGCTGGAACCCGGTCAAGAACACGGATCGCATCAACGCGTCGAACCCTTGTTCCGAGTACATGTTTGTAGATGACTCGGCTTGCAACCTATCGTCGCTGAACCTGAAAGGCTTCCTGCTGCCGGACGGCGAGTTCGATGTGGCGTCGTTCCGGCGTGCGGTCCACACCATGATCCTGGCCCAGGAGATCCTAGTCGACGGGGCCGCGTATCCAACGGCGAGCATTGCCGCCAACTCGCACGCCTACCGTCCGCTCGGGCTCGGCTTCGCCAACCTGGGCGGCCTGCTGATGTCGATGGGCGTGCCGTACGATTCCGACCGCGGGCGGGCCATAGCAGGTTCGATCACGGCTGTGATGTGCGGCCAGGCGTACCTTACTAGCGCTGGGGTCGCGGCCGTGCAGGGCGCCTTCGAGGGCTACGAGAAGAACCGAAAGCCGTTCCTGGACGTGATCCGCATGCATCGTTCGGCCGCCGCGCGGATTGGTCGCGACGGAGTGCAGCCAGACCTTCGCGAGAGCGCGGACACTGTGTGGCAGGAGGCCTACGAACTCGGTCGCGAGCACGGGTACCGGAACGGGCAGGTCACAGTCATCGCGCCGACTGGAACGATCGGATTCATGATGGACTGCGACACCACCGGGATCGAGCCTGAACTGGCCTTGGTCAAGTACAAGAAGCTTGTTGGCGGGGGATTGATCAAGATTGTCAACAACACGGTGAACGAAGCGCTGGTGCGCCTCGGCTACCCCCCCGACATTGCGAACGCGGTCTTGAGTCACATCGACTCGACAGAGACCATCGAGGGCGCCCCTGGCCTCAGGAGCGAGCACCTGCCGGTCTTCGACTGCAGCTTCAAGGCGCAGAACGGCGAACGCGCCATCGAGTACCGGGGACACCTGAAGATGATGGCTGCCGTGCAGCCGTTCATCTCCGGCGCCATTTCCAAGACGATTAACATGCCGGAGGAATCCGCTGCCGAGGAAATCGCTGACGCCTACATGGAGGCATGGCGTCTTGGCCTCAAGGCCGTTGCGATTTACCGTGACGGATCGAAGGCCGTCCAGCCGCTCAGCACGGGCAAGACGCAGGGCGGCAAAGAGGGGGCCGCCAAAGCCGATAACGGAATGCGGCCGTTGCGCAAGAGGCTGCCAGACGAGCGCCAGTCGGTCACGCACAAGTTCTCGGTGGGCGGTCATGAGGGCTACATGACGGTCGGCCTGTACGAGGACAACAAGACACCGGGAGAGATTTTCATTCGCATGGCGAAGGAAGGCTCGACCATTAGCGGGCTGATGGACAATTTCGCCACAGCGATTTCGCTGACCTTGCAGTACGGCGTGCCGCTCAAGACGCTCGTCGACAAGTTCCGGCACGTGCGGTTCGAGCCGAGCGGGTGGACGAACAACGAGGAAATCCGCTACGCAAAGTCGATCACCGATTACATCTTCCGGTGGATGGGGGCGAAGTTCATCTCAAGCGAGTACTCGGCGAGCGAGGCTGGCGAAGCTTCCGTGCTGAAACCGACCGAGCCGGAGCCGCAACAGAGACTCGTATTCCAAGGGATTCCAGTGGACGGGCCACTGTGTGCCGAGTGCGGATCGATCATGACGGTGAACGGGAGCTGCCATCTCTGTCCGAACTGCGGTTCCACTTCTGGATGCAGCTGAATCCTCAGGGCCCGCAAGGACAGGAGAAGGGGTTGGTCCCCGTCGGCCGGATTGGCGGGGGCCAACGACTTCGAGCTAGCTGGCCAAGGCCTTCAAAGGCGGTGTCGTGGAAAGTACGTGGACCGCATGGCACTCGCAATGAAGAATGCAGCTGGGACCTTCGGGATCAAAGCGGCATTTTGACCGAAAGGCTACATTGGAAATGCATTACTCACTAAATAGTCGGATCATTTTGCAGGGCGATTGGATCACACCATATTGGTTCCATTAGCTGTGAAATTCTAGACGATTCAGTAAATTCTAGTGGCAATCACACTGAAAAAAAGGGGGGCAGAACAATACATGAAACGGTATTGACACTGCCCTCCTGACACGAATCGATCGATTCTATTTCGACAATCCTCTCAGAGCCCACTCGCCGAAGCCTTGCGCGACGCGCTCTCTTCCGCGCGGGCTCCCCCTAGGATTAACTCCACAGCCATGTTGCCTTCGTGGCACGCATACTCGTACATCTCGTAGTCGGGATCGCTCGTCAAAGGCATGGCGATCTTCCAAGGGGCCGTGTAGATCTCGGGGTCCTTGATGGTGACTTCGTATTGGATCGTGTCCTCGCTGACGCGAGTGAATCTCTCGACGACCGTCAGGTCCCCGCTTTGCGGGATGCCCTTGATCCGTCTGGACGCCGAATTCGAGGCGATCCAGCCCTTGTCGGTATAGTTGGCCACTTCCACCACCAGCGTGTCGCCTTCCCATCGGCCCCTCGAATCGCCCATCCAGAGACGAATCCTCTCATCCACGTGAGACCCTCCGTCCAAGGGGATAATGCGGGCGTCGTGGATCATTTCGTAAAGGATCGCCACGTGCTTCGGAGTTTGCAGTATCCGGTACGCGTTGTTGTAGCCGGCGGGGAAGATCGAGCCTGGGACTCCACGCGAAATGCACCGGTCCCAGACGCTCATGTAGTCGTACGAGTCCCCTTGGTGCGCCTTGTTGAAGTCCCTGCGGGCTTCGGCGGAAGGTCTCGTGGGCACTCTCCCGTTCGGCGGGTCGACGACCAGGGATGTCTGGCGACTTGGGAGGTACTCCGTGCCCGAGTCGAGCCAGAACTGGTTGTACCCGCCGACGCTTCCGGGCGGCGATGTCCCGTCCGTGGCTGCACGACGCTGCGCGACGCTCTCCTTGATGGCCGCAGCTTCGTCGGATGTGAGGAACTCCTTGTCTTGCTCGAGAGGTCGCTCGAAGGGCGTGATCGTCTCGTTTGTCCAAAGGCCCTGCAAATCCGGGTCACCCCAAGGAGTGCGGGGCAATTCCCACTCGCCGTCCTCTGCAACCAGCGCGGGCACAGCCAAGCTCGCAACGATCGCGATCGCAACACACATTCTGTACGTCATTCGAAACGCCCTCCTGTCAGTCGCCTGCGAGCCTAGCACGGATGCTAAGAATCAGTCTCCCCAACCGAGCCCGCGGCTTTCTCCCGCGCCGGTCGCCGGCGTTGGTGCGCAATGAATCCCGGCGATCACGTGGATGCTGCTAGTGTCGGTCCACCTCCATTCGATGCTCTCAGAGCCTTTCAGAGATGCTTGCCTCCGTCAAGAATCGATCGCATTCTCGGTCGGCGCTGGGACCGCATAGGTCGAATGTCCCGACTGGGGTCGTTCTCGCTGCAGTTGGACCGGCGCCCCTCCCCAGCAGGCTGAAGAATTCGTCGCAAGAGCGCAGGAATCGAACCTACCCCGAAATCCACAGCGGTTGGCCGGTCATGCGAGACTCGGTCCTCAGCGCTCCCCCTCCGAGTCCTCCAGTGCAGCCCGTTCAACTGCCCGCGCGCCGCTGAGTGCCAGTTCCACGGCCATATTCCCTTCGTGACAGGCGTACTCGTACATCTCATATTCCGGATCCGCGGTCAGCGGCATCGCGATTTTCCAGGGGCTTGTGTAGATCTCCGGATCTTCAATGGAAACCTCGTATTGGATCGTGTCTTCGCTGGTGCGCGTGAATCTTTCGACGACTTTCAGATCCTCTGTTTGCGGAATGCCCTTGATCCGCCGGGCAGCGCCATTGGATGCGATCCAACCTCTGGCGGTGTAATTCGTCACTTCAATGACCAGCGTATCGCCTTCCCACTTGCCCCGCGAATCGCCCATCCACAGGCGAACGTTCTCGTCAACGCGCGGTCTGCCATCCATCGGAATGATGCGGGCGTCATGAATCATTTCGTAGAGAATCGCCACGTAATCGGGAGTCTGGAAGATCCTGTACGCATTGTTGTACCCCGCTGGAAATATCGAGCCCGGCACTCCTCGCGAGATACAGCGGTCCCAAACGCTCATGTAGATATACGAGTCTCCCTCGTGGGCGCGGTTGAAGTCTCTCCTTGCCTCTGCCGCAGGCCTGACGGGTACCCTGCCGTCCGAAGGGTCGACGACAAGCGAAGTTTGCCGGGTTGGCAGGAACCGCGTGCCCGAGTCCATCCAAACTTGGTTGTAGGAGCCAACCGAGCCGGTAGGCGAGGTGCCGTCCGAAGCTGCGCGACGCTTTGCGACCCCCTCTTCGATCGCCGCTGCTTCCTTTTCCGAATGAACTGATTTCTCTGCAGCGTTCGCGGGCCGCTCGAAAGGCGTGATTGTCTCGTTCGTCCACAAGCCCTGCAAGTCTGGATCGCCCCATGGAGTGCGGGGGAGCGTCCAGTTTTCTTCCGAAGCGGCGACTTGGGGCAGAACGATGGTCGCCGCCAGCGCGATCAGACTGCAAATTCCTCTGGTCATCCGAATCCTCCCTCCCTGTCGGCTTGTCCCGATTCGAGCGCGAATTCCCCAGGCCGGTCTTTCGAAACGTTCCGGCCCTCGTGCTTGCCGCCCGCAACCGAATGCGCAGCCATGGCCGTCGCAGGCCAGTCGCCACCCTTTGCAAGTAAAGGTCGGCTCCCGGCGTTGTGGGCTACGGGGATTATAGTGCGCCAGGGCAAGCCCTGGCAGGGAGGATGCGAATGAGCTGAAAGCTTGCACCGCGAGCCAGCAGGTTCGACACCTGCCCGGCAAAGGCGTAGTCCGCCAGCCGGGAGCGAGTGTGGCACGGCATTTGGTAACAGGTGTCGTGAAGCGTACACAGCGGGTGGTGAAGCGACGCTATTGAGCCTCGAAATCCTCAACGTCGACGGCTTCGTTCTTATAATTGCGGGGGCTGCACCGGAAGCGCCGCTATTGGCGAGGCGCAACGGGTCGG
The DNA here is from genome assembly GCA_951813605.1 of uncultured Bryobacterales bacterium. Lineage (GTDB taxonomy): Bacteria > Acidobacteriota > Terriglobia > Bryobacterales > UBA6623 > VXMF01. The sequence continues at coordinate 3,707,230 of OX638379.1, read as the reverse complement.
CCGGGGTCAGAGAACGTCCGCATAGCCACGGGATGGCTCGCCGGGGAACCTGGGAGGCCGCGCACTGTCCACGCATGATGGCCGGAAGACGGACCACTGGCCGAAACAAAGGGTCCGGGCCCGCCCCTGCCTGTGGGGGGCCGGGAGCGAACAAGCAGGCAAGGCGTGGTACCGGCTGGTGAATCAATAAGCCGAAGGGATGCAGTGCAGGGAGTCGCAGCGCCCTCGTAGTACCGGCAGACGGCGGGGAACCGGGACCGCCGGGACCCGTCCGAGGGAAGGGGGGCGCCACATGGTCAGAACCACTGGAAGGAAACGCTGGAGGAAACCATGAGTTCCACAAACACGTCCACGAAACGACAGTGGATAGCCGAACAGGCGAGGGAGCACCCGGAGCGGGTGTTCACGACGCTGCGCCGCTTCATCGACCTCGAGTGGATGCAGGAGGCGTATCGGCTGACGCGCAAGGATGGTGCGGCAGGCATCGACGGCGTGACGGCAGCGGACTAGGAGAAGGACTTGGAGGCTAGCCTGTTGGACCTGCTGGGTCGGATCAAGTCCGGTAGCTACGTCGCACCGCCGGTCCGGCGGCACCATATCCCGCAGGCGGACGGCACGACACGGCCCCTTGGCAGCCCCACGTTCGAGGACAAGGTGGCGCAGAGAGCGATCGTGATGCTGCTGGAGCCAGTGTACGAGGCGGATTTCCTGCGCTGCTCATACGGCTTCCGCCCGGGCCGCTCCGCCCATGACGCCCTGCACGCAGTGCGGGAGGGCGTGATGACAGGGAAGCGGTGGGTGATTGACGCGGGCATCTCGAAATATTTCGACACGATTTCGCACAAGCACCTGCGGGAGTTCCTCGACCTGCGGATCAAGGGCGGAGCAGTACGGAAGATGGGGAACAAGTGGCTCAAGGCAGGGGTGCTCGAAGAGGGCGTCCTGCAACGGACCGGGAAGGGCACCCCTCAGGGCGGTGTGATCTCACCCCTCATCGCGAACGCGTTCCTGCACTGCGTGCTGGACCAATGGTTCGACGAAACGGTGCGACCACGCCTGCGGGGGAGAAGCCTGCTGGTGCGATACGCCGACGACGCCGTGATGCTCTTCGAGAACGACCGGGACGGCCAGCGGGTGCTCGCCGTGCTAGGCAAGCGCCTTGAACGGTACGGGCTGCGGCTCCACCCGGACAAGACGCGGTATCTGGACTTCCGACCGAACCGGCTCCGAGGGCGCGGGCAGGGCGCGGCATTCGACTTCCTCGGTCTCACCCATTACTGGGTGCGAACACGGAAGGGAAGCTCCGTCGTGCGCCAGACCACGGCCAGGAGCCGGTTCGCACGTGCGCTGAGAGCCGTGAATGATTGGTGTCGCAGACACCGGCACGACGCGGTGCCCAAGCAATGGGCGCATCTCGCGAGCGTGCTACGGGGGCACGGGAACTACTACGGTCTCAGGGGCAACAGCGTGCGGCTGTCGAGTTTTCGATACCAAGTCACGCACATCTGGCGGAAATGGTTATCGCGTCGCAGCCATAAAGCGCGCCTGAACTGGGACAGAATGCGGGAACTCCTGCGGAGGCACCCTCTGCCGAGGCTTCGCATTCGGCCCGCTACAACTGCTCCGCTCTTCCCCTTGAGCGAACCTGCCATGTGAGGAACCGAGTGCGTTAGACGCGCACGCTCGGGTCTGTGAGGGGAGGGGCGCGGTAATGCCCCCTCCTACTCGACTATGCGGGCGACGGCGAGAAGAAGCGATTATTTAGACCGACTCGGAATTGGAGCGACGCAGTCCCGCGACAATTGGGCCGGCCCCTGAGGCCTGCCTAGCCACAATTCAGGCTAGCGCCGGTCGTCGTAAGGGGCCCCGGTTCCGGAGGATCCAGCGAACAGCCGCGTCCCGTCCGGTAGTGTCACATCGCGGCCGTTGGCTTTGTTCGTGCCGTCGATCGCGCGGTACCCCTCCACCAGCACTTCAACCCCGGGCTTGACGGAGTCCTTGCGCCATCCGCGTCGCACGAGCGCGCCCGGAGGGCCAGCCTCGATCATCCAGTTCTCTGTTCCGCCAGCTTCCGTCTCTACCTCGACGTGCATCCAAGCGTGCGGATTGATCCACTCCATCTTGGTTATCTTGCCGCGCAGCCTGACCGGCTTGGCGGCGTCGAATTCCGACGAGAACGCGTGATGGGCTGCGAGCGGGGCCAGAGCTATGAGAACGGCTAGGCAAAGCCCCGCGCAAGCGATAGCTGGTGTTCTTGCCATGGGACGCACCTCCTCACCGGGCGGCTTGGGCCGCCTGCTTGTCCTTGGCTCGAGCCCCGCTGAGTATGTTGAACATGCCATAGTTCCCTTCGTGGCACGCGTATTCGACCAGCTCGTACTGCTCGTCGTCGAGATCGAACGCGAACATGGCCGTCCAGGGCTCTACCCAGACGTTGGGATCGTCAACCGTGAACTGGTACATCAGCTTGGCAGGCCCCACTCGGGTGAAACGCTCGGTGAGCTTCATGGCCGCCGTGGATCCGCGATAGGACCCCTTGCCGTTGAACCGCTCAGATTCGATCACCAGGGTGTCTCCTTCCCAGCGGCCCTGCGGATCTCCCAGCCATGAAGTCAGCTTGGGTCCCGCGCGTTCCCTCGGTGTCGTCGGAATGGAGCGGGTTTCGTGAATCATTTCCTTCTGGATAGCTACGTATCCCGGACCCTGCACGATCTGCAATCCGTTGTTGTATATGCCGGGCATCATCATGCCCGGGATGCCGCGCGTGATGCAGCGGACATACGGGGTCAGGTCCTCCGGCCCGGCCGGCGGCCTGCCGGCCTTTCCTTGCCGCTCGAGGCGCGCTTGTTCCGCCATTCTCCTGCCTTCGGGAGTTAATGCGGGCAGCCTTCCGCTCGGCGGGTCGACGATCATCGCCACTTGGGTGGACGGCGCCATCTTGTCGTAGCCGAGCGTGGTATCGCGCCATTCGCGCTCGTATCCCCAAATGCTCCCCAGGGTGCCTCGCTCGCGCCGCGCGGCTGCTTGTTCCGGCGTCAGGGCTTCCACGTCCTCCAGGTCTGTCGGGCGCTCTAGCGGGATGCCGTGCGCGGCATTGCCCGTCCACACGCCCTGGAGGTCCGGTTCGCCCCATGGGGTCGTCGGCGTTGAGTAGGGTTCTGTGGTGTCGCTCGCCCGTGCCGCTGCCCTCACGGCTTCCACGCCTTCGAACCCGGGCTCCACCACGGCCACTGTGACGTTGTCCGGACCGCGTGCGAACGCTCTTTTGGCCTTGGTGCGCCCGTTCTCGGGCGTCGCTGGGCGCGCCTCGAACTCGACGCCGTTGCGGCGCATCCGCGGGGCCGCCCCGTCAAGATCAGGTACCGAGAAGGCGATGTGGGCGATCGCGCGGGATTGCGTCGGGGCCGGCATTCCACCGGGATGGCGAGCGGCCAGGAGCCATACGTCTCCGAATCGCAGCCCGGCTTCCCGCTCCTTCAGCTTGGCGTGCTCGCCCCCGAACGCGTCGCGGTACCAAGCCAAGGTCGCGTCCGGATCGGCCGCGCTGAGATGGACGTGGTGGAATCCCTGGTCGTCCGGGTCTTCGACCAGCTCGATCCGAGTGCCCCAAGGATCGAACACGAAACCGTGCTTGAACAAGCCCGGCAACTCGCGCAGCGTCGCCCCGCCGTCGAAGCGCTGCAGGCGTACTCCCGAGCCCCGCACGCCGACCGCTTCGAGCTCTCCCATCTTGGCGTCGAGGTCGGCATAGGAGAAGGCGATGTGGTTCACGCCCGTGCCCTGCGTGCTTCCCATCGTCGGCTGGGCGACGAAGATCAGCTCCACGTCGTCGCAGTTCGCCGTGTCGTTGCGGTCTGCCAGCGGCTTGCAGTCCATGTGCCGCTCGTACCAGCGCACCGCCTCGGAAGGGCTGGCAGCGGTGATCTGGACGTGGTGATAGTCGGCCGAGAGGGCAGCCGGGGGCAGCACTGTCACAATCGCCAATAGCCCGAGAGGGTACCGCCTAGCTACAGTCATCCGAATCACTCCTTCCGGCCCCGCAGTCACCGCGTCGGCTTCCTGCGCAGATGGCCGTACATCAAGTCTTCCGCGAACTCCACGCATTTGAATTCCAGCACCCGTGCGTTCTCCTCCAAGCGCCGGTACAGCGGCAGCCGGATTCTCCAGGCACGCGAGAACACCGTGGGATCCGTGATCGCCGCCTCGTACTGGATTGCATTCGGGCCGAGCGGAGTATAGCGCTCCTCGACACGCAGCGCCGAGCTGGCGAAGTTTCCGGCGCGATCGAACCAAGCTTCGCCGTTGAAGCCTTCCGCGTCGACAACCAGCGTGTCTCCTTCCCAACGGCCGTGCGACCGCCCCATCCAGCTGTCCAGGGGAGGCGGCTCCGGGTTTTCCTTGTCCATATGGATGGTCCGGTTCGCCTCGGCAAAGCCGTACAGCAGCATGATCTTCTTGTCGCCTTGAATGATCTGGAACGGATAAGGGAGATACGTCGCGCGTGGCACGCCAGGCAGGAAGCACTTCGCCTCGGGGTCCGCGGTCATGCGGTTCCGGGCGTTCTTCTTGCGCTGCTCCAACGCGGCTTCCAGGTATGGGATCTCGCCTCCGACCACGACGCCTTGGCCCGGCGGAACTGCTCCGATCGCCCCGAGGTCGGGATGGCCTGGGCCCGCGGGATGGTCCTCCAGGTTCCAGTGCGCCGTGCCGATTGCCTGCCAAATTCCATTCAGGTCGGGGCGGCCGTCCCAGCCCCTGCGAACAGCGCCGTCTTGAGCGTACGCGGATGTCCACGAAGCGATAGCGACGAGTGCCAACGACGCAACAGAAAGACGAATGTGTCTGGCGATGCCCGGCTGCTGCGCCGCCCGCCGATTCGAGACTAGCGCATCGCTACCGGGCTCTCCGGCCCCGGTATCAATCTCGGCACGCGCGGTACGAGTGACCATCACGGTTCAATTCTACATTTCCGGCCTGCTGTGGGTCATAGCGACGATCTCGCCCTCATTTCCGCGCGCCTGCCTGCCTGAAGCGAACGGCAAGAAGGCAACTGAGTGCTGGGGATTCGCTGTTACGATGGCCCGGGGAGCCAGAATGTCCGCCAAGACCGCCATCCGCACCGCGCGCGTGCTGCGCTGCTCGCCACGCTGCTGGCGGCGTTAGCCGCAGGGCGGGGAAAGCCGAACTTCATCTTTGTCCTGACCGACGACCAAGGCTGGAGCCAGCTGTCGTTCGCGATGGATTCCAACCTAGCCGATGCCGCTTGGTCCTATCTTGAAACGCCCAATATGGAGCGCTTGGCCAAACTCGGCATGCGATTTGCGAGCGGTTACGCGCCGGCACCGCTATGCACGCCAACTCGGCGGAGCATCTTCTGCGGCATGACACCGGCCCGGCAGCGCGGCACGGAATTCAAGTCGGAATTCGACTGGAACGGGCGCCTTACGCTTCCCGGGGCGCTCAAGCAGGCCGACCCAAGCTACAGCACGGCTCACTTCGGCAAGTTTGGCTCGCAGATGGGAGCCAGCCCGGACGATGTCGGCTTTGACGAGAGCGATGGCTGGACGACCAACCGAACCGGCGGAATGCCGGCTGCGATGCCAGAGCGGGGCCGCAGCGTCGTCATGGCGGATCCCAAGTTGGCCTTTGCCATCACGAACCGGGCGATCGACTTCATCGAGCGGCAGATTCCCGATCACCACTTCTACTTGCAGGTCAGCCACTACGCGACCCACTTGCAGGTACAGACGCGCCAAGCGTCGCTTGAGATGTTCAAGGACAAGGGCCTTCCAGATCGTGCAGTCACACATGCCTTTGCCGGAATGCTATACGACTTGGATCAATCGATCGACCGCCTCCTGGACGCCGTGGAGCGCCTTGGCATCGCGGAGAACACCTACATGATCTTCATGGCCGACAATGGCGGCCGCGGCACGATTCCTGGCGTGCCAAAGTCGCCGGAGCCACCGAACCGTCCCCTCAATGGCGCCAAGCACACTCTGTACGAGGGCGGCGTCCGAGTGCCTTTCCTGGTGGCTGGTCCGGGCGTGGAGCTGAACTCGGTTTCCCAAGTGCCGGTCGTCGGATCCGACCTGCTGCCGACACTTTATGATCTTGCTGGCGGCCAAGCGCCGCTGCCCCCCGAAATCGACGGCGGCAGCTTCCGAAAGGTGCTTGAGAACGGCGGCGCAGGCCAAGTCGCGCGTGCCTTCGGCGGCCTCGTTTTCCACCGCCCGCTGCGCCGCAGCGATCCTTCGTCCGCTGTCCGCATCGGCGACTACAAGCTGCTCCTCAGGTATGCGAATCCAACGCGTCCTCGCAGCCGCCTGCTCTTTGATTTGTCGACCGATGTGGGCGAGCGGAACGACCTGAGCGCGAAGATGCCGGAAAAGGCGGCGGAATTGGAGCGTGCGCTACTCGCGTACCTGGAGTCGGTTGGCGCCGAGCCTCCCGCGAGATAGGTGCCTCGGCGGCTGCCTCGGCTTGGCTCCGGCGCGTCTTCGCTGGCGCCGTTCGATGCTCGGAACGGCCAAGCGGCACCGAACGGCTAGGTAGGGCTACAGCAATTTCAGTCGTCGCAGCCAATCCTCCATGCGATCGGTCCAGCGGGTCACGGGACGGTCGGTCGGTCGCAAGCCGTATCCGTGGCCGCCGCTTTCGTAGATGTGCAGTTCCGCCGAGACGCCCGCCCGCTTGAGGGCGATGTACAGTTGGGCGACCGCAATGGAGCGGTCTCGGTCGTCGTGTGCGATCACCATGAAGAACGGCGGGCAGTCCTTCGTGATGGTCGCTCCCTCCGGAATTCCGCCTGAATAGATCGGCGCCGCAAAATCCGGACGGAAGGGCACATTGTCGTAGCGGTCAACCGGGTCGTAGAGTCGTTCAGCAATCAAGGCTGCATAGCGCACCGGGGAGCCGCCGGCAGAGAACCCGAGGATTCCGATCTTGGCGGGGTCGATTCCAATCTCTTGCGCTCGTCCGCGCACGAGGCTCAGCGCCCTTTGGCCGTCTTGGACGGACGCCAGCCACCGCTTGGCTGGATCTCGCGCCGGCACCCGGTACTTGAGCACGATGCCTGTTACGCCGATCGAGTTCAACCACTCGGCCACTTCGGTCCCTTCGAGGTCATAGGCGAGGATGTTGTGCCCCCCGCCGGGCGCGATGATGATGGCCGTTCCGGTATCTATCGCAGGCTTCGGCTTGAAGATCGAAACCAGAGGGCTGGAAACGTTGGTCAATCGCATGACGCGACGCCCGGCCACCATTCTGCCGTCAGGCTTGGTGGTGTCGAATTCCGGCGGAAGTTCCTCCGTTTCGCCGGGCGGCTTGCCGGGCCACAGATCCCAGACAATCGGCTCGGCAGCTTGGGAAGTCGCGGTGGCGACGCCCACCACGAGAATAGCCGCAGCAATCCAGTTCTTCATTGCCGTTCTCCTTTCACCGCAGGCGATGTTCCCGCTATCGTAGCCTTTCATTTGGCTCCTGCGTAGCTGGAATCGCCAACGCCGATCCAAGCGTCGGGCGCCGGCGGTCAACCGACTACCAGCTTCGCCAACTCCTTTTCATCGAACTCAAATCCCAGCCCCGGTCGGCCCGGCACGTCGACGCTTCCGGGCTTGTAGGGCAGCGGCACGCTGAGGATGGCGTTGCCGAACCCGCGCGTGTACGATTCGCCGCCTTCGAGAATCACCGCATTGGGCGTGGCCGCGCACAGGTGGATTGCCGAAGCTCGGTAGGGGGCCGAGCCCATGGACGAATGCGGCGCGAACAGGATGTTGTAGGCGTCCGCCATGATCGCAATTCGCTGCGTTTCGGTGATGCCGACTCGCGCGGTGTCTGGGTTGATGATGTCGCAGGCCCGCCGCTCGAACAGGTCGCGGAACTGGAAGCGATTCGAGTACTGTTCCCCGGCGCAGATCGGCGTGTCCATGCGGTCCGCGAGGATCGCGTACGCGCCGTAGTCCTCGGGCATCAGGACGTCTTCCCACCAGCCGAGGTTCTCGATCTCGTCCAGCGTGCGTCCCACTCGCGTAGCCTCGGCGAGCGTGTAGCCGGCTAGGGAGTCCACGAGTATCTGTCCCTTGCCCGCTAGAACCTCGGCTGCGGCGATCACGCGATTCACGTCGCGAGCCTGTTCGCCGCGCCCTTTCGCCAGGCTCATCTTCTGGTTCGGGAATCCCCGCTCGAGGAGGGCCCGGGAGTTTTCTCGGACTTCTTCCGGAGGCCCCCCGCCTACGCCTTGGTAGGTCGGTATGCTGTCACGGAACTTCCCGCCGAGCAGCTGGTACACGGGCACGCCGGCCGCTTTGCCCACGATGTCCCACAAGGCGATGTCGACCCCCGCCATGGCGCGGGTGAAATACCCGGTCCCATAGCCGCGCAGGCGCTGCGCGGAGTACATCTTCTCCCAGATCGCTTCGATCTGGCGGGCATCCTTGCCTAGCAGGATCGGGCGGAACAAGTCCGTCAGCGCAGTCTTGACAACGCGCGGCGTCATCACGGCGTGCGACTCGCCCCAGCCCACGACTCCTTGGTCCGTGGACACCTTGACGAGCAGTGTCTGGCGGTAGCCTCCCTGCCTTACCGTTTCGGCCCTTTCCAGCCGGTTCCAGAGACCGACGCCGCCAGTGGTTGCACCCAGCGGCGTCATCGAGACGAAGTGGTCTTCCGGCTTGCGTTCCGGGGGATCTCGAAGGATCAGTGCCTCGACGTCGGTGATACGCAGCGCGGTGCCGATCTTGGATGCCGCGGCGCGCAGCGGAGCGAAGCATGCCGCCGCCCCGAAGCCCGCCGCGGAACGCAGAAAGTAGCGTCTGTTGAGCATCTTCATTGGGTCCTCCTGTCTGTCCTCTCGAGCGGAGAGCCGAGCCGCTGGGCTCTCGTGTCTCCCGCATCAGCAAGAATACTGCCTCCAACCCGATACAGCAACGACAGGCCGGGCTCGCGACCGGCACGCGACCCGAATCTCGACGCGGGGCGCTCTGGAATTGACGCCCTCCGTGCTAGACTTGGTGGTGCGGGCTTGTTCCTCGACGCTGCCACGCCCCTACGCCCCTGGCATTCGCTCGCGGCACATTGCAGGCCCGCGACATCATGCGATCCCTGCTCGCAGCGCTAGCGGTCGCTTCGCTAGTTGCCGTTCCAGCGCAGGCCGCGCCCGGCCCGCCATTCTCGCCCGAAGCGATCCGCTTCTTCGAGTCCGAGGTCCGGCCGACTCTGCATACTCGCTGCGCGCAGTGTCACAACGACGAGCTGCGGACCAGCGGCCTGTCTGTTGCCTCGCGCCAAAGCCTGCTGGAAGGCGGAAACCGCGGCGCGGCCGTGTCCCTCGAGAGACCGGCCGAGAGCCTGATCCTGTCGGCACTGCGCCACGCTTCGGGTCTCAAGATGCCAGCAGACGGCAGGCTTTCGGACAGGAAGGTCGCTGCCATTGAACGCTGGATCGAACTAGGCGCTCCATGGCCGGAAGTGACCGCCTCAGCCACGGCGGGCCGGGTCGCCAGGCACTGGTCCTTCGAGCCGGTCGCCCGCCCGGAGACGCCGCCCGTCGCCAACACTGATTGGGTAAGGAACCCGCTTGATCGTTTCGTTATTTCGCGCTTGGAGGAAGCGGGCTTGGAACCGTCTCCCGAGGCTCCGGGGGCCACCCTCGCCAAGCGCGCGCATCTCGACCTGACCGGCCTGCCCCCGTCTCCCGAGGATGTGCGGGATTTCCTCGCGGATACCGATCCCGGCGCCTACGAGCGGATGGTGGACCGGCTCCTGGATTCCCCGCGCTACGGGGAGCGCTGGGGCCGTCACTGGCTCGACATCGCCCGTTACGCAGACTCCAACGGCTACAACAACGACGCGCCGCGCAAAATCTGGATGTACCGCGACTGGATTATCGACGCTCTGAATCGCGACCTGCCCTTCGACCAGTTTGTCATCGAGCAGCTTGCTGGCGACCTGCTGCCGGGGGCCTCCAGGCAGCAGGTCGTCGCGACTGGCTTCCATCGCAACACGTTGCTCAATCTCGAGGGCGGAATTGATTTCGAGCAGTACAGAGTGGAGGCGGTGGTGGACCGTGTCGACGTGACGGGAATCGCCTTTCTGGGCCTGACGTTGGGATGCGCCCGCTGCCACGACCACAAGTACGACCCCATCTCGCAGCGCGAGTTCTATCAGTTCTTCGCTTTCTTCAACAGCATCGACGAGCTCAGCGGCGATTTCAACGACCAGGAAGGCCGTGCCCGGGCCTACGAGCCGCTGCTGGAGTTCGGCAGCGACGAGCAGTACCTCCGGCGCGATGCCATCAAGGCTCAGCTCAAGGCAATGAGAGAGGAGCAAGATCGGTACGAGGAGGACCTGCTGCTCAAGCAGCCCGAGTGGGAGGCCGGACTGACGGAGGAGGATTTGGCGAAGCTTCCGCTCGGCGTGCAGCGCATTCTGGGCAAGCCGCCGGAAGAGCGGGTCGCAGGCAGGCTCGTCTTCGTCAAGAACGCCTTCCTATCCCAAGATCCGGGCGTCCAGGAGCGCCGGAAGGCGATCGCGGCCGTCAACAAGTTGCTGCCCGAGATCCCGAGCACCCTGGTCATGCGCGAGCTGCCGGAAGCTCGCCCGACGCACATTTTCTTGCAGGGGGACTTCCTGCGAAAGGGGGACCAGGTCGAGGCGGGGACTCCGGACGTCTTGCCTCCGCTCGAGGCCGACGACCCGAATCGGCTGGCGCTAGCCCGCTGGATCGTGGACCGGCGCAACCCGCTAACGCCACGAGTTGCAGTGAACCGGATCTGGCAGCGGTACTTCGGGCAGGGGATCGTCGCCACAGAGAATGATTTCGGGACGCAAGGCGACCCGCCTAGCCATCCGCTCTTGCTCGACTGGCTCGCCTCGGAATTCATGGCGAGGGACTGGAGCCTGAAGTCGCTGCACCGCTTGATCGTTACGTCGGCGACCTACCGGCAGTCCTCTGCATTCCGCGCCGATCTTGCCTCAGCCGATTCGTCGAACCTCCTTCTCGGCCGCCAGAATCGACTGCGCGTGGAGTCTGAGATCGTGCGCGATGTTGCGCTTTCGGCCAGCGGCATGCTGGAATCCGAGATCGGCGGCCCGAGCGTCTTTCCGGCCCAGCCCCCCGGGGTCATGATCCGCAGGCCTTGGCCGGAGAGCAAGGGCAGGAACCGCTATCGGCGCGGGCTTTATACGCATTTTTGGCGCACCAGCCCGCATCCCGGGCTGATGGTCTTCGACAGCCCGGACTCGCTGACGCTGGCGACCCGCCGGAACCGGTCCAACACCCCCTTGCAGGCCCTCACGCTGCTCAACGACACGGGCTTCCACGAATTCGCTCAGGGCCTTGCCCGGCGCGTGCTCAGAGAGCGGCCTGACAGCGGCATTGCCGAGCGGGCCGACCACGCGTTTCGCGTATGCCTAGCGCGCGAGCCGTCCGCAGGAGAGTTGCGGGCTCTGGAGCGCTTGGCAGCGACCCAGCTTGATGAGTTCAGCACCCATCCGGAGCAGGCTGACGAGATTCTTTCCGCCGAGATCCACGATGGCCTTGACCGCGCCCAGGCGGCAGCCTGGACGACAGTGGCGGGCGTCCTGATGAATCTGGACGAATTCATAACCCGCGAGTGATCCCCCATGACACCTCAGGAAAAGACACTTCTGCACGTCACGCGCCGGCATTTTTACAGCCAGTGCTTCGTCGGCCTCGGCGGCATCGCGCTCGGCGGCCTGATGGGAGGCCGCGGCTTTGGAGCGGCGGCGGGGCCCGATCTGCGCGACCCGCTCGTGCCGAGGGCTCCCCACTTCGCCCCGAAGGTCAAGCGGGTCGTCTACCTGTTCATGGCCGGCGCGCCGAGCCAGTTCGAGACATGGCTCTGGCGCCCAGAGCTCAGAAAACTTGACGGCCAGCCGACGCCGGACTCGTTCCTCGACGGCAAGCGCTTCGCGTTCATGGAGCGGTTCACCAAGGAACGCCCCAAGCTGCTGGGCCCGCAGCGCGACTTCCGGCAGCACGGCCAGTCCGGCACTTGGGTGTCGGAAGTCTTCCCCCACATGGCCTCGATCGTGGACGATCTCGCTTTGGTCCACACGCTCCGGACGGAGAACTTCAACCACGCCCCGGCCAAGCTCGTGTTCAACACGGGCTCGACGCGCTTCGGACGCCCCAGCATGGGCTCGTGGATCACCTACGGTCTGGGCAGCGAGTCGCGGAACCTTCCCGCCTTCGTCGTCCTCCGGTCAGGCGAGCAGAACCTGATGGGCGGAGTCAACATCTGGGGCAGCGGCTTCCTGCCGACCACCTTCCAAGGGGTTGAGTTCTTGCGGTCGGCGGACCCAATTCCGAATCTCTCGAGCCCTCCCGGGTACTCCACCGGACGGCAGTCGGACCGCGTCAACGCAATCCGCGAGCTCAACTTGGCTCGTCTCGCTGAGGTCGGGGATCCGGAGATCTCGACGCGCATCGCGTCCTACGAGCTGGCGCACCGCATGCAGACCAGCGGACCGGAACTCATGGACCTGTCCACAGAGAGCCAGGCGACGCTCGACCTGTACGGAGCCGTGCCGGGCGAATCCAACTTCGCGAACAACTGCCTCGTGGCTCGTCGGCTGCTCGAGAGGGGAACCCGATTTGTCCAGCTTTATCACACGGGATGGGACCACCACGGCAATCGCGTGAACAACTTGGCCGAAAAGCTCGACGAAGTCTCGCTGGCCGTTGACCGCGCCTCGGCGGCTCTCGTGACGGACCTCAAGCAGCGGGGGCTGCTTGACGACACGCTCGTGATCTGGGGCGGAGAGTTCGGGCGCACCCCGATGGGCGAGATCCAGGAACTTCCCGGGCGCAACCACCATGTGGAAAACTTCCCGATATGGTTTGCGGGCGGCGGCATCAAGGCTGGCCAGACGATCGGGGGAGTCGACGAGCTGGGATTCTTTATCACCAAGGACCCGATCGAGGTGCATGACGTGCAGGCGACGATCCTGCACCTGCTCGGCCTGGACCACACGAAGCTGACATTCCGCCACCAAGGCCGCGACTTCCGGCTCACAGACGTCGGCGGTCGCGTTATCGAGAAGTTGCTTGCGTGACGGGCCGACGCTCCTTCGACGATAGAAATCGCGCACTTGATAACCTGAAAGCAGCCTGTGCGCTAGGGGTTTGCGTGCGAGTGTCGGCAAGCCCGCTACGTTGATTCCGCGCATACGCGGACACACTCTCTTGGGGCGTTCGCCGCGGCAGTTGCGTCGTGTCCGGTCAACGGCAATCCCGCCGCACGGCGCAGCGGCTCGGGCGATCCGTCGAGCCAGCGACAATTCGCCCGGCAGGGGTGGTGGGCGGAGCCCGCGCCGCTCGTGTCGCTCGCACGGCCGAGAGGGCGATCTTAGGAACTTCCGGTGAGCGCGAAGCAGAAGAAGCTGTTCGCAGCGTACGCGTCGTTGCCGCCTGTGCCCGGCGCCATGGTCGAGATCCTGTCGGTGCTCAAGCGCTCAGTGTCTCGGAGCGACCTGATCGCATGCGCCAACAAAGCCGGCTGCCGCACCGCGAACGGGAGGGAATTCACCCGAACCACTGCGCGGCGCCACTTCCGCGACTTGCTCGACAAGGGTCTCCTTGTGGAGTTCGATCGACGACTTCGAGGCAGCGAGGAGGTCGCAGAGCTGATTGCCCGCGAAGTCGCTCGCGGGGGACGATTCGCCCGCTGGGTGGACGTTGCGGACAGCTCGATTCCGGGTCGACCGCATACGGTCGGCGACTACTACTACAGCTACAGGCAATTGGATCTCGCCGAGGCACTTCGTATCGCGATCCACCGTAACAAGCCCGAGCAGTTCGAAGAGCTGCTTCACGCGTGGAGCGGAACGTTCGCCATTCGGCCCTTGGTGAATCTGTACGAGCAGATATTCAACAATCCATTTGACGCGGAATGGGTGAAGTCGAGAGCCGCCCTTATCCGCGACACCGTGCTCCGGCAGCTGGTTTCGCGCGCCCACCGGTACCTGTCGCCTGCGGACGATATGGTCGACCTCTTGAGAGCGCTCGAAGACGAATCGGATGAGCAACTGGGGCGCAGGCGGCTGATCGCGACGCACGACTTGCTGGCGGGCGACTTGGATCGCGCATTGGAATGGATGCCCACCGACAACGTGAATTCCCAGCTCTTGCGAGGCTGCGAACGTTGCGTGCGCGGCGACCGGGAGACCGCGGTCCGCCATTTCGAATCAGCCATCACGCAAATCAGGAAGCTGACGCGAAAACGCGACATCGTGCTGGACCCGCCGGCCGGCGCCTTCTATTTCCTTGCTCTGCTGGGCAAAGCAAACCAAGGTCCGGTACCGAAGGCCCGGAAATACATTGAGATGGCGCTTCGCAAGCGACCCGAAGATCTCGCGCTACTCGTGGCGCTCCGATGTGCCGCCGACTTCGCGGAGGGCAAGACCCAGCGTGCCGGCGAGCTTTCCGGTCAGATCGATCGCATCGAATCCGAGCCGATTGTCCATCAGTTGTTCATGCTCACTGCGCTCTGCTGGGTGGACCCGGAGGCGGCCGGGCAGGAGGTCGCGTCGATTCGACGCATGAAGCGCAAAGCCGAAGAGGGCGGCTATTACTGGGTGGCAGCCGAATTCGCCCGATTGCTAGGAAAGTTGCGCCCGGAGGAAGCCGCTAGCGATGCCCCACCCAAGAACCATCGGGAGATGGGAAGCGCGCCCATTTTCGACACGATCCGCGAGGAGCCCCCTTGGGAAAGAAGCCTTGCGGCCCTAGAGCAGTTGAGCGAGGTCGTCCAAAGGCGTCGCAAGCCCGCGAAGTCCGCCTCCAGGCTGACCTGGCGGCTCAGAGGCACCGACCGTCCCGAGGCCTTGCTGCCTTTCGAGCAGAAGCTAAGCAAGACCGGGAAGTGGACCCGCGGAAGGGCCGTGTCGCTCAAGAGACTCCACAAGCGGACGAAGACTGCATTCATGACAGCGCAGGACCTGAGGATTTGCGAAGCCATCGACCTCTATATCTGGCGCAGCCGGGCGCAATACAACCTGCTGGTCTCGAGGGCGTTGGACCCGCTCGTCGGGCATCCGCTCGTGTTCCGAGCGGACGATCCGTCCACGCGAGTCGAGGTCGTGCAAGCGGAACCCCAACTGCGCGTCGCGACCCACGGGCAGGAAGTGCGGATCAAGCTGATTCCTGCCCCGCCCGAGCGCAGCGGTGTCAAGGCCGTGCTCGAGACCCGGACGCGCCTGGCCGTCACTACCTTCGGCGAGAAGCACAGGGAGATCTTCTCCCTGCTCGGGGAGGATGGCTTGGTGGTGCCCGCCAGTTCCAAAGACAGGATCGTGAGAGCCGTCTCGTCGGTGAGCTCGCTCGTCACTGTTCACTCCGACATTGCAGGCGGTGACTCGGACGCCCAGGACGTGGAATCCGATGCGACGGCGCACTTCTGCCTCACGCCGTACGAGGAAGGCCTGCGGGTCGAGCCGCTCGTGCAGCCGTTCGTCGGCGAAGGGCCCACGTACACACCCGGCAAGGGGGGCGAGGTGGTATTTGCCATCGTGAGCCGGCGCCGGGCACGGACGCGCCGGGACCGGCCCGAGGAAGTGCGACGGTTCGAGCGGGCGGTATCGGCCTGTCCGTCTCTTCACCATGCGAGTTGGGATGGCACCGCATGGACCCTGCCGGATCCATTGGCATGCCTGGAACTCCTCGAGGAGTTGCACCTGCTAGGGGGCAAGGTCAACGTTCGCTGGCCGCAGGGCGAGTCGCTGAAGATCAAGCATCGAGCGTCTCCGGACCGGCTGTCGCTGAAGATCCGCAAGTCGCGCGACTGGTTCAAGATCGAGGGCGACCTTGTGACGGATTCCGGCCTGGTCATGGGCTTGCGGGAGCTGCTGGATCGGATCGAGGCGACGGACGGCCGCTTCCTGCCGGTGGGAGAAACGGAGTTCGTCGCCCTGACGGACCGGTTCCGCCGGCGCGTCGATGAGCTTGCTGCATTCGTCGACCGTCACGGCAAGGGCCTGCGTTTCCATGCTTCCCGGGCGCACGCCTTGGAAGCGTTGATTGAGGAGGCCGGCTCGGTAGACGCCGGCCGCGAGTGGGCGGCGCGAATCGGTCGATTCCGGGCGGCGCAAGCGCTCGATCCCAAGGTGCCCTCCACGCTGCAGGCCGACCTGCGCGACTACCAGGTGCAGGGGTTCCGCTGGGCGGCACGGCTCGCCGCTTGTGGGGGCGGCGCTTGCCTCGCCGACGACATGGGGCTCGGAAAAACGCTGCAGGCCCTTGCCGTGGCTCTCGCACGGGCACCTGCCGGGCCAGCGCTCGTCGTGGCGCCGACGTCGGTCTGCCCGAATTGGATCGACGAGGCGCGACGTTTCACCCCTACGCTGAACCCGTTCCTGTTCGGGCAGGGAAACCGAGCGAAGATGCTCGAGGGGCTTGCCCCGTATGACGTGATGGTCTGCAGCTACGGCCTGTTGCGCCAGGAGGCCGACAGGCTCGCCGACGTGGAATGGGAAACCATCGTGCTCGACGAGGCTCAGGCCATCAAGAACCGGGACACGCAGCGATCGCGCGCGGCGATGAGGCTGAACGGGTCGTTCCGGATGATCACGACGGGTACGCCGATCGAAAACCACCTGGGCGAGCTCTGGAACCTGTTCCACTTCATCAATCCCGGGCTTCTCGGCTCCTCGGACTCGTTTAGCAAGCGGTTCGGCGTTCCTATCCATCAGGCAGGCAGGACCGACTCCAAGAGCCGGCTGAGGCGCTTGATCCAGCCGTTCATCCTCCGCAGGACAAAGTCGGCCGTCCTTGACGAGCTTCCATCGCGTACCGAGATCACCATTCGGGTGGAAATGTCGCACGAGGAACGAGCACTGTACGAGGCGGTGCGGCAGCGAGCGGTAGCGAGCGTTGCGGGGGAAGGCACTGTCGCCGGGCGCGGGCACATTCGCATTCTTGCCGAGATCATGAAGCTCCGCCGTGCTTGCTGCCATCCGAGGCTGATCGCCCCCGATTTGGAACTGGCCGGTTCGAAGCTCGAGAGTTTCGGCTACACGATGGCTGATTTGATCGCCGGCGGTCACAAAGCACTCGTGTTCAGCCAGTTCGTCGACCACCTCAAGATCGTGCGCTCGTTTCTCGGACGCCACGGCATTGCCTACCGCTACTTGGACGGCAGCACGCCCTTGCAGCAGCGCAAGCGAGAGGTTGACGCGTTTCAAGCCGGGGAGGGAGATCTCTTCCTGATCAGCCTCAGGGCCGGAGGTCAGGGCCTGAATCTGACAGCGGCCGACTACGTGCTGCATCTGGACCCTTGGTGGAACCCCGCCGTGGAGGATCAAGCGTCGGACCGTGCGCACCGAATCGGCCAGACCCGTCCGGTGACGATTTACCGGTTCGTCATGAAAGACACGATTGAGGAGAAGATCGTCGACCTCCACGCTTCCAAGCGCGACCTGGCCAACAGCCTACTGAAGGGTGCCGACATGAGCGGCAAGATGACGGCCGACGAGCTTCTGGCCCTCATCCGCGGCGGTTGATCTGTGATCTCTTGGACCCAGTCGGGTCGCGTGCAGCCATCGATCTAGGAACTCCATTGGCAGGATGGAGAGCCTCTGAGCCGTTCTGGCAACGAACTCGACGAGGGAATAGGGACAACTGCGGAGCTTGGCTTGCCAAACGCCGGTTGTCGCGCAGGCCCGCCGGCTTCTTCGGCCCGCGGCGCAGCCGTGTGCACCGACAGCTCCTGAGGAGTCGCGTTCCGGGTTCGCGATGCCCTCGGGACTACCGGCTGTGATGACGGCATCCCGTCTCGCAACGGCCGGGCTCCCCGGCGCACGCCCTTGCTATGTGGAGAAGCGCCGCTTGCGAGCTTCGTCCAGAGCCACGGCCAAGATGATCACGGCTCCGATGATTACCTGCTGCCAGTACGGGTTGACACCGAGCAGGTCGCTGCCGTTCGACAGCAGCCCCATGATGAAGGCCCCGATGAGCGTGCCGATCACGGTTCCCTCGCCTCCCGCCAGGCTGCCGCCTCCGATCACAACCGCCGCTATCACTTGCAACTCGTAAGACACGCCGGCGGTCGGCTGGCCCGTCATCAAGCGGGAAGTCTCGATCATCCCCGCCAGGCCGGTCAGCATACCGCAGATTGCGTAGATCGCCACCTTGTAACGCGCGACAGGAATGCCGGCGTATACCGCGGCTGCCTCGTTGCTGCCAATAGCGTAGGTGTAGCGGCCGAGCTTGGTGGAGCGCATGGCGAAGTGCGTCACGATCGCGCAGCCGACCAGGATGAGAAGCACGAAGGGCACCGGGCCCACGGTGCCCTCTCCGAGGAATCCGTGGGCCTTGGGGAGGCCGACGACGGGCAGGCCACCTGAAATCACAAGCGTCAGTCCGCGCACGATGCCCAGGGTGCCCAGCGTGACGATGAATGGCGGAAGGCGCAACTTAGAGACCATCAGCCCGTTCGCGCAGCCCCAGAGTGTGCCGCCGGCGATGCCGGCCGCGATTCCCAGCGGAACCGAGCCGCCGTTCACCATGGTCATCGTCCCGATCACTCCCGAGAACGCTAGGATCGAGCCGACCGAAAGGTCGATGCCCCCCGACACGATGACCAGGGTCATGCCCAGAGCCATGATGTTGATCACGGCGGTCTGCCGGATCACGCTGGCGAGGTTCGTCGTCGTCAAGAAGTACGGCGAGGCGATCGAGAGAATCACGAAAAGCAGCGCTAGGCTGATGAACGGCAGGAACTTCTGCAGCACTCCGCTTCCCAAGCGCATCGCGTCAATCCCCCCGCCTAGTGCCCCACCGCTGCGTGGTGCATGATTTCCTGCTGCGTGGTTTCACGCGGCAGCTCGGCGACCATGGAGCCTTCTCGCATGACGAGGATGCGGTCGGCGACCTGCAGGAGCTCGGGCAGCTCGGAACTGACCATCAGGATCGCCTTGCCTTCCCTCGCCATCTTGTCCATCAGGGCGAAGACCTCCGCCTTGGCGCCGACGTCGATGCCTCGCGTCGGCTCGTCGAACAGAACGACGTTGGTGTCGCGGAACAGCCACTTCGCGATGACGACCTTCTGCTGATTGCCTCCGCTGAGCTGACGGGCGCTCTGCTCCGTAGCGTCGGCTCGTATCTGCAGCCTCTTCCGGTAATCTTCGGCCACCCGTCGCTCCCTGCCGCTGTGCACGACGCTTCCGGCGCAGACGGCGTCGAGGTTGGCCAGCGTGATATTCGTGCGAACCGGCAGCCTGACAGCCAGGCCGGTTTCCTGGCGGTCCTCCGTGACGAGGGCGATGCCCGCCTCGACGGCGTCGAGCGGGGAGCGGATGTCGCACGGCTCTCCGTTGACAGAGATCGACCCGGGCGGGGCGGGAGTGATCCCGAACAGCGTCTCGCACACCTTGGTCCGGCCCGCGCCGACCAATCCGGCCACGCCTAGGATTTCGCCCGCCCTCAGTTCGAACGCGACACCGGGCAGGTCGACCTTCAGGCGCTCCTCGCCGGGAGGCTGCTTATCCCGGAAATAGACCGCTGCGACGTTCCGGCCCACCATGTGGCGCACGATCTCCTGAGTCGTGGTCTCGCTTGCCGGGCAACTGTGGACGGTCTCGCCATCCCGCAGGATCGTGATCTGATCCGCGATCTCCTGCAATTCGGCCAGCCGGTGCGTGATGTAGACGATGCCGATGCCCTTCTCGCGCAGCTGCCGCACGATACGGAACACCTCGGTTGCCTCCGCGTCGGATAGGGACGATGTCGGCTCGTCGAACATTAGCAGCGACGGGTCGCCGTGCAGCGCGCGGCAGATCTCGACGATTTGCTTGTGGGCGGGCGCCAGCTTCGCCACCTTCCAGTCCGCTTGCAGCGGGAACCGGTGCTCTTCGAGAATGCTCGCCGTCTTGTGCGCCATCGCGGCTTCGTCGAGGAATGCGCTTTTCAAAGGCTCCCGGCCGAGGAAGACGTTCTCAGCGACGGTCAGGTGGGGCGCGAGCAGGGATTCCTGATGCACCATGCGAATGCCCACCGCGTGCGCTTCCGCAGACCGGTGGAAATCCACACTGCGACCCTTCCAGCGCATGTCGCCGCCATCGCGGCGCAGCATGCCGGCCACGATCTTGACGAGGGTTGACTTGCCCGCCCCGTTCTCGCCGATGAGGGCATGCACCTGCCCGGGCCTTACGCTGAGCGATCCGTCCCGCAAGGCATGCACGCCGCCAAATCGCTTGCGAATCGAAGAAAGCTCCAGAATCATGATGGTGCCGGAGCACCATGCCGGCGGAAAGCGTAGGGTAGCATAGCGCCGGATCTCCGGATTCCACCGTCGAACCGGCCAAGCGGTGCATGCGGGTTGCCCGCGTTGGCCAGTCCGTGCGCCCTTCCCGGCCGTCCCGTCGCGCCCGAGTCGGAAGCGGCTCAGTGCCAGGCGGACCGGATTTTCCAGGCCTGCAAGCTAGCGACGCGCGCTTCGCCGCCCTCAGCGAACAGCGACAGGGCGGTGCTCGCGGCCCGCGGGAAAACCCGGTCGGTGATCGCCACCCGTCCATCGCCGGCGAAGACTTCGACCACCGAGCGATCGACCAGGATCCGCACGCTAACCCGACCGTCAGACGGTTGAAGCCGGGCGGAATGCCGTCCCGCGAACGTCTCGTGGAAATCCACTACGCCTGACTTGGAACGGTCGATGTAGACTTCCGCCGGCGAGGCGGTGAATCCGACGAGCGTTTCCTCGCCCTCGCCTTGCAAGACGCGGAATCCTACGTCTATGGCGGTGCCTATCACGATCTCGGCTTGCAGATCGAGCGTGTCGCCCTTGAACCCCTGGGACGCGATCCGGCGGTTGGCTTCCTCGATTCCGAGGTCGCGCAGGAGGATGGACTGGCCCCTCAGGCTGTCGATCTCGCGAGCCGGCTGCTGCACCAGGCGCAAGCCCTCGGGGAACCGCTTCAACCGCAATTCGCGCGGCACGGATTGCGCGCCCCGCCAGGGCGAAGTGGGCTTCTGCCGCGCATACATCCAGTTGCTGATCCACCCGATCACGATGCGCCGCCCGTCCTCGGCGGGCACGTTCGAGTACGATTGCGCCGCGTAGAAGTCCCGGCCCCAGTCCAGCCAGAGCGCCGTCTCCGGAGGATTGTCGTTGGTGAACCGGACGCCGTCGAACTCACCGACGAAGTACTGGCAGCCGGATCCGGTCCACGGATGGCCCATCCCCGAATCGACTTGGAGGATCCACTTGCTACGCCCCGGCTCGCCCTCGACCGGGAGTTCGAAAAGATCCGGGCACTCCCAGTTCCTGACAGGATGCGCGCCCTCGGGGCCGAAGTCGCTCAGGTGCGTCCATTCCTTGAGGTCGGGCGACCCGTAGAGGCTTACCTTGCGCTGCTCGGCCAGCACGACGGCCATGACCCAGCGCTGCGTGCCTTCGTGCCAGAACACTTTCGGATCGCGGAACGCCGGGTCGTCCACATCGAGCACCGGGTTGCCCTCGTAGCGACTCCAAGTCCGGCCCCGGTCGTTGCTGTAGGCGATCGATTGCGTCTGGTCGGTTACCGTCCTGCTCGTATAGATCGCAATTAGCGGGGGCTCGCCGCCGCGGCCGAATCCACTTGTGTTGCGGTGGTCCACTACGGCGCTGCCCGAATAGGCCATCACCTCGCCGACTTCGGGCAGGGCGACCGGCAGGTGCTGCCAGCGGAACAGGTCCTCGCTGACCGCGTGGCCCCAGCTCATGTGGCCCCACAGATCGCCGAACGGGTTGTACTGGTAGAAAATGTGCCATTCGCCATCGTGATACACAAGACCGTTGGGATCGTTGGTCCAGTTGATCGCGGGCGTGAAGTGGAACTGGGGCCGGTAAGGCTCCTTGTAGGTCGCTGTTTGGGCGAACCCCGCGGCCGCCAGCCCGACCACCGCGCCGAGCGCTAGGAGCGTTCTCATGACGCTAGCATCATAGCCCGCGTCGGGAGGCGCTCAGGGGAGCAGTTCGAGGAGCTTGTCAATCTCCTCGACCGTGTTGTAGAAATGCGGCGCAACCCGGACCCAGCCCATGCGGTCGGCCGCGGACACGCGGTTCCTGAAGAGCTCCGCGACGACATCCGCCGAGGCCAGGCCTCGCTTGCGCAGCGAGACGATGCCCGATCCGTTGTCCCTGCGGCGCGGCGCAGCCGCCTCGTATCCCCTGGAAAGGGCTCCCTCCAGCAGCCGCTCGGCCAGCGCATGGATTGCGGACGAGGTTGTGTCCGTGCCGACTTGGTTCAGATTCTCCATCGATGCGCGCAGGCCAGCGCAGCCGACCGAGTTCAGCGTTCCGCATTCGAACCGGCGCGCGCCCGGCTGCAGACCGCCGTCGGAACGGTAGTCCTCGAATCCCTGCAAGCTCGCCCAGCCGAACTCGACAGGCTCGACCGCGGGCATCCAATCGCTGTCGACATAAAGCACGCCGCAGCCTTCCGGGCCGAGCAGCCACTTGTGCGCCGAGGCCGACAGCGCGTGGACCCCGGCATCCTTGACCGAGATCGGGAACGCTCCCATCCCTTGGACCGCGTCCACCACGAGCGCGCAGCCCCGGCGCCGGCAGATTTCCCCCGCTGCTCGCAAGTCCCAGCGGAATCCCGTCAGGAAGTGGACGTAGCTGAGGGCCGCGACCCGGGCCCCCTTGCATGCCCGGTCAAGATCTTCCAGCTGCAGCACGCCTTGGCGGAGTCGAAGGCTGCGGAAGCGCACGCCGCGCCGGTTCTGCAATTCCCTCCACGGCACGTAGTTCGCCGGGAAATCCGAGTCCAGGCCGACCACGACGTCACCTGAGCGCCAGTCCAGACCATTAGCGACCGCGCACAGGCCTTCGGAGGTGTTTTTGGTGATCGCGATCTCGGAGGCATCGCAGTGCAGCATCGCCGCCGTCGCGCGCCGCAGGCCCTCGTGCTGCTCGACCCAGCGGCCGTAGCCATGCACGCCGTGGCGCATGGCGTCGTCGAGATGGGCGCGCATCGCCTCCTCCGTGCGGCGCGGCAAGGGCGCGATCGCGGCGTGATTGAAGTAGGCGTACTCGGCAGTGACGGGGAATTGCTCGCGAATCGAAGCGGTCTTCATAGCGGTTCGGATCGGGACGGCCCCCGGGCGCTCGTCGAAGCGAGCAAACTCCTCCGATTCCGGCCTGATTGGCCCCTTTCTGCCTATTGTGGGGGTTTATGCAGCCCCCGCCGCCACGGGACGGGCTTATACTAGGCTTACTGGCGCGACCGGCAGGACGCGACCGGCGGAAAGGACGGAGAATTGGCCATGGCTTGGATGGGAAGAACCCTTTCCTTGGCGCTGGCTCTAGCCCTTGCCTGCGCGGCATTCGCCAAGGAAGAGAGAAAGAGGAGCCCGAGGGGCGCCAAGAAGGACGTTGACGCGATCGGCGAGCGCGAAGTGGGCCGGGGGCCCAACTTCTACTCCATCGAGAAGGAGATCGCCCTTGGCAAGCGCCTTGCGCAGGACGTCGAGCGGCACTCCAAGATCGTCGACGATCCGGTGATCGCCGAGTACGTCAACAGGGTCGGACAGAACATCGTTCGCAACTCGGACTCGAAGGTGCCGTTCACGATCAAACTGATCGACAGTGCCGATATCAACGCCTTCGCGCTTCCGGGCGGCTTCTTCTTCGTCAACAGCGGCCTCGTGCTTCGCGCGGAAAGCGAGTCGGAACTTGCCGGCGTCATGGCCCATGAGATCGCGCATGTCGCGGCGCGTCACGGCACTCGCCAGGCCACCAAGGCGCAACTGGTCAATTTCGCAACCATCCCGCTGCTGTTCATCGGCGGCTGGACGGGATACGGGATCTACCAAGCCGCTGGCTTCCTGATCCCGATGACGTTTCTGAAATTCTCGCGAGGGATGGAGTCGGAGGCGGATTTCCTCGGTGTGCAGTACCTCTACAAGTCCGGTTACGACCCGACGTCGTTCATCGACTTCTTCGAGAAGATGCTCGCCGACGAGAAGCGCAAGCCGGGAACGATGTCGAAGCTGTTCCGAAGTCACCCGCCGCACGGGTCGCGCATCCGGAAGACACAGAAGACGATTGACCAGATCCTCCCCAACAAGCCTGAATATGTCGTCAACACGTCCGAGTTCCTGCAGGTCAAGGACCGGCTAACGCAGCTGGTGCTGCGGCGCAAGGAGACAACCGACGATCCGAACAAGCCGCGCCTCCGCCGGACGAGTTCGGGGGGCACGATTCCGACCGACGACATCGACGTCGAGTCGACCGAGGAGGAAGAGGACGAGCGCCCGACGCTGAAGCGTCGCTGAGCGCAGTCAATTGGACGACACGCTCCGGCCCACGTCTAGGGTCTGGTCGATGTCGAGGCCGCGCAGCACTGCCACGTGGTAGGCCAGCAATTGCAGCGGGATCAGTTCGACTACCGGCAGCAGAAGTTCATGCGTGCGCGGGACAGGAATCACTTCGTGCGCGTATTCGGAGATCCGCCGGTCGCCTTGATTGGCAATGCATATAACCCGTGCTTGCCGCGCCGCTAGCTCACGCACCTGCGCTACGATCCTCTCGTAACGCAGCTGACTGGACCGATGGGCCGGGTCGACGGTGGCAATGACCACCACAATCAGGTCGGCATCGATGATTGCTGTGGGTCCGTGGCGCATCTCGCCTGCGGCGCATCCAATGGCAGGGATGTGGGCCAGTTCCTGGAGCTTGCGGGCGCCCTCCAGGGCGATCGGGTAATGCACGCCGCGACCAAGGAAAAGGACCCGGCCCGCGTGCGCGAGCTGGCGCGCTATCCTCTCGCAGCGCCCCGCCAGCTCGAGCGCGGTCTCCACGAGGCCCGGCAGTCCCAGGATCCCGCGGGCGCACCGCATGGACCCCGCGGGCGTTAGCTGGCCCCGGACCTGTCCAAGGTGCATGGCAAACAGGTATAGCGCGGCGAGTTGCGACGCGAATGACTTGGTCGAGGCGGCAGCCATCTCAGGGCCGGCATTGGTGTAGATGGCTCCGCGGGCCGTGTGCGCGATCCTCGAGGCCACCGAGTTGCAGATGGCGATCGTCTTGGAGCCCTTCTCGTGCGCCAGTTCCTGCGAGGCCAGCGTGTCGGCGGTCTCGCCGGACTGGCTGATGACGAGCGAGAGCACCCTCTCGTCGATGGCCGGGTCGCTGTAGCGGAATTCGCTGCCGTACTCGACCTCGACATGCACGTGCGCCAGCTGCTCGATCATTGCCTTCGCGATCAGGCCGGCGTGCCACGAACTGCCGGACCCTATGACGGTGAGATGGCTGATCTCGCGCAACTCGCGCGGTGTGACGCCCAGCTCGTCGAGGACGACCTTCCCGCTTTCCTCGTTCAGGCGGCCAAGGACTGTTTCCCTGATCGAACGCGGCTGCTCGAAGATCTCTTTGAGCATGAAGTGCTTGTAGCCGCTCTTCTCGGCCATCAGCGGGTCCCACAGCACGTGATGGACCGGGCGCGAGACTGGACGAGCTTCCCAGTCCGTGACAAGCACGCCGCGCCTGGTGAGCACCGCGATGTCGCGATCTTCCAGCTGGATCATGTCGCGGGTGCGGCTGAGAATCGCCGGAACGTCGGACGTAACGAAGTTCTCGTTCTTGCCCAGCCCGATCATCGCGGCCAACCCGAGGCGCGCCGCGACGATCTTGCCCGGCTCTTGCTTCGAGATGGCTGCGATGGCGCAGCTGCCCCTGATCCCGGCCGTGGCGCGTCGCACCGCCTCCTCAAGCGAAACGCCATTCTCGAGATGGCTTCCGACTAGCAGTGCGAGCATTTCCGAGTCGGTGCGCGCGCTCTGCCGGAGGGCGTTAGGCAGCTTGGCGCGCTGGGCCGCGAGATTGCTTGGCTTGCCGGCCACCGCCACGATGATCCCGCTATGGGTCGCTCGCGAGGTGCGGTCGGGATCGGCTAGATTCGCGCGTCCCGAGGTCCAGCCCGTGTGTCCGATCCCATAGGTGCCTTGGATCGGGTCCAGCCGCACGGCCGCCTGCAGGTTCCGCAGCGTGCCGGCGGCCTGCCGCACATGAAACGCCCTGGACGATCCGACCGCCAGCCCGGCCGAGTCGTAGCCGCGATATTCCAGTTTCCGCAAGCCTTCGAGAATGATGGGACCTGCTTGCTTGCGGCCCACGTATCCGACAATTCCGGACATGGCGCGCGTTTCCCAGCTACGGGTGGTCTAGAATCGTGACTTCGTAGTCTTCGATCACCGGATTCGCTAGCGCCTCCGCAGCCAGCTTCTGCAAGCGCGACCGAGCCGCCTCAGGGGTCGCGCCCGGAGCTAGCTCCACCTCAAAGTACTTGCCCTGGCGAACGCCTACGATTTCGTCGTGACCATGGCTGCGCAAGGCGTTGGTGATGGCGCGCCCCTGCGGGTCGAGCACGGTCTTCTTCAAGGCGACGTGGATGATTGCCTTCATGTCCTATTATATGGCGGGGCCAGATCAACTGTGTAAGTTCCCGATGTGCGATGGGACTCATGTCGCGCCTCGCAACCTCTCTTCGAACAGAATATCAAGCTGGTTGAGCGCGTGCCGCCAGCCAGCCACCGGGGCCTGCTGCCCGCGGCTGCCCCGCCGTGCCGAACTCCGCGCCACATGGATCTCCAAGCGAGCTCGCTCCGGCGCCGCCCGCACCTTCTCGAACAGCTTCGGCAGGCCTGGCCCAGCGAGTGGTCGGGCTGGGCGCGCACTAGGACGCTGCCCGTGCCCAGGCGGCCCTGCGGGGTTGCCAGGCTTTGGGGTTACCCGGCTTTGGTGGACAGTTAGGGCTGCGGCAGGTGCTGAGGCTCGAAGAGTGCCGCACCAAGTCGCGGCCACTGCCGTCATCCGCAAGCTGGTCGTGCTCGCCAACGCCCTGTTGCGCGACAGGCGCGCGTGGCAGCCGCAGCCGCCTTCCCGCGAGGCTGTTGCATTAACCCCGTCGCCCTCTCCTCCCCGCGGCCCCCACGACGAGCCCGCCTTTCAGCTGCGCGGAACAACGGATACTCTAGACTTTTTCTCACTCTTCCCAAGAGGCCTCCTGACACCACACACGAACGCTCATCTGTGAATAAGAAAAAGGTGCGATCACTTCCCTATACAAAACGTGGAAAATATTCTGTCTAGTATGTCGTCCATCGTTGTGCTGCCCGTGATGCAGTCGAGCGGCTCCAATGCTTCGTAGAGGTCGAGCAGCAGCATTTCGTGAGGGACTTCGCCCTTTGCCGCATCCGCGGCCTTGCCCAACGCTTCCAGCGCCACGCGCAGCAGGCGTTCCTGCCGGATGTTCGTGACGAACGATCCTTCGTGCAGGGCGTCCAGTCCCGGCAGCGCGCGCTCGCGGATGCTTTCCCTCAGACGTTCGATTCCCTCCCCGGTCTTGGCTGACACGCGGGCAAGCGGCTCCGAGAATCCGTCTTGGGCCGGCAGGTCAACCTTGTTGCCGACCTGCAGGGCAGGGCACGAGTCGTTCACCTTCCTCCACAGATCTCGGTCCGACGCTGCGGGGCTCTGCGAGAGGTCGACGACGACAAGAGCGCAATCGGCGTCTTGCAGGGATTGCCACGAGCGCCGCACGCCTTCGGACTCGATGTCGTCTTGCGCCATCCGAATCCCGGCGGTGTCGACCAGTTCGACCGGTATGCCGTCGAACGTCGCGGTTTCGCTGATCGAGTCCCTGGTGGTGCCGGCGGCAGCGTTCACGATAGCCCGGTCGCGCTGCAGAAGGCGGTTGAACAGGCTGGACTTGCCGACATTGGGGCGGCCCACGATGGCCAGCCTCAACCCGCCGCGGACCACCTTGCCAACGGCGAATCCGGCGGCTAGTTGGCGGACGGCCTCGCGCACAGGAGCGAGCCGTGCCAGAATCTCCTCTCGGCTGGCTACCTCGATGTCGTCTTCCGCGAAATCGATTCCTGCCTCCAGCAGCGCAATGAGTTCCACGAGGCGTCGCTTGACGCCTCGCAGCTTGCTGGACAGGGCGCCAGCCGTCTGGCGCACCGCGACCCGTGCCTGGTATAGCGTCGAGGCGTCGATTAGGTCGCGTACTGCCTCTGCTTGGACTAGATCCATGCGCCCGTTCCGGAACGCACGGCGGGTAAACTCGCCTGGTTCCGCAAGCCGCGCGCCAAGCGCCAACGTTCGCTCGACGGCGAATCGCAGCACTGGTGGCGACCCGTGGCAGGAAATCTCGACCACATCCTCGCCGGTGTAGCTGGCAGGTGCCGGGAACAAGGTTGTGAGCACTTGGTCGATGGCCGAGCCGCGCTCGTCCAAGAGCCAGCCGAGGGTCGCGGTTCGCGGCTGCAATGCCCTGCCGGACACGAGCTGCCCCACCATTTGCGCCGCGCGCGGCCCCGAAATCCTCAAGAGGCCGACGGCTGACCGTCCTGCCGGGGTGGACGGCGCGACGATCGTATCGTCTCCTGCGGCGGAGGCGTGGGGGTTTATCGGAGGCACGGTGTTTGCGCGATCGGACGCTGGCGGACCTAGCTGGCGGAGAGGTTGTCGGCGAGAATGCTTCCAGTCGGTCTAGGACTTGCCCGGCTTTCTTGGCGATACGACTGTGTAACGGTGCGGGGGCACCCCCTCGGACAGCGTCGTGACCTCGTCTTCGTCACGCAGAGAGACGTGGAGGATACGACGCTCGCGGGACGTCATGGGCCGAAACTCATACCGTCTGCCGGTGCGCTTGACCTGCTCTGCCGCCACCTTGGCACTTTGGCGGAGTTCCTCGATCCGCATCATGCGGTAGTCGTCAACATCGAAGATCAGCCGGAATCTGTCCTGATGCGGGATCTTCAGAGCCTCGAGCGCCAAGTGTTCCAAGGCGAGCAGGAGCGAGCCGCGGCGCCGCAGCAGGAGGTCGGCATCGCTGCCCTTGAAGTCGACCGCGACCTCGGGACCGACCGCGTCGTCGCTGCGATTCACCTCGTATAGGTCGTAGCCGAGGTCGAAGTCCGCGGCGTCTAGCACGGGATTCAAGAACGCTTCGATCTTCGGGCCCAAGGAATCGAGCGTCCACTCGAAGTCTGGCATTGTGGATCCCGATCGACGGGACGGTCGCCAGGGCGACCTACCTCCCGCGTTTCCTCCTCTTGCTGCTCTTGCCGCTCCTGCCTCGCTTGCGTCCGGTTTCGATTACCACCTGCTCTGTCGGCAACCGGTTCAGAATGAGCTGTTGGACGATGCCAACACAATTGCTAGTCAGCCAATATAGCACCAGCCCGGCTTGGAACTGGTAGAAGATGAAGCCGAACACGAGCGGCATGAATTTCATCAGGCGCGCCTGCGTCGCGTCAGCCGTCGGCGTGGGCGTCAGAGACTGGGACCAGAACTGAGTGGCGACCATGGTGAGCGGGAGCACGCGAATCGCCAGTGTCTCCGGGTTGGACAAATCGCTTACCCAAAGCCATTCGGCCTGTCGCATCTCGATGGCGACGGTCAGCAGCTTGTAAAAGGCGAAGAAGAATGGCATTTGCAGCAGAATAGGCAAGCACCCGCCCATCGGATTGGCTTTGTATTTCTTGTAAAGCGCCTGCAGTTCTTCGTTCTGCTTCGCCTTGCGCGGGTCGCGCATCGTCACGCCCTTGTACTTGTTGTTGATTTGCTTGACCAGTGGCTGCAGCTGCTGCATCTTGCGCATCGACTTGGTGCTCTTGTACTTGAGCGGGAACAGAATCGTGTTGATCAATACGGTGACGATGACGATGCTCCAACCCCAATTCGAGACGATATTCGAGTGGACCCACCGCAGCATGAGGAAGATCGGCTCTGCGATGAAGGCAAAGAAACCGAAGTCGACGATCCTGCCGAACGCGTTGCCGACACCGTCAACGCCGGCTAGGGCCTCCCTGCTCTTCGGGCCTACGTACCAGCGGACGCTGTTCCGCGTCTCGCCTCCGAAAGCTGCGGCGACGAATTGCTGCCGCTCGCCAGATTCGTCTCCCGTGGGTACGATTTCGACCGCGCTTGTTTCGACGCGAATCTCGTTTCCTGGCTCGGGAATCGCGGCGGCGGTGAAAAACAGGTCAGCGACCCCGACGAACGGGAACGGCCCGGCGTAGGAAATCCGCTCGTCCTCGGCATCGGAGGCGGGAGTGAACTGGATGTCGCCGTCGTCGAAATAGAAAGTCTGGCTGTGCGCCGTGTTGCCGGCCTGAGCCGTGTCGCCGAATCCTCCGCCCCACTCGAACAGGTGACGTTGCGGCCGACCGCCTTCGGAAACCTCGGTTGCGACGCGAACGATGTGTCCATCGGCTTCAAACGCGAAGGTCTTGCGGATTCGGAGTCCGTTCTTCGCGTGCTCGAAGACTAGCGTTTCCGGCGCGTGCCGCACAGTCGGTCCGGAATTGACGGTGAAGAGTGCTTCGTCAGAGCCCGCGATTGCCTCGCCGCCCGGCCGCACCAGACGGAACGGATGGCCGAATCGCTTCGCGCCGCCTTGATGGACCAAGTCGAGCGGGCCCTTGTGCGCGTCCTTGAACTTCTTAAGCTCCCACCTGTTGACAGTTGCCCCTCGGTTCGTGAATTCAACGAGAAAGGAATTGGTCTCAACCGTCACTGTCTGCTCGCGGCTGGCCTCGACAGTTTGGCTGCCGAAATCGATCTCGCTGGTCCCGGACGGCTCAACCGGATCAGTCTCGACCGCGGCAGGTTGCGGAATTTCGATGACCGCTGGCGACGATGGCGTGGCTGCCGGCTCCGTCTGTGGCTGCTGCTGCGGCTCCGGTCGCGGAACCAAATAGATGTAGCCGCCCATGACCACGGCGGAAAGCACCGCTGCTAGAAGCATGCGGCGCTGGATGAACTGTTCGTCGTTGGGATTCTTAGGCATCGGCTCGACCAATGGTTTCGGGCACGGGATCAATGCCGCCGGGCGCGAACGGGCGGCAACGCAATAGCCGCTTCAGCGCCAGCCAGGAGCCATGCCTGACACCGTGGCGCTCGATCGCCTCGCGAGCGTAGACAGAGCATGTCGGGTGGAACTTGCAGCAGGACGCGAGCATGTGTGAGATCGCCGTCTTGTAGGTCCACAGCAGGGCAAGCGCGATTCGCTGTGGTCCCGTCAGACTATCTCTCGCCCCCTTGTTTCCGTCCTGCAATGCGGCGACTCTGCCTGGCGAGCCTACGAACGGCTTTCGACAGCGTCCGGGCAATTTCCCTCTCCACATCTACGGCTTGCGCGGTATCAAGCCCGCGACGCGCGTGCAGCACCATGTCGGTGCCGTCCGGCAGCAGCACCCAATGCTTGCGCACCGCCTCCCGCAGAAGGCGCTTGCAACGGTTTCGGGTCACGGCGTTGCCGATCTTGCGAGTGACCGTTAGGCCCACCCGGGCGGGGTGGTCCGTTTCGGTCGACAGAGCGAACACGGTGAACAGCTTGGACCCCAGCCGGACCCCTTTATGATAAACCGCCTGAAAATCGGTTCGCTTCCTGATGCGCTGTGCCCGCGGCAGTCCGAATGGGCGCGTTGTCACCCGGCGTGGCCCGGGCTCACTCGTCGCTGACGCTAAGGCGTTTCCGACCCTTGGCGCGGCGCGCTGCAAGTACACGGCGACCTCCGGGCGTTCTCATCCGGACACGGAAGCCGTGCTTCTTGGCTCTCCTGCGCCGGTTCGGCTGGTAAGTTCGTTTCGGCATGCGCAGCCCTCTGGGTTGGCCGTCTGTCGGAATCGGGCGGCCCGAAGGTCCTGAAAATCCAGCTTAGCACAGGGGTGCTTCTGCCATGGACTGCGGCGCATGGTTGCGGCCTGTATGCGACGGCGGCGATGCAAGGTGCTCCGGCCGGAACGAGTCCGGACCGGCCCGTTGCCCCGGAGGCTGCGGCTTATCAACCGCTAGGTGGGACAATCCTGGGAAGACTCATGCATCGGATCACAGCTCTTGTCCTCATTGCCTGTTGCCCGCTGCTCGGGGATACGGTCCGTTTCGCCGGGGATGGCGCGCTCAAGATGCTCTACGACAACCGCATCTATCCACAGGCGGTTCAGAGCGGAGAGAGCGTCTACTTGGTATGGCGTGGCGACCGCGGGCTCCCTTGGATTCGCGCCTACCATCTCACGACGCGCGAGCTCTCGGAGCCGAGGATGCTGCTAGACGGGATGGGCATCGAGATCGACGCAAGGCGATTCGAGCGCGACCAGCATTATTCGCCCGTTGTATGGTCCGAGGCCGATGGCCGTCTGCATGTCGCGTTCGGTTTCCATCGAACACCGGGCTACCACCTCGCGACGAAGCTGCCGGGCGACATTGGAGGGTGGGAGCGCCTTCCCGAAATCTCCCATTCGGTTTCGTATCCGCAGGTACATCGAATCGCAGACGGCAAAACGCTGGTCTACTTTCGCGAAAGCGGCCACCTCGGGTTCTGGACGTATCGCGTCTCCAGCGATGGCGGGAGGATTTGGGGGAAACCGCAGGCCCCCGTTATCGACATGGACGCCCTGCCCCACATTTCCCCGCTGGCAGCGCACGCCGGCTCGTACCAGACCACCCGGGTGAGCGCAGACGGCCGGACGCTGCACATCGCCTTCATTTGGAAAGTTGAGGAACCAATCGCAAGCGAGCGGTATGGAGGTGTCCTGCACGACTACACGCGCCGCCACAACCTCTACTACCTGCGCGCCGACCTCGAGACCGGGGAGGTCTTCAACGCTCACGGAAAGCAGCTGCCTAGGCCAGTCAACTTCGGGACCGCGCAGCGAGACTGCTTGGTATGGAACACCGAAGGAGGAAGCGCTTCGGTAGGTCCCTCCATAGAGCTTGGCGAGGGCGGCGAGCCGTATTTGCTCCTACCGGTTTCGGGTGAGACGCCGTACGCATCGAAATTCTATTTCGTGCGGCTGTCCGGTGGGCAATGGGTCCGGACGGAGCTTGCAACAACCGGGCACCCGTTCAACTCGACTCACCTGGTCGGCGAGTCGGACGGCTCGTTCCGGGCTTACCTCATCGCCGGCGATGGCGAGACCCACGAGGAGACCGAGATGAATCGCTACGGTTGGGGTGACCGCGTCGAGGAGTGGGTTTCCGACACGGCAGGCAGCAACTGGCGACGTAACCGGGATCTTTCGCCGATCCACGGGCTGCGCTACCAGAGTGTCAAGTTCGTGCGCGGCCAGAGCGGTGAAGTTCTTGACGGGTTGCTGCTTTTCTATTCTTGGAAAGGGACCGGGAAGGGCAGTGCGTTCTTGATCGACGAGCGCGATTGATCCACGAAGCCGCACTGCGCCCGCGCGCCAGGTCAGAACCTAGACGCCACTGCCTCCGAGTCCGTCGCCGAGGTCCTCTAGGTTGTGGCGGTTAGCCAGTCAGCAGACGCGTTCGGACCCTTCGACGTCATGCGATTCCACGAATGCCTCGCCGCCACAGCGCGCCTCGCCCGCCGCGAATGCAACGTGGTCCGGATCGTTCGGCCTCGTGCGGATCGTCGCCGCAACACTTTCGAACCCGTGCGTTCCAATATCGAGCCGAGGCAGCAACTAGCTCGGTTGCGCCAGACGAATAACACGCAGGCCGACCGCTGCAAGCATGTCAGGTGGTTCGCGGGCCTGGCAACGGGAATGCGCGAATGATGCGCGCTGGGCTGATCCGCCCGCCCTAAGGCTCGTCGTCGTGTTCATCCTCTTCAGCGTGCTCGGGGCCATGGTCCTGTTCGGAACTTTCTCCATGGTGCTCGGTCCCTCGGTCCGAGTCGTCCGAGTCTTGCTGTTCCCGAGCCTGTCGCAGCTGTTCCAACCGCGCTTCGTTCCGAGCTTCGTGCCCCCCACCGCCGAAGCCGCCAACAGCTCGATTCGAGAAGACGATCGCGAATACCGCGGTTGCCACGCCGAGCATTACCGAAATCAAGTAGAGCGCTATTGCGATCTTGGCGAGCTTCAAGATCTTGCCCATGGTTGACGTCAGAGCCGTCAAGCTGGCGTCGATGGATTGCATGTGAAGCCGCGTCGCGTCGTCTACAATGCTGCGGTTTTCCTCTGGCATTGATTACGTGTCTCCTAGCTTCGCAGCAAGCCGCAATCGGAGCCGCTGCACCCATCAAGGAGTCTAAGCCAACCAGCGGCTGGCAAAGCCCAGCGAGCCGTTCCTAGCGGTCCAGCTTGAGATGCCTTATCTCCCGCACGAACTGCCGCGCATCGTGGAAATCACGGTAAACCGAGGCGAAGCGGACGTAGGCGACCTTGTCCACTTGCCTCAGCTCGCGCATGAGCAGCTCCCCGATCGTGCTAGTCCTGCATTCCCGAGCATGCGAGTTGGTGACGAGCTCTTCCGCCGCGCTGACCATCGCTTGCATCTGTGCCATCGTGACCGGGCGCTTTTCGCACGCGCGAAGCAGCCCCTGGAGCACTTTCTGCCGGTCAAACCGCTCCCTGCGCCGGTCTTTCTTAATCACCATGTACGGGATTTCGTCGATCCGCTCGTAAGTGGTGAAGCGGCGGGCGCAGCTCAGGCAGTGCCGGCGGCGCCTGATCACGTCTCCCTCCTTGCTCATGCGGGAGTCGATTACCTTGTCGCGGAGCTTGGAGCAGAAAGGGCAGAGCACAGGGGAATCGCAGGGTCGGGCGGGAAGCCGGAATACTGATTCTAGCCGAATGCCGGCGGTGAGTATACTCGGGGCATGTCGCTGCGGATGATTCTTCTCGTGGCGTTGCTCGCGGCGCGGGCGACCGCCGACACCCCCAATATCCTCTGGATCAGCTCCGAGGACAATGGTCCGCACCTCGGAGTGTACGGCGATTCCTACGCCCATGCGCCCAATCTCGACGGGCTCGGCCAGCGCGGCATGATCTACCGCAACGCTTGGTCCACCGCACCGGTTTGCGCTCCGGCTCGGACCACCATCATCAGCGGCATGTACCCGCCGTCTACCGGGTCGCAGCACATGCGTTCCATGACCCGCCTGCCTTCGTCCATGCGAATGTTCCCGCAATACCTGCGCGATGCGGGCTACTACGTGTCGAACAACGCCAAGGAGGACTACAACCTAAGCAAGCCCGGCCAGGTCTGGAACGAGTCCAGCCGCCAGGCGCACTGGCGCAACCGTGCTGCGGGGCAGCCGTTTTTCGCGGTGTTCAACTTCACGGTCACCCACGAGTCGCAAATCCGCAAGCGACCGCACGAGGCCGTTCACGATCCCGCCAAGGTGAGGGTCCCGGCGTTCCATCCGGACACGGAGGAGAGCCGGAGGGACTGGGCGCAGTACCACGACAAGATTACGGAGATGGATAGCCTCGCCGGGAGGGTCTTGTCCCAGCTGCGAGAAGACGGCCTGGAAGAGGACACAATCGTCTTTTACTGGGCCGATCATGGCCCGGGCATGCCTCGCGGCAAGCGCTGGACCTACAACTCCGGATTGCACGTTCCCATGATTCTCTACGTGCCGCAGAAGTTTCGGGATTTGCGGCCTGCCGACTATGCGGAGGGTGGCGAGAGCAGCCGCCAGGTAGGCTTCGTTGACCTTGCGCCGACTGTGCTCAGCCTCGCCGGGATCGAGCCGCCTGACCATTTTCAAGGACACGCCTTTGCCGGGAAGTTCGAGACCATGCCGCAGCCGTACAACTACGCCTTCCGCGGCCGCATGGACGAGCGCTACGACATGGTCCGCAGCGTGCGCGACGAGCGCTACATCTACATTCGCAATTTCATGCCGCACCGCATCTACGGCCAGTACATCCAGTACATGTTCCAGACGCCCACGACCGCCGTGTGGCACGAGCTCTACCACGCAGGCCGACTGCGGCCTCCGAAGACCCATTTCTGGGAGAAAAAGCCTGCCGAGGAGCTGTACGACCTGGCCGAAGATCCCGACGAGACCAAGAACCTCGCCACAAGCTCGGCGCATCGCGCAGTCTTGGAGCGCATGCGCGCCGCGCGGCGCGAGTGGTCGCTGGCGATCCGAGATCTCGGTTTCCTGCCCGAGCACGCGATCCATTCGCGCTCCGGACAGGACGCGCCGCATTCAATGGGAGCAAACCCAGCGCGGTATCCGCTGGACCGCATCATGCGCATGGCGGAATTGTCGACGTCGATGAAGGCAGGCGATGAAGGCACGTTGCGAACAGGTTTCGAAGACAGCGACGCCGCGGTGCGCTATTGGGCCGCGACGGGGGCTCTAATCCGCGGACAGGCCGGGGTCGAAGCGCTGGCCGAGCCCTTGCGGGACGCGCTGGCCGACGAAGATGCCACGGTGCGCATAGCTGCCGCGGAGGCCCTAGGACGTTACGGAAACGAAAAGGACGTCCAGCGCGCCCTCCCGGTGCTGCTGGGATTCGGCGACGCAGAGCAGCACGGGATCTTCCTGGCGATGGCGGCTCTCAACGCGCTCGATTACATGGACGAGCGAGCGCGGCCTGTTCTGGCTCAGGTGTCGGCCCTGCCCGCAGCCGACCCTGAAGCGAATGCGCGATTCCGCGCTTACTTGCCGAATCTCATCGGAAAGATCCGCATGGACCTCGAATAGCTCTCGGATCACCGGATCAGTTGCGAGGCGTTTGGATGCTAGGATTGCTGCGTTGTGAAGCGGCGTAGGTTCATTTCCGGGGCTTTCGCGATGCCTCTCGCCAACGCGGTTGCGCTAGACGCGCTAGCGGAAGCGGGCGCCTTAATCGAGCGTCATATTGCGAGCGGCGCGGTGCTCGGCGCGGTGCTGGATGTCCGTAGCGGAGCCCGGGCTGTCAGCCGGTCCTACGGGACCGCGACAAGTGCCGACGCGATCTTTTTGCTCGCGTCGATCACGAAGCCCATGACCGCAGCGGGGGTGATGCTACTGGCCGACCGCGGCGAGCTGAAGCTGGCAGACCCCGTCAGGCGGTTCCTTCCGGAGTTTCGTTCCGGGGCTCGATCCCGCATCACCGTCAAGCACCTCCTGACGCACACGTCAGGCCTGCCGGACCAGCTACCGGAGAATATCGAGCTGCGTCGGCGCAACGCTCCTTTGGAGGAATTCGTGGAGCGGGCCATGAGGACCGACCTGCTCTTCGAGCCCGGCAAGCGGTATTCCTACCAAAGCATGGGCATCCTTCTAGCGGCCGAGATCTGCGAGCGTATCACGGGCACGCGGTTTCCGGAGTTCTTGGACCGCGAATTGTTCCGTCCGCTCCAAATGAATCGCACCGCCCTGGGGCTCGGCCGCTTCGCGCTCGAAGAGACGCAGCGAAGCCAGGTCGAGCATGGACCGCCGCACGGCGGGCAGGGCGCGCCCGAGGCGGCGCACTGGGACTGGAACAGTTCCTACTGGCGCGAACTGGCGTCTCCTTGGGGCGGGGCGCACGGCAGCGCGCCGGATGTCTCGAGATTCTTCCTCGAGTTCCTTGTTCCGGCGGAGGCGAAGGTCTTGCCTCCGGCAACGGCCTCGCTGATGGTGCGGAATCACACGTCCCGTCTCGGTACGCCGCGAGGCCTTGGCTTCGCGCTAGGCACCGGTGCCGGTGCAGGGTGTTCCGAGGCGACGTTCTGGCACAGTGGCGCGACCGGCACCTTGGCTTGGGCCGATCCCGTGACGGGCACGCGCTTCGTGCTGCTCACGACTCTGCCTGCGACGACGGCAAGACAGCTCGTGATCCAGCCGGTCTCGGACCTGGTCTCCCAGGCGGCCTGATCGAACCGCCCTACTTGTGGGGAACGAGTGCCGCAATCCGGCACGGCGCGCCGGAGCCGCTTCCGATCTTCATCGGGAACGCCAGCAGGTACGCGCCTCGCTCCGGTACTTGGTCCAGGCTGGCCACATTCTCGAGGATCGGGACAGCATCCCCGGCGAGCACTTGATGCGCGGCAAAGTCTGCAGATTGCCCGGGATCGATGCTGGCGGTGTCGATCCCGACGGCCGCGACTCCCCGGTCGACGAGCCAGCGGGCAGCTTCCGGCGAGATTCCGGGGAAGTGCAGGGCGTCCGCCTTGCCCGGAGTGTCATCTCCCAAGTACTGCAGGGTATCCGGCCAGCGTTGGCTCCACCCTGTGCGGAACAGGACGACCGAGCCTGTCCCGACATGCCCGTGTCGGGCTTCGCAGGCGTCCAGGTCGGCCGGGGAAGCGGCGTAATCGGGATTCGCTGCGCACTGGCTTTGGATGTCGACGATTGCCAAGGGCCCGGAGAGCTGCTCCAATGACAGATCTCCGACCGCGGGCTTGCCTTCGGCGAAATGGATCGGGGCGTCGAGATGAGTGCCGCAATGCTCGCTCATGGCGAGGTCATATGCGCTGTACCAGTAACCGGCCGGCTGCTGGCCCCAAGCGGTCCTGTCGTGGCGGAAAGGCTGTCCGGTTGGCCAGAACACGGTGTTTTCGTCGAAGGCGTGCGTCAGGTCGACCAGTCGATAGCCCGCCAACGGGTCCTGCTCGACCGGGGCGGGGCCTCCGCAGGCAACCGTCCACGCGAGCAACCCGGCGACAAGGCATGCATACCGCGAATTCACGCGTTCAGTTTACTGCGGCCAGCCCATATTCAGCTGGCTCGGGTTGCGCACCGCTCGCCCGGGCTTCGCGCTAGCCTAGACGAAGAATGCCCCTTTCGAGGAACCGTGTCCCGCTCCGCGATCGGCTGATCTTCGCTATGGACGTGCCCGGCACCGATACCGCCAGAACGCTCGCCAAGGCGCTCGGCGAAACCGTTTCGTTCTACAAGCTCGGGCTCGAGCTGTTCATGGGAGGGGGCTATTTCGAATTGGTCGACCACCTTGCGTCGCAGGGCAAGAAGGTCTTCGTGGACTTGAAGTTCTTCGACGTGCCAGCGACCGTGGGGCGCGCCGTGCGCCGGCTCGATGGGCGGGGCGTGACGTGCTGCACGGTCCACGGCAACGACGCGATGCTCGAGGCAGCCTGCGAGAACCGGGGGGACGTCAAGATCCTCGCCGTGACGGCGCTGACGAGCTTGGACCGGGGCGACCTCGACGACCTCGGATTCCGCTGCAACCCCAGGGAACTCGTCCTTTCGCGGGCGAAGCGCGCTTTCGAAATCGGCTGTGACGGAGTCATTTCTTCCGGCTTGGAGGCTGCGGCGTTGCGCGCCGAGGTGGATAACAGGCTGCTAGTCGTGACACCCGGCATACGCCCCGTGGAGAACCGGCCCGCCGACGACCAGAAGCGCACGGTGGATGTCCGCCAGGCGTTCTTGAATGGTGCCGACCACATCGTAGTCGGCCGACCAATTCGTGATGCGAATGATCCCCGAGCAGCCGCGGAAAGCATACAGCAGACGATCGCCGGCGTGTTCGCGGGCGCGTAGGCCAGACGGTCTCGGGTCAGCCGATGCCGAGATCGCGCGCCAAGCCGACGCGCTTCAGCTTGCCGCTCGGGCCCTTGGGGATGGCGTCCACGATCCGCACGACGCGCGGCACCTTGTACGCTGCTAGCCGCTCGGCGGCAAACTCTTGAAGCTGGCGGCGCGTGAGACTGGCACCCTCTTCCAGCACGATGGCGGCCCCGATCTCTTCGCCGAGCTTCGCGTGCGGCGCGGCGAACGCGACCGCTTGCGAGACTGCCGGATGCTCGAGCAGGACCTCGTCGATCTCGCGCGGCGATATCTTCTCGCCCCCTCTGTTGATAAGCTCCTTGAGTCGCCCGGTGATCGTGAAGTAGCCGTCTTCGTCGCCGAATCCTTGGTCGC
This sequence comes from uncultured Bryobacterales bacterium, assembly GCA_951813605.1. GTDB lineage: Bacteria > Acidobacteriota > Terriglobia > Bryobacterales > UBA6623 > VXMF01. The sequence goes on along the minus strand of OX638379.1, from coordinate 3,667,665 downwards.
CCGTGCGGAACCACCCGTGGCTGAAGGAACTGGCGTTCGCTTCCGGGTTGTCCACGTAGCCCGCCGTGACGTTGGGGCCTCGGATCACGACCTCGCCGGTCTCGCCCGTGGAAAGCAGGTTGCCGGAAGCGTCCATGACTGCGACTTCCGGCCCCGCGGCCACGCCGACGGTGCCGGGCTTGCGCACGCCGGGTGGCAGGGGATTGCTCGCCATCTGGTGGGACGCCTCGGTCATCCCGTAGGATTCGATGACAGGGCAGCCGAACCTGTCCTCCAGCGACGCGAGAACGGTTGGCGGAAGCGCAGCGGACGACGAGCGGATCAGCCGGAGACGGCTCCTGGCCACGCTCTCCAGGTTGCGTCGCGCGCGCTGCAAGATAGCTTGGTGCATTGTCGGCACGGCGCTGTACCAGGTCGGACGGAGCCGGTCGAGCCATCTGAACAACCGCATCGCATGAAAGCCCGGCGTGGCGACGACTGTCGCGCCGGCGCGCAGGGAAGCTAGCAGCGCTCCGACCAGCCCGTGTATGTGGAACAGCGGCATGATGTTGAGACAGACATCCTCGGACCCCAGGCGCAAGGTGGCGGCTACGTTGCGGGCGGATGTAGCCAGGTTCGCTTGGGAGAGAGGGACGAGCTTTGGACGTGCCGTCGTTCCCGACGTGTGCAGCAGGAGCGCCGTGTCGCCCGGCGTCGCTGGGCGGGGTCGGGCCATCCCTGCTGCAAGGCCGTCCCCGAGGCGGAAGCCTCCCGAAGGAGTCGTCGGCTCGAGAGACAGGATCGGGATCCCGAGATCGAGTGCGGCGGCTGTCGCCGGGGTCCGGGCGGAGCCCTCCACCACCAGAGCCTTGGCGCCGAGGCTTCCAAGGCTCTCCCGCAGCTCGCGCTCCCGCAAGCCCGGATGCAAGGGGGCCGCTGCCGCCGCGGAGGCGACAGCGGTAAATGCCGCTGCTATGTGCGGGCCGTTGCCGAGCACCATTGCCACGGCATCGCCGGGCCCGATGCCTCTCGCGTTGAGCGCCGCGCCAGTCGCTTCGGCTTGAGCCCGCAGCTGCCCGTAGGTCATGCAGTCTCCGTCCACATCACGGATGGCGGGCGCTGCGTCGTCATGCGCGGCTAGCAGCTCCGCTATGGTCGCTGGCGCCGCTTCGATCAGGGAACCCATTCGTAGTTGAGTCGCCCAGACACGGGCTTCAAACCAAGTAAGTATAGTCGTCGAGCACTCGAGAGGCGGTTGCCAGCACCTCGTGCTCGTCTTCGTCCCCGAGCATCCCCGACTTCCTGCGCTCTGCCAAGCGCCGGGCGATTGCATCCCGGAGGTCCTCGGGCTCGTAGCCGATATCGGTTAGGACGTCGCGCACGTTGTCACCGCGGATCGGCTGGCTCACCACGGCCCGCCCGTCCGGCTTCACGCTCACGTTCAATTCCGTCACGACCCCGAACAAGTTGTGCATGTCGCCTAGCGTCTCTTGATATGCCCCTAGCAGGAGGAATCCGAGGTAGTAAGGCTCGCCGGGGCGCAGCGGGTGCAACTCCAGGGATTCCTTGCAGTGCCTGGTGTCGACGAAACGGTCCACGGTGCCGTCGGAGTCGCAGGTGATGTCGCACAGCACCCCGCGCTCGGTCGGAATCTCGTCGAGGCGGTGGACCGGCAGGACGGGGAACAGCTGGTCGAAGGCCCAGAAGTCCGGCATTGACTGGAACATGGAGAAATTGCAGACGTACTTCGACGCCAGCATGCGGTCCAGTTTGTCGAACTCGTCCGGGCGAGCCTTCATCGCGCGCGAGAAACGCGCCACTTGGCGGCAGATGCCCCAGAAGAGCCATTCGCCCTTTGCCTTGTCCCGCAGTCCCAGATAGCCCAGCTCGAAGAGCGAGTTCATATCGTCCCGTTGCTGGACCGCATCGTGGTAGCGCTCTCGGAAGTTTTTCGCGTTGATCCCCTCGGCGAGATCGACGAGTTCCAGAACGGGCTCCGATTCGGATTCGATCGCTGCGAACTCCGAGCCCGGCGCGACGCCCGGCGCGATCACCTTGCGCACGTCCACAACCAGCATCGCGTGGTAGGCCACCATGGCGCGGCCGTGCTCGGTCACGATAGTCGGCGTCGGCACCTCCTCGCCGTCGCACACCTCGCCGATCGCGTAGACGATGTCGTTCGCGAACTCCTGTACCGAGTAGTTCATCGAGAACTCGCTGGCCGTCCGGGATCCGTCGTAGTCGACGCCCAGGCCGCCGCCCACGTTGAGGTATTCGATGGAAAAGCCCATCTCGCGGACCTTGGCGTAGACCCGGGCCGCTTCCTTGAACACCCGCTTGGCCTGCCGGATATCGTTGACCTGCGATCCGCTGTGGAAGTGGAGCATTGTGAGCTGCTCCCTGGCACCACAACTTTCGATCAGCGCAAGCGCCTGCACGAGGTCGAGCGTGCTCATGCCGAACTTGGCGAACTCGCCGCCGGAGTCTTCCCATTTGCCGCTGCCCCGCGTGCTCAGCTTCGCGCGCAGGCCCAAGGGCGGCTTCAGATCGAGCGTCCGGGCCAGCTGCAGGGCCATCTTTAGGTCATGGATGTCCTCGACGACAATGACGGCCCTCCGTCCGAGCTTGCCCGCGAGCATGGCGAGACGCAGGTACAGCTCGTCCTTGAGCCCGTTGCAGGCGATGAGTGCCCCGTCCGCGAGGGGCATTGACAGGGCCGCAACCAGCTCGGCCTTGCTGCCCACTTCGAGACCGTAGTCGTAACGCCTGCCCGAGGACACGAGGCGTCGCAGAACTTCCTTCTTCTGGTTGACCTTGACGGGGTAGGCTCCGATGTGGCGGCCCTCGTAGTCGAACTCCTCAATCGCCCTGCTGAACGCTCTGTGCAGCGAAGCTAGCCGTTCGTCCAGGATCTGGGGGAATCGCAGCAGGAAGGGCGGAGTCTGCCCGTCTCGCGCTTGCTTCCGCACCACCTCGTAGATGTCGATGTCGATCCCGGGGATCTTGTGAGGCGCCACCGTAAAGTGCCCCGCGTCGTTGACGCCGAAGTAATCGAATCCCCAGTTGTCGATGCCGTAGATCTTGGAAATGCGGTCGATGTTCGACCGGCGAGCGGAGGTCTCCACCGGTGCGCGGACGCTGGAGGGGGCATGGCGAGACTGGGATGCCATTGCTGTACTAGCTTCGACCGGAGTCCCGGCCTATTTCTTGAAGAGATTGTTGAAATCGGCCCGCGCGTCCAGGGTCCGGTTGCCGCCGCCGCGAGCCGAAAGGTTCACTGACATCCGTGGCTCGTAATACCCGCAGAAGTTCGATTTTTCCTTGTCTCCGACCCATTCCGCCTGGGGCTCCGAGCACTGGTTGTTGCGGCTGGGATCGAAAAATCGGCAGTGGACGCACGAGTGCAAGTCCGCGCCGCAACCGGCGCAGGTGTCCTGTCTCTGGATCTTATCGCCGGGCATCAATCTCAACGCATGGCCGCAGCGAAAGCAGGAGAGCGCGAGATCGGACATAATGACAGGCTGGCTCAGACTAGCATGCTTACTACCCCGCGTTCACGCTGCCTGGCCGCGGCGGCCATCATCGTCGCTTGCTTCGCTTGCGGCGGCAAGGTGCCGCCAACGCTCTACTACGTGTTGGATTTACCGTCCCCGACCCCGGCTGTCGAGACGTTAGAGCACACCGCCGTCCTGATGCCGGTCCGCGCGGACAAGGTGGTCGGCCAGGGCCGCATCGTCTACCGCGAGTCTCGCGAGCAGGTCGGGTTCTACGAGTACCACCGCTGGGCCGAGGATCCCGAGGATTCCGTCGCCCGGGCGCTCCTGCGGGAATTGATGGCAAGAGGCGCCTTCGTCAGGATCACCCCGTCCGACGGACGGACGAAGGCCGACTTCGTGTTGCGCGGCGAGCTTCGGAGGCTCGAAGAAATCGACTACGGCGGTCCCTTAAGGGCGGCGGCGGAGGTTTCCTTGGAGCTTGTCGACGCCGCGACAGGTCGGGTCGTCTGGTCCGGAACCGAGTCGCGCACCGAGCATGTGACGGCGAGCGACGTGCGCTCGGTCGTGTCGAGCATGAGCGCCGCTGTCCAGAAAGCCGTCGGGCAGCTGTCCGCCGGACTCGACCGGCATCTCCGCTCGGACCAATAGCCTTTGCGCCGGGGATCATATGCGAAAGTGGCGAAAACACCAAAGCATCTGGTGCCAGAATCGGAGTAGGATCATAAGACGTAGGTGTCTGACATGAACGACGCGCAGGAGAACGACACCGACATCAGGACGGAATGGCGTGCTGAATTCGAGGCAGCGGCGGCGCGACCACTCGAACTGCGTCTGAGGTACGCCTTCATCCACACGTACAAACCTGTGCTGGACGACAAACCGTACCGATCGTTCGAGACGATGAAGGACTACCGGAGCTGGTGCAACAAGCATCTGCCGATGTGGCTGGGATACGGGTCCGATTAGTCACAATCAAGTCAACGAACTGCGGGACACACTGGAACGACACAACGTCGGTTACCTGTTTATCGGAAAGACAGGCGCGATCCTGCATGGTTTCCCCGATACGACTCAGTATGCCGACCTATTTGTGCAAAAGGCCAGAACCAACGGCGAAGCGCTGACAGCAGCACTTCGCGACCTGGAGTTCAGGATCAGCGACGATCAGGCCCAGGAGATCGAGCGGGGAAAGGACTTTATACAGTTCAAGAACGGACCGTTCGACGTGGATCTCGTGTTCGCCCCGGACGGCATCGAGCGGTTCGAGGACGCATGGAGTCGTGGGAGGAACATCGCTGGATTCCCGGTCTGCTCCATTGACGACATCATCGCCAGCAAGAGGGCATCCAGCCGGGCCAAGGACGGTGAGACGCTCCCGAGACTAGAGCACTTCGGGCGATACTTGCAGCAACGAGACAGACCCTATGCAGAACGGCTGTGGCATCTACCAAGCCAGAAACCAGCGGGAACAGGGCAGCAACGATCACAACAACCAAGCTCTCGGGCAGCGAGCAGAAAAGGCAAAAGGACTCAGGGGAACCGGACACCTGGAGACGGCTACAGCCGGTAGGTGGTGCCTCTGGCCAAGGCGCCCGTTATGCTGAAAAGGACCCTCGCCGCGTCCCGTGAGAATCCGCTGCGTCAAGCTTGGGAAGCGCAGCCGGCTAGGTTCGGCGTAGCTGGACAGTTGCCCAAACTGCCGGCCTGCGGCCGAGGGCAAGGCGAACTGTCAGAAACGATGCCCGCCCGCCACAGCCGCAGCGCGAAGGGTTAGCAGGCAATGACTTCCACCTCGCCTCGGACGGCGTCAGCGTCGCTGGCGGATCCAAATTCAAGGCCCGCGAGCGAAGCGGCCGCGGTAGCGGCCCCAACCCCCCATCGCAGGGCTTCCTCGAAAGGCTCCCCACGGCCGAGCGCCCAAACGCAGGTCGCTGCCAAGACGTCGCCCGCCCCGACTGCGCTCCCCGTTCTCGCGGTCCGCACTCGAGCCAGCAGAGCGCCCTCCGCGCGGGCACCGATGGCCCCACGGGCCCCGAGCGAGAGAAGCACATTCTTCGCTCCCCGATCGCGAATCTCTTCCGCGGCCTTGATCGCATCTCGCACAGTCGGCAAATTGCGACCGAGCAGTTCTTCCGCCTCCGAGAGGTTTGGCTTGACAAGCGATGGCTCGGCGGCGAGCGACGCTGCCAGGGCCGGTCCACTCGTGTCGACGAGGACCCGGACGCCTGCCCAGTTCGCCTTCTCGGCAAGCCGGTGGTAGATATCATCCCGCGTTCCGGGAGCAACACTGCCGTTCAGCATGAGCCAGCTCAGGTCCGGAAGACGCCGCTCGACCGCCCTTTCGATTCGCAGCAATTCCTCGGTTGATGGCGGGACGCCCTTCTGATCAACCTTGACCGTCCGGCCCCGCCTGTCCGTGATCGCGACATTGCGACGCGTCTCGCCCTGGACCGGCACCAGTTCGGCCGGCAGACCCTCGGCCCGCAACAGTTCCGCGAAGCGCCCGCCCCGGCGTCCGCCAATCGGTGCCACGGCCAGGGTCTTTCCGCCGTAGGCGTGAATGACCCTCGCGGCATTGATCCCCTTGCCTCCCGCTGTCTCAGCCTCGCTCCGGATAAAGGCCCGTTCGGACGTGGCGAGGCTCCTCACGCCGAGGGCCAGGTCGATTGCCGGATTCAGCGTAAGGGTGAGGATCATTGGCAGAACTGCGAGTGTCTCCCACTGGACCGGCTGTTGCAACCCCCGCTGATTCCGCGCTCGATTCGTTTCCTCGAATCCGACTTGTCCGGCAGCCGTTCCTGCATGCCGACGGAACCCATGACGCGCGTGGCCGCGTTCCAGCCCGTCGGGGCGAGTTGGCATCGAGTCGAATCGCCTGCAACATCCGCACGCGTTTCCTCTTCGGGCTCTTGTTGGGGCACCTCACCCCGCATCTCCCGTGCCGCGCCGAGTGAGAGCGGCAGTGCCCTGCCAGTGCCAAGCGGGCATTCGAACACCATTCGAGACGCCCAATGCCGGCCTGCGCCCGGGAACTTGGAGGGCAGCCTTGAACTATCGCTGCGCATCCACGTCATTTGCGGCAGCGAGGATTTCCGGCTTCCGCTTCGCGTGGTGCTAGCCTGAGTTCGATGCCGTATCTGAAAAGATTCGAACGACTCCTGGCCGCCTTCCTGCCGGTGGTCGTCATCGCTGCAGGATGGGCGTGCCGCGAGCCGGCGACCGAGAGCGCGATGATGAGCCGGTTCGCCGCGGATGTCGATGCTGACATGCCTTGGCCGGAGTACCCCCGGCCCCAGATGGTGCGCGGACGCTGGCTCAACCTGAACGGCGCGTGGGAGTACGCCTTGGTGGCAAGGGACGCGCCAAGTCCGGAAGCGTTCGATGGCAAGATCCTAGTGCCGTTTCCGATCGAGTCCTCCCTCTCGGGCGTGCGCCTGGCTCCTTCGCCCGAGGAGACTTTGTGGTGCAGCCGGTCGTTCGAGGTGCCCCCGGAATGGCGCGAGGATCGGCTCTTGCTGCACTTCGGCGCGGTCGATTGGCACGCCTCCGTTTACGTGAACGGGGAACTGGCGGGCGAGCACAAGGGAGGCTACACGCCGTTCACCTTCGACGTGACGGAACTGCTCGGCGAGGGGCCGGAGCAGGAACTGACGGTCTCGGTCTGGGATCCCACGGACACCTGGACCCAAGCTCGAGGCAAGCAAGTCAGCGACCCGAGCGGCATCTGGTACACCTCTGTCACGGGCATTTGGCAGACCGTCTGGCTGGAGCCGGTGCCATCGTCCTCGGTTGCTTCGATTGCGGTCGAGCCCGACCGCCCGGGCAGTGGGGTGCACGTGCGAGTCGAGACCCGCGGGGAATGCGCGGATTGCACCGTGCGGCTAGCCGCCTACCGCAATGGCGGCCGTCGCGGGCAGGCTAGCGGCAATCCCGGCGCGCCAGTGAAACTTCCCGTCGAGGATCCGGAGCTGTGGACTCCGGACAGCCCGAATCTGTATGACCTGGACGTGATCTTGGCTCGCGGGGAGGACGAACTCGACCGCGTGAGCAGCTACTTCGCCATTCGCGACATCGCGCTGGGGAAGGACTCGCGCGGCTTCACGCGGCTGATGCTCAACGGGGAGCCGCTGTTCATGTTCGGCCCGCTGGACCAAGGCTGGTGGCCCGACGGTCTCTACACCGCGCCGACCGACGAGGCCTTGCGCTACGACATCGAAGTGACCAAGATGCTGGGCTTCAACATGGCCCGCAAGCACGTCAAGGTCGAGCCTGCTCGCTGGTACTACCACTGTGACCGCCTGGGGCTGATGGTTTGGCAGGACATGCCGAACGGCAACCTCCGCCGCGGGAACCCGGGCAGCCTTCTCGTCCGCCCCGAGGACGAGACCGACGCTGACCGGCCGCAGGGTTCGGCGCAGCAATTCGAGGCCGAACTGGCGGAACTCGTCGACAACTTCTCCTTCTTCCCGTCCATCGTGATGTGGGTGCCGTTCAACGAAGGCTGGGGCCAGTACGACGTGCAACGCATCGATGCCTGGCTGCGGGAGCGCGATCCGACGCGGCTCGTCAACGCGACCAGCGGCTGGACAGACCGCGGCGTCGGCGACGTGTTTGACGCGCACATGTACCCCGGACCCGGCATGGAGCGGGTCCCTCCGGAGCGCGCCACCCTGCTGGGCGAATTCGGCGGGCTTGGCTGGCCGGTCGACGGGCACCTATGGTGGACCGACAAGCGCAACTGGGGGTACCGGACCTATTTCAGTCGGGAAGACTTGAACGCCAAGTACAGCGAGGTTGTGGGCAACCTCGTCGGACCGCGCGGGCTCGGGCTGGCGGCCGCGATCTACACGCAGACCACGGACGTGGAGGGCGAGGTCAACGGCTTGATGACCTACGACCGCGAGCTGGTCAAGTTCGACCGGGATCGGCTGGAAGACCTGCACGCACGGATCTACTCAGCAGAGGGGGTGGCCAAGACGCTGCTGGCAACATCCGAGCATGCTCCCCAGCAGTGGCAGTACCGGATGACTGCCCCGGAAGAGGGTTGGGCTGCCGGCGACGAAGCCGATGGCTGGCAATCGGGCCCCGCCCCGTTCCAGTCTGGCAACAATCCGAATTTTCCGACCGGCACCGCTTGGGAGGCCGGACAGCTTTGGGCTAGGAAGTCCTTCGAAGTCGAATCGGTGCCGGACTCGCTCTGGCTCGAGGCCTACCATGCCGTGGACAGAGGGGCGGTCTACTTGAACGGCGAGCAGATCCTGGACTTCGAGGGCACGCGCGCCGGTGGACGCCACTACCACCACATGGACATCAGCGCGCACAAGGGTCTCTTGCGGGAGGGCTCGAACGTGCTCGCCGCGACCGGGGGGTACTCGGAAGCGCTGCGGGGCTTCGACTTCGGCCTGTACGCAGTCGAGTAGCGTGCTTCCTGTCAGTCCGAGAGACGCCCGAGCGGTCGGAGGTCGGCGCGCAGGCTGACACTGAATGACCGGGCCTGCTTTGTCAGTCGCTCGACCACGTCGGGGTGCTTAGCGGCCACGTCGCGCGACTCGCTGGGATCCCAATGGAGCTGGTAGAGTTCCCCGGGCACGATGCGGGGACGGTCGGCCTCGTCTCGTTCTTCCGTCGCGAGATGCAGCTTCCAAGGTCCCGCCCGCACCGCCCGAAGCAGCGGTTCGTTCTGCGGCGGGCCGTCCTCGGCGCGGTAGCGGTAGCCCCCCTCGAAGAAATACAGCGTTTCATGTCCGGATGACTTGCCGGGCGCGGTCCAGAGCGGCTGAAGATCGCGGCCGTCGATCGTGCGGTCGCGGGGCGGCTCGCCCCCGGAAAGATTCGCCAGCGTCGGGAAGATGTCCATGATCGAGGCGACTTCGGATGTCACGATGCCGGACGGAATCCTTCCGGGCCAGCGCATGATCGCGGGGACACGGATCCCCCCTTCGTACACCGTGCCCTTGCTCCCGCGGAGCATTCCGGCCGATCCGGCGTCGATGCCATAGCCGGCCCAGGGGCCGTTGTCGGACGTGAAGATCACGAGCGTGCTCTCGTCGAGTCCAAGCTCCTCCAACGCGTCCAGGATGCGTCCGACATGATGATCGATCTCCTCGATAACATCGCCGTAGAGGCCGCGCAGCGAGCGCTCCCTGAACGCGCGCCCGCGGAACAGCGGCACGTGCGGCATGGCGTGGGCAACATAAACGAAGAACGGATTGTCGCGGTTGACGCGGATGAATTCGATCGCCCGGTCGGTGTACGCGGCGGTGAGGCGTTCCTGCCGGGGATCCAGCTCGACCACCGTCCCGTTCTCGATCAGCGGCAGCGGAGGGAACCAGTCCACGGGATACGTCTGGTCCGACTGCGCGTAGCCGGTGTAGCCGGTTCGCTCGCGGGTGTACCGCATGCGCTCGCTTTCGTCGGGACGGCGCATGATCTTCGGATGAAACGGCCACATGTCGTTGGAATACGGCAACCCGTAGTAGGAACCGAAGCCGTTGCGCGTCGGAAGGAATTCCGGCGCGTCGCCGAGGTGCCACTTCCCGAGCATCGCCGTGGCGTAGCCCCGGTCGTGAAGAACTTCGGCGATGGTGATCTCGTTCGGGTGGATGCCCGTCCGAGCGCGCGGGATGTGATTGAACATCAGGCTGTTGCGGGGCGGGTAGGTGCCGGTCATGAGCGCGGCGCGCGCCGGGCCGCAGAAAGGCTGGGCGTAGAAGTCTGTGAAGCGCAGTCCCTCGGCCGCCATGCGGTCGATGCGCGGCGTGCGAATGTACGGGTGCCCCTGCACGCCGAGATCCGCGTATCCCTGATCGTCGGTCAGGATGACGACGAAGTTGGGCAGGTCCAGTCGCGCCGCCGGGGCCAGCAGCGGCAGTAGGGCCAGGGCAATGCGGAGCGGACGCGTCATGGTCGGTTCCTTATTGTTGCGAAATCAGGGCGAGCACGCCGACGCCTCGCCGAACCCGCCTCTCAGTCCGGCACCATGGCCGCTTCGAGCTGTCGCACGGCGTCCTTGGCAATCGCCGCTACGCCGGCGTCGGGATGACGGCGCAGAATCTCCTCCAGCTCGGCGCGCGCGTCCCGCAGCTTTCCCTGCTTGGCGTAAATCTCCGCTAGGAACATCTGCGGGTAGCTGAAGTGCCCTGGATCGGCTTCCTTGGCACGCAGAAGGAACTCGCGCGCCTTCTGCAGCTGCTGCTTGTAGAAGAAATTCATGCCGAGCTGCGAGTTGGCGAGGGCGTCCTCCGGCTGCATGCTGCGTGCCATCAGGTTGAAGCTCAGGGCCTCTTCGTAACGCCCTTGCGACAGCAGTGCCCCTCCGAGATTCACCATCGGCGCGAACGCGAGCGGCTCGTGCTCCAGCGCCTTGCGGAATCGCTGCTCGGCTTCGACGTAGCGCCCGCCCTTGTAGGCGATGGTGCCCAGCTCATTCCAAGCCTCCGTGAATGTGGGCGCGAGTTCAACCGCCTTGTGCAAGAAGGCGACGCCGCCTTCCATGTCCCCCTTGCCGAGTCTCGCGTGGGCCTTGCGCAGCGCCGCGCGCGCCTTCGGGGCGACCTTCAGACGGGCCACCGAGACAGTTCCCTGGTGCTCGACGCGTCTGGACCGGGTCGCGTCGGAACGCTCGAGCACGACTTCGACCCGCACCCGGCCCTCGGAATCGGCGAAAGACGGCGTGACCTGCACGGTCTTTCGAGTCACTCCCCAGCGGGGGTCCATCACGGTCAGCGTGTAGCCGCCGGGCTCCAGGCCGCGAATCGCGAACCGGCTTCTTCGGACCGGCACCTCCGTGTAGAACGGACTCTGGACGGCGGACACCGCGGCAACGCCGCGCTCCAGCGGGGGATCCACCTCGCCCACGAGTTGCAGCGGCTCCGCGGCAGCCGTGTAGGCTAGCACCAGTGCAACGGCGAGGCGGGGGAACGAGCGGCCCACAGCGGACTTAGTGTCGCACGGAAGCAACCCGCTGCGAAAGGCCGCCGGTGCTTGGGCTTATGATGGGTAGGCTGTCGTGCAGGCCGGTTGCGGCCCGGCACACTAGGCTCCCAGCATGAGCTTGGCGACCTTCGCGCGCAACGCCATTTCCGACTACAGGACTACGGCCGCGGTAGTCCCCAGTTCGCAACATCTCGCCAATGCGATGGTCGAACCACTGCGTGGCAAGTCGCTGCGCGTGGTACTCGAGTTCGGGCCGGGGACGGGGGTAATGACCCGCGAGCTACTGCGGGTCATGCCAGACGACGCGATCTTGCTCGCATTCGAGATCAGCCCCAGGTTTGCGGCGTATCTGCGCGAGACGGGCAGCGACGAGCGGCTGCATATCGTGCAGGCGTGCGCCGAGACGGCAACTGCCGAGCTGGACCGCCGGGGAATAGACCGAGTCGACGGGGTGGTTTCTTCGCTGGGCGTCAGCTTCATGGACTTGACGTTGGTGGACGCGATTTTCCGACCGCTCTTGCCGCGATTGAGCCATGACGGTGTCGTCACGCAATTCCAGTACATCCACCGCACTCGCATGCATGGCGGACGTGTCGAGTACTTCAACGTGGGCCAGCTCATGGGGCGGTACTTTCGCTCTGTTCGATCCAGTTGCGTGTGGCTGAACTTGCCGCCCGCGCACGTCATCACATGCCGCGGAGCGAGGAGTTGCGATAGACCTGCTTCGAGCTGAGTCCACTCGTACAGGCTTGGCTATACTCGCACCTAGCGGGCTTGTCGAAGGCTTATTGCGGCAGTCCGAAGCGAGGGGTACCGCGTGCTAGACATCGTTCTAGGTTTGATCCTCCTGCTGTCCGTGATCGGGGCGGCCCGCAACGGCTTCACCAAGGAGGCGCTGCGGCTCGCTTCTTTGATCGTCGGAATCGTGGCGGCGATGTGGGGCCACGGGGTCGTAGCCCAACAGTTGCGGCCTTGGATACAGGACGGACGTGTCGCCGCCGGAGTCGCCTTTGCGCTGGTATTCGTTGGATGCGTGCTCGTGGGAGCGTTACTCGCGCATTTCCTGGCCAGCGTCTGGAAATGGACCGGGCTGGGTTGGGTGGACATGCTTCTCGGGGCCGGATTCGGGGTCGTGCGGGGCCTGCTGGTATGCGCTGTCGTCTTGCTAGGCTTGCTGGTGTTCCAGCCCTTCGCGGGCACGTCGAGCGTAGTTGCCGGTTCGAAGATCGCGCCGTGGGTCATCAACATAGCCCGGACCGCTGCGGCGGTCGCCCCGCAAGCGGTGCGGGAGGCGTTCGGAAAGGGCGCCGCCGCGGTCGAGGAGGAACGAGCGGGCGGCAACGCCTGAGCGACACATGCACGAAATCAAGTCATCAGACGAGCCGCGAGGCGCTGCCTCGGCGGATTCCGACGGGACGCTGCGACGCCGGAGCTTTCTCCGAGCAGCGGCCGGCACTTCCATTACGGCCGCCTCGGCCGCGCGCGCGGCTGGCGCGAACATGCGCATGCGCATCGCTCTCGTCGGCTGCGGCGGCCGCGGCCGGAGCGTCGCGGCAAGGGTCGCGGCCGCAAAGGGCGTCGAATACACCCGCTTCTGCGACGTTTACGACAAGCAGGCGGAATCCGCCCGCCAAGAACTCTCCGGCGACTCAGGGAAGACGGTCAACGACTACCGGCGCGTGATCGAGGACGGCGAGGTCGATGCCGTGCATGTCGCCACCCCCGACCATTGGCACGCCTTGCCGGCTGTGGCCGCGATCAAGGCCGGCAAGCACGTCTACGTCGAGAAGCCGCTGGGACACAACGTGTTGGAAGGCAAGGCGATGGTGGCGGCGGCCGCCAATTCGAAAGCCGTATTCCTCACCGGCACGCAGCATCGCTCCGCGCCGCACCTTGCTGAAGCCGCGGAGATCGTCCGCAGCGGGCGGCTCAAGGACGTGCATTTCGTGCGGGTGTGGAATTACGCCAATCTGATGCCGTCCGGCCCCGGGCGGACACCTGACTCCGACCCGCCGCCGGGCTTGGACTGGGACTTTTATTTGGGGCCGGCGCCGCGGGTGCCGTTCAACCCGATGCGCTTCCTGCGGACGTACCGCTTCTTCTACGACTACGCGGGAGGGTGGATCACGGATTTCGGCACGCACCGCTTCGATACCGTGCATCAGATCATGGGCCGGGAGAAGCCCCTGACCGTCACCGCTGCCGGCGGGCGATTCGCCGTCAGCGGCATGGGCGACCAGCCCGATGTCCTGCAGGTGACGTACGAGTACCCTGGCTTCGTACTCAGCTACGAGACCTGCAACGTCAATTCGTTCGGCAGCATCGGAAGGCTTACGCCCGGCATGCCGTTGCACGGTGCCCGCGGGCCCGAGAACCGGCCGAACGGCATGGCGTTCTACGGCAGCAACGGAACCCTCATCGTGGACCGCCTCGGCTACGAGGTAATTCCCGAGACCGGGCCGTACGGGGGGTCTCTCGGCAGCGGCGAGGCTTTCGAGCGGAGCGCGCTCAAGCGTGCGCGACGGAGCGGCTCGGAACCCTCGGCCCTGCACGCGCAGCACTTCGTCCGCTGCGTTCGCGACGGGGAGGCGCCTCGCTCGGACGCACTGACCGGCCACCGGTCCTCGCTTGTGGCGCATCTCGGCAACATCGCCTACAGGGCGGGGCGCAAGCTCGTCTGGGATGCTGAAAAGGAAGACTTTGTCAACGACGCGGTGGCCTCGCGAATGCTAGGTCGCAAGGCTCGCAAGCCGTGGGATTCCATAAGCCTATGAGCGCGCCGACCGAATTTGGTGGGAAACCGCAGCCACCGCGCGTCCGTCTCTCGAATATAGGATGAGGCTGCCAGGATTCTCTCTCATAGCGCTTGTGGCGCTGACCCATTTGGCCGGCCAAGAGTCCGACGTCGGCGCCCCCGGCGGGGAGGCGACATTTACCTTGGACGTGAAAGTGGTCAATGTGGTCGCGACCGTCAAGGATCGCAACGGCCGGTTGGTCAGTGACTTGGACAAGGACGACTTCATCCTCTCCGAGGACGGCGCCAGGCAGGATATCCGCTACTTCGCGCACCAGACGGATCTTCCGCTCACCATCGGGCTGCTTGTCGACACCAGCGGCAGCCAGCAGGCGCTGATTCCGGAGGAGCGGAGCGCAGGCCTGCTCTTTTTCCGGTCGGTGCTTCGCCCGAAGACGGACCTGGCGTTCCTGATGAGCTTCGACCGCAACGTCGAGCTGCTGCAGGACTACACTGCGTCGCTGGGGCTCTTGGAGCGCGGCCTGAACGGGTTGGAGGTGGAAGTGCCGACGGGCGGCTTTCATCCGAACCCGACTGGAGGCAAGAAGCAGACCAGCACGGCCCTGTACGACGCCGTCTTCCTCGCGGCGGACGAGATGTTCCGCAACCAGGTCGGGCGCAAGGCGGTGGTGGTCATATCCGATGGTTACGATTTCGGCAGCAAGGTCAGCCTCAAGAGCGCAATCGAGGCTGCGCAGCGGGCCGACATCGTCATCTACTCGGTCCAGTACCTGGACCGGTACTTCGCTTCCCGTGGCTACTTCAACGTGGGTGCCGGGGCGGGTGCCCTCAAGAAGATGTCGGAGCAGACAGGCGGCAGCTCCTTCCGCGTGTCGCGGAGCAGGCGGCTCTCCGGGATCTTCCAGCAGATCCAAGACGAGATGCGCAGCCAGTACAGCATCGGCTACAGCCCCAAGGGGGGGCTGGACCGGTCCGGCTTCCGCAAGATCACGTTGAAGAGCCCGCGAAAGAATGTCAAGATTCAAGCCCGCGACGGATACTACGCTGACGCGATCTAGAGGTTCAGACGACGCCGGAAAAACGGGCAGACGCACGGCAGGTCGTGACTAGGAACGGCTCGCCGATCACGGGACGAACTAGCGTATAGCAGGCAGATTCCCGGAACCGGACGCCTAGCCTCTCGCCCGAAGAACTTTCACGAAGCTCCCCGCGTGCCTGCTCGGGGCTCTTCCGGTGCTGACCCGGCTCGTCGCCTAGCGCGCCAACGAAACGGACGGCGGCGGGTTCTCGGTCGACGTGCAAGTCCTGCACGCTTTCGCGACGGCGAGGGATCGCAAAGGCCGCCGCCGCGCCGGGCTCGGAAGGGAGGACTTCATTCCCTGGGTGGACTGCTTCGCACAAGACCTCTCGTACGACATGGAGGTGCCTCTGGCGATCGGATTCTTGGTGGACACCAGCGGCAGCCGGATGGTGCTGATTCCGGAAGAGCGCAGGGCGGGGCAGCAGTTCTTCGGCGCCGTGCTGCGGCCGAAGACGGACCTAGCCCGACCTTCTCAAGAGTTTTGGATTTGGAGGCGTTTTGTCCATTTGGGGTGGTTGGATAGCCTGGCAATGTTGCGTGGGGTGCTGGATCCGGGCAGAGGCCGGGCAAGGGTCGCCAGATCCGCGGTTGCCGGGGTCCGTTTTGTCTTGCCTCCCGGCCTGCCGACGCAGTGGTCCCGCTGACCTCCGACGGGGCTCGAGACGATGGCTGGAGTGCCGCGGCTAGCAGCGCAGGGGCAGGCTCTGGAGACGGGCCAGCACCTGCCCGAAGAGGCCCGCTTCCGGGAAGCCCTCGTCGAACGACAGCCGCACAGCCCGCACGCTGACCCGGATCCGCACGCCGATCTTGAGCAGCTTCAGGCGGATCGTGCCGCATTGCGCCCGCGCCAGCCGCGTGCCCCGCAGGCCCCGGCGTCGCAGCAACTCCAGCAGCGCGTAAGCGAACGAGGCGAAATACAGGCGCAGCTGGTTGGCCCGCATGGTGTGCGCCGAGGTGCGATCCGCGAACAGCGCCAGCTGCTGTTCCTTGATGCGGTTCTCCATGTCGCCCCGCGCGCAGTACACCTGCTCGTACAGCGTGCGCGCCGCCATCCGCCCGGCCCCCAGCGACGTCACCACGAAACGCGGGCTGGCCCCCCGCGGCAAATGCTCTGCCTTGCCGATCAGGCGCCGCTCGCGGCTCCAGCTGTCCAGCGTCCGGTAGCGGAAGTCCTGGAACACCCGCGCCGCCTGCCCCGTCCGCTCGCATGCCTGCCGGGCGCGCTCCATCGCCGGGGCCAGGCTCCGCTTCAAGCGCGCATTCTGCGCGATTCCCAGCACATACTCCACTCCCTGCGCCTCGCACCAAGCCAGCAATTCCTCGCGGCAGAACCCGCTGTCCCCGCGCAGCCAGATCTCCACCCCCGGCCAGCGCTCCCGGATGCGCCCCACGATGCGTTCCAGCTCCTGCACCGTGCCCTCCGCCGCGTCGCGGTCCGCCGTCCGCAGGCGCGCCCCCAGCAGCTGCTGGCCGCAGAAGATGTACAGCGGCAAGTAACAGTAGCTGCGGCAGTACCCATGGAAGAAGCGGCCTTCCTGCCGGCCATGCAGCGGGTCATCCGTCGCGTCCACGTCCAGCACGATGCGCCCCGGCTGCGCGCCGTGCCAGTCCAGGAACAGGTCCACCAGCAGGGCGTCCAGCCGCGCGGTGTCGGCCACGATCTTCTTGCAGCGTTCCCCGGGACCCAGCGCCGCCCCCGTCAGCTCCAGGCGGTTCAGCGTGCTCTTGCCCGGCGGCCAGCCCTCCCAGCTCGCCCCGCGCCGCCCGCGGCCCGCCGCCCCGCACAGCAGCGACCACAGCCTGCTCTGGCGCAACGTGTCGTGATCGTTCAGGTCCTCATAGCCCAGCGCCAGCCCCAGCACGCGCGCTGCCAGCAGCACTTCCAGCGCATGCTGCGTCCGTCGCGGGTCGCGGTGATCCCGGAAACACGCACTCAACCGCCGGAACAGCCCCGTCCGCAGCGCCAGCTCGCGCAGCAGCAGCCCGCCGCCATCCGACCCCAGTTCCCCGCCGTCAAACCGCCCGACTACACGCTGCCTTCGCAAGCCTGCGAACTCCAAGCTTGCTGTGCTACACTCTGTCGTCATAAGGCCGTCGTTCTGCTACGTGGTAAGTTGTTCATAATAAACCAATTATACCACAAGACACGGCCTTATACCCTACCCCTCGTGAGAAATCCGGGCTAGCGTGCCTGCTGGCCTTTGATCGCGAAGTGGAGCTTGGGCAGGACTTCGGCAATTCGCGCGGATTCCTGCAGCGCGGCTTGGACGATTTGCACGCGCGGGACGGGCGCAAGGTGCAAAGCGGCCGTCATCATCTCCGGCGGCTACGACTTCGGCAGCAAGGTCCGTGTCTCACGCGCCATCAAGGCGGCCGTGCGAGCCGATGTGGCGGTCTGCCCGATCCAGTATCTCGACTGGCGACTCGTAACGTATCCGTATCGCAACGATCACGAGTCCGGCGCGGAGGCGCTCGAGTGGATGTCGGAGCAGATGCGGGGCCGCTGCGTCCGCGATTCCGAACAGCTGCGCCTGTCGCACGTGTTTCAGCAGATCGAGGGAGAGATGCGAGGGACGTACAGCATCGGCTACGCGCCCGAGCGAGGGCTCGGAGAGCCCCTCGAGCGGAAGATCAAGCTGGCGAGCCCGCGGATGGAGGTGAAGAAGATGCACACTCGCGACGGCTGCTGTCCGGACGCAATCGGTTCGCCGAGCCCCTAGATGCTGCGGACGCCGAGCCGCATGATGTCCTCGACTTGCAGGGATTCCTTGATCACGAACGGCTCGCCGTATTCGACGTCGATCAGCGCGCCATAGGTGCGCGCCGCCGACCGGATGCGCTCGGCGACCTCCGCCTCCGAGGGGAACAAGCCGGCGGCGACTTCTTGGTCGGCGTATTGGGATCGATGGCAGAGCAGGGATTGCAGGCGACGCTCGAACTGGGACGAGATGTCCACTACGAAACTGGGCCGGACGTCGGCATAGATCGACGAGTACAGGATCTTCAGGGGCCGGTGCGGCTCGCCGTCCAGCTCAAGCTTTCGAAGCCCGGCCAGGAAGCAAGCCTCGTAGCCGATCCGAGAGCATCGGGCGTGGTCGGGATGGCGCGCCTCCCAGTACGGCAGGATCACGACCCTGGGTCTGAGCGATCGGATTTCGGCGGCGACTCTGAGCTTGGACTCGAAATTGTTCTCCAAGCGCGAGTCCGGCAGCCCGGCGTTGCGGCGGGCCCGGACGCCGAGAACCCGCGCAGCCTCCCCGGCCTCCGCCAACCGCCCTTCCGGCGTGCCGCGGCTGCCCATCTCCCCGGCCGTCAAGTCGAGAATTGCCGTGCGGTATCCGCGCTCGGCCATCTTAAGCAAGGTGCCGCCGCACGTCTGCTCGACATCGTCCGGATGCGCGGCGATCGCTAGGACGTGAAATGCGGGGTTTCGGCCCATGATTTGCCCTCAGTGTCGAATCCGTGGCCGGCGTGATGCAGGAACACGTCCTCTAGGCTCGGCCGAGACACCTTCACCGACTCGATCCGCTCGCCGAAGCGCTCCATCAGGCGCGCGGTCCATTTCGCGCCTTCCGCATGCTCGAACCGGACCTCGCGACCGTTGACCCGGGCGTCGCTCACGCCGAACTCGGCCGTCAGGACTGTCGCGACCTCGGACGGCGCGCTCGTCGCCAGCGTAACGACTTCCGCTCCGATTTCGGCTTTGAGGTCCCGCGGCGACCCCTCGCTAATCAGTCGGCCGCGATCCAGAATTGCAAGGCGGTCGCAACGGTCCGCTTCGTCCAGCAAATGCGTTGTCAGCAGGACAGTCACCCCGTCGGAACGGCGCAAGTCCTCTAGGTGCTGCCAGAAAGAGAGTCGAGCTCCTGGATCGACACCCGTGCTCGGCTCGTCCAGCAGAAGCAGCTTCGGGGCATGCAGCAGACCCTTGGCCAGATCCGCCCGTCGGCGAAGCCCCCCGGACAGCGTCTCGACGCGATCGTTCTGCCTCTCGGCCAGGCCGACCTTGCCCAGCACATCCCTGACGCGAGAGGCGAGGCTAGTTCCCCGCATCCCGTACATGTGGCCTTGATGGACCAGGTTTTCCTCGACGGAGAGTCGACGGTCCAAGCTCTGGGACTGGAACACGATTCCCATCTGTCGGCGCGCCTCGATCGGGTTCTCGGCGACATCGACGCCGAACACCCTCGCGCTGCCAGTCTCCGGCACCAGCAGGGTCGAGAGAATCCGGAAAAGAGTGGTCTTGCCGCTTCCGTTCGGACCCAGGAGTCCGAAAATGGAGCCCGGTGAAACGCGGAAGCTGACACCGCCTAAGGCGCGAGCCTTGCCGTAGCTGAAGGCGCACTCGGAGACTTCCACTGCGGGAACTGAAGGCATCGATCAAACTGTGGAAATTCGACGGTAGCACAGCCTTCGATCGACACCGCTCACCCACGCAACCGGGAGGGCGGGGCTCTGCGCCGCTGACGCGGAAGTCACAGTTCAGGCTGTTGACCGCAACGCTTGCAGAAGGCCCTTGATGTATCCGAACCCGTAAGCGAATCCTTGCCGGCCCCTGGGGTCGTCGGCGTGCCTGGGCATGTGGTCCGGCATCAGCATGTAGGGATAGTCGACTTCCCACAGCGTGCGGGCTGCTTCGACCATGTTCAAGTCGCCCTCGTCGGGATAAACTTCCTGGAAGTTGTCGCGCTTGCCGCGGATGTTGCGGAAGTGGATATTGAACAGCTTCCCCGGGCGGCCGATTCGGCGGATCACTTCGTGGATCTCGGTGGCTGGGTCTTGCAGCATCTCGGACGTGGTCCCGAGACAGAGGTTGAAGCCGTGATAGGGGCTCTCCTGGATGCCCATGAACTTGTAAAGGCCTTCGGGAGTGCCGAGCACCCGCGCGACGCCTTGGTAGCCTTCCGGCGGCACGCCCGGGTCATGCGGGTGGCAGGCCGCGCGTATCTTGTACTCGTTCGCGACTGGGATGACGCGGTCTAGGAAATACGTGATGCGCTCCCAAGCCGTGTCCTCCTCCACGTGCCCCGCCCTCGTGAGCGGCGGATCCGGCACCGCCTCCTCGAGACGCCACGTGGAGTAGAGCGACCCGCCCCGTCCCGGGGTGCGCTCCGTGCGCAGAACTCCCAGGATGCTCATGTTGTACTTGAATGCAGGGATGCCGGCTTCGGCGCAACCTTGGATCATCTTGTGAATGTGATCGATATCGCGGTCCCGCTCCGGGGATTGGCCTAGCATGATGGCCCCGCGCTTCTCCCGGTCAATGTGCGAGGACGCCAGGAACGGCAGGGCCACCATGTCGAGCGCCACGCCTTCGGCTTCGCATAGCTCTCGAGTCTTTTCGAGATCCTCGCGCAGCCAGTAGCCGCGCTCCCCGGGGTCGGGGGGGTAGCCGCAGCAGTGGTTCACTCCGTGCCGCTTCAGGAATTGCAGCATCTCGACGTTTGTCGGGCTCCTCTGCGCACCGACATGCATGCGCATCGGAGCGTACGAGGTCTCGCTTGGCTCCGGCCCCTTGGCGCAGGAGGCGGTTGTCGCCCCTGCGGCTGCCGAGGCAATGAAAGCTCTTCGGTTCATGGGTTTTCGCTTCCTTTCGATTGAGTCGTTGCAGCTATCGAATTGGACGCGCGCGTTATCCGACGCTGCAGGATCGCGACGTAGACGCTGGGATACGTGCGGCCTATGCACAGCATTTCGAGTTTGCCGGGTTCCTCCGGGATGTCAGCCGCGCTGCGCCCGCTCCAAGGCAAGTCGACGACGGACTCTAGTGTACGGGCTTCGCAGCGGCAATTCTACGGCCAACGCCGCGCTCGGCCGGCTAATGAACCGGACATCCCGCCGGAGTGCGGGCAGTCCACTGAGTCCGGCATCGCGCGAGGCACAGACTCGCACCCTGCCTTGGCCTATTCGCCTCGACAGATTGCGGCGAAAAGGTGGCCAAGGCTAGGCCGTCGCGAACGCACTGTCGAGCCAGCGCCCTTGGTGTGGCGTGAAGCGTTCCTGGCCCTCCGTCGTGCCGGGTTGCCATGGGCCGCACCGGCTGGGTAGGCTTCATGGCTGGAATTGGAGGCTTGTCGTCGGCCCATAACCCGACGGAGCGCTCCGGCGTGAAGCTTTGGCGACCGCGTGCATTACAAACTCGTTCGACGCACCGCCGGTCTCGAGACAACCTGAACGTCTCAATGCGATGCGGCCGGGGGCCGAACGCATTAACGATGCGCCTCGCGGTCGCGGCACTCAGCCCGCACTCCCGAGCTATTGAGAGCATGCTTCGGTGCGGCCACGATGTCGCTAGTCGCTTGGCACCGTTCCTACCAGCGCCGAACAGGTGAGAATAGGAGGGGATGATCCTCGTTGTCGACAACTACGACTCGTTCACATTCAACCTAGTGCAGTTCCTAGGCGAGCTGGGAGCGTCGATGACGGTCAAGCGCAACGACGAAATCACTTTGGAGGACGTCCGGGCCATGAAACCCGAGCGCATCGTGATCTCGCCCGGACCCTGCACGCCGAGCGAAGCCGGCATCTGCGTCGATCTCATCCGGGACATGGCCGGAAAGGTGCCGATCCTAGGCGTCTGCCTCGGCCACCAGTCCATCGGCGAAGCTTTCGGCGGGAACGTCATTCGCGCCCCTTACCTCATGCATGGCAAGGTCAGCTTGGTGCATCACGACGGTCGCACCGTCTTCGAGGGCCTCGGGCAGGGCTTCGTCGCGACCCGCTACCACTCGCTGATCGTCGAGCGCGATACTTTGCCGGACGACCTCGAGGTCTCGGCTTGGACCAAGGACGGCATCGTCATGGGCATCCGCCATCGGCACTGGCCGGTTGAAGGCGTGCAATTCCATCCGGAATCGATTCTGACCGCCTCGGGCAAGCGGCTGCTCGGTAACTTCCTGCGGAATTCATAGCAGCTCCGCAATCCCTGTTGCAGCACCCAACCGGCTTGATTTCACAATGACGCACTCCGCGCAGGCCCCTCCCCTCCTGGACTTCCGCAACATCACCGTCTACCGGGGCGACACCCTTGCTCTGGACGGTGTCTCGCTTGCGATTCCTTGCGGGCAGCACGTGGCCATCATCGGCCCGAACGGATCCGGCAAGTCCACGCTAATCCGGACGATGATGCGGTACGACCATCCCGTGAGGCGGTACCGCCCGGTGATGAAGCTGTTCGGCCGCTCGGACTGGCACGTCCACGACATGCGCAAGCTGATCGCCATCGTCTCGAACGAGATGGTACAGGCTTGCTCGAGAAGCGCCACGGGTCGCAGCGTGGTGCTGTCTGGATACTACTCCAGCTTCGAGCTGTGGCCCCAGCATCCCGTTACCGACGCGATGGAACGGCGGGGAAGCGCGGTGCTGCGGCTGATGAATGCCGAGCACCTTCGCGACAAGCCCGTGAACGCCATGTCCACGGGCGAGGCCAAGCGCGTGGTGATCGGCCGGGCCCTCGTCAACGAGCCGCGGGCGCTCCTGCTGGACGAGCCCTCGAACGGTCTCGACATCCGCGCCGCGCTCGAGCTGCGCGAGACGCTGCGCGGGATCGCCGCATTGGGTACCAGCCTGATCTACGTGACACATCACCTGCCTGACATCGTGCCCGAGGTGACGCGGGTGATCCTACTGAACAAAGGGAAGATTCACGCCGACGGCCCCAAGGACAGGCTCCTCGCTGCGGAGATGCTGTCGCAGGTCTACGGCATGCCCATCGAGGTCGAGGCCAAGGGCGGCTACTACAGCTGCTGGGCCTGATTGCCGCCCTTGCGGTCGAAATGCGCGCGGATGGCTCGCGCCCGGCGCGCCCCGACCGCCGCCGCCAGGTCTTCCAGCGCGCTGGCCCGAACTCCCGCCACGCTGCCGAACGAGCGCAGCAGCTTGCGGGCGGTGGCCTCGCCCACTCCGCGGATTTCCAGCAGCTCTGATTGCAATGCGCGCTTCGAGCGACGCTGCCGGTGGAAAGCGATCGCAAACCGATGCGCCTCGTCCCGGATCCGCTGGATGGTATGCAGGATGGGGTTGAACCGGTCCAGCTGGATCGGCTCGTCCTCTTGGCCGTAGACGTAGAGCGTCTCTTCCCGTTTCGCGATCGCTGCCAGCGGCTGGGCCGCGGCCCCGAGCTCCTCCAAGGCGTCCGCGGCCGCGTGCAGCTGCCCGAGGCCGCCGTCGACTAGCACGAACGAAGGGAAGGCCCTGCCTGCCTTCCGCCGGCGGGCGTACCGCCGTCTGACCACTTCTCGCATGGCCGCGAAGTCGTCATTGGCCTGCCGGCTGACGATGAACTTCCGGTAGTCGCTCTTCTTCATGCGACCGTCTTCCCAGACCACCATCGAAGCGACGACCTCCGTGCCTTGGGTATGGGAAATGTCGAAGCACTCGATCCGGTTGACGGACCGGATGCCTTCCTCGGGGGGAGGCAGGTTGAGAGCTTCGGCCCAGGCCTCGGAGATTTGGGCCGCGCTCGGCTTGCGCACGCGGAACCTCTGCTCGAAACAATGGCGGGCGTTGGTGACGACCAGGTCCAGCAAGGCCTTCTTCGAGCCTCGGAGCGGCACGGCGATGTCGACTTTGCTGCCGCGCTTCTCCGAGAGCAGCTCCGCGAGGGCTGCAATGCCGTCGAATCTGGCGGGCACCCGCACCAAGGACGGGGCGTGCCGCTGGCCCAAGTAGACCTGCGGCAGCAGGCTCTCGAGGAAATCGGCGATGTCGAAGGACTCGATCTCTTCCCAGTAGAGCTCGCGCCGGTCGACGACTCTCCCGTTGCGGACATGGAAGATGTTGGCCGCCACTAGCGGCGGCTCGGCGTGAATGCCGAAAATGTCCATGTCCCGGCCCTCTGCCGCCGCCATCCGCTGGCGCTCGGTAATCTCCTCGACAGTCGAGACAAGGTTGCGCAGCCCTGCGGCCTTTTCGAATTCCAATGCTTCGGAAGCTGCCAGCATGCGCGCCCGAAGGTCGCGGACCAGCTCGTTCCTGCGTCCCCCCAGGAAGGCCTTGACGTCCTCGGCGGCCCGCTGGTACGTCTCGTCGGAAACCAGTCCTTGCACGCACGGCCCCCAGCAGCGATCAATGTGGTACTCGAGGCAGGGCCGCGGGTGGTTCCTGCGCAGGTCGATGCTGCACGAAGGCACCTTGAAGTGCCGGTGGATGAAATGCACTAGGCGGTGTGCCAGGTTGCCCGGGAAGTACGGCCCGAAATACGTCGAGCCGTCCTTCTTCAGTCGGCGTGTCACGTAGACGCGCGGGTATTTCTCGCGAGTCAGCTTGATGTAGGGATACGTCTTGTCGTCCCGGAGCAGGACGTTGTATTTCGGCTGGTGCTCCTTAATGAGGTTGTTCTCTAAAGCGAGCGCTTCTTTCTCGTTGCTGACAACGATACCGCTAATCGACCGGGCCTCGAGCAGCAGGCCGCCCCGCTTGGAGTCGGCCATGGCTTCGCTCGAGAAGTAGTTGCGCACCCTGTCGCGCAGGCTCTTCGCCTTGCCGATGTATAAAACCTTGCCACCCGCTCCTAGGAACTGGTAGACGCCAGGCAGCGAAGGCAGTTCCCACGCTGCCTCCTTAAGTTGTTCCCAATGGGACGGGAGACGCATTGCAGGCCGAAGGGCGAACGGCTTCAGTATAGGAACCGGCTGCAACGAGCGGGGAATCGCGGCGGGGGCTCGGGATTGGCGGGAGGTTCCACGCCGCGAGATCGACACTGGCCGGCTGCGGCTCGAATCGCTCAGAAACCGCCGGCATCCTTGCCCGCGCCGGCCCGGCCGTGGCCTCGACCCGAAGCCGTGCATGCGGCATCCTGGGTGGCCAGCCTCGACCTTGCGCCTCCGCCGAATCCCTCACCCGATCCTGCTGTAGAATCAAACCCTGCGCAAGGCTGATTTCGAAGCCTGCTAGAACTCGGTGGCCTTCAAGATTGACCACGCGCCTGATTGAGACATCGATCGACGAGCCGGACGAGCGCGCGGTCTCGGCGGCGATCGATGCGGTGCGCGATGGCGAGGTGATTGCGATTCCCAGCGACGCCTTGTATGTCTTGGTGGCGGACCCGTTCAACCTCAATGCTGTTGCCAAGGTCTTCGAAGCAAAGCGGCGCCAGCTGCATCGATCCCTTCCCCTGCTGGTCGACGGAGTCCCGATGGCGGAGGAATATACTTCTTGGCTTTCGTCGAGCTTTTACCTGCTCACCCGCCAGTTTTGGCCCGGTCTCCTGACCGTAATCGTTCCGGCCTCCTCAAAGGTGCCGCTGCGCGTGACCGGGAACACCGGACGGCTCGCTTTACGGCGCTCCGCGGCTCCTCTTGTGACGGAGTTGGTTGCCGCCGCGGGAACTCCCCTCATTGCCACGAGCGCGAATGTGTCGGGACGGCCCACCTGCCGCACCGGCTTTGAAGTGCTAGGCACGATGGACGGGAGGATTCGGCTGATTCTGGATGGCGGCTCCCTCGACGGGCGCGTGACGACGACCGTCGACATCACGCATACGCAATGGCGGCTCATTAGGCAGGGTGCGGTTTCGCGGGCCGAGATTGCAGCCTGCTTGGCGTCATATGGCTGAGTGGTCGGCCGCCCACGAATCTTGCTCGAACGTACGTCTAGCGGACGGACGCTGCATCAGGCCGGTCCGAATGACTCGTCCGATCAATCTGTTTCAGCGGCAAGCAGACCGCACTATATGATATTCAGTTGCAGAATATTCTGCAAATTTCGATTTCATAATACCGAAACCTGTTATGATATGCATCTATGTTGCAAGTATGCCCGCAATCAGTTCCGAGTGCCCGCCCGCTCGCCGATCCCGCCCTGACTGGTTGCCCGGATCAGGCGGAAGACTGTGAAAGGCAATTCGGGGTTGCTCGCCCGGTACGAAGGGCTCGGTTCGGTCGTCTGCTGCACTCGTGGTTGCGTCCACGTACAGCTCGGAGTGACCGCGTTCACACTCACGGAAGCGCAGTACCTGCGGCTCGTCGCCATGCTGGCCCACAGCGCCGCCAACTACGAGATGCACCGCCGGTCGTCATTCCGGGCGCGAAACGAAGCGATTGAAGGCGCCGGCGCGGACAGGGAGGAATCCGACTATCCGGATGCCCGGAGTTGCTAGCGTCTCGCTGCCCTCGACTCTCGCCGAACTCAGGTAAGAACAGGACAGAATCTTATGTGCGAATCGAGTAGATCACGCCCGTGGGGCCGTCGCGCGTTTCTCTGCACTTTGGCAGGGTCGACCCTAGCCCATGCCAAGCCCTGGGCACAGTTCTTGAACAACGGGCACGGCTCTCTTGGGCCGGGGCAGGCCCTGCCCCTTGAGTGGTCCGATGCGAGCAGCGTGGCGTGGAGCGCGCCGATTCCAGGCTACGGGCAGTCCAGCCCCGTTGTGGCCGGCGAGAAAGCATTCGTTACCGGGGTCGAAGGGCCGAACAAGGAAGCGCTGCTTCTGACCGCGTTGGACCTCGCGTCAGGCGAACCGGTCTGGACCTGCCGGCGGGATTCCAGCCAGCGGATCCGAGACTCCAACATGGTCAGCAAGGCGGCGCCGACGCCCGCGGCCAGTGCGGACGCCGTCTTCGCGTTTTACGAAACCGGCAACCTGCTCGCGGTCGATCACGACGGCGAGGTGCTCTGGGAGCGCAGGCTAACCGACGAATTCGGCGAGTTCGGCGGTCGCCACGGCATCGGGAGTTCGCTCCGGCTGTGCCACGAGGGAGTGCTGGCGCTTGTCGCGCACGACCGCCCTTCCTATTTGATTTGCTTGGACCCAGCGACCGGGCGGACCGTATGGAGGGCGGCTCGTCCGGAAGGGGTCTCGTGGAGCACCCCGTCCGTGATCATGCACTTGGGGCGAGAGATCGCCCTGGTCAGCTCGGGCAAGACGGTCGAAGCGTACGACACTGCCGATGGCACGTCACTCTGGACAATCGAAGGCTTCGACGGCGCGTTCATCGCCTCGCCGGTCCCAGTCGCCGGAGGAGCGGTCATCGGGTCCAGCAGCAAGGGCCGGACCGCGGCCATTCGATTCGGGGCGACCGTCGAAGAAGTCCCCGCGCTGGCTTGGCGCGCGGAGCAGGCATCATCGTACTTCAGCTCGCCGCTCGTGCATCGGGACCGCGTCTACATGGTGAGCAAGGCGGGCGTGGCGTTCTGCCTTCGCGGGGATTCCGGGGACCAGGTCTGGTACTCGCGGCTGGAGGGCCAATGCTGGGCGTCCGCGATCGGACTGGGAGACAGAATCTACTTCTTCGGCGTCGACGGGACAACGACGGTGGTGAGCGGGGGCGACGAGTTCGCGACACTGGCTAAGAACAGCCTGTCTGTCCGGGGCCGGCTGTACGGGACCGCGGTGATCGACGGCGGGATCCTCCTGCGCTACGGGCGCGACTTGGTCCGACTCGCCGCGTCGTAGCCACCGGGTGCGTCATGGTGTTCGAAGATGGATCGCGATTGCCTCGCGAACGAGGCGGATTGGATCACAAACGACGATTCAAGCCGTGGGGTAGAATGCCGGAGCAATGGACCCGCAGTCTTCCCAATACGCCGCCCGCCTTCAGGTGGACTATCCTGACCGGCTCGACCGCCTGACGACTTTCTTGCGCATCATCTGGGCGATTCCGATCGTCGTGATCGCGGGCCTGCTTTCGTCAAGCTTCACCATGATCGAAGATGCAAGCGGCGAAGCAACCGCAGAGACTACCGGGGGCCTTGCATCCATCGTCGTAGCGACGGCGCTGATGATACTCTTCCGGCGGCGATACCCGCGGTGGTGGTTCGACTTCTTACGAGAGTTCACCCGATTCCAGGGACGCGTGCTTGCCTACGTCGCCCTTCTCACTGATCGGTATCCATCGACAGTCGACGAACAGACGGTGCATCTGGAGATCGACTACCCAGACGCTAAACACGATCTCAATCGCTGGCTTCCGCTGGTCAAGTGGCTCCTGGCGTTGCCGCACGTTATCGCCCTCGCGCTCGTGGGAATAGCCGTCATCCTAGCGATTGTGACGGCTTGGTTTGCCATCTTGCTGACGGGACGCTATCCGCCCGCTCTATTTGATTTCGTGGTTGGGGCCTGTCGCTGGGCGCTAAGGGTCCAAGCCTACGCATTCCTGCTAGTCACCGACCGCTACCCGCCGTTCAGCCTGCGATAGAGCCGCTCACAGAGAGATCTTCGTCGCTAGGGCGAGCGTGTTCGGCATGCCCCGAGTTTCTGCCGGGACGTCCGCTGGAAGATTGCACGGCTGGCACCAAAGGCCCCCGACAGTTGGAGAGCGAATTGAAGCCTACTTTGAATGAGTTGGCGTCCCAGGCCGCGCTCTTTGACTGTTTCAGCGAATTAGGAAGGCGACACTTGGCTTGCGGTTTGCGCTTGTGGCAGCCCCTTATAATCGACAAAGAACCCCTATCGGGGACGGAGGCACGCAATGGCGAATTATGCGCACAACGAGGTCCTTGTCAGCACGGAATGGGTCTCCCAGCATGGCGCGGATGCTGGCGTTCGGGTCGTCGAGGTCGATGTGAACACTGCATCCTACGCGGAGGGCCACGTGCCGGGCGCGGTCGGCTGGGCTTGGGATAGCCAGCTGTGCGACACGGTGCGACGAGACATCGTTCCAAAGGACGCTTTCGAGAAGCTGATGGCGGACAGCGGCATCAGCAACGACACGACTGTCGTCTTGTACGGCGACAACAACAATTGGTTCGCGGCGTGGGCATTCTGGCAGATGAAGGTTTACGGTCACGCCGACGCGCGCTTGATGGACGGGGGACGTGTCAAGTGGCTGGCCGAAGGGAGAGAGCTTTCGACCGACACGCCGAGCCCGGCCCCGGCGAGCTACAAAGCCTCCGGGCCCGACAACTCGATACGCTCCTTCCTGCCGCAAGTCAGCGCCGCGGTGGAATCCGGGTCGGTGGAATTGGTGGACGTGCGCAGCCCCGAGGAATTCACCGGCGAGATCCTGTCGCCGCCCGGATTGCCGGAGACCTGCCAGCGCGGCGGGCATATACCGGGAGCCAGCAACATTCCTTGGGTCAAGGCCTGCGCCGCCGACGGGACCTTCAAGAGCGCGGACGCACTCAGGGCTATCTATCGGGATGCCGGCATCAGCGGGACGAAGCCGATCATCGCCTACTGCCGCATCGGCGAGCGGTCGAGCCATTCGTGGTTTGTCCTCAAGTACCTGCTCGGACTCGACAACGTGACCAACTACGACGGCTCTTGGACCGAGTGGGGCAATTTGGTCGGGGCGCCTGTCTCCCGAGGCGCATGAAAGCCGAGCACTTCACAGTCCGTCAGTTTGAACTTTCCGGCTGGCCGGTTCGCATCACGTCGTACCGAATCGGAACGACTTGGCATGCCAAGGCCGACAACGTGTCACCCGGTGCGACGATCGCCACCGCCACCGGCGAGACGCATTGGGAGGCGGTAGCAGATGCCACCGAGAAGGCTCGCAAGCGGCTGGCGGCGACCCGCCGGTTTCGTTGATCGGAGGTACCGTGCGAGTCCAGATATTCTCCGACATCCACGGCGACATCGCCAGCTTGCGTCGAGCTGTCGCCGTGGAGGCGGACATCTACATAGCCGCGGGAGATCTGGTGACGTGGCCGGCCCCCCTGGACCCGTGCGCGCCAGTGCTGGCGCCTCTGGGCGAAAGCCTTTGGGTGATGCCCGGCAACAACGAAACCGCGGATCAGGTGCGCGAGTTCTGCGAGCGCCACGGGTTCCGGGATTTCCACGACACGGTCTTTGACATCGATGGAACGCACATCGTGGGGATGGGGTACTCCAATCCCACCCCGTTCGACACGCCCGGCGAATACACCGAGCGGGAACTTGGGGAGCGGCTAGCGAAGTTCGCAAATCTGAGCCCGCAGGTGCTTGTCAGCCACGCGCCGCCCTTGAACACCGAACTCGACGAGGCCGCACCTGGATTGCATTTCGGCAGCAGGGCCGTGCTGGACTACATCGAAGAACACCAGCCGTCGTACTGCTTCTGCGGGCATATCCATGAGGGAGCGGGCCGGGAGGTCCGCCTTGGATCGACGGTGGCGGCGAATGTGGGCAAGCGCGGCTATCTGCTGGAACTCTAAGTCCTGTTCGAAGTCTTCACAGGCGTAGCCAAGCGACAAGGCGCTTCGCCTGCCGAGCAAGCCTTCCTGCTGCTATTAGCGATCTAGCATCTCGACCGGTCACCAGGGGGCGGACGCACGAGGCTTTTTGCCTTAAGCGAATTGAGCTTGATGGCCGCGAGCGTAGATTGGCGGCCACCAATTCATCGAGCGGCGGCGCGCGACGCTCGGCCCGGGCCTCGCCCAGCCGAGTTCGACTTCGACTAGCCCGGCCGACCGTGGAAACACCTGCCCCACGCCTGTCAGGGACCTGACAGTTGCATTGCCTCACCCTGCTCTCCCAGGCAATCGGACAACTTGGTTCGATTGCTCTAGGATCGCCACGATGTCGGACCGCACGCGACCCAGGCCCTCGGCGGTCCGTCGCCCCGCCCTAGGGGAAGATCTGCTGCGGCGCGCTATGGGTAGACAATGTCTCCTTCAGGCCGGCGGGTGCGGGGCCTTGCCTAGTGAAGCGGCGCCGCAAATTCCTGCCCTCCGGCGGCTCGTCCGGAAGCCTTGCCAACAGCCAGTCTGCCAATCGCCTAGAATGGTGATTCCAGCTCGGTTCCAGCGCAGCCGAGCCAGCTTAGCTTGATGTCCAGCTCGCCTCCAGGGGCAGTTGTCGCGATGCCTGCGGCAGGCGACGAGTCCGTACCCTCTCCCAGCTTCTGGCTGTGCGCCGGCACGCTCTGGCTCCGCGAAATACGCGGCTTCTACCGCCAGCGGAGCCGAATCGTCGGCAGCCTGTCCACGCCCCTGCTCTTCTGGTTTGTACTGGGCTCTGGATTCGGGTCTTCGCTGCTCGTCGCGGAGGGCGGCTATGCGCAATTCTTCTTTCCGGGAACCCTGGCGCTCGCCGTGCTCTTCACGTCAATCTTCGCCAATATCTCCCTGATCGAGGATCGTCGCGAGGGCTTCCTGCTAGGGGTGCTCGTGGCTCCCGTATCGCGGCTGTCCCTAGTCTTGGGCAAGGTGTGCGGGGCCACCACGCTCGGCGCGATCCAAGGGGCCCTCCTGCTGCCCCTGGCACCTCTGGCGGGTCTGAGCATCGACCCGGCCACGTTGCCCGCGGTATTCGGGATACTGTTCCTCATTGCCTGCGGCCTCACCGCGCTGGGCTTCTTCTGCGCGTGGTGGCTGAACTCAGTGCAGGGCTTCCACTCGATCATGAACCTGCTCTTGATGCCGATGTGGCTGATGTCCGGCGGTGTGTTTCCCATCGACGGATCGTCGACCTGGGTGCGGTGGCTGACCGCCGCCAACCCGCTCTCGTATGGCGTCGTTGAATTGCGTCGGCTCCTCGGCGGGCCGCTCCCCGAGTCGGCCCCGTCGGCAGCTACCTGCTGGCTGGTGCTAGGCGGATTCGGGCTCCTGATGATCGCAGGCGCCTGGTACCGAGCGTCGCGCGCGGAGGCGGCTGGCCTTGCTTGACGGCGACGGTACCGTTCGGTACCGGGAGTACAGAAGAATGGACGTCGCCGACCTTCCCGCGGTCAACGCGAGCTTGAACTCGCTCGCCACGGTATTCCTTTCGCTAGGGTACTTCCATATCCGGCGCGGCGAAACCCAGCGGCACAAGGCCTGCATGCTCTGCGCTTGCGTCGCTTCGACGGCGTTTCTAGGGAGCTACTTGGTCTACCACTGGCAGGTCGGTTCCGTCGCGTACACCGGGCAGGGTTGGATCCGGCCAGTCTATTTCTCCATCCTCGTGAGTCATATCGTGCTGGCGATTGTCATCGTGCCTTTGGCCTCGCTCACGCTGTTCAGGGCGTGGCGAGGAGCTTTCGACCGCCATCGCAGGATCGCGCGCTGGACTTGGCCGCTCTGGATGTACGTTTCGGTGACGGGAATCGTCATTTACTGGATGCTCTACCACGGTTAGTCCGATCTTGCTGTCGACGCTCTTCACGCTTCGCCCCTACTTGCTGCGCTACCGCTGGCGCTACGCTGGCGGCTTTATTGCTCTCTTGTTCCGCGGGCTGCTCGCCACCGCGCTTCCCTACTTGATCGGCCAGGCCATCGACTTGCTTGCCGCCGGAGATAGAGAAGCCGCCTACCGGATTGCGGTGCTGCTGCTGGGCGTGGCGGCATGCAAGGGGATTGCCCAGTACGTCATGCGCTGGATCCTGATTACGATCTCGCGTGACATTGAGTACGATCTGCGGAACGATTTGAGCTCCCACCTGGTCCGGCTCGACAGACGCTTCTACGAGCGGTACCGCACCGGGGACCTGATGGCCCGCGCGACGAACGATCTCTCGCAGGTGCGGTCGCTGCTCGGTCCGGGCCTGATGTACACGGCGGAGCTCGGAGTCGTCTTCGTGGCCGTGCTCTCGGTCATGGCTTGGACGGACTGGGTGCTGACGCTCCTGATTTTCGCGCCAATGCCGCTGATTTCGCTAAGCGTCGGATACTTCGGCCGCCGCACCCACGAGCAATTCCAAATGGTGCAGCGGTGCTTCTCGGGGATCAGCACGCGCGTTCAGGAGCACTTGGCGGGGCTGCGAATGTTGCGCGCCTACAACCAGGGTATTCAGGAGCAGGAGCGCTTTGCCGGGGCGAACTCGGAGCACTTGGACGCGAGCCTCGGATTGGTCCGCATATGGCGGACCTTCTATCCGCTACTCGAACTCCTTGTGCGCTTCGCCGGCATCGCTGTGCTCGGCTTCGGCGGCTGGCGAGTCCTGCAGGGCAGCATCACGGTCGGGACCTTCACGATGTTTTGGTATTTCCTGGGGATGCTCACGTGGCCCATGATCGGCATGGGCGTGGTCGTGAACATCACGCAGCGCGGCATTGTTTCGCTGGGTCGCATCAACGAGCTGATGGGGAATCGCCCTGAGATTGCCGACAGCGTCCGCACAAAGCACCGTATCCAGCGGGTCCGAGGATCAATCGAATGGCGGAACGTGTCGGTCGTATATCCGAAGGCATCCTCTACCGCCCTGAGTGAGGTCAACCTGCGGGTCCAGGAAGGGGAGTCTCTCGCTCTCATCGGGCCGGTCGGAAGCGGCAAGTCGACGCTCGCGAACCTTGTACCGCGCCTTCTCGAGCCGACCGAGGGCGCGGTGCTCGTGGACGGCGTCGACCTCCGCGAGCTTTCCCTGGGAGTGCTGCGACGCTCTGTTGGCCATGTCCCGCAAGAAACGTTCCTCTTCAGCCGCACCATCTCCAGGAACATCTGCCTCGGCAAGCCGGACGCGACGGAAGAGGAAGTGCAAGCCGCTGCCGCCGCGGCCATGCTGAACACCGAAGGGGACAGCTTTCCCGATGGATTGCAGACGCTGGTCGGCGAGCGCGGAATCACTCTCTCGGGAGGCCAGAAGCAGCGAGTGGCTTTGGCCCGCGCCATGATTGGTCACCCCCGTATCCTCGTGCTCGATGACGCCACGTCTAGCGTCGACGCGGAAACCGAGCACGAGCTTCTGCAGCGCATTCGCTGGAGAATGCTTGCCGGAACGTTGCTAATCGTCACTCACCGCGTCTCGACGGCACGTCTGGTGAACCGCATCGTGGTCTTGGAAGCGGGCCGCATCGTGGATGAGGGGTCGCACCGCGAACTGCTCGCCCGGGGAGGCTTGTACGCCCGGATGCATGAACGGCAACTGATCGAAGAGGAGCTGTCGAGGCCATGAGCAGCGGACGGTCGATCGGGCGAGACGCGGCGAGGGAATCGGTTCCTGACACCGCTCGGTACGACGCAGCCCTCTTCAAGCGCCTCTGGCTCTACTTGCGGCCGTACGCCGACTTCGCGGGCGCGTCTCTGGCGCTGTTGATGATCAACTCCGCCCTAGGCGTCGCTGGGCCCCTGCTGACGCAGGTCGCCTTCGACCGATACCTGAAGCCCGATCCGGCGGGAGGCTCATTCCTGGACCGGTTCCTACCCGCGGACCCTTTCGAGGGCATCCTGGCGGTCTGTGCAATTTACTTCGCCGTGGCAGCGCTCTCGGCGATTACGCGGGCGATCCAGATTCACACGATGCATTACACCGGGCAGCACGTGATGCGCGATATCCGCCGCGAGGTTTTCGCGCATCTGCAGCGCTTGCCCGTGCGGTACTTCGATCGGACGCCGAGCGGCAGGCTCGTCACGCGCGCGACGACCGATGTCGGTGTGCTGAACGAGCTGTTCACGTCCGGTCTCGTCGCCATCGCGGGCGATGTACTCACTTTGGTCTGTGCCTTCGGGGCAATGCTGTACTTGAGCCCCCGCCTGACCCTGGTCTACGTCTGCGTCGCGCCGCTGGTCTTTATCGTCAGCTTCGTGTTCCGCCGGTACGCGCGCAACAGCTTCCGCGACGTGCGAAAGGCCGTGGCGAAGCTGGCCTCATTCCTGCAGGAGTGCTTTACGGGCATTACGGAACTGCAATTGTTCAATCATGAGCGGCACGCCTTGCGCGATTTCGAGTCCATCAACGAGGAGCACCGCGAGGCCAACTACCGCGCGGTGCGCGCGCACGCCCTGTTCTTTCCTGCGATTGACTGGCTCAACTATCTAGGGCTGGCTCTGCTGATCGCGTTCGGCGGCAGGTGGGTGGTCGACGGCGCCCTGTCGCTCGGCGTGCTACTGGCGTTCCTGCTGTACGGCAGGATGGTCTTCCGCCCGATCCAGGACTTGGCGGAGAAATACAACGTCCTGCAGTCGGCGATGGCAGGGGCGGAGCGGATTTTCGGCTTGCTCGACACCGCGCCCGACCCGGCCGCTAGCAGCGGGTCACCAAGGCAGCTCGAAGAGCCCAGCGTTGAATTCCGCAACGTCTGGTTTGCCTACGACGACGGACACTGGGTTCTTCAGGACGTCAGTTTCGAAGTGCGGCCGGGCGAGATGCTGGCGGTCGTCGGACACACGGGAGCGGGCAAGAGCACACTGGTCAGCCTGCTGCTGCGGTTCTACGAAATCCAGCGGGGGGAAATCCTGGTCGGCGGCAGGGATATCCGCGAATGGACGCCCGAGGAAGTGCGGAAGCAATTCAGTGTGGTGCTGCAGGATCCCACCTTGTTTTCCGGCACCGTAGCGGAAAACATCGGGCTCGCCGATCCGAGCGTGTCGGACCGCGCGATACGGAGGGCGGCTGCCAACGCCCACTTGGCCAGTCACATCGAATCGCTCTCGGCCGCGTACGAGGAGCCCGTCTTGGAGCGAGGCGGCGGGCTCTCCGTCGGCCAGAAGCAGTTGGTGGGGTTCGCAAGGGCGTTGGTGCGGGAGCGGCCCTTTCTCGTGCTGGACGAGGCCACCTCGAGCGTCGATCTAGACACCGAGCGCGCGATCCGCGACACGGTCTCCAAGCTTCTCGTCGGCCGGACCTCGATCGTGATTGCGCATCGCCTGTCGACGATACGGCGGGCTGGCCGCATCGTGGTGCTGCACCGCGGGCGTGTCGCCGAGAGAGGGACGCATGAAGACCTGCTGGCGCAGGGCGGCATCTATTCGCAGCTGTACAAATTGCAATCGCTGGCCGAGACCTCCGAAGCGGCCTGATGGCGATTGGCAGTCAGCGATCGGGCGCAATGCGCCCTCGCGGCGCGTTCTGGAATGCCAACCGGGAACGCATTGCGCGTCTTGTATTTTGGGGCCGTACTGAGGAGCGGATGGCCTCCCCGCGGGTCTTGGCCCCGATTACGCTGCGGCCCGACAGCCTCTCAAGCTAGGATTCGGCAACCTTGGAACAATCGCGAAGACGGAAGCATCGCTACGAGAGATCCATCAAGCGACCGTTACCGTCGTTTGCTGGAGCCTGCCCCCGCGTCGCGGGCGCAGGCTCCAGCTGATGCCCGCTTCAGAAAATGACCTTCAGTGCCAGCTGCGTCTGGCGCGGCAGGTTGGCCTGGCTGGCCACTCTGCCGAATCCGCCGGAGCCGACCCTGGTGCCGGGGTTGTTGAAGATCGGGTGGTTCAGGCCATTGAACCACTCGGCGCGGAACTGCGTCGTCACCCTGTCACCGATCTGGAAGTTCTTGAAGATCGAGAAGTCGAATGACTCGACGAAATCGGACCGGATGGTCGGGTGCACGCGGCCGAGATTGCCGAAAGTGTACGCCTGGGGAATCGTGAATTGCTCCGTGTCGAACCACTTGGTAGTGCTTGGGTCGAAGTTGGTGTGATTCATCCTGCCGTCGACGCCCGTCGAGTCCGGGGCCTGACGCCCGCCGAACGAGTGGCTGGTGTTGCCCGGCACGCTAAACCGGAGCGGCAGCCCGCTGTTCAACGTGGCGATTCCGTTGATCTGCCAGTTGCCGAGCACCGCGTTCATCGGGCCGCGCCAGCCGCTGCCGAATCTCTTCCCGCTCCCGAAGGGGAGCTCGTAGGTGTAGCTCGCGATAAGGCGCGCGCGCTGGTCGTACGGAGACAGCGACCGCTCGCAACTCCTGCAGTAGTAGTTGCGCCAAAGGGCCGAGGTCCAAGCATTGTCGCTGCCATCGGAAATCAACTTCGAGAACGTGTAGGCGACCACAAAATTGCCTCCGCCCTCGAACCGCTTGGTGAACTTGGCTTGCAGGGAGTGGTAGTTCGTGTTGCCCCAGCCCGGTGCGGAGTGGACGACACCCGGGTACTGCGGATACGGTGTCATCAACTGGCCGCGTTGCACTTGGGGCCGCGAAAGCACGCCGGAATCGACCACGCCGTGCAGAGGATTGTCCACCAGCTCCAGGATTCCGGCCTCAGGACTGATGTGACTTGGATGCAACTGGTCCATTTGCCACCCATGGCGGAAAGGAGTATGAGTTCCCTTATTGCCCGCATAGGCCACCTCCAGCGCCGCGCTGGGGCCGAATTGCTGAGCGATCGTGAAGTTCCACTGCTGGTTGTACGGCGTGCGCATGACCGATGGCACAGGTCCGCCCCCGTGCAAGCCGTTGCCCGCAGTCAATCCAGCGCTGGACCCCGGCGGTAGGATCACTCCGTCCGGCATTGGGTTGCTCAGCAGATTGTGAGGGTTCACGCCATCGAGTGACGTCAGCCAGGGCGTGGTCGTAGCGTACGGCGAGGTGGGGTAGTAGTTGGCACCCCATGGGGCCATGGCGAAAAACATGCCGTAGCCGATGCGGATCACGGTGCCGGGAAACGCTTGGTATGCCAAGCCCAAACGGGGCGCGAAATTGTTCCACTCGGGGTTGCGCAGATTCCGGCCGCTTTCTAGATCTATCCCTGGAAAGCGCCAGCCTCCGCGGAGGTCGAGTCCCGAAGCGTCGCTAAGCGGACTGCGGACATCGGGGTCGAAGACCGAGAACCGGTCGTACCGCTCGGTCAAGCCCGTCTCGGCGTCCCAGCGGACCCCGACGTTCAGGGTCAGCTTGCGGGAAACCTTCCAGTCGTCCTGGACGTAACCGCCGAAGGACTTGCTGGAGAAGGCCGGCCGGATTCGATTGTTGATTCGGCCGCTGTTGCCAGTTCCCAGCAAGAACGATGCGTAGCCGTATCCGGCGTTCGCCGAGACCTTTCTCGGGTCGGGTCCCTGAGTCATCCCGCGCGTGAACTGGTAGAACATCTGCCACGACGCCTGCATGTGGTTAATCAAGTTGACGCGCCACTCACCGCCGGCCTTGATGTTGTGGCTTCCGATGACCTTGGAATAGGTGGCGTTGAGCGTGTGGGACATATTGGCGGATCGGAAGTTCCAGTGGTGTCGCAGGCCTGGCGCCGTCATCTCTGCGATGCTGAACTCCGGGAACACCAGCAGGTCCGCTCCGTTTTCGAGGTTCTTCGGCAGACCGAGTTCGGAAGGTGAGAAGCCTTGATACCATGAGCCGCGGTCGAGGATCGAGCGGGCAAAGCCGTACCGCAGGCTGAGCAGGGAAGTCGGTGTCAGGGTGTTGCTGTACTCGAACGCCCCGTTGTTCAGCGCCTCATTGTTCGTGAAGCAGAATCCGTCTGGACAGCCTGGCCCGTCCCACGCCGCCGGCTGAGAACTCACAACATCCAATAGCGTGTGGCGGACGAAGATCCGCTGGTTCTGGCTAATCAGGTGGTCGACCTTGAACACGTTGCGGTTCGAGTCGTTGGGGCGTCCGCCAGCGAACTGGAAGTTGTTGACGCCAGTGAACGGCTGCCCTGCTGAATTCGGCTCCGCCCCGTAGTAGGTCGCCGTCGCGAGCGCCACAGGGTCCATCTTCGACATCGGGATCTTGTTGTCTGGGAACGCGTCCCGGAGAAACTGTCCCGCCTGCGCGGGGTCAGGGTGCGTCGAGAATGGATCGTAGATGGTCCGGACCTGGCCGTTGGCGTTCATCGTCTGGGAGAAGTCGCCCGCCTTCTGAAGTGCCGTGGGCAGGGTCATGTTCCTGATCAATTGAGTGCGCTGGCGGCGGCCTTCGTAGGCTTCAAAGTAGAATGTCCGGTTCTTGACAATCGGTCCTCCGACGCTGAATCCGAATTCATTGCGCTGGAAAGTGCCCAGCTCGGTCCCCCTGCTGTTCGCGAACCAGTTGTTCGAGTCCATCTTGTCGTTGCGGAGGAAGTCGAACGCCGTGCCGTGCAGCTCGTTGGTCCCCGACTTGGTGGTCATTGTCAGCACGCCGCCGCCGCTGCGGCCGTACTCGGCCGAATAGGAATTCGTCTGGATCCGAAATTCCTCGATACCTTCGATCGTCGGAAGCGCGCTGTTGGCGTTCATGTTGTTGGTGTTGGAGTTCATGGTGACCGGAACGCCGTCCATCATGATCATGTTGCTCGAATCGCGGCCCCCGTTCACTTGGAAGATGCCGATCGAATGGAAGCCTTCGCGGAACTTACCGCGCGCCGGGTCCCGCGTGAAGACACCAGGGGTGAGCACCGCAAGCGAGTAGATGTTGCGCCCGTTCAACGGCAGGTCCGTGATCTCCTTGTTCTGGACGACTCCGCTCAGCGTCGAGTTGGTGGCCTCGATCAACTGGGCGGTTCCAGCCACCGTGATCGATTCGGTGACCTCTCCGAGTTCCAATTCGATGTCCAAGCCGGCCTTCTGCTGCGTGACGATCTGGAAGGGCTCCAGAATGTAGCGCCGGAAACCCTCGCTCTCCGCCGTGATGCGATACTGCCCGGGCTGTAGCGGCGTCACGACATAAAACCCGGACTCGTTGGTCGACGTTTCGAACGAAACGTTGCGGTCGATGTCGGTGACTTCTAGGGCGACGCCGGGAATGACGGCCCCCGACGTGTCCGTAACAAGGCCGGAAATAGACCCCGTAGAGGTCTGTGCGAATATCCCGCTCGGGATTAGAACGCACGCCAAAATGCAATAAAGCGCGCGAGGTGATCTTGGCATCGGTTCCTCCTTTAGCAAGCTTCCGACCGCCCCCCGGAAGGCGCCCCAGTCTGAGCCTCGATGGAGTCCGTACCTCAAACTCGACGCCGCCCTCTCGGCCGCCGATCAACCCACTAACACTCGAATCGTAGGCGCATCGGTTGCGGCTGTCAAGGGCGGGCGCGCGGTTTTTACGTGTTTTCTTGCTGGACCGGAATGCAAACTCTTGAAAACACGGCAGATTGCAGCGAACGCCCGAAGCAGTCTCGGCGACGCGCGACCGCCGACCAGGACCTCTCCAGCGGACTGAGAAGCGGAATCAGCTGTCCGGAGCCAGTCCGGGAGCCACGGCCAAGCTCGCGGGCTCGCCCCTCGAACCGCTACCGGCTGCTGACATCAAAGGCATGAAGCCGGTCTTGGTCACGGAGGTATAGCCTGCCGTCAGCGATCACCGGGAGCGTCCAAGTCGGGTAGTCGCCGCTGCCGATCTCAAACCGCGAGACTTCCCGGTATTCGCTGGGATGGGGGTCCACGAGACCGACTATGCCGTCGTCCCCAAGGATGTAGAGTCTGCCGTCGGCGTGAATGATCTGACCCTTGCCTACCGAGCGGTCGCGCCACGCCACTTCCCCCGTGGCGAAGTGCATCGCCGTCAAGATGCGGCTCGAGAAGCCGTACAAGTAGCCATCGAGGAGCACCGAGCTGCTGTAGTGGTTCTTCATGTCCCGATTGAAGTAGACCTCGGATGCTTGGACGGACCCGCCGGTGTTCTCGAGCCGGAGGAGTGCGCAGCCGGTGCCGTAGTCGGTGGAGAGAAAGACGAAGTTCTCGTGCACGACCGGTGTGGCGATGTTGGCCGTCGAGTTGCTGACCGGGCTGTAGCGCCACAGCAACTCTCCGTTCTTTGCCAGGACGCCGATCGCCCCTTCCCCGGTCAGGACGATGTACTGGCGCACGCCGTCGAGATCGACGGCGATGGCGGAGGAATAGCCGGCAACGTCACTTTGGGTCTTCCACAACTCGCCTCCAGTCGTCTTGTCGAGCGCGACGATCGAGGCGCCGCGTCCTCCGGCGTTAACGATGACCCGATTTCCGTCGACCAACGGCGACTCGCTGATGCCCCAGCGAATGTTCCGGGCTCTATAAGCGCCCAGCAGGTTCTTCTCCCAGATCCTGGCGCCGCTCGCCGAGTCCGCACAGATGAGGTTTCCGTCGCCACCGAGCGCGTAGACCCGGTCTCCTTCCACAGTCGGCGTGCCGCGCGGCCCGTCACCTCGGCGGTTGGAGTACATCTTGCCGTGAAATCTCTTCCAGAGGGTCTCGCCTGTTTCGGCGTCGAGGGCGATCAAGAACTGCTTTCCATCCTTGGCGCCCTGAGTGATGAGCATGCCGTCGCCAGCGGCCAGAGACGAATAGCCGGCACCTAGCGAGTCGACTTCCCAGATTTTCTCGGGACCGTCGGCAGGCCATTCCTGTAGCAGCCCGGATTCGAGCGACTTTCCGTCCCGGTTGGGGCCGCGCCACTGATTCCACTCGGCCGCGGCGGTGGACAGGAGAACGAAGGAAAGCGGAAGACAGATTGCACGCATGGGGACCGAGAGCCTCGCGGAACGGAATTGGGCGGGTGCCGGAACGACGGGGGATGGCGAGAACTCGACCGCCATTATGGCAAGATCCCCTCGGGTCGAGCTACTCCACCCAGATGGGGGAGCTCCAAGCCAGCTGTCTGTCCTGATCGGTCTGACGGATTCGCACGTAATAGAAGGACGTCCGGCCGGCAGGGCGGTCGCTGTCTCGGAATTCCAAGTCGGCTACCGCGGATTCCGGCCGGCGAGCCAGCACGACTTCATTGTTTCGCAGCAGCTCCAGTTCGCCGATCGCCGCCGTCCCTTCGACGTGGATGCGGAAGCGGGGCGCACCTTCGAGGCGAACCTCTTCCCCCATCAGATGCTCGCGACCGGGGCCGACAAGACGAAAGTCCAGAACAATGTTGTCGGTCGCCCCGTACGCCCGTCGGGCGCGGATGCCCTCGAGCAGGCCCGCCCGAGTGTTTTCCTTCGCCAAGATCATTGCGTACGAGGTGTGCGTCGCCATGTGGTCCGAGCTGGCCTGCACTCCGACGCGGATGCCCGTCTCCCAAGCCCTCGAAACCATCCCGTCCGGCTGGTAGCCGCCGTGCTGGGTACGGACGTCGTCCGGGTCAGCGCTCCGCCAGCCGCCGGCGGTCTCGTAGCTGTTCCTGTCGCTCTGGTAGATCTCGACTAGCGGTTCGACCTCGGGGTCCCAGTCGCGCCAATCGGTTCCCATGCTGGTCGCGCTGGTGTGCGACATCGCGATTCCGTTGTAGCGCCGCAGGTAGGCATAGAGTCGCTCGGCACCGTGGAGATGGTCTCCGTAGGGGCGGATCTCGTGGCCCTGAATGTCGAACTCCCTCACGCCGCGGTACGAGAAGATCAGGTTGCGGTGGCCGTTGGGATAGCCCACCGAACGCTCGTAGCCAAATAGCGGGACGAAGCTCTTGCCCACGCGGTACAGATCCGCGGCCTTCTGGGTTCTCCACCAGTCATACTCGTGGCGCGCTCCCCAGATGTGCTCGGTGATGGCCACATAGTCGAACGCCGCAGCGTCGATGGCGTAGCGGTAGGCGTCCTGCAGCGAGCCATCGTTTTGCCCGTCCCACGAGAACTCCGTGTGCCGGTGCATGTCGCCGCGGAGAATTCGGTAGCGTTCGCCGTTGACGTCGTACTCGTATTCGCGGACGCGAGCGAGATCTCCCGGCTCGTCCGGATGCACAACGGTCAGTTCGACGTTGTCTGGCGAGTACGGTCGAAGCAGTGGCACAGGTGCCTTCGATTCGCCCGCCGGGAGGCGGGCCATGAAAGTGTCCGGCTGCAGGGTGTCGAAATCTCGGAAGTTTCGACGATCTGTCGGCCAGACCGCGACCACCCCTCCGTCGGCGTCGGGCGCGGCTCTCATTCGGAGATCGTTGCTGCCCGAGCTGTAAGGAAGGAGGGCCACCGGCGACCAGCGGTCGCCCTCGTAGTGGGACGCGTAAATCTCCCAAAGCGCGTAATGCGACGGAACCCTGGCCGGATCGTTGACCTCGTAATTCGTGCGGTGCCGGAAGAAGGCCCACACGCGACCCGAGCTGTCGGCCGCGAGTTCCGGCAGCTCGTAGAAGTTGTGAGGATCGTCCGGAAGCGACTCCGAGAGCCGGGTCTGCGGTTCGAGCAGCTGGCCGTCCTGCCATACAGCCATTCTGATCTCACGCTGCTGATACAGGCCTTCTCCCGGCAGCGTGATGTCGCGAGGGTAGCCGAAGTCCTTGCCCCAGTTGACGCCCGCCTGGTCCCACGCCAGCCACACGCGACCCGCCGGATCGGCCGTCATCGCGACATGCGCCTCGAAACGCGGGGTCGCTGCAACAGGGACTATCTCGCTCCAATCGGCGCCGACCCGGGAACGAAACCTGATGTCGTAGCCATTCGGACCGTACTGGTCCCATGCCACGAAGACGCCTTTCGAAGTCACCGCCACCGCAGGTTCCCAGCAGTTGCCCCCTTTGCCGGCAACCCGCACCGCATCCGACCAGCCTTTGGCAGGCGAATACGATCGATGGAAGATCGTCGCGGTTCCGCTGCGATAGCCCTGCCATACCAGATGCAGCGTACCGTCCGGGGCAGCGGCAATGCGGTGTTGGAGATCGGGCTGGGCGGCGTCGGTCAATCGCTGGACCGGCGACCAGCCCTCGCCGTCGAATGCGCGGGCGTAGAGGTCCCAATTGTCGTCGAGCCGTTCGGCCCAAACGGCCCAGACAAGCCCGTCGCCATCAATCGCTATTTCAGTGCGGTAAACATCCGCTGCACGTCGAATCGCAACGAGGCGACCTGCACTGTCTTGGACATAAACGTCGTCGGCTTCACCGGTATAGGCTTGCCAACTGACCCACGTTGAGCCGTCTCGGCCAACCGCTACGGACGGATAGTCGCTGTCCGTCCGACGAACGCGGTCAGACCTTCGATCATTTCGTCCGAGCAACCTCGGGGACACGGTTCGATGCACGCTCGCGCGACCTTTCAGATACGTCTTCGTCTCCCCGAAAGCCAAGTCGGAGAGTCGGAAATCAAACGCTCCCTGGCTGGTCTCGACCGTTAAGTGCGTCGCGGCACTCGAATCGAGGAAGGCGTAGAGGCTCGGCTCGAGAATGCGCAGCTCATCTGGAGTGCTGAAGTACTGCTCGTACATCAAGCGCTTCGCGATGACAAATCCGGGACGACTCCACGCTTCCCAGCGATTCGGCGGATGAACTACGTCGCCGGTACGAAACTCGCGACCGATTAGCGCCAGCAGGCTTCCGCCCTCCACGCGCAGCGTTCCATCCCACTGGGTTGGCTCCGTGTCGGTCAAGCCCAGACTGACCAGGACGACGCTGTCGCTGCCGGACGGAGGATCCTTCAACGAGGTTTGCGTGGAGCTCTGGCCGATCAGGTGAGCCGCTGCCGCGAGGAGTGTAAGGGCCAACCGCATTGCGACCGCGAGAATAGCACCGCAAGGGTAGCGCAAGGCTCGGAATCCCGCGTGGCAGGTGGACGAGCGCTCGGCGAGGCAGGCGCACCGGGGCACCCACAGCGTCCTGCTTGGCGGTTCGTGTATTGTCCGACACGGCGGGCCCCTAATCGCAAGATCGTCAGAACGTCCCTCGAACCAGGCGTTGCAAACCTCTCCCAACGGCTCGCGCCCTCCATGGACTTGGAGCTGCCGGCGCACCGAGTCCGGGGTGAAGATGCCGGGAGTCGGCAACGCAACCGAACAGGCAAGGCGACAGTTCCGGGAGAGCTCCGCGGTCACGCTGGTCTCTGTTCCGGACGAGTGCGCCGAGAGGCGGGTCGGTGCCGTGATCAGCCGTGCACGGCAAGCATGCTGGACGGTTTGGTCGGCTCAACGCCGAGGCGGACACGGATCAATGCAATCCTCTCTGACAGGTTGACGCCCGTGTCGAGGGCGCAGAGCATATTGACCAGAAGGTGGCATGGGAAGGAAGAGACGGTTCGGCGATCTCTCTTCGGCCAGGGAATCGTACGGGTCGGTCACATTCTTCAACCTAGTTTTTCGGATGGAAGACGTATTCATTTCGGCCTTGACCATGGCTGCCGCCCCCGCA
This sequence comes from uncultured Bryobacterales bacterium, assembly GCA_951813605.1. Lineage (GTDB taxonomy): Bacteria > Acidobacteriota > Terriglobia > Bryobacterales > UBA6623 > VXMF01. The sequence goes on along the minus strand of OX638379.1, from coordinate 3,622,940 downwards.
GGCTGTCGGCAGAGCATTCGGCTCGCCATGGTCGAATCGCGGGCTTCGCTGGCCTCAGCAGCGGCGACCTCGCTCGCACGTCAGGTGTTCGGCGATTGCGCTGTTGATTGATACTATTTAATGGCAGCCACCGCGGCCGATTGCCGTTCGCCGTTGCGGACGGTGTCCGGCCTGGGCTGGCCGCGAGGAATCCATGCGTCACAGAGCCCCTATGCCCCGATGCACTCTCTTGGCAGCCGCGGTCGCGGTCCTCCTGGTCCCGCTCCTGGCATTGCATGCCGCTGTCGACATCGAGCCCGGCGATGCCGTGCGCTGGCAACCCGTGACCATGACGTTTGACGGTCCGGACACGTCGGAGGACGCGACGCCCAACCCGTTTCTCGACTACCGCATGAGCGTCTCCTTCTCGCATCAGCAATCCGGCGCTTCGCGCACGGTGCAGGGATTCTTCGCCGCCGATGGAAACGCGGCCGAGTCGTCGGCCGATTCCGGGAGCAAGTGGAGAGTTCGCTTCACGCCTCCGCTGGCCGGCACGTGGGTGTGGCGCGCCGAATTCCGCTCCGGCGCGGGCATCGCGATCAGCGACGCCACTGGACAAGCCGACGCGTTTGACGGGGAGTCCGGGACGCTGACGGTCGCTGCGGCACCTGACGGGACGCCTGGCTTCGGCTCCAAGGGGTTCCTGACGCCCTCCAGCGGTCATTACCTCCAGTTCGACAACGGGGATCGGTTTCTCAAGGGGGGTGCCGACTCGCCCGAGAACTTCCTCGGCTACTTCGAGTTCGACGGCACGTACGACACGGCCTCCCACGGGGGCGTGTCAACCGACCGCGGATCGTTCTTGCATCGCTTCGAGCCGCACGCGCGGGACTGGAAGGAAGGCGATCCGACATGGCAGGGCGGCAAGGGCAAGAACATTGTCGGCGCCCTCAACTACCTTGCGTCCAAGGGCATGAACAGCGTCTACTTCATGACCTATAACCTCGACGGAGGGGACGGCAAGGACACATGGGTCTGGACCGGCCCGGAGGTCCGCGACCGCTTCGACGTGTCGAAGCTGGCCCAGTGGGATATCGTGTTCGCCCACATGGAACGCCTGGGCATCGCGATGCACCTCGTGATTCAGGAGACCGAGAACGACGAGAAACTCGGCGGAGGCCCGGACCTGAACGACGTTCGCAAGCTGTACCTGCGGGAGCTGGCGGCTCGGTTCGGACACCATCTGGCGATCATTTGGAATCTCGGCGAGGAGAATGACACGCCGCACCGCGACCGGCTCGCGATCGCGAGCTACATTCGGCAGGTCGACCCGAACAACCACGCCATCACTGTCCACACCCACAACACCAGAAGCCTGCGCACCTACACCAGCCTGATCGGCTCGAGCCTTTTCTCGGCCACGTCGATCCAAGGCCGCATGGAGGACTCGAACCGCGAGACAGTCATGCTGCGCATGCGTTCGGCCGCTGCCGGCGCGCCGTGGGCGATCTTCCACGACGAGCAGACGCCAGCCTCGGCCGGCGTGATGCCAGACGCCGACGACCCGCAGCACGACAAGCCGCGCAAGCACGCGCTGTGGGGAAACCTGATGGGCGGAGGCTCGGGCGTGGAGTGGTACTTCGGCTACCAGTACGCGCACACGGACTTGAACTGCGAGGACTGGCGCTCGCGCGACACGATGTGGGACCAGACCCGCTACGCCTTGGAGTTCTTCCAAAAGCACCTGCCGTTCTGGGAAATGTGGCCCGCGAACGACCTCGCGAGCAATGGCAGCGCCTTCGTCTTCGCAAAGGAAGGCGAGATTTATGCCGTGTACATGCCCGAGGCCTGGCGAACGCGCGTAACCCTGGCCCCGGGCAGGTACAGCCTGCAGTGGTACGACCCCCGCAACGGCGGCGACCTGCAGACCGGCAGCAACGCGACCGAGAGCGCCGGCGAGATGCTGATGCGCGATGACGGAAGCCTGGATCTCTCGCCGCCTAGCGCGCCGGGCAAGGACTGGGTCGCCTTGCTCAAGAAACTGCCGGAAGGCCAGAAGTAGCGGACGGCGCGCTGAACGATGTTGCGTGCGGGCACCGGCGGGGATCGCGCCCGCCGCTGCTATACGCATTCGGGAGGGGATCGATGACTCGACGCTTGACGATGGCGCAGGCCGCCATTGAGTTTCTTAAGAATCAGCACGTCGAACGCGACGGCAAGCGGCACCGCTTCTTCGGGGGCTGTTTCGGCATCTTCGGCCACGGCAATGTCGCCGGGTTGGGCCAGGCGCTGCACCAAGACAAGTCATTCCCGTACTACCTGTGCCGCAACGAGCAGGCGATGGTGCATACGGCCGCTGGCTACGCCAAGGTATCGAACCGCCTCCGGGCGCTGGCTTGCACGACTTCCATCGGCCCCGGCGCGACGAACATGGTGACCGGTGCCGCCGCGGCGACAATCAACCGCCTGCCGGTCCTGCTTCTGCCGGGCGACATCTTCGCGCGCCGCAACGTGGCGCCCGTTCTGCAGCAGCTCGAGTCGGGGCGAACCCAGGACATCTCGGTCAATGACTGCTTCAAGCCGGTCTCCAAGTACTGGGATCGAATCCAGAGGCCGGAGCAGATCGTCACCGCGCTGCCAGAGGCGATGCGCGTGCTCACGTCCCCCGCCGAAACGGGCGCGGTGACGCTCGGCATGCCCCAGGACGTGCAGGCCGAGGCGTTCGACTATCCGCAAGCGCTGTTCCGCGAGCGCGTGTGGCCAATTCAGCGACAGCGCGGCGACGCCCGGGCATTGGAACGAGCGGCTGCATGGATCCGCGACGCCAAGGCGCCGCTGATCGTAGCTGGGGGAGGAGTGCTGTACAGCGAGGCGTGCGGTTCACTGGCAGACTTCGCGGCGTCAACCGGCATGCCTGTCGCCGAGACGCAGGCCGGCAAGGGAGCGCTGCGCTTCGACCATGCTCAGGCTTTAGGCGCGATGGGCGTGACCGGAACCCCGGGCGCGAACGTGCTCGGCCGGGAGGCCGACCTCGTGATCGGGATCGGCACCCGCTACAGCGACTTCACGAGCGCTTCCAAGACGGCCTTCCAGAATCCCGCCGTGCGCTTCGTCAATATCAACGTCGCGGAATTCGATGCGTTCAAGCACGCCGCGCTTCCCGTGGTGGCCGACGCCAAGGCGGCGCTGGACGAGCTGTCGATCCTAGTTTCGGGATGGCGGGTCTCGGCCGACTACGAGAAACGGATCCGCAGGTACCGTGACATCTGGGAGCGGGAGGTGGACCGGATCTACGGTCTCGGCCACGGGCCGCCGATCAGCCAGGGCGAGGTCATCGGAACGGTCAACGAGGTGGCCGGCGATCGCGATGTCGTTGTCTGCGCGGCTGGGAGCATGCCGGGAGACATGCATAAGCTGTGGAGGACCAAGAGCCCCACCTCGTATCACATGGAGTACGGCTATTCGACCATGGGATACGAGATCGCCGCCGGCCTGGGCATCAAGATGGCCGAGCCGGACCGCGAGGTGTACGTGATGGTGGGCGACGGATCCTACCTGATGATGGCGCAGGAGATCGCCACCTCCGTGCAAGAGGGGGCAAAGCTCAACATCGTCGTGGTCGACAATCACGGGTTCGCCAGCATCGGCGGCCTGAGCGAAGCCTGCGGCAACGAGGGGTTCGGCACGCACTACCGGTGCCGAAACAACGGGCAGCTGGCCGGCCGGCTGGTAGGAGTCGACTTCGTGGAAAACGCGCGGAGCCTGGGTGCCGAGGCGTGCCGCGCGACGACCCCAGCCGAGCTCGAGGACGCGCTGCGCTCGATGAGCGGCCATGCCCGCACCAGCGTGGTCGTGGTCGAGACGGACCGAACCGAGAACGTGCCGTCGTACGAGTCTTGGTGGGACGTCCCGATTGCCGAGGTTTCCGAGGTGAGGGCCGTCCAGTCGGCTCGCGACGCCTGGCGCGTCGGCCGGGCCAAGGAGCGCGACCACCTCTAACATCGACCATCCCACTTCGCCGTCCGGTTCCGGCTCCGAATCGATGGCCCCAGGTATGCATCTGTGTTTGTAACGACTGTTTCCTTTCTCGGCTTCACCTTGCTTGTCGCGGCGATTTCGTACGCCTACACGCGGCGCGACCGGATGACGACTTGGGACGCGTATTTCCTCGGCGGGCGCAGCCTGACCGCATGGGTCATCGCCGGGTCGCTGATGCTGACTAACCTTTCCACCGAGCATTTGATCGGATTGAATGGCGACGCTTTCAATCACACCATCGCGGTGACCGCCTGGGAGACGACCGCTGCCCTCGCGATGGTGGGCACGGCCTTGTATTTCATGCCGCGGTTCCTGCGCATGGGACTGTCCACGATTCCCGAGTACCTTTCGGCCCGCTACGACCGCACGACTGGCGTGATCGCGGCCACGATATTCTTGTTCTCCTACGTCCTCGCCATACTTCCCGTCGTGCTGCTGTTCGGGGCGAGCGGCATCGACAGCCTGTTCGGGCTGCAAGAAGCGTTTGGCTTGAGCCAGTCGCAAGTGATATGGCTGCTGGTCTGGGGCGTCGGGACCCTCGGCTCGCTGTACGCGATATTCGGAGGGCTCAAGGCCGTCGCAATCTCGGACACGATCAACGGTGTCGGATTCCTGGTCGCCGGACTGCTCGTTCCCCTGCTCGCGCTGATCCAGATCGGGAACGGGAATCCTTGGGACGGGCTGGCTACCGTATATGTGGAGCAGCGGCCGAAGTTCGACATCACCGGCGACGAGCCGGGCTCGTTCCTGCCGTTCGGCGTGCTCTTCACCGGAATGGTGGTGAACCAGATCTTCTTCTGGTGCGCCGGCCAGACCATCATCCAGCGGGGCTTGGGGGCCAGGAACCTCAAGGAAGGCCAGAAGGGCATGCTGATCGCCGCATGCTTCAAGCTTCTCGGCCCGCTGGTCATCGTGCTGCCGGGCGTGATCGCGTACCACCTGTTCAAGGACACGCTGGGCCCCGAGGACTACCTGCTGGCCTATCCGACGCTTGTCAAGGCGGTACTGCCGGACTGGCTGGGCGGATTCTTCGCCGCCGTGATGGTCGGCGCGGTGCTGAGCACGTTCAACAGCGTGCTGAACTCGTCTGCGACGCTGTTCTGCCGCGACATCTACGGGGCTGTCATGCGCCCGCAAGCATCGCAGCGCGAGTTCGTCAAGGCAGGCAGGGCCTGCAGCATCGCGCTCGCGCTAGCCGCGATGACCATCGCGCCGATGATTGATACGTCGGGCAGCCTTTACAACTACTTGCAGAGGATCAACGCCACCTTCTTCGGGCCGATGCTCGCGGTGATCCTGCTCGGCATGCTGTACCGTCGGGTATCCGCGTTCGCGGCGAAGGCCAGCCTGGTGGGTGGGCCCGTGCTCTTCTTCCTGCTGGTTTTCACGTTTGACGACCCGGTGCAGGCCATCCTGCAGGGCTTGCTCGGCACGCAGGACGAGGTCCACTTCCTGCACTTCCTCGCAATCGTCTTTGTCGTGGTCGTGGGCTTCATGCTGCTGTACGCGCGCATCAAGCCAGCCAGCGGGATCTACGACGAGCCCGACGCCGCGCAAGTCGATATGACGCCCTGGAGGCATGCCAAGGCGATGGGGGCGTTCGTGTGCGTCTGCACGATCGGCTGCTACGTGCTGCTCGCTCAGTAGCGCACTTAGGCCGAGCTAGGCTGCCAGGCCCGCCGCCTTGAGGAATTCGAAATTCGCGCGAGCGTCGTCGAATGAGGACTGGACGCTGAAGGGGCCGCGATCCTGCTCGACCGTGGCCCATCCCTCGTAGCCGATGTCCTCTAAGGACCGCTTGAGCGCGCGAAAGTCGATGGCACCCTCGCCAAGCCTGCAGAAAACGCCGCGGGCGCAGGCCTCGTAGAACCCTACGCGCTCCACCAGGCACCGACGGAGGGTCGCCGTGTCCAGATCCTTCAGGTGGACGTAGCTCACGCGAGACGCATGCCGACGCAGAACCGAAATGGGATCGAATCCTGCGTACAAGCTGTGCCCGGTATCCAAGCAGAGGCCCAGCAGGTCCCCTTCGACCGCGTCAAGCGCCTGCTCAAGCTCGTCCTCGAACTCGATGCACCCTCCGGCGTGGGCGTGCAGGCTGGGCGTGAGTCCGTACTCCTCGCGACAGATCGTAGCGGCGTCGCGAATCCGCCCGTGCAGCGCGGCGAGTTCCGCCGTGGCCAGCCGCGGGGCGGACGCCGCATCGCCGGCCCATTGCGACCGAGCCGGCGACAGGCTGTCTATGAAGACGACGTGCTCGGCTCCGAGCGGTCGGAGCATGCGGCAAGTGCGGTGCAGCGAGTCCAGCAGCTCCTCCCAAGCGTCGGCGTCATGGAAGGGGCGGAACAGGACCCCCGCGGTCATCGCCAGGCCGCGCTCGGCCAGGCTGTCCTCGACGCGGGCGACATCCTCGGGCATGTAGCCGACCGGTCCGAGCTCCGTTCCGCGGTATCCTGCACGGCTCGTCTCGTCGAGCACGTCGAGCCACGGGGGGTTCGACGGGGAGTCCGGGAACTCAACTCCCCACGAGCACGGTGCATTGCCTACGGCGATGGCCATCGATTGCTATCTAGCATACGGTGATTCCAGAGCGAATCGACAAACCGAAGGCTCAGATTCAGCGGTGACGCCTTCCGGCATCCATGCCGGGCCTCTCTCAGTCCCGCTGTCCCAACTCCCTCTCGATATAACGCACGTATTCCGGACGACTTCTCCATGCATCGAGGTACGGGACGTAGCCATCCTGGGTCATCCACCAACTCGGCTGTGACTCTTCCGGATCAAAGTCGCCCGGCGGATAGTCCTCACCCGCGGCACTAGCCCCTACCGACTCGTTCCAACCGCCCAGCAATTGACGCAGGCGCGCAGCCTCGTCTGGATTGCTGGCCGAGATATCGGTCGTCTCGCCTTGGTCTTGGGCAAGGTCGTAGATCTCGTAGGAGTCGCTTCGGGGATCGTCATTGACGATTTTCAAGTCGTTGTCGATCAATGCGACTCGCCCCGTATGCCGGAATCCGATCGGCTTCTCGCGTCGCTCCGGCTCCGTCGCGAAGACGGCCCGCAGGTCGATCCCGTCCTGCGGCTGCAGCGCGGCCTCGTCGCCGATGCCGGCAATGGCCGCAACGGTAGGAAAGATGTCCATTGTGGCTGCGGGGAACGAAGTAGTGCGCGGTGCCGGGACACCGTCGGCCCACTCGATGATCGCAGGCACTCGGATGCCCCCTTCGTACAGGCTTCCCTTGAAACCACGCAACTCCCCGACCGTTCCCGGTTCGATCCTTGGCAAGCCGCCGTTGTCGCTGGTGAACCAAAGCACTGTGTTGCGCTCGACTTGCAGTTCGCGCAGCCCGGCGCGGAGCGCGCCGACGCTGCGGTCCATGGCGACGAGCTCCCCGTAGTGGTGCTGCGATCTCTCGTCGAGGTCGCCAAACCCCGCGCGGTCCTCCTCGGATGCAATCCACGGCGAGTGCGGTGTGCCGTACCAGATCACGGCGAAGAAAGGACGCTCCTGCGGAACCTGCCGGCGAATGAACTGCAGGGCCTCCTCGACGATGACTTCGGACGAGTCCCCGCTTTTCTGGACGAACAGGCCGTTACGGCTCATGAGGGGGTCGCGTTCGAAGAAGTTCGTGACGGAGAGCCACTCGTCGAACCCGAACACGCCGGGACCATGCTCGTCGCCGGCCAGGATCGGCACGCCCGGGCCGCGCAGGCCGTTGAGGTGCCACTTGCCGAAATGGCCCGTGGCGTACCCTGCCTCGTCCAATGCTCGAGCGATGCTTCGCTCTTGGCGACGGAGGGCAAAGCCGTGATTCTCGACGCCCGTGCGGTCGTTGGTGCGGCCGGTGAGCACGGTGGCACGCGTGGGCGAACAGTTCGGAGCGCCGGCGTAAAACCGGTCGAAGCGCAACCCAGCCGATGCCATCGCGTCTAGGTTCGGGGTCTTGAGCACGGGGTGGTTGTAGTAGCTTGTTTGCCCCCAGCCCATGTCGTCAGCCATGACAAGGACGAAGTTCGGCGGGGGCGGATCCTCGCCCGTCTCGGGCGAGGAGCAGCCGAGGGCGCACAGGACTATCAATCCTGCAAGAATTGTTCTTTCATCGGTCGGTTTCGTCATTGCAGCGGGACCCCGATTCTACCAGCGAGCTTGGCCCGCAAACCCGGTGCCTGCTGCGATGGATGGGGCGGTCGGGCGACCGGAAAAACACTGGCTCACCGGACCGTCGGCAACCTAGGCGGGCAGACTTGGGGATCGGTCGCGCGGTCCTGTCGCTAGGCAATGCTTGATGCCGGAGCATTGATCCGAGGCTTTGCAGGCACTCAAGTCAAGGGCGAGAGCAAGTTTGGCGACTAAGTCGCGAAGGCACTGCTTAACAGGCCCCTAGGCATCGACAGTAGAGTAGGACTGTCGGGGCCAGGGAAGGAAGAACTTATAGATAAATAGAAGCTACAGGATCGCTGTTGGCTCGATGCTCACGGAATGCAATGGCCGGGTCGAACCGACTGCGGAACTCGAGGACTTTGAAAGGACGGAGCTCCGACGTGGAGCCGAGATCCTTAGCGAGGCTTCGGGAGTCGTGGGGGGAATGCTGCGGGTTCTCCGCGAACGCGGGGTCGAGGTCCTGCCTCTCATCTCGGCGAGCGCCTGCCCTGGAGGTCTGCTCTCGTCGCGCTGCTATCGCCAACTGAAGGGTGAGCTGCTGGAGGCGCTCCGGGGATTCGAGGCCTGCAGCGCGGTGCTGCTCGGATTGCACGGTGCTGCCAGCGCGGTTGATTTGGAAGACCCCGAGGGGGACCTTTTGGACGCGGTTCGCGAACTGCTCGGTCCAGGCGCGCCCCTGATAGCCACGCTCGATCTTCACGCGCACGTCACGGACAAGATGATCCGCTGCGCGGATGCCCTGCTGGCGTGGGAAACGTACCCGCACAAAGACAGCGTCGAAACCGGTGCTCGGAGCGCGCGATTGCTGCTCGACGTGCTCGACGGCAAGGTCAGGCCAGCCATGGCGATGGCTAAGGTGCCGGTCCTCACTGGTGCCGTCAACGCAAGCACCGAGGGCGACACCCCATTCGCCGACCTCATGCGTCTGGCGAAGAGCTGGGAGGGCCGGAATGGAGTGCTGTCGACAAGCGTTTTCTTGGTCAATCCATATTTGGACTGTACCGACATGGGCAGCGGCGGTCTCGTCATCACCGATGGCGACGCAGACAGGGCGGTCGCACTGGCTCGGGAAGTGGCCAGCAAGTACTGGGAAAGACGATTCGATCTTGTTCCGGAAGTGTACCGGCCTTCCGAGGCGGTCTCGGAGGGACTCCGCATCGACGGCGGGCCGGTTCTCCTCGTGGAGACGGCGGATACGTGCGGGGGCGGAGCAATGGGAGACAGCGTGGCTAGCCTCAGAGCGTTGCTGCAGGCCGAGGTCGACGAGCTTTCGCTCGTTCCTGTGGTAGACCCCGAGGCTGCAATGCGTTGTCACGAGGCGGGACCACGGAAACAGATCCGCGTGGACCTTGGGCACAAGCTGGACCCGCAATGGGGCCAGCCCATCGCTGTCGAAGGTGTGGTCAAGAGGTTGTCGGACGGGCTATTCCGTTATTCCGGTGGCATCTGGGGTGCGCAAAGGGGCGTCATGGGACCGTCGGCGATGCTTGAGGTCGGCAAGGTGCAGGTGCTCATTGCCTCGCACCCTACCTACGAATGGGCAGATGAACAGTTTCGCTCGCTGAGGATGGACACTGGCGCGGCCAAGTTCATCGTCGTAAAGAATCCCATGAACTACAGAATGACCTATCTGCAATCCGCGAAGAGAGCGTTCATGCTCGACACGCCGGGACCGACGCCGGCCGTTCTCGACCACTTGGAGTTCCGCAGGCTCAAGAGGCCTTACTTTCCGGCCGACAAGGATATCCCGGACTTGCAACCAACAATCCTGCGCCACTGAGCGATTTCGAACTATCACCGCAGATGCGGGCGGAGGGTCTCCGGGCTTCGCAGGAAAAGGCGGCCATGCGACCGAGACGCTGGTGGCATGATCGCCAGCGTCGCTGGCACGGCAGGCAGGAAAGTGCCGATAATGGCAAGCGCTCAGGCTAGGAAAATCCGCGTTTTTCGGCACTGTCGTCGATAATCCCCATTCGATTCCGTAAGAGTGTTCGAATTCGTCAGGGCCTACCAGGCCCAGTATCCAATCGCGGCAGCCAGTACACGGCGCTGGCGTTCACCCGCCGCTGCGAGCCGGCCGGCGTCCGGCAATCCATGGGCGCCCAGGGCAACTGTTTCGACAAGCCAATTGTTTGATCATGCGTCCCTTCCCCACAGTCACGGATCGCCGTCCAGCACATTGTTGCAGGCCGATGGCGGTGCGCTTCCGGAGTGAGGTGCCCCGGGATTGTCATCGGCTTGACCGGGCGGTAGCCTGTACACGGCCGTGTGCCGGCTCCCTGTCCTGATCTCCGCGCTCGGGAGCCGCCCTCGCGCCGCGCGCCACCGCACCCCACAATGGCGGCCCGCGCCTCCGCGCCGATTTCAGCGGCCCGCGCCTCCCAAGCGTTCCAGTGGGTGCGGCAGGCGTCGCGCGTCTTGGCGGACGTGCTGGTCTTAGAGCCGCGGCGATGGGGTCCTGCGCTGCACAGGACAGGCTCGCGGCGGGTTCCCGGACCGCAGGGGCGTTCGCAGGGGAGCGGGCGGGTGCATACGAAACAACCATCCGACCGATACAAGTGGTTTGCGGTCATAAGGGGCGACGAGGAAACCGTCTTCCAGCTTTCCAAGTCGAACTCTTGAAAGATTCTCGATGCGGTCGAGTCGAAGACGGGCAGGTATGTCACGATCATCGCGAGCCGAGGCGAGTCCTGGCCGGCCGTCGCCATGGTCCTCTACCGTCCCGACCCGACCGGACCGACATGCCTCAGCTCGCGGACGGGAATTCGGCGGCAACCCGGTACGAGTAGCTATGTTCGGCGTAGCAAAGTTTATCCTAAGAAGGGGATCCATGAGAGCTCTAGTCATCGCTTTGTACTTGGCAGCCGTTCTGCCAGGCCAAGCTTGGAGAGGGCTGGTTGTCGCGGAGGAAAACCGCTGCTCAGACTACAGCGCAAGTGACTATCGCTATTCGCCGTCCGTCGAGAACGCCGTGGTCGCTTCGCTCGGCGGCGTCTACAGCCCGTATACGGGTGTGTGGTACCACTCGCAGACCACGACGGACATCGAGCACATGGTGGCCCTCTCCGAGGCGCACGACAGCGGCTTGTGCGCCGCAACGCCGGAGATCAAAAAGCAATTCGCCAATGACCTGCTCAACCTGACACTAGCCGAACCCGCTCTCAATCGGCGCGTCAAATCGGACAAGGACGCGGCGGAATGGCTGCCGACGAGTAATCGCTGCTGGTTCGCTGATACCGTCGTGAAAGTTAAGGTCAAGTACGGCCTGACCGTAGATGTGATGGAAGCTGCGGCATTAGAACGTGTCTTGCGGGCCTGTCCCTCTGTCGCCCTGCAGTTCTCGAGGCGCCTCACTACGCGCTAAGAACGGGCTGGTGCTCCTGTCATGCCAGAGCCGGAGCGCGAGGCGGCGGAGCGGGAGCCGAGCGAGATCGGGCGGCGTATCGACGGCGAACAACAGTAGCGCCAGCATGATGAACTCCCACCAACCGCGCAGCTCGGCCACCACGCGCCCTTGCACTCCAGTAGCTATAAGACCCACCCGCCGCTAATGTTGGCGCCTGCGCTGGAGAAGACATGGATCAGCGGCCGGTCGAAGATGTCTGCAACGTCCATGCTGGTGACGCTATCATCGCCCCCGCAAACGGTAGGCGGTTCTACTTGGACGGCGGCTCCGGCACGGTGAACTCGTCGTAGGTCAAGGCGATCTCCAAGTTGGCCTTGCCGGTTGCGTCAATCGGATCGGAGCCATTCGCGCCGAGAGGATTCCCACACCGCCGTTATGGTTCCGCGTTCAATCCAAACCGTTTCGATCAGGTGCGAACCATGCACCCGTTAGGAATGCAAACGTGAGATTCGCGTTACGGACGTCTGCTCAAGAAATTGCGTACCGCACGGATTTGCGCGGCTGAAATTCGCTCCTGAGAGATCTGCGTAGGCGAAGTTTGCGCCCAAGAGGTTGCTTCAGTCAAGCCGCCAACCGCTAGAGTCCACGAACCGTCGGTCCAACTGGAATTCCCTGTGGCGCTCCAGTCTGATTCCTAGGTCGCTGCGGTTTCCCATCGCTTTTTCGCAACTTTGCAATCCATAGGAGGATCCGGGTGCGAATTCGACGGTGCAGCTACCTCCTTACTGCTCCTGTCTGGAGCGCGCATAAGAGCGGTCTGCCTGGCGATCGGCATGAGTTGCCAAGGCTGCAAGGAGGTGCTAGGCCTGCGGACCGAGCAGACGGATGGCACGGAGTTCTGGCTGGTCGTGATGAACGAGTTGAAAACGTGGGGGTCACAGGACGTCTTGACCACGGTGTTGGACGGTTTGAAAAGATTTCCGGAGGCGATCGAAACGGTCTATGCGCTGGCCACAGTGCAGACATGCATTGCGCACCTGATCCGCTACTCTCTGGCGCATGCCTCGTACAAGAAGCGCCGTCCGCCCATGCGGCGCTGGGAGAGCGCGCCGGAGCAGACGTCCCCAATCATCGCCAGTTGCTGGCGGATCTGTTCACGGCGCACTTCCGAGGTGGCGACATCGCTGGATGCGGGCAATCGGGATCCCATAGCCGGCTGTCTATTCTGCAGTAGGAAGAGATTGCAAGAAACAGTTTTGGACTACGGCGTTTGGCCAACCCGAACGTACAAGATCAGAATCATGCCGTTAACCCACGCAGATCTCCCCGCACTGCCTTTCTGAATGCCCACGCTAGAGCTAGGGCTCTTTGTGACGGGGAGCAAATAAAAGCTGAACATGTTGAACGTTCGGCATCGAAACTCTCAGTTCACCTGCGTCGAGCATCTGACGGTCTAGGGCGACCACCGTCTTCCCGTACAGGTCGTCATCGCCAATGTCATCGTCCCATACGGAGATTTCGAGAATGTCGCCGGGGAAAACTGTAAGCAGCTTCCGGTTGCCGAAGTTCACCACCTTCATATTCGTTTCAACGGACGGCGTGCGACCCGTAATGGCAGCATACAGTCGCCTGAGTTCCTTCTGGGTGTCGGAAATCGTATTTTTCAGTTTGGTTTGCCTTTGCGTCAGCCTATCGACTTCCAAAGATTCCTTTTCGGTAAGGGGCTCGCCAGGCACCACCTCGCTGTCAACCTTCCGCTTTTTTAAATATCGCAGTTCTGCGCACTTGGCGCACTGCGGACACGGTTCGGTTTCATCATATGGCGAGCATGCCCTACATTTGCCCGAAGACAGTTTGGCGCATGTTTCCGCCTCCGCCGCGACCAGTCCTGCCAGTCGCTCGAGCTGCACATCAGTCAACGGTTTGCCGGGAGTGACTTCCGACTCTTTCTTTTTCGCATCCAATTGCCGCAATCGGGCACCGACGGCAGCTGATTCCTTTCGCAGTGTGTAAAGCTCGTTCTTGAGCCGGTATGTTTGATTCAAGATGGCCCGGTCCTGTCGCTGGACCTGAACCACGAGATCGGGCCTGCTCCAGAAGTCGTTCCCTCGATGGCGTATCACGGCGACTTCTGCCACGGAGACGATGTAAGGCTGCTTGGGAACCTCCTGGGCCCTCAGCTCGCCACTTGCCGCAAGTGCAGTTGCCGACAAGAGAGCTACTCCGGCTTGACGCCCGATCCGTGTTGCAGCCATGTGGCGTTAGACGAAAGAGCTGCGGCGCAGGTTACGGAAGGTATTTAAGCAAGAAGGATTTCGTCGCACCGCTTTGGCAGAGTGAAGAGTTCCGGCACCGGGTTGCACGGTCGGTCTTGCCATAGCTTAGGTGGTGAGAGCATGGCGAGATTCAGGCTAACCCGCCAGAGCCTTTCAAGGTTCAAATCGCGTCTGCCGAGGAAAGGCGCCTTCCTTTGGCGGGTGCGAATCCCCTCCAGCAAATGCCGCGCTGGCCGGCAGCAGCTAGGGCCGTTCAAGGAGGTAACGAAATGGACTGAAATACTCTCGTGACGTAAACTTCGGGAAGCCACGATCCGATTGGCATCAAGCACTCATCTTTTCGTGGCGTCTGTTCCTGTCTCTGCAAGCGCACGAGTCAGGCAGGAAGTCACGCTGTGCCCAGCCGCAGCGTGACCGCTTGCACGCTTCCGGGTAGAAGTCGAACCCGGAGCCCGTGTTCCTCAAGTCCGACCGCGGTGTCCTCTGGCACAACCGTCGAGGGTTCTTCCACTGTGTTCTCCGCTCGTACGCTTGACCCCGCAAGAGATCGTCCTGTCGCTTCTTCGACGTCACCCCCAGTGAGACCGATGGCGGCATCGACGCTCTCCGTCGGGTGTTGGTTGACCAGCGTTATAAGAACCTGGCTCCCGGACCGGGAGGCGGAAACGCTTACGCTCGGTTGGGTGCGATCGCCGAGGCCGATCGCTGAAGCTTTTTCGATTTCAGCCCGCAGCGCTCTCGCGCCCTGGTGAGCCCGGTACATCTCGTAGACATGGAACGTCGGAGTGACGGCCATCTTCGATTCCTTCGTGAGGACCAGCGAGTGCAAGCAGTTCGCGACTTGCGCGATGTTCGTCATCGCAATGCGCCCGGCGTAACGCTGAAACAGATTCAGGCAGCTTGCCGCGAAAATCGCCTCGCGCATGACGCCCCGCTGCGAGAAGCCATCCTCGATAACCGGGTCGCTGTGCCAAGCTCCCCATTCGTCGATGACCAGGCCGATCGGCTTGGGCTTGAGGGGTCCGAAAACGCGTATCTTCGCGCGCATTGGTTGCACTTGGTCGATCGCTTGCAAGGACTCCTGGATCAGCTCCTCGAAATCAGTGACATCCAGCATCAATTCCAGGTACTCGTCGTCGGTGAAGCCAGTGCTGTGTCCTCGACGGAAGTAGCGATGGAATGAGACGTGGTCGAGATATGGCAGCCCAGGCCCGACGGCTTCCAGGAACTTCAGGTTCCAACCCGGCGCATTATGCCCTGCTGCTACAAGCTGCAAGCCCGGAGTGAGACCGAGTCGCTTGAAATAAACTGCAAATTGGCGAAACCGCTGTGCGAACTCCTGCGGAGAAAAAAGGCCGCCACAGCCCCAGTTCTCGTTGCCAATGCCCCACCACTTAACGCCGTAGGGCTCGGCCCGGCCATGGCTCCTTCGCAGTCCCGCGTAGCCGGTTGCTTCGGTTCCATTGCAATAGTGCAGCCAGTTAATGGCCTCGGTAACCGTGCCGGAGCCTACGTTTACGCTGGGATAGGGTTCGGCGCCAAGCAAATTGCACCAGCGAATGAATTCGGCCGTTCCGAAGGTGTTGGGCTCTTCGCGCAGCCACCAGTGATTCCTCCGGGTTGGGCGCTCCTCGACAGGCCCGACGCCGTCCTCCCAGTGGTAGGTGTCAGCGAAGCAGCCGCCAGGCCAGCGGATCACAGCGGGCCGCACACGCTTCAGGGCCTCCAGCGTATCGAGTCGCAAGCCGTCTAGGTTCGGAATCGGGGAATCGAGGCCAACCCAAGCACCTTCGTAGATCACTCGTCCGATGTGTTCGGCGAAGTGTCCGTAAAGCAGTGGGCTGATAGTGGCTGTTTCTTGGCCGAGATCGATGTGCACCTCCACGTCCGGGCCTTGCGCTCGCAGCGCGGGAGTTCCCGCCAGCAAACCAACAAAAGCTCGTCGATCCAGGGGCAGCAAAGAAGCTAGCGACCAATGCTCGCGCCTTCGAGTCTAATCCTTCGATTGCCCTGTCGCTACCTAACAGCGAAAACGCTGGCGGATGGGCCTGGAATAGAATGAGCACGGCCATGCGGCCGAGTTCCCCGGAACCGGCGAGGACATCGCCAGGACCATGCCATTCCGTGGTAGCCGTTTCACTACTGCTTGCAGGGTCGGGTCTTGGTGCTCGACGAGTGGGGCGGGTATCGGTGAGAACTGCGCGAACCCGGGCGAGGTTGTACGCAGAGCGTAGAGCCGGTCGTCAGCCTCGAGGAAGCAAGCGGCCGCGTTGTGAAGTTGAAGAGCCCCGGACAGGTCAAGGACTTTGAGGGCAGGAAAGTTTCGACCGCCGGCGAGGTGGTCGGAGCGAGGGAAGGCGGGATCAGTTCAGCCATGCCGAGCCACTAGCTCTAGGGCCGGAGCGGGTGTTCGGTGTGCGAATTGAATCATGCGGTCCACACTAGGTAGTCTCTCCGGAATCATTCGGTTGAACGCCCCGAGCGATGGAGAGATCGATGCCGGAGGGTAACGCTATGAAAGTGACGAGACGAGATTTGGGGAACGCGGCGCTAGCTGGGGCTGCCATTCGACTCGCGCCCGCTGCAGCTCAGCAGCAATACCGCTGGGATCCCTTGATCCCGGGCACACAAGCGCCGGAGGCAGCGAACTGGATGGACCGACCCGATACAAAGCCCATGCAATTGGCGCCAGCAGACCCTTTTGCAGCTGGCGCTGGAATCGGGATCGGTCATCGCTTTCCTGCCAGGCCCGAGCGGGAGGTTTTTGATTTCTATCGCGTGTCGGGCATTGAGTACGGCAGCGTCCTGGCGCGCTTGGGGGAAGTCAACTACGACTGGATGGCTCGCATGAAGGAGCGGATGGAGGAACGCGGCGTGCGCTTGCTGAACGTCAACGTCGTCGGGCTGCATTGTGATCCAGTCATCGTCCTGGGGCTTTCCGGGATCGAGGAGAAGCTGGAATTGTACAAGCGATTCCTGCGTGACGCAGGCAGGGCGGGGATTCCGTACACAACCTACGGCCACATGGCGAATCTTCGTCTGCGCTACGGGGTGACGGCGCGTGTTCCGACGCGCGGGCAGCGGGCGCGCCATTTTGATGCGAGCGTAGCGACAAGCTTTCCGCTCTCGCACGACCGCGGATACTCGGAGGATGAGATCTGGAAGTCGTTTACGAGGTTTGCGAATGCCGTTGTCCCGGTTGCCGAAGACGCCGGGGTGCGCATCGGTCTTCACCCCGATGATCCGCCATTGCCATCCCTTGGCGGCGTGGCGCGAGTGTTTCGGAACTACGAGGGCTACAGGCGCGCTCTCGAGATCGCCGACAGCCCAAACTTCGGGTTCTGCTTTTGCATGGGCACGTGGGCGGAGGGGGGCGAGAGCACCGGCAAGTCAGTGATCGAGATGATCCGCGAATTCGCACCCCAGGGAAGGATCTTCAAAGTGCACTTTCGCAACGTCGACCAGCCCATGCCGCGGTTCACCGAGACCTTCGTCGACGACGGTTACATCGACATGATCCAAGCGCTTAGGGAGCTGCGAAAAGCAAACTTCAACGGTGTCATCGTTCCCGATCATGTTCCCGGGATGAAGCCGATGGGCGACAGCGGCACAGCCTACACGGTGGGCTACATGCGGGCGCTGAGGGATGTCATCAACCGCGAGTTCGCATAGGAGGAGCCAGCGTGATTGAACGCAGCGGGGAGTGTTGGATTGAGGCCTTTGCGGACCTGCAGCTTCAGTTGGAGCCGATCGCCCAAAGGTAGTTCGCGGTGCGGATGTAGAAGCGCCCGTCGGACACCGCCATCGATGCTTGCGTGTGCTCGTCCAAGCGGTTGCGAGCTAGCTCCTTGTATTCACGACCTGCGTGGATCACGGTGGTCACGCCCTCCTCCGAAAGGAAATAGATTCGCCCGTCCGCCAGGACAGGGGATGCCCAATGCGTTCCGCCGACGCGCTCCTGCCACATGACTTCGCCCGTTTCTGCGTCCATGCACGTTGCCACGCCATTCTCGTGAATGTTGTAGAGGAGCCCGGCGTCATAGATCATCGATGGAATGTGCGATGCGGAGCGCGTTTGCTCCCAAACGACCTTGCCGCCCGGAGCGACCGCGCGGATTGCGGTCGCCTCGAATCCCGAGATGGAGTATGCCAGCCCGCCCCCGACAACGATCGAGGGCACCACGCCTTCGCCCTGGGCGTACACGGACCAGAGCCGCTTGCCGGTATCCGGGTCAAAGCCCTGAATCACGTCGCCCGCTGCCGAGATGAGCTGTGCCATTCCATCGACTTGCATGAGGTTGGGAGTGACGTGGGCCAGCCGCGAAAGCCCGCGCTTTGCTTGCCAGACGAGCTGGCCTGTCTCTTTATCCAGCGCCCATATTGCAGCGCCCTCCCAGGGAACCTTCCAGCCGATCTTTTCCTCGCGGCCCGTACGGCTGGAAGGATCGAACGCCATGATGAGCAGGTCCTTGTGGAGGATAGGTGAAGCTCCGAGGCCATGCTCGGAAAAGAAATCGAAGCCGCGATTCCGCCACAGCACGTTGCCGTCGAAATCGAGGGCGACGATGCTGCCGTCGGCGAACACCGCGAACACGCTCTGGCCGTCGGTAACCGGTGTCGGCGAAGCATAGGAATTCTGCCGCCTCTTCATCAGCGTCTGCTGGTCGAAAACGTGCTCGTCCCACAGGACCCTTCCCGTCCGGGCGTCGAGAGAAAGCACATGGCAGGACGAGCCGCCATTTTCGGCGGTCGTTAGGAAGATGCGGTCTCCCCACACGATCGGCGACGACCACGCGCTCCCGGTCGTTGGCGTCTTCCAGAGCACATTACTCCCCTGCGTCCAGTGCAGGGGCAGGTTACTTTCGGAAGACACGCCCTGTCGTGTCGGGCCGCGAAAGCCGGGCCAATGCTCTGCCCTCGCGACCGAGAGAAAACACAGCGTGAGTGCGATCGTGCAAGCGCTCCAAGACACGCAAGAAAGGGTATCAGGGTTCATGAGGAGGGTCATTCCGAAGGCTGGGCCAGAGCGTTTCGTTAAGACAGATCGCGTCGAAGCTCGCTCGGTCCCTGATCTGCCTTGTGGCATGCCAAACTCAAGAGATGGTGATTCGAGCGATTCTGGTCTCGGCGCTCGCCCTGGCGTCGTTGGCCCAGGCGGGCCCGCTGGGGGTGATGACATTCAACGTCCGCTTTCCAAGCCCCGATGACGGCGAAAACGTTTGGGAAAACCGCAAGGACATCCTGGTGGACACGATCCGCAAATACCAGCCTGACGTCCTCGGCACGCAGGAACTGTTCTACTCCCAAGGCAACTACATCGCCGACAAGCTTCCCGAATATGAGTGGTTTGGCATCAGTCGGCGAGGTAATCACGACAACGAGCACATGGGCATCTTCTACAAGCGGGACCGTCTCTTCGTTGTCGAGTCGGGGAACTTCTGGCTTTCGGAAAACCCCCGCAAGGCCGCCAGCATGTCGTGGGACGTCTCGCTACCGCGAATGGTCACCTGGGCGCGCTTCCGTGATCTGGAAGGCCAGGAATTCTATCTTTACAACACTCATTTCCCGCACCGCCGGCAGGACGCAGCGGCCCGCCTCGAATGCGCGAAGGTCATCGTCGAGGACCTCCGTCGGCGCGTGCCGGCCTTCGCCAAGCTGATCGTGATGGGCGACTTCAACTCCTCGGCAGACAGCGATGTGCACGACCTTCTCAGTGCGGAACTGATTGACGCATGGGAGTCTTCCAAGGAGCGATCAGGACCCGCAACCACGTCGTCGAGGTGGACTGGGAACCGCGAGGGCCGCCGCATCGACTGGATCCTCTATCGTGGCAATTGGCGGGCAACCAGCGTGGAAACAGTGGACTTCAACCTTGACGGCCGCTACCCGTCGGATCACTATCCCGTGTTTGCCGTCTTGGCTAGCCAGTAGCGGGCCCGCCCTCCAACGAATCGCCTTCAACCGGTGCGATGGCTGCCATGGAATGCGGCAGGGACCGCAGCGCGGCTCTTGCCGGCCGGACTCGAGGGCGCCGAGGTTGGGAGCCTCCCCAGCGAAGGAGTCGTTGATGGCCGGCAATGCCGTGCCGGCGCCAACCGCATTGGAGTTCGGCCTGGACTGAGAGCTGAGCCCCATCGATTGGTCGGGATTGGGTCGACGGGCTGTTAGGTGGCAATCAGTTTTCGCCGAGCAAGCGCTGGAAGCGTTTGTCCGGGGCGGCCGCAGCCTTGGAGCCCTGCAGCGACGCAGCGAGGCAGGGGATCGGCACGAGCCCGGAGGCCAGGCCCGGTTCTCTCCCCTCGCAAGGGCCCGATCACGGACAGGGTAGGATAGGCGTCGCAATGGCGGAGGAAAGAAGTGCCGTGACTCGGCGGGACGCCCTCAAGCTTTTGACGACGGTCCCGGCGACCGGCCTGGCGGCCGAGCGCCCGCCGAACTTCATCTTCGTCTTCTGTGACGATCTCGGCTGGGGGGACCTGCCGGCCTACGGCCACCGCAGCGTCAACGCACACGGAGGCTGGATCGTTCGCGGCGACCTCAAGACTCCCCACATTGACCGGATGGCGAGGGAAGGGACGCTGTTTACACAGTTCTATGTCGCCTCTGGTGTGTGCTCTCCGAGCCGAGCTGCCATCATGACGGGCAAGTTCCCCGGCGAGGTCGGCATCCACGACTACCTGGCTAGCGAGGAACTGAACAAGCAAAGGGGCTGCGTCAACTATCTCGACCCGGAGATCCCCACCGTCACTGGCCTGCTTCAGGAAGCTGGCTACGCTACTGCGCACTTCGGGAAGTGGCACCTTGGCGGCCGTACCGGCGCGCCGGCGCCGCAGGAATACGGCATCGACCTGTATGATGCCTGCCGCTCCGGACCCGGCGGGCGCGTCACTTCAAGCGCTCAAATCGCCGATGCGGCCATCGAATTCATGGAGCGGCACAGGGATGCGCCCTTCTACATCAACGCCTGGCTGTATGATCCTCATTCGCCGCTCCATCCAACCGACGAGATGCTCGCGGAATACGAAGACCTCACGCCCCGCTGGGGCGAGCACTACGGATCGCTGCAAGTGTGGTACTCCATCCTGTCCTACATCGACAAGCAGGTCGGCCGGATACTCGATCGACTGGACGAGTTGGGACTCAGTGAGAACACCTTGGTGGTCTTCTCGAGCGACAACGGCCCTGAATCCGGTCTTATTCCGTTTGTTTCGCACTATGGCAACGCTTCGTCAGCCGGACCGTTTCGCGGTTTGAAGCGCAGTCTGTACGAAGGTGGGATTCGTGAGCCGTTCATCGTGCGCTGGCAAGGCCATGCGCCAGAGAATGCCGTGAATTCGGAGACCGTGTTTTGCGGAGTCGATTGGTTGCCAACCGTTTGCCAGCTCGCCGGCGTCGAAGCGCCGCCGAACATTCGGGGCGAAGACCTTTCGAGCTCATTTCGAGGTGAACCCGTCTCTCGGTCCAGGCCGTTGATGTGGGAGAACCGTTTCCCGGTCTACGGACACGTCCTGGACAAGAGCCCGATGCTCGCGATTCGGAGCGGTCGATGGAAACTGCTGATGAATCCCGATCGCAGCCGGCTCGAGCTCTACGACATCCCCGACGATCCGAGCGAGACGGACAATCTTGCTTCTCGCGAGCCGAGGGTCGTTCGGCGCCTGTCCAACCAACTGCTGGCTTGGCAGAAGACGCTGCCGCCCGGCCCCGTAGATCCCGGTGCGGGCAGAGCGCAATACGCCTGGCCCGAGAGTCGGGAATGATTTGGACAACGGCCTATCCGAGGATGGGCTAAGATCTGGCTCATGCGTCTCCTCGCACTCGCAGTCGCCGTCCTCACGCTCGCTCATGGCGGTTGGGCCGCCGATCATCCCTCCGCGCCGTTCGCGAATGAACTAATCGAGGCGCGAGTGTACCTGCCGGATCCCGAGAAGGGATACTACCGCGGGACGCGCTTTGACTGGTCAGGCGCGATACATAGCTTGGAGTACGCCGGGCACCAGTATTTTGGAGAGTGGCAGGATTCCGACGATCCGTATCTCCACGACCGCATCACCGGCCCTGTAGAGGAGTACCGCACCAACAACAAAGGGCTCGGCTATGACGATGGCGGGGACCGCTTCCTTCGCATCGGAGTGGGCGTCGTCGAAAAGCCCGAGGAAGACGACTACCGTTGGAGGCACAGCTACAGCGTGGTCGACCCGGGCAAGTGGACGATTCGGCGAGGGGCCAACTGGATTCAGTTCACGCAGGAAGTTGCCGAGCCAACTCTTGGCTACGGGTACCGTCTAACGAAGCGCCTGACTCTGACGCCGGGCCGGCCGGAGCTTGTCATCGACCATACCCTCGAGAACACCGGCCGCAAGGCAATCGCGACGAACGTATATAACCACAACTTCTTTGTGGTCGACAACCAGCCCACCGGCCCGGACTTCACGGTGACGTTTCCCTTTGAGCTGACCGCAGACCGCGAGATGCAGGGCTACGTAGGCGTCAGCAGGCGGCAGTTGCGGTTCGAAAAGCAACTGCCGCCGGACGAGAGCGTCTTTACGCTGCTAAGCGGATACGGCGACACGCCTGATGATCATGCATTCGCGATCGAGAACCGCAAGGTCAAGGCCGGCGTGCGCGTCTCGACCGACAAGCCGTTGGCCAAGCTGCAGTTCTGGTCGCCGCGGACGACGCTGTGCCCGGAGCCGTTCATCGACTTGAAGATAGCGTCCGGCCAAGCCGATCGCTGGTCGATCCGGTACGAGTTCTACACCCTGGACTGACCGCCGGGCACACTGGTAGAAGGTGGCATCCTCCCGAGCGCATCTTGCTTCGTTGGCCGCAATCGGCCTCGTAGCGGGAACCTGCCTCGTTTCGGCGTCCATCATGCGCGCGCAGGACGCGCGCCAAGAAGTCCGGCGACTGCTTGCCAAGGGCGACCCGACAACCAAGCGGACAAGGAAGACCGTTTTGTTCAACGGAGCGGAGCGGGAATATTTCGTTCAACTGCCTCGGGACTACGAACATCGCAAGACGTACTGGCTCTTGGTGGCAGCTCACGGCGGCGGAGGCAACGGAGCGGAGCCGCGTGTCGGCCGCTACGGTCACTGGGCGGACAAACTCGGCCTTGAGGCTGTCGTGGTCACTCCGACCTTCCATCAAACAAACGCCGCGGCCGTGCGCTTTCCCAGTCTTGGCGAAGACGAGTTCCTGGAGGCCGTTATCGCCGACATGAGGTCAGCCCACAGACTTCGGGAGAGAATCCTCTTGGCCGGCTACTCGCGCGGAGGCCAATTCTCGCACCGCTTTGCCCTGCGAAATCCCGAGCTCGTTTTCGCCTGCGCGCCTCAGGCCTCCGGGAGCTGGACCACCCCAGACGGTCGTTTCTTGATGGAAGGCCGCGGCGAGATCAAGGATCCCGGAGCGTTCCTCGCCTCGATCGACCTGAGCGATCTTCAACAAAGGTGGCGTGGGAACTTCGATCCGCGGGCCGTTGCGCCGGTTGCGGGCTTGCCCGCGAAGCCGGGGGCCGAACGAATCCCTTTCCATGTCATGTGCGGCACACTCGACACGCGTTACGCGATCGCTCGGGAGTTCGCCGCGAGCCTGAAGGAGGCGGGCTACGAAATCAGGGCCGAATGGCCGCGGAGCCCGCACGGCCCGACCGCACCGGCCCATGTCGCGGAATGGGAGAAATTTCGACGGCGAGCGGTCGAGTTCTTTCTCGAAATCACGAGCCGCCAATCGCCTTAGAATGTTCGTGCCCATGGTCGAACCCCGCGGCCGGAACATAGTTTGACGGCTGTGAGGTGAGACGCGTTGGACGATGGATCCAGTGTGCTGTCGAGTTTCCGAGCGCAGCGAATCTTACGTCCTGCGCGGACGCCGGACGTGCTGTCGGTCGAGGTCTCGGGCAGCATTCCGCCCGCGACGGTATACTCCTGCCGTAGAGGTAACGATGGAAGACTCTCAGATGAATCGACGTCACTTTCTTAGCGCTTCGTCAGCCACCGGCTGGGCACTAGCCGCAGCGGGGCAGACTGCCGTCGGACAGTCCCCAGGCGCCAACGACGTGATCCAGGTGGGCGTGATCGGCCCCGGCGGACGGGGTACGCAGGTAATGAAGGAGTGCATCGAGTTCGGCAGTAACTACAGAGCCCGAGTCACGGCCGTGTGCGACATCTGGAATCAGCGGCTGGAAGCGGCGGCCAAGTTGGTCTCCGAATCATACGGTGCGCGACCGAAGTCCTATCGTCGTTTCGAAGAACTGCTCGCCGATCCAGAGATCGACGCGGTGATCATCGCCACCCCCGATCACCAGCATGCCAAGATGCTGAAGGCCGCCGTGGAAGCCGGCAAGGACGTCTACTGCGAGAAACCGATGGGAAACGTTCTTTCGGAGACCAACGAAGCGCTGGCGGCGGTAGAGAAATCGGACCGGATTGTCCAGATCGGCACGCAACGGCGAAGCTACCCGCGCTACCGCTCCACCATGGACATGATGAAGCAAGGTCGCATCGGCGACATCGTCAAGGCGGATGTCATCTGGAACGCCTACAGCCCTTACCGCTGGGCCAAGAAGCAAGAAGATCTGGATTCCTTGCAAGAAAGCGACGTCGACTGGGAGGCCTTCCTGATGGGGAAGCCCTATCGCCCTTTCGACCCCAAGATCTACCGGTCGTTCCGACTGTTTCGAGACTTCTCGAGCGCGATCATCGACCAATGGATGACACACGGCGTTGACGTGATTCACATGCTGACGGGGGAGCCTTACCCGAGCAGCGTTGTAGCGCACGGCGGCCTGTATCACTTCCATGACTATCGCGAGAACCCCGACACCATCGAGGTTGCGCTCGAATACGGGCGCGGCGCCAAGAAGTTCCTGGCCAGCTATTCGACCTGCCTCGGCAACGCCGCCGGCAGCGCCACCCGGGTGATGGGCACGCTGGGAATCCTCGAGGTCGAGAACGTCTGGCGCGTGTCCGGGAAGGGCAGCGAACACCCGAACGCTCTCGCCACGGCGGAAGAGATTCCAGAGAAGCCAGGGACGCTGCACCACATGGCGAATTGGCTCGACGCGGTGCGGCGGCGCGACCGCGACACACTCTATGCGCCCGTCGAGGCCGGCTACGGCCACTCGATCGCGTGCATCATGGCAACAGACGCCCTCTGGAGTGGGAGACGGCAGACCTTCGATCCCGAGACCGAGCAGATCCAAGACGGCTAGCGAGCGTCATTCGATAAGGAGCGGGAAGTCTATGCAACGCAGAATCTTTGCCAAGGTATTAGGGGCCGGGGCCGCCTTCCTGCCTGCCGCTGCAGTCGCGGCGGCAGCGCGTGGAGGAATCGAGGTGGGCGTGATCACGCACGCTGGCGGCGCCCACCTGGGCGCCTACTTCACAGCGCTCGCTGCAGCGGACGAAGTGGCTGCCGTGTCGCTGTCGGACCCGGGCGGGCAAAACGTCGCCGACGCCCGGGAGGCTCTGGGAGGGAAGCTCAGCGCCGTGTACGAAGAGCCGGCGACCCTCGTGAGGGAACAAAGGCCCGCTATGGCCCTCGTCAGCATGGAGGCTGCGCTTGCGCCGCCGGCGATCGAGGTCGCGCTCGAGGCGGGCTGCCATGTCATGGCCGAAAAGCCGGCGTGCGTTCGCATTGAGGACTTCGAGCGACTCCACGAGCTCGCGAAAGCGAATGAATTGCATCTGATGCTGGCACTTGCGAATCGCCTCAATCCGGAAGTCCGCGAGGCTCGACGGCTGATCCGCGAAGGCATGATGGGCGAAATCTACGGTCTCGAGGCGCATCTTATCGCCGACCAAACCCGCCTAACCCGCCCCGCCTACCACGAGACCTGGTACGCCAAGAAAGCGCGCGGCGGAGGCGGCCACCTGATTTGGCTGGGGATCCACTGGCTCGACCTCGCGACATTCCTGACGGGCTCAAAAGTGGTCGAAGTCGCGGGATTCACGGGCGTGGTCGGCGGCCAGCCTCTCGATGTGGAAGACTCCGCCGCCATCGCAATGAAGTTCGCGAACGGCGCTTTCGGAACGATGACTTCGGGCTACTATCTCGATCGGGGGTACCATTCCCACATCAAGGTTTGGGGTTCGGAAGGCTGGCTCGAAATCAGAAAGCACGGCGGTCTCCCGCTCTCCTGGTACAGCCGCAAGGAGCAGAATCCCCGCATTCATCAGATCGACGAGTTCCCGGGACCCTCCGGGTACACGCCCTTCGTAAAGGCCTGCGCACGGGCTAGCGCCGGCCTCGAGGAACCTCCCCTCACCGTCGACGATAGCCTGCGAGCCCTGGAGACCGTGTTCGGCTGCTACCAAGCCGCAGAATCGGGCCGCGTGCAGCGCCTCGGATGAGTTTCGCCCCTGCAGTGCGCATCCGGCCCCGATCCCCGTGGGGTTACTAGGCTTTGGTGGACAGTTACGGTTGCGGCAGGAGTTCGACACGCCGCAGGACCACCGGCCTCTGCGGGTAGCCGTCGTTGCGCTGCGCCTCGCGGCGGTTCCAGTCCCGCAGGATCGCCATGATCGACGCGCCGCTGACCTCGAACCCGCTGGCCCGCCAGAGCTGCGCGTAGCAGTTCAGCTGCCACGCCCATTCCGGCTTGACCGGCTGGCCGGGCTTCATGGCACACGCCGAGGTCACCTTGAAGTCGATCAGCGAGCCGTCCTCGACGTAGCGGTCAATCTGGCCGCTGACCGTCCAGCCGTCGATTGGCATAGACAGCCGCTCCTCGTGGAACGCATTGGCATCCCCGACGCGCTCCAGCACCGCATGCACGGACTGGCCGAGCAGCGCCCATACGCAGTCGGCGACATCCTCGGTGATCTCGTCGTCGTGCGCGATCTCCAGCGCCCGCATCTGCGGGGGCTTGATCAGCGACGTCACGCTGATGTCGCCGCCGCCCTTGTAGGGATCGTTGATGACCGCGCCGACTTACGGCTCGGGAAGGTTGCGAACCTTCGTGAACCTCATGCCGCTTTCTCCTTGGGAAGGGACGGAGCCATGAGTTCCTGACGGGCCTCGATCCCGAGTGTCTGCGCGGCATCCACCATCAGGTCGGGGTCCTTCAGCGGCGTGCCAGCCTTCTCCGCTGTCCCGTGCAGCTGCATGAGGTCTTCCCGCTGCTTGGAATGCACGAGGACGCCGATGTTCATTTCTAGATCCGCGATCATCTTGCCCGCTGCGGCCGTCGCGACCGAATTGACTTCGAGCCTGGCGAGGAGGTGGTTCCGCGTGCGCTCCTTCAGCCGCGACGAGTTCGCGTACCACCGGATGCGAGCAAGCTGCAGCTCGGTCGCGGGCTTCGGCTTCTCGCCCGGCTTCGGCCTGGCATCCGCCCGCGGTGCCCGCTTCGGCTCCGCGTCCGCGTCCGGCTCGCCGGTGTTGAGCAGCAGCTTGGTCCGCAGCCAGTACTTGACGGCGTAGGTGGCCAGCGCTCCCGCTGTCTGCGGTCCGGTCACCCATCCGTACACGGTGCGCGTCTCTGGGTCGGAATCGCCGAGACGAAGCACGAACTTCGCCGTGGCCCACAGCTTGCCGTTGCGGTCCTCGACCCCGAATGCCTCCTCGGAGCAATGGATCGCCAGCCCGTGCTTCGCGAGCAAGGGCCGGAGCGAGTCGAACACGGCATCGGCACTCGCGTAGCGGTACCCCGCGTGCTTGTTCTCGGAGTCGCGCTCGATGCGCGTGAGCTCGGCCATCGCAGCTGCAATGGCCGACTGACTGTTGTTGGTCTCTGTCATCGTTTCGTTCCTTTCTTTCTGTCGGCGGATGCCCGCCGGCCCGCATGGGCGCCCCGCGATCGCGATGGCGACGAGGGCAAAGATCGCCATGACCAGCAGCGCGAAGATGGCGGCGAGCAGGGTGTCGGCCAGCTCGCGGAGCCACGCGGCGAGGGCGTGATGCTTCACGCCGCACCCCCGGACAACCGCTGCGCACGGTTGCTGGCCCGCAGTGCTACCAGTTCGTAGAGCAGTACCGCGACGAACGGGAATTGCTCGTCCCGGCCCAGGCGCTCGTAGTATTTGAGTAGCCGACTTACGGCCTCGCTCGGAGACTCCGGTCCGTGTTCCGGGGCCAGCGTGTTGGCGATCTCTTCGATGTGAGAATGGAGGTCCTTCACGCCGCCTCCCCCGCGAGCACGCGCTGGCGTGCCTCGTCGGCGGCCCGCTCGGCGGCCTCCAGGCGGTCGAGGGCGGCGGTGACCCGCTCGTAGAAGTCGGCGGGAGGAGTGCGGCGGCCCTTGAGGATGTGATTCAGCAGCGTCGCGTGCATCCTGAGAGCGTTAGCCAGGTCGTGTTGGGTGACGCCAAGCTCGGCGATTCGGCCCTTGATTTGTCCATGAGCTGAATTCATGTATCAAGAAAAACTTTGATGCTAAATTCAGGCAGTGTTAGGTAAGCGTCTAGCTGCATCTAGAAAGCGAGCCGAGTTGTCCCAATTTGAGCTAGCTGCCCAACTTGGTGAACGCTACAGCCAGTCCATGATTTCCCATGTCGAAGCAGGCCGAGTGGGACTTCTCTTCGACGGCGTGGTTAAGGCCGCCGAGGCCCTCAACGTTTCTATCGACTACCTTGCAGGCCTCACTGACCGCCCGGTCCCGGCTGCCGAGCTGATCCACCCGGACGAAGCTGCGGCGGAGCTATGCGCCCTTCCGCACCGTTCGGTCGCCGGTGCGGCTGGAGGCGGCACGTTCGTGGACAGCGAGGATGTTGTCAAGCTGATCGGCTTCCGCCGCGACTGGCTACGGAAGCTCGGGCTCAACCCCGAGAAGTGCAGCGTGATTGACGTTGTAGGCAACTCAATGGAACCGACGCTCCACGAGCGCGCCATGATCCTCATCGATCAGCAGCGCACCCGCCGCCAAGCCAACCGCATCTTCGCGGTGCGGTCGGACGACGGCTTGCTTATCAAGCGGCTCGCCAAGGCGGACGGCAGCTGGCTGCTCGTGAGCGACAACGAGGCGTACCCGACGGTCCCGTGGCCGCGCGAGGCGGAGGTCGTGGGGCAGGTGATGTGGACGGGGCGGACGTTGTGAGGATGCAGCTGCCGTTGGCTCTAACGAATGTCGCGCTTGTGCTCACATGTGCTGGGGGCAGCGGCCCAACCTTGGTCGCCCAGATGCCGGCCCACGACTGCCTGCGGTTGGCGACTGTCGAGGATCACGTCGCCTGCATCGCGTCTAGCGTGGGTGTGAACAGACTGAACTCATTGGGGACGCCCCTTCATGTTGCGGCCGGGTTCAAAGAAGACACCAGTGTCATCCAAGCTCTGCTAGATGTGGGCGCGGAGCTTGACGCACGGGACGCGAGAGGCCGAACGCCGCTGCATTTAGCAGCAGCTTTCAATGAAAATCCAGCGGTTATCAGGGCATTCCTCGATGCAGGCGCCGATAGGAACGCGCGGGACGAGTTCGACTCTACACCCCTGCATTTCGCGGCTATGTACGGGAACCAACGTGCAATCGTCGTGCTCCTGTATGCAGGCGCGGATGGCAACACGCGAAACAAGATTGGCAAAACACCCTGGGACCTCGCTCACCACAAGGAGACGCACAAGGACTCCGACGCCTATCGGAGTTTGCGCGATGCTGCGCGTTGATCCGTGTAGGCTGACCAGTGATGTGGACGGGGAGGACGCTGTGAGAGGTCAACGATGACGCGGACACATCCGAGGCTGGCGACGGTTCTTACCCATTCCGTGCTGGCGCTGACGCTGGCCGCGGCCTGGGCGGTCGGGCAGGAGTCGGAATCGATCACGGAGCTTCGTCAACGTGCCGAGCAGGGTGACGCGGAGGCCCAATACAACCTTGGTCTCATGTATCACGAAGGCGAGGGCGTGCCCGAGGATTATGCCGAGGCTGTGAAGTGGTATCGCAGGGCCGCCGAGCAGGGTCACGATGGTGGCCAGTTCGGCCTTGGCTTCATGTACCACAGAGGCGAGGGCGTGCCGAAGAACTATGCCGAGGCTGTGAAGTGGTTGCGCAAGGCCGCCGATCAGGGTCACGCTTTTGCGCAATACTACCTCGGTGAAAGGTACGACCGAGGCGAAGGTGTGCCAGAGAACGATGCCGAGGCAGTGAGGTGGTACCGCAAGGCCGCCGAGGGGGGTCACGCTCTTGCGCAATACTACCTCGGTTCATTCTACTCCGACGTCGAGGGTGTGTCGACGAACTATGGTGTGCCGAAGAACTATGCCGAGGCTGCGAAGTGGTATCGCAGGGCCGCCGCGCAGGGTCACGATGGTGCCCAGCTTGCCCTTGGCTACATGTACCAGCGCGGTCTGGGTGTGCCGGAGGATCACGTCCGCGCCTTTGCCTGGTACAACCTTGCCGTCGCTCAGGGGCACAAGCCGGCCGCCGAGTTCAAGGACAACCTCCGCAAGCTCATGACCGCCGAGCAGGTCACGAAGGCGCAGAAGCTCAGCGCCGAGCTGTTCGAGCGGATCAAGCAGGCGCAGTGAGGTCGGGCAGGTGATGTGGACGGGGCGGACGCTGTGACGGAGGGAACAACGATGAGGCGGACACAGACTCCAGCGCTGTCCGGCCTTGCCGCTCTCGCGCTGGCGCCGATGCTGGCCGCGCCCTGGGCGGTCGGGCAGGAGTCGGAAGGGATCACGGACCTTCGTCAACGGGCCGAGGAGGGCGAGGCTATTGCCCAATTCAGCCTCGGTCTTATGTATGCCAACGGCGAGGGCGTGCCCGAGAATGATGCGGAGGCTGTCAAGTGGTTTCGAATGGCCGCCGAGCAGGGTTACGCGGTGGCCCAATACAACCTCGGTTTCATGTACGACCGAGGCCAGGGCGTGCCCGAGGATGATGCCGAAGCTGTGAAGTGGTACCGCAAGGCCGCCGAGCAGGGCGAGGCTTTTGCCCAGGTCATCCTCGCTCGCAAGTACGACAACGGAGAGGGAGTCCCGGAGAACGATGCGGAGGCCGTGAAGTGGTACCGCGAGGCCGCCGAGCAGGGTTACGCCATGGCCCAAACCAACCTCGGTGTTATGTACGCCAAGGGCGAGGGCGTTCTAGAGCACTACGTCCGCGCTTACGCCTGGTACAACCTTGCCGCCGCGCAAGGGACCAAGACGGCCATTGAGAACAAGGACAACCTCCGCCCGCGCATGACCGCCGAGCAGATCGCGGAGGCGCAGAAGCTCAGCGCCGAGCTGTTCGAGCGGATCAACCAGTCGGAGTGAGGGCGGGCAGGTGATGCGGACGGCGAGGACGTTCGGATGAGGGGTGCCATGCGAAAAGAGGACGCAAAGTTAGAGATCTGTCGCGAGTACAGAAACTGGTGCAGAACGCAATCCGAAACCTTCGCCAATCAAGATTGTGCGGTTACTGCTGGAATGAGAAGGGGAACGCGGATGCTCTACGGGCCATACTCGCTAGTATGGAGCTAGGTTGCCGACATGGTTGAATGCGAATGGGCAATTCTTTGCGATTCCGTCTTCCGGGACGAACACAAGAAACTGTGCTTAATCGGAGTCTTCACGCAGATTTCCACCCGTTCGGTCCCAAGTGCCCACCTCCACGCAGCCGTAGCGGCCAAACTCACAGGCAATCCCGACGAGAGATTTCAGGCCAGAATCGAGATTGTGAGGCCAACGGGAGGGATTCTCTCAGATTCCGCATTCGAGAGCGTGGTCGGCGCGAACGGAGTGGTGGAGGTGGTCATCAACCTCAGCAACGTACCGCTCCCGGATTGGGGGATCTACTGATGCAATATCCGCCTGGGCGACAAACCGCCGAAGCCGTTGACGTTCACCGTGGTCAAGGCAGCGATGACACCTCCTCCGGCGCAGCCTCCCCAACGGAACCAACCTGAGGACTAGTAATCCTGAATCGGTGGTTTCCGTAATGATGCTGGGGGGGACTCTCGGTTCGCGTCGCATGGTACTCCGGGCCCGAATGTCGAACGACCGCATTCTCATCAAAGGTGATTCTCTCGTGGTGCACCCCACTCCCGACATCGTTCAGGACGCTCTCCAATTCCTCCCGGAGCTCGCTTTCCGAGAGGTGATCCTGAGAGTACTCGGCAAGGCGAACCTCGACGGCTCCCACGAGACGCTGGGCAGCGTTATCGGACGAGGTATGCATGTTCCAGCCTCCCGCCACGATCCAGTCTTCGAAGTCCTCGATGGAGAGGGGTCCGTCCAGCAACGCGACAAGGCGTTCTCTGATCTCTTCGGCTGTCACCATGAGTCAACCTCCTGTCCACAGAACCACACCAAGCCAGATGCGTAAGTGGTTCAACCAAGCGCGGATTGTAGAGAAGGCTCCGAACGGAGAGATTGACGTTCGTGTCATTCAAGACCGGCATCCGTCACCTCCTCGCTCCGACGAGCCTAATTGTACACGCAGTCAAATCGTCTCGTACTTTCTGCCTAATGGGTCCGAGCTTGCGAGAGTTCACCGATACGTTAGACCGGATGGGACAATCGGAGCGAGCGGCCTGCCTGATCCGAAACGTCTGATGCATGAAGGGACTGTGTACTACTTAGTCAGGGGTAGCTGACCGGACGCGACCGTCAACGGTCCTCGTCGACCAGCAGGATTGCACGCGGCCTCCGGCTCTCCCTGCCAGTCGCCGCCTAGTTCCATCTCACACATACCCGGACGCGCCTGAATGTGTCGGGCGGGACGGTGGCCGCGGCGCTGGAGGGCGTGCTGCGGACCTGCCCCTCGGTTGCGATGCAGTTCTCGTAGCGCTAGAGCGGAGTGTAGGGCGTGGTTGATACTGATCTAGGCACATAGATTCTAATAATTCGTAGTAACTTGCTGAATAACATCACGATAGATCTTGACATGTGTACCGATACGAGGTACACTAGCTTTAGTGGCAATCAAGAGATTCAAGCACAACGGCCTCAAGCGATTCTTTGTGCGCGGGAAAAAGGGACGAATAGCGCGCGCTCTTGCTGAGAAACTCGAGGACAGGTTGCATAACCTGGACCAAGCAAAGTCGGCCGCAGACATGGCTCTGCCCGGCTACCACCTGCACCAGCTAGCAGGTGACCGCAGGGGGCAATGGTCCGTGCGGGTTTCCGGAAACTGGCGTATCGTCTTCAAGTTCCAGGGCGGTGAGGCCGTGGACGTGGACTTGGTTGATTACCACTAGGGAGAACACAACATGAATGACAATGACTCAATCATCAACGAACCGATCAGGGAGGACGCTTGGCTACGACGCAATCCGCCTCACCCTGGGCGTACCATCCGCGACGGTTGTCTCGTTGACGGGATGACCGTCGGCGAGGCTGCCGCCAAGCTCGGCGTGGCACGGCACACCCTGTCTCGGGTGCTCAACGGCAAGGCGGGAATCACGCCGGCAATGGCCTTGAAGCTGGAAGCGGTAGGTTGGTCCAACGCAGCATTCTGGGTGCGCTTGCAGGGCAGCTACGACCTGGCGCAGGCGCGGAAGCGCATGGAGGCGAATGCTAAGGCGGCATAGCCACCGACAAACCGAAGCAGGCAGTCCGCTCAGGGGCCGCTCATCCCCTCGATGTTGCGGTACGCCGCCCCGCTTCGAGCCAGAGCCAGACGCTCGCGGCCCCGCTCACTTCGCACGCCCCACGATCTCCTTGTCCATCTCCCGCATCGCGGCCCGGATATGATCACCCACGTTCCGCCAGACCTGCGCGATTCGCTCCTCCGGCGTCTCATTCCCGACGATATCCCAATACCGTCGAGGATCCGGGAGCAGGTCGATGATGCTGCCCACGCCGCGCAGGAAGGTGCGTCGGCCGCCCCCGGGCCTTGGCGGAGGCGGCGACGGGGGGGCAGGCCGCGGGGGCGGCGGGGCAGGCCTCGGCGGCGGATGCACCGGCGGCCACGATTTTTCCTCTCTGGGGTTACGCGGCATCGGGACGCAGCTTCGCGTAGACGAAGGCTTCCCAGTGGGCCATCAGTTTCGGCTTCCACGGGGTGCCCGTGCTGGTCGCTTCCCCAGAGAGTTCGCGCTCCCGGCGCGATAGCAGGTCCAGCTCCCGTTCCGTGCCGTCTTCGTACCAGTGCTGGCGGAGCCGCTTGTATTCGTGCGACTGCTGCTCCCAGGCCATCTGCAGCTTGACGAACTGCACGACCTTCTGGTCTAGATTCGCCGCGAGGGCATAGCCGGTCAGGACGGCCACCAGCAGACCGAAGGCCGACGGCACCCAGTCCGCCAAGTCGCCGAAGGCGGTCAGCGCGGCGCCCGAGGAGAGAAGAAACGACAGCCCGATGACGGCCTGCTTGCGCTTCGTGTAGCGGGTTGCAAGATCGGCAAAGTACAGCGAACGCACTTCCGCTTCGTGCATCAATTCCCAGACCGCCCCAGCCTGCTCCGGTGTAAGCACCGCCCTCACTTCGCCTTGCCGCCCAGCTTCTCGACCGAGCGCAGCATGCCCATGCCGAGCAGGGCCAGCACGAGTTCCATCAGCCCGTCCACGCCGACCGGGTACGGCACCAGCTCGTCGGTGCGGATCACCTGGCGGCCCCACAGGAAGGCGGCCAGCACGTACTGCGGGATGAAGTACAGGCCGAGGCAGGCGCCGCACACCCAGCCGATGAACGGACGCCATCCGGCAACGAGAATCGAGCGGTGCGCGGCCTCGATCTTGTTGATCTCGATCTGCGCCTCGCGGGGCCGGGCGAGGATGCGCTGCTTGACGATCTCGGCAGCGGCCTTTTCGTCCGCCGTCTCCACGAAGCGGTCGATGATGCTGGCGATGCCCTCGGCTGCCCCGATGAACGGTGCCCCGACGATCTTGCTTAGCACTCCCATCAGGCCCTCACGCCCACGGATTGGCCGCCCCAGGCGACGAGCCGGCCAGCCGGGCGGATGTCGATATGGACTCCCCAGCGATAGTAGCCGAGGCCGCGCAGGTCCGGCGCTGTCTTCGCCCACTCCCGCGCGCGGCCGTGGAAATCCCGGGCGTTCATCTCCCGCGGGTTCGCTACATCCAAGGCACGGCCCTCGATGTGCTGGCTGTGCGGCCTGCCGCCGACCGCCGCGTTGTGCTCCGGCGTGCGGTAGGCCGACAGAATCCTCAGCGGGCCGGTGCCGCAGTGCTGGCGCAGGCTCTCGAACGTCGCGGCCAGCCCGGGCAGCCGCGTCTCGCGCCACT
This sequence comes from uncultured Bryobacterales bacterium, assembly GCA_951813605.1. GTDB lineage: Bacteria > Acidobacteriota > Terriglobia > Bryobacterales > UBA6623 > VXMF01. The sequence continues at coordinate 3,588,031 of OX638379.1, read as the reverse complement.
GCCGGGGATATGGCGTGCGGGCGGCGTCATGGCAGGCCAGTTCGTCGTAGGACAGATGGTACGGCGCAAGGTCCACGGTTCAGCCCTTCTCCAGCCGCCCGCGAATCCAGGCCACGTCCTCTTTGATGGCGGTCTGGCAGCGTTCCAGCCTGTCCACCTTTTCGGGCAGCTTCTTCAGGTGCTGGAGATCGGCCTTGACGGCTCCGCGCAGCTCCGTCTGCAGGCGGGTGATGCCGGCTCGGGAGGGCCTCCCAAGTTGCGCCCCGGAGCCCGGCCACAGTCCTTCCGGCGGGCCCTGGCGGACCGCGTCGGGAGGATTTGTCGGGAATGCTTGGAATCGCTCCGCCGGGCGCGCTCAGTCCGCCTGGCGCAGGGCCTGCTTGCGGTGTTTCCGCCAGTACTCCATGTTGAGGTAGCGGCTGTCCTCCAGCCAGCCTTCATGAGTCTCCACGGCCAGCGCCCGGATCAGCCGCAGGCAGCTGGCCTCGTTGGGGAAGATGCGGATCGCCCGCGTGCGCCGCCGCCGCTCGCCGTGGAAGCGCTCCAGCATGTTGGTCGACTTCATGTGCTTGTGGTGCGCCAGCGGCAGGCGGTAGAAGGCGAAGCTCGCCTTGGAGTTACTACCTGTCGTAGACAGGTAGTAACTCCAATCGTCCGCCGGATCACCTCCCGCGCCCAGTCTCCGTCCTGCTGCAGGATCGCTTGCAACGACGCGCTCGCTGTCGTATTCTTCTTGTCGGCCATTGTCTGCCTCCCTTCTGGCTTCGAACATCAGGGATCACCGGCGGACGATGGCCTTTCCCTCCTCCGGCTTCTTGCAGAATCATTTGTACACAACCAGGCAATCTCTATCTATAGAGCCAGAAAACGGGCGCAAACCTCCTCCATAGACAGGGTAATGTGGGTGCCACGCCTCAGACCTCCCCTTGCCGGGGGGCCCGCTAGCCGAAAGCAGCGACGCTTGCTCGCTCCTGCCCACCGGGGGCCACGTCCCGGCGGCTAAAGCTCAGGTCTGGAGGGATAGGCCAGACACAGACTCCCGTTCGCGGGCTACTCGTCGGCATTGCTCGTAGCCATCGCTGCAACTGTTGCGCACCCACCATCAATATCCCCCTGCGCATGCCGTCTGATGGACTCCTGTGAACGGCGGGGGTTGTGCCCTTGCGGGCGCGGTGCATTAGCGTGCGCGAACCCTCCGGGAAACCTTGGGCAGGGAAGAGAGGTCCTGCCTTTCTCTGGCCAATTGCCCGCCAGAATGATGAGCGCCTGCCTTCTCTGCTCGCCTCTTGGGGGAAGGGGCGCTCGGATCTTCGCACAGCGACGAATCGCGTAAGTGCTGGAGAATCAGGGAGGTTAGCGGCGAGGGGCGTGGTGGGCAGCACTGGACTCGAACCAGTGACCTCCTGCTTGTAAGGCAGGCGCTCTAACCAACTGAGCTAGCCGCCCGCTGTCATGCTGCTCTCCGCGGGGCCATCTTTCGCATGTCTAGCCGCAGTCACCAGTCTTGCAGACAACGGGGTCTCGTGCACCCCCAGCATCGTCAGTCCTCGCGATCCCCGCGTCCGCCCGAGCTTTGGTACACGGCCTCGGCCGCTCGTGTCCCTCCATTCGCCTGCAGGCAGGTCTCGAGCGCGCCGAGCAGGAGAAGGACGTATTGCCTCTGGGACGAGGCACCCATCAGGCCAACGCGCAGGATCTTGCCGGCGAGTGGCCCGAATCCGCCCAGCACCTCGATGCCGAACTCGTCGAGAAGACGTTTTCGCAACTCTCCGTCGTCGCAGCCTTCTGGGAGCGTGGGCGTATTCAGCGTCCAGAGGCGGTTTGCGACGGGGACATGCATCGAAAGGCCGAGCGCCTCGATGCCGGCTACGAACGCCCTGTGATTCAGGCGGTGGCGCTCGAACCTTGCTTCAAGCGTCTCTTGTTGGCAGAGTCGCAAGGCTTCACGCAGCGCAAAGAACATCGTGATGGGCGCCGTGTGATGGTAGCGATGGGACGTGCCCCAGTACTCGTCGATCAGTTTGAGGTCCAGGTACCACGATACGCACGGCGACGTGCGGGCCCTGAGCTTGTCCAGAGCCGCGCCGGATAGCGTGAGAGGCGCCAGGCCCGGCGGGGCGCTCAGGCACTTCTGCGTACCGCTGTACGCGATGTCTATCCCGTTCTCGTCAATATCCACAGGCATCCCGCCCAAGGATGTCACGCAGTCGCCAATCACGAGGGCGCCACATTCGTGCGCCGCGCGACAGATCGCTCCGGCGGGCTGAAGTGCCCCGGTCGAGGTTTCCGCGTGGACGAACATCACGACTTGGGGCCGCTCGCGCCCGATGAAGTCGCGGGCTTCTTGATCGGTGAAGGCCGCGCCTCACGGCTTCTCCAGCCGAGCTAGATCGGCCCGTTGCCGCCTGCACATTTCCGTGAAGCGGTCAGAGAAGTAGCCGTTGGCGAAAACCGCCACCTTGGTGCCCTCTTCGATGAAGTTCACGACCGCGGCTTCCATCCCGGCGGATCCTGTGCCGGACACAGCGATAGTGAACTCGTTGCTCGTCCCGAACACGTAGCGCAGCAACTCCGAGGTGTCGTGCAGCACGCCGAAGAAATCCGGATCGGTTTGCCCCACCAGGGGCGACTCCATGGCCTGATACACGCGTGGGTCCACCGTGCTGGGTCCGGGGCCTAGGAGAATGCGGTGCGGAGGCTGGTAGAAGTCGGACGACATGGATTCCAGAAGGGTGGCAACCGGCACGCACGTCGCGCTCGGCCTGCCGGTGCGAAATTACAGGTGGCTCGGGTCGCGGGCTAAACAATCCGAAACTGTCGGACACCCGACCCTGGAACCCAGTAATCAACATAGCGTACCGGCATAGCCGAAAAGAGCTAGTCTCGTCGATTGCCCCGCAGCGCGGTTTCGGATTGCAGTCCAGCGAGAATCCAGTCTATTTGGCATCATAGGCCGCAGCTCTAGTTGGTCCGGTTTCGGAATTGCATCGATCCAAGGGCCCGGTTTCAGGCGGTCGCTCCAATCGCAGGACCAGCCTTCTCGGGAACGTGCCGCTCGTCCCGGGATCCGGAGCATGACTTGCCTGCCCGACCGCCTTGGATCGGTGCGGCGCTCGCCAGCCTTTGGTGCCGATATAGGGAAGGCATGCCACGCGAGCTTGGTCGGCCCTCGACTTGCCCAGGAGTGACGCAGCGAGAAGCGATCCCAGACGTGGGTCCGTGCCGAGGCGACGTCGACCGGTCCAACCGTACCCAAGGCGGGCCCCGCTAGCCGCAAAACCGGGGCGGATTGCCTTATGGACGACTCGCCTCTCCGGCGATAATTCTCGCTCTCCCTGTTAGGAATCGGACGATCGGGCGGCAATTGCAGCGTGCTAATCTTGCTTTGATGTCCAGCCTGATCAAACGTCGTACATTCTTTGGCTCGGCGGCAGCATTCACCGCTGCTTCCTACACGCGCATCCTCGGTGCCAACGAGAAGGTCAACATGGGATTGATCGGCTGCGGAGGACGAGGTCGCGGAGTCCTTCGTTCGTTCATGCAAAACCCGAGCGTCAGCGCCACCGCTCTTTGCGACGTGTTCAGCGCGCGCATCGACCAGGCCTCGCAGGTCGCGCCGAACGCCAAGGGATACAAGGAGCACGAGAGACTGCTCGAAGCTAAGGACGTTGATGCGGTCCTGATTGCCACGCCGGACCACTGGCATGCCGGAACGTGCATCGATGCCGCCAGTGCGGGCAAGGACATCTACTGCGAGAAGCCATTGACGCTGCACATCGACGAGGGTCCCGCGATCGTCAAGGCCGTGCGCCTCAACAACCGTGTGTGTCAGGTGGGAATGCAGCAGCGTTCCGCGAAGCACTATCTGATGGCGAAGGAGAAGTTCTTCGATTCGAGGAAGATCGGCAAGGTCACCTTGGCAAGGACCTGGTGGCACGGGAACGGCGCGCACTTGCGCGGGTATCCCGAGGAGTACGCGACCCAGCCCTCCAACCTCGATTGGGGCCGGTTCCTTGGGCCGGTGAAATGGCGCGAGTACGATCCGAAGCAGTACTTCAATTTCCGTGCCTATCTCGAGTACGGGGGCGGGCAGATCACTGACCTGTTTACCCACTGGATCGACGCGGTGCATATGTTCATGGGGCAGGACAATCCGATCGCGGCTGTGGCTTCCGGCGGCATCTACCACTACAAGGACGGGCGGACGGCGCCCGACACGATCAACTGCCTGCTGGACTACCCCGGCGAATGGACAGCGACCTTCGAAGGCACCTTGGCCCCCGGCCTGCGGGGAGCCGGAGTCGAGGTGATCGGCACGGAAGGCCGCCTGTGGATCACTCGCCAGCGCTACGAATGGTACCGGCCGGCGGAGGACGAGCCCGCCGAGACCCAGCCGAACATCGGCAACATGACCCAGGACCACGTGGACAACTTCATCGATTGCGTGAAGAGCCGCGAGAGACCGAACGGCGACGTCTGGATCGGTCACCGGTCGGCGCAGGCCTCGCACCTCGGGAACATCGCCTACCTGCAAAAGCGGCGCCTCAAGTTTGATCCCGACCGCGAGGAAATCCTTCCGCTCTGACGGGCTGCCGGGCTAGGCGGACGGGAGTCTACCGAAGCAAGCCCTCTACGAACGGCACCTCGAACACCTTGTCGTGCTGGATCGGGCCGTGACCGAAGAATCCGTCCTCCCCGAATAGCTCGCCGTGATCGGCCGTGATCGTGATGTAGGTGTTTTCGGGGACCAGGTCGAACAGTTCTTCGACAACGCGGTCCAAGTACTGCACCGCCTTCACCTGCCGGTCCCGCAACAGGTCGAGCTTGCCTTGGTCAAAGAACTGCTCCACTCCGGGAACCAGCTTGCCGCCGACGATGTGGTCGTCCAGATGGCGAAACACCCCGTGCACGCCGCTTACGCGCGGCCATTTATCCGGAGGCTCGTCGGGCAGCGCATAGGGATAGTGCGTCTCACCGACATTCAAGAGGTAGAACGACGGGCGATCCTCCGGAAAGCGCATCTCGCGAAGCATGGCGCGCATATCGTTGTGCTTCGGCATCAGGCGGAATGTATCGAAGCCCGTGTTGAGGATCGTCCTGGGGTTTAGCACGGGCAGGGAAACCATCGCGTGCGTTCGGTAGTTGAACCGCTTCTGCAAGAACGTGGGGAAGTACAGCTGGGGCACCAGGGACTTGAAGCCGACATCCTCGACACCGAGCCGCTCGTTGAATTTGAAGAAGTCCTTCTTGTAGTACTCCGAGGCGTAAACCTGGGTAGGGCTGCTGTGCGGCAGCAGGCCCATGAGGAGGTTGTAATGGGACGGAGCTGTCCAAGAGGCGTATGACCAGCGCTGCTCGGCGGTGCCCAATTTGCAAATCGTCTTCGGCGCGGCCGCGACGAACGAATCGAACCGGCAGCTGTCGAAGATCACGAGAACGTAGTTGTGGGGCCGCATGGGGGTGGAACCTCGATTGTACGGTTCGCGGCTCTTCGGTGACGCATCCGCTGGCCAGCCGGCAGAGAGGCTGGCCGGCGCAACCTCTTGGACCCTCGTCCGCAAAGCCGCTGCCGACAAGTCTCCCAACCCTGGAAACACTCCATGGCCTGGCCGTCGCTCCGGATGGGTCCGGCCTCTGCGCGGCCCGACTCGCCGGTCGGCCGCAGTCGATTCGGATGCGCGCTGGATGCCCGCGCTGCAGCGGCCCTGCCCGAACCGACAGGCGTTCGTGCGCGAAACTGAAATTTGCTGCCCGCCAACAACCGCTTTCACAAGTCTGTCGGGGTCGAAGTCGTCGCACTTCACGAAGATGGCGCGACGATGCGCCTCGCAGTGCGCGAGGAGCACCTCAACGCCGCGGGTGTCGTCCATGGCGGAGTCACGTTCACCCTGGCGGACTCTGCTCTCGGCTACGGCATCTTCAAGGCGACCGGCAGGCCCTGCACGACGGCCGAGACGAAGATCAACTACCTCAAGCCTGTTGCCGGGGGCGTTTTGATCGCGAGGTCCCGCATCGTGAGGAAGGGGAGCCGGCTGGTCGTTGCGAGGGCCGAGGTGCATTGCGGCGATGTGCATGTCGCCGAGGTCCTGTCTACGTTCGTGATTCTAGGTTGAGGCAATTCCCCCGGTTACTGCGCAGCCCGCAGATCCAACGGTCAATATGATGGTTTCAGTGACGTCTTCCCCCGCACCCTCCGAAGAGGCGCTTGCCACGATCCATCGGTCGTTCATGACCTCCCCGTTCAACCGGCTGGTCGGCATCGAATTCGGGGGCTATCACGAGGACGGCGTCTCGCTGCGCCTGCCTGTCGGTACGGAGCACCAGAACGGGGCCGGTGTCGTCCACGGCGGGGTTATCCTCACGCTGGCGGATGCCGCCCTTGGCTTTGGCATAGCCCGCACGGTCGGCAACCGCTGCACAACCGCGGAACTCAAGATCAATTACCTCAGGCCCGTGGTCGAAGGCGTTCTCGAGGCCCGTTCGCACATCATTCGAGCCGGGCGCAAGCTCGTGGTCGCTCGCGCCGAGGTCCACTGCGGGGCAAAGCAGGTCGCCGAGGTCCTCACCACGTTCGCCGTTCTGGACTGACGCCTTTCGCCGGACCCGGCTTGGCCCGCCCGCAATATAATGTGGGGCGTGACTGGGCCCCGACTCCTCGCCTTCTTGTCGTTACCGGCTCTGCTGTGCTCGGTTCCCGTCGCAGCGGCTGTCGATTTCGCTCGCGACATCGAGCCGATCCTGCATCAGCGCTGCTACCTCTGTCACGGCGCGCAGCAGCAGATGGCCGAGCTTCGGCTCGACAGCCGGGAGGCGGCCCTGAGAGGAAGCGCGACCGGCGCGGTCATTATCCCCGGGGACCCGGCGGCCAGCAGGCTGATCGAGCGGGTAACGAGCACCACGGAAGGCTTTCGCATGCCACCGGGCGGCGAGGCACTGAGCCCGCTGCAAGCTTCTCTCTTGCGGGAATGGATCGCGGGCGGGGCCGCTTGGCCCGACGATCACGCCGGACCCGAAGCACGAGCCTCGGCTCGCGAAGCCGCCGCCCGGAACCATTGGGCCTTGCAGCCTGTTCGGCGCCCGGAAGCCCCACCGGTTCGGCAGACCGCATGGGTGCGCAATCCAATCGACCGATTCGTGCTCGCGAAGCTGGAAAGCGAGGGATTGCGTCCCTCTCCAGAGGCTGCGCCGCACACGCTGCTCCGGCGAGTCCACTTCGATCTCGTAGGCCTGCCGCCCGCCACCGATGAGCTAGGAAGCTCATTGTCAAGCCTTGCCGAGCAGAGGTACGAGGCGGTCGTGGACGATCTCCTCAAGTCCCCTCATTTCGGGGAGCGCTGGGCTCTTCCGTGGCTGGATCTGGCCCGCTACGCGGACAGCGAGGGCTACGAGCGCGACCCCCTGCGACCCCACGCGTGGCGCTGGCGGCATTGGGTCATCGACGCTGTGAATGACGACATGCCGTTCGACCGCTTCACGATCGAGCAGATAGCAGGCGACCTAATGCATGGCGCCACTGTCGATCAGCGCGTTGCCACCGGTTTCCTGCGCAACGGCATCAAGAACCGCGAGGCAGGGACCAAGAACGCCCAGAAGCGCTTTGAGGAGACCATCGACCGGCTCAACACCGTCGCGAACACGTGGCTGGGCCTGACCGTCGGCTGTGCACAGTGCCACGACCATAAGTACGACCCGCTCTCCCAAAGGGAGTTCTACGCGATGTTCGCGTTTTTCCATAACGCGGTCGAGAGGGACCTGGAGGCGCCGCTGCCCGGGGAACTCGGCCCCTACCTGCGCACCGCGCCCGCTTACCGGGAAGGGCTGGCGAGGGTCCGCGATGAGTACGGCATACCCGCTCTGCAGGCGGAGTGGCACGAGCGAATGCTCGCGGCGATGGACGATCCCGGAGTTCGCACCGACTGGGATCATTCCGTGACCGAATGGCGCGCGGCGAACGACCGGGCGGACTGGCTGCTGCGCGCTCCGCGAGAACACCTCACGGAACTGGAGCGCTCGAAGATCGCCCACTGGTTCATCCTTCGCAGCGGGCCGGACATCGCCAAGGACGAGGCTCGTTCCGAGCGTCTCAAGAAGGCTCGCGCCGAGGTGGAAGCGCTCGCCCACAGTCTGGCCCCGGTCTCGCAGGCCTACACGATGGTTGACCGTCGCGAGCCGGTCCCGGCCCGCCTGGCCCTCCGCGGAGACTACCGAGCGCTGGGCAGCGAAGTGGCTCCCGGGGTGCCGGCCGTGCTACCGCCGATGCCGTCCGCCGCCAAGCCCGCGCGCCTGTCACTGGCCGAGTGGATCGCTTCGGAAGAAAATCCCCTCACGGCGCGAGTGGAAGTGAACCGCGTTTGGCAGGAGCTCTTCGGCAAGGGCCTGGTCGAAACCGCCGAGAACTTCGGGACCCAAGGCGATCCGCCGTCCCATCCCGAGCTGCTCGACTGGCTCGCCAGCGAATTCGTCCGGCTGGGTTGGAGCCGCAAGGCCTTGGTCCGCCTGATCGTGACTTCGGCCACCTACAGGCAGGCGTCCCTGGCCCGGCAGGATGCGAGTTCGCGCGATCCCGGCAACTCCTGGCTTGCCAGGCAGAACCGCTTGCGACTGCCCGCCGAGTTGATCCGCGACAATGCGCTGGCCGCAAGCGGCCTGCTGAATCCCGCGATCGGCGGCAAGAGCGTGTTCCCGCCGCAGCCCGGGGGCGTGTCGGAACTGAGCTACGCCAAGAAGGACTGGGACGAGGACACCGGCCCGGACCGCTACCGTCGCGGACTGTACGTTTTCCTGCGACGGACCTCCCCCTACCCGATGCTTGTTAATTTCGACGCTCCCGATACCCTGACGAGCGTTTCCCGGCGGGAGCGGTCCAACACCCCGCTGCAAGCGCTGAATCTGCTGAACGACCCGGCCTTCCTCGAAGCGGCGAACGCGCTCGCATATCGCGTCCTCCAGAACGGGGAAGAGACCTTCGACGGGCGTTTCGGGCGCCTCGCGCGATGGTGCCTGACCCGCGGACCGTCCAAGGCGGAGACCGATATGGCGAAGCGCTTCCACGCCGCCCAGATGGAGCGCTACGGAGCCCGGGGCGGGGATGCCGAGCTCGCCGCGTGGCGGGAGCTTAGCCGCGCCGTGCTCAGCTTGGACGAGTTCATCACCCGCGAATAGGCGGTCGCTACGATGGGGGCTCTGATGCGAGCGGCGTGCCCGCCCTTGATTCTGTTGCTCATCTCTTGCGCATCGCGGCCCGGCGACCCTGCCAAGGACCTGCACTCTCACGCGAACGCCGCCGCCGTGCGGATGACGCACGTGGACCTTGATCTCGATGTCGATTTCGAAGCTCGGCGGCTGCGGGGAATCTGCACGCTGGACGTGGCAGGGGCGGAAGGGGATCTGGTGCTTGACACGCGGGACCTGTCGATCGAGCGCGTCGAGGCTTCCGACGGCCAGGCAGGTTTCCGGGAGGTGCCGTTCGAACTCGGGCACGCCGATCCGATTCTGGGGGCCCCCCTTCGAATCGAGCGAGGGCGGGGGTCCAAGGTGCGCGTCAAGTACTCCACCGGCGAGCGGGCCAGCGGGCTGCAATGGCTGGAGCCGGCCCAGACGGCGGGCCTCCGCCATCCGTTCTTGTACACGCAGTCGCAGGCGATCCACGCGCGGAGCTGGATTCCCTTGCAGGATACTCCAGGCGCGCGAGTGACCTACTCGGCGCGGGTGCGCACGCCGCCGGAACTGCTGGCTGTGATGAGCGCCGAGATGCTCTCGGGGACGGAGCGGGGCGGGGAGTACCGGTTCCGCATGCCCCTCGCGATCCCTTCCTACCTCATCGCGCTGGCCGTCGGCGACTTGGCATTTCGCCCGACCGGCGAACGCACCGGGGTGTATGCCGAACCCAGTGTCGTGGACGCGGCGGCCCGCGAATTCGAGGACACGGAAGCGATGATGCGCACGGTCGAATCGCTCTACGGGCCGTACCGCTGGGGCCGCTACGACATCTTGGTGCTCCCGCCGGCGTTTCCGTTCGGCGGCATGGAGAACCCCCGCCTGACGTTCGCTTCTCCCACGGTCGTCGCCGGCGACAAGAGCCTAGTCAGCCTCGTCGCCCACGAGCTCGCGCATTCTTGGTCCGGCAACTTGGCAACAAACGCGACTTGGCGGGATTTCTGGCTCAACGAGGGTTTCACCGTCTATATCGAGGAGCGCATCCAAGAGGCCGTCTACGGTGCCGAGCGGGCCGCCATGGAGTCGGCGCTCGAAGTCGAGGGCCTGAAGAACGAGATGGCCGCCATGGACCGGCGCGACCAGGTGCTGCACGTCGATCTAGCCGACAGGGATCCTGATGAAGGCTTCACCGGTGTGCCGTATATCAAGGGCGCGATGTTCCTGCGGACGCTGGAGAAGGCGGTAGGGCGCGAGGCATTCGATCCGTTCCTGCGCGATTATTTCGAAGAATTCGCGTTCCGCAGCGTGACGACGGCGCAGTTCGCGGCCTACCTGGAGGCCGAGCTGCTGGCCGGGCGCCCGTCGGTCCGGGAAGCGATTCCGGTTCGCGACTGGCTGGAATTGCCCGGCTTGCCGGAGAACCGCCACGAGCCCGTCTCGGCCGCTCTCGCAGTGGCGGAAGCCAGCGCCCGGAGGTGGGGCGGGGGAGAAGTTCGTGCCGCGCAATTGGAGACCGGCGACTGGACGACGCAGCATTGGTTGCGCTTCTTGCGGTCCATGCCCGAGGGGCTCGCGCCCGAGAGGATCGCCGAGCTCGACGCGGCCTTCGGCCTTACGGCTACTGGGAACGCCGAGATCCTGTGCGACTGGCTGCTGCTGGCGGTGCGCAACGGCTACGGTGCCGCGAACGGTGCATTGCGGGATTTCCTGACCTCCGTCGGGCGACGGAAGTTCCTCAAGCCGCTGTACGAGGAACTGGTCAAGACAGCCCAGGGCCGGGAGCGGGCGGCGGAGATCTACGCCGCGGCGCGACCCGGCTACCATCCGATGGCTGTGCAGACCATCGACGCGATCGTGGGCCGCGCTCAGTCGCTGGCGGAATAGCTTGCCGCGCCCGACGCGTCAGGCCTTGACGGTCACCGTGTCGACGTGCCGTCCCGCTTCGTCCACCGTCCGCACCTTGTAATACAGGCCGCCCATGTGTCCGTCCGGCGCGCTCTTGTCTTCGAACGAGAAGGGCGTTCTGGAGGTCTGCGGACGGAAAGGAATGATGCCGACCCGCTCGTGGCGGCGGTACACCTCGTAGCGGGTAATCGGGTCGCCCGCCGCGTAAGCGGAATGCCACTCGAGGCGCACGGTGCTCGCAGCCGTGCGCTTCGCGGAGAATTCCTGCGCCGGCTGGAAGCCCGCCGAGGGTCGCTGGAAGAAGTTCGTGCGCGTGCCGTGCAGATCCGCGACCGTCTGCTCGATATCGCCTTTCTCGCGGGGTGACAGGGGCTTGGCCGTCTGGGCGGCTGCTAGGTTCGCCACCAGTTGGTCGTGCCGCGGGTCGTTGTCCTTGTCGATCAGGCCGATGCCCGTGATGATCGTCGCCATGCCGGGAGGGTTCAGCGAGTAGCGGACGAAGTCCTCGTAGGGCAGCTTGTCGGGCTGGCCGACCGTCGGGACGCTCTGCCCGGGGCGGTGCGCGTACTCTTGCTTGAGGCCGTACATCACGCCGTCCGCGAAGACCTTCATGCCGATGACCCCCATGCCCTTGGCGTGCGCCACGGGGATGGAATTGGTCTGGTGGCAGAAGTAGTTGGGGTCGTTCGGGTTGACGGCGACCAGCAGCGTGTCGAGTATGTTCCGCGTGTCGCGCTGGATGGCGTACATATGAACTGCCGGGTTCTCGTGGCCTGTGATGCCGATATGCCGGATCCACTTGCGGTGCTCGGGGTTGAGGCCGGTCAAGTTCGTGCCGTCTCGGTAGTCGAGCAGGCACGCGATCGCCCCGACGCGCGGCAGGGACTTGTCGCCCGGGTTGTCGAGGCCCTCGTAGGCGGCGTCCACTTCCTCCTTGCTGCCGATGTGATGTACCTGCATCAGGTCTAGGTACGCCCCTTCCGGGATATGGCCCTTCCCGTCGCCGAAGAATTGCGTGAGGGACCGCTCGATGTCCGCAAGGACCAGCATGCCGCCTCCCGACGAGCGCCCCATGGGCTCCGACCCGTCCCGCACGATCGCGTGCCGCAAGGCTGTCTTGGTCGCGATGAACAGCCGACCGCGAAGGCTGTGGTCGTAGCCCGGCAGGCCCGGCTTGAGATTCAGGATCTCGAAGGCCTTGCCCATCTTCTCCTGGCTCAGGAAGTAGTTGTTTGCCGTCTCGATGTAGGTCATCCCCGCGCGCACGGCCTTGACTACGATCTGGACGGCCTCGTCGCCTGGCAGGTCCCACTGGATCTTGTTGCCTCCTGCCAGTCCGAAGGTGGTTACCTCGCGGCCCGTCCGTCCCAGCAGGCGGGTCGCCAGCGGCTTCTCCGCGGGGTGGGCCCAAGCCGCGAACTTGCCGCTGAACGGCAGAAACGTGGTCGCCATCGCGGCGCCGCTTGCCCAGCGAATCGCGTCCCTTCTAGAGAATTCCTTAGCCATTTTGTCTCTCCTCCTGATGCGCAGCAGATCGACTGCCTAGTGAACTGTACCATGAATTTTCCGCTTCCTTCTGCTGCCCAAGGTCCCCGGTTTCATCTGCACTTCGCGCCCTAATTGCGTTGTCGTTTGTCCAAGCAGATTCGACCATTCAGATTGATCGGGAGGGGGGTGCCTTGAAGCGGAGGGCGGAGAGCGCCTTGCGATGCGCAAGGCGTACGGCTTGGGTTCGCGCGGCATGCTGCGCAATTTATAGGCGCGGGGCCGCGTAGCACTGTCACGTGCCCGCACCGAATTCGTCGGGCCCGGCAGGTCGATCCTTCGTGCGCGCGGATCAGCGCGCCACCAGAGCGATCCTCTTCGGCTGCCGCGAGCGCATCTTGTCCCCGAAGCACGCAATGCTCTTCGCCTTCAACGGCCGCGGAATCGATATTGCGGCGTGAGACACGGCAGCCAGCACGCGCGACATTGCGCCAGGGCCCTCTCATGTCGCCGTCGAGGGTTAAGGGGAATTGACCTCCTCGCAGCTTGCATCGTGGATCATGATGCATTTCGCCAACCCAATCTTGGATGAGCCTCGTCGAGAATCGAGGTCCGGCCTGGGTGTGATACGGATCTGGCTAGGGCTTACATGTCATATCAACATGCAGAACATTCATCGGCGTCGGGCGTGTGTTAACGGTGCCAGTCTCAATGACGCCGATATGACCAGTCCGGAGATGCAATCACAAAAAGAATTCGGAGTAGCCTCGATGGTGTTGATCTGACCCCTCTGCTTAATTCCGACGCGAACATCTTAGGTGATCTAGCAATTCAAGTAACAGAGGAACGAAACCGCCAGTGTTTCATTCAAGTCTCCGATTCAATTCTGAAGGGCAAAAATGCCGTATCTGGTAGGGCGATATACGAATCGATCGAGATGTCGTATGGTGGTTTCCCAGAAAGAGATGGCGAATGGCCAGCGGGTAGCGGCATATGTCTTACGACGAGCGCCGCCAGATCGAGGTGTTGAGGAAGGGCGCGCAGGGCCTGCATGCAGCCGGCCAGTTGCGCGGGGCAGCGGGTGTCATGGAAGCCTGCCAGCCGGCAGGCGGGCCGCCCGATCTCCGTGCGACTGTCGGAACCCGCATCCGGCAGCAGATCCCGCGGGCGCACTACGGCTTCGGCACCGGCAGCGGTGTCAAGACCCGCTTTTCTGTCAACGGCGGGCCGCGCAGACCGCAGATAGTCTGGACGGCTTCTGCCGGACTCATGCCGACCATCTTCTACGTGAGAGCTTGCGCCAGCAAATTCAATTGGCGAAAATGACAAGTCAGCACTGCACTGGGCAGCATGCAGAGGAGTCGGCAACGTTGGATAATTTCACTTCTCACTGTGGGATCCCTGCTACTGGGCGGCTGCTCATCGACCTCCTCCGAAGATCTGCCGGATCTACCCCAGATCAGTCCTGAACAGTTCCCTTTGACGAGCCGGGAACAAATCAGGGCAGTTTATCGAGTAGCGCGAGAGCATCCAGATGACGCTCAAGCGAACGGCAATCTGGGCATCTGGCTACATGCCCATCAGCAGTACTTAGAAGCCGAGATTTGTTACGAAAGAGCTGGCCTTCTAGCACCAGACGTGTTCGGTTGGGCCTACTATCTCGGAGTCGTGCGGGCTCTTCGCGGGAAGCACCCAAAGGCCGTCACCAGTTTTCGCGCTGCGCATCGCCTGAACCCGAACTATCCGGCACTTTCCGCAAGATTGGCGGAGTCCCTGTTTTCCGCCGGAGAGCTCGCCGAGAGTCGGGAACTATTCGAGACCTTGATCCGCATGCGCCCACCGACGGCGACGGCCCACTACGGCCTCGGACGTGCTTTGTCAGCGCTCGACCGGCCTGCCGATGCGGTAGAGCACTTCGAAAAAGCCTGCGAGTTGGCCCCGACCTTCGGCGCGGCCCACTATGCGTTGGCGCTGGCCTACCGAGATCTGGGAGAAACCGCTAGAGCGCGGGAGCATTTCGCGCTGCACGAGAAAGAGAAGCTCGCGGTCCCGTCAACCGTCGATCCTCTCATCGAGGAAGTTCGGGCGCTCAACGCCGGGGCCCTCGAATATCTTGCCAAAGGTGAGGCGCTTGCGGCCGCTGGCAAGATCGATGAAGCGGTTGCTCACTACGAACGGGCCTTGGAGAGGGATCCGCAGGTTGTGCAAGCTCGAATCAACTTACTAATTGCCTACGGAGAGATGGGTCGCGTTGAAAAAGCGGAACAGCACTATCGTATCGGCGTCAAGATCGACCCCAACCATGCGGAGTTGCATGGCAACTACGGAGTGCTCGCGTCGCGGTTGGGGCGCTACAGTGAAGCGGAGGGCGCCCTTCGCCAAGCGATCGAGATCCGGCCGAATTATGCGGAGGCTCACAACAATCTAGGGCATGTACTGGAGCAAGAGGGACGGTACGAAGGGGCCGCCGCCCACTACCGAAAGTCCATTGACAATCGACCCAACTACCGTCTGCCCCGCTTTAATCTGGGTTGGATCCTACTCAATCAAGGTCGATACGAGGAAGCGATCGGACAGTTTCAGAGGACGCTCACACCGGAAGACGACCAAACACCAGGATTCATGTACGGGCTAGCCGCGGCGTATGGCCGGGCAGGAAATCGTGAGCAAGCCCTGCATTACGCGCAGGAAGCACATCGGCGCGCGGCAGCGCTCGGGCAGACAGATTTGGCGGCAATGATAGAAAAGGACCTGCGGAAAGTGCAAGCAGGTCAATAGGTGGCCCTGACAATCGAACGCGGGCAAGAACCGGGTGGCTCTCCGCGGCGGGATCTCCTCTCGCCGAATGATTCCGTCTGCTCTAGTTTCCGGAAACGATATTCGCCAGGCGTTTGCGCTCTTAGGATCCCCTGGGGCAGCATTGCGTTTCTTACTTGGGCGGGCTTGGTCTCTGGATGTGGCACCGTTGGACCTCCTGTCCCTGAAGCGTCAGATCAACCGGCTATCTTTCGAGAGGTCGCTGCTGTGGTCGGGTTGAACTTTCAGCACTTCATCGGCTCGACTGGCGAGTTCTTCCTCCCGGAGATTATGGGCGCGGGAGGGGCTTTGGTTGACTACGATCGTGACGGGGACCTTGATGTCTATCTTCTCCAGAGCGTCGTACTCGACCGTTCGAAGTCTCTAGAATCTGCTCGTTTCCCGCCACCGCGGCAACATTGGCCCGGGAACCGGTTGTTTCGCAACGAACTCGTGCCCGAGGGAGACTTGAGCTTTACGGACGTTACTGATACGGCTGGCGTAGGCCACCAGGGATACGGTCAGGGTGCCGCAGTTGGGGATTTCGACAATGATGGCGACGCGGACATCTATGTGACGAACTTTGGCTCGAACGTTCTGTACCGGAACAATTCCGATGGCACGTTTACAGACATCACCGGTCTGGCAGGAGTCGACGATCCGCGCTGGAGTGCCGGAGCCGCCTTTGTTGACTACGACCGGGACGGGGCGCTCGATCTGTTCGTGGCGAACTACGTGGACTTCACGATCCGTAACAACAAGGTCTGCTACGACCCGACCGGCGGACGAGATTACTGCAACCCGGCTGTCTACGGCTCTGTGCCGGACAAGCTGTTTCACAACGAAGGGACCGGTCGTTTCGTGGACGTATCAGCGAAGGCCGGCATCGACACGGCCTTCGGGAACGGGCTGGGGGTTGTCTGCGCCGACTTCGATTCTGACGCCTGGATCGATATCTTTGTGGCCAACGATGGCAACCCGAACCAGCTATGGCGAAACAAAGGGGACGGTACCTTTGAGGATGTCGCGCTCATGGCAGGAGTCGCTTACAACGGAGACGGGCTTGCCGAGTCGAGTATGGGCGTCACCGCCGGCGACTTCGACAGAGACGGGGATGAGGACCTTTTTGTCAGCCATCTCGCATTCGAAACGAGCACACTTTACGTGAACCATGGCTCGGGCCTATTCCATGACGCCACGAACCAGACGATTCTGGGCGGTGCCAGCGGGACGTACACAGGGTTTGGGACTGCGTTTTTCGACTACGACAACGACGGTCGGCTGGACCTTTTCGTCGCGAACGGTGCTGTGACGAACATCGCCTCGTTGAGGGGCTCACCGTACCCGTTTCGCCAACGGAACCAGTTGTTTCGAGGCCTAGGTCTAGGTCAATTCGAGGAAATCAGCGCGCGTGCCGGACCTGCGCTGGGGTTGTCGGAGGTCAGCCGAGGAGCCGCTTTCGGCGATGTCGATCTGGACGGCGACGTGGACATTCTAGTCGCGAACAACAACGGACCGGTGAGGCTGTTGCTGAACGAGGTTGGATCAAGCGGGCACTCTCTGAGAGTGCGCCTAGAGGGAGCCGAGAGTAATCGTGAGGGGATCGGGGCACGCGTTGCGGTATTCCATTCAGGGCAAGCACCGTTATGGAATCGGGTGCATCGTGATGGAAGCTATTTCAGCGCAAGCGACGCTACGCTTCACATTGAGATCAGCGGCGATGCAGCCCTTCAAGGGATCGGGGTGGTGTGGCCGAACGGAAAGCGGGAGATCTGGCGCGACATTGCCCCCGGAAAAATGACTCTTCGCGAAGGCACGGGTGGACAGTGGGAAGTGGATCCATGAAGCGCGAGCCGGAACGGCCCCGGCCTTGGTGCACGCCAACCAGTGAGCCCGAACTTACCCCGAATCATTTCCGCTCAAGTCGTGCAGACCCGTGACGGACGGAGGCCACTAGAGCCCTTGTTTTCGGGATCCTGGCCGACCGCCTCGGGCTGCCGTTAGGCGGATCCCGGCGCCACAACAGATCGATCAATCTGATTTCCTACTCACAATTCAGGCGCATTCTGGAAGGCAAATGATTCGTATTAAGTCTGTTGTCTGATTGATGTAAGCATTTCCTCCTGCCCTCGCGTTCCTACTCACCCATGCACTTTACCTCCTCCTTCCTCGGCCGCTCTCCCCGCCATCTCCTCCGCGAACCCTACTGGCAGGACGGCAAGGTCCTTGAACGCACCCTCGCCAACCTCTCCGCCCTCCCTCAGCACGCCATCGACCTCCTCAAGCTCGCCCTCAAGAACTGGCTCCCCACACCTCCCAGGTCTCCCCTGTCCGTCCCGGCGCCGCCCGCCATCACGGCGCCGTCAGCGCCATCCTCGGCCTCGCCCGCCAGTGCCAGCTCGATTGCATGCTCTTCCACAAGCCCCGACCCGAGCGCTCCCTCGCGCTCGCCCTGATCGACTGCCGCCTCCTCAAGCCCGGCGCCAAGCTGCGCGTCGATCGCGAGCTCGGCCCCGCCGGCCCCGACTGGGTCACCGCCCTGCGCCACAGAACGATCCGCATGCTGGCCTGGCAGAAGCATATTCAGCACGGCCTGTTCGATACCTGCGACATGGCCTCGGCGACCTCCCCGGACTTCTCCGGCAAGCGCCTGCTGGTCTGCTACAACCCGCTGTTGGCCGCCGAGCGCCGCCGCCTCGGCACGCTGCGCCGCCGCGAAATGGGCAAGCACTTCTTCCACTGGCGAGCGCGTCGCGCGCGCAGCGGTTCCTGTGCATGCTGGCGTACTACTTGGAATGCCGCGTGCGCCGCCGCCTGGCGCCGCTGACGCCGGTGGAACTGATGTACAGAGTTCTCCCGGACTCGACCACAAAGTGGATAGTCGGGGAAAGTTGGGGTTAGAAGATGTACTTCAGGCCGAGCTGAATCACCCTAGATTGGTTCGCTTGGACACTGACCCGACCGAATGTAGGAGTTGCCAGGTTGCGTCCGGGAGGGTTGAACCTAGGTGTGTTCAGGGCGTTGAACATCTCGACACGCAGTTGTATCCGATGGCCTTCGGCGACTTCCGTGTACTTGGCGATCGTGAAGTCCAAGTTCTTTGTTCCGTGCGCTCTCAATCCTCCCATGCTCCGCCCGGCGCTACCGAATGTGAATGGCGGGGGTGCGAAGAACTGAGAGGTGTCAAACCAACGGTTAATATTGCGGGCACTCCCTAGACTGGGGTCCTGACCCGTCCAATCGGGACGCTGACCACCACCTTGGGAAAAAGTAGTGTTCGGCGAAGTGACCACTCCGATGGGCCCACCCGACTGAAGCGACACGACGCCTTGGAGTTGCCACCCACCAATCAGCTTTGCCCGAGCGCCCGTCGCGGTGCCGCCCATGGTCTTTCCGGGTCCGAAAGGGAGCTCCCAGACATAGCTGAATACTAGGCTGTGGGTCTGGTCGTAACCCGAAACCGCCCTTTCCGCCCGCAGGTTATTCCAGTCTTGATATCCGGTTTGTCCGGTGGCTTCCCCGGCGAATGCACTCCCGACGTCATCGATCAGCTTGGAGTAGGCATACGAGGCCAGCAAAGTCAGTCCATCCCCGGCTCGTTTCATGACCTTTGCCTGGAGGGCGTGATAGATCGAGTTACCCCACGCTGCCTGCGTCGCCCTAACTCCCGTGAAGTGGGGGTATGGGCGAAGTAATTGCGCAAGAGGAAGGGTTCGCCTACTGAGCGCCCCCTTGGTAATCTGCCCGTAGAAGGGATTGGGCTGTTGCGTTCGCAATTCGTTGCCGAGCGCGAGAGAAGCAGTGGGCAACTGATTCAGAATCCGACTGCTCGCGATCTTAACGCCGCTATTGGCCACATAAGCCACGTCAAACAGCACTTGTCCTGGTAGCTGGTGCTGAATGTTGAAGTTCGATTGAATCGCATAGGGCGTGACTTCATCACGGTTCACAAAACTAATGCTCTGGCCTAGCAGGGTTGCCGCCCCCAGACTGCTTCCCGTAGGGAACACAACGCCGTTCGGATGTGGATTGTCGATGAAGTTGATTGGGGTGATGCCGTCAAGTGAAGCCACGAAGGCGGTTTGGGCCGAGAAACCGCTTAGCCCGCCCGCACCAGTACCGCTTTGGAACGGCGCATACGACACGCCGCTTCCGCCGCGGATGACCGTCCTAGGAGTCAGTTGATAGGAAAATCCGAAGCGTGGCGCAAAATTGTTGAAGTCGCCATCTGTCTGGGTGCGGGGTAGCCCGTCGGTCGCCGGGAATTGCAGCACGCCCCTCAGATCGAGACCCGATGCGTCGAGAGGAACCGTTCCACCGTAATTGAAATTCGTCAGTTGCTCGTAGCGGTCAGTCTTGCCGGCCGTGAACTCCCAACGCAAGCCTAGATTGAGCGTAAGCTTCGGAGTCACTCGAAAACTGTCCTGAAGGTATGCAGTGTAGTACTGGTATTGCGCCGCGATCGCGGGAGAGAACGCCGTGCGCCCGGTGGCCGGAGTCCCGAGGAGCATCGAGGCATAGCCATACCCGGCTGTCGCGCTCGCCCTTGTCGGGTCGGGCCCCTGCGTGAATCCTCGATTGAACCTAAAATCCTTCTCCGTAACCTGCCAGGTGTTGCTCCGTACCAGACGGAACTCGAATCCTGTCTTCAATGAGTGTTTTCCTTGCACCCTCGTGAGGTTCGCGTTCCAAGAGTGATTGTCGAGGCCGAAGAAGATCACGTCGCTGGCTCCGAGTAAGGCGCGATTGGCTAGGTTCGGAGTGGAAAACGCACCGGCAAAGCCCTGTACCCGAATCACCGGTATGCTCGCAACTTGGCTGGCGTCGGCGTAACTCTTTGCAAACCCGAACTGGCTGATATCGATTCCGTAACTATGAGGCGTTCGCTCATTCGTCAGTCGGCTCATGCCGTACCGGAAATTGAACACAGTGCTGGGATTGATCGTATACGTGTCATCGAATACAACGGCTCGGCGTTGGAAGATTTGCGGGCCCCACACCGGGCTAGCTACGTTGCCATACGCATTCGGACGAAGCCACGGCGAACGGTCAAAGTGAAATGAGCCGCTGATTCGCTGCTTCTGACTCACGATGTGATCCGCCTTGGCCATGAACGTAGTCTTGTTGCTTTCGATCGGAGCCGCACTTGCGAAGTTGTCGGCGTTCGTAAATTCGGCCCCCGCCGTGTTGGGTAGAGGCAGGAAGTCGTCCTGCAGAGTCTTCATTGCCCCGTTGATGCGATCCGGAGGGAGGGCGTTGTTCGGAAAGGGCGCTCGTACGGGGTTGCCGGGGTCGCCCGATGCGGACAGAGGATCGAATAAGGTGATGGCCTGCCCGCGGCTATTCCGAATCTCACTGAAGTCGCCCGTCCTTTCCGACGCGGTCGGAACCTGGCCTACATACACCTGTCCTTCCCGCTGAAGTGCCCTTTCGTAACTGCCAAAGATAAACGTCTTGTCACGCTGAATCGGGCCGCCAGAGGTCGCGCCGAACTGGTTGAACGTGAACGCCGGCTTAGGGCGCCCGAATCGGTTGGCAAAAAAGGCATTCGCATTGATGTTTTCGTTGCGATGGAAGTTCCAAAAGCTCCCGTGGAGATCATTCGTTCCCGATTTTGTCACCACGTTGAAGACGCCGCCAGCAGCGCGTCCATATTCCGCACTGAAATTGTTGGTCACCACGTTGAATTCCTGTAAGGAATCCGGAGTTGGGAAAATGTTTGGGCCGGACGAGACAGGATTTGTGTTTGCGATCCCGTCTAGAATGAACTCGTTCTGGTTGCCACGCGCTCCGTTGATCAGAGCGTACTGACTTGTGAACATATCCATGGGCAAGTTCCGCCACGAGATGGGGACTCGGGCTCCCGGAACCAGAGCCACCAAGGCATAGGGGTTCCGTCCACGCAACGGCAGTTCTGAAACACTTCTCGAATCAACCAACTGGCCAATGGACGAAGTCTCGCTCTCCAGTAACGGGGCCTCACCAAAGACCTCTACCGTTTCGGTCACGGCTCCGACTTCCATCGTGAAGTCGATTCGTGCAACTTGTTGCACGACCAAAACGATCCCGGTCCTTGTGATGGGCCGGAAGCCTTCCTTCTCCACGTCGATTCGATATTCTCCTGGCTGCAGCAGAGGAGCCGTGTAGTAACCGAATTCATTCGACTCAGTCGAACTTTGCACTGCCGTTCCGACATTGGTTACGATGACACCAACCCCTAGGATGACTGCACCGCTAGAGTCCGTGATCCTGCCTGTTATTTGGGCCGTGGGCGTCTGGGCAAGGCATATTGAAACACAGACAAGCCCGCACCCCGTCAAGAATTGCATACCACACTGAACGAGTCTTTTCATGTGGGCACCCCCTTTTGTGTTCGACTTGGCCGTCGCATCCCAATCATTGCCCAGCGGGGAAGGTTTGTGAATGTTCCATCGAAACCGTCACCCGCCCAAATATGCGAGAAACAAGCCAGAATCAAGCTGACCTTAGCGACCCAAATAGGTATTGTCAACCCAAATTCGAGAGAATCAGATCTTATGAACTGAACTGGCCAGTTCAGTTCATATAACTCGCGCCGTGTCGAAAAAAATGTCTTGGTCGGTGGCGCGGCAGGCGGCTTTTTGCAGTGAGGGAATGAGGCCCCTCGCCGCAATGGTGAGCCGACAGATTTGATGGATCGAACCGTCGGCCGATGCCCTGGTATGGGGATTGCTTGGCCCGCGGCGGCCGGAGGGTTACCGGCAGCAACGAGTCGCCGGTGAGTTCCTCGTAGCGGTCGCCGTAGTCGCCCGGGGTCGCGGTCGGGGGCATGCCCAGCAGCCGCCGGCACAGGGCGAGCTTCTGCTGGCGGTGGCGGCTGGCGAGGAAACCGCAGTGGCGGATGCGATGGGAGCCGCGCGACAGGGCGTGCAGCAGGAATTGGCGGACGTACTCCTCGGCGGAGAGCGTCGTGCCGCGGGTCCGGTGGCCACGGCGGTCGTTCTTGACGGCCAGGATGCGGTCGTTGGAGAGGGCCGCGCCGCGGGTGTAGCGACCGACTTAGTGTTGGATTTCAAAATATTCCGCGCGGGATTCTTCGCATAGTTCCGTGCGTGGAATCGAGAGATGTTTCAAATCGCTTCCGCAACAGAGAGCTGCGGGTGGCAATGGCGGCGCGATGGGACGAGAAACGGGAAGAGGCCAACGGTCTTGCAGGAAAGGGCAGGCCGGTGGCGTGGCGGCGGGTAGGAACCGAGGGGCAGCGCCGCCGCCGCGACGCTCTGCGCCAGCCGCGGCCGGGCCAGAGGCTACCCGAATCGGAGCTGGGACTAGCTCCCCGCCCCAACCCTTGTCTCCCAAACGATTCCCTGACCCTCCTGCCCCTCGCGGAATACGCCCCGCCTCATTGTTCGGAATCCGACACAACTTGAGAGCAAAACTCCCAATTGCCGTTAACGAGAGCGTTGATTGGCGCTGGGCGGCGGGGTCGTCGTCGACCTGAACGCAATATCCAAAGCTACATGTCGCGACCTCCAACGCGAGTCAAGCCGTTGCCGTTGATCCGATATGCTCTCAGGCCATTACGACGGGCGCACCGCCCCACGAGGAAGGCGCGCCCTCCACATGCAAGGCACCGGCGCTTTAGTAAATCAGCTTCAAACCGAATTGCAGCGTCCTCGCTGCCCGAGCGCTGTTCCACACGCCGAAGGCCGGGCGACTGCGGTTGTTGACGAAGCGCTGGAACTGGGTGTGGTTGAAGGCGTTGAAGAATTCCGTTCGGAATTGGAACCGAAACTTCTCAGCCACCGTGAAGTTCTTGAAGATACCTACGTCCCAGTTGTTCAGGGCGGCGTCGCGAATGATGTTGCGGCCGCTGTTGCCGAAAGTACCTCGAGCGGGAATGGCGAAAGCGTCAGGATTCAGCGCCAGGCGCTGTGTGCCGCCCCGTTTAAAACCGGATGGGAACGGATCGCCCACCACATCGGCCCGCTGGTTGCCGGCCCCCACGTTGGCGCGGTCGCCCGAGATGACGACAGGCCAAGGATTGCCGGATTGCGCTTGAAAGATCCCGTTCACCTGCCAGCCGCCAAGAATGTGACTCAACGGTCCCGACTGCAGGTAGGCCTGCCCTTTGCCAAATGGCAGATCGTACAGCCAGCTCACGACGAGGCGGTGCGGCACATCGAAGAACGACAGGCCCTTCTCACCGTCAAGGTTGTTGGAATTCTGCGGAAAGTTCGGCTGCGAGCCGATGTTTCCCGCATACGACGAGTTGTCAATCATCTTCGAGAAGGTGTACGCGGCCAAGAACGACATGCCGTTGTCGAATTGCCGTTCCAGGCGCGTTATCAGCGAATGATAGTCGGAGTAACCGGTTCGGTCGAAGAACCCCATCCCCGATGCAAACGCAGGGTAAGGGACGCGCGTGCGGATCGGCGTAGGGTTCGTGGGATCTACGTCAGGAATTGCCTGGTTGATGTGCCTGCGTTGATCGAGTTGGGTCCCCTTGTTACCCATGTAGCCGATCTCGAATGCGAGATTGCGGGCAAGCTCGCGCTGGATGTTGAAGCTCCACTGCTGCAAGTAGCCCATCGGCAGATCCTCCGAAAGCGAGGATACGCTCGCAAAGCCGGCCGGCTGGGCCGCAGGGAACAGGTCGGACCAGAAAATATTGGGATTGGTAACGTCGTTTCTGATGCTCTGCTTCACGACATGCGGCGTGTTGCCGATGCTCATGATGTTGTTGTTTTCGTTCGGCGCCTCGATGAAGATGCCGTAGCTTCCTCGAAACACCGTGCGGTTGCCGCCGAAGGGCCGCCAGGCGAACCCGAATCGCGGGACGAAGTTGTTGCGGTCGGGCTTATAGAGGCCCTTGCGGGCCAGCGGGTCGCCCGTCTCGCTGGGCAGAAACCCCTCGCCCGGCACGAAATACTCCGCTGCCGCCGGATAGATGATGCGGCCACCAGGGAAGCCAACGTCGAACAGCGAAATGCGTCCGCGGGTATTCTCGAACGGTTCGGCGAACTCGTAACGCAACCCAAGGCTGACCGTCAGTTTTGGCGACACCCGCCAATCGTCTTGCACGAAGCCCATCCAGAAGTTGCTGAGGTTGACGCCGTCCGCCCCAGGGGGCGCGGTTGCGCCCGCAGAGCGAGCCAGTCCGAGCAAATAGTCTCCGATCGAGTCGCCACTAAAAGTCCCTGTGAATGCGAAGCTCCCATTCGTGGCCCCGATGTTGCGGATGTCGAACATTACCTGGCGGATATCGACGCCGAATTTGAGCGTGTGGGCTCCGGTGATATAGGAGACGTTGTCGACCCACGAGAATGTTTCCATCCGCTGCGTGATCCAGGACGATGCGTTGAAGGCGGTGAAACCCGTGATTCTGACTGCAGGTATCCCATTAGCGTCCGGAACTTCTCCACTGAGCAAGTTCCTTAGCCCTAGCTCGCGGGCGAAATTGCGCTGGGTCGTACCGGCGATCAGGGGGTTGGCCAGGAGCCGGTGCATGGAGTAGCTCGCTCGAAACTCGTTAATGATCCGAGGTCCGACCATCCAATTCAAACCCGCCACGGCGTTGTGCTGACGCTGGTCGACGTTTCGATCAAAATACTCGTTGAGCCCCAGTCTGTATGAGATCGGGTCATTCGAGGTGTAGCGCACGAAACCATTGACGCTCTGGCTGAAGTGGACATCGCCCTTGGCAGTCCATTGGCCGCGGTCGTTTGGCGAGCTCACAGCCTTGACGACGTTACGTCCCCGGCCAAAGGTCCCCAACGGATCTTCCGTTGCGGGAATGAATTCTCGGTAGTCCACGGAAAGCCGATTGATTCGAGAGGCGGGAATCTGCTTGTTCGGAAACGGATCGCGTGTGATCGGATCGCGAATCGCAGCACGTCGGCCTGAGAGATCGCCCGTGAATTCCGTCATCGTCGGCACTCCCCCAAACAGAGTGCTTGGAGCGCGCTGACGCAGCCCTTCGTAGTTGAACAGGGCGAAAACACGATCCTTGATCACCGGCACACCGACTGTGCCGCCGAACTGATTGCGCCGGAAGGCTGGTTTCTGGCGATCGAAGAAGTTCCGCGCCTGAATCTTGTCGTTGCGGATGAACTCAAACAGCGTGAAGCGCACGTCATTGGTTCCCGATCGAGTGACGACGTTAATCTGGGCTGCCCCGCGACCGTATTCGGCGTTGAAAGTGTTCCGTTGGATCTTGAACTCTTGGATCAAGTCAATCGACGGATTCACGTAAGTTACATTGGCGTTGACATTGGTATTCGTGGCGCCGTCGAGCATGAAGCTGTTGCTCAGCCCGCGCGTCCCGGCTACTGAGAATCTCCCGCCCGAGCCCGGAGGCGCCGCGATGACACCCGGCCCGAGGACGGCGAGTTGCCGGAAGTCCCGCCCGTTCAGCGGCAGCTCGACGATGCGAGCGTTGTCGACGACGGTTCCTTGGGAGGCCGTTTCGGTCTCGATCAACGGAGCCATCGCTGTGATTTCCACCGTCTCCGTCACCTCGCCGACCGTCAGGCTCACGTCAAGCCGCAGGCGTTGGTCCACTTGGAGGATTTGACCGGCCCGGACCGTGCGCCTAAAACCGTCGGCCGCGAAGGAGATATCATAGACGCCGACAGGCAACGCCGGCGCCTCAAAGTTCCCGACTGCATTGGTCTGCAGGACTCTTACTGCGTTCGTGGCGTTGTTGAGGATCGTCACCTCCGCTGCAGGAATAACTCCGCCGGCGGGATCGGAAACAGTTCCCAGGATCGTGCCGAATAGGCTTTGAGCGTATGACGCCGCAACGGTTGCGGCGAGCATGATCGCGACGGTCAGAAAGGATTTGAACTTCATGTTGGACTGCACCTCCTATTGCCTGGCAAGGATCTCCACCGCAAGCCTTGTCCAGAGGTATCATACATCCGAACTCTGGAAGAGGATTCTTTGGTCGGCGGCGCGGCGGGCGTCGGCCCTGTTGTCTAGTCGCCTCCTCATCGGCAATGTCCGCACCCAGTAGCAGTTGGATCACCTTGGTAGTTTCTTTCCCGAAGCCAACGCTTGGTCTAGGAGCAGGAATGCCAACACAGCTCCGGGACTGGGTGTGACGATGGGTATCTGCACGTTGCTGCGGGAATTCTTAAGATAAGAGCTGGGTACCCGTTCCGGGGTCCCGGCGGGTCGGCTGCCGCGCCTTCCCCGATTCTCCATGGCTGCACGCGCTGTGCCCAGTCCGATCCAGCTTGGCCGACGAGGCATTCTCGACTTGATCGGCAACACTCCCTTGATCCGGTTAGCCCGGGTCACCGGAAAGAGCCCGGGTGTCCGCATCTACGCGAAGGCGGAGCACCTCAATCCCGGCGGCTCGGTCAAGGACCGTCCCGCCGCGAGCATGATCCGCGCCGGCGAGCTCGATGGATCGCTGCAGGCTGGTCGCACGATCGTGGACGCCACGAGCGGCAACACGGGCATCGCGTACGCCATGATCGGTGCGGCGCGCAACTACCGCGTCAAGCTGTTCCTGCCGCGCAACGCGTCCCCCGAGCGCAAGCGGATCCTCGCGGCCTACGGTGCGGAGCTCGTGTTTACGGATCCGGCCCTCCAGACGGACGGGGCGATCCGAGCCTGCCGAGCCGAGTACGAGGAGAGCCCGGAGCGGTATTTCTACCCGGACCAATACGACAATCCTGCCAACTGGCAGGCCCACTACAACACGACCGGACCGGAGATATGGCGCCAGACCGGGGGTGAGGTGACCCATTTCGTGGCTGGCATGGGCACGAGCGGAACGCTGATGGGCACGGGACGCTACCTGCGGGCGAGACAGCCCACTGTGCGAATTGTCTCGATGCAGCCTTCTACCGGATTCCATGGCCTTGAAGGCCTCAAGCACATGGCCACGGCCATGCAGCCGGCCATATACGATCCGGCACTAGCTGACGAGGACGTCTTCGTGGATACCGAGGACGCCTACGAGATGGTTCGTCGGCTGGCCCGCGAGGAAGGCCTGATGGTAGGCATCTCCTCCGGGGCCAACGTATTCGCGGCTATGAGACTAGCGCGAACTCTGACCGAAGGCGTGATCGTCACCGTCCTCTGCGACGGCGCGGACAAGTACCTCAGCGAGCGGTTCTGGGACGATTGAGCCTAGCATGCTACGGATAGGCAGGATTCCATTCGCCGTCATGAAGGCGCACGCGGAGGCGTCCTACCCCAATGAATGCGTCGGCGCGATGCTGGGCAAGGCGGGCTCGAGGGGCAAGTCCGTCGGCTTGGCAATGCCGCTACAGAACTCGGCCGAGGGATCCCAGCACGCCTTCTACCAGCTGTCCAACGACAGCCTTCTCGCCGCCGACAAGGCCGCCCGGCAAATGGGCCTCGACCTGATCGGCATCTACCACTCCCACCCTGACGCGGACGCCTACTTCTCCGAGACCGACCTGAAGCATTCCTGCCCGTGGTACTCCTTTGTCGTGCTCTCGGTCAAGGGCGGGAAATACGACCACGCCAACAGCTGGCTCCCGGACTTCGATCAGACGCGTGCCGACCCCGAGGAGTTGCAAGCCGCCGAGTGAATCCCCGGTCGCCGTCGCACTGGATTACCAATGAAGATCACGCACCTGCACGTCCGCGACATCCGCTTCCCGACTTCCCAGGACCTGTCGGGTTCCGACGCAATGAACCCCGATCCCGACTATTCCGCGGCCTATGTCGTTCTGGAGACAGACACCGGGGCAAGCGGCCACGGCCTGGCCTTCACGCTCGGGCGGGGGACGGAGATTGTCGTCGCGGCCGTCCGGGCAATGGCGCCCTTGGTCTGCGGGCGGTCGCTCGAGGAATTCACAGCGGACATGGGCGCGTTCTGGAAGCGTGTCACCGGCGATTCCCAGCTGCGGTGGATCGGTCCGGACAAGGGCGCTGTGCATCTCGCGACGGCGGCGATCGTGAACGCCGTCTGGGACCTTTGGGCGAAGAGCGAGGGCAAGCCGGTATGGCGCCTGGTCTCGGACCTGACGCCAGCCGAGTTCGTCCGGCTCATCGACTTCCGATACCTCACCGACGCCCTGAGTCCTTCCGAGGCGCTGGCCATCCTGGAGCGGCGAGCCGACGGAAAGGCCCGGCGCTCTGACCGGATGCGGGCGGAAGGCTACCCCGCTTACACGACCTCCGCCGGCTGGCTGGGATATTCCGACGACAAGATCCGGGAGCTCTGCCGCGAAGGCCTCGCCCGAGGATGGAGCCGGTTCAAGATCAAGGTCGGTCGCGACCGGGCGGACGACCGGCGGCGCTGCGCCATCATCCGGGCGGAGATTGGCCCCGAAAGCGCCCTGATGACGGACGCCAACCAAGTCTGGGACGTCGCCGAGGCCATCGACTGGATGAGGGATCTCGCTCCGTTCCGTCCGCTGTGGATCGAGGAGCCGACCAGCCCCGACGACGTGCTGGGGCACAAGGCGATTCGGGAAGCGCTCAAGCCCCACGGCATCGCCGTCGCGACAGGGGAGATGTGCCAAAACCGGGTGCTGTTCAAGCAGTTCCTGCAGGCCGATGCGATCGACTACGTGCAGATCGACTCGACCCGGCTCGGCGGGGTCAACGAGGTTCTTGCCGTGCTGCTGCTCGCGGCCAAGTTCGGCAAGCCGGTGTGCCCGCACGCCGGCGGCGTCGGATTGTGCGAGTACGTGCAGCACCTCGCCCTCATAGACTACATTTGCGTTTCCGGGAGCCTGGACGGGCGGGTGCTCGAGTACGTCGACCACCTGCACGAGCACTTCGCCAGTCCCGTCTCGATGCGGGGCGGGAATTACCTGCCTCCCGAAGAGCCGGGCTACAGCATCGAGATGCGGGCCGAGTCGCTGGCCCTGTACGAGTTTGGCGCGTCCGGGGGCGTGCGCTAAACTTAGTCTCGGTAGGACTGTATTTCCCATGATGCCGGCAGTTGCACTGAACCGTCGAGACCTGTTGAAAGTCTTGGGAGGAGGCCTGGCCAACGTCGGCTTCGCCGCGGTGGCGGCGGGCGACCGGGCGCAGGCGGGAACGCAGGGGAACGGGAATCCGGTTCCCCACTTCGCGCCGAAAGCGAAGAGCGTTATCTCGATTTTCTGCTACGGCGGGCCGAGTCAGGTCGACACGTTCGATCCCAAGCCCGAACTCGGGAAGTACGCGGGCGAGGTCATGTCCGGCGTTGGAGAGGTCGTCGTCTCGCAGGGGAACCCCGGCGGGCTGATGCCTTCGCCTTGGGAGTTCAACAAGTACGGGCAGAGCGGCATCGAGGTTTCCGACCTGTTCCCGAAGGTCGCCGGTCATGTCGATGACATGGCGGTGATCCGTTCGATGTACACCGCGTCCAACGACCACGGCCCGGCGCTGTACCAGATGAACACCGGCACGGTCCTCGCGGGCCATCCGAGCGTCGGCAGCTGGCTCACCTACGGCCTTGGCTCGGAGAACCAGAACCTGCCCGGCTACGTGGTCTTCACGGACCACCGGGGCGGTCCCATCAACGGCCAGCCGAACTGGGGGGCGGGGTACATGCCGGCGGCGTACCAAGGCACGCAGTTCCGGTCGACGGGGGATCCTATCGTCGACTTGCGGCCGCCCAAGGAAATCAGCCGAACGCGCCAGCGCAAGTGGCTGGACCTGCTGCGGGACCTGAACCGCGAGCACCTCGCCCTCAATCCGGAGGACAACGAGCTGTCGGCGCGCATCCAGTCATACGAGCTTGCGTACAACATGCAGGTTCACGCGACGGAGGCGATCGACATCTCCAAGGAGGGCGAGGCGACCCGCAAGCTCTACGGCTTGGACGACAAGCGCACCATGTACTTCGGACGCCAGGCGCTGATGGCGCGGCGGCTCGTCGAGCGGGGCGTGCGGGTCGTGCAGCTGTATTCGGGAGGCGGGAACCACGAGCCGACCTGGGACCAGCACTGGTCGCTGAAGTACTTCCATACCATGCACGCGGGCGAGACGGACGGCCCGATCGCGGGTCTGATTGCCGACCTCAAGCAGCGCGGGCTGTTTGACGAGACCCTCATCGTCTGGCACGGCGAGTTCGGGCGCATGCCAATCAGCCAGCGTCTGGACGGACGCGACCACAACCCGTACGGCTTCACGGTGTGGCTGGCCGGCGGCGGCGTCAAGGGCGGCACCGTAGTGGGCGCGACCGACCATTTCGGCTACAAGGCCATCGAGAACCGCAAGTCCACCTTCGACCTGCATGCCACGATCATGCACCTGATGGGATTGGATCACGAGAAGCTGACCTACCATCACAGCGGTCGCGACATGCGTCTGACCGACGTGCATGGGAACCTGATCCGCGAGATCATCGCGTAACCTCGGCTGTTCGCACCGCCCTGCCTTGGCGCAGTCGTCGGACGCTCCGCCCGTGTCTTCGGATTCGTCGCCGCGGCCGCCTGTGACTCAGCCCCTCATTTCGCGCGGGCGTCCCGCAATGCCTGTCGCCGACGGCGCTTGATTTCCTTTTCGTCAATGACGGTCAGGTTGAATCTGACGTCGACCAGCGTGACGACCTCGACGACCCGCCCGTTCAAGCGGGTGGGACGGTATTTCCACTGGGCGACAGCGTCCATCGCGGCGCTTGCGAGCATGGGATGGCCTTCGACCAGCTGCAGGTTGCGAACCGCGCCGTCCACGCCGATGATCGCCTCGAGCTTGACCAGGCCGGTGACGAGCTGCTCGATCGCCTCGGGCGGGTAGACGGGTAGCTCCTTATGCAGCAGGCGGGCGTTTTGGATCCGGCCGCCGACGCGGACCGGAGGTGGCAGCGGAGGGGAGTCGCTCTCCGTCGGGATGATGCCGAGCACTCCCGCGACACCGGGCGCGCCCAGACCGCCGTCCAAGCCCCGCGGAGCCGCTTGGCCGCCAATTGGAGAAAGCGGCATTCCAATTTCGTGGAGGATCGCGACTTGGTCGGGAATCGCCGACGGCATGCGGAAATCCGCCTCGTAGCGCACTGGCACTGGCGCCTTGGCCGGGGCCGCGCGGGGCGGCGCCGGCGCCGGCGGAGGAGGGACCGCTATGCGGAAGGTGGCGCTCGCCCAAGCGCCTAGGTCGATTTCATACGTGTTCAGGAGCGGCAGGACGACTAGAAACGCGAGCCCAGCGGCCTGCAGGGCCACGGACCCGGCAAAGCTCCATCCCTGCCGCCCGCGCGATTCGTCGGCTAGCGCTTGCTCGAACACGGGTACTCGCTAACTTTCATGGGCAGGTATTGCCCTCCGAGGTTACAGAGCCCCGCGCCTCGTCCTCCTCCCTATGCCCCTAGCTGGGCGGCGAGCTCGAGGAAGTCCGTGGCGTTCACGTCGAAAGCCTCGTCGAACGCAAGGTCGATCCGGCGGTTTGGGCGCTCTTGCGGGCGCGGCACGAACGCGGTCCGCAAGCCGGCTGCCGCGGCGGCCCGCAGGTCGCCTTTGTGGGCTGCCACCATCATGACTGCTCCCGGCACCAGGCCGAGCAGGGCGGCGGCCTTGAGGTACACCTTGCGATCCGGCTTGTAGCGTTCGGCCAGCTCGGCCGATAGCACGGCGTCCCAAGGCAGGCCAGCGTGCTTCGCCATGTTCACGAGCAGCGCCACGTTGCCGTTGGACAGTGACGCGACGATGTACTTCTCCTTGAGCCGCGCGAGCCCCGGGACCGCGTCGGGCCACGGGTCGAGGCGGTGCCAGACCCTGTTCAGACGGTCTTTCTCGGATTCGTCCAGGCCATCGATGCCAAAGCGCCCGAAGAGCCCGTCCAGAATGATCCGGTGCAGCTCGTCGATGGTCTTCCAGGGCAACTCGCCCCGGCGGACGCGGCTCATCGCCGGACCGTATCCGTCGCGCCAGGCGTCGGCGAACGCGGCCCAATCGATGTCAAGGCCCTTCGCGCGGCCCAGCGCCTCGCACTCCCGCACGATAGTCGAGCGCCAGTCCACGACCGTGCCGAACACATCGAACGTCAGCGCGCGGACAGTTGGTGTTCCCAGGGCCCTCATCGACGCCGTTCCGGCCGCGGCGAGCGCGAACGACCGCCGCGTCAGAGCGGAAAGCCGTGCGACTCGCATCGCATTGATTATACGGTCGGCTCGGGTCCTGGCCGCCACGCGCTAGGCTGAAAGCTCAGGGACATGGGCCGGATCCAGGTACTCACGGAGGGGGTCGCCAACCAAATCGCTGCGGGCGAGGTGGTGGAGCGCCCGGCTTCCGTTTGCAAGGAGCTGATCGAGAATTCGCTCGACGCCGGGGCGACGCAGGTCAGGATCGAGCTGAGCAGGGGCGGACGTAGCCTGGTCAAGGTCAGTGACAACGGTTGCGGAATGAACCGCGACGACGCGATGCTCGCATTCGAGCGGCATGCCACCAGCAAGCTCCGCAGCGCCAGCGACCTGCTCGCAATCGCAACCCTTGGATTCCGGGGCGAGGCACTGCCATCGATTGCCAGCGTCTCGCGAGTCACTCTCCGGACTCGCGCCGAGGACGAGGAGTCCGGCACGGTCGTCGAGATCCACGGCGGGCGCATGAGGGACGTGCAGGACGCGGCCCTGGCGCCGGGCACGAGCGTCGCCGTCCGGAACCTCTTCTTCAACGTGCCCGCGCGTCGGAAGTTCCTGCGCACCGAGAGGACGGAGCTGTCCCATGCCGTGCGCCTGGTGACGCACTACAGCCTGGCCCATCTCGGCAAGTCCTTCCAGCTGCGCACGGAGCGCGGCGCGCTGCTGGGCGTCACGCCGGTGTCCACGCTGCGGGAGCGCGTGTACCAGGTTTTCGGAGGCGACTCCCTCGACCGCCTGGTCGAAATCGAGCCCGTACCGGAGCGGACGCTCCGCCTTGGAGGGTTTGTCTCCGAGCCGCAGGCGCAGCGGTCCAACCGCAATTCGATCTATGTGTTCGTCAACCGCCGACTCGTCCGCGACAGCCTGATTCAGAAGGCGATTTCCCGCGCGTACGAGAACTTGATGCCCAAGGGCGCGTTTCCGTTCGCGCTGCTGTTCCTCGAGATTCCGCCTGAGGAGGTCGATGTCAATGTCCATCCGGCGAAGACTGAAGTCCGCTTTCGCAACCCCTCCCAGGTGTTCGAACTCGTCCGCTCGGCGATCCGCGGCAGGCTAGTGGCTGCCAAGCCGGCGTCGGGGCTTCCGCAGCCCGGCCAGGTCGCCCAGCGGGAAGCGCTGGGCACTTCGGTCGCAGGAGGGCCGCTTCCCGGCTCGCTCGGAGCGCAGCGACCGCCCGGGACCGGCGCCGTGCCCGTTTCGCGCCGGTTGGAATTCCCCGCCGGGTCGGAATTCCAGGAAAGCGCCCCGCCTCCTTCCGTGGGGGAGGTCTCCGGACCAGACATGGAACCCGCGGGAGTCGCGCCGCCTTCGTCGGCCACGCGGCCCGACGCACTCCACAGCCGCTCTCCGCTGGTGGACCGCCAGCCGGCGAGCCTCGGGAATCTAGGAGGGCTGCGGCTTCTCGGACAACTCCACGACAGCTTTATCGTCGCTGCCGGTGACGACGGCGTCTGGATCATCGACCAGCATGTCGCGCATGAGCGCATACTCTTCGAGAAGGTGCTGGAGGCACGGCTGCACGACAAGGCCGCCATGCAGCGCCTGCTCGCTCCCATCGTGCTGACGCTGACGCCCGGACAGCTGGTTGCCTTCGACGAGCTTGCGGAGGAGTTTCGAGGGAACGGCTTCGAGATCGAGCCCTTCGGCGGACGGACCGTCGCGATCAAGTCCACGCCGGCCGAGCTGTCGCCGCAGCACGTCGAGTCGCTGATTTACGAGCTCTTGGACGATTCGCGGGAGGGCGGCCGAGGGCTCACGCTGGGCCAGCTGCGCAAGCGCATGGCGGCGACAATCGCCTGCCACGCAGCCATCAAGGTCAACATGCCCTTACCCACCGAGAAGATGCGCTGGCTGCTGGAAGAGCTGGCCCGCACGGAGTGTCCGATGTCCTGTCCCCACGGCCGCCCGATTGCCCTCAGATACGGCACCCGAGACATTCTCAAGGCCTTTCACAGGCTCTAGCGGCGCGGTGCTAGCGGCCAGGCCCTAGTCGTACGTCCCGAACACGTCTCGCAGCGCGTCCGAAATCTCCCCTAGCGTCGCGGCGGCCTCGACCGCTGCGCGAATCGCCGGCAAGAGATTGTCCGTGCCGGCTGCCGCGGTCCGCAGCTGGTCTAGCGCTGCCCCGCAGGCCTCCCGTTGGCGCTTGTCACGGAATTCCGCGAGCTCCCGCGCTCGTTCGCGCTCTTCACTGGCGTCGATACGTAGGATGGGGACCGACGCGGGCTCGTCCGCGCGGTATGCGTTGACCCCCACAATCGTCTGCTCGCCACTCTCCACTTGCTGCTGCAGAGCGTACGCGCTGTCTTGGATCTCCCGCTGCACGTAGCCTCGCTCGATCGCTGCCACCATGCCGCCCATATCGTCGATCCTCGCGAGGTATGCGGACGCCTCCTCCTCGAGCTCGGCTGTGAGCCCTTCGATGCAGTAGGACCCTCCCAGGGGATCAGCGGTGGCGGCGACACCCGACTCGAGGGCGATCACCTGCTGCGTCCGCAGGGCCAGCGCGGCAGCCTCCTCGCCGGGCAGGGCCAGCGCTTCATCGAGGGAGTTCGTATGCAAGGACTGCGCGCCGCCGAGGACCGCGGCCAAGGCTTGGAAGGCGGTGCGGACGACGTTCACCCGCGGCTGCTGGGCGGTCAGGCTCGAACCAGCGGTCTGCGCGTGAAAACGCAGCTTCATCGAGCGAGGCTCGCGCGCCCCGAAGCGCTCTTTCATCAGCCTGGCGTACATCCTCCGGGCGGCGCGGAACTTGGCGATCTCCTCGAGGAAATCGCGGTCGGAGCTGAAGAAGAAGGACAGCCGCGGCGCGAAGTCGTCGACGTCGAGCCCGGCCCGCGTCGCGGCTTCGATGTAGGCGATGGCGTTGCCCAGCGTGAACGCGAGTTCCTGGGCAGCGGTCGATCCGGCTTCGCGCATGTGGTATCCGCTGATGGAGATCGCGTTCCATTGCGGTGCCTCGCGGGAGGCCCAGGCCATTAGGTCGGTGACAATGCGCAGCGACGCTTGGGGCGGGTAGATGTAGGTCCCGCGAGCGATGTACTCCTTGAGAATGTCGTTCTGGACCGTGCCGCGGAGCGCCGCGGCGGGCACCCCGGCGCGCGCCGCTGTCGCGGAGTACAGGGCGAGCAGGATCGCCGCGGTCGAGTTGATCGTCATCGATGTGGAGACCCGGTCCAGGGGGATGCCGTCGAACAGCGTCTCCATGTCCGAAAGGCACGAGATCGCCACGCCGGACCGCCCGACCTCGCCCGCCGCGAGTGCATGGTCGGAGTCATACCCCATCTGGGTCGGCAGGTCGAACGCCACGGACAGGCCGGTCGTCCCGCGCTCGATGAGGTACCGGTAGCGCTCGTTGGACTGGCGCGCGTTGCCGAACCCGGCATACTGGCGCATCGTCCAGAGCCGGTCGCGGTACATCCCCGGGTGGATGCCGCGGGTGTACGGGAAGTCGCCCGGGCTCGCGGGCGGGGCAGGGACTTTCTTGTACAGGGTTTTCATCGGCGGGGCCCGTCCGTCGCGCTACCGCTTGCGTGCGAGCTTCTTGGCCCGCCGGAACGAATCGTATCCAAACCACGCGAACATGATCGCGCCGGCACCGGCGACCAGCAGCCTGGTCATGCTCTCGGGAAGCTGGCGGTAGGCTTGGATGAAGCCGAATGGCCCGAAGATGAAGACAGCGCCGAACGCGAAGAACACGAAGCCGACGATTTCGAGCCCCAGCTCCCGGGCGATCGAGAGAAAGCGGGGCACCATCTTGCGAACGGCGTCAATCCCCGCCCTGAATGCCTTGGCTGCCTTCATAGGCAAATCCTAGCAGTCCAGGAGTGGCCGCCGTGGCGGTCCGGCACGCATGGAGGTCGGGAGCGCGCTACACCCAGGGACGCCCGCTTAGCGGGAGACTCGCGTAGTCGCGACGTTGTCGACCCGCCGGTAATCCGTCCACTCGTTCCGGATGCGCCGGCGAATTGCCTTCACACCCAGGAGCAGTTGCAGGTCGAGCTCCAGCTCGAAGCGGCTCGGCATCCAATGCCCCTCCTCGACCGGCGCGAAGTCGATTCTGCCGTCCGCCTTCCGGAGCGTCGCGAACAGACCCCAGAGATAGCGCACCGGCGCGTCCATAGCGAACGACACCCGCGCCACTTGGAAGTCGGATTTCTTGATCCACAGGCGGCCAGTCGACTGGTTCAAAGCACGATCCATGCTGCCAGTGTTCGGCAGGTCGCCCTCTCTTGGCACGAATTGGACCACCCAGCAGGCGTGGCCCAGAATCTCTTCGGTTCCGGCCAGGGCCGTTCGGTAGCGGTCCATCAGTTCGTGATTGAAGCGCATTCTTCTCCTGTCCGATTCCAGCCGCTCGCCTCGCGCGAGTTGTTTTCTGGCCTCTCGGACGAAACTGGCCTTCCTTCGGCGCTCCTTGCGGGCCTGTTCGGGGGACAGCGCCTGTCCGTCGCGCTCCACCTGTTCGTCGTACAGATATCCTTCGAGCGGATAGCGCCGCGACCGCTTGGTCTCTACATCCGTGACCCGGCCCTCGGCGTCGAGCGTCTCCACGGCGGAATTGACCACGCACTCGAACGCAAGCTCGATCCCCGACTTTTCCTTCTCTTCCGAGCGGTCCAAGGAGCGTTCGACGATTTCCTCGGCCCGCAGCGGCTCGGCCCCCAGCTCGAGGTCCCCGCCGGGCCCCTGCGCGAATGCGATGGACCCGAGCGAAAAGAGACAGGCCATTGCCCCGCCTCGAAGGCTTTCGCGCAGCGTCTTGGACATGTGCTCCGACATATGCTCCCTGAACTCCGAGACCCGTCTCCTGACGAGACCGGCCCGCCGCGAGCAGACGGCCGCGACTGACCCGCTCTCCACTCCGGTCCGCCGCTGATTATCGTAACCGGCGCGGCTCGATATCAACTGGTCGAGCCGGTCGCGAAGCCAGCTTCGCGGCTGACCGAACGTCGGGGATCGGACCGAACTTGCATTCGGGCGGGCGGCACGGGCGCTTGACGGGGACGCGCGCGGCGTGCCGGAAACAGGCGCTGCGAACGCGCTCCCGTGCCGATTGCTCCCGCGGCCCTTCCTCGCAAGGTTCCTTCCGCGAGTTCAGTAGGATCTTCGGCCTACGGCGAAATCGAGTTCGGCCTCGGCGATCTTGTAATCGTAAAGAGCTTGGCTCAGTTCGCTCTCTGCGACGGAACGTGCGGTGCGAGCGACCATCCATTCGAGACGAGCGCCCAGCTCGTTCCTGTAACGGACGCGTGCCAGGCGCTCCGCCGCGCTAGCAGGTCCCACGGCCTGTTCGGCCGCGCGGTAGGACTCGCGAGCGGCGATCAGTTCGCTGTGCGCCTCCGTTACCTGCAGGGCGACGGCCCGCAAGAGCTCCTCCCTCGCTGCCCTGGTCTTTTCCA
This sequence comes from uncultured Bryobacterales bacterium, assembly GCA_951813605.1. Lineage (GTDB taxonomy): Bacteria > Acidobacteriota > Terriglobia > Bryobacterales > UBA6623 > VXMF01. Next base: position 3,550,255 of record OX638379.1, on the reverse strand, counting down.
GTGCCAGTTCCGTCTCCTCGATATCCGCCTCCAGCCGACCGCCGGTGAAGAGCGGCAGCTGGATTCCGAATCCCCCGAACAGCAGCCTGCTCAGGGTCAGTTCGGCGAAGCGCGTCCATCCGCCGCTGAACAGGCCCATGATTCTCGGGTACTTCTCGCGCTTGGCTCTGCGAACCCATTGCTCTCCGGCGAGGATTCGCGCTTCGACCGCGGCAAGCTCGGCGCGAGCCTCCGCCGCCTCGGTCAGCAATGCCTGCAGGTCCTCGGCGCCCCCCTCCGCAATTCCCGGCTCTCGAAATTCGTAGTCTTGGGTGGTGCTCTCCCCCATCGCCGCGTTCAGCCGGGCCAGCGCCCGCCGGTCCGCGTCGTTCGCCATCGCCAGGTCAAGCCGGGCCTGGGAGAGCCGGGCTTCGGCCAGATCCCAATCCAGCTTCGACCCCAGCTGGGCACGGTGGAGCGAGCCGGCCTGCCGCGTCGCAAGGGCCCTCTCGTCGACCGCCTCTCGGGCCGGGCCGATCCGACCCCGCGCTTTCAAGCCAGCGTAGTACGCTCGCTTCACCTGCAGGATCAGCTCAGCCTCTTCCGCCAGCAGCGTCTGGCTGAAGTACTCGACCTCCGCCCGGCGGGCGCCGGTCTCGTATTTGCTCCTCTTGAAGTCCAGTAAGTCCTGATAGACATTCGCCGAGAATGCCATCCCCTCCGGCTCGGGAGAGGCTGCCAAGCCGTTCAGCCCGAAACGGTTGGCCGAGCCCGACAACCCTCTCTTGGCGAGGCCTCCTGCGTCGATTTGGGCGAATCGGCTGGAGCGGGCCCGTTGGACGCGGAGTTCCGCCGAGCCGATGTCGAGTTGCGCCTGGCGCAGGACGGGGTGCTTCGACAGCGCATTCCGAACGGCTTGTTCCAGAGTCAGCCCGGGAAGCTCGCTGGCCTCGCGTTCCGCGGCAGCCATCCGGGCACCGCCCGGCGCGACTGCCAGGACGGCCAGGACTGCCAGTTTCCATCTCCAGAAGTTCACGGCTGTTCCTCCGAACGGAATTCCACCGCCGTCACCGGTACGCTGTCCGCGATCGGGCCCCGCGCGGCCAGCACGATCCTCTCGTTTCCGGACAGGCCGCTTGTCACTTCCACCTTGATGCCGTCTCGAATCTCGGCCTCGACTTCCGTACGCTTGGCTCGGCCGTCCACTACGCGATACACGTACGCCCCCGCCGCGTCCCCCCTTAGGGCCTCCGCCGGGATGGTGACCGTGTCGGATCGCGCGTCCAGCGTCAGATTCGCGCGACCGTACATCCCGGGACGGAGTAGCCAACGCGGGTTAGCTAGATGGATTTCGGTCCTCATTTTCCGCGTGGACGCGTTGAGAACCCCGGCGAATCGCGTCACTTCCCCTCGGAATTCCCTTCCCGGCATCGAATCGAGGGTCGCGACGGCGGGGTCCCCGGCTTGGACGAAGGGCGCTTCGGATTCCGGCACGTCGATGAAGAGACGGACTCGGTCCAAGCTGGCGATGGTGACGATCCCCTGGACCGGGCGGGAAGACGTCGCCGCTTGGAGCAGAGCGCCGGTATGCACATAGCGGTTGGTGACGATGCCGCTGAACGGCGCGCGGACCTCCGAGAAGCCGATCAAGGTCTGCAGCCGGCGGATCGCCGCCTCGACCTGCTTGACCTTGCTGTCGATCTGGCTGATTCTGCTTTCGGCCACCCGGACGGCCGCGCGGGCCACTTCAAACTCGGCCCTGGCCTCGTCGACAGCCTGCTGGGAAATGACATCCGGCTCGTCCTTCCTCACCGATTGGACCCGCTCGAAGGTAAGTTGCTGAAGGCGGGATGTCGCTTTGAAGCTCTCGAGTTCCGACTCGGCGCTCTTGCGGTCGGCTTGGCTGGCGGACAGGTCGGCCTCGGCTTCCCGGAGCTGATCGACAATTTCGGGCACCTCGATCTTGGCGATCAGTTGACCGCGTCCGATCTTGTCCCCGATGTCGACGTCGATGCGGCCGAGGTATCCGCTGACCTTGCTGTACAAGGTCGTTGTCTCGAAGGCCTCGATGCTGGCGGGCAAGACCACTTGGCGCTCGAGGTCCTCGCGAGCGGGCGCGACGACCACGACATCCACTGGAAGAGCGCTTGCCGCCTCTTCGGCCTTGGCGGGCTGCTTGCCTAGAGGCTCGCCACAGCCGAGCCAATTCAAGGCCACGGCGACCAGTACGCAAAGCGGCACGGCAGGCCCGGCTCGATTCATGGCCATCTCAGAGCTTCCAATTCCCAAGGCGAGTTCGATCAGACCTGGCACCTGCCCGCGCCATCAGCCCCGCGCTAGCCGGATGCGCTGGCGTCGCTGCAGCGTCGCCGGCGATCGGAAGCCCGATCATGCCGGCTCCGCCTGATGGGTTCGATCTCGCCCCTTGACAATCACGTACAGGCACGGGACTACCACGAGAGTCAGGGTGGCGGCACTCAGCACGCCCCCGATGATGGCACGCGCCAGCGGCACGTTCGCTTCCGCGCCGGGCCCTCCGACAGCCATGGGGGCCAACGCGAGGACAGTAGTCAGCGAGGTCATCAGGATGGGGCGGAGCCGGACGCGGGCCGCCTCGCTGATTGCCTCTTCGATGGCAACGCCGCGAGCTAGACGGCGGTCGGCGAAATCCACGAGCAGGATGCTGTAGGCCACAACCAAGCCCACCATCATGATGATTCCCAGGGCGGACATCACGCTCAGGGCGTTGCCGCCCAGGTAGAGCATCCAGCCGACTCCCACGAGTCCGAGCGGCACGGCCAGCATGACGACCAGGGGATCGCGGAACGACCGGAACTGCAGTACGAGTACGAGATAGACGAGCACGGCAGCAAGCACGAACCCTTGGAGGAACTGGTCGAGCGAATCGCGCATGGTGGCGACTTCTCCGGTGAGGCTGTAGCTGTACCCGGCCCCCGCAAACTCCGGCCCCGCTATCTCGAAATACGAGCCGCGATCGGCTTCCCGCAGCACCGGCCCCAGCTCTGCAGAAGCGCCCAGCAGAGCTTCCACATCCGCTACCACAGAGCCGATGTCGTAGCCCGGCAGGACGTTTGCGTACACGTCGATCACCCGCGTGATGTTCCGGTGGCTGATCGTCGCGGGACCCGTCTTCCGGCTGATGTCAACCACGTTGCGCAGGGGCACGGGGGTCCCTCCGTCCGTCGCCCTGACGGGAATGTCCCGCAGCGTCTCGACCGATTCAAGGTCGCTCTCCGCGTACTGCGCTCCGATGAAATAGTGGTTTCCGTTGCTCTGGTCGATCCAGAATGCGGGATCGAAGCCGATGCTCGAGTTCGTGGCCGTCACTAGGTTTTTCATCACGTCGTCGACTGCCACGCCCGCCATGGCGGCTTTCACCCTGTCGATCTCGATGTCGATGATCGGGTAATCCATTCGCTGGGCCACGCGCACGTCGGCGATGCCGTCGACGGGAGCCATGCTGTCGGCGATCAGTCCGGCGATGCGGTGCGAGGTTTGCAAATTGCTCCCCGACACTTGGACGTGTATCGGAGCCGGCTCGCCTTGATTGAGGGCTGCCGTCAGCATGCCCCCGGTATCGAACGAGAACTCGATGTCGCGAAACCGGTCGTTGAGCTTGGAGCGGAGCCGTTCCACGTAGTCGAACGTCCCGGGGTGACCGGGCTTGTTCTTCAGCTGGACGAGCACGAAGGCGTCCATCGGGCCGGTGTTGGGTGTGTAGGCGGCGGGCCAGTCCATCAGCACGCCGATATTGGTGATCAGCATGCGCAGATTGGAATCGGGATGGCGTTCCTCGGCACCTGGATCCGGCTGTCCGATCTCCTCGACGAGGAGATCCTCGATGCTCGCCAGCGTGTCCTCGGTAGTCTCGATGCGAGTCCCCGAAGGCAGCCGGACCATGATCTGGAACTGGCCTGCATCGACAGGAGGGAACAGCTCCGTTCCGGTGGAGCGTAACAGAGCCAGCGAGATTGCGAGCAGCAGGCCCGCGCCGGCCACGACCGCCCAGCGGCGTGTCAGCAAGCGCCGCACGATCCTCTCGTATCGAATCGCCGGGCCGTAGCGCTCGGGACGCTGCGCGCTAGGGTCCCGTGACTTCAGGATCCTGGCGCAGAAGGCCGGCACCACCGTGATCGAGAACAAGAACGAGGCTCCCATGGCGAGTGTCGCCGCGAATGCCACGGGGCTGAAGAGATAGCTGGCCATTCCGGAGAGAAACAGCACCGGGAAGAAGACGATGCAGAATGTCACAGTCGACACCAAGACCGGCACCGTCACTTCCTTCGCGCCCTGGCGGGCCGCTTCGAAGGGCGGCTTGCCTGCCTCGACATGGCGGGCAATGGACTCGACGACCACGATGGACTGGTCGATGAGGATGCCGACCACCAGCGCCAAGCCCCCGATGGTCATCGTGTTGAGCGTCGCTCCCCAGAAATAGAGGCCGGTGAAGGCGGCTAGGATCGCCAAAGGGAGGCTGACCAGAATCAATACGGTCGAGCGCAGGCTCCGAAGAAACAGCCAGACGACGAGCGAGGCGAATCCGGCGCCGAGAAAGCCCTCCAGCTGGAGCGCTCGCAAGGCGTTTCGGACATATAGCGACTGGTCGAGGACCACTTCGATCGACAGGTCCCTGGCGGAGGGGTCCATCTCCTTGATGCGCTGCTGGATCCTATCGAGATTTCGATCAATCGATCGGACGATTTCGATCGTGTTGGCGCCTGGCTGCCTGTAGATCGGGATGTAGACCTGCCGGCGACCGTTGATGCGTACCACGTTGGTTTGGATTTGGCTCGCATCCTGCACGTCGGCGACATCCCCCACGAGGACCGGCGTTCCCTCGCGGACTGCGATCGGCATGTCGTTCAGCTCTTCGACCGCCGCGGGCATGGAGTTGGCGAATACCTGATAGTCGATGTTGCCGGCCTTGAGGTTGCCAGCGGGGATGAACACGCTTTGCCGCTTGAGCGCCTCGACAACGTCCATGGGCCCCAGGCCGCGCGCCTCCAGGCGCATCCTGTCGACGTAGGCCAGGATGCGCCTGAGCTTTCCGCCGTACACGGCAGGGGCGATCACGCCCTGAATGGATTGCAGCCGGTTGCGCAGCTCGAAGTAGGCGATATCGTACAGCTCCTTCTCGTTCATGCTCGGGCTGGAAACGCTCACCAGGCAGAGCGGAACGGAGGCCGTGGGATCGAACGGCATGACCATCGGAGGGATTGTTCCCGGCGGCAGGTAGAACATGTCGCTGACGGCGTACGAGGTCACCTGGCTCATCGCCGTCTCCAAGCTGATCCCCTCTTGGAAGAAGTCCTTCACGACGCAAACGCCCAGCATGGCCTTGGCCTCTTGATGCTCGATGCCGACCGACTGGCCGGTCCACCGCTCGAGTCGGCTCATGATGTCCCGCTCCATGACCTCGGGCGGCATGCCGGGGTAGAAGGTGACGATCTGAACTGCGGGGGTCTTGAATATGGGAAGCAGGTCAGCGGGCAATCTCTGGAAGGACGCGATTCCCAGTACCACCGTGGCCAGGGCGCCGACGGCCACGGCGTAGGGGTTTCTCAAGGCAAATCGGGTCATCGTTGATTCTTCCGAGTACGCGAGGCGGTCGATTCGATCGCTGGCGACCGGTGCGCTCTGGAGTGATCCCTACTCCACGATCTCAGATATCTTGGCCATACAGCATACCCCGACGGCCGATTTGATTCCGTCGCTCGGGGCGGACGGGCCGTTCCGCATCGTCTGCGAGCCCTTCCGCCGGGCCTCGGGCGGCACTCCAGGCCGCGAATTGAAGTCGGCTCGAAATATACTCTGTAGGGACAAAGCCGGACCGTCCCAACGGGGTCTCGCGCCGGATTCGAGCGGGCGGAGGCCCGGCGCCGCCATCATCTGCGGCCTCGGACCCGGGCTGGCCAATGCGCGTCAGCCCCTGTCTGGTGCGGGAGGGCAACGAAAACGCATGGAAACTCGCGTCGATCGCAGGAACTTCGTGAAATCGGCTGCCGGGGGTCTCGCGACCGCGACCGCGCTGGTTGCCGCTCCCGCCCGGGACAGCGGAGGGGTTCGACTGGGCTTCATTGGTGTCGGCGGCCACGGCATAAGCTTGGTTCGCCAGGCTCTCCGGCTTGACTACGTCGCCGTGCCGGCGATTTGCGACATCACGGAGCGGAACCTCGACCGCGCGCTCGACGAGGTCGAGAAGTCGGGGCGCACGCGGCCCGAAGGGTATTCCGCGCACGAGGAGTCCTACCTCGACATGGTCGCGCGCGATGATCTCGACGGCGTGCTCATCGCCACCCCGTGGCGCTTGCACATTCCCATGTGCGTGGCGGCCATGCGAGCGGGCAAATACGCAGCGACCGAGGTTGGCCCGGCCTCGTCGATTCGGGAGTGCTGGGATCTCGTCAAGGCTTACGAGGAAACAGGGAGGCCTTGCATGCTGCTGGAGAACCATTGCTTCGACCGCTGGAACATGGCCCTGCTGCGCATGGTCCGCGAAGGGGTCTTCGGCGAGCTGATTCATTGCCAGTGCGGCTACGAGCACGACCTGCGCGCACGCATCGTCCAAGGCAAGGGGACGGGCGTGGAGCTGCCGGACGGCGGCGACTACCGCACGCTCCAGAACAGGAAGCGCAACGCCGATCTCTACCCTACGCACGGCATCGGCCCGGTGGCAAACTGGCTGGACATCGACCGAGGCAATCGCTTCGCCTACCTGACGTCGACTGCGAGCAAGTCGCGCGGCCTGGCCGCTTGGACGCGCGACCACCTTGGCCCAAACAGCGCCCCGGCGGGGATCGATTGGGCCTCCGGGGACGTGGTGACGACCGTTATCAAGTGCGCGAACGGCGAAACAGTCGTCGCGAGCTTCGACACGCGCCTGCCACGGCCATACTCCAACATGCGACGGCTCCAAGGGACGAAGGGAATCTGGCTGCAAGACGGCGACGCCACCTCGCTGGACAAGTCCACCATTCACATCGAGGGCCGCAGCCCGCCTCACAAATGGGAGCCGTTCGGACCCTACCAAGAAGAATTCGAGCATCCGCTATGGCGGCGCTACTTGCAAGAAGGAGTCGTGGGCGGGCATCGCGGATCGGACTTTCTGAAGGTGCGCGCGTTTGCTGACTGCGTCAGGGACGGATTGCCTACAGTGATCGACGCCTATGACACGGCGACTTGGATGGCGATCTCCCCTCTGTCGGAGCGCTCGATCGCGACCGGCAGCCGGCCCGTGAGCTTCCCCGACTTCACGAACGGGAACTGGATGTACAACAAGCCGATTTTCGGCCTGACGGATCGCGTCTAGCGAGCGGGACTCCGGGCGCTTCTCTCTTCCTCTTCAAACGCTTCCCGTCCGCGCCGGGCGGGCTGGGGTGCGTTGTCGAGCCGAGGCGGACGCGCCCTAGGGGGTGCGTGAGATAATCTGGCCGCTATGGCTTCACCGATGACACGTAGAGGATTCGTGGGCGCGGCGGGAGCGGGCCTCGCAGCCCAGCGCTCTGAGGCCCGCGAGACGCGTCCGAACGTCCTGTGGATCTGCACCGACCAGCAGCGCTGGGACACGATCCGCTCGCTCGGCAACGAGCACATTCGCACTCCCAACATCGATCGCCTCGTTAAGAGCGGCGTCTCGTTCGAGAACGCCTACTGCCAGTCCCCGATCTGCACGCCGAGCCGAGCGGGATTCCTGACCGGGATGTACCCGTCCGCAGTTCACGGATGCATGAACGGCAACGCGCGCTGGGACGACGCTGCGCCGCTTGTCACCAAGACCCTCGCCAACGCGGGCTACGACTGCGGGCTGGCAGGGAAGTTTCACCTTTCCGCGGCACAGGGGCGCATCGAGCCGCGGGTCGACGACGGATACAGGGTGTTCCACTGGAGCCACCATCCCCATGACGATTGGCCCGAGGGCCACTCCTACGTCGAGTGGCTGAAGTCTCGAGGAAAGGACTACAGCTCGATCTACAAGAAGCTCGGCTACATCCCCAGCGAGTTCCACCAAACGACGTGGTGCGCCGACCGCGCCATCGATTTCATGCGGGAAGAGCGCTCGACGCCATGGCTGTTCAGCTTGAATTGCTTCGACCCCCACTCGCCGTTCGACCCTCCGCGGGAGTGGCTCGACCACTATCCGGAATCGGCCATGCCGGGGCCGCTGTTCCGCGAGTCGGACCTAGCGGCCCAGGAGCGACTGAGCGACGTCAATTTCCAGAACAGGGCCCGCCGTCCGGAGGAAATGAGCGCGAAGTCGTACCAAGCCAAGTACTATGCCATGATCGAGCTGATCGATCACAGTGTCGGGCGGATGCTGGATGCCCTCGAGGAAAGCAGCCAGCTGGAGCGCACGGTTGTCATTTTCACCAGCGATCACGGCGAAACGCTAGGCGACCACGGTTTGCTGCTCAAGGGCTGCCGTTTCTACGAGAGCTTGGTGCACGTGCCGCTGGTGATCTCCTGGCCCGGGCGTTTCAAGAACGGCCTGCGCAGCCAGGCCCTGGTCGAGCTGACCGACCTGGCGCCGACGCTGCTCGAGCTGGCCGGCCTGGCCGTGCCGAGCTCGATGCACGGCAAGCCGCTGACATCCATTCTGAACGGCACGTCCGGGGCTGACCGTCACAGGGAGTTCGTGCGGAGCGAATACTACCGGGCGCTCGCCGGCGTGCAGAGCTTCGGCACGATGGTCCGCAGCCAGCGCTTCAAGCACGTCGTTTACCACGGGCACGGATTGGGAGAGCTCTTCGATTTGGAGGCCGATCCGGGCGAGTTCGACAATCTTTGGGACGACAGGCGGATGGCGCAGGTGCGTCACGACCACATGGTGATGAATTTCGACTCGCTGGCCATGGCTTCGGACGTGGGCCGGCCCAGGATCGCGCGATTCTAGTCTAGGTAGCGAACGCGAGGCCGACCCGCAAGGGCCCGAGCCGGTCTCGGGCGGACTGCACCGGCCAAGCTGCCCGACGCCTACGTAGGCGCGCGGAGCCTGGGCGGAAACGGTGACTCTTTCCGGCGGGGTCACGCCTGCGGCAATCATCACTTCGCGGATCGCCGCCTCTGCCTTGGGCTGGGGACGAAAGCTCCGCGGCCCTCGATGGCCTACGGCTATCGCCAGCGGAGTCGAGCCGTGAATGTTGGCCCGATTCCAGATCTCGATGCTGGCCCCGCGGGCGGCGAGCAGCTTGATGGGCGCGGGCCGGTCTCTGTAGGCGGCCGCGTGCATCGCGGTCTCGCCGTTGTCGTCGACGGCATCGATATCGACGCCCAGGTCCAGCAGCAGCTGCATCGTTTGCAGGATCTCGGCCTCGGTGCCGGTCCTGGCTCCCGCCAGCATCAACGCGGTGCGGTTGCCGTTGTCCGTGAGCAGCGGGTCGGCGCCCAGATCGACCAGCGTCTCGATGAAATCGACGTCCGCGGTCTGGACGGCTGCCAGCAGCGCGGTTGGGCCGGGCACGGCAACCCCCAGATTGATCAATCCCGGTCTGGCCATCCTTGCATTCAAGTCCGCCCCGCGAGCGGCCAGTTGATGCACGAATTCCAGGCTGGTGATGTTGCCCGTCGGATCGGGAGGCGGGTTGGCGTCGCCCGCAGGAACTCGGCGGGCCGCCGCCATCGCGTGCAGGGCTGCGTAGCCGATCGGGTCTGCCGCGTTCGGGTCCGCGCCTGCTTCCAGAAGATAGGCACCCAATTCGAAGTGGCCGTTCTCGACCGCCAGGTGCAGGGCCGTGGCACCGGGCCGCAGCTTCGCGCCGTAGCCGCGATGGCGCCAGTCCGGGTGTGGCTCGATGCGCCTGGTCACGTCCGCGCCCGCTTTCACAAGGGTCTTGACGACTCCCAGGTGGCCGTTCCTTACCGCGAAGAGCAGCGGCGTGAATCCCGAGTCCAGAGTTGCCTGGAATTCGGAACCTGCCTCGATCAGTTCCGCAACGACCTCCGCGTGACCTTCTGCCGCCGCCCAGATCAGGGCCGTTTGTGTCGGTTTCGTCTCGAAGTCGAAAATGGTGGAGTCCCTCATGCGGGACAGGAACGCATTGGCGCCCGCGCCTTCCTGCCTTCCCATGCCGTGAACCTTTACGTGAAGGTCGGCGCCGCGGGCGAGCAGCGCTTTCACCGGCCCGAGCCGCCCTGTTCGGGCTGCGGTCATCAAGGCGGTCTCGCCCCCCGGCAGGCTGGTGTTCGGGTCCGCTCCCGCATCCAGGAGCAGTGCGACCAGCGGCCCGTTCCCGTTGGTGCAGGCCAGCGTGAGCGGCGTCACGCCGTAGCGGTTGGCCGCGCTCGCGCGGGCACCGGCGTCCAAGAGCAGCTTCGCCGTCTCGAGGTCATTGCGCAAGGCGGCCCAATGAAGGGCCGTCATGCCGTCCGACTGGGGCGCGTTCACGTTCGCGGCGGCTTGGACCAGGGCGCGAGCGCGCTCCCCGTCCATCGCCCGGACGGCGTCCGCCAACGGCGAATCGGCCGCGCCCGCCAAGCCGGCCGCGAACAGGAGCGGGCCGGCCAAGGTCCAGATCCGGCAGACCCATCTTCGAAGGGGCGGTCGTAGCGAAACGGGCGGCCGTCGCACGGATAGCCGATTGCTTTGGCGCGCGGCCCCCGAAGCCGCGCCGCGCTGAGAGTCGTAGAGCGCCACTGCGTGCATCTTTCGCCTTCCCGTAAGGAATCAGATCGAGAGCAGCTCCTCGACCTTCCCCTTGCTGTCGGCGAAGGATTCCATTCGAACGCCCGCCTTTTCGAGCAGCGTCAAGTGAAGGTTCGCGAGCGGCGTGCGCTCTTCGTACCGGATGTGCCGGCCGCCCTTCAGTTTGCCGGCGCCGCCTCCGGCCACCAGGATCGGCAAGTTGATGTGGTCGTGGAGGTTCGGGTCTCCCATGCCGCTGCCGTACATGTACATGGAGTGATCCAGCAGGGACCCGTCGCCGTCCGGCGTCGTCTTGAGCTTTTCGAAAAGATAGCCCAACAGAGAAACGTGGTACTCGTTGATCTTCGCGATCTTGTCGATCATCTCCCGGTTGCCCCCGTGGTGGGTCAGGGGGTGGTGCGGCTCCGACACCCCGATCTCGTTGTAGCTTCGCGTGCTGCCTTCCCTTGCCATCTGGAACGTGATTACCCGCGTGATGTCCGCTTGAAGCGCCAGCACCTGCAAGTCGAACATGAGCCGCAGGTGATCGGCGTAGGCTGCGGGCACGCCGACGGGACGTTCCATGTCCGGAGTCGGGTTGTCGGCCACGCCGGCTTCCGCGATTTGAATGCGGCGCTCCACTTCCCGCACGCTGTCCAGGTATTGATCCACCTTCGTGCGGTCGCCGGAGCCCAGCTCGCGCTGGAGGCGCGCAATATCGCTTCGCACGCGATCCAGCAGGCTGGCCTTCTTTTTCAGCGTCCTGGTTCGCTCCTCGGGGCTGCCCTCGCCGAACAGGCGGGTGAATACCTTCCTGGGGTGTGCCTCGTAGGGCAGGGGGGTCGTGGGCGAGGACCAGGAAAGGTTGTTCTGGTACACGCAGGCAAAGCCGTCGTCGCATTGCCCCACGACCTCCAGCAGATCCATGCCGAGCTCTAGCGACGGGAGCTGCGTTTCCTGACCGATTTCCTTGGCCGCGATCTGATCGACAGTCGTGCCGAGATAGTAGTCAGTGCTTTCGGTTAGCTTCGCCTTCGCGCAGCTCAGGTAGGCGGAATTGGAAGTCGCGTGCGTGCCCGGATAGGCGTTTTTCAACTCCATGTTCGTCAGGACCGTGACGTGATCCTTGTGGGGCTTTAGCGGCCGCAGGATAGGCGAAAGCTCGTTCAGCGAGTTGTCGCTCGGAGGAGTCCACCGGGCCGTGTCCGATCCCATGGGGATATAGATGTACCCTAGGCGGCGCACCGGATTCGCCGGCGTCGAGGCCGTCGCAGTCATTGCCGGAGCCATCGCGTCCAGTAGCGGAAGCGCCACCGCTGCTCCCATTCCTCGCAGGAGCGTCCGCCGCGGGAGGGCTTTTTTCGTGATGATCATAGTGATCTCCTCATTTGAAACGGTTTGCTTTTCGCGACCCCAAGTATAAGTGACGAGAATCGAAAATTCTCGGAACGCGAGTCGCGCACGATCGTGCGGACCGCCGGCGCGTCATAGTGCTCGACCACCCTGCCCAGAGAATAAGTCAGGAGCTTTTCGGCCAAGGTTCCAACGAACAATTCGGGCCGGTTCAGCAGGGCCTGCTCGAGTCCGGAGACCCCGTCGAATTCCTGGCCCCCGGGGAAATTCCCCGTTGCGTCGATCGGCTGTTCGCCTTCCAGATTGCGCCACCGGCCAACGGCGTCATAGTTTTCGAGCGGGAAGCCCAGCGGGTCCATCAGATTGTGACAGCCTGCGCAGGCGGGATTAGCGCGATGCTCGATCAGCCGCTCCCGGACGGAAAGGCTTCCGTCGATCGTCTTCTCTTCCAGAGCCGGCACCTCGGCCGGCGCAGGCGGCGGCGGCACGCCCAAGAGATTCTCCAGCACCCAATGCCCTCGGAGCACGGGCGAAGTGCGCGTGCTGTACGAGGTCACTGTCAGGATGCTTCCGTGGCGAAGCAGGCCGCCCCGCCTGCTTTTTTCGTCAAGCATTACCTTGCGGAACCAGCTCCCGTACACGTGCGGAATCCCGTAGTGCTTGGCTAGGCGTTCGTTCAAAAACGTGTAGTCAGAGGCCAGCAGTTCAAGCGCGCTTCGATCCTCCTTGATGACGCTCTCGAGAAGCAGTTCCGTCTCGCGTCGCATCGCTTGCCGCAGATTGTCGTCGAAGCTCGGGAACAGGCGCAGGTTGGGAATGGCCGATTCGAGATTGCGCAGGTGCAGCCACTGGGCGGCGAAATTCGACAGCAATGCATCCGAACGCTGGTCGGCCAGCATGCGCCTCACCTGCCGCTCGAATTCCTCGGGGTTGCTCAGTTCGCCCCGGGTCGCGACGTCGAGGAGCTCGTCGTCGGGTATGCTGCTCCAAAGGAAGAACGACAGCCGCGAAGCCAGCTCCATGTCGCTGATCCGGTATGCCGCGCCGGGCGGAATCCCGGCAGGGTCTCGCTCCACGCGGAACAGGAAATCCGGACTGACCAGAATCGACGACAGGGCCATCTCGACTCCGGCTTCTACCCCATCCTCGGATCGTCCCCGGCGATAGAATTCCAGGGGGCTTCCGAAGTCGCTTTCGATCACCTCCCGCCGGTAGGCCCGCCGCATGAGCTTGGCCAGAATCTGCCGGACACAGGCTTCCTCGTTGCCGGAGGCCTCGGGCCGGCAGCCGAAAATGCGCTCCCGGCTGGGCGTGTGTCCCGGGCCCTTCGCGTTGTAGGGGCCGCTAGCCGAGACTTCGTAAACCGCCGGCTGGACGCGCGGGTGCCGGTACACGTTGTAGTGGGCTTGGTACGGCTGGCGATCCGTTTCGAGCACTGCCCACGGCTTTTTGAGAAACGTCACGCCGAGCTGGTGCGGGCCGGCCGAGATCGGGACGCGGGCCTTGAGGTGCTTGTCGACTGCCGAGTGATCCCCGACATGCCGCGGCGGCACGATCTCGAACAGACGGATCCGCTCGTTGTCCAACAGCAGCTCCACTTGGTGCGGTTCTCTCAGCCCCTCGACCTGTTCGTCCCGGTCCCGCGTCAGGTGAATGACGATGTCGTAGTCCGCGTCCACGGGAAAGGCGTGGGATAGCAGCGTTCCGCCGCGGGTGCCCACGGGCAAGCCTTCGATGTGCCACTCTTGCGTTAGGTCCGGCTTCTTGGTGACCGTGACGACGGCGAGAGACTCGACTGGCCGTCCTATCGCCAAGCGGGAGATCTGGTCCGCGGCCGCCACGTAGGCTTCGAGCAACGCAGGGGATAGATCGCCCACCGTGATGTTGTCGAAACCGGAACTGGACTCGTCTCGGGGCAGCACCGAGGAGAGGTCCAGCTCGAGGGCGAGAAGGTCGCGGATGGCGTTCTGGTACTCGGTTCGTGTGAGCCGTCGGAAGGTGTCTGTGCGGCCGGGGTCGGGCCTGTCCGCGGCGGCCCTATCGAGCTCGGATGCCAGCGAGGACACCACCGCTTTGTAGGTTGCCTCGTCAGGTCGCGGGGCCCCGACGGGTGGCATCTGTCGCGCCCGGAGCTTCCGCACCGCCTTTTCCCAGATCGGAGCGTTCTCCTTCAGTGGGCGAGCGCTCACGAGGTCGAGCGCGAGGCCTGCAGTCCTCAAGTCGTCGTTGTGGCAGGCAACGCAGTATTGATCGACCAATGGCCGATAAGGTGCGGTCGCCGGCCCGGGCTGCTGTCCGCGCAATGCGCGAGGGATTCCCCCGGCGGCGACCAAGCCCGCCACCAGCCAAGCAAGGACTAGCAGCGTCCGGTCTGGGGTTTGCACTTGGATCGTCTCGGCAAGCGCAGAATAGCAGAGCCGCGGTGGCAGTGCAACGGTACTCGCTCCGACGCTTGCTGGATGCTGACTCTTTCAGCGCCGGTGGCCAGGGCCGGTGTGTCGCAGCGCAGACTCGACAGCAGCATCGAGGATCGAACGGCGCGACGTGGACAGGGTCGGTACGAAACGCAAGCGACGCGGCCGCCCGCCATCAGGGCTCGGCACCGCCCGGGCAATGACCCGGACGCCAGGCCCGCCAGCGGGAGCGAAGCAGCGCCCGCATGTCAATCTCGGGTCGCTTGTTCCCCAGCAGTGCTCCTTGCGACTGGCAAACGAAGGTTGCTTCCGGGCTCGATTCACGGCAATCTTGGTCCGTAAAGTCAGATTCAACATATGATTAACTTCGATGCGAGCTTTTTCCGTTGCTTCGTTCCTGTGCGCCTTCAGCGCGATCCTGCTTCCTGCCGAACCCGCGTCAGTGGCGCCGTGCAAAGACAACAGCATCTCGGCCAGCGCCGTTCGCGCCCGCGAGGATGTCCAGGCGTTGGTGCAGTGCGCTTACGAGTTCATCCAAGAAGTCGGCTTCGAAGAGGCTCGTCGATCCTTTCACGAGGACGCGAGGTGGGCAAGCCCTTCCGGGGAAATCTACATCTTCGTCGACGAACTGGGCGAGACCGGCTGGGAGTCCAGGTCCTTGGTGTTCGGGCCCGACCCCGCCAGGGTCGGCCAGTACTGGGGGCCTTATCTCAGCTTCGGTAACGATCTGTCAACAGAGCAGACCCGACTGGCAAGGAACTTCGAGCGCGGCTGGGTCTACTATCTGACCGACTGGGGGTTCGAGACTAAGCTCTGGCGGCCCAAAGCGGGGTACATGATCCGGATTAACTGGGATGGCATTGACGCGGTCGTAGGCTCGGGCGTCTACCCGACCGACTCTCCGGGCACGTGCCCGAGCGAGGTGGTCAACGCGACGCGTTTCGACGCCGACCCGTCGGAGGAGGCACTCCGGCTTTTCGTGAATTGCGCCGCAGTGCGGCTCGAGGCCATGGGTTACTTTGCTACCCCCATTCTTGCGCGTGATCCCCGATGGAACAGCGGATCGGTCTACCTCTTCGCCGTCAACCTCTTGACGGGCGAGCAGATCTTTCCCGATGCGGGCGGGCGACCGGAGCTAGCGGGGTCCCGCCCCGGTGCAGATCCGTTTAAGGGACGCGACATGGTGGGAGTGGGGGCAACCTTCGGTGAAGCGTTTGTTTACTACGAGTCGGTCAATCCGGCTAGCGGGCACAAGGAGCGCAAGGTCACGCTGCTCAAGCGGGCGATGGCAGGCAACGTCCCAATTCTCATAGGATCAGGCTATTACGAGGCTCAATGAAGTACGCGTTGCATGGCATGCCCGCGGCTCACACCCCAGGGTTGCTCGACGGGCGGAGCTTCGAATCGTTAGCTCTCTAGCCAGCCCGGCCATCGAGAAAGAGACGAGCCCGGATCCCGCTCACAAGCCCCGGTGGAACCCGGGGGCCGTTGCATGCCGGCGTCAGTGGCTTCCGGAAATTGGCTGGGCGTCCGCCGTGTCCTCGGCGCGCGCGCCGCTGAGGGCGTTTGTCATCGCGTAGTTCCCTTCATGGCACGCGTACTCGTAGACGGAATATCCGTCGAGCCTTGGCATCGACCTCACGGCGGTCCAGGGCTGCTCGTACGTGTCGGGATCGTCGATGGTGAATTCGTTGTAGATCGTGTTCTCGCCCACTCGGGCGAAGCGTTCCACCGCCCGCAAGTTCTGCGACGACGGGAACCGATGTTCCGTCTTCTCGCTGAAATTACCGGTTACGACGACCAAGGTATCGCCCTCCCAATGCCCCCGGGAATCCCCGTTCCACTGGCGGATGCGCTCGTCAAGCGCCGGGCGGCCATCTAGAGGGATGATGCGCACATCGTGAATATTCTCGACCAGAATCGCTACGTACTTAGGGGTCTGCAGGATTTGGTAGGTGTTGTTGTACCCGGTCGAGACCGGCGGAACCCCGTGGTAGGTGATGCACCGAGTCCACGCGGTGAAGTTCAACCACGAGTCCGGGCGACCCTTGAAACGCTCGGCCCTGGCCAAGGCCCGAGCTCGCCCTTCCGCCGTCAACGGGGGCAGTCGACCATTGGGAGGGTCCACGATCAGCGACGTTCGCAAGCTTGGGTCCACGCTCCCTTTGTCGAACCAATGGGCGTTGTACGAGCCCACATTTCCTCGAACGAGCGGGGCCTCGGCGTTGGCTCTTGCATTCCGTGCAGCGGCTTCCTCCGGAGTGAAGAACTCCTTGTCTCGAAACGGGGCGGGCCGCTGGAGCGGCGTGAGCGAGGCATAGGACCAAGTGCCGCGCAAGTCGGGGTCACCCCAGGCCGTGCGGGGCGCGGTCCATTCCCGTCCGTTGCCTTTCCCTGCCGGGTCTCCGGCCCTTGGCCCCTCGGAAACGGTTTGACTCGCAAGGGGCAAGCCTGTCAGCCAGGCGGCGAGGACCGACACCCCAAGCGCGGGCATTCCGAAAAAGAGTCGGTATTTCATCTGAGACCTCCTTGGGGGCTAGCCGGAGTGTCGCACCAAACCGGGTCGCCGGGCAAGGACAAACATGGCACGATTGCTGTACTTCTTGCCAGAGGCGTTCCGCGACGAAATTGCCCCGCACTTCGGGATCGACGGCGGGAGGGGGCCGACTATCGAACGGCTGGGCAATCATTGCCGCGCCGGAGCGACCGGGCGCATCGACTTGAGGGCTTTCCCGATCTCGGCGTCGCGCCAAGGCTCGGCCGGATCGAGACCGATCGCCAGTCAGTTAGGCGGAACTACCGCGCTTTGTGGATCGGAGAGCCGGCCGACGGCCCGCATTCATGTGCCTGGTTGGCGCGAACTGCGGCGCGCGAAGCGGTTGCCGCTAGCGTGATTGCGGTGCCTCATCAGCGGGCCACGACGGTGCCTCGCGAGCACCTCCGGCAGCAGCCGCACGCGTCGCTCGTCAATGTCATCGAGCTCGACGGTTTCCCGTACCAAGTCAACATTGCTTCGTGCTCGTTGTGAGCGGGGTCCAAGACCGCTTCCATGAAGTTCATGAAGCCCCAAGTACTGCCGACATCCTCGGGCGGCAGCGGCGTGCGCCGTCGACAAGCGCGGGGTAGTCGATGCTCGCATCGCCATCGCGGATCTCTTCAACGATGAGGTCGTGCTGCCAGTTGTCACCAAAGCCGTAGACGTAGGCGAACCGCTCCACAGCGCGGTCAGCAAGCGTCTTCAGGCGGATGTGCTTCGCGTGGTACACCTTGCGGCCGGAATCGTCGTATTCAGGCATCGGCTCGCCGTAGGAGCGCTCGCCAGCGACAACCTCAAAGAGATGCGAGTGGGTCCAGCCGAACGTGACCTGGATGACATCGTGTAACGCCTTCAACGTCAATGAACCCGGCACGTCGGCGCGCCGCCAGATCTTCGGCTCCAACCCCCGCAATTCGATGGGGATGCGAGCGACGGTCTCGATCATGGGAACGCTCAGCGGCTGAACTGCGGGTTGCAGGGCGAAACAGTACTATCCCGACATACCTTAGGCCCAGTTTGCCGCCAGGCGGTTTCGCCGGCATGCCTTCGGTGCGTCGCATTGGATGGTTTCGCTTGCTGCGAGAGCCCGAAACCGAGTCGTGTCGCAGCGCCGCTAGTACCCATGCCTTTGGAACGGATGTCCGTAAACGGCTCCGACTTGCCCGTCACCCGCCTCTCCGAGGCTTTCGGCCATCTCCCGCGCCGTTCCCTCGCGTCGCTTGCGGCCCTCCTGGGATAGCCGAGCCGAGGCGAATGCACCATCGTGCAATTCAAGCCTCTTGCCCTTGCCAGGCGTCCCTAGGTGTGCTCCCGTGGGAAATCTTCTTGCCTAACTCAATCACGGAAAACTACTTCGCCCCAAGGCGATTGGAAAGTCAATGGGAGAGTGCCCAAGCGCTCAAGCTGATTCCTGGGCACTTCCGTCTATAGTCCCCTGCGGACAGATTCGACGCAACCCTCGTTGCATTCGGAGGATACTCCGGTTTCGTTCGTCTCGCAATTCGAGCACGCCGGCGAAGGGAAACGGCGGACGACCGCCGGACATATCGAATCTGTCCCGGAGAGCGGATCGTAAGACCCGCGGAACGGGTGCCGGAACGGCCATTCGCGCGAATGCGTTTGAACGGTCGGGAGTTATACTGAATTCCTAGTCATTATTGGGTTGTAGGGGGCCGCGCCTGCGCGGCAATTCGGAAACAGGGGAAAGCATCATGAAACTCAGGATTTCAAGCGTCTGCTTGGTGGCGCTCGCCGTCTGGGCTGTCGTGGCACCGTCCGCGCTCGGCCAGGGCGACACCGCCCAGATTTCCGGCTACGTCCGCGACGCGACAGAGGCAATCATTCCCGGGGCCGTCGTGACGATCACGAACGAAGCGACGCAATTGACTCGGCAGGTCGAGACGAATGAGAACGGCTATTTCGTCGCCTTGGCGCTGACGCCGGGGTTCTACACGATTGCCGCCGAGTCGGCCGGCTTCAAGCGGAGCGTGCGGACGCAGGCCAAGCTCGACGCCAACATCGCCATGCAGGTCGACATGGCCCTGGAGATCGGCGAGGTCACCGAGTCGATCGAGGTGGTCTCCCAGGCCGTGCATCTCCAGTCCGAGACCGCGACGGTCGGGCGGCTGGTCGAGGAGACGCAGATCAAGAACATCGTCCTGAACGGACGTAACCCGCTCTTTCTCGCGTTGCTGAAGCCCGGCGTGACTTCGAGCCGCAACATCGGCAGCTTCCGATTCGGCCTGGACAGCGGCAACTTGTCCATCAACGGCTCGCGCCGGCAGGACAACATCATCTCGTTCGACGGGGCTGTCAACATGCGCACGCGGTCGAACGGCACGAGCATCGGCACAGCCGACCTGGAGACCGTCCAGGAGATCCAGATCATGACGGCGAACTACGCCGCAGAGTACGGTCGCGGCATGGCCGGGCAAATCCGCTTCGTGACCAAGAGCGGGGGCTCCGAATTCCACGGCAGCTTCTACGAGTACTTCCGCAATAACGCGCTCGACGCCAACACCTGGTCCCGCAACCGGGCCGGCCAGCCCCGCGTGGCGGAGCGATTCAACCAGTTCGGGTACGTCCTGTCCGGCCCGCTGGCGACCAAGAACCGCAGGCAGAGCAAGATGTACTGGCTTTGGAGCCAGGAGTGGGTACGGCGCCGCCGCGAGCGGACCTCGATCCAGACCTTTCCGCTGCCGGCCATGCGCAGCGGCGACTTCTCCGCTCTGCTGTCGCCCGACAACACCTTCTTCGGGCGCACTCGCCAGGTGCTCGATCCCGACGCCGGGACGCCCTTCGCCAACAACGTCATCCCGGCTTCCAGGCTGAGCCGGAACGGCGTCGGGCTGCTCTCGGCGTATCCTGACCCCACGGCCGGATTCCAGGAGGGGACGCGGAATTTCATCCAGACCCGCCCGCAGCCCGCGGACCAGCGCAAGGACACCCTGTCAATCGACTACAACCCGTCCGAGCAACAGAACATCCGCTTCCGGCTACAGAATTACAACTACTTCGAGCCGGAGGCTTTCCGCGGCGGGACTGACCGGGCGACCCGGACGATCGACCGCCCCAACCGGACCTACACGCTGAACCATATCTGGACGATCTCGCCGACTCTGATCAACGAGATGCTGGCCTCCGTCAGCTATGACCGCGTGTACCTCGAGGTGCCGGTGACGAGCCGCCTCGACCGCGGCACCTACGGGATCGACTATCCGTACATCTACCCGGAGCGGAAGGAGATCCCGATCAAGATCCCGACGATCAACATCCAGAATTTCGGCCGGGTCGACGGCGGCCCCTATCCGGCGTTCTCCTCAGGCCCGATCTACCAGATTTCCAACAATCTGACGCGTATTTTCGGCAACCATTCGCTGAAGTTCGGCGGCCGCTTCGAGCGGGCCGGCCAGAACGATTTCGACCAGATCAACGTCGCCGGCGTTCCCGGCGGCACCAACAACCAGAACGGCCGCTTCGTCTTTGACGACCGTCGGCTCGGCGCCCCCTCGAGCGGTGTCGCGGTCGCCAACGCGGCTCTGGGCCTCTTCTCGACGTACGCCGAGATCGGCCAGCGTGCCTACACTCCCTACCGCGGCATCATGGGCGAGTTCTTCGTGCAGGACTCGTGGAAGGCGACGTCGAAGCTGCGCCTGGAGTTCGGGCTCCGCTATTCGATCATGACGCCGTACTTTTACAGTCTCTGGCGGAACATGGCGGTCTTCGACCCGGACAGCTACGATCCATCGCGAGCCGCCGTCCTGGACCCGGCCACGGGCAACGTGCTCAGCGGAGACCGCTTCAACGGCGTCCGGATTCCAGGGACGGGCTGGCCGGAGGCAGCCATGGGACGCGTCGCGATCGCCGATTCCGGCGAGTTCGACCACCTCTTCACGGGCGGCACCAAGTACTGGGGCCAGGTGCAGACGAAGGAGTTCCAGCCCCGCTTCGGCCTGGCCTACCGGCTCAATGACCGCATGGTGATCCGGACCGGTCTCGGCCGCTACCTCGCCCGCCCGGGCGTCGCGGACAATGTCTTCCTAGGCGGCAATCCGCCCTTCCAGCCGATGGTGTCCGTCTCGGCGGGCGTCGCGGACGACCCGGGGGCCGGCGAGGCGACTGGATTCCCGCAGTTCTTCATGACGCAGGATCCCGTCTACCGCATTCCGGCCTCGTATATGTGGAACCTCACCTTCCAGCGGGAACTCGGCTTCAACACGTTGCTGGAAGTCGGTTACGTTGGCCGCGCGGCCACGCACATGGAGCGCGTGCGCGACATCAACCAGCTTCCGGTCGGAACGACGCAGCGCCCCGAGAATGCAGGCATCAATCCGAACTTCCTGCGTCCGTACAAGAGTTTCGCCAACATCATTCTCGGAGAGAACGCGGCGCGGTCGGAGTACAACGGCCTGCAGTTCAACGCGACGCGCCGCTTCAGCAAGGGCCTGAGCTTTGGCGCGGCGTACACCTATTCGGCGTCGAACGACAACGCAGACAACCGGCGGGACCGGATTTGGAACAGCGCGGACGACTCGATTTTCTGGGGTCCGTCGGACTACGACATCCTGCACGCCCTGGTCCTCAACTGGGTGTACGAATTGCCGTTCTTCCGCGATTCCTCGAATCCCGCCCTGCGCGCCGCATTGGGAGGCTGGACGGTTTCCGGTGTCGGGCAGTACCAGACTGGCTTCCCGACCACGATTGGCCGCAACAGCGACTACGCGGGCATCGGCGACAGCGCGTTCCAGCCGTGGGAGGTCTCGGGCGACCCGAATCTCCCCCGGAACCAGCGCGAGTTCGCGCAGAGCGGACGGGCTGACGCGTTCTACTTCCGTACGACGAATGCGGACGGGACGCCGATTTTCTCCGCGCCCGCCTCCGGCACGTTCTCCCGCAGCCAGCACCGCAACCAATTCATCCGGTATCCGAGCCGGCAGAGCTGGAATCTCGGCATCTTCAAGGATTTCGAGATTTCCGAGACCCAGAGTGTCAGCGTGCGCTGCGAGATGTTCAACTTCCCGAACCATCCCAACTTCGGCAACCCCGGGACAAACCCGCAAGGCGGCACGTTCGGCAAGGTGACGTCGAAGTCGGGGAACCGGAATCTGCAGCTGAGCCTGCGCTATTCCTTCTAGGGTTTTCGCCGGGCCTGCGCCGGCCGCTGGCGAGGCGCCGCGGATGGGTCGAATGCGGGTCGGCGCGGGGCGCGGCCTATGGGAAGGTGGGCCACGGACTCAAGGAGTGAATCGAGATCGTGCGGGAGAATGGCTGGGCCCCCCGCCATGCCAGGTTGGCATCCACGGGCGGAGCGCTCAGCAAGCGGACTCTCCCAGTTCGGAGGATCGCGGTCCGAATTCCCGACGAAATGCATGCTGGTGCGAGGCCGGTCGACCTGGACTCTCGCGTTCGGAATCAGGGATTCTCTAACTGTCCGTCCGGCTAGCTGCGGCCGGGGCTCGAAGGAATGAGGTCGATTTGCGCCCCGGGCGGTCCCGCCGCCAGCCGGAGAGTCGCACGGCTACGACGAGGACCAGGTCCGGCGTACCTATTGGCCGCATCGCGACCATCTGACACGGAGGGGCCGATCGCGACCGGATTCGTGGCTGCCGGCCCAAGGCCCGTGCCAGCCAGATCTTCGGCTCCAGCCCCCGCAATTCGATGCGGATGCGTGCGACGGTCTCGATCATGGGAGCGGTCAGCGACTGAACTGCGGGCTGCAGGGCGAAACCGTAATCTCCCGACATAGCCTAGGCCCAGCTTGCCGCTACGCGGTTTCGCCGGCATGCCTTCGTTGCATGGCAATGGATGGATTCGCTTGCTGCGAGAACCCGAAGGCGAGTCGTGTCGCAACGCCGCGAGTACCCAGGCCTTTGGAACCGCCGTCCGTCCGAGGCTCCGACCCGCCGGTCGCCCCCCTCCCCGACCCTTGCGGCCATCTCCCTCGCTGTTGCATCGCGTCGCTTGCGCCCCTGTTCGAAAAGCCGAGCCGAGCCGGATGCGAGTCCTGCAATTCAGCCCTCTGCCCTTGCGAATCGTCTCCGGGTGCATTCCTGATTTGAAATCTTCTTGCCCAACTCGATCAGGGAAAACTACTTCGCCCCGAGACGATTCTGCCCCATGGATTGCCGGAAATCCTGTTGACATCGGGATTCCGTGCTAGCATAACATCCCTAGAAAACCTTGTCGGGATCAGCCGCTCCGCGCGGGCGGAGCGGCTGCATCGAACGAAGGAGGCACCATGTTGTTTCATCGCTTGTTCGCACCGCTTGTCGCGCTTTGCTTGGCAGCGGCATTTGCCCCGCCTGCTAGCGGCCAGGCCGTATCAGCTGCCATCACCGGTTACGTGCAGGATTCCTCGGAGGCAGGCATTCCCGGAGCCACCGTAACCGCCACGAATGTCAGCACGGGCGTCGCGGCGACTCGCGAGACGGACGAAACAGGCCTTTACATCATCCTGAACCTGGAGCCGGGCGTCTACACGCTGAGCGTCCAGGCGGAAGGCTTCCGGCGTTTCGTGCAAGAGAACGTCAATCTCGACCCCAGCATGCGCTTCAACTACAACGCCACGCTGCAGCTCGGCGCGGTCACGGAGCAGATCACGGTGACTTCGGCGCCGCCGATGCTGAAGACAGAAAACACGGACGTGAGCATGGACCTGCAGCAGGAGATGGTGGAGGCCCTGCCAACTCTGGGCCGCAACACGACCCGCCTGCATTTCCTTGCTCCCGGCACGATCCGCTGGCGCGGCGGGGACACTTGGCTCCCACAGGAGAACCCTGGCCTGACCTCGACTGCTGTGACCAACGGGCGATTCTGGGGGGACAACGACTACTTGTACGACGGCATTACGAATGTCGAGTACGGGATCACCGGCGTGCAGATCATCAATCCGCCGCGGGACGCGATTCAGGAAGTCAAGATGACGACCTCGGAGTACGACGCCGAGCTCGGCCAGATCGGCGGCCTGACCGTGCAGTACGTCTCCAAGAGCGGCACCAACGACGTCCACGGCTCGCTGTTCTGGTTCAACCGCAACGACAACTTCTTTGCCGCCAATCCTTTCACGGAGAAGGTGCCCGGAACCGGGCCGAGCGGCACCGGAACGGGACCGCCCCCGTTCAATTGGAACCAGTTCGGCGGATCCATCGGCGGGCCGATCGTGAAGAACAAGACGTTCTTCTTCTTCGATTACCAAGTCGAGAGAACCGCTCAAGGCGGATCGCTGCTGACGACGTTCCCGACCGACGACTTCATTTCCGGCGACATGACCCGGGCGCTGGGGGGCACGATCCTGGACGCCAGTGGCAGCCCGGTCATCGTGGAAACCACGGATGGCGCCATGATCCCCGCGAGGCAGAACATGATGTTCGACCCGCTGACGGGAAATCCGGACGGGTCGGGCCGGATGGCCTTCTCCTGCGGCGGGCAGGTCAATGCCATTTGCCCGTCGCGCTTCAATCCGGTTGCGCGCAACCTGCTCGACCTGCTGACGAGCGAAGCGTCGGGGCTGGCCGTGAACCAAGGCGCTCTGGACAACAATCTGGCCGCTTCGGGGTCGTCGACATTCAACAGAGACACGTTCGATGTCCGCGCGGACCATCACTTCAACGACAACCGCAAGATCTTCGGACGCTGGACCCGTTTCGAGGCTTTCCAGGACAATCCGCCGATTTTCGGTCTCGCCGGCGGTGAGGGCTTCGGCGGCGGCACGCCGAACAAGGGCGATTTCGAGAACCATCACGTGGTGCTCAACTACACGCAGACGCTCAGCCCGACTTTCCTGCTCGAGACGCGCGCCGGCCTTGCCCGCTTCGCCCTGACCAGCTTCCAGTGGGATGTCGGCAACCTGACCAACGATCAAGTGGGAATTCGAGGCATCAACTTCGAAGGGGACCCCGTGACGACCGGGCTCTCGGCGTTCCGCATCGACGGCCCGGTGGCCGCCTGGACGATGGGCGTCGAGACGACCGCGGCGATTCCGAGGTTCGACTTCAACACGATCTTCCAGTACGGCGCGAACGCCACGAAGATCTCGGGGAACCACGAGCTGCGCTTCGGCGGGACGTTCATCCGGCAGCGCTCCGACTTCAACTCGATCAACGAGAGCACGCGGGGCGAGTTCGAATTCAACCGCTTGATCACCGCCGACGCCGGGATTCCAGGCACGGGCCTGGGGATGGGGGCGTTCCTGCTTGGCATGCCCTCGGGTTTCCAGCGAGGAGCAATCAACTTCATTTCCACGGATCGCGTCTGGAGGAACGGCCTCTACTTCCGCGACATCTGGCGTGTCACACCCAAGCTGACGATCAACTGGGGCGCTCGCTGGGACTTCATCGGTCGCCCCGTTCCGAGGAACCCGGCGGAGAACTCCAACTACGACCCGAACACGAACAACCTGCTGCTGGCCTGCGTCGGCCAGGTCTCCTGCACCTCGAACGTGCAGAACAACTGGGTGGACTTCTCGCCCCGCCTGGGGATTGCCTACAAGCTGTTCGACCGCACGGTCATCCGTACCGGATTCGGCCGCAGCTTCTTCGCCAGCAACTTCGGGGCGCACCTCGGCACCCTCGGCACGAACTTCCCCATGCAGGTGCGCGAAAACATCCAGCGCGACAATCAGTTCTTCGCGTTCTCCTTTCCAACGGTGGGCCGCCCCCACAGCTTGGACGACCCGGCCCCGCCTACCGCGCGCCCGTCGATCCCGGACAGCGGACTGCTGCAGAAACCGGCCGGACTCAGCGTTCTCTACGTGCCGACCGACAGCCGCACCTCCTACATCGACAACTGGAATTTCACGATCCAGCAGCAGCTGGCAGGCGACCTGAGCGTTTCGGTCGGATACCTCGGCACGGTGGCCCGCTTCCTTTACGACAACCAGAATGTCAACGCCGCCGTTCCGGGGCCCGGTCCTTTGAATTCGCGGAAGAAGTTCTACAACATCACAGGCAGCGCGGACAACCTTGGAGTCAGGTGCCGGTGCCAGGGCTCGAGCTACCACTCGATGATCGTCACGACGGAGAAGCGGTTCTCGGACGGCTACACGATCAAGGCGAATTTCACCTGGGCCAAGGCGCTTGACGTCATGCAGGGCGGATTCGGCTGGTCCGGCCAGGCGCAGAATCCGTTCGACCGTCGGGCCAGCAAGGGCATCTCCGAGTACAACCGGGCCGCGACCTTGACGGTGGGCCATGTCTGGCAGCTGCCGTTCGGCAAGGGTCGGGCATTCGGCCAGAACGCGCATCCGGCGGTAAACGCCGTGCTGGGCGGCTGGACCTTCAACGGGGTCACCCTCCTATACAGCGGTTTCCCGATCGCCGTCAACTGGGGGGACAACAGCTCGCTGAACTCGAATTTCGGCCAGCGCCCCGACGTCATCGGCGATCCCGTGCTGGGCAACCCGACGAGGGAACGGTGGTTCAAAGCGGATGCGTTCGCGAATCCCGGACCCTACCTGTTCGGAAACTACGGACGCAACGGAGGGGACTTGCGGGGTCCGGGCTATTTCGCGGCGGACTGGTCACTGGAGAAGGGGTTCCTGTTCCGGTCGCCGCTAGGCGAACGGACGCAACTCGAACTCCGATGGGAGATGTACAACGCGTTCAACACGACCAATCTCGGCGATCCGGCGAGCACGGCGGACAGTTCGGTCGCAGGCCGAATATTCGGGATCGACGGGGACATGCGCCGAATGCAATTCGGTCTCCACCTGTCCTTCTAAGGCGAGGGCGTGATCGCGGGCCGCGCGCGGCCCGCGTCCGCGGCGGACGCGCCCGAACATCGCCGCAGACGCGTGTGCCCCCGTAGCGGCAGGGCGCGCTCAGCTTGCTGTTTCCGCTGCCGTCTAGGCCATTGGAATCCTGAAGCTGTCACCCGTCTGAGCCATCCACCCGCGCAAGAGCTCTCGGTGCCGATCGAGTTCCATCGCGGCCTCCGGTTCGCCAGCGAGGTTGTTCACCTCGCCCGGATCGAGTTCGAGGTCGAAGAACTGTTCCGGGCGCTTGCCCCCGTTGAAGACCACGTACTTGTAGCGCTCAGCCCTCAGCATGCGTCCCTGCCGGTCCGGGAAGCCCAGGTCCGCCAGTTCGGAGACGACAAACGCGCGGTCCAGCCTGTCGCCGCGGATTGCGGGGCGCAGGCTGCTGCCCGTGACGCGCCGTGGTGCCCCGATGCCGGCGTAGTCGCACAGTGTCGGAAGGATGTCCGCGCCCGAGACAAGGGCGTCGCTGTCGACCGCGCCGCGCCGCTCGACACCCTTGCCCGCCACAATCAGCGGGACCTTGGCGGTCTCTTCCCAGAAGGCCGCTTTCTGGGTCCAGCGGTGGGCTCCCAGACCCTCGCCGTGGTCCGAATTCAGCACGACGACCGTATTCTCGGCCAGCCCGCGGAATCGCAGCGCCGAGAGCACGCGGCCGATCTGGCGGTCTACGTCCTCGCACATGCGGTAGTAGTCGTGAATGTAGTGCCGGAAGTCACGGGCCTTCCACTCTTTCGAAATGTGGAGGGAGTTCGACATGCGGTTGAAGTTGCCGAAGCGATGGTGCTGGATGTACTCCGGCTCGTTGGGGTCGCGCCACATGTTGCCGGGCGCGGGCGGGTATTGCGCGACCGTATCGTAGTTGCGGCTGCCTTCGTGGCCGCGAATCCAGTGGCACACGTCGTGGGGATTCATGAAAGACGCCACGAGCAGGAAGGGCTCGTCGGGCCCTTGGTGTATGAACTCGACGCACTTGGCGGCGAGGGGCTCGTCCATATGCGCGCCAAGCGTATGACCTCCGATCAGCTTCTCGAATCCCGGTGGCTCGCCAAAGCCGCCCGGCAAGTGCCACTTGCCGGCGTAGTAGGTCTTATAGCCGCTCGCACGGAAATGCTCGCCGAGATTCGGAATTCCTTCAGCGATCGCTTGGCCGTTTTTCATCACCCCTGTCTCGTGCGGCATCAACCCGGTCATCACGCTGCTACGGGCCGGCGAGCAAACCGGGTAGGTGCAGTAGGATTCGGTGAAGCTGACGCCGTCGGCAGCAATGCTGTCCATCGCGGGGGTTTCGAGATACGGATTGCCGTTGGCGCTGAGGGCTGACATCGACTGCTGATCGGTCATGATCAGCAGGATGTTAGGCTTCGTCGATTGGGCCCGGGCGCTTTCTGCCAAGGGCAGGGCCGACGAGGCGGCCAGGAACGAGCGGCGGCTTAGAGTGTCCAGCATCACGGCTGCCAGTTTACGCCAGCAAATCAGGCGAAGCGCGAGCCGCACTTGCTTGTCACGTGTCCTTCCGCTGGGTGGTAGCGTGGCCAAGGTCGCGGTTGCCGGGCTTGCCACGCAGTCGGAGGAGCTGCTGCAAACCGATCGGAAGCCCCGAATAGGGGTCGGTCTCTTGCGGAATCGGATCGTTGTGAATGCCTTCGGACATTAGTGGCTTCCGCCGTTCAGGCCCCGGTTCGCCGCAGGGGCCGAACCGACCATCAAGCAGCGCTCGTTCCCGGACTCGCGAAGTGTTGCCGGTTGAGTGCTTCATGGCCCCAGCCTCTCAAGTATCGGAACCTGCAGAGGCTCCGGAATGACCGAATTTGGACCGCTCCAACCAGGGGCTGTCTCCTCGTTGCTCGTTGACGCATGCTCATACTCGCCTTGGCATCCGGGATTCCCCGCCGCGCGAGCCGCAGGGACCGCGGAGGCGGCCGTCAGATGTTAACCTTGCTAACGCATCGCCCGGATCCGGTCCCGCTTTCGAGAATGCAGTCCGAGTCGCGCTCTTGTCTATTCCCTCTCGTCCTGGCGGTTGCAGCCGGCCTCGCATCGGGTTTCGGTGTGGCTGCACGGGCGCAGACCCCGACGGTCGAACAGCTTCGCGAGCACTTTGCGCGCGGCGAAGAAGCGTACCGGAAGCAACGTCTGGACGACGCAATCCGCGAGTTTCGGGAGGCTATCCGGTTGAGTCCGACTCTCGCCGAGGCACACGCCAAGCTGGGAGTCATCTACTATTCCCGAGGCCAGTACCGCGAAGCCGCGGACTCGTTTCGCGAAGCGGTGAGGCACAAGCCGTCTCTTACGCGCGCCCAGGCACTCCTAGGCATCGCCGCCGTCCGCAGCGGGGAGTTGCTCGAGGCAGTCCCGCTGCTGGAGAAATCCATGCACCAGCCGCCGGACGAAGCTTTGGGGAAGCAATCGGCCCTTCTGCTGCTCGAGGCGTATCACAAGCTCGGGAGGCTTGACCAAGCGCTGGATATAGCCCGTACGCTGCTAGCGGAGGAGCCGGGGAACGCGGACCTGCTTTACAGCGTCTATCGTCTCCATTCGGAATTGGGGTCTGAGGCGGTAGCCACCCTCACAAGGCAGGCTGCCGGCTCGGCAAGGCTGCACCAAGTCACGGCCGAACTCCTCGAGTCGCAAGGCGATTACGTGCAAGCCGTCGACCAATACCGGCGGGCCGCGCGAAGCGATCCGAGCCTTCCGGGAATCCACCGCGCATTGGCGGTGGCGCTTCTCAACGCGTCGCCGGACGACACGGCCAGGGGCGAGGCGCGGAAGGAGCTCGAGACGGAGATCCGAGCCAACCCCGTCGACTTCCACTCGATCTACGAACTCGGAGAGATCGAGTGGTCCGAAGGGCGGTTTGCCGAGGCCCGCGCGCGTTTTGCTCGCGCCGTGGAACTGCAGCCTGAGTTTGTCGACGCGCTGATCGCGTTAGGGAAGGCCGCGACGCGCGCGGGCGATCCGGAGGGCGCCCTGCCTCATTTGGAGAAGGCCGTTCGGCTCGCGCCGGACAACGAAGTCGCTCGATACCGCCTGTCCCAGGCTTACCGTCGTCAAGGCCGGGCGGAGGACGCCAGGCGCGAGCTGACAAGGTTCGAGGCCTTGCGCAGGGAGTCAGCGGCGATCGCGGAAATATATCGGCAGGTGGTGCGTAAGCCAGTGACCGGCCAAACTGTCGGTAACGAGTGATCCCGCCAGCTGGTCCTACTTTCCCGCGCGCAAAGCTTGGAATCGGCGCAGCGCCTCCTGGGATTTCTCTTCGTCTCCCAGCTCGCGGTACGCTTGCGACATCAGATAGTACGGCACCTCGTTGCTCTTGTTCACGGCGATTGCCTTTTCGAGGTGTTGGATCGCCTCCCGCGGTTGCTCCGACCTGAGCAGGACGCGTGCGAGCCCGATGCGGGGCTCCTCGTAGTCCGGATAGTACTCGATGGCCTGTTCGAAATACCCTCGTGCCCTCCCCGGCTCTCCCATGACCCGCAGCGCTTCACCGAGTTCGTACGCCGCGCTAGCGTTCGACGCATCCAGGCGCAGTTCCCTCTCGAATTCCGCCACGGCTTCCGCAAGCGGCCTGCGCGGCTGCATGTCGTAGCGCAGGATCCGTCCGATTCGGAAATGGATTCCCGCCCGTCCGGGCTCCAGTTCCAGCACCTTCCTGTACTCGACTACCGCAAGGTCGTACTTCTCACGCGTCTCGTACGCTTCGGCCGCTGCCAGTCGAGCCCAAACGGAATCCTGCTCGAGCTTCGATAGCTTCTGCATCGTGAGGAATGAGAAGTCGCCGTAGAGCCGTCCGGTGTAGTAGAGAATCTCGGGATCGTCCGGGTAGCGGCCGCTCAGTTCCAAAGCGGTCGCGGCGGCGTCGCGGTATCGTTTCAGGCCCAAGTAGCCGCGTTGCAGTTCGAGCCCGAGCATCCTGGCCAGGGACGGATCCGGAGGGTTTCGGACAAGCCGCTCCAGAACTGGCACGGACTGCTGGAACTGCCCCAGCTCCGACTGGCAAATAGCCAGGAGTGCCTCGGCGGTGGGCATCCCGGGCTTTATCTCAAGCGCTCGGCCTAAAGCGGTCGCGCCGTTCTCGAAGCTGCCCATCTGGTAATAGATCCAGCCCAGCTTGGCGTGAAGTTCTGGAAGATGCGGAGAGTGCGCGACCAGTCGCTCATAGTCCACGGCGGCATCAGCGAAGCGATTCTCAGCTAACGCCTCCTCGGCCTGCTGGTAAACCGCTTGCGCGCTCACCGATTGTGCCGAAGCGCTGGGCACGGCCCACAAGACACCGAGCAAGGCGGCAGCCAGGAAGAGGTGTCTCGCTCGCATCTGCCGGGATCGCAATCCAGTCGTGTGGTGGGTCGTTGGCATGGACTTCTAGACTGTAATATTCTCGCAGTCCTCGGACGGTTGAGCTAGCTGCCCAGGATCGCCAGTATCTCCTATTAGCGCCCGGGAATGACGCCGGGCAAATCCGGCATCTCGCCGCCCAGAGGCATCTCCGGGGCGTGCTGTCCTCGGAGGTACCCAGTCAGCAAACCCTCGGAAGCTCCCCCGGGCCGGATTGCCGGTCCGTGCCCGCCTCCTGGCAAGAGGCTATCTAAGCCGTCGACAGACAAATCCCACGCGGGATTGTGCCCTCCGGGGCACTTGGCGCCGTTGCGCGCGAAAACCGGCTCGATTCGGTCGCTGAAATTTGCTCGTTGCCCGCTCCCGCTGCGACGAACGGGGACCAACGCCAGAGCCAGAAAGTGCGGCGCGTAGAGCATGGCTCCTTCGGGGGTAATCCAAGAATTCCACGGCAGGCCGACCTGCCTGCCGCGATACGTGGCAACCTGAGGGGCCGGGGGGCTCCTGCGACGCTACTCGGAATCCAGCGAGTACATGATGAACAGGCCGGCCATTGCGTCGATCTCGCTGTCCGTCGGGTTGTTGTACGAGCTCCTTGCTCGGTAGGCCTCCCCTGGCCGCACCGGGTAGCCTTCAATGCTCGAGAAGACATCGAATCCTGTTATTTCCCCGGAGTCACCGAGCGTGGGTCCACCGTTCCATACGCGCTCGTCGCGCGTCAGATTGTGCAATTCCATGGACTCAGCGAAGGGGTGGACATGGGTTCCCATGAAATGGATACGCCCTTCGAAGCCGAAGCCGATCACGCTTTGCTGCATATGACGCTCCGGAGGAACGAAGAACAAGTGCGGCATCTGCGTGCTGTGGAGCGTCGAATACAGGCGCTTGAGCGGGCGCACCAAGTCCGACTCGGGGATCAGAGCGAGTTCCATTCTCATGCCGACCTGCGTGCCGGCGCGCGATCGGTTGTTGAACAGCGGCAGCCAATTCAGCTCCTGGCCAGCCTGGACATAGAGACCGAACCCCTCGGGCAGGCGCACTTCCCGCGTGAAGGAGTCGGAGTAGATCGCGGTCATCTTCGGATCATGTTGCTGCGTAAACGGTCGATCTCCAAGGAACGTGTGACAGAGGTAGTTCCGATCCGGCTCCGATCCGGCGGCATCGTAGATGGCGGTCTTGTAAGCCAGGATCCAAACCGCCTCGCCGAAGCTGAATTCCCTCTCGCTTCCCACAGGCGAATGCGCGAGGAACCCGGGCGGCAAGTCAATGAGGCCCGTGTCGTACTCCACTTCGCTCACGGTTCCGTGAACGCTTGACAAAGAGGATTGGCGGAATGCATCCAGGGTCTGTGCGAGCGCTTTGTCGGCCAAGTTTCCAGACGCAGCGACCGCGGCCAAGAGGCACGCGATCCCGGCGCGATTCACTCTCTCTGGCACCGCGCCGCAAATCCGTTCGGGCGAAGACGCTAGGTGCGGGCGGGTGCGACGCGGCAAAGCCCCGCGCCGTCTTCGGGAAACGGGATGTGGCGGAGTCACGGGACCATTCGCGGGCCGACAGGTTCGATGCTTCGGCGATTCTCAGTGTACTCGCCCTGCTCTCCTTCGATCTCGTTGGCAGCCAGAGCAGGGCCGGCGACCGCATATCCAGGCCTCATGGCTCGTCGGAGGCGACGCGCGGTTCAACAGGCACCGGCTTTCCGACTGTAATGATGAGGCGATCTTCGTCCGGTAGCCGAAGGCACTTGCTTCGACAGGTACGCATCTTCTACGGCCTCGGAATCCGGTCGCGCAGTCAGCACCGACTACATTTTTTCTGAATTCGCCCCTTGCAAAGTAGGTTCTCCGGCTGGCCGAGATGGTGCGGGAGCGATATGCGGAAAATACGAAAACCAATGCAGCGCGGTGCTGGCGTCAAGAACGGAGGCCGCGGAATGACAAGAATTGCCGCCGCTGGCTTTGCATCCTCACTGCTTAGCGCGGCTACCCTCGTCCAAGACGCTGGAACTGCGAGCTCGGCCGGTGAAGCGCGCCAGCGGACCGCGCTCCAGAAAGTACGAGAACCTTCGCGTGGGACACCAAGACCGGCTCGCCCGCGCAGCGCCTCCACGGCCCTATCCGCGAGTTCCCGTCGCTTTGTCTCTTGGTGGACGCGAAAGTCATAGTTAGCGCCGGGATCGACCGCAGCTTGACGGCCTGGAACCCAGATTCAGCCCAGATTACTCACAGCCTCAAAACTCATACGCTGCCAATCCTCGCTCTCGCCCGGTGCTCCGGGGAGCGCTCCGTTGCCGATGATCGCGTCAGCAAGCGGCGATCGAACCATGCGACTGTGGCAGCGCACGATCGGTAGGATAGTTTGATTCGTGCTCTTGAGTTCGCGCGGGCTCGACGCCGCGTGGCTGCCCGACGGATCAAGAGTCCAAGTTAGCTTAAGGGAGGGTCCGCTCGCTTGATCGTTCCGGACAGAGTGGAGGTCATCACTGACTTCGCTGCAATCGGTGGCTGGGCGTACTCGCTGGCCGATTACCCAAGCGACGGCGACTTTCCCACCGCCCGCAGCGGTGGCCAGTTCCGTCGAGTTCAACTGCGCGGCCGCCAGCCTGCGCGCCTTCTCCAGAGCGGGGATGAGC
This sequence comes from uncultured Bryobacterales bacterium, assembly GCA_951813605.1. Classification (GTDB taxonomy): domain Bacteria; phylum Acidobacteriota; class Terriglobia; order Bryobacterales; family UBA6623; genus VXMF01. Next base: position 3,516,616 of record OX638379.1, on the reverse strand, counting down.
AGAGAATCCCATGATCGAGCTTGATGGTTGGAATCGCCCGCTTGCGGGGACGCCGTTTGGCGAAATGGTGATTCTTTGCGTGGCTCTGGCCGCGGCCGCGCGGCTGCTGTCGGTCATCACGCGGGAGTATTCGTGGGTGGACAGGCTCTGGTCGATCTGCCCGCCTGTACATGCCACCTGGGTCGCTGCCTCGATGGGCTTCGATTCCGCGCGCCTGAATCTGATGGCGCTGCTGGTTTCTCTTTGGGGGATCCGGCTTACCCTTAACTTCGCGCGCAGGGGTGGCTACAGGAAGGGTGGCAATACCCGTTCCTTTGCTGACGCCGCGCCTTTCCAGCCTTTGGCTTGGATTGGCAACTCCGGTATGCGCGAGGGTTGGCCGCCAGCTAATTGATGGCGTCCGCAACGAGACCGTCTTGCGGGACGACAAGGCATTGCGAGCCTTCGATGTTCGGCCTCGAAGTGTCGGCGAGGCCCTGGAAAGGGCATTGCGAAACGAGGATCGGGAGTTCGCCCAAACTCGGTGGTCTGACGCCTAGCCGTCCCGGGAGACGAAACGGCGCTGGGGCGGGATTCGGTTCGGAAGACGAATCGTCGATTCGCGCACCTTGCCCGTTCGATTGCCGGCCGAGCGGGCCTTCTCCGCCGTCGAAGCGGTCGGAGGCGACACGGGATGGTATTTCGCAAACTGGCTTTGGCGTCTTCGAGGGTTCCTGGACCTGTTGGTCGGGGGCGTGGGATTGCGAAGAGGCCGGAAGCATCCTCGGCGCTTGCTGCCGGGGGATACGGTCGACTTCTGGAGCGTCGAGGCGGTCGAGCCGGGCCATCGGTTGCGGCTCTATGCCGAAATGCGTCTTCCGGGACGAGATTGGCTGCAGTTCGAAGTCGAGCCGGACGGCACGGGCTGCCGACTGCGGCAAATCGCTGAATTTGACCCGGCTGGGTGGCTAGGCTCGCTCTATTGGTATGCCTTGTATCCCCTGCACGTTCTGATCTTCGAGGAGATGCTCCGGAACATGGCCCGTGCGGCTGAGGACCGCGCGCCGGAGCTCCATTAGCACCCGTCCTGCAGTGTTTCGTTCACCAGAAACCAGCCGGCCGGGCCCTCAATTGGTGCCGGAATGTCCTGTTCGCGAAACGGTGAGCCGCTCAATCGGCCCATCCAGGATTTGTCGCGCTTCTCGTCTCTAGATCGACCTCCCGCCAGCCTGCCCGCTCGCTCGACCCGGGCCGTCCAGCGTCGGACGAGCCGGTCACCGCGGCCCAACTTGGAAACGCCAAAGTGCGCGTGGGCCCCGGCTGTCACGGCGCCAGTGTCTCGGTCGAAACAATGGCGAGCCTGGAGCTGGAGTTACTACTTTTTCGGGGACAGCTGAGATTGAAAACGGATGGCAGCGGTAGGGTGCTCGAACGGGCGGGGCGCAAGGAGGCCCCAAGCTACGAGCCTGCTCTCGAAATCCTGCCGGTCGTATCTCCGCAGCAGCCAGAAGACGTTTTTCTCGGATGGCCGCGGCAGGATGCAGGGCGGTACTGACGTGCGGCAATTGCACCGTGCTCTCAGCCGCGCCATCGAGCGCGCCGCCGCGCTGTGCTAGAACAGCGGCATGCATCGGTTCAGCACACCCATCCGCTTGGCCGTCGCGAGCGCCGCGCTGCTCTCGGTGGCGCAGCTCGCCCCGGCCCAGGCCACCAACCTGAAAGGCAACTACGACACCAAGACGGGACTCATCAGCGCCGTCCCCCCGGACGAGGCGAACGATGTCAGGATCGTCACCACCGACAGCGTCCCGGGGATGGTGTGCGAGGTCCTGCCATCGCCGCACAACCAGTTTCCCGCGATGGTGCTTCCCACGACGGGCCTGCTGGGCGGCCGCACGCTCGCCGATGGGGCCATCCGGGGCATGAAGACGCTTCGCGAGACTGCGCTCGAGGCCGGCGCTAACGCCATTCTCGGCCTGCGATCCGAGGCCTATTTGACTCGCAAGGACAACCCTCGCCTGTTCCTTTACGGGACCCTGGCGCGCTGCAAGTGAGCCGTGGCGCATCCGCGACCTGCAATCGGTACCGCGGGGTGAAGTCACCCTCTTCGGCAATTCTTCCGCGGATCCGCGCGATTTCACCTCGGATTAACGGTAGATAGCACTAGGATCGTGAAGCTCGTCACGGGGTAGTCCCGCTTGCGGTTGCGATCCTTGCAGTCGGCGATTCTCGTCTTCCCCGCGTGCAGCTCCAGTCCGCATGCCGCGAACCGCGCCTCCAAGGCAGCCTTCAGTTGCTCCGGCTGCCCCTGCGTCCGGCCCTGACATACGGCGTCGTCCACGTACCGCTCGAACGGCATGCCGGGGCAGTTCCGCTGCATCCACGCTTCGAAGGCGCAGTGCAGGAATCATGTTCGCGAACACGGGGGCTGGCAACGCTGACCTGCGGCGTCCCCGTGCACCTCGCCTGCCGGGTTCCGTCCGGCGTTTTCACCTTGGCCTGCAACCAGCGCTCGACATCCAGCAGCACCCGGCGTTCCTGCGTGTGCCCGCGCAACGCTCGCATCATCAGGTCGTGATCGACGTGATTGAAGAAACACTTGATGTCCAAGTCCAAGACCCAGTTGGTGCTCCGGCAGCGCTTCCGCGCCTGCCCGACCGCCTCCAGCGCCGACTTGCCCGGTCGCTACCGATAGGAGTCTGGATGCAACACACGCTCCTAGTCCGGCTCCGAGACCTTCTTGACCACCATCTGGGCCACCCGGTCTGCCACCGTCGGTATCCCGAACGGACGAAACCTGTCGCCCCCTTGCGGTATCTCGACTCGCTTCACGGGCGCCGGCATCTAACTTTACGACGCCATCCGGCTCCACAAGACGTAAAGGTTGCCACCAAGTCCCGCTCGAACTCCTCCAGCGTCGTGCCGTCCACGTCTGCTCCTCCTTGGTTGGCTTTCCGTCGTCTGTTGGCTCTCCTTAGCTGCATTGTTGCGATAGGGAAGGCTTCGCTGTCGTCATCGCGGTTCTTTCTTTCCATCGCCGCGCAGGTTGCCGCGTTCGACGCAGCAGCCCGGACTGCGTTCCCGCCGCCCGCATGCCGGACGCCGCCCGGGCAGTTGCCTGGTTGCCTGCCGGACTCCTCCGGAGAGCAGGGTGCTCCCCCGATTCTGACGCCATCTTACTGGCTTCCGACACTTCTTCAGCGGTTCACTTGCGTTCGGCTCCACAGCCCTCACCTGAAGAGGTCTTGCACCCCCGCGTGTTCCTTGCTCGCTCAGCACCAGGCGTCTTGAGCGCGGCAACATTGGGCGGTTTGAAGCCTCTGCCTGCTCGGCGGCTCCCGGGGCCCTCCCCCATCTCTTGTGCAGCATGGCTGCATGGATCGCTCTCGCCCTCCTTGCTTGCCTTCGCGGCGCTATACGCGCGGCCCGAGAAGAAGGCACCCGTCCCCGGCGGGCTTTTTCGCAGGCACAAGGCACGCGCAGGCCAAACTGGAGCAAAGTGCAGGGCATCGATCCGTGTCGCACCGGCTGCAGCCGCAAGTTCGGCCGCCGGACGGAATTGCGGGGAGTGGAAACGCCGGGGCCGGGCAGCTCGCCTCTCGATCGAGACGAGACCGCGATCTCGATAGCTGGACCGAGTACGGTAAGTGCAGGGGAATTGCGCGTGCGGGCAGCAGGACTGGTATCCAGCGAGGAGCAGAATGCCAGCCGCCGGGGACCGGCGGGAACTGCTGGGGCCCGAACCATCCTGGCTCTGTGCGCCCTGCTCGCAGCGTTGCCGATAAACGCTTCAGAGCGATGCCGAGCGTGCCATCCGGACGAGGTGGACGCGTATCTTCGCTCCGGGATGGGCCGGTCCATTTCTCGTCCCGATTCCCGCCAGCCCACGGGAATTTACTATCACGGCCACTCGGGCACGATGTTTCGGGTCGAACTATCGGAACGTGGAATGGTGCATCACATCGAGCGGGGCGGACTTGAGGCAAGCTACCTTATCGACTACGTGATAGGCTCCGGCAAGGCCGCCCTCGGTTACCTTGTGCGCGTGGGGGATGCCGTTTTCCAATCCCCGGTCACGTACTACACAGAACTCGAAACCTGGGGAATGGCTCCCGGCATGGAGCGATACTCCGATCCAGATTTCACCCGGCCCGCCACCGCCGACTGTCTTTGGTGTCACGCCGGACGGCCTCGGCCTGTCGCCGCATCGGTCAACCGCTATCGGGTACCGCCGTTCGACGCGGAGGCGATTTCGTGTGACCGATGCCACGGCCGTGCCGAAGCGCATCTGGAGTCCCCCCGAGCTTCGACCATCTTCAATCCGGCGAAAGCGCCGCCGCGCGAGCGCGATAGTGTCTGTGAACAGTGCCACCTCTCCGGATTGGTTCGGGTCTTGAACCCCGGGCAGACATTCGGCTCATTTGAGCCGGGTCGGCGTCTTGAGGAGTACTGGTCAGTCTTCATAGGCGGGTCAGAAGGGGCGGCCGGACAGCGCCGATTCCAAGTCGTGAGCCATGTCGAGCAGTTAGCCCTAAGTCGATGCGCTGAGCAAAGCGGCGAACAACTCTGGTGCGGCACTTGCCACGACCCCCACTCCCCGCCCGGGGTAGCTGCCGCCGAACTCAGCCGCCGCTGCATGTCGTGCCACGAACAAGCCCTCGATGTCGACCACGCAGAGCTTGCGAACGACTGCATTACGTGCCACATGCCCAAGCGGCAATCCCATGACAGCGGCCACAGCGCGTTCACGGACCACCGCATCGCCCGGCGGCCTATGCCCCATGCGAATCCGGTGCAGCCTCAGCAGCTCAGGCCATGGAAACCGCAGGAGGGCCCGCTTGGGCTCCGCAACCTCGGTATCGCAATTATCCGTCTGGGTCAGGATGAAGCGGTCGCCAACAGCATCGAGGAGGGAGTCAACTTGTTGAAGCAGGCAGCCTTGCACTACGAACGGGACGCGAGCATTCTGGAGGCATTGGGGACCGGCCTAGTCCTGGCGGGGGCACCGCGAAACGGTCTGCGCGCCTTGCAACGAGCCGTGCAATTGGCCCCGAAGCGAGCCCTCTTTCGCAACTCGCTCGCAGCAGCCTGGTGGGACATAGGACGAAGGAGAGAGTCGATTGCACAGATCGAACGCGCGATTCGCCGGGAACCCCTCCTCGAATCCAGCTACTACCTGCTCGCACGCGTGCATGCAGCGACGGGAAACCCGAACAGTACCCGGGCTGCATGGAACCGTCTACTGGAAAATCGACCGAGGCTGATCTTGCCTCGGCAGCGGGTGGCCCTGCGGTCGGTCGACTAGCGGCTGCGATGCTAGCGAGGATCCAGCGAGCGGCGGGGCGAGGCGTTTGAGGCAGCGGGACTGGAAGCTGCCAGCCCAGATCTGCCCGCGGCGACCCCTGGCCTGGCGCCCGTAACTCGGCGAGGGAGAGGCACTCTGCGCTCCGCGACCCCGGTGTTCGTCAATCCCCCGGCAACGGCCACAACGATGCGGGCCCGCAGGACCAAGCCTCGCGGCATGAATGTCGAGTGCGCTTACGGCTCCAGCTGCTCGCGCTGCTCGTCACTGAGTAGCCATGGAGGGAGTTCGCGTCCACGCGCCGTGGCAGTCCCTGTCCTAGATGAGCATCTGCCAAGGCTTCGAGAGGACGCTACACTTTTTAATGAATTAAAACTTTATCTTAATCTATATGACAAATCTAATATTTGATTTGAATCGACTTACGCTTGGCATGATCTGCTAGACTTGCCTTGCTTTGGACTTCTTTGGATTCGGTCCCGTCACGGCGCTTGCTCTTGAGAGCCTTGGCGGACTTCCTCTTTGCCGTGTCCATGTGAGCCGTAGAGCAGCTGGCCTCCTGTCGGTTGCCTCCCGCCATGCCCCGTGGGCGGAATTCGCGGGCTGCGCGCACCCCGCCACGGTGCCTAATCGCAACGGGAAGCTGGACCACATCTCGAATTCAGGTTGATTCCGTCATCGAGCGAGTACCTTCATGCGTGTTTTCGTCCGTGTCCTCTTGTTCCAGCTCTGCTTGGCGGCGCCCTCCGCTATTCGGGCGCAGACGGCGGCCGCCGAATTCGCTTGGCCCGAGGGCAGGCGCGCCGCCGTCAGTCTCAGTTTCGACGACGCCCGCTCCTCCCAGGTCGACACAGGGCTCGCGGTGCTCGACCGTCTAGGAGCCAAGGCAACCTTTTATGTGGTGCCGGCGAGAGTTGAAGAAAGACTCGCCGGGTGGAAGAGACTTGTCGCATCGGGCCACGAGATCGGCAACCACTCACTGCGCCACCCGTGCACCGGTAATTTCGAGTGGTCGCGCGAGGCTGCGCTTGAAAACTACTCGCTGGACGAGATGCGGAAGGAATTGATCGAGTCCAATCGAAGGCTTGGAGAAATGCTTGGCGTAGAGCCCGTCAGCTTCGCCTACCCGTGCGGGCAAACGTTTGTCGGCCGCGGTCAATCGACTCGGAGCTACGTGCCGCTGATCGCCGAACTGTTTCTGAGCGGGCGGGGCTGGCTGGACGAGACGCCGAACGACCCTGTCTTCCATGACCCGGCCCAGGTTACCGGGATGTCGATGGATGGAATGGACTTTCCCGAGATCAGGACTTTGGTCGAAACCGCTCGCGAGGCCGGGCAATGGCTCGTGCTTGCGGGCCACGAAATGGCGCGCTCGGGACGGCAGACCACGCGTATCGAGATGCTCGAGCAACTCATCGTGTACCTGCAAGACCCTCGGAACGAGATCTGGTTCGAGACCGTGGAAACCGTCGCCCGCTACTTGAAGGATCGCTGAGCGGCGGAGTAGCCGCACTGCTCCGCCCAGCGAATGCCTGATTGCGAGCCAAGCTCCGCACCCGAGGTCCACGGCTGCTGACCGCCACAGACGAGCTGCGGTTCTGCGTCGTCGTTCTTTACGGGGCATGGGACGGAATCTGCGCCGGTCGCTCGACGGCGTTCCAGCCGTCCGATTTAACTGGCGCTCCTCGTCGGTAACAACGGCGACCGATCGGGGCCTCCTCGCCCAGCTTCAACGGCGTGTGATCCACATCGGGCTGACCCAGACGATCTCGCCGTCCGCCTGCTCCCCGCGAACGTAGTAGTACGAGGTGTCCCCGGTTCGCGCGGCCTTGTCAGTCCACGCCATGTTGACCCGACGGGTCTTTGGATTCACCGAATGGACATAGCGCCCGTCCTTGATGATCGATACTCGTTCAAAGTCAGCCGTGCCGACCAACTTGATCTCGATGCGCGGCGCATCTCTCGTCTCAAACTCCTCGCCCATGAAGTGCCCGTGACTTCGCACGTCAGCGAGGATATTGTCGGTCGCACCGTAGACCCTGCGCTTTCGAATTCCTTCCAGCATCGCTTCTCGCGTCGGCTCGGTCACCCAGACATTCGCGTAAGACATATGCGTGGAGATGTGGTCGCTCGAGGCTTGGAATCCCAGCCGATACCCCTTCGCCAGCGCGTTCGAGACGAACCCCAAAGGCCTCCAGCCTCCGATGGAATCCTCGGCTGAGTTAGTACGGGGAGCATCGGGGATCTCGTAATTCTGCCGATCGCCCTGGTAGATTTCGACCCAAGGCTCGAGTTCGGGGTCGTTGTCGCGCCAGTCGGTGCCCATGCGCGTCCCCGATGTGTGGACCGCAGCCAGGCCGCCGAACTGCCGCAGGTAGCGGTAGAGCATTTGCGTGTCCGGCGCCGGTACGCTGGGCGAGTCCTCCGCTGTTCTCGGTAGCCGCGGCAGTGGCCGAATTCCCCGCTCAGCAAACAGCAGATTGCGGTGCCCCTCGGGATAGCGCACGCTGCGCTCGTAGCTGAACAGAGTCACGAACTTGCCTGCCAAATGGAATGCGTCCGACTGCTTCTGCGTGCGCCACCAAGGGTATTCGCGGTAGCCGTTGTCGTGGTCGCAGCAGCCCGCCCAGTCCAGGTAGGACGCGTCGATGAAATAGCGCCAGGCGTCGATGATGCCGCCGTCCCGAGCTCCGTCGCCGCTGATTTCGGTGTGGCGGTGGAACTCGCCGCGCATCAGCCGCAGCGTCTCGGCGCCGAGGGTGGTCCGATAGTCCCTCATCATCGAGACTTGCTCAAGCTCTTTCTCCAGACCGGCTATCGGCTGCGGGGAACCTCCGTCCGGCACAGGTTCCAGCTGATAGTCACCAGTCCCGCTCTTGGTCTTGTATTCGTGCGCGACCAAGTCGAAGTCGAAATCGTTTCGGTTCACGTTCCGACGATCGGCTTCGGTGAAGCGGTGGTCCGTCGTCCCGATAATCAGCAAGTTACCCGTTCCAGTGGCTGTCACTGCGGGCCGCTGGTCCAGAAGCCCGTCCGACCGTCCGAGAAACACCGGCCCCTCCCAAGCCTTACCGTCGAACCGGACCAAATGCTCGAACCACGTCGTCCCTAGAGGTCCCCAGATGTCGCCAGCCGACGTACGCAAAGCCAGGAAGACGTTCCCCGAGTCGTCGATCGCCAGCCGGGGATACCCTTCGCGGGCGATCTTGCCGCCCGGATACGGAGTCGTGTTCGGCCGACGCTCCGAGGCCAGCGCCGGATCCGGCTGCGGCCGGTGTGCCCGCTCTCTTGCGGGCCCGCCCCTGCGGTTGTTTGGATTGGAGGCGGGCCGGTTATTCAACACGTCAGCGACGGGAGAAGCCGGCTGGTACAAGCGCTCGCCCTCGATCACCCGCACTCGAACCGTCGTGTCCTGATAGAGCCCCGAACCGGTCGTTTCGTACGCTCCGAAGTCCTTGCCCCAGCCGGAGAACGACTCCTCGTACGCGACCCAGAGCCGGTCTTGGGCGTCGAATGCGACGCTCGACCGCGCTTCGAAAAGAGGACTCGCCGCCACTGCGACAACGGAGCCCAGTTCTATTTCACCGTCGTGCGACAAACGCCGGGCGTAAATGTCATAGCTGCCGTCGTCGTAGGTGTCCCAGGAAACGGCCACGTCCCCGTTGCCAGCAGCCGCGATGCGCGGAGCCCAATCGCTCTGGCTGGAATTCGACACCCTTTGCTCGGCTGGGAACCCATCGCCAGCTTGCCGTGCGACCAAAGCCTCAAAGCTTCCTCGATAACCCTGCCACGCGATCCAGACCGCCCCGTCGGCCGCGGTCACCGCGGCCGGGCTGATGTCCGGGCCGGCGTCGGTTGTTACGCGCTGCTCGGCCGACCACTTCCCTTGATTGCGGTAGCTGGCATAGATGTCGAAGTTGCCGCCCACCTGTTTCGACCGGACGACCCACACTCGCCCGCCGCCATCGACTGCGACCGCGACCGAGTAGACGTCCTCGCCCCCTGCGCTAACAGGTTCGGGTTCTCCCCAGGTCCCCTGGGAGATCGAATACTCGCGCAGCCAGACACGGTCGCCCCCCGTCGGCCTCGCCAAGGGATCGAAGGACTCCGGCTCCGAGCGGAGCTGCCGTCGCCATCTCATGCCTCGGTCACCGTGCGTGAACTCGACATAGGCCATGTACACCGTGTCTCCGGCGGTCGCCGTCGATGGCAGGTCTTGCTCTTCCGGCGAGCTCGTGAGCACCCTCAGAACGGGAATCCGCTCAACAGACACCCGCCCCCCCATCAGCATCGCGGGATTCCCGTAGGTAATGTCAGACGGGCGGAACGACGTGTCGCCCTGCTCGGTGCGAATCCGGAACAGCGGGTTGGCGTCAAGCGTATCTGCGAGAACGTACACGCCAGTTTCAAGCGCGGGGTATCGGCTGAGATCGGTTTGCCCGCGGGTTAGAGCTACGCGGCGCGTCGCGAGTCGCCACTTCGACCCAGTGACCGAGTCGTTTCGGCTCAGTCTCCAACCGGAAACGTCCAGGATGCGCGCGCCGGTCGCCTCAATCGACCCGTCCCATCGTGCGGGCTCCTGTTCGCCGACGCCGAACAGGACGCAGTACTGAACCCTCTCCGCCTCAGCCAGGGCCGGAATCAAAAGCAGAAGTGGCAGGAGTCTTGGCACAGTCATTGGAATCTCGCTACGACATCCATTCTAGAATCGCGGCCAAGCCGCCCGTGTGAGAGAGTCCCTTACGGCCTGGGCGGGGGCCGTCGAACCAGTAATCGGGATCCATTTTCCCCGCTTCGGACGCTGCGACCGCTAGGTGAGTGCTGAACTAGGTCGCGAAGGTCGGGGCCTCCCATAAAATCTTCGACTCTTCCATGACCGAATTCGCCGCGTAACTCTCTTCTCTGGGGCGCGTGCCGAAGCCGTGCTGAGCGCGTTGGAAAGTGGCACAAACCGAGAAAGCGGCGTGACCCGGCCTTGAACGAGGGCCATGACCGGCTCGCGACGCCTGGAAACAGTTCTGCGGGACCGGTTTCAATGGACGGAACCGAGGGCAGGGGATCGGCTCCGGCCCATCTGCCGCAGCCAGCGCTACCGCGTGAAGCGATACGAATACAGGTCGCAGTCCTTCAGCGCAAAGCGAATCCTCACGCGCTCGCCTTCGAGCGACGAGGCATCGTTTCCATGCTTCCAGCTGTACGCCTCGTCAATTGCGTCACCGTACAGCTCGGGCGCGTCGGCCAACGCAAACCCGGGCAGTGGCTTGCCGGATTCGCTCTGGAACTCGACGCGGACGGAGCCGCTTGCCCCGCTTGAGTAGTTCAGAGCAAGATGACGCCCCTTGAATCTGAGGGGTGCCGTGACAAGGTCTCCCCCGGAGTAATCGGCATGCGCCGATGCGAACCCGTCCAAACGCAGGGTGCCCCGCAGCAAGTGCGCGCTGTCGAATCTGTAGTGCTGGCTTATGTATACGGAGAGCTCGTCTTCGGCGGTCTGGAGCAGTCCCCATGCGGGCATCGTACTTCTGTCGCCCCAATTGCGCCGGTCTCGTCCCGGCCGAACCCATGCTTCCATGAAGGTTCGATCGAAGTGCAGGCCGTCTCGGCTGCTGAGGAAGACGGCTTCGGAGATGCCGTCGCTGCCGTGATCCCGCAACTGGCGCCGCTTGGGCAGGAAGCGCTTTGGGAAAGCGAAGTAGTAGCGAGGGTTTCGAAAGTAGGGGATGGTCGCATTCGTATAGAAGTGCTCGGGGGAGGGTGGATCGAGCGTGAGTAGCTGGGGGCTTTCCCACCGCCGGAAGTCGTCCGACTCGACGACGCCGACGCCCCGGACACCTTGGTACGGCGTCCGAAAATAGCATCGGTACTTGCCACGGTTCGGATCCCAGAAGGCTAGATTCTGAGAGTCGAACTTGCCGTCGGAAAAGACGGCTCGCGGCGAGACGGGGCTCCATCGAATCCCGTCGGCGGAAACGAATGCATGCAGCGCCACCTTGGGGTCGACGCCGCGAGCGACGGCCTTGTAGCGCTCCGTGTCGGGCAGGTCGGGACGCGGGTCCTTGAACGGCGTGAAGTTGTGTGTGCCTACGCCTCGCCAGACGATGTTGTTTCTCATCGATCCGGGCCAGTCGAACAGGCCGAGGTCCGGTTTTCGCCACTCGATTCCGTCGTCGCTCTCGGCGTAGCAGGTCTGCTCTGACTGGCTGCCCCCCGGCGAGCCGCGATAGTACATCCGGAAGCGACCTTGGTCCTCGAACACCGTGACGTACGCTGATGTGGGCCCTTCCCATGGCCGGTCGAATCGGATGGCCGGCTCCGCCCTTCTAGGGCGGTGCAAGCGCAACTCGACTCCGGTCATGGAAGCGATCCTGTGACGGTCGACGAAGAGTTCTACATCCGAGCCGATCGATTCGTCAAGGACCGCCTTTGCCGTTACCGCGGGGCCGGCCTCGTCTGCTGTATCTTGCCTTTGACGTTCGGCGGCTTGATTCGCAAGATCTCCTCGATCGCGCCGAGGCTGTGCGAAGATCTGCCGGCCCGCAAGGCCTGACGCTCCACCAAGAAGGGCTCTCCGAGTGATCGTTGGGTATCGGCTCCGCATTGCTCGCTAACGACTCCTGGCCGCCGAGACGCTTGATTGCGCGGCTTCGCGCGACCTGAGGATACCGTGCCTTGGGCTCGTCCACGGAAACATCTTTGTCGATCGCGATCGCTTCGAATTCTTGGGAAATCGTTACGCTTGACGGCCTGCTCGAGCCTTCGGCCGCTGGAATCTCGTTCCAGCAAGGCCTGCTGGAGTTTCCGCGGAGCGACGGAGCGCGGTCGAGCCGCTGCGCGAAGCCGAAGCCAAATCTCGAAAGACCGCGAACCAACCATGACCATTGATCAGATAATCACTACCAGCGCGAGCTCGCTTACGAGACCGATTCCCGGGACCTTTACGTCGCCTTGAGCAAAAACGAGCCCGTCCTCGCGGTCGATGGCCGTCCTGCCGAGGCCTATGCCCGAGAGCATATCCCGGGATCACTCAACCTGCCCCACGAGGAAATCTGCTTCAATTCCACGCAGTCACTAGGCAAATCGAAGACCTACGTCTGCTATTCGTCTTGTATCGGGGTAGACGACCCCCGTAGCAGCGGCAGCCCCCAATCTGAAGATCCGATCGGGCGGTCATCTTGCTTGGCGATTGTCTCCGCCCGAATGTCCGAGGGCCGGAACCTCGGATTTGACCGTGCGGACTAGGCCCAAAGGAGACTCTTCCTTGCAGTTGCCATTGGCTGTGCATTCGGTGTGCGAGCCCGCTTTCTCGCAACCGACTGATTCACGCGCTCGCTTGGTGCCAGATTTCAGTTCGGCACGCTTTTTGTCAACGTGGCGGGATCATTCATTCTGGCCACTATCGTTGAGTTCCTTGCGACAAGGTTCAATGCCAGCAAGGAGTTGCCGGCATTCCTTGCAGTTGGCGTGCTGGGCTCGTTCACGACCTTTTCGAGCTTCTCGCTTGACGTTGCCGTGCTTCACGAGCGCAGAAATATGCCAGGCGTTGGATGATACCTAGGAGCCTCGGTCACGCTCGCAATTCTTGCTCCATTCTCTGGTCTCCGGGTCGCACGGACACTCGTTATGCGAGGACTGCATGCCATGTCAGCGCTTGTTAACCGGTGCTCCAGCGCACCGTGACGCCGGCGTTCCGGACTAGTACCGTAGCGGCGCGGCGGCTTAGTCCCCGACCTCGGGCAACAGGGCCGAGAAACGGGGAAAGGGTGATGCCCCGTTGCTGGAATTCGGCCCGTCGCCACGAGAGCAGAGTTGCGGAGTACCCCCTAGGACTGCCGAGGTACTGTCTTGGTGCCCGGGACCACTTCGGCCCACCGCTCACGTGCCAGTCTGAAACGGCGAATGTCCCAGGTCGGCGGGTGATTTAGGCACAACTCGGCCATGATCTTCCCGACAACGCTGCAAAACTTGAAGCCGTGCCCGGAGAACCCGGCCGCCACGAAGACGTTGCTTTGCCTTGGGTACTGGTCGAGGATGAAGTCGCCGTCAGGAGTGTTGGTGAACATGCAGGCGGCCATCTTGCGAGTTTCTCCGTTCGCCAATGGGAAGTATTCCTTGACGGCTTCGCGCAAGACAGCCTCGTCTGCCGGGTGGCATTCGCGGTCGAGCTCGGCGGGGTGCTCCAGTTTCTGCTCCAGATGGTGGTACTTGGCGATCTTGAAGCCCTCGCCAAGGTGGTCAGGATTACCGTAGAATCGGCCGAACGGGGCCAGCATTCTGAAAACCGGAAAGCATCCAGGATCGAAGGGCCGCCGGTCCAAGGGACCTGTCCAGAGCATCACCTGTCTCTCGGGCTGACACAGTCGCTGCAATTCGGAACTCAGGGTGCCGATCCATGGGCCGGCGGTGATGACCAAACGCTTCGCTTCGAAATCCCCCTTGCTCGTACTGACCCTCAGCCCATTCCGTATTTGCCGCCAACCCAATGCCTGGGTATCCGTCAGGATTCTTGCACCTAATGAACGTGCAGCCGCTGCGTATGCGGTGATCGCGACTTCTGACAAGACATAGCCGCTGTCGGGCTGATAAATTGCCCGCATGCAGGCGGGCAGGCGGTAACCGGGGAACCTTCTGTTAACCTCCGTCCCGACGAGTTCCTCGTATTCGAGGCCATGTTCGTCGCACGACCGTGATGAACCTTCGACCATCCAGCTCCCCTCCGGAGCTATGTCGAGCCCTCCCGTGACGTGCAAGACCGTTTCGCCCGACACGTCCTCTAGCTTTCGCCAATACCGATAGGCGGCGCGCAGCAACGGGACGTACTCGGAGCCCTTGGAGTAGGGCAATCGGATGATGCGGGTCGATCCGTGCGACGAACCGAACGCGTGCGGGATGCCGAACTGCTCCAGTCCCATCACGTTGGCGCCGTTTTGGGCCAGATGGAAGAGCGTCGCGCTGCCCATCCCCCCTACGCCGATGACGATTGCGTCGTACATGGTTGATCTCAGCGTGGCACGGCGCTGGGCGGGCGATAGAGAGGAACGCTTACGGACGGTCCAAACCTGCCGGCGGCCAATTGCTGGGGCGGCACCGTTGACTGGACCGAGTGGTCGACTCCGACCACACCAATATAAGTAGATGTCACGCCCCGTCCTGCTGTACTGTGACTCTGCACTCAAGTTTGCGGCTCACGGACCGCCGGGAATTCCAGTGCCGGATGTTGCGGTTACCGTCACCCACCTCTCCACGGGTGCGGCACGGTCGACCACTTCCAACGAGCAGGGGTACTTCCTTGACGTGGCGCTCGGCTTCGCCGCGCCTAGGCAAAGGATGCGTGCATGCAGGTGGGCGGTCCAGCCAACCGTCTTCTGGTCACCCCAGGGTTTCGCGGTGTCGCTGCCAGATATTGACGTTGCAGCGCAGCAGGTCGATCTACATCATGCGGGTGGCCATTCGCTGTGCGACGCCCACGTTCTTTGCCCCAGTCAAGCGACACTTCGACGGCAGCTAGCCGTTGAATCCTGCCTAAGGCGATCCACCCGTGGCAGTGATGAAGCAGTTCTTCCCGCGGCACTCCGGCTCGTCTCGCGACTGGCGCCCTCCTCTAGCTCGCGAAATAATGATGGCCATGTCCACCTTGACGTCGCGACGCGAATTCACGACCTTGCTTGCCGCTAGCGCAATTGGCTGTTCCCGTTCCGACCCGCCCCTCAACGTCCTGTTCATCGCGTCCGACGACCTGACATCGACGCTGGGCTGTTACCGGCACCCTGTCGTCAAGTCGCCGAACATCGATCGCCTAGCCTCCCGTGGCGTGCGATTCGACAACGCATACTGCCAGTTCCCGTTCTGCGGCCCCAGCCGTGCGTCGTTAATGACCGGTTTGCGCCCAGACACGACCGGAGTTGTTACCAACGCCAACGTCGACTTCCGTGACAACCACCCTGAAGCAGTCACGCTTCCGCAGTTGTTCAAGAACAACGGCTGGCGCTCGATGCGCGTTGGCAAGATTTTCCACATGGGCGTTCCGGGAGGCGTCGGTACGATGAGGCACCAAGACCCGCCGTCGTGGGATGTCTCCATCAGCCCGGCTGGCGACGAGCACGAGAGCGCGGGGCCGGGCGGGGACCCGAACCCCGACTTGCGTCACGGTCTCAAGATGCAATGGGTCCAGACGGCCGACGCTACAGGCCAGGCGGATAGTGCGGCTGCCGACACCGCGATCGACTTGCTCCGCTCGACAGGGAACGATCCGTTCTTTCTCGGTCTCGGTTTCGTCCGGCCCCACACGCCGTTCGTTGCTCCATCTAGCTTTTTCGACATGTATCCGTTGGAGGACATCGAACTGGTGACGAATCCGCCTGACGATCTCGACGACATCCCGGCGCCTGCCAAGAACCTGCGACCGTTCCTATGGCACCAGATGGGCATGAGCGAAGAGAACCAGCGCATTTCGCTGCGAGGCTATTACGCGTCGGTCTCGTTCATGGACCAGCAGGCCGGAAGGGTGCTCGACGAACTTGAGCGGCTAGGGGTGGCTGACCGCACGGTCGTTCTCTTCTTCGGAGACCATGGCTGGCACCTTGGCGAGCACACGCACTGGCAGAAGATGAGCTTGATGGAGGAGTCGGTGAGCGCGCCGCTCATCATCTCGGCTCCCGGCATGCGAGGGGCCGGCCGCTCGTCGAATGCGCTCGTCGAGTTCGTAGATTTTTACCCCACCCTGGCAGACCTGTGCGGGCTCGAGCCGCCGGCGAACCTGGAGGGAGTCAGCTTGGCGCCCTTATTGGACGATCCTTCGGGATCGGTCAAGGATGCGGCATTCTCCCAGGTCCAGTGGGAGGACCGCATCTACGGACGCACCGTGCGAACCGATCGGTATCGCTACATCCGCTGGGAAGGCGATGGTGGTGGGGAGGAACTCTACGACCACTCGACAGACCCGCGGGAGTTCAGCAACCTAGTGTTGGATCCCGAGCACGCCGTCGTGCTCGAGAGCATGCGGGCCAGGCTTGAACGCGGGCCAGTCAGGCCAGGAGCCTAGCAGCCAGTCCGAATCGGATGTGCCGGTTGCCCCTAGCCGCTATCCGTCCAATGCCTCTTCATGGCCTGACGGTCCGGCTGCCGAACGGTTTCGGGGCGCGCCAGCACCAAGTAGTCGACAAAGCGCCCGGGCGCGTGGATCGTTTTGGGAGCGAGTTCGCCGACCGGAACGATGTCCTCCACCTCTGCAATCACTAGGCTGAAGCCCTCGCAGCTGCCTGATTGAAATTGCTCTCGGGCATGCGGCAGTGTAGATTGCCAGCCGTGTCAGCCTTCCAAGCTCTGATGAGAGAGCCGTCCCCGCGGATCGGCCTGACGAGAACCATCTGATGACCGTCCACGAGACGCGTCTCCATTCCATCCGCCAATGGAGTTCCGGCTGACGCCGGCGTGAAGAATCCGCCTATCCCTGCGCCACCCGCCCTGATTGCCTCGCCCAGCGAGCCTTGCGGCAACAGTTCCACTTCAATGTCTCCGGATTGGGCCGCCCTGAGCGCCTCTGCATTCCCAGTGAAGCACGAGCCGATTGCCCGCTCGAGTCGGCCACTTCGCAATAGGACACCGCCACCGAGACCTGGTTCGCCGACATTGATGCCGACGTAGGTCAGGTCCCTGATCTGGGTCTCTGCTAGAGCGTGCAGCAGAGGGACTGGATGCCTGCTCATGCCGAACCCTCCGACAATCAACTTGCCTCCCGACCTGAACAGCCTGGCAGCCTCGGCAATGGAGATCTGCGGGACTCTACGCATCAGACTCGTCCTGCAGCTCTCGCCGATTCCGAACGGGACGCGGCCTCGTTAATATCGGACGCTAGCGAGGCGTCTCTCGAAGAGTTCCGGCGAGGTTCCCTACAGGCGTCGCTTCAATTCTGTGAAGACAGTTAAGCGCTGTAACTCGGTCCACAGTACAATTCTCTTGTTCCCAGTCGACCGCCTCCCCTTCAAAGCGAGCCGTCATCGGCTCCTGTAAGCGCGGGCCTTCGCTGCTGGAATACGGTGACGAGTGCTAGCAGGAAGAGGAAGCCCAGGACGGTGGCCGCAGCAAGACTCCATTCGAGACTCCAGCCTGAAAATGCCCTCGGCTAAGCCCTCCCGCACCGGAAAGAGCCCTCGTGCAGAGAACGGGGACGGACAATTGCTTCATTCCGGCAGCCTTAAGTCGAAGGGTGCCGTGACCCCCATCGCTGCTGCACTGCTCGCCATGTTGAGTTTGTGTGCCCGGAGCGTGATCGCCCAGCAGCTTAGCTTCAGCCAGGACATTCGCCCAATCCTTTCTGAGAATTGTTTCGAGTGTCACGGGCCCGGCGTGCGGGAGCCGAAGGCAAATCTCTATCTCCATAAGCGCAGCCACGCAATTCGCGCCGGCGACTCCGAAGCAAGCCCCTTGATACAGCGTGTGCAAGCCGCCGAGCCCACCCAGCGGATGCCGCCGCCGGCCACCGGCAAGAAACTCAGCGAGGCGCAGGTCGAACTGCTCAAGCGCTGGATAGACTCGGGCGCCGACTTCGATAAACACTGGGCCTTCGTCCCACCGAAGCGTCCTGCAGTGCCGTGGCCGCGGGAGGGAGGGCGTGGAGATAGCGCGATCGACGCCTTTGTCCGCGATCGTCTCGCGTCTGACGGCTTGCAGCCTTCGCCGCGGGCCGACCGCAGAACGTTGGTCCGGAGGCTGAGCCTCGACGTGACCGGATTGCCGCCCAGCCTTTCCGAAGTCAGGGCTTTTCTTCACGACACGCGTCCGAACGCTTACGAACAACTCGTCGAGCGCCTGCTCGACTCGCCACACTATGGCGAACGAATGGCTCAGGAGTGGATGGACGCGGCTCGCTATGCGGACACAACAGGTTTCGCTGCGGATCATGCGCGGACCATGTGGCACTACCGCGACTGGATCATCGAGGCATTCAATTCCAATATGCCATTCGATCAATTCACGATCGAACAACTGGCCGGGGACATGCTGCCCCACGCCTCGGAGTCCCAAAAGATCGCCACAGGGTTTCACCGCAACTCGATGCAGGCCCTGGGGAACAACCCGCGCAAGGAAGAATTTCGCATCAAGGGAATCGTAGATCGGCTCGACACTACCGGCCGCGTCTGGCTCGGCATGACAATCGCCTGCGCCGAATGCCACGACCATAAGTACGATCCCATTAGCCAGCACGAGTATTACCAATTGTTCGCGATCTTCAACAACATTCCGCACTACGGGAAAACGTTTGGTGTGCATGGTCCGCGTTTGCTCGTGGAACTGGAAGACACCACGCTCCCGCGCATCGAAGCCGACGGGGCGGAGACGGACGCCGCAACGCTCAAAGCCAAGTTGGCGTCGGAAGGTTTGCTGACAGCTCAGGTGATGGTCGAGATGGACACGCCACGCGAGACGCACATTCTGGTTCGCGGGAATTTCGAGAACAAGGGGCAACAAGTGTCGCCGGGCGTGCCGAAGATCCTCGGCCGCATTCCGGAAGGAATGAAGGTCGATCGGCTCGGCTTCGCCAAGTGGTTGGTCGATGCCGAGAACCCGCTGGTGGCACGGGTCTTCGTCAACCGCCTGTGGCAGCAGTTCTTCGGGATCGGCCTAGTGAGCACGGTCGAAGATTTCGGGAATCAAGGTGAATTCCCCAGCCATCCGGAGCTGCTGGATTGGCTCGCAGTGGAATTCGTCGAAAGCGGCTGGGACATGCGGCACGTCGTTCAGTTGATCGTTACTTCGGAAACGTACAAGCAAAGCTCCAAAGTCGACGAGGGCGTACGGTCCAAGGACTTCTATAACCGACTGCTTGCCCGCGGTCCCCGGCACCGACTGCCCGCCGAACAGGTCCGGGACAATATGCTCGCGATCAGCGGTTTGCTCAGTCGCAAGATCGGCGGCCCCAGTGTCTATCCGCTTCAGCCGAGCCAAGTCGGCGAGTTTCGTGACGCGACGGCAGGGGAGTGGAAAACCAGTCCCGGCGAGGATCGCTTTCGGCGCGGCGTCTACACATTCTGGCAACGCATGTACCCCTATCCGAGCCTTGCCCTCTTCGATGCGCCGTCGCGCGAGCGTTCCTGTGTTCGGCGGAACCGCAGCAATACGCCGTTGCAGGCCTTGGTCCTTCTAAATGACCCCGTTGCATTCGAGGCTGCCCGAGCTTTTGGAGGTCGCATCCTTTCGGAAAGCGAGTCCGGCACGGATCCCGGACGAATCGGATACGCCTATGAAATGGCGCTGGCTCGTCGTCCCAGCGACGCGGAATCGCAAATGTTTCAGGCATTTGCTCACAAACAGCGCGAGCGATTTGCAGGCAGTCCCGATTCCGCGGACTCCGTTGTTGATGGCCGCAGGCCCGTCCATGCATCACTTCCTCCTGTCGAGCTGGCGACATGGACCATGGTCGCTTCGACGATCCTCGCCCTGGACGAAACGATCAGCAAGCAATGATGCAACGCCGAGCCAGTCTGGAACGCACGCGACGCCATTTCCTGTCGAACGGGGCGGCGGGTATCGGCGGCATCGCCCTGGCGTCCCTGCTCAATCCCGACTTGCTGGCCGGCGGAAACGTTGCGACCGGCTTTCGTCGCTACGCTCCGCGCGCCAAACGCGTCATCTCCCTGTTCATGTCGGGAGGGCCGTCGCATGTGGATCTGTTCGATCCCAAGCCATTGCTCGCGCAACGTGACGGCCAGCTGATGCCCAAATCGATCATCAAGGACCACCAGTTCGCCATGATCAAGGAGTCGGACCCCAAGATCAAGGGATCTCCCTGGAAATTTTCCAAGCACGGCGATGCAGGTCTCGACGTCTCCGAGCTGCTGCCCCACACCGCCGGCGCGGCGGACAATCTCTGCCTGATTCGATCGCTCCACACGGAAACCTTCAACCACGGGCCGGCGATTTCCTTCATGACGACCGGCAGCGCGCGCTACGGCCGGCCGACGCTCGGGGCCTGGCTGTCGTACGGGCTGGGCAGCGAAGTTCAGGACTTGCCGGCGTTCGTCGTGCTCCCTTCGGGGGTCAAGATCCAGCCGCTTCTAGAAAGCTACTGGTCAAGCGGCTTTCTCCCGAGCCAGCACCAAGGCGTTGAGTTTCGTTCCCAAGGCGACCCCGTGCTGTTTCTCTCGAACCCCAAGGGCGTCGGCGACGCGGCCCGTCGGGAGCAATTGGACTTGCTCGAGCAGCTCAATCGCAATCAGTTCGACGAGTTCAATGATCCAGAGATCGCTGCGCGGATCGCGGGCTTTGAACTGGCCTATCGGATGCAGACCAGCGTGCCGGAGTTGATGGACACCTCCAAGGAGTCCAAGGCCACTCACGAACTATACGGAACACAACCAGGCAAGCCATTGTCGTTCGCCAACAACTGCCTGCTCGCCCGCCGGCTTGCCGAACGGGGCGTTCGATTCATTCAGCTGTTTGACATGGGGTGGGACCATCACAGCAATCTGGCAAAGGATCTCACGCGCCAGTGCCGCGGTGTCGATCAGGCGATGGCGGCGCTGCTTACAGATCTGAAGCAGCGCGGTCTCCTCGAGGAGACTCTCGTGACGTGGGGCGGTGAATTCGGTCGGACACCCATTTCTCAAGGCAGCGGTGCCGACTACGGCAGGGACCATCATCCCTACGGCTTCTGCATGTGGCTTGCCGGCGGGGGCATCAAGCCCGGCATGACCTTCGGGACCACCGACGAGTTCGGCTATCACGCCCGGGAGGACCGCGTCAGCCTGTTTGACCTGAACGCCACGATCCTCCACTGCCTCGGCGTCGACCATGAGCAATTGACCTATCGCTTCCAAGGCCGGGACTTCCGTCTCACCGACGTGGAAGGCGAGCCGATCCGGGCCATCATGCTATAGCGCGAACAGGAGCCGAGGGGGCCGAGTGGCGGCCGATCCGCAAGAGGCATCGTTCAGTCACCCATCTCACCAACGGCCCGAGCCCATCTTGATCGACGGCGAAACCGCACGCTCCTTTCGACTGCCGGCGACTACTCGAGATCGACGCTAAGGGCTGTGCCGGGTGCTTGGTTTAGCGTGGTACCTTGAGGTTCCATAACGACGATCACGCCGACGGGTCCCGTGAATGGACCGGACAGGACGAGCGAGCAGCATGGACTACGGATGAAACTTGAATTCAAGACAATTGAACTCGCTGCGCAGCCCTACTTGGGTATCTGCACGGCGACCACGATGGACAAGCTAGCCGAGACTATGGGGTCGCTATTCGGGGAGGTGTACGGCTACATCCAGCAGAGCGGGCAGGCACCGGCCGGAATGCCTTTCACGATCTACCATTCGATGGAAGGCGACACCTTGGAGATCGAGTGCGGGATGGCGGTTGCCTCGCCGATGGCCGGCGCAGATAGGATCCGGGCTGGCGAGCTTCCCAGCGGGTCCATGGCCAACGTCACCCACATGGGCCCGTACGACGACCTTCCGCGTACGTGGGCGGCACTTACGGAGTGGATCAAGTCGCAGGGCCTCGAGGGTGCCGGAGCGCCTTGGGAGGTCTATGTCACTGACCCTGGTGCCGAGCCGGACCTGTCGAAGTGGCGCACTGACATATTCTTTCCGGTTCGCTGATCCGGCGGCTGCCCGGCCACTGCGCCCGCGTCGAGCAATACCGCCTCGGGCGGCAATCCGGGTCTCACTGCCGCAGGCTAGCTGCCATTCGACGGAAGCTTGCTTCGATCCGCTCAGCTAGCCGAGCGTACTCTTCACCTTCGGCGGGACGGATGGGTGACCCGAATTGGACATGGACCGGTCCCCTGCGCGGCCACGAGTCATGCAGCGACATGACATCGAACAACCCGTCCAAGTAGACGGGCACCACGGGCACTTCCAGCCGGAGCGCCATCAGCCCGACCCCCGGCTGAAACGGTCGAAGCCGTCCGTCCGGTGTCCGCCTCCCTTCCGGGTAAACCAGCGGGCAGTACCCCGCCTCGACCATCTCTCCGGTGTAGCGGAGCGTGTCGCGGACCTGGCCAAGGTCCTGCGACAGGGGATAAGCGTTGAACAGCCCGCAGCTGAGGTAGTAAAGCGACCGCAGCCACGCCCTCCGGCCCAACTCTGGTTTTGCTCCCGACGGAAAGAAGTACTGTTGACGCACCGCGGGTGCCAGCCTGCCCTGCCACTCGGTCGGTAGCGCTGCCGTCAGCGCGACGGTGTCGAGATGACTCGCGTGGTTTGCCGCGAGAATGAGCGGGGGCGCGAGGCGCTCTAGGTTTTGAAGCCCGCCAACCGACAGCGGGATGTAGTGACGGAACAGCGGGATAAACAGGACTCGCCGCAACGCACCGCGCATCGCGGAGACTGGCCGGGTCCGAGCCCAGCGTGGAGGTCGAATTCGCGCCACGGTCGCCCTTCGCTCCACTGCCTGCCTATGCGGCGAAACACCGATCGCTTCCGGCGCCGTGCGCTCGGCCTGGCCGGCGACCCACGCGCGAACCTGCCCCAGGGTCGACAACGTCGACAAGGCCGACTCGTCCAATTCGATTCCGTAGTGTTCTTCGAGGGAGGCCAGCATGTCGATCCGCTCGAGCGACGACAGGCCCAGGTCTTCCGCCAGACGCCGGTCGTCCGTGAGGTCTTCGCGGCGGCGCCGGGTAAGCGTTTGAAGGATCCGGTCCAGTCCGGTCGCCCCGCCCGGTTCCGGGATCTGAGCAGTTGCGGATAAACGCGCGGCGACTTTCCGTCTCTGGGTCTTGAAGGTCGAAGCGGTGCGGGGAAACTCTTCCTCCGGCCATTCCGAGGAGCCTTGGATTCTCTGGTGCGGCTCCAGGCGGCGGTTGACTCGCTCGACGATCGCGATCGGGTCCTCGCCGGGGTCGTCGAGAATGAGCGCGGCATGAATTCGCTCCGCGCCGGCCGGCCCGACCGGGACAACCGCCGCGTCTCGCACCCCGCGTTCGCGCGTAAGCGCCCTTTCGATGTCTTCTGGAAAGGCATTCATGCCGTCCGCGGTGACAATGACATCCTTTTTCCGACCTCTGTATATCAACCTGCCTTCGGGGTCAAGCTCGCCGACATCCCCCGTGTGCAGCCAACCGTCCTCGTCCACTGCCCGCGCGCGGCGGGCGCCGGTTTCGAGGTACTCGGCCACGACACTAGCCCCCCGGACAAGGATCTCGCCGTCATCGGCAATACGGACCTCCTGGCCCCCGATCACCTCGCCCAGCGTGCCGCGCCGTGCGCGGAAGGGGTGATTGACCGAAACCACGGGGCTCGTTTCGGTGAGGCCGTAGCCTTGGACAACAAGCAGACCGATTCTGGACCAGAAGGCTTCGGTCTCGGGGTTCAGCATCGCGCCCCCGACGACAAAGGCCCAGAACTTCAACCCGAAGTCGCGATGGATGTTCCGGTGGCGCCACCAGCGACGGAGCGGCCCGCCCGTTTTCGGCGGGACGGTCTTGGTCCTAGGATGACGTCGCTCGACGTCAGCTCTCAGGCTTTCGAGCATGCGGGGCACGCAAACAAGGACCGAGATCCGCTCTCTCCGAATTGCCTTGCGGACCGCCGCCGGATGCAATCCGGTCATGAACGTCGCCGAGGCGTCGAGCAGGAGCGGGACGAAGATCCCCATTGACTGCCCGAACATATGGCTGAGCGGCAGCAGGTCGAGGATCCGAATCGGCTGGAAGGGCCGGGCCCACTTCTTGTAGCGATCGATCTCCTGTCGGATGGGGTCAAGGTTGGCGCAGATGTTCCGGTGGCGGTGGATGACTCCCTTCGGCTCGGCGGTGGTCCCTGAGGTGTAGAGAATCTGCACCACATCGTTTCCGCTCGCCGGACCGGGCGTGAAGCGGGGTCCTTCGGGAAGCTCGTTGAGCGACTCGATGGCAAAGCGCTCCACCGGCGAGACCGGCCGAGCCGCCGCACCGTGGTGAACCAGCAACTTCGCGCTGGTTTGACCGGCGATCCGGGAGACAAATACCGGAGAAGAGTGGTGGTCGAGCGGAACTACCTGAACTCCCCGCGCCAGGCAGGCCCAGAAGACGGCGACCCATTCGGGTCGGCTGTCGGACCACAGCACGAGGCGGTCTCCCGATCCAATTCCCAAGCCGTCCAGGTGCGCGACGAATCGGCGGATCCCGGCAGCCAGATCGGCGTAGGACCAATGCCAGGTACGGTATCCGTTCCAGAAACGCAGCGCCTCTCTGGACCCGAGGCGTTCGATCCGAGGCAGCAAATCCAGCAGAGTATCCATGCAGAGTCGTCGATGCGCCCCTTGGTACGACTGTTCCGGGGAGGCGCCCCGTAGAATAGCTTGGTTGCAAAAACATCCCGTCACACAAGGGCATTGAGGGTATGCCGTCTAGGCAATCGTGCCAGCGGTCGACCAACCGATTCTGGACCGCACATAGCAAGGCGGCCCAGCTGTTTGGCTACCGTGGCCGGTCGGTTGTGAGCGTGTACATGACTAGTGATGAATGCTCGTGTCGCTTGCGAGCTGGCTGTGGTCGATCAGAACGCGGTGCTCGAGGAGGGCGTGCGGGAGCGAGGTGACCCTGAGTGTCCCGAAATAGGACAGGATCAGGTTGTCCTCGCCGATCTCGGGTTCCGGCCGACGAAGCGGTTCCGGGAGGCCGCCCACCTTGTCGCACGTACCGCAGCAGCCGAGGTCCGATCGCCGCGCTCCATGCCGGGTAGGAGTGCGGGGCGGCTTGGAATGGGCCTAAAGGACGAATAGCGTATCAATTAGCGGAGCCATGGCAAGACGCCTTCTGCCGACCGGCATCCAGAGCTTCCGCAAGATGCGCGAGCGCAACTGCCAATTCTTGGCCAAGACCGGCTTTGCTCTGCGACTGGTCCAGGAAGGCGCGCACCAGGTCCTTTCGAGGTCGCGACGATGCGGCAAGAGCCTTTTTCTAGACAAGCTGACGGAGCTGTTCGAGGGGGCGGACGGTTTCCTTAACGCTTGCTGTCCCGTTCCGCCGCTCTATCGCTTTCCAGTCAGTCCCTTCCACGGACCGTACGAGAGGTTCCCTCGCCGGCGGGGCGATTTTATGTCATATCTATTTGATAATAAGTAGGTTAGATTTGATTTGAAACGATATTTGCGAAGCGGTGCAGGTTTGCCTTCGGCACCCATGTTCGACGCCACCTTTCGCATGCGCCTCCCATGCCTTTATCTGGCTCGCACATCGCGCTGTTGAAACAGTCGAGTGTCTGCGACTGCCGACGGATGCTAGAGATCAAGATCTCTGAGGCTTGAGAGCCGGGAGAACAGGTCGTTGAAGACAGCATCGCGGTTGACATTGTTCGCCACTCGAATATTGTGGCGGCCGCCTGCGCTTTCCCACCGCATATCGTCCGTTAGCAGCGGGCTAGGTGCGATTTCCGACGGCACCCACTCGGGGTCGTTGAGCCAGGCAATTGCCGAGATATCCCAAATGACTTTTGAATACGGAAATCCTCTGTTTCGCCCTTTCGTCCGCACGGCGGCATACTGAAGGAATTGGCCGTATAGATAGTTCCCTATTCGCGAGCGCCCGCGCACGTATTGCTCCAGTTCCGCCGCCGTTGTCCTCAAGTGCTCGGAGACGTTCTTGGTCGGGATTTGGACTAGGGGCACGCCGCTGTCGAACAGCACTTGCGAGGCAATCACATCCTGCCGTAGGTTGAACTCACTCGCCGAAGGCCAGTAGTGCGTGGTCCCGCCGAGCCAGACGACAACGATCTTCTCCTTGATCCTCGGCTCCATCAGGATGGCCGACGAGACGTTTACGGGGCAGCCGATGGTCAAGACATAGAGCGGCTCGTCGCTGGGTTTCAGGGCCTTCTCAATCAGATCTCGCGCGGCGGCACTCTCGACCGGCCGGCCCCTCCGCTCGAAGAACCGGCTTGAGCCACGGAACACCTCGCTCTTGTTCGCATCAGGGAAGAAATCTAGCAGTCGTAGGATCTCCTCGTAGCTCTTCTCCATTCCGATTGCAGCGGTTGACGAACGATAGTTGACAAATGGCGCTGCATAGATCGCCTCCACCGACATGCGCTCCGGAGACAGCAAGCTGTAGGCGACCGCGTATTGGTCGTCGATTTCGTTGTAAGTGTCGGTGTCGAGCACGGCTCTCACTCGACCCGGCCCAGGAATGGCGAGAAGGCGATCAAGGCCGACCGTTTGGGCCTGTGCAGCAGCGGCGAGCGCGCCGAAAGTGGCTTGAATGAGCTGGCGACGCGAAGTCATAGTGATCATGGGGATGTTACCACAGAGGAATTGGATGCGTAGAGCGTTCGAAACCGGTCTCCCTGCTCGGAGAAGTAGCCCTTTGTCTGAAATATAACATCATTGATATCAAATAGATACAACACGATCTCCCCCTGTTGTCGTGGCGCTTCACGGGGGAAGAAATCGCGCCGAGCAATCCGGAGTTCGCAGCTTTTGTCGCGGGGCTGCAACTACCGCCTGGACTGGGTGCGGCAGACGGCAGGCATGCTGGAGCCCAGCTGCGGGCGCGGGCCTCCTGAGGTTTCCGAGCCACTGGGGAAGGAAATCGGCTACGGTGGCCCGTCGCCACCTCGTTAACGGGGAATCAGGGAAGCATTGCTCGGCCTCGGGCCCCTAGGTCTCGGGACTAGTGACGGGCGCTACTAACCTCGTACACCAGAGTGACCGTGCCCGTGCTTTCGTAAACTTTGTGTTCCTTCAGCGTCAATGGAATTCGCGTGGTCGGCTCTTCGGCGACAAGCGGAATGCCTCTGCCGAGTAGTATCGGTATGACCGCGACTTCCACGGTGTCGACGAATCCTTCCTCCGCGAGACTGCGAAACAGGGAGCCTCCGCCGAACAGCCAGATATCCTTTCCCGATTCCTCGCGAAGCGACTTCACTACCTCTTTCCAGTTCTCGCCGACGATCGTGACGTTGCTGTAGTCGCCTTGGCGCAGCGTTCGCGAGAACACGAACGTCCTGATGCGCGGGGACGAGTAAGGCCCTTGCCCAGCGGTCACTTCGAACGTCCGCCGACCGAGCAGGTAGGTGTCGAACTGCTCAGCCATTTCCTTGAAGTCGATATCCGGATCGATTGCGATCCAATCGAACTCGCCGCCCGTTCCTGCGATGTACCCATCCAGACTCATGGCGCAGCTGTAGCGAATCTTCCTCATTGCGAACCTCCTTGTGAATCGCCGACGCTCGTACCTTAGCGCCTCGAGCTCGCCGACAGCATCGAAGGCTCTCAGTCGGACAGGCGGGGAAGGCAGTCGACCCGAGCTATCCGCCAGCTTTGCTGGCGCCACCGGGACAAGGTCTTTTCATGGGCGGCGCAGGTCCCATTCGAGCCGTCCGATCCGGGGATGATCAACGACGGTTTTCTGGCGTCAAGGCACAAGGTCCTCCAGCCACGAGCATTCGACGGCTCGCGTGGAAGGCACTTGCAACAGCACCGACTTCTTCGTCAGAAGCAAGTCTCTCGGCTGGGCCGGATCGAGGGCGGACCCCGCTTGAGACGGGGAGTCTGCTTCCTAGGCCATGCAACGTCGGAGTTCCTTAGTCCTTATCTCTCCCTAGCCAGCGCACTCGAACAACAAGCTTCCTAGGAGACCTGCCGAATAGATTGAGAAAGTGAGGCGACGCGACGTTGTTGTTGACCAAGCTGTAATTGGGTCGGTTTGTCAAA
The DNA here is from genome assembly GCA_951813605.1 of uncultured Bryobacterales bacterium. GTDB lineage: Bacteria > Acidobacteriota > Terriglobia > Bryobacterales > UBA6623 > VXMF01. The sequence continues at coordinate 3,488,703 of OX638379.1, read as the reverse complement.
TTGTCAACCCCGGGGCGCAACGACCACTCATGCCCCAGGAAAGCCACCTTTCTTTGGACATGGATGTTCAGGTTGAAATGCCTGGGGAGTCGCCAGGTATTGATCCGTCCCACCTGATTGCCATTGTCGTCATGCACGCTGAAGGGAAAGCCGTCCCTCCATTCGGCGAGCGAGACGATCAAGGTCTTTTTCCCAATCGGGAACGATGCCCAGGACACGAGGCGGTGGGGAACATCCCAGGGGAGTCGGCCTCCCGTTTCGAAGAACAGGACGGGATCGTCAGTGTCAACCTCCAGTGCGGCATTCGACCAAGCTCGCGAGTAGGTGTAGCTAAGAAACCAGCGGTTTGCTCCCGGTAGCGGCTTGCTCAGAGAGAACTCCACTGAGTCGTAAGCGTCTCGCTTGGAATTTTGCAGTTGGTAATGAACGGCCTGGCTCCCGGGGGGCGGACGGCTGTCTTGGACGACCGGGGTTGAAATGGGGGCCTGCGTGTAGCCGTTACGCATCCTCTTGCGCAAATAGTTGATGTTGAGGTCAGTCTCTCCAGGAAGCCTCTGCTGCCACCCCAGACTCAGACTCCGGGTGCTGGGAATGGTCAGCAACGTCTTGTCCAACGTGAAGTACCTGAGGTAAGGAGTGCCCAGCGCAGTCACCCCGTCCGGCTCGAAGCTGGTGAACAGGGAATATTGATCGCGGTGGCGGGTGAACATCCGGAAATAGGTGGTGGCCGGGATCCAGCCGAGGCCGACCGAGAATCTGGCACCGTCCAGCCCCGGGGGCATGAAGGCGAGGCTGAGCCGGGGCGTCACGACTCCCCCGGAAACGATTTGCTCGCGGTCCCAGCGCAGCCCCAACTCCGCCGCCAGCCGTGATTGAATGGCCCATCGGTCTTGCAGGTAGGCCCCTGCCTCGAGGTTTGATTCCCTGAATTCCCCGTTTCCCGTGAAGGAAAGGATGCTCGACCGCGTTCCGTCCAGGCGGAAATATTCGATCGTCCCTCGCCGAATGTCTTGGAAATAGCGGGAATGGTTCAGGGTCACACCGGCCTTCAACTGATGCTGTCCCAGCCAATCCTGGCGAGGAAGGAAAATATTGGCACGCAACTGGTCTCGACTGCTAACGCGGAAGGTGTCAATGGCGAAATTTCCGGCTCGGCCGAATGAAGTTATCTGGTAGGGAGCACTGCCTTGGGGCACCCCCCGATCGATCGACCGATAGGCAGCGTAGCCGAAATCCAGGACGCTCTTTGGGGAGAAAACGAACTCGTCCTTGAGGTTGAAGAAGTACCTGCGGGCCCTCCTGTCCAGAGTGGTCTCCAGTGGGTCCAACGGGGAGAGACCGGACTTGGGAGCATTCAGATAATCCACCACGAACCCTGAAGTCAGTGTTTGCCGAGGGGTCAGCTTGGCCTGCAAGCGAAGACTGTTATTGATGGACCAGGACTGGTGGCGATCCCGTCCGACAGGCAATTCGGGAATGTGGTTCTCTTCGTAGAGCAGATCCAAGCTATTGAAAAACCAAGCGCGGTTCTTAAGGATGGGGCCGGAGAAATTGTGTCGCGGCCTCCAATCCCTGAACCGGAGCCCTCGGGCAAACTCGATTCCGGGAACGAAGTTGGTGAACCTGTGTCTGAAATGATCCTGCCCCATGCGAGTATTGAGGACGAAGGCACCCCCGGCTCCTTTTCCGAACTCAGAGGGATAGCGCCCCGAAAAAAGATCTAAGGACTTGACCGACTCGGCCCCGAGTCCCATCTCTAGCTTTCCCGAGGCGGGATCGGACAAGCTGAATCCGTCCAGCGTCCAATTCGTTTCTTCCACGGTGCTTCCGTGGATATGTAGATCCCCGTTGGGATCTCTCAGAACCCCGGGCAGAACAGCCGCTACCCCCTGAACGCGCTGCTTGCTCGAGCGCGTCGTGGGAATGGAATCGATCTCCGTCTCTTCCAGAGCCTGTGACATAGCGATCTCTTCCACCGGCAGCTGCTCGCCGGCGTAGACATCGAGAGTGGTCTCAACCTCTTCTGAACGGCTGAGTTCGATGTTGACGACATTGACGCCTTTGAATAGATCTAGGGGGCGGCCCTCGATTGGAAAAAATCCGGCGTGGGTCACTTTGAGGAGATATCTCCCGCTTCGATCCAGGTCGAAGCCAAAGGTCCCCTGCTCATTGGATCGGGCGGCCACTTTCGTACCAGAATCGTCTTGATTCTCGAGGAGGACTCTGACTTCCGCTATGGGAGCCTTGTTCCGATCCGTCACAGTGCCTTTTACCACCACCTGACCCATCACCGAAGGCAATGAGCAAGCAAGCATCCCAAGCCTTCCGGCCCATCGTCGGAACCGCCTTCGTGCCCCCTTGAGATGGTTCGAGCCTTCCATCTGAACCGTTCGACTCTATTGTGGATGGACGCCCGTAATCGGCCCATTGCCAAAAGGTCTTCCTGGTTGTCCGAACGACTCATTCGGCTCTTCGAGGCGGCAGGTTCCGTGACAGAGGTCAAGAGCTTTCCTTGGAATGGCCGTGGTGGCGGCAAATCGTTTGACGGTCCGACCGTGTGGCGGCGGCACGCCATATGCGCAAGCTGATCGAGGTCGGCCTTCTGCGGCTTGACCTCAGCTAGGCGGGCGCACTCGTGTTCGGCCGTGGTCGCTTGCCAGGACGGCCTCCGGCAGCGGCTTGGTTCGATCTACGGAGCCGTGCATCATAGAGCTGCCAACTCCTGATCAACCTCGCGCAGGACTTCAGTTCAGAGGCAGCTGCCGCGGGCGACGACTTCCGGCCGTCCCGGAACGGGGTGCCGAGCAAGTCAAGCGAGGTTGCGTCGCGGCCGATCACGAGAATTCAGTCCAAATCAGTAGGTGCACTAGCAAGAGTGGATTCAAAGCGATCTAGCCGCCGCCGAACAGGCGCATTCAAGGCTCGAGAACCATGCCTTCAATGCGTTGCCGGGCATTAGTGCTCGCGATCTCGCACAAGCTTTTATAGCGAGTCGAGTTCAGACGCGTTCACTGAATTTCCGCTTGAGCCAGAAACGCCATGCTTTGGATACGTTGCCCGACACGCCCGCTCCGCTCCCTTTGATCAGCCGCCCTCGAAGCGTCGCGGAAACCGAGTATTTCTGCACCACCACGCAATAGGCTTCCAGGGCCAACTTGACGGCTTCGGCGTTTTCGGTGCGATAGAATGTCGTGCCCTTCGCCAGATATAGCAACTGGGCGAACGCTTCCAGAGTGTGCGGAGTCTAAGCGCCTGCGTTTGCCGCAGCATGGTGAAATCCCGTCCCGTCCGGTTGGATGGTCCCCCGGACTCCAGGCTTGATCGCGATGTTCGTGTCGATGACCTGGCCTTGGACCGCGGACATTCTCCTGCGCACAGCGAGATCGTCGATGAGCAGGAAGTACGGCCAGAAGTTGTCGACGACAAGGCGTATCCCGTCGGCAACGAGATAGCAACTCGAAGACCTCGGCCTGGGCGAATTTCAAGTTGCTGTGGAAGTGCCCCCGTCCTCATTTGCGAGGGTCATGGCCTGTCGGGTGTATCCGGGTCGGCCTGCTGGCGAGGAGAGGCCCCCAGCCTGCGCGTGGAGGGCCGCAACGGGGAGGCCAAGGCGGCCGCCCCGCTCGTCAGTGGAACCGGTGGAGGATTCGGGCCGCTGTGCCGCTCAAAACTGGAACTTCAAGCTGAGCTGCAGAATGCGGGCCGCCATTGCGCTGTTGATCACCCCGAAGTTCGGGTTGCCCAAGGCCCGCCCCGGTTCGTTGAAGTTGACGTTATTGAAGAGGTTGAACGCCTCGAACCGGAACTGCACGTTGTAACGCTCGGCCCAGCGATGGTTCTTGAGCAGCGACATATTGAACTGCACGATACCGGGTCCCGTCAGCAGGGACCGTCCCGCATTTCCAAAGGTAAATGGCGCAGGCGCTTCGACGGCCTCGGTGTCGAAGTATCGCTGGGGGGTTCGCTGCGATCCCGGCAGGGTGGGGTCCCGCAACACGTTGACCCTCGAAGGTCCGGGCGCGAAGGCGTTGGTTCGATTGGTTTGGGTCACCAGAGCCATCGGGCTACCCTGCTGCAACGTCACAATCCATCCCAGGTTCCATCCGCCTAGCACCTTGGCCGCGGCGCCGCGATTGAGAACGGCGCGGCCCGTGCCAACTGGGATTTCGTAGACCGAGCTCCACACGAACCGGTGCCGCACGTCGTTTCCGGACAGTCCCTTCTCGGCCGCGCGATCGTAAAGGTTCTGCGACCCAATCCGCACCTGGCCGGCCTCAAAGATAGCCGGTACATCGTCAATGAATTTCGAATGAGTGTAGTTGCCCAAGAAGTTCAGGCCGTTCGAGAATCGCTTCTCGACCTTCAGGTTCATGCCGTGATAGCTGGAATTGCCCCACATGCGCGCGACGGTTTGCACAGAGTTGAACTGGGGGAACGGCCTCCTTGACTGCGCCCTGCCGGGCCCCATCAATTCCGGACGCACTTGGTTGATGCTGAAGTTGAGGGCGGGCAGCTTGTGCCCCACGTTGCCCGTGTAACTGAGTTCCAGCACCGTGTTCCATCCCATATCACGTTGAATGCTGAAGTTCCACATCTGGGAATATCCCAAACGGCGGTCGCGGTCGATGAATTGCGGTGAGAACCGCGCTCGCGCACCTACGGGTACAGCGCCGAAGCCTGGACCAAGCTCCTGACGAGTTGTGTCGGGAAAGCCATCTCGGAGCAAGAAAGGCGGGGTAATGCCGCTGTCAGGGGTCGAAAAATCGCCTTCCTCGGAGAATCCGGCGGCCATGTTGTTGGAACCCGGCAGCGGGACCCCGAAGAAGATCCCGTATCCGGAGCGCACGACCAGTCGCCCGTCGGCGGTGGGCTTCCAAGCGAAGCCAACTCGAGGCCCGAAATTGTTGTAATCGCCATCGTAGACATTGCGTCCCTGCCCGTCCCGACCGGCGAAAGTAATGACCCCCGGGGTCCCCGAGACTGGATTGATGGCATCGAGATCAAACCCGTTCTGCCGGTCGTTTTGGTCGAAACGAGGTGTGTGTGTCTCCCAGCGCAATCCCAGGTTGAGCGTGAAGTTCGACCTGACTTTCCAGTCATCGTGGGCGAACAAAGCGAAATACTTGGCACGCCGGTCGAGGATGTCGGCGACAAAGACCCGGCCGCGGTTCGGGAAACCGACCAGCATGCTGGCGATCGAGTTGCCTGTATTTCCCGTGCGCGGAAGACCGGTCGGCTGGCGGTTGAAGCTCAAATTGCCCGAGACCCAGCGCCGCAGGTCATCCTGGTTACGAGAAAAGCGAAGCTCTCCTCCAAACTTGAACGAGTGGTTGCCCGTAAACTTCGAGACGTTATTCACCATATGCATGTCGTGAATCGGAGTCTGCACACGCTGTTGATTGGCTCGGCCCATAGCGATAAAACCTGCGGCGCCGATTCTGGGGAAGGGAGAGCCTTTGACGCCCTGCAGGCCGAGTTGCTGCGGCCACATGCCGTCCCTGCCCAGAGTCAACAGCTTGAAACGACGAGGCTGCCAGTTGAATCGAAAATCGTTGATCGTCGTCCCGGAGAAATTGTGGATATAGTTCCACAGATTGCTGAAGGCGCGTCGATCGGTTTCCACCCCGAACGGATCGGCGGCAGGTTCGTCGAATAGCGGCGTGTTGTTAGTTGGGAAATCGTGCAGGATATATCGGTAGGTGATTCGATTGTTGCTGTCGAAGATGTGATCGATTTTGGTGGTGAAGGTGGACAGGTTGAGGGCGTTGGTCTGGTTCCCGACGAAATTGTTCGCGCCTGCCAGATTCGTAGGCGCGATGTTCGGCATGGGATAGTAGGGCGTCATATTCGCCCCGACTGGATCGATCGCGCTGGCCGGGACGGCATTGTTAGCAAATTGATCCCGGACGGTGAGGCTGGGATTTTCGGGGTCCGGCCGCTGGCTCTTGAAATCGAAAATCCGGGTCAGCGTGCCACGCCTGTCCGTTGTCTGTGAGAAATCTCCTGCCCTCTCCAGCGCCGTGGGAACCGTGAACCGGCGCACGACACCGATTCTTTGCTTGGTCCACTCGTTGTGGACGAAGAAAAAGGTCCGGTTCCGGATGATGGGACCTCCGACGGCAGGGCCGAAGATATTCCAGCGCAAGGGCGCCTTGGTGCGGGCGAAGAAGTTTCGGGCATCGACTTTGTCATTGCGGAGGAATTCATACAGGGATCCATGCAACTGGTTGGTGCCCGATTTGGTGGTAATGGTTACCACGCCGCCCGAGCTGTTCCCGTACTCTGAGGAGTAGTTGTTTTGTTGGATGCGGATCTCCTGGGTGGCCTCGACCGGCGGGTTAAACAGGGCTTGGGGAATTTCTAGAGCCACGTTCGATGAATTGACCCCATCGATCATCCACTGCTGCTGGTCGCCCCGGCTCCCCGCAACGGCGACTCGCGGCCGGATCACGTTCCCTCGAATAAAGACGGTATTGCCCATGACGCCGAGCAACTCGCCGACACGCCTGCCGTTCAGCGGCATGTCCGTGACAGTCTTGTTCTCGATGAACTGCCCCACCGTAGACGTTTCCGATTCGAGCAGGGGGACCGAGGCCACGACTTCGACCGTTTCGGTGATCTCTCCGATCTGCAGGGAGATGTCTAGCCGCGTGACACGACCCGACTCGATCAGGATCCCTTCACGCGAGTACGTCCGAAATCCCACTGTTTGCGCCGTGAGCCGGTAGGGGCCCGGCTGCAACAGCGGGAGCGTGTACTCACCGGCTTCGTTGGACTCTGACGCGAGGGAGACACCCGTTTCCAAGCTCTCCGCTTCCACAGCCACGCCCGGCAATCGGCCTTGAGAAGGATCGGTGATGATCCCGGTGATTGAACCGGTGGATACTTGAGCCTCAACGGTTGGAGCAAAGGCCAGTAGTGTCAGGCACAATATCCAGAACGGAATCTGAACGTATCGGCGCCGCATAAGACATGTATCGATCACGCGCATCACGAATTCTCCTACCAACGAGTTGCGGTGTGCCCCACTGAACAACCGCAGGCCTAGATCTTATGGTGCCGTCGGGCACACGTCAAGCTGAATCAGCCGGAATTCCCGATTTAGGCATCCAGAGCGGAAATGATGAAATAGCTGACGCTGACTGGCGCCGCAGGCAAAGTTTGCCTGACCGGCCATGCCGATGACAGGATGCCTTGGCCGTGGTGAATTCACGCCCCATTTCGGAGTTGCGTGCTCAAGCTATTGCGATAGGGCAGCGTAGATTCCATTCGAGAGGACACGGGTTGGAGTCGCAAAGAGGAATCGAACCCATGACTAGAGATCTTGCAGGTCATCTGGCAAATCACCACTAGTTGCTGGATCTAAACGACGTAACCTAGGTTGCGAGAAAGGCGTCATTACCGGAGATCCCAGCTAGGGCGACATGAATCGAGCAGCGCCGGGCGTTCCCAGCCAGCTAGGCGGGCTCCCGTGAGAACGGGCTCTGAATGCGAGCGGAGCCGTGATAGCGAGACGCGGCTTTCGTTTGGAGCCGAACTTGACGAGCACTGCTGCGAGGACGGCCGGAAAGTGGGACCGGGACACAAGAGCGCACTGTGCGAGGAGCGAGACACGGTTCGCGGCGTGGGGGGTCATACGTTTGCGTTACGCTCCCAAACGAGTGATTTGTTTCGCCGCCGGTCGCTAGCGCCCCGGGCCGGGTGGAGTCCGGGTCGCCAGCCACAGTGCTATTTTGACGGCGCGGAAACAGTCCGCATCGGGGCCGAGGTATCGGCCGCACGTGCGCGCGCTTTCGTTTCGCAAGGGCGCGCGAAGAACCTCGACGATGTGATTATGGAGGCTGTTCGGCGCTTCCGTGAATCGGACGCCCCCGAACTGACCGCAGCGGTAATGAAAGAGGATCTCCATTGGGGAATCCACGGTACCGACTGAGGCGGACTCGCAACTGGTTGTGTCCGATGCCGGCCCGGTCATACATCTGGATGGATTATCCGGCCCGTGATGTCAACTAACGGATCTGCGGCGGCGCGTCGGCTGGCAGACGCGGTCGTGCTGGAACTGTCCCAGGTGGCACGGGCCGCCGACGTGCCGGCACCGCTGGTCATCCCCTCCCAGGCCGGCGAACTCCTCTGGTCGGAGGGCGATCTGGCTTTTGCACTCTCTTAGTACTTCCCCGACACGACTTCCGGTGTCGCGCTCTCGCACTCGCAGATGGCGCAGGCCGGCCACATGCTCGGTCGGCTGCACACCTGCCTGCGGGGGCGGTCGGGCCTTCGCGACATCGCTGCGCAGTGGCTCCCTCTCGACGAGCGGCGGAAACGGGCGGCATTCGAGCGCTATTTACGGACCATAGAGCGCAGGGAAGAGCAGGACGACTTTGACCGCCGAACGGTGGCCCTGCTGCACCGGCGACTTGAACTGCTGCCAAGAGCCGTCTCGCTCCGTACTGCGTTGCTTTGGCCTGGCACACGCGTCGCCCTGACCGTTAACCGGATCGGGTGATTCCGTGCCGGCGGCACCGTAGAGGCGCCACAACGGGTCGCCGTCGGGCCGTTGGAAACCGTGATCCACAACCTCGCCAATTCTTCCATCAGTCCGAAGGGTTTCGGCTCTTTCCACATCCTGCCAGTCTATGTCCCCTGCTACGCCTGCGAGGACGAAGAAGGAACCTGCCTGTAGCGCCCTCAGGCTCGCCAGATCGGGTTCAAGGCCGAATCAGCGCTTAGCAAGCGGCTCAGTAGTCGACCCACATGGGGCTGCCCCAGGCTACTTGGCCGTCGGCCTGCTCCACTCGGACGTAGTAGTAGTGGGAGCTTCCGGCCCCGCCGGACTCGGCGTCGGTGAATTGGAAATCCGTCTCCTGTGCGTCCGGGCGGTGCGTGTGAAGGACGCGGCCGTCGCGGATGATGCGGACCCTTTCGATGTCGTTCGTGCCGCGCACCCGAACTCGGATGGGAAGCGCCTCCGAGGCCCGAAACCGGTCGCCCATGAAGTGATCGCCCATGCGCACGTCCAAGATGATGTTGTCGGTAGCGCCGTAGGTGTGACGGCGGCGGATGGCGTCGAGAATGCCCTCGCGGGTGAAGGCGCTCGTGTAGACCATCGCGTACGAGTAGTGCGTGGAATAGTGATCGGAGCTTGCAATCGTCCCGAGTGTATAGCCCTTGGCCAGCGCGTTGTTAACGAAACCGGCCGGACGGTAGCCGCCGGGGGCGTCCCGTGATGCGGCGCTCTTCGCCGACAGCGGCGCGCCCTCTTGCTCGTAGCTGGTGCGGTCGCCCTGAAAGATCTCGACGACTGGCGCCGCCTCGGGGTCGTGAAATCGCCAGTCGGTGCCCATGTTAGTCCCCGAGGTGTGGGCGATCGCCACGCCACCCATGCGCAGAACTTGCTCGAACAGCAGGAGCGTGTCGTTCGCCGTTACCCGAGGGTCGACAACGTTGCCGTCCTCGTCGCGCTCCTGAGGCGGAACAACGCCTGGCTGATCCCCTCGGACAGCCTGGTCGTCGAGCAGATAGCCCGGTACCCAGCGCTTGAGAAAAAACGGCACCACTTCGCCGGATCGATCGGCGTAGAACACATTGTGGTGCCCCATGGGGTAGTTGATGCTGCGTTCGAAACCGAACAGGCTCACGTAGTTGCCGGGCAAGTGGTGCATGTCGGTCATCTTCTGCGAGTACCACCACCAGTAGTCGTGGGCGCCTCCCTGGTGGTCCGTCGAGGCCCCGAAGTCCATGCCGGCCGCGTCGATCATGTAGCGGTAGAAGTCCGGCAGCGAGCCGTCAATGGTGCCCCCGGCATCCCAGCTCAGCTCGGTGTGCCGGTGCAGGTCGCCACGGACGATTCGCGCCTCGCGGCCGTGAATCTCAGCACGGTAGCCACGAATTGCCGCCAGATCCTCGGGCTCGTTAGCGTGGCCCGGCGCTGCCTCGACAGAAGGAATCTCCGGGGCGGTGAGCGAGACGCGGCTGGGTCGCGGCGGGCTGTCGGCCCTGCCGACGTAAATCTCAAACCGAATCGGACGAGTGAGTGCGCTATCGCGACGGTTGTCGGTGGGCCAGGCAAGCCATAGACTTCCATCACTCGCGACGGCCGCGTTGATCCATGTGCTCGAGCGGCCCTTGCTGTGCGGAATTGCCTGGGCCGTGGTCCAAGACTCGCCGTCATAGCGCGTGAGGCGATACTCCCATCCCCTTCGCCGCGTCGGGCCCGTTCCGAGAAGACACTTGGCGGCCACCCAGGGATTGCCGTTGGCGTCGAGGAAGATTTGAGGTTGGTAGGTGTAGCGGCCTGCTTCGGCCTGGAACGCGGATTGCAGCGGCTGAGCGGGCGCTTGCAACCGGCCGGCCGCGAACGCGCGCACGTGTACCGCGCGCTCGGCCCCGAGCATGACGCCAGGGCCGAAGCAGGTGCCGCACGGAAGGTCGGTCTTGGAACCGGGCAGGCTGTAGCGATAGTTGTAACCGTTGTCCTTGCCCCAGTTGGCGCCGCCGCTTTCCCAGGCGACCCAGACGCGGTCGTCGGGGTCGACGGCAACCGAGGCGCGGGCCTCGAACAGGGGGGTCTTGGCGACCGCCATCTCCTCGGTGACCGACTCGCCGTCCCGCATTGCGACCAGGTAGATGTCATAGTTGCCATTGCGGTAGCTGTCGTAGGCCACCCAAGCCACCCCGTCCGAATCGAGCGCCACGGCCGGGTTCCAGTCATTTCCCGGGCGTCCGCTGACCGGGGCTTCCTCGGACCACTCCCCATCGGTGAAGGTCCGCAGGAAGATATCGGATTCGCGGCCGCGGAAGCCTTGCCAGACCACGGCGAGCCGGCCGCTGCGAGAGGCAAGGTTGGGATAAATGTCGGGCATGTGGTGGTCCGTGAGACGCATCAGGTTGCCCCAGGATTCGGCTGCTGGGTCGTAGCTTCGGGCATAGATGTCCCAGTTGTCGTTGCGCCGGGCGGACCAGACCACCCAGGGCCGATTCTCGTTGTCCACGGCAACTTGCGGCAACCACACATCTCCGATTCCGCCGGGAACCAGAAGCACGTTGCTCCATCTTCCTTCCCGGTATTGGCGAAGGCTGATTTCATCTCGCTGACCGGAATGTGACATCCAAACCAGCCACAGGGTCCCGTCCGTTGCTGCCGCGATATCCGGGAGATCGTCCGAGCGCAGCTCGGTTCCGGCGGATTCGATTAAGCTGAGCTGGCCAATCGCGGGGGCGCAGACGAAAAGCCAGAGCAGCAGAAGGGGTCGAGTCATGACGATTGCCAGTATAGTTGCTCTCCCATGAAGACTTGCGCGGATCATTCACGGCGAAACAAGGGGCGTTGCCGGCTAGCCGAGGGTCCCCGGCAGGCAAGCTCTTCTTTCTCATCGGCGCGAATGCCGCCGGGTACGAGCCGGGCCTGGGCAGGCGATCATGCGATGGCGAGGTCGTCGCGGAAACTCTCCACGACATGAGAATCCGGCGGGTTGCAGCGTCGGCCCGACTCCGGCGGGAGCCATACGAACTAGGGTTCTCGGTGACCATGCCCTCTCTGGAGAAACTCGCCGACTGGCCGAGGGCCGAATGCGTCGAGTCGGTCGCGCTGGGGAGTGCGCGCCTGCATGAAGTGGCCGCGGAGTGGTGGACAGTGGAGGGGGCAGCAGGTGCCGCAGCGCTTGAGAGGGCGGCATCAAGATGGCAGAGGAGGCTGGAGAAGTCATGGCGGCGGGAGCGCGGCAGGGGAGGGAAGGCGGCCAACGGAGGCCCCTCCTCCCCTCCAAGAGCCTGCGCGTCTTCAAGGGGGGCCTGGCCCCTCCCCCTGCCACACCCTCCCCAGTTCACTCAATGGGACCCGTTTCCGAGTCCCAAAGAAAGGGGTCATTTCTGATTCCATAAGGCGAGGAACTTCCTCGGAGCGGCCGATGCAGCTATCCTAAGCAAACTAGTCGGCCTTTTTCGCTCGGTGGCACCGATAGGCTAATGTTTGTGTCTTCCTCGGTCCCAGATTCTCGACAGTTCGGTCGCGGATCGATCCAGTGCGCTTTCTTGTTGGCCTTCGGAATTGCATGCGGGGCGATGCTCCATTCGTGGCGGATGCCTGTGCGGGAGGCTCTAAGCTCGGCAGTGTCCGATCGCTTGACGCCCGATGAACACGGGTCCGAAGGCACAGGCATCGTGAGCATCTCCATCGAGGCTCAGAAGGCTGGAGGAATCGCTACTAGCGAGGTTGTTGTCCGGGAGATCGAATCGTCAATCCACGCTACGGGCGTCGTTTCGTCCGATCAGACTCAGGTCGGACGTATCCGCTCCTTGTCTCGCGGCGTAGTCCAAACGGTCTTTGTGCAGCTCGGGGACGAAATTCAGAAAGGCGACCCGCTTGTTAGCTACGACAACATCGACCTCGGCCTTGCCATAAGCGCATTTCACTCGGCCAGCGCGGACCTTCGGCGCAGGCAGGCAGGCCTCAAAGCCCAGGAAACGATTCTCTCTCGAAGCGAGCAGATGCTGGTGGTGGGAGCGATTGCGAAAACGGAGCACGAGATTCGCACGGCTAGGCATCGAGACGCCCAAGCGCAGCTCGAGGCAGAGCAGGCTCGCGTCGCGCAGTTCGAAGAGCAGCTGCATCGATTCGGATTGACCGAAGCAGACGTGGAGCGACTGAGCGAGACGGAGAACACGGGATTTCACCGCACCGCATCGATCAGTACCTTGCGGGCGCCGTCGGCGGGAATCGTGACGTCTGTTGCAGTCAGTCCGGGCGAGACGGTTAACCGGTCAAGCGAGCTGCTGACCGTGACCGACTTATCGACCGTATGGGTGCTCGCCGATATTTTTGAACACGACTTAGGCTCGATCACCCTGGGCAGTGACGCGACGGTTCGGGTGCCTGCCTACCCGGACGTGAGCTTTCGGGGGCGCGTCGCGCATATCAGCGACACCTTGGAATTGCAAACGCGGGCGGCCCGAGTCCGTTGCGTCGTGGCGAACCCTGGCGCTCGCCTGAAGCTTGGGATGTTCGCCACCATTGATGTCCCCGCCGGGCGCTCCATCGAGTCGCTTGCCATTCCTGCCAGCGCGATTCAGTCCGTCAATGGCCGCCCAGTCGTCTTCAAGCAGCGATCGGCTTCGACGTTCGAACTGAGCGAGGTGGAAACGGGTGTCGAGGCCGACGGTTGGATTGAGATTCGGCATGGTCTCGCAACCGGCGACACGGTGATCACGAGCGGCAGCTTCTACGCGAAGACCGCCACGCTTCGAGAGTTGATCGGCCACAGTCACTAGGGGAAGCAGTTTGCATCGAGTCGTCGAATTCTCACTCCGCTACAAGTTTCTAGTGCTCGTGGCGACGGCGCTGCTCGTCGCGGCGGGAGTGAATTCGATGTACGTGCTCCCGATTGATGCGGTTCCGGACGTCACTCCCAACCAAGTTCAGGTCCTCACTCGCGCGGACGGCCTGAGCCCGCTCGAGGTCGAGCAGTTCATTACATTCCCCGTCGAGACGTCACTCAGCGGCCTCCCCGGCATCGAGAACATTCGCTCGGTTTCGCGATTCGGCATTTCTGCCGTATACGTTTACTTCGATGAGAGCATCGACATTTATTTCGCACGGCAGCTGGTCCACGAGCGCATGGAGATCGCCCACGAATCCATCCCCGAAGGTTACAGCAAGCCCGCGCTAGGACCGGTCTCGACTGGACTAGGCGAAATCCTTCAATTCGAGGTGCGGAGCAAATCCCACTCGCTGATGGAACTACGAAGCATTCTTGACTGGGATATCGCGTTCCAGCTCCGGTCCGTGCCGGGAGTCGTGGAAGTGAACGCGTATGGCGGCGAAGCCAAGGCCTATCAGGTCGAATTGGACGCCGTCAAGCTTGCCAGCCTTAATGTCGCCTTGGGCCAAGTCTTCGAGGCTATTGAAAGCAACAACGCCAACGCCGGAGGAGCGTATATAGAAAGAAACCAAGAGCAGTATGTTATTCGCGGGGAGGGGCTTGTCGAGACTGTCGACGATGTCGCGAACATCGTCGTCGGGGCCACATTAGACGGCACGCCGATTTTCATCAAGGATCTTGGACGGGTCTCTCATCAGGCACTCGTGCGTCAAGGAGCTGTGACCAGGGACGGGCGCGGCGAGGCCGTCACGGGCGTAGTGCTCATGCTGATGGGCGAGAATTCCCGGGTCGTCGTAGAACGCACGAAGGAACGCTTGGGTCAGGTGAGCAGGTCGCTGCCCCCGGGGGTGGAAGTCGATATCTACTACGACCGAACCGACCTTGTGCAGCGAACGATTGCCACCGTCGAGAGGAACCTCGTCGAGGGGGGGCTTCTCGTGGTTGCCGTCCTCCTGCTCATGCTGGGCAACGTTCGCGGAGGCTTGATTGTCGCCACAGCGATTCCACTATCCATGCTGTTCGCGTTCACCGGAATGGTGCAGGCTGGGCTCTCCGGCAACCTGATGAGCTTGGGAGCCATCGACTTCGGCCTCATCGTCGACGGCTCGGTGGTCATGATCGAGAACATCGTCCGGAAGGTCTCGGAACGCAAGCAAGGAGGCTTGACCCGACAGCAAGCGATCCTCGAAGCGGGACGCGAGGTCGCCAAGCCGATTGTCTTCGCGGTGGGAATCATCATCATCGTTTATCTGCCGATTCTCACGCTCGAGGGCGTCGAGGGGAAGATGTTTCGCCCCATGGCCCTTACAGTGATCTTCGCGCTAGTCGGCTCCTTGATCCTGTCTCTGACACTGATGCCCGTCCTGGCGACCTGGATCTTTCGTAGGGGCCTGGATGAGCGGGAGACGCCTCTGCTCCGTTGGGCCAAAAGGGGCTATTTGCCGATACTCAATCGGGCGGTTGAGCGACCCATTACAGTCGCGATCGTGGCATTGCTGGTCTTCGCGATGTCGCTGACGCTGATTCCGTGGCTTGGTGCCGAGTTCGTTCCCCGGCTTGGCGAGGGGACGATCGCAGTTCAGGCTTGGCGCCTGCCAAGCGTCAGTCTTTCCGAGTCGATCAAGAGCACCACGCTGATTGAAAAAGTCTTGATGGAATTCCCGGAAGTCGAGAGCGTCGTCTCTCGCACAGGCCAAGCGGAGATCCCGACCGATCCGATGGGTGTCGAGACAAGTGACATCTACGTCCTCCTCAAGCCCGAGGAGGAGTGGGAGACCGGAGACAGCCAAGCCGCACTCGTCGCCGCATTCGATGAAGCGCTTCTTGCCCAGGTGCCCGGGAACATCTTCAGCTACTCGCAACCCATTGAGTTGCGCGTGCAGGAGTTGATCGCAGGCGTCCGGTCCGAATTGGCTATCACGCTGTTCGGCGATGAGCTCGACACGCTCAAGTCGGTGGCGGAGGAAATCGCCCGGGTTACTCGCGGCGTACCCGGGGCTGAGGAGGTCAAGGTCGAGCAAACCGCTGGACTGCCGTTTCTTCGGGTCAGAGTGTTGCGAGAACAGATCGCCCGCTACGGGATCAATGCGTCCCAAGTTCTCGAAGCGGTCGAGACGCTGGGCGGCCGGACTGTCGGTCAGGTACTGGAAGGGCAGAGAAGGTTTCCCTTGCAGGTGCGGTTCCAACCATCGGACCGAGCCGAGGCGGAGCGGATCAGGCACCTTCCGATTGCCGACCCCCGAGGTCGGCTCATACCTCTCGGCGAGCTTGCCGAAATCTCGACCGTCGAGGGGCCGGCGCAGATCAGCCGAGAGAAAATCCAGCGTCGAATCACTGTCGAGGCGAATGTCCGCGACAGGGACCTCGGGAGCTTTGTCGCCGATGTTCAACGCGCAATCGCCGACTCCGTGACCCTTCCTTCCGGGTATTACCTTGACTATGGCGGGACGTTCGAGAACCTTCGTGACGCTTCGCAGCGGCTGGCAGTCATTGTTCCGCTTGCTCTCCTGCTGATTTTCACGCTGCTCTACACCGCATTCCGGTCCGTCAAGATCGCCGCGATCATATTCTTGAACATTCCGCTTGCTGCCACCGGAGGGATTGCCGCACTCTACTTTCGAGACCTGCCATTCAGCATCTCGGCGGGAGTAGGATTCATTGCCCTATTTGGCGTCGCGGTGCTGAACGGCGTCGTTTTGATAACTTACCTCGACCAGTTGCGAAAGCGGGGATGCTCTCCGAGGGAAGCGGCCCTGCGAGGTGCGGAAGTCCGACTCCGACCCGTATTGATGACAGCTCTAGTCGCGAGCCTCGGGTTCGTGCCGATGGCATTGTCAACGACGGCCGGGGCCGAGGTACAGCGGCCGCTCGCTTCTGTGGTGATTGGCGGGCTCGTAACGTCCACACTCCTCACGCTCGTCGTATTGCCGGCGGTCTACGGGTGGGTCGAGGGTAGGGCGGAGAGGAAGAGGACCGAGACTTGAATCCTCGGCGGAAAAGGAAGAGCACTCGCGGTCCTTGGCCTCGATCCGCCGACCGAATTCCGTGATTGATCTGCCGGCCACGCCAAGCATTCCAGCCACTCGTTTTCGTTGCGAGCAAGCATACTAAGGCGCCTTGGAACGAGCACTCGGAAACAGCGGGCGCGGGCGGATCGTTGGCATTCGCCCAACTTGCCTCGAATCCCTTCGGGCCGGGCCGGGCAGTCCAGTGACCGGCGGCAGGCGCTACGCCAAGTGCGATTAACAACCGGGCCGATCGCGCCGGCCTTGCTCGAAACAGATTAGCCCCCGGAAGCGCTGTAGCGCATGCACCATGTGGTGGGAAGAGCAGCCCGCCACGCGCTCACGATGTCGCCGGGGATAAACGACATAGTGGCGGCGACGACTGCACAGCGCGCGGCGTGACTGAGAGTTCCCCTTCCACCAGGTCATCCGCAGCATCGAACCGGCCCTCTCGCCGGCACAGGTGATCGAGGAGCGGCATGAATTCTCGAGATCTCTGGTCGAACCGCCTCGACAAGGGTCAAGCCAGCTGGACACTCGTTTTCGCGGCGCTGCAACAAGCTGGGGCCTACGCCCGTCCCTCGGCACGGTCTCCCCTCGTCACGCTTCCCGCGGCGGCGCGATGCCGAATTGGCGCAACGTACCAGCCAGTGTCGGTCGGCCGAGGCGAATCCGCTCATCGTTCAACAGATAGGAGAATACGTAGCCAAGGCCTAGGAGCACGACCCCGATCAAGAAGCAGTAGATGACGGCTCGGTCAGGGTACCGGTCCTTGAGGTTGCCGACATACAGCGGACCGAATAGCCCCGCCGCGGCCCAGGCTGTGAGTATCGCGCCATAAAGCACCGACATCCGCTGCGGGCCGAAGACGTCGAGGATGAAGGATGGCATGGTTGCGAATCCGCCGCCGAAACACAGCAGGATGTAGCACACGAGCGCGCTGAAGACCCACGGATTGCTTTCCGTCATCAATCTGCCAAAGACAACCATCTGACTGGCCAAGAGGATCCGGAAGACCCTGACGCGACCGATACGGTCCGACAGCAGCCCCCAGAACAATCGCCCGAACCCATTGAAGAGCGAGCTGATGGCGATCAGCGTTGCACCGTATTCGGCGAGCTTCGCGGGCTCGACGGTTGGGTCGGCGAGTTCCCAGACATGCTGCAAGAGCGGCGACTGAAAGCTGATAACGGAGATTCCTGCGGCGATATTGAAGAAGAAGACCAGCCACATCATCACGAACTGAGGCGTGCGAAGATATCGGCCGACTGAGTCGGGTTCGTCGATCTGCCGCGGCGCGGCACTTCCGCCTGTGCGTGCTGACGGGGCCCTGTGGTCGGGCGGCGGGTTGGCGAGGACAAGGCTGCAAGGGAGCAGGATGCATGCGAATACGACGCCAAGCCACGTGAAAAGGAGTGGAAGATCGCCCTCGACGAACAGCACCAGAGCCGGAGCCAGCACCTTGCTGAGCAGAAAGGCGCCGATTCCGAATCCCATGACGACGATTCCGGTCGCGAGTCCCTTGCTGTCCGGAAACCACTTGACCGTTGTTGCGACGGGGGTCACATAGCCGAGGCCGATCCCGGCGCCACCGATCACTCCGTAACCCAAGAAGAAAAGCAAGAGATTGTCCTGGTAAAGGGCGAAACCGCTGACGAAGTAGCCCCCGGAGAACATCGCGCTGCCGAGGACCGCCAACTTTCGCGGGCCGAACCTAGGCAGTGCCCCGCCCGCCCAAGCCGCCGACATGCCGAGCGAGAAAATGGCGGCACTGAACGCAACGGCGGTATTCGTATGCGACCACGCGAGTTGCTTTACGAGGAGCCCCTGAAAATAGCTCCACGCATACACTGTCCCGAAACAGATCTGCAGCAGCGTGCAGACCACGAGCATCAAGGCCCTGCGTCCATCGCTGGTCCCGGTCGTGGCCATTCGCGATGCTCCCGCGTACCCGGGTCAGGCGGTCCCGCTAGACGGCGCGCCTATACCCTTTCGGGGATCCATGACCTTAGAAAAATACAAGAACAGGTTGGCGAGTTGACCGATCTCATCGTCCCGGGCCAGGAGGCTGTTGTCGGGCGCGGAACTATCGCGTTCGCGCGCGAGCCTAGCCCCGTAGTCGAGTAGCGAAGCGAGAGGCTTGGCCACAAGATTGACCAACCAGACGGCCGAGAGTATACCGACGATGAAGATCAGGGAAATGAGGTAGACCTGTTGCCCTACCGCCCTCTGAACCTTCAGCGCGATCAGACTCGTATTCATGCCGATATGCACCCTGCCGGCGAATCCGGCTAGTATCGGCCTGCTCACCTCGACAAAATCGCCCAAGCCAGGGATGTGGCGTTCCACGGCCTCATCGGAAGAGGAAATGCTTCGACCGATTTGATCCGGAATTCCCGGTACGAAGGTGTGGGCGAGAAACTCGCCGTGCTCGTCCGTGATGTAGATGTAGCCGATCCCTTGGATCTCGATAAACTGATCGATCAGGGACTGCAGTGCGGACAAGTCGCGGTTTAACAAGATGTCGACGCTTGCGTCGGCAACCGTCTTGGCGATGCCTCTGCTGTTGCTTTCATACTCGGTCGATAGATGTGTGTCGACCGTATAGATGCAAAGAGCCGAGGTCGACAAACTGATCAAGACAAACAGAGAGAATACTCCGAACAACGTCTTTTGAAAGACCTTTTGAACCCTCATGACGAGACCCTGTCTTCCGCGTCTGCAAGCGGCGCGAAACGGTCGGATTCGACGCCCGCGAGGTACGCCTCGCCCAAGGCCTGGCGTCGGTCGGGGCTGAAGGAAGCGCGTTCGGCGATCCCGATCTCGAAATCCTTGGTCGTGAGTGCCACGGTCTCGAGCTTGCTCCCGTCCGAGTCGCCGTGGCGCCGCTGGAGCACGACGCTGCGGCCTTGAATGCCTCCAGTCTGGCTCCCGTGGCCGAAGAATGCACCGGAACCTGGAGGGTGTTCGATCCCGAGATCTCTTGATGGGCCTGAGAACGCGCCCGACATGCCCGGTACCATCTCGGTGTCGTTTTGAACTGTCATGTCGAAAACCTTTCTTCCCAATTCCTCAAGGGCACGAATCGATCGGATTGGACGACCGTGTAGTAGACCGTCTGCAAGCCCTGCCGTCGGGTCGGGCCGAATGAAACCCGCTCGCCGATCCCTAGATCGAAATCCCTGATCGTGAACACTGTGCTCTCGAGCTTGCTGCGGTCCGGGTCGTTACCCTGGCGTCGCAGGATCTCGACCATCAGCTTGGCGTTGAGGAATCCCTCAAGGCTGACGAAGCTCTGCGAGAACGGCGTGTAGTCTTCCTCAAGCAGGTGCCGTGGTGGCTGCGGATTGTAGCGTTCCATCAACTCGCGGTATTCCCTGACAGCCGGAATCGACGTGTCCTCGTAGCTGGGCACAACCTGCGAATTCACCAGCAGACTGCTATAGCGCTCGCTGTCCTCGGTTCCTTCCGTGATCAGTTTCAGGAGGTTTTCGCTGCCCACGAAGGAGAGGTTGGCAATTGGAACCTTCAGCCCCAGGTCTACGGCATCGCGCAGAAACGCCGCGCAGGCGGCGTACGAGCCAACACAGATGACGGCGTTTGGCTGCGATTTCTCGAGAATCTCAACCTGGGCGCGCATGCTCGCCGTGAATCTCGTGCCGCGCCGGTACGTGGCCTCCCCGACTATGCGACCACCATGTCTGATCAAGGCCCGGCGCACGCCCGCCCAACCGCTTCGGCCATACGCGTCGGCTTGGTAGAACACGGCGATGCGCCGTTTGCCGATTGCCACGAAGTTGTCGACGAGACCTGCGGTTTCCTGACGGTAGGACGCGCGCAGATTGAAGGCGAAATCCCCGTAGGGCGGCTCCCGTTGCGGTTGGGCACCTGTAAACGGAAAGAACAAGTAGGCGTTCATTTCTTGGAGCTTCTTCAGCAACGGGAGAATGCGCGTGACGGTCGGTGTGCCAACATAGCCGAAAAGGGCGAAGACCTGATCCTGAAGGACGAGGGTCATCGTGTTCTTCACCGAGGGGGACGGCTGATAGCCGTCGTCGTAGCACTTGAGGAGCACCTTGCGGCCCTGAATGCCTCCGGCCCGGTTGACGTGCTCCAAGTACGCGCTGGCGCCTCGGTAGAGTTCGATTCCGAGACCTCGCGACGGTCCCGAGAAGGCTGCCGATACGCCGAGGACAATTTCTGCGCCGGAAACTCCGGACGCTGCTGCCAGAGCACCGCTTGACAACAGACCCGGTCCCGCCAAGAATCCGCTCAAACCGGATCCGAGCGCTTTACGTCTGGTCAGGTCTTGCATGGCCGGCATCCTGTTTCCAAATGCCTCCTATAGGACTGAGAATCTGCCATTGACGGGAGGGTATTCCTTCGATTCGCTGCTTGGCCTTGCCGTCAGTGTAGTGTATCGGTGTACTCGATCAGCCCCTAAGTTCCTGCTTGCGATCCTACTAGAAGTGAATAGAGACCCTTGCCGCTGCCGAGTGCGCTTGAAACGTTGCGTTCCCCGTCTTGCGCCGCGCGACCGCATGCAGCCCCGAGTCCTTTCCCAGAGTCTTCAGGCCCAACTTGCCCCGATCACTAACTGTGTGATCAGTGCGGGGCAAACCCCGGTCCATGCAGCGTAAATCATGTGTTAGCAATGGTTTGCCGCACTGGTGCCAGGCTCGATTCGGACGGTTCTCGACCGAATTCCCCGGCTTCGCGATCGCGGGTGTGTGACTAGGCGCTGCCGAACCTGATGCCAGTCCAGCCTGCCACGAGATCGCCCGAGACGGAGCGAGGCGCGGCTTCAGGACCTGCAGGTCGAACGCCCGCCGCGGTAGCTTCGTCATCACGCTAAGGGACGGGATCGCGTGTCCGGGCGCCTGCTTGTACTCCAGTTCCGCCGCCGCCAGCGCTGCAAAGCTCGCTAGCAGGTCCGGCAAGCTCTCTAGCGGCAGCCGCCCGTCCGGAGTCTCGCGCGTCCGGCCCTTGCGCTGCGCTTCCGCCGATGCAAGATCGGGCGCCACTTCAGTGCCACTGTTTTCAGCGAGCGGAAGGCGCGCTCGACCCACGCCAGGCTGTTGCAAGCGCGCACCACCTCGTCGACCAGAGTCTGCTCGGCCAGCTTGGTGCGGATCCCGCAGAGGCCATCGAGGCACTGCTCGGCGGCCACCCATCCGGACCACGTGGGAATCCCCGCGCCGCGGCATGCGGTACCCTGTGGTAGGTAGCGTTTCGGCCGCAGGCGCGCCGAGCGCTAGCTGGAGCAACCGGGGCAGCGCTAGCGCGTAATGGCACAGGCGAACGGCCGCCATACTGCCGCGCGGCGCGCCGACCCTTGTGCGTTCGGGGCGGCTCGCGCTTTGTGTATTTCGAGACGGCATCCCAGGCTCCGCAGTTTCACAGTAAGCCCAGGCTCTTAAAGCCCTCCAAAGGAAAATATACCGCTTCGAAAGGCGGCAAATCGAATTGTGAATTCAAACTCGTTGATGCTTCTGACGGTCTACTCTGTCGCAATCATCGCCGCTGCGCTGCTCGGCGTCTGGTTGCAAACTGCGATTCGGTTCACTCATACCCGCATGCAAGTGGCAATGAGTTTCGTTGCCGGCCTTGTTCTTGGAGTAGCCCTCTACCACCTGCTCCCACACAGTCTCGATCTGATATCAGGACCTAGCGCCGTCGAAGTCGCCGTAC
Source organism: uncultured Bryobacterales bacterium (assembly GCA_951813605.1). Classification (GTDB taxonomy): domain Bacteria; phylum Acidobacteriota; class Terriglobia; order Bryobacterales; family UBA6623; genus VXMF01. Next base: position 3,466,634 of record OX638379.1, on the reverse strand, counting down.
AGTGGGTGGCCATCGGAATGATCCTGATGATCATGCTTCTGCGGGTGTTTCAATTCCACCAACATGATTTCGGCCTGGAAGAGGACCACCATCACGGCCATCACCACCATCGTGAGAATAGCCGGCGTTCCCTGGACTGGATCGGAATCAGCTTGGGCATGGGACTGCACGCGCTGGCCGAGGGGGCTGCCCTCGGAGCTAGCGTTCGCAGCGGTTCGCGCGATGAGCTGGCAGTCGATCCGCTTAGTTTCGCCATGTTCCTGGCCATCGTATTCCACAAGCCTTTAGATGCCTTTTCGGTCCTCGGCGTGATGAGGATCGCGGGGATCGGTCATCGCGCCGCAGTTTGGTTCAATGTCTGCATCGCGCTATTGTGCCCGCTGGGCGCATACCTGACCCTAGGGGGACTAGGCCTTTTCGGATCTGGGGAAGGAGATGCTATAGCACGCGCGCTGGCGTTCGGGGCGGGTGCTCTCATTTGTGTTTCATTGAGCGATCTGCTACCCGAGATTCATTTCCATGGACATGATCGCTTCTTACTTGCAGTGTCGTTCCTTCTGGGTATCGGCTTGGCCTACGCCCTGCACTATCTTGAGCAGCTGGCCATGCTGGCCATACCAAGTTTGGTTCCTTAGGAGGGGCTGACCGCAGCTAGAAGTACAGCATCAGCAGCGCTAGAGCGCCAGCGCCGCCAAGTCCGAACGCTCCCGCAGCGAATACACCCGCGAAGGTCGCCGAATCGGCGAATCGAAACGTCTTGTCCTCAATTGTGAACATGACTCGATTTCGGTCAACTTCGCCATCGACGAATCGCTTTAGCGCTGTTTCGGCGCTGTGGGCTTCCTTGATCGTCACTACTGCAACGAGGATCATTGTCAGCGCCGATGCCAGAGTCCCGACGCCGAAGATAAGCAAGGTCACCAAGGCAATCCAATGGAAAGCGGGTGTCGTGTCGACAGCGGACGTGCTCATGAAGCCGATGACAAGCGCCGCTCCGCCCCCGTTCCCGAACAGCACTAGGCGGACCGATTCCGTGATCAGCCGGAACATCGTCGAGCGACGCATCGCGACGACCTTGTAGAGTTCGCGGAGCCACTCTTCTCCGATCTCCTCGCCGGAGAAATCGTACAGCCTCTTCACTGAGGCTCTCCGTCCGCGAGATGATCGCCAGCTAGGTTGATGAGGCGAACGTAGTGCGATCCCGTATTCGTTCCAGCAGCGATCTGGATTGTCCAATCGTCGATATGCACTGGCTGGGGCTGCAAAGCGGTCGCTAGAAGCCTCTCGCGAGTCGGTCCCCCCTCTATCCGGCCCAGCACGTTTAGGACGAACCTTCCAACAATGTATCCCTCCAGCGAAACCGCATCGGTGAAGTGCGCCCCTCGCAAGCCCAGGAGCCCCTCATGCATGGCATAAGACTCCTCCGCACCCTCTATGGCCTCTAGGAAGCTCTTGACGAGCTTCGAGTCCGGATCCTTGGGGTCAGGCACGACTTCTGCTACCAAGATTCGCTCAAGGAACTCTTCGCTTGCACTGTCGACCACCTCCATCAAGTCATGCGATCCCACGAATGATAGGTTAGCCATCACATAGCCCTGATTGAGTGAATCCGCCAGGTTGATGACATCGGCGTTGGCAGCGTAGCTCCCAACAATCAGAACTGCGTCGAGGTCTGCCTTTGCGAGCGTGAATAGGCTTGAATGAACCGCATGCGTGTTTCGCGAAAACGAGGATTTTGCGAGGATGGGCAGGTCGTGTCTGCCGAGAGCATGATGGTAGTTCGCTAGCGCAGAGCGACCGAACGCATCGTCCTGAAAAATCACTCCGAATCGTCGCTTGCCGAGCTCGTTGACCATGTAGTCAACCAGCAATTCGATTTCCTCGGGATAACTTGCCCGGAGATTTACGATATTCGGAAATTTCTTGAAATCACGTAAGAACGCGGCACCTGAAAACAGCCCGACGAGCGGGATCTTCGCATCTCGCAATATAGGTGCGACCCGCTTGGCAGTTGGCGTTCCCACGCCTCCGATGACTGCAAGCACATCGTCCTGGGCTACGAATCGCTCGGCGTTTTCAGCCGCCAGAACCGGCTCGTAGCCATCATCGAGCGCAATGAGCTCCAGCTTCCGACCATTAATGCCGCCCTGTTTGTTGCGTTCCTCGAACGCTGCCTGGATTCCTGCACGATAGCGGACACCAAGATGACCGTTGGGTCCGGTGAAACAGGCGGTCTGCCCGAACACGATGCCTTTGTCGGTGACCCCCGGAGAGGCGGCGGACACCAAGCAAAGACTGCCGGCGAGAGCGATGAGAGCGCACGTCCGGCAGAGCGCCATGCTATTCTTTCGGTACCTCATTCGCAGACTCCTTCGGTACTGCCCGGACCGTATCGGCCGGGGCTTCCGCGCCGACTTGCTCCACGATCGCTTTCTCCTGCGCCTGTTGTGCGGCGGCAGTGCTCCCGGGAGCGACGTCTTCGTGCTGGAATACCGACAAGGTATCGAATATCAACGAGCGAGGATTGGCGCTGGCCGAATGGTCGCGTTCCTTGCCACCTCGGTGGAACTGCCCGTCGAATAGTCCCTTGTCCGCGGTTTCCAACCCGTGGGTCTCGTTCAATCCCGTCGACACTAGCGGCTTGGCCGGTTCAGCACCCGCGGCCGGCATCGCCGCGCTCGCGACCGGCTCCGCTGCCCGACCGGATATCCCGTCGATCATGTTGATGGCGATGGTCGAGCTGCTTGCCGGACTGACAGCCGCCAGTTTCGCTTCCTCGAAGATCGTGCGCATGCGGTTCCAATAGCGAGTGATCGCCACCTGTTGCGGCTCGGACCGGTACGCGGCGAGTAGGTCCGTGAACGCGCCGGCGCTGCTTCGGGCTTGGACGAGTCGCTCTCGAGCTCTGGCTGTCGCACCAAGTACCATGGCTTCGGCTTGGCCCTGGGTACGCAGAATCAAGCTCTCTTTCCTGCGATTGGCGTCGCTTACCGCTTGAATGCTCTCCGCGACCGCGTCACTGACATCGCGAAACGCAGCAACCGTCTCATCGATCGGCCGAACGTCCACGATGCTGACCGCGACGATTTCCATGCCGAGGTCATACTCTTCCAAGTCCGTGGATACCTGGTCGCGCAGGTGGCGCTCGATTATCTCTCGGTTGGTCGTGAAGATCAGGTCGATGAAATTCTGACCCACGATATTGACCAGATGGCCCCTCGTCAGCGAGGTGGTGAGAGCCAAGGGATCGGTCGATACGTACAGGAAATTTCGGAGGTTGCTGATCGTGTATTGCAGCACTAGGTCGATCTCGAAAAGCGTCGGGTCGCCGGAAAGGATCGTGAAGCTGACACTTTCCTTGCTATTACTCGCGATCCGATGGGTGGCTATTCTCTTGACCGCTTGGACCCGGACTTTGTCGATCAGGGGAATGTGGAAATGAATGCCGGGCTCGGTATGGGCCTCGATGACCTTCCCGAATCGCGCGACCACGCCGGCTTCCTCTTTCTTGACGACGTGGAATCCGCTTGCGAGGATCGTCAGGATTGCCGCAGCGAGAATCAGATTCAAAATACCGTCTCTGTGCAAGGAGACGTAGTCGAACGCCGCGTAGATGAGTCGCGTGCTGGGCGGCAGCCGCTGGTCGCTCGATTGCTTCATCTCAACGGCAATTCCTGGCTGTCCAAGTACTTGAACAGCTCGCTATCGGCCGGCAGCAGCAGCGTCGTGTTCTTGTCGATAATCGAATCGTAACTGTCGAGGGCGCGGACGAACTTGTAGAAATCGGGGGACTGGCGGTAAGCCTCGCCCAAGACCTCCATTGCCTCCGCCTCCGCCTCGCCGAGAATTGTTGTGGCCTGTGCGTGCGCGGTGGCCATGATCTTCTCGTGCTCGCTGATGGCCAGCGCCTCGACGCGGATCGCCTGCTCTTCGCCCTCGCTGCGGTAACGGGCGGCGATGCGCGCGCGCTCGGCGATCATGCGTTCGATCACGCTCGCTCGATTCTCCTGAGGCAACGTATATTCGATGATTCCCACCTTCATCACGTCGATGCCATATTCGTCCGTCGCGATCGGCCTTATCTTGTCCAGAATCTCCTGGGACGAGATACTCGCGTCTTCGCGATCCAGGCCCAGGCTGACAAACGCATCGCGTGACTTGTTGCTGACAACAATGCCAGTGCTGGACAGGTAGAGATTCTCGAGACGCGCAATGGCGTTGCCCTCGGTCCGGATAGCCTCCACGTACCGAATCGGATCCGTGACACGCCACAGCATGTAGCCGCTGACAAGGACGTTTTTCTGGTCGTCCGTCATCAATTCCTGAGCTTGGGACGTCGTGTTGTGTATCCGCCGGTCGATCTTGTAGATCTTGGAAATTGGCCAAGGAAGCTTGACGTGCAGCCCGGGCTGGCGAATCGGGGGATAGATCTTTCCGAATCGAGTGAGCACGCCCTGCTGCGACTCGTCAATGGTGTAGACGCTGTTGTAGGCAATTGCGGCGGCCAGAAGAAGCAACAGTGTTCCGCCGACGCCCAGATTCCTGATCGCTCCGGGCAACTTGCCGATCCGGTGCCGCAGCTTGTCGATCATTTGGCCGGGTATGCTGGCCACCTGTGTCACTCTGCTCATCGCGTTTGCTCCTGCAACGGAGGAGGTACTGCGACCCCGCCCGCGGACCTCTTCCACAGCGCCACTTCGTCCAGGCTCCCCTGGTTGGGGACTATGATTTTCTCTTTGTCTGCCAGCGCGATCTCGAGCTTTTCGCGCCAGAGCATGTTGTACAGGACCTCAGGCGCTCCGACCGCAGCCTCGGAAACCATTTGTATCGCGGCGGACTCCGCAGCGGCTACCGTCACGTTGCGGAACGCCTCGCCACTCGCCTGCGCGACCTCGTAAGCGGCGTTTCCGTGCGCCTTCGGCACGAGCGAAACCAAATACCTCTGCGCATTGACGATGATGCGCTCCCGGTCGTCTTGGGAACTCGATATCTCCCGGAAGGCGTTCATAGCTTCCTGGACAGGTTGAATGCTCTGCAGGCTGATCTTGATCACGCGGATCGATTTGAGCGCTGGGTCGGATTCGGGCTCGCTCTCGAAAGATTCCGTTACCTGCCGTTCTAAGTTCGCTCGCTCTACGTTGAGGAGCTCGTCCAGCTCCCGAACTGACACGAAACTGCGCAACTCGTCCTTGAAGTCCTCCATGATGATCTGCTCTGGATTCTCGGTGCGGTAGTGGTAGGTGTACGCGTCCTCTACGAGAAATTGGATGTTGGCTGTGATCGTCAGCAGGTTGAGATCACCTGACAGGAATTCGTACGGAGCGACGTTCACGAGCGACTTGACCTCGCGCACTGGCCACTTGTCGATCTTGAAGAATGGCCACGGCCCCAGATAGTGGAGACCCGGCGGCACGTCTCTCATGACCACCTTCCCGAACAGACGGCTGAAAGCCACCGAACCCGGTCCGACCACCGTCAGGCCAGTGGACAGGAAGAGGGTTGCCAGCAAGATGCCCACGCCGCCCTTCATCAGCCTCCGATTGGGCATCGTTCCGACCACTGGGCGGTAGTGTGCCAAGCGTTCCCACATCTCCTTCAGACGACGGAATACGGGGGCTACGTTAGAAACGAGCTCTTGGTACCCGCTCTTCAGGGCCCCTTCTCGGAATCGCCAGACAATCAAGGCCGCCAGGGTGATCGCACCTGCCCATTCAAAGAACTGAATGACCGGGGATTGGGCGGACGACAGGTTGACCGGGAGCGTCAGGCCCCAGGCAATGACCGCAGCATCGATTGCGATACCAAGAACAGTCGTCACCGCGATCACGCCCCCCACGTATATCGATGCGAAACGAGCTCCGAACTGGCTGACGATGATCGCGATAGTCCCTGAGTTCGTGGCTGGCCCCGTCATCAGGAATATCAGCGCGGCACCGGGACTGAGACCCTTGGCGACCAGAGCCGCGGCGATGGGCGTGCTGGCCGACGCGCAGATGTAAAGCGGAATCCCCACGATCACCATGACTGGATAGGAAACCCAGCGTGCGTATTCGCTGGACATCAGGCTGTCTGGAATCGCCAAGAAGAGCAATCCGCCAAGAGCAACGCCCACTAGCAAGGCGAAGAGAATGTCGTCCGCCACTTCGATGAAGCCATACCGGAAGACATGCTTGACGACCTTGCCAAGGCTCATTTCGTCGGCGTCAGCGGCGGGAGCCGCGATTTGAGCCTGGACGTCCTTGCGCTCGGTCGGCTCCTGGTAGAAATCCGGCTTTACCCAGGAGGCGAACTTAGCACCGCCAAAGACCCGGGCAGTGTTCCGGGTGAAATTCCGAAGCCAGTTGCGCAGCATCCGTCGGAGTTGCGACAGGCTCACGTAACAGTCTTCAGACGTGTCCAGGAGCGGCGTGTGCGCCCCGTGGTCGTGGTCGCAATGGGCATGATCGTGCCCGTCGCTGCCGTAGTCGTGGCCGCAATGGCCATCGCCATCGGCGGGGTCGTGATCTGTGCTTGCCTTTGGCTCGTGGCGGTCGTCCCTGATCAGGCCGATGCAGAAAACGCCCGTGACCACCGCGGTGACGAAGCTGACCAAAGGCCTGACTACCGCCGCAATGAACCCGAAGAACGCATGGGTGACCAGAATCGAATCCGCGCCAGTCTCAGGCGCGGTGATCAAGAACGACACACAGGACGAACGAGACGCCCCCTTCTTGCGCATTTCGGCCACTACGGGCACGACGGAGCAACTGCACAGCGGCACGGGCACTCCGACAGCCGCACTCGTGCAAACCGATTTCAGGCTGTCGTCGCTGAGCCACCTAAGGATCGCGTTTCGCGAAATGAGTACGTGGATCAGCCCGGCTAGCAAGAGCCCCAGAAGCAACATCGGCGAGAGGATCAGGAATGAAGCTAGGAAAAAGTCGAATAGTCGCGCTACTCCGTCTAACATTCCGTATTCGACCTCGCTCGTTCAATCGCCCCGGATTCAACTCCTGCGATCAAGCGATTATAAAGCGATTGCCAGGAGTGCGACCAATCTCGAACTGCAATCTTCCGGCAATCCGGCATTTGCCGACACATCGGCGGACAATCTGTCTTGGTGCGATTGTAGCACTGCGACCATCCGGCCATTCGTCTTGGCCGCCGCTTGGCCCAGCGGCTCCGACGCCAGGCAGCGCACCCGGAACCAAGGCAGCAGCAGGAAGCGCGGGTTGCCGCCCAGGAGGCTGGCCAGCGGCTACTCGATGGCCGGCTGGGGCTTGCTGCGGCTGTCGAGCTGGATCGGCCGCTTCTGGCCAAGCCCCGGGGGCCTGCACGGGGGCCGGCTAACGATGCCGAGCCGCTCCAGCTCCTCGAGCAGGCGCATGGCGCCTTGGATGCCGTTGCTGCCCCTGGGCGTCTGCCAGCGCAGGTGCTCGCATATGGTCTGCCCCGGCTCGGATCGGCTCAGCTCCGGGGAGCGCCCCGCGGTTTCTTGGATGTCGGCAATCTGGAGCCGGGCTAGGCTCTTGCCGAGGACCGTGGTGGCTTTGAGGTTCTCGGTCAGCGGGTCCAAGGCAGTTGCCCTCTCTTCCTTCCCTAGCTTGGCAAAACGACGTACCAGAGCCAAGCTCTTGCGGGGACAGTTTGAAGGAGTTGTATCTTAATGGAACGAAACGCCTTATGTTCTGCGGCACGCGGGCCCCGCCAGCTCGCATCTCAAGTTAGTGCCATTGCGTGCGCATGGGGCTCCGGAGGCTTACAGAGGAAAGCAGCGACCGTTCCTGCTAGATCCGCGGCAAGCCGATGGTAGAGGCTTGGCTCTGTACACTCGGCATGTTCGGCGACAATAAAGCTGTAAACGAAACATCGGGAAACGGCGCGTCAACTGCGCCTTCACGAATACGTGGCTCCCTGATTGAGCGCAGGGAAGACGAAAGCGAGCCTTGACGGCCAACTGTTGGTGCCTAGGCTATCCAGATCCCGAGGCACAACGGAGGAGGGCTACACATCTCTCATGGAGAAACGATCGTTCGCAGTCCTGGCAGCCATAGCATTGCCCATTCTATCCAGTGAACAGTCGGCCCAAGGCCAACCCATCCCAAGCGACCTGACTCTAGAACAAGCGGTCGAGTTGGCGCTGGCACGCAATCCGGCTCTCTTGGCGGCTCGCAACAGAATCGAAATGGCAGAAGCGGATGCCATCAGCGCGGGTTTGCGGCCTAATCCGGCCTTCTCGTTCGAGTCCGAGAGCTACCCCTATTTCCGCTCGGATCCCGGCCCGTTCTTCAGCAATCAGGAGATCACGGCCAGACTTGACTACGAGATCCAGACCAAGCGTCGCCTCAGGCTGGGTGCCGACGCCGCCGAGATTTCCATTCGGAGAGAAATGGCGATGTTCGATGACGCGGTGCGCCGCTTGCGCCTCGACGTTCGCGAGGCTTTCTACCTCGTCTTGCTCGCCGAATCAAATCGCCAGCTCGCGACGGCTGTGCTTGATCAGACCGATCAGGTCATCGCATTGAATCGCACGCGCTTCGAGGAAGGCGAGATTTCCGGGTTGGAACTGACTCGAATCGAAGTCGAGCGCCTTCGGTTCGCCGACGATCTATTCCAAGTTCGCTTGGAGTCTCAGAATGCCAAGGCCGCCCTGCTCGCCTTGCTCAACGCCCCTGACCTCGGAGCGGACATACAGGTGAAAGGAGACTTGAGCGAGATTCCCGATCTGGGGATCCCGATCGATGCCTCGGCCGGCGAAGTGCTCCGGATAGCCGAGAATCGCCGACCGGACTTGCGTGCGGCGATTGCGGAAGTAGAGCGCTCCTCGGCGCAGAATCGCCTGCAGCGCGCCATCTCATCCCCGAACATCACAGTTGGAGGCGGGTACAAGCGTGACGGCCCGGATCACAGCCTGGTCGCGGGCGTAACAATTCCTCTCGCAATCTTCGACCGCAATCAAGGGGAAATCTTGCATTCGGAGGCGGGAATGAGGCATGCCGAGAATCTCTTCGCCGCAATGCGCAACCGCATCGCATTGGAGGTTCGGCAGGCCCACAACGCCGTCAAGGTAAACACCGAGCGGGTCGAGTACATCAGGTCGCGGCAAGTCGGGCAAGCACAAGAGGCGAGTCGGGTGACCCTCGCGGCGTATCGGCTTGGCGGGGTTCCCCTGATGAACTATCTTGATGCACAGCGCCAATATCGCGACACGATACGCGTCTTGAACCAAGCCCTTTTCGAAGAGCGCGTGAGTATTTTCGCTTTGGTTGCGGCGATCGGTGAGGAACAGGACAAATGAGCGGTCGCAGCACCGAGCTCTTCGCTTTCGGATGGCTGGGCTCCGTCGCACTGGTGGTGCTTGGAACGGCGGTTGGATATCTCGGCTACCCCTGGATCACGCCTGCGAATAACGACGCGAACCGAGAGGCCGGGCACCTGCATGACGACGAGGGGCATGAGACTGGCGCGAGCAGGATCGTCCATATTCCCGCTGAGACCCAAAGCGCCAATGGCCTGGAAATCCGCCGAGCGGAAAAGCGCGAGTTCAAATCGGTCCTGCGCGTTTCAGGGACCGTATCTGCCGCCCAAGAGCGCGTTGCCCGCATCCGGTCATTGGCGAGCGGAGTCGTCGAGCGAGTCTTCGTGCAACTGGGAGACCGCGTAACCGGCGGCGACCCGCTCGTCGGTTTCGACAACATCGAACTCGGCTTGGCCATCGGTGAGTTTCTCGCGGCGAGCGCCGACCTGGAGAGCACCCGCACGAACGTCGAAGTCAACGAGACGATTCTCGCGCGCAGCCGCGAGATGCTGGAGATCGGGGCGGTTGCCCGGACAGAGCATGATGTCCTGGAGGCCGAGTTTCGGGCGGCCCAGGCGCAGGTCGTGAGCGCGCAAGCGTTTGTAGCGAGGTTCGAAGAGCAACTCCACCGATTCGGCTTGAGCGAAAGTGATCTGGAGAAGCTGGGCACAGAGGACGATCCTGGCTTCCACCGAACCGTATCTCGTGCCACGCTGCGCGCTCCGCTTCCTGGGATTGTGACCGCCCACGATGTCGCAGTAGACGATGTCATCGATCCCTCCAACGAACTGCTCACCATTGCCGACATATCCGTGATTTGGGTTCTCGCCAACGTCAGCGAACGCGACTTGAGCGCGGTTGAGGTCGGGAAGCCTGTGCTGATTCGCGTCACAGCGTATCCCGGCGAATCGTTCCGCGGGCGGATCGACCACGCTGTCGGCATCGTGGAGCAAGAGAGTCGCACTGCGCGAGTCAGATGCTTGGTAAGGAATCCTGATGCCCGATTGAAGCTCGGCATGTTTGCCACGGTCGATATCCCATCTGGCGACGCCTACCAAGCTGTCGCGGTTCCCTCCGAGGCTGTTCAGGAGATTCAGGGACGGCCGGTGGTATTTGTGCAGCGGTCGGACACAGAGTTCGAGCAGCGTCCAGTCGAAACCGGCCTGGCATGGGACGGTTGGATTGAACTGGAGAGCGGAGTGGACGCCGGGGACGCAGTCATCGCGGCAGGGAGTTCGCTCGCGAAGGAAGTGTCACCTCACGACCTGCAAAGCGACGACCACTAATGCGGGAATCTTGCTGATCGATGGACGACCGGCCTGAATTCAGCCCGTTGTTCCGCGCCGCCCAGCGCGCGTGACTAATCGGTGCGTGATTGATCGGTGTGGCCACGGGCGAAGGCGTTCACCACCTTCTGAGTGTCACTCAGAGGGGTCGCCACTTCGCGCTCCGCCAAGACCTTGACGGCTGCCAATCGACAGCGTGCTTGTCGACATCGTCGAGTCGAGGGCAGCTGTCAACAATTTATCGATCGACCCGCTTGATCGACGCCACCGCATTCCACCGGAGATCATCAGCCATGCCATTTCGCTGTTCCATCGATTCACGCTGGGCCTGCGCGATGTCAAGGATCTCCTTGCCGAGCGCGGCGTCAGCGCATGCTACGAGGCCATTCCCGGGTGGTGGCGCGCGCACGCCCGTGCCCTGCGTCGTACGCCAGGTCGACTCGGTGACAGATGGCCTGTGTGTGGATGAGGTCTTCATCACGATCTGCGGCCAACGTCGTCATCTTTGGAGAGAGGTAGGCCAGGACGGCGATGTTTCGGACATCTTGGACACTCCATCCTGTGCATGCTGGCGTACTACGTGGAACGGCACTTGCGACGCAAGCTGGCGCCGCCGGTGTTCAGGGACGCCGAGCGCCAAGCGGACCCCGAAGGGGGCGCCCGTGCCGGACCTGCGGATCTTGCTAGAGCATCTGGGATCGCTGACGCTCAACCAGGTGACGCTGCCGCAGGACGACCAGCGCGCCTTCCAGCTGTTGTCCCGGCCCACTCCCTTGCAGGCGAAAGAGGTCGCGCTTCCGGGAGTCGACCCCGACCGGCTCGATTCCAGTACGACGGCAGGCTGAAATTGCGTAACTGCTTTCGATTGAAGGAATTAGCCAGCAATTGGCAAATGAAGTTCAGCCTAACTGCTCCGTGAGGCCTCTTACAAACTCCTCGAAGGCAATACAGCGTTCAGATCAGGGCCTTGGCCTTCTCCGATCGGATAGCTCAACGCACGGCGTTGCTAGCATCAGCTATTCGCCAGCGGCGACATATCGGCGCCCGAACAGCCGGCGTGTCCGACTCCGCGAGGTGTTTGAAGAAATCTTGCCCGGAGAATTCCGGGTTCCCGCTTCATGCCTACCGATCGTCTTCTCGAACTCTCGATGTTGGCCGCCTATCTCGCGCTGCTCCTCTGGATCGGCCTGCGATCGGCGAGGCGCATCAAAACATCGGACGACTATACGCTTGCCGGCCGAGGTCTGAGCTGGGTTGTTGTCCTGGCGACAACTGCAGCGACGATGATTGGCGGCGGCGCGTCGGTCGGCATGGTGTCGTAGGTCTTTGAAGTCGGCATTGCTGCGGCTTTGGTCACCTGCGCGTGGCATCTGCAGCTCGTTTTCACGGGGCTGTTCGTGGCCCCGAAGCTGCGGGGGTTGAATCTGATCACGGTCGGTGACTACTTTCACCTGAGATTTGGTCCGCTGGCTCGCGAGCTAGCCGTGATCAACTGCATGGTCTTCCTGGTTGGGGCGCTCACGGCGCAGATGGCGGCGATCGGCAGCGTGACGAATACGGTCCTTGGCATACCCTACGGAACGGCCTTACTGATCGGGGCGGCGGTCACCATTTTCTATGCGACCGTCGGCGGCATGCGAGCCGTTGTCAACACGGACGTTCTGCAGTTCGTCATCCTGGTCGTTGGCATCGGGGTGGCATCAGCCCTCTTGCTTGCTCAGCACGGCGGCTTCGAAGCCATGCTTGCCGCTGCAAACTCAGGCCAGGCCGGCGTGACCAGCCATTGGTCGGCCACGAAACTGCTGAGCCTGTTCTTTGCCTTCCTGCTGGGCGAAACGTTCGCTCCGACGTACACCGTTCGGTGCTTTATCGCCCGAGATCGCGAGCAAGCGCGGTGGGGCGTTGCCGGCGCCGGAGTCTTCTTGTTGCTGTTCTTGCCGATCGCGACATTTGTCCTGGGCACATCAGCGCAAATCAGCCCTGACGTGCAAACGGCTGTCTCGGCCGAACAGCACCAGATCCTTCAGGCGGCCGCCGCGACGGGACAAGAGATGAGCCAAGACACCGCACTCGATCGAGCCCGCCAGGTTGCTTTTCCCGCGCTGGTCCGCTCGACCTTCCACCCTGCGTTTGCCGGAATCATGATCGCGGCCATCGTCGCGGCCGTAATGTCCTCGGCCGATAGCTGCCTGTCATCCTTTGCTACCGTCATCATGGAGGACGTTTACCGCCGGAACGTCAACAAGAAAGCATCGGACCAGCAGCTCTTGCGGGTCGCTCGGATAACGACGCTGGTGGCCGGGCTCACGGCAGCCGGCTGCGCCTGGTTCTTCAGCGATGTCGCCGACATCCTGGTGTTCGTCTATGACTTCTGGGCGCCCGCGATGATTCTGCCCTTCTTGGTCGCGGTGTTTTGGTACAGTCCGACCCGTATTCATGCCGTCGTCGTCTCGATGGTCGTCGGCATCTTCGCCACCATTGCGTGGCGCTTCGGGTTGGGGTCGCCGGGGGATGTCGGGCCCGCTCTGTTCGGTTTGTCAGCGGCCTCGTTGGCGTTCGTCGTCGTCCTGCCCCTGACAAAGCGTCTGCCGACTTCCGGGCTCTTCAAGCCAAACAACCAAGGGGACCCACGGTGATTCCGGCAACGCTGCTGACGGCACTACACTATGTGTCGCTAGCCGCCGCGGTGGCGGTCCTGTTGCTGCTCGGCTGGCAGTATTCCAAGTCTTCTGAGCTGGAGTGAACGATGTCACCGAAGTCAGCGAATGTCATCGTGATCGGCGGTGGCGTGCTCGGCACCAGCGCCGCGTTTCATCTTGCGGAAGCCGGCCAGGACGAGGTCCTGCTGATCGACCGCGGACCGCTTGCAAGCGCAACCACGCCGCAAGCCGCCGGCCAAACCGGCTACCTGAACGTCGATCGTTTCGCCCTCAGGTTCGGAACGTACTGCATCGAGTTCTTCGAGAACTTCGAGCAGCGCACCGGCCGGGTCATCGACTTTCGCCAATGCGGCAGCCTGCGAGTCGCTCTGACGAAACCGTTTCAAAAGGACTTGGAAGCGCGGCATGCGGCGGCCCGGCAGCTCGGGCACGATGTCGAGTTTCTCTCGCCATCGCGGGCGCGGGAGCTCGTGCCGACGTTCGATCCGCCCGGAGGCTGCCGCATCCTTCTGATTCCGCGCGACGGATATGTTGAGCCAAAGTCCGTCGCCGTGGCGTTTGCCGCGGCGGCACAGGACCGCGGCGTAGCAATCGAAACACGAGTCGAGGCAACCGGTTTACGAATCAAGGATGGACGGGTAACGGGGGTCAGGACGCGCGAGGGAACCATTGCCGCCCGATCGGTTGTCTTGGCCGCGGGAGCGTGGACGCGCCAATTCGGCCAGCGAATCGGGCTGAACCTGCGTACGGTGCCGGTCCGTCATCAAGCGTATGTGACGGGCCCTCTCGCCGGAGTGCTGCCGCGGCAGCCGGTCGTTCGTATCACGGAGCCGCAGATCTACGTTCGGCAGGAAGCCGCCGGCTTGCTCGTCGGTGGCTACGGTTACCGCCCATTGAGCTTCGACATGAATGAATTCGATGCAGCTTTCGAGGTTCCCTCACTCGCGGCAGACCCGGTTTATTATCAACAGCTGCAAGCGGCGGCGACCAAGTTCTTTCCATCGCTCGGCGGAGCCGTGGTCATCCAGGAACGGCGCGGATTGCCGACGATCTCACCTGATGGCCGCCTGATCGTTTCCGAGCCCGGAGGCCTCCGCGGACTCGTCGTTCTTTCGGCCTGCGGCGTGGGCGGCATTGACCGCTCGCCAGGCGCCGGGCGTCTCGCGGCCGACATCGTCGTCGGCGGCCCGCCATGGATCGATCCGGCCGTCCTCAGCGCTGACCGATTCGGCGACGATTACGCTACCGATCGAAGCTTGAGGGCTCGCTGCGAAGAGATCTACTCGCATCACTATCATCAGGTCTACTGACAACGGGCCAAGTTGACCCGTTGTTAGATGCAGCGTTTGAAGCGTGCATCAGTTCTAGCCGATACTCTCTCGCGCCGGAGTTGTCGAGCATTTCCGTGATCGAGACCAGGACTGGCATAGGGCTCCCGAAACGAACTGGACAGCACTTGTCCGCCGATAGCTGCTGGGATATCCGGTTCGTGCTCGTCGTCAGCGGTTCTCGATCCCTAACACACCCTGACAATGCCACTTAGGTCTGATTTTCCCGACTTGGAAGTCGAGCGCTGATCTCTAGACCCGCCCTAGCGGCCAAGTACTGATTCAGGTGGCTGGGATGCCCTCAAACGGCAGTCGCGCATCGCAGCCACCTTCAGCTCTCGGGCACAGCTTCCATGAGCAGCGTCAAGGCGTTTTTCAGGCCCTCGTCACCTGGGCTTGAGCCTTTGTAGTGTCCCAGGCGCACGACGACCAGGTCGTGGGAGGCAATGACAAAGGTTTTCTGGTTTCCGGCGCCCGCCATGTAGTACGCATCTTTCGGAATCGGGTAGGCGTCCGTGCTGTTGATCCAAAAAAAGCCGCCATAGACGGGACGGCCGTCGGCCACCCACGCGGGCGCCGGCGTGCTGACGAACTCCACGAAGCCTTCTGGAAGGATACGCTCGCCTCGCCAAACACCGTCTTGCAGGTACAGGTTGCCTAGACGCGCCCAGTCCCGACCCGATCCGAACTCATAGCCTTGGATCAGGAAGTTGCCGTACGGGTCGGTCTCCATCACCATGTCACGTATGCCGATCTTGTCGAAGAGTTCCCGCTGGGGGAAGGAGTGGTACTCTTCCCCGCGTCCTTCGACGCCGAGCCGCACCAGGTAGTTCGTCAGGACGGGATCACAGTTCCGGTAGCGCCCGATCGCATTCGGCGGCCACTGCTGCGGCCTCGTCGCGGCCCATTTGAACGAGTCCATCCCGCCTGTGTAGAGATAGAGGTGGTCGGGGTATCCCATGGCAGAATCGTATTCCGGATCGCCGCGGTTTACGCAGCGGATCCCGCTCGACATCCGCAGGATATCGGCAATCCGGATCTCTGCCCGTGGATCCCCTTCCCGTTGCCATTCCGGGACGGGTGCTGGCTCCCAGAGGTCGTAGACCCCTTGCTGAATCAGAACGCCCATCAGCGTCGCGGTCAAGCTCTTGCCCATCGACCAGCTTTCAAGTGGCGTGTGAAGGTCTAGCCCGTCGCGGTAGTGTTCAGCGATAAGACGTCCTTTCCAGGTGACGACGAAGGCGGCGGTCATGCCCTCGACCGGCTCGAAGGCGGCTCGGACGGCGGCCCGCACCTTCGCTTCATCGAGCTCAGCGGGAAACGGTTCGTCGGGTAGCACGTCGCCCATCGGCCACGGCTGCATGTCGGGATCGGGAATCGAGCTCGTCACGCCGATGGGTTCGAAAAGCAGCCCATCCTCCCCGAGGGGGAACGTGACACAGCCTTGATCGCCGAGGTATTTGGCCGTACGCACCACGCCGTCCGGGAGCGTCAGGTGCACCAACTTGTTCTCCATGTCGATTTCGCGCTTCGTTACTTTCGAGCGCTGATCGTAGTCGCTCGTGAAGTAGCCGATGTTCTCGGCGGCAAAGTCGGCGTCGAGCCCTGTGATGAACACGGCCGAGCACAGGATCTTCGCGAAACCCGCGGTGTGATGATGGAGAGGGACACCTGGAGGTCCTACCCATTCCGTGGGCAGCTCGAAGGACTTGGCACGGGCCACGAGCGCATCAACTTCTGAATCCCTGTTGTAGGACGCGGACCACGTTTCCTCGTTCCCACCCTCGTTCACGCAGGCGAGCAGGACGAGAGAGACTGCGACAAGGCTCAATCGACTCATGAATAATACTCCTCATCACGCTGGAAGCACGCTACCCTAGCTGCCAAGGGACGATCCAGCCGCAATTCGTGTTCTTCGAGGCCGTTGAAGCAAGAGGGCGATCCGTAGGTCAGCTTTTCCAAGGTAAATCCCCGGCGCAGGCGATTCAATTCTAGCCCATTGCCGACTTTCGAGACGGGTCTGCTTGACCCCCGGCGTAGGCGCATGCCCGAAGCCCCGAGGTTGGTGTCCGACCACACCGTTGCGCATCTCCGTCGAGTGTATTCCGGCACCGGCGGGATCAACAACATCGAAGACGAGAACCCGCGCATTCCAATCCAAGAATGCGCATGAGCGGAGGTCAGGCAGCTACGGGCGGAGCACGAGTATAGCGCCGGGAGAAGCGCTGCCAGCACGCCGGCGGCCGCGGCTCCTCGCTGCGCCGCGATCAGCCGGCTCAGCTGGGCCGTGCCGTACCCCGTCAGCTTGCCCTGGTAGCTCCGAACCAGACCCTTGCCCCCCCGGCACATCCCGCTATAGCGCTGTCGCGCCAGCACCCCCGACACCAGCTCGTAGCGCTCGCGCCGGCTCGCCAGGCGGATCTCCAGCGGCTCGCTGCCCTCCAGGAATTCCTCGATCCGCTCCAAGCTCAGCTTTGCTGCCTGTTCCACGGGGACTCCCATCCCCCGTAGCCTGACGGCCTTCGAATCGGCTCTCCGTGCTCATCTTGTACTGGAATCGCACCTCCGCTCATGCTCATCTTGTATCGGACACGACGGCCGTCCGCCAGGATCCAGATGATATTGGGTCTAGATGCCATCCCTTGAGCATCAAGGGACGATGGCAAGAGTGCCGGCGCGGCCATCGGCAGGTAATCTCTCCGGCTTTCCGAACTGCTACGCACGCCGCCTCGCAGATCCATCGCTCAGATGGTCTGATGATCAGATCTAGTGGATCGTCCGGCAAATTCGTGTGACGCAAGGCCTACGTCGACTCTTGGGCAGATCCTTCGGATTGGAAACCGAGAGCGCGCGCCTGGCCAAGTCGCTGACTCATCGCTTCCAAGTGAGCCCTCATCGCGGCCGTCGCTTGCTCCGGATTTCGCTTGGCAATCCCCATAAAGATCGCTTTGTGCTGCGTTAGCGCTTCTTGGGAAACGGAGGGTACCAGCAGGGCTTGCCGCATCCACAGCCGCATCAGGTTGCGAATCATCTCGACAGCATTCATGAGAATGCGGTTGTGAGCGCTCTGGGCCACCGCCATGTGGAAACCAAGATCCGCTGATAGGAATCGATCGCGGTCGTCGAGGCCAGCCTCCATCTCGTCGAGAAAGCGTCCGATGTTCTTGAGATCCTCTGCCGTAGCGCGCTCCGCGGCGAGGCCGCACAGCTCGGTCTCGATGACGAGACGAGCTTCGATCAATTCCCGGATCCCATCTTCCGAGTGGCTGGTAATCGCCCACAGAAGGGGTCCTGAGTAGAAGCGGGATCGATCGCACACAAAGGTCCCGTCGCCCAGGCGGGACTCGACCATGCCCATCACCTCGAGGGCCTTCAGGGCCTCGCGAATGCTCGAACGACCGACGCCAAGCTGTTCACTGAGATCTCGTTCCGGGGGAATCCGCATTCCGACCGCCCAATTGCCGCCGACGATGTAGCTGGTCAGTTTCTCGCAGATTTCGGCGGTCAGAGTTCGCCGCTTAAGCGGCTCGAGATTTACGGAATTCGGCATTTTTTCAACAGTTTTCAACGGTCTCTGGACTTGCCCGAGCAAGGCCATGGGCTGGTCGGCTGAAATCGTTCTCGCCAACGTCGTACTGCCGTCCTTCACCCTGGCACGCGGCTGGCCCAGTCACGATTGTGATCGACTCGTCATACTCGTGGAGGTGACAAGGGAGACCGCTTCCAGGCTCAAACAATCCGTTCCCGCCGCAGATTCCGGACGAGTCCAGGCGCCCCGAAAGAGGTCGTGAAAATCTGTTCCCGGAGCAAGCTCGTATCCTGGCGCAGCGGCGAAGCGCGTCACCGCCTCCGCAACCGAGCTGTTGTCCTCCCGCGACGCCGATCCTGGCAGCGCTCGAGGCTCTAAGAAATTGCGCGCGGGGCTGGCCGAGACGAACGCCGAGTGGAGGCTGGCCTGAACGCCAGCTGCATTCCGCACCGAGCGCGTACCGCAAGGCGGCACGAACACGCAGTCAAGGCCTTGGAGCTTGTGGGAGCGGCTTTGCACAAGGACGGTCGGCGTCCCTTCGAGCACGGTAATTGCCTCGCCGCAATCGTGGAAGTGGCAGTCAAGCGCCAGCCCCGGAACGAGGACGGCGGCTGCGGGGCTTAACCCGCGCGCGCCATTCAGGCTCGAGGCGTAAACTCGAGCGCGAACCGCGGGAGGAAGGCCCCGAGCGCTTTTGCCGGTGCCCCGAACGATTGCTTCCGCGCGGTTCTTGCCAGCCTCTTGCCCTAAATTGGTCATACCTGCAGGCCAAATATTGTCATCAGCCGACTGTCTTGTCAAGAGCCGAGGCTGGGCCTGCTCGGGCCCGCACGAGTAGATTTTTGACATAGGCAGTCATGGCATGGGACGTTGGCACTCGCTTTTCCGTGTGCTATCGTTCTTTGACGAGAGGTCAGACCAAAAATAGATATACGGCAGAACTAAGGCTCAGGAGGAAAATCGAAATGTCCGTCATTCGTTGCAGCTTCCCGTTCTTCGGGGGGCTCAGAGGCCACGCCGCCTTGTGTGCGGCTTTCTACTCATTGCTCGTGCCCGCTGCTCCGCTGCGCGCCCAAACCACGGGAACCATCCTGGGGCAAGTGGCTGATCCGAGCGGGGCGGCGATCGTGGGTGCGGAAGTGGAGGCGCAGAACACCGGCACTGGGCTGGCGCGTCAAACCGCGACCGACGAGACCGGCTTCTATATCTTCAACGCTTTAACGACCGGTCTCTACGATGTGACCGTTGCCTCCGAGGGATTTTCCACCTACTCCCGCTCGGAGGTCGAGGTGAGCGTCGCGCAGAACAGCCGCGTGGACGTTGAGATGACGGTGGGGGCGGTCACGGAAACCGTGGAGGTAGCGGCCGACGCAATTCGAGTCGACACTCGAGAGACCATGCTCGGCGCCACCATGGACAACGACCGAGTGCAGAACTTGCCTCTCAACGGGCGGAACGTGCTGCAACTGGCAACCCTGCTGCCGGGCGTCGGGAGAAGCGTTTTGAGAACGACGATCCCCGACGGTCGCGGCGGCAACACCTTCAGCGTATCCGGGAGCAGGATCAACGAAAACAACGTGCTGCTGGACGGGGCCTCCCTCTCGGGCGGAATGTGGAATCGCTCGCAGAACCTGCCGTCCCCGGATAGCCTGGGAGAATTCCGAGCGATCACCAACACCTATGGCGCCGAGCATGGAAGGGCCTCCGGCGGGGTCTTCACAGCCGTCACGAAATCCGGCACGAACGAGTTTCACGGGGGCGTTTGGGAGTTCCTGAGGAACGATAAGCTCAACGCTCGCAACTTCTTCGCACCCAGCAAGCCCACCCTGCGACAGAATCAGTTTGGCGCCAAACTCGGCGGGCCAATTGTCCGCAACAAGACGTTCTTTTTTGCCTCCTACCAGGGGCTGAGGGTTAGGCAACAGTCGGTGCTTACCAGCTTTCCTCTGACGGCGTCCGAGCGCGAGGGTGACTTTTCGTCATCGGCCAAAGCTGTGCTCGACCCGGCTAGCGGGACGCCGTTCGCGAACAACGAGATACCCTCCAGCCGTTTCGACCCCATGGCCGTCAACTACGCGAACGAGTATCTCCCGCTCCCGAATCAACCGGACGGCCGCTCCATCGAGTTGCGGGGAAGACCGACCGACTCGAATCAATTCACGCTGAAAGGCGATCACAGCTTCAACTCAGAGCATCGGGCCAGCTTCCGCTACTATCGAAACAAAGATACGAATGGCGCTTTCAGGGGCGGTATTAGTGCAGGGCTCGTCGGATCAGCGTTTAGTGTCGTCGACAGCTATACAGGTTCGAGCACCCACAATTTCAGTCCAACGTCCCTAGGCGAGTTTCGAGTTAGCTATACAACCGTCACGGCAGAATCGACAAGCGCTGTGCGGGCGCTGTCGCCAAGAGACTTGGGCGGCAATTTCAACGTCGACGGCCCGAATACGGCAACACCCGATGTGAACATTACCGGTCGAGGAAATGCTGCCGCCTCCTTCCCGGCCCGTCGTCCTGACAAGACGTTGCAGATTGGAGGAAAGCTCTCCTGGACAAAGGGGAAGCACGCCATCAAGGTGGGCGCCGAGACCTATCGGCTGATCGGCGGCGAAACCGCGCAGTGGCGAAGCGCCGGCCAATTTACATTCAATGGAAACTTCACCGAGCTATCCGCCGCGGACTTCATGTTGGGCCGACCGTCCAATCTCCGCGCGCAAAGCACGATCCATAACGATACTTTCACCAATAACTACCATGTTTTCGTCCAAGATGATTTCAAGGTCGCAACACGGCTGACTTTGAACCTCGGTCTGCGCTACGAAGTGCAGCCCCCGTGGGCTCAGAAGTTTGACTTTCAGTCGACGATCCGGCCGGCTGCGCCCTGCTTCGGGAACTGCCAGCAATCGCAGGTATTTCCGGAAGCGGCTCCCGGGACGGTATATCCGGGCGATACGGGCGTAGCCCGCGGCCTCGTGGACACCGACAAGAACAATCTGGCGCCCCGAGTGGGCTTGGCGTGGGACGTGTTCGGAAACGGAAAAACTTCGGTGCGCGCCGCGTACGGCGTCTTTTACGCCTATATCGGGTACAACCAATCGGCTGTATCGCATGCGAGCCAGCCTTTCTTGTTGTCGGTGTTCCTTGCGGCTCCGCCCAGTTTCGGTGACCCGTGGAGCGAGTCGTCCGACCCATTCCCTTACTCGCAGGATACGTTCAACTACGCAAACCCGGTTCGTCAGTACGCCATCAGTCCGGACTTTCGCGATGCCTACGTACAGCAGTGGAATCTCAACATCCAACGGCAGCTAGCGGACAGCTGGTTCCTCCAGATAGCCTATGTTGGCAAGAACTCCCACAAGCTCAACTATCCTCGCGAGGCCAACATGGCTCTGTGGCAGCCCGGTGCAACGGCCAGGAACGTTCAACAGCGTCGCCAGTTTCTCACTGATTTCTACGGTTCGGTGTCGTCACTTCACGCTGACGGAAATTCCACCTACAACGCCTTCCAGCTGTTGCTCCAAAAGCGCTTTGCACGCGGTTACACCTTGCAGACGTCCTATTCGTTCGGCAAGTCCCTTGATGACCGGTCGCGCTCCGTGCCCGGCCAGACCGGTCCCCAGGACCCCTTCGACCCCCACTCAGGCGAGAAATCCCGATCCGATTTCGACCAGCAGCACATCTTCTCGCTCAACGGGATTTGGGATCTGCCTTTTGGCCGCGGACAGAAATTCGGTGGCGGCTGGCATCCTGCGCTGAGTGCGATCGCTGGCGGCTGGCGGCTGTCAGGAATTGTCCGTCTCCTCAGCGGCGTTCCATTCAGCGTTGTAACAGGCAGAGACTTCGCCCTCGTTGGCGCGGGGCGAAACCTGGGGCCCCAGCGCCCGGATGTGGTCGGCGACTGGGAGCTTCCGGGCGGGCGCTCCCGTGGCGAGACGATCGCACGGTACTTCAACACAGAAGCTTTCATTCCGAACGCCGGGCCTGGCAAGGAAGGCCAGTTTGGGAACGCGGGACGCAACATCATCACAGGTCCGGGCGATATCGTGACCACTCTAGGCATACAGAAGCGCTTTCCGTTGCCGAAGGATGGTCATGCCATCGAGTTTCGCGGCGAGTTCTACGACCTGTTGAACCGTCCGAATTTCGGTAATCCGATTGCGAACCTGAGGTCTCCGGCTTTTGGAAGAACTACGAGGGCCGGAGGATCGCGAGTGGTCCAATTCGCCTTGCGGTACGATTTCTAGGCAGGTTGGCGCGTCGGTCTGCCTTAGCTTGGTGAGGAGGCATCCGTAATGAAGGCCTTAGGCGGCAGCCGGCGGAATCCGCAGGGACTTCTGCGCGCCGGACTGCTGGTGATGCTGACGTTGGGATTGCCGGCGTCGCAAGGAGCGCAGGGAGCATTATCTCGGCCCAACATCATCTTCGTCCTGGCGGACGACCTGGGCTACGGAGATCTCAGTTCCTACGGGGCGACGGCAATCCAGACGCCGCACATCGATCGGCTGGCTGAGGAAGGCGCGCTATTCACCGACGCCCACAGCCCGTCTTCGGTTTGCACCCCCACTCGGTACGGCTTGCTGACAGGACGCTACTGCTGGCGGACGTGGCTAACGCGCAGCGCCCTTAGCTCAGACGGGCCATTGTTAATCGAGGAGAACCGACCGACGGTAGCTTCTGTGCTGCGATCGGCCGGCTACTATACCGCCCACATTGGGAAGTGGCACTTGGGATTCGGCCGCGAGGACGATTACGCCAAGAACCGAGAAGGTCAGGGCGCGCCAAACGCCTGGCGGAGCAGGAAAGGCGGCCCCGACTGGAACGGGGAACTCAAGCCCGGTCCGCTCGAGGTGGGCTTCGATTACTACTACGGGATCCCCATCGTTAACAGCTATCCGCCGTACGTGTTCGTCGAGAATCACCGTGTAGTGGGGCTGGATCCGGACGATCCGATCGGCCCGATGGAATCTCGCTACTTGGGAGAAATGCAAGGCGGGACAGCAGCGCGCTGGAATGACAATGAGCTCGCACTAGAGCTCGCCGCAAGAACGGTCTCCCAATTGGAGAAGCTCGCGCAGCATGAACAGCCGTTTTTCCTCTACTACGCCCCGCACCAGCCTCACAGACCTTTCACCCCGAATGCTCGGTTTCAAGGAGCCAGCCAATTCGGGGTGTATGGCGATTTCATCGAGGAGCTGGACTGGGCGGTCGGCGACATGCTCGACGCCCTGGATCGCCTGGGGTTGGCGGAAAACACGCTCGTGATCTTCTCGAGTGACAACGGCGGGCTCGTGAACCCCGCCTCGAGCAGGGCGCAAAGGGGCGCCAGCTACGGTGACGGAGAGGCGGCGCCTGCAGCGCCCGACGTCGAGCACCACGCCAACGGCCCCATTCTCCGTGGCGGCAAGGGCGATATCTGGGAAGGCGGTCACCGCGTTCCCTTCCTTGCCCGCTGGCCGGGAAAGATCAAGGCCGGGACACGTTCAGAGGAAACGATCAACCTGAGCGACATGCTGGCGACGTTCGCCGCTGTGGCCGGCGCGGAATTGCTGCCGCAAGCCGGCCCTGACAGCTTCAACGTGCTGCCCGCGCTGCTTGGAGGCAAGCTTGGTGATTCCCTTCGTCGTCCGAGGGTGATGCATAGCGGCGGCAACGGGATGCTTGCAATCCGAGAAGGGCCGTGGAAGCTGATCGACGGGCAAGGCGGCGGCGGGTATGCCGACGGGGAAGCGAAGCCAGGGAAACCGCCGCAACTGTTTAATCTAGCCGAGGACCTTGGGGAGAAGACGGACGTCTACCCCCAGCATCGCGAGATCGCCCACAGGCTTCAGCAGTTGCTACACACGATCAAGAGGGAAGGACGCAGCCGGTGATTGACAGCCGCCAGCTCAATCGAACGGATCGCCGCTGCCGCTTTCTGCTGGCCCTATTGCTCGCGCCGGCCATCGCGTCGGCCGACGCGGCCGGCAACGGCGAGAGCATTCGCGCCTTGCTTAACAGCTCCTGTTTGGGTTGCCATAACGACTCTGTGGCCCAGGGGGGCCTCAACCTCCGAGAGCTCAGATGGGATCTAGCCGATCTCGAGATCCGGAGTCGTTGGGCGCTGGTGCACGACCGCGTCTCCACGAGCGAGATGCCGCCGATTCCCGGATTGCTCTCGAGAGCAGATCGACAGACGTTGGCCGCGGAGCTCGCGCGAGCGATCCGCTCTGTCGAGACCGACGAGGCCGGTCGGCACGGGCGCGCCTCGATCCGCCGCCTGAATCGCGTCGAGTACGAGAACACTCTGCGGGATCTGTTGCGCCTGCCCCATCTAGACGTCGTGGACATGCTGCCGCCTGACGGCGAAGTGCAGGGTTTTGCGAAGGTCGGCGAGGCGCTGGAAATCTCCTACGTACAGATGAACGCCTACCTCGACGCGGCCGAGGTGTCCCTGCGATTAGCCTTGGCGTTTCCGGCCGAGCGTCCAAAGCCGGAAATCTCCCGCTACTACGCTCGCGAGCAAAAGGGTATGTTCGCCCTCAACGACAATAGCTTGTGGAACCGCTGGTGGTTGGCTCTCGATGACTTGGAGATCAACGAAGAGCACTCATGGGACAAAAAGCTCAGCGCTCGGACCGTAGGGGGGGCTGATCCCGAGAAGCGGGAGCGCGAGTCAGTTGCGATCTTCCGCGGGCCCTATCAGCCATACCAATACAACTTCAACCAAGTCCGCGTCGCCCACAACGGACCCTATCGCGTGCGAGTGAAGCTGCGTTCGGTTCTGCGGCAGACGGACATGGCCGACCCCGGGCCCAATCCGCAGTTCTTCCCGGAGGGTGATCCAACAGGCGAGTGGGATTTCCTGGAGCCTGTCGCGGACCGAATCTATGATGGCAAGCGTCCGGAGCCAGTTTCGTTCTACGCGATGGGCGGCGGCGCGGACAGCGCTGGCGTTGCGAATCGGACGACGCGCGACGTGCGGTTCCTTGCCACGATCGAAGCGCCTCCCAACAATCCTCGAACGGTTGAGTTCGAGGCGTTCTTGCGGCGAGGCGACATCCTCCGGCCGGATACGATCGGACTCCCCAAGCCAATGGTTCCTGCTGTCCCTGAGATCATCCAGCAATTCGACCCCGACGGCTTCCCTGGCGTAGCGTTCTATTGGGTCGAGTTAGAGGGGCCGCTCGTGGAGCAATGGCCGCCCGCGAGCTACGGAGAGCTGTTTGGGGAGCTCCCTTTCCGGGCGGTCGAAGGTGCCTATCGAGTCGAGGCGATCTCACAAGACCCCGCCGAGGAGGCCGCCTCCTTGCTGCGTGACTTTATGGGCCGGGTCTATCGGCATCCTCTCGACGAGCGTGAAGTTGAGCGCTTCCTCGCGATCGCGGACGGTCTGTTGGCCCAAAGCGTCCCGTTCACCGAGACGATGATCACGACCTACGCGGCAGTCTTGTCATCTGCGCAATTCCTGTTCCTGAGCCAGGAGTCAGGCGAGCTCGACGACAATGCCCTGGCGGAGAGACTTGCCCTGTTTCTGACCGATGCCGGCCCGGACGAAGGGCTTCGCGCCCTGGCCGACAGCGGACGGCTGGGGGCCCCGGACGTCCTGCGGACTCAGGTCGACAGGCTTCTTGATTCGGACCGCGCCAATCGATTCTTCCATAGCTTTCTCGATGACTGGCTGGACCTGGATGAGATCCATTTCACCGATCCCGATCGGCAACTGTTCCCCGAGTACCCCGGCGACGACTGGCTTATCGACTCGATGGTGGCCGAGACGCGGCTGTTCCTCGCCGATCTGGTGGCGAGGAATCGGCCCGCCCGCCATACAGTGGGCTCCGACTACTCCTTTCTCAACGAAAAGCTCGCCGATCACTACGGCGTCGAAGGCGTCAACGGACCTGCTTTTCGCCGCACGCCGCTGCCCGAGGGGAGTCCGTACGGCGGCATTCTCACCCAGGCCTCAGTGCTCAAGATCACGGCGAACGGAGCGGCGACCTCCCCGGTTGTTCGCGGCGCATGGGTCAAGGAGCGCATCGAGGGCGAGCCGCCGCCCCCGCCGCCGCCGGGCATTCCGGCAGTCGAGCCCGACACACGCGGAGCGACGACGATCCGCGAGCTGCTGGCGCGACACCGAAACGACCAAGCTTGCGCCGCCTGCCACGCCCGCATCGACCCGCCCGGCTTGGCGCTGGAGAACTTCGACGTCATGGGAGGCTGGCGCGACAACTACCGCAGCCTCGGCGCAGGCGAGCGCGTGGAGGGCCGGGGGCGCAGCGGCAACGACTTCGCTTACTACATCGCCAAGCGCGTCGATGCGAGCGGCCAGCTCCGCGACGGACGCGCCTTCGACGATATCCATGAGTTCAAGGCACTGTTGCTCGCCGACGAGCGTAAGCTGGCGAGGAACCTCGCCGAGCAACTCACGGTCTACGCGACCGGCGCGCGTATCCGCTTCTCCGACCGTGAAGAGATCGCCGCGATCCTGGATCGCAGCAAGGCCTCCGACTACGGAGTGCGTACAATAATTCACGAGATTGTCCAGAGTCCACTGTTCCGCAACAAATGACGGGTAGGAACCATGCACAAGAGCCACGAACCCATTCCACGCCGCCGATTCCTGCAAGCCGGAGCCGTTGCGCTCGGCCTCCCCTGGTTCGAGTCCGTCGCGAGCACCGCTCGAAAGACTCCGTTGCGCATGCTGGCGATCTGTCAGGATCTCGGCTTTATCCCTTCGCTGTTCCCGCCCGAGGGTGAGGGCCGAGAGTACAAGGCGTCCCCGTATCTCGAGTTGCTGGCCGAGCACCGCGAGCGATTCACGGTCTTCAGCGGACTCTCGCACCCGGAAGTCGACGGCTCCCACAAGTCGGATCAGAGCTTCCTGACTTCGGCGCCCCATCCGGGACGCCTCTCGTTTCGGAACTCGATCTCGCTCGATCAAGTCGCGGCGGACCACGTCGGTCACCTGACGCGCTTCCGTTCACTGCCTCTGGCGGTGAACATGCCCAAGAGCCTGTCGTTTACG
This sequence comes from uncultured Bryobacterales bacterium, assembly GCA_951813605.1. Classification (GTDB taxonomy): domain Bacteria; phylum Acidobacteriota; class Terriglobia; order Bryobacterales; family UBA6623; genus VXMF01. The sequence goes on along the minus strand of OX638379.1, from coordinate 3,439,553 downwards.
CAGGCGGGCGTCGAGATCCCCGCGATCGAAAGCGCTTCCGCTCTGTTCCGCAAGATGTTCCTGCAGGGTGATCCGGAGAAGGTCGAGCGAGAGGTGGCCCGGTTGCGTCGCCGCGGGAGCGTCCTCGACGCCGTTGCCGAACAAGCGCACGACTTCCACTCGAAGCTCGGTTCCCGCGATCAGCGTCGCCTGGATCAGTACCAGACGGCCGTGCGGGACCTGGAAAGCCGCCTGGTGGAACAGCAGGAGTGGGAGCGTAAGCCGAAGCCATACACCGACGTCCAGATCCCGACCGACCCGCCGACCAAGTACGACTACATCGAACGGCTGGGCCTGATGTTCCGCATGGCCAGGCTGGCTCTCGAGACCGACTCCACACGGCTCATCACGTTGTTCATCGCGAGCGCCTCGACTCCGGGCCTCACGCTGCCCAGCGGGAAGGAATATCCTTGGTATCACGGTTTGACACACCACGGCAAGGACGAGGGGAAGCTGACGCTGCTCGAAGAGATCGAGATCGAGCAAATGCGCATGCTGGGAGAGCTGCTCGGCTCGCTCGACTCGGTCGAAGAAGAAGGCGGCTCGCTGCTCGACAACACGATGATGCTCTACGGCAGCAACCTGAGCGACGCCAACATCCACGACACACGCAACCTGCCGATCATCCTCGCCGGCGGCGGCTTCCGCCACGGGCGGCACTTGGCGTACGACCTCGATAACAACACGCCGCTTTGCAATCTCTACGTCAGCATGCTGCAGCGCTTGGGCGTCGAGACCGATCGGTTCGGCTCAAGCAAGGGAACGCTGGCAGAGCTGTAGCATCGGGCCTGGCGAGAAGAAGCCGGCTGCCGAGGCGGAGGCCGCGAAGCCCGTGAAAGAGTTCCTTATGAGTTCGTCACGTGCCGGTTGCATCCGAATAGCTGGCGTCGAGCTGGCGTTCGCAGGCGTGCTGCTGGCGTCGGCGAGTGCGTGTGGGCTAGCCTCCGACAGGCCGAATATTGTGCTGATCCTCGCCGACGACCTGGGATACGGCGACCTTAGCTCTTACGGCGCTACGCACTTACGGACTCCGAACATCGATAGCCTGGCCACGCAGGGCGTGCTCTTTACCGACGCCCACACTGAGGCCTCTACATGCACGCCGACTCGATACGGACTACTTACCGGCCGTTATTCCTGGCGGACGTGGCTCAAGTACAGCGCCTTAAGTACGGACGGGCCGTTGTTGATCGAGGAGGGCCGGATGACGCTTGCTTCTCTGCTGAAGTCCGCCGGATACAACACCTCGATCGTCGGTAAATGGCACCTGGGTTTCGGCCGTGAAGACGACTTTGCCCAAGACCGGCAGGGCCCGCCAAATTCTTGGAGGAGCAGGCAAGGCGGGCCAAACTGGAACGGAGAGCTGAAGCCCGGCCCGCTGGAGGTTGGCTTCGATTACTACTATGGGATTCCCGTTGCCAACAGCTTCCCGCCGTACGTGCTGGTGGAGGACCACCGTGTCGACGGACTCCGGGAGGACAGTCCCATCGGAGAGATGGGATCGACGAACTACGGAAATATGGAGGGAGGCGAGGGAGCGCGCTGGAGAGATGAGCATCTCGCGGATCAACTAACCGCTAAGACGGTTGACCAATTAGAGAAGCTTGCGAACAAGCAGCAGCCGTTTTTCTTGTTTTACGCGCCGCATCAGCCGCACATACCGAACAAACCGAACGCTCGTTTCAAGGGAACGAGCCCGATCGGCGCGCGTGGAGACTGCATTCACGAGCTGGACTGGTCCGTGGGCGAAGTGCTGACGGCGCTGGACCGTCTAGGGATGACGGAGAGCACACTCGTCATGTTCACCAGTGACAACGGGGCATCGCCGACCTCCGAGGCAGGTCACCGGCCCATGGGCCCTGTGATGCAAGGTCGCAAGGGCGATCTCTATGAGGGCGGTCACCGAGTCCCGTTCCTTGCACGGTGGCCGGGCAAGATCAAGCCGGGCACAAGCTCGGCGGAAATGATCAGTCTGAACGACATGCTGGCCACGCTCGCGGCATTGACCGGACAGACGATGCCGCCGGGGGCCGGTCCTGACAGCTTCAACGTCTTGCCCGCCTTGCTTGGACAAGAGTCGCAAGCACCCCTCCGTCCCTCGCTGGTCATGACGGCCGGCGGCACGGGAAAGCTTGCCGTCCGCGAGGGGAAGTGGAAGTTCATCGATGGTCAGGGCAGTTTCGGATATGCGCACAACAGGGAACGGGAGAAGAGAACCGCCCCGGGAGAACCCGAAGGTCAGCTGTACGACGTGGAGAAGGACATTGGCGAGAGGAACAACCTCTTTAAGCAGCACCCTGAAATCGTGCAGCGCCTCCGGCACCTTTTGAAAACGATCAAGGACGAAGGCGCAGCCCGGCCCCGATGAGTCGGTATTAGGGTTTGAAGATAGAGGAGACACGGGAAACGATTTGCGGCGGCAAGAATAGTTGTCGCCGGACATCACTCTGAACGACCCGCGTCGCGGCCCTGCCCGGCGCCAAGCGCATTCGGAGCGGCCCCTACCGCTACGTGGACCATCCCAACTACCTCATCGATGTGGTGAAATAGCTGTCGTGCCGCTGATGTTCGATGCCACGATCCTTGTACCGTGTGCCTCGGTGCTCAACCTGCTGGCGCTCCGCACGCGGCTCCGGGTCGAGAGTGCCGTGCTTGCGGAGATTTACGACGAGCCCGGTCCAAAGTCCCGCGACGCGGCGCGTTCCGCTTCCAACGCCAACCAAGGGTGCAAGTAGATCTTGCTTTCTGCCGAAGAATTTCTGCTGTTTCTGGTGGACGAAGGCAACGGCACGCTCCTACCGCTGACTTCCCGCACGGAGCATCTGGCCCTCGCCGGCGCGGTGTTGATGGATCTGCAGCTGGCGGACCGGATCGACACGGATCTCGACAACATCATACTGAGCGATCCGACGCCGCTCGGCGACGATGTGCTAGACCCGACGCTGGCCGACATCGCCGACGCGGAGGAGACGCATGACGCGTTGTACTGGGTAGAGCGTACAGCGCAGCGGGGACACAAGATTCGCGAGAGGACAATCGCCCGGCTCGTCGCACGGGGCATTCTCGTCGATCCTGACGATGACGGCTCTCTGGCCTTGACGCCCGCGGTAGCCCATGCGCGCCGGTATCCGTCGACGAACGGTGCGCCGCGGGAGGACGTCAAGCTGCGCATCATGCGGGTACTGTTCGCAGACGACATTCCGGATCCGCACGACATCGTCATCATCAGTCTGGTCGACGCCTGCAACGTCTGGCGGAAAGTGCTATCGGCGGCCGAGTTGATGAAGGCGCGAAAGCGGATCGCGATCGTCAGCCGACTGGATCTGATCGGGCAGGCGGTCGCCAGGCTCGTTCAGCTCATTAGGCCGACGGCACGCGTCGCGCGCGATGGCGCCAACGATCTGCCGCTCGCTCGGGGCCTGCCCCTGGTGGGCAGTACATTTTCCCTTGCGCGCGACCAGCGAGCCTTCTTCCTGGAGGAGTACCAGCGGCTCGGTCCTGTCTTCAGGGTCAAGACATTGACGCGCACCTTCGTCACCATTGCCGGGCAGGAAGCCAATCTCTTCATGTCGCGGTCGGAACGCTCGCACATGCACACGTCCGACATGTGGGATCCACTCTGCGCGGAGGTGGGCGCCTCCCGATTCGTGTTGAACATGAACGGCAAGGATCACGTGCGAATGCGCCGCGAGCTCAAGAACGGGGTCTCCCGCGGGCTCATCGAGCACCAGCTCCCGGAGGCGGTGGATGCCGTACGTCACCGATTCGTCGCTTTGCCGCGCAACACGCCGTTACCCGGTCTTCACACGATGCAGCGGCTAGTCGGTGAAACTGTGTGCTCGCTCGCTGTCGGAGTTTCGACCGACGAGTACATCGACGACGTGCTGATTGTCCTGCGATCGACGGTGGGCCGCGGTCTCTTCAGGATCCCGGCTCTGCCGGCGACACCCCGGTTCCGGCGTGCGAGTCGACGCGTGGCGGAGCTGTCGGACAACTTGCTCATGAGCCACCAGTTGCAGCAGCGTGGCCGCAAGGCCGATGTACTGGACGAGGTGCTGGAGCTGCACCGGGCCGACCCGATGTTTCTGCCCGAGACCGACGTCGCGCTCACCTCGTTGCTGCCGCTGTTCGCCGGCCTAGACACTGCGGCGGCCACCATCGCCTGCATGCTCTGCGTCGTGTTGAAGAATCCAGAGCTGCGGGAGAGGGTGCGAGCCGAGGCGGACGCCCTGTTCGCCGACGCTACGCCGGCCGTTGAGAAGGCGCGGCACATGGACGTTACGAACCGGGTCATGCTCGAAACGATGCGCATGTATACGCCGGGACCCGGGCAGATGCGAAAGGTGACCACGTCGTTCGACTTTGCCGGACACCGGATTCCGGCGGGAGTGGACCTCTTCATTGCCGGGATCGTCACGCACGACCTGCCCGAGCACTTTCCCGATCCGCAGCGGTTCGACATCGACCGTTACCTGCCGGGACGCGAGGAGCACAACCAGCCGTGCGTCTACACCCCGTTCGGCCTCGGGGCGCACCGCTGCGCTGGACGCGGGCTGGCGGAAATGATGATCCCTTTGATAGTGGCCACGCTGCTGCACGAAGCTGAGATCGAGCTGGACCCACCGACCTACGAACTGAGGATGGCGCGATGGGCTCTCTTTCCCTCCGGACGTCCGGAAACGCGGCTCAGATTCAGAATACAGAGCCTCCGGCATTGAGTCCCCCCCTCCACGTGCTGCGAAGCGCGCTCGGCGCGTGCGCCACCCAGCGCACAAAACTGACGGCGTCCCACATAAGACCGACGGGCTGTTAGCCGTCTCCAATTGCGCCGAGTTGCTGGATGGCAGCCGTCGGCAGCACGAACCGCGCGATCCACGCGGAGATCGTCTTTCGCATGATCGCGTGGGCCAACCGGAGATGGGCAAGACGGCACGAGCCCCGACGTGACGGCGGCCGCGGTTTCCTTCCTGAAGAAGACAGTTTCAAGGCGAGCGAGCGACCTGGCAGGTTTGACAGAGGAATACCTGCCGGGGCCGGAAACCGCAGGTTTTCGGCCGGCTCGCTCCCCTTCTTTCCCCTGACCCCTTTCCTGAGGGGCTTACATTGCGCCAGGACAAGCCCTGGCAAGGAGAATGCCGATGAGCTGAAACCTTGCACCGCGAGCCAGCAGGTTTGACACCTGCCCGGCAAAGGCGCAGCCCGCCAGCCGGGAGCGAGTGTTGCATGGCGTGTGGCAACGCACGTCGTGAAGCGTACACAGCGGGTGGTGAAGCGACGCTATTGAGCCTCGAAATCCTCAATGCCGACGCCTTCGTTTTTGTAATTGCGGGGGCCGCACCGGAAGCGCCGCCACAGGCGAGGCGCTGACGGGTCGTCCGGGGTCAGAGAACGTTTGCATAGCCACAGGATGGCTCGCCGGGGAACCTGGGAGGCCCCGTATCTGTCCACGCGAGAAGGCCGGAACACGGACCACTGGCCAAAACAAAGGGTCCGGGCCCGCCCCTGCCTGCGGGGGACCGGGAGCGAAGCAGCAGGCGAAGCGTGGTACCGGCTGGCGAAACAATAAGCCGAAGGGATGCAGTGCGGGGAGTCGCAGTGCGCCCATAGTACTGAGGCCTGCGGGGAACCGGGACCGCCGGGACCCGCACGAGGGAAGGGGGGCACCAGGATGGCGCGGCAGGCATCGACGGCGTAACAGCGACGGACTATGCGCAGGACCTTGAGGCCAACTTGTGGGACCTGCTGGGCCGCATCAAGTCCGGCAGCTACAAGGCGCCGCCGGTCCGGCGGCACAGCATCCCGAAAGCGGATGGCACGATGCGACCACTTGGCATCCCCACGTTCGAGGACAAGGCGGCACAGCGAGCAATCGTGATGCTGATGGAGCCAGTGTACGAGGCGGACTTGCTGCCTTGCTCGCACGGGTTCCGTCCGGGCCGCTCCGCCCATGACGCCTTGAACGCAGTGCGGGACGGTGCTATGAGCGGGAAGCGGTGGGTGATGGACGCGGACATATCGAAGTACTTCGATACGATTTCGCACACGCACCTGCGGGGCTTTCTCGATCAGCGGATCAAGGACGGAGTGATCCGGAGGATGCTAGACAAGTGGCTCAAGGCTGGGGTGCGCGACGAGGGCGTCCTGCAACGGACCGGGAAAGGCACACCCCCAGGCGGTGTGATCAGCCCCCTGCTCGCGAATGTGTTCCTCCACCATGTGCTGGATCAGTGGTTCGAGCAGGAGGTGCAGCGGCGCCTGCCGGGAGATAGCCTGCTCGTACGGTATGCCGACGCCGCCGTTATGCTCTTTGAGAACGTCCTGGGCAAGCGACTTGGCCGGTACGGGCTTCAGCTCCACCCGGACACGACGCGGTAGCTGGACTTCCGACCGAACCGGCTCTCTGGGCCCGGGCAGGGCGCGGCATTCGACTTCCTCGGCTTCACCCATTACTGGGCACGGTCACGGAAGGGATATTCTGTCGTGCGCCAGACCACAGCCAAGAGCCGACTCGCACGAGCGCTGCAAGCCGTCAACGAGTGGTGTCGCAGACACCGCCACGATGCGACCGGCCAGCAATGGGCGCATCTATGCAGCGTGATTCGGGGGCATGGGAACTACTGCGGACTCAGGGGCAACAGCGTGCGACTGGCGAGTTTTCGCTGCCACGTCGCACACATATGGCGGAAGTGGCTATCGCGACGCAGCCGGAAATCGCGCCTGAACTGGGACAAGATGAAGGACCTCCTGCGGAGGCATCCCCTGCCGCGGGCCCGCGTACAACCACCCGCCAATGCTCTGCTATTCCCTTGAGCGAACCTGCCATCTGAAGAACCGAGTGCGTTAGACGCGCACGCTCGGGTCAGTGGGGGGGAGGCTCGGTAACGACCTCCTCTCCCCGGCTACGTGAGTGCCAAAAGCGTACAAAGAACGAACTGGGCTAGGTCATTGACTCCACACACTACCATATGTTGTGGTTAGGCTCGTGGGGAAGATTACCCCAAGACACAGGTCGAGTTCGAGGAGCGATTCGCAACCGAAGAGGCTTGTCGCGCGTACGTAGCCCAGTTGCGATGGCCCGACGGATTCGTCTGGCCGGGCCGCCAGGCCGGGTCGGCTAGGACCGCCAGGCGGAACCGTTTGCCCTGCCGTTCCTGCAGCTGTCAAGCATCGGTGACGGCCGGGACGATCGTCGAGGGCAGGCTCAAGCCTTTGGCCATTTGGTTCCGAGCGACATGGTACGTGACAGCCCAGAAGAACGGGGCCAGTGCGCTCGGGCTGGAGAGGGTGCTAGGGCGGTCGCTCGAGAAGCAGGCCCTGGTCGCGATTGCGGTCGAGGAGGACGGGTCCGGCTGAAGCGGGTTTCCGAGGCTTCGGCGGGGAGCGTGGAAGCGGTCCTGCTGGAGGCCATCGAGCCCGGCAGCGTGATCCGAACGGACGGCTGGCATAGCCATGCGCGGTTGCGCGAGCTGGGCTACCGGCACAACACGGCATTCACGGGCGCGGATCCGGGCCGCATTGATCGGGACTTCCCGCAGGTTCGACGAATCGCCACCCTGCTCAAGAGACGGCCGCGCGGGACCTCGAGAGCCGCCTCGTGGAACAGCAGGAGTGGGAGCGTAAGCCGAAGCCGCAGACCGACGTCCAGATCCCGACCGACCCGCCGACCAAGTACGGCTACATCGAACGACTGGGCCTGATGTTCCGCATGGCCAGGCTGGCTCTCGAGACCGACTCCACACGGCTCATCACGCTGCTCATCGCGAGCGCCTCGACTCCGGGGCTCACGCTGCCCAGCGGGAAGGAATATCCCTGGTATCACGGTTTGACGCACCGCGGCAAGGACGAGGGGAAGCTGACGCTGCTCGAAGAGACCGAGATCGAGCACATGCGCATGCTGGGAGAGCTGCTCGGCTCGCTCGACTCGGTCGAAGAAGAAGACGGCTCGCTGCTCGACAACACGATGACGCTCTACGGCAGCAACCTGAGCGACGCCAACATCCACGACACACGCAACCTGCCGATCATCCTCGCCGGCGGCGGCTTCCGCTACGGGCGGCACTTGGCGTACGACCTCGAGAACAACACGCCGCTTTGCAATCTCTACGTCAGCATGCTGCAGCGCTTGGGCGTCGAGACCGATCGGTTCGGCGAAAGATTTCGGCTGGTGACGCCATGAGAACTCAGCCGCACGGGCATCATAGGCTCCGTCACCGTGGACGGGCAAATCAAGATGCAGCAACCTCACACACGGAAATTCTGACAGTCCCGCATACTTTGCACAGGTTGCGCGTGGCATGCCCGCGCATACATCGAAATCACTTTGCCGTCAAGACCTGGCAGGCGCCGGCCATACTTCTCGATCAGGCGCGGCTCGAACCGGCCCGGGCGAACCCGCGGAACGGACCGCCTCCATCGACCTGCTGTCCGTCAATACCCGCTTGCGATTGTGACCGTTGCGGTGGTTCCTCGCGCCGGCCTCGTGCTCGCCCTCCAAATGCGCCTCCATCTCCGCGTTCAACGCCCGCTCCGCAACCGCCTTGCGCAAACCCGAAACCAACTCACCGTTGCGAAACGCCTCTATCGGGTCCTCCCCCGCCAGCAACTCGTCCAATAGCTCGTCGCTGATCCGCTGCCCGTGCTTCGTCATCAGAGGTGCTCCTTTCAGACCATCCTAAGACCTCACATACGTAATTCCTGGCAGGGCGAGCTAATTGGGTCAAGATCCGCCATCTCGAGGCTGTCGCCGCGCGCTATCGCGACGCTGCCAAGCTCTAGGTCGTCGATGATCTGTTCCCTCCAAGAGATGTAGGTTTCCTCCGCAGCGCGGTCCTTGGCTAGGTTTTCGCCTGCTGTCAGACGTTGATCGATGGTCTCCGTTTCGCAACCCCGAGGACGAGCTAAGTGACAGGTACGACGATTTCGCATGGAATTCCGTGTCTCATTGAATTTGCTCTTGCTCGAGGACCATACGCACTTTAGGTCCGGAATCTATTGAGTGGCATTCACAGAAATGCCATCCGGGGCGAGGCGGCATGTATGAACGGTCATCATCCCTTAACTTTTCTCGACTAGAATTAGATTCTCGGCTGATCGCGTGCCGATGAATCCCATGAACCTTCGCCCTTTCCTTGCCCTCCTGTTCCTCATGCTGATCGCATGGGCATCGACCGCCCAGCGGGACCGCGCCGAGGCATTTGAGATCGGTCGGGGCAACGTCGATCAAATGCCAGGTGGGAAGGAGGCGGATGGCCTGCCGGGCGACTTTGTCCTGAGAAACAACAACATCCATGCTCTCGTGTCGGGAACCCAGCCGTTCCGCCGGGCCAACATGACCACGGACTACGCCTCAGTGCTACAGGGCTGCCTATATGACCTAGACCTGCGCGGGGAAGACAACGACCAGCTCACAGTTCTCCGGCCCGGCGGGGAAGCAGGCTATCTCTCGCGAGTAACGGTAGTCGAAGACGGATCCGCCGGCGCAGCCGTCGTGGAAGCGGTACGGACTGCAGCAATGGGGGATGGCCTCTATACGCGGCACGAGTACAGATTGGAACGCGACTGGCAGTTTCTTCTGGTGAACTCGACCTACCGGAACGAATCTCGGGAATCTGCCACGATCACGCCCGCACCGACTTGGAAAGGCCTTGAGAACGAGCAGTCAGCGGGCGGAATGATGATCGGTGACAGCGTCGATCCATTCGACAAGAGGGGATACGCGGTTGCGTCGGTGGATGGACAAGGCTTGCCGGCCGAGACGACCGTGGCGCCCGGGGAAGAGAAGACATTCAGCATTCGTGTTGCCGTGGGTGATTCGCCCCTGGAGGCTTACGGTGTGCTGATGGCGGAACTGGGTCCCACCGGCAACGTCGAGGGCAGCATCAAGGACTCAGACGGGCAGCCCGCCATCCACGGCTCACTTGGGGTCCGTGTGGGCGGCGAATGGGTGCCACAGTACCCGGATTCGCAGGGCCGCGTGTCGTTCCGCCTGCCCGCAGGCAGCTACGACGTCCAGTTCGAGGACATTGGCCGCGACATGGTCGAGCGCAAGATCTCGGTGCAGCGCGGCAGGACGACGCGGCTTGATCTCGAGGTGGCCGTGGCATCGACCGTGAGGGTCGCGATTCGCGACGCCGAAGGCAATCCGTCACCCGGCAAAGTGCAGTTCATCGGAGTCGACGGGACCGAGACGCCGAACTTTGGAACGGACTACCGGGTTCACGGCGGGAACCATCAGTACCAGACGCATGACGGAACCGTAACCCAGCAGGTGCCTCCGGGGAACTACCTCTTGCGGGTGACGCTTGGCCCGGAACACGACCTCGCGGAGCAGCGCATCCAAGTGATGCCGGGCGAGACCGTGGACGTCGATGTTGCGTTGGACCGGACGGTCGACACGGAGGGCTGGATCAGCACCGACTATCATGCGCACTCGACGCCGAGCGGCGACAACTACTGCAACACGCGCGATCGGATTATCAACTTCGCGGCGGAGCACATCGAATTCGCGCCGACAACCGAACACCAGCGGCTGTACGACTGGTCGTCCCAAATCGAGGCGCTAGGCCTTGCTGACCGGATCAAGACCGTTCCCGGGATCGAACTGACCGGAAGCGGCCAGCACTTCAATTCCTTTCCGATCGAGCCGGACCCCATGGCGCAGAACGGTGGTGCGCCACTTTGGCATTTCGACCCGAGGATCAATGCGATCACCCTGCGGAACTGGGGTACACCGACCCTGGAGGGCGGTTCCCGGATCGACCCAGGAGCGAACGCCCGGACCCGCGTCGGTCACTTCGGAGGCGGGCCGGATCGCTGGGTGCAGGCCAATCACCCCGACGTCGGAAGCGTATTCTTCGACAGGGATCGCGACGGCCTCGAGGACGGCGGCTTTGTGGGCTTCGAGAAACTGATCGACGCGGCCGAAGTTTGGAGCGCGGAGATCCTCAACTTGAATCCGGGATACAACACCCGCTCCGGGGCGAACCGAACATTCGGCTGGCTGCAGATGCTGAATCAAGGCCGTCGCGTTTGGTGCGTCGCGGTGAGCGACGCGCACCGGATCTTCGGGAACGGAGTCGGTGGATGGCGCACCTATGTGCCGAGTTCGACCGACAGGCCGGAGGAAATCGATCACAAAGAGATAGTCAGGAACTCGAAGGCGGGGCGCATGATGATCACCAACGGCCCATTCCTCGAGGTGACGACAGCAGATGGCCTGCCGATCGGCTCGACCGTGATCGGGGAGGGGTTTGTCGACTTAAAGGTCCGGGTGCAAACGCCGAACTGGATAGGAGTCGACCGGGTCCAAGTGCTGGTGAACGGGCGACAGCCAGGGCAGTACGACTTCCGCAGGAAGGAGCATCCCGGGATGTTTCGGGACGGAGTCGTGAACTTCGAAGAAACGATCCGAGTGATGTTACGGCAGGACGCCCACCTGATCGTCGTGGCGATCGGGGAGGGATCCAACATCGAGCTAGGCTGGGGACTGAACCCTTACGGAGAGATGCATCCGGTCGCCTACACGAATCCGATTTTCGCGGACGTGGACCGCGATGGATTCGAAGCTAACGGGGATACGCTAGGCCACCCGTTGATGACTTCGGCGCGCGGCGATTGAACGCGCGCGAAGCCTGCTAGTGCTCGAGCCAGACGGGGCTAGACCGGTCGAGTTCGCCATCGGCCTGGATTACCCGCAGGTAGTAGTAGCTGGGCCCGGGCACTGTCACGTTAACGGATTCGAAAGCAGTCGTTCCTGACGCTCGTCCGATGCTTCCTCGGTCGGCAAAGACACATCACCGTCTTCCAAGTTGTGAAGGGCTGCTCTCCGAGGAGTCGATGATGGATCGCCTTTAGATGATGACGCTCAAGTCGGAACAGGTTGTCCATTGGACCGTGTAACGAGAGAAACCGTTGGACTTGCACCGCTGACTTGCAGCGTCGCATGCGTCGCTTCGCAGCTTGTCGGTGACCAGTTGCAACGGCGGTCTCCCTTGGCGCTTCAAGATCTTCCGCAAGGAGCGCTTCTTGGCTCTGGCGTCACGGCGGCGCGTGACCAGGACATTTAAGAAGTCGCGGTCCTGGTCTACCGCCTTCCAGAGATCAACGACGCTGGCCGCGGATCCTGATGAAGATCTGATCCATCCGCCGTATGTAACCTAGTCGACCTGGCGTACGACGCTGGGCACGAGCGTACGCGTGTCCGGACGTCCGGCACTACCCGCGAATGGCCTCGTAGTATGCCGTGACCCCACGCTCGGCAAGCAGATCGTCGACATCGCGCAGGCTCAGCGAGAATCGTTGGTACAGCCAAGTGGCATGGCTGATAGTCTCCGGTGGGAAGCGGTGAGGTCGATAGAAGGAGTCCATCGGAAAACTGTCGCCAGCCGCCGTCAACTTGAGAATGCCTTGCTCGCGGTTCCGATAGCATGGGCCGGCGAGCAGCCGCTTGTACGCCAACCGCGCAACGAATCGATTCGCGGCAAGCGCCGCAGGCCCCTCCGGGAAGATTGCCGAGCTCCTGCAGCTCCTACAGCACGCAATCTCGTCAGCGGACCCTGCGGCCGTTGGTTGCCGCGTTCACCGACTGCGCGGCGAACCACCAGAATTCTCGACCATTTGAGTGTGCGCGCTGTTGCGAATTGCCTTCCGGTTGAGCATGTGATTTGCAATCCGGAGTGCTATCATCGGCAGCTCCTAGGCGTCAGACGGCTAGCCCAGCGGCGGAGCGGCCACCCGTTGCGGGAGATCACGTTCACGGACCAACGTGTAGCAGCGTTTGTGCCGATTGATCGGCGTGCGGGAACCATGCCTTCGATGTACGGTCCTGCGGGACGATCTCGTAACCAGTGCAGGCGAAGGAGGAACACATGAAGCGCCCGCCCGACGGCTGGCCAAGAATCGCACCCGCGGTGTTCTACGACGAGGCCGCTGTCGCCATTCGCTGGCTGACACGTACCTTCGGTTTCGCGGTGAAGATGAAGGTCGAGAATGACCGGGGGCAGATCGTGCACTCGCAGCTCGTCCTGAACGGCGGCCTGATCATGGTCGGGCAAGCGGGGCTGTCGCCGGACCGGCCGTACCTGCGGTCTCCGCGGGCGGTTGGGGGCGCGAACACGCAGGCGCTGGCCGTTTTCGTTGACGACGCCGACGCTCACTGCGAGCAAGCGCGCGCGGCCGGCGCCGTCATCATCTCCGAGCCGGCGACCCAAGACTACGGCGAGGGTTACTGGGCGGACCGGACCTACCAGGCCCGGGACCTTGAGGGACTCCACTGGTGGTTCGTTCAGCGACTGCGGGGGTAAGGGGCCTGCACCGGCCGCGATGCACGCGCCGTGCAGCGGAATGCGATCGCGCAGCGCACGGCGCGGGTCCCTCACCGGCTGCCGCCGTCTACCCTTGCACACTAGCGCGTTCTGCGCACGGCGCTGGCCCTCCCAGCCGATGAGAACTCAACCGATTGAGAAGGCCTGCGCGCTTGCGCCCATGGCGCTCGTAGCGAAGGCGTGCTCGCCGGGCTCGCCAGCGATCGGGTACGACACGTAGCGGTCGGACGAGGAGAATCGGGTACAGAGGGAGAGCTTCACCGTCGAGGTGGAGAGCCTGGCAGAAGCGGCCGATTCGTTCGTGGCGGCGCAACCGACAGGGACCGACCCACTCGGACGATTCATCGCGGATTCTCAGCAAAACGCAGTCGCGGACTTGGCCGGTATCAGGGCGATTGAGGCGCTTGACAGCCAGTCTTGCGCAGGGGCTCAGAAGGGGTGAGCCCGTTGGCGCGTGATTCTCCGCTTTGAGGAAGGCCGTGCCGCTGATGTCGACTATCTCGAAAACGCGGTCGACCAAGGCTGTTCCATCCTGTTCAATGCCGACCAGCACACGGATTCGCCGAGCGAATTCCTTGGTAGCCTCGAATTCCGAGCGATAGTGGGTATCTAGCAGTCACTCGGTTTGACACCACTTTACAACTTCCGAATGCAAGTGCCGACCCTGAAACTTACCGCGGATCGTGTGCAAACGGTGCTCCTTGTCGGTTCCGGAGAGTCTGACCGCCCGAATTCCGGGAATTCTGTCCGGTTTGGCTGATCAGAACTCGTGTAGTGCGTGCTCAAGGCCTCGCTCGGTGTCTGATCGATCACCCGGGTCGGCGAAGATCTTGCGCCACGCTCGCCGAGTAAGTCGGCCAACTAGCGATTGGGACAAACCCTTACCTCCACGGGCCGCAACTACTCACCCCGTAGCGCCGCCGAAGGATCGATCCGGGCAGCTCGTCGCCCAGATAAGAATCCCGCCGCGATACAGGCGGCCAGAAGTGTCGCGTATGTCCCTGTCCACGTCACGATGTCCAAGGCGCTCACCTCGAAGAGTAGTGACGTCATAACGCGAGTCGTCGCCAGCGCCGCCAATCCGCCAAGCGCCATACCGGCAAAGGCGGGCTGCAGCGCCGTCTGCAGCGCCGTGGCGACAACTTGCCATGGTCTAGCGCCGAGCGCCGACTGGATGGCGAGATCGCGCCGGCGCTCGACGACCGCCTGCGCGATAACGCTATACACACCGGCCACGACCAACACTAGGGCCATCAACCCGAAAGTCGAGACGAAGAGGGTGCTCGCACGGCGCTGGGCTTGCGACCCGGCGATCAGTTGGTCCATGGAACGTACGTCGGTCACAAAGGCATGCGGGTCCACAGCGTGAACGCGCTCTCGCACTGATGGCGCCTCGTTGAGCGCGTCGGTCCTCGTTCGAGCAATTAGGGTGATCGCCGCTTGCGGGAACAAGCCTTGAGGAAGATAGATGTCGACGGTCGGTCCCGACTCGAGCCCCGAATACCGTACATCTCCCGCGACCCCGACCACCGTCATTTGCCAGTCGCCATACGCTTCGCCGAAACTCATCCGCCTCCCCAGCGGGTCCCGCCCTTTCCAGTAGCGCTTCGCAAAAGAGTCGCTGACCAAGATGCTGCGCGGGGCTCCGCGCTGCCCCTCCTCATCACGCGCCTCGAATGCCCGTCCGGCGACGATGGGGATTTGCATGGTGGCGAAGTAGTCTGCGCTCACGATGCGAATGCCATAGTCCGGTTTCTCGGCATCGTTCGCGGGCACGTACCCTTCGATGGTGCCCTGGCCATTGGACGAATAGCTCCCGTCTCGCATCGGAATGCCGTGCACGACAGCCACATCGCTGATCGATGGGAGCGACCGAACCTCTTGAAGCACCTCGCGCGCGAAGACTGCGTTGTGATCCCAGTCAAACTTGTTGGCTGGCAGCGAGATGGTCATCGTTAGCAGGTTGTCCTGGTTGAACCCGGTCTCAACCTGATTGGCCTGAAATGCGCTCCGGACCAGCAGCCCCGCTCCAACGAGCAGGACAATGGCAAGCGCTGCTTCGACTGAGACAAGAATGCCGATCAAGCGGGAATGCGATCTTCCCACCGTCACGCTTCGTCTTTCGAGACCGGTCACCAGAGTGCCGGCGGCCCGGAGGGATCGAAAGGCCGGAGCGAGGCCGGCAATGCAGGCAGTGACGATGACACTGGCGAGCGCGAACACCAGAACAGGCAAGTTGATTGCCATCCCTTGGAGCAGTGGCAGGCTCTCTGGCATCCAGGGTCCCGTCACGTTGATGGCCCACGCCGCGAGCAAGACCCCGAGCGCACCGGCGCATGTAGCAAGGATCAGAGCTTCCATGAGAAACTGGCGAACTATTTCCCACCTAGGCGCGCCGAGTGCGATGCGGGTCGCCACTTCGCTACGACGTCCAACGCCGCGCGCGAGAAGCAGCGTCGCGACATTCGAACAGGCGATGAGCAGGAGCATGGCGGTACCAAGCGACAGGAGCAGAATGCCGTTGCGCGACTCGCCCGCTACGTGGTCCCGCAACGGCACGACCCGCACTTGCCGGCCGCGTGCGGTCTCCGGGTATTGCTCGGCATGGAGACGGGCGATGACATTCATCTCCGCTTGCGCCTGCGCGAGAGTCACATCCCGTCGCAGTCTTGCGACCACGTCGAACCAAGCGTCCCGCGGGCCCGGCTCGGCCAACTGGGTTGCCGAGACGAACTGCGGCATCCAGAAGTCAACCGTGTCAATGACATTGGAATCTCCGATCTGGAAATCGGCTTGGAGGGGAGGAAACCGAACCGGTGCCGTTGCTACGCCGACAACTATGTACTTGGTGGGCCCGGCGCGAGACAAATTGAGGACGTTTAGATCGACGGTGTTCCCCACGAGTGCGTCATCCGAGTCGAAGCGCCGGCGCCAGACCTCGTTGCCGAGCACGAGCGTCTCCCCAGTAGCAGTCGATTCAAAAGGCCGCTGGGCACCTCGGTCCTGGTCCTGAAAGGAGCGTCCGAGAACGGACGCGCCGAACACGTCGAAGAATTCGGGAGTGGCAAGCAGTCCACTCAATCGGTCACTTTGCGCACCATCGATCAGATCGAGGGTTGCCCAGCGGTACCCGGCGATCGCCTCGAACGACCTAGCCTTGATCTGCCAGTCGGCCACCAGCCCAGGAGCCGCGCGCGTGGACGGATCGTCGCCAATTCTATCGACGCTTCGCAGCGTCACCAGGCGGTCGCTCGCAGGATAGGGGAGCGGGCGGAGCAGCAATGCTTCAGCCACGCTGAACACGGCTGTGGTCGCTCCGATCCCGAGCGCCAGGTTCACGACGGAGACGGCGAAGAACCCGCGATTGCGCCGAAAGTAGCGAAAAGCGCTGCTGATCTCCTGCACTGTCGACTGGACCTGGGTCACTGCGCCGAACTCGACTTGGCCACACAATGGCCTTCGCAGGACGTCATCTCCCGCTGGATGTTTCCACTGGCAAGCCGATCAAAGTGCGTCTCGAACTTGCCGCCGCGGTCCGGCTTGATCTTCCGACGCATCAGAAGGCCCCGAATGCGAGCGCCAAGAGCCAACCCTTGCATCGCATGACGCCTATCCCTTGGCGCAGGAGGCACCCGATCGCACCAGCAAGAAGCCGATAGGCGTGCTCTTGGGTGGCAACGTCATGTGGACCCAGCGTGCCGGGCAGGACGCCCATCGCAATCCTTCGCTAACAGGATCTTGTCGAAGGTCATTCTCTCGACAGCTGGACAGGATGTCAAACCCGAGCTGGCTTGCCAATTGCCAGTTTTTTTCCTCACGGCTTTGAGCACGCCGGACGGATGAGCCCTCATAGCTTGTCGAAGATTGTCTGCAACATCCTGGTGATCGGCCCGCCGGGCCGGCAAGACGATGCTCCCGTGCAGAATTTCTCCTGTCATGTCTCCAAGAACGTTCGACGAAAGCTTTGAAACGACACAGATCAAATTCCGATTCCGGCCTGCCAGATCACGTACAACTTGGATTGATCCGCCAGCGACCGTTCCGGACACTGCATCGCGCCGTTGCGGCGGCGCGTCGATTCCGACTCGCGAAAAGGTCAGCCCGATCCGCCACGGCATCCTATTCCTTGACGAGGCACTGTCAAGCTGACGGACTCGAAGGCGGTCTTCCCTGAAACTCGTCCAATGCTTCTTGGGTCAGCAAACACACGGCACCCTCATCCAAGTGGCGAAGGCCTGCTCTTTGAACTGTCGATGATAGATCGCCTTGAGATGATCGCGCGCAAGTCAGAACAGGATTTGAATTGCGCCGTGGACCGAGAGAAACCGTTCGACTTGTGCCGCTGATTTGAAGCGACTCGTGCGACGCTCTCGCTCCCGGGTGTGCTGATGGGGGATCTCGGCGCGGCTGTTCTCGTACTGTCCGGTCCGATTGTTTGCGGATAGGCCCACCCCGCAGCGGGCCGCCGCATAGCTGCGCAGCTTGTCGGTGACTGGTTGCGACGGCGGGCTCCCTTGGCGTTTCAAGATCATTCGCAAGAAGCGCTTGGCGGCTCTGGCGTCACGGCGGCGCGCGAGCAGGATATCCAAGATGTCGCCGTGCTGGCCCGCCTCTCTCCGAAGATAACGACGTTCGCCGCGGACCGTGATGAAAACCTCATCCCCAGGCCATCTGTCACCGAATCGACCTGGCCTACGAGGCAGGGCACGAGCGTACGCGGGCCCCAACGTCCGGCACAACCCGCAAATGGCCTCATAGGATACGCTGACGCCGCGGTCGGCAAAGAGATCCTCGACATCCCGCAGGCTCAGCGCGAATCGATGGTAAAGCCACACGGCGTGGCTGATAATTTCCGGTGGACAGCGGGGGCGTCGATAAAGGGAGTCCATCGGTAAATTGTCGTCGACTGCCGAAAACTCGATAATGCTCCCCGGAGTCATTCGTGGTAGTCGAGTTCCCCCGCCTCGATCCGTACGGGCAGCCGGTTCTCGCGGGGCGGCAGCGGACACGTCGTGTAGGGGTTATACGCGCAGGGGGGGTTGTAGGCTTGGTTGAAGTCGACGATTGTCCAGCCGTCAGCGCGGGGAGCGTCCGCGTACAGGAAACGTGCCGATGCGTAGGTCTCGCTCCCGCTCGTCAGATCGCGGAAGATGAACCACAGCCGGTCGTCGGAATCGATTGCGGTCAGGCGCAACTCCTCTGCGCCCACCGTGACCGCAACGGAGCCGCTAGTGCGGACCGGCTGGACGTCGCCGAGGTTGTTGGACAGGTGCATCGTGCGCGGCTCGTCGTGCGGGATGTAGCGACCGCGGACCCGGAAGGATGCGTCCACCGGATACCAGCGCAGCCCGGTGAATCCGCGCCGAATATCACTTTCACGATCCCGCATGCGGATCGCGAGCCGGTCGCCGCTGAAATGAGCGAACAGCGACAAGGGGGCGAGAGCGATTGTCGGCCGCTGGGGACCCTCGTGGGGCCAGAGCCGTGCCACCTCAACGGCATGGCCGTCGACGGATAGCATCTCTCCCTCTGATGCCCGCACGGTGATCGTGTCGTCCCGCAGAGTGAAGACGCCTGCGTGCGCTGGGCCCTTCCGCAGCACGATGTCGTTCAGCGGCGACGAACCAAAGGTGCTGTCGCCCTCGTTAAGAAAAAAGAGACCCGCGACCGTCAGCCAGCCGTCGTCGGCCTTGAGCCGTTCCTCGCGGTCGACGCGCCAGGCTTCAATCTCTGCCACGTAGTCCTGTTCGAACGAAATTCCGCACGCCAGAAACACGGTGAATATCCAGGGGGAAACTTGTCGAAGCCTAGTTTTCGTTTGCGCCGTCACTTCGTTTCAATTATCAGGAAAGACCGCCGTCGAGTCCTACAACTGCTGAACGTAGCCTAGCCAAGAAGAGAGAATTGCGCTAGGCATACACTACATCCAGGAGGAATCGCTTCTCCTGATTGGCGACGGGATTCGAGATTTCATGCAATCAATCGGCTGAAGCCGATGTAGTCCCCATCAAGAAGTTGTTCTGAATCACGTCCGCGTGCCGATCGATGGCGGTACCGTGGTGGTGGGGCCGTCTTGCTCCCCAGTGCGTCTCGGAGTTGTCAGGGCTATGCCGAATGTGGTTGAGGACATCCCTATCAAGTTGAAACCCGCCGCGGAGGCGGCGCTGGCCTGGATCAACCAGGAACGCGGTGCACAATTCAAGCTCACAGGACTTGTGGACCCTGACAAGGCCATGGGCCAAGAAATTGGTCAGCCGATCGAACTGGGGCTGGTCCTGTGCGAGGGCGACCTGTGTCGTCACGAGCAGGTGAGGCTGGAGGCCAAGGGCCAAGGCTTCGAGGTCAGCGCGATCGAAACCGAGACGTCGGTGATCCCGCCCCATCTCGACCCCCCTTTCGGTGTGCGGCAAGGGTGGCTCGATGATCAACTTGGGAAGCACGCCTTCATCGTGCTGCTTGTCTACCGCGGGCTCTGGTGACCACCATGTCGCTCCGAGTTGCGGAGCTATGCAGACTCCGGGGTTGTCGACGCGATCCGCGAAGCCGGTGGAGAGGTCTTCGGCCTAACGAGTGAGCCGCAGAGCCTCGCAACAGAGG
Source organism: uncultured Bryobacterales bacterium (assembly GCA_951813605.1). Taxonomy (GTDB): domain Bacteria; phylum Acidobacteriota; class Terriglobia; order Bryobacterales; family UBA6623; genus VXMF01. Next base: position 3,419,595 of record OX638379.1, on the reverse strand, counting down.
CCGAGGAGACGTGGGAGATCGGTTTCCGTTGTGTCGGCGATCCCCATCACGAGATTCGGGGCGCCTGCCGTGCGCGCGGTTTCTTGGACCTATTTGCGAATGAAGACTACGGTCACTTGAGATTGAGGCTCTGGGCCGCCCATCCGAAGGGTTATTTCCAACCGGGCGTGCTGGCGCTCACGAATGAACGCCGAGTGCTCTATCGGTGGCGATTGCGCCCAACGCGCAAGAACATGAGCGGCGCGGGCCAGCGCCCAACCCCTGGATACGTTTGGGCGCAGATGCAGCCGCGACTGCCAAACGGCACCGAAGACGCGGCGTTGGACGAGTCTCCTGAGTTTGCCAAGAGGGACCGGTGGTGGCCGTACAATGTCGCGATCATGCTGGCGCACGGTTGGTTCGTGCGTCCAAGAGCGTTCCCGCTCGCGCGCACCGGTGACAAGCCGTCCGCGAAGCCTCGAAGGATGAAGTGGCGCATCGCCGTTTTCGTTGGCGCTTGGATCGCGGCATTCGCGCTCCTTCCGACCGGTTGGGTAGCGCTGAGTCTCGCCGCTTGGGGAGCACTCGCATTCCCTGGGGTAGTGGAGCTTCACCGACAGTTCCAGAACGCACCCAAGAATCGTGAACCCGACCCGGATTGACGTTCGAGCGCCCCTATGCCTCGCCGCCTTGTCCCGGGTGTGGCCTGGCATTTGGGCCGCGGGTAGGAATCGAACCCACGATTAGAGGGTTTGCATACGTTCTTGCGCGTGAGTCTATGTTTCTAATTCAAGACGAATTAGCGGGATGATTCGCCAGGCCAGGGACCACTTGGATCCGCGGTTGTCAATCGCCAAGACTGCTCGAAGCCAAGATCCACAGGTCAAGAAACCTGTGCCCGACCGTCATCGTCGTTTGGACAAGGCATCGCACGGCCGAGGTCTATCGTGTGCGCGGAGAGACCAGCTCTCGGTCGCTAACTATCGACGTCGATAGTGGTATCGCCCTGCTCGGCGGACACACGCCTAGCGTTGACAAGTGGATTACTTTCCTCTAGTCTTCAATTGGAAACAAGAACTGAGTTCCGCCATGCGGAACCAAGGGGGACATCATGAAGCTCTGCACAACTCTGCTGGTTGGTCTTGTCGTGGCTCTGACACCTGCCGGGCTCATCGCTCAGGGCACAACGACCCTGTCCGGAGTTGTCACGGATGCCTCCGGAGGAGTGGTCGTAGGCGCCAATGTGACTGTAACCAACGTTCTCACCAACGCCGAACGGTCCGCGGTGTCAAACGAACTGGGCTTTTATACCGTGACATCACTGCAGTCGGGCGAATATATGGTTGATGTTCAGGCACCGGGCTTTCAAAGGTTCACTCAGTCCGGCGTTACCGTCGAAATCGACCGTCGCATTCGGGTCGACGCGTTCTTACAGGTGGGCCAAGTTACTGAAGTGGTCGAGGTCACCGCCGAAGGCGTCGCCGTTAACACACAGGATGCCGTGATCAAAGAAGTTGTCGACGAAAGAAGAGTAGTCGACCTTCCCTTAAACGGTAGGTCGCCACTGCAACTGATGTTGGTGGTGCCCGGTGTGCATGCAATCGAGGGTGCCGCCGCGAGGGGTATTGGCGGCTCATTCACCCCGGCGGGCCAGCAGCTAGTGGCCTCGAGTGGTAGCCGAGGCAATGAGATCAATTACATACTGGACGGCGGATACAACCAGGACGACTATCGCAGCCGGTCAAATGCCTTCCCCAACCCCGACTTCCTCCAAGAGTTCAGCCTACAAACCAACAGCTTTAGTGCCGAACACGGTCGCTTCTCGGGTGGCGTCGCCAACGCCGTGACGAAGTCGGGCACGAACGATTTCCACGGAACCGTATTCGAGTTCCTGCGCAACAACAAGCTCAACGCCACGAACTTCTTTGCTCCCCGTGACGATGGCCTGAAAAGGAATCAGTGGGGTGCGACCATTGGTGGTCCGGTCTTCCTTCCCCGTTACAGTGGTCGAGACAGAACTTTTTTCTTCTTTGGATATCAGGGAACCAAAGTCCGACAGAGGCCGACGACATCCACTGCGCTCACTCCAACTGCTCAGCAGAGGACCGGTGACTTCGGTGACTTCCTTGACAGTCGGGGCAACTTGATCGAGATCCACGATCCAGACACTCTTGTTCCCTATCCCAATAACGTGATCCCTGGCAACGAGATCGACCCGGTGGTCCCCCGGATGCTGGAGTGGATCCCGGTTGCACAGGAAGCGGACGGCACGACTCGCTATCCCAGCCAGACCATTTTCGATGGCTACGAGTTTCAAGCTCGGGTCGATCACAACATTAGTGACCGCGACCGTTTGTTCGTTCGCGTCTTCCGCCATCTGAACACGCGGCCGAATACCGGCATCGACGGCAATATCCTAAGCTTCAGGACTGCCCAGCTTGACCGTTCTTTTAACGGTCGGATCCAGTTCGACCGCACGTTGAGCCCGACCACGCTGTTCACAAGCGGCTTTACCTTCAATCGCTCGTTCGGCCTGCGGCAGGGTACGACACCGTTTACCTTTCAGGACATCGGAGTCAATGCTCCGCCTGCCGGGGCCAGCGACGATATGAGGCTGGACGTCATCGGGTTTTTCCGCGTCATTCTGTTCGGCGATACGCCGCTGGTGCGCAATTCCTTCCAGTACCAGGCTTCGATCACCAAGATCATGGGAAGGCACAACCTGCGCATGGGATTTGAAGCTAACCGTCGTCAATTCAACATCCCGATCGTGAATGTTGGGTTTCACGGTCTGTTCGCTTTCAACCGCGGCCTCACTGGCAGCCGTCTTTCCGATTTCGTACTCGGGCGACCCTCGGTATTCAGCCAATCGAGCGGATTCCAGGTATCTTTGCGGAAAACAGACTGGATTGGTTGGCTGTCCGATGAGGTCAAGTTGAATCCGCGAGTGACGATGACCTTAGGATTGAGGTTCGAGCCGTTCTTGACTTGGAAGGACACATGGCGTCCTGGATTTCCTCAAGTGGCGGCATTTATCCGGGGCCAACAGAGCCGGGTATTTCCAAACATAGGCGAGGGCATCAATTTCTTTGGCGATCCGGGAGTGTCAGACCGTTTGGTGCCACCTGACTGGATGAACTTCTCTCCACGATTTGGTCTGAGCATTGACCCGTTCGGTAACGGAAAGATGTCCGTACGCGTTGGCTATGGCATCTTTCGCCTAGGTTTCCCTGCCGTCAGCACACAGAACATCGGCGCATCAATTCCAGCCTTTAATGCGACCGTCAATATCGAAGATCCTGCCAGCTTCTCCGAGCCTTTCCAAGGGCAGCCGCCACCGCCATGGCCGGCAAAGACCGTTCCATTTGACACCGAATTTCCCGGCATCTTTCGGTCTAGGGTCGTGCAAAATACGATGGAGCAGCCTTACACGCAGCAGTGGAACCTTACGATCGAGAGGCAACTACCGGGCAGTTGGCTGGGGGCGATCTCTTACCAAGGATCGAAGGGCACGAAATTATTCGGCAACTTCGAAGCCAATTATGCCAGGTATGTTCCGGCAGGGTCGACAAAGCGCAACATTCAGCAACGGCGCCTTTTTCCCCATTTGGGCCAGATTCAAGAATGGTGCAGTTGCGGATTCAGTCAGTACCATGGATTGGTGTTTAGCGGTTCCAAGCGCTTTTCAAGGGATTACAGTATCCTAGCCTCTTACACCCTGTCGAAACTGATTGATCATGGTTCGGCGAGCTTGAGTAGTGGCGGAGGGGGGTTCGCGAATCCGACTAATTGGGCTCTAGATCGCGGATTGGCGGATTTTCACCACAAGCATATTGCCAGCATCTCGCATGTGTGGGATTTACCGCGGCTCAAGCAGCAAAACCCCGTTATCCGCGCCATCTTCGGAAACTGGCAAAACAACGGGATCATACGGCTTCAGAGCGGTGAGTTCAGCAGAGTGGCTAGCAGCTTCGGCAATTCATTGACGGGCATTGGTTCGGACCGCGCCGACGTCGCGGGAGAGTGGCGGATCTCGTCGGACAGGGCGCGCGGCGAGAAGATCCAGAGATGGTTCGACACGGCGGCATTTGTTCGCAATGCCGAGGGCACGTTTGGGACTTCCGGCCGGAACATACTCGAGGGCCCGGGTTTTGCGAACGTCGATTTCTCGTTGTTCAAGAACATACCAATTCGCGAAAGTGTACGGCTACAGTTTCGATCGGAGTTCTTCAACATTTTTAACCGCGTCAATTTCAATCGGCCGAACACGAATGTGGACTCAGGCGCCTTCGGCAGAATTACGAGCGCGCGGGCCCCGCGTATTATTCAGTTTGCACTGAAGTTGATTTACTAGGTCGAGATGGCCCCGGGTGCGCTCGTTGTTACTTGGGCCGTATTGGCGGAAGCAAGGAATTCTTTGGAACACGAATGGGAGCGTGGCCACCTCAGGAGGAATTCATCCATTTCGTAGAGGCCATTCAGGGCCCTCCGCAGGCCGTAGCTCTCCCCAGGCTGACGCGTCGATCTGCAGGCGTCGCTTCACCGCGTCAATGGTGGGACCGGCCGGAACACGGCCGCTGTCGGCGGAAACTACAGCGCGAACGCCGATCTCAGACTGGAGAGTCCTTTTCAACGTCGATGGCAGCAATCAGCTTCACGGGTCGGTTTGGCCGCTTACGCGGGAGGAGTTAGAGATTCGCGTCGACTTCCTGGTCGATCACGGCATCGACGCATTCGCCTGGAGCACTTGTCTGCCGGGCTGTGCCTTTACGACACCAAGGTTGGCGAGTGTCTAGCGTCGCCCCAGCGTCTGAGAATGTCCGACTCCCCCGACGCTGGTTCATGGCTGACAACCTTCAACGCTTGATCGAATCGGGCGGTGAACCTCTCAAAGTGCTTGCCGAGCGCTGCCACCAACATGGCATCCCCGTTGCCGCGACCATTCGAATGAATGACGCGCACCACAGTAGTTACGAATTTGCCTACGTCGCGAGCAAATTCTTCCTGGAACATCGCGACTGGCTGATACGTGACGAAAGCGGTACGCCGATCGGCGGCATGGACTTTGCCATCCATGAGGTGCGTGCCCACCGCTTGGCGATTCTGAGGGAGCAGGCTGAGAACTACGAAATCGACGCGCTCGACCCGGACTTCATGCGCTGGCCGCCCTTTTTCCAGCCGCAACGCTCGCTCGAGAACACATCAGCATTGACCCGCTACGTGTGCGAGGTTCGGGAGATGCTCGATTACGCAGCCCCGAAGAGGGGATGCAAGCGTTTGTACTCGGGGGTCCGCGTCCAGGCAACACTCGAGGAGTGCCGGGACAACAACGCCCTGGACATTCCCAGCTTAACGAAACCCGTCGACTTCGTTTGCCCTAGTGACTTCATCCGCCCGGACTACAACATCCCCGTCTAGGCGTTTCGGAAACTCACCCACGGAACGAACTGCCAGGTGTCCCCCACAATTTCCCCCGGCGGAGCGTCCAAGAACTACTATCGGGTTCTCACGCTGGAGCAGTATCGCGCCCGCGCGAAAAACTACTATGAGGGTGGCGCAAACGGCATCAGCACATTCAATATTCATCCCGTCTCGATTCGCGGTCCGCAGCATACGGCGCTTCGCGGAGACGCATTCGCCATGATCGAGGACGTGATGCAGCCGCGGAAGCTGCGCACACGGGACCGGCATTACATTTTTCTTTCGCTCCACGAGGCAAGGTCGCGGACGGCAAAAGTGATTGACCGGCGTATCTTGTCGGATCGAAAAATGGATCTGGGAATTCGAAAACAGCTAAATTTTCGCGTCATGCAAGACTTCGGTGATCACAAGTGGCACTATAGTTTTCGGTTTGTCGCCTCTGACCAGCGTCCCCTCGACAAGATCAAGTGTCACCTAAATGGCAAGCCGATCTCAGCGAGGCTCAAGAGCAACGTCCTCCCGGAGGGACGTCTTGCGTATCGGTGGATCCTGGGCATTCCGGACGTGGGTGCGATTTCCAAATACGAGATGGAGCTCGAAGAAAGTATCGCCATGAAGGGTGACAACGAACTGAGCGCGGCTTTTGTTGAAGCGAAACCGGAACTGAAGGCCTGGACTACGGATTACTTGGGCCCACAGCACACGGTGGAGGTTCCGCCGATCGTGATCTTGGAATTGGAGGTCGCGGTGACACGCAGGATCCGTTCTCCAAACGCATGAGATCACGAAGACGAGATCCCTTCCGACGGCGGATTTGGAAAAGCCAAATGGCGAGGCGGGGTCCGAATCGCCGGCAAGCGGAGCGCCGCAACCTCATCCCTAGCCGGCGCAGCGGTCGCGGTCAGACCGACCTCGCCACCGTGATCGCCAACGCCATGCAGAATGGCTACGAGGCACTCTTCGCCACCGTCGCGACCCTCATCGACGGTCTGCGCGTGCCAGCCGTGAGGTCCCCTCCCGCCACGCCCTCGAAGCCTACGTCCAACCCGATGTCTTGCGCTTCGACCAATTGCTACTGGGACGCCGCCAACCGGCTCTTCCAAGTCGTCAACGACCGGCACGTCGGGCGACGCTCGATCCTAGTCACAACCAACAAACACGCCCCTCAAGGACTGGGGTGTCGCTCTGCACGGCCGCGTCTTCGAACGCAGCCGCATCGTCCTGCTCGAGGGCCACTCAATGCGCACTCGCCCTTTGGGAGGAGTCGGCTATGAGAACTGATCGACCTCGGGCACTGGCAGCGAACAGGCGTCCTTTCCCGAGGGATGCTAGCACGAGGCTGCCACGTGAAACGGAGGCTGGCCCTGCTGGGAAGCAACCCTGTCGACCGATAGCGTCGAGAACTCGTCGCAACGAAGTCCCCGGGCGTGACCCAGCCCGGGGTTACCGGGATCGAATCCCGGTTCCGAAGGATTCCTATGCCGTGGAGAATCGCCGCGCGCAACGCGGCGGCTGTCGGCCTGTGCCGGCCTTGGAACAGCAATCGAGGACATCGTGAAAGCAAAATCCTATTTCGCCCTGCCAGCATCCAATCCGCTCCAGGATATCCGCAACGCACAGACGGAGAATAGATTCAACTTGAAATGCAATCCAAATCTCCGTTCCGCGCGGCTCCTGATAGGACTCGTGGCCGGCGCACTACTGCTAGGCGGGGTTTGCCAGGGAAATACTGATCTGCGGCCCGTAGGTCTGGTCGAGATTCGCTTGGCGAATTCGCTATCGCCGCCTTCTTGGGCACTCGCGGAGCGAGCCTTGATTCGTGCTAATGAAGAAGCAGCGATGGCATTTGCAGAGAAATACGTTTCCTCCAACGGCTATCTGATCCACCGACCGCGTTGGGGAGGCAGCGATGGCCCTGACGATGCGATGGAGAATTTCTGGAACTGGCCGCTGCTCTACGCCTTAGGTGGGCGCAAAGAGATTCTCGACCTTTATCGAAAGATCTGGGAAGGACACATCCGCCAGTACACATCTGAGAACATGCTCTATCGAGAGTTCATTCGCGCATTTGATTGGGAACATAATTCTGAACATTACGGAGGCTTCATCAACGAAGGCCTAGCGGATCCCACCGACCGCAAATTCCAAGAAAGAGCTGTGCGGTTCGCCAGTTTCTATACCGGGGAAGATACAACTGCCAAGAATTACGACTCGGTTCACAAAGTGATTCGAAGCGTGTTGAACGGTAGCCGCGGGCCAAAGCTGGAGGTTGCTGCTGAATATTGGTACGACGAATCCACTTCTCGTGAGAGCTTCTTCGGCGACTGGACCAACGTCAAGGGCGACATTCCGATGAACCTTCACAGCACGAGTCTGGTGGCGAACGCATATCTGCTCACAGGCGAACAGAAGTACAAAGACTGGCTTGTCGAATATGTTGGGGCATGGGTGGATCGTACGAAAGAAAATAATGGAATTATTCCCGGAAATATTGGGCTCAATGGGATAGTGGGAGAGCACTGGAAAGGCAAATGGTGGGCCGGGATTATGAGCTGGGACTGGCCGTTCGGCGGGTATCAGCTGATGGAACGGGGACCCCGCCAAGCGATGTTGAATGCTTTCTTGGCCACGGGTGGGAACGACCGCTTCCTTGACACACAGAGAGTACAAATGGGGATCTTGCTCCGCAACCGTCTCAAGCACGGTAGCGGCTATATGCTTCCGCCTGACCGCTATAACGATGAGAAGGGCTGGTACAGTCCCATGTGGAGCGTCAATTACGCTCGGGCACTGGCGGATATCTATTTGCACAGCTTCTCTCACGCAGACTGGCGAACCATCGAGGAGACAAAAGAGCTGCCTTTTACCCACGACGAGGGAGCTCAGAAGAACGACTACTCCCACGAATATGAATGGCTGGCGTTTCTGAAGGGCGAGAATCCGGAATATCCTGACCAGATTCTTCGTTTGAACTTTGAGCGTGTTCGCCGGTCCATGAAACGGATACGTGAGGACAATTCCGACCCGAAGAGCTGGCGTTCCGACCAAGCGCACGACTTCCTCCCATTGGGTATGGAGGGATTGTTTCACCTAATGACGGGTGCGGCGACACCTCACTGGGGCTCGGGTCTGACATTTGGCGAGCTGCGCTATTTCGATCCTGAGAACAACAGGGCCGGGATCCCGCCTGACGTTGGCGCTCTCGTGGAGAAGATCGAGCGCGACCGAATCGTGCTGGTTCTGGTCAACACGAACCCAATCGAATCTCGTGAAGTCCTGTTGCAAGCAGGAACCTATGGCCAGCACAGGTTTACTGCCGTGAAGTTCCCCTCGACCGTGCCGGAACCACCATCCCTTGTCGAAAACAAAGGACGCGTTGAGTCGTTTCGCACCAGTGCAGGTGAACCGACTGAGTCTATACGCGCGAACCACCACGTTCTTAGGATCATCTTGGCACCGGGATGTGGCGGACGGCTGGAGCTAGGTCTGCGCAGGCACGAGCGTCGTCCCAGCCTAGCGTTCCCTTGGCACGGGGATACTTTGCCGGTTCGATAGGTCTTTCGAGGTAATCATGCACAAGTCTCTCACGGAGTTGCACGCTATCGCAGTCGGGGCGGCTACTTGTCGTCGCGTTCGGAACCGAAGGAGGGGCCCAATATTGTGGATCATCACATCATTCATCCTGCTGGCGAGTGTGGGCTGGGGGCAGACCCTGCCCGTCGGGGAGTCAATCCACTATGTCCGGCCGGGCGACAATCCGCAGGCGGTGCTCGACGCCGCACAAGTGGGCGAGAAGATCGTTTTCTTGCCTGGGCTGCATGAACATCCTCTTCGGAAGCACCAGTCCATCCTCTATGTCGACAAGTCGATGGACATCGAGTTAATGGAGGGTTCTGTCCTCAAGCTGGCGAACAACCAGACGGTTCTAGAAAGCGATCCGGAGATTACGATCGACCACGGCGCTCCCAAGCAACTCGACGATTTCTCCATAGGCGGCGAGTACGATCTCGGTCTCGGCCAGGTTTTCTTTACTATCCGTATCGATAGCGAAGGGAGCGGCGACAGGCCGGACACCTTCGAGTGGGGCACCAGCCAAGTGCGAAACCTGCCCCATCGCAACGTGTCAATCACAGGCGACTGGCAACCGCTCAGCAACGGCGTCGAGATGAAATTCGACTCGGCAACCGGACACAATGTGGGCAGCCTGTGGTTCGTTTCCTACGATGGCCGAGAATCTTACGGTATTCGCGTTGGCCATGGTCTCCAGGAAGACTACATCGAAGACGTCCGTATCTTCGGACGAGGGACGATCGACCTGAATCATCGGAACAACGTGCAGCCATCCGGCTTGGTGAAAAACATCTCGGCTTGCGTGCTCCTTCACGGGCGCATACGAAATATATCGGTCGAAAGCATCACGATGGTCGACACGATGCGGTCAGTCATGGCCTACGGCGAGCACACGGGCAAGTTTCTGCGCGGTGGGGGCACAGAAGGCGGCGAGTCGTTCGACGCGGAAAAAATTTCGATCATCGGCACGCGAACGATTAACCCGGTCGACAAAGGGTACTTACTCGGCCACCCTTCGCACAGGGGCCGTATTAGCAACGTGCGTTGCAACTACAACTACATGGAGACCGGCACGACGTCGCTCGAGCCGAACTTCAATCTCAATCAGTACGAAGTGATCGGCAACGTAATCAAGAGCGGCGGCCGAGCGATCCATTGCTGGCGCAAATCAATCAACGGCATCATCAAGAATAACGTCCGGATCGACGATACTACGGGCCTCGAGGTCGTGATGGTGAATTCTCCCGGGGCCTGGGAGGATCCCGCCAACCTCATCATTCGTGACAACCGCAACCACTTGAGCGACGCTCTGGGGTTCTGGGCAAGCGTGACGGCAGGACTGGACAACCGCGCCCTCGGGGCTTATTCAGCGGTCGGCGGCGGGCGACACAATTCCGCCGAGGCTGAGTTCGCGGCGATCATCGGCGGGGTCGGCAACCGTGCCAGCGGACTCGCCGCGACGGCCACGGGCGGTCGCGGAAACGAAGCCTCCGCGCCCTACTCACGGGTTCACGGACTAGAAGCACGGAGCCTGCGGCCCGGGGAGGATGCGATGGCTGCGGGCTCGTTCGAGGAACCCGGCGACGCACAGGCGAGCCGGCTGGTTGTCCGGACATTGACAACAGACAACACGCCGCAGGCTCTCAGCGTGGCGGACGGCGGACTGATCCACATTGCGGAGAATACGAGCGTAGCCTACCGCGTCTTGGCAACGGCCCGCAGCCGGGGCGGGTCCGTGCAGGCGGGATTCGAAGCCAAGGGGCTCGCACGGCGTGGAGCTGCGGGCAACGTGGCACTGTTCGGGGACACGATCTCAACGATCTATTCGAGTCAACCGGGCCTACAATTCCGGGCGGTCGCTGACTCGCAAGCAGGAGCGCTCGAGCTGCGAGCGACTGGATTGGCCGCAACGACGTTGCGCTGGGTCGCCCAAGTGGAGTTAGTGGAAGTTCGGTTCGAGTGACGGTAAAGCTCAGCAGCAGAGACTGACCGGCTGCGCTGGGCGAGGGGGCGTGCGCTCTCGCGGCAGACGGGCGAGAGCACTCTGGCGGTGGAACACACCCCTGCTCATTGGAGCTTGCTATCGATGGACGACCTCGATGTGGTCGATGCCACGCGCCGAGTTCCGCAAGGTTTCCTGACCGGAAGCGAGCGCACCAGGGCTAGCCCGACCTTCTCAAGAGTTTTGGATTTGGAGGCGTTTTGTCCATTTGGGGTGGTTGGATAGCCTGGCAATGTTGCGTGGGGTGCTGGATCCGGGCAGAGGCCGGGCAAGGGTCGCCAGATCCGCGGTTGCCGGGGTCCGTTTTGTCTTGCCTCCCGCCCTGCCGACGCAGTGGTCCCGCTGACCTCCGACGGGGCTCGAGACGATGGCTGGAGTGCCGCGGCTAGCAGCGCAGGGGCAGGCTCTGGAGACGGGCCAGCACCTGCCCGAAGAGGCCCGCTTCCGGGAAGCCCTCGTCGAACGACAGCCGCACGGCCCGCACGCTGACCCGGATCCGCACGCCGATCTTGAGCAGCTGCAGGCGGATCGTGCCGCATTGCGCCCGCGCCAGCCGCGTGCCCCGCAGGCCCCGGCGTCGCAGCAACTCCAGCAGCGCATAAGCGAACGAGGCGAAATACAGGCGCAGCTGGTTGGCCCGCATGGTGTGCGCCGAGGTGCGATCCGCGAACAGCGCCAGCTGCTGTTCCTTGATGCGGTTCTCCATGTCGCCCCGCGCGCAGTACACCTGCTCGTACAGCGTGCGCGCCGCCATCCGCCCGGCCCCCAGCGACGTCACCACGAAACGCGGGTTGGCCCCCCGCGGCAAATGCTCTGCCTTGCCGATCAGGCGCCGCTCGCGGCTCCAGCTGTCCAGCGTCCGGTAGCGGAAGTCCTGGAACACCCGCGCCGCCTGCCCCGTCCGCTCGCATGCCTGCCGGGCGCGCTCCATCGCCGGGGCCAGGCTCCGCTTCAAGCGCGCATTCTGCGCGATTCCCAGCACATACTCCACTCCCTGCGCCTCGCACCAGGCCAGCAATTCCTCGCGGCAGAACCCGCTGTCCCCGCGCAGCCAGATCTCCACCCCCGGCCAGCGCTCCCGGATGCGCCCCGCGATGCGTTCCAGCTCCTGCACCGTGCCCTCCGCCGCGTCGCGGTCCGCCGTCCGCAGGCGCGCCCCCAGCAGCTGCTGGCCGCAGAAGATGTACAGCGGCAAGTAACAGTAGCTGCGGTAGTACCCATGGAAGAAGCGGCCTTCCTGCCGGCCATGCAGCGGGTCATCCGTCGCGTCCACGTCCAGCACGATGCGCTCCGGCTGCGCGCCGTGCCAGTCCAGGAACAGGTCCACCAGCAGGGCGTCCAGCCGCGCCGTGTCGGCCACGATCTTCTTGTAGCGTTCCCCGGGGCCCAGCGCCGCCCCCGTCAGCTCCAGGCGGTTCAGCGTGCTCTTGCCCGGCGGCCAGCCCTCCCAGCTCGCCCGGCGCCGCCCGCGGCCCGCCGCCCCGCACAGCAATGACCACAGCCTGCTCTGGCGCAACGTGTCGTGATCGTTCAAATCCTCATAGCCCAGCGCCAGCCCCAGCACGCGCGCTGCCAGCAGCACTTCCAGCGCATGCTGCGTCCGCCGCGGGTCGCGGTGATCCCGGAAACACGCACTCAACCGCCGGAACAGCCCCGTCCGCAGCGCCAGCTCGCGCAGCAGCAGCCCGCCGCCATCCGACCCCAGTTCCCCGCCGTCAAACCGCCCGACTACACGCTGCCTTCGCAAGCCTGCGAACTCCAAGCGTGCTGTGCTACACTCTGTCGTCATAAGGCCGTCGTCCTGTTACGTGGTAAGTTGTTCATAATAAACCAATTATACCACAAGACACGGCCTTATACCCTACCCCTCGTGAGAAATCCGGGCTAGGCCGGTGAAGCGCGACCCCGACCTGCTGCTCCCGCTGAAACGAGTGATCTACCGGCACCTTCAGCGGGGCCAGAATCCGCTAACGGGCTCGGCCAATTTACTCTCCATGCGTCGTGTCTCTGGATTAGTGGTCGGCCGCGCCCGCTAGCTCACGCTCTGGCCCATGGTGCGGAGTGAGCAGCAGGGGCTACCGCATTGCGGCGTTTGTGAAGATCTGCTTGCTGCCCGCGATGGGGGCTGGCCGGATCTCATTGCCGCGCGGTCCATACGAGTCCTAGGACTGGCGCATGCTTGCGGTGCGGCTTCCCGGCTCCCGCAGTCAAACTCATTACAGCCCGCCCCCCCCCGCGCTCTGCCTCGGAGGGTATGTGAGAACCTATTTCGAGCGTGATTCATAGCAGCTCTCCTCCATCGCCGGACTGCCCCATTTTCGCTGCATGACGACAGCAGTATCCTTGCATTTCGGCTAGCTCATCAACCAACCGGCTGATCGAATTGCCAAAGCTCTACTGGTGTGACACAAGCTTCACCCTACATCTCCCGGGGGATCCCAAACCCGGCGGAGCCTATCTCGAGAGCATCCTGCTCCACGACGTGCTGGTCTAGCGCGGCGCGCGGCTCGACTCGGCCGAGACCCACGAATTGCGCGCAGCAATCGGAGAACAGCTGGACTTCCTAGTCGAGGCTTGTTGGCGGCTTGCCGATCGAGGTCAAGGCGACAGGCCACCTGCATCAGCATGTGCTTCAGCGACTACGCCGGGTTTTAGCTCACCCCCAGCTGGCGCGCCCTGCCCTTAACCCATAAATCGACTTAACAAAGTGGATGGAATCTGTTCTCAATGCTAGCTCTACCACACAATTGACGTAGCGGCCTGCTGATGTCCTTGGCCTGTCCGGTGTCGCTCGTGTAAGTGTTGCCTTTGGCTAGGTTATTGTCGCGCCTGCCGGCAATTGGGCCGGGCTGGCAGGGGTGAGGGTTCGAATGACACGGTGTCGCCAGTCCTAGTTCGGACGGCACCGGAGCTGAAGCGACGCTCGGCGGACGAACAGGGCGTGCCGAGACGCAAGCGGCCGCGAGAATTCGGCGGCGCGAAATGCGCCGCTGCCGCGTGCGGCGTGACGGTCGCTACCGCGCTAGCGGGACGCCGACTGCTGACCGCTGACAGTGCTGTGAGGGGCGGCGGGCTCAGCGACCGCCTCCAAATGCGGCTTCCAGGCCCTCCGGATTCTCGGCCGGCGCCCGCATGCGCACCGACCGTTGCAGGTCCAGCCGCGTGCGCCACAGGATCTCGTTGCCCGGCAGCGGGCGCCGCTTCGACGGGATGAACCCAACCGTGCGCGCTCTCGAGGGCCTCCGGCATGTTCCGTCGCTGGGTTGGCCCCGGCAGCCCGAGTTCGAGCGGGACCGGACTGTCCTCACGCTCGTGCTTGGGGAAGCGAGACGAGCTGGTCTTCGGGAACGGCGGAGCGAGGACATGGTCGAATTGACGGTGCGATGACCGAATGCGCGATCCCCGTCCCCCTGTTCATCGCCACGACGGACAGAAGGGAGCGTGCGGACAATCGAAACGAAATCGGCGGAGACCAGCTCTTTGCCCGATGTGGAGAGTCCAGGGCACCTATTCTGAGCGGAGGGCGAAGGAATCTGATGTGCGTCTATTTCTTGGCAAGTCGCACCTTCAAATCGGGGCGAACCGATCGCCCTGCCCCCCCATAACGGTCTAACAGGCGTATTCTCCCGAGAAAATAGACTTTCATCCTCTTATTAGGCGTGTTATTTTGCTCGGCGGCCCTCAGGGCCCGGGGATGGTACCGTTCGGGTCAGCAATGCCCTTGACACGGCCCATGCCATCTGCGAATCACTGCGAGCGGTGTGAGGCCTCGATAACGATCCGCTTGGTGAGAAAGCTATGACAAATCACGACATCGCCGGAATTGTCCCTCCGATGATTACGCCATTCGATGCGGAAGGGAACGTCGATGAAAGGCTCCACCGGGCCGAGGTGCGTCACATGCTGGCGGCCAAGGTGCATGGCCTTGCGGTGTGCGGCAGCACCGGGGAAGGTCACGCGCTGACCACAGACGAAACCCTGCGAATCACAGCGTCCACGACGGAAGAAGTGAAAGGACAGATTCCGGTCATCACTGGAATCATCTGCAACAGCACGCAGGCAGCGATCGAACGCGGGAGAGCGGTAGCCGATCTCGGGGTGGCGGCATTGCAGGTGACCCCGGTGCACTATCTGTTCCGTCCGGACGACGACGCGATGTCACGCCATTTCGATCGGATCGCTCAAGCTACAGGCCTGCCGGTAATCATCTATAACGTCGTACCGTGGTCCTATCTCTCGCCCAAGTTACTGGCTCGCATTCTGCGAAAAGTCAATGGCGTGATCGGAGTCAAGCAGAGCGCTAGCGACCTGAAAGCTTTGGCAGACCTGCTCTTGCTTATCGATTCCCAGGAGTTGCGACAGAAGGGCGTACGGATTCTTTCGGCGGTGGATGCATTCCTCTACCCGTCTTTTAGTCTTGGCGCGCACGGTGCCGTGGCCGCGATTCTGACCGCGGTTCCGGAATGTTGCGTGGAACTATGGAATGCCGTTCAGGAGGAAGATCACCAGCGAGCGAAACAGTTGCACGAGAATCTATTGGGCCTCTGGAACGCAATCGATCACCCGAATCTTCCGGCGAATGTGAAAACAGCGCTTAGGCTCCAAGGGCGTGACGCGGGCTTCCCGAGAGCGCCAATGCCACCGAGCTCGCCGGAACAGGAGGAGGCGATTCGCCAAGCACTGGCACGGGGGCGCAGAGCCGCGGGTTGCATGGGCGGGGAACTGCGGTGAGAAAGCCGCATCTGAGCGGCATGTGGTTGATTCCCGCAGCGCTTCTGGCGCTAATTGCGCTGAGTCGGTGTTCCGGCAGCGGGGAAAGCGAGCATGCACGGTCTGAATACGAGCTGCAAGCCGAAGCCGATCCCGAGCAGGACCAGCAGGTCGATGTCTTTGAACAGTCTGGCCTGGGACCCGCATCAAGGCAGTCCGCTCGCCGCTGACCATTGCACTGGGTGCCCCGCGAGCGAACCCTAAGAAAGATGCGGCTCGTTCGCGACGGAAAAACCGTGCAGCCGAGATTGAAGGAGAAGGTCACCAGGCAGGGCTGGCAATACCGAGGAGTCTGGGAGCACGAGGGCAGCGTCTAGGTAATCTACTCCCTGGCCCAGTAAGATTGCGATGTGGCGATCCTGTCTTTGGAATCACTATCTGTCTGATTGAAGCCGGTCCTTCTGGAAATAGAAAATCAGCCCCATGGAAGCTAGTCAAGTGAAGAGGCCACGAGGTTCGAACGCAACACGTATTCTGCTGGCTCTCAGCGGTAGCGCGTTGACGGCAGCGCTAGCCTTCAGCTTGGCAGGCATAAATGACCTATCGGGCATCGGTGTCACTGTTGGACTCGCGTCGCTTGCGATGGCGGCTCTCAGTTCGCCGCGCTTTCAAAGGTTGGCTTTCGCGCTTTGGGTCTTAGCCTTTGCTGCCTGCGCCATGTACTATCCCGAGGCTTTCATCTCATGGGGAGGGTTTGAGATGAAGCAGGCGGTTATTCCCCTAGTGCAACTCATCATGTTCGGGATGGGCACGACTCTGGCGTTTGGGGATTTCGCCCGAGTCATTCGAATACCGAAAGCTGTCTTGATTGGTGTTGGCTTGCAATACACCGTCATGCCACTGATGGGTTGGACATATGCGACGCTGTTCGGCCTGCAAGGTGAAGTGGCAGTGGGACTGATCCTGTACGGTTCCTGTGCCGGGGGTGTAAGCTCCAACGTCGTGACCTACATAGCAGGTGCCAATCTGGCGCTGTCGGTCACCATGACAGCTGTTTCTACGATGATGTCACCGCTGATGACCCCCGTTGCGATGAAGATGCTAGCCGGACAGTATCTGCCAATCAAGATGGCGCCGATGATGATTTCGATTCTCAAAATGATCCTTGCTCCCGTGCTAGCCGGCCTACTGGTCAATCGATACTTGCACCGCTATGCCACATGGGCCTCTCGTTGGCTCCCCGGTGTTTCCATGTGGGGAATCTGCACCGTCATCGCGATTACGATCGCGCTATCCCGTGACGATCTGATAGCCGTGGCCGTGCCCCTGCTTGGGGCTGCGGTCTGCCATAACGCGACAGGTTACACACTCGGCTACTGGAGTGCTCGCGCGGCTGGTCTAAACAGAATCGACAGCCGAACCGTTTCCATTGAGGTTGGACTGCAGAATGGAGGAATGGCGACCGGCTTGGCATTCGACGTGCTGCAGAGCGGAGCGGCTGCTTTGCCCTCGGCCGTCGAAGGTCCTTGGGCGGCTGTCACCGGCGCGGGACTCGCTTCCTATTGGCGCCGATCGCACCGACCTGCCCAGCCGTTTCCCGGGGCTTCTAGCGGGCCACCCTCTGAATCCTCTACTGGCTGACAGACCCGGGTGCACTAGCTCCTGGCCTGCAGCTGAAATCCTGACGACCTGCTGAAACAAGGCTCGCTATGATCTCCGGCAGGCTGCCCTCCAAGGACTTCGAGGAGCTACTGGCTACCATGGCCTGCCTTGCGAGGGCGCAAGGGGAAGCGAACGATATTGTGGGGTCCAACTGGGATGGACGCACTTGCATCAGATTGGACAGCCCGAGTGCACGGGAACGAGCCCTGGTTCCTGAGTTAGAGAGCGCTGAACTCGGGGCAGGCGCTAACCAGGCAGTCTAGGCATGAATTGACAAATCAAGGCACTGCAAGCCGAGATCGTGCCTTTCTGCGAGCGCTGGCAGGTCACGGAGTTCGCTTTGCCCGGCTCTGTGCTGCGGGAGGATTTCGGTCCGGGGAGCGACATCGATGTGCTTCGGCGATTCGCACCGAAGGCAGTTTTCGGCGCGGTGAGGGACATCCTCGCGGGCGAGGGTGAGCAGGAACTCGTGGAAGGACCAAGCCTCGCGTTCGGCCCGTTCGACGAGAACGGGATAGGCGCGGCGGGCATTGGCGAGATGCAGGCGCTTGAGCACGACGGCGAGCTCGACGGGCACGGTCTTGGGCGGCGCGGCGGCGGCCCAATGGCACTAACATAGGCTCGACGGGATCCTGATTTCCTGGCAGATCTGGAAGAGGTTGATGGAGAATCACTTGCAGTGGTTGCCGGCAGGGGGAGGGGGAGCGGACCGTCCACTGAGCGGCCTGCAAGGACGCAGAAAGTGGGCCCTAGGTCAAAACTCCGATTTCCGGTCCTCTTTTTTCAACCACTTGCAAGCCTCAATGTCGAGCATGGGCTAGAACGCGGGCCAGCGCTTCTTTCACCGCTTCGCCATCTCGTTTCGACAACGTCCCGAGCTTGCGGACAATCAGGGTGTCATCGAGGGTGAAGAGTTTAAAGCGGACCTTGCAGGGAACGTTGAGGCCGGCTTCCCGCCAGCCCTGGATTGCCACGTCGCTCGGCCAATCACCCCCGGCTGAGGTGATCATAGTCAGGATCGATTGTCCATGAGCCCGATTGAAGCTTGCCGATGAGATGATCAAGGCCGGCCGGCGTTTGACAACCCGGCGATCGGTGAATGGAAAGGGGACGACGACCACATCGAGCGACTCAAAGGTCACGCCACGCCTCCTCGTCCTCGGGCGAGATCCATTCGCTCAGGACCCTGGAGAGCCCCTGCAGGTAGTCGTCCTGCCCCGGCGTCACCTTGCGTACCACTAGATGATCGCCCTCGATCTCGAAAGCGATCACATCGCCCTCGTCCAGGTTGGCAGCCTCACGGATGCTCTTGGGGATCGTCGTCTGTCCACGTGCGGTGATCTTGGCGAGTTCCATTTGCTCACTCTACTGATATTCTGATTATACAGAAAGTAAGATAAGACAGAACTTAACGCAATCCACCGCTTCCCGTCTGAGCTCATCAGCCATGCCGTTTGGCTGTACCCTCGATTCACGCCGAGCCTGCGCGATGCCGAGGACCTGCTTGCCGAGCGCAGCGTCAGCCTATCCTGCGAGGCCATTCGCGAGTGGCGTGCAGGGGCCGGGCCATTCCGGGCTCGCACAGGCCCACGGTGGCCGTGATTTGCATCTTGTGCACGTCGAGTCCCGCCACGCGGGGATGGGGGACATCCAGGGAGTCCTGGTCGAAATGATCCGTCGCGGCCCCTGGGACCACGATGACGGGATGTGTCATGATCACCTCGCTTCCTGGCGGAAGCGGGGCGTGCGTCGCCTGATCCTCGGATCGACCGCCAAAGCGGAGGTCTCAATTCATGGTGTATCTACTGCGCAGGCAGGGCTCGATGCAGGCGACTGACGTCAGTTTAGAATCCGGGGACGCGGAGGGCTCCGCACCATTCCGGTAGGCATTACGACCTTGGCCCGCTTCCGCTTTCTCTAGCCTGGCACGGCCCGCCGACTCGACGACAACACGAGTCTTGCCTTCCACTTCGGCAGTTCGGATGCGCGACGTTTCATAACGGCGGGGTGGTCGACATGCCGGTCATGAATGTTTAGCGTAGATACTTAGTGAGCGTTCTTGTTCCGCGAATCGCAGCAGCACTTCTCTCGGTCACTGCTTGTGCGGCCCAAGAGACGATAGGCGCAGTCGATTTCTTCGCCTATGCAGGCGTGGACATTGATGCGCTACGTACTGATCTCACTATTCGACCGGGAGCACCATGGACGAGCGACATCAATCAACTCGTTAAGTCGGAAATAAACAAGTTGCTCGGCAGAAGCCCCTCTGATGTTGTCAGTGTCTGCTGCGACGAAGACGGCAACCGGATGGTCTACATCGGTTTGGGAGAGGGCTCTGGATCGCGCTTCCAGCTGAATCCTGAGCCAACCGATTTGCGTGAGCTGCACGATGACCTCTTGCTCCTATACGACAGATTTGAGGAAGCGGTAAGGCAAGCAGTCACAAGCGGGAAGGGCTTGGTCGTGGAAGACACCTCGCGCGGCTACTCGCTTGCCAAGGACCCGGGTATCCGCGCGCTCCAACAGCGCATCAGGGAATACGCCCTGAGGAACTCAGCACACCTGCTCGAGGTTTCTCGAACGTCCTCTAATGCTCGCCATCGAGCAGTCGCGATTGACGCAATCGGATACGCCAAGCATGACGTCGACCAGATCAAAGCCCTGACACACGGTACCCTTGATCCAGACCCTACTGTCCGCAATAACGCCATAAGGGCGTTGGGAGTGATTGCGTCCTCCCAAGTTGGACCGAAAGTTCCCATTCCGTACGATTCGTTTGTGGATTTGTTGTCGTCCGACACCTGGCACGACCGAAATAAGTCGCTCGCACTGCTGGGGAAGCTCACAGAAGGTCGCGATTCCGGTGTCCTATCGGCGATATTGCAGAGATCACTCATTCCGCTAGTTGAATGCGCACGCTGGTCTTGGAGTGGCCATGCACACTGGCCTAGAGTCATTCTTGGCCGGGTCGGCGGAATAGACGAGGCCACCATCGCGGCGAAAGCACGGGATCCAGAATTCGTGGATGACGCGCTCGAAGAGATATATCGCTCGCACGCCTTCTAGTCATGGCAGAGCGCGGCAATCCGGCCTTGCTGAGCAGCGGCCCGTGCTTCGGGGCCCATTGGCAAGTCGTTCGGGCGGATTGATAGGGATCTGGCCCGGACTTCTCCGGCGAGCGCCTGCTGGTGCGATAGTCAACGTGTCGTCTGCCGTCTCTCGCACAGGCTCCCCGATAAGTAGGTGGATCACGCGGCATCCAAGGGTGCGAACGACAGATTCACGCTAGGTGTTGCACGCTAGGTGCCCAAGATGGTATTCGTGTTGACGCGGTAGGCCTAGGATTCGTCCATACTGAAATCCATGCGGCGTGGCGGTAGTCCCAGCTAAGTGGCTGCGGCTATGTCGTGGCGTTTGTCCGATTAACCTTCTTACGCGAAGCGCTCGTTCATCGAGATGGCCGGCGGTTCATAGGTCCCACGGGTATTGTCAATTTAACCCTCTGTAGCGAGAGCATCCAAGAGCGCCAGGGTTGGTTCCGTCCAGCTCAATGGCATGCTCCAATCCGCGGTGTATCCGACCTGCGCAGGGCACTGTCGAAAGCTTGATCGATCCGCTCATCCTCTCGATGAAGCTTCCCATGGCAGGCCCTTCCCTAAACATGTAGGCTAATTGCCTGGGGATCTCCTCTGCGGCGCACTGACACTCGATCGCCTAGGACAGCAACTTCGGACACAAGCGAGCTGAATAGAGCGGATCTGCGGAAGGCCCGCTCGGCACCTGAAACTTTCGCCGGCCTCAAGTGTTAATTTGTCTAGGGCCTCGCTATGGACGTGGTGAGCGATGGGACTCTCAGGGGCAATTCGAGCCCGAATCCGCGCTCGCCGCCATTTCAACTGGCCGCCCCTGACCTCAAAGCCATAATGGAGGAATCGCGATGGCAGAAAACGTAACGATTGGCGCACGATCGACCCGCGGGAGCGACAAGGATTCCAGACGTCGGCCGACCGCTTGGTGGAACGCAGTACTCTTGTGGGCTGCGAATTGGGTTGCCGATCGAGGAGAGCGACAATTCAGTCCGCCGATTCGAAATGGAGATAGGGTGTCTCTTGCTGTTGCAGCTATTCTTGCCTCGGCCGCTCTCGGCTTTTTCCCGTCAGTGCTGAAGGCCGATGGCTGCAGTTACGAGATCGAACGCAATGCCACTCTAGGCGCGGAGGATATCACTCGAGTCAAGATCATCGTCGGAGCCGGCAAGCTGGAGGTCCACGGGCACTCCGACCTCAGCGAGATCCGAATTCGAGGGAGGGCGTGCGCATCCGATCAGGACACGCTGGACAAGATTCTGCTGCAGACCGGACGTAGCGGAAACGAGGTTTCAGTCGAAACGAAGCTGCCGAGCGAAGACCGGCGGTTTAGAGCGAGGCTCTTCAAGAAGCGGTCGTTTCGGGCACCATTTCTCGATTTGAAGATTGATTTACCCGTTAGGGTGGCACTTGACATCGTTGACTGCGCCGGTCCGGTGGCGATTCGAGGTAGCGGGCCCGTGCGCCTGAAGGACGGTTCCGGCGAGATTCACATAGAGAGAATCGCCGGGGAGGTGTCGGTCCAAGACGGTTCCGGTGACATCAAGATCGAGGATATCACCGGAGAGGTGTCCGTCAGGGACGGTTCGGGCGAAGTCGAGGTGGAGAATGTCACCGGCGAGGTGTCGTTCAGAGACGGGTCAGGAGGGATCAAAGTCGAGCGAGTGACGCGGAACGTGACCGTCGCTCAGGATGGTTCGGGTAGTATTCGGGCGAGACAAATCGAAGGAGACTTCACCGTCGAGCGCGACGGGAGTGGATCTGTCTACTACGAGGACGTTGGCGGCCGAGTCTCGTTGCCAGACTGAGCCATCGCTGCTCCCACGTATCTCAAATGACTGACGGAAAGGGCCTGTCGCAGCATGGAAGCCTGCTCCCGCCCGGCCGGTTGCAGCAAGTCGACCCTCTCGCCGACACAGAGCACGAGCGGACCCAGGTCTGAACTTCCGGCGCCACTCGCGAATAGCATCGCAGGACTCAGCGAGGCGGCGCTCCACGAGAAGATCCTCGACATCGCGAAGGCTCAGCGCGAATCGATGGTACAACCACGCGGCATGGCTGATAGTCGGTGGCGTCGATACAACGATTGCATCGGTGCGTTGTCGGAGACCGCCGGAAACTTGACACAGCCTCCCTAGAGCCTCGCCAACTCAACCTACAGTGCCTGCAGCACCCCTTGTTCCGTCTTCCATCTTGAATGTGCCGCGCCGCGCGGAACGTCGTGGCGGACCGATACTGATTGGCGGCTCAGCCGCTCGGGTAGTCTTGGAGGCGTGACATGACAATCAGAGCGTTCTTCGCGTTCATCGTCATTCTGGTCGGGAGCGGACTCTGTTCCTCGCCTTCCCCACAGGACTTGCGCGGCCACTTGCGAGCGGGCAGAGACCCCACGCCGGAAAGAGCTGCGTCGCTGGAAGCAGAGCTTTTCGAGAACCCCGAAGACCTGTTTGCGCGAGCTCAGCTCGTCGGGTACTACTATCGGCAGTTTCGGGACCGTTCGGCTCGTGCAAGGCGCCACGAACATGTCCTTTGGTTGGTCAAGAACGCACCCGAAGCCAACGTACTGAATGAATCTGAGGGCTGGATCGATCAGAGCTTGTACTCCGAAACATACCGGAAGGCAACACGCCTGTGGTCTTCGCACTTGGAAAGTGATCCGAACAACCTTGCAATCCTGCAGAACGCGGCTAGCTTCTATACGCTCGGAGACCGGGAAACCGCAATCCAGTTGCTTGAGCGCGCGCAGGCACTTGACGCTTCGAACCCGTTTTGGGCGGAACAGTTAGGGCATCTGCACAAACTAGACATGCAGAGCAGTCTCGGAGCGCCGGACGCTGAAGCCGCCGGCCGGGCCTTAGCTCAATTTGAGCGTGCTTATGGTCTCTCCGACGAGAGCGGGCGCGACGGCCTCCTTGAAGGACTAGGCAAGGCAGCCTTGCCTGCTGGCGAAGTCGAGAAGGCCCGGGAATATGCGGAATTGATGCTGAGCCGGAGCAGCCAGAGCTGGAATGTTGGCAGTCTACTGCACCACGGCCACATTACGCTCGGGACAATCGCACTTGCCGAGGGTCGCCTAGCGGAGGCCAAGAATCGCCTTATCTTGGCCGGCGGGACACCGGGTGCTCCAACCTTGAACTCGTTTGGCCCGAACATGGCATTGGCCAAGGAATTGCTCGAACTCGGCGAGCGGGGGATCGTCCTCAAGTATTTCGAGTTGTGCTCGGAATTCTGGAGCACGGATCGGGCTAAGGAAAAGCTACGTAGGTGGTCCGACCAAGTGGCGCAAGGTAGCATGCCGGACTTCGGTGCGAATCTCATTTACTGACAGCAGTCCGCAACGGGCTCGGAGCAGGGCAATTGATTCTCATCCGCACCGAAGCCTATAGGGCCGCTAGCCACGCCCCGGCTGAGGATCAATAGGGTTCCAATTGGCATTCCGAGGAATCGGTGAGAGTAGTCCGGCGGTCGCCAAGAAGATGCGGGGATTGTCTCGTTCATTCGGAGTCAGCCGTTGAACTGCCTGACCTCATCGACTCGCGCCGGGAAGAGGCGCATGCAATCTCGGAGCCGCATTCAGGCAACGTCTCCACCTCTCCACGGCAAACTTGAGAGCCTTCAATCGGGTTCGAACCACACCGGGATCACTTCGGATCGAGCCCGCTGGTTTCTCGGAAACTTGAAATCCGCACGCGGGGTCGAAAGTGACCGCTAGACTGACAGTTTGGGGCACGTACGGAAGTGCAAGATGCCAATTAGGTTGATCTTCGCTGCCATAGTCTTGCTGGTCTGAACGGGAATCCGTTCATTGGCTTTCGCACAGGACTCGGGCAGCCACGTCCGAGTAGGCCGCAAGCTCACACCACGAAAAGCTGCATCGCTGGATACGGAGCTTGTCAAGAACCCTGACGACCCGTGTGCGCGAACTCAGCTCGTCGGGTATTACTTTCAGCAGTTCCGGGATCAAGCGGCCCGTGGAATGCGCCAACAGCATGCCCCTTGGTTGACATAAGAACGCACCGGAAGCGAACGTGCTGGCTGGCCCTTAGGCCGGCATCAACCAGGAATCGGAGGCTGACGGCTATGTGGTAGGAGAGAACATGAGGTCTTGACAGCTGGAAAACGATCTGAACAACCTCGAGATTATTGAAGCACGCGGCAAGCTTCTTTCAACAAGGCGATCGACACCTTGCAATCCAAATCCTCAAACGGGCCCAGTCCCTTGATGCAAGGGATCCGACCTGGGCGGGGCAGTTGGGGGCAGCTGCACCAGTTAGACGGCCTACTACGTGGTGGCAAGCGAGATCCAGAGGCTGCCGAGCGAGCGCTTGCCCGGATTGAACGCGTTTATGAGTTGTCGGACAAGCTGAGACGTGGGTACCTCTTGACGGATCTCAGGACTCACTCCTACCGGACAGCGGAGCGGAGTTCGTCTTTGTGGATGGAGAGGGCAGGGAAACCGCGGGGGCCTGCGAGCCCGAGCCTTGTAGAGGCGAGGGGCCTGGGAATCGGAGAGGGGAGTCCCGCGAAGGACGTCGAGAAGGCCAGCGTCGTGCCGCGGGTCGTCGCGGGCCGGATCCCAATGATCCCACGAGGCGTCCCTAGCCGGTAGTTCGTTTCCAAGAACTCGATCCGAATGGCGAAGGAGACCGCACTCACGCCGAGGTGACTGCTGACGTGGAACCAACATTCGCGGGCTGAGACCGAGACCGGAATGGCGAACTTCCCCGCCACGAATTCGAGAATGGACGGTATTGCACTGCGCTTGCAGGATTTGTCCGGCAGCATGCCGTGGAGATCGATCGTTTCTCAGGTCATTGACGTAGTCCCAGTAAGGAGGGGACGACGTGCCCAGCGCTACAGGGCCGCCGATGCTGCGACCCTTGATTGGCCGGCTCGCTACGGTGCTCACGCCGGCTCGTCATCCCAGCGTCGTGCTTGTCTTCGAGAACTACTGCGGAGTCTTGCCCTTCTCGCACGTACGCCAGCAGGTTGTTACGCGCCTCGACCAACCCCTGCGCTTGCTGCCAAGTTGAGTGAATCGCTGCCTGAGCGGTGTCTGTCGCCCAATTGGCTCTGCGATTCGAGCCTTCGGGTGTCGAAGCGGAAAGGGCGGCCGTCTCCTTAATTCGCCGGCCTAACAGCGCTGAAGAGGCTCATCCCACCCTTAGACCAATGAACGTCCACACTTCCCAGACCCGCCTCCGATAGCCAGCTGAGCTGGTCAAGCAGACGGGCCGGTTGGTCGATTGGGTCCGGCTCCTCCAAGGCGTGATGGTTCCACTTTGCACTTCGAAAGGACTCGAAACCGGACAAGTCTCCCCGGATCTGGATTGAGCGCTCCATGACCGCCTCGTCCCATTGCCAGGCGGCGAGTTGCGTCGATGCCTCACTTGCCGGCCGGATCATGTCGGCGATGACCAGCACCCCGCCGGGCACAAGCTGGCACGCCATGTCACGAAAGAGCCTGCGCTTGGCACAGTCCGACAGGTGGTGTATCGCGAAGGTGGAAATGATCGCTCGCGGAGGTGCAGCGAATCGACGCCAGTCCTGGCTACCGAGTTCGAACTCCCGAATCTCGATTCGATCCTTGTACCGCTCGGTCCGGCGGGCACACGCTTCCAGCATCGCGGCCGATCCATCCAGCGCGAGCACCCGGGAACCCTTGCCGGCTTCAAGGACCGCCTCGCTCAGCTTGCCGTCACCGCAGCAAAGGTCAACCACAAGGTTGGCATCGACACGGGTTGGAATGAGACGGCAAACGCTCTCGACCAGCAGTTCACGCTCCGGAACAAAGCAGTCAGCGTCCCGTATGAAGGTGTTGCTGTCGCGTTCTGTCCAGCCTTCGCTCATCCCCTCGGAACAACCGTCAATTCGTGATCCTACCGCATGTTTGACGGGCGTCGCGGAGGGGCACTTCTTCATTGCTGGTGCGAATCATGTTGGCTCCAACATGATTCGCACCCCTTTTGAAACTCACCAAATGGGCAACAGCCCGGCGTTGGCTAGAGTCCGGCGCGTCTCAACAGAGTTCGATCCCCGTCGGACTGGGCAAGGTCCCGAGAGCGCCGAAACTGACGTTCCTGGCTAGGTGATCTCCCAGGTATGGGACCAATTGGCACACGGTGTCAATCAGGGCGACGTCGGTACGGCGGCGATTCCCTCCATGTACTTCACCGCTCTACCCGAAATCTGCACCCGGCTGCCGCGAACGCGGCATAACAGTTCTCCGCCGCGAGCCGAAATCTGCAGGGCGTGCAGATCAGCGCGTCCAAGACGCTCGGACCAATATGGAGCTAAGCTGCAATGCGCCGACCCGGTGACAGGATCCTCCGGGATGCCATGGCACGGTGCGAAGAAGCGGGAGACGAAATCAGCGCGGTGATCCGCGGCCGGAGCTGTGCAGATCACCCCAGCATTTGAATCGTCTTCAGCGAGTGCTGACGCGAGCGCCGAAACATTGATGTCGAGCCCGGCTACTTCGTCCTCGCATTCATACACAAAGAGCCAGTTGTTGCTCTTCAATACCGTGGTCGGCGTAGCACCCACCGCAGCGATGACCTGCTCGGGACGATCTGCGGGCCGCAGTTCCATTGCGGGGAAGTCCATGGTGTAGCGGTCGCCCTCACGCCTCACCTCCAGGAGGCCGCTGCGGGTCTCGAATGCGACGCGCTCGAGGTCCACATTCACTTCGGTCATCAGCACGAATGCGCTGGCAAGCGTAGCGTGGCCGCACAGGGGCACCTCGACGGTGGGCGTGAACCAACGCAGCTCGAAGACGCCGTCTTCTTCGGCAGGCCGAACAAAGGCAGTTTCAGACAGATTGTTCTCCGTGGCGATGGATTGGAGAAGCTTATCTTCCAGCCACGTCTCCAGGGGCATCACTGCCGCTGGATTGCCGTTGAACACGGATCCAGTGAAGGCGTCGATCTGATACAGGGGAATTCGCATGAGATTGCTTCCACCAGCAAATCACAGATCAGGGCGAGCGCCGTCTAGCCCCCAGAGACCAATTCGGCGACAGTCCCCCTGGTCGCGGTGCGTTCCGGCCGAGCCCCGGTATGCACGGGGCTCTCCTCCGCCAATTCGCCCGTACCCCCGTTCACAATGACTTCGAGCAAATCGCAAGGCGATGCAGTCTCGTCTCGAATTCGAGATGTCCCATAGATGTGGAACGGCTGCGCGTCGTTCATCCGAGCCAGGTCCTCAACCTACTGCATCCGGTGCTCTGGGATCAGTCGAGGAGGTTGCGCTTTGTCGTTGGGCTCCCGGTCCCGGTTCAGATGCAGATGCTTCGACAGCTCCTCTTCAGCCTCCCCGGCAAATCGTATTGCCGGCCACTTGAATGACGGGCCGTGAAAGCGTTTTCTACGAAAGTGTAAAGATACCTTAGTGCTGATCTTGACGTACGTTTTCGATCGATCCCGCATTTCGTCGAAGTCACGGCTCTGTTTTCAGGCCGTCACGATGAACTCGCAGTCAAGCTGTGCGATTTCGCGTGCCTTCAGCGCATCGCCTGAGGCAATGCGTGTCTATTCCACCGGCGTGAAGATCGAAGGTACATAGAGGACCCTGTTGTTTCTTAGCCAATGAAGGGAATCGAGCGACTGCTTGATATCGTTGTCGGTCTCGTTCGACACTCCGACTATGAATGTGTACGCAGGAAACCAATTGTCGGCGATGAGGATATTTGTGCGTTCAACGACGATTTCCGGCCAGTCCCGGGTATCGAACGGCAGTGACTTGCCCGACATCGTAAGAGCCACCAAGCGCGGCGAACCGGTCTCAATGCCAATAAGTGGGGCGAGGCACCGTTTGCCCGGGTGAGTCGAATTCCCATTCTGAAGCGCGCTCTTGTCAAGCAGCACCTTCGACAGGTCGGCAATCAGTGGGGCGGTCCTAGTTTTTGAACAGTGCGTAAGGACGTATTTCTTCGATGGATCAGGAGATCAACGATGGCGAAGAGACGGCGGTTCGCAGCGGCGTTCAAAGCACCTGCGGTGCTGGCGGCGGTGCGGGAGGGCAAGACGGTGCAGCAGATTGCCGCGCAGCCCGGGGTGCATGCCAACCAAGTGGGCCAATAGAAGCGTAAGCCTCCGTGCTTGCTGTCAAAGTGAGAACGCGGGATCGCTCCCTATTTCGATGAAGTAAAGGATGATATAACTACCCAGTATGGGCTTTCTCCGTATAGTGAGATGGCTTCCCACGGTAATCGCCTGCTGGGCGTGCGGCCTTGTCTGCTTTGGCGTCGCCGCGACGCTTTTCACTGGCTGTGGCACCCAGAAATCCCCCACGCAGCTTGAGGTTTATCCAGATCATACGCGTCTGCCCGTGGGTGAACAGATTCGCTATTCCGTCTTCCAGCGCCAGGACGGAGCGCTGAGACAGGTCGAAGCCTATAGCCTCGAGCCCAAGGACCCTGCAGTGGTTCGGGAGGTCGACACAAGGCGGCTCGAGGCAGTGTCACCCGGAAGAACCGAAGAGCTCGTCCGCAGTGACGTTGGGGAGCGACTGCTGACGGTCGAGGTCGAGTCGGAGACGAGACCTCCGATGCCCGCCACGCATCATTCGGAGATCGACCGCATCGCTGGCAAGGAACTGCTATTCGTCGGCCATGCCAATCTGGACGGGTTGGACCACACGGCGGTGGCCAAACCCGGAATCGACCGGGGTAGTGCGGAAATTCAAGGCGCGTGGCCATCAGGTCGTCTATTTCGTAAGCCAGGATTATCCATACTGGTACACCGAGGATCGCCAGCCCGATCTGGCGATCGTGAGCGAGGGCCAGGAACACGAGATCCTGGTCGATGCCGAGAGGATCGTGGTCAGCGGGGGCGATTTCATGTTCTGTGTGCTTCGGAACGTCCAGATGACTCTGCACGGCATGCTCCAAGCCGCGAATCGCCAACGCATCCATTTCGTGTTTCCGGCTGATGCGATCTGGGCCGGTGACACTTTCTTGCCAGGGCGTTCTCGGCCGTACCCGAACTCCATGGTCCTCGTCAATCACCTCATGTCGGATTGGTCGTCCGAGCAGGAGCGATACGAGCAGGTAGTGATTCCGTTTCCAAAACGGCTCATCAGCGAATCCCCAGTAGTGGACTATCCGCCTATCGCGTCGAAGCCGCCCCTGGAGGCACTCGTTGACCGCTGGACCATCGAGGTAGCGTTCGACGGCACTTTCGCCCAGGTCTACCAGCCGGGCGATCCCAACAAGGCGATCCGCTTCGATTTCCTGTTGGGGTCAACGACTTGAGCTTGAAGCGGATCCAGTTAAGTTCACGTTGGAGGCTCTTCGCGTGGTTGCCCATGCGCCGAGATCGACTCGGTCGGCGTGGCCGGAGAAGCGCCGTTTCGCGGCTCTGATGGCGGATCCTCGCCGACACCTGCGGTTCTGCTCGTCACTTAGGCGGTGAACTGGTCGTGTCGCGAGTGGGCTCTCCTGACCCCTGAAGGAGTGACATTCTTGAGGAGAGCAGCCACTTGGGTGCCACGCATGCGACGCTGCGGATCGCGGGCATCGCTGGCGCCATCGGAACTCGCCTCAAGATGAGGGACTTGTTCGCCCACTTGGAGGGCCTTGAGGAGGACTTTGACCGCCTGTTCAGGGACCGCAACGTCAAGAAACGCATCAAACCTCTGGTGCGAGTGATCGATGTGGATATCGGCGAAGGGCTTCGCGCGATCGGCGGCGATCCAGCCGCAGCCCGGGTGGTTGCACCTCTACTGGGACCCCGTACTCGGCCCCGCCGTTCTCGCTCGGGACAAATAGCGTCGCCTCGCCGTCGGAGCGGGCCCACCTCCGCCTCGTACCAACATGCTGACTGCGCTAGCCGGCTACGCCGAGCCGGCGCGACCGGCTTCGATCGCTTAGGCCTCGCCCAGCAGGGGCGAGCGACCCAACTCTCCAGTCGTTTCTGGACCGAGCGTTTCAATTGGCACCTACGGCAATGACTCGCAGTAGCGGTGGCGCTTGGGAACCGAGTGACAGCCAATTCACGGCGAGTCGGGCGAAACCTCTCGGGACTGGATGGCGTCGAATGGGCAAATGTGGAATCTACGACTCGGCCGCGCCCTGCAGGTGCCTGTGCTCGCCCTCGTCCAGCTGTCGATCGGCGGTGCCGGCACCGGAGAGGCCGAAGACGGCTCTAGAAACTACACACAGTGGCGCGGGCCGCATCGAGACGGCTCTGCCAGCGCGTTTGTCGAGCCCGCCCGCTGGTCCGAGGAACTCGAGCGCAACTGGAAGGTCGACGTTGGCCAGGGCTACGCAACACCATTGGTGATTGGGGACGTCGTCTACTCGTTCGTCCGGCGCGAGGGACGCGAGGTTGTCGCGGCTCTAGACGTTAGGACAGGCGAGGAGCTGTGGAACTCCGGCTATGCCGCACCCTACGTGCCCGGCGAGCCTGCGGCGGCCCACGGAGCCGGGCCCAAGGCCACTCCTGTGTACCGCGATGGAATGCTGTTCACGCTGGGCATCAGCGGGATCGTGGCAGCCTTCGACGTCGATTCCGGCAAGTTGCTCTGGCGGACCGCAGGTCCCGAGGAGCCCCCGTTCTACGGCGCGGCCTCATCGCCCCTCGCTGGCGAAGGCATCGTCGTCGCTCACCCGGGAAACTACGGCCCTTTGACTGCGTTCGATGCCCGCACGGCGCACGGGGAAGATTGCGTGGACTGTCGGACAGGGAGGGTTCTTCGCCTCGCCGATTCTGGCGGAACTCGCCGGCACTCGCCAGGTAGTCACTATAACCACGGACAGCGTAATCGAGGTTTCCTTTCCCGACGGTAACTTGCTATGGCGTTACTCCTGGAATGGTGGTACCGCAGGTCCAACGCCGGTCATGCATGGAGATATGGTCATCGTAAGCGGCCACAACTTGGGCACCGCTGCCTTCCACGTCATTCGGGCCGACGGCGGGTGGACGACCGAGACTGCATGGGAAACATCGGAAGTGTCGATGTATATCAGCAATCCAGTCCTGATCGACGGCACCTTGTTTGGCCTCTCGCATCGTGCGAGAGGCCAGTACTTCGCGTTGGATGCAAGCACCGGCAGCGTCCTGTGGCTCGGCCCACCAAGGGCCGCGCAGAACACGGCTCTGGTCAAGGCTGGCAAGCTTCTGTTTCTCCTCAACGACGATGCGCAACTGGTTGTCGCGGAGAGCAGCGGAACGAAGTTCCAGGCGCTGGGACGGTACTCGGTGGCGGATAGCGCCACCTGGGCCCAGCCGGCCATATCGGGCACGCGGCTGTTCGTGAAGGATGTCGATTCGCTAGCGCTGTGGACGGTTGACTGAGTCGCCGGCCGAGCTGGGATTCTTTCTTCGGCTAGCCTGGGCACCGACGGTACACGCCGGCACATGAGTCATCGGTCGTGCGTTGGGGGCTTCAGCCGCTAGCGGGCCGCCGATTGCGCCGTGCAGTCGGTGACGAAGCTACTTGCCCCGGCGGACCTTTTCGTAGGGAACACCCGTCCGGGCCAAGAAGAATATGCGCCGCAGTTCGAAGGTCGCGTCGCGGCCGGCGGCCCTCTTCGAATGATCCTTCGCTTGGTAGCCTTCAACGATGACGACTGGGCCGATCTTGATCGCGTCGCGCTTCAGCCGCAGCGATGCAGGCTGTTCGCCGGCCCTGGCTCGACCATCCAGATCTGTTTCCTCACGTTCTCCGTGCTTACCTGCAAATCAATCGCGGATATGCGCTACAGGGCGTTTCCGCGATTCTACTCCTGGCACTGCGCTGCCTCCCCTCTCGAGAGAAAGTGACACGCGCTTCGAGATGGAATGAGCCACGGATGCATTAGAGACTCTTCAGATAAGCCAGTAGGTCGGCCATCTCATCTACGTCGATGTCTTTTTCCATGTCTTCAGGCATGGCGGAGACGCTCAGCGAGCGCATCTCGGCGATGCTGGTGCGCAACACCGCGTCTTCCTCGCCTTTGGCGCGGCGCAGTACCAACGTAGTGGGGGTTTGCGTGGCGATCAGCCCGGAAATCAAGCGGCCATCGGCAGTCTCGACCAGATACTCTTCGTAACCCGACTCGATGCTCTCATTCGGCAGCAGAATGTCCCTGAGAAGATGCTCCTTATTCCGCGAGGCTACGGTGTGAAGGTCGGGGCCGACCGCAAACCCTTGGCCGCCGACCTGGTGGCATTCGCTGCAGACCGCGTCGAACACGCGCTGGCCGCGCCCGGGGTCGCCCGCGCGACGTAGCGCTGGGAGATAGCTCTCATGGATGGCGCGGCGTTCATCCTGGCGCGACTCGCCGAATAGTTTTTCCGCCCGGCTGCCAATCGCCGAATCGGATGACCGCAGCAGACGGTGACGCTGCCCGGCGCTAAGCGACCACGGCTGTACCCGTTCCGACTCGATGGCGTCCAGCAGGGCCGGCAAGCTCGTGCCATCCTCGAATAGCACTTTCAACGCGGCATCGCGCACCGCGCCAGTGTAGGTTCGCCAGGAAGCGAGTAGAGTTTCTCCGGCATTGGCGTCGTGAAGGCCGCCGAGCGCTTCGATGGCGGCAATGCGCAGCGGCTCAGAGTGCTGTGGCGCGAGAAACGGCTCGAGGACAGGCCTGCTGGTTTCGGCGCGCCCCAACGCGAGAACGCGCAAAGCGTACACTCGGTCATCGATCGCGGCGCCCTCGAGCCGCGCCGTCTTTGACGCTTCCCGCAACAGGGCGCGTAATGCCGCAGTGTCGCTGAGCGAAACCTTGGTGGCGAGCTTGAGAGCAACCTGGCGGACCTGCGGAGCGTCGGCTCCCAACAGAGGAATCAAGTGCCGCTCGAGACCAGCCAGCCTCGGCCGTCGCGTTCCAGAAGGAATTCCGTCCGCCATTCCCGCGAGCGCCGCATCCCGCCACCACGTGGAATGAGCGCCCTTGTCGTTTGCTACCCGTGCCAGCACGCCGGCCATCTCGCGCTCGGCCTGCCGGGCGGCCATGATCGAGGTGACCCGCTGTATAAACTCGCGTTTGCCCTGTGATTCTGTGTCGAGGAACCCGGGGCGCCCGGCAATCGACCGCCACCACCGGCCCGCCGTCTCGGCGGCCGACGTCAGGACCGCGGTTTGAAACCAGCGGTCCTCGATGTGCCGGAGTCCGATCGCCTCGAGGGTTTCGAGTGCGGAGTCCTCGCGAAGTTCGCCCAGAGTCAGCGCAAGCTGGAACTGGACTTTGGCGTCGGCGTCGTCGGCCAGTGTGTAAAGCTCTTGCTTCACGGCCGAGTCGCTGAGAAAGCTCTCGGCCAGACGAACGGCATTTTCTCGAACACGCGCCGACGGATCTGCCAACGCCCCGACCACCAGCTCGCTGGACAGCGCCTCGAGGCCTTCCAGCGTCCACAACGCGTGCAGCCGCGCGAACGCTGACCCATTTCTGGCCAACTCAGTCAGCGCGGGAATCGCCGCTTCATCGCCGCGCTCGACCAGCAGCCGCTGGGCGGTGATGCGCCACCACGTGTTTGGCTTTGACAGATGTTCAACGAGCTCGCCGGAGGGCGCCTCGGCCAGTCGCGGGACCGAGCTTGGCTGAGCCGACTCATGAATGACGCGATAGATGCGTCCTTGGTCGCTTCCGGCGTAAAGGTCGGCGCCCTCGAGCTGCTCAGAGGGAATCCATTCCGGATGCTCCAGAATCTGCCGGTAGTAGTCGACGACATAGAGTGCTCCATCGGGCCCCACGGTTGTAAATGCTGGGCTGAACCAACTATCGGTCGAGGCCAGGAACTCCACTCCCTCGCGCGAGCGCTTTGCCACGAATGTCGGCCCTTCGGCGGTCAACAGGTCGTGATGTACCAGATGATGCGCGGGTTCGCAGACGAAGAAGCTCAGGTCGTACTCGGGAGGAAAGGCCCCGCCGGTGTATATGGAAATCCCGGCGGCGGAAGTGAAGCTGCCCTTCTCCGAATCTCGCACGGCCGCCGCCGAGTCGGCGATCAGGTAAACCCGGGCTGCATTCTCGTGGTCCGAGGCGGACTGCATCGCCGAGGACACCGCCAGGTA
The DNA here is from genome assembly GCA_951813605.1 of uncultured Bryobacterales bacterium. Taxonomy (GTDB): domain Bacteria; phylum Acidobacteriota; class Terriglobia; order Bryobacterales; family UBA6623; genus VXMF01. Next base: position 3,385,164 of record OX638379.1, on the reverse strand, counting down.
CGGGTTGCGCGTCAGGTAGCGGTTCGGCACGACGACATGACGAACGTGATCGTTGTTCCAGACCGTAAACCGGTTGCCCCAGGCGTCAAACGCATTCCCAAATTCGGAATTGCCTGCGGCCGCCTCGACTTCTTTGCGAGCGGGCCGGAACCGCACATCGGTTGAGTCGACCTCCGCGGGCGCGGCGCCCGGCTCGTCGGGAAAGCGAATCGCTGCGCCAACGTCCGCGAACTCCTTGTACCGGATCGGTGCAATCGCGCGCGGATAGGCCACGTAAACCCAGTTGTCGACCGCGTATTGCAAGCCGTTAACGCGGAGTTGCGGGTTGGTTTTGGCGAAACCGGTTAGAACGACTTGACGCAGGTCGGCCCGCCCGTCTCCGTCGCTGTCGGCTAGATAGAGAATGTCCGGTGCCGACGTGACCAGCACGCCGTCCCGCCACGCCATCACGCCGCTCGGGAAATGCAGCTGGTCGGCGAACACGGTGCTGTGCTCGAACCGTCCGTCGGCGTCACGGTCTTCGAGCAGCTTGATGCGGCCCTTGAACTCGGTCGCCAGGGGGTAGTCAGCCATCTCGGCCACATAGAGCCGTCCTCGGGCATCGAATGCCATCGCCACCGGGTCGGCGATCTCGGGCTCGGCAGCCACCAACTCGATGCGGAATCCCGGCGGCAGTTGAAAAGTTCCGAGAGCGTCTTCCGGCGAGAGCGGCGGCTGGCGCTTCCCGCAAGACGCTGCGCCAACGATAAGCACGCTGGCCAAGACGTTGATCCCAATGTAAATGGACGGTCGCCGTTCTCTCACTTGAAGCCCACCTCTCCTTTGCGTCTGTTGTCTCGCCATATCGCCCATCTCGCTCGTATCAAACCCGTCAGCGCTCTTGGCCGACGATACTCAAAACCGCGATCCGGCGCAAGCGTCTAATCCGTTAACGCTGGGCGCGGGGCTGACCCGTGGCAGAAGCCAGCGGGCCCTTCCTTGCACGTCGCTCCCTCTCTCGCTAGTAGAGGTTTCACGATGTCCGTTTCGCGGATAAGCGCGATCTCGACGCGCATCTCAACCTGAGCCGGCTGCCCGGTGCGGTTGTTGAACAGCGGCAGCCAATACAGGTCTTGGCTCGCTTCGACCCGTGACCCGAGACCCCGCGGCAAGCGGACCTCGCGCGTGAATGCATCGGAATAGATAGCATTCGTCTGTAGACTGTGCCTCCGCGCGAAGCGTTGCCCGCCGAAGCAGGCGTGGCACAGGTCGTGGTCTTTGGGCGAATCACATCCGGAGTCTCAGATTCCGGTCTTGTGGCCGATGATCCGGACCGGCTCTTCGAAGCGGCACGTCCCGACCGCGCCCGAAGGTAAATGCGCCAGTTAGCCTGCGCCCACTTACGCGAGCCCCGACTTGGATTCGATTCTGCTGACCTTGCCGTGCGCGGTTTCGACCGGGGAAGGCTGGAATTCGGACAGCGTTTCGGCCGACGCGCTCAGCACAACGACGGCGACGGTCACGACACGCTGAACCCAGGCCATGCTTGGAATGGCGTTCGGACTCATCGGGGTGATTCCAGGCCGGCTGAAATGGCCATATGAATGCGAGCGAGGTCCTCTCAGAGAACGTATGGCCTGGCTCTAGAACCCGAAGCCGCCGGTCAGCTTCGCCTGCTCGCCAAGATCTGGTGGATGGGCTGTCCGCCGGTGTCGGTGAGCCGGCGGTTACGGCCGGCGTGATAGTGGGTCAGCCGAATGTCGTTGAGGCCCATGAGATGCAGAATCGTGGCGTGAACGTCGCGGATATGGTAAACGTGCTCGACCGCCTTGTATCCGAGGTCGTTCGTGGCCCCGACGACCGTTCCACCCTTTACGCCCCCGCCGGCGAACCAAACCGTCATGGCACCGATATTGTGGTCGCGTCCTTTCGTTTTGCGATCGGCCGGGGTGTCGGGCGTTCGGCCGAATTCCCCCATCCAGACGACCAGCGTGCCGTCGAGCAGCCCGCGCTGCTTGAGATCCTTGAGCAATGCCGCGACAGGTTGGTCGACCTCGGCGGCGTTTTTGCCGTGATTCTTGATTACATCAACGTGCGCATCCCAAGACTGGCTGGGGGTGTATAGCTGCACGAAGCGCACACCGGCTTCGACGAGCTTACGGGCCATCAGGCAGCGCGTCCCGAACGACCGTGTCATCTCGTCCTTCAACCCGTACATTTGCTTGGTGGCCTCGGTTTCATCCGTCAGGTCGAGCACCTGGGGCACCTCGACTTGCATGCGATAGGCGAGCTCGTAGGCGTCGATGCGAGCCTGCAGATCGGGGTTGGTGAAATGGTTTTCTAGGTATTTCTGGTTGTAGCTGCGCAGCAAATCGCGCGACGCCTGCTGCAGCTCGCTCGAGACCCCCTCGGGGGAGCTCAGGTCGCGGATGGCTTCCCCTTTCCAGCGCAGCACCGTGCCCTGATAGCTGGCCGGCAGGAAACCGCTGCCCCATTGCTGCGCGCCGCTGAACGGAATCGAGCGGAAATCCGGCAGGGCGACGAAGGCCGGTAGATTTTGGTTCTCGGTGCCCAGCCCAAAGGTGGCCCAAGCGCCGAGGGAGGGATTCCCGGGCCGGGCAAAGCCGGTGTTCATCTGAAACACGGCCGCCGGATGGTTGCCGTTGTCAGCCTGCACAGAACGCACGAAGCCGATGTCGTCGACACAGCTCGCTATTTGCGGCAGCAGGTCCGAAACCTCCATGCCGCACTGGCCGTGCTTTTGAAACTTAAAAGCGCTGCCCACCAGCACCCGCGGCTTGGCGAAAAGGCCCGGCTGATCGGTCAGCTTCTCTTTGCTCCAGTCCATCGGGCTGCCATCGTGCTTGGCGAGGGCCGGCTTGGGGTCGAACGTATCCATTTGGCTCGGTCCGCCCAGCATCGACAAGAAGATGCACGCGTTCGCTTTCGCCGGGTGGTGCGGGTCCTTGGGAATCAGGGGACTGTCGGGGTCGCTGGAGGCCGCGCGCAGATCCCGGTTGAGCATGTCGAGCAGCGCCAAGCCGCCGATGCCCGCGACTCCTCGGTAAAGAAAGCGTCTCCTCGCCAGCTGCAAATCCATGGCAATTACTCCAGATACAAAAACTCGTTCAAGTTGAATAACACCACACCCAATTGGGTGAAACCCTCCAGCGTAGCGGATTGCGCCAGCAGTTCCCGAGCCTCCGTCAATTCGCCTTGAGAAGGCGGCCGGCCAAGAACGAGCCAAAAAGCTCGCTCGATCTGCTTTTGCGGGTCGGGGCCGGCCGCGCGGGCGATGCGCTCGGCGAAATGCCGCGCCTCGGTGTTGACCAGTTTGCCGTTGAGCAGCGTCAAGGCCTGGGGCGCCACTGTCGTGGTATTGCGCCGCGAGCACGACTCGCTCATGTTCGCGACGTCGAAGGTCTCCAAGAAGGGCTGCAAAACCGAGCGACGCTGGAAGGTGTAAACCGAGCGGCGGCGCTGCTGTTCCGGAGGGGAAGCAAACCACTTGAAGAACTCGAACCCTTCGGCGACGTCGGCAGGCACATCGAACAGCGAACCGGGACCGCCTTGCTCGGGATTCAGCCGACCGCTCAAGAACAACACGGAATCGCGCAGCACCTCGGCTTCGAGCCGCGTCCAATTCATTCTCCACAGCAGGCGATTGTCGGAATCTACCTCGGCGTGCCGCTTCCAGGCGGGGTGCCCAGTGGACTGCTGATAGGTCTTCGAAGTCAGCCCCAACCGGTGCATGGCTTTGATGCTCCATCCCCGCTTGACGAACTCCTCGGCCAGCCAGTCGAGCAGTTCCGGGTGGGACGGGCTGTCGCCGTTCTTTCCGACGTCGCTTGCGGTACGAAGCAGCCCCTGCCCGAAGTGATGCTGCCAGAGGCGGTTGACCATTACACGAGCAGTCAACGGGTTGCGCGGGCTGGCGATCCACTCAGCCAGCGCGCGGCGACGCCCCGAGCTTCCGTCCACGAAGGGGATCTTGGCATTGCCGGCCGGTCCCGTGATGCATTCCAGAAAGCCCGGCTCGACCTTTTCGAGCTCGCTGTCGAGCTCCCCGCCGGCCAGCACGTGGGTATCCGGCAAATCAGGCACATCGGGTGGTACCAGATCAGAAACTGCAACGGCCACGGGCTGGTAGCGCCGGACAAGCTCCTGGAGACGCTCTTGTTCATCCTTCGCCGCCAGATAGGCGGTCCAGACCTCTTCGCGGAAGATGGGGTCTTTCCGGTCTCGGAAAAACTCGTTCTGAACACCCAGCTCGCGCTTGAACTCCTTGACGTTGTCATCGTCTTCGGTGACGTTCTTGCTTTCCATGAAGCGCTCGATCAAGGCTTGGCGACGCTCGTCGAACTCATCGGTGGCGCGATCGAGCTGGTCCTCGTGCTCGCGCCGCAGCCGCTTCATGTTGCGGTCGTATTCGGCGTCGGTAAATGCCGCCGGCAGGGCCTCCACGCGCATCGGGGCAAAAAACGCCTGGAAGCGGTAAAAGTCGCGCTGTGGGATGGGGTCGTATTTGTGATCGTGGCACTGCGCGCAGCCCACCGTTAGCCCAAGAAACACTTCGCCGGTCGTCGCCGTGAGCTCGTTGAGGACATTCAAGCGAAGCTGCCGCTGGGAGTTGGCGTCAGCTTCCCAGGGACCCATGCGCAGGAATCCCAGTGCGACCAGCCGTTCAGAGGGCTCGACCGTCTCGTCGCCGTCGAGCTCGTCGCCGGCAAGCTGCTCTTGGATGAACACGTCATAGGGTTTGTCCTGATTGAATGACCGTATTACGTAGTCGCGGTAGCGCCAGGCGGTGGGCCGCTCGGTGTCGATCGGCGAAGCCGTCGGATTCGGCAAACCGCACCAAGTCGAGCCAATGGCGTCCCCAGCGCTCGCCGTAGCGCGGGTCGGACAGCAGGCGATCGACCAGCTTCTCGAAAGGCTCGGGCCCGGGATCGTCGAGGAAAGCTTGCACTTCAGCGGGCGATGGCGGCAGGCCGATCAGGTTGAAATAGAGGCGCCGGACAAGCGCCCGGCGGCTGGCGGGCGGAGCGGCCGCCAGGCCCTCCGAGCGGAGACGCGCCCGGATAAAGGCGTCGATCGGATTGACGGGGCCACTTTCGCCGAGATCTGGGACGGGCGGCGCCACCGGCTTCTGAAACAGCCAGTCGAGGTAGGCGTCGTGTGATGCCGTGTGCGCCAGCGGGCTCATTTCATCGAGCGCCCGCGCCAACTGCTCGACCACCCCTGCCGGCAGCGAGCCTCCCAACGGCATCTGGGGCTGCTTGGCGCCCTTGACGTACTGGATCAGCAGGCTTTGCTCGGCCGAGCCGGGAACAATCGCCGGGCCGTGCTTGCCGCCTTTGAGCAGCGCATCGTAGCTCGAAATCGAGAGGTTGCTTTGCGGTTCGGACCCGCCGTGGCAGGTGGCGCAATGGGCCTGGAGAAAAGGGACGAGCTGGTTTTGGAAAATCTCGGGATTTTCAGAGGCGGTCAGGCTTCCGGCCAGCACCAAGAGCCCGCTGAAAACCTTCCAAAAGCTGACCATAAAAGCGACCACCGCCAAGCGGCTTCCCAAGTATAGATTCAAGCTGGAATATCCGTCCATAAAGGCGTCGGCCTTGCAGCAATTCGCAAGTTGAGGTTTCAGAGGACCATCGTGGGGTGCTCCAGATTGATGGGCGACTGGTTCTAAGGCGATCACGATTGGCACAGGGAGTCCCTTCAGTCAAAACATGAGAGATGCAGTATGTTCTGGACGACCCTCTAGCCCGGATTTCTCACGAGGAGTAGGGTATAAGGCCGTGTCATGTGGTATAATCGGTTTATTATGAACAACTTACCACGTAGCAGAACGACGGCCTTATTGACGACAGAGTGTAGCACAGCACGCTTGGAGTTCGCAGGCTTGCGAAGGCAGCGTGTAGTCGGGCGGTTTGACGGCGGGGAACTGGGGTCGGATGGCGGCGGGCTGCTGCTGCGCGAGCTGGCGCTGCGGACGGGGCTGTTCCGGCGGTTGAGTGCGTGTTTCCGGGATCACCGCGACCCGCGGCGGACGCAGCATGCGCTGGAAGTGCTGCTGGCAGCGCGCGTGCTGGGGCTGGCGCTGGGCTATGAGGACCTGAACGATCACGACACGTTGCGCCAGAGCAGGCTGTGGTCGCTGCTGTGCGGAGCGGCGGGCCGCGGGCGGCGCCGGGCGAGCTGGGAGAGCTGGCCGCCGGGCAAGAGCACGCTGAACCGCCTGGAGCTGACGGGGGCGGCGCTGGGCCCCGGGGAACGCTACAAGAAGATCGTGGCCGACACGGCGCGGCTGGACGCCCTGCTGGTGGACCTGTTCCTGGACTGGCACGGCGCGCAGCCGGAGCGCATCGTGCTGGACGTGGACGCGACGGATGACCCGCTGCATGGCCGGCAGGAAGGCCGCTTCTTCCATGGGTACTGCCGCAGCTACTGTTACTTGCCGCTGTACATCTTCTGCGGCCAGCAGCTGCTGGGGGCGCGCCTGCGGACGGCGGACCGCGACGCGGCGGAGGGCACGGTGCAGGAGCTGGAACGCATCGTGGGGCGCATCCGGGAGCGCTGGCCGGGGGTGGAGATCCGGCTGCGCGGGGACAGCGGGTTCTGCCGCGAGGAATTGCTGGCCTGGTGCGAGGCGCAGGGAGTGGAGCATGTGCTGGGAATCGCGCAGAATGCGCGCTTGAAGCGGAGCCTGGCCCCGGCGATGGAGCGCGCCCGGCAGGCATGCGAGCGGACGGGGCAGGCGGCGCGGGTGTTCCAGGACTTCCGCTACCGGACGCTGGACAGCTGGAGCCGCGAGCGGCGCCTGATCGGCAAGGCAGAGCATTTGCCGCGGGGGGCCAGCCCGCGTTTCGTGGTGACGTCGCTGGGGGCCGGGCGGATGGCGGCGCGCACGCTGTACGAGCAGGTGTACTGCGCGCGGGGCGACATGGAGAACCGCATCAAGGAACAGCAGCTGGCGCTGTTCGCGGATCGCACCTCGGCGCACACCATGCGGGCCAACCAGTTGCGCCTGTATTTCGCCTCGTTCGCTTATGCGCTGCTGGAGTTGCTGCGGCGCCGGGGCCTGCGGGGCACGCGGCTGGCGCGGGCGCAATGCGGCACGATCCGCCTGAAGCTGCTCAAGATCGGCGTGCGGATCCGGGTCAGCGTGCGGGCCGTGCGGCTGTCGTTCGACGAGGGCTTCCCGGAAGCGGGCCTCTTCGGACAGGTGCTGGCCCGTCTCCAGAGCCTGCCCCTGCGCTGCTAGCCGCGACACGGCAGCCATCGTCTCGAGCCCCGTCGGAGGTCAGCGGGACCACTGCGTCGGCAGGCCGGGAGGCAAGACAAAACGGACCCCGGCAACCGCGGATCTGGCGACCCTTGCCCGGCCTCTGCCCGGATCCAGCACCCCACGCAACATTGCCAGGCTATCCAACCACCCCAAATGGACAAAACGCCTCCAAATCCAAAACTCTTGAGAAGGTCGGGCTAGACGCCGTCCGCCGGGCCGTAGCCTCCCTGCCGGATTCCCGTTCGGGCGGCAACCAGCGCTTCGCCCTCGCCGGCGCCGCTTGCTGCTCGCTCTCGGTCTTCTTCTAGGCTCCTTGCTTCCTGCGGAATCCGGTCCAAAGTGATCGCAGAAGCCAGAGGAAAGTAATCAGGGATTCCGATCGAAACTGATCGGGCGGAGTGTAACCGCGGCAGTGCTCCGATCCGACTCTACTGCAGTAAGGCGGTCGCGGTGCCGAGAGTCCGAGTACCGAGGTACAAGATCACGGAAATCCTACGGCCGCGCCACGAGGCCGGTCGCGCTCATGGGCCGGTCCATGGGCGCGCGGCAGACGGCCGCTCTGGTGCGCTCCGCGCTGGACATGGCTTTGCAGGCCCGGGCGGCGCAGGGCGTGATCTTCCATACCGACCGCGGCAGCCAGTACACGGCGCTGGTGTTCACCCGCCGCTGCGAGCAGGCCGGCGTCCGCCAATCCATGGGCGCCATGGGCAGCGGCTTCGACAACATTTTCATCGAGCGGCTCTGGCGGTTGCTGAGGTAAGAGGCGGTGTACCTGCACGAGATGAACGACGGGCTGGTGGCGCGGCCCAGGGACGGCTGCAGTTGCTTGGAGCAGTTTAGAGCTTAGAGCGGGTCCCAAGCTGGGTGCCGCCCCGATGGTACGGCCGAACGGTGTGGCTGATGATCTTGAGTAGAAAGCCGTGAGATCGACACAGGGGTCCCGGGGATCGATTGTCGTCGGCCGACGTGACGAGCCGTGTCTGAACAGGCGCCGCCGCTCAAGCCGTATCTTGCTGCCTGACCCACTCGCGAAGGACTTGGTCGATCCCAGTCTGCCACCCGCGCCCCCCCAGCTTGAAGTAATCGATCACGTTAGGCGAAAGGCGGATGGTGGTTGACACTTTCGGCCTGGCAATTGGCGGCCGGCCGCGACGGACTGTAGCCTTGGCGAATTCTTCCGGCCGGCCGTCACCGGAAAGGTCCGGCGCGTCGTCCCGATGCGAGCCTTGGTGTGTAGAATGCTTGTTCTCTTTATTGGCTTTCCTCATGCTGATAATCCGATGGATGTCCTTGCGAGGCGTCCCGACGAGAATCACCATCCTCCCGTCGAGAATCCCGATGGTTATGAAGCGATCCTCCCCGTAGTCCTGACGGTCGTCCTCGACAGTCAGCGTAGCGCCCGCGAACACTTCGTCAGCGCGAGCCAAATCGAGTCCCCTAGCATCCAGAGTGGCATTGCGCTTCGCCGAGTCGAAGCCGATCGTCGAGATTCATTGTTACCACATTAAATTGGATCACTCGAGTGGAGGCCGGTGGTCCCCAGGAGAATTCCAGAGTCGGTAGCGACCGTGTGGAGCGGAGGATTCGCTGAATAGAGCCAAATGCAGTCGGTGGTTGGACCGAGGCAGACCAGGTTCGCAGTGCCCGGTAGAGGCCTGCCGAGGGGACCCGGTAGAAGGGGGAACTCAATCCAGCAATTCGTCTGCTAGCCCGGATCGATGGGTAACGCTATTGGCGCTTTACATCGATGCGCCAATCAAGGCTGTGATTAGCCGGGGCGAGATCAACGCGGCGCTATACAGTGTTGCGGAGCGGTCCGGGACCTCGGAATTCCGGGTCACCGACGCAGCCGACAGGGTCGACTTCCCAAGTGTCGCGGGGACGAGTTTCGTGATTCCCACGGATCCCGAGGCCGGCGCGGAGGCAGCGCCGTTCGCCGCATTTCGTGGCGGAGTCGAAACCATTGCCGTCCAGGGCTTTCGCGAGCGTGAACTGGCCAGTGCGCGCTGCAAATATGTCGGCGGTTCGGGAATTGACATGCCCGGCATCATCCACGTTCGGTTGTCCGCCTCCCAATTCGGCTGACGCCCGCTTTCCCAGTCGGCTAATCCCCGGAGGCCGGCCTAGGAACGACCGGCGGAAACGGGATGTTACCCGGCGGGCGCCTCGCCGACACATCTTCGAACAGGAGGGACGGGACGACCAGGGTCGCCATGGCTCCTAAGCGGCGAGCGGGATTCAAGAGGCCGAACGGGTCGAACGAGGAGCGGCTCGGTCGAAACAGGATCGTGTGGTTGGTCACGGCTTCGGACGCCGCGACAATGTCTCGGAAGCTGCCCTCGGAAAGCCCTGTTAGCACGGCCTCGCGAATCAGTTCCTCGCGGCCGTCGGGAAAGACCTTGAGCGCGACCACTGCCCGGATCAAGCGGCCTCCTCTTGACCGGCCGGCCGGTCGGCCCCCGAACCCGCTTGCACTGGACTCCCGGAGCCGCCTGACGACAATTCCGTACTCCAGCCCCCTCTCTTCCAGCAAGGCTAGGAATTCCTCGGACATCTCGTCTGGCGTGAGCCCGCTACTGGAGCTCATGATGAGGTTGGACGGCGCCGGTCCGCCTGCCCGCATATGGCCGTTGCTCTGTGGAATTTCGGCGATCGGATTGCGCGTCGCCAGCAGGGTCTTGAGCATGCCGCGCTCGACGAGCGCCGTTTCGCGGGCGGTCACACCTTCGTCATCGACAGCGTAGCTGCCCCAGACCGGGCCCTGCTCGTTCTCCCGGAGCGTTGGGTTGTCCACGATCGCCAGGAATCGCGGCAGGACTCGGCTGCCCAGCTTGTCTTGGAACGGATTGGCCAGACGGTCCATCGTCCGGCGCATCTGCTGGTCGTCCCCGAGGGGCGCCTTCTGGACGAGCAGCCGTGGCAGCAGGACCTGGCGCACCAGTTCCGCTGCCGCCTGCCCCTCGAACAGCACAGGCCCTGCGTAGCGTTCGAACACCTGCGCTTGCCGCAGGCCCGTGAGCCGCCCGGCCAGTTCGTGGCCTCGCTCGGCGAGCTCGGCGAGGGCAGGCAGGTCCTCCCATGTGGGGCCGAATGCCGTGAACGAGTCGGAAATCTCCATTCCGTCGCCAGCACGCGTGCCGGCTCTTGCGGTCACCGTGGCAGCGGGGTCATAGCGGATGAACGACGATCCCTCGCTGTTCAAGTACTGGATGCGAACGCGAAGCGCGCGTGCCCCGACCGAAGAGACGTGGATGTCCGGGTGCTCCCTGAAAACGGCCGACAGGTCGGTTGCGAGAGCGCGTACACGGTTCGCATCGGGCGCGGGCAAAGCCGGGCCGCCCTCATGCTTGTGCGGATCCTCGACGCTGAAGTCCGGGGCTTCCTCGACGACGGTTTGGTTCTGGAGCACGGCGCGTTTCTTCGAGATCCGGTCGAGAGCTTCCTTGTACGAGCGGTCGGTCGCCAGCCAGATCGCGCGGCGGAGCTCTTCGTAGTCGTCTTCCAGCGGCAGAGAGGCCGGGCCGAAGGAAATATCCTCCATCGAGCTGAAGTCCGGTCTGGCAACGAAGTTGGTGTTGTCGAGATTCCGGTCCCCGACCCTGACCTCGACACTCAGGGTTCGGCTTGCAGTCTCTCCGCTAGTGGCGAGGCCACCCAACGACGCCGTGGCGCGAACTTCCAAGATCTCCTGAACGGTGTACGAAATGAAGTACGGCCGTTCCAGATCCTCCAGCCTCAGTTCGTTCATGCTGCGAGCCATCTCGTCCTGCATCGCCTGCATCACCACGCTGGGCTGCGCGGCGGCCGGGAGCCACGCAATCGCGAGCGAAAGTAGCAAGGCGCAGGTCTGAATGCAGTTCATCGGAGGCCTCCTAGAGCGAGTGCATGCCCGCCCGCTGCCAAGCCCAAAGGCGCTGGCAGAAGAGGCAGGCGTTGCTGGGATTTCTCTTTTCGCTGCACTTCGATCTGCGAAACGAGTATCGACGGGGAAATCGCGCTTACCGGAACGCCTCCGGATTCCGCGCCGCAGACCCCGTTGAACGTCGCGAGCTCAGTCCCGCCTGCCGCAATCTTGCTGAATGTTGTCAGAGGAGTGCCGATCAGGTCGACTCCCCGCACGAGTTCCTCGCGGCCGTCTGGGTAGATCCGGTACACCATGGTCGGGAGGACATTGAATGCATTCGGCACTACCCGGCCTGTGAAGGTGAAACCACCCTGGATGGCGTCGAAAAGCAATCCGTACTCCTCGCCCTCCTCCCGGAGCTGCGCAACCAGCATTGCCTTGAGGCCGCTCTCTGAAAGCGGCTCGCTGACCTCGACGAAGAGGTTCGACTGCCGCGCGACAGGGGCGAACCCGGGTTGCTTGCGCCCGTGGCCGTTGGAGCCGGAGAATCGCTCGATCGGCCTGCGCGACATGAGGAACCGCTTCAGCACGCCCTGGTCGATGACCACCACGCGCTGGCCCTTGACTCCCTCGTTGTCGAACTTGAAGGAACCCGCAAGATCAGTCCCCCCGGCGCGACTCACGCTCGGATCGAACACTACAGAAAAAGACTCGGGCAGAACCGACTCGCCTGCCATGTCCTTGAAGGTCTGGGCATCGCCGGCCTCGCGCTGCCGGTGGCCCTCGACCCGGTGGCCCAGGATTTCATGGAAGAAGACCCCGCTGGCGCGCCCCGAAAGAATGGCGGGACCGCTGTACGGTCCCGTGACCGGAGCGACTCTCAGCGCCTGGAGATCTTCGATGACCTGCCCGACAGTCTCCATGACTGTCTCGTCGTCGGGCATGTCGTCCTCGCTGAAAACGAAGAATTGCTCGTAGCGCGGCAGGTACATTCCGTCGTCGGCCTTCGTCGAGCCGAACACGCTCAACCTATACGACGTATCCGAAGTTCTGATCCTGGCCCCCTCGCTATTCACGTACCACCGCGTAACGACGACGGCCGCGAGAGCCGCCGACCCCGAAAGAATGTGATCGGCCTGGGCGAACGGTGCCGAGTATCGCTTGAGGTTATCGGCCCAGGCTGAGGCGTCCACCGCGATGGACCGCGGCTTGTCGATGAATTCCTCGGCCTGCTGCGGGGAGAAGTCGGCGGCCCGGTCCCCTTCGTCCACCTTGATTCGGACACTCGCCTTGACCCGGGCAAGTCGCTCGGTCGCCTGCCTGTACTTTCTGTCGGTCGCAAGCCAGAGGGCGGCGCGGAGCGCTTCGGGGTCGGATACCGGTACCTGTGTCCGCGACGGCCTGCGGAAGTCGAATTCCCTTCCGTCGCGGACTGGATGGGTGTTGTCCAGATTCTTGTCGCCCACCCGTAGGTCGATGTCGAGAATACGGCCCTCGCTACGTGAATTCCGAGAGACTGCGCCGAAGGAAGCGACTACCGAGACCCGGTCCTCCTCCGTGATCTCGTAACTGAGGAAATAGAGCGGCGTGCTTTCCTTGGAAAGAACTTCGACCGAGCGATCGAGCTCCGCGGCCATTACGCCCAGCACGTCGACCGCGCCGTCTGCGGTTCTGGGAAACGAGAGGAATGACATCGTGAACAGGAGGATCCCTACGAATTGCTTGGTGAATGTCATTGCCTGATCCCGTTGTTCCCTTGGCTGGAAGGAATGGAATGAGTGGGACGAACTCATCATAAGGCAGCCTTTGAAGAGCCTCGTGGCTGGCCTTGTCAAGTTGAGGCTGGCTGGCGACTATTTACCGGCGGGGTCGCTTTGTCGACGCCACCGCGTGCCACCTGAGATCATCAGCCAAGCCGATTGGCTGTACCGTCGATTCACGCTGAGCCTGCGCGATGTCGAGGATCTGCTTGCCGAGCGTGGCGCCACCGTATCCTGCAAGGCCATTCGCGTGTTTTGCCGGAATTTCGGACCCGAGCACGCTCGTGCTCTGCTTCGTAGGCAAGGTCGACTCGGTGACATATGGCATGTGGATGAGGTCTCCATCAGAATCCGCGGCCAACGTCGTTATCCTTGGAGGGCGGTCGACCAGGACAGCGACGTCTTGGATATCCTGGTCGCGCCGCCGGGACAGGAGAGCCGCAAAGCGCTTCTTTGGAAAGATCTAGCAGCACCAAGGCAGGCCGCCGTTGCAACTGGTCGCCGATAAGCTGCGCAGCTATGTGGTGGCCCGCCGAGAGGTCGGCCTATCCGCCACCCATCGGACCGGACAGTACGAGAACAACAGCGTCGAGGCTTCCCACCAGCCCGAGAGGGAACGAGAATGACGGATGCGTCGCTTCAACTCAGCGGCCCAAGGTCAGCGCGTTCTCTCGGTCCACAGCGCAGTGCAGAACCTGTTCCGAGTTGTTCGCCATCACCTGAAGGCGAAGCACCATCAACTTCTTGGAGAGCAGGCCTTTGCTGCCGGAACGGCGCTGACATGTGTTCGCTGAGAGTACAGGAGCCGCAAGAAATGTAGCACGAAACCGCCTTCGATATAGCGATGCCCTCGATCTATTGTCGTCGGCCAGCGAGATCTTGACAGCACCCCATGGGGCGACCCTGGCAACCCCCAAATCTTCGATCATTCACCGGCGGTAAGATTGCTTGTTGGAATCGCTCGCGGCACTGGTTCGGAATGCCCTTGGGGACCTGCAATCTGCGGGACGAAGGCTTTGCAATAGCCAGGGATTCACGATCATAGTTGTCACTCTATTGGCTCTGGGAATCGGAGCGAATACCGCCATTTTCAGCCTCATGAATGCGGTTTTGATACGAACGCTGCCCGTGCGCGAACCCAACCGGCTGGTGCTATTCACCGTGGACAGGCCGAACGGCTCGAGCCGATACATGATTCCGCGGACCATTTACCGGCAACTCCGCGACAAGAATTCGGTGCTGGAGGGATTCGCGGCGGCAACGTTTCCTCCGATCACGCTGTCGGGCGACGGAACCGCTGAGCGCGTGAGTGGAATGCTGGTTTCGGGAACCTTTTTCGAAACGCTGGGCCTGGATGCCGTGCTCGGGAGGGTGATTACACCGGACGACGATCGCATGCCCGTTTCCCCCGCAGTGTGCGTCATCAGCTACGGATTATGGCAGCGGCGATTTGGTGAAGACCCCGACGTGATTGGGCGAGAGGTTCGAGTGAACACACGCCCGTTCACCGTTATCGGCGTCACGCCGAAGGAGTTCCTCGGCCTGTCTGAGGATTTGCGATTGGATATCAGCATTCCACTGACGGCAGCGGGAATGTCCGACTATGCTACCTACCCAGTGCGCACCTTTGGAAGGCTGAAGCAGGAAGTGAGCCGCTCCCAAGCGCAGGCCTCCCTTGACATCCTGTATCGTCAGATTGCACCCGAATCTGCCTCTGGAGAGCTTTCTGATCTCAAAGTAGGGCTTCGTCAGGGGGGCCAGGGGTTTTCAGGGCTGCGAACACAATACGAGAAACCGCTTCTTATATTGATGGCGATGGTCGGACTGGTGCTGCTGATTGCATGCGCCAATGTCGCGAACCTATTCCTGGCGCGCACTACCGGCCGCACGAGGGAGATCGCGATACGGCTGGCGGTGGGGGCAACGCGGGTGCGTCTGGCGGGGCAACTGCTCGCCGAAAACACTCTGTTGGCAATTTGCGGAGGCGCTCTTGGTATTGCACTGGCTTATTGGACGGACACCGCTCTGCTGGCGATGGCGCCCCGGCAGATCGGGGGTGGGGAATTGATCCTGGACGTAAGTCCAGACTGGCGTGTGCTCTTGTTCACGCTGGCTGTCGCGATTCTGGTCAGTATTCTGTGCGGCATAGCGCCGGCTTTGCAATCTGCGCGTATGGACCCAGGGCTTGCGCTCAAAGGCGCCTCGGGCTTGCGCGCCCCGGGCCGCCTTTCCTTCAACGATGCGTTGGTGGTGGGGCAAGTCGCTCTGTCGCTGATGCTGCTGATCGGAGCGGGACTTTTTCTACGCTCGTTGCACAATCTCAAATCAGTCGATCTTGGTTTGAATCCGGAGCATCTGGTGGTGCTGACGCTGGACCCGGGGACCTCCGGATACTCAGGGACCGCAAGCAATCAGCTTGCGGAACGCCTGGTGGAGCGAGCCCGCAGCATGCCGGGAGTAGTTGCGGCAAGCCCCGGGTTCATCAGCCCGCTCTCCGGTGGCATCGCTTTGACGCATATCAGAGTTCCAGGGTCCCGTCCGCATAAGCCCGAGTCGTATGACGTGAATTGGATTGGCAGCGACTACTTCAAAGTGCTCGGCACGCCAGTGCTGGCGGGAAGGATGTTTACTCAACACGACGGCCTCACAAACAGAGTGGCAATCGTAAACGAGAAAGCTGCGAGGTACTTCTGGCCCGATGAAAGCCCAATCGGCAAGCACGCCATGATCGGATGGGAACAAGGCGATGATCATGAGATCGTCGGGGTGGTCAAGGATGTGAAGAGCGAATCGCTTCGCAAGGACGCTGAGGCTGCTGTATATCTCCCCTTCCCGCAGAACACGCGCCCCCACTTTGTCCTGCACGTGCGCGTGGCGGGGGGAACGGAGGCCATGATCTCGGCGCTACTTCGCGAGGTCCGTACACTAGCTCCGGATGTGCCAGCGTTTGAGGCGACCACAATGGCGGCGCAGATCGGTCGGACCATGATGCTCGATCGTTTAATGGTGGTGCTCACGGTGCTGTTCGGTCTCTTGGCAATAATCGTTGCGGCAGTGGGACTATTTAGCGTCATGGCGTTTGCTGTCGCGACCCGGAAGCGCGAGATCGGGATTCGAATGGCCTTGGGCGCAGACTATTCGCAGGTTTTCGGGCAGGTGATGTTGGAAGGCGTGGTGCTGATTACGATTGGACTTGCCCTGGGCGTGCCTATCGCGTTGTGGGCGTCGCGGTTTGCGGCGTCGTTTCTTTACGGATTGAGTGCTACTGATCCGGTGACGTATATCGTCGTCGCCGTGGTCCTGGCCGGCATCGCGCTGATTGCCACTTGGATGCCGGCACGTCGGGCGGCGAAGCTGGATCCCATGGTCGCTTCGAGGCATGAGTAGGCGAGTGTCAGGGTCCGAAACTGCCGAACCGACCGAAAGTTGTCGGCTTTCTACGAGAGTTGATTCATGGACTGAGAGAGTGCCGGAATCTTGGACAGTGAGGTAAGTTGAACCTTGCCACGGTTGCAAGGAGCAAACGTGGCGCAAAGAGGAAAGAGGGACGTGCACGGCGGGAATCGAGGACAGCTCTCGGCAGCGACTACACGGTCCAGCGGATCGCGGCCAAGCACGACTTGCATCCGAACCAAGTGAGCCAGTGGAAACGCAAGGCGAGCGAAGGGCAGCGGGTGCTATTCGCGGCCGAGCAAGCCCTGGTCGGGAATTGTCAACGCAACGCTCGGGAGGACAGCCACATGCCGTAGCGGAGCACGAGTGGACCGAAGCCTAAGAGGTGCTATGCAACCCGGCGCCGGCTAAGGCGCCCCACCAAAACGGTCATTGAAAAGTCGATGCGTCACCCATTTCATCATCTTCGGTCTCGATCCAGCCTAAACTCGACTTCCAAGTCCGTTAGAGCGAATGTTCAGCGAATCAATGCGCGTCGCGATGAGCTGTCCAAGAGAAGCGACGACATCTTGAGGGCGGCAGCCATTGCAGCCGAAGACGAACTAGAAGACATCGCCGTCACAGCCGAAGTCGCACGGCGCACGATCGGCCTCGACATGTTCGACGTCCAGATCCACGTTGCGCTTGCCCTGATGAGTGGCAAGATAGCCGAAATGCCGACCGGCGAAGGGAAAACCTTGGCAGCCGTTCCCGTGATTTGCCGACACGCCAAGCAGAATCGAGGGGTCCACGTGATGACCGCCAACGACTACCTCGCACGTCGGGACACACGTTGGATGACCCCGATCTATAGCTTCCTCGGCCTTTCCGTAGGTTGCATTCAACAGGAGATGACCCGAGACCAACGGCGGCTAGCTTACTCTTGCAGCATTACGTACACGACCGCCAACGAAGTCGGCTTCGATTACTTGCGAGACGGGCTCGCGCTGCGTCCCTCGGAGCAAATCCAACGACCGTTCAACGCAGTCGTGATAGACGAAGTGGATGCCACACTCATCGACGAGGCGCGCATCCCGCTAGTGATAGCTGGGGGAACGAGCGAGCAGGCAACTCTGGCCCGCAGGGCTGACGAAGTGGTACGAGAGCTCCGGCTGGCGCGGGACTACTTGGTCGACGAGCACAGTCACAACGTCGCACTCACCGATGACGGCATCGCAGCGGTGGAAAGGGCGTTTGAATGCGGCAGTCTCTTCCAGGCATCAAACCTCTCGCTGCACGCTGCGGTGCAGGATTCGCTTCATGCCCATGCGCTGTTGCGACGCGATGTCGACTATCTAGTCAAAGATGACCGCATCCAATCAGTCGACGAGTTCAAGGGGCGGATCGCGCCTAGTCGGCGCTGGCCAGCTTCTTTGCAAACGGCCATCGAAGCCAAGGAACAAGTGGCGCTGAGGACGCAAGGCCGAATCCTCGGGTCGATTACGCTGCAGAATCTGATCGCTCTCTATCCGCAAGTCTGCGGAATGACAGGCACCGCCGCCACCCAGGCCGAGGAATTCGAGTCGGTTTACGGGCTCCAGGTCAAAGTGATACCGACGCGACGGCCAGTAATCCGGGTCGATCACCCTGATGTCGTTTTCCCGACGAAAGGCGAGAAGGATCGAGCTGTGATTCAAGAAATCTGCCGTGCGCACGCCTCAGGCCGGCCTGTTCTGGTGGGGACCGCTAGCGTCGAGGAGTCCGAGCGGCTCAGCGCAAAGCTCGCCCCGGTCCCGCACCAAGTGCTCAACGCCCGCAATCACGATCGGGAGGCAGCCATTATTGAGCGAGCGGGACAGCTTGGAGCGGTGACGGTCTCGACCAACATGGCTGGGCGAGGTGTCGACATCGAGCTTGGAAGGGGAGTGGCCGACCTGGGTGGGCTCTATGTGATTGGAACGAACAAGCATGAGAGCCGGCGTATCGACAACCAGCTCCGCGGACGAGCGGGCCGGCAAGGCGACCCCGGGAGCTCACGATTCTTCATCTCGCTAGAAGACCATCTGCTCGTCAAGCACGGCATCGACCATCCCGGACTCACTGACGATCCTGAGAGTATTCAGCGAGCCATTGAAGGACACCATTTAGAAACCCGCCGGTTCCTGCACCAGTATGAAGGCGTCATCGAACAGCAGCGCCGGTCCCTTCAGAGGCAACGTCAGGAAATCTTGCTTGGCGATCGCCCACATGCATCCGAAGCCGAACGAATTGTCGAGCTGACCACGATCGACGATCTCTGGTCGGAACACCTAGCCGATGTCGCAGAACTGAGAGAGGGGATCCACTGGGTCTCGTTCGGTGGCCGAGAGCCCCTTCATGAATTCCTCAAGAATGTTTGCGACAGATTCGATGACCTGCGCGACTCCTTCGAAGAAGAGGTGGCGAAGAGGATGGCTGAGGTCAAGGGCGGCCGCCATGAAGTGCTCCAGCGCGGTGCTACTTGGACATACCTCACGACCGATCAACCGTTCGGTAGCGGCGGGCAACGGATCTTTGCTGGCCTCCGAAGAAAGTACGAGGCGGGCAGTTTTTGGGGTTAGTCCGAATCACCTCCTTTCGCCAGCGTATTGGTCGCTTGTGTATTCAATCAATCGTTGCGGCTGACTCTGGTAGCCGGGGTCCGGCCGAGCCCGGCGAGGTTTGCTGCCGGGCGTCCTCCCCCGACCCGTTCGAGGCGTGTCTAGAAGTAGAGCTTGAGGCCAAACTGCACGATTCGTCCGGGGTCGCTGCGGTTGATGGTGCCGAACGTCGGAGCTCCGAACGTGGTTCCGGGGATACCGAAGTTCGGGTGGTTGAACGCGTTGAACAGCTCGGCCCGGAGCTGCAGCCTGTAGCGCTCCTTGAACGGGAAGTTCTTCATGATCCCGACTTCGAAGTTGACTCTGCCGGGGGCGCGCCCGACTGCCCTGGCCGCGTTGCCGAACGTGAACCGGGCCGGCTGCTCGAACGCCTCCGTGTCGAACCAGCGCTGGACGGAACGCTGCCCCGCTGGAAGGTCCGGGTCCCGCAGGATATTGGGCCGCTGCGGACCGGCGGACGCGCACTCACAAGTGTTCTGCTGGGTGACGACGCCGTAGACGGGGCCCGTGAATAGCGTGCCAAGGATGGACAGCTGCCAGCCCCCGATGATCTGGCTCAAGGGGCCGGAATTCACGTAACGCCGGCCCGGGCCGGCGGGCAGGTCCCAGATGGTGTTGAAGGTCAGGTTGTGGGTGATGTCGAGCGGGCTCAGCGACTTGTCGAGATGGCGATTGTAGAAATCCTGGTACCCGACTCCGGGCGTGCCCCGGAAGTCCCCGTTCGCGATCGAGTCCACGTTGTCGAGCATCTTCGAGAACGTGTACGTGGCGAGAAACTGGAGTCCGTTGCTGTAGCGCTTCTCGGCCCGCAGCAGCAGGCCGTGATAGCCGGATGCGCCGAGATTTGGCGACAGCACATTCACCGCGCTGAGATGCGGGAAGGGCCTTCTGGACTGAATCGATCCGGGCTGTCCCACCCGTTCCGGGGGGACTTGGTTGCGGCTGAGGTCGTTGGCGGTCAGCTTGCGGCCCAGGTTGCCGATGTACTGGGCCTCCAATAGGACGCGCCCGGCCTGGTGCTGGATGCCGAAATTGAATTGCTGGGAGTACGGGGTCTTCCTGGGTCGCTCGAAGTACAGCGCGGGGCCGCGGTACCCGAATGCATCGGTCCGGCTCTCGGCGTTAGGAGGGTCGTACGGCGGGAACCCGTTGCGCAGCAGCATTGCCGCCGTCTGGTTCTGGTCTGGGCTGACGAACAGCGCCTCGGTGGCGAACCCCTGGACAGCTCGCGGGCCGGCTGCCGAGCCGCGGTCGTCGAGGTTGCCAAAGAAGATGCCATAGCCCCCGCGCACGACCGTGTCTCCCCCGAACGGCCGCCAGGAGAACCCGAGCCGCGGGCCCACGTTGTTGAAGTCCGTGTCGAATGGCGTGCGGGGCTCTCCGTCGACCCCTGCGAACCGAATGACGCCCGGGAATCCCCCGATCGGGTGGATGCGCGTGTCATCGAAGGCGCTGGAGGTGTCGTTCGGTGACGTGCGCGGCGTCTCCACGTCGTAGCGAAGGCCCAGGTTCAGGGTCAGGTTCGGCAGGACCTTCCAGTCGTCCTGCAGGTACCAGCCGTAGTACTGGTTGCGGAAGGTGAGGGGCTGGGAGTCGCGAATCTGGGCCCGAGTGGCGAAGCCCAGCAGCATCGTGGCGAAGCCATTGCCGGAAAGACTGGTAGCCTGCAAGCCCGTCCCCTGCCGAGAGAAAATGAAGTTCCCGGACGGTGCGACCTTAAACGTGTCGGTGGATCCGTTCCAGCGGAACTCGAACCCCGTCTTCACTGTGTGCTTTCCGCTGATATAGGTCACCGAATCGCTGAATCCGAACGTGGGGCCGCGCTGAATGCGGAAAACGGCCGTGGCGCCCCCCACAGGGCTGAAGGCCTGGGGCCGGAACGCCGGGAAGGCGGTGTCGCTCACGCCTGCCAGTCCGAGCTTCGCCGGCCAGCCCCCGTCAACGCTATCGTGCAGCACATCGCGGTTCTGCTTCAGCCAGTGGAACTTCAGGTCGTTGATCCACGAGGGCGAGAACGAGTGCATCCATGAGGCCATTGCTGTGTGGGCCAGGTTGTTCACGTTGCGCGAGGCGAGCCCGCCGAGGCCCGAAGCAGCTGGCTCGGGGAAGGCGGACTCCTGCGGCGTGTTGTTGTGCTGGGCTAGGTACCGACCGAACACCTTGTCGCGGTCGCTGATCGTATGGTCGAGCCGTACCGTGGTGTGATTCTGGGCTCTCGAGGGGGCCAGGTTGAGATTGAAATTGTTGCCACCGGCCCTCGTCCCGGCCTGGTTCGGCAGCGGGTAGTAGCTTGCGGCGGCCGACCCGACCGGGTCGAACAGGCTCGGGGGAATGAGATTGTCCTTGAACGGGTCGCGGACCTTCTTCGTGGGGTCGGCAGGATCGGGCCGCGTCGTGTTGGGGTCGTACAACGAGATGGAGCGCCCGCGATTGTCGACCAGTCCGGTGAAAACCCCATCCCGCTGGTCCTGGGTGGGCACAGTGAGGATGATCGGCCGGCCCGTGACCGTACGGGTGGCCTCGTACGCGATGAAGAAATGGGTCCGGTCCTTCTGGATCGGCCCTCCCAAGGTCCCGCCGAACTGGTTGAAGCGGAGCGGCGCCTTGGTCTTGGCAAAGAAGTTCCTTGCGTCGAGCGCGTCGTTGCGGAGGAACTCGAACGCGTTGCCGTGGAACTGGTTCGTCCCGGATTTCGTCACGGCCGTGAAGACTCCGCCCGCGGTACGGCCGTACTCGGCGGCGTAATTGTTGGTGATCACCTTGAACTCTTCGAGCGCGTCGACCATGGGAGCCATCTCAGCCATGGCGCGAGAGAGCCCGGTCTTTTGCACGGACCCGCCGTCGACAAACAGGCCCTGTGTGAACGCCCTGCTCCCGGCGACCGTTGTGACCGGGATCTCAGCCGCGTCCCCGATCCCCCGCACCATGACGGTGGCGCCGGCCATCTGCGTCAGGTACCAGGCGTTGCGGCCATTCAGGGGCATCTCGACCACGGACTTGTTCTCAATGACCTGTCCGATGGTGGAGCTCTCCGATTCCAGCAGCGGCGCGGCTTCGATGACCTCGATCACTTCGGTGACCTGGCCGACCTCGAGCTGGAAGTCGAAGCGGGCCTGCTGATTGACATCGATCTTGATGCCGGTGCGCGAGACCGACCGGAATCCGGGCGAGCTCAAATCGATCTGGTAGTTACCGGGCTGGACGAACGGGGCCGTGTAGTAGCCGAGCTCGTTCGTGGTGACGACCTGTTCGATGCCAGTGTCGACGTTCCGGACGGTTACGGACACACCGGGTATGACGGCGTCCGTGGGATCCGTGATCCGGCCCGACACCTGAGCGCTTGATGTCTGGCCCCTCATACTCGCGGCTTCAGCTCCCAGAAGGAAAACGACGGCCACACTAGTGGCTAGCAGTCTGGAATGCAAGGGACACCTCCCTGTCTTTCAACCGGATCTTTCGAATGGATTCTGAGTTTGCGATCTCCCGAACGCGCACTACCACCAATCCTGCCACGAGCCTACCACCCGCATTCCGGACTCGGGCCGTCAAGTGTACCGAGAAAGGAGCCATTCGCCGTTGACCCCCCACCGGGCCGGGTATACAATCACACTAGTCCCGCAAGCGAGCGCACAAGCGTCCGAGGAGGTGTCCCATGGATCCACGGGTCCTTCGGGGGTTTGCAGCCCTCTATTTGTTGTCCGGTCTCTCTGCCGCGCAACTCTTCGGCCAGGTCTCGACAGGCTCCGTCGTAGTCAATGTACTTGACCAGAGCGGAGCGGCCATTCCCGGTGCTGGCGTCACGCTGAAGAACGAGGCCACCGAACAGAGCCTCAGCGCGGAATCCAACGAGCAAGGGGTCGCGCGCTTCGTCTCGGTCCGGCCCAGTTCCTATGCGCTCGCCGTGACGGCCGAAGGTTTCCGGCAGTACCAGCAGGCCGGGCTGATCGTTCACGTCGCAGAATCGATCAACCTGACAGCCGAAATGGAAGTCGGCGCCGTGACCGAGGTTGTCGAAGTGGTTGGCGCCGCACCGCTCCTCCAGACGGAGGCTGGCGAACTCGGCCAAGTCATGGAAGAGCGCAAGATTCGCGAATTGCCCCTGAACGGACGCAATCCTTTCGCCCTCGCAGCACTCGCGCCAGGAGTGGCGCCCGGCCAGAACTTCGGCAACAATCCACTGCTCCTCGCCAACCTCGGCATCAACGGGGGGCGGGGCGGGGCCACGGAGATCCTCATCGATGGCTCGCCAGCCACCGTCCCGGAGAACAGCCCGGGCACGTACGCCACGGCCGTGATGCCGTCGGTTGATCGCATCCAGGAATTCAAGGTCCAGACGAACTCGTTCTCGGCCGAATTCGGCCGCACGGCGGGGGGCGTGATGAATGTGGTGATGAAGAGCGGCTCGAACGAATTTCATGGGAGCGCCTACGAGTACGTGCGCAACAGCCGGCTCGACGCCAACAACTTCTTCCTCAATCGCGCAGGAAGGAAACTGGGCGTCTTCCAACGCAACCAGTTCGGGTTCACCCTGGGCGGTCCCGTCATTCGCAATCGCACGTTCTTCTTCGGTGGATACGAAGGCTTGCGGCAGAGGATTCAGCAGACCAGAGCGGCCACTGTTCCGACCGCGGATCAGATCGGCGGTGACTTCTCGACCACTCTCAACCGTGCGGGCAAACCGGTCACGATCTACGACCCGTCCAGCACCCGGCCGAACCCGGACGGCCCGGGATCCATTCGGGAACCGGTACCGAACAACACCATCCCCGCACCGCGCATCGATCCGGTCGCGGCGCGGGCTGTGGCTCTGTATCCGAAGCCCAACCTGCCGGGGAGTGGGCCGGCACGCATCAACAACTTCATTGCCGCCGGCAGCGGCGCGACCGACGACGACAATCTCGACGTCCGCGTCGACCACCGTTACACGGACACACACACAGCCTTCTTCCGCTGGAGCTACCGCGACTACGGGGATGTGCGGCCCAACTTCTATGGCACGATCGGCCAGCCCGGCGCCGCGGCGATCCCCCGGCCCGGCCGCAGCGCCGCATGGCATCACAACTGGACGATCCGGCCGAATCTTCTGTCCGATATCAGTGTCAGCTACTCCGACCTGTTCACCCGCCGCCAGTCGCACTCGTTCGGGACCAACATCAACGATGCGCTGGGGCTCCCCCGGGAACTGGCCGCCCTCAGCGACGACCGGGGCCTAACAACATTTGTCGTCCCGGGATTCGGGGCCCTCGGGGAGTCCTTCCTGGCCCGTTTCCGCCTGCAGTCCTACGGCCTGCAGTACAAGCTCAGCTGGGTGCGCGGCCGGCACACGCTGAAGTTCGGGCACGAAACCAGGATCAATCGCACGCACTTCTTCCAGGGGCAGGACCCGGCCGGCCAATTCAATTTCTCTCCTGCGTTCACGCAGGGGCCGGACCCCACGCGAGGATCGGCGATCGCCGGGAACTCGATGGCATCGTTGCTGTTCGGCACTCCGGCCAGCGGGTTCGCCACTCATGACGAGGCCATCTCGACGCATAGTCCCTACGTGGCTGGGTATCTCCAGGACGACTTCAAGGTCACGCCCAGGCTCACCGTCAACTTCGGCCTGCGCTACAGCCTGGACTGGCCCCGGAGCGAACGCTACGACCGGCTGAGCGTATTCAATCCGGTCGTCTCCTCTCCTTTGGCTGTTCCGGCCTTCCCTGACCTGAACGGTGGGCTCGAATTCGCCGGCGTGGACCGCAAAGCGCAGTTCGAACTCGACAGGAACAACTTGTCGCCCCGGTTTGGCTTTGCTTGGCGGGCGCTTCCGGAGACGGTACTCCGGGGCGGATATGCGATCTTCTTCCCGCCGCCGGCCGTGACCGCCGCCGGGACCCTCGGGGGAGGGGGCGTCGCCGGGTTCAGTTCCAATTCCAGCTTCGTCAGCTCGCTCGATGGCGGCTTGACGCCAAATGATGCGCTGTCCAATCCGTTCCCAAACGGCTACACGCTGCCACCGGGGAGCTTGCGGGGGCTGCTTTCGTTCGCCGGGCACAACTTCCAAACCAACAACATTTTCGATCGAAGCCCCTACGTGCAGCAGTGGAACCTGAGCATGCAGCACGAGATCGCGGGCAACCTGCTGCTGGAGGTCGGCTATGCCGGGGCCAAGGGCACCGGCCTTTCCGTGAACTTCGCGTCACCCAACATGCTCAGGGAGGAAGACCTGCGGGCGGGTTCTGGCCTGATCGAGCGCGTCGACAACCCATTCTTCGGCGTCATCACGGATCCCAGCTCGCCGTTGAGCAAGGAGACCGTGGCTCGCAACCAGCTCCTTCGGCCCTTCCCCCAGTTCCGCAACATCTCGCTGGAAAAGGGCTCGTACGCGAGTTCGATCTACCATGCCTTGCAGGTACGCGTGGACAGGCGCTTCGCCAACGGGTTCACGTTCCTGACGTCGTACACGGCCAGCAAGCTGATCGACGACTCGTCCACCTCCGGGACCGGGCTGTTACCTCCATACGCCTTCATCCAGCAATGGCACAACCGCAGTGCCGAGCGATCGCTTTCCGTTACGGACGTGTCACAGCGATTCGTGTTCAGCTCGCTCTACGAGTTGCCCGTCGGCAGGGGGCGCAGCTATGGCGCGGGCATGAGCCGGCTGGCTGATTTCCTCGTCGGGGGGTGGCAGCTCAACGGCATTTGGACACTGACCCGCGGCACGCCCCTTATCCTGGTGAACGCCCAGGACAACTCCGGGGCGCTAGGCTCCCCGGGCTTGGCAGAACCGGGCACGCAGCGGCCGAACAACAATGGCCAGAGTGCCAAGCGTAGCGGAGCGATCGTTAACCGGCTGGACGAGTACTTCAACACATCGGTCTTCTCGCAGCCGGAGCCGTTCACGTTCGGAAATGTCGGGCGGACCATGCCCGATCTGCGCCGGCCGGGCGTCGTGCAGATCGACTTCTCAATCTTCAAGGACTTCAGCGTGACCGAAGAAATGGCCGTGCAGTTCCGCACGGAGTTCTTCAACCTCACGAACACACCGGTCTTCGGAGCCCCGAACACTCGCTTCGGGACGGGCGCATTTGGCGTGATCGGACGCCAGGCCAACACCCCGCGGCAGATCCAGTTCGCTTTGCGGCTGACGTTCTAGAATGTCGGGGTCCGATGACCCTGCGAGAGATGACCGCCTGGACTAGGATCGGCCTGGCCGGTGCCGTTCTGCTGAGCACGGTCTGGGTTGGCTCCTGGACTATCTGCGAGGCGTCCGCGCAGGACGCCTCGTTCACCGGGTCCGGGCCCGCCCCCAAGAACCCGCTATCGAGGGACGCGGCGGCCGTGCAAGCCGGGCGGGGACTCTATCAGCAGCGCTGCGCGGTGTGTCACGGGCAGGACGCAAGGGGCAGCATGGCCTCGAACTTGGTTCGCAGCCGAATCGTCGCGCGCGGCTCGGACGCGGCGCTCTTCCGCATTCTCGCGCGAGGCATCCCAGGTACCGAGATGCCGCCGCAAGCGGATCTCGAGGAGATCCAGGTCTGGCAAGTCGTCTCGTACTTGCACGGCCTCGCCCGCCCGGGGCTGCAGCCGCCTGTTCGCGGGGATGTCGATGCGGGCCGGGAGCTGTTCCGGGCCGTGGGGTGCTCCGGCTGCCATCGCGTCGACGGCGAGGGCGGATTCTGGGGGCCGGCCCTTGACAGCATCGCCGCCAGGAAGACCAGCGAGCAGATCCGCGCGGACGTCCTGGAACCCAGTTCCAAAGTCATCGAGGGCTTCCGCTCGGTCGTGGCGCAGGCCGCCGACGGGCGGCGAATCGAAGGCCTGCTGAAGAACCAGGACACCTTTTCCGTGCAGATCCTGGCGCGGGATGGCACGTATGCCTTCCTTGCGCGAAGCGACATCCGGGTACTCGAGTCAAGTTCCGAGTCGGCCATGCCTGACTACTACGGGCAGACCCTGCGGGACGAGCAGCTGCAGGATCTTCTGGCCTTCCTCGACCGCCAGCGGGATCCGTTCGTCCCCTTCGACCGTGGGTTCCAGAATTACTGAATTGCTGATGCCCGACCCTAGGACCGGCCGCCGGCCGACAGTGTCTGCCTCGGTGCATTGCCGTGTATCCGTCCGAGCGGTCTGGCTCGCTCGGGCCGTGCCGTGGGCTGGCCCTGCCGCTGCGGTGGGCCTGGTGGCTCTTGCGGTGCTGTGCCCGGGTTTGCGAGCGGCCGGCTTCGACGGTACGGCGCGTGAGGAACGACACCGCGCAGCCGACAACTGGCTCAGCTACGATCGTGACAACACCGGCCAGCGATTCAGCCCACTGGACCAGATCAACAGGTCCAACATTGGCGATCTGGTCGTGCAGTGGGCCTACCAGTTCCACCC
Organism: uncultured Bryobacterales bacterium; assembly: GCA_951813605.1. Classification (GTDB taxonomy): domain Bacteria; phylum Acidobacteriota; class Terriglobia; order Bryobacterales; family UBA6623; genus VXMF01. The sequence goes on along the minus strand of OX638379.1, from coordinate 3,357,924 downwards.
CGTTCCCCTGCGATCCGAGGCCACGCCGATCGTCCGTGACGGAGTGATGTACGCCACCGCTGGCGGCACCTTGGCGTTCGCGCTGGACGCGACCACCGGAAGAGCGCTCTGGCGCTTCGACTATCCGTTCGAAGCCCAGGGGAGAGGCCGGCCTCCCGACTGGAACCGTGGCTTCGCGATCTCTGGCCAGCGGCTGTACATGGGCACCGTCGACTGTCACCTTGTGGCTCTCGACGCCCGCACCGGCAGCCTGCTGTGGAAGTCCCTGATCACGGAAGAGCAGCCTTGTTTCGCCGCGACGTCCGCCCCGCTCGTTGTCCGGAACCGTGTCCTGATCGGAGTGCGCGGCGGGGATACAGGGCGCCTCCGGGGATTCCTCGATGCCTTCGATTCCGAGACCGGCGAGCGTGCATGGCGTTACTACACGGTGCCGGCTCCTGGCGATTCCGGTTCGGAGACATGGCCGGACACGGACGCGTGGAAGGCCGGAGGGGCCGCCCCGTGGACGACGGGGACCTACGACCCGGCGCTGGACCTGCTGTACTGGCCGACCGGCAATCCGGGACCCAAGGATTTCGACGGGCGGAACCGCGAAGGCGACAACCTGTATTCGGCGTCCGTGCTCGCCATGCGGCCGGACGATGGAGAACTAGTCTGGCACTACCAGTTCACGCCGCATGACGAGCACGACTGGGACGCCAACGAAACTCCGGTCCTGGTCGACGCCGAATGGCAGGGCCAGCCGCGCAAGGTGCTACTGCAGGCCAACCGCAACGCCTTCTTCTACGTACTCGACCGCACGAACGGTGAGTTCCTCCTCGGAGAGCCCTTCGCCCGTCAGACCTGGGCGAAGGGCATCTCTCCGGATGGCCGGCCGATCCTGAACCCGGAGGCGATCCCGTCCCTCCAGGGGGCCTTCGCCTGCCCTGACATCCATGGCGGGACGAACTGGCACGCCCCGTCGTACAATCCCGGAACCGGCCTGATGTACGTGACCGCGCGTGACGGCTGCGGGGTGTACTACCGCACCGGCCACAGCATCGACCACGATGGGCGTCCGGCGCGCCAGTTCGTGCGGGCCATCGATATCCAGGACGGGACAACGCGCTGGGAGATCCCGTTTCTTGGCGATGAGGCGCAGGAAATCAACCACGCCGGGACGATGACGACCGGTGGGGGTCTGGTGTTCTTCTCCAGCCGAGTCGGCAATTTCGCCGCCGCAGACGCCCGAACCGGCGAAGTGCTGTGGCACTTCAACACGGGCGGAACCATACGCGCCTCGCCGATGACATACGCCTTTCAGGGCCGGCAATACGTCGCCATCGTGTCCAAGAACGGCCTTTTCACGTTCGCGCTCCATCCGTAGAGCAGACGGAGGCCCGGCGGATTGCTTCCGCCGCCTTTGTCCGACGGTCAGGCTCGGACACGGTCCTTCTCGATCGCTTCCTGGTCGACATCGAGGCCCAGCCCCGGCTGGTCGGGGAGCGTCGCGCAGCCGTCCTCGATCTCGAAGACATGCGGTGCGCGCAAGATCCGCGACGCCGGCGACCACTGCTCCTCCGGCAGGCTCGGCTGCCCGATCATCTCCAGGTAGTGGCAGTTCGGCATCGCGCATCCAGCCTGGATGTAGCCGGCCAGCGAGAGGCCGTTCGTGCCGTGCTGGACGAAATGGACATGGAAGGCCTCGGCCAGGATGCTGATCTTTCGGGCGTTCAGGATGCCGCCGCAGACGCGTGTGTCCGGCTGCAGCGCGTCGTACGTCTTGTGCGTCAGGATCGCCAGGAACTGGTGAATGCTCTTGCCGGGTTCTCCTCCGATTACCGGGATGTCGACCTCGGCGGCCAGCCGCGCCGGCCCTTCGAAGTCGTGGCCGTCGAACGGCTCTTGCAGCCAGCGGGCGTTGTAGCGCTCCATGCCGCGGGCCACCTGAAGGGCTGTCTCGCAGTCCCGAACCTATCCCGGACGGACCGTCGTCCGGTCGAACATGATCTCGACGTCGTCGCCGACAGCCTGGCTGCTTCGATGTCAATCGCTTCTGTTCCAGCGGGACACCTGATATCGAAGGAGAGCCTGAGACCCAATTCGAATGCCCACGCCGGGTTGGACCCGTCACGACGCTGACCTTGACGGAGCAAGTCGTTTCTCAGGTCGGAATCTTCGTGGCTCATGAATTCCGCTGCATGCGGGCAGAACGCCAAGTTGTCAGGTTCCCGTTCGAGATGCTCCAACCAGAGTCGCTTGCCCTCCACGTACGCCGCCGGGTTGTCGCACGGGTCGATGTCATGCTCCCAGCGCAGCAAGCCCGATTTGGGAGCATGACGAATGAACTAGGGGGTATGCTTGTCGCTCTGCTCTTGCGCCGCCTTGTCCCAGTAGAGATCGAGATCTGAGTAGTAGCCCAGGAGTCGGGCGCGGACACTGGCGTCTTCGGGGTCTGCCAGGAGCGTTTCCTCCAGGGCGGCAACCTCTTCCGGGGAGAGGTCCGCGCCAGCCTCGAACAGGGAAAGAGCTTGGTCTGCAAGCGCAGAGCCACACAGGAGCACGAGGCCAGCGGCTACAACCGCGGCTTGGGAGTTGGCGACCACTTTGCCCTCAGCCTACTAGAGCGGCCTCGATGCAACCGTCGCGAGGTCGACGAGCGCCTGGGGCGCTCGTGACTCTAGGCACGCGACGGGGGACCTTATCTGGAGTGCGAGGCGGTCAACAGCTGGATCTCCCGCGTTGGAGCCAACCATGACGGCTCCGTCGATGCGCAAGTCCGAGGAGTCGCGCGGGGCGAATGCGCTGCTCCGCAGAATGCCACGTCACTCACCCGGATGCCAGAGAGCAACTAGGCCGAAATTCTGCGAGGCCGCTTGTCATAGCGGCTAGCTTGCTTCCGCGTCGATGGCGTCCTGGCGATGCGAGAGGGCTCCTTCAAAGGAATCCTCGCTTGCTGTGCCGGCGCCTGCGGGGCGGCGTCATAGACGCCGATGCGGTCCGCTTCCGTCTCCTGCTTCCGGTTGCACCGCGAACGGATAACGGGATGGACCGTGGTTGCGGCTAGCCCGACCTTCTCAAGAGTTTTGGATTTGGAGGCGTTTTGTCCATTTGGGGTGGTTGGATAGCCTGGCAATGTTGCGTGGCGTGCTGGATCCGGGCAGAGGCCGGGCAAGGGTCGCCAGATCCGCGGTTGCCGGGGTCCGTTTTGTCTTGCCTCCCGCCCTGGCGACGCAGTGGTCCCGCTGACCTCCGACGGGGCTCGAGACGATGGCTGGAGTGCCGCGGCTAGCAGCGCAGGGGCAGGCTCTGGAGACGGGCCAGCACCTGCCCGAAGAGGCCCGCTTCCGGGAAGCCCTCGTCGAACGACAGCCGCACGGCCCGCACGCTGACCCGGATCCGCACGCCGATCTTGAGCAGCTGCAGGCGGATCGTGCCGCATGGCGCCCGCGCCAGCCGCGTGCCCCGCAGGCCCCGGCGCCGCAGCAACTCCAGCAGCGCATAAGCGAACGAGGCGAAATACAGGCGCAGCTGGTTGGCCCGCATGGTGTGCGCCGAGGTGCGATCCGCGAACAGCGCCAGCTGCTGTTCCTTGATGCGGTTCTCCATGTCGCCCCGCGCGCAGTACACCTGCTCGTACAGCGTGCGCGCCGCCATCCGCCCGGCCCCCAGCGACGTCACCACGAAACGCGGGCTGGCCCCCCGCGGCAAATGCTCTGCCTTGCCGATCAGGCGCCGCTCGCGGCTCCAGCTGTCCAGCGTCCGGTAGCGGAAGTCCTGGAACACCCGCGCCGCCTGCCCCGTCCGCTCGCATGCCTGCCGGGCGCGCTCCATCGCCGGGGCCAGGCTCCGCTTCAAGCGCGCATTCTGCGCGATTCCCAGCACATGCTCCACTCCCTGCGCCTCGCACCAGGCCAGCAATTCCTCGCGGCAGAACCCGCTGTCCCCGCGCAGCCGGATCTCCACCCCCGGCCAGCGCTCCCGGAGGCGCCCCGCGATGCGTTCCAGCTCCTGCACCGTGCCCTCCGCCGCGTCGCGGTCCGCCGTCCGCAGGCGCGCCCCCAGCAGCTGCTGGCCGCAGAAGATGTACAGCGGCAAGTAACAGTAGCTGCGGCAGTACCCATGGAAGAAGCGGCCTTCCTGCCGGCCATGCAGCGGGTCATCCGTCGCGTCCACGTCCAGCACGATGCGCTCCGGCTGCGCGCCGTGCCAGTCCAGGAACAGGTCCACCAGCAGGGCGTCCAGCCGCGCGGTGTCGGCCACGATCTTCTTGCAGCGTTCCCCGGGACCCAGCGCCGCCCCCGTCAGCTCCAGGCGGTTCAGCGTGCTCTTGCCCGGCGGCCAGCTCTCCCAGCTCGCCCGCCGCCCCGCACAGCAATGACCACAGCCTGCTCTGGCGCAACGTGTCGTGATCGTTCAAATCCTCATAGCCCAGCGCCAGCCCCAGCACGCGCGCTGCCAGCAGCACTTCCACCGCATGCTGCGTCCGCCGCGGGTCGCGGTGATCCCGGAAACACGCACTCAACCGCCGGAACAGCCCCGTCCGCAGGGCCAGCTCGCGCAGCAGCAGCCCGCCGCCATCCGACCCCAGTTCCCCGCCGTCAAACCGCCCGACTACACGCTGCCTTCGCAAGCCTGCGAATTCCAAGCGTCCTGTGGTACACTCCGTAGTCATAAGGCCGTCGTCCTGTTACGTGGTAAATTGTTCATAATAAACCGATTATACCACAAGACACGGCCTTATACCCTACCCCTCGTGAGAAATCCGGGCTAGCGTGGCTACGGGGGCCCGGGTGCTGCGCACAGGGACGGCGGGGGTTCCAGTGGCGAGCACCGTTCCAACGCGCGTCCAGAGCGGCGGAACCACACCGGCCGGCCCAGCGACGGCTACCGGGAATGCTCCGGAACCGCCCCCGCGCTTGCCCGGCCGGGCGCTGGCAAGGGAAGCCGCGCTGTTCCGCGCCGGCAACCGCGCCGTCAGGGCCTGTCCCCCTCGGCCCGGCCCGGCGCCGCCGGTGGCGTGGCTGCCGCAGCCTTAACTGTCCACCGAAGCCTAGTAACCCCACCGTTCGGCCCGGCGTAGTCGACGAACAGCTTCTCGCCCGCCTTGTGGTCCCGCCGCACCACCGGGTCCTGGCAATTGCGCCAGTGCATGCACTGGGCGCAGAAGTGGCAGTAGATGTCGCCCTCCGCGCAGTCCTCGCGGTACTCCTGCCACAGCCTCTCCAGCGTGACCTGCTTCTGCTGCAGTTGCTCGCGCGCCGCCGGGAAGTTCGACTTGGCGCGCCGCGCCGGACGGCCGGGCGCTCGCCGTACAGCCGCGCGGCCAGCTCCCGCTCCTCAAGGCCCTCCGGAAGCTGCTACGCTCAACAGACCAATTGGAGGAATCACAGGGATGAGACTGCCTGTATTCTGGCTGCTGTTTTCTGCGGTCGCGGCTTCCTGCTTTGCGCAAGGCCGCAGAGGTCCGAACACCGACGTCCATTACCATCTGGGGCCTGATTCGCTGCCGCGAGACGGTGTTCCCAAGGGAGAGATCAAAGGGCCGTTCACTCTGCTTGAAAGCAAGGCTTTTCCTGGCACGCAACACACTTATTGGGTTTACGTGCCCGCCCAATACGACCCCGCGAGGCCGGCTGACTTGATGGTCTTCAATGACGGCCAAGCCTACATGCATCCAGACGGCGATCTCCGCGCGCAGAACGTGATGGACAACCTCATCTACCGTCGCGAAATTCCGGTCATGATCGGCGTCTTCATTAATCCCGGCCGCACGCCGGACCAGCCCGAGCCAACGCTCAGCAGCTGGGGGGATCGCGACACGAACCGGCCCGACGAGTACAACTCGCTCGACGACCGCTACCCGCGGGTCATCGTCGACGAGCTCCTTCCGGCACTCCACGAGGAATACAACATCTCAAGGTTCCCGGACAATCACGGGATCGGCGGATCGAGTTCGGGGGCGATCGCGGCATTTACGGTGGCTTGGGAGCGCCCAAGCCATTTCCGTAAAGTGCTCAGCATGATCGGTACGTACGTAAACCTGCGCGGAAGAGGCGGAAACAGGTATCCGGATCTCATCCGAGAGAGCGAGAAGAAGCCCCTGCGCGTGTTCTTGCAGGACGGGCGCAACGACAATCGCGGACTTCGCGGCGAGGGCGTGTATCGCGAGGATCTCGATTGGTTCTATCAGAACGTCCGCATGGCGAAGGCTCTGACAGCGAGAGGCTACGACGTGAACTATATCTGGGGTATCGGCCGGCACAGCCAAGAACACCCCGGTGCCGTGTTGCCCGAGATGATGCGCTGGCTCTGGCGTGACCATCCGGTTTCGACGGACCATGACGATGCTGTGGAGCGCGCGTTCCACGCTCCCGCCCAAGAGTAGATCAAGAAGCTGCCCTCAGTGAGTATCGAAGCGGGACGGAGGAGAGCACAAAAGCCATAGGCGGGAGATTGTCGGGATGCAGGCCACAGCACAGGAGAAACCGCCGGTTGGAATCGTCTTCGATTGCGACTTGGGCGATAGTATCGACGATACGTTGGCGCTGGCCCTGCTTCACGGATTCGCCTCGCGCGAGACTCCAGAGTGTCGCCTGGTCTCCGTGAGTCTCACCAAGTCGAACCTGCAGGCCGCTGCGTTTGCGGAGGCGGTCGGCCGTTTCTACTCGAATCAGTCCAATCGCGAGATACCCGAGCGGTTTCGCAGGTACCGAGGCCTAGCGATCGGGCTTTCCGACAGAGGTTGGTCACCCGATGGCACTCCCCTGCTGGCGGCGCCCCTTGCCAAGCAAGATGCCGACGGGAATCCTCTCTATCTCCACGAGATCGAACGTTTCACAGACACGGCAGACCCTGTCGCAATCATTCGCAACGCACTTACGGCGCAGCACGACCAGAACGCGATCGTTGTTCTCACAGGGCCCGCTACGAACTTAGCTCGACTGCTCGACCTGCGCGACGCGAAAGAGCTTATCGCGACGAAGGTGCGGTTTCTTTCCGTAATGGGCGGCGCGTACCCACGTGGCGGGCCAGAGTACAACATCAAGTCTGACATCGCGGCGGCGAAGAAGCTATTCGCCGAGTGGCCAACTCCGATCATCGCTTCCGGCGGCGAGGTCGGCGACGCGCTGCCCTACCCCGCCGAGAGCATCGAGAATGACTTTGGCTGGGCTGAGAACCATCCGGTCGTTGATGCTTATCGTGCCTACGAAGAGATGCCGTACGACACGCCGAGCTGGGACATCACGGCGGCGCTTTACGCGGTGCGCCCGGACGAGGGTCACTTCAGCGCCTCCATGCCGGGAACGATCCGCGTTCTGGACGATGGGCGGACAGAGTTCGAGCCGTCGCCGGAGGGTAAGCACCGCTATCTGATTCTCGAGCCGTCGCGGAAAGAGAGCGCTATCCGAGCCTTCCGCGAAATCATCGGCGCTCAGCCGGCCCCTAGGGAATTGCCTGGGTTCCTGCGACGCGCCATCGCCGAGCGCGAAAAGCAGGAAGCAGAAGAAAAAAGGCGCAAAGAGGAACAGCGGCAGACTGATCCGAAGGCCCCGCCGGCTAAGTGAGATCCAGCCCGTCCAGCCGGCCCGTAGAGTCGCCGAAGTGCTCGACATGAACGCCCATGCGGTCCATCATCGACAAGTAGAGGTTCGAGATCGGCGTTTCCCTGCGATAGGTCACGCGGCGGCCGGTCCTGATCGTGCCGCCGCCGCTGCCGATCATCAGCGTTGGCAGATCGTGGTGGGTATGGCGATTGCCGTCGGAGAGGCCCGCGCCGTAGATGATCATCGAGTTGTCTAGCAGCGTCGAGTCACCTTCCTCCACTGACTTGAGCTTTGTCACCCAGTTCGCGAGCTGCTCAACGTGATAGCGGTTGATCTTCACGACCTTCTCCATGGGCTCCGGACGATTCTGGTGGTGCGTGAGCGGATGGTGGCCGTCTGGGATGCCGATCTCTCGATACGGGCGCGAACTGCCCTCGCGCGTGACTAGGAAGGTGAACACGCGGCTCATGTCGGCCTGCATCGCGACAGTCAACATGTCCGTCATCAACTTGAAGTGCTCGGCGAAATCGGCAGGGACTCCGTAGGGCTTGTTGAGGCCCGGGTCAATCTGCTCGTTGTCGTTCTCGGTTTTCTCGATCTGACTCTCGATCTCGCGAATCGAGTTGAGATACTCGTCTAGCTTGCGCTGGTCGGTTGGCCCGAGGCTGCCCCTGAGCTTGCGAGTGTCATCGGACACGAAATCGAGAATGCTCTTGCGGAAGCGGTTTCGCTGGGCGCGGGCTTCGGGGCTCAAGTGAGCGTCCTTACCGAATAGACGCTCGAACAGTTCACGGGGATTAAGTATCGGCGGCAGCGGCTGCGTTTCACCGCGCCACGCCAAATTGTTGGTGTAGGCGCAAGAGTAGCCCGAGTCACAGTTGCCGGCTTGCCGCGCGTCCTCGATTCCGATCTCAAGCGATGGGAAACGCGTATCGGCGCCCACTCTGTTCGCAACAATCTGGTCGCAGGAAATGCCAGCCCGGATGTCTACGGCGGACTTTCGCGGGTGCACGCCAGTGAGATAGGCACCGCAACAGCGGCCATGGTCGCCGGCCCCATCGAGCAGCGCGCGTCCGTTGTTCTGCGTCAGGTTGCTAAGTAGGGTGATATCGTTCCGGAGACCCTCGAGCGGCTTCAACGTTCCTGGCAGATCGCCTCGCCACGCGCCGTCGTAGTCCGGGTTCCAGAAGCGCATGTCGATTCCGTTTGGCACGTATACCCAGCCCATGCGCACCGGCTGCTTGCCGGGAATGCGGCTCGATGCAAGCGCCGGGGCCATTGCGTCGAAGAACGGAAGCGCCACGGCGGCACCGGCCCCGCGCAGGAAGGTCCGTCTTGCTAGCCTCTTGCCAATCATCATCGTGAGCTACCCTGCCTCGCCATCGCTGCCGCCTCCAGAGCCTCTCCACGCCGCTGCTGGAAGGGCAGGCTCCGCACGACTTCGTGAATCAAGGCTTGAAACCTGTACTCGGATTCTCTAACCCTTCGCGAGATTTCTCGCACGGTGACCCTATCATAGTGCTCCAGACCTCGCCCGAGTGCGTAGATCAGCATTTTTTCAGTCACGTTGCGACTGAATTCGTCGATATCCGCCAGCAAGATCCGCCTCATTTCAGCCGGCGTGTTGAATGACTTGCCGTTGGGCAGGATTCCCGCCGAATCGATGTCAAATTTGCCGTCCTTGGTGCGCCACCTGCCAATCGCGTCGTAGTTCTCGAGGCCAAAGCCGAGGGCGTCCATGCGATCGTGGCACGTGGCACAAGTCGGGCTGGCGCGATGCTGCTCGATCCGCTGCCGCAGCGACGCATCCTCGCCGAGACCCTCGACCTGGAGTGCAGGCACGTCGGCCGGAGGATCCGGCGGCGGCGTTCCGAGAATCGCCTCCAGCACGTATTTGCCGCGAATAACCGGCGACGTTCGCGTCGGATAGCTGGTCACCGTCAGGACCGAGGCATGGCCGAGCACTCCGCCGCGCTGGTCAGTCTCGAGTTTGACCCGGCGGAATCCACTGCCTTTGAGCCCTTCCACTCCGTAGTGTCGAGCAAGCCGGCGGTTCAGGAACGTGAAGTCGGCATCGAGGAACGTAGAGATCGGGAGATTCTCGCGCAGCACCGACTCGAAGAACAGCCGCGTCTCCGTTTTCATGTCCTCTCGGAGCTCTGGCCGCCATTCAGGGAACTTTCCGGGGTCGGGGTTGGCGTTGTCCAGGGCGCGGGTTTCGAGCCATTGCCCGGCAAAGTTGGCCGCCAATGCAGCCGAGCGCTCGTCGTCGAGCATGCGGCGCACTTGAGCATCGAGGACCTCGGGGTCGCCGAGCCTGCCTTTTTCGGCCAGATCGAGCAGCTCGTCGTCAGGCATCGAACTCCAAAGGAAATAGCTCAACCGCGAGGCCAGCTCGAAGTCGGAAATGCGGTGAACGGCGCTCGGGTCGAAGGGGTGTGGGTCGTGCTCGACCCGGAACAGGAAGTGGGGCGAGACGAGCATCGCCTGCACCGCGAGTTGCACGCCCTGCCGAGCGTTCAAACCTTCCGCCCGCGCCTGGTCGAAGAATCTCATTAGCCCTTCGATGTCGTCTCGCATCGCCGTACGCCGATACGCGCGCCGGGCAAGCCTGGCGATGATTCGCTCGACGCAGGCGCGGCCGGATTCCGGGTCGCAGAAGAGAATCTCTTTGCGGCTCTCCGGCTCGACATCCGTTGGGAACGGGCCGATGAAAGCAATCGACTCAAGGAACTTGTTCTTGGCTCGGTCGTAGCGGTCCTCTTCAGTCAGCGTTTCCAGGAACGGATCATCGATGAAGCCGGCACGGAAATCGTGATCTCCGGCGGGCAGGTAGAGACGCGCTTCCTCGACCGAAAACGGGTTGAAGTACACCAGGCCAGACGGTTGCGTTTCGACTTGCTGTGTCTGGAGCAGCTTGTCGTCCATCCAAATGCCCATGGTTACGGGCGCGGCACCCTCTGGTCGCTCGCCTGGCAGCCCGATGCGCACGATGTACTCGCCGTCCCACTCGACTCGGTGCCGGGCCCCAATCGTGCTCACGTCGATGCGCCGGATCGTCTTGTTCTTGATGTGGTACTCGGCTTCAATCGGACTCTCAGGCAACGGGTCGGCGCCGATTGAGCGGGCTGCGATCATTTCCGCGGCGCTCATGTACTTCTCCATCAACACTGGCGAAATCGTTAGAACGTCGCCGATATTGTCGAAGCCGTGGCCCGAGTCATCGGTCGGGAAGTCATCCTCGGCGCGAAACTCGATGCCCAGAAGATCTCGAACGGTGCGGGAGTATTCGCTGCGGTTAAGCCGACGAGCCGTAACGCGGCCGGGGTCGGCGCTGGCGTTCTTGTCTGCGCGGTCGAACTCCTCCTCGACGAACGCCAAGATGGCGCTGATCTGGTCGGAATCAGGGCGTGGCACGCCTCGCGGAGGCATCTCACCTGTCCTGACCTTCAGGAGAATCTTCTCCCAGCCTTCGCGATGCCTGGTCAGCGAGTCGACCGAGATGAAGTTCTTGAGGTTGAGGCTACCTGAGGCCAGCCGGTCGTTGTGGCACAGCGTACATTTTTCGAAGACGGGCGTGACCAACTGATCAAAGGCTTCCTGAGAGGGCTTTCCGGCAGTTTCCGGCCCCTTCGAATCGGCCGCCAGAAGCAGTCCTGCTGAAGATGTCGCCGCGACGACTAGGAGTACGTGACAACGCATTGCTGTCTTGACTTGACGAGTTCTAGCCCGTTGGCCAATGTTACACCGAAACGCCTCGTGGCGTAGAGCTGGCGTGCCACCTAGGCTTGTGGTGCGTAGTCAGAATCGGATGCCCAGCCGCGTTCCCAAAGATGCTCGTGCCTCAGGGGACTCTCGGCCGCAGGATGGAGCCGCAGCCCCGTCGCGCGGCACGCCAGGCCCTGTTGCCGAAAATGCCATGAATCCCAGATCCCACTCTGCCCCCGGGATATCCGGCCGGCCAGAATTTCCGGAAAATACCGGCCATGATTCTCGGAACCCACACCGATGATCTCTGGCTAAGGGACACTTCAGTTCGCTTCTCTCACCTCTGAATTCAACCGTGCCGCTGCGTCGTCAATGATTTTCATGGCCTTCAGGATCGCGTTCCGGTGCAGTCGGCTTCTTTCGAAATCGGGAAACGTGAACCCGCTTGCGAATCCCACGGCATCACACGCCGCCCGAGCCATGTGGAGCAGGAGCGCTTCATCATGCCGCATAGACGATCTGCGCAGAACCGACGACGGTTTCCCGGCGGATGCGGTTCCGGCTCGCTTCGACCGCCGAACGTTCGACCAAATCGACTTGGCGACCGAGTACGCGGCTCGGTTCTCCCCGCATACGGACCAAGTCCAACAGCGATTGGTGCGCCTTCGGTGTGAATCGCACAAGCACATCGATGTCGCTCGCCGGGTCGAAATCATCCCGCAGCGCAGAGCCGAGCAAAGCGAACTCCGTGACCTGCCAGCGCTCGCAGAAAGGCGCGATTTCGGCTTGCAATGCCTTGATTTGTCTATTGATGCTTAGACTGCCCGGTTAGCGCCTGCCCCGAGCTCAGCGCGCTCTAACTCAGGGACCAGGGCTCGTTCCCGTCCACTCGGGCTGTCCAATCTGATGCGAGTGCGTCCATCAATGTCGAACCCCACAATACCGTTCGCTTCCCTTTGTGCCCTCGCAAGGCACGCCATGGTAGTCAGTAGCTCCTCGGAATCCTTGAAGAGCAGCCTGTCGGAGATCATAGCCTGCCTTGTTTCAGCAGGTCGCCAGGATTTCATCCGCGGTCCAAGAGCTAGCGAACCTGGGTCTGCCAGCCAGTCGAAGATTCAGAGGCTGGCCCGCGAGAAGCCCCGGGAAACGGATACGGCCCTTGAGATCCCCCTTCCAGGAGGTCTCAGAAGTTGTAGGTCAGCGACGCCTGGAGGATCCGCGGAGCGCCGGCACGGATGATGAATCCCCCCTGCAGGGAATCGAACTGGGAGGCCGGACGCCGCAGTCGCGTCGTGTTGGGGGCGTTGAAGGCATCCATCCGGACCTGCAGGCGGCGGCGTCCCTCGAAGCGGAAGTTCTTCTGCAGGCTGAGGTTGAGGTTGAGCGTGCCCGGAACGTCGAGAATATTCCTCCCGGAGTTGCCGACCTGGAACGGCTCGAACCCGTGCGCGCTCTGCACGCACTCAATGCCGTTGCGATTCTCGGTGCCGATGCACGGGACCCGCTCGAAGGCGGACAGGTCAAACCATGGAAAGTCGACGCCCTTCATGCCGGGGAACGCGTCGGAGGGCAAGAATCCGTGCCCGATCCTGTTGGGACGGGGCGACTCGCCCGCGTTCTGGTCGACGTTCGCGGCGGTAACGGTGAACGGCTGGCCCGAGTACGTGGTCAAGGTGGACGCGAACTGCCATCCTCCCAGCACAGCCTGGAGCGGGCCGCGCATGTTGCGGAAGAACCGGCGGCTGTTTCCGATGGGAAGCTCGTAGCGGGTCGCGAAGGTCACGGCATGGCGCTGGTCAAAGCTGGAGCGGCCTCGGTCTAGCCTGAGGTTCCGGGTGTCGATGGCACCGGCCGCCCCGCCTCCGCCACCGAAGCCGCGAGCCGAGGACGAGTCGTCTATGGACTTGCCGAAGGTGTAGTTGATGCGGTAGAAGAACCCGTTTCGGCTGCGCCGTCGCAGCGAGGCCTGCAGCGCATGATGGACCGAGTTCGATCCGAACGAGGTGTAGCGCAGCCGGTTGAAGTCCTGAACGGGCCGCGGGAAGACCAGGTTGCCGTTCGCGCCTTCCGTCGCCAGTGCCAGATCCCGGATCGGCTGGTTCAGATCGTACTGGCGCTGCAGGTGGCTGCCCTTGGATCCCACGTACCCGAGTTCCAGGGCCTGGCCGCCGCCCAGGTCCCGCTCCACCGTCAGGTTCCAGGACTGCAGGTAGGCGGTGGGAGGATCTGTGTCGAAGCCATTGACGTTCTGGATCCCCTGCCCCCCGACGCGCTCGGATCCCTCGGGAAAGGGACTCTGGAGCGTCGGGGCCACTATGTTCCTGCGGCCTGTCGAATTGAATGTCTGGTTGAACGTGAACGGGAAGACGCCTGCGAGTTGCGACCGCACCGGTCCCAAGAGATAGCCCTGGTAGAAGATCCCGTATCCGCCTCGGAACACGTGGCGATTGTCGCCAAAGGGCCGCCACGCAAACCCAACCCGCGGAGAGAAGTTGTTGAGGTCGGGATCAATGAGCTGGCGGCCCATCCCCACCTCGCTAGCGAGCACGGTCCGATCCGCCATTCCGTGCTTGGCAAGGAGTGCATCCAGGTTGGGCAGGCTCTGGTCGCCGGCCAGCACGACCTTGTTCAGCGCGGGCTCGTAAGTCGAGAGCCGGTCGTTCGTGTCGTAGGGCGGCAGTTCCACTTCGTAGCGCAAGCCGAGATTGAGCGTGAAATCGCGCGTGACCTTCCAGTCATCATTCAGGTACATGCCGAAGCCCAACGAACGCAACTCGTTGAACGTGGTCTGCACGCGGCGGTTGACGCTCTGCAGCCGGCCCAGTAGCAGATCGCCCACCGAGTGCCTCGTGAATCGCCGGCCAAACCGGAAGGAGCCGCGGACATTGTTGTACTGGGGCTGGTCGTAGTGCGTCCTCGAGATATCGAATCCGGTCTTGACGGTGTGCGAGCGCCGGATCCATGAGAGCCGCCCCGTCATCTGGACATCCCAGACCTCCTGATCCCGGGGCGTGTTCGATCCCTGGCCCAGGGGAAAGTAGTTTTGGATCGTGACCCGCGGAAGGCCGCGCAGGTTGTGATCCAGGTCGTCGGGCACGGGCAGTCCGATCGTGGCCGGATCGAAGTCCGCCGCGATCGAATTCGCGTAGTTGGTCCGGCGGCTGAAGCCGCCGGAAAGCTCCAGCACCAGCGTCGAAGAGAAGGTGTGCGTGTGCCGGACGGAAATCAAGTCGCGACGGTCTGTTGTCTCGTCTCCCCAGATGGCCAGCGCGCTGCCGGCGAAGGGATTCTCCAGGTTGTTGAAGCGCTTCTGGTAGCTCAGCGAGAAATTGTCTCTGGCCGAGAAGCTCTGGTCGAACTTGACGACGAACTGATACCAGTCGTCATCGTCTGTCGCCGTGGAGATATTGTTGAATCTCGGGTTGTCTCGGTTCGGCAGAGAGTAGTAATCGATAAGTCCCAGCGCGATGGGATCCATCCGCTCAGCCGGGATCTGGTTGTTCGGGAAGCAGCCGCGAGTCACGCGCCGGTTGCAGGCGCCGGGCCGATCCGGGTCGTTCAGAAACACTCGCTGCAAGGCTCCCGAAGCAGACGCCCTGGAACGGTCCACCGACTCCGAAAAGTCCCCCGCACGCTCCATTTCGGTCGGCACGTTGCCCAGCCTGGTGCGGCCGATCGACTGCAGGCGGCTCTCGAAGCTGGCCAGGAAGAAACTCTTGTTGCGCACGATGGGGCCGCCTAGCGTGCCTCCGAACTGGTTCCGGCGAAGGCGCAGCCGCTCCTCGTCGAAGAACCCGCGCGCATCAAAGGCCTCGTTGCGGAGGTACTCGAAGACCGATCCGTGCAACTGGTTCGTGCCCGAGCGCATCGTCAGCCCGATGATTCCGCCGGAGAACCCTCCGTACTCGGCAGAGAATCCGGAAGTCTCGACACGGAACTCCTCGACGGCGTCCAGTGGAGGGCGCACCTGCGCCCCGCCGTTCACCGGGTTGCGATTGCTTATGCCATCAACGTAGAAGTTGGTCTGGTCCCCGCGCGCTCCATTGACCGATGCAAACGATCCGCCGCCACCACCGCGAAAGAGGGGCATGACCCCGGGGACCAGGAATGCGAGGTTCATGAAGTCGCGGCCGTCCAGAGGCAGATCCTGGATTTCCTCGTACACGATCACATCGCCCTTTACCGCGCCCTGCTCCAGATTGATGGAAGGCGCTGCGGAAGTGACCGTCACGGTCTCAGTCAGCGCGCCGATCTCGAGCTCCGCGTCGAGGCGCAGCTGCTGGCCGGTCTCCAGTTCGACATTCGGACGCACGAAGCGGCGGAAACCCTCGGAAGCGATCACCAGCTCGTACGTGCCCGGAATCAGGCTGAGCACGGTATAGTAGCCGGATTCGTTGGTTTCCCCTTCCGTGACAATGCCGGTGTCGACGTTGCTGATCGTCACACTGGCGCCGGGTATGACCGCGTCCGCCGAATCCGCGACTACCCCTGTGACGCTGGCGAGGCTGACTTGGGCGTCAGCCGGGAGAGCGACCAGGATGACGAGAAAATGAACCGCGAATAGTCGCCTTAGCATGAGTTCCCCTCCAATCGAACTTGTGCCACGGGCGCTGTTGCCGGCACCCGTGTTGTTCCCGAAAGACCCGACACGACAGTCAGATTTCTGTGCGTCAATTGGACTACGCAATACAAACCCTAGAGGTTGCTCCAAAAGGATCCGTTCCAAGCGTCGCACGCTCGCAGGCGAGAATCAATGAATCTTCTTGTCCAATGAGACATGAGTTTTCGTGCTAGCGCTTGGACACACTTAACACAGGGCAAGGGATCTGTGCAGAACGAGGGAGTGCGGATAGGGCTCCGCATTTTGAAGCCGGAGACGGTGAAGTGGCTGCGACGGGAGTTGCAGCGGGGAGAGCTCACGCGCGCCGCCCTGGGTCGCGGGCTGTGCGAGCAGGACGCGTGGCGCAACCGGCAGGGGCCGTTGTGCGCGGCTTCGGCGCGCAAGGCCTTGCCGTAGCTGGCCGCTGAGCTGGGCCTGGCCCAGACGGAAGCCCAGCAGCTGCTGGGCCCGCGCGACCCGGCTGACCAGGCAGTCTCCTTACCATGCCGCAGGTTTCCGGACGTTGGTGCCGGGAATCGGGTCTGGCAGTTGCGAGTGCCGCAAGCCGTTGGTCCGGATATGGCGCGCGAAATCCGCGTGCTTCTTTAGCTGCTGCGAAGGTCTCCCGGTTCCCGGCGTTACCAGCCCGATCCGCTTGCCTTGCTGCTCGCGCACGAGACGCATGGCTTCGGCGAGGTCGCTGTCGTTGCTCACCACCACCCCGCAGTCGTAAGCATCGAGCCAGCTGTCGTTCACCAGATGCACGGCGAGATTGACATCCGATCCCTTCTCCTCGGTCATGATCACCTCCGCCGTGTGCCGGCCCCCCAGCGGCTGCGCAAGCGCCGCTCGTACTCTGTGCCTGAGAATATGCCCGAAATATACCTCCACCTCTCGCCGGAAGCGTTGGAGCGCGCGGAGATAGACGTCCTGCCGCTGCGGCTTGGACTGGTCGGACGGCGTGCCCGAGACTCTTGCGGTGAAGTACTTGATCTTGAGGATGTCGTGATGCTGCTGCAGAACCATTTCGCACAGGGCGACCAGGTCCAGCCACTTCCATGAGGTTCCCTTGAGGGCGCCATAGCAGAGATTGAAGCCGTCTACATAGACGAACGTAAGCATCCATGCCCGCCAAAAAAAGCAAGGGCCTCCGAAGAGGCCCTGCGCCCTGCGATCGAAACCGCAAGGGGTATCGCTCATATATATAGCCGAAACCGGCAACGAAGTGCAAGAATCGCCCAGTCTCGAAGCGCACCTGCACAGCTGGCGCCGGCGCAAGCAGCGATCCGGCATCATAGTCCGAGTCCCCGGCCCATGCCTTCCGCCTCTCGGGACCTTCCGACATCTCGCCCTGATCCGGAATCACGCGTCCTTTCCTTGTTGCCCTCTCGGCTGATGCTGCTGTCTGCCACGGTCTCCGCCTTCCCCGCGACTCCGCTACTTCCTAATTTTGTTCCGCGCTCGCGAGAGCCGCAGAGCGATTGTCGTGCCAACAGGCACGTAAGATCTTGAGGTTGAATTAATCGATTGCAACTAGTGCATCGGCGATGGGTCGTCGTGGGCCGCACCAAATGGATCGCGGGCAACAGCCTGTGTGGCAGCCACTGGCAGCAGGACAAGCGGCGTGGCGATCCGCTGGCACCGCCGCTCAAGGACCCCGACTGGACGGCGGACGAGGACCGCTCGCGTGTACGGATCGCGTCGCGCTCGCCGGATCCTTGGGTGCCGGAAGCACTGGGCGTGTCGCGCCGGACCTACTCTGCTTGGGTCACCCGCGCCTGCGATCTGCGGCCCGGAATCAAGAAGTCCAGCGCGGTCTAGCCTGGGAAGGTCGGCACTTTCTCAATTCTCAAGGCTCAGTTGGCGAAACGTTTGCACGGAGTAGCCAGGGCGGCAGCCAAGCAGGCCCGTGGGGAGGGCTGGCCGGAGAGTGCGACTTGCTGGAACCAGCGCAGATAAGCTGTCCAGATACTTGCTGGCCACGCCGCGAAACGGTCGCAGGAAGCTCTTGAACTGGCTGTGGCGGCTGTTGGCGGTCTGGATGTGGCAGCTGCCCCGCACACGCTCCCCGGCCGACAGATTGACGGCCTCGTGCGGCACGCCCAGCGCCCGCGCGCAGCCCGGATAGGCCCGGCCCCCGTCCGCAACCAGCACCGCATCTCGCGCCACCAGCGGGTCCAGGGCGGCCTGCAGCGTGGACGCGCTCACCCGCTCGAGCACCGCGCTCGCGGTCGGACCGCCTCGGGCGACCGCCATCAGCACCGGCACCTGCTCGCCCGAAAGTCCGCGCTGGCTCGCCTTGCCGGCCTGGATCAGGCGCTCGTAGAAGGCGGCCAGGTCGGGATTGCGGCGCTACGCCGCGAGGGCCGGCATGTACAGCAGCCCCTGCCTATCCAAGCTATCTCAGGTGTCCACGAAAACGCGGCCAGTCCACCCGCCGGTTGTACAACTCTGGTGGGTTCCGCTACATGCCTCGATCTCAGCGATTCGATGTTCTGATTTCGCATCGATTTGCGAATCCGTGGGGCCAGGTGTTCGATCACTGGGGCCAGTGGCTGCTTCTCGATGCCTCAGGCGGGAACTGCTGCAGCAGGCCGATCTTGACCGCTAACTTCGTCTACCCTAAGAGGAATGAGCGGCGACGAGAGAGCCCCGCTCTTTGCTTCGCCCCGGAAGGCACCGCTCCGTCCACCGGTATCGAGATCATCCGCAATCGTCATTTTCGGGAACAGGCCCACGGGAGATTCTTGGTCAACGAGCTGTCGACTCACGGTTTCCTGGGCACCTATTGGTACGACATCAAGGAGAAAGGAACGAGCTACGAAGTCCGGCGGGTGACACCTCACCTGGTGGCCACCAAGGATCCTCTCTATCGACCGACCGCCATGGCGTTCGGGCCGGAAGGAGCAATGTGCGTCCTCGACTTCAGCTCGCCGGTCATCGAGAACACAGCGTATTCGAAACGCGATCCGGGGCGTGACCATTCTCGCGGCCGCGTCTGGCGTATCAGCTACCCCGCCAATCCCCTGCTGCAGCAGCCAGGGATTGTGGGCCGGCCGAGCCGCGTGCTGCTGGATCTGTTCAACGAGTACGAGAACACCACGCGCCACTTCGCTCGCCGCGAACTGCAGCAGCGCCGGCCCGATGAGGTTGTCCCGGCTCTCGAGGAGTGGGTGGCGGCTCTCGAGCCAGCCGATCCCCGGCACGAGCGTCTTCTTCTCGAAGCGCTCTGGATTTACCAGGGGCTGGAAGTGGTCGAGCCGGATCTGCTGTACAAACTGCTGCAGACGGAGGACTACCGGGCCCGCGCGGCTGCGACGCGCGTGCTGCGCTACTGGCAGGACAAGATCGACGATTCCATCGACTGGCTAGCCAAGCTGGTTGAGGATGAACACATTCGGGTGCGCATGGAAGCGGTCTTGGCCTGCGGGTTCAGCTCCTCGGGGAGAGCCCCCGAAGTGGCCTTGCAGGCCGCGAGATTCCCGATGGATACGGGGATGCAGAAAGCCCTGGATGACACCATGGGCTTCTTCGAACGTTCCAGCTCAACCAGACCGTGATTGGCCCGCGGCACCGACTGTTGCTTGGCGCATGCCTGCTTGTTGCAGGGGGGATCGCCTTGGTGATCTTCCCCTGGGGGCCGCATGAGACCGCTGGAGAGCCGGCTGCCTCAGGCGCCAAGCCGCGCATTTTCTTCGATAACGAACCGAGTGTCGTAGCCTACCAGCTCCAACGACTTTCCAACGATCAGCTCGCGCAGGTGGAACGCGACGCGGGCGATCCGAAGTATCGACCAGTCTACGAGGCGCTGATAGCACGCGAGGGCCTGGCGGGCAAGCATCGACGTGAGGCGATCCGCGCCCTGGCTGATCTAAATGAGTCGGACGTGATAAGCGAGATCCTAGCTGGTGCCGAGCGAGTTGGTGAGAAGTCGGGCAAGCTTCAGCAGGAACTCCGCAACATGTTGCTCCAGCACAAACCTTCTGTGCTAGTGAAAGCACGCCACCGGCTGGAACAAACCGTGACTGTCTCAGCAAACAGTGCGGCTAGGGCCACGTCCTACGCCGCGCTGGCTATCTGTGTTCCGGCCGACGATGTGTGGCGGCTGGCCTCCGAACGCAAACCAGGCTTGCACGATCTCTTACGCGCGATCCAGACGGTGCCGGACGCAAAACGGAGGGATGCCTTCTACCCGAGAATGGAACCCCTCCTGCATGCGAAGGACTCCCCTGAACTCCGCCGAGCTGCGATCGAGGCGCTGCCGTCTTTCACGGGTAAAGAGCAGGAAGCCTTCAAGACACTAGCCGGATTCATTCGTGGGGGCGTCGAACAGCCGGTCGCCATTCGGACGATCCTACGTATCGGCCAAGAGCACTGGCCCAACACGGAATTCGCCCTTCTGGCCGAGGCCGTCGTAGCGTACGTTCTCGATCTTCCAGTCAAGGAGCGAACGGGCGCCGCGTTCCTCGACGCGGTCCGGCTCGGCAATGAACTAGCTTCCAAGCTCGGTGCCGACGCCAGCAGGAGGATCCGCGGGATTCTGGAAAGTCTAGGGGTGACAGTCGTCCAGCTCCGGGCCCTGATTGACCAAACGAGCTATGACAAGAGGCGAATCGTCGTTGAGGTCGGCAGGCGCGTGGAGATTGTGCTGGAAAACCAGGATTTCATGCCGCACAACTTGGTCATTGCCGTCCCGGGTGCCCGTGAAGAAATCGGGATGGCGGCCGATAGCTTGCCCAAGCCGGCTAGACGCGATCCGGAAGGACGGTATTACGTTCCCCCGTCCCCGAAGGTCCTCCACGCGACTCGTTTGCTCGAACCTGGCCAGACAGAGAAGCTGAACTTTGAAGCCCCCTCGGAACCCG
This sequence comes from uncultured Bryobacterales bacterium, assembly GCA_951813605.1. Taxonomy (GTDB): domain Bacteria; phylum Acidobacteriota; class Terriglobia; order Bryobacterales; family UBA6623; genus VXMF01. The sequence goes on along the minus strand of OX638379.1, from coordinate 3,337,225 downwards.
GCGATTATCCCTACTTCTGTACGTTCAATGGGCACTGGCGGCGGATGTTCGGCCATCTCTTGGTTGTGGAGGACATGGAAGAATACTTGAATAATCCGCCTTCGCTCACGCACCTTGATTTCACGGAGTGGGAGCTCAGCGACCTGGCGGACGACATGGCCGACGTCGATGCCGACAGAAGCGTCGCGGGCCAAGAAGTCTTCGAAACCGCCACGTGCGCAAAATGCCACCGGATCGGGGATCGGGGCAGGGGTTTTTGCCCAGACCTCAACGATGTGTTCCAGCGGTATGACGACGACAGCACGCGCGTGCTAGGGGAAATCCTGGAGCCCTCCAAGACGATCGAAGAAGAATACATGAATTATCTTTTTGTGCTCACCAATGGCGACGTCGCAACGGGTATCATCACCGCAGAAGGGACGCACTCGCTGACCGTCCAGTCGAGCGGTGAAAAGAGCCTAGCCGTGACCATTGACAAGAGCGACATCATCGAACGTCACCGGCGTGCCGTGTCAGTCATGCCGGTCGGCCTGCTCGATACTTTCCGGAGAGACCAGATCGTCGACTTGATGGCCTTCCTCAAGTACGGTGGCGCCGTTGCGGCACCGATTTGAGCCCGTATGCAGGCTCGTCGCGTCATAACGAGTGAATCCGTCCCATCAGAACGAGTATGGCTACATCTGTGAACTTGGACCGGAGATCAAGCAAGGCTGTGTCGTGTCCAAACCTCCGCTGCCCTGCAATAGGATTTCTTAACGGATTCCCGCCCCCACGCGCTTTCTCTCATGTCGAACCACACCGATGCAGATCCCTATCAGCTACACCCTGAAGCGGTCGAAGATCCACCGAACACATTTCTCTCGATTCTCCGGCGTATCGGGCCCGGCCTGATCCTAGCCAGCGCCATAGTCGGATCGGGCGAGCTCATCGCGACGACTGTGCTCGGGGCCGAGAACGGCTACACCCTGCTCTGGCTCATCCTTGTGAGTTGCGCAATCAAAGTCGTGGTGCAGAACGAACTCGGCCGGTACGTCATCGGCACCGGAGAAACAGCGCTGGAAGCCTTCAACCGAGTCCCCGGACCTCGGCTGCGAGTGTCGTGGGTCGTTTGGTTGTGGATCTTGATGGTCGCGATGGTCATGTTCTCGGTGGGCGGCATGATGGGGGCCATCTCGGAAGTTCTCAACACGATCTTCCCTTCGATCTCGATCAACGTCTGGGTATGGGTCGTGGGCATCGTGACAGCGATCCTTCTGATCGTCGGCCGCTACAAGTTGGTCGAGAGAGTCGCCATGGGCCTGATTGTTGTCTTTACTCTTCTGACAGTGGGCTGCGCGATATTGCTGTTCAAACAACCGGAGTACTTTTCCTGGACCGAAGTCCTGAACGGCTTGTCGTTCCATCTGCCCGAGGGCGGACTCGTGACTGCGGTCACAGTGTTTGGAATCACAGGAGTCGGTGCCTCCGAACTGGTGATCTATCCGTATTGGTGCCTTGAAAAGGGGTACGCCCGGTTCACAGGCCGCAGAGACAACACACCAGCGTGGTCAGGCCGGGCTCATGGATGGATCAAGGTCATGGGGGTCGACGTTCTGAACTCATTGGTCATCTACACCGCATCAACCGTGGCCTTCTACCTTCTGGGAGCGGGTATTCTTCATGGCTTGAGCGTCGTGCCTCAGGGTGCTGACATGGTCAAGACACTGTCCAACATGTACACGGCGACCTTGGGTCCATGGTCGCGGGATCTCTTTCTGGCCGGTGCCGTGGCAGTGCTCTACTCCACCGTATTTGCTTCGACCGCAGCCCACAGCAGACTTCTGGCTGACTTTCTAGCGATCATGCGCGTCTACGACAACCATCATTACGCCACGAGGCTGGGAGTTACTCATGTCTTTGTCGTGATTCTGCTTCTCACGCCTTCTTTGACTTTTATGTTCCTGCAGGAGCCCGTTCTCATGGTCAAGATCGGCGGGGTGTCGGAGGCTTTGATGTTGCCCATTATCGGTTTCTCCACAATCTACCTTCGGCATGCGCACCTTCCCAATGCGATTCTCCCCAAACGCTGGATCACTCTCGCGCTGTGGCTCACATCGGCGGTGATGCTAGTCATGATGGGCTACTCGACAATTCAGCAGTTGACCATGTAGGGTCGCAACATCACAGCATGATTCCCGGTCGAATCACCAATCAGATCGAAAGGGATCACGAAAATAACCAATCTGGAAGTCGTCAACCTGCGATTCACCTACCCTCCCGGTCAGGAGTTTCAATTCGCGGGAGGCTGCTGCAGGGGCCGACTGTCTTCACTGATTCGCGTGACGACGGATTCCGGGACAGGGGGGATTGGTTCGGTTTACTCACACCCCGAGCTCGTGCGTGCGACCGTGGCAGGCCAAGTGCGTGACTTACTGGTCGGGGACGATCCCCTTGAAGTTGAGAGCATCTGGGAAAAATCCTGCCGAGTCACCCGCTGGTACGGACGTAAGGGCGCCGCCATCACGGCGCTCGCAGGAATTGACACTGCTCTGTGGGACATTCGCGGCAAGGTGGCGGGCAAGCCTATCTACCAGTTGCCCGGCGCTCACCGTGATGCGGTTCCGGATTATGCTAGCGGCCTCTTGTGGAAGAACGACGTCGAGGAGCTTGTCGACGAAGCGGCTCGTCACTTATCGAACGGATTTCGTGCGATGAAAACGCGCCTTGGCAAGAACAGTGATTATGACCGCTCTGGTCTGAAGGGCATCCGGGAATCGTCTACTAGTTGACGGGAATGGACGCTATTCACTCGATCAAGTCCGCCGTCTCGTTCCGGATTTTCACGCGGCAGATGTCTTTTGGCTGGAGGAACCATTCGAGCCGGAAGACATCGACTGCTATCTCGCGTTACGACCTGATCTCGGGGGTATTCCTCTGGCAGCGGGAGAGAATGATTTTGGAATCCAGGGTTTCCGCGAGTTGATGGACCGGAATATGGTGGACATCGTGCGACCGGACTGTTGTCGCGCCGGTGGGATAACCGAGTGCCGCCGCATTGGCGAGCTGGCGACACGTCGCGGTTTTCGGGTGGCTACTCACACTTGGAGCGACGCCGTTGCTCTTGGCAAACATGCATCTGATCGCGTCCTTGCCTGCCGGCATAACGGTGGAGTTAGATCGAACCGGCAATCCGCTAATAGACGACCTGCTGCTGGACAGACTCCAAGTGATCGACGGCGAGACCTCCATGCCCCGGGGGTCCGGGCCTAGGTGTCGAGCTGAACGAGGACATCGTCGAGAAATACACTCTTCCCCATTGGACTCCGGTCCCGGAGGGAAACTATGCCGACATGGTGTTCGGCCGGCAGCACTAAGCCCCCGCTGGACCCTACTGTTGATCTGGCCCAAACCGAGAATTCCGAGACTTTGGTGCTCAACGGGAATGAATGTTCAAATCGGATTCACCGAGGTCCGCCCGCAGAGGATTGCTCCCGAACCTGGGATGGGCCGTCTGTCCGTGCCGAAGCCCACTTCGATCAGGCACCATCGATGCATCGTGGAGAGATGGTATTCCGTCCTTGGCTGCAAAAGGGTGATCCTCAGTCGCGGCGACCGCGTTGGAATTGAACAATCCAGCCCTTTCACAGGACCGCGGTGCGGACGAGTTCAGCGGCCCTCGCTGTTGAGCGTGAAGCTCAGCTCGGCCTAGGCGAGGATTTTCCGAGCCACAACACCGTGAACGTCGGTCAGGCGGAAGTCGCGGCCAGCGTAGCGATATGTCAGCGCCTCGTGGTCCAGTCCCATGAGGTGCAGGATCGTTGCATGCAGGTCATGGACATGCATCCGGTCCTCGACGGCGTGGTAGCCAAATTCATCCGTTGCGCCGTAGATGAAACCGGGTCTCACCCCACCACCAGCTATCCAGATGCTGTAACCGTATGGGTGGTGATCGCGACCATCGTACTGCGCAAAGGGCGTCCGTCCGAATTCGCCTGCCCAGATCACCAATGTGTCTTGAAGCAGGCCGCGAGCCTTCAGGTCCTGAAGCAGGGCCGCGATTGGCTTGTCCACTTGCTTCCCGTTGCGGGCGTGAAGTCGTGCCAGTTCGCTGTGATGATCCCAATGGTCATAGGTGCATTGAACAAAGCGAACTCCGTTCTCCACCAGCCGGCGTGCCAACAGGCACTGCCAACCGAAATCGTGCGTCACTTCTTCGTCCAGGCCGTAGAGTCTTTTGGTCAGCTGTGATTCTTCTCTCTCGACATCGAAGATCTTCCCTGCCCCGGTCTGCATGCGAAAGGCTAAGTCAAAGGACTGCATCCGCGCTTCAAGCTCAGGCTCGAAATTTCTGAGACGAGCATGGCGCCGGTTGATTCTTTCGAGTCCCTCGAGCGCATACCGCTGCTGCTGGGGAGTCACGCCCTTTGCCGACAGGTGCTCGATCGGCTCCTTCTTGAGCTCCTCAGTCTCCACTTTGCTCGTCCCGATAGGCGTTCCCTGATAGACGCCGGGGAGAAAGCTCGAACTCCATTGTCTTGCGCCTCCATGGAACATGGGGGGCTTGATGACGATGAACCCGGGAAGGCTCTGGTTCTCAGTCCCCAGCCCGTAGAGAATCCAGGCTCCGACACTGGGACGAGTGAAATTGATCGTGCCCGTGAATAGCTGAAGTACAGCGGCGCCATGGTCCAGACCATCTCCGACCATGGATCGTATTACGCAGAGGTCGTCCGCATGGCGGGCAATGTTGGGGAATAGCTCACTGATGGCGATGCCGCTTTGGCCGTATCGCCGAAACGTAAACGGCGATTTCATCAGGCCTCCGTAGCCGCTTGGGTCGAACGAGAGAGAAAGCTTGAACGGAGGGGGCTTCCCGTGATCGCTAGCGAGGCGCGGTTTCGGGTCGAAGGTATCCAGATGAGAAGGCCCCCCCTTCATGAAAAGAAGAATGACCCTTCGCGCGCGCGGCGTGAGATGAGGTTGCTTGGGAGCCAGCGGACTGGCTGGACTCGCCGCCGCAATCAACTTGCTTTCCTCCGCAAGCAGGGCCGCCAAGCCCAAGCCACCCAAACCACCTACCGAATGGCGGAACATCGCGCGCCGCGAGATTGGGTTGGGACGAGTGGGATCCATTCTTGCCTCACTGTATAAAGTGGAATTCGTTGGAGACCATGAGCATTTGAGCAAGACTCTGCCAAGCCTCGAGCCGCGGGTTCGAATCCTCTGCCCAGTCGCTCGGGTAATTCGCGATGTACCTTAGACCAAACCTGAGTTCCTCAGCATCTGGTTTCCTAGCCAAGGCCATCAAGTAGACTCGCTCGATCCGCTGCGAGTCGCTATCGAAGCCGCCTTTTGTGACCAGGAACTTGGCAAAGGAAAAAGATTGCTCGCGGAGGAAGTCGCTGTTCATCATGTACAGAGCCTGGGGTGCCGTGGTGCTCCGGTTCCGCTTGCCTGAACTGGTGGCCGAGTCGGCGAAATCAAAAAGCCTCAGCACGCTCGGCATTTCGTTTCTGATGATCGGCAAGTACACGGTGCGCCGCCGGACTGTTGTGGGGTTGATCAGAGGCGGTCTTCCTCCCTCCCACTCTCCCCTGCTTGGCCACAGGGTTCCGCCCATTGTCAAATCGAGGGAACCGTCAAGCGTTAACAATGCATCCCGCATCTCTTCCACCGAAAGCATACGGGCACCGAAGCGAGTTAGCCGGCGATTCTCTGGATCCTTTTCTCTGATTTCCTCATCGATCAAGCTGCTCATCTGGTACGTGCTGGACGAGAGTATCAGACGATGAAGACTCTTGAGGGACCAGCCGCTCTCGACAAATCGTCGAGCAAGGTAGTCCAGCAACCCTGGATGAGTCGGATTCTCTCCGTTCGCCCCGAAGTTATTCGGCGTACGTACCAAGCCCTCTCCGAAGTGCCACTGCCAGATGCGATTAACGATTACCCGGGTGGTCAGCACGTGGGACGGTCTGACGAGCCACTCGGCCAGTTCCTTTCTTCCGCTGCCTCGAGTTACGGGGGTCTGGCGGGCACCAGCAAGGACAACGGGGAACTGCTTGGGCACCACTTCCGCCGGATCGCCATGAGCACCCCGGACAAAGACCCTCTGGTCCACAACCTCGCCTTCGGCAACGGCGCTGGCCGTGGGCGGTTCGGGAGGCGACGCTTCCTCCAGTGCTGTGAGTTCCTCGCGGAGACGGAGGACGCGCTCCTTCGTGTCACTCGTTAGGATTGAATCTTGCTCGTCCTCTTTCAATGCGAACGGCGCCTTGTGATCGTCGTCGCCGAATGAGACCTCGAGAAAGAAGCGGTCTTCAGGACGGATAGCATCTTGGCCGATAAATTTGGGCTTGTCGGGTTGGGCCCTGCCCTCTCGCACCGCCGCTTCGGCTTCCTTCGCCCACTTCCTCAATCTGTCGTGCCACGGATCGGCGCTCGCCCTGAAGGTCTTCGCGTATTCTTCCGCAACCGCCCGGAGATTCGAGCCATCCGCCTTGTGCCACTTCTCGAGGTACGGCCTGAATTCCGTGCCTGGCTTCAGATAGTCGACCCACGCCTCCAAGACCTTCTCATCCAGGCCTTCCCGCTCGGCTGGGTCTGTAAGCACTGACCCGTGCTTGTACACTTCCCGGGCTGCAACCATGTAGTCCGGCAAGCGAGGATACAGGCGCTCGGACGCGTCACGAGCCACCTCCACCTCCATGACGGCTTCAATTTCAAGCCCCTTCTCCCTGATCCTTTCTTGATGATCCTTGTACTGCTGATAGACGTCCTGCGGTACAAGCGGTTCGAAGTAGAGTTCGGATACGACAGTCTCAGAGGGCTTGATGTCTTCAAAGTTCCTGGTGCTGGCAAGAATGGAAGCTAGCGAATAGTAGTCCCTCGTCGTAATTGGATCGAACTTGTGGTCGTGGCAGCGGGCACAGGAAACAGTGAGGCCAATGAACGTCTTGGACAGCGTGTCGATCTGCTCATCAATCACGTCGTATTCGAGCCTCGTCTTGTCGATCTGTGCCAAGGCCCTAGGCCCCAAGGCCAAAAAACCAGTCGCCACGATACCTTCAACATTGACGCTTCCAGGCTTCTCCGTCGGGATCAGATCTCCGGCTATCTGCTCCCTGATGAACTGATCGTAGGGCAGATCGCGATTGAAGGCTTCGATCACGTAGTCGCGATAGCGCCACGCTGAAGGGAAGGGCAGGTCCTCGTCCAACCCTGTGGAATCAGCATAGCGGGCTACATCCAGCCAGTGCCTTCCCCAGCGTTCGCCGTACCGCGGAGACGCCAAGAGGTGGTCAATGAGCCGACCGAAGGCTCCCGTCTCGGTGTCGGAGTCGAACTCGTCGATTTCCCATTTGCTGGGCGGCAACCCATGTAGATCGAACTTTGCTCGACGAAGCAACGTCAGCCTATCCGCAGCCGGCGCAGGTCCAAGCCCTTCTTCCTCTAGCTTCGCCAGAATAAAGCTGTCGATCGGATTCTGAACCCAATCCGGATTCCCCACGCTCGGCGGTCCAGGGTCTGTCACGGGGCGAAACGCCCAATGCCCGGTCTGATGCGAGCCGGGCTCTCCATCCTTCTGCGACGTAAGGGGCTGATCGACACTGAAACCCTCGTTCGGCCAAGTCGCGCCCATTCGGACCCACTCGGTGAGCGCTGAGATCTCCTCATCCGAGAGCCTTCCAGCCGGAGGCATCTTGATGCTCTGCTGGTAACCAACCGCCCGGATCAGGCGGCTGGCCGCGGGGTCTCCTCGGATTACGACAGGGCCCCTGCTAGTGCCCTCAATAAACCCCTCCCTAGTAGTGAGCTGCAGATCCGCCATTTGCACTTTTTCGCCATGACAAAGAGCACATTCTGTGGCAAAGATCGGCCGGATCTTTGATTCAAAGAATCTTGCCTCTTCGTGCGTTTGGGAGGAAGAAACCGCTGTCATCGCCGCCCACAAAGAAAAGCAAAAGAATCTTACACGGCGGAGTTTCGCCACTCCCTTCATTCTTCCGTCCTGCCTCTCAAGAATCCGCGGCAGGTTTTCCAGTCATAACTGCCCAATGAGCTGCCCAACTGGTGCACCCAGGGGAAGTCAGAGTAGCAAGCCGTGAGAAAACTGTCAATCTGCGGAGGTAGCAATCCTCAATGCAGCAATTCAACTGCGTGTAGTCGCTTGGAAGTGATGGGACCGACTCGCGGGGATTTCTTGCTGTGGCGGTGTCACATACTACATAATGCGGTCAAAATGATAGAGCAATCCAAGTATCGCAGTACTAGTCAGCATCACGCTTAAGGACCCAATCATTTGGGTGCGAAGATCGTCGAATATCGGAGCATTTCAGGCCAAGCTAGCCGGTCCCGTTTGGGCTTGGCTCTCTCAAAACAAGTCTAATCTCTGTGATAGCAGAAAGATACGAATTGCGGCACGCGCGCTGAGTGCGCAAGCGTATTCGTGCAGACGATCATCGAGCGAAGGGCAGAGGAGGACGATCGGGGGCGAACCACGCACTTCGACGGGAGGCGGGGCGGGAAGGATCGCGGTCGAGGACGGAGCGCCAGCGGGGGTCGATGGGCCTGCGGAGCATGTCCTTGACGCGAAGAGCGTATTGGCCGCGGAAATCGAGCTGGCCACGACTCTGGGTTGGACCGACATGGATCCACTTGGCAGCGGGATCCCAGCTCCACCAGAAGAGGGCGCTTTCGCGGAAGGTTTCCAGCGGCAGGGATGGGTACAGATATCGCTGCTGCCAGTTGCGGTGCAGGCGAATGCGCAAGGCGGCCGGACAGGTCGGAGGCCAGATGGGGGGAAGCGGGCCCGGACAGAAGGAGGATGCGGGGGTTGTTGAGGGCGAGCGGCAGCTTGCTCTTGTGGCGGCAGGGTCCGAGCGAGTCGTTGCGGGGCTTAGTTTTCCGGGCGGCGGCTCGCTCCGCCGCTAGGCCTCACCGCAGCTCGCGGGACGCCTCGGGCGGTGACGGACGCGATCACGACCTGTTTTGAAGCAGCGCGATCAGAATCCGGAGCCGTGTAGATGGAAGCCGATCGGCAAGGGAATCCTCGCCAAGATCCATTGAACTAGCCATGCCCACTCTTTGCAACGAAACCGGCCACTGGATTGCCTTCCTGTGAAGACAGTCGGATTGCCTTGTTGGCAATTTCGCGTGTTTACGGTGAAAGTAATCCGGTAAGTCCATCGGCCCTGTCGACACCTACCAGTGTTGGCAAGACAACGCTGTTGACATGGCAATGGTCGATGCCTATGATGCAATCGTCGGGGTGAGCTTCAGGGCTGGCTTGCTGTCGGCCCGCACCACACCTAGCCCGGCGGTGGCCTATCGGGAGTCGCCGGTGAAGGAGGTGATGACCGCCTCAGAGGAGGCTCCTCAACCAATGCCCCTAAGGCTGCTCAGTTCAAGTTTGCTCGTGGAGTTCGCGCTCCTCGGCATCCTCCTGGGTGCGCCCGACATCCTCATCGCCCAGAGCGCATCCCCGCGTTTCGAAACGCATGTCGCGCCGATCCTGAAGGAGCACTGCCACTCGTGCCACGGTCCGGGCATTCAGCAGGCGGAACTTGATCTTCAGTCGCGCGACGGGATTCTGGTGGGCGGAAAGGCCGGGCCCGCGATTGTTCCAAAGGATCCAGTAGCGAGCCTCCTTTTGCAGAAAATTGCGTCCGGATCGATGCCTCCCGGAGACTCGAAACTCGGGGTTGGTCAGATTGAGTTGATTCGGACGTGGATCGAGACGGGCGCTCTATCGGTGGGCCAAGCCCCCGCCGTAGCCGATCAAGCGTACGTGGAGACCAGAGTCAGCCCGCGCAAAATCATAGTCGCGACGCTCAACCTGAAGTGTCTGCTCTGTCACGGACGTCGAGGCCAGGAGGGGGGCCTTGACATCCGGACTCGGGATTCGCTCCTCCGGGGAGGCGTCTCCGGTCCGGCGATCGTACCCGGCAAGCCCGAGGAGAGCCTGCTGATACAGCGCATCGTGGCCGAGGAGATGCCTCCCGCGGAGCATCAGTCACGACTTTCCTACCGCCCGGTGACCTCTACCGAACTCCAGGAGTTGCGCCGGTGGATAGCCGACGGGGCTCCCTTCGAGGAAGAGAGCCCCAAGCTGGCTCGTCCCGGCTCCGACCCGCTTGTGAGTGATGATGATCGGCAATTCTGGTCCTTCCAGCCGCCCCTTCGTCCTCCGGTTCCGGTTGTCCGTGGTCAGGACTTGGTCCGGACTCCGATCGACGCATTCCTGCTGGCGAAGCTCGAAGCAAGAGACCTGAGCTTCTCTCCCGAAGCCAAGCGGCTGACGCTGATGAGAAGAGCGTATTTCGATGCTATCGGACTGCCACCGTCACCCGAAGAAGTCGAAGCATTCCTGGCCGATGAGGAGCCACGAGCCTACGAGCGTCTTGTCGACCGCTTGCTCGAATCCCCTCGTCACGGCGAACACTGGGCGCGGCGGTGGCTGGACGCAGCGGGCTACGCGGACTCGGAGGGCCAAGCAGACGCAGACGCCATTCGTCCCCACGCTTGGCGCTACCGGGACTGGGTGATTCGCGCGTTTAACGCCGACAAGCCCTACGATCGGTTCCTGACCGAGCAAATCGCTGGAGACGAGTTGTTTGACTACAAGGCAAGGCCGGTGCCGCTCGCGGCGGCGGAGCGAGATCTCCTTGTTGCTACGGGTTTCATGCGAATGGGGCCTGACGGCACTTATAGCGTCTCTCAGGGGTTTGTTGGCGAACGGATGACCGTGGTCGCGGACCAGCTACGAATCTTGACCTCAACCGTCATGGGACTGACGATTGGCTGCGCACGTTGCCACGACCACAAGTACGACCCCGTGCCGCAGCGGGACTACTATCGCCTTAGCGCCATTCTCCGCAGTGCCTATGATCCCTATGACTGGCTCTCTCCAAACGAGGTGGGCGTCGGTCCGGACGCGGACTGGAACGAGAGCAACACGCGCATGCTGCTTGGCGCGCCCTTGCATGAGATCGAAGAAGCGGAACGCTTCAACGCCCCCATTCACATAGAGGTCCGCAGACTCAAGCGCGATCTCGAGGGCCTGACTGCCCCGCTCAGGGATCAGCTCGAGGACCAGAAGTGGGCCGAGATTCCCGAAGCCCTGGGGGAGGACATTCGCAAGTCGTTGGACACCCCTCCGGAAGAGCGCACGGAAATCCAAGAGTACCTGGCAGCTCGATTCGGCAGCGCATTGGAAGTTTCGTCCGACGAACTCCGCGAGCGCTTTCCGGACTATCGCCGGAAGGCAATAGAGATCGAGGCGGCGATTCTCAAGACGAAGCGACGTCTTCGCCCCAAGCCTCGGATCCGCGCCCTCTTTGACATGGGAGGGAAACCCACTCCGGTTCATGTCCTATACCGCGGTAATCACCGGGACCCTGGCCCTCCCGTGGACCCGGGAGTTCCGTCAATGCTGGGTGATGGTCTCGCCCCCTACCGTGTGGAGAAACCCCCTTGGACAACTGGCACCAGCGGTCGCCGGCTCGCCTTGGCGAAATGGCTGGCTCAGCCGAAACACCCGCTGACGGCGAGGGTGCGGGTCAACTGGATCTGGCAGCACTACTTCGGGCGCGGTATTGTTCCGAGTCAAGGTAACTTCGGCCGCACCGGCACACCCCCGACTCATCCCGAGCTGCTCGACTGGCTCGCGACGGAATTCGTCGCGAGCGGCTGGAGCCTGAAAGCGATCCATCGGTTGATCCTGACATCGGCCGCTTACCGCCAGAGCTCTTACTACGACCGAACGAGGCATGCCTCGGACCCTGACAAAATCCTGCTTTCGAGGTTTCCGCTTCGGAGGCTCGACGCCGATGCGATCCGCGACTCCATCCTTAGCGTGTCCGGGCGCCTGAATCCCACTCCGTTCGGCCCGCCCGACGACATCGAGGCGAGACCCGATGGGGAGGTCGTAGCCAAGGACTCCCCAGAGGGAATGCGGCGCAGCATCTACCTTCTGCAAAGAAGATCCAAACCGCTAACGATGCTGGAGTCCTTCGACGCCCCCCAACTTAGGCCGAACTGCCTTCGCCGAACGCATTCGACAGTTCCCTCTCAAGCTCTCCAGCTGATGAACAGCGAGACGCTCCGCACGAGTTCACGCTTCATGGCTGGGCGGGTCATTGACGCTGCGGGGGACGATCCCGCCAACCAAGTCGAGCGCGTATACTTGGCCGCGCTGAGCCGGTCACCCACGGACCGGGAGCGAGCGAACGGCGTATCCGCCCTGGCGCGCATGACTCAGGCTTGGATCCGCCAGCTGGAGGAGGGCCCGCCGCCCATGGAGCCCAAGCAGCCGAGAGCCCGCTGGCTGGCGCTGGCAGCCCTTTGCCACACAGTGTTGAATTCGGCCGAATTCCTCTATATTGACTGATGAGCGTAAAGATGTCCCGCAATCAAAGTAGACCATTGGGGCGTTCCGACCGGATGCATCTCACGCGGCGCGGCTTCTTCTCTCGCGTCGGCGACGGGCTTCACGGGGCGGCGCTCGCGTACCTGCTCGGCCAAGACCTAGCATCCCCGAGCGCGGCACTCGCGGAATCGACCGAACGACGAGTCTATGATTTGAAGGCCCGCGATCCCCACTTTGAACCCAAGGCCAAATCGGTCATCCATTTCTTTATGAACGGGGGTCCGAGCCAAGTAGATCTATTCGATCCAAAGCCGGCGCTGCAAAAGTACGCTGGTCAGCCGCCAGGACGGGATATTGCGAACGACATTGAGTTCATCAACGAGGCCGGCGGGTTCATGCCATCGCCGTACAAGTTCGCCAAGCATGGCCAATCAGGTATTGAGATATCGGAGATCCTGCCACACCTGGCCGAGCACGTGGACGACATCGCGCTCATCCGCTCAATGTTTACTACGCATTTCAACCACGAGCCCGCCATCTTCATCATGCAGGGTGGACGGCAGTTTACCGATCGTCCCTCGATCGGCTCTTGGATCGTATACGGCCTCGGGTCGGAGAACCAGAATCTGCCCGCCTACGTGGTGTTGGATGATCCAAAAGGCCTGCCGATCAACCACGTTCAGAATTGGCAATCGGGATGGCTGCCGCCCGTTTACCAAGGGACCCGCGTCCGCTCGCAGGGTTCTCCGCTGCTTCATCTGAAAGCTGAGCCGGAGTATCCGGCGGCGGTCCTCGACGTGGCTCGTTCATTGCTTTCCAAAATGGACCATGCCCATCGTCTCCAGCGGCCCGGCCAACCGGAACTCGAGGCCCGCATCACAAACTATGAACTGGCCGCGCGTATGCAACTCACTGCGAGCGATGCTCTCGATGTGAGTCAGGAAGATGCAGCGACTCAGGAGATGTATGGGCTGAACGACGAACGGACAGCCTCCTACGGAAAACGCTGCCTGATGGCCCGACGGCTTGTCGAGCGCGGCGTACGCTTGGTGCAGATCTATATCGAAGCGCAGATCTGGGATACGCACTTCGAGCTCGAGAAGGAGCTCAGCTACGCCTGCGGCAAAACGGACAAGCCGATCTCGGCTCTCATTAAGGACTTGAAGCGCACCGGCTTGTTCGACTCGACATTACTGGTTTGGGGCGGCGAATTTGGACGCCTCCCAATTTCGCAAAGTCGAGATATGGGAATCGCCGGCCGAGATCATGGGCCGACTGGCTTCACAGTGTGGCTAGCGGGGGCTGGCGTGAAGGGTGGCACCGTTCTCGGGGCGACAGATGAAATCGGTTACAAGGCAGTGGAGAACCGCGTGAGCGTACATGACCTGCATGCTACGATCCTCAACCAGCTTGGCTTGAACCATCGAGACTTGGTCTTCTCGCACGATGGCCGCAATGAACGGCTCACCGACGAGTTCCCCGCCCGCGTGGTCAAGGAGATTCTGGCTTGATCCGGATCGACGTTGGCAACGTCGGGACTCTTCAGCCAATCGCACCGAACGACGGGGCTCTCGGACGCCTCCACTTTTTCTCATAAGCACTCCCGTCGTTCCGTGCGCCCTGCGGGCTGGGGTCAGAACTCCGGCTGCGTTCGGACGCCAGTGGGCAATCGGAAGACACTCAAAGGCTCAACTCGAAGGCTACGCCATCATCGTTGCGCTCGCCGCGGGGCGCGTTCGAATATCGGAACTGTATCCCGCGAATTGCAGTCCGCACACCGGGCTGTGAGCCGGAGCACCGCCTGATCCGAAAAGCCGCCCTTCGCGAGTCGGGGCTGCCTTGCGTCGAATCCTGAGGGCCGCAGCGCGCCAGATGTGTGCCCGCTCATTCTCCGCCCTATCCTGCTCGGCTCTCGGGTAACTCAACGTGCCAAATCGCCCAGCCCCAGTCTTGACACTCGATATTCCCCGGTGGTAGCGTCCGAGCATTATGACGAGCAAGAGAGAAAGGGGCGCGGCTGAAATGGGAGCAACAGCTGGGAGGAGAGCCCTCGCGGCGGCTTTCATGTCGCCGGTCCGCTTCCGGTTGGGCGCACGCCTTCAGCCTGCTGGCGTTGGCCAGGAGCGATTCGAGAATGCAATGACTCCAGTCGGCCTGAGGCGTTGGCTGCTGGCGTGGATCTGTGTCTGGACACTGACCTTGACCGCTTGGGCTGCCAAAGGTGCCGTCTTTGAGGTGACCTCCGGCTTGGCCAGCTACCAAGTCTTGCAACGGGACGCGACCGACCATGCGGACATCGAACTCGCGGGGAGGGTGACTGCCGAGGGCGCTGACTCCATCGAGGCGCGCATTTTACGTCGTCGATTGGTCGTGGAGGGGTTCGACTGGGATCAAGTGGGTTCTGTGAGTGGCGATCGTTGGTCAGCGAACATCCAAGCCCTGCCCGTTGGTGGCCCCTACCACGTGGAACTCCGAGCCTTGAGCGAGGATCGGCAAACGCTTGCCTCAATCGCTGTGCAGAGCGTCTTGGTGGGGGATCTCTGGGTGCTTTCAGGCCAGTCCAACATGGTGGGGAACGGTCGTCTTGAGGACCTCGAAACCCCGCATGAACTCGTTCACAACTTCAACATGAGAGACGAGTGGCAGGTCGCTGAGGAACCGTTGCATTCGCTGGCGGAGTCGATTGATGAAGTGCATTGGAAGCATGCTTCCCACCTGTTGTCCCTGTGGGCTAAACCGGGCCAGCAACCGGACGGTCCGCTTGTCGGCGAGGATCGCGCCCGATTCCGCAAGAACCGGCAACATGGTGCCGGTTTGGCACTAACCTTTTCCAAGGAAATGGTGCGCAGGACGGGCATTCCGATCGGGCTTGTGCCTTGCGCCCACGGCGGCACATCGATCGGGCCGGGGTCAGCGACTTCGCCGGGATGGGACCCAGCGCTCAAGGAGCAGGGCAGGAAGTCCCTCTACGGTGCCATGATGGAGCGTTTCCGCGCAGTCGGAGGAAAGGTCAAGGGCGTTCTCTGGTATCAGGGGGAGGCTGACATGGGGGAGGAACGGGCCTCCGAGTACGCCGAGCGTTTCAAAGCGCTGATCGAAGCTATCTGGACCGATTTTGGCCAGCCGGACCTCCCCTTCTACTACGCGCAGATCGGCCGGTATGTCACAGAGAACCGGATGCACTGGAACAAGATCCAGGAAGTACAGCGCTTGGCGGAACACACGATCCCGAATGTGGGTATGGTCGCCAGCGTGGATTTGGGACTCGACGACATCATTCACATTAGCGGCGAGGGCCTGAAAACCGCAGGCCGACGGTTTGCCAATCTCGCCTGCCACGATCTGTTTCCCGAAGTCGAGGCTTGCCGCGATCTCAAACGGGGCCCGCGACCAGATCGCGCTTATGTCAAGGTGAACCGCGGCAGACTCGATCCCTGGGGAGGCGACCGCCGAACACTCTATGTTGAATTCTCCGAAGTGAACGGTCGATTGCGATCAGCCGGCAGACTTTCGGGTTTTTCGATCCGTGATGCTGACGAGACTGAGGTTCTCGCCATATTCCGGGCCTTTGCTGACCCTCGATCGCCCAACCGCGTGGTGTTGGAGTTGGGCCGCGGCATACCGAACGAGCCTCTCCCGCCCGGGGCGAAGCTCTGGTATGGCTGGGGATCCGACCCGTACTGCAATCTCGTCGACGACGCCAATATGGCGGCCCCAGTTTTCGGGCCTATGGATATCGAGGGCGTGGTGTCCGAGAACTGACGGCGTTCGCATCATTCCGGCTTGGATCAGGGTCTCACGACGCAACTCAAGGGCCCTCAGTGGCTCAGGATTGTGGGTGTCAAGTTCGGGATATCCTTGTCGGCAGGAAAGTAAGGCCTCTTCAGCCTTTGGAACTGTACGTGGTCCAGAATGGCGGGAGTCGGTCCCGGCGTGTCGAGGATGAAGGCTTTCTTGGCCGTTTCCAGGTAGGTGTTTCTGTAGTTCATCGGATTCTTCACCACAATGAACTTGGCCGCGCTCGTGTTCATCTTCATCGAACGAAACTGCTCATCGGCCCATTCATATGTGGGGTGCGAAGCGATGAGCACCTGCACCCTGCCGATCTGAAGCATCGCCGATGGCCCCATGTCGCCCCACTGGGCACCCCAAATGCCACCGGAATAACGGAAGCGGCCATCGGACAACGTTCCGACCACGCCTTTGACGGCAATCGGCCGGCCCCACTGGGGGTCGAGCTTGTGTCCAAGCTCAAGACGGATCTCTTTCCCTGGGCCGGCTTGATGACATTCGGCTGCAGCCTCGGGGTCTACAATGGGAACGAGTGAGAGTTCATCGACCTGAGCCTTCAGCAGCGCTTTCAGACTAGCCACGCTGTCCCCCGCGGCTCCTCCGCCGCAGGTATCCGCCGTCTCCACGAGCAAGACTGGACCACCCTCGATCCGCAGTCCTTCCGAGACCGCCTCGGCGGGCTCGTACATCGACGGAACCAGATCGTATCTTCTTTCCCAATACATGGTGGCCACCTCACGCGCAAGGGCGATGGCCCTGTCTCTGTCCCCATCGGCAATGACCAGGCCGCCACTGCCCATTTCGGTGCAGTCCAAATACGGATTCACCAAGAAAACGCTTGTCGAGAGCACCCCGTCCTGACCCTCCCAGCTCTTAGCAAGACGCATCAGGTCGGCGAAGGGAGTCTCACCGTCAGTGCTGGCGTTCACCGCGCCGGTCAGGACGGGCACCTTCGCCATCGCCATGGTCGGCTTGACCTTGCCGTCAAGGGCGTCGAGAAGCAATCGTGTGCCGCGGGACCCAGTCTCCACGCTGTCTCTGTGCGGGTAGGTTTCCCACGCCACTAGAGCATCGGCGCAGCGAACCATCTTCTCCGTCACGTGTGCGTGAAGATCGAGCGTCGCGACCACGGGTACGCCCGAGCCGACGAACTCGCGAACCGCCTCGAGGATGTCCCCCTCCACGTCTTCCAAATCGACCGCGCTGGCGGCGCCGTGCAGCCCGAGCAGGACCGCGTCGGGCGCATCGAAGCGTTTGAGCGCTTCCATGAGTTCCTCCCTCAGGTGGCGATAGCAGTGAGATGAGAGCAGACCTCCAGGGCACGCGCTGGCCGAGATGAGAGGCAGAATCTCGACGTTCCGTTGCTGGAGAACTCGAAGCATTCCCCCCGCAACTCCTGCAGAGCCCTCCAGAATCTCAGATCCACGGCGGAACTCCATCCTCTCGAAGTCCTCCAGTTCTGTGGTCCGGGCGACCCACTGGTTGCATTCCGTGAGTATCGATCCGACAGCGATCCTGTAGTTTGCGCTCATCAAACAGCCGACCTTCCCGGACCCCTTGCCCAACAGGCAGCCGCTTATGAAAGCTGCAGCGCCAGCATTGAGCCGCCGCCCGCGTTAAGGACCGTGGTCCCGACAGACACTAACACACCAAGAGAGCCAGTCGCTTGAATATTCCATGCACCGCTCCTCTGGGCGGCCCCATCAGGACCTCTCGGTCCGATGCCTCGCATTTGCGGTCACCAGCCGCCGCTTCGAAGAAGCCACGCGCGTTCAGCACCGACCCGGCATGCTCTTCAGAAGTGCCTAGGCTTGACCGGGACATGGATCAGAAAATCGGCCTCTGACTCTGTCATGATTGCTAGCGGGAATACGACAGGGGACACCCTTAGGCTTCGTCGTAAGTGAATCAGATGCCTCAAACGGGCGCGCACCAGCCCCCGCCGTTCGGTACGGCAAGACTCCGCTTGCCGGATGAACTGCGCGGTCCCCTGAGAGAACATCTCGCCGACCTGCGAGAACAGTACCTGCAGCTGAACTGGGCGGGTCGAGTCGGATTTGGGCAGCGGCCGGCGTTGCTTGTGATCGACCTCGCTCTGCAATGGACACGGCCCGACAGCTTTCCGTTTGGCAGCTCAATGGATTCGGTCGTCGATGCCACGAGCCGCCTGCTTGAGGTCGCTCGCGAACGGGGCGTCCCGGTTTTTTTCACCACCTACGACTACGACCCGGCCGAGCCGCGGTCTCCATACGACCGAAAGGTCGGTGACAGGAACCTCAAGGCGCTGGACGAACAGGAATTCGAACTTGATCCACGCTTGGGTCATCGCCCCACCGAGAAGTTGCTCCGAAAGAAATACGCCTCTGCCTTCAAGGCTACGAACTTTCATGAGAATCTGACTGCTCTCGGCGTAGACACCCTGATTGTCACGGGTGTGAGTACCAGTCACTGTGTCTACGCCACCTGCCGCGATGCCACGGACAGTTATCACGTGATCGTGCCCAGAGAAGCCGTCGGTGACCGCTGCGAGATCATGCACGAAGTCAACTTGCTAGACATCGAGATCGATGTCGGGGATGTCGTTCCTCTGGAGGAAGTCATCGACCACCTGCGGTCCGCGATCGATGGGCCAGCGTGACCGATTGGGACGACGGAATGTTTGAACCCACACCCGCGAAGGGCCCGGCAGTTGTTGGAGTTCCGGCTTTGATCCCGTCGCTGTCGGAGAATTCCCCGCTACCCCGCCGGCTTCAACTCTGAGCGCTGACTTGCCGAGCCATGGGCGTCGGCGAACCGTTGAAGCTGCCGGACCCGGCTAGCGCTAATCCGGTGCAGCTTGCTGAACTCTACAGCGAACGCCGTTAGACCTTCAGTCGAGGGGACGCTCTCGGGAAATGCCGCTACCGACACTCTCGGGATCTCAGAACGATGCGGTGCGGGGGTGCTTTCGACGGACCCCACGCCGAGCCGCCAGTTTGGAGTCACTCGCGTCGCGTGCGAGAACAACGGTCTCGCCGACCCGCCACGCCATCTCCCGGTGCGTGACCTCACTGGGCACGACAAGTTTCTAGCAATCGACCCTTGGCGTAGCGGGTCCAGCGGACTACGGACCCCGCCGGCCGCCTCAAGGAGCAAGATCGGGCAATAGCAAGCAAGTTTCGTGCAATCCACCCTGGACTGTGTGCTACGATCTAGTGCCACTTTGGGACCGTGTTAGCGAACTGGAGGTGAACGATGTTCAGCAAGAAAATTGGCGGGCTTGCATGTTCGGGGATTGTATTCGCATGCCTCTTGGGCGTGACGCCGGCCAACCTGTATGCTCAGCTTTCGACGGCATCAATCAATGGAACCGTCCGCGACCCAAGCGGAAGTAGCGTTGCCAATGCAAGTCTTGTGCTGCTTCAAGTCGATACAGGGGTAGAGCGCAGCACTGTTACAAACGTCAGCGGCAATTACGGATTCCTTAGCATCTCGCCGGGGAACTACACCTTGGAGGTCAGTGCCGACGGCTTCGTAACGAGCATTCTGGAGCCGTTCACGTTGGTGGTGAACCAAACAGCCACCTTGGACTTCACTCTCACGATCGGCGCAGTTACGGAATCGATCACCGTCGAGGCCATCGGGGCGGAAGTCCAGAGTTCAACCGCGGAACTAGGGGCCGTCGTCGAACAGAGGCAGGTGATGGACCTGCCCTTGAACGGACGGAATTTCACGCAGTTGCTTGCCCTCACCCCGGGGGCGGCGCCCGTCAGCGTGGCCCAGAATGCCGGTGGATTCGCCACCGCAGCCATTGGCGAGTTCGTTTTTCCTTCGATCAACGGACAGACCAACCGCAGTAATTTCTGGATGATCGACGGGGTCATCAACCAAGGCCTCATGGTCAGCACACCCGCGGTGAATCCCGTGATTGATGCGATCCAGGAATTCAAAGTCCAGTCCCATAACGACCAGGCAGAGTTTGGCGGCGCCATGGGCGGAATCGTCAATGTCGTTACAAAGTCGGGAACCAACTCGGTACACGGCACCACTTGGTATTACGGCCGAAACGACGCCTTTGATGCGCGCAACACCTTTCAACCGGAGGTCACTCCTTTCAAACAGCACCAATACGGAGCCTCCGGTGGTGGGCCGATTCTGAAGAACAGGACGTTCTTCTACGGCAGCTACCAAGGCTTTCGGTATCGTCGGCCCGACCAAAGATTCTTCCGGGTGCCAACGTCGGCCAACCTGAACGGAGATCTCAGCGATGAGGTCCGCCAGATCTTTGATCCATTCAGCACGATGGCGGACCCCGGGAATCCGGGAGCGTTCATGCGCACCCCCTTCGCTAACAACGTCATTCCTACTGCTCGCATCACCCCGGGGACGCTGCTATTTGCCCAAAACACACTGCCGTCTCCGATTGCCACGGGCCAGCCGGGTCGCAACGCGCAGGACGGCACCCCGGTAACTCAGAATCAGCATGAGTACAGCGCCCGGGTAGACCACACCGTAGGACCGAAGGATTCCTTGTGGTTCCGCTACAGCGTCACCGATTTGGTGACCGCCAGGTCGGGTGGTCGGCCGGCGCTGGAAAACACTTCGACTTTTCTCGCTCTGAACACAGGTGTGAGCTGGGTCCATACTTTCGGCCCGTCCAGCTTGATGCAGCTGCAGTTCGGGCGCAACCGGTACACAGTCCTTAATCGAAGAGACTTCCGCTCCCTATCCGACGACTTCGCTCAGCAGGTCGGATTCGCCAATGACTTCTGCTGCAATTTCATCGGCACCGATCCGACCAGGGTACCGGGTTTGAACGTGCTGAACTGGTTCAGTGGTGGGGAGGGCAATAGTCCCCACGGTCCTGTAGGGAGCTGGCAGTACAAGGGGAACTATTCGAAGATCTGGGGAGGACATACCTTCAAAATGGGGGCCGAATACAACAGCCTGGGGTATGTCAGCGGGATCAACGACGCATACTCGAGTTACCTCCCGTTCCAAACCAGCGATCCGGGGAATCCGGGCAACACCGGGAGCCAGCTGGCGTCGTTCCTTCTTGACGTTCCGTCTGCCTACGCGATCCGGAACGTCTTGACCACGTTTCGCCGCGGGGCCGTGATGGGGTTCTACTTCCAGGATCAGTGGAAAGCAACGCCCAAGTTGACGGTCAACATAGGCTTGCGATACGACCATACGAAGGTTCCCCCCCAGGGCAAGCCGGAAGACGGAAATATGGAGGTCGGCAACTATGACCTCAGCCGGGGAGTATACCTTCTGCAAGTACAGTCCCCCTCTTGCGAAGAACGGCAGGCACCACCCTGCATCCCGGGAGGCGTGCTTCCCCCGAATGTGGAACTTGACCCGCGCGGCAGGCTGGTGAATAATTTCACCGACAACTGGCAACCTCGCTTGGGCTTGGCCTACCGCCTTGCACCAAGAACCGCAATTCGGGCGTCTTTCGGCATCTACTTTGAGAGCTATGCGGCCGTGATTCAGATGGCCGAGAACTACACCGGGAGCTGGCCCAGTGTCGGTGTGCAGAGAAAGCTTGCGATCAACAACCCGCTCCCCGAAGCGCCCCGTCCTACGATCCCGGGACTGGCGCCGGTCAAGGACTTGGTTTTCCCGGATCCCACCCCGTTCAACCAGACATCTTGGTTCCTGGATCCCTATCTGAAGAACCCATATTCGATGCAATGGAACTTCGGGCTCCAGCATCAGCTAAATTCCACGACGCTGCTCTCCGCGAATTACGTCGGCTCCGGAACGAAGCGGCTGGACCTAGGTGGACTCTATAACGTTGGGCAGACACCCGGCCCCGGCAATCCGCAGGACCGGGCGCCTTTTCCGTACATCCGGCCGACGTACTATGACCGGGCCTGGAGCCGGAGCACTTACCATGCCCTGCAACTCATGCTCAACAGAAAGTACTCGAACGGGCTTGCCTACATGCTGTCCTACACGTACTCCAAGGCCCTTGACATCGGGTGTTCAGGCTGGTTCGTTGAGGGCTGCGCAATTCAGGACCCCTACAACTTCAATCTCGACCGGGGTGTCTCGGGATTCGACCTCACCCAAGTGATGAGTCTGAACTGGACCTACCAACTTCCGTTCGGTCCGGGAAAGAAATTCCGTTCCGACAGTGCTGTGCTCAACCACATCATCGGGAACTGGCAGCTGAACAGCATCACGACAGCCCGCTCCGGCCAGCCTTATACGCTGGTAATCAGCGGAGATATCGCCAACACCGGAAACGCAAGGAACTATATGCGCGTCAATCTGGTGGGGAATCCCGAACTATCCAACCCGACACCGGAGCGATGGTTCAACCAATCCGCCTACGAAGCGCCAGCGGCGTTTACGTTTGGAAATGTCGGGCGCAACACCCTCCGGACCGACGGTGTGCTGAACTTTGATTTTTCGGTGTTCCGACAGTTTCCTTTGGGGGAAGCGAAGAGCCTGGAGATTCGCATAGAGGCATTCAACGCGTTCAATTCGCCCGTTTACGGCACACCCGGCCGGAATTTCAGCGGCACGACAACCTTCGGGCGTGTGCTGAGCACGGCCAACGACCCGCGGATCATTCAACTGGGGGCAAAGATCGTTTTCTGATCGCCTGTTCGGGTCTGGTGGCGACAGCCCCAGACCCACTTTCATGTGGAGGAAGTTCGCCGGGTCGCGGTACGCAAACGGCGAGGGGCGGAAGTGGTCGAACGCCACTTCGTCTCGTACGCGCAGGGACTCCGCCGATCCGGTTTGGATTTGCAACTGCCGTCATCCAACCTCGGATGCTCTGAATCGTGTGTGGCGGAATTGGGATCACGTTCTGTCTGACACGCATGCAAGTCGGGACTGGTCGGATTCTCGACTCTCTAAGGCCGCCGACGCGGTGTCCCAACCCGACCCCCTCAAAGCGACACGGCGGCTTGAATTGGAACAACTGGCACGGCAGGTATCAATCGCAGGCGTCCCTAGGGGTGCGGCAACGGGGGCCTGTTCGCCGGGCCAACTGGCCCGGTCGGGGACCATGCGGCAAAACCCGCGGGACACAAACCTTAGCCCGGTGGGGCCCAGGCAGGGACTTGGGGGAAATGACACGCGCTTCGGTCGATCAGTTGACGAAGGACGGCGGCGGCTGCACAGCGCCTGGATGAACCCGGACCAGCGAGTCAAGTGGTCTCCGGCAGGTCAATCGCCAGTGCGATGAGATTGGTCTTCCAAATGGGCGTCCGAATCGGCCCAATCGGGCTTCTGGCTCGTTCCCAAGTGGCTTTCGCTCTCAACTTCGGACTCGGGGTTGTCTGCCTGATGGGTGGATTCTCCGGGCAGGCCAGGGCGCAAGGTGTCGCGACGAGTGGCGCGGTGGCGCGGGCGGCACGCCCGTTGCCAGAGGGGACGGTGCTTCCCGCGGTCGACTACCGCGACCTCGCTCAAGAGGCCGGACTGACGGGGATCAACGTTTCAGGTGCCGAGAAGAAAAAACAATACATTCTTGAAACAACGGGCACGGGCGTCGCGATCTTCGACTATGACAACGACGGCCTACAGGACATTTTTCTCGTGAACGCCAGCCGCCTGGACACGGCGGACGAAGAAGTCGAGCACTACCTCTACAAGAATCTCGGCGGCCTGCGTTTTGAAGATGTGACCCCCAACTCGGGCCTGCTCCACTCGGGCTGGGGCCAGGGAGTGTGTGCCGGCGATTTTGACAATGACGGGAACATCGACCTCTTTGTCACCCACTGGGGAAAGAACGTGCTGTACCGAAATCAAGGAGATACGACATTTCTTGACGAGACCGAGGCCAGAGGCCTGGCGTCTCCGCAGTCCCGCTGGAGCACCGGTTGCGCATTCCTCGACTATGACCGTGACGGCCATCTCGACCTGTTTGTCGCCAACTATCTGGAGTTCGACCTAGACACGGCTCCTCGGCCCGGCGATGCCGGCCATTGCGTCTGGAAGGGGCTTCCCGTCTACTGCGGCCCCCGCGGACTGCCGGGCGAAACGATGTCGCTGTTCCACAACGACGGACATGGACGCTTTGCGGATGTCTCGGTTGAGTCGGGCGTTGCTGTCGAGAAAAGCTATTACGGCTTCACTGCGTTGACCGGCGATTTCGACAACGACGAGTGGGTGGACGTCTACGTAGCGTGCGACTCCACTGCGAGCCTCTTCTATCGAAACGAACGTGACGGAACGTTCGGGGAATTCGGGGTCATCTCAGGCACCGCCTATAACGAGCACGGTCGCGCGCAAGCGGGCATGGGGGCCACAGCTGGCGACTACAACCACGACGGCCTCCTCGATATCTTCAAGACCAATTTCTCTGACGACACGCCAACCCTGTACAGGAACGCTGGAGACGGCCTGTTTACCGATGCAACCGAAGCCGCCGGGCTTGCGGTGAATACGAAGTACCTGGGCTGGGGCACCGCGTTCCTGGATTTTGATCATGACGGGCGGAAAGACATTTTCGAAGCGAACGGACATGTATTCCCAGAGGTCGACGACTCGCCGCTTAATGAGGACTTCAACCAGCAACGCGTTCTTTACTGGAACCGCGGGGACGATCAGTTTCATGACATCTCTCGGCAGGCAGGACCGGGCATCCTGGCCCGGCATTCGTCACGCGGAATCGCGCTAGGCGACCTCGACAACGATGGTGACCTTGAAATCGTCGTCGTCAATATGCACCAGCCGCCGTCGTTGCTGAAGAGCAAGGCTCCCGCAGGCAACTCAGTGCTGGTCGAGGTCAAGACCGCTTCCGGACGCGATGCTATCGGCGCTCGATTGACGCTCACCGCGGCCACCCGGCGGCAGATCGATGAAGTTCGCAGCGGCGGCTTCCATATCTCACAGGGAGACTTCCGCGTTCACTTCGGAATGGGGCAAGCAACCACCGCAAGACTGAGTGTGCGTTGGCCAGATGGCGCGAGAGAGGAGATCGATTCGGTAGAGGCGAACCAATGGGTCACCATTCGCGAAGGCCAAGGAGTGGTGAAATCCCAGAATCTTGCAACCGGAGAGCCGTGATTCCCTCGATTATGCGACTCCGGTCCGGACGGCTGCCGAGCAAGCCGATCCGTCGGGAAGTGCTGGTCGGCAATCGGAGAAATACCCGCAGGGCTGAACCGCAGATGACCAATGAGAGGCCGACTGCGTCGTCTTTGAAGAGGAGCATTCTCGTTGACATTCCACTGCCTCCTTTGTAGGATTACGATATCGTGCCAAGTCGTACGCTCGACTGCTGTTGCACTGCAGCAACCGTCTTGTTGCTGGCATCTCCGCTGTTGGGCCAAGCAGATCCAGACTGTGCTGTTCCTGCTGAAATTCAGAGGATTCCTCTTGGCTCGGCATCACCCATCTTCCACAACACCTTGGGCGGCTACTACGCAGAGCGGCAACAGCTGGCCTGCGCGGAGGAGGCGTTCAAGGAGGCGTTGTCAATCGAACCCGATTTCGTCGAAGCCCGGACCAATCTTGGTGTTCTATATGGGCGGATGGGTGCACACGAAGCCGCCGAGAAGCTGCTTTTTCAAGCGATCGAGCGCAATTCACAATACGTTGATGCCTATATTGCCCTCGGACTGCTGCTCGCCGAACAGGGACGCTTTCGGGAGGCCGAAAGCGAGCTGCAGAAGGCCGTTCAGCTGGATGCAGGCAACGAGCGGGCGATCACCGCGCTGGGCATGGTGCAGACTCGACTGGGCAGGACACAGTCCATCGAGGCGTTTCGCAGGGTCGTTTCGATGAACCCGAATTCGGGGCAGGCCCGGATAAATCTGGGGGTCGCGCTCGCCGATCAGTTCCAGCTCGATGCGGCGTTGGCAGAGTTTGCCGAGGCCGTCCGCCTGATCCCAGATTCCGCAGCCGCTCGGTACAACAAGGGACGCATACTGGTCGACCTGAAACGCCACGGCGAAGCGAAACCGGAGCTAGAAGTTGCAGTCCGGCTGGATGCGACAAACGGCAACGCGCTTTACCTGCTGGCTCGGGCGGAAGAACAACTCGGAGAACTCGAGCGTTCTTCGGAACACCTCGCCCGACTGCTGGCTTTGCAACCGAAACACGCAGATGCCCTATACCTGTTGGGACAGAACTTCCAGAGCCTCGGAAGGACGGAGCAAGGCGTGGGGGCTTGGACTAGAGCGGTCGAGGCCAATCCCAATCACTCCGAGGCGCTCTACAACCTAGCCCGCAGCCTCATGAGGACGAATCCTGACCTGGCAAAGACGTACCAGGACCGGTTCGTTGCCTTGCAGCGAAAGAGCCAGATGGCGGACCGCGCTGAAAGCCTCGCGAACATCGCCATCCGCACGGCTAAGTCCCGCGATTGGCCCAAAGCCGTTGCGCAACTCGAAGAGGCGCTCCAATTGTGTGGCGAGTGCCGCATCCGAGCCGATCTGCATAAGAATCTGGGCTTGGTCTACTGTCATTCGGGAGATCTGGTAAACGGCGAGCGCGAGTTGCGCACTGCGCTCAGCATGAAGCCTCACGACCCCGATATTCAGCAGGCGCTTGAGGTCATTGAATCTTCCAGGAACGGGCAGTAGCCGCCGGAGATCAAGTCCCGATGAGCCGAGAGCCACCGACCCGCTCGCCCGGGCGCCCCCTCCTTCTTGCGATGCTTGCCACTGGCGTGGTCACCCTCAGTTGGGCGCAGGCCCCCGGGGGCGCTGAGTTCTTCGAGAATCAGGTTCGGCCTCTTCTGGTGGACCATTGCTACACCTGTCATTCCGGCTCAACCCAGCCCATGGGAGGCCTACGGCTGGACAGCGAGGAGAGCTTTCGCAAGGGCGGGGGCCGCGGCCAACCGGTTTCGCCTGGAGTACCTGAGAATAGTCTTCTTGTATCCGCGATCCGCTACCGCGATGAAGCGCTCCGAATGCCTCCGACGGGCAGGCTCCATGACCGGGACATCGCGACGCTGACCACTTGGGTGAAGCTAGGTGCGCCATGGGGCCACGCAATCGAATCTCTTGCCGGGGAAGAGGACGAATCCCCAGATGTATCTTTGTGGGCTTTTCGGGCCCCCCAGGATCCTTCCATTCCCAAGGTGAAGCAGCGTCGATGGGTGAGGTCTCCAATTGATGCCTTGATGCTGGCAGCGCTCGAAGCAAGGGGCTTGCGACCAGCGCCGCCGGCCGACAAGCGCACCTTAATCCGTCGAGCCACGTTTGATCTGGTCGGCCTGCCTCCGACTCCCAAGCAGATCCAAGCATTCCTAGCTGACGATTCGGCGGATGCATTCGCGGGTGTGGTGGAGAGACTTCTCGCTTCACCGCGCTATGGCGAGCGCTGGGGGCGTCACTGGCTTGATGTGGCGCGCTATGCCGACTCAAACGGGTTAGACGAGAACCTCGTATTCAAGAACGCCTATCGCTACCGCGACTATGTGATCGACGCCTTCAACAAGGACATGCCCTATGACCGATTCATCCATGAGCAGTTGGCCGGGGACCTGTTAGGCGGAGGCGGGGACGAGGCTGCCGTCTACGAGCGTCAGATCGCCACCGGCTTCATCGCATTGGGTGCCAAGATGCTGGCCGAGGATGATCCGGTCAAGATGGAAATGGATATCGTCGACGAGCAGATCGATACGGTAGGGCGCGCCCTGCTGGGTTTGACGCTCGGTTGTGCTCGCTGCCACGACCACAAGTTTGATCCCATTTCCACGGCGGATTACTATTCTCTGGCGGGAATCTTCAAGAGCTCAAAGACGATGGAAGAATTCAAAGTCGTGGCGGAGTGGCACGAATATGTGCTGGCCCCGGAAGGGACACGCAAGCGACTCGAAGCTCACCAGCAAGAGATCGAGGCCAAGCAGAATCAGATCCGCAGGTATTCGAGACCGGCTGACCGGGAGATTGCAGACGACGCCCGCGGCAAAGTGGGCGCGTATTTGCTGGCTGGCACTGCATTGCTGCACCAGCAGGCTGTTCAGCTCAGATCCGTTCTAAGTGGACACGGTTCGGCGCAGAGGCCGGATGTCTTCGTCACGACGAGCACCGATTTCGCCAGGGGCAATACTGACCCCAAATTCACGAAGGACGACGATGATCCCAGTGTTCTGGTTGATACGGGACAAGCGGCGTACTTCGTGGAATACGACGTGACTCTGCGGCAAGAGGGATATTATCAGCTCGAGCTTCGCGACGCTTCCGCACAGTCACATTCACTCGACATTGTCGTCAACGGAGAGCTGGTCCGGGGGGGTGCTCCTTCTGTCACGAACCGGACCTCATCACCAGGTCCGCACGAGTGGAACGTGATCGGAATCTTCCGTTTCCAACCGGGTCAGAACACGATCCGCCTGGAGGTTGACGGCAGATTCCCCTATTTCACTCAGTTGGCGGTGGCGCCCCATACGCTCGCCGAGGGCACGCCGATTCCCAAGACTCGCGCCCAGCTTGCTTCCGAGTTTGACCTCAATCCGGGAATCTTGCTGCAGTGGGCCGAACGCATCCAATGGTCGAATAGCGCGCCTTCGTCGGTGCTTTACGCTTGGCACGCTTTCGGAACAGGGGACTACAAATCGCTGTCTGGCTGGAAATCGCCGGTGGCCACTCTGTTCGAAGGCGCACGGCCGTCCACACGAGAGGGGTTGGCCGCCGTCTACCAAGAGCTGTTCGATCGGGCTGACCGTGCCTGGAAGACCCTTGATGCCGAAGGCCATCGCCACGATGATCCGGATGAAGGGGCCACTAAAGGCGAAATGGGAACGGGCCGAAGACCAGCACTCGCTGATCCGGCGCTCAACGCGCTGCTCCAACTGCTTTACGAGGAATACGGGCCATTCCGGGCCCCTGAGAACGCAACGCGCTATTATCCCGCGGAGACCCGGACCGCGATCGAGCGGCTGAACCAAGAACTCGAGGCTCTGGAGAAATCGACCCCCGAGTACCCCCGCGCGATGGGAGTCACCGAAGGCAAGATCGCTGACGTGCCCATTCACATGCGCGGTAGCCACCTCAACTTGGGCGAAGTGGTCCCCCGGCAGTTCCCCCGGGCCCTGGCCGCAGGGGGCCAGGCGCCGATCGGAGACCAGACTAGCGGCCGGTTGGAACTGGCGCGGTGGCTGACTCACAAGGACCACCCCCTGACCAGCCGGATCATGGTCAACCGCATTTGGCGATGGCACTTCGGACGAGGGATCGTGCCTTCGACGGACAATTTCGGTCGCCTCGGCGACCGGCCCGCAAACCAGCCCCTGCTTGATTGGCTGGCGCGAAGATTCATCGAGGAGAAATGGTCGATCAAGGCCATGCACCGCTTGATCATGCTATCGAGCACCTATCATATGAGCACGGCCTTCGACCAGAAATCCGCTCGGGTGGATCCAGAAAACAACCTGCTGTGGCGCATGAATCGGCGGCGGCTCGAAGCCGAGGCCATTCGTGACGCGATCATGGCCGTGGGCGAGGGGCTCGACTTGAGAATGGGTGGTTCGATGCTCACGTTCCAGGACCGCGAGTACGTCACCAGCGTCAGAAACCGCGACTCCACCGACTACGACGTCAATCGGCGAGCGGTGTACTTGCCTGTGATTCGGAGCTCGCTCTACGATGTGTTCCAAGCCTTTGATTTCGGAGATCCAAGCGTTTCCAACGGGAACCGGCAGTCCACGGTGGTCTCGCCTCAGGCGCTATTCATGATGAACAGCGCGGTCGTAATGGAGCAGTCCAGCAATATGGCCGCCGGTCTGCTGAGGAACGCCCACCTCGACGACGCTGGCCGGATCCGTGAAGCCTATGAAATGGCCTTTGGCCGATTGCCCACCGCGCCGGAAACGGATCGAGCATTGCGCTTCATCGCACGCGTTGGAACGAAACTGAACAGCCAGGATCCCGATAATGGGGAACGTCTCCTGCGCGCGTGGCAGAGTCTGTGCCGGACGCTCGTCGCGTCGAACGAGTTCCTGTACTTGGAGTAGGCACAAGCGAAGAGACTGCGGAGTCGGCCATGAATCGGAACTGGAATTCAGTCAGGAATCGGCGCCCGTCGCGGCGCGAGATGTTGCGTACAAGCAGCGCCGGGTTCGGGGCTCTGGCCTTGGCGGGGCTCTTGGGTGAGGAGGCACGGGCTGCCCGGACGGCGGACCCGCTGGCACCCAGGGTGCCCCACTTCGCCCCTCGCGCCAAGCGGGTGATCTTTCTGTTTATGCACGGCGGCCCCTCCCAGGTGGATACGTTCGACTACAAGCCGTTGCTCAACCGTGACCACGGCAAGCCGATGCCGTTCGAGCGGCCCCGGATAGTTTCGAGCGAGACGTTCAATCTTCTGAGGTCGCCTTGGGAATTCCGGCAGTACGGTGAGAGCGGCATTTGGGTTAGCGATTTGTTTCCTCGTGTAGCGCAGTTCGTCGATGACCTTTGCGTGGTCAATTCGATGTACGGTTCGAACTCGCGCCACGGGGGCGCCTTGCTCGAGCTGCACACCGGCAGTGATACGTTCGTTCGTCCCAGCATCGGATCGTGGATCACCTACGGGCTAGGGACAGAAAACGCCAACATGCCCGGGTTCATCACGATTTGCCCGACTTTGACGCACGGCGGCGCGAACAACTGGAGTTCCGCGTTTCTTCCCGCTCCCTACCAAGGAACACCCATTGGTAACTCGGGCATTCGCGCGAGGCAGGCGAAGATCCCTTTCATTAGCAATCACGAGATTCCGCGCGACATCCAGCGGATGCAACTGGACCTGCTTCGCGAGATGAACGGAGAGCACCTGGATCAAGCTGGGCCGGACCAGGCGCTCGAAGGACGAATCGAGTCGTTTGAGCTAGCCTTTCGGATGCAGACCGCAGCGCCGCAGTTGCAGGACCTTTCTAGCGAGTCACGCGCCACGCGGAACCTCTACGGCCTCGACAACCCTGTCACCGAGAACTTCGGGCGCCAGTGCTTGATGGCCCGGCGCTTTTCCGAACATGGGGTGCGTTTCGTACAGGTGAGCCACAGCTACAAGTGGGACCAGCATTCCGACTTGCGGAAAGGTCACTCTGGCAACGCCATGGAAGTTGACCAGCCCATCGCCGGACTGTTGAGGGATCTCAAGGGGCGCGGACTATTGGAGGACACGCTCGTGCTGTGGGGCGGCGAGTTTGGACGGACCTCAACCGCACAAGGCTCCGACGGCCGCGATCACAATCCAGAGGGATTCACTTGGTGGCTAGCGGGAGGTGGAGTCAAGGGCGGTTTCACCTATGGCGCGACGGACGACTACGGCTACTATGCAGTCGAGAACAAAGTTCATTTCCACGATCTGCACGCCACCGTGTTGCACTTGCTGGGCTTGGATCACGAACGGCTTACCTACCGTCACGCTGGACGAAACTTTCGACTCACCGATGTCCATGGTCATATCGTGAAGGACATCATCGCGTAAGGGGTGCATTGGAGGCTCGGTTTTCCTGACCAGCATCGGAGCGCAATCGACCTGATCGAAGACCTTCTCTCGCTTGCTATCCGTGTCGATGATCCTCCCGCGTCGACAAGGATGACGAACGAGACGCATCCGCGTCACAGCTACGCTCTGCCGGTCTCCAAGCAGGCCAACCGGTGAGGCGTGCCGACGCTCTTGCTGCTCTTCCCCGATGGCAGACGCTGCTTCGTTCCTCTCGCATGGACCGAAGCCGCGCCGCGCTCCGCGCGCGCCGGCACCTCTGGCTCACCGCCGGCGCTCGCCGCGTCCCGGGCAATTCAGCCTCGGCTTCCTTCCGTAACGGGTGCCCGGGGCTGCCGCGGGACCGGAAACCGGCCCCGAGCAGCACGCCAAGGCACTCCGCATCCGCGGCAAGCTCCGGTTTCATAGGGGTCGACGACGAGAGTCGGTGCTGTCCTCGCGTTGGCGTCCGGACGCCCCAAGTCGTATGCGGTCTGGCTCGGAACCGCGGGCCAGAAAGCCCCTCGCCACCAGCGTTCGTACCCTCCAACTTCCGGGAAGTGCGGTGCGCAAGAATCCTCAACGCGCATTGCCCTCTCCGGGGAGCCACTGATGTAGACCAGAGAGTCGGCTACCCGCGCGGGACAGTGGCGCAATCAGTTGTTCGAGCGGGTAGATTCCAGAATCCGGCCAGTCAAGAGTCCGGTGTGCCGACTCTCGTCCACCACGACTTCCCCTCCGACGATCACATAGGGGATCCCTACCGGATACTGATGTGGATTGGTATAGGTGCATCGATCGGAGATAGTGTCCGGATCAAATATGACCAAGTCCG
This sequence comes from uncultured Bryobacterales bacterium, assembly GCA_951813605.1. Taxonomy (GTDB): domain Bacteria; phylum Acidobacteriota; class Terriglobia; order Bryobacterales; family UBA6623; genus VXMF01. The sequence goes on along the minus strand of OX638379.1, from coordinate 3,304,892 downwards.
CGACCATAGATTCACGAATCATGCCCCGGTTTCTCATGTTCAGTTTCTGAGCGGGGAAGGAAGTCATTTTCCGGACGGCTTCTTCCAAAGACAGAATCTTCATTCCTGCGTCCTCGGGCGCCTCGGCACGGGTTTCACCTCGAACGTACTTCCGGAACACTAGAGGGAACGCCCCGTAAGAGCGAGGATTCGGGACCCCTTCACCAAAAGTTTGTATACTACCGTCGGACTCAATCATCACCAGGGGACTTGCTACAAGTATCCGCAGGTCAGGTTCATAGTGGTGCTGGAGGACAACTCCGACGCGGCCGCCGTTCTCAAGCAGAATGTCGAAGGCCGCTTCCACGGCATCGACGCCCCGTTCTGTCGCAATCTCATCCAGCGATTTTCCCTCAATAAATATATGATCCGCAAATCCGTCGGCGATCAGAGTGGGCACCGGTGTATTATGGATTTCCTTTTCTTCAAAGACATGGCGTCTGCACGCGGCTCGTTTCGCCGGATCGCTGAGATATTCCATGATTGACTCGCTGCCTCCGTCTAATGCGTCGTTGGGCAGCATCGTTTGAAGACCGGTCGCTCCGCGCACAAGCGGTGGGACATCTGTCGTAACATCCAATCCCCGGGACCGGGCCTCTTCAATCAGCCTCAGCGGAATCCGCTGGGCTCCCCAGTTGGGATAGTGGGACTCCATGTGGGAGATCTGAACGGCCGCCCCACTTCGTGTTCCGATCTCGATGGCCTCTTCGATGGCTGGACGCCATGTCGCGGCATCTCCCCTGATGTGAGAGGTATAGAGAGCATCGTGTCTCGCCAGGACTTTGCTGAGTGCCACGAGTTCATCGGTGTCTGAGTAAATCCCAGGAGCATATCCCAGCCCGGTGGACATGCCCGTTGCTCCCTCCTGAAGCAATCGGTCGACCAGTCGCTCCATCTGGGACATTTCTTCCGGAGCAGGCAGCCTCCCCACGGGCCCCATGACATATTCCCGGAGACTGCCATGTCCAATCAATGCAACTACGTTCACGGATATGCCCTGGCGCTCGATCTCGCCAAAATACTTGGTAAATGTTGGGTACTCCTCACTGGGGACGACAGAACGTCCGCAATTTCCGATAACGATAGTCGTCACGCCCTGCCGTATGTAGTTCTCGGCCTTGGGATTTGTCAAGACTTGGCGGTCCGAATGGTTGTGAATGTCGATAAATCCCGGGCTCACGACATGTCCCGTTGCGTCGATTGTCCGTTCTGCTGCAGCGTCGGATAAATCCCCAAGCTTGACGATCATGCCGTCCTTGACACCTAGATCACCGGGAAACCATGGATTACCGGTACCATCCACGATGCGGCCATTGTTGATAACCAAGTCAAATATCGGTCCTTCAGTTTGGCCATAGGCATTCAGCGGAAGCGATAGGAACAGGCAGGAGAGAATTGCGGCTGGGTTCGGGTGAGTCCACATGATTATCTGCTGGTACTTTGCGGTCTTTCGCGGTCTAGTGACATTCTAGGTCGAAGGCATTGCGAATGGCAGTCTCTTCCAACGAGACATGAGCTTTCGCGTGCGATGTCAAGAGATTTCCGGGGAAAAGTGAGCAAAAGTGTAGGACATCCGTGGTTCCGCGGAGATGAGAGGCGGGCTCGCGGGCGGGTCTGCGGCGAGGAGAGGGCGGCGGTTGCCGAGCTGCGCCACCTGCATCACCTGCTCCCGGAACTCCTTGGGATACGGTTTCCCATAGTCTCGCTTGCTCATCATGTGGGGCCTCCTTGCGCCCCGCCTTATCGAGCACCCTACCATTGCCGTCCCTCTGCAATCTCACCTGTCCACGAAAAGGTAGTGACTCCAATTCGTATCGAGGTTGTGGGAGATGTTTCCAAGGCTGTTCAAGAGACACACAAAGCATATTTGCAATGCGTCCCTAGACAGCAAATCAGTAGTGAGATACGGCTGCAAGTTGAGCACTGTCTTCGCCGATACAGCAACGCAGTCTATACCCTGGAAAGAGCACTACACGGCGTAGATTCCTCGACTCGTCCAACGTTTGATGAGTTGCGTAAAGATCGTGCGAAATTTAAGGACCTATTAACTTCGGATCCTTATCCTAGCTTTGTTTCTGATAATCTATTGAGTAAGGAGTCTAGTCTCTACGGTGAAGTTCAAACAAATATTTGCCTATTTCAGTTGAAACTCGCTCGCTCCTAATTTATGAAAGAAATCCGTAGATAAATCACAATTTCAGGAAAATTGATCTGTCTCATTCCACAATAAAATAACAGTATTAAAATTCCAATTCAGGCCTTAACTTTGGATCAGAAATGACACTGTAATAGGTATGGATAGGAGTTTCGAGATTCAAGATAAATTCGTAGTTTGTATGCTTGTCAGTAAGATATTTTGTATCAAGAGGATAGATCCCACGCCCATTGAACTGTGAAGTATAACAGGAGGTGGGAGGTACGAAGGCCGCGAACGGCTGCTGTTGAGGGTAGCGAACGGCGGCCAAGGGGTGAAGGACGGCGACGGGAGCGATGCCACGCAGGAAGGCAATTTCGTTGGTTCCCTGTGACGCGTGGGGAGGCCGCTGAGGCCGCTGTCCATCTCGCTTCCTATATCTAAGACTGACTCGTCAATCGCTGAGATTGCGAGTACGACTTTCCGTGGATTCTGTAACGGCGCAGACGGATCAATGGCGAGTTCGGCCCGGGAGCCTTGCCGCTATCCGAGACGATGTGCGTCTCCTCGGTTCGGGTCCGGCGATCCTGACATTGCAAGGCCCTGCTACCATTCTCGGGCGCTGTTCAGTGAGATTATCCTACCCGTCTGACGTTCCGTGATGTGGATCTTGCCGCCGCGAACTTCCACGTCAGCGACACCCTCGTAGCCCTCTGGAATCTCGGCCAAGAAGGCTAGATAGCGAACCGTCAAGCGCTCGCGGCCACCGACCCAGCGGTAGACCGGCACGCCGTAGACTCGTCCCTCTTCGACGACTTCCTGCATCGTGCCTCCGAAGGGTGTAGTCCCGAACTCCAAACCACGAGCAATGACTTCCCCGTTCCACGGAGGAATCGTCATACGCTGGTTCTCTTGCCAATCACCCAGCCACGGAAAGTCCTTAGTCCGCCAAACGTATCCGACTAGAATTCGGTAGTCCGTGTGGTACACCGTCAGGTAGCTCTTTTCCCGACCTTGGTCCATCAGCACACCGTAGTACGTGTAGGCCTTCGGCCGTGCCTGCATCTCGCGCAGGCTTACTCTCTTGCCGTCGTAGGAAGTCCCCATCGGCCACTCGATCGGTTTCGCCTGAAGTGAATTCAAAGGACTGCCTACCGGTCGGACCTCCCCCTTGGTTGCCGGCATGTCTAGTATGTTCTTGCCGGGCTCGGCAAAGGGCGGACCAAACGTTACGTGCTCGACCCAGTGGGCTGGGCGATCAAAGGCAGCGAGACTCTCAACCCACTCCTCGATATATAGAACGGTCTCATTTGCCAGAAGCGTCAGCTTCCGACCGACGTTGTACAGCGTCTTCGGCAGGTGTGCCGTGTACTGCAAACTTACGGCGTCGCGAGTCACTTCGGACCACTGCTTGCGCCACCTCACCATCAGCGCTTCACCATGAGTTCCGAGACGATTGTTCGCCTCGATCTTCGATGGGTCGCCAAAAGTAGGAAAGTTGAGCAGGTGCCCCATGTACCCTGCCTGCAGCCAGCGGTCGGCCCGTCCGCCATAGACTGCGTCATGTTCGGCTGGCTCGTACTGCCAAGGCTCGATGGTAGGAAAGTGGGGCACGCGCATGGGGTTGATACTTTTTCGGGGATCGGTGGATTTCAGGCGGATTTCAGCCAAGTGGCCTCCCCCTTGCAGCGCTGCGACTCGCATCCTTCCGTTTTCGAGGACATAAGCTTGGCGGCCATGGACCTCTTCTGCCTGGAATGACAGCTGCTGGCCGACGGCTGACTCGGCAAGTATGGCCGAGCCAATGAGAGTCACTGCAATATGGATCCGCATTCTTCCGTCCTTCCACCCAGCGCCTCTTGCCGAAAGAACAACTTATTACTCTTCGTACGCAAGAAGTAGCCGATTCAACGCGCCACGTCCCCTCCGCCTCGGCATACCGCGAGCCTCTCTCCCATGCGCTACCAACCCGCCGTCGCGCAATCTTCTTGGGAGGGCGGCTCCTCCGAGAAGGATCTCACGCTCCCGGTCGATCCGGATGGCCTGATAGCCTCCCATCGACCCCAATTCCTTAGTGGAGTGTCCCATGTCCTCCAGCTCGGCGGCAACCTTGGGATCGATCCCGTCCTCCAGCCCGCCTACTTCGCCTTCGTTTTGGCTGGCGCGCGGAGCTTTACCAGCTTCCTGAACTTCCATCCCGAACTCGATCATATTCGACAGCACGTCGACGTGCCCCGCCCGCCGCAGGCTGAAAGGCAAGTGGTAACCTTGGCTGAGAAGAGAACGGAGTGTAGCCGATGAACGATCCCGACCAAGCCCGTAAGAATTCGTGTTCCGGGTTGAGGAAAAGACCGGGGCTGGCGTTCGCGAATGCCGTGGCATGTGCGATTGCTGCCAGCGCAGCGATCGGCTGTGTCGACAATGCCGATCTGTCACAAGGGCTGTTGGCACACTGGAAGTTCGAAGGGGACGTATCGGACAGTTCGGGCAAGGCCAACGACGGAGTGCCTAGGGGCGACCCTGAGTTCGTCACGGGAAAAATTGGCACAGCGGTAAAGTTTGCTGGCGACGGCCAATATGCGGAAATTGGGAAGCTAGCCTCCGGGGTCAAGCAGTTCACTCTGGCTGCTTGGCTTCACGTAGACAAGATGCCCGAGCAAGACGCGTTTGCATCGATCTATCACAACAACGGCTGGAAGATTGGAGACGTCCACTTGCCGTACGCAGGCCCGGAAGGAATCATGGACCTTGGAATCAAAGGAAACGAGCCGGACATGTCGATCCCCTCATTTCGGGTCAAGGACTTGCAGAAGCGCTGGGTCCATCTCGCGGTCAGCTATGACGCGGACCACGACAAGAAAGTCCGGTTCTATCTCGAAGGCCAGCTGAAGGACGTTTTTGAGATCGCGAAGGCCAACCCGGCTAATCTAGGCCCCGGTCGAATCGGTGCATGGGATGAAGAGGGACGATGGTTCAACGGGCTGATTGACGAGATGTACATCTACGAGCGAGCGCTAGAGGACAGCGAGATCAATGCACTGTTCAAACTGGCTGTGAAGACCGACTTGAGGACCTACTAGGGACTCGTCAGCGCAGCAGCCTGCGAGTCATGTGGCTCAGTTCCGTGCCCCGGCTGTGCACCGATCACATACTAATTCGACTCCAAGCGATTGGCATGGGACGTCGCGCCCGCTAGCTTATCGAGAGTGATCGTTAGGTGGCTCCGATCGGAAGAGCCCAGTTCAGCCGCGATTTCAGAAATTGGGCTCGTGGCTGAATCCCCAACACAGCGAAATGAGAAAAGTCCTCTGGTGCTGAGCAACGCAGAAAACAAGCACGATCCCGCCTGTATCGCTCGTCTAAACGACCGTTTCACCAGCCTGTGGCTCGACGTCCCCTATGACCTCGGACTACCCTGGGGCGGGTCCTTCGACCTCGATTCCAAACCATCTATCACGGTGAAGACGCCTTGTTCCAGAAGCACGCCATCTCCCGGCGCAGCCGCCGCGCGAAGGGCATCCTCGCCTTTCCTCGCCTCTCCAGGAGCCTCGCCGGCATTCGTGGCGAATCAAATGTTCCATGCTGAGCCCTGAACCACAAAATGCTGGTCCGGCCCCCAGTGCATGTCGTCACCCATCGGGATTGTAGGTGCCCCGCGACCGAAGCAAAATCTCGCCAGGTAGCGCAAGAATGTGCAATGACTAACCAGTGATCGCAGTTAATCTAAAATGCCATAGGATAAGCTTGGGAGCCATGCTCAAGTGAAGTTGCAACTCAGATCCGCGAGCGTCCGGGAGTCTGTAGCAAAGACCGACTTGGATATGCGTTCCGATCGTCTGTGAGTAGCCATGCAGGGGGTCCTCGTGATGCCCGAGCCAGAAGCGCCACGGGGCCTTCTAGCGGAGGCAGGGTGATCGTGTTGAGAACTCGAGTCATCGTTCAACTTCGTCCGGGCGCAGCGAAGCTATGGAGGGAGCCTAGGCCAGCGCGCAAGAGCGAGCGACTGCCGCCGAAGGGCCGGATCAGAGTCAGAGCATGTCGTCGAGAGTCGCTGTCTCGGCGTCACGCCCGGATGACTCGCACGCCGGGTCACACAGTTTGCAATGGACCAATGTTGCCCGAGTTGGATGTCCTGGTCCCTTTTCCATCGGATGTATCCTTTGGTTGCACTTCGAACCGAGTTGTTCGGGATCCCACCAACGTCGACATGAACAGTCGTCGGTCCAAAATGACATGAAATCCTTCCATCAGTCGAATTCCCTGGCGTTGGCCTCTGCTGGCGTGTTCTTGACCGCCCTTCTCGCGATCGGTTTGGCCGGCGCTTGTTCCTGGATGCGTGGTCCCTCAACTGGCCCTTTGAAGCTCAGCAAGCACGACAGTGTCGTGTTCGTCGGCAACACATTTGCCGAGCGCATGCATCTTTTCGGCTACTTCGAGACGTTGCTGCACGCTAGGTTCCCTGAACATCGGTTACGAGTTCGAAACATGGGATGGTCAGCGGACGAGCTGACACTGATGCCGCGTCCTAAGGGATTTGGTGACATCCACAGGTATCTAGCCGAACAAGAGGCAAACGTAGTCTTCGCCTGCTTCGGCATGAATGAATCGTTCAAGGGGCCAGAGGGCCTACGGCAGTTTAGGGAAGATCTAGATGGATTCATCCAGAGCCTTCAGACGCATCAGTACGGTAGCCAGTCCGCCCCCCAGATAGTGATCGTCTCACCTATAGCCCATGAAGATCTCAACGCGAATTTCTCCAATGCTGCGGTGCGCAACGAGCAGCTCAGCCTCTACACCAAGGCAATGTCTGAGGCAGCTCGGCGGCACAACCTGATGTTTGTCGACCTGTTTGCGCCCACGCGAGAACTGTTGGATTCCGATCCCGATAGAAATCTGACCTTGAACGGGATTCACCTCACTGAGTTCGGCTACTGGAAGGTTAGCCAGATCATGGCTCGGTCCTTGGGCCTAGTCACTGAAGCCGCGCCACCGGATGTTGCCGGAAACGCCACGGCCGAGGCCCTTCGCCGCACGATTTACGAAAAGAACTATTACTTCTTCATACGCTGGCGCGGTCCCAACGCTGAGTACATCCACGGTGAGCGCAACCAGATGGGAGGGGCCGAGAACTTGCCGGAGGAGATGGCCGAATATGGCCAGATCATTGATGCCTACGATCAGAAGATATGGACGATGGCAAAGCCCATTCCCGACCAAGTTTGGCAGCAAGTTCCACAGGGCAATCCGATTTGGCACCCGACGCCCCAGTTCAAGGACACTGCGCCGAGGTCCATGGGACCTGACGAATATCAAGGTATCAAGGTCTTGAGCCCACAGGAATCGCTCAAGGCATTCCGGCTGCCCGACGGCTACGCCATCAACCTGTTCGCCTCAGAACAAGAGTTTCCGATCGCAAACCCGATGGCGCTGAATTTCGATGCCGAGGGCCGGCTCTGGGTTGCGAACACACCCACTTGGCCCCAGCCGATTCCGGGCGAGCAGCCCTCGGACTCGATTATCATCCTCGAAGACACCGATCAGGACGGAGTAGCGGACAAGCATGCTGTCTTCATCGACAAGCTCGACATGATTCATGGCTTCGCCTTAGGTGACGGGGGTGCCTACATTTCGCAGGTCCCGCATATCCTTCATGCTCGAGATACGGACGGCGATCACCGGGCCGACGAAGTCCGCATGGTCCTGCATGGCTTCGGGTCCGAGGATGTCGAGCATTCCATCAACAACTACAGATGGGGGCCCGACGGTGCCGTGTATTTCATGGAGGGCACGTTCTTTCATACGCAGGTGGAGACGCCCCACGGTCCCCGCCGGCTGTATAACTCTGGTGTGTTCCGCTACATGCCTCGATCCCAGCGATTCGATGTTCTGATTTCGCATCGACTTGCGAATCCGTGGGGCCAGGTGTTCGATCACTGGGGCCAGTGGCTGCTTCTCGATGCCTCAGGCGGGAACTACTACAGCAGGCCGATCTTGACCGCCAACTTCGTCTATCCCAAAAACAAGGAGCGGTGGCGCGGGAAACCGCCTCTTTCCTTCGCCCCGGAGGGCACTGCTCCGTCTGCCGGAATCGAGATCATCCGCAATCGTCATTTTCCGCAACAGGCCCAGGGGAGATTCTTGGTCAGCGAGCTGTCGACTCACGGTTTCCTCGGCACCTACTGGTACGACATCAAGGAGAAAGGAACGAGCTTCGAAGTCCAGCAGGTGACCCCTCACTTGGTGGCCACAAAGGATCCTTTCTACCGACCGACCGCCATGGCCTTCGGACCGGATGGAGCCCTGTACGTCCTCGACTTCAGCTCGCCGGTCATCGAGAACACAGCGTATTCGAAACGCGATCCGGGGCGTGACCATTCTCGCGGCCGCGTCTGGCGTATCAGCTACCCCGCCAATCCTCTGCTGCAGCAGCCAGGGATCGTGGGCCGGCCGAGCCGCGCGCTGCTGGATCTGCTCAACGAGTACGAGAGCACCACGCGCCACTTCGCTCGCCGCGAACTGCAGCAGCGCCGGCCCGATGAGGTTGTCCCGGCTCTCGAGGAGTGGGTGGCGGCTCTCGAGCCAGCCGATCCCCGGCACGAGCGTCTTCTTCTCGAAGCGCTCTGGATTTACCAGGGGCTGGAAGTGGTCGAGCCGGATCTGCTGTACAAACTGCTGCAGGCGGAGGACTACCGGGCCCGCGCGGCTGCGACGCGCGTGCTGCGCCACTGGCAGGACAAGATCGACCATTCTATCGACTGGCTGGCCCAGCTGGTTGAGGATGAACACATTCGGGTGCGCATGGAAGCGGTCTTGGCCTGCGGGTTCAGCTCCTCGGGCAGAGCCCCCGAAGTGGCCTTGCAGGCCGCGAGCTTCGAGATGGATCCCGGGATGCAGAAAGCCCTGGATGACACCATGGACTTCTTCGAGCGTTCCAGCTCAACCAGACCGTAGTCGGCCCGCAGCACCGACCATTGCCTGGCGCCTGCCTACTAGTTCCAGGGGGGATCGCCTGGGTGACCTTCCCCTGGGGGCCGCATTAGACCGCTGGGACGCCCGACGCCTCAGGCGCCAAGGCCCGCATCTTCTTCGATGACAAACCGAGTGTCGTAGCCTACCAGCTCCAAAGGCTTTCCAACGGTTCCTCGGGTACCGCATCGGATGCAACTACAGCCTGCACGGGCCGGGCCGAGATTGGCACGCGCCCAAGCAAGGCGAGCATTCGCAGCGCATACCACAAGATCAGTGAGATGACGAAAGCGAAATACGGGCTGCTGGAACCGTAACTGGTAGTCGGGACGCTAAACCGAGTCCTGCCCGACTGGGTAAGCCGCTGTCAACTTGGACAGGCGGGTCCGACGTATCGGGCTTTGGGCGCTCACGTGGTGCAGCGGCCGCGCCACTGGCTGTGCCGGTAGCACACGGTGAAGTCGGGGAAGTACGTATGCGAACCGAACGAGGAGCTGTGGGGAGAACTCGACCTAGTGCATCTTGTGCCGCAGACGGCCAGCTTTCCGTGGCGACGGCGTGATGTTGTCCGAGAGCCGGATGCTGGCGATCAGCTCTTGCGGAACAGCCGCCAGCAGCAAACGGACGTCCCGGCGCTTCTCGTCTCCATACACGTTCTCCTCCCGTTCTCGGGAGTTCAATCGCGGACACCCAGCACGGGAGGATACGGCAGAACCGCACGAGTCTGATTCAGCCGCGCCGGCCAGAATTTCTGGAATTTGGGCAGTCAGAATTTCCGGCACTAACACACGTGAAACTACTTCGGAAAAGTAGTAGCTGTCGGTCCCCTGTGTCGAGTTCCGGGCTGGCGTAACGACCGGAGATGCATCGTGGGTATCTCATGCATTCGGGTTCCGATATGTGTGTTAGTCAGGTTCGTCAGTTGCTTCGCATATCAAAGCGAACCTTACTCTATCACTTGGCATCTGGATACAGTAGCCAAATGGATAATTCTCGAGTCAACCGTATTGAGTGAAGAGCGTCGATTGCGACGTTGCTCGTATCAATCGAGTGGCTCTGATAGAGGCTAGGGAAAAGCCTCGAGGTCGATGTAGTTACTCTAAATCTATAGCTGTGTGGCGAGAGCCATGAGTGGAAATTTGGTTCGCTATGCTTTAACTGGCGATAACAACGATCAAGACTTCAAGGACCGTTAGTTCTACCAAGAAAATGGTTGGACGAGGCTGCTACGGTTCCCAGCTGATTTCACGGTACGCCTTACGGATGTGGGCATCCACACCCGGTTCAAGGCGATCAATGAGCGAGAAGTGTTTCGACAGATCTATGTCCTGCCTGATCTGGTCGACCGTTGCTCCTCGTGCATACAACTCTCCGACCTGATCCATCAAATCTTGCAAGTAGTGTTTCCACAGAGTCACCTGCCTCTTGCCCTGCAGCACGTCACCGTGTCCCGAAATGATGCGGTGGAAGTCGAGCTTTTCGACATTCTCTAGGGTCTGGATCCAATCGTAGGGGTGACTGTCGGGCATGTAGGGTCCCCACGCATGTACAAGATCGCCAGTGCAGAGGATTCTTTCCTTAGGGAGGAATACAAGGGTGTCTCCGTCCGTATGGCCTCGACCAAGAAAAAGGATCTGCACCTCGCGATCGCCACGACGGAGGACCAGGCTCCTCTCGAAACTTATTGTGGGAAGGACGTTTCCTATGTTTCGCAACTCGTCGAGATAGCCTTCTTCAAGTGCGATCTCCCGCTTGAGTCTTTCCTGTTCGCCGGGGTCGGAGGTCTCAGCGAGCGCGAGCCGGCTTTGCTCAATGCTTCGGATGTACCTGCCGAATCCTTCGCCACCGGCCAATTCTGCCTTGATACGTGGAATGCCACGGTGGACAATGCCATGGCGAGTTGGCTCGGAGGCGATCACCTGCACGCCCGGAAAGGCCTCCCTGTACGCACCGTTGCCTTGGAAGTGGTCGTAATGAAAGTGGGTATCAACAACATAGCGCACGGGTTTGTCAGTGATCGCCTTGATCTGTTGGATTAGCGCTCGGGCGGCTGAGGGCTTCGAATGTGTATCGACGACTAGGACGCCATCGTCGAGCATGATGACTGCGGCGTTGGAATTGAGGATGTGCGCTCGCTGTGCCTGCGCGATGTAGACGCCATCGGTTACTTCCTTTAGGTCGAAGAGGTCGTCGTGTGCCGCAAAAGAAGCTGACCACCCGATGAGTAGCAGCACAATACAGAGACAGACTAACCGAGGAAAGATTCTGTCGGTTGAACCTGAGACTCCGGTCTGAAGTACATTGATTGTGCGTTCAGCACACGACTTGCGTCTCATCTGGTTACCTCTGCCCGCTGAGAATATCATGCGGAGCAGAAAGTAGGCGAGACGAACCGCATGCATAATCTCGCTTCGCGTGGAGCGGCTCCGACGATCCGACGGACTGCTCAGGTGCGGCTGCCGGGTAGAGCCCCGTCCAACCTTTCACTCGTGCGCAGTTAAGTCATTGGTGACCGCCTGCTTGACGCGAGCGGTTCGAGCCTCCTTCCAGCATACCGTGAGCTCAATCAGCTGCCGCGCCTGCCACACAATCACATTGCCCGGCGGGAGCGGCCGCTTGGAGGGCACGAAGCCGGCCAAGCGGGCCAGATTCACCACTGTCTGATGCGTTCCAGCGTCTTCTGGCTGCGTGGTGCCGGCGACAGCGTTCCCTCGGTGTGCGGCATTTTGTTCAGCATTGCGATCATCCAGCAGCAAGAACGGGTGCAGCAGGGGCTACTGCGGGCCGATCGCGGGGGCGTATGGCGTCGAACACCTTCCGCGCGTTGACCTCCTACAGCACTCGGCCGGCCCCAGACGCTCGCTTTCAAGAAGTCAAGAGGAACCCCTCAAGAAGCTTCGACGTCGCCCTTGCTCTGCAACTTCTGCATGCGGTGCTTCATCCCGGGGTGCAAAACGCTGGGTTATGTCGGGTCCTTCCGAGCGCAGACTGTGAACGACAAAGACTCTTGCGGGCTGGCCAAGGCCTCGTGACAAGGAGATTCGCGGCGATCAAGCACCTCGTACAAGATCTGAAGCGCTCGGCCAACAAGCGGATTGCCGTCTGCTTGCAGTGTGCAGACCGGCCAATGAAATTCCCTGTTCCCGGCTAGAAGACGAATACCGCCTGGCCGGAAAAGGGGCCTGCCATCGGCTCCCGTCCGAGCAAGCCAGCGTAAAGTGCACCTGCCACAAGATCTGCCAAGGGACATGGTTTTGGAACAGGCAGATGGCCCAGGGAGAGATGGTGGAACCCCTGAACCGGCGGTCGACCAGCCGAGCGAACTGCTTCCGAATAGGATGGGTGCATCCGGTCCGCAAAGTGATCGGCCGCCACGCGGACCGGCAGCTGTGCGAGCGACTCTGCCAAGAACACATTGTGAGGTTCGGGAGCATATTGCTGCTCCCGACTTTATTGACACGTCTTGACAGCGCTTGCATTTTCGAGTTCAAAGGTTTACGCTCTCCAAGCAAGTCGAACTAGCCGGTTTGACCTATCGGAATAGGAACACGGTTGCAGATCCTGAGAGAACGGAGGAAAACGAAATGCTGGAGGAAAACATCTCTCGGCGGAGATTCTGGGAGAAATCAACGAAGGCCGCTGTCGGCGCACTCACAACTTCGTTTTCGATGAGCCGGTGTCGTTCGCAGGAGCGGGTGGCGAGCGAGATCGAGCGTTACAATCCCAAACGTGATGGGGGGTGTGCAGTTGCGTTCGGGTACGACATGGATATGCCCTGCGCGGGTGTTGAGTATCTCTACGATCGTAATCTCGGTTGGCCACGTGACGGTGAGTGCGTCGCCAACGGCCACCTGAATGAAGATGTACGGACTTACGTCAGACTGCTGGCAAGCATTTCAGAAGACTATGGACTTGGGCTTCAGTTTTTTGTGCAGGGGAATACCTTTGAGGAGACCGAAGATGCAGCTCTCTGGACGGAAATCGCCGGTCGTGGCCACGCGATTGACAGTCACATGTACAACCATGACTCCCTCCTCCGCACACCGGTTGAGGAAATCCGGTCCCAACTGACGAAAACGAAGAACTTAATCGAGAGACACTGCGGAACGGAAAATATTGGTCTGCGCGGACCGGGTGGCTACGAGAATGCGCTGCATGGTCGAGAAGATGTACAACAGGTGATTCTCGACGTTGGGATTAGATGGGTGACAACTCAATTTCAACGGTCTGTCCAAGGCACTGATCAGAGTTGGATCGACATGATCCCTAGCCAGCAGCCAGTGTATTATCCCACTGGGCTGTTGGAGGTTCCTTTTTGTGGACATCAAGATCGATCATTCTTTGATGTAGATATGGGGGGAAGCCCCCGACCAGTGACTGAGTGGAGTTCCTATTTAGAGGGGTGCGTGAATCTAGCCCTCAAGAATAACCTTTGGTTATCTCTTACCACGCATCCCAGCACAAGTTTTAAGCACGATCCTCAAGCGCTATACCTGAGAAATATCTTCGACTATTGCAGCCACAATCCCGACATTATTCTTTGTAACTATCAGGATCTTTTTCGTTGGTTATCTGCAGAGAAAAATCGTGTCTGATGTGACCGAATGTCGTGTGTTTGGCTGTATCAATTTCTCCATGTAGATTGTCCTAGTTAGAATTATTTCTTTCTTGAATCCCCATCCGGCGGCGCCGGGCCCCGGGGAACGCTACAAGAAGATCGTGGCCGACACCGCGCGGCTGGACGGCCTGCTGGCGGACCTGTTCCTGGACTGGCACGGCGCGCAGCCGGAGCGCATCGTGCTGGACGTGGACGCGACGGATGACCCGCTGCATGGCCGGCAGGAAGGCCGCTTCTTCCATGGGTACTGCCGCAGCTACTGTTACTTGCCACTGTACATCTTCTGCGGCCAGCAGCTGCTGGGGGCGCGCCTGCGGACGGCGGACCGCGACGCGGCGGAGGGCACGCTGGAGGAGATCTGGCTGCGCGGCGACAGCGGGTTCTGCGGCGAGGAATTGCTGGCCTGGTCGGGGTGCAGGGAGTGGAGCATGTGCTGGGAATCGCGCAGAATGCGCGCTTGAAGCGGAGCCTGGCCCCGGCGATGGAGCGGGCCCGGCAGGCATGCGAGCGAACAGCAGCTGGCGCTGTTCGCGGATCGCACCTCGGCGCACACCATGCGGGCCAACCAGTTGGGGTGGGTATAGAACCGTGGACAGTTAGGAGTGCGGCAGGTGCTGAGGCTCGAAGAGTGCCGCACCATGGTGTAGAAGACAGTTCGGGAAGTCAAGTGCCGAGGGCCGGCAGAACGTCAGCTACACGGGGAGGCCGATGTTGCGATTTCATTGGGTCCGACGTGCGATGCCCCGCGACGAAATCCGAGGCCCCTGCAAGACCTGAAGGAGAGAATCGGACGCGAGGGGCGCAAGCGCCTTGGCGTCGTGTCGGAATTGGGACAGAAATTCGCTCCGAATCGAATCAGCCTGTAGCACTGACGTCAATGGTTCCTTGGTTCCTCCATCGATTGCTACAGTCCGGCCTTTCGCGGTTCGATTTTCGCCATCAGTGACTTTCGGATGGCTACATCGCAATCCACAACCGGCCCACCGAATTGGACCGAAAGCCTGAGAACGGCGGCATTCCGATGAGTCGCTCGAGTGGGTAGCATAATTTTCTCGATCTCAGGGTTTCCGTGCTTGGACCAGCCCGACGATAGGTGCTCTTGCGGGTTCGTTTTCGGAGTCTTCCATTGAGGCTTGCCGTATTGACTGGCAATCTGGCTGTTGATCTCGTTGAAGAGGTTTCTTAGCTCCGTCTTGTTGCGCTCGATATCGACAACCCGTGACAGCGCGCCGATACCGCAGATGCCAAAATCCTCATGCCACGACGCGTAGTAGTGGACAAAGGCTGGATGCCTAAGCGGCACGTCAGTCGAGAAGTGGTGACCGTACTTGTTCACCGGCTCGGCACCCTCGGGCAAAGGATCCCCCGGACTGATCCCGAACGGTCCACCAAAGCGGCCCGAATCGACACCGCGACATGTCATCGCCGTGTCTCCGCAGTCCATCGGAGCGGTCTCCACCAGCGGTGACGTCAATGTTCGACCAGCGCACCCGGCAAGTGTCAACACGCCCATCAGGAAACCGGAGATCGCCGCCGTGCCATTCACTGGTTCCTACATACGGTTGCGCCGTGCGAATGGGTCCAGTCTGTCTTCGGGCACTGAGGTGATCCTACTTCTTTGGACCACTGATCGACATTCTTAAGGTGTACTCCACAACTCTCATTGTTCGTCGATCTGCCTCATTGTAGCTGGGCTTGGAGGTGGCTCGAGACCGCTTCCTGCCACCCTCCCGGGCCGCTCCCGGCGTGGTTTCCAAGCCCCGCCCTTCCCACCATTATCAGGAATCCCTGGCACGCCTCGCCGCCGCGGTGTCGGTGGCTTGCAGCGCTTCTTGCGGCGTGCGGCCATCCATCGCCGAGTGGGGCCTCACCACGTTGTAGAACGCGATCCACTCGCCGATCGCCCGCCGTGCCGCCAGCCCGTCCCGGAGTTCATGCAGGTACACCGCTCCGTACTTCAGCGAGCGCCGCAGCCGCTCGCTGAAGATGTTGTCCATGCACCGGCCCTGGCCGTCCATCGACACGCGCACCCCCGCCGCCTCGAGCCGTCCGGCGAAGGTCTCGCTGGTGAACTGGCTGCCCTGGTCGGTGTTGAAGATCTGCGGTCGCGGCCCGCTCCGCAGCGCCTCGTCCAGGGCCTCCGCGCAGAACGCGACGTCCATGGTGTTCGACAGCCGCCACGACAGCACGCTGCGGCTGTGCCAGTCCATCACGGCCACCAGGTATAGGAACCCGTGCGCGGTCGGGATGCAGGTGATGTCCGCGCACTCCACCTGACAGAGGTGTCGGATGTCGAGACCCCCCAACAGGCAGGGGTAGATGCGCTGCCCGGGCTGCGGCTCGCTGGTGCGCGGCTTGCGGTAGATGGCCTCCAGGCCCATCCCTCGCATCAGCCGCCGCACACGGTGCCGGCCGACCACGATCCCCTCCCGCCGCAAGTGGCGACTCATCTGCCGGCTGCCGTAGAACGGGTATTGCAAGTACTGGAGTGGCTGCGTTTTCGTGGACACATGAGATAGCTTGTGTAGGCAGGGGCTGCTGCCCTGAGAGGGCGGGGAGCAAGGAGGCCCCAAGCGATGAGCAAGCATGCCTATGTGAAGGCGTACCCGAACGAATTCCGGGAGCAGGTCGTGAAGCTGGCGGAGATCGGTGATCGGCCGGTGCGAGAGCTGGCCCGGGAATTCGGGGTTTCGCGGGATGCGGTGCGACGCTGGGTGAAGCAGGCGGAGCGCGACCAGGGCCGCCGCCAGGACGGCCTGAGCAGTGTCGAGCGGGAGGAGCTGGTGCGCCTGCGGCGGGAGAACCGGCGTCTGCGGATGGAGCGGGAGATCCTGTCAAAAGCCGCGGCCTGGTTCGCTCGGGAGACCGCTTCGATGCCGTAAGGATCTTCGAATTCGTCAGGGCGCACCAGCTTCCGTGTTGCGTGTCAAGCGGGAACGGCGAGAAAACACGGTGTGCATCATGGGTAGTGCGGTTGGCGGGCCACAGGCGGGCGGCAGCAGGCCGCCGCCGCGAGAGAGGGCCGGGAGGGCGGCGGCATTCAGGCGAGTGCCTCGCGGGAAAGGGGTTCCGGTCGCCAGGTGCGGTTGTCGCGCAGCAGGGCGTTGCACAGCGTGACAAGCTTGCGCACGACGGCGACGCCGAGCAGGGCGGCCGCCTGGCGGCGCTGCAGCGTGCCGAGCTCGGGCTGGGGTTACTAGGCTTTGGTGGACGGTTAAGGGTGCGGCAGGTGCTGAGGCTCGAAGAGTGCCGCAACATGGTGTCGAAGACAGCTCGGGAAGTCAAGTGCCGAGGGCCGCTAACGGAGCGCGCTTCGATCGCGTTTTCATTGCGCAGGCCGGCCGCAGTCCGTCACGGGCGAGCTCTTCGATGTTCGGCGCACGCGCGTATGGATCTCCGTACGCTCCGAGCCTCGGGATCGTTTTCCTCGGAGACGATTGGCAGGATGGTTTGGCCGGCTAGCCGCCGGGGACGGCCATGCGGAGACGAGGAGGATTGCGATGGCCAGCGCCATGAGTCCAAATCGACTCATTTCCATCTAGTGGCGCATCCAGCCAGCCCGGCGGAACGAGAGGCCGCTAGCGGTTGCACTTGCGAGCGTGAGAAGAGGCCATCGGACCGGACGGGCAGAGCAGCTGACGCCTCCACCGACGCTACGCTACTTTGTAGCGATGGCGCTAAGAAGCAGGATTCGAAAATCAGCTTGGATGGTCGCCGCCGCGCAGGTCGCAATCCTGCTCGGCGGCCCCACCGTCCTTGCAGAGACGGAAGGCTACAAAGGCGATGTTTCCGACGTGCGCGTCATCCGACGCGTCACACAACATCCTTATGCGTGGCGCATCTGGCAGCCCTTCATCATACAGGGGGAGCGCGAGGGGGATTTCATTGTTGCGTTCGGCGCGATGGTCAACGGGAAGAAGGACATGGGGGACATCCTGGCCACGATCTCGCGAGACGACGGCGATACGTGGGAAGAACCGGTCGCCATCTTCGATCATCGCCAGCGTCAGGGGGCCCTCCAGTTCGCCTACGCCAATCCGGTCCTCTACCGCGCGCCTGGGCAGGACATCGTTTGGTGCTTCGCGATGCGCTGTCCGATCGCCTACGAGAACAGCGAGGAATCGAAGCTCGTCGCCGCCTTCACGGCCGACGGCGGACGCAGCTGGACGCCAGTCGAGATGGCCATGCACTACACCGGCCCGCTGATCACCAACGCCGGCATCGTCGAGACAGAGATCGATGGTCGAAAACTCTTCCTGCTGCCGGCCCACCGCAACACGCTCCAAAACGATCCGCGGGGCTCCCGCGACCACTTCATCCTCAGCAGCACAAGCCTGCTCGAGTGGAAGCTGGAAGCCTATATCCCCCAGCCAACCACGGCTCGCGTGTTCCTGCACGAAGGCAACATCGCCCCGGGCGACGCCCCCGGGGAGCTCAAGATTGTGATGCGGACCGCGAACTACGACGACTCCAGCCTGACAACGAACCCCCCTCGCGCCTATTCCAGCAGCAGCACAGACGGCGGCCGTACCTGGAGCGTCTCCCAGGAAGAGCCCGAGCTGCACAACGCCAAGTCAAAGGCTTTCTTTGGCCGGGCCAGCGACGGCACGCACGTATACGTCTACAACGACGGTCCGGCACAACGAGAACCCGGCGGACGAATGGCTCTTCGCTACAAGACAAAGGCACCGGGTGGCGCGTGGAGCGAACAGAAAACCTTTTTTGACGCGGGTATCAAGAACTCGTACCCGACACTGATCGAAGTCGCGCCCGGCGACTTCCGAGCCGTGTGGGACAGCGGAACCCCCGACACGCCGCGAACCCACATTCATTGGGGGAAGCTGAGACTAGAGCCCTGACCGCCCTGTAACGGCGGGGGCGCCTGCGCGCCGACGATCCCTTCTTCGGAAGGCTCATTGTTTGGCCGTCTGGTTTTGGGCCAGCGAAAGTTTGATTCGGCGACCCAAACCCGGCTTGCCGGCCCGTTGAGCAGAGCGGGGGCAGGTCCGGCCGCGGGCGCTGAGCAAGCCAGGGGAGAGCCTGCTGCGCAAGGACGTGGGCCGGGCCACCGGCTTGCCGCCCGCGATGCCAGCTCGCCTGCCGCGACGCTACTGGCTTGCACTTCTCACCAGACTCAGATTCTCAGCCGTCTCTGATCGGGAACCCAACCGTATCCGCGAAGCTGCCGCGGCCGTCCGGGCGGGGCGTTCAGCTCATCCCCGACCTTCTGTCTGAAGGATCGGGCCGAGGCCCCGAGGACGCAGATCGCCCCGGGGGTGCGCGACATTCCTGTGAATCCTACGCTACAGCCCGGTCTTCCCGTAGTCTTCAAACCGATTGGAGAGCTGCGCGCAGCGGAGGGCTATGATCGCATTCGCTCGGTCCACGGCCCAGAGCATCCCCGGGCGCTTCAGGCGGCCGGCGGTAATGACCCTCGGCCGGAGCAACCACACCGTCCGCTCGGAGCACTACCGGCAGGTCCGCTATGCCGACGGACCCAAAGAACTGTACGATCATGAGAGCGATCCGAATGACTGGCGCAACCTGGCGACCGCGCCCCGGTCGAGCGACGTTTTTCGGGTCACCCACGCTGGCTTCCCAAGACGAGCGCGCCCGGAGCGTTGCGCAAGTCGGCCTTCACCCTTGATCCAAATACCCATGCTTGGCGCGAGAAGACCAAACCGTGACCAGTAACCGGCGCTGGGCCGCCATGCTCCGTCTCGCGATTGCCGCTTCCGCCGCAGCCTGCCTTCTTGCCGCTCAGCAGCCAAACTTTGTTTTCGTTCTGGCGGACGATTTGGGCTGGCGGGACCTGGGCAGCTACGGGAGCACTTACTACGAGACGCCCCACATCGACCGCCTTGCCGCCGAGGGCGCACGCTTTACCGACGCTTACGCGGCGGGGAACTCTTGCTCGCCGACGCGCGCGAGCATCCTCACGGGCAAGTACCCGGCGTCGACGAATCTGACCGACTGGATTCCCGGGAGAACGCCGCCGGGCGCGAAGCTCGAGATTCCGAAGTGGACCAATTACTTGCGTCACAAGGAAACGACGATAGCCGAGGCGCTCGCAGAGGCTGGTTACGTAACGGCCTCGATCGGCAAGTGGCACCTGGGACAGAACGGCTGGTGGGCGGAGGATCATGGCTTCCAGTTCAGCGTCGGCGGCAGCCACGCGGGTTCGCACGCGAGCATGTTTCCGCCCTATTGGCCGGCCGCCAAGATCAAGCGGCTCGGCTGGCGTCCCTTCCCCGATGAACGACCAGGCGAGTACCTTACCGATCGCATCACGCGCGAGGCCGAAGCCTTCCTCGACCGCCACGGAGATCAACCGTTCTTTCTCTACCTCTCGCACTACGCGGTTCACACGCGGATCGAGGGCAGGCCGGAGGTCGTGGAGAAGTACCGCAAGAAGCGGCCGAGCGGTTCGCAGAAGAATCCGGAGTACGCGGCCATGGTCGAGGGTTTGGACCAGAGCGTCGGCGCCGTCATCGCAAGACTCGAAGAAATGGGGGTAGCGGAGCGAACCGTCGTCATCTTCTTCTCCGACAATGGAGGCCTATCGAAGGACGGCCGCATTACGTCGAACTTGCCGCTTCGAGGAGAGAAGAGCACGGCTTGGGAAGGCGGCGTACGCGTCCCGCTGGTCGTCAAATGGCCCGGGCAGTCCGAAGGCCTGGTCGTCGAAGAGCCGGTGGTCAGCGCTGACCTGTTCCCGACCATGCTCGATATCGCCGGAGTGGACGCGGGGACGGAAGTTGACGGCAAGAGCCTGGCCCCGCTGCTCAAGAGCGACAAGCACTTTCGCCGAGGACCGATCTACTGGCACTACCCGCACTACAACGCTCACACACCGATCATCACTTGCACTCCCTATGGCGCCGTGCGGGAGGGGCCGTTCAAGTTAATCGAGTTCTACGAGGACGGGCACACCGAGCTATACGACCTACGCGAGGACATTGGCGAGACAATCGACCTGTCCGAGGCGATGCCGGACAAAGCCCGCGAACTCCTGGCGAAACTCCGTTCGTGGCGTGACTCCGTCCAAGCGCAGATGCCGACCAGGAATCCGGAGGCCGACGCGGCTCGATACCGGGAGTACAAGGAGAAGAGGCTGTGGAAGCCGGTCGACGTATACGAGCAGCAGACGGCGTTTCCTCGGCCGTAGCGCGTCCGCCTCAACCTGGAATCTCGCTTTCCTGTCCACAGTCATCTAGCGAGCCGCGCCCCCAACGGCCGCAGCACCGATCGGCTTTAGTTCGCGAAGAAGTCGGGAGATGCACACACGGAGAATCGAAGTGCAGGAGCCGTTGCGCGACACGAAGGTCCCAGCTAGCCTTGTGACGCTGGCCGAAGCGAGTTCTCAGATGCAACGTCGTCAATTCCTTCCACTCTTGGGCATGCCTCTGACGGCCGCGAGCTGCGGCGCGCCGTTCACGGCCGACAACGACCAGCGGGATGGCTACGACGTCGTCGTGTATGGCGGCACGGCCGGCGGCATCGTCGCCGCCATCTCCGCGGCCCGGGCGGGCGCATCTGTTGTCGTGCTTGACCCGACAGAGCATGTCGGCGGGTTGGTCACGGGTGGATTGGGACGTACCGACATCGGCGTCGGCGCGAGCATCGGGGGCATGGCCGCCGAGTTCTATCGGAGCATCAGGGCCCGCTACGACGATCCGGCGGCGTGGAGATTCCAGAAACGCGAGGACTACCTGCGTCGCCAGCCCCCGTGCGTTCTCGAGGACAAGTGGTGGTTTCACGAGCCGTCGGTTGCGTCCGCGGTATTCGCGCAGATGATGGCCGTGCGCGGCGTCACCGTGCGATTGAACCAGAGGCTCGCCGAAGTCGAGAAGAGCGGGGCGCGGATCCGTTCGATCCAGACCGCTGCCGGCGAACGCATCGTCGGCCGGGTCTTCATTGCTGCGACCTATGAGGGAGACCTGCTGGCCCAGGCCAAGGTGGGTTACCGCGTCGGCCGCGAATCTGCCGCCGAGTACGGCGAGAAGTACGCCGGCGTCCTGCCCTGGGAGGTCACGACCCGGAAACAGTGGGACGTCGACATCAGCCCCTACGACGACAGCGGAAAGCTCATGTACGGCGTGATGGACATCCCTCGCGGGGAGGTTGGCGCTGGCGATCGCAAGGTGCAGGCTTACAACTAACGCATCTGCCTGACCGACCGCCCGGACAATCGCCTCCCCATCGAGGAGCCGGAGAACTACGATCCGAGTCGCTACGACTTGCTGGCCGCAATATCGCCGCCAAAAGCGGGATCCCTCTGAACAAGGCCGGGAAGACATACGGCGCCTTGAGTCCGAGCGCCCTGCCAAACCGCAAGACCGATATCAACGACGGCGGGCCATTCTCGACTGCCTGCATCGGCCTGAACTGGAACTTCCCGGATGGCGACGAGGTAACCCGGCGCGCGATCCTGCAACAACACCTCGACTACACCAAGGGATTGCTCTATTTCTGCGGTCACGACCCGCGAGCGCCGGAAACGATGCGACGGGAGATGCTCGCGTGGGGTTGGCCCCAGGACGAGTATGTTCAGACAGGGCACTGGACGCCGCAGCTCTACATCCGGGAGGCGCGCCGTATGGTCGGCGCCTACGTAATGACCAGCCATGACATCGAGACGAACCGCATAGAGAGCGACACGATCGGCCCGGGTTCCTACCGAGCCGACAGTCACCTAGTGCAGCGCATCGTCCACGACGGGTTCGTTAGAAACGAAGGGAACCCGAATGACTTGACGCCCGGCCACAGCGTCCATGAAGTGCCCTATCGCGCGATCACGCCGAAACAGGCCGAGTGCGACAACCTGCTGGCGACCTTCTGCGTATGGGCCTCGCACATGGCGTTTGCCTCGATCCGGATGGAGCCCGTTTTCATGATTCTCAGTGAGGGCGCCGGCATCGCCGCCGCGCACGCCGCCGAAGCGGACCTCGCGGTGCAATACTCGCCCTACGTCAAGCTCTTGCCTGCGCTCAGAGAACGCAATCAGTTACTCAAGATCGCAGACGTCGAGCCGGCCTAGACGGGCTGGTCCGATATGCGTTTGGGTTGCTCAGTTCGGAGGCTGTCACCGATCTCCAAGCGGCCTCTTTGGTGCCATTTGCGCATCAGATACCTCCGACGCGCCGAACGACGACTGGACGAGACAGGCGTCTAGAGCCCGCCTTCGCCGGCCTACCGCTTCTTCACGTAGGCGCAAAGGGCCCCCACGGAGTCGCCGTCTCGCGTGGTGAAGGTGGCCCTCATGCGGGTCTTGCCAACGCAGTCTTTCGAATCCACGGCCGCGGTAGTGTCGCTCATGCGCCCTTCCATGGGTTAGGGATTTCTATCCCCGTATCCATGAAATCCCGAATATTGCGAGTCGCCACTGCCATGCCGCGTGACCGAGCGATTGCCGCGATCTGGCAATCGGCTTCCGGGATCGGCCGGCCGAGACGGCGTCGCGCGGCCGCGATCTCGGCATAGGCGCGCGCCGCGACGCTATCGAACGGCAGGACGCGGTTCGCAAAGCCCGTTTCCAGCATGCGCTTGAACGCACCGGCAAGGCCGTCCCGACGCTTGCCCGTTGGCATAACCGCAAGGCCAAAGCGCAACCCCACCTCGGTAACCGTCGTCAGAAAGAGTGTCGATGTCGCCCGTTCTGAGACCCAGGATGCGATCACGGGATCAGGTGCCGGGCGCATCAACTCGGACACCCCGTTGGTGTCGAGAACGAACATCCGCGAGCCTCAACTGAAATCGGGAGGCTCGCGCATCGGTTTGCGTACCGGTAGTTCGAACTCCACACCGCCGAAGGGCTCGAAGCATTCTCCAAGTTGATCTTCAACTGACGCTCGTATTGCTCACCAGACTCATGAGACCGGTCGAGATTCACTACATCGACAGGCCCCGGCCCGAGAGCTAGGCAGGACCCGTTTTTGGGCTGTCACTCGTTGGGCGAACGCTCCCCGGGCCTCGCGGTCCAGGCCGTGGAGGCCGTTCCGGGCGACGCGCCAGGCGCTATCTGGAGCGAATGCAGAGCCTCCCGGGCACCCGGGGCGCGTGCGGATGGTTGGCGCATAAGTGCAGCGCGCCTCCGTCCAGCGGGATGCGGCGGGAGCCTTCCAGCGGCACTCAGGACCGGGTGCGTCCGCAGGAAATCTCGGTGAAGGCTCCCTGACCGTGCCTGCTGCCACGGGAGGGGGAGTGCACCGCGGGAATGCCTCTCCCCGAGTCGAGAGCCTATCCTGAAGATCGAACTGGATCCGATCAACTTGCGCGCCCGGAACTTGGCCGCGCACGCAAGCGTGCATCCTCCTCCCATCGATGGACCCACTTGCCCACACCCTGGCGGGAGCTGCACTCGCGGAGACTCGGCTCAGGGACTCGACTCCGCTGGCCGCTCCCGCCCTGATCCTCGGCAGCAACCTGCCGGACATCGACGCGGTCACGATGCTGGTGGACCGTGATCTGGCGCTGGCAGTCCGGCGCGGCTGGACCCACGGGGTGCTGGCGGTGGCAGTCCTGCCCGTTGTCCTGACACTCGCGCTGCTGCTGCTCGATCGTGCCCTCGCACGCTGGCGGGGACAGGAGCCTCGGGCGCGGGTCGGCCCGCTACTCGGACTCAGTACCCTAGCGGTTGCCTCGCACCCGGCGCTCGACTGGCTCAACACGTACGGGGTCCGCTTCCTGATGCCGTTCGACAATACGTGGTTCTACGGCGACGCGCTTTTCATTGTCGACCCCTGGGTCTGGTTGATGCTGGGTGCGCCGGTGGTCCTCGCCCGTAGCGCCACGCTCGTCGGATCCGCCGGCTGGATGCTGCTCGGACTCGCAACCACCTCGCTCGTCGCCGGGTTCGAAGGCCTTCCCTTCGCGCCCAAGCTCCTGTGGTGCACAGGGGTGGCCGCGATTGTCTGGCTGCGCCTCTCCGGGTACTTGCAACAGCAGATCGCTCTGCTCGCCACCCTCTGCATCTCGGCGACGGGCCTCTTTATCGCGATCATGATCACCGGGTCGCAGCTCGCGGAGTGGCAGGTGGCCAAGTGGCAGGCCGAACGCGGCGACGCTCCGGCGGAGGTCATGGCGAGCCCTGTGCCGGGCAACCCGTTGCGCCGCAACATCGTGGTCGCTAGCGGCACGCGCTACCGTCTCCTGGAAGTCGACTGGTCGTCGGCCGAGCCCGTTCGCATCACCGCTCCTCCCGTTGATTGGGGCGGCGAAGGCCCCATCGTGCAGGCCGCGCTCGCCGCCCCTCACGTCCGAGGGCTGGCCACGTGGAAGCGCTTCCCGGCCTACCGTGTCGAGGAAACCGAGGAGGGTCATCGCGTATCGATCTTCGACGTCCGCTACGCCTGGCGGGCCGGGAGCGGATTCGGCACCGCGGTCGTGGAACTGGATCGCGACCTGCGCGTACTTGCGCGCTAAATGCGTTCGAAGCGCCACGAGCGAGTTGAGGGACTCACCCGAATCGGCCAAGGCCCTGCGCTGCGGGACGTGATGCGAAGCGTCTCCACTGCGCGTTGCCCGGACGTCGAGTGAAGACCCGCCGCACGTCAATGTTGTCTCAATGAGAAGGACGGTGACACCGGACGACGGGGTGGCGAACTTCCGGAAGACGCAACGTCGGCTCCAGTACAACCCGTTCAAGCTGTTGCCGAACAATGTCTTGCGGCGAGGCATGACCCCCGAATCACAAGCGCCGGAACCGCCGGCGTTTCGGGCTGCCCCGTTTGCGGCGGACTTGTCTAAGGCGTCGATCCGCCAAGGCTCGACCAGCTCGATGATCGATTGGAGGCGGGGAACTTCGCGTCGGCCCCCTTCCAGCCGAAACCCGGTTCCGCCGTTGCTCGCCCCTACCGGTGTGGTCCGGCTCTAGCCTGCATTTCTCACAGCAGCTCCGCCAGGGCCGAAATTTGGGCTGCAAGTCGGAATCATCCTCGGCGCGGGGGCGAGGGGCTCTGGACGGGCGATCGAGGCTGCCAATTTTGGCCCGGAAATGGCGCCCATAGGCTGATCACGGCCCTCGAAAAGTCCGTTTTTCGGGTTTCCCCCGATTTTAGAAACACTTCGCCATGCCGCTCCCTAGCAGCGGCCATTTTTTCGCCCTGTGTTATCAAGCAGTTGCCAATCCCGGCGGACGCAGCGCCCGATACACCGCCGCCAACGCCTGCCCAGACGCATAACCGCTCGACAGCGATAAACGCACCCGCCGCACGCTGATCTTCACCTGCGTTCCGATCTTCAGCAGCACCCGCCGGATCGTCTCCGTCTGCGCCCGCTCCCAGCTCGTCCCCCGCCGCCCCAGCCGCCTCAGCGCCAGCATCATCACATACGCCAGCGTCGACAAGTATGAGCGCAGTTGGTTGGCCCGCAGCGTCTCGGTGCTCATGCGGTCGGCGAACAAACTCAACTGCTCCTTGATGCGGTTCTCCGCCGCCCCGCGCTGGCAATAGAGGTCTTCGTACAACTGCTGGGCCGGCCAGCTCGCGGCGTCCAGCGACGTCACCACGTAGCGCGGGTTCTGCTTGCCTTCCAACTGCTCCGCCTTGGCCACCACCCGCCGCGCCCGGCTCCAGCTCTCTAGCGTCTGCTACGCCAGCTCGGCAAACACCCGCGCCGGCTCGCCCGTCTGCTGTTGTTGCTCGGCGGCCTGGGCCATCTCGTCCTCGATCATTTTCCGCAAGCGCGGGTTGCGCGCCAGCCCCCCGAGATAGTCCAGCCACTGCTGCTGCGCGCACCAGCTCAGCAGCTCCTCACGGCAAAACCCGGCGTCGGCCCGCAGCACGATCTTCCCTTCCGGCCAGGCTTTGCGGATCTGGCTGACGATCCTCTTCAGCTCCTCGACACTGCCCGCCGCCGCGTCTTGACTGGCCACCCGCTGCCGCGCGCACAACACGTGCTGGCCGCTGAAAATGTACAGCGGCAGGTAGCAATAATGCCCGTAGTAACCGTGAAAAAAACGCCCCTCTTGTTGCCCGTGCAGCGGCGTGTCGGTGGCGTCGATGTCGAGAATGCTCTGCTGGGGCGCTTCGCTGTGCGCTTCCACGAAAATGTCCGCCAGCAAGCGGTCGACCGCTGCGGGGTCGCAGCGGATCTTCTTGTAGCGGTCGGTGCCATCGGTCGTGCGTTCCAGCCGGTGCAGCGTGCTCTTGCCGGCCAGCGGCTGGTCGTGAGCGTTGAGCTCTTCGTAGCCCAGCGCCAGCGCGTAGACGCGTTGGGCCAGCAGTTCGCCGACCTGGTGCTCGATGAACTTGGGGTCGCGGTGATCTTCGAAGCAGTCGGCCAGCCGCGGCCGCAAGTTGATGCGGCGGTCGACCTCGCGCAACAGCACAGCGCCGCCGTCGGAGCTGATCATTCCGCCGTCAAACTGAGCGGTAACTTGGCGGCGAACATGCTTGGCAAACGAGAGGCTGGATTGGGTACACTCTGTAACCGGAGGGCTGCTTGTCTTCCGTGGCGCTAACGTTTTCTCCATAAATGTTTTAGGCTCAATTAGCGAAACGTATGCATTTTGTTCGATATTTGGTATAATTCTTTTAGGTGCAGGAGGATCGTGTCCCATGACGAACGAGAGATTCCAGAGTTGGCTGGCGGGGTTGGACCGCTTAACGGAAGCGCAGTGGTGGCAACTCGAGCAGGCCGTGCAAGAGCGCAGCGAAGGGGCTGCGGCGGTGGCCGCGATTGAACTGCAAATTGACGCCGAGCGGCGCTGTCGGCACTGCCAGGCCGGCGGGGCAGTGCGCCGCGGCAAGACGCGCGGGTTGCGCCGCTACAGTTGCAAGCAGTGCGGCAAGACGTTCAATGCCTTGAGCGGCACGGCGCTGTCTGGATTGCATCACAAGCAGCGCTGGCTGGCGTTGGGGCGCTCATTGGTGGAGCGGGAATCGGTCCGGCAGTCGGCGCAGCGCTGCGGGGTGGCGGTCACGACCGCGTTTCGCTGGCGGCATCGCTTCATGGCGCAGGCGGGACAGTTGGCGGGGCGGCTGGCAGGGCTGGTGGAAGCGGACGAAACGTATGTGCTGGAGAGCCGCAAGGGCGAGCGGAAGCTAGAGCGGAAGGCCCGGCGGCGGGGCGGGCGGGCCCGGCAGCGGGGCCTGTCCAAGCAGCAGGTGCCGGTGCTGCTGGCCGCCGCGCGCGGGGGCGCGACCGCGGGCCAAGTGCTGAAGAGAGTGAGCCAGGCGAGTTTGCAGGCCGCGCTGGAGCCGCTGCTGGCCAGCGACGCGGTGCTGCTGAGCGACGGCGGTCGAGCGTATCCGGGCTGTGCCCGGCGGCTGGGGGTCCAGCACGAGGCGGTGAACGTGTCGGCGGGCATGCGGGTGCGCGGGAGCTATCACATCCAAACGGTGAACAATCGGCACCAACAATTGACAGCGTTTCTGCAACCGTTTCGGGGGGTAGCGACGAAGTACTTGGACAGCTACCTGCGCTGGTTTCAGCAGGTCGGATTGGTGCGAGAGGCGTCCCCTCGTAGCTGCTTGGTGGCCTCAATGACACCCCAATGCATACGTTTCGCTAATTGAGCCATGTTTTATGCCACAACAGGCGGCCCTTTTTCTACCCCCTTGTGAGATTTCCGGGCTAGCTGTTGACCAACCTGCCGCAGCAGCATGCCAGCAGGCGCGAGTTGCGGCATTTGAACAGAGGCTATTGGGGGGCCATTGAGAACGGGGTGCACCGCGTGCGCGGCGGGGCCTTGCGGGAGGACGCCTGCCAGGCGCGCAAGAACCACCTTCCGCGGATATTGGCGCTCTTCGCGAACCTGGCGCTGTCGATCCTGCGCCTGCTGGGCAAGACGAACATCGCGGACGCCATGGAGGAACTCAGCTACAGCCTCAGCTCGGCGCTCGCCCTCGCGGTACGCTGACGGCGCTGAGCGCTGGGAGGGGCCCGCCGGGCAACCGGCACGGGAGGACGTGCGCCCGGACCCGCCGGTGGCCAGGAACTCTGCCCGATCCGCACCGCGTCGGCGCCCTCGGGAGGCCCTCTAAGCGAAGAATTTCAGCCTCTCCCAATGGCGAGTGCTCCGGCGTTTCGAACATCCGCGACCCCGCCTACAACAATCTTCAGCAACTTTGGAATTTCCCTGCCCCTGCTGTGAAGAGGAGAGAGCTCGCCAGGAAGGCGTGCTCTTCGGTGATGGAAGGGTGGTAGCCGCTACTCCGGCCAGCGGCCGGACACGATCCGGCGCCGTTTGATGCCGGTCGTCTCGACCGTATAGACCCAGGCGAGCTCGCAGACGCCCTCCACCGTGGCCGGGACCAGCACCCGCCGGTAGAGGCTGGAACCACCCGGGCGGAAGCCCTCCAGGCGGTCGATGGGCGGCAGGCGGGATTCGGGGTCGTCGAAGGTGAGCAGCTCCCCGTACACGGCGCCCCAGGCGCCCGCTGTGGCGCGTTCGGGGAGCGGTCGGGGGTCTGCTCCCATCGAGTCGGACAGGCCCGCCTGTGTGGTCACGTCGGCCAGAGGGTTCACGGTGCCGTGGGCAAGGACGTCCTCGTCCGGGACCTCGAGCACCGGGAACCCCGGCCCATCGTGGAGTCGGCCCCGGACCTGCGCCTCCCAGATCTCCAGCATGCCCTGACAGAAGGAGTCGTGGTTCCAGGACCCGCGCTTGAGCGTGCCATAGACGAAGAGCTTCAGCATGCCGGATGTGTTCATCTTCGGGGATTCTCTGGGTTCTGTCGGCTGCTGTTTCGGCGTCATGGCGCCTCCTCGGCCGGGGCGTTCTTGCGCCGCCGGGCCTGCGCGACGAACTGGAAGGGCTCGATTGAGAAGTCCGCCAGAAGCCGGTGCCGGAACACCAGCTGGCTTATCGGAGGAATGCTCAGCTCGCGCCAGCCGCGTTCCTCGTCCAGAACCGCATCCAGGTAGGCCGGGTCGGAGGCATAGAGGATCGCCCGGTGCCAAGCTTGGAAGCGCAGCTCGAGCGGCTTGTTCCCCTTGAGCTGGGCTTCCTGGGTGGCGATGTCGGTGTTGACCTTCTTGTCGCCGACCCGCTCGACGATGCCGATCACCGCGTCGAGCGCGGCCGACTGGGCCCGGCCCCACGAGGTCAGCTTGAGGATCGCGATGAGGCTGACGAGCAGCGTCGTCAGGAGCTCCTTGTGGTCGAAAAAGAAGATCAGGGTCTGTTCAAGCAGTTGCATGTGAGTCTCCTGTCGCTTGTTGGAGGGCTTGGGCGAGCGAGACGTATTTGCCGTCGAGTCGGCCCCAACGGGCGTGTTCGTCGCGCACGTCCACGTGAATGATTCCGTTGTTCGGATAGATGCCGAGCCCGCCGTTCCGGAAGGCTGCCACCTGCTCGGCGAGGCAGTACATTTCGATGGGCGTGAGGCCGTCGATCACGATGTCGACGGCGTTGCCGAGCAGGTGCTGGCTGCGGCGCTTGCCGCCCTTGGACCGGTTGTGATCGGGGCAGCGGTACCCGCTCGTGATCCGCACCGGCCGGGCGGCGAGATCCCGCAGCGCCTGCAGCGCTTCGACCAGGGCGGGGTTGACTTCGGCCCGGCCGCAACCGCAGCGGCAGCGGAACTCGTGCTCCGAGAAATTGCGGTTCAGATCACCCATGGCCGACTCCCTCGAGCTGGCGGCCGCTGTCGGCGTCGACGCGCACCATCGCGGGCGGCTCGACCCTGGGAACCGCGGGCGCTTCCTGTTCGTTGCGCCGGCCCTGGGTCTCGACCGACTTGTCGCCGGCGCCCCGGCCGAGCGCGTTCTTGCGGAGCTTGAGCTCGCAGTAGTAGCCGCCCTCGCCGATGACGTGACGGACCGCGTGGCAGTACTAGACGCCGGAGAACTTGGCCCCGACGCCCTTGATCTCGACGTTCTGTTTGGCGCGGAGCCCCGGGATGCCCAGGGTGACGGCCACGGCCTCGACCTGATGGAGCTCGGCCGCGGCGAACGTCCCTTCGGCGAGGTCCTGGGCCGGTTCCTGGCGCGGTTCCTCGTGAAAGCCCTCGGAGCGTTCGAAGCTCGGCACGATGCGGCCGGACTCCCGCTCCTTGTAAGCGGCCTCGCCGGTGTCGCCGTCCACCAGATAGGTGCGCCTGCCGAGCGAGGGCCGCTCGGGCGTGGTCTCGTTGTCGGCCGCGTGCTCGACCGCCGCCTTGCGCCGCAGGTCGACGCCGCCGGCCCGGGTCTGGGTGCGGGGGTGAAAATGCAGCCCGTCGTCCTCGACAAAGAAGGCGTAGCCGGTGACTCCGTCGCCGTCCCGGTCGCGGGCCTTGACGGCGAGGTCCTTGAGGAACCGGGCGTCGGAGACATTGCTCTGCACGACGCGCAGATGCCGGCCCACCGTGGGCATCACGAACGGTTTCAGGCCGTTGGCGGCGGCGATCTCCTCTGCGATCTCCGAGTACAGGATGCCGGGCGCCGCCCTTTGCCAGACCTTCTGGTTCTCCTTGCCCGCGAGCTGGAAGCCCTTGTCGTAGGCCTTGAGCCGGATGCGCGGATCGCCGTTTTCCGGGAAATCGTAGTCGATGTCCTTGATCACCGCTTTCTTGCGCGGGGAGAGGTTCCCCACGTAGCCGAAGCGGGCGACGATCTCGTTGCCCTCCTGGAAGAGCGGATCGTCCACAAACTGCAAATTGCGATTGGTGACGGACAGCTCCATGACGTCGAGTTCCTCCTCGTTGTCCTCGAAGACGAACGCGGTGATCTCGCCGGTGATGTCCGCCGAAAATGCCTGTCCCTCGATCTGGATGAGGAACGTCGGTTGGAATGTGTGTAAGCCCATGCGTCCGGTCTCCACTCGGACCACCCGCTTTAGTGGCCCTTCAATGGATACATACCGGAGCGGCGGGAAAAGCATCGGGTCGGATCGAAGAAATGAAGAAGCGCGCCGATCCCTGCCGTCAGGATGGGGCTTGCGCATATATGGCGGAACAACTATAATCAGGAATGGCCACGGACGTTCCGAAGCCTGTCGAGTGGATCGGCTCCAGCAAAGCAGACCTGAAGATGTTCCCGGCCACCGTGCGGGGCGTGGTTGGCTTTGCCCTGTATCAGGCCCAGGTCGGGCTCAAGCACCGCGACGCCAAGCCGCTCAGGGGGTTGGGCGCCAACCTCCTGGAGGTCGTCTCACGTTACGACGGCGACACCTACCGGGCGGTCTACACGGTCCGGTTCAAGGCCGCCGTCTATGTCCTGCACGCCTTCCAGAAGAAGGCCAAGCGGGGCATCGCGACGCCGAAGCAGGAGATCGATCTGGTGAGGCGCAGGCTCAGAGCGGCCGAGCAGCACTACAGCGAGAATTACGGCGGAGGGTAGATCGATGAAGACCAACAAAGTGAAGATCGAACGCGGGAGCGGAAACGTGTTCGCGGACTTGGGACTCCCGGAGGCCGAAGCACACCTGCTTAAGGCGAAACTGGTCACCCGGATCGACAAGATCATTCGCCAGCGCGGCCTCAAGCAGGTCGAGGCGGCGAAACTGCTCGGGCTGTCCCAACCCGATGTTTCCCGCTTGCTCCGGGGCAGCTTTGAGGAGTTTTCCATGGAGCGGCTCCTGCGCCTGTTGACGGCGCTGGGACGCGACGTGGAGATCGTCATTCGAGAGCCACGTTCACAACGACAGGGCAGGCTCAATGTCGAAGCATAGGCGGTCCGACCGTGCCCAAGATCGATTTCTTCAAGAGGGGCATGGCCTTAAGAATTGAGCTTGAATCCGAACTGGATCTGACGCGGATCATAGGCCGGCGTGAAGCCGAGGGGCCGGTTAGCCGGGATACTCCTGCTCCCCTCG
This sequence comes from uncultured Bryobacterales bacterium, assembly GCA_951813605.1. GTDB lineage: Bacteria > Acidobacteriota > Terriglobia > Bryobacterales > UBA6623 > VXMF01. Next base: position 3,272,393 of record OX638379.1, on the reverse strand, counting down.
GCATGGGCCGTTGAAACAATGCCTCCCACGACGTTGTTGATGCCGTTCTAGTTCACCTTGTTGAACAGGTTGAAAGCCTCCACGATGAACTGGAGTTGTATGTGCCCCCCCGAGAAAAGCTTCAACCGGTCTTGCGATCGGAGCCGTAACGATCTCAGATTTATTCTGAAATTGTCAGAAAGGTAGTTCATAACCGGCATCTCCGATTGGGATTCCATGGTACGCCCCTCCTCTCTTGAACACAACGCATTCAACGCTGGAACCCTCTGACGCTACGGCGTCGACGAAGACCATCCAATTGTTAGCAAAACCGCGGCCAAAAGTGGCAATCCGGGTTTAGACTCCTCACTCGATGAGACGCATATTGACGTGCTCCATCGACGGAATGCGCAGAACCGCTCCCAGCTCCAGCTCCAACGGGAAGAAGATGTCGTTGTAGTCGCACAGCACCCACCACAGCTCGGCCTGCCCCAGATAGCGTGCGGCGAGAAGGTCCACCCGGTCCCCCGCCACCACCGTATGGAAGCGGTCGTCGGGCCTGGGGGTGGTATCGACCCGATCCCGAGCGCCCAGCAACGTCTCCTCCTGGCCCGTGTACAATACGGCGGCCGCATATCTGGAACGACGCCCGATCATCCGCGCACCTCCCGATATGCCACCGAATCGTCGATATATTCCTCGAGGACCCCGTCCACCTCGGCGTGCTGGGGTCCGAGGGTGTCGCGGTCAAACAGGTGAAAGTAGCGGGCCTTGACCTGGCGGACGACACACTCCACTCCGGGGTAGAGATCACCGAACAGGAACAGCACCCGGTGCGGTGCGTTCTTGAGCATCGTCCCGGCATGTTCGGGATAGAGGAGCGAGCGCAGCCAGTCGACCGACTGTTGGACAGGACCCTTGAAGAACCGCAGTTGGAAGCTGATCTTGCGCGGCTCACCGGCCACGTACTGATAGCGGGGGTGGCTCAGACCGGGTATCTTGATGGCGGCGTAGGCGGTGCTCTTCTCGTCGACGATATCGTTGGGGTTGTACTGGAACTCCAGGCGCTGCCGGGTCCGGACGTCCACCAGGTGGGCGGTGATCAGTTTTTTTTCCCAGCCCATCTTTAGATCTCCTTGATTTCGATCACGGGCCGGCCCAGCCGGAAGGCTTAGTCGAGTTCCCGCTCCATGCCGCTTGACAGCCCGTTGCCGCTGTAGACCCAGACCTCGTCGCAGACCTCCATGAAGGTCAGGCCGCAGGCGATGCCGAGCTTCCTCTCCGACGGGTTCCGGTCATCCAGAAATCGGGGATAGAGGAGATGGGGCGCGAACGGCGCGCCGCCGGCCTCGATCACCTGGCGGCACAGCCATTTGGCCACGGCAACGTTGTTGGCCCTGTTCCCGGCGTAGCGACTGCAGAGGTATATCCGCTTCACATCCGACCTCACAGCGTCTCGTAGTTCTTGATCTTGCGCTCGCGAATGTCTCGATACACCGACTGGGCGACCTGTCGGCCATCGAGCAGCGTGGTAACGGGGACATCGATGGGCCGTTCGTTCAGGGCGTCCAGTTTCCCAAGTAAAGCCTCAAGGATCGAGCGCAGCTGCGCGGTGGCCGGTTCGACGGAGGCACCAACCACAGGTGTGAGCGCTCCTCGTGTTTGGGCGAGCAGACGCGACCCTTGCGAAGACTCCGCCGGACGCGTCGCCAATACGGTTGGTTCCGTTCCCAGCAAGTGCGTTCCGACGTGCGGGACAGCGTCGGCGAGGACCGGCGTGAGTGCCAGCGTGCCAGTGAGCATGGCCGGCGCGGCGACCCTTCCGGCGAGCTTTTCGAGAATCGTCGATGTGCCGGCGGTGGTGGGTCCGGATAAGGTGTCTTTCACCTGGTTCCAGACGGAGGACGCGGCCGAGGCCAGTCCCGTGAAGGGCGCCTGCATCCAGGCTCGCGCACTCTGCGCCATGGATCGAAGACCGCCCCAGGCCCGGGCGGCGGTCGTCGTAATCCGGTTCCAGCCGGCAGACGCGCCGTCGGCGATGCCGTGAAAGGGCGCCGCCACGGCTGCCAGGGCCGATGTGCCGAGAGATTCAAGGCCCTGCCATCCTTGGGTAGCCGTAGCTTGCACTCCCTCGAACACACGCGAGAGGACCGCACCGGGCAACCCCGCGACCCCCGTCATGCCCTGGGCGAGCGCCTGGAGGATGGAGGACCCCGAAGCCGTCAGGTTGGAAAGCGGCCCGGATTGGGCGTCTGAGAACGGCAGCAGGGACCGCAGCCGACCGAGCGCCTGCTTGAGCACGTCCAACGGATAGGTTGCGGCCGCCCAGAGGCCCTTGCCAAGTGCGATCAGGATTCGCTTTCCCGCCTCGACGAAAGTGGTGTCGCCGGAAAGGAAGCTTCGGACCGCCGAGAACACTTCCGGCAGGGTCCGCACCAGGGGCAAGTCCATGAAGACCCGAACCAGCCTCGTCGCCACCGAATCAAAGAACCCGCCGACCGTCGAGAAAAGCGCTTGAAAAACACCCCAGACGCCGGTGACCACGTCCCGGGCCCACCTGAACGGCGTGGCCAGGTAGTCCACCACGGCGCGCCCGATCGCTTTCAGTCCTGCGAGCACCGAGAGGTCGCCGGAGAGCACCTGCCAGAGGGCGACGACGACCCGTTCGACCATCCGCAGTGCCTGGACCAGCAACCGAAGAGGCAGGAAGAACCGGTAAAGGAACTGTCCAGCCTTGATGAGGGCCGTGACGACGACTTTACCCAGCCAGATAAAGGCTCGGACCACCCAGGCGACGACTTCGATGACCCCCACCAGCCCGTAGATGACGAACTTCAGGAGATAGCCCCCGATCTGAGCGATCACGCCCAGGACGGCTCCCAAGGTGGCGCCCAACGTGCGAAACACGGAGGCGTCGGCGGAATCGCCGCCAGCGAGAAGATGCTCGTGACCGAACCGATGGCCTCAACCAGTCGGCCAAAGGCCGCGACGAGCGCACGCTCGGGTGGTTCGAGAATCGTCCGGATCTTCCCGAAGGCACTGGAGAAGGCCTGCTGTAACCCGCCCAGGAACTGCCGCACCCGGTAGTAGACGCGGAAGACCGCAACCACCAGTCCCAAGAGACCCGCCTGCTCAAGTTCTTGGGCAAGCTCGGCTGACATTTCGTCCATGCCGTCCGTGAGAGAGGAGATCAGCGCCCGGATCGCCCCAAGAACGAGCTTAACGCGCCCCCACACGCCCAAGATCATGTCGCGGATGCCACCGAAATTGGACTCCCAGGCGCGCTTGAGCAGGGTGACGGCCAGCACCACGCCTCCGATGATGGCGACGACCGGCAGGAAGTAGGCCGCAAACGTTGAGCCGACCCCGGCAATGCTCAAGCCCATGGCCGCCAGTCCCGCCTTGATTGTGGGCAGCATCAGGCCGATGGTTCCCACCGCCGCGATCGCGCCGCCCACGACGGTGAGCACTGCACCGAGTCCAATCGAGAGCGTCAGGAGCACGCGGGTCAGCCCGGGCACAGTGCGAGCAGCGTCCTGGAAGAACACAATCCCCCGTCCGAGCGCGTCAAGGACAGGGGTCACGACCGGAAGAAGAGTGTGGCCCAGGATCTCAGCGAGGTTGCCCATCTGCTGACCGACGAGCTCGAGGCGGGCGCCGATGTCAAGGTTCATGGACCGGGCCATCTCCTCGGTCACGGCGGTCCCGGTCCGCATGGCCCGCTCGACGGATTGGATGTTCGTTTCGAGCGCCGCCACGCCTTGTGACATCTGCAACAGAAACTTGACCGCCTCGTCCGATCCGAAAGCCTTCTTGATCTCGACCTGGGCGGCGGTTTGGGAGAGGTCCGGGAACTTGCCCTGGATTTCCTGGAGGATCGGAACGATGCCCTTGAGACGACCGCTCGAATCCACCATGGAGAGGCCGAGCTTCTCGCCGGCCTCGGCCGCTTTCATGATAAAGGCCTTGTAGAGCGTGCCGGCCTCAGATCCCGGCATGGTGGTCTGCAGCTGCCCGAGGATAGCCAGCTGCTCCTCGAGCGGCACGTTGGAGGAAGCGGCCACGGCGCCGATGTTCTTGATGGCGTCGGCCATCTGGCGGCCGTTGGTCTTAAACGACGCCACGGTCTGGGCCATGGCCCCGGCGAAGGTCTGCGCCCACTCGGCGTCCGACAGCTCGGCCATGATCGGCTTGAAGGTGCCGTAGGCCGTGGTGAACGTACCGACCATCTCCTCGGTGGTGGCCTTGCCAGTGAGCGCGGCCATGGCGGTAAACGACCCCACGGCTTCATCGGTCAGGCCCGAGAGCGCCGAGCGCACGTCGTAGGAGGCTGTGAAGAACTCGGCCTTGCTCGAGCCGGCCCAGGTGTTGGTGAAGGCCTCGGCCGCATCCTCGATGGCCCTGAGGTCCTGGACCCCGAGCGAGGACAGCTCGCCCAGCGCCTTCTGGGTGGCGGCGGTGGAGGCGACCAGACCCACCGGCAGGGCCATCAGCGCCAATTCCGCGCCCATCAGCATGGCGCCCTTCTGGATGCGGTCCATGTTGCGCGTCATGCGCTCGGAGGGGGCGGCCACTGTCTGGTCGAGTGACTGCATGGAGGACTGCACACGGCCTGCGTTCTGCGAGAACGCATCCTTCATCGAGACGGTGCGGAACAGCGGGGCCTGGCCGGGAACCAAGGCCGCCTTCGAGTTCCTGGTCCTGACGGCGTGCCGGTCCGGGGAGGTCCGGCTGTCGGAGTGGGGGGAAGTCAACCTGGAGTCCGGTATCTGGACAATCCCGGCGGATCGATCCAAGACACGGGGCGAGCACAAGGTGCCGCTGCCACCGCGAGCGCTCGCCGTGCTTGACCAGGCACGGCAACACTCGCACGGTGAAGGTCTGATCTTCCCGTCCGTTACCGGCAAGCCACTTTCGGACGCGACGCTGTCGAAGCTGCTCCGGGAGCAAGGCATCCAGGCGGTCCCGCATGGATTCCGGTCGTCATTCCGCGATTGGTGCGGGGAGACGGGCCAGCCTCGCGAAGTTGCCGAGGCGTGTCTGGCGCACGCCGTCAAGAGCAAGGTCGAGGCGGCCTACGCGCGATCGGACCTGCTCAATCGACGTCGGATCCTGATGCAGGCTTGGGCGGACTATCTCTCAGACGATGCTTGAACGTGCGGATTGACTCAGGCTGCGATTGTTGGGATCGTACCCGCACTCGAGCACTGCGCCGAGGATCGACGGCTCGATCCCTGACCAGGGCGTGAATGAACGTCGGCATAGCGTAGGCCTGCAGCGCCGTCACGATGCCCTTCTTCCCCCGAAAAGGGCTGTGGTCTGGCCGACCTAGGGACGGTCGTTCGCTGTTTCGGGGAAAATGCTCCAGCGAAACACCCGCCGTGCACGCGAGAAGCCTGTTTTCCGCCTCCGCGAAACACTTGCGGCCGTGCCAAGGCCTTGCTCAGCAGTGAGTTACGAAATCCGCCGGGACGGCTGGCCCAGGAAGACCGAAACACCGGCGGGGCGGGAGCGACCCCCTCGAAAACGGCCCTCGCTTGCGCACACGGGCTCTTTGGGGAGGTCGCACCCGGGAACTTTCCTTGCAGGAAGGCGGGGCGGCCCACAAGGTGCCGCGGAGGCGTCCGCCACGGGTGTCCGAAGCCCGACGTCACCGTGCCGGGTTGTTCGCTAAGTCGCCAGCACGGAATATCGACATCTTTTTCGGGTCGATGTGCCGACGCAGCGCCCCGAGGAGATCGTCGGGCGTCAGCGCCTCGATGGCCGCTTCCCGTTGCGCGACGAACTCCATGGTTCGGTCAAGGTACAGGTTAAAATCGAGAATCGACGCGAGCTCTTCGTCGCTCAGGCGTTGACGTAGCGCGCCGGCGAGGTAGGCGTGCTTCGCCGCCTCCACCTCCTCGGCGGTGAAGCCCCACGTGAGCGTCCTGTCGAGTTCCCCTCTGAACGCCGATACCACCCTGTCGGCATTCTCCGGCGCGAAAACCGCGTCGCAGACGAACGTGGCGATCTCGTCAAACGGGTCGGCACGGAACCGCGATTGCACGCCATAGGAGAGCCCTTCCCGTTCCCGGATGCGGTTGTAGAGTCTTGAACTCAGGAGGTCGGTGGCGAGGACCAACGCCGGAAAGTTTGCGTGATCGTCGCGCATCCGAATCCTCAGGGCCGCGACCATCCCGGCATTCGCCTTGTCGGGAATCTCGATGTCGATGCCGACGGCGGGAACGTCCGCGTAAGTCCGATGGATTCGGGCGAAGGGTTCCTTGGCGTTCCAGCCGCCAAGAGCCTCGTCTAGAACCGGAACGATCACATCGGGGTCGAAGTCGCCAACGATTGCTACCGTTCCGCCTTCCGCGCCGGAGAACGACACCCAGAAGTCCCGCGCCTGCTCGGCCGTGACCGCCTCCCAGCGGGCGATCTGCTCGTCGAAGGTCGGCGTGAAAAACACGTGGGCTTCGTCGTAGCCACGATTGAAATGGCGTTCAAAGGCGTTCTCGGTGAGCTGCATGACATCGGACTGGCGTGCTTCGAAAAGGGCCAGCACGTTCTCGCGCACCAGTTCGAACTCCGACGGGTTGAAGGCCGGTTTGCGCAGCGATTCGGCGAGAAGAATGCGCAACACGTCAGGAAGGTTGTCGCGAACGGTGGTTGCCGAGCCTCTGATGCCGGTCGTGCCGGGATTCAGGTTGGCGGTGGCCTCGAGGCGAAGCAGCTCGTCATGGACTTCCTGATGTGATCGCCGCGCCGTGCCGGAACGAGAAGCTGACGCTCACCGCGTCGCCCCGGTTCTCCTTCGGCAGGAGCGCCACCTTGACGCCGCCTGCGAGAGTTAGCCGCGTGGTGCGACTCTCGATGTTCGCGGGAGTCGGTTCGAACGCTTCGCCCTCGGCCACCGACTCGCCCCCGGTGTATCTCGAGACCAATGCCGCGACATCGGGCGACGCGGGGATCTCGGCCCGCGGCGGTGTTTCATCCGCCGGATGGAAATAGCCGACCGTGCGGTTCGAGGCCTTCAGGTACGCCTTTGCGACGTCGAGGACATCGTCGGGCGTGACCTCCGCAGCACGGTCCCGATGCACGAACATGAGTCGCCAGTTCCCCACAGCAGCCCAGTGGCCCAGCGCTCCGCCGATGGCGCCCGGGTCGCTGAACTCATGCTCGAATTCTGCCGCGAGTTCCCTCTTGGCACGGTCCACCTCCTCTGCCGTCGGAGGCTTGTCGGCGAAGCCCTGCAAGGTTGCCAGCAGGGCCTCGGCGGCATTGCTCAGGTCCCCCTCCCGGCGCACCTTGGCGCCGGCAAGCAGCACGCCGGGTTCCTTGAACGCGTCGGTGGCGGTAAACGTTTCAGCGGCGAGGCCGGTTTCGACCACGTTCTTGTAGAGCCGCCCTGCGGGCTGCGCGCCCAACAGATTGCCCAAGACCTGAACCGCGGCGAAATGTGCGTGAGATCCGCTCGGTACGTGATAGACCACCGCTACGAGCTGCACGTCGCCCACTCGCCGGAGCGTCACCGTGCGCTCCCCATCCTGGGTGGGCTCAACGGTGTAGGTCTCGTACAACCGGTTGGCGGCGCTCCGGTCTGGGTGCGGGATCGGGCCGAACTTCTCCGCGACCAACTCCACCGCGCGCTCGGGATCGAAGCGCCCGGCGACCACCAGCACCGCGTTGTCAGGCTGGTAGTACTTCCGGTAGAAGGCTTGCAGACGCTCGATGGGCACGTTCTCGATGTCCGCACGGGCGCCGATCGGGGCGTTGCCGTAGTTGTGCCACAGGAAGGCCGTGGACAGGACCCGCTCCTTGAGAATCCTGACGGGATCGTTTTCGTGGAGCTCCCACTCGTTGCGGACTACGGTCATCTCGGACTCGATGTCCTTGGCGGAGATGTACGAATTGACCATGCGATCCGCTTCGAGGCCGAGCGCCCAGGCGAGGTTGTCTTCCTCGGCCGGAAACGTCTCGTAGTAGCTGGTGCGGTCGATAAACGTGGTCGCGTTGTAAGACGCGCCCCGCTCGATGAGTTCTTGGGAGATATGGGGATGGTTCGGTGTGCCCTTGAAGACGAGGTGCTCGAGCAGGTGCGCCATGCCGGTTTCGCCGTAGCCTTCGTGCCGCGAACCCACCAAGTAGGTGATGTCGACGGCGATCTGCTGCTGGCTCCGGTCGGGGACAAGCAGGAAACGAAGACCGTTGTCGAGCCGGTACTCGGTGATGCCTCCCACGGTCGCCACCTTGGTCGCGACCGCTGACGGCGTCGCGGCGGACGGTTCGCTCGCTTCCGCTGTCGCGGCGATTCCGACGGCAAACGCACCGAGAATGAAGACTTCGGTCAATTTCATGATGTGTCTCCGCATAGCAGTCTCGTGACGATTATGCACCTTGGCGCGGTAGAAGGGCCAGCATCGCTACGGCACCGTTTCCGAACCGCTCCTGCGGCTTGCCCGTTGAGGTCTTTCTGACCCGGCGAAGCAGCAGATCGACCACTTCGGCGTCGGGTCGCTAGCCGTTCAAGCTATGGATATGAGTCCCTTTGCTATGCTTTAGCGACTCATGCGCCGAGCGCGATTTCCTCGACGGAGCCGGTGGACAACCGGAGTGCTGCTCGTCTCCATCATCGCCGTGCCGATCATGGCGGCAGCTCAGGCTCCCCAGCTGCAGCTCGTGTCGACACCGTGGTCGCCGTTCACCAACGCGCCGGGACAGCCACGGTACGCCCTCGACCTGGTCGGCGAGGCTCTCAAACGCGCGGGGATCATCGCCGAAACGGTCCTCGTGGATGAGGACAGCCTGACGCCCTCCCTGCTGAGCGGGGAGTTCGACGGAAGCGCGGCACTCTGGAAGGACACGGAGCGCGAACGCGCGCTGCTTTTTTCGCAACCGTATCTCGAGAACCGGTTGATCCTCGTCGGACGGCGAGGCAGCGACGTGTCTGCGACCTCGCTGTCCGACCTCGCCGGAAAGCGGATCGCCCTGATCGCCGGTTATGCGTATGGCGAGGCAGTCGCGACGAAGGACGGACCGATCTTTGTTGCCTCGCACAGCAAAGAGGACAGCGTCGCGAAACTTCTCAACGGCGAGGCGGATTACACGCTAATGGACGACTTGGTGACCCAGTATCTGGTCCGCCACCACGAGGAAGAGGCTCGAACGCGGCTTGCTTTCGGCTCGACGCCGGTGATCACACGCTCGCTTCACCTTGCCGTCAGCCGGTCGCTTCCAGGCGCCGAGTCGATTATTTCGCGGTTCAATACGGTGGTGGTCGACATGATGGTCGACGGCAGCTATCATCGCCTGCTCCATCTCGACTGGATTGATGCGGACATCGACGGGGATGGACTCAGGGAGTTCGTGCCTCACGACGATCAGACCGGACCGGACGAGCCGGAGCGTCCCTACGCGCTCTTCTATGCGACGGGTACTGCATACGCGGAGCCCGGCAAGAAGCCCGACAAGAAGCGGCGCTTCTACTTGGGCGGCAAGATCTACGAAGGCTGGTCCACCGTACCCGCGCAGTACAAAGCCCCGGACTACAGCAGACCCGGGCCGAGTCGACACGCGGTTCAGATCTTTAGCTTCACGTGGTAGCGGGAGAGGACCTGATGAGAATGCGAATCGCGCTGCACTCACCCGAATTTCGGAAGCGGGAGGCGAATCCGCGTTGAAGCCGGGGGTAGTCTGTTTGCGTTAGTTACGCACGCGCGATCCACAGCGCGGAATCAAGAACTCCAGCGCGGTCTCCCCTGCAAGTGTGGGCACTTGCTCGAATCCTAAAGTGGTATTTTGGGTGGTAACCGAATCCTGCATTCCCCTATAAGTATAATAATTTCAATCTGTTACAGAAATTCTATGGAGGCGCGGGTGGGAATCGAACCCACGAATAAAGGTTTTGCAGATCATCGTTCGAATCACTGTAAGTCTTTGCTCCAAAAGGAGTTAGTGCCATGTGTATTCCACGTAGGACCCAGTTCGGGACCCACGGCAAGGGCTAGAGCGTCATTTCGCACCCCGAAGAGTCGCGCCGTTCGCTAGGAGCTGCCACATTGGATTGCCTGCGATAGGCCAGTCTCGTGAGTCGTTCTCTCTCTCGGCCTCAAGACAAGATCCCAGAGACCTTCAAGCCGGGTTGAGCCTGGGTCCCCGCCAACATCCCACTCATAAACTCCTTGGCACCGGGATCTGGTCCGCCGTGTTCAGACCCCTCGAACGGCCAAGGCGCAACCCACGACAGTTCCAGACTGGGGCAACCAAGAACGACCGGCGGCGATGCTTCAGAAGGTGTCGCCGTCGCGGCGTCGGCACGGACCTTCGCTTTCGAGTACTCTAAGGCGGACCCTTGGGGGGCGGCGTCGACCAGCAGAACCTGCCCACGTTCAGCTTGGACCGTGCCGAGATGAATCGCGAGGTGGGCGGCGACAATTACTTTGGCGAGGGTTGTCTTGCCTGACCCGCCATTCTGATCCAAGAACGATACAATCGCCACGAATTCCAAGGTCCGGGATGCTGGCCAGCACCATCGGAGTAAATGAGTATCCGCGTTTATTCCGATTTGCTCAAGGTCGCTCGCGAGCTCGTGCGGAATACCCCGGCAAGGGTGGTGCCGCTCTACGGCAAGGATCCGCTCGAACGGAAACGAGGTGGAATGGGTGACTAACTAATGACGATGGCTGACACACTGCACGTTGCGGCCTGCGCGCTCGCTGAATCGCCCAAGGCGGCCCTTCTACCCAGAGTGCTTCAGTCCGTTTCGTTTCCTCCTCGAACCGCTCCGGTTGCTACCGGCTGGAGCGACAGTTGCCGGACGGGATTTGAGCCCGCTAGGAACCAGCGCCTTTCCACGGCGCTCCCGAATCCCGCTAGTTATCTGGTTTGGGCGCGGATGCACCCGTATTGTGCGGGATCGCCAGCCTAACTGAAATCTCCCACTATCGCAGAGGTCCCCAATCTGCCAGCTAGACTGACACGGCAGCGCGCCGATCATCGGCGAGCACGCGCTGCCATCCTTAGCGCGGACGGCCACGGGGCCAATTCGCCTGCTGTCGCCGTGCCGTGTTACCAATCGCGCCAACACTCATTCACCTAGACGTTGCTCCCGCGGTGTTGAGATACGATTGGTGATCTTGGCTCGCCAGACCCAGCAAGTCGACTGTCTCTGATTCACCCCCTGATCGAGATGGGCCAGGATGTCGTTCCTCCTGCAAGCACGTGAATTTTCGCGACCTCATATCCCATCCGCAAGTGCTCTGGGCAGCTTGGCTCCGCGTTGATGATTGGTACCGCAGCGGCAACCTCGCGCCACAACCCGAACTTTCCACCTGGAAGCTCCATCCGGAAGCCAAACTCAGGGACCTTAGGCAAGCGCTCCGCACTGGTAATTGGAAACTCGGCGAATGGCTTCGAGTTCCCTATCCCAAGAAAGGTATGTCGTTGCGGCACTACTGGATGCCGACGGTCAGAGACCAAGTGGCGTTCATGGCACACATGGTTCTCCTCGGGCCGCTCCTCGACGATCAGATCTCTAACTTCGCATTCGGTAATCGCTGGTATCGCCCAATTGCTTGGGATCGAAGGAAAGACCCTGCCAGATGGCATCTCCGCCCTTATCCATTCCTCGGCAAGCGGACCTACCTGCCGTATTCCCGGTCACATGGGCTCTACAGAAGGGTGGCGAGTTGGACTGTGTCGCGCATGGTTGGCACTGAAATCCAACGAGTGGATTTTTCCGGACGCGTGCAGGCCCCCGAAGATTACCCCGGGCGTACTCTTCCAGAATTCACAAGAGAGAGCTGGTGGCCCCCACCCAAGTCGGGGGCTCGACCGCGGGCACACTGGGCCGCTCTCGACTTGCTTGCAACTTGCGTATCCATCAGTCTGCCTCAACCAGCTCGGTGAAGCCTTCGAGAGCATGCTCACTCCAGAATGCGACTTGTTCCCGGACATCGTTCGAGGGTATCCCGACGTGGTCGTCGAAGCACTAAGGAATTCTGAAGTACGACTAGCGATCGCAGGCAACCTCATAGACGCACTTCGCAACATACGAGAGTGCGAGACGCCCCTTATCCCACGTGACTCATGGCGGCCTCACCACGCCACGCAGGAGTTGCCCCCAGACAACCAAGGACTTCCGACAGGTCTCGCTATCTCTGGGCTGTTGCTAAACGCCCTGCTCCACTCCGCCGATCTCCAAATCTTCAAGTACTTGGAGTCACAGCGAGGGGAATGTCGCGGCGCCTTCCTGAGATTTGCTGACGACATGACGGTCTTATCTTTGTCCGCCAGTGGTCTCTTTGCGCTGATTGACGAGGTGTGGCGTGCCATCGCGGGCAATCGCAAGGCGGTTCTCGCAGTTCAGCAATCTGAGTCAAACCTGCGTCTGAATGTAGGCAAGTTCGGGCCTGCCGGAGTGCAAGAGGTTCTCCTCAAGTACTTGTCCGACTACGGTTGGAAGAAGAAATGCAAAACGTGTAAGGCGACATTTCCTCGCGACTGTCGGAAGGCTCCCAAGACCTTGAACGCATGGTGGGCAGCCCGCCGAGCGGCCGACAAAGGCAAGCCTTCATTGCTCGACAAACTCAACCGTGCGACTGTCGGCCCGAACGAGATGGGTCCGTTCGTCACAACCCTTGTCGAACGACTGAGCGAGATCGGACGCGACACGTTGGTAGAGCGCTTCGGGCGAGGTGCGCGCAATCGTCTCGTCCAACTTCACGAACTCGCCCGCTTTGAGATCGACGATAAACAGGTACGTCCAGACACAAGGCGTGCTTTCGCCGCCAATCGCCTTGTTGCCGCATGGCTCTCAGTCGACACCCAAGCCGCTCGCAAGGAGATAAGCGAGATACGGGATTCGATCGAGTTCGTGCTGCAGGAAACCCCTTGGAAGTTTGCCTTGTGGCGGGCCGTCGTGCGCGCTGCAGGGCAGCGACCTATTCTGGATAGCGACAAAGAAGACGAGAAACGGGCCCACAGGGAGGACGAGAAGCGGGCCCGGAAGTGGATTTCGCGTTTGCTTAGACGGATTGCCTGCCATCCCGGAACTCGTGGTGAGGGGCAACATCAGCCGGGTGTATGGGCGAAGACATGGCCGACCGCCGATCCTGCGAAACATCACGACAGGGATCCCAGTTGGTGTTCCTTGTATCTGTCGTACCATCGCGCCGCTTTCTGGCAGGCATTGGCAAACGAAATCCTAAACCTGCGGCGTCACGATGACCAAATTGCAAGCTCACGAGTAGGACGAGCTGGTCCATCTCCGCGCTTGTGGGCTGTTCGAGCGATTCCTGAAGGCAGTCACGGAAAGGTAGCGGATTTTCTGGCAGACCTAGATAGGTGGGTGAAGATCCTATACCCGAATACACATGCACGACGTGAACTCTCCGCTCGGCGATGGGAACTGGATCAGCTCGTTGTCGCGGTCCTAGCAACTGCCAGGCGAGCGACACTTACCGAGGCATGGCGTCAGTGCAAGCAGCCCGAAGACCTCCTTATGGTCCCTGAGTCGGCAATTTGCCTAGCTCTACCAAAGACTACCGACATCCTGCGACGCTGCAATCGCTTGCAAGCGATTGACGGGAAGACCCGCAGCTTGAATACTCCCGCCCTAGCTCATGTCTACCTGGGAAGCCCGGATAGCAATTTGAGTGCCCTGCTGTTCCCCGATGACGGGCGACCGAGGATTAAGACACCTCGTGACAACGCTCGGGTCGTAATGATGGGAATCGCATTGGGATGCTCAGATCGCATTCCAACGAGCCGCCTCTCAAGAATTGTGGCGAAGCCAGCCACCGTTGTGAAGCAAGTCTTAGACGACCCTCTCACGTTGAATGAATACGGCCGAGCTCGCAGCGTCTTGATGTCAAGAGCGGACGGGCTCAGACGGTGGAATTCGAACGACCCAACACTCCATCGCCTTCTCTGGGGACTGGATCGTGGGCAAGTCCCTCTAGGGGGTTGGAGACCAAGGCCATGGGAAATTCCTGCTGTGGGGCTGACGGCCACCTTGGCCACCCGATTATTCGACACTGCCCGAAACGGGCAGGCAGTTCAAGGGTGGGTTCCGGAGAAGGGGCCGCTAACTTGGGCTCTGCACGATGGATACGAGCTTCTAACTGCGGGTCGGCAACTCCAGTTCGCCGAAGAGATTGCCAGACCCAATACGAAATCATCGGAACCCAATGCGATTGGATCGGAAACGTGGGAAACTCCGCCGCACCCCGCCTATTTCCTCCCATTCGTAGCCGGTGTCAAAGCGAACCAGGTCAATTCGAGAGGCTTCGCGTTGTATTGCGATGTGCTGCTGCTCCTGACTGCCGTGGATGGTGGAGAGGCGATTCTGCATGGGCTCGCTAGGGACGGACCCGGAAACGTGCCCTTTGAAGACCGCTGGAGTTGGCGATCTCGAATCCACCTACCACTGGAGGTATGGCAGTGTGTTGAGAAAGTGATTGGCTGGCCGGAGTCACCTACTGAATCGTTGTCCAATCTTGCTCGTGAGATACGAGCTGCTCTAAGCCCTTTGGTGTGTGGCTCCCTTCGCCTCGACCATCACTACTTGGAGCGGGTCGACATACGGCTGGAACCGCTGACCGACTTGGAAGTGGTGCGAGCGGTAAACTCGCAAGGGTCCGCCGATGCGAAGCTGCCAGACAACCTCAGGCTGAACCGAGAGTTACTGACAGAAAACATGCTTGTGCGAATCGGTCAGGTTGCTCAATGGCCAGCCATGAGCTCGGTCGTGTCGCAATTTCCTGCGATGGACGCAGCGGCCTCAAGGCAAGTCATGGAACAGGTTGCAAGTGCCTTTCAATCGGAGAGCATGGCAACAAGTGGCAAGAAACCGGAACTCGTCGTGCTGCCCGAGGTCTGCGTCCCAGAGTCAGAGGCAGGGACAATCCGTAAGCTCGTCGAAGTAGAGGGACGCGCCTCACTTGCGGGACTCTACTGGCGTGAACTCAGACCAGTCTACCCGGCAGATCCTCGATCACGACCTGCACGGTGTTGGCTGGTCAACGAATCCGAACTGGTGATTCCAATCGGGGGCGACTCCCCAGGCCCAACCGGCAGTCGCTGGTTCAGGGTACGTAAGCCAGTACCCGCACATGTTGAGACAGGTCTGGCGCGGGCTCTGTCGGCGGGGACGCCGGGCACACAGTGGAGCATTCTAAAGGGTCAGCGATGGCACCGGTTTCTACACCCTCAGTGGGGTGACTTCACAGTCGCAGTTTGCGCGGACCTGCTCGACGCTGCCCCATGGCGTTCCCTACGCGGGGAGCTATTACATCTATTCATGGTGGCCTTCAACAAAGATGTGGACCTGTATGAGGCATTGACGTGGGTCCGAGCATACGAGACTTACGTCAATCTAGTTGCGGTCAACCACGGTCGATATGGCGGCTCCTTCCTTTGGACACCACGCCGAAGTCATGGACGCGAACTTGCTCAGCTGCGTGGCAAAGAACTCTTCGTGTTGGCCGATGTGGAAATCCCGGTCAAAGAACTCGCCGAGGCTCAGGTGAAGGGAGTGGTGGATGCCGTCTGCGTTGCAGAGTCTGAATGGATGGGGCACCAGACTAGACCCACGGACTTCAAGGCGCCCCCTCCGGGCTACCAACGCACGTCTTGACTCGTGGCGCAAACAACCGCGAGTGAACTTCGGCAGCGATTGCGAGTGAGACCAAAGCGAGCAGTGCGCGGCTGCCAAGGCAGGAGAGCCGCCGAGGCGGGAACACGCGGAAGATCAGCCTGCATGGAGATCGAGATCAACCCAGAGCCTTGCATCGCTGCTTCACGAAGGGGCGGTGGGACTAATAGCGTAGTGATCCAAGGCGTCAAAGGAATCGTCGTGCTCAATCGATGTAGCGACGTTCAGAGTATTCAACTTCCGTAACTACTCACTAGGGGAACTGAGATGCTCTGACCTTGGATGGATTGCAATGCAGCCCCAAAGGACGACGGGCCGTTGAGGCGACCGGCGTCGGTCACCGATCGCACTGCCGCGAAGGAGTCCGCTCCCCACTGTGAGCGCCACCCAGTCGTCACCTTGCAGAAGATCACGCTGGGCCACACGGCGCATTCGGATTCGTTGTTCTTGAACGGCACCTCGCGGTCGGTAACGAACACCAGCAGAGCGTCATGGCCAGCGGGCAGCACAACGGAACCTGATACCGCGCCTCGGATTAGCACCGTCTGGGACAGACCTAAACGCAGGGTGCCTCGGGCACGGCACCAGCGAAAACGCCCAAGGTGGCCGTCGTCTATCCACTGCAGCGGGAGTTGACCGTTCCCCCGTAATCCGAGCCGTTTCGGATGTGGGATTTCCTTGTATGTTGACCCCAAGGAGGTCCCCCGATGAAGCGGAAGCGGTATACGCACGAACAGATCATTTCGATCCTCAAGGAGCACGAAGCCGGCCAGCCGGTCGGCGAGTTGGCGCGCCGGTATGGCGTCGTCGAGAACACGATCTATCGCTGGAAGTCGAAGTACGGCGGCATGGAGATATCCGATGCCAGGCGGCTGCGTGAGCTCGAGCGGGAGAACGCGAAGCTCAAGAAGCTGTTGGCCGAAGCGGAACTGGACAAGGCGGCGCTGAGGGAGCTGGTCCAGGGAAAATGGTGACGGCCGCCCAGCGGCGAGCGGCCGTGGATCACCTAACCGATCGCCGCTACAGTCAGCGACGTGCCTGCCGCCTGGTGGGCTTGCCTCGTTCGGTGGCTTGGTATCGGCTCAAGGGCCGTGACGACGCGGATCTGTGCCATCGGCTGAAGGTCCTGGCCGAGCGCTATCCCCGCTACGGCTATCTGACGCTGCACGAGATGCTCAAGCAGGAAGGTCGGGTCATCAACCGCAAGCGCACCTATCGGGTCTACCGCGAGGAAGGCCTGCAGGTGCGCACCAAGCGCCGCAAGAAGATCACGCGGCCCAGAGTGCCGATGCCGGTGCCGACGAAGGCCAACGAGCGCTGGTCCGCGGACTTCATGTCCGATCAGCTCGCCAATGGCCGGCGGTTCCGGATCCTTAACCTAATCGATGACTTCTCCCGCCAGTGTGTCGGCCAGATCGTCGACACGTCGATCTCCGGCGCCCGCGTGGCTCGGTATCTCGATGAGCTCAGCACAACCCGGCCACTGCCCAGGACCCTGGTTCTGGACAATGGCCCGGAGTTCACTGCCAAGGCCATGTTCTTCTGGGCCCGGCGAACCGCTGTGAGGCTGCACTTTATCCAGCCCGGAAAGCCAACTCAGAATGCGTTCGTGGAGAGCTTCAATGGCAAGTTTAGGGAGTACTGCCTGGACTTACATTGGTTCGGCAGCCTGACTGAGGCACGCGCCATCATCGAACGCTGGCGAACGCACTACAACCATGTCCGGCCACACCGATCGGTGGGCAAAATGCCGCCCTCGGTGTTCGCCAGGAAAGTAGCTTGATATGATGAATTTCCCACATCCCGGGTGGCTCGGATCCAGGGGAACGGTCAGGTCCAAGTGTTCTGAGGTCGGATTTAAGCACGTTGACTCGATACAAGATTCCAGCCAAGTTGTCATCAGGAAGTGCGGATGGGTCCGACTTCCCTTGCTCTCGAATTTCCGCGCTAAGTCGCCTCTCGATGTCGATAGCGTTGGTGAACTGGTTTTGCAGGACCCTTCCAGATTGCCAGTAGGAGAGCATTGATGCGGCAAGGAACATTCCTAGCACTATCAATATCACTGCCCACCATGAGAGGGTGCATGCATTGCTGTTCGTAAGAGCCGTGACCAAGACTGCGTAAGCCGCGCAAAGCGAAGCGAAGTTGGAACCTGCATAGGGGCTGGGCACGGACAGACGCTCCACGGCTCGCGAATAGTGAAATGTGGGGTGTCTGAGGTTCATGTTCCTTCGCTTTGCTGTTCCGCTCGCTCTCGATTCGTCCATTCCTCGATTTCACGATCAGTCATGGGCCTGTTGTATCCTTCCCGCTCCTGAGGCGGGTAAAGCTGCCTTGCAGATTCCAAGTTTCCACGTGTAGAGAAATACGCCATCCTTGGGAAATACCGCGACCAAGCCTGCTTTTCTGCGAACGTGCAGCGAGTCAGGTCGATAATTCGCTCCTTGCACTCTATGGCGTACAGTTTGTGCATGTCGTCCATAACGTCATGCTTCAGATCCACTGCCACAGCACTGACCCTGTAATTTCACGTTCACAGCGCCTCGCCAACTCCGATAATTGCGGTCGCATTCGCTTGAATCTGAACTCAGGGTCCAAAACCTCTCGCGACTCAACCAGCACCTGTGCACCCTAGACAACATCAATTTCCACCCTTCCCATTCCCCCTTGACCCACTTCGCTGACCTGTTCGTCGTTCAGACCAGCACTCGCTTTGAATTGTACTCCTGCATTCGCCCAATGATACTCACTCGGCAACCTAATCGAGAGCGCACCACCACTCTTGAACTCCACACACTCAGTTTCTCCGGTGAGTGCACAACTCACACGACGCCGATGAGATACTCGACTGGCCGGTCCATGGTCATGTCTCAGGTTCCCAAGCGTTGGCACCAAGGCTCTTGGCAGTATCTGGATCGATCTTGGCGGGAGCGTCAGGTGTAGTGGATGATTCGGTTTCGCCAATTCCATTCGGTAGCTGAGATGCCGCTTCGCGCACATCCAGTTTTCCGGTTACTAGGTCGGCGATCAACCGTGTCCGGTACTCCTCAAGTAGCTGAACTTGCCGCTTCGCGGACTGGATGCCACCTCGGATTCGCCGGTCGGTTTGGTCGAGGTAGCGGGCGATGGCGGCCTGCTCTGGGAGGGGTGGAACAGGTATCCGTGAGTTCGCCAACCAACCATGCTCAATGCTCTCCACGGTCGCGCCCAGCTTCGTCCATTCTCGTAGCAAGGACGAATCGTTACCTTGGATCAACATGTGTAGATACTCGGCTTTGACGATCCCAGTCGTTGGACGTAGGGCCTTCATGTCTTGGTTGAGGGCCATGCGTACTGAGTTTATAGCGACCGGGATTGTTCTTCGGAGGATTCCTGACCTCACGACGATCAGCACTGCACCAGGTTCCACGATGCTTGTTGCACTTGCTGCCACGGCATCGTTCGAAATGTGGTCGACCGTATCGTTAAGTCGAGCACGAGTCATGTCCTTTGGTGACACCCAAGGGACATCTCCGCTCCAAAACGACGAGTTGGCCTTCGAAGGCGTACCACCTCCCGTGAAGGACACGGCGTATTTCAGCCGCTGCACTTTCCAATGCGCCGGCACGTCCCCCAGCCACTCCACCCCGGACGGCTTGTAGGCCGAATACGGCTGGCCGGTGCGGACATCAACCCGGCCCGATACGGCCTCGTTGGCGAGGGCCTGCCGCTGCTCCTTGAGGAGCTTGACCAGCTTCTCCTTGGTATGGATGAACCGCCGGATGCGCCGCTCGGCGTGGTCGAGGTAGCGGGCGATGGCGGCTTGCTCTGAGAGGGGTGGAAGTGGGCACCCAAGGCCGCCAATGAAAGCCCACTCCGCGCTCGGCATTTTGGCACCGAACGTAGATGCATCAATTGCATCGATAGTTCGCTTGGAACGGAGCAACCGAGACAGATAATCAGCGTCCAGACCCCTTGTTCGGGGGCGCAATACCAAGAACTCGCCGACACAGACCCCGCTCCTGTCCGGATGAGCAACCTTAGCCAAGTAAGGTCGAAGCTTCCCAAATAGCACGTCCCCAGCTTCGAACCGTTTGACTTGGCTCCCAAGCCCAATGTCCGGGGCTGTTGATCGAAGGCGGCCAGTCCAACTCTCGACATGCTCCAATGCTAGGTACATCTCGCCCGGTCTTCGATTCGTTGTCGGATTGACTACGTTGTTGGCGCCAGCTTTCAGCCGGCGCACCTCCCAATGCGCCGGCACATCCCCCAGCCACTCCACCCCGGACGGCTTGTACGCCGGGTACGGCTGAAGGCCGCTCACGGTCGCGGCTGGTTTCGCCATCGTCAATCCTTAGGGATTCCAGTGCAGACGGTACACTCTCGCTCAGACCATGGTTTCATCACCGTCACATTCCACCGCCGCTCGTACATCTCGCCTAATCCCCTAGATGTCCACGAGGTCCGGGACGTCTTGCCGGTCATTCTCTGGTTCCTTCCAAGGGTGACGTCGAAATCCGACCACCATGCGCTAATCCCCCTCAGGCGTCTGGGCCGGGGCTTTACTACCCTTTGGGGACGTTTTCCGATCAAACAGCGCCGCCAGATACGGATCTTGGGGTCGCCGCGCTTCCAGCCACCGACGAAGCTCCTCGTCGGACATGTCCCTGATCTCAGCGCTGATCCGGTCCCGGGTCTCGCGCGTCCACTTCACGCAATCGAACGACTTGATGCTGGGTTCACTCTGCATTCTCAAGCTCCATAGGGCTGCGGATGTCCACCCTGGGGTATCCCGTTCGCCGGTTCACCTCGTTGTACTGTCGGATTCGAGTCAGATTCACCATATGTCTGAAGTTCCAACTTGCCAGCACGTCTACGTCCGCCACGGTCGCGGCAGCGATGTGCTGGGCGTCGGCGCGCATTGCGGCGCTGAGGGCACCGCTCTCGATGTAACGATCCGCAAGTTCCCTGACCTCCTCGGTAATGGCGATCACCTCCAGATCTTCGGTTCCGATCACACGGAGCACTTCACGCACGGCTCGGGGGGCATCTTCCAGTTCCTGTAGTGTAATCGCTGACACCACCAGCGTGACCTCACCCCGTGCGCACCTCTCTATCAACCGCCGAGAGGGCTCCCGGAATTCCTCGTCTTCGCAGCCGCCGATTACCGACGTGTCGGCGTAGACTCGCAGCTTCCTCTCCGCGGCGAATGGTTCGCCTCCCATTAATCCGCCCAGCAATCCCTCAGCCTCTTTCTCGACGGCCACGATCTCCGAACGGATCTCCGCCAGCGTCCTCAGAGGCTTCGGATTGTAGAAGTACCGAGTGAAGCTGATCTCGTAGCCGATCTTTACGCTCGCTGGTACGTACCAGGCATCCTCGGCGTACGGAAGCACCTCGCGTTTCAGGAACGCTTCGACCCCTCCTTCCTCCAGCAAAGGAACCTGCTCCGTGTCACGCAGCTCCGCGTCCGGCTCGTATTCGACGACCCAGCGCTTGCCGCCAAGCATGACTTCGTAGTGACCCCGCATCGGATCCGGCTCCACCTTCCCCAGCTTGTGCTTCCTTGCCACTACCGGTTCGGCTTCCTCGCTACGATCTGTCAGCGAGTCGCGCAACAGCTTCTTGCGCTTCGCTGTCAGCTTGACCCCGCGCTGCTTGGCATCTTCCGTTAGCGAGTCCATGAGCGTGTTGAGGTCGCGATGCTGGCCCGGCCCGAGCTTCGCTGCCAGCCGGTCGACGAGGCCAGCCATCGGAAGCTCCTTGGCTTCCTTGCAGCTCGCTCGGAACTGGTCCCGCCGTTCTGCGGATAGGTCGACCGCAAGGCGGAGAGGCCGTTCGACAGTCAGCTTCCAGTAGCCGAAGGCTTCGTTCGGGAAGATCTTCGACTGCTCCCCCTCCTCAAACGCGAGGTACGTGTCGCAGATGCGCGCGATGTCTTCTTCGGACAACTCGCAGTTCTTCTTGCCGAGATTCTTCCGCAATGGTTTGAACCACTGGGTAGCGTCGATCAGCTGCACCTTGCCCTTACGTTGCTCCGTCTTACGGTTGCTCAGGACCCACACGTAGGTGGCGATGCCGGTGTTGTAGAACATATTGAGCGGCAGGGCCACGATCGCTTCCAGCCAGTCGTTTTCAATGATCCACCGGCGGATGTTGCTCTCGCCCTGGCCGGCGTCGCCGGTGAACAGGGACGAACCGTTGTGTACCTCTGCAATGCGGCTCCCCAGCGCCGTGCCGTGCTTCATCTTGGAGACCATGTTCGCCAGGAACAGCATCTGGCCGTCACTTGACCGGGTCACGAGCGAGTATTCGGGATCGCCGCCGTGCTCGATCAAGAATCTCGGGTCGTGAATCTCGGACTTTCCGCCCAACCGATCCAAGTCGTTCTTCCAACTCTTGCCGTAGGGTGGATTCGAGAGCATGAAGTCGAACTCGCGATTCGGAAATGCGTCGTTCGAAAGTGTCGAGTACTCCGGTCCCCCAACGATATTGTCTGCCGCCCCCCCTTCTCCCTTGATGAGCAGATCTGCCTTCGCTATGGCGTAGGTTTCTGCATTGATCTCCTGTCCATAAAGATGGGTGGCAACCTGCTTTCCCCGTTGTGCTGCGATCTCGGCCAAGGTTTCCTCGGCCACTGTCAGCATTCCACCGGTACCGCAGGCACCGTCGTACATTAGGTAAGTTCCAGATTTGATCTGATCGGCGACAGGCAGGAACACGAGCCTCGCCATCAGCCTTACAGCATCGCGAGGGGTCCAGTGTTCTCCGGCCTCTTCGTTGTTCTCTTCGTTGAAGCGACGTACAAGTTCTTCAAAGACCGTTCCCATCCCGTGATTGTCAAGACCCGGATGCTTTATCGATCCGTCGCCGTGAAGGATCGCATTGGGGCTCAGATTTACGTCCGACGAAAGGAAGCGCTCGATGAGTGTGCCTAGGGCGTCGGCCTTTGACAGGCGGGGAATCTGGTTCCGAAATTCGAACTTCTCCAAGATGTCTTGGACGTTCGGGGAGAAGCCGTCGAGATACGCTTCGAAATCAGCCCTAAGCTGCTGCTGGCTGGCCCGTGCCTTGAGGTCCCGCAGAGTGAACTTCGAGCTGTTGTAGAATGCCTGTCCGGCAGCTTGTCGCAGAGCCGCATCCTGATGGTGGATCTCAGCAACGTCGAGTTGCGCCTTCAGTGCTAGAACGGCTGACTTGCCCGGTTCCAAGATCGAATCGAGTCGCCGAAGCACAGTCATGGGTAGGATCACGTCGCGGTACTTGCCGCGAACATACAGATCCCGGAGCACGTCGTCCGCGATTCCCCAGATGAAACTTGCGATCCAAGAGAGTTGAGATTGGTCCACGAGCGTTCCTGCACAGTTCCGCGGCCAAGTTAGACCTGGGCACTACCGATGTCAGGCCTGACTTGGACGGCTATAGGTGCACGGGCCGCCCCGAACGGTTACCCACAATCGGCCGGCTCAATACGCGGAACCTAGATTCCAATTCTTGCAGAAGTCTGCTGGCAGGCACGAGACGAAGGGGAAGCCCTCGCCTGGACCCACCTTGGGACCCACCCTACGCTCCGAACTGCCCCGGACTGACCCGATCTGCTCCACACTGATCCGTTTCATTGCCACCGGACAACGCATCTAACTGACTGAGAATAAAGACAACTGCAAGCAATTCAAGAGGTTACGGCTTGGAGGCGCGGGTGGGAATCGAACCCACGAATAAAGGTTTTGCAGACCTCTGCCTTACCACTTGGCTACCGCGCCACTTGTCTCGGCCCCGTGGGAGGCCTCCGATAGCCTGGAGCGGGAGACGGGACTCGAACCCGCGACATCGACCTTGGCAAGGTCGCACTCTACCAACTGAGTTACTCCCGCCGCTACTGCGGTAGTATACCACCGCGCTTCGCTTAGGCGAGCGCTTCGTCTGACGGAACTTGGGCTATGTTTCGGTCCGGGCTTCGGAGGCACTTAGACGAAGCAGGTACGCCTGCTCGAGACAAGGTTCGTCGGACCGGCGGCGGTATACTCTGAGCAGCGGCGGATGCCGCGCGCCCAAGTTCGGAGCGTTCAGGCGATTGCGATGCTCAGCATAGGATTCCGCGCCCGTGTGCGCCGAAAGTTGCTTGGGCTGCAGCGCGCCTCGCGCGAGGCGCGGATGATCTTGAAGGCCCTCGCGGACAAGGATCACCCGGTCCTCGCGCACCTGATCCCGACCCGTCGCTGCAATATCGCCTGCGCATATTGCAATGAGTACGACGACTTCTCACGACCCGTGCCGATTGAAGTTTTGAGCCGTCGCACGGACCTGCTCGCGGACCTCGGGGTGAGCTGTGTCACTCTGAGCGGAGGCGAGCCTTTGCTGCACCCCCAGCTGGACGACTTGATACGGCACATCCGTGCGCGGGGCATGATCGCCGGCCTGATCACCAACGGCTACCTGATCGGCCCGCGCCGCATCGAAGGCTTGAACGAGGCAGGCCTGGAATACTTGCAGATCAGCATCGACAACCTCGAGCCGGACCAGACTTCCATGAAGAGCCTGCGAGTCCTTGACAGAAAGTTGGAGATGCTGGCTGGGCACGCCGATTTCGACGTAAATATCAACTCGGTCGTCGGGGCCGACATTCCGAATCCGGGCGACGCTTACACCGTGGCTTGCCGGGCGCTGGAACTAGGATTCACGAGCACAATCGGCGTGATCCACGACGGCGAAGGGCAGCTCAAGCCGCTGAGCAAGGCCGAGCGGCTCGTTTACGACAAGGTCAAGGCGCTTTCGAAGCGCGGTTACAGCCGCCTGACGTATTTCCAGGACAATCTGGTTGAAGGCCGCACTAACAAGTGGCACTGTCGAGCGGGCGCCCGCTACGTTTACATCTGCGAGGACGGCTTGGTCCACTATTGCTCCCAGCAGCGGGGCGCGCCGGGCATTCCTTTGGAGAGCTACACCGTCGAGAACATCCGGGAGTCTTACAGCACGGCCAAGTCGTGCGCCCCGGCCTGCACGGTTTCTTGCGTCCACAAGGCCTCGCTCGTCGATTTCTGGCGAGATCCGCAGGGCCCGCCCACGGATGTCCAGGCTGGATCCGGATCCATCCTGCCGGCGGGGGCCGAATTGAACTGATCGCGCGCGGGTCAGTCCAGCCAGCCGCAAGCGCCTTCTTCAGCGCATAGAAAGACCCTCGCGCCGGGGATGGGATGGTCGCGTGCCCAAGCCGCTCCGTTGACAAGCAGTGCCGTCGACCACGCTTCGGTATCGATTGTCCGCGGAGCAATCACCGATACTCCGGCCACGCCCGAGGCCGGCTGGCCAGTCCGGGGGTCAAGGATGTGGCCGTACCGCTTGCCGCCCGACTCGAAGAACTTCTCGTAGGAACCGGAGGTTGACAACGCCTTGTCCTTCAACTTGACCGTCGTAGCAGCCGCACTCGATGAGCCGGAACCGCGCAGGTCAAGGGCCCACCCGTCCGTCTCCCCAGGTGGCTCGCCCATCGCGTAGATGCTGCTGGTCCCCGAGCTGACCAAGGCCCTCTCGATGCCGTATTCGCGCAAGGCCTCTACCGCTCGGTCCACGGCGTAGCCCTTGCCGATCCCGCCCGGATCCAGCAACAGACCCGACCTCAGGAACCGCACGGTGCGGTTGAGGGGGTCCAGTTTCAAGTGGCGGTACCCGCTGTTTCGCCTGGCCCGCCAAAGCGTCCAAGCGCTCGGCATTTCTCCGCTGCCTCTATAGAAGCCCCACGCGTTGACCAGCGCGCCCACTGTAATGTCGAATGCTCCTTCGCTTGATGCTGCGTACCGCAGGCAACTTGCCAGCAGGTCGGTCATTTCGGCGGAGACCTTGACCTCATTCCTTGCCGCCTCCTCGTTGATTCGGCTCAGCTCGCTCTCCGGCCTGTAGTGGCTCAAGAACGCGTCCACGCGGCGCACTTCGTCGAAGGCGGCGGTAATGGCGCCGGCGGCAATCTTGCGGGTCGGCGCGTAGCAGGCGATTCGGAACTCGCTGCCCATGATGGCCGCCGAGGACTCGAGTCGCTCCAGTTCCGCTGACGCCTGCGCTGACCCAAGCTGCAGAGCCACCGCGGCGCACAGCAAGGATAGGCCTTTTCGGCCTTTGCGCGCGCGCTTCTCTATGCGCCCGAGCAATTCATCGATCCGTTTCGCGTGCTGCTCGCCAAGGTCGTATTCGAAGCGCAGCTCCGGAACGTGCCTCATGCGCAGGTTGCGCGCCAGCGTCTTGCGAATGAACGGGGTCGCTCGCTTCAGGGCGCGCAACGGCGCGGGATCCGGTTCCGCTCCCACGACAGGATCCCAAGGCGCGACGAGCACGCGTGCCGAGCGCTTGTCCGGGGAAAGGAATACTTGACTGACTCGTACCGCTGCGGCGTCGGGATCGCGCACCTCGCGGGAGACGATGCGGGTGAGCTCCCGCTGCAGCGCGCTCGTGGCTCGGTCATGCCGGTGCGACGGCATCGCTGCTGCTCATCATGGCACAGGCATCCAGCGGCGGCATTCGGCAAGGCATGCGGTGTTCCTACAATGGGACGGCTATGCGTCCATTGCTCGCCTTTGTGGCTTGCACGTTCCTGGGGCACGGGGCTTTGCAAGGGCAAAGCTCCTACGAAAGCCAAGCCAAGTTCACCTCGGAGGCGCAAGCCGAGGCGCGCGCGGCGGAGCTGGACGTTGGCGGCGCAGCGTTCATCGGCCCGACCGCGGCGACGGTCGGCGGGTTCGGGGAATTCACGCTTCGCTTCACCGTGGGAGCGGCGGGCATGGCGCCTGGAGGGGGCCTCAGGGTCGCGACCCAGTATGACTTCGAGTGGGACATGTGGGGTGGCACGCGACTGCAGAACCGGTATCCGGGACAGGCCAACTTTGTCACGTACCGAACATCGTCCGGATCGCCGCTTGCGTGGCGCGCGCTCAACCTGAACTTCGAGTACTTTCCTTGGCAGCGGGTGAACCAATTCGTCTTGGAAGGCGAGCCAATGCGTCCCGGCGACACAATTGACATCGTCTTCGGAGATCGCTCCGGCGGCTCTCCCGGCGTCGAGATCCAGCCGATGGACGAGTCAGCCTTCGAACAGAGGGTTTACGTGGATGCGTTCGGCGATGGAGAATTCCTTCCGCTCGCGGAGTCTCCCCGCCTGACATTTCTTGGTGCCTCGGCTAGCGACTTGGTGGTTTTCGCGCCGACCGACTGGGTGGTCGGCGAGTCCCGCTGGGTAAACGTCTGGCTCGACGATGGCTTGGGCAATCCCGCTACGGGCTACAGGGGGACCGTCACGCTAGCGGTTGATAGCGGCGGCGCGAAGCTGCCGCCGCCTCATGAATACCGCGAGGAAGACCGCAGTGCCTTCCGCTTTGGCGGCCTTTCCTTCGCGAGTCCCGGTCGCTACCGCGTGCTGGCGCAGGACAGCGAGGGCCGGGAGGCGCGCAGTAACCCGATCATTGTTCACGAGCGGGTGCCGTCTCGGCGAATCCTCTGGGGCGACCTGCACACGCACACGCGTTACTCGGACGGTCGGGGGACCCCGGCGGAGATGTTCGATTTCGGCCTGCGCTACGCGGCACTTGACTTCTGCGCGATCAGTGACCACGCCTTTATCACGACCGAGCAAATGTGGGAGGACATCAAGGAGGCGACGAAGCGCTACCACCGGCCCGGCGAGTACGTAACCTTCCTAGGCTACGAGTGGAGCGGCCCCAGCGACGTTGGCGGTGACCACAACGTCTACACAACAGCTGACGAGATGCCCCTAGTGCGGAGCTTGCTGCGCTACAACTACGGCAACTACCGGCAATACCACGGCCCGGAGCGCCAGGCGGGGCACGTCGAGGACCTTTTTCGCACGCTGGCTGGGAACTTCCGCAACGAGAACCTGCTGACGATTCCCCACTTCGGTGGCCGGCCGGGGAATCCCGAGTGGCATAACGCCAAGCTGCAGCGCGGCATCGAGATCTTTTCCGACCACCGCCGTTCGGAGGACTGGGTGTCGACGTTCCTGGAGCGGGGCCACCGCGTGGGCATCGTTGCCTCGACTGACAACCATTCCGGCAACGCCGGCTACGGCATCCGCCGGCGCGACGTGACGCGCGGGCGGGACGGCGCGCTGTATTCGCGCTTCAGTCCCGCCGAGCGGGGCACGGCGCTTTTGGCGGTGCATGCGGAGGACCTGACCAGGGAGGGGGTTTTCCAAGGGGGATTATGTAGTTAAGTGCCCAAATCGCTGATTTTCCGCTTGACTTATGGGCACTTTTCTACTAGAATGAAGTCATGCTGAGCAGAGCAAATGCACCCGGTAAGTCGCACCGCAAAGGCGTCAGCCTAAAGGCCATCATGCGCCGCTTTCCGAGTAACGCAAAGGCCGAGGAGTGGTTCATCAGGCAACGCTGGCCGTCCGGGGTGTGCTGCCCGTATTGCGGGTCACGGAGAGTCCAGCTCGGATGCCAGCACAAGACCATGCGGTTCCGCTGCCGCGAGAAGGCTTGTGGCCGCAAGCGCTTCAGCGTGCGGACGGGCACGGTTATGGAATGCTCGAAGATCGGCTACCAGGACTGGCTGCTGGCGATGTTTCTGGTCATGACGAACCTCAAGGGCGTGTCATCCATGAAGCTGCACCGGGACCTAGAGATCAACCAGCGGTCGGCCTGGTTCCTAGCCCACCGCTTGCGGCTGGCGCTGACCGAGCGGGTCGGGCCGTTCAGCGGGCCGGTCGAGGCCGACGAGACCTACCTGGGCGGCAAGCGTCGCAACATGTCGAATGCCCAGCGCAAGGCACTGGAGGGCACGGGCCGGGGCGCGGTTGGCAAGACCGCGGTGGTGGGCGCGAAGGATCGCGAGACCAACCAGGTGGCTGCCAAGGTGGTGGCAGCCACCGACAAGGAGACGCTGCAAGGGTTCGTGAGCGAGCACGCAGACTCCGCGGCCACGGTCTACACCGACGATGCGACGGCTTACGAGACGCTGCCGTTCGAGCACGACACGGTCAAGCACTCGCTGCAGGAGTACGTCAAAGGTGAGGTGCACACCAACGGAATCGAATCCTTGTGGTCGATGCTGAAACGCGCCCACAAGGGCACTTTCCACAAGTTCAGCCCGAAGCATCTGGAGCGCTACGTGCAGGAGTTCGCCGGACGCCACAATGTGCGTGAGCAGGACACCCTCGAGCAGATCGGCTCGCTGCGGCGCGGGATGGAGGGCAAGCGGCTCACCTACAAGGCCCTGATCAAGGCCAACGGTTTGCAGTCCGGTGCCAAGGCGGTGACGTAGTGGCGCTGAACGTCAACAAGCGCACCCTGTGCCGTGGGGACAAGCTCGACACAATCGCGGCAGCAACGGGGATTCCGAGGGCCTGATCTACCTCGATCCGCCGTTGCCTGCGCATCGGAACTGCGAGGCCCCGATTGGATCGGAGGTTGCCGGGGCTGCGACAATAGGGGCGTACGGGAGACGCCCTTGAAACGCGAGAAGACCCGACCCGCAACAGAGGCCAGGGAGGTGGAATTGCCTCCCGACACCTACCGGCCCAGCGCTGCTGAGCTGCGGGAGACGCTCAGCTTTAACGGGACTTTGGAGGAATTTGCCAAGGCTGTCTTGCAGCCCGTCAGGGTCCGCCGGGTGAAGGATTGGAAGCGTCCCCGGTAAGTGCTTGTGGAATCAGTCTCTTACAGGCGATTTGGGCACTCAACTACATAATCCCCTTTCCAAGGGATTTATCACCGCCGGACGTACGCCACCACGGGCGAGCGCATCACAATGCGCTTTGACGTCGCCGGCACAGGCCGGATCGCTATGGTCCGGGTCGTGAAGAATGGCCGGATCCTCTACGCAGTAGACCCCGTGGCCGATTCGGTCTCTTTCGAGTTCGTGGATCCCAACGGTGCTCCGGATGGAGCCTACTACTACCTCGACTTGGTGCAGGCCGACGGAGAGAAAGCGATCTCCAGTCCCGTCTGGGTGAACTGAGCCGGCGGAGTCCCGGGACTCGGCCACGGCCCCCCGACTGCGGCGTCCAACGTTGAGAGCATGGTGACGGGGAGGATTCGGCAACGGGAATCGCCTGCCCGAATCCTGGGACTGGCCGACTTGCCGGCGCGAACCTGATTGCGGTCCAGATTGTGCAATTCTGAAGGTTGCGGGCAACCACATGGAGGAAAGCGAAGCACAATATTCACTCGCGCTGGCTATCGACGTCGAGGGCGACGGGCATGCCTTGGGGGCGATCGCGGACGTCGTCGCCGGTGCCGAGGCCAGGATCACCTGGATTTCGATCCTTGACGCGCAGAAGGCGGTCGAGACGATTCTTGTCGAATTGGCAGGGGCTGGCAACAGCGAGACCTTGATCGCTTCCCTCCGATCCCTGCCTTGCGTGCAAAGTGTCACCCAGAGGCACACACTTCGCTACATTTTCGGCAAGCGCATCGTGGTCATCGGCGGTGGGTCGCAGGTGGGTCAGGTGGCGCTGGGCGCGGTGTCAGAGGCGGACCGGCACAACTTGCGCGGCGAGAGGATCTCGGTTGACACGATACCGCTCGTCGGAGAGCAGCAGATTGCCGAAGCAGTGCGAGCGACGGCTCGCCTGCCGCGCGTCGAGGTATTGGTGCTCGCGGGAGCTTTGATGGGCGGCAAGATTGAGGACGCTGTGCGCGCAGTGCGGGCCAAGGGGCTGCTGGTAATCTCCCTCAACATGGCGGGAACTGTGCCCAAAGCAGTGGACTTGGTCGTGACCGATCCGGTCCAGGCCGGTGTCATGGCGGTAATGGCCGTGGCGAGAACTGCGAGTTTCGACATTAGACGGCTGGTGGGTCGACGGTTCTGAGCGCCGCCGCTCCGTGGGCCTCCCCGCGATACAGTTCCCATTGATCAGCGACAACCATTGGAAGCCGGATACTCTCAACCAGCTGGCCGTTACGGCGCACAGGCTCGGGCTGCCGGCGGATTCTTGCGGTGCCTGGCCGGGATCGAGTGTCGTTCGATGTTCGCCTCTAGGCGATTTGGGGGAATCACGACAACAGGCATGTCGGTGAGCGTCTTGTTCGGGAGTCAGGTTGGCGCGACCGACGACGGTTGACGAATTCCCATCCGCAATCGATGCAGGTCCGGTGTGTCCGCGGCTTGGTAGAATCGCCCCGTGCCAATGAATAGGAGAGTCGTGCTCGCCGCCCGCCCGGTCGGCGTGCCGACCGAGGCCGACTTCCGACTCGAGGAGAAGCCGATTCCGACGCCGGACGATGGCGAGTGCCTCGTGCAGGTGTCCTACCTGTCCGTCGACCCGTACATGCGAGGCCGCATCAGCGGCAGGAAGTCCTATGCCGCCCCGGTCGAGATCGGCCAGGTCATCGTGGGTGCCGCCGTGGGACGGGTCATCGCGTCGAAGACGGACCGATTCTCCGCAGGGGACTGCGTCATGGGAGGCATGGGCTGGCAGGAGTACGCAACGCCTTCCGCCGACTTGCTGCGGCGGGTCGACCCGGACGCGGCGCCGCTGTCGGCCTACATTGGCGTGCTGGGCATGCCGGGCCTGACCGCCTACTACGGCCTGCTCAAGGTAGCTGGCGTGAATCCTGGTGACACCGTCTGCGTCTCGGGCGGCGCGGGCGCCGTCGGTTCCGCCGTGGGCCAGATCGCGCACGTCAAGGGCTGCCGAGCCGTAGGGATCGCGGGGGGTCCGAAGAAGTGCGGTTGGATAACCGGCGAGCTCGGCTTCGACGCCGCGATTGACTACAAGGGCGAGGACGTGGGCGAGGCCCTGAAGACCGCCGCTCCCGACGGCGTCGACGTGTACTTCGACAACGTGGGCGGCCCGGTCACGGACGCCGTCTTCCCGCACCTCAACGTCCGCTCGCGCGTCGCCATCTGCGGGCAGATCTCCCAGTACAACGCGATCGACGCTCCAGTGGGGCCGCGCCTGCTATGGCACTTCATCGTCAAGCGCATCCGCGCGCAGGGATTCCTCGTCTTCGATTTCAGGGAGCATGACGACGTGGCGCTCGCCGAAATGGCCTCGTGGGTGCGCAGCGGCCAGCTAAAGTACACCGAAACCGTCGCCGAGGGAATCGAGAGCGCAGCCTCCGCGTTCATCGGCATGCTTGGCGGCGCTAATATTGGGAAGCAGGTCGTGAAGCTTTCGGACGCTTGACGGGCCTGTGAGGAAATCCAAGGAGAGACCCATGACCAAGTTTCTGGCAGCCCTGCTGCCCATCCTGCTTCTGCTGCCGCTCGCGGCGCTGGCCGATGATCATCCGACCGGGGAGCGCGTGTTCGAGATGCGGATTTACACCGCCGCGGAGGGCAAGCTGTCCGACCTGATGGCACGCTTCCGCAGCCACACGAACCATCTTTTCGTGAAGCACGGCATGAAGCTGATCGGCTACTGGACGCCGACCGAAGGCGATGAGGCCGGCAACACGCTCGTCTACATCCTGGCGCATGACAGCCGCGAGGCAGCCAAGAAGTCCTGGGCCGCTTTCGGTGCGGATCCCGAGTGGAAGAAGGCCGCTGCTGCTTCCCGGCAGAACGGCAGGCTGGTCGCCAAAGTCGAGAACCAGTGGCTCAAGGCCACCGACTTCTCGCCGCTGCAGTGACCGACGGCACTGCCTCTTCCGACCTCCCGATGGAACTCGGCTCGGAATTCATTCGCGTAGCCCGCAAGGAGCTGCGCCAAGGCAGCGACCGCGTCGGCGCCTGCTTGGAGAAGCTGTCCTTGCAGCAGATCTGGCACCGCGATCACGCGATCGAGAATTCGGTCGGCAACTTGGTGCTGCACCTGGGCGGCAACGTGCGCCAATGGATCGTCAGCGGCGTGGGGGGCGAGAAAGACGGGCGCGACAGGGATTGGGAATTTGCCACGCGCGACCCGCTGCCGGCCGCCGAGCTGCGCGACCGGCTGGCGGCCGCGGTCGACGCGGCCGACGCCGTGCTGGCCGGCCTGCCTCGCGAGCGCTTGGTCGAGACAAGGAGTATCCAAGTCTACGAGGTGACCGTCGTCCACGCGATCACGCACGTGCTAACCCACTTCGCGGGCCATGTCGGCCAGATCATCTGGGCCACCAAGCACCTTACGGGCACGGATCTCGGCTTTTACGGCTACCTCAAGAAAGCTCCGGGCGGGCCGTCGCGGCATGCTCCCTAGCCAGCGTCCGGCAAGCGTGCCGGTCGCCAGAGTCCGGCGCATGCGGACTACAATAAGAGTGGGCTCGAGGGCCCGTCCCGGTCGATGTTCGACACACTGCTAGCCAAGGTATTCGGGACCAAGCACGAGCGCGAGGTCAAGCGCCTCCAGCCCGTTGTCGAAAGCATCAACGCACTCGGACCGGAAACAGAGGCACTTTCCGACGAGGCCCTGCAAGCCAAGACCGCCGAGTTCAAGCAGCGATACAAGGAAGGCGAGTCACTAGGCGATCTTCTTCCCGAGACGTTCGCCGTCTGTCGCGAGGCGGCCTGGCGCGTGATGGGCATGCGCCATTTCGACGTGCAGCTGATCGGGGGCGTCGTGCTGCACGACGGCAAGATCACCGAGATGAAGACGGGCGAGGGCAAGACCCTCACGGCAACCTTGGCTGTGTATCTCAATGCGATTGCGGGCGGCGGCGTGCATGTCGTGACCGTGAACGACTACCTCGCCCAGCGCGATGCCGAGTGGATGGGCCGCGTCTACCGCTGGCTGGGCATGAGCGTCGGCGTCATCGTCCACGGCCTGAACGACCAGCAGCGGCGAGAAGCCTACGAATCGGACATCACTTACGGCACGAACAACGAATTCGGCTTCGACTACCTTCGCGACAACATGAAATTCGAAGCCCGCGACCATGTGCAGCGCGGGCACAACTACGCCATCGTCGACGAGGTGGACTCGATCTTGGTCGACGAAGCGCGCACGCCGTTGATTATCTCCGGCCCATCCGAGATCTCCACGGACAAGTACTACAAGGCCAACCAGGTCATCCCGCGGCTCGAGAAGGGCGAGACGATCGAGGGCGACGAGCCCGGGCACCGCACCTACACCGGAGACTACATTCTCGAGGAGAAGCACCGCTCGGCGTGGCTGACCGAGCAGGGCGAGGAGAAGGTGGAGAAGGCGCTGGGCATTGACAACATCAACGATCTGGCGCATTACGACACCAAGCACGCGATCGAGCAGGGGCTCAAGGCCCACGTGGTGTTCCACCGGGACAAGGACTATGTCGTCAAGGACGGCAAGGTCGTGATTGTCGACGAGTTCACGGGCCGCCTGATGCCGGGACGTCGCTGGTCGGACGGCTTGCACCAGGCCGTCGAGGCTAAGGAAGGGGTCCGCATCGAGCGCGAGAACCAGACCCTGGCAACGGTCACCTTCCAGAATTACTTCCGCATGTACAAGAAGCTGGCCGGCATGACCGGCACGGCTGACACGGAAGCGGCCGAGTTGAGCAAGATCTACGGACTGGAGGTGGTTGTCGCTCCCACAAACCGCCCGATGGTCCGGACCGAGCACGAGGACATCGTGTATCGCACCGTCGAGGAGAAGTGGCGCAATGCCGCGTACGACATCAAGGAGAGCCAGCAGCGCGGGCAGCCCGTTCTTGTGGGCACGATCTCGATCGAGAAGTCCGAGCTGCTTTCCCGCCGGCTGAAGCGCATGAAGGTCCCGCACGAGGTCCTGAACGCCAAGCATCACGAGCGCGAGGCCCGGATCATCGCGCAGGCCGGCCGCAAGGGAGCGATTACGGTGTCGACCAACATGGCGGGCCGCGGCACGGACATCCTGCTGGGCGGCAATCCGGAATTCCTAGCCCGCGAGGCGCTGCTCAAAAAGGGCATCGACCCTGACCATCCCGACAACAAGCTTAGTTGGGACAAGGCGCTGGCCCGATTCAAGGCCGAGACCGATGCCGAGCACGACGAAGTCGTGGCGCTGGGAGGCCTGTACGTGCTCGGGACCGAGCGCCACGAGTCGCGCCGCATCGACAACCAGCTGCGGGGCCGCGCCGGTCGCCAGGGCGACCCCGGGGCATCGCGTTTCTACCTCTCCCTTCAGGACGACCTGATGCGGATCTTCGGCGGCCATCGCATGCAGTCGCTGATGCTCAGGCTCGGCATGGAAGAGGACGTGCCCATCGAGTCGCGCCTGATCACCAAGCGCATCGAGGCGGCGCAGAAGGCCGTCGAGACCCAGCATTTCGAGTCGCGGAAGCACGTTCTCGAGTACGACGACGTGATGAACAAGCAGCGCGAGGCCGTATACGGCATGCGTCGCCGGATGCTGGAGGGCGGCGACCAGCGGAATTACATTCTCGGCCTGGTGGGCGACACGGTGGGAGCCTTCGTCGAGCAGCGCTGCCCGGAAAGGGCGCATCCCGACACGTACGACCTCGCCGGCCTGGACAAAGACGTCTTCGCCCAGTTCGGGGAACGGTGCGAGCACTTGGACTTGGAAGGCCTGGACCGGCAGGGGATAGCCGACGAATACACAGAGGAGCTTTGCAAGAGCTACGAGGCCAAGGCCGCGGAAGTGGGCGTCGAGCGCATGCGCTACAGCGAGCGCATGATCATGCTGCAACTCCTCGACCAGCAGTGGAAGGACCACCTGCTCTCGATGGACCACCTGAAGGAGGGCATCGGGCTGAGGGGCTACGGCCAGAAGGACCCGCTCATCGAGTACAAGAAGGAGTCGTTCAACATCTTCCAGCAGATGATGTCGACCTTCGAGGAGGAGACGCTCAAGATCCTGTTCCACCTCCGCGTCTCGCGGCCGTCGGAACCTGAGCAGCCCGAGCCTCCCGGGCCGCCTGAGCCCCGCCCTGTGGACCGCGTCCCTCCGAAGCAGACGCCCGAGACGCGGCCGACAAACGGGAGCCCCCTTGCCGTCACGGCCCACAGCGGGCTCCCCGAGAATTCACTTGACGACTACGCTCGGGACGCTCGTCGGAAAAACCGGCAGCAGCTGGCACAAGCGCGGATGGCGGGAGCGGGCGAAGGGGGCGTCGCGGTCAAGCAGGTGGTGCGCGGCAAGAAGGTCGGGCGGAACGCACCGTGCCCCTGCGGAAGCGGCCGGAAGTACAAGAGGTGTCATGGCAGAGTCGCTTGAATGCCTGTCGGCGAGTCGCGCCGCTAGGCTGATCCTCCCCTTGCTAGTTGCTTGCCTGCCGTGTGGGGCGAACCTGCTCCACGAGGCTCTCGGGCCGTTCGAGCGCTTGGAGCCGCGGCCGTACTCGCCGTCGCAGGCGGCGATCCTCGAGGAATTCCGGCTGGAGGAGAGCGAGGAGGCGGAGTACCGAACGCCGGACGGTCGTTCCGTCCTCGTCAGGGCCCTGCAGTTTTACGACGACACGGGGGCCGTCGCAGCCTACTCGTGGCTGCGGCCGGAAGGGGCGACGGAGCTTGTTGAGCGCGGCGAGCGCGCGGTCCAGAAGGGCGACTACGTCCTGATCCAATTCGCCAACTACTTGCTGTCCCTGCAAGGCGACACCCCGGAAGAGGAGGACATCGAGGTCGCTCTGGCCTACCTGCCGCGACCCAAGCCGACAACTGACCCGCCCGTACTGAAGTACGTTCCAGAGGACATCCTCGTACCAGACTCCGGGCGCCATATTCTCGGCCCCGTTTCCCTGGAGGGACTTGCGCCCGACCTAGCGCCGTCCGTGGTGGGATTCCATTTCGGGACCGAGGGCTACTTCGGCCGCTATACGACGCCCGCAGGCGAGATGCGAATGATCGTCTGGGACTATCCGTCCAACCCGATCGCGCGCGGCCAGATCGAGGCCTTTCATGCCTTGGACGGACCAGTCGCCAAGCAGGACGGCCCGCTCATCGTGGTGGTGCTGGATTCCAGCGCGCCGGACGAGGCGCAGCACCTTCTGGGGCGCGTGCGCTACCGCGCGGAAGTCACACAGCATGCCGAGGAGCCGGAGCGGTACGACAGCTTGCGGAACATCATTCTCGACACGTTCATGCTTTGCGGACTGCTCGCCTCGCTGATGGTCCTCGGCGGCCTGCTCGTTGCCGGCACGCGCCGCCTCGCTGGACGCATCGCTCCCGAATCGATTCTCGCGCCTCCGCAAGGGCCAACCATGCAGCGTCTCGGCATTCACGATCCCAGGCCACCGAATGAAATCGAGCCGCTCTGAGCTTGAATTGATTGGATTGGGCACGAGGAACCGCCATCTATGAACTCGGCGGGTTGCGGCCAGTTCTCAGGATGCGGGTCCCATGCGGCCTCTGGCAATTCCCACTCGCTGGCGCCGCGCAAGCACTGCGAACCGCAACTGGCGGAAGCGTGCCGCGGACACCGCTCGCATCGCCGTGCGTCCGTACGAATAGCCCGAGTACAGAATCAGGCCGGTCGTGGCGTAGGTCACGAAGCTGATAACCGCGGCGTCTAGGCCGAGCAGCACGACGCCGATCACGATGGCCAGGCTAGCGTCGGTCACTTTGCCTGCCAGATTGGGCAGGAGCCTGACTCCGAATCGCTTGTAAAGCGCGGTCCAGCCGATCAGAATCGCCGCGTCGCGCGCAACTGCCAGGGCGACGAACCATTCTAGGAACTGGCCGGTTACCGCGAGAGTGATGAGGGCGGCACCTATGTAGTTCTTGTCCGCGACCGGGTCGATCATCTCGCCGAAGTGGTTGCGAACCCGCAGGCGACGGCGTCCCTTGCGGGCGAGATAGCCGTCGATCATGTCGCTGGCGTGGAGGACGGCGATGACCCAGAACGCGGCGTACCGATAGGACTCGACTTCCGCGGAGCGCCAAACGAGGAAGACTACGACAGGCACGGCACAGAGCCGGCTCAGGCTCAGGCCGTTCGCGAGCGAGACTAACAGGGCTGCGGATCGCTTCGACACGACGTTGCGATCTTATCTTACGCCATAGAGCGAGCAGCCGTTCTTGCGCAATCATCCGTGCATTGCGAATCCTCGTGCCGCTGCCCAGCCAGGGCACCCTGCGAGTTCTGTCGAGCCGGTGGACACTGCGGATGCTCCGGGCCAAGCGCTCGGGAGTGCCGAGCCCCGATTGCGGCCAAGCGATGCGGCCGCAGACACAAAGTCGGCGTTGGGGATCGGGGTTGCGCCGGCTCGGTCGCGGGACGCCCGGATCCGGATGCCCGGAAGCGGCCCTCCAACGCCTATGAACCGCGAACTATCTCCCCGCCGTGCCGCTCGGCGAGGGTCTCCTGAGCGAACCTTGCCGGGATTCGCGACGCGGTGCAAGCGCATGCGGATCAGCGCGCCTGCTACGCGCACTCCGCGCATTGGTGTGGAATGGGACGCTTGGCAGCGTTCGCAACGCGCCTTCCCGGTAAGGCCCTCTCGATACGCGCGAAGATTAGGGGAACCAGTTGCAACGGCCCAGCGCTCCTCCCTGGCTGGAAGCTTTCCGAGCGGCCTTTGACAGCGCCTTGCCGGTTAGTCGAAAGACGTTCGAATCAACGCGGTCGCCAATGTCGCAATTGACGAAACAAGCATTCCCGCCCGCCGCTTCGTCATCGATGCCCGCTTCCCCTCGAGGAGCGTCTTCAGGGCCCCGAATATCGCTTTCGGCAGAGGTGTACTGCCAATGAGCTTCCAGTCTGGCTAGCTTTGCCCGTGTCGAGGATGCTGCAGCTACGATCGGCCCATTCTGCAGGCGGATCTTCAGAATCGAAGGCCCGGATGTTCGACGAATTCATCTCTTGATCCACGATGACCGTCTACTCGGGAAGGGAAGTCGCGGCATTTGCGGCGTCTGTGCCATCGGTCCCGCAATATACTAGCCGCGCCTAGATTTCGCGTCGCGCTTCTTTACGTTCTCTCGTGCCGCTGCCTTCGCGAGCCGGTCGCAGCGGTTGTTGTCCGCGTGATTCGCATGGCCCTTGACCCACACCCAGCGCAGCTTGTGCTTGGAGACCGCGGCATCGAGTTCCTGCCAGAGATCCCGGTTCTTCACTGCCTCTCCCGTAGCGGTCTTCCAGTTCCGGCGCTTCCAGCGGTGGATCCAGCCGGTGAGTCCGTTCTTCACGTATTGGGAATCGATCTCGACGGTCACCTCGCAGGGCTCGTGGAGCGCCTTCAGGCCCTCCAGGACCGCGGTCATCTCCATGCGGTTGTTCGTGGTGCGCTCCACGGCGCCACTCAATTCCTTCTTATGGTCGCCGTACCGCAGGATCGCGGCCCAGCCGCCGGGGCCCGGGTTGCGGATGCAC
Organism: uncultured Bryobacterales bacterium; assembly: GCA_951813605.1. Lineage (GTDB taxonomy): Bacteria > Acidobacteriota > Terriglobia > Bryobacterales > UBA6623 > VXMF01. The sequence continues at coordinate 3,233,643 of OX638379.1, read as the reverse complement.
GAGCCATCCGTGATCAGCTTCACGCGTTTCATGCGATCAGATTCCAATCTTAGCCCTCAACTTGCGGCTCTTTCCGGCCCGCGCGATCTGCTGCCCTGGTTCCGTTACTCTGATGGGGTTGTTGCTTTCCCGAAGGTCGTTTCTGGCGACGTGTGCGGCACTGCCCGCTCTGCGCGCCGCGGAGAGGCAGAGCGCGGAGGCGTACGCCGAGCGCCGCCGCAGACTCGCCGATGCGGTCGGAAGCGGAGTCATCGCACTGCTTGGCTACGAGAGCGATGAAGGGCAGTCCGGCTTTACCGGCTTTCGCCAAGAGAGCAACTTCTACTACCTGACCGGGCACGACGAGCCCGGAGCGGCGCTGCTAATCGCGCCTCGCCGAGGCGATGACGCGTATCGCGAAGTCCTGTTCTTGCCGACTCGGAGCGACGCCGCGGCGAAGTGGTCCGGACCGTCCATAGGCATTGACGGCGCCGAGAGGCTCGGATTCCAGGATGTGCGGGATGCGGCAAGCCTCCGCAAGGAATTGCGGGCGCTGCTGCGGGACCGCAAGAAGCTGGCAGGACTGCGGCCGCGGGCTGCTCCCAGCTCTGCAGGATCCCGCTCCAGGGCGGCGATGGAGCGCTTGGAAGAGACTGGAGACGCCAAGGTGGCGCGGGACGTTCGGGGCCCTCTGGCCTTGATGCGCGCCGTCAAGTCTCCCGGGGAAATTGCTTTGCTTCGCGACGCTGTCAACGCGACCGAGACTGGCTTTCGCACGGCATGGCGCGCTGTTGCGGACGGCGCGACAGAGCGGTCGGTGGCGGCCGAATTCGTGGCCGCGGCATTTCGAGCGGGTTGCGAGCGTCTGGCCTTTCCGCCGATGGCAGCCTCCGGGCCCAACGCTACGATCCTGCATTACCAGCGCAACGGATCGATCATGCAGGACGGCCAGCTGCTGCTGTTGGACGCCGGGGCGGAGTATTCGCGCTACGCCTCGGACATAGCTCGCACGGTGCCCGTCAGCGGCAAGTTCACCGAGCGGCAGCGCCTACTGTACGAGCTGGTGGTCCGCGCCCAGAGAGCCGCCATCGCGGCCGCGAAGCCGGGAGCGAGGCTGATCGGTTCCGAGCCGCGTACGTTGGAGTCGATCGCCGAACGCGTCATGCGCGAGGGCGCTCCGCGAGGCGTCGACACCTATTTGCCGCACGCGCTCGGGCATCACGTGGGGCTTGACGTGCACGACCCGGCGCCGCCGAGCGGCGTGCTGAAAGAGGGCATGGTCTTGGCGATCGAACCCGGAATCTATCTGCCTCGCGAGGCCGTGGGCATCCGTGTCGAGGACATGGTGGAGATCACACCTGACGGCTGTCGCCTCATGAGCGCAGGCCTTCCTTCGTCCGTCGACGAGCTGGAGAATGCCCTCTCCGACAGTCACGACGCCTGACCGAGTCAACCGAAACGCCTTGCCGCTTGGCTTGGATTCCGAGGGCGCGCCGCCAGCGCTCTCTCGTCGGGCTCCGTTCCCCATCCGGGCGAGTCCGGTACCACCAAGTGGCCGTTCTCGATCGGCGGCTCGCATGTGAACAGTTCCGAGTCCCAGGGGATGCGGTCGACGTCAATCTCCATGATGCGAAGATTCGGGACCGCGGCTGCGAAGTGCGCATTCATCATCGTCGCTAAGTGCCCGTAGAAATTGTGCGGCGCGACGTTGACTTCGTACGCGTCCGCGCAGGCCGCGATCTTCAGGCTTTGCCATACACCGTTCCAGACGGCGTCGATAATCGCCACGTCGACCGCTTCGCTCTCGAAGTAAGGCAGGAAGCTTCGCAGACCGATGAGCGTCTCGCAGGAACTGATGGGGCGGCCTCCCTGCTGGCGGATATGCGCGAGGGCGCGAGGGTTGCGGGTGTCGATTTCGACCCAGAAGAGCTCGAAGTCGGCGAGCTCCCTGAGGATCTTAAGGTACCCCTCGGTCGCGCAGTTGAAGTTCAGGTCGAGCAGGATGTCGATTTCAGGGCCGGCGCCCTCCCGGAGCGCCTCCAAGTGCGCTCGCAGCTGGCGCAATGTCGAGCGCTCCACGTTCCGTCCGGGTTCGAACGGCGTGCCGAAGCCCGGTCGCCAGCCCCTGGCCGTGCCGTCGCCGTACTCGAACACGTTCGTCTTCAGCGCCGTGAAGCCGACATCCCGGACTTCGCCGCCGATCGAGCGAACGCCGTCCAGGCTCGTGATGGCCGGCTTGTAGAATTCCGGATGGTTGATGCGCCATGTGGCGCAGTGGGACCAGTACAAGCGGACGCGGTCTCGCAGCTTGCCTCCCAGGAGCGCGTAGCACGGGACTCCCAGCGTCTTGGCCTTGGCGTCGAGCAGCGCGTTTTCGATCGCTCCGAGGGCCTGGCCGACCACTCCTCCGGCCGAGGGCCGGGTCGCGCAGAACAGTTCGGCGTAAATGCGCTCGTGATCACTGCCGTCCTGCCCTACGAGCCGTGGCCCTAAGTACTCGATTGCGGCTGTGACTCCCGGCGAGCCGAAATCCTCGTCGTATTCGCTCCACCCGGCCACGCCATCCGCTGCCGTCAGCTTCACGAAATGGTATTCGCGCCAGCCGGCGTCGCAGTGGCGAGTCTCGACGGATTCGACTTTCATAGGGCGTCCATCGTAGCAACCGGGCCCGAGGCCGACCTGTTGCCAGGAATGCCTAGACAGCCTCGGGACTCGGCACTCTCGCTCCCGCCCTCCGCTCTCGCTCAGAACCGAACAGGATGCTTGGGCAGCACTTGCGGAGTCGCCGCCTCGGCTGCTAGCGGGCGAGGACTAACAAGGTCGCTACTGCCGCTTCCCGCGGCACCCGTTCCGTTCGCGCTGCGGAGCGCTTGGCACGCGCCCCTGGCAAGGATTTGCAGCGACCGCTGACCTCAGGCCGGGGTGGCGCGAGTCGAGCCCAGCTAGCTAGCGGTGTCCGGCGGACCCTGGCTCAGCGCCTCCTCGAGAATGCCTACGGCTTCGTCTGCGTGCTCGCGCTCGATGACGAACGGGGGCAGCAGCCTGAGGACGTTCCCCGCGGTGCAGTTGATCAGCAGACCTAGCTCCTGGCAGCGCGGGACGAATGCCGACCCGGGAACGGAGAGTTCTATGCCCACCATCAATCCTCTGCCGCGCAATCCCGTGACGAAATCATGGCTCGCGACCAGATCTTCGAGCCGCGACCGCAAGTAGGACGCGATCTCGCGAATGCGAGGGAGCAGTTCGGGCAGCATGTCGAGGAATTCCAAGGCAACGCGGCACGCCAACGCCCCGCCGCCGAACGTCGATCCATGCATGCCGGGCCCCAGCACCGAGGCTGCACTATCGCTGCAGACAACCGCTCCGATTGGCAGCCCCGCCGCGAGCGGCTTGGCCAGAGTAATCACATCCGGCGCGGAGTCGCCCCCCCACTCCTGGAAGGCAAACACCGTCCCAGTTCGTCCCATTCCGCACTGGACCTCGTCGTAAATCAGCAGGGCGTCGCTCGCGGTGGCGAGCTGCCGTGCCAGCGCCGCGAATTCTGCCGTGATTTGCACGATGCCGCCCTCGCCGAGGATCGGCTCGAAGATGATGCCTGCCGTGTTCTCGCCGACTGCGTCCTCCAAGGCCGCCAGGTCGTTCGGCGCCACGAAGCGCACGCCGGGGATCAGCGGGGCGAAAGGGGATCTGTACTTGGGCTGGCCCGTGACCGATATCGATCCGAGCGTGCGCCCTCCGAACGAGTCCCGCAGTGCGACGATCTCGTGCTTGTCCTCGTCGCGCGCGCGGCCATAGCCCTTGGCGATCTTGAGCGCCGCTTCCACTGCTTCCGCGCCGCTGTTGCAGAAAAACGTGCGCTGCAAGCCGCTGAGCGATGCCAGCCGCTCGGCGACCGCGCCTTGGTTGGGATGGTAGTAGAGGTTCGAGCAATGGACCAGCGTGCCGAGCTGGTCCGTGATCGCCGCGACGACGCGAGGATGGGAATGGCCTAGCGCCATCACGCCGATTCCCGACATGAAGTCGAGGTAGCGCTGCCCGTTCGGCCCGTGCAGATAGACGCCCTCCGCGCGTCGGACGACCAGCGGGTAGCGTCCGTAGCTGCGCACTACGTACCGGTGGTCCCGCTCGACAATCTGCTCCGCGCCGAATCTTGGGCTGGTGTCTGCCATGACCATTTCAGACTAGCACCAGATTCGAGGGCCGATTCTGTCTTCGCGACGAGCCTCTGCCTAGCCCATATCGGCCTTGGCCGTTCGGGCCAGGCGAGGTGCGCAGGGAACGGCTTCCCATGGGACCGCTCCTGCAATCGTCGGCGGATGATTCCCGATCGACGGCATGCACGGCGCGGGAATCAAACGAGGCGCGGTGACCGCCGGGGGGCTCTTGGCCGCCGGAGAAGATGGGGCGGAGACCTGCACAGGCAAGGACAGCGGCGTGGATGAAGGCAAGCGACCAATCGGCGTGCCTGGATAGGTGTTGGAATGCAGACCGGCAGGCGAAACAATTTCGATTGATTCTGTGCGACGGTCGCGGCCCGGCTTAACCGGAGGGAATCCCGACGGGACTCCGTCGCGGACCGACCGGCCCGTCGCCTATCGAGCCGCCTCGCATCGAATCTGCCCGTCCAGCCCGGCCAGGATTGGGGCTGGAAGCAGGTCTACCGCTTGGACTATCCGAAGCGGGAGATACGCGAGAGCCTGAATGAGGGCCTGCTCGACTACCTGAGCGGGCACGATGTTCAGCGAGAAGCCACCAGGATCCGATTGCACGATCTGTTGCAAGCCGCCGACTTTGCGGGGATCGAGCGACTGTGCCACGCCTTTTTCGCAGGCATCCGGTTCGAGTGGCACAGCCGCAACGAGATCGTGCCGTGCGAGTGCTACTACGCGAGCGTGTTCTACTGGTCCTTCGCGGGTCTGGGGCTGGACGTGAGGGTGAGGACAGCGGCAGTCGGCGGCGGGTTGGCTCGCCCCGGGTTACACCGCGCGGCTTGACTGCCGCTGGTGCATGGGAATTGCTGGTCGCCCTGATCCTTGCTGTGCCGAGAATTCTGGGCCCAGACCCGGAAGGCGGTGCTGGCTACCCCGGGGCGGGGCATCGGAAGCTAGGTCGTTCGATTGGCTACGCTGGATTCAAGTGCCCACCGCCGATCCCCTCATCCTGATCACGAACGACGACGGCATCGACGCGCCCGGCATTCAGGCGCTGGAGCGGTCGCTGTCCCCTCTCGGGCGAATCCGCACCGCCGCCCCGCTGACCGAGCAGAGCGCCGCCAGCAGGCGCATCACGCTCCGGCGTCCCTTGCGCTACGAGCGCAAGGGCGACCAGCGGTTCGGGATCGACGGGGCACCGTGCGACTGTGTGATGATGGCGATCACCCTGCTGCTAGAGGAGCGGCCGGCGCTCGTTGTTGCGGGCATCAACAACGGTCCCAACCTCGGCGAGAACATCTACTACTCCGGCACGGTCGCGGCCGCGGCCGAGGGGGCCAAGTACGGCATCCCGGCGATGGCGGTTTCGGTCGACCGACGGGTCGACATTGACTATGGACGCTGCGCCCGCATCGCCGCCCGGCTGGCCTCTAGAGTGCTGGCGGACGGCCTGCCTCCGGGCATTGTGCTCAATGTGAACGTCCCGGCGGGAGAAGTCGCGGGGGTTGCCGTAACCCATCAGTGCCGCAAGATATCGCGCAATCTCATGGTTGAGACGCGGGACCCCTGGGACAGGCCTTACTACTGGATGCACGAGGAAGTGCCGCTGGAGGCGGCGGAGCACGGCAGCGATTACGCAGCGATCCGAGACGGCTATCTTTCCATCACGCCCTTGCATTTCGACCACACGGCCCACGCCGAGCTCGAAGGGCTGCGCAGGGACTTCGGCGAATTCGACCCCAACGGCTGCTGAGCGCCGGGACAAGAACTCTCGGAGGCTAGGCGAGCAACTGCTTCACGACGTTTCCGTGCACGTCCGTAAGGCGGAATCTCCGCCCTTGGAACTTGAACGTCAGCTTGGTGTGATCGACGCCGAGCAGATGCAGCATCGTCGCGTGCAAGTCGTGGATGTCCACCGGGTTCTCGGTGATGTTGTAGCTGAACTCGTCCGTGGCCCCGTAGGTCTGGCCGGGATGGATCCCGCCCCCCGCCATCCAGATCGAGAAGCAGCGCGGATGGTGGTCGCGACCATACTCGGACTCTGTGAGCGTGCCTTGGCAGTACACAGTCCGTCCGAACTCGCCACCCCAGACCACGAGCGTGTCGTCCAGGAGTCCCCGCTGCTTGAGATCTTGCACCAGAGCTGCCGACGCTTGATCGGTGTCCTTCGCTTGCCGGCGGATACCTGTGGTCATGCCGCCGTGCTGGTCCCATCCGCGATGGTAGAGCTGAATGAAGCGCACGCCGCGCTCGGCCAGTCTCCTAGCCAGCAGGCAGTTGTACGCGTAGGTGCCGGGGCGGCGCGCGGCTTCCCCGTACAGGTCGAATACGGGGTCCGGCTCGCCGGAGAGGTCGGTCAGGTCGGGAACCGACCGCTGCATGCGGAACGCCATTTCGTACTGGGAGATACGCGTGACGATCTCGGGGTCGCCGTACTCCTGAAACTGCATCCGGTTGAGCTTTCCGAGAGCGTCCAGGAAATTCCTCCGCTGCCCGCGGGTCAAGCCCGCCGGGTCGGACAGATAGAGCACGGGGTCGCCCACCGAACGGAACTTGACGCCCTGATACCGCGTCGGCAGGAATCCGGATCCCCACAGGCGGTCGTATAGCGGCTGGCCTCCGGTGCCCTGGGTGATCATGACCACGAAGCTGGGCAGGTTGCTGGACTCGCTTCCCAGCCCGTAGCTGAGCCAGGCTCCCATGCTGGGACGTCCCGCGATCTGCGCGCCGGTCTGCAGGAACGTTACGGCCGGATCGTGGTTGATGGCCTCGGTATGCATTGACCGCACGATGCAGATGTCGTCCGCGATCTTCGCCGTGTGCGGCAGCAATTCGCTGAGCGACGCTCCGGATTCGCCATGCTGGCTGAATTGGAACGCCGACTCGACCAGCGGGAAGCTGGTTTGCGAGGCGGTCATCGTGGTCAGCCGCTGGCCCTTGCGCACGGACTCTGGCAGGTCCTGGCCCCGCAGCTTGGCCAGGCCGGGCTTCGGGTCGAAGGTTTCCAGCTGCGAGGGGCCGCCCGATTGGAACAGCCAGATGATGCGCTTCGCCTTGGGCGCGAAGTGCGGCACGCCCGGGAGCCCGCCGCCAGCTGGCGATTCGGCCGCTCCGGCGAGGTCTTTTCCTAGCAGGTGCGCCAGAGCGAGCGATCCCACACCGGTCGCCGACTTGCCGAAGAAGTGGCGCCGCGTCTCGAGTTTCGGAATAGGGGCTTCGCGCGTCATTGCTTGTTGATCGCCTCGTCTAGATTGAGCACGAGGCTGGCAACCGCCGTGTAGGCGGCCAGCTCCCGCGGGTCGGCTTGCGGGTCCCAGCCGGACTCTCCCGCGGCGAGAAATTCCTCGGCCGAGTCGATGTCGCTTCCGAACTCCTCGCGATAGGACTCGAGGAGAGCCAGCAGGACTTCCGCCTCTTCGGAGCGCGGCGGTCGAGCGAGCACGTGTCGGAACGCGTGCTCGATCCGCCCCGCCGCGCCTTGCCCGCTGTCCCGCAAGATCCGCTCGGCGAGGTTCCGCGCCGCTTCGACGAACGTTGTGTCGTTCATCATGTTGAGGGCTTGCAGGGGCGTGTTGGTGCGCTTGACGTGGACCGTGCAGACTTCGCGGTCGGACGCGTCGAAATTCATCATCGAGGGCGGTGCGACCGTTCGCTTCCAGTAGGTGTACAGGCTGCGCCGGTAGAGATCGGCGCCCGTGCCCGCCTCGTACGACTCGCCCGAAACCTCTTCCCAGAGGCCGGGGGGCTGGTACGGCCTGACGGAGGGTCCGCCGACCCGCTCTTGCAGCAGGCCCGACGCCGCCAGTGCCTGGTCGCGGATGGTGGCGGCCGCGAGCCGGAAGCGCGGTCCCCTGGCCAGCATCCTGTTCTCGGGATCGCGCTCGTGCAATTCCGCGCTCGCCTTGGACGATTGCCGGTATGTGGAGCTCAGCATGATCGTCTTAAGAAGGTGCTTGACATCCCAGCCCGAGTCCATGAATTCGACGGCCAGCCAATCCAGCAGCTCTCGGTTGGACGGGGCCTCGCCCTGCGACCCGAAGTCGTCCACGGTCTTGACCAGGCCCACGCCGAAGAGCATTTGCCAGAAGCGGTTTGCAATCACGCGCGCCGTTAGCGGGTTCGAGCGGCTCGCGATCCATTGCGCCAGTTCCAGGCGGGTGGCGACAGGCGGCGCCCCGGCGCTCGCCAGCGCCTCGGGCACGTTTGCCCTCACCGGCGCGCCGTGGGCATCGTAACGGCCCCTCTCCAGGATGTAAGCCTGGCGCGGCGGCCCCTCGCGCATCACCATCACGCTCGGAATCTGTTCGACGAACGCGTCGTGCCGCTTGCGGGCCTCTCTAGCTGCGAGGCGCGCCCGGCGAATGGCCGGTGACGCGGCCTTGTCGAGGAACGCCTCGCGCAGCTTGTCCGACTGCGCCGCCGTCCTGTCCTCGGGCAGAATTGCCGCCAGTTCCGCCAGGGTTTCGGCCGAGGCCAGCGAGCGAGCCTCGGCGGGGTCGAGCTCGCGACCGTACACGCGCGCCTCGTCGATCCGTCCGGCGAATCGATTGTCCAAGCCGCCACCGCCGCCCACCTTGAGCGTCGCGTTGCTCTTGCACGGCCAGTCGAGGTTGTCGAACAGCACGCTGACTTCCTGCTGCTCGCCGTCGATGTACATGCGGATGCCCCTGGCCTTGCGCTTGCCGTCGTAGGTCAGCAGCACATGCTGCCAGCGGCCCGGCTCGATATCCTTGGTCGTTTCGATCCGCACGCTGAGGTCTGTCCAGCGCTGCGACATGTGCCACCAAAGCTTCCCGTTGCGCACGAAAAGACCCCAGCCGCTGCCGATGGGGTTCTCGCCCATCGAGGCGACGATGGCTCCGTTCGCGTCGCTTTCGGGATAGATCCATGCCGATACGCTGAGCGGGTCTAGGTAATCGTAGATTCCGACCTTGCCGAGGTCCGCGTACTTAGTGCCGTCAAACACGGCTGCCGAGCCGAGCGGCCCAGCTGCAAATTCCGTGGTCGCGGCCTCGGGCTGGCTTTTCCCGTCGATCGAGCCTCCGGTGAAGGACGGGACTCGCATCTGCCCGTCGAAGGCGGCGTGCGCCGCGAGGGCACGCCGCGGGGCCCAGTCGGCTTGCGGGGTGTCGGACACTTCGCGCTCCCATGCCTTCTGCGCGCGCGCAACTTCGGACTCCATCGCCTCCCAGCTCTGCACGGCGCTGGCCAGCTCGTCCTTCAGGACGGCGAGTCGGGCCTCTTGCTCCCGCGTGGGAGCGAGAATCAGCGGATCTTCGTTGCCGAAGTTCCAGACCATTCCCTTTTCCTGCAAGTTGTTGAAGTACGAGAAGAACTGGTAGTACTCCTTCTGGGAAAGCGGGTCGAACTTATGGTCATGGCAGCGCGCGCAGCCGAGCGTCAGCCCCAGCCAGACCGTGGCGGTCGTCTCCGCGCGGTCGGCAACGTATTCCACGCGGAACTCCTCGGGCACCGAGCCGCCCTCCGCGGTCGTGCGGTGATTGCGGTTGAAGCCGGACGCCACCGCCTGGTCGCGAGTGGATTCCGGCAGCATGTCCCCTGCCAGTTGCTCGACCGTGAATCGGTCGAATGCCAGGTTGCGGTTGAAGGCCCCGATCACCCAGTCGCGCCAGCGCCACATCGAGCGGGTGCCGTCGGTCTGGTAACCGTTGGTGTCCGCGTAGCGACTGGCGTCCAGCCACATGGACGACAGATGCTCGCCGTAGCGCGGGGAGGCAAGCAGGAGGTCAAGGAATCGCTCGTAGGCCTCTGGCGAGGAGTCCGCGGCGAAGGACTCGACCAGCGCGGGCGAAGCGGGCAAGCCGGTCAGGTCCAAGGCCGCCCGTCGAGCGATCGTCCGGGGATCCGCGGGAGACACCAGGCTGAGACTCTCGCTTTCCAGCTTGCGCAGGACCAGAGCGTCGATAGGGTTGCGCACTTGGCCGGCGTTCCCGACTTCGGGAATCGCTGGCCGCTGCGGCGGGCTGAAAGCCCAGTGCCCTTGCCATCCGGCTCCTTGCTCGACCCACTGCCGAAGGACCGAGATCTCTCCCGGCGACAGAGGATCGTGACCCATGTAAGCCGGCGGCATCCGCCGTGCCGGATCGCTGCTCGAGACGCGCTCGAGGAGCACGCTCTCGCCCGGCTTGCCCGGCACGATAGCGCGTCCGCCGCTCGCTAGTTCGGCGAGAGCGCCTTCCTCGCGATCCAGCCGCAGCCCCGCTTGGCGCTGACCCTCGTCGGGCCCGTGGCAGCTGTAGCATCGATCGGACAGGATCGGCCGCACGTCGTCGTTGTAGTCGACTTGGCCCGGAAGCCTCGGTTCAGCCCACCCCGAAGTCGCCAGCGGCAGGCAGCCGACCGTCCCGATTATCAGCCGCAACACAACGTCATTGTAGCAACGCCCCCCGAGTCCCAGGCGCCCAAGCGCTCTCAAAGAAAGCGTTGAACGGCCGGCTGGCCATGCAGGCGAACCCGGTGCCGCGGATCAATCCGGCCGTGGCTATAATTGTGTTGCGACAGCGGGACGGCATCGGCCGCTCCGTTTCGGAGAGCCCTGCTTCCGGGCCAGAACGGGAGGCCCCGGACGGAGACGGCGTGTTGACCCGCCCGCAGGATCCGCGTCGCGGGCAGGAGAAGTTTGGAATGATCGAATCCAAAGCCAGGCGGAAGTCCAATTTGCGCTGGGGCGTAGAGCAGCGCCTGGAATTCATTGAGTTCCGTCTCTACTGGGAAGGGCGGATGAATCGCAGCGACCTAATGAACACCTTTGGTGTGTCGGTCAACCAAGCGTCCACGGACCTGAATCGCTACTTGCGGCTGGCGCCCGAGAACATGATTTACGACAAGAGCGCCCGGACCTACCTGCGGAGCTCGGTGTTCTCGCCGCTTTTCCTCAGGGTTGACGCCGATCAATACCTCACCCAGCTGCGCCTCGTCCACAGCGGAGTCATGGAGCAGGAGGACGCTTGGATTCGGACCTATCCGGTATACGACGACGTCCCCTCGCCGACGAGGATCGTCAATCCCGAGACGCTGCAGCTGGTACTGGAGGCGGTGCGCGAATCCGAATCCATCGAGGTCCAGTACCAGTCCCTGAGCCGGCCCGAGCCGCGCTGGCGCTGGATTGCGCCCATTGCGATCGGGTTCGACGGCGACCGCTGGCACGTGCGGGCGTTCTGCGAGGAGGACAAGGCGTTCAAGGATTTCCTGCTGGCGAGGATTATCGACGCGCGCGACGCGCGTCCGCGCGACTGCGACCCGAAGGACGACCGCGATTGGAGCGAGTACGTCGAGTTGGAGATCGGGCCTCACCCGGACCTGTCCGAGTCGCAGAAGCTTGTTGTCAGCCTCGACTACGGCATGCAGGATGGCCGGGCGACTCTGCGCGTTCGGCGCGCCCTCGTTTTCTACACGTTGAAGCGCTTGGGCCTAGACGCCGGCCCGGATGGCCAAGCGCCGTCGACCCAGCAGATCGTGCTCTTGAATCGCGAGGCTATCGGGGCGAATCTCCCCGTCGCGGACGATCGCGAAAACTCGTGACGAGACGGGTCGGCTGAGAGTCGGACAGCGCTGGAAACTGCGTGCCTCGCCCGTCTTTCTCCACTTCGGAGAGCGATTGAGCGGTTAGCCGGCTTGATCTCTGGCTTTTCATAGCTAAAGGAAATATAATTATTCGGGATCTCCTCTTCCCGGTGGTCTTCTGACATCGGGAATCAAGCCATGCCTAGCCACCTTCCTCTACCATCCTCACCAGAACCTGAAGAGCATCCAGCGGCTCCGGTCCCTGTCCCGCCGCCGCCGCGCGAGCCTCTCAAGCCGAGTCTCGGATTGACGGTAGGACTGTGCTTGGTGGCCTCGCTGTTCACGGCAGCCCTGCTGGGAACGCTTACGCGCGGGGTTTCTCAGTCGATGCCGTCCTCCGCGATGCAAGCGCGCACGGCGGTCGCCGCGCTAGGCGACCTGAAGAAGACCCTGCGCGTCGGGGGCACCGTCGAAACGCTCAATTTCGCCGCTATCCGTGCACCTAGAATGCGCGGGCCCCGCGATTCGGGGAGGGCTGATCTCACCCTCGTCAAGCTGGCAGAGGCCGGAAGCGTCGTCAAGGCTGGAACCGTCGTGGCCGAATTCGAACTCAAATGGCTCGAAGACCACATCGAAGACCGTCAATCGGCGGTAGTCACTGCGAAGTCGACGATGCGGAAACGGCATTCTGACATCTTGATCCTCAAGGAGACCGAGCGACAGGGGCGCGTCAACGCCAAGGCAGAGTACGAAAAGGCCGTGCTTGATCTCCGTACCGCGGAGGTGCGGTCGGCAATCGAAGCCGAGGTCCTCAAGAATGTAGCCGACGAGGCGCGCGCGACTTGGCATCAGCTCGAGGAAGAAGGGCGCTTGATGGAGCGCGTGCATGGTGCGGACCTGCGGAGCGAAGAGCTCGAAGTCCAGGAACAGGTCTTGCATGTGGAGCGCCACGAGAGGGACTACGAGCGCTTGTACGTGGAGACTCCGATCGACGGAATGGTCGTGCGGGAGTCGAGATTCAATAGAAGCGGTCAGTTCGCGCAGACCAAGGAAGGCGACCAGATCTATCCCGGCACCCTGTTCATGCGCATCGTCGATATATCGAACATGGTGGTTGGAGCTACTGTCAACCAAGTCGACGCGCAATTGATTCGTATCGGCGATAAAGCGGTCGTTGAGCTGGACGCCTACCCCGGCGAGCAGTTTTCGGGGCATGTTGCGGACATGGGCGCTGTGGCGACTTCGGGGGGCGGGAGTTCCAGGTACCGGCGCCCTGGCGGCGGGGACTATATCAAGCACATCCCGATCCGAATCCTGATTACCGACCGCGACGAACGGATTCTGCCCGACCTTTCGGCTAGCGCCGACGTGCTTCTGGCCGGTCGGCAGAGCGGCGTGCTGGTTCCGCGCGAGGCGCTGCGGCCGGAGCCGGGCAAGGACGCCGGCTTCGTTTATGTCCGCAACGGCGAGGAGTTCATACAGAGGCAGGTGCGCGTAAAGGAACTGAGCGATACCGAGGCGGTCATCGAGTCAGGCTTGAGTGCGGGCGAAGAGGTGCTGCTCAGCGCCTTGCCAACGGCTGCAAACGGCTCCTAGCGGAGAGCCGTCTAGAGGTCTGGCGCGCGCTTGTCCAGCGGTTCGTCGCATTCGCCTATTCCGAATCGAAGCGAGAAGCCAGGCGCCTCGCGTTGGCTCACGGTGATCTTCCAGCCCGCATACGTCGTGCAAAGCAAGCGTGCGGAGCTGGTTTCGGCGATGCCGTGGTAATCTGACAATACCAACCGATGGCCGGTCGTCTAACGGTAGGACACGGGCCTTTGGAGCCCGCTGTGGAGGTTCGAATCCTCCCCGGCCAGCCACCGCACGGCGGCGTTAGAGCGCGCCAATGCTGAAAGTCGGTCTGACCGGCGGCTTGGCGAGCGGAAAGAGTTTCGCAGGCGCGGAATTCGAGCGGCTGGGCTGCGCCCTGCTGCAGGCCGACAAGCTGGGTCATCGGATACTGGCAGAGGACTTGGAGGCGCGCGCCGAGATCGTCCGCGAGTTCGGCCAGGGGGTCCTCACCGAGGAAGGCGCGATCAGCCGCGAGGCCCTCGCAGCGATTGCGTTCTCCGACAAGGAGAGGCTACAGAGCTTGAACGCGATCGTGCATCCGCGGGTGTTCGCGGGTTTTGAACGGTTCTTCGACGAGGTGGCCGCGCGGGACCCGGACGCGGTGGCGATGGTCGAAGCGGCAATCATGATCGAGAGCGGAAGCTACAAGCGATACCAGCGCCTGGTGCTGGCAGCCTGTCCTCAGGAGTTGCAGATCGAGCGCTTTATGCTGAGGGATGGTGCCAGCCGGCAGGAGGCCGAATCCCGCATCGCCCGCCAGATGCCGCTGGACGAGAAGCGGAGAGTCGCCCATTTTGTGATCGATACAGGGGGCACTGAGGCGGAAACGCTGCGGCAGGTGCGGAGCGTTTACCGTCGGCTTCGGGCCGAGGCCGCTCCGACTGGCAAGAGAGAGGTTCGTTGAAAGCGATGCGTGACTCGGATACCGCGGTATGGCGCCCCGTTCTGCTGGCCGGCTTGCTGCTGGCCGCCTACGTGGGCTGGACCATGTGGCCGGAGAATGCGGCGCGTGTCGCGCCGGCCGTGTTCGACGCGCCGTTCTGGACGGAGGCGGACTCGACGCTCACGAGCGACGAACTGTCGAACATCGAGATCTACAGCCGGGCCAGCCCCGCGACGGTGCATATCACGAGCACCGTGCTGCACAGGGACTGGTTCCTGCAGGTCTATCCCAGCGAATCCACCGGGTCCGGCTTCCTGATCGACTCCGAGGGGCGCATTCTGACCAACTTCCACGTCATCCGAGGGAGCGCCGAGCTCGAGGTGACGCCGCTCTCGGACGAGGACAGGGGGAATTCCTACAAGGCCACCGTCCTCGCCACGGATCCGACGAACGATCTCGCCCTGATCCAGATCCGCCCGGAAAGCCCGATGCCGTTCCTCTCTCTAGGGGATTCCGACTCGGTGCAGGTCGGCCAGAAGGTGCTCGCTATCGGCAACCCGTTCGGGCTCGAGGGCACTCTCACGACGGGCGTGATCAGTTCGACCGGGCGGTCGATCCAGGATCGCAACGGCGTGCTCAAGGACCTGATCCAGACCGACGCGGCCATCAACCCCGGCAACAGCGGGGGGCCGCTGCTCGATTCGAGCGGCAACGTAATCGGCGTCAACACGGCGATCTACGGGCCTAGCGGCAACATCGGCATCGGGTTCGCGATGCCGATCAGCCGCGCCAAGGCTCTCCTGCGATTCGTCAAGGGCGGCGCCCAGCCGCCGCAGGATCCTGGGTTTGACGGATTCTTCCTCACGCGCCGCTGGTCGCGTGCCCTGCGCCTGCCGTCGACCGGCTATCTCGTGACTCGGGTGGATTCCGGGTCGGCCGCAGCGGCGGCCGGCCTGCGCGGTGCGAGCCGCGACGTAGTGGTCGGGAACTACCGAGTCCCTTGGGGCGGCGACTTCATCCTGGCCGTCGACGGCGTGGAAATCACGGAAAAGGGAAAGATCTGGGAAGCCCTGGGGTTGAAACTGGCCGGCGACACGGCGACTCTTTTGATTCTCCGCGACGGCCAAGAGCTCGAGTTGCCGTTGAAGCTCCGCGCGACGAGCGGGGGCGTGCGTCTCTGACGGAATCGGATCAGCGGTCCTCGTAAGGAGCGACCCAGCCCGTTCCCCTGTAGCCGAACTCGAATCGATCCGGATGGAGCATCTCGGCGAGGATTTCCACCGTGTCGGCCAATCGCGGGCCTGGCCGGTTGAAGTACTGGTTCCCGTCGCCGACATAGACCCGGCCGGAGCGGACGGCCCGTAGCGCTTTCCAGCCCGGCTGCGCTTCCAGGGTCCGGAGGTCCTCGAGCGTTCTCTCGATGCCGAACCCGCAAGGGCTGAGCACGATCACCTGGGGGTCGGCGGCGCGCAGGTTGTCGAACCGCATTGACGGGGAGTGCTGTCCCGCCTCGCCGAATAGGCAGCGGCCCCCTGCCATGGTAATCAGCTCTGGCATCCAGTTCCCCACTGCCATGAGGGGCTCGACCCATTCGATCCCTGCCACCGTGGGCTTCGACGGCAGCTTGCAGGCTGCGTCGCCTACGGATTGCATGCGCTGCCGGAGAGAGGCCAGCAGCCGCTGCCCCTCCTCGGGAGCGCCAAGCGCCGTCGCGAGGCGAGAGAAATCCTCCCAGACATCAGCCAGCGCGTTGGGCTGCAGGGATACGATCTCTGCGTCGCAGCCCGCCGTCTCGGCAACGGCCGCCTCGACATCGCGCCGGCTGACCGCGCAAACATCGCATTGGGTCTGCGTGACGATGTGCGTAGGCTGCAATGCGCGAAGCACGCCCCGCCGCACTTCGTACACGCCGAGCGCATCCAAGGCGGCAGATTCCCGGACGAGCGCCTTGACTTGGTCGTCGATGCTCCGGCTGGACGCACTGACATCGAACCGCGGCGACGTGGCCTTCGGCAGCGCGTGGACATCCGGAGGGAAGTCGCATTCGTGCGATCGGCCCACCAGCCGGTCGCGGAACCCGAGCGCGCACACCATCTCGGTTGCGCTCGCGATCAACGACAGAATTCGCATGTCGCCGGCTTCGGTCAATTCCTGAGTGTAATCGAGCCGAGCCGCGGCGGCCGCACGCGCCGCACTGCTCGGGTCGCTGCTGAAGTGAAGGCCTTGCCGACGAACTCCTTCTGCCGGGCGACCTGCACGGCTCGCAATTGGGGCTTGTTCCAGGCCCGTGTCGGCGAGCGGAGTAAGATTCGGTATATGAATCGTTCGGAATTCCTGCGCCTGCTTCTAGCCGGAGCGGCGACCGCGCCTGCGGCCCCTCGTGCCCGGTCGGCTCAGACGGACTCGCGAAAGCTCGTCTTGCTTGCCGGAAGCCCGAGCCATCCCCCGGGAATGCACGAGTTTCGCGCCGGGACGATTTTGCTGGAGAAGCGCTTGTCGCAGGTGCCGGGCCTGGTGGTGGAGCGCTACGACGGCGGCTGGGTCGAGGACGAAGCCACGCTCGACGATGCCGACGCGATCGTGTTCTACTCCGACGGCAACCGCAAGCACCCGCTGGCCGACGAGCGGCGTCTTGCGCTAGTTGGCGAGCTGATGGCGCGCGGCGTCGGTCTCGGCTGCATGCACTACGGGGTCGAGGTGCTGCGCGACGGAGCGGGGGAGGAGTTCAAGAGCTGGCTGGGCGGATACTACGAGCACGAGTGGTCCTGCAATCCGATCTGGACGCCGTCCTTCGAGCGATTTCCGGACCACCCGGTAGCCAACGGTGTCCGTCCGTTTGCGGTTGAGGACGAGTGGTACTTCAACATGCGCTTCCGCGAGGGGTTAGGCGCCACGTCGCAAAAGAATGACGGTGGCGACTTGTTCACGCCGATCCTAGTGGCCAAGCCGAGCGACGAGACGCGTGACGGGCCGTATGTATATCCGAAGGGCCCGTTCCCCCACATCCAAGCCGACAAGGGCCGCGAGGAGGCGATGCTCTGGACACTTGAACGCGCTGACGGGGGGCGCGGCTTCGGCTTCACGGGCGGGCACTTCCACCGCAACTGGCAGCACGACGAGTATCGCAAGGTGATCATGAACGCCCTATACTGGGTTGCCGGACTCAAGGTGCCGAAGCTGGGGATCGGCACCTCCACGGTGACGGACAAGGAAATCGGGATGAATCTGGATCCGAAGCCGGCACCCAAGGGCTGACCCCAGCTTGATTCGAAGCGTTCTTCGGTGAGCGGCCGCCCAAGGCGTCCGTTCCCTGTGCTTAGCGAGACATAGCTTGCACAGCATTCCGGAGACATGGTTTACACAATGGGCATTGGGGCGAGGTCCCCGATGCCGTGGAAAGAGTGTAAACGCAAGGATGAACGACTTCGATTCATTGCCCGGTTATTAGAAGGCGAGAAGATGGGCCCGCAGTGCCGGGAGTGCGGCATCTCACGCTCAAGAAAGAGGCCACCCGACCGGCCGCGCTCAACTTCGTGCGGCAGCAGGAGCGCTTCGAATGCTGCACCGAGGCTTGCAACCACCAGCGGCCCCGCCAGGGCCTCGGCGGCGCCTGCCCCGGCGATGCCTACACACCCTCGGCCCGGGTCGATGAACCGCCGCCCGAGCCCGCGTACCCCTGTCACGACCGCAGCGTGCGCGGGACCCGCTGCGGTCGCCTCTGCATCGGCCAACGCAAGATCAACCTCAGCCAGGTCTTCGCCGGCCAGACCGCGGGCATCCGCGAGGTCGAGGATCGAATCTGGCTGGTCAGCTTCCTGGATTTCGATTTGGGATTCTTCGATCAGGAGGAGGGACGCGTCGAACCCGCCCCCCATCCGTTCGTGCCGGAGGAAGTGTTAACCATGTCTCCGGGACGGACCCCTCAGAGATGGTCGGGGCGGAGGGATTCGAACCCCCGACTTCCTGCTCCCAAAGCAGGCGCGCTACCAGACTGCGCCACGCCCCGTCACTACCCATTGTAAGGGCGCGCCGGGCTGCTCCGTCACCTGTAGGTCAGCTGGATGCCGCGTGCCTCGAGCAACTCGCCTGTCGCCTGCAGAAGCGCGACCATTGCCTGTCGGTAGCCGATCGACTCTTGCAGCAGGTCAGCCTGGCTCTGCACTAAGTCGTCCTGGGCGTCCAACACGATGAATGCCGTGCTGACGCCTAGGTCGTACTTCTGCTGCTCCGCGTCCAGGCGCTTCTGCGAGAAATCAAGCGCCACGGTGGCCTGCTGGATCGCCGCCTTGCTCAGCTCGACTCCCGTGATGGCGTTCAGGACATCCAGGCGAATCTCCTGCTCCAGCGCGCGCAGCTCGTACATGTTGCGCTTTTTCTGCAAGACCGAGTTGGCAAGGTCCACCGCGGCGCGGCGGTTCCGCAAGGGAAGCTCCAGGGAGATCCCCACGCTGTACGTCGGGAAGCCGAGCTGGAACAGCTGCGACATAGCGGTGGGAAAGCCTCCGGCCTCGAGCAACCTGGAAGCGCCGCCTAGAAGCGACGTTTCGTACAGGTTGCCGCCCAACCCGGTGGCGCTGTAGGCGGCGGTGATTGAAAGGTCCGGGCGCTGCTGGTTGGTATAGCGCTTGATGTTGTAGTCGTCGATCTCCAGGTTCTTCCTTCGCAGCCTCACTTCCGGACGCAGCGCCAGAGCCTTGCTCATCGTCTCCTCCGGCTCGTAGGTCGGCATGTAAAGCGGCGGGTCGGCCGATTCGACCAGCACCAGCGGCAGGTTGCGGATCTCGCTGTGCAGGTCCGCGCCGATCTGCCGCCGCACGCGATCCTCGGCCTGCTGCAGGCGATAGCGCGCCCTGGTCACGCCGACCTGGGCGTTGGCGAAGTTTTGCTCGGGCTGGTAAATGTCGAGCGGCGAGATGGCACCGAGCTCGAGTTCGCGACGCGACCGGGCCAGGAACTTGCTGCGGAGGTCCAGGTTGTTTTCCTGCACGTTCAGCGCCTCGCGGTTCGACACCACTTGCCAGTACGCGGTCTCCGCCTGCGCGATGAGCGCGATGATGCGGTTGCGCGCCTGCGACTGGCTGATGTCGTACTGCGACTGCGCAATCAAGATCGGGATGCGTTGGATGGCGCGGCCCCGTCCGCGCAGCAAGGGCTGTGAAATGCGGAACTGCAGCGTGTCCTGGATCGATGGGTTGAACGTCCGGAACGAGCTGCTGCTGGCGGTCTTCAGGCCCGTGAAGCCCACCTGGTAATTCAGCCCGGTGTCAAGCGTCTGGCGGTAGGTGAAGCCGCCGTTCTGTCGCAGCGAGCTGACCACGGTGCCCCCTTGCAGCACGTCTTGCGAAGGGTTCGTGGAGCGATTCGCGTTGAAGTCCAGGGCCAGGGTAGGGTCGAACGGACTGAAGGCGCGCTGGATCGAGTTTTCCGATTCCAGCACATTGAGCACCTGGATCTGCACGTCCGGGTGATTGGCCATCACCAGTTCCAAGTAGTCCCGCAAGTTCATCTCGAGCTTGCCGTCCACGACGAAGTCTTCGAGATTCGCGACGGTGTCGATTTCCACCGCATACGGAGCCATCTGCCACTGCTCCCGGAAATAAGCGCCGTCCGGGAAGGTGGCGAACTGCGCTGCAAGCGGCGCTGCAGCGAGCAGCAACGAAGCGACGAGGGAAGCTCTGGGGGCGTTACTCATAGCGGATGGCCTCAATTGGGTCGAGTTTGGCCGCCTGCACGGCCGGATAGATGCCGAACAGCAGCCCGATAAACACAGAGACGCCGAAGGAGACGATGATTGAGATCACGGTCACGACCGTGGCCCAGCCGGCGATGGCAGCGATGACCCTGGATCCGCCGAATCCGGCCGCGATGCCGATCAGGCCGCCTAGGATGGAAATCATCACGGCTTCGATCAGGAACTGGCGCACGATATCGCGCTGGCGGGCGCCGATAGCGCGCCGGATGCCGATCTCGCGCGTTCGCTCCAAGACCGTGGCCAGCATGATGTTCATGATGCCGATGCCGCCTACCAGCAGCGAGATGCCCGCGATGCAGATCATGACGATCTGGAACACGAGCTGCTGCTGCTCGCGCTGCGCGAGCAGGTCGGCGGGAACCAGCACCGAGAAGTCGCTGGCTCCGTTGTGCGTGGTGTTCAGGATGGCGCGGACGATCTGCGAGGTCTCGATGGGGTCGGCGTCCGGTTCCACGCGCACGTAGATTCCGTCAATCTCGTCCTTGAGGTAGCTGTTGTTGTCCTCGAAGCGGCGCATGACGGAGTTCAGCGGCGCCAGGATGACGTTGCTGCGGTCGTCGGCCTCCAAGCCCTCGACTTCCGACTCGGCGGTTGACTGCGGCGCCGCGACGCCGATCACGTGCAGCCAGACCTCGTTGACCTTGATGTACTTGCCGACCGCGCTGCCGTAGCCCAGAATGCTGATCTTCGCGCGCTCGCCGAGCACGCACACGGGGGACGAGCGGGCCTGCTCGTCCCCCGTGAAGAAGCGCCCCTCGATCAGCGACATGCTGTAGATGTCGGTGTAGTTCGGCCGGACGCCGATGAGCGTGGGCAGGTCCCCGTCCATGCTGGGGAGCAGGCTGGTGGGCTGAAAGGTCTTGCGCTCGGAAAGGTTGGCGATGTTGGGGGTGTTCGCCGAGATGGCGCGAGCATCGCGGAACGTCAGGCCGGGAGAGACCTGTCGGACCTCGATCAGCGTGTCGCGGTCTGGTGCCTCGGCCGCCTCGACCACGATGTTGTTGACGCCGAGCAGGTCGATATAGCGGATCATCTCCTGCCGCGCTCCTTCCGTGATGGAAAGCATCGCCACGACCGCGCCGACGCCGAAAATCATGCCGAGCATGGTCAGCAGCGTGCGGAGCTTGTGGGCAAGGAGACTCCCGATCCCCATCTGGAGTTCGGGCAATACGTCGGGGATTTTCATCGCTTACGCGCCTCCGGGAAAGGACGGCCCGGAGGACGGCGTGTCAGTCTCGGAAGCTGGAGCCGGCGCGGAATCGGGGCGGTACAGCGAGATTCGATCGCCTTCCGCAAGCCCTTCCACCACCGCGACCTGCGACTCCGACCGCCGGCCAAGCCGGACACGCCGTGCCCGGAGCCGGCTGCCTTCCAAGATGTAGACAATGTTCTCGGCGCCTTCCTCGAACACCGCTTGGTAAGGGATGTACAGGGTATCTTGGATGTGCTCCACGATCACTTCGGCGTCAGCCAGCAAGCCGGGCCTTAGCAGAACCTCAACATCCGAGCCCTCTTGCGGCGGCTCTGGCAGCGCTGCGGCGGCGCGTTCCGCCGCGCTGAACTCGGACGACGAGGATGGCGAGGGCGCGCTTGGAGCTTGCCCGCCGCCACCGCCGATGGCAGGCTGGCCGCCGCCGAAAGCACCGGGTCCGCCGCCGAAGCCGCCTGCACCTGCACCTCCGCGCCCGCCTCCGCCGCCACGGCCACCAAGAGCGGCCTGCATGATCTGACGGAACTGCTGACGCTCTTCGTTGCTGAGTTCCTGCGGCCCGCGCCCCTTCAGAAGTGCCTCAGCCTTCTTGCGAGCGTCCTCGGGCAGCCGGCTGAGCATCGCCGAGGGATCGAACCCGCCCCTGCGCTGGCCTTGCCCGCGCTGCCGCCCTTCTTGGGCCTCTGCACTCTGGCCGGCCCCTTGACCGCCTCCGGCCTGCTCGCCGCGAGGCTGGCGCTGGCCGGCCCCTTGACCGCCTGCGGCCTGCTCGCCGCGAGGCTGGCGCTGGCCGCCGCCTTGACCGGCTGCGGCCTGCTCGCCGCGAGGCTGGCGCTGGCCGCCGCCTTGACCGGCTGCGGCCCTCTCGCCGCGAGGCTGGCGCTGTGCTCGGCCCTCGGCTGAACCGTCCTGGCCTTGCCGCTCGGCGCGCTGGCCGCCGCCGCGCCCGCCTGTTCGCTGGGCACTGGCCTCGGATGGATCACCGCCGCGGGCCTGCCCTGCTTGCGGGCCGCCGGCGGGCTGTGCTCGCTGCCGGGTTGCCTGGCGCCCGTAGCCGACCGCGGCGTTCTGCCGCGCGGTTGCCATGATCCGCTCGATCTGCTCGGGTTCGGCGTCGATGTTCCGGAGCAGCCCGCGCATGTCGATGCCGATCACGCACTCGAACTTCTTGGTTGCCTCGCCGGCGAAGATGTTGGCAGCGGCCGTGTTCCCAAGGCGCTTGATCGTTCCGCTCACCGTCTTGTCCGGAAGGGCGTCCAAGCGAATAAGCACTTCCTGGCCTTCGCGCAAGTTGGCGCGCTCCGACTCCTCCACGCGCGTCAGAAGCTCCATTTCCGACAAGTCGAGCAGCTGTGCGACCGACATGCCCGCGGGAACCTGGTCGCCTTCGCGGATCTCCGGGAGCGACTGGCCGAAGCCGCCCCGGCCGCCCGACCGGTTTTGCAGGATGGACACGAGCCCGGTGAGCGGCGAGAGCACTCGCGACTGCTCGATCCGGCGGCGGTCCCTGTCGACGTCGAGCTGCGCCTTGTTCAGCTGCTCGCGCAGCACCGCCAGCTCGGCCTCCCTTTGCTGGAGGCGGTTCTTGATGTCCTCTTCGAGCTTCTGCTTCCGCCGGTTCGCTTCCTCCAGCGTGAGCTCGTTCTTGCGGGCGTCGATCGCGGCGAGCAGCTCGTTGCGCCGCACCTCCAGCTCGGCCCGGCGAACTTGGAAGTTCGCTTGGACGATCTCGACCTCGTCCTGGCTCTTGCGGATCTCCAGTTCCGCTTCGGCCTTCTTCAAGTTCTCCTCGATCTGCTCCACGCTGAGCAGGCTGTCCTCCAGGGCAGCCACCCGCTCGGAGTCGTCAAGCTCGAAGATCAAGTTGCCGCGCTTGGCGAGCGCGCCCGTAGGGGCGAGCTGAGTGATCTGCGACTGCGTGCCGATATTCGGAGCGGTGAGAGTTAGCGAGCGCACCGCGCGGAGCTCGCCGCGCAAGTGCGTCTTGACGACCAAGTCGCCCCGCCTGACCTCGGCCAGCGCGAATTCCTGCTCGTCCTCCGGAATCCGGTCCCAGATGAAGTAGCCGGCTGCCACAAGCGCTCCCGCGGCTAGTACGATCACGATTCGAATCAACAACTTTGTCATGGATCGGCCTCCGTCGTGTGCCTAAAGGTTTCGGCCCCGCCCGCCCTGCAATTCCGGGTTCTCAAGCGCGATCTCGTCGCCTTCGGCAAGTCCGGCCGAAACGACGATATCCGTTCCGTTGGTCGCTGCCACTTCGATCGGCGTGCGGCGGAAGCCCGCGCCGTCCCTGACAAACACCGTCGGCATGCCGTCGATCTGCGTCGACGCCTTGCTCGGGATAACGAGAACGTCCTCGATCCGCTGGACGATGATCTCCACTGTCGCGCTCATGCCCGGCCGCAACCGGTCGTCGATGTCCGAGATGCTCGAGTAGGCTGGAAAGTTTTTCTCAGGGGGAAGGCGGTTGAACACCAGGGTCGCGATGGGGCTGAGCCAGCTGACCGTGCCGCTCAGCACCGCGTCCGGGACAGCGTCGATGCGGATGCGGGTCTCCTGGTTCTCCTCGACTCGCCCCCGGTCCACTTCATCGACCCGGAATTCAACCCGCAGCGAATCCAAGTCGGGAATCTCCGCAATCGACGCGCCGGTCCAGACCGTGTCGCCTTCCTGGAATGGCGGGCGGGCCGTGCCGAACGAGCCCTGTGCACGATTGTTGGAAAGAATATGGACGATGCCCGAGCTCGGGGCTCGCAGCACCATGCTGCCCATGTAGGTGCGCGAAAGATTCAGGTCCCGGAGGGCCTTGTTCTTGCGCTCCATCAACCGCTCCATGTCCGCTTCGTGGGACATGTCGCTCGCCTGGGAGTTCGTCTCGGTCTTAGTCAGTTCGCCATCGGCAATGACCACGTCGATCTTGGCTTTCTCGGCTTCGATCTCCGCAAGGATCTCCTGCTTGCTCGCCTCCAGCTGGGCCCGCTCGACGTTGTATGTCGCCTGCATGACGAGCATCTCGTTGCGCTCGTCCTCGATGGCGTGCTGCGCTTCCGCCTGCTCGATCTCGCTGTCGACTTGCCGGACCTGCGTCTCCCTCTCCACCAGCAGGTCTTCCTGCGCCGACTCGTCGAACTGTATGACGATGTCGCCTTCTTCGATGGGCTTGCCGTTCTCGGCCAGCATGACGATCTTCAGCTCGGGCGTTTGCGGCGCGGTGATCTGCACCGACTCAGCGCTCTTCAGCTCTCCGCGACTGCGCACTGTGCGGAGGAAGTCGCGTCGCTCGACCTGCGCGGTAGGCAGCTCGGGCGGGGCGGGACCGTACAGCAGCAGCGCGGCAGCTGTAACGCCGGCGGTGGCCGCGACGATGAGGACGGCGCGCAGCCAGGGATAGCTCGCAAGAAGTTTCGGCATGGCTCTGGGCAAATCGGCCGCGACAAGTGCGGCAGTTACGTATAGTGACGTGATTTTCTTCGGCTTGGTTATTCGCGCCGGCGCGGTTAGCTAGCGCTCAGTCTCGGAACAGGAGCGGGGTGAAGCGGGCCAGGTAATCACGCCAGACGGGCCAGCTGTGGCCTCCGTCGGTTAGCAAGTACGTGTGGTTGATGCCTGCAGCGTCCAGCCGGTTCTTCAGCTGCTGGTTTCGCTGGAGCAGGAAGTCGTCCCGGCCGATCGCGATCCAAAGCAGGCTGAGCCGTGCGTTGGCTCGCTGCGGGTCCGCCAGCAGCGTCCCAATCGCTTCGTCCTCGTCCGGGCCCCGCGCAGCCGCGGAAAACGCCCCGACCCACGCGAATCGGTCAAGGTTGCCTGCTCCGCAGTGCAGGGCCTGCCCGCCGCCCATGGACAGCCCCGCGACAGCCCTGTGCTCGCGCCCGCGCTTGGCCCGGTAGAGCGATTCCACGAGCGGCACCGCGGCGTCGAGGAGGTCCGCGCGGAAGGCCTCGGTGTTGCCCGAGCGCAAGCCCCTCCGATTCCGGCTCCACGGCACTGGATGGCCGTTCGGCATCACGACCAGCATCGGTTCCGCCTTGCCTGCCGCGATGAGGTTGTCGAGGATGAGGTTGGCCCGGCCCACTTCGCTCCACGTCGATTCGTCGTCGCCGGACCCGTGCAGCAGGTAGAGCGTGGCGTACGCGCGGTCGGCGTTCTTCTCGTAGCCGGGAGGCGTGTAGACGAGGAGCCTCCGGTTTGTCCCGCCGCTTTCGGAGTCATAGTAGTGCGCGTGCACCGCGCCGTGCGGCACGTCACTGAGGTCGTACGGCCGGGGCTCGGGCGACGGCACTTCCACGAGGCTTGCGTTGCCGCCGCTCCATGTCTTCACGGCTGTGTTGTGCGGGTCCAGCACCCGCACGCCGTCGAGCTGGAAGGTGTAGCTGTAGATTCCGGGGGCGACCGGGCCGACCGTCAGGGTCCAGATCCCGTCCTCGCCCCTGGCGAGCGCGGTCTGCCCGCCCGCCCACGGGGCGTTCAACTGCAGGGCGCGGGCGTCGGGAGCCAGCACGCGGAAGGTGATCCGGCCGTCCTCGGCGACCGACGGGGGGGCAATGGTGCGGCGGGGCTGGGCCGGGAGGTTCCCGGCGAGCCCCGCGGCTGCGATGGCCAGCAGCGCGAGCTTGCGCATGCGGCGGCGGAATGTATCAGGCATTTTCTTGCTCCAGGGCTTTCCGCAGGTTGCCGCCGAGCAGGGCGAGCTGGGTCGAAGCGTCTTCGCGGTCCAGCCGGCGCGCGCGCATCAGGATGGCGAGGCGGACGTTCTGGCCGGCTTCGGCGAGGGTCGCCCGAGCCTCCGCGAGACGGCATCCAGTCACTTCGCAAACGATGCGCTCGGCGCGGCGGGCGAGCTTCTCGTTCTTGACCTGCACGTTCACCATCAAGTTTCCCAGAACGCAGCCCGTACGGACCATCAGGCCGGTGGACAGCATGTTCAGCACCAGCTTCTGCGCGGTTCCGCTCTTCATGCGCGTCGACCCCGCTACCACTTCGGGCCCGACCGCCGGCGTGATCGGATAGCTGGCTGCGCGCTCGAGGGCGCAACCGGGGCTGCAGCTCAAGCCCACAGTCACCGCGCCCGCGGAAGCGGCGCATTCCACCGCGCCGAGCACGTACGGCGTGCGCCCGCTCGCCGCGATGCCGACCAGAGCGTCATCGCGGTCGATGCCGCGGTCCGCGAGATCGCGGGCGCCGGCTTCCGGACTGTCCTCCGCGCCCTCGACTGCCTGCAGCAGGGCGTCCTTGCCGCCCGCGATCAAGGCTTGGACCCGGTGAGGCGGGGTGCCGAAGGTCGGAGGGCATTCGGCGGCGTCGAGCACTCCGAGCCGCCCGCTGGTGCCGGCGCCGGCGTAGAAGAGCCGCCCGCCCCGCTCCCAGCGCTCGACGATGGCGTCCAGCGCCTTGGCGATCCGAGGGATTTCCGCGCGCACGGCGGCGGCGACGCGCGCGTCCTCGGAGTTCATCAGTTCCAAGATCTCCTCGGTCGACGCGCGGTCGATTTCGCGCGACCGCGGGTTGGCGGCCTCGGTCAGGGGCAGGGGTTCCGGCATGGCGCTCGTCCGAGGGGCCCCGCTGCCTTCCGGCCTGCCGCCGGAATTGCTAAGCTAGCTATCCCCTCGACATTGCAGGGTACCTGATTCGCTCTATGGAATACCGCAAGCTGGGCCGGACCGATTTGGAGGTCTCCGTCCTCGGATACGGCGCGTCGCCGCTCGGAAACGAGTTCGAGGAGATCGACGTGCTAGAAGGCGAGCGCGCCGTCCACATGGCGGTGGACCTGGGCGTGAACTTTTTCGACACGTCGCCCTACTACGGACGGACTCTGTCGGAGGAACGGCTGGGGCGGGCTCTCGGCACCCGGCGCAAGGACATTGTCCTGGCGACCAAGTGCGGCCGCTACGACATCGACAAGTTCGACTTCTCGGCCGACCGCGTGCGCAGCAGCATCAACGAGTCCCTTCGCCGCCTGCGAACCGATTACGTCGACATCTACCAGATGCACGATATCGAGTTCGTGGACCGGGAGCAGGTGCTGGACGAGGCCCTGCCGGTGGCTCGCGAGCTGCAGCGGGCCGGCAAGTGCCGCTATGTCGGCATCACCGGGCTGCCGCTGGGCATCCTGCGGGACGTGGCCGACCGCGCGGAGGTCGACAGCATCCTGTCCTACGCGCGCTACAACCTGATGGCCGACGACCTTGACACGGAACTGCGTCCCTTCTGCGCCGAGAAGGGGATCGGGCTGATCAACGCCTCGCCCCTCCACCTGCGCATCCTGACGGAGCGGGGCGCCCCCCCCTGGCACCTCGCTTCCGAGGAGGTCAAGCGGGTAGGGGAGCAGATGGCCCTCCTGTGCCGCGACCGGGGTGTCGACATTTCCGAGGTGGCCCTGAAGTTCTGCTATGACTACCCGCACACAGCCAGCGTGCTGGTCGGGATGTCGAAGAGCCGCCATGTCGCGCAGAACTTGAACACGCTGACTTTCGAGCGGCCCGAGGGCCTTCTCGAGCAGATCCGCGAACTGGTCGAACCGGTTCGCAACCAAGTCTGGCCCACCGGGCTGCCAGAGAACCAGGACCCTCAGTGAGGGTGCTGGCAGAGTGACGATCGATTCCCACCAGCACTTCTGGCGCTACGAGCCGGTGGCGTACCACTGGCTCTCCGAGCCGATGAGCGCGCTCCGCCGCGACTTCCTGCCGGAGGACCTCCGGCGCGAGACGGCCGCAGCCGGCGTGGATGGCACGGTTTCGGTGCAAGCCCTCCAGACGCTCGGCGAGACGCGCTTCCTGCTGGACTTGGCACGCGCCAACCGCTTCATTCTCGGCGTGGTCGGCTGGGTTCCGCTGACCGACCCGGGCGTCGCCGGGATCCTGGAAGAGCTGGCAGCCGATCCGGCCCTGAAGGGCTGCCGCCACGTGCTGCAGGAAGAGCCCGACGATAACTACATGCTGCGCCCGGACTTCAACGACGGCGTCCGGGCCGTGACCGCCGCCGGGCTGGCCTACGACATCCTGATCTACGAGCGGCAGCTTCCGCAGACGCTGCAGTTCGTGGACCGTCACCCAGGCCAGCTGTTCGTGCTGGACCATATCGGCAAGCCTTGCATTCGCGACGGATCCTTCGCGGCTTGGAACGGCGCGATCCGCGATCTCGCGTGCCGCCCGAACGTCTACTGCAAGGTTTCCGGGATGGCCACCGAGGCGGACTGGGGCGGCTGGACCGAGGCGGACCTGCTCCCGTACCTGGACACGGTCCTGGAAGCGTTTGGGCCGCGACGGCTGATGTTCGGCTCCGACTGGCCGATGAGCCTGGCGGCCGTCGAGTACGGCCGCTGGTGCGAACTCGTTCGCGGTTTCGTCTCCCGCCTCGGCGAGGCCGAGCGGGACCGCGTGCTCGCCGGCACCGCGGCGGAGGCCTACGGCTTGGGCCGACGCGGGTCGCTACTATGAAGGTGACTTCGGTAGCCTCGTGCCCTTCAAGCTCTACAACAGCCTGAGCCGACGCGTCGAGGCTTTCGAGCCCGCCGACGGCGAGACCGTTCGCATGTACTCTTGCGGGCCAACGGTCTACAACTACGTCCATATCGGAAACCTGCGCACGTTCGCCTTCCAGGACATCCTGCGGCGGCATCTCCGGCAATGCGGCTGGAACCTGCAGCACGCGATGAATATCACCGATGTCGATGACAAGATCATCGCCGGCGCGCAGCGCGAAGGCGTGCCGATCGGGGAATTCACCGCGAAATACGTCGAGGCCTTTTTCGAGGACTGCCGGCTGCTGCGCCTCGAGCGACCCGAAACGGTTCCGGCCGCTACCGCGCACGTCCCCCAGATGATCCGCTTGGTGCAGGGGATCCAGCAGGCGGGCCACACCTACCAGAACGGCGGCTCAACCTATTTCCGTATCGCCAGCTGGAAGGAGTACGGCAAGCTTTCGCGCCTGGACGCGAGCGGCATCAAGGCCGGCGCGCGGGTGGACGCGGACGAGTACGCCAAGGAAGACGCGAGGGATTTCGTGCTGTGGAAGGCAGCCCGCGAGGGCGAGCCTTGCTGGGAGAGCCCGTACGGACCGGGCCGGCCGGGATGGCACCTGGAGTGTTCCGCCATGGCGATGGCGTATCTGGGGGAGACGTTCGACATCCATACCGGCGGCGTCGACCTGCAGTTCCCGCATCACGAGAACGAGATCGCGCAGTCGGAGAGCGCCACCGGCAAGCCGTTCGCACGCTTCTGGGTGCATTCCGAGCACCTGCTGGTCGACGGCCAGAAGATGGCGAAGTCCCTGGGCAATTTCCACACGTTGCGCGACCTGACGAGACGGGGTTACTCGCCGGCCGCGATTCGCTACCTGCTGGTCTCGACCCCGCACCGCAAGCAACTGAACTTCACGATGGACGGCCTGCTCGGCGCAGCCGCGGCGATCGAGAGGCTGCGGAACTTCGCGCGCCGGGTCGAAGGCGCGGCCGGCGGCCCTGCCAGCGCGGAGTGGTCCGCAGCATGCGCCAGGGCGCGCACGCAATTCGTCGCCGCGCTGGACGACGACCTCAACACCGCGGGGGCCCTGGGAGCCGTGTTCGAATTCGTCCGCTCGGCGAACTCGGCGATGGACCGGGGCGCCTTTGGCGCCGGCAATGGCGCCGAGGCGCGGGGCCTGCTGGCAGCCTTCGACGCCGTCTTTGACGTCTTGCGCCCTTCGGAGAGCGCCCGGGTTTCCGCAGAGGAGATCGAGACTTTGATTCGGGAGCGTGCCGCGGCCCGCAAGGCGAGGGAATTCGCCCGCGCCGACGCGATCCGGGACGGTCTGGCCAAGCGCGGTGTCGCGTTGCGGGACACCCCGGGCGGCACGCAGTGGCACTACGCGGACTGACGCTGCGCCCGGTTGACAGCTGGCGCGCCGCGGTGGGATTCTAGCTCCGATGCTTAACCGACGGACTTTCCTGGCAGCTGCCGGAGGGGCCCTGGCAGGCGCGTGCGGCCCCCAGCTCGCGAAGCCCAACATCCTCGTGCTGATGCCCGACCAGTGGCGGGCGATGGATCTCGGCGCCATGGGCAACGCCGAGGTGAAGACGCCGAACATGGACGCCCTCGCCGCGGGCGGCGCCCTGCTGCGCAACGTGACGGCCAACTGCCCGGTCTGCTGCCCGGCGCGCGCCACGCTGCTGACTGGCCGGTTCGGCCACGAGCACGGCGTCGACGTCAATGACGCGCCCTTGCCGGACAAGGAAGTCACCATCGCCGAGGTAGCGCGCGACAACGGCTACCGCACCGGCTTTGTCGGCAAGTGGCATTTGGAAGGCGGCAAGCGCCTGCCGGGGTTTGTCAAGCAGGAAAGACGGCAGGGCTTCGAGTTCTGGGCGGCCAACATCTGCTCGCACAGGTACTGGAACATGGAGTACTTCCGGGACGATCCGGAGCCGATTCCGATCAACGGCTATTCGGCCTCGACCTTCACCGACGAGGCAATCGACTTCATTCGCCAGGACCCCTCGAAGGCGTTCCTGGGATACGTCCAGTGGGGCCCGCCGCACAATCCCTACGTCGCGCCGCCCCGGTACATGAACCTTTACGACCCGGACATGCTCAAGATGCGAGCCAACTGGAAAGGGCCCGTCGAGCGAGGTCCCAGACCCGCCAGGGGCAGCCGCCAGGACATTGCCGGCTACTACGCCGCGATCACCTTTCTGGACGACGAGGTGGGACGCATTGTCGAAGCCCTCAAGGAGACCGGGCAGTTCGAGAACACGATCATCCTGATCACCTCGGACCACGGAGACATGCTCGGCTCCCATGGAACGGTCCTCAAGCGCAAGCCGTGGGCGGAATCGCTCCAGGTGCCGGGCATCTTGCACTACCCCGCGGCCGTGCCGGCCGGCCGGAGCCTCTCGCTGCCTTTCTCGCACGTCGACATCGTGCCGACACTGCTGGGCATGGCGCGGATGCCGAGCCCGGACGGGATTTCGGGGCTCGATCTCTCCGCGCACCTGCTAGCGCCCGAGCATGGCGGCACCCCCGGAGCGGACGCTCCCGAGTCCGTGTACGCGCAGAGCTACACTCCGACCGAGCAATCGCAGTTTCCCCCCTGGCGGGGACTGCGCACGGAGCGCTACACCTACGCGAGGCGCGAGAACGAGCCCTGGCTGCTTTACGACAACGCCGAGGATCCGTTCCAGATGGACAACTTGGCAGGCAAGCCGCAGCATGCGGAACTGCAGGCACGGCTCGACGCGCTCACGATGGAGTGGTTCGAGCGGACTGGCGATAGCTGGGCCGAGCGGTCCGATCTCCCCTACCGCTGACGGGCCGCGGTCAAGAAATTCCGATTCCCCGTCAGTTAGGCCGCAAGTTCGGCTCGTCGTATCCGAACTCGTCCATGATCCGGCGCCGGCCCGAATAGCCGTCGTGGGTCGAATGCCACCACTCGATCTTGGTCTCGCCCAGCTTCCAGCAAAGGTACACTTCCTCGCCGTTGAGCAGGGCCGGGAAGTCGAGCAGGCCCATGTCGAGATCCTTGACCAGGCAGCCGCTGCGCTGGATCTTTCTGACGTCCGCTTCCACCGACTGCACGAGCGACACGCGCTCCAGCTTTTGCCGCGCGACATGGTCGGGGTTGACCTCGATGCCACCGAGCATGGAGATGCGGGACGAGAGCTCCTGCATCTCGCTCTCGATCGCCTCGATCCTAGCCTTGGCATCGATCGCGGATTCCAGGCTCTCCTGGACCATCGGGATCATGCTCTCCGCTTCCTGCAATGTGAAGTATCGTGACATGACGGACGCCTCGCTCCAATGATTTCAGCGCCCAGCGCCGGCGTCACAGCGCCGCCGCACGAATCGCTCGCTGGCCGCCTACCCACACAGTATAGCAACGCAACGCCAAAATCTCCTTACAATTCGGGTGCGAATTGCTCTCGGATTGGCCGTACCTGGGGGGCCGCTCGCGTTCCGCGAGCCTCGGCCAGCGGCGTCTCCGCGGGCCGCCCGTCCTCCCGGGTCGCATGCCCCAGACTGTGACCGCCTTGCTGCTTTCCGTCTGTTCGCGCCGAAACACGCGATTCTCCCAGGACTTGGCCTCCCGGCGGTCGAAGAATGCCCAGTGTCCAGACTCCGCCCCGCAACGTCCATGCACTCCTTGTTCTGGCGCAGCCCCTTCCGGATCGTCCTCTCCAGCACTTTGCCCTACCGCAGCACCTTGCATTCGATTACGTGCTTGCGCACGCGGGTCGGCCCGCCCGCTGCGAGGATCCGGCCACTGGATCAGCATGTCCTTGCGCCTGCGCCCCAGGCCGTGCTCTCGCTCAGTGCGGCCGCCGCCATTCACCAACCGCTGCAGGAACGCTTGGAGCATCAGCTGGGGCCCGGCTTGTTCGCATCCGAGGCGCTTCACCCAATGCTCCCAGCGCTGCCGCAAGAATTCCTGTAGGGCCTCCGGCAAGCCGGCAACATCCAAGTGGCTGTCGGTGCCCACCAGCCAAGCGGTCTCGCTAGCTAGGCGATCCTCCAGTACCCGAGTCAGCTCGCGCGGCACGACCTCGGCGCAGATGGGATCGGCGACGCGCAGCACCAGGGGCTTGGAGTCGGCCGCCGACCAGCGAAATAGGACTTCCTTCAGCGCCAAGCCCGGTTCGACCTGGCCCAGAGCGTCGACCTACATGCGGTTAACCGCGTCATCCTGCAGAGTCGATCCGGCGCGCAGAGACCATTCCGCCAGGACGGGCTCCTTAGCGGCGCCCAGGTCCTCGCGCGCTAGCTGGCCGAGCTCCACGTTCATGTCCACGCAGCGATACTCGACGCTGCGGTTCAGTCCGTCCGCCAGCGCAAGCAGCGTCGAGGTCTCGCCTGTCTGTCGAGGACTATGCACGACGAAGCATCGGTCTTGCCAAACCGGCCTAGGGATTTCATCCAAGTTGACCCGGCCGAGCGGCTTGATGCAGCAGTGGAGATCCGCACGAACCGGGCCCTCCGTGTTGAAGAAACGCACGGCAGTCGGAGTATCAGACGCGTTCCGCCGAAGCTACGGCATGCGGTCTTGGATTCAGGGGAATCGCGGACTCGACTTCCAGATGCCGGAGTGATTGGCAGGGCTGCGAGATAGACCTGTTCGGTTCAAGCTGCAGGGTCAAGAAATCCCTTGCGAAATGCTCCCAGAGATTGCAACGAGGCCCGTCTGCGTGCTGAGCCGAACAGCGCCTCGGAGGGGCGGCTGCAGACGCTATCGACTCGCGGCGCGCCGTCGATCCCGAACGCAGCGCCCGTCACGCCCCCGAAGTGGCCGCGTCAAGCGCGGCCTGCATCGTGTCCCGGACTGTGTTCATGAGGGAGATTCGGTCCCCGTCATCGAGGCCGTCTGTCCCGATGGGGGGATGGAAGACGAGCGTGACGCGGCCCGGGCGCACGTACGTCAAGCCGCGGGGCCAGAGAGCGGCGGCGCCGTGGACCGTGACCGGCACCACCGGCACTCCGGCCGCGATCGCCATCTGGAACGGCCCCGGACGGAACGGCAGCAGGCGCCCTGCCGTGTTCCGCGTGCCTTCCGGGAAAACGAGCATCGAGATCCCGGATCGCAATGTCTCCAGGGCCCGCAGCAGGGCCTGCCGGCGCGAGTCCTTCACCTTGCGGTCTACGCAAATGAATCCGCCCATGCGCATCACGTACCCCAGCAAAGGGATCCGGCCCAGGGAATGCTTGATGATCACGGCAATGCGCGGCAGGACGGAGAACAGTGCCGGCGCCTCGATGTTGCTGACGTGATTGCCGACGAACACGCAGCACGGATGCATGTGCGCACGCTCTAGGTGCAGCACCCGCAGGCGAACGCCCCCAATGCGCAGCATGATCCGGCAGCCTTGGCGCGCCATCCAGTAGATCGGGCGAATTGATCCGGTCACCCACATGACGGGGACGAATAGCGGAACCACGACGGCCACGTACAGCACCAAGAATGGATACATGAAGAGATACGAGCGCCACATGGCAAGATTTCGCATCCTATCACCAGGCATCGGAAAGGCGAGCTTCGCTTCGGCTTCGGCGCGGTCCCAACCTATTTGGAAAACGCGTGTTAGAGCGCTGGTATACTCTATCCCCTGACAGTCCGGCCAGTGACCGAGCCGCGCAGACCCTCCGGCTCGCGGGACGAGGGAACCTATGGCATGAGAATCGACTACACAGGGCGCAAGGCCGAAATCTCCGAGCGCGAACAGATCAAGCTCAAACGCAAGCTGGACAAGATCGAGCGCATCCTCAATCGCCGCGGCGGGCTCGCGGCGCACGTCACGCTCTCCAGGCAGCGGCACCTTTGCGAGGCGGAGGTGACGTTGCGGGCATTGCGCCATACCCTCGTGGTCACCGGCAGCGGCGTGTCCACGTTCGCCGCTTTGCATGCCGCATTGGAGCGGCTCGAGAAGCAGGCGCTGCGCAACAAGCGCAAGATCATTGACACGCGCCGACCGGGACGCCAGCGCGACCGCCTCCCTGCGTTGGTGGAAGACTCTCTCCAGCGACTCGACGCCGATCTTCCTGAACTCGAGCAGGAGCGGCCGTCCAAGCCGGTCATCGTCCGGTCGCGCCGGCTCGAAGCCAAGCCGATGACACCGGAGGAGGCCCTGCTGGCACTGGATAGCGGCAAGCGGGAGTACGTTTCGTTCCGAGACGCCTTCACCGGCCGGATCAACGTGCTGATCCGCCTCCGTGACGGAACGGCGGAGCTGGTCGAGGGCAGCTAGGCATGGGCAGCGCGCCCGCAGCCTTCCGCAAGGCGGCCCGCGCTCAGCTGGTGATTGTGACCGGCCTGAGCGGCTCAGGCAAGGGCACCGTTCTGCGGGCCTTGGAGGACACGGGCTTCTATACCGTCGACAACCTGCCGATCGCCCTGATCACCCCCTTTGTCGAGTCGCGCCATTGGGCATCGGCAGACGGACGCGCGGCGCTGGTGGTGGACATTCGCGAGGGCGAGGCCCTGGGGCGCTTCCCGCAGATCTTCAGCGAGATCCGCCGCACCGAGCCGGCTGTGCTGGTGTATCTGGAGGCGTCGGACGAGGAAATCCAGCGGCGGTTCAGCGAGACCCGCCGGCCGCACCCCGCGCGCGCTCCCACGGTGGCCGATAGCGTCGCGGCCGAGCGCGCGCTGCTGGCTCCGATCCGCTCGCTCGCCGACTTGGAGCTCGATACGAGCGCGTTCAACGTTCACGACCTGCGTCGCAGGGTTCTCGAGATTTTCCAGGGCCCCGGGGAAGGGACCCAGCTGCGCGTAACGGTGGGGAGCTTCGGGTTCAAGTACGGCCCGCCGCTCGACGGCGACTTGGTGCTCGACGTGCGCTTCCTGCCCAACCCGAATTACGAGCCCGGCTGCCGCAACCTCACCGGGCGGGACGCGGAGGTCGCCAGCTTCCTCGAGTCCTACGACGAGACACGCGAATTACTGCAGCACGTCACGGACCTGCTCGACTTCGTGCTGCCTCGCTACGCGCGGGAAGGCAAGAGCTACCTTTCGATCTACTTCGGATGCACCGGCGGCAGGCACCGCTCCGTGTACCTCGCGGAAGCCGTGGCCGCCCGCTTCGCAAAGGCGGGCCGCAACGCCCGCGTGCAGCATAGGGACATCGACAAGGATCACTGACCGCCGCGGCGGGTCAGATTTCCTCGATGTCGGCGCTGGTCTCGATAGCGATCGAGTCCCGAACGCTGACCGCAGCAGGGCATTTCGATTGATGCGTGTCGAGAGCGCGCTGCGCCCTGTCGCCCGCGCCCTTGGGGATCTTCAAGTTGTAGTGCACGCGGATGCACGTGATGCGTATGACGCCGTCGACATTCTCTATGTCGCCTTCGACATCCGTCGAGACGCGGTCGGGGTGATTCGGAATCCTGCGAACTGCCAGGGCCCCTGACAGAGTGCCGGT
This sequence comes from uncultured Bryobacterales bacterium, assembly GCA_951813605.1. Lineage (GTDB taxonomy): Bacteria > Acidobacteriota > Terriglobia > Bryobacterales > UBA6623 > VXMF01. The sequence goes on along the minus strand of OX638379.1, from coordinate 3,197,652 downwards.
CAGTCAACCGCCGACCGCGGCGATCATGTGGTCCAGCGTCGCGGGCAGGTCCCTTTTCGGCTCCATGCGGTAGAAATGCTTGATCCCGCCGTGCACGCCGAACTCAAGCGGCGCGTCGAACCCTTCGACATAGGCGCGCCGCTCGGGAGGCTGATCTTGAAAGATCTTGATCTTGGATGTGTGGATCAGGTCGGCCATGCGGCTATTGTAGCCGCGCGAAGGGCTGCGTCGCGGCAGTCACTGGCCCGCGCCTGCTCGCATTGCCCGCCAAGCCTCGACGTCGGCGATGTTCCGCTCGAGAATCTCCGCTTGGGGCCCTTGCTGGCCGCGCCGGTACGCCGCCATGTCCGAGCCGTATTCCGCCGCAGTCTCGAAGACTTGGCCCCGGTCCCCGGTTTGCTCGACCCAGCGCTCCAGAATCGAGCGCATTTCCAGAAGCGTCTTCTCGTGCTCGCTGTCGCCGGCGAGGTTGGTCATTTCCCAAGGGTCCTCCGCAAGGTCATAGAGCTCTTCCTCCGGTCGGGGCGCGTAAAGCATCTTCTCGATCTCCGGGGACAGGCCGCCTTCGGCCCGCAAGCCGCGGAGCGCCTTGATGATGGCCTTGCTGTCCTTGTAGCGATTGGGTTGCAGGTGCGGCCGCTCCGGCACGAAGTTGCGGATGTACTTGAATCGGGCAGTGCGCACGCTGCGGATGCGGTCCACGGTCTCGTCGCAGCGGTCCCGTGCCGAGACGACGTAATCGCGCGGCTCGGCTTGCGGCCCGAACAGCGGCCGGCCTTCCATCCAGCCGGGGATCTCGATGCCGGCGAATGCGAGCGAGGACGCTGCCACGTCGATATGGGCCACGAGGTCTTCGCGCACCATGCCCGGCTCGATACGGCCCGGCGCTCGCACGATCAGCGGCACCTTGATGCCCTCTTCGCTGAGGAATTGCTTGCCGCGCGCGTGGCTCACGCCGTGGTCCGTGAGGAAGAAAACGACGGTGTTGTCCGCGACGCCCTCCTCCTCCAGGCGCGCGAGGATCTGCCCGACCTCCCAGTCGACGTGCTCCACCGACTCGAGATATTGCGCCCAGTCCGCGCGCAGCTCGGGATGGTCAGGGTAATAGGGCGGCAGCTGGACCTTGTCCGGGGGAATGCCGTTGGTGCGCACGCCTTCGCGCGGTTCCAGCGTGCGCTGGTTGCGCAGCTTGCCGCCTCGCAACTGGACTTGAGCGAAGAAGGGCTGCCCCCCGGCTCGTCCGGACCAGTCGGCCCCGTCGTACAGATCCTCGGCGTACTCGAAGTTGTAGTCCGTCTTGCCCCGGGCCAGATTGCCGTTTTCGCGGTACCCTCCGTTGGTCACGTAGTAGCCGGCCCGCCGCAGGATCGACGGGACGGGCTCGACGTCCCCGGGCAGGCGGATCTTCCGCTCTCCCCTGCCGCTGCGGTGGTTGTGCGCGCCGATCGTGGTCTGGTACATGCCGGTGACCAGCGCGGACCGCGACGGCGAGCAAACCGGGGCGGTGACGAAGGCCCGCGTGAACATCGCTCCCTCCGCCGCCATCTTGTCGATATGGGGCGTCTTGGCGAGCGACTCTCCGTACGGGCCGTAATCGTCCGACTGGTCCTCGGAGAAGATCCACACGATGTTCGGCGGGTCGGCTGGCGACTGGGCGCAAGACGGAAGGAATGCCAGGACGACAAGCAGAAAAAGAGCGCGTTTCATGGGACCTTGATTATGGACTAGCGGGAGGGCTCGCGGTGCTTGGCGCCGGGTCTCGACGCGTCAGCTCGGATGCAGCGTTGCGTTCGATCGCGTCCAGCAAGCCGACAACAGCGCGGGTGTAGTCCTGGGGGCGCGTGACGCTGTAGACCGTCAGCCCGTAAGGCTGCATCGCAGTCTCGAGCGCGCCGGGCCAGGGGTAGCTGCGAGGATTGAGGTTAAAAGCGAGCCGGAAGAGCGGGCTGCTCGCGGCCTGCGCCGAGAGCATTTCTTCCGGTATGCGGCCCTCGCGGTCGACCTTGGGGCCCAGCAGCACCACCGCGTGCGGCGGGTCCCGTTCCGGGGCCAGCGCCTTGTTGAGCAGCTCCGCCAGGAATCGCTGCTCGCCCTCGCTATCCGCCAGTTCACCCAAGTCGACCGTGCCGATCTCCATGGAATCGATCGCCTCGCCGAGGGCGGGGAAGTCGAGCTTGGTGCTCCGCTCCGCCGAATACACGATCTGGCGGTCGTAGGCATTGAATGCCGTCAGGCTGAACATCCCTAGGCTGGGCTCGCGATGCAGCGAGCGGAGCATTCCTACGATGGAATCGATTTCGTACTCGTTGAGCTTGAACCTGTTGCGATCCAAGGGTGCCAGGTTCAGCAGCAGCCGCAAGTGCAGCCCTGCCGACGGGCCCGCGCCGCGCGCGACCGGCGGCTCTTCGTCGAAGGTGTCCTCGCGGTAGGGAGCGATCATGTTGGGCGGTGCGGACGCCGCCAGCCGACCCTCGTAGGCGGGCTTCGGTGCCCGCATGGTCCAGTGGGACGAGCAGACGCGCCCCTGCAGGTTGCGCATCAGCCAGTCGACGCTGTAGCGTCCCGGACCTAGGAAATAGCGCCCTTGAAACAGGGCGCTGCCATCGTCCTCCGGGCTCCGCGGGCCCACTTCGAAGGACTGCTGGAAGTAGACCGGATCGGTCGGCTGCCCGCCCAGCGCCTGGACGCGAAACAGCACCCGCATCTGCTCGCCGGCCGGCACGACGGCGTCGGCCGGCAAGCGCACGACGTATCCGGCCGTGTACTTGAGGTCGAAGTTCAGCCGGGGTCGCAGCGGCTCGACCCGGCAATCGAGGTCGCTGCGGTTCTCGCTGCCCGCAAGGACGGCGCTGTCGGTGGCGTGGAACCGCAGGCGTTGGCCGGGCCGCGCGTCAAAAAGCTGCTGGGCCTGCAGGTGGCACCCTGCGAGCAGTGCGCAGACGGCAAGTAGACGCAGGAAGGCCATGGGATTCTCAATACGCGATCGCCGGGCTCGCGCAAGCGCTCTTGATCGCCGCCGCCGCTTTCTCGCAGTCCGCGCGATTCACGTCCTGATGCGTCACCATGCGGATCCGCGTCGGCCCCAGGGCGAGCGCGAGAACCCCCGACTCGCGGAGCGATCCGACGAACTGCTTGGCGGACAGCCCGGTTCCGGCGACGTCGTAGAACACGATGTTGGTCTCCACCGCGGCAGGATCGATTGCGATGCCCGGAATTGCGGCCAGCTCCCGCGCCAGGAACTTCGCGTCGGCGTGAACTGCAGGGATGTTGGCGGGGCTGCGTTCGAGCGCGACCAGGCCGGCCGCGGCCAGGACGCCCGCTTGCCGCATGCCTCCGCCGAGGGCTTTTCGCGCCAGCCGCGCCTCGTTGATGAACGCGCGGCTGCCGGTGAGAACGGATCCGACCGGGGCCCCCAGGCCCTTCGAGAGGCAGAAGGTCAGCGAGTCCGCGGTCGCTGCGATCTCCCGCACGGGCACGCCCAGCGCGGCCGCGGCGTGAAAGACCCGCGCGCCGTCCATATGCACCGCCAGGCCGGCTGCGCGGGTTCCGGCGCGAAGCTGAGCTAGCGATTCCATCGAGTACGCTCGACCGCCTGCGTAGTTGTGCGTGTTCTCGACCTCGACCAGCCCCGTGCCGCGGAAGTGGTCCGAACTCCCTCGCACGCGGGGCCGGACGCTTTCCCAGTCGAGGCGCCCGTCCGTCGTCGCCACTGTCCGGGCCACGCATCCGGACAGGCGCGCCAGCATGCCCATCTCGTACAGCACGACATGGGAGTGCTCCTCGCAGATGATCTCCTGGCCGGGAGAGGTGTGGACCGCGATGGCGATCTGGTTGCCCATCGTTCCCGAGGGGACGAAGACAGCCGCTTCCTTGCCCGCGATCGCGGCGCCGCGCTCCTCCAGCGCGTTGACCGACGGGTCCTCGCCGAAGACGTCGTCGCCGACCTGGGCTTCGTACATGGCCCGGCGCATCTCGGGCGTCGGCCGGGTTACCGTGTCGCTGCGCAGGTCAACTGGATTCATTACGCCCCGTGCCTCATTGCGGGGAGCCTAGAGCTGAAACGTCCATTCTCGCACCGCCTCCGGCTGAATCCACTTGCGAATGCCGGGGATTTGGCAGCTCCGCCAGTATACGGGCCAGTCGATCGATTCGGGATCCCACGGCAGGGCCTGCCGGTCTCGCGGTGAAAGCCCGGCGTAGGTCGCTCGTATGTTGACGGTCTCGAATACGTATCGATTGTCGAGGATGAACGGCATGTACTGCCGGAAGGTCTCCTCGTGGAAGCCGAGCTGCAGCTCGAGGACGCGCAGGCGGGCAGCGCGGGCGCTCCGGCCGAGACGTTCCATGATCCTCCGCGCGACGGCGATGCGGCGGCGCTGGGCGCGCCGGCGGCGCTCCGCCCCGGAAGAGTCCAGGAATCGCAGGCGGGGGAATGGATCGAGCCAGAAGGGCGGGTGGGTGACGCGGTTGCCGTTGGCTCTCGCCTCGGCGCACAGCAGGCGGATCAAGTCTTCCAGCGGATACGGGTTCACATCCGACCCGGCCAAGTGGTAGACCTGTCGCGCGCGTCCCGCCAGCAGTTCCCCCGCCACCGCCAGCGTCGCAGCGGCGACGAGGTCCACGGGAACGATCTCGAGCGAAATGTCGCGGCGAGCCGGCCAGTCGAGCAAGCCGCCCAGCGCCATGAGGGCGAGGGGCGCTGCCGTCCGCCCGCCCTCGATCCAGCCCGGGAACGGGTAGCGCAGGGAGCTTTCGACGATCGCCGGGCGGACGATCGCGTACGGCACCGAGTCCTGGGCGGCGAGAACTTGCTCGCCGAGGCTCTTGGTAAACGTGTACGTATTCACCCAGCCCCACCGCGCGGCGCGGACGCGTCCGAGCTCGGTCAGGGCCTCGGCCCGCTGGGCGCCCTCAATGCCTTGCGCCAGGGCGTCGGCAGCGGCACGAATGTCCGCCAGTTCGATGTCGGCGCGGAACCGGTCATCGCCCGGGCCCGTGCGTCGCGGATGAAAGCCCAGTATCGGCTCGGTCTCCTCGACCAAGCCGTCGGCCTTTCCGGCCACGTAGCAGGTCGAGACGTGCAGCAGCTTTGCGTCAAGCTCGTCGCAGAGTTCCAGCAGGCGCTCGACCGAATCGACATTCGCCCGCAGGGACAGATCCACCGGAGGGAAGAACTCGACGAGGCCGGCGCAGTTGAGCACGAGGCCTACCCGCCCAGCCAGATCGCGCACCTGGTCGGGGCCAAGCCCGGCGCGCGGCCTGGAGGCGTCGCCGGAAAGGACGTTCACGCGGCCCTCGACGGTCTCCCTGCCGAGCTTCTCGACCAAGGGGCCAAGAGGCGGGGAGTCCAGAACTTCCGTCGCGAAGCGCTCTTCGCTCGGCAGGCCGGGCCTCGGCCTGACCAGCACGTGGACCCGCCGCACATCAGGGAAGCGGTCCAGCAGCAATGCCAGAATGACCTTGCCTAGGAAGCCGTTGGCCCCGGTAAGCAGGATCTCGTTGTCGCGGAATTCAGAGTCTAGGCTCGCCAAGGCGCCAAGAATTCAACCTATCTAGCGCGCGATGGCGTGTCAAGCGGGCTGCCGGGATTGGGCGGTCCGGGCCGCACGAAGACCGACTCCGACCCAGCGCTTCGCCAGCCAGCGCGAGCGCCGCAAAGGGCAGTGCTCCCGGTTCCGCCGCGACCGCGGTCGGTTCGGTCTTCGCTGTCGTGAAGGACCTCTTGCGAAAGAGCGTTTGAAAATGGCCGATTCCGGCGCTTGACCGGATGGAGCCCTGCGCGGCTCCGCTGCCGGGAGACGAAGCCAGCCTGGCTCGAGGCTTTTCCAGGCCGCGCCTGGCCGACCCCGGTTCTTGCGCTCGCGCGCCCGCACCAGCAATTGCGGCCGGGATGCCCGGTCTAGTGCCGCGAGTCAGCGCTGCACTGTGGCTTCGACGAGATCGTCGACCGGCATCGCGTACAGCGCGGGCATGCCTTCCCTGTCGGTTACGAAGTAGAGCCACGCGCTGTCCTCCGACAGGGCCGGGTCGGGCACTGCCGAGAACGGGTCGATGCGGTCGGTGCCCGCGATGGGGTACGGCTCCAGGCTGCTGCGGTGCTCGCAGAGGGTGATCTCCCGGCGCATTCTCGGGAAGAGCACGTACAGATTAGGTCCTGACGGACGCCTGCTCGCTCCCACGATGACGGAGCCGTCGGAGTTCTCTTCCAGCCAGCCGAACGACGAGCACGGCGCGTCGGTCGTTTCTTGCCGAGTTTCGGGCTGGATGCTGCGGATGGTGGCTCTCCAGCCGTTCGCATCCGGGAAATGCACGAACCGCAGGCGCGCTCCGTCGGGCGGCCAGTAGGCCTGCCCCAGTCTTTCCTCGCCCCTGGTCGGGCGCACGCTTGCCTTCCCCGTCCCGTCCAGATTGACTAGCTGCAGCCGGCGCCGCACCTTGTGCCACGGGCCTTCGCGCGCGTAGAGCACTTGCGAGCGCCATGGACGGAACCTAGGCGTCGAGAGCCAGCGCCGCTCTTCCGCCGCGATCCAGCTGCGGCCCCGAGCCCCCTGCCGGACGATTTCCACGATGCGGATGCGGCACGGCGGCTCGCGTTCGAACTGCAGCGCCCGGGTCGGCTCCACGTGCTCCGCGCCCATCTCGACAAGGGCGGCGTAGCGCTCGCCGCGCGAGATGTCCATGTCCCCCGTCAGCACCCACCCTGCCGGGCAGCTGTAGTGCTTCCGCCGGCTGCCGCCATTCATGTCCGCCTGGATGAGGTCGCTCCCCTGGAGATAGTAGAAGCCCCGGTCGTTGGCGCGGAGGTGGGCGGCGTAGGGATGCACCCTGCCGCCCTCGGTCAGTTGCGTCAGGCGCCTCCGCTTCAGGTCAAGCCGGTGGATCTGGCGCTCGCCTTCGTGCTCGGCGGCGACCAGCAGGAACGAGTTGTTGCGGGCGATGAAGCGATGCTGGTGGCCCGGCAGGTGGTGCAGAACCGCCAGATCCGTCAAGCGGAAGAGCTCGCGCTCGGTGAGGCTGTCGAGGAGTTTCTCGCGGGGAGTGTCGATGCGAGTGCCCCGGCTCGCCGCCGACCCCGCCGCCGAAGAAGTCGCCGCGGCTAGAAACCACCGACGGCTGACGCGCCGCATAAGTCGCCATCGTAGCAGCAGGTCGCGCCGGAGCAGCCCCTCAAGGCTCCCCGCCGTCCCATTCAATGGAGTCAACGATGGCGATCACGGCGGCATCGATCGGCGCCTTCATGCGTTGCACGGCGGTCATCGCCGCCCAGCCGTCAAGCGTGAGCAGCACGGTGTCCCCGACGCCCGCATCGAGCACGTCCACGGCCACCAACGGCGCCCCGCGCTCCTCTCCTTCGGCATTGATCCGCCGTACCAGGAGCAGCTTGATCGCCTCGTGCGTAGGATGCTTGCACGTCGAGACCACGTCGCCCACGACCTTGCTGAGGATCATGGCCCCGGCCCTGACACCGTATCGACGATCCCGGTCACGCTCGCATCCGACGGCACTTGGGGATCGAACGCCAGGCACGCTTCGCGCCGCCCCGACCAGTAGACTGTCTCCCCGGCCCCCGCGCCCACCGCATCCAGCGCCACAATAGGGATGCCCGTGTTGGTACCGTCAGCGTTCAAGGGCTGGACGAGGAGGAGCTTCACTCCTTCGAGCTGCGGGTCCTTGACCGTCGCGCACACATTCCCGATGACCCGCCCCAAGTGCATCAGCTGCCTCCGGGAAGCAGGTTCACGTCATCTACGATGCCTACGACGGCCGTGTCGACCGGGGTGCCCTTCATGCCGCTTGCCATGCGGGCGGAACTGCCGGAGACGCAAATCACGGTTTCCCGGGCTCCGGCTCCGACCGTGTCAAGCGCTACCACGTAGCTGTCGCGGGACCTGCCGTCCGGAGCGACGTGCTGCAGGACCAGCAGCTTCTTGCCCTCCAGCCTCGGATCCTTACGCGTGGCTACGACATTGCCCACGACTCGCGCCAGAAGCATAGAGCCCAGCGTCTCCCGTTCGGGATGCAGCCTCCGCTACTCGGAGGGCGAAATGGCGAAGATCTGGTCCAAGTTGCCGTGCGGGCGCGGAATGACGTGGACGGAGATCAGCTCGCCGACGCGCCGGGCCGCGGCGGCCCCGGCGTCAGTTGCCGCCTTGACCGCAGCCACGTCGCCGCGCATCAGAACTGTGACGTAGCCGGATCCGATCTTCTCCCATCCGACCAGCGTGACGTTTGCCGCCTTCACGGCGGCGTCGGCGGACTCGACTAGCGAGACGAATCCCCGCGTTTCAATTAATCCGAGGGCCTCACCCATGAATCGATCATCCTCCTCTGGCCCGGATCGCGTCTTCCAGCAACTGGATCAATTCGTCCCGGGTGACGTAGAAACCATTGTCGCCCATTTGGCTGTCCGGTGCCGACTGGGCGACATCCTCCGCTGAAACCGGGCAGCCCGGCTGCTGCGTAGCCTTCGAGGCCACTCCGTAGCGCCCCCGCGATTCGAACAGCTTGTCCACTTCCAGGCGCGGCAGCGCGCGGGCTCCGCCCAGCATCTCGGCGACGAAGTTGATGCGGGCGAAATGCTCCACCGTCTCCATGCGGAAGTACGCCTGCAGGACGTCGGTGCCGTAGCTGACGGCGCCGTGATTGCCAAGAAGCAGGGCGTCGTAGCGAGGGATCAGCGGCAGCATCGGCTCGGTCAGGGCGTCGGTGCCGGGCAGCCCGTACGCCGCCAGGGGCACGCAGCCCAGCCCGATCACGACTTCCGGAAGCAGCGCCGTGTCCAGCGCCCTGCCGGCCGCCGCGAATCCCGTGGCGACCGGCGGGTGCGCGTGGACCACGGAATCGATGTCCTCCCGAATCTCGTAGATCTTCAGGTGCATCTTGATCTCGGAGGTGCGCTGCATGCGCCCGGAGACCTTTTCCCCCGCATAGTCGACGATGATGATGTCGTCGATATGCAGCATGCCCTTCGACACGCCGGTCGGCGTGCACATGATGCGCTCATCGTCAAGGCGGATCGAGATGTTGCCATCGTTGGCGGCAACCCAGCCCTTGTCGAAAACTAGCTTGCCGACACGGACTATGTCGGCGGCGTGCTCGCGCTCGGTCTTCACCATGCCGAAGTCCTAGAATATCCGTTTCGCACGGAGCGAGCAATGCGCGCTCTGCCTGGGTCCGTTTCCCATGATTGGATCGGTCGCTCGCAACGGTGCCGCGCGCGGGCCAAATCGTCGATCGGGCGCACGCTCGGACGGCCGGCCTCGCAGGTCAGCCAAGCAATCCCTCGACGACTCTTCCGTGCACGTCCGTCAGGCGGCGGTTGATGCCGTTGTGATAGAAGGTCAGCCGCTCGTGGTCGAGTCCTAGCAGGTGCAGCGCGGTTGCATGCAGGTCGTAGATCGTGACCGGATTCTCCGCCGGCTTGTAGCCCAGGTCGTCCGACAGGCCGTAGGTCCTGCCGGACGGCAGCCCGGCTCCTGCCATCCAGCAGCTGAAGCAGCTGGGGTGGTGGTCGCGGCCCGCAGTCTTGCCGCTTCCCTGCGATACGGGCGTGCGACCGAATTCCGTCACGCCGAGGACCAGCGTGTCCTCCAGCAGGCCCCGGGCGTGCAGGTCCTCCACAAGGCCGGCAACGGGCCGGTCGTATTCCAGCGCCATCTCCTCGTGGTTGGTGACCAAGTTGCCGTGCGCGTCCCAGCTCTTGCCCGCGCCGCCGTGGTAGATCTGCACGAACCGCACGCCGCGCTCGACTAGCCGGCGGGCCAGCAGGCAATTCTTCGCCAGATCCGCAGTGCCCTCCTCGCCGTGCCCGTACAGGCGCCGGGTCGCTTCCGATTCGAGGTTGAGGTCCGCGATCTCGGGCACGCTGAGCTGCATCTTGGCGGCGATCTCGTACATGCGGACTCGGGCCTCGAGGCTCGAATCGCCGGGATGGGCCTCCGCGTACCTGCGGTTCATCTCGCGCAACCATCTCGCGGCGTCCGCGCGCGCCTCGCCGGAAACCCCCTCCGGAGTCTTCAGGTCCGGCACGGGATCCCCGTCGGCGTGCGTCCGGAACGCCGTGCCTTGCACGGCCGCCGGGAGAAAGCCGTTGGTCCATTGCGCCGAGCCGCCCCAAGGGTGGCTGTTCGGGTCGGGCAGAACGACGAAAGCGGGCAGGTTCTCGTTCTCCGACCCGAGCCCGTACGTCACCCACGCCCCCATGGCCGGGAAGCCGGTCAGGATGAATCCGGTGTTCATCTGAGCCACCGCCGGCATGTGGTTCGCGCTCTTGGAGACCATGCTTTGAACCACGGTGAGCCTGTCCGCCTGCTTCGAAAGCTGCGGCAGGAGGCCGCTCAGCCACAGGCCGCTCTCGCCGTGCTGCCTGAACTCCCACGGGCAGCCGCGCAGATTCCCGCCCTGCCCGAAGAAGGTCGGCATCGAATAGGGGGTGCCGTCCCGCTTCTGCAGCTCCGGCTTGAAGTCGAAGGTGTCGACGTGGCTCATTCCGCCGACCGCGAAGATCTGGATGACCCGCTTGGCGCGGGCGGGGAAGTGATGTCCCTTCGAGGGGCTGTGCTCTCCTGGCGACGCGCCGAGCGCCTCCCGCGGCAGCAGGGAAGCCAGGGCAGCCCACCCGAAGCCCCCGGCGGCATCCAGCAGCATGCGCCTGCGGGTGGTGCTAGCGGACATACAGGAACTCGCTGGCATTGAGGATGCCCCAGCAAAGAGCATCCAGTCCGTGCCGCTCCACGAGCGGCCGGCTCGAATCCATCTCCCGGTCGTCCGGCTTGCGGCCGAACGCCAGGTCGAACGCCCGCCTGATCCTGCCGTCGAGGCTCGAGGCCTCTTCCTGCAGGCGGCGGGCGAACCCGCGGGCCCGCTGCTGGACGAATGCATTGTTCATCAGGCTGAGGGCCTGCAGGGCAGTGGTGGTGGACCGCCGGCGCGGAGCCTTCACCGAGGGCAGCGGGCAGTCGAGGGCCTCGAGCATGGGGTCGCCGCCGGTAATGACGTTCATGCGGTAGACCGTCCGGCGGCGCATCGCGGGGGTGTCCTCGGAGGTCAGGACGTAGCTCTTGAGGCTCCCCCGCTTCTCACCGTACTCAAACGGACGGAAGCTTGGCCCGTGCATCGAGCCGTTCAGGTCGCCCGCCACAGCCAGCATGCCGTCCCGCACCGATTCGGCATCAAGGCGGCGGGGCGTGAACCTCCACAGAAGGCGATTGTCGGCATCCGCCGAGGCGGCAGCCTCGTCGAACCGCGAGGCCTGCCTGTAGGTCCGGGACATCAGGATGCGCTTGTGCAATGCCTTCAGGCTCCAGCCGTTCCGCACGAGGTCGGAGGCCAGCCAGTCCAGCAGTTCCGGATGGCTCGGCGGGCCGCCGTTGTAACCGAAGTCGCTGGGATTGTCGACGAACCCGCGCCCGAGGTGCTGCTGCCACAGCCGATTGACGATCACCCGCGCGAATAGCGGGTTTCGGGGGTTCGCGATCCATTCCGCGATTGCCTTCCGGCGCGCCCCCTCGGAAGCATCCGCTGCTAGGTCCAGCTCCGCAGACAGGCCGCTGACGCAGGAGAGGCCGGCGGCCTCGACCCTCTTCCCCGGCTGGGCGACGGAGCCGCGGATCAATACGTAGGTGGGCTCTACCCCCTGGATGACGGCCCCGTGCGCGAGCTCGGGCTCCGGAATGCTTGAGAGCTCGCGCCGCAAGCCTTCCAGCTCCTCTTCCAATTCCGCGACCCGCCGGCTATCCGCGGAATTCATCCGAGCCAGCAGGTCGGCCGGCGGGAATTCTCGAATTCCCTTGCGGAACGACGCCTCGACTTCGTCGCCCGAAAGGGCGAAGTCGTAGAGCCGCGCCTCAGCCACATGCAAGTGCTCGCTCGCGGGAAAGCGCACCAGCGCGTCCCCGGCTCGATAGACCTGCAGCCGCCCGGCGGGGATGCCGTTGTCGGGCTTGTAGGGCTCCCCGTAGACCGCTCCGTTACGGAACACCGTGATCGTGCCGTCCCCGTCGTACGCGATGGCGACGTGAACCTGCGCGCCGGGCTCGAACTTCTCCGGCGGACCGCCGGTGTCCTTGGACCGGAAGCTCCCGATCGAGCTGTTGTCCCAGCGAGGATTGTCTCCGGCGACGAATCGGATCCCGTCGACCGAGGCGCCGCGATATCCGCTCAGCCCGCGGATTTCCATCACGGTCGCAGCCGTCTCCGGCATGCCTTGCACGTCCAGCCAGGCCTCTAGCGTCTTGGCCCTGATTTCCTTGCCCAACATGCGGCTGACGCCGAAACCTGGCCCGCCGTCGGGGCCGTCCTCTTCGACAAGCTCGTCGCCGGGCGCATCCTCTGGAAGGGCTTTCCGGCGCAGTTTCCCTTCGCTTGTCTCCACCTGGCCCACCAGCTTCAGGTGGAGCGGCGCGAAATCGGCGCGGCCGTCGGTTTCGAAGGTCCAGCGCGCCAGCGGGACGGGCGCGTCATCAAAGGTCTCCGCCGGTCGCGCGCCGCGATAAAGGTCGCCCAGTGCGGCCCGGGCGGCCTCAGTCCGGCTCTCGAGGCTGGCGCGTCGCGCGTCGCGCGAGCGCTTCTCCTCGGGGGCCAGCAGCGGGCTCCCGTGGGGAAACAGGACATCGAGGCCCTGCTCTGGAACAGGCCGCGTCGGCGGCCATACCGCTTGGAAGGCGGATTTCATCCGGTAGTACTCTTCCTGGAGGATCGGATCGAATTTGTGGTCGTGGCAGCGCGCGCAATTCACCGTGAGGCCCAGGAAGGTCTGCGTGACGGTGCCGAGCATCTCCTCCAGCATGTCCTCTCGAATCGATGCCCGCTCTTGCGGTATGGCGGAGGTCAGGCCCACGGCGTCGACCGGACCGAGGGTCAGCATGGTTGTCGCCACCACGCCGTCGCGGGTCGCCGGCTCCATGACGTCGCCGGCCATCTGCTCGCGCGCGAACTGCAGGTAGGACTTGTCGCGGTTGAAGCTGCGGATGACGTAGTCGCGGTACGGCCAGGCGTGATAGCGCGGAAGATCCCGCTCGAATCCTTCGCTTTCCGCGTACCGGACGAGATCTAGCCAGTGGCGGGCCCAGCGCTCCCCGTAGCGCGGCGAGGCCAGGAGCCGGTCCAACAGCGTTTCGTAGGCGTCCGGGGAACTGTCCTTCTCGAATGCATCCACTTCCTCCGGCTCCGGGGGCAAGCCCGTCAGGGCGAACGAGGCTCTCCGAATGAGGTCGCGCCGGCCGGCTTCCGGCGCGGGTCGCAAGCCTGCTTCCTCAAGGCCGGCGAGTACCCAGCGGTCGACCGGTGACGCCATCCATTGCCGGGTCGCCGTTCGCGGGCGAGGGGGCGACGGTTCGCGCAGCGGCTGGAGCGACCACCAGTCGGTTCCCGCGCGGCGCTCTTCGATCCGTTCCGGCCAAGCCGCTCCCGAGGCGATCCACTCCCGGAGCGTTTCCTTGTCGCTGCTGGAGAGGGGCGATTCCGGGGGCATCTCCTCCGCGGCCACCCGGGAGAGCAGGAGGCTCCCGGCTGGATCGGAGGGCGCCAAAGCCGGGCCTCGCGTGCCGCCCTTCAGCGCGCCTTCGCGGGACGACAGGTCCAGCTCGCCCATCTGGGTTGCAGGGCCGTGGCACTGTAGGCAGCGGCGTTCCAGGACCGCCGCGCCTTGGGCTTCCTCACCCGAGGCCGGCCCCTGCAGCGAGAGACTGTAGAGGAATGCTCCCAAAGCGAAAGCGCGTTGCATTCCATTACTCCGTTCGCGACGTACCGCAGATCGCTTGATTCAGCGGTCGATCCCTCGTCCTTTTGAGCTGGACCGGAAGCCACCCGGACTCGAAATTCGAGCCCGCTTGCTTGGCCGGCGGCACCCCGCAATGGAGATTCTAGCGCGCCGGACCGGTCGGCGCAACGAAGACCATGTCGAGGCAGAGCTTAATTGCCCGGATTCCTCCAAATCTGAAATGCCTGGCTCGCGAGGGGCCGTTGCGGCGCGGCGCGGCCCCGTTCGCTCCTCCGCCTCGGCCAATCCCCATCGTGACCCGGAGACGTCACATTCGCTGAAGTCGGGTCTTTGCCGGTCGACCGCCATGCTGAATGCTTGCTGCGTCTTGCCCGCTCGAAGCGCCTGTGTCCAGCCTAGGCTCTTGCAGCCGGCTCGTATCCGATCATTGCGTTTGCGAGCTGCGCGCATGCGTCTCCCCCAAGGATGCGCTTCGCCAAGCGGTCCGTGGCTCGCCAGCTAAGGGCCATGATGGTTAGCGTCGGGTTCTTGTCGGATGCGGTCGGGAATGCGGAACCGTCCACGGCGAAAAGATTGCTGACCTCGTGCATCTGGCTGTAGCCATTCAGCATGGACCGTTGCGGGTCGTTTCCCATGCGGCATGTCCCGTTCTCGTGGACGGCGCACCCGAACACGTCGATTTCGTCGCGCCGGCATGGCAGCGCTTCCGCGCGCATCCCATACAGGATCTTCTCGACGTTGTCGTAAATCGCTTCGATCATCTTCCGCTCGTACTCTTCTATGTCGAAATCGATATGCGTGACAGGAACGCCGTAGCGGTCCACTCGGCCGGCGTTCACGGCAATGCGATTCGTAGCCCGGGGCAGCACCTCGCCGAACGGGTGGAGCTCGATGCGCGCCGAATCCACGCAGCCCGCGCCGAGGATGGCCCGCTTCGCAGGGACGACCCGCTGCTCTCCCGTGTTGAAGAAGCTCGCCGTGCCGCAGCCTTCGCCGCAAGCCCCGCAGTAGTGGCATTTCGGCACGCCGCCGGAGTTCGCGGCGCGCACGGCCGGCCTCGTGGCGACGGCGGGCCGGCCGGCCTTAGCGGCTGCCGACGCGATGAGGCGCTCCCCGCAGCGGGGGCAGGCGGCGGCTGGAATTACCTTGACCCGGGGAGCCAGGGCAGGTCCTCGTTTCCCCTGCAAGCCCCGACGAGCTGCTCCACGCGGTCGTAGTTCGGTGCGAGGCCCTGACGCTAGACCGGCCCGGGGATCTCCCAGCCGCCGCGTTCCGGTTCCGTCAGGTTCAAGTCCGAGTAGCGCAGCGACAGCCGGCTCCAGACGCTGGTCTTGCCGCTGACTCCCCGCACACGGGTTGGCGAGAACGGACGCTCCGGCACGGTGTCGCCGGGCTGCTCGGCGGTGTCGAGAAGAACTTGGGCGGGCTCTTGCCACACCGAAGCCGCTCCCGGAGCACCCACGGCTTCACGTGCATCCAACAGTCGGCCCGCGAGAATCGTGATCCCGCTTCGAGCAGAAGCACCTTGGCACCCTCGCGCGATAGATTCCAAGGGGCCATGCCGCCCGGCGCGCCGCTACGGATCACCACAGCGTCGGAGTCGAATCGATCCGCCATGAATATTGCCAAGCTCTATCCCGGCCGCCAAGGGCCGCGATTCTCGCTTGGGTCCGATCCGCTCCGCGAACTGCACATTGCGGCCGATGCTCGTGCGCGCACGCAAGATGACGGCTGACAGCGTTGAGCTGGACTACATGCTGCCCTTGACGCGAGCGCTGGGGATTTCTTTTCGCTGACCTTCTCGGGCTGCTACATTCATCTTGTAGGGCGGACCCTGCGCAGCGGTCGCCTCCTTGCCATTTTTCGGGCTGCCGGCGCTAGGGAATTGCCCGGAATTGACATATAGAGCGGCTTCCCACGGCTCGCTATTTGCTATTCTTTCCCGCATGCAAGGTCGGCAAGCTGAATCAGCCCCCAGCCGGTTGACTGTTGCAATCCTATGCCTCGGCGGCCTTGGAGCCATCGTGGGGCCGCCTGCTCCCCTAACGGTGAAGGCGAAGCTTCCGTACGAAGTTGTCGAAGGCTGGGGCCAGTTGCCTGCCGACTACGAGTCCGGAGCCGGCATGGCTGTCGCCATCGACCCTCGCGGAGGCATCTGGTACTACAACCGCGGGTCCCATCCTGTGATCCAGTTCTCGAGCGACGGGAGCCTTGTCCAGGCTTGGAAGGAAGACAAAGCCGTTTCGCTGCACCAGACCGCGGCGCACGGCATGGCAGTTGGCCCCGACGGGGGCGTGTGGCTCGTGGACCGCGAGGCCAACACACTCTACAAGCACTCGCCCGCGGGCCGCGCCCTGCTAACTCTTGGCAGTTTCGCTGGGCGGCAAGGCGACAACGAGGCTCGCTATGCCTTCAATTACCCAGCAGGAGTTGCCCATGACCGCGACGGCCAGGTGTACGTTGCCGACGGCTACAGGAACACCCGCGTCGTCAAGTACAGCGCGCAGGGCAAGTACGTGACCCATTGGGGCGGCCCGGGCAGCGAGGACGGGCAGTTCAATCTGGTTCACGGCCTCGCGCTGGACAGCCAGGACAGGGTGTACGTTGCGGACCGGGGCAACAAGCGGATTCAGGTGTTTGACTCGGACGGCAAGCACCTCGCCACCTGGAAGGGACTGGGCACGCCGTGGAACGTCGCCTATGACAGTGCCGCCGACGTTCTGTGGATGTGCGACGGAGACCTGGGCCGGATCACAAAGCTATCGCTCGACGGCGACCCGCTGGGATGGTTCGGGGAAGACGGTCCCGACCCCGGGCAGCTCCACCAGGCGCACAGCCTCGCAGTGGATGCCAACGGCGCCGTCTATGTTGCCGAGACCGTGAACCAACGGATTCAGAAGTTCGTCCCGAGCGAGTGAGCGCGGCTCAGGGCGACGCTTCTCGCGCCCGCTGAACGAAGACCGCGCGCGCTTCTCCGAATTGGCCTAGCACGTGCTCGCGCTCCCGGTCTGACCGCCAGCCGGGGTGCTCGCGCGCCTGCCGCGAGATGTCGTCGATCCATTGGACGAAGTACTCGGCGTCTTGTTTCGAGCGGATCGGTTCCTCGCCCTTGTAGACGTAGATCGGTCCCGTTTCGGCGTACAAGCGGGTGTCGTCGACCGGCGGGACCGGCCGCGCCGTCGTCGCGCGCAGCGTGTACCAGCCGCTCCGATCCACGTCGATCCGCTTGAGGATCGAGCTTGTCCGGCCATCGTCCCGCAGGGGAAACTCTTCGATCACCTCGCCGTTTCTGACCAGCTCCAGCCTCTCGACCGGAAACGCCGATTCCATGCGAGCCCGGACCTGAACGCTGCCGCCCTCGCCGGGCAAGCGGATCTCGCCTCCAGCGATCTCTCCGTCGATGGCGAGCTGGACCAGCGGTCCGTTGGTCACGAACGTCCGGCCCTTGCGGATCGCGTCGACCCAGCGGTCCCACGCGAGGCGGTCGCCGAGGTAGGCGTACATGCGGGCGGCCCCGATCACGGGCGTGCGTTGCAGGTCCGTGATCGAATCCTCGCCTCCGGAAGCAGTGACCCTGAAGCCGCAATTGAGCGCGCGATGCCAGACCCGCGCCGTATTCTCCGCCTGCCGCGCGCTGGTCATCACCTCCAGGTAGGTCGCGGTGCCGAGGGCGAGATCCACGGGGAAACCGCGTGCCCCTCCGTAGCCAGCCGACGCGGGATCCCTGGAGAACGGATGCACATAGCCGCCGACCGCGCCCTGCTCGCTTGCCATGCGAAAGATATCCGTGTTGCTCGGATAGAGGCTTTCGATCGCCGTGCCCTCGTAGCCGGTGGTGTAAGGGGAAATCAGGTGCTTGGTGAGATTGACTAGATTGATGTGGCCGTAGAACGGAGGCCGGTACTCCTGGCCCCAGGACAGGATGCGCTCCGCGGTCGACCGGGCCTTGTCGTAGGGCCCCGCGTAGTGCTGGTGATCGAAGATCCGGTTGTCCTTGTTGGCGATCTTCTCGCCGACCAGGTCGAGATCCTCGGCCGCCGCCATGGCCAGCAGGTTCTCGGGAGTGTTGCGCAGGTTGCCTCCGTAGTTCATATGCACGTGGTCGGAGCCGCTGTACCAGCCGAGCGCTCCCATGTCCGTGAAGCGCTCGAGTTCAAATCGCACCGACGTCACCGCTCCCGCTTCGATTGCGACAGTACTGGTTGCCGGATACCGTTCGAACCCCTTCATCGCGAGGATCGATGCTTCTCCGACCGGGAGCTCGAGCGAGAATTCCCCGTCAGTGTGGAAGAAGTCCTCGTGCAGGGCGCGCGTCGCGACGCGCTGGTACGCATCGGACGGCGCATAGGACTTGCCGTCGGAAGCCCGCAACTGGATTCGGGCTTGGGTGATCTGCCCGGTTTCGGCATCCGCCACGGACACGCGCAGGGTCCCCATGGGCCGGCGGTGCACCCGGCGTCGGATCTCCACCGGCTTGTCCTCGCCCCCGAAGCTCTTCAGCAGGCGCAGCTGCGAAAGCCCGCGCTCGTTCGAGACGTAGGCGATCCATTCGCCGTCGGGCGACCAGCGAGGCTCGAAATGGTCCCACTGCCCGAATGTGAGCTGGTAGGGCTCGCCCCCTCGGACCGGAAGGACGTACAGATTGCTGAACTGGCTGCCCCGGTGCGAGCTGTATACGATGCGCGCTCCGTCGGGCGACCACTGCGGGCGAGTCCTGTACAGGGTTTCCTCGCGCAGGATCCTCGTCGCCTTCGACATTGCGTCGGGCGCGACCGGGGCGCGCCAAAGCGCTCCCGAACCCAGGGGGATCCCGCGGTTCGAGACCAAGATCATCTCGGTGCCGTCGGGAGAGAGAGTCGGCTCGATGTGCAGGTCGCGGCTGCCGAAGTAGAGGCGTTCGTTGGGATATGCGTTGTCCTCCGTAAGCCGGACTCGTGCGGCCGGCGCCCCGTTCTCGAGCGCCAGAGAGTCAAGGTGGTACCAGCCGTCAGGCTCGGTCGACACGAAGAGAATGCCGGCCCCGTCGGGGGACCAGGCGGGGTCGAGATTGACGAACGCGCCGCTCGTCAGCGCGGCGCTTTCGCCCGTAGCGACGTTCAGCAGTCTCAGGTTGATGCTCTCGTAGTTGTCGTCCGCCGTATAAGCGATCCAGCGCCCGTCCGGCGACCATGCGGGGGACGAGTCGTAGGTGGAATCGGCGGTCAATTCGTAGGCGTCGCCGCCCTGGGTTCGGATCTTCCAGATCGATCCAGACATGCTGAAGGCGATCCACTCGCCGTCGGGCGAGAAGCTAGGCCGCCAAGGCGTGCTCGAGACCGGCGGCAGATAGAAGTTGTGCATGTAGTTGCCGCCTGTCAGCGCCTTCGAGTAGACGGTTCGCCGACCGGTTTCGCTTGGCGTGCCGGGTGCCTGGCCCGTTGCGGCGCCCGCGAAACACGCGAGCAGCGCCGCCGCGCCGAGCGAAGGAAGCAGAGCGATGAGGCGTTCTCGAGGGTGCATTGCCCGTCTAGTTTCTCGCACACGCGCCTGCGATGCCCCGCTATCCGAACCGCGGGCGGCTGGTGCCGGGCTTTTCCGCGGAGAAACCGCAGGGATTGCGCTGCAATACGGAGGCTAGGAGGTCGCGGAGCGGGTCCGCCAAATTGTGCCGCGCCGCCTTCGGCGTGAGCCGGTAGCTTCGTATGGGGTCCGACGAAGCCTGGCCCCGCCGAGGTCCCAGGCTTCGGGTCGCATGGCCGAAGAGCATGGACGCGGCACGAGCAGCAGCCAGGAAATGCGACCGAAGCCACGAGCGGCCCGAGCGGCCGGCTTCGAAAAGCCTTGCCCCGGCCGCCTATCCGCGGCAGAGCCGGCACCCGGAGCTCACCCTGGCATCGGTGCACTGGATGCCGAGGATTTCCGGGGGGCGCACGGCTGCCGGGCGGACGAACGCGCTCGACGCCGAGTCGATGCCCGGCAACCCGCGGAGTGCCGTCCTAGCGGGAGTGTTATCGTACTTGATGACGTGACTCGATCACTCGCAATTTCACTCCTGTTTCTTCTGGGCGCGGTGCCCGCTACGGCACAGTCCGACGACTTCGAGCCGCCCCGGCTCGCCAACGGAAACCCCAACCTGAACGGCATCTGGCAGGCCATCGGTTCCGCGCACTATGACGTGGAGCGGCACATGGCGCGGCCGTCCATGATGCTGCGGGAAGGCCCGCACGGGCCCCTGCCGGCCGTGCCGGTGCTGGGACTGGGCGCCGTGGGGGCGGTGCCGGGCGGAATGGGCATTGTCGAGGGCGGCAAGATCCCCTACAAGCCGGAAGCCGCGACGAAGAGGGAGGAGTACCGTGCGCACTGGATGGAACGTGACCCGGAGGTGAGGTGCTATCTTCCCGGCGTGCCGCGCGCGACCTACATGCCGTTCCCGTTTCAGATCATCCAGAACGAGGGGGCGGTTTTCATCGCGTACGAGTTCGCCGGGGCGGTGCGCGACATCTACATGAAGGACGTCGGGCCGGCGGAGACCGATTCCTGGATGGGGCAATCGGTCGGGCGCTGGGAAGGCAACACGCTGGTTGTCGAGGTCACGGGCTTCAACGACCAGACTTGGTTCGACCGCTCCGGAACGCATCACAGCAACCAGCTCCGGGTGGTCGAGCGCTACACGCTGACCTCGCCGAACCACATTCAGTACGAGGCTGAGATCCGGGATCCGGAAGTGTTCACGCGCCCTTGGAAGATCTCCCTGCCGCTCTACCGGCGCATGGAGAAGGACGCGCGCCTCATGGACTTCAAATGCGTCGAGTTCGTGGAGGAACTTCTCTTCGGAGAGTATCGGCGCCGACCGCTCGAGAGATAGGCTGGAGGGAGTCGCCATGCGTCGCAGGCTGCGAATCGCTTCCGATGCCGTCGCGTTCCAGGGGCGAACGGGAGAGGCTTCCCGTACCGCTCGTCGCGTCCCGTCGTTCGACTCGATTTATCACATCCTAAGGGGGAGTAACCGCCATGTTGAGTAGAGTTCTGATCGCCTTCGGCGTGCTCGCAGGCGCTGTCTGGCCTGTCGCGGCCGCGGAGATTCCGCGCACGCCCTCCGGGCGCCCGGATCTGTCGGGCACCTACGACATCGCCACCCTGACACCTCTGCAGCGGCCGCAGAAATACGGGGACCAGCTGACGCTAACCGACGAGGAAGCCTTGGAAATCGCTCGCAAGGAAGCGGCGTACCTGGCCAGCAGGAACGAGGCGACGGACCCGGATCGCAAGGCGCCTCCCAAGGGCGGCGACGGTTCGCCAGGGGCCGCCGGCAATGTCGGAGGCTACAACACTTTCTGGATTGACCGCGGGTCCGGAGGCTTCAAGATCGATGGCAAGTGGCGCACATCGATCATCACGGATCCGAAGGACGGGCGCCGACCTCCGCTGACCGAGGCGACAGAGAAGCGAGCTGCTTACCGGGCCAAGCGATCCCGCAAGAACACCGGGGAGGCTTGGTGGATCAAGGAAGGCGTCGAGCCGGGTCCCTACGACGATCCGGAACTCCGGCCGCTGGCCGAGCGCTGCCTGCTCGGATTCGGGTCCACCGGCGGGCCGCCCATGCTGCCGGTGCTGTACAACAATCTCAAGCGGATCGTGCAGACCGAGGACCACGTCATGATCCTCGTCGAGATGGTCCACGACGCTCGCATCATCCGCATGAACGCCGAGCACGCCCCGCCGGACATCCGCGGCTGGCTCGGCGATTCGGTGGGCCGCTGGGAAGGGGACACGCTGGTGGTGGACACGACCAATTTCAGCGACCGGCCCGCGCTGTCGAGAGCCTCGCGCAACCTGCATGTCGTCGAGCGCTTCTCGCGCATCGACGCAGACACCTTGCGGTACCAGTTCACAGTCGAGGACCCCACGGTCTGGACGGCGCCTTGGAGCGGCGAGTTCATCTGGCCGGCGAGCGACAGCCGGGTGTACGAGTACGCGTGCCACGAGGCGAACTATTCGTTCGGCGGCATCCTGCGAGGGGCGCGGATTCTCGAGGCCGAGGCGCTCGGCAAGTCCGACGACGACTAGGCGGCGCCGGATCCGAGACGAGGAGCACAGTCAAATGCACAAAGAGTCAAATTCCGACCATCTCGCGCTGGCGGTCGCGGCTTCAGTTGCTGCGGCCTTGCTGCTGGCAGCGGTCGTGCCCGCGTACGCTCATCACGCGTTCGGCGCCGAATTCGATCCGAACCGGCCGCTGCTGCTGAAAGGGGCGGTCGTGCGCGTCGAATGGGTGAACCCGCACACTTGGATCCACGTCGAGGTGGCGGATGCCAGCGGGAAGAAGGAAGTCTGGATGGTCGAGGGCGGCACCCCGAACAGCCTGTTGAGGCGCGGTCTCAAGCGAGACACAATCAAGATCGGCCAGGTGGTCATCGTTGACGGCTATCAGGCGAAGGACCGCTCGAACCGGGCCAACGGTCGCGACGTGACCTTCGAGGACGGCCGCAAGTTCTTCCTGGGCTCGTCGGGCACGGGCGCTCCGTACGACAAGGAGCGGCGCGGCCAGTAGCGCGTCGCCTACAGGGCGAGCCGGCAGAAGGCCGGAATGCGTAGCAGCGCGGGAAGAAGGCACCGGCAGGCGAGCCAGTCGACACGGGACGTGGCAGGCGAACCGCTGGCTCCGCCTGTGCTCACGCGATGAGCTCTCCGAGCACGTGCCCGCCGATATCCGTCAGCTTGCGGTATCGGCCCTGGTGCAAGTAGGTCAGCCGCTTGTCGTCCAAGCCGAGAAGGTCCAGGATCGTTGCGTGAACGTCGTGGAGCGGAATGGGGTTGATCCCGCCGATGCCGAATTCATCCGTGGCACCGACCGACGATCCGCCCTTGACGTCCCCTCCGGCCATCCACATCACGAGCGCGTTCTGATTGTGGTCGCGGCCCGGCTTGGGGTCCGGGGTGTCGTTTTGCTGAACGTAGGGCGTGCGGCCCATCTCAGAGGCCCAAACGACGAGCGTCTCCTCGAGCAGGCCGCGGCTCTTCAGATCCGCGAGCAGGGCTGACACCGGCTTGTCGACCTCCACCGCATTCTGGGGCATGCGGCCCTTGACGTCCGTATGGTGGTCCCAACTGGATTGACCGATCCTCTCGCCGTGAATCAAGAGCGTGTAGCGGACGCCTTGCTCCACCAGCCGCCTCGCCAGCAAACATTGCCGCCCGAACCCGGCGGTGTCGGGATTGTCGAGGCCATACAGCTTCTTAGTCGCCTCGGATTCCCTGCCGAGGCCCACCACCTCCGGGGCTGCCGTCTGCATGCGAAACGCCAACTCGTAGGCGTTGATGCGGGCCTCGAGCTCGGAGGCGCCCGGCTGCTGCTCGCCGTGCTTGGTGTTGAGCCACTTCAGCAGGTCGAACTCCCTGCGCTGCTGCTCGCGGGAGAGGCCGGCTGGCCGCTCTAGATCGAGAATCGGGGGGCCGGAGGAGCGGAATCGGACCCCTTGGTAGCTGGCGGGAAGATACCCGTTGCCCCAAACCGCCGAACCGTTGACGGGCCCGCCTCTTGGATCCTGAATGACCACATAGCCGGGCAGGTCTTGGTTGGGGGTGCCCAGTCCATAGCCAATCCAAGAGCCTACCGAGGGGCTTCCGGGGAATTGAGAGCCCGTGTTCAGGTGCAGCGTCGCCGGCCCGTGATTGTTGTTGTCAAGCCGGATACCGTAGGCAAACGCCATCTCATCGACGTGCTGGGCCAGATGCGGGAAGAGCGAGCATACATGGCGGCCGGACTCGCCATATTGCTTGAAATCCCAGAGCGACGGCATTGCGGTGTGGGGCGCATCGAGCGCGGTCGCCACTTCGCCGGACAGGCCCTCGGGACGGGGGAGGCGCTCGCCCGCGTACTTCCGAAGAGCGGGTTTGTAGTCGAAGGACTCGATGTGACTCACGCCGCCGCCCATGAAGAGAAAGATGCAGTGCTTGGCCTTGCGGCGCAGATGCGGCTCGCGGGGGGCGAGAGGGCTCAGTGCAGGCGGTCCAGCTTCCAGCTCGTCGGCCAGAATGTCGAGAAGGGCCAGGCTGCCGATGCCGTTCCAGGCGCTACAGAGGAAATCCCGTCGGGATTTCGACAAGCGGACGGGGGCCTTTCGGGGCTTAGTTGACATAGACGAACTCATTGCTGTTGAGCAGGACCCGGCACAAGCCGACTAGCCCTTCTTCTTCCGATGCGGCCTTGGCCAGGAACTCCATCACCTGCGCGCTCTCCTCTGCGGAAGGGCTGCGGCTGAGCGCGAGCTGAAACGCGTGGCGAATCTGGCTGCCTCGCTGCCCGCCGCCGTGCTCCCGCACCCGTGCGGCAAGGTACCGTGCTTCCTCGTTCACAAAATCACCGTCGTAGAGAGACAGCGCCTGCAGCGGCGTGACGGACGTGCGACGCCGTTCGCAGGAAGCGTCCAACGCCGGTGCATCGAAGGTCTGCAGGATTGGCAGGCTCAGGGAACGCCGCTGGAAGACATACAGGCTGCGCTTGCGCGCTTGCTCGCCGTCGGACGCTTCCCAAAAATTGTTCTCGTACTGGCTGTCCAACTCATTCTCCAGGCCGGCGGGCAGGGGCGGAGAGATGGGCGGGCCTCCTTGGGCCGGATTCAGGCGGCCGCTCACGGCCAGTACGCTGTCTCGGATCAGCTCCCCTTCCAGGCGCAGGCGAGGGAAGCGCCACAGGAGCCGGTTCGCCGAATCTGTTTCCTCCGCTCGATCATCAGGCCGGCGCGAAGCTTGACGGTAGGTGCTCGAGGTCACCATGAGCCGATGCATCGCTTTCAGGCTCCATTCTTCATCGACGAAGCGCACGGCGAGCCAGTCCAGCAGGTCTGGATGGGTGGGCCGCGCGCCGTTCTTGCCGAAGTCGCTGGAGGTTTCCACGATGCCTTGCCCAAAGCGGTATTGCCAGAGTCGGTTCACCATCACCCGGGCCGCGAGCGGGTTCTCCGGACTCGCAATCCAGTTCGCAAGTGTCATCCGGCGGCCGTGGCCGGGGTGACGCTGGTAGCGGTCCACCTGGATCAGCTCGGCTGGCCTGGAATGACCGGCGACGGCACTGAGAAACCCAGGCTCCACAGGTTCGGCGGGCTGGTCCCACTGACCGCGGTTCAGCACGTAGGTGGTGGGCACGCTCGGGCCATAGGGCGGCGGATCCATCGTGCGGAGCGACATGGCCGACGGCTCGACGCGCAGGATCTGGTCTTTGAGGACTCGAATGCGCCTCCGGAACAAGGCGTGCCGCCGTCTCTCCTCCAACGCGAAGAGTGCTGACTCGCCGGAGCCGTGTCCGTCGGCGTCTTCTTCCTTGATGGCACTCGCGAGATCGCCCAAGGTCAGTTCCTTCTTGTCGCCAGCTTCATCTTCCGCGCCTCCCCGGGATTTCTCCTTCTGCGCGGCTTTGAGCCTTGCAAGCAGTGGCGCTTGGAATGCTTCGAAGTCCGCTTCGGCCCGCTCGAGTTCGCTCTGATACTTCGCGCGTTCCTTGTCCGCCCATCCCTTCTCGCCCGGGCGATAGAACTCCGCAGGCTGCGGGCCGCCGATCTGAAAGATATCCCCGGAACGCGCCGGCGCGACATAGACGGTGGCGAAGAACGCCTTAAGGCGATAAAAATCCCTGATCGGGATGGGGTCGTACTTGTGGTCGTGGCACTGGGCGCAGCCCGCCGTGAGCCCTAGGAACACGGAACTGACAGTCGCGGTCATCTCGCTGAGCAGCTCGTGGCGGCTTCGCTCGCCGCGTGGTTCGGTGAACGGCGCCAACCGCAGGAAGGTGAGTGCGACGACGTGCTCCGGTTCGGGCGCGGGAAGCGGCCCGGCGGACAACGATCGGACAAACTCATCGCCGGCAATCTGCTCTTTGATGAATTGGTCGTACGGCTTGTCCTTGTTGAAGGCGTCCACCACGTAGTCGCGGTAGCGCCAGGTGTGGTAGTTCTCCGGGTCACCTTCATATCCGCTGGTATCGGCGTAGCGGGCGAGATCGAGCCAATGCCGAGCCCAGCGCTCCCCGTGCCGCGCGTCCGCCAGCAGGCGGTCCACCAGCTTGTCGTAGGCGTCGGGGGAGGTGTCCCGAAGGAACGCTTCGACCTCCTCCCAGGGAGGGGGCAGACCGATCAAGTCAAAGTAGAGACGCCGGATCAGAGTCTCGCGGCTGGCCTCTTGGGCCGGAGCCAGGCCGTTCTCCTCCAGCTTGGCGAGGATGAAGTTGTCGATGCCGTTCCGTGCCCACTGGATGTTCTCTGCCGCAAGTGGCACCTGCCGGCGGGGTTGGACAAAGGCCCAGTGGGTTCTTTCAGCCGCCGGGGCGGCCCGCGGGTCCAACTGCCGGATCCACGCTTCGATCGCAGCCACGTCGGCTTCCGCCAGCGCCGGCTTGCCGAGGGGCATCTGGAGGGCACCCTCTCCTCGCAGGGCCTTGATGAGAACGCTGCCGGCCGGATTCCCTGCGCGGACGGCAAGGCCGTGGCGCGCCCCGCCGCCGATCACGCTTTCGGCGTCCTTGACCGAGAAGCCGCTGCTGCGGGTGGATTGACCGTGACAAGGCAGGCAGTTGGATTCGAGAATCGGCCGGACCGTGTCTTCGAAGGCGGTGGCGGCGGCTGCACCGGCCATCACGACAAGCAGCAGAATCAAGCGCCCAATGCTCATTCCCGTTTCACAAGCCGCCCCCATCGTAGCTGGACTCACCGGACCTTGGCTCACACTAACACCTCGCCCGTCTGCATTCCCGAAAGTCGAGACGCCCGGCGGCGTGCCTAGACAGGACTCCCGTCCGCTGCGCCAATTGTGGCCGCTGCACCTGCCGGCGCATCGTCACGAAGGCCGTACCGCAAGCCAGGCGTTCCAAACGCGCTAGCCCAACCAGCAATGCCTGGCATGCAGCTTCAGCATCCCTGGATTCGACCGGCTCGATGTCGGCACGTTGCGATTGAATGTCCTGCAGCATGTGGCTCCGCGACCTGAACTGGATGCGGATGGCCGTCGCGTCACGCAGCGGAAGGAAGATTCTCCTCGATTGTGTCCAATGGTGAGCCAGCAGGGGCCGAGCCGTTCATCGCACGCAATCGGCCTGAAGGGCAGCTCTCAGTCGTTCTTCCGAATGAACTTCTGCAGCGTTGGGCAATTCGGAGGGGCCAGGCCCTTGTTGCCGCCGGCTGACCAGGTGACTTCACCAACGTACACACTGCCCTGCGAATCCACGCAGACGTCGTGCGGTGCGAAGAAGTCGCCCGGTTCCGCGGGATGGTCGCCGCCGCCCCAGCGAGCCTGTAGCTGCCCATCGATGCTGAAGACGCTGACACGCCCTCCGGTCGCGCTCAGGTCCGGTGCCATCCACGGGAACATGCCCACGCGGCGCCCCACTTCGGCGACGAAAACGTTGTCCCGGCCGTCGATAAACACCTGGCACGGCCGCACGACGGCAGTCCACTCAGCCAGAAACTCACCATCCGGCGAGAAGACCTGCAGCCGGTCATTCTCACGGTCGGCCACGAAGACTCTCCCGATGCTGTCCACAGCAATCCCGTGCGGCAGATGGAACTGCCCGGGCCCGTCGCCCGGCTCGCCCCAGGAAAACAGCAGTCGTCCGTCCGGCGCGAACTTGTGGACCCGCGCGTTACCGTAGCCGTCGGAGACGTACATCTCCCCCTGCGAGTTGAGGACGACGTTCGTGGGGTAGTGGAATGGGCCCGCAGCCTGCTTGATGGTGCGATAGTCGAAGTTCTCGACTCCCGTATCACTCGGCGAGCCCTTTGTTCCGAGCGTCCTAAGCAGCTCACCCGTGGGCGTGTACTTTCTGACGTTGTGACCGAGATCATCGGTCAAGTAGACTGCGTCATCGGGCCCAATCCAGATCCCGTGAGCACGGACAAACTGCCCCTCGCCCCAGGAAGACAAGAACGTCCCGTCGGCCTGAAACACGATCACCGGGTGCTCGCCGCGATTGAAGACGTACACACGGTCTTGCGAGTCGGTCGCGACTCCGGCCACCTCGTGGAAGCTCCAGTCCTCGGGGACCTGCGGCCAAGCCGGGTCAACCTCGTAGAGGAATTCCCCGCCGCCGAAGACTCTGGTAGTTTTCCGCGTATCCATCCAGGCCACCCTCTCTTATCAGGCGATGCTCACCAGCGAACGACGACGGTGAGTATAACCCCAACGGCGATGACGGCCGCCGCCGGCAGGACCGGCCAACGTTCGCTGCCGGGCGCTGCCAAGGCAGGCTTGATCTGGCTCACCTGCAGTTGCGAAGTGGACTGGCCCCGTTTTCGTGGACGTACGAGATAGCTTGATAGGCAGTGGTTGCTCGCCCGAGAGAGCAGGGGGTAGAGGAACACCCGCTTCGGCGCCCGGCACGCGCGACGCTGCAGCTGGGTCCAGCCGATCCAGCGCTCGCGCGCCGCGCAATGCAGCGCCGCCGCATGCCAGCCGACCAAGGCCAGCCGGCGCCCGTCAAGCTCGGCGACATACAGCAGCCGCCGGCCGCAGAACTTGCGAAATCCCAAGTAATGCTGTTCCCGAATGAGGGCGTTCCAGCGCGGCCCCTCGCTCGCGCCCACCGGACGCACTCGCACTTCCCGCACCGCACCGCCCAATTCACTCACTCCGCGCGTTATCGCACAAACGGGACTGGTTTGTTCAGTCCTCTCACCATGCCCTTCCTATTCACAACCTCCCAGAGAGAATTGAATTGCCCTGGCCATGACCGTAACCGAACAAGTGCGATAGAGTTACGGACTGCAGGTTCGAGCGCCCGGGAATGGCCAGCCCACGAATTCGGAGTGACCGGCCCGGCAACGTTTCACCACGGAACTTGCATCGGTCTGAAGGCTGTTGCATCGAGGCCGTGAGTCGGCTACGCTCTCCGTGCCAGGATGGCCAACACGGAAGTCTTGTAGCAACTGAACATAGCTCTCGAGAGCGGAAGTGCGTTCCGCGAATTCCAGGAGCACAAATTTGACCAGGGCATTTCCGAGAGCTGGGGGCAGCGAATGAGACTCAAGCGACATTGCGCCCTTCCGAAGGTCCTTTGGTGCGTCCCTGTGCTGTGGTACGGGGCCAGCTGCCAGGCGCCTCAGGCGAATGAGAAAGCAGATCCCGCGGCCCGGCCGAACATCGTGATCATCCTCGCCGACGACCTCGGCATCATGGATATCGCCGCGTATGCGCGGCATTTCCGCCAGACGATAGGGAGCTACTACGAGACGCCGCATCTCGATCGGCTGGCCCGATCGGGGCTAAGCTTCAGCCAGGCATACGCTCAGCAGCTCTGCTCCCCGTCACGGGCCAGCCTGCTCACCGGTCGCTTCTCGGGAAGCCTGGGCGTCACGACTGCGACGCCGCGGACACCCACTTACTACAGCTCCGGCCAAACACCCCCCGAGGGATACCATCCGCTGGACGCCGTGCACCACGCAGACCGGATTGCACACAGCCAACCGTGGATCAATGGAACGACGCTGACAGCGATTCCTCATGGAGGCCCGCTCGACGGCAAGCAAGGTATTCCCGTTCTGCCCCGTATGTTGGAAGGCTACTTCAGCGGCTTTATCGGTAAGTGGCACCTCGGCGGGCATGGGGCAAAGGGGTATCAACCGGCGGACGTTGGCTTTTCTGCGCCGACTTACTACGATGCTGGCGGATCGCCATACTTCAATTGGCGGCGGCTGTGGTCGAGAACGGAGGTGCCTTACCCGTCGATGCCACAAGTGAAATGGGAAGCCGGGGACCCGGGAGCGGAAACCGGCCAGGACGAGTTAACAGCCGATCTGACTGTTCAAGCGGTGCGGTTTCTTGAGCAGCGTGCGGAGGAGCCCGACAAGCCGTTCCTGCTCTACTTCAGCCACTTCGCAGTGCACGGGCCGTGGCAGGCCCGGCCCGAGCGGGTCGACCATTTCCGGGGCAAGGCCATGCGGGGCTGGAATGGCCATCACAGCGCCATCTACGCCGCGATGGTGGCGCAGCTGGACGATTCCGTGGGTCGCTTGCTTGAGGCGCTCGAACAGCTCGGACTAGACGACAGCACTCTGGTTATCTTCACTTCCGACAACGGCGGCGTCGAACATGCAAGAGACGGAGAGGGTCATGTAGTCACTGAGAATGCCCCGTTCACCGGCGGCAAGGGTCACCTCTACGAGGGTGGCATTCGGGTCCCGTTCATCGTCCGCTGGCCCGGCCGGATTGCAGCGGGCCGCTGGTCCGGCGAGCCGATCCACCTGATAGACATCCTCCCGACGCTGGCTGGCGTGGCTGGGTTTTCGGTGCCGGAAGGCGTCGACGGACTCGACCTTCAGTCGCTGCTGTTCGAGGGTGACCGTGCCGAGTGGCCTGAGCGTGAGTTCTACTGGCACTACCCCTTCAACGTCGGAATCCCTCATCACGACGGCAGCCCCTATGTCCCGCCGCACTCGGCGATCCGCCAGGGACCGCGGAAGCTGATCTGGGACTGGCACGGCAAGCTGCACCTTTACGACATCGAGCAGGACCCATACGAGCAAACCGACCTGGCGGAAGACCACCCTGATGAGGCGCGCCAGCTGCTTGAAAAACTCAACAGCTGGCTCGAAGCCAACGTTGCGCCACGCTACCTCCCGAGGCGCAATCCGGAATACGATCCCGGGGAGGAGACGGTTCACGGCCCGTTTCGGGACTTGAGAGAAGAGTTGCTGAGCGAGAACTAGCGAGCCTGCGCCTCAGACCCACGGGGGCAGACAGCGGCAATCCAGACTTGACTCAATCGTCAGCCCTACAGCGAGACAAGGAGTCTAGAGGCCCCGTGTCTTGTATGCCAACGGCCACTCGCGGCCAGCTAGGACCAGCCGGTTCCACACGCAGGGGTACTCCGTTGCTGCATGGTTGCGGAAGAACATCTTGCAAAATGAAGAGAATTTCTTGCTACGGGCGTTTCAGGAACCAGGTCTTAGTAAGTGATGAAGTCGAGGAGGTTGCCATCCGGACCCCTGATATACCGACTGATGCCGCGAGCCGTCCCATCGTCTCTGCCGCCCGTGCGCTCGACAGGTCCTTCGATGACTTCCGCGCCCGCGTTTCGAAGCGCTTCCAACAGATCGGTCTCGCTTCCGTCCCACACGAAACAGAAATCTCCGCAGGGTGGCTCCGCGGCAGGGGCCTGGAGCGTGACGCTGGGGCCCTGCCAGACCCTCGGTCGATGGAAGTTGATCTTGTGATTCCCGAAGTGAACGGAGCAGATGCCCCTGCCCTCGTTCACGTGGAACCCGAGCTTTCGGTAGAACGCCACCATAGCCTCTAGGTCGCGCATCGGCGCGGCGACGTGATCAAACCCCTTGACCCGGCCCGAACGCTGTGCCCGGGCTCGTCCGGGCCAAGCCACATGACCGGCTAGCGCCAGCCCCGCCCCGCACGCCGCCAGCCGCCCGAGAAACACCCTGCGGAGAAAGTCCCGCATTGTCACCACCCTATTGCCGGATTGTCCCTTCCGCCGTGAGTCGCGACGGATCCCAGGTGGCCACTCGCATCTCGTAGTGGTAGTCATCCGAAACCTGCGTTTAGAAGGCCGTCACGGCCTGGCCGGCGGCGGTCTGGACCGTACTCGGATAGCCGCAGTCCGAGCGAGGGCAGTCCGCGATCCGCACAGGAGGGCTCTAGGTCGCTCCCTCGTCACCGCTGATCCGGACGTCGACTCCGAAATTGTTCCAGCACCGGTTTCCATGGCTGAGCAGGATTCGCCCGTCGCCGAGCCTTGCAAGGTTGCCAGTGACCTGTCGTGGCACGGTCAGGGGCATCCTGCGTGCCAATGTCCGCCCGTTGTTGCTGGACGCGAACAGTTGGAGCGGCCCAGTCTTCGTGGACGCCGGCGATCGAGGTCGATATCGAAGCGGGGCAGCACTCGAGCGGTGGCGCCGGGTCTGCAGCCCTCACTGGAGCTACCGCACCTCTACCTGTCCGCCATCTCGCAGCCTCCCCACTCACGTAAGTAATTCCCATTTTTTCACTTCGAAACGCTGTTTTTTTCGCGTCGGAACGTTGATCATTTTCCTTCGGAATACGCATCGATCAGCACCGCGAGCTCAGGGAAGCATCCACGCAGCTTCTCCGTGCCTCCCCTGTCGACTAGAATTTGTAGAGTGAGAGCTGCGCTGCAGATACCGGACGCAGTCATGCATTGGAGGGCCATGGAGGGTTCGGAAAACGGATTCTTCGGAGTGGGGTGGCGGGCACGTCGGGGCGGCGAGTTGAATCCTACCGCTGTCCGATTCCACCGGAATGGGTTCCGGGGTCGGCGCCGGAGAGTGCGGGCTTCAGACGGGGAAGCAGCGTCGGGACCGCGCTCTCTCCGTGGTTGATCGACGGCGATGCGGGCATGAGCACTCGGGTAATGGCTTTGACCGGCTTTCCGACCGGGCGGTCTTTGGCGCCGCCTTGAGGCTCCGGCCGGCTCTGACGCCATCTGCGGTGAGACCATGACCTCGCAGTTCGACAGTCGCCACTTCAGGATCGTGACGGAATACTTGCTGAATCTCTATCAATGCCGGCCATTCACCCGGCTGGGCATCGATCATCCGGTAACGGTCTACTACCCCGACGAGGAGCAGATTAGCGACGTCGACAGCGTTCTTGATCCTTCTCTGCCTCGGCCGGAAGCCCGCGATTTTGTCGCCTACGATCACGATTATCTGCGCGAGCTGCAAGCCGCCAAGAGCGGATTGTTCAACGGGTCTACCAATGCAACACCTGCAAGCACCAGGTTTCCATCACCGCCGGCACGCTCTTCGCCAGCACGCGCCTCCCGCCCACGACCTAGTTTCTCGCCATCCATCTGTTGACGTAGTCCAAGCACGGCATTTCCACCCTCGAACTGCACCGCCAACTCTGCGTCAGCCAGAACACCGCCTAGCAGCTCAAGCAGGCCATGCGCGAACGCGACGAGCGCGTGGCCCTGGAAGGTCCCGTGCAGGTCGATCACGCCTGCTGGGGTGGGCCGGGCCATGGCGGCAAGGGCGGTTGCGGGGCGGCGGGCAAGACCCTGCTCGTCGCCGTGGCGGAAGTAACTCGGGACGGCCGACCTCCCGAGCTGCGCATGAGCCGGGTGAAGGGCTTACGCAAGGCTGCCCTGCGCCGGCGGGCTGGCCGCCACCTCAAGGCGGGCACGTCCGTCGAATGCCTGTGGACGTAGGATTCGTGTCGCCAGAACCAACAACGGCCTATCGAGCATCTTCCGCTTGCCGGAATCTCGACCGCGTGGCACTCGCCCAGGCGCTAGCTGAGCTCTAACGCCGGTTTTGAGCGTGGTCGGCTGCCGCCGGTTCTTCCGGCAACGCGCCGCTGAGGTGGAGTGCGACCAAGGGATACAGGGTGCCGCTGTAGGTGATGAAATGATAGGTGTCTGTATTCAGAGACCGGGTCCACCACCGTCCGGACTGGCGCTGGTTGCGGAGCAGCCACCGGACGCCTCTACGGATTGCGGGATCCCGAGCACTGACTCCAGCTTCCCGGAGTGCGATCAGAGCCAAGCCGGTCTGGTGGCCGTCACTGGGGGGATTGGGAAACTCTTTCTCATTCCTGAGTTTTTCTGCCCTGCTGCCGTCGCCCCATTGCTCGGGCTGGGCAAAGGTTCGGATGGACCACCCCCCGTCGGGCCGTTGCTTTCGCCGAATCATTTGAATAATCTCCGCTTTCTCGCGCTCCTCCAGCAAACCTGCCAGCCGGGCCGACGCCCACAAGAGCACCACCCGCCCGTAGTCGTGGGGCGGCTTTACCATGCGGAGGTAATCCATCAGCCGTTTCACACCGTCCTTCAGCCTCTGGTCGGCCAGACCCGACAGCCATCCCGGAGCCACTCCGACCGCTAGTGCAGCTACGGTTGCCTCCTGGAAGGCACTTGATTCCAGGGGCGGCCAGCACCGGATAGCATGCCACTCGCCGGTAGGAAGCTGCCTCTCGAACAACTGCTCCAGTGCGAGGCCGGTGTCGGCGGACAACTCTCCCGAAACGTGGGCATCCCATTCCGCCAGACCACGCGCAATATAGATCAATTGCGAATCGCTCAGTTCCCCGTCCGTTTCCAGTTGACTGGTTCCGTCCTGGAGGAGCTTCACGAAAAAGTCGCGAACTTCCTGGCTGGGTTTGCCCAAAGGCCCGTTCAGGGAAGGGCGGAGGGCCATGTAGGTGCCGTTGGTGTGACAAGTCACACACTTTCGGTGTCGAGTCCAGGCGAACGCTCCCTGTTCAACATATTCCGTTGCCAGCGCCACCGAGACTTTCTGGCGCATTGGTTCATCGGCCTGAGCCCTGGGGATCCTGATGGGGCCAAACTCGTACTGATACTTGAAGGGTTCTTCTCCCTCAGTGATCCAGGGCAGTCCCAAGAAAAGGGTTATTCCCATCCCGGCTGAACCGAGCCACCGCCTTACTTGCCGACCCATCGCCTGCCGCCTCGTTTCGCAAGAGTCACCCGCCTTCGTGGTTCTCATGAGCATGTAGGTCTTAACGCTCCCTTGCTAGGACACCGGCTCTTGGATCTGGAAGTCGAACTTGTACCCCATGCCCGGCTCGTCGGAAACGGTGATGTTTCCGCCTCGGGGCATCGGCGCGCCGTCAAAGAAATCAGTCTCGGAATGATCGGGCTTCATCCACACCGGCACAGGGAAGTACTCGGCCATCAAGCAGGCCGGCTCTGCCGCCACAAAATGGAGAGTCGGCAGGCCGTAAGCGTGCGTGCAAACCGGCAGACCGGCCGCGTTGGCCAAGGAGCAAACGCGCCTCGCCTCCGTGAAGCCGCCCACGCGCCCCATATCAAATTGGACGATGTCAACCGCATTGTTCTTGATCAGCAGCTCAAATCCATATCGCGTGTACTCATGCTCTCCTGTGGCGATCGGCACGGGGGAAGTGCGCCTCAGTTCGATGAAACCGTTCAAGTCATCGGGCAGCAATGGCTCCTCGATCCATTTGAGATCATACGGTGCCAGCCTACGGGTGATTCTCCTGGCGTACTCGAGAGTCCAGCCCATGTAGGCGTCCGCCATGATGTCGATCGAGTCCCCGACTGTGTCCCGCAGCAGCTTCACCAGCTCGATGTTCTTGTTCATCCCGGGAAGCCCGTCCGCGGGGCCGTGCCGGAAGCGCATCTTCATGGCTTTATAGCCCTGCTTCACATAGTCCTCCGCTTCGGCGCAAAACCTGTCGTCGTCAAGGTAGTGGAGGTGGCTTGCATAGGCCGGAATCGGGTCGCGGACCTTGCCGCCGAGGAGTTGATAGACCGGTTCCTGGAGGTGCTTGCCCCTCAGATCCCAGAGCGCGATGTCTACCGCGCTGATACCGTAGAGAGCCGCGCCCTTGCGGCCGTACGGAATCGAGCCGCGGTACATCAGGTCCCAGAGCTTGGTAATCTCGCGCGGGTCCGCCCCGATCAGAAAACGCGACAAGTGCCCGTTTACGATACGGCTGGTGGCTCCGCAATAGTCTTCGCACCATCCGATGCCTGTCAGCCCGTCATCGGTTTGTACCTCGACAATACACATGGCTTCGGCGGGCCGCCAGGTCGAGATGGGGTGCCTATACTCTGGATGAATTGCCATCGCGGTGACCAGGGGAAGGTCGGCTTCTCGCTCAGAGAAATCACCCCAAGCCGACGATTCAAAGTTGGTCGCCCTGACTCTGGCAATTCGCATATTTCCAACAACTCCTCGGAGAAATCGATGGGCTCCCAACTTGCTATCGCGGGCGAGCTGCGCGATGGAGCAGGGCTCCCTTGAGGCCAACATCCTCCGGAGCGAGCCGCGGACAAAATCGTATCACGGCGCCTCCAAGGGTCCCGAGGCGAGGCGGCTGCAGACACATTTCTTAGTCCGGACTGGAGACGCCTGATGGGATGGATTCCTACTTGCGCCTCGTGTTGAGTGGCAAGCCCGGGCACAGGGGTCGCGCTGCACGCCGGCGACAAGCTGCGCGGGCTAGCTTTGCCGGGGCGGGGCCAGCAGCAGGTCGAGGGCCTCCTGCGGGCGGGGCGCGAAATGGCGGCCGGCCTCGGGCACGCACGCGAACTGGGGCTGGCATTGGACGCTGGAGATGGCCGTGTTGGCCAGGCAAGCGAGATGGCGTGGCAAGTCGCGCACACAGACCCGGCAGCTGTCGCACAGCCGGCGGGCGGTCGCCTGCCGGGCGTGCAGTGCGTCGAAGGTGACGATGCGCCCGGCCGGATCGAGTTCGCCTGCCAGTTCGCGCACTGCCGGGATCTCGTTGGTCTTGCTGCCAATCTCGCGCTGTCCCAGCACCAAGCCGCTGCCATGTTCCACGGCCGCGACCAGGATGCGACGGCGCCCCGGGGTCTGCTTCGAGGCGCTGCGGATGTGCTTGCCATCCATGCACGCGGCCGGCAAGCCGCCCTGCCGCGAGCCGCTCCTGCGTGCCTTGCCGGCCGCCTTCTGCGAGTCCGTATCTTCCTCATTCTGCGGGGCTGGCCCAACCTGCTGCCGGACCCACGTCGCCACCGTCGCTTCGAGCTTCTCGGGCGGCAGGCTGGCCAGGATGTTGTGGAACGTCGTGATCGCCGGGGTGGTGTAGCATTGCCGACTGGGGCTGTAGAAGCGTAAGCGTTCGAGCGGGCCGTGAAAGGCGGTTGCGCCATGGCGGACTCCCTCACGATGGACTCCAGCGCTCTTTACGGCCTCTCACCCTCATCCGAACTTGCACGGGGACACTGCAACGCATCTGTATCGTCTTCGAGGGCTCCGAAGGGCGGCGCTGGACGGCGGGCACCGAATTGCGAAGGCGAGAACAGCCAATTCCCTAGCCTTGGAACTGAGGGGCGTGCATCTACTTTGCGGGCTTAGACAAGCTGGATCTGGAACTTTCTGATATTTGACCGGGCCGTGGTATAGCAGTTGGATTCGACGACTATTCGATCTGACGAAGAATGAATAGGGTATGGCGCGCCAGTCACTAGATCCTTGTAGGCCCGGCGATTCTCCTTGAGGTCCTCGAAGCTGGGTCCGACATTTGAATGGACCGTATCCGGTAGCACCTGTTCGAGCTCAAATAGTGCGTTTCCGTAGTCTGTGAACGCACCATCAAGTTCGAATCTCAGCTTCCGCGGGATCGGGTTCCGTCCCTGGCATTTCAGAAAGGCCGAATGGACCCGATCCACCTGCGCGAGCACTGTGCTCGCCATGTCAACTAGAATCCCAACTCTTTTCTGCCGATAGTCGTGCACGTTCGCATAAACATGGTCTGCCAGTACAAAGACCAGGAGGCTCGCAACAATTTGGAGAATCTGGCCGAGCGCAAGGCTCGGAGTGAACGTACGTTCAGTCCACTTGTTGACAATCAAGCCCGCTCCGAAACCAATGGCCGTGAAGAGCGAGAGAAGGCCCAATACATAGCCGGGGCTTCTGTTATGCGATTTGGGCGCCTGTTTCCGCCTCGCGGATATAGGCCGCCACGTCCTGCTTCAGATAAGGCTCCTCGTCAGATCTGACCACTAGCACTTTCTGCACCCGCTCGATTCCAAGCTCTCGAGCTAAGCCGCCGAACGCCTCCTCGAGGAAGGAGGTCGGGTACCCAAAGCCTCCATCCAGATCTACTAGAAGCTGGCAAGTTTGTCGTTCAGCCTCTAGAAATAAAGGGCTCAGGCGTTCTTTCCGGAACACTTCGGCTGAGTGTTCACCCTCTGCTTCCAACCGGGGCCCAGGTACGTCCGAAAAGTCGTTAGCGACACTGAGTTTCATCATTCGTGGTGCTCCTCGAGGGCTTTACGAGACACCTCCCAGCATATGATCGTTCCTTTAGAGCCATTTTTCAAGTCCGCATAGGTGTTACGACCTACATGGGCAACGGCTTTGTTGCTCAGGATCACCAAGTTGTTGATCCTACGACCTTCACATGCTTCCCTCATCCTCGGCAGGCCTCGCCCGCGGTGTCTCTCGCCTGTTCGCGATTGGACCTGGATCCTGCCTCGCGTGCCAGTCACCGACAACC
The DNA here is from genome assembly GCA_951813605.1 of uncultured Bryobacterales bacterium. GTDB lineage: Bacteria > Acidobacteriota > Terriglobia > Bryobacterales > UBA6623 > VXMF01. The sequence goes on along the minus strand of OX638379.1, from coordinate 3,159,986 downwards.
TAGGTAGCTGGGAAAAGTGGCTGGGCTCGATCCGCTTGGAGGGGCTCTGCCGCGCCAATCTCGTCCTGCTTGTCGAGCAGCCTTGGGATACCCCCAGTGTCCTCGGTGCCGAGCATCGACGCCTCTCCGAGGACCTAGCTCTTCTGTTTGACATGCTCCACCTCAGTGTCGGCATCGAGATCCTTGGCGACGAAGGTACGGATCGGTTGGTTGGCTCCTCTGTGAACGGAGTTCCGGAGATCCGGTAGGTGGGACAGATTCCAGTATTCTGCCGGAGCCGAGGGTCGCCGACAGCGCCAATCACCCGGGATTGGCTTGACGGCAGTCTTGTTCTACGCGCTGGCTTCGCGGAAATGGAGGCTGACAAGACACAGTTCAGGCGGATCATTCGCGGCCTCCAGACACTGTTCAAGGGCCAAAGGGAAACAGCAGGTCAGGATCGTCTTCACCAGTTTGTCCGCTCGCTGGAAGCCCTCATACTTCCGAAACAAGGCAAGACCCGACAGGAGTTTGCACACCGCTGCCAAACCTTCGCCTGCGCTGGCGTCGATACGCGCACGCTGTTGTTGCAAGCCTTTGATCTGCGGAGCGCTACAGAACACCTGAATCCATGGGACGGAGCTGTGCAGTCCTATCCGTTGGGCAAGCGTGAGGCCCTGTGCTGGAAGAGGACACGACAAATCGAGCGTCTGGCTTGCGATGCATACTCAAGACTCTTGCGCAACCCTGGTCTGCGTGAGCACTTCCGGACAGACGACGCAATCGCAAGGTTCTGAAAGTTGACAGACTGCCATAGAAGCGAGCTTTGGGGCACTCCCCTCGACGTCGCGAAAGATCTTGCCGGGGGGATGGCATAAACGATGATTGAGCACTTCCAAGGACGTGAGAGCGCGCTGGAAACCTTGGGTTGGACAGGCCGTGAAGCCGATGTGTCTAAGCCTCGGCAGGCGTGCTGGTAACCTTGACGCCCGCGGCAATTTTCGGTACTTGTGGCTCGTTTCGTCCTGTCGCTTCCTTCGGGCGGAGCGAATCCGTGCAAGAGTCTGGGCACTCTCTCACGAGAACAGCTCCGCATTCGACGGTCGAACCAAGATCGGATTCAGCCACGCTGGACCTAGCCCGGATTTCTCACGAGGGGTAGGGTATAAGGCCGTGTCTTGTGGTATAATTGGTTTATTATGAACAACTTACCACGTAACAGGACGACGGCCTTATGACGACAGAGTGTAGCACAGCACGCTTGGAGTTCGCAGGCTTGCGAAGGCAGCGTGTAGTCGGGCGGTTTGACGGCGGGGAACTGGGGTCGGATGGCGGCGGGCTGCTGCTGCGCGAGCTGGCCCTGCGGACGGGGCTGTTCCGGCGGTTGAGTGCGTGTTTCCGGGATCACCGCGACCCGCGGCGGACGCAGCATGCGGTGGAAGTGCTGCTGGCAGCGCGCGTGCTGGGGCTGGCGCTGGGCTATGAGGACCTGAACGATCACGACACGTTGCGCCAGAGCAGGCTGTGGTCGCTGCTGTGCGGGGCGGCGGGCCGCGGGCGGCGCGGGGCGAGCTGGGAGGGCTGGCCGCCGGGCAAGAGCACGCTGAATCGCCTGGAGCTGACGGGGGCGGCGCTGGGTCCCGGGGAACGCTACAAGAAGATCGTGGCCGACACCGCGCGGCTGGACGCCCTGCTGGTGGACCTGTTCCTGGACTGGCACGGCGCGCAGCCGGGGCGCATCGTGCTGGACGTGGACGCGACGGATGACCCGCTGCATGGCCGGCAGGAAGGCCGCTTCTTCCATGGGTACTACCGCAGCTACTGTTACTTGCCGCTGTACATCTTCTGCGGCCAGCAGCTGCTGGGGGCGCGCCTGCGGACGGCGGACCGCGACGCGGCGGAGGGCACGGTGCAGGAGCTGGAACGCATCGTGGGGCGCATCCGGGAGCGCTGGCCGGGGGTGGAGATCTGGCTGCGCGGGGACAGCGGGTTCTGCCGCGAGGAATTGCTGGCTTGGTGCGAGGCGCAGGGAGTGGAGTATGTGCTGGGAATCGCGCAGAATGCGCGCTTGAAGCGGAGCCTGGCCCCGGCGATGGAGCGCGCCCGGCAGGCATGCGAGCAGACGGGGCAGGCGGCGCGGGTGTTCCAGGACTTCCGCTACCGGACGCTGGACAGCTGGAGCCGCGAGCGGCGCCTGATCGGCAAGGCAGAGCATTTGCCGCGGGGGGCCAACCCGCGTTTCGTGGTGACGTCGCTGGGGGCCGGGCGGATGGCGGCGCGCACGCTGTACGAGCAGGTGTACTGCGCGCGGGGCGACATGGAGAACCGCATCAAGGAACAGCAGCTGGCGCTGTTCGCGGATCGCACCTCGGCGCACACCATGCGGGCCAACCAGCTGCGCCTGTATTTCGCCTCGTTCGCTTATGCGCTGCTGGAGTTGCTGCGACGCCGGGGTCTGCGGGGCACGCGGCTGGCGCGGGCGCAATGCGGCACGATCCGCCTGAAGCTGCTCAAGATCGGCGTGCGGATCCGGGTCAGCGTGCGGGCCGTGCGGCTGTCGTTCGACGAGGGCTTCCCGGAAGCGGGCCTCTTCGGGCAGGTGCTGGCCCGTCTCCAGAGCCTGCCCCTGCGCTGCTAGCCGCGGCACTCCAGCCATCGTCTCGAGCCCCGTCGGAGGTCAGCGGGACCACTGCGTCGCCAGGCCGGGAGGCAAGACAAAACGGACCCCGGCAACCGCGGATCTGGCGACCCTTGCCCGGCCTCTGCCCGGATCCAGCACGCCACGCAACATTGCCAGGCTATCCAACCACCCCAAATGGACAAAACGCCTCCAAATCCAAAACTCTTGAGAAGGTCGGGCTAACTCGGTCGGCGGTTGTGTCAAGGGACAATCAGCTACTGCACGGTCGGCAGTTGCCGAAAGCTCGACCTCGCCGTCCGCTGACCTGAATTCTGTTGTGGGACATACCAAGACCGACGGCTGGTGGATCAGGCGAGATGCCGGGCTTCCGGCAAGATTCTATCGAGCACCAGTGTGGCCCAGGCGGTTCGGAATCCCAACGGGCATACAACCGCACTGCGCTCCTGCCCGACCGCCGTGCGCCGACGCAAGTCTGGGCCGACTAGCTGGTGCCAACTCAGGAACAGGTGCAGGCAGCCCCCATGCTTGACCGCAGCCACTTGGACCCTGCCAACGTTCCGAGACTTGACCCCGATCCGGCCTGCGGCTATTCTCAAGGATGAACGATTTGGACCGCATCACCCTGGAGCCCGAGAAGCGAGGTGGGAAACCGTGCATTCGCGGGCTCAGGATCACGGTGTACGATGTCCTCGAGTACTTGGCGTCCGGGATGACGGAAGCGGAAATCCTGGTGGATTTCCCGGACTTGGAGCGCGATGACATCCGGGCAGCGCTGGCGTTTGCGGCGGAGCGCGAGCGCAGGCTCGTTTCGATCCCCCCCGGGTGAAGCTGCTCTTCGACGAGAACGTCTCCCCGCGCCTAGTCGCTGGCCTCTCGGATGTGTTTGCGGGGTCCGTTCACGTCCGGGACGTCGGCTTGGCCCGCGCGACCGACGCCACGATCTGGGGCTACGCCCGGGACCACGATTTTACTATCGTCTCGAAGGATTCGGACTTCCACCAGGTGAGCTTCGTGCGGGGTCCGCCACCGAAGGTCGTCTGGATCCGGCGGGGCAACTGCACCACGGGGGACATCGCGGCGTTGCTGCGATCCAACAGAACCGAGATTCTTGCCTTCGGCGCCGAGGCGGAGGCAGCGTTCCTGGCGCTCTCGTAGGCAATCATGGATCGCGGTGCGGTCGCCGCACTTTCTGCTTCGGCGATGCCGCGCAGCCGCCGCGAACCCGTTTGTCGTGATATCTTCTGGAGTTGCCGGATCGCACCCTGAGACGGCGGCGCGTCCGACTCTCAGAACGGCACGATGACCGGACCGAACAAGAAGCTGATCGCTGCGGTGGAAGCGTGTTTCTCCGATCTCCGCTGGGTGCGTGCTTCCGGCGGCGGGACCGGGGAGCGGTCCTACTATCCGGCACTGGCGAACCTTCTCGGTGCCGTCGGGCACGGGCTAAAGCCCAAGGTGTTCTGAGTTCTTGAGGGCGCCGATCAGAGTGCCGGCCATCCGGACTATGCCCTCTACACGGCGAAGCAGGTCCAGAAGGGGCGGCCGAGGGAGGGACAGGTCCCGGACCGAGGCGTCGTAGAGGTGAAGGGGGTGGGGGACGATGCCTGGCTGACTGCGAAGTCGGATCAAGTGAGCCGCTACTGGGGCCGCTACCGGCTGGTGCTGGTAACGGACCTGCGCGACTTCGTTCTGGCGGGCACGGTCCGGTCCGGTGGTCCGGCCAAGCTCGAGACGTTCCGGTTGGCGGAGAATGCGGACGACTTCTGGAGCAAGCTGGAGAAGTCTCGTGCCTTCGCGCGCGAAGTCGGCGCGGGCCTCGGCGAATATATTGGCCGGGCTCTCTCGCACCGGGCCGCCCTGGCTGAGCCGAAGGATCCGGCCTGGCTCCTCGCTTCATACGCCCGCCACCGCTTGGCCCGTTTCGAGGCGGCGGGGAACGCATCATCGCTCCTGACGGTCCGGTCGGCGCTCGAAGAAGCGCTCGGAACTCGCTTCGAGGGCAAACGGGGAGAACGCTTTTTCCATTCGAGATTGGCCCAAACGTTGTTCTGCTGCGTCTTCTCCGCGTGGGTGCTGTGGTCGCGGTGGGCGAAGGACAGCGACGGCCCGCTGTTCGAGGGTGGCTATAACGCGGCGCGGTTCAGGTGGCGCGAGGCGGTGGAGTTACTGCCTTTTCGCGGACAGGTGAGATTGCAGAGGGGCGGCAGTGGCAGGGTGCTCGACAAGGCGGGGCGCAAGGAGGTCCCACATGATGAGTATCCATTTGTCAATTTGGGGTGAACAGCGGGGAGGTACTGAGCGGCGAGGGACACGGGTTTCCGCGGAGCGTGAGGCACGTAGCGGCGTTGGTCACGCTGGCGGGGAAGGCTGCGGCCGCAAGGAACGGCAGGCCGAACTGGCCGGAGTTGCCCGGCGTGGCCCGGTGGGGGTGGCCGGGGAGAAGCTGCGGGGCCCGGGGCCCGATCCCTATTCAGGACCCTTCACAGCCCCATTCTTAACAGACAAGCAAGCGAGACGATGGGAAACCCTATCCCAAGGAGTTCCGGGAGCAGGTGGCGCAGGTGGGCAAGCGCCGCCCGCGCGAGATCGCCGAGGAGTTCGGGATCTCGGCGGACTCGGTGCTGCGCTGGATGCAGCAGGCCGATCTGGACGCGGGGCAGCGGAAGGACGGCCTGAGCACGATCGAGCGCCAGGAGCTGGCGCAGCTGCGGCGTGACAACCGCCGGCTGCGGATGGAGCGCGAGATCCTGGCAAAAGCCGCGGCCTGGTTCGCTCGGGAGACCGATTCGATGCCGTCCGGGTCTTCGCATTCGTGAAGGCGCGCCAGGGCTGCTATGCGATTGCCTGCCAGTGCCGCGTGCTGGGTGGCTCCTCCAGCGGCTACTCTGCATGGCGCCAGCGCTCGCCGAGCCGGCGGGCGCGAGAGAACGAGCGGCTGAGTCGGCAGGGCGTGACCCGCCGCCGGCCGCTCTGCACGACCCGGGCCGACCGCGAGGCGGAAGTCGCTCCGGACCGCGTCCGACGGCGCTTCGAGGCCTCCGGGCCGCACCGCCTGTGGGTGTTATGGGAACGTTCCCATAATTCGCCTGCCACCCTGAATGCGCGTTCAGCTCGGTGCGGAAGTCGGCTGGGCAGTCGCAGTCGTGGCTCAGGAAACCGCCGACGCCGCGGATGTCCAGCGCCGCCAAGTCCGCTTCGCTGACCGCCAGCCAAGCCATCATGTGGCACGCTGTGCGGGTCAGGTTGCTGGCGACCCTGGCCGAGTAGCGCAGATCGTTCAAGTGGGCCTTGTAGGCCGGAACGACCCGGTCGACGCGTGCTTGGATGGCCCCGGGTGATGCTTGGGGCCGGAAGGGTACAACCATGATTCAATCTCCTCTGCTGGTAAGAAACCAAGGGGAGACGAGAATGCAGTTATGGGAACCTGCTCACCTCCCAACCCCTTGGCACACAACAGGATACGGGGTGCAGGTTCCCACAATCGAAAGGTTCCCATAGTGGGTGGCCGACATCACGTATGTGCCGACGCGGGAAGGCTTTCTGTGCCTGGCCACGGTGCTGGACGTGTTCCGCCGCAAGGTGGTGGGCTGGGCCATGGGGGCGCGACAGGCGGCCGCTCTGGTGCGCTCCGCGCTGGCGTTCAGCCGCCGCTGCGAGCAGGCCGGCGTCCGGCAATCCATGGGCGCCCGGGGCAGCTGTTTCGACAACGCCATGGCGGAGAGTTTTTTTGCGACCTTGGAGTGCGAGCTGCTGCAACGCAGCTCGTGCGCCACCCGCGAGCAAGCGGCCTGCGAGATCTTCCGCTTCCTGGAAGGCTTCTACAACCGGCGCCGCCGGCACTCGGCCCTCGGCTATCTGTCGCCGGCGGACTTCGCACGGAGGGCGGCGCGGAACTAGCCAGCGCAGGCCCCGGGGACGCCAGGGGACACCAGTCGGGGGCCTCGGCCCCCCAGCCCCAAGGTCTTCCGGAGGCCTGGATCATGCCCGCAACAGCAGGGGCAGGACGGAGTGCCGTCAGCTCCACGGCATCCCCATGGCATGGCGGTCAGGAGGCCGGGACCGGCTCCGGGGCTCCCGTCGGTCGCCTTGGACGTTCCGCCGGCCCTCGGCACTTGACTTCCCGAACTGTCTTCGACACCATGGTGCGGCACTCTTCGAGCCTCAGCGCCTGCCGCACCCTTACCTGTCCACCAAAGCCTAGTAGCCCCAGCTTTTTCCTCGCCGCAGTACAGGTGCTGGATGCCCTTGAGCACGGCGGGGATGTCATCGCGGCTGCGCGGGTCGAGTTCAATGTCGGCAATGGGGATGGCACCCAAGGCGATCTGGGGGCGTTGGACGAATCTCAAGGTGCTTTCTGAACGAAGATCGTGCCAAAAACCGTGATATCACGCGAAATCAGCCAATACAGAGCGTTCCTGGCCCTTGGAAATCGCCCCTGAACTCCTGCATAACAATCCGTTACGCGAAATTGGCACGGGCACTAACTAGTGCCAGAAACCGTCCTCGGTCACCTGGAGAGCCGGGTAGGCGCGTTCAGCGCACTCCAGCAGTGTCGCAGCGGACAATTGAATGATCCGAGCTGCTATTCGGGGGTGCTGCACCCGCCCGGCCAACTGCCCCGGCGGTTGCCCCTGGATATATGCGTGATACCGTTGACAAGGATGATCCGCGGAACCTTGTTCGCTGCCCTTGCACTTCTTGTCTCAATGACTCCTGAAGTCGCTCACTCCCAAGCACTGACCTGCTCCGATCACAACGTGGTCGCCTCGGCTGTCCGAACGAGGGGCGACGTCAAGGCCTTCGTGCGGTGCGCGCACGAACTGGTGACCGAAGCGGGCGCGGCCGAGGCGTATCGGGTGTTTCACAACGACGAACGCTGGCGGAGCAGCTCAACTTATGTATTCGTGAGCGAACTCATACCAAGTTCGCACGAGGCAAAGGCACTCGTCTATCCCGTCCAGCCGGAGCGCGAGACGATGCCCTGGGGTGACCTTGGTGACGAATTCGGAGACGACATCATCAAGGAAGGCGTCCGCGTGGTCCAAACGAACGGGAGCGGTTGGTGGTATTACTCGATCACTAATCCCGCGACGGGCACGACTCAGTTCAAAGAGTCGTACCTGATGGCTGTCGATTGGGACGGCACGCCAGCCATGATCGGAGCCGGCATCTACTTGCGTGATCTGCCGGGAACGTGCCGCGCCGACGAAGTCAACGCCCGAGCAGTTTCGGCCGCGACCGCCGACCGCAACCAGCGGCTCGAGGAATTCGTGCGATGCGCGGCCATGGAAGTCGAGTCCAAAGGCTATTTCGCCAAGATGGCAATCGAGGAAGACTCGCGCTGGAGGGATGGCTCGGCGTACGTATTCGCGCTCGACACGATGGGCAACCAGGTGTTCACGGGCAGGAAGCTGGCCGTGAACGGGATTTCGGTGCACGAGTGGCGGGGCAGGAGCCGCTTCTCCGATCAATTCGGCGGTCGGGACATTCCCGCCATCGTCGATACCTTCGGCGAGGCCTACATTTACTATCGGGCGATCAACCCGGCGACCGGTTCGATGCAAAAGAAAATCGGCTTCCTGAAACGCGTCGTCTCGCAGGGGGTGCCCGTGCTGGTCGGTGCGGGGTACTACCTCGACGACTGATATCGAGGCTGGCGTTGCCTGCCGAGACACGGCTGGCTTCGCGATTTGCAGCCAGTCGGGAGGAGTCGGCTCTTTCAGAGCGCGACACGGCATCCCGGCCGGGACCGGACCTACACCCACTTCCGCAATCCCCTGGCAGGGCTCGAGGAGCCGAAGGCGGCTTGTGTCATGCGGCTTGACTGGGAGGGGGCCGGGACCTTCCTCGGGGCCGGGATCCAGCTGCGGGACTTGCCGGGCACGTGCGCCAGCGCGGAGGTCAGCCCCGCCGCTCGCCAAGCGGATCGATCTATGTATTCGGGATCGATCCGATGGCGGATTTCATCGAATTCAGCGGCAGTGCGGCCAGCCTTGCGGCATCTGGAAGAGTCCGGGAGACACTTGACGGGCAGGACCGGTGCGGCGTAGCGTTCGGGGAAGCTATCTGTTACTGCGACATCGCATATGGGGCTAGCCCGGATTTCTCACGAGGGGTAGGGTATAAGGCCGTGTCTTGTGGTATAATTGGTTTATTATGAACAACTTACCACGTAACAGGACGACGGCCTTATGACGACAGAGTGTAGCACAGCACGCTTGGAGTTCGCAGGCTTGCGAAGGCAGCGTGTAGTCGGGCGGTTTGACGGCGGGGAACTGGGGTCGGATGGCGGCGGGCTGCTGCTGCGCGAGCTGGCCCTGCGGACGGGGCTGTTCCGGCGGTTGAGTGCGTGTTTCCGGGATCACCGCGACCCGCGGCGGACGCAGCATGCGGTGGAAGTGCTGCTGGCAGCGCGCGTGCTGGGGCTGGCGCTGGGCTATGAGGACCTGAACGATCACGACACGTTGCGCCAGAGCAGGCTGTGGTCGCTGCTGTGCGGGGCGGCGGGCCGCGGGCGGCGCGGGGCGAGCTGGGAGGGCTGGCCGCCGGGCAAGAGCACGCTGAATCGCCTGGAGCTGACGGGGGCGGCGCTGGGTCCCGGGGAACGCTACAAGAAGATCGTGGCCGACACCGCGCGGCTGGACGCCCTGCTGGTGGACCTGTTCCTGGACTGGCACGGCGCGCAGCCGGGGCGCATCGTGCTGGACGTGGACGCGACGGATGACCCGCTGCAGGAGCTGGAACGCATCGTGGGGCGCATCCGGGAGCGCTGGCCGGGGGTGGAGATCTGGCTGCGCGGGGACAGCGGGTTCTGCCGCGAGGAATTGCTGGCTTGGTGCGAGGCGCAGGGAGTGGAGTATGTGCTGGGAATCGCGCAGAATGCGCGCTTGAAGCGGAGCCTGGCCCCGGCGATGGAGCGCGCCCGGCAGGCATGCGAGCAGACGGGGCAGGCGGCGCGGGTGTTCCAGGACTTCCGCTACCGGACGCTGGACAGCTGGAGCCGCGAGCGGCGCCTGATCGGCAAGGCAGAGCATTTGCCGCGGGGGGCCAACCCGCGTTTCGTGGTGACGTCGCTGGGGGCCGGGCGGATGGCGGCGCGCACGCTGTACGAGCAGGTGTACTGCGCGCGGGGCGACATGGAGAACCGCATCAAGGAACAGCAGCTGGCGCTGTTCGCGGATCGCACCTCGGCGCACACCATGCGGGCCAACCAGTTGCGCCTGTATTTCGCCTCGTTCGCTTATGCGCTGCTGGAGTTGCTGCGACGCCGGGGTCTGCGGGGCACGCGGCTGGCGCGGGCGCAATGCGGCACGATCCGCCTGAAGCTGCTCAAGATCGGCGTGCGGATCCGGGTCAGCGTGCGGGCCGTGCGGCTGTCGTTCGACGAGGGCTTCCCGGAAGCGGGCCTCTTCGGGCAGGTGCTGGCCCGTCTCCAGAGCCTGCCCCTGCGCTGCTAGCCGCGGCACTCCAGCCATCGTCTCGAGCCCCGTCGGAGGTCAGCGGGACCACTGCGTCGCCAGGGCGGGAGGCAAGACAAAACGGACCCCGGCAACCGCGGATCTGGCGACCCTTGCCCGGCCTCTGCCCGGATCCAGCACGCCACGCAACATTGCCAGGCTATCCAACCACCCCAAATGGACAAAACGCCTCCAAATCCAAAACTCTTGAGAAGGTCGGGCTAGGGGCCAGCTCATGCGCAAGGTTTCGTTTGTCTAGCGCGTGATGGCGCAAGGCGTGCCGCCGGCGGCCGGCTCGGGATACTACCGTCCCGGCATCGAGGAGTGACTGTTCCCAGGCACGGCGGGACAAGCGCTGCGCAGAGAATGGTCTCTCAGGCGAGAAGCTTCGTCGCGACCCTGCCCGCCACGTCGGTCAGGCGGAAATCGCGACCGCTGTAGCGGTAGGTCAGCCGCTCGTGATCCAAGCCCATCAGGTGCAGGATGGTGGCGTGCAGGTCATGGATATGCATGCGATCCTCGACCGCGTGGTACCCGAACTCGTCCGTCGCCCCGTAGATCGATCCGGCCTTGACGCCGCCCCCCGCCATGAAAATCGAGAAGCCGTAGGGGTTGTGGTCGCGCCCGTCGGCCCCTTCCGAGAAGGGCGTCCTGCCGAATTCGCTGCCCCAGACGATCAATGTTTCGTCTAGCAGCCCCCTGGCCTTGAGATCCTTGATGAGCCCGGCAATCGGCTTGTCGACCTCCCTCGAACGAATCGGGTGAAGACGCAGGATGTCGCCGTGATGATCCCATTTCTCCTCGGCGCCCGAGTGCGTCGCTTGCACGACGCGGACGCCGCGCTCGCTCAGGCGCCGCGCCAGCAGGCACTGCCAGCCGAAGTCGCGCGTGACATCCTCGTCCAAGCCGTACAGCTTGCGTGCGGCCTCCGTCTCCCGGGAGACATCGAATGCTTCGGGGGCTTCGGCTTGCATGCGGAACGCGAGTTCGAACGCTTGAATCCTCGCTTCCAGATCGGGGTCCAGGCGCCTGTCGTCCGCGTGGCGGCGGTTCATCTGCCGGAGGAACTCGAGTTCGAGCCGCTGCTCTTCGGCGGTGCCTCCCTGGGGCAGCACGTGGTCGATCGGGTTCTCGATGATGTCGTCCGCCGCCATCGGGGCCGACCCGATCGGCGTACCCTGATAGGCTCCCGGAAGGAAGCTGGTGCCGAACAGCTTGTCGCCCCCCTGCCATTGCGTCGGCTTGATGGTGATGAAGCCGGGGAGGTTCTGGTTCTCGGTGCCCAGGCCGTACAGAGTCCAGGCACCCATGCTCGGCCGCGAGAACGAGAACGTGCCGGTGAACAGCTGGAGCATCGCCGCGCCGTGGTCCACACCCTCGCCCACCATGGAACGGATCACGCACAGGTCGTCCGCGCAACTGGCGACCTCCGGAAAGAGCTCGCTGACCGGAATGCCGCTTTCGCCGCGCTGCTTGAACTCCCACGGCGATCGCATCAGGCCGCCGGCCTGTTTCGCGTTGAACGTCAGCGAGCGCTTGATGGGCAGGGGCTTGCCGTGGTCCCGGTCCAGGCGAGGCTTCGGATCGAAGGAGTCCACATGCGAAACGCCCCCGTGCATGAAAAGGAAGATGATGCGCTTTGCGCGAGCCTCAAAGTGCGGTTTCCTGCTCGTCAGAGGCCCCGCCGAGGGTGCCGCTGCCAGCAGGCTGGCATCTTGGAGGAGCGAATACAGCCCCAGCGATCCGAATCCCAGCGCCGAGCGCCGCAGTATCGCGCGTCGCGAGAAGGATGCGTGGACCGACATTCTGTGAACAGACTACCACCCGATCCGCATCGCGGGCTCGCCTCGATCCTGCCTCCGATGCCCAGGCGGGGCGATCGATTGGCCACAGGGGCGCCGACGCCGTGATGCGGGCTTGCTGCCTGACTGCAGAATGCCCCTTGACGCCGGGACGATACTGTGCGATCCCTCGATGCCCGCCGCCAGAGAGCAACGAACGCCTGCCTTTCGCTGGAATGACGTGACTAGCCAAGACTCCACAGTTCTCCTTGCGGAGACGATAGAACTTCAAGCGCCGCTGGTGGCACGCCTTTTCGGGCCAATTGCCGGATGGGCTGATTTCGCGGTCAGCGGCGCGGGGCCGAGACCGACGGTCGGAACCCCGATGACGCCCGTGTTTCGGCGCCTTGGAAGGAAGCCGTCGCGACGGGGCGGCGATTTGCGAGCAGGACTCCTCCCTGGCGCAGACAGGGAGCCTTGACGTCGGGATGAGGTCAGTCGTCCTTGCGAGCACTCCGCATCCAGAGGGCCGGCGCTGCGCGGGGGGAGCGTATCGACGGGGTTGGTCCCAAGAGGAGGCTCCGGACGTTGTCCCGGCTGGGCCGGGCGGTCCTCTGCGCTACTCGACAAAGTGGAATTCGTTCGATGCGAGAAGCATCTTGCACAGGCTCGTCCATGCGGGCCGCTCGGTGGCGTATGCACGCACGTAAGCCATCGCCCGGTCACTTTCCGAAGCCGTAGGGGGCCGAGCCAGGACGAGACGATACGCCAGTGCGACGCGTTCCGAAGCCGATCCATCGAGTGCTTCGACGATGGCGTCCGCCGCGTCTCGCGCGAAGCCGCTGTTCATCAGGTACAGCGCCTGCGGAGCGACGTTCGTTACGGAGCGCCTGCCGTTGGTGGTTGTCGCGTCGCCGAAGTCGAACAGCCCGAGAAGATTGGGCAGCTTGTTGCGCATCAGCGGCAGGTAGATGCTGCGCCGCGTGTACTCGTCGGGGTCGATGCGCCGGTTGTTGCGCTCGAACTCTACGAGTTCGCTCGCTCCGAGGTCGGTGTCTCCGCCCACCGCCGGGTCAAGCCGACCGCTGATCTGGAGATAGCTGTCCCGGAGCTCCTCGATGGTCAGCCGGCGCCTCTCGAATCGGGACCAAAGGCGGTTCTCGGCATCCTTCGCAAACGCCTCCGTGGATATGGAACTGCTCATGCGATAGGTCGCCGAATCCATGATCAGCCTATGCAGGTTCTTGACCGACCAGCCGCCCTCCATGAACCGGCGGGCGAGCCAGTCGAGCAGCGACGGATGCGTTGGCGGTTCCCCGCGAGTCCCGTAGTTGTTCGGAGTCCGGACCAAGCCCTCTCCGAAGTGCCAGAGCCAGACGCGATTCACGATGACGCGCGCCGTCAGCGGGTTCTTGGTCGAGGCGATCCAGCCGGCCAGTTCGAGCCTGCCGCTTCCGGACGAGACTTCGGGCTGTTCAGCGCCCGCTAGGACGAGCGGGAACCGCTTGGCTACCTCCGCGCCAGGGTTCTTGTGCTGGCCGCGCACGAACACTCGCTGGCGCACGATTTCCCCGTCGGCGACGCTATTGGCCGTCGGGGGCTCGTCGGGCAGCGTCTCGCGATCCTTCTCGACCCTTGCCTCGAGGGAGGCGAGGCGCGCGCGATCCGGCTCCGCAAAGCGATCTGCCACTTCGTCAGCGCCGACGTCGAATGGGCCGCCGCCATCGGCCAAGTCGCGGTAGAGCAGCGAGTCAGGAGGAGCGGCTGGGAAGTCCGGAAGATCCTCGCTTGCCGGGGTCTCGGCCGTCTGCAGCGCCTTCTCGATCCAAGACTCGTGCACCGAGAGGCGTTCGCCGAGCGCTTCCAGCAGTCCGTCTCGATACGCGTGCGCAGCGGCCGGCTTGGCATCGGCTTCGTGCCACCGAGCCAGATGCGGCCGCGGGCTCGGACGAGGTTGCAAGTACTCGCGGAACCAGTCCAGAGTTTCGCTGTCCAGGCCCTCGGCTCCGGAGGCGCCGACGGCGGCGAGCATGTAGTCCGAAACCTTCGTGGCTGGTCCGGTCGCGAGGTACCGCAGCACGGCGACCTGTCGTGCGACGCGCGAGATGCGCTCGAGACGGCCGATCGCGTCCGCCCGCTTCCTGTAGCGGGCGTACTCCTGCTCGGCGACCAGGGGATGCTTGTAATACCGAGACCCGTTCTTGCGCCAGTCGTCGAAGGTTCGCGTGCTGGCGAAGATCCCGGCTAGAGCGTAATAGTCGCTCGTGAGAATGGGATCGAACTTGTGGTCGTGGCAGCGAGCGCAGGCGACTGTCAAGCCTAGAAACGCCTTCGACAAGGTGTCGATTTGCTCGTCGACGACATCGTATTTCTTCTGCACCGGATCGCGCTGGGCGAGAGCCATCGGCCCTAGCGCCAGGAATCCGGTGGCGACGACACCTCGCGTGTTGACCGGGGAGTCCTGTGGTGCGGGCAGCAAGTCGCCGGCGATCTGCTCCCGGGCGAATTGGTTGAATGGCAGGTCGTTGTTGAAGGCGTCGACCACGTAGTCCCGGTAGCGCCAGGAATCCCCGAACGGGTGATCTTCGTCGACTCCGGTCGAGTCGGCATACCGCGCTACATCGAGCCAATGGCGGCCCCAGCGCTCGCCGTAGTGGGGCGAGCCGAGAAGCTCCTCGACCAGCTTCTCGAGCGCGTCCGGTTCCGTGTTGTCCGCAAAGCTCCGAATTTCCTTGTGATTGGGCGGCAGGCCTTGCAGATCGAACTTGGCGCGGCGCAGCAGCGTGAGCTTCTCCGCTTCCGGGGATGGATCCAGACCGTTCTCGCGGAGCCTCGCAAGGATGAATCTGTCAATGTCGTTCCGCACCCAAGTCGAGGGTCCGACATCAGGAACAGCCGGATCAGCCACCGGCTGGAAGGCCCAGTGGTCGCTTTCGGGAGCCTGCTCCGACCCTGGCTCGTGCGCGTGAACCGGTTCGTATCCCGGCCACGGTGCGCCCATGCGGACCCAATCGACGAGGGTATCGATCGCCTCGTCGGGCAGCTTCGAGCCTGGCGGCATCTTGATTGGACTCTCATAGCGCACCGCCCGGATGAGGGGGCTCGATTCGTCGCCGCTAATCACGGCGGTCCCGAGGACCGTTTCCGGCTTGCGCAGGTCGATGTCCGCTGACTGGAGCGCCTCGCCATGGCACTGCGAGCAGTGCTCGAACAGCAGGGGGCGGACTCTTCGTTCGAAGTACTCGTCGCCCGATTCGGCCCGCAGCGACGCACCGCCGAGCAAGAGGCTCAAAGCGAACAGGAAGCCCGAAATCGGCAGGCAGCTCATCTGTGTCTACTTGTACCCGATGTCCTTGGTCATTGCAATCCCGGACGGGCGCTTATCAGGGAATCTCTCGCCTAGCTTGCGTGACCAGCACCGCCGAGCGAGTCTTCCACCTCTTCAACCGACCGGCCACGACGGAATTGCCACTGCACGCTGCAGAATCCGCGCACCGCACGGCAGCGGCATTTACGGGACTGGAGCCACCTCTCGCAGGGGCAGGGCACGCCGTCATCTGAACCCGAAGCAGCGGCCGATTGGGAGAGACAAGCGCCCGCAATGGCCGAGTCTCGCCCGCACTTCGACAACCGGTCGGTTAATTCCGATCGAAATGCTGGTTTGCCGGATAGCACGCAATCCCGCAGGCGCTGCGCATTTCGCAAGCCAATAGCGCCAAGACCGGCGCGGTGCCGGCGATAGACCGCGCCCTAAACAGCCGACCGCCTGGCTTCCAAGTCAGGGCTACGATTCGCTCGCGGGCCCTTGCGGACCAGTTGTTGCCGAACCGCTCGCCGGCAAGCAGGAAGATCGCATAGAATTGCGCGTCCATCTCGCCTGCGGCCTGCATCAGCCTCCCGGCGCGCAACTTGGAGGGAACGGTCTGCTCGCCGATCCAGCTGTCGATTCCGCCGCCGACAACGACGAGCGCGCCGCGTTCGCCGGCGCAAGCCGCTAGGTCGTTCTCATATGAGAAGACGATCGAATTCCAGAGAGGGGACCTCCCGACCAATTCGACAGCTAGAATGCTCGTCCGACGAGCTGTCCGCGATCCGAGGTCAGCGGGGCCAGCCGGTGGAACACGCTGCCGGCCATCGCATGGACTGCGTCACGGTGATTGGCCCGCGCCCTGGCAATGAGCTGGAGTGTCGCCTGGCGCATGCGCTCCAAGTCCATGCTGGAACGGCCGCTGAGGCCGAGCGGGATCGCCATGTTGATTGGCGACTCCTCGGGGTCCGCCACACGAATGCTTTGGTCCGCGCCGTCCTACTCGAAGGTGAAGTGGTGCGGCGCAAGCCCCACCGACGGGCGGGCGGCGCCATCGCTGATCGCGACGCTTATGCTGACCATGCGGACGTCTGTTGCGAATACCGTTGCGTCCGCCCGAGCTATTGCCGTGGATTCTTCCGCTGCCAAGGGCACCGAGCCTGGGTCGGCGTGTCAGGAGGACTTGAATCTGTGCGCAACCTCCGAGCACCGATCAATTCAGGTTCGACGCGGGCGAAGCCGCGCTGGACTCGCCTCGCCCCGGGTCTTCCATCAAGGAGCGGTCACGAGATCCGTGCCGAAGGCGCCTTGGATGAGATTGCTGTCGGGGTCGGTGCCTTGGCTGCCGACCAGGTGACCGACCGCATTCCCTACATCAAGAAGGAAGACTGACCGCACCACTTGACAGGCGGGGCGGTGTTGTCAAGTCAGCGCCGTAATTCCCCTAGTTTGGAGTAGAGTATGGAAGTGCGATTGCCGAGTCGGATAGCGTTGATCCTGCCTGCGGTTGTTTTCGGGACCGCTTGCCTTTTCGCCCCGGGCGCGGCCGAAGCCGCTTGCGACGATCGATCCATCGCAGCCAGCGCTGTTCGCGACAGGCAAGATGCCGAGGCTTTCCTCCGCTGCGCTCACGAATTCATCCAAGACGTTGGCGTCGATGCGGCGTACGAGGCGTTCCACAACGACCCGCGCTGGCATAGCGGCTCGACCTACGTCTTCGCGCTCGAAGCGATTCCCGATAGCACCCGTTCCAGGTCGCTTATGTTTCCTCCTAACCCCGCCCGCGAAGACACCGAGCCCGGCATGCTGACGGACCGCACTGACGAATTCGGCGGAGACAGCCATGCCGAGGCGGTCCGGATCATTGAAGACTTCGGTGGCGGCTGGTGGCATTACGCCTTCACCAACCCCGTCACGGGTGCTGTTCAACCCAAGGCTTCGTACATCCTGCCGGTGGACTGGAACGGGACTCCGGCCTTTATCGCTTCCGGCGTGTACCGGCGCGACTTTCCCGGCGCCTGCAATATCGAAGAGGTCAATGCGGCCCGTCTGGAGTCCGATCCGTCTGGCGAGCGGCTGGAGGAATTCGTCCGCTGCGCCGCCCAGGAAGTCGAGTCGCGGGGCAGTTTCGCCATGAGCGCCCTGCAGCACGACGAGCGGTGGAGCTCGGATTCCGTCTATGTGTTCGGCATGGATCCGATGGGCAACCAAGTGTTCACTGGCAGCAAGGTGCGGGTGCGCGGCGCGAGCCTTCCGGAATGGGAGCCGCGAGGCACGCCCGCAGACGAATTCCAAGGCCGGGACATCGCTGCCGTAGCAGACACGGTCGGCGAGTCATATCTCTACTACCGCGCAATGAACCCGGGGACCGGGCGGAAGGATCGCAAGGTGACTTTCTTGAAGAGAGTCGCCCCCCTGGGCAACCCGGTCCTCGTCGGAGCCGGGTACTACGTCGAGGACAATGCGCGGGCAACCGTTCAGGTCAGGCTGCCCAACGGCGCGATTATCGATGCCGAGCTGGCTATCACAGCGCAAGAGCTGGCGAAGGGGATGAAGTTTCGCACGGTGCTGGCCGCGGACCGCGGCATGCTGTTTGTCTTCGGCGCGCCAGCGAAGAGTGGGTTCTGGATGTACGAGTGCCAGATCCCGCTAGATATCATCTGGATGGACGGGGAGCGCCGGATCGTGGAGATTGTCCATTCCGCCCCGCCTTGCACCTCGAGCAACCCTTCAGGATGCCCTGTCTATGGAGGAACGACGGAGTCGGTCTACGTCTTGGAGCTTGCCGGAGGTGAGGCCAAGGGGCAGGCGCTGCGCCTCGGCGACCGGCTTGATTTCTAACGGCGATTCGGGGAGGCATTCACTCGCCAAGGATCCCTTTCGCTGCGGCGCGATCCGATTCCTTCGTCATCGTCGGCTCCCGAGCTGACTGGCGGCCCTAACGCGACCTGCTCCCGATTCCTCGCCAGGCCCGGTTCCGGTCTCCCCCGCGGCAAGGCCCTGTCCGGGACGGCTGCATCTCGTCGGGTTGGCGTCGCTCCAATCGGCAGCAAGCGGGGGAGCCTCGGCAGCACCGGCCTGAACTCACGACCTTGGTGCCGACCTCGTCTTCTACATTTGCGTAATCAACTGGCGAGTGCATTTGGGGCGCGCCTCGCCCGTATCGGTCGATCGTGCCAATCCCGGATACGCACGGACAGACCGTCCAAGGACATTTCTCCGAGGCTATCTCGAGATACCCAGCGCAGTCAGCCGCTCGGCGACGGCTGTCCTGAGTAGGGCGAGGACAGCCGGGCTGCTGGCCTCTTCGACAGACCGGATCTTCACGTGGCGCATCTTGATTCCGGCGCCTTCGAGCAGCCCTTGCGGATCGGGCAGGCCAGCGCCGCGGTAGAAGCCCAGATTGACCCAATCGCGCTGGGGCATGACATAGGCGTATCCGTCGATCATCTTTCTCGGTCCGACGCCGTAGGTCGCGGCGCGGTCGCCCAGACGGACGACCTCGCAAGCGGTCGGATCCACGTCCAAGATGATCGACCGCAGATGCCTTGCGATTGGCGTCAAGCGGCCTGCCGCCATCTCACATAGATCCTCGAACGATCCAAGCCTCGCGGTGGACATTTCGCTCAATGCTACTGGCGCGGCCGCTTGCAGGGTCCGCGGTCAAGGCGCTGCCGGCGCGAATCGACAAGAGCGCATCGGTTCTGCCCCTGCCCCGAATGGTTTCGTCCGTTCAACATGAGCCGGAGCCGCGATAATCTCCAGTGTATGGGAATCCCTGTCCGAATTCGCCTGCTCGCTATAGTCGCGACCGGCGTTGTTTGGGGACCCGGCGCCGTCGGCACGTTCAATGGGACCATCCTGGATTCGACGGGCGCTGTGATTCCCGGCGCGACCGTCATCGCTACCAACACCGGCACCGCGGTTGACAGCGCGACTTCGGCAACAACTGCCGGCGCCTAGATGCTGCCTTAACTGGCTCCGGGCACCTAAAACAAGAACCGCGTAACGTACGGTACGACCGGACGCCGCGCGTTAGATAGCGGCAGGGCGCTATGCACTCCAATGGAGTTGAAGCCAAGTTCGGACAGGAGGCGCATCGTCTGGGCGCGCAGCTCCGCGTTGAATCGGGGATTGATCGGGCCGGAGACGCCAAACTTGCTGTCCTGGTATTGGCCCTTGCACGGTGCCTTTCACCAGCTCCCGCGTATGTGGCTCACCCCGAAAGAGAGAAAGCCGTTGCCCTTCGGAGTAACCATCTACCAGCGGTCATCTTGAGCGAGGCGGAAATTCCCAGTCTTCTTGCAGCACTTCCGTGTCCAGCCGCCGAAGCTGTCCAGCTCTTCGGCGGGCACGGCGCGCCGCGAGGCGGCCCCGGCCAAGGAAGCTTGCAGAAGTTGTCGCCGCGAGACCTTCACCGCGGTTCCAGCATGCCCTTGCCGCCTCTTGGCGAAATCGAATCGACTTGCCGCTGGCCCGTTGCACCCTTGACCGTCCGACCGATCCAGGGCGGAGCTCCACGGAGGCCGGGACAGGCTTGCAATTCACCCGAGCTGACTTAATGCGATCGAGAGCCTCGGGATGCACGCCCGAGCGTCCAATCCGCGGTCGGGATCCTGCGTGCAACGACCCGCGCAAAGCAACTGGACCTGCTGTCGCCGCTTCGTCCTACCTCGCTCCCTCGTCGGAAGCTAGCGGTCGGATACGGATTTTCCGCCACTTCATGATCAGAGGCTGACTTGCCGTGATGCCCCGCCCGGCATGAACGGGCTTGGAAATATCGTTCTTGTTGATGCCGTGGACTTGGAGGCCTATGAACCCTCGCTTGTGGGTCTTGTACACCTCGTCGTTGACGAGGTCTTCTATCATATGACCGTTGACCCAGGTCTGGATTCGCGGCCCCTTCGCGACGATGCGCAGCTTGTTCCAGCCTTCCGCTATGTAGTGACGGTGCCCCTTCTCGATTTTTTCCTGCGCTGACAGCCAGCCGATTCCAAGCGCCTCGCCATAGAGTACGCCGGTCGTCGGTTGCCCGGGGTAGTATCTGCGGATCTCCACCTGCGGACCGTTCACCCTGCCCGGTCGTCCAGCGGTCGTCCGGGCTGCAGTGCCGGATGCCGGCATGGGCCTGATCTTGGTTCTGATCTGAATCCCGGAGTTCGTGATCGGATCGAGGTATGTTTCGAGCTCAAGTTCGAAGTCGTCGAATTCTTGGAGCGAGCATAGGAACGAATTCATCCTTGCGCTGCTCTCCACGGTCCGGCCGACTATGGCGCCGTCCTCCACGGCAAAGGCATGGGCGCCGTTCATATGTACCCACCCGTTCAGTGTCTTGCCGTCGAACAGTTCGATCCACTGCGAATCCGTCTCGGCTCGTGGGTGATGCTCTTCGGCATCGGGCAGGGCGAAAGCGATGATCGAGTCGCCCGCCTGCGTGCCGTTCTTGCCGCTCCCGCCCGCCGCAATCGCCACATACTGCTTGCCGTCGACCATGTACACGCTCGGTGTGGCATACCCTCCGGCTGGCAACTGGTACTCCCACAGCACGCGCCCCGAATGCTTCTCGAAAGCGCGGATCCTCTCGTCAGCCGTCGCGGCAACGAAGATGACGCCCCCGGCGGTCGCAACCACGCCGCCGAAATTCAACGTCCCGGTATTGCGAATCCCCTTGGCCGCCAGCTGAGGGTATTCCCCGAGCGGAACCTTCCATCGGATGTCGCCGGTGAGCAGGTCGATCGCATTCAAGGTTCCCCATGGCGGCGCAACGGCTGGTACGCCGTGAGGATCGGAGAACACGGTGTAGCCATCGATCGAGTAGCGGTGCGCCCTCGCGCCGCCGCCGCTCGCGGTCGTGTCCGGCGTGCTGCCGATGTAGGCCGCAAGGGCATCCAGGTCCTCAGCGCCGAGCTGCGGGTATGCAGGCATGTTGTTGCGCCCTTCCGAAATGACCGCATCGAGGTCTCGGCGATCCAGCCCCAGATCGATGAGATTGGTGCCAGGCTCGGATGTTCCCCGCCGGTCGGAGCCGTGGCACGACATGCAATTCGTCTCGTATATTTCTCGGCCGATCTGCGTCTTGCTCTGCTCCGCGCGCGAGCCGCTGCCAGTAACTGGCTTCAACTTGGCAATCGTCGGCGCCTCGCTGACATTGACGTAGAGCAGGTTCAACTGCGGGTCGAATGACCCGCCGTTCCATTGCGAGCCGCCGAGGTGGCCCGGCAAGGTAAGCGTTCCCTGAAGGCTCGGCGGAGAGTAGATCGAACCCGACCGGTATCTCCTGAACTCTCGCAGCGCGTGCTCGTGCGCTTCGGGTGTGATGTTCGTCAGATCAGCCTCAGTGATTGCCAGTCGCACGAGCGGCGGCGGCTTCAAAGGAAATGGCTGGGTCCGCCAAGTCTCTTCCCCGGGAACGTCCGAGCGCGGCACTGGCAGGTCGTGCACCGGGAAGATTGGCGCGCCGGTTTCCCGGTCCAGCACGAATGTCAGTCCCATCTTCGTGAGCTGGACCACGGCATCGCGCTGGGTGTTCCCGTCCGTGAGGGTTACTAGGATAGGGGCTGCGGGAAGATCGTAGTCCCAGATGTCGTGCCGGACGATCTGGTAATGCCACTTGCGCTCGCCAGTTTCCGCGTCCAGCGCGACAACGCTGTTGGCAAATAGATTCCTTCCCTTGCGGAAGGCTCCGTAGAAATCGTCGGTCACGGCTCCAGTTCCGACGAACGCCCAGCCACGCTCCTCGTCGACGGTGACACCGCCCCATGCGTTGGCGCCGCCGAAAGCCTCGCCCTCGGGCCACGACCATGTGTCGCGGCCAAGCTCTCCCGGCTGGGGGATCGTGTGGAATACCCACTGCAGATCTCCGGTCACGGCGTCGAAGGCCCGGACATGCCCAGGAGAAGAACCGTAGGTTTCGTTTACCCGGCAGCCCAGAATCAGCAGGTCCTTGTAGACTGCCCCAGGGGTGGTCATCTGCAGCGCGACGCCTTGCGGGTCCACGCCGAGGTTCTCGCGCAAGTCGATGTAGCCATCGCTTCCGAAGGATCGAATCAACTCACCCGAGCGGGCATCGATCGCGTAGGCCCGGTCCCTGACAAAGTGGAAGATCCGCTCTCCCTCCTCGCCCTTCCAATAGGCAACCCCTCGATTGCGCTGCCTGATCACGGTGCCGTTGTTATGCACGGACGGGTCGAACAGCCAAATCCGGTCCCCGGTCGCCGCATCAAGGGCCACTGCGTTCAGGCTCGGCGTGACGGCATAAAGGACACCATCGACGACAAGGGGATTGGAATACATCGTCGATCGCTCCGTGGCATCGCCGGTGCGGTACTCCCAAGCGGGCTTGAGCCGATGCACGTTGGTGGCGTTGATCTGCGCCAGGGCAGAGTACTGGCTCCTTCCTTGGTTCCCCAGATAGACCGGCCAATTCCAGTGCCCAAATGCTTGAACGGTCGCTGTCAGATCATGCCTGACATTCTTGGTTTGCGCCGAGAGAGGCCGAGGAATGAAGAGCCAAACGCCGAGAATCATCGCTAGACCCAGCAGCCCTCGCTGAACCAGACGAAGGCGAACGGTCGCTTCTTGCTGTCGTGAAACCGACATGCAAAATCGATTTTTCATCAAGGTCATCGTACTCGTTCGGGGGACGCGCGAAGGCACCGTCTCGAGATTTCTAGTCATTTCCCGGAAACTGCCTTGGGGCGCGCCCAGGCAGCCCAGGAAGCCATGTTGGCATACCGGCAGGTTCACGCAAGCTACCAGGCGCTGCGAGAGAGCCAGGAGCGCCCTGCATTGGTGGTCAAGTAGACTGTAGTCGCTCGAGGCGCATGCATGGTGCCCAGGGCTTTTCCACCAGTGCCGCCCGTGTGAGCCTCCCCAAGAGCGATTACTCGCTGCTGTCATTTCCGGAATTCTGCATGCGTTCCAGCTGCGCCACGGACCGGAACCGCTTAACCACGGATTCGACCTGCCAGCTGAGGCGATAGCACTCCTGCAGAGAGGCCGGAAATGCCAATTCCGGCCGAGCGGCGACCACGACCAGGTACCCGGCAACTGTGGCGTGCTTGGCCGGATCTGCTTGTGCTTGCTTCCGGACTTCGCGGGGACGGATTCCCATGCGACGTGAATCGTACTTTCCATCCTGGGGACCCCGCCGACGCGAGCCCGCAGCGCCCGACGATGCTCGGTATCGACTCGGGCGGGCCGCGCTTCAACCGCCTCGGCGCTGTCTAGAGCGGAGGCGGCAGCGAGCAGGTCGAACGGTCGGGCTGACTCAGTGAGATCGGTGCCGGGACGTAGCAAGAGACCGCTGAAAAGGGATTCAAGACGTTTCTGAAGCGGTCGTTAGCGATGCCGTGGAACACGTTCTCGCGGTTGAAACCGCATGTGCAGCTCGACGCGAGAGGCTCGGGGCTAGAACCAGTCGAGCACCGTTTGGTGCATCACTTCGGAATCGCCAAGTTTGGCGATGGACGCTGGCTAAGCGCATCCGATACCAAGGAAGACCTTGGAGCCGACGGTCCGCGAATCCGATCAGGAATCAGCATCCCCAGGTCGGTTCAGCTTTGCGTCGGAGCGGCTTGCATGCTCTTCAGCGAGGGGCTTCCGTTCGGTCGCCGTCGGCATCGCTCGCGCGGGCAAGCGCCCCGACTTGCGCAACGCACCTCGCAGGATGTATTCGACCTGACCGTTGACGCTGCGCATCTCGTCAGCGGCCCAGCGATGCAGCGCGGCTAGGATCTCCGGGCTGGTGCGCAACAGAAACGCTTTGCGTGCAACGATTCGCGGCATCCTGCTCCCAAGCCGGCCCTTCGGTCGTCTCTACGGATAGAGGTTGCCTGCATTGAGCACCGGCTGCGTGCCTTTGTCACCGCACAGGACAACCAGCAGATTGCTGACCATGGCCGCCTTCCGCTCTTCGTCCAGCTCGACGACGTTCCGGGTGGACAGGTTCTCAAGCGCCATCTGCACCATGGAGACAGCACCCTCGACGATCTGACTCCGGGCCGCGATGATGGCGCCAGCCTGCTGGCGCTGCAGCATAGCCGACGCGATTTCCGGCGCATAGGCCAGGTGTGTAATGCGCGCCTCGATCACCTCGACTCCGGCCTTGTGCAGCCGGCCCTGGATTTCCGACTTCAGCTGGACGGCGATTTCTTCGGTGTCCCCGCGCAGCGAGATCTGCCCTTCCTGGTCGGTGTCATACGGGTACTGGGTCGCGAGGTTGCGAACCGCTGACTCGCTCTGGACATGCACGTAGTGGACACAGTCGTCCACCTCAAAGCTCGCCTCGGCCGTGTCGATGACCTTCCAGACGACGACCGCAGCCATCTCGACCGGGTTGCCATCCGTGTCGTTGACCTTAGATCGCTCGGTCTCGAAGTTGCGCACCCGAAGCGAGATCCGCCGTTTCGTGTACAGCGGGTTAGCCCAGCGAAGCCCCTGGCGCTTGACCGTGCCGACATAGCGCCCGAACAACTGCAGCACGCGTCCCTCGTTGGGGTTGACCGCGAAGAAGCCCGCGAACAGGAAGAGGATTACCGGAATCGGCAAGAGGGCCATCCAGCCGAATACAGGCAGCGTGGCGGCGTCGAGCGCGAGCGCGGCTAGCAGTGCGAGAAGGACGCCCAGGCCCGCCAGAGCATTCTGAGGTTTTTCTTGGATCATGAAAGCATCTCCGCAGTGATTTCATAATAATAGCATATTGATATCATCCTCTTGAAGAGCTTGATCGATCCGTCGTGCGTGAATCGACGGGTCTCGACGCGAATTAGCACCGCCGGCACGGAGGGAGACGCCACACCCCGGCGGCCAGGTGCTTCAGGACAGGCGCCGACTGCATCGCGACCAACCCGGTGCCAGCGATATCCATCGACTGGCGTCGAAGCGCGGCGACGACGCTCCACGGTGAAGCCATAGCTGGTATCGGTTGCCGTTAGACACCGTCACTGCGGTTTCGCAGCCTACGTCGCAATGGGCAGCTTATGGCTCCAGGGGATGAGTCCTGCGGTGCTTCGCCGAGCAGGCGTGCCCGGGGCAACGGTCACAACGGCCGCGGTATCACGCGGCGTCCAGCGGCCGGCGGGCGAGTCATGGAATCGGCGAAGTCTTGACGGCTCTGAACTGGGGCATCTGCTCCTGCTCGAGTTCTCTCTGCTTCGCCTCGCCGACCTCTTGCATTAGTCTTGCGCCGTCGTCATTTCGGCCGCTGTCAAGGTAGAGCTGCCCGAGCTGGTACTTCGCCGCTGTCAATTGCGGGTCGAGCCGCACGGCCGCTTCTAGATTACGGATTGCCCCGTCCAGGTCCTTCTCGGCCAGAAGCTTGCCCAGTCGATAGTACGCCGATGGAAACCGATCGTTCAGCTCGATCGATTTTTCGAGGTGCTTCTCGGCAAGCATCTCCGTGGCTTCGTCCATGTCTTCGACGCGAGATCTGTCTAGCGTGAACCCATAAATGTAGTGAATGTAGAAGTCGTCCGGAAATCGCTCCACTCCGGCTCGCAGGGTCTTCAGGGCTGCGGGCATTTCCTCGGAGAGGATCAAGCTCACGGCGAGCGCCGTGAGCGCTACCGAATGGTCCGGCCTGAGTGCGATCGCATCGGAGAACACGCGCCGGGCTTCGTGGTACCGCTGCCCTTGGCCCAGCGTGATGCCCTTCTGCACCAGGAGACGGTAGGACTTCGGCATGCGGATCAGCCCGAGATCTAGCATCTCGAGCGCCAGTTCAGGATTCCTGTACTTCACACAAAACTCGCCGAGCTCGATATAGCCGTCTTCTCTTCCCGGCTCGACCTGAATCGCTTTCCTCAGCGCCTCGATCGCGCCATCGAGATCCCCTGCACTCTCGGACAGCTTGGCAAGCAGCGACAGAAGCCCTGCACTGGGAGTGCCGGTTGCGAGCCGGCGGGCCTCAGCCAGTGCCTCCTCGTCGCGTCCCGCCTCACCAAGCATCTCGACCCTGCGTCTCCCCGCTCCCGCGAGTTCGGGGTCAAGCGCTTCCGCCCGCTCCAGATCGGCCAGGGCCTCGTTGACGAGCCCCAGGGACGCAGCGACCTGCGCGGAATCCACTAGATCCGGAGCGGAGACATCCTCGCGCGTGCGGGCCGCGGCCAATACTTCTTTCGCCATGTCCGCCTGGCCGACTTGCTTCAAGGATCGGGCGTAGGAAATCAGTGCGCGCGGCTGACTGCCAACCAGGTCTCCGGCGTCTTCGAGTAGCCGGACAGCCTCTCCATGCCGCCCTGATTCCGAGGCGATCATTCCTAGGAACAGGCTTGCTTGCCTGCGGGCTTGCGGAACCGCGAGCAGCTCTCGGAGGTTTGCTTCAGCCGCTTCGTAGCGGCCAAGGTCGAATTCTGCAACGGCCAAGTTCTTCCGAGCGGGCAGGAAGTCCGGGGAATGCCTCAGAGCGCGCTCGAAGTACGCAATCGAACTCTCTGGCTTGTCTTTGATGCAAAGGATGGCACCAACCATGTTCAGTGCCGTCAGGTCGTCCGGATCCTCGCCGAGCCTGGTTTCGAAAAATCCGAGGGCATCGTCGACGCGGCCTGCTCGCAGAAGCTCCAGTCCAGTCGCTCCTTCCTCAGCACCGATCGCCGGAACCGCGCCGGCGAGCGTTGCCGCAACAAGAAGCCTGAGCAGCAGGCGCCGCGCCGACCCCTCGCTTCGCCGCCCGCGCAGCTGCCTGGAAGACCTGCAGGAAGACAGCGTCCGGCGCCCTGCCATTTCGGCCGAGCCAGTTCGAGCGCCTGTGCGGACGCCATCGACGTCAAAGGCACCCGCGGCGATCTGGGCGGTGCACTGCATTGCAACTCTAGGCTCGACCCGGCTCGTTCGGTTCTTGGATCGTAACAATCTGGTTGGCAGCTACATCATCCATGACCTGCTTGATGCCGCTGGGCCATCGGATGCGAAGGGAGACCGAGGTCTCGTCCCCGATCCCGAAATGAAGCCGCGGGTCATTGCACGAATAGTAGCTCGACTGCGACATCACCTCCTGGGCCTGACGGCGGGAGCCGTAAGCGCAAACCACTCTTGCCCCGATCGCGCTGCGGTTCGAGACCGTGCCTATCAGTTTCGCCTTCAGCCAGTTGCCGCCGCCCTCGATATCGTTGCGAAGCAGCGACGGAGGCTCGTTCAGGTTGACAACGAGGATGTCGATGTCGCCATCGTTATCGAAATCCCCGAATGCGCATCCGCGGCTCGAATGTGCCGCGGCGATTGCCGGTCCCGCTTCGCCCAGAAGCTGCTCCAGGCGGCCTCCGCCGAGGTTTCGAAACACCACATTGGGTGTCTTGAAAGGATACTCCGGCAGCTTCGACTCGATTTCCGGATAGATGTTGCCCGTTGCGTAGAAGATGTCGGGCCACCCGTCATTGTCGAGGTCGACGATTCCAGCGCCCCAGCAAACGTAGCGCACTTCCACGGCGAGTCCGGATGCCAGCGTGCGGTCCCTGAAGCGGCCCGTGCCGTTATTGACATACAGGATGTTCGTGTCGTCGGCGAAATGCGTCTTGAAGATGTCGAGGTCGCCGCTCAAGCTGAAATCGCCTACCCCGACTCCCATTCCGGCCTGCTCCAGGCCGTCCTCGTTCAAGGCAACGCCGCTGACCAAGCCGACTTCCTCGAACGTGCCGTCGTGCCGGTTGCGGAACAGCAAGCTGGGCGTCGAATCGCAAGCAACGTAGATGTCGGGCCAGCCGTCATTGTCGTAATCGGCGGCAGCCACGGTCATGCCGTAGCCAGGCCGGGCCTTGGCGATGCCCGCCTCCTCGCTGACGTCGCGGAACGTCCCGTCCCCGTTGTTTCGGTACAGGGAATGCCGCGAGAACGGCAGGCCGCGCGGACCGCAGTGCACCGGAACCCCCTTCCAGTTGCAAGTCTCCATTCCGGGCCCCGGCGCGGTATCGAAGTCGAAATGGCAGTAATTCGACACGAACAGGTCGAGGTGGCCATCCCGGTCGTAATCGACAAACGAACAGCCGGCTCCCCAGCGAGATTCCTTCTCGATCAGTCCGGCATCGCGAGTTACGTCGGTGAAAGTGCCGTCGCCGTTGTTGCGATACAGGATGTTCTGTCCGAAGGCGGTGATGAAGAGGTCGTCGTATCCGTCGTTGTCGTAATCGCCTACGGTTACGGCCGAAGCCCATATTTCCCTCAGCAGCCCCGCTTCTTCGGTAACGTCCGCGAAGGTGCCGTCACGATTGTTCCTGTACAGCCTGCTGCTCGTACCTTGGGGCGCACCGGCCACCCGCGACCCGCTCAGCACGAGCAAATCCATCCATCCGTCGTTGTCGAAATCGAGAAACGCGCAGCCGCATCCAACGGTCTCGACGATGTAGTCCTTGCGGTCGACCGGGCCGTAAATCGTAGGATGCCGCAGGCCTGCTTGCGCAGCCACATCGACGAAATTCGCAGCGAAGCGCCTTCCCGAGGTCTTGCCCCTGCGCTGCGGCCTCACGTTGCGGGTCGCCACGCCCTGGCCACGAGCCAGAGCCGGCGCGAGCAGGGCCAGCAATTCTCGCCTGGATGGGCGCAACACTCTCTCCGCCAATTGCTGCTGCCGCGCTAGGCAGGAAGCACGCCCGCCCGCACGGCTAGCCTCCGGACCCCGGCGTCTCGCTCAGAACTGAAGGCGCATTCCGATCTGTGCCGAGCGAGGTCCGATGGAATTCGTGACCCGGCCAAAAAGCCCGCTAGTCATGTTGTTCACGACACGGTCGAGATTGGCACGGTTGATCAAATTGAACACTTCCCCGCGCAGTTGCAGGATCGTGGCTTCCGAGAGTCCGGGGAGCTTGAATTCACGCGAAATCAGCAGGCTCACGTTGAAAAGGCCTGGGTGCGAGAATGTGTTGCGACCCAGATCACCCTGCCGGCCCGCCACTGGCGCTGGAAAGTCCGACGCCCGGAAGAGTCCGGTGAGGTAGTCGCTCCTAGTCAGCCCGCTCACAGAGTTGCCGAATGCCGGGGCGTTCGGCAGATCGCTGTTGAGCCCATCCGCGTTGAAGTCCCCAGCCGGATACGATGCCGAGGTCAGGACCGTGAACGGCAGGCCGGACTGCATCACGCCGACCGTGCCGAAGCGCCAGCCGTTGATGACCGAGCGCAGTGCCGGAGCCATTCCGCCTTCAGCGACCTGGACCTCCCACATCGCATCGAACGTCAGGCGCTGCCGGATGTCGAAGTCGGCCCGGCCGCGTTGAGCGCGCAGGTTCCAGACGTCGAACACAGGGGTCGCCGGAACCGAAGCCTGCGGCAAACCGCTGGTGCTGAAGTGGTCCAGGACCTTGGCGTAAGTGTAGACAGCCCGCATCGACAGGCCGCGCGTGTGGCGCTTGTGGAACATCAATGACAGCAGGTGGGCGTTCGAGTTGGCACCGGTCCAGCGGCGCTGGACCGCGCCGAAGAACGGATTGAGCCGGTCCAGCCGCCCGTCCAGCAGATCGCCGGCGAATCGGTTGACGTCGCTGTGCACGGTCAGGTTGTGGTCGGCCGAGCCGGTGTAGTTCACCTCCGCCATGGAATCCGGCCCGAGCCGCTTCTGGACGCTGAGCATCCAGCTGTGCGCGGTGGGGATTTTCATGTTCTGGTCCACGCTCAAGATGCTGGAACGCAGACCGCGCACACCACCGCGTTCGTTCAGTTCGTAGGTTACGTTCGGCTTCGGCCAGATGTCGGGCGAGGCGTCTTGGGCGAGCGCATCCAACTCGCCCCAGTTCCCGAGTCCGTAGGTCAGCGTGTCACCTTGCAGCACGTTCAGGCTGGGGGTGGCAGTCGCCGGCGGACCGAGCAGGTTGAGCGTGGAAAACCAGTTTTGGGCGATCCGGTCGCGGTACATGCCGTACCCTCCGCGGATCGACAGCGATCCGTTGCTGAAGACATCCCAGGCGAATCCGAGCCGAGGACTGATCATCCAAGGCAGCCTGTCGGTGGCCGTCTGCCGACACTCGGCATACCCGTTGGCGATCCGCTCCATTGAGTCCGAGCCTTGGCCGGCGAAGAGGTAGCAGCCCTGGTCGGACGCTTCCGTGTAGCGGATCCCCTCGCCGTAGTTGTCCACCCGCACGCCCAGGTTCAGCGAGAAGCCGGGCCGCAGGCGCCAGTTGTCCTGCACGAACATGCCTACGAAGGACGTGTGGTAGCTGAGGTAGGCGCCACCCACTTCACCGGTGGCTAGGTTCACCGCCGGTCCGAATTGCGAGGTGGGCTTGTCCTGCGCGAAGTCGAGCAGGTTGGCGAAGCCGAATGTGGGCCGGGTCAGCGTCTTGCGCCATGGAACGGTGTCGTCCGGCCGGACATACTCGCCACCGAACTGCACCGTGTGCTTGCCCTTGTTCAAGGTCGCCATGTCGCGCCACTCCCAGGTCGGCGTCGTCCATCCCCCCGGGCCCCAGGCTCCGAAGCCCTGCGTCCCCGAGATCCCGATATTCGGCACGTCCACCGCTCCCTCGCCGAGCGGGGCTTGCTGCTCGCCCGTCTGCCTCGAATAGCGGAAGCCCATGCTGTTCATGAAGGTGGCCGAGAAAACGTGATTCCAGTCGAATTTCGTCCACGTGTTGAGCACCGGCGACCAGCGCGCGTAGGCCGGTCGAATCAGGTTGGCGAACTGCCTGTTCCCGTCGGACTTGTAGTAGTAGCCGAACAGCCGGTCGCTGGCACTGAAGTGATGGTCGACACGTACCTGATACTGCTGGCCCTGGCGGGGCACCGAGGCGCTGGAATTGACAGTGCCGACCGCGGGCAGCGTGTCCGGGATCGTGGACATGGCATCGAACTGTCCGGGATTCCTCGCCTTGAGTTCCCCGACCGTGATAATGTCGCTGGTCGGATCGATGGCCGGGGAAAGGGCGAAGACTCGGGAAGCGACTGACTGCGGGAAGTTCGCACTGACGTAGCTGCGGAACTCCGGCGTTTCGGCAACGCCGACCGTAGTCGTGGAAGTGCTCGCTCGCAGGAAATCGAACGCTCCGAACACGAAAGTCCGGTTGCGCTTGATCGGACCTCCCACGGTCGCCCACAAGTTCTTCTGCGCGAAGTCGGTGATCGCGCCCTGCGCGATGGTGCGCGCAGTGAGGCTGTTGTTCGTGTACAGGTAGCCTACGGTCCCGTGCAGTTCATTCGTTCCGGACTTCGTCACCAGCTCCAGAAATGCGCCCGACGACCTGCCCTTAGCGGCGGAGAAGTTCTGCGCCTCGACGCGGAACTCCTGGAGGGAGTCGGGGATCGGGCTCACCATGAACGTCCCGTCCCTTGACGGCACTTCCGCGTAGCTGCCGTTCAGCATGACTAGATTGGCCCCCTGCCTCTGGCCGGAGGCGTTGATCCGCAATCCCATCTCGCCTTGGTAGTTGTCGACAAAGGCCCCGTTGGTGCCGCTTGTTTCGCCCGACCCTGTCACGCCCGGCACCAGGGTCGACAACTGCCAGATGGTGTTGCGCGGGAGGGGCTGGTTCTTCAGCGACTCCTCGTCGATGTAATTCGTGTTGTCGACCTCGGTCGTGTTGACCGCGCTTGTGTCGGCTTCGATCGTGATCGAGGTCGTCACCTCGCCGATCTGCATTTCCGGGTACAGCGTCCGCGTCTCGTTGCTTCGCACGATGAGCCCGGTCGTGGACCAGGTGACGAAGCCGGCCGAAGCCACGCTGGCGCCATACGAGCCGGCGGGCAGCTCGCCGACCCGGAAGTACCCGGTCTCGTTCGAGGTCGCCTCGCGCTCCAAGCCGAGATTCTCGTCGGTCACAAGGATTTCGGCACCAGGAATCACCGCGCCAGTTCCGTCCTTCACAAAACCCTCGATGGCACCGCTGAACTGAGCGCTAGCGACACCAGCGGCGAGCACCAGCAGAGCGGTCAACGAGTAGAAGATGCGATTCATGGTCCCCCCAGGCCAGGCCTGCTCACGGACGGGCCTGGTCGCGAACAGTATCGCAAATCAGCCTCTGGCCAGCCGCCGGGGCGGCGTGAACGGACACCCAGAGGACCGGGCGGAGGGCATCGGCACAGGTCGGGCGGGGCACCAGTTGCGTCCGCAGGAAAGCGCCGGTCAAGCGGTGCCGACTCGCGGGATTTCCGGCGATCAGGCACCGCAGGCGACCCGGCAATTGGAAGCCAGGAGAGTTCCGTTCGTTATTTTCGACTATCGAGTCTCATGTCCTCGGATATTCTTGCGCAGTCCCTATGATCTAATTGCTTAGGTGCGATAGGATGCAGCTGGCATTCGATCGTCAGGCTAGGAGGGCCAAGTCATGAAAACGTATTCAGGAATTACTGCCGTAGCCGTGGTGATTGCCGCATTGCTTGTCCCGGCCGCGTCGGGACAGACGTCATTGGGATCAATTTCAGGACTCGTGGCGGACCAGTCCGGTGCCGCCGTGCCGGACGTGGCCATTAGCGTTACCGATGTCGACCGCAATGCGACCTTCCGGTCCGTCTCGAACGAACAAGGGTTTTACGTGGTCGCGCAATTGCCCCCCGGCACGTACAGCCTGTCCGCGGAAGCATCCGGGTTCAGCCGATATCTGCTGGACGCCATTTCGGTTTCGACCCAGCAGAAAATCTCGGCGGACATCGTTTTGGAGCTGGGTGCCGTAACGGAGTCAGTATCGGTGACGGCCAACGCGCTAGAGCTGGAAACCGGCACATCGACTTTAAGCGCCGTCATTGAGAACAAGAAAATCCTGGATCTGCCGTTGAATGGCCGCAACGTGTTCACCTTGGCGTTGCTGACGGCGGGGGTCTACGCCAGCAGGCCCACGTCTTCCACCGGAGGCATCGGCGAGGCGTTTCACGTGCAGGGCCGGTTCATCGCCAACGGCGGCCGCGAATCGTCCAACGCCATTCTGCTCGACGGCGTGTCGGTTAACTCGAACGGCATCGCCGAAGGGCGGCAGTTCGCGACCGGAGTGCCCTCCGCCGATGGCATCCAGGAATTCCGGGTGCAGACAAACGGGTTCTCTGCCGAATACGGCCGCACCGGCGGCGGCGTGCTGACGCTGGCGACCAAGTCGGGCACCAACGACGTTCACGGCACCGCGTTCTGGTACACGCGAGACAGCTCGA
Organism: uncultured Bryobacterales bacterium; assembly: GCA_951813605.1. GTDB lineage: Bacteria > Acidobacteriota > Terriglobia > Bryobacterales > UBA6623 > VXMF01. The sequence continues at coordinate 3,126,764 of OX638379.1, read as the reverse complement.
TGGATGCCAACAATTTCTTCGCCAATGCGAGCGGCCGGGAACTGGGGGAGTTCAAACGTCACGAGTACGGCGGCAGCGTCGGCGGACCGGTCGTCGCGGACAAGACATTTTACTTTGTGAACCTGGAGTCAAGGTATGCGCGATCTGCGGCGCTACGACGGCTCACGGTTCCGACCGGCCTGCAGCATCAAGGCGATTTTTCCGAAACACGGAACGCCGGCGGCTTGCTGCGAGCGGTCCACAATCCGTTCACGACCCAGCCGGACCCAGCCAATCCCGGTCGATTCGTGCGCGATCCGTTTCCCAACAACAGGATTCCGGCGAGCATGATCGATCCCATCTCCCGGAACATCCTGGACTACTACCCGGAGGCAAACTCGCCTGGGAACAATTTCACCAATCAATTCAATTGGGTCGGCCAGTTCTCGCGGCCCAACGACTCCAATCGCCTGACGGGCAAGGTGGATCACAATCTAAGCGACCGGCAGCGCCTTTTCGTGCGCTACAACTACTTCGGCCACACCAATGACACGCCACAAACCTGGCCGGACAACCCAGCCTGCCCGCACCCGGATTGCGTGAGCATATACAGCCGTCAACAGAACGCCGCAGTAGACTACACGAACACAATCAACGCCAAGACGGTCTTGAACATGCGATGGGGCTTGGGGCGATCCATCCTGGACCGCGAAGTGGGGCATCTAGGCTTCGCGCCATCAAGCCTAGGCTACCCGGCCTATATGGAGGAGGGGGCCGATGTGCTGATGTTTCCGAGATACAACGTCCAGGACTTCAAGGCACCGGCTGCCCAGCATCATCTGAACTACAAGTCCTCGATCATGGTGCACACTCTCTTGGCGAACCTCACGCGAGTGTCCGGACGGCACAATCTGAAATTCGGCGGGGACGTCCGGTTCAATTTCGTCAATTACAGTCAGCGCACGTACAACCCGGTGTTCAATTTCACCCGGGCTATGACGCAGGGACCGGACCCGCGGAGGCCAAGCGGCCGGGCGGGACACGGGCTGGCATCGTTTCTGCTGGGCACGGGTGCGAGGGGAGCGCTCACCCACAACAGCCGCCCGGCAAGTGCCAACCGCTATTTCGGCATTTACCTTCAAGACGACTACAAGGTGAACCGCAGGCTGACTCTCAATTTGGGATTGCGCTGGGATGTCGAGACCGGCAAGACGGAACGCTACGACCGGATCACGGTCTTCGACCCCGCGGTGAGAAACCCCGTCAGCGACGATGTCGGGTTCGAGGTGCGCGGCGGCTATCTGTTCCCCGGCAAGGGCATGGACAGCAACAGGCTGCACCCAACCCAATGGAAGAATCTGAACCCGCGGTTCGGATTTGCCTACCAGGTCGGCGAAAAGACCCTGCTTCGGGGCGGCTACGGGCTGTACTTTGACGCTGCAATCTACGGTGCCGCCGGCCGCCTGGGTTCGGGAACCGTGTACAACGCCAGCACCCAGTGGCTTGCGACGCTGGACGGGGTCTCCCCGTTCCGCAACATGAGCGACCCGTTCCCCGACGGCATCAACTTCGCGGAGGGCGACAAGAACGGGGTGGCAGCCGCCTTGGGGCAGGCGGTGTCGCAGGCTCCGTACCCGGCGAGCATGCCCGTCCCCTACAACCAGCAATGGAACTTCACGATTCAGAGATCCCTGGCTGCGAACCTGCTGTGGGAAGTGGCATACGCAGGCAGCAAGGGGACCCATCTCCCGCTCGACTGGCAGGTGGATCAACTGCACCCGGACCTGATTTCGCCGGACAACAATCTGCTGCAGCTCGTGGACAACCCGTTCTTCGGCATCATTCCTACGGGCGTGATGTCTCAGCCCAGGGTGCAGCGAGGTCAGTTGCTGACGCCGTTTCCGCAATACCCTGGCGCCAGGCTTCCGAAGCAGGGCTGGGGGAATTCGAACTACCATTCCTTCCAGACGCGATTGGAGCAACGGTTTGCTGCCGGCACGAGCTTCATGGTGGCGTACACGTTTGCCAAGACGATCTCCGACGGAGGCGACGATGTGTGGCTCGGATCGAACGAGACCAACGCGTACTGTCGACACTGCGATCGTTCCGTGTCCGTTTACAACCAGACGCACAGGCTGGTGACCAACTTCACTTACGAACTGCCGTTCGGACGGGGGAAGCGGTTCGGCGGGAACTGGAACAAGGCACTGGACGCCGTCTTGGGACAGTGGCAAATCAACGGGATCGGTACGTTGAACAGCGGGCTCCCGCTCCGTTTCCGGGTCAACCAGAACACCAGCCGGTCGTTCGGCGGAGGACAGCGGCCGGATTCCACCGGACAGAGCGCCGGCATCGGCTCCGCGAAGACCTTGCGGCGCTGGTTCGATCCGGATCAGTTCTTGCGTCCGGCGCAGTTCACGTTCGGGAACGTAGGACGCGTGCATCCCACTCTGCGCGATGACTTCGTGGAAGCGCTGGACTTCTCCCTGTTCAAGAACTTCCGATACGGAGAGCGCTGGAAGGTGCAGTTCCGGGCGGAAGCGTTCAATGTGTTCAATCATCCCGTCTTCGGCGCCCCCAATACCGTCCTCGGCAATCCGAACTTCGGCCGCGTGGTCGGCCAGGCAAACGGTCCGCGCCAGATTCAACTCGCGTTGCGGCTGCAGTTCTGAGCTTGTGCCAGGAATCGCTTGCAAGATCTTCTGCCGCTGGCATGGCAGCCGCCGGGGGCGGCGGGGCCGACCTCTTGTCGCCGCTGGCGCGCTTGCCTGGCGCGGCAGGCGAAACCCTTGCCGGATGGTCGCCAATCCTAGGCGCGGGCCGAGGATAATGTAGCGGAGCACCACGCCCAGCCGGAGGTTCCGGATTGATGCAAGCCACTACACTTTCCGCGAGCAAGGCCATTGGCCGCAGGAGCCTGTTGCGGTGGGCTTGCCTCGTCGCAGCGGGCGGGACATCGTCGCATCTGCATCCAGCATCGGGCGCGCAGGCTCCCTGGCCGGTTGAAGGCGGCTTGAGGATTACCGGAGTGAGGCTGGTGAGGACCCGGCCGAGACAGCCCCTGCCCGCCTACACCCCGGACCCTGGCTCGTACTGGGCCAATCGAGAAGCGGCGCGTCCCATCGAGATCTACCCGAAGTACACCGGCAGGCGCGGGCCGGGCTCCAAATGGATGCCTGACCCCGGCGGGCCGCTCAGCGCCTTTACTGTCGAGATCGAAACGAACAAGGGCATCAAGGGCTACGGGCGCGGCGGACACGGCGGCGGACCAGTCGTCGAGGGACACCTCAAGAAACTGCTGCTCGGCGAGAATCCGCTCGACACGGAGCGGCTGTGGGATGTCATGTGGAGAGCGACTCTGTTCTATGGCCGCGCCGGCGCGGTGGTGCATGCCATCAGCGGAGTGGACCTTGCCCTGTGGGATATCGCGGGCAAGGTCTGGGACAGTCCTGTGTACAAACTGCTAGGCGGGAGGACATGGGAGCGAGTTCCCGCCTATGGGACCGGAAACGATATCGAGCAGAGCGTCGCGTTTGGTTTCAAGAAGATCAAGTTGGCTCTGCCGCACGGCCCTGCGGACGGCCGTGACGGCCTGAAAAAGAACGTGGCGCTTGTGAAACGGGCCCGGGAAGCGCTAGGGCCGGACGGCGAGATCATGATCGACTGCTGGATGGCGCTCTCGGAAGACTACACGATCCAGTTGGCGGATGCACTGGAAGCCTACCGAGTGTATTGGCTGGAGGAGGTCCTGCCGCCTGACGAATACGAGGGGTTCGCCCGGCTGCGGTCCCGAATCAAGTCGACATTCCTCGCGACAGGCGAACACGAGTACACGCGGTACGGATTCCGGCGCCTGCTCAGCCACGACGCCGTTGATATCTGGCAGCCGGACATCAACTGGTGCGGAGGGATGACGGAGCTGCGCCGGATCGGTGCCATGGCGCTCGCGCACGGCGTGCGACTGATTCCGCACGCGGGAGGTGCCCCGGACGCTATCCACTACCTTGTGACGCTGCCTCAACTTAGCTGGGCGGAGACGACGATTCCGGCTCCGGGCGGGCCAGACGAGGTCTACGAGCTGTATGCGGAACAACGGAGGCTGTCCCACGGCCCGGAGGGAATCTACGTTCAGCCTTCGGAGAAGCCGGGATTCGGATGGGACTTCGACGTTGCGTGACCGAAGGACGACAGCGTTCCACGGCAGTCGTTGGCACGGCGGCAGGGCACCCGATGTCCGTCCAGCGTCGATCCGCTCGACTCCATGGGCCAGTACGGCGGCACCCGGCTGTGCGTGCCGGGAATTGACCTTCCGAGCGCGCAGGGACCGACACACCTTCAAGCCGACCTTCCTCATCCAGATTGAAAGACAGGCGCTGCCGATGGACCTCACCGGCGAGACCACCTCTTCGTCTTTCAGAACAACGAGGAGGAACTCGACTTGATTGAGGCGTTCGTCTCCGACCGCCATCTGCGCTTCGCAGACGACCCCCTGTTAGGCCCATTCAAATATGAATGTGTGGTTCGCCCCCGGGGTGCCAACCATTCCGGTTCGCTGGACGATGGTCTGCGCCAATATATTCGACCTCTGAGTGGAACCGATACGGTTCCGGGCCACGAGTCACAAACGCTTTCCCGCGAGAGCGGTGGCTCGTTCGAAACGACCCGGGAGATGCTCCGCCTCACGATGGCGGACGTGGCAGCATTCTTTCGCCCAAAGACCGGCCATTGGCTCACGCCCGCGCCTTCGTGCGCGAGCAGCTTCTGCCCTCAGGCCATCCACTTAGCGATCTCCGCTGCCAATTCGGGGCCGCAGTCCTCTTGAATGAAGTGCCCGGCTCCGGACAGATCGGCGCGGACGGCCTGAGGAAACATCGATTGCAGTCGTGCTCTCCAGTGTCCCGTGATTGGGTCGGAATCTCCCCAGGGCAAGAATACAGGGATGTCCAACGCTCGCAGTTTCTCAACTGCGCGCGCAGCCTCCCAAGCTCCGGGATGGTCCCGCCGGACAGGTACGAGGCGCGGAAAGACCAGTGCCGCCGTCTGATACGCCGCACTTGGAAACGGAGCTCCGTAGGCGGCCAATTCCGTGGCGGTGATCGATTCCGCGCCCTTGACTAACGTCCGGCCTATCAATCGCGGCACGTCCATGAACCGGGCTCTTTGCGAGAACCGCCTCCATTTCAGGAACGCCGCGGTCGTTGACACGCTGCCGTCGCCAATGCCGGTATGCGTAGCGACTAGACGCGCGAACCGTTCGCTGTTCTCCGCCAAGACACGCAAGCCGATCAGACCTCCCCAGTCCTGGCAGACGAGGGTGATTCGCGAGAGGTCGAGGCTCTCGATGAATTTTCGTGCCCAGCGCACGTGAGAGCGATAGGTATAGGCGTTCGGCGCAACCGGCTTGTCGGAGCGACCGAAGCCAATCAGGTCCGGCACGATCACACGGCCGAGCACGGCCAGGGGAGGAATCATGTGCCGGTAGAGGTAGCCCCAGGTGGGCTCGCCGTGCAGCATGAGGATCGGGTCGCCCGAGCCCGCCTCTACGTAAGCCATCCTGAGATCCTCGACTTCGACATAGCGGGGCTCGTAATCATATCCGGATAGATTGGCGAAACGCTCCTCGGGCGTTCGCAACACCGATCCTTCCGGCCAACCCAGCGATATCCCGGCCCTCGCGGCGACCTTCGCAACGGCCTCTCGATCTAAGTCGGCGATGTCGGCGTACCAAAGATTGAACGTCATCAGATCACGGTCGATTTCGTGTTCCGGGGGACGGGGCTCGTAGCGATCCCAATGGCCGAACAGCGTTGCCTTGCTCGGTCGGCCACGCCCGAGATCGCCTAGCTCGATCGAGTAGAGATGATCATGATCCGAGCGCCAGTAGAAACGCCCGGCCCGGCTTCCGACCGCTCTCCCAAGGGCTTCGGCGGCCTGGGGACGGAAATCCAGTTCTTCCTCGAAGACCAGCGGGTCGGGACGCAAGCGCTCGAGCTCTTCGGGATCGGGGTGAAAGAACTTCATCTCGAGATCCGTTCGCTGGCGCAAGGGAGGGCGGGCATTCCGCCTGCGTCCGCGGACTGCAGCTCCAAGCTAGTCATCCAGCTTCCGGCCCAAGAACTCGACGATCGCGAGAGCAATGTCCGGGCCGCGGTCGTCCTGGAGAAAGTGGCGGGCGTCTTTGAACAGGGTCGGGCCCTCGGCGTGGGGCAACAGCCGCTGCATGCGCTCGCAGGTTTCCATCGTGAAAACCGGATCTTCGGGCGCCCACATCAGCGCGATCGGCGTAGCGGCCAGCTCCGGAAGACGGGACTCGATGGCCTTCATGTCTTGCCAGCCGCGGTCGCCTTCCGTCACCGGAATGGTGCGCGGCCAGGTCATGACCACGGCGTCGGACTCGCGCTCGTCGTAGACGTGATGGTAGGCTCTCGCCTCGTGGTGCGTCATGCCTCGAACCGTCAAGGCCGTCGCGCCGTGCTGCGAGAGCACTTGGTGGCGCTTCATCAGGTACGGCCCGATCAGCGGCGCATGCCAGGTGGTCCAGGGCTTGGGAGAAAGATGGAACTTGCTGAGAGTGCCCGTGAAAAGCCATGTGTTCATGAGGACCGCCGCCGCCAAGCGTTCGACGCGCTGGAGCGCTGCGCCCATTCCCTGCGGGCCGCCCCAGTCTTGTCCCACGATCACAAACCCGCGCAAATCAAGTTGATCGAGGAGGCTGACGAGGTCGGAGACATGGTGAGCGAACGTCAGCGACGCGTCGTGGGGCGGATGGTCGGAGTAGCCGGCTCCGATCCAGTCCGGCGCGATCGGGCGGCAGCCTGCGGCGGCCAAGGGTTCGATGAAGTCACGGTAAAGAAAACCCCAGGTGGGGTTGCCCGAGAGCAATAGCACGGGCCGGCCGTCTCGCGGCCCCTCGTCGATATACGACATCCTTCTCCCGTTGACAAGAATTGAGCGCTGCTCCCACGGGAACAGCGCTTCGAGCCAACCCGGACGCGTCTTGAGCATGGTGTCAGCGATGGTAGCAAGGCCGAGGCGGCTGGCAGGGCCGGGAGTTGGGCATCACAGCTGGCTTCAGCCCAGTGTCTTCAACCTTGAAGCGACCCCCATGCGCCCTTCGCCGAGCTTCTCGATGATCTCGTCGTGTCTGGTGGCGTGGCCGATCGCGAAACTTCGATCCCACGAGTGCTTCCGCTCCCGCTTCTGCTGCCGGGTCCTGGGCAGGTCCATTGCGGCAAGGGGCGTCGCGACCTAATCGCTCCCCGGTGATTCGTGACGCTCCTGTTGCTTGGGTCCGGGGGCCTTCTGCCTGCACGCGTGCTTGCACTCCCAGCGTGGTGAGTCATAAGTAACTCTGATGCAATGGCAGCGATCCCTGGGAGGAGGTCCGCCATGCCCACAGGACGCCAGCTGGCTCCGCTGTCCCTCGATGCGCGGACACGGAGCGCACTGCTGAGCCTGTCGCAAGCATCCGCGCTGCCGCGCAGCGTGGCGCTGCGGGCAAAGATGATCCTGGTCAGCGCGGAAGGGATCACCAACACCGAGGCCGGCCGACGCGTCGGGGCCTCGCCGCAGGCGGTGGGCAAGTGGCGCAGGCGATTTCTGGAACGCGGCCCGGACGGCCTGTACGACGAGCGCCGCCCGGGGCGGCCGCGCAGCTACAACGACGAACGGGTCGCGGGCCTGATCCACCGCGCCCTCAAAGACAAGCCCAAGTGCGGCACGCGCTGGAGCACTCGCAGCCTGGCAGAGGCCGAGGGACTCTCGCAAAGCACGGTGAGCCGCTGGCTCCGCCGGTTCGGCGTCAAACCGTACGTGAGGCACGCGTTCAAAGTGTCGGCTGATTCTTTCGTTGTCGGGAAAGTCCATGATATTGTTGGACTTCATATCAATCCGCCGGACCATGCGATGGTCCTGTGCGTCGATGAGAAGACCCAGGCCCGGGAGCAGGGCCGCACGCAGCTCGCGCGGCCGCTGGGGCCGGGCCATGTGGAGGGGTACACCCACGAGTACATCCGGCACGGCACGACGACGCTCTGCACCGCGCTGGACGTCGCGACCGGCAAGGGGATGGCGCAGTGCTCGCAGCGCCACCGGCACCAGGAATTCCTAGCGTTCCTGCGCCTGATCGACCGCGAGGTGCCGGCTGCTTTCGATGTTCAATTGGTCGGCGGCCACGTCGCGACGCACAACCATGCCAAGGTCAAGGCCTGGCTGGCGGCGCGCCCGCGCTATCGGGTGCACTGCACGGCGACCTACTCGTCTTGGCACAACCAAGTCGGGCGCTGGCCCGGGCTGATCAGCGAGCAGGCTATCCAGCGCGGGTCCGTCAACAGCGAGGGGAGTCTGCTCCGCCGCATCCGGACGTTCGAGCGGAAATACCACGAGCGTGCGACACCTTTCGTTTGGGTTGCAACCGCGCCCTCCATCCTAAGTGAGGTCGAGAGGCTATGCATATTGATTTCTGACTCAGAACACTAAGTGCCGGCGGGTGTGGACGGGACTGGCTTTGCAATGCGCAGTAAGCGCTTCGAGGAGGCGGGTCGCGGCTGCGAAGGGGCTGGGCAGCACTGGTCGCGCAGCGTGTTGGTGGGTTCGGCGTAGGTCAGCGCGCGGCTGAACCCGGTGGCACCGATGTCGGTGGAGGCTGCCGCGGGCAGCTGGAACGGGTCGTGGTGCCGCTGCATTGCCGGGGGGACCCGGAGCGGTTGCGGGCCTGTAGCGCGTACTGCCGCGGCGAGTTGGCGCAGTGCTGCGCCCAGCGCGGCTGGGACTATTCGATCAACTTTAGCGAGGAGGCCCCGGTGAAGCGAAACGTGGCCCTTTGGCCGGCGTCAGCACTCGTCGCGTCGCCGGCGTTCAGTGATGATTTCATCGTTTTCGACCGCGGCTCGACAATGTACGTTGACGCGGAAGGCAAGAACAGAAAGGTCATCTTTCGTTTTGCACCCGCGAGCGGAACGGTCGAGATCCTAGACCACGAGACGGGAACCGAGGCCATGGTTTTCGGCCGTCCCGAATTCTAGGAAGCCCCTGCCGAGATCGAGGGTGTGATCTACGCCTTCGGACACAGACGCCGAACCAACACAGGTGTCGGGCCATCCCTGCTGTCTGCCTACCCCGCGGGATCGTAACGATGCTTGCGAAGAGCAAACGGCACCGGATCACGATGCTGGGCAACGCAAGGGTTGCTGTTCTGCCAGCACCTAAGCGGGACTTTCGACACCTGCGCTTGCCGATCAGCGCGGCTCGCGGTCTACCGCTGGAGATCGGGGAGCAAAGAGCTTTGCGGGGACGGTACGAACTTCTCGAGCCCGACCGATCAGCGCAAGCATGGACGGCACGCCTCCAGCTGCCGCCGAACGGAGGCTGGGTCCATGCCAGGACCCCGCAATTGCCTCTCCAGCCCCTGGTGCTGGCAGTCCCTTCAGCGGGATTCTTGAAGACGGGGCCTGATCGTCAACGTCGGCTCCGCGGACACCCGTTCGGAGTCGCAGCTACTTGTACGGGCGCTTGCACGATCGCGAGGTGAGATCGCTGATTGAGGCGATGGGGCTGGCGCCGCAAGCGGCTTTTCTCGCTGGCAGGCACCCGCAGGGCGGTGGCGACCGGGCCGACAAGAGCATGCGCGGACCAATCGGTTCCGAGCGGCGTCGGCGGGTCATGCCCGGCCGCGAGTCCTGAATGCGGAGGCCCCGCTCCCCGCGGCACGGCAGCCGCCTCAGAGAGCGCTGGCTTCCTCGGGCGTGACGACGAACCAGACTGGAACTGTCAGCGGCTCGAGCGGATCCCCGGCTCCGTCCCCGCTCTCCACGATGGCGAGCCGGCCGCGATGCGTGTCCGGCGCGATGCCGGCTCCCGTCACGCTGACGGTCACGTCCTCGCTGCCGCCCGGGGGCACCACCCCGGTGCTGGGCAACGCCGCCAGCCAGGGGCGATCGGAGTCGATGCGGTATTGCAACGGACTTGCCCCGCCATTGCTCACGCGGACCACCTGCGGCGCGGGGTCCCATCCCGGAGACGACACGAATGTGAATGCTCGCGGACTCGCACCGCTCGACGGGCGAGGCTCGGCGCCCCTGATGTCAGCATGCAGGGTTCCCCTGATCCTGCCGGAGCCGGCGGCGGGTACCAAGGTGACGTAGTAGGTCGTTCGCGGGTCCAGCGAGGGCTGGGAATCGGGCGTGATCACGATCCGTTCGAAACGTCCCGCCGACTCCAGGTGAAAGTCCGCCAGGTAAACTGGCGTCCGCCCGTCCTTGGCGTATTCCCAGCGAAGGAGCTCGGTGCCGGCGTTCACGAATACGTCCACGTCGACGCCGGGAGTCGACGATGCAAAACCGATGCTGATCTCCGTCGCGCCCGGTGTCGGTTGCACGCGGAACCGAGCGACCCTGTCGCGGGCGACGGACGCGGAACCCATGGGAGGCAGCACGACCGAACCGGGCATCCCTGTCTGCACTTCGCGGCTCCGGGAATACACCGGCTCCACATGCTTCGGACGGTCGATCTCGATCTCGATGACCGGGTCGTCTCCGTGGGCGTCGCCGCTCCAGCCCACGAAGTCCCAGCCCTGGGCCGGAACTGCCGACAGTCGCACCACGCTGCCGTCGCGGTAATGGCCGTCATCCGACAACGGATCCACGCCCACCGATCCTGACCCGGCACGCTCGACGGTCGTTGAAAGCGGGAATTCGGATACGACCTTCGCGGTGAGCGCGCCGCCCTCCGCAGGCAAGACGATCCGCCGGCTCGCCGGCCCGCCGTCGCTCCAGCCTTCGAAGCGGTACCGGCCCTTTCCCCAGATCGGCAAGCGCTGCAGTGCGTCGACCTGGATCTCCACCTCCGGGCGCGACGGCTCGACCCGCAGCGCGGTAGGGGCGAAGCGCAGATTCCCGTCGACCGAAACGAGGAACGGCTCGACGCTCGCGTTGATGCGAAACAGCGGACGATTCGTGAAGAGGGCCTGGAAGACGATGCGAGGCTGGTTGACGTGCAGGGCGGCCGGGTTGGATGAAGCGCCGTGCTGGCCCCATAAGACGCCGCCCCAGCGCCAGAACTTGTGACCGCTGCCGGGATCGGCGGTCGCCACGGCGCGGACAGGCGTGCGCGCCGTATAGAAGCCGTCCGGCGAAGGCGGGTCGAGCTCTACGCTCCCGGACCCTGGCGGCCGGGCGTCTGCTCGCACTCGGTGCTGCACGATGAAGTTCGCTTCGAACCACGTGGCGTCCGGGGTGATGGTGACGGTGCGCACCCGCTCCCCGCCGTCGCTCCAGCGCCCGAACAGGAAACGCGTGGCGCCGCCGCGCTGCGGCGAGGGCGCTTCCAGCACATGGGAGGTGTTCGCTTTCCAGGCGAGCTGGGCCGGCGTTTTCACGCGGACCCCGTCGATGACGACATCCAGTCCCGGCGGATTCGTGGTGATGGATGTCGCCTTTGGAGGCCTCTCGTAGAATTTAGCGACGCCGTCGATGTCGCCTTGCGACAGCCGCGCGTCCATGCCTCCCGCGCCCCAGCGGCCGCCCGAGACGGCCATGCCAGGAGGGACGGTCTCCATCACGAAGCCGCCGTTGCTGGAGTTCGAGGCGAGATCGTAGTGCATCAGCGACGCGTAATCGTACGGCCCGGAGCCCGGATGCACGTCTCTGTAGGCGGCTGCCCTGCTCTTGTCGAGGTTCTCGTCCAGCACCGTTACGTACTGGTTGCGGTCGATTCGCTGGTGCTCGTGGAACAGGCCGACCGCATGGCCAATTTCGTGGGCCACGGACCCGCGGCTGCAGCCCGAGGGGGGGAGGTAGATGCCTTGCTCGTCGCCGATCATGCCGACATCGGCGCGGCAGTCGCCGGACGGGACGCGCTTGAACCGTATGTAGTCCGCCTGCGTGCCCCGTTGCACGAGCGAGATGACGGTCTTGTCGTTCCACTCGGCGATCGCCTCGACGATGTCCTGCCGCTGCTTGGCCGAGATGTCGCTGTCGATGACGTAAGGGATGCGGCCGTACGGCCAGCGATAGAGGGTCGGGCGCGACGAGCTGTCGCGCCTCGCGGGCCCGGCGGGGATCTTCAGCGCGGGGACCCGCGAACTAGCCGGGACCGACCGGAGTGAATCGACCGGTCCCAGAACCATGTCACCGGCGTGGACCGCCATGCCGTCGACCACCCGGTACGACAGTTCCATGCTGTGGAATGCCGCGGTGCGCGTCCCAAGCGGTTTCGCGGGCCGGGAGGCGCCGACCTTGGCACTGCCGGGCGCCGCGCGGACGGCGGGTGCTGCCAGGCAATACACCCATGCTGCGGTCGCCAGAGCGACAACCGAACAGCGCTTTGCCTTGTCCAGGTACACAGTGAAGGAGCTTTTTTGCAACAGAGCGGTTGCTGCCAATCGGCGGGCAATAGCAATTGGCGGCAACAGCATCGCACACTTGCATCCTAATGGGCAAGCCGTAGCCACCCCAATGAGACATGAGCTTTCGTGTTCGGTGTCAAGAGAATTCCGGGGATGAGTGAGAAAAAGTGTAGGGCATCCGTGGTTCCGCGGAACTGGGAGGCGGGCTCGTGGGCGGGGCCGCGGGGAGTAGAGGGTGGCGGGGGTTCATGCAACAGCCTCCCGGGAAGGCGGCTGCGGCTGCCACGCGCGGTTGTCGCGCAGCAGCTTGCAGGCGACGGCGAGGATGGTGGAGTTACTACCTTTTCGTGGACAGGTGAGATCGCAGGGGGACAGCAGTGCTAGGGTGCTCGATAAGGCGGGGAGCAAGGAGGCCCCGAAGGATGAGCAAGCGAGAGTATGTGAAACCGTATCCCAAGGAGTTCCGGGAGCAGGTGGTGCAGGTGGCGCAGGTCGGCAAGCGCCGCCCGCGCGAGATCGCCGAGGAGTTCGGGATCTCGGCGGACTCGGTGCTGCGCTGGATGAAGCAGGCCGATCTGGACGCGGGGCGGCGCAAGGACGGCCTGCGCACCTCCGAGCGCCAGGAGCTGGCGCGGCTGCGGCGTGACAATCGCCGGCTGCGGATGGAGCGCGAGATCCTGGCAAAAGCCGCGGCCTGGTTCGCTCGGGAGACCGATTCGATGCCGTCCGGGTCTTCGCATTCGTGAAGGCGCACCAGGGCTGCTATGCGATTGCCTGCCTGTGTCGCGTGCTGGGTGTCTCCTCCAGCGGCTACTATGCATGGCACCAGCGCTCGCCGAGCTGCTGGCCGCGGGCGAGAGCGTGTCGCGGCAGCGGGTGGCGCGGCTGCTGCGGGCGCTGGGGCTGCAGGGCGTGACCCGCCGGCGGCGGCTCTGCACGACCCAGGCGGACCGCGAGGCACAGGTCGCGCCGGACCGCGTCCGGCGGCGCTTCGAGGCATGCGGGCCGCACCGCCTGTGGGTGGCCGACATCACGTATGTGCCGACGCGGGAAGGCTTTCTGTACCTGGCCACGGTGCTGGACGTGTGCAGCCGCAAGGTGGTGGGCTGGGCCATGGGGGCGCGGCAGACGGCCGCTCTGGTGCGCTCCGCGCTGGACATGGCCCTGCAGGCCCGGGCGGCGCGAGGCGTGATCTTCCATTCCGACCGCGGCAGCCAGTACACCGCGCTGGCGTTCAGCCGCCGCTGCGAGCAGGCCGGCGTCCGCCAATCCATGGGCGCCCGGGGCAACTGTTTCGACAAGGCTCAATTAGCGAAACGTATGCATTGGGGTGTCATTGAGGCCACCAAGCAGCTACGAGGGGACGCCTCTCGCACCAATCCGACCTGCTGAAACCAGCGCAGGTAGCTGTCCAAGTACTTCGTCGCTACCCCCCGAAACGGTTGCAGAAACGCTTTCAATTGTTGGTGCCGATTGTTCACTGTTTGGATGTGATAGCGCCCGCGCACCCGCATGCCCGCCGACACGTTCACCGCCTCGTGCTGGACCCCCAGCCGCCGGGCACAGCCCGGATACGCTCGACCACCGTCGCTCAGCAGCACCGCGTCGCTGGCCAGCAGCGGCTCCAGCGCGGCCTGCAAACTCGCCTGGCTCACTCTCTTCAGCACTTGGCCCGCGGTCGCGCCCCCGCGCGCGGCGGCCAGCAGCACCGGCACCTGCTGCTTGGACAGGCCCCGCTGCCGGGCCCGCCCGCCCCGCCGCCGGGCCTTCCGCTCTAGCTTCCGCTCGCCCTTGCGGCTCTCCAGCACATACGTTTCGTCCGCTTCCACCAGCCCTTCCAGCCGCCCCGCCAACTGTCCCGCCTGCGCCATGAAGCGATGCCGCCAGCGAAACGCGGTCGTGACCGCCACCCCGCAGCGCTGCGCCGACTGCCGGACCGATTCCCGCTCCACCAACGAGCGCCCCAACGCCAGCCAGCGCTGCTTGTGATGCAATCCAGACAGCGCCGTGCCGCTCAAGGCATTGAACGTCTTGCCGCACTGCTTGCAACTGTAGCGGCGCAACCCGCGCGTCTTGCCGCGGCGCACTGCCCCGCCGGCCTGGCAGTGCCGACAGCGCCGCTGGGCGTCAATTTGCAGTTCAATCGCGGCCACCGCCGCAGCCCCTTCGCTGCGCTCTTGCACGGCCTGCTCGAGTTGCCACCACTGCGCTTCCGTTAAGCGGTCCAACCCCGCCAGCCAACTCTGGAATCTCTCGTTCGTCATGGGACACGATCCTCCTGCACCTAAAGGAATTATACCAAATATCGAACAAAATGCATACGTTTCGCTAATTGAGCCTTCGACAACGCCATGGCGGAGAGTTTTTTGCGACCTTGGAGTGCGAGCTGTTGCAACGCAGCTCGTTCGCCACCCGCGAGCAAGCGGCCTGCGAGATCTTCCGCTTCCTGGAAGGCTTCTACAACCGGCGCCGCCGGCACTCGGCACTCGGCTATCTGTCGCCGGCGGACTTCGAACGGAGGGCGGCGCGGAACTAGCCAGCGCAGGCCCCGGGTCGCCCGTCGGGGGACGCGGCCCCCCAGCCCCCCAAGTCTTCCGGAGGCCTGGATCATCCCCGCAATAGCAGGAGCAGGACGGCGTGCCGTCAGCTCCACGGCACCCCCATGGCAGGGCGGTCAGGAGGCCGCCGTCTTGCTGCCGGGTGGCCCCCCGGCCGAGCCCGCTGGCGCTTGCGGCGGCGCGCCCCGTGTAGCTGACGTTCTGCCGGCCCTTGGCACTTGACTTCCCGAACTGTCTTCGACACCATAGTGCGGCACTCTTCGAGCCTCAGCACCTGCCGCACCCTTAACTGTCCACCAAAGCCTAGTAACCCCAGTTGGACGGTTTGGTCGCAGAGCAGGCCCGCGGACTTGTCAACCGGTCGCGAATAGCGTCGGTGCAAGCGCGTGTTGGACTTGGCGCGGATGACGAAGAAGGATTTCTCCACTTCCAAGGCGAACAGGCGCTTGAAGTCCACATAGCCGCGGTCCATGACGTAGAACGCTCCCGGTTCGGGAGCCAGCAGGTCCAAGGCGTTCACGTCGTGCAGCTTGGCGTTGGAGATGTGAATGAAGGTCGGGATGTTCCCGCGCAAGTCGAGCAAGGTATGCAGTTTGACCCCGGACTTGGTCGAGCGGAAGCTGGCCCAGGGGAAGACGGAGAGGCAGAGATCAATGGTCGAGGCGTCCAAGGCATAGACGGTGTGATCAAGGTCTAGGCCAAGGTCTTCGTCAGCGTACAGCGGCCGCGCGATGCCGATCAGAACCTGAGCGAAGTCGGCGTAAATGCGCCAGTCCCGGACTTTGTTGGCGTTCGCGAGAGTGTTGCGGGCAACACCCCCGCGGATGCCCATGTGGTACAGCTTGGAGCGGTGGGCGCGCAGGCAGAGCTGGATATCGCGCAAGCTCTGGCGGGAGGTGAGCTGGGCGAACG
Organism: uncultured Bryobacterales bacterium; assembly: GCA_951813605.1. Classification (GTDB taxonomy): domain Bacteria; phylum Acidobacteriota; class Terriglobia; order Bryobacterales; family UBA6623; genus VXMF01. The sequence continues at coordinate 3,110,972 of OX638379.1, read as the reverse complement.
CCATGCCGAGGAACTGGTCGAGGCAGGTGAACGACTGGACCCGGCGATTGCCGCTGTAGCGCTCGACGCAGGTGCGGAAGCGCCGCAGCGGCAGGCAGTCCATCAGTTGCGCGAAGACGAGTCGGCCGGTATGCATAATCCCCTTCAGAGAAACAAACCCTCTGCTCGGGAGACTTTGGCACCGCACGTCGCGAGTTGAAATCGATGCAGGTCGATTTTCTCTGCATCAATTTGAAACTAAATGACTTATTAGTCATTCGCTGAACTTTGTTGGGACACTAGTGAGCTAAACTGACATTCCCGGCTCTGCGGATCACAGCTCGGCCGCCTTGCCGCACGCGGCCTCGCTTGCCTTCAGGAACCGGGCCAGGAAATGGTCGAAGATCCGCGACAGCGCCGAGTGCACGGCTGCCTGGGGCGCGCTGCCGAAGCGGGCCGCGTAGTGGTCGGACCACGTGCGCGCCGCCCGCTGCAGCCCGCTGGCCCGGTCCACCACGGCCTTGTAGAAATCCACCTGCACGGCGAAGTCGGGGCCGTGCCCTTCCAGCGAGACGATCAGCGCCCCCTTGCTGCGGGAGCCTTGCTCCGGGTACAGGCCCGCAGCTCGCAGCCAGCTCTCGCCGCGCGCTCCAGGCCGGGCGGCCCGCTGACCGCCAGCAGGACCGGCCTGCGGCCGTTGTAGAGGGCGAAGCGCCCCCGTCCGCGGCGTCCTCGCCGCTTCTTGCCAGCGAGCTGCAGGCTACGCCGCGCCAGCTCCCTCACGGTGCCTACTCGTCCTCCACGCATTGGCCGACTCCGTCCACCACCTGCCAGCTGGAGCCCTCCGCACAGTTCCCGACCGGCTCGTCCTCCACGCATTGGCCGACTCCGTCCACCACCTGCCAGCTGGAGCCCTCCGCACAGTTCCCGACCGGCTCGTCCTCCACGCATTGGCCGACTCCGTCCACCACCTGCCAGCTGGAGCCCTCCGCACAGCTGCCCTCGACTGAGTCGAGGCAGTCCTCCAGCTCGGTCGAGGCCGCCTCGAGGCAGGCGTCCAGGGCAGCATCCGCCGCGTCCTGGCAGGCTGCCTTCTCCTCCTCCGTGCCCAGCTCGCCGCAAGCCGCCACATCGCTGCTGTGGCTTAGGGTGCACGAATTCATCGCGCCGGTGTACGAGTCCTCGCATTGCCCACTGGAATCGTCGCCATCCGGGTCCGTGTCCCCGCTGCCGCCGCCCCCGCTGCCGCCCCCGCCGCCGCCCTGCAAACGGCGGCGCTCTTCCTCTTCGAGGCGGAGGCGCTCCGCTTCCTCCGCTTCCAGCCGCTCCGTTTCCAGCCCGGCGCGCTCCTCGGCCTCCCCCTCCAGCCGCTTCGCTTCCAGCTGCACCAGGCGCTCCCGCTCCTCGTCGCGCTGCTGGGCCTCCTGCCCGCGGCGCTGGCTCTCCGCCTCGTCCATCGTGCATCTGGCATTCTCCTTGCCCTGCGAGAAGTCCCAGTGGTAGCCCTCCCGGCACGGCACGTAGTAACGGTTCTGGTCGGTGCAGATGTTCGCGTTCGTGTCGAAGCGCAGGCCGTCCGTGCATTGCTTTGTCGTACCGCTGCTATCCGAGACGCACTGCCCGTTGACCAGCGTGCTGCCGACGGGGCATTCCGGAGGCGTCCCTCCCGTCTTGTCCTGGCTGGTTTGATTGTCCTGGCTGGTTTGAATGGCATGGGCAAGATAGTCCGCGTTATTGCTGTTGATTACGTCCCCGGTGCAGATACAGAGGACCGAATCCCAGGTTCCGCCCTGTTCTTCGCAATTCTTCTCCAGCTGGTCGCGCGTCGCCGGATGGACGCAGTGGTCCCCGGCATTGACGTAGCCGGAGGGGCAGTTGCCGTACTCGTCCGGTTTCGCTGGTCCCGCAATAATGGTCCGGTCTCCTTGGATGCAGGTCGGGTGGCAGTTCTTGAAACACTTCGTGAGCTCCTCCCGATCCAATGGAACGACCCGGTTCTGGCAATTCGTGAGAGCATCGCTGCACCTTTTGCGAGCCTCTCCAGACCAGTCTACGTCCTCGACTTTTTTCTTACAATCTTCCTCGGTCTGTTTACGATCTTCCTCGATCTCCTCGGGAGTGAGCGTTTCGGGAATCAAAACATCGATAGGAACACTGCAAACTTTCAACGCGTCTTCCTTGAGACCCGGTACAGCTTTTTCGATGTTGTACGGATGGCCGCATGCCCTCACATCTGTGGTACCGAACTGACGCTCGCAGAACTCCATATCGTTTTCATAGTCTTCCTCCACTTTGGCGCATTCCGAGCAAAGGGTGCAGATGGGAATGCGCTGGCCGGGTTCCGGCTGGGCGAAGGCTGCGACAGCAGCCAGGAGTGCGGATGCGACGAGCGCGATCATTCGACAAGTCATCGGAATTCCGTATCAATTCGGGCCCTCCACGCTTGGTGCTGCTTCTGGAATTCCGGCTCAGCGAGCATCCTTTCCCAGCTGATACGACGGGACTCGCGGAATATATCCAGGCTGTCACGGTCCTGCCACTCCGGATCAATGGCGAGTTCTTCCACGGCCTTGATGCGCTCTTTCGCCCATTGGACGACAAGTCTCGGAGCTTCCATCTCCTGTCTGGTCAGCAATTCAGCCTCCACATGAACTCGTACATGAAGAAAAGGCCTCTTATGGATGTTCGTGTCGGCAAGGATCTGATGGTAGTTGGCGTCCCGTGCCGCCTTGTAAAGCATCGGGAAAGCAAGCCTCTCAGGGCACACGGCCCCTCGCGATTCCAGGAACCGGACGATGCGTACATAACCCTCCCTAGCCGCCCAGATGACGGGCGTTTCGTCATGGTTGAAATCGCCATCATCGTATTGCTTGGGGCTGTCCGGATCCGCACCAAAGCCGTCTACCAGGAGATGGACGACCGACAGTATGCCGTTACCGGCAGCGTAGTGCAGTGCTGTCAGGCCCTCACCGTTCCGAAGACGCGGATCGGCACCCAAGGCCAGGAGGGCATGCACCATGTCATACGCATCGTTCGTGGGGATTCCTCCTGCAACCGTGAGCGGGGTCTTCCCGCTCTCTGACAGGACGTTGAGATCCAGCACGGACGGCATCATGCGGAGGGCCGCTTCGAACTGGCTGCTGTCAAGCAGGCTGTTCAGATCGCCCACGCTTGCCGCCCCTCCGGGAACGGCGGTTGCCGATAGCGCTAGAAGGACGCCTGTCCGTATTCGTTTCATGGCTTGGCTCCTTTTGCGGGCTTGCGACCGATCGCCTGCGGCGGATCCTTGCCTTGCCACTGCTAGTGGTGGTTTTCGTTTCATTCCAGTGCTCCAACCAAGTGCCCGTAACCGCCTGATGAAGCGATGGCCCGAGCGGCGGGCGGGAAGCTTCGGGCCGGCGAGAAGCGTAGCGGATAGAAAGTTGAATGTCAATAGCGAGCGTTTTCCAACGGGTGCATGACATGGTCGTGAGATAGCCCGGATTTGATGGGCTTGGGTTCCGACGACGTTCATCCGGCGGGAGTTGCGCATGGCGTGCTTTAGCATATACAGTTAAAGCAAGGAGGCGCTCTGCCAACGCGTCCCCACATCCCTACCCTCGAGCAGAACCGTCAAAGCATCCTCGCTGAACTCGTTGCCATCGGTGACATGCGCCCCGGCTCCCTCGTCCACCGCTACATGAAGTGCAGCACCCCCACCTGCCGTTGCCGCCAGCAAGGCGATCCCGGCCATGGCCCCTACTTCCTGCTCGTCCGCAACCTCGAGGGCAAGCGCACCTCCCGCTCCCTGCCGTCCGCCGCCGCCACCGCCGTCCAATCCCAGCTCGACGAGTACCAGCGCTTCCGACGCCTGACCGCCGCACTCGTCGACGTCTGCGAGCAACTCGCCGACGCCCGCCTGCCTCAGGCCGGCACCGACACCCGGCGCGCGGCAAGAAAAAAGCGTGCACGCAGGTGTTCGCCCGCGCCATCGAAGCCGAAATCGCCCGCTTCGTAGCTCCCGGCGCGGCGGACGCCGTCGATTTCGAGGCGCTGGAGACCCGCCTGCGCCAGCGGGCGCTGGAACTGGCAGCGCGAGCCGTGGAACGGCGCTTCAACGCCGACCGCAGCGACCACGTCGGCGCCGCCCTGGCCTGTCCCTGCGGCCAGCCCGCGCGCTACGCCGGACGGCGAGCCAAGACCGTCGAGACCGTCCTGGGCGGGCTGACCCTCGAGCGCGCCTACTACCACTGCCCCGCCTGCGGCCAGGGCTGCTTCCCCCGCGACCGGGCGCTGGGCATGGCGCGCACCGATCTGTCCCCGGGCGTGACCCGCATGACCGGCTCGGCCGCCGCCCTCGTCAGCTTCGCGCAAGCCAGCGGCCTGCTCGACGAGCTGGCCGGCGTGCGCGTGGGCACCAAGCATGTGCAGCGCACCGCCGAGGCCCTCGGCCGCCAGCTGGCCGCCCTTGAGCGGCAGGCTCCTCCCGCGCCAGCACCGCCTCCCGCCCCGACGGCGTATCTCGGCGTCGACGGCACCGGCGTCGCGAGGCCGAGCGACGGCGCTTCCCGCTCGCCCGCCGTCGCGTCATCCTGGGGGACGGAGCCAGCTGGATCTGGCGCATCGCCTCAGAGGACTACCCCGGCGCGATCCAGATTGTCGATCTCTGGCACGCGAAGGAGAAGCTGTGGGAGGTTGCTAGGGTGCTCTTCGCCCACGACAAGGCGCTTGTCGAGCCTTGGGCCGACGCCCGCTGCGACGACCTCGAGCAGGGCCGCATCGACGGCCTGCTCGCCACCTTGCGTGCCCACGCCGGCACCTGCGAGGAAGCCGGCAAGTGCGCCGCCTACATCGACAAGAACCGCAGCCGCATGCGCTACCCGGAGTACCGCGCCCAGGGCCTGTGCGTGGGCTCTGGGGTCGCGGAGTCCGGCTGCCGCACGGTGGTCGGACGCCTCAAGCGCTCGGGCATGTACTGGACTGTCAGCGGTGCCAACGCCATCCTCGCCCTGCGCAGCTGCGTTCTCAGCGGCAACTACGAGGACTTCTGGGCTGAACGGGCCGAAAACCCATGCGTCCAAGCCGAAATCCAAACATAGTGTCGTGCACCCTTTTCCAACGTGACATGAGCCTGGACGAGGGGGTTGTTTCCAACCAGAGATGAGCTTTCGTGTGCGGTGTCAAGAGAATTCTGGGGAAAAATGAGAAAAAGTGTAGGGTATCCGTGGTTCCGGGCCGCTGAGAGGCGGGCTCGTGGGCAGGGCCGCGGGGAGGAGCGGGTGGCGGGGGTTCATGCAACAGCCTCCCGGGAAGGCGGCTGCGGCTGGAGTTGCTACCTTTTCGCCTACGAGATGGTCACCGAGGGCGTCTTCCTCCAGGACGAGTGGAAGGTCCGCCCCAATCTGATGCTAACCCTAGGCATTCGCTGGGACGACTTTGGGAATCCGAACGAGAAGGAAGGATACAACCCGTACAGCAACATTCACCTAGGTCCCGGAAGCACTCGCGATGAGTATCCATTTGTCAATTTGGGGTGAACAGCGGGGAGGTACTGAGCTGCGAGGGACACGGGTTTCCGCGGAGCGTGGGGCACGTAGCGGCGTTGGTCACGCTGGCGCTGCACCGATCGTCTGCAGGCCAGCAGGCGGGGCGGTCCCAGCTCAGGCTGGGGTGGCCTACAGTCCCGTGGACAGGTTGAGGTGCGGTAGGTGAGACTGCTCCGCTGAGGGTGGCTCCATCATGGCGCTACAAGCTGCAAGTGTCAAGCAATCTCATCATCATCCCCTCTGCCCGCTCTCTTCTCCGCAGCTTCGACGGGGACTGGCTCCGCCGATCGAGGCTGCTTGTGCCAAATTTGACCAGGCAGAGCCGTTCGCATGGCCGTTGGTAGGGTAGGTTGGTAAAACTACCGTTACCATTGCCGCGACCTCTCTCCTGCCCACGCCGTGGTGCACGGATAGATGATACACCGAGGGTGTACGAGCCCGGCGTCCTGGCCGTCGCGCCCTGAACCGGAACTGACCTCAGGCAGCCTGCTGCCCGGCGTGCCAGGCCTGCTCGAACTCCACCGGCGAGAGGTAGCCCAACGCCGAATGCCGTCGACGGCGATTGCAGAAGCCTTCCAGAAAGCGGAACAGTTCCTGTTCAGCCTGCTCCCGGCCCGCGAACGGAACCCGCTGCAGTAATTCGCATTCCAACGTCGCGAAGAAGCTCTCCGCCATCGCGTTGTCGTAACAGTTCCCCGCCGCTCCCATCGAACGCTCGAGGCCCATTGCGCCGCACTGCCGGGTGAACGCCACCGCCGTGTACTGGCTCCCTCGGTCGGAATGGAACACCACCCCCAGCGCTCCCCGCGTCCGCACCGCCATCGTCAACGCCGCCTGCACCAGCTCGACCGTCTGCCGCGCGCTCATCGCCCAGCCCACGATCTTCCGGCTGAACACGCCCAGCACCATCGCCAAGTACACAAACCCTTCCAGCGTCGGCACATACGTGATGTCAGCGACCCATAACCGGTTCGGCTCCGCGGCCTCGAACTGCCGCTTCACCCGGTCCGGCGCCACCGCCGCTTGCGGGTCCCTGCGGGTCGTGCTCCGCCGCTTCCTCCGCGTCACCCCCACCAGCCCCTGCGCCCGCATCAGCCGCGCCACCCGCCGTCGCGCTACGACCACGCTCCGGGTCCGCAGTTCCGCGTGCACCCGCCGCGCCCCGTACGTCTGCCGCGAGCGCTTGTGGATCGCCCGGATCCGCTCGCTCAACTCCTGGTCCCGTTGCGCCCGCCGACTCGGCGGCCGCTTCCGCCATGCATAGTACCCGCTGGTGGAGACCCCCAGCACCCGGCACATGCAGGCGATCGGATACTGCCCCTGGTGCGCTCTTACGAATTCGAACACTCTTACGGGATCGAACCGGTCTCCCGAGCGAACCAGGCCGCCGCTTTTGACAGGATCTCCCGCTCCATCTTCAGTTGCCGGTTCTCCCGCCTCAGGCGGATCAGTTCCTCCCGCTCCGGACTGCTGACGCCGTCCTTGCGGGTGCCTTGGTCGCGCTCCGCCTGCTGCACCCAGCGCCGCACCGAGTCCGTCGAGATCCCGAATTCCCCGGCCACCTCCCGCAGGCTACGCTCACTGACCTGCACCAGCTGCACGACCTTGTCCCGAAACTCCTTCGGGTACGCCTTCACATAAGCATGTTTGCTCATTGACTTGGGGCCTCCTTGCCCCCGCCCTCGTAGGCGATGCACTCGACGGCGTCGCCGCTCCAGGCGACCAGCTGTTGGAAGCCCGCCTTGGTGTTGGCGAACTGGGCGGCCTCGCCGTCCGATAGCCGGCGGGCGTCCAGGCGGGCCTTGGAAACGTCGATGCCGACGGTATGCTGAAGGGGCATTGTTCCTTCTCCTTTGCTTGTCATGCGAGCCTTGATGCTCTCGTATCCATCCAGGACGGAGGAAAGGCGGCGGTGACCCTACTCATCGACGGCGCAAGATCGCCGAGCAAGCTGCGGTCCTGCCGCCGCCCGGCCCCGGGCATGCGCATGCCCGGGGCCGGATCCCTATTCAGGACCCTTCACAGCCCCATTCTTAACAGACAAGCAAGCGAGAGTATGTGAAACCGTATCCCAAGGAGTTCCGGGAGCAGGTGGTGCAGGTGGCGCAGGTCGGCAAGCGCCGCCCGCGCGAGATCGCCGAGGAGTTCGGGATCTCGGCGGACTCGGTGCTGCGCTGGATGAAGCAGGCCGATCTGGACGCGGGGCGGCGCAAGGACGGCCTGCGGACCTCCGAGCGCCAGGAGCTGGCGCGGCTGCGGCGTGACAACCGCCGGCTGCGGATGGAGCGCGAGATCCTGGCAAAAGCCGCGGCCTGGTTCGCTCGGGAGACCGCTTCGATGCCGTCCGGGTCTTCGCATTCGTGAAGGCGCGCCAGGGCTGCTATGCGATTGCCTGCCTGTGTCGCGTGCTGGGTGTCTCCTCCAGCGGCTACTATGCATGGCGCCAGCGCTCGCCGAGCCGGCGGGCGCGAGAGAACGAGCGGCTGAGTCGGCAGATCGCCGGGATCCACGCCGCTTCGCGAGGGACCTACGGGGCGCCGCGGGTGCAGGCCGAGCTGCTGGCTGCGGGCGAGAGCGTGTCGCGGCAGCGGGTGGCGCGGCTGCTGCGGGCGCTGGGGCTGCAGGGCGTGACCCGCCGCCGGCGGCTCTGCACGACCCGGGCGGACCGCGAGGCGGAAGTCGCTCCGGACCGCGTCCGGCGGCGCTTCGAGGCATCCGGGCCGCACCGCCTGTGGGTGGCCGACATCACGTATGTGCCGACGCGGGAAGGCTTTCTGTACCTGGCCACGGTGCTGGACGTGTTCCGCCGCAAGGTGGTGGGCTGGGCCATGGGGGCGCGGCAGACGGCCGCTCTGGTGCGCTCCGCGCTGGACATGGCCCTGCAGGCCCGCGCGGCGCGCGGCGTGATCTTCCATGCCGACCGCGGCAGCCAGTACACCGCGCTGGCGTTCACCCGCCGCTGCGAGCAGGCCGGCGTCCGCCAATCCATGGGCGCCCGGGGCAACTGTTTCGACAACGCCATGGCGGAGAGTTTTTTTGCGACCTTGGAGTGCGAGCTGCTGCAACGCAGCTCGTGCGCCACCCGCGAGCAAGCGGCCTGCGAGATCTTCCGCTTCCTGGAAGGCTTCTACAATCGGCGCCGCCGGCACTCGGCCCTCGGCTATCTGTCGCCGGCGGACTTCGAACGGAGGGCGGCGCGGAACTAGCCAGCGCAGGCCCCGGGTCGCCCGTCGGGGGACGCGGCCCCCCAGCCCCCCAAGTCTTCCGGAGGCCTGGATCATCCCCGCAATAGCAGGAGCAGGACGGCGTGCCGTCAGCTCCACGGCACCCCCATGGCAGGGCGGTCAGGAGGCCGCCGTCTTGCTGGCGGGTGGCCCCCCGGCAGAGCCCGCTGGCGCTTCCGGCGGCACGCCCCGTGTAGCTGACGTTCTGCCGGCCCTCGGCACTTGACTTCCCCAACTGTCTTCGACACCATGGTGCGGCACTCTTCGAGCCTCAGCACCTGCCGCACCCTTAACTGTCCACCAAAGCCTAGTAACCCCACTGCGGCACGCGGCGGTTTCGAGAGCCTCGAAGTCGATCGTGTCCGCCGGGCCGCTGCCTACGAAACGGTCGATCTCGGTGCGGATGTCGAGGGCGAAGCGCTGCTGCAAGGTCTTTTTTCACCAGCCTGGCGGTCGGGGCGGCGCGCTGGGCCAGGCGGGCCTGGCAGAGTTGCTCGCTGACTTCGACGAGTGCGGCCGACAGGTCCTGGTAGCGACGGAAGTTGGCGATCTGGTGGCGAGCGGTCTCGACCTGGTCGGGGCGCAGGGAGCGGTGGCGCGTCTTGCCGTTGTGCTTGAAGGTGAGCGACCAGTAGGGGCCGTGGAGCTTGCCGCCGGGGGAGCTGCAGTGGCAGGAGGGCTTGCCGCAGCGGCGGGAGCGGCAGGAGAGCGAGCCGGGGCGCATGTCGCCGAGGCCGGCGATGAGCTGCAGGATGCGGTCGCGGCGGGCTTCGAGGCGGGGGATGGAGCCGGGCAGAGGGTCTCCTTTCTTCCTGTATTGTGTACAGTCAGAATCTTGGGAGCAAACCCGTTACCCAGTATGGAGGTGCACCTCAGGTCAGCGGAATCTCAAATCCATGTCGTGCACCCCTTGTCCACGAAAAGGTAGCAACTCCAGTTGCCGTCTTGCTATTCATCGCTGGGCCTGCGTTTCCTGGCCCATGCCTTGAGCTGTTCAAAATACCCGGGCTTGCGGCTCATCGCCTTGCCGCTTATCCGCGAGGCCTCGCGGTACAATGTAACGCCACGTTCGTCCGCCCGCGCTGGATCGCCGGCCAGTTCCGTGAAGGCGCGCAAGCGCTCCTGCTCGTGCTCGATGATGAGAGGTGGAGCACCGACGTCCTGCAACGCGAGCACGCGAGCGCGCACGCTCATCAAATTGCGGAAAAACGGAGAGCCGTCATGCGTCTCTTCGACATCGCCGAGCAGCCGTTGCTTGTAAATCGCCTCTGTCATGCGAAATCGCATGTCGAATTCACGATCCTTGGGGAACGCGGCTCCGCGTGATTCGAGATAGCGGACGACGCGAACGTGACCCTGGAGAGCCGCCCATACAATCGGCGTCTCGGATTCGTCCGGCTTGATCTGCGGCGCGTTCACCTTCGCTCCAAACCGATCCACCAGCAGGTGAACGACAGAGAGCATGCCGGCCCGGGCCGCGTAGTGCAGTGGAGTTGCGCCCTCGCCATCCCGCAAATCCGGGTCCGCACCGAGCGATAGCAGGGCGTAAACCATGTCGTAGCCGTCATTGGCTGGATTCCGCGCCGCGATCGTCAAGGGTGTTCGACCGCTGGAACTCCTTGCGTTGAGGTCGGTGGCGACTCTCATGGCATCGAGAGCCGCTTCGTACTGCCTCGTTGACAGGAAGTGGTGCAGCGATTTCGCCACACCTTCAATCGGGAAGGCCGCAACAAGCCCGGCCAGCCCCGTGACGATGATTGATTGCTTCATGTGAGTGCTCCTTTCGGCATGGACCGTGGGACTGCCGGAATTTCCTTGCTGGAGGTTGCTGCATCTTGATTTGCCCGTCCACGGCGACGGCGCCTATGATACCCATACGGCTGAGTTCCCATGGCGTCACCAGCCGAAATCTCGCGCCGAGGTGGAGGGCGAACTCGGTGCGCGCCGGATGCCAGAACGCGGGCGGCCGCTCCCATTTTCGTTCGAATTTCCGCAGCGCCAGGTAGATCAGCTCGGCCGCTGCCCGGTCATTCGGGAAGTGCCCCAGTGTGCGCACCGTGCTGTTCAAGCTCTCCATCGCGTCGGCCGAGTAAATCGCCCGGCGCAGCGATTCCGAGAACGCGAAGAACAGGATGATCTGTATCCAGCGGGAACGCCAGCTCCGAGCAACAGCCGCATACTTCCGTCCCCAGGGGCCGGCCTCGAACGCGTCCAGCGCCGCCTCGGCCTGCTCCAGCGCCGGCGCCCGGCAGATCACCTTCAGCGCCGCCGCCAGCCTCTTGCGCTGCTGATACGAGGCGTGCGCCAGGGAATAGCGGATTAAATGCACTCTGCAGGTTTGCGCCAGGGCTTGCGGATACACCGCGTCAATCACCGCGGGAAAGCCTTTCAAGTCGTCGGTCAGCGACACTAGCCCGGATTTCTCACGAGGGGTAGGGTATAAGGCCGTGTCTTGTGGTATAATTGGTTTATTATGAACAACTTACCACGTAGCAGGACGACGGCCTTATGACGACAGAGTGTAGCACAGCACGCTTGGAGTTCGCAGGCTTGCGAAGGCAGCGTGTAGTCGGGCGGTTTGACGGCGGGGAACTGGGGTCGGATGGCGGCGGGCTGCTGCTGCGCGAGCTGGCCCTGCGGACGGGGCTGTTCCGGCGGTTGAGTGCGTGTTTCCGGGATCACCGCGACCCGCGACGGACGCAGCATGCGCTGGAAGTGCTGCTGGCAGCGCGCGTGCTGGGGCTGGCGCTGGGCTATGAGGACCTGAACGATCACGACACGTTGCGCCAGAGCAGGCTGTGGTCGCTGCTGTGCGGGGCGGCGGGCCGCGGGCGGCGCCGGGCGAGCTGGGAGAGCTGGCCGCCGGGCAAGAGCACGCTGAACCGCCTGGAGCTGACGGGGGCGGCGCTGGGCCCCGGGGAACGCTACAAGAAGATCGTGGCCGACACGGCGCGGCTGGACGCCCTGCTGGTGGACCTGTTCCTGGACTGGCACGGCGCGCAGCCGGAGCGCATCGTGCTGGACGTGGACGCGACGGATGACCCGCTGCATGGCCGGCAGGAAGGCCGCTTCTTCCATGGGTACTGCCGCAGCTACTGTTACTTGCCGCTGTACATCTTCTGCGGCCAGCAGCTGCTGGGGGCGCGCCTGCGGACGGCGGACCGCGACGCGGCGGAGGGCACGGTGCAGGAGCTGGAACGCATCGCGGGGCGCCTCCGGGAGCGCTGGCCGGGGGTGGAGATCCGGCTGCGCGGGGACAGCGGGTTCTGCCGCGAGGAATTGCTGGCTTGGTGCGAGGCGCAGGGAGTGGAGCATGTGCTGGGAATCGCGCAGAATGCGCGCTTGAAGCGGAGCCTGGCCCCGGCGATGGAGGCCGGGCGGATGGCGGCGCGCACGCTGTACGAGCAGGTGTACTGCGCACGGGGCGATATGGAGAACCGCATCAAGGAACAGCAGCTGGCGCTGTTCGCGGATCGCACCTCGGCGCACACCATGCGGGCCAACCAGCTGCGCCTGTATTTCGCCTCGTTCGCTTATGCGCTGCTGGAGTTGCTGCGGCGCCGGGGCCTGCGGGGCACGCGGCTGGCGCGGGCGCAATGCGGCACGATCCGCCTGAAGCTGCTCAAGATCGGCGTGCGGATCCGGGTCAGCGTGCGGGCCGTGCGGCTGTCGTTCGACGAGGGCTTCCCGGAAGCGGGCCTCTCTTCGGGCAGGTGCTGGCCCGTCTCCAGAGCCTGCCCCTGCGCTGCTAGCCGCGGCACTCCAGCCATCGTCTCGAGCCCCGTCGGAGGTCAGCGGGACCACTGCGTCGGCGGGGCGCGTGGCAAGACAAAACGGACCCCGGCAACCGCGGATCTGGCGACCCTTGCCCGGCCTCTGCCCGGATCCAGCACGCCACGCAACATTGCCAGGCTATCCAACCACCCCAAATGGACAAAACGCCTCCAAATCTAAAACTCTTGAGAAGGTCGGGCTAGCACGTCCTGCATCCCCCGCGTTTTCAGCTCGTGCATCACCTTCAGCCAGAACTTCGCGCCCTCCGTCCGCTCGATCCAAAACCCCAGCACCTCCTTGCACCCCGCGCAGGTCACCCCGATCCCCATGTAGACCGCCTTGTTCCGCGCCAGCTTCCGTGTTGCGTGTCAAGCGGGAACGGCGAGAAAACACGGTGTGCATCATGGGTAGTGCGGTTGGCGGGCCACAGGCGGGCGGCAGCAGGCCGCCGCCGCGAGAGAGGGCCGGCAGGGCGGCGGCCTGCAGGCGAGTGCCTCGCGGGGAGGGGGTTCCGGTTGCCAGGTGCGGTTGTCGCGGAGCAGGGCGTTGCACAGCGTGACAAGCTGGCGCATGACGGCGACGAGGGCCACCTTGGGCTGGCGGCCCTTGTTGAGCAGGCGCTGGTAGAGCGCCTGGCACGCGGCGTGGCAGCGGATGGCGGAGACGGCCGCCATGTAGAGCAGGTTGCGGGGATAGCGGCGCCCGCCGCGAATGCGGCGCTGGCCGTCGCTGGCCCCGCTTTGATTGTCGTAGGGGGCGACGCCCAGCAGGGCGGCCGCCTGGCGGCGCTGCAGCGTGCCGAGCTGGGGCATGTCGGCGCACAGGCCGGCGGCGCAGACCGGGCCGCAGCCGGGCACGGACTGCAGGATTGGGGTGGCCTACAGTCCCGTGGACAGGTTGAGGTGCGGTAGGTGAGACTGCTCCGCTGAGGGTGGCTCCATCATGGCGCTACAAGCTGCAAGTGTAGCCCTGTCAGAAATTACGTGTGTGAGGTCTTAGGATGGTCTGCAAGGAGGACCTCTGATGACGAAGCACAGGCAGCGGATCAGCGACGAGGTATTGGACGAGTTGCTGGCGGGAGAGGACCCGCTAGAGGCGTTTCGCAACGGCGAGTTGCTGGCGGATTTGCGCCAGGCAGTTGCCGAGCGGGCGCTGAACGCGGAGATGGAGGCGCATTGGGAGGGCGCGCACGAGGCCGGGGCGAGGAACCACCGCAACGGTCACAACCGCAAGCGGGTATTGACGGGCAGCGGGGCGATGGAGGCGGTCGGTTCCGCGGGATCGCCTGGGCCGCTGCGAGCCGCGCCTGATCGAGAAGTACTGCCGGCGCCTGCCAGGTTTCGACGGCAAGGTGATTGCGATGCATGCGCGGGGCTTGAGCACGCGCGAGATGCGCGGGCATGTCGAGGAGCTGTACGGGGTCTCGGTCTCGGCGGAGCTGATTTCCAAGGTGACGGACGCGGTGCATGCGGAGATTCTGGAATGGCAGTCGCGGCCGCTGGAGGAGGTGTACGCCATCGTGTACTGCGACGCGCTGCGGGTGAAGATTCGCGAGGAGGGCCTGGTGCGGAACAAGGCGGTCTACAGGGGGATCGGGGTGACCTGCGCGGGGTGCAAGGAGGTGCTGGGGTTCTGGATCGAGCAGACGGAGGGCGCGAAGTTCTGGCTGAAGGTGATGAACGAGTTGAAAGCGCGGGGGATGCAGGACGTGCTGGTGGCGGTGACCGACGGCCTGAAGGGCTTTCCGGAGGTCATTGAAGCGGTGTATCCTCAAACCCTGGTGCAAGCCTGCATCGTGCATTTGATCCGCTACTCCCTGGCGCATGCCTCGTATCAGGAGCGCAAGAAGCTGGCGGCGGCACTGCAGGCCGTTTACCGGGCGCCGGGGGCGGAGCAGGCCGAGGCCGCGCTGGACGCGTTCGAGGCCGGCCCCTGGGGACGGAAGTATCCGGCTATCGCTCGGAGCTGGCGTTCCCGCTGGCCGCAGATCATCCCGTTCCTCGCGTTCTCCGAACCGATACGCCGGGCGATTTACACGACCAACGCGATGGAGAGCTTGCACAGCACGGTGCGCCGCGCAGTGCGCACGCGTGGGCACTTCCCGAATGACCGGGCAGCGGCCAAGCTGCTCTGCCTGGCGCTGCGGAAGGTCGCACGGAAATGGGTGCGGCCGCCCGCGTTCTGGCACCCGGCGCGCACCGAGTTCGCCCTCCAGTTGGGCGAAAGATTTCGGCTGGTGACGCCATGAGAACTCAGCCGCATGGGCATCATAGGCTCCGTCACCGTGGACGGGCAAATCAAGATGCAGCAACCTCACACACGGAAATTCTGACAGTCCCGCAAGTGTCAAGCAATCTCATCATCATCCCCTCTGCCCGCTCTCTTCTCCGCAGCTTCGACGGGGACTGGCTCCGCCGATCGAGGCTGCTTGTGCCAAATTTGACCAGGCAGAGCCGTTCGCATGGCCGTTGGTAGGGTAGGTTGGTAAAACTACCGTTACCGTTGCCGCGACCTCTCTCCTGCCCACGCCGTGGTGCACGGATAGATGATACACCGAGGGTGTACGAGCCCGGCGTCCTGGCCGTCGCGCCCTGAACCGGAACTGACCTCAGGCAGCCTGCTGCCCGGCGTGCCAGGCCTGCTCGAACTCCACCGGCGAGAGGTAGCCCAACGCCGAATGCCGTCGACGGCGATTGCAGAAGCCTTCCAGAAAGCGGAACAGTTCCTGTTCAGCCTGCTCCCGGCCCGCGAACGGAACCCGCTGCAGTAATTCGCATTCCAACGTCGCGAAGAAGCTCTCCGCCATCGCGTTGTCGTAACAGTTCCCCGCCGCTCCCATCGAACGCTCGAGGCCCATTGCGCCGCACTGCCGGGTGAACGCCACCGCCGTGTACTGGCTCCCTCGGTCGGAATGGAACACCACTCCCAGCGCTCCCCGCGTCCGCACCGCCATCGTCAACGCCGCCTGCACCAGCTCGACCGTCTGCCGCGCGCTCATCGCCCAGCCCACGATCTTCCGGCTGAACACGCCCAGCACCATCGCCAAGTACACAAACCCTTCCAGCGTCGGCACATACGTGATGTCAGCGACCCATAACCGGTTCGGCTCCGCGGCCTCGAACTGCCGCTTCACCCGGTCCGGCGCCACCGCCGCTTGCGGGTCCCTGCGGGTCGTGCTCCGCCGCTTCCTCCGCGTCACCCCCACCAGCCCCTGCGCCCGCATCAGCCGCGCCACCCGCCGTCGCGCTACGACCACGCTCCGGGTCCGCAGTTCCGCGTGCACCCGCCGCGCCCCGTACGTCTGCCGCGAGCGCTTGTGGATCGCCCGGATCCGCTCGCTCAACTCCTGGTCCCGTTGCGCCCGCCGACTCGGCGGCCGCTTCCGCCATGCATAGTACCCGCTGGTGGAGACCCCCAGCACCCGGCACATGCAGGCGATCGGATACTGCCCCTGGTGCGCTCTTACGAATTCGAACACTCTTACGGGATCGAACCGGTCTCCCGAGCGAACCAGGCCGCCGCTTTTGACAGGATCTCCCGCTCCATCTTCAGTTGCCGGTTCTCCCGCCTCAGGCGGATCAGTTCCTCCCGCTCCGGACTGCTGACGCCGTCCTTGCGGGTGCCTTGGTCGCGCTCCGCCTGCTGCACCCAGCGCCGCACCGAGTCCGTCGAGATCCCGAATTCCTCGGCCACCTCCCGCAGGCTACGCTCACTGACCTGCACCAGCTGCACGACCTTGTCCCGAAACTCCTTCGGGTACGCCTTCACATAAGCATGTTTGCTCATTGACTTGGGGCCTCCTTGCCCCCGCCCTCGTAGGCGATGCACTCGACGGCGTCGCCGCTCCAGGCGACCAGCTGTTGGAAGCCCGCCTTGGTGTTGGCGAACTGGGCGGCCTCGCCGTCCGATAGCCGGCGGGCGTCCAGGCGGGCCTTGGAAACGTCGATGCCGACGGTATGCTGAAGGGGCATTGTTCCTTCTCCTTTGCTTGTCATGCGAGCCTTGATGCTCTCGTATCCATCCAGGACGGAGGAAAGGCGGCGGTGACCCTACTCATCGACGGCGCAAGATCGCCGAGCAAGCTGCGGTCCTGCCGCCGCCCGGCCCCGGGCATGCGCATGCCCGGGGCTGGATCCCTATTCAGGACCCTTCACAGCCCCATTCTTAACAGACAAGCAAACATGCCTATGTAAAGGCCTGCCCGAAGGAGTTTCGGGAGCAAGTCGTGAAGCGGATGCAGCTGGGTGATCGCAGCGCGCGGGAGGTGGCAGGGGAGTTTGGGATTGCGGTGGATTCGGTGCGGCGCTGGATGCCGCAGGCAGAGCGCGACCAGGGCCGCCGGCAGGACGGGCTGAGCAGTCCCGAGAGGGAGGAGCTGGTGCGCCTGCGACGGGAGATCCGGCGGCTGCGGATGGAACGGGAGATCCTGTCAAAAGCCGCGGCCTGGTTCGCTCGGGAGACCGCTTCGATGCCGTAAGGGCGTTCGAATTCGTCAGAGCGTAGCAGGTCCAGTATCCGATCGCGGTGATGTGCCGCGTGCTGGGAGTCTCCCCCAGCGGATACTATGCGTGGCGGGGGCGGCCGCCGAGCCGGCCGGCGCGGGTGGCGGTGTCACGGCAGCGGGTGGCGCGGCTGATGCGGGCGCTGGGCCGGCAGGGGGCGACGCGCCGGAAACGGCGATGCACGACGCGGAGGGACCGGGAAGCGGCGGTGGCGCCGGACCGGGTGAGGCGCCGTTTCGAGGCGTCGGCGCCGCACCGCCTGTGGGTCGCAGACATCACGTATGTGCCGGCCCAGGAAGGGTTTCTGTACCTGGCGACGGTGCTGGATGTGTGCAGTCGCAAGGTGGTGGGCTGGGCCATGAGCGCGCGGCAGACGGTCGAGCTGGTGAAGTCGGCGCTGGAGATGGCGCTGGAGACGCGGGCGGCGCAGGGGGTGGTGTTGCATGCCGATCGCGGCAGCCAGTACACGGCGCTGGCGTTCAGCCGGCGCTGCGCGCCAGCGGGCATCCAGCGCTCGATGGGGGCAGCGGGCAACTGCTTCGACAACGCGATGGCGGAGAGCTTATTCGCCACAGTGGAATGCGAACTCCTGCAGCGCGTTGCGTTTGCGAGCCGCGAAGAGGCGGCGCGCGAGATCTTCCGTTTCGTGGAAGGTTTTTGCAATCGCAAGCGTCGCCATTCGGCGTTAGGCTATCGCTCCCCGATGGAGTTCGAGACGGCCTGGCACGCGCAGCGCACAGCGGACGGCCCGAGCGCAAGCTAAGGGCGCGACGGCCCTGGGGACTGTCAGAATTTCCGTGTGTGAGGTTGCTGCATCTTGATTTGCCCGTCCACGGTGACGGAGCCTATGATGCCCATGCGGCTGAGTTCTCATGGCGTCACCAGCCGAAATCTTGCGCCCAACTGGAGGGCGAACTCGGTGCGCGCCGGGTGCCAGAACGCGGGCGGCCGCACCCATTTCCGTGCGACCTTCCGCAGCGCCAGGTAAATCAGCTTGGCCGCTGCCCGGTCATTCGGGAAGTGCCCACGCGTGCGCACTGCGCGGCGCACCGTGCTGTGCAAGCTCTCCATCGCGTTGGTCGTGTAAATCGCCCGGCGCAGCGGTTCGGAGAACGCGAGGAACGGGATGATCTGCGTCCAGCGGGAACGCCAGCTCCGAGCGATTGCCGGATACTTCCGTCCCCAGGGGCCGGCCTCGAACGCGTCCAGCGCCGCCTCGGCCTGCTCCGCCCCCGGCGCCCGGTAGATGGCCTGCAGAGCCGCCGCCAGCTTCTTGCGCTCCTGATACGAGGCATGCGCCAGGGAGTAGCGGATCAAATGCACGATGCAGGCTTGCACCAAGGTTTGAGAATACACCGCTTCAATCACCTCCGGAAAGCCCTTCAGGCCGTCGGTCACCGCCACCAGCACGTCCTGCATCCCCCGCGCTTTCAACTCGTGCATCACCTTCAGCCAGAACTTCGCGCCCTCCGTCTGCTCGATCCAGAACCCCAGCACCTCCTTGCACCCCGCGCAGGTCACCCCGATCCCCATGTAGACCGCCTTGTTCCGCACCAGGTCCTCCTCGCGAATCTTCCCCCCGCAGGGCGTCGCAGTACACGATGGCCTAGCCCGGATTTCTCACGAGGGGTAGGGTATAAGGCCGTGTCTTGTGGTATAATTGATTTATTATGAACAACTTACCACGTAACAGGACGACGGCCTTATGACGACAGAGTGTAGCACAGCACGCTTGGAGTTCGCAGGCTTGCGAAGGCAGCGTGTAGTCGGGCGGCGCGGGGCGAGCTGGGAGAGCTGGCCGCCGGGCAAGAGCACGCTGAACCGCCTGGAGCTGACGGGGGCGGCGCTGGGCCCCGGGGAACGCTGCAAGAAGATCGTGGCCGACACCGCGCGGCTGGACGCCCTGCTGGTGGACCTGTTCCTGGACTGGCACGGCGCGCAGCCGGAGCGCATCGTGCTGGACGTGGACGCGACGGATGACCCGCTGCATGGCCGGCAGGAAGGCCGCTTCTTCCATGGGTACTACCGCAGCTACTGTTACTTGCCGCTGTACATCTTCTGCGGCCAGCAGCTGCTGGGGGCGCGCCTGCGGACGGCGGACCGCGACGCGGCGGAGGGCACGGTGGAGGAGCTGGAACGCATCGTGGGGCGCATCCGGAAGCGCTGGCCGGGGGTGGAGATCTGGCTGCGCGGGGACAGCGGGTTCTGCCGCGAGGAATTGCTGGCCTGGTGCGAGGCGCAGGGAGTGGAGCATGTGCTGGGAATCGCGCAGAATGCGCGCTTGAAGCGGAGCCTGGCCCCGGCGATGGAGCGCGCCCGGCAGGCATGCGAGCGGACGGGGCAGGCGGCGCGGGTGTTCCAGGACTTCCGCTACCGGACGCTGGACAGCTGGAGCCGCGAGCGGCGCCTGATCGGCAAGGCAGAGCATTTGCCGCGGGGGGCCAGCCCGCGTTTCGTGGTGACGTCGCTGGGGGCCGGGCGGATGGCGGCGCGCACGCTGTACGAGCAGGTGTACTGCGCGCGGGGCGCCATGGAGAACCGCATCAAGGAACAGCAGCTGGCGCTGTTCGCGGATCGCACCTCGGCGCACACCATGCGGGCCAACCAGTTGCGCCTGTATTTCGCCTCGTTCGCTTATGCGCTGCTGGAGTTGCTGCGGCGCCGGGGTCTGCGGGGCACGCGGCTGGCGCGGGCGCCATGCGGCACGATCCGCCTGCAGCTGCTCAAGATCGGCGTGCGGATCCGGGTCAGCGTGCGGGCCGTGCGGCTGTCGTTCGACGAGGGCTTCCCGGAAGCGGGCCTCTTCGGGCAGGTGCTGGCCCGTCTCCAGAGCCTGCCCCTGCGCTGCTAGCCGCGGCACTCCAGCCATCGTCTCGAGCCCCGTCGGAGGTCAGCGGGACCACTGCGTCGCCAGGGCGGGAGGCAAGACAAAACGGACCCCGGCAACCGCGGATCTGGCGACCCTTGCCCGGCCTCTGCCCGGATCCAGCACCCCACGCAACATTGCCAGGCTATCCAACCACCCCAAATGGACAAAACGCCTCCAAATCCAAAACTCTTGAGAAGGTCGGGCTAGACCTCGTCCAGCGGCCGGGACTGCCATTCCAGAATCTCCGCATGCAATGCGTCCGTCACCTTGGAAATCAGCTCCGCCGAGACCGAGACCCCGTACAGCTCCTCTGATATGCCCGCGCATCTCGCGCGTGCTCAAGCCCCGCGCATGCATCGAAATCACCTTGCCGTCAAAACCTGGCAGGCGCCGGCAGTACTTCTCGATCAGGCGCGGCTCGAAGCGGCCCAGGCGATCCCGCGGAACCGCCACCTCCATCGCCTCACCTTATCGAGCACCATACCACTGCCGTCCCTCTGCAATCTCACCTGTCCACGAAAAGGCAGTAACTCCACTTGGCAGGCTGCGCGCTTGTCGATCCTGGGGGCAGGGAGCGGCCGCAACGGGCAGGCGCGGAATGCGATTTACCCCAAGGGCACGCGAGTCCGCGTTGCGCGGGATGCTGGCGAGCGGGGCGTCATGACGGATTCTCCGCGGCCCTGGCAGCTCGGGCGCAGCGCTTCCCGGGAGAAATGGATTGCCGGCCGGCACGGCTGCGAGGCGGGAAGCCAGCGAGGGCGCGCTGACGACGGAAGCGGTTGCCCGGGCGGCCGCGGCCTGGGAAAGAAGGGTCGGGGCAACGGAGCACTAGCCATCGAGTGGCGGGTGTCGCGCGATTGATTGGAGACCGGCGGATGGAAGCTCGATGCGCGGGAGCAAGATGGTAGACACGAGTTACATGAAGGATCGGGGGGCACATAGGCTTCGGGCAGGAGGGCGAGGGGGCGTTCCGCGTGCAGGCGGAGGCGAACGCGCGAACCTTGGCGGTGGCAAGGACGAGGTCGGCGCACGAGCGCGACGTGAAGCGAACGGCAGGACCCTGAGGGGGGCAAGAGCCCGGGCGGTCCGATTAGCAGACCACGGGGCGCGCCGGCGAAGCATCCGGTGGCAAGGAAACGGTGCCAGGAGCTTGGCGGGAGGGGCCTTCCGAGCGGTATTCCGAGGCTCGGCCCTCGCGCGTGCGGAAAAGAGCTAATGATTCAGCGGGGGCGGATCGTGCCAGGATGGCGCTGTCAGATCCGGCATCGGCTGCACACTGGATCGGGCACCGGCTGAGCCTGCGGGCTCGAAAATTGCGCGACCTCCGACGGCGTGCTAATCTGCATATGGAGGTTCGGATCGGAACTGAGGCGGATTTTCGTCGCATTAGACGAAGGAAAATGCAAATTGTTAGCGCGCCCTCCCTTGACAGGGATTGTACGGGCGTGAGAGCATGTGCTAGAATTTGCCTGTGAGGCCCCTTTCGGACCTCCGAGTCAACACAGCCCGAGAGGGGCGGTAAAGCTTTTCAAGGGCAAAGGGAAGAAATCAAGGAGATGACAATGAATCGCAATCGAGTCAAGTGGGGCTTCGGCCTCTTGGCGCTCGTGCTCGTATTCGGCCTGTCCGGATGCGGCAGCGAGCCCGCACCAGTGGTTCAGCCGCCGGCACCTCCGCCGGCGCCGCCACCGTTCCAGCCGCAGCCAGTCGAGGTCGCCCTCGGCGAGCACGGCGGAACGTTGACGTTGATGACCGCGGAAGGCGGCGGCTACACCCTTAACGGGGAAGCCTTTGCCGGCGGCGACATAGAGGCCGAGAACGGCAACATGTACATGTTGGCGCTCGAGGACGGCGTATGGACGGCAGCCTACCAAGCGCCGCCTGCCATGGAAGTGATGCTGGGCGAGTACGGCGGGGCCGCGTCCCTGATGAAGTCCGAGGACGGCTCGTACTGGATCGGCGAGATGGCGATCGAGAGCGGCGGCAGCGTCACGGGCTCGAACGGCATGATGTACACCCTCACGATGAACGACGAGGGCCTTTGGGCCGCAGCGTGGGTGAAGCCCGACGCGATGCCCGTCATGCTGGGCAGCAGCGGCGCGTCGATCATGATCCAGCAGTCCGAGGACGGCACGTACTGGATCGGCGAGATGGCGATCGAGAGCGGCGGCAGCTACATGGCCGACAACGGCATGTACATGCTGTCGATGGACGACGCGGGCATGTGGATGGCAGTCTACCAAGCCGCCATGGTGATGGTCGAGCTGGGTATCAGCGGCGACACGATCACGCTGATGATGGCCGAGGACGGCACGTACTGGCTGGGCGAGGACGAAGTCATGGCCGGCAAGGTCGTGACCGCCATGAACGGCAACATGTACACCCTCTCGATGGACGACGAGGGCATGTGGATGGCCACCTATAACCCGGTCAACGTCGTGGTCGCGCTGGGCACGCAGGGCTCGGTGATGCTGATGATGGCCGAGGACATGAGCTGGTGGCTGGGCGACATGGCGGTGATGGACGGCTCCGAGGTGATGTCGGCGAGCGGCAACCGCTACACGCTGATGATGGCCGACGGGTCCTGGTCCGCGCGCTTCGAGCCCGAGATGATGGAGATCGGCGGCACCGGCCTGGTCGCGATGACCCGCGAGGACCGCATGGGCTACGATGTCGGCGACGACATGGTGGACGGGTCCGGCACAGGCGACGTGAACGTCGGCGGGGCCATGTACCACATCATGATGAACGAGGACGGCATGCTGACGGGCACGCGGTTCGACACGGCGATCCACACCGGCACCGACATGTCCCTGCGCATCGGCTTGCCGACGCTTTCGTCCGACGACAAGGACACGGCGGCGAACGAACTCCGCACGCATCTGGAGCTGAACGGGGATAGCTTCCCGGTTTCCGAGCTGCTGGAGGGCGGGATGTCCGACCTGATGGGCGACAATTTCGTCGCCGAGGCGCTGGAGGAGATCATGAAGCTGCGGGACGCCGTGGACGCCTACATCGCCTTGGACGGCACCGATGACACCACCGGCGACTATGACCCGCAAATCCGCGACCTGTGGAACACGGATGCCCAGGCGGATGTCGACTCGATCTTCGGGCTGGCCGCAAACGGCACAGCCTCGAAGGTCCCGCTGAAGACGCTCTCTGCCAGTGACGACGCGGAGGACGCGGTGGAGATGTTCGACATGCTGCTGGCGGCGCTCGCGAGTGCCGATGCGTTCGCCGCGGCCACGGAAGAGGACGGCGACGGCGTGCTGGAGGATGCGAAGCTCTCGGCGGAAGACGCGATGGACATCTTCGACGCGGTCCAGACCATGTCGTCGGCGGGCCTCGGCATGACCGGGAACACGCGCTTCGGCGCCTACTGGAAACAGGAGCGGGACCTAGCGAGCGACGATCTGAAGCACGTCGACGCGGACAGTGACACGGACGCCGGGGGAACCAGCGATACGGACGAGACGACCGGCGACATGGGCAAGATCGGCGCGTTCGCCTACAGCGTCATCGACGACGTGACGAAGACCATCGACCTGCCGGACACGGGCAACCTGCAATACGAGGGCGAGACCGTCGCGGTCACGAGCGGGGAGAGTCCCGGATTCTATTTCGGCGAAATCGCGATCCAGGTTCGGCTGGTGAACAAGACGGTGCACGGCTTGGTTACCAATCTGCGGGACGCGGAGGGCACTCCCTGGGTGCACCAGTTCGGAGAGGTCGACTCGATCAGACTGTCGCCGGCGAAGCTGGGCGCAAACGCGAACTGGGCCACCGACGGACTCTCGGATGAAGCATATATCAACTACTCCATCGCGGCAGGCAGCCCGCCGTCGACCCAAGTGGACGGAGGGTTCACGGGCGAGCTGACGGGCCAGGAGGACACGGACGATCCGGCGCGGGCAGCGCACGGCATATGGTGGATCGCGGAGACCAACGCCGCAAGCGACTTGAGCAACACCGGGGGTGCGGGGAACAAGAACCTGCTAACCGCCGGTTTCGGAGCGGAACGGGTCGAGGCTGCTCCGGAATTCAAGCCGCCGGAGGGGGCGATCGGCGACGCGGAAACGTCGGTGCTGCCGGCAGCGAGAGGCACCGACGAAGGCAGCGTGACGATCGACGACGACGGCCAGCTGGTGCTCGTGATCGACCCGGACACAGGCACCGCGGATAGCGACCTGCAGACGATCGAGCTCGCTCTCTCGTCCCTGAACATGGACGCCGAGACGACGGACAACGGCCCGACGCACATCGCCGAAACGGTCGAATTCATCGAGCAGCAGCGGACGGTGCTCGAGGGCTGGATCGCGCTGGACGCCACTTCGGACGAAGCTTCGAACGACACAGACACCCTTGCGGGACGCGACGCCGTTTGGACGGCCATCCGCAACAGGGTCATCGGCGAGAACGGCTTAGGCGGCGATGCCTCCGCGATCTTCAGTGTTCCGGGTGACCGGTGGACCCAGGCGACCAATCGCACCTCGGACGCCTACAACTTCATGGCGGGCGGCCTGGACGCAGACGGCAATCCGACGTTCACGGCGACGGACTACCCGCGAGACGGGACTGAAGCGGACGACGTGAAGGGCCTGGCGACGATCGACGAGCTGCTGGAAGCGCTGGCGAGCGCGGACGATTTGGAGGACGAGCTGGAGGACGGCGGAATCTTCCACGACGTCGGCGGTGGCTTCACCACGGTAGCGGCGGGGGATGTGTTCGGCCGGAAGGCTTTTCGGACAAAGGTATGGTTCGCTTCGACGGACTACACCCGCTTCGGCGCCTGGCGGCGGCAGACCACGCCGGAAGCGGAGTCTGGCTACGTCAACGTGAACGGGGTCACTGACGATGACGGAGGGACCAGCGACGGTCCTGGCGCCTTCGCCTACAGCTCGCTCGCGCCGACGACGTACTCGAGCTTGACGGACCCGACGTATCCGGGCGGCGGCACGGCGCGCTACTCGGGCGAGACGGTTGCGGTCCAGCTGACCGTTTTCTACCAAGGGACGATCGATGTCGTCGTAATGTGGGACGCGGCTGACTTTGAGGACAGCGATGTCGCCGTCACAATCAGCGGTCTCGCGAATCCGGACGGAGTGCCGCTGGCTAACGGCGGCGCGGATGTCGGACAGATTGTTTTATCGGGCGACGATGTCACGACGAAGGACGCCGATAACAATTTGGGCATCGCCATGAGTGCGGCCACCACGAGGATCGTGCATGCGGATCGGAGCGTACTAGACGACGTCGCGAGCAATACGGGCTCGCTGACGGGCAAGTTCGTCGGCAAGACGATCGACGGTCCGATGGGCGTGATCGGCACGTGGACCGCGAAAAGCACTGGTCTTGGAAACGGCGGCACGTTGCGCGGGGCATTCGGCGCGGAGGTTGGCGGCCCGTAGGAGCGGACGATTCGAGGGGCGTTCCCGGATCCGGGTTCGTTCCGCCTGAATCGATTCACACGGGGGAGCGGAGAGATCCGCTCCCCCTTTTCCGTTCTTGCCGGGCAGCTCGAGGGTGAAAGCCTTCCCTGGCCTGATTGAGGCCATGGCCTGGCAAACTGCCAGGGCACCGTCCCGGGGCAGGGCCTAAAGCAAGCGTAGAGCCAGGGCGTGAGCCGATCGACAGGAACTGGATACGAGACACCGGACAGACGGTGCCGCGCCAGTCGACACGGGACGACGAATTCCATACCGTCGCTCTGGCGCCGAAGGCGGAGAGGCTCGTGCCGGGAGGCCAGCCGCTCGTCCGGGAGTCCGGACCGAGGGAGAAGTGATCCGGCCTCATCGGGCGGCGGAAGTCCGCAGACTTCATCGCAGTTCCGCCAGGGGCGAAAGCCCGAACGAACGGAGCGGCAGTTTGGAAGGCGTTTTTCGGAAGCGGCTTGCGATAGACCAGCCAGCTGCAGCTGCGCTTCCTGCTGCGGCAAAGCGGTGAAGCGCCGGGAGGCGCCGAGGCAGGGATCGAACGGTGGGCTGCGGAGGGCCGAGCGCCCGTCCAGGGAAGCATCGTGAAAGGGACGAGTCTGCGAGCAGCGGCACTGCAGCCGGAACGTGACGGAGGCGCCAGCCGGTGGCATTGTTGGCGGCGTGCCCGGATCTTGGCGCTTGGTGCGTGCCCTGCCGCCGATTTCGCAACATTCCGCCTTGAGTTGGCCTCGCTTGGACTGCCCCGGCTCTCTTCGGTTCTAGCTCGGCCGGACGAACCGCCATGCGCGAATCCGCATGGCGGCCGCCGCAGGCGGAAAGGGGCCGCGGAGCTTTGCCTATCCCGATGCTAGGCTGATCATGTTCGGCACATCAAGAAGAAGGGAAACGGATTATTCCGATCTGCGCGCCAGTCGAAGGGACTGTCAGAACTTCCGTGCGGGAGGTTGCTGCGTTTTGATTTGCCCGTCCGCGGTGACTGCGCGTAGGATACTCATGCGGCGGAGCTTTCATGGCGTCGCCACCCGGAATCTATCGTCGAGCTGGTGGGCGAACTCGGTGCGCGCCGGGTGCCGGGACGCAGGCGGCCTCGTCCATTTCCGTGCGACCTTCCGCAGCGCCAGGCAGAGCAGCTTGGCCGCTGCGCGGTCGATCGGGAAGCGTCCCCCGCGTGCGCACTGCGCGGCGTACCATGCTGTCCAAGCTCTCCATCGCGTCGGTCGTGCAAATCGCCCGGCGCAGCGGTTCGGAGAACGCGAAGAACGGGACGATCTGCGTCCGGCAGGAACGCCAGCTCCGAGCAACAGCCGGACGCTTTTGTCCCCGGGGGCCGGCCTCGAACGCGTCCAGCGCCGCCTTGGCCTGCTCGGCCGCCGGCGCCCGGCAGATGGCCGTCAGCGCCGCAGCCGGCCTCTTGCGCTCCCGCTACGAGGCAAGCACCAGGGAATAGCGGATTCAATGCACGATGCAGGTTTGCACCAGGGCTTGCGGATACACCGCTTCCATCACCTCGGGAAAGCCCATCAGGCCGCCGGTCACCGCCACCGGCACGTCCTGCATCCCCCGCGTTTTCCACTCGTGCATCACCTTCCGCCAGAATTTCGCGCCCTGCGTCTGCTCGATCCAGAACCGCGGAACCTCCCGGCACCCCGCGCAGGTCGCCCCGATCCCCATGCACACCGCCTTGTTTCGCAACAGGCGCTCCTGGCGAGTCTTCCCCCGCAGCGCGTCGCAGTGCGCGATGGCGTAAACTCCGTCCGACGGCCGGGACTGCCATTCCAGCATCTCCGCATGCGTCGCGTCCGTCACCTTGGAAATCAAATCCGGCGAGACCGCAACCCCGCACAGCTGCTCGACACGCCCGCGCATGCATCGAAATCACCTTGCCGTCAAGACCTGGCAGGCGCCGGCAATGCTTCTCCATCAGGCGCGGCACGAAGCGGCGCGGGCGATCCAGCGGAACCGACCGCCTCCATCGACCCGCTGCCCGTCAATACCCGCTTGCGGTTGTGACCGTTGCGGCGGTTCCTGGCGCCGGCCTCGTGATCGCCCCGATACGCGCCTCCATCTGCGCGCTCAGCGCCCGCTCCGCAACTGCCTTGCGCAAATCCGCAAGCAACTCGCCGTTGCGAAACGCCTCTAGCGGGTCCTCTCCCGCCAGCAACTCGTCCAATCACCCGTCGCTGACCCGCTGCCTGTGCTTCGTGATCAGATGTCCTCCTTTCAGGCCATTCCAAGACCGCGCACACGCATTTCCGGACAGGGCGCGCCACCGGAGGCCGCCGGCCGGCTACAAGGGAGGGAAAGCCCACAGTTCGTCGGCCGCATCGAAGCGATGCACAAGCGCTCCTGTCGCCGCTGCAAGAGCCTGTGCTAGGCAATGGCCATCCAAAATCGCTTCGGCGACGAGGACCGCGGCGCGCGGAACCCATCGTGGCCCGGAACCGTTTCGGTTCCAATCCGAGATCGAGTATGCTGGCGCGGAAAACCGTCCAGCCAGCTGCACTGGCCCAGCCCCCGGGGGGCGAACCATATATTGCCTGCTCTCGGGATTCTTATTCGACTTTGCTTCCGCGAGCGTGATAGACTTAGAGTGCTAAAACATGGAGCAGGCAAAATGACTTATTGCTGTTACCGTCCCGTCCCGTCGCTCGTGGTTGCGGCGGTGCTCGCCTCCATGGCTTTTCTGGGGTGCGGCGAGTCTGCCAGCCCCCCGCCCCCGCCCCCGCCCCCGTTCGTGTCGCAGGAAGTCCAGGTCCAGCTGGGCGATCACGGGGGGACGCTCACCTTGATGACGACCCGATCGGGCGGGTACACCAGGGACGGGAATCCATTCCAGAGCGGAACCACGATCGAGGCCAACGACAACCGCTACAAGCTCACGCTTGCTGACGGCACGTGGTCCGCCGAATACGTGCGTCCGGAACCATCGGCGGTAGCTCTCGGGACGAGCGGCGACGCCCTTTTGGTCACCCGCGAGGAAGACGGCAGCTACCAGGCCGGCGAGATCAGGTTTGCGAGCGGCGATGTGCTCCCGGCGTCGAACGGCAATACGTATCGGTTGACGCTAGAGGACGAGGCCTGGATCGTGGAGTACGTGGCCCCCGACCCCACCTCCCTGGAGCTGGGGACCAGCGGAGAGAGCCTGGCACTGACGCGCAGGGAGGACGGAACCTACGAGACGGGCGATGGCGAGCCGTTCCAGAGCGGTGCAATATGGAAGACCGCCAGCGGCAGCGAGTACAAGCTGACCTTGATGGATGAAGAGTGGTCGTACGAGTACGTTCCTCCGCCACCCGCCGCCGTGGACTTGGGGACGAGCGGAGAGACCTTGCGATTGACACGGCAGGAAGACGGACGATACGAGGCGAACGGCGAGGTGTTCGCAAGCGGCGACACCTTCGAGGCCGAGAACGGCAACATGTACAGGTTGACGCGCTTGGGCAACGAGTGGACTGCGGAGTTCGTGCCGCAGGGCGTCACTGTACGGCTTGGAGCCAGCGGAAACAGCATCGTTCTCACGAGGGAGGAGGACGGGCAGTACTGGCTGGGCCGCACGCCGTTCGAGAGCGGGTCCATCCGCAGGGCGGCTAACGGAAACCAATACCGGGTCATTCTGCAAGACGGAGAATGGACTGCCGCGTACATACCGCAGGCGATCCAAGTGAAGGCCGGGGAGTCCGGCACGTCTCTCGCTCTGCTGCGCCTCGAAGACGGCACCTACTTGCTCGACGGGAAGGAAGTGCAAAGCGGCGACACGGTCATCGAAGACGGGAACGAGTACGTGCTGACTCGCTCGGGCAACACCTGGGTCGCGGAATTCAAGACGGGCAGCGTGGCGGTCGATCTGCCGGGAGGCGGAACGGTCACGTTGACGAAGGAAGAGGATGGCAGGTACGCCTTGGACGGCACGGTGGTCCGATCCGGCTCGACGAGACTCATCAACGGCGTCCGATACCGTCTGACCTTCGGAGATGGCGGTTGGACAGCCACACGACGGGTGTTTCCCACGATCCCCGGGCCGGGCGGAGGCTCTTCCTCGCGGACGGAGACCGACGAGAGCAAGGTTGAATTCGGGGCGGCCGAATTCCGATTGTGCGACGATTGCTCGACCGAGCCTGAGGATCCCGGGGTGGGTACTTTCCTAGAAGTCGGTGATGCCGCTTCCGGCGGCGGCACGGCCGAATACTCCGTGTACGAATTGCTCGGCAGAAGCGGAATAGTGTCCGACGGGCGGACCTACGTCGAAGCGGCCAGGGAAGAGATACAAGGAATCGTAGAAACAATCAAGAACTACATTCAGCTGTACGAGCTAGACGCGGTAAATCCGGACGAGCACATCCGAGGCGATGGCAGCACGACTGGGCTATGGACGCAGGCGCTGGCGGCGCTGCAGGCTATTCTCGGCACGGATTACGCTCGATCCGACCCTTGGGGCGGAGATAGCGAAGTCGATTTTGACGACGTCGACGACGTGATCGAAGAGCTCGAAGAACTCATCGACGCTCTGTCCAGCCAAAGCGATTTCGAGGACGAATTCGAGAACGCGTTCGCAGCTGGAAAAGACGCGGAGGACTACTTTGAGGCTCCGATATCGAGAATTAAGTTCGGGTCCACGAGGAATACCAGATTCGCTGTCTACGCGAACAAAGATGCGGGTGCCGATGCTGGCTCCGGGAATTGGGGTTCCGGGGCATTCGCCTATAGCCCGCTCGAGCAGCCGGATCCGGACGATTTGCCAACCCGGGGCGAGGCAACCTACCGCGGCGACACAGTTGCCGTGAACCCCGACACGACGAATCCCACAATGTATTCCGGAACGATCGAGCTGAAAGCCCGGTTCAGCACACAGCGCGTGGACGCATTGATCACCGATTTGGATGACGATGACGGGGATCCGTGGACCTACCTCGCTAAGGATGTGGAGTCCGTGCTTCTGCCGATTGCCGAGTTCAACGACAACGGCACGTTTTCGGACGATGACGATGCGACGGTCAGGCGCCCGGCGGGAATTGGCAGCGACGTGAGCGTCGCAAGCAGCAACTTCAAGGGACAGTTCGTGAATGGCGGGTCCGAAATCCTTGGCACCTGGAAAGTGGGCTCTGTGTTGGAGGGTGCGTTCGGCATCGGGAGGAGTTCGAGCACTTCCGCGACGAGACCGACGGTCAACGACCGCGGCGCGGAATCGAAGGTATCCCTTGCCACCCCCAACGACATCGCGCCCGATGGCGACGGCGACATCACGATCGACACCTTCGAATTCGAAGCGACCCAATTGTATAGGAGCAAAAGGGCGTCGGACACGGGCGAGCTGTTCGTGACGACTGCCAAGGGGGAGATTGACGCCGAGATCACAAAACTCCAAGCGCTGATCGATGCTCTTGACACTGGCACGGACAGAGACCCGATCTTCGCAACGACTAACGCAGCACTCGGCAAGATATTCGGAACATCAGTCGAGGTTCCAGATTTCACGGAATATCCGCAAATCGGAACCCCGGCGGCGGATGACGACACCGAGGCCAAGAGCCGTCTAGAACAGGCATCGCTCGCCCTGAGCAGCGAGAGCCTGTTCACGGCCGCGCTGGCTGACGAGGAGATTTTCGCCGGCTTGGTCGGAGAAGAGCAAGTAGACGAGATTTTCGACGCGGTCCCTTACAAGCTCGCTGTGGAGTTCGACTATACGAATCACAACTACACGCGCTTCGGCGCATGGTCCAAAGCGAGCCGCGATTACGCGGAGGCCGATCCTAACACGCCGGTTACGGGTGTGTTCGCATACAGTCCGCTGGACCAATCCAGCGCTCTTGTCACGGACCTGAGTTTTAGCGCCATCTACGAAGGCAGCACCATCGCCGTGGACGCTGAAGGGTCCATTTACAGAGGATTCATCCAGCTGACCGTTGATTGGTCTAGCGCGACGAACGCGGTTACCTCCTTCATTCGCGATTTGAAAGACGTCACAGACAACTCGTGGTTCCAGCATGCCAGCCTGGATGTGGGCTACATCTTGTTCGAGGGAATGACAGCTAGTGGTAGGGCTATTACTACTACCGAATCCGTTGCGGCTAGTATTCGCTACCGCGACCCGAGGCTTCCGGAAGTGTCCATTAGCGGGACAACAGAGCAGATGAGCGGCAAGTTTGTCGGCACCAGCATCGACGGGCCCCTTGGTGTGATTGGATCGTGGTCAGTTGTGGAAACCGACGGCATTGACATCGAGGGCGCGTTCGGTGCTGAGCTGCTGCCCTAGAGGCGAGCCGGATCCGCGGGCGGCTCCCTTAGCGGATCTAGCCGCGGCGCTCTTCAGTCGCGCGCTGCTAGGCCGGGCCTCCTCGATAGCTGAATGCCGGGGCTGGCGGAGGGTTGCGCCAAGTCGGTCGAGGCGTACGGTTTTCGAAATAATAGCCGAAGTAGTAGACTAATTGCGACAGGGCGGCTACACCATGCGTTATCTAAACACTCAGGACGTCCGGCGGATGGTGTTCGCTGTGCTCCTCGTATCCACACTGGCTTTGCCGTCGACGCTCGAGGCGCAGCCGGTCCAGGTCCAACTCGGCGAGTATGGCGGCACGGCGACGCTCGTCAGAGCGGAATCCGGCCGGTACACATGGAACGGCCAGCCCGTCTTTGATGGCTCCACAATCACCTCCGCCAACGGCAACAGGTACGTTCTGTCATTCTTCGGAGGCCAATGGAGGGCGGGGTACTTGCCTCGCTTGGTCCAAGTCCCGCTCGGTTCGTCCGGCAGTGCCATCACGCTCAGGGAACTTGAGAACGGGCTGTATTGGTGGAACGGGCTGGTTGAGAGCGGGCTGACCGTCAAGGCGGCCGATGGAAATGTGTACCGGATCACCTTCGCCGGCGGGCTATGGAGGGCTGACTTCGTTCCCGATCTCCTCAGTGTGCCCCTCGGGCAGTCCGGTGAGACCGTGGTGCTGGCTCGGCTTCAGGGCGGCGGTTTTTCACATGACGGGCAGACGGTCCGAAACGGCCTGCAGGTGCGAGACTCCACCGGAAGAGTCTACGAATTCATCATGCGGCGCGGCTCGTGGCATGCGGTCTTGGTTTCCGTCCGTCCGCCTCCACCAGGAGGGACCGGCCCCGATTTGAGCCCGGTCGTTCGTTCCGACATCAGCGAAGTGCATGTCGGCGTCGAGCCGGTCTTGGTGACCGGCGAAGACGGCACACGCAGGTCCGTTCTCAAGGTCGGCGGCGCCGAATACTCGGTCCACGAGCTGTTCTCCCAGGGCGGCGTGGCCTGGAGCTCCACGTTCGTGGAGCAAGCGGCGGATACAATCGCATCCATCCTCAACCAGATCGATTTGCTTGCTACCGTGTACGACGGCGATCGTTCCGGATTCAGGGATGCTATCCAATTGCGCTGGGATCTCGCCGAGGAGGCTCTTGAAGACCTCTTCGGTCGGAACAATGCCGAGGACATCTTCGGCAGGGTCCCCCTCACCGGGAATCTCGCGGTCGATATCGAGGAAGTCGTCGAGACCCTCGAGCAGGTACAGGCCGCCCTCTCCAACTATCGGGACTTCTATGACGCCGTAGACGACGGAGTGTTCGAAGATGCCATCGACAAGGACTTGGCAGAAAACGTCTATGATGCGCTCCAGACCTTGACGAAACTGGAATTCGGATCGACGCCGAATACCCGATTCGGTGCCTATCTCCGGTTCGAGCGAGATGGCGGCGGCGGCTGGGACGACGATTTGGTGCTGATGGGCGGAGA
The DNA here is from genome assembly GCA_951813605.1 of uncultured Bryobacterales bacterium. Classification (GTDB taxonomy): domain Bacteria; phylum Acidobacteriota; class Terriglobia; order Bryobacterales; family UBA6623; genus VXMF01. Next base: position 3,077,923 of record OX638379.1, on the reverse strand, counting down.
CGAGGGCTTCGGAGCCTTCGCCTACAGTCCCCTCGAGGCGTCCCGAAGGTTTGAACTGCCGAATCGCGGCGAGGCCGACTACATCGGCAGAACGGTGGCTGTGTCCACTGACGGCGACCTCGATACGTACACGGGCCTGATCGAACTGAACGTCCGCTTCGGTTCGAATCGCGTCAGCGCTCTGATCACTGACCTGCGAGACGAAGGCGGAGACCCGTGGCGCTACGGATTTGCCGATGTATCCTACGTCAACCTGCCGAGTGCCTACCTAGACGATGACGACGCGTCGTTCGAGGTCAGTTCCGGCGATGCCAGCGTGGGGTACAGATCCTTGGTCGGGGCTCCGAGACCGAGAGTGCTGCGAAGCGACTTCGAAGGCACTTTCGTGGGTGAACGATCCGAAGCCGGGGACTCCGTGATCGGTACATGGAGCCTCTTCGAAAACTCGAGCCGAGATCCCTTGCTCACCGCGGCTTTTGGCGCCGATTACGATTCGGCCCCCATCTCTGTCCGCCCTGTCTTGGATGACCGCGGTGACGTTTCGGAAACATACATCGGCGTCCAGCCCGACCGCCGTGGCAACATTCGCGTGGGCGGCAAGGACGAGAACGGCGATTACTTGGAGTTCGCGGCCGCCGAGCTGTTCTTCAGCGGCTCTGCTGAATCGATCGGGCCGACTTTGGTCGCTCTGGCGCGGCGCGATATTGAGCAGCAGATTCGGGTGCTCGATCTCTGGCGTGACGTCAGTAGCAGCGAGACGGAACTCAACAGGCGCCGCGACACCGTCTGGGACAGCGCCAACGAGACCCTATTCGAGACCGTATTCGGCAGCAACTTCCGGGCGCGGAATCCGCTCGGCGCGTCCTATCCAACGGACAGCCGCAGACGACCCGACGACGACCAGGCGCGGAGCCTTCTCTTGGAGGCCGCTTACGCGCTGGGCAGCGTGGGCCGCTTCGAAGACGCCCTGGTGGAGCCTGGTGTATTCCACGAGGAGAGCGACGCGGTCGAGGATACGGACTTGATCTTCGAGGTCCGGAGTCACGACGTGAGGGTCGAGTACAGTCATACGGACTACGGACGCTTCGGAATTTGGCTGAGGACTGTCGGAAATAGCGCGAGCGAGGGTATTGAATATGACCCGGACGATCCTTCGGGCGCCTTCGCTTACAGTCCGCTCGAACAAACGAGATATTTCAGCGGGGACCCTCGTTTCCCGACCAATGGCACCGGTTACTACCAAGGACACACGGTAGCCGTCGACGACAGTTCGGGCGGCCCCAGAATCTTTGAAGGCGAGATTGCCTTGACGGTCGACTGGGGTGCTTCGGTCGGTCGTGCCACGGTCACCTCGGTCATCCAAGATCTCCGCACGCTGGATGGCGATGGGGTTTTCCGGTACAACGGCGTCGGCGTGGACCAGATCGTGTTCTCCAGCGGGCTCAGCTTGTCTGGCGGAAACGGAAATCTGCTCGAATTCGATTCGAGCCGCCCATCCGTTCGCCTCCGGTACGTCAACGCGGTCCGTTCCGACACCCGATGGTCTGGCCACCGCGCGCATACAGGCAAGTTTGTCGGCGCGAGCCTAGATGGTCCCCTCGGTGTGATCGGAACTTGGGAGCTGGGCCGCTCGAACCAATCGGTTTCCCTCAAGGGGGCTTACGCCGCCGACTTGGTGCCTTGACCAACAACCAGATTCGGGAGGGAATGTCTGTCTGACCGTCCCATCGTCGATGGGCTCGCGATGGTATCGGCATTCGAGGCTGGTGATCGAGCTTTCCTTCGTGAGCGAAACAGCACAGGCATAGGCCTGTAACTGTTGGCTGGACAGGGGCCAAGCGAAGCTCGCAGATCGCTCGGCGAATGTTTTCCAATTGTGTCAAGCAGCAATGGTCAGCTCAGCATTTCTGCATTCGCACTAAACGCATGATCGGCCCGTCGCCCACTCCGAGGGCATGAAATACACTGGGGCGGCCTCGGATCGAGCGCCGGGCGCGTCCCCGCTCCTTGGCGGGGCGGCACCCGCGGTGGAAGACTGGAGCGCGGAAGCGGGACAGAGGCCGTAGCGGTTACTAGCGGAGGCCCCCGGCCTTTCCCGAGGACTAAACCGATCCAGTGCTCCCCTGTCGCGCCCCGGAGTGCGCGGCCCGCGGCCCATGGAGGAGCAGTACGATGAGCCCCGCCACCACGGCGTGAGTCATCTGTTCAGGAACCCCGCCCCGCTTCCTCCCCCAAGGAGGAAAACGCCATGCAAACCACCACCGAAACCGTCCGCAGCGACGCTCTGCACGCGGTCGAGCCGCGAGAGTTCGGCACCACGCCGGCAGGCCTGCGCGCCGTGACCGGCTGTCTGCTGGAGAAGGGCGTCGAGGCCGCGGCCATGGAAGGCGCGGGCATCTTCTGGGAGGCGCCCTGCGCGGCCGGCGAGGAGGCCGGGATCCTGCCCACCCTGCTGCACGCGCAGCACCTCAAGAAGTGCAATCCACAGTGCAAGGCCTCCTATCCTGCGTGGCAATCCGGTTCGTTGGGAGTCGTCCTGGGACGCGGGACGTTTCGTTTGCACTTATTGCCAAGGACTTGTGTGACATCGGCCCCTTGCGGCACTGCATCCAGGGCCTCCCTGCGTTGCGGGCCCTGCGCGATGAGTTCAACCTCCAGGATTCCGCGGCCGGCCCAGTTTCGCACAATGCCACGGGAAGCACCCAGTGTCCTGGCCAGTCCGCGGGCCGCCGCGAAGCTGCGAGCGCGGAGCCGCTCCGTGCGCAGCGGCAGTCCGTTGGCGGCAGGATCCGCCGTACGCGGGCCGCCGTGAACGGTCGGCCTCGGCACGCGGTGTCGCCCTGCCAGCTGACTTCCGCCTCCACTTCCGGGCAGTCGCGGTCGGCCGACAGGCGGGCAACGAACGCGACGAGTGCGCGCTGCACAGCGTTGAGCGGGCGCGTTGCAAGCCATCGGGACCTGGACTTCGCGTAGGGCGCAGCCGTCGGACCGCATCTTGGAGTGCCATGCTGTTCGTGGACACCCGAGATAGTTTGAAAGGCGGCGGTAGGGTCCTCGGGAGGGCGGGGTGCAAGGAGGCCCCGAACGACGAGCCAGCGAGCCAGCGAGACTATCTGAAGCGCTACGCGAAGGAGTTTCGGGAGCAGGCGGTGCAGGTGGCACAGGCTCTGGATTTCCCTAATCTTGTACATCGCTACTCGCTCTCTCGGCATCGCGATCTCCTTTCTGCAAAACACGTCGGCCACGGGTGCGGCACGCGTTACGCTCCTTCGGTCGCTTTCGTTCGGAATCTACGATCACTCTTCTCTGCAATCCGCATCTGGAACGGTTCCCTTGGTGCCGGCCCGCCCTTCCCGTCCGTCTTGTACAGCTGCACAATGTATTTGGGTTTTGCGTCGCATAATTGAAAAAATATAAATAAATTACGTATCAATAGCGAATATAATAAAAACTCGTGCTATCTTGAGACTTAGTGACTTCCGACCTGACACACACCGCGGCGATTCCACTCAAACCTTGGATTCGAGGCAAGAAACGCCTCCCAACGACGATCATCAAGCGGGTCGAGGCCGGTCGCGCGGTTGCATTCGAAAGGCGATCCCTAAGCGGCCAGGCAGGCTGCCGGCGGGCTTCGATCACGGCATGTCGCTTGCGGCGGGGCATTCCATGGGCTACCCCTGCAGGCATGTTCACTCGTTCCCGGGCGCTCCGTGTGCTCGCCCTGTTTCTCTTGCTGTGCTCCGCGCCGCTTGCCGACTACGCGCTTGCCCACGAAGACGGGAGCTCGGCGGGCAGCTCCAGGAACTGTCCGGGGTCCTCGGTGGGGGACTCCTCGACCGACGCGGCCTGCTGCGCTGTGATCCAGAACGCTCTGGAGCAGGACATCGACCACTGGTCGAGCTGCAGCTGCGTCAACTACATCACCATCGGCCCGGGCTTCGACGGTCGGCGCTGCACGGCAAGCTACGACGGCCACGACCCCCAAGGCGGAGGCGGAGGCGGCGGGGAAGGAGACCCTCCCGACGACCCGGAGGACCCGCCCCCGCCGGTAACCGCGAGAGGCGCCGCGAGGCCTGACGAGCCGGAGCCGCCGGACGCCCCCGAGGGTCTGACGGCCGTGCCCGGCGACAGGCTGGTGGCGCTGAGCTGGACCTCGGGGAGTGGCCACGGCTGGCAGGTCCAGCTGAAATCCGGAGGGCGCGAGTCGCCGTGGACCGCGATCCCGGGCGGCCGCGCCGGCACCATGTTTCACGTCGTGCGCGGGCTGGCCAACGGCGTCGCCTACCGTTTCCGCGTGCGCGCCGTCAACAGCGCCGGGGCGGGCGAGCCCAGCGTTTGGTCGGAGGCGGCGACCCCTATGCCGCCGGACCCGCCGGGAGCGCCGCAGCTGGCGGTCGCGGCGGGGGACGCCCGCGCAAACCTTTCCTGGAACCCAGGGGAGCCCGGCGACCGCCCGACGACGGGCTGGCAGGTCCAGTTCGCGGCCCGCGGGCAGCCGCCCGGTTCCTGGGAGTGGGTCCCCCGCAGCAGCGGGGAGACCTCCTCGCACACCGTCGAGGGGCTGGCCAACGGAGATGTCTACCGCTTCCGCGTGCGAGCCCTCAGCTCCGCCGGGGCGGGCGAGCCCAGCGCCTGGTCCGCCCCTCTCTCGCCGTGGCCGCTGCCCTGCGCCGCGCAGCGCATCACAGCTGCCGCGGTGCGCTCGGCGGACGATCTGGAGGCGTTCGTGCGCTGCGCGTTTGAAGAGGTCCTGGCCCGCGGCCCCTCTCTCGCGGCGGAGGCATTCGCCGCGGACGGGCGCTGGGGCTCCGTTGTCACGCGGGTCACGGTGCGCCGGCCCAACGGTACGCTGCTGGCCGGCGCGGACGGGCCGGCGCCCGGCTGGGAGCGCGTTGCGGGATCTCGCGGGCGGGGCTGGGTATACGACTCCGTCCCCGACGCGGAGGGCAGGGAAGTCCCGCGGGCGGCCTACGGGATCGCCGTCGACTGGCTCGGCGCCCGGGCCTGGGTGGGGGCGTCGATCGCCCCCCGCGAGCTGCCCGGGGCGTGCCCCGGCGGCGGACTGCGGGCCGCCTCGCTAGCCGTGCAGCCGCCATCCCGGGATCGCCTGCGGGCGTTCGTGCGCTGCGCCGCGCTCGAGCTAGAGGCGCGCGGCGGGTTCGCCGCGGCCTTTCCATTCCTCCCCGTGCTCTGGAGTTCTGGAGCCGTGTACGTGTTCGCGCTGGACCCGGGCAGCGGACGGACACTGTTCACCGCCAGCCCCGCGGGAGGCCCCGAACTGCCTCTAGCGCCGGCCTACGGCCGCGGGGCCTGGCGGGGGGTGTTAGCCGCCGGGGAGGCCTGGCTGTACTACCCCGCCGCGCACCCCGTCACGGGGCGGCCGGGGCGCAAGGTGGCCTTCGTCCGGCGCGCGCTGGTGAATCGCGTGCCGGTGCTGGTCGGCGCGGGCTACCTCGAACCCGGCCCGCCCTGAGTCGCGTCCTGTCGCGTGAACCTCCCCCGCCCCCGGTATCTTGTGCGACCCGGCGCTGCGGTGTCGCAACATGTGGCGCGATGCCCTGGCGAGGCCGGCCTGCGGTGCGCCGGAACTCCCGGCTCTGGGCCGGGCTGTCAGATTGTCCAGCGTGCGCTTAGACGACCTCTGTGAGAGTGTTTTTCTGCGAACAGCGCCGGAACTGCCCGCATTCTGCCTTCCCAGTCGGAAACGACGCAATCCGATGCTGCTCGTACATGCCCGAGCGATTCAAGCCCCGACTTGTGTGCCAACGGCAGCCCGCCGCTCTCCCGTATCTGGACGTAGCACCGCCCGCCGATCAGCGCGTCGCGGCGCCCGCCGGGCTGGCTCACGGACGGGCCTCCGCGCAGGGAAAGCCGGCCGGGCATGTCGGAGCGCCGGCTAGGGCAGCGGCGGCGACCGGCGCCGTGCCAAGCCTTCTTGCGGACGGGAGGCCTCGGCGCCGACCGCTCCGCCAGCGCCGCCCAGACCCCTTCCTCTGCCAGCTTCCGTGCCGCGGCGTCGATCCCCTGGCTAGGGTCCAGACCGTCTAGCCATTCGGGAAAACTCCCAGGGCCTCCCCGATCGCTCCCAGCAGCATGGTCCGTGGCGGCGACCACAGCGGGACGCACACCGCCAGGCCGACGCGGCGGCGCCGCCTGAGAACCGCGCGTCCATGCCGCGCTGCAGCTCCTCCTGAGACGGCCCAAACCTGGAATGCCCAGGCTCATGCCAGAGGCCGGTTGTACTTGATAAACGGCGTCAACTCGCCGATACGGTCATACAGGCGCCGGCCGGCCGCATTGAAGTGCTGGGTGAGCCAGTACACCAAAGGGCAGCCTTCCGCATCGGCTGCTGCGTAAACGGCTTCGATCAATGCGCGCCCGATCCCGGTCCCACGATCCTCCGCGTCCACGTACAAGTCCTGGAGGTAGCACACGTTCTCCACCCTCCAGCAGTGCCGATGAAAGAGAAAGTGTGCGATGCCGACGGGACGCTGTCCGCGCAGGGCTATCAGGCATCGGTATTCATCCGGCGCGCCTGATAGCAACCGCGCGAAGGTCGCTTGGAAGACCGTCTCAGGTACCGATGTCTCGTAGAACTCAAGATACAGCGTCCAGAGACGGCGCCAGTCCGCCTCGTCGTCGGCCTCGAGTGGACGGATTGCAAGGTCCGGCACGGAGCCAATGTAACAGGGTCAGAAATCTCGGACGCGACCGCTGCGCGGACTTATCGGCGGCCAATCAGTGCGCAATGCCGATGCCATGCGTCGGCATGGACTTGAGCAGACGCAGGCAGCTAGCCCGCCGGACGGTCTGCCGTGCGATCCAGCGCCTCGTGCTGATTCCAAGAGTTTGACTGGCTGGCAACAATTGTTGCTGTAGGTGCATTGCCTCGCAAGAGCTGCTACTGGGATACCATTGGCGCCTCGAAATTTCAGTTGCCAGAGGAGGCACGATGAGGACGACCGGCGCGGCAACGCGAAGGGAGTTGACAGCCGCCTTAGCGGAGCGGTATCAGGCCGGCGGAGCGAAAGAGAAGGGGCGCATTCTCGACAGGTTCGTGGCCCTCGCGGATTACGATCGCAATCATGCCATCAGGATTCTTGGCGGAACTCGGCCGAAGCTCGTCAAGCCGCGGGGGCGCCGCTGCGTTTACGAGCAAGCCGTGACCGAAGCGATTCCGCTAGGGGAGGGGTTGGACCGCGTGTGCGGCAAGCGGCTCAAGGCGCTCATACCCCTGCTGGTGCCCGCCCTGGAGCGGCGCGGCCGCTCTGCGACGGGACCGCCCCAGGATGTTTTCCGCGGGCCAGCTGCGGACCCGGCGGCGCCGTGTCAAGGAGCGGCGCAGGCGAGAGGCTCGTCGGGTAGTTCTCGCCTGTCCGCCGGAGCCGGCCACGCGAAAACCCGGTGCAGCTTCTTCACCGCGTGCTGTCGTCGATCAACCCAAGCGCGCTTCCTAACCCGGGGTCGAACCATTTATGTTCGTCGGCCGTGTAGGTGCAGCGCCGCACCGAGCGGTGATTCAAGGCAGCGCTGACTGCGCGAAACCAACCCTTAGCCCGTGAGCGCCGACAGTCCTCGACCTCATCCCTTCACAGCCACTTGGAAGGCACGAGTTCGATATGTCTTCGGAACTGAACAACAGAGGTCCAGCGAGGGAGCGGCTTGCGCTCAATGCGCCGTACAAAGCTCGAAATCGTAGGATCTCCCCAGTTTTGAAAGGATCTATTGGGCCGCCGCACAGGCCTGCTCCGGTATGTGCTTGGACCGTGACTTGCATGCGCGGTCGCGAGGCCGAAGGTAAACGCAGGCTCAAGCGACCGAGAACATCGCTTCCTGAATGTCGAATGATCGATATCTGCCGACATAAGCGAATCGAAGCGTGAACTACCATCGTAAGCGCCGCACTTTATCGGATGGGCCGCCGTCAATCGGCAGACTTAGTCGACAATCTTGCCAATGACCTTGCAACCGTCTCGAAGCGCTTGAGCGCGACCGCAAGAGCAGTGCGGCAGCCGCGCCAATGATCGATGGGCAATCCGCTCCGAATGCCTTCAGGATCGGCAGTGCCCCATAGCCTTCTCTGCGGTCAAGGGACCGATCGGACAGCTGCCGCCTGCGAGTGGACTCGGTTCTCCACATCGATCACAACAATGGATATCTTGAGTCTCTCGCTCGCTGTAAGCTTGTCTTCTAGCGAATTCTTGAGATCGTTGGCACTGCGCGGACGGCTCCCTTCGGGTGAGGGCTGGGCTGTATCCGCACCAAACCAGAGGACGACATAGATTGCATAACCATCGCACCCGGGATCTCGGGTGTAGTGGCGAACCAGCTGATTCCGTATGGACGACCAAAGTTGTCGATGGAGACTCTTCTTGATTTCTACCGGCAAATTGAATTCACCGTAGGACACACGAATATCGGCGCGCCTGTCGCCAGCGTAATGACCCTCCGGTAGCGCATCAGTCTCCAGGGGCAGCAGTTCTCGCTGAAGGGTCGATAGCAAAGAGTCCCGACACAATTCTTCGTGTCTGGGTTTCAATGGGTGCTTGCCTTTATCAAAGTCCCAGTACTGACGCCAGCCCGAAGTGTTCCCGTCCCTGATTGTCCGCGCGATTCCTTCCAAGAGATCTGCGGTGAGAGCCGCGAGATCAGCAGCGCTGGCGGGCTGCTGGTTGCGTAGGGTGCGACGCAGATCACGGGTCGACACGTAGCGAAAGCTAGCCGCACGCCGGATTTCTGCCTGCTGGACCTGCCCTTCTCGCATACGGTGTCTCCACGCTTGCAAATCGGTTGACTGCGAAAGCCTCGCCAGTGCAGCCGAGGCTTCTGTGGAGGGGTCTTTGCTTAGGAGTTTGACGAGCTCCTCTCCGAAGAGCGACCCTGCGATACGTAACGGATGTCTGCCAAGCGGTATGTGCAGCTTTCCCACGGCTCGGATCAAGCATTCGAGAGATAGCGTGTCGAGCATTTCCAAAGGAGGATCCCATGCTGATCCAACGGCAAGGTCTATGAGACGGGAGATAAGCATCTCCTTGTCTGCAAGAGCCTTGACTAACTCTTTCCTGTATTTCGTGGGAGTAACGAAGAGACCAGCTGTCAGCCAATAGACCCGCTGCCCCGCGTGCATGGTCGACAGGCTCAGCTTCTGATCGATTAGAGCGACAAGCTCATCGGGATCGCAATACTGGATTGCGGCTCTCAACAGACAAGCGAGTCCGTCCATTTGCGTAACGTTTGACCGTGGTGGAATCGAGCGTAGTAGCGGCAGGCACGCAAGCCGTGCGACTCCGGCATGGTCGGGCGAAACCTCTAGCTGGTGCAGGACATGGAAGAGGACGAAGCCTTTCGAAATCTCGGCTCGAGCCACTTTGACAAGCACTTCCGCAACAAGGCCGGGTTCGAATTGCAGCAGGGATCGGTGCCAAGGTGGCGATCCTTGGGCCGAACCGCCCCGTGCCTCGGTCCGATAGGGCTCCGGATCGCTTACCCGCGCAGCGTAGTGGATGGCTAGTGCTATTCCAAGTTGTTGTTGGTCAAGGAGACTCTCAACCTTGCCCTGCGCATGGTCGATCTCTGCCAAGCCTGCCAGGAACGGGTAAGCAAGGGGATGTATCAAGTCGTCCTTGACAAGGTTTACGATCTCCCGACTGCTTGGAATGTCGTCGCGATGAACAGTGCCTCTCAGCCCGCCAAGCGCCGCGTCGACTAAGGACTGGTCGCCCAGCAGACTGCGGAGCCGTTCGGTGGGGGTTTTGCCGTCCAGTAGAATCATCTGACCAAAATAGGCGTTCGCAAGACCGTTGAGGATCGATGGCGGACATCGGTTGGCTCGCAGTGCCTCTTGGTTTCTGCGTACGGTCACTCGCCATTCTTCTTGCCACGGCTCGACATGGTGCTCCTCGTCAGTTGCAGCAACAAGCAGTTTGGAGCCAATTGGTCGCTCGAGTTCCATCTCTCGAACCGAGTCGGTAGGGAGCGAGTCATTTGCGTCTTCCGCTTCAACTCTCTTTGCAGAAGGCCCGTCGAACGCATCGCCGATTTCAATGCCACGCTCGGACAGCTGCAAGAGCGATTCCCCGATACCCGGGTCAGAGGCGCTCAACGACTGCTCGTGCAGCCACTCGACAAGTTGTCTCGGGCTATCTAAGCTATCGAGTATTGTTCGGAATTCCCGAGCATGATCGTCTGATCCACCAGCTTCCGCACAGCGCTTGAGTCCGCAGTCAACGATCGATCTAAGAGCGCCTGGATGATCAGCGATCCAATTCTTGATGATGTTCTTGTCTTCTACGTCAATGCCGAACGTACGAACAAATGACACCGCGACCCAGTTGTAGAGGCGCAATGGATTTACTTCTTCGGTAGCTGTGCTCAGGTATCGTGCCACGAGGGATCCGGGTAGTCTGTAAACGAAGTCTAATCGCGGATCTCGACTCGTGAACCGCTCTCGGACTTGCGCCAAACGCTCGCATAGAGAATCGAGAAGTTCAGCGATCCGCCGGCTATCCGTATCACGAGTGCGCAGCTCGTACCAGAACAGCTTGTACCGTCCGCTCAAGTTGATATGCTCTTGCGGCTTAAGGAAGCGGACGAGAGCCGACGGACCCAGGAGTGAAGGGTAGAGTTTGTCCAATAGGAGGCCGAGCAGCTCGTCGTATTCGTCATGGACATCCCCGTTCGCCAAATCTTCAAGCAAGCCGGTCAAGTCCTGCGCGGCTTGGCCTTTATCCGTGCATTGTCTGAGGAACGCCCTCAGAGCGTGAGATCTGATCTCCGTGTGCCACTGATCGTCCCTGACAATCCGGAGAAGATCCGAGGTCAGTCCGCTGACTACGGCTTCGAACTGAAGGGACCTCAAGACAAGAAGCGTGGCGCGCAGATCGCAATCGTTCGTGACCGGGGTTGCCAAGTACCGTCGAAACACGCCAGCCATGTCAGGGGTAGCAAGGTCTTCGACATTTGCATCTCTACTTGAGATCAGACGGTGGTAATCGTCTTTCCCTAGAAGCTGCTGGGCGACACGTTGGACCAAAGCGCTCTTCTCTTGGGGCGAGAACCCTTTGACATCTCCGTGCAAGAGAGTTCCTAGCGGGTCACAATCTATGATTTGCGATCGGCTTTTCTTGCATTGTGCTGCAAGCCATGCCGTCACGCCGGAAAACTCCGAAACCACGCGTCCGTCGTAACCGCAGGCCAACGACAGGACTCTTCCAACGGACAATCCGTCGCGGATCAGCGCAGCTAGGTACCGGCCCGCGACGAATTCGGCAACTTGGCGGTGAATCGGGACGAATTGACCGGGAGCGTCCGGCGATTCGAAGAGCCGCGACCCAATCGCTTGGTTTAAGACGCTGTCGTCCATTGGTCCTAGTTGGCTCAGCGCGATGAAATCACGGGCGGTCGAAACTCCCGTCCGAACGTAGCCTCGTTTTCCCGTTAGTAACTGGAAGGCGCAGAGCTGCCCAGCCGTTCCCAGAACAGCTCGAGCATTGATCCTTCCTGCCGTCGCGTCAACATGCTCTCGGTTCCGCTCGAAGAGGAACTTCTCGCAAGCAAGTTCGAATAGTTCCGTTCTGGTCTGCGGCCAGTCAGCGCCTGATAGAGCGCCCGCCAGCAGCTCGAGGCTAAGGGGATTACCGAGCAAGCTCAGGAGCCCTCTTTGCTTGGCACCTTGAAGGATCCGCTCGGATTCCTCGGCATCGTGTTGTCCATTCAATAACTTGCGAATTTCCTCTTCGCCCAGCGGTTCCAAACGAAACACCCGGACCTCGTCGCCGTCCGTCAAAGCCTTGAGGGAGTCGCGATCATTCGAACCCAGCCATTCGCCTGCGCGGCAGGAAATCCGGAACCTTGGACAACCCAATTGGCTCAGCTTGCTACGAATCTGATCCATGGGCATCCGCGGGTCGGAGGAACCCACCCTCATCTCGTCCAATCCGTCAATGAACACCGTGCCCGAGCCCCATTGCGCCCGCTCTAGACAAATGAAGTCTCTGGCTGTCACGAAGCACGCATCAGTCTGTCGAGCCTCTTGGCGGAAAGCCGTTGTCTTTCCTGCCCCTGGCCCGCCCAGAAGCACGTATGCCCGCAATTCGCGAACGTCGGCCAGACCCTTGACGCGGGTTGCAGCTTGGCTGCCACTGTCCCGAATCTCGGTGAATCTCCTTTGAATCACCGGCATCGCGCTACTCCTCGGCCCAGCAACCGGCAGGGGCGCTCAAGAACTCGGCCAACGGCACGCCATCTGCCCCGACAACAAGATTCCTAGCGCGCGGGAACTTCCGAGAGAATTCGCGCAGGCCACGCGTGCTGCGGAGACGTCTCCCGCTTTTGACTTCCACCGCCACAAGGTGCGGACCGCGTCGCAGAACGAAATCCACCTCCGAATGTCTCCCTTTCCAGTAGTAGATTCGAGTGCCGTCTATCCTTGCAGTATTCAAGAGATGTGCGCCAACGGCGCTTTCGACCAGATGCCCCCAGAACGTCCTGTCCGCCTTGGCTTGCATGAACGTGAGGTCCGAGTACGCGCCCGCGAAGGCCGTGTTAAGCACGTTGAGCTTGGGACTGGACTTCCTGACCTGCACGAAGCTTCCGGAATATTTCTCAAGACCCGCTAGTAATCCAACGGCCGACAGGAGTTCCAGATAGCGAGCCAGCGTGGTCGTGTTGCCCGCGTCTTGCAATTGCCCCAGCATGCTGTTGTAAGAGAGAATCTGGCCGGACCGACGGCTGCCGAACTCGAATACCCGCTTCAGGAGCGTCGGCTTGTCGACTCGCGTGATGCCAAGGACATCCCGTTGGATCACGGGTTCGACCAATGCAGTCTGGACATACCGTCTCCAGCGGATCGGATCTCGGATATGCGCCGAACCGGGGCTGCCACCGAAATACACGTACTGATCCAGGCCGAAGCCAAACGCCTTGGACATTTCCAGAAGCGACCAGTGCGTGAATTGCAGGGTCTCGAAACGACCTACCAAGCTTTCGCCTAGGTCTTTTTGCATTAGAAGGGGCGCTGATCCGAGTATCGCGACTCGCAAGGACGAGCCGTTTCGACGATCGGTGTCCCAAAGGCCCTTCACCGCGCGCGCCCAGTTGGGAATCTGCTGGATTTCGTCGAACACAAGTACAAGCCCGCAATCTGATCGAGCGGCTTGAGTCCGTGCGCTTTCCCAAACATGCACCAGCCAGCGTGCATCCCGCCTTCCGAACGGAGACATTCCAGCCGATGTATCGGCAGGGACTCCTGAGAAAACACCGTGGTCGGGTTGATCCACAGCGACGTAGTGACTCGGTAGACGGACTTCTTTCAATGCCTGAAGCACGGCCGTCGTCTTGCCTGTCTGCCTTGGACCGGTGACGAGAATCAGGTGTGTGGGCTCTTCGCGCATGCGCTTCACCAATTCGGCGACATTCGGATGGCGATAGCCAGGCACAAGATTATTTTACTACACTGAGTATTTTTACTCAATACAGTAATTATGAAGGGTCCAAGATAGTCATTCGTGTCACCAGTAGCCTCCTTGCGAGTCTTGCTAACCAGATTGAGAACTGAAACCCCGGTTCGCACGAGACATTTTCCGGATAGTGCAGCGAAGGCAGCCCGATGCGTTCCGGAGAGCGATGCACTCCGCATCACGCTCGCGGCCGAGTTGGACTGCGTCGTGAGACGATCAGATGCTCGCAGTGAACTCGCCCGGGAGGCTCTAGTGGGCTCGTCACGCCGTCGGGCGCGTTGGAGCGTTCGGGGCTGGAGAGCTTCTCAAGCGCTGCTAGCCTCCGTGGTGCCTGCCAAGCTCGATTGCTGGAACAGTTGTCGTCGAGGGGGTGTGCGTGGGACGCCACAACGGCGTTGGAACCCTGGGCACACGCCCGGCCTGAAGCCGCAAGCCGGGCTCTGAGAAACCTGCGACAAGACTGCCGAGTCCTCAGTTCAACCAGCGACCACGGAAGCGGGCGAGTGTCAATTGCTTCCGATGCAGTACAAGTATTCTGCCGTCCGGATGAAGATCTGGTTGCCCGCCGCGGCGGGCGACGCCAGCGTGTAGTCGTCAAGTCGGTTCACTGCTAGGATTTCAAAGACGTCCCCGGCCTTCAGCACTGTCGTCGTTCCCTCTTCGCTGATCGCGTAGATCTTGCCGTCGGCCAGCAAGGGCGAGGCGCTGTAGGTGCCCGGCTCAATCCTCGAGCGGTCCCACACTGTGCTGCCGTCACGCACCTTCAGGCTGAGCGCGATGCCCCTGTCGTCGATGATGTAGAGCCGCTCTCCGTCGCTTGTGGGAGTCGGTACGTCGGGTCCGTAGTCGGTCGACCAGAGCTTCTTGGACTCGGTGACATCGCCCTTGCCGTCTGTGCGGAAGGCGATGAAAGGCCGCCTCCTGGACGGCACGAGCACGATGTCGTCGACCACCAGCGCCGAGGAGATCGTGCGATAGTTTCTCGCGTTGTTCGGATTCAAGCCCCCGCCGCGCCAGATTTCTTCACCTGTCTCCAGATCGTGGCCTGTAACGTACCCGGCACCTGCGACGATCAGGATGAATCCATCGCCGACCTTGGCCAGCGAAGCCGTGGAATAGGAATCGGGTGTTTCGTGCTCGCCATCTGTCGGCCTGTCGACCTTCCAGATCGTGCGGCCGTCTGAGGCGTCAATCGCCAGCACGTACGAGGGGTCGTCTGTGTACATACCCTGCAGGTTCTGCAGGTACAGCACGCCTTCGTGCAGGAGCGGCGAGGAAGCGTATCCGAACTGGACTCCGAACTTTCCGTAGTCCTTCTGCATGTCGCGCATCCAGATCAGGCGCCCGGAAAAATCGAATGCGCGAAGCTCCCCGTGGCCGTTAGCCACCCAAACACGCTCGCCGTCCGTGACCGGCGACGGCGAGGCCATGTTCTGCTTGTTTCCGATACGGTTCCCGTGCCCGATCGACTGCTGCCAGCGGACTTTCCCCGTTTTGCGGTCGACGGCGATCAGGTAGAGCTGGTCGCGGTTGGCATCGCCGCCCTCGAACAGGCGTGAATTCGGCCGGTTGAGGCTGGACCCTTCTTCCGCCGATGTGACGAAGACCGTATCGCCCCAAATGATCGGCGTCGCCGCGGCCCAACTGGGCAGCTTCGTGCGCCATACCACGTTTTCCGTCGTGCTCCAGCTTACTGGAAGCCCTGTGGCAGAGGTCGTCCCGTCGCCATTTGGGCCGCGCCATTGCGGCCAGCTATCGCTGGCCACGGCCCCGTTGGCCACGATTGCGAATAAGAGCAGCAACCGATCCATGCCAGTCATCGTATCAAGAGAATTCCTTTGGACGGCGCGTCGTGCGCGGCTGTTGCCTGGAAAGCTTTGCCGCCTAGAGTCGAGAACGCCGAGAGCTGTAATTTGATGCTTTCCGGTTACAAGATCGCGGCAACCGAAAGACGTCATTCCGATGGCGCTTGGATGGCCACCAACTGCACTTGAATCCAGGGTCGGCTTGCTCCCGATGGCCAACGGGCCAGCATGTGCCGGCAGCTATCGGAGATGGCCGGCGAACCGGGGGTTCACGACGGATGCAGGCGCCTCGCAGGTGCCCGGTCGCGGTTGCGATTGCCCCGGAACGGCCGCCGCCTGCCCTCTGCCCTCCTCCCATCGACACGACGGAGCTGCTTGGTCCGCATCCTGCTCCAGGAGCGGACGGCCAAGCTTTGCGACAATTCCCTTGGTGGCTTGCAAGGCGCTCAAGTTCTGGGCGGTTGGTGCAATTGCGACGTCGGCATGGGCCCAGGCGCCACAGGGATTGCCCCGATACCCCCCATCCCAACCGGGCATCGAGAATCAGTCCAGAACCGCAGGCGGGCGCCGGCCGCATCCGATTCTCACCACATCGTTCCGCGGTCGGAGACTCTCGTATGGCGTGATTGACGGCATGGCGGTCCACGCCGGCGACATCGTCCTAGGAAGAGCGGAAGACATTGCATCCTTCCCATACGAGCGAAGTTCGGGGAAAGCCCTCAATTGGCCTGGATTGACGCCGCGCGAACTTGCTGCGACGGAATCGGATTCCCTTTGGCCCGACGGGGTCATTCCATATGTCATCGACGGCGACATCACCGACGAGCAGCGTCAGGGCATCTCGGCCGCGATCAAGCAATGGAACGACAAGACGGTGATCACCCTAGTGCCGCGGGCATCGGAGCCGAACTACGTGCGGTTTTCGAATGTCGCGGCGGGGCACTGTCGATCGAACGGCGGCATGGTAGGTGGAGAACAGGTCATCGCTCTGCCGCCCGGAGGCTGCTCGGCCAATACGCTGGTTCATGAGATCGGCTATGCCGTTGGCTTGTGGCACGAGCATCAGCGCGAAGACCGGGACGACTACGTGACGGTGCGCTACGAGAATCTTGACAAGAGGCTGTGGCATGCCTACTTAGCCGAGCATCAGGGCGGCGCGGCTTATGACTATGCATCCGCAATGCACTATCACCCCAAGGCTTCCTCAGCCAACGGCGAATCCGTGTTCGAGACGGTCCCTCCTGGGATGAATATTCCATCAGCGGGGCTATCCGCGGGAGACATGGACGGGGTCGCAAGACTTTGTGGCAAGCCTCTTGAGGCGACCTTGATCACGAGCAGTCCTCCAGGTCTGGCGGTTGTTGTGGACGGGGTTCGCGTGACCACGCCCGCGACGTTCCGCTGGGCCGCCGAGACCACCCACACACTCGAAACGCCCGTCTCCCAAACGGGCGGCGAGACACGCTACTTGTTCGGGCAGTGGAATGACGGCGGGCAGCGCTTGCGCAACGTGACCGCGGGTTCGGACGTGACGTGGGTGGAAGCCAATTTTGATACAGCAGTACCGCGTTGGAACCGCAGCCAAGCCTCTCGGCGCGGGAAGCGTGACAGTCAGTCCGCCTTCGCCGGATGACTTTTACACCGTCGGGACCGAGCATAGAGCCGTAGCCACGCCAAGGCCCGGCAGCGACTTTCGGTTCCACTTGTGGGGCGGCACCCAATGGGGCCACCATGGAATGGCCTCGAACCCAGCGCCATGGAGAGTCGATCGCCCAGGGAAGAGCTTCGAGGCCGTCTTCACGAGCCGTCCGCTGCTACGGATCGAAGGGAATGTCGAACCGTTCGCGGAGTAAATCGACGGCTATTACGACAACGTTGAGAACTATTGGGCCTACGCCCCGGTGACGCTCCGAACCGACGTTCCCCGCAATGAAATCCACATTCGGTTGGACGAACTGCAGCGAGCGCCGTCCCGCGGGTTGCGACGGTATCGTTACCTGGGGTGGAGCGACGGCGGATCCATTTCGCATATCGTCAGGCTGCCCCGCGAGGGGGGCTTGCTCGCCGCCAACCTAGCTACCGAGTATCCACTCTCGACTCACGTCGCGAATCCCGGTTCAGGCACGATCATCGTAGATCATGTTTCGGACGACCGTTACTACCGCGAAGGCACGCCCATCCAGCTGAGGGCACAGCCGTCCCCGTTGTGGGAGTTCGTTCGCTGGACAGGCGACATCGAAGGGCGGGACCCAGCCGCGATGATTCAGATGGACCGCCCGATCCACGTCGAGGCGGTGTTTTCGCAGGCTCCCGAGATCAAGCCCGGCTCTTCTCAATCCGTAGTCCTGCCGACCGCCGATTACACCTTCTTTGTCTACGACAAGGTCTCGGGATATCGCGTTCATGCCCCCGCCAACGCTAGTGAACTCCGCATCAGCTTTGACTCGTCTACGCCGGGCGCGGACGTCGGTCTTTTTGTGACCGCCGATTCGGAGTTTCTGCCCTGGAGATACGGAGAGGATGGTCGAACGCCTATGTTTCTCGCGGACTTCCAGTCGAGGTCGAACGGCAGTTCCGAGACGATTGTCATCACTCCCGACTCGATCCCGCCGCTTGACGCGGCTAGTGCCTACCACGTCAGCCTCGTCGTCTTCACGCCGCGAACTGAGATTCGGGGCACGCTGCGTGCCGAATTCAAGCAAGATTTCTCTCCGCATCCATCAGCCGCCGCCAGCCCCAGAGCGCTAACTTTCGTATCGCCGTCGCACACCGATCCCGCTTCGCAGTTCATTCGACTCGCGAACGATGGAGTAGCTTCGTTGCGATATGCAGTCGACTCCGACCAGGAGTGGCTGTCAGCCTATCCGGGGAATGGTTTCATCGCGAGCGGCGCGACCGCCAAGATTGAAGTTAGCGTGCAAGCCGCCGGCAGATGGCCTGACACCTATCGAGGCGAGCTGAAGGTCACGTCGCCTGTCCAGGACGCCGAGAATCCGGTCTTGCTGGCGTCCATACCGGTTACTTTCGTCGTAGTACCAGCGTACGCCAGCGATTCAACTCCTCAGTAGCCATTGGTCGCGCAAGTCCCGAATAGGGCGAGCCGAACCCCCAGCGCAGCTCCTGAGGCCGATCTTGTCCTCGTCGGCGCAGGATTTGCTCCAAGGAACGGATCCGAGAATAACGCGGCACCAAACGGCTCCGTTCCCCCTCCTACAGTGCCTCAAGGAAGTAGCGAGACCGTCAAAGACAGTCTCGGCGCTGCTCGCCTCTCGGGACTGCTGTATGGTTCGCTAACAGGAATTACCACCTTGGTTCCCGTGGGTGTGTTGGCGGGTGTCGCGACCGTAAGCGCCTGCCGTGAGACTCGGGCATTGGAACCGGTCTCTGGCGGGATTACGAACTCAGCGCCGGGTCTTTTTTCGACGATCCTAGACGGAACGGGAACGGTGTACGCACGGGCAATCCCCAATTGAAGAGGGGATTCTATCGAATCGTCACATTTGCCCTTGACAGGGCATTGCGGCGCAGTCACCTCCTGGGCGCTGGTTGGCGGACTGTGACTGGCTGGAAGAATCCCTTGCGGACTGTCTTCAGGCTTGCAGATCGAACTCCCCTCGCAGCTCCGCTCCGGCCGGCTGGTAGTCGCGCGGCGGAAGCGTGATCTAGCGTCGCTTCGGTGTCTTGCGTTGCTTTCTCACCGGACGGCCTCTCGCTTCGTGAATCCATCGAACAGCCCCTCTAGGCGGGCCATGCGCTCCCGGAGATCGGAAGCATCTTCCTGAAGCGAGTCAATGGTATCCCGCTTAGATGCGATTGCAGATTCAAGGGAATGCCGACCATTCAGGATCAGCCCTCCCACCGCCACTCCTACACCAATGACCGCGACTATCCGACCCTTGCCGTTCATGGCGCTAGCACATTAGCACATATGCAAATGCATCCGTAATTCCTTGATACACCGGTGCTTACTCCGATGTCCCTTTGAGAAATTCTGCCAATTGGCAGAACTATTCTCCGTGTTTTCTCGAGAAAACGAGAAGAACACTACTGCTCGATGTCAGGTGTCAGGCTGCCCGGGACAGGTGCGTAATCACTGAGGCGGTCGGATGTCCAGACTGGCAGCGATGAAAGGCAACCATTGTGCCCCTGATCATCATCTTCCGGACCGCATCTCTCGAACACGCGATAGACCTTGCCTGTCTTGGTGTTGTACAGCCAGGTCTGGCCCAGCAGGTTGCTCGATGATTGGCTGCTGTGCATCTTCCACTCGTACGAGAACGAATCGAGACCAACCACCTCTTCTGGACTCAGCACATTGGATTGGCCCAGCAGCAGCACGGTGCACAGGGCAGCAAGGCAAATCGTGATGGTTACTTGGTGTTTCGTCATTAGCTCAAATGCTAGCAGTCTCGCAGTGAACATCAGTGGCGAGCCCGCACGCCGGGTCGCCTGCTGAATGCAACAGCCGCTCAACAGGCTCCGGTAGGCCACCGGTGCCGCCACGAACAAGCAGGACATCAACGCAATCGCCACACGATTTTCACCCGACCCGGCACCACGCTGTGCCGGCCTCGCGGGGGTGAACCATGCGGGTGGAAGTGCTGGCCGGATTCCTAGCTGTGATTGCTCTGGTTGTTGTGGTTCTGGTCCAGAGCCGGATGTGGTATCGGAGCGGTGTTGAGAAAGCGCGAGAGAGGACGTCTGTACGCTGGATTGGAGGCGGAGATGGCGCAGTCCCACATGGCTGCTTCTTGATGAGACAACGTGCAAGAGCAATCAGGCGCTCACCGGAGAGCGTGACGGTCGGTGCGTGATTCTGCCAGTCCGGCTGGGCGACCGCACGCCCTGTGGACTTCAGGGACGAACCCGGCAACCTCGCTGGCGCCGGTTTCAGGGTCGCTCAACTACCTGATGACACATGCCGGGCCTGGCAGGCCCCCCGATGTCCTCTGCGCAGAGCACAAATGAGGGACCGCACTGCATGCGCGGCCAAGATTCCCCGCTGCCGCGGCCCGGAACTGGCACCGAAGGGCCCAGCGACCGCGGTCCGAACTTGAGTCCAGCTCTGACGCGGGGCGGGTTTCCGGCATTGAGAACTTGTCCCCGGCTGCGTGTATTATGGGCCCGTCTCAAGAGTGCTCTGCTACTAGGAAGACACCTTTGCAAACCGTTTCCCAACACTTTGCCATCGGCCTATTGGTTACTGCGTGGTACTTGCCGGGCTTGGACGGCCAACCGGTCCTCCTGCGGCTTGAAGAACCAGCGCAGCACCAACTAGGGCTAGATGAAGAGCCGAGCGAGGTACCGCTTGCCGCCGTCCCCGGCGATGCGAACCGGCCGGACTTCGAAATCAGGACTCACGCACACGCGCGTTCAGTCCGGGGCTACTCTGTCATCCCGGGCGAAGGAGTCACCGCCCTCGTGCTTGCCGACTCGCTGCTTGAAGACGATTGGAAACGTATCGAACCAGAACTGATAGCCCTCCGCAAAGGTCTCGGCTCGCAGCGATTCCTCAAGCTCGCTATTGCCGCAGGCTCCGCCCTACGCTTGAGCGGGCCGTTTCGAACCGCCAGCCAGCTGCGCAATGCGTTGAGGGCAGCTCGGCCCGAAGAGCCAAAGAGTGCGAACGCCATCGCAAGACTTTCGGAGCAGCCGACGGAACGCTCGAATATCGCCGAGGGTCCGGATAGACCCAACGCACCCGCAGTGGCAGAGAGTTCCACGGAGCAAGCCGATGAACCGCTGCGGGACGCCTTGATCGCTTCGGAAGTTGCCGAGATTGCCGAAGCTCGCCTGTACCAGCAGCTCGGGGAATCCGCAGCGGTGCTCGGATGCGACTGGCCGTCCGTATTGGCGGTCGGCAGACTTCCAGCCTTGGAAGTGCCGCTCACCGGTGCGGCAACGGCTTACCTGAGCAGCCGAATGCGGACAAATCGGGTGCGCTTCAGCTTCGTGCCGCTAGACGGATTCGTTCCCTCGGCAGCGGGTGCGACAAGCAACGTCACCGGCGGAACCATCGTCCCCAGCGTGACCAGCTATCTCGAACAAATGGCAGAGGAATCTCGATTCGTCGAGGTTGACTGGACCGTGCCGAAACCGACCGCTGGCTTCCACGTCTACAGCGCAGAAATCCGAGACACATCGTCCGGAGCGACATGGATCGCCCGATCGGCGGCCGAAGCTCCGGGCTGGCAGGTGCCTAGCCCGCTCGCGCTAAGAGGTTTCGCGCGCAGAGCCGCGGAGCTGACGAGAGCCGTGCTCGGATCGCCCGCCCGATCGCGCGAGTGGATCCTCACCGAAATCGCGTCTCTAGGAGCCATAAACCCCGCCGACGAATCGTTGCTGCGGGCGAGCATCCAGTTCTACCAGCGAAGCGAAGCCTGGGGACAGCTGGCCGATGCCCTGCAGCGGTACTCCGAGGTCCGGCCCTTGGACTCAGCCACGCTCGCGAATCTCGGGACGACGCTAGTGCGCTTGCAGCGGTGGAACGCGGCTGAACTGGCATTCTTGGGCCTGAAGGAGCTCCAGCCCGACGATCCGGGGGTTTCCGAGGCGCTCGGGCGCGTCAGCGTTCGTTTGGGGAACTTTTCGAAGGCGCTCGATCGATTCGACGAGAGCCTCCAGCTTGACCCAATGAACCAATCCCTTTGGTTCTACAAGGCGGACACGGCCAAGGGGATCGGTGATTCCGAAACCCAACTGCGAGCCCTTCGCAAGGGCGTCGAACTTCCTGGAGCGCCGCACGGGCGCAGGGCGCAACTGATCAAGCTCCATTTGGACGCGGAACGCCTGGACGAGGCCGCTCGAGAGATCGAGCTAGGAGCGGCACAAGCTGATCGCAACGCCGAAACCCTCGCCGTCTACGCACGATTCTGGGAGGGCCTAGGGCGCCCGGAGCGCGCGCTGGAACTGTGGGAACTCGCTTTCGAAGCCAATCCCGAGCACGAGCCGGCAATCGCAGCCTCTGCACGCATCCATTTGTCGCAGGGAAGGCACGACAGGTCTCGCGAGATGGCTAGGTCCGGCATCGAGCGATTCCCGGATTCGGCTAGGCTCCACCTGACTCTCGCAGGTTCGCTAGAGGCAGGCAGCCGCTTCTACGAACTCCGCGAGGCCTTGCGCGCGGCCACGGAGCACGTGCCCGAAGAGCTGCAGTTGCTCAGGTTCCAAGCCCGCGTGGAGGATCTTTTCGGCGAAGACGCCCCCAGGGCGTATCGAGCACTCGCAGAGAGGCTGGCGCAGGACGGGGAGGGCAAGGAGCTGACGCAAGCAGTGATTCGCGGCTTCAATGTCTCTCTGAGGCAGAACGACATGGATCACGCGCGATGGTTCGGGGACAGGGACACTAGCGAGGACCAAGTCCTGCGGGATCTGCTCCCGAGCGTTATCGGAAGACAGGAACCGGGAATTGCCGTGCCAGGCGGAGTCCGGGCACTCGCCTATATGGCGAATGCCAACGATCCAAGGTCGCCCGAGACCGTCTTTCGCGAATACTGCCGGCCGATTGTCTACGCGTCTATTAGAGACAAGGAGATCTACCAAGTCATCACGCGAAGGATGGAGCTTTATTTTGAAACGGTTCGGGCCCTTCAGTCGCTGCGAGACGGCCCCGGCGAAGAGGAGCTGTTCATCACCCTGTCTGTCGGGAGCAAGACCGCACTGCGCAAGACGCGCAAGGCTCTGGAGCTACTGGGCTGGAAACTGAGGAGAAGGAACAAGGCCTATTTTCTCCAGCCGGTCGAAAGCGAGTTGGGCGCGGAGCGCCAGGAGATCGGGTCCGCTCTTGAGATTGACGGAATCGCGATTCAGGAAGCGCTCGAACGCAGGCAGGACCACAAGTTGCGAATCAAACTTGAAACCGCACCGCTTGCCCTGGGAGAGGAGATCTGGCGCGCAGAGCTGTACCCGAACGAGAATCTCTCCGGAGGCTTCGCCGAAGCCGTTGTGCGCGATCCCAGGATCGGGGCGGTTTACATCGGAATCAGCCAAATGCATCCGGAAGCGGCGCGAGCGCTGGTCGAGAGCGTCGGACTCAAGCGCCTTGTGAATCGCTACTCCGATGTTCTGCTGATGCACAGCACCTCCCTTTCGATCGAGGGCGGAGCCGCGATTGTGCCGGGAGGCGCCGAAGCCTGGGGTCTCTGGACTAACCTTGTCGGAGCCCGGCCTGACGATCCGGACCGGTTCCTGCCACGCCTCCTGAGAAAGGAAGAGGGCCGGCTGCTGGGCTACTTTTCCGCCCTGGGACAGCTCAACGAGACTCGCCGGCAATTCTTCACACAGAGTCCCGGGCGCTTCCGCCAGTTCTTCGAACTGTACAAGGCATCCCCCGAATTCCGGGAGGGCGGGCGCACAAAGGTCCGGGAGAGCCCGTTCTTGGAACTGCTTCGGGAATTGCCTCTCGGCCCTGACGGCAAGGTGATGTTTCCCGGCGCGGCAGAGGTCTGGATGGTCGCGAAGGGCTCGGCCGATGCCAGCCGGCTTGCCAGAAAGCTCCCGAGAAAGGCTGTCCCGGAGGTTGAAGACGAGATTCTAGTGCGGCTGGCTAACACGAAGTTTCAAACCCCTCGCGGACCAAGGTCGCAGGTCGACAAGTTCCTCGCCGCTTCCCGCATAGACAGACTCAGGAACGAGCCGATGGACGCCGTCACGGCGCTGAATTTTGCGCAAGCTTTCGGTCAGTTCGAGAACGTCTTCCCGTACTTCGCCACGCTTACCGGCCTCCGATCCCGGCATCTACGCAGCTTCCTTGCGTTTGCTGGCAGCCTTGAATCCGTCGAGCCTGTCAAGCGCCACCATCTGCTAGCGCTGTTCCATTCCCTGGTGGAGATCCTTTGCCTAGGCCAGATCCAAGGCGTGTTGCAGGAAGACCGAGCTGCGGAGATGTTCAGCTCGATGTGCCTTGGCCTGTCAAAGGGGAACGAGCCGTCCGTCGCAACCGACACGGCGGTCGACATGATCGAAGCGGTTCTGGCAGAAGCCGACCATCAGACCGACTCCGGCGAGCCGGATCCGCTTATCCGAATCGTGCTCGGAGTTGACGAGCCGGCATGGAGACGAACGGCGTTCATGGATGTACTGAAGCTGCAAAGCGTTCCTGGTCTCGCAGTGCTCTTCCAAGCGCGTGATGCCAGCATGCGAGTCGCT
This sequence comes from uncultured Bryobacterales bacterium, assembly GCA_951813605.1. GTDB lineage: Bacteria > Acidobacteriota > Terriglobia > Bryobacterales > UBA6623 > VXMF01. Next base: position 3,053,514 of record OX638379.1, on the reverse strand, counting down.
TCCGGCAAGGGGGATCTCCGCGCCCCTCTCCAATCGCTCGGTGACGCCATCCGAAAGCTCCCTGCCGTCGAGATTCCAAAGGACTTGAAATTCGAGGACGAGAAGAAGAGGCTGATGGCCAGCTTCGGAACTGCCAGGTTGCTGCAGGCCGAACGACGCCTCCAGCGAGCCGCGACCAGGCGCAAGCTCCGCTTGCCCGAACTGGAACGGCAATCCAGGAACGTTCGCGCCGAATTGCTGCCGCATGTGGCTGCTGCGCTTGCAGGAGTCGTCTACGCGTACTATCTGCGTCCCGAGGACCTCCCCGTCGCCGAGGATCCGCTGTTCCTGCGAAAGCACGCATTCTTCGATCTGAACAAGACGTTTCTCGACAACTTGTTCAGGGGGACGTACCTTCGCGGGATCGGGGAAGACACCGGCGCTTTCATCATCGGCGGTTTCGCGGGAATGGCGTCTGCTGCGGGCCAGGTGGCCAAGTTCGGGCTTCGCATCATGGATCCCGATTCGGAGGCGCTGGCCCGGACAGAGCTCTCGTCGCTCCGGTCGACCCGGTGGCGGGCATTGCGCGACGCCGATGTTCGGCGGTTTGCACTGACGGTTCTGCTCGCCCGGGAATGGATCGTCGGAGCGGCAGCCGACGAATGCCAGCGGGCCCAATTGGTCCGAGCGGTCGCAGGCGTCCTGTCCGTGAGCCGCACGCGCCAGATGCTCTTGTCACTCCACGAGCGCAACTGGCCAGCGCTATGGGAATCGTTCACGCTGTCCGACCTCTATCGCCTCGGCCGAGACCGCCAGTCCGCCCCTCCCGGCTCGTCGCCCGACTCCCCGGTTGCCAGAGCGCTTGCAGCCTTGCCGGCAGACGCCGAGTCCTGGAACCGTATGGACCCCATGGGTTCAGTGCGGGCCAGAATCTTCGGCTACCCTCGGCCCCGCATGTGGATAGACGCGCCGTACGAGGAATACGAACGCTACCTTTCGGACGTCATGATCGCGGAACGGACGGCGGAACTCAAGCTGTACCTAGTCCACGCGGCGGATACCCTCGGCGTGCCGGTCGAGCGGCTGGCCGAGGTTGCCGAGCCCGTGGCAAAGCGAGTGCTATCGGAGGTGCAGATGGGCGACCTGTGGGATTGGCGGTCGGCGCTCAGAACCTTTGGCAATCGGACCCGCCCCGCCCTGCGAGAGGCCCTGCTCCCATGAGCCGACTTGCCAGGCTCGCCGCATGCATCGCAATCTCGCTCTCTGCCGGCATCGGCACGAGCGGCGCATCGGCACAGGATCCGACTGTCGAGCTCGATTCGTCGGCGGGGGCTCCTGGAGCGCTCTTCACGGCCGTAGCGAGGTTGGTCGAGGTCCATGTGACCGTCGCGGACGGAAGACGGCGGTACGTCCGCGGACTGACAAGAGATCGATTCCGCGTCTTCGACAACGGCGAGGAGCGGAAGATCTCAGCGTTCGAAGCGGACCATTCCGGATTCTCGTGCGCGCTCCTGCTCGACACGACGGGCAGCATGAAGAGCGCACTTCCCACCCTGAAACGCGCGATCCTCGAATTCATCGACGACCTCCGGTCGATTGACTCCGTCGGAGTGTACGGTTTCAGCACCCAACTCGAGCTGCTCCAGCCGTTTACCCTGGACAAGAACGAAGCGAAGCGAGCTGTTCTGAGGGCGCGTGCCGAAGGCGCCACGGCCTTGTTCGATTCGGTCTATCGCGTAGCAAAGGATCTGTCCCTGGTCACAGGCAAGAAGGCATTACTCGTCTTTACCGACGGGGACGACAATGCCAGCGTGCTTAGCGCTCGATCGGCTATTCGACAAGCTCGAGCCGTCGGGCTACCCGTGTTCGTGGCGGCACAGGGCCAGGCGCTGGAACACCGTACACTGATCAAGCAAATCCAAGAGCTGTCCCAAGCCACAGGCGGCCTCGCGTTTGAGGTGAAAGCGAGCAATCGAGCGAAGCGGATCTTCCTCGAGATTTCCAACGCGCTGAGACACGGCTATCTGCTGGCGTTCCGTCCTCCCGAGACAAGGCGGGAAGAATGGAGAACCATCAACGTGGCGGTGTCGGGGATCAAGAGGCCTCGGGTGCGCGCAAAGAGCGGTTACCTGGCGGTTCCGTAACGCATACAGCGTGCGCAGGCAGATTCGAAGTTCGACTCGGTGGCGCGGAGGACGTGTTCTACAGAGCGCGATCCGGGGCTTGGCGAAGCGCTGGGAGCTGGCTGCTAGCGAGTGAGCTGCGCCTCGGCCCGGGCGCCGTAAAGGTACAGGCGCTTTGGGGTTACTAGGCTTTGGTGGACAGTTACGAGTGCGCCAGGTGCTGCCTGGCCCGGCCCTTGTCGGCCCGGCCCAGCCGCCAGTACGAGAGTCGCCGGGCGCGTCCCCTGGACCGCCACCTCCAGCAGCTCAAGGACTTGGTGTCGGCCCGGGCCGCCTGTGTCGAGGAGCGGGCGAACCGTCGCAAGCGCCTCTCCGAGCTCCGGGCCGGGCCCGCGGCGGACGCGCTCGAACGCCTCAACGCGGCGACCGATCGCGAGATTGGCGTGCTCGACCGGGCCCTCGCCGAGACCCTCGCGGCCGACGAAGCCCTGGCGCGCCGCGGCGCGATCCTGCAGTCCGTCGCCGGCATCGGCCCCGTCTCCGCGGCTGTGCTCTGCGCCGACATGCCCGAGCTCGGCCGCCTCGGCGCCAAGCAGGCCGCGGCCCTGGCCGGCACCGCTCCGTTCGCCAGCGACAGCGGCACGGCGCGCGGTTCGCGCCATATTCGCGGCGGGCTGCCTCGCCCGCGCAAGGCGCTCCACATGGCAGGCACCGCCGCCCGCCACTGCAACCCTGACATGCGCGCCTTCTACCAGCGCCTGACGGCCCGTGGCAAGCCGCACCAAGTCGCGGCCAGTGCCGTCATCCGCAAGCTGGTCGTGCTCGCTAACGCCCTGCTGCGCGACAACCGCGCCTGGCAGCCGCAGCCGCCGTCCCGGGAGGCTGTTGCATGAACCCCCGCCACCTGCTCCTCCCCGCGGCCCCGCCCACGAGCCCACCTCCCAGTTCCGCGGAACCACGGATGCCCTACACTTTTTCTCACTTTTCCCCAGAATTCGCTTGACACCGCACACGAAAGCTCATGTCTCATTGGACAAGACTATGAAATGAGCTATAACTCCGAGTTCATACTTGCGGACGATAAGGAGGACGAAGTATTAATGCTCGATCAACGAACGATCAGGAAGGAGTTCGCCCTGCCCTGGTGGACAAGAAGCGGCATCGAACCCGCCGCATCGAGAACGCAGCGAGAATGCGTGGAGGGCAACTTGAAAGTGACGAGACTTACTTTCGTCTTAGCAGTCATCGGGCTACTATCGTCCTCCACATTCGCTCAGAGTCCCCAGCGCTCTGAGTTCTCCCTCACGACCCTATACACGGTCTTTCTTGAGATTCACGCCTCTGAGATCGGCGAAGGGCTCGATATCGGCAACCGGGCTGAAAGGCTCGGCATCAAGCCCTCCGAGGTCGCCCGAGTTGACCAGATCGCCCTACAGTTCACCTCCGACCGCAACAGCGTTCTGCAAGACGAGCGCCAGCATTTCAGCGAGAACGCCCCTAAAGCTACTCAGGCAGAGGCCTTCGCACGCCAGCGGAAGCTGCTAGTCGAAGAGGCTGATCGGGATCTTAGGCTGCGTCTATCCGCTCCCTCCTACCAAGCCCTGATCGACTTCCTGGAACTACGGTTCAGCAAGGAGCTGGTCAGACTGCCGATCTCGGACCGCTAGGAGGTGAACCCGTGAAGAGACTACTACTCGCCCTTGCCGTCCTCCTCCCAGCTATAGGCGTTGCCCAGACTAATCAATGCATCGGTGTCGCGACTGAGGTACTGGCTCACCGCTATGTCAAGAGGACCACGATCAACAACGTACAGTCTCAAGCAGGGACTTGGGTAATCGGCTCCTACGCCGGGAACTGGGACACCTACGTCCAGCAGACGGCGATGTATGAGGGTTTTCAGTCCCACTACGGGACCCAGTCAATCCAGAACGGCCCCTCTACCGTCACCTTCAACGACACCCCGTCGGTGAATGGCACCGGCACCTACTCGAACTCGAACGGCCATTTGGCCGCTTGCGACCAATGGCCTTACACAATGTCGATCGGCACCACCTGGGACATCCAAGAGGTCGACGCCCCCGAGATCGAGAATCTGCCACCAGGCGACGGCGAAGGAGTTCCCTCTCTGTGGTACTTCGAGGACGCTCCAAGCGCTGTACCAGCTCATGTTGGCTTTAGCGGCGGCTACCTCTACCAGTACGCCAACCTGACCTACAACAAGAACTGCCTCGGCAATGATACTTGCAACGGCGACCCGACTTGGTCGGAGCAAGACGGCGAGGGCTCTATCACGATCGACAGCAACGGCAAAGTCTCCTCGACGGGGCCGTCTGACGAGTGTGAGGTGTACGACGCTAGTGTTGAGGCTACTCTCTCAGGCTGGAAAGTCGACTCGCTCATCTGGGTCAACGCTCCGGCAGGCGCTCAGCTGCCATCGGACATGAGCGTTTCCACGGACAAGTGGGAAATCGACTCAAGCGGTGAAACGACAGCGGGCTACATGACGCGCCATCCCTGGGAGCTAGTCGGCATCTGCGGCTTGGCCATCCCGTCAATGGCGATCAATGAGACCTTCGGCAGCTGGTCCGAGCCGGGCGCTACTTCCGGGTGGACGGGTGATCCCGTAGAGACGGACAAGGACAGATTTCCAGGGAAGTTCTGCCCGTCCTGTAGAACGTACGGGGGTGAGTACTACTTCGAGGACGTCATCGGAGCCCCGGCTGCGGAGGGAACGCCTTCTCCGATCTACACCGGCTCAGGACCCAACTACACCTACTCCACGGTGATCAAGACCACCAGCGATCAGAAGTGGTACGTAGGGGACCAGACGCCGCACGGCGATGGAACCGAGATACTCGATCTGAGCGTCAAGTACTACCAAGACCACGGGACATCGATCGAGAACCCCTAAAGGGGACGAGCGCCAATGAAATCAATAAAGAAGTTTCTCCTACCGCTTGTCGGGCTCATCCTGACGGCTCCGGTCCAGGCGGCCGGAATCCTGGAGCTGGCCGACGAGGCGGATCTGATCGTGCTCGGCAAGACCGTCGAGGTCCCGAACAACTCCGCCAAGACCGTCAAGCTCTCGGTCGCTCCCGAGATCGTTCTCAAGGGGAATGCTGGTGCCTCACCGGTCCAGATGGTCTTCCTCAAACCCGACCCAACCAGGCTCATAAGGAGCTTCGGTCCCTCATTCCCTCCTCAGCCGGGCACGAGGGGCTTCTGGTTCCTGAAGCGACTTGAGGGCGGCGAGTACACGGCCATTCCCCGTGCTGGCCAAACCGAGATCCTTACCCTGTATCACAAGCAATCTGGTTTGCCGGTCCCGAATTACTGGGTGCCTCCTGTAGGGCTTAGCCCGGTCGAGCTTCTGCTGGAGTCCACCGTAGAGTTCTACCGTTCAAACTACGACGGGCCGGAGCCTGGCGGGACCAAGGGGGAGAACTGGTTGATCCAGTCCCTGGCCTACGCCCACCTGTATGGGGCTCGTGAAGAGGCTCTCAATGTCGTGGACCGGCTGCTTCACGCCGGGCCCTCGAACGAGCGTGCCCTGGGTCTCCTCATCGGAGTCCGGATGTCTTATGACCCGGCGCTTGACCGGCTCACCAGCGAATTGGATCAGGTGGACGAGAGGGTGTCAGCGGGGATCGCCCGGTCTCTTCAGTACCACTTGGACATCGACCCTGTCCGGGGACCGGCTCTGATCGAGAGCCTGATCTTGTTCAACCGTCAGGCTCGTATCCCCTACCTCGACACGGCTCTGGCGGTAACCCTGAACAAGCTTCCTCTGGGTGAGGTGAGACTGCCTCTGGCGGCCCTGCTGCTCGATAGCCCGGAGGAGGATGCCGTCAGACGCGCGGCGTCAAAATTCTACGGCTACACGCGGCTCGCGGGGGAGGACGGCAAGGTCTCGGCCTCAGGCTCCAAGGGGCGCTCAAGGCTGTTCGATGACGGGCGGACCAGGGCCTACGCCGGCCACGACAAGGACGTACCGTCCGCCGCGCTCGCCGAGTTCTGGAAGCAGTGGTGGATTGACAACCAGGCGGCAGTGCTAAAAGCAACAGGCGAAACCCCAAGACCCAAAAGCAGTCAGGGACGGTGAATTCTTCATCGAGAATACTTCGGAGAGGGTGTTTTCCAGCACCAGCTTGACCCTGACTTTCGAAGAAGAGGAGTGAACCGAGGGTGGTGTGGCGGCGTTCGGTCAGCCGCGGCCGCGATTGCGGGCCTCTGCTCTCCTGTCGAGTTCCGCAGCGGCCTTGCGGACGGTGCGCTGGGCGTAGTCGTAGGGGTGGTGCTTCTCGTCAGAGCCAAGCCGAACAGGGCCAACAGCATCATCTATGAGACGCCAATAATCGATCGCTTTAGACAAATCTGCAGGGGAAACGGGTTGAGCTTCGCCGAGCGAGAGGACGAAGGAGAAGCTAATGAGTGTGTCCACTGCGCTACAAATCCCAAGGGCACGTAACCAAGCCAATTAGTTTCCTTACGCCAGCGTGCTCAAGGAGGTTTCGGCTATGATACGACTCCCCTGGGCAACCCCCTCTGCTCTGGCGTTGTTACTACTTGCCGGGACGCCATTATGCCTCCAGGGCCAAGCCAGGCAAGTCCATGCTGCTCAGATCCTGCCCGCGCCAATATTTCCACCGGACGGCATCATCGACCAACAGTTTGCGGATCAGTTTGTGTTCTTTGACCACCAGACGCGGGACGTAGTGCTTGCGTACCCGCCAGTTCCCGGTGCCCCGCGAGTCGTTCACCGGCTAGAGCTGCCGACCGGCGTCGCTCCAGAAATCTTCGTCACTGTATCGAAGGAGCCCACCGGCGGGTATCGGTTCAGTTATGTCGTAGCCAACGGTCCGACAACAAGGCAACCCATCCGCACATGGTTCTTGTCAGTCCCACCCCCAGAAGTCCCTGAACCCACAAAGCCGGTCCCGCGAGATGACGAACAAGGGAGGGTCTAGGGTCAGAGTTTTTGTTCATACCGCACCGGCGAGTGGGCTGTCCGATTTGATAGCCGACCTGAAGCGCCGTTATCACCCAATCAGTCCACTGTTTTCGTCGTTGACAAAGACAATCGACTAGGGCTGGTTTCAGCCTACTTCCAAGGCGCCGTGTCGTCAGTCAATGCGATTTCATACGACTTGCCTCAGGCGGCGCGACGGCAGTTGGAGCGCTTGCAGGGATTGGAACACAACAGTAAGCCATCTGGACGATCGGTCCAAAATACGGCAAGCCCGCCTCCGGCCTCGAGATTGCAGCGGACTTCCACTTCGCCTTTGCCCTCTTGGTGCGTCAACGTGTGCTTGACGGCGACTCTCCGTTTGTCAATGCGGAATCGGCCCGCCCGGAAGAATTCATCGAGCGGGCACGCCCACACGATGCACCGCCGCCGGTAGGTGAGCCCTTCCCTCCAATCGAGCAGTCTCCGAGTTCCCTGCCAACCGTCGAGCGACAGCTCGACTTGGCTCTGAAACTCTCCCTAGTGCGACCTTGAGGACCGGCCTCCAGGAGAAGTGACTATGCTCCATGCCATGCCTTTGCTCGCGCTTCTCCCGTTGTTCCTTGATCAGTTGTGTCAAGAGAATTCTGCAAATTCGGTCTTGGTTTTCGTGATTGAGGGGGCATCAGCATCGTAGCTACGGCGATTCGCTTGCTTAGACGGAACTTCACGAAGGCTAATTGGCTGATAAGCCGTTGATCTCAGGGACTGTCAGAATTTCCGTGTGTGAGGTTGCTGCATCTTGATTTGCCCGTCCACGGTGACGGAGCCTATGATGCCCATGCGGCTGAGTTCTCATGGCGTCACCAGCCGCAATCTTTCGCCGAACTGGAGGGCGAACTCGGTGCGCGCCGGGTGCCAGAACGCGGGCGGCCGCACCCATTTCCGTGCGACCTTCCGCAGCGCCAGGCAGAGCAGCTTGGCCGCTGCCCGGTCATTCGGGAAGTGCCCCCGCGTGCGCACTGCGCGGCGCACCGTGCTGTGCAAGCTCTCCATCGCGTTGGTCGTGTAAATCGCCCGGCGTAGCGGTTCGGAGAACGCGAGGAACGGGATGATCTGCGGCCAGCGGGAACGCCAGCTCCGAGCGATAGCCGGATACTTCCGTCCCCAGGGGCCGGCCTCGAACGCGTCCAGCGCGGCCTCGGCCTGCTCCGCCCCCGGCGCCCGGTAAACGGCCTGCAGTGCCGCCGCCAGCTTCTTGCGCTCCTGATACGAGGCATGCGCCAGGGAGTAGCGGATCAAATGCACGATGCAGGCTTGCACCAGGGCTTGAGGATACACCGCTTCAATCACCTCCGGAAAGCCCTTCAGGCCGTCGGTCACCGCCACCAGCACGTCCTGCATCCCCCGCGCTTTCAACTCGTGCATCACCTTCAGCCAGAACTTCGCACCCTCCGTCTGCTCGATCCAGAACCCCAGCACCTCCTGGCACCCCGCGCAGGTCACCCCGATCCCCCTGTAGACCGCCTTGTTCCGCACCAGGCCCTCCTCGCGAATCTTCACCCGCAGCGCGTCGCAGTACACGATGGCGTACACCTCCTCCAGCGGCCGCGACTGCCATTCCAGAATCTCCGCATGCACCGCGTCCGTCACCTTGGAAATCAGCTCCGCCGAGACCGAGACCCCGTACAGCTCCTCGACATGCCCGCGCATCTCGCGCGTGCTCAAGCCCCGCGCATGCATCGCAATCACCTTGCCGTCGAAACCTGGCAGGCGCCGGCAGTACTTCTCGATCAGGCGCGGCTCGCAGCGGCCCAGGCGATCCCGCGGAACCGACCGCCTCCATCGCCCCGCTGCCCGTCAATACCCGCTTGCGGTGGTGACCGTTGCGGTGGTTCCTCGCCCCGGCCTCGTGCGCGCCCTCCCAATGCGCCTCCCTCTCCGCGTTCAGCGCCCGCTCGGCAACTGCCTTGCGCAAATCCGCCAGCAACTCACCGTTGCGAAACGCCTCTGGCGGGTCCTCTCCCGCCAGCAACTCGTCCAATACCTCGTCGCTGATCCGCTGCCTGTGCTTCGTCATCAGAGGTCCTCCTTTCAGACCATCCTAAGACCTCACACACGTAGTTTCTGACAGGGCCTGATCTCTCGGGACTTCGTTTCATCCTGAGAGTGCTGCAACTGGCATTGTGTTCCCATAACATCCGCCGTGTCCTTCCACATCGAATCCATCCCCAACCGCTCCAGCAAACCGGGTCTGTTAGATAAACTGTGTAAATCAAGATGTGCATAAGTCGAATAAAGGAGAAATGCCAATGAAACAAATACCTGATAAGCTGCTGGACGAGCTGCTCAAGGATTGCGAGACGCCGGAGGACATCCTGGGCTAGGAGGGCCTGTGGGCGGAGCTGAAAAAGCCGCGCTGGAGCGCGCCCTGGAAGCCGAGCTGACGGTGCACCTGGGTACGAGAAGCACGACGGGGCGGGTTGCAACTGCCGCAACGGCCCAAACGAACCCTTCCTGCAGGGTCTCGCAATAGCGCTCCCGAACCTCCTCCGTCAGCCGCGCTCGCAGAGGCTCGCCCTCCGCCGGCGCACGGTTCTGCTCGATCCAGCGGTACAGCGCGCTTGCCGCTATGCCCAATGCTCGCTCCGCCTCGGCGACCCTCCGCAGCCACACGCCGGCATCCCGGTCGCTTCGCCGGAACACCTTGATCCCATGGCGACGTCTCAGACTCCCCACCACGCCGGGCGTGAAGCGCTGCCCGTTCGCCGGCAGCCGCTTCTGCTACCGTAGGGCCTCCGCGATCTGCTCGTTTGGATACAGCCGCGGTAGGCGACGCACCGCTTCCACGGTTGCGGGTTTGTCCCGCGGCGGCGCCGGTAGAGGAAGTTCCGTCTCGTCGATTTAGGCCCCGCCAGTCGCGCCTCGAGTTCACACCGCTCAAGCTCCAGCCGGTCGCTCCACAACCGGCCGGCGAACCGCTCCTCCGCCAGCCGCGCCGTCTCTAGCGCCGTTTCCATCTCAAATTTCCCGGACGCTTCCAGTAACCGTTCGGACAGCCTCGAAGCCAGCGGAAAACCCTCGGCAATGCCTTCCGCTTGGAGTGCATGCCTGCACTCGCAACCAGGTGAGTAGCGCGGTATTCGCCTCGGCAATTCCTGCCTGCCAAACTGCAAGTGCGGTCCCTGCAATCGCCCCTGAAGCGAAACAATCCCGGTGCCAATTCCGCAGTCACCCACGACTGCATAGTGTGCGCATCGCATTTCCTCCGCGCACATCAGTACTTTTGGCATTCACGTATGTAATTCCCTAAGGAAACGGGTTTACCGCATTTGAACCGCTCGCGGATTTCGAGATCCCTCAGAGAAGCCGGTCGAATCTGGACCTCTTCGTCACCGGTATCCGTCGATGGAGGCGCGAGTTGTTTGCCACGGTCGGAGGCGAAATTGTTGAAGTCGAGCATTCCGGGCCGAATCCCGGAGCACTAGGGATTGATCGAATCGTCCTGAAGCCGATGCCTCGCAGCCTGCAAGGAAGCGGCGAGCTCGAGGCAATGCTCATCGGCGACGGGGAGCGGGTCCTTGCGAGGCGTTCCGCTTGTCATCGTCAGCATTCTGATTGCTCAGAGCAGAAGGATTAGAACTGAGATCGGCTCACGCTAGGATCGAGACCCCAAGGGGCGAAATCGCCTCTTCCACGTTCCAACCGGAATTGCTTCCACGCACTGAGACGCGGTATGGCAGACTGAGGAAAGCCTCCGGATTATCAAGGCCTTGGCTAATTCGAATCGATATCGGGAAATGCCGAGGTGTTTGGTGGGAGCCGAAGGGCGATGAACCGGGATGACGGGAAGGACTGGCGCATTCGCGTAGCCGAGGCTGATCCCAACGACGAACTCGGCGAGGGTCTGATGATCATCGATCCGAAGACGCCATGGGAATCCTTGCCAGCGACAGCTGCGGACACACACAAGAGATGTGCCGCGCTCGGGCCCTTCGTGTGCCTGATGCGCCATCGGCTCCGTCTCACCGTCGAGAGGCTTGCGGCTGAAGCGGATGTCGAGGTTTCGGATCTAGTCGAAATTGAGAGGGACCCCAGGCACAGGCCCGAGGTTCGCACTGTTTACCAGCTGGCTGGTTTCTTTGCCGTGTCGAGTTCAAAGCTCATGCAGGTGGCCGGGTTGGCCGGTCCGATGGACGCCCGGCTATTCAACGAAGCCGTTCGATTCGTCAAGAGGTTGCAGCGCACAGCAGCTCCGAACGAGGAGCGGGTCACGGCATTGGCGGCGTTCGTCGTCGCGCTAAGCGCCGATTTGTAACTCATGCGCAGTCCCATGATCAGGAATCGGTTTCTGTCGCCCAAGACCGCCGCAGACATCGCGACACGGGTGGATCGTCTGTTGCGAGATTTCGGCAACGTGCACCCTCCGCTCAATCTGTATGGATTCCGCACGTATCTAGGGCTCGAGCTCGGATACTACGCGGACGCTAACCTCGGGACCATGCGCCGGACCGTTTCGAGAATCCGGATCGCAACGCTCCGAACCTACAGGCGTCCGGCGCTCGTGGCCGAAGCAATCCGAAAGTATGATCTCAGCGCCTTGTACCTGCCCGAGCCCAGGCGAATTCTCTTGGATTCAAGCCTGCCCGAAAAGAAGCGCCGTTGGAACGTAGCTCACGAAATAGGCCATCGATTGATTCCGTGGCACGACGATTTGGCATACGGAGACAATCGCTACACCCTTTCTCGGGAATGCCGGCGTCAGATCGAGGTCGAAGCCAATTTCGCGGCAGCGCGGATGTTGTTCCTCGGCAAACGGTTTGAGGAGGAAGCCCGCTCCCTAGTTCCCTCCATTGAATCGGTGCTGAAACTTCATCGCAGGTTCGGCAACACGATCACGACGACGCTTTATCGATTGGTCGAACTGCCGGGCGTTGACTGTCCGGTGGTCGGCATGATCACAAGACATCCGAGCGAAGGGCTGGAGGAGGATGCGTTCGACAAGCCGACACGTCGCGAGCATTTCATCCGGTCAGAGGAATTCGCACGGAGATTCGGAAGCGTGCGGGCGGACGCCCTGTTCGATGGGGTCGTCAGCTATTGCGATGGCGACTGGATTGGGCTCGTCGGCGAATCGGAGCTTGTGCTCAAGGACGACAACGGAGATCCGCACAGGTTCTTGTTCCAAACCTTCTTCAACGGTTACGACGCTGTACGCGAACACTTGATTTGTGACAGAAGGACACTTGATTTGTGGCAAAACGTCAGCCGACGGGTTATGGGCGACCACAACATGTTGTGGTCTGCACGATGGGCTCGTCCGGCGGTGAACGCGCGTTTAGCGGCCCTCTTGCAGGGCTTGAAACCACGTTGAAATGGCAAGGGCCCGGAACGGCTGGGGGCTCGGCCAGGCGATAAGGGGTCGCATACCCAAGCCCTCCTTCAGGGGTTCGCCCGGCGTCTCGTTCCCGCAGAACACGATGAATTCTAGTGCTCGCGAATTTGGTCCGGGTCCCATTTCAAGGGTTTCCCCGTCTCGCAGTCTAAGGCATCTCCCAGGTCTGGGGGATTGGACCGATTCGCCTCAGCTCTAACCAGCTGCTTTTGCCTGAGACCCTTGACGCCGGAAAGGTTCGCGCCGGAGAGGTCCGCGCCGGAAAGGTCCGCGCCGGAAAGGTTCGCACCGGAGAGGTTCGTGCCGGAGAGGTCTGTGCCCGAGAGGTCTGTGTCGGAGAGCATAGCCCGGGAGAAGTTAGCGCCGGCGAGGTAAGCGTCGGAGAGTTTGGCGCCGGCGAGGTGAGCGTCGGAGAGGTCAACGCTGAAGAGCATAGCCCGGGAAAGGTCAGTGTCGTAGAGTTGAGCGCCGGAGAGGTCAGCCCTGAAGAGCATAGCCCGGGAGAAGTTAGCGCCGGCGAGGTGAGCGTCGGTAAGGTTCGCGCCGGAAAGGTTCGCACCGGAGAGGTTCGTGCCGGAGAGGTCTGTGCCCGAGAGGTCTGTGTCGGAGAGCATAGCCCGGGAGAAGTTAGCGCCGGCGAGGTAAGCGTCGGAGAGTTTGGCGCCGGCGAGGTGAGCGTCGGAGAGGTCAACGCTGAAGAGCATAGCCCGGGAAAGGTCAGTGTCGTAGAGTTGAGCGCCGGAGAGGTCAGCCCTGAAGAGCATAGCCCGGGAGAAGTTAGCGCCGGCGAGGTGAGCGTCGGTAAGGTTCGCGCCGGAGAGGTTCGCGCCGGAGAGGTTCGCGCCGGAGAGGTCTGTGCCGGAGAGGTCTGTGCCGGAGAGGTCTGTGCCGGAGAGGTCTGTGCCGGAGAGGTCTGTGCCGGAGAGGTCTGGAGATATTGTCAAATGTTGTGGATGGGCTGAGATCACGCAGCGTTCTCCTGAACCATCAATCCATCCTTGAATTCCTTTCCATTTAAGACATGAACAATCACTTCTGAACCGTTCAGACGCCTCCAGTGGCGCTCGGCCTGACGGGCCAGCATGAAGACCATCGTCAACGAAGCTTCCCGGCTGCCGCATCCCTTCGTTCGTCGCTGTCGCAAACGGACCGTCGCAAAGGTAGACTCAATCGGGTTCGTCGTCCGCAAGTGCACCCAGTGCTCGGCCGGAAAGTCGTAGAAAGCCAGCAGCACCTTGCGGTCTTTCTCCAGGCACTCGACCGCTTTGGGAAACTTCTTTTCGTATAAGTTCTTGAAACGGTCCAGAGCTTTCTCCGCTGTCTGACGACTCTCGGCAAGATAGATGTCGTGGAGGGCTTTCTTGGCTTTGCCCTGCATGCTCTTGGGCAGCTTGTTGAGCACGTTGACCGTCTTGTGCAGCCAGCAGCGTTGCTCACCGGTCGCCGGATATACTTTCCGCAGTGCCGCCCAAAACCCCATCGCTCCGTCGCCCACCGCCAACTTCGGCGGCAGCTCGAGCCCCTGCCGTTTCAAGTCCTCGAGCAACTCCTGCCACGACAGTTCGCTTTCGCGAAAGCCGTCGTGCACCGCCAGCAGTTGCTTGCGGCCGTCTTCGAGTGCTCCCATCACCACCAGCAAACACTGCCGTTCATCGTCCAGACGAACATTCGAGTAGATGCCATCGGCCCAAATGTAAACAAACCGCTGGCCGCTGAGGTCACGCTTTGACCAAGCCTCGTACTCGCGGCGCCAGACGTCTTTGAGACGCACCACCGTCGTCGCCGACAGGCCCGGAGCGTCGGGCCCCAGCAAGGCCTCCAGCGCTTCGCTGAAATCGCCCGTCGAAATCCCTTTCAGGTACAACCACGGGATCAGCTCCTCGACACTTTTCGTGCGCCGCAGGTAGGGCGGCAGAATCTGAGAAGTGAAATGGAAGCGTTGGCCCTGCTCATCGACTCGGCGATCGTCAACCCGCGGCGCCTGGATCTTCAGCTGACCCACGCCGCTGACGATGGTGCGCTCGCGGGCGTGACCGTTGCGCACCACCAGCCGCCGGCCGTCCTCGTCGACTTCGTGCTGATGGGTTTCGATGTAGGCGGCCACTTCGGCTTCCACGGCCTTGACGAGCATCTGAAGTGCTCCTTGACGCAGCACTTCATCCAAGGGAGAGCGTTTCTCTCCATCAATGACTTGGGGGTTGACTTGACTGCTGCTCTCAGCAGCTTCACACTGACTCATGGCGTATCCTCCTTGTTCCTTTCCAGGAAACGATTGAATTGATTCCTCAATCGTCAGGACACGCCGCCTTCCCTCAGCTGCTCATCCACAACTCTTGGTTATATCTCCGCGACGACGAAGGGCTTGCCCCTACAGACAGAGAGGAGGACAGTGATGGCGACTGGGCCCCGGCTTGAACATCAGATTCTCAAAGTAAGACAGTTGATCGACGACTACCGAGCCGGGCGCATAGTGATCCCGGAGTTCCAACGCGAATACGTATGGCGGCCGGTGAAAGCGGCAAAACTCATCGATTCCCTCTACAGAGGGTTTCCAGTCTCTTCGCTCCTACTGTGGCAAAGCACTGAAGAGATTCGTGCGCGCAGGCGTGATCCTCGCCCGATGCGTTCCTCCCTCATGAACTGGCTGATTGACGGCCAGCAACGCGTCATCACCTTGTCACGGACCCTGAACGGCGATGAGGGTATCGACGTTGTGTTCCACCCTGAAGAAGAGAAGTTTCGTCGCGCTAACGCGGCCACTCGGAAAGACCCCAATTGGCTACGCGTGTCGGAACTTTGGGATGACGACCTGTACCGCCAGATCAGACGTAACCTGGACGGGAGTAGGCATGCAGACAAGAGAGAGGCCCGATTCGAAGCTGTACGTCGCATTCTAGAGTACGAAATACCCGTCGTCCGCATGGTTGATCACCGCTTCGACGACGCTGTGGATGCCTTCACCCGAATCAATACTTTGGGCGTTCGTTTGAAAAAGGAAGACATCGAAAGAGCTCAGGTAGCCGCGCGTCACTCTGGATTCGTGGCCGATCAAGTCGTGCCATCCTTAGACCGTGTTCGGCAGCAAGGTTTCAAACGGCTCAATGTGATGCACTTGTTCCGCGCGTGTGCTTTCGTGGCCAAGCCAGACGGGCGGAACCGAACACCGCTACACGAGCTCGAACGGCGAGAGGTACTTGCAGCCTGGCGGAAGACTGAAAAGGCCACTGACCAAGCAATGGGGCTAATCAGAAGCGAGCTTGGCCTGGTGAACATGAACATTCTCTGGTCGGGGGCGCTGGTGGTCCCCTTGATTGCCCTCTGTGCAAGTATGTCACCGAGACAGCGCAACTCTGAGGAGTTTGCTGGATGGCTCGCGCTTGCCGCTCTTTGTCATCGATACAGTAGATCGGGTGAAACGGCGCTGGACCAAGACCTCCGCGCGTGTCGCTCAAAGAACCCCGTTGGGTCTTTACTCGCCAACCTGCGGACCGTAAGGTCTTCCCTGGTCGCTGAGCCGGGCGACTTTTCGGGGGCCCTCGCTGACCGGAGTGGCCTGTTAACGCTATACATAGCCTGCATGCATAGGGGCATTCTCGATTTCTACACGGGCGGGAAGGTCCTTCTTCAGAACAACGTAGACCGTCATCACATTCTCCCCCGCGCGCAGTTCCCAGAGAGGTTGCGCAGCAAGGCGGATAACATCGCGAACATGGCATTCATTGCTGGTGATGTGAACAAGTCCATCGGCCAATCGGGTCCGGAAGTTTACTTGGCGAAGCTCAAGCCTCGCGTCCTCAAGAGTCAATGCATACCCACGGACAGTGCTCTCTGGAGGATCGACAAGGCGGAGGCTTTCTGGGAGGCCAGACGGGAATTGCTTGCCGAATCGTTCAACGAGTACGTCCGAGAGGCACTTCCCCAGCGGCGGCTCTGATGTTTAATATGGGCATTTATCCGGTCGCCGATCCCGTTACTTCTACAGCGCGAGTGAGATCGTTGCGCAGATGGTGCGAGACGATATTCGTGCGAGTGGGACCATATCTGCCGGTTTGTGGGGTTGCTTAAGCAAGAAAGACTGGGAAACCGCATGGGCGAGCCATGACCGCAGGCAATCTCGTGCCGGAAATGAAGCAGCGGAGATCCGTTTGCTACGTCCCATTAGCGCCTTAACGCGCAATTTTTGACCACTGGAGGGGTTCCCCTTATTAGGGTACCGACCAGATTCGTGCAGAAGTGTGTGTCCAGATAAGGCTGGTATGTTCAGTGGGGGACAGACCCACCGGGGTAAGAGTCAGAGCCCCGTAGCTTGGGTTGCATGGGTGGGGCCGCAGGAAGGTGTCTGGTTGGAGTATAATAATAGTAATATTAATTTGAGGTGTAAGCGATGGCAAGTAGACGAGTGAATGCCCTGACCCGTGACCAGATCGTCACTACCGTAAAGGCCTTTCGATGGGACAAGAAGATGCCGAAGTGGACGGTGATTGTGGAGGGCCGAGAGCTTCCAGTCCGACCGCTTGTACTGACAGCGGCTGGAGTGCGACCGAACGACTCAACAAATTCTCACATGGCCGTTTCGATACTGGAGTCTCTGGGATTTGAGACCCGCTACAACGCTCGGAACCTGTTCGACCTGGTAGACCACCAGGTCGCCACGCACACCACCACGGAGACGGAGACCCACGATGCCTGAGACGACCGCAACCACTGAGCCGCCGCGCCATCAATCGGGGGGCCTGGCTGTCGCCCTGGCGAAGCTTGATCTCGACGCGCTGACCGTCGCCGACGCGGTCGCCGATGTAGCCGCCACCGCTGGCGAGAATGTCACGACGGCGATCCGTGCGGACCTCAAAGAATTCCGAGCTGCGACTGATACACGGTTGGTCGAAGTCAACGCCCGCTTTGCCGAGGTCAACGCCCACGTCGATGGCCTGGGCGTTTTAATTCAGTCGGTGCAGCGCGAGCTCGCCACACTCCGTTGGATGATTGGGATCGGCTTCACCCTGCTGAGCATCTTCCTCGCCATCTCAACGTTCATCCGCAGTAGCGGCAGCGGCTAACGCCGGCTCGGATTTCCAGCAACCATACTGCCAATCTACCCCGTAGGCGCGGGGGAACGTTATTAACCACGATAACCATCATCGCCGCTCTGCTCCTCTTCGAACGCAGGTCCGATCGCATCAGGTGGCGGCTCGGGACGGGGCAACTCTCCCGCGGCCAGCACCTCCTCAATGCCTGGAATGATCCGCTTGAGGAGTCCCGTTTTGCGGAAGCTGTCGCGACAGGCCAAGCGCACCGCCCGCTCAATCGGCATGTCGAGCTTCCCTTTCTGCACGCGGCCAGCGATGCGGAAAGCTTCGGGTACTACCGTCTTCAGCTTCCACAGATCGGCGATGTCGTAGACGAAGCTTCGTGGCTTGCCGGTATGGAGGAAGCCTATAGCCGGAGCGTATCCCGCGGCTAGAACTGCCGCCTCGCTGAGTCCGTGCAGACAGGCGGTGGCGGCCGACAGGCACCGGTTGGCAACATCGGCGCTGTTCCAGTTGGCGGGATCGTAGTCGCGTCTCTTCCACGAGACGCCATTCCGTTGCGCTAGCAGCCGGTAGGTGTGTCTCACGCGCTGTCCCTCGATCCCCCTGAGTTGATCAATTGAGCGCTTTACGGGCGGGTCTTCGCCGAATCGCAATGCGTACATCTTGCGTACGACTCGCAGCCGCGCAGACGGATCGAGCGCCAACTGCGCCTGCCACAGAAGCTTGTCCGATCGTGCCCCGCCCGGTTGCCCCGCGGAATAAAACCTGACACCAGCCTCGCCTATCCAGGTAACCAGGGTTCCGGCCCTCGCCGCCAGGGCAATAGCCGCGTGGCTGATTCGAGCCCCAGGCTCCAGCATCAGGCAGGCAATGCCCCCGATCGGGATATGGGTCCGCACCCCATCGGCGTCGATCGCTACGAACGCCCCGTCCGCGACATCGATCTGTGCGCGTTCGACAAAGACCAGCGCCGCGCGTTCCTTAAGTGGAATCGGCTTCGGCGGCGGCAGGCCTGGAAGTATCACCGTACCCGCCGGATTAACATCAGGCCGCAGCCCCAGGCTTTGGCCCGACCGAATCCCGCCGCCAGCGCAGTCAGGAATGCTTCGGGTTTGGTCACGGCGACCTCCCCCGCCAAATCGAGAATGCCGAACGTCGCACCCTGACGGCGCCGGTTGCCCAGCTCAATCGTTGAGTAACCTTCGACAATGGTCATTCGGGGTGCAAATCCCTTGGCAGTTCCTTGGCAAGTCATCCAGGTCTCGGCGGCAGCCTGTGCCGTGCGGTCCCGGATCACGGCGCGCTTCTCACCCTGCGGGGCGGTGCGGAGCAGATCCATCACTACATCCACCCGCCGACTCTTCCCGCGCCTAGCGGTCTTCTCCATCCGGCTGACCGCGGCACGGTCCTTGGTGGCGTTCGCCCGCAGGGTAAACTGCAGCCGATCGCCCGCCCGGAGAACCGGATTAAAGATTTTGGTCTCAGGCGGGTTGAACAGATCGCTGGATTGCGGCGGGCGGCTGGAGAGAGTGTAGAAGCGTCTCTGCCCGTCATGTCGCCAGAGGAAATCCCGCTTACGCTCCGCGCTGTCGGCAAAGAGCGACCAAATCAGCCGGTCTGAGCAATGCCTTGAGAGTTGCAATAGTCGAGCACTGAGAGCTTCTGGTTCTCGACGTCCTGCGTGTGGGTGGACACTCGAAGATAGGCGTAATTGGCCACGGGTTCAGTGAAACGGTCGTTGGGAGATATTGTGGACGATATCCGTCCACAACAATAGCATGGGATCGGTCCCTATTCGTTCACCGAATACGATCTCTTTATCTGGACACCGATGCCGGTCGACTTCCTGAGCGAAACGCAGAGAGCCGCCTACAGCCGGTAAGGAAGGCAAACAGGCAACGAGTTGGACCCGACTGTCGTGTCACCGTTTCCGCGCCAACGAGGTACGGCTACACCTGAGCGTGTTGGCCTACAACCTCGGCAATCTCTGGCGGCGGCTGGGGCTGCCGCAACGGATCAAGAGTTGGTCGCTGACGAGCCTGCAGCACCGCTTGATGAAGACGGGCGGACGATTGGTCAAGCATGCTCGCTACTACTGACTCCTGCTGGCTGAGGGTCATCTCAACCGGAAGCTGTTTGGCGAGATGCTGCGGCGGATTTGGGCGCTGCCTGTGCCGGGTGGCGCGGGCCGTCGCGAATGTGATCAGGTAGTACTAGGGCTTGTTGGGGGATCTGTTATGAGCTACCGCCTCGAGGCCGAAATGACACCGGTTGTGCATCGGTCCCTGGAGAGCCGTGGCTTCCACGTAAAACGGGAGTTCGCTGCCCCCTGGGGGATTTGCGACTTGGTCGGTGTCGATTTCCACCCCGTGCGGGTGAAGCAGCGCTTGGCGCTGGGCCAGCTGGATTCCATAGGTCCGCCTGTTCGAATCGAACTGTTGTCTCGGATCCCCGATGAGGCTACGGGTTCGTACGCGCAGGTATCCCGGCTCCAGAACGATTTCGCAGATCTTCTTGACGAGGCTCAGTTTACCGAGGTATTGGCGCGTTTAGAGCGAGCTGGCTTCGTTGCCTTTCCAAGACGCGGAGCGGTCCACAAGCTCAATGGCTGGGAACCGCTCCAGCGCAAGATCGTTGCAGTTGAACTGAAGCTGTCGCGTCCCCTCGAAGCCCTGAACCAAGCCGCCGCTCATTTTCGGTTTGCCGATGCATCGTACGTTGCGCTCCCAGCTCCTATTGCCAAACGCGTCTCTCTTTCGAGCCGACGAAAAGAATTCCAGCGTTCTGGCGTGGGCCTGTTCGCCATCGATAACAAACGATGCCGCACGATAATTCCTTCGTGCTCTTCGTCTACCACCACCGACCCTGTACTCCAGATGCACTGCGTAGAGGGTTTCTGGCGTACTAGGATGAAGGCATACAGAAAAACATGAGCTGCTCCGCGAGTCGCTCCGGCCTCCGGGCGGTCTTCTCTGCACTGGGAAGGTCGTCTAAGGATTTACCCAGAACATACGCTGACGAGAAATCCTGAAAGAGGGCAAGTGCGCGCCCGGACGGCTTCACGCTAGCAAGATGGTCGAACCATGCCTTGTAGAAACGTGCAACCTGGGCTCGCGCAGCCTCGTCGAGGCGAAGTGCGTGCTTGTCCTTCAATAACGCCCGCAACTCCTTTAGCTCAGGCGTTCTGGGGAGCCCTCTAAGCCATTTCTCGAGGCCCGGCGAGACAATCGCGGGCCGACGCAGAGAACTCAACGCAACCCGTCGCTTGGGAGACATCGCCGTACCGCCCGGTAGAAGGTATTGGTACCGAGCCCCAACTCCGACAGCGGGGTACTCAACCAATCCTCTTGCCCAAAGAATAAGATTTAGCGCCCAATAAGGACCACCAATCGAGAACCCACTCGAAAGCCCCTCCCTGAGTTCCTCGTGGAAACTCACTAACGCTTTGAACCGCCTCTGCTCGAAAGTTCGCGAGCCTATCCAGTCGGCGAGGCTTGAATCGACAACCCAATAGCCGTCTGCCCCAGATCGCTCGAAGCACTGTCTTGCCAGGGCTTTGTGTTTGTCTCGTTGCCCCTTGAGATTCGCCTGATCTTGGTGGGTCACAATCACCGGAAGAATCAGCGCCCCTTTGAATTTAGCCTTGGCTTTCCACTTCGCGGTGGCGCTCGCGAGTGCTCTGTTTACCTTGTTTCGACTCGGGTTGCCCACGACGGGAAGTTGGGGCACAGACACCCAGTCGGCGTCTAGTTCGCAACACTTATCAAGCACGCCAGCGACGAACCTGTCGACGATTTCGGTCTCTGGTTTTTCTTGAAAGGACGGTTGCCCGAGTTTGTCGCCTCCCGTCTCCATCCCCTTTCCGTTAGCCACATCCGGCCAGTGGTACCTATCAACGCCAGCGTCGACCCAGACTTTAGACCTCTTTGGTAACGACCTGCGAACCATCTTGCCGGCTTGGAGCGGCATGCGAATAACCTCAGAGTCGCCGAATATCTTGTTCGCAAGTTGGCTGTCCAGCTTTCGGTACACGAACGGAATGTGCTTCGCCATTAGTCCTCCAGGCCAGCGCGTCTCTTCAAATGTCGACAGGCGTGTTCCAGTTCAGGGAAAAGGCTCATCTCATCGACTCCCACGTTTCCAAGCTCGCCCCGGAGTTGCTCCTTGGCTTCATTGAGCACGCCTACTGCGGCCAACGACGCTGTTCCGTGGCCGAGGCCCTCGCTACTCGAACCGTGAATAGTGAACTTCCCGCGCTGAAGAAGTATCCGCTGGGAGTTCCAGACTGGATTGACGGCGATAGAACCGCTCCCGCGCGTCGAAAGCCGACCGGTGAGGTTCAGGTAGTTCTCGATAGTGCGCCGGTCACGCTCTGGATCGAGCACCAGTCCGGATCCAACACCGGTTATGCCGTTGAGGGCGACTGGTTTGATCATGAACACTAAGCCATCGTTCGCCTGGGCTTTCAGACTCCATTGTCTGCGATGTATGCTAGTGTTTCACGAGAAAAGGAGAACCGATCATGGGAAAATTCTACTCCCCTCTTCTGCCCCTGGCCTTCTTGCTTGTCTTTGCCACTTCTACCCTTCCCGCTCAATGGTTGGGTCAAGAGGCTTGCGTTATCGCCCTCAAAGGACAAAACCCCGCCTCATCACTGTAGAGATCTGGCGGGCGATTCAGCGGGTTATGTCATGTTAAGCGGAACGGCTTGCCGCGTACTGGGCGCCTGGATGACGAGAAGGGGACTTGTCGGGTTTTAGGGGACGCTAGCCACTCGCAGGTGCCTGTAAAATCAAAAACTTACCAAGTGTAAACGCCTTCCTAACACGCCAAGCGCGGCGCCCTTGAGGCCCCGGGCGGCTGTCAAAATTTTACCGGATCTTAAAAGACTCTTAATCGGTCTGTAACCAGCCGTCCGGTACCGTGAAGTCTAAGGAGTCCTATGAAAAAGATTGCGGTGGTCGAAGACGACTCACATCTTTTCGAGCTGCTGCAATACACCTTCGAGCGTGAAGGCTACCTCTTCGTAGGCACGCAATTGGGCCGCCCGGCACTGGACCTGTGCAGGCAGCATCGTCCCGATCTGATCGTCCTCGACATCATGCTGTCCGACGTAGACGGTCTCGAAATCTGCCGGCGGATCCGTCGGGATCGGCAGCTCAGGACTGTCCCGATCATCTTCTTGACTGCTCGGACCGAAGAACCATATCGCGTGCTCGGGCTCGAGCTGGGGGCGAACGACTACGTCCTAAAACCCTTCTCGGTGCGGGAGCTGCTGGTACGGATCAAGATCCACCTGCGTTCGCCAGCTGATGCCGGTGATTTGTTGGTGAATGGTCCGCTCGAGCTAGATCGCAACCGCTATCAAGTGCGACTGAATGGCGAGGCAGTGCCGCTGACGGCCACCGAGTTCCGACTGCTTGAGCACCTGATGAGCTCCCCCGGTCAGGTATTCCAACGGAGTCAACTGCTTGACGCTGTCTGGGGTAGAGATCGTGCCGTGCTCGAGCGTACCGTCGATGTCTTTATCGTTCGACTTCGAAACAAGCTCGAAAGCGACCCTGTCAGCCCCAAGTTCCTTCAGTCGGTCCGGGGAGTTGGATACGCGTTTCGGGAGAACACGCACTAGTCCTGAGTTTCAGAAGTTCGCGCACGATTCCTCGGTGAAAATAGGCCCCCTAGAAGCGGGCTGGGGCGAGTTTTGCGCCTGCTTCGCAACCAGCCGTAAGACGGCCGACCTAAGGACCCCGACGAAGCCGCGTGAACGCGGCTAACGGCTTGTCTACGGGCGCACAGAATAATTGCGCGATCTTTTGCAACCAAGCACTAGCCCGACCTTCTCAAGAGTTTTGGATTTGGAGGCGTTTTGTCCATTTGGGGTGGTTGGATAGCCTGGCAATGTAGCGTGGGGTGCTGGATCCGGGCAGAGGCCGGGCAAGGGTCGCCAGATCCGCGGTTGCCGGGGTCCGTTTTGTCTTGCCTCCCGGCCTGGCGACGCAGTGGTCCCGCTGACCTCCGACGGGGCTCGAGACGATGGCTGGAGTGCCGCGGCTAGCAGCGCAGGGGCAGGCTCTGGAGACGGGCCAGCACCTGCCCGAAGAGGCCCGCTTCCGGGAAGCCCTCGTCGAACGACAGCCGCACGGCCCGCACGCTGACCCGGATCCGCACGCCGATCTTGAGCAGCTTCAGGCGGATCGTGCCGCATTGCGCCCGCGCCAGCCGCGTGCCCCGCAGACCCCGGCGTCGCAGCAACTCCAGCAGCGCATAAGCGAACGAGGCGAAATACAGGCGCAGCTGGTTGGCCCGCATGGTGTGCGCCGAGGTGCGATCCGCGAACAGCGCCAGCTGCTGTTCCTTGATGCGGTTCTCCATGTCGCCCCGCGCGCAGTACACCTGCTCGTACAGCGTGCGCGCCGCCATCCGCCCGGCCCCCAGCGACGTCACCACGAAACGCGGGCTGGCCCCCCGCGGCAAATGCTCTGCCTTGCCGATCAGGCGCCGCTCGCGGCTCCAGCTGTCCAGCGTCCGGTAGCGGAAGTCCTGGAACACCCGCGCCGCCTGCCCCGTCCGCTCGCATGCCTGCCGGGCGCGCTCCATCGCCGGGGCCAGGCTCCGCTTCAAGCGCGCATTCTGCGCGATTCCCAGCACATGCTCCACTCCCTGCGCCTCGCACCAGGCCAGCAATTCCTCGCGGCAGAACCCGCTGTCCCCGCGCAGCCGGATCTCCACCCCCGGCCAGCGCTTCCGGATGCGCCCCGCGATGCGTTCCAGCTCCTGCACCGTGCCCTCCGCCGCGTCGCGGTCCGCCGTCCGCAGGCGCGCCCCCAGCAGCTGCTGGCCGCAGAAGATGTACAGCGGCAAGTAACAGTAGCTGCGGCAGTACCCATGGAAGAAGCGGCCTTCCTGCCGGCCATGCAGCGGGTCATCCGTCGCGTCCACGTCCAGCACGATGCGCTCCGGCTGCGCGCCGTGCCAGTCCAGGAACAGGTCCACCAGCAGGGCGTCCAGCCGCGCGGTGTCGGCCACGATCTTCTTGCAGCGTTCCCCGGGACCCAGCGCCGCCCCCGTCAGCTCCAGGCGATTCAGCGTGCTCTTGCCCGGCGGCCAGCCCTCCCAGCTCGCCCGGCGCCGCCCGCGGCCCGCCGCCCCGCACAGCAGCGACCACAGCCTGCTCTGGCGCAACGTGTCGTGATCGTTCAGGTCCTCATAGCCCAGCGCCAGCCCCAGCACGCGCGCTGCCAGCAGCACTTCCAGCGCATGCTGCGTCCGCCGCGGGTCGCGGTGATCCCGGAAACACGCACTCAACCGCCGGAACAGCCCCGTCCGCAGCGCCAGCTCGCGCAGCAGCAGCCCGCCGCCATCCGACCCCAGTTCCCCGCCGTCAAACCGCCCGACTACACGCTGCCTTCGCAAGCCTGCGAATTCCAAGCGTCCTGTGGTACACTCTGTCGTCATAAGGCCGTCGTCCTGTTACGTGGTAAGTTGTTCATAATAAACCGATTATACCACAAGACACGGCCTTATACCCTACCCCTCGTGAGAAATCCGGGCTAGGCCCTCGATCACCCGCCACCCGTCAAACGCCCTTCGCTTCGAAAATCAAAGCCGCGGCAGTAGCCGAAAGATTAACCCGATCTTGACATGGTGTTCATTGCTTTGTAACCAACGGTAGATATCCTGGTCTTTCATTCATTGGGATTGACATCTTTCGTGCTTCCAGCCAGCAGTTCCCTTTCCAAGTCGATCACCGGCGCATTCCAGGCGGGCAACACATGTATGAATTGCGAGATTGTATGAAAAACATAGTCCTTCTATTTCTTCTGCTTTCACTTCCTAGCGTCCTCGCGGTGCAGGAGTCTGTAGCCGTTGTAAACGCTGCTAGTTTCTTGAGAGGTTTCCCGGTCGCACCAGGGTCTTGGGCTACAGCCTTTGCAGATTTCGCCTCTGTTGGTGTCATCGACACTTTTGCTGATTCGGTTCCGTTCCCCACGATGCTCGGCGGCGTTCAGGTGTTTGTGAATGAAGTCGCCGCTCCCATGAATTTCGTAGGCAGGGGGCAGATCAACTTTCAGGTTCCAGGAGCTACACCGCTGGGCCAGGTTGCGTTACGCGTCACTGTCTCGGGAATGACGACTTACGAAGGCACGATCAACATCATCGAGGCCAGTCCAGGGCTGCTTTCGTTGAACCCCGCGGACCCGGACAAACCTGGTGCCATTCGCAACCAGGACGGCACGATCAATAGCGAGGCCAACCCGGCTCGTCGAGGAGAAGTCATCGTGATTTTCGGCGTCGGTCAGGGGCCGGTTACGGAGATCGTGCCGGACGGATCTCCCGCCCCCGATAACCGTCTCATCAGAACGACTTCGGATCCCGAAGTCTTCATTTCGGTGGCTCAAGCGACCATCAATTTTAGTGGTCTAGCTCCGACCTTAGTCGGCGTCTGGCAACTTAATGTCGTCGTCAGCGATTTGCCTTTCATCAGCGGCCTTGTACCGGTGTTCGCCAAGATCGGCGGCATCGCCAGCGAACCGGTTTCATTTTGGGTCGACGAATAGGTGTGGACATGAAACAGAGTCTTCTTCGATCGCCACGGATTCACTTATTCTTAGTTCTCTTGTTGGCGGCGGTGCCGACAACGGCACAAGAGACCACGGGCATTCTGGCCGGCGTGGCCTACGACGCCACCAATGGCAAGCCGATACCGCAGGTGCGGGTAGAAGCGACCGGAGAAGCGACGTTCTTGGCAATAACAAACTCGGATGGCAGGTTCCAGATCAAAGTACCGCCGGGCACGTACAAGGTGGAGTTCAGCTCGCCCCAGCACTTGCCCTCAACTCTAGAGGCGATCCCTGTCGAAGCCGGCCACGTCGCCGACGCCAGCACGGTGCTGGCCGCGTCTGATGCAGTCACTCGCGTCGACGTAGTGGCGGAGGAGGTGACGCAAGCCACTGCGGAAACGCTGTTGGTCAAGCGCAAGCTAGCTGATACAGTCGGCGATGCGATCAGCGGTCTGGAGATGCGGCAAAGCACCGCCTCCGACGCCGCTAGTGCTCTCGAGAAGGTGACTGGCATCTCCGTTGTCGACGACCGTTATGTCTACGTTCGCGGACTTGGCGAGCGCTATAGTGCCGCAACCTTGAACAACGCCTTGTTGGCAACCACTGAGCCGGAGCGGCGCGTCGTTCCCCTCGATATGTTCCCCGCTGCTTTGATCGATAGCATCAACGTCCGGAAATCCTATTCCCCGGACCTCCCTGGAGAGTTCGCCGGCGGCCTCGTTGAAATCCAGACTATGGAGTTCCCCCCGAGACCGACTCTCGAAGTCAGTTACAAGGTCGGTTTCAACACCCGGACTTCGTTTAGGGACTTTCTGAGCTACCCGGGCGGTGGCCGCGACTTTTTCGGGTTTGACGACGGGGCCCGTGGTCTCCCTGACATCATTCCCGGGGACCGGCCGCTCGACCGCTTTAATTTCTCCCCGGACGAGCTCCAGCAGTTCGGCCGCTCTCTT
This sequence comes from uncultured Bryobacterales bacterium, assembly GCA_951813605.1. Classification (GTDB taxonomy): domain Bacteria; phylum Acidobacteriota; class Terriglobia; order Bryobacterales; family UBA6623; genus VXMF01. The sequence goes on along the minus strand of OX638379.1, from coordinate 3,026,528 downwards.
TCTAACAACTGGGAACCCGTGACCGGATCCGCCCGGCCCACGCAGACCTACAGCGTCGTAGGGGGCCGCAGTTTCGGCAAGCTCGGCCTGGTCGGCGCCTGGACGTTAACCAACGGCCTGCAAACTCTTAACGAGGTTCGAAACTTTTATCGGGGAAATCCTCAAGGAGGTACGCCGCTCCCCTTCAACACGTATGACTACGACTCTTCGACGGTCGGTGTTCGGATGGGGGGACTCCTGAATCTGGCGTATGAGATCAGTCCCTCCCATAAGATCTCGTTCAAGAACTTCCTGTCTCGTGACACAGACAATGAAGCTCGCGTCTTTACGGGGTTCAACAGCGACTTCGAAAGGGAGATCCGCAACACCCGGCTGCGCTGGGTCGAGCGTCAATTGTTCAGCACTCAGCTTGAAGGCGAACACCTTGTATCGGGACTTGGCAACAGCATCCTGTTTTGGCAATTGAGCTTCTCTGACGCCGACCGCTACGAGCCGGATCTACGCGAGAACCTTTTCCAGCGCATCCCGGGAGACGCCCGATACCGCTTTCGAAACGAAAGCCAGAGCGCCTTCCGGATGTTTAACGATCTGACGGACCGCGTTTACAACCCCTCAATAGCCTGGATGGTGCCGTTCTACAAGGGCGGCATCACCGGGTCTGTGAAAGTGGGAACATCGGCGAGTTTTCGGGAACGCGACTTTTTCTCGCGCCGCCTGCGTTTGAACCAGCGAGGCTTCAGCGGTCTGGACCCCTTCGAGCCACCCAATGAGCTGTTTCGCAAGGAAAACATCCGCCCTGACGGATTTGAAATCGTTGAGGAAACCCGCGTCACCGACCGCTATCGGGGCGATCGCGACGTCTACGCGGGTTTCGCTATGGTCGACCTTGCGTTCAGCGGTCGCTGGCGGGTGGTTGCCGGAGTCCGTGTTGAAGATACAGACCAGCAGATCGTGACCTTCAATCCTTTTGATCCCGAAAGGAATCGCCAAGAGTCCAGCTTCAAGACCACCGATCCACTGCCGGCGGTGAACGTCATCTACTCCCTCGCCCCCCGCTCGAATTTGCGCTTTGGGTTCAGTGAGACAGTCTCCCGACCTGACTTTCGCGAGCTGGCATTGTTTGATTTTCTTGATGTTACAGGCGGACGGTTGGTGGTCGGCAACCCTGATCTGGTTGATTCAAATATCCGGAATTTCGATGTCCGCTGGGAGATGTTCCCCGGGGGGAACCAACTGCTAGCCGCCAGTTTCTTCTATAAGACCTTCCGCGATCCCATCGAACGGATCATTCAGCCCACGATCGGGCTTCGAACATCTTTCGATAACGCTGATAGTGCTCGGAATTTTGGGTTCGAGCTCGAGTTCCGCCGGAACCTCGCATTCGTGAATCCGCGCCTTCGTGACTTCGCGATCGGAGCCAACCTCACGTTGATCGATTCCGAAGTGGATCTCACCTCCGTGCAAAAGTCGGTCCTAACTTCTTTGAAGCGTCCTATGGCGGGACAGTCGAGATATCTCTACAACATCGTCGGCGAATGGGCGCGACCTTCGTGGAGGAGTGCGACGCGCGTGTACCTGACGAGTTTTTCCGAGCGAATCAGTGACGTCGGAGCACAGGGCCTACCCGACATCTTGCAGGAAGGAACGACCAATCTGGACGTCGTCTACGAATACCACATCAAAGAAGGGGGCCGGTGGACAATTCGATTCGCGGCGGAGAATCTCACGAACACCGAATTCCTTTGGACCCAAGGAGGGGAGGTCTTCCGAGGCTACAATCGGGGCCGCACTTTCAGCATTGGGACCAGCTTCCGAATCTACTGAAACGGGCCCTAGGGGGCCTAAACCCACACGTCTAGCACAACACCAAGGAAAGGAACTGTCTCATGTACTCTTGTCTGAAAACCACTTTCATCGCCTTGACCGCTTGCGCCTTGCCGGTATCTTTGTTGGCTGCCAGCTCGAGCGCTCACAAAGAACTTGGGGATCTGCTGGTGCAGAACACGGCGGCGACCCACTACATCTGGACCGACGACCTGGTCTATCTCCAAGGATCGAACCAGACACTGCGCTGGACCGCCAGCCCCAACAACGATCCCTACCCGTACACACTGTTCGTCTATCGGGAGAACGTGGAGTCAGGCGACCGGATGTACCTCGACGTCATGAGTGGCGCACTGACTGACCAGGTCATTGATGCCTTTGGCAACACCGCAATCGGCGGTTATTTGATTCAAAGAGTACCCGACGTCAGCAAACTCATTCTGTACAACGGGCCTGTGCCCTCGGACGTTGGTTATTACCATTTTGTCGCGGAAATTCGCGACTTCACCGGCACCCGGGTTGTTCGAGCGGCTTACGCAAAGTTCAGCGTCGTCGACGAGGTTGTCCAAGTTCCCGGAGGGAGCACGGCGGACTCTGTGACGTGGGAAAACACGAAATCCTACGTACTCAGCGACACATTCTTTGTGCTCGACGGCGGAATTCTCAACATCGAGCCGGGGACCATCATCAAAGGGCAGGGGAACTCTTCGGTAGTTGTCATTACGCAAGGTGGAAAGATCATGGCCCGGGGAACGCGTGCCCGTCCGATCGTAATGACCTGCAACGCGGCGATCGGCCAGCGTGGCCGGGGCTGCTGGGGAGGCTTGGTAGTCAACGGGCGAGCCCCGATTAACCGGGAAGGCGGCGTCGATTTCGCCGAGGGTCTTCCCAATGACGAACGAGGTCAGTTCGGCGGGAACGACCCCGATGACAGTAGCGGCTATCTGGGCTACGTCCGCGTCGAGTTTGCGGGCATCCGTTTCTCTCCGGAGAACGAGCTGAACGGGATCGCTTTTCACGGAGTGGGTCGCGGCACAACGGTGCATCACATTCAGGTGCACCAGAGCCAGGATGACGGCGTCGAGTTTTTCGGCGGTACTGTTGGTGCTAAGTACGTTGTGGTCTCCTCCACCGCAGACGACTCGGTGGATTGGGTTCTCGGCTGGCAGGGCAAACTGCAGTTTGTTTTTGTACAACAGAAGTTCGACGACGGCGACCGTGGGATCGAGGCAGATAACCTCTCCGAGGGTCAGGATAACCAACCGCGGTCGATGCCCACGATCTATAACGCAACCCTGGTGGGAGACCCCCGTGAGGGCACAACCAGCTCACAAGGTGTCTTGCTACGCGAGGGAACGGCGGCACACTTACGGAACTTCCTGGTGACGGGTTTCGGTGGAGCTGGCCTCCGGTTGAACGACGATGCCACCTTCAACCAAGCCAATCAGGGGAACCTAACCATCAGCAGCATGATGCTCTGGTTCAACCGTGGGGGAAGCATGATGGAGGCTGACCAATTCCACGACAACGCTACGGCAACATTCGCCGCGACTCAGACGAATATAGTCGTGCTGGATCCGGGTCTCCGTAAGCCTTTCGATTTGAACGACCCAGATCCCCGGCCTGTCGACGGAGCGAGCTTGGGAACCGTCGGGTGGGCCGCCATTCCCCCGGACGATGGCTTCTTTGTCACCGGTCTCGAAGCGCAATGCATCGGAGCCTTCTGCCCCACCGGACAAAACTGGATCGAGGGGTGGACGTTTTTCCCTGAGGAAGAGAATCTAGCACCATAGGCTTTTCTCGGCCTCATTTGCGCAGCCGACGCTTTGGGACCGTTCGGTGTACCCGCGAAGCCACGGGCAGATTGACACTTCTGAAACGGCTGCCCCGAGCGGAAGGCCGTGCTGGTACCTGTGAAACGAGCTTCCCGTCCATCAGGCCTTACCTGGGTTGCCCTAGGTTGAGGATACCTGAGGGGTCACAGGGGGTGGCGGGAGCCGCGTTCGCCGCTTCTGGGGCTTCCTAGGGGCTGTTTTCGGGGCGTCTAGCCCGTAACGGCCTTGTAAAGCAAACCGAATACGGACCCGGCCAGGATGACGATCAGCGGCCAGATCACCTTGTGGAGCGTGTCGATGCGGCTGTCGAGGGCGTCGATGCGGCTGCCCAAAGAGGTGTCGATACCGCTGATACGGCTGTCGAGGGCGTCGATGTGGGCGGACTGAGCTTTCAGGTCGGCCCGGAGCTCGGCGCGTAACTCGGTGATCTGGGCGGCTAGCTGCGTTCGGACAGTCTCGAGCTGAGCTCCGAGGACGGCAATGACATTCTGGCTCGCGAGGTTGCGGATTTCCTCAACAGCTGCATGAGCCAAGTCGGGGTCGGGTTCACGGGTGCGCAGAGCGCGGTACAGGGCTTCGGTGGCAGTAGATTCAGCAGCCACGACCGGACCACTATAGCAGTTCGTTCATACGGTTCAGACTGAAATTCTTTCCACGATGTTGCGGCTTACCCGCTGTCTTCTGCGGTCGTAGACCTGGGTGGTGCGGGGGCTGGAGTGCCCGGCGAGGTATTGGACGTCCTCCATGGGGACGTTTTGGCTAAGCAAATCGGTCACCACCATGACGCGGAAGCTGTGAGGGCTGATGATTGATGGCAGGCCGGCGTCCTTGAGACGCCGTTTGAGAATGAAGCGGATGGCGTAGGGACCGATACCCCTCCGGCAGCAGTTCGCGCCGCCGATAATAGGCGGCCCGGAAAAGCGGCTTGTCCTTGGGGTCATGGGCGCTCCCCGCTTTGTCGAGGTAGGCGGTGAGCCAGAGGTCGAGGTCATGGCGGACGGGGATCTGGCGCTCCTTGCCGCCCTTCTCGGCGAAGCGCAAGACGCGGTGGTCGCCGTGGTCTCTGAGGTCTTGGAGTTTGAGGCGGGCGACAGCTCCGACGCGGGCCCCGGTGTAGGTGAGGGTGCCCAGGATAGCGCGGTCTCTCAGTCCTACGACATGAGAGAGGTCGATCGAGTCCAGCAGGCAGCGCGCCTGGTCAACCGTGATTTCGGGCGTCTTGCCGTCTACGGTTTCGCGCTTGCGCCCTCGCACGGATTGGAAGGGGTTGAGGGCGACGGCATGGCGGTTGACCAGGGTATCGAAAAACTGGCGCATGGCGGCGAGCGCCTGGTTCTTGGTGGGGGGTGTCTCCGGGCAACTCTTCGATGAAGCGCCCGGCCAGCCCCGGCGTCACCTGCCGTAATTCAGCCCCCCTGAGCTTCACACCAAGAAGCGGCGCACCGGGCTCCATAGGCCCGCCGCGTGTGGGGGATTAGAAACCTGGGCCGAGAAGAATTCATCGGCGACGAAGCAAGCATTTGGTTCCGGCCCGCGGCGTTGGTGCATGAATCGGTGTAAGCGAGCACGCTAGAGGCGGGGGTGGGGTCCAGTCCATCATAGAGATCGGGGGGTAACGTCATGGTCGCAGCGAAGTCGAGCCGAGTCAACCGCCAGTACAAGAGGAAGTACAGAATCCGGAACTGGAGGGAGTACGAGCGTGGCCTCAGGAGCCGCGGCGACGTCACGATCTGGCTGAGCGAGGATGCAATTGCCGCGTGGGTACCACCGAAGAACGGTCTTCGCGGAGGCCAGCGGCGGTACTCGAACCTCGCGGTCCGGACCGCGTTGACGCTACGGGTCGTCTTCAGCCTGCCGCTCCGTCAGACCGAGGGGTTCCTGGACTCGCTGCTCCGCCTGATGGGCCTCAACCTCAAGGCCCCGGACCACACCACACTCTCGCGCCGGAACCAAATCGTTGCGGTGCCGCCCCTGACCCGATCCTACGACGGCCCGATCGACTTGATCGTCGATTCCACAGGGCTGAAGATTCTGGGTTGCGGCGAATGGAACGCGCACAAGCACAAGGCATCAAAGAAACGCCGGGCTTGGCGGAAGCTTCACATCGGGGTGGATGCCGAGGGGTTCATTGTGGCGGCCGAACTCACAGCGAGCAGCCGGGACGATGCCTCCACACTCCCTGATCTTCTCGCCCCGCTCGAAGTTCCCATCCGGTGTTTCACCGCAGACGGAGCCTACGACCACAGGTCAGTCTACGATCAACTCAGCGCGGCCGGTACAGAGAGCGTCGTGATTGTGATTCCCCCTCGTCGCTCTGCGGTGTCGGCGGGGCCAACGGACGGCCCATGGGCGCAGCGTGACACGGCTCTTGAGAGGATTCGCCAGGTCGGGCGACGAGAGTGGCAGAAGGAGTCGGGCTATCGACAGCAGGGGCGCGTTGAAAACAGCTTCTTCCGATACAAGTCCGTGCTCGGAGGCAGATTGAAGGCGAGGCACGGCAAGGCACAAAGGAGAGAAGTTGCGATAGGGTGTCACATCCTCAACCGGATGGCCGAGCTGGGTAGGCCGAAATCCTGCGCTGTGGTGTCCTGAACGAGAAGTTGGAAAAGCGCCCCCACTCGCGCCGCAGTTGAATCATGCAACAGCGCCTCAGCTCGTGGGACGGTATAACCTGTCTCTAGGTGGTGAGGAATGAAAGACTACCACATCAACATTTTCTTGAGTGAGGAAGACGGCGGCTACATTGCCGACATCCCGGATTTGGCCCACTGCGCAGCTTTTGGCGAGATACCGGAGGAGGCTCTGGGCGAAGTTCTCAAGGCCAAGGCGGCTTGGATCGAGGCTGCCAGGGCGGAAGGCAAGCCCGTGCCCCCTCCTTCGTTTCGGCCAGCTATTTACCACGTACCTCCCGTCCCCGCCTAACCCCTCGCTACGCCGCACGCGCGTGACCGCGGCCCGATGAGCACAGGGGGCTCATAATAAAAACCGATCCGCACTGCAATCGTGGGGGTGGCTGTCTTTGCCAACCTGCCAGGGTGGTCTAGGAGGCTCGGCCTGAACAACAGTTGGGGGATGCAGTTTCAATCCCTTCGCCAGATTATGGTGGGCGTTATAGACGCGCGTAATCGGTTGCAAGGTATTGGCATTACAACAACGGGTACACGGCTCGAAAGGATTCTAGATGTGCTCCTAACCTTGGAAGACCCTGAAGCCAGTCCGCTTGGAATGGATGCTACCGAAGAGGATACCTGTTACGCGTTGAGTGACGGTGCGTGTTTTGGGCGGATCGCTGCTGAAATATCGAATTTGCAGGATCACCTCCTGCCACGCAAGACCCTCCAAGACATCCTAAAGGGACCTTTGGTTCCTTCTCAAGAAAAATCTGGTACGTGATCGAGTGTAAACGACCGTGGCATAAAGGGACCCTGGGCAATAACATTGAGACGGCCTACGGGCAACTTCGATCGAAGCTCGATGGACCGAATTGTCAGGGAATTGTGGCGGTTGCAGTCGAAAAAGTGTTCGGTTTGGACAATCGGTTCCAGCAGGTCGATTCAGATGCCTCAGCTTTCGCGTTGGCCCACTCGATCGGGAAACAATTCCGGAACGAGTTAACCGACTACTACCGCAAATGGCTCGACACCCGTGTAGTCGGCGTGCTTGCGATCATCAGGTTCTTGTGGAGAAGTAGGACACCGGATACGCAGGTGGCAAGCTACATACTCTGTTTGGTGAAGTTTGCCACACCGCAGGTAGCACAAACGGCACATCCGCCACCGGCGAAGGGCCAGCGACCTGGTTGTCATGCGGCGGCTTTTGTCGCTGGATTTTGTGCTGGAACATGCGGGTATGAACTGGCTCCCCGCCGAGCCGGAGAAGGTCGAGTTTTTTGAAGAGATCGGCTTGCCGCTCCGCTTGATTCCGCGCCGGATTTACTGCGGTATGGTCGGCAACCAAAAGCGCTACTTTGCGCTCAAACTGCCCCTTGCCGTGGACCCTAAAATCGTCACCTTTGCCTACGTCGATCTGGGCCACCAGACGGATACCGAACTCTACTCGTGGGGAGCCGCGCATGGGCCGCTTTGGGATGCGCTCCGCAAGAAGGGGCGGCAGGTTCGGGTGATCGGAATTGCGGTTGAAAATGCCATCCTGGACCGCACGGATCGAGTGCTTGAAACATGGGCGGCGGCGGACCCAGGGACAAGCGATGAAGGGCTGACGCCGAAGCAGGAAATCAACGCCATCCGAGACGCGATGAAACAAGATGACGAGGAATTTCTGGCCCGGTACGGAGGATTCGCGAAAGCCGGAAGACGGTGTGTGGAGCTTATGCGGCTCCCCGAAGCGAATCTCACGGAAGGGGTAAAGATTGACGACTATTCGACGTACCGGGCCGTGCGGTTTGCGGATCGGGATGAGATCGGCTGAGAGAGGGTCTAAATCCGTGGGTTTTCATGTAACAGGGGACCGCTAGTGTCATGTAACAGCCTCAGAGGGGGGGGTGTGGCATGGGTTTTCGCTCAGGTCTACCACAGCAGCATTCGTCTATCTACCTCATTCCGCTGTGGTTATCCATTTTTAAAAGGGGATTATATACATAAGTGGCGCAGCCCCAACATCTAGGGCTTGCGCTTTCATCGATGTGCAGGCCCATCAGCAGAGGGGATTTGGCGTAGCCAAGTTCTTGGTAGAATTCGACGGAAAGCTGCTCTAAGTGATTGAAAAATAGAATTTTAGACTGACTTTTCGCTTGACATGAACGCCACTTTCCTGTAAGATCAAGGCATGGCAGGAATGAAGAAGGCTCCGGGCAAGGCGTATCGGAAGGGACTCAGTTTCAAGGCGATCTTGCGGCGGTTCCCGGACGACGCGACGGCCGAAACGTGGTTCATCAAGCAGCGTTGGCCGAAGCGGATCTGTTGCCCGTATTGCGGCTCCCTGAACGTTCAGACTGGCTGCAAGCACAAGACGATGCCGTTCCGTTGTCGCGAGAGGGTTTGCGCCAAGAAGTTCAGTGTCAGGACGAATTCCGTCATGGAGAGCTCGAAGATCGGCTATCAGGACTGGCTGGTTGCCATGTTCCTGGTGACCACGAATCTCAAGAGCGTGTCCTCGATGAAACTGCACCGGGACTTGGAGATCACACAGAAGTCAGCTTGGTTCCTGGCTCAGCGGTTGCGCAAGGCTCTCGCGGAGGACGGCCAGCTGTTCCGGGGGCCGGTCGAGGTCGATGAAACCTACTTCGGGGGCAAGCGGAAGAACATGCCGAAGCACAAGCGGGAGGAACTGACCGGACGCGGCGCGGTAGGCAAGACTGCCGTGGTGGGTGCCAAGGATCGCGCCACCAAACAGGTTGCCGCGAAGGTCGTCGCGTCCACTGATGCCGAAACCTTGCAGGAGTTCGTCAAGGACAACGCCGATCCCGAGGCCACCGTGTACACGGACGATGCGACCGCATATGAGACGCTGCCGTTCGATCACGACACGGTCAAGCACTCGCTCCAGGAGTACGTCAAGGGAGACGGGCACACCAATGGCATCGAGTCCCTCTGGTCGATGCTCAAGAGGGCGCACAAGGGCACGTTCCACAAGATCAGCTCAAAGCACCTGGATCGGTACGTGCAGGAGTTCGCCGGCCGCCATAACATGCGCGAGCAGGATACGATCGATCAGCTGCGGTCCCTGCGCTCCGGGATGGAGAGCAAGCGGCTGACCTACAAGGCCCTGATTAAGGACAACGGCTTGAAGTCCGGGGCCAGGGCGACTGCGTGATGGCAGCGCTCAACGTCAAGAACCGTACGCTGTTCACCGGTGACAACCTCGACGTGCTCCGGGGCATCAACTCCGAGTGCGTGGACCTGATCCATTTGGACCCACCATTTGATTCGAACCGAACCTACGAGGCCCCGATCGGCTCCGAGGCGGCGGGCGCGGCGTTCAAGGACACCTGGACGCTCGTCACGCTGCAGGACATCTGGGCCGATATCGGACCGATCTCATCACGGTCGAAGGAGAGGATCGGCTATCCCACGCAGAAGCCGCTAGCGCTGCTGGAGCGGATCATCAAGGCGAGTTCGAACGAGGGTGATGTCGTACTGGACCCGTTCTGCGGATGTGCCACCGCTCTGGCAGCGGCGGAGACGCTCAACCGCCAATGGATCGGGATCGACCTGTCCAGTCTCGCGGTCCAGCTGGTCCTGTCGAGACTTCAGAAGGCCGCCGATGACGGAGCATTACTCGCAAGCGGGTGGTTGCCAGAGGTGCACCATCGCACTCAGACCCCCAGAAGGACGGACGTCGGCAAGCTGCCGCCCTACAAGACGCATCGGCACACGCTCTACGGACAGCAGGAAGGCCACTGCGCTGGCTGCAAGCACCACTTCGCCTTGCGCAACCTGACCGTGGATCACATCGTGGCCAAGTCCAAGGGTGGGACCGACCATATCGACAATCTCCAGTTACTCTGCGGAGCGTGCAATTCGATGAAGGGTACGATCAGCCAAGCTGCGTTCCATGCGAAGCTGACTAAGCAGGGCTTGCGATAACCGCGCGCAAGGGAAAATCGGGAATGGCGAACCAGACCAAGAGAGACAAGCCGGAGCCGCGCATCATCGAACTACCGCACCACTCCTACCAGCCCAGCGTCGCTGAGTTGAACCAGGACATGCGGGTGGACGCCTCCTTCGAGGAGCTGGTGAAAGCCGTACTACAGCCAGCCAAAATCCGCTATGTCATGCCCCGGAAGCGCAAGCCCTAGATGTTGGGTCTGCGCCACTTATGTATATAATCCCCTTTCCCAAGGTAGCGAAAACGATCGTGGATGGCGGTGGCATAGCGATTCCCGCTCACGCAGATGGCTGTCACGGCGTCTTGAAATCGTATTCCGGGCAGACCTTGCAACAGATTCTGCAGAGCGAATCAATCATCGCCGCCGAGGTGTCTGATCCTAGCGAACTGCAGTCTGGACCCGCGCACCAAAACTCCATCCGGTGGACTCCAGTTTTGGGTTCGGATAGTCACCATCCGTCAGGGAAGGAGGGGCAAAGATACCCTGGAAGCCACTTCACTTGGGTCAAGATGGGTGACCCTTCCATAGAGGGCCTGCGGTTGGCGCTGCTTGACGGCGCATCTCTTTCGGTGCGTCGTAGCGTGGACGGTCCCGGTGACCCGAACGAGCACGCCGATCTTGTGATCAAGTCTGTGACTGTCAGAGAAGCGAAACTCGCCGGTAGGGGAACCCCCCTTCGCTTGAACCTTAGTCCGTGGATGACCTCGATCATAGGAGGGCGTGGGACAGGCAAATCGACTGTTCTGGGAATGATCCGTCTTTGCCTCCGGAGAGAAGACGAATTACCGGAAGAACTGGAAGACGAATTGGGCCGTTTTGCGACAGTCCCGCAAACCCACGACGGTCCTGGGGCACTGACTGAGAGCACGACGGTAGTTGTCGAGCTGACAAAGGATGGCGAACGCTTTCAGCTGAACTGGTCCCAGAGTGGTGCTGGCCCGGTCATCCGGCGTCGGGTTGAAAGCAAGGGCTGGACGGATAGTCCCGGCGACGTGCGAACTCGCTTTCCCGTGCGGATATTCAGCCAAAAGCAGGTGCTGGCACTTGCAAGCCGCCCCGAGTCGCTTCTTGACTTGGTGGATGAGTCACCCGATGTCGGCGGCTTAGGCTTCGAAGCTCGACGCGAAGAGCTTGAAACCCGATTCCTTAGCATTCGAAGCGAATCGAGAGCGCTTGGTGCACGCCTCTCCACACGGGAGCGAATTTGAGGCGAACTAGATGACCTGAATCGCAGGATCGAGATCTTCGAGAAGAGTGGCTATCGTGATGTGCTTGTCGCCTATCGACGAGCCGGACGGCAGGTCGCTGCATATCGAAGTCGCCGGCAAGAGTTGAACCGATCTGTCAAGCAGATTCGGTCGATCGCCAATGAAGTGGAGCCTCTTGACGTCAAGGAACAAGATTTCGACTCCACCGACGCTGCGGAGCTTGAAGCGGTGAATTGGCTCCTCGACACGGCGCGAATACAGCGTGAGAGTGCAGCCCGCCTGCGGCAAGTCGTGAGCGACCTCGAAGAATCCGGCAAGGCGCTAATTAAGGTATTCAAGGGCTCTAATCTACAGAGAAAGATTAAGCAGGCGGAGGAGGGCTACAAGCTGCTGAAGGACAAGCTCGCTGGCGCTGCTATCCAAGATCCAAGCGAATTCTCTTCTCTGATTCAGCGGCGTCAGGCGTTTGAAGGCCAGCTGTCGAGCCTCGACCAGATCGAAGGGGATATTCAATCCCTCAACGCTGAGGCTCTCGACACTTTGGATGCTCTGGAATCTCTGCGCCTTGAGTCATCCGCGAAACGCAGTGCGTTCTTGGGGCAAATACTGAGTGAGAATGACTATGTGAGAATGACGCTGGTTCCATTCGGCAATGATCCAGCCTCTCAGGAATCTGAGTTTCGGAGGGCGATTGCGAAACAAGACACTCGCATTGCGAGCGACGTTCTAGATCCCGGCAAAACGCGTGGGATACTTGCGGAACTGTACGAAGGCGTACAGCTGGAGCCGAGTGATAGTCGGACCAAGGAACTAATGAATCGCGTCCGGGCGATCAAGGAAAATATCCTCGCTACACATGCGGGAGCGGAGAACACTGACCGGACACAGTGGTTTCGCAATCACATCCAAAGCCTGCGTGCTGAACAGCTTGATCGTATTCGGCTGTGGTGGCCAGAGGATACGTTGCAGATTGAGTACCGACAGCCGCAGCAGAGCGGATGGGCTCCACTAAGTAGTGGATCCCCCGGGCAGAAATCAGCGGCGCTGTTGGCATTCCTATTATCCTATGGTGAGGAGCCCCTTATTCTCGACCAGCCCGAAGATGATCTCGACAATCACTTGATCTATGACTTGATTGTTGAGCGGATCCGTGCAAACAAGAGAAGACGGCAAGTGATCGTTGCCACTCACAATGCCAATATTGTTGTGAACGGTGATGCAGAACAGGTCGTTACCATGGATTTTCGAAAGGGCCAATGCAAAGTATTACTCGATGGAACGGGTTGCCTTCAAGACATGGGGGTCCGAGAAGAGATTTGTCAAGTGATGGAAGGCGGACGAGAAGCTTTTGATTCCCGGCAAAAACGACTTGCGATCGGGGCGCAGCATGCGACATGAAACTCACGAGTTGCTCTCACAAATTGCAGCCGGAGAGGATTCATATCTAGAGTTTAAGGAATTGTCTTTCAGTGGCGACGTAGTGAAAGGCCGGAAAAGGGATGCGCTGGCTGACGAAATCGCTGCGTTTTCCAATGCGCGTGGTGGGAAACTTGTTCTAGGGATTGAAGATGACACGAGGGAGATTCGGGGTGTTCCGCTTGAGAAGCTGGATTCCGTTGCTAATTTCGTGACTGAGATCTGCCGTGACAAGATCGATCCCCCAGTCGACGCGATCATCGAAAAGCTAGAGCTTCCCGACAGTTCTGGCAATTTGCGGTGGGTTGTGCTGGTGGAAGTTGAGAGAAGCCTCTCAACTCATCGTAGTCCAAGTGGCTACTATCTCCGTTCTGGTACGTCAAAACGAAAAATGTCACAAGATCAGTTGGGCCGACTGATGCAACAAAGGAGCAGGTCCCGATTAATCCAGTTTGACGAGACCCCGGTGCCAAGTGCTGCGGTGTTCCACCTTGACTCCGTGTTAGTCGACCGATTCCGAACAAGTCGGATCTTGGATAGCACCGAAACTCTTGCACTGAAGCTCGGAATGGCCGCGAAGGACGATCGTGGTACCACGAAACTGACAGTCGCAGGAGTTCTTCTAGGCACAACTAGACCTGGCAAGTGGCTTCCGAACGCGTTCATACAGGCGACTGCGTATCGTGGCGCGAGTATAGGAATGCCTTTGGATCAGCCCAACTACCAATTAGACGCGAAGGATATTCGGGGCCCACTCGATCAACAGGTGGCGGAAGCGTGCCGATTCGTGGCACGCAACCAGCGAGTGTCAGCACGGAAGACGCTCGGGCGCAGGGACTTGCCACAGTACGACATGAGTGCAGTCTTCGAGGCACTAGTAAACGCTGTGGCCCACAGGGACTATTCTCTTGACAGATCCAAGATTCGAGTTCGGATGTTTTCTAACCGCTTGGAAATCTACTCTCCGGGCGAACTGGTCAACACCATGACGCCCGAAGCTATGGCCTATCGCCAGGCGGCTCGGAACGAGGTAATCACAAGCCTGCTTGCCAAATGCGAGGTTCCGACAGAGATCGATGGCTTAAAGACTGTACGGAGTACACTCATGGACCGACGAGGAGAGGGTGTACCCATAATTCTTGAGCGTAGCCAGAAGTTGTCCGGGAGAGAGCCGAGATACGAAACAATCGATGGAATTGAGCTGTTGCTGACAGTCTTTGCAGCCGGGTGATTGATGTAAAACTCTCTTACAGGCGTCCGGCACTCGTGGTGCAAGCATCCCGAAAGTACCATCTCAGTGCCCCCTATCTGCCCGAGCCCAGTCGAATTCTCTTGGATTCAAGCCTGCCTGAGAAGAAGCGCCGTTGGAACTTAGCTCACGAAATAGGCCATCAATTGACTCCCTGGCACGACGATCTGGCATACGGAGACAATCGCTTCACCCTGCCTCGGGTATGCTGGCGTCAGATCGAGGTCGAAGCCAATTTCGCGACGGCGGGGATGTTGTTCCTAGGCAAACGGTTCTGGGAGGAAGCCCGCTCCCTCCATCCCTCCATTGAATCCGTGCTGGAACTTGATCGCAGGTTCGGCAACACGATCAAGACGACACTCCATCGATTAGTCGAATCTCCCAGGCGTGGGCCGTCCCGTGGTCGGCATCATCACAAGACATCTAAGCAAAGAGCTGGAGGAGGATGCGTCCGAAGAGCCAGCACGTCGCGGGCATTTCATCCGGTCAGAGGAATTCTAGCGCAGATTCGGAAGCGTGCGAGAGGACGACCTGTTCGACGAGGTCGTCCGCTATTGCGATGGCGGGTGGATTGGGCTCGTCGGCGAGTCGGAGCTTGTCGTTGAGTACGAAAACGGAGATCCGCACGGGTCCTTGTTCCAATCCTTCTTCAACAGCCACGACGCCCTGACGTTGGCCGTACACCTCGGAGCATCGTCCATCGTTGTCGACTTTTGAGCCGGGTTTGGCTTCAGCCAGTTCGGCGACTGCTAGAACTCTCGGGCGGCGACGACTGAATCTTTCAGGTCATTGAGGCACGTGGAAGGTCTCAGCCACGGTTCTTGCGGCAGGCGCTGGTGACAAGAAACTGATGATCCTCCCTCGGCCGGGATCGGCAAGCCCTGTGGACCCCATCCGTAGTACTCAAGGGCAAGGTGAGTGATCATCTGCTCGCCGGCCATCCAGCGCAACCTGTTCTTCAGGTACCTCAGCTGGATGAAGATGTCGCGCTCGGGATGGAGCTCTGGCGACGCCATGGGCGACTTGAAGTAAAACGACAGCCATTCCTGGATGCCGCTCATGCCCGCCCGCTGCGCGAGATCAAGAAACAGCGCCTGATCCAACGCCGGCAGCGCGGCGAGGATCGAATTCCGCACAGGAAATTGACCTTCTGCTGCATTGGGTAGCCGGGTCAGCCTGTAAGGTCAATGTTGTCCCAGCCCTCCTTGTTGTCGCCGCGCGGGAGGTAGTCGTTGTTGCGTACCATGTGCAGGAAATTCTTGCAGAGGTGCGGGTACCGGTCCGGCTGCAGCATCACGTCGAGGGCGCCTAGCCCGGATTTCTCACGAGGAGTAGGGTATAAGGCCGTGTCATGTGGTATAATCGGTTTATTATGAACAACTTACCACGTAGCAGGACGACGGCCTTATGACGACAGAGTGTAGCACAGGACGCTTGGAGTTCGCAGGCTTGCGAAGGCAGCGTGTAGTCGGGCGGTTTGACGGCGGGGAACTGGGGTCGGATGGCGGCGGGCTGCTGCTGCGCGAGCTGGCGCTGCGGACGGGGCTGTTCCGGCGGTTGAGTGCGTGTTTCCGGGATCACCGCGACCCGCGGCGGACGCAGCATGCGCTGGAAGTGCTGCTGGCAGCGCGCGTGCTGGGGCTGGCGCTGGGCTATGAGGACCTGAACGATCACGACACGTTGCGCCAGAGCAGGCTGTGGTCATTGCTGTGCGGGGCGGCGGGCCGCGGGCGGCGCCGGGCGAGCTGGGAGGGCTGGCCGCCGGGCAAGAGCACGCTGAACCGCCTGGAGCTGACGGGGGCGGCGCTGGGTCCCGGGGAACGCTGCAAGAAGATCGTGGCCGACACGGCGCGGCTGGACGCCCTGCTGGCGGACCTGTTCCTGGACTGGCACGGCGCGCAGCCGGAGCGCATCGTGCTGGACGTGGACGCGACGGATGACCCGCTGCATGGCCGGCAGGAAGGCCGCTTCTTCCATGGGTACTGCCGCAGCTACTGTTACTTGCCGCTGTACATCTTCTGCGGCCAGCAGCTGCTGGGGGCGCGCCTGCGGACGGCGGACCGCGACGCGGCAGAGGGCACGGTGCAGGAGCTGGAACGCATCGCGGGGCGCCTCCGGGAGCGCTGGCCGGGGGTGGAGATCCGGCTGCGCGGGGACAGCGGGTTCTGCCGCGAGGAATTGCTGGCCTGGTGCGAGGCGCAGGGAGTGGAGTATGTGCTGGGAATCGCGCAGAATGCGCGCTTGAAGCGGAGCCTGATCGGCAAGGCAGAGCATTTGCCGCGGGGGGCCAACCCGCGTTTCGTGGTGACGTCGCTGGGGGCCGGGCGGATGGCGGCGCGCACGCTGTACGAGCAGGTGTACTGCGCGCGGGGCGACATGGAGAACCGCATCAAGGAACAGCAGCTGGCGCTGTTCGCGGATCGCACCTCGGCGCACACCATGCGGGCCAACCAGTTGCGCCTGTATTTCGCCTCGTTCGCTTATGCGCTGCTGGAGTTGCTGCGGCGCCGGGGCCTGCGGGGCACGCGGCTGGCGCGGGCGCAATGCGGCACGATCCGCCTGAAGCTGCTCAAGATCGGCGTGCGGATCCGGGTCAGCGTGCGGGCCGTGCGGCTGTCGTTCGACGAGGGCTTCCCGGAAGCGGGCCTCTTCGGACAGGTGCTGGCCCGTCTCCAGAGCCTGCCCCTGCGCTGCTAGCCGCGACACGGCAGCCATCGTCTCGAGCCCCGTCGGAGGTCAGCGGGACCACTGCGTCGGCAGGCCGGGAGGCAAGACAAAACGGACCCCGGCAACCGCGGATCTGGCGACCCTTGCCCGGCCTCTGCCCGGATCCAGCACCCCACGCAACATTGCCAGGCTATCCAACCACCCCAAATGGACAAAACGCCTCCAAATCCAAAACTCTTGAGAAGGTCGGGCTAGCTGGCTTTCCTCCTTGGTCTCGAACTTTGCCGGCTCCTAAAGAACGACGCCGTCGCGGTTGCCTAGGACGTTCGTCGAAAACCACCGTCCACACCCAGCAGGCGCGCCTTTAGGCCCAGCGCGATCAATGTCTTCGATTCGCGTTCGCTTGGCGAGCAATCTAAGACTGACGGAGCAAATCGAAAGAGAATTCGCCAGATAATCACAATATCCGTCGATTATCAATTCGATAGTCAAAATGTCGATTGGCTCAGCGGCCTCTCAAGAATGGCGGTGTTCCTGTTTCCTCCCTGGGGCCCGCTCCTCGGTTTCGCTCTATCCTGCCTCCGCCTCGCAATGACCGAACACCTGCCGATGCGGCCGTCCCGCCGGCGCTTGGAATCTGAAAGATCGTCCGCTAGAGGGCAGTGAGGATCCGACTCTGGGAAATCCCTGGCAAGTCTCAGCTCCGCGCCGCTCTCGCTGCTCTCCCCTGTTTCGAGTCTACGTCCAACACCTTGACTAGCACCGGTTCCTGCTCGTTTCCGTCCGGGCCGATCGGCACGCATGCCACCGCTGCTCCGTCGTACATATGAGCGTACGCTGCTCCAGCGTCGATCCATCGCATGTTGCCGACCTGTCTCAGTTCGCGGAGTGGCACGTGCCCGTGGAATGTCCTCCACACGTCGGGCACGCCGGGGTCACGCTCGGGTCTGTTCATGTATCTCTGCCGAGCCCAGAGCGCGAGAATTCCAGCGCGGCGATCCCCCTCCTCGAGCCAAGCCTTTAGAGCCCACCAAGGCGTTTCCTCTGGGATCTCCGCATGGACCAGCACGAACTTGCCCTGCCCGCCTTCTGCTTCCACCGCTAGCGGCAGCGTTCGGAGCACCTCGCGCCACTCGTCACGCTCGCCGCGGTCCAGAGCTTTCGCCCATGCCCCGCCGTTGTGTTCCATCCACAGTTCTTCCATCTCCTTGGTACCCTCAAGCGCGTCGAGCATGAACTGCTCGTGGTTGCCGCGAATGCAGGTCACGCCGTCGCGTCGCAGCCACTCGAGCATTCCAGCGGAGTCCGGACCCCGGTCGATTACGTCGCCGAGCAGGAGTACTCGATCGCCATCTTCAGGGGAGTACCTGACTGTCTCGAGGACGCGCTCGAAAGTTTCTCGCTGTCCGTGTATGTCCCCGATCACGAGATCGCGACCGCGCTCGTTGCGCTCGAGCGACTGTACCGCCGGTCCGTCGACTCTCGGTGTCGGCAGACCGTCGTAATCCCATCCGAGCGGAGGAGGGCTCGGCCGCTCGGACGGGTCTGCCTGCGAAGTGCCCTGATTCATATCGGCTCCCCGTCTTCCCCGTGCGCCAAGGTCCACCCCGCGGTCTCGTCGCCCGGAAAGCGCAGTTGCTTGTGCTCAGGCCGTCCGTCCGCACTCTCACTATTGCACGGCGGCAAAACCGCTCCGCCACGCTTTGGATGGCGGATTGCAAGCCCCTTTTCGATGCCTTGAAGGGGTGGGAGGTCGGCCGGGCTGTCGGGACGATGTCAAGCGATGCGCTCAGCGCGGTTCCGCACGTGTGCAGAAGGACTTCACACGCACAGAATTCGCTCGTCTCGCCACTGATTTACCTATAGCAACAAGACAATGAGATACGCTGTTTCTGCGAGGCGAGGGAAACAAGATATGTGTGTGTAATTATCGCTGTTTATTCGTTTATATGCTATGCTGTTTGCTGACTCGCTGAGGTACGATGCCAATCCCAAGTTCTCGGGCGGTTAAGCGTAAACTGACGGTGGCGGAGAAACAGAGCGTTAAGCGAGTTCGGAGTGCACGACGATGGGTAAGGTTCTGGCACAACAAGCTACTTCGTTCGGTGGCAGCTGGACAATCAAGAAGCTGGATATTCTCGAAGAGTATTTGAATGCCTACACGACCGCTCTGAAGAACAAGCCCTTCAGGCTCACCTACATCGATGCCTTCGCTGGCAGCGGGAGAGTCACCCTTGGCAACCCAAACCGTGAAGCCGAGGATCTCATCAGCGGTTCTGCCGAACGCGCGATTAGGATTGGCGACAAGCCGTTCGATCGCTTGGTGTTTGTGGACAAGGACCTCGAGAGCTGCCGTGAGCTAGAGCGCCTTAGGTTGGCATATCCCGCTCGCAGTATACAGATCGAGCGAGCGGACGCGAACAGATTCCTCCAAAGAATCGACGTGAATTGGGGAACATGGCGCGGGGTTCTGTTTCTCGATCCCTTCGCGACACAAGTCGAGTGGTCCACAGTCAAGAGGATTGCGGGATTCAACGCTCTAGACACGTGGTTGCTCTTCCCGGAATTCGCGATTCAGCGAATGTTGCCGAGGTCTCGCAAACCCGAGGATGTGAGCGCTGGGTGGGCACGCCGACTGGATCCAATTTACGGCGACGATAGCTGGAGAGGTCTCTACCGAGAGAGCCAGCAGCAATCTTTGTTCGACGAACCACACTACGAGCGAGACCCGGGCGCGGATGGGTTGCTTGGAATCTACAAGAATAATCTCAAGAATCGATTTGGTGACCGGCTGTTGGACCGCAGCATAACTCTCAGGGCGCCAATTGGCAGCCCCTTGTTCGAATTCCTGTTTTGCGTCGGAAACAAGAGCGGCATCGGTCTAGCGAAGCGAATCGCGGACCATATCTCAAAGGGATTCTGATCATGGCGAGCTCTTCTCGGATCGAATGGACCGAGAACACTTGGAATCCCGTCACGGGATGCTCGAAGATCAGTCCCGGCTGCAAGCACTGCTACGCCGAGCGGATGGCTTGGAGACTCCGCGCTATGGGTGTTGATAAGTACCGCCACGCGTTCCAAGTCGCCATGCACGACGCCGTCCTGCGCGAGCCCCTGCGATGGCGCAAGGCCAGGCTCGTGTTTGTCAACTCCATGTCCGACTTGTTCCACGAAGACGTTTCCGAGGATTTCATCCAGTCCGTGTTCGACGTGATGAAGCGTGCATCGCGGCACACGTTTCAAGTGCTGACCAAGCGTCCCCAAAGAGTCATCGAGCTAGACCGATTCCTGGATTGGACACCGAACATCTGGCTCGGCGTGAGCGTCGAGTCGGAACCCTGGCTCGGACGAGTCGACTTGCTTCGCCAGACAGGCGCAAGAAAGAAGTTCCTGTCCCTCGAGCCCCTGCTGGGACCGCTTCCCAGCCTATGCCTTTCCGACGTCGATTGGGTGATCGCCGGCGGCGAGTCCGGTCCCGGGGCCCGCTGCGTGGAAGCGAAGTGGGTCCGGGACATTCGTGACAGATGTGTTCAACACCAGATCCCGTTCTTCTTCAAGCAGTGGGGCGGCGTGTTCAAGAAGCGCGCGGGGCGGCTGCTGGACGGCAGGACGTGGGACGAAATGCCCGGCACAACCATGCAGTAGAGCCTGACTCAGCAGCATCGGCGCAGGAATCGCTGGGCGACTGATATGCACAGTGGATGCCAATAGTTGCTGCGAATCGGTGACTGCGCTCCGTTGGAGTCCGCTCGTCGAGTCCGCAAGTAGTTCTCGGACCCACAATCGCCTCGCCCCCGATGTAGTGGCAACGCCTTTGTTTCGCCGGCAGCAGCGGGTACAAATGATGTAGGAGCTAGGGCCGTCTTCTCGTGCTTCAAAGTCGGCTTTGGACTTCAGGCAGCTCTTGAATAAGAATATATTTCATTTGCAGATTATAAATAAGTGCAACCTTGCCAAGAAAATGCCTTTGTCGGTCGGCCGCCTGCGTGAGGCGCGTGACGGAGGGAGTCGCTCAAACGAACCTTGCTGCACGATGCAAGCTTCGCGTTACCGCTTAGGATCGCTTCGCGACGCTGAGAGCTGCTCGTTCGCGCGCCCTTGCACGATCTGCTGAGGCCGTTACCCAGTCCGGCACTGCCAGCGAAATCACTCGAATCACCAAGAAAACCGATGAATGCAGGAGATTTTACTGCAATCGGCTTGGAATTCTATGTCTAGATAATATAATCTGTTTATAGATTTCTCCGTCGCGCCTTCAGCTGTACCGCGTAGATGGACGGTCACGGCCGACTCGGAGACAAGACTCACCACTCAAGGAGACAATCATGATTAAGAAAACCGCCATTTCACTCGCGATGTTGCTGGTTCTAGCGGCACCGGCCCCTTCATTCTGGAAGGCGTTCTTCGCCGGCATCGGCAAGGCTGTTGGCAAGGCCATTGGCATTGCTCAGAGTGACATCAACGCCGCCGGCCTCATGCCGGTCACCGTCAAGGACGCCCAGCCCGTCGTGGAAGCGGCGCAGCTGCGACTTGCCGAGCTCCAGGGCCTCAGCTCCCTAGCCAGCAACACGCTGGATCATTACAAGGGCATTGCCGGTACCTTGCGTGACCTCGGCGGGCTCCAAATCTACCGTGCAGACGCGACGCCGTGGATGCGAAGCAATTCGGCGAATCTATACGGAACGAGCGGCCCATGGACCCGAGCGGTTAACGGAGACTCCGTTGCCGGGGGGACCGTAGCTGCCTACGGCCAGGCTGCCTCGCCGGTGCCGGATTGGAGCGCCGCCATGCCGACGCTTCCAAACGATCTGCGACGAGATGTCCAGCGCGAGCACGCCACGCTCGAGTTGGCAGACGCGGCTGCAGTGCGTTTGATGGCCGTCCTCGGAGAGATGCGGCGCCTCGCCCCGGATCGGCGGAGGGCGCACGGCGAGCTTGAGCGGGCCGCCTTGGACCCCAGCAGCAACTCGCAGGCGCTGCCTGCGCTTCTAGGCAAGGTTTCGGTGGGACAGGTCCGCCAGATTCACGGGACGGAGCAGACCAACCAGCTGCTCGACGCCTTGCTTGAGGCCGAGGTGGCCGGGCTGAAGCGGGAGCGCGACCGGCTGGCCCGCTCAATGGAGGCTGCTGCCGGGTATCGCGCCATGGCCGCGGCCCAGCCCGTTCCGCAGTGGACGATGCCCTGAGCAGTCGGGCCGGAATCCGTCGCCTCGCAGATCAGTCGAAGGGCGACGCGCCCGCACCGTGGGAACCGCAGCGGTTGCAAGGACGGGCGTGGACGACGCCGAGCTGGGGCGGGGAAGAGCCTGTTGTGGAGTCGAAGTCCCGGCTCGTCACGGCAGCGCGCCGACAAGCGGGATCTCCATGTCGCCGGAAACCAAATGGGACGGCCCGACCGGCGAGACTTCTCGTCCATCTTCCGCCTTGCCCTCTAGGATGCCCGCCTCGCCCGCGGTTTCGCCAGTGGTCTCCGACTGGGAAGACCAAGGGATTCATTCGACTGACATGACAAGGCGGCGGAATTCCGCCGCGATTCGCCGCGATGTCCCTAGCGCACGGGTAGAACCGGACGCTGTTCCACGGGCACAACCTCACTCGCTGCACTCAGTGGGCCATTTGGAAGCACCCCAACTACGGCGACGCAAGTCTCGAGGATCTGGCTCGGGACCTGCAGCGTGCAGTGCCCCGGGACAAGCAGCCGAGTCCTAAGCGCAAGCTCCCGGAGACAGTCCGTTGTCGGCAGCAAGGTCGCGGTGCGTGAGGCGCTTCCCTATCGGTCCGGCCACCAGGGCCGTCACCTGGGCCAGCGTGTCCGCATCGCGGGTGTCGTGCTTGCCCCCGAATTTCTGAGCGTACCGGTTCAGGTGCCGCGAGCTGATGTTGCGGAATCTGCCCTCGCCGGTCGCACTGCAACACTCTCGACTGACAGAGCCTCCGCACCATCTAGCCGCT
The DNA here is from genome assembly GCA_951813605.1 of uncultured Bryobacterales bacterium. GTDB lineage: Bacteria > Acidobacteriota > Terriglobia > Bryobacterales > UBA6623 > VXMF01. Next base: position 3,003,809 of record OX638379.1, on the reverse strand, counting down.
CCGGAATCTCGTCTGATAGCAATAAACCTGGATGAATCGCAATAATATTTCTTCATTCTGCTTGACATATTATCTATTAATAGATTATTATCGCCTTAGATGAGTTCCACAGCAGGTCCGGTCCTACGGCAGGAAGCACCAACCATCGACACGCATCGGCTCCGATCCGCCCCGGAATCCGGCACTGCGGAACTCTCTCCAGACTCGTTCCAACTGAAAGGACCCAACCCCATGCGCAAGCGAACCCACTTCCCTTCCGCCCGCCGCCTTGGAGTCTTGCTGATTGCCATTGCGGCGCTGCCGCAGGCGCTCCTCGCGCAGACCGGCGTCAGCCCATGGCTGCAGGCTGTCACGGTTCTGCAGACCGCCTTCACCGGCCCCATCGCCCGCGGGCTCAGCCTAATCGCCATCGTCATCGGCGGATTGATGTTCGCCTTCGGAGAGGGCGGCAGCAAGCGTGCTCTGGCGAGCCTCATCTTCGGCGTCGGCATGTCCATCGGCGCGGTCAACTTCATGCAGTGGCTCTTCCCGTGAGTGTCGCGACCGACTTGCCTGTGCCGCACGGGGCGTACCCGGCGCTCAGCCGTCCTCTCACGCTGCTCGGCTGCGAGCGGCGCTTGTTTCTGGGGGCCGCCTGTGTAGGCGCGGCGGCCTTCTCGTCCTTCAACGCGCCGCTGTCCGGCCTGCTGCTGTTCGCTTCTGGCTACGCTGGCGGCCTGCTAGCGACCCGCTACGATCCCGGCCTCCCGTCCGTCTTGCTGCGCTCGGCGTCATGCAGCCGCCGCTACGACCCGGCCCTGCGCTCGCCCGAGCCGGCGCCCTTGGACGTCGTTGGCGAGGTCCCCGCATGAGCCGGCAGGAAGCGGCCCCGCTCCACTCGCAGCTTCCCTGGCTGGGCTTCGCCAGCGAGCGTTCCATACTCACCAAGAGCGGGGGGTTCCTGGCCGGGGCCCGGCTGCGGGGCGCACCATTCGAATGCCTCGCGGCGGCCGATCTGGACTTCGCGGCCCTGCGCTGGACACGCGCGTTAAAGAGTCTCGATCCCGGCTGGCGGGTTCGCTGGCACGCTCGCAAGCGTCGGCTCTCGTCTCTGCCCCAGCGACAACCAGGCGACCGGCTGGCGTTGCGCGCCCGCGACGCGCGGCACGCCCACCTGCTGGGCCGAGGCCTGTACTCGATCGAGGCGACAGTCTACTGGTATTGGAACCCGCGTCTTTCCCCGCAAGCGCCCAAGGGGCGCCATGCCGGCCGCGCCCAGGCATTCGTGAGCCGAGCCGCGCTGTGGCTGTTGCCCGAACGCACCAAGCGGGTGCTGGCTTCGGAGGTGGCCGCCGCTTGCGAGCGGTTCGAGAGCACGGTTTCAGCGTTCCGAGGGCTGGTCCGCGATGTCACCCCCCTGGAGCCCTTGGCCGGGGCCAACCTGTTTTCCGAGCTGGCCTTTTCCGCCAATTCCCGCCGCGCTGCCGAGACTGGCCGTCCGCTATCCCCGCACGGCCTCGACCGCCAGCTTGCCCTGAGCGATTTGGAAGCCCACCGCGACCACCTCATGCTGGACTCCGAGCGCGTCGAGACCTATGTCCTGCTGGACCCTCCCCCGGCCTCGCGAGCGCACTTGTTCGGCGGGATTCTCGACCTCGACGCCGAACTGGACCTAGCGGCCGAGTGGCGCCGGGAAGCCACGCCGCAATCCCGCCGCCGGATACGGACTGCGCGTCGGCACTATCACCAGAAACGCTACAGCATGCTCGCGCACGCTTCGGGGAGCGACGTGCCGCCGCAAGCTCGCGGCGCTTTGGAGGACCGGGCGGCCGAAGCCGAATCCGCCCAGCTTGGCGAGGCCCTGCGAGAGCTTGAGGTCGAGGGTCTCCCGTTCGGCGAGCATTCCCTGACCGTCGTCCTGCGTGGGAGCACTCCCGCCAAGCTTCGAGGCGTGCGGCCCGACCTGCTGCGGATCGCCGCCGCGGCGGACGCCCGCTTCCATAGGGAGACCTACAACGGCCTCAATGCGTGGTTCGCCATGGCTCCCGGGAACCACGCTCGCCAGCTGCGCTCCAACTACCTGTCGGCGGCTGTCGCGGCCGACCTTGCTCCGTTGTGGTCCGTGTCCCAAGGTGACGCTCGCGACGAGCACCTGGGAGACGAGCATCTCGCCATCTTCGAAACCCGCCGCCGGACTCCGTATTACTATTCCGCGCATGCCGGAGACATCGCCCACACCCTTGTGATCGGAGCCACCGGGTCGGGCAAGAGCTTCCTGCTCAACTTCCTTCTGGCCCAGGCTCGCAAGTACAACCCGCGCGTCTGCATCCTTGACCTGGGTGGCTCCTACCGCCAGCTCACCGAGCTGGTCGGCGGGGCGTACCTTGAACTGACTCTGGAGGACGGCGGCATGCCGTGCCGCCTCAACCCCTTCCGAGCCCTGCGCCCGACCCCGGACAACCTGCAGTTCCTGGAGTCGTTCGTGCGCATGCTGCTGGAGATCGAGGGCAAGACCTGCGACGCCCGCGAGCGTGCCGAGGTGCGCTCTCAGATCGGCGCCCTGTGCGAATTGGAACCTGCCGCGCGCACGCTTTCCTCCTTGCGCGGGCTGCTGCCGCCCGGCCTGCGCGACCCTCTGGGCGCGTGGACCGAGGGCGGCGTCTGGGGATCCGTGTTCGACAACCAGGAGGACACCCTGACACTGGCCGATTGGCAGGCTGTCGACCTTGCCGGGGCCGCCGACAAGCCGGAACTTGCGCGGGCGCTGCTCTACTACTTGCTGCACCGGCTCGGGACCGCCGTCGCCGCCCCGCAGGAACTGCGGCGCTGGAAGCTGCTGGTGGTGGACGAGGCTTGGCGCTTTCTTGCCGACTCCCGCATCGGCGCCTACCTGGCCGAGGGTCTCAAGACTTGGCGCAAGTGCAACGCGGGCGTGATCCTGGCAACCCAGTCGCCCGGCGACGCTGCCCGCAACGCCAGCCTCTGCCGCACCGTGGCGGAGAGCTGCCTGACCAAGATCTTCCTGGCGAACCCCGAGGCCGACCCCTCGGAGTACGTCGAAGCGTTCGGACTCCGCCCCGCAGAAGCGCAGGGGGTGCGGTCGCTCGTTCCAAAGCGACAGCTGCTGCTGCACCGTCCGGACGCGGCGCAGGTGCTGGAGCTCACCGTCGACCGGCGCAGCTACTGGCTCTACACGACGAACCCTGTCGAGGCTGCCCGCCGCCGCGAGGCCATTCGAGCCCTCGGCTTCGAGCGCGGCCTCGAATCCCTTCTGGAGGACTGAACTGATGCAATTCCGAAAACTGCAAGCCATTTTCTTGATCACACTCGCCGCCGGCTGCACGCTCGCGGGCCGGCTGGACGCCCGGCGGGTGGAGGCCGGCCCGGACGACGTGATCGAGGCGCGGGCGCGCCTGCGCTTCGCTACCGCCGTCGTGCTCCCCGCCGATGAGACGATCCTCGACTGGGTCTGCGGGGATGCTGACTACTGGAGCGTCCAGGGCGCAGCCAATCTGGCATTCGTCAAGCCGACGGCCGAGGGCATCCGCACCAACGTCACCTTGGTAACGGACAAGGGCAATGTCTACACCCTGCACTTCCGAGAGATGGGTGACGCGGCAGGCGATCCCGACCTCAAGCTGTTCCTAAGCCCCCGGGCCTCCCCCGGAGAACGGCGCGCCGGCTTGAAACCTCTGCGAATCGAGCCGTCCGGCGCGGCAGCCGAGCACGAGCGGCGCGCCGAGAAGGCACGCGAGCGGGCCCTTGAGGCAGAAAAGCGCGCCCTGCGCGCGATCGAGACCGGAATCGAGGAGTTCCGGGCGTCCTATCCGGGCACTTTGCGCTTCGACTACGAGCTCGAACGGCGGGCCTCCGCTGCGCCGTTCGGCGTGCAGGCGATGTGGCGTGACGAGCGCTTCACCTACATTCGGGCCGTGCCGGAAGAGGCTCCCGCCTTGTACGAGTCCAGGGACGGCAAGCCGTCGATGGTCCCTTACGACTTCGCGGACGGGCTGTACGTAACACGCCGCCTGCTGGGCGACGGATGGCTCCAGATCGGCAAGCGCCAGCTGCGCTTTCGCCGCTTGGGCCGTTGACGGAGGTGCGGCCGTGAAGCGAATCCTTGACAAGATCCCGAATCCGCCCGGTGCTCTGCCGGCCCGTGCACAGACCTGGCTGCTGCTGGGCCTGACCGCCGTGATCGCAGTTACGCTGATCTCCTTTCCAGGACAGGCGGACAAGGCTCGATCCGCGGATCCCGCGAGCGGCGGCCCTCCTGGGGCCGGTTCCCCGGTCGGAGTTCGATCTGTCGAGAACGCCGCCCGGCGAATGCGAGAGGAAGCAGCTCTTGAAGCCGAGAGGCGCATGCGGGCCGATCTCGGCCTGCCCCAGCCGCGCTTCGACGGCTTGCCCCACCCCCCGGAACCGGTATCCTCGCCGGGCCAGCGCTACGGCGCGTCGCAGGCGGGGTACTCCGAAGCGACCAGCGTCGACGAGCGGATTGAGCGCGAGGAGCGACTCCGGCGCTACCAATCGCTGCGCACGCCGCCACTTGTTCTGAGCCGTCGCGACGCCAGCGCCCGCCTGGAATCCGTCGAAAGCGGTTCTTCCGCGACCGGTCCGGGATCGGGCCCGGACGCGATCGCAGCTGCGCTGGCAGAGCCGGGTGACCCTCTCCCGGATGCGCCTGCGGAACCGCGGCCCGCAGTTCCCGTTCCGGAAGCTGGCGCTCGCCTGCATGTCCTGCGAGCGGGCGAATTTCTCGAAGCGGTCCTCGCCAATCGGCTCAGTGGCGACTTCGCGGGACCGGTTAACGCGATGGTGTCCGCCGATGTCTACGACCGTTCGCGTCAGCATTTGCTGGTGCCTGCCGGCACGCGCGCCGTCGGTTCGGCGAGCCGCGTCGAGGACTGGGAGCAGGTGCGTCTAGCGGTTGCTTTCCGTGCCTTGGTCTTTCCCGACGGTCGGGCGGTCCCCCTCGGCGCGAGCCCCGGACTCAGCCAGATGGGCGAAACAGGTCTCAAGGACCGCATCGGCCGCCGCTATCCGTCGGCCATCGCTGCCGCGGGAGCGGTCGGAGCGCTGGCCGGCCTGTCTCAGGCAGTCAGTCCGCAGGATGCCCTCGTCTCGCGTTTCGGTGCGAGCCGGCTTTCGACCGGCGCCGGGCTGTCCCGTGCCGCCGAGCGCATTCTCGAGCGCTACATCAATCGGCTTCCGAAGGTCACGATCCGGGAGGGGCACCGCATCCGCATTTACCTGGCCGAAGAGCTGAAGCTCCCCGCTTACAGTGCGCCCTAGCCCCTGCGAAGAGGAAAAACAACAGTGCAGATCCTGCCGACCCCCCCGCCGATCCCGCCGACGGATCCAACCGAGTTTCCGTTGCTGTGGGCCTTCGCCTCGATCGACGCCGCGATCGGACACCTCGCACCTCTGTTTGTCGGGGAAGGACTGATGCTCTTCCGTGCACTCGCCGCCTTGACGATCGCCTGGTTCGGCATCCAGACCGCGTTCGGTGGCCAGGGCATTCCCTGGGCCCGCTTCCTGCCGATGGTGCTTGCCATGTCGTTCAGCCTCGCCATGCTCCGCTTCTACGTCACGGACGCACCGGGCCTCGGCATGCCCGTCTCGACCCTGCCGATTCGCGCGGCAGACTTCTATTCCCAGCGCATCGACGGCTTCATTAACTGGAACTTCGCGCAATCGTTCCACGACGGCTGGACCGAATTGACGTCGTGGAGCTTTTTCGACTTCTTGATGGGGGCCGGGTCACTGATCTGGACCTTCGTGATCCTGCTCTTCAACACGGTCTGCACTGCGTTGCTGATCGCGTCCATCGCGGCGGGCCGGGTCGCCGCCGGGGCCTGCGTGGTGCTCGGCCCGCTGTTCATCCCGTGGCTGTTCGTCCCGCGCATGGACTTCCTTTTCTGGGGATGGCTGCGCTCCTACCTGCAGTTCTCCTTTTACACCGCGGTGGGCTGGACCTTCCTGGCGCTTTGCACGTTCATGCTCGACGGCGTTTGGCAAGCCGTGCCGCCCGGTCTCGCTGCCCAGGTCACATGGTTCTTCTACTCGGCGGCGGTGCTGCTCGTCGCGGTTCTGTCGATGCTCAAAGTTCACTCCCTGACCAACGCGATTTTCCATGGCAGCGGGACCTTCTCCAGCGGCGCAGGCGCGCTGGCAGGCTCGGTCGCGCGCCGATTCACTTCCTGAGGAGGACCGAGATGCAAGCGCAAGAAGCATATGCCGAGATCTGGGCGGAGGTGCTTTCCACCAACCGCTACCTGAAGATCGCCCTGGGGGCGCTGTCCGTGCTGTGCGTGGGGCTGCTGCTGCTCTGCTGGCGCACGTTCGACCGCTTCGAGCATCTTTCCCCGCTCGTGGTGCGCATCGACGAGGTCGGGCGTGCCGAGGCCGTTGCCTACGAGGCGGCAGCCTACCGTCCCGACGTGGCCAAGCCGGAAGTGAAGTACTTCCTGCGCCGCTTCCTAGTCATGCACCGAGAGCGGCGCCGGGACGCTGCGCTGGACGCTTGGAAAAGTTCGCTGCTGTTTCTGGACCGGCCTTTGGCACAGCGACTGCTGCAACAGCAGGAGGCCAGCGGCGATCTGGTGCGCTTCCTCGGCGGAGAGGGCGCCGAGATCGAGATCGAAATTGACAGCGTCCAGGTCCAGCCCTCGCGCGCCGAGCCTTACCGGGCAAGGCTGGACTTCACCGAGACGCTGCTCGACACAAGCGGGCGGGCCATAGCGCGGCAGCGCTGGACCTCGGAATTCGAGTTCCGATTCCTGCCCCAGCCGCCCCGGGAGCTGCTGGCCGTGAACCCGCTCGGGCTTTCGATTACCTACTTCCGCAGCGACCGCATCGCGGACTGAGTCATGGCGCGCATTGCATTCGGACTGTCGATCTCGATCGCCGGCGCAGCCATTTGGCTGGCGCTGGACGAGTTCCGCTATCTCGCTCCCTACCGCGACAGTCTCTTCAAGAGCCGAGGCTTCGCCCTCGTGACTTATGTCGCGGCGCTGTCGTTCGACCTTTTTGCGTTCTTGTACTGGATCTGCCGGCGTCTGGGCCTCGGGGATGCGGGCCGCAAGCTGCGGCGTCTCGAAGGCGAAGTGCGGCGCGGCGCCACTTTCGACAAGGAACTGGCGGAACGCCTTCGCGAGCAGAAGGAGGGACGGGCGTGAGCCGACATCCCTCCGGGCGCAACGTCGATGCACCGACCAACCCGCCCCAGGACAGAGATCAGCCGGTGCCGGCCTGTCGCTTGCCTGCCCGGGAACGACAAGAGCGGTTGGGCCACGGACATGTCGAGGGAGGCTTGCTCGCCCTTCCGCGCTTGCGGCGCCGCGAGACGCTCTGCGAAACAGTTCCGTTCCGCGTCCAGCGCGCCGGCCGAGGCACGGCCCGCTGGGGGCGCTATCTGCTGGCCTCCGACAGCGTGGAGGCGTTGCGGACGGTCGGCAGCTTCGGCGCGGTGGAAGTCACGGATCTCGCCGCCCTGTTCGAAACGGCGACTCGCGCCCGCCGGGCGCTGCGCCGCCTGCAGCGAAAAGCCCTGCTGCGCGTGGAAACGTTCCGGCGGGGGCAGCGCGTGCTCGATGTCGCTTCCCTCACCAATGCCGGCAAGCGCCTCATGGAGCGCGTTGTCGATCCCAGGGAGCCGGGCGACGAGCGCGCGCAACGCTACCGGGCGGGACCCGCTCGGAGTGCGCAGGTGCTGCACGACACGGCCGTCTACCGGGCAGCGCGGCGGGAAATGGAGGCTATCGAGACCCAAGGCGGCCGGATCCTGGCCGTCCGCACGGACAGCGATCTGTGCCGACTGGCGTTACGGCGCGCCGGGAGGGCCAAGCGTCCAGGAGCCAGTTCGAAAGACGTGAAAGCAGAGGTCGTGGCTTCGCTGGGGCTGATTGTTCGGGACGACAGGTTGGTTTATCCCGACATCCGCATCGAATACGAACGGCCTACCGCGAGTGGTGCTGCGGCCGATGTCGGCTTTGTTGACGTGGAAGTATCTACGCCCGACTATCGCGGACCCGCGCTGCAGGCCAAGGCGGCGGCGGGATTCCGCCTCTACCGGATGGCAGCCGACGGAGGCCTCTGCGCTGGCAGTCCGGCGCCCGGCCTGGAAGTGTCGCGATGAGCCGGCCGAATCTGAACCCGCCCGGACCGGCGAGAAAAGCAGAATCCGCTCTGCGCAGGGCGACGGAAATTCTTCGGGGAGTGCCCGCAGCCCTCGGTCCGTTCGGCTACCGTCCCGTCGACGCCGAGTTCCTTGCGTCCGCGGCGCTGTTGGGAGGCTATTTCCTGCGCCGCCAGTACCGCGCCTTCGCGGGCTGCCATCGCGGCGGGGCCGAGGTCGCGCTGCTGCGGCGCGCCGAGCGAAACCGCCACGTGGCAAGGGTCGTCGGCAAGACGCTGTACCGCTTGCAGGGCGCTTCTCTTTACAGAGCGCTCGGCTTCGGCAGGGGCCGTGCGTCGGTCCGGGCAAGGCGCGCTGTCAAGCAGCGGCTGCTGTCGCTCGATTACTTCATTGAGTGGGGACACGAGGGACGGTGGCTCCTGACCGCAAGGGACAAGGCCGCCTACTTCGCTTCGCTTTCGGTTCCGAATGATCGGTTTCCGGTCTCGGCGCGAAAACGCGCCGGCAAGCCGAGAGTGTTTTCTGACGGCTTCCCGATCAAGATAGAGGACAGCGACCCACCGATCGTCGCGTTCAGCTACGCGCACGCCGGAGCCACGGAAGGCGGGATGGCTGGGCACATGCGGAGGCACGCGGCGTTCGCGCGTGCGCTGGCTGGCCTCGGCTTTGTCTGCGAGTGGGTCGTCTTGGCCGACAGTCCCGTGCAGTTCCGCCGCTTGCGGCAGGCTTGGAGGCGCTGGAGTGACCGCTTGGAGCGGGACTGGGCCGAGCGAGAGTATTTCGAGTTGCGGCGCACCGTCGAAAAGCGCCGCTGGTACTCCCTGTCGCGGGATTCGGTCGAGCGATACGCTTTGTTGCGCTCCGCTCTCCGTACCGACGCAACCAAGCGCCGCTACCGGAAATGGCTCGAGATCGGGGCGCCGGAGCGAGGTGCCTGCCTGGCATCGTCTTGCTCTTACCGGGAAGTCTTGCTCGACCTTGACTACTCGGCCGCCGACGCGATTGCGCGCAAGGGCTGAACGCTGCCTCCTTCCCATGCCAGTCGATGATCGCGCCGCGATCCGCGCCGCACCGCGCAAGCAGTCAGGGAAAGGCGTTTGATGACCCAGGTCTCCGCGCTCGCTGCAGCCGCGATCGGGGCGGCTCTTTGGCGCTGGATCGTGCCATGGCCGGCCGAGGATCCCGTTCTGGCGCTGATCTCGATCCGCTCCCCGCTCGCCTGCGAAGCGCTGCGCTGGGGATATGCGGTGGGCTGGATCGCCACGCCCTACTGCCTCGTGTTGTTGGGTGCCACGGTTACCGGCCTGCTGGTCGAGCGCAGGGCGGCGAAATCCGGGGTCGGGCAACTGCCGCCATGGCCCGAGGGCCCAAGTCCCAAGATCGTGGTCGGCGAGACGCATGGCCGCACTCGGCCCGGACCCGGGGGGACGCCCGGCTGGCTCGTCGTGCCCCGCTTGGGCCTGTACTGCGGGACTGCGGTGTTCGGCGCCGTGGGATCCGGCAAGACCTCGTGCTGCATGTATCCGTTCGCCAAGCAGGTGCTCGAGTGGCATGGGGGCTCTCCGGACCTGCGGCCCAGCGGCTTGGTGCTGGAAGTGAAAGGGGACTTCTGCCATCAGGTGCGCCGGATCCTCGAGGAAGCCGGGCGCGGCGAGGACTACGTCGAACTCTCCTTGGAGGGGGACTGGTGCTACAACCCGCTGGAATCGGACCTGGACCCGTATTCGCTCGCCTATCAGATCGCGTCTCTGCTCAACCAGCTCTTCGGCAAGGGCAAGGAGCCGTTCTGGCAGCAGGCCTACACGAACTTGGTGAAATTCGTGATTCTCGTGCACCGCATCGCGGACGACTACGTCACGTTGCGCGATGTGTACTCCACGGCCTTGGACGAAGACCGCTTGGAGAAGAAGATCAACGATGCCCGCGAGCAACTGGACTTCGTGCCCCAGGCTCGCGTTGCTGTCGAGGAGTGGGCCCGACACAAGGAGGCGCTGCCGGATCGCGATTGGGACTTCGACAAGCAGGCGGGCGAGATGACCGTAGTCGCGGACCAGGAACTGGTCAAGGCGCTCGAGGAGCGCAAGGCGACTTTCGCCCTTCGGGAGCCCGAGCCTGTCGGCGACCTGCAGCGGAACCTGCAGACGGTCGTCACATGGCACCGCCACGACTGGGGCAAGCTGGACGCTCGGCTGCGGAGCTCGATTGTCGAGGGCGTGAGCGTGTTCCTTTCGCTGTTCGACCAGCCGGACGTGGCGGACGCTTTCTGCCCTCCGAAGTCAGCCTACCGGGAAGGCCGCCCGCATCGTGGCCGCTGGGCGCTGCCACCCATTACGGACGCCTTGGAATCCGGCAAGGTGCTTGCGCTCAATCTGCCGATCGGAGCCAACCCAGCCTTGGGGCGAGCGATCGGCGTGATGCTCAAGCAGGACTTTCAGCGCGCCGTGCTGGCACGCATCCCCCGGATGGACGCCGGGCCGAAGCGACGCCGGCGCGACATCGCGTTCATTTGCGACGAGTACCAGAACTTCGCGACGGCCGGCGAGAGCGACCCGGGAGGGGACGAGAAGTTCTTCAGCCTGTCCCGCCAGGCGCAGCTCGTCGCGCTAGTGGCCACGCAGTCGATCAGTTCGCTGCGCTCGGCCTTGCCGGGGGCGTCTTGGAGGACCCTGCTGCAGACGTTTCGGACGCGCATCTTCCTCACCCTCTCGGACGATGTGTCTTGCAAGCAGGCATCGGAAGTTTGCGGGCAGGCGGAGCGGCTCAAGGAGCAGTATTCGATCTCGGAATCGTCTAAGGCAGGCGTGGGATTGCTGAGCGGGCGAGCCGGGGGAGGCAAGGGCACGTTCGGAATGACGAAGTCGTACGCTCCGAGGCGGGAGCCCGTATTCCAGCCGTCGGCGTTCGCGGCGCTGCGCAATGCCCAGGCGATCGTAGCGGCTTACGACGGCCGCAACCCCCTGCCGCCCACGTATTGCTACCTGAAGCCCTGGTACCTGCCGACGGAGTTGGGCTACTTCCAAGCGGTGGAGGATGGCAAGCTCTAGCGTGCAGGCCTGTGCTTCCCGTTAGCAGCTTTCAACCGGTGCGAGGCAGGGTTTTGCCTGCAGCGTGCAGATCCCGATCCAATCGCGAACACTGAAACATGGCTGTAGACTACTGAATAAAGTTTCCTTGTGCGGCCCTGAACGAGCCGGGCAATTGCCGGCGATGGTATCGATTGGTGACTGTGGGTACCCGGTAAAGTGACCCCAGTTGACCGGGCACTGGGCTTGGCACACAACCCTCGAGCACTTGGGGGCTGCGAAAAGGGGAGCTGGTGTGGCCGAAGCCTTGCAGCGGCTGAAAAGGTTCTGGGCTTAGTTTATGCTCAGCAAGGGAGTGCTGGTCAGTGCTTCCTTCTTGCACGGAAGGAGTTTGAGCGATGACGGAGAAGAGGGTCAAGGTAAACGTTGACGGGCAGGTTCACGTTGGCGTTCAAGTAGAAATTGAGGAATCCCACGAACGATGGACGCGAGTGCAGCTAGGCGATGGTTCGGTTCTGAGGATGAAGACTCTCGTCACGCGCGTGGCGCGCGTGCCGGGCAAGTACGATGCCGAAGGAGCCCCTGTCTACGTTGTCAGGACCTCAAACATCCTAGTGGTGGATGCGGCTGAGCACCTTCTCATGGAGGCACAAGAGTCAGATGGTCAGATACAGTGAGGTGCGCTCGTGATGGACACTTGGCAAAGTGTCAGTTCTAGCTCTGGCAACCTGAACATTGTCGAAGTCCGAAGGGCCTGCGAAACCTTCGTAGTTGAAGGGCGGCAAAGAGTTGAAGTCGAAACTAGCTCTGCACTCGAGCCGGATTCTGCAGTCAGCTATTACTCACAGACGCCCATGCAGTTGGTGACCCAACGCCAACCGCCAATTTCATCCTTTCGACCTCAAGCGATCCAGACAAGATTTGAGCGACTCTTAAAGGCTTGGAAGCTTCAGCGAGGAGTGTCGTCCTCCATCACCAAAGCCGCGCTTTGTCCTGCCTACCAGAGCATCATTGGGATGGGCATGGATGCCGTACCTTTGATACTGAAGCAGCTACATGCAGAAGGTGACGATCCAGATCAGTGGTTTTGGGCGCTTCATGCTATCACCGAAGAAAATCCGGTCAGAGCCGAATACCGCGGGAATTTCGCGCAAATGGCACGTGCGTGGCTTGAGTGGGGAAAACGAAACGGACATGGCTCGTAGCTGGCCTCAAGATGCGCTCCCGACCCTGACGGAAAGCAACAGTAGAATTACCAGCCCCAGCGCTAACCGGTATAACTGCCTTGCTTGGGCGGCCGGTGAGGATACCCGTTGGTGGTGGCCCGATCCATTTGAAATCGGGTACTGGCCGCCCGGAATCAAACGATCCGAAACCAAAGAAGCTTTTGTTCGTGCCTATAGAACCTTGGGATTCCACCATTGCGATGATGGTGCCCTCGAACCTGGAAATGAGAAAATAGCGCTGTTTGGCAAGGGCCCTCATGGCTCTGAGAGACCGACCCATGCCGCATGCCAACTCGAGTCCGGGGAGTGGACCAGCAAGCTTGGCACCTTCGAAGACATTGTGCATTCTAGGGTTGAGGATGTGGCAGGACCAGAATATGGCAGGGCGGTCTGCTATTTGAGCCGTCCGCGCGGGCCGCAAACCGCCTAACGAGTAGTCTGCACATCTTGCATAGATAATCGACTCGATACACCCTATGTATCGCGGTCAGGTGTATGGCCTCTGCTGCTCGGAGTCTGAGGTTGCGACGGGGCCGCTATGGGGATCATCTTTAGCTGAGACGGGCCCCCGACCGAATATTGTCCAGTGCCGTCCACCTCCTGCTCAGGATTTGGTGGGCGTGGTTTATCTGAAGTCAACGTACTCAAACGGCCGACTTGTCGACCATGGATTAAGTGGCGGCCCACTGGAAGGGCTTAGCCGGTTGCGTGAGGTTCTCGGTACACTTTCGGAACGCTTGCCGTAGCTCCGTAGTTTCCAGGAACAATCACGGCAGCCGGTTCGGTGGCCGCTCTAGCCGCTCCAGCGTTCCAATCAGTCGAGCCATGACGCATGCGTCGGATTGCAGGGCAGCCTTGTCTGTTCCCAATCGGGTGTCCGCTCCTAGATCTTCGGATGCTTGGGTGTAGCTTTGTAGTACCGCAAGAGATCAGCTGGGAATCCACAGGTACTTCCTACTCGGCCAAGGCAGCGAACGCTAAGTGGCTGGGATGTCGAGCTATTGTTCAAGCTCATGCCTTGGTGGCTGGGTTTGTTTCCTGCCGCCAGCCAGAAGGCCCCCTGTGTCACGTACTCGAGAAGCGGTTCTCGGGCTTTCCCGTCAAGCGCGTGCTCCAGTGCGCGGCGTAGTCTGGCTCGTCGTGCAGCCCTGCGTAGATAGGTGACGCGACGTACTCTGGCTTTGCATGCTGCTCGGTGCCTCCCTGGCGCTAACACGGTCTAGTTCCTCGTTTGAAATGCTGAAACCACGAGGCAGCCGGCCAGTAACGACAAGAATATCGATATATCGCGGGACTCGCTTGACTGTATGATCTATATATAGATATTATAATCATATATATGGCGAATTCACTGTATGGTGCCTCGCAATTGCCCCACCGCGACGAGAGCGTTAATTGCCAGAGAAATGCAGCTGCGCGGCGGTCTCCCTCGGATTTCGTCGAGTTGCCTCGCCGAATGCCGTCGTCCGTGACATCGGCCAGCCCGTCGAACTGGCTGCCGGGACCTCCGCTGTATGCCGCCGCGACGTGCGGCATCACCTGCTGGTGGTGGCTGGCTCCCTGGCCGTCGGATTCCACGACGCTGGCCTTGGTCGCGGCTGTCTCGCCTCTTGGCTACGAAGTCCTTTGGTGGGGGTACTTGGGTTGTTGGATCGGGGCGCCTTGCGCACTGGTGTTGATGGCGGCGAGAGCCGCGACAGCTTTGGTCGGGCTGCGCCTCGCTGTCCGTCGCTGCTTGACGCGGCGGCGCGACAGCGCGTCGGCATGGCATGACCCAGAGCGTCCGGAATCGACTGCGCGGCGTTCGAGTGAAGGCTGCAGGTCGCCGCATTCGCACCGCCGTGTTGCACGACCGGAGGCCGTGCTATGAAGCTGTCGGATCAACCCTCCTTCCGCTTGATTGCGCCGTTCCTAGGGCCTGTGATGGCCCTTCTGGAGGACGACTCCGTGAGCGAGGTGATGATCAACCCGGACGCCGTGTTCGTGGAGCGTGGCGGAAGGCTGGAGGCCGTGAACGGCTTGCGCCTGGAGCCGCTGCAGGTGAGGCGGGCGGCACTTGCCATCGCCCGGGGCCTCGGCGACGACATCAGCGAAGAGCGGCCGTTGCTGGACGCACGGCTGCCGGACGGCTCGCGAGTAGCCGCGGTTCTGCCGCCGTGCAGCTTTGGCGGACCCGCGCTGACGATTCGCAAGTTCGCGCGGTGCCGCCTGTCGCTGGATGACCTTGCCCGTTCGGGCAGCTTGCCGGGCGCTCTGCCCGCCCTGGTGCGCCAAGCGGTGGCGCAGCGTCGCAACATTCTCGTCAGCGGCGGCACAGGCACGGGCAAGACCACGCTGCTAGCGGCGATCGCGAGCTTGATCCCGCGGGACCAGCGCGTCGTGGTGATCGAGGGCACCGTGGAACTGCCGCTGGCCCATCCGAACATCGTGCGGCTCGCGGCACGACGTGCCACCGAGGAAGCTCCGGAGGTCACGGTGCGCGAATTGGTAAGGGCGGCGCTTCGCCATCGCCCCGACCGAATCGTGGTCGGCGAAGTGCGCGGCGGAGAGGCTTGGGACCTATTGCAGGCCCTGAACACCGGGCATGACGGGTCGCTTTCGACGCTGCATGCGAGCTCTGCTTACAACGCCTTGAAACGCTGCGCTTCGTGCGTGCTCCAGTCACGGATCGGGCTGCCCTACGGGACGGTACAGGATCTGCTCGGCGACGTCATCGACATAGTGCTCCACCTCGAGCGTCTGAACGGGCGAAGGCGCGTCGTTGAGGCCCTTCGCGTGGAGCGATTTGACTCGGCCGCCCAGCGCTGGCAGTGCCGGCCGCTTCAGGCCGACACGCCGCACGCGCATTCGGCAGTGAGGAGGCGAGAACCGTGAATCGACCAGATGGTTTCGCGCGAGCGCCGGGCGGGCTCTTCGCGCCCCTGAGACGCGCGCCGGACCCCGACCAAGCCGGCCGCGCCATCCGGCCCGGCGTCATCGTCGAGATGGATCTGGCCACGGCGGAGGCCTGCGGGGCGTGGATGGACGACTGCTTGGATGCCGGGGAGGCTTTTGAGGCCGCCGAGGATCCCGCTGACTTCGGCGAGAGCGCAGGGGGCAGCGATGGCCCGCTCTGATAGTCGCGCGAAAGTCGAGGACTACTACCGCCAGGTGGCGGATGCCTTGATTGAGCAGATCGAGCGCGGCACGGCTCCGTGGACCGAGGCCTGGAAGCCGGGCGAGAAGGCGCTTCCGTACAACATCAAGTCCGGCAAGCCCTACCGCGGCGGCAATTCCGTGTGGCTGGCCAGCACCGCGAACCGGCGAAACTTCGCTGACGAGCGCTGGGGGACATACAGGCAGATCAAGGATCTGGGCGGGCAGGTTCGGAGCGGCCAGAAGGGCTGCGCGATTCTGTTCTGGCAGTTCGAGATCAGCAAGCTGGCACGGGACGCCGCAGGCAAGCCCCTGCTTGACGACAAGGGACAGCCCGTCTACGAAATGAAGCCGCTGGCCTCTCCCCGCGTCTACCGGTACACCGTCTTCAACGCCCAGCAGTGCGATGGCCTGCCTCCCCGGCACCGGCGAGCCGCCGCCCGCGCGTGGGACAGGCACGAGGAAGCGGAACGGGTGTTCAAGCAGGCCGGAGCGGTGATCGAGCACGCGGGGGGCAACCGCGCGTATTTCGATCTTCGACGGGATCGCATCGTGCTGCCCTTCAAGGAGCAGTTCCCCGACGGGCCGAGCTACTACCAGTCGGCGCTGCACGAGCTGGGGCACTGGACGGGGCACCCCAGCCGGTTGAACCGCCAGACCCTGCTGCAGGGCATCGAGCATGGCTACGGCTCGCACGCCTACGCCCGCGAGGAGTTGCGGGCCGAGATCAGCTCGATGATGACCGGGGACCGCCTCGACATCGGGCACGACCCGTCGCGGCACGCGTCCTACGTCGGCTCGTGGGTGGAGAAGCTTCGGGAGGATCCCAGGGAGATTTACAAGGCAAGCCGGGATGCCCAGGAGATGAGCGACTATCTGCTCGGACGGGGCCGCTGGCGAGACCAGGGCCGCGACGATCAGGCGGAAGCCAAGCGCCCGGTCAGGCTCTCGATGCCGTCTAGCCGAGAACGGGGCCGTCCGTCGGTCGCGGCCGAGCGGCCCGGTCCGCGCTCGCCGGGGCGCAAGCCGCTGGCAGTGCAGTGGCCCCGCCGCTCCGTCTCCAGGAATCGTTCGGCGGGTCCGGAGCGCTGAATCGGCGCCGATCTGGCCCGCGGGGGCACCGATCCGATCTCGCGCCGGTCCCATGTCTTGGAGATGCCCTGCTAGCGGCACGCACGGCCCTCGAGCGGACCCGGAACCGCTGTCTTGCATCACCAATTCGCTCGAAGCCGCGTCCAAAAGAATAGGGCCCGCTGAAGCGTTCCGCTTGTCGTCGGGCTCGAGCGGCCCGCGCGGGCAGTCTCGCTAGCCGGTCCATCCGGCCCGCGAGAAAGCGCCCGTAGCGGGATATAATGAATCTGTCAGCACTCGTTATGGTTCGAGCCGGTTCATGCGGGGGTGGGATCCCGCTTGCCGTCGAGACCGTCGTGGAAGGAGAAGCACTCATGAGATCCAATCGAGGGGCGCGGGACTGCCCGCTGCTCAGTGAAAATGCGCGCGCGTAGCGGTCGAGCCCTTGCGTAGCCTGAAGAGTTGCAGGGCCGAATCGCCCATGCCACACAGCCGAATCTCACTCGTAGAGGTGTCGCGGCCGGCGCTCCAAGATCCCACTAGCCGTGTCGGCTCGTCGGACGCGCGACCCTGCGCGGCGCTGCTTGGCCAGGTGCCGGGCCCGAGCCGGAGACTGCTCGCCTTGGCGATGGGAATACTAGTGCTTGGCGGTTCGTCCTTGGCGTCGGAAGCCGACCCCAACGCGCCGACGGACGAGCAAGTTGTGGCGGCCGCGGCCGCCACGGAACGCCTCTTGGAACAAGGTCGTAGCGCCGAGGCCCTAGCCATCATCAAACCTGTTGCGGTAGCGCGCCCGGACTCGGATCAAGCGACATTTTCCATGGGCTTGGCGGCTCTGGCGGCGGGTGACGCCGCGGTGCGGGCCGGATCCAAGCCGAAGAAAGCACCGGCGAAGGAGCATTTCGATCTCGCCATCAGTTCCTTCCGGGGCATGCTCGTGAAGCATCCTCGGAACCTTCGAGTCCGGCTCGAGCTGGCTCGCTCGCTGTTCTCTCGCGGCAACTGCCTGACCCCGCCTCGCAATCTAGTCAGGCACTTGCTCGGGGACGACTGCTGGGCCGCGGAGCAGCATTTCCTGCGCGTGCTCGGCGCGGACGTGCCCCCCCAGGTCTTGCTGAACGTGCGGCGCTTCATCCAGGTGTGCCGCGCGCGCAAGCGCGCATCGGGCAACCTGACCTTGGCTCTCGCTCCAGACACGAACGTCAACACCTCCACATCGGCCCAGACCGTCAACATTTTCGGCCTGCCTTTCCAGCTGGACGACCGGGCCCGCGCCAAGAGCGGCATCGGCGTTGTTGGCACCCTGAACACCGAGATCCAGCGCCCGCTGCCTAAGTTCAAGTGGCTCCCGGGCTCGGCCGCCCGCCTGCGCGTCGGCGGCACGCTGTACCGCCGGGAATACTCGGGAGGCGAATTTGACGACTACAACTACGGTATCTATGCCGGGCCCCGTTTCATCAGCAACAAGGGCCAGATGAGTTTCCTGTTTCAAGCGGACCGCCGCCAGGTCAACGGCAGGCCCTACAGCCGCCAGTACGGCCTGCGGGTGGAAGGCGTTCGTCTGGTCACGCGCCGCGTCTGGGCCGGCGGCAGCGTCGAGGGTTCCCGCCAAACCGCGCTGGCGATTGACGGGCCGATCGGGAATCCCGGGTTCAGCTGGAACAGCCAGGCCTTCCTCAGCTATTCGATACTGCCTTCGCTGGGCATGCGCTTCATGGGCGGGTTGGGCAGGGAGAAGACCGGCAGGATCTCGACGCGGCACCGCTCTCGCTGGGTCGGCCTCATGGGTAGCTACGATTTGCCCTGGGGTTTCGCCGTCACCGCCGCGCAGCAGCTCTTCTTGACAGACTTCCAGCAGCCTCTGACTCTGTTCGGTCCGGACCCGCCGAAGACCCGCCTCTGGTTCTCCCGGCTCCAGTTCTATAACCGCCTGCTCCAGATCAAGGGCTTCTCGCCCTCGGTGTCCTTCATTCGCGAGGACAGGCAGGCAAACCTCACGCTGTATTCCTACCAGCGATACCGAATGGAGGGTGGTTGGGTCCGCGTGTTCTGACCCGAGCGGGTCTCGCTCGGCGAGTTTCCGCTTCTGATCATGTGTCGACTGGGGCCGGGCCGTCCCTTGGGCGGCCCGGCCCTCCTTCAAGTCGAGGCCTTCTCGCCGTCAGCGGGGAAGCCCCGGATCCGCCCGTAGCCGTCTCGCCCGGTGAAATTTCGATGAGTTGCCGGTCCGTCGGGGGGCTGCGCGGCGTCCAAGCGCGGTCGCCCCGTGCGCAAGTCAGGCTGTTGGAAAGGGAGTCTGGGGCCTTCGGGCGCCATACCCGCTCGCGATCGATTCACCGCACGGCTGGCGGGGTTGAGACACTCCGCGTTGCTAGGATTGAAGGGCCACATGGCAGCGTCACGCACCCACTTCGGGTACTTGCTGGTCCTGTTCTTGACCGTCCCGCTCTGGGCGGATACGGGCGGCCAGGATTCCTCTTCCGAGGCATCGTCCGGCGAGGGGGTTTCGCAGCCCGCCGCCGGCGAGCCCTCGGACGAGGGCGCGCAGCGAACAGCCATCAATCTGCTGGGGGAGACTTCCTCCGAGTCCGGAGAGAGCCGCCGCAACGAGAACGTCCAGTTCAACCTCGTTGACAACAACGCTCTCAAGGAACTCAACATCCGGCTCGGGACCACCGCGACCATCGTCTCCGAATTCTCTGTCGACCGGGGATACTTCGGGTCCGAGTACGGCAAGCCTCCGACGCCTCCGACCCATGCTCCGCCCGGGCGCGGCGGCGGGTTTCACGGCGACGCCTTCCTGCGCCACAACAACAGCGTCTTCTCCGCCCGCTCGTTCTTCCAGGTCGGCTCGGTCCGGCCCGCGCGCGAGAATTTCTACGGGCTTAATCTCGCTGCGCCGCTCGGTCCTTTGGGCGCTGTCACGCTCGGGGCGTCCCAGAACAAGATCCGTGGCAACGTCAACGGCAACGTCCTCGTGCCATTGCCCGAGGAGCGCGCGCCGCTGGTCCGCGACCCCGCCACGCGCGCAGTCGTCCAGAGGATTCTCGGCGCCTATCCGGCAGAGCCTCCGAACCGCCCGGACATCGCCGCCCGCGCGCTCAACACCAACAGCCTCCAGAGCATTAACACCGACTCCGCCCGCATCCAGATTGACCGGCCCGGCCCCGCCGGGGGCAATCTCGCTCTTCGCTACGCCTGGACCGCGCAGAACGTGGACGCCTTCCAGCTCGTCGTCGGCCAGAACCCGGACACCGACACCAAGTCCCACGCCGCCCGCCTTACCTGGAGCCGCGCCTTCTCGCCGCGGACCGTCCTCCAGCTTTCCGCGGGGCTCGATCGCCTGGGGTCTCTGCTGCTGCCAGCCGAGGGCGCTCTCGGTCCCATCATGATCGGCCGGTCCCTCACCAATCTCGGGCCGTTCCCCATCATCCCGATCGACCGGGCCCAGAACCGCTTCCGGCAAGCAGGCACCTTGCGCCACGCGCGAGGCAAGCACGAGGTCACCGCGGGCTTCGCCCTGACGCGCCTGCAGTACAACGGCGAGGAACCCGACGCCGGACGCGGCATCCTCTTGTTCCAGCCGAATTTCGGCAATGACGCGATCACCAACGTGCGCCTCGGACTGCCCAGCAGGCTGATCGTCTCGCTCGGGTCCACCTATCGCGGCTTCCGCAACTGGTCCAACAGGTTCTTCCTCGGGGATCGCTGGCAAGCTAGCAACAGGCTGACGCTGCATCTAGGCCTCCGCTACGAGCCGTTCACGCGTCCCTTCGACGTGACGGGCCGCACCGAGCTCGGCATGCACTCGGACTGGAATAACCTCGCTGGATCGTTCGGCTTCGCCTATCGATTGCCGGGCGATGCCGGCGTCCTGCGCGGCGCCTTCGGCACGCACTACGGCGACATCTTTCCCGTGACTTACGGACAGGCCCGCCTCAACGCCCCGCACACCGTGACGTCGGTCAATATCCGTCCCGATCTAGCGACCTATCGTTCCATGATCGACCACAGCAAGCGCGATCCCACCGCCCGCTCGAGCCGCGTCGAGCCCGGACCTGACCTTTCAGTGCCCTACGCGCACCAGTACAACTTCAGCTGGGAGAAGCGCCTCGCCGCCGACTGGCGTCTGCAGCTGGGGTACGTCGGCAGCCGCGCGCACAAGCTGATCATCACCTACTTCCTCAACCGCGCGCAGGAGATGCCGGGTGTCAGGTCGACTATAGCCAACATCAATCAGCGCCGCGCTGACCAGAGCATCTACGAGCACCTCTTCATCCACAACGGATCCCGCGGCTATTTCGACGCCGGCCGCGCCACGCTGACCGCCCCGAACTGGCGCGGACTGTCCCTCACAGCTTCCTACTGGTTCAGCAAGTCCCTCGACCTAGGCGGCTCTTATACCAACACCGCCTCCGGACCCGACGCTCGCGTGGCGGTGTCCCAGACCGAGCACGAGTCGCATCGCGACCTGAAGGGCCTCAGTGACTTCGACCAGCCGCACGCCCTGCTCTTGCAAGGGGGCTTCACGGTGCCGCGCGGAGCGCTGGGGGGCTGGGCTAGGAAGCTTCTCGGCGGCTGGACCGTCTCCACCGTGACCCTCCTCAAGTCCGGGACGCCCTTCACCGTCGATTCCGGCTCGGACGGGCCGGGCATCGGCAATGTCGACGGGCGCCGCGGAGACCGCCCGATGGTGCTCGACACGTCCGTGCTGGGCCGCGTCGTGGGATCGCCAGACACCTCCGAGTCCCTGCTTCCGGCCTCGGCCTTCCGCTTTGTCAACGCTCCCGGCGAGCAGGCCGGCAGCCTTGGCCGCAACACATTCCGCAAGGGTAAGATCGCCAACGTCAACGCGTCGCTCTCGCGCCGCTTCCCGATGGGCTCGGAGTGGACGATGGAATTCCGGGCGGAGTCCATCAATTTCTTCAACACCCCGCAGTTCGCCGAGCCCGGCAAGACGGTCACCTCGCCCAATTTCGGCCAGATCAACAACACGCTCAACGACGGGCGGACCTACCGCTTCCAGCTCAAGTTCCTCTGGTAGGTCAGCGGAGGGCCGGCCCGGCGGAATGCGTGCGTGCGGTCGGAATCCGCCATCGGCGGCCTTGGCAGCTCGCGTCCGCAATTCCGCGGGCCGGCGAGGCGGCCGGACCTTCCTTATTCATCCTCTTTGAGCAGCATCGTGAACGGCGTGCCCTCGAATTCCACTCGGAAGAGCAGGGGAGTGCGCGCCTCGTCCCGGCCGAAGTAGACCGAGAACTCATGCTTCGACGCGGGTCCGCGAACAACCGCCCGGATTTCGTCCACCAAGCGCCGCTCCCCATCCCAGATCAGGCGGCGGGTCTGGGCGTACTCCAGCTCTAGGCCATACCCGGCTCCGAAGAATATGTCGGCAGGGGGAGGGACGCGACCTGCCGCAAGATCTTTCCGCAGGTAGTAGAGAAACGCCAGGGCGTCTCGAGCGCAGCCGCTGACGGGCACGATGCCGGGGCCTGAGCGCCCCTCGTTCTCCAAGTTGATCCGCTCCACAGCGTTCGGACCGAATCGAAGAAACTCGTGAGTTCGCTTCGCCCCGTGCCGGGCGTGCTTTTCGAATTCGAATGAGCATGTCGCAGCGTCAGTGCGGGAGACATACGCGTCATCGATCTCGATATCGGGCAGGCTGGCGCGCAAAGTCATCTCGAAGCGCCAGCCGGGGTCGACGTAGCGAGCCTTGAAGTCTGCCGAGCCGACAGAGAGGCCGCTCGGCCAGGCGATCGAGTAGGTCAGCTGCTCGTCCACCGGAATGGGTAGTGCGGAGTCCTGGGATCCCAGCGGCGAGACGCCGGCAAGTATCGCTATCAAGGCCGATGCAACCGTGCGGGACGCCAGGCAGCGCCAAGGGGCCGAGGCCGTCGCGACGACTTGCAAATCAACGGCAAGTGACCGCCGCGAGGTCCAGTCTCCGTGACCCGGTCGGGCCGCCGGAGGTGGCTCCCCGTGCGGGTCGGAGATTCGACGATACGTCATCGGCGCCCGCTGGTTGTACCGATGCGCCGCCTCAGGCGCAGTTCTTCCGGAGCCCGCTGCGACGCCTGCCGATAGGTCTGGTCGGTCTCCGATCAATTCGACAATCTTTCTAAGGCTCCGGATTCTCTAGGTCGGCGCGGAAGCGGGCATTCCGCCGAGTGCGCCGCGAAGGGGACCGTTATCACAGGCCCTGCTTTCAGTGTGCGATACCGGTGGCCCGTTGCCAACTCCTTTGCGCGGGAGATTGCCTTAGAGGGATTGCACGAGAACCTGCTTTCGCGATGACGGCGGTCGCGATCGCCACCGCTAACCTCACGGATCCCAGCATCGTCACTCGAATTTCACCAGCTCCTCAGCCGCATCAAACGCGGCTGCCGGCTCTAGCTTGCAGGTCAGTTCTCCCGCGGCGGATCGGGACTCCGGTGTCGGGGTCCCGCATCGAGCGCGAGTCGCAGGCCTTGCCAGGCCGGCGGCCCGAGACAGCAGGCTACTGCCTAGACACCAGGAACAAGAAAAGAGTTGCGCTTGCCGTGCCCCCAGCAGGACGGTCCGGCACACATTCATGTCGGCGCGGATTGGCTGGACGAGCTTGATCCCTGCAATCCCGTCCAATCGATTCCGCGAGCATGGGCAGAATCTCGGCCTGGCTCGGCCTGCATCCGGGCTCGCCGCCTCGATGATAAGTGCTCGCCGGACTGGAATCGATTCCGGCTTGGAAGCCGGAATCAGGCCTCGGTCTGCACCAGGATGTCGCCGCCGTTGTCCAAGTCGCGGGCCGCCGGCGTCACGATCGTGTGGTTCGCGATATAGATTTTCGCGCCGGAGTGAATCGCCTTGCGCATGTCACCTTCGCAAACGAAGTTAACCGGACGGATCACCGGGGCCGGAGGCGGCGGGTCGGGCTCCGGTTCGGGCGCGGGAGGCGGCGTGCTGACCGGGGCCTGTTGTCCCCTGCTGCTTAGGAACCGGTCCACCACTGTCGCCACGGCCGAGCTGCCGGGGGAGAGACCTGTCGACGGCGTAGCACGAGGCATTCCGCGGCCGGCTAAGTACTGGTCCACGCGGGCCGCCACGCCGTTGGCCTGGCCTCCGCCAGCCGGCATCGGACCGCTCGCTCCCGAAGAGAAGTCAGCGCCGCTCTCGATGGCCGCGAAGTAGCGCTTCGCCTCCTCGCTCACGAAGGCTTCTTCGGCCGAGCGGACGTAGCGGGCGATTCGCTTCACGTGGAAGAGGTGCATCGGGCCGATGTTGTCCCCGGTCGAGTTGCCTGCGATCGCCCCGCAGCCCAGTGTCATGGACGGGAACACTCCGGTCGTGATGCCCGTGGACCCTTGCGGGGATGGCGTATTGACTAGGACTCGAAACGCGGGCGCCCGCCGACCGTATTCGAGGACGTGCTGCTCGTCGGTGCTGTAAATCACGCAGGTGTGGCCCCGTCCCCCGAAGTTCAGCACGGAGACACAGGCGTCGACGCCCTCTTCGAAGCTGTCCACGAAGTACACGGACAGGACGGGCGAGAGCTTCTCTGCCGAAAGAGGGTGCTCCCGGCCCACTCCGTGGATCTCGACGGCAAGAATCTTGGCGCTGTCCGGGACCTCGAATCCCGCCAGCCGGCCGATCGTTTGCGGCGACTGTCCCACGCAATCCGCTTGAATGCGAAAGTGTCCCGTGAAAAGCCGGGCTTCCAGAGCGCTTGCCTGGTCGTCAGTGCAGAGGTGCGCGCCGTTGGCCTGCAACGCCGCCCACACGCGGTCGCGGTGGCGCCGGTTCACGACCAGGGTCTGCTCGCTCGAGCAGACCGTGCCGTAGTCGAAGGACTTGCCGTCCACTACGGAGGCGATCGCCGATTCGAGATCCGCTGTGTCGTCCAGCAGCACCGGGACGTTGCCCGCTCCCACGCCGAGCGCCGGCTTGCCGCTTGAGTAGGCGGCCCTGACGATGCCCGCGCCGCCGGTCGAGAGGATAATCCCGATGCGCCTGTGCCGCATCAGCTCGTTGGTCCCGGCGATGGTCGCCTCGTCGATGCACTGCAGGAGACCCTGCGGGGCCCCGGCCGCTTCCGCCGCCTCGGCGAGTATGCGCACCGACTCGCACGTGCAGCGCCGGGCCCGCGGATGCGGGCTGATCACGATGCCGTTGCCCGCCTTCACCGCGATCAAGCACTTGTAGAAAGCCGTCGATGTCGGGTTGGTCGTCGGCAAGACGCCCGCGACCACGCCCACCGGAACCGCGATCTCGGTGATGCCGAGCTCGGGCTTGTCGCCGAGCACGCCGATGGTTTTCAGCGGAGCAATCGCCTGATGGAGCAGGTCGGAGTTGAGCAGGTTCTTCGCGATCTTGTCCCGGACGTTGCCGTAGCCGGTCTCTTCGACCGCCAGCCTGGCTAGCGGTTCGGAGTTCGCGCGGGCCGCCGCCGCCATGCTGGCGACGATGCCGTCAACTTGCTGCTGCGAAAAACTGGCGAACGCTTCCGAGGCCTCGTAAGCGGCCTGAACCTTGCTGCGAACCTCTTGGATGGATCGCAGATCCTTGTCTTCCAGCATCGCGACCGATTAGTGATCCGGTCCCTCGGGCAAGACGAGCGACACGTCTTCGTAAGGCGCCGGGATTATATGGACGCTAATCAACTCGCCAATGCGTCTGGCGGCCGCCGCGCCGGCGTCGGTGGCGGCCTTGACCGCTCCGATATCCCCGCGACAGGTCACCGTGACGTGTCCTGCGCCGATCCGGCGCCTGCCCTCCAGTGTGACGCTCGCGGCCTTGACCATGGCGTCGGAGGCTTCCACAGATGCGACGAGACCCATGGTCTCGATCATGCCTAGTGCTTCCATCGCGCGCGGAGCCGGACCCGGCCCTCGAACCAACGTTACCACGGCCAAGGGCTCCGCTTCAATGCGCCTGGCTCCGCCAAGTTCAGGCCTTCCGGCCCTACCGCTTGGGGGCTCTCTGCCGGGTCCGGACTAGCCCGGTTCGGAACCGAACAAGAGGCACACCGGGGCGTCCATCGAGAGATCTGTGCCGGTGGGTTCGAGGGCTCCGGAAGTTTGGTCGATCTCGAAAACGACTATGTTGTCGCTGCTCTGATTCGCCGCCAGCAAGTAGCGACCCGTCGGGTCGAAGGCGAAGTTGCGCGGCCACTCTCCCTGAGTGGACACCTGGCCTCTCGGCTCGAGCTCTCCGGTATCGCCGTCGATCCCGAAGATTGCGATCGAGTGGTGCCCTCGGTTGGACGCGTACACGAATTCTCCCGACGGATGCACATGGATTTCCGCCGTGTAGTTCTCGCCCTCGAAATCCCCGGGCAGCGTCGGCACGGTCTGGGTGACCGACAGTTTGCCGGCTTCGGCGTCGAAACCGAAAACGGACACTGTCGACGAGAGCTCGTTCAATCCGTATGCGAAGTTCCCAGTCGGGTGCAGCGCGAAATGTCGGGGCCCGGAGCCGGGCGCGACCTCGACGTAAGGCGGGTCGTGGGGTGCCATGGTTGCCGTCGCCGTGTCCGAGCGATACACCATGACGCGGTCGAGCCCGAGGTCCGAAAAGAACGCGAATCGGCCATCCCCCGAGAAGTCTGCCGAATGGGCGTGAGGCTGCTGTTGGCGGCTGTGTACGCTGCTGCCTTCGTGCTGGTAGAACGATGACGCTCCGCCCAGCGTGCCGTCCTCCTTGACAGGGAACGACGCGACGCTGCCCCCTTTGTAGTTGGCGACGATCAGCATTGAGCCGCTCTGGTCGACGCTTAGATGGCACGGCCAGCCACCCTTGGAGGAGACCTCGTTCAATTTGCTCAGGCCGCCCGAGTCCGGGTCGATGGCGAATGACGACACCGAGCCGCTTCCCTCGCTGTCGAAGTCGTCGCTCTCGGTTACCGCGTAGAGGTATTTGCCGCTCGGGTGAAGCGCGAGGAACGACGGGTCCGGTATGTCCGCGAGCAAGCCAAGAGATTGCGCTGCGCCGGTCGAAGTATCGAATCGATACGCGTAGATGCCGGCGCTGGTTTCCTTGGTATAGGTCCCGACGTACATCACGAACGTGGAATCGGACGCGTCGGTGTTCATCTGCTCCTCGACTGTGCAGCCCGCGAGCACTGCAACGCAAGAGAGAATCGCTACGGTCGCACGACTTTGCATGCTCCTATGAGAACGCAGACAGCCACCTGAGATCAATGCCCGCCGAGCCGATGCAGGAATTCTTTGCAAGGGCGTCGAGCCGAAGGTGTCGGTATCGGCAACACCGCGCAATGAATTTGCTGCGGGCCCATCTTGAATGTCTTCCGCGGCCACGCCCGACTCGCCGAGCGGGCTCGGTAGCTCCAGGTGATCTGATGCATGAAACCGCTAGCGGATTGCCCCAATTTCTCCCGCCGGGAGGCGAACCCGAAATGCGGCGTGAAGATGAGTTCCCTTAGGTCGGTGGCGGGCGAAGGCATGCCAACGGAGGATGTGCCGGCACAGGACGCCGCCGTCAAGACGGAGGGCACGACGACTGACTTCGAAGTCTCCCTTGATGCGGCATGCAAGGCGCTCTATTCGATCGCTGCTGCTGGTGTCGACCGAACTGAATTGTCGCCGCTATCGTCTTCGAGCGGTGACCCCGCGCCGAGAACGGTCACCGATTGGGCCGAAATCTTGAAGATCTTGCGGCTCTAGGCGCGCCTCCGCGTCTGCTGGGCATCTTCAGCGCCGACTCCTCGCTCTTGCCGGGCTGCTCAGACCCACGCGAGATTTTCAGTGCGATTGGCAGACGGTGTTGGGATCTTGGGGCGGCGAATTGGCCTTGGGCGAAACACGCGAGCAAGAGCTCTGGCCCAGCTCGTCAGCGCTTCGCATTAGCCGCTCGGACACGCGGCAGCAGAACTGGTCAAAGCACGCCAAGCTCCGCCTGGGCAAGAGGTTCTCACACGGTCCCTCGCCGCCTTGGGGTTCCTCTTGGTCCGACTCGAAGCGCTAGGATCCGGCCCTGCCGTAGTCCGCAGGGAGCAGAAGCGACAGCGACTCCGAGCTAAGCGACACCTTCGCCGGCAGCGTTCCGGCCACCTCTCCATCGACCTGCAATTGCACCGACTCGCCATTGTCGGCGGCCAGTCGCAATTCCCTGCACCACGCGTGACGAATTCCCGGCCAGCGGGAAGTCAGCGCGCAGGCTCCCGCTAGCAGGTATCCGCAATAGACAAACCTGCTGGTGCCCGAGAAGCACGCGACCTCGAACTGGTCCGCTAGCAGGTTCGCCCTTGGCGTGAACACTAGGCCGCCGCCGTACTTGCGGCTCTTCGAGATCACCACCAGACTCGATGCGCGTCCGCTCTGAAAATGCGCGCTGCCTTTGACCAACAGCCGGGGGAATCGCCGAAACACCTGTTCGGCCCCGCGAATCCAGAAGGCCCCCAATCCGAATCGTTGCTTAAGCGGCGTCAGCGTTCTCGCTGCAATCTCCGCATCGAGACCGGCACCGCACATCGATAGGAAATACCGCCTGTCGCCCGCCGCGAATTCAACGACCCCCAGGCGAACGGTCCTAGGCTTTAGTCTCGGTAGCGAGCTAGCGGCGGCAAGTGGATCCGTCGGCAGGCCGACTTCCTTGACCAGCACGTTGGCCGTTCCTCCCGGCAGCACCAGGAAAGCTGCCGAGTCGGTACCAGCAACCCCTTGCACCGCCTCGTTGACCGTCCCGTCGCCGCCGTGGACGACAATGAGGTCAGATCCGGCAGCGATGGCCTCACGTGCCAGGGAGGAAGCATGGTTTGGCGCCTCCGTCGGCGCCAGGCAGACCTCCCTTGCGGCGGCAAGCAGGATAGAGCGCACCTGTTCGACAGAGCTCGCTCCGACGCCTTCGCCGGAAACAGGATTGAAGATGTAGGCGGCCCGCTGGAACCGCATGGGCAAACTTATAATAACGGCGATGGAATCCGACCTCGCGCCGGAACAATCCTTTGAGACGGCGCGGACGGCAGCGGCGAAGCTTCGAGACGAGATACGGCGCCACGAATACCTCTATTTCGTCGAGGACAGTCCCGAGATCTCCGATGCCGAGTTCGACCGCCTGATGCGGCGGCTCCAGGAACTCGAATCCATACATCCCGACCTAGTCCGATCGGATTCCCCAACGCAGCGCGTTGGCGGGGTTCCCCGGGAGGGCGTCGAGAAGGCCCGGCACTCGTCCGCGCTGCTAAGCCTCGACAACGCTTTCAACGAGCACGAGCTCGGGGAATTCGACCGTCGGGCGCGGGAACTCCTGGATGTCGAGTTGATCGATTACGTCGGCGAGCTGAAGTTCGACGGCGTCTCCATGGTGGCGCGCTACGCGAATCGCAAGCTTCGGATTGCGCTGACGCGTGGCGACGGAGAGCAGGGCGAGGTGATCACGCCGAATGCTCGCACGCTCAACACGGTGCCGTTGTCGGTGCCCGCCGAGGCTCTTGAACGCGCCGGCGTCCCGCCCGATTTCGAGGTTCGAGGGGAAGTCGTGATGCCGAAAGCGTCGTTCGCGAAACTGAACCGCGAACGCGCGGAAGCGGGCGAGCCGCTGTACGCGAACCCGCGAAATGTCGCTGCGGGCTCGCTCCGGATGCTGGACCCGTCTGTCACCGCTCAGCGCCGTCTCGATTTCTTTGCCTACATGCTGGTTGTCGAAGGGGCCGATGCGTTTGAGACCCACTGGAAGTCTCTCGAAACGCTAGAAATGCTCGGCTTCAAGGTCGACAAGCGCCGTAGAAGGCTCCACGGCGTGGACGAGATGGTGGAGTTCCGTGACGAACTCATGCCGTTGCGCGGCGGCCTGGCGTACGAGATCGACGGCTTGGTATTCAAAGTCGACAATGCGACGCTGCGGCGGCGGCTCGGTGCGACGGCCAAGGCTCCGCGCTGGGCGATCGCCTGCAAGCCCATGGCGCAGCAGGTCGAGACCGTCGTCGAGGACATCGATGTTCAGGTCGGCCGGACAGGTGCCGTCACGCCCCGTGCGCGCTTGCGGCCGGTGCAGGTTGGCGGCGTGACTGTGTCTCGCGCCACGTTGCACAACGAGGACGAGATCGCTCGCCTGGGATTGCAAATCGGTGACCTCGTGCTGCTCGAAAGAAGTGGGGACGTCATTCCCAAGATCGTCCGCGTGGTCGAGGCAGGGAAGGACCGTCGTCCGTTCCAGATGCCCTCGAGATGTCCGGTCTGCGATTCCGGCGTGGTCCGAGAAGAGGGCGAAGTGGTTGCGCGGTGCGTCAACAACAGTTGCAGGGCTCGCCTGAAGCAGTCGATCCAGCATTTCGCCCACAGGTCCGCGATGGATATCGACGGCATCGGCGAGAGGCTGGTCGAGCAACTCGTCGATGGCGGGGACGTCGAGGACATCGCGGATCTGTACAAGCTCCGAATGAAGCAATTGGCGCAGCTGGAGAAGGACTCGACAATGACGCCTGAAAAGGCGGAGAGCGTCGTCTCGGCGATTCAAGCCTCTGCCAAAGCTGACTGGGGCACTCTGCTGGGTGCCCTGGGGATCCCGGGCGTCGGTGCCGCCACGGCAGCTGCGGTGGCCGCTCGGTTTTCCAACAGGGACGAATTGCGAGTAGCAACGATCGATGAGCTCACTGCGATCAAGGGCGTATCCTCTCGTGCCGCCAAGGGAATCAGGAGATTCTTCGACGATTTCAGCAGCCAGCAACTCCTGGATCGCCTTGACGACGCTGGCCTGCAGGCTGCCGCTCAGCTTGAAAGCGGTCGCTCGACCGAAGCGGAAGCGCTTGCCCGCGCTAACTTGGAGCAATCGTCGGCCGAGACTGGCGCGGCGAAACTCAAGCCAATAGTCACGCGCTTCGCGCAACGCTTGGGGATCAAGGGCCTAGGCGATCTGCTTGTTGGCGAACTGGTAGACCACGAGCTGATAAGCAGCCCAGCCGATATTTTCCACCTGCGCCCGGATCAGTTGGAGGGCAGGGGAAGCGTCCGCCTGGGCGAGAAGTCCGCTAGGAAGATTCTGGAAGGGCTGGAAAAGTCCAAGAGCGCGCCCCTAGGCTCGCTCTTGTTCGGCTTGGGGATCCGTTACGTGGGGGATCGCACCGCGACCCTGCTGGCCAGCCACTTCCATGAATTGGACAAGATCGCAGCAGCCACGACGGAGCAGTTGGAGGAGGTGGAAGAGGTCGGGCCCAATATTGCCGAATCCATCAAACGGTTCTTCGACTCCGACAGGAACAAGGCCTTGATCGAGCGCCTGCGGATGTACGGTCTCCGATTCGAGGAACCACTGACCGAGCAGGCCATTTCCCGGCCCTTCGAGGGCAAGGTCTTTGTGATCACGGGCACTTTGGCGGACATGACGCGTGCCGAGGCAAAGTCGGCTATCCAGCAGCTTGGCGGCAAGGTCACGGGCTCGGTCAGCGGTAGGACGAGCTATCTTCTAGCGGGCGAGAAGGCCGGCTCCAAGCGAGCCAAGGCGGAACGCTTGAACGTTGCGGTAGTCGATGAAGTGGGCCTGCGCGAATTGGCGGGCGACGCTTGGGAAAGCGTGACTGCCTGAAGGTCCGGCTATGTCCCCTGCTGTCGAGATCATCTTCGTTTGGATCCCGATGATGGCCTCGGTCGTGTTCGTCGTCTCCTTTGCCCGACGATGCCGCCGCGAAGGGTTGACCGCGGTGGAAATTCTCACTGATCGCAGGTTCATGACGGTGTTCTTCTACACCGGCGCGCTTCTCGCCATTTACCTCTCCACGTTTCACTTCTTTTACTTTGGGTTGCGTTAAGGCAGCAGCAAGTTAGTCCATCTAGACCATGTCAATGTTCGGCGAGGCGTTGGGAGGCTGCGAAGGAGAAGGACATGGACGTTCGGCGAGGGAGCGGAGTCCGGATCGTGAGCGGCGTTGGACGCTGCTATTTCGGGCGAGACTTGTCCGCCACGACGTTGACGGCTTGCCGAGTTCGGTGTCGGACCGCGCCTAGCCATGGCTCACTTTCTACCGCATCGCTTCTCTCGATATCGGGTGCGCCGCAATTTCCCGGTAGTGACGAGTGTGCGCCAAGACGCGGGGCACACGCTTTGGCCTACTGGCCGGTTCCGCTGCGCCCCGTCCGGCAACGATCGCGACCGAGCCAAGCCCCTTGAAGTTCCGTTCTCAACACAGGTTGCGAGCCGTCTATTCGACAGCGTCGTTCGCTCGACGAAAGTGGGGTGTCGTGCCTTCGCGCATCGACGCCGGGCGACGTTTACCGGTAGCGGCGATGCACAGCCAGCAGCCGGCCCTGCACTTGGACCTTCTCTGCAGGCACGATGATCGGCTCCATTTCCATGTTCGCCGGTTGCAGCCGCACCATGGTGCCCTCGAGAAAGAAGCGCTTCAGCGTGGTCTCGGCATCCTCCACGAGCGCCACCACGATCTCCCCGTTGCGGGCGCGCTTCGTCTTCTCGATCAGCACGTAGTCCCCGTCCAGGATGTGATCTTCGATCATCGACTGCCCGCTGACCCGCAGTGCGAACACCTCGTCCGAACGAAGCAGGGGCGCGAACGACAGCTTCTCGTGATCCTCGTAGGTCTCCAGCGGCTGACCCGCGGCAATCTCGCCCACAAGCGGGGCCGCGAAATCGTCAGCCCGGTGGTATGCGTTTAGCTTCTGCCGGTTGCTCCGCATTTCTTCGTAGTATTTCGGGGTGATCTCGAGCGCCCTGCTCCGGTTGAACAGGCGCTCCAAGTACCCCTTTTCCTGGAGCACTTGCAGGTGCTTGTGAACTGTCGCGACCGACGAGAGGTTCATGTTCCGCGCGATTTCCTCGAAACTTGGGCTGTAGTGGTTCTCCGCGATGAATTCCGCCAAGAAGTCCAGAACTTGCTTTTGACGTTTGGTAAGAGCCATGGTTGCCCCCTTTCTTTGCTATTTATTCTGGCATTTGGATTTCCCTTGCGCAAGCCCCTTGGAGAAATTTCTTGTTCTTTTCGAAGAAATCGCTAGAATCGAAGCAAATGGACATTGCGGAAGTTCAAGGACAGATCCGGGTGCAGGGGCTGGACGGCTGGCTCCTGTTCGATCACCACGTGCGAGACCCGATCGCCTACCGCGTGCTGGCACTCGACCCGAACGCCCATGTCTCGCGGCGCTGGTACTACTGGATTCCCGCGACCGGCGAGCCTGCCAAGCTGGTTCACGCCATCGAAGACGCCCGGCTTGACAGCCTGCCAGGAGCCAGGCGCGCCTACTCGAGCTGGCAGTCGCACCAAGCAGGGCTGGCCGCGATTCTCGAAGGGGCCCGCCGAGTCGCCATGCAGTATTCGCCCAACTGCATGATTCCCGTGGTCTCGCTGGTCGACGCCGGCACCGTAGACCTGGTCCGGTCGCTGGGTGTCGAGGTAGTCTCCTCGGCAGCGCTCGTCCAGCACTTCGAGGCTCGCTGGTCCGAGTCGCAGAGAGACTCCCATTTCGAGGCAGGCCGGCGCGTCGACAGAGTGCTGATGGCAGCCTTCCGCAGGATTCGGAGCGCAATCGACGCCGGCGGCGCCAGTTCGGAGCATTCGATCGCCCAGTTCATCCTCCGGTGCTTTCGCGAGGAAGGCATGGTCACGATGGATAGCCCCATCGTCGCTGTCAACGCCAACAGCGGGGACCCCCATTACGGGCCGGACGAGGAGCGCTCCCAGCCGATCCGCGACGGCGACTTCGTTCTGATCGACCTCTGGGCCAAGCTCGATTCCCCCGGGTCGGTGTACTACGACATCACCTGGACGGGATTCTGCGGGGCACGCCCCCCGGATCGAATCCGGAATGTGTTCGAAGTCGTCAAAGGGGCTCGCGACAAGACCCTCGCGGCCGTCGATGCGGCCATTCGAGAAGGCCGGGCGATCCAAGGCTGGCAGGTCGACGACACCGCGCGCGAGCACATCGCTACAGCCGGCTTCGGCGCGCAATTCGTGCATCGCACGGGGCATTCCATCGGCGAGGAAGTCCATGGCAACGGCGCCAACATGGACAACCTCGAGATGCGCGACGAGCGACCGGTCATCCCGGCCACGTGCTTTTCCATCGAACCGGGCATCTACCTGCCCGAGTTCGGAGTCCGTACCGAAATCGACTGCTACGTCGATATCGACGGTGCCCGCGCGACGGGGGCCGTGCAGTCCGAAATCGAGCGGATCTAGCGGCTGGCGCTGCTATTCAGCGCCTGTCTCGACCCATTCCCGGGTCCGCCCCGACTCGATCACGGCGTCGCAAACCTTTTGCGTCTGCAGCGCGCACTGGAAGTCCGGCTGCGTGTGCTCGCCCGACTCCACGCCCTGCACGAAGTCCCCGAGCGCATTCAGGAACGTGTGCTCGTAGCCGATGGTGGTTCCCGGGACCCAGTAGATGTCCATGTAGGGGTGCTCGTGATTGCTCACGTGGATCTTGCGCCAGCCGGTGAGGTGATCCTCCACCTTCTTTCCTGACTGCATCTGCTGGTATTCGAAGAAATGCAGGTGCTCGGGATCCTCAAGGTCGAAGTACACCGCGCCATCGGCCCCGTTGAGCTCCAAGGTGTTGTAGTTCTTGCGGCCCCGAGCGTACCGGGTGGACTCGAACGTCCCCATCGCCCCGTTCTCGAACTCCGCCAGGAACATGCAGGCATCGTCAATGCCGACCGGCTGGACCTTCCCGGTCACCGCGTGCATGCGTTCCGTCACGAAGGTGCGGGTGCTGGCGACGACGCGAGCGATCGGGCCGTTGAGCCACATCGCGGTGTCGATCGAGTGCGCCAGCAAGTCGCCTGTCACGCCCGACCCCGCCACGTCGATGTCCAGCCGCCAGGTTCCGGGGCCTCCCTGCGGCACCCCCTCGGAAATCGTCCAGTCCTGCAGGTATGTCGCCCGGTAGTGGAAGGGCTTGCCGACGCGTCCCTCCGTCACGATCTGCTTCGCCAGCGAGATCGCCGGCACGCGCCGGTAGTTGTACCAGACCATGTTCGGCACGCCGGCCTTTTCCACGGCCTCGACCATCGCTTCGGCCTCCGCAACGTTCATTGCCAGCGGCTTCTCGCAGCAGATCATCTTGCCCGCCTCGGCGGCCGCCAGGACGATGTCCAAGTGCAAGTGGTTGGGCGCGCAGACATCGACCAGGTCGACGTCATCCGCCGTGACGACCTTGCGCCAGTCGGTCTCGACGCGCTCGTACCCCCAGTTGTCGGCGAAGGCCTGCGCATTCTCTCGATTGCGTGCAGCGACCGCCTTCAGCACGGGGCGATGCTCGACAGAGAAGAAGTCGTTCAAGCGTTTGAAGGCGTTTGAGTGGGCACGGCCCATGAAGCCGTAGCCGATCATTCCGATGCGTAGTTCTTTCGCCATGGGTGTGATTTCCTGGATTCCGTAGCCTAGCGATGCGCGGGCGGCTGCGTCAAGTGACGGCGCGTGCTGTCTCGGCCCTTTACCGCCCTGACGGTCGCCGCGCTGCGATTTGCCACACTGGAGCTTGCCGTCCAATTCTCTCGAGGTCGTGAATCCCGACGCGAGCGCCGCCGGGGCGCGTGTCTGCCTCTTCGACTTCGACGGCACGCTCTCGCTGATCCGGGCCGGCTGGTTCGACGTCATGGTGCCGATGATGGTCGAGGATCTGGTGGATCTCGGCACGGGCGAGCCAGAGGAGGATTTGACGGCCCTCGTCGAGGAGTACGTCGGGCGGCTTACGGGCCGCCAGACGATCTACCAGATGATCGAGTTCACCGAGCAGATCCGCAAGCGGGGCGGGGCCCCCAAGGAACCTCTCGAGTACAAGCACATCTATCTGGACCTGCTGATGGAAAAGATCCGGCACCGCCGGGAGGCCCTGCGGGCCGGCCGCGCGGACCCCGACGAGATGATGGTGCCCGGCGGACGCCGCCTGCTGGACGCGTTGCGGGATCACGGCATGATTCTCTATCTCGCCAGCGGGACCGACCAGCCGTTCATGCGCGAGGAGGCTCGCCTGCTCGAGGTCGACTCCTATTTCCAGGGAGGCATCTTCGGCGCACGGGATGATTACGAGAACTTCTCCAAGAAGATCTTGGTGGAGAGCATCATCCGGGAGAGCGACTTCCAAGGCCCCGACTTCCTCGGCTTCGGTGACGGCTTCGTGGAAATCGAGGCGGTCAAGATCGTCGGCGGGCATGCTGTCGGTCTTGCGACCGACGAGCCGGACTGCGTCGACGTCGATCCCGTGAAGCGCGCCCGCCTCGTTGGCGTCGGCGCCGACTGGATCGTTCCCAACTTCAACCCTCACAATGAACTCATGACTGCGATGTTCGGGTCTGCCTGATCCGCCCGGCCCGGATCTTCGCCAAGGAATGCTTCGCTCCATGCAATCCAAATACCCCGTATTCGACCGCTCGAGATTGCGCATTCGCCCATTGGTCGAGCGTGCCCATGACATGGACATGGGCTATCTGCTGCAACTCGAGGAGCAGGTCGAGGAGGCCGACAGCGACCTTCGCGATTCCCTAGCCCTGGTTGCTCCTAGACTGACGCCCAGCCGCCCCGGGGCTCGGATCCTGATGATGGGAGCCCATGTCATCAAGTCCGGCGTCTCTCGCCAGGTCATCGACCTGCTCCAGCGCGGTGCCTTCACGCACGTGGCCATGAACGGCGCTGGCGCGATCCACGATTTCGAACTCGCGCGCATCGGCGCGACAACCGAGAGCGTCGCTCGGTACATCCGCACCGGCGAATTCGGCTTGTGGGACGATACCGGCATTCTCAACGACTGGGCCGTGGACGCCGCGCAGCTAGGTCTCGGTCTCGGGGAAAACTTCGGCCGCAGGATCCTGGAGGAGGAATTCGCTTACCGGGATGCCAGCATCATGGCGCACGCCTACGAGCTCGGCATCCCGGTGACCTTGCATGTCGGCGTGGGGTACGACATCACGCACGAGCATCCGAACTGCAAGGGCGCTGCCTACGGCGAAGGCAGCTATCGGGATTTCCTCATTTTCGCGAAGACGGTCGAAGGCCTCGAGGGGGGCATCATGGTGAGCCTGGGCTCGGCGATCATGGGCCCGGAGGTCTACTTGAAGGCCTTGGCGATGGCGCGCAACGTGGCCCATCAGGAGGGGCGCCGGATTAGAGACTTCATGACTGCGGTATTCGACTTGGTGCCGATCCAAGGCAACGTCCACCGGGAGCTGCCGAAGAGCGATCCCGGCTACTACTTCCGCCCGCACAAGACGATCTTGGTCCGTACCGTGGCCGATGGCGGACAGAGCTTGTACATTCGCGGGGACCACCGCGTGACGGTGCCGGCTCTGCGGCGCGCCGTGATAGAGCTGGCACCGTAAATGTCTAGATGACCTGCGCGGAGGTGCTCGAGCGCGCCAGGGAGGCCAGTGTACTTGTCGTTGGCGACATCTGCCTCGACCGCTGGTGTCGCTACGAGCCCGAACTTGCCGAAGCCTCTCGCGAGACCGGCATCCCTCGCTGCGCGGTCACCTCCGCCGTCGTGACTCCCGGAGCGGGAGGAACGGTGGCCGCGAATCTGGCGTCATTGGGTACGGCGCGGGTCGGCGTGCTGGGTGCGATTGGCAAGGACGGATTCGGCTACGAGCTCTGCGGCGCGCTCGCCGCCGAGGGGGTTGAAAGTGACTTGCTGGTCGAGTCCGGAGCCATCCAGACCTTCACTTACACCAAGCTCATCAACGCCGTCACGGGGGAAGAGGATCTTCCGCGGGTGGACTTTGTCAATACTGAGCGCCTGCCCGCGGATCTCGAAAAGCGCCTGGTGGCCCGTTTCCTGGAAGCAAATCGGGAGTTCGACGCCGTCGTGGTAGCCGATCAGTCCGAGACCGACCAAGGAGGTGTCGTGACCGGTCCGGTCCGCGAGGCGATCTGCGGGGAAGCCGGGCTCGGCGCCGGCCGGGTGGTTGTTGCTGACTCGCGCCGCAGGGTGCAGCACTTCCGCAATGTGATCGCCACTCCGAACGAAGCCGAAGCGAATGAGGCTTGCCGCCGGGAATTCGGCGAAATAGACTACGGTCGCCTGCGCAGCAGGATTGGTGGACCGGCGCTGATCGTGACGGCCGGGCGCCGCGGGGCGTGGATGGTTGACGAGGCGGGCGCCAGCTTGATCCCAGCGGCTCCCGTGCGGAAGGTCGTCGACCCTTGCGGGGCGGGGGATAGCCTCTCGGCGGGCTTGGCGCTCGCGCTGGCTGTCGGTGCGGAGCTTGAGCAAGCTCTGCGCTTTGGGATAATCGTGGCAGGCATCACCGTCGGCCAGCCGGGAACCGGCGCGGCGGCTCCCGCCGAGGTGCTGGCAGCACCCGAATCCAGTGCAGACAGGGGGTAGGGCATGGCGTTTGCTAGCGACTACAAGCAGCGATTGCTGGCGGCGCTCGACACGGTCGACCTGGACCGGGTCGAAGCGCTGATCGAGGTCTTTCGCAAGGCGCGGGACGAGGGGCGTCAGATCTTCGTGTTCGGCAACGGCGGCAGCGCCGCGACAGCGAACCACTTTGCGTGCGACATCGTCAAGGGGGCCAGCTACGGACGCGAGAAGCGCTTCAAGATCCTGTCATTGAGCGAGCAGATTCCCACGATGACGGCCTACTCGAACGACGTGGGCTACGAGAGCGTCTTCGTGGAGCCGCTCAAGAACTTCGCCCGGCCCGGCGATATCGCGATGGGCATTAGCGGCAGCGGCAATTCAGAGAACGTTATTCAAGCGATCGAGTACGCGAACGCCATTGGCTGCTACACCGTTGGCCTGAGCGGCCTGACGGGCGGCCGCCTGCGTCCGAGTGTCGACCTAAGCGTCCACGTGTCCGACGGGCACATGGGCAGGGTGGAGGACGCCCACTTCTTTGTCTGTCACATGGTTTGCT
This sequence comes from uncultured Bryobacterales bacterium, assembly GCA_951813605.1. Lineage (GTDB taxonomy): Bacteria > Acidobacteriota > Terriglobia > Bryobacterales > UBA6623 > VXMF01. The sequence goes on along the minus strand of OX638379.1, from coordinate 2,965,440 downwards.
ATAGCTTCATGGACAGGAAGTTCTGACTAACTGCTCGTGAGCTAATGACTAGGCACTTCTCTAGGAATGCTAGACGTGTCTATGCCGCGCTTGTAGGCAAGTGTGGTTCACAGACCGGATGTGCCGGTATTCTAGGGCCTGCAAGGCGTGCCGCGTATGCAACCCGTCGCCAGGGGCGACTGCCAATCCGGCGGGTCTTCGTTGTACTAGACTCGTGACACGCGGAAGATGAATTCCGAATACATCCGCAATCGTCACAAATGCCCATCGAGCAAATACCCCGCAGCGGTGCCGCACGGCCGCTGCGAAACGCCGCTATGACCACAGGCTCGTAGCTGACCGCATGACAGTGCATTAGGTCCTTGGATGTTGTTGCTTGACTCGTAGAGCTGTCGGATCTAGTGTGTCGCACGCCGAGCATCGTCCGAAGCCCTTACACGCGGGGCTCGACTTCGATAGTGCGGAAGATCGCTTCCCCGAGCGTAGCGTGCCTCTTGGATCCCCGCTCTAGCACACCGCTGATCACCGGTCATCCGCAGTTTTGACGCGTTTCAGCACGCAGGCTACGACACTTTGCGAATGTAGAGGGGCGGGAAGTTAGATAGGTGACGAACGCCTTATCTAATACCAAGCATCTACGTGAAGAAATCCTCAACGTCGGAACTTTGTGGTACACGCCGAGCGATAAATAAACCAACCTTGTCGACACTTGGAAATTGAGCGGATCGAATTGATTTTGCCGCACGGAAATGGGCTCCGGACGTCAAGATATCGTCAACGATGACGATTCTGGACGGTGTCGGTGTTGCTAATCTCAGGTCAATCTTGTAGCGATTCTCTATCTGTTCTGGCGTCGGCCGAACTTCTCTACTATGAACCGGAGAAGTGCTCTCGGTCTGAACGATGAGTTCGCGGATATCGAGCCGCTTATTCGGACGAATGGCATTGAGCATCCTTGTCAGACGGTCGTCGTACAGGCGATCCTCTCGTGACATAGACGGGGGAATTGGTACAAACGTCAACCCATCAAGCGTTTCCGATGCGATAGCGTGTCGGAATGCCTTCGCAGCCATTTGAATTGCTGCTTCCTTGTGAGGCCATTCGGGAAGCCCGCGACGATCCATCGCCTTCTTGAAATTATGGATCAAGCTGTTAGTCACGCTGTAGGCATAGCCCGCTCGGGCGGTGTATTCACCGACGTAGTAGCAGGAATCAGCGGCGGTAAGATACGAATGATCCGAACGGGTCAGATCGTCGATCCTAGTGAGACGCTGAGGAAAGGTGCTGCCGGACATCATCGAACTCCTTGACACGAATAGCTCCCTGCGCAGCAAGCTGAGCAGGCCAAGTGAGTTGTGGATTGCGGAAGCAGCTATCAAGGACAAAGAGCTTACGACGTTGTCGAAGGGCCGCCCTTGCCTGAATCAGTGTGCCTGACTTTTCGCCAGCTTCTACGATGACGGTGGCATCAGTCAACGCCGACATCGTCACGTTGCGTTCAGGGAAGAACAGGCGGTTGCGACGGTAGTCCTGCGAATCATACCGCCTTACCGGCACTTGGCTGATGACTAGGAAGTGCTTTGAGATCTGGTGCTGAAGCTCCCTGTTCTCTCTCGGATAGGCATGTGAAATGGGCGTTCCGATAACCGCGATTGTTCGTCCGTTCGCTTGGATAGCGGTTTCATGGGCCATGCGATCTATACCAGATGCTAGGCCCGAGACGACCGTGAGTTTGTCGTTTACCAGATTACGGACGAGGCGCCTAGTTCGCGCAAGTCCCTCGCGTGACGGCTTCCGGCTCCCCACGACGGCGACCGAGTGGGAATTGGCCAGGTCCCACCACCCCTGGTAGTAGAGCAACTCGACGGGATGGACCGCGTGGCGCAGCTGTTCGGGATACTCGCCCGCACCATGTACCCGCACTCCAAACGACTCAATGCCCGCTTCGTCGTACTTGCGTTTCACCAAGATCGCGCTGTCATGTGCCTCAACCTCAGAAACGAAGTCTGACGGAACGCTGTTCGGACTCTGGGCGAATCGCTTCGAGAGCGACCTGAATGTTGTGCCTTGCTTGGTCCACAAGGCTTCATATGCACCCATCTCGCGGAATGGCGAGACGGCGCGTGCTTCGAAGTCCCGACGTTCAGAATCGATCAACAGTTCCATACCGCCCCCCCTCGGCAGTCAATACCCCATGGACACGGTATCCCTCTGGGCCTATTGTTGCCACAGACTTTTGGTCTTCGACCGCTGCTGGGGGCAATTCGAGGCCAGCCTGCACATATTGACCGACCGGCGAATAGCGCTGGCGCTGGCCGAGGCTTGTGCCGGACTCGAGAACCCCTTCGGGGACTCGTCGCAATGCAGGACTGAGCGTGACCACTTGCGATTCCGTCCATATTCTCATCCTTGCCACGGCGCAGTCAGGACCGACTACTTCGAAGGCGTCTAAGCCTTCGTTCAAGGCTATCGCCGACTCCCCGTCGCCGCATCAGATGAAACCACCGAAGACAGATGCGGGCAGGCAGCGACGATACAGGGAACGATCGAGTAGCTCCGGAAGCGCTGCCCTCTCCGAGGCAAGACACAAGTTCACTGTGACTTGACCCGTTACCGCGCTCATGCGCCGAGAGGGGTCCAGCACGCTGAACAGGGTCTGTGGGCGCGAGAAACCCACCTCAGTCGACTCTGGGATGAGTATAGCCACATTTGGTCGCGTTTGGAGTATCAAGGCAGCGCTAGGGCACCAACACGCTAGGACGCTGGCTTGGCTTGACGAGTCCGAACACTGTATCGCTACGGTACCGTTCGCGGTCCTTGGTCCCCGGACAGTTGTCAGTATCGCCTCTTCCGTGGGCATCAAGGGTACTCTGAACCATGGACGGAAGCACGAAGTTCTTAGAGATTCTCTTGCGAGTCGGTACATTTTGGATCGATTTGGCTTGACTTCAAGAGCAAGGCGCATTGCGATGACTATGCGCTTTCCGACTCACCTCGCGGGCAGCACTCACCATCTCCCGATCGCAGCCGTCTCATACAGTTGGCCGAAGCCCGTCAAATCGACGACTCTGTCCTGCGAGTGCGCTACTGGACTCCGGAGCGTCTTCTTGCTTCGCAGCCCTCTGATATAACCCCGTCGTCGCCTGCTATACAAGATTGCTAGGGATTTGATCACCGGTCCTCTCATGCAGGATTGAATCAGATCTCCCACGAGTGGCGGAATGCCAGAGCAATCCGACCTTATCGATATTATACATAGATTTTTGCTATATATTCGTTAAATGCTCCTGGAAACGCTTGTCGCATCCTGTGCAATCAACATTGCATTGCACGTAAGTTCGTTGGCATAGCAAGCTTGTTGGTCGGATTAGTCCGATTTTGGACCGGTTGCACAGTGATTCAATTCCATCGAAACGGTCTAGATCCACGGACTTTCAGTCCGTCGGCCTCCAGCAGGGCGATGGATGGGGGAGGGGACCTGGAGTGTGGGGCGCCGGTGGTGGAACGCATTCGCAGCAAGCCCTTGCGCTCTGACCGATGCCCGCAGCCGCGAACCCGGCCTTGGGATCGCGCCGCACAGGTGGCTGCGCCTGAACGCCACAGCGTGCGAGTCGCGGAACTCCGCAAGCAGTTGCCGCTCGAGCCGGGCGTTGCGAGCGTCGAGAAGGATCAAGCGGTTCGAGACTCTAGAGATCGCTTTCGACGTCCCGCCACGTAGATCCCTTGATGCGTTGGAAAGTCGGGGATGGATCGCCCGATGCGCAGTTGAATAGGTGCCCGGCTTCAGCGGGTCACCATGGGAGGCACCAAACGCCGCCCGTGCGGACAACGCCGCTCAGAGAGGGAATCGCCCGAAGCGACCTAGCCGTCCGCGGTTGCGGTCGTTCCGCCTGGGGTCCGGACCCGCCCCAATGTTTCCCCGGGGGCGCGCGCCAGGGTTCTGGAACTGCATCTCCTCGTCGGTAAACCGCAGTTCTTGCTCGAGGCGCATTTCCACGTGGGTCCCTCGGTCGAGCATCGCTTCCGGTCCGCGAGTCAAGAGCACCTTCGCAACGCCCGCCGCCGCGCCGGCGGCCGTTCCAATGCCCAGACCCCTGCCGGTATTCCCGCCGAGGGCCCCTGCCAGCGTGCCGATCGACGCTCCGGTCACTGTGGTCGTGGCGATCTCCTCGGCGTCTTCACCCTTCTGGCCCGGCGAGGAGACTGTCCCGGATTCCCGGTCGAAATTGTCGGGCGAGCGCCCGTCGAGCGCGCCCGGCCTCCCGACCAGGCTGCGGATCACGCCGTTCGGCAGGATCATCTGCTCGAGACGGACATTGAGCTTGCCGCGCCCTTTCACTCGCCCCGGTCGCTTCGAGTACATCACGCTGCCGGAAACGTGCGTGCCGGCCGGGATCAGGATGCGTCCGTCCACGACGACCGGGTAAACGCTTTCGAGATAGACCGGATCCCCGGGGTGGGAGTGCTTGGAGCTGACGCTGTTGATCATCACAAGGGGCACGCGGGTGCCCGCGGGGACGATTGTGTCGGAATCCGAAGCTTCGGCTAGAGCCGCGTCTGCGATTGGCGGTTCCGCAGGATCCTTCTGTTCCCCGAGCAGCGGCAGCCACGCGATGGCGGCGATTGCGATTATCTTTTTCATCTCGATTCCTCTTGAGCGGACGGCGCCGCGCGCCCTGCGGCGGCGGCCCCCAGAAATTACCCTTCAATAGGTGAAACGGGTCAGCGTCGCTTTCGGTTTCAAATTCCTGAGCCAGGCTGCTGGTAGAATGACTATATACCTAGCCGCATGGGCGTTCCGGTTGGGTGCGTGGATCGGCCCGCCCTTCTTCTGGCAGTATGCCGCTGTACGAGTACGAATGCTTGAAGTGCGGGGAGCGCTTCGAGATCATCCAGAAGTTCTCCGACGAGCCTGTGAAACTCCACGCGGAGAACGGCGGCGCGTCATGCGGCGGCTCGGTCCGCAAGTTGCTGGCCGCTCCTGCCATTCGGTTCAAAGGAAGCGGATGGTACGTCAACGACTACGGCAAGGGCGCGAAGAAGCAACCCAAGGAGCGGGAAGAGGCGACCTCCAAGAAGGACACGAAGTCGTCGGACAGCTCGACCAAGTCCGCCAAGCCCGCAGCCAAGGGCGACGGGGCGAAGTCCGGCAACGGGACGGCGACTGCCTCCTGACCCGCTTTCCTCAGGCGGGCAGGGCGAACGCTTGCAACGCGTCGCTGAACTTGTGGCTGAGCTTGTTGCCGCCACCGGCCGCGATCACCACGAACTGCCGCCCGGACTCGGGCGCAATGTAGGTCATCGGGTTGGCGTGCCCGCTGCCTTCAAGCTCGGCCTCCCAGAGGATTTCCCCGGTTCCGGAATCGAAGGCGCGGAAGCGCCGGTCGTTGCTTCCGGCGATGAAGAGGAGGCCCCCAGCGGTCGCGATCGGGCCTCCCATGTTGATCGTGCCCGTGGGCGCCACCCCGCGGGCAGACAGTTCCGGGATCTCGCCGAGCGGCACTTGCCAGTCGTAGTCGCCGCTCGCCAGGTCAATGGAGCTCAGAACGCCCCAAGGAGGCTGCTGGCAGGGCCACAGCGTTTGCGGGTGCCAGAACTTGTTCTGGCGCACGTCGATCGCCTTCCGGCGGTAGGTCACCTCGCCGCGCAGCCCCTCGCGCGAAACAATCTCCCGGCCTACCGCCTCTTGCGGCCGGCTTGAGTTGCGAGCCTCCATCACGACAATGTCCGCAAGGTTGGTCCCGTTCACGAAGAACCGTCCCGTCGTGGGGTCGAAGCAGCCCCCGCCCCATTCGCCGCCCCCCTGGTTGCACGGGAAGATGATCACGCCGTCTTCGGTGCCCGGATGAAACAGGGGGGCGATCTGGTATCGCGCCGAAAGCTCCTTGGCCCAGGCGTTGTGCTCCGGCGTGACGGTGGAAAGCTCGCCGGGCGTCATCGACTGCCGCACGAAGGGTGCCGGCTTGCCGGGGATCGGCTGCGTGGCCGACGGGCGCTCGCCGGGAGCGCAGTGCTGCGGCACGGGGCGCTCCTCGATGTCGAATAGCGATTCGCCGCTCACGCGGTCGAGCACGTACAGGAACCCCTGCTTGCTGACTTGCGCGACGGCCCGGACCACCCGTCCGTTCCGCTGTATGTCGCACAGCACCGGCTGCGCGCAGAGATCGTAGTCCCAGATGGCGTGATGGGTCGCTTGGAAATGCCACAAGTAGTCGCCAGTCGCCGCGTCCAGAGCCAGCAGGCAATTGGCGTACAGGTTGTCTCCGGCGCGGTCGCCGCCGTAGTAGTCATAGGTCGGCGAATCCGTTGGTACGTACAGGATTCCGCGCTCCGTGTCCACGCTCAGCGGAGGCCAGCTGACGCCGCCCCTGCGCTCCTTCCACGACTCTCCTGCCCAAGTCGCTGTGGCCGCTTCGTCGTCGGCGGGCACCTTGTGCCGGGTCCAGGCGAGCTTTCCCGTGCGAACGTCGAAGGCTCGCAGGGTTGGCGCATTGCCGCCGATGACCGCGAGATCGCCGACAACCTTGGGCGGCGATGTCAACCGCACCCCGACATCCAATTCCCCGCTGTCACCGAAATCAGGACAGGGCTTTCCGGTCGCAGCGTCGAGCGCGATCAGCCGTCCATCGAGCGTTCCGTGGAGCAGCCGCCGTTCCGCGCCTCTCCTCCACAGGCCCACGCCGCGATTCGCCCACAGGTTGTAGCGCCTGCCCAGATCAAGGCCCGGATTGAATTCCCAGAGCTCCTCGCCGGTCTCGGGATGCAGCGCGAGGACCCGGTTGTAGGGCGTGGTAACGAAGAGCGTGCCGTCCGCCATCAGCGGCGTGCATTCGTAAGCCGTGCGAGTGCGGTTCGTCGACCCGTCGCTGATCTCGCCGCAGCGGTGCGTCCATGCCGGCTCCAGGCCCGCGACGTTGCCCCGGTTGATCTGATCGAGCGGGCTGAAGCGCGCCCCGCCGGGGTCGCGGCCCCACTCCGGCCACTCGGCTTCGTCCGGGCCCGAGGCGCAGGATTGCAACGCCCCGGCCGCTAGCGCAATTCCGACCTGGCGGCTGAACGAACGACGGGTAAGGGACAGGGCCATGTGGCTCCATGGTGGACGGTCCGTGCCCCGCAAGGCAAGCAGCGCCGGGTTTCCTGCCGGCCCGCCCGCCTAGTGCCGATGGCCGTGGGAAATCAGCGAGAGGAATTCTTCGCGTGTCTTGCGGTTATCCCGGAATGCTCCCATCATGGCGCTCGTGATCGTCGAGGAATGCTGTTTCTCGACCCCGCGCATCATCATGCACAGGTGCTGGGCCTCGCAGATCACACCCACGCCTTTCGGATCGATCGCGTCCTGGATCGTCTCCGCGACTTGCTGCGTGAGGCGCTCCTGGATTTGCAGCCTGCGCGCGAATATGTCGACCATGCGGGCGGTCTTGCTCAGGCCGATCACCTTCTCGCGAGGGATGTAGGCAATGTGCAGCTTTCCGAAAAACGGCAGCATGTGGTGCTCGCACAGCGAGAACAACTCGATGTCCTTGACGATCACCATCTCGTCGTAGGTGACGTCGAACAGGGCGGATTTCAGCACTTCGCTCGGGTCCTGGTCGTACCCGCGCGTCAGCTCGCGAAGCGCCTTGGCCACGCGGAACGGCGTATTCTTCAATCCATCGCGCGCCGTATTCTCGCCGAGATGCGAGACGATGCCCTGGACGAGCGGCTGGATCGGGTCCGCGGGCACCCCGTCAACGAGATCGGCCTCGATCTCGTCCAGGAACTCGTGGGCGTTCCGAGTGGTCAATGTAGGCATGTAGATTCACCGGATCCTATTTGGAAACTGTTGCGCGGGGTTTCTTCCAAGCGCAAGCCCGACAGGCGGAGGGCCTTCCCGGGCAAATGCTGTTTCGATCCCTGGCGCAGCCAGGACTCGATGACGACGAGGATGTTTTCCGACGTCGGCACCAGATCCCGGAACTCGCTTATGTCGGTATTCAAGTGCGTGTGGTCGATGCGGCTGAGGACCGTTGCCTCGACCCAGCTGTCGAGGTCCCTCCTAGGCACCGTCATGCCGCTCAGGGGGTCCGGCTCTCCCTCGACGCTGACCTCGAGGAAATAGTTGTGGCCGTGGCCGAAGGCGTTGGCGCACTTCCCGAAGACTTCCCGGTTGCGCTCCTCGCTGAAGGCCGCCGAGCAGAGGCGGTGGGATGCCGAGAACCGGTAGCGTCGAGTCAAAACCGTCACGGTGCGTGCCTCTCGCTGTAGTGGACAAACAATTCGTCACTCTCGTGCAAACGGATCGAATGCAGAGCGCTGCCCATCGCCTCGATCGGTCCCACCAGCCGACTCCAGATGTCGCGGGCTATGTTCTCCAGCGTGGGAACGACCACGTCGAACGGCCGGACTTCCCGGTTCAGAAACCTGTGGTCGTACACGTCGAGCACCTCCTCCCGAATCGTCTCCTTGAGGGCCTTCAGGTCAAGGACCATGCCGTGGACGGGATCGACCTCGCCCTGCAGCGTCACCTCCAGAACGTAGTTGTGGCCGTGACCGTGCGGGCGGCTCTCCTTGCCGTACAGCCGCTCGTTCTCTTCGGAAGAAAGCTGCGGGCTGGCGCAGACATGCGATGCCGAGAACTCAGCCTTGCGCGTTATCAGCATCGACTAGGACTTGGCGTCTGCCTCTCTGGACGGGTAGAGTGGAGCTGTAGATCCGATTATGGCACGCGTCGGCAGGGAAACGGTCGTCTACGGTCTCGCGCTAGCCTTGGCCGCGGTCATGGTGTACCGAGTCCAGGGCTACCTGCGGGTGTACGACGTCCAGGCGGGGGACAGCGCTCCCGGCTTTAGCTTGGAAGACGAGCAGGGAATCGGCGTGAGCCTCGACGACTACCGAGGCAAGCTGGTGCTGCTGAACTTCTGGGCGACGTGGTGCCCGCCGTGCGTGCAGGAGATGCCGTCCCTGAACGCCACCTACGAAGGGTTCCGCGACGACGGATTCGTGGTGCTCGGCATCAGCGTGGACGAGGATGAAGCGCAGTACTCCGACTTCCTGCGGGCTGCCGGCGTGACGTTCCCGACCGCCCGCGATCCCGAGCGCTTTGTGAGCACGCGTTACGGCACACTGAAGTATCCGGAGTCGTACCTTATCTCCCGGGATGGCAAGGTGCTGCGCAAGTACGTCGGGCCGGAGGAGTGGCGGCGACCGGAGATCGCCAACTACATTCGCTCCGTCCTCTGAGGGGGGCCGTCGCCGGCCTGACGCGCCTGCCTGTGCGCTCGCAGACTACACTAGTAGAGACATCTTCATGGCATCGCGTCTGATCCTCTTGCTAGCGGTCGCAGTCTGCGGCGCGACAGCGCAGCAGAAAACCGTCAGTTCCAGCACCCGGCCCGGCGTGAATGACAACGCCTCGGGGGCGTTGGAAGGCACTCGGCCCGAAAAGGTCCTCAAGGTGGTCAAGGACAAGGGCCAGGTCACGAGCATCGACCTTCAGAAGCGCACGGTGCTCTTCTCGCTCGGCAAGGCCAAATCGATCGAGCTCTCTTTTTCCCAGCCTACCGGGCGCGAGCAGATCAAGGCCGGCAAGAAGGCCACCAGGCGGATCGGCAAGAACCGGCTTCGCCTGGAAGAGCTCCCGGCAGGCGCCAAGGTGCGAATCCAGTACTACCCGCTGCTGAGCCAGCTCCTCGAAGTGGTGATCGACTAGCCTGCGGGGGCCGCGGCGGGGTCGTCCAGCTGCTGGGAGAGGTAGATTCCCAGCCCCATGTCGCTGATCATCTGAAGCTGCGACTCGAGCCAGTCGACGTGCTCCTCCTCGTCCTTGAGGATCGTCTCGAACAGCTCGCGCGAAGCGTTGTCGCCCGCTGCCACCGAGTCCCTGATGGCGCTGTTGAGAACCTTCACCGCGTCGAGTTCGAGATCCAGGTCGTTGGACAGCTGCTGCTTGACGTTCTGGCCGACGTTGAGCGGCATGAGCTCTCCCATTCCCGGCACGCCTTCGAGGAACAGGATGCGTTCCACGAGGATTTCGGCATGGCGCATTTCGCCGAACGCCTGCACCTTGATGAATTTTCCGAGCTTGCCGTAGCCCCAGTTCTCGCACATCTCGGCATGCACGATGTACTGGTGGATCGCTGTGAACTCTCCCTTCAGAACACGGTTGAGATGCCCAATGACAGTCGGGTCGCCTTGCATGCTTTGATTCTAGGGGATCGGTGCCGAGGGGGCCCTGCGCCTGTTTGCGGTGCGCCAGCGGCGACTCCAAATCGCCCCCGACCTGCTAGAATCGCAGTGTCCTGACCGACATCAAGGAGTCCAGCAGACCATGAGTTCCCCGACAAGACGCACATTCCTCGGCGCTGCGGCGGCCTTGCCCGCGCTACCCGCCGCCGCCTCCGCGGCGACACCCGCCGCCAACGGTTCCAACCCGCACCACTGGGATGATTTGAAGCTGGCCGTGGCCACTTACTCCCTGCGCAAGTTCAGCCGCACGGCCGCGATCGGCATCGTCAAGAGCCTCGGCGTCAAGTACGTCAACGTCAAGGCGTTCCACATGCCGTACTACCTCTCCGGGGACGACTTGAAAGCCGCGCGCAAAGAGTTCGAGAAAGCCGGGCTCGAGATTGTCGCCGGCGGGAACATTTCGTTGAGGAGTGATGACCCCGCCGAATTGGAGCATTACTTCAAGTACGCCGTGGCCGCCGGCATGCCGATCATGGTCTGTGCGCCCACGCATTCCAACCTCGCCCAGATCGAGAAGCTGGCGATCAAGTACGACCGGAAGATGGCCATCCACAACCATGGCCCCGAGGACAGGTTCTACCCCGCCCCGAGCGACGTGATCAAGCGGGTCAAGGACATGGACCCGCGCATGGGGCTCTGCGTCGATGTCGGCCACACCGTGCGCACGGGGGCGGACATCCTCGAGGAAATCGACGGCGCCTGGGACCGCATCTACGACTTCCACATCAAGGACCTGTCCGACTTCTCCAACAAGGAGAGCAGGGTCGATGTAGGGGACGGCGTGATGCCCGTGGCCTCGATCTTCAAGATGCTCAAGGAGCGCGAGTATGCCGGCGTGGTCGGCTTGGAGTACGAGGTCGTCGCGGACCATCCCCAGATGGGCATGGCGAAATCCTTCTCCTACATGCGTGGCGTGCTGGACGGCCAGGCCTGACCGCAAGGCGAGCCGCCTCGCCGGGAAACCGGGGGGTCGCAGCCGCGGTCTCGAGGACGGCTGAGTCAGGCAGCCCGCGTCCCTCGGCGGATGTCGCCGGCGCCTCCCCGGCAGGCGCATGACCCGTCCCCTGCAGCGTCGGGTGCCTGGCGCGACCGAAGGGATCCGAGCAATTCGATTCGGCGGTGCGGGCGGGACGCCTCTCGGCCCCGCGCATGCCGAGATGTTTCCGTTGGATGCCCGGCGGGCTCGCCACCCACTGCCTCGCCGTCCTGACCGGACCGCCCGTCAACACCGCGGGCGGAGTACGCTGACGGCTTTCCACGCGCAGTGATCCGCCGCGACGCCGGGGCCGCGAGTCCGAGCCTGCTGTGTCGGCGGCCGGGATGAGTTGGCCAGGGGTCTTCCGGGCAGCGCAGGATTGTGATGTCAAAATGATGGCATTGATGGTATTATGAACTCATGCCCGTGCAGATCACCATCAGAGACGTGCCCGAAACGGTCCGCGACCGACTGAAGGCCAGAGCGTCGTCCAGGGGGCAGTCCATGCAAGGGTTCCTCCGTAGCGAATTGGAGCGGATTTCGAATCTGCCTAACACGGAGGAGCTGATTCGACGCATAGAAGAGCGCGTGGAGGCGTCGGGCACTAACGTGTCGGTTGAGGCGATCCTGCACGCTCGAGACAAGGATCGCAAGTGACGGCTGTCATCGACGCTTCGGTGTTGGTCGCCGGCTTTGTCAACGCGGAACGGGAGGGACTCTGGGCAAGGTCCGTTCTGGCTGCCAGATGGAAAGCCGGCCCGGAACTCGTTTTAGCCGAAACTTGCAACGTCCTTCGCCGGATGGAACTGTCGGGCTCGATCTCGCGGCTGGAATCGACGAGCCATTTCCGGGACCTGCTGCAACTGGAGTTCGCGTTCTTTCCATTCGCGCCTTTCGCGAAGCGCATCTGGGAGTTGCGAGGAAGCCTGACGACGTACGATGCATGGTACGTGGCGGTCGCCGAGGAGCTGAATTGCCCGCTGTTCACCCTTGACTCGAGACTCAGCCGAGCGCCGGGCACCTCGTGCGAGATCATCACGTTGCCCCCGATCGTTCCTGAACAAGTTGTGCATCACGCGGCGGTCCGCAGCGCGGACGAGTGAGCGTGCAGTCGCTCACCTTTCGCCTGGTTACCGTCCAGTAGCGCTATTGCCAATGGCGTTGGGCTGTCGCCTGTAGTTGAGGTCAACGTGGCGCGCGGCGCGGTCGTTCAGCCTATGTGTCGATCCCAATAGGGATGTCGCACGTCACTCCCGCAATAGGGGGAACGAGTGCCGGAGCTTCGCGGGACAGTGCGGGAATTGCGCGGTTGGAATCTTCTATGACGCAGCGCTAACGGCGGCGATTGGACCCCGCCTAGGGCGACGCATTCCCACCATTGTGCCGATGCGGCGTGCCAGAGGCATTGTAGGCTTCGTCGAGCAGCTCGACGACATGCATTACCGGCATCGGACGCGAGAATCTGCGCGTGCCCGCTTGCAGCTGCAGCATGCAGCCGGGATTCGCCGTCACGATCGTGTCGGCGCCAGTCGACTCGATCATGCGCATCTTGTCTTCGAGCAGCGACATCGAAATGTCGGTGTGCTCGATGTTGTACACACCGGCCGAGCCGCAGCAGATCTCGCTGAACGGCAATTCGCGCAGCGTCACTCCCGGGACGGCCTGGATCACGCTCCGCGGCGGCTTGCCGATCTTCTGGCCGTGCAGAAGGTGGCATGAGTCCTGGTAGGTGACCGTGCGCTCGACCGTGCCGAATTCCGTGTTGAGTTCAATCGACGCAAGGAACTCGCTGACGTCGCGCATCTTGTTCGAGAACGACCGGGCCCTCTCGTGCCATTCCGGATCGTGCTCGAAGAGGTCCGGGTACTCTTTCAGGACCGAGCCGCAGCCCGCGGTATTGGTGATGATCGCGTCGTAATTTCCTGACGCGAGGGCCACGATGTTCTTCTTGGCCTGCTCGCGCCCTATAGCGCGCAGCCCGGCATGCACCTGCAAGGCGCCGCAGCATTCCTGTCCCGCTGGGACCGTGACTTCGCAGCCGTTCTTGCGCAGCACCCGCACGGTCGCCTCGTTCAATCGGCTGAAGAAAACGTTCTGCATGCAGCCCGCCATCAGCGCCACACGGTGCTTTGTCTCGCCCTCTGCAGGAAACACCTTGCCAATGCTGGAAAAGAAGAACGGCGCTTGCGCCTTGGGAGCCAGCTGCGCCAAATCACCGATTCGGCCCAGCCCTGCGAGGAATCCCGTATTGCGCATCATGGCTTCCAGCCCGCTGCGCCGGAAGAACAGGAGACCCAGGCCGGCCGCCCCGAGCATGAAGGGACTCCGCAGGACCTTGTCATAGGCGAGCCAGCGCAGGAAGCGCTGAGGCAGGCTCCTTTGGACGGATGACTCGATTTGCGCCAGGGCCCCTTCGATCAGCCGACCGTACTGGACTCCCGACGGGCAGGCAGTCTCGCAGGCGCGGCATGCCAGGCACAATTCGATGTGCTCGATGTAGTCGGGAGAGACCTCGCTGCGCCCCTCGCTGACTGCGACCATCTGGTAGATCCGGCCCCGCGGCGAATCCATCTCCACGCCCAGCTCGCGGTAGGTGGGGCAGGCGTTCAGGCAGAGCCCGCAATGCACGCACTTTCGCAGGTCGCTTTCCAGCGGGGCGTCGATGGGAGTTGCGACCTGGGAAGGCAATGGCGAAGGTGCTGCCATTCGATTGAGTTGCGTCGAGCGCCAGAGATCTGCCGCGGGCTCGCCCTGCGGTCGCAGTGCCGCAACCGCCACTCGGAGACCCCGAAACGGTCAACGCAGCCCACAGTATACCGGAGCGATTCATGGACCGGCTCGATGGCGGCTCGCGCGGCCGCGACGCGTTCAGCCTATAGAAGGATGTCTCGATGCACCAGTCCCGCGACATCCGTCAGGCGGAAGTCGCGACCCGAGAAGCGGTACGTCAACCTCTCGTGATCCATCCCGAGCAGGTGCAGCACCGTGGCGTGGAAGTCGTGGATATGCATGCGGTTGACCGCTGCGTGGTACCCGATGTCGTCCGTCGCCCCGTACTGGAAGCCCTTCTTCACGCCGGCTCCTGCCATCCAGATCGTGTAGCCGTACGGGTTATGATCGCGACCGTCTCCGCCCTGGCTCACCGGGGTGCGACCGAACTCGCCCGCCCAGATCACCAGCGTCTCGTCCAGCATGCCGCGCGCCTTGAGGTCCTTGAGCAGGCCCGCGATCGGCTTGTCCACTTCGGCTGCGTTCTTGTTGTGCCGATTGAACAGGTCCGCGTGCTGGTCCCATTTGTAGGAGTGGGTGCATTGCACGAAGCGCACGTCCCTCTCGCTGAGCCGCCGGGCCAGCAGGCACTGCCACCCGAAGTCCGCGGTCAGCGGATTGTCGAGGCCGTACAGCCTCTGTGTCGCTTGCGTTTCCTTCTCGACCTCGAACGCTTCCGGCGCCTGCACTTGCATGCGGAACGCCAGCTCGAACGATTGGATTCGCGCTTCCAGGCGCGGGTCGAACTTGCGCATCTCGGCGTGCCTGCGGTTCACGTTCCGCAGCATGTCGAGTTCGTAGCGCTGCTGCTCCGGGGACAGACCCTTGTTGACCAGGTATTCGATCGGCTCGCCCTGCACGTCGGAGACCTTGAGGCCGGCATGCCCGATCGGCGTGCCTTGGAACGATCCCGGCAGGAACGCCGACGACCAGTTCTTGGCCCCGCCGTGCGAGAGCGCCGGCTTGATCGTGACGTAGCCCGGCAGGTTCTTGTTCTCGGTTCCGAGGCCGTAGACCACCCAGGATCCCAGGCTGGGCCGCGTGAATGTGCTCGATCCGGTGAAGGTTTGGAGCAGCGCGGCTCCGTGGTCGACGCCTTCGCCCACCATCGAATGCACGAAGCACATGTCGTCCACGCACTCGCGGACATGAGGGAAGAGGTCGCTGACGCGGATGCCGCTCTCGCCGCCGGGCTTGAAATCCCACAGCGGCTTCATCAGCGGCCCGGGCTCTTCGTCGTCGAACGCCAGCGGCCTTTCAATCGGCAGTGGCTTGCCGTCGTTTTTCACTAGGTACGGCTTGTACTCGAACGTGTCGACCGAGGACGGACCGCCGTGCATGAACAGGAAGATCACCCGCTTGGCACGCGGCTCGAAATGCGGGGTGCGCACTTCCAGGGGATTGGCCGGATCGAATTCGACAGTCGCGGCGCGAGCCCGGTTCTGCTCGCACAGGCTTCCCAGCGCCAGCATGCCGAAGCCGCACGCCGCGTCTCGCAGCATGCCCCGGCGCGTTACGGGCTGTACCGCGTTCATGTGCTCGATTGTCTGCCTGTAGTCCATTGCTTGTTCCAACGGCTATGCCTGTCCCGCCTGGGTCGCCATTCGTGTATCAATCCACGTAGATGAAGTCGTTCGATGCGAGCAAGATCCGGCAATAGCTCTGCCATGCCTCGCGGGCCGCCGCATCGTCGAATCGCGACGCGAATCCTCCGACATAGGACATCGCCCCGTCCAGCTCGCGCCCGTCCGGCTCCCGTGCCAGGACCCTCATGTAAGCGTGCCGCGCGCGATCCGTGTCGTTCCAGCCATCCGTCTCCAGTAGCTGGTCAGCGAGATTCCCGGCACGCGCCGCGACGAACTCGCTGTTCATCATGAAGAGCGCCTGCGGGGCCACGTTGGTGACCGGGCGCTTGCCAAGCGACGTCACCGCGTCTCCGAAATCGAAAAGGTTCAGAAGCGTCGGCAGATTGGCCCGCCGCAGCGGAAGGTACACCATCCGTCGCGTGGATTTGGTCGGATCGATGCTCAGGCGGTCGCTGGAGTTCTCCCGGTCGGTTCCGAAACCCGACTGGAGGGTTCCGCCCATCCTCAAGTCGATCGAGTTGTCGATCGCGAGCATGCCGTCACGCAGCTCCTCGACATCCAAGCGGCGCCGGTTGAAGTGCGACAGCCATAGGTTTGACGGGTCCGCCTTCGCGGCCGCCACGCTGGCTCGGCTGCTGATGCTGTAGGCGTTCGACAGCATGATCCGGCGATGCATGCTCTTCACCGACCAGCCGTCCTCCACGAACGTTGCCGCCAGCCAGTCCAGCAGCTCGGGGTGCGTCGGCGGCGTCCCCAGCTTGCCGAAATTGCTGGGCGTGCGGACGATCCCTTCGCCGAAGTGCTTCTGCCAGATGCGATTGACCATCACGCGAGCTGTCAGGGGGTTGGCCGGCGAAGCGATCCACTCGGCCAGCTCCACGCGACCGCTGCCGCTCGCGGCGGGCACTTGGTCGAAGCCGGCGATGATCGCGGGGAAGACCTTGGGCGCGGGCTCCCCCTCGGCGTTGTAGTCCCCGCGCACGAAGACCTTCTGGTCCACGACAGAGCCTTCCTCGACGCCGTTGGCCATCGGAGGCTCGGGCATCGCCCGGGCTTCCAGTTCCGCGACCTCGACCCCGAGCCGCGCGATGGTCGCTACGGTCTCGGGCTGCAGGATTCGCTTGCGCTCCTCGCCTTCGAACTTGAGCGGGGCCGCCTTGGCGTGATAGACATCGAAGAAGAAGCGGTCGCGGCCCGCTAGGAATTTCGGCTTCGGCGGCGGAGGCATCGAACCGTTCCTGATCAGCTCGATCGCGCTCTCGCGCCACCGCCGTATCGTGTGGTGCCAGCCCTTCAGCGTCTCGCCGAAGCGCTCTTGGTAGGCAGCGGCTGCAGCGGCCCGCTGGGCCGGCATGGCCCCGCGCCATGCGGCGAGCTGCGCCAGCGGGGCATCCGCCGGCTTCAGATAGGCAATCCATTTCTGGAGCTGATTGGCGTCAATGTCGCGGTCCCCGACGACTTGCGCGGGATCAATTCCGTCCTCGTAGACCTCGCGCGCGCCGAGCATGTAGGCGGCGACGCGGTCCGCGACCGAGTCGATGTACTGCTCGATCTCGATGTCGCCCAGGTTGTCGAGCTCGATCCGCTTGTTCTTGATTTCTCTCTGTTCCGCTTCGTACCGGTCGTACTCTTGTTGCGGGACCAAGGGCGTCAGCAGCATCTGCGAGACGTGGGATTCGGGATTCTTGAAGCTGCGTGTCGAGGCGAACATGCCGGCCAGCGAATAGTAGTCCTTCGTCAGGATCGGGTCGAACTTGTGGTCGTGGCAGCGGGCGCAGGCGACGGTCATGCCGAGCATGGCCTTCGACACGACTTCGATCTGCTCGTCGTAGACGTCGTACAGCATGCGCTTCTTGTCCTGCTGGGCAACGGCCTTGGGGCCCAGCGCCAGGAACCCGGTGGCGACGATCCCTCGCTGGTTGACTTCGCGGTGGTTCTCCGCGGGCAGCAGGTCGCCCGCTATCTGCTCCCGAATGAAGTCGTTGTACGGCATGTCGTCGTTAAACGCTTCGATGACATAGTCCCGGTACCTCCATGCGTAGGGGTAGCGGTGGTCCTCGTCATTCCCGGTCGAGTCCGCGTAGCGCGCGATATCCAGCCAGTGGCGGCCCCAGCGCTCGCCGTAAAGTGGCGTGGCTAGAAGTTGTTCGACGACGCGCTCGAACGCTTCGGGCGATTCGTCGGCTAGAAAGGCCTTCGACGCTGCGGGAGCCGGTGGCAGACCGGTCAGGTCGAAGGAGGCGCGGCGCAGCCAGGTGAGCTTGTCTGCCGGCGGGGCCGGTTCCAGCCCGTGCTTTTCCAGCTCTGCCAGCACGAAGCGGTCGATCGGATTCCGGGTCCAGTTGCGGTCGTTGACTTCGGGAAGGCCCGGCTTGGCGACCGGCTGGAACGCCCAGTAGTTGCGCTGCTCCTGGGTGAACGTGCCTTGCTGCGCATCCGGAATCATCGCTTCCCGACGCTCCGCGCCGGGCCAGGGAGCGCCTTGGAGCACCCAATCGCGCAATACCTCGATCTCTTCCGCGGGAAGTTTCCCTCCGGGCGGCATCTTCACACGCGTCTCGTAGCCGACGATGGCCAGCAGTCGGCTGGATACTGGGTCGTCCGGCGAGATCAGCGCTGCCTCGTCGCGCGCCTTGACGAAACCTTCTACCCCGGAGAGGTCGATGTTGCCGCTTTTGAGCTGTGCGTTATGGCATGCCTGGCACTTGGTTGCGAGGACAGGACGTACATGCTTTTCGAAGTACTCTAAACCCTCCGCTTCGGATGCTGGAATTGCTGGGGCCGCCACCAAGGTGGCCAAGATTACCAGCGAGATTCGCATCAAGACCGGGTTCGAATGGTTCACAGTCAACACCGCTTGCTACTACGAATATAGCCAACCTGATTCGACCCGAGGAGGCAGTCGCCTTCGCGGGGCCTCGGCGTCGATTCTCGACAGGTCTGCTTTCAACCCCGTGGCGTGACCCCGTGCGCGCAGACGGATCCTTCGTCAGGGGACGCTTGCCATGTACGCGGCCCTACCGCCGGGTCGCCTCGCAGAGGCTCTCCGGGCAAGTTGGCGCGACCGGGGACGTGCGACCCGAACTCTCGAGAAAGGCTGGCTATTTGCCGAGTCGATCTTGAAAGCCCATGTGCCTCGCCGTTTGCCAACAAGGCCACGGGAATTCGTTGGTTCTTTCGTCCGGGAGAGGTCATGCGCAGCTTGATGCTATCGAGGTCCGCTCCCTTTGCATCGGCGCCCCGCCCGTCCGTCCCGTCAAGAATGAATTCTCCCGGGACAGCGTCCTTGAAGATCGCGTCGCGCAAGTCAGCACTGGTGGAGTCCGCTCGCGTCCGCACTGCCCTCTCGAAGTTCGCCCCGCGCAGAACGGCTCCTCGGAAGTCGGTTTCGGTCAGGTCTGCCCGTTCGCTTTTCTGGCCATCGGTGTTGAGCCGGATCTTGTGCGGGGCGAGCAGAGGAGCGACCGATCGGACGGAACCGAATGCTCCACGGCGGACTGAGATCGGCGATCAAGGTGCTCCTCGATGGCGATGCGGAACATCGGTGTTCTGTCAGCCGCAGTTGACAGCTTGGCGGGTAAGGCGAGCGTTCGGGCCGCGACGATTCAGGTCAGAGGCGATTAGAGCACTTGAACCCCGGCGTGAACACCTGGCACGGTGGCCAGGGTCGCGTCGCAGGTCCAGAGTGTCGCTGGCAATGCGTCGGCGAGAGCCAGATATGCGGCATCGTAGGCTGTTGCATTGTCGCGCAACTCTCAGATGCTTCGGGCTGAGCTTGTGGAACGTGCCGTAGTAGCCGCGCTTGAGCATGGACCAGAACGACTCGACTCCGTTGGTGTGCGCCTGTCCGCGCACGTACTCGCTGACAGAGTGCTTCACGGACTCATGCTCGAACGGCAACGTCTCGCAGGCACCCGCCTCGTGCGTGTACACGGTCGCTTGCCGGTCGGCGTGATCCTGCACGAATCCCTGCAGGGCTTGCTTGTCCGTGGCTTGCACCGCCTTGGCCGCCACTTGGTTTGTCGCGCGGTCCTTCGCACCCACCACTGGTGGGCCAGCAGCCGGTCAAGCAGGACGCCGAGGCTACAGTCGGCGGTGTCGGGGGAGAGCCGGCGGGCCGTGCCGAGCTTGGAGTCGGGGGCGTCGGCGGGGACGTGGCCGTGGGTCCAGGAGCGCTCGGCGCGGAGGAGGTCGGAGTGATCCTGAATGGCAAGGCCGCACTTGAGGACGGTGCGGAAGCCGTCGACGATCTCCGGCGGGAGTTTGGAGAGGTTGGCGAGGGTCCTGTTGCGGATGCGCCTGCCATCGCGCCAGGGCATGGCGGAGCAGGATGGCTGGTTTGTTGGCTTGGTTAGAGATGCTTTCGATGTGGAAAGACCCTGGGGAGCAAGATGGGCACAAGATACCCGATGCAGAGCCTTATCAACGGGAAGAAGCCCTTTAATTTCAGGAGATTGTAGGCAACTAGGCCTACGTGAAGTTCCGGTTGGATGCCGGTGGTCGCACGGATCGCGGACCCTCGCTGGTCGATGAATCCGAGCCAAACGCAACAAATAACTGCAGCGGGACGCCCCGGGAGCCCTAGCAGTGTCTTGGACGGTCCCGATATGGACCCCCTTGGGGCCAACAGAAGTGCCCGGGAATCAGGGTCGAATTCGCAAATCGGGGTTGAATCAATTGAGTGATTCGCTAAGGGGAATTGGTGGACAACTTGGAAGGCGAGCGGAGCAGTGATTCTGGCCAAGATCCAACGGGCCAGGCAAGCCCTGGGGCAGGGCGAAGGTCAATCATCATCGCTTCCGGTACATTACACTAGGGTCGTCCGGGGGGGCATCCCATGGCGACTCGCGTAGTCTACTTCAACGGTGAGTTCATTCCCGAGCTTGAAGCGCGCATCTCGATCTTCGACTCTGCCTTGATGTTCGGCGACATGGTGTTCGAGGCGACTCGGACTTTCAACCAAAAACCGTTTCGCCTGCGCGAACACCTAGATCGTCTCTATGCCTCCATGCGTTATGCCGAAATCGACTGTGGACTGACGATTGACCAGATGGAGGACGCCACCTGCGAGACGATCGAACGGAACTTGCCGGCGCTCGGAGGCTTGGACGTCCAGATCATGCACGAC
Organism: uncultured Bryobacterales bacterium; assembly: GCA_951813605.1. Classification (GTDB taxonomy): domain Bacteria; phylum Acidobacteriota; class Terriglobia; order Bryobacterales; family UBA6623; genus VXMF01. The sequence goes on along the minus strand of OX638379.1, from coordinate 2,944,757 downwards.
GTGACCCGTGGGGCACTGCCACTCTACGCAGGCATCGTTAGAGAGGGCCTAGCCCCTATCGTCTCCATTAACGTTGTTCCTCTTGTCCGCCACACCGGCTCCTTGGCGCAGAAATACGAGAAGGGTGCCCATTTGGTGATCACGCCACAACAGTCGGTGCCGGCGCGCTATATCGATCCCAAGGCGAAGAACCGCAGCCGCATTTACTACAAGCTGGCCGAACTTCAAGCCGCGCGGATGGAACCAGGAGCCATGGCTCTGCTTTCGGACGAACGCGGATTCATCACCGAGGGTAGCGGCAGCAACTTCTTCATCGCGTGCCATGGCGAGATCTTGACGCCAAGACCAAATGACATTCTGCGTGGCGTTTCCCGCCATGCCTGCATCGAACTGGCGGGGGAACTGGGATTCCCCGTAAGAGAAGCTGACATCGAGCCCTACGATGTACGCGAAGCAGACGAAGCCTGGATTACGAGTACCCCGTTCAGTATGATCCCGGTCACCCGCTTCAATTTCCAGGCTGTCGGCGACGGCAAGCCGGGCAGCATGTACCGCCGGCTATTGACTGCGTGGGGTGACGCAGTAGGGGTCGACATAGCTGCCCAAGCTCGAGAGTATGAGGCGCTCGCCACGACCTGGAAATCGTAGCGGCACACTGCAACCACCAGAACTCAACGGCAGCCGCTAATGCGTAGCCGCCGTTCCTTTGGGCAGCCCGGTCATCTGGTGGGCCTCTTCGTGCGAGGCTATCGCTCGACCCACCTCGTCCGCGAGGCGGACAGCCTTTTCGACGAGCTGGGCGTTGGTTGTCGCGAACTCCGCGTTTTCTAGGTATTGAACTATAAGGGGATTGAAAGGGATAGTGCCCAAGAAGCATCCGGTCTAGCGGACGTGATTATCTCGTAAATCCCTGGAAATAAAGATACTTACAATTGACACGACGGTCTCCATTTGGTATAATGATGAGTAGGGATGGCGAGCAAGAAAGCACCCGGCAGGAGCACGCCCAAGGGCATCAGCATGATCCAGGCCATGCGCATCTTCCCGCATGACGCTGCGGCCGAGCAGTGGTTCATCCGCGTCCGCTGGCCGCAGGGACCGCAGTGCCCGCATTGCGGGGCCGGCTCCCGCCGCGTCCAGTCGGGCGCCAAGCACAAGACGATGCCGTTCCGCTGCCGCGCTTGCCGCAAGCGCTTCTCGGTGCGCAGCGGTACCGTCATGCAGCACTCGAACCTGGGCTGCCAGGTGTGGGCCATGGCCATCTATCTGTTCATGACCAGCCTGAAGTCGGTCTCGTCCATGAAGCTGCACAGTGACCTCAAAATCGCGCCGAACTCGGCCTGGCATCTCAGTCACCGCATCCGGGCCGCGTTGTGCCAGGAAGGCACAGGCTTCGCCGGTCCGCTGGAAGTGGACGAAACCTACCTCGGCGGGAAGCGCAGGAACATGCCGAACGCGGTGCGCAAGCAACTGACGGGCCGCGGGCCGGTGGGCAAGACGGCCGTGGTGGGTGCGAAGGACCGCGCGACGAACCAAGTGGCGGCCAAGGCGGTGCCAGCCACGGACAAGCAAACCCTGCAGGGATTCGTGCAGGATCACGCCGACCGGCAAGCGACCGAGTACACGGACGAGGCGGGTGCCTGCGAGACGTTGCCGAGTCGTTCTGGTCCATGCTCAAGCGCGGCTACTGCGGCACGTTCCACAAGCTCAGCCCGAAGCATCTGGACCGCTAGGTGCAGGAGTTCGCCGGCCGGCACAACCTGCGCGAGCAGGACACCATCGACATGATGGGCGCGGTCGTGCTGGGCATGGATGGCAAGCGGCTCAAGTACGAGGAGCTGATCAGGGACAACGGGCTGGATTCCGGAGCCCGGGGATAAGCGCCTTGGAACTGGACAGGCTCGACGACGACCGACTGCCTGGACTGGATGCAGCGGGAGCAGGACCAGTGCGTTGAGTTAATCGACCCCGAGGGCCCGCCACGGGCGCTAGGAACGCAGCGCCAGGAGGATCTTCGATGAAGAATTCCAGGAAACCCAAGCCAGTGACCAGACTCGAGCCGCGCCGAGTCGAACTGGTGCGCTCGACCTACCAGCCATCCAAGGCCGAACTTGAGGAGTCGATCACGCTACCTCCGCTGTCGCTGGAGGAGGCCGCCCGCAGGCTCATGGAACCGGTCGAGATTCACCACATCGACAGGCCCCGGCGCGAGAGCTAGACAGGATGCTCTTGGGCACCATCCCTTATAATCCCCAATCGATATAGAGGGCTGAAGGGTCATTCTCCCGTAGGCGCAGGCCGCCCTGTCTGGGCTAGAGCATCGGCTCGCATCGCGATCACATTGAACAAGGCGTTCCACGCGAAGCGCAGCATCCAATCGGACGGTTCGCGCCGCGCGTCGGGTGCCCGCTCGAGGGTGCTGCCTTAGCGACGGACCGTGGCCGCCGGCACCCACGCGAAACTTTCTCTCTCCCCGTGTGTTCTTATTTCATGGACCTCGCTTCGACGCGAGCGGTATGAGTGACCCGAACTCGTTCGAGGAATTTGTCCGGAGGTACCAGGACATGGTGTTTGGCATAGCTGTCCGGCTGCTAGGAGATCCCAGCGAGGCGCAGGATGTCTCCCAGACCGTTTTCCTGAGGGCGTTCGAGCGCTTCGAAGCGCTGCGCTCCAGCCCGGCGGCCGGGGGCTGGCTGAGAAAGGTGGCGACGAACCTCTGCCTCAATCACCTGACCCGTTTCAGACGTCGCTGGAGCCTTTTCAGCCAGCGCCGCCCTCTCGAGGGTCGCGCGGATCGGACCTACGAGGAATCTCTCGTGTCTCCCGGTTCGCCGGCCGCGGACCTGGAGCGCGCGGAGGAGCACTCCCAGCTTGAGCGAGGTCTCCGTCGGTTGCCTGCGCACCAGCGGGTTCCGCTGGTGCTGTACCACTTCGAGCAGCGCAGCTATCGCGACATCGCCTCAGTTCTGGGGGTCACGCTGGGCAAGGTCAAGACCGACATCCACCGCGGCCGCAAGGCTTTGCGGCAGCTAATGGTGACGAACGATGAATCCTGATGAACTCGAATCGCTCGTGAGCCGGAAGCTGGCGAGCCTTCCTGTGCCGCGCGCCCCCGCAACGCTCCTCCCGCGAGTTCTGGACGAAGTCCGGAGAGCACGGCGCAAGCCATGGTACGAGCGCCCGTGGGTCGCGTGGCCGCGTCTGTGCCAGGCAGCGTCTGTGGTCGGCCTCGCCGCTCTCGCTTGGTTGGCCGGGGTCGCTCCCGAGCAATTGGCCTCCGGAGAAGCCGCGGCACTGCTCGGAGCCGTCCGCGTCCTGTGGGAGGTGTTCTTGGAACCTAACGCCGTCTATTTTGCCGCGACAGTTGGCGTGATGGGCGCGGCGAGCGCGCTGTTCTGCGCGGCGCTCTCGCACATGCTTTCGGAAAGGAGCCCCGAATGACGAACGGATTGAAGACTGCATTGCTTCCACTTGCGGTCGCATTGGTTCTCGCGGCGGCAAGCGCCGTTGCCCAAGTGCCCCAGCAGGAGCCCTCGCCGCAGGACGCGCCCTCCGCGCCGAGCGATCCCGAACCCCGGGATATCCAGCGATTCGGAATGAACCTGACCGTCGAGCTAGGCGAGCGCGTCAGGGAGGTCGTGGTGTTCAAGGGCGACGTCGTGATCAAGGGCGCAGTGGACAAAGACCTCGTTTCGATTTTCGGATCCGCCGTGCTTTCCGATACTGCGGAAGTCGGAGGCGACGTCGTCGTACTGTTCGGCTCCCTTCAAATCGACTCCGGAGCCGAAGTCCGAAAAGACGTGGTGGCTATCGGAGGGTCGATTGACGCCCCGCTCGACTTCTCGCCGGGCGGGGATCTGGTCTCGCTGGCCTCGATCTCGAGAGCCGGCCCGTTCGCTGCGATCCAGCCGTGGCTGTCCGACGGACTTCTCTTGGGGCGACCGATCGTCCCGCACCTGCCTTGGGTATGGGGCTTCTTGCTCGTTCTCGCGCTCGTCTACCTAGGGATCAACTTCGTCTTTGAAGGGCCCGTGCGCGAATGCGCGAGCGCCCTTACGAACAAGCCGTCGACCACATGTGTCGCAGGACTCTTGGTGCTGCTGCTGATCGGGCCCGTGTCGTTCGTTCTAATCGTTTCCGTAATGGGCCTTGCGGCCGTCCCGTTCCTGTGGTGCGGGATCCTCGCGGCTGGACTTGTCGGCAGGATCGGGGTTGCTCGATGGATTGGCGGCAGGGTCATTCCGGAAAAGGCTCCGGGCGACAGACTCGAGGCTGCGCGGTCGCTCGGGATCGGACTGGCGGCCATCAGCCTCGCTTACATGGTGCCCGTGCTGGGATTCGCCACGTGGACCGTTATGGGAGTTGTCGGGCTCGGCGCGGCTGCCACAACGTTCTTTGATAGCCTCCGGCGGGAAAACCCCGGGTGGCATACCCCGAGTGGTCCGTCAACGGTGCTCGCTAGCGCGACCGCGGTGGCTAGAGAGCACGAGTACGCAGTCGCGGGCTTCGCCAGCCGGCTGGGGTCCGTGGTGCTCGACATCATCCTCGTCGCGATCGTCTCGGCGCTGCTGGATCTAGAGACTGGATTCGTGGTCGCTTTGCTCTTGGCGTATCACATTGCGCTTTGGACGTGGAAGGGCACCACGATCGGCGGAATCATCTGCCAGGTACGTGTCGTTCGAACCGATGGCGGCGCAGTGCTCTTTACTGACGCGCTAGTGCGCGGCCTCGCGACCGTCTTCTCCGTCGTGGTCGCGGGGCTGGGCTGGCTGTGGATCCTATGGGATCCCGATCGGCAGGCTTGGCACGACAAGATCGCGGACACGTTTGTCGTACGTGCCCCCCCCCATGCGGAGACGCCTTCCAGCAGCGGGACCTAGAGAACTTCCGTTCGACTTCGCCTCTTTGGGGAAGATTGGAACTGTTCTGCCGCCTGAGTTCAGGTAGCGTGGGAAGGAGGTCAATCTCAGTTTCCGGGGATCGCCCGGCTTGAGCGTCGGAACGGCTTACGGCGCGGGCGTCAGCATGCCGCGCAACACCGCGCGGCCGAGCGGTTGCAGCCGGATCGTCGGTTCGACGCGTGATCGGAATCGCTCGGCGCTTTCGGCCAAGCGCTCCACGATCGCGCCATGCTGCGCGGCGATGTCGCGCTCTTCCGCCGGGTCCACGTCCAGACGGTAAAGCTGCGGCGGATTGAAAGCGCGGTCCTCTCGCGGACGGCCTTTCTTGCCAAGGGCTCTCTCGCGCAGATGCAGTTTCCACGGCCCGGAACGCACCGCGTTGACTTTCCGCCGGCTGCTGAAGAACAAGTCCCGTTGCGGCGCGGCGCTGTCTCCCCGCAGAAACGACAGGATATCCGTGCCGTCGTACGTGCGGCCCGCCGGAAGCTGCGCTCTCGCGAGTGAGCTGATCGTCGGGAAGACGTCCATCAGCGTGGCCGCTCCGGCCCGGACCTCCCCGGCCGGCAAGCGGCCCGGAGCGCGGGCGATGAAGGGGACCCGCAGTCCCCCTTCCCAAGTCGTGCCCTTGAACCCCCTAAGCTTGCCGGTCGAACCGCCGCGCCGCGCACTGTCTCCGGTCCAAGGGCCGTTGTCGCTCAGGAAGAATGTGTAGGTGCGGCCGTCCAGGCCGATTTCCGAGATCAGGGAAAGCAGCTGCCCGACGCTGGCATCCAACTCCTCGATCACGTCCCCGTAGAGCCCGTACCGGGAGCGTCCCGTGAATTCCGGCGAAGCGGCCAGCGGGATGTGCGGCATCGTGTAGGCGAGGTACAGGAAGAACGGCTTGTCCCGATTTCGCTTCACGAACTGGATCGCCCGATGCGTGTATCGCCTCGTCAGCAGGCTGGTATCCGCGGGCGATTCCACCGAACGGGCTCCGTCGAACAGCTCCAATCGCGGCCATTGCAGGCTTCGAAGCCAGACCATGTTGTTGCTGTAGAGCACGCCGTAGAACTCGTCGAACCCGTGACGCTCGGGCCGGTGCTGCTTGCGTCCCCCGAGATGCCACTTGCCGATGCAGGCCGTTGCGTAGCCGGATTCTCTCAGATGCTCCGCAAGGGTGATCTCGGAAGCGTGCAGGCCCTGCACTTCCTTGGGAATGAACACCCGAGTAACTCCCGAACGCAGCGGATGGCGTCCCGTCAGCAGGGCGGCCCGCGCGGGCGAGCAGGTGGGAGCGGGCGTGTAAAACTCCGTCAACCGGACGCCTTCGTCCGCCATGCGGTCGAGCGCGGGGGTGCGGATCTCGGAATTGCCGTAGCTTCCGAGGTCGCCGTAGCCGAGGTCATCGGCCACGATGACCACTAAGTTCGGCAGGGCTTGGACCGCATCGGGACCCGACGCGTAGACGCAGCCCAGCGCGGCTGTCAGCGCGCTGGCCCAGGGGCCTGCCGGCGACCGGGCGATTCGAGCTGGAAGTCCGCCGCCTCTCGCCACGAACTCATTCCCGCAAGTCCCGGAATCGCCTGGCTTTCGCCTCCCATCGCGGCAAGCTGAAGCGCGGCACTCCGCGGACAGAGATGCGGACACCGAAGGAGCTCCGCACGTCCTCGCCGATGGCCCGGCAATCGGCTGGGTCCGCCTCGACTTCGACCTCGACTTCGTCCATCGCCCCGTTGCGATTCACGGTAATGCGGAATTCCGCCGCGCCTGCCGCGCGTCGCACCGCGGCCTCGATGGCGGACGGGTGCAAGTTGACGCCCCGGAGAAGCATCATCTGGTCGACTCGACCCAGAATGCCACCCTCTAGCAGCAGCCCCTGCTCCAGGCGCCTCGGGCGGACCAAGTCTCCGGTGCGGTAGCGAATCACCGGGCACGCCCAGCGACCGAGGTTCGTGACGACGAGCTCGCCGGTCTGGCCTTCGGCCACCGGCTCGTCGCTGTCCACGCCGAGCACCTCCGCGATGAATTCGCGCTCGTTGAAGTACACCCCGCGACCCTTGGGGCAGGGAATTCCGTAGGCTCCGACTTCGCTTGCCCCGACGTGGTCGTACACTTCGGCCCCCCACGCCTCGGCGATTTGCTCGCGCACCGACGGGATGCTCCCGCCTGGCTCTCCGGCGAGAATCGCGCAGCGAATCGAGGAGCCTGCGATGTCGATGCCCTGCTCCTCGGCGGTTTCGGCCATGCGCAGGGCGTAGGTGGGCGTGCTGAAGAGCACGGTGCAGCCGGTATCGCCCAGAAGCCTGATCCGGCGGGCCGTGGCAGCGCCCCCCCCGGGAACCGCCAGAACGTTCCGTCGAGCGACGGCTTCGTAGGCCGACCAGAATCCGATGAAGGGCGCGAAGGAGAACGCGAAGAACGCCCGGTCGCCGCTGCGGACGCCGCAGGCGTTCAGCACGGGTTCCCAGCAGTCGCACCACCAGTCCCAGCTGCGACGCGTGTCGAGCACGAGCAGGGGCCTGCCCATCGTGCCGGAGGTTTGGTGGTACTTGGTGTATTCCTCCAGCGGGTAAGTGAGGTTCGATCCGAACGGAGGGTTGTCAAGCAGGTCGGCCGACAGATCCTGCTTCGAGGTGAGCGGCAGCCAGCGGTATGTCTCTGCGTCGCGGGGGGCGGCGACTCCGTCCAACCTTCGCTGCCAGAACCTGTTGCGAGCCCGCACTTGGTGCAGCATCTCGCGCAGCCGGGAAAGCTGGCCCCGGCGGTCGAGCCCGGCCATCCCGGCAGGCCCTCTGCTCTCGACTCCCTGCATTAGAGGAGCAGACGGCTGGCCTGCGCCGTCAGCAGGCAAACCAGGAATGCGATCGCGAGGGGCATGATGGCCCCGAGCGCAGTCCACCTTGGGCTGCGAGTCTCCTTCCAGATGGTCAGGATCGTCGTTGCGCAGGGATTGTGAAGTAACGAGAAAAGCATCAGGTTGACGGCGGTCAGCAGAGTCCAGCCGTGCTGGTCTACGAGCACGGCTCGGATCTGCTCGTAGGTGGTTACGTCCATCATCATACTGCCTCCGAGGTAGCACATCAGCATCGTGGGCACCACGATTTCATTGGCCGGTATAGCGATCACGTACGCCAGGAGGATGACTCCGTCGAGACCGACTGCCTCCCCGAGCGGACCCAGGGCGCGGATCGCGTGCGTTGAAAGGCCGGCACCGCCTACCTCGATGTTGGCCAGGAGCCAGATGACCGCTCCGGCCGGCGCTGCCGTGAGCATGGCTCGGCCGAGGACGAATATCGTCCGGTCAATCAACGAGGTGTAGAGAATGCGCAAGAAGCTCGGTCGCCGGTACGGGGGCAGCTCAAGCGTGAAGGCGGACGCCTCGCCTGACAGCACGGTGCGCGACAAGGCCCATGAAACCGCTAGCGTGAACGCCACCCCGAGCAGGACCACGCCCACCACCGCGCCGGCCGCCGCGAACGACGCGACGGCGGGCGGGAACGACGCTGCGACGAAGATCACCGCCAGCATGATCAGCGTCGGGAATCGCCCGTTGCAGGGCACGAAGTTGTTCGTCAGGATTGCGAGCAGGCGCTCGCGGGGCGAGTCGATGATGCGCGTCGAGGTCACGCCGGCCGCGTTGCAGCCGAATCCCATCGCCATGGTCAAGGCCTGCTTGCCGTGGGCGCCGGCCCTGCGAAACAACCAGTCAAGATTGAACGCCACCCGCGGCAAGTAGCCTAGGTCTTCAAGGATGGTGAAAACAGGAAAGAAGATGGCCATTGGCGGCAGCATGACGCTGACCACCCAGGCAAGCCCGCGGAACACACCGTGCCATACGAAGCCTGTCAGCCACCAAGGCGCTCCAAGGCTCTCGAACCAGGCCGCCGCCGCCCCCTCCACAGCGAAGAGCGCGCTCGCGAGCATCTGAGAAGGGACGTTGGCCCCTAGAATGGTGACCCAGAACACCGCTCCGAGGAGAAGCAGCATGAGAGGGAGGCCCAGCCAGCGCGAGGTGACAAGCCGGTCCACGCGCTGGTCGAAGTCCCACTTGCCCGCGCCCGTTGCCCGGACCGAGCGCGATGCGACCCGCTGGGCATTCTGGTAAAGCGCCTCGACCATGCGGTCGCGGAAACTTCCGCCGAGCTCACTTCGCAGCGTGTCGCTGCGGTCCAGGATGACTTGGGCGTCCGCGGGCATCGTGCTCTACTGGGCTCCCTCAAGCGCCCGGATGCGGCTTGACTGCGCCGGCGCGGCTTGCCGCTGGCGATTGGCTAGCTCCGCTAGCTCCCCAGACAGAAGGGCCTCGCGGACCCGGTGATCGCCGTCCAGGAGGCGCAGGGCGACCCAGCGGGCATTCGGCAAGCCAGGCACGAGGTCCTCGATGAGCGGTGCGAGGCCCCTGATCGCGTCGCTCACCTCGGCGGGGTGCTCGACCCGCAAGGGCGAGGTCTTGACCTCGCCGTCGATGACGGCCGCCACCGTCGAAACGAGTTCTGCCATGCCCTGCTTGCTGCGGGCCACTGTGGGCACCGCGGGAACTCCCAGGTCCCTGGAGAGGCTGCGCACGTCCACGGCGAGGCCCTTGCGTTCCGCCTCGTCCATGAGATTGACGCAGACCACGACCCGATCCGTAATCTCGAGTACTTGCAAGACGAGGTTCAGGTTCCTTTCCAGGGCGGTGGCGTCCGTGACGACCACCGTGCAGTCCGGCTGGCCGAACAGCAGGAAGTTGCGGCTGATCTCCTCGTCCTGCGAAGCCGACAGCAGCGAGTAGGTGCCAGGCAGGTCGACTAGCTTGTAGCGCTTGCCGCTCAAGGCGAATGCGCCCTCGGCACGGGTCACCGTCTTGCCGCTCCAGTTGCCGACGTGCTGGCGCAGGCCTGTGAGGGCATTGAATACCGACGACTTGCCCGTGTTGGGGTTGCCCGCGAGGGCAACGATATGATCGCTGCCCGCAACGTCGACGCCCATTCGCGCCAGCTGAGCATGAGCCGGGCAGGCTTGGCACTCCGCGGCGTTCACGAGTGCGCTCCGCGAGTCGGCGATTCCGGAAGCCGGCGAATCCATACCTGCTCGGCCTGGCGTTTCCGCAGCGCGATCATGGTGCCGCGGACACAAAACGCACGCGGATCGCCGAAGGTGTTGTCGAGGGCCGCTTGGACGGTGGCCCCGGGCGTGAGGCCGAGATCCAGCAGTCGCCGGCGGGAAAAGCCCTGGCACCGCGGACCCAGCGCGACGACTTCGCCCGCAGTCCCTAGCGCCAGATCGGAAAGTCGGGTCGCGTCCGAGGGGAGGAGGTCTCGGTCGCGAGCTTCCTCGACCTCGATGTTGGCCGCCACGGCCCGGTCAATGCGTCGCTCTGTCGAATTGGCTTCGACGAGCAGGTGCCGGGAATCTCTTTCCAAGACACGGACCACCAGGGAAGGGCGTAGGCCGGCCGACAGGATCTGCCGGAAAACGGCGTGCGGCTCGTCCTCGACGTGGACGATCCGGGCGGCAACGCCTTCGGGCCATTCGTTCAGGCTGACGGCGTTGAGCGCCGCGACCTTCCCGTCGTCGCGCGGAATGGGATCGCCGTGCGGGTCGTGTTCGGGATGGCCAAGATGCGCGTCCAGCCTGGCGACATCGGCTCGGCTCAGGGTGTGCTCGGCCTTCTCGGCGGCTTGGTGGAGGCGCGCCATGGGCATGTTGGCGTCGTCGGACAGGTGGCGCTCCCACAAGCGGTGGGCCCGGACCACCTGCAGGGCGCGCCGCTCTCCGCTCGAAGTCAGGCCGATCCCGGTGCCGCCGATCTTGATCCAGCCCTTGGACTGCAAACGCGCCGCGAGCCGCAGCGCCGAGCGCGGGGCTATTCTGAGGGCGCCTGCCAGCGACTGCAAGCTGGCCAGCTGCGAGCGATGCTTCCAAGCTAGGATGTGCTTGAGCGCATCCTCGGACAGGGCGCGCTCGCGACGCGAGCGGAACCTTCGCCAGAGGGCCGCTCCGCCGACTCGCGGCATGGCGATCAGGGCTCCCGCGACCAGGGCCGCCAAGAAGATGCCTAGAGGCGTCATGACCCGGCCCCCTGGAGCTTCCGGACGCGGATCGCGGCTGCGAGCCGGCGCCCGAACGCATGCACCTTGGCGGCTTTCTCGACCCGCAGCATGAGCGGGCCGTCGAACGGCCCGCGCTCCACGAGATGGATGCGCACGCCCGGCTTGACGCCAACACTCGAGAGGTACTGCAGCATCTCCGAGTCTTGGTCGGATACCCTCGACACCACCGCCACCGTGTCCGGCTCCATGTGCAGCAGGCTGGTGTCCGATCGTATTGGAAGAGTGCCGTCCCGGCGGGGGATCGGATGGCCGTGGGGGTCGAATTCCGGGTCGCCGAGAACCTCCGCGATTCGATCCTCGAATGTCTCCGAGATGGCGTGCTCCAGCCTTTCCGCCTCCGCATGCACCTGATCCCAGCGATAGCCGAGAACTGTGTGGAGGAAGAGCTCGATGAGCCGGTGGTGCCGGATGACCTCCAGCGCCCGAGCGCGCCCTCGCGGCGACAGGCGCGCCCCGCGGTGCTTTTGGTACTCGATCCACGGCGGTTCGACGTCGGAGAGTTTCTTCAGCATTCCGGTTACGGACGCGGGGGAAACCGAGAGCTTCTCGGCCAGCGAGGCCGTGGTCGCCCTGTTGTTGTCCCCCGCTATCTGGAAGATTGCCTTCAGATAGTCATCAATGGCGCTGCTACCCATATTTAGGTATGCCTAAATTTAATTTAAGGCGGATTCAAATTTGTGTCAAGGCGCAGGCCAGGTTTGCTTTGCCAGAGCCGGGGCACAGCTTTCGAAACGGCCTCTTGATCATGAGACAAGCACGTCGCGCGCCTGACGGGACACTCGCATCGGCGGGCCGGGGGAGTCGGTCGGCTTCCGGCCAAGCCCCTGGCGCCCCAGGGCACGCGCGGCAGTTGCACGGCTCGCGCACCGGCCCAGCGGCGTAGCCCCCGGCAGTATCTATTGGACCTTCAGGGAATCCAGGGGCATGTTCTTGAAGTCAACCTGCTCTTCGCCCACCATGTTCGACAGAAGCTGGCCGATGGACGGGGGTGAACTCTGGTAGATGGACATCCATCCCAAGACGCGCAGAGCGACATTGATCGAGGTGGCGTTGAAGCGAATGCAAAACGCCGCCGCTGCCTGCTCGCCGATCCGGTCAGCCAGAAAGTCGAATGGATCGCCGATGGCGCGCTTCAGGTCCGGGCCGCGTTGGGCAGCCCCCTCCTCAGCGCGCGACCGGGCAAGGGCGAGAGCTCGTTCCGCGATCTTCCGTTCGCTCTGCAATCGTGGCCGCGAGCGCAATCTCGACTTGGTTTGCTCGGGCTCGTCGAACTCGTCGAGCAGGGTGTCCAAGGGGGGCGGCGAGTTCTTGAATCCAATCATGATGGCCAAGGCGCGAAGCCCCTCCCCAAGCGACTGGATATCGAACCGGATGAAGAGCACTACAGCGGCCCTTTCGCCGACGAGATCGGCGACGAACTCGAAAGGGCTGCCGAGCGCATCCTCCAAGTCCTGTCCCTCGGCCTTGGCGGCGAGTGCCGCCTTGGTCCGAGCAAGTTCGCGGGCTAGGAGGTCAATCTGGCGGTCGGGGCTCACGCGAGGGCTCTCCAGCTACGGAACACGCAGGAAGGGCAATTGCGCGGCGGTCGCGAATCGCTCGGCGCGCGTCCTATGCCTCATACGTTACATGCTCGGGCCGGGCGGGCAGTTCTCCCATCCCATCGATGCCACATGAACAAGTGTCTTGCGGGCGAACGGATCGTAGCGACTGGCCGAAGTTCGGGCGCTCTTCCCCAGTCGTGCCAGCCGGAGCGCGGGGTTCCGGGTGGGCTAGGTGATCTGCCGAACAATCTCGAGCGACGACCGCGCGAAGGCCTGGAACGCTCTGTCGCCCCACAGCACAAACGATACGCGCCGGACCTCGGTCTCGGCAGCTGCAAGAACGTCCGCCACGGTCGTCACGGCGATGTCGGCGGCCTCGTCCATTGGATAGCCGTAGACTCCCGTGCTGATGGCTGGCAGCGTCAGGGACTTCGCTCCTAGTTCCTCGGCGAGAATCATGCACTGTCGGTAGCACGAGGCTAGGATTGCGGCTTCGCCGTGCCGGCCCCCTCTGTAGACCGGCCCGACAGCGTGCAGCACCCATTTCGCTGGCAGCGAGCCTGCTCCGGTGGCGACCGCATTGCCCGCACGGCAGGTCTCGATGCGATCGCGGATCACGTCCAGTTCCCGCATGATGGACGGCCCGCCCGCCCGGTGAATCGCCCCGTCGACCCCGCCTCCGCCGGCGAGCTGGGAGTTGGCTGCGTTGCCGATCGCGTCTGCTGCGACCTTTGTGATGTCCCCTGTCTGCAGCGCGAGCTCACGCGGCCCGAGGGCGAACTCTAGCTTGGCTTTGAGCACGGTCTGTGCCTCGCTGGGCCGGAGGGCGGAATGGCCTTACAATAGCAAGCGACATGGCGGAGCGGATTGTCCACTGCGTGAAGCTTCAAAAGGAGCTTCCCGGTCTCGACGAGGTGCCGTTCGACACCGAACTCGGCCAGAGGATTTTCGACAGTGTTTCGAAGATCGCCTGGGCCCAGTGGGCGGAGCACCTCAAGATGATCATCAACGAATACCGATTGAACCCTGCCACCTTGCAGGCTCAGGAGCTAATCATCAAGCAGATGGAAGCGTACTTCTTCGGGGATGGAGCCGCCCTGCCGCCCGAATACGTGGCACCTCAATGATCAGGCGTCCCGTTCTACCGCTCTTGTTCCTTCTGGGGGCCTGGGCCGGATGCACAGTTTTCATGTGGCAGGTCGCCATCCAGAACTTCGCGGTCGCCGAGGATGTCGTTGCCTCCGGCAATGTCGGCCTCGGGGCTGCCGTCGGGGAACTGTCGGACGAAGGCCTTCGCGCGGCCCTGCGCTACCAGGCTTCCGAGGTGAACCGGCTGTTTTTTTCCCAGTGGGGCTGGATCCAGATTCCGCTTGCCGCCGTGACCCTTTTCCTGGCTTGGTTCACGGGTTGCGGGCGAGCTGCCACCGTTGTCATTGCGGCTATGCTCGCGATCGTGACCGTGCTGGCTTTTTACGTCGTCCCCGAGACTGTCCTGCTCGGCCGGCTGATCGACTTCGCGCCGGAGGCAGATCTGCCGGATGTGCGCGGAAAGTTCTGGACACTGCACCACAGCTACACCGGCTTGGACATGCTCAAATTCGCGCTCGGCTTGGGGGCAGCGGGCTTGGTGTGCCGAGCGACGTTTCACGGTTCGGCGAAATCCTGATCCAGTTCCTTGAACAGGCTTCCGAGGCGGTCCGCCCGGCGGGCCCTTCGCCGCTGGGTTTCTGAGGGCGATGGAACGACCGATTTGGACGCCTGCGCCCGAGCGCGTTTCCGCATCCCGCCTCCAGCGGTTCATGGGACAGGTCGGTGCTTCCGATTACGACAGCCTGCACCGCTGGTCCGTCGATGAGCCGGAGGCCTTTTGGAAGGCCGTCTGGCAGTTCACGGGCATCAAGGCGCATCGCGGCGCGGAGCGCGTCGTGGACCGGTTGGACCGCATGCCGGGCGCTCGGTGGTTTCCGGGAGCCGAGCTCAGCTTCGCCGACAACCTGTTGCGTTACCGGGATGACCGCGAGGCGCTGGTCTCGTGGAGCGAAGACGGACGCAGAAGGGCCCTGACCTACCGCGAACTCCTTCTCGAGGTAGGGGCTCTCGCTTCCGCCCTCTCGAATGCCGGCGTCGCATCGGGGGACCGAGTCGCCGGATATGTCGCCAACGTGCCGGAAGCCGTCGTCGCGATGCTCGCTTCGGCAAGCCTCGGGGCGGTGTGGTCCTCTTGCTCGCCGGATTTCGGCGCCGACGGAGTGGTAGACCGCTTCGGGCAGATCCAACCGAAAGTCCTGTTCGCCGTCGACGGCTACTCCTACGGTGGCAAGGAGTACGATTGCCTGGCCAAGCTTGGCGAGATCTCGCGGCGGATCGAATCGATCGAGCGAGTTGTCGTCGTGCCGCACTGGCGCGCCCGGCCCCGGCTCGATAGTGTCTCCGGAGCATTCGTCTACAAGGATTTCCTAGGAGCGCCGCGCGAGCCCAACTTCGTCCATTTGCCGTTCGACCACCCGGTCTACATCCTTTACTCGTCCGGGACGACCGGGGTGCCGAAGTGCATCGTGCATGGTGCCGGGGGCACCTTGATCCAGCACCTGAAGGAGCACGTCCTGCACACCGACCTCGGTCGGGATGATCGCATCTGCTTCTTCACTAGCTGCGGCTGGATGATGTGGAACTGGCTTGTCGGCAGCCTCGCGGTCGGGGCGACCGTGATCCTCTACGACGGCTCTCCGTTCCATCCGGGTCCGAACCGGCTCTTCGACCTCGTCGACAGCGAGTCGATTTCCGTGTTCGGCACCAGCGCCAAGTATATTTCCGCGATCGAGAAGGAGGGGCTCGAGCCCGCGCGGAGCAACCGCCTGCACTCGCTGCGGACGATCCTGTCGACGGGTTCGCCTCTGGCCCCGGAGAGCTTCGATTACATATATAGCGCTGTCAAGTCCGACGTGCTTCTAGCATCGATATCGGGAGGGACGGACATCGTCTCCTGCTTCGCGCTGGGAAATCCGACCGCGCCGGTCTACCGAGGGGAACTGCAAGCGGCAGGACTCGGGATGAGGGTCGACGTGTTCGGGGACGACGGGGAGCCGCTGGCTCCCGGAGAGAAAGGCGAGCTGGTCTGCACGCAGCCATTCCCTTCGATGCCGGTCGGTTTCTGGAACGATCCAGGCGGCAGCAGATACAGGTCCGCCTACTTCAAGCGGTTTCCCGGCGTGTGGCACCACGGGGATTACTGCGAGCGGACGGCGCACGGCGGATTCAAGATCTGGGGGCGCTCCGATGCGGTCCTGAACCCCGGGGGCGTGCGCATCGGAACTGCGGAGATTTACGCCGCGGTAGAGTCCATGGCCGAGGTAGCCGAGGCCGTGGCTGTGGGATGGCAGACCGGTAGCGACGAAGAGGTCGTGCTTTTCGTGAGACTGACCGACGGCGGCCTGCTTGACGATGGGCTCGTCCGGCGGATCCGAAGTCGCGTCTGCGAGCGCGCCTCGCCCCGTCACCGTCCGGCGAGAGTATTCCAAGTCAAGGACATTCCGCGAACCCGCAGCGGAAAGATCGCGGAGCTGTCCGTCAAGAACTTGCTCCACGGCCGCCGCGTCGACAATCTGCAAGCCTTGGCGAATCCCGAGGCGCTGCGTGCCTTCGAGAACGTGCGAGACCAACTCGGCTCGTCCGCTTGAGCCACCCATTCGGGTGGTCAGGCCGATCTTCCCGCTTCTGCCTAGGGCCGTCCGGCTCGGCTAGCCCGATGGCGGGGGATCATCGCGAATATGTCCGATGTCCAGCAGGTAGATCTGCCGACCGAGGCCTTCGTGCGAGGAATCGATGCTGACAGTCCGGCCATCCGGGCTGAACCGGGGATGAAAATCGATCCGGTAGTAGCCGGCCGATTGGAACACCTGCTTGCGGTTCAGGTGGGTTTCGAGCTTCGCGAGGGGGACAAGCCGTTTCGACGGCAGGTGGTACATGTACAAGTGGATGTACCCGTCCATGTTGTAGGTGTCCGTTAGGATCCAGTCCCCGTCTTTGGACAGGGTGATATGGCCGTTCGGGGCCTCGTAAAGCATCCCCTTCGGCTCCCCGGAATCGTCGTCCTTGAATACGAAGTACCCGCGCACTTCGTCGGTTCCGCCCGGCGGGACGTGCCAGCCGTTGTCCATGATCGTCTCGTCGTCGATCCAGAAGTGGTGGCTCGGCGATTTGTACAGGTAGCGGACATGCCCGCCATCGAGGTTGGCCGAATAGCCCTCGGTGCGGGCGCCGGCACCCGGCTTCGCGTCCTTGACAAAGAAGATGAACCGGTTGCCCGAGGGATTGAAGCCTTCGCGGAAGAAATACAGCGTCGCTTCCGGGTCGGGCGAATGGCCGGCCGGGTACATCCGCTTCACCATCTCCGCGACCGCGAGTATCGGCTCGTGCTCTCCGGTAGCGATGTCCATCTTCCAGATGTAGGTATCGGCGGGTGCCCATTCGCCCGCGTTCGTGTCCTCGATTCCGACGTAATCCGTGCCGCCGTGCTTCATCCTTTCGAAATCGTGAGTCAGCGCCGTCCTGCCGTCGGGCGAGATCGTGTAGACCGGCCTCGGCAGCGTGCGAGTCTCCTTGGTGCGGGTGTTGTAGATTCGGCTGACGAATCGCTTGCCGTTGTCGGAACGATCATTCCAAACGATTTCCTCGTCGGAGCCGGGAATCCATTGCAGGCGATTTCCCTGCTGCCAGTTCCAAGCCGTGGACTCTCCGATCCCGGCCCATTTGTTGTCGTTCTCGAGGTCCACGATCCCAACGACCGCCCGGTCGCCCGCTTGCACGTCACGTCCCTCGAAAAACACGCGGAGCGCCAGCATGTAGCGTCCGGTCGGGTCGAACTGGAGCAACTCGGCGTGCTGGCAGTTATAGAAGAAGAAGCCGTGGTCGGTGGGCGCGTCCGCGGTTCCCGAAGACGTGACGCGCACGGGTTCGATGTAGCGAGCGTCGGTGGCTTCGGCCAACTCTTGGAAGCTCCCGTATGTGGGATAAGGGGTTTCCAGAGATTCGTTGGTCGATTGACAGCTGGCTGCCGCCAGCGTCAACGCGAGCGCCAAGGCGGTCAAGTGCTTGCGCTCGAGGATTGCAAGTCCGCCGCCGGGGAGTTGGACCGTCACGGACGTTCGCTTCGGAATTCGTGGTTGGGGCATTTGAGATCGGAATGTCATCTGCACAATTCGGCTCGTCCGGTCCGTGCGTCCGGGCCCTGTGCAAACAGCGTACAAGTTCCTCCGAGCTTCTGGGAGCGGCTCATGCACTTGCGCGTGATTTCCGAGGAGCGGCAGCCGACCGAAGTAACCCAGGAGGCGTCGGCCACGTGAACATGTTGGATTGGTCGGTAGCCGGGTCAACCAGCCGGCCCCTAGTGCCGTCTTGTGCCGGCCGGTTAGTTCCAGCATGAGACGGACCTCAAGTCGTGGCGGGACGTCCGTAGCGGAAAACCGTGGAAACTGCATGCGTCACTCGGCGGGATGTCGGAACTAACGCTAGAGAGCAGCTGCAAGGCACCTAGGAGGGCCATCGTGACGCCGACAGCTTGCTCAGCTTCCCAACTGATTAAGACAAGGTCCCGGCAATCAGCGCGACCGCTGAGTGGAGTCAGGTAGCTGGATACTTGTAGGGATAACACCAATGCAGTATCCCTATAGTGCTGATTAGCAGATTGTCCAGCTGGCCCAGTATCAATTCAAGGGACAAGCACATCGTTGGATTCCGCGACTCTAGCAGGCCCTTGTTCGCCTTCGTCCACCAGTAGATCCCGCAGCGGAACTTATTCCGTATTGTTTCTGGTTAAGCCGAGGCCGGCGTACAATCCCTGACAATCCGAGCGATTGCTGCCCCTCCGGCCAGAACGGCAGGGGCAAGTACATGAGAGGGCTCGCAAGCACCCCGCAGGCGCGAGCGGCTGTGCCGCTGCGACAGAGGAGCCCTGCAAGGTGCGGGGACGCAGCCCCGAGGCGGCAGTTTTCCGTGCGGCAGTCTACCAGCGCAGAATGCCCCGCAATCGAGCGGAAACGAGGCTTCTTTGCGTTTCCGTCCGATCCGGGAGATTCGGCCCGATTTGCTGAAAACGCGCCAGAGGGACGGAATCGGTCGATCCAAGCCAATTGTTTAGACCAGGGAAGCCCGTAGACGGGTTTTCGATCCGCCGGATGTGCTCCGGGGCTAGCCCAAGCTGTCTACGGCGAAGCCTCCCCTTGTGCCGAGTGTCCGGGCTCGCGGGCGAGCGCGGCTAGCCGCCTGTGGCCGGCTCGATCGCTTCGGCAGGCCGGAACAGGCCAGCACCCTCGATCAGGCCCTCTAGCCGCGCCGCTCGCTGCTCGACGCGACCCAAGCGCTCTTCAACCTTGCCCAGCCGGTCGGATATTCCCCGCAGGGAAGTGAGCAGCACTCCGCCCAGCGCCGCGCCGACGGCCAAGATCGCAATCAGCTCCGCGCTCACGGCCCTAGTCGAGCAGTCCAAGCCAGCGCAGGCCCCGGGAGGCCAAGAGACACCCGTCGGGGGACTCGGTCTCCCAAGCCCCCCAAAGTCTTCCGGAGGCCTGGATCATCCCCGCAATAGCAGGAGCAGGAAGGCATGCCGTCAGCTCCACGGCATCCCCATGGCATGGCGGTCAGGAGGCCGCCGTCTTGCTGGCGGGTGGCCCCCCGGCAGAGCCCGCTTGCGCTTCCGGCGGCGCGCCCCGTGTAGCTGACGTTCTGCCGGCCCTCGGCACTTGACTTCCCGAACTGTCTTCGACACCATGGTGCGGCACTCTTCGAGCCTCAGCACCTGCCGCACCCTTAACTGTCCACCAAAGCCTAGTAACCCCAGTCTGGGCGACCGGCTTGCGCGCAGCGCCTGTTGCGGGCGCTTGGCCGGCAGCGTCAGGATGCCGGCCCGCTCGAGCCGCTCCAGCAGGCTGAGGGCGGCCGCGCGACCCGGTTGCCGCCGGTGGGCGTGCGCCAGCGCAGGTGCTCGCAGATCGTCTGCGCCAGCTCCTTGCGGCTCAGCGCCGGGAACGTCGTCACCGTCTGATGGATGACGGCGATCTGGCGGCGCGTGAAGCGCCGGCCGAAGAAGGTGGCCGACATGAGATTCTTGATGCCGGCGTCCACCCTCGCTCCCAGGAAATCTGCTCTCGACTACCATTGCAAATCCCGTCTCAGATGTTAAGGGGCGCTTTCAGCCACCCGCGTAACCGGCGCAAGTCATTCCCCCTCAACGTCTTCGAAATCTGCCAGAAAACTACGGTCTAGCCTCGCCAAAGTTAGGGCCATTGGACCGCCGCTGTGGCGCCCCAGCTCCCGGCTGATGGTCGGCACATCGCGTCCCAGCAGCCTGCCAATCGCCGCCATCGACCGGCCCTCCTTGCGCAGCACGTCGATCTGACAGCGCTCCTCGTACGACACATGCCGATACCCGCTCGCCATCCGCCACCTCCTTCCGAAAAACTCTCTTAGTGTCCCCTAGCCCTCGTCCTACCTGCAAGCCCCCTCCAACATCTAGATCGATCCGGCTGTCGTCCTACCAAATGCAGTATTCTTGCACTTTGGAGTTGAATCGGCGCTGCGTAAACGGAGGCCAGCGTACAATCAACGGGTCTTCGCCGTGCTGGACTGGTCTTATCTGGGCAAGTTGCCATACTAAGGCGGTTCCTCACACCGCCATTCCTGTACGGAGGGATTGATCGTGTAAATGTTGCCTTCATGCCGTTATCCGACACGTCGCGCTCACAGACCACGGAGACCCCTCATTTGAGATCTTCGCTCCTAGGTCGGGGATACAAGACCTACGTTCGATCGGGCGTGCCAACCAAGTCGGCTCAAATCCTCCGCCTCGCGTTGCAGAGCATGACTACATTTGAACGAGGTTCTTGAGGTGACAGGCTTCTCCAAATGTCTTGATCCTCGGCTGTGCCTGTGAACCGAGTGTGTACCTTATTCGAATAGCGCCTGGCGACATTGCAAGTCGTCGAATCTTGACCCCAGCTTCTCGTATAGTTCGTTTGACCATGCTACTCCTGCTCGCAGGAGCAGGTTTGGACGAACTGCTCCGTGCCGTTGCGTAAGCGTTGTCCGTACGCGAGAGAACAAGCCGGACCTCATGGTCGTTTGGCACGCCGCGACCGCCCCTACGCCATGGGGTGAGTACCGCGATGGGATCGGGATCGAGCATACGGTCCCACACCTCCGGCAGGTAGGCACTTGCGGACCCGTGGTGGGGAATCTTGAAGACCGAAGCTTTGTCAGTAGGGCGCTCCTTAGTCTGAAGAATTGCGGTCCAACCGCGCTTGTCAACGTCCGAGCCGAGCAGGACCGTGAAATCATTCACCCTAACCCATAGAGCAACGGCAACTGCATTAGGAGTAAGATCCGTAAGACTGCTCTCGATTTGACCTCCGGCATTGACCAATCGACCAATCGACCTTAAGAATGACTGAAAGGATCGGTCATCGGGTGATAGAGACCAGATCTCACATTGACCTCGGACATAGATGCGACGGTTGGCGATAGCTTGAGAGGGTATGGATCCTGTTTGTAGCAGTCGGGAAATGACACCGTGGATCTCCCTCACACCTGAACCGGTAAGAGAATGACTACGGCCTTCGAGGGCATGGGCAATGGTGAGAAACTCATGTTTGCAAAGAACGCTTGAGCAACAGAAAGTAGCCCGCCCACAATACTCGACCAACTTTGCAATTCCGCGGATGTGATCATCGTGCCAGTGGGTCGCGACGATGAGGCGGACGGCTTCAGATGGATCAACACCTATGCTGTTCAAGTACTGCAGAGCTCGCGGATTTCCGTTCCTATCTATACAGGAGTCGACAATGGCCCAGAAGCCCTCACCGACATGCAGCACAATGCTCTCGCCATAGCCAGGACCAAGCAGCGTGAACTCGAACTCGTCTCTACGGGGAGGCTTTCCCGCCTCCATCACAGCTTGAGTAAGCGGATAGCTTCGAGGGCCCAGGCCTCGGCTTTCTGCATATCGGTCTCGTTCATCGCTGGTGTATCACGGAACACGATCTCGGACACACGCTTCTTTGATCCCGAAATAGATCGTTCGTAACCGATTACCCAGCGGAAAATGCTCCCTCGGCGTAGCTTGGTCAAATCATTTTCCGAGATCTCGGCCAATGGGATGTCTGCTTCTTCCGCTGCATTCGCTGAGCCCCCCGTGATGTCGACCAATCGCGCCACGAAATCTGTGTCGCGAACGCTTAGCACGTAGCCTTCCCACTCCTGCAAGGCATGGAATGTTGACACTCGCCACTGTGCCGATGACGGGATTTCAACGCCTAGGGAGAAACGATGATTGATCTGGCTTTGGCGAGCGAACGTCGGCCGGGCTGCGATTTCGCTACTAGAGTCACTCACCCTGATGGTCCGACCGTCGGATTCCTTGGCCAACCAATTGTTGATGGCTTGGTCCACGTTCTGAGTGCGGAATTGGCGTTTGGAGTCACTGTCGAAAGTGCCAAGCCCTTCAGGCACTCTCCAACTCGCTTCTATAGCACTCGTAGATTGGTCCGACTGCACCATATACTATCCCTCCCGATTAACTCGCAACGACATGATGTGATCAACGATAGCGTCGCTCCGCGAAAGCGACGTTTCGAAGTTTTCCTCAAAAAGCCTGATCAATTCGTTTCCTGCCTCAGGACTGCTGCCATCGATTGTGTAATGATCATTGACCTCAACGAAGACTCCCAGTTGTCCTCCGCCAATCCGCTGGGAGGGCTCCACCTTAACGTTGATGCACCCTCCTCGTGGTCTGCCCTTTGGATTGACTTGCGTCATCGTTAGCGACGTCATGCCGCCATGCTCACCAGTTGAGCCGAGTTCATCCCGCCATGCCCCCCATGGCTCAACCGGTGCCAACGTTCTTCCAATGCGATCTCTTTCAGCAGGACTCGATACTTGGAAATGAACTCTGCGGTTGATTCCGAACGCGGTGAGGGGCGTGTGGTGCAGATGTTTGTTGAACACAGTTGCGACCAAGTCGCGCAAGCGTATATTAGGTGCCTGCAACGTTTCGGCACGGAACTGATTGCTCGTCACTTCCAGGCGCAGCCAGTCAGTGGAAAATGCGGTCACCTGCTTGTGGGCAACAGTCAACTGTGCGCTCTCCGCAGTGCCCCTGGGCAAGAGGTTGTGCAGAACGAACCACGCAGGCGTAAAAATTGCCGGGTTAAACGTTCCAAGCAAGGTGGCGTTGACGCCACTTATCTCTGGCTCGATCCGCATACTACCCGCCCTCTAGGCAGCTATCAGGACGGGGCGACGTCATTTGACTGTCCTGACTTTGCGAAACTTTGCTTCGATCTCGATTCTAGCGTCGTGCCAATAGCCAACGACTCCTCTGAGGCCAAAAAAGACGGGAGGCTTAGTCTGGACTTCCCGATGACCGCGTAATCTCCCACGTCCAGGCGACCTACGTTCATCAGACAATCCATCTTGTCCACACAATGCTTGGAGGTCCCGCAAGCAGCGTTAGCACGCTGACTGGATGGCTGCGATCCATTGCCATCGAGGGCCAGTAGGACGCCGTCTTGCGTTCGATTGCCTCCAGCGGTCCAGCTACCCTACACAGTCTATCAGGGCTTGTCACACCGGAAACCATAATGAACGGAGCGCAAATTTCAGGTTATCCCTGCCAAGATGATCCTCATCGCCTCCTAGGATCTCGCTAACTCCCCGATCGCCAACCGCCTCTACACACGCCGCGAGGTCGTTAGTATACGGCACGAGCGTTTCTTCGAGCACCGTCTGGCGGGTCTCAAAGAACTCCCGCGCTCCGACCGACCGCGAGCAATTCCCCTTAGACATCATCATGCAAGTTCGCGCCATGGCTTGCGAGACTTCCGTCGGCCGATGTTGATGTGGTCGTTCCGTAGGTAAGTTAGCCAATTGCAACCTGCGCGATGGACTGACCGACAGTCGTAACCTCATCGCGAAATCCTGATGCGGAAGGATGGTCCAAGGGGCTGCGGGGTGGTTCTCGATTTTCAAGAGTATAGGCCTCAGGCAGACGCCCCCCTGAGCATTGGTGTGCGAATTCTCACGCCGCAGGGGCCGCGGGGTTGTCAACGCTCTGCCTTACGAGGGCAAATGCTAACCGACTTGCCGCCGACCCGTAAGATACGGCACCCACGGAGTGGAATCCGGCGCGTCTTCGATTCAAGTCTGAATTTCGTTTCCGAAAATGAGCGCGTTACTCGTGTCGTCCGAGGCCGGAGATCTGCCGTGCTAGGTCGCCGGCTGCTTTGCCAGGTCACCCCGCATTGCCCGACAGGGCCGGGACTGGACCTGACCGAAGGTCTTGGACGGTGCACGCACGCAGAAGGCCAGCGCTACCCTCGCACTGTGATACTCGAGGTGCCTTGCGCTTCTTCGAACGAGCAGGCCCGGTTGTGCCGGACAACCACTACTGCATCCCCCCGCTCGACCGTGTGGAAATGCCCGAGACACGGACCTTGTGCTGACAGAAACAGTACCTCATGCTGCACGCCGCGTGGCCGACGGGCATGGCCTCTGTCCTAGGGACGCTGCTCAACGAGCTTTACGATAGCGGCCAGAACAGTTGTTCTTAGGTTACGCTCGACAGAAAGTCGTCATCGCGTGCAAGCTGCTGCGAGCCAGTCCCGGGTTGACTCTGGTCCAGGGACGGCCGCGAAAGCGCTTTTATGGACCGCGCCGCAACAAACGATTGGCACCTAGTATTTTTCGACCGCACTGAGGGGTTGGCGTGGGAGTAGAGAAGCTACCGTCGCGAGGAGTTCCAAGGGGTCATCGTATGAGGGATGTGACGAAGCTTTGCCTATCCGGAGGGTGATGACTATTCCGCACGGCGAACCCAGAAGGCGCAGGGTCATCGGCGACCCTAGGGACGGTCTGCCGCGTCTTGCCAGATTGACCCGATTGATTCGCGATCGGACTCCGAGATGTCTGAGGACCTAGTCGAATTCGCACTCCTGCCTCTTGTGTTGGTAGCGGCCCGACGAGGCTCCATGCTTGCCCGATTTGCTGTCGCCCGACCGGAGTCTTACCAAGACGAGGACCCTCGGCAGAGAGAGGATTCCTTTCAAAGTAGAACCCGTTGCGCCAGGAAAAGGCTTGGAAAGGAGGATGCGATGAGCTGAAACCTTGCACCGCAAGCCAGGGCATTCGAATCCCGTCCGGCAGCGGCGCAATTCGCCGGCCGGGAGCGAGCGTCGCGTGGCGTTTGATAACGGGCGACGTGAAGCGTGCTTAGCGGGCGACGGAGGGTCGCTATGGAGGCCCGAGACAGGCAATGATGAAGACTTGATTATCGGATTTGCGAGGGCAGCGAAATTCCCCCAGTCCTCGTGCAGGAATAATCCGAAGTTCCCCTGCCGAGGATAAGTGAAATACATCAGGACTTCGAGGGGCGAGGCGATCCAGCGGCGCGCCCGCTCGGTGAAAACGCCCCATGAGGGGCCGACGCCATGGAATTCCGGCGTGCGATTGGGCCGGAATCCGCCCGGATGCGTCACCGTGACCAAACCGTCGTCGTTGTGGGACCCATCTCGTCCCGGATCAGGGGATTTTCTGCCGGCGCTAGTTATATTCTCTTAACACGCAGTAACGTGAATTCCACACGAAACGATGCAATGCGCTGGTCTCGCGATAAACGCCCTGCGGGGCCATCAAATGCGCAATCGGCGTTCAAACATCCACCCATGTCCCGTCCTTTCGCGCCGACCGCACAGCGGCATCAATAACCGCCAGCGTATGCAACCCGTCCTCGCCGGTCGGGTAGCCGGTTGCCAAGGGATCCGGGTCGCGCCCGTCGGCTCGTGCCCGCAGAATTTCGGCGAGGTCCAAGTAGATGTTTCCAAATGCGCCGAGCATTCCCTCCACATGGCCTACCGTGATGCGCGATGCGCGTGCCGCGGCGGGCGACAGCGAGGCATCGCCGCGCTCGAGCACTCGGGTGGCCTCGCCCAGCGGAGTCCAGAACAGCTGGTTGGGCTGTTCTTGGGACCAGCGCAGGCCGCCACGCGCGCCGAATGCGCGCAGTGTCAACCCGTGCTGCTGCCCGACTGCGATGGCACTCGCCCAAATGCGCCCGACCTCCCCGCCGGCGAATCGCAGCGCTACCGCGGCGTCGTCCTCCAGCTCGCGTCCTTCGACGCAGGAAGCGAAATCGGCTGACACGCGCGACACCTTGCGCCCTGTCACGAAACAGGCCATATGGATCGCGTGCAGTCCCGTGTCCGCCAGTGCGGAACTGGCGCCTGCTTGAAGCGGGTCGTACCGCCAGCGGACCCTCGGGTTGTCCGCGTCGGCGGCGGCGGCGTGGGAACCGTGCGCGAACTCCGCCACCACCACCCGGATTCCCCCCAGGTCGCCCGCTTCGACCATGGCGCGCGCGTGCCGCACCATCGGGTACCCGGAGTAGCCG
Source organism: uncultured Bryobacterales bacterium (assembly GCA_951813605.1). Taxonomy (GTDB): domain Bacteria; phylum Acidobacteriota; class Terriglobia; order Bryobacterales; family UBA6623; genus VXMF01. The sequence continues at coordinate 2,918,803 of OX638379.1, read as the reverse complement.
TAATTCACCGCCAGTATCCGGTCCGCCCTCCGCGCCGTTTCCACCAGATCCTCGGCCGACTCTAGGTCCGTCGTCAGCGGCTTCTCGCACAGCACGTCGAAGCCGGCCTCGAGGAAGGACTTGGCAATCTCGTAGTGCGTGGCGTTGGGCGTCGCGACCGTCACCAAGTCGAGTCGCTCGGACGTTGCGAGGCGGCTCTCGCGCTCGAGCATCTGGCGCCAGTCGCCGTACGATCGGGACGCCGCGATGCCCATTCGCATCGCGTAGTTTCTTCCCCTCTCCGGGTTGATATCCAGCGCCCCGGCCGCGAACCTGTACTCTCCGTCCAGCCCCGCCCCGATGCGGTGGGCGCCTCCGATCTGGCTGCTTTCGCCGCCCCCGACCATGCCCCAGCGGAGTTTCCTTGGCATCGAAGAATCTCCTTTGTCCCCCTTCGAACCAGCGAGCCGCGCTAGCCGCGGCTGCCCTCAGCTCGCCGTCAGGATCGAATCCATGACGAGCAAGCCGAGCAGCGTGTAAATGATGTCGAATCCCAGAAGCAGCCGAACCCACGGCCCGATTTCCGTCACAGCAGTCGGGTCGAAGAGCCCCCACGTGACGCTCATGCACGCGACCAGAGCCGGCAGGCACACCGGGAACAGCAGCAGCGGGAGCATCAGCTCGCGCATCCGGTTGTTGGCGGTGACCGCGCCGAAGGTCGTGCCGACGGCGGCGAATGACCAGCTTCCCAGAAAGAAGACCGGCAGCAGCAGCGGGGCCTTGGGCAGCCAGTTCACGTCAAAGAAAATCCCGAATACCGGCAGGGATATCAGCTCGACGGCCAGAATCAAGACGCAGCTCGAGACCGTCTTGCCCAGGAACAGCGCGTCGCCCGAAAGCGGCGCCGCTACCAGCGCGCCGAGGCAGTCGTTGGCGGTCTCCCGTGCAAAGCTGCGGTTGAGCACCAATACCCCGGCGAACAGGTAGACGACCCACAGCAATCCCCCGGAGAGGCTGCGCACGCCCACGTTCGTATTCGGGTCGAACGTGAAGCTGAACATCAGCAGCACGACCAACGCGAACGAGATCGCCGCATTCAGCACCTGGCGGTCGCGAAGCTCGCAGCGCAGGTCCTTCGCTGCAATGGTCCATGCATCGGCTAGCAGGTGCTTCATGGAATGCGGTTATAGAGCGACTGCGGATCGCGGCGCAGGCCTTCGTCGGCCGGTCCCCAGAACGCGATGCGCCCGCGGTGAAGCAATGCCACTTCGTCCGCCACTTCCACGGCCTCGCGAAGCTGGTGCGAGCAGATGACGACGCTGCGGCCGCGTGACTTGGCCTCCCGGACCAACCGCGAGAGCAATTCCATGGCGCGGTCGTCGAGAGCCGTCCAAGGCTCGTCCAGCAGCAGTACGGAAGGATCGTGCAAGAAGGCCCGGGCGATCGTCAGGCGCTGCCGCATCCCGCGCGAGTACTCCCCGGCGCGCGCTTGCCGGAACCGCTTCAAACCCACCCTAGCCAGCCACGTCGAAGCCACCCGGGCCGGGTCGGCCACGTCGTACAAGCGGCAAAAGAATCGGAGGTTTTCGTCCGCGGTCAACTCGTCGTATATCCAGGTGCCGTGTCCGACGACGCCGATGCGGCCTCGATTGTCCCGCGCGTCGCCCCCGGAGGACGGGAACGATACCTCACCGTGTGTCGGCGCGGAAAGTCCGGCCAGGATGCGCAGCAGCGTCGTCTTGCCGGCACCGTTCCGGCCCAGCATTGCTAGGACGCGGCCGGATCTGACTTCTAGATCCACGTTGCGCAGGGCCGGAAAGTCGCCGAAGAACTTCGACACCCCGCGCGCCCGGATCGCGATTTCGTTCATCGGCTCCGGCGCTAGCCTTCCTCGCGTCGCGCGACGCCGTGGTCGTCCGGCAGCCTCGAATTCAGCAGTTGAAAGAAGCCGAGCCCCAGGATGAGGACGGAGATGCCGACGATCCAGGGGAATTCCTTGGCAACGGGCGCCGGCTGGATCGAAATCTCGGCCGGATCGCCGGACGGCGCGCGCCTTGCGCTGCGCAACCGGCCCTCCCCGACGACTTGCAGCTCGACAGCAGCCTCGTCGGGGACGGTGTAGATCGTAGCCTTGGTGTCCGGGTGTTCTGCGAAAACCGTCACCTCGCTTCCGGCCAGGCTGACGCCTTCCGGGACTGCCACGCGGGTGTTCACGCCGCCGTATACGCTGCGCAGCGTGAACACGCTTCCGTCCTCGTGAGGCAGGAGATAGCTCAGCGTGATGGAGCTTTCGCCCGGCTTCAGCGCGAAGTCCACCTTGTAGACGCCGGCGTCTCCGGTCGGCAAGGCGCTGCTGGGGAGCGGCATTCTTGCCGGTCCCGTGCCGGACACGTCGACCATGCCCTCGGCACCTTCCGGAAGATGGAAGCGAAGGGAGCCTTCCTCGCTGCTGTAGGTGACAGGCGGATTGGACTCGTTGGAGAACAGGTAGCTCTCCCTCACGATCATCTCCCCGCCGCTTGGCTCGAGGATCACCACGCGATTCGACGGTGGCGGGATCCCGGTCTCCCTGACGGAATACACGGTGATTCGGACGTTGTCCAGCGAGTCTTCGCTGCCTAGGATCTCCGTGTAGTTCACTCCGTCTTGCTCGGCCCGGATCGCCCCTACGAACGGCTGTTCCCGGGAAACGCGTGGGAGATCCTTGGCGAACGCGAAGCTCCCGTCGGCCCCCGTCACCGCCTCGTCAACCGGCGTCATCCCTTCCCGAAAACTCGAAAGAGTAAGCATTACGCCGGAGGCGGGCTTGCCGGTCGTGGCGTTGCTGACCATGCCTCGGACCGCGCAGACCGCTGGCGAGGCCAGGCTGGCACCCGCGACCCAAGCCGCGGCTGCCACGACGGAGGCCCTGGCAGAGTCACGCATGGCCGCCGTCCCCTGCCTCCTCGATCCCGGCGAGCACTCCGGCCAATTCCTTTTGCAACTCCCGCTTGCTTTCCGCGTAGTCGGCCGCCGACATCTTGCTCATCTGGAACTCGGCTTGCAAATCCCGGAGATTCTCGTAGATTGCGGCCTTCCTGTCTTCCAGATGCTGCGTGGGCGACACCGGATCCTCGGGCGGGACGTGCTCGCTTCGCACGACCAGTGGCAGCGCGAAGGCTAGCAGGATCATGGCGATGGCGGCCGCAACAAGCATGGCGTGCCTGGCTCGAACGGCGGGTGGCGCCATGACCAGGGAGCTTAACCTACGAGTCTATTCCAATTCCTCGAGGTCTTCCTCGATCTGAGCGCGGTAGCGTTCCATGACGTCGTCGGGGACCTCGCTGGCGCGGGATCGAGCCGTCGTCCGCGCGCGCCATCGCCGCATGACCCAGATCACTACAGCCAGGCCGAAAGCCAGGGACGCGAACGGCGCGATCCAGCCGATCCTGCCGAAGCCCTCGTTGCGCGGCTCGACGCGCGTTTCGCCGCCGTACTCCTCGTAAACCGCCTCCAGCACCTCGTCCTCGGGTGTGCCTTCCTCAAGGCCCGTGCTGATTTTCTGCAGGATGGGGTCCCTGAAGTGGCAGTTGAGCATGTTGCAGCTGCCCACGGTGTACGAGCAGCCGCACTGGCACGACACCCGTTCCGCCACCTGGCGGAGCTTCGCGTAGGGGACCGCCGCGCTGGCGACGGACCCCGCCAGCAGCAGTAGGATGCTAATCGCCGGAAGCAGCAACGGGCTCCTCCTTCAATTGCGGGGCGCTGGCGCGCCCGATCCGGCGCCGGCCGGTCTTGCTCGGGACCAGCGCGACCAGCGTGCCCAGCACCAGCACCAGCGCGCCGATCCAGATCCAGTTGACGAGCGGGTTGAGGTAGACCTGGATCACCGGGTTCGCCCCGTCGTTCGACTGGCCGGCGTAGACCACGTACACATCCTCCAGCAGGCGATGGCGCACGTCGACGCGGCTCGTCGGCTGGTTGGAAGCGTGGTAGAACCGCCGCTCCGGCATCAGCGTCTCCAGAAACTTGCCATTCTTGCTCACGTCCACCGCCGCCACCGCCCGGAAGTAATTGGGATTGTCCATCTCCGACACGTTCTGCAGCTTGAAGTCGAACGGGCCGACCGCAATACTGTCGCCGACGGCCATTTCCTCCTGGTGGACGACGTTGAACGCCGCGCCGGCGAAGCCGATGAACATCAGCACGATTGCCATATGGACGAGGTAGCCGCCATAGCGCCGCGTGTTGCGGCGGGTGAGCTCCACGACAGCCGCCGCGAGGCTGCTTGCCTGCTTGCGCTGGATCACGCGCCCGCCCCGGTAGTACTCCATCAGCACGGTGGTCGCGACGAACGCGCACAGGCTAAAGCAGACCAACGCGTAGAAATGCCTCATGCCCCCCGCGAACAGGGCGGCGGCGCAGACCGCGGCGGCGAGGGCCGGCCACTGGAAGTTCCGGCGCAGCGACTCCGTAGAGGTCCGCCGCCAAGCGACCAGCGGGCCCACGCCTGTCAGAAACAGCAGGAACAGGCCGATCGGGACGTTCACCTTGTTGAAGAACGGAGCGCCGACCGTGATCTTGTCGCCGGTGGCGTATTCGGTAATGACTGGGAACAGCGTCCCCCACAGCACCGCGAAGCAGCTGGCGAGGAGGACCACATTGTTAAACAGGAAGCCGGACTCGCGGGAAATCACGGAGTCGAGTTCTGCCTCGCTCCGGAGGTATTCCTTTCGGCTGATGATCATGTAGGCTGTGATCCCAATGCCCCCGGCCAGGAACCACACGAAATAGATGCCTATCTCGGACTGTGCGAAGGCGTGCACCGAGCTCACCAGGCCGCCGCGCGTCATCATCGTCCCGAAAATGCACAGGAAGAAGGTCGCCGAGATCAGGACGATGTTCCAGACCTTCATCATGCCCTTCTTCTCCTGCATCATCACCGAGTGCAGGAAAGCCGTCCCGGTTATCCAGGGAAGCAGCGATGCGTTTTCGACCGGGTCCCAGCCCCAGTAGCCGCCCCAGCCGAGCACCACGTAGGCCCAGCGCGCACCCAAGAGGATGCCGATCGACTGGAACAGCCAGGTGACCATGGTCCACACGCGGGTCGTGTGAATCCAGCGCTCGCCGGGCTGCCGCGTGATGAGCGAGGCGAGCGCGAAAGCGAATGGAACGGTGAAACCCACGTAGCCGAGGTACAGCATCGGCGGGTGGATCGCCATCATCGGATGCTGCAGGAGCGGGTTGAGACCGCTGCCATCGGGCACCGAAGTGACTTGCGGGCCCGACATGATCACCTGGAAGGGGTTGGCCTCGAAGGCTACTAGGCCGAGGAAGAAGGCTTGCGTCCCGGCCATCGTCACGACCACGTACGAGATCATGTTCCGGTGCCGAGAGCGGCCGGTGTAGACGGCCACGAAGCTGTATGTCGCCGCGATCCAGCTCCAGAACAGCAGCGAGCCCTCCTGGCCGCCCCACCACGCCGCGACCTTGTACAGCAAGTCGAGGTCCGCGTTCGAGCGCGAGGCGACGTAGTTGAAGCTGAAATTGTCCGTCAGGATCGCGTGCAGCAGGATCGCCGACGCCGTGGTGGTCATCAGCCACGCGGCGAGCACCGCGCGCTGCGCGCTAACTTCGAGGAACGGGTTGCGGCGCAGCTTGCCGCCTAGCGCCGCGACCGTCGCGTAGACGGACAGTAGAAAGGCGAGCAAGACCGCTAGGTAACCGAGATTCTCCATCGCGTCGAACTGCCTCTAAACCTCGATACCGGTCTGGCTGGATTCCCGGTTCTGCGCCTTGGCCACCGCTAGTCCGTTGGGCTGGCGGGGCCGGATCCGTAGACGGGCGCGGCGGCCTCGCCCGGCGCGGCCTCGTACTTCGAAGCGCACTTGGCCTGGATCTTGGTGGCTTCGAACTTGCCGTCCGTCCGCAAGAACCCATCGCAGAGCGCCTGTGCCTTGTCGCGGAACGTGTCCGGCAGCGGGTCCGAGCCCGTGTACACGACATCGAGGACTTTCGCGGTCTCCATCGTCTCGTCTTGCTGGTGCAGCGTGAATTCCACACTGTCCGCGCTCCGCACGATCGATCCGTCCGTTACGTCGCCCCCTACTCGGATGCGCTTGGACTCCGGGCTCTCCATCGCTAGGAGCTCTTCGAGCGTCACGTAGTACGTAGCGCTCTCTTGCACCCCGCTCACGCCCATCCATGCAAGGGTCGCAACGATTGCTGCGACGATGGCAACGAACTTGGTTTGCTTCTTCACGGCCTGTCCCCAGATTCCCATTATATGCCCCGGCATCCTCCGGAGGCTTCAGTTCTTGATCAATCGGCCCTTCCGCAGACCCCGGCTTCGCTTTCGATGCACGGCAGGCTCGTTTCGCAAGGGATTGCTTTGTCCGATCCTGCAAGCTGCCGAGCATGATCTTGCCTTGCCTCGATCGGTGGGTGCGGCAGGAAGGTGGATCGCTTGCACGATCCCTCCCATGCGGAACGACTATTGCAAGCACATCCGAAAGTCCGCGAATCACGGGAAGCGACGCCTCCGGAGGCCTATCTGCCCTAACATCCTGCTGGTATACTGCGTATGGTCATTCCGGTCGGTCCGGATGTTTTTCTCTTATGCAGTACAAATCGCGTTGGCTGGGTTTTGCCACGCTGGCAGTCTCCTTTTGCACGGCCGCCCTTTTCTGGGCGAATCCATGGGTGCACGCGGCCTCCGAGCCGGCGGACATGGAAATCAAGAGCAGCATCGACCAGCTCTCCACGCTTGTTCACCTGGTCGAGAACCACTATGCAGAGGAAATTGCCGCGGACGATGTCATGTTCCAAGGGGCGATCCCGCGAATGCTGCGGATGCTTGACCCGCATTCGTCTTTCTTTTCCCCGGAAGCGTTCAAGCAGTTGCGCGAAGACCAGAAAGGCTCCTACGCCGGTGTCGGCATGCAGATCGGGCATCGCAGCGGCGACACGATCGTCGTCGCTCCTTTTCCGCGGACGCCCGCCTACAGGGCCGGCCTGCGGCCGGGCGACGTGATTGTCGAGGTTGACGAGGAGAACGTCGAGGGCATGGAAGTGCTCGACGTGGCCCGGCGGCTGCGCGGCAAGGTGAACACCAGCGTGAAGATCGGCATCGACAGGCGCGGCTCCGAGGACCTGCTCGAATTCATGGTGACGCGCGCCAGGATTCCCCGGCCGAGCATCGCGACCTCCTTCGAGGTGAGGCCCGGCATCGGCTTCGTGCGAATTGACACGTTTAACGAGAACACGGGCAGCGAGCTCGACCAGGCGCTTGCGAAGCTGAAACCCAAGAAGCTCGGGGGCTTGATACTGGACTTGCGAGGCAATCGCGGCGGGTTGCTCAGCGAGGGGGTGCGTGTTTCGGACCGGTTCTTGGAGAAGGGGCAGACGATCGTCTCGCATCACGGGCGATCCTCCCGCGAGCGGCTTTACACGGTGCGCAAAGGCAATGGCGGGAACGTGTATCCGATGGTCGTCATGGTGAGCTGCAACTCCGCTTCTGCCTCCGAGATTGTGGCGGGCGCGTTGCAGGATCACGACCGGGCGCTGATTGTCGGGCACAGCACGTTTGGCAAGGGCCTGGTCCAAACGGTGTATACCCTTTCCCAAGAGTCCGGCCTAGCCCTGACGACTGCTCGGTATTACACGCCGAGCGGGCGACTGATTCAGAGGCGCTATGACGGCGTTTCGATGCTCGACTACTACAGCAACCCCTGCAGCGAAGGCTACCGGCCCCAGCGCGAAGGCGTGCGTCTGACCGACAAGGGCCGCCAGGTCTTCGCCGGGGGCGGCATCACGCCCGATATCGAGTTGGAGGAGCGGCGCGAGAATGATTTCCAATGGGCGCTCGACCGACGTGACGCGATCGAGACCTTCGCCCAGGACTACAGCCGCGAGCACCCCGACTTGGAGAAGGGCTGGGAGGTTACCCCGGAAGTGATCGAGGAGTTCCGTCAATTCCTGCACCGGGAGGAGATCGAGTTCAAGGACGCCGAATTCGACGAGAACCTCGACTTCATGAAGCGATTCATCAAGCAGTTGGTTTACAACTCGGCCTATGACATCGACGAAGGGAGGCGGGTGTTTTACGAACTCGATCCCGAGGTCGAGATGGCCATCGAGGCCCTGCCTCGTGCAAAGAGGCTTCTGGAAGACGGCGGAGAGCTGCTCGCGGTTGGGCGACAGGCCGAGTAGCGAGTCCTTTGCGCCGCTAAGTTCCTCGCCGCCGGAGCGGAGTCAAGGGGGCATTTGGCGAATCTAGGGCCCCTGCTTGCGGCGGCGCTGACTCTCTCGTGCACGGCGGGCATCGGCGTACAGCCCGTTCTGTCGGCACCAAGCGACCCGGAGATCCGCCAGCTCTTGGTCGAGCGGATCGGCACGAGAGAATCGGGCGTCGGCATCGTTGCTGGCGTGGTCGAGCCCGCCGTGCGGCGCGTCGTCGGGCATGGACGCCTTGGCTCGGCGGATCCCAGAGAGCCCGATAGCGAAACCGTCTTCGAGATCGGTTCGATCATCGAGGCCTTCACGGCGATTTTGCTGGCCGACATGGTGACCCGGGGCGAGGTCCATCTGGACGCCCCGGCGCAGAGCCTGCTCGGGCCCGACGTGCGCATGCCGACGCGGAACGAAGCGGAGATCTCCCTGCGCCATCTTGCTACGCACGGCTAGGGGTTGCCCCGCCTCCCCGACAACCTCGAGCCACACGATCCGGCGATCCCTACGCAGACTATTCCGTCGCTCGGCTCCATGCCTTCCTCTCCTCGCACGAGCTGTTTCGCGACATCGGGAAACTGGTCGACTACTCGAATTTCGGATTCGGCCTTTTGGGATGCGCGCTCGCCCGTCCGCGCTCCACCGATTACGAGACCCTTGTCACAAAGCGGGTTCTCGGGCCGCTGGGGATGCTCGACACCTCGATCTCCTTGACGGGCTCGCTGCGCTAGCGTCCCGCCACCGGCCACGGCCTAGCCAACGTGCCCGCCGGGTTGCCGAGGGCGTCGATTCCGTCGATCACGGAGCGGTCGAAACTGTTTCCATGCCCGAGCAGACGCTGGAGCAATACGTCGGTCGCTACAAACTTCAGCCTGGTTTCTTGATCATCGTGACTCGGCATGAAGGCCAACTGTCCGCGCAGGCGACTGGCCAGTCACGAGCCGAGATCTACCCCTCGCAGGAAACAGAGTTCTGCTATCGGGTTGTCGATGCCACAGTCACATTCCAGATCGGCATCGACCGCAAGGCAACCTCACTGACCCTGCACCAGGCAGGCCGCGAATTCAAGTGCCGGAAGCTGCCCGACTAGCTCTTCCGGTGCGCAAGAGTCGTCCGGCGACGAGGGTCGATCCGCCGGCTCCTCGTTTGTCTTGTGCCGCGTCTCTTGCCTGCGGACGCCGCCGGGACCCGTGCTCGATGCTCGACCCGGCTGGTCGGCACCGACGGGACCCACGGTCGTTGGCAGGTGCGAGAACGGACGATTGGCCTGGTCGGGACGGGTCCCGGGACTGGCTCGGGCGGGAAGGCACGGAAGCTGAACCTGCCCGTGACCGCCTGGCGTGTTTATCCCTGTCGGGCGTGTGCTAGAGTGTACCCGCGCAGGCGCTGGGCTGCCCTCGGTTGGCGGGGCGCTGATAGATTGGTTCCGTGCGCACCGCGCCAGTGGCGGCCGGCGTCCGAACAGGAGGACATTGGATGACTATTTCCCAGTCAGCTCAACTTGTTGCCGAGCTGATGGAGTCGAGCGAGCGGTTCCGGCAGCTGAAGCGCCTACACACGAAGTACGAGCGGCGCCTTAACGACCTGGGCGAACGCCGTTATCCCTCTCGGGAGGAGCAGGTGGAGGAGGTCCGCCTGAAGAAATTGAAACTGCGCTTGAAGGACCAGATGGCTTGCATGGTCGCCGATTACTCGGCGCGCGCTCAGTAACTGGCGATCGTCGGTCCGGGATTACAGAGGCTAGGCATCAATGGTAAAGGACGGCTACCGGTACGCCCTTGCTCTGGGCGCCGCCGGCACGGCTTGCGGCTTGCTGCTAGAACCATGGACCGCGGCTCCGTGGGCCGTCGTGGCGCTATTCTGCCTGTACTTCTTCCGCGACCCGGAGCGTTCGATCCCGCGCGGTCCGGTCTGCGTGTCACCGGCCGACGGCAGGGTTGTTCAGGTCCGCCCAGAGCCGGACGGACGGACTCGCATCAGTATCTTTCTCAACATTTTCGACGTTCATGTAAACCGATCCCCGATTGCCGGTCGCATTCGCTCTGTGCGCTACGTCCCAGGCGGGTTCCGTCTAGCGCACTTGGAGGCGGCCTCCACCGGTAACGAGCGGAACACGCTGGTCATCGAGGAGCGTCACGGCGGATGCCTCGTCGAGATCAAGCAGATCGCGGGCCTGATCGCCCGTCGCATCGTGTGTCGCATCAGGGAAGGCGACACGGTCGAGAAGGGCGAGCGCTTCGGCCTCATCAAGTTCGGTTCGCGCGTCGACGTCCTGCTGGGAGAGGAGTGGGAATTCGCCGTGCGGCGCGGGGACAAGGTCGCCGGAGGCAGTTCGGTGCTTGCGCATCGCAAGTGAGGGGATCGCGGTGAGAATTCGGAGGAATAGACAGACGAAACGCGACGGAGGCCCGGTTGCGCTGCCCACCATGTTCACGGTGGGGACGCTATTCTGCGGGTACTACACGATGGTCCAGACCGTCAAGGCGGTCTCCATGCCGGCCTCGCGCGCGGCCGAGGCGGCGCAGCTGTTGGACTACGCGGCGATTGCTATCGGCATCGCGATGCTGACCGACGGGTTGGACGGGCGCGTAGCGCGCATGACCAGGTCCACGAGCGCCTTCGGCGGGGAATTGGACTCTCTCGCAGACTGCATCACGTTCGGTGCGGGGCCGGCGTTGCTCGCCTATGCGTGGGGCATGCGTGCGCCGATACCGGCGGGCCTTTCGCCTGTCCTCGAGCTTCTCTCTCCTCTCGGCTACTTCTGCACGTTCCTCTACTTGACTTGCGGAGCGGCACGCCTCGCCCGTTTCAATGTGCAGAAGAACCCGCGTCCTAAGAATCCGGGGCCTACCCACCGCAAATACTTCGTCGGGCTGCCGATCCCGCCGTCGGCGGGGTTGCTGGGCGCTGTTGTCCATTTCTCGCACGGCTATCCGATCGCGACCTGGTGGCCAGGGGGAATTCTCTGGTGCGGGCTCATGGCGAGCCTCGGCTTCCTAATGATTTCCGGGTGGCGGTACCGCAGTTTCAAGGAACTGAATTTCATGCAGCGGCCGGCTATCGGCGTGGTGTTCTTCGCGAGCCTGATCTTCCTGATCTGGAACTTCTCGAGGCCCGTGCTGTTAACGATGGCGGCGACGTTCGCCGCAAGCGGTGTTCTGACCCGGATCGGCAGCTTGCTATGGAAGCCATCTCCCGAGATGCAAGAGGCTGGAGCGGCCGAGGGGCCGTCGGCGGGCAGTTAGCAAGGATGGCGGCGCGACAATCATCGCCTGTCCTTTGCCACGGCGCTCGCGCGGCGATTGCAGCTTGTCTTCTGGCAACGGTTTCTTGCGGCTATCGGCTCGCCGGAACCGCCGATCTGCTCCCGGATAGGATCCGAACCATTGCCGTCCCTGCGTTCACCAACCAAACCTCGGAATTCAAGATTGAGCAGTACCTTACCCAGGCAGTCGTGCGCGAGCTGCTTGCGCGAACCCGCTATGACGTCGTCAGCGAAGCCCTGGGGGCCGACGCGACACTCGTCGGCACGGTGATGCTTTTCGACGCGATTCCGCAGAACTTCGATCCCTTGACGGGCCGGGCGACCAGCGTCACTACCGTGACGAGAGTGCATGTCACCTTGTTCGACAGGCTGGACGGGGCCGAGCTGTACAGCAATCCCGATCTTGCGCATCGCGAGACCTACGAAGTGAGCGCCGACGCGGAATCCTATGTGAACGAGCGCGAGGCCGCCATGCTGCGCGCCAGCCGGACAATGGCGTCGACGCTGGTGTCCGCGGTCCTGTCCGGCTTTTGAGCGCACGCGGTATTTGAGCTGACGAAGCCGAACCGCTCGCTCTGTTCGGGGCCGGAATCGCTCCGTCGATCCTGGACGCGATTTCCCGTGGCGATCGAATCCAGCCCGGATAGCCAGCCGGTCTTCGGAGCGGTGGACCCGCCGTCGTAAGACTCTTGCGACCGCCGAGGGTCCTGCGGCATCTTGCGACCCTGCGTGCCGAAGACCTGCGAGTGTCCGACCCGTCCGAGATACCGGTCCAGTGCTCCTGCCGATGGCCAGCGAGCCAGCGTGTTCCCTTCCAATGCCGCGGCTGACGGGAGGAAGTGGGCGAGGAGCTAGTCGTCGGGCGCGTAACCTCGCTGAACGGCGAGCGCGACACGATACCAGTTCCGAGGACGCGCGAAGCCTCCGTCCAGGAGGACCTCGGACATGCGACGACGCCACTCCGCGTCCTGCGTGCCGGCGAGGTTCAAGCTGGGTGCGTTGGATCTTCCGTCGCTCTCGTCCGCATCGATGATCGCCTGGCCCTCCGACGAGTCCATGCAGCCCGACTGGCGATCTGCCTGATCGGACCAGGCCTTCAAGCATGTGACCAGCGCCAAGCCTCTTGCGAAAGTTCGAATGGGTCGCCGCATACGCATAGTTGCCTTCTGCCCGAGGCGGTCCCGCGGCGCCAACGCTGCGAGGTGCTCGATGACCTTAACCTGACAATAGGGGTGCAAGTGCATCTCACTTGGTCTTCGTCGGCGCCTCGCACGTGGGAACTGCTTCTCCTGTCGTCGGCCCTGGCCCTCGCTGCGACCCCCTGGGCCGCTTTGGCCCAGGGGGTCGCTTCCAGAGGTGTCCGACCAACTCCCAGCGGAGAGCCCTCTGGAATTCCGTTTCTTGCGCAGTTCGTTGATGTCGCCCGCGAGGCGGGCTTGCGTCGGCCTACGGTTTACGGAGAGAGCGACCGCAAGGACCACATCCTCGAGACGATCGGGGGAGGGGCGGCTTGGCTCGACTACGACGGGGACGGCTGGATCGATCTCCTAATCATGGGTGGAACACGGTTCAGCAGCCCGTCCGGGGAGAGTTCGCTACAACTGCACCGCAACCTCCGCGACAGCACATTCGAGGAAGTCACCGAGGCGTCCGGCCTGCACCGCGTGGGATGGGCATCGAGCGCCACCGTCGGAGACACTGACAACGATGACGACCAGGATGTGTTCGTAACTTTCTGGGGACAGAACGCCCTTTACCGCAACGCGGGCGATTCGACCTTTACCGACATCACCGGCGAGAGAGTGTTCGAAGACGACACGGTCGAGGCCGGACTGGGAGTCGAGACGCGCTTCGTGGGGTGGGGCGCCGCAATCGCCGATCTCGACAACGACGGCTTGCCAGACCTGACGTATGTCACCGGCAGCGTTTATCCCGAGGTGGAGGCGAAACTGCCGCACTACCCCTACAGGACTCCAAACGTCGTGTTCCGGAATCTCGGCTGGGGGCGCTTCGAGGAACTTATTGAGGAAGCGGGTCCGGGCATCGCGGCCGCCCACTCCAGCCGCGGCGCGGCCTTCGGCGACTACGACAACGACGGCGACATCGACATTCTCGTAGTGAACATGAACGAGCCGCCGTCCTTGTTACGCAATGATTATGCCGGGCGTGGCGGCTGGCTCCAACTCTGCTTGCGCGGCGCGCCCGGGTGGTCAAGCCGCGCCGCCATCGGCGCGAGCGCTGTCCTGCGCTACGGCGACCGCCTGCAGGCACGCGCTGTCACCGCGCAATCCAGCTTCTATTCCGTGGACGATTCGCGCCTGCATTTCGGCCTCGGCTCGGCTGAGCGCGACGATTTGACCGTGTACTGGCCGTCCGGAGACGAAGAGCGAATCGACGGCCTGGCGCCGGGAAGGATGTATGTTGTCGAGGAAGGGAAGGGGATCGTCCAGTAACGCGCGCCCCGGTGGGGCTTGGTTCGCCAGTGCCTCGCGTTGTCGCGCTAGCAGCCCGGGCGCAATTCAGCAGCGGCGTTCCAGGAACGGTGACGGACGAGTGCGAAGCCCTGACATCCGGCGCCGTTATCACCTTGAGCCACTAGCGTTGCGTTAGGAGTCACCGAAACTGCGGGGCTTACGCGCACGGTGCGCGTCAGAACTGTATCCCGGATACCTAAGCAATTGGCATGAAATGGTTTAGTCCAGTGGCCTAGCTGGGAGAAAGTGTAGAAAAGCACTTCATCGGACTCCATGGGCAGGAGCTCCAAGACATCGCGGTGGTTCCAGGCGGCGGCAGCAATCTCCTCTCGCGCGTGCCTCGGGACTGCAGCGCGGCGCGGCTCTCCGACATGCAGCTGCAATTCGTGGCCGGCGGGTCGCACGAGCTGCGCGCCGCCGTCGGCAATTCGAACGACCGGCGACAACATGGCCGACGGGCTGGTCCCCTCGGGCGACAAGCCGGTCCGTCACGGAGAATTGATTCTCGTCTACGGCCGGCGGCTCAGCGAGATGGTCGAGCAGACCCTTCAGCTTTCGTCCAGTGCCGCCGGGAAGTAGCGCTTCCAGCTTGGCGAAGTCGATGTCGCCGTGGAGGTGAAAAAGCACTGGCGGAAATGAGGTCGATCGTCGAGTCCACGGACTTCGAAGTGAAGCTCGGCCGTGCGAGCCCGCAACCGACTGTCAAGGCCCTCTCGGTTGCCCTTCACCAATGCTTGACGAACCTGCTGAGCAACGCGCTAGAGTATGGAAAGACGGGCGGTTGGATAAAGGTCGAAACGATCACGACCGAGAGTGACCGCGGTTAGGAATTGAAGATCCGCATCCACGATCCCGATCCTAGTGCAGCCGCGTCCGAGGCCCGGCGAATCTTCCAGCCCTACTTTCGCGGCACGGCCGCCGGCACGTCGGGCCCGCCTGGTTCCGGGTTGGGTCTGAAGCTGCCTCTGGACTTCGTCGAAGGCAAGGAAGGGGAGTTCCCATTGCAGGGCGAGCCGCGGCAACGAAGTGTGTTCGTCGTCCATCTTCCCGTGCTCGACGTGCCAGGAGCGAGATAACCTATGGCCTACCGCCTTCTATTGGTCGAAGACGAGGTCGGCATCCGTGTCGCGCTAGAAGACCGGCTCCTCGCGGCGGGCTACCAGGTGGTTACCGCAAGTGATGGGACCGAGGCGTTCACGCGCGCCACCCAGGGCGGTTTGGATCTGATCATTCTCGATCTGGTCCTGCCCGGCAAGGGTGGGCTCGAAGTGTGCCACGAACTCCGGCGCATGGGAATCGACACGCCAGTCCTGATGCTTACGGCGAAGGCTCAGCTCAAGGACAAGCTCGAAGGCTTTTCGATGGGTGCGGACGACTACCTGACCAAGCCGTTCGACGTGGCCGAGTTGCTCGCCCGCACGAAGGCGCTGCTCCGACGAAGCACGGCATGGAACGAGGCTAGGGCCAACCAGGTGTACGAGTTCGGCAATCTGCGTCTCGACACGAAGCAGACTACGGTGTGGCTGTCGGGCAAGCGATTGGACCTTTCCATGAAGGAGTACGACCTACTCCACTATTTCGTGACGCACCCCCGTGAAACTCTTTCGCGCGACGAGCTCCTCAAAGAGGTTTGGAAATACGAGGATCGCCCCCCGACCCGCACGGTGGATGTGCATGTGGGCTGGCTGCGCAAGAAGATCGAGGATGACACGAAGAATCCACGCTGGATCCGGACGATCTACGGCATCGGCTACCAGTTCGTGGCGCAATGAGCGGCTTCAGGGTGAGTCCCGCGATCCGTTAGGCTCGTTTCGAACCTTCTCGCGGGTCTTCGGGTTCCCCGTGACCTGACTTCAGAGCGCGCCGGGTTCGCTGGGCGGGCTTTCTTGTTTCTGTAAGCCAGTGGCTTCGCGGACTGCGAACCGGGCCGCGTCCTCGGCTCCGGCACGAGCCGACCGCTGATGCAAGAGCAGCCCGGCATGAGTCGCGGCTTTCTGGCTTCCGTCTGGAAGCGGCCGCCCTCGCCTGGCCGTCCCCGGCTGGACGGCGGTTGAGCGGGCAGCGCGCACGCTAATGATCAGGTTTGGGAATCCCATAGCCACGTGCCTGAAATGAAAATCGTGCCTCAGTGTGCAGACCCACCGATGTGCCGGTGATGCGCGGACGCACTGGCTGCCGGACTGTCCGCTGATGGCACGAACGGCCTTTCGAAAGAGAATTCTATATATGAGTGCCGAAGCCATCAATCCGGCCGGGCTTTTTCGAGTCAATATTGATGTTTAATCTCTTTAAATATTTGTTGAGATATTGGTTAGATTGTTGGTATAATAATTCCAATTTAGCATACTTATATACCGAAAGAATGTACCGATGAACGGTTTCGCAAAGGGATCAATTTGGTCGACCTGATCGCATGGTTTTCCAATGACGAATCAGTGGGAGAATAGTCCGCCTCAATGCGCTGGCCGGACGGCCTCGCCTGCTCGTGCTGCCACGGGGTCATCGCGAAGCGCAGTGCCGCCCCGCCCCTCGATGCCGTACCGCTGCCGCGGCTGCGGCCGCGAACCGGCTGTGGGTGGCGGACATCACTTGCGTGCCGACCAGAAAGGGTTTGCTGTGCCTGGCTACGGTCCTCGACGTGTACGGCCGCAAGGCGGTGGGCTGGGCCCTGCGCGCGCGGCAGACCGTGGAGCTGGTGCAGTCCGTGCTGGGCCCTAAGGAAGCTGTTCCGCGAGCCCTGGCAGCTTCCTGTCACGCGCGAGTAGGCTGGTTCCCTGGAGCCGTAGCTAGCTTCGGAAAGGCTTAGGGCTTGCGAATCCGTCGATACGCCAAGGCGTTGCCGCTCTTCCCGCAGATCTCGCTGACGCCCCCTTCGCGAAAGCAGAAGGCAGCCTGTTGACCCAGGCGGCGCGACGACTTCATCGCCGTTGCGATGTCTCTGGTGGTGAACTGCTCGGGCAATTCGTCGTCGACCAAGGCGAACAGGTCGGCCATCGATGCAAAGCTGTAGGTTTTGACGACGTCCACCAGCCGACGGTCCAGGCTGACCCAACCGCGCCGGCGCCGGCCGCCACCCGTGTTGACCGCACGGACGTCTTCTTCGACGATCATCACGATCTCGAGGGTTAGGTTGGGGTGTGCCAGCAGCGCCGGGATGCTGGCGAGCGCCGAGAAGACGTCAAACACCGACCCGTGCTTCGGCGACTTGCGACGCGTCGCCCGGACATCCGGGTCGGTCGCCACCTTGAGGATGTACCGGTCCTGGGCAATGGGATGCACCAGCGTGACCGGGTACCGCTGGAGCAACCGCGGCAGCTTTTTCTTCAGCGGCGAGAAGCCCCCGGTGTGGACTTCAACGATCCGGTCGCCGATGACCACGTCGGCGACGAAGCCATCGATTACTTGCTCGGTTGCGCTGCCGGCAACCGCGTAGCGCGCCTTCAAGGCCCGGTGCAGCGACCGTTCGTTGAGTTCGCCGATGGAATGTGCGCCGGCCAAATGCCGCTTCCTCTTCAATTGCTGTGGGCAAGAGGGTCGCCCGGGCAGGCGCGGTCGCCTGCGCGGCCAAGGCTATTCTAATGCCTCTTCCCCCGATTCGGTTCATGCCGGCGGCATTCCCCACGACCATCGCCAGCGTCCCTCTTCCACTTCCGCTCATCCGCAGCCCCCTCGTCGATCTAGTGTTCCCGTCCTAGCGTCAAGCCATAGCCAATAAGCGCTTGCTTGTCGTCTGGGACGACCCTCGGCCCGGCAGCGACAGACCGGATCTGGACTCGCTGCCTCCGCCTGGAATGGTTGCGATGTCTTGGCTCGCTCTTCAAAGACTGTCCGCGTGCGTGCGATCCTCCATGAACCGGACATCGAGGCCCGGCGAATTAGGATGCGGGGCCGGGCCAGCATACTCGGTGAGGCGTGCTCGCGCCGGGTGGCGCCAGCTCTCCTCTAGGACGTCGAGTCAGCATTACGGCAAGACTGCCCGAATGACGCCGAGAATGTCGTTGCATTGGATCGATGACTCACGGGTCGGCTCGAGCCCGGGAGCGGCCGAATACCTACCGAGCGCGACGCGCGCCCGGAACGATCCTCTCGGGGATTGCTATCTCATAGGGCCCGCATCCGGAGCGGAATTCGGTCCGTCACCCGGACGCCTGCCCGGGCGCTCTTGTCGCGTGCCGGATTGCTGCCAGTGCCAGCCGTCGTTCTCGGCTCGCGCATGCCCTGCGTTGAAACGACATCTCGCAGTTCGACGTAAGTACCGTGCGTGTGCTGACCAATAGACCGGCACCAAACTCCGTGGCGACGCCTGTTCCGGGCGCGTTCCGCGTGTTTCGCCACTGGGGTGTTCGCTTGCGCCGATGCTCTAGTGTGGGCTGCAGTGTCTTGCTGGCACTGGAAGACACGGTACTTCTTCGAGCCCGCGGTGCCCCCAGACGCGGCTCGGTGCCTCGACGCCGATGAGAGCCTCAAGCAGCAAGACTACTTGGGCTTGTCCCCTTTGCGAATCGCAGTGTCACACAGCGGGCACGCGCAAGTTCGAGCTCTCCTAGGCTGCGAGGGGGACATGCCAGCCATCGCAGTGTGGATCAATTGTCTCAAGGTCTCCCAGTTGGACACCGCCAATCCAGGGTTTGAGGGCTACGACGCAAAGAAGATCTACGGGCGCGCAGGGTCGCGCGGCTACATTGGGCTCGAAGTCCATCCGAACGTCCACATCGCCGCTACGGCCTGTGTGCGTACTGTTGCGGAGCTTGTGCATGGTCAGGTCCGTCGGCCGCCGTATGATCCTCCCAATCGACCGCCAACGATCATGATCGCCCACGAGCTGGCCTGGGACGATCAAGGCTCCGTCCGACGGTGGGCGAATCGGCAGCCCGTCATCCGCGGATCGTTTGGCTATACCTAGAGTAGATAGTGTCATTACTACTCGACTGTAATCAGGACGCCTGTCGAGGCTGGTCTCAATTCGTCCGCATAGGTGCCGCTCGCAATCGTTCGCCGTTCAAATCGGATCTCACCGCATCCACCTTTCATGGAGTCATTACCCTTCGCTGTGACACACTCCCATAGAGCAATGGATGTACGAATTCGGACTGTTTTGCCGAGTGAATCGACCCTGATCTTTAGCTTTGTGACGCTGGCCGCTCGAATGCAGGAATCTGGCGAGCCGATTCAAAAGGCCCTTCGTGACCATGAACTGACCCGATATTGGCAGAACTGGGGTCGACAGGGGGATCTCGGCGTCGTAGCGGAGTCCGACAGTGTCGGGTATCCGATCAGCTGTGCGTGGGTGCGGTTATTCTCGCGCGAGGAAGCAGGCGCAGACTATGTCGGCGAAGACATACCTGAGTTGGCGATTGGAACGATTTCCACTGCCCGTGGGCAGGGAGTGGGCACGAGAATCCTGCAAGCTCTATTGAGCCACTGCAAGACCCGGTACTCCGGAGTAAGCCTGAGCGTCAGAATCGACAACCCCGCAATTCGTCTCTATGAACGGTTTGGCTTTCGGAGAACGTCGGGAAGTCCGATCGTCAATCGGGTGGGCACGGAGTCCGTAATCATGCTTCTAAGTTTCGATCAGAGTGGTCCCGGACAAGGCCCTGGCGTGGACTAGGGCCTATCTCGGCTTCGCGAAGGCGCCCCGGCAAGGGTGTAGAGCCAACGTGGAGCACAGAAGACGAGTCGCCGTGTGCACTGACTGGGTTCCAAAAGGTAGATGGACGCCAGCTGGCTAGGGCGCTCGCAGCTCTTCCTGGGTCAGCCGGACCGCCTCCCGGCAGTGCCTAGTAACGGCGTCGGCAAGCCCGCCCGTTCATCTAGAAAGCGGACTTCGTCCCCGAGGTGCCGAGACGCACGGCGTGCCGGCGGTCCGAGCGGACGAAATGGCGCTTCGGCGGAGTCTAGGGAACCTTCTGAGCAACGCCGCCGAGTACGGCGTTGCGGGACGCTCGCTACAGTTGGAAACCGTCGCGGCCGACTCGACAGGCGGGACGGAAGCGCAGATCCGCATCCATGATCGTGGTGACGGCATTCCGCCCGCGGAGGAAAGCAAGATATTCGATCCGTTCGAGAGGGCGGGTGGAACTCGGTCGACGCCGGTCACGCGGTCCGGTCCGGGCTTGAAGATAACGCGCGACATGGCGCAGGACATGGGGGCGGCAGACGCTGGGTAGCGAGCCTGGCCGTGGAAGCGTGTTTACGATTCATCTCCAGCCGACGAATTGACCTTGGCCCGACATTCCGAATCGCGCCGGATGCGAAGCCGTCCCAGGACCCCGATGGGTTGATTCGGGCTCTTGCCAAGGCTTCTCGCGTACGAATGGGCGGCCGACTGCCTGCGCCCGGAATGCAATGAACGCAGCCTCGCGCAACGTGTCCCGACATCGCGGCTGAGCGCCTTCCAAGAAAGGCGACTTGGCGAAACTCGGAGGCTTGCCCGACTTTGGCAGGACCGATTCGGCGAGAGTTCGGCACGCGCCCAGGTCGCCTTGCTGGCGCTGCCGGTAGCCTGCCCGCGATTCGCTTGCCGGATGCACACACCCCGGGGCCCCTGCCCGCTCGCAGCTTGAGACGGAATCGACGCACCCCCTCCGTTGCGCGACGAGCGCGGTTTCCAAGCGGTCCTTGGACGGTCCTGGATTTCCTTTGCGACGCCCCGTTACGCCGGGCGAACCACCAGAAGGCGGAGAGGGTCCGCAACAAGGGCCTTCGCTGGCTGGCAAGTCCCGACCAGCTGTCGTGTAGATCGTGAGTCGCGAGCTGGGGTTCCGTCCGGTTCCATCGTGCGTCGGCGGCTAGGTATCCTAGGCATTAACGCTCGGCCCGCCGCGCTCCCCGTGGATGGCACGAACGGCCGTTCGAGACAGGTCTCCGGCGCCAGCGCGAAAGAGGCGCCGTCAGAATGCCGAGCCTCCTCGACAGACTCCGTTCGCTACGTCGGCCACTCGAGACACGGCGCCGCTGGCCCCGCCGCTCGCGACAGACCTCGCGAGTGGTTCTAGTCGCAGTGGCTTGCGCCACGCTGGCGCTGCTAACCGTCCTCCAGTTCCAATGGATCGGTCTGGCCAGCGACGCGCATCGAGAGGCGGCGCTGCGGTCTCTGGACAGCTCGATGACGCTGTTCCATCAGAACCTCAAGGATGAATTGGCCTTCTTGCTGACGAGCTTCAGGGCCGATGCCATGGCGAATCGCGCGCACCGGACGGTCCATTATCTGGAACGCTACTATTCTTGGCGCGAATCGTCGTCATACGGATCCGCGGTCAAGCGCATCCTCATCTACGACAAGCCGATCGGGAAAGCCGGGGAGCTCATAGAACTTTCGATCGAGGCGCAAAGCGTCGAGCGCGTGCAGTGGGGCCAGGACCTCGATGGTCTGCGGGCTCACTTGGACGGATTCGGCTTCGTGCCGGGCAGGGTGATCTCCCCGAGGTTGATGGTCACTTGGATGTACTATCCCGCGTATTCCGCCTTGGTGCGACCGCTTGCTGCGGTCGAAGCCGATTCGTCCGCCGGGGACGCAAACCATGTAATGGCGGGTTACCTGATCCTGCGGCTCGATCTGCAGTACCTGACCGGGCGCCTCCTTCCCGAGATGATGAGCCAGTACTTCGCCGAGCCCCTTGGGGCAGGGCTCTACGATTTCGCCGTCTCGGTGGACGGTGAGGAAGCCTACCTGTACCGGCTCTCCCGCCGGCCTGGCACTGATCCGCCGGCCCAGGCGGAGTCGTCGATTGAGCCTCAATATACGTTGGTCCGAGTGGCAAGCGGGAACTCCGAAGACCGCTTGGGGCCGCCCGACCACACGAGATCATTGCTCCTGATTTCGAATCCGGTACCCAACCCCGTTCTCTTGCGCGGGGCGGTCCAAAGGGTGTCTTTGCGTTGGCGAGTCGGCGAAATCTATGAAGGCGGCTCGGCTCGACGCCTTCCATCACCGGGGGGCGAGCCCAGCGCAGGCTTCGCTAAGGCGATCGCCACCGCTCTCGCCAGGCCCCGGGTGTTCCTCGTCGCGGACGAGACCTATCGCCTGGAACTTTTGGCCAGGCATGTCAGCGGTTCGTTGTCGCAGGCCATGTCCGCGCGTTTCAGGACCAGCCTGGCCATGGGGTTGGGCGTGGTGCTGTTGCTCGCGGCTGCGGTCTCGCTCGTTGGGCTATCGGCGAGAAGGGCGGCCCGCCTGGCTGACTTGCGCATGGAATTCGTAGCGGGCGTCTCGCATGAGTTGCGCACACCGCTCGCAGCCATCCGCCTGATCGGGGAAAACATCTCCGACGGGCTGCTTGACTCCCGCGAGAAGGCGAGCCAGTACGGACAGCTGATTTGCGAGCATGGGCGGCGCCTGAGCGAGATGGTCGAGAACACGCTGCGGTTGTCGGCCATCGAATCCGGTGAGCATCACTACAACTTGACAGAGGTAGACGTTTCACGGATTGCCCGGGACGCGCTGGCGGAGGCCCGACCGTTCATCGATCAAGCGGGCTTCGTCGTGGAACACGCCGAAGTGGCGAGCCTGCCCCCCGTCAAGGCGGACGAGAAGGCGCTGCGGCAGAGCCTGGGGAATCTACTCAGCAATGCCGTCAAATATGGCCTTCCGGGGCGCTGGGTGAAGCTGGAGACCGTCTCGTCGGACTCTGCTAGCGGCAAGGAAGTGCAGATCCGCGTCCATGATCGCGGCCAGGGCATTCCGTCGGCTGAGGCGAGCAGGATATTCGATCCGTTTTACCGGGCGACCGGAAGCCGCGCGACGCCGATCCCCGGCTCCGGCCTGGGCCTGAAACTGGCGAGAGACATGGTAAACGACATGGGAGGCCGCTTGTCGCTCCAGAGCGAGCCCGGCGAGGGCAGCGTGTTCACGATTCATCTCCCCGCGACGAGTTGAGTTCGTTGTGCGGCGCGAAATAGCAGCTTGACCGGTCGACGAGGATACGATGGTCACGGCCACCTTGTGCGGCAAGCGGCTTGACGGCGTTGGGTATGCCCGAGATGCAGTCCCATCACGATGCCGTGGATGATTGGCTGACCCTGTCACCAGCTCCTTGGATGGCGTTGCTCCCGATCACATTCACGCATACGTCAGTAAAATCAATTCTTAAGATTCCCCGTTGCCTCAAATCAAAATCTCCCGAAAACGCCTCAATCAGCCCTTGACCCGGCCCAATCCGACCCGCTACAATCAAATTTCGGTCCTCCGGCAGCCCGCCGGGGCGAATCACGCCATGACACTTCAGAGCCTACGGACAAGAGGCCGCCGCTCGTCGCGTGATTCCAGTGTCTGGTCGGCTCCTTACGCCGCTACCGAACGCCGCAGGAGGCGTCCGAACCCTAGCGCGGCCGAATTCCCTTCCGCCATTATTCGCATTGGCAGCGCTATTGCCCTCGTCGCTGTACCGGGCCCCGGCTGAGGCTCTTCCCGATTTCGAATTGAGGAGGCCGCCGACCGGGGCAGGAGTTCAGGGTCGGGGGCCGTTTTTTCTTGCCCCCGAAATCGACGATGATGGGAATCAGGGGACAACGAAGCGAGGGGAATAAACCATGGCGTTGCTAAGCGGAGCGCAAATCTTGCTCGAGAGCCTTGCGCGCGAAGGCGCGGAGGCGGTCTTCGGGTATCCGGGCGGCGTAACGCTGCCCATTTACGACGTCTTGTACGACCATCCGTTGCGGCACGTGCTCGTGCGCCACGAGCAGAACGCCGTTTTCGCCGCCGAGGGATACGCCCGGGCAACCGGCAAGGCGGGTGTCTGCATGGCAACGTCTGGCCCGGGTGCGACGAACCTCACCACTGGCTTGGTGGACGCGCTGATGGACTCCATACCGGTCGTGGCGATCACGGGGCAGGTGCCTCAGGCCTTGATCGGGCGCGACGCATTCCAGGAGGCCGACACTTTCGGCATCTCGCGCTCGGCCACCAAGCACAACTACCTCGTCAAGGATGTCCGCGAGCTGTCGCAGACTATCCATGAAGCGTTCTACATCGCTATCAGCGGCCGTCCGGGGCCGGTGCTCGTTGACATCACCAAGGACGTGCTGCTGGCGGAGGCCCCCTATAGCGGGCAGCAGGCCATGGAGCCTCTTCGCGGCTACCGGCTGGAAGTGGAGCCGACGCCGGAGGCTGTGGAGCGCGCGGTCGAATTCCTCTGGAACGCAGAACGCCCTTACATCTATGCCGGAGGCGGCATCATCTCCTCTGGTGCCAGCGAGGAGCTCGTGCGGTTCTCCGAATTGCTCGAAGCCCCGCTGGCTCACACGGTGATGGGCCTCGGCGGGATGCCGGCGGGCCACCCCAATTACATTTCCATGCTGGGCATGCATGGCAGCTACGCCGCCAACTTGGGAATCACGCACTGCGATGCGCTGATCGGGCTCGGCGTGCGATTCGATGACCGGGTGACAGGCCGCCTGGACAAATTCGCGCCCGACGCCAAGGTCCTGCACGTCGACATTGATCCCGCGGAAATCAACAAGAATCGCCGTGCCGACTTGGGCGTGGTCGGAGATGCCCGGGCCGTGCTCAAGCGTCTCAATGAGCGCCTCGCGGAGACGCGCGGAACGCTCGGGAAGAAGCGGCGGCAGACGCGGCTGGCCTGGATGCAGCACATCCGGGAGATGAAGCGCGAGCATCCGTTCTGCTACCAAGGGTCTTCCGAGGAGATCAAGCCCCAGTGCCTGATGGAGAAGCTCGACGAGATCGCCGGCGGCGACTCGATCGTGACGGTAGATGTCGGCCAGCATCAGATGTGGGCCGCTCAGTACCTGCGATTCAACGCGCCCCGGCTTTGGCAGTCCTCGAGCGGCTTGGGTTCCATGGGCTTCGGCGTGCCGGCCGCGGTGGGCGCCAAGGTGGCGTGCCCGGAACGCCAGGTCATCGCGATCGTGGGCGACGGCGGCTTCATGATGTCGATTCCCGAACTTGGCACGATCGCCTCGAATCGGCTGCCGGTCAAGATCATCGTCATGAACAACAACACGCTGGGCATGGTGCGCCAGTGGCAGGAACTGTTCTACGACAAGCGCTACAGCGAGATCGATATTACGTCGTTCCCGGACGCATCGCTGCTGGCGGCCTCGTTCGGCATCACCGGCGGCTCCGTCGCAAGCCCGGAGGATCTCGACGACGCGCTGCAGCACGCCTTCGCCGAGCCCGGCCCCTACTTGCTGAACGTGCAGGTGGCGCCCGAGGAATGCGTGTACCCGATGGTGCCCGCCGGCGGAGCCGTCAGTGAAATGATTCTGCAGCCCGAGTCGCAGGCCGCGGAGGCGGTGGCCGGCGACTAGCCGGAGGAGGGATGGCCATGCAGCAACTGATCTCTCTGCTGGTGGAGAACAAGGCGGGAGCGCTGATGCGCGTGGCCGGCGTGCTCACCTCGCGAGGCTACAACATTGAGAGCCTGACTGTCGCCAAGACGATCGACCCGACGCTCTCGATCATGACGATCGTTGCGGAGGTCAGCGAGCAGGGCCGGGAACTGCTGATCAAGCAGATCAGTCGGCTGGTCAACGTGGTCAAGGCTGTCGACCTGAGCGAGTCGCGCGCCGTGCGTCGCGAGCTCGCCCTGATCAAGGTCTTCGTCGAAGAGAACCGGCGCGCGGCAGTGCTGACGGAAGCGCAGGTTTTCCGCGCGCACATCGTGGACGCCTCGCCAAATTCCTACACCCTCGAGGTAACAGGCTCCCAAGACAAGCTCAACGCCCTTATCTCGCTGCTGCGCTCGTACGGGCCGGTCGAGATGATCCGTTCCGGAACCATGGCGATGGCCAGGGCGAAACACAACAAGCTCCCGGTGCCGCGATTCAGCGAGTCCGCGCTTTCGGACGGCTAGGATTGCCTGCGGCGCCTTCGCATGCGCAATACGGAAAGGAACACCAAAACCCCAATGCCCGCAACCATTTACTACGAGCCGGACGGCGATCTCGACCTCTTGAAGGGCAAGAAGATCGCAATCATCGGCTACGGCAGCCAAGGGCACGCCCATGCCCTCAATCTCCAGGAGAGCGGCCTCGATGTCGTGGTCGGCCTGTACAAGGGATCCAAGTCATGGCCCAAGGCAGAGCGCGCCGGCTTGGAGGTGCGCACTGTCGCCGAGGCGTCCAAGGCCGCCCAAGTTGTGATGATCCTGCTGCCGGACCACATTCAGCCAGACCTGTACAAGAGCGAGATCGAGCCGAACCTGTCACCCGGCGACACCCTCATGTTCGCGCACGGTTTCTCGATCCACTGGAAGGAGATCACGCCGCCCGCGGGCGTCGACGTCTCCATGATCGCGCCGAAGGCGCCGGGACACCGCGTGCGCGAGCTCTTTGTGGAAGGCGTGGGGGTGCCCGGTCTTGTCGCGGTCGCCCAGGACGTTTCGGGGCGGGCCAGGGAGCAGGCGCTGGCCTACGCTCTCGGGCTGGGCTGCTTGAAGGCGGGCGTGATCGAGACCACGTTCAAGGAAGAGACCGAGAGTGACCTTTTCGGCGAGCAGGCGGTGCTGTGTGGCGGCTGCTCCGAATTGATCCGGGCGGGCTTCCAGACGCTGGTGGACGCCGGCTACCAGCCGGAGATCGCCTATTTCGAGTGCCTGCACGAGCTCAAGCTGATTGTTGACCTGATCTACGAGGGGGGCCTTACTTATATGCGCTACTCGGTTTCCGACACCGCCGAGTATGGCGACTATACCCGCGGCACGCGGGTCGTGGACCCGGCCGTGCGCGAGAGGATGCGCGCGATCCTGGCCGAGATCCAGTCGGGGGCGTTCGCCAAGGAGTGGATGGACGAGAATCGCGCCGGGCGCGCCAAGTTCCTCGCGACACGGGCCGAGCAGGAAGGCCAGCTCATCGAGCAGGTCGGCGGCAAGCTGCGGGCGATGATGCCCTTCCTCCGCAAGGAGAAGCCGGACTCGACTCCGCTCGCGCCTTCGGCGAACGGCTGACCGGAGCGAGTGCGGATCTATGCGAGTCTCTGTCTACGATACGACTCTTCGCGACGGCACCCAGGGCGAGAACGTAGCGTTCTCCGTCGCCGACAAGCTTGCCATCGCGTGCAAGCTGGACGAACTGGGCATTCATTACATCGAGGGCGGGTGGCCGGGATCGAACCCGCGCGATGCGGAATTCTTCGAGCGAGCCAAGACGGACTTGCATCTCGGGCAGGCGCGCCTGGTCGCTTTCGGATCGACCCGCCACGGCGCCAGCTCGGTCGAGGACGATCCGAACGTGCGGATGCTGGTGGAGTCGGCCACGCCGGTGGTGACGATCTTCGGAAAGAGCTGGAACCTGCACACCGAGCGCGCCCTGCGCGTGACCGAGCGGCAGAATCTGGAAATGATCCGCTCTACGGTCGCGCACCTGAAGCGCTTGGGCCGCGAGGTGATCTACGACGCGGAGCATTTCTTCGACGGCTACTTGGCCAGCCGGGACTTCGCGCTGCGCACGCTCGAAGCGGCGCAGGGCGCCGGCGCGGACTGCCTCGTGCTCTGCGACACCAACGGCGGCACCCTGACCGACCGCCTCGCCGAGATCTTCGCGGACGTTCGCCAGAACTTCGGCGGCGTGATCGGCATCCACACGCACAACGATTCCGAGCTGGCGGTCGCCAACGCAATTGCCGCAGTCGAACTCGGCGCGACCCACGTGCAGGGCACCATGAACGGCTACGGCGAGCGCTGCGGGAACTGCAACCTGATCGCGACGATCTGCAATCTCGAGCTGAAGTTGGGTCATAGCCTCGTCGGACGCGAGAATGTCGCGAGGCTCACTTCCTTCGCGAACTACATCGCCGACACTGCCAACCTGCCTCTTGCGAACGGGGCCGCGTTCGTCGGCAAGAGCGCCTTCGCCCACAAGGGCGGCATCCACGTCAGCGCGGTTCTGCGCGACGCCCTCACCTACGAGCATGTTGAGCCGGAAGCCGTGGGCAATAGCCGGCGCGTCCTCGTCAGCGACCTGTCCGGGCGCAGCAACATCACATTCAAGCTTCGAGAGAAGGGCTTGGACGACCGGCTCGGGGCGGATGCTCGCAAGCAGGTTCTCGACCGCGTCAAGCGGATGGAGTTCGAAGGCTACGAACTGGAAGCCGCCGACGGATCCTTCGAACTGCTGATTCGCCAGGCTCTGGCGGAGGAAAAGCACCTTTTCCGCCTCCAGTCAATGGAAATGTCGATCCGCAAGTCGGGGCGCGACCATTCGGAATGCCAGGTCGAGATGAGCGTGGAGACTCCGGACGGGGTCCGTCGCGCCAACGTCGCGGCTCAAGGACCGTTCGACGCCATGGCAGGGGCTTTGCGGCGGTGCCTCTCGACGGTCTACCCAGCTGTCGCGGACATCCGGCTCGTCGACTACAAAGTGCGTGTGCTGAACCCGGGCAAGGGCACTGCCGCCAAGGTGCGGGTCTTGATCAACTGGGCGGATCACGAGTCCAGCTGGACCACAGTGGGCGTGTCGGACGACGTTCTGGAGGCCAGCTGGAACGCCCTTTGCGACTCGGTGCGGCTCGAACTGCTGCGGCTGCGCCAGGAACTGCCCGCCGCGGCCGTGAGCGGGAATGCCGAGTAGCTAGTTCCGTTTCTCGGAGCTCAGGCTAGCTCGCCGCTTGCGGACTTCGTCGAGCCGCCGGGAGATGCGTTCCTCTATGCCGCGGCGCGTCGGGAAGTAATAGCGCTTGCTCTCCATGCCCTCGGGCAGGCAGGGCATGCCGACCAGTGCGTCCTCGTTCGCGTGCGCGTGCTCGTAGCCTGCGGCATACCCAAGCTCGCGCATCAGCTTCGTCGGGGCGTTGCGAAGTTGCAGAGGCACGACCGGAGCCGGGCCCCTGCGCACGTCCCGTTGCGCCGCGCCGAGAGCGGTGTAGACCGCATCCGACTTCGGCGCGACAGCGAGGTAGACGGCCACTTCGGCCAGGAAGAGATCGCCCTCCGGCTCGCCCACGAGGCGGAAGGCGTCGACCGCAGCCATCGCCAATTGCACCGCCCGCGGATCCGCGAGACCGATGTCCTCGGCTGCCATGCGTACCAATCGCCTCCCGATGTAGAGACGGTCCTCCCCGCCTTCCAGCATGTAGGCGAGCCAGTACAGCGCGGCGTCCGGATCGCTTGAGCGGACCGACTTATGCAGGGCCGAGATGAGATTCAAGTGCTCGTCCCCGGCCTTGTCGTAGCGTGGGAGCCGCTTCTGCAACACGTCCTCGAGCAAGGCTTCCGACGCCTCGCCGTCCGAGGCGGCCCCGGCGAGAGTTTCGAGAGCCATTAGCGCGGCGCGGGCGTCCCCTCCCGCGAAGACCGCGATGCGCTCCAGCAGTTCCGGCGGGATGCTCGCGTTGCAGCGCGCCAAGCCGCGCTCGGCATCCAGCAGGGCGGACTTCTGGAGATGGACCAATTGAGGGGACGTCAAGTGCTCCAAGGTGTAGACTTTCGCCCGGGACAGCAGCGCCGAAATCACCTCAAAGGACGGATTCTCGGTCGTTGCGCCGATCAGGACGATGTCGCCCCTCTCGACATAGGGTAGGAAGGCATCTTGCTGGGCCTTGTTGAAGCGGTGGATCTCGTCGACGAACACAATCGTCCGCCTCCCCGCACGCCTCATTCGCTCGGCGTCGACCAGAACTGCCTTGACGTCCCTGATACGGCTCATGACGCCGCTGAAGGAGACAAACTCGCAGCGAGTGGCGCTGGCGATGATTCGCGCGAGGGACGTCTTGCCCACGCCGGGAGGGCCCCAGAAGATCATCGAACCGAGTTCGTCGGCTTCGATCTGGCGGCGGAGCGGCTTGCCCTCGCCCAGCAAGTGCTCCTGCCCGACGAACTCCGCCAAGGACCGGGGCCGCATCCGCTCCGGCAGCGGCCTCCCGCTGGTGCCGGAATGGTCGGTGGCGGGCTGAAAAAGGCTCACGATCGCAGTCCGCTCCGCCAGCACTCGTACATGATGACCGCCGCAGCCGCGGCTGCATTCAGGGACTCGACCGACTTCGTCGGTATTGCGAGAGGGGTCGCGGCCTCCAGGATGACCGGCGTGATGCCGTGGGTCTCGGATCCGATGACGACCGCGGCGTCCCGGGAAATACCGGCGTCGAACAGCGGAACGCCCCCGCGGGCCTCCGCGGCGAAGATCGTCTTGCCGTGCTGGCGGGCGAGCCCGGGGAGCGCGCCGGCTTCGGTGCCCACCAGGACAGGCAGGCGGAAGAGTGAGCCGGCGGCGGCCCGCAACGCCTTGGGGTTGGTCGGCAAAGCCGACCCTTTCAGAAAGACAATGCCCGAAGCGCCGAACGCTTCCGCGGAGCGGGCTATCGTGCCGGCGTTGCCCGGATCCTGTATGCCGTCGAGAACGAGCGTCAATCCCGCGAAGACGGGGCCGGGTTCCGATTCCGGAAGCTTCACCAGCGAGAGGACGCCTTGGCTGCGCGATGTGGTTGCGACGCGGTCAAAGAGCTTGTCGGCGACCACATGCAACGGAATGCGCCGGTGCGGAGGAAGTCGCCCGGCCACCGCGGCTGCCGTCCTTTCGCTTGCGAAAACCCGCTCGATCTCGACTCCGGAGCGCAAAGCCTCGTTAAGCAGGTGCGGCGACTCCGCCAGAGCGAATCCGGTCGCGGTCAGCGACCGCCGCGACACGGCCTGCCGCAACTTTTTCAGCAACGGATTGCTCCGGCTCGTGATGATTTCTTGGCGGCTAGGCATCGCTCTGCCCTCGGCGGAGGGTGTCCGGACCTTAAGCGTAATATGGTGGACTGTGCCCGGGTGCTTGCGCGTGCCAGTGAACCCTCGACGGCCGGCATTGGAGGCGGTCCGGCGCGGGGCCGAGGAGATTCGGCGGGGCCAGGTGATCGCGGCACCGACCGACACGCTCTACGGCCTGCTGGCGGACGCGCGAAGCGAGCGCGCTTTGCGGGCGATCTTCCGTGTCAAGAGGCGCCCCGCAGACAAGCCCATCCTGCTGCTGGTCGACTCCCTGGCCCGTGCACGGCAAGTGACACGCCGTCCTCCGAGCGTCTTTGCGACGCTGGCCAGCGCGTTTTGGCCGGGACCGCTGACGATGGTGCTTCCCGCGAGGGGGAGTCTGCCGGCGATGGTCACTGCCGGTCTCGACACGGTTGCCTTGCGGCTGCCGTGCTCGCCCTTGGTGCGCGCCATCGCGCGCCAAGCCAGCTGCCCTTTGACCGGCACTAGCGCGAACCTGTCGGGTCGTGCCGGCGCGCGGTCCGCTGACGAGGTCCAAGCGCAACTGGGAGATCGCTTGCCCTTGATCCTCGACTCCGGACGCGTGATGCATCCCGTGCCGTCGACCATCTTGGATCTTGCCTCCCCCGAGCCGCGGATCCTGCGGGAAGGGCGGATTGGCGCGGCCGAAATCAAGAGAGTGTTAAGACTTGCTGCCTCGGCATAACCTCGGGTGATCCGCTGCGCCTAAACATGCAAGCACCGGGAGGGCTTAAGAGAATGATTTCCAGAAGAGCATTTGCCATGGTCGTGCCCATGGCCGCAGTTTCGGTTCGCAGGTTGCGCGCGGCCGGGGTGGACGGCAAGTGGAAGGCCGAGATCGAGAATCCCAGGGGAACGCAGGTCATGATGTTCGACCTCAAGTCGGATGGCGATTCCCTGACCGGCACCGTCGGGAACGACAGGGTCCAGTTCGAGATCAAAGACGGCAGGATCTCGGGTGACGAAGTATCGTTCGTCCAGACGGTAATGCGCGGAGAGATGGAGTTCCGCTTCCAGTTCCAGGGCAAGGTCATGGGCGATGAAATGCAGTTAACGCGCACCGCGCAGCGTCCAGCCGGCGCCCCCGGCGGTGGGCGCGGACCAGGCGGTGGGCGCCCCCCTGGCGGCCGGGGCGGCGGCCAACGTCCTGCCGGCGGCCAGGGCGGAGCCAGAGGGCAGGGCCCCGGAGGAGCTCGTCGCGGCGGCGGCCAGGGTCGTGGCGTGACGATTGTCGCGAAGCGCGTCCAGTAGGAGAGACTGCCCACGGAGCGCAGGTGCGCCCACACTAAGTACTCGACCGTGGGCGGGAGCGCCCCGCTCGCGGCCCGGACGGTCCGCGGCTTGAGAGACCATAGAGGAAGCCGTGGATTTCTTGACCGCAGCCGCCTACCTCGCAATCGTCGTCTTAGTTGTCCTTAACGCTTGGATCGTCACGCGTCTCAATGTCGAGGTGCGTCGAGACGACGAATAGCGACGATGGCTGCCTTGATCGAGCACTGGCCGGTCCTGTTAGCGCTGCTCGTCTACTTGGCGGCGTGCATCGGGATCGGCTGGCACTTTCGCCGGCGGGCTTCGCGAGGCGTCGATGAATTCTACGTTGCCAAGCGGAGCATACCCGGGTGGGTCGTCTCTCTAGCGTTCTTTTCCACGTTCGCAAGCACCAACACCTACATCGGACAGGCTGGGCAGGCTTTCGCGTCCGGATTGAGCTGGGCGTGGGTGGGCGTGTTATGGACTGTCTTTTGCATGGTGTCATGGCTGCTGCTGGGCCCTAGGCTTCGCAACCAGACGGTCGGGCTGAAATCCGTCACGATTCCCGATTATTTCGACTTCCGTTACAAGAGCCCGCTATCCAAGCCGACGCGGGTGCTGTCCGCGCTGACGATTCTGTTCGCCACCCTGTGGTACATGGCTGGCATCGCCAAGGGTTGCGCCCATCTCCTGGAAACCGTGCTGGGCGTGCCCTACGGCTGGGGCGTGGCGGCGATTCTCGGATTCACCTGCCTTTACACCGTGATGGGCGGGATGTACAGCGTACTGTGGACCGACGCTGTCCAGGGCCTGATGATGCTCGCTGTGGCCATCGTGATGGCAGCGATCCCGTTCGTGTACGCGGGAGGAATCGGACCGCTCTTCGAGCGAATATCGGAGGTGTCCCACGTTTCCGCCGACGGAGTCCCCATCGGTGACGGCCTAGTGACGTTCGGCGCGCTCGTATCGGTCACTTACATTCTCGGCATCGGTCTGTCGGTCGGCATGAAGCAGATCGCCGAGCCGCGGTGCCTGGTCCGTTTCTACTCGATTGACAATGCAAAGGGCATGCGCTTTGCAATGATTTGGACGCCGATATTCCTCGGCGTCTCCCTTGTGTGCGTCATGGGCTTGGGCGCGCTGGTGCATGGGATGGCCGACGACCAGGAGGCGGCGCACCTGATTCGCAACACCGACGAAGTCGTCGGCTTCATGCTGGCGAAATTCGACAACCCCGCAGTGAGCGCGATCTGCATCACCGGCCTTTTCGCCGCTGGAATGTCGTCGCTGGCCTCAGTGATGTTGATCGTGGGCACGGCGGCGGTCGGAGACATCCGGAATCTTTGGCTGCCGGCTGACCAGCGATCGACCGTGCGGTGGACGCGGGTTGCGATCGTCGCCTACAGCGGAGTGGTCTTCTTGCTCACGATCTACCCGCCTGCGGGCGTGGTCGAACTCACGAGCTTCTCGGGGGCGGTCTTCGCCGCCGGCTTCTTCCCGGCCATCTTCGGCGGCCTGTACCTGAAGTGGGGCACGGGCCACGGTGCCTTCTGGTCGATGCTGGTCGGCATGGCCGCGACGCTGGCATGGCGGTTCGGCGTGAGATTCACTGTACCGGGACTGCGCGACGTGCATGAGATCATCCCGGCGTTCTGCGTCTCGCTCGCCGTCTATCTGGCCGTAAGCTGGATGACAAGAGGACACCGGCCGCCCGCTGCGCATCTGGTGAAGGTCTTCGGCGGGTTAAAGCCGCCACGTGCGCCCATGCCGGTACGCGTCGAGCTGCCCTAGTCGGCTCTCGAACAGCGGGGGGCCGGGCCGACCTGTTCCTGGCTCGCCGCGCAGCGCTGACATCCGCCTTCGGGCGGCCCCCTCCTTCAGGCGACGGGATTGAAATGCACCGAGCTCCGAAGAATTCTCTGTGCCGGAACGTAATTGATGGCGGATTCTCGTGATTGTCGTGGCTGCATTCTTGCCAGCATCCTGCGCAATTTGTGCCAGCAACATGGCAATGTTATTGCATCGATATGGGGCACAGGAAGCACGGGATTATTAATTAGAATTTCTTCTAGAATCCTGGATTTGCCGATGCCAGTGCGGACGGTGACGCGGAAATGCGCGCACGCGTCTTCAAGGCGCCGATCGCCCGTCGTTGATATAGCCAGTCGCGACCCGATGACTTGCCCGCCGCTTGGTTCAAGAAACTGTCAAGCCAATTGTTGCTGGGAGCGCATGAATCGAGTCCAATTCTATCTCCACGGTTCTTCCGGGCATTCGATTGACCTTCAATCCCGGCCTCAAGCTGGTGCATGAAATGAATCTTGGCAGCTAGTTTTCGTGACAATCTCGACCGCGCAGTTCATCTCACTTGAAGTGCCGTGCTCGGCACCTCTGACGGAGAGAAATGGAGGGCAGCGAGACCAGAGGACGATTCAGAGAGCCTCGCGGAAAACGAATCGATCCAAGAGTCGAGGGCCATGGCGAATTCCGCCAGCCGGTTGGGCCCTTGTCGCATTCGAGCGCTTCCGATGCGCGTGCTCGCGCCGAGGCATTCGTGGAATCCGGCGGTTTGGCACGGCTTCCGGAACGCTGGCAGAGAATCCTTCTTCATGTGGCACGGCGCCTTGTCTCGTCGCAGCGCGGGCACTCCCGCCGCAGTGATGCGCCTCGTCTCTGACGTTCCGCGCGCTTGCCTGGCGCCACGCTTCCTTCAGTCCCGCAAATAGCCGAAAAGCGCTTCGCGGGCCCCCCGGGGCTGCGGCAGCGGCGACCATCCCCGCAGCTTCGGTCGCTTAGCAATGTCCTCGCCAAGCGTCCGGCTTCGACTTGCCCGGGATCGCGCCGCTAGGGGGTGGATCGCGACCCGTGTCCATGACCGGCTGCCGAAGGGGGAAACAGCCCATGAGGGCCGGGCCGAGCCGTCTTGGAGTTTTCCTATACTTGGATCTTCATTCCGCATGCCCAAGCCCTTCGTCCACCTCCACTGCCACACCGACTACTCGCTGCTCGACGGCGCGTGCCATATCCCGAGGCTGATGAAGATCGCCGAGCAGCGCGAGTGGCCCGCGGTTGCCATCACCGATCACGGAAACCTGTTCGGGGCAGTCAGCTTTTACACCGCTGCTAGGAGGATCGGCGTCAACCCGATCGTCGGCTGCGAGGTATACACCGTTGACGGAGACCACAAGCGCCATCACGCTGACATGCGCTATCACCATCTCGTTCTGCTCTGCAAGAACGAGACGGGCTATCGCAATCTCATCAACCTGGTTTCGACCGCGTACCTGGAAGGGTTCTACTACAAGCCGCGCATCAGCAAGGACCTGCTTGCCCAATACTCCGATGGCTTGATCTGCCTCTCGGCCTGCCTGCGCGGCGACCTGCAGGAGGCGCTGCTGCAGCGCAGCTACAAGGACGGACGCAAGATCGCCTACGACTATCTCGACATTTTCGGCAAGGAGAACTTCTACCTCGAGATCCAGGACCACGGGCTAGAGCTCGACAAGCAGCTGATTCCCCTGCAGATGCGCCTCGCACAAGAGACAGGCATCCCGCTGGTGGCCACCAACGACGCCCACTACCTGACCAAGGAGGACGCAGGCGCGCACGATGCGCTGCTGTGCGTGCAAACCGGCAAGATGCTGAGCGACGAGAAGCGCCTTCGCTTCGGGTCACAGGAGTTCTATCTCAAGTCCCGCCAGGAGATGCTGGACCTCTTCAACGGAGATGCGGCCCCCGTGGACCGGACTTGGGAAATCGCCCAGATGTGCGACCTGCAGCTCGAGCCAGTCCAAGACCCGTTCCCTCAATTCGCCGTCCCCGAAAACCACACGATTGAAACCTACTTCGAATACGCCGCTCGCCAGGGCTTCGAGCACAGGCGGGTGCGCTTGGAGGCACTCGCCCGCCAAGGCCGCTTGCGCAGGCCCCTGCCGGAATACGAGGAGCGCCTCGATCACGAGATCAAGGTCATCCAGAAGATGCAGTACTCGGGGTATTTCCTGATCGTCTGGGACTTCATCCGCTACGCGCGGTCGAAGGGCATACCGGTCGGGCCTGGCCGCGGTTCCGCAGCGGGATCGCTCGTTGCGTACGCCATGTCGATCACCGACCTCGACCCGCTGCAATACGGCCTGCTCTTCGAGCGGTTTCTGAACATCGAGCGTCAATCCATGCCCGATGTCGACATTGACTTCTGCATGAACCGCCGCGGCGAGGTGATCCAGTACGTGACCGAGAGGTACGGGCGCGAGCAGGTCTCCCAGATCATCACCTTCAACACCATGGCCACCAAGGCCGCGATCAAGGATGTCGGCCGGGTTATGGACATGAGCTTCGGCCAGGTGGACCGCCTGACGAAGCTGGTGCCGGATGTGCTGAAAATCTCGCTCGACCAAGCCATCGAGCAAGAGCCGCGGCTGCGGCGGGCCATGCGGGAAGACAAGAACGTCGACAAGATGATGGAGACCGCCAAGCGCCTAGAGGGCATCGCTCGCAACCCCTCCGTACATGCGGCCGGCGTCGTGATCGCTCCCCAGCCGCTCAAGAACCTGGTTCCGGTCTACAAGACAAGCAAGGACGAAATCGTCACCCAGTACGACATGAACAGTCTCGAGTTAATGGGACTGCTCAAGATGGACTTCCTTGGCCTCACGACGCTCACGATCATCGAGGACACGTTCCGGTGGATCAAGAAGCGCACGGGCGAGCAGTTGAGCCAAGACACGATTCCTCTCGACGACGCCAAGACCTACGCTCTGATCTCGGAGGGCATGACCAGCGGCGTCTTCCAGTTCGAATCCAAGGGCATGACGGACATTTGCCGGCGTTACAAGCCCGAGCGCTTGGAGGACCTATGCGCACTCAACGCTCTGTACCGGCCCGGGCCGATCAAGGGGGGCATGATCCCTGAATTCATCGACCGCAAGCACGGCCGCAAGCCGGTGAAGTACCTCCTGCCGGAGATCGAGCCGCTGCTCAAGGAGACCTACGGCGTGATCGTCTACCAGGAGCAAGTCATGCAGATCGCGAACGTCGTCGCCGGTTACTCCTTGGGAGACGCCGACTTGCTCCGCCGCGCGATGGGCAAGAAGAAACCCGAGGTCATGGCCGTGGAGCGGGATCGATTCCTTAGCGGTGCCAGGGACCGGGGCTTTCCGCAAGCGGCCTCCTCCAAGCTGTTCGACCTGATGGAGCAATTCGCAGGCTACGGCTTCAACAAGTCCCATTCGGCGGCCTATGGGTTGATCGCTTACGTGACGGCCTATCTGAAGACGCATTACACCGTGGAATTCATGTCCTCTCTACTGACGGCCGAATTGAATAACGCGGACAAGGTCTGGCTTTACCTCAATGAGTGCCGTGATATGGGCATCGAGATTCTCGCCCCGGATATTGGGACTTCGTTCTGGGACTTCACTCCTTCGGGCGATCGAGCGATCCGATTCGGCCTCGGTGCCATCAAGAATGTTGGGAGGGGAGCGGTGGACGCAATCGTCCAGGCCCGCGAGGAAAGCCAGAACGGCTTCCGCACGCTGCTCGAATTCTGCGAGAACGTCGACTGGAGCAAGCTCAACAAGCGCATGCTGGAAAGCGCCATCAGGGCCGGAGCACTGGACTGCCTCGAAGGGAATCGCGCGCAAATGAGCGAGGTGCTCGACGCCGCGGTCGAGGCGGGGCAGCGGGCTTCCAGGGATCGCGAGACCGGCCAGGAGGGGCTCTTTGGCGGGTCGGCCGCCGAATCCGTCCCTGGAGCCGTCAGCTTGCCCGATATCAAGGATTGGGACGAGCTTGACCGGCTCGCCAAGGAGAAGGAGATGCTCGGGTTCTACGTGACCGGGCACCCTCTGGACGCCTATGCCGATGTGATCGAGGAATTCGAGGCAACGCCGAGTTCCGGCCTAAGCGAGCGGCAGAATAACGATGAGGTGTCTCTTTGCGGCATCCTCCACAGCATTCTGCGGAAGAGAAACCGGGAGGGTCGCGCATGGGCCACGGCCGTCTTGGAGGACAAGCAGGGCACCGTCGAACTGTTGGTGTTCGCCAACCAGTTCCAGCAGGTGGAGAGCGAGTTGGTCGTCGACCGCCCCGTCTATGTGAAGGGGACGGTGCGAGCAGAGGACGATGAGGCCGGGCGCAAGGTGTCGGTCGCCGAGATGACGGCGCTGGAGCACGCCCGGCTGCCGCAACCGAGCCAAGTCTCCCTCACGCTTGCCCTCAACGGCGGCAAGGAAGCGGGTTCGCGGGCGCAGCGGCTCTGGGAACTGGTGCAAGCTTATCCCGGCGAGACCGACGTGCGT
Source organism: uncultured Bryobacterales bacterium (assembly GCA_951813605.1). Classification (GTDB taxonomy): domain Bacteria; phylum Acidobacteriota; class Terriglobia; order Bryobacterales; family UBA6623; genus VXMF01. Next base: position 2,880,660 of record OX638379.1, on the reverse strand, counting down.
CTCCGTCTCCAGCGCCCGGGCGACTTCCTGCTGCTTTACGACATTGAGGCGCGGGTGAAGGTGAATCGCGAGTTCCGCCGAAAGGCGGAGGAGATCTGCGGTCGAGGGTCTGTCGAGTTGCAGAGCTAAGCATCAGGTCGCCGTGGAGGGCGTCATGAGGCGCGACCCCGGCGACAAGAACATTCGATCAGGAGAGGTCGAGCGTGTGTAGGATCTGGCCGATCAACACCGCCAACAAGGCGGTCCTGCGCCGGGCACGGGGCATGCGGGATGAAACGATGCCGCTGCTGAAACTGAAGCGGGCCACCGCCCACGCGATTCGATCCGGTCGAGACTTGATGCGCTTCATGACCGCTCAACCGCTGTACTCAGATCGGTGAAGACCGAAGAATCGGTGCGAGTGCCAGTATGCTGAACGGGGAACGAGACCGCATGCGAAGTCTCACAGACGGCGCACGACAACAGGCGCGAAGCCGCCTGGACATCACGTGCCAGACTCCCAGGGTCCCATGACGTGGTTTGCGAAGGGCACACGTACGCGTGCGCTCGTGGGGTCGTTCGTCTTCTTCTGGGTCGCTCCCGCTGTCGTTGCCGGCGTCGGACCGTTCGCACTGGTCGGTTGGACGATGCAGCGACCGCTGCTCGGGCTTCCCGGCGAGCGCGTAGTGGGTGTCGCGGCGGTCGCGGCGGGTCTGGCCTGCCTGCTGGACTGCTTCGCCCGCTTCGCCCTTGAGGGGCGTGGCACACCGGCACCGGTGGAGCAGACCGAAGCGCTGGTGGCGTCCGGCCTCTATCGGTTCTTGCGAAACCCGATGTACGTCTCCGTGCTGATCATCGTTTCAGGGCAGGCGCTGCTCTTTGGCCAGGCCCCGCTGTTCGCGTACGCAGGGGTGATGCTGGTCGCGTTCCACCTGAACGTGCTGTTCTACGAGGAGCCGACACTGCGTCGAAGATTCGGAGGGTCGTACGAGACCTATTGCCTGCACGTGGGTCGATGGTGGCCACGTCTGAAGCCGTGGCGCGGGTCAGGCACGCCAGCCTCCTGACGACGGCGGCGATGGTCGCCTTCGCCGCCAACTCGGTCCTGTGCCGCGCGGCGGCGAGGACGCGATTCGGATCCCGGCCAGGCCGATTTGCGTCTCCGTCTTCAGAGCCCGGACGACTTCCTGCCGCTTTACGACATTGAGGCACGGGCGAAGGTGAATCGCGAGTTCCGCCGACAGGCGGAGGAGATCTGCAGTCACGGGTCTCTGGAGTTGCAGACCTGAACATCAGGTCGCCCGTCCGGACGTGCCGGGAATGGCAAAACGGTTTTCAAGGCAGGTGGCTAGATGGCGCCCGACGACTTCTGCTATGCGCTCCGCGGGCCTCCAGCGCGACCCGCGCGAAGGTATCGGCGGAATTGTAAAGCTTTTCTTCACAGCTAGCTGCGGTCCCCGGACGCGCAGCAATCCGCGGGAGCGACTGCTAAGCTAGATACCGATGGCGCTTTCGATAGTCAGGTCATTCTGGTTGCTCTTAGTCATAGGCGTTACGTCACTGCTTTTCGCGAGCCAGCCAACCTTTCACGCGGACGTCGAACCGATCCTGCAAAGGCACTGCCAACAGTGCCACCGGCCTGGCGAAGCGGCTCCGATGGCGTTCCTGAGCTACGAGCAGACGCGCCCTTGGGCACGGGCGATCCAAGAGGCGGTGGCGCTGGACCGCATGCCGCCTTGGTTCGCCGATCCGCGCTACGGGGAATGGTCCAACGCCCACGTGCTGACCCCCGCCGAGAAAAGGACTCTGATGGACTGGGTCGATTCCGGTGCAGCGCGCGGCGATCCTTCCGATGCTCCCGAGCCGCTGCAATTCGTCGATGGCTGGAACATCGGCGAGCCTGACATGGTGCTCGAGCTGCCCGAGGCGTTCCGCGTTCCGCCCGAAGGCACGATCGACTATCACTACTTGGTCATTCCCACCAACTTCACAGAGGACAGGTGGGTGGTGGCTGCCGAGGTGCGTCCGGACCAGCGCGATGTTGTGCATCACGTTCTCGCCTTTACGCGCCCCAAGGGGTCTTCGTGGCTCGAGGGGGCTGTTCCAGGCAAGGTGTTTGTGCCCCGGGCGACGAAGAAAAAGGATCGCAAGAAGTCGCGCAACGAGTACCGCGAAGTGCTGACCGGCTACGCTCCCGGCAAGGAGCAAGCGTCGTGGGTGGGCACCGAGTACGCCAAGATGCTGCCCGCCGGCGCGGACATTGTGCTGCAGCTGCACTACACCGCGAACGGCAAGGAAGCGTTCGACCGCAGTCGCATCGGCTTGAAGTTCAGGGACAGCCCGCCGGCAAAGCGCATCGTCACCATGCTGGCTTCGAACGGCAAGTTCGTCATTCCGCCCGGAGCGCCCAACCATCCCGTCGAATCCAAGTGGGTTCTTAACCGGGAGGTCGAACTGCTCAGCCTCCTGCCGCACATGCACTTGCGCGGCAAGGATTTCCGTTTCGACATCCGCTATCCGGACGGTCGCAAGCAGGTCTTGCTGAGCGTTCCGAAATACGACTTCGACTGGCAGTTCTACTACTACCTGAAGGAGCCGATGAAGCTTTCCGCGGGCACGGCGATCGAATGCGTGGCCCACTTCGACAACTCGCCCAACAACCCTGACAACCCGGACCCGACGGCGGAAGTGCGCTGGGGCGACCAGAGCTGGGAGGAAATGATGATCGGCTTCTTCGAGGTCGGCTTCGACGCCTCGGAGGATGTCGGTCCCTACGTGACTCAGCGCAAGGCGGCCGAGACCGGCGGCGACTGATCGCTCGCTCTGCGATGGGAGTCGGGCAGCGAGCCAGATTCCGTCCAAGGGCGGCGGTGCTCCTCTCTCCTGCCCTCTGGGCAGCGGCTGCCGCGCCATGGCTGGCTTGGTCCTTGTCGGCGCACGAGGCAATCACTACCGAGCTGACGTGGACGCGCAACGTCTCGCGAATCTTCTACAGCCGTTGCGCGGCGTGCCACCGGGACGGCGGTTCCGCCCCGATGCCACTGACCACTTACGCGCAGGTGCGCCCGTGGGCGAAGGCGATCAAGCACGAGGTGCTCACGCGCCGGATGCCGCCCTGGGGCGCGGTGAAGGGCTTCGGCGCGTTTCGCAACGACGCCAGCCTCTCGCTGCCCGAGATTGCGGTCATATCGAGTTGGGTTGAGGGCGGCGCACCCGAGGGCGACGCCCTGTTCCTGGAGCCGTTTCACGACCACGGACACGGTCGGGACAGCCAGGCGCCGGAGGCTGGCCGGCGGACAGTCCGCGGTTCGGTGCTGCTCGACAGGGAGGTCGTGGCAACCGGGGTCAGCCCTGAGCGGCCGCAGGGCGGGGGGTGGCTGCAACTGACCGCCCACCTGCCCGATGGCAGGGTCGAGCACATGATCTGGCTGCGCGAGCCGAACCCGGTCCTCGAATTGGACTACTGGTTCCTCCGGCCGATCCGCCTGCCGCCAGGCACCCGCCTGTTGTGCCGGCCCGATTCGGCCTCGGTAGAGCTGCGGTTTCTTGGCGGCTCGGTCGCTGGCCCGTAGCGGGCGCGCCTCAGCCCGCCTGCCCGCGCTCGACCGGCATGGCCGCGGCATTCCATGCCCGCCAGCCGCCCGCCATCGAGTAGACGTTGGCGTAGCCCATCTTCTGGAGCGCGTCCGCGGCCAGCGCCGAGCGGTATCCGCCGGCGCAATAGAGCACGATCTTCGTGTCTGCATCGGGAATCGTGCGCTCTATGTCGCGCTCGATCACGCCCTTGCCCAAATGCCGCGCGCCCGCGGCATGGGCCAGGTTCCACTCCGAGTCCTCGCGGGTGTCGATCAGTTCGAAATCCAACCCGGCGGCGCGATCGGCCCGCACGGCCTCCACGGTCGTTTCGCGGATTCGCGACTTGGCGTCGTCCACGATCGCCAGGAACCTGCTAGAGTGCTTCATCCTGCCACCGAACCGTCGCGGCGATAGCGGCCTCAGAACTCGTACTTGACGCCGAGCTCGGCCTCGACCTCGGCAATCGGCACCATGTCGATGGCGTCCCAAGGGCAGCCGTCTAGGAAAGTGCCGTCGGGCCCCTTGGCAATGCACTGCTTGCAGCCGATGCAGGTCTGCCCGTCCACTTCGATCCGCCCGAACGGGGGATGGTCCTCGTCGTCGATCCAGTACATGCATTCGTCAACCGGACAGTAGTTGATGCAGACCGGGGAGCCGGCGCATCCGGTACAGTTGTCGTTCGTTATCGCGAGCAGGCCGGGCTTCTTCTTGCGGTTTCCCGTCATTGTGCCTTCCGACCACGGCCAGCCCTTTTCGTGCGGTGCTTCCAGCGGCGTCAGTGACGCGATGCGCAGGGCTTCTTCCTGGGCTTTTCGCCGCCGCTCCGCCGCGGCAGCCTTGCGGCGCGCCGCCGCCTCGGCAGCAGCACCGGTCAGCTTGGTCCGCCTGCCCGGCCTTGGCCGCCTGACGGGTCGATTCCCGGTTGACCGGGTGGGCTTTTCTGGCATGAAGTTGTCCGATGGATGAACCGAAGCCTCAATATACCAAGTTGTCGACGGCCGGCGGACCTAGGTCTCGTGCCAGAAATGCTCGACCACTCGGCGCACTCGGCACCCACGCCCCGAGAACGAGCGATCCCTTGCGGCAGGTCGCCGCGCGGTCTGCTTCGAGCGAGCGCGGTGCCGGACTGCGCCGTGTCGTCGAGACCGGTCGCCGGCGATCCAGCGACCCGACGGGTCGGCGCGAACGCACATTCGTGCAACTCATGCCAGCCGTGGCGGCTTCGTCCATCAAGGGCAAATCGCTGGCAACCGTCCCGATCCGAGGAAACTCGCCGAACCAGCGACAGTTTTCAGCTAGCCGGCATGAACGAGCCGCAATTGCTTTCCGCGATACCGACTTGATCGCACAGCAGGGGCACGTATTCAACCGACTTTCACTCGAAATCGGAATCGAAATCAATTGCCGGTCATATTGAGGAGAGGAGTTAGTTAGCGTTCGAGAGAAATAGCTAGCCTTGTGCGAGCTGCTGCGGACTGCCTCCTCTTAGTGCTTGGCCTCGTGCAGGCATCCGAAGAGATATTCCCGTGGATTGTATAGCCAACAATAGTGTGTTGGAGGAATTCGATTGGTAACTCATTTTCGCTTCATTGCCAAGTCATGGATCAAGGCTTGATTGCAGCTGGCGGTTTTAACTGAATTGACCGACGGTCAGATCGATGAATCGGAGGAAGCATCCTGGAAAATCCAACGCTATTATAGGAAAGATAGAGTATCTCGATGCCTGCCGAATTCCAGAATGAATTGGTTGGATACGATTTCCGTTGCAACATGGGAAAGCAGGTCCCGCAAATCGAGTCACGAATGCTCGCTTGCCGATCTGACTATTAGGGACCTCACGATGCGAATCCCTAACACGACTTCAAACCATCTTTGCCCGAGCCGCATGATTGCATGCATGAGACCGAGAATCTCGACCCAGAGTCCGCCGGAGGGGCTCGCTGCCGCGCGAGCCGGCGTGCGGCAGACTGGTTAACAGCGGCCTGCCGGTGAAACCCCGCTTTGAGATTGTTGCGGAATGCCCCCAGACCCGCGCGCGCGCCGGCATTCTCCACACGGCGCACGGCCCGATCGAAACGCCGGTGTTCATGCCGGTGGGCACGCAGGCGACGGTGAAGGGACTTACCCCGAAGCAGCTTGGCGAGGAGCTTGGCGCGCGCATCGTTCTCGCCAACACGTACCACTTGTGGCTCCGACCGGGCGAGGAGACGATCCGCGCGTGCGGGGGACTGCACCAATTCATGCGCTGGCCGCGGGGCTTGCTCACGGACTCCGGCGGCTACCAGATTTACAGCCTTGCCGGGCTTCGTCGCGTCCGGGAAGAAGGAGTGGACTTCAAGTCCCATCTCGACGGCTCGCACCGCTTCCTGAGCCCGGAGCTGGCAGTTGACATCCAGCGGTCGCTCGCCGGCGACATCATGATGGTCCTGGACGACTGCACCCCGTACCCCGCGGGCGAGGCCGAAGCCCGCAAGTCGATGGAGCTCACGCTTCGCTGGGCCTCGCGATCGTTCGCTCACTGGCGCGCGGCCGACCCGAACCCGGACACGATGCTCTTCGCCATCGTGCAGGGATCGATGCATTCCGGCCTGCGCCGCGAGTGCGCGCGGCGCCTGGTCGATCTCGACGCCCCGGGCTACGCCGTGGGCGGTCTGTCGGTAGGAGAGCCCAGGCCGCTCAGCTACGAGATGGCCGCCGCCTGCGAGGAAGTGCTGCCCCGGCGCAAGCCGCGCTACGCCATGGGAGTGGGGATGCCGCACGAGATCGGCGAGTACGTCGCGCTGGGGATCGACATGATGGATTGCGTACTTCCGACTCGCAACGCCCGCAACGGCTGCCTGTTCACCGGGGAAGGCAAGGTCATGATCAAGAACGCCGCACACGCCCGATCCAGCATTCCTCCCGATCCCGACTGCGGGTGCTACTGCTGCCGGAACTTCACGCGTTCCTACCTTCGCCACCTCTTCCTGTCTAGGGAGATGCTCTACTCCACGCTCGCCACGCTGCACAACCTATGGCACTACCTTGACAGGATGCGCCGGATTCGCGAAGCTATTGTTGCTGGGAGGTTGCCGGAGTACTTGCTCGCGATTGCCGCTAGCGTGGCTGGCGGCCGCTGATGGGCCACCGCGGCCATAGGCCCTCCTTCGGCTCTGGCATTCCGCACTTCGCTATAGTGTGGTGTGGCCCTGCGCTTTCCCCGCGGCTGTTTCCTCTGAATCCCGACGATTTCCGTGCACTTTGTGACCTTGGAACAAGCCGACCCGTGGCTGGCCGCGCCGGCCATGCTCCTGCAAGGCGCGGGTTGGAGCCCGTTCGTGCCGATCCTGCTGATGATCGGCATTTTCTTCCTGCTGGTGATCTGGCCCGCCCGCAAGCGGCAGAAGAAGCTCGACGCAATGCTGGCCAATTTGGTGTCGGGAGACCGGGTTGTGACCAACGGCGGGCTGATTGGCACGGTGGTGGGCCTGGCCGAGGGCCGAGTCACTCTGCGGATCGCTCCGGACGCTGTCAAGCTCGAGTTCGCCCGCAGCGCGGTGGTGGGCATGGCGGAGAAGCCCGGCAAGTAGCCCCGGGGCCAACGGATAGTCGAAAATGAGAAGCCGGTTCGGACTGAAGATACTCTTGGTGCTGGCTGTTTTCGCGACCTGCTTCTGGCGCGTCATCGGCTTGTCCCCGAGCTTGGACGGCATCAGGCAGAATCTCGCGGACAACATCGCCCTTGGCCTCGACCTCAAGGGCGGCACGCACCTGATCCTGCAGGTGCAGGTGCAGGACTCCCTCAAATCGGAGGCCGACCTGACTATCGAGCGCCTCAAGGCGCGCCTCTTGAGGGCGCAGATCACGTACAGCGGTCTGCGCCGCAACGACCCGGGCTCCATCGAGGAGGCGGACAGCATCGAGATCCAGCTGGAGGGCACGCCGACCGACCGGGTCAGCGATGTGCGGGCTATCCTCGACGAGGACGCGCCCCTGTGGCTGGCCAGCTCGACCGGCGGAAGCTCGTTCTCCTTGACTCTCCGTCCCAGCGAGTTGCTCCGCCTGAAGGCGGAGACGCTCCAGCAGTCCATGTCGACGATCGAGAACCGCATCAACGGATTGGGACTGACCGAGCCGGTAATCCAGCAGCACGGCCGAGCCGAGGCAGAGCACGAGATTCTGGTCCAGCTGCCCGGCGTAAGCGATCCGGCCCGGGTGATGAACCTGCTGCAGATGTCCGCGCAGCTGGAGATCAAGCTGGTGGTTGGCGGCCCATACGCGACGCCCGAGGCGGCCCGTTCCCAGAACAACGGCATCCTGCCCGCCAACAGCGAGCTGGCGCACTACGCCGAGCGCGGCCGCAGCGAATGGTACCTGCTGCAGCGTAACCCCATCGTGACCGGACGCGACCTGCGCGCCGCAACAGCCGGGAGCGATACGCAGAACCCGGGCGCCTGGCAAGTGGCATTCACCTTGTCGCGGCAAGCCGGGCAGCGGTTCGGGATTTTTACCGCCGCCAACATCGGCCAGAATCTCTCTGTGGTCCTGGACCGCCGCATCCAGAGCGTTGCCACGATCCAGTCGCGCATCGAGGCCGACGGCGTCATTAATAACATTGACTCGCAGACCGAGGCGCTCGATCTGGCGCTGGTGCTGCGTGCCGGCGCCCTGCCGGCCTCGGTCGTCTATCTCGAAGAGCGCACCGTCGGCGCCTCGCTCGGAGCGGACTCGATCCGCCAGGGGGTTCGCAGCTCCCTCTACGGCGTCGCCATCATCGTGCTGATGATGCTCGTCTATTACAAGGCGGCGGGGATCAACGCAAATCTTGCGCTTTTCTTCAATCTCCTGATCCTGCTGGCCGTTCTCAGCGCGTTCGGCTTCACGCTGACGCTGCCAGGCATCGCCGGCATCATCCTTACGATTGGCATGGCCGTGGATGCCAACGTACTCATCTTCGAGCGCATCCGCGAGGAACTCCGCGAGGGCAAGGCGGTTGTCGCCGCGCTCAACGCGGGCTTCGGCAAGGCGTTCCTGACCATCATCGACACCAACGTCACGACGATCGTCGCGGCCGCGTTTCTCTTCCTCTTCGGACGCGGGCCCGTGCGGGGCTTCGCGGTCACGCTGGCCATTGGCCTGATCGCGAACCTCTTCACCTCCGTGTTTGTGTCGCGGCTGATCTTCGATCTCACCCTCCGGCGCAAGCAGCAAGTCAGGGAACTGAGTATTTAGGGAAACTTCGCAGGGCCGCTCGGTGTCTAGGGGAACCGGAACGGGTCGCAGCGCAATTTCACAGACATGCAACTGATTGGCCAGACCAACATCGACTTCCTGGGTCGCCGCCACTTCTTTCTAGGCCTTTCGGCCGCGCTGCTGGCCGCAGGCGCGATCAGCGCCGCGCTGAATGGCGGCTTGAAGTTCGGCATCGACTTCAAGGGCGGGACGCTGGTGTATGTGAAGTTCACCGAGGAGCCGGACTTGAATCGCATCCGGAGCGTGCTCACAGACAAGGGGCTGAGCGTTGCCACGCTGCAGCCGTTCGAGGACAGCCCCGACAGCCACGAGCTGAAAATCGACTTGGATCTGGCGGGAGACTTCGTCGAGACCTCGGGCAAGGCCCAGGTGATTGACACCCTGCGCGAGATCTACCCGGTCGCCGGAGGCAAGTTGGACTTTAACAACGCCGGCTCCGAGGCCCTGGCGCAGGCGCTCATGTCGAACGCTTCACTGCGGGCCGCCGGTCACAGCAGCCAGGACCTGCAACGATCGGCCGCGGCCCTGATCGCCTGGCGCGACCAAGCCCCGTATTTCGGCTTGGTCAGCGATTCGTCCGAGCTGGCCGGGGTGCAGGGCGTTCCGCCGAGCGTGGCTTCCGCCGCGGCGGAGGCGGTCGAGATGGGCGCCTTCCATATCAGCGGCGTCGAGGTAGTGGGCCCGAAGATCGGGGGCGAGCTGCAATGGCAAGCCTTGAAGGCAGTGCTCTTCGCCCTGGCGGGTATGCTAGTCTACCTTGCGTTCCGCTTCGAGTGGATCTACGGCGTGGCAGCCGTGATCGCGGTCTTCCACGATGTGTTCATCACTATCGGCTTCTTCTCGATCTTCGGGCGCGAGATTGAGTTGACAGTGGTGGCTGCTTTGTTAACATTGGTGGGCTACTCGATGAATGACACGATCGTGATCTTCGATCGGGTCAGGGAGAACCGCACAGCATCTCGGAGATCGAGCTTGACGGAGTTGTTGAATCGCAGCATCAACCAGACTTTGAGCCGGACCGTGCTGACTTCGGGCTTGACTTTGGTAGCTGTAGCGTGCTTGTTTATTTTTGGTGGAGAGGTTCTGCGCGGCTTTTCGTTCGCCTTGGTTATCGGCGTCCTCGTCGGGACCTACTCCTCCATCTTTGTCGCCAGTCCGGTTCTGCTTTGGGGCCAGCAGCGCATGACCTCCGGAGCCGCGGGCCGCAGGCGGAGGAGGCGAATCTGAATCCGGTACAATGGCCGGAAGGAGTTTGGAACCATGTTTGAAGACGCAATCATCACCGACAAGGGTACGTCGCGGTGGGCCGTGATCATCTCGACGGTCGGGCAATGCTTGGTGGTCGCAATCCTGCTGCTGATCCCAGTGCTCAACTACTACGAACTTCCGGCGACCGAATTCGTCAGCTTCCTGACGGCGCCGCCCCCGCCGCCGCCCCCGCCGCCCCCGCCGGTCGACGTGGCGAAAATCGTGCCGAAGGAGTTTGACACCGGCGCCCTGACGCAGCCGGTCGCCATCCCAGACCAAGTCGCGGTCATCGAAGAGGATGTCGCGGCGCCCAGCGCTGGCATCTCAGGAGTCGTCGGCGGAGTCCCCGGCGGGAGCCTCGGCGGAGCGGTTGGTGGCGTCCTCGGCAGCATCATCTCGAGCGCCCCGACAGTGGCGCCGCCCCCGCCGCCCCCGCCGCCGGTGAAGAAGAAGGCGCCCCCGAAGCGCATCCGCGTAGGCGGCAACGTCGCCAAGGCGCGGCTGATCCGCCAGGTGCGCCCGCAATATCCGCCGCTGGCTCGCCAGGCCCGCATCCAGGGCACGGTGAAGCTCTCGGCCGTCATTTCAAAGAACGGTTCGATCCAGAAGCTGGAGGTCATGTCCGGCCATCCGCTCTTGGTGCCTTCCGCGCTCGCTGCCGTGAAGCAGTGGCGCTACAGGCCGACCCTGCTGAACGGGGAGGCGGTTGAGGTGTTAACGAATATCGACGTGAACTTCACCCTCAGCGGGTGAGACACGCGTCTACGATCTTCCCGATGGGAGACGGGCGCTTTTGGCTGTCGAACCGTCGGCACAGGCGTTCCCGGAACGAACAACAGTTGGCTAACGCAATCCGTTGGCAGTTTAGGAGGAATACAAGCAGATGCTTTCGCAATTCGTAACCACGGCTTTTCTGCTACAGCAGGAAGTCGGATTCGACATGATCTCGATGTGGAACCAGATGGGTTTCGCGGCCAAGGCCGTCGTCATCGTCATGTTTCTGATGTCAGCGTGGTCCATCGGGGTCATGATCGACCGCGGCTTGGCTTATTACGGAGCCAAGAAGCAGTCGCGGGCCTTCGCCCCGGCCATCGCAGGCGCCCTACGCGGCGGCAAGCTGGATGAGGCTATCAAGCTTTCCGACCGCTACAAGAAGAGCCACTTGGCCAAGGTCGTCACGGCGGGCCTGGGGGAGTTCAAGTCGCATGACGTGGGAAGTGATGTTCCTGGACGCACGATTGACGCCTCCAAGCGGGCGCTGGAGCGCGCGCAGGCGATCACCCATGCCGAGCTGAACCGCGGTCTCAGCGGCCTCGCGACCATCGGCTCGACGGCACCGTTCGTCGGGCTGTTCGGAACCGTGGTCGGCATCATCAACGCGTTCCAGGGGATCTCCCAGGAGCGGTCCACGGGTCTCGGCGCGGTGGCCGGCGGCATTTCCGAAGCGCTCGTCGCAACCGCGATCGGTCTGTTTGTCGCGCTCCCCGCGGTGTGGATGTTCAACTACTTCAACTCGAAGGTCGAGGGTTTCGACGTCGAGATGGAGAACGCCAGTTCCGAACTGATCGACTACTTCATCAAGAGGAACGCCTAAGGGCCGGCGGGCAGGCTGGCTGTAGTATCGTGTAGTGGTCCGTCGCCGGAGCCCGAGCAATTGCGCGACGGCGGCGACCACCCGGGAACGAGGAAACGAGCATGGCAGAAGAAGAAAAGGGCCTAGTCGAACTTGAAGAAGAAGAGGTCGAGAAAGGTACTCGCGGCGGCCACGCCGCGATCAACGAAATCAACGTCACGCCGATGGTGGACGTCATGCTGGTGCTGCTGATCATCTTCATGGTCATCACGCCCATGCTCAGCAAGGGCGTCAGCGTGGACTTGGTCCGCACGCGCAACCCCGTCGCGATGGACGAAGCCGATGCAGAGGACGCCCTGGTCGTCGCCGTCACCCGCGACGGACAGATCTTCCTTGGCCGCACCAAGCTGGGGGAAGCCGGCGACTTGACGCAGCGGGTGGAGGATGTGGTCAGCAACCGAATCGACAAGACGGTGTACATAAAATGCGACGCCAGATCTCGCTACGAGCGCGTGGTGGAGGTCGTGAACGCGGTGCGTTCGGCCGGTGTCGACCAAGTCGGCCTGCTGACCGAGAAGGAAGACCAGGGTAGAGGGACCATCATTGGCGGCTGAGGCCGTTGTGTCTCCAGGAAATCAACTGAGCAAGGAGCAATTCTCATGGGCATGACAGTAGGTGGGGAAGGCGGCAGCAAGACCGTTCCCTACATCAACATGACGCCACTGATCGACGTGCTGCTGGTGCTGCTGATCATCTTCATGGTCATCACACCGATCACTCCCAAGGGCCTGGAGGCGCTAGTGCCGCAGCCCAACGAGGACGAGCAGCAGCAGAATCAGGTCAACGCGCGGACCGTGGTCGTGTCGGTCGACGAGACCCGCGCCATCTCGATCAACCGCGATCCGTCGAATCTGGAAATCCTGGGTGAAAACCTTCGCGAGATCTTCAAGACGCGGGCCGAGCGCGTGATGTTCGTCCGGGGCGCGCCGACGCTGGACTACCGGGACGTGGCAGTTGTGATCGACATCGGCAAGGGAGCCGGCGTGGACAAGATCGGGCTGCTCACTGAGCAGATCCAGTAAATGCCAGGGCCGCGGGCTTTGCGATTTCGCGGCCAAGGTTCTTCCTGACAACGGAGCAGAATGATGAAGATCGACAAGAAAGTCTACGTGATCGGCGGGATCGTGGTCGGCGCGCTGCTGATCGTGCTGATCGGGGGCAAGCTGGCCCTCAACGCGCTGGGCGTGAAGAACGTTGACTCGCTCAAGGCGCGCATGGCTCTGAACAGGGGCGTGACAGCCTTCTCGGCGGCGAACTACCAGATCGCCGCCCGGCACTTCGAGGAGGCGTCGACCCTCGACCCGGAGCTTTCCGACGCCCGCGTCTACCTGGCGTACTCCACGATGATGCAGTATCAGCCGGGATTCGACTATCCGGAGAATGTCGCCATCGCGGAGAAGGCGCTCGACGGATTCAAGGATGTCCTCAAGGTCGATCCGGCCAACTCTACCGCGCTGCAGAGCATTGCCTCGCTCTATTTCCAGATGAAGAAGATGGAGGATGCGAAGGATTGGCACCAGAAAGTGCTCGACGTCTTGCCGGAAAACAAGGAGTCCTACTACACGATCGGCGTGATTTGCTGGACGCAGTCCTACGAGCCGCGGCTTGAGTTCCGCGCGGAACTCGGCATGCAGCAGGAGGATCCGGGGCCCATTCGGACCAGGGGGCGCCTGAATCGGAACCAGCGGGAGGCGCTGACCGAAGTGGCGGGCGAAGTCGTTCCGCTCATCGACCAGGGACTCGAGTCCCTGGAGAAGGCAATCGAGATCGATCCGGACTACGACGACGCAATGGCGTACGTCAACCTGCTGTATCGCGAGAAGGCGGACTTCGCCGAAAATAACTCCGACTACGACGACTTGCTGGCCCAAGCGGACGAATGGGTCCAGAGGGCTCTGGACACGCGCAAGCGCAAGGCAGAGGAAAGCACGATCGAGACCTTCACGGTCGACGAGTAGATCGCGGCTGCGCTTACCCTTATAATTCGGCCTGGGGCTTCTCGAAGCTCCAGGCCTTTCTCTATCTTGGATCAAGGCCGCCATTTCCGAGCGCGAACCGACGAGTCATGGCTGGCAATACGTCGACGAACACTCAGCAAGTCCAGGTCGCCAGAGGGGAGGCCGCACGCTTCGCGGAGCTCGAGCGCAAGCTGCGTAAGTACCGCCGCGCCGAGAATACGCAGCTGGTCAGGCGCGCTTTCGACTTCGCGGCCGAGCGCCACGCTCACCAGAAGCGAAAGTCCGGGGAGCCGTACTTGAGCCACCCGCTTGAGGTGGCGCACATTCTGGCGGATCTGCGCTTGGACGAGCGGACGCTCGTAGCGGGCTTGCTTCACGACACCGTCGAGGACACGTCCGCCACAGTCGCCCTGATCCGGCGGGAATTCGGGCCCGATATCGCGCGTTGCGTGGACGGCGTCACCAAGATCGGGCGGCTGCGCTTCCAGTCCATGGAGGCGCGGCAGGCGGGCACGTTCCGCAAGATGCTGCTGGCGATGGTCAAGGACATCCGGGTGATCGTTGTCAAGCTCGCGGACCGCCTGCACAACATGCGGACGCTGCGCGCCCTGGATCCGGATCGTCAGAAGCGCATCGCGCTCGAGACACGCGAGATTTACGCTCCCCTGGCCCTGCGCCTGGGCATGGGCAAGGTGCGCAGCGAGCTGGAGGATCTTGCGTTCTCGTATCTCGAGCCGCACGCCTACCGCGAGATTGTGCGTCAAATCGAGCAGCGGCGCGAAGCGACAGAGGAGTTCCTAGCCGAGATCCAGCGCGAGCTGGCAGGCAAGCTCGCCCAGGCCGGGATTCCCACGCGGCTCCAGGGCCGCATCAAGCGACCGTATTCGATTTACCAGAAGCTGCATCGCCAGAAAGTGACCCTCGACATGGTTTACGACTTGCTGGCGTTGCGCGTGATCACCGACACCAAGCAGAATTGCTACGCGGCCATGGGCGTGATTCACGGCCAGTGGCATTACGTTCCCGGTCGCATCAGAGACTTCGTGTCGATGAAGCGGCCGAACGAGTATCAGTCGCTGCACACCTCGGTGGTGACCCGCGAGGGGCAGCGCTTCGAGGTGCAGATTCGCACCGAGAAAATGCATCGGAAGGCAGAGGAGGGCATTTGCGCGCACTGGAAATACAAGGAAGGCATTCAGGGCGCGGATGTCAGCGAGCACCAGATGGCCTGGCTTCGGCGGCTTGTCGAGTGGCAGCGCGAGGTGGAGGATTCCACGGACTTCCTCTCGACGCTCAAGGTCGAGCTTTACCCCGAGGAAGTCTACGTCTTCACCCCCCGGGGCAAGGTAATCACGCTGCCGCGGGGGGCCACGCCAGTGGACTTCGCTTACGCGATTCACACCGAGGTGGGTCACGCCTGCTCCGGAGCGAAGGTCGATGGCCAGATCACGCCGCTCAAGCGCCCGCTGCGCAACGGCGAGATTGTGGAGGTCATCACGCAGACCGGCGGCCGCCCGAGCCAGGACTGGCTTTCGTTCGTGAAGACCTCGCGGGCGCGCAACAAGATCAAGCAGTGGCTGAACGCGGAGCGCAGGGGCCGGGCAATCGAGATCGGCCAGCGGCTGCTCGAGAAGGAGGCGCGGGCGGTCAAGGTCCCATTGCGGCAGGTCCACGCGGAGCGGCTCGCCGAAGTGTGCCGGGAGTACGGGTGCTCGACGCCGGAAGACCTCTACGCGCGGCTCGGGTTCGGTCGCTTTTCGGCCCGGCAAGTGCTCCGCAAGCTCTTTCCGGAAGGGACCGTGCCGGACCCGGCTCAATTGCGGTCAAGGCCTCCGGTCATCGACTCCGCGGGCTCCAGGCCGGCGGCTGATGCCGACGCGACGCTCGCGGTGAGCGGCATGGACGACATCTTGATCTACCGGGCCCGCTGCTGCAATCCAATCCTCGGCGAGCAGATCGTCGGCTACGTGACACGCGGCAAGGGGGTTGCCGTTCATTCGACGAACTGCCGGAACGTGCAGAACCTGATGTTCGAGTCCGAGCGGCGCATCGACGTTCGATGGGCCCCGAAAGAGGGCTTGCAGTACCAGGCAAGGCTGACTGTCGACGTTAACGACAGCCGCGGGGTTCTGCGGGACCTGACCAGCGTGATTACCAACGAGGGCCTCAACATTGTCAAAGTCAAGTCGCGGTCGAGCCGAACCGTCGACACGGCCCGGGTGAGTTTCGTGGTCGAGGTCGCCGACAAGCGCCAGTTGGAGCGAGTCGCCGCCGCTTTGGGGCAGATGGACGCAGTGCGCGAGGTGTACCGCAGCGCGCGGCTCTAGCTCGCTAGCATCGGAGGCGCGGCGCGATGAGCGTGTCCCAACAGCCGGGCATGCCGGCAGCGGGCCGATTCCGTCAGTCGAGGCCTTTGCCGCTGCCAGGTCACGCTCGCCGACAAGAGATTCGGAATGGCCTATCATTCTTGGTGAGCGGGCGGCTTGCGTCCGTCCGAAGTCAGGGAACACTACTAGTGCGCCACATGCTTATCGCCCTTCCGATTGCGGGAACTCTATTGGCTGGCACTGCCGTTTCGCAGGAGATTTCCGACGTCACGATGGCGGGCACCGAAACCAGGGAAGACGATATCCCCTCGATTGCTGCGTCCGGGGACGAGTCGCTCTGGCTGGTTTGGCTGGCCTACTCGGACCGTCGTGACGAGATCGCAGTGCGCAGGTGGGCTGGCGGGCAATGGGGAAACATGCGCTACGTGCCGAATACCAGCGGCGATGTCTGGCTGCCTCAGGCGGGCGTCGACTCGTCCGGCCGGCTTTGGGTTGTGTGGTCCCAGATGCTCGACGGCAATTGGGACATGTACGCTCGCGTGTTCGATCCGGGCGAGGAGGCTTGGGGGCCGCTCACCCGACTCACGGACCATCCGTTGCCGGACATGAATCCTCGCTTGGCCTCCGACGGCAGCGGCGCGCTGGCGCTGGCGTGGCAGGGTTTCCGGGGCAGGCATTCCAACATATTTGTCAAGACCTACTCCCGGGAGAGCGGGTGGTCGGACGATATCCAGGTCACGGGCCGGCCTGCCAACGATTGGGAGCCGGCGCTGGCATTCGACTCGATCGGTACAGTCTGGGTTGCTTACGACAGCTATGCCAACGGCAACTACGACGTGTTCCTGACAGGCATCCGGGACGGGGCGATCGCCGTGCCCGAAATGGCCGTCGCTGCCACCGGGAGCTACGAGGCGAAAGCAACGGTCGCCGTCGATCGTGACGACCGCGTGTGGGTGGCATGGGAGAAGGGCGGCGCCAATTGGGGCAAGGACACGGGGTTCAACATTCGCCCCCGCCAACCCGGAGTCGTGATTGGCGCCGACCGCGAGGTGCGCATTGCTACGTACGCCGGCGGCCGCCTGCAAGCTCCGGCACAAGCTCTCCAGCCGACATTCTCCGCCGTGCCCGGCAATCCGAAATGGATGTACCAGCCGCACGTGCTCGCGGACTCCCAGGGAAATGTCCGCGTAGTGGCCAAGCGCTTGACTCGCCATCGAGGGGAGCGCACGGGCACGCGTGGATACTGGGAGTACTGGATGACCCGCTACGAAGGGGATTCGTGGACGACCGCCGTGTCCATTCCGCACAGCTTCGGGCGGTCTAGCACTAGGCTGAGCGCCGCCAATGCTGCAGACGGCAGTTTGTGGCTGGCGTGGCCGACCGACAATCGCACGACGGCATACGCTCACCGGCCCATTCGCGGCGAGGCATGGGTGGGCAAGCTCGCTCCCACGGGCGCCGCGCCGCAGCCCAGCTTGGAGCCGCTCGCCCTGGAGGAAGTGCAGGTCAAGGCTTGGCATCCGAACGAGGGCGCCGATCTGGACGCCATGCGCGGATATCGCACGACGGTCCACGGACGTCCCGTGCAGATCGTGCGAGGCGATTTCCACCGGCACACCGAATTGAGCTGGGATGGCGGGGGAGGAAACGACGGGAACCTGCAGGAATTCTATCGCTACATGATCGATGCGGCCGCAATGGACTTCGGAGCTTCCACGGATCACCAGGGAGGTTCCTACGACTACTGGTGGTGGTACTCGCAGAAGATGACCGACATGCATCACCTGCCCGGGGCTTACACGAGCATCTTCGGCTACGAGCGTAGCGTCACGCAGCCGAACGGGCACCGCAACGTCTTCTACGCCGACCGCACTGGCGAGGTCACGCCGTTCTTCATGCGAAACACTCCCGCCTATGCTTTGGGCAGGAACCCGATCGGGGACATGCCGGCCGTCGGCACGGCCAACGTCGTGAGGGACGACACGAAGCACCTCTACGACGAGGTGCGGCGCATGGGAGGCATCGCAATCTCGCACACCTCGGGAACTCGGATGGGCACCGACTGGCGCGACAACGACCCGGAGATCGAGCCGGTGGTCGAGATCATGCAGGGTGCTAGGACGAACTACGAGTACGTTGGCGCGCCGCTGTCAGCCAAGAGCGGGGAAGCTGCCGACGCTCCGGGCGGCTACTTTCCCATCGGGATGGTGCGCAATGCTTGGAACAAGGGTTACCGGCTAGGGATTACGGTCAGCTCGGACCATGGCTCGACACACTACTCCTACACGATGGTCTACACCGACCGCCTGACTCGGGCGGGCATCCTGGATGCGATCCGCCGTCGCCACACGTATGGCGCTACCGACAACATCCTTCTGGACGTGCACATGGGAAACCATTTCATGGGCGACGAATTCCATGCGGACGAGCCGGTCCCGATTTCCGTCAAGGTGCGCGGCACGACCGGTATCGCGCGGATCAACGTCTTCCGGGGCGACCAGGTTGTCTATGTCCACGAGCCGGGCACGCAGGAAGCCGAGTTCGAATACCTGGACCAAGACGCTACGAAAGGCATGGGCACGCAATATTACTACGTGCGAGTCGAGCAGTCGGACGGAAACGTGGCGTGGGGCAGTCCGTTTTGGGTGAACTACTGATTGCGGCCCGCGCCGGGCGTTTCGCGCCGGCCTCGGCCCGCCCTGCGGGCTGCAGATCGCTAGGTGTTAATCGATCCGCCGTCCACGGCGATCGTCTGGCCGGTCACGAAGTCGCTGTCCGACGAAGCGAGAAAGAGCAGGGCGCCTAGCAGGTCTCTGGGATAGCCGTGGCGCTTCAGGGCGCGGCTCGCGAGCACTTTTTCTGCTGCGATCTCGAGGTGCGCCTGGTTCTCCAGGATGCTGTCGCTGAGGACCAAGCCAGGTGCCAGCGTGTTCACGCAAATGCCGTGCTCGCCGAGCTCGCGCGAAAGCGCTCTGGTCAACGCGATGATGGCACCCTTGGAGGTGATGTAGTGGGCCATGCGGGTCGGCTGGCCCTTGTAGGCGGTGCCAGACGAAATATTAATGATTTTGCC
This sequence comes from uncultured Bryobacterales bacterium, assembly GCA_951813605.1. Classification (GTDB taxonomy): domain Bacteria; phylum Acidobacteriota; class Terriglobia; order Bryobacterales; family UBA6623; genus VXMF01. The sequence continues at coordinate 2,861,634 of OX638379.1, read as the reverse complement.
CTCGCGGCGTTCGATCATCCGCGGGGCAGCGTGCTTCGCCATCAGGAAGCTGCCGCGCACGTTGACTGCCATGACACGATCCCAAAGCGCGGAATCGATCTCTTGAAAGGCTACGGGCGCAAGCGAAGCGTACAGGGCAGCGTTGTTCACGAGGATGTCGATCCGACCGTGCTTGGAATGAACCGCTTGCACGAGCTCGGCAACCGCGGCTTCGTCGCTCACTTCCGTGGGGACGTCGCAAGCGCTGCCGCCGCCGCCTCGGACTTCAGCTACGACCGAACTCGCATCCGCTATGTCCGCGATGACCACGCTCGCTCCCTCGGACGCCAGGGCCTTGCTGTAGGCTGCACCGAGTCCCCTGGCTCCGCCCGTCACGATCGCGACCTTGCCGGCTAGCCTGCCCATTGTCATCCAATACCGAGCCAAGCCTAGGTCCACGTATCAGTCACGCCGAACCCTGTGGCAGCGGCCGGTTCGCGACGCCTTATCCACGCGACGGGACCGGACGGCCCCATGAACGATCGGCCGACCGTCTCACAACCCCTTCCAGCCTGCCATCGCATGGTACCGCACACTCCCGGGGGAGCCCGCCCGCTGTCGTAGGCTTCCGGTTTTGCGAGCGGCAGTCTCGGTCGTTGCCGAAGCTTGAGACCTAGGTCTTTCCGATGCGTATGCGGCTGACTAGCCGCCATCGTGTGCCGCATTCTTTCAAAACGTGCGTGCAGGTGAGGGCGGGCGGTCCGGCGGCCTTGTCGCTGGCGGCAGCAGGGATCTCCCGAGACCCGAGCGTCCTAAGATGAAATGAGTCATGCGTGGAACCCTCGCTATTCTTCTGCTTGCGTGCCTTCCGACATGCGGGCAGCCGCGGAACGAAGAGCTCCATCGCCTCTTCGACCGCTATTTCGAGGACTACCTTCGAGAGAACCCCGAGGCAGCGACATCTCTGGGCCGCACCGAGTACAACCATCGCTGGCGCGATTGGTCGCGCTCCGCCCGAGAATCGTGGGCCGCCACGGCTGAGCGCTATCTCCGCGATCTTGGCGGCTTCAAGCCGGGCGACCTGAACCCCCAGGATCGCATCAGCTGGCGGCTGCTTCGGCGGGACCTCGAGACGCAACGCGAAGGCTTTCCGTACGATGCATACCTCGTGCGGCTGAACCAGCTGTTCGGGCTCCACACAAGGGTGCTGCTGACTCTCCGAGAAATGCCCGCTCGATCCGCGGCCGACTACGAGAACATCCTGGCGCGCCTTCGGGCCGTTCCCGACTACGTGGACCAGAACGTCGAGACCTTGCGGGAGGCCATCAGCGAAGGGATTGTGCAACCGCGGCTCGTCGTGGACTTGATCGTCGGGCAGTTGGACGCGCAAGCGTCTCCCAATGCGCAGGAATCGCCTCTGCTGGCAGCCTTCCGTGAATTCCCTTCGCACATCCCGGAAGCGCGTCGCCGCGAGCTCGCCGGCCAGGCCGAGAGTGCGTACCGGGAAGCGTTCCAGCCTGCATGGCGCAGCCTGCGGGCTTTCCTGGCGGACGAGTACGCGCCGCAGGCGCGCCCAACCCTCGGGGTCACTGGCCTGGCGAACGGCGAGTCCATCTACCGCTTCTTCATCGGGTTCCACACAACGCTGCGGCTGAGCGCGAGCGAAATCCACGAGATCGGGCGGAGCGAGGTCGCGCGCATCCAGGGAGCCATGGAGCAAATCGCTCGCGAGGCCGGGTTCGACGGGACCGCGGAGGAGTACGAGCGGCACTTGCTCGCAGATTCGCAGTACCTGTTCAGCGACAAGGAAGCGATGCTGGCGTATCACCGCGACTTGGCCATGCGCGTGTCGCCGGAACTTCCCAAGCTGTTCAGGAAGCTGCCCCGGCACCCATTCGGGATCCGGGCGATTCCGTCCGACCGGGAGGCCGCTTCGGCATCCAACTACAATGCGCCGGCTGAAGACGGCACGCGGCCCGGGTGGTTCAATCTGAAGGCCTACATGCCCCAGAAGCAGTCGCGATTTGACAAGCCCGCCTTGGTGCTCCACGAGACGAATCCCGGGCACCACCTGCAGATCGCCATGCAGCTCGAGCTGGAGGGCCTGCCCGAGTTTCGCAAGATCTACCACTCGACCTCCTATATCGAGGGATGGGCGCTGTACGCGGAGACACTGGGAGGCGCATTGGGCGTCTACGACGATCCACCGAGTCGTTTCGGGGCACTCGAGAGCGAGCGCTTCCGAGCCCGTCGCCTCGTTGTCGACACCGGCCTGCATGCCATGGGCTGGTCCCGGCAGCAGGCGATCGACTACCTTGGCGACGCAAGCGAGGTCGACCGCTACATAGCCTGGCCGGGGCAGGCGCTCGCCTACAAGATGGGGCAGTTGAAGATCCTCGAGTTGAAAGCGGCCGCCTGCGAAGCCTACGGCGGGTCGTTCGATGTGCGTGACTTTCACGATGCGGTCTTGAGGAACGGCCCCTTGCCCCTCGAGATGCTGGCAGAGCAGGTGGGCGCGTACATCGCCCAAGCGGCGCCTGATGAGCCCGGCGGTTGCTCGGACGGACCGACCGCGGCAGGCAACTAGCTCCGTTGTCCCGATCCAACGCGAATCGTGCCAAGATAGATAGGGGACCGGGGTAGGGACCTTTCGCACATGCAACAGGCCGCTGATCCGCTGACCGTGCTGTCCGGCCAGGACTCCACGCAGGCGGGCAACTACTTTGTATCCAACTACCCTCCGTTCTCGGTATGGCATAAGGGGAAGACCGGCAGCGCACTGGAGCGTCTGAGCCGGCACGGAGACAGCGAGAAGCCGCTGGGGCTTTACGTGCATCTTCCGTTCTGCCGCAAGCGCTGTGATTTCTGCTATTTCCGCGTTTACACGGACAAGAACCACTCGGAGATCGAAGAGTATCTGAGTGCAGTGTTGCACGAGGCCTCCATCCTCGGCCGCCAGGCATTTGTCCAAGATCGCACTCTTGATTTCATCTATTTCGGCGGCGGCACGCCTTCGTATCTTTCAAGCAAGCAGCTCGTCCGGCTCACGGACGGATTGCGATCTGCCCTGCCTTGGAACGAGCCGAGCGAAATAGCTTTCGAGTGCGAGCCGGGAACCCTGAGCGAGCGCAAGCTGCGCGCTATCCGCGGTTTCGGCGTGAATCGCCTCAGCCTCGGCGTGGAGAACTTCGACGACGCCATATTGGCAGCCAACAATCGCGCGCATCGGTCGAAGGAGATCTACCGCACCTGGGAATGGCTTGGACGGGCCGGCTTCGAACAGGTGAATATCGACCTGATTGCCGGGATGATCGGCGAGACGGATGAGAAGTGGGCTCGAACTGTCGGCGAGACTGTCGGGCTGGCTCCCGACGCGGTGACCGTCTATCAGATGGAGATACCGTTCAACACGACCATCTACCGGGGAATGCGCGAAGAGGGGGCCGACGCCGCCCCGGTCGCCGACTGGCCGACCAAGCGGCGGTGGACGCGCGAAGCATTTGACGCGCTGGAGGCCAACGGCTATCACGTGGGAAGCGCCTACACAGCTGTGCGGGATTCGTCCAGGATCCGGTTCGTGTATCGCGACGAGCTCTGGGACGGCGCGGACATGCTAGCGCTCGGCGTCTCCGCATTCGGATACTTGGACGGCGTCCACTACCAGAACCAGCCCCATATGCGGCCGTACTTGGACAGCCTCGCGTCGAGTGCGCTACCGGTCTCGCGAGCATTGCCCATCACCGCGCAGGAAGCGATGATTCGGCAGTTCGTCCTGAAGATGAAGCTCGGTCACCTCGAGACAAGGCCTTTTCTGGATCGCTTTGGCGTCGAGGTGACGGAGCGCTGGCACGATGTTCTGGTCCTTTTCCGCGAGCACGGCTTGCTCGCATTCGACGAGAACCGCATCGACCTGACACGCGAGGGACTCCTGCAAGTGGACCGCCTGCTGCACGCCTTCTTCCTTCCCGAGCACACGAACATTCGCTATGCGTGAGAACGAAACGGGCGTCGCCCGGCCCCTCGGCGGCAACGGGCTCCCCGCGGGTGACTTGGACGCCTTGATCCTCGGAGGTGGTCCGGCGGGTTCGACTGCCGCCGCGATTCTCGCGGAGAAGGGTCGTCGCGTGCTGGTAGTCGAGCGCGAGCATTTCCCGCGCTACAAGGTCGGTGAATCCCTCCTGCCGTACTGCTATTTCCCTTTGCAGCGCATCGGAATGATTGAAAAGTTGCGCGCGTCGAGCTTCGTGAAAAAGTACAGCGTGCAGTTCGCATCGGTGAGCGGGCGAGTTTCCTCGCCCTTCTATTTCTTCCAGCACTTCGACCACGATGCCGCGCAGACTTGGCAGGTGGTCCGCAGCGAATTCGACCGACTGATGCTCGACAACGCCCTCGAGAAAGGCGCGCGTGCGCTGATGGGAGCGACCGCCAAGCGTCTGCTGCTGGAGGACGGGCGCTGCGAGGGATTGGTCGTGGAGAAGGACGGCGAGAGATTCCCGATCCGGGCCCCCGTGACGATTGATTGCGGCGGCCGGCACGGGTTCGCGGGCACTCAGATGGGCTGGATCCGCCCGGATCCGCATCTCAACAAGGTGTCGATCTGGACGTACTATCGGGGTGCGAAGCGCGACCAAGGCTACGACGAGGGGGCCACGACCGTGGCCTATCTGCCCGGAAAGGGCTGGTTCTGGTACATTCCGCTACCGGACGACGTCGTAAGCGTCGGCGTCGTCGCTGAGCGAGGCTACCTGCACCGCGAGGGCAAGGACTTGGAGGCGATTTGGAATCGCGAAATCCGCGTCAACCCTTGGATCGCAGAGCACTTGGCGCCGGGACGGCGTTGCGAGCCCTTGCGGGTGACGGCGGAGTACTCGTACCGTTCGCGCTACTGCGCCGGCGACGGCCTCGTTCTGGCGGGCGACGCGTTCACATTCTTGGATCCCGTCTTCTCTTCGGGCGTCCTGCTGGCGCTGCTGAGCGGCGAGCGATGTGCTCATGCGGTGGATGCCGCCCTGGGCGCGGGCGACGTGAGGGCCGCGCGATTCGCGGAGTACGGCGAGGAACTCTGCCGAGGAGTCGAAGCGATGCGCAAGCTGGTGTACGCCTTCTACGAGGAAACGTTCAGCTTCGGGAAGCTGCTACGGAGCCATCCGGATTTGCGAGGCGACTTGACGGACTGCTTGATCGGGAACCTGTCCCATGATTTCCGTCCGCTCTTCAAGGCGGTGGACGAATTCGCGCGTGTGCCGGAGCCGTTGCAATACGGCGGGGTGCCGGCCTCCGGCGAGCCACTGCGAGCGACCCGTTGATCCTGCCCAGCTAGACGGGCTGCGCGAGACTAGCGAGCCGGGGGTGCCCGGCGAGGCTTATCGAATCGAGCTCCGGGCCGCCAGCGTCCCAAGGCGCAAGCCACCGACGCGTCGCGCGCCCCCCCACCTGACGGCGTGTCGGCCATTCCCTTGACTGCGATGGACATACTTCCGCGTGTCGACGAAGAATGCTGGCTGAATTGAATGTATAGTTATACGATGCTATGAAATCCATAGTATATGCAAGCCATAATTCAACACTGGGCTTTCGCTCCTGGCTTTTTCAATGTCAGGCCTGGTAGAAACCGAAACTTCCTTAGCACGAGTTCGCTGCCCTAGCCCCACAGAAACGTGAATTTCGCCTCGTTTGGACATGTGCGAGCTCACAGGTAACTTATTTTCAACAACTTCCGTTTCTTTCTCGCTTTCGAGAGCGACCTTGGGGACACCGATTCGAGGCAAGCGTCTTCACGAGCGGCGGAGGCTGCGGATCAAGGGAAAACGGTGGAGCGCTGGTCCGGGCCCGGCTGTCAAGGAAGCGGCGGACGAGGAGTGCGCATTGCCTGCGGAAAGCGAACCGGTCCCAAGGCGGGGTCGGCCGAACGCACGGCGGCGCGGCAGCGAGTGCCGCGCCTGCGTCCGGGAACGGGCAACCACGGATCGTCGCAGCCCTTCTCCGCGGAGCCTTAAGGCCCTTCGGCGGCACGCCGCAGTCTTCGCCAGAGCTCGACTCGGTGGACGCATCCTGCTCCACGACCGACAGCCGCGGTCCTTGCCGCCGCGGCGAGTGACCCGACCGAAAGGCAGAGAACATTCTGCGATCGGTTCGCTCGCACGGCGAAGATTCTCGCCTACCGGCTTGCTGCGATGCGCCGAAAGCCGTAGCCGTGGTCCCGCCGAGGCTGATCAACGACGAGCCAATTGCCCTGTGCCATGATGATCCCGAATAGGGTGAATCCAATGAAGCTCTTGCAAGTTTGCGAAAACGGCGAAATGACCGCGGCCATCCGAGAGAACGGCAGCTGCCGCGTGATGCCCGGCTGGACCGTGTCGAGCCTGCTGGTCGCGGCGGATGCCGACGGCGTGAGCGTGAAGAGCATGGTCGAGCAGCGGCTGTCCGAAATGGAGCGGAGCGGTCAAGGACGCACAGTGATCGTGCCATCCGACCTGCTAATGCCCTTTCTTCCGAAGGAGGTCTGGGGCTGTGGATGCACCTACGCTCCGAGCGCGGACTTCCGCGACGGCGAGCTTGGCACCCGGGACGGCATGTACTCGTACGTTCACAAGCCCGAGAATCGTCCCGAGACCTTCTTCAAGGGGACCGCGCGAGTCTGCGTTGGCCCGAACGCTCCGATCGGCATCCGTCGGGATTCGACGTTTACCGCGCCGGAGCCTGAACTAGGCATCGTGACCGGGTCGCGCTTGGGGGTCCTGGGCTACACGCTGGGCAATGACGTTTCGGCTTGGGATATCGAAAGGGAAAACCCGCTCTACCTGCCGCAATCGAAGGTCTACAAGGCCTGCTGCTCGCTGGGCCCGGTGTTTGTGACGCCCGACGAGATTTCCGATCCGTATGCCTTGCAAATGACTTGTACCATCCGGCGGGGCGCTGAAACGATCTTCGAGGGGAGCGCCTCGACCTCGCTGCTGCAGCGGACCTTCGAAGAACTGATCGACTACGTAGGCCGCAGCAACATCGTCCCCACCCCGACGGTCATCCTCACCGGGACCGGGATCATTGTCGAGCAGGACGCCGCGTTGCAGCCGGGCGACGTGTGCTCTATCCACGTGCCCGAGATTGGAACGCTATCCAATCCAGCGGCCTTGGTCTAGCCTAGCCTTCCTGCCTCCGCAGCGCTTTCCACGTCGCGAAATGCCCGCAGGGAATTCAGCCCGAGAATCTTGTCGATATCCGCCGCGCCGAAGCCCCTGCCAGACAGGCCGTCCGCGATGCTCGGGACCTTCGATATGTCCTCCATGCCTTGGGGCAGCTCTCCGTCCACGCCGTCGAAGTCCGAGCCCAGCCCTACAGCGTCAATCCCTCCGACCCGGGCTGCATGCGCGAAGTGGTCGAGGAGCGTGTCCAGCGAAGGCCTGCCGATTGCCGCCAGCTTGGCCCGGGCGCGCGCGTCGCCGCCTTCCTTTCTTCCAACGTCCGGGTTCTCCGATTCCCATCGGCTGGCGCGCTTCGCGTAGTCGCTATCCAGGAACGAGTTGTAGTAGTTGATGTGAACCACGCCGCCCTTGTCGGCCAGCGCGCGGATCATCTCGTCTGTCATGTTGCGCTTGTGCGGGCAGATTGCTCGGACGGACGAGTGGGAGGCGATGACCGGCGCTTGGGAGGCTTTCAGCGTGTCCCAGAACGTCTGGTCCGAAACATGGGAGACGTCCACCATCATGCCGAGCCGGTTCAATTCGGCGACGACCTCGCGTCCGAAGTCCGAGAGCCCGACATTGCCCTCCTGACCGGAAGATCCTGCCCACGGGGTGTTCCTGCTGTGAGTTAATGTCAGGTAGCGCGTCCCGAGCCGCCAAAGCGTCCTTAGGACCCCGAGGGATGAATTGATCATGTGGCCGCCCTCGACACCCAGCACGATGGCGATGGCTCCGTGGCGCTTTGCGGCTTCGATGTCCTCGGTGGACGCCGCCATCGTCAGGTCATCCGGAAAGCGATCGACCTCGCGACGGATGACGTCGATGATCTCGAGCGCTTCTTGGACCGCCTCGAGCTCCGTATTCCTGACTGCACTGGTATACACGGAGAAAAAGACGGCAGTGACGCCGCCCGCCCGCATGCGCGGAATATCAACTTGCCCGCTCTCGTTTCTCGCTCCCAGGTCGTAATTCCCGTGGCGCAGCAGCATCGGCGTATCGCAGTGCAGATCAATGACATGGCGCGCGCGTGCACCGCTCGCGGGTCGCGCCTCGCTGGAACTGGACGCTCGGTCGGGATCGGCGTTGCAACTCAGGGCCGCGGCCGCCATGCCCGACGCCCACTGCCTGCGAGTGAGGTCCATACTGGAATTGTACCCGTCGGTGTCCGATGACGGATCGCTTCTCCAAAGCCGTGGCCTACGCGAATTCCTTGCATCGCGACCAGCGACGGAAAGGCAGCGGCTGCCCGTTCATCGCGCACCCGCTGGCAGTCGCGGCGCTGGTGATCGAGGCGGGCGGCAGCGAGGACGAGTGCATAGCGGCGCTTCTTCACGACGCCGTGGAGGACCAGGGGGGCGCCCCGACGGCCGCCGAGATTCGCCGGCGGTTCGGAGACCGCGTGGCGGATACGGTAGGCGCTTGCACGGAGGATCCCGCCTGGGGGTGGACGTGGATCGAACGCAAGTCGGGCGCGATTCGCAATGTCGCCACTGCGGACGCCTCTGCCCTGCTGGTGCTCTCGGCGGACAAGCTGCACAACGCCCGGTCCCTGGCCGCCGCGTATCGGGAGCGCGGGGATCGCGTCTGGGAGCGATTTCACGGTGGTCGCGAGGGAACGCTCTGGTACTTCCGGGCCATGACCGACTCCATAGCCCGCGCCGGCGGCAGTCCGCTCCATGACGAGCTTGACCGCGCCGTCCGCGAATTGGAGGAGCTAGCGATCGGCGGGGCCGGGTCCTAGCGGACTCGCTCCAGGATCGTGTTCGAACCGACTACCTCGCGACTTCGCCATCCGTTCGGGACGTAAATGCTGGCGAAGCGCGGCTGGTGCGAGGCGGAGGACAAGTCCGGCCTGTCCGCATCCCGCGTTCTACCAATGGCTTGCACGCGCGCCGTGACAGCCTGGGTCGCGCGGCCCGCGTGGCAGTAGCCGTAGCGCCGCTCGTGCGCTTCGTCGAAAGCGTGCGCCCGGTCGTGAGGGACGTTGATCTCGTAGGACTGGCCCTCGTATCGCATGTCAAGGCTCCGGACGAGCGCCACTTCCTCGAATCCCTGCTGCCTCATGTCTCTCCGTGCCGCACTCTCGAGCCGTGCAAAGGCCGGACGCGGGTCTTCATTCAGGATGCTGGCCGAATAGTCGCGAACGCAGTCGGCGACGAGCATGCCGAGGGCCGACAGCACGCCGGCGTGGGCTGGCACGACGATACGCTGGATTTCGAGGCTCTCGGCAAGCTCGCAGGCGTGCAGGGCCCCGGCCCCGCCGAAGCAGATCATGGCGTAGTCGCGCGGATTGTGGCCCCTTTCGATCGAAACCGACCGGATGGCCCGCTCCATCTTGGAGTTTGCGGCCCGGACAATCGCCCTTGCCAGCTGCTCGATGCCGATGCCAGCGCGAGATGCCTCCCGTGCCGCGAAATCGCGAGCGCGGTCCGCGTCGAGCCGGATCGTGCCCTCCAGAAATGATCCGGCGTCGATCCGCCCGAGCACCAGGTTGGCGTCTGTCACGGTCAGCTCCTCGCCCGCGCCGTAGCAAACCGGACCCGGCGACGCCCCAGCCGAGCGCGGCCCCACTCGCAAGGCCGAACCCTCGTCAAAATAAGCCACCGAGCCGCCCCCTGCGCCGATGCTCTCGATGTCCAGCATGGGGACGCGAATGGGAAGTCCGGCCGCCCCGCCCTCCGTCGTGTACCTAGGGGCTCCGTCGTAGAGCGACACGTCCGTGGAAGTGCCGCCCATGTCGAAGCTGACGAAGCGATCGATCCCGAGCAGGCGGGCGACCGCCGCGGCGCCGACCAGTCCTCCCGCCGGCCCGGAGAGCACGGTCCGCACAGCCTGCTCGGAGGCTTCCTTGGCGGAGATCGAACCTCCGTTGGACTGGAAGACCCGCAGCCTCGCCCGAGGAAGGCTGGCCTCGAGAGACCGGATGTATGTCCGCATGAGGGGCGAGACATAGGCGTTGACGACCGTGGTGGCTGCCCGCTCGTACTCCCGGTACTCGGGCAGGATCTCGCTGGACAGCGACACCTCGTACCCGGCCTCGCGCAATGTGCGTCCGACCAGCTCTTCGTGAGCGGGGTTCGCGTAGCTGTGCAGCAGGCAGACCGCCACCGAATCGACGCCCTCGATCCGGCCGGCGAGCCGGGCTGCCTCTTGAGCCGAAAGGGGCTGCAGCACCGTCCCGTCGTGCAGCACGCGTTCGGCGAGCCCGAACTTGCTGCCTTCCTGCACCAAGCCTTGGCGCGGAAGGGGCGTCCAGTTGTACAGCTCCGCCCTGTTCTGGCGGGCCAGCTCGAGCAGGTCCTCGAAACCGCGCGTGGCCACGAAGGCGGTGCGCGCGCCGTTGCGTTGCAGCAGAGCGTTGGTCGCCACGGTCGAACCGTGCACGACCTCCGTCACCGCGAACCGGTGCAGGCCGGCAAGAATCGCGTGCGCCGGATTGCGCGGCGTGGACCGCACTTTCAGGCTGCGCAGGCGCGTGCCGTCCCACCCGATGAAGTCCGTGAACGTCCCGCCGCTGTCGACACCTACGCGCATCGCTGACCGCGAGCCGGTTGCGCGAGGGCCGACGGCTCAACGTTCAGTGTAAGCGTCCGCTTGTCCCTCGATCCTGGGAGGCCGCCCGCTAGTGGGAGCTGCCGCATGACTGGCCGTCTCCTACGCCGCTCGATGCGCGGACCAGGTCCCGCAGGGCGTCCTGGTCGATGTCCGCGAGTCTCTTGATGTACAGGCAGCCTTTCCCGCGCTTGTGCCTGCCCAAGGCCTCGAGACGCTCCCCTTGCCGGTCCAGGTCCAGCATCAGGTAGAGCGTCAAAGCGTTCTTGCGCGAAGCGAATCCGACGCGGAACCAGGTGCCGGTGCGCCCGCTTGCGTAACGGTAGCGGTACGTGCCGAATCCGACGATACTCGTCCCCCACATCGTCGGTGGGTCGCCCGTGATCTCCTCCATCATGTCCAGCAGTGCCGAGCAGTCCCGGCGGCGCCCGATGTCCTTGAGCGAGGCGACGAACTCACGCGCGTCGCTGGCAGTGGGCTTGGTTTTCAGTTCGGCCATGGACTTATTGTCGCCCCGCGGGTCGAGACTGTTGCCGGGATCTTGTAACTCAGTTGCCGCGGTTCACGCCAAAATGAGTGGGCCCCGCTCCGGCATGACTGACCGCACTGTATCCCATTACCGGATCTTGGAACCACTGGGAGAGGGCGGCATGGGAGACGTCTACAAGGCTGAGGACACCCGCCTCAAGCGGGTAGTCGCATTGAAGTTCCTGTCGAGGGACGTTACCGGCACCGGAGAGCATGCGGAACGCTTTCTGAGAGAGGCTCAGGCCGCGGCGGCGCTCGACCATCCGAACATCTGCACGATTCACGAGATCGACAAGCAGGACGGCGAGATGTTCCTGGCGATGGCTTACTTGGACGGGGTCCCGCTGGACGAGAGGATTCAGCAGGGGCCCCTACCGCTGGCCTCGGTCTGCGAGATCGCCAAGCAGGCAGCGGAAGGGCTGGCAGCGGCCCACGCGGCGGGCGTCGTGCATCGTGACATCAAGTCGTCCAACATCATGGTCAGCGAGGACCGCGCGGGTCGGCCGGTTGTCACGCTCATGGATTTCGGCCTCGCCCAGGTGTCCGGCGCCTCGAAGCTGACCAAGGTCGACACGCGCATGGGCACGGTCGCCTACATGTCTCCCGAGCAGTCCGCCGGCGAGCAGGTCGGCCCGGCCAGCGACTTGTGGTCACTAGGAGTCGTGATTTACGAGATGGTCACCGGCGAGTTGCCCTTCAAGGGCCACTACGACCAGGCGATTCTTTACTCGATCCTCCACGAGGCCCCTTCTCCGCTCACGTCGCTGCGGTCGCGAGTTCCCATGGAACTGGAATGGATCGTCGAGAAGTGCCTCGCGAAAGCTCCGGAGGAACGATATCAGGACGCTGGCGAGCTCGTGGTGGATCTCGAGATGCTCGCGCGCCGGGCTTCCAGCGGTCGCACCACGTTCCAGCAAATCGGTCCCTCGGAAGGCATCGACTCCGGCATCCGACGGGATGCCCGGGGAATTGCTGGCGGACCATGGCCCCCGGTGCATGCCCTCCTGCGCAGCAAAGTGGCTCTGGCGGTCCTGCTGGGGGCCTTGGGGCTCGCGTTCGTCGTCGGCCTGGCGCTCGCCGGCAGGAACGACGAGCCGGCCGCGACAACGCGCCGGTTCACCCTCCGCCCGGTCGAGACGATCCAGGGAAGCCAGCGCATCGGCCACCTCGCCATCTCGCCGGACGGGCGGAACCTTGCCTTCAGCACGTCCGGCTCCGACGGATCGCTCTGGCTCCAGCCGCTCGACCGGCACGACCCGATCCAGGTCGAGGGCACGAAGGGCGCTCGGGACGTCTTCTGGTCTCCGGACAGCAATTTCATCGGCTTCTTGACCAATCGCGGGGTCGGCAAGGTTGCCTTGCGGGGGTTGACCGTGACCATGCTGGCCGAGGATGTCAATTTCGCGCGCGCCAGCGCGGCATGGAGCGCCGACGGGCAGTCGATCGTATTCACTTCGCTGGGCGGGCGGACCATGGTGGTTTCCGCACTAGGCGGCGTCGCACGGCCGCTGCAGTCCTCCGTCCCCCGGCGCCGGAGTGTGATTTCCAGCCCGTCGCTGGTCGGCGTCGGGGACGGAGAGCAGGTCCTGCTGTACGCCGAGCATACGCTTGAAGGAGATGCGGTGATGGCGGGGCGGCTCACCACCGAGGGCGAGCTCGGCGAGGCGGTGCGCTTGGTGGAGGGCGCTTCCCCGGCCTACTCGCAAAGCGGGCACATCTTGTTCCGGCCCTCGGTCAACAACACCGCGCTCTGGGCGGTGAACTTCTCGCCCGACGCTCTGGAACTAGGAGGCCAGCCGTTCCTCGTCGCGCAGAACGGGAGCGAGCCCTCGGTGTCCTCGGATGGCACGCTCGTCTATCTGGACAACCCCTTCACTGGGCAATTGCGCCTTGTCTGGGTGGACTCCCGAGGCGAGGCCGTCGGGCAAATCGGCAAGGAGCAGGCTTGGATTCTCGGTCCCCGTGTGTCGCCTTCAGGGGACAGGGTGCTGGTGTCGGGCGGCCGCGGGAGGAATGCCGACCTATGGGTCCACGAGGCGCAGCGACCGGTGCTGAGCCGGCTCACATTCGATGACCTGGAGGAAACCGGTGCCATCTGGGCACCCGACAGCCGTCAGGTCGCGTTCATGCAACGCGGCTCGCCGGATCTCATGCTGATGACTGTAGGCGCTGGCACCCCGGCACGTACGATCTACACCAGCGAGGGCGGTCCGATCGAGCCGCTGGACTGGTCGCGGGACGGCCGCTACATCCTGCTGCAGATTCGAAGCTGGCCGGGCCAGAGACCGCCTGGCGGCCAGGCGGCCCCGAAGAAAGCGCAAGGCTTTCAGGGGAGCACAGGAATTGCCTATCTGGAGCGAGAGGGGGCGGACGGAGCATGGGTGCCCCGGGATTTCCTGCCTGCCGGCCGCTTCGTCGTGGATGACGCCGTCTTCTCTCCCGACGGCCGCTTCGTCGCCTACGAGAGCAACGAGTCCGACAATTTCGAAGTGTACGTGAAACCGTTTCCGAGCGGCGAGCAGCGCTGGCAGGTCACTACCGAGGGCGGCAGGCTCGCACGCTGGAGCGAAGACGGGAATGAGCTGTATTTTATCCGTGGCGACACGCTGTTCGCGGTTGCGCTCGAGACAGCCGGGGGCTTCAGTACCGCGGAAGCTCGGCCGCTCTTCGCGAAGGACAGCCTGGTGGGCTTCCGGCGGCACGCCACGTACGATGTCGGGCCGGGAAACCGGTTTGCTCTTGTCGAGCACGCCCAGAATGCGGGCCCGCCTTCGATCCGTATCGTGCTGAACTGGCTTTCCGAGTTCCAGACCCTCTAATCGGCCGGATCGCCCGGCGACGGGTCTGCGAGGGCCGGGATCTCGCTCTTGGTGGAGTGCAAGTCGATTGGGACTGGCTCGCCGAGGTACATGGGCTGGGTGCCCAGCACCGTCACGTCGAGGATCGCCTTGAATCGAGCACCGTACTCTCGCAATCGCGCAGAGATCAAGGCCGGGCCCGGCGGGTCATTGGCGCAATAGCCGATGACGTCGAGACCGAACTCCCTGCCGAGATACACTGCGCGGGCCGCGTGGGACCGTTGCGACACCACCACGAACGAGTGCTGCCCCATCACCTTGTCGGCCCGCACGACCGAATCGAGCGTCCTCAAGCCGGCGTAGTCTTCGGTGATGCATTCCGCGGGCACGTTCATTCCGACCAGATCGCGCTTCATGACGGCCGGTTCGTTGTAGTACCGGCTCGGATTGAACCCGCTGACGATAATGTGGTCTATCTTGCTGCCGTGAAAGAGCGCGGCAGCGGCTTCGATGCGGGCGGAATAGAATTCGTTCAGCCCGCCGCTCCTGTTACGCGACGTGCCCAGCACGAGGCCCACGTTCCGCGGGGGCAGCTCGTGCAGGTTGTCATACAGATGCGGATTGGCGGTGACGTCGATATGTCGGCTGACGCACAAGACCGCTCCCAAGAGAGACGCTGCCAACAAGGCTGCCGTCAGGCCGGCTGCGGCCGCGATCCTATGCGCGCTAGTCCTCTTGGACAGATGTCGCGCGGCTATGCGAGTCTTGACACGGCCTTCTCTTGCTGTCCCAGATTCCACCCTCAATTCCGCTTTACGCCAATAGCATACTGCATCCGTAATCGCTGTAGAATCGTGCCATGCGTCTTCTGCTAGCCGTCGCCGCGGTTGCCTTTCTGGCGGAATGCGGCGCCCCTTCGAACACGGCCCTCGACGATCGCCGCCCGAATTTCCTCATCTTCCTTGTCGACGATCTCGGCTGGACGGATCTGGGATGCTACGGCAGCGACTTCTACGAGACTCCCAACATCGACGGGCTTGCGGACGACGGTGTCCGCTTCACCCACGGCTACGCGGCCTGCACGGTGTGCTCGCCGACCAGGGCGGCCCTGCTGACGGGCCTGTATCCCGGGCGCACGAACGTGACAGACTGGATCCCCGGCCAGCGGCGTCCCGGTGCGAAGCTGAAGCCGCCGGAGTGGACGATGCGGCTCGAGCATCGCTACACGACGCTGGCCGAGGCGCTGGGAGCGGCTGGCTACCGCACCGCGCATGTCGGGAAATGGCATCTCATGCCGCGCTTCGACCCGCAGGCGATGATGGATTTCGCTCCGGAGCGGCACGGCTTCGAGCGAAACGTCGCGGGCAACGAATGGGGAGCGCCGGGAAGCTACTTCCACCCGTACGAGCGCAGAGACCGCAGGGTGTATCCCTTGCCGGAGGGAGGGGCCGACGGAGACTATCTGACAGACCGCCTGACGGACGAGGCCTTGAAGATTCTCGAGGAGTACAGGGACGACCCGTTTCTGCTGTACTTCCCCTACTACACAGTCCATACGCCGATCGAGGCCAAGCCAGAAGACCTGGCGCGCTTCGAGTCCCGTGTCGATGCAGGGAGACGGCACCGCAATCCGGCCTACGCCGGCATGCTAGCCGCCTTGGACCGCAGCGTCGGGCGCGTGCGGGGCAAGCTCGACGAGCTGGGCATCGCCGAGGACACCGTGATTGTCTTCACCGGCGACAACGGAGGGCTGGACCGCCAGGGCCGCGACGGGCGGATGGGCAATCCGACGGAGAATGCGCCCCTCCGCTCGGGCAAGGGCTCGGCCTACGAAGGCGGAGTGCGGACACCCACGATGTACTACTGGCCCGGAGTGACACCGGCGGGAGCGGTGAGCGACGTGCCCGTGATCACGGTGGATATCTACCCGACCGTGCTGGAAATCGCCGGCGTTTCCGGCAACGCGGCGCATAACGAGTCGGTCGACGGCGTGAGCCTGGCCGGTCTGCTGCGCGACCCGGCCTCGAGCTTGGACCGCGATACGCTCTTCTGGCACTACCCGCACTACCACGCCGGGGGCGCGACACCGTATTCTGCAATCCGGGAAGGCGGTTGGCGCCTGGTGCACTTCTACGAGGACGGGCGGGCCGAGTTGTATCACCTAGCCGCGGATGTCGGAGAGGAGCGCGACTTGGCGGCCGCCATGCCGGACAAGGCAGCCGAGCTGCTCGGCAAGCTGGACGCGTGGAGAGCGGAAGTGGGCGCGCAGGAGCCGCTTCCCAACCCCGACGCGGAGTGAAGCCTCTCCGCTCGGCTCAGCGCTTGTGCACCCGCACATGGTCGCGGCGGATGGCCGCTAGGTTGACGGCTCCGACCTGCACCATATCCTGGGCAAGCTCGGTCTGCAGCATCTCGACTACCTTTTGGACCCCGGCCGCGCCATAGGCCGCCAGGCCCCACAGCGCCGGGCGGCAGACGAGCGCGGCGGTCGCGCCAAGCGCGATCGCCTTCAGCACATCGCCGCCGCGACGGAACCCCCCGTCGACCAGGACCGGGATGCGGCCTTCGACCGCCTCGCTCACCGCGGGCAGGGCGCTGATCGGCTCGGTCGTGCCCTCGGCCTGTCCCGCGCCGTGGTTGGAAACGATGATCCCCGCGATCCCGCGGTCTGCCGCCGCCCGCGCGTCCGCCGGCTGCATGATGCCCTTAAGCACCAATGGAAGTCCGGCTGCGTCCCGCAGGCGCTCGATCTTGTCCCAGCCAAAGCCGGCTGCGTCGCCGGCCTCCCTGCCGGCGTCGCCGAGCGTCAGGGAGATTGCCGCGCATTCAGATTGCGCGGCTCGTGCCACGTGGGCGATCAGCGCCTCGAAGTCGCTGCGCGGATAGACTTGCCGCCACGCCCCCGGAGCCAGCGGAGCGGTTTCCTCCACGGGCGAGCCGCTCCGCTCGGCTGTCACGAGGGTCGCCTTGGCCGCGGCGGTCCCCTTGGCTGTGGCCCGCTCGCCTTCGGGGTGTACGCGCCCCTGCCCGCTCGCCGGCCCCACTAGGATCGGCGCGAACATGGATTGCCCGAACAAGTTGAGCGACAAGTCCAGCCCCTCCGTGTTGACCATCATGCGGGCCCGGAAGGTGATGCGCTCGAGCGCGCTGCGCTCGCCGCCTGCGATCCGCGCGAACGCCTCGTCGCTCAAGGCCCGCTCGGCCATCGGCTCGAATTCCGGCACGTTGGCGAACGCGTCCAGCGGAGTCATGCGCCCGGGCGGCTCGCCTGCGAGGCGCGGCGCGCGCTGCGCTCGCAGCCAGGGCGACGCCGCGAGAAGCCCGGCGAAGCTGGCCAGCGCCTGGCGCCTGTTGAAGGCCGAGCGGCTCACGGAAAGTCCGTCCGTGCCAGCGAGCCGTCCGCGGAGGCCAGGGACGCGACGCCGCAGCGCGTCATGGCCTCGAGCAGCTCTTGCTGCACGATCTCGAGAATTCGGGTCACGCCTGGAGCGCCGAAAGACCCGAGACCCCAGCGCGGGACCCGTCCAAGGCACACGGCGTCGGCGCCCAGGGCCAAGGCCTTGAGAATGTCGCTGCCTCGCCGGAATCCGCTGTCGATCAGCACCGGGATGCGGCCTGCCACTGCCTCGACGATCTCGGGCAGGACTTCCAGGCTGGACGGCGTGTAGTCCAGCGTGCGCCCTCCGTGGTTGGACACCACGATCCCGTCCAGGCCGTGCTCGACGGCGAGCAGCGCGTCCTCTCGCGTCAGGATGCCCTTCGCCAGCATCGGCACCCTGACCATCGTGCGCAGGTTCTCGAAGAGGCTCCACTCGTACCACATTCGGCCCGAGGAGAATCGGTAGCGGCCGTCGTTGCCGTCCAAGCGCGGAGGACGCCGGGGCCTGAGCGACAGATTGCGGTCATGGACCGCCCGGTCGTAGACGGACGCTTGCTGGTCGATCGTGACCACGATGGCACCGGCACCCGCATTCTGAGCGGATTCGACCGGCTCGCGGTTCTGCTCGAGCTCCTTCCGCGGATACAGCTGAAACCAAAGAGGGCCGCCGTCGATCTTGGCCAGCTCGGCGAACGACATGCTGGCGACATGGCTAAGGATCATCGGCGTTTCCGATGCGTTCTTGCAGCCAGCGTAGGTTCCTGCCTCCTTGTCGGGATGCAGCACTGCGTGCGCCGCTGACGGCGCGAGCATGACCGGGAATCGCATCCGCGTGCCGAGGATTTCCGTCGCGGTTTGCGGTGTGCCGATCTCGCCGATCGCGCGCGGAACGAGTCCCACCCAATCGAACGCCTCTCGATTCCGCCGCGTGGTGAATTCGCTTCCGCCCCCGCGGGCGGTGTAGTTGTAGGTGGCTCGGTCGAGGCGCTCGTAGGCGGCCGCCTCAAAGTCGAAAACGTCCCGCATTTCCGCGAGTCCGCCGACTCGGCTGTGGTCGCGAAACCGGTCGAGCTGGCCGCCCGCTCGCGGGGCCCCGACCAGAAATCCCAAGAATCCCGCGAGAGCGCGCCTGCGACTGACGCTCTTCAGCCAGCGTGCGTGCAACTCTGTCATACCGCGCTTTCGGAGGAAAAGCCCCTCACGGCTGCCTCCCGTCGGCACGATTGTACTAGAGTGATGTGGCCGGACTGACGGGTGCTGACGGATCGGATCGCGCTATTCTCGATCAGCGAATTGCTCGAGGAACGCACGGGCGTACTCGCGGCCCGCGATCAGCATGCCCTCGGTGTTGGCGTGGATGTTGCCAGGATGCCGGGGCAGGTCGCGAAGGATGACCGTCGCGGTGCGCGGTATCCGTCCGGACGCTTCGCTCTGCGCGACCAGCACCTCCCAGGCCCCCGGGCGCGCCGCTTCGAATTCGTGGTCCGACGGATCGACATCCGCCAGCTCGTCGGGAAGATCGCCCATGCGGTAGCTTCCGACCAGCAACGGCAAGTCGGGGACTCCCAAGTCTCGGCGCAGGGAATCAATCAGGGTCTCGAGATTTTCGCCGTAGCGGCTGGAGGCGCGCCGGTCGCGCATGTCCTTGGCTCCTTGGAGCCACAGGAACCCGCGGATCTCAGCGTCGCTGGCCTCTACAGCAGCCCGCACCTTGCCGAGGAGTTCTTTGTAAAGCGGGCCCTTGTGAGCGTCGTTCGTGATGCCAGCGTCACGCTCGCTCCACTCCGGTGCCCAGGCCATGATGCCTGTGCCTCCCACGGCCTGCTTGACGATGCCGACGCGGCTGCGCGGCCAAGCTTCGGCCATCGCGTGCGCGAAGCCGATCTCCGGTCCGAAAGTGGATTCTGTGATGTGCCACCGCTCGCGCTGGCTCCTGGAGGGCCGCTTGTGCGGCTTGAGGGGCCTCCACTTCCCGTCCTCGAACATCAGAAGCCGTTGGTCGTGGCCGAATCTCGCCACGCTTTCGAGTTCCAGGCTATTGCCCCAGCCGACCATGTTCGACTGGCCCGAGAGAATGAAGACTTGGAGCGGCCCGGCCGCCACGCGCTGTCCGTAAACTTCGATCCAGTCGACGCGCGAGCAGGCGCGGCTGCGGCCGCCGGGCATAAGGTCGGTGAATCCAACTGAGCGCACGCGGCGCAAGCTTGCCGCCGTTTCCCACGCTCCCTCCGTGACGGTCTTGATATCGAGCTGGCGCCAGCGCGTACCGGAGAACGGGAATTCGCGTACACGCCACTGGGCGGAGGCCGTGTCGGCTTCCTCGCTGACGAGCCACTGACCGCTTTCCAGCTCGACGACGGCGCGCAAGGCGCGAAATCCAGACTGGCGGGTGCGCCAGCGGACGGTCGCGGTTCCGGAAAGGTCCATGAGCCCGCCGTCCGCCAACGAGAGGCTGACGGCCCAGGGATCCTGCGCGAGGCCCGACCACACGTAATGGGGGTCCCATTCACGGGCGTCGTGGAAGCTCTTCTTGACCAGCGGGGGGCCTTGGCCATGAACCGCCAATCTCAGTGCGGGATTCGCGACGTCTCGCTGCGTCAGCGGGATAGCGGGGGCCGTCGCGGTCCAATCTTCCCGGAACACAAGGGGGGCTCTCCCGACATCGGCCGCGTGGAGCAGCGCGGACCCGAGCCAGGCCAGAAGAATCCAGTGCTTCATTGCCTCAAGCTTAGCCGAGCGGGCCGCCTGGGCGCTTGGCACTCGCGGCAGGCACCCGGCCGACGGGCGGTTGCTCGGCCGGGACGCGAGTTACGGTGTAACCCGCGCCATCAGCGGTTCCCTCTGACTAGCCCCGTGCGAACCACTGCTTCCGCCGTTTTCCGTGTGGGTTGAGTTCACGCCAATGCACGGCGAGAGATCGCCCCGCGGCCGTCAATTCCGGATCATCCGCTGTCCTCAGCTGCCGGAGAATTCCCAAACTGCGGGTATGGGTGCCGGGGCCTGCATCTTTCGTACAATCGGGCGGACCATGCAGTTCCGTGCGATCTTTGCCGTCTTTCTAGCGACAGCGATGCTCTTTCTCATAGCGCGGGATCGTCCCGCTGCTGCCGAGTCTGAGGCCGCTGATCCCGCCAGCCTTCGCATTGAGTACCGGCCTGGCGGCTACATGCCACCAGGGTTTCCCCTCGAAGGCAGCGTCAAGCTCATGACTGCACCCGTCGTCCAAGCCGGCGAGAGGCATCGGATCCGGATCGAGTACACCATCGGGAAAGCAGGCATCGCGCAGGGGGAGTCAATCGAGGTCTGGAAGCACTTCACCAGCGATGTCGAGGAATTCCAAGTCGAGGATCCGAGCTCGCCCGCGCACTTCGCGGTCGAGACGACCTCCCCGGGGGCGAAGCTGAAAGTCCGAATCTTCACCAATGGGACCCAGCGCAACAATCCGAGCGTCTTTCCTTACCGCAAGACCGCAGGTGCGACGCTCGAGTCCGGCTCGCTGCGTCCCGGAGACAAGGTGTACCTCGATCTCGGCGGCGGCAAGGGCGTCCGCATGCAGCACTATGCCGAGAACCTGTTCAATTTCCGCATTGTGATTGCCGGCGCGGACCTCGGGCCGCGCGATTACGGTGGCGACGCGTTCCTCAAGGTGGTCGGCGGCGACGCCACCAAGCTGCGCGTTTACGCACCCGCATATGCTGCCATGGGCGAGCGGTTCAGCGTGGAAGCGATAGCCAGCGACGATTGGGGATCGCTGGCCAGCGACTATCAAGGTCACGAACTGGAATTCGTCGACCCGGCCTTGGGGACAGGACGGTTCGAATACGACCCGGCCTTGATGCATTACGTCGCCTCGAATGTCGTCGCGAGCCACGAAGGCGTCTATCGTCTGGATGTCCGCAGTCGCGACGGAGCGCTGCGCGGCACAAGCAACCCGATCCGGGTGGAGAAGTTTCCGAAAAGGCGCGTATATTACGGCGACCTGCACCAGCACACGTACCTCCACGACGGCCGCGGAACGTACGAGGAGCTCTACCTGCACGCGCGTCGCAACGGCCTCTTGGACTTCGGCTCGCTAACCCCCCATCACATGCCGCTGGGTGTGACCGGGCCTGCCTACCACTTCGACAAATTCACCGATCCGCGGGACAACTGGCCTGACATGGTGCGGGCGAACAAGCGGCTGAACGGCTGGAAGGACTTCGTGACAATTCTCGGGTACGAGTACAGCGTGGGCACCAGGCTCGGCGGGCATCACAACGTCATCTACAACGCTGACGATGCCCCCACGACGATGCAGCTCGACCCGCGGCAGCACCGTGCCGATGTGGGCGAGATGATGCGGATCCTCGAGCGCTCGGGAGCGCCGGCTATGGTGATACCGCACGTGGGAGGCGGACCGCCGAACTGGAACCACCGGACGGACCCCCGCATTGAGCGGAGCTTCGAGATAGCCTCGGTCCACGGCGTCTTCGAGGAGTCCTGGCAAAGGCACCTCGATGCCGGCCTGCGCCTGGCGGCGACCGCCTCCAGCGACAATCACACCGTCGGATTCGGGAACTCGTATCCAGGCCTGATCTACACCATGACCAACCCGCTCACGGGCGTGTTCGCCTACGGCAAGACGAGGGACGCGATCTGGGACGGCCTTTACGAGCGGCGCACCTTCGGCGTCACCGGCAACGAGCGGATCCTCATGGAATTCAGTGTGAACGGCGAGCCCATGGGAGGGGAATTGTCCTCCGCGCTCCACGAGCGCGCCCGCATCCGCGCGCGGGTCTCCGGCACCCAGCCGCTCACCCGTGTCGAACTGCTGAAGAACGGTCAGGTCATTCACGCGATCCAGCCGGCGCGCAGCCGCGGCTCGATGGCCCGCGTCTCCTGGGGCGACAACATTTACCAGCGCCGCGCCAACGTCGGTCTGGGACAGGGGGCCCTGGCAGCGGAATCCGGGTCGCTGCGGCTCGACCGATTCCTGCACCGCGACCAAGAATTCGAATCAATGCGTCAGGACGGCGAGACCGTCCGCTGGAGCACCGCCGCGACCTCCAACGACCGCGACGGCATGCTCGTCCGCATCGACGGTGCTGAGGGCTCTCTCTTGTTCACCCTGGACGACCCGCATCTGGGAAAGATCGAGGCATCCGTTCCGCTCGAGGACTTGCGCCGCGACGGCTACTACCGCTGGCGGACCCAAGGCGAGAAGCCGTTCCAGCACAGCTATCTGAAGATGATGGGAATCGATGCCTTCTTCGAGCTCGAATGCGAGCTGGTGAACCCGGAAGCGTCGATGGATCTGGAATTCGATTACGAGGATCGCGAGATCCCTCGGCCTGGCGACTACTACTACCTGCGCATGGAGCAGCTCGACACCAACAAGGGCTGGGCGAGCCCCGTGTGGATCAACTGACGGACGCGCGACCGCCGTTCTCCTCGGGCTCGCGGGCGAGGAAGCGGAAATCGCACCCCAAGTGCGCCTGGGTGACCTGGTCCAGGAAAAGCTTGCCGTAGCCGCGCCGATAGTGCGGACGCTGCGGGGGGCGCTCTGCGAGGCGCCGTCGGATTTCGCTCTCCTCGACGCGCAGTTCGATCCTGCGCGCGGGCACGTCCAGCTCGATCTCGTCCCCGGTTCGCACCGCTCCAAGAGGGCCGCCGACGGCGGCCTCGGGCGAGACGTGCAGCACGTCGGTGCCGAAGCTGGTGCCGCTCATGCGGGCGTCCGAAACCCGCACGATGTCGTTGACGCCCGCCTTGAGCAGCTTGCCCGGAATGGGCAGGTGCCCCCACTCGGGGAAGCCCGGGCCGCCGAGCGGGCCGGCGTTCTGCAGCACCAGGACCGTGTTCTCGTCGACCTCGAGGTCGTCGTCCTCGATGCGGGCGCGGAGCGCATCGTACCGCTCGAACACGCATGCCTTGCCGCGGTGCCGCAGCAGGTGCGGCGAGGCCGCTGTCTGCTTGATGACGGCGCCGTCGGGCGCAAGGCTGCCGTACAGGATGGCGGTCCCGCCCTCCGGGTTGAGGGGAGCGTCGAGCGAGCGGATCACCTCCCGGTTCCGGACTTCGACTCCTTGCAGCTCCTCGGCCATGGTTCGTCCGGTAACGGTCAGCGCTTCGCCGTGGATGAGAGGCCGTAGCTCCCGCATCACGCTAGGCAGCCCGCCCGCGTAGAAGAAGTCCTCCATCAGGTACTGCCCGGACGGCTTGATGTCCGCGATGTACGGCGTGTCTCGCGAAATGCGGTCGAAATCGTCGAGGGAAAGCTCCACTCCGGCGCGGCCCGCGATGGCGAGCAGGTGCACGACCGCGTTGGTCGACCCGCCGATCGCCATGTCGGTGCGAACGGCGTTCTCGAATGCCTCTCGCGAGAGAATGCGGGAGGGCTTCAGGTCCTCGTGGACCATGTCGACGATCCGCCTCCCGCTGGCCTCGGCCAGCTGGTATCGCCTGGAGTCCACGGCGGGAATGGCGGCCCCGCCGGGCAGCGTCATGCCGAGCGACTCGGCCATCGAGGCCATCGTCGACGCGGTGCCCATGACCGTGCAGTGCCCGGCGCTCCGCGAGATGCATCCCTCGACCTCGGCCCACTGCTCCTCGCCGATCCGCCCGGCACGCAGGTCTTCGAAGAGCTTGCGCCCGTCGGTGCCGGATCCCAGCGGGCGGCCGTGCCAGCGCCCGGACAGCATGGGGCCGCCGGTGACCATGATCGATGGAATGTTGGCGGAGGCCGCGCCCATCAGCTGGGCAGGAGTGGTCTTGTCGCAGCCGCAGAGCAGCACAACGCCGTCGATCGGGTTCGCGGTGATCGACTCTTCGACATCCATCGACATGAGATTGCGGAAGAGCATCGTGGTCGGCTTCATGAACATCTCGCCGAGCGAGATGGTGGGGAATTCCAGCGGCACGCCCCCGGCCGCCCAGACGCCGCGCTTGACCGCCTCGGCCACCTGCCGCAAGTGGGCGTTGCAGTTGGTCAGCTCGGACCAGGAGTTGCAGATCCCGATGACCGGCCTGCCATCGAACGCCGCGTCTCCCAGGCCTTCCGACCGCAGCCACGCGCGTCGCGCCAGGTGCTCGTACTGGTCCCCGTGGAACCACTTGTTGCTGCGAAGGGTCTTCGGATCCCGCATGAACGCATTACGATACCACCGGCTTCCCTCCGCGGAGCGGCGTCAAGGCTCCGCGCGGCCGCCCTTGACGGATGCCTCGGCTCGCTGCTCAGATCTCCCTGGCGAGCTTTCGCAAGAGCCCCCCGACGGCTTGCTCGATGCGCGCTGCGCCCACGCCTTCGGGCAAGGGAATCGCCACTACGCGACTGTTGGTCTCGGGATCCGTTTTCACCAGGCTGGAAAACGCGCATTGCCCGGAGTTCTCTCGTCGCTCGCCAGGGGCTTGCCGCGCCACGGGCACAGAGAACGGCATTGCCGCCGGCGGGGCGAACGCTTCCAGAAATCGCAGTCCCGCTTCGAAGAGCCCTCCCACAGCGTCCTTCAATTCGCTCCGCGGCCGGGGCACTTGAGGATGCGAGGTCGGTGGCGGCGGCTCCTGCAGGCTACCTCGCACTGCGCCAAGGCTCCGAGCGGGCCATGGTAACCGTAGATTGGCGTGCATCGTCTGATTCAGCAATTCACCTGACTAAGACGGAGGAAATCATGCAGTCAAGTCTCGTCAAACTTCTTGCTCTAGCGGCCATGCTGACCACAAGTGTCTGGGCAGCCGACGCGGAGCGAATCGCACGGCAAGTTCGCCACGAACTGGTCATGCTGCCCTACTACAGCGTGTTCGACAACCTCACGTACAAAATCGATGGAGCAGCGGTGACACTCGGGGGCCAGGTCACTCGGCCGACCCTGCGGAGCGGAGCGGAGCGGGCCGTCAAGGGAGTCGAAGGCGTTGCGGACGTAGTCAACGAGATCGAGGTGCTTCCAGTCTCGTCCAACGACGACCGAATCCGCACTGCTGTCTATCGCGCGATCTACTACCATCCGGTGCTCAGCCGATACGCGATTCAGTCTGTGCCTCCGATCCAC
Source organism: uncultured Bryobacterales bacterium (assembly GCA_951813605.1). GTDB lineage: Bacteria > Acidobacteriota > Terriglobia > Bryobacterales > UBA6623 > VXMF01. The sequence continues at coordinate 2,836,193 of OX638379.1, read as the reverse complement.
ATCATTGTGAGAAACGGTGACGTGACCCTCGAGGGCGTGGTACGCGACCCTGTGGAGAGGGACATGGCAGCCCTGCAGGCGAACGGCACGGCTGGCGTGTTTTCGGTGGTGAACAATCTCCAGGTGGAGAATCGCGAATAGGCTGACCGTTCCTGGCTGGCATCAGGACAGCTGTCCGAGGGGAAGCACTGGCGCGTCGCCGGGTCAGTGCTCGCTTGGCAACACGCACTGCCGGCCTGACACGAACTCGGGCATTTTGTCCCGGCACCGGGCGAGGCTAGCTTATTGGGATGGCATGGCAATAGCTGCGCACTTCGGCGAAGACCAAGACAAGGACGCCACCGGCTGTCGCCTCATGCCTCAACAGGCTGCGCTCAAGCAGCGGACGAGTCTCGCTAGCGCCCAAGAACGCTTCCAAGAGTGCGGTTTCACCCTTCCGCCACAGCCATCCGCCCCGGGGACATGCAGGGGGGCTGGTGTCGAACCCCGGCCCTGGCCGGTGGCGATAGAATGGCCGACTATGCGTTGGGAAATCCTTGCGGCGGCCTGCCTCATATTGGCGGGCTGCGGCGACGTGCGCAGACAGCCGGCCAGCGGGTACGAAGGCTGGGAGACCTACGGCGGAGGGCCCGAACAGCTGCGCTACTCGCGGCTGACGCAAATCCATCCGGGCAATGTGTCCGATCTCGAGGCCGCGTGGCGCTACACGACCGGGGACGAGTCGCGGGGCTCGCAGATCCAATGCAATCCATTGGTCGTTGACGGATTGCTCTACGGCTGGAGCCCCAGCGGACTCGTGTTCGCGCTAAACGCAGCGTCGGGGGAGGAAGTCTGGACGCGCAGGCTAGAGATCGACGGCGTGCCGTACAACAGCCGTTCCGCGCACCGGGGCTTCATGCATTGGCGCAAGGGACAAGATTCGCGGATCTACGCCTCCGTTCGGCACCTGCTCTACGCGCTGGACGCACGGACTGGAGAGACGATATCCGAGTTTGGAGACGGCGGAGCGATCGACTTGCGGAGAAACCTCCCGGAACGGGCCATGGAACTCTCGGTCAGCCTGAGAACCCCGGGCGTCGTCTACAGGGATTTCCTCGTCGTGGGAAGCGTGGTCAGCGAGTCCTTGCCCAGCGCCCCGGGCTACATTCGAGCCTTCGATGCCGCTACTGGAGCTTTGCGCTGGACCTTCCACACGATCCCGCACCCGGGCGAGCCCGGGTACGAGACCTGGCCGGAAGACGGCTGGAAAAGACTCGGCGGGGCAAATTCCTGGGCCGGCATGGCGGTCGATATGGAGCGGGGCTTGGTCTACGCCGGCACGGGCTCGGCGGCATTCGACTTCTGGGGCGGCAACCGGCCGGGCGACAACCTCTACGCCAACTCGCTGCTTTGCCTGCGCGCCGAGACCGGCGAGCTCGTCTGGCATCGCCAGTTGGTGCGGCACGACGTCTGGGACATGGACCTTCCCACGCCGCCGGTGCTGGTGACCGCGATGCGGGACGGGCGCCTCATTGACGCGGTCTCGGTCTCGACCAAGATGAGTTATGTCTACGTATTCGATCGCGCGACCGGCGAATCGCTCTTCCCGCTGCGCGAGATGAAGGTAGCGGAGTCGGACGTGCCCGGCGAGCAATTGGCGGAGAGCCAGCTGGTGCCTGTCGCGCCGCCGCCCCTAGGACGGCAGCGCCTGACCGAAGCCGATCTCACCAACCGGACTCCGGAGGCGCGCGAGGCGGTGCTCAAGCGGTTCCGCCAGGTGCGAAGCGACGGGATGTTCACCCCGATGAGCTTGCAAGGGACCGTGGTCTTTCCGGGTTTCGACGGAGGGGCCGAGTGGGGCGGCCAGGCCTTCGATCCCGAGAGCGGCCTGCTCTACGTGAACGTCAATGAAATGGCCTGGATTCACCGGCTGGTCGAGCAAGCCGAGTTGCGAGGGATGGTCAACGGCAAGCGGCTGTACCAGCAAAACTGCGCCGCGTGCCACCTGGACGACCTCGGCGGCGCCCCGCCGGCTTTCCCTGCTCTCGAGGGACTGGGATTGAGCCGGGGAGAATTCCTGCGGATCGTTCGCGGCGGATCCGAGCGGATGCCGGCGTTCCCCCACCTGAGCGACGCAGCCGCAGGGGCAATTGCGAGATTCGTGCTCCAGGGCGAAGCGGGAGAGACCGTGGAGGTGGGGACTTCCCCGAGCTCCACGGGTGTTCCGTACACCCATGACGGGTACAACAGGTTTCTCGATCCCGACGGATACCCTGCCATTCTGCCCCCGTGGGGCACCCTCAATGCGGTGAATCTCGACTCCGGGGAGATCGATTGGACCGTGCGGCTGGGCGAGTTTCCGGAACTGACTGCTCAAGGGGTCCCTGTGACGGGAACCGAGAACTACGGCGGTCCGGTGGTCACGGCCAGCGGCCTGCTCTTCATCGGGGCGACTTCGCGCGATAAGAAGTTCCGAGCCTTCGACAAGGCGACGGGCGAGCTGCTCTGGGAAACGACCCTGCCGGCCGGAGGGAACGCTACGCCCGCTGTATACCAGGCCGACGGGCGCCAGTTCGTCGTGATTGCCGCTGGCGGCGGGAAGACCGGCGGCGAGTCGGGCAGCAGCTACGTCGCGTTCGCCCTGCCGACCGATGCGGCCTCGCAAAGCCCCTGATATCATCGAATCGCTTGCGGAAATCGCTGCGATCCCTCTTGCTGGCGGCAGCCTTGGCGCTCGTGGCCATTGTCGTCCGTGATTACCTGGGCTCCACCAAGGCCGGGCCAGCAATCGCGCCGAGCCTCCTGCCGGTACTGCCGGACGACATAGCCGCCCAGTCGCGAAGCTGGCGCTGGACACAGACGACTGGAGACTCCACCCACATTGAAGTCAGCGCGGACGACTTTGCGCAGGACTCCGACGGACTCGGGACCGATCTCCGGGGGGTGACCCTGAAGATTTTCCACGACGACACCGGAACATTCGACCGTGTCGACAGCGCAGCGATGCGGATGCTCGCCGGTGGCGATTTGTACAGCGATGGCAAGACAGTCATCAGCTTGGGGGTCCCGGCGCAAGGGGAAAGTGGTCAGCCGGTCGTCGTCACTACCTCGGGCGTCACCTTTCGTCCCGCGGAGAACAGCGCGCGCACCGAGCGGATGGTCCGCTACGACTTCCACGATGGAGAGGGCAGTTCGATGGGAGCGGATTACGACGCCGGCTCGGCTACGCTGCAGATGCTGTCCGACGTCTCGATGGAACGCTTCGGCAACGGCGAGGACAGGCCGCCTGCGACGATCCAGGCGGGCGGGCTGCGCTACCTGGAAGCCGGGTCACGCATCGAGCTGGCAGGCGGGGCAAGGATCGAGCAGGGACCTCAATGGCTGGAATGCGACGAAGCCGTGATCGGCTTGCAACAGCGACGCATGCGCCAGGTCCAATGTGCCGTCGCCCGCGGAGGCGAGGTCGGCGCGCACCGCGAATCCCGCTTTTCCGCTCCCGAATTGGAGTCGGACTTCGGACACGAAGGCGAGCTGCTGGAAGTGCGCGGACGGGGCGGAGCTCTGTTCGAGTCGGTTGGCAAGGAGCAGCAGCTTGATATCCGGGGCAAGACTGTCGCGCTGCGCTACCAGGCGGGCCCGCAACCGGGCAAGAGCTTCCTGCGCCATGTCGAGGCGCGCGGGGCGGCTCGAGCCCAGATGGATCTCAGCGCGGGCGGCTGGCAAAACTCCATCGAATCCGAAGCGCTCGTGCTCCGGATGGGGCGGGAATCGTCCGGAATCGAGCAAGTCGAAACTCTGGATCGCGGCACCTTGCGACAGTCGGCGACTGCCGGGGCAGGTCCTTCGCGAATGCTGGAGGCGGGTCGCATCCGCTTGGACTACAGCGGTGGCAGCAGGATCGAGCGCTTGTCCGCATCCGGCGGCACCAGATTAGTACAGGTTGCCGGAGACCCCGGCTCGACCGAGCTACGCACCTGGAGCGCGGAACTGGAAGCTGAATTCGATCCGGAGACTTCCGAAATCGCCGGGCTTCGCCAGGCAGGAGCCTTCCGCTTCGAGGAAGAGCAGAGGAGCGGGCGGGCCGCGGCGGCGCGCTTTGACCCCGATGGAGGGATCCTGGAGCTGGATGGCGATGCCTCGGTTGCGGGGGCCGGCAGCGCAGTGGCCGCCAAGCGAATCGTCTTGGATCGCGTGAGCGGAAGGCTCGAGGCGGTGGGCGAGGTTGCAGGGTCCCTGGTCCCGGAGGGAGGGGACGCCAGCGAGGCAATGCCTGCCGGGCTGTTTGCCAGCCAGCAGCCTGTCTACCTCGCCGCGGGCACTCTGATATCAGACCCCGAACGGCAGACTATTGAGTACCGGAAAGCAGCGCGCCTATGGCAAGGTCCCAACCGCATCGACGCCGACCTGATCACGGTCCACCATGCGGACCGGCGCCTCGCCGCCAGCGGCAGTGTCTCCGCCATGTGGGTCGACGGCGACGGCGACGAATCCGGCCAGAGTCCGGTCGCTAGCGTCCGATCCGAGGAAATGCATTACCAGGAAGAGGCGGGTATCGCTCGATTCGACGGGGCGGTGGATTTCCGGAGAGCGGGAATGCGCGTTTTGTCGGACACCCTGCAGACCCGCATGGGGGCCGACAGCGCCGGGGGAGCGCGGCGTGCCGTGGCAGCCGGTTCGGTGCGAATTGCCCAGCAGGCGGACGGAACTGGACTCAGGGGATTCGGTGACCGGGCCGAGTTCGGACTGGCCGATTCGGAGATCGTGCTGACGGGCGGGCCAGCGCGCATTGAAGCGCCGGACGGGACCCGGTCCGAGGGCGGCAGTTTGACCTATCGCGTCGCCGGTGATAGTCTGCAAGTCTTGGGCCATGGCGGGGAACGCGCATACAGCTATCGCCCCGCGTCCCGATAGGACCGGCCGCCGATTCCCGGCCTAGCCCGCGTGATGGAATCTTTGCGCGCAGAGCGGCTTTCGAAGAGCTACAGGGGACGGCAGGTAGTCCGCGATTTCACCCTGGCCGTCCGCAAGGGGGAGATCATCGGATTGCTCGGGCCCAATGGCGCGGGCAAGACAACCTCGTTCAACATGATCGTGGGGCTGGTCAGCCCGGATGACGGCAGGGTCTTCATCGACGACACCGATATCACCGAAATGCCGATGTACCAGCGTGCAAGGCTCGGAATCAGCTATCTTCCACAGGAAGCTTCCGTCTTCCGCAGGCTAACGGTCGACGAGAATATTCTGGCCATCCTGCAGACCCTTCCCTTGGTCCGTGCGGAGCGACGGGAGCGCCTCGACGACCTGATCGCACAATTCGGGCTCGACACGGTGCGCCACAATCGTGGATACCAGCTTTCGGGCGGCGAGCGCAGGCGCGTGGAGATCGCGCGCTCGCTGGTCCTGTCGCCGAGCTTCCTGCTGCTGGACGAGCCGTTTTCCGGGATCGATCCGAAGCAGGTGATCGAATTGCAGGGAATCCTCTCGCGGCTCCGCGGGGAGGGGATCGGAATCGTCATCACGGACCACAACGTGCGGGAAACGCTGAGCGTGACCGACCGCGCCTCCATCATTCACAACGGCGCCATTTTCCGGTCGGGAAGGCCGTCCGAGCTCGAGGTCGATCCGGAGGTGCGCCGCGTCTACCTAGGCGAGCATTTCGACCTGCCCTCGCCGTCGCGGAACGGGAGCTGAGAGGGACATGCCCACCGTCAGGCTCGAGCGAGAAGGACTGTTCGGCCCTGTAGGGGTTGTCGACACGGCAGACTCGCGACGGTTCACGATCGGCGGCGTGCTGCAAGGCGCTTCGCTGCTCGTGCCTCCCGCAAGCGCGGTGGATTCCTCGATCGGTCAGGGCCCGGGACCGGTGATCGAGACCCGCTATCAGCTGGCTTGGCTGCTAGCGGGCCAGCGTCACCCGAACGGGCAGGGGTTGATGCTCGGGTTCGGCGGAGGCTGCGGGGCCGTCGGCCTGCTTCATCAGTTTCCCGGGATCGCCTTGGCCGCCGTGGAGGCGGATCCGGCCATGGCAACGATGGCCCGAGAATTCCATCCTCTCGTGGCCCACTACGAGCGCCAAGGGCGACTCCGGCTTCAAGTCGCCGAGGCCGAGGACTACCTGGCGCATTCGAGCGCGACATACGACTTCGTGATCGCGGACTTGGTTGTCAGCGCCGACAGCTTGGCCTACGTAGATTCGGCGCCCCTGATTCAAGCCATTGCCGAAGCCGCGCCCGAGGCTTGGTTCCGGGTGTTCGGCTCGCTCCCTGACGGCGAGATCCAGCCGATCATGGAGAAGCTTGCGGCGTACGGACCGGCCGTGAAATGGCTGTTCTCTCCCGTCAGCGCTGGCGTCGCGATCCCCAGGACACGCGACTGGATCTTGGCGACAGGGGTGCGGCAGCCGCCGGACCCGCATGGCTTCCTGCCTTTCGCGGCGAATCGCGGGCCGCGAGTGAGAGCAGTCCAGGCGGCGTACCGCAAAATCGCCTCGGGCGCGTTGCCGGCTGCCTAGCTGCGGCAATGCTCAATCGAAGTTTCCTGCCGTTTCTCAACCGCCTGCGGACGAGCCGTCCGGAGGCCGGGTTGCCTCCCGCCGGAGCGAATCGACGGGGAGAAGATACTCCGTGGAAGTGCGGCCATCGAGCGAGCCGGGAGGCGGCCAGCGACGATTCTCGCTCCACTTCGAGCGGCGGTGTCGCCATAGGTGCGGACGGGCACTGTGGTGGAACTGCTCTCTATCCTCGCAGTCGTCCAGTCAGTGACATGCATCGCTGCTCGGGAACAGGTGCCGAGTTGCAAAGCGTGGTTCGCGCCATCGTCGACAACATCGGTCCCGAGCCGATCATTCTCTTCGGCTCGCGGACGATAGGCGACCATCGCCCGGACTCCGATTCGGATCTTGCGGAATTCCGGTGCGAGCCATTCGGTGAGACTCGAAGCCTCCGTCGCGAATGCGTCCAGGCGTGCCAGGCGCTGGCCGGTCGCAAGGTGCCCAGCGCCGCAACCGCCTACACAGCAGCGGAGATTGCATGCTGGCGGGACTCGCTGAATCGCGTCTTGGCACGTGCGCGGCGAGAGGGAAGGGTCCTATACGAGCGACCCTGAGTGGGCCGCGATGCTGGTCCCGTTCGCCGAGATGGGCGTGCATGCGCTCCGCATAGTGAGGGGGACAGCGGTTGCGGCAGCAATAGTCGGTTTCCATGCGCAACAAGCTCCGGGAAGCCTCTCCTCGGCCGGGGCCGCCGCCTTAGCGCCGCGTTCCCTCTGATGCATGATTAGGAGATTCTCATCGATGTCGGCCGAAACCGTCAGCCTCACGCGGACCGATTCCCAGGCCTTGCCCGGCCGAGCCCCCGTGCCGAGCGGTTCCGCTGCGAGAGGATCAGCGAGGAGGCGGAACTTGCAGATGGCGGCGTGTTGGTGAGGCGGCTCGAGAAGTTGGTTGCTGCGGTCAGCGACGCCTTGGCCGAGGCACGCCTGGGTTGACCGAGCCGGGCGCCGGGCACGGGTCCGGCTTGGCCTAGACTAAAAGGCAGTTCGTCGCAATTTTCTGCGAGGAGGTAAAAAACGCTCAGATGCTGTTCTTCGATCCGGTCTACTTGCTCTTCATGATTCCGGGCCTCGTACTGTCTCTTTGGGCGAGCTCCCGGACCAAGCGAGCCTTCAAGAAATACGGAAAGGTGCGCGCGCGGATGACTGGAGCGCAAGCCGCTCGCACGATGCTGGACCAAGCGGGCCTGCAACACGTCAAGGTCGGACGGGCCCACGGCTTCCTGTCTGATCATTACAACCCCGCGACTCGCAGCCTGGCGCTTTCGCCGGACGTGCACGACCGGCCTTCGATTGCCGCCGTCGGTGTCGCGTGCCACGAAGCGGGACATGCCATCCAGCATGCCAACGCCTACGCTCCCTTGCAGCTGCGCTCGGCTCTCGTGCCGACAGCGAGCATCGGCTCCAACTTCGGCTTCGTGGCAATCATGATCGGCATGTTTCTTTCCCTGTCGGGATTGGTGTACCTCGGGATCCTGCTGTTTTCCGCAACGGTGCTTTTCCAGCTCGTGACGCTGCCTGTCGAGTTCGACGCCAGCAACCGAGCGAAGCAACTGGTCGTGAATTACGGCATCGTCGGCCCCTACGAGCGCGACGGGATGGACAAGGTTCTCAGCGCAGCCGCCTGGACCTACGTCGCGGCCGCGGTGTCAAGCATCCTGACCCTGCTGTATTTCCTGCTGCGCGCCGGCTTTCTCGGCGGCGGCGACGACTAGTTGGAACCTCGGGTTGGTTCGCCGCCTGCTGTCTGTCCCGTTCCGCGCTCGGCCAGAGCCCGGAGCCTGCGGACATTCTCTCTGTGGCTGCCGTCAATAAACGGCGTCTCGAGGATGAACGGCTTCGACCGCAGCTGCGGGTGCCGCAGCATGCGAGCGAAGGCTTCCGAGCCGATGTGGCCGTCCCCGATCGATTCGTGGCGGTCCCTGTTCGACCCAAGCTCGGTCTTCGAGTCGTTAGCGTGCAGCAGGCGCACGTTTTCCATGCCCAGCGCTTGCCGCATGGTGCGAACCGTGGCGCGCAGGCCTAGCTTTGTCGAGACGTCGTAGCCGGCCTCGAAGCAGTGGGCGGTGTCGATGCAGAACCCTAGCGGCGCGTCGCAACGGGCCTCCACGGCCTGTCGAAGCTCTGCGAGCTCCTCGAACGTCCGGCCCAGCGTGGCGCCTCCGCCGGCCGTGTTTTCTAGCAGCAGGCGTAGCTTTCCCCACTCGAATCCCCGCTGCACTGCGGCCAGCGCAGAGGCGAACACGTCGATGGCGCGCTCCCGGGACTGCCCTTTGGCGCTGCCAGGATGGATCACCAGGTAATCCGCCCCGATTGCCCGGGCGTTTTCGATCTCCAGGCGGAACGACTCCCGCGACCGCTCCTGCACGGTCGGGTCGCCCGCGGCGAGGTTCGTGAGATAGCAGCCGTGCACGGCGACGGGGGTGAGATCGTGCTCGCCGCGCAGCTCGTTGAGCCGTCGAACGCTCTCGGCGGAGGGGGGCCGGCCGCGCCACATCCTCGGACTGCGAGTGAACACCTGCAAGGTGTTGCAACCGATGTCGGCAGCCTCTTTCGCCGCCCGATGGACGCCGCCCGCCGCGGAGGTGTGGGCCCCGATCCGATGCCGCCGTTTCACTGCTCCGACGATAGCGCTTCCTAGCGGGAGAGACGCCGCGCCGCGTGCCAGGGCAGAGGCAGGTCGGGACCGCGCCCCAGGGAAGCTCCGCGACGCCGCCTGCCCAGGCAGTCCGGAGTTGGCACGAATTTACGGTTCGTGCCGGCTCTCGAAGGTCCCTTCGGATGCAGCGGGCGGCTACAATAGCGCTTCATGCGCTACTTCATGCTGTTGCTAGCCGCGACCCTCCTGCATGCTGCGGACTGGCCGCAATGGCGAGGAAAGGACCGTCTCGGAGTCTGGACCGAGTCCGGCATCCTGGACCGGTTCCCGCCCGACGGCCCCAAGCGGGCTTGGACGAAGCCCATCGCCAACGGCTACGCCGGGCCGGCTGTCGCGGACGGCAGGGTCTTTGTGACCGACTACCGCTCCACCGATAACCGCCGGGGCGTTGAGAGGGCCCTCAGTCTGGACGAGGCTACCGGCGACCTGCTCTGGGAGAAGGAATGGAATGTAGACTACGCCGGGCTGGCCTACCCGCTCGGCCCAAGGGCGACGCCCACGGTCGATGGCGATCGCGTTTACGTGCTCGGTTCGATGGGCGACCTTTTCTGCTTGCGAGTCAAGGACGGCGAGCAGGTCTGGCACCGGAATTACCAGAGAGAATTCGCCGCGGAACTGCCGACTTGGGGCTTTGTCGGTGCGCCGCTGGTGGACGGGAATCGTCTGATCGCGCTGGTCGGAGGGTCCCCGGACGCCAAGGTCGTTGCCTTCGACAAGATGACTGGCAAAGAGATTTGGAGAGCGATCGAAGCCACTTCGGAACCGGGCTACGACCCTCCCATCATCATCGAGGCGGGCGGTGTCCGCCAGCTGATTGTGTGGCACCCCACTGCCGTTGCCTCGCTCAATCCCGAGACCGGGGATCTCTACTGGGAGGAACCGTTCAAGATCCAGGCCGGACTCACGGTGGCCACGCCCGTGCTCAGCGAGCACGGGCTGCTCGTTTCCGCGTTCTACAACGGCTCTCGCATGTACCGCCTGCTGGAAGACCGGCCGGCCGCGGAACTGATCTGGAAGGGCAACAGCGACAGCGAGATCGACACAGACGGCCTGCACGCGCTGGTCACTACGCCGGTCGTGGATGGCGGCTACATCTACGGTATCGGCAGCTACGGTCACCTTCGCTGCCTTGACGCCAGCACCGGCGCGAGGGTCTGGGAAACCCTCGACCTGACCAAGGAGAACGCCCGCTGGGCTTCCGGGCAGATTGTGCGTCACGAGGACCGCTACTTCATCAACAATGACCGTGGCGAGTTAGTGATCGCCCGCTTCACGCCGGAAGGGTACGAGGAAGTGGACCGCGCGACGCTCATGGAGCCGACCAACCCCTTGCGCCGGCGGCGGGAGTTCGGGGCGGTTCATTGGACGCATCCCGCGTACGCCAATCGACACATGATTATCCGCAACGATCGGGAGATCGTGCGCTTCTCCCTGGAGCGCTAGCGTCCCGCAACTGCCCGCCTGCGCCGCCGCCGCATTTGGAACTCTCCCATGCTTCGCAAGTCTCTGATCGCCATTGCCCTGTTCGCTGCCGGCTGCGGCGCGCCGGCCGAGCGCCCGAATTTCGTCATCGTGTTCCTCGACGATGTGGGCTACGGCGATTTAGCCTGCTACGGGTCCGAGAAGAACAGCACTCCCCGCCTCGACCGCATGGCCCGCGAGGGAACTCGATTTACGAGCTTCTACGCCCAGACTGTATGCGGTCCGTCGCGCGGCGCGCTCATGACCGCGCGCTATCCGGGGCGGGTTGGCAGCGGGTGGGCCGTCCGACCGGACGAGGTCACGGTGGCCGAGGTGCTCCGAGACGCCGGCTACTCGACGGCGGGCATCGGCAAATGGGACATGAGCCGCCGCAGGCCGCTCGAGGGCTTGCTGCCGAACGACCAGGGATTCGAATCTTTCTACGGCACGCTGGGAGCGAACGACAACGGCAGCGTCACGCTATGGAGAAATAAGGAGCAGCTCGCAACCACCGACAAAATGGGCTCGCTCACGAAGCTGTATACCGATGAAGCGATCGAGTTTCTTCGAAAGCAGAGCCGCGGCTCGCCGTTCTTCCTGTATCTGGCGCACACCATGCTCCACGTGGTAATCGGGGCATCAGACGAATTCATCGGCACTACCGACGGCGACCTGTACGGCGACACGCTGGCGGAGGTTGACCACCACACCGGTCGCTTGCTCGACGAACTTGAAAACCTTGGCCTTGTCGGGAACACTTACGTGCTGTTCACGAGCGACAACGGGCCGTGGTCCCAGCCCGCCCGAGTCGAGCGCTATTTCGAAAGCCATGGCGGGCACCTCGCCACCGGCGATTCCGGCGGCCTGCGCGGCGCCAAGGGCACGTCGTGGGAAGGCGGCGTGCGCGTTCCGGCGATTCTCTGGGCTCCCGGGCGGGTTCCCGCCGGACGCGAGTCCCGCGCGATCGTCTCGACCTTGGATGTCCTTCCGACCTTTGCGGCGTTGGCCGGCATCCGTCCGTCCAGCGACCGCCTGCTTGACGGAGTGGATCAGACGGCGCTGTGGCACGGCGAGTCCCGGGCGGGCGCCCGCGACACATTCCATTACTTCGTGCGCATGGAACTGCAGGCGGTCCGCAAGGGGCGCTGGAAGCTCGCCATGCCGCGCGAACGATTCCACAACTACGCGCAGGATGTTCGACCGGTCACCGCACCGCAGCTCTACAACTTGGACGAAGATCCCGCCGAGCGCGCGGACGTCGCTTCCGAGCGTCCCGAAGTGGTTTCGGAGTTGCGCGCCCTCTACGAGGAGATGAACGCCGAGTCGGCGGATTGGACCGCCTGGGAGCCCTAGCTACTCGTCGACGATCTCAATGCTAGCCCCTGCTGCGGTCAGTTTTCCGGCCAGGCCTTCGTATCCTCGCTGCAGGTGGTAGATCCGGTGGACCACGGTGCGGCCGCGCGCGACCAGTCCGGCAAGGACCAGGCATGCGCTCGCACGCAGGTCCGAAGCCATCACGTCCGTTCCGGTGAGAGCTGTCTTGCCCCTCACTATCGCGAGATTCCCGCCGATTTCGATGTCCGCTCCCATGCGCTGCAGTTCCAGCGCGTGCATGAAGCGATTCTCGAAGACGGTTTCGACTACGTTGGACGCTCCGCTCGCCTGGGTCATCAGCGCCATGAACTGGGCCTGCATGTCGGTAGGAAACCCTGGGTGCTCGCGCGTCGTAACGTCTACGCTGATCAACGCGCGATCATTGCGCACGACCAGTTCCCCGTTGTCCTTCTCCTCGATCTCGCAGCCGGCCTGCCTCATCTTGGTAATGATCGGCCGCAGGTGGTCCGGGCGCGAGCCCTCGAGCGTCAGCTCGCCCCCTGTCATCGCTCCGGCGATCAAGTAGGTGCCGGCCTCGATGCGGTCCGGAATGATCGCGTGGTCCGCGCCGTGGAGTTGATCGACGCCCTGCACGTGGATCGTCGAAGTCCCCTCGCCCTCGATGCAAGCGCCCATTTTTCGCAGCATCGAGGCGATGTCGACCACTTCCGGTTCGCGGGCTGCGTTCTCGAGCACGCTTTCGCCCTTGGCTAGGACTGACGCCATCAGAAGGTCTTCCGTTCCGGTCACAGTGGGCCGGCGGAAGGAAACCCGCCCGCCAATTAGGCCATTCCTCGGTGCAACTGCCTCGATGTAGCCCCGGTCCTGCCGGATCGTCGCTCCCAGCGCCCTCAGACCCGCTAGGTGCATGTCGATCGGCCGCGTGCCAATGGCGCAACCCCCGGGCAGCGACACGCGCGCGCGACCGCAGCGGGCCGCCAGCGGCCCGAGGACCAAGCTCGATGCCCGCATAGTCTTGACCAGTTCGTACGGTGCTGTTGGGTCGAGATCCCCGCTCGCTTGGACGGACAACCCTTCGCCTCCCTGCTCGACATTGGAGCCGATGTTGGCAATCAGGCGCGTCATTGTACGGATGTCGACGACATTCGGAAGCCGGCGAAGAGACACGGTTTCGCCGGTAAGCAGGGTGGCTGCGAGCGCCGGCAGGGCCGCGTTCTTGGCCCCGCTAATCGGAATGCGTCCGGACAAGCGCCGACCGCCATGGATGTGCATTCTCTGCATAGTCAGGTTGCCGGGCCGGCTTGCAAGGCGGCCGGAAAACCCATTATGATCGAACGTTCGGGAGCGGATGCGAGGCAATGTCGGCAGCCGCCCGGGACATCAGACAAGTAACCGCCTCCAGCGGGCGTTCGCCTTGACTGGCAGTACCCGCTGATCCCGGGCCGCACCCTTCCTGCAGAATTTGGAATTGACGATGAAGCTGCCTCTCTTCCTGACCGGCGCACTGTTATCCGGATTGCCGCTGGCCGCGGCGGAGTCGAACTGGGCCCAGTGGCGGGGCCCATTGTTCAACGGCAGCAACCCGTCCGCCTCGGGTCTCGCCGCCGAATGGACGACCGAGGAGAACGTTGTCTGGAAGGCTGCTCTGCCGAGCTGGAGCGCCGCCACGCCAGCTGTCTGGGGGGATATCGTTTTCGTCACATCGGCCGAACAGGGCTTCGATGCGCCGCAGCAGCCGTACGGCCGGGGCCGAGGGCGCGGCGGAAGGGGACCTGGCGGTCGCCGGGGAGCCGGGCCCCGATTCGGCCCGCCGTCTTCGGCATCCCACGACGGCATCCTACTAATGGCGATTAACCGGAGGGACGGCTCCGTGCGCTGGAGCCGGATGATTGGCAGCGGAAACCGTATCTACCGCAAGCAGAACCTTGCCTCGCCCTCGCCGATCACCGATGGCATGCACGTTTGGGCGCTGACTGGAGGTGGCGACCTGTCCTGCCACGACATGGACGGCAACAAGGTCTGGGACCGTAATATCCAGGACGACTACGGGCGGTTCGGCCTCAACCACGGCTATGCCTCGACGCCTCGGTTGCACAACGGGCGCCTGTACTTGCAAGTGCTGCACGGGATGAAGACCGACGACCCCTCCTACGTTTTCGCCGTCGACCCGAAGACGGGCAAGACGGTGTGGAAGGTGAACCGTCCCACGGATGCCACGGCCGAGTCCCCCGACGATTATTCGACGCCTCTGGTCGTCAAGGTCGGGAGAACGGAGCAGCTGGTCGTTTCCGGGGGCGATTACGTGACCGGGCACGACATGACTACCGGCAAGGAGCTGTGGCGCATGGGCGGATTCAATCCGGGGCACGAGCGCTTCTACCGCACGATCGCCTCTTCGGTGCATATCGGGGACACGGTTTACACGCCCAGCACGCGAGGAAACCCGTTCATCGCGTTCAAGGCCGGGGGCGAGGGCTGGATCAGCGAGTCCGCGAAGGTATGGGAGAACGCGCGCGGCGCCGATGTTCCGACACCCGCAACGGACGGCAAGCGGCTGTTTGTCGTGAATGACCGGGGCATTCTGAACGTCCTCGACGCAGAGACGGGAGAGCTGTTGACCGGCCGGCTGCGCTTGGAGCCCGGGACGTACTCCTCCTCGCCGCTGCTCGCTGACGGCAAGGTGTACGCCACCAATGAGGAAGGCACCACCACGGTGGTGGATGTGGAGGGCGACTACGAGATCCTCGCAGTCAACCGGCTAGACAGCCACACGCTGGCCAGCCCGATAGCTGTCGACAGCCAGATCTTCATTCGCACGGCAGACTTCTTGTACTGCATCGCCCTGGACTAGGGAGGCCCTATGGCCGAAGAATACCGGCTTGGCGACATCATCGACGACTACTGCACGCGATGCAAGGGAGTGATGAATCACTCTGTCGTCTCGCTGGTGAACGGGAAGCCGGCGCGCACCGAATGCAGGACCTGTTACTCGGCCCACAAGTACCGCAAGGCGCAAGGCGCTAAGAAGCGGCCCGCCACCAAGGAGGATCTCTTCGACCAAGTGCTGGGCAAGATGGGGCCGCTCGGGCATAGGTGAGCCTCCTTGACAGGGACTCCCCGGGGGCGCGCGCTGTTCACTCGGGCGGACAGGAAAGGCGCGCCGCGACGCGGAGCCAGCTCGGCTAGCAAGGTTTCCGAGCGCGCGCGACTTCGACCGCGCCGGGCGCCTCTGACGGCGCTGGAGCGATCGATCCGGCGCGATCGCATCTGGCAGGCTGTCGCGTGCATCCCGCCGGGCAAGGTCTCGACCTACGGCGACATCGCCCGGGCGGCCGGCATGCCGCGCGGCGCGCGGCAGGTCGGTCGGGCGCTGCGGGCTTGCCCGTCGCAGCTAGGGATTCCGTGGCACCGCGTCCTCGGCTCCGGGGGGCGTATCGCGCTTCCCGGCGACCGCGGGCAGGAGCAGCGCCTCCGGCTGGAATACGAGAACGTCCCGTTTGCCGGATCTAGGGTCCGGTTGGATCTGTGCCGCTGGGAGGCTCCCGAACCATAGCGGGAAGCTGCGTGTGCCAGGTCGTGGCTTGCTCGTACGCGTGGCCGATAGAGAGGATGCGATCCTCGCGGTATCTGCGCCCCACGATCTGCAGGCCGATGGGCATGCCGTCCCGGTGAAAGCCGCAGGGGACCGACAGCACGGGCAGTCCCGTAAGATTCAGGGCGCGAATGTTGCGCGTCGTCGCGAGCCTCACGTTCTCGATCTGTCCGTCCACTTCGATCTCGAGCTCGCCCACGCGAGCCGTGGGAATAGGGATCGCCGGGGCGACCAAGGCGTCGACTTCGCTCAGAGCCGTTTCACAGCTTCGGCAGAACTCGCGCCGCGCGCGCTGGGCGTCGAGGTAATCCGTGGCGAGCACGAAGCGGCCTTGGTCAAGCAGCAGTCGCACGTCCTCTCCGAAGTCCGCCCTGCGGCGCACGAGCCGGGAGCGGTGAACCGACGTCGCCTCGGCCAGCAGGATCAGGCGGTGCAGCGAATTTGCGAGTTCCACGCCCGGCAGCTCGACTTCGCGCAGGTTCGCTCCCAGTTCCTCGAATACGCGCAACGCTGCGCTCATCGCGCTCTCCACGTCCGGCGCCAAGCCCTCGAAATAGAAACCCCTAGGGACGCCGATCACCGTCCCTTCCAACCGCGGCTCGCGGCCTAGGGCAGGGGCATCGACTGCCTGCTTGCTCGAGGCCGGGTCACGGGGATCGTGGCCCGCCATGGCGAGGTAGGCCAGCAGCGTGTCTTGAACGCAAAGCCCGAACGGGCCCAGCGTGTCGAGCGAATGGCCGAGAGGGAATGCGCCGCGGCGGCTGATGCGGCCGAATGTTGGCTTGAGCCCCGCGATGCCGCAGAACGCCGCCGGGATGCGGATCGAGCCCCCCGTGTCCGAACCCAGCGAGAACGCGCACAGTCCCGCCGCCAGGGCGGATGCCGACCCGCCGCTGGATCCCCCTGGTATGCGTTCCGGATCCCACGGGTTGCGCACCGGACCGAAGTGCGGGTTCGTGCTCGTGATGCCATAGGCCCATTCGTGCAGTCCCGTCTTGCCGATCAGGATGGCTCCTGCCAGGTCGAGTTTCTCAATCACCGCCGCGTCGCGGTCCGGAACGTTGTCCGCCATGATCTTCGATCCGACGGTCGTGCGGATGCCCCGCGTATCCAGGAGGTCCTTGGCCGCGTAGGGGATCCCGTGAAGCGGTCCGCGCTTTCGTCCGGCGCTAATGTCGGCTGCGGCTTGTCGGGCACGCTCCAAGGCGTGCTCTTCCGCCACCGTCACGAAAGAATTCAGCGCGGGATCCAGGCGCTTGATGCGGCGAACGGTCTCTTCGACGACCTCCACGGGCGAGACCGCCCCGGATTCGTACAATCCGCTCAGTTCGCTAATTGTCGGCCTCGGCGCGATTACCATCGGTCTGTCCCGTCAATCAGAGTACCTGCAGCGAGACGCATGGCGGGATTGTTCGCTGGGGCTGCTTTTCCATTGCGAGACCGACGGCGGGCCGTTCCTGTTGCCATTTCGGCTTGACAGCCGGGTGCTTGCAATGCGGCCAGCGGTCAAGCACCTCGCGCCGCGGATTCCAAATCGATATCGCCCGTCGCGATGCCACTACGCCAGCTTGCAGTCCACGCGCCGCACGGCTCTCGTCGCGCCGGTGCCGGGTCCTGTCGCGCTAGGTCTCGTCAGGCCGCCCCATGGTGCGGGAATTGCCAGAACAATGCACGCTCGATTTCGGCAAGTTCGCCCCGCAGCAGGGGGGCAAAGCTGCGTCCGTCCACTTCCGGGCCAAGCTCGAGCACGCCTTCGTCGTTGTTCAACGAAGCGCTCTAACCGCTGAATTCGATTCCGCCGATTTCGAGAATTGTCGGGAACAAGTCCTCGATAGTGACAGGCTTTGCCGTGACGCTGTCCGGGGACGTGTCGCCGGGCCATTTGACGGGCAGCGGCACGCGAATTCCTGCCTCGTACGTCGAGACCGTGCCGCTGCTGAGGGGAGCGGGATGGCTGGGGAGCACGCCAGCCCGTCGATCTTCCATGCAAATCTGCCGCTGGGGTCGCATCGACTGTCGCGGATCCATTTCCACGGATGACGACCGCGGATCCCGGAATTGGCTTTGCGGCTGGGCCTTCCTTGCCTTCGGCCTGGGGAAGGCTCGATGTACTGCTCCCGATAGGGAAGGAGCGGCCGCCAGGTGAAGTCCGACGCGAACCGCCGGAGTCGGGGTTTTGGTTAATCGGGCCCCGGCACTTTCCAGGTCGAGAGGGAGGACTGGACGGCGCCGCACTCTTGCAGAGCCAAATCGCGTCGCAAATGGCTCGGTCCACCGGTCGGTCTTCCCGTGCCTGCCGCCACCGCCAAACAGAGCTCGCTCTCGGCTAGCCGGATGCGGCCGTCCGATTCGAACGCGAAGCGCTGAAGACCGGAGGCGCCGCAGCTCCTCATATGGATCTGCGCGCCCGGGCGATCCGAGGCGGCTTCCGCGCAAAGGCCGTAGGCCCTCATGTAGAGCTGGCCATTGCCCGGGTGGCCGGGGGTGAACAGCTCGTCACTGCCTCCGGGCTTGCACGTGTGAGCCATCAGCGGAGCGTCGAGATTCACTCTGCGGCCCCAGCCCGGCACGTCCAAGCAATACTGCTCGGGCTCGTCAAGAGGGTCGACGAGCATGACGAGGCCCTCCGCGCCGAACAAGGCCTGCCCTAGCACGCAGAGCAGCGGCGGAAGCAGCTTGGCCATGCTGGCCATTGTACGCCGGCCCGTCGTTAACCGTTCGCGTGCCGGCGCATTGGCGTCAGGCCAGCCGTGCCGGAAGACTGCGCTGGGCCCGATCGCCTACTCGGCGGTTCTTCCTCCGCATTCAACACGATTTCTGCCGATGCATTTTCCAAGGTTGCCACTTGCGTCATCCCGTTGGCCGTGGCGTGACAGCCGCGCTCCATCGCCGGCAGTTCCCGCCCTCGGCCCTTGGAACGGCAGCGCCATCGAGTGTTCCACGCCTCAAGCCGAGGGCGATCAGAGCCGAAGGCCCGCTGGCAGCGTCTCGTCAACCCGGAACCAGCCTGGGTGGCAACGCCTTGAGATTGCGGGGCGAGTAGGATCTGTTCGGCATGCCCAATTGCTTGCTATTCCTTGGGGGAATGGATAAGCTGTCGCAGCGAGTGTTAGTGGGTTGCGAAGCTGGCTTGTCGGCTTAGATTAGGAGGATACCAATGACACGTAAAGCACTGCTAGCTGCCTGCCCCGCGGCGCCGGTGGTTCCTATTTGCTGAGGCCAAGCTAACCTGGCCACATTGACCGGCATCGTGGCGGACACCGGTGGCGGAGTCATTCCCGGCGCCGAAATCACGGTAATCAACACTGGCACGGCGATATCCCGGGAGCAATCGACGAACGCAGTCGGTAGCTTCACATTCCCCGCGTTGATTCCCGGCGACTACCAGCTGATCGTCACTTCCGAGGGCTTTCAGCAGCATGTCGAGCAGGGCATTGTGCTGCGCACGGGAGACAACCGGCGCATTGATGTCGAGCTCCAGCTCGGCCAAGTGACCGAGTCAGTGACCGTCGATGCGCAGCTCGTGGCGCTCAACACCGAGAACGGCATGATCAAGGGTGACGTGATCGTGCAGGAGGAGATCCAGGAGCTGCCGCTCAACGGGCGCGACTTCACGGACTTGGCCTTCTTCGTTCCGGGAGTGGTGCCGAAGGGAAGCGCCCAGGGCTCGTTTGCCTCGATTAATGGGGCTCGGCCCGCGAACACGAACTTCTACGTGGACGGCTTCGACAACCGCAACGTGCAGGGAGGAGCCGCGCAGGTGCGTCCCAACATCGACGCGCTGCAGGAATTCAAGATGGAGGTCTCGGGCTATTCCGCGGAGTACGGGCGCATGGCCGGCGGCATCCTCAACATGTCCCTTCGCTCGGGAACGAACGCCCTGCACGGCAACGTGAGCTGCTTCCTGCGCAACGACGCACTGGACGCTCGCGGGTTCTTCGACGGGGCCAAGACGAGGCTGAATCAGAACCAATTCTCGATGACGGCGACCGGCCCGATCGTCAAGAACAAGACCTTTTTCATGGTCAGCTACGAGTTGCAGCGCAGGGACCGGGAGCAGACCCGCCTGGACCGCGTTCCCACGCAGATGGAGAGGGACGGCGACTTCAGCCAGACGATCAATCTGATCAACGTGGACAACTCCGTGGATACGACGGACCAAGCAATCCTATCGCGGCTGCAGAATCGGTTCGTGATCCGCGACCGGACAGCGGGCGGCGGCTGCAACATCAAATTAGTCAACAGGGGCAGGCGGAATTCCTGCTTCCCGAACGACATCATTCCTGCCAGCCGCCTGGACCCGATCGCCCAGCGGCTGTTCCAGGAATACCCGCTGCCGAACCTCAATTTGCGCCGCGACTTGTACAACTACCGCGTCGTCGACAACGACAACGACAACTTCGACAGCATCATTACCAAGGTCGACCACAAGGTCGGCGAGAACACGCTGGCCGGTCGCGTGCAGCTCCGGGCCAACAACACCGAGAATCCTTTCGGGGGTTCGAGCAATCTTCCGCAGTTCGGAAACACCATCGATGACGACCGCTACCTGCTGGGCATCGATTACACTCAAATGTTCTCCCCGACGTTCCTCATGGAGGTCCACGGAGGGCTCAGCGGCAACGACGTGTTCCAGCGGGGCGCCTTCGCGGACACCAACATCGTCCAGGAGCTCGGCTTGGTGAACTTCATCTCGGACTCGGATCGCCAGAAGTATCCGGGCATCGACGATTTCCCTCGCGTGCGCGCGGACAATGCATGTCACGATCGGCACGGCGGCTAACCAGCCGGTCATCACCGATGTGGTCGACACGCAGTTCAATGTCAAGCTGACCAACATCAAGGGCAGCCACACGATGAAGTACGGCTACAACTACAACTACGTCGTCTACGCGCGACCGGGGGTGAACAACGCCCGAGGGGACTACCGTTTCCGGGGCCGCCGCACCAATAGCCCGGTCGCGGACATGTACCTGGTTTGGCTGCACAACACCAACATCCGCCGCGGCGTCAACGCTCCGGACTGGTGGCAGGTCGCTATAGGAGCCTTCTTCAACGACGACTGGAAGGTCACGCCGAGGCTCACGATGAATCTGGGCGTCCGCTGGGAAGTCAACCGCATGCCTTGGGACATTAACGACAGGATGGGCAGCTACAACCTGGCCCTCAACAAGGTCGTCCTCTCCAGCTTCCGCAACCTGCCGGACAACTTCGACGAGCTGACCGCCGAATACGATCTGAGCGGCCAATTCGTAGAGGCCTCCGCGCTCGGCTTTCCCCGTTCGGTGATCGAGACGGACTGGAACAATCTCACGCCGCGCGTGGGATTCGCCTACCGTCTGACCAACAAGACGGTTATTCGCTCCGGCTACGGCCTCTTTGTCGCGGGCACGATCCTGAACCCCTTCCGCAACAACCTAGGCAACATATTCCCGTTCACCATCAACACGAACTACCCCGGCGTGAACAACAGGCCGGACCTGATTTCGCTGTAGAATCCGACGGACGACTCTCGATTGCGCATAGGCGGCACGACTTCGGCAAGCGGGATCACGCAGAATCCGAGCCAAGCCTACTTGCAGTCGTGGAACTTCACGATCGAGCGCGAACTGCCCGGCGGCACCAGCATCGAGATGGATTACCGCGGGTCGAAGGGCACGCACCTGATCAAGAGGTACGACGTCAACCAGCCTCTCCGGAACCAGGAGTCGTTCCTGAGCGAGGATGGATTCAGGCGGCCGATCCCGGGTTGGAACGGCATCAACTTCTACAACACCGGTTCCAATTCCAACTGCAACGCCGCCAACATTTCCTGGCGCAAGCGCAGCCGGGGAGGAATGTTCTGGCGCGTCAACTACTCTTTCTCGAAATCGATCGACGACTCGTCGCGGACCAACGGAGGTGGAGCGACGGATTTCGCGAACGCGCTGGACTCGAGGAACCTGAGCTTGGAGAGAGGCCGCTCGACTTGGGATCGCCGGCATGTCTTCACGGCCGCGGGCTCGTACCGGCTGCCCTTCGGCCGAGGGCGCCGCTGGGGCCGGGGCTGGGGAACGACGACCGACGCTGTCTTCGGCGGATGGCAGCTGTCCGGCACGTACACCTCCTATGCCGGCTCGCCTTTCACGGTCACGACGGCGAACGTGTCGCTTAACCTGGGCGATTCGCAGCGTCCCCACCGGCTGCGCAGCGGCTATCAGCCCGACGACCTCTCGCTCGGCGCGATCCGCGGATCGGACTACGCGTTCTTCGACACGGCCGCATTGGAGAGAGTGCCGGCATGTGTCGCGGCGGACGGCGACACTCCCGCGTACTGCCCGCCGGGCGCCTTCGCCCACGGCAACGCCGGCCGCAATATCCTGGACGGCCCGGGCCTGCTCTCGGCGAACATCGCGCTCTCGAAGAACTTCCAGATCAGGGAGGGCATGCGGCTGCAGCTGCGCATCGAGTCCTTCAATTTAATCAACCGCACGAACTTCATCATGACGAACCAATTCCGGCAGTTCAACGGGGTTGGCGGCGGGCCGCGGATCTTCCAGTACGCGATCAAGCTGCGGTTCTAGACGGCATTTCCGGGCGCGCCGGATCTCCGGCGCGCCCGGAAAACATGTCCAGCAAGATAACGGCCCTCCGGCAGAGGGCCCACGAAATGGCGGTGCGGTGGTTGCCTAGGATGTGGCCTTGGCGCTTGCGCCCCCGGAACTCGCATCCCTCCGCCGGCAGTCTCCTGCCATCCGCTCGCCGACCGGCGACCGAATGCAGGTTGCCACTTTCTCCAGCCGAGTAAGCTCCAGCCGCTGCCGGCCAGGCCCCCGCTCCCGGCCCGAATCCGGAGCGGACGCAACGCACCGAATGCACGATGCAAAATTGTTGTAATTTTCATCAATTACGCTTGCCATTCTCAAGATGGCGGTATACGCTTCGCTATAGAAGTGTACAAGGGGATACGGAGCCCGTGAGGGCTTCGCACAGGGGGAGGGAAATGACACAAAAGGCACTGTTCTTATCCGGCATCGCAGCGCTGCTGGTTCCGCTGTGTTTCGGCCAGGCCAACTTGGCCACTGTGACAGGCGTCGTGACCGACACGGGCGGCGGAGTCATCCCCGGTGCGGACGTGACGGTAATCAATACCGGCACGGCCATCTCTCGGGAACAATCGACCAATGAAGTTGGCGGCTACACGTTCCCGGCGCTGATTCCTGGCGACTACCAGCTGATTGTCACTTCCGAGGGCTTTCAGCAGCATGTCGAGCAGGCGATTGTGCTGCGCACCGGCGACAATCGGCGCATCGACATCGAGCTCCAGCTCGGCCAAGTGACCGAGTCGGTCACGGTCGACGCCCAGCTCGTGGCGCTCAACACCGAGAACGGCATGATCAAGGGTGACGTGATCGTCCAGGAGGAGATCCAGGAGCTGCCGCTAAACGGCCGCGACTTCACGGACTTGGCCTTCTTCGTCCCGGGAGTGGTGCCGCGAGGAAGCGCACAGGGGTCGTTCGCATCGGTCAACGGGGCCCGTCCGACCAACACCAACTTCTATGTGGACGGCTTCGACAACCGCAATGTGCAGGGAGGGGCCGCGCAGGTGCGTCCCAACATTGACGCGCTGCAGGAATTCAAGATGGAGGTCTCGGGCTATTCCGCGGAGTATGGGCGGATGGCGGGCGGCATCCTGAACATGTCGCTGCGCTCGGGCACCAACGCCCTGCACGGCAACGTGAGCTACTTCATGCGCAATGACGTCTTGGACGCGCGCGGGTTCTTCGATGCCGAGAAGACGAAGCTGCTCCAGAACCAGTTCTCGATGACTGCGACAGGCCCGCTCGTCAAGAACAAGACGTTCTTCATGATGAGCTACGAGCTGCAGCGCAGGGACCAGGAGCAGACGCGCCTGTCGAGGGTTCCGACTCCGATGGAGATCAGCGGCGACTTCAGCCAGACGATCGGCCTGTCGTATCTCGACAACGCGCTGGACGTGACGGACCAAGCCGTCCTCGACGGGCTGCGAAGCGCATTCGTCATCCGTGATCGGACTGCGCGAGGGGGGTGCAACGCCAACCTCGTCGCCCGCGGCCGGAGAAACTCCTGCTTCCCGAACGACCTCATCCCCGCCTCGCGCGCCGATCCTGTCGCGCAGCGACTATTCAAGGAATACCCGGCCCCCAACCTGAACCGGCGACGGGACCTGTTGAACTACCGCGTGGTCGACAACGACAACGACAACTTCGACAGCTACATTGCCAAGATCGACCACAAGCTGGGCGAGAACACGCTTGCGGGTCGCGTGCAGTACCGCGCCAACAATACCGAGAACCCGTTCGCCGGCAGCAACCTGACCCAGTTCGGCAATACCATTGACGACAACAGGTATCTCGCGGGCGTTGACTACACGCACATGTTCTCTCCGACGTTCCTGATGGAGATCCGCGGTGGATTCAGCGGGAATGACGTATTTCAGAGAGGGGCCTTCGCCGACAGCGACATCATCCAAGAGCTGGGGCTGACGAATTTCATCTCGGACAAGGACCGGCAGGACTATCCCGGGATCGACGACTTCCCTCAGATTCGGCTTGACAACCATGTTGCGATCGGCTCGGCGCCCAACCTGCCGGTCATTACGGACGTGGTCGACTCGCAGGCGAGCATCAAGCTGACCAACATCAAGGGCAGCCACACAATCAAGTACGGATATAACTACAACCATGTGCTTTACGCGCGGCCCGGGGTGAACAACGCTCGAGGCAACTACCGTTTTCGCGGCTTCCGCACCGGCGGCTGCAATTCCGCGACGTGCAGGAACTGGGGCAGCCCGGTCGCGGACATGTACCTCGGCTGGCTGCACAACATCAACGTCCGGGAAGGCATCAACGGGCCTGACTGGAGGCAGGTCGCGATGGGAGCGTTCATCAACGACGACTGGAAGGTGACTCCGAATCTGACGATGAACCTCGGGGTCCGATGGGAGGTCAACCGAATGCCGTGGGACGTGAACGACAGGATGGGCAGTTATGTCCCCGAACTCAACAAGATCGTTCTTTCGAGCGACCGGAATCTTCCCGCGAACTTCGACGAACTGTTGGGCGGCTACGATCTCGGCGGCAGGTTCCTCACCGCTGCGGAAGCCGGCTATCCGCGGTCGGTGATTCAGACCGATTGGAACAACTTCACGCCCCGTTTCGGATTCGCCTACCGACTCACCAACAAGACGGTCATCCGCGCGGGCTACGGCCTGTTCGTGGCGGGCACGATCCTGAACCCGTTCCGCAACAACCTCGGCAACATCTTCCCGTACACGATCAACACCAACTACGTGGCCCGCAATGCCACTCCGAACCGACCGGCCGAAGTCCTGCTCAACGATCCTCTGGGCACCTTGGGCCGACCGATCGTCATTGGGGGGGGCTACCTCTCCGACAGACCGTCGGCGAGCGGCATCACTCAGAATCCCAAGCAGGCCTACCTGCAGTCTTGGAACTTCACGGTCGAGAGGGAGCTGCCGGGCGGCACGAGCGTCGAAATCGACTACCGCGGCTCGAAAGGCAGTCACCTGATCCGCCGGTACGACTTCAACCAGGCGATCCGAACACGGGAATGGTTCCTTGCCAATCGCACGGCGACCGGGGGCTTCACCGAGAACTTCCAGTCGCTCAGGCCGAATCCCGACTGGAATGCCATCAACTTCTACAACACGGGGTCGAACTCAAGTTACAACGCCACAAGCATTTCGTGGCGCAAGCGCAGCCGGCGTGGGATGTTCTGGCGCGTCAACTACATGTTCAGCAAGTCAATCGATGACGCCTCGCGGACGAACGGCAGCGGCCCGACTGATTTCGCCAACGCCCTGGATCGCAGGAACCTGAAACTCGAGCGCGGCCGCTCTACGTGGGACCGCCGGCACGTGTTCACAGCCGTGGCGTCCTATCAGCTGCCCTTCGGAAAGGGGCGCCGGTGGGGGCGGAGTTGGGGAACAGCCACCAACGCTATCCTCGGCGGCTGGCAGCTCTCGGGGACACAGACGTCGTATTCGGGGTCTCCATTCACAGTTACGGCCGCGAATGCAGACCAAAACCTGGGCGAGTCACAGCGTCCCAATCGGCTTGAGAGCGGGTACCAGCCCGACGACCCGACTCTGGGCGCGATCCGGGGGTCCGATTACCCGTTCTTCAACACCAGAGCTTTCGAAAACGTTCCCAGTTGCGTGGATGCGGACGCGGAGGCCGGGACGCCGCTGTACTGCCCGGAGGGAGCCTTCGCCCTGGGCTCGTCGGGGCGCAACATCCTGGACGGCCCCGGACTGCTTTCAGCGAATGTGGCGCTGTCGAAGAACTTCCAGGTCCGGGAAGGCATGCGCCTACAGCTGCGCATCGAGTCGTTCAACTTCATCAACCGAACGAATTTCCTCATGACGAATCAATTCCGGCAGTTCAACGGAGTTGGCGGCGGCTTCTTCACGCGCGTCGGGAACATCGGCCGCGGGGGCGGACCCCGGATCTTCCAGTACGCGATCAAGCTGAGGTTCTAGAAGGCATTGCCCGGCGCGCCGGACATCCGGCGCGCCCCTGGGTCACCTAGCGCAATGCCGCGGTTTTCGATCAGACCCTCGATCACGACAACGCGGCCGCGCTCGTAACCGTTACTCCAACGAGCCCTCGCGGAGAGCAACGGAGTCGACCATCCGGAAGGGCGGCAGGTCGCCCTTGATCGCTAGAATCGACTCGCGGAGGCCGGAATCTTGCGCAATCTGGCCGCTTGGGCTCGCCCCGTCGGCAGCGACGCCACGGCACAGGATTGCAGCAACTGCCTGGCAACAATCGACAGCTCGCAGGAATAAATCGTCGCCGAGGCTGAAGGCAGCAGCGAGTTCCCACGGGCTGGCCGCGGCGTGCGGGAGGAGCGCTTGCTAGCGCTTGGGTGCGAGGGAATTGCGTACGATACGGGGCCAAGACAGAAATTGTTCGCCGGCAAATCAAAGCAAGTCAACTGACCGAAGGCCGGATCGGGAATTCGAGAACCCTGGCAACGTGCTGATTTATTGCTGAGTGCTGGGGTCTCGCGGTGCTGGGGCCAATCTGCAATAGACTCATCTCGGCTCGTCCGGCACCGCTCTCTCCGCGAGCTTCTGCTGTGCGTCTGGAAGCTCGAGTCGACTCCCACCGCAGAGTTAGAGGCACTCGCGCCTGCCGCGACTGGCCCGTTCGCTGGGATCAGCCGTGAGGGCCACGAGGCCGACCGTTCGGTCCTGTCGCCGAACTTGTCAGCGGTTCCTGCTCGCCGCGAGGCCCGCTAGGCCGCCGGCGACCAGGGTCACCGTCGCTCCGAGAGGCACGTACCACAACCATGCGATCTCGTTCCGGAGGGAGAGGACCGTCAAGATACCGAGCGCGATTCCGAAGATCGCAGCCCGTTGCCCCGGCCGCTTGGTCAGCGCCCCGAGCGCGAAAGCCCCTAGGAGCCCGCCGTAGACGACGGCCGCCACGCCGAGAGCCACTTCGACGGCCGAAGTCTGCCTCGAGAGTGGAATGAACGCGATCGCACCGCCGACGAGCAGTCCGGCCCAGGCAAGAGTGAACAGCTTTCCGGCTCTTAAGACGCGAACATCGTTTCCCGTGATCCCCGCGATCGGTACCCAGTAATCGTATGCGGTGGCGGATGCGAGTGAATTCATGGACGAAGACAGGGACGACATCGCGGCGGCGAACACGCAAGCGATCAGGAGACCGGTCACTCCCGCCGGAAGCTCCTCCACGATGAATCGAGCGAAGATCTCGTCCGTCCTTTCGAAGGCTTGTCCCTCGTAGAAGGCCCACAGGCCGATTCCAACGAGCAGGAAGAGCAGGAACTGGAACATCACGGCGACGCCGCTCCCGACGAGCGCCTTCTGCGAGTCGCGCACCGTGCGGCAGGCGAGCAAGCGCTGCACAATCAGCTGGTCGGTGCCGTGCGACGCCATCGTGAAGACCGCACCTCCCGCCAAACCAGCCAAGAAGGTGTAGGGCGCGCTCAGGTTCCAGGAGAAATCGAGGAGTTGCAGCTTGCCGGCCTCGCCTGCTGACGACAGGACGTGGCTCCATCCGCCCGGAACGGACAGCTGGATGGTTACCATTGCTATCCCTGCGCCGAGCAGGTACAAGGCCATTTGGACAGAATCGACCCAGACCACCGCGCGGATGCCGCCGCAATAGGTATATGCAAGCGTCAGCGCGCCAATCACCGCGATCGACAAGGCGTAAGGCCAGTCCGTGATGAGCGCGAGGGGAATGGCCGTCGCGAAGAGGCGCACGGAGTCGGCCAGCAAGCGCGTGACCATGAAGATTGCAGAAGTGACCCGCCTCGCGCCCTCCCCGAAACGGGCCTCTAGCAGCGCGTACGCCGTGGAAAGCTCGCCCTTGTAGTAAGCGGGAAGGAACACGGACGCGATGGCAATGCGTCCGGCCAGGTAGCCAATCGTCAGTTGCAGGAAGACGAGACTGCCTGCATAGGCGACACCCGGAATGCTTAAGAACGTCAGAGTGCTCGTCTCGGTCGCGACCACCGAGAGCATCACCGCCCCCCACGGGAGCGACCGCCCTCCAAGAAAGTAGTCGGCACCTGTGGTCTGACCCCGGCCGAGCCAGGCCCCCCAAGCGGTGATTCCAATCAAGTACGCGACGAGGATGAGGAGGTCGAGCGTGGTGAACCCTGTCAAGAAGCTGCCTCCGCGGAACCGAGCTCGACCGGATCGACGAAGACCTCGGTGGCCGAGCGAACGGCGGTCTATCCATTCTCACGCAAAGCGAACACAGGCCTGTTCCCCAGCCGGTTCGCATGTCCGAGGGGGCCCGTTCGGCCTGCCCGCGTTGACTTCGATGCGCTCAGTTGGCGGATCTGGCGCGAACGATCGGAACAACGGCGCGGAACCACTATCCTAT
Organism: uncultured Bryobacterales bacterium; assembly: GCA_951813605.1. GTDB lineage: Bacteria > Acidobacteriota > Terriglobia > Bryobacterales > UBA6623 > VXMF01. Next base: position 2,807,710 of record OX638379.1, on the reverse strand, counting down.
TGGCTACTAGGCGCCCTAGCGCTCGTGCCGGATAGCTCCCAGATACACGGCGAGCACCGTTGCGGTCTGGCGTTCTGGATCGAATCATGAAGCCGAATCACGCTCTTGCCCTGGCGCTTTGCGCCGCCATCGCCGCAGTGGGTTGCGCGGCACAGCCGGCGCAGCCACCCAATTTCCTTGTGATCGTCGCCGACGACATGGGCTATGCGGACGCCGGATCCTACGGCGGCGAAATCGCCACCCCGAATCTCGACTCGTTGGCAGCCGGCGGCCTGCGATTCACTCAGTTCTACAACACATCGAGGTGCTGGCCGACCCGTGCGTCCCTGCTAACCGGCTACTACGCGCAGCAAGTCCGCCGCGACGAGATGCCCGGAGTGGACCGGCGGAGCTTCGGGGGAAGAGGCGTCCGTCCGCCATGGGCGCGCTTGGTCTCGGACCGCCTGCGATCCGCCGGCTACCGTTCGTATCACTCCGGGAAATGGCACATCGACGGGAATCCTCTGGAGAACGGCTTCGATCACGCCTACTTAGGAGGGAGCCGAGCGGGCTTTTTCCGTTTGACAGGCCAGGAAAAGGACGGGGAGCGGCTTCCAGATGTGCCAGCTGAACAGGGCTTGCATCAGACCTCAGTCACGGCTGACTACGCTCTGGAGTGGTTGAAAGCGCACGAGGCGCAACATCCGAACCAGCCGTTCTTCCAGTATCTAGCCTTCAACGCGCCCCACTTTCCGCTCCACGCCGATCCCGAGGATATTGCGAAGTACCGCGAACGCTACCAAGTGGGCTGGGACCGCTTGCGCGACCAGCGGCACGCGCGCCAGCGGGAGCTCGGGTTCCCTGCCAGCGATTTGTCCCCCTTGGACGAGGACGTGGGACCTCCGTACGCCTTTCTCGAGGCGATTGTCCAACTCGGGCCAGGTGAGGTGAACCGTCCCGTTTCTTGGGAGAGCTTGAGCGAGGAGCAGCACCAATTCCAAGCCGAGAAGATGGCCATTCACGCCGCAATGATCGACCGCATGGATCGCGAGATCGGCCGGGTCCTGGATCAGATTCGCGCGATGGGCGCATTGGAAAACACGGTCGTCTTCTTCATGTCCGACAACGGGGCGAGCGCCGAGATCATGGTGCGCGGAGACGGGCATGATCCCGATGCCCCTCTGGGTTCCGCCGGGACCTACCTTTGCTTGGGTCCGGGATTCTCGAGCGCGGCCAACACTCCGTTCCGCCTGCACAAGACGTGGGTGCACGAGGGCGGCGTTGCGACTCCCCTCATCGTCCACTGGCCCGCTGGTATCGCGGCGAGGAACGAGTTGCGCTCCACGGTCGGACATGTGATTGACATAGCCCCGACACTTTTGGATCTCGCCGGGTTAGGAGTCGAGCCCGATCCCGGAGGTCCGCCCTACCCGGGCCGAAGCCTGGCCGGCGTATTCGAAGGCGACGGGGGCCCGCTGCACGAGGCGCTGTGGTTCTACCATCAGGGAAACCGCGCGCTGCGCAAGGGGGATTGGAAGATCCTGCACACGGTGCGGACCCGAGACGAGGGATGGGGAAGCGTTGCCGACTCCGAGAATTCCCGCCCCGGAGAATGGGCCCTGTTCGACCTCGCGAATGACCGCGCCGAACAGCGCGATCTTGCCGAGGAGAGGCCCGAGCTGGTCCGCGAATTGTCGGGGATATGGGAAGCATGGAAGGATGGGTTCATTCGCGACGCGGGAGGTCCGCGTTGATCGGACGGCCCTCTCGATGATGGGAGCGCGCCAGGGCTAGCGGCTTGGCAAATTCGAGCGATTCGTCAAACCGCGCGGGCCCGGTCACGCGAATTGAACTGGACTGGGCGCTCACCCACGGAATTACCGCCGCTGCCCTGCCGATCTATCCGGCCAAGTATCGACGGAATGACTGCATCGTCATCGAAGCGGCGACTAGGGCGTCTGGCAGCGGGAACGCCTCCACTGAAGCGAATCCCTCGTAGCCCGAAGCCGCCAAAGCTTCCGCGATCGGTTCGTAGGGCATGTGGCCCAGCCCGGCAGCGCGTCGATTGGAGTCCACGAAATGCACATGGCCGATTTTCCCGTGCGCCTTCGATATAGCCTCTGCGATGCTTGCCTCCTCGATGTTCATGTGAAACAGGTCGGCAAGCAGCTTCAGATTGTCGGCCCCTACGGTGTCGAGCAATGCCGCGCCGTCTGACAGCGTGTTGACCAAGTCGGTCTCGTAGCGGTTGAGCGGCTCGAAGATCAGGTTCTGGCCTTGTTCGGCCGCGTACCGTGCCAGCTCCCGCAGGGAATTCGCAAGATTGTCGAGCGCGCCTTGCTTGTCCAGCGCTCCGGCTGCTTTTCCCTGCATTGACCCGACGATTGCCGGAGCTTCGAACGGGGCGCCGAAGTCGATGATCGCCTTGACGAAACGGCATGCCCGTTCCCTGGAGGACTCGTCGGGGTCGCACAGGCTGAGCCCGTGCAGGACCATGCCGGCGCCCGTGCCGACGGCGGCCAGGCCAAGATTGTGTTGTTCGAGCAGGCGTTGCAGGCTATGGGGATTTACGTGGTGGCCGGACGGGGCGAAAATTTCGATCGCGTCGAATCCCAGCGCCGCAGCCTCCCGGCAGGCGCCGGGCAAGTCCCCGTGAAAAACGAAGGGGCCGGCGCTTGCCTCGGGGACTAGGCAGACGGTGACAGCAGAGCGGATCATGGCTGCTCGGAGACCTCGATGATGGCTTTGATTACGCCGGTTTCCGGGCGCGTGTAGCCCTCGAAGTTTGCCACGACTTTCTCGAACGGAGTGCGGTGAGTTATCCACGGGTCCGTGTCGATCGTGCCGTCTTCGATCAGCCCGATGATGCGGCCGAAGTCCCGCGGCAGGGCATTGCGAGAGCCCTTGATAGTCATTTCCGGTCGGTGCAGCGCCGGATGCGGGAACACCACGTTCTCGGTCGTGATTCCGACGTATACGAGGGTGCCGGTATGCGCCACGTAGTTCAGGGCGCCGCTCATCGACGCGGGGCTGCCTGTTGCGTCGGTCACAACCGAGTAAAGGTCGCCTCCGGTTATCGCCCGGGTCTGCTCGAGCGCACTGTCGACACCCTCGAAAACGACCGTATTATCGATCCGGTATTGACGACGGCAGAAATCCAGGCGTGACTCCACGCGATCCATGACGGTGATCTCGGCGCCTGTAAGCCGAGTGAACTCCAAGGTTGCCAAGCCGATTGGACCCGCCCCGATGATCAGCACGTGGCTGCCCTCGGCAGGACTGCCGCGATCCGTGGCGTGGCAGCCGATGGCAAGCGTCTCCACGAGCGCCAGCTGCTCGAAGGACAGTTTCCGGGACACGTGGAGCTTGTCGGCACGGATCAGGAAGCGGTCGCAGAGCCCGCCGTCGATCATGACGCCAATCACGTTCAGCCTCTCGCAGCAGTTGGGACCGCCGTTGCGACAGGGAAAGCAAGCACCGCAATTCATGTACGGCTCAACGCTGCACCGGTCCCCCGGCTGGACGCTGGCCACGCCCGCCGAGGTCTCGAGTACCGTCACTCCCAGCTCGTGCCCAGGGACGCGCGGATAGCGGAAAAACGGCATTTTGCCGAGATAGCCGCTGTAGTCCGTGCCGCAGATGCCCATTCTGTGGGTCTTGACGAGCGCCTGCCCCGGTCCGGGAGGCCCGGGCTCGTCGATCTCTACGTACTCGAAACGGCGCGGCTGTTCAAGTCGGATAGCTCTCATCAGACGGGCAAAGCGCTCTATCGCTCCAAGTTTTCCCCGGAACTTCGCGCGACGAAATTCGAGACTAGCATCTATGCCCGGAACGGTGCAATGCGGCACGAGCCACTGCGTTTCCCCGAATTGCCGTGTGCAGAGTCGCCGCCTCAAACCGGCTGGAGGACACACTGCGGATGAGGACAATGACCGTCCCGGTGGAAATGTCGAGCCGCTACAGCACGTGGCGATCCGGGAGACGCCAGAAGCTAGGCGCCTCCAGCAGGAGTCAGCTTGGCAAGCTTATTCAGAACCCAGCGTGGACTGATTCTCCCCCCCTCCATGGTGCCGGTAGCGTCCTCGAGCGCCTCGTGATTCGCGTGGATGACGAGACCGCCGCTCCGCTTGCACGTTGCGGGTGGGCCGCCGATGCCCAGGGACGCGACGAAGGAGTCCGAGTTGCCAGCAGGCGCATGGGTTGTACCGAGGACGGTTGGCCCGTCGCGCGATCAATGGAAGATTTTCAGCCTAGGCGCCGATGAATCGGCGTGCGTGAATTCATTCCTCCGTGCAAGATCTCGCGATATGGCTCATGCCTAGCCGCCGCCCGAGCCTCCCGAACTCTCGCGTGCCGAGGCGGCCCCCGATTCACCGTCCGCGCCTCCAAGCGTCCCGAGGATCTTCGGTAAGTCGATTCCGGCCTGTCTTGCTAGTTCGTGAATGGGGGGCAGAGCCGAAGCGAGGCCGCGCACGAAGTCCGCTGTAGAGCCCCCGACCTGTCCGTCGCCGTTTCCTCCGGCTCGGGCACCCGAGTCCCAAACTGTCACCTTGTCGATGCGGAGATTCTGAATCGCCTTGACCTGTTCTGCCACTAGGTCCGGAAGCTTTTCGACCACGAGCAGCGTGGCCGCTAGATCGGGGCGTTCCTCGCAAACCGTAAGGAGTTGGCGGTAGCCTTCCGCCTTCGCCTCCAACACGCTCCGAACGCCTTTTGCTTCCGCGTTGTACCTTGCGAGAACTGCATCGGCTTCGCCTTGGGCGATCCGTCGCAGCCTATCGGCTTCGGCGTCTGCGTCAATCTCGATCTTTTGCCGCTCGATCTGCTGCAGCACCACCTGCTCTTTCTCTAGGCGGGCCAGCTCCTGCTCCCTTTCCGCGACATACACGTCGCGCGCCGCGACAGCCTTGGCCATTTCGCCCCGGCGGGTCGCCTCGGCGCGTCTCTCGTCCAAGGTTGCGTTGTAGATGGCGATGTCCGCCCGCGATTCGTTCTCGCCCTTGATTGCATCGGCCTCCAAAGTCGCCACTCGCACGCGTTGACTGGCCTGCGCCTGCTTCTTGCCTTCCTCGGTCAGCGCGCCTTGCTCTGCGATCGCTATCTCTTGCTCGCGCCGAGACAGCGCTTCGGCGGCCAGGCCCTCGGCCTCCAGCTTGGCGAGGCTGATCCGCTGTTGCCGCTCCGCTTCCTTGCGTCCGATGTTGGAAGCGGCAACTTGGTTGGCGACCTCGACTTCCTTCGCGCGGTTCGCAGTGGACTCACCGATGGCACCGCTCCTCTCCTGTTCGGCGACCTCGACCTTTGCCCTCTGTATGGCCTCCGCTGCAGCATTCTTGCCGATGGCGTCGATATACCCGGACTCGTCCGTGATATCGCGGATGTTGACGTTGATAACCTCCAGTCCGATCTTGAGCAACTCGCCCGCGCAGAACTTGTTCACCAAGTCGAGGAATTTCTCGCGATCTTGGTTGATCTCCTCGATGGACAGCGTCGCGATGACCAGCCGCATCTGGCCCAGAATGATGTCGCTGGCCTGCGCGGACACGTCGGCCTCGCGCAGCCCCAAAAGACGCTCGGAGGCGTTGTTCATGACAGAGGGTTCCGTCGAGACGCCGACGGTGAAGGTCGACGGGACGTTGACGCGAATGTTCTTCTTCGAGAGAGCGCCGGTCAGCTCGATGTCGATCGTCATGGGTTCCAGCGACAGGTACTGGTAGTCCTGAAACAGCGGGACGACGAAGACGCCGCCGCCGTGAATGCATCGAGCGGCCTGCTGGCCTCCTACCTTTCCGAATACGACCAGCACTCGGTTGGATGGGCAGCGCCTGTACTGGCGCACCACGAACATCAGCACGCCCATGAAAACGAGCACGACCAACAGCGGCATCATGATTGCGGGTTGGAACATTATCATCTCTCCTTGATCCGGGAAAGCCCCGGTGCCCGTTGCACCGCGGCAAGCAGTTCACTTTCTCCAGCGTCCTCGCCGAGCGGTGCTTCGAGGCTCGGCGCCATGCTCGACGACGAACACTTCGCCCTGCTTGACGCCCACAATCCTCGCGGATTCAAAGGCCGGGATCTTGTCACCGCTGCTCACGGCGGCCATGACCTTGCGCCGTCCCGAGACGGTAATCTCAATCTGCCCCTGCCCCTCGCCCTTGGGTGGAATGGTCAGATAGACCTTGCCTATCATTCCAACCGCTGATCTTACCCGGTAACGAGGCACATGCGTCATGCGGCGAACGCTGTACATCAAGCCCGCAGTACCCACTAGGAGCGCCGCGCCGAATCCGGTCGCCGCCGCGGCGGACAGGACGGCGCCCACGCCCCAGGTGAGGCGACACGCCAGCCCCATCCAACCGACGCCCATGAAGAAAGCAAGAACTGATAGCACCGAAAAAAGCGAAAAAGCGGCAGTGCTGTCGATTGCGGCATCAACATCGCCGGCCTCAAAGTCGACGTCCGTGCCGCCTGCGAAGAAACCTAGACCGAGCTTGAGCAGGTAGACGAATGTCGCGACGACGGACAGGACAAAATAGACCGCAGCATCTACACCTACCTCCAAGTACTGCTCAATTTCGAACATGGCCGCGCTTGCTGCTATACCGCAAGTTGCACGACTTCGAGGCCGTGCGAAGCCAACGTTGCGTGGGTCTTGCGGGCAGCTTAACTCTAGCACCTCGATTCTAAGACAGCTGGATCCTTGATCGAGGCTTCCGCATGGCGCTTCGTACAGAGAATTCGATGCTTTTCGCAGGCACTCCGGAACGGGAATGACCGCGGCGTTGGTTAGGAGATTGCGAGGTTGTTGCCGGTATCCGAGAAGCGGCCATCAGAGCTACCGAGTGCCGTCTGGTCACGGAGCGACCGCACCTCGGCCGTTTCGGGAATCGGACTCCCAGCGGAGGCCACCAAGCAAGCACAAGCACTAGCGCTCGGATCATTGACGGCCGCCCCGTATCCGGCTGAATCGCAGAGCCCCCGGCCATGCCTGATTGCCCATGAAATGGGCAGCGCGAACGCGAATTGCCACCGCAGCGAAATCGTCAGGCCCAACCTATGTGTCGTGGCTAGCGGCCGGCCGCGCCGCAGAGTGATCTATAGCACCGCGCGGTGCTGGTAGCAGATGCCTTTGCTGACGGGCCGTCCCACGCGGTAGACCCGTCACAATTCGATGCCCGAAGTCGGTCTCGGTGGCAAAGGAGCCCGCCCGGAAACGGATGGTGTCATTTCGGGCAATCCCATGACCGAGTCCCTACTCGGCTTGAACGTTCAAAGTGCGGGACTTCTAGAATTCGATGGTGACGGGTGCTTGGAAACCCTTATCTCGGCAAGTTCCTTCGCGTCTTTAGACAGCGCACGGACCCTTTCGCACGCTTGCATGTTGAGAAGCAAAGGCGGTTGCATGTTTTTCGGCTGGCGCAGCTTCTATACGCGAACTAGCAGGCAAGTGAATTGTCGACGGCCATCAGGTCCAGGGTTTACACGCTCTGCGCGAGCAGGTGGAAGTGATCGTCCGTGCTCCAACGCGTTGGGTCTGAAGTCGCAAGCAAGAGCCCGCTTGCGTGCGCATTAGATTGTCGGGTCGAATCTAGGAGCTAGACCCGCTAAACGCGATCCCGCCGGCGTCGCACTCGGGAGTCATCGCTCCCGGGCTTGTCCATCGGTTCCTCGCTCGGTCAGGGTGTCCTTCGCTTGCCTCGGCGCGACGGCAACTCCGGGTCCTTGACAGGGCGAGCCGGGTGCTTGCGACGGCACCCCGTCGTCCCGGGAAGTCAGGCCCTCTCTCGGCGAGGCCTGATCCATCCCGGGCATGAGCCCGCCGTCCGCTGCCTCGGCGCAATCGAAGGAAACCGCGACATGCGCCTGCTCTAGCCTCGCGCCGGGCAATCGAGATCGGATACGAGACACGAGCTTCGCCACTCGGAATGCATCTACGCAACAGCTGAGTCACCGTGACCCGCCGCCCGAGGTGCCCGCGTAGAAAACCGTGTTATCGCGAGGACCGAAACGGCCAAGAAGGCATATCACGGTTCGACTGTATTTACATCAGATTTGCATGGAATAATAGTCTGTAAATCCACCGTACTTCTTTCTCAACATTCTCGAAATAATTAGCAAGATTTGAGGAGATAAATTGGACTCTGGTACAGAGTGGAGAGCCTATAGTGATTCGACATTGTTGATTAATTGTCAAGCATCATGGCAATTATATATCAATGATTTGGAACTTATACCGGACTATTTTCGTGCTGCAAGTGCCATGCACTGCACTTCTAACGAAGAACATTGTTAGCAGTTAGAGCCCGGGCGAAGAATGTCGGGAGGGAGAGAGGAAAGCGCGGGCTGCGATCTGGCTGCTAACGGTGAATTGGCCTGAACCGCCTTTACCGGACCTTGGCAGAGGCAACGGCACCGCGAACCGGTCTAGTCCAATGCCGCTTGTTTTAGGCTCGGATTGAGCGGCACGCGGCGGCAACGCACCTGTTGCGGTCCGCAGCCGACCTCATCACCATCCGAGCCTGGCTGGGGCAGGCCAAGCTCGACATGACAGCCATCTACGCCGAAATCGACTTGGAGGCGAAAGCGAGAGCCATCGCTACCTTGGACTCGACGGCCTCGGAACCGTCCAAGCCGTGGAATGCCGACGAAGCCACGATGGAGTACGTAAGAACGACGCAGTGAGACGGAACCGTTATGCGCCATTTAATCGAGCCTAGATCTTGCGCCGTAGAGAGATTCCAGTTCAAGAGCGCATAGCAAGCAAGGGAACATGATCGTTGGACGAGGCTCTGCGTCGAGTGTCCGGCGTGATAAGATCACACGATGCTCGGAGACCCGGCACGGCGCAGGGCAATCGGAGACCGCACTGACGAAAGGGAATGGAGGCCAAAGTGAATAAACCGAATCTGCCACAGTCCGCTAGAGTCTGGGACTACCTGGGTGGAAAGTGGATTTCATTTGTGTTTGTAACTGTGTCGTTCGCTCAAGCGACTGTTCTCAATCCAAACCAGCCTGCACTGACGGTCAATTTTCCCGTGGCTGTCTTTGTCTGTCTCTTGATGCTCATGCTCGCGAATCTGCTCGCCCTGTTGTGCAGTTTTCGTGTGGCGGATGTAGCAGCGAGAGCTGCACGACAGAAGCGAATTGTGTTTTGGTGGATGCTGGTCGTTTTGCTGGCGACCATGGGTAGTTGCGCCACGCAGTTGGCGGACTTACAGACAACTGCGGTCCCGGACGCAATGGGCATGGAAACTCAAGTTTGTGAGGAGCCAGGCGGAAGACCAACCCCATTGCCTCCGATTACCGACGAGGACAAGGCTTCTGCGCTTGCCTTCGGGAGAGCATTCGAGAGGGCTTTACGGGAGCGCGATCGCATTTTTGTTTCGACGGCGTTCGACGACAGTATAATCCGAACGTTAATTGTGTGTCACGTTCTTGCGTCAGATTGGTTCAAACGTCTCGCTTCGCCATCGCCAGAGCGAGCGGGCGTGCTATCTGGACTTCGGAAAGGTCTCGCTAAATTCCCGGACAGCTTCGCGGATACCTCCCTTAGGCGGAAGCTCGACCTCATCGAATTTCGGGAAGTGAGGAATCGTGCTGGCCTGCTGTTTCGAGCTCGAGAAAGTGACAGGCCCGGATTCACTTACATTGAGTACCAGCTCAGGCGGACATCGGCAGGCGACCCCGGATGGAGGATCATCGATTGGTATAACCACGCTGAAGGATCCTATGGAAGTGACAATATCTTGGGTTTTGCTGGGACTGCCTTTCCAGTCATCCTCCATCAAGACACGGATGCGTTGCACTTCGCCAACCTCAGGAAGATGAACCGGTTGCAGGCACTCGGCGATCCGGAGTCCTTGAAGAACGCTCTGGACCTCTGGGATACGATTCCGCCGGAGTTGCAGAAGGCGAAATTCGCCAAGGTCATTCACTTGATGACACAAGGCAGGCTGTTCCAGGAGGCACTGGATCCAGAGCCTTACCTTACGGCAATTGACGATTTCGAGAGGGCCTTCCCCAACGATCCCGCCCGCATGATTTGGTCCATTTATCAGAGCCTCGGTCGCGACGACTATGATGGAGCCAGAAGCGCTCTGAGAACTCTGAGACAGTCAATTCCAGATCCGTATCTGGACTTCTGGATCGGATGGGTTGATCTGCTCGAGGAAGACTATGACGCCGTGGTCGAGAGAGCTCGGGCGTTCATCCGCCTTGAGCCTGAAGACCAAGAGGGCTATGAGATGCTACTCCAGGGAGGGCTTGGACAGGGAAACCATGAGATCGCGGCCCAAGCCCTCGCGAAGCTCGAGTCTGACTTTGGGCAGGACTATAGCGGTGTCTTCGAAGCCGCCGAGTGAAGAGAATTAGTTGAATCGCCGGTGGGCAAGACCTGCACCGAGACTCGCCGACGGAGGAACGAATGGCGCCGCAAGGTGGTGTTCGGCCAGCTCGGCGCTGATCCCACTGAGGTCCGCGCGCCGGCCACGTCAACGCTTCCGCGATCGGCCGGCGCTCATAGACCGCGCCGGGCATCGCGAGCTGTGTCAAGAGAATCCTGCAAATTCGGTCTTGGTTTTTGCGATCAAGGGGACCGCAGCATCTTAGCCGCGGGGATTTGCATGCCGCAGAGCCGTGGTCGCGGCTGGAGAGGAATCGGCGGAGGGTGCGCGGCTCAATCTGCAGGCAGACGATGCTGGCGCGGGATGGCCGGCCGCGGGCCTGCCAGCGGGGGGATCGATTGGGGCTGGCTGGCAACACCCGGCCGAGCGGGCCGGGCGCGCTTCAGGCCGCCTGGCGCAGGGCCTCCTTGCGGTGCTCCCGCCAGTACTCTTTGTTGAGGTAGCGGCTCCCCTGCAGCCAGCCTTCATGGGTCTCCACCGCAGCGCCCGGATCAGCCGCAGCCTGAACTGTCCACCAAAGCCTAGTAACCTCATCTAAATATTGCTCCCTGGAACGAGCGGATTACAGCGCATTCGTCGGGGCCGGACTGAGTTTGCATCGAGCGACTCGTGATCCGTATCGCACTGTCTTGCTGCGATTCCTTGCACAAGAAAGACTGAATGCAAGAGACCAAGGCAGAACGCCCCCTGTGTTGCTGCTAGATCTCTATTTCGGAGTCGGCTAGTTCGGAACAAGGGGCGGCGAATCTGGAATTGCCGCAGTTCGGTGCTCCTGCTTCTGGTCGCGATCCTGTTGCAACACTTGGCGGCTCAAGAAGCGTCTTCTCCTTCAAATCCCGGTGGGCCGTCTGGCCCGTCGTTGGAGGAGGTTGGCACCCTTCGACTGCGCGGTTCGGACTAGCCCCAAGATTCTGCCGCACGCGTCGAGCTAGGCCTGGCATTGGCAACCGCGAGCGCCCAGCGATAGACCGCGGATCTCTCTTGCGGGCGTTAGCTAGTCGCTCGCTGACTCCGATAGCTCACGTCTATCTCGGACGTGCTCTTTGTGACGCGATTCCGCGGTGCGCATGAACCGATCGGCCGAGTTCGCTCTGGTCTCTCGAAATTCTGGACAGACACCGCCCGAGTGCCTTCGGAATGTCGATGCCTGTCCCACGTATCCGCGTGGTACAACGATCAGGCACGAGGAAATCGTGCCTCAAGGAGGTCTTCCAATTGGCCGAACAGCAGTACGACGTGATCGTTGTCGGTAGCGGACCCGGTGGCGGAATCGCGACCTACGCCCTCGCGACGGCTGGATTGAAGGTTGCGCTGGTTGAAGCCGGTCCGCGGCTCAAGGCTGGCGTCGACTACAACGGGCACCATTGGCCGTACGAGTATCGCGACAGGCGAGCTCCCAACTTCTGGCGCGACAATTTCCTGCGCGGGCACTTCACTCCCGTCGGCGACCGGCCCGGACACGGCCAGATTCGCGCACTCGGCGGCCGGTCGGTCTGTTGGGCGGGGCATTCGCTCCGCTTCGGTCCGAAAGATTTCGAAAGCTGGCCGCTCTCCTACGACGAAGTCGCGCCTTACTACAGTCGCGCCGAGAGCTTGATGGGCGTCTACGGTTACCGCGACGGCCTGTACAACATGCCCGACGGCGAATTTCTCAAGCCGGTTCCCATGCGCTGTGGCGAGCAGCGACTTCGTCTTGGCGTGGAGCGCTTGCGGCAGCGCGGCGCGAAAATGGCGTTCGTGGCCCAGCGCAAGGCGATGCTGACCGAGCCGCCCAACAAACCTGAATGGAAATATCGCCAGAAGTGCCACTACTGCGGTCACTGCTCCGGTTGCGCGGTTGACGCCAAGTACACCTCCGTGAACACCCCGATTCCCCTAGCCGAAGAGACTGGCAACCTGTCGATCTTCACCGAGTCCGTGGCGACTCGCGTCCGAGTCTCGGCCCCGGGCGGGCGGGCGACCGGCATCGAGTACAAATCAGGAGACGGTGCGGTCCACGAGCTCGACGCCAAGGCAGTGGTGCTCTCCTGCAGCGCCGTCGAAACCGCTCGCCTGCTTCTGATCTCCGATGTCGGCAACTCGAGCGGACAAGTCGGCAAGAACCTCACTAGTCACTTCGGCGTGACCGTGCTGGGCTTTTTCCCGCAGATCCTCGGCCGCGACGCCTCGAACGATGACGGCACCAGCTACTACCACTCCCTGCTGACCGGACTCTACTGGGACGAGCCGAGCCCGAATTTCGAGGGCACTTACCAAGTGCAATGCGGCGCCGGCGTCACCTCCCACCGGCGCGTGATCCGATCTGCGCCCGGTTACGGCAGATCGCTCAAGAAGAAGCTGCGGGAGTGGAACATCGGCCACGCGGGTATGAATATGCAAGGCACGACGTTGATTTCGTCGAACAAGTTCGTGGACCTTGACCACGAGCGACGAGACGCGTTCGGAATGCCGCTGCCGCGGATCCATCTTCATTACGACGATTCCGACGTCGCGATGGCGCAAGACATGGTCGAGAAGTGCGAGGAGATCATCCGCGCGGGAGACGGGGAAGTCATCGAAACCCCCGGTACCGTCAGCGTTGGCGATCTCGTGATCGACTTGAACCACTGGGTCGGTACGGCGAGGATGGGAACCGACCCGCGCTCGTCCGTCGTTGATACTCGCGGGCGTTCGCACGACCTGCCGAATCTCTTCGTGGCAGACGCCTCAGTCTTCCCTCAGTACCCGGAGAAGAATCCGACGCTGACCAACATCGCGCTGTCCTGGCGTACGGCCGACGGAATCGTGGATCGGTTCCGCCACAGCGAACTAGGGTGAGCGCAACATGGAACGCAGGACGATTCTCAAGCTTGTCGCGGCCGGCGTCTTGCCCGGTTCGAACGGCTTGGTGCAGATCGCTTGCAGCCAGAGTGGCTACAAGGCGGAATTCTTCTCGACCTCTGAGCTCGCCCTGGTGGAATCGCTGACAGAGTTGATACTCCCGAGCGATGACCACTCACCCGGAGCGAGAGCCGCGAAGGTCTCTAGGTACATCGACGTGATGGTTGCGGACGGGACAAGCAACGCACAGCGGAGCTGGCGTTCTGGCCTAGAGGCAATTTCGCAGCTAGCGAAGGAGCGATTCGAGGCCGACTTCGCGGATTGTGACGCCGCGCAACAGGACAAAATCGTCGCCGAGATGGCTCGCAACGAAGAGAGTCCTCGCACCGAGCTGGAACAGCTCTTCGCTCACCTAAAACGGATGACCATAGACGGCTACTACACGTCGCAGGTGGGCATCCAAGAAGACCTCGGCTACAAGGGCAACACCGCCGTCGATGAATTCCCGGGGTGCTCTCACGAAGCGCACATGTCGGATTCCGAATAAAGCGGGTCCGAGACTAGCGTCTCAGGCGAATCTTGCAATCACCTAGCGCCGGCGCGGTGTGTCCTCCGCGCTCTCGGTTGCTATGGAGGTTCATTCGGTCCGGGGCGGTCGAGCTTCGATCGGCAAATCGAACGATTCGGGCCTCTGCGGCGGTGGGTGGGGAGCTCGGCTGCAGCTGGCCCCCTTGGACGACGACGCATTGCGATCCGACATCTGATCGAAGTGCCCATCAGCTTGCATCGGTGACACCGAATTGGTCCGGATCGAGCAACGCTGTGGCTGGGAACGGATCCTCGACGGGCCAAGCATGAAAGGCGAGCAGGCGCTGTGGCTTCTCTGTTCCATGCTTCTCAGGCGGCATGGCCCTCACTGTAGGAAAAAGACAGTTCTCCAACCAATCCAAACAATTAGGAATCGTGTCAAACCCCTCTTAACTGCCGTCACTTGCAATGCGGTACGAACATAACGATGAGTCAGATCAATGGCCCGGAGATTCGGAGAGTCGCGCCCCGCAAGCGATCTCGGCGGGGACCGGCTCCGCGGCGCCTGGATGCCGGTGCGCGACCAATCCGGCCGCCGATCCTAGCGCTCCCCTGGATACCACCACTTTCTTTCAAACGGGACACGATCTATCTTGCGGTTCTGTTCGCAGCGGCGGCGGTCTACGGCCTCGGTTTCGCGCACGCCTGGCCGCTGCCAGTCCTGGAAAGCTGCGTCTTGCTCGCATACGCACTTGCAGCCAAAACGGATTTCCGTCGTCGAACCGCGTGCTTGGTGCTGGTCGCCTTGCTCATGGCCGGAGTGCTTTATAGCTGAATGGTCTGGCGCTCGCATCAGCCGCTGGCGATCAAGTTCTTGGGACCGAGCGGATTACGAGCTACCTGGCAACTAGGGCTGACGGGTGTGCCGATCGAACCGAGGCTTGCAACCCGCATTTGTACAAAGAAGAGCTAGAGCAGCACGACAGGACAAGAAAAATGACGGTAGAATGACATCCGTAATGCGGCTGGATCTCCGTTTGGGAGGTCGTCGAGCCCACAGCAAGGTGCGACGAACTTGGAATTGCTGCGCTCCCGCGCTCTTGGTTCTTGTCGCGATTCCTTCTGGGCAGCTGGCGGCGCAAATTGCGTCTCCGCCCCCGGACCCAGCCACGCAGTCAGAACTGTCGGCTGAAGAAGATGAAGCCCTTCGGCAGCGCACTTGGGATCGTCCACAAGATCCTTCCGCGCATTACGAGCTAGGCGTGGCGTTAGCGAGCGCGGGCGCAAAGCAAGAAGCGGCCCGATCCCTGTTGCAGGCTCTCGCTATTCGTCCGGACTTTCCGGAAGCTCACTACCAGCTTGGCGTCCTTCGCTTTCGGGAGGGTGACTTGGATGCCTCAGTCCAACACCTGAGTGAGGCCGCCCGCTCCGGGGAGTTCTACCCGGAGGCGCACAACGCCTTGGGACTTGTCCTGGGAAAGCAAGGGCGCGACATTGGCGAGGTCATCTTCCAATTCCGAGAAGCCATCCGACAAGACCCTGACTTCGCCGAGGCCCACCGGAACCTCGGCTTGGTTCTCGGCCAGGTACGGAGACAGGAGGAAGCGATCGCTGCTCTGCGAGAAGCCGTTTCGCTTCGACCAGACTGGGCCGAAGCTCGGAATTCCCTTGGCGTGGCGATCGTAAGGAGAGACCCGCGGGAGGCGATTGAGCACTTTCAGCGAGCGTTGGATCTAGATCCCGCTCTAGCGGCCGTTCATTTCAATCTCGCCATCGCATTTCGGAACATTGACGACACCGCCAATGAGATTCGCAGCCTGCGCCGGTATATCGAGGCAGAGCCCGAGGCGGCACTGGCCCACGCAAACCTCGGCAAGGCGATGGAGCGGTCGGGGGACTTA
Organism: uncultured Bryobacterales bacterium; assembly: GCA_951813605.1. Taxonomy (GTDB): domain Bacteria; phylum Acidobacteriota; class Terriglobia; order Bryobacterales; family UBA6623; genus VXMF01. Next base: position 2,792,076 of record OX638379.1, on the reverse strand, counting down.
GAGGCGGCTTTCGCGCACCTCCGGCGCGCTGTCGACCTGGATGCGACCTCCGGGACGTTTCGCTACTACCTGGGCCGTGTGGCGCTCAAGCTCCGACAGTACGGAAAAGCAGCCGCGCATCTGAAGCGTTCGGTCGAACTGGATCCGGACCTCCTGGAGCCTCGGAGGCTACTTGCGATGGCATTGAGGCGGGTCGGGGATTTCGCTGCCGCCGGGGAGGAGCAGGAAAAGGCGCAAGCGTTGACACAGATTGAATCCGATGCCATAGCTGCGGACACGGAGATGTCTCTTGGTCGGCAGAGACTAGCCGAGGGAGACATTCAGGGAGCGGCCTCGACCTTTGCCAGCCTTGTCGAGTCGGCTGGCGACTGGGCAGAAGCGCATTACTTTCTGGGCGTTTCGCTCATGATGCGCGGATCAGCCGGCGAGGCTGTCGACGCCTTGCGTCGCGCCGTGGAGCTACGAGCCGATTTCTTCGAGGCGTATCGCAGTTTGGGACTGGCCCTACGGGCCGACGGGGATCTTGATCTCGCTGAATCTTCCCTTCGCCAAGCGCTCGACTTGCGCCCCTCGTCATCCGAGGCGCACGGCGACTTGGCGGACCTGCTGGGCCAGCGGGACCGCTTTGCCGAAGCTCTTGAGAACGCGCGGACGGCACTTCGGCTCGATCCCGACTCGGCGGCCGCGCACTTGCGCCTGGGGAGGTTGCTCGGCCGCCACGAGGGCCCTAACGCTGCGATTCCTCATTTCGAGAAGGCGTTGGATCTTCGCCCCGACGACGCAGCCGCTCGTCACCATTTGGGAGGAGCCCTCTTGAATCTGGGGGAAGTGGATAGAGCGATTGAACAGCTCCGCATGGCGCAGGAGCTGGCTCCCGATTCGGACGCCGTTCGAACGCTGCTCGCGGCTGCATTGGACCCTGAAGGGGCGAAGGACGATGTTCGGCAGGTCCCCGGCAGGCTCGGGGATTCTGAGAGCCGGGTCACGGCGATCGAGAGGGCGCGCTCCCACATGGAACGAGGCTTGTCAAGGGTGAATGCGGGAGATCTGGACGGCGGCATCGCCGAATTCGAACATGCTGTCTCGCTCGCCGGCGAGCTACCCGAGCCACATCAATTCTTGGGAGTTGCGCTATATCGCAAGGGACGCCTCGATGAAGCCGTCACCGCTTTGGAGCGCGCGCTGGCATTGCGGTTCGAGTACTTCGAGGCTCGCTACAGCCTGGGTCTCGTCCGCGCCAAGCAGGGCAACATCGACGGGGCTGTCGAGGACTTCCGCGAAGCGCTTGCGCTGAACGACCGATCTGCCAAGTGCCACGACGACCTCGGCGTAGCCTATGCCCGGCAGGGCAACATCGACGGCGCTCTTCGGGAGTTCCAGCGGGCCGTGGAACTGGACCCGCAAATGGCTATCGCCCATTTCCACTTAGGCTGGGGCCTGCAACAGCAGGGCCGGGCCGCCGCCGCTCGGGCGGCTTACCAGAAAGCCTCCGAATTGGATCCGCGAATGAAGAATCCGCTGTAGGCTTTCGTTGCTGGGAACGTGTTGCTCTTGCGAATCGCAGGTGCGCCGGCCATGATGCGGCTTCGTGTGCGGCCTGGTCAAGCGCACGCTCGATGCCGATTGCAAATATAGTTCTGGCGCCTCTTTGTCAATGGCAGCGGGTATTCGGCGGGTCAGGTATAATCGGGCGCAGGCTAGGTTCCCCTTCCATAGATTCTTGCCCGTCTGATGCATCGTCTAAAGTGCGTCCGATTTCTTTCTCGCCAGTTTGCAAGGCTCGGCTACCAGGCAGGCACGGCATGGCGAACCGGGTCAAACTGGCGTTGGCTCGGCACCGGCAGTCGACGAAGATTCTTTGGTTTCGGGTTGATCGGCGGGAGCAGTCTGCTTGCCTGCCGGGACACGGCTACCGACGAGAAGGCCGAGCGACTCCTCGGGAGTCCCGTGTCCAGATACGGCGGCCGATCCCCTTTCGAGACGGCGGGCCGGCACTTGCGGACCACACGGACTCCGGAATCGTCATCGAGCCGCACGCCCCTCGCTGACTCCAGCGGCATCCTGACTCCGTCTTCCCTGCATTTCGAGAGGCACCATGCCGGAGTGCCCGGGATCGATCCGGTTGAGCACAGGCTATTGATCCACGGGATGGTGGATAGGCCGTTGGTCTACACTGTCGCGGACCTTAAGCGTCTACCGTCCGTCTCGCGCGCTTGCTTCATCGAGTGCGCTGGCAACGGCGGTAGCGAGTGGGGCCCCCGGACGGCTCCGGACGTGCAGCAGAGTCACGGCCTGGCGAGCTGCAGCGAATGGACCGGCGTGCCCCTTTCGGTCTTGCTGAGCGAGGCCGGCACCAAATCTGAATCGTCATGGTTGCTGGCGGAGGGGGCGGATGCTTGCAAGATGCAGAGAAGCGTGCCATTGGAGAAGGCGATGGATGACGCCATCGTCGCTTTCGGCCAGAACGGCGAGGCGCTTCGGCCGGAACAGGGCTATCCGATTCGGTTGGTCCTGCCGGGCTGGGAAGGCAACACGAGTGTCAAGTGGCTGCGACGGATCAAGGTCTGGGACCGGCCGCACATGACCCGCGACGAGACCTCGCGTTACACGGAACTGCTGAGAGACGGCAGATCCCGACAATTCAGTTTCGTGATGGAGGTCAAGTCGGTCATTACCTTCCCCAGCGGACGCCATAAGCTGCCCGGTCCAGGGCATTACGAGATCCGCGGCCTCGCATGGTCTGGACGAGGTGCGATAGAGCGTGTAGAAGTTTCCACCGACGCCGGGCACACCTGGATTGAAGCCGAGCTTCAGGAGCCGCGCCTGCCGAAGGCATTTGCCCGATTCCGGCTTCCGTGGCGTTGGGACGGCGGGCGGGCCGTGCTGCAATCAAGGGCACTCGACGAATTAGGGTTCCGGCAGCCGACAGTGGCGGATCTCGTCTGGGCGAGGGGCGCCAGCTCCGCGTACCATAATAACGGCATCAAGAGTTGGCAGGTCGCTCCCGACGGATGGGTGTCAAATGCAACGGCATAGCGAGCGTGTCTCCGTTTACTGGCAATTGCGCCGCGCCCAAGCGCCCAATGTTCGACAACTAGTGAATGCCATGTGCGGCGTGCCAAAGTCGATTCGCGCTCATCTCACCCGATCTGTCGGTGCGTGCCTGATTGTCCTTGCGACAGCATTCCTCGGGATGCCGTCGCGTACCGCACTTGGAGCGCCGGCTCAAGTGTATGGCCTAGGTGCGATTCCAAGCGACACGGAAGTCAGGGCGTGGGATATTTCCATCAGCCCGGACGGGGACGGCCTTCCCAAGGGCCGCGGAACGGTCCAGCAGGGAGCGGATATCTACTCGATTCGATGCGCGGAGTGCCACGGGCAACAGGGGGAAGGCGGGGATGCCGAGGCGCTCGCCGGCGGGCACCGCACCCTGCGTTCGCCGCGGCCCCTGAAGACCGTGGGCAGCTACTGGCCCTACTCGACCACGGTCTGGGACTACGTTAATCGGGCAATGCCCTTCGACCGACCGGGCATGTTGACTGCGGATCAGGTGTACGCTGTCGTTGCTTACGTGCTTTTCTTGAATGGGATCGTCGAGCAGGCTGCCGAGCTGAACGAGGACAACCTGGCCGACGTGATCATGCCCAACCGGGACTCGTTCGTGCCGGCGCAGGAACTAGACCCTGTCATCGAGCCTTCCCGTCCGGGAATCCAGGGCCAGTAGCCAAGACAATCAAAGGCATGAGCGGGAAGCGGCGGCGCAAGCGGGTCCGGAAGCATGCCGCGCCTGCTAGCCGTCCACCGGGCCAACCGCGACAAGGCAATAGAATCTCGTACCTCGTAGTGGCCGCTGCAATCGCCCTGGCCTTCGGAATTGGCGGCATGCTCGCCTACCGCTTTGGATTCGTTGCTGAACCCAGGATGGTCAATTGTGCTGATGGCCCGCGGGCGGTGCTGGCGCGCTCTGAACTCGCCGGCGAGCATTCCGAAGCGGCGTTTGAGTTGGAAGGACGTCTCGGTGGCCGTAGCGACCTGTCGCAGGTCATCGAACCGACGCAGCTTCGCTCCCTCGTCGGAGCCGCCCGGCAGCGGGTCTTGTTCGCGGATTTCCTGGCCGGCCGATACAACGCCTGCGCAATCTCCGGGAGTCAGCTTGCCGAACTCCGCGACCACTTGCTCGAGGCGGACCGGCTCGCCGAGACAGTCTTGGACCAGACGAGCGGCGCGATCGCCGACTTGGGCGGTGGTCTGGCGCAAGCTGTGGACGAATATGTTGAATGGATCGGGGCATTGGCGGGCGGTGTCAGCAACATTGGGCGAGGCCTGCATGCAGAGGGGAAGATCGCCGAAGCGACCCAATTTGCGGAGCACGCCCTCGAGATGGTGCAGGACATTCACGGGAAAGCGCACCCCAACGTCGCCATAGCGGCCAACAACGCGGGTGCGATGCACCAGGCGGGCGGGGATCTCGCCACCGCACTGGAGTACTCGCGGCGGGCGCTGGCAATCGACGAGGAACTGTACGGACCCGACCATGCCGACGTCGCCCGCGATCTCAACAACATCGCTGTGATCCTCAAGGAGCAGGGAGAGCTGGCCCGGGCTCTGGAGCTTTCGCGTAGGGCCTTGGCGATCAACGAGCGGTTCTACGGACCCGACCATGCCACTGTCGCGCGCGACTCGATCCACATCGGCTCGATATTGCTCGCCCAAGGCGAGCTGGACGGTGCGCTTGAATTCAGCGGGCGGGCTATCGGGATTGCGGAGGACGCGCTCGGGCCTGACCATCCAAGTGTCGCCGCCGCCGCGGCCACCATCGGAGAGGTCCATCGAATCCGCGGGGACTTCGAAGCAGCCCTGGAGCATTTCCGTCGCGCGCTGGCGATCGACCGAAACGTGCTTGGCGAAAGTCACCCCAACGTCGCCAGGGGACACTTCAATGTGAGCCAGGCTCTGCTTGCGACCGGGCGCGGGGAGCAAGCCCTCGAGCACGCATGGCAGTCCATCAAGCTGGCAAAGGGTGTTTATGCCAGCGACCATCCACGCCTGGTGGCGGTCTACGGCCACCTCGGCGCGGTGTTGCGTTCCCGCGGCGACTTGGACGGTGCCCTGCGCAGCAACCGGCAGGCACTGGCGATCGCCGAGCGGTCGCTGGGACCCGATCATCCATCCGTCGCGGTTGCGGCGGAAAACATCGGCTCCATCCTCGGGGAACAGGGCCGGTGGCAGGAAGCACTCGAATTCACGGAGCGCGCGCTGCGGATCTTGCGCCTTGCATACGGGCCGGGCCACCCCAGCACGGCTGCTGTGGAACAGCGGGCGCGCAGGATTCGCGATTCATTGCGCTGACCCGGACGGTTTCCTCCTGCCTGATGTACCGGGCGGCTGAGGCGCGGCTCAGAAATGGACCCTTAAGGCGAACTGGATGATCCTCGGTTGATTCTCCTGCGCCGTAATCTGCCCGAACGAGCCGCTCCCCACAATCATGTTGGGATGCTTTAATTGCGGCCGGTTGAATAGGTTGAAGAACTCCGCGCGGAACTCCGTGCGGATGGACTCCCTAATCACTATGTTCTTCGTGATCGAGACGTCGAAGTTCTTCCAGCCGTCTCCTCGACATCGCGGGAGCGTCCGCGGGGCGCTGCCGAACTTGAACGGCTCCGTGAACCCGAAGGCGTTCTCGTCTATATACCGCAGGAGCCTCTCGCCCCGGGGACGGCTGTGGGACAGGCAGGGCTCCCTCAAAAGATCCGGCCTGAGGCGGGCTACGAAACCTCCGGACGCGTCGGTGTACGAGCCGCTCCGGTCCGGTGTCACGCCGAGGTCGCCGAGCGGCAGACCCGACGAGAGGGTCAGGATGCCGGATACCTCCCACCCACCCAGGATCTTGTCGGCAACGGGTGGCATCCCCGCGTCGAAGCGCTGTCCCCGTCCGAACGGCAGCTCGTACAGCCATCCGGTCACGAGACGGTGCGAGGTGTCTTCCGAGGAGAGCGACTTCTCGCCTTCGATGGTGACGTTGTTTTGCGGCGGCGTGTTCGGCCCTGGGAACCCGGCTTCGTACGAGTCCACGTTTGTCAGGAATTTCGACAGCGTGTAAGCCGCCTGAAGCGTCAATCCGGCTGCGCTTGCCTTCTTGAAACCGACCTGAAGCGATTCGAAATTGCTCTGGAACTCGTTGCCAGTGGGCCCTTGCCACGGGGGGATCGACGCGACCCGGGACGTGAACTGGGGATTCTGCTTCAGCAGCTGCCCCAGTTGAACCTGCTCCCGGCTCAGCGCCGACGTCGGATCGGTGATGATTCCGAAGAACGGATTCGGCACCGTCTCGAACACCCTTTCGCGGAACGAAGTGAAGTCCTTCTCGGCGATCTGGTCGCCGCAGTTGAAGATCGCGCACGTCAGCCGCCGGCCTCTGCCGCCTGCGTAAGCCAGCGACAGGACCGACTGGTCGCCGAGCTGGTACTCGAATCCGTAATTTCACTGCCATAGGTAGGCAGGGCTGCGGCCTTGTCTGCAGGCGTTGGCAGTTCGTCCAGTTTCGCCGCATATTCCTAGTCAATCTTGAAGACCGGAAGCGATTCCGCTAGGTCGACGAACGTCGTGTTCTCCTCGATCAGCTTCCGCGTCTTAGCGGACAATTCTCCGTACGTATCCCGGCTCCCGCGCTGGCGGTGGCGGTGGGCGACGTAGATGCTGCACAGCCAGTTGTACTGGACGCGGTGCGGATATAGACAAGGATCGGGCGACACCGCTTCCCAGAGTCGTCCGAGGCTCTTGAAGTCTTGCTCGAAATTCTTGGCAACTTCGGGCTGCCGAAGCCACCGCAGGGCAGATAGCAGACATTCGCGTGTATCCGCGATGGTGATGCCCGCGAAAACTTCCAAGCATCGACTGCCTTCTCCGGCAACCGTTTCCCGCAGCCGACCCCAATCAATCAGGGACTCTTCACGGATGTTCTCGTCGAAGTTGAGTGCCTTTTCGAGGTTGGCGAAGACGCCGAAGTAATCCACTACAATCCCGGTTCGCTTCTTCATCAATGGCAACGGCCGATTGGTCCGGGTGATGGCCTGCAGCAGGTTGTGATCGCGGAGCGGCTTGTCCAGATACATCACCTGTTCGACGGGCGCATCGAATCCGGTCAAGAGCTGGTCGCAGACGATGAGAATCTTGAGCGGCGGCCGCCACCGGCTGCGGTCTTCCCCGTGGCGTTCCCGGTTCCAAGCCTCCCATTCCGCCGGGGTCAGCCTGAAGTAGTCGATCAGATCGTCCTGCTTAGACTTCGCATACTCGAACCGTTGGATTTCCGGTTCGCTGTTCTGCGCCGACGAGATGATCACGTCCGCCGTCTCGGCTGGGAGACCTCTCTTGCGGAGCTCAGTATCGAGCGATTCCTTGTAGACCGCGCAGGCTTTGCGGTCCACGGTGACGAACTGGGCATTGAAGCCGCTCGCGTCTGGATGTTCCAGGAAGTGGGAGAGCATCTTGTCGAGCACAATGTCGACCCGCTCCGGATGCCGCGCCAGCTCCTTCCATTGGGTCCGCTGGCGCTGAACCAAGTCTTTTACTTCTTCGTCCTCCAACTCCATTTCCGCACACATCTGCTCGAACCCAACGCTCAGAGATTGCTCGTCGACTCTGATGGGCACGGTGTCCCGGACGTAGTGCACCTCCAGCGTCGCCCCGTCCCGGATGGAGCGCTGGATGCCAGTAGCTGAGATAGCGCTCCTGAACCCCATCCTTCAAAGGGCCCAAATCGCGGTGGGTGTTTTGCAGCGTCCGGTCAATCGGCGTGCCGGTAAAGCCGAATCGGGATCCGTTCTGAAGCTTCACACGCATCGTCAGCGCGTCGCTGTCGCGGCTGCCTCTCCCGGAGGCTGTCTTCGAGCGGTGGCACTCATCGACCATGCTGACGATGTTGTCGCGGGGCAACGGGCCAAGATCGTCCATCTGCTGAAACGATTGGATGGTCGTCACCAATGTGCCGCGCCAGTCGGTTCGCAGTCTTCGTTTCAGATCCTGGTCGCCCAGCGCCCTTTCCACATTGGGGTAGTCGCAGGCGTCGAAGTCGTCAGAGAGCTGGGTCTTGAGGTCGCGCCGATCCACCACGATGAGCACGGTTGGAATGTCCAGGGCCGGATGTCGCCGCAGTTGCTGGCCGGCGAAGACCATCGTCAGTGACTTCCCCGAACCTTGGGTGTGCCAGACGAGGCCGGTGCGATCCTGGGCGCTCACGGGTTTCCCAACCTGTGAAACCGTCCGATCCACAAGCTCATTCACCGCCTCGAACTGCTGGAAACGGGCGATTTTCTTTGTCGTTCTGGGTTTCTGGCGGCCCACTGGGGAAATGATCAGTTTGCCGCTCCCGGACACTTCGCGGACGCGCACGATCCCGAGCGGCTTTGTGCGGAGACGGTGTTGGCCATTGCTGAACACGACAACGGCTGGTGGGAATGGGAGGCAATTCCAGAGCGAGGGGATCTTGCTGATCTTCCGCTGGATCTTGCTGACGTGCTGAAGAACCAGCAGGAGGGGATGAACCGCTGGCGGCTGGGCATTCCCCGTTTCAGCGAGGAGCATCCCTGTGTCAGTCTGCTGATCGGCTTTCATGCCTACCGGCTCTACGCGCTTTGACGATCCTGGAGTCGACCTACGGCCCGGCTCATCCGATTACGAAGGCAATGGCGAAGAACGTAGACAGCATTCGGCTGGCGATGCAGTAAGGCGGCGAAGCCCTACTTGGCTTTGAGGCCGAAGCAGTACACGTTGGAATTGTAGTCAACGCTGTAAATACGACCTTCGGCGACGGCCAACCCGCTGAAGTGCACCCAGGTTTCCATCGCCCCGCCGCTGTTGTATAGTTCCTTACCCGTGCGGGCATCGAGAGCGTGGAGAACCGCGGGTTTCGTGTTCGAAGTACGCCCGCCCACTTCGCCCGACGTATTCCACTCACCCCTCTGATCGGGGTTTTCGCCGGTCTCGAGGACGAAGACCACCCCGTTCGCAATAGCGACAGGATCGGGCACCTTGAAGTTCGCTGAAATCCAAACGGGTTCTAACGCGGGTTTATCGGTCTTGCCGTCCCCAACGACCTTGAAAGCCATGACGCTGCCGTGCTGGCCGGCACCATGGTCTACGGGGAATTTTGGCGCCGACTCCGATACGGCCCCGTAGAGGGGAACGTAGAGCCAGGTGTCGCCCTCTTCGTCCCGCCACATCGAGAGCCCTCCCCAAATCCCATAAGAAGAACTGGACTTCGGATCGTTCCCAAGTCTTGTCCCCGCCAGCAGGGGCGTCTGATGATCTTTACCGCCGAGCGAGTCGGCATCGAGCAGATACAAAACGCCTTCTTTCGCACCGCTGGCGAGCAGATTGTAATCCCGCCAGCCGAACCAGACCGGGCTCGCCGAGCCGTAATCCAGGTCATGCCGAAAGAGCTCCCACCAATTGTGGGGCGTGAAATAATCCACGAGATCGAGTTCGTCCAGCGACGCGGCGACGACGCTGTTCGAGTAGTCGCCTAAGGCGCGATCGAAGGGCCCATCCGCCGTGGAGCCGTAAACGCGGCCATTCTCGCCAATAATGGGACCGCCCCGGCCCCAGATGCCCCCGGTGGTGGTGTTGGAGAGAAGCAGCTGTCGCACCACCGGATGATGCCGATCTTTGATATCCATGGAATAGAATCCGCCCAGCCCTCCTCCACAGCCCTGAGCCAATGTCGTATAGATCGTGTCGCCGACAAGATTGAGACTCCAACTCTTCGCAAAGGGAGCGACAAACTGCACCGGCCCGAACCGGACCTTCCCGCTGCCCATGTCCAACCCGTAGAGAGCACCGTCCTCGGCGAGCGTATAGAGGATGCCGCTACGCTTGTCGAAGGTCGGTGTCGCGCTGACGCCGTTGGGGCAATATAGGGTCCCTTGGATCCCGATGTTGTTGGGCAGCGCATAGGATCTAACTTCCCACTCCCACAACAGCTCGCCCGTGTCGGAATCCAGCGCAAAGACTTTCCCCTCTTTTCCGGCTGTGTAGATGACATCCTTCACGCCGAGACGGGTCGACACGTCCACGGCCGCAATGGGAGCCGTCAACGCGAAGAGCATGGAACCCTGATTGTCGACTTTGGCCTTCCATTTCAACTCGAGATTAGATACCGTTTCCGGACTGAGCGATCGCTCGTCGACAGCCCAACCTGTGCGTTGCGGGTCGTGCCCGAAGGTCGGCCAATCGCCGGCCCTCGCTAAAGGTGGAAAGAGATAGGAAACGACGAGCAGACCGATGAGAATTGCTGCTTGTGGCATTGGATCCTTCGCGTAGCTATCTTACAGGTATGGCACAAGAGGGCGGGCCGTGAGGCCGTGAGGCCCGCCCTTATCCGATTCCCCGAAAGTTCCCAGACGAGTGGGGAAGAATCCCGCCCGGGTCAGAAGTGAATCTTCAACGCTAGCTGAATGATCCGCGGTTCGTTCTCCTGGCTGGTGACTTGGCCGAATGCGCCGCCTCCAAAGCTCATATTGGGGTGCCGAAACTGGGTCCGATTGAAAGCATTGAATAACTCGACACGGAACTCCGCCCTCACCGACTCCTTGATGGGAATGTGCTTCGTAATGGAAATGTCGAAGTTCTTCCAGCCGTCCCCGCGGCAATTCAGGTTGCGGGGCGCGCTTCCGAATGTGAAGGGTTCCGGATGCCGGAACGCGTTCTCGTCCACCCATCCTGAGATTTTCTCCGACCGAGACCGGCCGCCGGAAAGGCAGGGATCGCCGACCAAATCAGGCCGCATGAGACCCACGAAACCGCCGGAAGCGTCCGAGAACGCTCCAGTTCTGTTCGGTGTCACGCCGATGTCGCCTAATGGGAATCCGCTCGAGACCGTCATAATCCCGGACACCTCCCAGCCGCCGACAATCTTGTCGAGTGCGGGGGACATGCCCGAATCAAAGCGTCGGCCGCGGCCGAAGGGAAGCTGGTAGACCCAACCGGCAACCATGCGGTGGGTCGTGTCTTCCGCCGAATGCGCCTTTTCCCCCTCAAAGGAAACCATGTTTTGCTGAGGTGTGTTCGGTCCCAAAAAGCCGGCTTCAAACGAATCCACATTCGTGAGGAATTTCGACAATGTGTACGCTACCTGCAGACTTAGGCCGGCTCTGGTGGACTTCTTATAGCCGATCTGCAAGGACTCGAAGTTGCTTTTAAACTCATTCTGAGTGGGGCCCGCATAGGCGGGTAGGGTGGCGACTCGGGACGTGAATTGAGGGTTTTGCTTCAACAGCTGTCCCAGTTGTACCTCAGGCAGACTCAACGGCGAAGTAGGGTCTGTAATGATCCCGAAGAACGGATTCGGCACCGACTCAAACACCCTCTCCCGAAAGCGGGTGAAGTCCTTCTCCGCTATCTGGTCCCCGCAGTTGAATATGGCGCACTGCAGGCGCCCGCCCCGGCTGCCGCCATAGGCGAGGGAGAGAACGGATTGGTCCGGAAGCTCATACTCGAATCCGAAGTTCCACTGCCACAAATAAGGCGTATGGTGGGTGCCGTTGGAAGCGCCGGCGAGTAATGGCTGGCCTGCAAGAGTCAGCAGTCCTTGGGAATCGAAGATTGGATCGTTGAACCCGGCCGGGAAAGGATTGTCAATGGTCGTGGCGGGATTGATCCCGTCAACGCTACCTACCAGCTGCGTGTTTGCCACATTGCCTGGCGGACCCACGGCCGAAACGGTGGAGGTAGCCGGGCTGACCGCGTAGATCTTGGCCGCGCCGCCCCGCATGACCAGTTTGTCGGTCAGCCGATAGGCGAATCCCAATCGAGGCGCAAGGTTGGTGTAGTCCCCTTTGTCGATGCCCCGGTCATATCCGGGAGAGCTGGGCCAGACGACGGCGCCCAGCAACGGCCTGCCTACTAGGTCTTGGAAGTAGCCGTTTAGTGTTCCCCCGCCGGTGTTTGGGCCGCTCATCTGTGCTAGAGGAGTCACCGCGTCGATGTCCCAGCGGGAGAAGTGGTCGAAACGGTCCGTGAAGGGTCTTTCAAACTCGTAGCGGACTCCGAGGTTGAGGGTCAGGCGAGACGTCACACGCCAGTCGTCCTGAAAATACCAAGCCAAATACTTGCTCCTCGTGGCTGTGGTAAAGCCTGAAGCCATGCTGCCACCGCCCGGAAAACCGAGCAACATGTCGGCAAGCCCATTGCCTGTGTTCGCCGCGGGAAGGAACGGATTGGGGCCGTGGGTGAATTGGCCCGTGAATCTGTAGTCTCCCCCCGTACCGGAGGACTTTCTCTGATTTGTGTCACGGACGTTCCCCTGAAAGCCGATCTTCAGCGTGTGCGAGCCGCTCGTCTTGGCGACTCCTAGCGAGTAACCGAAGTTGTGATGCGGCTCGTCGACGGTGTTGTTGGTACCCAACGAGGCGTAGCCGCCGGCTCCGACAGCGGGAAATGCAGTCCCGCCGGCAAACGTGTTAACCCAGTTCAGCAGTTCAGGGTTGTTGAACGGCCCGCCCAAAGGGGTGACGTCAAAGCCCGAAGCGCCCGGCACCCGAGAGGAATCGCAGAGGACGAAGGTGTAGTTGAAACCCTGTGTGATCACCATGGTGGGCGAAGCTGTCCAAGTCCAGGAAAGAACGCTGTTCCAACCGGGGTTCCTGTTGTTCTCGCCGAAATTGTCCCCCTCCGTGCCGTACACCCGGAATGTCGGAAGTTCAAACACGTTACTTGAATAACGAAGCATGAAGCGGTGATCCTGAGTGGCCTGGTAGTCCCCCTTGATGTCCCACCGCTTCCAGCTCGTGTTCGTCGTCAGAGGAAACTGGAGGTTCCCGATTTCGGTTCGCTCGCCGTTGGGACCCGTGAGTCCGGCGTTGTTCGGACCGGATCCCCAGAAGGGAAGCAGCCCCGGCCCGAAAGGGTTGATCATGGAAGCCGGGATCTGGTTATTGGGAAACGTGCTGCGTATTGGTGTTCCGTCTGCACTCGTGGACACGTCCAGTGGGTTGTAGATGTTGTTCACTGCTCCGGCGGTCGTATGCAGGTCGGAGAAGTCCCCTCCCATCTCGCGCGCCGTTGGAACGCGCGTGAAGATAGATCTCGGTCTCGGTTGAAGCATCCGCTCAAAATCCCCGAAGAACCACGCCCTGTTCTTCACAATGGGCCCGCCGCCGGCGACCCCGAACTGATTGCGCTTGGACTCCGCTTTCGGCTGCCCCGCTCTGTTGAGGAAAAAGTCGTTGGCGTTGAGGTTGTCGTTCTGATGGAACTCATACACAACACCGTGATACTCGTTGGTACCGCTCTTGGTGATGAGATTCAGAACGGAATTGCCCCGGCCGTACTCCGCCGAGTAGTTGTTGGTCATCACCTGGAATTCCTGAGTGATGTCCGGCGTCGGTTGGATGGGGCTGTAGTTGCCGGCCCCAGTGTTCGAAAAGGAGACGTCGACCCCATCCACCATGGCGACAGTCTGACTTCTCATGCCCCCGTTCGCGGTGAAAATGAGGCGGCCCTGCCAAGACAAGCCATTGCGGTCCTGGCCGCCCCTCTGGCTGCGGTGGTCGGCCGTTACTCCCGGGACCAGGTTGACTAGATAGGTTGGGTCCCTGAGGATCAGAGGAAGCTGCTTGACCGGCCGCTCGGAGACGACCTCGCCGAGATTCGAAGTTTGCGTATTCAACGACACGGCACTCGCTGAAACCCTTACGACCTCCTGAACCGTGCTGGGCTCCAAGGCGATGTTGACGTTGTTCGTCTTCGCTACCTGGAGGATGATGTTCTCCACGGAAGCGATGTTAAACCCCGGCTGCTCCACCCTCAACGTGTAGGTATCCGGACGAAGGGAGGAGAATCGGTAGTACCCGACCTCATTCGACTCGCCCTCGATCGTGACGCCGGTTCCCGTGCTTTCCAAGCTCAACCTGACGCCGGGAATCACGGCGCCGGTTGAGTCGGTAACCTGTCCGGTCAAGTTAGCCGTAGCGCCTATCGCCTGGGCATATGCCGGGGTCTGCGCGACAAAGGCCAGAGCCACGACGAGAAATAGGCTTAAAACGAGCCGCTCTGATTTCATTGATCTCCTCCTAAAACTTGTCCAAGACCACACTGTTTCGTCTAACGGCCTCTGGATCGTACCGATTCCCGTCTTCGTTAGTCAACACTCGTCTCTTCCAATCTTCCAATGAGAGATGAGCCTGAGAGGGGCCAAACCTGCGCCAGCTGCGCGAGATCAACGGCATTGCTCCGCCCATTGAAGGGCGTTCTGGCACCGATGCGTTGGTCCGGTTGTACGCGACGCGGGCCCAGCTCCCGGATTGGCCGGCTGCTCGTCTTTCACTGCGCGGGCCTCGCCGGCAGGTGCCAAGTTGACCGGTCCAAGAAGACGCTCGTGGCAGTTCCAGGGTCTCGCGCACGTGCAAGGACAGAAGGCGGAGTCCGATGTCCGGGTCACGAAAGCTCGCCGTAGTCGGAGTGAGCGGGCACAGCCGCGTGGCCCGCAGCTGAGGCCCATCAGTCCTTCAGATCCTCGAAACGGTCCCGGACTATCTCGCTGCGAGCCTCCCGCAGTCGCTTCACTATTGCCAGGTGCTTCGCTGCTCCCTCACGATCGCCCACGATGCTGAGCGCCCGGCCGAGCTGGTAGTGCACGGTCCCGTCGTCCCGAATCCCCAGATCCAGAGCGGATCGCAGGTGCTCGATCGTCCGGGGGAAATCTCTCCGCTTGAAAAAAACTTGGCCGATCACCTTGTGGGCGGCTGCTGCCCTCGGATTGACGCTGAGCGCGCGCTCAAGGTATCTCATCGCGACGTCCGGTTTGGAGCTCAGGTAATAGGCTTCGCCGGCGCGAGTCAAGGCCTCGACTGAGTACGCGTCGACGGCGAGTTCCGCATCGAACGCTGCGATCGCCTCGTCGTATTCGCGCTGCCCCAAACGGATTTTCCCGATCTCCAAATGCAACAGTGCGGCACCAGGCTCGATAGACAGGGCCTTTCAGTATTCCGCGATGGCGCGCTCGTGGTCTCCGCTGGCGTCGAAATACTCGGCCCTCAACTGGTGTGTCCGATACGAATCCGGTCTTTGGATGGCGTAGGCTTCCAGTGCGCGGGCCGAAAGCCAGTCGGCGCAACGGTGCAGGTAGAATGCGACTTCCGCGCTCGCAGCCTGGCGCGCTTGAGCGGTGAATATGAGGCGGCCTTGCCAGGACAGTCCGTTGCGGTCCTGGCCGCCTGTCTGGCTCCGATGATCGGCAGTAACGCCGGGCACCAAGTTCACTAGATAGGTCGGGTCTCGCAGGAGGAGAGGCAGTTTCTTGACTGGGCGTTCCGCGACGACCTCTCCCAAGTCAGAGGTTTGAGAATCGACAGTGATGGCGCTTGCAGCGACTGTAACGACCTCCTGGACAGTGCTGGGCTCCAACGAGATATTGACGTCGGATGTCTTCGCCACTTGCAGCACGATGTCCGAGACGGACGCAATATTGAATCCTGGCAGTTCCGCGCGGAGCGTGTATGTATCCGGACGCAGGAGGGAAAAGCGATAGTATCCGATTTCATTGGACTCGACTTCCACCGTGACTCCGGTATCGGCGTTCTCGAGGCTCATGCGGACGCCCGGAATCGCCGCTCCCGAGATGTCGGTCACCTAGCCTGTCAGAGTGGCAGTTGCGCCGATCGCTTGTGCGCTCGCAGGATTGTGGGCCACGAGCGCTAGGAGTGGCACCAAGAGCAAGCCCAGCGCGTGCCTAGTGTGCTTCATAAAACACCTCCTCGGATGCACCGTTCGGCATCCGCCGACGGCACCTGAAACACTGGTTGCGGGAACTCCCGCACTGACGATTTAGCGCGATCTGAAGATCCGCTCGTGAGTGGAATTCTCGCAACACCGGTAACAACGTACCCCGACATCTGCAAGTGGTCAAGGTGTATTCCGCCGCTTTTTGGCGATATTACTCGCATTTCTCCGGCACATTCGCATGGCATGTTGACTGTGCCTGATCCCAAGCGGCTCGCGATCAGGCAGCGGGCGGGAACTTGCCGCTCGGGCGGCCAACCCTGATTCCGGATATGGTATACGTTGCACTCGATCGTCTGGTGCGCTCGCCGAAATGCTGTCGGGTTCGATCCACTGGAATCGCCAGGTCGCCGGAATCGCGGGGCAGCGTTTCAAACCGCGCATTACCCGGTCGGCTTAGTCTTCGAGATCCTTGAATCGATCCCGCACTGTCTCGCTGCGGGCCTCCCGCAAGCGCTTCACGATAGCCAGGTGTTTCGCGGCTTCCTCGCGCTGCCCCAAGATGCTCAGTGCCCGCCCTAGCTGGTAGTGCACGGTCCCGTCGTCCCGAAGACCCAGTTCCAGCGCGGATCGCAGATGCTGGACTGACCGCGGGAATTCCCTTTGCTTGAAATACACCTGCCCAATAACCTTGTGAGCTGCAGCCGCTCTCGGATTGATGCCGAGAGCCCGCTCCGACAAGCGCAGCGCCTCGTTCGGTTGCGCACTAAGCAGATAGGCTTCGCCCGCGCGCGTCAGCGCCTCGACCGAGTAGGCGTCGGCGCCGAGTTCCGCCAGGAATGCCGCGATCGCCTCGGCATATTGGCGCTGATTCAGATGGATTTTCCCAATTTCCAAGTGCAGCTGCGTCGCGCCGGGCTCGATGGACAGAGCTTTCCGGTACTCCGCGATAGCGCGCACGTGATCTCCGCTGGCCTCGAAATACTCGGCCGTCAGCTGGTGGGTCCGATAGGAGTCCGGGTTTAGGGCCGCGTAGGATTCCAAGGAACGCGCCGAGAGCTGGTCGGCGCAGCGGTGCAGGTAGAACGCGACCTCCGGATTCCCCGGCTGACGGTCTTGAGCCGCGAGAAGGTTGGACAGCGCCTTGTCGAACTCGCCCAACGCGAGGTGGGCTCTGCCCGACCAGAAGTCGGCGTCGCTACCGTGCCCTGCGCTCGTAGCCCGGAGGGCCAGTTCCAGAGCCATCTGCGGCTCTTCCGCAAGCAGTGCAGCACCAGCGCGTTCTGTCCAGCCTCCGCCTGTGCGCTCGATCAAATCGGGCAGCGCTTCCTTGATGCGAGACTGGTCTTCCGGCGACGCCGATTCGCCTCGGCCGGTTTCCGACGCCTTGGAGCCCATCATTCGGAGAGCGCTTGGATGATCAGCGTGCATCCTTTCCGCGAGCTGGAGGACACGGAGCGCCTCGGAAGTCATACCCAAATGCCGAAGGACTTGTGCCAGCGCGGCCACTGCCCGCGCATGGGCAGGGAAGTTCGCCGCTTCACGGCTATACGCTAGTGCGGACTCGACAGGATCTTCGCGGGCCTCAAGCAGCTGGCCGATCCGGAAGTGGACACCGGGCAGCTTCGGGTCCATGCGCGCCGCGTGCCGGAATTCTTCCAGCGCTGCCCCGGGATCTTTCAGTCGGTCGAATTGATCGCCACGGGACAAGAAAAACCAGGCGGAATCAAATCGACGCTCCCTCATCGTGAAGAATGCTCTGGTTGCCACCTTGCGATAGGCCCGGCCGAGATGAAACAGCAGTTCGGCGTCATCTGTCTTGAGCCGCCGGCATTCTCGGAGTTGCTTGATTGCCGTACCGAAATTGCCCGCTTGGAAATGACTCAGTGCCAGCCACCTTTTCGCTTCGAAGTTCTCCGGGGCGTCGCTTGCGGCTTTCGACAGCTCGGCGATTGCCAAACCGGGCCTCGACGTCAGGTAGTAGTCGATTCCGAGGAAGACCCTTGCGGCCAGCAGTTGGGCATTCTGTCGCAGCGCTTCTTGGAATTTCGGGATCGCAAGCGAATACTTCCGCTGCAGGTGGTACACCAGCCCAAGGTTGCTGTGCGCTTCGGCGTAGTCAGGCAGCAACGAGCAGATGGCCTCCCACGAATTGGCCGCGGCTGCGTAGTCTTGCCGCTCCATCGCTTCCTGCGCCCGGCGGTAGTGCCATTCCGGATCATTGCGGCTGGCCGTTTGCGCAAACAGCGACGAAATCGTCGAGATCAGAATCGCGGCGAGAGCGATTCGCGGCAGGACAGGAGGCGTGACTGAGCGGTCTGCGGGTGGTCGCGACCCGTCCGTGAACACCCGTTCCGTCCTGCGCGGGGGTGGCGGTGATCGCGAATCCAATGGGAACCAACGGAATTTCATGAAAGACCGCTTGGCGGTTAGCCCAATCCTAGCCTGACCCAACCGGGCGCGCAACTTCGAGTTCCCCGGCATTGCCTTGTACAGCGCTGCCCAGTCTGTTCGGCTGGGCGATACACTACTACCGCCGATAATGGCAATCTTGGTCGCAATCTTGTGCCGTTACGGTATTCGGCTGTCCGAGAGATGCTACGAGATGGTCTTCTGGATCCTAGAGTCGGTCTGAGAAGCGTGTTCAAATCCCAAATCAAAGTGTTCCCGCTGCCCTTAGTGGTGCTGGTCTCATTGGCGTCTGCTGTCAGTCACGCGGATAACGAGACTCCAGCCCCATCTGCAGATCCCACAAATACGCTCCCCGTGCTCCGGGACGTGGCGCGGAGGAATCAGGGCTGCGGCGCAAGATCATTTCGGGCGATCCCTTGACCCAGACACTGCTGGATGTGAATGGCCAGGGCGCGTGCTTTCTAGATTTCGACGGCGACGGGTTCTTGGACATTTATTTCGCGAACGGTTCATCCGCCTCTCGCGACAGGGCAGGGAATCCGCCGCCGGACTATATGTTCAGAAACCAAGGTGACGGCACTTTTGCCGACGTGACCGCGCGCCTCGGCCTAGGCGACACGAATTGGTCCAGCGGATGTTTGGTTGGGGATTACGACAACGATGGCGACCCGGATCTCTTTGTGACCAACTATGGGGCGAACAAGCTCTACAGGAACGATGCCGGCTCGTTTGCCGATGTGTCTCATGAAGCAGGCGTTGCGGGACCCGACTGGTCACCGCCTAAGTGGAGCATGGGTGCCTCGTTCGGAGATGTAGACAACGACGGCGACCTGGATTTATTCGTAACGAACTTCACCTCGCTCGATCTCGACGCCGCCGCACCCCCCGAGAATGAGGAAAGTCCGTGTCAGCTCAAAGGCGTCCCAATCGTTTGCGCTCCGGATTACTTTGACGGCCAGCAGGACCTGCTCTATCTCAATGAGGGTGACGGGGCGTTTCGTGACGTCAGCGCCTCGGCTCGCATTCTCCAGCGAACCCCGGGCCACGGATTCGCCGCCGTCTTCTCCGATCACGACGGCGACGGCGATCAGGATCTCTACGTGGCCAACGACGCCGGGGCCAACTTTTACTACGTGAACGGGGGCGACGGGACGTTCGAGGACATGAGCTGGGTCTCGGGAGCAGTCCTCAGCGAGCACGGCGAGGCCGAGGGATCGATGGGACTCACGGTCGGCGACTACAACAACGACGGGCGGATGGACATCTTCATAACGAATTTCATCGAGCAATCCAACAGGCTCTACCAGAACGAGGGCGAAAGCCTGTTTTTCGACCAAACCGCAGCTCTCGGGCTTGACGGGGTGGGCTTCAACCTGAGCGGCTGGGGCACGAAGTTTATTGACGTTGACAACGATGGCTGGCTTGACTTGTTCCTTACCAACGGCCATACCGACGAGCGCATTGAACAGCGCATTCCGGAGGACACGTACGCCGAACCGGATTACATGTTGCGGAATATCGAAGGCCAGCGATTCGAGGACGTTTCGGAAGCAACTCGCCTGCGAGCTCTGAGAGATAGGGTCGGGCGCGGTGCCGCGTTCGCCGACTACGACAACGACGGCGACGTCGACATCCTGGTGGTGAATAAGAACGATACGCCGACATTGCTCCGCAACGATGGCGGCAATCGCAAGAGCTGGCTCGCAGTCCGCGTGCGGGGCGTGGAAAGCAATCGGGACGGTGTCGGCGCGAAAGTTTGCGTGGAAGCAGGCGGCATGCGCCGGTTCTTCGAGGTGCGCGGAAGCGACAGCTACCTATCGAGCAATGACCTTCGAGTCCAAGCCGGCCTTGGAAATGTAGATGCGGCGGAGATCGAGATTCATTGGCTGTCTGGTCGTCAAGACCGCTACGAATCGCTAGCCGCGCGCCGGTTCGACTCGGCTGTGGAAGGTCAGGAGATGCAGTTGGACCCGTCGGTGAAGCCAACCCGAGGATCCGGAATCTGAAATCGGTCAGAGGCAGTCACTTCGTTCCCAGTGCTCTTTCCGAATAACGACCAGCAGTGAGTCCTAGGGAAGTGCATGCGGGAGGCCCGCAAAGCAACGGAAGGCTTCCAGCGCTGCCAGTGACCGCGCCCACGGCTCCCACCTCGAAAACCTCAGGAAGCGATGGCAGAGTGAAGCATGTGGCCGTGGCGGGCGGAGCGCTGTTCCGGCGCTCCGCCCGTGCCGTCAATTCCTCCGGGCAATCAGAATGCGTTGATTACCAGCGCTTGAATCACTACAACGCCCAGCCAGTGGACTGAGTCGAGGATGGTGAGCTTTGCCTTGGCTGCTTGGAAGGCGTTGTTCGTCGCCATGCTCGTCACGATGAAGCCTAGCCAGAGCACGCCAGCAGACTCCAGCGCATGGCCAGTTGTGATCAGCTCATCGCTGTGATAGGCGAAGTGGCCCGAGATTACACAACCCATCACTAGCAGCGACACGAAGGATGTGACGAAGGGCACCGCGGATCTCGTTTGCTTGATCTCCTCCTCGCTTGTCCCGACAGCGTCCATCCACGGTTTCGCTAGCACGGTGTAGTAGACAGCGCCGAAAGCAAAGGCGGCCACAGCCGCCACAACGGCGGCTATGAAGTTAATCTCTGAAAGATCCATCGTTTTCTCCTTGATGATTCGAGCCACCCGCAGGTTTGCGCCGGCTGCGACAGTGCGCCTGGAAAATAGTCGCACGTAGTGGCAGCTGATCAAATCGGCCCGGTCGAGCGTACCATCGTACAAGAGCAGCCGCTAAGTCCAGTCTTGACACAACCGGGCAGCGCCAGTATGCTGTCGTTGCGCTAGGAACAAGATGAAATCCTGGCCAGGCCAGAGAGTCCTGTCAAGGAGGATCCCAATGTTGAGACGTATTTGGCGAATCGTCGTCACGCTGGCAACAGCGATTTTCTTTCTCGCCGTTCCGCCCGGCACAGACGCCCAAATCTCTACAGCGTCCATCAATGGAACTGTGCGCGACTTCTCCGGAGCTGTCATCGTAGATGCCGAGATTGTGCTGGGAAACGTCGCTACCGGCATTGAAATCGGTACCCTCAGCAACTCGGCAGGCCTCTACCGCTTCGCCAATCTACAGCCGGGCCCATACACCCTTACAGCTAGCAGCCCAGGGTTCCAGACTAGGTTTGTCGAGCCTTTCACGCTCGTGGTGAACCAAACCGCGACATTCGATTTCTTGATGGAGGTAGGTGCGGTGACTGAGTCCATCAGCGTGGAAGCTACGGGCGTTGCGCTACAGGCTTCTTCGTCCGAGCTGGGCGCAGCCGTCACGGAAAAACAAGTCATCGACCTCCCACTCAACGGTAGGAATTTCACGCAGCTATTGTCGCTCACACCGGGAGTGGCTCCAGTAAGCGTCGCGCAGAACGCGGGGGGATTCAGTGCTCGTCCAATCGGCCAATTTCAGTTTCCGTCTGTCAATGGTCAAAACAATCGGAGCAACTTGTTCTTGCTGGACGGCGTGATTAACTTTTCCGATTTCGTGAGCACATACTCCGTTCCCCCGATCATTGACACCGTACAGGAATTCAAGGTGAACTCCCACCACGATGACGCTGAGTTCGGCGGTGCTGTAGGCGGAATTGTGAACGTTGTAAGCAGAGGCGGAACCAACGAGTACCATGGTAGTAGCTGGTGGTTCCTACGGAATGATAACCTCGACGCTCGCAATTTCTTTCGATCCACAGTTACCGAACAGAAACGAAACCAGTTTGGCGGCTCTCTCGGAGGGGCGGTCATTCGGAACAAAACTTTCTTCATGATCGGCTATGAGGGATTCCGCCTGCGTACGCCAGCGGATCGTCTATATCGAGTGCCGACGGCGGCCAACTTGCAAGGTGATCTGAGCGACATTCCTGAACAGATCTTCAACCCCTTCACCACAATCGAAGATCCGACTAACCCGGGAACTTTCATCCGGGATCCGTTCCCGAACAACAGCATCCCCCAGAGCATGATCGATACGGGAACAGTGGCCTACGCACAAGCAACTCTGTCGGCACCAATCATGACAGGCGTAGCGGACCGCAATGGTCGCGACCTGACTCCTTTTAAGCAGAACCAGGAAGCCTATACGGCTCGAGTCGATCACATGTTCACGGACAGCGACAGTGCTTGGTTTCGATGGAGTGGCACGCTCCAGGACAACGAGGGTTCGGGCGGACGGCAAACGCTAGCTAGTAACACCGAATATCGGGCTACTAACATCGCCGGAAGTTGGGTTCATACGTTCAACCCGACAGCCGTCTTGCAGTTGCAGGCTGCCCGCGCGCGAACGGAAGATAATGCGATCGTGCGATTCCGAGACCGAGGCTTTCTCAGTCAACTCGGCTGTAGTTCCACTTACTGCGGCAGTTTCGCCAGTGGAGAAGACTTGATTCCGAACTACAACGTCCTTGGCTTCTTTAGCGGTGGAGAGGCCAATACTTTGAATGTGCCGATCAGCGGAATCACGCAATTCAAAGGCAGCTTCACCAAGATCATTGGAAACCACACACTCAAGTTCGGCGGCGAAGGCAACAACTGGAGCTTCGAATCGTTTTACGAGAACCTCAACTCGGCTTTTCGCGTGCAAACCACGAACAACCCCCAAAACCCCAGTGGCACCGGCAGCAGCCTGGCGTCATATCTCCTAGGGTTGAACGACTCCGCGGGACGCCGAAATGTCAACGAGACGCTGCGGCCGGGCGGCGAAATGGGCTTCTACGTCCACGACTCGTGGAAAGTCACTCCGAAACTGACCGTGAATCTTGGACTCCGATATGATCGAACCTTCATCCCACCATATGGGAAGGAAGAGACAATCGGCAAGCAAGGGGGCATTGAGACTGGAAATCTTGACATGCTCACGGGTATTTACTTCATTCAAGTGCTATCACCCTCGTGTGCCGAGCGGGGACATGCTCCTTGTATTCCTACGCCAGACGGGAGTTTGCCTGAAAACGTAGCTCTGGAGCCTCGGGGCAAGATTTTCACCGACACAAAGCTGAATTTTCAACCGCGGATGGGAATCGCGTATCGTCTTTCCGACACAACAGTAATCCGAACCGGTGGCGGGATATTCTTCGATAACTGGGCTGGAATCAGCCAGATGGCTCAGGCTTATCAAGGAGCTTGGCCCGACGTCGGGCAGGGACTCGCTAATAACCAGAATCTTCCCTCTAGGGGAAATCCAACTCCCACGATCAATGCCGCAAATCCTTTTCCAGAAGGCTTGATTCCGGCACCCACCCCCTTTAATTTTGTGTCCTGGTTCACTGATCCCCGATTCGAGAATGCATATTCCATGCAGTGGAATTTGGGGCTTCAGCATCAGATCGATCCTGCAACTCTGGTTGACGTGAACTATGTCGGATCAGGGGGGCGACGGTTGACCGTGGGCGGATACTACAATACGGCGTTCGAGCCCGGCCCCGGCGATGTTCGACCGAGGACGCCCTTCCCCCACGCCCAGCAGAGCTTTTTTGACAAGAGCTGGGGGCGCAGTAACTACCACGGCTTCCAATTCCAGCTCAGCAGGAAGTACACCAACAACCTCGCCTATCAGGTCTCGTATACTTGGTCCAAGTCGATCGACATTGGCTCCTCCGGCTGGTACGGCGTCGAAGGATTTGCCGTGCAGGATCCCTACGACATTGCCGCGTCCAGAGGCCTTTCCGGGTTTGATATCCCTCACGTTCTCGCCCTGAATTGGGTGTATGAACTGCCGGTTGGATCTGGAAAGGCTTGGGATACCGGAAGCAAAGTCCTGAATTACATTATCGGTGGCTGGCAGTTTAACGGGATAGCAAATTTCCGGTCGGGAATCCCTTATACACCTGTGATTAGTGGTGACTTGGCTAACACTGGAAATACTGGCAATTACTTGCGTCCCGACTACGTTGGCGACCCAGTGCTTTCTAACTCGCAACCATCGAGGTGGATTAACACTTCTGCTTTCGCACTGCCCGCTGACGTACAGGGGTCTCCGGGCATCAAGCAGTACGGCAATGCCGGACGTCACACACTCCGAAACGACGGCGGCCAGAACTTCGACTTATCTTTATTTCGCAAGTTTCCCTTTGGCGAAGGGAAATGGATCGAGTTGCGCACTGAATGGTTCAACGCATTCAATCACGCAACGTTCGGCACACCAGGGCGGGTCATGAACAATCCGAACTTCGGTGTGGTCACGGCTACCGCCCTCCCTGAACGCAACATTCAGTTCGGGCTAAAGGTAGTCTTTTAGGAGGAATTTGGAAGATTCGGTTGCCTAGAGTTACTACCGGCCGAACTGGGGCGCGACGCTTGCCGCTACTTCAGTCCCAGATGGAAGTGGAAGAGCTCTCGCAAAGTTAGGGACCTGCGGCAATATCATCAAAGCGTTGGGGCCAGGCACTCTGGCAGCCTGCGCTCGTAGATAAGAGTAAGAGTTCGAGTGTGCCAGTCGAGTCTGTGCTGGTTGTTCGGTCCTAGCCGATGGAAACCGAATTCTAGTCCCGCCACGATTCCAGGTTCAGTGATCCTCTGGTCGCCTCTTTCCGCGCTCCCAGGATTGTGGACACTACCGAGGTTTTCATTGAGATGGCGCGAGAGGGGGGCCGGACCGATTTCCAATCATTCTACGAGGACCTCAATCAGGCTTTCCTCGTGCACCAGACGGCAAGTTCGCTCGGTAGCGACGGCGGACTCTCCGAGGCCTCATTTCTGATTCGCCCCCGGACTCGGCGGGCCGGCGCAACGTCTGGGAAACCCTTCGGCCCGGCATCACGATGGAGTTCTACGTCATGGATGCAGGGAAGGCCAGTCTGAGGTCGACCGTCGATCTCGTACTTCGATACGACCTCCAGTTCCAGCCGCCTTACAGCGAGGAGCAGACAGTCGGCAAGCAGGGAAACATCGATACTGACGTGGTGGATTCGCGACGGGGCATCTATGCCTGCAGCGTGTGCTGCCGTCGCGCGCCGAAAGCGGGGCTTCGCACCGTTCATTCGCGCACCTGACGGCTTTTTGTCCAAGAATGTTTTCGCGGATCCTCGCGGGAGGATTCTCCACGACAAGACGAAGCACTTCCGGGTCCGCGTCGGTCTCGCTATCGGGTTTCCGACAGCACAGTGCTCCGCATGTCGTCCGGAACCTTCCTCGACGAATCGCCGCTGTTACGCAGACGGCTCGGAACTACAAGGGCGGCTCGCCGGACGTGGGTGAGCCAGCTGGGCCGAACCACGGATGCTCTACACTTTTTTCACTTTTCTCCAGGAATCTCTTGACACCGCACACGAAAGCTCATCCGCGGATTGGAAAAGGACTAGTCCTCGGGGCCCTTGGGATAGCCAGTCAGCGGACCCCATCGAAGCAAGACGCTTGCGCCGAAATCGGTTCGACGACGATGCGCCCCGCCTGACACCGGGCTTGGCGTTCCAAATAGGTCGGGCGGGTGGGAATCCTGAGACAACGTGATCACATCGGCTGCGCGGACTTCGATTCGAGGCAGCGCTTCGCGTTCAGCGCGACGCACGACATGCCGCGTCTCGCCGACGCGGTTGCGAACAATGTGATTGTCGGGCGGCAGCTAGCGGCGGCCGGAGTCTTCAAGACCGGATTGCCCTTCACTGTGAATGCCTCGGCGCCGTTCGGAGCGGGAAGCGACTTCAATGCCGACGGCGACACCTACGACGTGACGAACGCGCTGCCGTTCGGCAACCACATCAAGGGAGCGTCGAGAGCGGACTTCCAGCGAGGGTTGTTCAAGGCGTCGGACCTCCCGCTGCGACCCTCCGGCACGGAGGGCGGCCTAGACCGCAACACCTTCGATCATCCGGGCTATGCCCCGTGGACTTTCAACTCATGAAGGTATTCCCAATCCCGTGGGCGACTTCCGAGGGCGCCGACCTGCCGATCCGCCTCGAAGCGTTGAACGCGCTCAATCGCGTGAACCTGGCACCGGCGATCCACAACTTGACCTCGGCCTTGTTCGGCAGGTCGACGCAATCGATTCATCCGCTCAAGATCACGGCGGGGATCCGGGTCGAGTTCTGACCGGGGGCTCCTCCGAAACGGGCGCGCGTCTCGGGACGGCGCCCTCATTGCCGGCAGCCCCTGACTGCCTAGGCCCATCGGACCTACCCAACCATTTCCAAGCGCTCCAATTGGACCGGCCAAGTCACTCCCTCGGGTTCCCGCAGGCCCCTTGGCGCCATTTCAATTCCCATTCTTGGGGCCCGGAGGGATTCTCCTACTTCCTGCGGGCCCCGGCGGTATCATGGGCGCAATGCAACAAGCGATTCCATGCCTGAGCCGCCGTGATCTGCTGCGCATGGGTGCTGCGGCCGCCGCCTTGCCGTGGGCATGCTCCCCGTCAGGCGACACATCGGCAAAACGGCCCAACATCATAGTCACGATGGCGGACGACATGGGCTTTTCTGACATCGGCTGCTACGGCGGCGAGATCAATACCCCCGTAATCGATCGCCTGGCGGCGCAGGGGCTTCGATTCCGCTCCTTCTACAACTACGCCCGCTGCTGTCCGACGCGCGCCTCGCTTGTCACGGGCCTGTACCCGCACCAGGCGGGAGTGGGCCACATGATGTCGGAGTACCGCAAGGACGGAGCGCCGATTCCTTCCTATATGGGGAATCTCAACAAGAGCTGCGTGACGATCGCGGAGGTGCTTGGCGAAGCGGGCTACACAACCCTCATGAGCGGCAAGTGGCATGTCACCCCGGCGGAAGGCTCGGGCGCCAAGGTCGACCGCTCCAACTGGCCCATGCAGCGCGGCTTCGACAAGTTTTTCGGGACCATCCATGGCGCGGGTTCGTTCTACGACCCGGCGTCGCTTAGTAGGGGCAACGAGCCCGAGGACCCGGGACCGGATTTCTACTACACGACCGCTATCGGGGAGAGCGCGTCGCAGTTCATCGGCGAGGCCTTGGACGAGAACCCGGACGCCCCGTTCTTCCTGTACATGCCTTTCACTTCCCCGCACTGGCCTCTGCACGCCCCCGAAGAGGCGATAGCGAAGTACGAGGGGCGCTATGACGTCGGCTGGGACAAGCTTCGCGAGGAACGCTTGGAGCGCATGCGGAGCATGGGAGTCTTGGACGAGTCGGCGGGCATGAGCGAGCGGGATCCCTCGCAGGTGCCGTGGGAGGACGCTCCCAACAAGGAGTGGCAGGCCCGGCGCATGGAGGTTTACGCGGCGCAGATCGAACTCATGGACGAGGCCATCGGCACGGTCGTTGACACGCTCAAGGAGCGAGGGCAGCTCGAGAACACCCTGATCCTCTTCCTAGCGGACAACGGCGGCTGCGCCGAAGAGGCGCGGGACACTTGGAAGGCGTTGCACATTCCGACCCGCACCTATGCCGGAGAGCCGGTCGCGGTGGGCAACGACCCGTCTGTCATGCCCGGAGCGGAGGAGAACTATCAGAGCTACGGGATCCCGTGGGCGAACGTCTCGAACACGCCGTTCCGCTACTACAAGCACTGGGTTCACGAAGGCGGGATTTCGTCCCCGCTCGTCGCCCACTGGCCGCAGGGAATTACTGCCAGGGGAGAGTGGACGGACCATGTCGGTCACCTGATCGACATCATGGCGACTTGCGTCGACCTGGCGAAGGCCCCGTATCCGGAAACCTACAACGGCAACGAGATCACGCCGCTGGAGGGAACCTCCCTCGCTCCGGCCCTCCAAGGCGAGGACCCCGAGGGCCACCCCGAGGGCCTGTACTGGGAGCACGAAGGCAACAGAGCCGTGCGGGTCGGCGATTGGAAGCTCGTCTCGAAGTACTCCAAGCCCGAGGAGGGCCGCTGGGAGCTGTACGACCTAGGGAAGGACCGCAGCGAGCTGAGCGACCTGGCGGCAGCAATGCCGGATAAAGTGGCCGAGATGTCGGCCATGTGGCAGGAATGGGCAGATCGGGTGGGCGTGATCGAGTGGCGGTCTTGGGATCGCTAGACCCTGCTTCCGGGAGAGCGCCGCTGGGCGCGCGGACGTCCGACCGGACCATCCGGAGCGCTGTCGGGCCGTAGCCGCCATGGTCTGCATTGGAATCGCCGGGCCGTCCGGCGCCGGCAAGACGCTCTTGGCGCGGGAAATTGCGCGCACGCTGCCGGGATGCGGCGTCCTGTGCCTGGACTCGTTCTATCGAGACCTTTCGTTGCTGCCGCCCCGCGAGCGAGACAAGGTGAACTTCGATGCGCCCGCGGCGATCGACTGGGAATTGCTGACAGGGCATGTTGACCGGCTGCTTGCCGGGGAGCGTGTCGCCGTGCCGCGCTACGAATTCTCGACCCATTCCCGCGTCGCAAAGCCCGACCCGCTGGGGCCTTGCGAGACCTTGGTGCTGGAAGGACTCTTCGCGCTATGGCACCCCCGGGTGCGTTCTGTCCTCGATCTAGCTGTGTTCTTGGACGCTCCGGAAGCGGTTTGCCTCGACCGCCGCATCGCCAGGGACACGGCTCGCCGGGGACGCTCGGAGGATTCCGTGCGCGATCAGTGGCGGCGCCAAGTGGCCCCGATGTACCGAGAGCACGTGCTGCCTAATCGCGATCGCGCGGATCTCGTGATCCGGGGCGTCCTCCCGCCAAGCGACACCGCCCAGGCGATCATGCGCCACGTAGTCAGAGAGCCCGCGAGCACCGCGTCGGGGTATCTGGCCTCTCCGCTAGAATCAGGCTCATGATCCGGCTTGCGGGAGCCCGCATGCGCTACGGTGCGCGGGTGCTGTTCGACGGGCTGGACTGGCTGGTCTCGCCCGGCGACCGGGTCGGTATCGTGGGCGGCAACGGCACGGGCAAGTCCACGCTCCTGAAGATCCTGCACGGCTCGGAGCCCCTCGACGCTGGCTCCATAGAGCGGCAGAAGAGCATTCGCATCGGGTACCTGCCCCAGGAAGGGCTTGCGTTCTCCGGACGCACGGTCTTCGAGGAATGCGCGAGCGTCTTCCAGGAGGCGAAGGCCCTCGAACGCGAGCTCGACGAGCTGGCCGAACGCATGGCCGTGGTGGACACCAGCGGCCCGGACTTCCAAGCGGTGCTCGATCGGTACGAGTGGTGCTCGTCGCGCTTCCAGGCTCTCGACGGCTACACCACGGAGGCAAGAGTGGGCACGGTGCTGGGGGGCCTCGCGTTTCCGCGAAAGGATTGGAACCGGCCCTGCGACGAGTTCTCGGGGGGCTGGCAGATGCGGATCGCGCTGGCCAAGCTGCTGCTCGAGAAGCCCAATCTCCTGTTGCTTGACGAGCCCACGAACCACTTGGATCTCGAGGCCCGCAACTGGCTCGAGAGCTACCTCGAAAGCTACCCCCACGCCTACATCGTTATCTCGCACGACCGCTTCTTTCTCGATGCCACGGTGCGCAAGGTCGTGCATCTATGGAATCGCAAGGCCCACTTGTACACGGGCAACTACTCCAAGTTCGAGAAGCTGCGGGACGAGCGTCTCGAGCAGATTCGTGCCGCCTACCGCAACCAACGGGACCGGATCGAGCAGCTCGAAGCGTTCATAAGCAGGTTCCGATACAAGGCGAGCAAGGCCAAGCAGGTGCAGAGCCGGATCAAGGAACTCGAGAAGATGGAGCGCGTCGAGATTCCTTCGGAGGAGAAAACGATTCACTTCCGGTTTCCCCAGCCTCCGCCCTCCGGACGGGTTGTCGTCGAGTTGCGCGATGTCGCCAAGAGCTACGGCGACAACCAAGTGTTTGAACGCGTCTCGTTGCGCGTCGAGCGCGGCGACCGCATCGCGCTAGTGGGCGCGAACGGGGCCGGGAAGTCGACCCTCATCCGCATTCTGGCCGGGATCGAGCCGCTGACGGCGGGCATGCGGAAGGAAGGCTACCGTGTCGGCATTGATTACTTCGCGCAAGACCAGTACAGGGCATTGAACCCGGACGCCGTTCTTTTCGAGGATCTTCTCGGCCAAGCCCCCTTGATGGGCGAGTCCCAGCTGAGGGGATTGCTAGGCTGCTTCCTGTTCAGCGGTGACGACGCCTTCAAGCGCATCCGCGTGCTGTCGGGCGGAGAGCGAAACCGCTACGCGCTAGCACGCCTTCTCCTGCAGCCCAGCAACTTCCTCCTTCTGGACGAACCGACTAACCATCTCGATCTGCGCGCGAAGGAAGTCCTGCTGCCGGCCCTGCTTGACTTCGACGGCACGATGGTGTTCGTTTCCCACGACCGCTATTTCATCGACCGCCTGGCAAACAAGGTCGTGCATGTCGGGGACGGCGATCTAGAAGTCTTTCCCGGTGGATACGAAGAATTCCTGTGGTCGCGAGAGCGCCGGGCCGCGGATGCCGAGCGCCCTGCCGGGAAGGCTGTTAGCGGGGAGTTGCGGGCCGCTCTTCGTGCCGCCGAGCCTTCCATGCCGCGGCGGATGAACCCTCTGAAGGTCGAACAGCTTCGAGGCAGAGTAGGCGCGATCGAAGAGGAGATCGAGAGCATCGAGGAAGATTGCCGCGTCCTGCAGCTGGAGCTAGCTTCCTCGAGCCGTAGTCACGCTCGCCGCCGAAAGGTACTGCAGGAGCTCGAGGCGGGCCAGCGCGAGTTGCAGCGCCGAGAGGACGAATGGGCGCAATTGTCCGAGATCCTCGCCGCCGAGGTGTCCTGAGTCTCTTCGCGGTCGCCGCCGCGCGGGTGCGCGAAATCCGACCCGCAAGCCGTCGGTTGCGCGCTCGTCCTGGCGGACGGCGGGGTTGCATCCAGTCCGGGGCTGATGAATCGGTCGGTTTGAAGGGTAGGGGGCTAGACGGCCGAGCGGGCGCTGGAGGAATGCGGCGCCATTCCGCGAACCAGCCAAGCAAATCCCGGCAGCGCTGGGTCTAGAATTAACGCTTAGCAGTACCGGCGAAATCGAGATGCGCACAATTTCGTGCAGGAAGGAATTCGTGCAGGGCGTGAGGCATGCTCACTTCTCCGGAGGCTTGGATTTGTGAATCCCGATTCAAAGCAGTACGACGTGCGAAACGACGACCTTGCACAGGTTGCCAGCGCGGTCACGCAGATGGCCGGACACGTCAGGCAGATCAAGATCCTTCTAATCTGGTATGCCGTCGTCACTCTGGCGATCAGCCTGGGCATGATTATTCTTGCCTTTTCCGGAGCGCTCGGGCGAGTTGTGACTGAGCAGGTACGGACTCCTGCAAAGAATCCAAACGAGGAGATGCTTGACCGAGACGTGTCAAGGGAAGCGGATTCAACCGGAGAGGAAGGTCTCGCGTCTGCAGGCCCAGGGACTGGATTCGGCGCGGGTACCGGGAGCGGTTCCACAACGGGGCGGGACGCAGCATCTGGTGTAGCGCATGGGTCTGCCGACGGCATCAGCGAAGGCGTTTGGCGGATCGGGGATGGCGTTTCCAGCCCGAGGCTCGTGCACCACGTCGAGCCGGAATATTCCTTGGAGGCGCGCAAAGCCAAGCGCGAAGGCACGGTCAAGCTGGCCGTTGAGGTGTGGGAAGACGGGAAGGCACACAATATTCGGATCGTTGAGAGTTTGGGCATGGGGCTGGACGAGAAATCGGTCGAAGCCGTCAAGCAGTGGGACTTTTCGCCCGGCAAC
Source organism: uncultured Bryobacterales bacterium (assembly GCA_951813605.1). Taxonomy (GTDB): domain Bacteria; phylum Acidobacteriota; class Terriglobia; order Bryobacterales; family UBA6623; genus VXMF01. The sequence goes on along the minus strand of OX638379.1, from coordinate 2,760,364 downwards.
TAGGACGGCAAACCGGTGCGCGTCGCCGCGCAGATTGAAGTGAGATTCAGATTGCATTAGCCCGGTCCGCACGGGACGGCGGGCGCCGCCCTCAGCGTCATCGTCCGGCGATCTCGCATGCTGTTGCTCTGGCCAGACGGTCAGGAGGTCGTGCCCGGATCGCACGCCGTCAACAGTTCCTGGACAGACGCTTGCGGGGAGTCTGAGCGGCACCCCGGCGACGGATCAGTCTCCGGAGATCGGGCCTACCCGAATCGGCCCGGTGCCGCGGAGCCTGAAGCCATATCCCCTCGATGGCTGCGGCGCGTGTCGAGAGGTTTGTCCCTAGTACCTCGATCGTCCGTTCCATCCGCCGGACTTCGCCGATCCAATCGGGTCCCGCGGGCTGCCGCACTCCCGATAGTCTGGACGATCGCTTGCCATCGGCCATCCGATGGTCCTGCCCCGACCGACTTCACCAATGGCCCTTCGCTCGTAAGCGCTACCAAGGATGAAGAGTGTATGCGGAGTCGCCGCCCGCTGTGGCCGAGCGGGATTCCGGGCACGGCCTGACCGTGTTGCAAGCTTCACCAGTTTCGCAGCGCCTCGCGCACTTGGTCGCGGTTCGAGCTAGCCAGAGCGAGCGTGGGGTCCGCCGACAAGGCATTCTCGGAGCTCTGGGGGGGCTCGTCCAGCCTGCCGGCATTGACTAGCGCAACGCCCTTGCCTCCATGAGCGCTGGCATAGTTATCAATTGATTCGCTGAGGCTTCCTGCTCGGTTGCCGGCCGGTTGGAAGGCCGCGCCACTCGCACCCTTGCCGAGCGCGCGTCGCCGAGTCCGAAGTGCAGGCGGAAGTCCCCTTGGGAGAGGTAGCTCGCCCCGCTTCGTACCTCTGCGGCTTGCAACCTATCCCCCGACGCGACGGTGACCCGGGCCCCGATCCGGTCGCTGCCTGCGGGGGACACGGCCCGGACAGATAGCCAGTTGCCGGCCGGTTCGACTTAGTTCTGGAGCAGGCAAGGGGGCTCACCCATGTTCACGACGACGATTTCCATGTCGCCGTCGTTGTCGAGATCCCCGATGGCCGGTCCGCGGGACGGATACTGCTCAGTGATTCCTGGGCCCGCGTCTCCCGACAGTGGGTAGAAGGCGCCGTCGCCCCGGTTCCAGAACAGCAGCCGCGGCTGAGCGAAGGTCTCATTGCCTCCCGCATCGTCCAAGCTCGGTGCAACGTGACCGTTTCCTGCGAATACGTCCGGCCACCCGTCTCGGGCGAAATCCAGGAATTCGGCGCCCCAACCCACATAGCTTGTGCCCGTTCCTAGGCCGGCCGCGACGGTCCGGCCCCTGAAGAAGCCGCCTCCCTCGTTTCGGTAGAGCGTGTTGGTGTCGGATGCGAAATTCGTTTGGAACAGGTCCAGGAGCCCGTCGCCATGGCCTGTACCTCCAAGGATCTAGGGCAGGCCGCTGCGGAAGCGAGTGACGCGATTGCCAGGACTCTGGCCGCAAAGAAACAGATGGCTGGGCCGGAGCTAGGCCCGATCGGACACCCCGGACGGGACGCTAGGAAGAGTGCGATTGGCATTGACGTGCGCAGACCCCCACCAGTACAATCCATGTGGGTCTTGACAGGGGTACCAGCGACGCAGCGCCACTAGTATGGAAGGCGCTCCCATAATGCCAGTCAGTCCGGAGGAGTCGAGATGAACAGTCGTCCATTCAGGTCCGGCACGCGTAGTCCGCGCGCCCTTCGCACAGCGGCAGCGTTGTGCTGCATGCTTGCCGTGTTCGCCGGCCTGGCTTTTGGCCAAGCCTCGAGTTCCGCGGTCAACGGCACCGTGACCGACCAGCAGGGCGCGGTGGTGCCGGGCACAGCCGTAGTTCTCACAAGCGTTGAGACGGGTATCGAGCGCCGGTCCGAGTCTAACGCGGTCGGGAACTACGTCTTCGTTAACATCCCGCCGGGCTATTACACGATCGAGGCTTCGGCCGAAGGGTTCCGAACCTCGGCTATAGAGCCATTCGTACTCGTAGTGAATCAGACCGCAACATTCGACATCGTGCTCGAGGTCGGCGCTGTGACTGAGTCGGTTACCGTCGAAGCGGTGGGTGCTCAGGTCCAGTCGTCCTCGTCCGAACTCGGGACCGCCATGACCGAGCAGCAGGTCTTGGACTTGCCCCTCAACGGCCGGAACTTCACTCAGTTGCTGATGCTCACTCCAGGTGCGTCACCCGTGAACGTAGCGCAAAGCCGCGGCGGCTTCGGCAGCACGTCGGTCGGGACGTTCAGCTTCCCTTCCATCAACGGCCAGAACAACCGCAACAACCTGTTCCTTACCGACGGCGTAAACAACCAGGGCACGATGACGAGCACGTACGCCGTGCCGCCGATCATCGACGCGATCCAGGAGTTCAAGGTCCAGTCCCACAACGACCTCGCCGAGTTCGGCGGCGTCACGGGCGGCGTCGTCAACGTGGTGACGAAGGCTGGAGCCAACGCTACGCATGGGAGCCTTTGGGCGTTCCACCGGAACGACAACCTGGATGCCCGCGACACGTTCCTGAGGGACAAGGCGGCGCTCGCCCAGAACATGTTCGGCGCGACGATCGGCGGGCCGATCGTCAAGAACAAGACTTTCTACTACGGAGCCTTCCAGGGTTTCACAAATCGAGCCCCTGCGAACCGCAACTACCAGGTGCCGACCGCGGCGAATCGAATGGGCGACCTGAGCAATTCGACCCGCCAGATCTTCGACCCGTACTCCACGCGCATTGGGCCCGACGGCAACGCCGTCCGCGACCCGTTCGTCGCCAACGTTATCCCGCAGAGTCGGTTGGACCCGGGGTTCGTTTACTACCTCGAGCAAACCGTCCCGATGCCGATCGACCTCGGCACGGACCTCGGCAACCTCAATCAGCGGGACACGACCGGCACGAAGCTGGACCAGTACGAGTACTCCGGTCGTGTTGACCACCGCTTTAGTGACGCCGACATGGCCTATGTCCGCTGGAGCGCCCAGATCAACGAACGGCTCGGCTCTGGGGGCCGCCAGAATTTCACCAGCTTCGTCGACATCGACAACCTGAACGTAGCGGCGAATTGGGTCCACACCTTTGACCCGACGAGCATCCTCCAGCTGTCCTTCGCTCGGACTGATGTCAAGCGCGATACCGGAAACTCGTTCTCGGGCCTTCCCGACGGGTTCATCTCCACTGTGGGCTGGAATCCCGACTATGCCGGCGGCTTCCGCAGCGGCCAGACATTCGTTCCCAATGTCAATGTCGCCCAGTACTTCGGGGGCGGCGAGCGGACCGGATTCACCCGCACGAGCGACACGTGGCAGTACAAGGGCACCTACACCAAGATCTCGGGTTCCCACACCCTGAAATTCGGTGGGGAGTACAACGTCGTCGGCCACTTCGGCACGACCAACGATCACAGCAACAATTTCAGCACGGTCGGCACGGCCAGCCCGGCCAGTCCGGGCAGCACCGGGCACCCGCTGGCGTCGTTCCTACTGAATGTCCCGAATGCTTGGTCACGGCGCGACTTCCACAAGCGTGCCCGGGGAGGGGCGCTGTATTCGTTCTTCGCCCAGGACCAGTGGAAGGTCACGCAAAAGCTGACGGTGAACTTCGGGCTGCGAATGGACCACACTGTTCTCCCGCAGTTCGGCAACGCGCAAGAGGACACGGTCGAATTCGGCAACATCGACTACAACGAGGGTATCTTCTGGATCACCGCTGCGCCTCCAGCGTGCGAGGCCAAACGTGTCGCGCCTTGCCTCCCGGATCCCGGTGGTGCCCTCCCGGACCGGGTCCAGATCGCGCCGAGCGGGTACGTCCAGGATCCGTGGCCGCTCAGCTGGCAGCCCCGTCTCGGTTTCGCGTACCGGCTGAACGAGAGCACCGCAATCCGCTTCTCTAGCGGGATTTACTTTGACAATTTTGCCGGCATAACCCAGAATACCCAGAACCTCGGGCATACATGGCCTGACGTCGGTCGCAAGCTGGCGAACGGCACGAACCCGGCCGATTCCGTGCCGAATGTTTCCGCGAAGAATCCCGCACCGACGGGCATTCTTCCGACTGCGACTCCGTACAACCAGGGAGCGTGGTATTCCGACCCGCGGATGAAAAATGGCTATTCGATGCAGTGGAACTTTGGCATCCAGCGGCAGCTCGACCAGGCCACCGTTCTCGAGGTGAACTACGTAGGGTCTGGCAGCCGGAGGCTTCCCCTCGGGACCTTCTACAACGTAGCGCTCACGCCCGGGAAGCGGTCCGAGGCCCGCCAGCGCGCACCATTTCCGCTCTTCCGGGCCAACAACTACCAAACTTCTTGGGGCCGGAGTAACTATCACTCCCTGCAAGCGCAGTACAACCGCCGATTCGCCAAGGGCCTGTCGTTCATGGTCAACTACACTTGGGCCAAGGCGATTGACATCGGATGCACGGGGTGGTTTCGCGAGGGCTGCTCGCAGCAGAACCCGTACAACTTCAACATCGACCGCAGCGTGTCCGCGATCGACCTGACCCACAACCTGAATTTCAACTGGGTCTACGAGATCCCGCTCCAGTTCGAGAATCGCGTCGCCCAAGCGGTCCTCGGCGGCTGGCGGTTGAACGGCCTCGCCCTGTTCACATCCGGACAGCCCTACTCGCTGCTTGTCAACGGCGACATCGCCGGGACTGGAATGGCCAATGGACGGTACAGGCCGGACTTGGTTGGGAATCCAGTTCTTTCGAGTCCGACGCCTGCCGCGTGGATCAACACCTCCGCGTTCGCGGTGCCCCAGACCGGGACTTTCGGCAACGCCGGCCGGCACATTCTGCGTGCAGACGGGATCAACAACGTCGATTTCTCGTTCTTCAAAGTCGTCGAGGTCTGGGAGTCACTCCGCGTCGAATACAGGGTGGAATTCTTCAACGGCTTCAACACCCCGCAGTACGCTGCACCAAACCGCAACGCCACTCACAGAAACTTTGGCCGCGTGCTAGGGACCGCGAACCGCGCGCGCCAGATCCAGATGGGCCTGAAGATCTACTTCTGATTGCCGGGATTGCCTGATCGGGCGGTCCCGGAGGCTGTCGGCATGGCCGCCAGGGCTTCCTCAGCGGAGACCTCGGCGGCCCTTGGATCTTCGCAAGCTAGCAGCGCGGGAGCGGTCATGGCCTCCGAGCCAATGAGTCCGTTGACTGCATTGCGGGCAGGAAGCCGGACGTCTGGTCTTGGCATCCAACGGCTCTCTCGGTTCTTGGCGGCAGCGCTTGGCGGGTCTCTGATCCATGTGTTGCTCGCTCAGTCGCCGGAGACTGCGCTCTCCGAAGCACAGCAGTACCGGCGAAACGGCGAACAGGGAGAGCTCTGGCGACCCTTGAGCGGGCAGCGGAGCATTCCCGGAAGATCCCTTGATCCAGTTCAACCTCGGCTCGTTGCTCGGAGAGCCGGGCCGGCAGGACGAGGCGGTTCGAGCCCTGCGTGCAGGCCTCGAACTGAAACCGAAGCATGCCGAGGCGCGCCTTACGCTGGCAAAGGTGTTCGTTCAGAACCACCAGCACGCCGCGGGGCTCTCCGAGATCGATCGCTACGCCAACCTCGTCGGGAATCTGCTCCAGGGCTTGGAGGGCCACTATGTGCGGGGGCCGGCGTTGCGCCGGCTCGACCGGCCAGCTGAGGCTGAGAAGGAAGTGCGGCGCGCCGTCGAGATCGAATCGGGCTACGTCGACGCGCTGTTCAACTAGCCGCGGCGGAGAGCTGGGCAACTCCCCCGCCTTGCAGGCTGCATCCAATGCAGTGCGAGCATCGAAAACCGCAAAACCGGCGCTGTTCTCTGAGCCCGCGCTCGTCGCCGTGGGCTAGAATGAGCTGCAACGTCCCGTGACTGCTCGCATCCTCTGGAGTGTGTTGCTTTCGGCAGCCGCGCTGACGGCCGCCACGCTGCCCGAGTGGTATGCCCGGACGCTCGAGGACGCTGCGTTCGAGGCTCGCTTGGTTCGCGACCTAACCGAGATCGAGCGTGTCGCGGGCGACCGCTTCGAAGGCGATGTGGTGATGGTCGAACTCAAGGTGCGTCCCTTGTACGGGTCGCGCCTGGAGTTGCGAAGAGACGATTTCTTGCTGCGGGCGCGCCATAACAATGACACCTCCCCCGCGCAGACGCCGGATCGCATCGCGGGCAGCGCGGTGCTGGAGCTGGGCAAGGAGCGCTCCAATTCCGGCGGGCTGTTCAAGGACTCCACCAACAGCGGAGTGTGGGGCGGCGCGCCGGGTACGGGCACCAGGCCCCGGCGCATCCCGGGCCCGCCCGACGTGGGAGGCGTGGGACTAGGTGGCGAGCAGCGGCAGACGATCGACCAGAGGCAGGGAACCGAGGACCCCGTTCTCGACCGCCTGCACGACATCGAGCTGCCGCTCGACACAGCGGACGAGCCGGTGTCCGGCTACCTGTTTTTCGAGATTCCCTCCAAGGTCAAGCGGAAGCATCTCGAATTAAGCTACGATGGTTCTTTGGGGGAATTCCTCATCGAGTTCAAGCGACCCGAGTGAATTCGCGATCTGGTCGGCGAGCTCGGAAGGGTTGTCCGAAAGGATGATTCCGCGGCCGGTCGATGCCAGGCGGTCGCCCGCTCTCCGCAGCTAGAAACGCCAGCGCTGAAACGGCTATCCAGCAGCATGCGTATTCCACTCATATGGCCGGCAACCAGCCGCACAGGCCCAAGCGAGCCCAGGCATTTCCGATCAGTACAAAATCCTCGTCCATGCGTTTGAGCCCTACGTCACGCTTCGCCGCATTTCTGGCTATCGCTTTCGCACCGGCTCTGTGCGCGGAGGATGTCGCTTCCGTGGAGAGGGTTGCCGAGCCAGCTGAGAGCTCCGCGGGCGAGGCACTGGCAGACGAGCTGACCCGGCCCGCGGCGCCCGTTTACCTGCTCGCCCAGGCGCAGCAGCCGGCCTCGCCGTTCGAGGATATCCCGCTTGAAACGCCCGAGCCCGCGTCGCCTTTCGATGACGTCCAGGAGCAGCAGCCCGAGCAGCGCCGGCCGGGCGAGGATATCGTCGAGGAGGTCACATTCCGCGGCACGCGCAGGATTCCGCGCGACAGCCTCGCGGCTCGCATTTTCACCAAGCGCGGCGACCTCTTCGATTCGCAGACGCTGCGCCGCGACTTCATGGTGTTGTGGAATACCGGCTACTTCGACGACTTGCGGCTCGAAGTCGAGGACGGCGAGCTCGGCAAGGTCGTCCGCTTCCTGGTCACGGAGCGCCGGGTCGTGCGCACCATCCGGTACGAGGGAAACAAGTCGGCCACCCTGTCCGACATTCTCGAGCGGTTCAAGGAGCGCAACGTCGGCCTGACGGTCGAGTCGCGCTACGACCCGACGACCGTCAACCGCGCCGCCTTCGTGCTGCGCGAGCTGCTGGGCGAGAGGGGCCGGCAGTACGCGGAAGTCAACCCCGAAGTGCGCCAGATCCCGCCGGCTTCGGTGGAGATCGTCTTCAACATCGACGAAGGGCCGAAGGTCAAGGTCGGAACCGTCAGTTTCGACGGCTTGGATGTCATCTCCCGCAAGACTGCCCGCCGGGCGATGAAGAACACCAAGCCGATAGGGATCCCGCGCAGCGTCGTCCTGGAGAACATCTTCACCCGCACCTTCGACATCCGCAAGCTCGAGGAGGACAAGGAGCGCCTCCGCAATGCCTACCAGAAGCGCGGCTACTTCAAGGCGAGCGTTCTCAAGCACGATCTCGACATCCGCGACTCGCCGGGCCGCGGCACGTTCCTGATCCCTTGGTCGATGCTCTTGAACAAGCCGAAGAAGCACGCCGACATCAACCTGCTAGTGGAAGAGGGCCCGCGCTACGCACGGGGCAAGCTGAGCTTCACCGACGTGGAGCTTTTCCGCGTGCCCGACCAGGTGCTGGGGCCGGTCTTCGCCATGCAGGAAGGCTCGATGTTCGACATCGAGAAATTGCGCAAGGGCATGGAGAACCTCAAGAAGCTGTATGGCGAGTTCGGCTATATCGACTTCGTCGCCGAGCCCAGCTTCGAGTTCCGCGAGGACGAGTCGCCTCCGCTAATCGACTTGAACCTAGCCGTGGACGAGGGCAAGCAGTTCTTTGTCCGCCGCATCGAGTTCGACGGCAACAACACGACCCGCGACAAGGTCATCCGGCGCGAGGTCCTGCTCGACGAGGGCGACATGTTCAACACCCGCATGTGGGATGTCAGCATGCTCCGCCTGAACCAGCTGGGCTACTTCGACCCGATCAAGACCGAAGGGCCGGAGACGGACACCGTGATCACGCGCAACACGCGCGACGGGCTGGTGGACTTGACGCTCAAGGTGAAAGAGCGCGGCCGCAACATGATCAACCTCAACGGCGGCGTGTCCGGCTTTGCCGGCAGCTTCATCGGGTTCGGCTACGCCACCAACAACTTTCTGGGTCTGGGCGAGACGCTGTCCTTCGACGCGCAGCTCGGAAGCCGCGAGCGCGTCCTGCAGTTCGGCTACACCGAGCCCTACCTGTTCGACAAGCCCATCCAGGCGGGCTTCACGATCTTCTCCAGCCGTTTCAGCTTCAACCAAGCCCGCGAAGCCTCGATTTTCGCCGGGGCCAACCTGATCCCGCTGTTCAACCAGCTCGGCCAGGAGAACATCCTCGACTACCGGCAGACCTCGGCAGGATTCACGACGTTCTTGAGCTACCCGCTGCGCCGCAGCTTCGCCCGCCTCAGCCTGACCTACAGCTACCGGCGCTCGAATGTCGTCACGTTCAGCAAGTCCGCCTCCAACCTGTTCACGTACCTCAACTTCGAAGGCGTGTCGGGCCCCAACTCGCTGGAGGGGATCACCACCAGCCAAATCACTCCAGGCTACTACTACAACACGGTGGACCACCCCATCACCCCGTCGAAGGGCAAGAGCCTGTACGCCAGCATGGCGATCGCCGGCTTCGGCGGCAACGCCCGCTTCATCCAGCCGACCGTCGAGGCCAAGTACTTCCGTCCGCACGGCGGGCGCCGCACGATCGCGATGCGCGGACTGTTCTCGTTCCTGAGCGGCTACGGCGGCCGCGTGCCCCCGCCGTTCAACCGTTCGTTCATGGGCGGGGAGAACGACGTGCGCGGCTTCCAGATCTGGTCCATCAGCCCGATGGTCTGGATTCCCGACTTCACATCGGTGCCGGTCTATAACGACAATCTGACGCCACGCACGCAGATCCAGATCGTCAACGGCGTCGAGGAGCGAGTGCCAATCACGACGGAGGTGCCGGTATACCGGCTGAACTTCCCTGGCGGCGACACGCGCTTCGTCTACAACTTCGAGTACCGCATCAAGCTGTTCGGCCCGGTGGTGCTCGCGCCCTTCTGGGACATCGGCTTCAACAAGATCCTGCGCAAGGACCAAATCCGGCTCAATCCCGGCCGGGCGCTGGAGCTGAACAAGAAGTTCCCGCAGGCCGGCTTCCGGGAGCAGATCGGCATCATCGGCCCGACGCAGAAGATGCGTTCATCGACCGGTGTCGAGCTGCAGATCATGATGCCCGTCGTGAACGCGCCGTTCCGCTTCTACTGGGCGTACAATCCCATGCGCGTGCAGGAGTTCCTCAAGCCGCCGATCGTGGCTGACCGCTCGCTGTTCCCGAATTACAATTCGTTCATCGAGGCGGTGCGGCCGGTCGGCACGTGGCTGCCGTTCTTCGAGAAGCGGTCGATGTTCCGCTTCACTATCAGCCGGACTTTCTAGGGGCGGCGCCGGCGCTCTGCTTCGTCGCTAGCGGCGCCTCCGGCGGACCGAGACGTGGTACGCTTTAGGTTGCGGATGGATGCTCGTGAAGCGGCCTAGGAGAAACGCGAAAATGTTCGGAATTCGATTGGTGAGCCCGCGCCTCATTCGCTTCGCCGCCTGCGTGGCCGGAGCATGCACGCTGCTGGTCGCCGGCGCTGCCGCTCAGACCGCGATTGCCCTTCTCAATGTGCAGGAGGCGATCTCGCGAACCGGGGAGGGCCAGAAGCTGATTCAGCAGCTGGAGCAGAAGTACCAGCCCACGCAGCAGCGCCTAGAGTCCTTGCAGGGCGAGCTCAACCGCATGCGCGACCAGTACCAGAAAGGCGCGAACACCATGAGCGAGGAGGCCCGTCGGACCCTGGCGAGGGACATCCAGAAGAAGGAAGTGGACCTCCAGCGCGAGATGGAGGACGCGCGCGGCGAGTTCTCCCAGGAGCAGAGCCAACTCTTCAACGCGGTAGGCTCCAAGATGATGGCGGTCATTGACAAGCACTCCAAGGAAAACGGATTCCAGATCGTGCTTGACATCTCGAATCCCCAGAGTCCCGTGTTGTATGCCGTGAACGAGGTGAACATCACCAACGCAATCATCACGGCTTACGACGCCGCCCATCCGGCCGAGAGCACCAGCCCGTCCGAGTAGACGGCCAAGGCCACTAACGCCCGGCGCGGCCTGCGCGCGAAGCACTGCGATCGGGCGGGTCGATTAGGCGCGCCGATGGCGCGCCGGAGAGGCAAAAGATAGCACGGCGCGCGCCCTCGCGGAGCGTGCGCTGTTGCGACGAATCATGCGAGACCATACCACTAGGCGGCATGGAAGGTTCGCCAAGGGTGCCCGTCGCAGAGGCTCCCCGAATGGCCGCTCCCGCGGCCGGCACGGAGGAGGACCCAACGGCAACAGGAGGCGGAACGTCAACGGAAACCGCCTCCGCCGCCCGGGCAGCAAGGGCGAGACTGCTGTCTGCATCAAATGCGGCCATCCCGCGCCGGACGGCAAGCTTTGTACCTTCCACCGCCAGCTGCTGAATACGTTTCGGAAGGAAGTGCCCGACCAGGACCCTCGGCGTTTCCGCTTCTAAAACGGGCTCAAAATCCGGCCGTCGCGGCTTGGGTGCAAGAATGGAGGCTAGATGCCTAGGCATGGCCGAACGGAACGTATTGCGCTATTCGTTTGCCTGCCGCTGCTGATCGTGGTGTGCTACGCGACCTGGCGGCTCTGGCGGCATGTCGAGTCGTTGGACCGGTCGTTATCGGAGTCCAAGCAGGCGGAGATCAGCCTGCTGTCCAAAGTCCGCGACGCGGTAGGGCGCGAGGAACTCGCAGGCAGGGCGCTGCAGCAGGCAATGGTCGAGCGCGACTGGGCGCGGTCGGAAACCGACAAGGTGCGGGAGGAGGCCCGTCAAGCGCGGGAGGAGGCCGACAGGCAGGGCCGGATCGCCGAGCGGCTAAAGCGCCAGCGGATCGCGGAACTGGACCGCATGCGGGACGCGCTGGGGATGATCGCCGAAACGGACCGCACTCCGATGGGGATGGTGGTGCAGTTGAGTGACGACTCGTTTCTCTTCGACTTCGACAGCGCTATCCTCCGTCCGGAGAATCGCGAGATTCTCAGCCGGATCGCCGGCGTCTTGCTGGCCTCGTACGGCTACAAGATCTATGTGTACGGGCACACCGACGACCAAGGCAATGCGGCCTACAACCAAGGCCTGTCGGAGCGCCGCGCCAGCTCGGTGCGGCGGTACTTGGCACAAGCGGGCATACCCGGAGACATAGTCGAGTCGAAGGGCTTCGGGCAATCGAGCGCGCGCGTGCCGGGAACTTCCGCGGCCGCGCGCCGCAAGAATCGCCGCGTCGAGATCGGCATCGTCGACACTGTCGTGGAATACAGCAGCGAGGTCGTCACCGCCTCGCCGTAACGGGCTCGCACGGCTAGGCTGCGGCCAATTGCGATAAGATTCCGAGGGAATGGCTTCCGCGTTCGGGTCCGGCCACGCCAGCTTCGACATCGATGCGGAGGTGCGCTACAGCGACTCGGTGATCGCTGCCCTCTGGCCGTCGCGCAGGCGAGCCCTCGTGTTCGGCGTGTGCTTCGCCATTCTGGCGCTCGGCGCGTGGAGGGGCGATGGCTTTTATGATTGGGCTCTGGCAGCCGCTTTGGTGCTTGTGCTGGGTGTCCATCTCGCGGTTGTGTGGCTCCTCCGTCTCGACTACCGCAAAGCGGGAAGCAAGCCTAGGAGCATCCGTTATCACGTTTGCGGCAGCGGCATCGAGATCCAGGGTGCGGGCCGCCGAAGCGAGTGGGTCGAGTGGGGGGATTTGGTGGAGGTCCGCGAGACGCCGCGAAGCTTCCTTGTCCGTCCGTCGGACGCTGAGCAATATGTGATCCCCAAGCGCTGCTGCGACGGCGATCGGACGGAACGAATGCGGGAAGCCCTGCGCCGTTGCTATGCGCCCGCGCGGCACCTGGCTAGCGCGAAATATAGCAGTCCCTAGTCAGTTGCGAACGTCCGCGGAGTCGACTCGACGCTGTAACGAACCTTGGGATCTTCTCTGCGGAACGGACGAAGAGCTAGGACAAGAGAGTCCACCAAGAGCTCCACGGCTGGCTGGCGCCTAACAGACCCACAACCTAACCGGCAACGTGCGGGCTGCCATGATCAACAGCGTCTGGCACTGCGTTCACCTAGCATCGGCAGGTCGCGCGAATCCGAAGCCGCGCATTCCAGTCCAAGAATGAGAGTAAACGGACGCCAGGCAGCTACGGGCCAGGCCGGTAATGCAAGCGCTCGAACAGCCGTCGCCATCGACGCCGGAGAGTGCCGGGCAGCGGAGACACCCTGCAGCCCCGGGGCGTTCAGGAAATTCCCAGAATCCGCCGGCGGAGCAGTTCCAACGCGATTTGTACTGCCAGAGCGCGCACGCGGTTACGCCCTAGGCCCAGCTGGCGGCGCCGGATGGCCGAGCCTTCTTCGTCCGCGATCCCGAAGAAAACCGTTCCGACCGGGTCTTGCTCTGTCCCGCCGCCAGGCCCGGCGTAGCCGGTCACGGAGACGCCGATCGCGGGCTCTCCCAGCGCTTCGACGGTCCGCTCCCTGGCTTTGATCGCCATCGCTTCGGCAGCCTCGGTGCTGACTGCCCCCCGGGTGTCCAGGACCGCTTCGTCCACGCCGAGCCAGTGCCTTTTTGCGGCGATGCTGTAGCTGACAAACCCTCCGGCGAAATATTCCGAAGAGCCCGGGACGGCGGTCAGCTTGGCCGCCAGCAGGCCTCCCGTGCAGCTTTCGGCGACGCCCACTTTGATGCCGCGCCCACGCAACAGCCCAGCCACTGTCTCGTCCAGCGGGGCGCCGTTGAGGGAATATACGGCACGCCCCAGCTCCGCTCGGATCTTCGCGCCTAGTGCCTCTGCGATGGCGCGGGCCGCTTCCTCCGTCGGGGCCCCGGCGCGCAAGTGGATTTGGATGTCTCCGGGGGCGGACAGAATGGTGGTTGTGACGCTCGGATCACCCGAGTAAATCTTGCCGATGCGCTGCTCGACGTCGGACTCGCCGATGCCGGCCACGCGAAGGCACTGGGTGAAGAACCGTTGCTGCGAGACATGCCGGTCCAGCATCCGCATGCATGTTTCCGCAAACAGTGGCTTGAGTTCCCGCGGTGGCCCGGGAAGCAGGATCAATATCCCCTGCTCGTCCTCCAGCCACTGGCCCGGTGCGGTCCCGCGCGGGTTGTACAGGATCTCGGCCCCTTCCAGTACGTAAGCCTGGCGCTCGTTGACCTTCGCCATCGGCCGGTTGAAGCGGCGGAACCGCTCTTCGATATCCCGAACGATCCATTCGTGGCGCACGAGGGGGCGTCCGGTCGCGTCCGACGCGGCGTCACGGGTCAGGTCGTCCAGGGTAGGGCCGAGCCCTCCGGTAAGAATGACCACGTCCGACGCCTCGCGGGCGCGTCGGATTTCATTCGTCAGGATTTGCCGGTCGTCGCCCACTACGGACTTGCGCGCCAGCAGGATCCCGCGCTCGCCGAGCTTGCGCGTTAGGAAAAGGGAATTGGTGTCGACCCTGGTCGGGGTGAGCAGTTCCGAGCCGACGGCTATGATTTCAGCCTGCATTGATTGAGCGGGGCCCGGATGTCGTGGCGTTTATCGGCGGGTCCGGCCGGCGGATCAGTCCAACTTCGGAATGCGATACACGCTGCTGCCCGTCGCGATCACCATCTCGCCGTCCGGGCCGAAGGCCAGGCCCACGATGCCTTGCCCGGCCACCACCTGCTCGATCTCGTCGGGCCCTGTCAGTCGAAACACCCCGCGCTGCCCGCGGTAGGACGCGCAAAGGTACAGGCGGCCGACGGCATCAAAGGCAATTCCCTGGGGCCTGCCGAAGCCGCGCCGCCAGATCTTCACGACGCCTTCCGGATCTATGCGAAAAATGGAATCGAAGCTGGATGTAGACGGCGCTGTCACGAACAACTCCCCGTCCGGGCTCGACGCCATGTGATACGCCGCTACGGATGGCTCGAGCGTTGCGAAAACGAATATCTTGCGATCGGGGCTGATCTTGAACACGGTTCCAGTGCGGTCACCAACATAGATGTTCTCCTTGCCGTCGATCGCTAACCCGGTCGCGATGCCCATTCCCTGGGCGAAAACTTCCATCTCGCCGCTGGCCGAGACCTCGTAGATTGTGCCGTCATGACGGCTCGAGACGAGCAGGGTGCCGTCAGGCCGGAATAGCAGTCCGGTCGGATTGACGATTCCCTTCAGGAACGCGGTCACCGACGAGCCGTCGCCGGCGATCTTGAAGACCGAGATAGGGGTCTTCTTGCCGCGCGGGCCGCTTTGGGTTGTCAGGACGTCGCCGAACCGGTCCACTGCCGGATTGGCTACAGGATGAAGGTCGCTAACCAGGAGACGGCCGAGCGCAAACGGCATGGGCGGGCTGTCCATCCCGCCGGAATGAATGCGAATCTCGTTGTTGGACGCTTTTTCCGGAACGTTGACGACCAGCCTAGTCGGCGAACTGAAGATCAGCCGGCCGGGCGCTCCTCCCACCGAGACCTTCGGCTGTTCGCAGGTGTCTCCCGCGATTCCGTTGCCGCGAACCTCCAAATAGCCGCCGGGGATCGCCGCAGGTGGCAAGACCGAGTCGATTTGAATCTGGGAACTGCGGTTGCCGGCCATTCGGGGCGCTGCGGACGCTATTCCGCCTCACACGCCGATCCAACCGATCAGCGCCACCCCAATCATAGCGCAGGCCCCTGCGGCCACATCGTCCGCCACGACGCCCAGACCGCCCGGAAGCCCTTCCAGCCGGCGGATGCCGAAGGGCTTGGCAATGTCGAACGCGCGGAACAGGGCAAAGGCTGCAATCCATTGCGGCCACGAGGTGTCCGCGGCGGCAGCTAGCGCGATCCACTGGCCGACTACTTCGTCGATCACGACACGGGAAGGATCCCTCTCGCCGAACGCAGACGCCGCGGCATCTGACGACCATATCGCTAGCGGCGTTAACGCGACCGCCGCGACTGCCAGCGCCCATGCGGGGACGCCGTGGCGATGCACGAGGAACCAGGCGATCGCCCAGGCGCAAAGCGAGCCGGCCGTGCCTGGCGCCAAGGGCGCATATCCGCAGTAGAACCAGGTGGCTAGCGCCACGGCGAGGCGCTGCCTAGCCATCCCAGAGGCTCTCGTCGGGATCCCTCCGCGACGCCAGGTCCTCGTCCGCCTCGCTCACCGGGGCTGGGATCGCGTACGTGCCGGAAGCCCAGTTAGCGAGGTCCTGGGTGCGGCAGCGCTTCGAACAGAATGGGTGCCGCGAGGCTCGCGGGTCGGACAACTTGCCGCAGATGGGGCACTTGCTGCGGGCCGCGGTCATTTGCTACCTCCGGTTTCCGTGGGATCTATTGCAACACCGGGAATGCTTCCGCTGCCGTAACCGCGGCGGGCCGCGTGATGCGCTCGACTTCTCCGAAAACGTCGTAGTCGGTTGCGCGCCTGATCCTCACCATGCCTAGATCCCCCGTCCTCGGTGCGGTGCCATCGGGAAATCGCGTAATGAATGTCTTGCCGTCGATCTCCTCCGCCTGCGTCTGCAAGCGGCCCTCCCAGAGGAGGTCTGTTTCCGCCGACCGGCCCCCCACCAGCAACGGCAGGCGCTGGCCGACAAGCGCTTGCTTGCCCTGGCGTGAAATCCTGCGCTGCACGGCCATCAGACGGCGCTGGCGGTTGTAGATCGTGCGTTTGTCCACTTTTCTGTCCAAGGCATAGCTGGCGCTGTTCTCGTCGTCTGAGTAGCGGAAGCAGCCAGCGTGGTCGAATCTCGCGGCTTCGATAAATTGGCAAAGTGTGTCGAAATCGGCGTCGGTTTCGCCGGGGAAACCGACGATGAAGCTGGTGCGGATCGCCACGCCCGGCACGATGCTGCGGATACGCTCGATCATCTTGAGGAAGATGTCCCCGCTCGCCCCCCGCCGCATGCGTCGCAGGACGCTGGCGCTGGCGTGCTGCAGCGGAATGTCCAGATAGGGGCAGAGAGCCGTGTGGCGTGCGATCGTCTCGAGCAACTTGGTGCTGACCCGGTTGGGATACGCGTATAGGACGCGAATCCAGCCTGCGTTTTCGAGCCTGGCGAGCCGGTCCAGTAGTGTCGGCAGCCCGTCCTTGATGCCGAGGTCCTCGCCGAAAGCTGTGGTGTCCTGGCCAATCAGGTTGATTTCGCGGACGCCGAGGCCGAACAGGCGCTCGGCCTCGCTCACCACCGATTCGAACCGCCGGCTGCGGAAGTTTCCTCGAAGCTGCGGGATGATGCAGAACGAGCACGGATGGTCGCAGCCCTCGTTGATCTTCATGTATGCGAAGTGGCGGGGTGTCGCCAGCCGGCGCGGCGTCAGGTCGTGGTACAGGTACCCGCCCTCCGTCCCTGTCGCAGGCTGCGCGTCCCAGCCCTCGCAGTGGCCGACGATCGACTCGATCTCGTTGGTGCCTAAGACAGCGTCGATCTCGGGAATCTGCTCCTGCAGCTCGCTCCGGTACCGCTCGACTAGGCAGCCGGCCACGACAAGCCTGCGGGCCCGCCCCGTCTTCTTGTACTCGGCGGTTTGCAGGATCGTGTCGACGGACTCCTGCTGCGCCGGCTCGATGAAGCTGCAGGTGTTGACGACCAGGGCCTCGGCTTCCTCCGGATGCCTCGTGAGCTCGTGTCCCCGAGCTTCGAGCAAGCCCATCATGACCTCGCTATCGACAAGGTTCTTGGGGCATCCGAGGCTGATGAAGCCGATCTTCATGGAACGGATCACCGGCCGCACGCCGGAATGGAGAGCCAGCAAAGACTCGTAGCGAAACCGACGATCAGGAAGCGCGGGCTATGACGATCCTTGTCTTCATTCTATTACGCTTGGGCGGGGCAGCGTGGACTGCTCCAGCGCTAGGCCGCGGTCACCTTGGTCCGGGGCCCGTAGCAGCCAGTGGCATTAGTCGGCTCGTGGTCGGCCCGACAAATTGGCGACGCTGAGGGCTCCTCCAACTGCTCAAGCTAGCTCCGCGCCCGTTTCCGTGCGATTCTGCCCGGCAGGCGCCAAGATGCCCGAAAGCGCGCCCAGCATGCCGGGTAGGGTGGCCTCCAAGGACGAAAAAATTGTGCAAGCGATGCCGCCAGACAGGTCCCGGCCCTCTCCTTGCAGGGTCCGCGGCGTGCCGACCCGACCCCCCCCGTGCCGGGCGTGTCAGAAGTTGCGTGTATAGAGAATTCTACAGGGGGTGGCCTCGGGTGGTTTCCCCAACAGTGAGGAAGACATGCTGTGAAGCGCAAGCTGAACCCTATCCCCAACGTGGCGCAAGCCGGCGCAGCCCGCCCGGAGCTGTCCGAGGAGGCGACTTACGCCTTCCCGGATGGCCGGGACCCGGCGGAAGCCTTCTTGGATCAAGACCTGTTCTGCGCATTGCGGCGCAGGGTCCTCGAACGGGTCTTGCGAGCCGAAATCGATTTTCATCTGGCCAGCAGCCCGGGCGGCAACAGGGGCAACGGCCAAAATCGCAAGACGGTGCACACCAAGCACGGGAGCGGCCGGCTGGCGGTGCCCCGCGACCGCCAGGGCACTCCATCCACCTTCACCTTCCCGCGGTGCGGATAGCCCACCGGCCACATCTCGTAAAGGCAACACGGCGGCAACCCCAGCATCGGTACGAACTGGTGCTGCCGCCGCTTGCGCCGGTCGTAGCCCGAGGCAGGCGCGCTGCAACCCGAAAAGCGGGCCCGACCGCTGGCCCGCGGAACGACCTCTACCTGTTATTTCGTCGGTTGATCTTGACCGAATACGGCCACATTGCTCAAATTAGCTTGTGCCGAAATAGGTTGGCGATCAATTGAGGCCGAGAACAGCTGCTCCGTGGGCAATATCGTAAGTCCCTTGCTTACAGCCGATGTCAGGCGACCATGCGCCCGGTTCTCTTGCTGCTGGAGCGTGCCAAAGTGAAATAACCTACCCAAATGCCGCCGGAGGTACTTGAGAATTGGCCGCCGGAAAAGTCCGAGTCCCCACACACCTGCAGGTCGGCCTCTCCATCCTCGCGCTCCACAAGCCGGATCGTCCCGTACACGAGAACTCCGGCGGCTTGTGTACCCGGTACAGAATCGTGCGTAACTGCACCAGTTGCCTCCTCCTTTCCCCAGACCGGAACTCCTCGCCCGACTCGGCCGAAGCCCTCAATACTCGGCTGAAATCCCTCTGCCTCAGGAAGTAAGCCCCGGTCCTCACCCCTACTGATTCTGCGCAGGGGCTCTTCAGGAATCATTCCGGCTTCAGTTGCCAACGCGACTGGTCGACCTCTTCTTGGCGGGTACAATCCACGTGCTTGTGTCTCGAACTGCGGTTCTTGGCTGGTTTTCCGACGAAAGCCACGAATAGGAATGAGAGTACTTAACCGCTTGTCATGGCCGGCGAGCCTGCAGAGCTGCAGGAGCCGCAGCTTTTCGTCGGATGCCGACGAGCCAGCCACAGGACAAGCTTGCCGTGTCGTGCCGAAAGTAGATGAAGCGGCTCCAGCTCGCTGCCCTCTCGCGTGATCGACAATCGCCTGCTTCAACTCGAAATTGCGGGGACGCTCTCAGGGGGAAGGCATGGACGGTCGGAATCCGCCCAGCGTAGGAGGGCTGCCCCTGGAAAAGGATTAGGCTGGCCGGGGCATTCCCAGCCGTGATCACAGGGCGGCGTTCGCGCTGTTCTCCGCTCTGGCTATCACTGGTTCGCCGGGTTCGATGAACGGATCCGAGAACTTCTCGTCGGACAGGAGCGTTTCGTCGGTCAGTGTGTGCAGGAACGCCACGAGCGCGGCCTTTTCTTGACTCGAGAACCTGTAGGGTTCGGGTGTTCGGCTGTGCTCGCGCAATCGTTCGGCTAGACTTGGGGCAAGTCGACCGACACGAGCGATAAGCCCTTCGACCCGGCTGTTCTCTCGCAGTGCCGGGTCTAGATTGGGGTGAGGCTCTAGGCCGGTGCTGTAGTGCTCAATCACTTCTTCTAGCGTGGCAAAGCGGCCGTCGTGCATGTACGGAGCTCCCACGCCCACGTTCCGCAGGGATGGGGACTTGAACTTGCCCGCGTCCCGGCCGTTCCCGGTCGTCTCAGCAACTCCGCGGTCAGCGACCGAGGAGGTGTCCAGTCCGTTGTTGGACGCACTAGTGCCTCGATTTCGATTGCCGCGAGGACTTACCAAGGAGAAAGACTCGCTCCCGTGGCAGACCGTACATGGTGCCCTGCCGACTCCTCCATTCGTCATGAATATTCGCTTCCCTCGATTCTCTTCAGCGCTGAAATTCGGGAAATTCGCTAGCGGGGAACTGACTTGGCTTCTGCCTCTGTCGTACCTGGAATTGAAGCTGACGATGCTGCGGACGAACTGCGCCAAGGCTCTTGAGATCCGATCCGAATCGATCGCTGTCGAACCAAACGCCGCCTCGAACAAGGGCGGATAGTAGGGTTGCGACCGCACCAACGCCTCGAGTCGTTGCAGCGTCAGACCCATTTCGACTGGGTCCTGGAAGGGCATCAGCACTTGATCCTCCAAGCTCATTGCGCGTTCGTCCCAGAAAAACTTCCCCCCTCTGTAGAATCTCGCGTTCGTGAGGCCCATTGAGTGGCGTCGCGTCAGGCCCCCCGCAAAGCCCCTGCTCAGCCTCTTTGGGTCCGTGAATCCGTGCGCCTGCAGATGGCACGATGAACACGAAATCGCACCGTTCGCGCTGAGGCTCTTGTCGTAGAACAGCACTCGCCCTAATGTGGCCCCCTCGTTGGTGATGATGTTGCTGCTCGGAGTGTTGTCTAAGTCAATGGCCGATCTGCGGGTTCGACGACCGCCGGGAAAGTTGCTAGAGCGGTAGTAGTCTGGCAGGACGATGCCTGCATAGTCGAATGGATCGTTTGGAAGGCGCGGACCCGTCTGCGAGTCTGCTCCGTCGAGCGCGCTGGCCAGCGCCAAGAGAGCGAGAGTCCATCGCGCCAATCGGCCCAGCGCTCGCATCCTGGCAATCGGCTTGTCGCTTGCCTTTCGGGTCCACTGCACGATGGTCCAGGCGCTCGAGACGCACGGACGTTACGGTTGCCGGCTATAGTTGTCCAAGTTTTTTCATTCGGTTTGCAGAGAAGATCATTTCGATAGGAAAATGTTCGGTAATTGCCGCTACCTTACACGTCCCCGCTCTGCACGCGATGACGGTGCCGACCCCGGGAGGGCTGGTCGTCGCCGACGCCGAGCGCGTCCGCAGGGCCCTCGCCGCCGCGCTTGGCGACAACACGCGCCGCGCGTAAGGTGCGCCACTGGTGGGCCTTTGCGGGGTGGTTTGGTGCCGGGGCTGATCCAGTCCCCATGAATGCGTCGCGCCTGCTCGGCGGCGGCACTGGCGGCAATCCGGGCGCCCGTCTGCGGCGCGAGAACCGAACCCGAAAAAGTCGCTCCTGCACGGCCTAGTCGAGATCGCGCCACGTCGCGCCTTGGACATCAACCTGCTTGCAGAGCTCGATCATTCGTCCGCGGAACACCTTTCTTGGGGCCTGCCGCACCGCAAGCTCGTGCTACGCTCTGGTCAAATCTCGTCGGTGCAGCCGAGATGGCAGCCTCGAGTGAAAAGACTCCGTGATGGCAGCACCGATGGCAGCGGGCCGGAATTCGAATCGATCAAGGAGGTTCATGCCCATGCATTTCCGCGGTATTTTGAAGCGCGCGAGGGTCTTCTCGCTGCTCATCCTGCTGGGCGGCTTGCCCGGCTACGCCCAGTTGACAACCGCCAGCCTGACCGGGCTCGTTGCCGATCCCGGTGGCGCGGTCATCCCAGGGGCCACAGTGGTCTTGACGAACACCGAGACCGGCGAAGAGCGCCAGCAGGACACCGGTCCGGAGGGGCGCTTCACGTTGTCGCAGCTCAAGCCTGGCAGCTACGAACTCTCCGTTTCAACCGTTGGATTCAAGAGATTCCTGCGCTCGGGCATTCGTCTGCAAGCAAACCAGGATGCCGAGGTCAACGCGACCCTCGAGTTGGGTGAGGTTACTGAAACCGTCGAGGTCACTGCGGCGGCGGTCGTTCTCGACACGCAGTCCGCCAACCAGAGCAACACGCTCAACACCGAGGAGATTACCGAGCTTCCGATCAACTTTCGCAACCCGCTCGCTCTCGTGCACGCCAATGCGGGGGTCATTTCGATGTTCGCTCGTAGCGGGCGAACGCAGCTCCAAGACCGTGTAAGCGATCAGGACTACGGCCTCTTCTCGATGAACGGCGGCCGCGAGGCCAGCAATACCGTCAACGTCGATGGCGTCACCAACAAGGGTGGCGATTGGGGCGCGACATTCGGGACGCCTTCGGTCGACGCCGTTCAAGAGATGCAGATTGCGCGCAACACCTATGACGCCGAGTACGGCAAGGTTGCCAACGGCGTTGTCAGCCTAGTAACCAAGGGCGGTGGCGACCAGCTTCACGGCTCGCTTTTCTGGTTCCACCGCAACGACAACCTGGACGCAAACCTATGGGAGCGCAACCGGGCAGGGAACGCCAAGCCAGAATTCAAGCGCAATCAGCTGGGGCTGAACGTCTCCGGCCCGATCTGGAAGAAGAACGGGATCTACGGCCTGTTCGGGTATGAGGCCATGCGGCTGCCGTCCGCCCGGACGACCGTCCAAACGATGCCGCCGGCGCTGGAACGCATGGGCGACTTTTCGCAAAGCTTCAACGGAAACGGCTCACTGCAAGAGATTTACGATCCGTTCACCACGCGGGCCAATCCGGACGGTGCTGGATTCATACGCGACCCCTTCCGGAACAATGTCATAGCGGCCTCAAGGTTCGACCCGGTCGCGGTAAACGTCCTGAAGCTATTTCCGAACCCGACGCGGGAGGGAGTCGGCGTGACGAATGTGAACAACTATTTCAAGACGGTTCCTTTCCGACAAGAGGTCGATCGCTACGACACGCGAGTCGACTGGGCCAAGAGCCAGACGTACAGCACGTTTGTGCGTTGGAGCAGGTCAGATTTGCTAAACAACAACCCGCGCTTCTTCGACAATGGCGCCGACATCGGATTCGAGAACGGGCAGCCATTCTACAACGTGAGCTGGAGCAACACAATTGTTCCTTCGCCGACTTGGGTAATCAACGTCAACGCCGGCACAGGCGGAGGCCATCGTTTCGCGAATCCTATTCCTAACGTAGACGGAACCAGCTTGACGGACCTCGGTTATCCGCAGTCGTACGCGGATCACTTCCAGAATCAGAACCTGGGTCAGTACGCGCTACGCGAGTACACAACGATTGGACGCGGCCGCTTGTTCCAGAATGTTCGCAGGACTCACACCGGCGGCGTTAATGTCAGCAACGAGCGTGGAAATCACAGTCTCAAGTTCGGGTTCAATTTCGAGGCCATTCAGTGGAACTTCATCGATTCGCGCACACCGGAGCTTTCGTTTAGCAGAGGCCCGACGACGGGACCCGTGGCCGTCGGGAACAGCGGCGTCGTTGGAAACTCGGTGGCTTCCCTGCTGCTCGGGGTGGGCGGCGGCAGCGTGAGGTTCTCAGGGGACCCGGCGTTCACTCAGAAGTACGCAGCGTGGTACGCGCAAGACACTTGGCGGGTTACCCCGGAGCTGACCCTGACTCTCGGGCTGCGCTATGAGCAACAGTATCCGCGCAGCGAACGCTACGAACGCCAAGCATTCTTCGATTTCAATGTTCCCAACCCGATCGGGGAGCCCGCCGGATACCCAGTGCGCGGAGGACTAAACTTCACCAATGACAATGAGCGCGGGATCACGGCGCTTGACACGAGGGATTGGGCGCCCCGCATAGGGTGGAGCTATAAGTTCAGTGACAGGCTGGTGATGCGCGGCGGGTACGGCATCTCTTACTCGCAAACCTACATCGAGTCCGGGGTCAGTGGCATGGACGGATTCGACCTGAGGTCGACCTGGGAGACCAATCCGGACGGGGTGGTTCCGGTCAACCTGCTGAGCAACCCTTGGCCGAACGGTCCCGACATGCCAACCGGGACCGAGCTGGGCCTCGCGACCGCCGTCGGCGCCAATGTAAACGCCTGGCCGCGGGATCACCCGACACCGTACGTTCAGAGCTTCAGCCTGGATTTTCAGTATGAGTTGGTCCCGGGCTCGGTCTTCGAGATTGGCTACTCCGGGAATCGCGGCCGAAAGTTCGCATGGGGCTCTAACCGAAACTTCAACCAAGTGCCTATGAACCACCTGAGCATGGGCGAGGAACTGAACAATCGCGTGCCCAACCCGTTCTTCGGACTGATCTCATCTGGCCCGCTGAGCGGGAGCACGGCGCCGCTGCACCGATTCTTGCGGCTTCACCCGCAGTTCAACAACGTCAATGTCGCGCGCAGCAGCAAGGGTGCCACTTCGAGCTTCAACGCGCTGTATGTCAAGTTCACGCGCCGCTTCGCTGACGGCCTGACGATCCTCAGCAGCTACCAGTGGGCCAGGGCCGAGGACAATGCATCGGAGGACCAAGGCTGGTTCGTGAGCGATGCGTTCCGCGATGTTTTCGATCCGTCGAGCGATTATTCGGTGAGCGCCCACGACCTCCCTCACGATTTCGTGACCAATCTCGTCTGGGAGCTCCCTGTCGGGAAAGGCAAGGCATTGGGAGGCAACATGAGCGGCGCGCTCGACGCGGTTGTAGGCGGCTGGCAAGTCGCCGGCACCATCCGGTTCAGCGTGGGGGTTCCGATCAACATCCGCGCGCCGAACACGCTGGGCGCATTCGGATATGGCGTGAAGCGCGGAAACGTCGTCGCGGAACCCAAGCTCAGCAACCCGACGCCTGAGCGGTGGTTCAACACGGACGCTTTCGCCGCACCTGGCCGTTTCGAGCAAGGTACGGCCCCGCGATACATGAACGACCTCAGGCAGGACGGCATCGCCAACGCTGACATCTCCTTGAGTAAGAGTTTCCGAATCCACGAGAGGATGTCGGCGCAGTTGCGAGCGGAATTCTTCAACCTCACCAACACACCGGTCTTTGGCGTGCCCATCGGCGGTGGTCCGGTGACGATAACCAATGGCGCATTCGGACGGGTTGTCCGAACCATTGGGGCACCTAGGCAGGTTCAAATGGCGTTGAAGCTGCTTTTCTAGCGGCCAGCTCAGCGCCGCGGCGATGGTCACGGGAGGCGCGCGTCGGGTGCGACAGCAGGCGCCTGGGCAAGCATGCCCCTGGGCGACGGGGACGGTGTTGCCGACCAGCGCCTGCATGCGTCGCGCGCCCCGGGGAACACATGTCCAGCTCGCGGTCACCGGGCACGTGGCGCCACCGCGGACGCTGGCAGCGGTAGTAGTACTGCCATCCCTCTGCAATCTCACCTGTCCACGAAAAGGTAGTCACTCCAACAGCGAATTGGCCAACCCGTTCCGCCGGGACTGGCGGCCAACGCGGATCGCAGCGCCTGCCAGCCAGATCCCTCCCCGCAGGGCACCGCCTTGGAGGCGGACCAAGGAATAGCCCTGGCAAACGCTAGAGCCATCAGAGGATTCGTTCCCCGTTCGATACAATCAAGGCTTCATGCGCGTCGCGATTGGGGCCGACCATGCCGGCTACGACCTCAAGGAGGCGATCGCCAAGCAGCTAGCTGGCGATGGCCACGAGACAGTGGATGTGGGCGCTCACGAGTTCAGCCCTCTTGACGACTACCCTGACTTCGCGATTGCTGTCGGTGAGAAAGTCCGTAGCGGCGACGCCGACCGCGGAATCATTGTCTGCGGAAGCGGAGTCGGCTCCTGCGTGGCGGCCAACAAGCTGAAGGGCGTGCGAGCTTGCGTTTGCCACGATACCTACTCGGCAGCCCAAGGCGTCGAACACGACGATCTCAACGTGCTTTGCCTTGGGGGGCGGATCGTCGGCCTGTCTCTCGCGAGCGCACTGGTGACAGCCTTCCTGGAAGCCCGCTACACCGGGGAAGGGCGGCACGCGCGACGCCTTGGCAAGGTCATGGACGCGGAACGTCGCGGATGATCGCGCGACGCGGCCTGCTTTGCTGAAGGGCGGATAGACTCTCTGTGGAGCATTTGCAGAGCCTCCTCTATTGGATATCGAGCGCGTTCCTCCTGCCTGCGCTGCTCGCGATCCTGTGCCTGTTCGTCTACACCACGTATCTTGCCGGTGGGGTCTTCGCCGAGGCCTACGACCGCCGGGCTAATCGGGATGCGCTCCGGCTCCTTTACGAAGGAGAGCCGCGGCTCGCGAGGTTTCTCCGTTTGGACTGGAAGCTCGCCATGGCGCGCTTCGCCGAAGCCGCTGCGAATCACCCGGACAGGCTGGACAAGGCCGTTGCGGACCTCGAGAACGACCTGCGCCGGAGCGCCGAAAGGCTTTCCGTGCTTGCGCGCACCGGCCCCATGCTGGGCTTGATTGGCACGCTAATACCCCTGCAGCCGGCGCTGGCCGGTCTGGCGGTCGGCGACATGCAAGCGATGGCCTCGAACTTGCTGATAGGCTTCACGACCACGGTGGTGGGACTGATTGTCGGTGGCGCTTCTTACGCGCTGGGCGTCCAGGTCCGGCACTGGGGCCGCCAGGACTTGACCGAGATGCATTACTTGATGGAAGTCTGGTCTGCGCAGGCCGGGAAGGACGAGGCGAACGATGCCGAAAAGACCGCTTAGTTCAACATCGAGCCGGGAATGGATGCGGCGCGCGTCGTCCGCGCTCGAGACGCCCGACGACGGCGACCCGCTGGGCGGCGTCGTCAATCTGTTCGACGCGAGCATGGTGCTTGTTGTGGCGCTGCTCCTTGCGCTGGCGGGAAGCGCCAGTCTCGCGGAGGTTGCCGCTCGCATGAGCACGCGCGACATCACGATCGTCACGAATCCGGGCCGTCCCGACATGGAAATGATCGTTAAGCGGGGCGAGCGGATAGAGCGCCTGCGCTCGAGCGACGAGCGCGGGGCGGGGCGGGGACAGCGACTTGGCGTGGCGTACCGCTTGGAGAGCGGGGAGGTCATTTACGTGCCGGAAGCGGAGTGAGGAGTGCGCTTCGCGGTGCTACGCTGAAGCGTGCGGAGCCCCCTCCCATGACGCGTCTTGCCGCAGTCGGCTCGACCGGCGAGATGATCGGCCTGGAGGACCGCTGGGGCGCTCACAACTACCATCCGCTGCCGGTCGTTGTCGCTCGGGCCGAGGGCCCGTGGGTCTATGACGTTGACGGCAATCGCTACCTTGATTGCCTGAGCGCGTATTCCGCGGTGAATCAAGGCCACTGCCACCCTCGCATTCTGCGGGCGCTGCGGTCGCAAGCGGAACGGGTAACGCTCACCTCGCGAGCCTACCGCAACGACCAGCTGCCGCTCTTCTGCCGGGACGTCGCGGAACTGTGCGGCATGGAGATGGTCCTCCCGATGAACTCGGGTGCGGAGGCCGTGGAGACAGCCATCAAGGCCGCTCGCAGGTGGGGCTACATGCGCAAGGGCATCCCGTCCGGGCGTGCCGAGATCGTCGTCTGCGAGAATAACTTCCACGGCCGGACGACCACCATCGTCGGCTTCTCTTCCGATCCGGGCAGCAGGGAGGGGTTCGGGCCCTTCGCGCCGGGCTTCCGCTCCGTCCCGTTCGGTGACGCCGCAGCGCTCGCCCAGGCGATCACTCCCGACACCTGCGCGTTCTTGGTTGAGCCAATCCAGTGCGAGGCCGGGATCCTCATGCCCCCGGAGGGCTATCTTGCCGAAGCTGCGGCGATCTGCCGGGATCGCAACGTGCTGCTGATCGCCGACGAGATTCAAACGGGCCTCGGACGCACGGGGACGCTGTTCGCTTGCGAGCACGAGGGCGTGCGGCCTGACGCCTACGTGCTGGGGAAGGCGCTTTCCGGCGGGTTCTACCCGGTTTCGGCGGTCGTTTCGCGCCGCGACGTGCTGGGCGTCTTTGACCCGGGCAGCCACGGCTCCACCTTCGGCGGCAACCCGCTAGGCTGCGCTGTGGCGCGCGAGGCTCTGCGGGTGATCGTCGAGGAGCGTCTCGTAGCGCGCTCGGCCGAACTCGGTGGCTGGTTCCTGCGGCAGCTGCGGCGGATCTCGCACCCCGAAATCATCGGGATCCGCGGCCGCGGCCTGCTGGCTGGCATCGAGCTGCGGAATCCGGCTCGGCCCCGCTGCGAGCGTCTCCAGGAGTTGGGGATGCTTTGCAAGGAGACCCACGACCGCGTGATCCGTATCGCGCCCCCGCTCGTCATCGAGCGCGCCGACTTGGAATGGGCCCTGGGTCGGCTCCGCGTCGCCTTTGGCGCGTGACGCGCCCGTTTCGCGGCTAGGGCATGTAGTCTCCGAGGTCGATCCGGAGAACGGCCTCGATTTCAGGCGTGTCGATATTCTCGAGCGTGACCACGTGGGTATCGGTGTCGATCCGCTTGGGCGGCGTCTCGCCGCGTATGGCGGCGAGCACCGTCTGGACGGCCCTGCGCCCGATTTCGAACGGATCTTGGACCACCAGCGCACGGACCACTCCCTCGCGGAAATCCCGCTCAAGCGTGTAGGTCCAGTCGAAACCGACCAGCTGCACCTCCTCCGTCAGCCCTCGGTTCCGGAGCGCCTTCGCCGCGCCCACGGTCCCGGGCTCGGCCGAAGCGAACATCCCGTCCAGGTCCGGATGCGCGGTCAGCATGTTCTCGGTGACCGCGAGAGCGACTGCTCGGTCGGACTGGCAGTACTTGAAATCGACGATCTCGATCCCCGGGTAGTCCAGGGCCAGCGTCTCCTCGAATCCGGCCTCGCGCTTCATTGTCGAGGACGACCCGGCCACGTTCTTCACGACCGCCACCTCGCCGCTGCCGCCGAGCAGGTCCGCCAGGGTGCGGGCCGCCGTCACGCCGGCCTCGTAATTGTTGCTCGCGACGAACGACACGTAGTTGTCGGTGTTGATGCCGGAGTCGAAGATCGTCACAGGGATGCCCTCCCTGGCGGCGCGCTCCACCGCACCGACCAGCGCCGTAGCCTCCGTAGGGGCGAGAACGAGGCCGTCAACTCGCGAGTTGATCATGGCCTCGACGATCTCGATCTGCCGTGAGAACGCCGTCTCGGCGGCGGGCCCCTGCCATTCGATCGTGACGCCGGCTTCCTCGCCCGCTTCCCGGGCCCCGGCTTGGACGGCGACCCAGAATTCATGCGACACGGCTTTCGGAACGACACCGATTCGAACCGTATCGGACCTGTTGCAGGCAATGGATCCCGCCAGGATCGCGACGGCTGCCAACAGCAGTCTTCTCGAATTGTGCATCGGTGATGCTCCTGATGCCATTGTTGCACTCCCCGGCCCCTCGCGACTCCCTATTCTTCGGGAGTCTAGTGAACCGTGGCGCGCAGTTCCTCGACGGCCGCGAGGACGGCCAGATCCCTGCGGATCTCCACTTCGTCTCCCGCTGCCACGCCTACGGCTAGGTTGAGGACCTCCTGCTTGAGCGCCTGGCGGATGAACTCGAGCGAGGCCGACCACTCCGAGATCGACGGCCTGATGCGGCGCTGGGAAAGGTAGAACTGGAAATCGTCCAGTGTCGGGTTGTCCGGCTCGAACGACGGGCCGATGCCTGGTTTTTCCCTGACGAAGTCCCGCGCGAACTCCAGGAACGAGTTGCTGGCGAGCAGGACCTGTTCGAGCTCGGACAGCTGTCGCGGCCTAGTGGCCCGGTCCGGCACGATCCCGCCTCGCAGGGCGTCTTCGTCCTCGTCCTCCGGGCAACGCGCGAGCTGGAATTCCCCGCAGGTGCCGAGCCAGCGCTGGATGGCGCGCTCGCGGGGGGTCTGGTAGAAGGCCGTTGTCAGCGCCAGGGCGGTGCCGTCGCTGAGTTCGAAGACGCTTTGCACCAAGCCCTTGCCAAAGCTGCGCTGACCCAGAACCCTGGCCCGCCCGTGATCCTGAAGCGCCCCGGCGACGAGTTCGGCGGCGCTGGCCGTCCTCCCGTCGATGAGAACCCGCAGGGCGAATTTGTACGGTTCGAAGCTCGGCGGCACCAGCAGCTCCTCCTTCGGGCCGGACCGGCCCCGGACCCACAGGATCCGGTCGCCGGGGTCTAGGAAGAACGCCGCGACCTGCACCGCTGCCTCGATCACGCCGCCCGGGTTGCCACGCAAGTCGAGCACAAGGCCGTGCAGCTGCTCGCCGCCCATCGCGTCCAACGCCGCGCGCAGCTCCGCTGCGGTCTCTGCCTCGAAGTTAAGGATCTTGGCGTATGCGATGCCCGGTTCGAGCGCGAACTGGCGCGAGACGCTGGGGTCGGCCATCTCCGCCGGTATCAGAGTCATTTCGAGGAGGTTGGGGAAGTTGGGGCGCCGGACCATGAGCTGCGCGCTCCCTTGGCGCGCGCTTGCCAGCACTGGTATGAGCTGTTCGACGGGCAGCTGGGCCAGCGGCTGTCCGTTGAGCACTAGGATCTCGTCGCCGGGTGCCACGCCGGCCCGGGCCGACGGGCTGTCCGGCAGTGTCTGGAGCACGATTACACGCCCTGGCAGCAGATTCACCACGCTGCCGAAACCTTTCTCCGTGGAGCGCTGCATCTCTCGCAGGCTTTCAAACTGCTGGGGGTCTAGGAATGCCGAGTGCGGGTCGAGCGTCCGCAGCATGGCCGGGAGCGCCCCGCCGTAAATCGCGGCAGCGGGATCAAAGGCCTCCGCGAAGCGCCGGTCGAGCAATCCGAAGACTTCGACAAAGCGCTTGGCTTCCCGCTCCATCTCGGCGGGCTCCTCGGGTCCGCCGGAAGCGGTTCCGAGCGCCGCTAGCGCCGTCAGGAGCAGTCCGAGACCCGCCTTGGACGGTCGCGGTCGCACCTGAAGCTGATTATATTGCAGCGCGCGCGAAGCATGCCTGTTCCTGGGCCGTCCACTAACCATTCCCAGTCGAGGGGGAATTTCCTTGGAACATGTGAAGAATTTGTAATGTTGCGCGCAACGAAATACCGTTCTCCTGCGTCCAAAGCATTACGGAAGGAGTGTGAGATGCCGAACCCGATGCTAGATCGGAAGCGCGCCCCGTCCAAGCGCGCAAGAAAGCGGCGTGCCGCCGCCCCGAAACTTGGAAAGGACCGGCACCAGCGCCAGGCGGCCTCGCCACCGGAAGACAACGTGCGCCTGTATTTGTCCGAGATCGGCTTGGTGCCGCTGCTCGACAAGCAGGGAGAGGTGCGCCTCGCCAAGGAGATGGAGCGAGGCGAGATGCGCATGCGCAAGGTGCTGTCCCGCAGTTCCTGGATGTGGCGCGAAGTGCGCCTGCTGCGGGAGCGGCTGAAGATTAGCCCGCAACTCGGGCGGCAGTTGATCAAGGGGGCGGCCGGTGCTGACTCCCAGACCGTGACGCGAAGCATCCGCGGCCTGCGCCAGCGCCTGGGCCGCCTTGCCCGGCTGCTAGAAAACGCAGCTGAGTCGAGGGCCCGCATGGAGGAGGCGGGAGCGCTGAATCTCCGCGAGCGCCGGGCCCGTCGCCGGCGTTTCTATCGCGACGCGATCACTGTGTCGCGGGCCATCTTCAGGCTGCCTCTCGACCCGGACACCTGGCGCAATTACTCGGCCCGCTTCGCACGGGAGGCGCAGCGCGTCTCCGCGCCGAACCATATCGGAGAGGACTGGTTTGCTGTGGACGAGGCCGAGGCGCGGCGCCAGCTAGAGCGTCTGCTGACGGCGCGTTCTGTAGCCGAGGGAGCGAAGCAGGCTCTGGTCGAGGCCAACCTGCGCCTCGTGGTCTCGGTGGCCAAGAAATTTGTCAACCGCGGCATGCACCTGCTCGACTTGGTGCAGGAAGGCAACATCGGCTTGGCGCGGGCGGTCGAGAAGTTCGACTACCGCCTGGGCTTCAAGTTCTCGACCTACGCCACGTGGTGGATCCGGCAGGCCATCATGCGCTCGCTGGCCGACCAGTCGCGCACGGTGCGCATCCCAGTGCACATGAACGAGCAGCTCAACAAGTTCAATCGGGCGATGCGCGTGCTGGAGAAGGACCTAGGGCGTCCTCCGACGAACGAGCAGCTTGCCGACTACCTCGAGGTGGCTCCGGAGCGGATCGAGATGCTGCGCCTGATCGCGCTGACTCCGGTTTCCTTGGAGACGCGTGTCGGTCCGGACGGCGACTCGACGCTCGAGGAGATGATCGAGGACCAGAAGGCGCTTTCTCCAGTCAAGGGCCTTGTCAAGGGCGACCTCCAGAGCCAAGCCGCGCAACTGTTGAACGGCTTGGATCCGATGGTGGGTCAGGTTCTGCGTCTGCGCTTCGGGATCGGCTGCGATCGCGAGCACACCTTGCAGGAGATCGGGAAGAAGTTCGACCTCACTAGGGAACGCATCCGCCAGATCGAGATCAAGGCTCTCCAGGACCTGCGCGACCCCGAGAAGATCGAGCGGCTGCGCTACCTGCTTCCCGACTGATCTGCCGCGCCCCCTGTGGTACGCTCAGGAGCGTCGCGACGGAGGCGGCGTCCAATGTTCTCGGCGAAAGCCCGTCGCCTGGCACCGATGCTTCTGCTGGTTGCAGCGGTGCCATTAATGTTGGCGCTGCAGTTCCGGGGCCGCGGCTACGATGGCGACCCGCGGGCCTGGGATTTCGATCCCGATCCTCGCGGGGAGTTTCAATTCGTCCGCTACGCCTACGGGTCGGGCGGCGACTCCCGCGGATGGGGGCGTCGCCGGGGCGGGTGGCGCACCGACTGGCCCGCCGCCGAGTACCATCTCACGAACGGCATCGGCCGACTGACCATGATCGACACCGCGTACGGCGGCAAGTTCTTCGATCCAATGGACGAGGAACTATTCGATTACCCTTGGATCTACGCGGTGGAGGTGGGACGCTGGCACTTGGACGAGCGGGAGGCGGAGCGGTTGCGGGAGTACCTTACGCGTGGCGGCTTCCTGATGGTGGATGACTTCCACGGTCCCTACGAGTGGGCCAGCTTCATGGCTAGCTTGAAGCGCGTCTTCCCGGACCGGGAAGTCATCGAAATCCCGGAGAGCGACCCCCTTCTGCACACGCTGTACGACCTGGACCAGCTGACGCAAGTCCCGGGCATTCAGTACCTCTGGTCCGGCACGACCTGGGAGAAGGACGGTTACACGCCGCACTGGCGGGGCGTCTATGACAACGAAGGCCGACTGATGGTTGCGATCAACTTTAACATGGACCTCGGCGATGCATGGGAGCACGCGGACCTGCCGCAATACCCGGAGCACATGACCGCTCTGGCCTACCGTTTCGCGGTCAACTACGTGATCTACGCGATGACCCATTAGGGTGGCAAGAGGTGTTCGAACTTCTTTTCAAGTTCCCGTTGTCGGCCTACGAGAAGGGCGAGTTCCTGTTTGCCGGCGGCTGGCCGGTCTGGCTTCTCCCCCTCTTGGCCGCGCTTTGCTGGGCGGGGATCGCTTGGCATGCGCGTCGGGTGCGCAGCCGCCTAGCGGTGCCAGCCCTTTGGGTAGTCGTGGCCCTGCAGTGCCTGTCGGTCGCCTTGGTGCTCGCGCTGCTTTGGCAGCCCGCCCTGGCCGTCCAGTCGCTGAAGAACCGCGAGAACGCGGTCGCCGTGCTCGTTGACACATCGCGCAGCATGTCTCTCGGCGAGGGCGGCGTGTCGCGTCTCGCACAGGCTACCGGGGCGCTGGCGGATCGAGTGCTGCCGGCGTTGCGAGAGAAGTTCAGCGTGCGCCTCTACGGGTTCTCGGCCGAGCCCGAACGATTGGAGTCCCTGGCTGCGGAAAGCCTTCCGGCTCCTGGCGGCAGCACCGGAGTCGGCGAGTCGCTGCTGAGCGTGCTCCGGGAATCGACGGCGGTGCCCCTGGGCGCCGTGCTGGTGGTCAGCGACGGGTCGGATAATACGGAGCGCTTCGGGCGCGACATGCTGGCGGAAATCCGCCAGTACAATGTCCCGGTCCATACGATCGGGGTCGGACGAGAGCGCATTGAGGGGGACGTCGAGCTGTCCGAGGTGACTGTGGCCCCCAAGTCACTGCCGCGCTCGCGTGTCAGCGCCCAGCTCACGCTGCGCCACGACGGCCAGGAAGAGCGCCGCACGCGAATCACGGTGCGGGACGGTTCGAGCGTTCTCGCTAGCCAGCCGGTCACCCTGCGCGCGGGCGAGCCAGTTCGCCGCGAATGGATCGATTTCGGGGCCGGGGAGTCCGGTGTCCGGAACTTGACGTTCACTGTCGAGCCGGTGGCTGGCGAGGAGATCGAGGGCAACAATGCGAGGCGGCGCGTGCTGGACGTTCCCCGCCGCCGCCGCCGGATACTGTACGCCGAGGGCGAGCCTCGCTGGCAGTACAAATTCATGAGACGTGCGGTCCACAAGGACGCCAGTGTCCAGCTGGTGACGTTGCTCCGCACTTCCGCCAACAAGTTCTATCGCCAGGGCGTCGACACGCCGGAAGAGCTGGCGGACGGGTTTCCCGACGAGGTGGACGAGCTGTTCTCCTATGACGCGCTCATCCTGGGGAGCTTCGAGGCGGCGTTTTTCACCCCCAAGCAGCAAGTGGGGATAAGGGATTTCGTCAGTCGCCGAGGGGGCACGCTGATGATGCTGGCCGGCCCCAACGGACTGGGCGCCGGCGGCTGGCAGCTTTCCGAGATCGTGGATACACTGCCGACCGCCTTGGAGCCGGGCGAGACCTCCTTTGTGCGTGAGAAGGCGGGTGTCGAGCTCACGCCGCGAGGGCGCGACTCGCTAATCTGCCGGCTGGATCCGGATCCGGCGAGGAACGCCGAGCTCTGGGCGGAAATGCCCCAGCTGGCGGACTTCCAGAGGCTCGGTGACCTCAAGCCCGCAGCAGTCACGCTGCTCGGCGTGCGCCATGGCCGCGATCTGCTGCCGCTGCTCGTGCGCCAGCCCTACGGTCGGGGCCGCACCGTGATATTCGCCACGGGCGGCAGCTGGCGGTGGCGCATGGGCCTGCCGAGCGACGATGTCCGGCACGACACATTCTGGCGGCAGCTGCTACGCAGCTTGGTCGCCAACACGGAAGGGACGGTTCGGCTGACGAGCGACAGGTCGAACTACGCGGACGAGTCGCGCGTGGCGCTGCGTGCCGAGGTGCGCAGCAAAGACTACGAGCATGCGAACAACGCCCAAGTGACGGCGGTCGTCACGCCCCAGGAGGGCCCGCCCCTCAGCATCGATCTACGCCCTTCCGCCAGCGAGCCTGGGGTGTACGAGGCGGAAGTGGACGCCGACCAGCTTGGCGTATACCGCGTCGAAGCCACGGCGCGCCTGGGCGAGGAGCGGCTGGGTGCGGACACGTTGCATTTGCGGCGCGAGGGCGGCGTCGCCGAGTTCTTTCATCCCGAGCGCAACGCGAGCCTATTGGCGCGGCTCGCGGACCGGACCGGCGGCCGCTACTGGGAGCTTGACGAGCTCGACGCGCTTCCCGGAGACATTCGTTTTTCCGAGGCGGGCATCACGGCCCGCGAGGTGCTGGATCTGTGGGACATGCCGGCGCTGTTCCTGCTTCTGCTGCTGCTGCGGGCCGCGGAGTGGCTTCTCCGCAAGCGATGGGGTGTCGTATGATTCGCCGGCAGATTCCAGGTCTCTCCCTAACGGGGCTCTTCGCCGCGCTATGGCTTGCGGTGCCGCTGCCGGCGGTGGCTGCCACGCACTTCATTGTCGTCGAGGGCTTGGGCGGAACTCGAGGCTACACGGAGCGCTTCCGGAACCAGGTCGAGAAAATGCTGCCCGTGCTGCGGCGCACCGCGGGACGCGACTCGCTAGTGCACGTGCTCGCGGGCACGGAAGCCACCGGCGGGCGGATAGGAGCCGTGTTCGAGGAATTGCGTCGCGCCGTGGCTCCGGGAGATGCCCTGGCAGTTTTCTTGATCGGCCATGGGTCCCATGACGGTCGGCACTACAAGTTCAACATTCCCGGCCCGGATTTCACGGACGACCAGCTCAAGGGCTGGCTGGACGCCGTGCCCGCCGCGCGCCAGCTGGTGGTTAGCACGACAAGTTCGAGCGGCGGGGCTCTCGAGACGCTGAAATCCCCTAGGCGCATCGTCGTCACGGCGACCAGGAACGGGCGCGAGCGGAATGCCACGGTTTTCGGACAGTACTGGGTCGAGGCGTTTTCCGCGGCCTCTGCCGACACGGACAAGAACGAGAGCATTTCGGCGCTGGAGGCCTTCCGCTACGCCGAAAGCAAGGTCAAGGCCCACTACGCCGACAACAAGCAGCTTGCGACAGAGCACCCGCAGATCCAGGGCGAGAGGGCGGGCGGCTTCTTGCTGGCGCGGCTGGGTGCCGCCGCCGAGCTGGCACGGGATCCCGAGAAGCGCGAGCTGCTGGACCAGCGGGAGGAGTTGGAGCGTCGCATCGCGGATCTCACACTGCGCAAGGACGACCTTCCGCAGAACGAGTATCTGGATGCCTTGCAGGCGCTGCTCCTGGAGCTTGCCGAGCTCCAGGAGCGCATTGATGCCGATGGCGGCTCGGCGCGCGGTGAGAAGCAGTGACGCGCCGGGTGCTGCTGGCCGTCTCGGCCGGCTTCCTTCTGGCGGGCGTCCAGGCGGCTCACGGCCAGCGCGGCTCCGAGCGGGGTTTCCGCAGCGCTGATCTGGAACCCTGCGACGCTCACCATGACCGGGGGCGCATCGCTCAGGCCGCCGAATGCTATCGCCTGGTGCTGCGTGGCGGCGACCCCGCCGCTCAGGC
Organism: uncultured Bryobacterales bacterium; assembly: GCA_951813605.1. Classification (GTDB taxonomy): domain Bacteria; phylum Acidobacteriota; class Terriglobia; order Bryobacterales; family UBA6623; genus VXMF01. The sequence goes on along the minus strand of OX638379.1, from coordinate 2,724,437 downwards.
GGAGGCCCACTGGCAGCTAGGCGACCTCAAGTCCGCCAACGATCGGTTCCGGGAGGCGGTGCGCCTCGACCCGGAGAATCCCGACCTGCGTGTGCGTTGGGGGCACCTCTACATTCATTCGCACCAGCAGCAGGAAGCCGCGACGCTGTTTCAAGAGGCGTTGGAAATCGACGAGGACCACATCCCCGCTCAGTTGGGAATGGCAAGGGTGCTTGCCTCGCGATTCGAGGGCAAGGCGGTCGAATTGGTCGAGGAGGCGCTGGAGGAGCGTCCTCGCCAAGCGGAAGGTCACTTGCTGCTGGCGCGCATGGCTCTCGAGGAAGGCGATCTCGAGGCGGCCCGCGAATCGCTCGAATCAGCGCTGCGGAACGCGCGCGATCTCGGCATGGCGCCGCTGGAAACGTATTCGTTGCTGGCCTCGCTCGAGATGCTGGAGGGCGACCCCGATAACGACTGGGTCAGCAAGGCACTCGAGTACAATCCGCGTTACGGCGAGGTCTACTCCGACCAAGCGCATTTTTACGTCATCACGCGGCGCTATCGCGAGGCCACCGAGCGGCTGCGGCGCGCCGTCGACGTGGCCCCGCGCCTCTGGCGGGCGCACGCCGAGCTAGGGGTCAACCTGATGCGCGAGGGCCACGACGAGCAGGGGCGCCGCCACTTAGAGATCGCGTACGAAGGCGATCCTTACAGCGCCAAGACGGTGAACACCTTGCGCCTGCTCGACACGTACGATCGGTTCGAGACTTTCGCGAGTGGCGACCCGGAGGGCCCGGAGGGGCCGCGCGCCTTCGTCCGGCTGGACCGCGAGGAGTCCGACTTGCTCCTGCCGTACGTGCTCGATCTCACCGAGCGCGCCATCGCCGAGTTCTCGGCGAAATACCAGTTCGAGCTGCAACGGCCCGTGCGGGTCGAGCTGTACCCCAACCACGACGATTTCGCAGTCCGCACGATGGCCATGCCCGGCATCGGGCTTCTGGGAGTGACCTTCGGGTACGTGGTGGCGATGGACAGCCCTACCGGTCGCGAGCCGGGCGGTTTCCACTGGGGCACAACGCTGTGGCACGAACTGGCTCATGTCTTCACCCTCGAGTCCACGGATCATTTGGTCCCGCGCTGGTACTCGGAAGGGATATCGATGTACGAGGAGTGGAAGGCCGACCCGCGCTGGGGAGAGGCCGTGACGCCCGAGTACATCGATGCCGTGCGGAAGGGCGAGCTGCTGCCGGTCGCCGACCTGGACCGCGGTTTCATCCGACCGAGGTACCCCGGCCAGGTGGCCGTGTCCTACATGCAGGCCGGATACGTCTGCCAGCACATAGCCGGGCACTGGGGCGAAGCGAAGCTCGTCGAGTTGCTGCAGGGCTTCGCCAAGGACCGGCCGACCGGCGCCAACATCCGCGAGGTGCTCGGGATCGCGCCCGAGGAGTTCGACAAGCAGTTCGGAGCGTACATGAAGCAGGAGCTCGGCGCGGCCTACGACGGCCTGCCCCGCTGGCGCCGCAGGCTGAAGGCCGCTCTCGAAGCCGCTCGCGAGAAGGACTGGGAGGGCGTTCTCGAGCCCGCACGGGAGGCAAGGGAGGCCTATCCGCAGCATGTCGGCACCGGAAGCTCCTACTCATTGCTGGCGTCGGCCCACAACGAGCTGGACAATCGCGAGGCGGCGATCGAGCAGCTCCAGGAATACGAGCGGCGCGGCGGCCGGCAACCGGCGACCCTCAGGAAGCTGGCCCGCTGGCTCGAGGAGGCGGGGCGCGACGACGAGGCGGCCTATACGTATCACGGGCTGCTGTACAACTGGCCCCAGGACGAGGAGACCCATGTCCGGCTTGGCGAGCTGTATCTGGAGGCCGGTCGAACGGCGCTGGCGCGCAGGGAGTTTGAGGCTGTGCTGGCGTTGGACCCCTTGGACCGGGCCTCGGCCGAATACAATCTCGCACGAGCCTACGTTAAGATAGGCGATCTTGCGAAGGCTCGGCTGCACGTGCTGCGAGCACTTGAGCGCGCGCCCACGTACCGCCCTGCGCTGCAGCTCCTGCTGCAGGTCAAGCGTTAGGAATACCGAATGAACACCACCCTGCTGGCCGATCAGGACCTTTCCGCGACCGAGGACCTAGTCGCATCCTTCTCGGCTTCGATGGATCGCATCCGCGAGCAGGTCCAGCTCATTATCGTGGGCCAGGACGAAGTGATCGACAACCTTCTGGTCACATTGCTCACTGGGGGGCACTGCCTGATCACAGGCATGCCCGGCACTGCCAAGACTCTGTTGGTCAGCACGCTGGCTTCCTCGCTCGGACTAGTGTTCAAGCGCATTCAGTTCACTCCGGATCTGATGCCGACCGATATCACCGGCACGGACATTCTGGAGGAGGATTCCGCGACTGGTCGCCGCAGCTGGACATTCGTGCAGGGGCCGCTGTTCACCAATGTGCTGTTGGCTGACGAGGTCAACCGCACGCCGCCCAAGACGCAGGCGGCCTTGCTCGAGGCAATGCAGGAGCACTCCGTGACGGTGCGCGGCAACAGCTACGACTTGCAGCTGCCATTCCTTGTGTTGGCGACGCAGAATCCCATCGAGCTGGAGGGCACGTACCCGCTGCCAGAGGCACAGCTGGACCGTTTCCTGTTCAACGTGGTGCTGGACTACCTTTCGCCCGAGCAGGAGGTGGAAGTCGTCGAGCGGAACACCGCCGGCACGCCGCTCCCGACTGTGGAGCCCGTGACATCCGCCGACGACATCCTTAACTTCCAATGGCTAGTCCGCCAGGTGCCAGTTTCCGAACCGGTCCAGCGATACGCGGTCTCTCTGATCCGGGCGACCCGCCCCACTGATCCCGAGGCCCCGGATATCGTCAAGAAATACGTTAACTACGGCGCCAGCGTGCGAGCAACGCAGTTTCTCGTGCTGGCCGCCAAGGCGCGCGCTCTGCTCGACGGCCGCTACCACGTGACGGTGGACGACTTGCAGACGCTGGCCCTGCCCGTCCTGCGCCACCGTGTGCTGACCAACTTCTACGCCGAGTCCGACAAGACTTCGGTTGACGACGTTCTGCACGCCATGATCGAGGCAAAGCCCGGTCCGTCGGAAGGGTAGCGGCGGGATGCGAGAGCTGGTGGCCGGCGGGGGGAGTCCGGGGCGAGGCGGCTGACGCGATGGCGGACCGGCAGCTCCTCGACCCCACGATCCTGCAGCGCCTTTCCAACATAGAGTTGGTGGCGAAGACCGTCGTCGACGGATTCCTTCATGGCGGGCATCGCTCGCCGCTCTTCGGTTTCAGCCAGGAGTTCGCCGAGTACCGCTCCTACACCGAGGGCGACGACCCGCGCCATATCGATTGGAACGTCGTCTCGCGCACCGACCGCGTCTACGTCAAGCGCTTCCTGGGCGAGACGAACACCCACCTGATGATCCTGGTGGATTGCAGCGCCTCCATGGGCTACGGGTCGGGCGACACGTCGAAGCTGGACTATGCTCGCTTCCTGGCTGCTTCGCTAGCCTATCTGTCCACCCGCCAGCACGATGCCGTGGGCTTGGTGCTCTTTGATGAGAAGGTGCGAGACGTGCGTCCGGCGGCATTCCGGCCGCGTCACCTTCAAAGCATCCTGCATGTGCTGGATCGCGCCGAGGCGGCGACCGGGACCGATCTCGAGGTGCCGATGCAGGCCCTGCAACGGCTGATTCGCCGGAGGGGCTTGGTGGCGATGGTCTCGGACTTCTTCGTCGATCCGGATCTCATTGTCAGATCGCTTCGGGCATTGACGTTCCAAGGGCAGGATCTGGCATTCTTCCATGTCCTTGATCCCGCTGAATTGAATCCCGATCTCGGCTCGGCCGCCCTGATGGAAGACATGGAGACCGGCGAGGAGATGGAAGTTTCGCCCGACTATGCCCGCCGGGTCTATCCCGGCTTGGTGAGGGACCATGTCGAGGCGCTGCGCCAGCGGGTGGTTGGCGAAGGTGCCGACTATGTCCTGCTAAACACCGGGGAGCCGCTGGATCTCGCGTTGCGGGAGTACCTGCTGTTCCGCCAGAGGAGACGCTGACGACATGGACCTGCTGTCGCCTTGGTTTCTTGCCGGAGGTCTGACCGTCGCGCTACCGCTGTGGCTGCACTTGATGAGCCGTCTCAATCCGGTTCGGATGCCGTTCAGCTCGCTGATGTTCTTTCGCAAGCGGACCGAGACAACCGTGCGGGAGCGCCGCCTGCGCTACCTGCTGCTGCTGGCTGCCCGCATGGCGCTCCTCCTGCTCCTCGCCCTGGCGTTCGCCAAGCCGGTCTGGGAGCGGCCTCCGGCGGTGATCAGCGGAAGCCTTCCGAAGCTGCATGTCATTGCGCTGGACACGTCGCTGAGCATGCAGTACGGAGACCGGTGGGCGAGGGCCGTTGGCGAAGCGGAGTCGATCGTTGGATCGCTCGCCAGCCGGGACAGGGCGCAGATCCTCGTCAACGGACCGTCCGTGAGGGTGCTGACGACGGCAACCGGCGACCGGGCCGAGCTTCGCCAGGCCTTGGCCGGGCTGCGACCGACCGATGCCCGCAACAGCTTCGGGGACGTGATCGAGGCGGTTCGCAGCCTCGTCGCCGCCGAGACCATGCCCGTCGAGCTGCACTTGATTTCCGACCTCCAGCGATCCGCCATGCCGACTCGCTTCCAGGATCTGGTGCTGCCCGACTCGGCCGAGCTGAAGGTGCATGACGTGTCTGCCAGCGAATCTCCCAACTGGGCGCTCGAGAGCGTGAAAGGGGCGACGCGCCTCTACGGCGATGATCGCCCGGCGCTCGAGGCCACAGTTGCCAGCTTTGCCGAGCGGCCGGTCTCCAAGACTGTGTCCCTGGCGCTGGACGGGGCGGTAGTCGGCAGCCTTCGACAGGAGATTCCGGCCCGCGGGCGCGTCGCCTTCGCATTCGAGATCCCCAATCCTCCGCGCGGGTTCAGTCGCGCCGAGTTCCGGCTGGAGCCTGCGGACGAGCTGGTAGCGGACGACATCCGCCGCGTGGCTCTGGACAACACGGATCCGGACCCCCTGCTGTTTGTCTCGCAGGACGCCCGCCGCAGGGACCTGCTGTACTATCGCGCCGCGCTCGAGGCCAGCGCGGCGGCGCACTACCGGCTCGAGAGTGTCTCGTCGGGCGAGGCGGGTCGGCTGGATCCCGGTCGATACGCCCTCGTCGTGCTTTCCGACGTGCCCCAGCTCGCGCGCGGCTTCGAGGCTCAATTGCGCGCTTGGGTCGAGACGGGCGGCGCCCTGCTTGTCGCGCTCGGCCCGAACAGCGCCCTGGCCCGCCGCGTCGCCCTCACGGGTCACGAGGTGGAGCAGCCGCTGGCCTCGGAGCGCGGTGGCGTGCCCTTCCAGCTCGCGGGCGAAATGGATGGCTCCCATCCCGTGGCGAGCGCGGCCGAGGGCTTTCGCCCGGTCAAGTTCTTCCTCTACGGGCGGCTGCGCCCGTTGGAAGGGGACACCGTGCCGCTGCGGCTCGCAAACGGCGATCCCCTGCTTGTCGATCACGAGATCGGCGGCGGGCGCGTGCTCCTGTTCGCCTCCTCGTTCGACAACGTCTGGAACGACTTGCCGCTGACTCCGGTGTTCGTCCCATTCGTCGCCGAGGCGGCGCGCTACCTGACCGGGGCGGATTCGGCCCGTGGCGAGGCGCTGCTGGGCAGCGTGTTGGAACTGGGCAGGCGGCGAGGCGCGAGCTCGAGCGTTCAGGTGGTTGACCCGTCCGGGGAGCGGGTGCTGTCGCTGTCTGACTCGGTCAACCGCGAGGCAGTCCCTCTTGAGTCGCTGGGCTTTTACGAAATCCGTGGCGGCACGCAGGCGGAACTGCTCGGCGTCAATCCGGACCCTCGGGAATCGAATCTCCGCCAGATCGAAGAGGAAACCTTGGAGCTATGGCAATCGACCGGGCGGGCCGTCCCCGGCCAGGCGGCGGAAGAGGGATTGCCTCCACCGGAGGTGCCGCCTTGGCGGGTCTGGCGCTTGGTGCTCGCTATACTGCTCGTGACCGTGCTGCTAGAATCACTGGTGGGGAATCGGCACCTAGATGCGGTGAGGGGCGACTGATAGCGTGATCCTAGACAATCAGGCGCAGACAAGCGGCAGCTTAGACGACTACCTGGGCTGGATCTCCAGACGGCTGCGAACCGCTGTCGCCACGCGCGGCGTCGGCGTTGTGGCTGTGGCGGCCCTTGTCGTTACCGCCCTCTGCGTTTACCTGGCCAATCGAGCGGCGTTCTCCGATGCCAGCATTGTCGGCTCGCGCACGTTCCTGCTGGCGGCGCTCGCGAGCGTTTCCGTGTTCTTGCTGGTCCTGCCGCTGCGTCGCTTCACGAACGGCCGCGCGTTCTTGGTTGCCGCCGACGAGGCCGAGCGCAGGGTGCCGGATTTCGGCGGGCGCCTGCGGACCTGGGCGGACGAGCGCTCGCGCTCCGAGTCGGGGGGCCGCGCCCAGAGCCCGTTGCTAGCCCTGCTGGCCCGCGAAACATCCGAGGCGGCTGCTGCAGCGCCGGTCGGCACGGTGGTGGGCTCGGCTGCTACGATCGCTTTCGCGGCTGCCGCCTGCTTCGGAATCGCGACCTTGGTCTGGCTCGGCACGTCCGGGCCTGGATACTGGCAATACGGCACGGCGAGACTCTGGGCCGGCTGGTTCCTGACGCAGGACGAGCCGCTCTACGAGCTGGACGTCGAGCCGGGAGACACGACGATCCGCCAGGGGGGCCGCTTGGAGGTAACTGCCGTTCCCAAGGGCTTCGATCCGGCCTCCATCGAGATTTTCGCCAAGTTCGAAAGCAGCGTGGACTGGGAGCGGGCTCCAATGGGACCTCGCCTGCAAGCGGTCGGTTACGAATTCGCCTTCTCTATGGTGCGCGAGCCGTTGCGGTACTACGTCGAGGCCGGGCGGCTGCGCAGCAGGGAGTTCCATGTCGGCGTCGTGCAGATGCCGAACGTCGAGAACATCCGGCTGGAGTACGAATACCCGAGCTGGAGCGGGCTCAAGCCTGCCGTCCAGGATCCGGGAGGCGACATCATGGCCGTGCCCGGGACACGGGTAGCGGTCGTCCTCACCACCGACAAGGACCTCGACGGCGGATTGCTCGTGGTCGGCGAAGACGAGATCCCGGTCAGGGGCAACCGAGCGGAGATCGAAATCCAGGAAGACTCCGTCTATCACGTCGCTGCCATGTACCGAGACGAACGGGTCCGGCTTACCGAGGATTTCTTCATTACGGCAGTCCCCGACGAGAAGCCGGAGGTCAAGATTCTCGAGCCCGGGCGGGACTGGCGCGCGAGCAGCATCGAGGAAGTCACCGTCCGCATCGAAGCCAGCGACGACTTCGGACTCCGCGACGTCCAACTGCGCTACGCCGTCAACGGCGTCGAACAGGGAACCATTGATGCCGCGCCGCGCCGCGGTGCCAAGTCGGCGGAAGCCGCCCATGTCTTTTATCTGGAGGAGCTAGGTCCCCCTGGGCTATCGACATTGCCGACTCCAGGCGAGGGGGGCAGCCTGCCTCCGCCCGCACCGACAGCGGGCCTGCTGCCCGGCGATTTGATCAGCTACTACGTGGTCGCGGCGGACGCCAAGCGCGAGACTCGCAGCGACATGTACTTCGTCAACGTGCAGCCGTACGAGCGCCGGTTCTCGCAATCGCAGCAGGCTGGCGGGCAAGCGGGTCAAGGCCAGCGGCAGGACGAGATCTCTCGTCGGCAGAAGGAGATCATCCTCGCGACTTGGAACTTGATCAAGGAGCGCGACTCCGACGATGGGCGCGAGCCTGAAAAGCTGCGCGAGAGCGCGTCGATGCTTTCCGAACTGCAGGGAACTCTCAAGCAGCAGGCGCAAACCCTAGTGCAGCGGACGCGCGCCCGGCAAATCACAGGGGCCGACCCCAAGTTCGCGAAATTCGCCGAGCTGATGGAGCAGGCGGCGGGCTTCATGGACCCCGCGGCCGAGGCGTTGCACGAGTTCCGTCTCGACGACGCGGTCCAGCCCGAGCAGCAGGCACTGCAGTTCCTGCTGCGGGCCGAGAACCTGTTCACCGACATCCAGCTCACGATGGGCAGAGGAGGCCAGGGCGGGGGGCTCTCGCGCGACCTAGCCGAGATGTTCGAGCTGGAAATGGACTTGGAGAAGAACCAGTACGAGACCGGCGGCGGTGCGTCGGGCCAGCAGATCGAGCAAGAGATTGACGAGGCGATGAAGAAGCTCGAGGAGCTGGCGCGCCGGCAGGAGCGCTTGGCGGACCGCGCCCAGGACCGCTCGCGGGCGAGCTTCGAGCAGCGTTGGCAGCAGGAGATGCTGCGGCGCGAGGCCGAGGACCTGAAGCGGCAGCTCGAGCAGTTGCAACGCCGCGGTCAGGCGAGCCAGCAACAGGCAGAGGGACGCAGCAGCCAGGGCTCCCAGGGCGGGAGGGCGTCGCGGGCCGGGTCCGGATCCCGCCAGCAACTTGACCGGGCGATCCGCCAGCTTGAGCGCGCGGCGCAGGAGATGGAGCGCGGCAGCCGTAGCGGCGACCCGCGAGACGCGTCTGGGAGCGCCCTGCGGGAGTTGCAGCAGGCACTGGACGAGTTTGCCGAGCAGAGGCGGCAAGAGACCCAGTCCGCCCTCTCCGGGATGGCGCAGGAAGCCGCCGAGCTGGCGCAGGAGCAGGCGGCTGCCGCGGCCGAACTGCAGAAGTCTCTCAGGGTTGCCTTGGAGGCGCTGAAGGCCCAAGGCGGCAGGCAGAGCGGCAACTTGCCTACGGGCATGACACGCGACGAGGAAATCGACCTGGCGACGCGCAAGTCGGACATGGGAGACCGGCTGGCCGAGATCGAACAGGGCATACAGCGCCAGTCCCGCATCCTGCGAGGCAAGAACGACGAGGCTTCCCGGGCATTGATGCAAGCGCTCCTCGATCTTCAGCAATCGGAAGCCGCACCGGCCATCCGGTACGCGTCCGAGATGATTCGGCGCGGCTTGGCGCCCTACGTTGCCAGCAACGAAGAGGCCGTCTCGAGAGCCTTGCGGCGATTGCGCGACAACCTCCGGGCAGCCGGGGAGATCGCCCAGGGCGAGCGACGAGGCACCGATCGCGGGCTGGCCGGGGTGTTGTCGGATGTCGAGCGGCTCCGCCGGGGCCTAGAGGAAGCCGCGCGGCCCGGGGGACCGAACGGAGAGCGCGCGTCCGAGAGCGGCCAGGGCGGCAACCCCAGCCAGCGCGGCGAGAATGGCGGCCAGGCGCGCGGCGGCGACCCGAACCGTCCCGGCCAGAACAACGGAGCCGGCCGGGCGGGAGGCGAATGGCGCGGAGGCTGGGCCAGCGACGGTTCCCTCGGAGACGGACGCTGGCGCGGCAGTTTCCCCCCGATGGGAGGTGATCGCACCGTCAGGGAGCGCATGGAGCGCGCTCTCGAGTCCGGCGTGGCGGAAGTTCCTCGCCTGACGCAGCGGCTACGTTCCAACGAGGCGTTCGACCCGAAGGACGTCTTTGCGCTGCGGCAGTTCGCGCGGGATCTGGGGGACGGGCGTTTCCTCGGCAACCCGGCCTTGCTGGAGCAGGAGTACCGCAAGATGATGGCACTGCTGGAGCAGCTCGAAGTGCAGCTGCGCCGGCAGGTCGAGCTGGACGACAAGGAAGAGGTCCGTGCAATCGTCACCGAGACGGTTCCGGAACCTTACCGCGAGGCGGTCGCCGAGTACTACCGCAAGCTGGGAGGCTCGCGCTAGGTCCGCCGGACCTGCGCTCGGAGGCGGGGATTCACGGCAATGGCGCTTGGTGCAACTAGCGGCCAGGCGGGCTTGAGACCGGGTCTGCGCGCCTTGGCAAGGGCCGCTCATCGACGGATCGTTCGTTCCGAGGTCGAGGGCGGAATTCGGCTAGGGGCGCTTGAGGATGGCTGCCGGGTCATGGTCCAGACGGTCAACCGGCTTTACGAACTGGATATCCGCGGCGATCAGGTATGGATTTGCGGCCACCCCGAATTCTGTCCGTGCCCGGTGCCCGTGCATGTTCGGGGCTCCAGCTGGGGCGGCTCCATGCTCAAAGTCGCCTACATCGGGCGCGGCATGCACCTGGAATTCCAACATCCAACATACGAGACGGTCACGACATCCGAAATCGTCTCGGTCCGAATGGCCTGATTCGGGTCCTTCGCGCCCCTATTGCAGCAACGCAGCCACATGGCTCTCCACGCCCGCGGCGAGGCCCGAGAGACTGTAGCCGCCTTCCAGAGCCGAGACCAAGCGCCCCTGCGCGTGCTTGTCAGCCACGTCGCGCAGCAGCAGCGTCATCTCTCGGAAGTCTTCGTCGACAAGGCGGAACCGCCCGAGCGGGTCGCCCAGCCGCGAGTCGAAGCCCGCGGAAACCATCACCAGATCCGGACGGAAGGCTTCGGCGGCCGGCAGCAGTCGCTCGCGAAAGGCGCCTACAATCTCGTCGCGGCCCGAATGTGCGGGGAACGGGCAATTGATCGTCGTGCCCCGAGCGGCCCCGTCGCCCGTCTCCGTCGCCATGCCCGTGCCCGGATACCAAGGCGACTGGTGCGTGCTGAAGAAGAGCACGTCGGGGTCCTCATAGAAAACATCCTGCGTTCCGTTGCCGTGGTGGACGTCCCAGTCCGCGATCAGGACCCGGCCGAGACCGTGCCGCCGCATGGCGTGGCGGGCTCCCACAGCGACATTGTTGAAGATGCAGAAGCCCATTCCTTGATCGGGCCTTGCGTGGTGTCCCGGCGGGCGCAGCGCGCAGAACGCTTGGTTGGCGACTCCGTCTGCGACGGCGTCCACCGCCGCGCAGACCGCGCCCGCTGCTGCCAGTGCCGCCTGCAGCGAACTGGGTCCGACATGCGTGTCCCCGGTCGACAGCATGCGCCGTCCCGACGCGATCTCTCGCTCGACCAGCCGAATGTACTCCGCGCCGTGGCACAAGCGCAGCGTATCGACATCCGCTTCGCCAGATCGCACGGGCTTCATGCGCTCCCCGAGACCGGTCGACTGCAGAATCCGCATGACGGCTTGGAATCGCTCGATGCGCTCGGGGTGACCGTGGGGTGTCCGGTGAACAAGCGATTCTTCGGGGGCGAAGAGGGCGGTGGTCGGCATTAGGAGGATTTTATCCCGCCGGCCGGGCCCGGCCTTGCCCGCTGACCAAGCAGAGGTCTGACGGGATTGCAGGGAGGACGGGAACGGACAGCCCGCCGGAGCCCTCGCGCGGGCCCCTTCAAACGGGATGCGAGGGCATCCGTGTCCGGGTCGGGCAGGCATCTGACGATTGCGCCACGTCTCGTGGCCACCTGCCGTCTCGACCCGAAGACGACTAGAATGGCATCGGACGGCTCGTATTGCGATAGGAGAAGTCGACCTTCGCGACATCCGGCAGTCCGTCATCATCGTCGGCGCTCGACTCCCGCGCGCATCGCCTGGTCATCAAGTCGCTCGGGCCAATTCCTCTCGCGCGATTCCGGCGCTTTGATCCGCTGGCCTGTGCGCTCGGCGCCTTGCGCTGCTCTCGGGTCCAGGCGATTGCCTCCCCGCTGGCAAGCACGCGAGATCGGTGCGGACGATAGCCGCTGGGACTCCTAGGCGTACCATGGGAGGTAGCTGACATGCTCAGCTAGCGCGAGCTGTCGCGACTGAGCGGTAATTCGACGAATGCGAGCACATGCCTGACGACATCGGCAACGACCGCCGGGCCGCGAACGGGTTCCCGGGTAACAACAGTTGCTAGGACCCATCTGAGCATGACGAAGCGAAGGAAGTGTACGTCGACTAGAATCCAGTTCGCCTCGCGCTTCGGCCCTCGCTCTTCCGGGCCCAAGGTTTGGCGTATTTGAAGCTTCGAGACAGTCTCCGAGAGAGCCCCGCCGTAATCAAGCAGCCATGAATCCCTTTGCATTGCGAAAGAACTGGCCGGTGCTGACGATCCTTCTGTGCGCGGCCATGCTTGCGCTGTTGGCCGGACTTCAATTCACTTGGACAGGCCAGGTCAGCCAGGCACAGGCATCCATGATGCAGACCGCTCTTGCGAATTCGATTCGGCAGTTCGAGCAGGAGATCGGTCGCGAACTGATGTACCTCTTGGTCCTCTTCCAGCCGGGAGGGCGCGATGCCAGGAGCGAGATCTGGGATCACTACGCGGAGAGCTTCGCCGTGTGGTCCGAAACCAGTTCCCACCCGAAGCTGCTCCAGCGACTTCTCGTCTATTCCGTCGACGGGGACCAACACTGGTCGCTGCGCGAGCTTCCGCTTGGGGAGAACCGGTCGGTCGAAGCATCATGGGATGGCGAACTTGCGTCTGTTCGGGATTCACTTGAAAACGCAGATCGCGGCCCCATCGGAAGAGATTCGCGTGGGCCCGTCTGGAGGCTGATTCCCGCAGCCCGGGCAATCGTGCGACCGTTGCCGCCTTTCGATAGGCCGCGTCGCAACCCGAATCGCCCACCGCGTTTCACGCCCACGGGACACTTGATACTCGTCCTGGACTGGACGTACGTCACCGAGTCGATCCTGCCCGACTTCGTCCAGCGGTTCTTCGCCGGGCCAGGCGGGGAACGCCTCTACGAGGTGGCGATCCTAACGCGCGGTGGCGATCGATTCCTGTACAGCTCTGACGATTCGATCGACTCGGCATGGCTGGCGCGGGCAGACATTCACAGGCGGCTTCGGCTGCTCAGGGAGTTTCCGTCCCGGGGGCCCGGGCCCCCGGGCCCCCTAGACCCGCTCCGAAGGCTTGCCATAGACAGCCCGCGGGGCAACCGTCCGCGCGAGCCCGAGGGCCCGTCGCAGAGAGGGCGCAGGCTCCTCAGCTTGGGGCGGGAACGAATCTCGATAGTTGGCAACCGGCTGCCAGTCGATCTGGAAATCGCCGCTTCGCACGTCTCGGGATCTCTCGCGGGTGTCGTCGATAGGCAGCGTGCCCGCAACCTTGCGACCGGATTGGGCGTCTTACTGCTTCTAGGCGGGGCCATGGCCTTGGTGGTCGTATCAGCCCGCCGCGCCTCGCAGCTAGCCGGCATGCAAATGGAGTTTATCGCCGGAGTCACCCACGAACTGCGCACGCCCCTGTCGGTGATCTGCTCTGTGGGCGAGAACCTCGCCGACGGCGTGGTAGGAGCGGGCCACCACGCGAAGCGCTACGGCGAACTGATCCGTGATCAGGGACAGCGCCTGACCGAGATGGTGGAGCAGACTCTCCAACTAGCGTCCATGGAATCGCGCAATAGGAATCTCAACCTGGCGCCACTGGACGCGACAGAGGCGCTCCAAACGGCATTGGACCACGCGCGGCCCATGATTGACCAAGCCGGTTTCTCGCTCGAGCGCGGGGAGCGGCATGACTTGCCGATGGTGCGGGCGGACGCCAAGGCGGTGCAGCAGATTCTGGCGAATCTGCTGAGCAACGCGGTGAAGTACGGAGAGCCCGGGCGCTGGGTACGGGTCGAAACGAGCACGGCGGGGCAGGGTGCCGGCGCCGAGGTGCAGATCCGTGTTCTAGACCGCGGAACGGGAATTCTCGCCAAGGACGCGGATCGGATCTTCGACGCGTTCTATCGCGGGACGGAGACCGCCGAGAAGAACATCCGAGGGTCAGGCCTGGGGCTGAAGCTCGCCCGGGAGCTCGCGCTGGGCATGGGAGGCAACCTGTCGTTTCGAAGCGAGCCGGGGCAAGGCAGTGCGTTCACTCTGCGTTTGCCGGCGCAACCGGAAACGAGCGCATAGGACGCAATCCATGCCGAAAATATTGCTAATAGAGGACGAGGCGGGTATCCGCATCACCGTGGGAGACCGCCTCCGGTCGGAAGGCTACGAAGTCGAGGAGGCGGCAGACGGGCTCGCGGGCTACGAGCGCGGCCGCGAGGGAGGCGTCGACCTGATCGTGCTGGACTTGATGCTGCCGAACAAGCCGGGGCTTGAGGTCTGCCACGATTTGCGCGACGAAGGCGTCTCCACGCCCCTGCTGATGCTAACGGCCAAGGGCCAGCTGAAGGACAGGGTCAAGGGTTTGCGAACAGGTGCCGACGACTACTTGGTCAAGCCATTCGAGATGCTGGAGCTTCTGGCTCGGATCGAGGCATTGCTGCGACGCGACCGCGTCACAGTTGACAGGGCGGAATCACAGACCTATCGCTTCGGAGACGTGCGGGTGGACGCCCGGCAGGCAGCAGTGTTCCGGAGTGGCGAGCAACTCCAGTTGTCGGCCAAGGAGTATCATCTCCTGCTGTATTTCGTGGAGCATCCGAGGCAGACCCTGTCCCGAGACGTCTTGCTCCGCGAGGTGTGGAAATACCGCGCGGGATTGTCGACGCGCACCGTGGACGTGCACGTGGGCTGGCTCCGGCAGAAGGTGGAGGAGAACTCTCGCAAGCCCCGCTGGATCGTGACCAGGCACGGCCTCGGGTACATCTTCGATCCGGAGTGAATTCTCGCCTTTACGCTGGTAGACTCAAGGCAGGCGTGAACCGACGACGATTCCTAGCTGCGAGCGCGGCCTCTGCAGGCGGGGCCACGGTGCCTGCCGCGGAGCGGCGCAGGATTCTCCTGCCCACCGACACACCGGACGAGCTCGGCTTTCGCATCATGTGGTACAGCCCCGTGCCGCCAATCGACAAGCAGTCCTATCGACTCTCTGTTGGCGGGATGGTCGCGAGGCCGCTGCGATTCACGCTGGATCGCCTGAGCGCGTATCCGAAGTTCGAGCAATCGAGCCGCCTGAAGTGCGTCCAGTGCTGGTCCGCCCGGACCGATTGGGGCGGATTCCGATTCGAGGAACTGATCGAGGAAGTCAAGCCTCTTTCCGGAGCGACTGCCGTGCGCATCGATTGCGCGGACAAGTGGTACGAGTACATGTCTCTCCAGGAAATGGCGGAACCCGGCGTGATGCTGTGTCTCGAAATGGCGGGGAAGCCCCTGACGGACCAGCACGGCGCCCCGTTGCGCCTCCTAGCGCCATCGAAATACGGCTACAAGTCCGCCAAGCTGGTCACCAGGATCACGTTCGTGGAGGCGGGCGGCGGCTCCATGGCGTGCGACATTGGCCCCTACTACTCTCCCTCCGGAGACATTCTTGCGGGCTACGATCATCCGCTGGACTTGGGTGCGAACGTGAGGAAAAAGATTCCGGGAGGGGAAATCGTCGCCTACTGATGCTGAAGCTTCCCAAGCGAGATTTCCTGAAGCTTGCCGGGCTGGCGATTGCAGAAAAGCTGGTGCCGCCTTGGGTGCGGGCACGGCCCGCGGAGCCGTCGCACGCTGAACGCAAGCTGGTTGTAGTCACGTTCGGCGGAGGTTGCCGCTATCAGGAGACCTTCACTCCGCAGGGATTACGCAACATTCCCCGGCTCGCTGCGCTGAAGACGGAAGGCCGTTTCTTTTCGAACTGCGTGAACAGCGGCGTTCTGTCGCACTACAATTCCACCTCGAGCATCGTCACGGGGAATTGGCAGCGCGTCGACGATTTCGGCTTCGACCGAGCAGCCAGCCCCACGGTGTTCGAGTATTACCGCAAGGCGGCGCGGGCGCCCGCGACCGACGCCTGGGCCATCTGCACGAACAAGAGCTTCGCCTCGATGGGCGCGACCCGGATCCGCGGATATGGCGAGAGTCTCGGTGCGAACGTGGTGCTCCCGAAACAGTTGCTGCTCGAGGCCGTCGATGAAGTCATCAAGCGCGACTTGGACCAGGGAGTGGCGGATCGCGAGAACGTTCTGCGGCAGCTGGAAGGAATCCTCAACGCCGGTTACGAGGGCATCGGGTGGACGATTTTTCGAGGCGGCAGGCAGCTCGACAGGCAAGTCAAGGAGACGCTCAAGCGCGGCTTGGTGGAGTATATTTACGGGCCCGAGGCCCCTAATTCAGGGGACGAGCTGACGTTCTTCGTGGCGCGCGAGGTCATGCGGGAGTTCGCTCCTCGCCTCATGCTCGTCAATTTCTGGGACATGGATGTGGCTCACTGGGGAGCATACTCCCTCTATTTGCAGGCAGTTACCAAGACCGACCGGCTGTGCGGCATGCTGTGGGACGAGGTGCAGTCGAATCCGGCTTACCGGGACAAGACAACCCTGCTCATCCTGCCGGAACTGGGGCGCGACGGCGACCAGGACACGGCAAACGGGTTTCTGAATCACCGGAGCGGCGACGCGTCGTGCCGGAACGTCTGGATGCTCGCGCTCGGGACTGGTCTGGAAAAGGGAGAGACCGATCGTCCGATCTCGCACGTCGATGCAGCCGCGACCGTGGCCGCCGCTCTCGACATTCCCACTGGCGAGATGCAGGGGCGACGGATCGACGAAATCCTCGTCTGAATCGCCGCCGGAAAACGTGTCGCCGCTTAGCGGTGGTGACGGTCCGGCTCTCGCGGGCTGTCCGGGCAATCAGAGGTAACTTTCGCCGGCCCGCTCCGGCACTCGCTGATTTAACCGAAACCGTGATCGTTGCGGCAGCATTCCCTCCAGCAAGATGTCGAGATCCGGGTCCGCCGGTTGCAGGCAAGGCAGGCTCGAGGTGGCTTCATGGACGAGGCTCTCTTTGATTGCCGGCGCGGCATTGCGGTAGACTGCCTCCCACGATGGCGGGATCCGGTCCTGAGAGGCTAGCATCAATGGGACGGCTTGACCGGACGGATTGGCGGGCCATCGCTATGCGTCAAAGAGTCGAATGGCTTCTTAACGAAACCTAGCTGCTTTTCTCCGCTGTTGTTCGGACTCTGAGAAAAGTTGGTTCTTAGAAGCGGCTTGTGGAGCCGGATCCAGACCAGCGCGACCAAGCCATGCGGTATTGACACCTAATCTTTGTCGGGCGGAAGACGCGCGAGGCCCGTCTGGCCGTCGGCAATGCGGCAACGGGAAGCCGCTCTCGTTGGTTGGGCCTGACATGCACCCGCGCTGCGCTGAGCAGTGTCAGGTCGAAAGACACGCCCGTTCGAACAGCTTGCTCGAGCCCCGGCCCGGAGTCGGCGATCCAGCGGATTGCGGCCGAGGGATGCACGGCCCTAGCTTGATCGCGCTTAGAGGCCGAAGGCTCTGCGGCGGAGACCTCGTACACCTTCCTCGCCAGCTAGGGCGGGTCCCGTTCCGTTCCCGCGCCGATGTCGGTAACGACAGCCGGAGTGTCCAGGAGCAGACCGGGTATCCAACCATGCAGTGATTCCAGGTCCACAGATTCTTAGCTCTTGAGATTGGAGTCCGCGTGCTTGTCGTACGAGGAGGCGCAACGCTTCATCCCTAGCCCCTCGGCGCAACAGCAAACGAACCTGGCGAACTCGGTTTCGCCTTCCGGGTCATTGCAAGCTGTTGCATTAGCCCGCCGGCAGTCAGATGCCATGTCGCTGCAAAATACTTCTCAGTCACTCGACCCACGGCCGAGCGTTTCGATGGAGCAGGACTGACGCAACGTCGTTCTTCAGGGCGGGCCCGGGCGTGCTACGGCCTCGGCTGATTACCTCATCGAGCACTTCGTTCAGCCTCTTGACCAGATCGTCCCGCTCGCTTGCAAGATCCTTCGTCTCGCGCACGTCGCCGTCCAAGTCGTACAGCTGGACGAACGGCGGGTTTCGCAGGTCGGCATCAGACGGCTTGGAGCCAAACGACCGCAGCGCGGCCTGCCATGCCTGTTGCGGGACAGGCTTTGTGCCCCAGAGCCCCCGCGAGCCGCTGCTCGGTGTCAGCGCAAGCTTCCATCGCTCATGCCGCACGGCAAACGCCAGGGGGGACTGCATCACTAGGGTTTGCCTGGAGCCGGACGCCTCGGGATCCTCGAGCAGGGGAAGGAAGCTCACGGAGTCCGGAGCGTGGGCGGGATTTAATTCGGTGCCCGTGATGTCGGACAGCGTGGCGGCAAGGTCGTTGAGGCCGACGAGCCGGTCGCAGCTCGAGCCTGCCTCGACGGTTCCCGGCCAGCGCACGACGAACGGCACCCTGAGCCCACCCTCGAAGACGGTGAACTTGTACCCGCGGTAGATCCCGCTGGAATAGTGTCCGAGCGCCTCGAGTTTGCGGATGAGCCCCGGCGTGGCCTTCCGGACATTGCCCGCGTAAGGGGCCGCGCCGTGATCCGAGGTGGCGATGACGAGCGTGTTCTCGACGAGGCCGTGCTTGTCGAGGGCTTGCAGCACGCGCCCCATCGTGGCGTCCGTCTCCTCGACAAAATCGCCGTACAGGCCCAGCTTGCTTTTGCCCTCGAACTCCGGGCTGGGGCTGGTGGGCGTGTGCGGGGACGTCAGAGCGAAATACAGGAAGAAAGGCTGGCCGTTCCGCGCGTCCTCGGCGTTGCGTTCCACGAACTCCTCGGCCTCCTTGGCAAACGTGTCCAGGACCTTGTAGTCCTCGAAATCCTCGGCCGCAGGTCCGACTCGATTGAAGGCGCTCCAGCCCTTCCGCGCCGTGACCCTGCCTTGGAAATGGCCGTTTCGGGCGAAGACGTACGGATACATGTCCAGCGAGCCCGGCAGGATGAACGAATAGTCGAATCCGTAATCGTTAGGGCCGACCTCGAGAGGGCGATCGTAGTCGACGTTCTCAAGTCCCTGGTTCTTGCCGTCGGTGGTTTGCATCAATGTCCCGAGGTGCCACTTGCCGATGTACCCGGTGCGGTAGCCCTGCCCTTTAAGCATCGAGCCGATGGTGAACGTACCCATCGGCAACTGCGGATTGAGAAATCCCCAAGGCCCGTTCACGGAGGGCCGTGCGAAGCGCCACGGGTATCGCCCGGTCATGATGGCGATTCGGGACGGGACGCACACCGACGCCACGGAATGGGCGTCCGAGAAGAGCATCCCGTCTCGTGCCAGCGAGTCGAACGCAGGGGTCTCTGTCCGGCACCGGTCTCCGCCGTAGCATCGGACATCTCCGATACCCAGGTCGTCGGCCATCATGTAGACGATATTCGGCCGTTCGGCCCGCGTGATGGAGGCGGTCGCTAGTACGAGCGCAAGGACGAGAGTCGGTCGATGGATGGACATTGCGAAGAATAGGCAGTTCGACCTGCCTCTCAGAATCAGTATCTTACGCTTTCCGCCGTAGTTGTTGAAACGTACCGGTCCCGCCCGAGCAGCTTCGGGCGGGAAACCGAGACCTCGGCGACGCGGTGGGGCCGCTGGCCCGCAGCTGGTCGGACAAGCAACGGGAACTCCGGCGCGAGATGAGCGAGGAAACACTCAGCGAGTCGTTCGTCGTCACGCCCACGATTGAAATTGAGCACATCCGCCAAGGGGACCAATCCGTCCGGACCGAAGACCAGACGACGGCGGGCGGGTCCCTGAGTGCACCGCAATTGGAGACGCTTGCACCGATTTGGGACCGGGGCTGCGATCTCATAGGAAACGAGGCAAGCGGTTCGGATCAACCAAGTCCCGATAGACCGGGCAGACGACGAGAGGCAGGGCAGGCCGCGGGCTTCGCGAGGTCCGTGAATCTGGATCCGCGTCGGCTGCTACTGGCGCCTAAGCGCACTTTGCCCGGGGGATGCAAGTTCAGCGGGATGTCAGTGTCCCTCTCCCGGTTTCTCACCGCATCGAGGCGGCCAATCCCAAGTGCCGAGGCACTTCGACCGTTGGTTGTCCCGGCGGACCGCACCCAAATCACAATCCCGCTCGCAGGAACGCAATCAAATCTGCTAGCTCCCGCGTCGTAACGGCGTCTTCGAGGCCCTCGGGCATCAGCGAGACGTTTGACGGACGGAAATCCGCGATATCCTCCTTCAGTACCGAGATATCGCTGGCCTCGCCCCGAAGCGTCACTGTGGCGGATGTCTCGGCGACCAGTATGCCGTCATAGAAGCGACCGTCGGAGGTGAGCAAGAGGTGGTTCCGGTAGCGGTCTTCAATTGCGTAGCTTGGGTCTAGGATGCTTGTCAGCAGGTCCTCCTTGCTGCGATTGTTGACTCCCGAAAGGTCGGGTCCGATGCGACCCCGCGAAGCCTTCGCGAGATGGCAGTTCGCGCATTCTCGTTCGAACACGTCCTTGCCACGCCCGGCCTGACCATCGAGACGAAGAGCCTGCAAGTGCTCCTGGATGACCTCGTCACGGTCCCGGACCCCTAGTCCGAGGTTGGTTTCCGCTGCCTGCCGCACGCGCTCGTCGGGATGCTGCGTAAGACGGATGCGAGTGACTGCTGGGATTTCCTCCGGTCGTACCCGGCCTTCCACGACTGCGCGAAGCAGTGCCGCTGCGTGACCCCTCCGCCGGATGAGGGTCTCGGCGATCCCGTCTCTCAAGGTCGGGGAGGACTCGCTCCACGCCTCGAGAAGAGTCTCCGCTGCCCTTGCATCGCCGAAGGAACCCATTGACCGAGCCGCCGCGAGCTGAAGCTCGGGGTCGGACGGCCCGCGGACCAACGCCTCTAAGGCACCCGCCACCTCGCCGTATTCGCCTCCCCGCAGAACCAGGGATGCCACGAGACGTTGTTCGCGGGAAGCCGAGGGATCGAGTGCCGCCGCCTTCGCCCTCTGCATCTCTATCGAGAGATCGAAGTGCCGGGCGACCCCCGCAGTCGCGATCTGCACCTTGGCTGAGGAATCCTTGAGCAGTTCGCCCAAGGCGTCGGCAGTTGATTTGGCCGCCGCGAGTTGACGGCCCTCCCGCAAGGCCAATCCATCGGCGAGCCCTTCAAGGGCAGCGGTTTTCCAGGCCGCAGAGGCCATTGGTTGCGAATCGGCGACTAGTCCAAGGAACCTCCCGATCTCGCTGGGTACCCGCGTCGCACCGGTAACCCTCGCGACGCCGCGCACGTATTTCTTCCGTTCGGAGGCGGGGGTGCCGAAGAATTCCTCTTGACGATTGACGACCGCCGAGAAGACACCCACGGCCGCAGCGGGCGGCGCGCTGAGCACGGCGGTGCGGAACCACTTGTCATCGGGAAAGCGCGTCAGGACCGCGGCCAAGGCGTCCACGGAATTCGAAGCAACGGGCAGGTTTCCGATGGTCAGGGCGGCTTGGAAAGCGACGCGCGCATCGCTGTCCCGGTGCGCGGAGAGCATCTGATCGGAAAACCGCGTCCCGAACGCCTCCGCGAGGCGTAGCGCGCTCTCGCGAACTGCCGGATGCTCATCTCGCAACGCTCGATCGACCGAGCCGGGGTCCAGCAGGTCAAGCCCCTCCAGTACCCATAAAGCGTGCAGACGCACCTCAGGTTGTTCGTGAGTCCGAGCCGTGTTCCGGAGGTGCCCCGCGGCTGCTCCGTCCTGCCGCTCGATCAGCAGGCGGTGCGCCGTGCGCCGATGCCAACCGTTTGGGTGTCCCAGCAGCCTGACGAGTTCTTGTGTCGAGGCCGAACCGAGCCTCGCCTGCCTGGCCTCGGCGCGCGGGCCGTCAGGCACGATCCTGTAGATCCTCCCCTATGTGTCGCCGGCGCGGAAATCCATCTTCAGGCGCTTCTTAACCGCATCTGGAATGAACATCGGGTGTTCGAGGTACTGGCGGTAGTAGTCGATCAGATATAGGTTTCCGTCGGGCGCGTTGGAAAAGTTGACCGGACGGAACCAGTTGTCGGTCGAAGCGAGGAAGTCCGTGTCCTCGGGCCAGCGGGTCGCCGTGTACGTGGGCCCGTCCGGCGCCAGCAAGTCGCAATGCACGAGGTTGCCGTTGCCTTCTCCTACGAAGACGCTGCCTTTGAGATGTTGGGGGAACGTGTCGCCCAGATACACGGTGCTGCCGCACGCCGCGGTGAAGTATCCGGCCAGCTTCTCCTCCCGCCCGGGCCTGGTCTCGGCGTATCGTCGCTGCCGGACGGCGGTTCGCTCGATGCGCCATTGCTGGGGCTGGCTGATAGGGAACACGTTTGCTGCGGGCCGTCCGTGATCGGAAATGTCTTGCTCGGCCGCTTCCACTGACAGGTACGGATTGCGTTGGAGGTAGCCTGGCGGAACGACCGTGTGACGAAGATGCACGGTGTTTTGAGCAATGAACCAGTGCCCCCATTCGTTATAGTCCTGGCCGAATTGCGCGTCGCCCGTGGATGCCTCGGCCAGGTTCCTCAGGGGGTGGAAGCGGAACTCCCGATTGCGGACGTTTACAGGCCGCTCGTCCGGCCGGGATGGAGATGAGACCTCGCCCGGATACCCGTGGTTTACGACGTAGAACCAGTTGTCGAGGCCGAGCCTGGGATTGCTCAACCTGCCTTCCACGTGGATGAGGGCAAAGCCCGTGTAAAGTGTCTCGCGCACATCCGCCCGGCGGTCGCCATTGGTGTCTTTGAGGTAGAGGATGTCGGGAGCGGCCGTTACGATCAGGCCGCCCTTCCACGGAGCGATCCCCTCGACCGCCAGGAGCCGGTCGGCGAACACCGTGTGACGATCCACCATCCCGTCCCCATCGGTGTCTTCCAAGTACTTGATGCGGCTGAGCGGATCTTCGCCTTTCGGCGGGTCGTCCGGATTGTCCAGCAGTTCCGCCACGTAAACACCGCCGTTCTCGTCGAACACCATCTCGACTGGGTCCACGACATGGGGTTCGGAAGCATACAGCTCGAGACGAAATCCTTCCGCTATGCGAAACGAGGCCAGTGCGTCTTGCGGGGATAGCGGACTGGAGTCCGCCGAGCCGCACGCCGACAAGAGCACCAGCGCCGTGCACAGCGTGGCGAGCGGAATCCACGAGTGTCGCATCGCTACTGGCTCGGAATCGCGATTATGTCCACCGCCAGCGATCTTCCGGCGACTGCGGTACCCCGCACCGACGCCTTCGACGCTGCCGGCGCTCGCTCTGGGTCGTAGAATTCCGGACGGATCTCGTTGAGTTTCCTGCTCGTCAAGTCGTCGGCCACGTAGTAGGTGGCCTTTGCCAGATGGCGCAGGTCGCTCCCAGCTTGACTAAGAATCCTAGACAAGTCGGCGAACATTTCGTGGATTTGCAAGTCACCGCGACGCGCTGTGCGGCCGTTGAGTGTCGACACGAAGATCGTGTCGGAATGGAGGACACGTGCCACGCGCGAGAAGACCGGAGAGGCTTTCAGCCCGGGCGGGGTGATGAATTCGATTCCAGGCAATCGGTTCCGGCGGGCAGCGGTGTCCGCCACGATGGCCTCGATCTCGATGGTCTGCCTGTTCAGCCACTCCACGAAGACCATCGGAGGCGCGTGCCCGCCGAAGGAATCCACAATGGCGCGGGCTGCCTCGCGTGCGGATGACATCGGGCGCAAGAAGCATTTCAACTGCACGATTTCCGCTCGGCGCAGTTGGAGGAACGCAAGAGTTTCGTCAAGCTGACCCAGGACATCCGCGGCTGCCTCGCCCGGCTCGCCGTCAGCCGCCCTGCCGGAAATATAGACCGTTGGACCGGGCGGAAGAGCCGCGACATGAGACTCTCCGAGCGGTCCCGCGAGCGAATCGGACCTCGACCAGAGCGATTCGGGTCCGTCGCCCATGCCTGCTGCAGAAACAGCCACCGCGTCCAAAGCGACCAGTGCGGCACCTTCTGGCAGCCTTCCCTGCACGAGTGTCACGGCGGGCCTGTCATGAACAGGAAAGGACCGTTCAATTGCATTTGCCACTGCGTCAGCGGCAGCGGCATCGCGCACCACCGCGTTGAGGCGGACGACCTGATCTAGCGAGCTGTGACCGGCCGCCAAGGCGTGCTGCAAATTCCTGAAGGCCTGATCAGTCTGAGCGTTGCGATCGGATCCGACGATCCTTCCGGAAGCGTCGGTCGGCAACACCTGGGCAGTGTGCGCGAGCGGGTAGCCTTGGACGCGGACTGCTTGCGAGCTGCCAAGAGGACCGTTCCCCATGCCGAAGCGCTGGACGCGATTCATCGGCGACGGAACGGCGGGCAGCGCCAGGCCCAGGCCCAGCAGAACAGGCAACACAACCGAGGTCATCGACTCCTATCCTAGAACCACCTACCTCGGGTCGCCCGTCCCGCATTCGCTATCGGATTTTTGCGAGAACGGTCCTGCCATGCCGATCAAATGGGCCCGTGAATTCGTCAGTGACCGGGGACGGCGACCTGGGCCCCTCCTACGACCTGGCTGCTTCTCGCTTCAGGAAGTGTTGAGCGCATTCTTGGTGGCGGGCGCTCTCGCGCTTGGCACCCCAGGCTGTTTCTAACTTAACGACGAAGGGCAGCAAGTCGTCGCTGCATCGACCTCAGGAAGGAACACCGCTGGGCGGTTTCGGGCTGACCCCATCATCCGAACGAGATACTGAGCTCATGAGGGACCTGGTTTCTTGCGCTGCATGAACTTGGGGACAACGCTTTCGCGCTCGGACGCTCATCAGTCCGGCTCTGACCTCAATGCCGGAAGTGCCGCACTCGCGTGCAAACCATCGCTAGCCCGAGGCGGTTTGCGGCCTCGATCACCTCGCCGTCCCGTCGCGAGCCCCCCGGCTGAATGACTGCGGTCGCGCCATGCTTGGCCACTTCTTCGACACCGTCGGCGAACGGGAAGAACGCGTCGGACGCTACCACGCTGCCCTCCAGCGGCAGCGTCGCTTTCATCGCCCCCAATCGCGCCGCGTCGACCCGGCTCATCTGGCCCGCTCCGATTCCGACCGTCCGCCCGTCTCGCGCGTACAGAATGGCGTTGGACTTGACGTGCTTGACCACTTTCCACGCGAACCGGAGCGCATCGGCTTCCGACGAAGTCGGCGGTCGGGCGCTGACTACTTCAAATTTGTCCGGACTCGTTTCGGCCCGGTCTTCGCTCTGCACCAAGTAGCCGCCGGAGATGCTCTTGAGCACCGGACAGGGGGCCGTGCGCCCCATTTCCAATAGTCGAATGTTTTTCTTCTTCGTCAGGAGCGCCAGCGCGTCCTGGGAAAACCTAGTTGCCGCGATGGCTTCGACGAACAGCTTCGACATTTCCTTCGCAGTTTCGCCGTCGACCTCGCGGCTGAGGGCGATGACCGAGCCGAATGCGGACAGCGGGTCGCACTCCAGCGCCTTGCGGTACGCGTCCGCGAGCGAGGCAGCGACAGCGCAGCCGCACGGATTGGTGTGCTTGATGATCGCCACTGCCGGCTGCTCGAATTCCGAGGCCAGCAGCCAGGAAGCGTCGAGATCCACAAGGTTGTTGTAGGAAAGCTCCTTGCCGTGCAGCTGGCGCGCTCCTCCGATGCCGTCGCGCCCGGCACTGTAGAGCGCCGCCCGCTGGTGAGGGTTCTCGCCGTATCGGAGGGACTGCTTGAGCGGGACGTGCAGGTCCAGGTACCTGGGCAGAGCATCTTGACCAGGCCGTTGCGGGGCTTGCCCCGGTTGGATCGACGCCAGAGTTCCTGCGATCGCTCGATCGTAAGCGGCGGTGGCTTGGAATGCTTTCTGAGCCAGTTGCCAATGCCTTGCGGGCGAGAGCGCGCCGTCCCTTGCCAGGTCGTCCCCGATATTCGGGTAGTCCGACGGATCCGTGACCACCGCCACGTCGCTGAAATTCTTCGCGGCCGCCCGAATCAGCGTGGGGCCGCCGATGTCGATGTTCTCGATGAGCTCGTCGAAAGAAGCGCCCTCCTTGGCGGCGGTCGCTTCAAAGGCGTAGAGATTCACCACCACCATGTCGATACGAGTGATTTCGTGCCGGGCTAGAGCGGATGCGTGCTCGGCATTGGACCGGACGGCGAGGATGCCGCCGGCGATCCGCGGATGCAGGGTCTTGACCCGGCCGTCGAGCATTTCGGGAAAGCCGGTGACATCGGCTACATCTTGGACTTCGAGTCCGGCATCCCGCAGCTTTCGTGCCGTTCCCCCCGTGGAAACCAGGGAAACCCCGCACGAGGCGAGTTTTCGGGCAAATTCGACTAGGCCCGTCTTATCAGTGACGCTCAGAAGCGCCCGCCGGATTGTCGGCATAAGCGACCATTGTACTGGCAGGTCGAGCGTCGGAATCTCCGCCGGTCGGAGCCCCCTTGCGACGACTCGCGATCAGGGAGGATCGTCCTGCGTACCCGCCTGCCTACGCCGATGTCCGTGTCTGTTTCGTGTAGAGATCTTGCAATGCGCGGACTCGGTCGCCTCGGGCAGTTCGCTCCGCGATGGCGTTTACCGCGGCCTTGGCCGCGTTGAGCGTGGTCATGCTCGGAATGCCGTGCTGGATGGCCGCACTGCGTATCTTCTTCTCGTCGTCGAATGCGTAGGGACCAGCCGGCGTGTTGATGATCAGGTCGATGTTGCGGTTCACGATCAGGTCAAGCGCGTTCGGGCGGCCCTCGTTGACCTTCATTACTGTCCGGCACTTCAAGCCCGCAGCGCGGAAGGAATGGGCCGTGCCGCGAGTCGCGTAGATGCGGAAGCCGAATTCAGCGAACTTGCGGGCCATCTCGATGCCCTCGCTGATCTGGCGCGAATTCACGCTGATGAACACCGACCCTTCGTAGGGAAGAGTCTGCCCTGCGCTGAGCTGCGCTTTCGCGAACGCTTCACCGAAAGTTGTGCCGATGCCCATGACCTCGCCGGTCGAGCGCATTTCGGGACCCAGCAGCGGGTCCACGCCCGTGAACTTGTTGAAAGGGAAGACGGGCGACTTCACGCAGACATCGTGCGGCCGCAGCACGCCCGGGGGCAAACCGAACTCGGACAGCTTGCGGCCCATCATCAAGTTCACGGCGATCTTTGCCAGCGGGACGCCGGTCGCCTTGCTGACGTACGGCACGGTCCGCGACGCGCGCGGGTTGACCTCGATGACATAGACCTTGCCGCGATGGATCGCGTACTGCACGTTCATCAAGCCGATCACGTTCAGCGCCTTGGCCAGGCGCACCGTGTATTCCTCAATGGTCTCGAGCGTGTTCGCCGGAATCGTCTGCGGCGGCACTACGCACGAGCTGTCGCCCGAATGCACGCCGGCTTCCTCGATGTGCTCCATGATGCCGCCGATCACGACATCCTGCCCGTCGCAGAGCGCGTCCACATCGACTTCGATGGCGTTTTCAAGAAAGCGGTCGATGAGGATCGGACGATCCTGCGAGTACACGACCGCATCCCGCATGTAGCTCTCTACGGTCGCCGCGTCGTAGGCGATTGCCATGGCGCGCCCGCCGAGCACGTAGCTGGGCCGCACAAGGACGGGATAGCCGATTCGCTTCGCGGCCTCCAGCGCTCCGTCCGGCGTCGTGGACGTGCTTCCGGCGGGCTGGGGAATGTCCAGCTCGTTCAGCAGCCTGCCGAATCGGTCGCGGTCCTCGGCTAGATCGATCGATTCCGGGTCTGTTCCGATGATTGGAATCCCGTGAGCCTTGAGCGGGAGGGACAGCGTCAGAGGCGTCTGGCCGCCGAACTGCACGATCACTCCGTCCGGCTTCTCGGTGTCGCAGATGTTGAGCACGTTCTCCAGCGTCAGGGGCTCGAAATACAGCCTGTCGCTGGTGTCGTAGTCAGTCGACACGGTCTCGGGATTGCAGTTGACCATGATCGACTCGCAGCCCAATTCCTGGAGTGCGAACGAGGCGTGGCAGCAGCAGTAGTCGAATTCGATGCCTTGGCCGATGCGATTCGGGCCCGACCCTAGGATCATCACCTTGCGAGCGTCGCTGGGCGCGGCCTCGCACTCCTCCTCGTAAACCGAGTAGAGATACGGAGTGAAGCTCTCGAATTCGGCGGCGCAGGTGTCAACGCGCTTGAACGCCGCCCGTATGTTCCAAGCCTTGCGCCGGTTGCGCACCGCGGTCTCGGTCTCGTTCCACAACCGCGCCAGCCGGTTGTCCGACAGGCCGTAGCGCTTCGCGCGAAGCAGCTGGGCGGGCGAGACCTCGTCAATGCTGATCCTGGCGAGATCCTCCTGATGGTCCACGACGGTCTTAACTTGCGAAAGGAACCAAGGGTCGATCCCCGTCATTTCGCAGATCTCGTCTACGGTGAGTCCTTGCGCCAGCGCGAAGCGGACGTAGTTCAGGCGATCCGGATTGGGCGTAATCAGGCGCTTGGGGATGAGATCCCGGTTGTAGACATCGGTGCCCGACTTGCGGCCGGTCTCCAGAGAGCGAATGGCCTTCCAGAGGGAGTGCTTGAACGTCGAGCCGATCGCCATGACCTCGCCAATCGACTTCATCTGCACGCCCAGGACAGGCTCGCTTCCGGGAAATTTCTCGAATTGCCACTTCGGCACCTTCACGACGACGTAGTCGATGCTGGGCTCGAAGCAGGCGGGTGTCTTCTTGGTGATGTCGTTGGGGATTTCGTCCAAGCGCAGGCCCACCGCCAGCTTGGCCGCGATCTTGGCGATCGGGAACCCGGTCGCCTTTGATGCCAGAGCCGAACTTCTCGAGACACGAGGGTTCATTTCGATGATCAGCATCCGGCCCGTCTCGGGATGCACTGCGAACTGGACGTTGGAACCTCCCGTGTCGACGCCGATCTTGCGCAGGCAAGCCAGCGACGCGTCTCGCATCAGCTGGTATTCGCGGTCCGTGAGAGTCTGGGCGGGGGCGACCGTGATCGAGTCGCCGGTGTGGACGCCCATCATGTCGAAGTTCTCGATGGAGCAAATGATGATTGCGTTGTCAGCCAGGTCGCGCATCACCTCCATCTCGTATTCCTTCCAGCCGAGAACGCTTTCCTCGACAAGCACTTCGTGAACCGGAGACAGCTCGAGGCCGCGACGGAGCAGCGAGTGCATCTCCTCGGAGTTGTATGCCAGGCCGCCGCCGGTGCCGCCGAGGGTGAAGCTGGGGCGCAGCACCACCGGGTAGCCCACGATCGCCGCGAAGTCCAGCCCCGGTTGCACGTTCGAGACCAGCCGCGACCGGGGCACTTCAAGGCCTATCTCGGTCATGGCCGCTTTGAAGGCCTGCCGGTCCTCGGCGCGCTTAATGGCCTCTAGGTTCGCGCCGATCAGCTCGACATCGAATTCGTCGAGCACACCGGTCTCCGCCAAGGCGACCGAGGCGTTGAGCCCGGTCTGGCCGCCGACGGTCGAAAGCAGAGCCTGCGGCCGCTCTCGCTCGATGATCGCGCGCAGGTAGCTGGAGGTGAGAGGCTCGATATAGGTGCGCTCGGCCAGCTCCGGATCCGTCATGATCGTGGCCGGATTGGAATTGACAAGAACTGTCTCGTAGCCTTCGTCGCGCAGGGCCTTGCAAGCTTGGGTTCCCGAATAATCGAATTCGCAGGCCTGACCTATGACGATAGGGCCTGAGCCCACGATCATGATCTTTTCGATGTCTTTGCGTTTAGGCATGTTCGGGGCCTATATCAGGTAGTAGAGCGGCGTGGGCCAGGTCAGGAGGCGTCGAGCATGAGCTGGCGGAATTCCTCGAAAAGGTAGCGCGAGTCGTGCGGTCCCGGGGCGGCCTCGGGATGGTATTGCACGCAGAATAGCGGGTCCTTGCGGCTGCGGAAGCCTTCGACGGTGCGGTCGTTGAGATTGATGTGCGTCAGCTCGATGGAGGCCGGGTCGAGCGTGTCCGGATCGAGCGCGAAGCCGTGATTCTGGGATGTGATCTCGACTTTCCCG
Source organism: uncultured Bryobacterales bacterium (assembly GCA_951813605.1). Lineage (GTDB taxonomy): Bacteria > Acidobacteriota > Terriglobia > Bryobacterales > UBA6623 > VXMF01. The sequence goes on along the minus strand of OX638379.1, from coordinate 2,695,083 downwards.
GAGTTCAGGTTCAGCACGGGATGATTGCAGCCGTGGTGGCCGAACTTCAACTTGTAGGTCTTGCCGCCCAGCGCCTGGCCCAGCAATTGCAGCCCGAGGCAGATCCCGAACACAGGGACTCGTCCGACTAGCCTGCGGAGCTGGCTGGCGGGCCCGGTCAACGGCTCCGGATCCCCGGGTCCGTTCGAAACGAAGACGCCGTCGGGACGGATCGCGAGCACGTCGTCCGCAGAAGTGTTGCAAGGTACCACGGTGACTCGAGCCCCGATGTCGACCAGCTGCCGAAGAATGTTCCGCTTGATGCCGAAGTCGTACGCGACGACATGGAAGCTGCCCTGTTTCGGCGAAGACGGCAGAGAGGAAGGCAGGCACTTCGGGGGGCCGTCCGTCCAGAGGTAGCTTTCTGGCGTGGACACCCCGCTGGCGAGGTCCAGCCCGGCCATGCTCGGCGTCGCGCGCGCCTTGGCCACGAGCTTGGCCTCGTCGGTCTCCAGAGACGACACTACGCCGCGAAGGGATCCCTGGGTGCGAATGTGGCGAACCAGCGCTCGTGTGTCGATCTCCGCGAGGATCGGTATGCCCCGCGACGCTAGGAACTCGTCAGCCGAGAGCGATGACCGCCAGTTGCTGGTGACCTGCGAGAGCTCACGCGCGACCAGGCTCTCAATGTAGGGCTTGGCGGACTCGCTGTCGTCGGGGTTGGTGCCGTAATTGCCGATATGCGGGTAAGTTAGGACAACGATCTGGCCGCTGTACGAGGGGTCCGTGAAGATCTCCTGGTAACCAGTCAGCCCGGTATTGAACACGACCTCCCCGCTTGCTTGTCCGCGGGCGCCCGCTCCGCGCCCGTGAAAACAGCGCCCGTCCTCGAGCGCGAGCGTAGCTGGAAAACTCATTGGCGGCGGGATCCGGACCTATTGGACCACGCCGAATCTTTCGGGCGGCCAGTAGGCGAAGACAGCCTTTCCTGTAACGAAGCTCTTGTCGACCGTGCCCCAAGTGCGGCTGTCATTCGAAGTGTTCCGATGATCGCCGAGCACGTAGTAGGCGCCTTCCGCGACTGTGACTGGAGGGTGGCTCGACCGGTCGCGGTAGCGCCGGGGAACATACGGTTCCGCAAGCGCTTTCCCGTCGATGTGAACCGTGCCCTTGCGCACCTCGACTGTTTCGCCGGGCAGTGCGACCACGCGCTTGATGTACGACCGCCTAAGGTCTTCCGGGAATTTGAAGACGATCACGTCCCCCCGCTCGATGCTGTCGATGCGGTAGGCGAGCTTGTTCACGAAAATCCTTTGCTCGTGGGCCAGTTGCGGCAGCATGCTCGTGCCCTCTACCTTGACCGGCTGGCAAAGGAACACGATCACTACTGCCGCGATGAAGAACGACAGGAAGATGTCCCGGATCCAGACCTGAAGATCCATCCGGAGGCTCCCACGGGATGTGAGCAAATCCCGGTCGGAACTCGGGGAGATGTTGGAATCGGCCTCCATTACTGATTCGACGGGAACAGGGGCGGGCGACTCTGTCCCCTTTTCATTCTAGCCATCCCGGAGCCGAGGCGACAGTAGGGATCCGTGCGGGTGGCTTCGTTCTCCCCGGGTGTCGTGTCGCGGCGCACGTGCCCGCTGGACGCAAGGCGGCTTACCAAGGCAAGAATGTAACAGTTTTGCAATAATTTGAAGCAGTCAATCCCTTGACTTGAAGTGTCAAGAGATGCAATTGTCTTATAAGTTATTTATAAACAGTAGTTTATATAATTCTTGCCGTTTTTCTTATGTCCTCCGTGAGTGATTGGTTTATGACACAACATTGCAATTAATGATATGTTAGGTCCAGTTCGATCACTCTCAAATGGTTGATTGAGCATATAAACAAGGATGAATCCGGAGGTGGGACGCGAAATGCCAAGACTCGCATCTAATTTTCAATCATTGAGATCGCAGGTGCAGGACCGCTACTGCCCGGGGGTCTTCTCGGCGCTCGGAATTGCGATCGTATCTTCCGTTATTTTATTGATAATAAGTATTTTACCATCAATCGTCGTGGGGGAGAGGCGTTCTGCCGAGTCTGCTAGCGCCGCTCAGATTCTGCAACAAGCTTGCAAGAACAGGGAAGTTTTTTCCGCGGACTTTCCTGGATTCAGGAGCGAGTTGACTGTCCATCTAGACGGCACCGCAATCCAAGGCACACTCCAGTTCCGGCCTCCTGGCAGTCTCGAGATCGAGGTCCCGGGCGGGGATTTGCCGGACTCGGCGACCAGGACTGTACGGTCGATGTTGATGCATCGCGTGCCATCGGAGACAACAGCGGTCGAGGCCGCCGCGTTCGGAGAGCTGGACGCGCACTCGCTCGGTAGGAAGATCCTTCTGGCGGACAGCTACAAGTCCGTCTACCGCATTCGGGACCGCCGCATCCTTCAGGTCGACCGTCGCCTGAGCGATTTCCGGCGGGTTCTCACGGTGCTCGAGACCGAAACTACCGATTCCGGCAGGTACCTGCCGCGGCACGTCTTCGCGGTCGTATTCGACAGCGACTCTGGAGCCGTCCGGGAGGCATGGACCTACATCAACCGGTTTCAGAAAGTCGGTGGCGAATATCTCCCGCTCTCCCGTCACGTGATTCGGAGCGGAGCGGGTCAAGCTAGCGTGCTGCTGATCGAGTGGCACGGAATCGAGGTCCTAGGTGCGGAGCCCCGTCCCTAGGAGGGAATCTCGGAGGTTGGCTTCGAGAAATTGACTTGCCGCGAGCGGTGTCTCGGCTCCTGGAATCACTTTGCTAGGCACTAGAGGGACTCGCGAGCCTCGCCCAGATTCCCGCGAGCCGTGCACAGATCAACGACAGGAGGATGACTCATGAATCGAACTGAAAAGACTTCCGCAATGCCACGGCGCGTTCTAGCGCTGCTGTTGGTGGCCGCCACCACAGGGCTCGCCCAAGACCGGGCTGCGCTCGAGGGAAGGGTGCTTGACGCTACCGGCATGCCGATTCCTGACGCCGCGGTCTTCGTGCGGGATCTCGGAACGGGACTCGAAACGGGGCAGCCAGTCGACTCCCGCGGTGAATTCGTCGTGGACGTGCGCCCCGGAAGCTATCGCGTGACCGCGGCGGTCAACGACTTTGAAACAGCTTCCGCGACCGTCCACGTGAGGGACGGCTCGTCCGAGCCTGTGGTCTTGACGCTAGCCCCGGCCATTCTGACCCAGTCCATCGTCGTGACAGGCTCGCGCGAGGAGGAGTTGCGCGAGGCCACGGTTGCGCAGGTCGCGCTGATCTCCCGCACCGAACTTCGGGACTCCGGCTACGAGAACGTCAGCGACATTCTTTCCGAGGAACCGGGCGTGGTGACGCGCGCGAGCAGGTCACCCGGTAGCCGGGCTGGCACGCAGATCCACGGCGTCGACTCGAGGCAGTCGCTCATCCTGATCGATGGGTTCCCTGTGGTCGGCGCGCGAGGCGTCAAGAGCGGCATTCTCAACATGAACCGCCAATCAACGAACCGTCTGGACCGCGTCGAGATTGTCAAGGGAGCCTCGTCAGCTCTTTTTGGATCCGACGCGATTGGCGGCGTCATCAACATGATCACGCGCGAGCCTCGCGAGCGGTTCGACGCCAACGTCACGGCGTCGACTGGAACGCTTGGCGCGGTCGACCTGCGCGCGGACGCCGGGTTTGTCCACGACCGCTGGTCCGGATTCTTCGGGGCCGAGCGACACAAGAGAAACCCCTACGACCTGACCCCTCAGGAATTTGACACCACTGGGCCGGGCTTCCGCAGGTACGACTACATGGCCAAGCTCAATCGCGACTTCTCCGAGAATCTAAAGCTCAGTCTGCTGGCCAACGCATTCGACAACCGGGAGGTCAGCGTTTACGCCGGAAGCGGTGGCGCGCAGGCCACAACCACAAACGACAGCGCGCAGAACTACGGGTTGACCTTGAACGCCGGGCTGTTGTCGCAAACCCAGATGCAGGCCCGCGCCTATTACGGCAAGTACGACGAGAGCTCCGCAGTGGATATCTACGCGACCTCGGCGACAGTCGACGCGACAGCCAATCTCAACGAGCGCTTGTATCGCTTTGACACCAGCCTTTCGCACGTTCTAGGCAGTCGCCAGTTGCTCCAAGGCGGGCTCGATTGGTTCAGCAACGAATACCGCGGGTTCAACCGCCTGCTGGGCGACAACAGGGGGCAGGCCATTCGCATGGCGGACGCTTGGTTTCAAGACCGTATCCAGGCTCACCCCCGCCTGAGCCTGACCGTGGGCGGACGCCTGACTAATCACTCGTCCTACGGGACGCGGATGGTGCCGCGGGTCGGCCTGCTGTTTCGCGCGGCCGCGAGCTTCCGAGTGAGGGCTTCGTATGGCCAAGGCTTCCGGGCACCGGATCTCGGCCAGCTCTATTACCGGTTCCTGACGCCTTCCGGCCTCTACCAAATCATCGGAAATCCCAATCTCAGCCCGGAATCCTCTACAACAACACAGCTCGGGTTCGACAGCACTCTCGGACGGTTGCGATTCAGCGCCACGTACTTTCGCAACGGGATCAAGAACCTCATACAGACTGAGCTGCTGGGCCGGCCGCGGACACCGGAGCAGCTAAGTCGGATACTGACGCAGTTCAGCGTGGATTCCGCCTTCAGCCCGGCCCTCAACCGCTTGTTCTACCTCTACCGCAACATCGAGAACGTCTATACGACGGGCATTGAAGGCAAGGTGCAGCTAAGGCTGACGGCAAACCTCATCGTCTCCACGGGATACACCTACCTCGACGCTCGCGACAGGGCGACCGGACAATTCCTCAGCCAGCGGCACAAGCACCATGGCAACTTTCGCGTGTGGTGGTCGACAGACCGCTTGGGCGGGCTCCGCACGAACTTCCGCGGCACTTACTTAGGCAAGTGGCCCATCGTCGGGCGTCGCTCCACGCTCATCGCCGACAGCTACCAGCTCTGGGACTGGTACCTAGCCAAGCCGTGGGGTTCAGGTTTCGAGATCTACGGGGCGGTGGACAACTTGTTCGATTCGATCGATTCGAACCTCGAGGGTCCCAGCCCCTCATATTTTCGGGCCGATCCGGGCCGGACACTGCGCATTGGAATGAGATGGACCTTCGGCGCGGAGTAGGGGAGATGATCAGGAATCGCAAGTCCACGCATTTCCGTATGTCCCACGTTTTTCTCAAGCAGCTCCGCGAGGTGTCCATAGCCTTGGGTTCCTCGCAAGCCGTCGAGTTCCGGCAGTGGGGCCTGGTCTGAGCCTTCTTACCAGACGCTAGGCCGCGGAAAGCGGTGCCTAAGATCCGGGGCCCGCTGCGGCGGGGATGCTCCAACAAACGGTCTAAGTGCGGCTGCGAGACTTGGCGTCCAGTCGCGAAGGGTCCCCTTGGAACTCGCGCATTCGGTCCCGGGAAACCTGGCGCTACCAGCATCCGTAAGTTTCCTGCCAGATCCGGTTGGTGTGGCACCGTTTTCGTGGACAGTCCAACGTCACCTGCGACGAGGACCGCTGCCGCGTGTATGTGCGCGACTTGCCGCGCAATCTCGCCAGCCTGACCAACGCGGCGATCGCACTCATCCGCTGCCAGGGCTAGTTCCGCCACGTGCCGCAGGCCAGCCGCCATTGCGCGGCCCGGGCACAGGAGGCTCTCGACTTGCTGCTGAGCCCGCCCTGCCAGCCTGCCCGCCGCCGTCGAGTTCAGCGCCTGCCTGCAGGTTGCGGTCGCGCTGTGGCCGTGGCTCGGGCCAGCCCATCCCAGCGGCCTCGATCGCCTGTCCAGCCCCTCGTTCCAGGCTCTCGGGGCCGTGCCCAACGACCCCCCAAGACGTGGGAGTAGGAGTCAAACTCCAGGAGATGGCCGAAATCCGGACAAAATAATGCGTCTGCCATCCAGGGAGTGTCATCCAACAGGAGCAAGAAAAAGAGGTACGAGAACTTTCTCCGGGACTTGCGCCTCGAGTCGTGGGGCATCGATGTGGAAACTATCGGCGAGCAGATCTCTAATCTGCGGAGCGGGCCCGCCCATGGCCGGCCGTTGCCGACAGAGGAGAACATCGCTTGCATCTATCAATTCGTGGTTGCTGCGATGCGAGTCTATTTCCTGAGAGAGATGGGCTTCTCTGAGGAGCTTTAGGATCGCAAGACGCCATTTTAGGACAAGGAAGAAGCTCGGACTTCCCGAGGAGAATCTCGATGCTGATGCACACAATGAGATGCTCAGGCCGGGGTGGATCATGGAGGACACTGCGACGTGAAGAAAGAAGCCGGATCGGCACCTCTCAGTGACCAATCGCAAAAGCGATGCGCATTTGCGCTTTTCCGGCATGCAAAGGGAATTCGTGGCTGGTCCACCGATAGCCAAAGAAAGCGACGCTTGCCAAGGGCGGAAATGAAGTCCTCGCCGAGATACCAATCGTCGCCGAGATGGCCTTGGCGATGTCGACGGGCGCGAGCACATAGGGGGCCGAAGTTGGGGCACCATATACGGTTCGCCTCTTAGGAAACGCTGGCGCCGAACCTGGAATAAGATCTTCGACGTCGTGCAGGATCAGGCTGAACCGGTACTGGAGCCGTGCGGAATGGCTGATGATCTTCGGGAGGATGCAGCGCCCCAGGCCTATTGATTTCGCCGATCCATGGTCGCTGGCCAGCGGAAGCTTGAGAGTCCCTTTTGACGCCCTGCTGGGTTGTTCCAACTGGAGATTCCCAACGTGCGTAAGGTCGAGGTCAAGAGTGGGAGACAGTCAGCGACTTTGATCAGCAGACTACTGGGAATAGGCTGTATATCCCCTGACATCATGGGTTTGCGCGCTCGAATCGAATCTGGCCGCATGGGCCGGGCGGGGGCCTGGAGCTACAGTTGCAGCCCTGGCCCTGTTCGAGGGAGGGATCCCCGTGTCAGTTCCGCGAGTAGCGGGGTCCCTCTTGTGGGCGTCCCGCACGATCCGCGTCAGGCGGTCACGCCAGAAACGGTTCTACAGGGGCTACTAGCGCTCCGGGGTTTGCACGCTTGGCGCCGGGAGTTGGCGGAAGCCGATCCCTCACCCAACCGAGCAGTGAGAGAGATAGCCCGAACCGAAGAGGACTCGACCCGACTGCCAACCGGAGGCCACATCCGGATTCCTTGCATGATCAGTCGAGAGCCACCAGGACTTCTACAAACGTGTGGGTTTGCCGCTGAGAACCGACAACGGCCGTAGGCGGATCAACGGGATCGAATACACCGGCGGAAGTGCAGAGCGGTGGGGTTGATGCCATATCATGGTCACATGCAGGTCGAATCACGTTCGGTCGTGCACAGCGATCCAGAGATTTCCGGAGGCACACCGGTTTTCCGCGGCACACGAGTTCCAGTGCAGTCGCTCTTCGACTACCTGGAAGGAGGTGAGACGATCGAGCAGTTCCTGGATCAGTTCCCCTCGGTTTCCAAGAAACAGGCGCTCGCTGCTCTGGATTTGGCCCGCGACTCCATTCTGGCCTGTGCGCGTTCTGCTTGACGAAAATCTGCCGCGTGCCCTCGCCGAGCAGTTGACGGGACACCGATGTTAGTACGGTGCAAGCCGAGGGTTGGTCAGGCACGAAGAACGGCGAGTTGCTATTGAGGGCCGACCAACGATTCGATGCCCTGCTGACAATGGATCGAGGTCTTCGTTTCCAGCAGGATCTGAGCGGGCTTGGCGTTCGCATTGTGGTCATCCACGCGCATTCGAATCGACTGGTTCATCTGAGGCCGCTAATCGGTAGCATCCTGAAGGCCTTGGACGCCTTGCCGCCCGGGAAGGTACGCGAGGTCGGGGCCTGAGCTGCCACCGCCTCACGCTCGACGCTCGCCAATGACTGGGGGTCGTGCCGACGACCAGTAGCCGACTGCGCCACTGCTCGCCACTGCTCTTGAGACGCGTGACGCCCACGATTTGTCAAGACAGAAGATCGTAGGGCCCGAAAGGACGAGGTTGAAAGAGTGGGAGATCCCGACCATCGATGACCAGCAGACTACAGAGAGCAGCCACCTCATTGCCGGAGCGGCCAAGGCGAGCGGCGGGCCATCGGAATTGTCGGCGCGGTTTGGAGTTCCGTTCACGCCGAGCACGGCGTGGATGCCACTAGCGGCCTCGGCCCCTTGTACCGTCCCAAGCCTGGTGCCGGTCGCCAGGCGGTACTGGGACTAAGCTGCGTGCTGCACCGGGCCTTGAAGGTTATCTGTCGCGGGTTCTGGACGATCAGCTGTCATCGCCGAGTCGATCCAGTACGGGGTCGAGTTGCTCGCCGTCGATCCACATGTCGAGCTGGATCCACAGCGGCAGGTGATCGGACATCTCGAACGTGAATCCGTGGAGAGAATCGATCTCTGGATACAGGGTCTTTTAGTCGCCCATGTAGCAGTCCACGACCCCGGCATGGTCCGTGAAGCGATTCGGGTTGGTTGCGCGGTGCAGGATCTGATCGTAGGTTGCCTTCCGCGACAGATTCGTGCCCGCCGCGGTCTCCCCGAGTTCTCCGAGCGCCTTCGCAAGCCTCAGTCCGTAGCGCCGGACGGCCCTGAATACCACGCTGTCCCGCGATGGAATGTTCATGTCCCCTACCACGAGGATGTCGCGATCGAAGCCGCTTTCGTCCTTGCCGCGCTTGCTGGCCCACTTCGCGAGGTCCTTCAGCGGGACCAGCCGCTCCTCCTCGCCTTTGCCCCATCGCAGGTGAACGGTCACGATCACGAAGTCGAAATTGCCCGAGCGGAACGACGCGACGTAGGGCGCACGCGACGAACTGCACCGCGACTCGTACCGGCCCTGTCGATTCCTCTTGCGGGGCGGATCCGCCTAGACGGCAAGTCCGGTGAATCGCACGACGCGCTTGTCGAAGACATTCGCGATCCGTTCCTTGTTGGCCGTCCGGTCGCCACCGTAATCCGAGGTAACGAAATCCCGGAAGGGCGGCGAAAACTCCGTGACTCGCAGCAATTCGCTGAGGTCCCGGCGTACCTCCGTCAAGGCGACGAGGCCGAAACGCCCGATCACTTAGGCGATATAGTGCAGCGATTTCTCCTGGCGCTTCCGCCGGCCGAACTCAGGGATGTTTCAAGTGGCGAGGTTCATTGTCTCGTCAAGAATCGAGGCCGGCACCCGGTTGCCGTCCTCCTCGAGCCGACGCCGGAATGCCTTTAGCCCCACGACTGTTTCCAGATCAAGATTGCGATGTCGCATGGCACTTCCTCGTGGCTCTCCGGCCAGCAATTCCCCATGGCTACAATGCTGAAGCCCCCTTAATCACGAAAACCAAGACCGAATTTGCAGAACTCTCTTGACACAACTGGGGAGTGGTCGCAAGCGTCGCGATTCCGGCACGAGGCAACAGCTCCTACAAGCCACCATCGCCGGAAACCGCCGGTAGGGCGTCGCCTTTCTCTCCCCGGCTGCCCGGTTACACTGTTTACGAAAGGCAGACATGCAACGAATCACTCGTCGGGACCTCGGTAAGACCGCAGCCATCGCTGGTGCACTAGCGGTAGGAGCGCCTGCCCGCGCCGGGCAAGTCAGCAAGCGCCCATTCGGCAAGACTGGACTGGAGGTCGGCGTCCTCGGGATCGGCACGTCCCCGCTCGGTCGGGAGGGCGTTACCCAGAAAGACGTGAACAATGTCATCGCCGCCGCGGCCGACTACGGCGTGAACTACTTGGACACGGCTCCGATCTACGCGCAATCGGAGCGTCGGCTCGGGCCCGCGCTGCAAGGCAGGCGCGACAACTTCGTGCTGGTAACCAAAGTCGAGGCGACCTCCAAGCAAGACGCGACATGGCAGGTCAAGGAAAGCTTGCAGAAGACGCGCGCCGAGTACTTCGACCTCGTGCATGTCCACAATGTCGGACGGACTGACCGCTTCCCGAGCTTGGATGTCCTCCTTGGGGAGGAAGGCGCGCTTGCGGGCTTGGAGGATCTGAAGAAGCAGGGCTTGGTGCGGCATGTCGGAATGACCTGTCACCTGCGCCCGAAGCGGGCGCTGCCAATTCTCCGCTCCGGACGTGTTGAAGCCGTCATGGCAGCTGTCAATTGCATTGATCGGCACATCTATAACTTCGAGGAGACCGTCTTCCAAGAAGCCGCCGAACGCGGCATCGGCATCGTGGCAATGAAAATCCTAGGCGGGACGCAGGGTGACGGGGCGATTCTTTCCGCCGACCCCCACTACGGGCGTGCGGTACGGTACGCACTGGGCATCCCCGGCCTGTCGGTTGCCATCATGGGCATGAAGTCGGTTGCCGAACTCGAAAAGGCGGTCGAGACAGTGCAGGCCTACAAGCCGCTCGAGGGCAGGGAACTCAGCGAAGCTCTGGACGACGGGAAGAAAAGGGCTGCCGCGCTTGGAGAGCACCGCGGCCCGGTTGTCTGACTGGACGGGCGTTACATCTTGTAGCGTCCGAGATCCTCTTCCCCGAGGTTCTCGAGCCATTTGCGCAGTTCTTCGCTGTTAGCCTTGTCGTTCAGCGTAGGCGACAGCTTGGACGACGCGATCACTTGCTCGTTCACGTAAATCGGGCAGTCGAGCCGCAACGCCAAGGCCAGCGCGTCGCTCGGACGGGAATCGATTGACATCAGCTGCCCCTCGCGCTCTACCCAGATGACCGCGAAGAAGGTGTCGTCCTTCAGCTCGTTTACGACCACGCGCTGGATCCAGGCGTCGCAGCCGTGGAGCAGATTCCGAAGCAGGTCGTGAGTCATCGGCCGGGGGGTGGCGACCTTTTCGATTTCGAGCGCGATCGCGTTCGCTTCGTAGACGCCGATCCAGATGGGCAGCACGGTCTTGTTCGAGCGATCCTTGAGGATCACGATGGGCATGTTCGTGATCGGGTCCATCATCAGCCCGCAGATTCTCATCTCGACGTCCGGCATCGGTTTCTCCTTCAGTTCAGAACATGGAGCCCTTGGAATGCGGGCTCGGCCTCGGCGGACACGAGTTCGCCGACCAGAGAGTTGGGTCCGGACGCCGTCACTTGCACTTGGCAGTACGTGCCGCGCAGGTCGCGCCCGGTCGCGAGAGCCGAGGGGTCGGAAAAATTGAGCACGCGGTTCTGCGTGGTCCTGCCGACCCATTGGCGGAATTTCAAATTGCGTCGCTCGACGAGAGCCTCTTCCGAGCGCCCGATCAGTTCGGCGTTGCGACGAAGCTGGATGCGCCGTTGCCGCTGCTGCAGCTCACGGAGTCGTCGGCCTTTTTCCACTTCCGGGACTTGCTGCATTTCCGCCGCCGGCGTGCCGCGACGCGGCGAGTACTTGAAAGAGAAGACGGAGGCGTACTGCACCGAATCCAGCAGGGATAGGGTTTGCTCGAAGTCGGCTTCGGTCTCGCCCGGAAAGCCCACGATGATGTCGGTGCTCAACTCGATTTTCCGCTCGGCACTCTTGATCATCTCGACGCAGCGCAGGTACTCGTCCCGGCCATACGTACGACGCATGCCCTTCAGGACACTAGTCGAACCCGACTGGACCGGAAGATGCACCCAGTCGCACAGGGACTCGTTGCGATCGATGGCGTCAACGATATCGCGGGTGAAATCCGAGGGATGCGAAGTCGTGAAACGGACCCTGCGGATGCGCGGCAAGCGCCCAATCTCGTCGAGCAGGCGCGCGAAAGACCACCCAGCGGAAGCGGGGTCCCGGTAGCTGTTGACGGTCTGCCCGAGCAGCGTGATTTCCGTGTAGCCGCGTGCCGCGAGCTCCCGAGCCTCTCGCATCAGGGCCTCGCTGTCGCGGCTCCGCTCCGGACCCCGCGTGAATGGGACCACGCAGTACGTGCAAGACTTGTCGCAGCCCTCGATGATCGTGATGTAGGCGCTGTAAGGCCGGTCCCGCTCGATGCGCGGAGCGTCAAAAGTTTCGTTCGTTTCGAGACTCAGGCCGGTAACCCGCGCCTCGCCCGCCTCGACCCGATCGAGAATCTCCGGAAGGGCGTTGTAGCTGGCCGAACCGCAAACGAAATCCACGTGCGGAGCCTGCTGGAATATATCCTCGCCATTGTGCTGCGCAACGCACCCGAGCACGCCAATGGTCTTGCCGGACGCCTGGCGCTTGATCCCGCCCAGGCGCGAGAACACCTTTTGCTCCGCCTTGTCACGAATGCTGCAGGTGTTGTAGAGCACCATGCCAGCCTCGGAGGGCGACGACACTTGGCTGTAACCGCGGGCCTCGAGCAGGCCGCGCACCTTCTCGCTGTCATGAACGTTCATCTGACAGCCGAAGGTTTCGATGTAGAACGTCTTGGACACTTTGGTTGTCGCGAGCTGTCGTCCCAGGGCACTCGCGCAGCGAGCGTGTGCTATCCAGGGCGGGAACTCTATTAATAAGCGCAGTATAGCAACGCCCAGATCCGGCCAGAGATTGTTTCGGCGGCGGGTCGCCGAATGCAGGAGCCTATCGGTTTCGCCGCCATCCCAGCAAGAACACCCCGGCTAGCAGACCAAGCGCGGTCAAGCCAGCTTCCGGGCTGACACGGCTCCGGCCTCGGTCCTCGACTGCGTCCCGCTCCACGAGCCTGCGGCCCTCGACCCGGGGCCGGCTTCCGTCCCGCAATTCGTCGAGCAGAACTGAGACGAGTTCCGGCTGCTCGGAACTCGCGACGCGCAATTCGACGAATTCCTCGAACGGCCGATTGCCAGTCGTGCGGACGCTCCCGGAGGCTCCGTGCCGATCCAGGGACCGCACGTACTCCAAGGCGAGTTCCCGCAATGCACCGGCGTCGGGTATCCAGTATCCCTTGCGGGCGGCTTCCAGCAAGACGGCCATCATCTCTTGGTAGGCGAAAGGGTTCTCCGTATCGAACCATCCTGGGAGGTCTAGACCAAGCGAGTCGCGGACGTAGATCTCGTGGACCCGGCTCCATACCTCCTGGCCGGCCACTTCCGGCTTGGTCACTTGCCAGCCGAACAGGTTCGTCGCTGTCTGAGCCATCTCCACGGCCCCGGAAAAACCCTCTCCCTGCAACTCCCGAATCCACTTCGGGTTCCAGAACTTGCCGCGCAAGCCGCGGGCCAGCGCCTCGCGGGCAGTCTCGATGCGGGCCTTCCGCGGATCTCGCACGTCGGCCAGATAGGTTTCCGGGGACACTCCCGTGGTGTCGCGCACAGCCATTGTCATCCCGCCGAGATACTCGAAATAGTGGTCCAAAGTCAGTGCACCGACGATGTTCGTGGAGCGGCTAAGAGTGACAGCGTCGGTGCTACGCAGGTGGGCCCGGTAGGCTTCGGGGACGGCCTTGCCCCATTCGTAGCCTTCGGTGTACACGGCGCCGGTGCGCGCCAGGTAGGCCTCCGTCAGACCCTGCGAGGAGGCGTAGTCGCCGCTACGCTCGATGGACGCGACCAACCCCGTGCCGTAGCCTCCGGCGGAATTGCTGAAAATCCGTGCGTATGCCAGCACACTGGCGTCCTTGGCCGCCATGCCGGATCGCTTCAGTTCGCGTTCTGCCTCGGCGGTGTGCTCGGCGACATAATTCTCGCCGTCCGCAGCGCTTGCGGCGAGCCTGGCGGCCTTGTCCAGCAGCTTCATACGGTCCGGGAACGTGTCGCGAAACAGCGACGCGGCTTGCACCACCACATCGATTCGCGGGCGGCCCAATTCCGTGGCGGGGATCAGCTCGACGTCTTCGACAACGTTTCGGTGGTCCCATACCGGACGGATGCCCAGCAGTTGCATGACGTGCGCCAGATCGGTGCCGTGCTGGCGGATCAGCTCGGTGTTCCACAGCGTGAAGCCGATCTTTCGGGGCCAGCGGCCCAGCCGCGCGCGCTCTGCCGTCACCTGCTCCTCCGCCAGGCGGACGCCTAGTTCCCACGCGGACTGCGTGGGGAGCTCCGTGGGGTTCACGCCGTAAAGATTGCGGCCGGAAGGCAGCGCCCGGGGGTTGCGGACCGGATCGCCGCCGCTGCCAGGCGGGACGTAGCTTCCGGCCAGCGCGCCGAGGGTGTGGCCGATTTCCTCGGGGGTGCGGGCAAATGCCTCGCTGAGCCGGTCGAACTCCTGCCGAAACGGACGGAGGGCGGCTTGAGGCCGCCCTCCCGCCAGTGCGTGGCTCACAATTTCTTCGGCTCGCTGCTGGGCATCTGCCGCGCAGTCGACTCGGTTCTTAGATCCTTGCGAGCAACTCAGTGACTCCACGAACTCCTCGCCCAGCATCGCGGATACCATCGGCGCGAGCTCGGTCGGGTCGGCAGCTCGGCCATGCACGTGCAGGCCGAGCGGAATCCTGTCCTCGTCAATCAGATGGATATGCAGGCCGAGGCGCGCGACTTCGTCGTCGCTAGGTGAGCTGGCCGCCCAGTCGCTGCCAAGGTCGCGGTCGAAGCCCTGTTCGACACCCATTCTCCGGATCCGCTCCCGGAGCTTTTCCTTGAGCGCGCCGTCCGGAGCCGACTCGAATTGACGTGTGAAGCGCAGCAGCTCGGCCACCCGCGGTTCCTCGCTGGTGATCTCGGCCGCGTCCACCGGAGGAACGTGGTGGCTCACCGTAACCGCCGCCCCGCGTCGCTTCGCGATCAGCGCCTCTCCGACGTTATCCATGACGTAGACGTATAGGTTCGGCAGCGGGCCGATCGTGCGGTCCGACCAATCGTCAGCCAGCTGGCCGAGTGGGCGGCCGGGCAGGAACTCGTGAGTGCCGTGGGTGCCGTAGTTGACGATCGCGTCGGCTCCCCAGACCTCACGCAGCCACCAGTAGACCGCTAGGTACTGATGTGGAGGCGGCACCCTGTCGTTGTGCTGCAGCTTGGCATCCATTTCGGCGCCGCGCACGGGTTGCGGAAGGACGATCACGTTGCCGTAGTCCAGCTTCGGCACCACGAAGAACGACTCGCCGTTGCTCCGCAGGGTCATGAGATTACCGGGAGGCGGGCCGAACGATTCGGTCACCTCTTGGCGCATGCTGTCGGGGAGGCCTTCGAACCAACGCGCGTAGCCTTCGACCGGGAGCATCAGCACGCCGTCGCGTTCCGAAAGCTGTCGCAAGTCCCGTGGGCGCCCGAAGCTGACGTTGCGCCCCTTGTCAAGCATCTCCGCCAGCAGTGCCTCGGCACCGGCCGGCGGATCGTCGATCACGTACCCCGCGCGACGCATCGCGGAGAGAAAGCGAATCAAGCTGCGCGGCACGTTGAGGCTGGCGGCCGTAATTCGGCCCTTACCGATCCCGGAAACGTAGAAGACGGCGACCTTCTTCTGCGAGTTCTTGGCCTTGCGCAACCGCACCCAGCGCTTGGCGCGCTCCACCAGGAGCCCAATGCGCTCCTCCCGAAAGGCTTCGAACCGTCTCCCGTACCATTCCGAATCGAGGCCTTCGATGAGAGTGGGCTGGATGGCTCCGTCAAGCTCGGGAACCATCGCGCCCATGATCAAGCCGGCATCGCGGATCCCAGCCCTGGTCAGCTGGTAGTCGCTAAACGACTCGCCGGTAAAAAGCAAGGAGAGGCCTCGCAGTATCGGCACGTCAAGCTTTTCGTCGAGCACTTCGACGCCCGGCTCGCCGAGCCACCAGCGGCCGTGCTTTCTCGAAATGATAATGTCGGGCCCGTACTCCAAGGCGAAGGGGGCAGCCTGCGCGGTGCCGAATATCGCGGCGGTGTTGAAACCGCCCTCCTCGAATGCGCGGATCACGGCATCGGTGGCTTGGTTCATGCCCAGCCTCCAGCCGTCTGCGAAGTCGATCAGCACCTTCGGGTTGCCGGCCCTGAATAGGCCCGCGGAGTCGTACCAGTCTGCGTACTCGGAGGTCGATGTGAACAGGCTGGGCGAGGAGGGATGGTAGTAGCCATCGTCCGGAGTGGGCTCGGGCGGCAGGACCTCAAAGTCTCGGCCTTCGTAGCGGGCGGCAGCAGTCTGGAGCAGGCGGGCCATGTTGCTCACCCCGCCGAAACGCCAGTAGTCGTCGACCCAGCGGTCCCGCCCTCCGAAATCCGCGTTGCCAACTCCTAGCCGCTCAGTGTCGTGAGCCGGGAGCACGATCACTCTGGCACCTGCCACGCCCGCCTCCTGAAGCGCTTCCCTCAGCGGCCGCGCGAGCGGGTCCGACCGGCGGCCGCTGACAAAGATCACCTTGTAGCGGCTGAAGTCCGGTCTGCCGAGCGCCGGGTCGTCAATTTTCTCGGGGCTCCAATACGTGTACCGGACGCCGCTCTGCTGGGAGCTCTCGGCGAGCAGGAAGCGGTACATGCCAGGAAAGCCGAGGAATAGGATAGCGGGCGGAGTCGCGAGGTACAGGACGCCTGCCGCTATGGCCGCTACGGCCAAGCCTATGAGGCACAGTGCCTTCCGTGAATTGGGGAGGGGAAGTGGCACCGGTCGCGTAGCGTGCCGTCCGGGCAGCATGCCGCCGTAATTCGATTGTATCGGTTCGCGATTGCGCCTTTCCGTGTCATTGAGTCTGGTCGGTCGTGTTTGGCCGGGGCCGAACGCATCTTGACGCGTCCGAGGCATCCGCGATCCTCAGATCCGCAGGACATTGCCTGTGGGCGGCCCGGCCGACGTCGCTGTTCTGGTTTCTACATCGATCGTCAATCTGGGTCGGGCTCGCTAATCCGGTCGCGGTTCGCTGCACCCACTTCCGCCCACTCTGCCGAGGATTCCGCGGCTGCCTTGATTCAGACTTCATTCGAACCCGTTGTCGCGGCACGCGGGCACGCAGCCCTGCCGGGGCCGCTTCCCGCTCTCGCCGTCGGGCTGCTCAGCTCGCGCATGTCCGCTCTGCCGGGCCGTAGCATCCTCATGCCGTTCGCCAGCTAGTCCCGCCGACCGAACGCCTGCCTCAGCCGGCCAGTCGCCGTCATCCGCTTCGCCATTCGTGTCGGAATGCCCACCCGGAGGCACCCGAGGTGCCGACGCGCCTTCATTGGCGCATATCGGTCTCGCATCCTGCGGGCCAGAAGCCGCACGGCATGCCTGCGACCGCAACTCGCTAGGTCAGAATGGCAAGATCAGCAGCAAGCTCCCGAGTCCTCCCGTCAGCCCGGCAACTCCGGCGGATACAATTTCGATATGCGGGGATTGCTAAGGGGCGCCGTTCTGCTCGGGTTGTCTGCACCGTTGGTCTGTGCGCAAGACGGGCCGAACTTCCTGTTCCTGCTAGTCGACGACATGGGTTGGTCGGACCTGGGCGTGTACGGGTCGGACTTTCATGAGACACCTCGCATCGACGCTTTCTCGGAGACCGCGATGCGCTTCACCAACGCCTACGCGGCTTCGCCCGTGTGCAGCCCGACCAGGGCGTCAATCATGACGGGAAAGTATCCCGCGAAGCTGCGCATGACAGTTTGGCGGGAAGCCGCGAAGAATCCGCCGCTCAATCGCCAGGTGATTCCTCCGGTCACCGCCGACAGCCTTCCTCACGAAGAACTCACCGTTGCCGAGGTCCTGAGCCAGGCGGGATACGTGACCGCCCATGTTGGCAAGTGGCACCTGGGGACAGCCGAGTACTATCCACAGACGCAGGGATTCGACTACAACATCGGCGGGACGCTGTGGGGCGCCCCGCAGACATTCTTCTATCCCTACAGCGGTTCGCGCCCCTTCGCCGGGCTCCGCTACGTCCCGCATCTGGAAGGAGGGCGGGAAGGCGAGTACCTCACGGATCGTCTGACAACGGAGGCGATCCAAATCCTACGGAAGGAAAGTGCCAAGCCTTGGTTCTTGCACCTTGCGTACCACACGGTCCATACGCCGATCGAGGGCAAGCCCGGGATTGCCGCGCGCTATCAGGCCAAGATTCGCGATGGGACGAGGCATCGCAATCCTCATCTTGCCGCCATGGTGCATTCCCTGGATGAGAACGTCGGGCGGTTGCTTGACACCCTCGACGAACTGGGACGCGCCGACGACACGGTCGTGATCCTGACGTCGGACAACGGAGGATTCGTTAACAAATACGAGGGCATGCAGGTGACGGACAATTCGCCTCTGCGATCAGGCAAGGGGTCGTTGTACGAAGGCGGTGTCCGCGTCCCTGCCATGATCCGATGGCCTGGAGTCACGGTGCCCGGCTCAGTCGCTGACACTCCGATCAGCAGCGTTGACTACTACCGCACCATCCTGTCGATCGCGGGGCTGGCCGGCGACAAGGATTACAACCGCACTGTAGACGGCATCAATTTGACACCGATACTCAGGGACCCGGAGGTTGAAACGGATCGCGCCGCTCTCTTCTTCCACTACCCGCATTACTACGCCACGACGTCTCCGGTAAGTTCCGTTCGGGCGGGGGATTGGAAACTTCTGCGCTACTACGAGGACGCGAGTGTCGAACTGTACAACCTGGCGAATGACATCGGCGAGCAGCGGAATCTGGCCTCCGAGCGGCCCGAGATGGCAACGGCTCTGTTGAATCGACTGGAGGCTTGGTGGGAGCGCATGGGAGCGCAGCACCCCTCGCCGCGCATGCCGAGGAATTAGCAGGTCTCAGCGCCAATCAAAAAGCTTGGCAATCTCGTTGACGCCGCCTTCCGCTACTATGCGCCCTTCCATGAAGAACACAGCGCGGTCCGCGAGGGACTCGGCGAGGCCGACTTCGTGAGTCACTAGGATCTTGGCCTGGGGCAGGGACCGCAAAGTGCGAACCAGCTCTTTTCTGGCAGGCGGGTCAAGAAAGGTGGCCGGCTCGTCTAGCAGGAGAATTTCCGGCTCCATCGCGAGAACCCCCGCCAGTGCTGCTCGACGGCGTTCGCCCGCGCCCAAATGGTGAGGCGGCCTCCGACGCTGACCGTTCAAGCCGACTTGTTCCAAGCAGCGATCCACGCGCTGTTGCACGATAGCTGGATCGAGGCCCATGTTCAGCGGGCCGAACGCCACGTCCTCCTCGATCGTCGGCATGAAAATCTGGTCGTCCGAGTCTTGGAACAGCATGCCCACACGCTGGCGAACTGCCGGCAGGTTGGCGTCCTCCAGATTCATGCCGCAGACTGTCACTGACCCCTCGCCGTGCAGCAGGCCGACCAAGTGGTTGAGGAAGGTAGTCTTCCCCGATCCGTTGGCCCCGAAGATGGCAACGGTCTCTGACCTGCGCAGCACAAAGCTAATGTCTCGCAGAGCCTCCGTGCCGTCCGGGTAGCGGAACGTCAGGTTCCGCACGTCGATGAGCGTGGCGCCCATTACTGCCCATTGTATGGAGTTAGGCGGGCCGAGATTCCTCCGGCTTCAAACGTTCGACCGCACGATGGATCACCAAAGGGGCATGATCGCGTGGAATTCCGTTGGCGCGAGCGCGGAAAATGATCACGGCGAAAGTTTGCGACCCGCGATTCTGCGCTTCAAGAAACTGTCGTTCAGTCGGGTCGGCTGTGAATGGCACCGTGTCACAGGGAACGCCAATCGTCGGTTCGCCTCGGAGTGCCGTTCCCCTCTGCAAGTCGCGTGCCGCTCGCTTCGATAGAATGCATTGCGTGATGCGCATCATTGTCTCTGCTGCACTGCTAGTCGGTGCGGCGCTGCCCGCCGCCGCGGACAAGCCCAACATCCTTTTCGTTTTCACGGACGACCACGCCTACCAGGCGATCAGCGCCTACGGCTCGATGATCAACCACACGCCGAACATCGACCGCATCGCCCGGGAAGGCATTCGGTTCGATCGGGCGCTTGTCACGAATTCCATCTGCGCGCCCAGCCGCGCGGTCATCTTGACGGGCAAGTACAGCCACCTCAACGGAGTCTTGGACAACCGGCTTCGATTCGACGGCTCGCAGCAGACGTTTCCGAAACTTCTGCAGGCAGCCGGGTACCAGACCGCCATCTTCGGCAAGTGGCATCTGAAGACGGCGCCAACCGGCTTCGACGCCTGGGAAGTGCTCCCTGGGCAGGGCGCCTACTACAACCCCGACATGCGGCTGGGGCCTGACGACACGCGGCGCCGCCACGAGGGCTACACGACCGACATCATCACCGACCTGTCTCTCGAATGGCTCAAGGACCGCCGGGACCCGGACAAGCCGTTCATGCTGATGAGCCAGCACAAGGCGCCGCATCGCAACTGGATGCCGGGGCCCGAGCATCTCACTCTTTACGACGGGCAGCATATCTGGGAGCCGCCGACGCTTTTTGACGACTACTCCGGCCGAGCATCCCCTGCCGCCAAGAACCGCATGGAAATCGGCCGGCACATGGTGGCGGCCCATGACCTGAAGATCAACCCGCCACCGGACACGCCGCAGGACGACCGCGTTCTTCGCCAGTGGATGAACAGCTACGGGAGGCTCAATGCGAAGCAAAAGGCGGTGTGGGATGCCGTTTACGGGCCCAAGAACGAGGCGTTTCTGGAGTCGAGCCTGGAAGGCAAGGAACTGATCCGCTGGAAATACCAGCGCTACATCAAGGACTATCTGCGCTGTATCGCCTCGGTGGACGACAACATCGGTCGGCTCCTGCGTTATCTCGACGAGACGGGACTGGCAGACAACACGGTCGTGGTCTACAGTTCGGACCAGGGATTCTACCTGGGTGAGCACGGCTGGTTCGACAAGCGGTGGATGTACAAGGAGTCCTTGCGCACGCCGCTGGTCGTTCGATGGCCCGGCGTTGTCGAGCCGGGAGCGACCAGCCGGGATCTTGTTTCCAATCTCGACTACGCGGAAACGTTCCTGGAGATCGCCGGCGTGGAAGAGCCGCCCGACATGCAAGGGCGCAGCCTAGTGCCGATCCTGAAGGGAGACACGCCCGGGAACTGGCGCAAGTCCTTCTACTACCACTACTACGAAAGTCAAACCGCGCACGGCGTGCCCGCGCACGAGGGCGTTCGCACCGGTCGTTACAAGCTGATCCGTTTCTACGAGAGCGACGAATGGGAGCTGTACGACATGGATCGGAATCCCGAAGAGACGCAGAGCGTCTACGGCCAGAATGCCATGTCGGAGGTAACCTCGAAATTGATGGAGGAACTCAAGCGCTTGCGGAAGATGTATGGCGTTACGGAACCTGCCCTGTAGCCACAGGGACCCCGGGGCCCGATCTCATTGAGGGGTTCGTCCGAGGCCCCGCCGGTCGCACGAGTTTCCGGCCGGGCTGCCACTCAGTTGCGTCGAGTTCCGATTGAACGCTGATACCATGATCCGAAGAAGTCCAGAGTAGTACACAAGTCGTCCCGTAACATGCTGTAGGACAACGCTTTCCGCTTAGCATTCAGAGTACGTCCGTCCCTTGCGTTCCAAGACTATCCGGTGTATTTCTTCATGTGTAGTGCTGCAATAAGTGATACACACCTTGAGGAAGGAACGCATGGCCAAACGACCGAGAACGCTCGCCGCCGCCTTCGTTCGCACGATTGGCCGACCCGGCGTGTACGGGGACGGGCGCGGCGGGCGGGGCTTGAGCCTCCGAGTCCACCGGACGGCGACGGGCCGGATCACGAAGACGTGGCGGCAGCGCGTCAGGATCGAGGGCCGGCTCACCTCGATCGGACTTGGGCCGTACCCCGAGGTGACGCTCGCCGAGGCTCGCCGGAACGCACTGGACAACAGCCGCATGGTCCGCCTCGGCCGGGACCCGCGCGGGCGTGGCGTCCCGACCTTCGCCGAAGCCGCCGATCGGACGATCAAGCTTCACCGCGACGGGTGGAAGGCCGGGAGCCCGCTTGCCGAGCAATGGGCCTCGACGTTCCGCCTTCACGCCGCGCCTCTGTTGGACAAGCGCGTGGATCGGATCACGAGCGCGCTCGAGGTGCTTGAACGGGCGCGCGCTGTCGGGCAAGTCCGCGTATGTGTTTCCGTCGAGATCGGGAGGGCCGTTGGCTGCGAACGCGGCGAGGACCGTGCTTCGGCGTGCGCGGGTCGCCTCGACGCTGCACGGGTTCCGGCGGAGGTCGCGGAAGCCTGCCTCGCCCACGTACCGAGAAGCCAAGTCGTTCAGGCGTATCAGCGGTCCGACTTGTTTGAGCGCCGGGCCCGGGTTCTCCAAGCCTAGAGCAACTACGTCACGCAGCGATTGGCCGCCGTCCACGGCAACTCGACGGGCTGGCTCATGGACGACCGGGCCGCCCATCTGGCGGGCCGGAGAGCAAGCACCGAGGCCCAACCCAACCCGCCGCCGCTTCCGCGACGGGCTCGGAGGCCGTTTCCGGGCTTTCCACGAGCGTTTCGGGGAAACTATGGACCGTAAGTAACTCCCGATTTGTGATCTTGTTGCGAGCGCATCACTTACGGGATTCGGGGATCCGATTCCCGCTGTTCGATTCCCGCTGATCGGATTAGACGCCAACCTTCCGGGGACGACTGTCCAGAGCCGTCCGGAGTTGTACCTCATCGGTGTGCTGGTAACACCGCAGGACGGTCCGGGCTTCCCTCCAGCCGCCGAGATCGCAAAGCACCTTGAGCGGCAGACCGATGAGGTCGGAAGCGAACTTCCGCCTGAGCGAGTGCCAGCCTCTCCCGCGCTTGGGCTCCAACCCCGCCCGCCGCTCGGCGGTCTGCCACCACGTGCTCACCCGCGCGGGGCTCACGCATGTCGACGGATCCCGCGGCGCGGGCAGTACCAGCGCGTCTTCGGCCCCGCGAGCGTACCTCCGCGCCTCATCCAAGGCAGCGATCGCCTCGTCGGTCACCGGCGTCCGGTGCTCGTATCCGGTCTTCTCGTGCTCGGCCCGCCAAAGGATGGTCCTGTCCTCGAAGTCGATGTCCGCCCACCTCAGCTTCCGGATGGCACCGATTCGGTGCCCGGTCTCGTGGGCGAGGACGAGTGCGACATGGAAGCGCCAACCCACCTGTCTGGACACCTTCAGCAACGCCTCGTATTCCTCGTCGGAAAGCACGACCCGGGTGGGGTTCTTCACCTTCGGCCCTCCGAGTCCCTTCAGCGGGTTGAAGCCGATGAGCAGATTTCCGTGCTCATCTCTCGACTTGGCGGCCCAGTTGAAGATCGCGAGCAGGATCTTCAGGTCGAATGCGATGGTGCTGTCGGATACGAGCTTGCCGCTCGGTCCGACCCTGCCCCCGCGCCGCTCCCGGATGAACCGGTCCCAGTCGTGCCGGGAAAGCGTTTCGGGTCTTCGGTCGCGCCCGAGGAAGTCGAGGAACATCCGCATCGTAGCCCTGTTCTGGCGCTGGGTCCGCCTCTGCTTCGTCGGGACCACCTCCTCACCGTAGATTTCAAAAAGCCGTCCCAGGGTGAGCGGCGCGGACTCGGCCTCGGCCCTGCCATCGGGCTCGTACATCGCGAGGCCTGCGGCGGCCTCGTCGGCCTGCCGCTTGGCCCTCGACCAGTCCCGGTGCTTCAGGGATCGGGTGAGCCTGCGTCCGTTCTCTCGCCACTCTATCTGGTAGAGACCGGTCTTGGGATCGGCAAACACCCTCACCCGGTTCCGGCCCCACTCGCCGGCGCTCTAGCTGCGCCGGTCCCGCTTCGTGCGTGCCATCATTCGATTCCTCCAATGATGGACCGCACGATCTGCGCGCCTCAAAGCTCGCTGCGGGAGGCCGTCCACGCCAGATTTCCCGTTCATCAACGGCTCGGACCATGATCGCAATCGCGGCCCGGCCCGCGCAGGCGCATCGCGGTCACCATCATCACAAGGTCGCGGCGAGCGTGCCGTAGCACTCGGCCAAGCGTGTAACTTGCTCGTCCAGCCACTCGATTCGCGTCCGCAAGGCTTCGTTCTCCCCGCTCTGCCGCTCGACGTGCTGCCGCAAGGCTTCGTTCTCCCCGCTTTGCCGCTCGACGCGCCCTCGCAAGGCTTCGACGTGCTGCCTCAAGCCTTCGACCTGCCCGGAGTGCCGCCGCTGTTCCGTCTCGTACTGCGCGGACAACCTCTTCAAGGCCTCCGTCAACTGCCTCTCCAACTCGCTCATACAGCTCCCTCACTCTCTCGACAACTTCAACGCCGGACGGTCCCCGTCCACCCACCAGGGCGGATCGGCCAGCACCCCGTCCGGCACCACCGCGAACCGCTCGCCCTTGATCTCGTGGAACACGAGCCCCCAGGTGTCCACCTCCAGCTGGGCCAGCGTCCGCCGGGCGTCCTCGATGGCCCGATTCAGTTCGGCGCGGGTCTCGATCCGGTTCTGGATGCTCCTCGACAGCCAGCGCATCGTCGCCCAGCTTCCGCCGAAGAAACCGAGCCAAAGGCTCAGGCCGACGATCAAGGGCCGTTGCCACGCCTTGGCCAGCAACTCGCGTACCTTGCCGGTCGCCTCCTCCGTATCGCGCTCGATGGAACGCAGCGCGTTCCTCGCGACGCGCCGCGAGTTCTCGCCGAGCCGCTCCAGCTCGCTCGCGGTCAACTCCTCGATCTCCCGTCTCTCGCTCTCCAGCCGCTTCCGCAGCCGCTCGGTCAAATCGTTCGCGGTCGAAGTTCTCTCCATACAGTTCTCCTTTCAGCCGCCACCGGTCCCCGGTCTCGGGATCCAGCGCGGTGAGGTAGTCCTTGCCCTGGCGCGGCACTTCGAGGCCCGCCTCCCGCAGCGCGGCGACGACATCGGCCCGGTTCCGCGCCGTGCCGTGCTCGACGCGCTGGAGCAGGTAGTCACGGATCAGGTCTCGGGGGGAGGATTCGAGCCGTAGTCCGGCCCGCAGCCGCGCCGCCTCGATATAGGCGCGGTGGCCGGGTTGCTGCACCCTGGCCCGCGCGGGATCGTCCGGCCGAGCCCAGCCGTGTTCATGGTTGAAGGCGTCCCGGAGGGGACCGAAGGTCTTCTCCCAGCCGGGTGGGGCGATGTTGAGGCTTCGTCCGGTTTCCAAGTCGCACCGCGCGGCGAGGATGTGGACGTGAGCGCCGCCGCCGCGCTCGCGGTGCAGCACGACCGCCCAGGCGTAGCGGTCGGGTTCGAGCCCGGCCCAGGCCGTGTCCTCGAAGGCGTCCAGGACCGCGCCGATCTGTTCGTCGGTCGGCTCGTCCTCCGGCGCCCATGCAATCACCCCGGAGGTGTACCTGTGCTCGAACTCCAGCGTGTCGGCCACGGCGGCCACTTCGTTCGGATCTCCCCGAAGGACCTCGACGCCTTCGCGCAGCTTCCCGGCCGCGTCCCGCTCCCCGAGGAGGTAGTCGGCCGCGTCCCGCGCCGAGCCGGTCCCGCGGGCCAGGAACTTAACCAGCATCCGCGTCCGAACTCTCGACGGGAGCCAGCGCCGCGAGGGTCCGCTTGATGGCGATGAGGTGGCCGATCACCTCGACGGCTTCGATGGACCCCCGGTGGGTGTTCGCCCACCGAGCGATCTGGTTGAGGTTGTTCCCGATCCGCGCGATCTGGCGGGTGCGCTCGCGCTCGACCTCGGCGTGCGCCACCGTCCAGGTGCGCGTCCGGCCCACCGACCGGCGCACCAGATCCGACAGCGTGAGGCCAGCGGCGCGCGCCTTGGCGTGCCACTCGGCACGCTCCGCCTCGCTGGCGCGGACCTTCACCCAAACGGCGCGTCCGGCGCTCACGGCGCGCCGTTTCCGTTTCGGGGGTCAGAGGGGGCACGGCCCCCGGCCAGCCTCTCCTGGGGACACGCGAAGTGTGGCCACGGAGAGTATGCTGGCTCCCCGGCATTAGCCGCGTCCGACAAGCCCCTCCGGCGAGCCCGTGAACGGTCCGGCTCACCGCGCCGCACCGGTGTCCTCCACGGGCTCGCGCCACCGCGCCGGGCAATGGGTCCGGGCATGCATGCCGCAGGGCTCGTCCGCTCCCCCGATGCCGGACACCGTCTTCCCGGCGGCTAAGGCTCGTGCGATTCGGCTGGCATGCCGCGCGGCAACATCTCGGCGCGCGCGTCCATGATCCGCTCGGCCCGGCGACCCATCCAGCCGACGAGCTTCAGCGCCTTCTTGCGTCCCCCTCGGGTGAGTGACCCTCAGCCAGCCTCGGGCGTCCGCGCCGTCACGGCGCGAACGGCCGTCATGGGAGTGGCGTCCGGCACGGACCCTTCGCACGCGCGCCGCGAACCGCCTCCTCTCGATCTCCATGGCATGAAGGCAAACAAGGAGTCGGCAAGTCACGCAAGTGTATGGGATGTAGGATATTCCCCACGTTGTGCCGTGGCAGCGAGTTGCGGAATCGGAGTCCGGCCACGCGCCGCCAATCGCGCCTCGATGTCCGCCCCGCGTACCGCCCTCCCAGCGATCCGAGACGCTCAGCGGCTTCATCACCAAGGCCGCCGGGGACGGCGCGGCAGGGTCCCTGAGGGAAGTGCCGACCCGCGTGCTGAACTGGTGCTTCTGCGTCTCCATGCCTGGAACGCTGAAGAGCCGCTCGCCAGCAAGTCAACCCGTCAGGAATCTCCTATTGGCCGATAACGTATGAGGAGGTCCAATAACGTAAAGTAGCCGGCGGCGGTCGTCGCCACTGGGGCGGAAAAACACCCCCGCAACGCCTCGGGAGGCCATCCGCGCTCCTCAGCGCGTCGCTTCGTAGGCCAGCCGGAAAGCGGTGTCCGCCAGCCACCGCCGGAAGTCCGGGTCGTCGGCGAACAGCTTGAAGAGTTGGGTGTTGTCCCGCACCATCCCGAGCACCGCCCGCTCCGTCGCCTTGTCGGACTCGACGCGGGCATTCTCCCTGTCGGAGTTCTGCCGCGCGTTCTCGAACCGGGCGTCCTTCGCCACCGAGGCCGGAATGTCCTGCGTGGCCGTCCGGATGACCCGGTCGGGGTCCCCCCACTCGATTCCGCCGAACCGGTCGTTGAACTCCTCGATGATCGCCGACAGCCGGTCGGTCTCGATCTCGCCCTTGCCGCCGCCCTCGCCCGTCGTGACCGGATCGATCTCCCCGTCCTCGTCGTCGAGGATGATCTTCCGCATCCGGTGCTTCTCAACGCGGTAGCTGTCCATGTCGATCCTCTCGAGGATGCCCTTCGACAGATCGGGCTCCTCGGGCGCCGGCAGCTTCGGGATCAGGAAGTTCAGGAAGATCGAGCGCTCCTCCCAGCCAAGGTTGTTGTAGGGAAGGATCGAGGAGAGGAACGCGTAGGCGCGGGTGAACGCCTTGGCTCTGCCCTTGAACCGGACCTGCCCGTCCTCGTCCAGATCCTCGAGGTACGCCGCCACGCACCGGTCGAGGAAGGGGTCGAGCCGTCCGCGCTCCGCGCCGTCCAGATACAGCTTCACGAACGCCCGGACCTGATCGGGAGTGTACACCTGCGCCCCGTCAAGATCGGCCTGTAGGTCGTGGATCCGGTCGGGGTCGGTCTCGTCGGAAAGGACCGTGGTTCGGTAGTAATCCGAGAAGGCCTTCGTGATGGTCTCGGTGTCGTTCAGGAAGTCGAGCACGAACACGTCCCGCTTTTCCGCGTGCGACCGGTTGAGGCGCGAAAGCGTCTGGACCGCCCTGATCCCCGAAAGCGTCTTGTCCACGTACATCGTGTGCAGCAGCGGCTCGTCGTAGCCGGTCTGGAACTTGTCCGCGCAGACGAGGAACCGGTACGGGTCCTGCTGGAATCTCTCGGCGATCTTCGACGAGGGGAGGCCGTTCAGATTGGCCTCGCTCACCCTGTCTCCCCCGTAGTCGCGCTCGCCCGAGAACGCGACGAGGGCCTCGTGGGGGCTCCTGCGCTCCCTCAGGTAGTTACGGATGGCGTGGAAGTACTGGATCGCGCGCTCGATCCCGTTCGTGACGACCATCGCCCGTGCCTTGCCGCCGATCCTGTGCTGCGCCAGCACCTGCTCGTGAAAGTGGTCCACCATGATCTCGGCCTTGAGCCGGATCGCGTGTTCGTGGCCCTCGACGTAGCGCCGGAGTTTCTTCCCGGCCTTCCGGACATCGTACTCCGGGTCCTCCTCGACTGTCTTGGCGAGCCTGTAGTAGCTCTCGACGGGCGTGTAGTGTTCGAGCACGTCCAGGATGAACCCCTCCTGGATCGCCTGCTTCATGCTGTAGGTGTGGAACGGAAGCCGCCTGACCGTGCCGTCGCCCTGCGGGACCGCCTCCCCGAAGAGTTCGAGCGTCTTGTTCTTGGGCGTCGCAGTGAACGCGAAGTAGCTGGCGTTGTCGAGCATCCTGCGGCGCTCGATCTCGTCGTTGACGCGGTCCTCATAGGTCTCGTATCCGTCCTCGTCGCCCTTCTCGCCCAGCGCGTCCGACACGGCTCCGGCGGTCTTGCCGCCCTGGCTCGAATGCGCTTCGTCGATGATGATCGCAAAGGCGCGGTCGCGGTGCCCGCTCCCGATCTCGTCGAGGATGAACGGGAACTTCTGGATCGTCGAGACGATGACCTTCTTACCCTGCTCGATGAACCGCCGCAGGTCGCCCGACCGCTCGGCGTGCCCCACCGTCGATCCGACCTGCGCGTACTGCCGGATCGTGTCGCGGATCTGGCGGTCCAGTATCCGGCGGTCCGTGACCACGATGATCGAGTCGAAGACGGTCTTGCCGTCCTTCTTCAGGCGGATCAGCTGGTGCGCCAGCCAAGCGATCGAGAAGCTCTTGCCGCTGCCCGCCGAGTGCTGGATCAGGTATCGCTTCCCGGACCCGTGACTCGCCGCGTCCTCCAGAAGGCGGCGCACCACGTCGAGTTGCTGGTAGCGGGGCCAGATCTGGACGCGCTTCTTCCTGCCCGTCCCGGCGTCCTTCGGAGCCAACATCTGGGCGTAGTTTTCGAGGATGTTCGTCAGGCTCCCGCGGGCCAGCACCTCGCGCCACAGGTACTCGGTCTTGAGGCCGTCCGGGTTGGGCGTGTTGCCCGCCCCCTGGTTCCAGCCCCGGTTGAACGGCAGGAACCACGAGGACTTGCCCTTCAGCTGGGTGCAGAAGCGAACCTCGCTCTCGTCCACCGCGAAGTGCGCCACGCAACGCCCGAGCCGGAAGAGCGGCTCCCTCGGGTTGCGGTCCCTCTCGTACTGCCGGACGGCATCGTGGACCGTCTGCTTCGTGAGGTTGTTCTTCAGCTCGAAAGTGAAGACGGGAAGACCGTTGATGAACAGCGCGATGTCGAGCGCGCGCTGGGTCTCGTCCCGGCTGTAGCGTAGCTGGCGCGTCACGGTGAAGCGGTTCAGCTCGAACAGCCGCCGGGCCGTCTTGTTCCCGGCCGACGGCGTGCCGTGGAAGAGCTCCAGGTGGTGGGGACCGTGCTTGATGCCGTGGCGGAGGACTTCGATGGCGCCACGCTTGTTGATCTCGCCTTGCAACCGGGCCAGGAACTTGCGGCGCGCCGGGCAGTCCTCGGCGAGGTGGAGGGCGGCGGCGGACTCGGGTTGCGTGGCCTCCAAGAACGCTCGGAGTTGGACCGGATCGACGCAGTACTCGCGGTCGTAGTCGCGACCGTTGCCGGGAGACCAGCCGACGCCGCCGTATCCGGGGGTGGGCTCGCCGACCGTGCCGCCCGACGGCGGATCGCAGGGATCGCCGGTCAGCGCCTCGCAGATCAGGCGTTCGAGGCCGCGTTCGGACGTGTCCGTGGTCATGTCACGCGCGGCGTGGGATCGGGACTTCCCTGAGTTCCCCGGGCCGCACTTTCTCGACGGCTGTACGGATCTCCACCGTCCGGAGCCGAACCCTCGGCCATGCCGTGGCCATGAGAACCACGACGGCCAACTTCCTGCCAGCCAGGTTCTGCTGGTAGCGCATGCTCTGGTCCGTCGTCACGATGACCTCGTACCCCTCCTCCTCGGCCCTCTGGATCAGTTCGCCGTTCTCCAGCAACTCCCAGCCCCTCTCGGCCGACCTGTCCACCGAATGCTCCCGGAGATGGTGGCGCAGGGGTGC
Organism: uncultured Bryobacterales bacterium; assembly: GCA_951813605.1. Taxonomy (GTDB): domain Bacteria; phylum Acidobacteriota; class Terriglobia; order Bryobacterales; family UBA6623; genus VXMF01. The sequence continues at coordinate 2,665,467 of OX638379.1, read as the reverse complement.
CGGAGTCCCGTGGTCGAACAGGATCTTCACGGGTCAGGCGGGCGTCTTGAAGTATTCCGTCTCGTGCTTGAGAACCGCCGTCACCTGCCACTCCTTGACCTCGGGAAACCACTCCAGGAACTGCTCCACGGTAGCGCCGCTCTCCAGGTTCTCGAACAGGGCGTACACCGGCACCCTCGTGCCCGTGAAGGCCCAAGCCCCGCTGATCTTGCGGGGGTTGCGCTCAACCGCCGGGCATGTGTTCCAATCCGTCATGCGCTCGCCTCCTTCGCCATGTCGTGTACGGTTGAATGTAGGTTCGCTTCGGTGTGGATGGTGTCGGTCCGGTCGCGATCATCGGCGAGCGGGTCCGTCTCCGGCAGTCTTGCCGCCGCCTCGCGCACGTCAAGCTTGCCCGTCACGACATCGGCGATCATCCGAGTGCGGTACTCCTTTAGGAGGGCGATCTGGCGTTGGGCTGCGGAGATGTGACGCCGGATGCACCGGTCGGCACGATCAAGGAAGCGGACGATGGCACGTTGTGCCACTACGGGCGGGAGCGGGATGCGGACAGACCGGATCGCATGCCGCGATAGTCCGTAGCGCGTCACGCCATTTGCGGCGACTCGGAATTGCCGTGCCACACGCGAGTCCCCAAGCGCGCGGAACAGGTATCCCGCGTCCAGGAAGGCGCCATTGGGCCGCAGCATCGCCAGATGATATCCGCAGACCAGATCGGGCGCAGCGTACTCGACCAACGCTGGCACTCCGATGTCCGTCCAATCCTCGGAGTCCTTGGTCAGCAGCACATCCCCGACGGCCATGCGGAACCTCTGGATCTCGGCCTTTTTCGCGGTTGCGGGCATGAAGGCGATATTCCCATCGATTCGCTCGTTGTGGTACACGTCAACATAGTTGCACAGCCGGATCGGTTCCTCTTCTTCTCTGACGTGCTTGTCTACATTGCTGACCCGCAAGTCGGCGATGTTTGCCACTCGCCGCACCTCCCAATGCTCCGGCACCTTCCCCAGCCACTCGACGCCGGAGTCCTTGTAGGCCGGATAGGGCTGGCCGGTTCGGACATCGATCCGGCCCGTGACGGCCTCGTGGATCAACACCCGCTTCCGCTCCTCCAATAGCTCGATCAGCCGTTCCTTCGCCCGGATGTAGCGCCGGATGCGCCGGTCGGCGGCTTCGAGGAAACGGACGATGGCGCGCTGTTCGGAGAGCGAGGGGAGGGGGAGTGGCGCTCTGAGGAAGGAATCGTCGGTCAACTGAAGCCGCGAAAACCAGATGCCCTTCGATCGAACTCGCAATTCCCAGTTGAAGGCTTCGGATCGTACCAGCGAATGAACGAAGTCAGGAAGCGCTCTGGCCTTCCATCGGACTCGGTACACCCCATATGCGGTGCTGACGATTCCATGGTAACGAGAAACGCCTAAGCCTCGGCTCCATGCCCACAGACTATTGATGACGAGATCACCAGGCCAACAGAGCTTGTGGCCGACATATGATCGCGCCTTGAACATCGTCACACTTGTGGAGTCCCTCGGCACGACTCCCCGGTCTGAAGATACCGTCAGGAGCTCCTCGCTTCCGGTCTCCGAGCGTGCGTCAATGCACCGGAAGACTGTCTTGCCGCGCCGCAGCTCCCAATGCTCCGGCACCTCCCTGAGCCAGTCCAGGCCGGAGTGCCTGTAGGCCGGATAGGGCCGGAGGCCGTTGGCACTCATCCCGAACGTCCCAGTATCTCAACGAGCAGCCCCTCCGTCTCCCGCTCCACCGCCAGAATGTCGTCCCCAATCTCATCGAGCGTCCGCATCGGCTCGGGCTTGTGGAAGTACCGGTTGAAGCTGATCTCGTAGCCGATCTTCACGCTCTTGGCGACGTACCATGCGTCCCCGGCGTAGGGGAGCACCTCGCGCTGCAGGAACGCCTCGATCCCGACCTCCTCCTGAAGCGGGATCTGCTCGGTGTCCCTGAGCGCCGTGTCAGGTTCGTACTCGACGACGCGAGACTTCGAGCCGTCGCGAGACTCATACAGCCCCCGGATCGGGTCGGGCGCGGTGCCGCACCGGAGGACCCTCTTGACTACCCGCTCCGCCTTCTTGTCTCGCCCGGCCAGCACGGTCTGCAACAACTTCTTGCGCTTGGCGGTGAGTTTCGCGCGACGACCGGACATGTCGGCCTTGAGCGCGTCCAGGAAGCCGTTGAAGTCGAAGTGAGGCCCTTAGCCGAGTGTCTTGGACGCCCGCTCGACGGCGTTTGCGAGCGGCTCCTCCCCGGCATCACGGCACACCTCGGAGAACCCGGCGCAGCGCTCAGGCGACAGATCCACCTTCAGCCGGAGCGGCCGCTCGACCGTCACCTTCCAATACCCGCACGCCTCGTTGTCGAAGACCCTGCTCTCCTCCGTCTCATCGAAGTCGAGGAACGTCCGGCAGATCCTCTCGATGTCCTCCGGCCCGAGTTCGCAGTTCTTCTTTCCCAGGTTCTTCCTCAGCGGACGGAACCACTTGGTCGCGTCGATTAGCTGCACCTTGCCCCGCCGGTGCTCGGGTTTCCGGTTCGTGAGCACCCAGACGTAGGTGGCGATGCCGGTGTTGTAGAACATGTTGAGCGGCAGGGCGACGATGGCCTCCAGCCAGTCGCTCTCGATGATCCACCGGCGGATGTTGCTCTCGCCTTGCCCCGCCGATCCGGTGAACAGCGAACTGCCGTTGTGGACCTCGGCGATCCGGCTGCCGAGCGGAGTGTCCCGCTTCATCTTCGACAGCTTGTTGGCCAGGAAGAGCAGTTGGCCGTCGCTGGAGCGGGTGACGAGCGAGTACTCGGGGTCGCCCGCGTGCTCGATCAGGAAGCGGTGATCGTTCATCCCCTTCTTGCCGCCCATGCGCTCAAGGTCGGTCTTCCAACTCTTGCCGTAGGGAGGGTTCGAGAGCATGAAGTCGAACTCGCGTGTCGGGAACGCGTCGTTCGAGAGCGTCGAGTGCTCGGGGCCGCCCACGATGTTGTCGGCGGCCTCGCCCTCGCCCTTGAGGAGCAGGTCGGCCTTGCATATCGCGTAGGTCTCGGCGTTGATCTCCTGCCCGTACAGGTGCGTGGACACCTGCTTCCCCCGCTCCTCGGCGAGCCGTTGCAACTCGTCCTCCGCCACGGTCAACATGCCGCCGGTGCCGCAAGCCCCGTCGTAGAGAAGGTACGTGCCGGACTCGATCCGGTCGGCGATGGGCTGGAATACGAGCTTCGCCATGAGCGTCACGGCGTCGCGCGGGGTGAAGTGCTCGCCCGCCTCTTCGTTGTTCTCCTCGTTGAAGCGCCGGATCAGTTCCTCGAAGACGGTGCCCATGCCGTGGTTGTCGAGGCCGGGATGCCGGACCACGCCGTCGGTGTCCATCACCGGATCGGGACCCAGGTTGATGTCCAGCGAGGTCAGCTTCTCGATAAGCGAACCCAGAGCGTCGGCCCTGTCCAGGCGCGGGATCTGGTTGTGGAACTCGAAGTTGTCGAGGATGTCCTGCACGTTGGGCGAGAACCCGTTGAGGTAGTCCACAAAGTCGGCCCTGAGTTGCTGCCTTCCGGCTCGCGCCCGGAGGTCGCTGAGCGTGAACTCCGAGGTGTTGTGGAAGGCCTGCCCGGCCGCCTGCCGGAGCGCGGCGTCCTGGTTCGCGACCCCGGCGGCGTCCAGCGTTGCCTTCATGTCGAGGACGGCCCGTTTGGTGGGCTCCAGCACCGCGTCCAGCCGCCTGAGCACGGTCATCGGAAGAATCACGTCGCGGTACTTGCCGCGCACGTAGACATCGCGGAGCACGTCGTCCGCGATGCCCCAGATGTAGTTGGCGATCCAGTTCAGGTTGGGCGCTGTCATTTCGTGGCGTCGTGGGTAGCTCTCGGGTAGGGTGCGGCCGCATCACGCGGAAACTCATCTACGGTAACGTACCGGCCACGGAGCGGCTCTGGTAGCGTGAGCGAGCGCCGTCACCGAGCGGACAACCGAGTCGATTCGGTGGGCGACCTTCTCGTGTCGCTGGCCGATTCTGGCCTGGGGGAGGTTCGTGTGGACCTGGGGGGAGGGTCGTACCTATTCGCACACTTGGCGTATAGGGTCGTGCGCTACGAGCCGTGGCACTCGGTCTCGGGGCGTATTCGTCACGGGGACCCGTCATGTCCGTGGCACGCCTCCGGGAGGCGGGGAAGTCGTTGCTGTTGCTGGAGAAGCGAGGCCATGGTATCGCGCGACGCGAAGGACCTATTGAGTGCATACTATCAGAGGCGCGTCCCCACCAGCGCGTGCCGTCGCCCTGCTCAGTAGTCGCTCCAATGCACCTCGGTCGCGAGGTATTCGAAGAGTACGGACCTGACGACTATCCCGCAGCGCTGCTGCACGCGAAACCGGTAGACACCGTCCTGTACGATGACCCAGCCGTCACGCATGTCCTACCCGGTGAAGACGCGTGTCATCATCCAACTGCCCACTTCGGGCGAACCTAGGAGTTCCTCGACCACGCCGTCGTATTCGAAGTCCTCGCGCTCAGACGCCGATATCGCCGTTAGGGGCAGGGTCCTGACGCGTGTCGGTTCGCCCAGCATCGGTTCGCCGTATTCGTAGAAAACGTGGCCGCGCGCGTTCTTCACCACGATACGCTCCACTCTCTCCTCTTCGGGCTCCCAGACACAACGCGTCTCGCCGCCAATCGTCCGGTACTCCGTCTTCGATCGCTCGATCCTCGCGCGCAGTTTCTTGTGGCGCTGTAACGCCCGCGCGATCTTGGCGTCCAAGTGCTGCTCCGGGTCCGTGGAACCTGTGAGCACGCAGTGCAAGAAGAGGTGCAGGTACTCCTCGTCCGGCGAAAACCCGTTGTTGCAGTCTACGCAGGTGTCGACGACGGGAAGGTTTTCCGGGTAGGGCTTGCGCAGGAGAACCTTGGACGGCACGTGGTCCCGGTTGGTGTCCACGTCCGCGATCCCCGCGCCGCACTGGATGCACCACGCCTTCTGCCGTTCGTCCACGAATTCGTTGATTTGGTCCATCCGTCGCTTCAGGTCTTGTTGTGGCAATCCAACTTCAGGGGCTCTGAACCGCACCGGGCGCGCCTGAGGCTGTAGTTGGCGATGCGGTTCAGGTTGGGCGCTGTCATGTGGGTCGTGAGGTGGTCTTTGGGGAGGGTCGCCCGCATCGCGGGGGAGCGCTTGCAAGATAACTACCGGCCACGAGGCGGCGCTGGTAGCGCCAGCGAGTGCTTCACGGAGCGGGCGACCGAGTCAATCGGTTGGCGGACTTCTCGCGCCACTGGCCGATTCTGGCCTCAAGGAGGTTTCCATGCCGCCGAGGGCGAGAAACACAGCGTCCCTACAGCTCTGGCGAGGCCGTAGTGAAGAGGTCCGTAGAGGGAAAGCGATTCCCGCGAATTGAGGCGAGTTCCCCGCTGTTTCTGGACGACGGAAGTAGATGCAATCCAAGGGCAGAAAGCGCAGATCGTGCAGCCCTGTAAGTAGTTAGACGATTCCCTGCCTTGGTTCGCGCCATTCCCAACCTGACGGGCCGTAGGATCGCCCCAGATCGACGATCTCCGGTCTCCGACGGTACGGGTAGGGCGGAAACGCAGTCGCGCGGCAGAGAGCGCCGGGCCACCCTCGCCGTCCGTCGGGCTGGCGAATCGGAGGCCGAGGAGCTTGTCCGCGATGGACCGGGGGCTCGTGAGTGGCAGGCCGATGCCCAGGGCGGCCACCGGGGCCTCCCGGAGGTCCAGCGCGCCGGTCTACGGGGGTGGGCTCCAGGCGGTCATCGTAATCGCCACCCTCCTCGCTGCGGCCCGGAGCCCGGTCCCAGCCGCTGAATCGCGAGCCGTCGAGGCCCGATCCGTTGGACCAGGCCAACGCTGGCTCAGGACCCGTTACTAGTCCAGAACCAGAGCCAGCCTACCCTTTGGGGTCACGCTTCGCGCGTCGCCGGCAGGGCCTGGCCCCCGCGCACTTCGCTTTTCCCGCTGCATCTTCCCGCGCACCCCCTGCTGCACCGGTCAATAACACCATCGCCATGCTTCACAAAACGGCAGGCTGACCCCCATTGCTCCCCTCCCCTTGACACATGGATACTCATCTGCCGTTGGACAAGACTGGCGGTTCAACAACTGGGAGAACCCCTACATCTTTCGGGACACGCTGGCTTGGATTCTGAACACCGATCCGCTGGAGTACAGGCGGCTCGCCGTGTAGGGGGAGAGTTGCCCAACCTGTCCGCTTCTCGTGGGCAATCAATCAACTCTAGAACTAGACGAATTGAGCAGACAATCTCACCTCGGCCACCTGTTTTTCAGTAAGATGCGCTTGCACCACCTCCAGAAAAAACTTCCGTAACTCCTGGACCGACGTGAACAGCTGATCGGGCTTCGATGCCTGGAGCAGCTCGACGTCAACCAGTCCCCATCCCGCTCCTATTGCCACGACGCCGGCGCCTCGGGAAGCTTCCGTGTCCTCGGGCTAATCCCCTACATGGAGTGTCTCGTCCGGTTCGGCACCGGCCCTTTGCATAGCCACCAGCAGCGCTTCCGGATCGGGCTTTCGCCTGCTCACCTGGTGGTAACCCAGCACCATACGGATAGGCCACTGGTACTGCTTCACGAAATGGCGAGCGACCATGTCCGGACTCTTCGTGACAATCGCAAGCGTCTGTCCGCAGGAATCAAGGTCACGCAGAAGCTCGTGCACGCCGTCATATACCTTCCGCTCTGGCAGCCGAGCCATGACCGACCTCCATTGACGCGCCGTCCTCAGCTCCTCAACGGGTTGCGTATCGACGAGCGTGAGATCGAAATCGAAGATGATCATTCCGAGGACGCAAACGACATCTGCTGCCCGCCGTTGTCGGCCTCAGGCACCGCATCTGGCTCCGCCGCAATCACCGGCTTCAGGTAGTTGAGGAACTCGACGAGTGCCTCGCCATTTGCAATCGGCCGCGCGTGACCGCTCTCGATGAGCCTTCGGTTGCCTCGGGTCTTGACTTCCGAACACAACCGGATCGGATGGTCGATGCACGCGACCGCACGTCGCTGGCGGCGGGCAAAACGAACAGTATGCATCGTGCCGCCCTTCACGTCCGTCTCTATTACGAGCACGCCATCCGACAACCCGCCCTGTATCCGGTCACGCTCGGCAAACGCCGAACGTATCGGCGTCATTCCCACCGGATACTCGCTCGTCAGACAGCCCCCATGATCCAAGATTCGTTCGGCCAAGCTGCGGTCCGCCACCGGGTAGACCTTGTCAAGTCCGTGCGCAAGCACCGCCACGCCGATGCCCTGCGCCTCGAGGCAACCCTCATGCGCATGGGTGTCGCATCCAAGAGCGAGACCGCTCACGATCGCGTAGCCCGTTTCGGCGGCTATGTGTCCCGATCTTCGGGCCACTCCCCTCCCGAACGATGTCGGCTCGCGTGTTCCCACCACCGCAAGGCCCCTCGTCGCGTGAAGCCCCTGCGCGCTTCCCTTCACGAACAGCAGAGCCGGTGGATCGGGCGTCTTCCGCAGACGCTCGGGATAACCTTTATCGTGGAATGAGATTGCCTGAATCCCCAGCTCACGCCCTCGATTCAGCTGCTCCTCGCTCTTCATCCAGGCCTCAGAGATTTCGGCGCAACGAACATGAGACAGCCGCGCCCTGGCCACGCGGTGCATCAGGACTTCCCGGCAGCTCTCGGGTTCCGTTTCGTTGATCGGCCGATCAACGATCATTAGGGCTTTCACACGCCCAACGCCTTTCAACTTCATGAGCGCGAGCAGCGAGACAGCCGTCGGCGAAGCGTCCGTCACGTCAAACATCCTGCCAAATCCTCTTCCAACGCTGCGGCACATGCTCGTTCGAGATTTCAACACCTGACTTCTGCCAGTAGCTTCGCCGTTCCGTCTTGCCGAGCGCGACGCCGAAGATCCTGAGACCTCGATTCGATCCCAGCATAGCTCCTGCGATGTGCGACATCGTGGCACCGCGTGTGATGAAGTCATCGAAAATCAAGACGTTGCCCATGGGCATCCTCTTCGACCTGAAATCCGCGTCGTCAAGAATACCCCTCCTTTTGTGGGCATCGGAGTACATGTGCAGTCTTTCGTGCGCATTCTTCGTGATCGCGTCGCCGACGAATCCCGCTCGCGCGACCTTGGCGCAATAGTGCGCCAGGCGCCACAGCACGCCGTTCTCGGAAGCCACGGTCTCGTCCGACGAGAGAGCGGGCACGAAAACCGTCTTCGAGACATCGAGCCCAAGGCCCCCCACGAGACCGGGGACGGCGGATCCCATCATTGCTGCGCCGCCTCGCAGTGCCTCACGCTGCTTCGCCTTGAACGAATTGAGGCGACGTGTCCACGCATCCTTGGGATCGTTGGTCAATCGGTATCCGATCGCGAACGCCCGCGTCAAGCCTCTGTCCTCGGCCAACTCATCGAATGCCATCCAGCCGTGGAATGGGGTCCAGCCAACCATCTACATCTCCAGGGCGCCGCGCAAATGACCCGCTTCACTTTCCCGACGATACCGGAGATTCTGCCCCCATGCCACCGGGGCGTTCCAGCAGTCGCGCAGACAATCCCGCGTCATGCGTCCAGCCCGAGCTGTCCATGCGTCGCCCATCGACTCCGCCTGCCTATCGCTATCGCCGATCTCCTTAGCAGAAGCCCCTATGTACCTGTAACCAAAGCCGATCACACTGCGGCTACGGGGATGGGTTTTCCGCGGACTGCTCGTTGGCAACCAAACGCAAACGAAAGACGAGCTGTTCGTCCCAGCGCTTCCGAGAGGAATCTGGTCGATGGCCGCGTTGATTTCCTGCAATGGACACCCAACTCCGTATCGATTCGCTCGCGGTGCGGTCAACTTCAGGAAAGCGGTCATCGCGAGCGCTGCCAGGCCACCGGATGCCATGCCGTTCCCGAGCAGCTCGCCGAGCCCCACCCTTCCAAGCCGCCGGTGAGGTTGCTGTCACTCTCGGAGTGACCGGTCGACTAGCTTGAGAGCCCGAGAGGCCACCGGGCACCCAGGCCCGCCTGCTGGTGCGGGAGGCGGCCTCGAAACCTACGCCTGGGCCAGCGGGTCTTCGCGGATGTCGGTGAAGTAGCGGTGGGCGCGTTCGATCTCGGCGCAGGGTTGTTCGTCCGCGATCAGATAGAGGATTTCTTTTGCGCGCGTCATCGCAACGTAGAGGCGGTCGAGATTCAGCTGGCGTTGCTCCGCCTCCTCTTCGGCGGTCGGCATGGGCTCCCCTTCCGAGGTGCTGATCGCCAGTTGCTCTGGGCCGTCCTTGTCCGCGTTGATCGGAAATAGCGACTTGCCGAGGCGGGGGATGAAAACGGCGCGAAACTCCATGCCCTTGGCCCGATCGAAGGTGCCGACGCGGACGCCGGGGCCGAGCGAGCCGTTCTTCTTCAGGTCTTTCAGGTTTACACACGGGATGAGGTGCCTGTCCATCCATTCCAGCAGACGATCTACGGCCTCGTTTTGGCGAGTCACGACCCCGATCTCTTCGTGTTTGAACCCCTCTTTGTCGACGAGCGTCCGAATGCGGTCCCGGATCGCAACCGATTCTCCATTCCGTGCGTTGATGAATAGGGGGCGACTGCCCTCGCCGCCTTCAAAGCGGTCAGGTTCCACCGTGCCGTCGTCGTTGGCGTCCTTGCTGACGATCACTTCTCCGCGCACGGCCCGGGCGGCCTCAAATATCCTCCTCGTGTTACGGTAGTTTACGTCCAGCGTTTGGGAAACGCCAGAGTAATTCAGCTTGACCCACGCGGGACGAAAGCCGCCGGGATAGATCCGCTGGGCGGCGTCGTCCAGCACGAGAAGGCCATCCTTCGGTGGTCTTTCAGTGCGCTTACCCGCGACCAGCGCCAGCACGAGCTGCATGCCGACGAGAGTCATGTCCTGGGCCTCGTCCACAATTGCGGCTCGATACGCGGGCTTCGGGCTTTGCCGCGCGAGGTTGCGTGCTTCCACGAGCCGGTCCTCGAAGCTAACGGTGCCCCGTTCCTTCATCTCCCGGTCCCATGCCTCGCTCAGACGCCAGCTGATCTCGCGGTCGGGTCTCCTGAACCAACGCTTTCGTCCGAACCTCTCAAAGCTGCCTGTGTCGAGGTACTCTTCTCTGCGAGCGTCGCGCCCCTTGATCACGTAGCGGATTTCGTCCTTCATGTACTCCCTGTCCAGCCGAGCCATCTTGTCGCGGGGGATAGTGGCTCGATACGCGACTTCAAACGCTTCGTTGACGGATTTCAGATCGACGGGACCCTGGTGGAATTGACGCGCCACCCGGTCAACGTTGATGAAGTCGATATTCGAGTGATCGACATTCTCCGGCGGATCAGGAAATCGGTGGAAGAGCGCCTTCATGTGGTTGCATAGGGATCGGCTGAAGGTCGTGACCAGAATCCGCTCTCCGGGATATCGGCGGGCGAGACAAGCGGCCCTGTGCAACGCCAAGACGGTCTTGCCCGTTCCTGCGGCGCCCCTGATCCTTCCAACACCCTTATAGAAATAACGGTGCACCATGCGTCGTTGTTGCTCCGGCAGATACAGCATCCACTCCTCGAAGGTCCCTGGGGGTACGGCGGGGTTTCCGCTCTCCACTGCGTCCTCGGAAGCCCATGCCACCACACCATAGTCATCAAGGCTGGTGTGGTAGTTCTGCCGCCGGGCCCAGTCGTACATCGGGTCGTGGTGGCCCATGTTCAGGAGGGCGACGCGGCTCGGCGCGGCGAAATCGTTTACCGCCAGGATCACCCGAAGTTCCTGAGAGGCGCGGATCGAGCAGTGGTTTTGTCGCAAGCCCGAACCCAGGCGCTCGAAGTTGAGGCTCGGGTGACGGGGATTGTCGAAGAACTTCTCAACGGCATCCGTGCACCGGTTGCGATCTTCCGGACGGAGGCCTTGGGCGAGAGGATCCAACACCTTGCGTCGATATTCCCTGCAGTATCCGTTCCGCATTGCGATTCGTCGTTTGGGGTTGCCCTGCGTCACGTCGCCATGCTACTCCAGCATGGCTTCCATCGCAACCGAGGCGAGCCGCCAAGCCACTGCGCATCGAATGGAACTGGATCGGGGTGGCTGGCTCGCTGCTCATCCTCCGCCCTCCGCCGCACCCAAAGGGTATGCTGGCTTGGGCACCTAACGGTGCTCTGAGCCAGCCCTGTGGATGCCCTCGAACCGGCGCTGAAGACGAACGACAGCGCCGCCCTGCTCCTTGGCGACGAGACGCTGCGCGAGATGGCCCGCGCGTTGGTTGCCGGGACCGACTGGAAGCTTCGCGACAACGTCCGCGCCGACCTTGCGGCGACTCGTCGAGCGCCTGCTGCGAAAGCACGGCTAACGCTAGCCGCCCGACAAGCTGGAGACAGCGGCGCGAATGGCGCTCAAAGAAGCCGAGGCTGCCGTCGGCGGGGGTGGGGTTGAACCGACGAAACCGCTCTTGGGGAGCCGGGAGATCGCCGGGTTCGACCGTGTTTCTCTTCCGTCCACGGCCCGCAACTTCGTCCGCGGCCATCCCATTCGATCCGATGAAATCCGGCTCACTTTTGCATATCGGAAGTGGTACACGAATCGTTGTGATTGACCAGAACCTGTTGCATAGCAGTCGGTAACGATCATCGCCAATAGTCCCGATTGGAGCGCGACCGTCATGACCCTGCGGCTGCACTCCGCCGTTGCTGCTGAATTGGCGGGCCTGCATTGACTGCTGGTAGCCGGGACGGCGGCAGAACCGCCGTCCCGGCTGTGGGTGCTCAGGCGCCGATTCGATACGGAAGCTCTGTGCGCGTGACGGCGACGACAGTAGGACGGTTGACGACATCGCCGCCAAAGGTCGAGATTCGGGATTCGCGCATTCCCCCCTCGCCTGGATGCTGGATAGAGACGAGCATCAGGTCCTGGGCGGGATTCATGATTACGGAAGCGCATTCGGCTCCGACAACGCCACGGAAGATCTGACGGTTGTAGCCGCGTTCCGCGCCCTCGGTCGGGACAAGGAAGATCCCGTCTTTGATGTCCAGCCTGCCTGGCTGGCCGTCGGTAGCGATCTGGAGGTTGCCGTGGCCGTCGAATGCCAGATTGTCCGGGTTCGCGATCTTGCTCACGCGGCTCGCGTCGAACCCGGCGAAGCAGCTTCCGTGAAATTCGTCCGCCGGGTCGCCGCAAAGCAAGAGGATTTCCCAGCGGAACTGAGTCGCGCCGTTGTCGGCGCGCGCTTCGGTGATCTCGACAATCTGGCCCATTGGGTTGGGCGCGCGCGGGTCGGCGGCGTCCTCGGCGGCCGCCATGCGTCGCGTGTTGTTGGTCAGGGCAACATAGGCCTTGCCCGTAAAGGGGTTGACCTCGATGTCCTCGGGACGATCCATCTGCGTCGCGCCGAGCACACCGCCCGCCTGCCTGGCGAACAGCAGGACTTCTGCCTGGCTGTTGAATCCGTTGGAACTGTCGAGTCCGCCCTCGCCGTGGACTAGGGGAAGCCACTGCCCCGACCCGTCCGCGTTGAACTTGGCGCCATAAAGCGTGCCGCTATCGAGCAACGACCGCCCGCTGGAAGGGTTGTTCGGGTCGTACGCGCCATTGGAAACGAATTTGTAAACGTACTCGAAACGGGCGTCGTCGCCGGAATAAACGACCGCGTTGCCCGCTCGCGACAGTGTTGTTGCCGCTGCTTCGTGCTTGAAACGGCCAAGCGCCGTGCGCTTCTTCGCGATCTCTTTGGGACGGTACGAGTCAATTTCGACGATCCAGCCGGACTTGTTCACCTCGTTCGGCTCTTAGCTGAGATCCAGCCGTCTGTGGAACCGCCGGTAGGGGAGCCCGCCTCCCTCTTCCCGCACGCCGAAGCGGTCGTTGGCGGCCTTGGCCACTTCATGCATAACACCTTTGTTGTTCCCGAAGTACTTGTCGAAGTTCTCCTCCGCTGTGAGGTAGGTGCCCCAAGGAGTGACGCCGCCCCGCAGTTGTTGAACGTCCCGTTGACGAGCGTGCCGTCCGGGTCCATCGACGTCCGCATCAGCGGATGGCCGGCGACAGGGCCGGTGATCGCGATGGGCGTCTCCCCGTGGATCCTCCGGTTGCAGTCGCTCCCCGGGTAAAGCTCGTAGCGATATCCATCGCCCTGGGATCGCCGGACGACGAGGAAGGTCGAGACGCCATAGGCCGCGATTTCGTGATCCACTTCCCGTTTGGTGGTGTGGTCCTCGGAGTAGTTGGCGAACGTCAGCTCCGGGTTGGTGTATTCGTGGTTCACGCAGACGATGCCGGAACCGTGGAGGGAAGGGAACCAAGACACGAAGTCGCAGTTGTAGCCGACTTGCTGTCTCTGCGCGTCCGGGTCCAGATCGTACGGATCGAATTCTGGCGCGTCCGCGGTCAGGGGCTGTCCCCAGGCGGCGAGGGGCTCCCATTTGTACCCGTCCGGCACTGCGACCCGGTCCTCTTTGGTTCCGCTGATTGGCGAGAAGGTCAGCCCAGACGTAGTTTCATGGCCCTTGAGGTTCGCAATCGAACCCATTTAGAACAAGGGACAGAGGAAGCTGCCCTCGAGCAGAGAACGGCTCTTTATTCGGCGCGCCAGCACTTCATCGAAGGTGTCGCTGCAACTTCGAGACGGTTCCATGCCTTCTAGATCGGCTTTGCCTCGCTGGAATCGTGTCTTGGTTTCCATTTGGGTCCTTTCGGCGTGTGCTTCGTCTTGAAGCCCACGCCCCAAAGATCCGGATCCCTAGTGACATTCCGTTGACAGAAAGATTCTCTTTACGTGACAAATTCGTGACGAATTCGTGACAACGGTGTGCGTCGTTCTCACAAGCGAGCTAGGGTTTCAAAGACTCGGTTTCGCGTTGGTCTGCGAGGAATACGTGACCGCAATCGAAACCAGCTAGCTCGGGAAATCTCGCTTCAGATTTCGAACACCGTCGGATTTTTTGATTTGTTGAAACCGATATGATTCCAGAATGTGCCGATTAAACTCCGAAGCGCCACACTACGAGGCAATGGGGACTGGGGATCGGCAACGGCATATGCAGGATCAAGGTGCGGAGAACAGCCCCCGGAGACGAGGAGGGCCGGCATGGCCAGCAACTACCGCCATCCGGAATTCGCCGAGCGGTGCCGGATCCACGCCCTGCTGAAGAGCGGCCTGTCGATGGGCGCGATCGCACTCCGTCTGGGGCGCGCCAAGTCGACGATCAGCCGGGAGCTGGCGCGCAACAGCGGCGGTCGCGGCCACCGCCACAGATACGTTCAAGAACCAGAATCCACCGGTCATGCAGGAGCGTCCGGTCGAGTTCCGAGAGCCGAAATTACTATTGGCGGCGGTGTTCAGTCGCTGGCGATCATGGATCCGGCAGCAATACAACAACGCTCTAAGAGCCGCCAGCGACGAACGGGATTCGAGCAATCACAGAAGCTCTCACGTTGCCCTGTGCTGAGCGCCCATTATCGCGGGGATCGGGGGCAATAGTTGAGTGGGGTGGCGTGGTCATTCCCAAGCACGCAATTGATGAGAGGAACGCTGTGCCAACCACTATTTGCTCTGAGCGAAGCGCGCTCTGTTCGGTCTGCGAGAGGCCCCTGTGCCGGGAGGATGGGAACGGCTAGAAGGACTTCGGAAAGCGTTGGGGGCGATTGGACCCTAGAGGCGTCGGGCCCGCCTCGGACCGCCGGGGCCGCCCCGTCCACGTCCTCGTCCGCGCTGGGGCCGCCCGGCCTGCGGCAGCTCAAACCCTAGTGCCGCGCTAAGCGCCCGGTGACCGATACCAAGTGCTCGCGCGGCAGCGGCGTAGTTCATCGGCACCACTCTACCGTCGGTTAGGCGCAGGGCTTCGGCGAGCTTGTCTTCTTTGATTCCCAGCTCGACCGCCGCCCTCCTGACCTGTGCTGCGGTCGGCCGCGGCTCCGGCGGCGGGCCCCCGCCGCGCTGGCCGCGGCGACTTAGCTGCCGATCCTCCAGCCGTCCCACGTCGCTGGCGGGAGTCCCGGAAAAGCAGCCCATGATGTATGGGAATGTCGCGGTGGCGTGATAGTGGTACGATCCGCCGTGGTCGTTCCCGCTGTGCCCGTTACAGCGGTCCAAGTATTCCGCCCCTTCCTTTGGCGCGTAACGATACGCGTCCCAAGCGTCGTTCCGGGGGCTCCGCCGTTCATCCCAGCTGCTCTTGAACTCGATGACCTCGGAGCATGTCTCGTCTGCGCATCCGAATGGGCCGTAAACAGGAAATCCATCCGCCGCGAAAGCAAGGACAGGAGAGGGCTCTCCGTAACGCTTGCCGACCGCGAGACAAGCCTCGGCCAAGGCGTGGTAGTGGTACTGGCGCGCCGTATGCCCCAAGCAGTCGTCCAGAATCGCGTTGTAGACCGGGTCTCCGAACCCGGGATACGGCACGGGACCCTCGTTGGGCCCGAATAGCGGAATGCCGTTGATCGCCACCCCCGAGGGACCGAGCAGCGGAAGCGGGCTGGGGTCTTCAGCCAGCTTCGGGTAGAGGGGCATGCGGTAGTCCCTGTCCAGCGCCACCAGCGGATTCGGCGTGATCTGCACGAATTTGTAATGAGGGATCGCGTTGCTGCTAACCACGAGAGAGTCCGCTTCGCACTTCACTTCGACCCGGGGCCTGGGGAATCCTTCGCCTGCCCCGGCGGACTGGCTTACATCTAAAAAGGCGCCGGCAGGGCAGGGCGAATCCGCTGCCGCCATCGGGAGAGCGGCGGCAAAGATGCAGGCGAGTAGCGCTTTCATGTTGGACATTTCTCAATTTACTCCGCTAGGCATTCGGTTTCGGCGCGGGTGCCAGCGCGCATCTGAGTTGCCGGCAGGCCCACCTCGCCGACCGGCAAGCTTCTGATCGCCATGCCCTTCTCGTCCGTCCGGGCAGCTAACGAGATAGGCGGTATGGGTATCTGATGTGTTTCCGCCGGTCCTCCGCATTCGGCGGTATTCAGCCTGCTGTTGCACACTCTTTACGAGCGGGGCCCTTCGGCTCGAGAGGCTCTGGCGAGACGCTCGGTCCTTGCGCATCCGTTCCGGTAGGGGCCGATTCGCAAACCCGGGACCGCGCCGAATTCCGGCTGTCCGCGGCCGGCTCAGCCGCCCTGGACTAGAAGCTCCGTCCCGGCGACAATCGTCCGCATGATCTGCCTTCCCGCCGCATCGGCGTTTCCGTCGGCAAACTCCACCCCGTCGAACATGGTCGCCAGCGAGCGGCGAACGGTCATCTCTATTCCTCCGACGATTGTGCGGCGAGCAAGTCTGCCGCCGTCGGACGAAAAGAGGCTTAGGAACTGGCCGTACGCTGCGGGCGACTGAATGTGGAACGGCTGACGTTTCGGATCGGACTCCCGGTTCCACGTACCCTCGACCTCCAATGCATAAGCACCCGGACCCGAGCCCGTGGGCCGAGCAATCAGGTAATGGGCTCGGCAGTATTCCGGATCCGTCACCAGCCGGCCTTCCAGGAATGTACTCTCGGGAGTTGACAGTGGCTCCTCGTACGATTTCGATATCTTCGATTCGTTCGGGATCAGGCTGCTGTGCCCGGCCAGGGCCGGGACCGGCCCGAGCCGGCGCATCAACCTAGCTAGCGGTGAAGAGTCAGGCACCTCGTGACAGGGAACCAGTTCCAGATTCCGCGTCACGAGCCGACCACCAGTCACATGCACGTCGTATCCGAGGTCGTTGCGCACCACCCAACCGCCGGACGGATGGCGCTTGGCTAGCCCCCAATCCCAGTCGAGCGTGTAGCGAACCTCCTCTCGGACGATCGGGTCGCCGTCGTCGTCCAGGGTGTTGATCAGCACGTCAGCCCCGATAGGCGCGCCCGCTGCGCCCCAAACGGAATGATCGTTCGTACTGAATTCCACCTCGAGCCGATTGATGCCCTCGCGTAGCAGCTTGCCGGACAGATGATGCCAGGGAGAGTAGAGCCGCGCTACCTTTTCGCCATTCAAGTAGAGGTGGGCGTGTCCCTCGTTGGATATGTTCGTGTTGCCGACATTCTCCGGCGTGAACCGGAAGTTCCGGGTGTCTAGGAACACGTTGAACCCGTCCATCATGTCCGGGACCAGCCGGATGGTCAGCGATGGCACCGGCTGGTCAACCGGAACATCGACGATAGGGTGCTGGGAGTGGTCGACCGCCGGGATCGAGAGGTCCTGAGGCCACGCGGCGATCACCGCCACCACAGCTGCCGCCAGCAAAAGCGGGCGAATCAGCCGCATTTGTTGTCGTCACAAGGCCGGAAGCACATGACCTTGTGGTCCGGAGTAAGGGTGCATCCGACGGCGTTCTCCTCGCTCTGGCCGCATCGGAAAAAGCATTCCGGCTCGCCGGGCGGGGCTTGGTTCTGCCGTGGCCGCCTCGGTGCCTCCGAGCGTCCGAGCGCCTCGATGAGCTGACCTGGTTCCACGCCCAGGGTCCGTGCGGAGGCTGCCAGATTGACGGGCTTCAGACCGCCCGGTTCGACTCGAAGTGCTTTGGCTACAGTCGCCTCGTCCTTGCTCAAGGCTTCCGAGGCCGCCCGCACTTCCTCGGGGCTCGGTCGGCCGGGGCCCGCACCGGGGCCGCCGCGAGGGCGACCCGCCCTAGGAACCCGATCACCGCTGCGGCCGGGCCCTCCGGGCGGCGGCCGCCGGCCTGGTCCAGCCTCGCTGACTTGAGGCCTGCGCCGGCCTCGGTTGCCACGACCTACAGGTGGGCCTGCATAGCAGCCGAGGATATATGGCCATGTCTCGGTCACGTGGTAGTGGTAGTCCCCTTGGGGACCTGTGTGACCGTTGCATGCGTCTAGATATTCCCGGCTGTCCTTCTCCACATACTCGTAGGCGTCCCATGCGTCTTGGTGCGGCTCGCGAACCTCTTCCCAACTGCTGCGATAGCGGAGGACTTCGTTGCACTCGGCATCGGCGCAGCCCCACGGGCCGCGAATGGGAAAGCCATCGAAGCCGAATCCCAGAACAGGGGACGGGTCCCCGTCCTTCACACCGTTGCTCAGGCACTTCTGCACCATGGCGTGATAGTGGTACTCGAGTGCCGTGTGCCCCATGCACGCGTCCATGATCGCGTTGAACACGGGATCTCCGAATTGCTCTTCGGCGGGCACCGGCCCCTCGTTCGGCCCGAAGATCACGACTCCGTTGACAGCGAAGCCGATGCTGCCTAGCAGCGGGATAGGCGTCGGCGCTCCGGCTCGTTGCGGAGCGGACGGAATGCGGAACTCGTAGTCTTGCTCTTTGAGAGGGTTCGGTGTGACCTGCACGAATTCGTAGTGCGGAATGCCGTTGGAACGAACAACCAGCTCGTCGCCCTCGCAGTTTGCCTCGACTCGCGGGCGCGGGTGCGCGGGCCCCGCACCGGGAGCCTCGGACACGTCAAGGAAGGCATCCGCCAAGCACGGACCGGACTGGGCGGCCACGATCCCGGCGAACGCGACAAATAGCAGTGGGATTCGAATCATATCGCTTGCTCTGCAAGCATCATAGCCACTCCTGTGCGAGCTCCGTTCCTGGAGCGAGTGTGCGACTGCCCTTGCCAACTGCGGTGCCCGGACCGGGTGTCTAATCCCGACGCGCCGCTTCTACCCATGGTTGCTTCGTGATCTCCTTCCAGCCGTCTAGCGCGCCGCCGCCTCTTCCGGGCTGTCGGCCCGCTCGCTTGCCCGGTGCCCCGCCGCGAGGTCCCCGTCGGCCCGGGCCTGGAGGGGCCACGTCGGGCGCCACGGTCGGAGCCCGCGGAAAACTCTGCAGAAGGGCAGCCATCTCTGCCAGTTTCTGCGGATTGGACATCGCGAGATCGTTTCTTTCCTCGGGGTCCGCGTCGAGACGGAATAGATGCGCTCCTGCTTGGCCCCCGCCTCGCGGCATGGCCTCGACGTATTTCCAGTTCCCATCGATCACCGCGACATTGCCAAACACCCCGGCGACGTACGGCTCGTCGCGGTCGAGCTTCGCTCCCATCGTCAGAGCCGGCCACATATCGATGCCATCGATCTCGTGTTTCGCATCGAGTCGGATACCGGCCGCCGCCGCGATCGTCGGCAACCAGTCGGTCGCTGTCATCATCTGGGTGAACGTCTTCCCGCCTTCCACTGCGCCTGGTTTCCAAATTGCCGCAGGGACCCGAATGCCCCCTTCGAACGCACCGCCCTTGCCTCCCCTCAGCGGGGAGTTGTCGGCACCGAGCCGCAGAGCGCCGCCGTTGTCGCTGCACCAGACGATCAGTGTGCTTTGCGTCAACTCTTCCTCGTCCAACGTGTCGAGGATCCCGCCGACGGCTCGATCCATCTCGCTCACCATCGCGGCGTAGGCGCGACGGTTCGGATTCGAGATGACATCGTAGGCGGCGATGGCGTCTTCCGCTGCCTGCAACGGACCGTGCGGAGCGTTGAACGCCACGTACAGGAACAGCGGCTTCGAGGGGTCGCGTTCCCTGATGACCCGTTCGGCTTCCGCGCCGATCAACGCGGTGGTGTAGCCGTCCTCATCGAGCGAGTTGCCGTCCCGATGCCAGTCGAGGCCTCCGTCCCAGATGTGGGTCCAGTAGTCAAGCGCCGGACCTAGGTGGCCGTAAGCGCTGTCGAACCCTCGGTTATGCGGATGGAACTGAACGTGCTCCAACCCGAGGTGCCATTTGCCCGCGATCGCGGTTTGGTATCCGGCATCGCGCACCATCTCGGGCAAGAGGCTCTCGTCCAATGGCAAGCCGCCCCGCGTTTCGATTGGCCGGTCGACTCCGTAACGCAGAGGCATTCTACCGGTCAGGAAGGCAGCCCGGGTCGGGCTGCAGAGAGGCGAAGCATAGTACCGGCTGAGCCGCGTTCCCCGCGCAGCGATGGAGTCGACTCGAGGGGTGTGAATCTCGCTGCCGTGATAGCCAACGTCGTTCCAGCCGAGGTCGTCGGCCATCATGAAGACGATGTTGGTCGCGCCCGCGCAGGGAGCTAGAGACAGGGCGAGCAGCGCGATGCCCGCGATCGCCGGAGTCCCGGGACAGTACATGGGATGGCCCTAATCCTCAAGGTGCTCGCGGAAGAACGAGATCGTCTTCGGCCATGCGGCCTGCGCCGCCGCCAGGTTCGCCCCGTCGCGGCCTGCCTGCTGGCGCAAGAAGCCGTGTCCGGCCCCTTGGAATCGGTGCGGCTCGTAGAACTTGCCCATTCGGCGCATTTCCCGCACGGCGTCTGGGATCGTCGCGTTCACGCGGGCGTCGTCCTCGCCGTAGAGGCCCAGCACGGGTGCCTCGATGCGCGCCAGCATATTGCGGCTCGGGGAACTGCCGTAGTACACGACGGCCGCGTCCAGATCCTGCTCGTTGGCGGCGAAATTGAAGCTCGTGCTCCCTCCCCAGCAGAAGCCGACCGATCCGAATCTGCCGTTGGCGGCGGGTAGGGAGAGTCCGTAGCGGGCGACCGAGGAAAGGCGTCGCGTCGTGTCCTCGACCCGCAGAGAGCGCACAAGCGCGACCGCTTGCTGGCGGTCTTGTGGCGTGCCGCCGCCGTCGGGCCCGTGGCCGGACAGCAAGTCTGGAGCGATCGCTATGAATCCTTCAGCGGCGAATTGGTCGGCAACTGCGCGGATCCAGTCGGTCAACCCGAAGATTTCGTGAATGACCACGACCACGGGCGCGCGCGTAGCCCTTTCCGGGTACACGACCCAGGTCCGGACGGTGTCCCCCCAGCGGCTAGCGTCCGATCGCCCTTCCTTGATGTCCACCCACTCTCCATGCCGGGGGGAATCGTTCAGCGCCGAGACGGCGGATTCAGCATCGGCCGGAATCGTGCCGGTCTGCGCGGCGCCCGCCTGCCAGAGCAGGAGGGGGCTGGCGAGGCTGACAACCCGACAAAGCGACCGGACAGCGTGGTTCATCATTTCTACGAGTTTCTCACTACAGTGCCGGCATCAAGCGGATGCAGAGCAGGCGCGTTCACAATACAACAACGGGTCGGCTTGGGGCTTGCCGAGCCGCATGGCTTGCGCTCGCCCCCGCCTCTTGAAGGTAGTTCGTGTCCATCAGTCGGCGGTTTCCCGACCCGGATTGGAAGTCCCACCCTATGCTATGATCCGACCTAGGCACGGGGGGTGACGAGCCCCTGATCGTTGCCAATCAGGCTGTCCGGCAATTGCCGGGCTGACCGCTGCACAGGCCCGTAGCTCAGTTCTGGTTAGAGCGCTACCTTGACACGGTAGAGGTCAGCGGTTCGAGTCCGCTCGGGCCTACCATCCCCCTTGGCGGACTGTTCATGCAGCCGGCAATCGAGTCGGTCGTGACTTGACGGAGCACGGAAGCTCGAGTCTCAGCGGACGCGCCAGCGTCTTGTCACCGTCCGCTCAGACTGAAGTCCCGACGCTTCGAAGGTAGTTGGTGACCGAGTCCTTGCAGGACTTGGAGGTCCAGTAGGCGTCTTCGGTGCCCCAACTGTCGATTTGGAACCATCCCTGGAAGCCTCCTTCGTCAAGAATCGAACAGAGCTTGGCGATGTCGTAAACTCCCTCGCCACAGGGCAGGTGCCGAGACGTGCCCGGGCTCCCGTTCGGGAATGGGCGAAGCGTGGAATCCCCGTCGCAGAACTGAACGTACCCGATCCTGGCCACGCCGAGTTCGACAAGCAAATCCTCGGGACCACCGCGGGCACCGTTGAGCACGTCGAAATGGGAAGGGTCGAATATCGCTTTGAATTCGTCTATGCCGACCGCCGCGAAAAGCTTATGGTAGCGTGCCACGGAGTTAACGATCAAAGGAGGCTCGCCTTCGATGGCGAGCAGAATCCCGTTCTCGATCGCGTACCAGACTACCGGACGCACGACTTCCGCGAAGCGCTCGATCAACTCGTCTTCGTCGGTCTCGTCCGCAGCCCGTCCCGCTGACCAGAGGCCCATTGCGTCGCACCCGAACTTGACAGCGAGGTCCACCTGTTGCTGGAGGCGCGCAGTGTACTCGGCCCGCTCGGACTTGTCGTCCGAGACGGGGTTCACGCCTCGGACACCGGCCTGGATCGAGAATACCTGCAGCCCGTACGATTCGATCTTGTCGCGGGATGCGCGGATGGCATCGTTGGCATCAGGGTCGGGGTACCCGTGGCGCCAGCCTCGCCACAATTCGATTCCTTCGAATCCCTCGTCGCGGGCGAATTCGAGGATCTTGTCGTAGTCGTAACGCTTCCCGTGATGTGTCTCGGAGGATCCGAATCCGTTCAGGCCGATTGCGAATCGCCACGGGGAGGCTGGCGACGCAGGCTTGCTCGGTTGTTCGCGGACGCCTGCACATCCGAGGCACGCAAGCTGGGCGAGAGCCGTGCGGCGGGAAAGCATGGGCATAGGGATATCGTCGCACTCGACATGAGTGATTCCCACGTCATTGCCCGCAATTCACGAATCGGGGCGCCCACAGGGGGCAGCGCTGCGAGCTGGGGCGATCGGCGCTCCGAAAGGGGGCCCGCCAAGCGCGATGTAGGGCGCTTGGAGTGGTGAGAGCCATCTAGGCTGGTCGGCGGCGGGGCCTGAACGTCCTGCCCCTTGTCCGGCACCTTGTTCCCGGCGTGCCCGGCAGGCGTTCGCCGTTGTGCCGGCCGCCTGTGCTGCCGTGCAGCCCTAACTGTCCACCAAAGCCTAGTAACCCTGCAGGGTGAGCGCGGACGGGCGGCCGGAGCGGCTGCGGCTGAGCCCGGTGCAGGGCTTCCGCAGGGCGGAGCTGGAACGCTGGGCGCGCGGGCACCCGCGGCCCGGGACGGCGTTGCGCGGCGACGGGCTGCATTGCTTCCGCGGGGTGCAGGCGGCCGGCTGCGAGCAAGAGCCGCACGTCACCGGCGATGGCACGGGCAGCTGCGGGACCCCCGGCCTGGGCTGGGTGAACACCCTGCTGGGCAACGTCAAGCGCTCGATCGACGGGACCTACCACGCCTGCTCCTCGCGCGAAGCCGGACGCTACTTCGCCGAGTTCGCCTACCGTTTCAACCGACGCTACCAACTGGCCGATCTCGTGCCCTACCTCGCCGATGTCGCCGCACGCACCGCTCCCGTACCGCCTCGTAACGTTGGCTAGTACTTTTGGGTAGGGGATTATATACATAAGTGGCGCAGACCCAACATCTAGGGCTTGCGCTTCCGGGGCATGACATAGCGGATTTTGGCTGGCTGTAGTACGGCTTTCACCAGCTCCTCGAAGGAGGCGTCCACCCGCATGTCCTGGTTCAACTCAGCGACGCTGGGCTGGTAGGAGTGATGCGGTAGTTCGATGATGCGCGGCTCCGGCTTGTCTTTCTTGGTCTGGTTCGCCATTCCCGATTTTCCCTTGCGCGCGGTTATCGCAAGCCCTGCTTAGTCAGCTTCGCATGGAACGCAGCTTGGCTGATCGTACCCTTCATCGAATTGCACGCTCCGCAGAGTAACTGGAGATTGTCGATATGGTCGGTCCCACCCTTGGACTTGGCCACGATGTGATCCACGGTCAGGTTGCGCAAGGCGAAGTGGTGCTTGCAGCCAGCGCAGTGGCCTTCCTGCTGTCCGTAGAGCGTGTGCCGATGCGTCTTGTAGGGCGGCAGCTTGCCGACGTCCGTCCTTCTGGGGGTCTGAGTGCGATGGTGCACCTCTGGCAACCACCCGCTTGCGAGTAATGCTCCGTCATCGGCGGCCTTCTGAAGTCTCGACAGGACCAGCTGGACCGCGAGACTGGACAGGTCGATCCCGATCCATTGGCGGTTGAGCGTCTCCGCCGCTGCCAGAGCGGTGGCACATCCGCAGAACGGGTCCAGTACGACATCACCCTCGTTCGAACTCGCCTTGATGATCCGCTCCAGCAGCGCTAGCGGCTTCTGCGTGGGATAGCCGATCCTCTCCTTCGACCGTGATGAGATCGGTCCGATATCGGCCCAGATGTCCTGCAGCGTGACGAGCGTCCAGGTGTCCTTGAACGCCGCGCCCGCCGCCTCGGAGCCGATTGCCCCGGAGCACGTCGCGGTTGTCACCGGTGAACAGCGTACGGTTCTTGACGTTGAGCGCTGCCATCACGCAGTCGCCCTGGCCCCGGACTTCAAGCCGTTGTCCTTAATCAGGGCCTTGTAGGTCAGCCGCTTGCTCTCCATCCCGGAGCGCAGGGACCGCAACTGATCGATCGTATCCTGCTCGCGCAGGTTATGGCGGCCGGCGAACTCCTGCACGTACCGATCCAGGTGCTTTGAGCTGATCTTGTGGAACGTGCCCTTGTGCGCCCTCTTGAGCATCGACCAGAGGGACTCGATGCCATTGGTGTGCCCGTCTCCCTTGACGTACTCCTGGAGCGAGTGCTTGACCGTGTCGTGATCGAACGGCAGCGTCTCATATGCGGTCGCATCGTCCGTGTACACGGTGGCCTCGGGATCGGCGTTGTCCTTGACGAACTCCTGCAAGGTTGCGGCATCGGTGGACGCGACGACCTTCGCGGCAACCTGTTTGGTGGCGCGATCCTTGGCACCCACCACGGCAGTCTTGCCTACCGCGCCGCGGCCGCTCAGTTCCTCCCGCTTGTGCTTCGGCATGTTCTTCCGCTTGCCCCCGAAGTAGGTTTCATCGACCTCGACCGGCCCCCGGAACAGCTGGCCGTCCTCCGCGAGAGCCTTGCGCAACCGCTGAGCCAGGAACCAAGCTGACTTCTGTGTGATCTCCAAGTCCCGGTGCAGTTTCATCGAGGACACGCTCTTGAGATTCGTGGTCACCAGGAACATGGCAACCAGCCAGTCCTGATAGCCGATCTTCGAGCTCTCCATGACCGAATTCGTCCTGACACTGAACTTCTTGGCGCAAACCCTCTCGCGACAACGGAACGGCATCGTCTTGTGCTTGCAGCCAGTCTGAACGTTCAGGGAGCCGCAATACGGGCAACAGGTCCCCTTCGGCCAACGCTGCTTGATGAACCACGTTTCGGCCGTCGCGTCGTCCGGGAACCGCCGCAAGATCGCCTTGAAACTGAGTCCCTTGCGATACGCCTTGCCCGGAGCCTTCTTCATTCCTGCCATGCCTTTACCTTACAGGAAAGTGGCGTTCATGTCAAGCGAAAAGTCAGTCTACAATTCTATTTTTCAATCACTTAGAGCATCTTTCCGTCGAATTCTACCAAGAACTTGGCTACGCCAAATCCCCTCTGCTGATGGGCCTGCGCATCGATGAAAGCGCAAGCCCTAGATGTTGGGGCTGCGCCACTTATGTATATAATCCCCTAAATGTAATGTAAAGGCTCAATTAGCGAAACGTATGCATTGGGGTGTCATTGAGGCCACCAAGCAGCTACGAGGGGACGCCTCTCGCACCAATCCGACCTGCTGAAACCAGCGCAGGTAGCTGTCCAAGTACTTCGTCGCTACCCCCCGAAACGGTTGCAGAAACGCTGTCAATTGTTGGTGCCGATTGTTCACCGTTTGGATGTGATAGCTCCCGCGCACCCGCATGCCCGCCGACACGTTCACCGCCTCGTGCTGGACCCCCAGCCGCCGGGCACAGCCCGGATACGCTCGACCGCCGTCGCTCAGCAGCACCGCGTCGCTGGCCAGCAGCGGCTCCAGCGCGGCCTGCAAACTCGCCTGGCTCACTCTCTTCAGCACTTGGCCCGCGGTCGCGCCCCCGCGCGCGGTGGCCAGCAGCACCGGCACCTGCTGCTTGGACAGGCCCCGCTGCCGGGCCCGCCCGCCCCGCCGCCGGGCCTTCCGCTCTAGCTTCCGCTCGCCCTTGCGGCTCTCCAGCACATACGTTTCGTCCGCTTCCACCAGCCCTTCCAGCCGCCCCGCCAACTGTCCCGCCTGCGCCATGAAGCGATGCCGCCAGCGAAACGCGGTCGTGACCGCCACCCCGCAGCGCTGCGCCGACTGCCGGACCGATTCCCGCTCCACCAATGAGCGCCCCAACGCCAGCCAGCGCTCCTTGTAATGCAATCCAGACAGCGCCGTGCCGCTCAAGGCATTGAACGTCTTGCCGCACTGCTTGCAACTGTAGCGGCGCAACCCGCGCGTCTTGCCGCGGCGCACTGCCCCGCCGGCCTGGCAGTGCCGACAGCGCCGCTGGGCGTCAATTTGCAGTTCAATCGCGGCCACCGCCGCAGCCCCTTCGCTGCGCTCTTGCACGGCCTGCTCGAGTTGCCACCACTGCGCTTCCGTTAAGCGGTCCAACCCCGCCAGCCAACTCTGGAATCTCTCGTTCGTCATGGGACACGATCCTCCTGCACCTAAAGGAATTATACCAAATATCGAACAAAATGCATACGTTTCGCTAATTGAGCCAATGTAAAGGGGATTATGTAGTTAAGTGCCCAAATCGCTGATTTTCCGCTTGACTTATGGGCACTTTTCTACTAGAATGAAGTCATGCTGAGCAGAGCAAATGCACCCGGTAAGTCGCACCGCAAAGGCGTCAGCCTAAAGGCCATCATGCGCCGCTTTCCGAGTAACGCAAAGGCCGAGGAGTGGTTCATCAGGCAACGCTGGCCGTCCGGGGTGTGCTGCCCGTATTGCGGGTCACGGAGAGTCCAGCTCGGATGCCAGCACAAGACCATGCGGTTCCGCTGCCGCGAGAAGGCTTGTGGCCGCAAGCGCTTCAGCGTGCGGACGGGCACGGTTATGGAATGCTCGAAGATCGGCTACCAGGACTGGCTGCTGGCGATGTTTCTGGTCATGACGAACCTCAAGGGCGTGTCATCCATGAAGCTGCACCGGGACCTAGAGATCAACCAGCGGTCGGCCTGGTTCCTAGCCCACCGCTTGCGGCTGGCGCTGACCGAGCGGGTCGGGCCGTTCAGCGGGCCGGTCGAGGCCGACGAGACCTACCTGGGCGGCAAGCGTCGCAACATGTCGAATGCCCAGCGCAAGGCACTGGAGGGCACGGGCCGGGGCGCGGTCGGCAAGACCGCGGTGGTGGGCGCGAAGGATCGCGAGACCAACCAGGTGGCTGCCAAGGTGGTGGCAGCGACCGACAAGGAGACGCTGCAAGGGTTCGTGAGCGAGCACGCAGACTCCGCGGCCACGGTCTACACCGACGATGCGACGGCTTACGAGACGCTGCCGTTCGAGCACGACACGGTCAAGCACTCGCTGCAGGAGTACGTCAAAGGTGAGGTGCACACCAACGGAATCGAATCCTTGTGGTCGATGCTGAAACGCGCCCACAAGGGCACTTTCCACAAGTTCAGCCCGAAGCATCTGGAGCGCTACGTGCAGGAGTTCGCCGGACGCCACAATGTGCGTGAGCAGGACACCCTCGAGCAGATCGGCTCGCTGCGGCGCGGGATGGAGGGCAAGCGGCTCACCTACAAGGCCCTGATCAAGGCCAACGGTTTGCAGTCCGGTGCCAAGGCGGTGACGTAGTGGCGCTGAACGTCAACAAGCGCACCCTGTGCCGTGGGGACAAGCTCGACACAATCGCGGCAGCAACGGGGATTCCGAGGGCCTGATCTACCTCGATCCGCCGTTGCCTGCGCATCGGAACTGCGAGGCCCCGATTGGATCGGAGGTTGCCGGGGCTGCGACAATAGGGGCGTACGGGAGACGCCCTTGAAACGCGAGAAGACCCGACCCGCAACAGAGGCCAGGGAGGTGGAATTGCCTCCCGACACCTACCGGCCCAGCGCTGCTGAGCTGCGGGAGACGCTCAGCTTTAACGGGACTTTGGAGGAATTTGCCAAGGCTGTTTTGCAGCCCGTCAGGGTCCGCCGGGTGAAGGATTGGAAGCGTCCCCGGTAAGTGCTTGTGGAATCAGTCTCTTACAGGCGATTTGGGCACTCAACTACATAATCCCCAATGTAAATCATATCGTTTGATCTTTCTGTCCTGCGATACTCTAACGTTCTAAGGAGGAATTCATGCATACTCAATGGTTATTCAAGATTACCCTTCTAGGGTTATCTTTGGCGTCGGTTGGCGGCGTCGCGTACGCTCAGAACACTGCCACCTTGCGTGGAGAGGTGACCGATGACTCCGGCTTGGTCATCGCAGGTGCGCAAATTGCCGCGAGCAACAACGCCACCGGAGCCGAAGCGACCGCTTCGACTGGAGCCGATGGCGCGTACGAATTGACGCTGGAGCCAGGAACCTACACCGTCACGGCCGAAACCCAAGGCTTCGAGATCGGTATCGCCGACGGTGTTGAGCTGGCTGCTGGCGGAGAGGTTGAGCGAGACTTTCGTCTCGAAGTGGCGACCGTGACCGAAACCGTGGTGGTCGTCGGCAGCCGCGGCGAGCCACGCTCGGTAATCGAGTCCACCGTGCCCGTGGACGTCATCAGTACCAAGGACCTTGCTCGGCAGGGGAGCCGGGACCTGGTTGGCCAGTTGCGGACGGTCATCCCGTCTTTCAACATCAACACCCAGCCCATCAGCGATGCGGCGACCGTGGTCCGTCCGGCAAACTTGCGCAACTTGGCGCCCGACCACACGCTCATCTTGGTCAACGGCAAGCGCCGCCACCGGGCGGCGGTCATCACTTGGCTGGGCAATGGCATTGCGGACGGCTCGCAAGGGCCAGACATCTCGGTCATACCCTCGATCGCCATTCGGCAGGCCGAGGTGCTGCGCGACGGCGCAGCGGCCCAGTATGGATCGGACGCGATCGCAGGAGTCATGAACTTCCAGCTCAAGAACGATCCCTCGGGGGGGAGTTTCGAGATCCAGACGGGAGGCTTCCGCGACGCCAATCCAGGGGACCCGTCAACCTGCGGCGACAACATCGGCGACATCAAGCATTCCTGCAACGGAATCGGCGGCCACGGCCGGACATTCTCCGTGGCGGGGAATATCGGCGTGCCGCTGGGCTCCAACGGCTTCGGCAACTTCAGCATGGAATACGGCACTGCAGAGCCTACCAGCCGCTCGATCCAGCGCTTGGACGCACAGTCCATCATCGACGCGGGCAACGGCAATATCCGCAACACCGCCCAAGTTTGGGGCTCCCCGCGCGTCAATCACGATCTCAAGCTCTTCGGAAACTTCGGACACCAGTTCTCCGACAGCTTGCAGTTCTACGGTCACACCAACTACGTCAATCGCAAGGTGACGGGCGGCTTTTATTTCAGGAACCCTCACACGCGCGGAGGCGTCTTCCGCGGCCCGGTGCTCGAGGACGGAACGCCATCGTTGCTCGTTGGAGACCGGCTTCAGGCGCAAACCGGCGAAGTCGGCGCCGGTGGCTGCCCGCCGATCCCGATCCACAATCATGTCCCTGACGCGGCAGCGTTAAGCGCAGTCGAGTCCAACCCGAACTGTTTCACCCTCTACAGCCGGTTCCCCGGAGGGTTCACGCCGCAGTTCGGCGGGGACCTGATCGACTACTCGATCGTCGGCGGCTTCCGTGGCTTCGCCAAGAACGGCTTCACTTGGGACGCCAGCCTGAGCCGGGGCACCAGCGAAATCGACCAATTCATCAACGACACGGTCAATGCCTCGCTTGGCTTCGATACGCCGACACAGTTCCGGCCTGGAATCTACCGGCAAGATGAGACCAACCTCAACTTTGATGTTTCTTATCCCGTTAGCGACATAGTCCATGTCGCCGCCGGCGCAGAGTGGCGACGGGAGGAGTTCACTGTTGGAGCCGGCGATGACGCATCGTGGACGATCGGGCCATATGCAGCACAGGGCTTCAGTTCCGGTTCTAACGGGTTCAACGGGTATCGCGCCGACACTACGGCGGGCTCTTGGGGCCGCAACAACATTGCCGCCTACGGGGATGTCGAATTCTCCCAGGCGGGGCGCTGGACGTTCGGCACCGCTGTCCGCTTCGAGAATTTCGACGATTTCGGGAGCACGCTGAACGGCAAGGTCTCGGGACGCGTCAAGGTGGCCGGCCCGCTGGCCGTGCGCGGTGCGGTCAGCACGGGCTTCCGTGCGCCAACGCCCGGGCAGCAGAACGCGTTCAACGTGACAACGGCGTTCATCGGCGGACAGTTGACCAACAACGGCGTTGTCCCCGCGACTTCGTCCGTGGCCATGGCTCGCGGAGGCGGCCAGCTGCAGCCCGAAAAATCGTTCAACATGAGCGGCGGTGCAGTTGTGGAGAAGGGTAACTTCACCTTCACGGCTGATTTCTTCCGCGTCAACATCGATGATCGACTCGCTCTGTCGCAGGAAGTCGCCTTGAGCGAATCCGAGATTGAAACCTTGCTGGCGGAAGGGATTCCGGAGGCGCGAAACTTCCCGGTGTTCCGCTTCTTCCTCAACGACTTCTCGACACTGACACAGGGCGTCGACCTGATCTCCACGTATGTGGCAGGGCGGACCACAATCAGCGCAGTCTTCAACTTCACGGACACGGAGGTGCACAACCTTCAGACGTCCGTGATCGACCGGTTCCGCATCACCACGCTGGAACAGGGGTTGCCGCGCACACGTTGGAATTTCACTGTCACACATGATGCCCGGCGTTGGAATCTCATGGGCCGAGTCAACTACTTCGGCCAGTTCTGG
Source organism: uncultured Bryobacterales bacterium (assembly GCA_951813605.1). GTDB lineage: Bacteria > Acidobacteriota > Terriglobia > Bryobacterales > UBA6623 > VXMF01. The sequence goes on along the minus strand of OX638379.1, from coordinate 2,635,073 downwards.
GACAGCGAGGACGGCCGGAACTCCGTCGGTCTTCCGGGCGGGCCGAGCATGTCATGGATGTATCCCCACTACGGGGGGAAGGCTCTGGTGGACCTCGAGCTCGGCATACCGCTGGGCTCGAACACGCAGGTGGCCGTCGGCGGCGAGAACATATTCAATGTCTACCCCGACGTGAACCAGTTTGGCGCCATGACGGTCGGCAACTTGTACGGCCAGTTCTCGCCGTTCGGGTTCAATGGCGCCAACTTCTACGTGCGGCTCAACTACGGTTGGGGCTCGGGCCGCCCGGGCGGAAACTCTCGGGCTGAATCAAGGCCCGACCTTGATCCGCTCCGGAAGCGCCAAGAGGTAGCCGAGAAGATCAACGATCTGGGGGCGTTGCACGACGAATTGATCGGCCAGCTGGCCGAAGACCATGCCGCACAGACAGATGCGTGGCTGAAGCGGCGGGCCGGAGAAGCTCTGGAAAGGGCCAAGATGGCGAAAGAGCGAGACATGGAGATGTTGCGCGAGGCGTTGGCAAGGAGAGGGATGGGCGACGACATCGAGCCTCTCGGGAAGACCGCCGAACTCAAGCAGCACCGCGTCAAGGGACAACTCACTGCCGCAAAGTCCAAACCGACCTCTGACCAAGCGGCCCCTCCTGCCTTGGCAGGGGGCTGGAATCCGGCAGCCGCGCTCGGCGCGATCCGCAGCCTGTGATGGCGGCTGCCATGGATTCAAGCGGACCGGGAGGCGCACTGGGCTACGCTTAGCCAACGACGTTGACAAGCGCAGTTGCGGCGATGTTGCTGCTTGGCTGGAGTGAGAGTGTCTTCGGCCAAGCAGCCGACGGGCGGTTGCTGAGCTTGGTCTTCGACCAGTCAGGAGTTTGATCCCCGCTTGTGGCGTCGTGGCCGAGAACGTTGACAGCGGTGTACTGGGGATCCAGCGGACCGATGAACTGGGCCCCTATCGCTTCAGCACCATGCCCGTGGGGCGGTACACACTGGCGGCCCAATCGGAGAGCTTTGTACCGGCCGTCCGGGATCGAGGTAGTCCTGAACTGCGCGACCGCGGCTAACATCGAGTTGGCGGTTGGCGATGTGCGGACCGCAGTCGCAATCGTCGCGGCCATAGCCCAGATACCCTGTCGGCCGGTGAATCGTTCGGCGTTCCGCAGGCCGCATACAGCCCTGGCTCCGACCTCCCGCTGGGCATCTTGAACGTCTCCCTGCACGGTGACGGGGTCGCCTTTGGCGGCTGCGCTGGTTTGGGCGAGAGCCCGGCCATTGGCGGCCAACGCCCCCGCGATAGCGAGCAGCGGGCGTCGATCCGCCATGCGTGCTGCACGGTGTAGCGGAGGCACTGGAAGCCGAGCGAGAGCGACTCCCGAGAGCTTTGGCTGCTGAACGTCGACCGGCTTGCCACGGCCTCCCCTATTCCTCTGCGAGACCGAGAACTTGCATTCTTTGGTGCCGAAGATCTGACGCCGTCCGAATGAATCAGATGGAGCGCCGTGCATGGCCTGCCGTCGTGGCCTTGTTCCCGCATTCTGGTTTGTTCTTCCTATAAGGGAAGGGAGGACATCGCTGCCAAGGGCGATTCGTGCAGCGGCTGGGTAGGGTGACGAAATTTCACGTGATATGAGCTTCTCGCAAGATTGCCGTTGGCTCAATTAGCGAAACGTATGCATTTTGTTCGATATTTGGTATAATTCCTTTAGGTGCAGGAGGATCGTGCCCCATGACGAACGAGAGATTCCAGAGTTTGCTGGCAGGGTTGGACCGCTTAACGGAAGCGCAGTGGTCGCAACTCGAGCAGGCCGTGCAAGAGCGCAGCGAAGGGGCTGCGGCGGTGGCCGCGATTGAACTGCAAATTGACGCCCAGCGGCGCTGTCGGCACAGCCAGGCCGGCGGGGCAGTGCGGCGCGGCAAGACGCGCGGGTTGCGCCGCTACAGTTGCAAGCAGTGCGGCAAGACGTTCAATGCCTTGAGCGGCACGGCGCTGTCTGGATTGCATTACAAGGAGCGCTGGCTGGCGTTGGGGCGCTCATTGGTGGAGCGGGAATCGGTCCGGCAGTCGGCGCAGCGCTGCGGGGTGGCGGTCACGACCGCGTTTCGCTGGCGGCATCGCTTCATGGCGCAGGCGGGACAGTTGGCGGGGCGGCTGGAAGGGCTGGTGGAAGCGGACGAAACGTATGTGCTGGAGAGCCGCAAGGGCGAGCGGAAGCTAGAGCGGAAGGCCCGGCGGCGGGGCGGGCGGGCCCGGCAGCGGGGCCTGTCCAAGCAGCAGGTGCCGGTGCTGCTGGCCGCCGCGCGCGGGGGCGCGACCGCGGGCCAAGTGCTGAAGAGAGTGAGCCAGGCGAGTTTGCAGGCCGCGCTGGAGCCGCTGCTGGCCAGCGACGCGGTGCTGCTGAGCGACGGCGGTCGAGCGTATCCGGGCTGTGCCCGGCGGCTGGGGGTCCAGCACGAGGCGGTGAACGTGTCGGCGGGCATGCGGGTGCGCGGGAGCTATCACATCCAAACGGTGAACAATCGGCACCAACAATTGACAGCGTTTCTGCAACCGTTTCGGGGGGTAGCGACGAAGTACTTGGACAGCTACCTGCGCTGGTTTCAGCAGGTCGGATTGGTGCGAGAGGCGTCCCCTCGTAGCTGCTTGGTGGCCTCAATGACACCCCAATGCATACGTTTCGCTAATTGAGCCTTGCCGTTTGTCAGACCCTTCCGGGCGCTGGTCGCACATGCTCTTGGATGGCGACTCCTTCCGGTCGCGCCGGCGATCATCAGCCTAATCCTAGTCGCGAGACTACAACAGGTTCCCGGTTGCGGTACGAACGGGAGACCGACGCCACTAACCGCAGGATCATCAAGCGATCCAGGAACTTCGACAGTAACCGCTTCGGGCACGGCGACGAGTACGTAGGCAGAAGGGCTGTGGACTTGGCACGAAGGGGGGAAGTGCACAGCGAGCACGAGCGATAATGCCGCTTACCCTGCCGCACGGCGAGTGAGAACCGCTCGGTCGAAAATTGCGGCACCCAACCGGGAGCGTAGTTTACGTGTGCCCACAAGAGTCCCGGTCGTTCTTGCCGTCTCCCTCGCGATCGGATGTGGCGGCAAAGGCTGGCGAGACTATCCGCCCGGTTCGTCTTGGGTGACGCCTAGCCAATACGAACTTGCTGCCGAGCGTGAACAGTCCCTCGACGACTTGGATAGTCTCCGAATGCCTGCCTCAGATCCCGATCATGCGCCGTTTGATTCGACAGTCGATTTGAAGTGACCCTTTCAGGAACGCAAATCCCCGGAGCAGTAGAGGAACCCGGCTGCGATCCGGCCTTGGTTGCGGAGCTGTCTAGCATCAGCACACCAACAGGCATACTGATCTTGGCGTCGCTGGCCGTGGACGTTTCGCTGAGAGCGTGACTGTTCGGATTCGGTGCGCAAGCGGTCGAGACGCGGGTGCAGGGGGCGGTCGTCTATGATGCCGGCACTGGAAAAAGGCACGTGTATGACCAAGCTCGAGCGACAGCTCAGGCTGGATTGCACTTGGCGATCTGTAGCTGTAAGTATCTGCTCGCTGCTGACCCGGCGAATGTTTGAGTCGGCGTCACTTCGGCGGCTCGCGCAATGATCGCGCTCTCCCAAAAGAAACGGCTCCCGGCCGTAGCCGGGAGCCGTGGCTAATGTCGAAATCGCCGTGCGGCCCTAGAACGTGATCCGCAATCCGAGCTGCATGATGCGGCGGCTGTTGGGCAGGGTGTTTGTCACCAAGCCGAAGGTGCCGCTGCCGAGCGACGTGTTGGGGATATTGAAGGCAGGCGTGTTCGAAAAGTCATACGCCTCCCAGCTGAAGCGGGCGCGCCAATTCTCACCCCAGCGGAAATTCTTGGCAAGCATGACATCAAAGCCGACCCGGCCCGGGCCGCGAATGCCGGGCAGCGTTCTGGCCGCGTCACCGAGCGTGAACGGTGCCGGGTTCTCGAAAGCGGCCTCGTTGAGCCAGTTGTGTCCGATCACTCCATCCGCGGCTTGCTTTTGGGTCGAAGACTTGAAGGGAGCACCGGTGAGGTTGGGCCTCAGGGCGACGCCTGCGGCTAGATCTCCGCGCAAGTTGCCTCCGCCGTCTATGTTCACTCCCATATAGCCGCCGCTGCGTATCGTACCTACGGTCGACAGCTGCCAGCCGCCGGCCACCCAGTCCAGCGCCTTGCTCCAGCTCCGCCCCCAGCGGCGGTTCTTGCCGAACGGCAGTTCGACGATCGGTGCCATGACCACACGATGCGGCAAGCGGTTCACGGAGCTGGAACGCTCGTCGCTGAGGTCGTAGATGTTCTGGGGGTTGTCGTTGTCCCCGAACGTGTCGGCGTCGCCGATGAAACGGATGTTGTCAATCCACTGGATGTGTGTGTAGGCAACGGTCCAGCCCAGTCCGTTCTGGTAGCGTTTCTCCGACTTGAAGGTGAGCGCGAAGTAGTTCGAGATGCCCCAGTTCGGTGACATAAGCTGGATCTGGTCTTGATTCCCCTGCCAAGCCGCCCATGGCCGGAAGGACTCGATGTTCGCTCCCGGCGCATTGGCCGCTGCGAGATCTTCAGGGCGGATATGGTTGAGGTTGTTGATCGCTTGGTGGCGAGCCAGCGCGCCCATAAACCCGAAGTCCCAGACCACGCCCTTCCAGCGGGTTTGCAGCGTCATGTTGAAGTTCTGCGAATAGGGCAGGACGCGCTCCTGGTCCCAGAACTGGATGGTTGAGGTAGGAAAGCGCGTGCCTATCGCGCCGAAGCCACCGTTCAGCTCGGACTCGGGTATGTCGTCCAAGGCACCGGCCGGGACGCCGTCGCGCAAATAGCCGCTCACGCCTCCGCGCACACGGAAGATGTTGTCGAAGCCGGCCCGTCCCGGCTGGATCGAGTTGCGGTCGTAGGGATTCCCGAAGAAGATGCCGAATCCACCACGCAGAACCATCGAACTGTCGTCTTTGAGTCGGTAGGCGAAGCCGAAGCGGGGCGCAAAGTTGTTCTTGTCCCACTGCCAGAGGTACTTGCCCGTGCCGTCGCGGTTAGGAAACAGCACTCTCCCAATCGCGCCCTCCGGAATTCCGTTCTGCCCGGCCAGGGGATGCGGGCAGTACTGGCAGAAGCCGTTCATGCGGCCGCCGACCTCGTAGATTGGAATCTCTGTCTCGTAGCGCATGCCGATGTTCAGCGTCAGGCGCTGAGTAGCTCGCCAGTCGTCTTGAAAGTAGCCCGACCAATACTTGATCCGCTTGCCGATCCCGGGTGCGACGCGCGTGTCGAGGTTCCACACACGCCCCAGCATGAAGTCGGCAAAGGCAACGCCCGTGTTGTTGTTGCGTCCTCCTCCCGACAGTTTCCACTCGCCGGTTAGGGCGCCCGTCGACCGCCAGTGTCCGGAGGGCTGGGGGCGGCTGACCTCGTTGCCTTGGTAGGCGGTGTACTTGCCGCCGAACTTGAAGGTGTGATTCCCCCTGATCTTGGTGAAGTTGGCTTCGTAGTCGAAGTTGGTGAAGACCGCGAACCGGTGGGCGTTGCCCAAGGCGCCGATCCACGACATCGGCACGCCGCGGCCGCCCGCGAAGTTAAAGCGCGGGAAGACCTCGCCGCCTTTTTCGAGGCCAGGAAGGCCAAAATGATCGGCGTAATTGGTGTCGCAGCAATCTCCCGATTTCCTGTCTACCGAGACTCGATTGAACCCGATGATCGATGTGACGAAGAATGTCGGGTTGAAGGTGTAGGTATTGTTGAGGCCCCAGTTCTGGCGGCGGTTCAGGATTGCAATGCCCCCCGGATCCGCGACCCCGTATCCCTGGGTGTAGTCGGTCACCGTGTCATCCGGCTCGGTCAGGATCAGGCGCACGAAGGTGCGCCACTTGTCCGAGTAGTTGTGATCCAACCGAATCGTGTGGTAGTCGCGATTGCGCGCCTGATCGGCGGCCTCGCGCCAGTTGCCTGCGAGGTTGTTGAGGTTGTTCGGCACACGGTTGGGATCCGGAATGTAGCTGGCTGCCTTGACGGCGACTGGGTCCAAGCGATCCATGGGGATCCTGTTGTCTGGGAATGGGGAAGCTCCCCGGGGTCTGGTGAACGATCCGCCTTGGCGCGTCATGGGGTCATAGATTGGTACGAACACCGCGTTCCCGCCGGCGTTGCGAGTGGCTTGCGAGAAGTTCCCGACACGGAATTCCGGCAGGCCGACATTGCGCGTGCGAATCAAGCCGAGTTTCTGTCGAAAGACATCGATGTTATAGAAAAAGAACGTCTTGTTCTGGGCAATCGGGCCACCGACCGAGATACCGCCGTTGTTGCGCCGAAGCTTGGGCTTGGAGTCTTGGTTCCATCCCGCTGCGTCGAAGGCGTCGTTCCGAACGAAGTGGTAGATGCTGCCGCGCCAACTGTTCGTGCCGCTGCGAGTGAGTGCCTGCACCACGCCCGCTGAGCTGCGGCCGTATTCGGCACCCATCGAGTTGACCTCCACCTTGAACTCTTGCATCGAGTCCACAGGCGGGGCCATCTCGATATTCTGTACGCCGAGGCCGCCTCGCGTGTTGTTCACGCCGTCAATGTAGGCTCCCGTCGAGCGGGAGCGGCCCCCTCCGATGGAAACGTACCCGTTCGACTCGGACTTGGATGCGCCGGGCACCAAGTTCACGAGGTTAAAAATGTCGCGGTTCGGTAGTGGAAGCTCTTGAATCTGTTCCGTCGCAACCGTACCGCCAACCGACCCGGAAGTAGTCTGGATTTGGAGTTGCTCCGCGCTGACCTCGACCGTCTCCGTGATCGCGCCGATCTCTAGGGCGAACGACTGCGAGATCTCCGATGCCACGTTGAGGCGCAGGCCCCGCACCTCGACCGACTTGAAGCCATCGGCTGAGGCCGAGATGTTGTACTCGCCCGGCTGCATGTTGGGAACGGCGTAGACGCCGTTGATGCCCGTCTCGGCGGCGGTTGCCACGCCGGTCTCGGAATTGACGATTGAGATCTGGGCACCCGGAATAACCGCGCCCGTGCCATCGCTTACGGTGCCGTTGATGGTGCCCCCCGCGCTTTGGCCCCAAGCCAGTGCGGGCAGGAAAATTGCTAGGGCCCACACTGCGCACAGGTGAACTCCCGATCGTTGATTAGCTTTCATGGTTTACCTCGTTTCCTTCGGCATGCCTCGTGCGTCGAATGATCGGCACCACGCAACATCACCAACTCTGCCGCCCGGCGCATCGACTGCAACTAATGCTAATGCGAACCGCACGAAACGACGGATTCAACCCCCGCGCACGATGTTAATGAATGGGGATTATATACATAAGTGGCGCAGCCCCAACATCTAGGGCTTGCGCTTTCATCGATGCGCAGGCCCATCAGCAGAGGGGATTTGGCGTAGCCAAGTTCTTGGTAGAATTCGACGGAAAGATGCTCTAAGTGATTGAAAAATAGAATTGTAGACTGACTTTTCGCTTGACATGAACGCCACTTTCCTGTAAGGTAAAGGCATGGCAGGAATGAAGAAGGCTCCGGGCAAGGCGTATCGCAAGGGACTCAGTTTCAAGGCGATCTTGCGGCGGTTCCCGGACGACGCGACGGCCGAAACGTGGTTCATCAAGCAGCGTTGGCCGAAGGGGACCTGTTGCCCGTATTGCGGCTCCCTGAACGTTCAGACTGGCTGCAAGCACAAGACGATGCCGTTCCGTTGTCGCGAGAGGGTTTGCGCCAAGAAGTTCAGTGTCAGGACGAATTCGGTCATGGAGAGCTCGAAGATCGGCTATCAGGACTGGCTGGTTGCCATGTTCCTGGTGACCACGAATCTCAAGAGCGTGTCCTCGATGAAACTGCACCGGGACTTGGAGATCACACAGAAGTCAGCTTGGTTCCTGGCTCAGCGGTTGCGCAAGGCTCTCGCGGAGGACGGCCAGCTGTTCCGGGGGCCGGTCGAGGTCGATGAAACCTACTTCGGGGGCAAGCGGAAGAACATGCCGAAGCACAAGCGGGAGGAACTGAGCGGCCGCGGCGCGGTAGGCAAGACTGCCGTGGTGGGTGCCAAGGATCGCGCCACCAAACAGGTTGCCGCGAAGGTCGTCGCGTCCACCGATGCCGCAACCTTGCAGGAGTTCGTCAAGGACAACGCCGATCCCGAGGCCACCGTGTACACGGACGATGCGACCGCATATGAGACGCTGCCGTTCGATCACGACACGGTCAAGCACTCGCTCCAGGAGTACGTCAAGGGAGACGGGCACACCAATGGCATCGAGTCCCTCTGGTCGATGCTCAAGAGGGCGCACAAGGGCACGTTCCACAAGATCAGCTCAAAGCACCTGGATCGGTACGTGCAGGAGTTCGCCGGCCGCCATAACCTGCGCGAGCAGGATACGATCGATCAGTTGCGGTCCCTGCGCTCCGGGATGGAGAGCAAGCGGCTGACCTACAAGGCCCTGATTAAGGACAACGGCTTGAAGTCCGGGGCCAGGGCGACTGCGTGATGGCAGCGCTCAACGTCAAGAACCGTACGCTGTTCACCGGTGACAACCGCGACGTGCTCCGGGGCAATCGGCTCCGAGGCGGCGGGCGCGGCGTTCAAGGACACCTGGACGCTCGTCACGCTGCAGGACATCTGGGCCGATATCGGACCGATCTCATCACGGTCGAAGGAGAGGATCGGCTATCCCACGCAGAAGCCGCTAGCGCTGCTGGAGCGGATCATCAAGGCGAGTTCGAACGAGGGTGATGTCGTACTGGACCCGTTCTGCGGATGTGCCACCGCTCTGGCAGCGGCGGAGACGCTCAACCGCCAATGGATCGGGATCGACCTGTCCAGTCTCGCGGTCCAGCTGGTCCTGTCGAGACTTCAGAAGGCCGCCGATGACGGAGCATTACTCGCAAGCGGGTGGTTGCCAGAGGTGCACCATCGCACTCAGACCCCCAGAAGGACGGACGTCGGCAAGCTGCCGCCCTACAAGACGCATCGGCACACGCTCTACGGACAGCAGGAAGGCCACTGCGCTGGCTGCAAGCACCACTTCGCCTTGCGCAACCTGACCGTGGATCACATCGTGGCCAAGTCCAAGGGTGGGACCGACCATATCGACAATCTCCAGTTACTCTGCGGAGCGTGCAATTCGATGAAGGGTACGATCAGCCAAGCTGCGTTCCATGCGAAGCTGACTAAGCAGGGCTTGCGATAACCGCGCGCAAGGGAAAATCGGGAATGGCGAACCAGACCAAGAAAGACAAGCCGGAGCCGCGCATCATCGAACTACCGCATCACTCCTACCAGCCCAGCGTCGCTGAGTTGAACCAGGACATGCGGGTGGACGCCTCCTTCGAGGAGCTGGTGAAAGCCGTACTACAGCCAGCCAAAATCCGCTATGTCATGCCCCGGAAGCGCAAGCCCTAGATGTTGGGTCTGCGCCACTTATGTATATAATCCCCTTTGGGTAATCGAGATTTGTTTTGCCAAGTATCCTAAACTCAGAACGACGACCTTAAGGTCGTCGAACAGCCCGAGGCGCGAAAACACCCTCCGTCTCCCCAAGGCCCTCCCTTGAGCCCGATGAGAATCTTGCATCCAATACAATCCGCGGTCCTGGGCTTCATCCTCCTACTGCTGCCTGGGACGACCCACGGGCAACAGCTCGATCGATACGGCGGATTCCTCGATATCCAGGGCAAACGAACCGGTTTCTTCCACACCGAGCGAATCAACGATCGCTGGTGGCTGGTCACGCCCGATGGGCACGGCTTTCTTGGCATCGGCGTCAATCATCCCATGACGAGCATGTCGGTGGGCGCCATCACATTCGCTTACGGCGGCAGCCAGGATGAGTGGATGCGCGACGGCATCCGCAAGATGCGCGAACTGGGTTTCGCCTCCGTCTGGTCCGGACCCTACAGCCTTGAGCGCATTCGCTTCGGCAACATTGACGCCGACCTGGCGGACAAGGTCTACCGCGAAGCCAAGATTCCCTACGCGATCCATGTTCCGTTGATCAAGCATCAGGTCGAGCTGAAGCCCGGTGAAAAGCGTCCCGATGTCTTCAGCGCCGAATATCAGCGGTATGTCAGCGAGGAGGTCGCCAAACGTGTCGCACCCAATCAGGACAATCCGTGGATCCTCGGCTACTACTACGGCTACGGGTCGTTCATGCGGGAAGACCTCTGGATCAACCAGACTCTTTCCTACGAGCCTGGAAGCCCCGGCCGCGAGCGACTGTTCGACGTCCTCGAGCAACGCTGTCGCGGCGACATCGCAAAGCTCAACACCGTCTACAGAGCGAGGTTCGCCTCATTCTCAGATCTGCGCGAGAATGGCTCGCTGACCTATCCGCGTTGGATCTCGGCAGTCAAGGCCGGCGGCCGACCGCTGCCTGCGCAGGCCGGTTCAAGTGACATCCTTGCTGATGCGGAGGCGCTGCTTGGCGAAATCGTCGAACGGCTCCACAACGTCTCACACGCTGAGATCCGCAAGCAGGACTCGAATCACATGGTGCTGGGGTCCTACGTCAAGCACACGACCTATACGAAAGGGATCTGGAAGCGAATCGCTCCCTACATCGACGCCCTCGGCCCCCAAGATCTTAGTGACGTAAACCCCATCAAGCCCAGTGTCGACGCGACGGGAGTGCCGGCAATGCTGAGCGATCAAGAATTCGGAAACGTGTATCCACTTGCTCTTCAGGGCAACACGGGCGCTCCCGGCGCCGTGCCGGATCACGTGGATCGCCGAGTCCTGTGCGAGCTACTGCCGGCCGCATCGCTCGCGACCCGGATTTCATTGGCGTGTCTTTCTGTGCGGTGCTCTACGATCAGTCCCATTGGCGGCGGGCGTACGACCGCGGTCAGCCAGGCTTTTTCAATATCGACGGCGAGCCGAACCGGAGCCTCGTCGAAACGGCCCGCAACGCGAACCAACGGATCCTTGATTCGGTTCGCGAACCCCTCGACGAAACGTCGATCGCCGAGCTTCACCGTTCCTACATTGAGACCAAAGCCGCGTACCGCCGTATCATGGAACAGCGATTTGCTTTGCTGAAGAAGGATACGGGCGAATAGCCATGGGGTCGACTCGACGTCAGTTCCTCAGCTATGCCGCAATGGCGGCGACGGCCAAGGCTAAGACAACCCAAGCCAAACCCGACGGCTTCTTCACCCTGGGCCAGCGCGACGACCACTGGTGGCTCATAACACCCGACGGGGAGCCCTTCTTTTCGCTCGGACTCAACCATATCGACCCGGCAAGCCTGCGTTATCCCGAGAACATCCACATCTGGCGCGACAAGTACGGCGGCAGCACGACGAGATGGATCGAGGAGTCTGTCGTCCCCAACCTAAAGCGGTGGGGATTCAACACGGTCGGCTGGGTCCAGGAAGTAACGGTGAGGAAGTGGAGGCATTCTCGTGCGTTCACCAATGACGAGTACCGAGCGCTCGGAATGCCGTTCTGCCACCTGCTGCCGTTCACCGAATCGCACCAATGGGAGCAGCACACTCGCCACTTCGACTTTCGCGGGTCGCAATGGGCGGAATGGGTCGACTATGTCGCGCGCTCGCACTGCGCCGAACTGAGCGGAGACCGCAATCTCATCGGATATTTCTATAGCGACTGCCCGACGTGGGTGCACGACCGCCCCGACAACGCATGGCGCGGCCCGATCTTCGACCCCGAACGTCTGAAGACCGAATCGGGCCGCAAGGAGCTCACCGAGCTAGCCCGCGCCTACTACCAGACAACTCACGACGCCATTCGGCGCCACGACCCCCACCACTTGATTCTGGGGGACCGCTACGAAGCCAACGCTGCCATCGCGATGGAAGTCGTTGAAGCGGCATTGCCCTTCGTTGACGTGCTGTCATTCCAGGACTTCCGCGATCCAGTGGTCCATCTCGACGAATGGCACAAGAAAACCAGAAAGCCCGTGTTGCTGGCCGACGCGGCGGGCCTGAGGCGCCCCGCTTCCCCCAGGGGTTTCACCTCCAACGACGGCGAGTGGTACGCGGATGTATTGGCGGCGCTTTTCGATAACCCCGGCTGCATCGGTTTTCATCTGTGCGGCGCCTACCAACGCAACAAGGCGCGACGCCGTGGCCTGCTCGACGAGCTGGAAAGGCCAGATCAGGAGAACGTCGAGCTGATTAGCGCTGCGAACGCGAAGGTCAGCCGCTGGATGGACGAACGCTACTGATCGCCCGGACTCGTTCGATTCACTTGGGTCTGGGCTGAGTGCCAGGACGCTCCCAGGTCCCGAAGGCACGGGCGCCTTCTTCCGGAGCCGAGAAGACCGGCCCCTTATCCAGCGAGGAGACTGTAATATGTGGGTATCGATGGGATCAGCGGATTCGCAAAGCCGTGACGGCGCCCCCTAGCCAAAGCCCACGAGACACTCACTAGCCGTGTGGCCCGCAATTCAGCTAGGGAGACAACGAAGTATGGGCAGCCTGTCCTTCCCGGTCGCTGTGTTTGCAGTGCTTCTAGCTCCCTTGGCCCTGCCGGGCGCCAAAGCCGACGTCGATTTCACCCGCGACATTCGGCCGATTCTCTCTGAGAGATGTTTTCGTTGCCATGGCCCGGACGAGGAGGCCCGGGTAAGCGGGCTTCGCCTCGACGAATACGCCGGGGCCGTTGAGGAGCGGGGCAGCAAGAGGGCGATCGCACCAGGGGCTCCGGCGGCGAGCGAGCTGATTGCGCGGATCAAGACGGACGATCCGGCGCGCAGGATGCCGCTCGGAGGCGACCGTCTGGCGGAAGGGCAGATCAAGCTATTGGAAGAGTGGATATCCGCGGGCGCGAAGTACGAGCGCCACTGGGCCTACGAGAAACCCCAACGTCCGCGACTGCCTCCCGTTTCTGACGCAGGATGGGCGCGCAATCCGATCGACCGCTTCATCCTGAACAAACTCGACGCAGCGGGACTCAAGCCTTCCGGCGGAGCCGAGCCGGCTGTGTTGATGCGGCGACTGTATCTTGACTTGATCGGGATTCCGCCGTCGCCCGAGCAGATCGACGACTTTCTCGCGAGTCCGACTGACGAGGCTTACCTAGCAAAGGTGGAAGAGCTGCTCGAGTCGCCGCAATACGGCGAGCACTGGACGCGGCACTGGCTCGACCTCGCCCGCTATGCCGACTCCAACGGGTATCAGCACGATGACCTGCGCGAGGTCTGGCCTTACCGAGACTGGGTCATCCGGGCGTTCAACGACGATATGCCGTTTGATCAGTTCACGATCGAGCAATTGGCGGGGGATCTACTCGAAGAGCCTTCCTTAGAACAGCTGATCGCGACGGGCTTTAACCGCAACACGCCGATGAACGGGTCAGGCGGATCGAAAATCGACGAGGTTCGCAACGCCATGCTGGTCGACCGAGTCAACACGACCGCGACGGTTTGGCTCGGGGCCACGCTTGGCTGCGCGCAATGCCACACGCACAAGTACGATCCATTCACGATCGAGGAATACTATCGCTTCTACGCGTACTTCGACCGTGGCGTCGACGAAACGGTGTTGCGCGGCGGGGGAAACACGCGCAAGTTCTACGTCGGCGCGCAGATCGAGCTGCCGGTGTCCGCAGGACGGCGATCGCGATACTCCGGCGTGAAGGCTCAGCACGAGTACCTCAAGATGGTGATCAACCAGGCGGAGTTCGAGGCGCTCGCGGACCTGCCGAAGTGGGTGGAGCAGCAAGCGACCAATCGTGACCTACGCCCGAACGTCATCAGCGCCCTCGCGAAGCCGATTGAAGAGCGCACGGAGTCGGATAGCAACGCAATTCGGGACGCCTTCCTCGATACGCGACCTGAAGTTGTCGAGCCGAGCAAGGAGCTGGAAAAGCTTGCCAAACGGATGAAGGCTCTGGTGCCGCCGACGACGCTGATCATAGCCGATAAGCCAGGCCCGGTCCAGAGCTATCTACTCAAGCGTGGCCAGATCGGCGCCCATGGCAAAGCGGTCGAGCCCGGAACGCCTGCGGCGCTGCACGCGCTCGACCCGGGTCTGCCACCTAATCGTGTGGGGTTGGCGAAGTGGATCACCTCGCCCGAAAACCCGCTGACGGCGCGGGTGACCGTCAATCGCCTTTGGGCGGAGGTGTTTGGTCGCGGGATCGTCGCTTCGGCCGAGGACTTCGGCCGGCAGGGCGACGCTCCGACTCATCCGGAGTTGCTGGATTGGCTTGCGGTGGAGTTCGTCGAGGGAGGCTGGTCGATCAAGAACATCGTTCGCTTGATCGTGACTTCGGCGAGCTATCGACAGAGCTCGCGCGGATCAGCCGAGCTGCTGGAGCGAGACCCGGACAACACGCTTCTAGCGTTGGGACCGCGTTTCCGTCTACTGGCTGAAGCGATCCGGGATTCGGCCCTGGCGGCAAGCGGCTTGTTGTCGCTCAAGATGGGCGGCCCCCCCGTCCATCCGCCACAGCCGGAAGGACTATGGGGGGAAATCAGCGGCGTAGCGGATCGGAATTACCCAACGTCGAAGGGGGCGGACCGGCGCCGTCGCGGCATTTATACGATCCTTCGTCGGGGAGCGCCTTACCCCAGCTTCACGACATTCGACGCTTCTCCTCGCGAAGCTTGCACCGCGATGCGAGCCCGCACCAACTCGCCGCTCCAGGCCCTGACGCTGCTGAACGACCCGGCCTACGTCGAGGCCGCCGACGCTCTGGCGAAGCTCGTCATCGACTCGCCGGCGGCGTCTGACAGGGATCGACTCGTCTACGCCTTCCGGCGTACGGTGACCCGGGCGCCCAGCGCGGTCGAGCTTCAGGAGCTCGCTCGTCTACTCAACGAGTTCCGTGGAACGTCGGAGAATGAGTCCGAAGCCTGGGTTTCGCTAGCAAGAGTCCTACTGAACCTGGACGAGACCATTACAAAAAGCTGATGGCGATGGAACTTCAACGTCGAGCATTCTTGCGAGCCGGCGCCGCCGGCCTCGGCTCGATTGCCCTGCAGTCGCTGCTCACGGCGGACGACAGCGAAGCTGTTGCGCCGCACTTCGCCCCTAGGGCAAAGCACATCATCTTCCTGCACATGCTCGGCGGTCCGTCGCAGGTCGATTTGCTCGACCCTAAGCCGACTCTTGCGAGATTCGAGGGCGAGCCCATGCCCGACAGCATCTTGCAGGGCAAGCAGTTCGCCTTTGTGCCCAAGGGCGCGGGGGCTCTAGCCTCGCCGTACAAGTTCGCGCAGTACGGTGAGTCCGGCGCTTGGTTCTCCGAGCTCACGCCTCACCTGGCAGAACGCGCGGATGATTTGACCGTCGTCCGCTCGATGCAGACCGACGAGTTCAACCATGGCGCCGGCGAGCTCTTCCTCCATACAGGCTTCGGGCGCCTAGGAAGGCCGACGTTCGGCTCGTGGGTCTCTTACGGCCTGGGCTCGCTCAGTGATAGCCTGCCGACCTTCGTCGTGATGGCGACCGGACCCAATACGGCCGGCAACCGCGCCTGGGGAAACGGCTTCCTGCCCAGCGTCCACCAGGGCGTCAAGTTCCGCTCCGGGGCGGAAACCGGTCCACTACCTTGCCGACCCGGGCGGAGTTGATCGAGACCGCCAAAGACAAGTGATCGACGGGGTGTCCGCTCTCAACCGACTGGCTCACGAGCGCTATGAGGACCCCGAGATCGCCACCCGGATCGCACAGTACGAGATGGCGTTCCAGCTGCAGGCCTCAGGCCCAGAGCTGATGCAAATCGAGAACGAGCCGCAGCACGTGCTCGAGGCTTATGGGGCGAAGCCGGGCGGCGCCAGCTACGCCAACCTGTGCCTGCTCGCGCGGAGGATGGTCGAGCGAGGCGTGCGATTCGTGCAGATCATGATGGCCGGGTGGGACCACCACAGCGGCATCTACCGGCCAGGCGGACTGCCGCGCTCTTGCCGCAACATGGACCGCCCGACTAGCGCTCTAATCGATGACTTGAAGCAACGCGGCTTGCTCGACGACACCCTGGTCATCTGGACAGGGGAGTTCGGCCGCACGCCGATGGTCCAGGCGATTTCCCCGCAGGGGTTCACGCAAGACCCCGGCCGCGATCACCATAAGGACGGGTTCTCGCTGATCCTGGCCGGCGGCGGCATCCGGCCGGGGCTGACTTACGGAGCGACCGACGACTTCGGGTTCGAGCCAGCGGAGAATCCCGTGCATATTCATGATCTCCACGCGACCGCTCTCCATTTGCTTGGAGTTGACCACACGAAGCTGACGTTCAAGCACCAAGGACGAAACTTCCGGCTCACCGACGTCCACGGACGGGTCGTCAAAGAGCTGCTGGCGTAAGACCGCATAGCCATGAAGCAGAACATCACCCTGACCCGAAGGGGCTTTCTCGCCAGCTCCGCCTGCGCCTTGCCCCTTGGGCCCGCTTCCGCCGAGACCACTTGGCGGCCCTTGTTTGACGGCAAGACTCTTGACGGCTGGCGCGCGATTCATCGTTTGCCCGTGGCTAGGAATCCGGGTGGGCCGTCTCCGGCAAAGGACTCCCCGCGCTACCGGAAGGCCCTTCGGAGCAAAGGCGACTGGAAAGTCGTCGGTGGAGCCATCACGGGCGGCCAAGAGCCGCGAGGGTCCGGCGTCGGGGGCTACTTGATCACCTATGAGAAGTTCGCCGATTTCGAGCTCAGCCTCGAGGCGAATCCCGATTGGGGGGTCGACACCGGAATCATGATTCGCGCGACGGGCATCGGAAGCCAAGGCTTTCAAGTCCTCTTGGATCACCGCCAGGACGGCAACATCGGCTCCTTCTTCGGCAACGGCATCGGCGGTTTCAACACCCGCCAGTTCGGGTTCAAGGCGAAAAAGGACTCGAGGGGTCAAGTCGTTGGCATGACGCCGGTCGCCTACCGAGACCTGAGTCCTCAACCCGATCCGGGCAAGAGCGAGGCGACTTGGTCGGCTGGGTCCGAAGCGTTCCTCGAGACCTGGCGTTTCGGTGAGTGGAACGAAATCCGCGTCCGATGCGAAGGGTGCTTGCCGACGCTCGCGACGTGGATCAACGGCGAGAAGATGGCTTCCCTCGACACGGCGAACATGATAGCGGAGGGCTACGATGCCGAGGCCGTGGCGACGCTCCTCGGCCGCGCCGGTCACATCGCGCTGGAAGTCCACAACAGCGGACAAGGCGATCGCCTGGGAGAGGAGCGCTGGCTCCCGGGCAGAGTCTGTCGCTGGCGGCGGATCCGCGTGAGGGAACTCTGAGTCCAACAAAACGGCGGCTTCTTCGCTCTGGGCCGCTGCGGCTGTGGCGAGTGCGCGGCCGATTCTCGTGCTGCCTCAGGACCTAAGAGAGCGCCGTCCATAAGGAACACTGGCACGGGGCCAGCTTTCTCGTCGAACGATATCTGAGTCTCTGAAGAAGAAAACCTTACAGTCGTTCCGCACAGTACCTGTTGTGGAATCCGATTTGCTTGAGGATCTTGATCCGCGTGGTGGACCTCTCTGCGGACGAATTGCACAAACGACCGGTTTTCAACGAGCCGACGCCTGCAGCGTCCTCAAGCACTTCCCGATTGCAAGAAGGCATTGCGCTACTAGATCGAATAGCGATGCCCTTGGCAATGTTGATCGGCTACGCCAGAGTCTCGACCGATGACCGGGACACCGCCGCCCAAGCGGCGGCGCTGAAGGTGGCCGGCTGCGAGCGCATCTTCCGGGAGAAAGCCTCTGGTGGGCGTTGGGACCGGCCCCAACTGCAGCGGCTCCTCGACAAGTTGCGCGAGGCTGACGGGGGTGTGGTCTGGAAGCTGGATCGGCCGTCGCGGTCCTTCCGCGACGTCCTCATGTTCATGGAGCAGCTCAAGGAAGCCGGAGCGGGGTTCCGTAGTCTGACCGAAGCGATCGATACGACCACAACGGCGGGCCGCATGATGATGCAGATGGTCGGAGCCTTTGCCGAGTTCGAGCGCGCGATGCTGCCCGAAAGGAAGGCCGAGTCGGCGGTCGACGCCCCAAGCCCTCACTACAGCAGCAAGGCGAGCTTCTCAAGATGGTTTCCAAAGGCGGCCAGAGGGTCGCGGACGCCGCGAGGTTGTTCAAGGTTCATCCGGCAACTGCCTCACGACTGCTGGCGCGTCAGGCCCGCTCGGTGTCGAGGAAGTCCAAGCGCGCCAAATAATCTTGACGGATCCCTGCCACTCAATCCTGAAAGAGACACGTTCGCCATCTGGGGCGGATTCGGACTTGATGTGCACCGAGGGAATGGCCGAGCCACGGGGGCCGGCTGGAACTGAATTTACGCCGACTTGAATTCCCGTAGGCCGGCTCCGGAGGAATACCGCCCGGATACACCTCGCCGCATCGACGATGCCTGACGCACCCCAGGAGACCGGGCGGCTCTAGACGCGGTTGATCGGATCCGCGAGGGGTACAAGCTACATCTTCGCTGAACTACGTGCCGCGCGAGAGCGGCCGCGCCTTGTCACCGTCGCTCGCGCCGGGATCTGGCTCGGCCCGAAACGCTTGCAAGGCAGAGGGCCTGCGCTCGAGCTTGCGGGCGATCGATCGGACGGTTCGAAGCGCCCGATTTCCGCTTCGTAGTTTTACTCCGGAGGATCTTCTAGCGCTTGATGATCGTCAATCCCGCGTGACTTTGCAACGCCGTTGTCCGCTTCATCGGTAGGTCACCCAGATTGGGCTGCCCCAAGCTAGAGAGCCGTCCGATTGCTCGGCCCGGATGTAGTAGTAGCTTTCGCCGCGCGTGGCCGCATCGTCACGGTAGTCAAAGTCGACTTCCTTGGCATCCGGCGTGATCGTGTAGACGATTTCGTTGTTCTTTATCAGCACGACACGTTCGATCGGCGCGGTTCCGATGACCTTGGCTTGCACGACAGGCCGATTTGATGTCTCGAATGCATCCCCCATGATGCCGTCTCCGATCCGCATGTCGAGGATAATGTTGTCGGTCGCCGCGTAGGTGTGCCGCCGCTTCATCGCGTCGATCAGATCCTGGCGGGTCGTCGTTTTGTCCGCTGGTACGAGCACGCAGGCATACGAGTCGTGGGTTCCCACGTGGTCGGAACTGGCCTGCACTCCGATCTTGATGCCCTTCGTCCAGGCTTCCCACACGAATCCCGCGGGGCGCCACGGCTCTCCGTGGTGGTAGTACCGCTTGTCCCGGGTTTCGGCTCGGGGTGCCCCGGGGTATTCGTATGATGCGTGCAGGCTCTGGTAGATCTCGACGACCGGCTCGATTTCCGGGTCGCTCTCGCGCCAGTCGGTGCCCTGGTCCGAGCCCGACGTGTGCGGTGTTGAGATTCCCCCGTTGCGTCGCAGGTAGGGGAACAGGATCTCCCCCGTGTTGATGGCCCCATTCCGTTCGCCGGCTTGGATCGGCATCCAGCGGATGCCGCGCCGGCCGAACACTGTGTTGCGGTGCCCGTTGGGGTAGGGCAAGCTGCGCTCGGTCCCGTAGAGGGGCCAGAACCGCCCTGGGACATGGAAGATGTCTTCCGATTTCTCCGTCCGCCACCAGTTGTATTCAACGCCGGGTACGTTGTCCCCGCCATACTGGTGGTCGCCCACCATCATGAAGTCGAAATTTCCGGCGGTCAGCGCGTAGCGGTAGAAATCGATCAGCCCGCCTTCGCCGATGCCGTCGGCGGAGATGTCAGTGTGCCGGTGTAGGTCGCCGCGCAAAATCCTGTAGGACCTGCCTCCGACCTCGTAGCGATACGCCCGGATCTTCGCCGTGTCCCGCTCCTCGTTTGGATGAACCGGCAACGCGGTCGCACGGCGTTCCTTGAATTCCGACAAAACAGGCTTTCCCGAGCCCTGCCAAGCTGGATGGGACGGATCGATCACCGTGTACGACACGTGCGTCGCACGCGCCGCCGGGGAGCCTCGATTCACCGCTCTGGAGGGAGAACCGAACGGGCGCGCGTCCCGTGACCAACTGAACCAGACCTTTCCTTCCGAGTCGACCGCGCTCGAGGCCCACACGTCATTGCGCCCGTTGGTGGCGTGCAGCTTCACAGCCGGCAGCCAGCCGTTGCCGTCGAGTCTAGTCAGCAGCATCTCCCAAATGCCGCCCGCTCCCCAGTTGTTGTTCACGCGGCTCGTTACGCTCGTGAGCGACCGGGCCATTGCCCAAACCCGTCCCCGGGCGTCGACCGCTAGGCGGGCCTGCTGCACGTAATCCTTGTATCGGTCCGGAATCGCTTCCATCAGATCCGGCGCCTGACGAAGCCGGTTGCCCTCGAGCGCAGCGACCTTGACCGAGCGCACTCGGTAGAGGCCGGCTCCGCCCCCGGGCTTGAAGCGCTGGCTGCTCCAGTCCTTGCCCCAGTTGGCTTCCCCGTGGTCCCAGGCAATCCAGATTCTGTCTGTGGCGTCGCAGGCCAGGGAGACGTTGGCGTCAAACCCGGCGGAACGGGTGATCTGGCGCGGCGCTTCCCAGCGGCCGTTGGAACGGAGCCGCCTGACGTACACGTTGAAGTCGCCCGAGGCGTAGCCGTCCCATCCGACCCAGACGTTACCCTTCGAGTCCGCGCTGGCCGCAGGTGCCCAACTGTCGGTGATGGCGTCCGAGACGGCGGTTTCGCCTGACCACGACGAACCGTCCCATCGAGAGTGAAGAATGCTGGAGACACGGTCCCGGAATCCCTGCCAGACCACGTGAACGTTGCCTGCACTGTCGGCGACTGTTCGGTGGTAAAGATTCTCGCCTTGGCTTGCAATGCTCGCGGGTTGCGTCAGATCACCTTGCCGCAAAGTGCGCGAGTGAAGGCCCCAGACGCCTTGCGGGGATTTTCCAGACCAAACGACGACGACACTGCCGGTTCCGCTGACTTCTACCGATGTGCGGAAGCTGTCGGAGTAGGCATCCGGCGTGACTCGGATCGGTTCGCCCCATGACTGGCCATCGCTCCGCGCGAGCCAAACCGAGTCCCGTTCATTCCTGTAAGAGATCCATGTCATCCAGACATTGCCGCCTTCGTCGGCTGCCAGAGCTGGGTAATCGTTGTAATTGTCCCCGCTGGTAAGGTCGAGAGTGGTGGGGATACGTTGGGCCGAGGCTAGCTCCCCCAGAAAAGTCAGGGGCCGCCCCAACACAAGTTCGCGCAACGGGAAGGCGAACGAGCCCTGCTCCGTAGTCACCCTGATTTCAGAGGTTTCCTCGGCGGCCAGCGTTCCTACCACGCCATTCGGGATCATGGCGAACTGCCTCGTGTGGACTGGATCGTAGCCGCGCTGCGTGGTGGAGTCGGCGTAGCGCGTGACCCGATTGGACACCAGCCAGCCGTCGCCATGCACGATCTTGTCGCGTCCTTCGAAATGAACGCCGCTCAAGCCCAGGACCTCGCCGGACCCGACCTCCATCGCTCCGTCCCAGCGTTGCGGCGTAAACCGGTCGAGGCCAAACAACAGGCGGACGGAGACCGGGGAATCCGTTCCGACTGGCCGAGCCAGCTCAGGTGTTTGGGCGAGACCGGTGACAAGGGCCAAGCCAAGGATGGCGGAAGTCCGCGCAACAAGACTGTCAAGAAGACGCATCGATGAACCTCGCCCTATTGTCGGCCGCGAGGCGAGCGCAACAGCGACAGGCGAGTCGCGGTCTAAGGCAGGCTGATCTGGCCTGGCCCTATGGGAGGCAGTACCGAATCGACGTTACGAACGAGTTTTCTCGCCCTTTTGGGCGCAAGCTCTCGAGGCCCGACCAGAGAGCGCGGCGTGTATGGATGTAGGAAAGGCCGAGCGCCACGCTGCCTTGGTCCCCTTGCGCGAGGCTGTACCAGATTCCCGGCATGATTTGCCAGATCGAGCGGTTTCCTCCCGGGCAAGGGAAGCCCGCCTACGAGAGGCAGCTCGCGAGGTCCACTACCGGAGCCCCGTACCCCACGTTGCTGCCCGGAAACGCAGTTCGGCCGTAACATTCGAGCCCGAAGTAGCTGTAGACCTGTAGTGCAGGCGTCGGCTTCCAATCGAACCCGGTAATCGCTTGCGCCGCCCGGATCGGATGAACGGAGCCATCGGGCGTGATCGCGGCATCGGGGCCCACCGCCGCCGCGTATCTGCCGATACCGCGTCCGGCCAAGCCCTCGAGGAGCAAATCCAGTTCCTTCGACAGGGGAAGTAGAGCGGCCGTTCCCACTCCTCCTCCGAATGCCGTTCGGTTCCGGCCGTCGAAACGCGCTCGGAAGGATCGACCGATGCCCTTCAGTTCGTAGTTCCCCAGCCAGGCTCGAAAACAATCTTGCCGATAAAGTCGGGGGCGAGATCCGTGGAAATTCCGTTCGCTCCGGGCTTGAGACTGCTCGCGAAGGTGGCCGCCGGCACCTGGGCGTTCGGACTGCCGCTCAGGCCGAAGACGCCGTCGGGTAGCACGACTGTGCCAACGTGGGTTTCCGGATTCTCAACCGCGACGGCTGCCCAGAATCCGTTGCCGAAGTCCTTGGTCATCCGAAAACGGGTTTGCCGGGCCCAGTTGAAGCCAACGACGTGCTGGGCGCTAAGAGCCAGAGTCAAGTACCCTTGCAGCGGGCGCAGGCCGTCTTGGTGCGTCGTAAGGAGCGTCCATGTCTGCCCCGCGGTGAACGATAGCCCGTTGCCGAACTCCAAGTCGCCCCAGAACTGTCGCACGCGCAACGGGAAGTCGTTGCTTTCCACCTCGTTGGCGGAGGTGGACGATCCAAGGAAGTCTCCTTCGAAATAGCCGGTCGCCGTGACGCGATCGGACCGCGCCTTAGCGAGCAGCGACAGGCGCGAATGCCGGCTGCTCATGCGAAACGAGCTGAGGGCGGCGTTGGCCGTGCCGTCGAGAGGGACATTGCCGAAGGTCTCGCCGACGTCGGCGTTCTGGTTGCGGGAGCGCAGCATCGCCGTAGCTTCGACGAAGCCTCCCGCCCTGAGCGAGAATCGGTCGTTTCCGACGGTCGCCGGCTGCGGCTCCTCCTGCGGGGTCTCGGTTCGGCCCTGCGAAGAAGCCGATGCCTCGCTGCTGAGCCGGGCCTCGAGCGCCCGCACGACTGCGGCTTGCCGGTCGATCGCGGCTTGGAGCACTTCGACTTGCTGTTGCTGTCGCTCGATTTGCTGTTGAAGTTGCGTCAGCTCCTGTCGCGGGTCGGCGACCTGACCAGAGGCGGCAGCCACGAGGGGGACGAGCGGGGCGATTGCACGGACCGGTCGCAGATTGGAGACGGGCATAGGACGGCGCGGGCACATAGTCGGCGGTGGGGCGAATTCGAAGCGTAAGTTCGGTCAGCAGGCTTGGCAAATATCCAGCACGACATCGGGGCAGACGGCGCTACTGCGAGAGCATTACTCCGACACTAGGAACGTCAGCAACTCTTGCAGCGCATCTGTGTTTGCGGTGTAACGCAGGAAGGTGCTCTCGCGCTTGACTGTCACGAGGTTTTCGTGCCTCAGTCGTTCCAAGTGGTGAGAGAGAGTTGAAGGCGAGATAGCAAGATCCCTCTGGATTTCCCCGACCACCAACCCGTTCGGGTGTGCGGACAGCAGCAAGCGAAGAACGCGAAGACGGGACTCCGCGCCCAGAGCGGTGAACATGTCGGCGTAGCGGGCCACGTCGTCTGAGGGCGATCTGGACTGCATCACGATTCTATAATTCTACAATTATCGAACTATAAGGTGGATCCTTGCTGGTCAGCTTGGTACGGATGGTGTCGGATTCTAGCCGCTGCCTGCGTCATCTCGCCGGAGCGGATCGTTCCATAGCTCAGCCTCGCTACGGCCGGAACTAACGGCATCGATCCAAGCGCGGTCGGGGCCCTGGTTGCCAGCTCGCGGGCCCGGGCATTCATCCCAGCCACCGCACCTTGGGGGAGATATGGACGGAGCTGGTCGTAACCGGTGCAAACTTGAAACGGCAGGCAGGGACGCCCTTCACCTGCTGGGCCGAAGGAATTTGTAAGTCTTGGACCTCGGAAGCTCTTTCAAGCGCTCGAAGAACTCGGAATCCGTAAGCGTGCTGGGCCAATCGAGCTTCACCCCAATTAGCAACGAAGGCCTCCGATTGTCGCCTATTCTCTTGACCTCAACTGCGCCTAGGTCGATCAGTCTCTTGATGTCGCGCACTATCGCTGCGACGGGATTCTTCCGAGATGCGTATTGATCCTTCATGTTTGCCAGAAGCTGTGGCAATTCCGCTCCGCCGTCTTTGTCCAGCAGGTAGTTGAGCAGCGTTAACTGGCGTTTGACAATCACTCGCTTACGCGTGCTCTCTAGCGTGAGGAATAATTCGCTGATAAAGTTCCTGAACAGTTCCTTCCTAACCGCACGGCCCAGGGCTTCCGCGAGGCGCGAAGCCTGTTCCTCGACTCCACGGAGAGCGAATTCGAGGAACGGCGTCAGGTCGTGGCCCTCTTGGCGAACCTGTGCGAGAGTTCTCAGGTAGGTGTCCTTGTTGTCGTGATAGTAGTTGGACATCGGAATGAACAGGACGTCCTTGAGTCCAGCCCGCTGCATCATCAGGGCTTCAAGAGCGCGGGCCGTTCGACCATTGCCGTCCAGAAACGGGTGCATTGCTGCGAGATGGTAGTGCACCGCGATCGCCTGAACAAGAGGGTCGTGGTCTCTGAACCTTGACGATATCTCTCTTGCCAGCTGGTCCAATGCTTCCGCGCACTGTTTGCCGCCCGGGATTCCGCGGTGCCTAGGCAGACCGAATGTGACGTTCTGGTCGGCCGCCCTGAAGATTCCGGGTGCGCAGTGGTCGTCATCGCACCCTGTAACGATGGTGCGATGAACGGTCAGGATCAGGTTGCTCGTCACCGGCTTGTCATCGGGGATGTTACGGATCCATTGATAGGTGCGCAACGCAGCGTTGGCTTGCTTCTGCGAGCGGGTTCGTAACTCCTCAGGTCTAGTGGCGAGAACCGCCTCATCCAATTCGTTACCTACGAATTCGGCACCCTCGATCTTGGATGTACCGGACACCTCCAGCTTGAGTTCGATCTCCTGGAGATCCTTAGCCCATCTGCGCTGAAACGGGATCGTCCGCAACGCACGGATGGATGCCTTTGCTTCTAGCAGCCCATCCTTGACACGCTCGTAGTCGTATCGAGTCCACGAAGTCGGCAATCTGTACTGTATGGCTCCGGCCATCACGAATAGTATAGCAGAAAATTTAGCAAAAAATATTTTCTGTTAATCATCTATATCTTATTGTTAATAAAATGTTTAGAGTGACTATCATCGAATTCCTAGAAGATTTTACTGCAAAAAATATTCGTATTAATGCCTATCATTTCACTTGCGCGATCAAGCAAAGCCTGATTCACCAGAGTCGTAAGCATCTGGGCTCGAAGTCTCGCCCTATCGTTGAATCTTGCTTCCACAGGTCGATGCGAGAGCCCATCGACTGACATTTCTCACAATGGCGCCATGAGCAGCTCTCTAGCAGGCGCTTCCTGACACTCTCATAGTTGTATCCAATCCATGAAATCGGCATTCTGCACTGTGCCGATCCGGCCATCGTTAATGGTGCTGCAGATAATATTGCAAGAAATAGTGCAAATGTTCGTATCGCATCTTGTTGAATATAAATATTTTAATTTAATTCTAGCTGACTTGTTGACAAATTTTTTGCAAAAAATCTTCGCAATTTTCCGCTCCTACGCAGTTAACTCGAGCACCTGTTGCTAGGACGTCAAAGTGCCTTAGGGCTCTACGCACAATGCATCGTCCAGTCCTCGAGGCGCTCAATGCCACAGGTGGCTGCGAGCGTGCATCGAGTGATTCCACTTCTGGCGGCTGCCATTTACAGTCCGCCCGGTCTCCATGTCTCGGTTGGGGCGGTCCTGATATGTACCTGATCTCGGAGTGCTTCCGGCGTCGATTCCTTCCCGTGTCCAACAGGCATTTTCAAAACGGCCTCGAACTATTCGCTGACCTGATGGGGCATGGCTAGAACATGGACTGCGCGACTAGGCTCAATGTCCGGATCGCAGGCATGCTATGCGGAGAGTGCTGCTGCGCGATGGAGCACGCCGTTGCACTTGATCAGCGACAGGTCGGAGGCAAGGAGCAAGTTCGCAGAAGCCAGGCTCTCTCGGACATCGGCTCCGAGAACCTCGCCTGGCAGCCACGCCACTCGAGCGCTTGATTGCGCACAAAGGGTCACTCCTCGCCCCGGTCCTCGTCCGGCGGGCGTTTTACGCCACGTTCGGGTGCCGACAAGGTCGCGCGCGCATACAGGTTTCGGGGCGCTTGGGCACACCTGAGCCCGCCTTGCCCGCTTGCGCGTGGCGGACCAGCGCGGGATAGGCCGCAATCACGGACACCTTCTTGCGCTGGCGCGGTTCCGCGACGACTTTGCAATGGTCCGTGATCAGAATCTCCCAGCCTCCACGAACCATCCGCAGATGCTCGCTCAACCGATTCCTCAATTCCCAGATGACGACTTTGAGCATCGGTTCAGTTGCAGCTTCATGAAGCCCAAATGCGATCTCGATCTAGATGGATCCAATGGTGACTGGTGGGGGCAAGCGGGCGAGGACCGTGGGGTTTCGAATTGGCCAGTGTCAAATTGTGCCGGACCTGGAGGGTTTCCTGAGAGACAGCTGCGTCCATGAACCGAACTGTCTCGCGGCACGTGGAGCGAAGCGTTCGAAGTCCGGCACCGAAGCCGGAAAATGAGCAATCACGATGCTTCATACGATTTGCGGTCGTGTTGCGAAGCCTCACGAGGGGAGGCAAGCTCTCTGTGCAGCCTCGCTGCCCGAGCGATGGGGTCAAAGCCACAAACGCGCTTCGAAGGTGTGAGGAATCCACCGCTTACTGGCATTGCGCCCTGGAGTCACAGGGGCAAGCGGGCTGCGACAAGGCCAAGAGCGGCCCTTGGTCTTGCCTGTTGGCGGACCCTAGCAACTACGGAGTCACCTCCCGAAGCCAGTCCTCGTGCAACTCCTGGAGGCGCTCCACGACCTCGGGATGACTCGCGGCGTGGTTCACCGACTCTGGCTGCACATCAGCGAGATTCGCTAGATACAGCTCGCCCATCTTCTTGCGTGGCGCGTGCTTTGATTCGAGTCCGGTCGTGTCGCGCCCGTTGCCGATCAGCTTCCAGTCACCCTCTTGCACCGCCCATTGGTCCTGCCACATCCAGTGGAATTCCTGGTGCTGCGAGGGCGCTTCCGGTGACCGAAGGATTGGCCAGAGGCTCTTGCCGTCTATCTCGTATCCGGGAGGGTCGATGCCGCACAGTTCGAGGATCGTAGGGAAGAAGTCCATGTTCGAAATAGCTTGATCTCTCGTCTCGCCTTCGGGAATCTGCCCGGGCAGGCTGATGACCGAAGGCACGCGGATGCCGCCCTCGAACAGGCTCCCTTTGGCCCCTCGCCACTTGCCGGTGTTGCCCCCGCCGCCGTTTGCGCCGTAGTTGACTTCCCAGTTGCTGAACTGTTCCGTGGAATGGCCGTTGTCACTCATGAAAATCACGAGCGTGTTGTCGCGCAGGCCCCACAGGTCCAGTGCGCGCAGCACCTGTCCGATTCGGTCGTCGGTGGTAGTGATCATCGAGGCATATGACCGGCGAGGCATCGGCATGCTGTCGTACATCTTGTCGAACTTGGGATCGGCCTGTTCGGGGTAATGAGGAACGTTGAATGCGCAGTAGAGGAAGAACGGGCGATCCTTGTTCTCGACGATGAAACGCGTCGCCTCGCGCACGACGAGATCCGGAAAGTACCGTCCGGTCTCGTCGACTTCCTTCCCGTTTCGGTAAAGGTCATGGAACGGCGGGCGTCCTCGGTTTGAGTGCAAGAACTTGTGCTCGAAATTGTCAATGAACCCGCCGAGATGACCGTAGGCTTCGTCAAAGCCTTGGTCGAGAGGCTGGTGCCCGGGCTTGGCCCCTAGGTGCCACTTCCCGGCCAAGCCGGTTCGGTAGCCGTGGTCACGCAGCACTTCCGCCAGCGTGACCTCGCTGACGTACATATTGCGTTCGCTCTCGTCCGAAGGACGGTTGGACAGCCAGTTCGTCACGCCGGATCGCTGCGGTACGCGGCCGGTGAGCAGTTGGGACCGCGACGGGCAGCAGACAGTGTGAGCGTACGATTGCGTGAACCGGACCCCGCGCCTCGCTAGGGCGTCGATGTTCGGAGTGTGGATGTCTCCCGAGCCGAAGCAGCCCGCGTCCAGGGTGCCTTGGTCATCGGTGTAAATGATGACGATATTGGGCTTGGGCGCTTGCGCCGTCGCATCGCAGGCCGCGCCCACCGAGATCCCAACCGTTCCCAGGAAGCCGCGTCTCGTAAGGCCAGACATCGCCCTATGCTACCGGACTGTTCCGTGCCCCGTGCCTTCGCGAAGGGTGACAAATTGATTCGCCGGGACTTCGCGTCGCGAGCTGGTAGTGCCGGCGGGCCATTGGACCTCCACTTCCGCCGACTGCGCGTCGCCCAAGCCGAAGTGCAATCGGAAGTCGCTTTGTGACAAGTAGCTGTCACCGCTCCGAACCTCGCCTATAAGTGTTCTATCGGGAAGAGTCACGGACACCTGAGCCCCGATCGCGTCGCTGTCGGAGCGCGAGACGGCTCGCACAGATAGCCAATTCCCGATCGGTTGAACCTGGTTCTGGAGGAGGGAAGGGGACTCGCCCAAATTGACAACCAAGATTTCCAAGTCCCCGTCATTGTCTAAGTCCCCTGCCGCGGCCCCTCGAGAGGGGTGTCTTTCGGTAATGCCGTCTCCTGCAGTTCCCGAGACTGGATGGAAGACGCCGTCGCCTCGGTTCCAGAATAGGATTCGCGGCTGCGCGAACGTCTCGCCGATTCCCGCGTCGTCAACGCTGGGGGCGACATGGCCGTTGGCCGCGAAGATGTCGGGCCAGCCATCGTGATCGAAGTCCACGAACACCGCTCCCCATCCCACGTAGCGCGTCGCCGTCGCCATCCCGGCCGGCACAGTTCGGTCCCGGAACATGATTCCGCCCCGATTGCGATAAAGGGTGTTGGTGTCATCAGCGAAATTCGTCTGGAACAGGTCGACTCGGCCGTCCCCGTCGTAGTCGGCCGCTGCGACTCCCATCCCGGCCTGCTCGTGACCGTCTTCGTTGTAAGCGGCGGCCGACATCAAGCCGATCTCCTCGAATCCGCCGTCACCCAGGTTCCTGTACAGGAGATTGGCCGTCGAATCGCAAGCTACGAAGATGTCGGTCCAGCCGTTGCTGTCAAGGTCGGCCGCGACCACGCCGAGGCCGTGATAGCGCATTTCCGTCGAAATCCCAGTGGACTCGCTGACGTCGCGGAATCGCCCGTGCCCGTCGTTCGCGAAAAGGGACATCGACTCGGGCCCCAGGCCGCGGGGGCCGCAGGGAATCGACGCTCCTTTCCAAGTGCATTGTGGAGCGTCCCCGGGAAGCGGCGTGATTTCAGGATCGAAGTCCACGTAGTGCGCTACAAACAGGTCAAGATCTCCGTCCCGGTCGAAGTCGAGGAAGCTGCAGCCGGTACTCCACCGTTGCGCAGTGCCTGCGACACCCCTTTCTGGGGCCTCGTCGCGAAAGGCTGTCCCTTCAAGATTACGAAGCAATACGTCCTTGCCCCAATGGGTGACGAACAGGTCGACGAAGCCGTCGCTGTCGAAGTCCGCCGCACAGACTCCTTGGCCCCAACCGGTGGCTGCTAGCCCAACTTCCTCGCTTGCTTCCTGGAACATTAGTCCCCCTAGATTCCGGTACAGCCGGTGCGCCTCCCCCTCGGTGTCGCTCGCTGACTGCCCGGAGCCGACTAGAAATATGTCCAGGAGGCCGTCGTTGTTGTAGTCGACCAAGGCGACGCCTGTTCCTGTAGTCTCGGTGAGGTACCTCATCTCACGCGCTCGCTCCGAGGCTGAGACACCAGTGAGCCCTGCTGGCTCCGCGATATCTAGGTAGGTCACCTGCGGAGGATCGACGCCCTCCGGAAGAGGGATAGGCGGGAGAGCCCTCTTGCTTGTGGCGGCCATCCCTTGCGCGTCCAATGACAGGGGTGCCGCCACGATCAAGACCATGGCCGCGAGCGCGAGACCTGCCGTGTGCGCCACACCGTGCGGCGCCGCTTTTGCCCGATAGCGGCGCATGGGCAGTTTCGAAGAGTCGCCGGGGTTCTCAACCCTTGACGTTTCCTGCTGATGGGCCTTATACTTCACGATGGGTCGGACGGGCTGTCGAATCGGTTCGAGATAAGCTAGACACCTTAATCTTGACAGCCTGCCGAAGAGGAGGACTAGACATGCTCAACGCAAAGAATCGGACGCAATCACGTCTGCGACAATCACCGGGCCGGATGGAAATGCCGTCCGCGACTTGTTCCCCGGGAACAGCATCCCCCACAGCCGCCTCGACCAGGGTTTTCTGTACTATCTGGAACAGACCGTGCCGAAGCCGATCGATCTAGGTACGGATCTCGGCAACCTCAACCAGCGCGATACGACCGGCACTGCACTCGATCAGCACGAATATTCCGGGCGCTTGGATCACCAGTTCAGCGAGTCTGACATCGCTTACGTGCGCTACAGCGGCCAGTTCAACAACCGCGTCGGCTCTGGAGGCCGTCAGGGGTTCGAAAGCTTCGTGGACATCGAGAATCTCAATGTCGCCGCGAACTGGGTGCATACGTTTGACCCGACCAGCGTCATGACGGTGTCGTTCGCCCGCACAGACGTCAAGCGGGACACCGGGAACTCGTTCAATAACTTGCCGGACGGTTTCGTTAGCACGGTCGGCTGGAACCCCGAGTTCGCCGGAGGATTCCGCGGCGGGTCGACCTTCGTGCCGAATGTCAGTGTCGCGCAGTACTTTGGTGGTGGAGAGCGCGTCGGCTTCACGCGCACCAGCGACACCTGGCAATACAAGGGTGACTACACCAAGATCTCAGGCTCCCATACCTTGCGGTTCGGTGCCGAATACAACATCATCGGCCACTTCGGCGTCACGAACGACCACAGCAACGGCTTCACTACGGTCGGCACCGCCAGCCCCGACAACCCCGGCGGCACCGGCCACCCGCTGGCGTCGTTCCTGCTCAACGTCCCCAACCAGTGGTCGCGTCGCGACTTTCACAAGCGGGCCCGTGGCGGGGCTTTGTACTCGTTCTTTGCCCAGGACTCCTGGAAGGTCACCCCGAAGCTGACGATCAACCTCGGCCTGCGCGTGGACCACACCATCCTCCCCCAGTTCGGCAACCAGCAAGAAAACACGGTCGAATTCGGCAACATCGACTACAACGAGGGCATCTATTGGCTCACCGCCGCTCCTCCGACTTGCGCGGTGAAAGGCATGGCCCCCTGCCTTCCGGACCCCAGCGGGGCCCTTCCCGATAGGGTGCAGGTAACAAGCGACTATATCCAGGAGCCTTGGCCTATGAGCTGGCAGCCTCGTTTCGGATTCGCATACCGATTGAGCGAGCGCACGGCTCTGCGCATGTCGACCGGAATCTTCTTCGACAATTTCGCCGGTGTCACGCAGAATACCCAGAACCTGGGCCATACCTGGCCGGACGTCGGACGCAAGCTCCAAAACGGGACCAATCCCCCCGACTCCATCCCGAACGTCTCTGCCAAGAACCCTGCCCCAACCGGCATCCTGCCCACGGCCACCCCGTACAACCAAGGGGCTTGGTACTCCGATCCGCGTATGGTGAACGCCTACTCGATGCAGTGGAATTTCGGGATCCAGCGTCAGCTTGACGACGCGACCATGCTGCAGGTCAACTACGTCGGCTCCGGCAACCGCCGTCTGCCACTAGGCACCTACTACAACGTGGCGCTCACGCCAGGGCCGCGTTCGGAAGCCCGCCAGCGCGCTCCCTTCCCCATGTTCCGCGCGAACAACTACCTGACGTCTTGGGGCCGCAGCAGCTATCACTCGTTGCAGGCGCAGTACAATCGCCGCTTCTCGAAGGGATTCTCGTACATGGTGAATTACACTTGGGCGAAGGCGATCGACATCGGATGCAGCGGCTGGTTCGTCGAAAGCTGCTCGCAGCAGAATCCGTACAACTTCAACATTGATCGCAGCGTGTCAGGCATCGACCTGACTCATAACTTGAATTTCAACTGGGTGATCGAGATTCCGTTTCAGTCCTCGAGCGCGATGCTGAACGCGACGCTGGGCGGCTGGAAGTTCAACGGCTTGGCGATGTTTACCTCCGGCCAGCCCTACACTCCGAACGTAAACGGCGATATTGCCGGAACCGGCCTGCCCAACGGGCGATACAGGCCCGACTACGTGGGCGACCCGAATCCAGCCAACCCCACGCCGGCCGCTTGGCTCAACAAGGCGGCGTTCGAGGTGCCTAACACGGGAACTTTCGGGAATGCCGGGCGGAACAGTCTGCGGGCCGACGGGATCAACAATATCGACCTTTCCCTCTTCAAGGTCTTTTCGGTCACCGAGGCTATCCGCGTGGAGTACCGCGTTGAGCTGTTCAACAGTCTCAACTCGCCGCAATACCTTGCCCCTTCTTCGAACATCAGCCGAGGGAACTTCGGCAGGGTGCTCAGGACGGCGAACCGAGCCCGTCAGATTCAGATGGGCCTGAAGCTATACTTCTAGGCTCGCGGCGAGTGCATGACAAAGCTGCGCAGCGCCAGGAATCCTTTGGCCGCTGCCCGGCACGTAGCGTGACAGATGAGGGCCACGTCTGAACTGCTGGGGTAACGCGGCTGGGCCGACCTCCTCTTGAACAGCGTCTTGGCGATGGCTCTTCTGGGCCATAGTCGAAAGGATGCTGGGACGGCGCTCGGTGGCAAATCACCAGCCCTGCCACCGTTGGCACCAGCCAACGTCAGTGCCGCTTGGGGCCGGTGGTCCGCCCTCGACAACTCAAAGCACACTCGCGAGTTGTTCGAAGAATCCATGCCGAGATAGGCGTCTGTCGACCGAAAGCGCCGCTGCGCCGCTGGCAATTCGGCCAGCCAGTATGGCATTGCGTCAGACATTCCCGTACACTGCGGGTTTAGCAGGGTCTGTGTGAGCAGAGGAACCTGTTCTAAAGGCATGCCCGAAGGCGGCTCGGAGAGAGGAATGCTTGGCGCTGCCGTGGTCCGTTCCAGGACTTCGATGCTAGCGACCTTCATCGCCGCCGCTGCTGCAATTGGGCTGCCCGCCCAAACTGCCCAGCAAGCCCTTTTCGATGCAGAACGCCATCGCCGTAACGGGAATCCCGCCGAGGCAATGGCTGTGCTCGACAACGCCCTCGCGGAGTTTCCGCGGGAGCCGCTGCTCCATTTCAATCGCGGGGCCGTGCTCGGCGAGCACAAGCGCTACGAAGAGGCGGCGATCGCCCTACGCTCCGGGCTGGACTTGGACCCCACGCACGCCGGGGCGCGCCTTACTCTTGCGAAGGTGCTCGTCAGCGCGCACCGGTACGACGAAGCGCTCGTCGAGATCGATCGCTACGCGTCACTTGTCGGACCGCTTTTGCAAGGCTTCGACGCCTACTACATTCGCGGGTTGGCATTGCGGCGCTTGGCCCGAATGGCCGAATCCGAGACAAATCTGCGCCGGGCCGTAGAGATCGAGCCCGGGCACGCCGACGCGCTTTTCAACCTGGGTGCCGTCCTGGCTCGCAGAGGGGCGAGTGACGAAGCGGTCGGCTTCCTTCAGAAGGCAGCAGGCTTGGAGCCCGGAAACGCGGACATCCGCTACAGACTTTCCCAAGTCCTGCGCGGTGCCGGAGACTTGGCACGGGCCGAGGCGGAACTGAGAGTCTTTCGCGATTTGAGAGCGCGGGTGCAGAGTGAGTCGCGCGTCTCCGTCCTGATGCGGCAGGCCCAGCGAAGCATCGAGGCTGGAGATTCCGAAGAAGCCAAGCGGTTATACCAGCAGGTCATCCGCCAAGATGCCGGCAACGCCGAAGCGCACGCGAACTTGGGAGTCGCCTACGAGCAACTGGGACGTGGCGACCTTGCGGAGGCGATGTTCCGCAGGGCGCTCGAGTTACGTCCCGAATATGCGGATGCGCATTTGAACCTGGGACTGAAGCAAGCCGAGAAGGGTGACTTGCAAGACGCCCTTGGGAGCATCTCCGAAGCTGTGCGACTGGCTCCAGAGCATGTTGCGGCGCGCCAGGGTCTAGCCATGGTGCTCACGCGACTGAACCGGCCCAAAGAGGCGCTGCCGCATTTCGAGGCGGTATTGCTCCGCAATCCCAACTCGGCGGACGCGCATCTCAACCTTGGAATTGCGCTGGCTGAAAACGGACGGCACGGAGAGGCATTGGAGTCGTTTCAAGAGGCTCGCCGCCTCGCCCCGAATTCGTCCCGCCCGCCCTACAACCTCGGTCGGGCACTCAATGACCTCGGCAGGATCGGTGAGGCGCGAGACGCTTTGGAGACGGCCGTCGCGCTCGATGACCGGTTCGCTCCCGCAGTGCAGCTGCTTGGGCTGATCGAGCGGAACGCCGGGAACGTCCAGCGCGCGGTCGAACTCTTGCGACGCGCGGCCGAGCTGGATCCGCTGAATCCTCTAGTCCACTACGACTTGGGCTTGGCCGCCGCCGAGGCCGGAGATTCCGAGAGTGGAGTGCCTCACTGGGAGCGGGCCCTTGCCCTTGATCCCGGTCACAAGGAAGCCATCTACAACCTTTCCCAGGCGCTGCTGACCAAGGCGCCGCAGAAGGCCAGAGAGTACAGTCAGCGCTTCGCAGCTTTGAAGGCGGAGGAGCAAGATACCGACCGGGCGGGCGCTCTTTGGAACTTCGCTCTGGCAGAGGCCAAGAAAGAGCGATGGTCCAAGGCGTTCGATCTGTTCCGGCGTGCTCTCGATGTCTGCGGCGACTGTCCGGCAATAGCGCAGATCCACAAGAATTTCGGATTGGTCTACGGTCATTCGGGCGATTTCGTGAGTGCCGAGAGGGAACTTGTTAAGGCGCAGCGCCTCCTTCCCGACGACGCCGAAATCCAGGAAGCATTGCGCGTCGTGCGGCGACCAGTGCCTTCTGGGCAGTGACCTGCCGGCCTTGGCCAGCGCTTCAGTCTGTGGCGCGTCGCCCTGGTCGGCGGCCGCGGCACGATCGCCCAGGCCCGTATGGACCGCGACCTGCAGCCTGCCGAGCTCAACTGGATCACCGCCATGCGCCACGCCACGCTCCGCAAGCTGGCGCCCAAGAAGCACATCCAGCCCGGCCTGCTCGACTCTCACGACACGGCTGCGGTCGCCTCCCCGGACTTCCCCGGCGAGCGCCTGCTGGTGTGCTACAAACCGCTGGTGGCCGTCAAGTGCCGCCTCAAGCGCCAAGCCCTGCTGGCCCGCAGCGAGAGCGACGGGCTGGCGCTGGCCGCGGGCTATGCCCCCGGCAGGTACGACTGCGACGAGTTCAACCGGCTTCTCGGCACGCTGCGCCGTGTGCGGGCGCGTTTGTCCGTCTGTCTGGTCGCGCATTGCTTGGAATGGCACATGCGCCGGCGCGTGGCGCCGCTGCTGTTCACTGAGGAGGGCTGGTTGCCTCTGCAGAGCTTCCCCGATCCGCTGGCGAGGCTGGCAAAGCTGACGTCGGCAAAGCTCGTGTACGAGCTTGTGCCTGGCAACGCGGTGCCGGCATTGAGTCGTTGGTCGCCTGGGAATGAAATAACGGCGAACCCTGGGAACTGCCGCAGCTAGTAGCCGACTTCCTTGTTCACCACGTGGGTCAGCGGCTCGCCGCGCGCGAACCGTCCCACGTTCCCCGAGATCACTCCAAGCCGGCGAACGTCCGAGCCTCTGGCGTGCGAGGCCACGTGCGGCGTGATCACGATGTTGTCGAATTGCCATAGCGGATCGTCTGCGGGAAGCGGCTCCGGATCCGTGACGTCCAATCCGGCACCAGCCAGCTTTTGGCTGTCGATGGCCTTGACCAGCGCACCCTTGTCGTACAACCGTCCGCGGGAAACCGCGACAAAATACGCCCCCCGCTTCATCAGGTCGAATTGCTTGGCAGCGATCATGTGCTCGCTTTCCGGGGTCAGCGGGGCTGCGACAAACACTACGTCCGCCTTCGGCAAGACTTCGTCCAACCGGTCCGGGGGTACGATCACCGGCGCAAATATGTTGACGGGTATGTTCTTGGGATCGACACCGATGACGTTCATTCCAAATCCATGCGCGCGTTGCGCGATCTGCATGCCAATGCCTCCTAAACCGATGATCACGGCTGTCATGCCCGGCAACTCCGTCATGCCCTTCGGCGCGTCAGCCCGCGATTTCCATTCCCGGCGATTCGGAATGTACTCGTGCAGCCCCCTCGTCATCGCCAGCAGCAGCGCGAACGCATGATCGCCGATCGTCGGCCCTTGGACCACCTTGCAATTCGTCAGAGCCACGTCGCTGGCCATGAATTCCGGCCAGAAACTGTACGCTTCGACCCCCGCGCTGGTCGATTGAACCCACTTCAACTGCTTCGCTTTCGCGAACAGTTCCTTGCTGATGCCTCCGACGATCCCATCCGCGTCGACGATTTCCTTTTCGAAATCCGCCATGGTGCGAGCCGCGACAACGTCGGCGTGGTTGCCGGCCTCTTGCTTGTACATCGTGATGGCGGCATCGTCGTAGGCAAAGCCGCCCGAGAGCGCGCGTATGACGATCTTCTTGTCCGCGGCGACCCCAAGGGACGCGAAAGCAAGGAACAGAGTGCAAATTCGTTTCATCGGATTTCTCCTAACGTCGCAAAGTCTACCATTTTCCGATTCAATGCGTTGCGAGAACTTCTTGCAGCGCGCGTAGTGGAAGCACTTGCACGCAGCCGGCCATTTCGGCCTCGGAAGTCTGGTTCTTCCGCGAGTCGAACGGTCAATTGGTACTGAGTCCTGATTGACGAATAGAGCAGCGGGGAAGGCTGCATTGAAATACCGCCATAGTTCGGCAACCGATCCGATTGCGATTCCATCAGTTGCAGGATTCCGGTGACTCTAGCTATTCGGGGGCTGGAGGCACAGTCTTGGCATATCTCCCCCGCACGGGCGGGCCGAGGCGAAGGAGATCTACATCGAGTATGTGCGCGATCCGAGTTTCACTCACCGTCAGTACCTGCTAGCGTATCGGGCGCATTCGCCGCTCGAAACCCAAATCCTCCGTTCATTCCGACGCGATTGGGAGCCATCTGAATGCGCGATCACGGAGTGCGCAGAGTTGGTACTCTTCACAGCAGTGCGACTCACCCCGGTAACCCTCGTCGTCGTCTCATGTGTTCTTGCCGCGACCTGGAGCGCGACTGGCATCGAGACACCAAGGACAGTCATCGACCATCCCTCGGCAAACAGGGTAGTGAAGCTGGAATTCGGCCTGCGTGCGAACGAGCCGCAGCGCTGGTCCGGAGAGGCGAGCGTGTCGCCAGGCACGATTCATTCTTCGTGGGGCTGGCACTTTAATCGTCCCGACCGAATCGTCGGTGCAGCCGGTTGGGAATTCGAATCGCGCCAATTCAATCCAGAGGGAGCGCGATACCGCTTTCGAGACGAGTTGCCGCAAGGTGTCGGGATCCTACCCAACGGAGTCTACGTGAGCGTCGAGGCCCCGCCCAGTGCCACGCTATCTGTCAAGACCAGCCGAGGCGATTTCGCATTCCAGCTCGCTGACCTAGACGAAAGCGGTCGGCTTGGATTCCTGGATGGGAACGTCGCCGCTGTCGACGCTCCGGCCGTTCGGGCGCTTACTAGGGGCGAGGCTAGCCAGCACGATTTTCCCGCGGCCGTCTCGACCGAGGATGGCCTTTTCGTTGCATGGACGACATTCCACAACGAAGCGAATGCTCTGTATCTGGCTTGGCGAAAAGGCCAGTCGTGGCACACGAGCCGCGTGACATCCGCGTGGGGAGACTATTTTGGAACAGCGCTTGCGAGTGATGCCGATGGCCGGGTCCATGTCATTTGGAGCGTATTCAAGGGAGACAGGTGGAGGCTTGTCGACCGCGCTTTCGATCCGAAAACAGGTCGTTGGTCTTCCGAAGTCTACGTCCACCCGCCTGGGAGCCGACAGTTCTTCCCTGTGGCTGTCACGGCTTCGGACGGCAAGGTCTGGGCTGCTTGGCAGGAGTTCCGCGGAGATGATCTCGACATCATGGCCGCTTGGTACGAGGACGGCTGGTCCGACGCGATCCTGGTTAGCGATTCCGACGCGAACGATTGGGCGCCGGATTTGGCCGCTGGTCCGGACGGAACCGTATGGGCGGCCTGGGACAGCTACGAAAGGCGAAGCTACGGCATATTCCTTCGTCGGCTCTCATCGGGGCAGTCCGATTCGGTGGTGGAGGTGCCGCACGATCCCAACCGCGCCATCGAGCCAGCCATTGCGGTCGACGGGCAGAACCGGGTTTGGATCGCCTGGGCCGAGAGCGGCCCGAATTGGGGCAAGGATTGGGGAGTTCTTGGCAGGCCCGGCACGCAAGTCCGAGCGACCAGCGCGGTGCGTCTGGCCCGCTACGCCAATGGTCGATGGATGGAGCCATCGACATCTCTCGAGGAATCGGTTCCGGCTTGGATGTCGGCAATGCACGAGTATCCGAGCCTCGCCATCGGGGGTGACGGAGTTCCGTATGTGTTCTTCCGGCAGATGCTTCTGCGCCTTCCCGTTGCCGAGCACGAACTCCAAGTCAAATTCGGCAGCGAGCAACGCCGCTTGCAGCCTTGGTACGACACGATTCGCGGGATGTCTGAAATCCGCATGGCTGCCTTCGATGGCGCCCGGTGGCTGCCGGCTGGCGAATTGCCGCTCAGCGCGGGCGGCGCTTTCGCGCAGCTGGCTGTGGCGCGCGAAAGGAACTCCACCGTGGCCGTCTGGCCCACCGATGGACGGACCTACGAGGATCCGCACGTTCGGAGTTCCCAGCTTCGCTACGCTCGCCTAGAGTTGGACGCCGAGTATGCCCCGGAAGATCGCATGCGACCGTTCGAAACGACCGATGAGGGATTCGTTGACGCCGCTCCCACCGAAGCAGCAGACCTCGCCAAGGTCCGGGCCGCTCGCTGGCAGGACAAGGAGCCGTTGCGCCTATATCGAGGCGACCTGCACAGGCACACCGATCTGTCGGCCGACAGCCAGCGGGACGGCGACATCATCATGGCGTACCGCTACGCTCTGGACGCCGGAGCCCTGGACTTCTTGGCCGTAACGGATCATTCAGGCGCGGAGCGCCTGCATTTCTACAAGTACCAATGGTGGAAGACTCGCCAGATCGCAACGATGTTCAACCATCCCGGGCGCTTCGCTACATTCTTCGGCTACGAGCGTACGATTACCTTTCCAGGAGGTCATCGCAATGTGATCTCGACACGTCGCGAGATGCAGCCCGTGCCGATCTCGGACGAGGAATTCACGGGCGCGGAAAGCTGGGCGGAACGCTTGTATCCTTCATTGCTCAAGCACGGCGACATTGCGATTGCCCATACCACCGCCGGCGGGGGAGGAACCGACTGGCGAGACAACGACCCGCGCGCCGAGCCGGTGGTGGAAGTGTTCCAAGCATTGCGGGGATCGTACGAAGAACAGAACTCACCGGGGAAGGCGCGCGCTACGGAGCCGGCGGGTTTCGTGTGGAACGCGTGGAAGAAAGGCTGGAGAATCGGGCTGCTCTCGAACTCGGATCACGAGTCCACGCACCAATCCTACGCGTGCGTGTGGGCGCCCGAACTCTCCAACACCGCGATTCTGGATGCAATCAAGCAGCGCAGGACCTATGCTGCTACCGATAACATCGTGCTCCGTTTCGAGGCTCGCGCCGAAGACGGCTCGCCACTGAAGATGGGGCGGGAGATGAATGCCTCCCGTTCCCCCGAGCTAAGCTTGCACGCATTGACTCCCGTGCCAGTCGAGTCGTTGGAGATCATCCGGAGCGGCGAGATCGTGTACAGCGCCGAGCCGCGCACTCGCGATGTGTCGATTGCGTATCGAGACGAGAGCGCGCCTCGGGAGGGAAGCGCGCACTATCATGTCCGGCTAGTCCAGAACGATGGCCAGATCGCGTGGTCGACACCGATCTGGATCGACTACCGGCCGAGCGAATAGTTCCCAGAGACGATCGGTCCGGCGTAATGCGCTTGGCCGCAGGACTGACCATTATTCGTCGCAAGAGACGGCGCTGACCGGCAGCGAAGATTCAAGGCGGAGCGAGCCAACTCGCGCGGCGCTCTTGGACACGATGGCTGATCGCAGGTCAGGCCGCCCCAGCCAGCCCCGTTCGGATCTCTCGTGGCCACTGTGCCGGCGGGGGGATACATTTGACACACAGTTGCATCTAATGCGGAATTCGTGCTACTCTGCTGTCAGGGGGCTCGGCTCCGTTCGGTTGAGCTCGACAGTGGCGTAGGTTCCGAGTTCTCCTGTATGCCTCCCACGGCGGGGCCTGCGCCACATACTCCGCATTAGATGTCCGAGGCGACTCGGTCATTGCGATGAGGATCGAGCGCATGCCGAAGGCAAGGGTGCCAGGCTGCTGCGACAACCGTCGCTTCCTCCTGTTTGCCATTCCGTCCCACGACGACTATGATGTGTATAATAGTAAGATAATAAATATGTTATAGGTTCTACATACTGTCAGAGTCAAAGCCGGCGAGCAGGATTTGAAGTGATTCGAGGAACCGAGCGCTGCTTAGGCCGAGGATTATCGAGAGGCCGTGCGTTTTCGGTTTGACGGCGGCGGAGACTAT
This sequence comes from uncultured Bryobacterales bacterium, assembly GCA_951813605.1. Lineage (GTDB taxonomy): Bacteria > Acidobacteriota > Terriglobia > Bryobacterales > UBA6623 > VXMF01. The sequence goes on along the minus strand of OX638379.1, from coordinate 2,594,536 downwards.
GACGGATCAACGGCTCCGCAAGTCGCCGTCCGCATCCTTGCTCCGGCAGATCTTGCAGGCGCGCGATTCCACGGTCGATGCCGTTCGTTTGGTCTGCGACGCTCTCGACGCACTCATGATTATGATACAATGTTGCATATAGATCCGATACGCGACGATCGAGGCTAGCCCGATCTGGACTCTGTGGTATAGTGACAGCACCCGCAGTGGTGCAGGTTCCTGTCTCCTTTCTGTTACCTCCTTCTCGGAGCCTGCACCACACTTGCGACGGACTGTTTTTTCCCGGCGATCGATGGGGAGATCGGCGTCGGCCGAACCCGTTTCGGTTCAATCGGCACCGCCGTTTGGCGGTAGCGCGACGGCCGAGGCGATCGAGCGCGTCGCGGGCAAGGCGAGCAAGCGTGGCGCCTTCGCCGGATTGTGCGTCGGGCAGGCCTCGGTCTTGCCTGTCGGGACACTTGGTAGGAGCATCACATGCGAGTGTCGGGAAAGGTAGTGGTAGTAACGGGCGCGGCCCGAGGAATCGGTCGCGCGCTCGCCGATCGATTCGTTCGGGAGGGAGCCAAGGCCGTGGTCGCCTCGGACATCGATCGCGACGCCCTTGCAGGAACTGCGGAAACGATCGGGGCAGTTGCGATCGCAGCCGATGTGAGCGTCGAAAGCGAAATGAATCACGTGATCGCTGCCGCGGAAGCTCGGTTCGGGGCGATCGACTTGTTCTGCTCGAATGCGGGCATCTCGCATCCGGGCGGCACGGAAGTAGCCAACGCAGACTTCGAGCGCGTGTTCGACGTGAATTACCGGTCGCACCTCTACGCGGCCAGGAATCTCGTGCCGAAAATGACCGCCCGTGGCAATGGCTACCTGCTCAACACTGCTTCGGCCGCCGGCGTGCTAACTCAGATTGGCTCGCTCGCCTATGCGGTGACCAAGCACGCCGCGGTGGCCCTGGCTGAGTGGCTGTCGGTAACCCACGGGCACCAAGGCCTGAGGGTCTCCGTGTTGTGCCCGCAAGGCGTCCGAACGAGGCTCCTACTCGGCGAGCACGGCGATAGGGACAACTTCCTGACACCTGGGGCCATCGAGCCGTCCGATGTCGCCGACGCGGTGATCGAAGGGCTGTACGACGAACGCTTCCTGATCCTTCCCCATCCCGAGGTGGCCGAGTACATGCGCCGCAAGACCTCCGATTACGACCGCTGGCTTCGCGGAATGCGCCGGCTGCAAGCGCGGGTGCGCGACAACCCCAAGACGGCGATCAAGAGCGGAGCTCCGGCCGGCTAGAGGCGGGCAGTGCCTGGCCTGCTTCGTTCCCTAGCTGGGTAGCTGATTTCGTGTCTCCGGAAAGGGAGCACGGCTAGCGCCCTAGCAGAGCTGGTTCTGCGGATGATGCACCGTCTTGACCGCTCGCGGTTTCGCGGACCGGCCAGAACTTGTACTCGAAGAAGAGGAAGTAGAAAGTGTTCCGGGATCCCGGTGTTTTGGCTTCGAAAACGGTCCCGGGAACATATGTCCCATGCCTCCGCCCTGGGCGTACGCTCGGCGTACGTCGAAGCTGTCTCGAAGACGCCGTTGTTGCTCTCGAGGTCAGCGGTTGCGGGCCGGCCGCGGGATCGTCCTGAGGCCCCGAAGGCCGTAGCGCCGTCGCTAGGCGCGGAAGCAGTTCTGTCAGTCTCGCCATCATCCCGAATCTCCTTTGCTTCGGCTCAACGGGGGCACGAATGACAACGCTTGCCGTTTGGGCCATCTGCCTGGGCAACAGCACAGCGTTGTCCGTAACCGCTTGGACCATGCGGTCCGGATCGTCGGCACCGTTCGCAGGCATGCCAATCAGCTGCGTGATTTCGCGATCGTGCTCCTTTATGTCGTCGTTGAACAAGTGCTGCGAGCTGGGGTCGAGTTCGGACGGGCGCCGGCAGACGAGCTTCGCTACGGCGGCGGTCAGCACGGCCGGGGCCGACGAATGTTGAGCGAGTCGCTTCCGCTTGGTGGCGATGAGAATTGTCCTCCAGGGCATTCAGGTTGCATTGCGGCGCGGCACAGCCAGCCCCCGAGCCGCCAGTCTGATCGGGCTGTCGATCTCAAATCCGGGGCCTTGGCGCCCTCAGGCAGGCTCGGGTACCGGAGTTGGCTGCGTGCCGGCCAGCCGAGTCTGGGTCTCGCGCGCCACGGCTGCTTCGTCGGCTTCGGAGAAGCGCACTGCGAACGCCAGCATCGAAACCACGGTTACGGAGGCGCCTAGCATCAAGAGCGCTTGCGACCAGCTCAGGCCCTGGGTCTTGAACAGGAACCCTGCGGCGACGGCTCCCGCGTTCCCGCCAGCCCCGACGATTCCGGCGACTGCGCCGAGAGCGTTCTTGTTAATGAACGGCACGACAGAATAGGTGGCCCCTTCCGACATTTGGACAAGAAGACTGAAGAGGATCAGCGTCGCGATGGCGACGGGCAGCACGGTCTGCTGGGAGAAGAGCATCAAGGCGAGGCCTTCTAGGAAAAGAATCCCCCCAAGAAACCAGACCCTGCCGCGCAGGCCCCACCTCAGGCCCCACTTATCGCCCACCACGCCGCCGAGCGTACGGGCGAAGACGTTCATGAGCCCAAACATCCCCGCCACTAGACCGGCCGCTGCGAGGCCTAGATTGAAGTAGTCGTGAAAGTACAAGGCCGCGATGTTGTTGATCGTGAGTTCTACGCCGAAGCAAGCGCCGTAGATGACAAACAGAGCCCACACCCGCGTGTCGGCGCAAGCTTTGAGGAACGCTCCCTCGACGGTCTTGGCGCTGGCAAGCGTTCCTTGGGCACGGAGCTCCAGGTAACTGCCGTCCGGGGAGTCTTGGGTAAGCCGCCAGTACAGCAGCGACGTCGCCAGCAGGGCGAGGCCGGGAACCACCATTGCCAACCGCCAGCCCAGGGCTTGGTCTGCAGCGAAGCTCATCACCGCCGCAAATATCAGAGGCATCGCCATCTGCGTGACGCCTCCGCCGAGGTTGCCCCAGCCCGCTGTGGTTGCATTCGCGGTGCCCACGGTGTTGGGAGCGAACATCACCGACGTGTGGTATTGGGTGATTACGAACGAGGCGCCGATTGCCCCGATTGCCAGACGGAATAGCAAGAACGTCCCGTAGCTGTCCGCAAGCCCGATAGTCATTACTGGAATCGATCCCAGCGCAAGCAGCCACGTGTAGGCCTTACGGGGCCCGATCTTGTCGCAGAGCCAGCCGATAGCCAGGCGGGCTAGCACCGTGATCGCCACCGAGGCGATAATCGTGTTGCCGATCTGCTCCTTGCTAAGCCCGAGATCTTCTCGGACCACCGCCATGAGCGGTGCGATGCCGAACCACCCGAAGAAGCACAGGAAGAATGCGAACCACGTCAAATGGAACGTGCGCATCGGAATTGTGCTGAAGCTGCGTAATTGGATCTTCGTCGCTTTCGCTTTGAAATCCATTCTTTCCCCCTAGTTGCTGGATGCACCGGCCCGGTGCCGAGCGCGGCACAAGCCACGTTCGGCAGGTATCTCTTTGCTTGCTGGAATGCCGAACTTCCGGGTTCGGCATGCGCCCCTGTCGGACTGGGCGGGGCGTTTTGCCTATTGGGCGGCGATCCTTGGGCCGCTCTTCTCGACCCGGACCGCCGCTTGCTTGTAGTTCGGTTCCCGAGAAATCGGGTCGAATGCGCTTTGCGTCAGCCGGTTCGAATTCTTCTCCTCGTAGTGGAACGGCATGAAGACTTGGCCCGGAGCCACGATCTCGGTGATTCGAAGCTCCAGTTGGTCGATGCGACTTCGCGGCGACACAACGGTGACAAGGTCGTGTGGCCGAAAGCCCAGCCGTCTGGCGTCGCGCGGATTCATCTCCAGCCACGCCGTAGGCGCCATGCGCTCCAAGATCTTGACTTCCTTGGTTTTCGTCCGGGTGTGCCAGTGCTCGACCGTGCGCCCGGTGTTGAGCACGAACGGGTAAGACTTGCTCGGTTGCTCTGGATACGGTTCCCAGTCGATCGCGAAGAGCCGCGCCCTGCCGTCAGGTGTTTGGAATGCACCGTCCGCGTACAGTCGGCTCGTCGCCGGACGGCGTCCGTTTGTCTTAGCGGCGTCCGTGACGGTAAACGGCCATTGGACGGCGTGATGCTCGTCGAGAAGGTCGTAGCTCAGGCCCGAGTAGTCGCAGAGTCTTCCTTTGGAGACTTCGCGCCACTCCTCGAACGCGTCTTCCGGCATCTTCCAACCAGGGAAGAGGGTTTCGCGAACACCGAGTTCGTCGGCTATGGCGAGGAAGATATCGAAATCGGATCGCGCCTCGCCCGGAGGCTCGACAGCCTTGTTCACCTTGCTCACGCGACGCTCGGAATTGGTGTATGTTCCGGTTTTCTCACCCCAGATGGCTGCCGGAAGGACCAAGTCCGCGATCTGAGTGGTCGGTGTCGGGTGGAAGCCGTCCTGCACTACCAGAAAATCGAGGTTATCGAAGCCTTGCTGGAGCACTTCGACGTTCGGAAACGAGACGAGCGGGTTGGTCGCTATGATCCATAGCGCCTTCATGTCGCCCTTCACGCAGGCTTCGACCATGTCCGGATAAGCATGGCCCCTTTCGAGGGGCAGGGAATCTGGATCGACGTTCCAAAGCTCGGCCAGGTCCTTCCGATCGAATTCGTCGTCGAACTTGCGGTAGCCAGGCATCGAGGCGGTGAAGCCCGTCTCGCGAGTGCCCATGGCGTTGCACTGGCCGGTGATCGAGAACGGCGACGCCCCGGGCTTGCCTAGTTTGCCCGTCAATAGCGCAAGATTGTTGATCGCGTTGACGGTTTCTGTTCCCTTGGTGGAATGGTTGACGCCCATCGTCCAGGCTACGAAGGGTGCCTTCGCCCGACCGTACAGCAGCGCTGCGCGGTAGACGAGCTCTACGCTGAGGCCGGTTACCGATGCCACGCGTTCCGGAGTGTAGCGTTCCAGATGCGTCTCGAGCTCGCCGAAACCCGTCGTGTGCGCCTCGATGTAGTCCCGGTCGATCAGTCCCGCTCGAACTAGGATGTGCGCCATGCCGTTGAGCAGCGCGATGTCCGATCGAGGTTTCAGCGGCAGGTAAAGGTCGGCCATGCGGGCAGTCTTGCTAACCCGCGGATCCGCGACGACGACTGTCTTTCTCTTGTTGCGCTCGAGCCGATAACAGAGGATCGGGTGATTGTCTGCGATATTGGCTCCGATGAGAAATACCACATCCGCCTGCTCGAAATCCTCGTACGCGCCGGGCGGGCCGTCACTGCCAAAAGATCGCTTGTAGCCTGCCACCGCGCTGGCCATGCAGAGCGTGGTGTTGCCGTCGTAGTTGTTCGTGCCGAGCCCCAGTTGCACCAGCTTGCCCAGCGCATAGAATTCCTCGGTGACGAGCTGCCCGGTGCTCAGCACCCCAAGAGCGCGCGGCCCGTGGACGGACCGCGCCGCGTGGAACTTCCGCACCAGGGTCTCGATGGCGTCGTCCCAGCCAATTCGCTCGAACCGGCCCTTCCTGTTCTTCAGTAGCGGGTAACGGGCGCGGCTATTTGCTGCCAGGACTTCGTGCTCCGCCAGCCCCTTGGGGCAAAGCTTGCCCAGGTTGACTGGGTGGTCGTCGTTGCCTCGCACCGCCACCGCCTTCCCCTCGCGGACTCCGATTTGCATGCCGCAGCCGACCGAGCAGTAGCCGCAGGTCGTCGGTATCCAGCGATCCGGGATCTTGGCGGCGGAAGTGTAGCCGTAAGCGGGGTCGCGCCCGTAGGCGTAGCGGTCCTTCCGCGTGTCGAATCCAAGCAGGCGTTTCAAGTTCATGCGGCGGCCCTCCGCTCAAAGAACGGCATTGCCATGTTCCGTGGTACGACGCTGACGAAAAACAGATAGCGCCCGAGCAGCGAGCCGGCCGCCGTCAGCGCGAAGCCCGGGCCCTCGAAGCCGAGGGCCGGCAGGGCGGCGGCCCCGACGGCGAGGAGTCCGAGCCTTAGCAGGAACAGCCGTGACAGAGGGCCCGAAAGCAGTTGCGCGGTCGCCTGCTTCTCGTACTCCTCGGATCTCACCAAGCATAGGAACCGCCACGTCTCCAGCAGGATGTGACCGACCGCCGCGACGGCCGCAGCCGCTAGCAGAACCCTCCCGTATTGGGCTCCGAGCGTCGCCAGTAGCAGCGGACCCAGAGTCGCGCCGGTGAGGAAGAAATCGGCGACCGTGCATGGGCTGTTCCACGCTGGGCGGCCCGGTACAAGGTAAATCCGCGAGGTGGCGTACATAGCGAACAGACCCACCGCCGAGGCGATTCCTCCCGCTAGCGCCAAGCCCGGCGCCTCCAGTAGCAGCATGCCCGCGTAAACGGATGCGGCAAGACCGAACGCGCTGAGCCCGAGGATTTCGCGGCTGAGCCACGAAGACTTCAAGTTGCGAATGGCCAGCGGCGCAAACGCCGGGCGTCCCAGATGCAGAGGCGAAGCAGCGAATGACGCCAGGCCCAGCGCCAGCGTGACCACAGCTGCCGCTTCCAGGACCGCCGACCCTCCGAAGAGGCTAAGGACCCATGCCGTCGCGAAACCCGCGATCGAGAGTTGCGTTAGCACCGTCATCAAGACCAGTGAGAAATGCGGCTTGGCGGTTCGAACCCGGTGGAAATCCGCCTTCTCCGAGTTGAGGGGCAGATCGTCGGGCAAGGTCACGCGGGTCGTCGAGATCGTGTCGTCCGCGCTCGGCAAGCCCGGCGCGTTGGCTTCGTCCTGGTACTTGCGCCTCCATTCGCGGATCTCCACGGTCTCGATCGCCAGAGCTTCGGACGGGCACGCGTCGACACACGCCGGAGCGTCTCCGTCCGCGAGCCGGCCGTGGCACATGTCGCACTTGCCGACAACGCCGCGCTCCTCGTTGAAAGTCGGCACGCTGTAGGGGCAGTTCCAGATGCAGTACTCGCATCCGATGCAGGCATCGGCATTGTGATGCACGATGCCGGTTGTTGGATCCTTGGTGTACGCCTCGGTCGGGCAGCCGGTCAGGCACGACGGGTCCAGGCAGTGGTTACAGCCCATCGACAGGTGCAGGCGCTGGGTCTGAGGGAAGACTCCCCCCTCGATTTCCCCGACCCGCCGCCATGACACGTCCGCGGGGTTGTTGTTTTGCTCGGCGCACGCGACCTCACAGCACTTGCAGCCAACGCATTTCGACATGTCGAAGTGAAATCGGTACTGCTGCCCGTCCGCCAGCGGAATGTCTGGAATCAGCGGCGAGCTGCCCACCAAGCCTCGCGCCGCTCGCGACGGCGTGGCCGCGCCTAGGATGTTGAAAGGGTTCGCGGTCGCCCGCTCCAATCTGGCCGTCGTCTGCATCGAACGTTTTGCCTCCGTTCCAATTGCGGTGAGCAGAATTAGATAGCAAGGAATCCGTTGCGACCTGCCCTTGAGGGAGGTCGCCGCGGATCTCGTATCGCACTATTCGGGAAGATTCGATTCCCCGGCCGGCTCTGCCCAGAGCCGAGCGAATCGGTGGCTACGTTTCGAGCTGCTAGGACAGCCTAAGTCCCAGGGCGGCTGGACGCCGAGCGCTGCGCGGCGCCCGCCGATCTGTTTCGAACCTAGCACGGCTTGAATCCCAATGTGAAGCAAAAAATTCTTATCGCAGCCATAAGGCAAAAGACACGCCCGCTCGCCGTTTGTCCGGCGATGCGATTGGATCCGGTGATTCGAGGATTATTCGCAGGCTGCTTGGCGACTCGAGGTCTGGCCATCGATATTTGCCGCCGTGAACCAGTCGCGCGTCGGCTCTGGCTTGATTCCCCTGTCGCACCGCCTTTTGTCTCGAGGCCAGCTCGATTGGTTTCATGCGACGTTTGCCGCCAAGATGAGCGCGTCTCCGTCGACGTCCGCTAACGGTCAAGAGCAGTTGGGCAGGGCGACTTGTGAACCAATCGTTCCATCGCGTCGGGGCCGCCTACCCTGCAAATGCTGGACACAATTGCGATTTCGGATCATGTCCCGGGCTCGGGAGGGGTTTACAAGGGCCAACGCGCCATCTGACACGCCTGCCGGCGAGGGATCCATCGGGCCCGACTCGCAAAGGCGCTATCCATTGGAGGCGCGTGCCCAGCGGTTGGTCTTGCAGCATGATCCAATTTGGGTTGAATCCGAACAGGCCGATAGCGGGGCCGATGGGGTCGGCGAGAGGGTTCCGCTGTCACGAGCAAGAATCTGTATCAAAAATTTTTGTCGGCGGTATGGCAAGTTCCGCCATGCCACCGAGGTCCGTACACTGAAATCATATTCAGCCTTTCGCTCCCCGCTGAGCGAATGCCGAGCCCTCGCACACACTGTTGTTGCGGCGACACACTTTTCAGTCAGAGGTGTTTCTTGGTCGCTAACGGGCCGGAGCTGGATCTCACGGAGGGATCTCTAATGGCGGGGACGTATAAGACTGTAGTTGTAATCGGCAATGGCTTGGTGGGCCATCGTTTTTGCGAGAAGCTGGTCGAGTTCGACGCGGCGGGCGAATACCGGTTGGTGACTTTCTGCGAGGAGCCTAGGCCGGCCTACGACCGCGTTCACCTGACCTCGTACTTCGGGCACCGCGATCCCAGCAAGCTTGCTGTGGCCCGCCTGGAGTGGTACTGCGACAACGGCATCGAGATCCATGTTGGAGACCGGGCTCGCGAAATCGACCGAGCTCGCCGCGTTGTCGTCTCCGACGCAGGCGTCCAAGTTCCCTATGACCGGGTGGTCCTCGCGACGGGTTCCCGTCCCTTCGTCCCGCCAATCCAAGGCGTGGACAAGCGCGGCGTGTTCGTCTATCGGACGATCGAGGATTTGGATGCCATCATCGAGCACGCCAAGTTCGCACGCAGTTGCGCGGTGATCGGCGGCGGGCTTCTCGGACTCGAGGCCGCCAAGGCCGCATACGACCTGGGACTCGAGACCCACGTCGTTGAATTCGCCCCCCGACTCATGCCCCGCCAGGTCGACGACGCCGGTTCGCAACTGCTCGTTCGAAAAATCGAGGATCTGGGCGTGCGTGTCCACTTGCGCAAGTCTACGCGCCAGGTCTTGGGAAACGGTCGGGTGGTCGGCATGTCTTTCGTCGACGGTGACAGTCTCGAGGTGGACATGATCATCGTCTCGGCCGGGATACGGCCGCGCGACGAGCTGGCCCTCTCGTGCGGGCTCGAAGTAGGCGAGCGTGGCGGCGTCGCCGTCAACGACGAGCTGCAAACCTCCGACCCCCAGATCTACGCCATCGGCGAGGCGGCCCTCCACCGCGGCATGGTCTACGGATTGATCGCGCCCGGGTGGGAAATGGCCGATGTGGCTGCGGGGCGCTTCGTCGGTCGGGACGTTCGCTTCGTCGGCGCGGACCTTTCGACGAAGCTTAAACTGATGGGCGTCGACGTGGCGAGCTTTGGGGAATACGAGGCGCCCGCCGAAGACGCTGTGCCGCTCGTCGTAGAGGACCCGTTTTCGGGCGTTTACAAGAAGCTGCTCTTCAGCCCCGACGGTAAGAAGCTAGTGGGCGGCGTGCTCGTGGGCGACGCTAGCGACTATCCTATGCTTTCCGTGCTAGCCAGGACAGGCGAGGACTTGCAGGCGAAGCCCTCCCAGCTTGCAGGCGTCGGCGGCGGGAGCGCACTGGAGCCCTCGCCCGGAATGGGCGACTCGGCGCAGGTCTGCTCTTGCAATAACGTCACCAAGGGCGAAATCTGCGCGGCGATTCGCGGACAGGGCCTGGCGACGGTCGGGGCGGTCAAGCAATGCACCGCGGCCGGCACCGGCTGCGGCGGCTGCCTGCCTATCGTGACAACCTTGCTCAACGCGGAGCTTGAGGCCGCGGGCCGGAGCGTAGAGAATTACGTCTGCGAGCACTTCCAGTACACCCGCCAGGATCTGTTCGACATCATCAAGCTCAAGGAAATCAAGACCTTCGACGAATTGATCCGAGATCACGGCAGCGGACAGGGCTGCGAGATCTGCAAGCCGGCGGCGACGTCGATCTTCGCGTCGCTATGGAATGAAAGCATCACCGATCCGAGCCACCACACTCTGCAGGACACGAATGACCGGTTCCTCGCCAACATGCAGCGAGGAGGCCTTTACAGCATCGTGCCTCGAGTGCCTGGCGGAGAGATCACACCGGACAAGCTGATCGTCCTCGGTACCGTGGCCAAGAAGTACGGGCTGTACACCAAGATCACCGGTGCCCAGCGTGTCGACCTGTTCGGCGCGCAGGTGCATCAGTTGCCGAGCATTTGGGAAGAGCTGGTTGCGCACGGCTTCGAGAGCGGCCACGCCTACGGCAAGGCGCTGCGCACCATTAAGAGCTGCGTCGGCACGACATGGTGCCGTTACGGCGTCCAGGATTCCGTCGGCTTCGCGGTGCGCATCGAGCAGCGCTATCGCGGCATCCGTGCCCCGCACAAGGTCAAGGGCGCGGTCTCCGGCTGCGTGCGTGAATGCGCCGAGGCCCAGTCGAAGGATATCGGGCTGATCGCGACCGAGGCGGGCTATAACCTCTACGTGTGCGGGAACGGCGGCGCGAAACCGAGGCATGCCGACCTGCTGGCGTCGTCGCTCGACGAGGAAACGGCGATCCGCTACATCGACCGGTTCTTCATGTACTACATCTCGACGGCCGACAAGCTCACGCGGACTGCTGTCTGGCTCGAGCAACTCGAGGGGGGCATCGACCGGCTCAGGGATGTCATAGTGCATGACAAGCTCGGCATCTGCGGCGAGCTGGAGCGGAGGATGCAGTTCCTCGTAGACAGCTACCGCTGCGAATGGAAGGAAGTGGTCAACGACCCGCTGCGCAGGAAGCTGTTCCGGCAGTTCGTGAACACCGACGAGACCGACTACGGCATCGAGATCGTTGACGAGCGTGGCCAGGCCAGGCCCGCGGACTGGCCTAAGGACAGCGTGGCCTTGGACCAGATCCAGCTTCCCAATGGGCAGACGCTGGGCGAGGCGGGCGGGAAACCTGCGCCGCGACGCGGGCGCAAGCTCCATTGGGTGCGAGTCGGCAGAGTCGCGGAATTCCCGCGGAACGGCGGTGCGGCCGTGCAGTGCGGAGACACCCAGATCGCGGTCTTCAATCTCACGGACCGCGGGCAGTGGCGCGCTTGCCAGAACATGTGCCCGCACAAGAACGCCTTCGTGCTGTCCCGGGGAATCACGGGGAGCGCCGGCCTGACTCCGAAGGTCACGTGTCCTCTGCACAAGCTGCCTTTCTCGCTCGAGACGGGCGAATGCTTGTCGGACGAACCTTACGCGTTGAAGGTGTTTCCCGTCCAGGTGGCGGGCGACGGCGTGTATTTGCTGCTGCCTCCGGAGAGGCAGCTCGACGCACTGCTCTCTACGGAGTTGCACATGGTTCAGGCGGGTGACGCCGCCGCGGCGGGAGCCTGCATGGCCTGTGCTTGAAGTTTGCGGAAGCGAGGCATCGCGTCCGGATGGAGGAGCGTCAGTCAAAATGAAAGTTGCGGAGGGGATCGCTCCGATGGACCCGACACGAGCGAGTGACAGATTTGGCCGGCCGTTAGACGACAAGCAGGGTCCCGAAGGGGACTCGCACCTGGAATTCCTGCACAACATCAGCGTGCGCCTCGGAGTCGCTGATCCGCTGCAGGAAGTGCTCGGTCAGATCGTCGACTTCCTCAACGACGTCGCAGGTGCCGACTCGTGCTTCATCTACGTGCTGGAAGGCTCGCAACTGGTCTTGCGCGCCTCCAAGAATCCGCACCCCGAGGCGGTCGACAACCTCAGCATCCCGATGGGGGAGGGGATCACCGGCTGGGTTGCCGAGAAGCGCGAGGCCGTCGCGATCGCGCAGGGAGCGATGCGGGACAAGCGGTTTCGGGGGTTCAGCCAGCTCCCCGAGGACAGCTTCGAAGCGTTCCTGTCCGTGCCCATCCTCGCGGGCGGCCGGCTGATCGGCGTGCTCAACCTGCAGCACCGCCAGCGTCACGCCCACTCGCCGCAAGAAGTCAAGCTTGTTTCGACGATCGGCCACCTCATCGGGGCGGAGATCGAACGGGCGCGTCTGGATTCCGAGGTCACCAAGCTCATGGGCCAGCTGCAGACGCGCAAGCTGCTCGAACGCGCCAAAGGCATCTTGCAACGGGACCTCGGCCTCACCGAGGAGCGGGCCTACCTCAAGCTGCAGCAGGAGAGCCGGAGGCGGCGGATTCCAATGAAGCAGGTTGCCGAGGCGGTTGTCCTATCGGACGATCTTCGTCGCGTGCACGGAGGCTCGTAGCGTCGATCCCAGCCGTCATCCCCGACGTGCCGTTTCTGGGAGGCTGTCCACGCGCACGGTGACGATATCAATGTCGTGGTACTGCTGGTGGCGAACCGACGCGGCGTAGTGGCGACGCAGCCGAAGCGAGACTTCCCGGGCGGCGGACTGTTCCGCCCACTGGCCCAGCAGCGCGAGCCGGTCCTCGAGATTCCGCTCTCCGGGCGAGGCCACGAACTCCAGTTCAGCAGAGCTGCCGCTGCCTCGGGCGATGACAAGCAGATGCGTCTGGTCCTCCTCGCCAGCGTCGTCTCTTTCGGACACCAAACTCAGGATCGCCTCCTCGCCGGCGGCGCACAACCGCTCGGTTGACGCGACGCTCCATCGCTTTTCCGTGGCGAAGGCGCGCAGGAACTTGAGGATCTTCGGTAGGGACTGTGCATCGAGCTTGGCTTCGATTCTCTTCCGCCTCGGTTTGGCGAGGTTTGTCAAGAGCATCATCAGAATCGCCGCCAGACCGCCTGTGGTCATGCCGTTGCCGAGAATCGAGCCGAGCGCCTCGCCAAGATGGTCCGCGTAGATCTGCTGGTTCTGGAACCCGACGCCCAGCCAGAACGAGAGGCCGACGATCGCGCTCTTGCCATAGTCGACGCCGTCTTGCACGACGATCCGCATGCCCAGCGTGAACAGCATTGCCAGCAGCACTGTCACGTAGGCCGCGACAACCGGATCCGGCACCGCCAGAATCACCGCCGTCAACTTGGGGAAGAAAGCGGCCGCCGCGAACAGAATCCCGATGCAAATCCCGACAGACCGAGCAGCCACTCCTGTTAGCTCGGTGACCGCGACGCTTGGCGAGTACGTCGTGTTGGGCAATGTGCCCGAAAGGCCGGATAGAAGGTTGCCCATGCCGTCGGCCGCTACCGCCCCTTGCACGGCACGGAAGTCCGTAGCCCGCCGCTTCCGCCAGGAGACCTGCTGTATGGTGATGGAATCGCCGATGGTCTCGACAGCTCCCATCACGGTAACCAGCACGAAAGCCGGAAGCAATGCCCAGAACGAGGCTCCGAATTCCAAGTCGAAGCCGGGCCAGCCGGCTACAGGGAGTCCGATCCAGGGTGCGTCAGCAATTCCACCGGTGTCGTAAATGCCGTAGAAAGATGCGGCGATGCAGCCCGCCACGACGCCGAGCATAGGTGCCCAGAGCCTCCAAGACCCCTTCGCTAGCAGAGCGAGAGCCACAGTGCCAACCAGTGTCACGGCGGCGCTGGCAGGCCCGGCGGCCGCTGGCGCGCTATCCGGCACGCCCGCGAGCATGTCGAAGACGATCGGCATGATGGTGACCGCGATGAGCATGATCACGGTCCGGGCAATCAGCGGAGTGATCAGCCGCCGCAACAGCGAAAGGCGGGAGGAAATCGCGAATTGGAACAATGACGATGCAAAGACCAGAGTCGCCAGCAGGCTAGGGCCGCCTTCGGCAAGAGCGGCCACGGAAACGGCGATGAACGCCCCGGACGTGCCCATCAAGAGGATGTAGCCCGCGCCGATTCGTCCGACCCGCACGGCTTGGAGGATCGTAGAGACGCCGCAGACGCAGAGTCCCGCGAACACTGCCCAAGCGAGGTAGGTCTCCCCGGTGCCTGCAGCCCGGATCACGATCGCCGGTGTGAGTACGATGCCCGCGATGCTGAGCAGCACGTATTGCAAGCCAAGGCCCATCGAAAGCAGGCGAGGCGGCCGCTCGTCCGGCTCGGACCGGACATCCCGTTGGGGCGGCGAGGGGTGCGCGCTCATCAAAACCAATCCCACTTTCTGTGGATTGACTTTGAAGTGCTCTTGTCGCGGTCGATCGGGACGTGCCGCGTTGGACACTCGTCATATCTCCGATTCCTTTCCCAGAACCGACCGAGTCTCGGCAAGCGGGTACGTCGCGGTCCGTTCTCGGGCTCCCGAGCGCTCGCGCACGGTCTTTTTCCGCAAGCCTTGTCCAAACCCCGAAACTCCCGCCTGCCGGAGCTGCCTTGCGGGTAACCCCTTTGTCGACAACGCTCCCAGCAGGCAAATCACAATGTTGTTCTGGATTTGATGGCAGTAGAAAAGCTCGCCCACCGATTTGAAGTGCGCAAGCAGCCCGATTGGGCCGGCGCTGTCATGCACAGGCGGCGTAGCGGATACGCCTAAAGGAGATCGGGACGGCAGCGGCAGCGACCCTTCGCGAGAGAGCTCATGCGCACTCGACGTGCGCAAATTCATCGCATTCGCTCAAGCCCGGCTAGCCATTGCAACGCTCCCTGGGATTCTTCCCGACTTGTCGGACACCGGCACTGTTACTAGAAACCCAGCTTCGGGTCGAGAGTCCGCCTCGCGGTACCCTTCGCAGCGGCATGAACCCTCATGCACCGCTACCGATGGGGAGTCTCCCGGTAACCGTTGGATTCGCAGGTGCGAGAATGGGTCTTTCGGTTCCTCACTGCCTCGACTGGGTAAGCGGCATACGGTTCGAAGACATGTTGTTGGTGATCGCGTCGGCACCGTACGAATTCTCGGGATTCCCCGATCTCGTCAAGCGCAACGCACCAGATGTGCGTTGGTCAGCGACCACCAGTATCCGGGGGGTGGAGGCCGTGCTCGTGGCGAATGGCGCAGGCCGGCCCGCCGCGGCTGCGGGCGCGCGCACGGCGCTCGCGAAGAACCGGTTTCGTGCGGTTATTTCGACGGGATTCGCTGGCGCGCTGGATCCCTCGCTGGCGGTCGGGAATATTCTTGTCGCGCACACCGTGCTTTGCGGCGATCGCGAGTACTGCGGGTCGGTGCCGCTGGTCTGCCCGCCGGATGTTCGGTGGGGGTCGCTGCTGACGGTCGACGAGGTTGTGCAGTCGTCCCCCGCGAAGCGAGAACTCGCCAAACGCGGTGCCCAAGCCGTCGACATGGAGGCGGCTTCTGTCGCCGCTGTGGCCGCCGAGCACGAGCTGCCGTTCTATTGTGTCCGCGCCATAAGCGACCTCGCGGAACAAGATCTCCCGGTGGATTTTAGTCGCGCGCTGCGCCCTGATGGCACGTTCTCGCATTGGAGCGTGCTGGGGCAGGCGGCTGGCCGCGCCGGCGGCTGGCTCGGGCTATTCCGCCTTTGGCGCGACTCCCGGCTTGCCGCCCGGTCGCTCGCCGGCTGTCTTGCGCGTTGCGAGTTCCGTTCCTAGCATGATCCCACAAGCTATCCCGGAAACCATGAAGGCCGCGGTCTACCTCGGCGATCGGACGGTCGAAACGATTCCGGTTGCCGTGCCGCGAATCGGTCCCGGAGAGTTGCTGGTCCGTGTCGCATGTTGCGGCATTTGCAACACCGATCTCAAGAAGATCGAGTACGACCTGCTTCCCGCGCCGCGCATCTACGGCCACGAGACCGCGGGCACTGTCGCCGCGGTGGGAGACGGCGCCGAACGATTTACCGTGGGCGACAGGGTTTGCATCTTCCATCACATCCCGTGTTTCGACTGCTACTACTGTCGGTTTCGAGACTATGCCCAGTGCGCGACGTACAAGCGCGTCGGTGTCACTGCCGGATTCGAGCCGGCCGGCGGGGGGTTCGCGGAATACGTCCGTGTCATGAGGTGGATCGTGCGGCGCGGAGTTGAGCGCATTCCCGACGGCACCAGCTTCGAGCGAGCAACATTCGTCGAGCCGACCAACACCTGCCTGAAGGGGTTGGCCAAGTGCGCGATCAGTCCGGAGGAATGCGTCTTGGTTATGGGCCAGGGGCCGATCGGTCTCTTGTTCACGGCGCTGCTCCAACGCCAGGGCGTCCAGCGGGTATTCGCGACGGATCGGCTCGTGGAAAGGCTGGAGCTCTCGCGGCGCTTGGGTGCGGACGCCGCTTGGAAGGCTGGCGAGGAAGCCGCGAACCGCCTGCGGCTAGCCACCGACGGGCGCGGGGCCGACACCGTGATCGTGGCTGCTTCCGCCCCCGGAATCGTTGAGGAGGCCGTTTCGCTTGGCCGTCGGGGCGGACGCGTCATGCTATTCGCGCAGACATCAGCGGAGGAGCGATTCGCGCTGGACGGAAAGAGTATCTGCGCCGAGGATCGTGCAGTGTTCGGGTCCTACAGCGCGTGCGCCGATCTCCAGCGAAAGGCCGCCGAAACCGTCTGGGATCCCGATTTTCCGGTCGACTCGCTCGTGTCGCATCGGGTCGCGCTGGACGAGTTCGGGGCGGGAATGCGTCTCGCCAGCCAGCCGAGGGACGGCGCGCTCAAGGTGCTGGTCAGCCCGCAGGAGTGAAGTGCGATTGAGAGGCGAGATGCTGGCCGGCGTGCTCCACGGCAAGGAGGAACTGCGCCTCGAGCGGATTGCAGTGCCTGCAATCGGCCCCGCCGACGTGCTTGTTCGTGTCAGGGCCGCCCTTACGTGCGGAACGGATTTGAAGGTCTACCGTCGCGGGCATCACGCTAGGATGATCACTCTACCCGCGCCGCTCGGCCACGAGCTGGCCGGCGACATCGTCGAAGTCGGCCAGGCGGTTCGTTCCTTCCGCGTCGGTGATCGGATCGTCGCGGCCAACTCCGCCCCCTGCCTCCGGTGCTTCTTCTGTCGCCGGGACGAGAAGAATCTCTGCGAGAGCTTGCTCTTCAACAACGGCGCGTATGCCGAATTCATCAGAATTCCCGGTCGGATCGTCGAGTGCAACACCTACCGGGTCCCCGACCACGTCGACTACCGCGAAGCGGCGCTCGCAGAGCCTCTGGCCTGCGTGCTCAACGGCCTGGATGACACCGGCGTCGGGCCAGGCGACACCGTGACCGTAATCGGCCTAGGCCCGATCGGGCTGATGTTCGTGCGGGTTGCCAAGATCCTCGGCGCGCGGGTTATCGCGATCGGACGCCGTCAGATGCAGCTGGACCGCGCGGAGCACCTCGGGGCGGAGGCCCTGATTGAATCCAGACGCGGAAGCGATCCTACCGACGAAGTCCGTCGCTCGACTGACGGGGGCCGGGGCTCGGACATAGTAATCGAGGCGGTCGGCTCCCCGCATGCTTGGCGCCAAGCGGTTTCGGCGGTCCGGACCGGCGGGACCGTCAATTTCTTCGGCGGATGCCCGAAGCAGACATTGGTTTGCTTCGACACCGGAAGGATCCACTATTCCTCGCTCACGTTGCGGTCGACTTTCCATCACACGCCCAAGCATGTCCGGGAGGCGCTGGAGCTCATAGCGCGAGACGACTTGCATCCCGCCGACTTTATCGAGGCCCAGGCGCCGCTGCGCGATCTAGTGGCGGTTTTCCAGCGCATGACGACCCAGAGCGGGCGCCTCAAGACCGCGATCCTGCCACAGGAGTAGCGGCTTCGTCCCGGAAGGTCGGGACGGCTGAGACTCGGTCGCAGAAGGGGCGAACCTTGTTGGCGACTGAGTCCATCCTTGGTTCGACGTCCTTGAAAGACCGGGTACCTGCTGCGTCTTGGAACAGCGGCTGCAGACGTTCTGGCACGCTCTCGCCCCTGGCGGCTCCTCCCGCCAGGTGTTGAAGTGTCAGGACCCGGGTCCAGAGCTGCCAGCCGTCGAGCAGCAGCGCGGTCTCGTCGGCAGCCAAAGCCCCCGTGCGATCCAGCGCGCCGAGGAGGCAACCAACAGGAGGTTCGGCAACAAGCTCTGGGAAGTCCGGCGCCGCTGGGGCCCTTTGGGAGATCCCACCGATGTCCACCTGGCGTACAGCGAGCGCCACCTTCCGGCAGGCCTCGCGGAGCGCACGGGCCCGTTTTCCAAGAGAGCTCGCAGCGAGGCGGGGTGGCGGACGGCCAGCCCGCCGAGGAAGGGACGTGCACCAAAGACGCACGTGAGCATGGCCTTGCCGGCTCACGTCTCCGGGAATGCCTCTGCGAATTCGCGATCGGGCCCCGGGCTCAGCTCTCGCAAGGAATCCGACCAGCCGCGCAGTCCCAACTCGACGCGATCAGGATTCCCGGTGCGCGGCCAAGCCTCGGGGTCGTGGACACTGCGAATCGCTGCCTGCGTCTCCGGGATTCCAGTTCACT
Source organism: uncultured Bryobacterales bacterium (assembly GCA_951813605.1). GTDB lineage: Bacteria > Acidobacteriota > Terriglobia > Bryobacterales > UBA6623 > VXMF01. The sequence goes on along the minus strand of OX638379.1, from coordinate 2,576,289 downwards.
CTGCATCTGAAACGTAGCCAGAACTCGCAACGCCAGGTTGCGCAGCGCGGTGATCCGTGGTCCGGAGCTGCCGCCCCGTGCGAATCCAAGGATTTACAATGATCGGGATCGACGCTTGGAAGTCTATGCGAATTCGGCAACATGCTACCAGGGCTCGGTTTGGTTGCGTCGGACGGTGCGCGAGAGGCCTAGGCTTTGCAGGCAATGAGTGGCGGATCGGGCAGGCGCAACCGACGGAGCGCCCTCGGCGGACCGGCCGGTCGGTTGTGGACGGTCCGCGCCGTAACTTCGCGAAATACTCTTACGGCATGTCTTGGGCCGGCTTTTCCGAGGGCGAGGTGGCTTCTATCATGGCCTGGGTCCGTCTGCTAGCGGCAACCCGATCCGGCGTCTCACCGCTCGATTCGGTTACCGCGATAGGAGTCCTAGCCGCCGTCTCGGCATCGTCGGTTGTGAGCGGGGCTAAACTCATTAGGCAGGTGCCCGGGAGGTTTATGTGAAGTCGTCGTCCGGAAATTCGAAGCGCGGTCCGCACAGGATTCTCGTCGTAGACGACGAACCTGATCTCGAACGTCTAGTCCGGCAGCGCATGCGCCGGGAGATCCGTTCGGGGAGTTTCGAGATAGGATTCGCTCGAAATGGCGTGGAGGCTCTGGAGCAGCTCGCGTCCAACGGGCCGTATGACCTAGTCCTTTCCGACATCAACATGCCCCGGATGGACGGCCTGACGCTGCTGGAGCAGATCCCGCAGGTCGACCCCAATGTCCGTGCAGTCATCGTGTCCGCCTACGGCGACATGAAGAACATTCGTACTGCGATGAATCGCGGGGCGTTTGACTTCGTCACGAAGCCGATCGATTTCGCTGACTTGAGAGTCACGATAGATCGGACCTTGCGGAACCTCGAATTATGGCGCGAGGCCCTGGTGTCACGCGACCGCCTGGTGGCGCTGGAGAACGAACTTGGACTGGCCCGGCGGATGCAGCGCTCGATCTTGCCGAGGGTGTTTCCGGAACGTGCCGGCTATCAGGTTTTCGCGAGCATGAATCCCGCCAGGGCGGTAGGAGGGGACTTCTTCGATGTGGTGAACCTCGACCGAGACCGTCTCGGCGTGGCGATAGCTGACGTGTCCGGGAAAGGGGTCCCCGCCGCGTTGTTCATGATGTCGAGCCGGACCCTGCTGAAGGGTGCGGCCATCGCAGGAGGGACGCCCGGCACGGTGTTGAACGACGTGAACACCGTGCTAACGGGGGAAAACGCCGCGCTCATGTTTGTGACGATACTCTACGCGACCTTCGATCACGTCAATTGCGCCTTTTCCTACGCGTGCGGCGGGCATGAGTCGCCGCTCGTCCTGCACGCCGACGGGAGCGTGGCCGAACTCCCGCGGACTGGCGGGGTCGCTCTCGGGGTCATGCCCAATGCCGTTTACGAGTTCGAAACCGTGAGACTGGCACCTGGCGACACCATTCTGCTTTATACGGACGGAGTGACCGATGCACAGAATACTCGCGGCGAGCGCTTCGGCCTGGATCGCCTCAACGAGGTTTTCTCGGGCTCGCCCCCGTCCAGTGCCCGCGAGGCTACCGAAAGCGTGGTTCGCGCCGTCAGGGAGTTCGCTGGAGACGCCCCCCAATTTGACGACCTTACCTGCTTGGCGCTTCGGAAGGTGGGACACGAGCTGTGACCGGAACGTTGCGATTGCGACTGAAGGCCGAGACAGAGTCCTTGGACGAGCTCGGCGAGGCTGTCGAGCAGTTTGGCCTCGAACAGGATTGGGCATCCAAGCTGCTCTTCCAAACCCAGCTCGCGCTAGAGGAATTGGTGACCAATGTGATCAGCCACGGGTATCGGGAGAGAGGCCATAGCATCGAGATCGTGATCTTGTCTTCGCCGGAGTCGCTGACGATTGAGCTGAGTGACGACTCGTGGCCGTTCAACCCGCTAAGCGACGCACCTGCAGCCAATCTGGACGCGGCGCTGGAAGACCGTCCGGTCGGCGGGCTAGGATTGCATTTGGTGCGTACCATCATGGACGACACGCGTTACGTACGGGAGGACGGCAAGAATCGAGTCACACTGACCAAGGGGAGGGACTAGTGAACCAACGTCCTGTCCTCGCAGCCGCTTTTCTGCTAGCGCCCCTCCTGCCGTTCGCTGCGTTACGCGCACAGGAGGTGGGGGTGTCCAGCGACAGTATCCTGTTCGGGCAGTCGGCTGCATTGAGCGGACCTGCCGGCGAGCTGGGGACGGAATTCCGGCTTGGGGTCCAAGCGGCGTTCCGCGAAGCCAACAGGCGAGGAGGGATCCACGGAAGGCGTCTGGAACTGAAGTCGCTCGACGACGCATACGAGCCCGAGGCGGCGATCGCCAATACGAGAAGGCTGATTGAAAAGGAGCATGTCTTCGCTCTCATCGGTGCTGTCGGCACGCCGACGTCGCGTTCGGCGGCCCCGATCGCTGCCGAGGCTGGCTTGCCGTACATAGCGCCTTTCACCGGAGCCGGTTTGCTGCGGAGTGCCGAGCTGACGAACGTCGTCAATCTGCGTGCCTCGTACGATCAGGAAACCGAGGAAATCGTCGCGCGATTGATCGGGGATCTGGGAATTCAGCGGATCGCGGTGCTGTATCAGGACGATTCGTTCGGCAGGGCCGGCTTGGTCGGGGCGGAGAGGGGGCTTAGCAAGCGGGGGCTAGAGCCTGTCGCACTGGGAACGTACATCCGCAACACTACGGCAGTCAAGACCGCTGTGCTGGATTTGCGAGCCGGCAACCCCGAAGCCGTGATTCTGGTCGGGCCGTACAAGCCCGTAGCTGCCGCGATCGCGTGGTCTCGACACATCGGCTTCGATCCCGTGTTCGTCACGATCTCATTCTCGGGAGGGAACGCGCTGGCCAGGGAACTGGGCGACATGGCCGAAGGAGTATTCGTCACGCAAGTCGTGCCGTTTCCCACGGATGCCGTGCGCGTTGCCGCTTCGTACAGGCGGGCCCTGGCAATGCACGCTCCCGGAGCCGCTCCCGGCTTTGTTTCGTTCGAAGGCTATCTGGCTGGAAGGCTGACCATCGTAGGCCTCGAACGGTGCGGGGAATCCGTGAACCGCGTGCGCTTTCTAGATAGCGTGCTGCAAGGGGGCGCCATCAGCTTGGACGGATTCAATCTTCAATTCGGAGGGGCCGACAACCAAGGCTCGGATCGAGTGTTTCTAACGGTGATCGAGAGGGACGGCCGCTATAGTCCTGTCTCGGGACTGCAGTCCGCGATCAAGCCATGACCAGATTTCTTAGGGGCTTTCTGCGGGTCCGAAAGAGTATCGCGGCGCAATTGTACGCCGGTCTCGGCGGCGCGGTCGCGCTCACGATGGGGGCTAGCGTGGTCGCTTGGATTGTGTTCGGGCGGGTCGGCGACGCGCAGAGCAAGGTCAACGACGGGAGCGTGCCGGACATGGCAGCCGCCTTCGGGGTGGCGCAGCGCGTGGGTGCCCTTGTGGAATCCGCTCCGCGGCTGACCGTGGCCCAGTCGCAGGAAGAATTCGAGGACCTGCGCGCTGAGCTCGCTCAGGTGCGCGCCGCTTTCGAAGAGAGCCTTGCTGCTCTGGCCGCGCGCAGGGGGGAGAGCGAAGGCGTCCGCCGTGTTCGAGTTTGGGGACGCACGCTGACCTCCAACATCGAATCGATCGAGCAATCGGTCGCCCGGCGGCTAGAACTGACCGAGATCAGCGCCGCCTTGCGGGACGAGCTCCAGGTCGTGGACGCAAGGCTGGCGATCCTTCTCGAGACTGCGATCGACGACCAGTTCTTCTACACCATTACGGGCTACAGGGAACTTGGCAAGTCTCCGTCGCCCAGAGCGTCGCATTTCACTCAGAACGAACTCAGCAGATACCGGCGCATAGCCGAGCTAAAGGAAGGCGTAGCTATCGGGAGCCAGCTGCTAGCGAGCGTATTCAGCGTATCGGACCCGGACTTGCTCGAACCCCTGCACGAACGATACGAGGCCGCTTCGAGGCAGTTCGCCCGGAATCTCGCAGTGCTGAGCACCGAAGAGCTGGGCGCGGATGTCGTCGCGCTCTTCGCGCGCCTGGATGCCCTCGGCGTCGACGCGAACGGCGTTTTCGACGTACGAGCGCGCGAGCTCGAGGTCTCCGATCGACAGGGCGATTTGCTCGTGAGGAACCGGGAGATCGCCAACAACTTGGTCTCTGAAGTCGAGGGGCTGGTCGAGGGATTTCGCGCGAGCACCTTGATCGCCACCCGCGGGTCGACCGACGCTATCCGCACCGGGCAGAGCCTCTTGCTCGTTCTTAACGTGATCAGCGTCGCCGGCGCGGTGATCCTGGCTTGGCTCTTTGTCGGGCGCTTCCTCATTCGGCGCCTGGAAGCGCTCTCGTCCCGGATGCGCCACATGGCGAGCGGTGACCTTGAGGGAGAGATCGCGATCGCAGGCAGCGACGAGGTCGCGGACATGGCCGCCGCTCTGGAAGTATTCCGCCGCCACGCGCTGGAGGTGCAACGCCTGAATCTGGTCGAGAAGCTGGCCGCTGACTTGCAAAGCAAGAATTCCGAACTTGAAAGGGTGCTGGACGACTTGCGCAAGGCCCAGGACCAGATCGTAATGCGCCAAAAGCTCGCCGCGCTCGGGGAACTCACCGCTGGCATGGCCCACGAGATCAAGAATCCGCTCAATTTCGTGAAGAACTTCTCGGAAGTCTCGGAAGAGCTGCTGGAGGAACTGCAAGAGCTGCTTCCGCATCAAAGCGAGCCCATGAGCGAGGACCGGCACAAGGAAGTTGAGGGGATTTGTCAAGATCTGATCGAGAACCTGGAATGCATCTGCCAGCACGGCGACCGTGCCAACCGGATCGTCCACGACATGCTCATGATGGGTGGCGGATCCAGTGAGCGACGTTTGGCTGAAATCAACAGCCTTGTCAGGGAACATGCTTCGCTGGCTTACCACAGCATGCGCGCCACCGACCCGGACTTCAACATCCAAATCGAGCAGGACTTCGACCCCAGCGTTGGAGAGATTGAATGCGTCCCGCAGGATCTCGGGCGGGTCGTCTTGAACATAGTGACGAATGCCTGCCACGCGACCGACGAGAGACGGCGCGGGGCCACGGGGACTTACTATCCCACGCTATGGATTCGAACGAAGCGTGCGCAAGACAGCGTCGAAATAGGCGTCAGAGACAACGGCAGCGGCATCCCGGATGAAATCAGGGACAAGATCTTCAACCCGTTCTTCACGACCAAGGACGCGGACAAAGGAACAGGGCTCGGCCTGGCGCTGTCCAACGACATCGTCCGGGAGCACGGCGGGGAGATCAAGGTCGATAGTCAGAAAGGCGAATACACCAAGATGACTGTGGTCCTGCCCGTGGCGGCGGCTGTGGCAGCGCAATAGCGATGCTTGGCGCCTTGCCCAAGCGGTGCCGGCGCGGTGGATTCGGCTGATTTTGCGTCTAGGTATCTTCGAGGGGCTAAGCTCGGAGATGTCCGCGTCCGGACTCTGGATGCGCCGTGTAGCGGTCCATTCTCGGAAGGCTTGCGCGGAGGGGTCGCGCGAAGCTCCGTCACGGTGTCGATTTGCGCCGGACGGGAACCGCGACTCATCGAATTCCTGCCGCGCTGCTCCAGGCAAGCCAGCCGGGTCGGCGGCGACCGCATCCCGCCCGATCGGGCGGCTAGCCCGGTAGGGGAGCAGGAATGCGGGTTCGTTGCGAGCCTGACGGCGATTCCGTTACGACTTCGCCAATCGAAACGGTCGTGGCTCGACCGGAGCCACGAAACTGCACTCTTGGCGCCGTCAGCCGTCAATCAAGAGGGCTGGCTTTAGGGCCCGATAGATGCCAGAGCTTCCGCCCTCGAGCCGTGGATCGTGATGATCTTGTCGAATCCGCTGATCTCGAACACTTCGGAGATCGGATCCGCTAGAAAGCAGATGCCGAATTTGACATTCCTTTTCTGGAGCATCTTGGCAGTCAGCAGGATTGCTCTGAGTCCCGCACTGCTTATGTAGTTCAGATGCTCGAAGTCGATGATCATGGCGCGGTCGTCGCTGGTGATCGCCTCGCTGAGCGCTTTCTCAAACTCTCGGGCGTTGGTCCCGTCAACGCGAGTCCATGCTTCTAGGAACACAATTCCGTTGAGCCGGTCAGTCACCAGTTCCATTGTCTATACCTCCGAGAAGTGGATTTGTCCGCCCAGCGTGCTGGCCATCCGTCTCTGGGGTCTCCGCCCAGTATCGAGTTTAAGGTACCACATGACACACTCATCCGTATTGTTGGCAAATAAGCGTTCCTTCCCGTGGATTCAGAACTTGTAGGCGATGACCAGGTACGAGAACGTATTGCCGAAACCCGGTGTGCTGGCCTTCAGGAAAGGGCCAGGAAACATGTACCCGACTCCGCCTCCCAAGCTGAGCAATTCCGTCACTGGCACCGTGAATGTCGCGTTGACCTCGTCTCCTATCTTAGACTCCGCTGCTCCGTCCTGCGGTGGCGCGACGGACAGCCGCCCCGCGACGTTGTACAGCGCATCGCGCCTGCTGACCAGCCAGAACGAATGGAAGTCGAACTGCAGGCGGAGTTTCGCGCGCGGTTTCAACTCGGCTCCTAAGCGTAGATTCTTCACATTGCGCCAGCCCACTAGGTCGTTGTATCCGTACCATCGGTGAGCGGTGGGGTACAGGTCCACGAATCCTCCGACCCGTCCGTCCTCCGGATTCTCGTCCCCCGAACCGAAGTTGTAATGAGCGTAGAGCCGTGGGCTCGATCGCTTGTCGAGCGAATAGCCGAGTTCCGCATAATAGCCCCAGGCTTGGATTGCCGCTCCTGCCGCCTTGCCTCGCTGGCCGACAATCGCCAGATTGTAGTCCCAAGGCCCCAGGCCCTGAGCCCATGCCCTCACACCCGTCGTATAACGGTCGAGATCGCCCCTGAGGTTTAGTTCGCTTACGACCACAGGCGTCGTCTGCCAGAGGACGTAGGGCTCGAGCGTCGATCCCGGTAACACGTTTTCGAAAGCGGCGTAGATGCCGTGCAGATTGTTCCCTTCGGCCGATTGGTTGATCCGCCGCTCCGGATCGTTCTGCACCACCGACGCGGAGAAGATGTCAATCTTCGCGCCCGGACCTCGCACTACCAGCTTGACTGCATCGAAGGCGCGCGACGTGTTGGCCCAGTCGAGCGCGCCCACTAGGCGCTGGTCGCCGTAGGCAAGCAACTGGCGGCCGACGGTGACAGTGACCGGGGATTTGCTGCCGCCGAATTCGGCGTAGGCCTGCCGCACATCGAAGCCGTCCCGGAAGGCCCCGATATTCGACAGGCCCTCCCTGATTCCTGGAGCGCGCGCGTCCTGTCCTTGGAAGCCGAATCTGAGCCAAGTGGTGGGTTCGACTCCGATGTCGAGGCGTGTGCGCACCAGCGCGTACCCGTCGTCGCGTCCTTTGCTATAGCCCAGCGCCTGGCGATTCTCGTAGCGGACGCGGAATTCCCCGGAAAGGGAGAGCCAATCGGGCATGCTGTCGCCGATGCCGTGCTCCAATGTGACTCCCGGATCAGTGTCGGCCGGATCTTGCTGGGGCTCGCTGGCGAAGGCGCACACGCCCGCCAGCACCGCGAAAATGCCGCTCAGAGCCATTCGACTGGCCCGATAGCCAGGATTCGAAATGAAGGTAGGTACGAGGGACTTTCGCCTGTCTATCCCTTTGACATGCCGGAATAACCCAGAAAAGCCCCGGTGTGCAGGTCCGATGCGATCTGGAGCCTTGATGGCAAGCAAGCGAATGGTGCTGGAGGAGGGGGTCGAACCCTCATGCCCGGTAAAGGGCGCTGGATTTTGAGTCCAGTGCGTCTGCCAATTCCGCCACTCCAGCACGACCGTCTTGCCTGGCCGCTCGGCTGCCGCTGCCAGCCTGGCCTCAGGCCTCGTTTGCGACATCCCGAGCCTCGTGAACGGGTTCCGTAGCTGTCAAGCGCCAACGCCGTTCTTTCCTATTGTAGAGTTTCGGTTCGGCATTGGTGGTTGCCAGGGGCTGGCCGTGCTGGTCCACTCCGGTCCACGACGGTCCGGGAGTCTTCGGCTCCCGCCAACGGCCTGCTCCGTCCGCGGCCGGGGTGCTGCCGGCCGATCACGCGCCTGGCACCGTGGTTTTCCACGATTGCCGTCACGACCGGCGCGCTGCGCGATCGGCCAAGCGCTCGCGCGCTCTGATCCCGAGCCGGCGACCGCCGCGTGGGAATGGGGGAGAATGGGCCCAGGCGGCGAATCGGCGAATGCTACGGACTGGCGTAATTGGCATGGGCGACATGGGGATCGGCCTCGCACGGAATCTTGTGGCGACCGGATTCCCGACGACGGGGTTTGACCTGCGGTCCGAGCGCGTGGCTTTGCTCCAGGCTGCGGGCGGAACGCCCGCCGCGCATTGCGCACAAGTGGGTGCTAACTCCGACGCGGTCTTCGTCATGGTCCTCAACGGCTCCCAGGTGCGGGAGGCTTTGCTTGGCCCGGACGGGGCTGCCACCCGCATGCTCCCGGGCAGCACGGTGATTGTGACGGCAACCATTCTCCCGACCGAGGTGAGAGCTCTTGAGAAGCCGCTGGCCGAGCGCGGCGTCCACCTCATCGACTCCCCGGTTAGCGGTGGCAAGCCAGGGGCTGAGGGCGGAACCTTGACATTGATGGCGGCCGCGCAATCGGCCGTTCTGGAGCGGAATCGGGAAGCGCTGGAGGCGATTTCCAAGGATTTGTTCCATGTCGGCGAGGAAGTCGGCCAGGGACAAGTGGTGAAAGCGGCTCTGCAGGTCTTGATAGGCTGCACGTTCGCCGCCACCTTCGAGTCCCTGGTGCTGGGATGCAAGGCTGGCGTCAAGGGCCAAACGCTCTTTGACGTGATCCGGGCGAGTTCTGTCGGAAGCCCTCTCTTCGAGCATTGCGCCCGACAGGTGCTCGATCGAAAGTTCAAGAACACAGGTAGCGCCATCGGCACGATGTACAAGGACCTGGGCATTTCGATGAGCTTGGCGCGCGATGCGGGCGCGGCCATGTTCGCGACGAGCGCCGCGTACGAGATGTTCCAAACGGGCATGTCCCGCTATCCGGGCGAAGACAACTGGGCGGTTGCCAAGTGGCTGGAGGAAATCGCGGACACTGAGGTGACTTGGTAGGGAGGGCAACTTGGCAAGGCTCGGCGTTATCACCGACGGCATTAGCAGGGAATTCGAGCACGCGCTCGACGTCATGCGGGAGCACGGGCTGCGCTATGCCGAACTCCAATACGTGTGGGACAAGGAAGTCGGCGACTTGGACGACTCCCAGATCGGTCGGGTAGGGGATCTCGTGCGCCAGTACGGCGTCCAGGTCTGCTGCATCTCGAGGCACAATTTCGCGGGCATGGGAGTCGGCTCCACGGAGGTCGGCGGCGAGGCGCATTCACGGCACATGGATGCGCTCCGGCGCTGCATCGCCGAGGCCAAGGCGCTGGAATGCGGACTGGTCCGGATCATGAGCTTCCGCAAGGAAATGATCCTCTTCGGGTCCGGGGGTGCGGAAGCGTGGAATGTGGCAACCGGCGCTTGGGAGAAGGTGAAAGCTCTGCTGGGGCCCGCTGTCGAGCTTGCCGAGCACGGGGGCGTCACGCTCGTTGTCGAGACCGGCAACAACGCGATGGTGACGTCTGGATGGCTGGGCCGCAAGCTCGTGGAAGAGATGGGATCCGACCGCCTGCGCGTGCTTTGGGATCCGGGCAACAGCCTCTACTGTGCCGAACCGGCATTTCCAGACGGTTACGAGGCATTGCGCGGCTGCCTCGCGCATATTCACATCAAGGACCTGCGGGTCGACATCCCCAAGGCGAGCGTCGAGCAGTGCCGCTTCGGCACCGCGCACATGGCACCCTATTTCGAAGACATCGCGAGGGCGCTCGACCGTGATCGCTTCTCCGGAGTGGTCTCCCTCGAGAGTGTCTACCATCCTGTCGACGGCTCGTTCGAGGACGGCTTCCGGGCATCGTTCCCGGCGTTCCAGAGAATCTTCGGCTAGCCTGGGCCTGAGCCGGGAGTCGAAGCGACCCCCGGTCCGACGGGGCGGTTCAGTTGGCCTGCGCCGCCGACCCGTTCGCGGGTTGCCCGCCGGCATCCGGCACGCGCAGCCCCATCTCCTCGCGCACGGCGCGCTCGATCTTGGCTCGCGTGTCCTTGTTCTCCTTCAGGAAGGCTTTGGCCTTGTGCCGGCCCTGCCCGAGGCGCTCGCCGCCGTACGAGTACCACGCGCCGCTCTTTTCGACGATTCTCTTGGCCACGCCGAGGTCGAGAAGGTCGCCTTCCAGGGAAACGCCCTCCCCGTACATGATGTCGAACTCAGCAATCTTGAATGGCGGCGCCATCTTGTTCTTCACGACCTTGACCTTCGTGCGGTTTCCGATCACTTGGTCGCCGTCCTTGATCGCGCTGATGCGGCGGATGTCGACCCGAACGGAGGAGTAAAACTTCAGCGCTCGCCCTCCAGTCGTCGTTTCGGGGCTGCCGAACATTACGCCGATCTTTTCGCGGATCTGGTTGATGAAGAGGATGCAGCAGTTCGACCGGGACACCTTTCCCGTCAGCTTGCGCAAAGCCTGCGACATCAGGCGCGCGTGCAGCCCGACATGGCTGTCGCCCATCTCGCCTTTCAACTCGGCGTGCGGTACCAGGGCCGCCACCGAGTCGACCACGATGATGTCGATTGCGCCCGACTGCACCAGCACGTCCACGATCTGCAGCGCCTGCTCCCCGTAGTCCGGCTGGGAAACCAGCAGGTTGTCGACATCGACCCCCAGCCTTCCCGCGTAGATCGGATCCATCGCGTGCTCGGCGTCGATGAAGGCCGCCATGCCTCCTGCTTGCTGGGCCTGGGCCACCGCCTGCAGAGCCAGCGTGGTCTTGCCCGACGACTCGGGGCCGTAGATCTCGACCACCCTGCCCTTCGGGAAGCCGCCGATTCCCAGCGCAGCGTCCAACGAGACTGATCCGCTGGATATGACGTCGACGCCGATGCCGGCGTCACTATCGCCCATGCGCAGGATCGCCCCCTTGCCATGATCCTTCTCGATCTGCCGGATGGCGGCCTCTAGGTTTCGTTGCGTTGCTCGGTGCATGTGAATTGTCCTTTCGTGAATTGAATCAATACACTAACTATACCAACAAAGCGAACAAATAACGAAATAGAAGCAAGAAACTCGACTCTTTATCCGCATTTCGCGCAAAGGAGACCGACTTCGGGATGCAGAACGGCGGTTTTGCCTAGTTCGACTCGCCTGGTAGCGGGGCGTAGTAGCCACTGCGGACCCTCACGCTGGCGTTGCGATGCCTGGTGCGCACCTCCACGGTATGGAACGCGCCGTCGTTGACGAACTGGCTGGGCGAATAGAGGATGAAGTACTGGTGGCGCAATTCATTCGCGATGTTCGCGAACGATTGCTGCAGGTCCCGCGCTTGGAACGGATGGTAGGACCTTCCTCCGGTCTCGCTGGCGAACCGTCGCAGCGTCTTGTCCCCGACAGCGGCCTGGCCGCTGCGATTGGTGGAGATCGTGTACACCACCGCCTCTGCCTTGAGCGCCATCTCCAGCGCGTCTTCTCGTGTCACCGTGCTGCGGTTGTCCTCGCCGTCCCCGATCACCACCAATGCACGTCGGAACTGCTCCTTCGGCTGGTCTTCTGGCAGCTTGTCCCGGCAGGCGTAGTAGATCGCGTCGTACAGCGCAGTCCCGCCTCCCGCGCGCAGTCGGCGCACGCCGTCGGCCAGCTCTTCGATGGCGTTGGTGTAGTCGACGATCAGCTCCGCTCTTGTGTCGAAGCTGACGAGAAAGGCGCGGTCGGACTCCTCGGCGAGCACCCTCTGCAAGAACTCGATCGCTGCTTCCTGCTCGAACTTGAAACGGGCGCGGATCGAGTTGCTGGTGTCGAGGATTACGCCGATTCGCAAGGGCAGGTCGCTCTCTCGGTCGAACTCCCGGATCTCCTGCTGCCAGCCGTCATCGAAGACTTGGAAATCATCGCGGCCCAAGTCGGTTATGAAGCGGTTCTTCCTGTCCGTGACCGTGAAAAGCAGGGGCACGCGTGCGACATCGACCTTGATCACGTCGGAGTCCGAATCCGAGTAGACCGGGGCAAGCTCCGGCTTGCTGCTGTTCTGCGCCCACGCCGCTGCAGCAATTGCAGTCACTCCCAGCAAGGCACCGAAACGCATCAACATAGTTGGATTATAGACCCAGCCGCGAAACCAATCTCGCGAATTCCGCGTCCGGCGGGGCGTCGAATCCCATCCGCTGACCGGTGTCGGGATGTTCGAACTCCAAGCGGCGAGCGTGCAGCAGATAGCGCCGCAAGCCCGGAATTTCCGGTAGCGCGCGTCGCGCCCCGTAGAGCGAGTCCCCGACGACAGGATGCCCCGCGCTGGCTAGATGCAGCCGCACCTGATGGGTGCGCCCGGTATGAATGCGCACTTCGACCGCGGAGTAGCGCGCGCCGGATCGCAGCACGCGGAAATCGCTGACCGCCTCCCTGCCGTTTGACGCGACCGCCATCTTGATGCGATTGCGCTTGTCCCGGCGGATCGGCAGCTCCAGGCGCAGCCACCACCAACCGTCCCGCATCACCGGTCGCCCGTGACGCAGCAGCCTGGGATCGTCGTGCGGGTCGTGCGGCAAAGCCCCTTCCACCACCGCCCAATAGTGCTTGCGCACCTCCCGTTTCTGGAACTGCTCCTGCAGCAGCCGATGGGCGCGGTCGTGCTTGGTCACGACGATTGCGCCGGTGGTGAAACGGTCGAGTCGGTGCACAATACCGGGCCTTGAGTCGCCCGATGCGCTGGATAGACGGTCGAAATGATGCAGCAGCGCGTTGACCAGCGTCCCGGAGTGGTTGCCAGCTCCCGCATGCACGATCATTCCCGCGGGCTTGTTCACGACCGCGATGTGCTGGTCCTCGTAAAGGATGTCGATGTCGATGGCCTCCGGCATCGCCCGGAGCGGGGGCCGCGCTGCGGGGTCTACATCCACCGCCTCGTTGCCGCGCAACCTGCGCGACGCCTTCCGTTCGACGGTCCCGTTGACGCGCACCCGGCCCGCGCGGATCCATTCCAGAACCAAGGAACGGCTCGCGTCCTCGATGCGCTGGCTCACGAATCGGTCAAGGCGCCCGCCGACGTCCTCCTGTCCGGCATCCAGTCGCATCGCATTCAGGTTGGCACATCCGGGACTCGACCGACCTGCGGCGCGGCAGGAATCACGGTCTTTTGACTTGGAACTCTAGATGTGTAATCATGCAATTAAATGAATATTCATGCAGTTCCATTCGGGACGTATCGAACGGTGGAAGCTCCTCACTTTCTGCGAGACAGCGACCTCTCGGCCCACGAGTTGCGAAGCTTGCTGGAGCTTGCGTTGCAGGTCAAGATCGAGCCGGAGCTGTACCGGGAGTCCCTGCGGCACCGCGCTGTCGCCCTGCTGTTCGAGAAGCCGTCCCTGCGGACGCGCATGACCTTCGAACTGGCGGCGCTGCAGCTTGGCGGCTTCTCAGTGTTCCAAGACCACCAGGACGGCCGCATCGGGGAGCGCGAGCCTGCCAGGGACATCGCCCGCAACCTCGACCGCTGGTTTGACGCGGTCGTGGCGAGAACCTACTCGCACAAGACCTTGGAACTGCTCGCCGAATGGTCGAAGGTGCCGGTGATCAACGCGCTCAGCGATTCCTACCACCCTTGCCAGGCCCTGGCGGACTTCCTGACCCTCCTGGAGCATTTCGGCTCGTTCGAAGGCCTCAAGCTGGCCTACATCGGCGATGCGAACAACGTCGCGCACTCGCTCCTTCACTGCTCGACCCAGATGGGCATATCGATCTCGCTATGCAGCCCTCCCGAGTACGCGCCCCGGGCTAAGGATCTCGCGCAGGCGAACTCGATAGCCGAATCCACCGGGTCAAGGATCGAGGTGCTTTCCGACATCGAGGAGGCCGTGCGAGGCGCGACGGCGGTGTACACGGATGTGTGGACGAGCATGGGCTGGGAAGACGAAACGCAGCAGCGCCGCATCGCGTTCTCGGGCTACGAAGTCACCGAGGCGGTCATGAGCGCAGCCAGCAAGGACGCGGTGTTCATGCACTGCCTCCCGGCGCTGCGGGGCGAGGAGGTGAGCGATTCCGTGATCGAATCGAAGGCATCTCTTGTTTTCGACCAGGCCGAGAACAGGCTGCACGCCCACAAGGCGCTGCTGTTGATGATGGTGGGACGCAGATAGGGGCAACCGAATGGCAAAACCGAAAAAAGTGGCGTTGGCCTATTCAGGCGGGCTCGACACGTCGATCATCATTCCTTGGCTCAGGGAGAATTACGGGGCGGAAGTCGTCGCGGTTTGCGGCGATATCGGTCAAGGCGGCGGCGAACTCGAGGGTCTGGAGGAGAAGGCTCTTGCCAGCGGAGCTTGCGAGGTGTATGTGGAGGACCTGCGCGAGGAGTTCGTGCGGGACTACGTTTGGCCCATGGTGAGAGCCGGGGCAGTGTACGAACACAAGTACTTGCTCGGGACATCAATTGCCCGTCCGCTGCTGGCGAAGCTCCAAGTGGAAGTGGCCCTGCGCACCGGATGCGACGCGCTCGCTCACGGAGCGACGGGCAAGGGCAACGACCAGGTGCGTTTTGAACTGGCCTACAAGGCTCTCGCTCCGCATTTGCCAGTCATCGCGCCGTGGCGCGAGTGGGACATCGTGTCGCGCGAGGATGCCATTGACTACGCCGACCGCCATGGCGTGCCTATCCAGCAGAGCAAGGAGAAGATTTACAGCCGCGATGCCAATCTGTGGCACATTTCCCATGAGGGGGCCGAACTCGAGGATCCGGCCAACGCCCCATCGGAGGGCGTGTGGACGCTGTCGGCGAAACCCGGGAACGCGCCTGTGGAAGGCACGGTCGTGGAAATCGACTTCGCGGCCGGTACGCCGGTCGGGCTGGGCGGGACCCGGATGAGCCCCGCGACGATCGTCGAGACCCTGAACCAGGCCGGTTGCGAGCATGGCATCGGCCGCATCGACTTGGTGGAAAACCGCTTTGTTGGAATGAAGTCGCGCGGCTGCTACGAGACGCCGGGCGGGACGATCCTCATGTCTGCGCATCGCGAGCTGGAAGCCCTGGCCTTGGACCGGGCTACGCAGCACTACAAGCAGAAGCTCGCCCTCGACTACGCCGAGCTGGTTTACGACGGCAAGTGGTTCACTCCGCTGCGCGAGGCCTTGGACGGATTCGTTGACAAGACGCAGCGTCACGTGACGGGGACCGTCAAGCTCCACCTCTGCCAGGGGCGCATTGACGTACTCAGCCGCACGTCGCCATATTCGCTCTACGCCCCGGAGATCGCAAGCTTCACCATGGGAGACGAGTACGACCAGCAAGACGCCAAGGGCCTCATCAATCTCACGGGGCTGCCGATCCGGGTTCACGCCACCGTGCAGGGCGGCCTCGCGGCATCGAGAGGCGGCAGTCGATGAAGCTTTGGGGCGGACGGTTCGAGGCCGGCCCGGCCGCGCTGTTCGAGCGCTATTCCGGGTCGCTGCACTTCGACAAGAAGCTGTTCGAAGCCGACGTGATCGGCTCCAAGGCGTTCGCGAATGCGCTGGAGAGTGTCGGGATCTTGACGGTCGACGAGCGGAACCGGATCCACGCTGCATTCGACGAAATGCTAGCGGAGGCGGCGTCTCCGGGCTACTTCGATGCTGATGACGAAGACATCCACACGTTCGTGATCCGGAAGCTAGGCGAGTCGGTTGGCGAGCTGTCGGAGAAGATTCATACCGGTCGCAGCCGCAACGAGCAGGTAGCTGCTGACTTCCGGCATTGGATGAAGGGCACGATCCGGGCAGTCCAAGCACGATTGGAATCGCTGATGGGGTCCCTGCTGCGGCTCGCCGAGCGCGAGTTCGGGGCGCTTCTGCCTGGGTACACCCACCTTCGACGCGCCCAAGCCGTCCTGTTTTCGCATTATCTGCTCGCCTATTTCGAAATGTTCCACCGCGACTGGGAGCGGTTGCAGCAAGCCTACGAACGGACCGACGTGTCGCCTTACGGATGCGGCGCGCTGGCTGGCAGCGGATTCCCTTTCGACAGGGACGCCATGGCTGCGGACCTGGGATTCTCGGGGGTCGCGGCAAACAGCCTTGATGCCGTTTCGGATCGCGACTTCGCACTAGACTTCCTTTACGCCGCGTCCGTGGCGATGTTGCATGCCAGCCGAATGGCGGAGGACTGGATCCTGTACAGCAGCGAGGAGTTCGGATTCCTCGAGATGGGGGACGAGGTCACGACCGGCTCGAGCTTGATGCCGCAAAAGCGTAACCCCGACGCGTTGGAACTGTTGCGCGGCAAGACGGGGCGGGTGTGCGGCAACCTGCAATCCCTGATGATGACGCTGAAGGGTCTGCCGATGTCCTACAACCGGGACCTGCAGGAAGACAAGGAGGGAGTCTTCGACACGGCGGCGCAGGCGGCCGATTCGCTTGAGGTGTTGACGCTGTGCGTTGACACGGCTCGGATCCGGCCCGAGGCGATGGAGAGGGCTGCCGAGGAAGGCTGGGTCTCGGCCGCCGCTCTTGCGGAAATGCTGTCACGGAGCGGAGTTTCTTTCCACCGCGCGCATCAGATCGTCGGCGGGATCGTATTGGCAAGCGTGAAGCAGGGAAAGAAACCTGCCGAGTGGACATTGGATGAACTGCGGGAATTCGCGCCCGAGCTTGACGAGCGCGCAAGGGCCGCACTCGTTCCCCGCAACGCGCTGGAGAACCACCGCTTGCCGGGAGGGACGGCCAGCGACAGCGTGCGCGATGCGATTGCCGCGGCCAAGAGCCGCCTTGAGCGCCTTGAGCAGGCGTCGTCCGAGCAGGAAGAGTGATTGCAGTGAAGGCTCGGCGGCAGAGGTTGATCCTCAGCCTGGTCGAATCGGTACAGGTTCGAACGCACGGCGAACTCGCGGCCCGGCTGTCCGAGCGGGGTATCGGAGTCAGTCAGGGCACTCTCTCGCGCGACTTGCGGGAACTCGGGATCGTAAAGACGGCGGACGGCTACGCCGTGGCGAATCGGAGCGACCCGTCGTCGCGGGCACAGCAACGTCTTGCGCGGGCAGTGTCGGAGTTTCTCTTGCAGCTGCACACGGCACGGAATCTCGTGGTGCTTCGAACGGATCCCGGCGGGGCGAGCGCGCTAGCACGATTCCTGGACGCCGCCCAATGGCCGGAGATCATTGGAACGATTGCCGGAGACGACACGATATTCGTGGCAACCAGGGACGTGCCAACCGCACGGCGTGTGCGCGAAATGCTTGAGGCATTGTGAGCCCGCAGCTTGATTGGCTTGCTCGGAAGCCGCGAATTTCCCGCCGACTAGAACCTGGCGCACGACCCATCGGGAGGCGGTGCTGGCTAGGGTCATCCGGTATCTGGTCACGAACGCTGTCGAAACACCAGCCGATCCATACGAGTAGCGTCGCTGGACTGCAGCGTCACTGGGTGCCGTATCTCTTGATGCGCTTGCGAGGAATCCACCGCGTCGCGCCGATTACAGCGCGAACGACGGCTTGCCCAGCTCAATTCGAAACGCAAATTTGATGCACGAGCAGACTCGCTCTGGATCGGAGTGCGCGTCCCTCGAAGCGAGGCAGTCAGGTCCTCGACCGGAAGGAGGGAGATCTTGACTTTGAGACGATCCAAGCCTCTAGGTAGCGGGAGGGTCGTATTTCCGGAAACGGATGGCGAGCGGTGCACTCGTGAGTCCAAGGTGTTGATCAGTTGACCGGCACACGCTGCCCCCACGCGCACTCATGGCGTGCAAGCCGACCGTGTCGGCGAGGGTGGGATCCTGATCTGAAAAACGACGCTGTAGCGCGCTTCGCGCTTTGCCACGACGCATGCTGCCTGCGAGAGACTGCTTTTTTTCTGAGGCTCAATTAGCGAAACGTATGCATTTTGTTCGATATTTGGTATAATTCCTTTAGGTGCAGGAGGATCGTGTCCCATGACGAACGAGAGATTCCAGAGTTGGCTGGCGGGGTTGGACCGCTTATCAGAAGCGCAGTGGTGGCAACTCGAGCAGGCCGTGCAAGAGCGCAGCGAAGGGGCTGCGGCGGTGGCCGCGATTGAACTGCAAATTGACGCCCAGCGGCGCTGTCGGCACAGCCAGGCCGGCGGGGCAGTGCGCCGCGGCAAGACGCGCGGGTTGCGCCGCTACAGTTGCAAGCAGTGCGGCAAGACGTTCAATGCCTTGAGCGGCACGGCGCTGTCTGGATTGCATCACAAGGAGCGCTGGCTGGCGTTGGGGCGCTCATTGGTGGAGCGGGAATCGGTCCGGCAGTCGGCGCAGCGCTGCGGGGTGGCGGTCACGACCGCGTTTCGCTGGCGGCATCGCTTCATGGCGCAGGCGGGACAGTTGGCGGGGCGGCTGGAAGGGCTGGTGGAAGCGGACGAAACGTATGTGCTGGAGAGCCGCAAGGGGGAGCGGAAGCTAGAACGGAAGGCCCGGCGGCGGGGCGGGCGGGCCCGGCAGCGGGGCCTGTCCAAGCAGCAGGTGCCGGTGCTGCTGGCCGCCGCGCGCGGGGGCGCGACCGCGGGCCAAGTGCTGAAGAGAGTGAGCCAGGCGAGTTTGCAGGCCGCGCTGGAGCCGCTGCTGGCCAGCGACGCGGTGCTGCTGAGCGACGGTGGTCGAGCGTATCCGGGCTGTGCCCGGCGGCTGGGGGTCCAGCACGAGGCGGTGAACGTGTCGGCGGGCATGCGGGTGCGCGGGAGCTATCACATCCAAACGGTGAACAATCGGCACCAACAATTGAAAGCGTTTCTGCAACCGTTTCGGGGGGTAGCGACGAAGTACTTGGACAGCTACCTGCGCTGGTTTCAGCAGGTCGGATTAGTGCGAGAGGCGTCCCCTCGTAGCTGCTTGGTGGCCTCAATGACACCCCAATGCATACGTTTCGCTAATTGAGCCTTTTCTGATCATGAGCACGTCTGGTCAGGAATTGTCATTCCCAGTCCGCCCCAAAAGTCGATTCACCCTAGAGTTGTTGCTTGTCCCTGCAATTCTTGAGATAGCCCCTCCGTGGGCATCCTTGCATCGGGAGAATCTCAGTGGAATGACTTTTTAGGAGTAGAACACGTTGACAATTCAACCGGTCACTCGGCCTGAAGCGGAAGGTTTCTTTCCCCAGGGGTCCTTATGAATGGACTCGCTGAGTCGAGACAATCCAACCGCTTCCCCATGGCCGTGAGGTAGCCGGCAGAGACACCAGTTCGAACGCGACGCTACCAGCCTCCCAGCGCATGCCTTGTCATAGAAATGTCCTCCCGGCGATTCCCTCAGGCCAAGCGTTCCTGCCACGAGACCGAGTTCTATAAGCGAGACAGCTTGGCAAGGCAACTCCGGGCGGCCCATAAAAGGATCGGACAAAGGCCCCCCGAGACAAACCCATGTCGACAGAGCGAGAGAGGCTGCCAAAGGCGGCGATAGAGTCGAACAGTTCAAATTTGGACGCCGGGCTGGCAACCGCCGGGACGTCGAGCCAGAAGACTGCGACGCTATGCGTTGGTGGCTCCGCTCGGCGCAACAGGGGCATAAGAAGGTGGAAGCCGAAAAGTTGCGGCTACTGTGCAGCGGTGTAGAAAAAGGGCGAGAGGGCGACGTTGCCGAAGGTTGGCGGCATGCAGCCGAGCAACGGCTGGCCAATTCCGGTGAGCTGGAGGCGCAATAGAGAGTAGAACGGATTTACCAGCGCGGCCAAGGCGTCAATCGAGACGATGGGATGGCGATAAGTTATTGGCTTGATGCAGCCCGACAAGGGCAGTCCGAGGCTAAGTTCCAACTGGGTCTAGCCCACAAGTCGGGTGTGGGTGCTGCACATGACGATCGCAAGGCCACGATGTGGTTCGAGCGGGCGGCGAACCCAGTGAGTTTTGAGGCGCGCGGCGCGCCCTCGGGTGGTGGGACCCGTACAGGGGGTAGTTACAGCAAGAACCCCTGTGACGAAAGGCCGCTAGTGCGTGCCGTTGCAGAAGATATCGGCGTGCGCTTGGATTCCAAGCAGCATTTGTCGCCTCTGCACGCTGGCCCTCCATCCGCCGGCGTGGCGCACCAGCTTCCTCCGGTTCCCTCCCAATCCCGCGAATTGCATCCAGGGGTCAAGTCCGTTGGGCGCTTGGTATCCTACGGGTCAGGCCCGAGGAACCCGCCTGACACAAGAGAGCATGAGCAGCATATCGCTTGACGGTCATATTGCCGTCGTAACGGGCGCCAGCAAGGGGCTAGGACGGGAGATGGCTGAGGCGCTCGCGGCAGCCGGCGCTCAGGTGACCCTTGTGGCTCGGAACGAGTCCTTGCTGACCGAAGTTGTAATGGGAATCCGGGAACGCGGCGGCACCGCAGAGTACGTCGTCGGGGACGTCACGGACGAAGCGGCGCCAGGCGAAGTCGAGCATGCGGTCAGCGACTCCTTCGGGGTGTGCGACATTTTGATCAACAACGCCGGCATCAACAATCGCAAGCCGATCGAGGAAATGTCAGTTGACGAGTGGCACGAGATCCTCGAGGTCAACCTAACCGGGCCATTCATGATGTCGCGCGTCTTCGTGCCGGGCATGAAGAGCAAGAACTGGGGAAGGATCATCAACATGACTTCGATCATGTCCCACGTCTCGCTGCCCAACCGCACCGGTTACTCGACGACCAAAGCCGGCCTGCTGGGATTCACCAAAGCGCTAGCGCTCGAGCTCGCACCGCACAACATCACCGTCAACGGCATCAGTCCGGGCCCGTTTGCCACCGAAATGAACCGTCCCTTGATCGAGGATCCCCAGAAGAATCGACAGTTTCTCGAGCGCCTTCCTGTGGGGCGCTGGGGGAAGGTCGAGGAAATCGGTCAGCTGGCTGTCTACCTCTGCTCGGAAAGCGCGGGATTCCTGACCGGAACCGACCTCGTGATCGACGGAGGTTGGACCGCCCAATAAACGCCTTGCAGGCTAACGGCGCGCTGGCCGTCGCCAGGCCTGTGCCTCCCATCCGGGGAGGATGACAAACCGGAATCCGCGATCCCTCAGCCGGGGGACGATCGTCTGCACGGCTTCGAGAGTCTGAACGCGGTTTGCTTTCGGACGTGTCCGATCCCCGTCGTGGAGGCACACGATCCCGCCCTGGCGAGCACGGTCCAACACGTGCTGGGCGATGCGAGGGGCGTCCCACTTCCAATCCATGCCGACCACCGTCCAGTGCACGCCGGACAGACCCATTTCCGGAAGGACTCGCCCAAGCGCTGGCGAGCGCAACCCGTAGGGGGGGCGGAACAGCGCGGGCTCTCGCCCAGTGGCCCTGACGATTGCGGATTGCGTTCTAGAGACTTCTTCTTGGACGCGGCGACGGGAACAAAAAGGCAGCAGCGGGTGCGAGTAGGTGTGATTGCCAACGGCGTGCCCCGCCTCGACGATCGCCCGTGCCACGCTTGGTCGGCGCTCGACGTTGGCCCCGCAAAGGAAGAAAGAGGCCTTGACTCCCAATCCGTCCAAGACGGCGAGGAACTGGGGGGTCTCATTGCTAGGACCGTCGTCGAAGGTCAGGGCGATTTCGTCTCTCTCGCCCGACAGCTTCCAAATGCCGGTTCCCCATCGCTGCGCCGAAGGCCAGGCGGAGGCGTAAGCCGCGTAACCAAGAGCCGACGCTGTGGCGGCGAGCGGAATCCACACTCCCAGGATTCTAGCGGTTTCGAAAGCGCGCCCCAGTTTTCCACGCCTGCAGGGCCCTGCCATAGGTCGACTTCGGGTCGCCGCCACGCGATCTGGGGAAGCGTCCAGAACCGTCATCGGGATTGCTCGTGGCTCCCAGTTGTTGCCAAGCTCGCCGGGCGCATATACTGATACGTTCAGATTCGAACCCGTTGCTGGATGGACCGCCGTGCCGAGAATGACCGCATCAGAGTTTCACGCTCCACAGAGGGAGGCGGCGCTCTTCTTCGGGCTTTTTCTTAAGGGCCACTCGGCGGAAGTGCTCCGCTCCGAGATCGACGTCCCGCCGCAGGTGTTCAAGAGGTGGATGCGTACCGAAGAGTACGATCAGGACTTCCGGGAGCAGCTGCGCAATGTCTATGTCTATCGCAAGCAGGTGCTCGCCATCTTCGATTCGCTCGTCACGAGCGCGCAGAGCCAGACCGCTTGGCAATAGCAGTCCTGCGGCAACCATCCTCCAACGGACTGCTGTCACGAGCGCGCGCGGCCGTTAACCACCAACTCGAGGAATCCCCATGGAAATCTACCATCCGTCTGACGACTTCATAGCGCGTGCCAACGTCCCGCAAGGGGATGTGCATCGAGATCTCGTCGATAGGGCCGCAGCCGATCCAGAGGGCTTCTGGAGCGATCTGGCCGAGACCGAATTGCACTGGTTCAGGAAATGGGACACCGTGCTGGATTCCTCGGACGCTCCGTTCTTCAAGTGGTTCATCGGAGGAAGGACCAACATGTCCTACAACTGCTTGGACCGGCACTGCGAGACCTGGCGCAAGAATCGCGCGGCGATCGTTTGGGAAGGCGAGCCGGGCGACCAGCGGGTTCTGACTTACCAAGAGTTGCTGCGGGCCGTCAAGCGCTTCGCCAGCGTGCTCAAGAGGCAGGGCTTCCGAGCAGGCGACCGAGCGATCATCTACATGCCGATGGTCCCGGAACTGCCGGTCGCGATGCTCGCGTGCGCCCGGCTGGGAATCATTCACAGCGTGGTTTTCGGTGGATTCTCCGCAGAAGCGCTGAAGACGCGCATCCTTGATCTCGATGCCGGCGCCGTCATCACCGCCGACGGTGGCTGGAGGCGGGGAAAGGTCGTCCCCCTCAAACAGGCGGTCGACGAGGCGCTTGAGGATTGCCCCCGAGTCCGCAGCGTGATCGTATACCGTCGCACCGGCAATGAAATCGCAATGCAGGCCGGTCGCGACGCTTGGTGGCATGACTTGGACGCCAGCGCAACAGAGGATTGCCCCGCCGAGGAACTGGATGCGGAGCATCCGCTGTACGTGCTCTACACGTCCGGGACCACAGGCAAGCCGAAGGGCATCGTGCATACGACGGGCGGCTACCAGCTCCAAGTCTCGATGGCGATGCGCTGGGTGTTCGATATCAAGGACGAAGACACCTATTGGTGTGCCGCTGACGTTGGCTGGGTAACCGGGCATAGCTACATCGTTTACGGCCCGCTGCTCGTCGGAACGACGACCGTCATGTACGAGGGCGCGCCGGACTTCCCCGGACCCGATCGCTTCTGGCGGGTTATTGACAAATACAGGGTCAACGTCTTTTACACCTCCCCCACGGCGATCCGGGCGTTCATCCGCTTCGGCAGCGATTACCCCGGCCGGCACGACCTGTCGAGCCTGCGGCTGCTCGGCTCGGTCGGCGAGCCGATCAACCCCTCTGCGTGGGAGTGGTATCACAGCGTCATCGGAGGCGGCCGCTGTCCGATTGTGGACACGTGGTGGCAGACGGAAACCGGCTCCATCATGATCTCGCCGCTGCCGGGTGCCACGCCGTTGAAACCTGGTTCGGGGACCTTCCCGCTACCCGGCATCGCGGCCGACGTGGTCGACATGGAAGGCAACTCGGTCGAGCCGGGCGGCGAGGGCTACCTAGTGGTCCGCAAGCCCTGGCCCTCGATATTCCGGACACTGTGGGGCGATCCAGACCGATTCCGTGAGGTCTATTGGAGCCAGATCCCCGGCCTTTATTTCGTGGGCGACGCCGCCCGCCGGGACGAGGACGGCTACATCTGGGTTCTCGGGCGCGTTGACGACGTGATGAATGTCAGCGGGCACCGTCTTTCCACGGCGGAGCTCGAATCGATGCTCGTGCGTCACGAGGCAGTGGCGGAGGCCGCCGTTGTGGGAATGCCCGACCCATTGACCGGGCAAGCGGTGATCGCCTTCGTGACGCCGATTCAAGGCCACGATCCGAATGACGAGCTGGCGGCGGAGCTGCGCGAGTGGGTCGCCCGGCAGATCGGCAAGTTCGCCCGGCCGAAGCAGATCCGCTTCAGCGACGCGCTGCCCAAGACCCGCTCCGGCAAGATCATGCGGCGCTTGCTGCGCGAGATCGTAACGACGAGCAAGGTCACCGGCGACATCACGACGCTGGAGGACCTTTCCGTGATTAACCGGCTGGCCGCACAGCAGGACGAGGACTGACCCGCGGGACACGCCGGATCTGGGATTCGGCGTGACGGACTGCGCGGATGCTCATGCGGCATCGGGCGTCGACGCCGCATTGCCGTCTATTGAGACCTGGGCCTATCAATACCAGGGCAGGGAACACACCATCGAGATTCGGTGTCCCGAGTTCACTTCCGTCTGCCCGAAGACCGGTCTGCCGGACTTCGCTACGCTGATCCTTCGTTCCGTGCCTGGCAAGCTGTGCTTGGAACTGAAGTCGCTCAAGCTGTATTTGCTTGCGCACCGCAATCTGGGCATCTTCCAAGAGAAACCTTCGAACAAGGTCCTGGACGATGTTGTTGCCGCCGCTAAGCCAATCGGGGCCTGCGTGGAAGGGCGGTTCGCAGCCAGGGGCGGGATCGCTACGGTCGTCCAAGCGTCGTGCCCGAGCTAGGAGGCATCCGCGCTCGCGAAGGGAAGGAGCCTCGCCACGGCTGACGATTCGGCTCAATGCCCTCCGAACTGACAGCAGTGCTTGGTAGCAATTGGGCTGCCCGTCCGTTCGGCGGGAACTGGCAGCCTGGCCCTGCGGCTAGCTGTCTGAAATCCAATGGTCTTGTGCTACAGTCTGGCCGTCTGATCATGAAACACCTCGCGCTTCTCCTTGCGATGTCGGTCGCTGCCCCGGCGGCAGAGGGCCCGACTGCCCGACAGCGATCGATCCGAATCGACGCGCGCTTGCTGAAGGAAGCGGTGCGCGAAGCGCCGCCTCATGCTGTCCTTGTGGCGGATCGCAGCCGCGAAGTCGAGGTGACCGAGACGACTCGCATTGAAAAGCCGCTAACGCTCGTGGGTCTGAACATGCGTCTTAAGAAGGGACTGGCCAAGACGCCGATCCTCGAAGTGCTCTCCGAGGATGTCCACATAAGGGAATTCACCTTGGTTGGCAACGGCGATTCGGTGGAGCAGCCTGATCGGGCGCCCCTGATCGTAGTCCGGCGGGGGCGGTTTGTCATCGAGAACGGGCAAACCGACAACAGCGCCAAGGACGGTGTGATGATCACCCCCGCAGCCGAGTTCGGAAACATCGAGCACGGAGTCATACGCAATCTCACCGCGCGCGACACGATTCGAGACATTGTCTCCATCGGAGGCCAAGGCGACGAGGGTCTATTCGTACGGCACTTGGTGGTCGAGAACATTCGGAGCTATGGCTCGAGGCTGCGCGGAGCTGTCGAAGTGTCGGACGGCAGCGAGCACATCACGGTCCGTGATGTGTATGCCGAGTCGAGCTTCTACGGCGTCGACGTGCAGGACCACGGCCGCGAAGGCATGATCAACCGCCAGATTCTGATCGACGGCGTGCAAGTGAAGGACTGCGTGACAGCGATTCGCACCGCGAACAGGGATTTCGGCCACAACGGCTTAACGATTCGCAACGTGACAGGAAAGGATTTCCGGGAAGACGACCGGTGGCGCCCGCTGCACGTCCGCAACACCAGCAACGTGGTGATTGAGAATGTGCGGATCCAGGGTGGCCCGCAGCGTGCTCCCTGGGTCGTTGTTGAGAACAGTGACAACCTGACGCTGCGCAATGTCACCTTGGTAAACGCCAGCCAGAATGGCGCGGCGCTCGTAGTCGAGGATGCCAACAACGCATTGCTTGATAACATCGTGATCACGGGCGAACTTCAGCCCGGACGAGGTGTCGAGTACCGGATCCGGGCCGACGAGCGGTTCGGTGGGTTGCGAATTCGCAATGTGGTCGCGCCAGCCGTCAAGGAGATCGGCATCGCGCTCGAAAACCTGAGCAAGGCCGGCGGCTTGCAGTCCTACCTGATCACCGGCAACATGGCGACGGTGAAAGCGGAGCTGACAGCGAGCAAGCGCTTGGTCGAAGGGAATCTGTAGAGCGCCCGCCCCGTCCGACCAGCCATGCTGAATAGCGTTCCGGCCCCTATGCGCACGCCGATCTGCCGGGCGATCGGCATCGACTATCCGGTCTTGCAGGCTGGAATGGGAATGATTGCCCAATCCGAGCTGGCAGCGTCTGTGTCGGAGGCCGGCGGGTTGGGTGTGATAGGGACCGGGCTCAGCATGCGGCCGAACGAGCTCCGCGACCAAATCCGGGCGGTGCGAAACGCCACTGCGAAGCCGTTTGGCGTGGACATCCTTTTCGCGACGATTCGCGCGACGGGAGGTGCCGTTGCCACTTACACCGACAATGTCCAGCGCTTGATCGAAGTCACGCTTGAAGAGAGGGTGCCGGTGCTCATTTCGGGGTTGGGCAGCCCGAAGGGCGCCCTGCCGGCCGCTCACGCCCGGGGAATCTACGTGATGTCGGTAGTTGGCGCGGAGCGCCATGCCCAAAAAGCGGTTGCGGCCGGTGTCGATGCCGTCATTGCCTCCGGCCGGGAGGGAGGCGGCCATGTCGGCGAAGTCGGAACAGCCGCGCTGGTGCCGGCGGTAGTGAACGCGGTGAACGTCCCGGTGGTGGCGGCGGGTGGCCTCGCCGACGGCCAGAGCCTGGCGGCGGCGCTTGCCTGGGGCGCTCAGGGCGTTTGGCTGGGCACTCGATTCATAGCGACTGAAGAAGCAGGGGCGCACCGCAATTACAAGTCGAAAATCGTGGACACCGGGACCTCGGGAACCGTCGTAACGCGAGCGCATAGCGGGAAACCTTGCCGACTGATCCGCAACTCCTTCACTGACTATTGGGCGCAAAGGGAAGACGCAATCCGTCCGTATCCCAAGCAGGCTCTGGAAGTAGGCAATCCGGCATCGATGCGCGGGCGCTTGAAGGGCGACGCTGAGGGCGGCGTGCTTCCCGCGGGACAGAGTGTCGGGATGATCGATGCGGTCGTGCCTGCTGGCGACGTGGTCCGCGGAATCGTAAGGGACGCACGAGCTGCGATCGCGGCCGCATCGCGCTACTGATCGCGGCATGTCGCCAGGAGCTAGCGCTGCTCGGAGTGCCGCGATCGTTCTGGTCTGGCGGCGGACCGGCCTTGCTTGCCGCCACGTGATCCGAAGTCGTGTGCACGGTTCCATGAAATGACTGGTATTCTGCTACTGGCTGGAAGAAGCGAACGGCTTCATCGGAAATGCCCCGTGATCGGGCCCGCGAGCACCAAGCAGTGGCGGTTCGACGCACCGCAGTCGGATCGGACGATTCCAACAAGGAGCGGTGCGCGAGCACGCTGGGTCCTGACCCGGCGCCCGGGAAAGCGCCGCGAAAGACCCGCCGGTTGCCGCCTCGTTGGATTGTCACCCGTTTGCGAGGGCTTCCGATCGAGTCGAAATGCCACCCGAAGCTTTCAGGTGGGCGCGATATGAGGCGCTGGCCTGTCTTTCGGCTGCTGGCAGGGCTGGCCGCGCGCTTGGCTTTGGGCGTGCTCGTAGGTTCTGCGGTCGCCGCTCTCGGTCAAAGCGTCGCAACCCCCGCAGAGCTATACCGACGAGCACAGCAAGCGATGCAAGCCGGGGACTACGGGACCGCGGCCGAGGCGTGGAAGGCTCTCGTCGCCCTGGCTCCAGAAGTTCCGGAGGTGCGTAGCAATCTGGGCTTGGCCTACCATCTCAAACGGGACTACGAACTCGCCATCGAGGAGTTCCGAGCCGCCCTAAGACAAAATCCGAAACTGCTCGCCGCCAAAGTTTTCCTCGGCGTCGACTACTATCTGACTTCTCGGCCGGAACTCGCGATTCGAGAGCTTGAAGGCGCTCGCGCCATCGATTCCAGCAGCGCGCTAGCGCGCAAGTGGCTCGCCATGAGCTACGTCCAAACCGAGAGATATGCGAGCGCGATAACGGAACTGCAAGCGTGTCGGCGGCTCGATCCCCAAGACCACGAACTGGTCTTTCATTTGGGCCGCGTCTACCGAGAGCTCTCGACTCGCGCTTTCCTCGCCGTGCGACGCGCCGGCCTGCAGTCGCCTTGGCTGTTTCTTCTGAGGGGCCTCAAATTCGTGCGTCAGGGAGACACACGCAATGCGCTGGACGAGTTGCGGCACGCCGCACGCCTCGCGCCGCGGATGCCCGGAGTTCACCGCGAAATCGGGGCCGTTCTGGAGGACGATGGCCGCCTCTTGGAAGCCGTTCGCTCGCACGCTCTGGAGCTGAGCAATTTCCCGGCGAATTTGGAGTCGGCGGCCGGTCTAGTTCGGACGCTGGCGAAGCTCGGCCTGCACGACAAAGCGAACGCAGTGCGCGAACGCGCTATCGCGTTCCACGATGGGGCTCCCGAGGCGGCCAGAGCCTTGCCATGGGCGGACCCGGGCCGCGGCCCGGACTCGAGTCTCGCGCCTGGGGAGGCCGTGCGAATCGTCGGTTTATTGCCGGCTTTCGGGATTCCGGGGGAGCGGTCTTGGACGTCGCGGGCACGGGATGCGATCCTTGCCGGCCAGCCCGACTTGGTGGTCGAACTGGCGAAGAACTTCGAGTCAGACGCCAGCCAGGACGAGGCACTGTACTGGCGGGCACGCGCGTACCTTGCGATGGGGCGGGCCGACCGTGCCGTCGAAGATCTGATGCGACTCCATTCCCGGCAACCCAAGAATGTAGAATTCGCGTTCTATCTGCAGGCGTGCGCGGAGGAGCTTGCCCTTGAGTACTTGGACTTGTTCGCTTCCTCGGAGCCCGGGTCCTACCGTACCCACCAACTTCGTGCGGAGTATCACGCCTCGGCGGAAGACATCGACGAAGCGACAGCGGAATACGCCAAGGCGCTCGCCAAAGCTCCCGGTGCCGCCCAGCTCCATCTGGCGGTCGGATTGCTCCATCTCGGGCAAAGGGATTACGACAAAGCCCTCGCCGCTTTTCGATCCGAATTAGAGAACGACCCGTATTCCGTGGAGGCTCTCTCCCGAATGGGCGAAGTGTACTTCGTGCTCGGCGCATCCGCCCAGGCCAACGAGGCGCTCAAGCGAGCGATTGCGATAAATCCGCGTTCCGCCGGGGCGCACAAGACGCTGGGACGGGTCTACTTCAAGGAACGCGAGTATCAGAAGTCGGTGGAGCACCTGCAGGCGGCGCTGCGCCTAGGTATTCGGCAGGACGAGGAACTCCATTACCATCTCGGACGCGCCCAGCGGATGCTAGGAAACAGTGTCGAAGCGGAAAAGAACTTGGCTATCGTCAGCCGGCTGAAGGAGGCTCGCCAGGCAATTGCCCAGCAGCGCTTGGAATCCTCGATTGCGAAGCCGTCCGCGGAGTCTGGCCGCAACGTCGAAGCGGAGCCCCGATGAGTCAGTTCAACTTCGGTACAGTTCACAGCTTGTGTGCACGGACACCGCAAATGTCTTCCCCGTCCCCTCCGGCGTCTCATGGGCCGCAATATCTGCCCGACCCGCCTGATCGAGTCCGGCCTCGATCACATGTCGTTGGGAGCGAGCACGCCCTCAACTCGCGGAACCACGAAAGGAGCGCTACCCCGCGCTAGGGCGGTGTCGGGTCTCTCTCGCGGGGTCAATTCGATGCAGCGACGCGACTCTATCCCCACGACTACCGCGCTGGGCGCACGTCGGATTTCAGGCGCTAATGATCGAATCGGCGTAGGCTTGATCGGATGCGGCGAGCGGGGTCGCGGGGTCGCGGACTATCTTCCCGGGATCGGAGGAGCCGAAATACGGGGCGTTGCGGATGTGTACGCTCCGAGGCGACTGCAGGCCGCAGCGCAGTTCGGCCCTACAGTGAGGGCGTTCACTGACTACCGAAAGGTTCTCGAGAGCAACGACATCGACGTAGTCGTAATCGGGACGCCCGATCACTGGCACGCGCCCATGACCATCGACGCCTTGGCGGCAGGAAAGGACGCGTACGTCGAAAAGCCGGTCACCCATACCCTGGCGGAAGGGGAGGATCTTCTCAAAGCCGTTGAAGCCTCAGGACGGGTTGTCGCGACGGGAACCCAGCAACGTAGCTGGGACCACTTCATCGAAGCGAAGGGGTTGATCGACAAGGGTGAGCTAGGCAGGGTCACTTTCGCCCGCTGCCACTGGTCCCAGAACCATTTGCAATCTGGGGCACAAGGAGCGCCGGAGGTCGATGCCGGTCAACTTGACTGGGATCAGTGGCTGGGCCCCGCCCCCAAACAGCCGTTCGACAAGGTGCGATTCTATTACTGGCGGTTCTTTTGGGACTTCGGGGGAGGCAGCGTGACCGATCTGATGACGCATTGGATCGACGTCATACAGTGGTTCTTGAACAGCACGGAGGCGCAAGAGACATACGCTTCCGGGACCACGTATGTCCACGACTGGTTCGACGTGCCCGACACCGTCACAGCGACGCTTCTATTTCCCGAGGGATACACGGCTACCTACGAGGGCAACCTGACCTTCGGATTGCCGGGGTGCGGCATCGTGTTCCACGGGGACAAGGCCATGATGGCGATCGACCGGCACGGGTACTCGGTTTACGAAGAGGGCAGGATGCCATTCGAGGCACCGGGCCTGCCGCGCCCGATTCGCTCGGTCGAACGCGAGGAGCCAACCTCGAACGTCGAACGAATGGACGGGACTGGGACTGCCGAGAACCTGCGTAACTGGCTCGACTGCGTCCGAAGCAGAGGCACTCCCAACGCGCACGTTCGCGCTGGCGTGGAAGCTGCCAATACTGCCCACAGGGTAAACATGGCGCTGCGGGAAAAGCGTGTTGTAGGCCTGACCTAGGCTGCACAGGGGCGAAGCCTCCTTCTACGGTCGCCGTTTCACGGCAAAAGGCCAGCTCCCAAGCAATTTCGGCGAGCGGAACTCCAGCTCATGTAGCGTCTTGGGAACCCGGCAGGGTGGGATGGTTGGCGACCGAGGCACGGGGACGCCCTGTCATAACGGACTCTTCATTCGCGGGTCCAGCCGCTCGGCGGCAGCGAAAGCCTTGCGGGCCGCTTCGATCCGGTTGCTTTGACGCAGTCCCCACCCGAGATGGTAGTGAGCGACAGCAAGGTCCGGATCGAGATCCGCAGCCCGCTCGAATTGTTTGATCGCATCCTCCAGCCTTCCTTGCTTGGCGTATGCCAACCCTAGGTCGTCGTGGCACTTGGCTACGCGGTCGTCGATTCGTAGTGCGTCCTGGAAATCGGCGACAGAGCCGCTGAGGTCTCCTTGCTTCGCACGCACGAGACCCAGCGTGTAGCGCGCCTGGAAGTAGTCGGGGCGCAATTCCAACGCCCGCGTCAGCTCCCCTATCGCCTGATTCAAATCTCCGTTGCGGTACCGAGCGACTCCAAGAAATTGACGCGCTTCGGCCGAGTCTGGATCCAACTCGACTGCCCGCTCGAATTCCGCGATGGCGCCTTCCAGATCTCCCGAACCAACTATTGCCAAACCCGCTTGTAGCTGGGCACCCGCGCGGAATGTAGCATCACTTCGATTCCTGATCGCGTCAGCTTTCTTGAATTCCTCCAGGGCCTCATCGCGCTTTCCGACCTGCCGCAGGGCCATTCCTAGCTGGTGGTGAGCGGCAACCAAGGATGGCTCGAGGTCTCGTGCCTTGCGTAGAGCGGAGATTGCCTCCTCGTACCTATTGGCCTTGGCCAGAGCGCTCCCTAGCAGCAGATGTGCTTCCGAGTCCGGCCATGTCTTGGCAGCCGCGCGATGAACCTGGATCGCCTCGTTCGTTCTGCCAAGAGACTCCAGTGCCCTGCCAAGCCTCCGTTGCGCGTCCCGATGGAGAGGATCTCCCCGAATGACGTTCCGGAATTCCGAGATCTGTTCCTCGATCCGGCCTTGTTGCTCGTACACCAGGGCTAGGTTGAAACGCGCTTCCGTAAGGGTCGGGCGCAATGCCAGAGCTTTCTGATGCTCGATGACAGCTTCGTCGAAGCGGCCGAGATGCACCAGCGCAACACCCAACTGATTGCGACCTTCGGCGTAGTCGGGCCGATGTCGCAGGGCCTCGTGGAAAGCACCCATGGCAGCCGTGTAGTCTTTCTGCTGGAGGCGAATGCCGCCTATATGGTAGTGGGCCAGGGCGTAGTCGGGCCTTGCGGCCAGCGCAGCTTCGAATTCTCGAAGCGCCCCTTCCGAGTCGCCTTGCGCGGCGAAAGCCACGCCCAGCGCGTCGTGAGCCTCTGGGTAGTCGCCATTCAAGTCCAGGGCTGTCTGGAATTGTTGAATTGAGCCTTCGACGTCGCCCCGAAGCCCAAGCAATGTACCGAATTGAAGCCGCGCCTCGGGATACTCCGGGGCCAGCTTGATTGCCATCTGCACCGACCGCACAGCCGCTTCAAGCTGCCCCTTTTGTGCCAGCACTTCTCCCAGCGAGGTATGCGCCTCTGCGGATGAAGGGCGTAAGGCGAGAGCCCTGCGAAACCCTGCCATGGCCTGATCGAGATCCTGGCCCTCTCGGAACGCCAAACCAAGGCTGTAGTGGGCTTCGAAGAAATCCCGCCGAAGCTCGATCGCACGCTCCAGCGGCCCAATCGCCCGCCGAGCGGAGCCGTTTTGCATCAGCGCTACGCCGAGGAAGTAGTGAGCCTCCGGCCAGTCGGCCGCCAAGACCGTCAGCTCCTCGAAAACCGGAATCGCTTCGTCGAAATCGCCTTCCCTCAACTTCTGGCGGCCGAGAGACATTCTTATGTCTGCCGCGGAGTCGGCGAGGTCGGACTTGGTCACGGCTTGTGCTTTTTCCTGCTCCTCCCTGGCCTCCTCGACCTTACCGGCCCTCCGCAAGGCACTGGCCAGCAGTCGACGCGATTCCACGAGCTCCGGGTCCAGTTCTAGGGACCTTCGCAGTTCGCGGGCGGCCTCTTTGAATTCACCGAGCTTGAGCAGCACGCGACCGAGGTAGTAGTGCATGGTCGCCGAACTTTCGTCCAATGCAATTGCCCGTCGAAGGTGCGCCACTGCATCCGTCACCTTCCCGGTTCCCTCGAGAGCCTTCCCGAGATTGCCGTGTGCGAGGGGTGCGTCAGGCTTCAACTCGATATACCGCCTCAGACTCGCGATCTCGTTGTCCGTATCGTCCAGGTACCCGTACGCAATGGACAGGTTGAAGTGCACCGCCGCGAACTCCGGACTCAACTCAAGCGCGCGCCGATAATGCTTGATCGCTTCACGAGGGCTCCTCCTGACAATCGCAACGGCCAACGAGTTATGAGCCTCGGCCCAATCGGGCTTGAGCCGAACTGCCTCCCGCAGCGCGTTGATCGACTCCTCCGGATCCCGCGCCTGAGCGAGCATCAGGCCCAGGTTCCTATGCGCTTCCGCAAAGTCCGGCTTCTTCCGCACGGCCTCTCGGAAGTGAAAGATCACTTCGCCAACGTCCCGGCCCTTCTGCCCCAGAACCAGCCCGAGAGCGTTGTGAGCCTCCGCAGAGTGCGGATCGAGTTCGATCGCCTCCAGCAGGAGCTCAATGGCCGCATCCAAGTCTCCGAGCCGAAATCGCACGAGCCCGAGAGCATAGTGGGCTCTCTCGGAAAGCGGCCGGAGCCTTAGCGCATCCTGAAGTGCGTGGGCCGCTTCCTCGTAGCGCCCAATGTTCGCCAGCGCGGTCCCGAGCTCATAGTGGGCAGCAGGATCACGAGGGGAATCGCGAACCCGCTCTTGCAGCATTCCTATGCCGGACGAATTCGGGGGCGAGGCAATACTTGGATCGACACTCTTGGAACCAGTCTGCCCCGTCGCGGAGCTGGCGAGGGCGAGGAGGATGGTCAGGATGAGCGCTGCCCAGAAATGCAGGCGCATGCTCCCTCTCACAATTCCTCCGGCGCAGCCCTGACAAGCCACCCAGGCCATTCTACTCGAGCGGAATGATGCGCGGCCAGCCAAGCGACCGCCGTGGACGGCGGTTCGTCCACTGATCCAGCCGGTCCAGTTGACTCGATGCCCGCCCTGCGTCGGCCGGCATTCGAATCCCTCTCGGGCCTTCGATCGACCTCATCCGTCAGAAATGGATCTTCAACGCCAGCTGGACGACGCGGGGCAGGTTTTCCTGAACCGTCACCTGTCCGAACGAGGCACTCCCGAACGTCATGTTCGGCGCCTGAAACTGCGGCCGGTTGAAGGCATTGAAGAACTCTGCGCGGAACTCCGCCCGTAGGGTCTCCCTGATGGGAATGTGCTTCACGACCGTGATGTCGAAATTCTTTATCCCGTCTATACGACAGCCGTTGAGGGTTCGAGGCGTCGTTCCGAATCGGAAGGGATCCGGCGCGGCGAAGGCGGCCGGGTTCACCCACTGTGCGATCTCCTCTCCGCGTGGCCTATTGGTAGCCAGGCACGGGTTGCCGATCAGGTCGGAACGGTTGCTGCCTCCGAAGGCGCCGGTCAGGTCCGGCGAAATGAAGTTCTGGCCGATCGGAAACCCGCTCGAGAGCGTCATGATGCCGCCAACCTCCCAACCTCCGAGAATGCTGTCTACTACGGGGTTCATGCCCTTCCCGAAGCGCTTGTCGCGCCCGAATGGAAGTTCGTAGACCCAACCGACCACGGCTCGATGCGTTACGTCTTCCGCCGAAAGCGATTTCTCCCCGGTGAATGTGACGTTGTTCTGATAACCCACCGAGGGGCCGAGAAAGCCGTTCTCGAACGAGTCTGAATTCGTAATGTTCTTTGAGAATGTATAGGCCAGCGACAGGGACAAGTCCCCCGTGACCTTCTTGTAGGAGAGCTGCATCGATTCGAAGCTGCTCCGGAAATCGTCGCCGTTCGGTCCCTTCCAGGGAGGCAGGGTATTTAACATCCCGACGTACTGGGGGTGCTGCAGGAGCAGCTGCCCGAACTGCACTTCTGGGAAGCTCAAGGCGGATGTCGGATCGGTGATGATGCCGAAGAATGGATTCGGTACGGTCTCGAAGACCCTCTCTCGAAACCTCGAAAAATCCTGCTCGGCGATCTGGTCGCTACAGAAGAACAGGGCGCATGTCAAGTTGCGCGCGCGACTTCCGGCGTAGGCCAGCGAGACAATCGACTCGTCGGGCAGCTGGTATTGGAATCCAAAATTCCACTGCCACTGATATGGAGTCTCTGCGACACCGTTGGCGCTCCCGGCCCAAATCCGTTGGCCCAGAGCCGTCCCCAGCCCGTCTTTGTCGAATTCCGGTTCGTTGAAACCGCTCGGGAAGGGGTTGTCGATGGTCACATTGGGGTGGATCCCGTCGATCGTGGCGACGATCGGCGTTGTCGCCCCGTTGCCCGGCGGTCCGACGGCGGCCACCGTCGCCGCGTTTGGATTCAAGCCGTAGATGCGCGCAAAGCCTCCTCGGACCACAAGCCTTTCGCTGAGACGATAGGCGAATCCCAGTCGCGGCGCAATGTTGTTCCTGTCCGTGGAATCGATGCCGCGCCCGAAGCCGGCAACGCCTGGCCATGCAATGCCCCCCAGGAGTGGCCGGCCGACCAGATCCTGAAAGAACTGGTCGAGGTTCTTGCCACTCGTATTGGGCCCGACGGAATCGGCGATGGGGCTGCGGACGTCGCGGGCGACGCGCGAGAAGTGGTCGAAGCGGTCCTGGAAAGGCTGTTCCACCTCGAACCGCAAGCCCAGGTTCAGCGTAAGCCGAGGCGTCACGCGCCAGTCATCCTGGAAGTAGAAACCGTAATAGTAGTTCTTCGTCGCCGTCGTGAATCCGGCATCCATGGAGCCGCCTGCGGGCAGGCCGAGCATGAGATCGGCAATTGAATTGCCCGTGTTGGCGGAAGGCAACAGCGGGTCGGGGCCCTGCGTGAATCGGCCGTTGAAATCGAAATTGCCGCCCAATCCGCCGAATGCCCGCTGGTTCATCTCGCGGCGGTTGGCGTTGCCGCCGAACTTCAGCGTGTGAGAAGAAAGGCTCTTGATAAAGCCGACCTGATACGAGTAGTTCGCTGCCGGCTCGTCGATGATATTGGAAATGTTGTCGCTCAACGGCCCATAGCCACTGGGCGAGATGCTCGGAAAGGCGGCTCCGCCACCCCATTCGTTGAGGAACGAGATGACATCTGGATTGCTGAAGGGACCGCCGAGGGATGCAACGTCGAATCCCAACTGTCCTTCCACGCGGGGTGTGTAATCGCGGAACCAAGTGTGGTTGAACGCCTGCGTGAGCATCAAGGTCGGCGAGGCCGTCCAAGTCCAAGAAAGCACGGCGTTCCTGCCTGGTTGCTGATCGTTTCGATTGCTAAGCCGAGTGGTTTCTCCCGGCGTGTTGTAAACGCGAACAACAGGAAGCAGAAGAAAGCTCTCTGAATAGCGGCCCATGAACTTGTGGTTCTGATTCATCTGGTAGTCGGCCTTGACGTCCCAGCGCCTCCAATCCACTCTGCTGGCACCACCTACGTTCAGATTGGCTATATTGGTTCGCTCGCCGTTCGGCCCCTGCAAGCCCGGGTTGTTCGGCTTGCCCCAAAAAGGAGCGAGCCTCGGCCCGAACGGGTTGATCATCTGGTCCGGGATCCGGTTGTTGGCAAACGGTCGCCGCAATGTGCGGCCATTTGCGTCGGAGTACGTGTCGAGCGGATTGAATACTGTGATCGGATTGCCAGCGGTAGTGAACAGATCCGCATAGTCTCCAGCCAGCTCGCGGTTGTCAGGCATCCGCGAGACGATCGTCAGCGCCCTGGCTTGGACCATCTTTTCCCAGTCCGCGAAGAACCAGAGTTTGTTGGTCTTGATTGGTCCGCCGATCGTGCCCCCAAATTGATTGCGCCGGGCCTCGGTCTTGCCGACGCCGGCCCGGTTCAGGAAGAACGCATTCGCATTCAAGTTGTCGTTTTGGTGGAACAGGTAGCCGCTGCCGTGAAACTCATTGGTTCCGCTCTTGGTCACATAGTTCATCACCACGTTGGCCCGCCCGAATTCCGCCGAATAGTTGTTGGTCATGACCTGGAATTCTTGGGTGACGTCGGGTGTCAGAACGATGGGTACCGAGTTAAAGGCGGCATGTGTGAATGTCACATCCACGCCGTCGACCATGGCATTGGCTTGTGCTCGGACCCCGCCGTTTGCAGTGAATGTAAGCCGACCCTGGAATGACAGTCCCGAACGATCGAGCCCGCGCGTCTGCGAGCGGTGATCGGCTGTGACGCCGGCGACCAGGTTGACCAAGGAACTGGGATCCCTCATCAGAAGCGGCAGCTGCTTGACCGAGGTCTCGGACACGACTTCGCTGAGCTCGGATGTTTGCGTTGAGAGCACGGCCGTGCTGGCTGAGACGGTCACAGTCTCTTGCACTGCGCTGGGCCTGAGACTGATATTGATGTCCGAAGTTTGGTTGACTTGAAGAACGATGTTTTCAACCGTGTTGATGGTGAACCCGGGCTGTTGAGCGGTGAGCGTGTAGGTTGCGGGCCTCAAGAAAGAGAACCGGTAGTAACCGACTTCGTTAGATTCTCCGGGCACGGAGACATTGGTGTCCTGGTTCGTAAGGATCAGCTCAACCCCGGGAATGACCGCGCCCGTTTCATCGGTGACCTGCCCTACCAAGGTCGCAGTCGCTCCCAGGGCTTGACCGTCAACAGGTCTTTGCGTCAGAACAACTAGTCCAGCCGCAAGAAAGAGGGCGAAAAGGAGTCGATTGCGGTTGGGAATTGATTTCATGGTCCTTCCTAGTGAGGCTTCCACCCTCACGACCGCAGTCCTGAGGATTGTCTTGTCGCCCCAATCCTAGAAGAGGAAACGGGGGGTGTCAATACAATCTAGTGTCAAAACAAATCCTGATTCCCTAGAAAGCTCATCCTGGGCCGAGACGAATCGATCCGTTCCATTGCCGGGATCCTCGCTCAGGTGTGCGATTCCCGGTTCTCGCTCTCTATTCGGCGGGAAGGCCTGCGCCGGCAGGTAGAGGGCGAGCAGCCAGGTGCTGAGAGGGAGCTTGGTGGACTGGAAGATGGTGCCGGCCAGCAAGGAGACCTGGCGCTTGCAGCGGTTGCACTGGAGCAGGCGGCGGGAGTGCAGGCGGCAGAAGCGGGAGGAACCGCAGGCGGGGCAGTCGAGGCCGTCGGGCCAGCGGATGCGGATCAGTGCCTGCTCGCAGTGGGCTTCGCAGCCGGAGCGGTCGAGGAAGGCTTTGAGGCTGAGGCCTTTCTGGAACTGGACCTTGCTCTTGGGCATGAAACCGCGGGGAATCGCTCGGGGCACTCATTATCATCGCAATTAATTCCTTGTATGTCAATCATTTAGCGTAAGAAAAGCAAATGTGGGCCCTTGTTTGTTGTGGTGGCTGCTCCCGCGTGCGCCAGTCCGGCACCGGGACTGCGATCACGGTGGTGCGGGTCGGGCGACCACGAAGCGACGAGTTCAGGAGACTCCTCATGCCGCTCTTGGTCTGCATTGGTGCGACGCCTCCTCCTCGACCATTGGCCGCTCAACATAGGATGCCGTTCCTAGGGAATCAGGGAATTTATTGTCGCCGTGGTGAATCCGGCGGCCATGGAGCCCCCCCCAGGCAGGCCAACCATGAGATCGGCGATCGAATTGCCCGTGTTGGCGGATGGTAGCAGCGGGTCGGGGCCTTGCGTGAATCTGCCGTTGAAATCGAGCGCTCCCCCCAAGCCCCCGAACGCCCGCCGGTTCATTTCCCGGCGATTGGCATTGCCGCCGAAATTCAGGGTGCGAGACGCGAGGCTCTTGATGAACCCGACTTGGTAGGAGTAGTTTGCCGCCGGCTCGTCGATAATGTTGGAGATGTTGTCGCTCAGAGGTCCGTAGCCGGATGGTGAAACGCTAGGGAAGGCTGCGCCGCCTCCCCATTCGTTGAGGAACGAGATGGCCTCTGGCTTGTTGAATGGGCCGCCAAGCGACGCCACATCGAAACCCTGCTGTCCATTCACGCGGGGCGTGTAGTCACGGAACCAAGTGTGGTTGAACGCCTGCGTGACCATTAGTGTTGGCGAGGCCGTCCAAGGCCATGACGGCACCGCGTGCCTGCCGGGCTGCTGGTCGTTGCGATTGCTCAGGCGGGTTGTTTCCCCGGGAGTGTTGTACACGCGAACCGCCGGCAGAAGGAGGAGGCTTGCCGAATACCGGCCCATGAACTTGTGGCCCTGATTCATCTGGTAGTCGGCCTTGACGTCCCAGCGCCTCCAGTCCACCCTGCTCGAGCCGCCCAAGTTCAGGTTGGCGATATTGGTGCGCTCGCCGTTGGGCCCTCCAATCCGGGGTTGTTCGGCTGCGCCCAGAAAGGGCCCACGCGCGGACCGAAGGGATTGCTCAAAGAAGCCGGGATTGGGTTGCCGAAAAACGGCATGCGCAAGGTCCGGCCATTGGCGTCCGTGTAGGTGCCGAAGGGATCGTAGACGCTGATCGGGTCGCCGGCCGAAGTGAAGAGGTCAGCGTAATCGCCTCCCATACTCGCGCGCGTCCGGCATGCGCGAGACGATCGTCAACGCTCTGGCTTGGACCACCTTCTCCCAGTCCGCGAAGAACCAGAGCTTGTTCCTCTTGATAGGCCGTCCGATTGTGCCCCCGAACTGGTTGCGGCGCGCCTCCGTCTTGTCGACACCGGCCCGATTGAGGAACAACGCGTTCGCGTTCAGGTTCTCGTTCTGATGGAACAGGCAGGCGTTTCCGTGGAACTCGTTCGTTCCGCTCTTGGTGGCGTAATTCATGACCACGTTTGCGCGCCCGAACTCCGCCGAGTAGTTATTGGTCATGACTTGGAATTCTTGCGTCACGTCGGGCGTCAGTACGATCGGCACGGAGTTGAAGGCGGCGTGCGTGAAGGTCACGTGCAGGCCATCGACCATGGCATTGGCCTGCGCGCGAACTCCCCCGTGCGCCGAGATGGTCAATCGACCCTGGAACGACAGCCCGGACCGGTCCAGACCGCGTGTCTGCAAGCGGTGATCGGCGGTTACACCTGCGACTAGGGTGACTAACGAACTGGGATCCCGCATCAGGAGGGGGAGCTGCTTCACCGGTTTCTCCGATACCACTTCCCCGAGTTCGGAGGTCTGCGTCGAGAGCACGGCCGAACTGGCCGAACCAGTGACTGTCTTTTGCACCGCGCTGGGACTCAGGGAGATGTTGATATCCGCGGTTTGATTGACTTGGAAGGCGATATTCTCGACGGCGTTGATCGTGAAGCCAGTCAGCTGAGCGGTAAGCGTATACGTGGCGGGCCTGGGGAACGAAAACCGGTAGTACCCGACCGCGTTGGCCTGTCCGTTCACCGCTATATTCGTGTCCTGATTTGTCAGCGTCAAGTCGACGCCGGGAATAACGGCCCCGGTCTCGTCCGTGACTTGGCCGACCAAATTTGCCGTCGCTTCTACTGCTTGGCCGTACGAGATTCTTTGCATCAATGGAGCGAGTGATAAAGCCATCGACAAGAAAGAGAGCAGCAAGATCCTGCTTGAATGTTGGGTCATGATTCCTCCCGTGCTGTTTGGCTATCTCGCAGGGCGCTGCCGAGCGAGCTGACGCCGCACCGCGGCAGTATCAACGGCGGGGGAATCTGTCAGTCCAAGAATTAGCGGAAGTAGCGGGATTCCTAGGGAAAGTGAGTCCGGAGAGCCATCACTTGCCTAGATTCCGCAGTATGACGCTGCGAACAGTGAAACCGCCCGATCCTCGCGGGATTTGGCAAGCGTACTCCAGCCACTTCCAGCTCCTAGCGGCTCCGATAGGTTCGAGTCGGAGACTTCTTAGTGCTCCCAAGAATCCGTCCCAATCGAGAAGTCTTTCCAAAGTGCGTGGCTCCACAGATTCGTAGGAATCGAGCACGGCCTCGTACGCGGAGATCTCGATATCGACGGGCAATCGATCTTGACAAAGCAGTTGAGTCGTCGCATTAGCAACTCGGTCCGCCTCTGCAGGAGGGTGGCCCGGAGCCCCCTCAATAGCGGCAACCAGTGATTCGAGGTTCGTCTCAGCCACACCGCTTTGACGTGGCTCGAAGCCACTCGCGACGGATTCAAGATTGCGGAAAGCGGACTGGAGAAATTCCCATGCTTCCCGGCGGTTGCGGATTTCTTGGAAAACACCGAGTTGGGCTAGCTCCTCGGCAATGACCCTAAGCGCTGTCCGTTTCTCCTTGCTGTCCACCCAGCGTAGATCGGGCCCCCGCCCGACCGTATCGGCGAAATAGACGACGCTCCCAGGGCGAACCAGACGGGCGAGCATCGAGGCATGGTCCGACGAGGAGAACTCGCGAAGTGTCCTCCACAGGGCCCCGGAACCCCTCCATTCGGACAGGTTCGCATTGAATCTTTCGCTGAATAGCCGAGCCGCGTACGTGCTGGGATAACGGGCGAGCTCGGAAAGCACCAGAGAGGAGACGACGAGGTCTGCTTGCGGCAGGCTGGGAGGCCGCTCGATTGCATTGATCGCGCCGTACAGCGATCTCAATTGAATAAAGGCGTCCGATGCGGTCCGGGCGTTCCCCATGATGTGAGCTGTCGCATCCATCAGCGGCTTGGCGAACGAGGTCACGTCCGAAACCCGGATCTCGATCTTGTTCCGTAGGTGTCGGGGAATCCGCGCGACCGCAGCGCTCATGCTCGGGGAGTCCAGATCCACCAGCACCACGCGATTGAACATCTCTGCTAGTTCTTCCAACGGAATCTCCCTGCACGCTCCGGCTCCTAGCACCAATGCGGTTCCTGGCTCGCGGACGAGATGCGCTGCCTCGAGAATGCCCAATCGGCTCCGTTCGATGTGAGGTCGCCAGTATTTGTCGTATTCAACTTGCGCCTCTGCGATGCGCTGACCAGCAGAGCGGAAGAATTCTGTAAGGCCCGTCGAATGTACGGCCGCAGTGAGTTTCGTCGGCGACGAGTCTTGGATTTCGGCCCAAGTTCTTCTTGTCCAGCGACCGGCTAGGCGCTCTGCATCGGCCGCCTGCTCTGCAGTCAGGTTGCGTGCGGCCTCGTCGCGCTCTGAGGCAATCGTTTCTCGGCTCCCCTTCGGCGCGTTTCGGGCGGCCACAATCAGCCACATTTGCCCTCGCACGGGATCAGCTATCCCGCTTGGTCCGTCCCAGTAGAGCCGGCCCAATGAACGCTGCGCCTCAACCAGGCCCTGCTCGGATGCGAGCTTGTACAGACCGACGGCCTCGTCGAAATCGCGAGCCACGCCCGCACCTGTTTCGTGCTGCCTGGCCAGCAGGAACTGCGCTTCCGGGAGACCCTGCCCGGCTGCTTTGCGCAACCAGTCCGCGGCAGCCACTAAGTCCTCATGGATGCCGTTGCCTCGGATCAGTGCGACCGCGAAGGCATGCTGCGCTTCGGCGAGTCCCTGCTCGGCTGCTGCGCGGTACCAACTCGCCGCTTCCGCGGCGTCCTTGGGGATCCCGTCTCCCGTCGCGTGGAGCCCCGCGAGGTTGAATTGCGCGGTGGCTATCCCCTGCCTGGCCGCCTTGCCGTACCACTCTGCGGCTCTAGCCGCGTCGCGCTTTACTCCGTCGCCAAGGTAGTAAAGGCGTCCTAGGTCCGCTTGCGAGGGCGCGTGTCCTTGTTCGGCGGCGCGTTGCAGCCATTTGGCCGCTTGGGAGGCGTCCTTCGGGACTCCGAAGCCTCCGTGATACAGGCGGCCCAAGTCGGATTGGGCTTGGGCATGGCCTTGCCCGGCGGCCTGTCTGAGCCAGTGCACCGCTTCGGCAGTCGAAGGCTGGCCCGACTTGCCGCTCGCGAAATAGGCGGCCAGATCGTACTGCGCCTGCGCCTGTCCTTGCTTCGCCTTTTCCAATAGCGCTTCAATCGAGGTGGCATGCTGTCCCGCCTCGGCCGGCGATCTAGGAATAGCCTGTGCACCGACCTCGCAAGGAGCCCAAGCGGCAAGCGCGAGCGAGAGAATTGCGCCGGTCCGCGGGCGAGGCCCCAGTGGGCCGATCCGGGCCCTCCGGACGGCGCTTGCGATAATGGCTGCGCAGGATTTCATGAGGCTACTGTGCCGACAGATGGCACGCCGAACTGCAACCCAAGGCAAGATCCTGCCCTGCATTTGTTCCAAAATGGGCGGCTTGACCGCGATTGCATTTCCAATTTAGCGAGTGTACACTCAAGCCGCTGAACGACGAAGGGTAATTCGACTGACGAAACAAACGCCTCCCGGTCGTTCTGGCAGGAGACTTGCGCAATGCAACGACGGGATTTTCTTCAGGCAAGTGCGGCGACAGCGCTGGCTGCCCAACGCGTTCTCGGAGCGAACGAGCGCATCGGCGTCGCTCTAATCGGTTGCGGCGGCAGGGGGCGCGGCGTGACTTCGTATGTCCCCGGGATCGGAGGCGCGGAGGTTCGAGGCGTGTCTGATGTGTACCGGCCGAGGCGCGAGCAAGCGGCCGCGCAGTTCGGTCCGGCCGCAAAGGCCTTTGCCGATTACCGTGAAGTTCTCGACAGCAAGGACATCGACGCGGTCATCATCGGCACGCCGGATCACTGGCACGCGCCGATGACCATGGAAGCCGTGCAGGCGGGCAAGGATGTGTACGTCGAGAAGCCTGTCACGCACAACCTGGCGGAAGGGGACAAGCTTGTCAAGGCAGTCGAAGAGTCGCGTCGCGTCGTGGCGACCGGGACGCAGCAACGAAGCTGGAAACATTTCATCGAGGCAAAGCAATTGATCGACGACGGCGTGCTGGGCAAGATCACGTTCGCTCGGTGCTACTGGTCGCAAAACTACTCGCGATTCGGAGCGGACCCCGCTCCAGAGGTCGATTTGAGGCAACTCGACTGGGACCAATGGCTGGGGTCGGCACCGAAGCAGCCCTTTGACAAGGTCCGGTTCCGATTCTGGCGGTTCTTCTGGGACTTCGGGGGCGGCAGCATCACCGATCTGATGACGCATTGGATCGACGTGATTCAGTGGTTCATGAAAAGCCCGCGGCCGAGCGAGGTGCATGCCGCCGGAACCACCTATACCCAAGACTGGCTGGAAGCGCCCGATACCGTCACTGCGACGATGCTTTTCCCCGAGGGATACATGGCGGCCTACGAGGGCAACATGACATTCGGGTTGCTGGGAGGTGGCATCGTGTTCCGCGGGGACCAAGCCATGATGACGCTGACTCGGCTCGGGTACGCTGTCTACGAGGAAGGCGCAACACCCTTCGAGGCAGTGAGCCTGGCGGAGCCGACTCACCACTTCGCGCGCAGCGAAGACACCTCGACTATCGAGAGGGTTGACGGAAACGGCACTCTCGACAACATGCGGAACTGGCTTGATTGCATCCGAGACCGGGCTATGCCAAACGCGCATATCCGTGCCGGTGTGGAAGCCGCCGCCACATCGCATTGGGCGAACAAAGCGTTACGCGAGGGAAGGGTGCTCAAGCTCTCGTAGCGAGGGGGCGGCGATGGAGCCTCAGCTCACCGGTGCTCGCGAGGCGGGCTCACGCTAGAATTTCATTTCGAGGGTGAAGCGGAACGCCCTGCCGTCATTCAGAGTGTTGGTGATCTGTCCAAAGTTGGGTGAAGTCAGGTCAAAGCGCGGTTCCGCGAACTGCGGGTGGTTGAGAGTATTCAATGACTCTGCGCGAAAGAGCAGCGCTGTACCGCCCCGCAAGCCCCACTCTCTCGTTACTGCGGCGTTGACATTGAATACACCGTCCTTGCGGAATGCATTGCGCCCTAGGTTGCCGGCCGCTTGTCCCGGGCCAATAAAGGCGAAGGCGTCCGCAGGCAGCTGCTTCGTCGAGGTGTCGGGATGATCTACCGACCTGCCGAGGACACTCGGGTCCAGCACATTGGGTCGGTCCTCGTAGGTTCCGTCGACATTACCGAAACCTTCGCCATCTGACCCGGAGACCACATCGAACGGAGTGCCTGCCTTGGCTAGCACGACCGCGCTGAATTGCCAGTTCTTGAAGAGACGGGCGCCGACGCCGCGGACTGTCGGCGTTCTCCAGTTCGCCTTGATCAAGAGAGCATGTGGTTGATCGAAC
This sequence comes from uncultured Bryobacterales bacterium, assembly GCA_951813605.1. Taxonomy (GTDB): domain Bacteria; phylum Acidobacteriota; class Terriglobia; order Bryobacterales; family UBA6623; genus VXMF01. The sequence goes on along the minus strand of OX638379.1, from coordinate 2,531,306 downwards.
AGGCTGACGGCCCGCAGCTCGCCGTGCGTGTTGAATTCCGACTGGCTGCGGCCGAGCCTGGCATCGCGGCCCGACGCGGTGTTCGAGAAGTCGCTGCCCAGGTCGATGGCCTTGCTCCACCAGTACGAGGCTTCCAAGTCCAGTCCCTTCCATCCCGGAACGCTCAGCACTGTCTTGGCGGCGTCGAAGTACGCCCGCGATCCGTTCAGGACCACGCGCTTCTCGAAGTAGCGCGAGTCGGGCCGCCTCTCGTTGACGGTCCCGGTTGTTTGCGGGATTCCCGGCACGGGGCGCGCGCGGTTCGTGTACCAAAGCGTAAGCAGCTTGTGCGAACGGCTGCCAACGTAGCCGAAGCTCAGCGCCCAGTCGGCCGCTAGCCGAAACTGCCACTCGAGGCCGTACTGGTGGGAGTACGGTACCGCGAGTTCGGGGTCCAGTTCGAAGACCGTAGACCGCGCGGTGGGGTCGAAATCCTCGGGGCCGAAGCCGGCCAGCGGATTGACCAGCTCCGGGGCCTGAACCGCGATGTCTATATTCGCGGGCGGGCTGAAGCGGGCTTGCCCGTACGAAACGTTGAATATCTGCCCGTAGTGGATCGCATAGGAGCCGCGCCACACGCCCAGGCCCTTGCCTAGGCGGTAAGCGAAGCCGAACCGCGGCGCCAGATTGTTGCAGTCACAATCGTAGGGAATCGCGGTCAGGCTGCGGACCTCGCGAGGGGCGGTTACCGGTTCGAACCGCAATCCCATATCCAGGGTCAAAGCGTTAGACGCCTGCCAGCGATCGCCTAGGTAGTACTGCATGTCCCAGTTGCGGAACCCGCGGTGCATATTCCCGATCGCGACTTGGTAAAGGCTGGGGGTTCCCAATCGAATATTCGTAATCGCGTTCCGACCGAAGTCACTGCCAAACAGAAACAGGCCCCTGTGGCTCTCCGCTTCGTAGCCGTTCAGCTGCCGACGCAGGATCTCGGCTCCCGCCACCAGGTTGTGGTTGCCTCGCAAGTGAGCGGTCCGCACCGCTGCGCGCGTGCGGTTCAGGGCGCGGTCAATCGGAATATTGGAGTCGGGTCCCAGGAACTCTATGACAAACCCCATTAGAACCAGGGGCCCCACCGACGTTTCCTCGCTTACCAATAGGCTTCCCACTCGGTCGAAGCCTAGGACGAAATCCGCCGTCGTCCTCGGCGACCAATCTCGGCTCCAGCCGATCCGTGCCTGGTGGCTCTTGGTTGACGTGTCGGGATTCTGACCGCCCACCAGCTGGAACGCATCGACGTCTTGCCCGGTGAAGCTGTACTGCAGGACCATCTTGCCCTGCTGACCCAATGAACGGTCAATCTGGATCGAGCCCTGATCGTTGTCGATGCTTTGCAAGGCGTTTGCGTTCAGCGCTCTAGCGCTGATGTCGGTTCGGTTGGGCAGGTCCGGCGGATAGGCATTGAGCAGCCTTTGGACAAATGCCCGGGTCGCGGGATCGGTCGTTAGGGGCGTGCGCTCTTCGGGGGTCGGTACCAGGACGTTGCCATTCACATTGCCCCTCGATCGCGTCTGCCCGCCTCGCAGCGTCGCAGAGGTGCCGTTCCAAAGCGGCAGGGCTGCCGTAAAGCCGTACGAGTTGTCGTGGGCTGGCCGCACGCTCCCGACCTGGAAGAAGGATCTCGCGCTGGTCACGCTGGTCTGGTGCGTCCATCGGAGCTCGCCGTGAGCTTGCGCAGCCGGTGCCGGCGTTGCCTCCAGCGCGCGCCTGGCCGGCTGTCCGAATTCTGCTCCAAAGTAGCGGTGCTCGATCGCGAGATCGACCGGCACTGATGCAGTTGTCCCCATGCGGGCCGTCAGCTCGCGCAGGACATTGTTGTCGATGAGCGTTATACGGACGTTCTCGTTGCGTCTTCCCTCGCCCTCGTCCGCAGCCACAGAGCCGAGGAGGTTTAGCTCCGTGCGCTCGGAACCCTCGCCGGATGCTTGTTCCGAGGGTGCGCTCTCAGTGATCTCGCGGTCCTGGCTGGGCTCCTGCGCCATTGCTGCGACGACGGTCGTCAAGCAAGTGAAGGCGACGCCGGCGTGCGTGCCGATTCCGGAGCGACCTGCGATTCGAGCAATGCCCGGGAGGCTCCTCGTGACCCGCGCCGCTACGGCAATGACGCCAGGGACAGCGTGAGCCAAGACTCTGCCGTCTGGGGAGTTGAACAGCCGTATCGGTGGCGGCTGGGAAGTTGGCCCGGGATCGTGCTGCCATCGACCGTTTGCCTGCCCAGACTCAGTTGTTGCTGCCACTGCCACCTAGGCACCCGCAACAGCCGATTCGATCCTCGAGCGGAACCTGGATTGAGTCTCGGGGGACTGCTCGCGGGCTGGCCCCTTTGCAGCTTACGTGATATGCAGCCCTCTCCGCGACAGGGCGGCAGCTCCCTACGTGGCGAACGTCACTTCCCAGCGGGCCGGCCACAAGCTGCCTCCGGGGATCTGCGAACCAAAAATGGCAAAGCGAACCGGTATGGCGTCGCACCCCAGCGGTTCTTGACCTACCGCGAGCTGCCCTAGGGAGATTGCACCAGACTCAGCGTCTCCGCCGGGCTCGAACTCATGATGGAAGTGTCCGGATCGAACACGTCAAATCAGTCCTGGACACCCCGCCGCGCTCGGACCGCGCGTTGTGTCCGCATGCGCCGCCAGCCGACACGCACGGCTTCCGTCCCGCGCCCAAGAGCCCAATGCCTGGAATTCAGGCCGCCTCCGATTGCAGCGCCCTAGCTCAGCATCTGCGGGATCACCTCGCCATGCACATCCGTCAAGCGCATGTGGCGACCGTTGAAGAAGTAGGTCAGTCGCTTGTGATCCATGCCCAGCATGTGCAGCATCGTGGCGTGCAGGTCGTGGTAGGTGAGTACTTGCTCCTCGGCCTTGTAGCCGAATTCGTCGGTGGCGCCGATAGACTGCCCGCCGCGTATCCCGGCCCCAGCCATCCAGGCGGTCATCGCGTGCGGGTTGTGATCCCGGCCAACGCCCCGCTGGGAAATCGGCATCCGCCCGAACTCGGAGTGCCACACCACCAAGGTGTCGTCCAGCAGCCCGGTTCGCTTCAAGTCCTTCAGCAAGCCCGCGATTGGCCGGTCGACTTCTCCGGCGTGGAGCGTGTGGTTCTCGATTAGGTTGCTGTGGGCGTCCCAAGTGTCGATGTTCTGCTGTCGCAGCGCGCCGCTGTACAGCTGCACGAAGCGGACCCCTCGCTCGACCAGGCGGCGGGCAAGCAGGCACTGGCGGCCGAACGGCTCCGTGACTGGGTCGTCCATGCCGTAGAGCTGCTTCGTCTCTTCCGATTCCTGCGAGACATCCACGGCTTCGGGCGCGCAGCCTTGCATCCTGTAGGCCAGTTCGTAGGAGGCGATCCGCGCCGCCAGCTCGCTCGATCCAGGATGCCGCTTCGCGTGCTCCTCGTTGAGTTTCGCGAGATGGTCTAGGCGGGCTCGCTGCTGCTCCGGCGCGAGAAGGTCGCTCGGGGGTTTCAGGTCCAGAATGGGGTCGCCCTGAGAACGGAATACAGTGCCTTGGTAAGTGGCCGGCAGGTAGCCGCTGCTCCAGTTGGAAGGCCCCGAGAATGGTCCCCCGCGGTGGTCGTAGACCACCACGAAGCCAGGCAGGCTCTGGTTTTCCGAGCCCAGCCCGTACGTTACCCAGCTCCCTACGCTTGGGTGGCCCATCAGCACCGATCCCGTGTTCCACTCGTAATGCGCTAGGACATGGTCGTTGGAGCGGCCCTTGCACGAATGCACGAAGGCCAGGTCATCCACCATCGAGCCCATGTGCGGGAAGAGCTCCGAAACCAGCTTGCCGCTTTCGCCGTGGCGCTGGAACTTGAACGGGCTTTGCATGAGCGGACCCGGGAAGCCCTGGCGCACGCGGACGTTGCCCTTGCCGGTCAGCGGCTTGCCGTGATGCTTCTCGAGCATCGGCTTGTAATCAAATGTGTCGACATGGCTCACGCCGCCGCTCATGAACAGGGAGATCACCGCTTTGGCCCGAGGCTTGAAGTGCGGTTCCCTTGGTGCCGTGGGCGAGGCGATACCCCGCGACACGCAGGCGCTCTCGGCGGCTAGGAGGCCGTCTTGCTGGAGCAAGTGCGCCAGCGCGAGGCCGCTGATGCCCTCGCCGGCCCCGAACAGGAAGTCCCGCCGCGATACGAAGCGTTCTTTAGCTGACATAGAGAAACTCGTTGAGGTTCAGGATCACATCGCAGAGATCCGTGAGGGCCTTGACCGTGTCGCCCCTGTGATATTCCTTCTGCTGTCGGAGGAAGTCAAGGTTCGCTTTCAGTTCGGTCTCGGTCGGCGCGCGGCTCAATGCAATGCGGTAGGCCTCGCGGACCCACCCGGCGTCGTCTTCGGCAACGCGGGACACGCGTTTGGCGTAGCTGTGGGCCTGCTGCAAGGCAAATTCATTGTTGAGAAGTGTCAGGGCCTGTGTCGGCACCGTCGTGGTCGTGCGACGCTCGCAGGTGACGTTCATGTTCGGTTGGTCGAAGACCTCGAACAGCGGGTAACGGAGTCCCCGCTTGGCGTAGGCAAAGACGCTGCGCCTCCAGTTCTCCGGTCCCGGCTCCGCCATGTCCCACTTGCCCTTGGGAAAGGATTCGCGAACCTCCTCTGGGATCGGCGGGAAGAAACCGGGGCCTCCGGCTTCAAAGTTGAGATTGCCGGAGGCGTCGAGGATGATGTCGCGGATGACCTCGCCTTCCAGCCGTCGCTGGCGGAAGCGCCATAGCAGCTTGTTTTCCGGATCTGACTTGGCTGCAAGAGCGTCGCCGTGGGCAGACGCCATCTGGTAACTCTCCGAAGTCATGATCAAGCGGTGTATTGCCTTCATGCTCCAGCCCTGCCGGACGAATTCGGTGGCCAGCCAGTCCAGCAGCTTGGGATGCGTGGGGCGTGTGCCCATGCTGCCGAAGTTGCTCGCTGTGTATACAAGTCCTTCGCCGAAATGGTGCATCCAGATTCGGTTGACCATGACGCGCGCCGTAAGCGGGTTTTCGGGCGAGGCGATCCATTTCGCGAGTGCCAGGCGGCGCCCGCTCGAGATTCGGTGAGAGGGGGATTTCGGCGCGAACGGCGTGCCCTGGGCGAGAGCCTCGATGAAGCCGGGCTCGACGACGTCCCCCCTGTTGCGGTAATCGGCGTTCGGAAGGAAGTGGGCAGAGGGTGGCCGGTAGCCGGCTGTCGGCAGCCACGTCCCGTCGATTCCGCTGAAGTCTTGGCGATCTCCCTTGCCTGGCTGGGGCTCGTCACCTAGGCCGTCGGGGGCGAACCGGTAGTCGCCGTCCCGGATTCCCATCGCTGCCGGAAGGGGATCGGGAAGCTGGCCTTCCAGCTTGGCGACTTGGGACTTGAGATCTGCCAGCCGCTCGGCGTCGGCCTCCGATAGAAGGTCGTCGTAGTCGGTGGCGCGGATGGATTGGACTTGGGCCGCCAGGAGCTGCTGGCCCGGAGTCCGCTCCTGCTTCGGAGTGCGCACCGCGATTTGGATTTCCTCTGGGAATTTTGCGAGGGCGCGTGCGCTCGCGCGTTTCCTGTAAGGCGCTTGGATTGTGGCGATCTGCGTCTTGATCGGATCGATCTTCGCGTTGACCGCCGCGGTCTCGGCCTCGTGGCGCTTGACGGTTGCCGCGTCCGCCAGCGGGAAATCGTACCTCACGTACGGAAAGAACACCGCCATCGTGCGGTAGTAGTCCATCTGCTTGATGTCGTCGAACTTGTGGTCGTGGCAGCGCGCGCAGTCCACTGTCAGGCCGAGGAACACGCGGCCCGTGGTGGCGACCATGTCGTCAAGGTAGTTGTAGCGGTATTGCGGGTTGTCCTTCTCCCGGAAAAGCACCCGCGGGCCGACGCGCAGCATGCCCGTCGCGGTCAGCGCGTCGAAGCTGGGGTTCTCGATCTCGTCACCCGCCAGCTGTTCCTGGACAAAGCGGTCGTAGGGCTTGTCTTCGTTGAAGGCGCGGATCACGTAGTCCCTGTAGCGCCAGGCGTGCGGCTGGTCGTAGTCGTGCTCGTAGCCGGAGGAGTCCGCGTAGCGCACCGCGTCCAGCCAGTGCCGTCCCCAGCGCTCCCCGTGCCTTGGCGAGTCGAGCAGCTCGTCAACCAAGCGCGCGAAAGCCTCTTGGGATGGGTCCTTGGCGAACGCATCGACGACTTCGGTCGGCGGCAGCAAGCCGACTAGGTCGAGATACGCCCGGCGCACCAGAGTCGACGGATCGGCGCGGGGGGCGCGTCGCAAGCCGTCGTCAGCCAGGCGGGCCGACAGGAAGGCGTCGACCGGGTGCTCGCTCGGATCGGGGGGATCGTGGCGGACTGGGTCTCGGAATGCCCACCAGACCTCCTTGCCCTCCGCCTGTTCGGACGGTGAATCCCAGCGCGCGCCGGTATCGATCCACCGCTTCAGCGTGGCAATCTCACCCTCGGCGAGCGTGCTGCCGAAGGGCATCCGCGGCTCGGCCTTGCCCGAGACGTGAAGGTAGAGCGTGCTGCTATCGGCGTTACCGGGCACCAGCGATGGGCCGCGCTGCCCTCCTTGGAGCAGCGCCTCCCGGCTGTCCACGCGCAAGCCGGACAGCTGCTGCTTGTCGCCGTGACACAGGACGCAGCGCTGCTCGAGAATCGGAGCCACTTCCTCCGCGAAGACCGGCGCGTCCGCAGCCGCCACGGGCAGGACCCCGCCAATGCACGCAAGAGCAAGAATTGTCCGGATCATTCCTATTAGTCCCCCGCGCCTAGCAGTTTATGCGAATATGCCCCGTCGGTCAACCCTTTTCTTGCTGCCGCGCGGCTTGCGAGTGGAAGTTGCGAGGACGTCTTTGCCCGGATTCACCGAGACCATTTGCATCTTGGCAGTGGCTGCGGCGCGGCTGGTCGAGCAGTGTTGTTCGCCGCGGCTCTCCCGTGCATCATTCGAAGTTGCCGGGGCGTTCCGGAAGGCATGTTCGCTGTCGAGCCTGGGGCGAGAGCCGATCGCCGGGGCCGAGCGGCGCGGATGCCTGGATGGAGTCAGCCAGCTTCCACGCAGGCGAGGAGCATGGCCAGCCAGCGTTGCGCTCCGTGCCCGCGCCGGCTCTTGTCACGGCGTCCCTGGCAGCTTCGAAGGGGGATTGCTCGTACTCCGCAGCTCGCTCCCTGACCCCCGGGCGCGAGTAGGATCGCGCTCCAGGGACTATGGTCCGCGTTGGCTATGATGGGCGCCATGCTGGTTGTTCGGCGCTCCGCCGCGCTCACCGTCATTGCCGCAGGCACGCTGCTCGGGGCGACCGTGCCGGTCGACACGGAAGCGTACGGAGACGGGCCTGTATCTGTCGAGGTCCGCGATACGGAGTTGCTGGTGCGCTGGCAGGATGGCAGCGACAAGCAGTGGCAGGCAAGCTTCAGCCGCGACCCTTCCAAGGCGCTCATAGGATCGCTGAATGTCGGGGATGCGCCGGTCTTGCGGGGCGGCCGCCCGTTCTACCGGGTGGAGACCGGAGTCCGAAGAAAGGGGTGGAATGCCTTCTTCGACTACCCGCCGGAGCACCCGCAAGGCACGTCGGCGCACTTCGGCCTCTTCGAGCTGGACTCGCTTCGCGTGGAGACACAGGGCCGCCGCGTCCTTGTGCATTGCGGCGGGTTCAGGGCCGGGCCGTTCTCCGGCAGTCTCGTCTACACGTTCTTCGCGGGTTCGCGCCTCATCCAGCAGCAAGCCGTCGTTGTCACGGACGAAGCCAACGTTGCATTCCTTTACGACGCGGGTATCGAGTTCCTGGCTCCCGAGCAGGTGCAGCCCGGTCGGAACATGGCCACTCCCCTGGCCTACTACGACACCCGCGGCGAGTTAAAGCAAGAGTCTGCCAACGGGCTGCAACCTGAGCGGGTGCACTTCAAGGTGCGCTACCGGGCCATGGCGACGTCCGGGGGCCACGGCAGCGTGGCGGCCTTTCCCGCGCCGCACCAGTACTTCTTTCCCCGCGACTTCACATCCAACCTCTCTCAGAACTGGCACCGCTCGTGGCGCGGGCGCGTGTCATTGGGAATTCGGCAGGTCCGCGACACGAACTGGCGATTCTACCCCTGGGCGAACGCGCCTCCGGGCAGCCGGCAGTCGCTGTCGATGTTCCTGCTGGTGAGTGACGGCGGGCCGGAAGCGGCGCTTGAAGACGCTCTGCGCTATACGAACCGAGACCGCTTCGCGGAACTGAGCGGCTTCAAGACCCTCGCCTCTCATTTCCACCTCGCCTACACCGTCCAAGCCTTGGAGAAGGGGATCGATTGGACTCCCCCTTTCAAGACGGTCTTGCGGGACATGGGGGTTGATGCGGCAGTCATCATGGACTTCCACGGCGACGGGCACCCGCGGGATTTGACGGAGTTGCGCCTGAGCGAGCTCGACAGCTTCTTCAAGGCTTGCAAGGCGCAGTCGGGCAAGGACTTCCTGCTGATTCCATCGGAGGAGGCCAACGTTCACCTCGGAGGCCATTGGGCCCTGATCTTCCCGAAGCCGGTATATTGGTGGATGAGTCGCCCCGCGGGCGGGAAGTTCGTATCGAAGCACCGGAAGCACGGCACCGTCTACAGCGCTGCGGACGCAGCCGAGGTGCTCGAGTTGGTACGCCGCGAGGACGGGTTGATGTACCAGACGCACGCTCGCACGAAGGGCTCCACGGGGTATCCTGATGCGATTCGAGGCACGGAGCATTTCCGCGATCGGCGCTACTTGGGCGCCGGGTGGAAGGCAATGCCGGCCGATCTGTCGTCCCCGCGTCTGGGCGAGCGAACGCTCACCCTGCTGGACGACCTGCACAACTGGGGAATGAACAAGCGCCTGCTAGGCGAGGTCGATGTCTTCCAGTTCGACGCCAGCCACGAGGTCTACGCGCACATGAATATCAACTACGTGAAGGCTGATCGGCTGCCGGAGTTCACAAACTACGGCAGAATTCTAGCGCCGCTGCGAGAAGGGGACTTCTTCGTAACGACCGGCGAGGTGCTGTTGCCGTCATGGGAAATCGGGGGCAGCGAGAACGAGATCGAAGTAAGGGCCGATATCCGATGGACCTTCCCGCTGCAGTTCGCCGAGATCGTCTGGGGCGACGGGCACGGCACTCGGCGCCAAATCATGGATCTTTCTCAAACCGGCGAATTCGGCAGCGGATCGCACCATTGGAAGGCGCGCGCCCCGGGCTGGACTTGGGCACGTGTTGCAGTCTGGGACGTTGCGGCCAACGGCGCCTTCGTGAACCCGGAGCGCCGGCCGGGCCAGAACTAGGCGCGGGCCCGGAAGCAATTTGCAAGTGGGCAGGGGCAGTGCAACAGCGATTGTTGCCGAATAAGAGGGACACGGGATGAAGACCAATACCTTGCTGGGAACGGGAATTGACGTCTCGAGCGTCTGCCTCGGCACCATGACGTTCGGATCGCAGGTCACCGAGGCGGATGCCGCCCGCATGGTGGACTACGCGATCGACCGGGGTGTGAATTTCTTCGATACGGCGAATGTCTACAACGGCGGACTGTCGGAAGAGATCACGGGCAGGATCCTCAGCACGCGCCGAGCCAGTGTAGTCCTTGCCACGAAGGTTCGCGGGATGATGCGGAACGGCCATCACTCATACGGCGGGTTGAGCCGCTCGGCGATTCGGCGCGCGGTCGAGGACAGCCTGCGGCGGCTGGGTACCGATTTCATCGACATTTACTACATGCACATGCCCGACAGAGCTGTCGCAATCGAGGAAACTCTGCAGATGATGGACGATTTGCGGACCGAAGGCAAGATCCGGTGGATCGGCACATCGAATTATGCGGCTTGGCAAATGGCGGAGATGGAGTCGCACATGCGGCGCAACGACACCACGCCCCCGAAGGTGGCTCAGCCGATGTACAACATGCTCGCGCGCGGCATCGAGCAGGAATACATCGAATTCACGAACCGCTTCAGAATCTCCAATGTCTGCTACAACCCTCTCGCAGGCGGATTGCTCAGCGGGAAGCAGTCGTTCGAAAAGGGTCCAATCCCGGGCACTCGCTTCGACGGCAACCAGATGTACCTAAACCGGTTCTGGCACGCTTCGTACTTTCGCGCGGTAGACGCTCTCAAAGACATCGCAGCCGGTCTCGGAGTCTCTATGACCGAGCTGGCACTGCGGTGGGTCTGCAACCGGCCGGGCGTGCAGAGTGTCATCATCGGCGCTTCCAAGCAAGCGCATCTCGAACAGAACATCGACGCGTCGCAACGCGACCCACTGCCGGACGAGGCCCTCGCCGCCTGCGACCGGATCTGGACGGAACTGCGCGGCCCGACGCCTCTGTACAACCGATGACTTGCCGGGCGAGCGACCCGCAACGTCAACTCCCCGCGTGCTAGCTGCTGGACCGCTGCGGCCACCGTGGCCGCAATCGAATCAATGGTACGCCCGGCAGGATTCGAACCTGCGGCCTCTTGCTCCGGAGGCAAGCGCTCTATCCAGCTGAGCTACGGGCGCGTGCGTGTGATCTTCATCATACAGCGACGGCCAGGGAGGCCATCTCCTCGTTATTGCCGTCGGGCGTCGGGCGGCGCGGATTTCCGCGAATCTTGCCTGCGTCCGGGCGAATTCCGCACGGGATCGTTTGATCTGCCGAGCACGGCCGACGTACGATAAACATTAGGTACTGCTGGCCATGTTCGGATTCGGTTGGGGCCGAGTGGGGGTTTGCCTTCTCGCGGGGGCCTGCTTCGCCGCTCAATCCGCGGCCGCTAGTGCCGTGCACGGCGAGCGTCTTTTCGCGCTGGAAATAAAGCCGCTGCTCGCCGCGAAATGCGCGGCCTGCCATGGCCAGAATCCCGGCGTTCTGCTCGGCGGATTGGATCTCACCAGCAGGGAAGGCTTGCTGCAGGGCGGTCAGTCGGGACGGCCAGCATTAGTTCCAGGCGATTCGGGCCAGAGTGCGTTGTTTCTCGCGGTTGCCGGACAGGCGGGAGATCTCGTCATGCCTCCGAAGGGGAACGACCGATTGAGCCCCGCCCAGGTTGCGCGCGTTCGCGCCTGGATCGACCTCGGCGCCCCGTGGCCCGGCGACGAGGAAGTCGCCGAGATTCTGGCGGCAGCAGATAGCGATCGCGGCGACGCGGCCGGGGTGCGCATCGCGACAAGCGGCGGCCAGACCGACGAATGGACGCAGCGCCCCTACAAGCCGGAAGATATCTGGGCCTTCCGGCCCCTCACGAAGCCGGCGGTTCCCGACTTCCCGGTAGCGAACCCAATCGACGGGTTCCATCGAGCCCGGCTGGCCGCTGCCGGAATCGACGCCGCTCCGAGATCCGCCGATCTGGCTCTACTGCGACGGGCGTCGTACGACCTCACGGGCCTGCCTCCTTCGCCTGCCCAGGCCCGTGCATTCCTTGAAGACGGCTCGCCCGGTGCTTGGGCGCGGCTGCTCGACCGGCTGCTCGCCAGCCCGCGCTACGGAGAGCAATGGGGCCGGCACTGGCTGGATGTCGTGCGCTATGCCGACACGGCGGGCAATTCCAACGATTACGAACGGTCCAACGCCTGGCGATACCGGGATTACGTGATCCGTTCCTTCAATGAGGACAGGCCGTATGACCGCTTCGTCGTGGAGCAGCTCGCGGGCGACGAATTGCGTCCGGGCGATCCGGAGATGCGGGTGGCGACCGGATTCCTGCGGATGGGCCCGTGGGGCTCGGCGATGGTGCCGAAGAAGATGGCGCGCCAAGCCTATCTTGACGACGTTGTCCATAGCGTGGGCCAGACATTCCTGTCCATGCCGCTGCGCTGCGCCAAATGCCATGACCACAAGGTCGATCCGATCCCCACTCGCGACTACTACCGGATTTACGCGGCCTTTGCCGCGACTCAGATGGCGGAGCGGCCCGCCGCGTTCCTTGCGTCCGAGAACTTGGCCCGGTTTGATTCGGGGCGCGAGCATGTCCGCCAGCTGCGTGACTTCGCCACGGAGCGGAAGGCCGCGCTGGAGTCCAAGATCGAAGACGCCGCCAGGGAGTGGTTCGCGGAACGCGGCATGGCCTTCGTCCCTGCCGGCAAGCGCAACGCTCTGCCCGACGAGGACAAACCCCCACGGCACTGGGGCTTGACGCCGGCCGAGGAAGGGCGCCTGAAGGTCCGGCGCCAGGACGAATGGATCTGGACCCGGCGCCTGGAGCGCTACGAGCCGCTGGCGCAGACCGTGTTCAACGGGCCGGACTACATTCCCGGAAACGGGCGCAAGCTGCGCGTCCCCGGGAAGCTCGACGCCAGCTGGCGTCCGGATTCGACGGTGCTGGACGGGGGATCGGTTCACGCCCCCGGCGAGCCCGTGAATCCCGGCGTGCTTAGCGCGACGCAATTGCCCACGAGGTATCCGGGCGTGCCGGACCCGTTCGCGCTACCGGACGGCTTGGCGGGGCGACGCGCGGCATTTGCGAATTGGGTCGTCGATCCTCGCAACCCGCTCACCGCGCGCTCCATCGTCAACCGTGTCTGGGCATACCACTTCGGGCGCGGTCTTGGTGCCACGCCGAACAACCTGGGAGCGCTTGGCGCCAAGCCCACGGATCAAGCCCTCTTGGACTGGCTGGCGTCCGATTTCGTGGAGAACGGCTGGTCGATCAAGCGCCTCCACCGCACGATCATGACTTCGGAGATGTACCGGCAGTCCAGCGAGCGGTCCGACATGTCGGCCGTGCGCGAGAAAGATCCCGCGAATCGCTTGATGGCTTACTTCAACCCTCGCCGTCTCGCGGCAGAGGAATTGCGTGACAGCATGTTGCAGCTATCCGGGGAGTTGAACGGAGAGATCGGAGGGTTGCCGGCCATGCCGGAAATCAACATGGACGTGGCCTTGCAGCCTCGGATGATCCAGTTCTCGATCGCCCCGGCATACCAGCCTTCTCCCACGCCCGGGCAGCGGAATCGCCGGTCGATCTACGCCTACCGCGTCAGAGGCCAGGCGGACCCGCTCATGGAGGTGTTCAACCAGCCCAGCCCCAACGACTCCTGCGAACGTCGCGACTCTTCGTCGGTGAGCCCCCAAGCGCTCACCATGATGAATTCGGCATACTCGACAAACCGCTCGATCGCCTTCGCGATGCGCTTGGCACGGGAAGCGCCTGCCACGGATTCGCTAATCGAACGGGCCTATCGCCTGGCATTCGCCCGGCTTCCGGAACCGCAGATCAAGCGCAGGCTAGCCGACTACATTTCGGCAATGGAAGCCAGTCATCGCTCGAGCTCCCCCGCAGCGGCGAAATACCCGACCCGGATTACCCGCTCCCTGGTCGAGGAGTTCACCGGAGCTCCGTTCTCGTACGAGGAATGGCTGCCGGTCTACGAGCAATACACCCCGGACACTCGGGCATCCGACGTGAGCGCGCGAACGCGAGCCCTCGCCGACTTTTGCCTCCTGCTGTTCAACTCCAACGAGTTCGCCTATGTCTACTAGCTCTGGAACTGCCAATTTCACGACGCCGCAGCCGTTCGATTCTCGCGACGCTGCCCGACTCGGGAGGCGCGAATTGCTGTTCGGCCTCGGAGCGACGGCCGGCACGCTTGCGTTCTCGGACCTGCTGGCAGGGGAGGATCGGGTGCCGACCGGCCCCCTCGCGCCGAAATCGCCGATGATCCCTGCCAAGGCGAAGGCCTGCATCTTTGTGGTGCTTGAGGGCGGCCCTGGCCACATGGACACGTTCGATCCGAAACCGAAGCTGCGGGAACTGCACCTGACCGAATCGGTACGCGATCCCGAGCAGGTGCTGGTTGAGGTCACGGCCAAGACTTACTACGTCGGTAGCCCGTTTGACTTTCGAAAGACCGGCAATTCCGGGATTGAGATGTGCGACCGGTTCTTGCATATGGCGGATCCGGCAGTGGCTGACGAGCTGTGCGTCTACAGAGGCTGCCAGGCGCAGTCGGTGAATCATCCCGATGCCCTCTACCATCTCAACACCGGGAGCACGCTCGGTGCCGATCCGGGTGTCGGGGCGTGGGTCACTTACGGTCTCGGAACCCTGAACCAGAACATCCCTGGTTATGTGGTGATGACAGAATTGGCGTTTCCGCAGGGCGGGGCCGGGAACTGGTCCAATGGGTTCCTGCCGGCCCATTACCAAGGCACGCTTCTGCGGCCGACCGGTTCGCCGTTGCTGGACCTGAAGCCTCCCCAATGGAAGAGCCGGGAGCAGCAGCGCCAAAGCTTGGACATGCTGGCCGAGATGAATCGAAGGCATTCCCGGCGCCACCCCTCGCATGACGAGCTGGCGGCCCGCATGGAAAGCTACGAGCTTGCCTACCGCATGCAGGCGGAAGTGCCGGAACTCGTGGACCTTAGCAAGGAGTCGGCGGCATCGAAGGATGCCTACGGCTTGGACGACGAAAGAACACGGGCATTCGGACGCCAGTGCCTGCTGGCGCGCAGGCTCGTGGAAAAGGGCGTGCGGTTCGTCCAGATTTTCTCGGGGGGCTGGGACAGCCATGACTTCTTGGAGCGCAACCACTCGGCGCGCATTCGAAGCGTCGACAAGCCGCTGGCGGCCCTGATTAGGGATCTCAGGCAGCGAGGCATGCTGGACGAGACGCTCGTTGTGTGTTCCGGGGAGTTTGGCAGGACTCCGGACAACAATCGGCGTGGCGGCGTGGACGCGAACGGACGGGGGCACAACGCGGACGCAATGGCCGTGCTGATGGCCGGCGGCGGGACGCCCGCCGGGACGGTCGTGGGCGCGACGGACGAAGTCGGCAACAGGGCGGTCGAGGTCGTGCATCCGTTGCGGGACTTGCATGTCACCTGGCTGAGGTTGATGGGTCTCGACGACAATCGGCTCACGTACTTTCACGGCGGACGCTTCAAGCAGCTCTCGCAGGTGGGAGGGCAGTTGATCCCCGAATTGATCGCCTGATTCTCAGACCGACTCCGGACGCGCTTCAAACCCGGCTATGTCGAGATCCATCATGTCCGCGCCGCTGACAGGTGGCTGATGCGGCCGCTGCCTCACGTTGGATCGATTTGCGTACGAAGTGCTTGCAATTGCCGTGCTGCACCCCCCGGCTTTGCGACGCCGGATTTCACGCGAGCACTGCGTCCAGAGGGGTCCGCAGCTCGCTGCGACCAATGACATTCCCATTCAGCGCCGTTTGGCCTAGGTCGCCCTGCGACGCCCTGGCCGATGCACCGATTCGCAGGGTTAAAGTGGCGGGCTTCTTGACATCGATCGGCAGCGGCTGACTGATTGTCTGAACCAAGAAGCCCCTGTCCTCTCCCGAATTATCCCGCTAGGAATAGACTCGTGGTCACATCCGTCCATTGGACAGTGCCCTCATGAGTTCGCCGAGAACAGCGGCCTAGGGGATGGCATCCCCAAAAGGTTCCCTAGCTTGATGATCGGGATCGTCGCACTCGCTGCACGGGGCTAGTGCAACGAAGGACCGCCGGCGTTGCCGGCGGTCCAGGTTGAACCCAGCGGTTGCGCGGCTAGAACTCCAGTCGGAGGGAGAGTTGCGACACGCGGCCGCCCGTGCCGCGCAGTGTGCTGGAGATCATGCCGAAACCTCCGCGGCCGCGCCGCTCCTCAGGATTGGCGAACTGCGGGTGGTTCGGAAAGTTGAAGAAGTCGGCCCTGAACTGGAGCCGACGCTGCTCGCTGAAATTGAACCACTTGTGAATCGAGAAGTCCACGTTAGCCAGTCCCGGACCGCAGCACAGCGAACCCGGCGAGGTGCCGAACACTCCTCTTCCCGGCGCCTCGAACAATGCGGTGTTGAAGAATGTTTCGCCCTTGACGTTGTCCCGCCAACCCGCCAGCTGGGCGGGATCACCGAGGATATTGGGTCGCTGGCTGGCGGAATACGTATTGCTTGTATTCCTGTTTTCGATGACGACAAACGGCGAGCCCGTTCGGAACTCCGTGATGATCCCGACGCCCCAGCCGCCGGCCACGGCGTTGAGAGCACCGTTGCTGATGTCGAACTTGCGGCCTCTGCCGAACGGCAGCTCGTAGACCGAACTCAGAGCCACGCGATGCCGGATGTCGCTCCCGGAGTACGACCTGTCGAGGTGTCTCAGTTCTTTGTGCTGCTCGCGATTGCCTACGAATTCGGACAGCTCTGACCCGGCCTCCACGTCATCCAAGTACTTCGACCACGTGTAGTTCATGAGCAAGTTGAAGCCGCCGGAGTAGCGTTTCTCGATCTTCAAGTTGCCCGAATGATAGGCTGAGTTCCCCCAGTCCACGGACCTCTGGACAACGCCGTTGAAGGTCGGAAATCTTCGGAGCTGCTGCGATTGCATGGCCGGTCCGCGCCCGTTGACGAGCGGGATCTGGTTCCAATTCGTGTTGGCGCCGCCCAGTCGATGGCCCATGTTGGCCACGTAGGTTCCCTCGAGGAGGAGATTGTTCGGAAGCTGGTGCTGAATTCCGAAGTTCCACTGCTGAACCATCGCGCTGCGATGCCCCTTGCGGAAGAACTGAGGCGAGACCAGCGGGCGCTGCCCGAATTCTACCGAGCCGAAGCCCGGACCGAGATCAGCGGAGGCCGTCGCCGGCATGCCTTCGGCCAGGCCGAAAGCGCGGGTGAACCCTCCGTCGGGGGAGCTGAAGTTCCCTTGCGTGCTGAAGCCGAGAGAGAATGCATTCGGTACAGCCCCGCGGTAGGCGCCGTAGTAGTTGATACCGTATCCGCCCCGAATCACGGTGTTATCCATGAAGCGGTACGCGAAGCCGAATCGAGGGCCGAGAGCGCCTTTGTATGTGTCGTGCGAGTATTTTCCAAGGCCGTCCCGGCCGAAGAATGTCACCACGCCGGGCAGGCCCGAAACCGGATTGATGGCATTCCAATCAAAGCCGTTCAGGCGATTGTTGCGATCCCATAGCGGCGTGTCCACCTCGTAGCGCAGCCCTACATTGATCGTTAGCTTCGAAGTGGCTCTCCAATCGTCTTGCACGAACATGCCGTAGTAGTCTGTCCTTCGGTCCAAGATGTCGGCGTCATTGATGTCCCCAGAACTCACGTGCCCTAGAAGCAGCTCGGCCGTGCCGACGCCCGTCGCGCGGTTGCCGAAGACGAACTGGCCGCCCGTGCGGTTGTTCTGGTCGTCAATGTTCCGGGAGTAGCGCCAGTTGAAGCCGTACTTGATCTGGTGGGAGCCTCGGACCAAGGTCTGATTCTGGTTGATCTCGATCGTGCGAATCGGGGTCTGGATGCGCTCTTGGTTGCCCGGGACCAGCGGTGTCAGTCCGTTGACATTGATTCGCGCGAACGATTCCGGATTCACCCCGCCGATGCCGTACTCCCCGTTCTTGCCTGAGTTGCGTGCTGCGGAGCGGTTGATATGGAGTCGATCCCCCCAGTTGAACCGAAACTCGTTGATCATGGTTGGCGAGAAGTTGTGGATCCAGTTGACGGTCGTGTTGTGGTGTCGGTTCTTGCGGATGCCCGCCCGCGGGTCGGCGAAGTCGTAGAGGTAGACTCCCGGGATGTTTTGCGGGGCCTTCACCTGCATGAAGCGGACCGAAACGCGGTCGATGTCCGACGCATTGTGGTCCCACTTTGCGGTGTAGTAATTCTGATCCAAGCCGTTGGACGCATTATTCACATAGTTGTTCGCAGGTGCATTCGAGAGGGCTTTCGCCACGTTCGGGTCCGGATACAGCTGGATGAGCTGGGCAGCGATCGGATCGAACCGGCTTAGCGGAATCGTGTTTTGGGGGAACGTCCCGCCTAAGGGGTCGTTGAGCGTCAGCCCCGCGCGATTCGAGAAATCCCCGCTCTTCTCGGGTATGTGCGGAACGTCGTCGCCCGAGTAGGTGACGCCGTCGCGCCGACGCGCGCCCTCGTAGTTGAAGAAGAAGAATGATTTGTTCTTCTTGATCGGGCCGGCGAGCGATCCGCCGAAAATGTTGTAGCGCAGCGGCGCGGTTTCCCTAGCGAAGAATGATCGCGCGTCCATCGCGTTGTTGCGGAAGAACTCGTAGACCGCTCCGTGGAATTCGTTGGTTCCGCTACGGGTTGTCATCAAAATAAATCCGCCGCCGGCGCGGCCGAATTCGGCAGAGTAGTTGCTCACTTCCGCCTTGAACTCTTGCAAAGACTCGGCGGGCGGGTTCAGGCCCAGTTGCTGGGTTCCGATCGCCATGTTCTGAACGACCGAGCCGTCGAGCGTCCACATCTGGTTTTGCGAGCGTCCGCCGGCCATCGAGAACTTCGGGATTTGCTCCCCGCCGTCTTCGGAGCGGAATGAAATGTTCCCGAGCAGCCGCACGAGGGAAGCGCTGCGGCGACTGATCATCGGCATGTTGAAGACGGTTTGCCGCTCAATGAACTGGCCGACCGAGGATGTGGCCGACTCGAGCTGCGGAGTGGTCGCCTCTACGGTGATGACCTCGGTCAATTCGCCGATTTCCATTTGCACGCTCACGGTGCTCGTCGTGCCCGTTTCAAGCACGATGCCGGTTTGATTCGAGGTCTTGAACCCATCGACCTCGGTCTGCAGAGCGTAGGTCCCTGGGGCGACGTACGGGAACACATACACGCCCGACTCGTTGCTTTCGGCGGTCGCCCCGACGCCCGTGGCGACATTGCTCAGCATCAACCGGGCTCCTGGAATCGCTGCACCCGTACTGTCAACCACCGAACCGGTCAAGCGGCTCTGGTCTTGGGCCGCGGCGGTGCCCAAACACATGGCCAAGACCAAAACAAGCGCGGTGCCGCCTAACCGGCGCGCGCAAAAGTGACGTTGTTTCATAAGATCCCTTCCTAATTCTAAATGCCAGCCTAGCTGGCCCCCCACCTGCTTATCATCTTACCCCACGGCCAAGCGGAGGACCCGCTCCGGCGCGTGACGTGTGTTATCGCCCACCGCTCCGAATTCGAGCCCGCCCATTGAACGTGCTCCGCGCTGTCGGAGCGACGCGCTGATTTGCAGCACGGCATCCCGCGCTTCCAGCCGCTGGTCAGGTTCCGGAGCCGACCGCCCCCCGCAGGCCGCGGGCACGTTCAGCTGAGGCGACGGGTGCCTAGGCCACTGGTCCAGTCTGTACGGTCCTTCTGGAAAGGCGCGGATGAGGTCGCCGACCAAGGCGAGCAATCGACCGATATCGGCGTCGCCTAGCAGTTCTTCGAGGATTCTCGCGATGTGGCGCTCGGCGTCGATTCCCAGCCTAGTGTGCGAGAGCAAGTGTGGCGCGACCTGGATCTAGCCAATCGTCAACGGGTCGGGATGAGTGGCGACTAATGCACCAGGATCGCTCGCAGCAAGGCCCCTCAACCCCCGAGCGGGGCATCGGGGAGTCGGTACGCACAGACGGGAACTCCTGCCACGCTTCCCACGCTCGGGGCTGCCCGCAAGACGCGCTCCGGGGCATCCGGGGCTCGTCGCGAACTCCCGGTCATGCCCCGATTGGCTGCCCGTTAGCCGACTGCCTGCAAAGAAGCGCTTCAGCCGGTGCTTTTGTTTCTGTGCAGCGCTCTCGGCGCAATCGCCGAGGACGGCTTTCCCAAACGGCATGCGTATCCATTAGACAGTAGTGCATTCTAGAGACAATTAATGTAAGAGAATGCGGGGCATATTTCGTAATATAGTGGATCTAATATAGATAAATATTTCGACGATATTGACAAGGAATTGATTCACATATTATCCAATTGGATTGAGACGAAATTAGAATGATTTCTGGCAGAATACATTGCGTTCATAGATTTCAATTTTCTTATATCAATCAGTGATTATCGCCAATTTATTGCAAATCGAGGCATGGCACATTGTCACTTACAGAACTATTCTTCCGTACTCTTAGGGATTCTGGCATCTAATCTGGTCTCGAGCCAATTCTTCGCCCACTCCTTGTTCCGTTGAGCCGCAGCATTTGTTTCGGGTTCTCTGCAACTTGCCGTGTCATTCCTCGATTCCGTCCTGCACCGTTTCGTTGAGGAACTCTTCCCACGAAACCGCGGCGCCGTGAATCGGGGCTACCAGCAGAGGCTGGAGCCGGTTCTGTTCGACGTTCCTGAAGAAAGCCCTTTCAGTCTCTGTTGGTCTCGCATGCTCCTTTGGCAGCAAGCCGGGATCGTAAAGGTCGCCCTCAATGATGATCCGCTCTTTGGGAAGGTACGCCATCAGCATGCCTTCCACGTGCGTCCCTATGCCTTGGACGTAGTAGATCTCCAGGAAACGCTCTCCATCGCCAAGAATGTACTTCTCGTCCACGTCCTCTATCGTGTAGCCTTCGGAGATCTCAGTGGGCGGGTGTAGCGACACCATGTCCGGTTGCAGCGTCCGAGGCTCGTAGTTCAGCAGCTCGCTTTCGTAGAAGAGGCGGTTCCTTTGATGGGTGAGGATTGTCGCGCCTATGTGCAAGTAGGTGCGCAACCCGCCTAGATGGTCGTAGTGGGCGTGGGTATTGATCAGATAGCGGATCGGCTTGTCCGGCACGAGTTCCACGATTCTCTCGATCACTGCCAGCGAGCGCCGCTCGTTCAGCGGCGCTTCGACGACTGCCACGAAGTCCTTGAACTCGATCGCCGCGCTATTGTGCGAAGTCCCTCCTAGCAGCCACGCTCCATGCGCCAGCTCTTGGACATCCACCGCGCTCGGGGGCCGCGCGGCCCCGAGCACGCTGTCGGGCACCGCGACCGGTTCGCAGTCGTTCATCCGCATCCGGGGAAAGGTTCCGCCGAAACTGTTATGCCCGCCGCTAAGGAGGGGCACTTGGCGCTCGTCGTCCCAGCCGTCGTGGTGGTGCCAGCCCGCGGGAAACACGACGCCATTCCCCAAGTCCTTCCATTCGGTGAATTCATGCTCGTAGTTCATGTCTCCGAGCACCGGGTGGGGCACTCGCGTCTGGGTTCGCTGGATGAGGTTGCCCGCCCGCACCGTAGCGTTGACGCGATACCTGCCGAGCACGGTTGCCGAAAGCACGATGACCTTGGCTATGTCGCTCGTCGTGGCGCCGTCGCGGCCGCTCTCGCCCAATTCCCAGCGCCAGATCGCCGTGGTGTGCGCTTCCGGCAGCCTGGCGGCCTTCATAAACCCGTGAGGCGTCATCCAGATATCGAGCTGCCACAGTTCCGCGCTTGTCGGTGCCGGAACGGGCTCGGAGCCGTGACCGTCCACGTACCAAGCATGTTCGCCCGAGACCGCGAATGCCTGGCGTTCGTTTTCCTGCAGCGGGGTGCCTCCTCGCCATCCCGGTCCGTATTTCCAGGAGGCGGGATTCATGCCGGGCTCGCGCGTGAAGCGCTCGACGGAGGATTTCCGATCGAAGTCGATCGTGCGTTCGTACTCCTCGAGAGGCTCGCCAAGTGGCCAATCGGTGTCCTGCGTTATGTTCTGGCCGACCTGGCCCGCATATGCGGTCCCCGCGAAGCTGACGCATCGCAGCTTGTCGACCCCCATCGCCTTGGCGACGGCGTCAAGGACTGGAGCAGGATCCACATGGCCCGGCAACACATCCTGCGCGGCTGCCTGCCCAGTCTGAAGGCCGATCGCTGCTAGCGCTGCCAGGATTGTCTTTCGCATTGCTCTGTGGGCGGTCCAGGCATCTCTGCCAAGTGCTCCCGAGTATAGCCCCGGGCCGGGACCACAGACTCGCTGGTCGCGCACTACACTAGGCAAGATGTCGTACCGACATGACCGTCGAGAGTTTCTCGCTTCCGTCGCCGCTGCCATTGGCGCGCCCGGTTGCGAGACGGGACAGTCGGGGACGACTCTCGAGCTCTGGTACCGCCGCCCGGCCGAGCGATGGGTGGAAGCCTTGCCTGTGGGAAACGGCCGGCTCGGTGCGATGGTATTCGGGCGGGCTGCGAACGAGCGCATTCAGTTCAACGAGGACACAGTGTGGCAAGGGGGGCCGCACAGCTACGCCAATCCCGGATCCCATCGCTGGCTGAACCGAATTCGGTCCTTGCTATTCCAGGGCAAGCAACGCGAGGCCGAGTCGCTCGCCATGGAGCGCTTCATGAGCGTGCCGCTGCGCCAAAGGCCCTACCAGTCCTTTGGAGATCTGCTGATCGACAGGGGCGGCGTTGCCGACACCGAGATTGCCGGGTACCGACGCTCGCTCGACATTCAAGATGCCTTGTCCCGGGTCGAGTTCGTCGCCGGAGACGTCACCCACCGGCAGGAAGTCCTCGCGAGCTACCCCAGGCAGGTTCTGGCAATTCAGCTAACGACAAGCGGTGACCGGCGGCTCGCGTTCACCGCCTCGCTGCAGACATCCCACCCGGTCGAGACAATCGGAGAGGACCGCGGCGCCCTGCGCTTGGCAGGCAGAGTCGACGGCGGCGCGATCCGGTTCGAAGCGCGTCTCTTCGTGCGAACGGACGGCGATGCTGCATTCGATGAAGGCCGGATTCACGTCGAGGGCGCGAACGAGGCGACGCTATTGCTGGCCGGGGCCACGAACTTCGTCAACTTCCGTGATGTGTCCGCAGACCCTTCGGAACGGAATCTAGCGGTGCTTGCAAACGCTGCCCACCTCCCGTACCGCGAACTCCGGCAAGAGAGCGCGTCCAGTCATCGCGAATTGTTTGACCGGGTCCGCATCGACTTGGGCACGACTCCGGCCGCGGTCGACCCGACCGACGAGCGCATAGCCAAGTTCGCCTCGCGGCCGGACCCGCAGCTCGTCGCGTTGTTATTCCAGTACGGGCGCTTTCTTCTGATTTCTTCAAGTCGCGGGGACAGCCAGCCGGCCAACCTGCAGGGGCTCTGGAACGACTCCGACGAGCCGCCGTGGGACAGCAAGTACACGGTCAACATCAACACCGAAATGAACTACTGGCCGTCGGAATCGACCGGCCTTCCAGAGACGCACGGGCCGTTGTTCGCAGCGCTGCGGGAAGTGGCCGCGTCGGGCGCGGAAACCGCGCGGGAGCATTATGCGGCGCGCGGGTGGGTCCTGCACCACAACTTCGACCTGTGGCGCGGCACGGCCCCGATCAATCATTCCAATCACGGGGTGTGGCCCACCGGCGGCGCGTGGCTGTGCCAAGACCTTTGGCAGCACTACCTCTACGGCGGCGACTTGGATTTCCTGAGGAGCACGGCCTACCCCTTGATGCGCGGCGCGTCGGAATTCTTCCTTGATGCGCTCGTCGAATCGCCCGACGGCGAGTGGTTGATCTCGGGGCCGAGCAACTCGCCGGAGAACGGAGGTCTCGTCATGGGGCCGACAATGGACCACCAAATCGTCCGCAACCTGATGGGAAACACGATTGCTGCAGCGGCAGCGCTTGGGGTTGACGAGCAGTTCAGGCAAGAGCTGGCTCGCGTCCGGGCGAGAATTGCGCCGAATCGAATCGGGCGGCTCGGCCAGTTGCAGGAGTGGCTCGAAGACGCCGACGACCCAGAGAACAAGCACCGCCATGTCTCGCACCTGTTCGGCTTGCATCCCGGGGTGGAGATCACCCCTTACGGAACGCCCGAGCTTTTTGCGGCCGCCCGCAAGTCACTCGAGTTCCGTGGGGATGGCGCGACCGGATGGTCGATGGGATGGAAGGTCAACCTATGGGCCAGATTCTTCGATGGCGACCATGCCTTCAAGATTCTGGAGGGCTTGCTAGGTCCGGTGCCGGAAAGGATGGAGCGGCGGCTGGACGGGCGACGGGGCGGGTTGTACCCGAATCTGTTCGATGCCCATCCCCCGTTTCAGATCGACGGCAACTTTGGAGCTACGGCCGGTGTCGCCGAAATGCTCTTGCAAAGTCACGACCCTCACGGCACGGCGCTCGGGGAAAGCGCTGTCCAGAGCGGAGAGGCAGGCTACTTGCACTTGCTTCCGGCCGTTCCTGCCGCACTTTCCAGCGGAGCCGTGGAGGGGCTGAGGGCCCGCGGAGGGTTCACCGTGGACATCGAGTGGCGCGAAAGGCGGCTTGTCTCGGCGCGCATCAAGTCGCATCTTGGCAAGCCTTTCGTAGTCCGCTACGACGGTACGGAACTCGACGCCCAGGTCCCCGCCGGACAGATCCTCGAACTCGGCGAGGAATCCCTGCTTGGAAGTGCGGCCGCCTAGCGGTCCGCAGGCGGGCGTTTTTACCGCACGGCGTCCGGAAACCGCCGTTTGACGGCGGGATGACAGCTGGAAACCGGCGCATCGCTCGTCATGCCGGCACGCCTTGATAGCGAGCGAAGTCGCTTGGCCTCCCGGTGCTGCGGCAAGCGCCAAGTGGCGAGCCCGGGTCTAGGTACCGCTGAGCCGCTTCTGGATCTCCTCAAGAGCCACGCCCTTGGTCTCCGGCATGACTTTCAGCACCCAGATCAGCTGCAGCACCATCATGCTCGAGTAAAACGCGAAGGTGTGGCCTCCCGAGATCTCGGCAATCACAGGAAACGTCCAAGAGATCAGGGCAGCGAACACCCAGTGCGTGAAGCTGCCCAGTGCCTGCCCCTGGGCCCGGACCCGATTCGGGAAGATTTCGCTGAGGTAGACCCAGATCACCGCACCTTGCCCGAATGCATGCGACGCAATGAACACCATCAGGCTGGCTAGCACGACCATGCTGCCCAATGGAGTGAAATCAGTCCCGAAGGCGTAGAAGGCGGCCGCGGTCGCCGCCAGGCTCACGATATAGCCGATCGATCCAGCGACCATCAGCTTGCGGCGGCCGAACTTGTCGATCACAAGCAACGCTGCCATCGTGAAGACGAGGTTGGTGCATCCTACGATCACCGCTTGCGCCAGTGACGAATCGGTTCCCGCGCCTGCCATCCGGAAGATGTGGGGCGCGTAATACATCAACGCGTTGATGCCCGATAGCTGGTTGAATGTGGCGATTGCCACCGCCAAGCTCACGGGGCGATGGTATTTCCATTGCAGCAGGCGCTCCTTGGCGCTCTCCGCCGTCTCCGCAAGGGATTCCTCGATTTCGCGCAGTTCGCGCGGCACGTCCGCCGCTCCGACCAACTCGAGAACCTTGGCTGCCGCAGCGCTCCTTCCTTGAGCCACCAGCCAGCGCGGGCTGCGCGGCGTTGCGAACATCAGCAAGAAGAAGGCCGCCGCCGGCAGCGCTTCGATGCCGAACATGACGCGCCACTCAATGGCTCCGTAGCTCATCAATGCAACGCCGTAGTTGGACATGTAGGCGGCGAGGATGCCGAGCACGATGTTGAATTGGGTGATTGCGACAAGCCGGCCCCGGTACTTCGGCGGGGAGATCTCCGCGATGTACATCGGGGCCACGACTGACGAGGCTCCGACTCCAAGCCCGCCCAGCCATCGGAAGATAAGGAACGAGTACCAATCCCAGGCGACTGCGCTGCCAACAGCGGAAACGAAATAAAAGAAGGCGATCCAAATCAACGTGTTCCGGCGACCGATTCGGTCTGCCGGATAGCCGGCGAACAGCGCGCCGAAGATTGTGCCGATCAAAGCGCTTGCCACAGTAAAACCGAGACCGAAGCCCTCTAGGTCGAAGACTTCCCGAAGGTGATCGGTCGTCCCCGAGATCACAGCTGTGTCGAATCCGAAGAGCAGGCCGCCTAGGGCGGCGATAATGGAGCAGCGAAGCAGTGTCGCGTTCATGGTGTTTACTGAAGGTCGCGGAACGGGTCGTGCCAGAAGCGAGCCAAGCGATCGTCTAGCATCGCACAGCGGCCGACCTTGGGGCGCGGGACCTGGACAGCCCGCGGCACGGGTGGCTCATCGTATCGCCCGCGAACTTTCGATTCTTGGTGGGAATGGATAACCGATTGGGACGGATTCCTAGAGTCGGGCTGTGGGTCATCCCTCTCCCGTCGCTGTCGCAACACCCCTTGCCGACCGCGGTAGCGGCGCTCATAGCTCTGGTCTCCCTGCTCGGCCTTTCGTCGGTCGGGCTCGCCCAGCTGCCGTTCGAGAGTAGCGAGGCAGCCGAATACACGGTTCTCTTGGAGGGTCCGTCGGTGGGCGAGCGCTTGAGGTCTTCTAGAGCACCAGACTCCAAGAATGCAGCGATTCCCCGGCAAAGAGCCGCGGCCAGCGCCGCATTGATGCGACGTGCCGTCGTCAGAACCCAGGACCCGGTCATCGCGGCCATCAAGGCCCTCGACGCACAGGTGATCGGTTCCGCGCAAAACGTATTGAATGCAGTGTTTGTGCGAGCGACGGACGAGCAGGCGGCTGCAATCAGTGACATGCCCGGCGTCAAGGGAGTGGTTCGGGGGCAACGCTATGAACCGATGCTCAAGACCGTCTCGACAATCGTGCATGTATCGGCCGCCCGAATTCGTCCTACTGGCACGCAGCTGTTCGGGCAGGAAATGAAAATCGGCGTAATTGACTCCGGGCTCGATTTTGATCACGAGGCGTTTCGCGATACCTCGCTTCCCTCTCTCGACGGCTACCCGCGAGGCGATCCGCAATATTTGGATCTCGCGAACACGAAAGTCATCGCAGTGCGCAGCTACGTGCATCTCTTGAATTCCCGTGCCCCCGCGACCTCTACGCCCGACGACAATTCGCCGTGGGATCTGAGTGGCCACGGCACCGCCGTCGCGATGATCGCCGCAGGCAAGCGAGTGGACACGCCCTTGGGGCGGATCAGCGGGATCGCTCCCAAGGCGCGGCTGGGCGTGTACAAGGTGTTCGGCTCGCCCGGCTTGAACTTCTACACCGCCGACCATGCCGTGATCGCCGCGCTTGACGATGCCGTCGACGACGGAATGGACATAGTGAACTTGAGCCTTGGCAATCCCATGTACTACCCGTGGGACGCGACGGGCCAAGACTGCGGGAGAGGCTTCGCGGACGCGGTCTGCAACCCGCTTGCGGTAGCCGCCCAGAGCCTGGTGGAGGACCTCGGCATTGCGGTGGTTGCCGCGGCGGGGAACCACGGCTTCCTCGGCTCGCAACCATTTCCTGCGAAGAGCACGATCATCTCGCCGGGCAGCGCTCCAGGAGTGATCACGGTTGGCGGGACGGGGAACTCGGCCTCGCTGAACGAGTCGGTGCGGGTTGCCGACCAAGCTTTCCACGCGAGGAGCGGGACCGGGCCCGCCGCGGACGGCCCCTTGACGGCCCCGGCGGTGGCGGCGTCCGAAATCATCGACGCCCAAGGGTGCGGCCAGTATCCCGACCGCGCGCTCGCCGGCAAGATCGTCGTGATTGACCGCGGCGAGTGCTTTTTCGTTGAGAAGGTCGAGCAAGCGGACGCAGCGGGAGCTTCGGGCGTTCTTGTCATCAACCACGACGGCGATGACTTGGTGGAGATGGCCCTGCTCGAGTACACCGACATACCGGCATTTTTCGTCGGTGGCACGGACGGCAGTGCCATTCGCGAATTGCTAGCCCATCCCGAGAACCTGCTGACGCTGGATCCCACGCCGGCTGTTTCCGAGCGGGATTGGGCTTACGTCGCGCCCCGGAGTTCGCGAGGCCCCAATCTTGCACTGCTTCCCAAGCCAGACCTGGTGGCACCAGGTCTCGATGTCTACACAGCCGCGCCGAAGTACAACGACCAGGGCAACCTGTTCGCTCCGAGCGGCTTTCGAACGATCAGCGGCACGAGCTTTGCCGCGCCTGTCGTCACGGGGGCCGTCGCTATCGTCTGGCAGGCTTACCCGTCCTTCACGGCCCGGCAGGTAGCCTCTGCGCTGATCAATTCGGCGAGCCCTCGAGTGCTGGAAGACGGCGAGCCTGCTCGCCTGACCTCCGCTGGTGCCGGAGTGCTGGACATCGCCGCTGCGTTGCGTCCGAACGCGACTGCCGTGCCCCCGTCCATCGGCTTCGGCTCGGTGCGGGAAGTATCGTTCCCGGTCCGCAAGGAAGTCACGATCGCCAACAAGGCCAATCGCGCCCAATCGTACCTATTGACCATCGAACCGCGAGACGCGGACGCCAATGGGCGCGTGACGATCGACGGACGCCGCGCGGCCGTGTTCAGGCTCGGACCCCGCCAGACCAAGACGCTGCAGATTGCGCTCGAGGGCAGTCAACCTGCCCCCGGATCGTACGAGGGCCGCCTGAAGCTGGTCAGCTTGAGCGGGTTCGGTGACGTGTCGATTCCGTACATGTATGTTGTCGGGGACAACGAGCCCTTCGACGCCTTGCGGTTCCGGGGCCGATACGAGATCGGAATCGAGGGCGAAGTGTCGACCGAGACCGTCGTAGCTCGCGTGCTGGATCAGTTCGGCGTCCCGGTCGCGGGCCGCAGCGTGCAGTTCTCCGCCGATCCGGAATCGATCGCGATTCGGCGGAACAGCCCGGTGACCGGACAGACGGGCCTGATTTTCGCCACGGTTCGCTATGATTCCGACCCCGGGGACCAGCTCGTCGTCGCCAAGGTCGGTCAACTCGAGATTCGGTTCCTCTACAACGCATCCGGCAGGAAGCCGGAGATCGCTTCCATCGCTAACAGCGCGACGCTATCTTCAGCCAGGGGGATCGCCCCGGGTTCGCTTGCCACGATCGCGGGTGGCAAGTTCGCCAGCCATCCGTCGGGGCCGGCTTCCGTCCCGCAGGTCCGCCGGCTCCCGCTTTCTCGCAAGGGTGTCACGGTTGCTTTTGACGCGCCGGGCATTGACGTTAGCGCGGCCGGTCGGCTCTCTTCCATCAGCGAGAGCTCCCTGACAGTCCAGGTCCCTTGGGAATTGGCCGGCGCCACGGATGCCTTTGTGAAGGTGCAATCCGGAAATCGCGCCGCGCCGTTTCAGTTCCCGGTGGCCGAGACCGATCCAGGCATATTCAGCTACCCGTCGGGCAACGAGTCATTTGTCGCGGCCTTGCGCTCCGACGGCACGGCCGTCACGGTCGGGAACCCGGCGGTGCGCGGAAAAGCTGTGACCATCGCCATGACTGGCAACGGGCCGGTCCAGTCGCAGCCACCCACGGGATCGGTCAGCAGCATGTTGAATTCGACAGTCCATTCCCCGCGGGTCTGGATTGACGGCGAGGAAGCGGATGTGACCTACTCGGGGCTGGATCCTAGCATGGCGGGACTGTACTTGGTGACCGCCGTCTTGCCGTCTTCTTTGATGCCCGGAAACCATCCGCTGCGGGTCGAGGTGGACGGCGTCTCCAGCAACGAGGTGCTGCTGCCGGTGCAGTAGCGGCTCGGCCGTTACCCCCCGCGCAACAGGGATTCGACGTCTGCCAATTCGGGAACGCGCCCGAACTTGCAGTGCAGCGCTCCAGCGGCACACCCGAAATGGACGGCCTCGATCTCGTCTCGCCCCTGCGCCATCGCCAGTGCGAACGCGCCGTGGAACACGTCGCCCGCCCCCGTGCTGTCTCGGACAGTGACTGGGAACGCCGGGACGCGACCTCCTCGGTGCGCCACGCCTTGATCCCCAAGTGTCACGGCGCCCCAAGCCCCCAGCGCTTCGATCTTTTCGAGCAATCGACCGACGCCCCCGTGGATGTCGGCTAGGTCCTCGTCTGCGATGGCGTGCGTCGCGCGGCTCGCGATTTTCCAGACTTCGGGAAGGTTCTGATCGAAGTCATGCACGATGGGAATCCCTCGTTCGGCAGCTCGCTCTGCCACGCGCAGGCCGCCCGCCGGCCAGCGACCGTCAATCAGCACGGCGTCGGCACCGTCGATGGCCTCGTCGGGAATCCAATCCGCCTCGGGCGGCATGCCGTCCCCTAGGTAGGGAAACAGGAATCGTTCGCCGTCCGGCCGGATGAAGACCTCGCAAGTAGGACTGGTGCCGGGAAACACGCGGTAGCCGGAAGTGTCGACGCCCTGCGCCTCGAGAAGGCTTGCGATGCGTTCACCCGCAAAATCGTCACCGCGTCTTCCCCAGAACGAGGCCGTGCCGCCAAGGAGCACGACGGCCACTGCCCCGACCGTTGCCGGGCCGCCTAGCGCATCGTATCGCCTGGTAGCGTTCTCTCGGTGCAGCCTGGGCGGGAATCGCTCCACGCATACCCTTGTGTCTAGGAAGCCCATCCCGACGCACAGGACATGAGCAGGTCGTTGCCTAGGCATGGCGATATGGTCGGGCTGACGCCCGCGAGTCGCAGTGTATCCGATATGGCTTCGAGCAGCGGACGGAGCACACGATGCTGGGCGTGCCAATGCTGCTACAGAACGATTCCGAAAAGTCGCTTGAGCAGATAGGCGGAAAGGATGGAAATACCTAGGAACCACACAACCCAATGGGTTTCCCAATCGCCGACGCCGATCTCCCGGGACGGGTATTCGATGCCGACACTCCTGACCGTGGTTGAGACGTACCCGCTTTCTCCTGGCGAGAGCAGGAGTCTCTCCCACCACGAGCTGGTCCTGGTGGCCGAGACGTACAGCTCGGCATTGCTCGCCGACGCCTGCTTGCTAACGGTGCCCTGCGGCGTCTTGAGGGCGAGATCGCCTGTCACTTCCTCCGTAGCCCGGATGCGCCAAACGACTTGGCCGGATGCCGCGCTTGTGACCGAAACGCTTTCGACTTCAAAGCCATCTGTCGCTGAGAGCGAGAGTTCCGTGCCATTGAGTCCCGTGTCCGCCGAGACCAGAGCGGATTCCCCGACATGCAACGGGCGTCGCCCGTAGACTGCGTCGAAGTGCGCGTAGAGCACGACCATGGGCAGAGCCAGGAATAGTGCCGGACGCAGCATGTGGCCTACGTAGCGGGCATTATTGAGAAGCAGGCTCCCTTGGGCCCGAAACAGCAAGCTCGGTTCGTCCCGGTACAGGCGCATTTCCAGCAGGTGCGCCTGCATGCGTTTCTTGGCGCGCTCGATCGCGCGCTGATTCGATGTCTTTCCGACCACCCAGAGCATCGCTACTCCGGTTAGCAACGATGCCAAGGCAAGCCCGACAAGCGGGTGCGCCGGCTCGAACAAGCCGGCATGCGCCGAGATCAGCGTGCGCAGGAGAGTGTTGAAGCCATCGACGATCACGGCGTCGTCAGTCCTACTCGAGATAGCCGAGTCCCTGCAGCTTCTTCATGATTTCCTCGTCCGAAGCGCCCTCTTCGATTTGCGCCAACTCCTTTTCGATCACGTGCTCGACGAATTCCCGCGGCGAGGAGTAGCCGGCAGCGTCGGCGCAGCGCCTCACCCGTGCAAATAGGGCCTTGTCCAGCTTGATGGTAGTCGAAGAACCAAACATCGCGAATTTCCATCATACGAGGCCTGACTACGGAGCAGGGCGGCATGGCACTGGCGGTCAGCTCGCTACGCGCCTCAACTCGGCCGCTAGCCCCTGCGCCAGGTTCCCCACGGAATCAGGCCCGAGACTCGCCAGGAACGGAACTTCGGCCAGTACGGCAGTGCCGCCGTACTCTTCGATTGCCTTGCGGTTCTCGTCGTTCCGTTTGCCGACCATCACCACTCCCGCGATCGGAATAGAGCGCCGTCGCAATTCCGCGAGGGTCAGAAGCGTGTGGTTGATAGTGCCTAGACCGGATCGTGCCGTGATCAGCGCCGGCAGGCGGAGTTCGGCGATCAGATCCGCCATGGTTTCCATGTCGTTGAGTGGCACCAATATGCCGCCCGCTCCCTCCACAACCCAAAAGCGATCTTTCGGCAGGCGGTCGGCGATTGCAGTGAGTTCGTCGACCGCGATGCTGCGGCCAGCGAGTCGTGCCGAAAGATGCGGCGAAAGCGGACGGGGCAGGCGGATTCCGGCGTCGACGATCTCGTCGCGCGTGCAGCGTGCCAGCCGACGCACCTCGGCCGTGTCGTCGTCTTGCTCGATGCCTGTTTGAACAGGCTTCCAGTAGGCGGTCGGTCGGAATCCCCGAATGGATGCCACCAGCAGGCTCGACACGACTGTCTTGCCGATGCCGGTGTCGGTTCCGGTCACGAAGGTGCCAAGCAAGGTTCCAACTCTTTGACTATGACTTTCAGCTGGCTCGCGAATCTCTGGACTTCTGTCTCGCTCAAACCGGCGTTGAGCGACACTCTGAGACGTGCTGTCCCGTCCGGCACCGTCGGCGGGCGGATCGCGCGCACGTCGAATCCGCGCGCGCGCAGTCGGGTCGCCGCACGGACCGCGAGGTCGTTGCGTCCGAGTATGATCGGCACGATCTGCGAGTCCCCGTCCCCGATACCCAAAGAAGCCCGCAGCGACTTGCCCAAGCCGCGAACGTGCCGGCGTCGATTCTCCGATTCCTCGAGCAGGTCCAGCGCTTCGTCGATGGCCGAGGCGGTAGCGGGAGGGGGTGCGGTCGAGAACACGAATGGACGGGCGGCTTGGACCAGGTAGTCGATTGCCCATTCAGGTCCGCACACGAACGCCCCGCAAACACCGAGGGCTTTGCCTGCGGAATTCACCGAAAGGAAGACATGCTCTCCGATTCCCACGTCCTCGATGAGCCCGCTGCCGGTCTCGCCGTAAACCCCTACTGCATGCGCTTCGTCCACGATGAGGGCGAGTCCGTGGCGCGCCTGCAATTCGGCATAGAAGTCCAGCGGGGCGATATCGCCGTCCATGCTGAACAGCGATTCGGTGACGACAAATCGCTGGCCAGCGCAGGGAACAGATTCGATGAGTCGCGCAAGAGACTCAGTGTCGCAGTGTCCGTACACGACCCTCCGCGCCCGTGACATACGCATTCCGTCGATCAAGCTTGCATGGTTCAGCTCGTCGGAAAAGACAACATCGTCCTCGTTGAGGAATGACGCGAGAACGCCTAGGTTCGCGGCCCACCCGCTGCCCAAGAACAGCGCGGCCGGCGTTCCCTTGAAGCGTGCGAAGCGCTCCTCGACCGAGCGAAAGGCGGAGCGGTGCCCTCGCAGCAGGCGCGAGCCCGTAGACCCGACACCCATCGCTTCGACGGCTTCGACGAATCGCCGGCGCATCCGCGGATGCTGCGCGAATCCCAGATAGTCGTTGGAACATAGGTCGATGCCGGATGGCTCGGAGAGCTTCCGCCTGATGCCCAGCGCGTCCAGTTCAGCCAGGCGCGCCAGGACGCGGTGTTCGAGAATGCGGCTCGATGTCGCCATCCGGTCGGTTGCCTTCCGCGGATTCGAGTCTCAGCTGGAGCTAGGATTGGGATCCGGAAACGGTCGTCAGCGGCTGCTCGCAAAGCCGCATTCCCATCTTCGAGAGCAGTCCCTCGTCCTCGCTCGAGGCCGGGTTGGGAGTCGTTAGCAAGCGCTCTCCAAGGAAAATTGAGTTCGCTCCGGCCAGGAAACAAAGGGCCTGCCCTTCCTCGGACATTTCGAGGCGGCCGGCCGAGAGGCGCACGATGGATGAGGGCATCGCGATCCTAGCTGTAGCGATAACCCTCGCAAATTCCAAGCCACCGACAGGAGCCTGCCCCGCGAGCGGTGTTCCGGCCACCCGGACGAGGCTGTTGATGGGCACGCTCTCGGGGTGGGGATCTTGTCGGGCCAGCTGAAGAATCAACCCCAATCGGTCCTCGATGCTCTCGCCCATCCCGATGATGCCGCCGCAACAGACCGTGACGCCGCTGCGACGGACGCGTGCCAGTGTGTCAAGACGGTCCTGGTAGCTGCGTGTGGTGATGATCTCGCCGTAAAACTCCGGGCTCGTGTCGAGGTTGTGGTTATAGGCTGTCAGCCCCGCCTCCGCGAGGCGGTTTGCCTGGTCTTGGGTCAGCATGCCCAGCGTGCAGCACGCTTCCATCCCGAGTTCGCGCACACCCCGGACCATTTCGACAACCCGTTCGAATTCCGGTCCCTCAGGGGCTTCGCGCCACGCGGCTCCCATGCAGAATCTCGTCGCCCCGTTCGCTTTGGCGTTCTTGGCCGCGCGCAGCGTCTCGCGGACGCTAAGCAGCGGTTCGGATCCCAAGCCGGTCTCGTAGCGAGCGGACTGTGGGCAATAGGCGCAGTCTTCCGGGCAGTGACCAGTCTTTATACTCAGCAGCGCACACCCCTGGACGGCCTCTGGATCGTGGTAAGCGCGGTGAGCGCTCTGTGCGCGGTAAAGGAGCTCGGGCAGCGGCAGGTCGTGGATCAGCCGGATCTCTTGCAGCGACCAGTCATGACGAATCATCTCGACCTCATTATCGTATCTGGCTTTGGGAACGGATCGGATCTCGGCCGAACTGGCCGGTTCCTGCGAACCCAGCAAGTTCGCGCTTGAACGCCCGGGCAAGGTCGGTCCCGAGCCCATCAGGACGTTCGTTGCTAGGATGGCTTTGAGAGCGCTTTTTAGGCGCCGGCGGGCGAAACGTGCTCCCGCATGATCGTTTCGCCTGCCTACCGATCCATCGGCTTCCCGCCGTCGCGAAGCCGCGGAACTGCAAGCTCTCGATTCCCTTTTAGCTCGCTTGCCAAACGTGCATGGAAAAGGAGGATCGTTCACGTGCCTCGCATCAACACTCAACAAGAGCGGCTGTCAGATTCACTGAGAGAAAGAGTACGGAAGGTTTCCGAGGAGTGGGATGCTGGCGCCAAGATGCAGCGCTTTTGGGACGGGGACGAATCGCTTTGGACCTCGACCGGGGAAGGTAACTGGCTGGGCTGGCTGCGTGTCGTCGAGCCGCAACCGATGCGCACCGCCCAGCTGCGGGACTTCCGCGAGCACGTGCGTGGGCGCTACAGCCACGCGGTTCTTCTCGGCATGGGAGGGTCCAGCTTATGCCCGGAGGTCCTGCGCCTGTGCTTTGGCGTAAGCGAAGGCTTCCCCGATCTCAAGGTCGTCGATTCCACCGACCCGGCCCAGATCCAAGCATGCGAGGACTCAATCCGCATCGAGACGACACTTTTCCTCTCCGCGAGCAAGTCCGGGTCCACGATCGAGACATCCCTCCTCACGCAGCATTTCTTGGATCGCTCCACCCGTCGAATTGGCGCCCTCAGGGCGGCGAGACAGTTCGTCGCGATCACCGATCCCGGCTCGCGACTCGAGGCGATCGCGCGGGACCTGGGATTCGGCCGCGTGTTCTACGGTGTGCCGTCGATCGGGGGCCGCTATTCCGCACTGTCGAACTTCGGCCTTGTGCCTGCCGCGGCTTTGGGACTCGACGTGGACAGGCTGTTGGACGGAGCACGAGACATGCACGCGGCTTGCGGCCCTGAGCGGCCCGTCATCGACAACCCCGGACTGCGGCTTGGACTTTTGCTGGGGACCGCCGCTCTAGCAGGCAGGGACAAGCTCACGCTCCTGACTTCGCCCGGCGTTGCTTCGCTCGGCACTTGGATCGAGCAGTTGGTTGCCGAGTCGACCGGGAAGCACGGCAAGGGCATTGTCCCGATTGAGGGCGAAAGACTCGGCGAGCCGTCCTGTTATGGCAATGATCGGCTCTTTGTTCGAACCTCGTTGGAATCGGAACTCGGGCGGTCCGAAGACTCGCGATTGGAGGAGCTGTCCGGACGCGGCCATCCGGTCGTGCGAATCCGCATGCAGCAGCTGGAGGACATCGGCCAGGAATTCTTCCGCTGGGAAATTGCGACCGCGGTCGCCGGCGCTGTGCTTGGCATCAACCCGTTTGACCAGCCGGATGTCGAATCCGCGAAGGTAGCGGCTCGAGAGCTGACGGCCGCGTACGAGGCCGACGGCTCCCTCCCGGCCGAGGATGCGTTCTTGGAGCAATCCGGGATCCAGCTTTTCGCGCCCCGCCGCCTGGCCGAGAGTTTGCTCGCGGCCTCGGCCAATCCCACGGTCTCCTCCGTGCTCAGCTCGTACCTTGACCGCGTCCGCGCGGGAGACTATCTCGCCCTGCTGCCCTTCGTGAGCAGGGAACCCCAGACCGAGGCGGCTCTAGCGCGCATGCGCAGCTTGGTGCAACGCCGCGCACGAGTCGCCACGTGCGTTGGTTTCGGCCCTAGATTCCTGCACTCGACCGGCCAGTTACACAAGGGAGGACCGGACAGCGGAGTCTTTGTTCAGATCGGATGCGACGACGCTGCGGATATACCCGCGCCGGGAAGAGGCCTTAGTTTCGGCGTGGTGAAGGCTGCTCAGGCGCTCGGTGATTTCAATGTCTTGGCACGGTTGGGCCGGCGGGCCCTGAGAGTCCACATCTCCGGAAACCTGAGCGACGGGCTGGCCAAGATCGAAGCAGCCTTCGCGGAAGCGGCTCAATAGGATCTTGGCAGCCCCAGCACCTTCTCGGCGATGTAGGCGAGGATCAGGTTCGTCGAGACCGGTGCCACTTGGTACAGACGGGTCTCCCGGAATTTTCGCTCCACGTCGTAGTCCGCGGCGAAGCCATACCCGCCATGGGTCTGCAGGCAGGCGTTGGCCGCCTCCCAAGAGGCATCCGCAGCAAGCAGCTTCGCCATGTTCGCTTGAGGGCCGCATGGCTGGCCGTCGTCATATAATCCCGCCGCTCGGAACCGCATCAGGTCGGCGGCTCTTGTGTGAGCGTAAGCCTGGGAAAGAGGGAACTGGATCCCTTGGTTCTGGCCGATCGGCCGTGCGAACACGACCCTTTCCCGGGCGTAGCCGCATGCTTTCCGAATGAACCAATCGCCGTCTCCGATGCATTCCGCCGCGATGAGGATCCTCTCGGCGTTGAGGCCGTCCAGCAGCGCCCGGAACCCTTCGCCTTCCTCGCCAATTAGGTTGGCGGCGGGCACTTCGAGCCCGTCAAGGAAGAGCTCGCACGTGTGATGGTTAATCATCGTCCGGAGCGGTCGAACCTCGATGCCATTGCCAGCGGCTTCTGCGAGATCCACCAGCAGAATCGAAAGGCCGTGGGTCCTTTTCTGGACCTCGTCGATCGGAGTCGTTCGGACAAGCAAGAGCATCAGGTCCGAATGCTCGAGACGCGAGGTGAAGACCTTCTGGCCGTGCACGACATAGCGGTCTCCGCGCCTCTCGGCGCGCGTTCGCAACTGCGTCGTGTCCGATCCCGTTGTCGGCTCCGTGACGCCGAAGGCTTGCAGGCGCAGGTGGCCGCTCGCCAGCGCCGGCAGGAAACGCTGCTTCTGCTGCTCCGTCCCGCGACGCGTGACAACGTCCATGATGTACATCTGGGCATGGCAAGCCGCTGCGTTTCCGCCGGAAGCGTTGATCGCTTCCATGATCAGGCTCGCCTCGAGAATCCCAAGCCCGCTTCCGCCGTATTGCTCCGGTATCAGCGCGGCCAGCCAGCCTCCCTGGGTCAACGCGCGCACGAACTCGGTCGGGTATCCCTGCACCTCGTCCAGGTTTCGCCAGTACTCGCCGGGATAGTCGGAACAGACCTCTCGCACGGCGTCGCGGATCTGTCGCTGCTCGGCTGTTAGCGGAGCACTCATTCCGCACCTCGGGGGCGCTTCGGCACGAGCACCGTCCGCTTGAGAGTGAGCACCGTCTCGTCCCGCTGGTTGTACCCGCGGCTCTCAACGTAGACCAATCCTCGGTCCGGCTTCGACTTCGACTCGCGCAGGCCGGCAATGCGGCTTTCCGCGTAGATCGTGTCCCCGTGGAACACCGGTCCGACATGCTTGACCTCGCTGTAGTCGAGATTGGCAATTGCCCTGCCGCTGACGTCCGCCACGCTCATGCCGACCACAATGCTGAACACTAGGGGGCCGACCACCAACCTCTGCCCGTGCTGGGTGCGGGCTGCGTAGTGCGCGTCGATGTGAACGGGGTGCTGGTTCATTGTCAGCAGCGAGAACCAAGTGTCATCCGCTTCCGAAATGGTCCGACCCGGCCAGTGTCGAAACACCTGGCCGACCTCGAATTCGTCGAAGTATCGCCCGTAGGCCATGAAGAGCGTTCGCCTCCTCGAATCCACTCGCCCATACTGCGAGTGTTCAGCGACCATTATGAGTTCAGTGATGGCCAACTGTACAAGCCGAGACCGGCTGGAGAGCCTGCCGCCACCGTTTCTCGATCAGGAGCGGTCTCCAAGAACGGGATCGGGCGCTCCGTCCTCCGGAAATGGCGAGCAGGCTGAAACGGCGGACAATCACCTCGCAGAATATCCAGTGCTCGGCGGTACCGCAGATCCGCACGTGAATGTCACGACACTTGCCGATCTTGCTGCGGTATTGGTTGCCCTCGCAGTTTCGCGCACACAGCAGCGCGGGAGAATCGAAGAGTGCGTCCGCCTTTGAACCACAGTGACAGCGAAAGGTAGAAGTCAATGGATCCAGGCAGAATTCGTAGCATTCTCTTTGTCCCCGGCGACAGTCCGCGAAAGCTAGCCAAGGCGGTCGATGTCTCCGCGGACGCGCTGATCTTGGATTGGGAGGACGCGGTGGCAGACGCCAACAAGATTTCCGCTCGCGCCATCACGCAGGAAGCCATGGCAACATTCGCCACAAGTGGCACCTGGGTGCTGATTCGCATCAATTCCAACCGTCCGGACCTTGTAAAGACTGATTGCGCCGCGATGCGGAAGTGCGTGCCCGGCGGTGTCGTGATCCCGAAGTGCGAGACGGCTCGCGACGTCGAAGCACTGCTTCCCGAATTGCCCGATGCCACGGTCGTCTTTCCGCTCATCGAGTCTCCGTTGGGCGTGCTCGTCCCGCGTTGCGGGTTTGCTTTTCGGAGCCGAGGATTACACCGTCGAGGCTAGGATCATGCGAACGGAAGGTGAGTCCGAGGTAGTGTTCGCTCGGAGCAGCGTCGTCAATGCCGCCCGCGCCATGCGCAAGGAGGTGTTCGATTCGCCGTTGATGCAGTACCGGGACCTTGGCGCGGTGCGACGTGCGGCTTGGCGAAGCAGGAGGCTGGGATTTTCGGGCCAAGCCGCGATCCATCCAAGGCAAGTTGCCGTAGTCAACGAAGTATTCTCGCCGTCCGAGGAAGAAATCGACAATGCGAAGGCGGTCTTGGCTCGGTTCGCGGATCATGACGGCGGCGTGTACGGCGTGGACGGTTCGCTGGAAGACCAGCCGATCGTTCGAAACGCACTCAAGCTGCTCGAGCGGGTTCGTTGAATCAAAGCGGCCGGCAATTAGCGGTGATCCCACGGGCACTCCCTAGTGGTATCGATGGGGTCCGGCGCTCCACGGAAGCTCCTTTCGTGCGGCTGGCACCTTGGGCGCTGCCTTGCCAGGTTCAACGGGCCGGTGTTCCTCCCTATGGATGCCGTGCAGAGTCGCCGCGACTCATCGCAGGCAACTCGGTCACAGCGGGTGGATATACTCGCTTAGACATGCCTGAATCCAGCGCAGTTCGAGACGTCTCCAGCGTCCTGCACCCTTTCACCAACCCGTCAAGCCACGAGCGCGGCGGGCCGCTAGTAATCGCCAAGGGTGATGGCGCGTGGGTGTACGGCGAGGATGGGAGGGCGTACCTGGAGGCTGCTTCGGGGCTTTGGTGTGCGTCGCTGGGTTTCAACGAGACCAGATTGGCCGAGGCGGCCTACCGGCAGTTGCAGACGCTTCCCTTCATGCATCTGTTCACCTCGCGCAGCCATTCGCCCGCGATCGAACTGGCCGAGCGCCTCCTTCGCACCGCTCCATCGCCAATGTCGAAGGTGTTTTTTGCGAACTCAGGTTCCGAGGCATCCGACACTGTCGTCAAGATCGTCTGGTTTTACAACAACGCCCTAGGACGCAGCGAGAAGAAAAAGATCATCGCGCGCAAGGACGGCTTCCACGGCTCCACGGTCGCGGCGGGAAGCCTTACTGGCATCTTCCGCAACCATCTCAAGTTCGATCTGCCCATCGCCAATGTGATCCACGCGTCTCGTCCGCACTACTACCACGGCGCGCGCCCGGGCGAGTCCGAAGAAGCGTATGGCGCGCGCCTGGCATCCGAGCTGGAGCAGCAAATTGTCGACGAAGGGCCGGAAACCGTCGCGGCCATGATCGCGGAACCGGTGATGGGGGCAGGGGGCGTTCTGCTCCCGCCGCGAGGCTATTTTGCAAAGGTTCAGGAGATCACCCGGAAGCACGACATGCTCTTCATCGCCGACGAGGTCATCTGCGGTTTCGGGCGAACCGGCAACATGTGGGGATCGCAGACCTTCGGGTTGCGGCCGGACATGCTCACCACGGCCAAGCAGCTCTCGTCTGCCTACGCCCCGATTTCCGCTGTGATGGTCAACGAGAAGGTATACGAAGTCTTGGTCCGAGGGAGCGAGGAAGTTGGCACATTTGCCCACGGGTTCACCTACAGCGGGCATCCCGTAAGCGCGGCCGTGGCGCTCGAGTGCCTGAAAATCTATGAGGAGCGCGACATTGTCGAACGCGTTCGGCGCCTCGGCCCGCGGCTGCTCGACGGCTTGCGGGAGCGCTTCGCGATCCATCCCCTCGTCGGGGAGGTGCGAGGAGTCGGCCTGATGGCGGCTGTCGAGCTGGTCGCCGACAAGCGGTCCAGGAAGCGGTTCGACGCGCGGCTGGGCGTAGGCGAGTACTGCATGAATAAAGCGCTCGAGCACGGCCTCGTGCTGCGAGCTCTGGGCGATTCGATCGCGTTCTCGCCGCCTCTGATCGTCACGGAAGCGGAAACAGAAATGATCCTAGATCGGTTTGGCGAGGCCCTCGGCGCAACCGCGGACTGGCTTGCGGGAAGATAGGCGGGCAAGCTGCCCGCCGCCGGCTGTTCAAGTGTTAAGCCCGGGGCTGCGGCCAGCGCAGCCCCGGGCAACGTATTGGCACCT
Source organism: uncultured Bryobacterales bacterium (assembly GCA_951813605.1). Classification (GTDB taxonomy): domain Bacteria; phylum Acidobacteriota; class Terriglobia; order Bryobacterales; family UBA6623; genus VXMF01. The sequence continues at coordinate 2,490,922 of OX638379.1, read as the reverse complement.
GTCAGGAGAGATTGCGTCGTGTCAGCTTAGGCCGGTCGTCCTCATCCTCCGGCTCGACTTCGCCAGGCAGGATAGGCTCGTTGTCCGAGGTGCGCCTCAGCGTCGGACGGTTCGGATCGCGTTGCGCCGGCCTGCGCGCCGAATTGAGCCGCGCCACGCGAGCCTTGACATCCTCGAACTCGCTGCTAGTGACGGCATATGCCGGCTGCTCGGGAAGCAGCCCGTCGATCGTTTTCTGCACGGCATTGATGCGGTCCTTGGTCAGCGGATGCGAACTGAACGCTCGCGCGATGGCGTTCTTTTTCTTCTTCTGCATAGCCTTGAGGCGTTCGAAGAATTGGACCATTAATGTCGGGTCGTAACCGGCCTTGTACATGTACTGAACGCCGAGGAAGTCGGCGTCCCTCTCGAACTCGCGCGAGAATCTCAACATCGTCATCGGGATGGCGAAGTTGGCCGCCTGCTGGATGCCGTAGCCAAGCCACCCGCCAACGAAGATCAACGGGATCGAGGCGAATTGCGCCAATTGCGCCCGTGTCGCGCTGCGAGTGCCATGCCTAGCCGCGACATGCGCGATCTCATGGGCCATGACGCCGGCCAGCTCGGCCTCGTCCTCCGCCAGTTCGATCAGTCCCGTATTCACGTAGAAATAGCCGCCGGGCAAGGCGAACGCGTTGACCTCTTCAGAATCGATCACTTTGATCGTGAAAGGCACCTTGGAGTCCGAGTTGTTGACGATGTTCTGGCCGATCCTGTTCACGTATTCCGCGATCACTGGATCGTCCACGATCTTGGCTGTCTTTTCCACCTCTTCCGCTAGCCGCTTGCCCAGTTGGATCTCCTTCTCGAGGCTGTAGAAATTGACTGCCTTGCCGACCTTGCGGTCGCCGATCTTGGAGACATCCTCCTTAGGGTTCTTTGGTTCGCGCTTGGTTTCCTGGTCCGGCACGCGCAGTTCGGCTTGGCACAGACCGGCGGACATGGCCAGCAGCAACATCGCGTGAGTAGGTTTCGGAAGAATGCGTTTCATCGTGAATCTCGTTGAGGTTGGTTTCAGACTGCCTGCTGTCAAGATCAGACGCGAGAGGTCCGAATTCCGTTGCACTGGCCTCCGCTGGCTTGGGCGGCGGGCCGAGCGCAGGATCCTTGGTCATCCTCTTTTTCGACTCGGCGGCAATCTAACGGGGATTGCGCTTCAATTCCGGCATGATCCGAAACCCTTGCGAGTTTCGCAGGTGCTTAGAGCGCCGGTTGCCTTGGCGCGGCCCGTACAATGCGATTTGGCGTTGTCATTCCTAATTCGGTGCGTGGCGACGATGCTCTGGGCGGCGACGGCTCTGGCCGCGGCGGATGGAGCCGAGGACCTGCGGAGGATCAAGTCGCTCGAACTGGACCCCGAACGCTGCTATCGGGTGCGCGATGTGTTTCTCGAACGCGAAGACGTCAAGCTCTACTTCACCGATGGGCACGTGATTTTCGGAAAACCGGTCCTGGACAAGACTGTCGCCGCACTGTTTCTCGCTACCAGCCAGACCGATGTGGGAGAGATCTTGGTCATCCCGCCGACACCAGCGGAGCGCCAGTCGCTAGCTCGCTTTCTGGAAGAGACGATTCTCAGCGAGAAGTTCCGCAACGCGATGATGTTCTTCACAGACGACACGCCGGAAGTCCTTGAAGCCGCGATTCGGAAGTCCCCGTCTCACCGGCTAGACCCTGAAGAAGGAGCACGGATCGCCCCTCGCTGGTCGGTCGTGCTGCGCAATCTTGTGGAAGCCTCCGCTTCGCGCGTCCTCTTGGACCTGTACTCCGACCGCGGCACCGCATGCGGTTTCTTCGTAGCGGCAATACGAGGGGCGACTCTCGGGCGCTTCGACGTGGTTGTTGATTCGACGCTGCCGGAGCAGGTCGTCGCCGGGCAGTTGGTGAGATCCGGCGGGCGCGCCTATTACGAAGTCTGGTCTCGATTCAAGGCGCGTTCCTACCGCAACGGGAAAAGCAGCCCATTCCTCGAGGCGGGCCGTCTCGAGGACTACCGAATCGACGCACGGCTCGGCGCGGACCTCCACATGAGCGTGCGCGTCGCGGCGTCGCTCGTAATCGCCGATCCGAGTCCCCGGGCGCTGGGCTTTGATCTCTCGGGCAGACTCGAGGTCACGGCGGTGCGGGTCGCGGGTCAGGAGGTCGAATTCCTGCAGCAGCGCCAGGCCGCGCCCGGGCGGAGCGGGAGAAGCGACAACGCCCCTCTCGTTGTGATCCTTCCTCACTCCTTGGCTGCGGGAGCGCGCTATCCGATCGAGTTCGAGTACCGCGGCAAGGTTGTGTCGGACGCTGGGTCCGGCGTGTATTTCGTCGCCAATCGCCAGAACTGGTATCCGCGGCTCGGATTTCAAAAAACGCACTACGAGCTAGGGTTCCGCTACCCGCAGAATCTCGAGCTGGTGGCAACCGGGTCACTCGTTGAAGACCGCGTTGGCGACGGCTTGCGAGTCTCGCGATTCAGAACCGAAAGGCCGATTCGCTTGGCGGCCTTCAACTTGGGGCACTACGCTTCGTCGCGACGCGACGTGGACGGATTCCGAGTCGAGGTTCGTGCCACCAGGAACGTGGAGCAGAGGCTCCAGCCTCCGCGGACACCCGTCCTGCTGCCGCCTAGCACTCTACGCGGTCGACGGCGCGGACGCGACGATCCTCCCGTGCTTGTCATGCCCAACCCGCCGCCTGAGAGCCCGGCCGAGGACATCGAGCGGATCGCGGATGACAGCGCGGACGCATTCCGCTACTTCATGCACCGTTTCGGCGAGCCCGCGATGCCGGTCACGGTGATTTCACCGGTCCCTGGCGACTTCGGCCAAGGGTTCCCCGGCCTGGTCTACGCCTCGACTCTGAGCTATTTCGAGAGGGGGGATCGGGTGCTGAAGAACCTAACGGCCGGGACCCAGCGCTTCTATGCGGACCTGATGCGCCCGCACGAGATCGCCCACCAGTGGTGGGGCAATGTCGTGAGCTCGATGTTGGACAAGGACGCATGGATCATGGAGGCCTTGGCCACGTATTCGTCCCTCCTTTGGCTCGAGGAGAGGCGCGGGGTTGCGGAGCGGAATCTGGTCCTCGACGATTTTCGCGACAATCTCTTGCGAAAGAACGAGGGCGAGACACTCGAGAGCTCGGGACCCATAGTGCTGGGTCGGCGGCTGCGGACATCGAAGCTGCCGGCAGCCTATCGCGTCATCGTCTACGAGAAAGGCGCATGGATCATGCATATGTTGCGGGGGATTCTGGGCGACGAGAATTTCTTCTTGATGTTGCGACAGCTGTGCGACCAGTACAGAGAGGTGCCCGTGACGACCGCACGCTTCCGCCTGCTCGCCGCAGGCTTCGTGCCAGACGGTTACCACGACCCGACCTTGCGTGATTTCTTCGACCAGTGGGTCCACGGCACCGGCATCCCCCGTCTCTCGGTGGACTGGAAGCAGACTTCCAACGGCGGGCGCCATCGGTTCCAGTTGCGCCTCGACCAGACTCAGGTGCCGGACTACTTCACCATGTCCGTACCCATCGAAGTTCACACACTGCCCGGTAGATCGCTCGTCAAGACCGTCGTGGCCGGATTGGTCGACGAACCCGGTTTCTCGGTCGTGTTGCGCAACCCTGCGTCGAGGGTGGTGATAGACCCCCATTCATGGCTGCTTGCTGAAAAGCGCTGAAGCGGAATCCAAGCGGGCGGTCAACCTTGCGAACCCGCCTCAAGGGCCAGCTTGATAACTCTTGCGGCCGTTCTTTGGGACACCGGGCGGGTGTATGAGCGCCATGCGACCCAAGAGGGCCCTTGCAATTTGTGGGATTCTTGCAAAGCTCGTGGATGAGCCGGCAGGCGGCGGCTCCAGCTCCATAGAGTTGGCTTCGACCTCCGTCCAGTATCGACGGCGGGCCGAAGGGATGGCCGCCTGCCGTTGCACACCGGGACTTTGTGCAACCTGAGATTTCCGCGGATCGCCAGCCGTCTGCGCCGGTCGAGCTCGTCAAATACCTTCGATCAAATCTATTGGGGTGCGCAATCCTGCCTGGCTTTGCGCTGCCTGATGGATGACCGTGTCCAGCGTCCGAACTCACCTGGCTCTAGATCCCGCGCATCGCGCGCGCCGCGAGGACGCGTGCCAGTCCTTGGCCCATGCGCCCCCTGAACATTGCGGCTAGCCCCTCTTCACCGAGTTTGGCGGCAAAGCCAGCCAGCATTCTCTCTTGGGTGGCGAATGCGGCACGCGTGACCGCTTCGGGGTCCACTTGGGACTGGAGGATTTCTCGCAGTTCGCGAAGGACGTCCTGTGCGGAGGGGTCCTTGCTGCGGTCATGGAATTCGTCCGGGTCTTCGTCCAAGTTGAACAAGAGGTCGTCGTACCAGGTGAAGTGGATGTACTTCCAAGGGCCCTTCCTAATCATGAACGAGCCAGTGGTGTTGCCTTCCGAGTGGCTCTCCGAGTAGACCCAGCCGGGGTGGCTTCCGGAGTCGCCGAGCATAAGCGGCGCAAGCGAATGACCGCGGACCTCCGCCTGGCCGCGCGAACCGCCCCATGCGAGCATCGACTGAACCATATCCACGTGGCTCGTGACGTGCAGTACGCGGCGGTCCCGCGGAATCCCTAGCCCTGCAATCACTAGCGGAACGTGAGCTGCGGGCTCGAGCAGATTGTTCTTGAGCCAGAGGCCGTGGTCTCCAAGTGCCTCCCCATGGTCGGAGGTGTAAATGAAGATCGTGTCTTGGAGCTGCCGCGTCTCCTCGAGGGCGCTCCAGATCTGGCCGATGTGGTCGTCCATTTCGGTGATCAATCCGTAGTAGCCGGCGCGAGCATTGCGGATCCGTTGCTCCGGAATCGGTGTGGCGATGCGCTTGAAGTGCCGAAGCTCCTGGAACATCAGGTGCTGCGATTCCAGGTAGTCCGCCGGTACACGAGGCACGTCCACGCTCTCCCGCGGATACATGTCCCAGTACTTGCGGCCCGCAACAAACACCGGATGCGGGGCGGTGAATCCTACGTAGTAGCACCAGGGCTTGCCGAGTCCCGGGGCCCTCCTACGGACGAAGTCGACCGCGGTCTGCGCCCGGCGCGCATCCTGGTGAGGGGTGTCGCGCGGACTCCCGTTCACTAGGTCGCGCTCGCCGGTGCGGTACGCGACCGGGCTGCGGAACAAGGATGTGATGTCAGGACCGCTGCGATGCGCGTGTCTCGTGTGGTGTTCTTCGAACCCGATATCAGCATCTGGATTGAGGTCGAACTTGCCGGTCGCCTCAGTGTGATAACCAGCGTCACGAAGTCTTGCCCCCCAGGTGGGCTTGCTTCCGTCCCACACCGTGGAGTTGCAGAAGGAATTGGTCTCGTGCGGATAGAGTCCGGTCATCATGCAAGCACGGCCCGGCGCGCAAACGGGTGAGCCGCAGTAGGCGTTCTCGAAGACTGTGCCGTTGCGGGCGATGCGATCGAGGTTGGGGGTCCTGACAATCGGGGGCCCGCGAAGCCCGCGTACTTGAAGCTGTGCTGGTCGGAGCAGACGAAAACGATGTTTGGTGCCTTCGCGGATTGCGCGGCAGCTACGGTCGCCGACCCTATAGCGGCAGCAAACTGGCGTCGGGTTGTCTTGCGATCATGCATCCCGGCCAAGCATACCAACAATACCTCGGTTTGAATCGAGGAGATTGAAAACTATTGTCCGAGTATTTGGAAACATATCGATGAGGAATTCTAGGTAGAATTGAGAATCTGCAAACCTTGAAACATACATTCATAAGATGAAATCCAATCAGGGAGAAGCTATTTTGAATTCCACAGAAGGCACACGCGGAACCGCCGTAAACTCTTGAATAAACAACAGTTGGATCTACTAACGGGCGGATCTAACGGGCTAATTGACAGCTGCTTTACAATTGCGATCTTGACTTGTAAGCTGTGTATATTAACACAATACAGCCAGAGTAGAAGAGACATATCTGTCATAATCCGAATTTATTTTCATAACAATAGCAGCAAAAATACCGACGAATTATTGAATTGATCCTGACCGATTGAACTTTCAGATTGGATTAACTTGCAACGAAATTGTTCCTAACACTTCTCGGGGTCTGACAAAACTTGCCAAGTTGGACAGTCGCTCTCGTATCCGATGAGAATCGTGACTGCCCTGAAACTACCTTGGCAATTACCTGAGCGACCAACGATCTTGCAGGGAAAGTGTCCTGATCGAACTGCTAGGCAATCATATAGCGGAGGCTCGCTGTTAGGCGGTGCAGCCGGACACGACGAAATCTGGACCTGACCTGCTGAATCAGATGCACGGGAGGGGGGCCTCGGTTAGTCGCCTTGGTCTGCGGAATGACCCGTCCAGCACGGGAACGCTAGATTCCGGTCCGTTCCCAGAGGTGCCGGTGCCTAGCCCTACTCCGCGGCATACAGCGATAAACGGCTGGTGCGCCTCTAGAATCGCTTGGCTGGTGCGAGATCCGTGGAAGCTGACTGCAGCGAGGTGCGGTATGGTCGAGCACTGGCTGACTCTGCCGGGCGGGCAAACGATGGCCTGAATGAGCCAATCCGCAGCCGGCGGACCGTCTGAGCCCCCAAGAGCATCACACGCCCATCTTTCTGTCTAATTGCGACGATCGACAGCAGGCACCAAATGTACACAGAATGGACGTATAGTCCCAGCGGCTCCAGCGGGTAGCCTAGGGCTCCTTGGCGTCCGAACTACCGCCCGAGGGCGCTTTGAAATGGGTGCCGCACTGCATGTCGGCCCAAGTAATAATGAAACTAGGCATGCGTGAACAGATTCGATTGATCGGAACCCTTGTGCTGGCGATGGCTTGCGGCGCGGCGTGGTGGATGCTCGCTCCGGGCCAGACACAGGGGCTTAGTGCCGAGACGATTTCACTTCAGGAAGCGCGGAATCTCGGCAAGGCGTTCTACGAAACGCCGGGTTCCTCCCGTCAGGCGGTAGAACAGCTCAAGAAGGCGCTCGACCTGAATCCTGGCTCGGCCCGCGAGCACCTCAATTACGGCCTCGCCCTGCTGCGCGCCGGCCAGCGCGAGGAGGGCATGGCGCAAGTCGTCGCGGCCCAGAAGATTAACCGTACGCTTCCCCATACCTACTTCAACCTTGGGATCGAGTACAAGAAAGGCGGCGAGGTCGAGAAGGCCATCGACCAGCTCCTCCAAATGGAGAAGCTCGTGCCCAGCGAGGCCAAGACGCAATACAACCTGGGCGCCCTCTACAAGCAGCTCGGCAACACGCGCCGCGCCGTCGAGAAGTTCGAGCTGACCATCAAGTTGGATCCGTCATTGGCCGCGCCTCACTTCCAGTTGTTCGGCATATTGCGCCGCACCGACCCGGAACGCGCGATGCAGGAGCTGGAGACATTCAAGGGTCTCAAGGAAGTGACCGAGGACGCGGCCGTTGGCGAGGACGTCGATTGGAGCTTCTACTCGGAACTTCACGACCCGTCCCTCGCGACCGGGGAAGCTGCATCGGCGGGGGCTTTCGCGTTTGCCACCAAGAAAATCGCGGAACTGCCGGACGCTCCTCTAGGCATGCTGAGCTTCGACTTGAACGGCGACGGAACAGCCGACTCCTTGGCTTGGTCTGCTCGAGGCGCTGTCGCGCTTGTGGGTGGATCCACCGGCGGGCCTACGACGGCCCGTGTCGGATTGGGCGGTGCCTCTCACTACGCGGCAGGAGACTTTGATGGCGACGGCCTCGCCGATTTGTGCCGTGTGGACCGCAATGGGGTCGAAGTGCTGGCGAACCGCTCAGGCCGTTCGTTCGCGAGTGCCTTCTCCATGGCTGGCGATTTCAATCTCTGCATGTTCGCCGACTACGACCACGACAACGACTTCGACCTGTTTGCGCTCGGGCAGGACAAGCGCCTCTTGCAGAACGACAGCGAGGGGTCGCTTCAAGACGTCTCAAGCGAGTTTCCGTTTGCCGAGGGCCCGGTGCGTGCCGCGGCCACTGCCGAACTCTTCGAGGACAACGGACATGACTTGATTGCGCTGTATGGAGACAAAGTCGCCGTGCATCAAGATCGCAAGCTCGGCGTGTACGGCGAAGCGGTCGAAGTGGATGGTGCAACAGCCCCGCCCGGCCCGGCGCGGATGGACGTGATCGACGCCAACCATGACCAGTATCTCGATGTCGCAGTCGTAACCGCGGGTCAGACCTTGCTGCTCGAGAACCATGAGGGCACGTTGCGGCCCGGAGCTGCACTGAATCAAGTCGAGGCTTGGGCGGACTTCCAGTTGCGAGGGCGGTTCGACGCCGCCTCCGGCGACGGATTCCTGGTGAATCGAGGGGACTTTGAATTTGTTAGCGTGCCATCGAGCGGAGGTCCGCCAAGCGGGTTGGCCGCGGCGGGAGACTTCAACGCCGATGGCAAGCCCGACCTGATGGTCGCCGCGGCGAGCGGAGCGGTCAGCTTTGCAGGGAATCGAACCGAGACGTCCAACCGGGGATTGACTGTTCGTTTGGAGGGGGTGAAGAGCCCGGCGATTGGTTCACAGGCTCGGGTCGAGGTCAAGGCAGGCCTCGCCTATGCCAAGCAGGTCTACGCCGGCGTCCCGTTGCACTTCGGCCTCGGCGCGGCGGAATCCTTCGACACGATCCGAGTGACGTGGGCGAACGGGCTTATTCAAAACGAGATGCCCGACGAGCCCGTCGATGAGATTGCGATCAAGGAGGCGCCTAGGCTCTCCGGATCCTGTCCCATGGTTTTCACGTGGAACGGGGCTCGATTCGAGTACATCAGCGAGGTGCTCGGCGTGGCACCGCTGGGAGCAAGCTTGGCGCGCAACGTATCTTTCCCGGTAGACCATGACGAGTACGTCACGATTCGCAGTGATCAGCTCCGTGCTAGGGACGGATTCCTTCAAATTCGGTTGACCGAGGAACTTCGTGAAACGGCGTATATCGACAAGATGCGCCTCCTTGCGGTCGACCATCGCGGCGACGTGCAAATCGTCACTAACGAGAAGGCCAAGGCGCCTCCGTTCCCGGAATTCAAGCTCTACGGCGTCCGGTCGAGGATATTGCCCCGCCACGCCTCCAACCATCGAGGGCAGGACGTGCTCGCGAGGGTGTCCGATAGCGACCGGAAATACGCAACGTTCGACCGGGACTTCGAGAATCGGGCCGAACGCCACTCGCTCGAACTCGAGTTCCCGCATTTCGACGCCAGCGACGCCGTGCTGTTCCTGGAGGGATGGGTCGATTGGTCGTCGGCCAGCACCATCGTCGGAGCCTCGCAGACAAGATCGTCCGCGATCCTGCCGCCGTTCCTGGAAGTGCAGGATGAGAACGGCGAATGGGTCACCGCCATTGACGACGTCGGACTGCCCGGCGGCACCCTGCGAACGATTGCGGTCGACATGAGCGGAAAGTTTCCAGCGCGAAGCCGCACGGTCCGCCTCACAACGAACATGTGCGTCTATTGGGACGCGGCCTACATCTCGCTCGGAACGAGCCGGCCTGCGGCCCGGCTGACCAGTCTGCGCACGGACACCGCGAACCTGCGATTCCACGGCTTCTCGCGCAATTTCGTCGCCGACGGTCGCACGCAGCCGGAGCGCTTCGACTACCAGCAGGTCTCGGCCACGACGAGCTGGAACCCCACTCCCGGCCTATATACTCGGTTCGGTGACGTTAGGGAATTGCTGCGGGACGAGGACGATCGATTCGTGATCATGGGCGCGGGTGACGAAATCGAACTGCGCTTCGCCGCCCGAGAACTGCCCGATCTGCCGCCGGGATGGACGCGCGACTACCTCTTGCTGGTCGACGGCTGGGCGAAGGAGAACGAAGCCAACACGGCCTTCGGCGACTCGGTTACGCCCCTGCCGTTCCACAGCATGAGTGGATACCCGTACGGTCCCGACGAGCGGTACCCGGACACGCCGGCCCATCGAGCCGACCTTGAGCGCTACCACACACGGCCGGGCATGCGATTGGTGCGGCCGCTGGTGGCGGGAGGCGTTCGTCGATGACGGCAGGGCCGAGGAAGGACCAAGCGGCCGTTAGGTCGCAGTCCCGGTCCCGCTCTTCGGCCAGCCCAACCCGGCTCTCGCGAGTGGCGGGAGCCGCGTTCCTCCTGCTGCTGGTCAATTCCGGCTGGCTCTGGGCCTTCCCGTCCGCGAACATTCTCTATGTGGCCAACGTGCTTCTGCACGTGTTGGTCGGCCTCGGCTTGGCCGCGGGATTGTGGTTTTCGAGCATCGAAGTGTTTCGGCGTGCTCGCTCTGACCGTCGCGCGGCGCTGGCGCTGTCCGTGTGCGCGGCCCTGGGGATAGTGTTGTGCGTGATCGGAGCGACCCGGCCCCATTTGGCCGTGGTGGCCATTCACGGCGCATTCGGATTCGCCGGGGCGGCTATCCTTGCAATCGGACGGGGAGACCGACGGATCGCGGCGTTCGCCGCCCTTGCATTGCTGCTGCCAGTGTTCTCGGCCGCTCGCAATCGCTGGTTCCCGAGCGACCACGACCGGATCGTCAATCCCACGGAAGCGCCCCTGTCCATGGACTACGAAGGCGGCGGACGCGGCAGTCCGTTCTTTCCTTCGGCTGCCCAGACAGATACCGGCACCACCATTCCCTCGGATTTCTTTCTCGAATCCGCAGCTTGCGGCGAGTGCCACAAGGACGTTTACGAGCAGTGGCTGTCGTCCATGCACCGCTTCTCGTCATTCAATAACCAGTTCTATCGCAAGTCGATCGAGTACATGCAGGAGACAGCGGGCGTGGAAGCTTCGAAATGGTGCGCGGGCTGCCATGACCACGCGATGCTGTTCAACGGCATGTTCGAGGATCCGGTCGCCGGGCAGCTGGATCTTCCAGAGGCGCACGCAGGGCTGGCGTGCGTCTCATGCCATTCGATCGTGCATGTGCCCGACACCATGGGCAACGGGGGGTTCGTCATCGAGTACCCGGCCTTGCACGGCATCGCTTCGAGCCCGTTCCGTCTCGTTCGAGCCATGCACCAATACGTCACGAACACAGCTCCGGCGGCTCATCGCCGGGCCTTCCTGAAGCCCTTCATGCGCCAGGACGGAGCCGAGTTCTGCTCAACGTGCCACAAAGTGCATCTCGATATACCGGTCAATGGCTATCGCTGGGTGCGCGGTTTCAATTCGTACGACAACTGGCAGGCGAGCGGCGTCTCGGGGCAGGGAGCCCGCTCGTTCTACTACCCGGAGCAGCCGCAAAGCTGCGCGGACTGTCACATGCCGCTCGTCCCTTCGGACGATCCAGGGAACCGGAATGGCAAGGTGCGATCTCACCGCTTTGCCACGGCCAACACAGCTGTCCCCTATGTCAATCGTGACGAGAAGCAACTCGAAGAGGTCACGAAATTCCTTCAAGACGGGATTCTGTCGGTGGATGTCTTTGCAGTCGCTCCGGTATTGGAGGATGAGTCCTCCCCTCAAATGGTCCGGAGAGCCGGGCAGATGGCGGCGGCGACCGGCTTTGCCGTTGGCGAGGAGGCTGGCTCGCGTCGAGGTCCGGTTCTGTTGCGGGAGGTCGGGAATCTCGGGGCGCCGATAGACCGCGTGACTCCGACAGTCAGTCCCGGAGAGACTGTCCGGGTCGATGTGGTGGTGCGGACCCGGAAGGTCGGTCATTTCTTTCCAAGCGGCACGGTCGATGCGTTCGACGTTTGGGTCGAGCTCGAGGTATTCAACGCCTCCGGGGAAAGGGTCTTCTGGAGCGGGCGGGTTGCCGACAACGGCAAGGGACCAGTGGACCCCGGGGCGCATTTCTACCGGGCACTCCAAGTTGACGCCCACGGCAACCCGATCAACAAGCGCAACGCCTTTCACATGCGCGCATTGGTCTACGCGCGATTGATCCCTCCCGGTGCCGCCGACGTGGTGCACTACCGCCTCACGGTCCCGAAAGATGCCAAGGGGCCTCTCACGCTGCGCGCGAAGCTGAACTACCGCAAGTTCTCCCACTTCTATACGTCGTTCTCGTACGCCGGCCAGGGCGGGGAAGGCGAGCACGGGGACGGCTTCGATGACCGCGCGTTCACATTCGATCCAGAGGACATTCCCGCGAATGTCCCGGGTGCGATCAAGGATCGGATTCCCGACCTGCCAATCATTGAGATTGCTTCCGGGGAAGCCCAGTTGCAAGTTGGCCCGGGCGCATCCGACTGGCGACCGAGCGTGACGGCTTCTGACTGGGAACGCTGGAACGACTACGGCATCGGCCTGCTGCTGCAAGGCGACCTGAAGGGAGCGGAACACGCCTTCAGGCGGGCGATCGATGCCGATCCCCAGCATCCCGACGGCTGGCTGAATGTGGCTCGATCCATGGTCGAAGAGGGCCGCACTGCCGATGCCGTGCCGTTTCTCGAAAAAGCGCTAGAACTTTCGCCCGACCTGCCGCGGGCACTCTATTTCCGGGCACTGGTGCGTCGCGCCACGGGAGAGTACGAGAACGCATTGGCGGACCTCCGCCTTGCGTCCGCTCAATTCCCTCGCGACAGGGTGGTGCTGAACGAAATCGCCAACATCCTCTTTCTTCAACGCGAGTACCAAGAGGCGCTGGAGGTGCTCGACCGGGTCGCTCGGGTCGATCCGGAGGACCTCCAGATGCATTACACGAAGATGCGCTGCTACCGTGGACTAGGAGACCTCGAGGCGGCGGACCGCGAGGAGATGCTGTTCCTGCGGTACAAGGCGGACGAGGCCTCGCAAACGCGAACAGCCGCCAGGCGCCGTGCCAGCCCCGAAGACAACAACGAACGCCAGGCTATCCACGAGCATGTTTCTGTTCCGCTATGACCTCGTTCTCGCGATTCCGCTTTGCGCCGGGCTGGCTTGCGGACCGTCCGGCACTGCTCCCGAGCCGGTGGCAGAGGGTCCGTCGAGGATTCCGGTAGCATTCACCGATGTAACCGCCGAGGCTGGAATTGAGTTCGAGCACCATAACGGTCGCTCGGGCAGGAAGTACCTCCCGGAAACGCTCGGTTCCGGGGCCGCCTTCTTCGACTACGACAATGATGGCGATCAGGACATTTTCCTAGTGAATTCGCGTCCGTGGTCAGGAGGCGGTGCGGGCGTCACGTCCAAGCTTTACCGCAACGACGGTGGCGGGAGGTTCGGGGATGTCACGGGTGACGCGGGCCTCGCGATTCCGATGTACGGAATGGGAGTCGCATCTGCTGACTATGACAACGATGGCTTCGCGGACCTCTACCTCACGGTGCTGGACGGAGACCGCCTTTTCCGCAACCGAGGCGATGGCAGGTTCGAGGACGTGACGAGCGCGGCGGGGATCGACAATGCCCGGTTCGGCACTAGCGCCGCTTGGCTGGATTTCGACCTAGACGGTCATCTGGACCTGCATGTCGCGAATTACGTGCAGTGGTCGATCGACCAGGATCTCTGGTGCTCGATGGACGGGACCAGCAAGACCTATTGCACGCCGGAGTCGTACCAAGGCCAGCCCAGCGTGCTGTACCGGAATCGCGGGGACGGCACCTTCGAGGACGTGAGCGCGGAGGCTGGCGTGGATGACCCGACCGCCAAGGCCCTGGGCATCGTCGTTTTTGACTACGATTCCGATGGCCTTCCTGACATTTTCCAAGCCAATGACACCCAGCCGAACAAGCTCTACAGGAACGAGGGCGACGGCACCTTCAGCGAGCACGGGATTTCGGCGGGAATCGCTTACGCCGAGAACGGCAAGGCGCGCGGCGCGATGGGAGTCGACGCTGCAGACTACGATCGCAGCGGGCGATTTCACCTGCTTGTAGGGAACTTCGCGAACGAAATGCTGAACTTGTTCCACAACGAAGGCAACGGGCTCTTCGTCGACGAGGCGCCGACCAGCGAGATCGGACGTGACAGCCTTCTCTATTTGACGTTCGGCGCATTCTTCTTCGACTACGACCTCGACGGCTACCCCGATATCTTTTGCGCGAACGGTCATCTTGACGAAGAGATCGAGGTCGTTCAGCCCGCCGTGAAGTTCGCGCAGTCGCCACTGCTATTCCGCAACGACGGACGGGGCCGATTCGAGTTGTCCCTGGCGGAAGCGGGCCGAGACTTTGCGGAGCCGCTAGTGGGGCGCGGTGCGGCATATGCCGACTACGACGCAGACGGAGACTTGGATGTTCTGGTCACGACCAACGACGGCCCTGCGAAACTGCTGCGCAACGACGGCGGAAATGCCAACAACTACCTGCGAGTGCGACTACGGGGGGTGAAGGCGAACCGCAGCGGGCTAGGGACGCAACTTACCCTCGTGAGCGGATCGGGACGCCAGGTCCAAGTTGTGCGCGGGGGCTCTAGCTATTGCTCGCAGAGCGAGATCGTGGCTACCTTCGGTCTCGGGCGAGACTCGGAGGTGAAGTCGCTCGAAGCGCGGTGGCCGAGCGGAACGGTGGATCTGTTCGAAGATCTGGAGCCGAATCGCGAGGTTCTCGTGACGGAGGGCGAACCGCTCCAGTAGGCGATTCGAGAGTCGCGAGCATTGAACGAGCGGGACGATGGTCGCGCACAGCATTCAGTTGGTTTCGAACCCGGTCTCGACATGACTCGGGCCCGAATTCCACGGGCGACGCCAGATTGCAGATTGGGATTCAGCCCGGATCTTGCAATTCCGGCTTCGCCAAAGCCCCTCGATTTGGGAAAGAAATAGGGGGCACGGCCGGAACGACTGTCGCCAAATCGCCCTAGGTATCGAGCTCTTCTGGCCACCCGCGCTTTGGTAAGCATTACCTTGCGCCGACGAGTGCTTCGATTTGTTCAGCGCTGGACAAGCCATCCTCAATCAGGTCGCTCACCTCGCAGTCCGCGTTGCACACGGCATCAGCCCTTCGACAGGCCCCCGGATACTCAGGTTTGGAGGATCGGCAAACCTTGATACGCTTCCCTCAAACTCCTGCACACATCCCAGGTGAACCCGTTTCGACTACGCAGAATTGATCAATCCTCGCCCCTGCGGGCACCAGTCAGCCTGGCACCGGATGAAGAGGTGCCTTCGGTAGAGCCGTGGTGCACTCGGCAAGCCGGCTATCAAGCCTAAATGACCGCAAGAGAAAGAGCATTCATGCTCCCCCCGACCATCGGAATCAGTCGTACTTGCGCAATTCCAGCTTGGCGATAGCTTCGCGATGCACTTCGTCCGGTCCGTCCGCGAGACGGAGTGTGCGCTGGCTGGCCCAAGCGCTGGCTAGGAAGGTGTCTTGGCACACTCCCAAAGCGCCATGTGCCTGGATCGCCCGATCCAGCACCCGGAGGGCGACATTGGGCGCCATCACTTTGATTTGCGCGATCTCTTGGCGGGCGACCTTGTTGCCCACCGTGTCCATCATGTAGGCGGCCTTGAACACTAAGAGGCGAAGTTGCTCGATCTCCATGCGAGAGTCGGCGATGTCCTTGCGCATGGCACCCTGCTCGGCAATCGTCCTGCCGAACGCCACTCGAGACTTGACACGACGGCACATCGCCTCGAGCGCCCGCTCGGCTATGCCGATGGACCGCATGCAGTGGTGGATGCGGCCAGGTCCGAGCCGGCCTTGCGCGATTTCGAATCCTCGTCCTTCCCCGAGGATCATGTGCGAGGCGGGGACGCGAACGTTGTCGAAATTGATCTGAGCGTGACCATGTGGGGCGTGGTCGTAGCCAAAGACATTGAGCAGGCGTTCGATCTTGACGCCCGGCGTGTCCAGAGGCACTAGGATCATGGCTTGCTGCCTGTACCTTGGAGCAGTCGGGTCGGTCTTGCCCATGAAGATGGAGAGCTTGCAGCGGCTCTCGCCTGCGCCTGACGACCACCACTTGCGCCCATTTACGACATACTCATCGCCATCGCGTCGAATCGTGGACCGGATGTTAGTGGCATCACACGATGCCACGTCCGGCTCCGTCATCGAAAAGCAGGAACGGATCTCGCCGGCGAGGAGCGGTTTCAGCCAGCGTTCGCGTTGCTCGGCCGTGCCGTACCGCACCAGCACCTCCATGTTGCCCGTGTCCGGTGCCGAGCAATTGAAGACTTCGGAGGCCATCGGCGAGCGCCCCATGATTTCGCAAAGCGGTGCGTATTCGAGGTTTGTCAGACCCGCCCCGTACTCGCTGTCAGGCAGGAAGAGGTTCCAGAGGCCCTCCGCCCGGGCTTTCGGCTTCAAGCCCTCGAGAATCGGGGGAGGGGACCAGCGGTCGCCTTCTGCGATCTGCTGGCGGAACAGCGCCTCGTTCGGGTAGATCTGCTCGTCCATGAAGGCGAGCAAGCGCTCACGGAGGTCTTGGACCGTCGGCGAGAAGTCAAAGTTCATGGGGACAACCTGCCCAAGGGCAGGCTGCCATTGTACATTCCGATGTGATCAATCTCTTTTTCTTGCAGCCCGAGAGGTCATTTGCGCACGCCCGTAACCGCTGACATCAGCTGAATTCCAAGTTGCTCCGCAGGTCCGAACCGGTGACAATGTACCCTGATCGCGCTCGGGCTGGGAGTGGACTTTGGCCCGTGAATCAATGGATTTCAGCAATGCCTTGCAGGCGAGCACCGTCCCTCATGGCCAAGTACTCGAGTCAATGCTAGGCCACGTCGATTTCGGCGTGGCTTACCGCGCTGGCCATCAGGAATTGAACGCGCGCGTTGCGATCAAGAAGGGCCTCTGTGTCGAGCTGGCGGTGCGAGAGGGGGACTTGGTACGTCCGGTGAGCACGGATGCCGTCGAGCGTCGCGAATACGGTCTGCGGCGATTGCACGAAGTGGCGAAGCAGCTCGTTCAGTTCAGGTGCGGTCGGGCCGCCGCCACATGTCTCGAGTCTCTTCCAGCGAACGGAACGGCCTAAACCCTAATGGGGTTTGAGGACGGCCTCCCGTTGTGCGAACTAGTGCGGTGGCGGGAAGCGGGCGGGTCGCCATCTCAACGGAACTTCCTCCGTTCCGCCGCTCGGACTTCTTTCTCGTTCATTCCGATATGGTGCGCGAGTTCGTGCCAAAGGGTCTCGTAGATCGCTTGCCGGATGTCTCCGTTGCCACAGCGCTCCAGCGGTCCTTGGAAGAGCGTGATTCGATCCGGTAATGCCATGTGGTAGTACCAGCCGCGCTTGTCTAGGGGCACTCCCTCATAGAGTCCGAGCAGCGTATCGCCCCGAGGCACCCGGGCCGCGTCCAGTTGCTCCCTGCTCGGCTCGTCCTCTACCGCGATCATCAAGTTCGAGAACTCTTGCCGGATGGATTCTGGGATGCTCTCCCACGCATCGTCGACCCAGGACCGGAAACGACTTCTGGAATAAAGCACGGCTCTTGAACAGCAACAGCAACCAGCCGGGTTAGTCGCCTCCGGAGGATTTGGACCATTCCGCGTGCTTTCGCTCTAGGTCCGCGTCCGCAGTCCTTCCCGGGTGGACAAGGACCCGGTAGCGGAACCGAAGCGTCTCGCCCTTTCCCAGCGTGACGCTGCCATCCCGACTGTCGTCCGCGTAAAAGTCATGCTCCCCGAATATGTTCGCGGCGAAGAGACCGTATCCCCGGACGTGCCAGTACGTCGGGTGCTTCGGGTTGCCTGGATGATCAAAGATTGCCACTCCCATTGACTTCCCCGCGATGGTCCCAGAGTAGTCAACCCACGTGGACCGCTTGCCCCACGTGTTCGCCTCGGACGACTTTCCGCCCGCGTTGACGATCTTCCCGGTGCGTGCAATGCCCTCGGCCCGCCAGTGCGGCTCCTCGAGCTCGGTTGCCATCCTGACGGCGAACGTGCCCTCCTTCGTGTCGCCGAAATGCACCGTATCCGTCTCTGCAGTCAGCGCAATGTCGAAATCGACCAAGTTGTCGTCGCCGACGCGGCTGAAGCGCATCACGCGCCGCTCCTTGAGCAGTCGAGCCCCTTGGAGGTCGTTCCACGCAAAGCTCGCCTCGATTCGGCCTTCGCTCGCCCCGGACTCTACCGCTAGGATCCGGTCCAAGGCAATAACCCCCTTCTTTCCTCGCGTGCGCTGCTCCACTTCGCTCGCCCAGAAATCGACTCCGTTGACCTCGCCGTGGCTGAACCACACCCCGCGGTGGTGCGGGTGGTCCCTCTGCTCGCCCTCGACCTTCTCCATCGGATAGCTCCGGGTGACAATCGTCCCGTCTGCGGCCCTTAACGGGTGCAGGTAGGGCTTTGGAGCGTCAGGCCCGAAGTAAAAAGTTGTGAACGCCTTGCCCGCTACGGAAACCTCGATCCGGTGATCGGTTCGCACAAGGGAAACACTGTCGTCCGACCAAGCTGGGAGACAGGCCAGCGTCGCGACCAGAAGGATTCGCTTCATGGCACCATTGTCGAACACCGACTCGAACCGGGCCGTCTGGGCGCTTTCCGAAACAGAGTCGGGGCGGCCGAGAGGGCCGCCCCGCGAAAGCAATTCAAGCGGTTTTCCGCTAGAAGCCGTAGCGCAGTCCGAGCTGGAAAATCCGCCCCGAGGCGCCGGGAGTCAGACCCGTCACGTTGCCGAAGGCCCGGCTCTGAACGTTGCCCCTAGGCAGGCCGAAGTTGGCGCGGTTCGGGAGGTTGATGACCTCTCCGCGGAACTGCAGATTATGCCCCTCCCAGGGCATGTGGATCGTCTTGATCAGCGACACGTCGGTCCGCAGCGCTCCAGGCGCGATGAAGGCGTTGCGCCCCAGGTTGCCAAACGTGAATCGGGCCGGCTTCTGGAAAACGGAGGTGCCGAAGAATTTCTCGCCCCTCACGTTGTCTCGCCAGGCCGCATTCTCCTGGTAAGGTCCTGTGGCGTCTGCCCGGACGCGCGCAGCGGTCGGAAAGACCTGGCTGGCGTTGCCCCAGTACGCCGAGAAGGGCGGCCCGGTGCGCGCCTCAATGATCGTTCCGATCGACCAGCCCCCGAGGATCTGGTTGAGGATCCCGCTGCTGAACGCCACCGTGCGCCCCTGCCCGAGCGGGAGGTCGTAGACCAAGCTGAAGATGGCCCGGTGGGCGATGTGGCTTCCCCCCACCGACCACGCGATACGCCTGTTGTACTGGTCCGCGAACGGAACGCGCCCGTCCTCGCCGCCAAGCTCGTTGCGGCCTTCGACGTTGTCCATCGCCTTGGCCCACGTGTAGTTGGACTGGAACTGCAGGCCGTTGGAGTAGCGCTTCTCGATCTTGAAGTTCACGCCGTGGTACTCGGAGTCCCCGAACGTCGGCGAGATCATGACCACGTTCGAGAATTGCGGGAAGGGGCGAAGCACTTGCGGGGCAATGCCTTGACTGTCCACGAGCCCGATCTGCGACGGATGGATCTGGTTCTGCGTCGCGGAACCTGGAATTGTCAGCTTCTTGCCGATCGTCGAGAGATAGCCGACCTCGAAAAGCATGTCGCCTGGCAGACGGCGCTGGATGTTGAAGTTATAGGTGAGCAGGTACGGATTCGGACGATCTTCCGGCTGGAAGAACTGAGGCGAGAACCTCGGGCTGTCTCCGATCGGCACAGCGCCGAAGCCCGGGATCAAGTCCGCCTCGGTCGGCTCGATGATTGGAGGCAGGCCGTCCCGCAGCAGGAACGCCGCGTCCGTGGGCCGGAGCGTGCCGAAGGTGCCTTGGATGGAGAACCCGGCATTGGTCACGATCGGCGTCGCTTGGTCGTACTGGCCGATATAGACGATGGAGGCCCCGGCTCGGATCACCCAGTCGTCCGAGACGCGGTACGACAAACCGACGCGCGGGCCGATGTTCCCGTAGACGAAGTTATGTGCGTACTTGCTGCCGCCCCGTGCGTCGCGCCCTGACCACGTGATGAGTCCCGGGCAGTCGCAAGCCGGGTTCTGCCCCATCTCGTCGAAAGAGTTCTGGCGATTGTCGATGGCTTCGAACCGCGGGGTGTCGAAGTCCCAGCGCAAGCCAAGGTTGAAGGAGAGGTTGGGCGTGAGCTTCCAGTCGTCCTGAAGATAGAGTCCCGTCGAGTTCGCGCGGCTGCGAATCAGGAAGGTCTCGGTGCGGTTGCCTCCAGCCACCCAGCCGTACAGCAGCGCCGCGACCGAGTCTCCCGTCGCGTTCTGGTTAAAGTTCATCGAGCCGCCGGCGGAGGTCAGAAACACGTCGTCATTGATGGACCACCGGAACTCGCCTCCCCACTTGAGCGTGTGCTTGCCGCTGACGTAGGTCCAGTTCGAAACGATGTGGTTGTCGCGGATCGGGAACTGCCGCCGCTCCTGGCCGCCTCCGCGTCCGATGCGCTGGATCCCGCCCGCGAATCCGAATCCGGGGAAGAACTCGGGGTTGTTGCCGGTGAAACCGATCTCCTGGGACAGGCCTAGGCCCTTCGCCGCGATCTTCGGGTGCCACTTTCGCTTGTTCCAGGTGAAGCGGTTCTCGGTGACCATCTTGTTGGTGACGTTCGAAATCTCCGTGACCGACCAGTTGAAGTAGTGGAAATCGTTGATGCGTTGCGCCGTGTGAACCGGTTGCGGCCAGAAGCCCTTGGAGAGTTCGGACTGCCCGATCGTATGCACGTAGCGCCCGTAGATGCGGTGACGCTCGGTCAACGTATGGTCGACGCGGAGCGAAAGCGTGTTGTTGTCGTTCACGTTGCGAGCGTTGTTTTGGAAGTTCCGGCTGCGGGAGGGCCGCCCTTCGACATTCGGCGTCGGCCAGAACATCGCTACCGCCGCTCCGACAGGGTCTTGCTCGCTGGCGGGGATTATGTTGTTCGGCACGGGGTCCCCCGTGACGGGATTACGTATCTGCACGCCCAGCCCCGAGAGGTCTCCCCGCGTCTCGGCGGGGTCCGGAATATTCTCGATCCTAGGATTCGCGGTGCGTTGCGCAGTGAATTCCTGGCTGCCGAAAAAGAACGTGCGGTCCTTGGCAATCGGGCCGCCCAGCGCCCAGCCGTACTGGTTGCGCCGCAACGTCTGCTTATCGCGCGCGAAGAACTGCCGCGAGTCCATCGCGTCATTCCGCAGGAAGTCGTACAGTGCGCCGTGGACCGTATTCGTCCCCGACTTCGTCGTCATCTGGATGAAACCGCCGCCCGAGCGCCCCATCTCGGCCTTGTAATTCGAGACTTCGACATTCATCTCCTCGAGCGCTTCGATCGGCGGGTCGTAATTGAGCGACGCGACGCCCAGCAGGATGTTCTGCGTCGACCCGCCGTCCAGCGTCCACATCGCGTTGTTGCTGCGACCGCCCGCAATCTGGAATTGCGAGCCGTTGCCGCGCTGCACGACGAAGCCGCTCAGCCGCACGAGCTGGGCGGCGCGCCTGCCGAGCAGCGGCATGTTGGCGATCGAGGTGTTCTTGATGACGCCTCCGACCGACGAGTTCTCGGTCTTGAGCAGCGGCACGTCGGCCTCGACTGTGACGGACTCGGTGACCTCGCCAAGTTCCAGGACCGCGTCAGCCCTCACCGAGGACGCGGTGTCGAGCCGGATCCCGGCTCGTGTGTACTGCTTGAACCCGGGCGTCATCACCACGAGTTCAAACGTGCCGGGCTTGACGAACGGGATCGTGTAGCTTCCCGTCTCATTCGTTGCTGTTGAGTACGACTCGCCGGTCTCCATGTTCATGATCGCGATCTCGGCCGACGGAATCACGGCGCCGGACGAGTCGCTGACGGTGCCGGTCAGAGTTGCGTTGGTTTGGGCGAAGGCGAAGGCAGCGCTAAAAAGCGCAAGAATCCCAGCCAAACATAGCTTGCTTCGAAACATCTTTTCCTCCCGAACTCGCGAGCCCCTCCGTATGGGACCGTACCACTTGCACCCCAAGCTGGTGAGAATCGCATTCCCAACGTAACAACTTCCACTCGAATTCGTCAAAGAGTTTCGAGCCGATTGGGGCGCGCAACTGCCCTCTGAAGCCCTCTGTGGAAAAGCTCTTCGCAGCCACGAGGGAGTATCCGCCCTGTCGAAGGGAAAAGAACGGGCCGACCCCGGTCATGCCCGCCTTGGAACTCCGGCGCTAGCTACCCCTAGCCTTATCAGAACGCCCCGGAATCAGACGGATATCCGGCCATGGTGACCAAGGGCCGTGGCGGTCGCGTCGAGCATCGCCCCGATAGCGATAGCTTTGTCATGCGAGTGCCGCCGCCCCAACAGACAGACCCTTGTGGGATTCGACCCGTGGCCGGCCACTTCATAACCAAGTCCCGGCAGTTAGGAATGCTAGTGGTGCGGTCTCCTGCTTGCCTCGCTGGCTTGAGGTAGCGGATGCTTGGCAATTTCCCTCGAACTCGCTGACCGGGCGCTCCTAGCCATCCTCGGCATTTGAGCCGCCGCAACGGCCAGACGCAACCGTGAAGTGCCTAATAATTAACACAGTGTGACCTTCGTGTAAGATTTAGGTAAGCCTAAATTTTAATCTAGAGATGTCAAGAAATAAATTCTTGCTGCTCCTAACTTTGGTTTTGGGGCAGCACCCGGGGACGGCCCAGGCATCCGCTAGCCTGCGCGGAACGGTCGTCGACCCCTCTCGTGCGGCCATACCCGGGGCTGACGTCCGTCTTATCGGCCCTCTATCCGGATTCCAGCTCGAAACCGTGACCGACGGCCAAGGCAAGTTCCGGCTCAGCAACATCCCGTTGCAGGGATACGTGCTCGAGACCGAGCGCGCCGGGTTCCGAACTGCGACGCGCCGTGTGGAGCTGCGGTCCAACTTGCCGCTGACCGTCGAGATTGAGCTGGAGATCATGGCTCGGGAGGAGTCCCTGTTGGTCGACGCTTCGACGAGGGTGGCGCTGGTGGACGCGCAAGCCAGCGGTACGAAGACGCGGCTCGGACGGAGCATTATCGAGAAGCTTCCGGTCGGACCCGGCGCCCGGGGACTGGAGGCAGTCCTGCTGGGCTTTCCGGGCTTCGCCGCCAACGCCAACGGATCGATCCACCCGCGCGGGGCCCACAACCAGATGACCTACGTGATCGACGGCATGCCCATCAGTGACCAGTTCTCAGGACAGTTCGCGACGTCGATCGACCCGAACCTCGTGCAGAACCTGGAGCTGTTTACCGGCAACATTCCTCCGGAATACGGAGCGAAGGTGTCGGGAGTGGCGAATGTCACCACTAGGTCCGGCTTCGATGGCGGCGGCAGCACCTTCGGCCAGGTCGAGCTTGGGGGCGGGGGATTTGACACGCTGTCCCAATCGGCGCAGGTGGGCGGCGCGGAAGGGACCATCGGCTGGTTCGGCTCGGTGTCCAACGTCAAGAGCAATCGCTTCCTGGACTCGCCCTCGTTTGACAATCTGCACAACGGGGGCAACACCCAGCGCGCCTCGCTGCGCTTGGACTGGCATCGGTCGGCACGCGACCTGTTCCGCTTCAGCGCGATGGGCGGACGCTCCTCCTTCCAGTTGGCGAATCTCCGCAGCCAGCACGCGAACGGCCAGCGCCAGCGCCGGCTGCTCGACGACTTGTCATTCTCTGTCGGGTACGTCCGCGTATTGTCTCCCAACACGACGTTCGACTCGACCACCTCGTACCGGGACACGGCGGCACGGCTGTACCCGAGCCCGGGCGATACGCCTGTCACCGCCCGGCTGTCCCGCACGCTCGCCACGTTGTCCAGCTTCAACCGCTTCAACTGGGAGCGAGGTCCGCACTCCATACAGGTGGGCATCGACGGCCAGCGCTTTCCGGTGGGTGAGGATTTCACCTTTGGCCTGACCGATCCCCGGATCAACGACCCGTCCGGGCCCGACTTCAATCCGAATCTTGTCCCTTACGATCTTTCGCGAGGCGGAACACGCTTCCGTTTCCGGGCTCGTGACTCGGGCCAGCTGGTCACGGTTTTCCTGCGAGACCAAGTGAGCTGGAAACATCTTGTGCTCGACTTGGGGCTCCGGTACGACCGGTATTCCATGGTCGTGAAGGCTAGCGAGGTGCAGCCCAGACTCGGCTTGGCGTACCATTTGGAGCCTACTTCCACCGTTTTTCGCGTCTCCTATAACCGCAATTTCCAGACGCCGCCGAACGAGAACCTCCTGCTGGCGAATTCACCCGAGTCTGCGATGCTGGCTCCGCCGGAGGTGCGGCGGACCCTGCAAGGTGGCGTGATCCCGATTCAGCCCCAGTACCAGAATGTGTACGAGGCGGGGTTGCAGCAAGACCTGGGCGGACTAGCGTCCTTAGATGCCGTTTTCTACCACAAGAACTCCACGAACCCCCAGGACAACGACAATTTCCTGAACACCGGGATCATCTTTCCGACATCCCTGGCGTTCTCACGCGTCAACGGCTTTGAGGCGAGACTCACGGTTCCGGAGGCACGTCGGGTATCCGGCTCGCTGAGCCTTACCCATTTCCGGGCGATTGTGACCCCGCCGTTCACAGGCGGCCTCTTCCTCGGTAGCGCTGCGCTGGACGCTCTGGGGGACAGTCCGTTCGTGATCGATCACGACCAGGCGTTGGGAATGAGCGGCAACCTGATATACCGCCCCGCGAAGCGCTGGTGGACAAGCTGGCAGGTTCGGCATGACAGCGGGTTGGTATCCAACCCCTCCGATCCCGCCGAGGTGGCCGCCGACCCGGATTACTACGACCAGCTCCCGTATGTCGATCTGCTCGGCGACCCTCCGCGGACCCGCCCGCGAACGATCATTGACGCTTCGCTGGGATTCGAGCATTTCCGCGGCGACCGCCGCGCCTGGGAAATAGCGCTGCAGGTGTCGAACCTGACGAACCGGAAGGGCCTGTACAGCTTTCAATCCGTGTTTGTCGGCACCCGAGCAGTCCAGGCCCTGACGGCAAGCCTGCGGCTGCGCTTGTTCTGGTAACCGCGCCGGACGGGGCTCGAGATCGCGCGCCCATTGCCCGCGCGCTCTTCAAGGATGCGCAGGGCACGCGCTGGAGAGATGCTGACGGCGGCCGCGATCCCCGACCGGACATCCCCGTGTACGAGTCCGGAGTGGCGCCAAAGATGTCCAAGCCCCATTGGGTCTCCGAAGAATTGCATGGTCGGATCAAGGTCGGCACGGCCAATGACGGCCTGTGAAGGTCGCATTTCGGTCTGAGAACGGCGCAGCGCCCCTGATCCTGTCGGCCGGATGAGGCGCTTGCGGAAATTCGCAAGCAGCCCCAATTCGTTCTCGGCCTGTCGTCGGCAGAGGTCAATCGCCAGGACCGATGACCGACGGCGTGCAGCTCGATGCTTGGACCGCGGCCGAACTTGCGCTGTACTCGTCTGCCGGTTATCAAATCGCGTCGTCGGTCGCCAGCGCCCCCGAGGTCCATTCACCGCGGCTCGTCGATTTGGTACTTGCGCACCTACTGCGCGCGGACGGCTCATATCCGTATCATGGGCTAGGAAAGTCCTTGCGAAGTGTCTGTCCCAAGCGTTAGTCTTGCGCTTTCGGCAGATTGCGCTTTGCGACGCAATCGAAATTCCAAGGCTCCAAGTAGGCATGGACGAGTTCGCGGCACGCCTACGGGCCTTGAGAGAGCGCACAAGAGCCAAAGCGCTTTACGTGTCGGCCCTTCCCAACATCCGCTACCTGACCGGCTTCACCGGTAGCGCGGGCCACCTTCTGGTCGAGCCGGAACAGGCCACGCTCTTCACCGATGGCCGGTATCGCACGCAGGCCCGCGAGCAAACCGACGGCGTTGTCGTCGAAGTTTCGGCCGGCGACTCGCGACCCGCCCTGGCCGCGAGCGTGCGCAGCCTCCGACTCAAGCGACTGGGATTCGAGGCCAATCGGCTTGACTACGAAACGCACTCCTTTCTGGATGGCGAGCTTCCGCATTGCCGACTGGTTCCTTTGAAAGCGGAGGTCGAAAGCCTGAGGCAAATCAAGAGCGCGGCAGAGGTCGAGGCCATCCGGCGCGCGGTGGACCTCAACTCCAAGGCGTTCGACGAGGTGTGTTCGATTGTCGAGCCCGGTTGGACTGAGTCGCGACTTGCGGCGGAGCTGGAGTACCGGTTCCGAAGCCTAGGCGGGGAAGGCCCCGCGTTTCCGACGATCGTTGCCAGCGGGGCGCACGGCGCGTTGCCGCATGCCCAGCCTCGCCCCGAAGCGATCAAGCCGCAATCGCTAGTGGTGATCGATCAGGGTGCTATTCTTGACGGGTATTGCAGCGACATGACCCGGATGATTGCAATTGGTCATCCGGACGAGACGCAGAACAAGCTGTTGCAGGCCGTCCTAGAAGCTCAGGAGGCTGCGATTGACGCGATCCGCCCCGGCGTTGAGTGCCGGACAGTGGACAGCCGGGCGCGGCAAGTGCTGAGACTGACGACCGTCGGCGGGACTCGCCTTGACACGATGTTCACTCATTCGACGGGCCACGGACTGGGACTGGAGATTCATGAGGGTCCTCGCATCGCTCCCCGGCAGCGCCAGAAACTCCAAGCAGGCATGGTGGTCACGGTTGAGCCGGGGGTGTACCTGGAAGGGCGGGCCGGTGTCCGAATCGAGGATGTGGTTGTGGTTACCGAGCGAGGCTGCGAAGTGCTGACGAGCACGTCGCGAGCACTGCGCGTGCTCGGAGAATCGGGAGCAAGTCAGAATGGCTGAGACCAAAGTGGTTCGCGAAGAAGTCGAGGCGCTGGCCGACATCCTCGACGCCAAGGGCCTGACCGAGATCGAGTACGAAGCAGCGGGAATTCGCATCCGAGTGGCCCGCGCGGGCGTCGCGGCCGGGCCGGCGCAAGTCGCGCCGCCTCTTCAAGAGGATGTCGGCGGCCCTCCCGCGGATGGATCATTTCAGGAAATCAGGTCTCCCATGGTCGGCACGTTCTACGAGGCTTCTTCGCCCGAGTCGCCGCCGTTCGTCGAGAGCGGGGGCCGAGTCCGCAAAGGGCAGGTGGTCTGCATCATCGAGGCGATGAAGCTGATGAACGAGATCGAGTCCGATTACGACGGAGTGGTGGCCGAGAGGCTGGTAGCGAACGCCGAGGGCGTCGAGTTTGACCAGCCGCTATTCCGCATCACCGCCGATTAGCCTGTCGCCGAGCATGTTCGAGAAAGTCCTCATCGCGAATCGGGGTGAGATAGCCCTGCGGATTATCGCCGCTTGTCGCGATCTGGGCGTCAAGACGGTGGCGGTCTATTCGACTGCCGACCGCGACTCACTGCACGTAACCCACGCCGACGAAGCGATTTGCATCGGCGGCGCGGAGAGCTCGCGCAGCTACCTGAACATCCCCGCGATCATCAGCGCCGCAGAAATCGCCGATGCGGACGCCATACATCCCGGTTACGGTTTTCTCGCCGAGGACGCCCGTTTCGCCGAGATATGCCGGGATTGCGGCATTCGCTTCATCGGCCCCAATCCGGACTCCATCCGCCTGATGGGCGACAAAGCGCTGGCGCGCAAGGCGGCCAGCGACGCGGGTATTCCGGTTCTGCCCGGGTCCCCGGAACCGCTCCATGCATCCTCCCAGGCCCGCGCTGTCGCCGACGAAATCGGCTTCCCCGTAATCCTCAAGGCTTCGATGGGCGGAGGCGGCCGGGGCATGCGGATCGTGCGCGATCCGCACGATCTCGAGAGTGCCTTCGGACAGGCACGTTCGGAAGCCGGGGCCGCGTTCAGCAATACCGACATCTATCTGGAGAAGTATGTCGAGCGGCCGCGGCACATCGAGTTTCAAGTGCTTGGGGACGAGCACGGCAACGTCATTTCGCTCGGAGAGCGGGAATGCTCTATTCAGCGACGCCATCAAAAGCTCTTGGAGGAGGCCCCCGCGAACGCCTTCGATGCCGACACTCGGGAGCACATAGGCCAGATCTTGGCGGACGCCCTGCAGGCCATCGGGTATTCGAATGCCGGCACGGTCGAGTTCTTGATGGACGACGAGCGGAAACTGTACTTCATCGAGCTGAACGCTCGCATCCAAGTTGAGCATCCGGTAACGGAAGCTGTGACTGGAATCGACCTAGTCAGGAGCCAGCTGCTCCTGGCGGCGGGCGAGCCATTGGGTTCTGTCGTGCCCGACGCGGTCGAGATCCGCGGTCATGCGATCGAGTGCCGGGTCAACGCCGAGGATCCGGAAACGTTCCTGCCTTCTGCTGGAAAGATCGAGCGGTTCGCCGCTCCGGGCGGCCCCGGGATCCGGGTGGACAGCGCCGCCTATTCGGGCTGGACCGTCCAGCCGCATTACGACTCCCTCGTCGCGAAGGTGACGGCGCACGCCGGGACGCGGGGAGCAGCCATCCGTCGCATGAGGAGAGCCCTCTCGATGTGCGTTCTAGAGGGTGTGAAGACTTCGATTCCGCTTCATCAAAGAATCCTGGAGGATCCGAGATTCGTCGCAGGAGCGTACGACACGCGGTTCATCGAGGAACTTGAGCTATAACGAGCCGGAGCGCATCACGGACGGCTTCACTTTCCAGCACCACAACGAGCAGTCTGGCTGGCTCATCGCAAGCGCGCCGACCAGGCCCGGTTCCGGATGCAGTTCCCTAATCGTCCATCCGTGATCGGGATTCCCGTCCCTCCCCAGCAATACCAACCCGCGGCTCGGAATACTAGCGACCTCGAAGTTTCGCAGCCCCATCGCGATGCCATCGCCCGTCGCTTTCGCATAGGCTTCCTTTCGAGTCCAGTAGCGAAGAAAGGCCAGTTCTCTCTGGGGCGCAGGTACGCAGTGCAGTGCCCGCGCCTCTCCGGGCGCAAAGAAACGAGCGGCTAGCGCGCCAATGTCCCGAATCGTGCGCCGACTCTCGATATCGATTCCGAGGGGTGACCGTCCGATCCCTATAATCGCCCGATCTCTCGTATGAGAGACACTGAAATGGAAACCCGAGCTCGCGTGTTCGCCCGCCAGCCTAGGCTTGCCCTTCGGGCCGTAGTCGAACTCGATGTCTCCCGGTCCCGTGCCTAAGTACCACGACAGCACTCTTCTCAGGAGGCAGCGCGTCTTGATCATTCGGCGACTTGGCCCGGGTGCCATGTCGCTGGCCCTTGCGATTTCATCCTCGGAGAGTATCGAGGTGTCCGCGTCAGACGTTTCGAGCTCCGCTAGCCAAGCTTCAGCCTCTTGCTCGGCGAGCTTGGCCGTCTGCTCGGAGGGGATTGTGCGAACGTCAAACGTCAGTTTCACGAGTTCCCGCCCACGTCTCGATGTCGAGACCTCAATTGCGGCCTGCCCTGCCAGCCGAGCCCGTCGTTGAACGCTGCTTCGAGTTCGGCGGGCGAAGTCTTGAACCCGTCTCCGCCGAGCCTCGAATGCTCGAGCCTCGGACCCCATGGACTGGGGAACTTGCGGGCTTCGCCTTCGGTCCCGAAGAGAACCTCGACCAGCATTCCGGCGCCCTTGGTGTGTGGAACCTTCTCCTTCTCCGTCCCCCACCTGTTGTCCGTGCACTCGACTTTGATCTCGAGCGGGAATCCGGGATCTGCTGGCGGGTTCGTGGCTCTCTGCATGGCATCCCCGTTCCGGTCTCGGAGTCGAAGCAACTCATCCAAGGCCGCGGCCGTCTTTGCAAGCTGCCAACTCATGGCGAGTGCCGAGTCTGCTCCCGATCCCGCCACGCGCGTGTGCCATTCCAAACGTGGAGGTTCCTGGAGTGCGACAGCCTGCGGCAGGGTTCATAAAGCACATAGTGTAAATGGGGAGTTTGACCGGAGCAATCGGAGCGTTATTGACTTCCGGAATTGCCAAATCAACCGATTCAGGCTGCCGGGCAGGCTCTTTCGGTGCCGGCCATGCGTCATTCTCTCATTGTGTTGATACGTTGGCCTTATGCTTCGAATCACTCCGGCCGTTGCTGCGATGGCTCTGGCCGCTACTTCGTTAGCCCTCGGGCAAGCGGCCGCCGCTCACGCGCCTGCGGCTGGGACAGATCGTCCGAACGTTGTCTTTCTGCTCTTGGACGACATGGGCTACGCGGACATCGGGGCCTATGGCAACACCTACCATCGCACCCCCAACATTGATCGGCTTGCCGCGGAGGGCGTCCGCTTCACAGACGCATACGCCGCAGCGCCGAATTGCTCCCCGACGAGGGCGAGCATCCTTACCGGTCGCTGGCCTGCGCGGACCAGGGTCACGCAGTACCTTCCTGGTAACGTGCTGCCACATGCCAAGTTGCTGCAGGTCCAGTTGCCCTTGGGGCTTCCGCAAGACGAGACCGTTCTCGCCGAGCCGCTTTCCGCAGCTGGCTATGCGACGGCGTGCATCGGCAAGTGGCACCTGGGAGCGGGCGTTTACGCTCCGCGATCCCGCGGCTTCG
The DNA here is from genome assembly GCA_951813605.1 of uncultured Bryobacterales bacterium. GTDB lineage: Bacteria > Acidobacteriota > Terriglobia > Bryobacterales > UBA6623 > VXMF01. The sequence goes on along the minus strand of OX638379.1, from coordinate 2,460,786 downwards.
GCGAGAGCTTCGCTTCCGGGCACTGGGGCTCGCATCGAAAGATGTTCGCGCCGCACGAGCAGGTCGTCGTGCCCGGGGCGAAGGACGGAGACTACCTCACTGACTCGCTGACCACCGCAGCCGAGCGCTTCATCGAGCGCAGCAAGGACCGGCCCTTCTTCCTGTATCTGGCGTACTATTCAGTCCACGGTCCTGTCCAAGCCAAGCGGCGCCTGATCGACAGCTACGCGGGCCGCAACGACCCGAGCGGGCGCAACCACGCCGTGTACGCGGCAATGGTCGAAGGAGTGGATCGGTCCGTGGGGCGCTTGATGGAGAAGCTAGAACAGCTCGGACTGGATTCCAAGACGGCCGTTTTCTTCTTCTCGGACAACGGCGGGGTGCCGCGCAGGGCCTTTAACGGAGGGTTCCGCTTGGGCAAGGGCTACCTATGGGAAGGAGGAATCCGCGAGCCTCTGCTCGTCCGGTGGCCCGATGCGGTCCCGGCTGGCGCGGTCGAAAGAACCCCGGTCACCAGTGTCGACTTCTATCCTACGATTCTCGAGATGGCGGGAGCGTCCGATGCGGGCACCCATACCGTCGACGGGGTCAGCCTGGTGCCGTTGCTCCGGCAGTCCGGTTCACTGCAGAGAGACGCTCTGTACTGGCACTATCCCCATTACTCCAACGCCGGCTCGGCTCCGTCCGGCGCGATTCGCAAGGGCGCTTGGAAACTGCTCGAGTTCTTCGAGGATGACCACGTGGAGCTCTACAACCTCGCTGTCGATCCCGGGGAGGCCGAGGACCGTGCCGGAACGGAATCGGCAAGAGCTCGCGCGATGCGCGACCAACTTGATCGTTGGAGGGTCTCCGTGGGAGCTGCGATGCCGAATCCGAACCCTCGCTATGACAGCGCGAAGGCGAAGCAACGCTACGGATTGCGCTACAAGGCCGAGTGGGACCCCGACGACCCGCTCCTGCCGCGCCCCTGACAGCCGCAGGAGCCCACTGGCGGGACAGGCGACGGCAGCGCGAGTCGCGGGCATCATGTCGCGGCTAGCGCGTCGTCGAGGAAATCGCTCATCGCGCGCCACGAACGCTTGTCGGCTTGTTCGTCGTAGACGGTGCCGAAATCGGGGTTGTTCGCCGCCGGATTCGTGAAGGCGTGCATCGTGCTGCCGTATGCATGCACTTGCCAGTCGGCTCCCGCACGTGTCAACTCGCTCGCCAGCGCTTCGACGGACCGGGGATTCGCCATCGGGTCGTCCCACCCGTGCAGCACCAGGACGCGCGCCTTGATGGCTGAGCCCTCCGTGTTACCGGGGGGATTGAGGAGCCCGTGAAAGCTGACCGCTCCTTGGAACGCCGCGCCCGACCTAGCTAGGTCGAGGACGCACAGTCCCCCGAAGCAGAAACCGATCGCGGCCGTCCGCGATTCGTCCACGCAACCCTGGCTCTTCAGTGCTTCGAGCGCCGCCAGCATCCGGCGCTGCAAGGCCGCCCGGTCCTCGAGCAGAGGGGTCATGAGGCGTGCGTTCTCTTCCGGGCCGCTTCCAACCGCGCCATCGCCGTACATGTCGACGGCAAGGGCCACGTAGCCCAGCTTGGCGAGTTCGGTCGCCTTCCCGCGCTCGAACGGGCCGCAGCCTGCCCAGGTATGCGCCACGAGCACGCCGGGACGCGGCGCGCCGGCGGACGGATCCCATGCCAGCTGCCCCCTCAGGGTGACGGCGCCGTCGGCGTATTCGAGTGTGCGGGTTTCAATTGCCATGCTGTTCAAGCCGGCACCAACTGGTGTCGACAACTCGCATCCATTATCGGAACTTGCGCGTGGGAGCGACAACGGGAAGCGCCGCCCCTTGCTTTGTCCCGGCCTTACCGATCGCTGCTCCGTTAGCCGGCGTCCGGGTCTTGCCCGGCCGATTGCGCGATAGAATGACTCCGATGGGCTTGTCGGTCAACGGAGAATTGGTCGAGGACCAAGTGCTTTCCCGGGAGGCCGAAGCCTTGCGCCAGCGATTCGAGCAGCTTTCGGAGGAACAGAGGAGGCAGTACGGGCTAGGGCCCGACTCGATGCGCTCGACCGCGATCGAGTGGGCCCGGGAAAACGTGATCGAGCAGATGCTGCTGCGGCAGGAGGCCATTAAGGACAAGGAGCCGCTGGACAAGGAGTCGGTGGAGAGGAACTTCGCCGAGATCGTCAAGCGCCAAGGGGGCGCCGAAAAGTTCGCCGAAGCCGGTCTGGACGCCGATCAGGTACGCGCCGATATCGAGGCGCGAATGAAGGTGGACAGGTTGATCGCCACTGTCACCGCGAGGACGAAGCAACCGCGCCCCAAGGAAATGGCGGAGTATTACCGCCGAAACAAGGATCGGTTCAGGACCGAGGAGCAAATTCGCGCGGCCCATATCGTCAAGCACGTTGAAAAGGGCGTCACCGAGGCGGAGGCCAAGGAGGCAGCCGACGCCCTCTACGAGCGTTTGAAGGGAGGCGCCAGCTTTGAGGAGCTCGCTGACCGACATTCGGATTGCCCTGGCAACGGTGGCGACTTGGGATACTTCGCCCGCGGGAAGATGGTCAGGGAATTCGAAGACACGGTGTTCAAAATGCGGGTCGGCGAAACCAGTGGGGTGTTTCAAACGGTGTTCGGATTCCACATAGCGAGAGTGCTGGACCGACGACCGGCAGGCCTACGTCCGTTCCGGGCGGTGCGCGACGAAATCCGAGCGCAGATCCTGGAGCAGCGACGCACGAAAAAGATCGAGGCGTACGTGGACCGACTGCGAGAGTCGGCGGCTATCGAGGATCACGCCTAGGCCGCGGGCCTTTTCGAGCTCTGTTGGTGCCCGACAATCCGGTTTCGGCGGATCCTCCAATTAGTCCGGATCCGCTAGCGACCATTTCGATTCGGGTCGCGTTGGAATCTGGCGATCCCTTCCATGCGGCGCGATAGATCCAAAAGACGCCGTGCTAGAATCGCCCTGAGCGGTGCCGGAACAGCGCGACGTGTCGAGTGTCAGCGCCTCGCGCTGGGCAGCCCCCGGGGCAAGTCTGCCCGTCATCAGAACGGGCCCTCACCCGTGCTGTGTTCCCAGCGTGGAGCGCGCTCGGCTCTTGGCTGAGTCCGAGATTCTTTCCGAGCAGAAGCCCGTCGCCCGTAGCGGGTCGGTCTCCGAAATGCGCAGGGTGGAGGGCGGCCCTTTCCTGATGGGGACCGAAACGGATGTGGGCTTCCCAGCTGATGGCGAGGGTCCCGTTCGCGAAGTGGTGCTGGATCCCTTCTACATCGACACGTTCCCGATCACTGTTGAAACCTTCGCTGAGTTCGCTAAAGCCGCTGGCTACAGAACGGAAGCGCAGCGCTTCGGCTGGTCATTTGTGTTTCACAATCAGCTGCCCGCCGACATGCGCGATCAGCTTGTCGAGGACACCGTGGCCGGCCATGAGTGGTGGTGCAAGGTGAACGGAGCGGACTGGCAGCATCCCGAGGGGCCGGAGTCGAGCGTCACCGACCGTCTCGACCACCCCGTCTCTCATGTCTCGCATGCCGACGCGCTGGCGTTCTGCAATTGGGCAGGGAAAAGGCTCCCGACGGAGGCGGAGTGGGAGTTTGCTGCCCGCGGAGGCTTGAGTCAGCAGACCTATACCTGGGGCGACGAGCTCGAGCCCGGCGGAAAGCATCTGTGCAATATCTGGCAGGGTCGGTTCCCATTTCGCGACACCGGAGACGATGGCTACAAGGGTCCGTGTCCCGTGGACGCATTCCCGCCGAACGGATTCGGCATCTACTCGATCACGGGCAATGTATGGGAATGGTGCGCGGACTGGTTTCATCCCACGTACCACGTCACCGCGACAAAGTCGAACCCGGTGGGACCGTCGTCCGGGAACGCGCGCGTGATGCGGGGCGGGTCCTTCCTGTGCCACGCCTCCTACTGCAATCGCTACCGAGTTGCGGCTCGCACGTCGAACTCCCCCGACAGTTCGACGTCGAACCTGGGCTTCCGTTGCGTGAGGGATGTGTGATGGACTGGAAGGGGGCACGTTTCGCAGGTGCAGGAAAGATCTAGGGTTCGGCTGTGGCTGGGTCGCGCTGGCTGCGCTCTCGCCGCCGTTCCGCTGGCCTGCTTCGCAGTGCCTCCGGCCTATCCGCAATCCGCGTCCTCGCCGGATGTCGCGTCCGGCCAGCCGGTTCCTGTCGAGCAGCCGCTGCCGTACAGTCACAAGACCCATGTGGCGCTTGGCTTGCAGTGCCGGGACTGCCATGCGATCGGCGACCCGGGCTTCTTGGCCGGCTATCCAGCGGAGGCGACTTGCATGGCCTGCCACTCCGTCATCAAGACGGACAGCCCGCACATTCAGGAACTGGCTCGATTCAGTTCGGAGGGCAGCCCCGTCCCTTGGAAGCGCGTGTACCGCGTGCCCGACTTCGTGTGGTTCTCACACGCCTCGCATGTAGTCGATGCCTCTGTGGAGTGCGAGACGTGCCACGGCCCCGTTGCCGAACGCGAGGTGCTGTTCCAGGAAAAGCCCACCACCATGGCGGCCTGCATGGCCTGCCATGCTCTGAACAACGCGCCGAACGACTGCGACTTGTGCCATGACCCGGGCTAGCGCGCATTGCCGGATGCGCCCGGGCATGCCGGATCGATTGTAGGGAGCGATTGTGTCGACCATGCGAGTGTCCGTGCTGGGGTCCACTGGATCGGTTGGGCGCAACACGCTCCAAGTTATCCGCGAGCTGGCGACCCCCGTAGAGGTCGTCGCTCTGTCCGCCGGCCGCAACGTGGAGGGACTCGTTCGGCAGGCGCTGGAATTTCGTCCTGCCCTGCTTTCCGTTGCTGACCGGCAGGCGCTGGTCCGCCTGCGTGATCTCCTGGAGGCTGTTCCCGGATACAGCCCCGAGTGCCTGTCAGGACCGCAAGGCATTCTCGCGGCGGCGAAAGATCTTGATTACGAAGTCCTCGTATCGGCCGCCGTCGGCGTCGCCGGTCTCGAGGCGACATACGAGGCCGTCAGGGCGGGGCGCCGGGTCGCCCTGGCCAACAAGGAAGTCCTGGTGGCCGCTGGTGATTTGGTCATGGCGGCGGCGGGCGCTTCCGGATCGGAACTCCTGCCGGTCGACAGCGAGCACAACGCCGTTCACCAGTGCCTGCTGGCCGGCCGCCGGGACGAGATCGAACGGATCATACTGACCGCGTCCGGCGGGCCTTTCCGAACAACGGCGCCCGAGGACCTGAAGAGGGTGACCCCGGAGAGGGCATTGCGGCACCCGACATGGAAGATGGGAAGCCGCATCACGATCGACTCGGCGACGCTCATGAACAAGGGATTCGAGGTGATCGAGGCCTGCCACTTGTTCGGCTTGCCGCCCGAGCGTGTCGATGTCGTCGTCCATCCGCAATCCGTCGTCCACGCGATGGTCGAGTACTGCGACGGCTCGGTAATCGCGCAGCTCAGCCCGCCCGACATGAAGCTGCCAATCGCCTACGCGCTGACCTTTCCGACCCGCGCGCCGAGCCCCCGGGAGCGCATCGACTGGATGCGTGTGTCACAATTGGATTTCGAGCCTCCGGACCGGTCGAAGTTCCCGCTGCTCGACCTCGCGTACGAAGCGCTGCGCACCGGCGGGGTGTCGGGATGCTTGCTGAACGCAGCGGACGAAGTGGCCGTTGCGGCTTTCTTGGACGGGCGGATCCCATACTTGGCCATAGCCGAGATCGTAGAGAGAACGCTTGAGTTCGGCGCGGGCAGCAAGGCATCGTCAATTGGCGAGGTTCTCGAGTACGACCGCATCGCGCGCGCGCGCTCCGGAGAGCTTGTGGATCGCTTTGCGGCGCCGGGTCGCTCGTTCGAGCGGCTCGGGGTCCCGGCGATCTGAAGCGGGAGGACCGGAATGGGCACATTCATATTCGTCCTGAGCGTCTTGGTGGTGTTCCACGAGCTGGGGCATTACCTCGCAGCGCGGTACTTCGGCGTCACCGTAGAGAGCTTTTCCATCGGATTCGGACCGCGGCTACTGGGATTCAAGCGCAACGGCACCGATTTCAAAATCTGCCTCCTGCCCGTGGGCGGCTACGTGAAGATGGCCGGAATGACCGTGGTCGGCACGCCGACGGGCGATCCCGGGGAGCTGACGGCCAAGCCTCGCTGGCAGCGCCTGATCATCATCGCGATGGGGCCGGTATTCAATTTCGTCCTTGCCATCGCGCTGCTGACGGGCCTTTACATGCACCGCTACGAGCGTGCGCAGTTCCTCGACCACGAGCCGCGGATCGGCTATGTCGAGCCGGGCTCTCCGGCAGGCGAAGCCGGCCTGATGGCGGGTGATGTCGTGCGTGCGATCGACGGCGTTCCCACGCCGACGTGGAAAGATCTCTCGATGGAATCCGCCTTGGTGGCGGGGCGTCCCGTGGATATCGCATTCGAACGGGAAGGGGTGTCGCGTCGCGCGAGCATCGCGATTCCCTCGGACGAGGCGATGCGCGGGCTCGGGGACCCGGGCTGGAGCGAGCGGCACTGGGTGCTTGTGGGCGACGTGCTCGACGGGTCGCCGGCGGAAGCGGCGGGCATGAAGGACGGCGACTACATCGTAAGCGTCAACGGCGAGGAAATTGTCGCTGTTACCCAAGCCATCCGCGCGGTCGGTGCGTCGCAGGGGCGTCCCCTCTCGGTCGAGGTCCTCCGGGACGAGCAGCGTGTCGCCTTGGAAGCCCGCGCCGCGCGGAGCGAAGAAGACGGCGCGTGGCGCGTCGGCGTGCGCCTGATGCAACGCCACGACTTCGTGGACCGGCCTCTGCCGTTTGGCGAGGCCCTGGAGCGGTCGACCGTGGAGAATTACGGATACGCCGGCTTGATCTTCCGCACGCTGCAATCGCTCATGGTGGGCAATCTCTCGCTGAACTCGCTGGAGGGTCCGGTTGGCATCTACCAGCACACCAAGGACGCCGCCTCGTACGGGCTGGGGCCGCTGCTGCAGCTGATGGCCCTCATCAGCATCAACCTTGGTATTGTCAATCTAGTGCCCATACCGGTGCTGGACGGCGGTCACATCTTGCTCTTGTTGGTTGAGTCAATGCTGCGGCGCGACGTCAGCATGGCTGTGAAGATGCGCATCACGCAGGTGGGCCTGCTGTTTATCATGATCCTGTTCGGCATCGTGATGTACAACGACTTGATGCGCAAGTTCTTTCCGCCGTAGCGCCTGCAGGCTCGGTGCGCGCCGGGCATGCCAGAATAGGATGAAACCGCAACCCGAACCGTGAAAAGAGGATGGAAACACATGAAGTCGCACCCATGGATGCTCGCGACGGCACTGCTCCTTTGCGCCGGGCCTAGCCAGTCGGACGCGCAGACGAAAATAGCCGTCATCACCTTTCAGGAAGCCTTGCTGAACACGGCCGACATGCAAAAGGAATCGGCCGCGCTGGAAGCCAAGTACAAGGGGCGCCAGGACGAGATTGCAAGGCTATCGCAAGAACTGGAGGAAATCCAGACCAAGCTGCCATCCGCCCAAGGGGCCGAATTGCAGAGGCTGCAGCTCGATGGCCAGCGCAAGCAGCGCACCGCCCAGCGCCTGAGCGAAGACCTGCAGTCGGATGTCGAGTTCGACCGCCAGAACATCTTGGCCGGCGCGAGCGCGCGCATGCGGGATGTCGTTGGCGACTTGCGGATCGAGAAGCAAATCGACCTGATCGTGGATGGCGGCGGCGTGCTCGCGCACAGCGCGTTGATCGACCTGACGGCCGAGGCGACCCAGGCGTACGACGCGAAGCACCCGGCCAACTGACCGCCTTCCTGCCCGCAACATGGACTACTTGGGCGGCTATGCCAGCAAGGGCTTGCTGGCGGAACGGATCGTCAAGGTCGTGCTGTGGGCGGTCGCGTTGGCGGCGCTGGTCGGCCCTGTCTACTACGTGTTCTTCCGCAACTGGCAAGAGGAGCTGCAAGCGAAGCGCTTCCTCGAGTTAGTGCGGGAGGGCCAGTACGAAAAGGCGTACGTGCAGTGGGGCTGCTCGGAGGAAGCGCCCTGTCGCTACTACCCGTTTGACGAGTTCCTGGAGGACTGGGGGCCGGAGTCCCCTCTGGGCGAGGTCACCCGCTATGCGCTAGGCCGCTCCTACACGCAGCCGAACGGCGTCATCGTGCGCTACACCGTCAACGGCATCGAGCGGGACCCGCTCTTTGTCGAGCGCGACCCGCCCAAGATCAGCTTCGCTCCGAACTGAGGGGCGGGCTGTCGGCGCGCCGAGCTCAGCCCTCGCGAGCCAGCTCGTGCCAGAGCGCCGCGTAGAAGCGCAAGTAGCGGTCCGGCTCGCAGCTCTGCGCCGTCTCCGCCAGCGTGTAGCGGTCATACCCGGCGGATTGCAGGAGGCGGAACAGCTCGCGGTGGGGATAGTCGGGAAGGTCCCGGATATGGACGTTGCGGATGAACGGCTTGAGGAGGTCGAACGCTGACCGGATCGAGCCGTCGCGTATGTCGGTCGGATTGGAGTTCCAGCAGATCCCGACCGAGGGGTGCCCGCAGCTGTCCATGATTGCCCGCATGACCTCCGGCTGCTGCGTTCCCCTTCCGTGGACCTCGACCCAGATCTCGACTCCGTAGCCCGAAGCGTGGGCGCCGCAGGCTCGCAGCGCCTCTCCGATTCGGCGCACCGTGACATCTCGCGGCACTCCTTCGGGCAGGCCGTTCGGGCGCACTTTGACGCCCCAGCAGCCAAGGTCGTGGGCCAGTTCGACGAACCGAGCGGTCTCGCGCACGTTGGCGCGCCGCTCGTCCGCGTCAGGAGACTGGAACTCGCAGGCCGAGCCGAGGCTGAGCAGGCGCACGCGGCTCGCCTCGAACCTGCGCCGCACTTGGTCCACCTTGTCGGCTTCCAGGCCCGGTTCGACTCCGTGGCGGTGGGTGCTTCGCAGCTCCACGGCCTCGAAGCCCGACGCCTCCAGCTTTTCGATGATCGTTTCGATACCCCAGTCGCGGCCGACGTTGTAAGTTACCAGTCCGAGCTTCATCCGATCGCATGCCTCCCCGGTTCCCGGCTAGGCAGCAATCCCGCCAGCGGGGCCACTGCCATTGTCGCAAAGTGGACCGCCAAGCCGCCGCCGATCAATGACGGACGGTGAGCCGCGCTCGACGGATAGATGGCGCCTTCCACAGTGATACTAGCGGTAGTTGCGTTTCCGCGACTGAACGCAAAATATTGTGGGGCAAAAAAATAATTGCAAATAAACGACTTATTGCCTTGACAGCACCCTTCCGCCTTCCGCAAACTGATGTGGACAGAAGTGGTCAATTTTGGGGCGCAAGGGACCAAAGTGGACCGCAACGAGCGCAACGATGTTTCGCGGCACGCAGAAAGGGAGCGTAGACACCAAGGGCCGCCTAAAGCTGCCTGTGGTTGCGAAGCGTCGACTCATGGAGCGGTACGGAGAGATGGATGTCTTTGTTACCAGCTTGGACGGGGCCGTAGCCAAAGTATACCCGATTCGTGAGTGGGAAAAGGTTGAAGAGGGGCTTTCCTCGAGGCCGACCGACCAGGGGCCAGCCGTGAGCGCGACGACGAAGAAGAGCTTCTTGCTGATGGTGAATCACTTCGGAGCCGAGGAGAAAGTGGACAGCCAAGGGCGCCTGCTGGTGCCGTCCAGTCTCAGGGAGACGTCGGACCTGAAGGGGGCAGTGAAGATTCAGTGGCAGTCCAACCACATGCTCGTGATGAGCGAGACCAGGTACAACGCCGAGGTCGAGGCTAGCAAGCTCACCCCGTCCGACTTGGCTCTCGCCGCGGATCTAGGGCTGTGACGGAGGCTGCGACCGGGCACTACTCGGTGATGGCGGACGAGATGGAAGGTTATCTGCTCAGCGAAGCAAGCGGCGCCGGTCATGGCGCCTACTGCGACTGCACTGCTGGCGAAGGCGGGTACGCCCGCAGAATCCTTCGCCGGACGTCTGGAAGCACCGTCATTGCGATTGACTGCGACCGGGCCGCCTTGGACCGCTGCCGCAGGCGACTCAGCGAGTTCCGCGGCCGTGTGCAGTATTTCCACGGCAGCTTCTCGAAGATCGCAGACGCCACGAGCGGGCACCTCCCGCTCGCCGGGATCGTCGCCGATCTAGGGCTCTCGAGGCTGCAACTGGCCGATGCAGAGCGGGGCTTCAGCTTCCGGCTCGAGGGACCGCTAGACATGCGGTTTGACCGAAGCCAAGAGCTCCGCGCGGCGGACTTGGTGAACCGGGGCGGCGAGAGGGAACTAGCCAACCTCCTGTTTCGGCTCGCGGACGAGCGCTTCAGCCGCCGGATCGCTCGGGCCGTAATGCGAGCACGCCCCGTGCGGGATACGACGCACCTGGCCCAGATCGTTGCCGCGGCAGTTCCGCGCAGAGGGCACCGGCGCATCCATGCTGCCACGCGGACCTTCCAGGCCCTGCGCATGGCCGTGAACGACGAGCTGGGAGCGCTGGGCGCGCTTCTGGAGCTCGCGCCGGGGCTGCTCGCCCCCGGAGGTCGCTTTGTCGTGGTGAGCTTCCATAGCGGCGAGGACCGCATGGTGAAGCATTCTTTCCGACGGCACGCCGCCGCCGGAATCTACAAGCTCTTGACTCGCCGGGTGGTGCGCCCCTCGGCGGACGAAGTCAAACGGAACCCGCCCAGTCGCAGCGCCCGCTTGCGGGCCGCGTGCCGGACCGGGCAGGAGTTCCCAATCAAGTGAGGATTGGTGCACATGGAGAAGACCACTAAGCCGAATGCGCCGCTGCCAGGGCCACCACAACACGGTTGGCGCCACGGCCCGACGCCCGAGCGAGTTCTCGGGAAGGCCGTAGGCAGCGGCGCAGGAGGCACGTCTCCGAAGCCGGCACAACCAACGTCCCTCGGGATGGAGGGCGCCGTGCTGTACCAGAAAACAATCGACAACAGTGCCGTGAACTATCGGCACGACCCGCGGGATCGGGATGCATTGCGCTGGCATGTCAGCTTGGGCCTTTTTATCGTGCTGACGGTCTTGCTGGCGTCCGGACCGCGCTTGTGGGTGCGGCACTCGGGATACCGCCAGGCCGAGCTGTCCGAGAAGATTGAACAGCTGATCGTGGTCCGCGACCAGTTGAAAGTGCAGAAGGGACGTCTCGAGGAGCTAGCCCGCGTAGCTTCGTTCGCCGAACAGATCGGGCTGCAGGAGACCCAGGAAGACAGGTACACGTGGTTTGCGCCGGAGCCTGCTGAAGAGGATCCGGAAACCGCGGTGGCGCGGCTGCTCGACCGGAAGGAATAGGGACAGGGCAAGCTTCGGGGGACTTGGCACGGGCAGATCGGGAGTACACAGGAGGGCGCGAATCATCGTTGGATTGGTGCGCCGGTAGCGGCTGATGAAGATTCTCAAGCAGGCATGGCGAGCGGCCTCGCGGGGTCCTGCGAAATCCGTCAGGGGCTTGCCGGTCTCCAACAACGGGCTCGGCAAGACCGGGCGCAACCGCATGCTCTCGTTCCGCATCGCCGGGATCGCTTGGTTCGCAATCGTGGCTATGCGGCTCTTCGATTTACAGGTGATCCAAGCTCACAACCTGAAGAGAAAGGCCGTCCGCCAGCAAGAGGCTACCGTCGACATACCCGCCCGGCGCGGCGGGATCCTAGATCGTCACGGACGCGACCTCGCGCTGAGCACGCCCGCGCAGTCGATCGGAGTCTTCGCTGACAGGGTCAAGGACCCCAGGGCGCTGGCCGCGAGTCTGTCCAAAGCGGTCGCGGTGAGCGAGCGAGCGCTCTTGGAGCGCCTGCAGCGCGGCGGGTTCCAATGGGTGAAGCGGCTCGTGACCTTGGCCGAAGCTGAGCGCGCGCGCGGCTTGAATCTCGAAATCCTGCACTTCGAGACGGAGAGCAAGCGCTACTATCCGCATAGCGCGGTCGCCGCCCACGTGATCGGGACCGTGGGCCTCGACCATCTCGGGCAAGCGGGTCTAGAACAGCGCTTCGAGGACCGGCTCAGCGGAGAGCCGGGCGTGGGAGTCCTGCAGTCCGACGCGCGCCAGCAGCGTTACGGTCGGAAGGTGATCCAAGCCGCCATCCCCGGCGACGACTTGGTGCTGGACCTCGACCTGGAACTCCAGAAGTTGGTCCATATGGAACTGGACCGAGCGGTCCGGGAGACGAAATCGCGCGCCGGCACGTTCGTGCTGCTGGAACCCAATACCGGCGAGGTCCTGGCGATGTCCAGCTGGCCGCGATTCAATCCCAACAGCCTGTCCCGGACGCCGGCCGATCTCGAGAATCTCCGCAATTTTGCCGTTAGCCACCTCGTCGAGCCCGGATCCACATTCAAGGTGCTGACTGCATCGGCGGCCTTGGAGGAGGGAAAGGTCACGACCGAGGACTCGTTCGACTGCGAGATGGGAGGCATTTGGGTCGGTCGCCGACGGATTCGCGACCATCAGCCTTACGGCATGCTGACAATGCCACAGGTATTGGTGAAGTCCAGCAATGTCGGCATCATCAAGATCGGTCAAAGGCTCGGCGACGACCGCATGCACCGGTACATCCGCCGATTCGGATTCGGCAGCGCTACCGGCATATTGTTGCCCGGGGAGGTGCCAGGGCTGGTCCGGCCGGTGGCTCGCTGGAGCGGCTCCTCGCTCGCATCCCTGTCCATGGGGCAGGAAGTGGGGGTGACGGCCCTGCAGATGGCCCGTTTGTTCGCGTCCATCGCTAACGGAGGGACGCTGGTTAGGCCGCGAGTCGTCCGGGGCCTCCTCGCACGCAACGGTACCGAGATCGAATTCGAACGGCAACCGGGCGTTCGGGTCGTGAGCGCCGAGACGGCCGCGACGATGCAGGCGATTCTGGAGCAGGTCGTCGAGTCCGGTACAGGCCGTCTGGCTAAGATTCCCGGCTATCGGGTTGCCGGGAAGACCGGCACCGCTCAGATGATCAATCCCAATACCCGCACGTATGCCAACGGGCCGTACCTTGCGAGCTTTTGCGGCTTCGCTCCGGTCAATGACCCGGAGCTCGTCGGTGTTGCCATGCTCTACGACCCGCGCGGGGAGTTCTATTACGGAGGCAGGATCGCGGCCCCCTTGTTCGCGGTAGTGCTCCGCAAGGCCTTGCGCCTTCTGGACGTCCCGCCGTCGCGGTCGTTAACACTGGCGCAGCGGAAAAGGCCCCGGCTCGCGGAGGGTTCCCTTGCCGATTTCGTCTTGAACAGGCCCGAGGATTCCACATTCGGCGCCGTGGCGGAGCGGCCGTTGCCGGTTCCGCCGTCCGTAGAGTCTCAGGCGAATGCAGCGACGAATCCGGCGGCAAGCCCGGCCTGGCCCGCACCGCAGAGGGTCGCCGCCGAGCCCCGATTTGTTCCTCAATTGCGAGGGCTGACCATGAGGGAGGCGCTTGCCATCGCCAGCAAGCTTGGAATCACGGTTAAGCCGCACGGCAGCGGCGTGGTGCATAAGCAATCGCCTGAACCCAACAAGCCACTGGCCGAAGGGCAGATTCTGAACCTCTACTTCGGGCTCTCGCCGGTTGCGCAGGCTGATTCCGCACGTTCCTTGAGAGCGGGTGGGGGATGAGGCTGGACGCCATGCTAGAGGGGTGTGCCACGGAACCGGTGCCGGCCATTGAAGCCAAGGGTCTGCAGTACGACTCCCGCATGCTGCGACCGGGCGAGGTGTTCTTCGCATTTCCGGGAGAGCGAGTCGACGGGCACTCCTTCGTGCCCCAGGCCCTGCGCTCCGGGGCCGCCGCCATTGTCAGCGAGAGCGAGGCCCCGTCCGGCCTGGGCTCTCGCTGGGCCCGCGTCGCGCACGGCCGCCGGGCGCTGGCCCAAGCGAGCCTCCGCTTCTACGAGCGGCCCGACCGGGACCTCTGCGTCACGGCGGTCACTGGCACCAACGGCAAGACGACTACCGCCCACGTCATCGATGCTCTCCAGCGTTCGGCAGGGAAGACAACCGCCCTGCTGGGCACGATCGAGCACCGTGTCGGCCCGCATGCGGAGAAGGCAGTCAACACGACACCGGAGTCGCTGGATGTTGTCCGCATGCTTGCCCAGCTGCGCGAGATGGGCGGTACGCACGCCACAATGGAGGCTTCGTCGCACGCGCTGTCCTTGGAACGCATCCGAGGACTGGACTTTCACACGGCTGTCTTCACCAACCTGACGCCGGATCACCTGGACTATCACGGTGACATGGAAAGCTACGCTGCCGCCAAGCGCCGCTTGTTTGAAGGGGCAGGGGCCAAGCCGCCACGATTTGCCGTAATCAACGCTGATGACGCGACCGGGCGCCGCTTCCTCAGGCTGAGGCTTTCCCAAGCGGTGTCGTACGGTCGAGGGGAAGCCGCGGACGTGCGCCCGCGCCGCATCGAGTTGGACGAGCGCGGCATGCGGTTCGATGTGGAGACCCCGCGCGGCCGGATCCGCGCGGAAACCCCGCTGGTGGGCGAGTTTAACATTGACAATCTCCTCGCGGCCGTGGCGACCGCGCAATGCAACGGGCTGGACGCAAGAGAGATCGAGGACGGCCTGCGGCTCGTGCGCCAGGTGCCCGGCCGCTTCGAGTCGGTGGACGCGGGCCAGCCCTTCCTTGCCGTCGTCGACTACGCACATACCGAGGACGCGCTGCGTCGCCTGATCAAGGCGGCCCGCGCAGTCGCCAATCGCGGCCGCCCACCCGGCCGCGTACTCACTCTCTTCGGCTGTGGCGGCGACCGGGACCGTTCCAAGCGCGCCCCGATGGGCCGCGCGGCCGGCGAACTGAGCGACTTCGCGATCCTGACGTCGGACAATCCTCGCAGCGAAGATCCGCTGCGCATCATCGCGGACGTGGAGACCGGGCTGCGCACCGGCAATGCCGCTTGGATGATTGAGGCCGACCGGGCGGCGGCGATCTCCGCCGCCGTAAGAGAGGCCCGACGCGGCGATGTCGTCCTGATCGCCGGCAAGGGCCACGAGACAACGCAGGCACTGGCCGCAGGCACAGTTGCATTCGACGACAGGCGCGCCGTTCGGGCCGCGCTCGAAGAGATGGGGTACGAAAAGCGGTGATTCTGCAACTGTCCCAGATCCGCGCTTGGCTCGGCCTGCCTGCCGGGACGTTTGAGGGAGAGGCCCGCGGGTACTCGATCGATTCCCGCACTGTCGTTCCGGGAGATCTGTTCTTCGCTATTCGCGGACCGCGGTTCGACGGGCACGACTTTGTTCCGGACGCGTTGAAGCGGGGCGCGATCGCCGCGGTTGTCGAAGATTCGTACGCGATTCGCGAGGGTGCCGCGCTGATCCCGGTGCCTGAAACGGGCGCGGCGCTGCGTGCTTTGGCCACTGACGCTAGGAGGAATTGGGGCAAGACAGTCATTGCTGTCACCGGGAGCAGTGGCAAGACCACCACGAAGGATGCGATCGCGACGCTGCTTGCAGACTTTCTTCCGGTCGCGAAGTCGGAAGGGAACCTGAACAACGAATACGGGCTGCCCCTCTCTCTGCTGCGAGTTCCTGACGAGGCGCGGGCCGCTGTGGTCGAAATCGGGATCAATCATCCCGGCGAGATGCAACCGCTTGCGGAAATCGCTTCCCCGGATGTCGGCGTCGTCACGAATGTCGGTGCGGCGCATGTCGGGAACTTTGCGTCAGAGGACGAGATTGCTTGTGAGAAAAGCTATCTGATCGAGGCTGTCAAAGCCGGCGGCACCGCGGTACTGAACGCGGACGACCGGCGCGTGTCGAGCTTCCGGGAGCGCCATGAGGGCCGAACGGTGACATTCGGCATCGATCTACCGGCCGACGTGCGCGCCGAACGCGTCGAAGACAGGGGGGGCGACGGAGTTCGATTCCGCGTAGCCGGCACCGCCATGTCCATGCGGCTCCCGGGACGTCACAACGTTTACAACGTTCTCGCCGCGATCGCCGCCATCGGCCCTCTGGGGATCCGTCCCGGGAGCCTAGTGGACGCGCTGGGACGACTGCAAGCATCTGCGATGCGCGGGGTTGTGCGCAAGGCTGGCGGCGTCACCCTCATTGATGACTGCTACAACGCCAACCCGGCCGCGATGACAGCCATGCTGCAAGTCCTGCGTCGAACCAGCGCATCGCGCCGGATCGCAGTGCTCGGGGAGATGCGCGAACTCGGCGAGCGGTCGCGGGAACTCCATCGACAGATCGGTCGTGTCGCGGCATCCGCGGGGATCGACTACCTAGTCGCAGTTGGCGGCAACGCCGCCGAGATCGCCTCCGCGTCGGGCGTCCCAAGCGAGTTTTTCGAGAGCCCGCTGGAGGCTGCAAGAGCTTTGGCGCGCATGGTCAGGCCAGGCGACGCGGTGCTGCTGAAGGCGTCCCGCGGCGTGCGCTTGGAGCGGGTGCGCGACCCCTTGCTAAGGGCGCTGGAACTCCGGTTTCCGGAAGAGAGGATAGTCACCTAGTCGGCATGCTTTATCAGTACGTCATAGAGCAGCTCTACCCGCTCTTCAGCCCGCTTCGCGTGTTCGGCTACATCACCGTCCGGACGGCGATCGCGAGCTTTGCCGCGCTCATGATCGGACTGGTGCTCGGGCCCTGGCTCATTCGAAAGCTTCGGGAGGCGCAGATCGGCCAGTACATTCGCGAGGAAGGGCCGGAATCGCATCAAAGCAAGGCGGGCACCCCGACCATGGGAGGGCTCCTGATCTGCGTTTCCGCAATCGTTCCGACGCTGCTCTTGGCCGACTTGCGCAATCCCTACATCTGGATTGCCTTGCTGGCGATGCTTGGATTCGGTCTGATCGGGTTCTTGGATGACTACAGCAAGGTTGCTCGAAAGCGCAACCTGGGCCTCCGCGGCTGGCAGAAGCTCGGCCTGCAGTGCGTCATGACCCTGCTGATCGGCTCGATGCTCATAGCCTTGAGCTCCCGTGGCTCGTATTCGACCGAGCTGACCCTTCCGTTCCTCAAGGAGATCCGACCGGATCTTGTGATTCACTCACTCGCGGCGAACCCGCTCACATTGCCGTTCGCCTACGCGATATTCGTTGTTTTTCTCTTCTTCGTTCTGGTTGGTTCCAGCAATGCAGTGAATCTCACGGACGGCTTGGATGGCTTGGCGATCGGACTGACAATCATTTGTGTAGGCGCCCTCGCGGTGCTCGTGTATATCGCCGGGCATAGCGAGATCGCATCCTACCTAGATGTCCCGGTAGTGCCCATGGCGGCAGAGTTGACCGTCTTGTGCGGGGCCATCGTCGGTGCCAGCCTCGCATTCCTCTGGTACAACTCCCACCCGGCTCAGATCTTCATGGGCGACGTCGGGGCACTGAGCTTGGGAGGGACCATCGGCACCGTGGCAGTCCTGGCGAAGCAGGAGGTCGTGCTGCTCTTCATTGGCGGGGTGTTTGTGGTCGAGGCACTTTCTGTGATTGCCCAAGTGGGCAGCTTCCAGCTGACCGGGAAGCGGGTTCTTCGAATGGCCCCGCTTCACCATCACTTCGAGCAGCTGGGCTGGCCGGAGTCGAAGGTGATCGTGCGGTTTTGGATCGTGGGTTTCGTCTGGGCGCTGTTCGCGATCAGCACACTGAAGTTGCGATGAATCTGAACGGCAAGCGAGCGCTGGTCATCGGGCTGGGCAAGTCCGGGCTGGCCGCCGTGCGCTTCCTCGCGAGGCGCGGTGCCGTCGTCTCGGCGGCGGACTCGGGCTCACGGCAAGAATTGGCAGACGCGGTGGAGGCATTGGCGGATGAGCCGGTCCGCCTTCACTTCGGCGGGCATCCCGAGTCACTGCTCCTGGCGCAGGATCTCATCGTGCCGTCGCCGGGTGTGCCGTGGGACCTGCCGGGCTTGATGCGAGCGCGCCGGCAGGGAATCGTCGTCTGCGGCGAGTTGGAGGTCGCGGCCCGGGAGCTGCGGGGGCGCGTGATCGGCGTGACCGGCACGAATGGCAAGACCACGACCGTTTCGCTGATCGACCACGTGCTGCGCGAGGCAGGCGTTTCGGGGAAGGTGGCAGGCAATGTCGGGACGCCGGTTCTCGAAATTGTGGACGATTCGCGTGCCGAGGATTGGCATGTGCTCGAGCTCTCGAGCTTCCAACTCGAGGCGAGCGAGTCGTTACGTTGCCACATAGCCGCGGTTCTCAACGTGACGCCGGACCATCTTGACCGTCATCGCACTATCGAGGCATACACGGCGGCGAAGGCCAGGATTCTGAGAAACCAGGAGCCAGGGGACGTCGCAGTGCTGAACGACGAGGATGCGGCGTGCAGGGCAATGGAGCCGCTGGCACGGGGATCCGTGGTGCGCTTTGGCACGGCCTGTCGCGACTGCGCAGAAGCGTGCGCCGCCAACGGTCGGATCCTCTTCCGCGGCGTCGATTTCGCGGAGTCCGACCTGCCCATCAAGGGCGTCCACAATGTCGAGAACGCGCTCGTGGCAGTCGCCGCCTGCCGCTTGGCCGGCGTGGCTCCCTCTGTGATTAGTCGCGCTCTGCGAACCTTCCAACCAGTTCCGCACCGTATGGAATTCGTGGCCAACGTGCGCGGAGTGGACTATTTCAACGACTCGAAGGCCACCAATGTTGCAGCGGCGGTCAAGGCCTGCGGCTCGTTCCGCTCCGGCCTGTGGGCGATCCTCGGCGGCCGGGACAAGGGCTCGGACTTCGGACCCTTAGCCGCGACGCTGCACTCGCGGGCTTGCGCGGCGCTGCTGGTTGGCGAAGCCGCGACGCTGATCCGCCAGCAGCTCGGGGGCTCTGTCCCGATCGTGGAGTCCGGGACTCTCGGCGCGGCCTTGAGCTACGCCGTCTCGCGCGCCCGGCCCGGCGACACGGTCCTGCTCGCGCCCGCCTGCGCCAGTTTCGACCAGTACGCCAACTACATAGAGCGCGGTCGGGAGTTCCGGCGACTCGTTGGGGAACTGGGGGCCTGATATGCCGCTGATGTTGCGCTGCGACCACGTTCTGATCTGGGTGATCCTTTCGCTGGCGCTGTTCGGGCTGATGATGGTCTACAGCACGACAGCCTCCGCGGATGGAGGCTCTCTCTACATCGCCAAGCAGCTCGTCGCAGCCTCGATCGGCTTCGTTGCGATGTACGGCCTGATCTTCTCGGACTATCGCCGTCTCCGGAACCCCAAGATCGTCTATGCGGTCTTGGCCGCAAGCGTCACCTTGCTGCTTGTTGCAACCACGCTCGGCACGGGAGCAAACACGCAGCGGTTCTTGCGGCTGGGGGTGCTGTCGCTGCAGCCCTCCGAACTTGCGAAGCCCGCAACCATTCTATTTCTCGCCTATTACCTAGAGCGCAACAAGCACAGAATGAACCGCGCCGCGACACTTCTTCCGCCCGCGGCCGTGGTCGGCGTGCTCGCGGCGCTGATCTTGGTCGGCAAGGATTTCGGAACCACGGCCTGTCTGGCAATACTGGCCGGCTCCATGCTTTACATGGCAAGAACGCCGCTCCGCTTCCTAGCGGTGGCGGCAGTGCCTGTGATTCCCGTCCTTTATTTCACGGTTTGGCTCGTCGATTACCGCCGCCAGCGAGTGCTGGCGTTCCTGCATCCCGAAAAAGACCCCTTGGGCAGCGGCTTCCAGATCTTGCAGTCGGAGATCGCCGTGGGATCCGGAGGCCTCTTGGGGGAAGGCTGGATGGTCGGCAGGCAAAAGATGCACTTCCTGCCGGAGGCCCACACCGACTTCATATTCGCAATGGTCGGCGAGGAACTCGGACTGCTAGGGACGATGCTGCTCGTCATCGCGTTCTACTTGATCTTGCGCAGGGGACTGCGCGCAGCCGTAGGGGCGCCCGACCTATTCGGCGTGTTCCTAGCCGGAGGCATCACGGTCATGATTGTCAGCCAAGCGATGCTGAACATGGGCGTGGTCCTCGGGTTGCTCCCCACGAAGGGCATGCCGCTCCCGTTCGTCAGTTACGGCGGCACCTCGCTCATGACCGTGCTCGCCTGCTCGGGAGTGCTGCTGAATATCAGCCGGTTTGGAAGATGACCATGGATCGTTCTGACAGGAAATGCGTCCTGATCGCGGCCGGCGGGACCGGAGGACATGTGATACCGGGCCTCGAAGTGGCGAAGACGCTGCGTGCCCGCGGCTGGGAATGCGTTTTCCTCGGCACGGCCCGGGGGTTCGAGAACCGCCTCGTGCCGGAAGCCGGATTCGCGCTGCACCATGTTCCCATCGGATCGCTCAAGAGGGTTTCCCTGCGGCGCCGGCTGGCCACGCTGCTGTCCGCCCCGTGCGCGCTGGCCGCGGCCGTGAAGGTGGTGCGGGAACGGGGCCCGGAAGTGGCCCTTAGCCTGGGAGGCTACGCGGCGGGGCCGCTCGTCGCCGCGTGCGCCTTGCTGGAGGTGCCGCTAGTCGTTCTCGAGCCCAATGCGCTGCCAGGCCTGGCGAATCGTCTTGCCGCGCCGGCGGCTCGCCGCGCGCTGCTCGGACATCCAAGGGCCGCGTCGTTCTTCCGAGCGGCTTCTTGCGAGGTGACTGGAATGCCGGTGCGGAGCGACTTCTTCCGGACCGAGCCGAGACCGGCCAACGGGCCATTCACCGTCTTGATTCTGGGGGGCAGCCAGGGCGCGGCACGTCTCAATCGGGCGGCAGTGGAAGCTGCTCGCATCTGGCACCGGGAGGGCTTCTTGGCACCCAGGCTGGTCCACCAAACGGGCGAGCGCGAGCGCGAGCAGGTCGCCTCGGCATACCGGGACCTTGGAGTTGACGCGAATTCGGCCGCCTTCTTCGACAACATGCCGGAGCTGTTCGCGGGGAGCGACTTGGTTATCTGTCGCGCGGGTGCTTCGGTTCTGGCCGAGCTCTGCGCCGCGTGCAAGCCCGCCGTCCTGGTCCCATTCCCGTACGCCGCTGACGATCACCAGCGCGCCAACAGCGCGGTGCTGGCCGGGGTCGGCGGGGCGGTTGTAGTGGAGGACAAGGAATGGACGGGAGAGCGCATGGTGAGGGAAATCGAAGGGTTCGCCGGGAATCCCGAGCGGCTCGCGGAAATGGCAACCGCGCTGGCGCCGTTGGCTCCGGTGGGAGCGGCCGAACACGCCGCCGACGCCGTCGCCGAGGCCGCTGAACGGGCAGGAGGGATTGTTTAGACATGCTTTTCAACAAGGAGGCGTTCCGCCAGCGCCGGATCCACTTTATAGGCATCGGCGGGATCGGGATGAGCGGGATCGCCGAGATCCTGCTCACCTTGGGCTATACGGTAACCGGCTCCGATCTGAGGGAATCCCCAATCACCAAGAGATTGCGCAAACTCGGTGCGAGAGTTTGGGCTGGCCACTCGGCGGAGCACTTGGAAGATCCGGAAGCCGTTGTCACCAGTTCCGCCATCCCGGGAAACAATCCGGAGCTCGCGGAAGCGAGACGGCGCAAGCTGCCCGTGATCTCGCGAGGGGAGCTGCTCGCCGAACTGATGCGGGTCAAGTACGGGATTGCTATCGCAGGCAGCCACGGGAAGACCTCTACCTCCTCGATCTGCGCCGCGGTCTTGGGGGCGGGCCGCAAGGATCCCACGGTTGTCATCGGAGGTCGCGTGGCTTCGATCGGGTCCAACGCCCGGCTGGGCAAGAGCGATTACCTGCTCGTCGAGGCGGACGAATCGGACGGTTCCTTCCTAGCCCTCGACCCGATTGTGAGTGTCATCACGAACATCGATCGCGAGCATATGGATCATTACGGCTCCTCCTCGAACCTGCTGAAAGCGTTCGAGCAGTTCGCCAACAGCGTGCCGTTTTACGGCGCGGCCATCATTTGCTTGGACGACCCGCTCGTCAAGCGCATCGCCGGAGCGATCCAGCGGCGCTGCCTCACCTACGGCTTGCGCGCGGTCTCGCCAGACGCTGATCTGGTAGCCCACGGGATCCGGCTGTCCAAGGGCAAGGCCTCCTTCCGACTGATTCACCGAGGATCGGATCTCGGGCGCTTCAGCGTGCGGGGCGTTGGCTTGCACACGGTGCGCAACGCAATGGCAGCTGTGCTTGTCGGCATGGAACTGGAGATTCCAGTCGATCTCATACGGGCCGGCCTGAAGCAGTTCCGGGGTGTCGATCGGCGCTTCCAGCAGCGCGGCGAGGAGCGGGGCGTGACGGTGATTGACGATTACGGGCACCATCCCACCGAAATCCGGACGACCCTAGCGGCGGCGGCATCGTGCGGCTTCCGCTCCGTGAACGTGATCTTCCAGCCCCACCGCTACAGTCGCACCAAGGATCTCGAGGACGAGTTCGCGCATTGCTTCGCGGAGTGCGATCGAGTGTGGGTCGTTGACATTTACTCGGCAGGCGAAGACGCTCTGCCGGGAGTCTGCAGCCCGCGGCTCGTGGAGAAGATCGTCCGCTCGGGTCACCCGCATGCGAGCTACTGCCCGTCAATGAAGGACGCCGTCGAACGGGCGGCGACCACCCTGCGTCCCGGCGACGCCCTGATCACCTTCGGGGCAGGAAACGTCTGGATGGCAGGCGAGGGACTCTTGGAGCGGCTTCGTCGCGGGGACGTTGAACCGGTCGAGGCCACCGAATCCATAGGGGTCGCTTCGGCTGAGGAGGAGGTGAAGTAGCTTTGGCACTCAAGAAGGCCGCTCAGGAGACGCCGGTCGACGAGTCGTCGACCGGCCTCCGCGTCACACAGCCGGAGCAGGACCCACGGGTCCCGCCCCTAAAGCGCAGCTTGCTAAGAACGGCGCTACGCATTGCGGGGAGCGCCGCGGTACTAGGTGCAGCGTACTGGCTCCTGTTCTCAATAGTCCTGCAGACCGCTCCCTTCCGCGTGGATCCGGAGCAGGGAGGCTTCCGGATCGAGGGCCTTTCCGCCCTCGGTCCCGAAGAGATCCGGCAGGTATTCGCCGACGACTCCGGGCAGAGCCTCGCAGCGGTGGACATTTCCGGCCGCTTGCTGGAACTGCGTTCGATTCCTTGGGTGAAAACCGCCACCGCAGCGAAGGTCTGGCCGCGCACGATCGCGGTCACGGTCGTCGAGCGCAAGCCGGTGGCGTTCCTGCGCCTGCCGGTGTCGAATGCGGTGCGAATGATCGATGCCGACGGGGTGATCCTGGATCTTCGCGCCGGCGGCGATAGTTCGCTTCCCGTGATCACAGGCATCGACGAGGCGATGCCGATCGACCAGCGGCGCCGTCGGGTCAACTTGTTCGAGACCGTGATGGAAGTTTTTGGCGCGAAGGGTCGCGATCTTGCCAAGGGGGTCTCCGAAATCGACGTTTCCGACTCCGGCAACGCCGTGGTCCTCACCAAGCACCAGAACCGGATGATCAAGCTCCAGATGGGGGACCGGCATTTCCAGCACAGGCTAGACGTGTTCCTCAACTACATCGATGCTTGGAAGTCGGAGTTTGGCCCCGTCGAGGCTGTCGACCTGCGATTCGAGAAACAGGTCGCAGTCCAGCCGGCGAACGACGGCAGGAAAAGAGGATGACGGACAAACCCAACACGTACGTCGGACTCGACATGAGCGGCGCGCAAACGCGATGCTTGGTCGCGGCCGGAGACGGCTTGCGTCTCAGGCATGTGAGCCACGGCGCGATGCCGCCCGTCCGCTGGGACAACAGCGATCTCCGTGACCTTCAAACAACATCGGACGCGGTTTACGAGGCCATCTCAGAAGCCGAGCGAGACGGCGGCTTCACGGTCGTCTCAGCGGTCGTGGGTGTTGGTGGGGCGAGTGTGACCAGCCGCCTGGTGCATTCTGTGGCAACCCTGCCCGCCGGTCAACAGACCGTCGCGGAGAGCGACATAGGCACCGCAGTTCGGATGTCCTCCAACGTCGTTCTTGGCGGAAACTCGACCGTCCTCCAGCTGGTTCCGTTGGACTTTGCGATCGATGGCCGGGGGGGCGTGTCGAATCCACTGGGCCTGCCCGCGGCGCGGCTCGAAGCGTTCGTCCGCGTCATTGCAGTGAACCGGGAAGAGCACGATCAAACCAGGAGGTCGGTCAATCAAGCGAGCGTCAGCGTCGAGGAGACCGTGTTGGGCGGCTTTGCTGCGGCGTATGGCACGCTGCGCGAGGCGGAGTGCGCTCAAGGCGTAGCCCACCTCGATTTCGGGAAGTCGGCGAGCAGCTTGACGGCGTACCGCCGCGGTGCGCAGTGCATGGCGAGCGGCATTCCGGTCGGTCGGGATCACTTGGTCAGCGACGTGGCCCGCGCCTTCAACACGGAACATGCGGTCGCCTCCTCACTCATTTCAGATTTCGGAGGCGTCGACCAAGCCGAGGAACAGTCCACCGCATATGTCTTGGTCCCGAGCGTCGATTCCGTGCACGGGACCGACTTGGGGAGGCCTTGGCCGCGCAAGATGCTGGACAAGGTCATCGCCCTGCGCGTTGAGGAATGCATGCAGCTGGCTCAGGACGAGCTGCGCCACGAGGGGCTGATGCGCGGCGGCGCCCAGTCGCTTGTTGTGACAGGAGATATCGCCGCGCTGCCCGGCATCAAGGATTTGGCGCAATCGGTCGTGGCCCTCAGGACCAGGGTCGGCGTGCCAGCCCAGCCCGAGGGGTTGCCCACGGCGTTGCGAAGCCCAAGTTGGGCGTGCGCAGCCGGCCTGGTGCTTTATGCGCACCGTCTCGCGGGCTATTCGAAACCAGAGAGAATTGCAGACATGCACAGACAGGAGGTAACACAATGATCGAACAGGAAGTGAACCGATCGGAGTCGGCCGGAATCGTGCCCGGGGAGGGGCTGAGCTTCACGCTCGAGGAAGTGCCCGGCAGCCGAGTCTCCATCAAGGTGGTGGGCATCGGCGGCTGTGGCGGGAACATCGTCGACTACATGATCGAGTCTGGACTCGGCGGCGTCGACTACAGCTGCCTTAACACGGACGAGCAGGCACTCAGTCGCTGCATCTCGCCCGCGAAGTTGCAGATCGGCAAGCGCGTCACACAAGGTTACGGCACGGGATCGGACCCCGAGATCGGCCGCGAGTCGGCCTTGGAAAACACCGAGGAACTTACGGAGATGCTTGGGGAGGCGGACATGGTCTTCCTAGCTCTCGGGCTGGGTGGCGGAACCGGAACCGGGGCAGCACCTGTCGTCGGCTCGCTAGCCAAGCAAATGGGCGCACTCACGATCGCGGCGGCAGTCAAGCCGTTCTCCTTCGAGGGAAAGCGCAAGAGCCAGGTTGCGGATGAGGGGTTCCAAGCCTTGCTCGAACAGGTCGACACGGCGATCGAGATTCCGAACGAACGGCTCTTGGAGCACGTTGAGCCCGGCAGCGGCTTCTTTGAAGGCTTCCGCTTGGCCAACCGCATCGCTACCGAGACCCTGCAGGGGATCACGGATGTGATCAACAAGCCGGGGATCATGAATAGCGATTTTGCAGACATCAGGGCGGTTCTCGAGGACGCCGGACTGGCAGTGGTCGGTTCGTCGCAACGCGGAGGGCGCGAGGCGGCGCTTGAGGCGGCGCGCGACGCGATCGGCAGCCTCATGGTGGATCAGGACGGATTGGCCGGAGCCAGCAAGATCCTGGTCAACGTCACCGGGTCGGTGCAATTCGGGATGCACGACGCCAGCGAGGCGCTTCAGCTGATCCAGCGCGAATTTGACCACCATGCAAACCTCATCATCGGCACTGTGCGAGATGACACGCTCGGCGAAGAGGTAAGGGTGATGGTGGTTGCATCGGGCTTCCAACAGGAGGGATTCCAGTTGCAGTCGGCGCCGGAGAGTGAGACTGCCGAGAGCTCTTCGGATGTCGGCAGGGAGCCCTATTGGCGCTCCGATTTCTCCGTGGAGTCGCCCGCTGGGACGGACGAGGATCCGGAGTATGCCGTCACCGAAGCGGAGACCGTACCGATTTCAGTTGCGCCGGAAGACGAGCAGCCGCCTGTCGCAGAGGGGCTGCCCAGCGATGCTGAGAGCCTGGAGTTAGAGCTTCCGACCAACGGCGGGCCGCTCGAATTCACGCCGCGCAGTCCGATCCGCGCTGAGGAAGACGAGGTGGAGAGTCCTCCTGCGAGGAAGTCCCAGTTCTTCCGCCGCAAATCCTTCTTCCGCTAGGGGCCCGGATCTTTCGCGCAGCGGGAAGCGAGTGCATTGCGATTGGAGGCCGGCTGCGTGGCCGTTGCGGCCGGGCGCCGTCGGCGCAGACGGAATGCTATAACGGGACCGATGGACCGACGCAATTTCCTGGCAAGTTCCTCGGCAGTCGGCCTAGCGACCGGTTCTGCTTCCGCTGCTGCGGCTGGCACCGAAGAGAACCAGATCTTCGAACTGCGTCGCTACAGGCTGCGCTATTCGAAGGCCAACCAGTTGTCTCGCCTAACAGGCTTTCTAGAGGCCGAGCACCTGCCCATGACGCAACGTGTCGGCATCGTGCAGGGGTATTTCCGCGTCACGCTAGGCGAGTTCACGCCTCGGGTCTACACTCTCTCCGCCTTCGACTCGCTGGCGGACATGGGCAAGAAGATGGCCGCCAAGCGCGCCGACGAGGCGTGGAGCAAGGCTGCGACGGAATTCGGATCGCACGACGAAGCACCCTACGACCGGGTGGAGAGCTGGCTGCTGCGCGCCTTTGACGGCATGAAATCCATCGAAGTGCCTGAGCTGCCTCACAAGTCGAGAGCCTTTGACTTGCGAATCTACGAGCAGGAGACGTTCCGCGACACGCAGGAAAAGATGCGGATGTTCAACGAGGAAGAGATCCAGATTTTCCGGGACTGCGGAATCCATCCGCTGTTCTTCGGGGAAACGATTGTGGGGTCGCACATGCCAAGCCTGATCTACATGTCGCACTACGCTGACATGGACGCCCGATCGAAGGCTTGGTCGACGTTCGGCGCGAGCGAGGGCTGGAACCGGATCAAGAACCGTCCCGGGTGGGGGAACGCCGACATTGTCTCCACCGTCTCGAACATCCATCTCGCCGGCCTAGCTTTCTCGCCGATCAGGTAGCGCGGGGCCGGGCTGCCCCGCTGGGCCTGGAGCAAGGGCGACTAGAATGGGGCCTGTGCATCGCCGAAACTTCCTGCGTATTGGCTCCGCACTGCCGGGCCTTGCCGCCGCGGCTTGCTCGTCAAGTCGATCGCGCGCAAACATTCTCTGGATTCTGGCCGAGGACTTCTCCCCGGATCTCGGCTGCTACGGCAACCAACTGGTCAGCACTCCAAACCTAGACCGGCTGGCAGCCGAAGGCGTGCGTTTTGACAACTGCATCTGCACCGCGCCCGTCTGCTCGGCCGCTCGCTCCGCGTTGATGACCGGTATGTTCCAGACCTCGATCGGGGCGCACAACCATCGGAGCCATCGTGACCGCCCCTACGAACTCCCGGATGGCGTGCTGACGGTGACGGAGCTTTTCCGGGAGGGGGGCTATCACACGTCGAACTGCAAGACGCCGGCTGAGGGCTTGCGTGTGAGCGGCAAGACCGACTTCAACTTCCGGGTCGCCAACCCGTTCGACGGGGCGGATTGGACCGAGAGGCCCGCCGGCGCGCCCTTCTACGCGCAAGTGAACTTGCCGGAAACTCACAGGAAGTTCCGGCGATTCGACGCGGCGCCGGTGGATCCGAAGGCGGTGCAGTTGCCGCCGTTTTATCCCGATCATCCCGTCGTGCGGGAAGACATAGCTTTGTATCTCGATACCGCCCAGCACTTGGATGTCAAGGCAGGGGCGGTGATCCAGCGGCTCAAGGACGAGGGCCTGTACGAACGCACGATTGTCTTTTTCTTCGGAGACCACGGCCAAGCGTTGCACCGTGGCAAGCAATGGCTCTACGAGCAGGGCATTCGCATACCGCTGATCGTGCGCATCCCGGAGGCGCTGCGGCCGCCGGGATTCAAACCAGGCAGCGTGGACGATCAGCTTATCCAGCACATCGACATTGCTGTGACCTCGCTGCGCTTGGCTGGGATCGAGCCCGCGGCCAGCATGCAGGGTCGGATGTTCCTAGGACCCGACGCGGATCCCGAGCCCGAGTTCGCCTTCTCCGCGAGAGACCGGTGCGACGAAACTGTCGATCGCATCCGCAGCGTGCGGGACAAGCGCTGGAAGCTCATTCGCAACTTCATGCCGGAGCGCCCGTACGCGCAAAAGAACCATTACAAGGACACGAGCTATCCAGCATTGCAAGTGATGCGGCAACTGCACGCGAACGGGGAACTTCACGGCGCACCCGCGCAATGGATGGCCCCGCGGCGACCGGAGTACGAGCTGTATGACCTTGAAGCCGACCCGCACGAAGTCGAGAACCTTGCCGGCAGCTCGGAACACGCGACGACCCTCGAAAGCCTTCAAGGCGCGCTGGCGGCTTGGATCGAGGAGTCCAACGACCATGGTCGGATCCTGGAGGATCCGTTGCCCGCGGAATACTCGCTGCGCACGATGGTCGACGGCTGGTACACGAACAACGGCTTGATCGCGAAGTCCGGGGGCGTCCTGGGCATGGAATGGACCGGGAAAGGCAGGCGGGCCCAGGAGGCCGTCGTGCCATGCGTCGAGCGCGGCGGGAGCCTGCGCCTCACCCTGGAGATGCGCAGCGACACGTCCCAGGATCTGGCGATTCGCTGGGGAAACGCGGCGAACATGGGAGGTCTAGGCAGCGAGGCCGTTGAACTGGCAGCGGGGGCAGGATGGCAGCGGATTTCAGCGGATTTCGAATGCGATGGGTGGCTAGCCTGGTTCTCGGTGCGGTTCGGCAAGGGGCCGAGCCAGGTCGAGTGTCGACGCGCTGTGCTCGCCCGGCTTGACGGTTCAGGCACGATTCGAGAGTGGGCATTCGGGTAGCCGGGGCCGGGATTACGCTCGAATTGCCCACGGCGGACATGCCGCCTCCGTAGGGCCGTGCGGACAGGCGCACTCCCTGGCCCGGATCGGTCTCATGGTGGTAGCGGAGCGAAAGCCGAAGTCGGTGCATCGAGGCTGATCGCTGAATCCAGTCAATTTGCACTGGCGCCAAGCTGCACCGCGAGAGTTCACCTCGGCTGGCAGGTTGTATCGGCACGCAGCTCGCGAGGCACCGCACGATGACGCCCAGTTGTGCGACTTGGACCTGGACGCGCCGCCGGTCCGAGAGTCCCGACTCGCATTTCAGTTGCTCTTGACGATAACGGCCGAGCCGCTCTTGTCCGGCATGGGAACTGCGGTCTCGGGCTTGTCACCCAGGAATTCGTCTGTCGCCTTCCTCGCGCCATGCCAAGCGTTGTAGTCGTGAACAACGATATAGCCGCTTGGGACGACCAACGGGTAAAAGAACTCCAGGCCGGCTAGCGTCGGTCGGTACAAGTCGGCGTCGAGATGCACGAACGCGAATCGCTCCCGTCGAATCGAAGCCTCGCAGCTTTCGGGAAAAACGCCAGGATGAAACACGACGTTCCCGTTTTGCGGATCGATTCGGTCGCGCACCAATGCAACGGATGTGTCGAGAAATTGCCCGCTCGCCACTGCGTTGCCAGTGACTTCCGCTTCGGAGTCCGTATCCCTCTTGTGGAATCCTTTGAATGTGTCGAATAGGTGCAGGGGCCTATGAGGGAGGTAGTGATGGATGAGTCGCGCGGTGTCGCCCCGGTAAACGCCCACTTCCGCCAGCGAGCCGTAGACTCGCCGGACCTCGATATCCCGCATTAGCAGCAAGAGCATGTCGCGGCGCACCAAGTCCCACGGCTCAGCCTCTTCGATCGAATGCGCATCCCTTGCGCCCGGGGGCAAGAAGCCGCCAGTGACTCGCGCGAAGCTCGCGTTGTGCCAAAGCGATCGCTCGTGGATGTCCATTTGGCTCTGCAAGCGAAACGCTTGAGACCGAAGCAGAGGACTCAGCCTGCGCAACAACGAGCCAATCAAGCGCATTCGTTCACCTCCGACAACCGCGAGTGCCGGTACCAAGCCCATTGGGTCCAATGGACCTTCGAGCTAGGAACACTGTCGAGCACGGAAGTACCGGGAGTGCTGGGCGGCGACTTGGCCCTTGAGTTGAGCGCGAGGCAGGAAGGCCGCACAGAAACTCAAGTATAGGCCTGCTTCGCATGTGCTAATGGCGCCGGGCTGACCCCGTGATTCTATTGGGTGCCATGCCGCTTCCGGCAGCAGTTGGGGCCGTTCCCTCGGCGGGTATCGAACGGCCTTTCCGCTCGATCGGGCTGCAAGTCATCGCGACGCGACTCTGACCGGCTCAACCACCAAGAAAAAGGGCCGCGCCGAAGCGCGGCCCTGGTATGGAAATTACGAGTGAACGGCTTACCAGCCGAGCCTCAGGCCGATACGGAAGAATCGCTCGTCGATGCCCTCGCGTCCAGTGTTCCGGATGCGGTTCAGGATCATGAAATTGCTCGAGGTCACGCTCCGGCCGTTGGGGCGCTCGAAGTGCGGCGTGTTGGTCATGTTGAATCCCTCGGCCCGGAATTGAAGTTCGAGCCCCTCCGTCAGTCGGAACTTCCGGAAGATGCCCAAGTCAACGTTGAACAGACCAGGACCGCGTACATTGTTCGGACCGCATGTGCCAAAACGCGGACCTTCGGGCTGCGCGAAGGCGCTGGGGTCGATCCAGAGGCCGTTGCTTCCCGCTTTGAGGTATGTAGGCTCGCCGACGCAATCCGCGATCTGGCCCGATCCCGAGGCGTTGAGCTCGCCGGAATTCGCCGAGACGGAGAACGGAGTGCCGGTGTAGGCGCTCATCAATCCATTGAGCTGCCAGCCACCTAGGATCAAGCCGAGAGGGCTGTCCGCAAGCATCGACTTGCCCTTTCCAAACGGCAGGTCGTAAATCGCCGTCATTTGGAAGTTTTGCCGAATGTCTTGATTGAGGTCCGAGTAGTTTCGGTAGTAGAAGCGCGGGATATCGAAGAACCCGGGCGTATCTCCCGAGTCTTCATCTGTCCAGCCACGGCCGTGCGCCCAAGTGTATGCAAGATTCATTTGGAAGCCTTCGCTGAAGCGGCGCTGGAGTTTCATCTGCATGGCATCGTATTTCGCAGTGCCCAGGCTGCCAAACAGGCGCGTACTGGCGGTTCGGCCGAATTTTTGGAACAGCTTCCGTCCGGCGCCGCCCTCGCCAATGTCGCCCCAGTTCTGCTCAAGGCCTGCCAGCTGGTTCACCGACCGGGTCGCCACGTAGCCGGCCGACGCGATCCAGTCGCCTAATCGGCGCTCAAGCGTGAAGTTCCACGACTGGATATAGCCCCGCGTGAGGTTGTTCGTCTCCATGGTGCGCACGACCGTGTTGAGTGGCAGGTCGAGGACACCGTCCCCCAGCGACGGTTCGTTGATCACTTCAAGACCCTGGCGTAGGCTTGTCGCATACCCGTAGCTGTTTGGATTTAGCGGGCCGTCCTTGGCCATGATTGGGTAGTTGGTGCGCAGCGGGCGCGCCCAGTTGAACGGGTCCACGGTGACGCCGTAGCCCACTCGCAAGACCGTGTCCTCGGTCATGCGGTATGCCAGCCCGACGCGCGGAACGAAATTGTTCTTGCCGATATCGATGCCGCAGTCCTCGGGAATGCTTCCTGCCCCGCAAGCCCAGATCTTGTTGTTATCGAAGTCGTAGCGCTCCAATCCGCGAGACGCCCGCGTGGGGAACGGATAGATCTCGTAGCGCACTCCGTACGACATCGTCAGCTTAGGAGTGATCTGCCAGCGATCACGAACGTAAAAGCTGAGCAGCTTAGTGCGCGTGAAGTAGCCGTTTTCATTGAACTGCCAGATCTTTCCCGCATTTTGAGGCAGTCCGAGCAGCCAAGCGGCCTGCGCGTTGTAGTCATTGCCCCTCGGTCCGCCGCGCAGCTCGGTCGTGTTTTGGCGGAACCGGAACTCCCCGGACGCCGCGCCCGTGCCGCCCGAGAACTCCGGCTGGTTGTGATCCAGATCCTGCAGGTAGATGTCGGTGCCAAAGCGGATGTTGTGCGTGCCCTTGGTCCAGTTCCCGTTGAACACGAACTGGTTCTGCGGATCCGAGCGGTAATAGGGCTGGAAGCTGTTTGACATACCGAGCCCTTCGAAGCCGTCGATCCGCAGCCGCGGCCAGCCACCGTCGATGAAGCGATTGGACTGCAGACCGGGAATCCCCAGCACCGTCCAGCCGAGATTCTCCTCAAGTCGCTGCTGTTCCACGTTCGTGTCGACCAGCGTGTAGCCGTAGTAGCCGTCGATCAGAAAGGTAGGCGACACGACATGCGTCACCGAAATCGTCCCCGAGTATGTGTTTCCGAAGCCCGTGCCCGGATTCGAGTTCGTCGGGTGCAGCCGATTGCCGCCGAACTGCCCGAGGGTCTGGTCGTTCGCCATGCGGTAATCGAGGAAGCTGAAGCGAATGAACCCGGTCGTATTGTCACTCAGGTGGAAGTTCGTCTTGGCGTCCACCGTGTCGCGGAAGAAGGTCGTCGAGCCATCTGCTCGGTAGTTCTGCGTCAGGCCGAGGGACCCGCGTCCAGCCTGGTTCGGGTTGGGGAACGCCGGATCGTGAATCATGTTTGCCACGCCCACGTCGATGCGATCCCTTGGGATCATATTGTTTGGGAAGGGAATGCGATCAAGGGCGTAATTTGCGTTGTCGAACTGGTCTTGCAGTCCGGTCAGCGGGTCGTAAATCGGCGTGGGGGAACCCGACAGGTCGCCGAATCGCATCCCTTCGGTCGGCATGTCGATGAACCTTTGGGCGAACCGTGACTCGTAAGTCCCTTCGTAACTCAGGAAGTAGAACCACTTGTTCTGCTTTATCGGGCCGCCGATAGTGCCGCCGAACTGGTTGTTGATCAGCTTCGGCTTGCCGGAGTTCCGGTTGCTGAAGTACGGATACGCCTTGAGATGCTGGTTCATGTGGTACTCAAAGGCCGAGCCGTGGATGTCGTTCCCTCCCGACTTGATCTGCAAGTTGATTGCCGCGCCGCCGGCGAGCCCCTGCTCGGCGTCAAACGAATTCGTGACGACATTGACCGTCTCGATCGATTCCAGCGCCGGGTTGTAACCCGTCATGTGAGGCACCCAGATGTTGGTCGAGGACGCCCCGTCAATGCGCGTGTTGTTGTTCGAGCGGCTTGTGCCGTTGACTGAGAAGCGCACGGCGCGGCTCGGGTTTGTCGGCACGGAGTGGGCGTTCTGCGGCGGCGAGAACCCGGGCAACGTCAGGAACAGCATCTGATAGTTCCTGCCGAGCGGGACCGGCACGTTACGCAGGGTGGTCTCCGTGACCTCCTGACGCACTTCTGCTCGGTCGGTTTGCAGAGCCGCGGTCGTGGCCTCGACTGTCACCACCTCGGTCACTTGGCCGATTTCGAGTCGCGCGTTGACACGGGTGATGTTGTTCTGCGACACCAGCACTGCGGTGGTGGTGAACGCTTGGAAGCCCTCGGATCGCACAGTCACCGAGTAGGTTCCAGTATTGACGGTCGGGAAGCTGTAGTTGCCGGCGGCCCCGGTCGTCGTGTTACGGGTCTGGCCCGTCGCTTCGCTAGTGATCGACACCTCGGCTCCGACAATGGCGGCCTCCGTGGTGTCCGTCACCAGTCCGTCGATGGCCCCCTGAATCAGCTGGGCGACGGAGTTCGGCGTTAGAGCGCAGAGGGCGAGAGCGCCGGCGACGAGCAGGCGTGCACCTCCGCGATTGGTAGAAAGGGTTCTCATCAGGACCTCCCAAAAGTGAAGTTCGAGGCGCGCTGGGCTATACCAGCCAACGCCGTTTTACATGTTGTTAACATAAGTCCGACCCTAGTGGGCGGACCAAAGAATAAAACCATGCTAGCAGAAACAAAAGGAGTTGCAACCGCGTTGCGGGGATAAGGCGGCGCAGGGCGATATCACGCCGATTCCGAATTGGCGACAGCCTGGGCTCGGCTGTGGCGCGTAATTCTTCTGCCCAAGCAGGTGCCTGCCAAGGGGTGCTGGCAGGTCGAGCGGCTGTCACGCGAAACTCGATTGCTGAAATCGCAGGGTCCTGAGTTGCCGCCGGCAACCCGCATCCTGCTAACGGGCTGTACGCTGGTGCCGGCCGCAGTGGCGTGGTGAGCTTCGCTTCGAACCCCGTCTCGCACTGCGCCAACTTGTCCCGGTTTTTCGGCAGAGTAGGATTCAGGGCGAGGCCGACGCAGCCCCCAGAGTGCTGAGCGTCTCGTCGATACGCCTCACAAGCTCGGTCTGGGAATAGCGGCTAGCCATGCGACGAGCTTGCTGGAATCGGGAGATTGCTCCGGCCCGGTTCCCCGAGGCCAATTCGGCGGCGGCTAGCGAGAAAAGATAGGTGGGCTTCCGGTCGGAATTCTCCGTTGCGGCCTCCTGGAACGCTTGGACCGCCTTGGAAGCGTTGCGCCGGCGCATCCACAGCATGCCCATCTTGTAGTGAGACAGTCCGTGATCGGGGCGGTTTGCAAGGGCGCGCTCGTAACGAACCATCGCCTCGTCGAAGCGTCCCTCTTCCTCGAGGATCTGCCCCATGTTGTGGTTTGCTAGAGCATGTTCCGGGTTGAGGGCCAGGGCTTTCCGGAATGCCTCAGAGGCCTCGCTGGAATTGCCTTCTTGGTACACGAGCACGCCGTAGTTGTAGTGGAGTTCGGCGCTTTCCGGCCCGGCTTCCACGCCTAGCCGGTATTGCTGCTTGGCAGGCGCGGCCCGCCCCTCGGATCCGTAGAGAATCATTAGGTTGACGCGAGCCTGCACGAGCGACGGATCTTCTTCAAGCGCTTTGAGGTGTAATGCTATGGCAGATCCTATGCGCCCGGCCGCTTGCGCCTCCACCCCTTGCTTTAGATACTCGGCCGCGCTGATTCGCAGGGCTAGCGCCGAGCTGAGCAGGGGGTCATTGCGTTGCGGTTCGCCGTGCCGGCTGCGTTCGAACGCCTCGAGGTGGCGGGCCGACTCGGCCACCTGGCCTAGGTCGCGGAATACGAGTCCCAAAGCATAGTGGGCCTCGCCGTAGGCCGGCTCCAGTTCCACGGCGCGGAGCAGGCGATCCCGAGCCGCCTCATTGTTGCCTGCTGCCGCTTCCGCCCGTCCTGCGCCGTAAAGGACGAGCGGGTTCTCTGGGGCCGTCCGCAGCAGGTCGCGGTATCGGTCTAGGCCGGCCTGGAGATCGTTCGCTGCGAAGGCGGCTTCGGCGAGGCGGATTCTCGCTGGGAGGAATCCCTCGTTGATCTCGACGCAGTGCCGGAAGGAAATTGCCGCCTCGGCATGCCGGCCCATCTTGCTGAGCGAGATTCCCCGGTAGTACTTCCAGCGGAGCTCCGCGGGCTCGAGGGCCTGCGCCCGCTCCAAGAACGGCACGGCCAGTGCGTGCTGGTCGTATGCCAGAAGCAGCATTCCCGCCTTGCCCGCCGCAGCCGCGTCGCGAGGCGAGGAGCGCAAGGCCGCCGCTAGAGGTTCGAGACGCTCTCCCACGCGCGGGCCCAGGCCGTCGATCGCGAAATCGGGGAGCGGGTCGAGTTCCGAGACCGGCGCGGAGCACGCGGCCAGCAAGGCCGCGCAGACTACCCAGGGCAGGCACGCATCCATTGAGGGCATTTTAGGCTTCGCGGACGCGGGCGTTGCGCGGGGGCATGGCACCATGGAGAGTCGGCAGTCGATAGGGCGCTCTCGGAAACCGGATTGAGATTGACTACCCTCCCTCGCCGCGCTACGATGAATTTTCGGAGGCGGTGTGCCCGCTTGCCGACCGATTCGGCCATGTCGACGAATACTTATATTCCGAAATCGTCTGAAGTGCGCCATGACTGGTACGTCATGGACGCGGAGGGCAAGACCCTCGGTCGGCTGGCAACGCAGGCCGCCACTTTGCTCCGGGGAAAGCACAAGCCGGATTTTACTCCGTTCCTCAAGACGGGCGACTTCGTGATCGTGGTCAACGCGAGCAAGGTCTGCCTGACAGGCAAGAAGGAGACGGACAAAGTCTACTACCGGCACACCGGCTATCCCGGGGGCCTAAGGAAGGAAACGGTGCGGCAGGTTCGCGAAAAGCACCCCGAGCGCTTGGTTCAGCGCGCGGTCGCGGGCATGCTGCCGAAGAACAAGCTCGGCCGCCAGCTGCGGACTCGGCTCAAGGTTTACGCCGGTGCCGACCATCCGCACCAAGCGCAGCAACCGAAGAGCTGGGTCTTCTAGCAGCGTAGGAAGGGAGTCATTTTGTTGAGGAACCAAGTGCAGTATCTGGGCACGGGCAGGCGCAAGTCCGCGGTAGCTCGCGTGTTCCTGCGTCCGGGATCGGGCAAGATCCGGATCAACAGCCAAGCTCCGGAGGAGTACTTTCCGACGCCGACGCTGAAATCCAAGGTGCGCCAGCCCCTGCTTGCGAGCGAAACGGACGGCAAGTTCGACACCTGGGTGAAAGTCCACGGCGGGGGCAAGTCCGGCCAAGCCGACGCGGTGCGGCTGGGGATTGCCCGCGCGCTGCAGAACTACAACGCGGAATTGCGCCCGCTACTGAAGAAGGGCGGCTACCTGACGCGCGACCCCCGCAAGCACGAGCGCAAGAAGTATGGCAAGCCCGGCGCTCGCAAGCGGTTCCAGTACTCGAAGCGCTAGCCGGCAAGCTTGTTGCCGAATGTATCGCGGCTAGGATCCAAATCCTGCTTGGACGGGTCCGGTCGCGCGGGGCGGCTTTCTTCAAGCCGCCGTCAAACCGCACACAGCTAACTACGGAGGTATCGTGACGCCAATCACAATGAAGGAATTGCTCGAATCCGGCGTTCATTTCGGGCACCAGACCAGGCACTGGAATCCAAAGATGAAGGAATTCATCTTCGGCGAACGCAACAGAATCCACATCATCGACCTGCAGAAGACGCTGAAGAATCTTAAGGAGGCCCTCCAATTCATCAGCGACCAGGCCAGCCAAGGCAAGACAATTCTGTTCGTAGGCACAAAGCGCCAGGCCCAGGAAGCCATTGCCGAGGAGGCGAAGCGCTGCGAAATGTACTATGTCAACCACCGCTGGCTCGGCGGGCTGCTGACCAACTGGGTGACCGTGCAGAAGTCCTTGGACCGCTACAGGGAACTGCAGCGCCTGGCCGAGGAAGAGGGCTACGAAGGCCGCAGCAAGAAGGAGATTTCCCGCCTCGAGCGCCAGCGCAAGGCGCTGCACGCCAACATCGCGGGAATCAGGGACATGCCGGGCTTGCCCGACATGATCTTCATCATTGATACCCGCAAGGAAGAGATCGCCGTGAACGAGGCGCGCAAGCTCAACATTCCGGTCATCGCGGTTGTCGACACCAACTCGGACCCGGACGTGGTCGACTACGTGATTCCGGGCAACGACGACGCCCTGCGCTCAATCTGGCTTTACACGAAGAAGGTCGCCGAGGCGGTCATCGAGGGTCGCTCGATGATACCGCCGCCGGAATCGGAAGGCGAAGAGGCGGACGAAGAGGGCGCCTTGGAAGGCGCGGTTGCGGGCTGAACGGCAGGTCGCGAATCGTGATTCCGGTGAAAGTACTGTAAGGGAAGGTGTGCCATGGCTGTGATTACCGCAAAGCAAGTGAAGGAACTGCGCGACAAGAGCGGTGCTGGAATCATGGACTGCAAGAATGCACTGGTCGAAGCAGGGGGCGACATGGCCAAGGCCGAAGTCGCTCTGCGCAAGCGCGGCATTGCGATCGCGCAGAAGAAGAGCGGCCGGGCCGCGCACCAGGGAGTGATTGGCAGCTACATTCACGCCGGAGAGCAGATCGGCGTGCTGGTGGAAGTGAACTGCGAGACCGACTTCGTGGCGAAGACCGATGTATTCAAGCTATTAGTCAAGGACATCGCGATGCAGATCGCCGCCTCCGACCCGCCGTACATCACGCGCGCCCAGGTTCCGGGGGACTTGGTGGAGAAGGAGCGGCAGATCCAGCGGGAGAGGGTGCTGCAGGAGGGCAAGCCGGCTGTTGTGGTCGACAGGATCGTTGACGGGCGCATGGGCAAGTTCTACGAGGAGATCGTGCTCGTCGACCAACCGTTCGTGAAGAAGCCTTCGATGACCGTTGGCGACTTGCTGCAGAGCCACATCGCCAAGCTCGGCGAGAACATGACGGTCAGGCGGTTCGCGCGCTTCAAGGTCGGCGAGGAATCGTAGAGGTACCACTCGGACCCTACCTTGGGCAGGATCGCAGATGCAAGAGCCACGTCGCATCGTCTTCAAGCTCTCGGGCGAAATGCTTGCCGGCCCGGAAGGGTCGGGAATCGGCAGCGCCCGGCTGTCCTGGCTGGCCGACGAGATCACGACCGCGCGATCGGAGCGCGTGCAGATCGGCTTGGTCCTTGGTGCCGGAAACTTTGTTCGCGGCGCGACTCTCGCCCGAACCGGCGTGGAGCGGACCACGGCGGACTACATGGGCATGCTCGGCACTGTCATCAACTCGCTCGCGCTCGCCGATCTTCTCATCGCGCGAGGTGTCCCGACGCGGGTGCTGAGCGCCATCCCGATGCAACCGGCCGTCGAGCCGTATAGCCGCGCTGCCGCTGTCGAGGCACTAGGCCAGGGGACTGTAGTGATTTTCGCCGCGGGGACGGGGAACCCTTATTTCACAACCGACACTGCGGCGACTCTAAGGGCAGCTGAGGTCGGTGCCGACCTGCTGGCCAAGGGCACCAAGGTCGACGGCGTCTACGACAAGGATCCGGCCGTCCATGCGGACGCTAGGGCTTATGAGAGAATATCTTACGATCAGGTGCTGGCGCAGCGGTTGAGGGTGATGGACGCGACGGCCATCGCGATGTGCCGGGATAATGCACTGCCCGTACTCGTGTTCGGCCTGAGCGAAGCGGGGAGCTTGGCTAGAGTCGCGTCCGGGGAGTTCCCCGGAACCCTCATGGCCTAGTTCCAATCTACTGGAGGAGCGATTCGCATGACCCATCTACACGGCGACACAGTCTCTGAAGTCAAGGCCGAAGCCGAGGCCCGCATGAGAAAGTCCATCGATGACTTGGGGCGCTCCATGGCCACGATCCGTACCGGCCGCGCCTCCATCGCGTTGCTCGACCCGATCAAGGTCGACTACTACGGCACGCGGACTCCGCTGAGCCAGATGGCTACGCTCGCGACCCCGAACTCGACCACACTCACTATCCAGCCGTGGGACGTCTCGCAGATCGGGGCCATCGAGAAGGCCATTCGCATGTCAGACCTTGGCATCAACCCGGCCAATGACGGGAGAGTCATACGGCTCGCGATTCCTCCCTTGACCAAGGAGCGAAGAAGGGTTCTGGTGAGACAACTCAACAAGATCGTCGAGCAGCATAGGATAGCGGCGCGCAACATTCGGCGAGAAGCAAACCTGGCGGTCAGGAAGCTGGAAAAAGCCAAGAGCATTTCTGAGGACGAAAGCAAGCGCGGATTGAACGAGATACAGCAGGTCACGAATGCCTCCGTCAAGGAGATGGACATGGCAGGCAGCGTGAAGGAAAGGGAGATTCTCGAGATCCGGTAGCTGCTGGAGCGCGTTGAATTGCGCTGGCCGCTTTCGAAGGGGCGGGCAACGAGTCATGGACGCGACGGCGACCGTCAGGGCCTCGATGCTAGCGCGATTCCCGCGCGTCTATCCGATCATCGACACGACCCATCTAGAGCGCGTCGGCGCTGACGCGGTTCGGATGGCCGAGTCGCTCGCCGAGGCGGGCGCCCGGATTGCACAGTACAGGCATAAGGGCGCGTTCACCCGAGCCAAATACGCGCAAGCCGAGGCCGTGGGAGCCGTGTGCCGAAGGGCAGGCGTTTGCTACATCCTGAACGACCGCGCGGACATCGCGATGGCGCTAGGTGCTGACGGCGTTCACGTTGGTCAGGAAGACCTCCCGCTCGAGCTAGTCCGGCAATTGATAGGCCAGGACATGCTCTTGGGGTATTCGACGCACAGCGCTACGCAGCTTGCCGCCGACGAGTGCCGATGGGCGGACTACCTCGCGATCGGTCCAGTCTTCGGGACATCGAGCAAGCAAAATCCCGATCCAGCGGTCGGTCTGGAGGGAGTTCGCACTGCGAGATCTCTAACGGGCAAGCCGCTTGTGGCAATCGGTGGAATAGCTCTGGGAACGGCGGAGCAAGTGATCTCGTCCGGTGCGGATGCCGTTTCCATGATCTCGAGCGTCTCGCTTCAGAACCTCGAGCGATGGATGGCGATAGAACGCTGAATGAGCGCGAAGGTGCGGCTTGCCCGCGCAAGGGCCTGTGCGTGTTCCGCTCACCGAGGCTTTCGATTCCACGCGGGCTCGCGAGCGGCCCGTTGACCGGGCCGAAGGCTTGACAAAGCGGCCGTTTCTCGGGAGCTCTTGGCCACGACCTGCCGACTGCCCCGGATAATCTCGCCTCCGCTTTGGACAACGAGCCGATATCGACTGCGCGACACCGAGCGGCGTGTCAGGCCAGCAAGTGGGAGCGATTCCTCCGCCCTTTTGGAAGGACATCGGGAATCTCGCCGTCGGGACGAAAGCCACGACAGTCTGTTGCCGCCCTAGCACAGCCCGCCATCGGTTAATTATCATTGCGTTCTAGAGCTACCTCAAATCGCCCGGCCCACTGCCCGCACGCTGATGAGACCTTGTCCTCAGTTGGGGCCTTCTGTAGACAGATTCCGTGACAGCACGGTTTCATTGCGTTGAAATTCTGCAGATTGTTCTTGCCGAGCCGAGAGTGGTCAAGTATGATCAGTTTGGTCCCGCTGTACTGGGGCTCGGACAAATTGCAGGGGTCGTAAGCTAAGCGAGTCAAGTGCGTGCGAGGTGTCGTTCCAGGATTCCAACGCACGCGCTTCGACGAGGCGTGTCTAACAGCAGCCGGCGGTGCCGCGATCCCGTGACAGGGAGGTGACTCGTGCAAGAATTCAACCGCAACAGGCACAGCTATTTTCTATTTTTCCTGGCAACTGCGTTCCTGGTCATCCTGCCAGTCTCGCTGAATGCCCAAGCCACAGGGCTCAT
The DNA here is from genome assembly GCA_951813605.1 of uncultured Bryobacterales bacterium. Taxonomy (GTDB): domain Bacteria; phylum Acidobacteriota; class Terriglobia; order Bryobacterales; family UBA6623; genus VXMF01. The sequence continues at coordinate 2,420,027 of OX638379.1, read as the reverse complement.
TGTGGGCACAGTGCAGGACAGCACGCGAGCAGCGATTCCGGGTGCCCAGGTCCAGGCGGTGAACGAACTCACCGGCCTCGAATGGGAGAGCGAGTCCGATGAGGCGGGCCGCTTCAACTTTCCTCGCTTGCCGGTTGGCAATTACCGCGTGGAGGTGACCAATGAGGGCTTCTCCCAGTTCCTTTCCGAGTCGTTCCGGCTCGATGCAGACCAGAGCCGGCAGGTAACTGTGGTGCTGGAGGTGGGCCAGGTCACGGAGTCGATCACGGTCACCGGTGCTGTCACTGAGGTGGAGACCGTCGGTGGGACGCTCAAAGAGATCGTCGACGAGCGCCGAATCACCGAATTGCCGCTCAACGGCAGGAACCCGGTTCAGTTGATTCTGATTGTGCCGGGAGTCGTCCAGGGACCAGGCTCGAGTTCTCTCAATCAAAATGTCGGGCTGGCAGTCAATGGCGCGCGTGCCGTTTCGAACAACTACATGCTGGACGGCGGTGACAACAATGACCCCCAGCAAAATGTTGCGGCGATCATGCCGAATCCTGACGCATTGGAAGAATTCAGTGTGTTAACGAATAACTTCAGCGCTGAATACGGCCGCAACATGGGAGCGATCGTCAATGCCGTGACCAAGTCCGGCACCAACGAATTCCACGGGTCAGCCTATGAGTTCGTTCGCAACGACATCCTCGACGCCCGGAGCTTCTTCGGCTTGGAGAAGGGAAAGCTCAGGCGCAACCAGTACGGGGCAACGTTTGGCGGACCGGTCGCCCAAAACCGGACCTTTTTCTTTGGCGCCTACGAGGCCGTTCGACAACGCCAAGCGGCTACGTTCTCGGGGCTCTTCGTTCCGACGGCTGCCGAAAGGGCAGGGGATTTTTCCCAGAGTTCTCGCAAGCCGAATGATCCGTCGACTGGGAGCCGGTTTGCCAATGACCTAGTTCCCGGCACCCAACGGGATCCCGCATCAGTGAACTTCCTGAACGAGTTGATTCCGGCGCCCAACGCGCCGGGCGGCAGGCATATCTTCAACCGCCCGATCAACTTCGATAGCGATCAGTACATCGGTCGCGTCGACCACCAAGTGAGCGCCAAGCAGCGTTTGAGCGGACGCATTCTCGAGCAGTCCAGCAACGAGTTCAAGACCGGGGGCCTGCCCAGGCTCACGGCGGACATTAACTTCATCAACTGGAACGTTCAAGGACAGCACACATGGACGCTGAGCCCGTCCCTGCTGGCGACGGCGCAGTTTACGTACAACCGCACCGAGATTGACCGAGGGCCGCTGCCGACGCTAGGCGAGAGCGGGCAGGAGGTCTCGTACCAGAGCTTGGGAGTGGGCGTCGACCGGGGCGCGCCAGAGAGCCAGATCGAGCTGGTGCCGCACTATCGCGGCCGGGTCAACGGCTACTGGAACCTAGCCCAGGAAAACTTGGTCCGGATCGATCGCAAAACGTGGCAGGCACGCTATGACCTCTCCTATACATCAGGCGCGCACATGATGAAGTTCGGTGCAGAGTTTCGCTACAGCGGCAGCTACCGGGTCACTGCCAATCTGGTGGACCCCCAGTTCAACTTTACGGGCCGGTTCAGCGGAAACTCCTACGGTGACTTCTTGTTGGGGCGGCCGGCCAACTTCCGCCAGGGATCCTTGCGGATCAACGACATTCGAGCCAGAGCTCCGAACTTCTATTTCCAAGACGACTGGAAGATCCGGTCGAATGTAACGCTGTCGCTGGGATTTCGCTGGGAGCCGTACTTGCCGTTCTACTCGGCCCCGAACGAGCTTTCGGTGTTCCGCGCGGGCCGCCAGTCGCAGGTATTCCCGAATGCACCCGAGGGGCTGCAGTATGCCAATGACAGCGGAGTGTCCCGCGGAGGCGCGCCGGGCGACTGGAACAACTTCGCTCCCCGCTTGGCCTTGGCATGGAGTCCGTTCGCGCACAACAAGACCAGCATCCGTGCCGCCTACGGGATCTTCTATGACACGCCGCGCTTCCACATGCTCAGTCACTTCGTGAATTCGCCCCCTTATTCCCTGCAGACCCGGGTCAATGGACCGGAGAGCTTCAGCAACCCCTACGGCGGGATGGCCAATCCATTCCCCTATCAGCAGCCGGAGAGCGATCAGGAACGCGCGGCGTACCAATACATTCTCCCGGTCCAGATCGGGCTATCTGTCGACGAGAACACCGTTGCTGCCTACAACCAGCAGTGGAATTTCAACATCCAGCAAGAGGTTGTTCGAGACTTCATCGTGACAGCCGCGTATGTCGGTTCCAAAGCCACGCACCTCCCGCTCCGGCGGCAAATCAACCCAGCGATTTACGGCGAGGGAGCTACCTTGCGGAACATCAACGAGCGTCGCATCTACGGCCCCACGTTTCAAGGCATTACCAGCTACGAGGCCACCGCCTACTCCACCTACCACGCCGGGCAATTCACTGTGAACAAGCGCTTCAGCAAGGGGTACACGGTCCTTGCCCACTACACAGTAGGCAAGGCCATCGACCTGTCAGCTACCGAGGGGGCCGCGCCCCAAAACCCGCTGGACTTGCGGCTGGACAAAGCTCTGGCCGACTTCGACGTACGGCAGCGGTTTGTGGCTTCGTTTCTCTGGGACCTGCCGTCCCTGTCGAACTCAGGGGTCGGGAGGTGGGTCCTCGGGGGTTGGCAGACCAATGGCATCTTCGTTGTTCAGAGCGGACGAGCCTTCAGCGCCACCACGGGCCGAGACATCGCGCTTGCCGGCTATGGCCGACAGCGCCCCAACTTGGTGGGGAATCCGTTCATGGATACCGGCCGCTCGAAAGGCGAGTTGATTCAGCAGTATTTCGATGCTTCGGCATTCGCGAATCCGACAACCGGCACTTTCGGCAATGCGGGCCGGAACATCATCATCGGGCCCGGAAACTGGAACCTCGACTTCGCTCTGTTCAAGAAGTTCGATCTGACAGAGAACACTGAGTTGCAGTTCCGGTGGGAGCTGTTCAATGCCCTCAACCATGCCAATCTGCTGAATCCGCGCAACAACATCAACGCAAGGAATCCCGGGCGTATAACCGGAACCAGCGCGCCTCGAATCATGCAGTTCGGGTTGCGGCTGGAATTCTGAGCCGTCGGCGGCCTGCCGGACTCAGAGGCGCGCGCCAGATTCAACGCAATCCCGGTGATGTCGCAGTGCCGGGCCGGAACGCCGGATTCGCGGCAACTGCTCGGTGCAACGCGCCGGTGAGGGCCGCTTGCCGAGCTGATGCGGCCACGGCGCTGGAATGCAGCTCTCGAATCGGGACCGTATACGCCCGCTACCGCAGTCGGGGCAGCGTACCGCCGCCGCCGTGCGATCTCGAAGCGAGCCTACGTCGGATGCAGCGCCTTTCGGCATTAGAATGAGGGAACTGGCCTCGTATCGCGAGCGCACCTCGCGGGACTCTCCATGACGGGCGATCAAATACGCGAGCAGTTCCTGCGCTTCTTCGAGGCTGAGGGCCACCGGCGCGTCTCCAGTTCCTCTCTAGTGCCTGCCCGAGATCCGACCCTGCTATTCGCCAATGCCGGCATGAACCAGTTCAAGGATGTGTTCCTCGGCAGCGAGCAGCGTGCATACTCGCGCGCGACCACGTCGCAAAAATGCGTGCGCGCGGGCGGCAAGCACAACGATCTGGAGAACGTCGGACGCACGCGACGGCACCATACGTTCTTCGAAATGCTGGGGAACTTCTCATTCGGGGACTACTTCAAGGAGGACGCAATCCGCTTCGCCTGGGACCTGGTGACGGGGGTCTACGGACTGCCGGCGGATCGCTTGTACGTAACGGTCTACCGCGAGGACGACGAGGCCGAGCGGCTATGGCAGGAGGTCGCCGGCGTCCCTATCGAACGCATCCGCCGTTGCGGAGCGAAGGACAATTTCTGGCAAATGGGCGATACCGGTCCCTGCGGGCCCTGCTCGGAAATCTTTTACGATTACGGGCCGGCCGGCTTGGAGCCTGACGAACCTGACGAACCCTTTCCCGCCGACGTGTCCAGATACGTCGAAATCTGGAACCTCGTCTTCATGCAGTTCGACCGCGACGCCAGTGGAAAGCTGCACCCTCTTCCGAGGCCTTCGATCGACACAGGAATGGGGCTGGAGCGCACCGCGGCCGTACTGCAGGGGAAGCTCTCCAATTTCGAAACCGACCTGTTCCGCCCGATCATCGAACGAGCGAGCGACCTGCTCGGCATCGAATATGGTGCGAGGCACTCGACCGATACCGCTCTGCGGATCGTTGCCGACCACAGTCGCGCGGCGGCGTTTCTGGTACACGACGATGTCATGCCCTCCAACGAGGGCAGGGGCTATGTGTTGCGTAAGATCATCCGGCGTGCGCTTCGTCATGCCCGCTTGGCGGGTCACGAAGGCCCGTTCCTCAACAAGCTGACCGGCTTCGTGGCGGACCAAATGCGGTCGGCGTACCCGGAAATGCAAGAGTCCGTGGAGCGTGTCGCAAAGATCGTCCGGGATGAGGAAACGCGCTACGAGCGGAATTTTGCTGTCGCCGAACGGGAATTCGAAAGCGCGCTTTCCAAGGTCCAGAACGGAACGATCCCGGGCTCGGCCGCCTTCCGCCTGTACGACACGTTCGGCCTCTCGATCGACGAGCAGCAAGAGCTGGCGCGCGAACGGGGCCTCGTGATCGATCTTGACGGCTTCGAAGCCGAGATGGAAGGCCAGCGCGCCCGCGCCCGCGCCAGTTGGAAGGGCGGGGCGCGGGCCGAGTCGGCTTGCGCTCCCGCGATAGCGTCCATCGCGAAGGATGGCGGTACCGTGTTCCTTGGCTATGACCGGCTGCAGGAAGACGACCTGCGTGTCATCGGCGTCTTGCGGGACGGCCATTCCGTTGACGCCGCCACCGCAGGTTCGCGGGCGGACATTGTTCTGGACCGCACACCCTTCTATGCGGAGGCGGGCGGTCAGGTCGGGGACCGAGGGATCCTGCTGTTCGGCACGCAAGAGGCTGCCCGCGTCGTAGACGTGCAGGCTCCGGTCCGGGGGACCACCATCCATCGTGCGGAGGTGGTGCAGGACGTGGCCGTTGGCGACTGCCTGACTGGCCGCGTGGACGGCTTCCGGCGTGACGCCGCGCGTCGCAACCACACGGCAACCCACCTGATGCACTCGGCGCTCCGCCAAGTCCTCGGCAAGCACGTCAAGCAGGCGGGAAGCGTCGTGGACCCCCATCGCTTGCGGTTCGACGTTACCCATTACACGGCTCTCGAGCCGGGCGAGATCGAGGAAGTAGAGAATCTCGTCAACGAGCACATACTGCTCGACACCGAGGTGCTGACGGAGATCAAAGGCCTTGACGAAGCGGTCAGCGAAGGTGCAATGGCCCTGTTCGGCGAGAAGTACCTTGACCGCGTGCGCGTCGTCAGCGTCGGGGACTACAGCAAGGAACTCTGCGGCGGCACGCACGTCGCTCGAACCGGCGAGATTGGGGTCTTCAAGATTGTCGCCGAGACGAGCAGCGCGGCCGGTGTCCGCCGGATTGAAGCCGTGACCGGCAACGGCGCTTTCCTGCAGTACAGAGAGGCGTTTCGAAACGTCCGGCGGATGGCGGCCATGCTAAGGGTGCGTGAGCGCCGATTGGTCGATACACTCGAGATGTTGCTCGCCGAACGAAAAAAGCAGGCCCGGGAGATCGGCGAACTCAAAGCTAGGGTGGCGCGGGCCGGGGTTGCAAAGCTTGCCGAACGGGCGCGGACGATCAATGGGATGCGCGTGCTCGCGGCCAAGCTGGACGGTGTCGAGCGCGGGCAGTTGCGATCCCTCGCAGACGTGCTTCGGCAGCGGCTGGGCTCCGGTCTTGTGGTGCTGGGCACCGTTCACGACGGGCGGGTCGCCCTGATCGCGGCCGCGACCAAGGATGTGGCTGGCAAGCGGGTGCATGCCGGCCAGGTCGTCCGAGCCATTGCAAAGGTGGTCGGAGGCGGAGGCGGGGGCAGGCCGGACATGGCGGAAGCGGGCGGCAGGAATCCTGACGGGCTGCCGCGAGCGTTGGAGATGGTGTACCAGCTTGTCCGAAATCGGGCATCGCATTAACGGCACACGAGGATTCCGAACGAACACAGGGCGCGGCTTGGCAGAGGCGCCACCAAGGCGAGGAGGAACGAATGACACGGCAATCCGTTGCACGATGGCTCCCGGAGGCACTGCTTTGCATTTTTCTTGTGCTGCCGGCATGTTCGACCGCGGACCCCGACGCGACTGAGGAGCAGGTCTCGGTTCAGACGATCGAAGCCGATCTGATCGCTTCCGACCCAACATGGGGGAACACGGAAGGTCCCGCCATCGACTCGAATGGCGCCTTGTACTTCACCTCTAGGGGCACGTTCAAAGGCATCGTGCGCTGGACCCCTGACGGGGGAGCGGAGCAGTTCGCGGAAGTGGCCACCATGGCCGGACCGGGCGGCCTCTGGATCGACAAGGACGACGCAATCTACCTGACGGCGACCGCCGAGCGCGAGGTCCAGTTACGGGCGGTCGACGGGAACGTGCGAACGCTCGCCAGCGACTTCGAAGCGGACAAGGAGACTGCCAAGGGGCCCAACGACATCACCGTCTCGGATTCCGGCATCGTCTACTTCACGGATCCCAACGGCTACTACGGGGAGTCGGAGCCCGGAACGGTGTACCGCATCGATGCCGAGGGAGCGGTGCAAGTGTTTGACGACACCGTCGTCGGGCCGAACGGAATCGTGCTCTCCGCGGACGACCGCACCCTGTATGTCGCGAATAACGTCGCCGAGTCGGTATCGAACCTGGTGCGCTGGCTATTGGCCGAGGACGGCTCGGCCGCTGGCCCCAAGGAAGTCGTCGCTCGGGTCGAGCCATGCGTCGCGGACGGCATGGCGGTGGATGCGGAGGGGATGGTGTGGCTCACCTGCTACTCGTACGGCACCGCGCACCGGATCGACGCCGCGACCGGCGAGACGGTCGAGCTGGTAACCACCGAGCAGAAGGCGCTGACCAACGCCGTGTTCGGCCGTGGAGACGACGCTAGCTCGCTGTATCTCACCAGCTCCGACACCGAGCGGGTCACCGGCTACGTCTACCGCGCAAGGGTCGGAACGCCGGGTGCTCGCTGACTTGCCCGAGCCTACGCGCGGCGCGGCTTGCTGGGCCGCATTTCCACGCGGCTGGCTAGGTTGCGCGCCGGTGTCTTGACCAGATGCACTGCCATCGACGCTATGGCTGCGGGATCCAGCTTCCATTCCGAACCGGACGTGGAGCGGCCTCGGAACCCAGTTTGCACGCTGCCCGGCATGATAGTGCTGACTCGAATATTCGAATACCGCAGGTCGAGCATCATTGCCTCGGTGAAGCCCGCGAGTCCGAACTTGGAGGCATTGTAGGCTGCTCCGGACGCGAAAGGGTGCTTGCCCGCGAGACTGCCGATGTTGAGGATAAACCCGCCGCCGCGCTGCTTCATGCGCGGAACCGCTAGGTGCGAGAAATAGAACGGGCCGCTCAGATTGGTCCGAATGACCTCGTCCCAGGCGTCCGGGCTCAACTGGTCAACCGGCCCGAACCGCCCGACGCCGGCATTATTGACGAGGATGTCCACACCGCCAAGCTCCCGGTCCACGAAGGAGTAGAATGACTCGACGTTGCTCCAGCGGCCGACATCACAAGGCTGGCCGACGATTCGCCCCGAACCGCTCATCTCGCGAATCGCGGGTGCCAGAGTCGCTTGGTCGCGACCGCAGATCGCGACTTTCGCGCCTTCCTCCAGCAGGGCCTCGGCGATGGAGCGGCCGATCCCCCTGCTGCCTCCGGTAACGATTGCCAAGTGGCCCTTAAGATCGATCATGAACCCTTGCGCGCGCCCCCAGAAGGCCGCCTCTGACACTCAAGGACCAAACTAATGGACGACCTTTCTTCGATACAATAGCATTGGGTGTCAGGCATTGGGTTCAATGCGGTCCCGCCGGTCGGTTCGCATCAAGTTCTTCGAGGCAAGATCGAGTCGCTGCGCAGGGATTATGCGTCGTGCCTGCGTGCGGAATTCGGTCGCGCCGCCGGATCAACCTTAGTTCCGACTGAAGAAGCCGCGGCAACGGAGACTGCACGAGTGCTCGACGGAGTTGTCGTCGCGGCGCGCAAGAGAACCGTGCCGCCGACCATCCGGCAGCAGTTCTGATGGAGCTTGGCCAGACAGAAAGGGCAGCCAGCCTTGGGTAGGATTCTTCAGTTGTCAGCCCGCTGCGGGCCTGAGCTTGGTGCGTCTGCGCGTGTCCCGCGCAAGGCACTGACGCTGGCCCTCGGACTGGGAGTCCTAGCGTCGTTTCCATCGCGCTCCAAGGCCCTTGACGTCTCCGCCGAACTTGCCGAGCTGAGCCGCAATCTCGCCTCTAGTCGCATCAATGCGAACTATTCTGCCTTGCAGCAATTTGCGGACAGCGCCACGGGCAGCGAGCGTCACCTGGCCCTGTATGCCATTGCGATGGCTAGATACGCCGCCAACGATTACGGGACGGCCGAGACTGTGCTGGAGGGGATTCCCGCCGCCACGGGATGGCTGGGGGAATACGCCGCGTATTACCGAGCGCGCTGCATCGTCCTGGCCGAAGACTTCGAGAGGGCGATCCCCGCCCTGGCAAGCTTTGTCGACCAGTACCCTGAAAGCCACTTCCAGCCTCGAGCGGAGCGCCTGCAGGTCGAGGGCCTGCTTAGGCTGAAGCGACTGGGCGAAGCCCGCGCTCTCCTGGCAAGGGAGGTAAGCCAGCTCGAAGAGCCCGTGCGCCTGTACCTTGCGGGGCGCGTCGAGCACGTTGCCGGGAAACTGTCGCTTGCCATCAGCTTGTACCGGGCTGCGTACTATTTCTATCCGTTCAGCGATCAGGCCGAGGCGGCGGAGACGCATCTGAACCGATTGCGCGCCAGCATGGGGGACGCGTACCCGGCAGCGCCGGCCAGCAGACGGCTCGAGAGGGCGGAGCGGCTGTACGACGGGCGGAGCTACGAGAAGGCGCATGCGGAGTACACCCGGGCGACCAACGCCGGGCTCGCAGGCACCGCGCGCGAGATAGCCCTTGTCCGCAGGGGGGCGGCGGACTACTATCGTCGGCGCAACTCGCAAGCCTACTCGGCACTGGCGAAGTTGCGCCCGGAAGATCCCGAAGTCAACGCGGAGCGGCTTTACTTCCTGTGCGCTCTAGAGCGCCGCCAAGGCTCGGTCGAGGCCATGCTCTCGAGCGTGAACAAGCTGGCCAAGCAGCATCCGAGGTCACCGTGGTACCAGGAGGCCCTGCTTGCGGTCGGTAATTTCTACTACCTGAAAGACGATCGGCGGGAGTTCGTCCGCTGGTTCCAGCGCCTTGCACAGGCATTTCCTCGCGGCAAGCACGCTGCCTACGCGCATTGGAAGGTTTGCTGGCGTGCCTGGCTGGACGACTCCCGGCAGCGACGGCAGTTGCTGACGGACCACGTCGAGCGGTTCCCCGGCGCGCCCACCGCTGCCGCAGCCCTGTATTGGATGGGGCGCCTGCACGAGCAGGAGATGCTTCCGGCCGAGGCTCAGGGCTATTATCGGGCGATCGTGGAGGCGTTTCCGCATTTCTACTACGCGCTCCTGGCCAGGGAAAGGCTCGGCACTTACGATGGCGGGCGGATTGCGAGGAAGGTGGCTGGGGAGATTCACGACCGCCTGCCGGACAGGCGGAAGCTTTCGAGCGAGCCTATCGAAGCCACGCGGGCTCTAATCGAGCGGGGAGTTGTTCTTGATGCGCTGGGACTGTCGGATGATGCAACGGAGGCTCTCCGTCGCGTCGACTATCGGCAGCCTGACTCGCACCTTGCGGGGCTGCACCTCGGGCGTTTGCATTCCAAGCGGGACGAGCACTTCCTGGCGTTGCGAGCCATGAAGCGCTATGTCTTCGGTTACCTGCGCTTTCCTCTCGAATCGCTGGACAACGAGTATTGGCGCTACCTCTTTCCCCTAGGCTGGGAGGACCGGCTGCGGGCGCGGTCCGAGCGGCATAATCTCGATCCCTATCTGGTTGCCGCCTTGATTCGTCAGGAGTCCGAATTCCACGCCGGCGCGAGGTCGCGCGCCGGGGCCCTCGGACTGATGCAGATTATGCCTGGAACCGGACGCACGTTGTTCAGGAGGCTAGGAATTCCCCGATTCTCAAGCAGGAAGCTGACACTGCCGGACGTCAGCCTCCGGCTTGGCACGTTCCATCTGAAAGAAGTGCTGGCCGAGTTTGACGGGGATCTAGAGAAGGCGCTGGCGGGATACAACGCGGGCGAGAATCGCATCGCGGATTGGATGGAGCTGGGCCCGTTCGAAGAGCCGGCAGAGTTCGTGGAGACTATACCGTTCACCGAAACGCGCGGATACGTCCAGGCGGTGCTGCGGAATCGCGCGATGTACGAGCGGCTCTACGGCGACTGAGCCCGATTCGGAGCGAGGCCTGCCTCAGACGATCCTGCCGTCGTTCATCCGCACCACCCGCCGGGCGCAGTAGTCCGCCGCCTCCGAGTCATGGGTGATCATCAGCACGGTCTGCCCGATTTTCTCGTTCAGCGACTTCAGCGCGTCCAGCACGGCCAGAGAATTCTCCGAATCTAGATTCCCTGTAGGTTCGTCGGCAAGCACGATGCGCGGCTTGTTCACGAGGGCCCTGGCGATCGCGACGCGCTGCTGCTCGCCGCCCGACAGTGCGTACGGCTTGTGGCGCAGGCGATGGGCGATTCCGAGAATTCGGATGACATGGTCGAAGTGCTTCTCGTTCGTGCCGGCTAGGCCGGCAACATGCTGGGCTATGCGAATGTTCTCTTCCGCGTTGAGCGTGGGCAGGAGGTTGAATCGCTGGAAGACGAAGCCGACCGTCGTCTTGCGCAAATCCGTCCGTTGGGAATCGCTTAGGCTGCTCAACTCCAATCCGGCGACCTGGACGCTGCCGCTTGACGGAGCGAGCATGCCCCCGATGATGTGGAACAGCGTGGATTTGCCCGAACCTGACGGTCCCAGCACCGCTATGAACTCGCCGGCTGCGATCGAGAGCGACACGCCGCGCAGGGCGGGTACGTCGACGCCTCCCAAGCGGTAGGTCTTCTTCAAGTCCTGAATCTCGATAATCGCGCCACTCGCCACCGGCAGTTTTCAACCTCGCCCTATTCGTAAGAAAGAATCTCGCACGGGTCCGCCGAGGCTGCCTTCCATGCAGGGTAAGACGCCCCGGCGATCGACCCCGCAATCGTGAGCAAAGCCGCCCAGAGCATCCAGTCCGGCAGCAAGACGACCGACACGAGCGGGTACCGGATCGCCACCAGCTGCTCGCCCAGCACGCTCAGCACGTAGCCGAGCAATATGCCCAGGAAGCTGATCACCAGCGTCTCGCGCAGCACGATGGACCCGATGAACGATTTCGAGGCCCCGATTGCCTTGAGGATGCCGATCTCGCGCGTGCGCTCCAGAATCGCGGTGTACATTGCTAGCATTACCACGATGAAGCCGATCGCGACCGCGATCGAAATGATGACATTGACGAATTGGGAGGACAACTGCCGAACGCTCGCGGCCGTGAGAGCGAGGAAGTCCTCCACCGAGATAATGTGGCGGTTCGGGAGCAGGGTCCGTAGTTCGTCGATGAGTGCGCGCGCTCTCGAGGGTTCGTTGAGCTTGACGTAAAGCTGGCTGAAGCGTCCCTGCCAGCCTTGGAGGTCAGCCATCGTTTCCAGCGGGATGAACACCCTCGACATCTTGCCAGTCTCGACGATGCCGACGACTTCGAATTCGTGGCTCATCAGTTCGATGGTCCCGCCGACCGACACCTGTTCCTGGCGGGCGTACACCTCGTCCACGATCGCCTCGTAAGGGGCTCGGTACGTGCGGCCCTCGAAGATCACGATCCCGCCTGCCATGGCGTCGAATCGCTCCCAGTCGACGCCCGTGATTGTCTGCAAGTTCCCGGGCGTGAAAACGGTTGCGCCCATGGCACTGCGGATCTCCGGGAAACGGTCCATGAGAATGCCGGGCAACTTTTCCGAAATGTCCGCAGTCGTGATCGTCCTGCCGGAGATCTCTGGACGGATCAGAATGTCCGCGCCAACGCCGCGAGTCCGTCGCAACGAGTCGCGCAGCAAGCCTTCCGACACCCCGACCATAAGTACGATCATCATGACCTCGACGGCCACCGCCAGGATCGTCAGGCCGGTGCGCACTGGCCTGTGAAACAGGTTGCGCAATACGAGTCGTTGAACCATCGACTAATTCTGCTAGGAGTCCGAGGGAGAGTCCTCGCCCACTGTTTCTCTCTCGACGTCATCCGGAAGCATGAGGTCGAACGACGCGTCGGGAATCTCGGCATTGAGGTCCTGCCGCACGACTTCGATTGCGAGTGAGTATCCGTCCTTGGGGCGCTCGATGCGGATGTGCTGAGCATACGGGAGTCCGTTGTCCTCTCGCCATTCGCGGTACCAAGCGTCGGTGACGATTTCGGTATTCTCGTCGAGGATCATCATGCGGGAGAGCTTCAAATCCGACCGGCTAAACCAATACTTGCGCCGAATTCGCAGGTTGCCGTCATCCGCTTCCTCTATCTGGTGGAGCACTTGGTAGCCCGACCGCCCGAACTTTTCGATATCAAGAATGAGGTTGCGAGTGTCCCTGACAGGCTCCAGCATGATCGCCTCCAGGATGTGCTGCGGACGCAAGTTCTCGGCTCGATTCTCCGAGAAATGGGTCAATTCATTGAGGCCCTCGTAAACTCGATTTCTCCACGGCAGATGGACTTGGAACATCCGGCCGTCGGACACCATGTCGTAGATCTTGGCTATGCCGCCCGGCGTCTCCGCGCCCGTACGAATCCATCCCGGCCTGCGAGTGACTAGAGCGCCTCTGACGTGGCGATAGCGCACCTCCTTGGTGCGTCTGGCGGTCAGGTAGGACAGGGTGACGTCAATGACTGCCTTCATCGAATCGACCGAGGCAATCCGTTGAAGGGTTGCGACAAGCTCCTGGCGCGTGGCCGTTTGGAAAACCGGCGGGGGCGGGACCTTGGAGGTTGTCGAAAGCACTCCGCAGCCGACCGAAGCGACTAGGTACACTGCTATTGCACTGAATTGCCGGGACACGGTGGAATGGGGGGCGGGATCCGCAGCTAAAAACGCGATCCTCCTCAATTGTAACAAACGCGCAGGGATCGAATTTGGGTGGGCTGGTCTGTCACGGTTCGCGGCGCGGAAGCCGGGGAGCGTGCACGCTATGATCGGCTTTAGCGAATGAACCCGGCCAAGCAGTTTGCGATCGCGCCTGCAGAGGACGAACTGGCAAGCGTCGAGCGCCTGCTGGCATTCTATCCCGCACGCAATCCGAGCCCTCGCACGCTCGGCAGCGAGCAGCTGGCTTCCTTCAATTCACGCGGGTACCTGACGGGAATTCGCATATTCCCCACCGACGAGATCGACGCAATCCGAGATCGGTTCGACGAACTTCTTCGCCAGGTGCTGGCCGAGGGGGGTGACAGCTACTCGATTAGCTCGGCCCACCTCCATCACGGCGACGCCTATGACCTGCTGACCGACCCGCGAATCGCGGCGCACGTTCGAGACCTAATTGGCGAGGATGTCGTCGGATGGGGCTGTCACTATTTCTGCAAGATGCCGCACGACGGCAAGCGCGTGGCATGGCATCAGGACGCAACCTACTGGCCGTTGACACCATCCAAGACCGTCACCGTCTGGCTGGCGATCGACGATGCCGACGAGGAGAACGCCTGCATGCGATTCGTGCCGGGGTCGCACTTGCGCGGGCCGGTTGCGTTCGATCTGAAGGACGACGATCAGTCCACGGTCCTCAATCAAGAGGTCGGCAGCATCGACGGCTTCGACGAGCCCGTGGATAACGTGCTGAGCGCGGGAGAGATATCCCTTCACTCCGACCTGCTGCTTCACGGCTCCGAGGCCAATGAGTCGGATCGCCGGCGTTGCGGCCTGACGCTACGCTATTGCGCGGCCGAGGTGCGGGCCTATCTGGACTGGAATCTCAAGGGGGTCGTCGTCAGCGGGAGCGATTCCGACGGCCACTGGGCCAACCCGCCACGCCCCGAATCTTGAGAACGAACAGCTTCACTGCACTCAACAATCTTATGGACACACTAGGTCTACGCATTCCCGTAGTCGATCTCGTCATCATTGTCGCCTACTTGGTTGGCATCCTCGTCGTCGGAGTGCTGTCCGTGCGCCGCCAGAAGATGACCGGAGAAGCGTACTTCCTCGCTGGCCGCTCACTGGGCTGGCCGATGATCGGCGCGGCGCTGTTCGCGTCCAACATCTCGACGATCCACCTGGTCGGGCTGGCTGCTTCGGGCTACAACGAGGGCCTGGTTTGGGGCAACTTCGAGTGGATGGCGGCGTTCACTCTTGTCGTGCTTTCGCTGTTCTTCGCTCCCTTCTACTTCCGAAACAAGATCGAAACGCTGCCCGAGTACTTGGAGCGGCGCTTCAACGCCGCAGCTCGCTCGTTCCTCGCATTCATGGCGATCCTCGGCGCGTTGTTCATACACATCGGCATGAGCCTTTATGCCGGCGCCACGGTGTTCGAGCAATTTTTCGGGATCGACGTCGTGGCATCGATTCTGGTCATCTCGGTAGTGACCGGCATTTACACGGTGCTGGGCGGGCTGAAGGCTGTGGTCGTGACGGAGGCGATTCAGACGGTGCTTCTGATTGGCGGGTCGATTCTCGTCACGGTGCTGGCGATGGGCGCGCTGCCGGAACAGGGAATCAGCACCGTCGCCGAATTCGAGGCCCAGATCAAGCCCAAGCAGCTCAGCATGCTCTGGACCGACAATTCGGTCGGCCTGGCGTGGTACTCGGTCATGCTCGGATATCCGGTTCTCGGCATCTGGTATTGGTGCACCGACCAGACGATCGTGCAGCGCGTGCTGGCTGCCCGGTCCGAGCACGACGCGCAGATCGGGCCTCTCTTCGCCGGCTTCATCAAGGTCCTTCCGGTGTTCATCCTCGTGCTGCCCGGCACGATCGGGTACGTGCTGTACGGTGACACGATCGGCGACAACGCGAACCAAGTGCTGCCGGTGCTGATTCAGGAACTGGTACCGACCGGGCTGCGAGGGCTAATCTCCGCCGGCCTGCTCGCTGCCTTGATGAGCACGATCGCAGCTGCACTCAACAGTTGCGCGACGCTTTTCGCTGTCGACATCGTTGCCCGCGTTCGCCCTTCGACGAGTGACGAATCGCAGGTACGTATCGGGCGCTGGAGCGCGGTAGCGGTGATGCTGCTGGCGATGGCGTGGTCGACGCAGGGCGACAAGTTCTCCAGCATCTTCGAAGCTGTGCAGGAAATCGGCGCCGCGCTCGCGCCTGCCATCACGACGGTTTTCCTCTGGGGCGTGTTCTGGAGGCGCGGCACGTCTCAAGCGGCTGTGTGCACGTTGGTTTTCGGCTTTCTGATGGGAGCGACAGCGTTCGTCCTCGACTTCAAGGACGCGCAGGGATACAAGCTGATCACCGACGGATGGGGTATTCCGTTCATGCTGCAGGCATTTTGGATGACCATGATCTGCAGTGCCGTCTTCTATTGCGTGAGCAAGCTGACGCCTGCGCCCCCGCGCGAGAAGGTCGAGGGCCTCACCTGGGACAATCCCCTGACGGCGCTGACTCGGCAGTGGGCCCAGCCCGGCACGGATCCCAGGCGGCTTGCGACGGTTCTGTGCGTGACGATCGGGGCGCTGTACTGGTTATTCCGCTAACGCATGCAAAACTCGCCAACGGAGAGGAGCGACTATGGATCGGCCAACAATCGTGGTACCCGATGATTACCCGCCCGTTCTCGGGCCGAGCGCGGCATTCCGGTCACTGAAGGCCCGGGCCGACGTGGAATACCACCCCAGCCTGCCCGCCTCGACCTCCGTCTTGGTCGAGCGCATCGCTGGCGCGCAATTCGTCATCAACATCCGGTCATCGGTCAGTTTCGGTGAGGACGTGTTCGCGGCCTGCCCGAGCCTGAAGATACTGTCGCTCTGGGGCACTGGAACGGACCACGTGGATCTGGCAGCGGCCACCGCGAGCGGCGTGACCGTCACCAACACGCCCGGCGTTTCGGCAGTCGCCATGGCCGAGCATGCCCTGGCGCTAATGCTCGCCGTAGCGAGGGACATTCCCCGGATCGACTCCAAGACTCGTAACGGTGCGTGGCCTCGCGGATTTGTCACGCAGCTTCACGGGAAGACGCTGGGGGTGGTCGGACTCGGAGCGATCGGCACGCAAACGGCTCGCATCGCGAAGGGTATCGGGATGCGTGTGATTGCCTGGACGCGCAATCCCGAAGGCAAGCCTGTTGAAGAGCTGGGGCTCGAGCTGGTTAGCTTGGACGAGTTGTATCGCCGTAGCGACGTCGTGAGCTTGCACGTGAGGCTGACGCCCGAAACCACTGGGATGGTCGGCGAGCGCGAGCTCGCGGCAATGAAAGATTCCGCGATCCTGATCAACACCGCGCGCGGACCGGTGGTGGACGAGGGCGCGCTGCTGGAAGCCCTGAGCGGCGGCTACATCCGAGGCGCGGGCGTCGATGTCTTTGATCGAGAGCCGCTGCCGGAGAATCACCCGCTGGGGGCCCTGCCGAACATCGTGATGACACCCCATTCCGGCGGAGTGACCCCGGAGGCGTTGGAGGCAGGCCTGCAGATGGCTGTGGACAACGTTTTTGCCGCATTGGCCGGGAGGTCGGCGCACCGTCTGAATTGAAAAGGCGCGAGGCTCATTGCAAGGGAGCGGCCGATCCGAGGGTCGCGCAGCTTGCGAGCGCAGCGATTGTGACTATCGGCCACGCGGACTGCCCCTAGAAAGCTGTGCTTGGGGCATGGCAGATCGCAAGGACGAGTCGCAGGAAGAGTGTGACTTGAGGCCGGGGCAGGGATGCGGCTTGGATACTGTGCCCGTGACCGAGGACACCCGGCCCTTGGAGGTTGACTGGGAAAGCACTGTTGGGTTTGTCGGTCCCTCTGAGGTCGTGCCTCCGGGCTCGGGTGCGATTCGACGCCTCACTCGCGGTATTAGGTCCGGGACACTGGAGCGCCCTAGCGAATCGGGATGCAGGGGGCCCCGGACTTGGCATTGAGCAGGTGATTCTGCCAGCATCTCGCGATTTCATTCGGGTGGTTATCGGGCGGCGGATGTCCGGTCGGCGCAACACTTGTAAGCCGGCCCCTCGCACGCTGCCAGCAGCCGCCTCAAATCGTCGATTTCGAAACGAATGCGCACGGGCGGCGTCACTCGGCAGTGACGGCCGCGTCTGCAGGCTGTAACAGAGCGTGGACCTTGAATCGAACACAAGCGGATTCCTGGAGAGCGAGCGCCGCCGCCAACGGAATTGCCTTGGCAAGCCAAGGGCATGGATGCCTTGAAATTTGATTAGGCTCAATTAGCGAAACGTATGCATTTTGTTCGATATTTGGTATAATTCCTTTAGGTGCAGGAGGATCGTGCCCCATGACGAACGAGAGATTCCAGAGTTGGCTGGCAGGGTTGGACCGCTTAACGGAAGCGCAGTGGTGGCAACTCGAGCAGGCCGTGCAAGAGCGCAGCGAAGGGGCTGCGGCGGTGGCCGCGATTGAACTGCAAATTGACGCCCAGCGGCGCTGTCGGCACTGCCAGGCCGGCGGGGCAGTGCGCCGCGGCAAGACGCGCGGGTTGCGCCGCTACAGTTGCAAGCAGTGCGGCAAGACGTTCAATGCCTTGAGCGGCACGGCGCTGTCTGGATTGCATCACAAGGAGCGCTGGCTGGCGTTGGGGCGCTCATTGGTGGAGCGGGAATCGGTCCGGCAGTCGGCGCAGCGCTGCGGGGTGGCGGTCACGACCGCGTTTCGCTGGCGGCATCGCTTCATGGCGCAGGCGGGACAGTTGGCGGGGCGGCTGGAAGGGCTGGTGGAAGCGGACGAAACGTATGTGCTGGAGAGCCGCAAGGGCGAGCGGAAGCTAGAGCGGAAGGCCCGGCGGCGGGGCGGGCGGGCCCGGCAGCGGGGCCTGTCCAAGCAGCAGGTGCCGGTGCTGCTGGCCGCCGCGCGCGGGGGCGCGACCGCGGGCCAAGTGCTGAAGAGAGTGAGCCAGGCGAGTTTGCAGGCCGCGCTGGAGCCGCTGCTGGCCAGCGACGCGGTGCTGCTGAGCGACGGCGGTCGAGCGTATCCGGGCTGTGCCCGGCGGCTGGGGGTCCAGCACGAGGCGGTGAACGTGTCGGCGGGCCTGCGGGTGCGCGGGAGCTATCACATCCAAACGGTGAACAATCGGCACCAACAATTGAAAGCGTTTCTGCAACCGTTTCGGGGGGTAGCGACGAAGTACTTGGACAGCTACCTGCGCTGGTTTCAGCAGGTCGGATTAGTGCGAGAGGCGTCCCCTCGTAGCTGCTTGGTGGCCTCAATGACACCCCAATGCATACGTTTCGCTAATTGAGCCTTGTTTATTAACGAATATTTATCTAACTGTCAGAAAGTAGAGCGGCATTTGGCCGTTGCCAAGAAGGCTCCAATCCCTAAGAGTTTGCCGATGCGCTCGAGAGCTGGACCATGCTCGTCCGATCCAACGCTCGCGCGGCCGGCGGCTGGCCTTGCCGGCCGGTGCCCGGATCGAAATCGCCGAACCGGTCTCGAATCGGACGCTATGGCCTGGAGGGCTCCGAAAGACAGTAGGCAATGCACTGGCGGGCCGCAATTCCTACCTCGACGCTGGCGGGCATCGCCGGAGTGAAGTCTTCGGAGAACGGGCATGATAATGACTGGATCGCGCCGATGTTGAAAGCGAAACAGCAACGCAGCTTTGCTGGATCGAGACTCCGAAAGAGCGAGGAACAGCATGTCGGGCAACGCTCTTCCCGATTGATTTGCATTCCAGAGGCGCCCGCGCGAACGGGCTGCCTCCACTCTTCACTCGCTGACAGCTAATGCGCTAAACTGAGATTGACCGATAGGCAGATGCCTAGCGGGGTTTTTCCTGTCTGGAACAGCCTGAGGCGAGCCTGCAGCCGGGCCGCCCCCTCTCTCATGACAACGGCCGAACTGCATACCAAGGACATCAAGTCCCTTACTCAACTGGCAGATGATCTCAAGATCGAAGACATCGGCGGTCTCCGCAAGCAGGAGCTGATCTACAAGATTCTGCGGTCGCAGACGGACGAAGACGGAATGCTGGGCGTGGAGGGCGTCCTCGAGATCCTGCCCGAGGGATTCGGATTCCTCCGCTCGCAGATCTACAACTACCTCCCCGGACGGGACGACATCTTCGTGCCGCCGCAACTCGTGCAGCGCCATTCGATCCGCAACGGCGACACGGTGAAGGGCCAGGCGCGCGCGCCTAAGGACCGGGAAAACTACTTCTCGCTAACCAGCGTCGAATCGCTCAACTACGCTGGCCCGGAGGTCGCTCAGGAGCGGATTGCATTCGACAGCCTCACGCCCTACTATCCGGAGGAGCGGCTGTGTCTCGAGACTGTCAAGGACAACTACAGCGGCCGGGTCATGGATCTTCTCGCGCCGATCGGCAAGGGCCAGAGGGCCTTGATCGTCGCCCCGCCTCGCACCGGAAAGACGATGCTTCTGCAGTCTATCGCCAACTCGGTGACCGCCAACCACGCTGACGTCTACTTGATCGTCCTGCTGATCGACGAGCGCCCCGAAGAGGTGACGGACATGCAGAGATCCGTCAAGGGCGAGGTCATCAGCTCGACATTTGACGAGCCCCAGACCCGTCACGTCCAAGTAGCTGAAATGGCGATCGAGAAAGCGAAGAGGCTGGTCGAGCACAAGAAGGACGTTGTGGTTCTCTTGGACTCGATCACTCGGCTTGCACGCGCCTACAACACCGTTGTCCCCTCGTCGGGCAAGGTGCTGACAGGCGGCGTGGACGCCAACGCCCTGCAGCGCCCCAAGCGCTTTTTCGGCGCGGCGCGCAACATCGAGGAAGGCGGCTCGCTGACCATTGTCGCGACGGCTTTGGTGGACACAGGCAGTCGCATGGACGAAGTCATCTTCGAGGAGTTCAAGGGCACGGGCAACATGGAACTCCACCTCGACCGCAAGCTAGTGGACAAACGCACGTTTCCCTCCATCGACATCCATCGGAGCGGCACGCGCAAGGAGGAGCTACTCCTTGACTCGGAGACCCTCCGTCGCGCTTGGGTCCTTCGCAAGGTCCTGAGCAATCTCGGTACGGTCGAGTGCATGGAATTGCTGCTGGACCGCATGACGAAGACTCGCAGCAACGCCGAATTCCTCGCTTTAATGAAGAGCTAGCGCGGTGGCACGGAAAGTTGCCTGCTCCAGCATCCGGGTCCGGTATGGCGAGACGGACCAGATGGGCATCGTGTACTACGCCAACTACCTGGTCTGGATGGAGGTTGCGCGAGTGGCCTACTGTCGCGAAGCCGGGTTCGAGTATCGAGATATGGAGCGGAACGGAGGGGCATTTCTTGTCGTGACCGAAGCACACTGTCGCTATCGGGCCCCGGCGCGTTTCGATGACCAGATCGAACTGGCGTGCTGGGTCGCCGAGTCGCGATCCCGTATGGTGCGATTCGCGTATGAAATGCGTCGCGCGGGCGAGCTCTTGGCCACGGGAGAGACGCTGCATACCGTCACGGACGCGCAGGGGAAGATGATCCGCATGCCCGAGCAATATCGACGATACTTTCCGCTGACCCGATAGACTGCGGTATCCGCTTTGCGCGAGCTCGACGGGAAATGCGATGCAAGGAAATCACGCAGCGGCAGCAGCGCTGGCTCTGACGCTCGTCTACCTGCCTGTCAGAGCGGGCGCTGTCGATCTTGACGAGCGTTTGGACCGAGCACTGCAACGGGTCTTGGAAGGCCAGGCGCCCCGATATGACCAGCCGTTGCTCCTGGCAGACCTGACTCAGCGCCCCGTGCGGCGCTTTACGAACTTTAGCGGCGACCTCTCCGGTCGGTACATAGGCGCCCTCTCGGCAGCCGCGTCGCGTCGCGAGATTCCAGAGAGTCGGCTTCGCGCTTTGGTCAGGGACGCTTTGCATCACCAACTCCC
This sequence comes from uncultured Bryobacterales bacterium, assembly GCA_951813605.1. Taxonomy (GTDB): domain Bacteria; phylum Acidobacteriota; class Terriglobia; order Bryobacterales; family UBA6623; genus VXMF01. The sequence goes on along the minus strand of OX638379.1, from coordinate 2,398,963 downwards.
GAACGGGAGTTTCGGGAAGAGCTGGTCCGGACTCCGTGTCAGCGACGACGTCATGGCCACGATGTGGGGCAACGGGCGCTTGCTCGTCGGGTTGTTGGATTTCTACGAATTCGCCGAGGATTCGGCGGTACTTGAGGCGGCCGCCCGCCTGGGAGACCACATTCTTTCGCGTTTGCCGGTCTTCCATGAACCGGCCGTCATGGCCAGGCTTACGCGAGGACAAAGGGCACTTGGATTCATCTGCTGGACCCAAAACGTCGAGGGCCTTGCCAAGTTGAGCGCGCTCTCGGGCGAGTCGCGCTATCTCGGCGGCGCGGCGGAAATCGCGGCGCGCATCAGCACGGCACCGGGTCAGCACAGTCACGGGCTCCTGAGCTCATTGCGCGGCGTGCTCGACATGCATCGCCAGGACAGGGCAGGGGGGTGGCTCCGGTCGGTTGAAGCGCTCTGGTCCGAGATCTCGGATTCTCGACACTTGTCTCCGACGGGCTCTGTGGCGGAATACCTTGATCCCGAGCCGCGCAGGGACGAGGGCTGCTCCATAGCCGACTGGCTGTTGCTTTCGCTCGACCTTTGGCATCTCACCGGGGACACCCGGTACATCGAGTCGGCAGAGCGAACTTGGTTCAATGGCTTCGCCGCGAACCAGTTTGCAAGCGGGGATTTCGGTCATGCATTCTGGGACGGACTCGGCTACGACTTCGGCGGCGAAAGAGCATGGTGGTGCTGCACCTTGCACGGCCTGCGAGCGATCGTGTCGGTCTCCAGCGCCGCTTTCCGGATCCAAGGCGGGGCGCTGCTTTATGACCTTGCCGTGGACGCGGAAGCCGAATCGGCCGGTCTTGCGGTCCGGGCGGACGCCGTCCTTCTCGATCACTCCTCGGTAACGCTGTCTGTGATCTCGGCTACGGAAGAATCCCGTGTGATTGGTGTGCGGCGGCCTCGCTGGGCACGGTCCGTCTCTCTCGTGCGAAACGGGCGCCAAGTCGACTCCCGGATGGAGGGCGGATACGCGCTTGTCGAAGGCGTGTGGAATATGGGGGACGAGCTGCGTGTCGAATTCGCAATGCGAACTGAACTGCTCCGCCATGGGTCGCGCGCCGGATATCGGGCCGTGAAGTTCGGACCTTGGATCCTCGCGGCATCCGAGGAATCCGACCCCGCATTCTTCGGCGAAGGCCGCGAACGGAATGTTGCCGAGTTGAACAGTCTGGGCAAGGACCCCGGAGATCTCGCGTCCCTAACGGTGCGCTATGCCCACGCAGGGTATTCAGAGCAGCCCAGGGTCGCACGCCTGCTGCCGGTCGCGGAGCGAGGGTCTCGGAGCGGGGTTGGGCGCTGGCAGATATGGCTGATGAGCGAGGACCCGCCGAGTCCTCGCCGGAATCCACTCTCTCAACTTGCGAAGGGTGGACCTTGGCCGCGTGCAGGAGCCGTCGCCATCGGCGCATTGCTTGCCGGAGCCCTCGTGCTATGGCGTCTGAAGCGCCGTCGCAAGCAAGCTGAAGATTCCTTTCGCAAAAAGTGACGCCCGGTCGACAGCGACGAGGCGGCGGGGCCAGTGACAGAATCTGGCTGGGTGGCAGTCGAGATGCAGGGGATGCGCTAGGAGTTGACGGCTAGGCCCCGAGCGACTTGGTCTTTTCGGCCCATTCGTTGGACATGGCTGGCATTGCTCGACTCCCGTATGCGCGCGCACGGGCATGGGCTACACTGGCAATCACGCTTATGAATCTCCGACTACACGCCCCTCTGCTGGCCTGCCTCATCCTCGCTGCAGGTTGCGGTGCGCCCGAAGCGACCCCGGCGGAAGATCCCGAGTACTTGGTCCGCTATGAGGGCGGGGACGGTGCGGGTAATGGCAGGCACATCGTCTTGATCTCCGGCGATGAGGAATACCGATCCGAAGAGGGTCTCCCGATGCTCGGGCGGATGCTGTCGACCCACCACGGCTTCCGCTGCACGGTGCTGTTCGCGGTCGATCCCGAGACGGGTATTGTGAACCCGACTGTGAACACGAACATCCCCGGGACAGAGAATCTCGATGACGCCGACCTCATGCTCATTCAGACCCGCTGGCGGTTCCTGCCGGATGAGCAGATGGCACCCATCGACCGCTACCTCAAGGCTGGTAAGCCGGTGATCGGGCTGCGTACCGCGACACACGCGTTTGCCCCGACCAGGGAGCTTCAAAAGCAGGTTCTTGCGTATCTTCGTGAGTACCGTCGGGCCGAGGATCCCGAGTCGGTCGAATTGCCGGACATCGCCCCCGACGCGTGGGGCCCGTACGATCACTACGGAGACGGATATACCGGGCCCAAAGAAGCGTGGAGAGGCGGTTTCGGACGGCTGATCATCGGAGAGAGATGGGTGGCCCACCACGGCCGCCACAAGCACGAATCCACACGAGGAGTCATCGCCGAGGGAGCGGAGAGCCACTCTGTCTTGCGAGGAGTCGACGGAGACCAGATATGGAGTGCCGCTGACGTTTACACGGTTAGACTGCCGCTCCCTGGAGACTCGATGCCGCTCGTGTACGGCAAGGTGATGGCTCGTGCCGGGGAGTTCGACGAGGAAGACTCCCGTTTCGGCATGCGATCGACTGATGATCAGCCGGTTGAATCCAAGAACGACCCCTTGATGCCCGTTGCTTGGACGAAGACCTATCAAGTGCCCGGCGGGACGAAGGGAAGGGTCTTCTCAACCACACTTGGATCCTCCACGGACCTGCTCGAAGCGGGCGTACGCCAGATATTGGTCAATGCCGTTTTCTGGGCGCTCGGCGATGAAGACGGAATCCCGCCTCAGGGAGCGGCGTCCGAGCTGGTCGGCGAGTTCAATCCCACTCGCTTCAACCTCGATCCGTCGGAACACTGGATCGAGCGCTCCGTGAAGCCCGCGGACTTCCGTTAGCCAGCCTGATCTGCCATGGAGTGCTTTGAGAACCCAGTGGGCGTCAGCACCGCCGGGGGTCTGGAACGCTCTCCGTCCGAATTCGCACAGGGCGGCGAAGACGGGATCGAAGATATCCGACCGGACGCCCTCGTAGCGCACACAACCTAGGTCTTCTCGGCGCTGGGCGCGTAGATCTCCGGAAGGACGCCGCGCTCGGTTGGCAGCAACTGCCGGACGATCAATAGTAGCTCGTTGATTTCGAACGGACGCGCTCGCAGGCGTCTCAGAATGCACGGGCCTTCTTACAGCGCATCGGCCGCCGGCTAGTCAGCGAGGCTCCCGAGGCCCGCGTCTGTCCTGGCAGCCACGGCGACTCTCTTGCTGTCAAGTTTGGCCGAGGTTATCAATCTTGTCCGCCAGTCTTCCAGCGGACGCTTGGAACGGATCAATCCAGCGGCGTGGCGGAGTTGGGCACTTCCGCGCGGTTCGCATGAGCAGCGTGGCCGCGAGAGCGCAGCATAAGACAGGCCCCGGAACGCAAGGCGCCGACTTCCCTGAGCCGAAGGCTATGACGAGTTTGGTTGCTTCCGCTCTGCCCGATTCGCGAAGCTTGCGGATCTGACGCCCGCTTTCCGAGGGGCGGGACAAGAACTGCCGCCAGTCTTTATCCGCTCCGATCCTGCTAGACTGGCGCCGCTGCGAAGGGCGCTGACTCCGCCCGTTAGAACGGAACGAATCGCGCCTGTGCAGACCCCGGTCTCAACCGCGCATCGAGAGTCGACAGACAACACCTACGTCGTCGCAGTACCACATCCAGCCGTCACGGATTGTCATGCCGTGGGGGAGCGGGTCGGCGTCAGTGAGCTGGATCTTGGCATCGTACTCGCCGGTTTCGGGATCAAACCGGAAGAAAGCGTTCAAGTTTGACTCCGCGCACCAGAGCCATTTCCCTTCCCAGCCCAGTCCGTGCGGGCGGTTGCCGGCGGTCGGGAACTGTTTTTCGATGCGAAACGTGTTGGGATCGATTCGGTAGATCATCTGGGACGGCGGCACCGAAACCCAGAGCTTTCCGTCACGCCACTCCATGCCGTGTGCCCCCGTTGCATTCCGGGGCTGAGGCTGGCTAGGGGCCACGACGGGCTTGGCAGGTGGCGCCAGCGGGCTCCTTCGAGGCGTCGTCCACGCCACCACGCCGGAGCCCGGAGAATCAAAGCGGGCGAGCGTCTTGCCGCTCCGAGCATCAATTTTCAGGATCTCGCGGCTGTAAGTCGACGCGGTCCACACGGCCGAACCGTCGAATGTGATGCCGCTGCCGGACTTTGTATCTGTCGCGAGCTTCCGCAGCACCTTGCCGCTGTCATAGGACACCAAGTACACACGGTTGTCCCCTTGGTCCAGGATCCAAAGCCCTTCCTCAGTTGCCTGCAAGCCGTTAGGCTTGGGGCCTGGCGAATCGAATACAGTCTCGACCTTCGCCTTTCGAACGTCTAGCTTCGCCAGTGCCGGGGTCGCTGAGAGTAGCGCTATGAATTCTCTTCTGCGAATGAGCATGGTGCCTCCTGCGGGACTTCGACCGGCTTGCCGGTCCGCCTCGAGTGAAATCGCCCCGATTATAGTCCTTTCATTCCAGTGTCTCCTTGAGCTCGACGTAGTTCGACGGGTCGGATTTGCGGAAACGCCCCTCGGGAACCTCCACCAGACGGCGCTCCGAGGCGGGTAGCTCGGGAAACTTCTCGATGTTGCGCCGCGAGCGGTTCTTGGGCAAGAGGCGCGCCAGAAAGCGTTTCGTCTCCGCATGCCCGGGCCGGGCGGCCAGGTTGTTCCACTCCATCGGATCCGAGTTGTGGTCGTAGAGCTCTTCCCCGTCGAGGTAGCGGGTGTACCGCCAGCGCTCAGTGCGGACGCTTGTCTTGTTCGCGGTCAAGCTGGTGATCGCGGGCTTGTCCCATGCGGCGTCGGGGTCCACAAGCAGAGGGCGCAAGCTTCGGCCTTCCAGTTCGGGGCGACCGGGGAGCCCGCACAGGTCAGTCAACGTCGGGTAAATATCGAGCAATTCGACCGTTCTCCCGCTCTTGCGGTTGCGGGCCGGGACCCCGGGGCCCGCGAACATCATCACGACCCGGGCAGATCGCTCCCAAAGAGTGAACTTGCGCCACTGCTGCTTTTCTCCGAGCTGCCACCCATGGTCGCTCCATAGCACAATGATCGTGTTGCGGGCGTTCGGGCCGGTCTCGAGCGCTCGCAGGACTCGGCCGACATTGGCGTCCGCGTAGTTGATGCACGCGAGATAGCCGGCGACGGCCTTGCGCCACTCCCCGTGGGAAGTCACGTTCTCGTGGTCGTTGAAGCTGCGCAGCGCCGACTTCGGGACGTCGTTAGCATCGCCCTCGAGCGTGGACGGAAGCTCGGTCCTTCCCGCGGGGAACAACTGGAAGTGCTCCTGCGGAGCGTACCAAGGCAGGTGCGGACGGTAAAACCCAACGGCGAGGAAGAACGGGCGGTCGTGCTTCCGGCTCAGGTAGCGCTCCGCCCAGGCGGCGAGCTGTGTGTCAGCCGTGTCCGAGACCTTGGCCGAAAGGCCGCTCCAGTCAAAGTGGCTTGTGTTCGGAATGCCGTTTGCCGGCTTGGTCGGCGGATGCAGGAATCCCTTGAATTGGAAGTAGGCTTCCCAAGACGCCGCCTCGTTCTGCGGCCCGTGGAACGTCTTGCCCCCGCCGAGGACTTCGTACCCGTGCAGCATGAAATGCTGAGGCAGGGTCACCGCGTCGGGCATCGCTTTACGCCACACCTCGCCATTGCGGTATACTCCCGACGTCGACGGTCGAATGCCTGTCATCAGGCTGGCACGCGATGGATTGCAGGACGGTGCCTGGCAGTAAGCTCGCGTGAATGTCACGCCGCGCTCGGCGAGCCTGTCCAGATTCGGCGTCTTCGTCTGCGGGTGCCCGCCTAGCGGCCCGATCCAGTCGTTTAGGTCGTCCACGCTGATGAACAGGACGTTGGGGCCTTTCACCCGGGGGCTCTGCGCAAGCAATGTTCCCGCGAAGAGCACGGCGAGCGCGCCTGTCGCGAGGCACCCGATCCGCCTCGAGCCCCGATGAATCTGTTTCGACAAGTCCAACATGTCGCTCTTTCGGACCGCGCCGCAGCGCGAACGCCCATCATACTGTCTAGAGGACCGGTACCAGGGCAGCACGCCGTCCTTGCGAGCGTCGCTCCGGCTGGCCGATATACTGGTAGTCGGGGCCTGCGTGGCCGGGAGGCAGTTCTAACCGGGTGGTGATAGAGCGTGCAAAGGGTGGAGGCACTCCCGGAGTGCAGTCCGAAAGAGAAGGCTTCCAGCAGGACCCCATCAAGGTCGTCGGCGGTGTTCGTCGATGGCTGTTCGTGGCTTTGGGGGTTGGGCTTGTTGCTTTAGGGGCCATTGGCGTGGTGCTTCCCGGGATCCCCACGACGCCCTTCCTGCTCTTGGCAAGCTATTTCTTGATTCGGTCGCACCAGGGTCTTCATGCCAAACTGCTGCGGTCACGGACTTTCGGCCCGCTTCTGAAGAACTGGCACGCGCACCGGGCGCTGACGCGCCGCGTCAAGCGCGTCGCGATAGTGGGCTGCACCGCCATGATTGGCCTGTCAGTCCTCTTCGGCAGCCTGCCGTGGCAAGGTCGACTGCTCGTCGCTGCGGTCGGCGCGTACGGGATCTATTTCGTATCTCGTATACCTGTGATCCCGGAGTAGTTCCCTTCGAAAGCATGTGTTTGTTGAATATGACGCGACTTAGGGCACTGGCGCTCGCTTTTCTTTGCGCTCCGTGCTTCGCCCAGGAGCTGCCCAATTTCGTCGTAATCTTTGCGGACGATCTAGGCTACGGCGACCTCGGCTGCTACGGCAACCGCCACATCCGCACGCCAAACCTTGATCGAATGGCAGCAGAGGGGATCCGGCTGACCAGCTTCTATTCCCAGAATGTCTGCGGCCCGTCCCGCGCGGCGCTACTGACCGGCTGCTACCCGATCCGCGTCGGCGAGCCGGGCAACACGAAGGGAGCGCACACGATCCTGCATCCGGAAGAACAGACAGTGGCCGAGGTGCTGGCAATGAAGGGCTATGTCAGCGGTCTTGTCGGCAAGTGGCATTTGGCAGGTGCGGGGGCGCACCAGCGAGGGCGCGGAACCGGTCCGTACAAGAGCGAATTAGTGCCAAACCGTCACGGCTTTGACTATTTCTTCGGCACCCCTTCGCACAATGGCGTCACGCGGGAGGTGGACCAGAGCAGTTGGAAGACGGAGCTGATGCGCAACGACGAGGTCTTGGAAAGCTCAACCGACCTGAACCTCATCACCCGGCGCTATACGGACGAAGCGATACGCTTCATCGAAACGAATCGGGAGAAGCCTTTCTTCCTGTACCTAGCGCACACTATGCCCCATGTCTCGCTCGGGGCATCCGACAATTTTCGAGGCCGGTCGTCGAGAGGCCTGTACGGAGACGTGATCGAGGAGCTCGACTGGAGCGTGGGCGAGGTTCTTTCGGCGTTGCGGGATCTCGGGATCGACGAGCGCACACTGGTCGTTTTCACGTCCGACAACGGGCCGTGGATCGAGAGCCACTTGGGTGATCACGGCGGGAGCGCCTCCCCCTTGCGCGGCTTCAAGATGACCACGTGGGAGGGGGGCTTGCGTGTTCCGGGAATCGTTCGATGGCCCGGGAAGATTCGCGCCGGCCAGGTAAGCGACCAGCTGGCGTCCACTCTCGACCTGCTGCCCACATTCGCGTCTTTAGCAGGAGCTCCGTTGCCGCGCGACCGGGCGATCGATGGCCTCGATCTTTGGCCGTGGCTTGCCGGACAAGCCGACCGGAGCCCGCGCGAGGATTTCTTGTACTTCGCGTTTACCCATCTCCAGGCTGTGAGGGACAGGAGATGGAAGCTTGTGTTCAAGCGGCCCGCCGATCCGGCGTGGACGAGCTGGTACGGGCGCATGATTGACGAAGTGCGTGCCGCAGAGCTGTACGATATGCGTTTCGATTGGGGCGAGAGTCGCAACGTCGCGGAGCAAAATGCCGACATCGTGGCTCGCTTGATGGAACTTGCCGACCGCGCTCGCGCCGACCTAGGGGACTACGACCGGATCGGACGAGCAGTTCGGTTCTTCGATCCGGGCCCGTCAAGGCCCGACATGGACGCGTGGCGCAACTAGGTGACGAGTGCATGGGAACCTTCGCGCTAGGCTCGCGCTGGCCCCGGGTCCGCTTCGGAGCCTACCCTGGGAATAGGCCATGAATCTGCGGCACCAGCCTCGTCGACTAGCCGAGATAGCGGCTGCGTTCCTGCGCTTGGGATTGATCGCCTTCGGCGGCCCGGCCGCGCACCTCGCGTTGCTCGAGAATGAGTTCGTCTCGCGGCGCCGCTGGATCTCGCGGCAGCGCTTTCTCGACCTGATGGGCGCGACGAGTCTGATTCCGGGCCCGAATTCTACCGAGATGACGATGCATCTCGGCTACGAGCGCGCCGGTGCCGCCGGCCTCTTCGCTGCCGGCTTCGGATTCATTGTGCCGGCGGCCGCGATTACGGGCGTCCTCGCTTGGTTCTACGTGGAATTCGGGGCGCTGCCGAGCGTCGAGCCCGTGATGGCCGGGGTGCGGCCGGCAGTACTGGTCATCATCCTCGGAGCAGTCTGGAAGCTTGGGCGCAAGGCAATCTCCGGTTGGCCACTCGCATTGATTGCGGCGTGCGTGGCTGCGGCAGTGTGGGCCGGCCTCGGCGAAGTGCCGGCCATTCTCCTCGGTGGCGTGGTAGGAGCCCTGTGCCTCCAGTTGCCCCGCGCACTGAACTCCATGCTATGCATACTCGCTGCGGTCTCGGTCTCGGCGCGCCCCGCGGCCGCCGCCGTGGAAGGCGCCGAACTCGGCAAGCTGGCCCTTTTTTTCCTCAAGGTCGGATCCGTGCTCTACGGTTCCGGATATGTCCTGGTTGCGTTTCTGGAAGGCGGCTTGGTCGACGGGTACGGCTGGGTGACGCGCCAGCAGCTACTTGACGCGATCGCGGTAGGTCAGTTCACACCGGGACCGGTGCTGACCGCCGCGACCTTCCTAGGCTTCTTGGTGGCCGGCCCGGCCGGTGCCGCGGTCGCAACTGTCGGCATCTTCCTGCCCGCGTTCGGATTCGTATGGATCCTGAACCCCCTGGTGCGCCGGCTCCGGCAGTCCCCGCTCACGTCCTCGTTCCTGGACGCGATCAACGCCTCGGCGGTCGGCTTGATGGGGGTGGTCGCGGTTGACTTGGCTCGAGCGACGCTGACCTCCTGGCCGACATGGGCGATCGCCGGGTGCGCGGCAGCCGCTCTTTTCGCAGCTCGCTGGGCGGCTGCTTGGGTCGTCCTGGCAGGCGGCTTGCTAGGATGGCTCGCGATGATTGCCGGTTGGCTCTAAATCCCGTCCAGGACCAGGCGACAGCGGCATTGCCCCAAGCCCGCGGAGGCCGAGCTGACCTCCCCTCGAACCCATCGGGGTCGGCACCGAGGAAGGTCTCCGCTGGGGAGATATCGTAATAGACAGAGGGCGGCGGTTCGCGCGCGCCGCTCCGCGTGCAAAGACGGAGGAATAGAATGAGCAATACCAATGCGCCGTACGGGCGCCTGGAAAGAATCCTGGCCCGCGTCGACTTCAGCTGGGGCGTGAGCGGATCGCAATTCGAGTACATAGCAGCCCACGGATTGTGGTCCACGCGGTTCCGGCCCGGCGGGCCGCACGGCCTATGGATCGCCGGCCACCTGGCGTTCTACGAACGCGGCGGCCTGAAGCTGTACCGAGGGCTTGAAAGCCACCCGCTGGGCCATTGGCAGGACGTGTTCGGGAACGGCAGCCCGTGCCTGGACGATCTAGCCAGCTATCCGGAACCCGGGCAAATCCTTGACGAGTTGAAGCAGGGCAGGGCAGCCGTGCGCGAGACCATTGCCGCTTTCACCGCAGCCGATCTTGACCGCCCAGTTGCCAATGAGAGGCTGGCGATTCGCGACGTGCAGTCCCAAATCGAGTTCATGATGTGGCATGACTCGCACCACGCCGCCCAGCTCGGCGCCATCGTGAACACTCACAAGGGCAGCGGCGGCGCCTAGTGCGGGCGCGTCCAGCCCGGGTGACCTATTGGAGCGCAGGCTTCGGGCCTTCGTTCCAGTAGATCTTCAGGTTGTGCGTGGCGCGCCCGGCTGCAACGATTTCCGGGCGTCCGTCTCCGTCGAGGTCCGCGACTGTTAGATCCTCGGTCGCCATGCCGCCCCAGTCGACAATCTGCACGTCCCCGCTGCCGGGGTCGTAGACTGCCACCCCGGGCCTGTCGTACGGCATGCTTCCTTTGAGTCGCCAGCCGAAGGCCAGCTCTTGGTCGCCGTCTCCGTCGAGGTCGGCCGTCCAGAGCGCGTGGCCCCCGTTCAGGCGCTGGACGGCCACATGGCGTTTCCAAGGTGCCAGCGGATCGGCGGGTTCATCGTAAATGACGATGCTGTTGGCATGCCAGGGCTCGACCGTTGCAATGTAGCGTTTTCCGGACGCGAGCGTGCCTAGCTTGATCTCGCCCGCACCCCGGATTGATTCGCCGAGGTGCCCTTGCCCCAGTCTTGTCGGCGTCCAGCGACCGGCCTCGTCGCGGTCCAGCAGGTGGACGCCCTCGTAAGAGGCGACCAGCAGTTCCTGCGCTTCGTCCGCGTCAAAGTTCAGAACCCAGAAGTTATGCACGATATGGAAGGAGTCGTCGATAACCTCCTGACCCCACGCTTCCGACGCCGGGCGCCCTGAGGGCGTCAGGGCTAGCAGCCGCACCCCGTTGCCGATCCAGTGCTTCGGGCCACTTGTGCCCCTGCCGTGCAACGGTGCCACGATGAGTTCGGAACGCCCATCGCCGTCCGTGTCGGCCCAGCGCATGCGATGGGTCGTCGGTTCGTTGCCGAGCGGCAGCACTCCCCACTCGGCGTCTGGATCGCTAGTGCGGCGAATCCATTGCAGGGTTCCGCCACCCTGGGTGTCGCTGGGACGCCACGCCGCGCCGATCGCGAATTCCAGCTTTCCATCGCCCGTGATGTCGCTCGCCGCGATTGCCACGTTGTCCGCTTCGGTCCGGCCGTCCAGAATGACATGCTTGTCCCACTCCGGATTGCTCCACCATGCCACCTGGGTTTCGTTCAGCGCGACGATGTCGATGTCTCCGTCGGCGTCCACGTCCTCGCAAAGCACGGCGTAGCCGATTCCTAGCTGGTCTTCGAGCTGCTGATGGCGGAACGCGATCGCTGCATCTGCTGGAGTGGCCGCGAGTCCGGCGAGGGCAGCGCCAAGGAGGAAGGTCTTCATGGCGTTAGGTTAGCAACGGACGCCGGCTGTACATGGCTCGGGCCAGAACCGCTGGAATCGCTAGAGGGCGCGAAAGCGCCCAGTGAAATACGCGGGTTTTTGCCGCTTGGGCTAGCTGGCTGCGCGGAATGAAACGCTGGCTAGCCCGGATCGGGAATCCTATCCTGGTGCGGCGAATTGGCGAAGTCCCTCGCGGTAAGCACGTTGGAGGCGCAGCTCATTCCCTCGCGAGCTCGAGAATCTGGCCGTCGGCAAGAAGCCGGGAGCGAAGGGCTCCGTAGTCGAGATCCTGCACCGATACGTCTTGCTCGATCGCGAGGACGGCCGCGGTGGCCGCGGATTGCCCAAGGATCAGAAACACGGGCTCCATCCGGATTGAGCCGTAGGCGATGTGGGTCGACGCGACGCAAACGGGCACCAGCAGGTTCGTCAGCTCGTGGCGCCGGGGCACCAGCGCCCCATAAGCAATCCCGTAGGGCCGGGCGGGCTTGACACCGATGTCGCCCTCGTTCTGCACGAAACCGTCCGCGGTTACGTAGCGCTGGACGTGGTGTGAGTCCATGGCGTAGGAACCCATTCCGACAGGGTCGGGAACCTCGCGCTTGGCGAGGCAATCGTGCTCCGTCATCACGTACTCGCCTACCAGCCTGCGCGCTTCGCGCACGTACAGCTGGCGCGGCCAGTGCCCATTGTCGACGAACTCGTCACGCGAGAGGCCCCATCGCGAGAACTCGTCGCGGACCTCCTTCGGAACGCGGGGATCATTCGCCAGAAAGTACATCAGACCCTGCTGATAGGTCTTGTGCTCCGCGAAGATCTCATTCCGCAGGTCGTAAGACCCCTCGGGATAGCCGTAATTCATGCCGATGTTGTCGGTGCTGAACGGGCCGTGGTTGTTGGTGTCGGTCTTGCCGTTCGGGATGGGGTCAAATTTGCGGAACGTCTCCCTCCAGCCGGTCGCGAAGACTCTTAGCAACAGCTCGTACTGCCCGGCGTCGTACTCCTCCGGCTTCGCGAACGGCACACGGTTATCGGGCACGTCCGTCAGGCACATGCGAAAGCCGTAGGCTTGAATGCGCCGGTCTCCTTGGCCCTCTTCGCCGGGCGGCTCGGGGCTGATCCGCGGGAGAAGCCCGCTCGCGGGATTGCCCGGCAGGACGTACGGATCCACCTCGGGCGGAAACGAATGCCCGTGATGGCGGGCGTCCTTCTGCACGCCCGCCCACTGCTCGCCGTAGGCGTCCGTTCCTTCGCGACCGACTCGGTAGGTCGCTCCGGCAGCTGCGAGAAGATCGCCTTCGTAGGTCGCGTCAATAAAGGCCGAGCCCGCGAACGTGGACCCGCTCAGGGTGGCGAGCTCGCGAATCCGCCCGCGCTGTACCACGACTCCGTCCTCGCGATCCAGGAATTCTTCGCGCCGCACATCGATCCCGTGCTCCCGCACGAGATCCTCGAACACCCTCTCTGCCACCTGCGGCTCGAAGATCCACATCGTTCGCCGTGCGCCGTCGACGGCCGGCGTGCCCTGCCCGCGATTCCCGTACTCCTCGCGCTTCTGCCATTTCCAGGCGTCCGGCTCTTCGTAGTGCAGCCAGATCCGGTGATAAAACTCGCGGGCCAGTCCGCCGATGACGGCCTTGTCCCCGGTGTCGGTCCAGCCCAAGCCGCCGGACGACAGGCCTCCCAGATGGCGGTCCGGTGACACGAGTGCGACCGACTTGCCCATGCGTGCGACTTGGACCGCCGCCGCGACGCCCGCTGACGTCCCGCCGTAAACGACCACGTCGTAGGTTTCGGCAGGACGTTCTTCGGGCTCGGGACCGCAGCCGGCGACGGCGGCAACCACGCAGGCCGCCGTGACGAGACTAGCCCCGGGCAATCTAGCGCGCATGCCTGCGATGGGTGGGTGGAGAGTTTGCAACACTGATGCCGCCGTGCGGCCGCGGGGATCCCGCAGCCGCCCGATCCAGTCTATACGGCCGTGTGATCACGTCGAGCGATTTGGGAGATGCTGTTCACAATGCCAAGTCGTCGAACGCGGCGTCTTGCAGGCTGCGCCCCAGCACGTGCACCGCGTCCTCATGGACCGAGTCGAGGACACGCCGGATGCCGTTCGCTGAACTTGCAACTGCTGCCGCGACAACGACTGCGTCGCGCCAGCTGTCTTGGTAGGCTACTTCGGCGACGGCTACATTGTGGCGCCTCTTGAGGCGATCCTTCAGGGAACGCAGGACTCTCCGTTTGTCCTTGAGCGAGCGGGAATGCTCGACTCGGATTCGAAGGCAGAGAGTTCCGACACGGTACTCCATAATCGCGACCCTGTTCCAGGCCCAGCTGGCACGCTCGGCTATCCGCGTGCCCCAACCCATTTCTGCGGGGCGGGGAAGCGCGTGCCCCGCGAGGCGGGCGCCCCACTGCTTCGGAAGCGGTCGTCTGGGCGTGATCTGCTGCGCGGACTAAACCGGGATCAGCTCGTTGATGTCCTGCTTGAGTTCGATGGTCTTGAAGAGTTCTATCTCGTCGCCCTTCTTGACGTCGTTGTAACGCTCGAAGTGCATGCCGCACTCCTGGCCGGCGCGCACTTCCTTCACGTCATCCTTGAATCGCTTCAGCGAGGCCAAGCGTCCGGTGTGGACCACGACATTGTCCCGGAGCAGCCGCGCCGACGCGTTGCTTTGTGCCAATCCTTCTTCCAGAACGCAACCTGCAACCGTGCCCACATTAGTGATGTTGAACACTTCCAGCACCGAGGCCCGCCCGAGGAACTCCTCCTTCCGAATCGGCTCCAGCAATCCGGCCAGTGCCTTCTTCAACTCGTTCACGAGTTCGTAGATCACTGTGTGCAGGCGGATATCGATTCCCTCGCGATCCGCCAGTGCTGCGGCCGAACGCTCGGGACGCACGTTGAATCCTACGACAATCGCTTGGGACGCGATTGCGAGCGTGATGTCGTACTCCTTGATCGCACCGACTCCCGAATGGATGACGCGAACCTTGACCTTGTCGCTCGTCAGCTTTGCCAGGGTGTCCTGCAGCACGGTCGCCGAACCCTGGAAGTCGGACTTGACGATCAGCGGCAGCTCCTTCACGTGCCCTGCGGCCAGCTGTTCCTGGAATTGCTCCAACGACTTGCGGGCCGTCCGAGCCATCGCCTGCTCGCGCAGCTTCTCCTCGCGGAAGTCCACGATCTTCTTGGCGCGATCCGAGTTCGCAACAACCGAGAGCTGGTCGCCCGGCTCCGGGATCTTGCTCAACCCGAGCACGACCACCGCCGACGACGGGCCAGCCTGCGTGACCTGCTTGCCGCGATCGTCCATCAATGCACGGACTTTGCCGAGAACGGCGCCGACCACGAACGTATCGCCCACTCGCAGCGTCCCGTTCTGCGTGAGCACGGTGGCGACCGGTCCCTTGCCCCGGTCGAGCTTCGCCTCGATCACTACGCCGATGGCGGAACGCGCCGGATTGGCCTTCAGCTCGCGAACGTCTGCGACCAAGTTCATCATCTCGAGCAGGTTGTCAATGCCCTCTTGGGTCTTGGCCGAGACCGAGCAGAAGATTGTTTCGCCGCCCCATTCCTCCGGTACCAGGCCGCGGTCGGAAAGCTGTTGCTTGACGCGGTCCGGCTCGGACTTGGGCAAGTCGATCTTGTTCACGGCGACGATGATCGGAACGTTGGCTTCCTTGGCGTGATCGATGGCTTCGATCGTCTGAGGCATCACGCCGTCATCGGCTGCCACTACGAGGACAACAATATCGGTCACGGAGGCGCCGTGCGCGCGCATCTTGGTGAACGCCTCGTGACCGGGCGTGTCGATGAAAACGATGCGCTTGCCGTCCTTGACGACATGGTAGGCTCCGATCGCTTGCGTGATCCCGCCGGCTTCGCGGGCAGCCACGTTGGACGACCGTATCGCGTCCAGCAGCGATGTCTTGCCGTGGTCGACGTGTCCCATGATCGTAACGACCGGCGAACGGGTCTCGATGTCCTCGACAACCTCTTCCTGTTCGATGTCGAGGACGGCCTCCTCCTCGAACGTCAGCTCGGTGGCGGTGGCGCCGAAGTAGGCGGCGATCTGCTTGATTCTCTCGAGTTCGAGCGGCTGGTTGATGTTCGCGAACTGGCCCTTGTCCACCAGCGATCTGATGATCTGGTTGGCCTTGATTCCAAGCTTCTCGGCAACTTCCTTGACCGTGGCCCCGTCCGCGGCGAAGATGTCTGTGTTGGCAGCCTTCGGAATCTCGGTCTTGCGCTTGCGCTTCTGGAACTTGCTTTCCCGCAGTGCCTCGAGGTCGCGCTTGCGCCGCTGCGGCGGCCGCGGCCGCCGGAAGCCCGGACGCCCCGGTCGGCCCGGCCCGAGTGGGCGACCGGGCATGCCTGGCCGCAGGCCCGGTCGGGGTCGGTAGCCAACAGGCGCTCCCGGGGTGGGGGCGGGAACGCCGGGAATCGGCGTTGCCTTTACGCGGCGCGGGACAATCGGCTGCCCCGGGACGAGAATATTGGAGCGGGCCGGAAAGCCCGACGAGAAGCGCCCTTTCCCAGCAGGCCCTCCGGGAGTCATGCCCGGCTTGGCCAAGCCGGGAGGCCGGATGGGGCGCGCCGGCAGATTCGGGCGCGTACTCTTGCTGGGCGGTCGCGCCGGCTGGGGCACGCCGGGAATCGCCATCAGACGCGCCGGGCGCGGCAGGGGTTCCGCCGGGGTCTTGGGTCGGGCTACTGACTGCTTCGGTTGGGCTGGAGCAGTCGCCGAATTGGGCGCAGGCATGGCCCGCACCGGGGGGTCGGCGCGCCTTGGGGCGCCTTGGATGGGGGTCGCGAGTCGCGGGGGCGTCGAGGCGGGGGGTGTCAGCGGCTTCGGGATCGAGGGTGCATGCTGGATGACGGGAGGCTTGGGTTTGTTCGGGCGTCCCGGCAACAAGTTGACCTGGGGGCGCTTGGCTTCCGGCCCGATCGCCACGACCGGGGGCACCTCGGGCTTGGCGCCTCCGTCGACTGCCAGATCGGAAGCACGCGTGGCCTGTTTCGGCTTGGGCTTTGGCGGCGGCTCGGATTTTGCTGGCAGCGGGGGAGCTGCGCTCGATGCGAGCGGCGGCGCTGGCGCCGGTGGACGAGGGGGAGCCGGCTGCGCGTCAGCCGGCGGCCGGGAGACGACAGGCGGACGAAAGGGGTTCATCGGCGGTCGAAACGACTTGCTGGTGCCGGCGACCGGGATCGACGGGGGCACCGACGCCGCGGATGAACGGGCGGTGCGAGGGACTCTGCGTCGGGGGATGCGTCTGGCGCGCTTCCGCAACGGCAGCTCAAGTTCGGCAATCGGCGCCGGCGGCACGGCGCGCTTGCGGTCTTTCATTTTGTCGCGAACCTTGTCCGCCGTGACCTCGTCCAACGAACTCGAATGGGACTTGGAGTCCTCGATGCCGAAGTCGGGCAGCACATCTATGATTTCGCTGGACTTGACCTCTAACTCCCGTGCTAGTTCATTGATGCGAATCGTTCTTCTCCTCCGTCCCTTGTTCTTCGACCGCGCCAACCACTACCGGATCAGTGCCCGTGGCGGAACCGGCTCGCTCTTGCCCTTCCTTCGGGTAGCCGAGTTCCGCGTTTGGACCCCGATACCGGTTCATTTTACCAAAGCTTTCGAGTTCCGCCGCGTCGAAGTCGACCTCGTCATCATCGTCGTCTTCGCTTCTGGAATCCGGTACGCCGGGCAGCACCGCGGGCTCCGCCGCCTCGGCCTCCGCGGCATCCTGCTCGACCCCCTCTTGGGCTCCTTGCTCGGTTTCAGGCTCGTCGGCAGTCGGGACGGCTCCGACTGTTCTTGCGAGGTGCGCGTAGCACTGGTTCACGGCCACCCGGATGCGCTCGACCAGTTCCGAGCCGACACCGGGTATCTCGAGGAGTTGCTCGGGAGTCAGGTCGGCCAGCGCCTCCAATGTCGCGGTTTCCGACTTGATGAGCTTGTCGATCAGCCCCACGCTGAGGCCGTAGTCGAGGAGCGTGCTGACGGGGGTGCCGCCGCCGCTGATGACGGCCAGGGCGTCCTCGACTTCCTTCCGCTTCTCGTCCTCGCTCTTGATGTCGATGCGCCAGCCCAGGAGCTTCGCCGCGAGGCGCACGTTCTGCCCCTTCTTCCCGATAGCGAGCGACAGCTGCGATTCGTCGACGATTACTTCCATGTGGCGCTCGACCGGGTCGAGCACATCGACTCGCGTCACTTTGGCTGGACTGAGCGCCCAGCGGACCATTTCCAGCGGGTCTTCGATGTACTGGATGATGTCGATCTTCTCGCCCCGAAGCTCTCGGATGATGGTCTGCACGCGCATGCCCTTCATGCCCACGCATGCGCCGACCGCGTCGACATCGCGGTCCCGGGACTTGACGGCGATCTTGGTGCGTTCCCCCGCCTCGCGGGCGCAAGCCTTGATCTCTACTGTGTTGTCGTAGATTTCCGGAACTTCCTGCTCGAAAAGGCGCTTGACGAGTTCCTCGCTCGCTCGGGAAGCGATGACCGCCGGACCGCGGCCCAATTTCTCGATTGCCTTGATGATCACGCGAACCCGGTCGCCCGGCATGTAGCTCTCGAGCCTCGACTGTTCTCGGCGCGGCATGCGCGCCTCCGTCCGACCGAGCTCGACGATTAGATCCTGGCCCTCGGTGCGCTTCACGGTGCAGTACTCGACCGTGTTGACGCGACTCTCGAATTCCGCGCAGATGGTCTCGCGCTCTGCCTCCCTGATTTTCTGGAAGATCACTTGCTTGGCCATCTGGGCCGAAATCCGGCCTAGCGGCTTGGTGGGCTTGTAGAAGCGAACCTCGGATCCGATGCGCGCCGTTCGATCGACCTTTTGGGCTTGAGCGAGACTGACTTCCTTGGAGGAGTTCGCAACCAAGTGGGTGACGGTCTTGACGGCAAACACGTCGATAGCCCCTGTCGAAGGATTGATTTCGGCGACCAGGTCCTCGTCGGTCTTGTAGTACTTGCGGGCGGCCGCCAGCATGGCGTCCTTCACCGCCTCTAGGATGATCTCCGAGTTGATGCCCTTGTTCTGGCTCAGCTGTTCGATTTCCGTGAAAATGCCCATCGCCATGTGATCTACCTACCTCCGGACCTGCAATGCGAATTCCTAGAACTCGGCGACTAGCCTCGCCCGTTCAATGTCGTCGAAGGAAATCTCCAGCATCTCGCCGCGCGCGGTGCGAAGCGAGACCGCGGCGGGCGAGCTGCTCTGGATATGCCCAGTCACGCTGCGGGCTCCGTGCAATGGCTCGCGCACGCGCAGCTTGGCCTTGCATCCGGCGAAGCGCTCGAATTCGGACCGTTTCGAAAGCTTGCGATCGAGGCCGGGAGACGAAACCTCGAGCCTGTAGGTGGACGGTATCAGGTCCGCAACGTCGAGCGCTGCGGACAGCTGGTGCGATACCAGTTCGCAGTCCGAGTGAGTGATTCCGTCAGGCTTGTCGATGAATACGCGCAACAAGCCGCCTCGCGAACCGCCTCTCCACTCGGCGTCGACAAGTTCGAGCCCTGCGGACGTAGCTATGCGTTCCGCCATTTCGCGAACCTGTTCGACGACCGCCTTCCTTTCGAACGCCATCTGATTGCAACCACAAAAAAAGCGGGCGCAAGCCCACTTTCGGATATGGCCGAAACTGTGACCGATTCCATCGTAACCGAATCGCTAGGGAAAAGCAAACCCGATTGCTCCCCTTCGACGGCAGCATTTGCGGGGCTAGAATGGCCGTTTATGCCTCAATTCGAAGCTGTTGGCCGAATCGATCGGTTCGACCCCTCCTTGGACTCTCTGATCGCGGCCGATGCTGTGGTTGAGCTTCTGGATGTCGGTTTCGCTTGGCCGGAAGGTCCCGTGTGGGTAGCGCGGGGAGGTTACCTGCTCTTCTCGGACATCCCGCGGAACGCGATCTATCGCTGGAGCGAGGCCGAGGGGGCCAGCATCTGGATGCAGCCCTCGGGCTATACCGGCGTTGCCTACTACGGAAAGGAGCCCGGCTCGAACGGCCTGACCCTCGACGGCGACGGAAGCCTCTGGGCTTGCGAGCACGGCGACCGTCGGGTTTCGCGCCTGGAGCCGCGCGGCGGCAAGGTCACGGTGGTCGACTCGTACCGCGGCAAGCGACTGAATTCTCCGAACGATCTCGTACTCAATTCCGGCGGCGACCTCTATTTCACCGATCCCGCCTACGGTCTGCACCGCCGCTACGAGGACCCGCGTCGCGAGCTGCCCGTCTGCGGCGTGTATCTTGTCCGCGCGGGGACGCGGGAAGCGATCCTGGTCAACGACGAGTTGGAGAACCCGAATGGAGTAGCTTTCACCCCTGACCAGCAAGCGCTGTACGTCACCCAATCCAACCCGCGCCGCGCCGTCGTCCTGCGCTATCCGGTCCTCTCCAACGGCATGCTCGGTCCGGTGGAACTCGTGCGAGATCTCACCGATCGCACCTCTGATGGGCCTGGCCTGCCGGACGGCATCAAAATCGACGGCGACGGGAACATCTTCACGACCGGCCCCGGAGGCGTGTGGGTGCTGCGCCCCGACGGGACAATCCTCGGCCGCATCGTCACCGGCTGTCGCGTGGCGAACCTCTGCTGGGGCGACGATGGCTCGACGCTGTATCTTTGCTCGGACGACTACCTGTGCCGCATCCGCACCCGCACGCGCGGGGTCTTGCCCGGGCCCGTCGCATAGGCCCTGCGCAAGATCTTGGCGCCGGCCTAGACTCGCGGTTTGATCACGCGCACATCGAGCTTGGCGAGCGCTTCGCGAAGTTCGTCGTAGTGCGCCTCGTTGCGGTAGGTGCCGATAATCGTGCCGCCGGAACCGGCGAACTTCGCCGTTGCCCCGGCGTCCCGGGCGGCGCGCACCATTTCGAGATTCTCCAGCCCGATCCTGTACAGTCTGGCCCGCAGGTCGAAGTTGGCGTCGACAAGCTGGTCGAAGCGCTCGAAGTCGCCCGCCAGCAGTGCCTCTCGCCCCTGCTCGGCCATCGCGGCCCACTCGGCCATCGCATCTCTCACTTTCGGGTCGCCTGACTCAAAGCGCTCGCGCAAGTCGTTATGGAAGACCTCCGTCCCCTCGCTCAGGTTGGTCCTGTAGGCCACGTACAGGTTCGGCAGGAGAGAGGTGTCGAGCCGCTCATAATTCCCGAATCCCTGCTCGTCCATCAAGTCGCGCTCGAAATCCATGTAGACCAAGCCTTCGTAGGCCTGCACGACGCGGTCCTGCAACCCCGCGGGCACGCCGAGTTCCATCGTTTCCGTCTCGAGGACCAAGTTGGCTTGGATCGGTAGCGGTATCTCGACTTCGAAATAGCGCATCAGCGCCCGGAGACAGGACGTGACGATCGCTGACGAGCCGCCCATGCCGAGGCGTAGCGGAATGTTCGATTCATACTCGATCGTGAAGTTGCGGTCATGCAGCTCGATGCCTTCGCTGTCGCAGTAGTCGCTGAAGCGCATCAGAAGCGCTCGAATGATCCGAATTCCACCGTAGTAGCCGCGCCAGCGCGTGTGCTCCCGCAGCTCTTGCAGATTCTCCCAGATCGGGATGTCGGCCGCTGACAGCCGGATTTCGAGTCTGGCACTGGGATAAAGCAGGGTGCGCGAGCGGAAGTTGCGCAGCGTCACGGCGATCGTCTTGCCGAAGTAGCCGTCCGAGGGATTCCCCAGGACACCGGCTCGGGCGTAGGCTAGGGTCTCGATCACGGCGACGATTTAATCGGACACCGCCGCATTCGCCGGGGCCGAATCCGTTGGCGCGGGCATCAGAAGCCAGCTGACCAGATACGCCGCGACGCCAGGGAAGAACGGAGGGATCAACGCTGCGATCGTCCATATGATCCGCACGATCCTAACGTCCTTGGCGAAGTGCTTGGCGTAACCCGCGCAGACGCCCGCCACCATCCGGCCGCCCCTTCTGCGCGTGCATAGGTGCGAGTGGCTCGCTGGTGCGGACCCTCTTACGGACCGTCCGCACTTTCGGCAGAAGGAATCGTCCTCTTCGACCTCGAACCCGCAAGTCTTGCAGAACATGCGCCTGCTAAGAGGCTACCCTAAGTAGCCACCCCGGGCAACCGCGAATCGAACCCAGCCGTGCCGTGGCACGAGGGGCACCGCGCCTTCGTCATGCCGGCTTCGTGTCTGCGAACCCGTCCTGAGCGAGCTGGTCTGGCCCTGGGCTGCGGTGGCGCCCAGGACCCGTGAATTGCCGCGGCAGTCCCGGGTGGGATTCGCCGAATGCCCGGAGCCGAACGAAGGCGGCAGCTGCCGGGATGCCTTCACCGCTTGTCGGACTGGCCCATAGGCGGCGATCCGGTCCACGCCACTGCCAGGCCAGTCGAGCTACCGAAGGTCTGTGGGCATGATCTTCGGCTGGCGGCCTGCTGCCACCGTCAGTTCGTAGAGCAGCATCGACGCCTTTTCTAGCGGCCATACATCCGCCGTGGAAATCGCCGTGCGCCCGCCATCGTCCATAGGGTCCGTGTCCGCCCCCTTGTCGGCCAAGAAGCGGATCACCTCGCAGATCTCCTCTTGCGACGAAACGTCGGATGTCAGGATCACGGCCGCGTGCATCACCGTGCGGCCGATCTTGGTCTCGGCCAGCACATCGTCGTCCTGGGTGTAGGCGTACTCGACAATCGGCAACTTGCCGGTGCGCGCGGCCTGCATCAGCAGTGTCGCGCCGTCCTGCGTGCGCGCCGCGGTGTCCGCGCCAGCGTCAATCAGCCGCCGCATCACTGCAGTGTGCCCCCCGATGGCCGCGGCTAGCAGGGGCGTATCCTCCCCGACCGGTCGTCGCAGATTCCTGTTGGATCCCAGACTCTCCAACGTCTTGGTCCGTGCGTCGGGATCGGCACCTTCCGCGAGAAGGAGGCCTACCGACTCCTCATCCCCGACCTGGGCAGCCGAGTAAAGGGGTGTTCTCCCGGCATGGTCCGCCTTCGAGAAGTCGCCGCCTGCCGCGAGGACTGATTCGAGCGCCGTGGGGTGCCCGTAGGACGCGGCGACATTCGCAAGCGAGCTGCCGTCCCCGGCAACCGTGTTCGGATCGGCGCCCGCCGCAATCAACGCCCGTATCGATCGAATGTCGTCCCGGGTCACCGCGAACGCCAGAGCGGTGAAACCCTGTTTCGAAGACATGTTGACGTCCGCACCCGCCTCGATCAATGCCTCGACCGCATCAGCGTGGCCTTCCGCCGCCGCCCACATCAGTGCTGTCTGTCCCCGTCTGGACTCTGTTGCGTCGAGAGGCGCTCCGCGTTCGGCGAGCAGCCTGACGCCATCCGCCATGCCGGTTCCTGCGGCCAGCATCAGGGCGGTCTCGCCGCTCCAGCGCCTCGCGTCGCTGTCGGCCCCCGCCTCGACCAGCTTCCTTATCAGCAGCGCATCCCCGTTCGCGCTCGCGAGGGTGAGCGGGGTGTCTCCGTACTCGTCCCTCGTGTTCACCTCGGCTCCGGACGTCAGCAATCGGTGCACTGTCCCGTGGTCCTGGAGGTGGACGGCCCACGCCAGCGCGGTTGAGCCGTCGGGCTGCGCTGCGTCAAGGTCCGCGCCTTCCGCAATCAAGGCCGCGACGCTGCGGTGGTCACGATTCTTAACCGCATCGACCAGCGGCAAGCTGGCGGTGCTCGCCGCCTCGAGCGGCCAAGCCAGGCAGGCCAGAGCCCCGAGAGCGATGGCTGCTGCCCGGTTTCGGGCGTAACCGGGCGCGCCGCGTCCGTTTCTGCGGGTCGCGCCCACCATGAGTCCCTAGGCTTGCGTGAGCCCTTCGAGCCTGCCTGTGCTGTCGCCGAGCTGTTCCGTGGGCGCGCCGGCTAGGTCGAGCATGCTCAGCAGCAGGTTGCTCATGGGGGTCTCGCGCGGGTAGCGCAGGTGCCTTCCGCTACGCAGCCGTCCGGCACCGCCCCCTGCTAGCACGACCGGCAGGTCGTGGTGCAAGTGCTGGTTACCGTCGGAGATCGAGCTGCCGTAAACCAGCATCGAATGGTCCAGCAGGCTGCCGTCGCCGTCCGGAATCGACCGCATCTTCTCGAGCATGTACGCAAACATCGACACGTGGTGCTTGTTGATGAGGATCACCTTCGCGATCTTCTCGGGATCGTGCGAATGATGGGTCATCGCGTGATGGGCGTCCGGCACGCCGATGCCCGGGTAGCTCCGCCATGTGCCTTCGCGGCCCATCATGAAGGTCGTGACTCTTGTGAGGTCGGCCTGGAACGCAAGCACCTGCAGATCGATCATCAGCTTGGCGTGCGCAGTGAAATTGTCGGGCACGCCGCCGGGGCGGTCGACCTTGGGAAGTTGCCTGTCGCTCTGCGCCTCGGCCCTGTCGATGCGCCGCTCCAAGTCCCGGATCGAGTGTAGGTATTCTTCCAGCTTGCGACGGTCTTCCGACCCGAGACCGGCTCGCAGGCGCGACAGATCCTCGCGCACGAAATCGAGGATTGTCCGCTGCTCGCGCAGGCGTGCCAGCCGCTCCGCTGAGTCTGTGCTCTCGCCGTCGCCGAACAGGCGCTCGAACAGACGCCGCGGATTGTCTTCCACGGGGTTCGGAGTCGTGGGCGTGCGCCACGAGATCGTGTTGGTGTAGGCGCAGCTGTATCCGGAGTCGCAGCCGCCCGCGACGCTCGGCTCTTCGATGCCGACCTCGAGCGAGCCGAACTGCGTGCGCTTGCCCAGTTCGCGCGCGGCAATCTGGTCGGCCGACACCCCGGCCCGAATGCCAAGCCCTTCCGTCTTGACCGGACGCGCCCCGGTAAGGAACGTCGCGCCCGCCCTCGCGTGGTCGCCCGCGCCGTCCCCGCCCGGTCGGCCGTTGACATGCGCCAAGCCGCTCAGCACAGTCACGTGCTGCCGATATGGCTCGAAGCCCTTGGTGATCTCGCTGAATTCGTAGTCAGTCCCCTCGCCCGCAGGAGTCCACTCCCCCTTCAGGTCCATGATTCCATTCGGTACGTAGATGAACCCCATGCGCAGTGACGGACTGGCCGGACCCGTTCTTGCCGCCCGCAGCGCGGGCACCATCGCATCCATGAAGGGCAGCGCGACCGTCACCCCCAAGCCGCGCAGCACCTTCCGGCGGGATAGCGATTTTCCGGTGACGATCATTGTTCCGGAATCCTCCTCATCTGAAACGGCATGCTCTTCGTTACGCTTACGACCATGTTCGCCAAGCGAAACTGCGACCGCTCGGCCTCGCGAGCGATCCCCCGTACTGTAGGTCTATCGTAATACTCCAGGCCTCTTCCAAGGGCGTACGTAAGAAGTTTTTCCGCAACAGTCTTCACGAACGCGTCACGAAAGGACGTCTTGAACACGCGTTTCAACTCCGAGGGTCCTTCGAAGGTCACTCCGCCCGGCAAGCTGCCGGAGGGGTCAATCGGGACGTCGCCGTCCATCTTGCGCCATCGCCCGATCGCGTCGTAGTTTTCCAATGCGAAGCCGATCGGATCCATTCGGACATGGCAGCTAGCGCAGGTCGGGCTTCGGCTATGCAGCGCCATCAGTTCGCGTAGCGGCAGCTTCTTCTCTTCCGGCGCCGATTCCTCCAGCTCGGGGATGTCCGGGGGCGGGGGTGGCGGGGGCATGCCGAACAGGTTCTCCAAGACCCACTTGCCGCGAATCACGACCGAAGTGCGGTTCGGGTACGAGGTGACCGTCAGTATGCTGCCTTGCCCTAGCAGGCCGCCCCGCCGGGAGTCCGCTAGATGCACCTCGCGGAACTGGGGGCCGTGGACGCCCGGCAGTCCGTAATGCTCGGCGAGCCTTTCGTTCAGGAAAGTGCGATCCGAGTCCAGCAGGTCGAGGACGCTGCGGTCGTTCCTCAGGATGTCCCAGAAAAAGAGTTCAGTCTCTCGCCGCATGGCGAACCGCAGGTCGGCGTTGAAGGAAGGGAACAGCAGCTCGTCCGGCTTGGCGCTGGCGACCTTGCGCAACTCGAGCCACTGTCCCGCAAAGTTTTCTACCAATGCGCGCGCGCGAAGGTCTTGGAGCATTCTCCGCGCCTGTCGCTCCAGTTCCTCCGGATCGCTCAAGAGTCCTTGCTCGGCCGATGCCATCAATTCGTCGTCCGGCAAGCTGCTCCACAAGAAAAACGAAAGCCGGGACGCGAGTTCGATGTCGCTGACGGGGAAGACCGAGCCCGGTTTCGCCCCGTCGGGATCCCTTTCGATCCGGAATAGGAAGCTTGGCGATACCAGCAAAGCTCGTACCGCCTGCTCGATGCCTCTCTCGAAGCCTCCCCACTCGCTGCCTTTCTCGTACATCGCCATCAGTGCCGAAAGGTCATCGGAAGCGATTGGTCGACGGTAAGCGCGGCGGGCCAGCCGGGCGAGGATCCGCTCCGCGCAAGGACGCTCCTCCGCGGCGCTGGCCGGACGGCACGAGAGAATCTTGCGACGGCTCGGGGTGTCGCCCGGCCCCTGAGGGTCGAAAGGCCCCTCGATGGAAATCCAGCGGATCTTGTAGGGGGTTGAGACGTCCGGCAAGTCGGTCAGTTCCACTCGCTTGCCGTCCAGCCTGATATCGAGCGGAGGGTGCGGCCGCTTGACAGCGCTAACGTCGCCGGGGCGCGATGCCTCGGGTCGCGAGAATTCGCCCAGCAGCGCCATTGTGACCGTGTGCATGCCCGCCTCGACACTTCGCCTCACTTCGCGGTATTCGTAATCGGAGCGGCTGTCGCCTTGGTCGAGCGCCGCGGCAATTGTGTAGTTGCCCGAAAAGGGGAAGTAGTAGCGAATCGCGGCGCCGTCGGCCGCGCCAAAGGGCAGGTCTTGCCGCGAGGCCGGGGCGTGACCGGCCTCGCGGAAGCCGGTCTCCCGATTCCTGACGAAAATGTCTTTCTGCGGCTTGAAAGACCCTGTGCCAATCGCTAGGCGGCTGATCCGGCGGGCTGCGAACATGTATCGATCGAGCAGGGCGGGTGAAAGCGATAGTACGTCGGCTATGTTGTCGAATCCGTACCCTGAATCATCGCCCGGCAGCATGGCGGCGATGTCGAGGTCCAAGTCCAGCAGATCCCGTACGGCGTTCGAGTACTCGGCTCGGTTCAGTCGATGCGCGGGCGGGCGTCCCGGATTCGGGCTGGCGGCCGCTGCCGAGTCCAGCGCATTTTCCAGGGCTTTGACAAATTCAGCGCGGGCAGCCGGGTCCGGCGCGGGCAGGTCCGCGGGAGGCATTTCGCCCGAGCCGACCTTCCGAAGCACCTTTTCCCAAATCGCCGGCTGGGCATGCGCTTCGGAAGGGTTCAGCCCTTGCAGTGAAATGCCGGCCGTCCGGCTGCTGTCGTTATGGCAGGTCACACAGTATTGTGCCGGCAGTGTCTTCGGTGCACCGGCTTGCGCCGCCAACGACGGCAGGGCTGTTGAGACGGCGACAAACGCCGCCAAGGTCGCAACCCAAGATGCCCGTGCCACTCGAATAATCGTAGCGACAATCGACAGTTACGCCAAAGCGGCCCGAATCGCGACAGGGGCTTGAGGCAATGCGAAGCGTAGCCGGAATGCGATGGCGCCTGCTGGTCGCGCCGGCCGGTCCGGCTATGGGCCAGCGTGCCCGATCGGAATTCCATTCGAGACGCGGACCCCCGGAGAATCGAGCCGAGTCCGTCGTATTCGCCGGGGGCATTCCATTGCGGTGCGGGCGGAGGCGATCCTCACCGCTGCTCTCGGCTTTCCGGCCCAATCCCGGGTCGGGCTGACCGAGCGAGGAGCCTCGCGAACGGCGTCTGTGTTTCCGACGGTGCGGTCCCGGTGCAATGGCGGTCACTATACTCGTTAGCGATGCAGTTGATGAAGCTGGTCCCGGCCGCGCTGCTGGCTTCGAGCTTGCTGGCCGCGTCCGACTGGACGCGATTCCGCGGCCCGAACGGCAGCGGAGTCACTGAAGCCGGCCCGCTTCCTGTGGTTTTCGGTCCGGGCACCAACGTCCTCTGGGAAACCGATTTGCCACCGGGCAAGTCCTCGCCCGTCCTTACGGAGCACCGGCTGTTCCTCACTGCGCACGAGGGCGACAAGCTGCTCACGCTGGCGCTTGACCGCCGCACAGGGCGCGAAATCTGGCGACGGGCAGCGCCATCGCGACGGCTGGAGAGCATGCACCGGTTGAACAACGAGGCTTCTTCGACTCCCGTCACAGACGGCACGAATGTCTATGCCTTCTTCGGCGGCTACGGGCTCGTCGCATACGGTCCCGAAGGTGACGAGCGTTGGACTCTGCCGCTGGGACCGTTCACGAACTTTCACGGGATGGGCAGCTCGCCGATCCTCGCGGACGGCAAGCTCATCCTCGTTTGCGACCAGGACTTGGACGCGTACATGCTCGCGCTCGATCCCGCCAACGGAGAGATTCTATGGAAGCGATCCCGCACGGACTTTGTCCATGGCTTCTCGACGCCCGTGGTCTTCGACCCTGGCGAAGGGGGCATCGAGATCATCGTGCCCGGTTCGTACCGAATGACAAGCTACTCGCCCCAGGGGAAGGAGATCTGGCGTTTGGATGGGCTGACCTACCAGGTCAAGTCGGGGCCGGTCATTGGCGGTGACCGCCTTTTCTTCAGCGGGTGGGCTATCGGAGGCGAAGCCGCCGCGCGCTTGGAACTGCCGTCGTTCGAGGAGATGCGGCAGCGCTTTGACACCAATGGCGACTCCGAGCTCACCAAGCAGGAGATTCCCGAAGGCTGGCTGCCCGGCAGCTGGGAAATGCACGACCGGAACAAGAACGGGACGATGAACGCGCGGGATTGGGCGCATTACCGGGCGCGGAGGGTTTCGGAGAACGCCTGCATGGCAATAAGGCTAGGCGGACGCGGCGACGTGACGCAGTCGCACATGCTGTGGCGGCATCAGAAGTCTTTGCCGGAAGTGCCGTCGCCAGTCCTTTATCGCGGAGTTCTCTATCTCGTCCGCAACGGCGGCATCGTGACGACCCTGGACCCGGCCAGCGGCCAGGTGCTTAAGCAGGGGCGTTTGCGCGACGCGCTCGAAGGCTACTATGCATCTCCGGTGGCTGGCGATGGCAAGGTGTACATGATCAGCGACGCCGGCAAGGCAGTCGTGATCGAAGCTGGCGCCGACTGGAAGGTCTTGCGGACCAACGACCTAGGCGAAGACGTGTACGCGACGCCCGCAATAGGTGCTGGATGCCTCTACATCCGGACCGCAAGCCGGCTCTACTGCTTCGGCGAACAGGGTCGCATCGCGTCCGGAACCGATGGCTTGCGGTTGCTGGCCGAGCAAGCTCCATGAGTTCGGGGACTTGTTTGCCGCGATCTTGGACTGAAGAATCAGCAGGTCAGGGGGGAAGAATGGCTGAAAGGTTCGATCGGCGCGATTTTCTAGCGTTTTCGATGGCGGTGACCGCGATTCCCATTGCCTCCTGCAGGCGGTCCGGGACAGGCGGGAGTGCATCCAGCACGCCGAACGTCGTCCTCTGCATGGCGGATGACCAAGGGTGGGGCGATACGGGTTACAACGGCCATCCTTACCTCAAGACCCCGCACCTCGACGCGATGAGCGAGGCCGGCTTGCGATTCGACCGCTTCTATTCCGGCGCGCCGGTCTGCTCTCCGACTCGCGGCAGCGCGCTGACGGGACGGCATCCGTACCGTTATGGAATTCCGACCGCGAACGCCGGTCACGTCAGAGACCAGGAGATCACGCTGGCGGAGCTGCTCAAGGAGCGCGGATACACGACGGGGCACTTCGGAAAGTGGCATCTGGGGACGCTGACGAACGACCAGGAGGACGGACGCAGGGGCGGCAGGAGGCCGGCGCACTACGCACCTCCTTGGGAGCATGGTTTCGATGAGTCGTTCTCGGCCGAGGTGCAGATGCCGACATGGGATCCCATGGTCAATCAAGCGTTCCCTTCGAAGTATTGGACGGGGCCCGGAATGCACGCTACGGAGAATCTGGCGGGCGACGACTCGCGAGTGATCATGGACCGGGCCATCCCGTTCATTCGCAGGGCAGTTGCGGAATCAAAGCCATTTCTCGCGGTGATCTGGTTCCACACGCCTCATAGCCCTGTCCTGGCCGGCCCGGAGCATAGGGCAATGTACTCGGATTTCAGCGAGGGAGAGCAGCATTACTACGGCTGCATAACCGCCCTCGACGAGCAAGTCGGGAGACTCCGGTCAGAGCTAAGGCAACTGGGCGTGGCCGGCGACACAATGCTCTGGTATTGCAGCGACAACGGGCCCGAAGGCCGGACGCCGCAGGCCCGCAACAATCGCGGCTCGAGCGGAGGCCTTCGCGGACGCAAGCGGAGCCTGTTCGAAGGGGGCGTCCGGGTGCCGGGGATCCTGGAATGGCCGGGCCGGGTGGAGGGGGGCAGGTCGACGGCCGTGCCCTGCTCGACGAGCGACTACTTCCCAACCGTGGCGTCCGCGCTGGGCTTGGACGTGCCTGCCGACGACCGCCCTCTTGACGGGATCAGCCTGTTGCCCCTCGTCGACGGCGACATGCGGAGACGCGGGAAGCGCATCGCATTCCAGTGCCCGGATGGCGGCGAGAGGGGGATGCAGAGCAGACTGGGATCGCCGGACCATGCCCTGATCGGCGATCGCTACAAGTTCCTTTCGCATCTCGACGAGGACCGCATCGCGGATGACATGCTATTCGACTTGGCGGCCGACCCTGGAGAGCGGCACAATCTTGTCGCGGACCTGCCCGAACTGGCTGCCTCGATGAAAAGCGAACTCAAGGAATGGGATGAATCTTGCTCGCTAAGCGACCAGGGGGAGGACTACCCGGCGGGATGAGGGGGCTCCGGACAATTTGCGTTAACTGGTTTGCGATTAATTGAAATATGACCCTAACTGGGCCAAGCGAAGTCGAGGCGGGTTAGCTAGCTCCTCGGAGATCTCGTTTTTTTCGGCGATCAGCCGACTCAGCAGAAACCTGGGATCGATGGCGCGCGTGACTTGATGCACCTGGAACTTCAAGTCACGCCGGGCGCCGTGCGGACGACGGTGCCGGCAAGCGGGATCCCAGGGGGAAACGGCGGTCGCGTGGCCGATCAGCTTCTCCACCAGCGGCGTCCCGAGCTGCTTCTCGCACAGCCAGACCTTGGCGCTGTCGTCGTCCTGCTTGGGCAAGTGCCCCGGCTGCGCCAGCGACCTGAACCGCTTGGACACCAGCTCGACCTGCCACCGCGGGCGGCACCACTCCAGGACGTCTGGGCCAGGGAATTGAGCGGCCGGGAATGTTGTGAAGTCGATCACGAATCGTGCAAACTTCAGAGTTCGAGGCGGCACCCGCCGGCCCTTGCGCGAAGCGTGCTTGCGGATGCCCTCCTGCGCGATCCCGATCGCATCTTCCGTCTTGCGGATCGCGCAGACCCGTCCCGTCACCAAGACCCTTTGGGGGACGACCACTTGGGCCGGCCGCGGCTGCACTGCCCCTGCGCCCTGCAGTTAGGAACCCTTGTCCAGCAAAGCGAGCGGCCGCTCTTCCCGCGTCTAGTGGAGAAGTATTGCCGGCGCCTGCCAGGTCTTGACGGCAAAGTGATTTCGATGTATGCGCGTGGCTTGGGCACGCGCGAGAGATAGCGGGCATGCCGAGGAGCTGTACAGGGTCTCGGTCTCGGCGGAGTTGATTTCCAAGGTGACCGACGCGGTGCACGCCGAGATTCTGGAATGGCAGTCCCGGGCGTTGGACGAGGTGTCCGCCATCGTGTCTTGCGACGAGCTGCGGGTGAAGCTTCGCGAGGAGGGCCCGGTGCGGAACAAGGCGGTGTAAATGGGGTCGGGGTGACCTGCGCGGGGTGCACGGTGGTTCCGGGGTGTTTCCCCGGGGCTTATAGACAATCCTGGCCAAGGGAACCGGACGGAGAAGCGCGAGGCATAGGTGAGTCTGGACTGATATCCCAGGTGCTTCTGGCGACCTGTCAACTGGGTCGAGCACTTCGGAGCCTAACGGAACACCCCGTAGCGCAGATCATAGGGCATGTCTATAGCCGAATTGGCGGAACAAGCGTTGACGAGCAGTCCCGGCGGGTATACGATGCGAGCACCAGAAATGGCCGCCTGCCTAACTGGCGGAAGGGCACCCTGCCATTACGTTCACGGCTCGAAGCTTTGGGTTGCACTCATCGAATCCCGGCCGCTGACACGGATTGGATCCGGGCGCCCCAGGAGGGAATGAGATGCACCACAACACGCGATTGAATCTGATTTTTATCACGCTGCTTTCTTGCAGCGCCACGCTGATTGCGGAAGTCGACACGGGCGTACTGAGCGGCACAGTTTCCGACGGCACGGGAGCTGTCATTCCGGGCGCGAACGTAGAGGTCCTCAACACCGCCACGAACTACCGGCTGACTCGGGAGACAAATGCGTCCGGGCTGTATGTTTCCCCGCCGCTTCCGCCGGGCCCCTACCGAATCACGGTTTCCAGCGAGGGCTTTCGTACGGTAGCGAAGGAAGTCGCCCTGAACCTGTCCGAAAGAATCGCGGTCGACTTCTAACTCGAAGTCGGCGCCGTGGCCGAATCGATCGATGTCGAAGCCGTCGGGACGGTCCTGCAGACCGAGACCGCCACGTTGAGCACCTTGCGCTCCGAGCAGGAGGTCAAGGAACTCCCGAACATCTCGCGCAACTTCGTGGATCTGATGCGCTACAGCGCCGGAGTCGTCCTGGCCCAACCCCATAACTCGGGCCTGCCGCTGTCGCAGATTCGAGGCAGCACGGTGTCGAGCGTGAACGGCGGGACCTTGGTGGACAACAACTTCGTGGTCGACGGCCTCCAGAACAACAGCAACCATCAAGGCCAGGGCGTGATGGTGTTCCCGGAAATCGAAGCGCTCGAGCAATACCGCGTGGAGACATCCGCGCCAGACGCTCGCTTCGGAAGAACGGGCGGGACGTTGAACATGGGCTACAAGTCCGGCACCAACGAGTTCCACGGATCAGCGTTCTGGTTTCTGCGAAACGACGCCCTAGACGCTAGGAATTTCTTCAACACCGGTGACAAGACACCGCTTCGGCGGAACATGTTTGGGGCCACCATGGGCGGGCCACTCGGACGCAAGGACGGCTCGACATTCTTCTTCCTCTCTTACGAGGGGACGCGAACACGCCAGAGCACCACGAACATCGCAGGCGTCCCGACGAACCTGATGAGGAACGGCGACTTCAGCGAGGTGATGGGCAGGAACCGAATCTTCGATCCGCTCACGTCGATTCCGAACGAGGCGGGCAAGCTCGGCCGGGAGCCGTTTACGAACAATTCGATGCCGGACTCGCGCTTCAGCCCCCAAGGACTGGCCGTCCTGCGGTTCTTCCCGGAACCGACGGGTCCTGGGCTCGCGGCCAACTTCACTACGGAGGCTGGCAACACCCAGGATGCCGAGCAAGGCACTGTCAAGATCGATCGGGACTTCAGCGGAGGGTCGCGCGGATTCTTCCGGCTCACCAGGGGCCGGGCCGATTTTGTCAACGGATTCGCCAATATCCTGGGCCCGGTAGCAACGCCCTTTGTCCAAGTCCAGGCACCCGCAACACAGGTCGTGATCAGTTACACGCAGATCATCAATGCCAGAACCATCAATCAAGTCCGGACCGGCTTCTCGCGCGAGGACCTGAGGGCCATTTCGCTGAATGGTGACCGTAACACCGCCGAGGAGTTCGGCATTCCAAACGTAAACGTGGATGAATACACGACCGGGCTGTCCGCTATCTCCGCCGCCGGGTACCCCAACATAGGAGACAACTTTTGGAACCCGGCAATTCTCCCAATGAACAACATTCAGTTCAGCGACAACCTCGAGATGACTCGCGGGAACCATAGCTTCCGGTTCGGGTTCGATGCAGTGCGTCGCCACACAAACGGCTTCCAGACTTCCAGGCCTCGCGGACAGTTCGGATTCGTTCTCAGATTCACGAACAATCCTGCCAACGCCAAGAACACGGGATTCGGTCCTGCTGAGCTCCTGCTGGGGAGACCCGGGAATGTGCGGCTCGTGTATATGCAAGGAACCCGTGGAATGCGGAGGACAGACTACGCGGGCTATTTCCAGGATGACTGGAAAGTGACCCAGAGACTCTCGCTGAACCTCGGGATCCGCTACGATCTTCTTGCCGACTACCCGCAGACCGAAGTTGGCGATCGGCTGATTCAGTTCGATATCGAATCAGGGAATCCGGCTCCGGTGAACGAAGGCCGTTTCCCATCGCGAAGTGGCATTGCGAATGACCTGAACAACTGGGCGCCCCGCGTCGGGCTGGCGTACCGGATCGGGGACGGCACTGTAGTTCGTGCCGCCTACGGCGTCTACTACAACGGCCAGCCGATTCACCTCAACGTGGGCCTCCTCTTGCAGGCGCCGTTCTTCGTCAACACGCGAGTCGACAATTCCCAAGGGAATTTTGAAGGTGCCCGAGGCCTGGCCGATGGCCCGCTCCGAGTCAGCGAATTACTCTCTCCGGGACAGAGTCGCCGAGGATACGATCCAGACAGCTACGCCATACCGTACACGCAGCAGTGGAACTTCGCGATCCAGCAGCAGCTACCTGCTGAGCAACAGCTGACGGTGGCCTACGTGGGGTCGAAGGCCACTGCACTGCGCCAGCAGATCAACTTCAATCAAGCGGTTCCGGGATCCGGGCCCATCGCCCTGCGGCGACGCTGGCCAAATCACGCTGCTGTCAACATCGTGCAGACCCGGGGCAATGCCAACTATCACAGCCTGCAAGCCACTCTTCGCAAGCACTTTTCCAGGGGCTTGCAATACCAACTCAACTACACTTGGGCGCACGCCATCGACGAAGCCGCCGGTGGCTTGCCGATCACGGACCTGTCCGGGAATCGGGGCAACAGCTCTCTGGACATTCGCAATTCTGTCAACGCGACCGTTGGATACGACTTGCCGATCGGCCGCGGCAAGGCTCTGCTCGGCGACGCCCCGGCCGCTGTCGACCGGATTCTCGGCGCATGGAAGATCAATGCGCTGCTAACGTTCACTGACGGCTATCCGTTCGGTCCCGCCGGGCCGAATACGCTGAACATCGGCGAAGATAGGTCACGGATCCGTGCGGCGAGACATTGAATGAGCGCCAGAAACGGACGACACTCAGTGTTCGATCGTGCGCTTGCAGAGATTCGCTGAGCCATCGCGCGCCATGCATTGCGAGCACGGGGGAGGGGAGCTATGAAAGGTAGATTCACCAGTACAAAGGAGGTCCAGCGGGAGGAGGTGGCGTGGGGATCGCTGGCTTGGTTCAGCAGCCCGGCCGCAACCGGTGCGAAGGCCTTGGTGGTCGTTGAGGTGACTATCAAGCCCGGCACGGGGCACAGCTTCCACAAGCACCCCAGCCAAGAGGAAGTCATCTACGTGATTGACGGAGAAGTCGAGCAGTGGGTTGATCAACGGAAGCGCATCCTCGGAGCTGGAGACTCCGCGTTCATAGGCAAGGATGTAGTGCACGCCTCGTTTAATCCGAGCCGCGAGCCTGCCAGGCTGCTGGCGATGCTGAGCCCCTCTGTCGGGACCGAAGGTTACGCACTCGTCGATGTTGCCGAGGAGGAGCCCTGGGCATCCAT
The DNA here is from genome assembly GCA_951813605.1 of uncultured Bryobacterales bacterium. Lineage (GTDB taxonomy): Bacteria > Acidobacteriota > Terriglobia > Bryobacterales > UBA6623 > VXMF01. The sequence continues at coordinate 2,364,174 of OX638379.1, read as the reverse complement.
CAGGTAATGTCCCGGAGGCCGTTCCGAGCTATTGTCCCCCCTGGTCGAGTCGCGGTTGCAACTCGATTTCCTTGAAGGCCATTACCTGCCCGGTGATCGCCCGTTCGGTGGGCAGGCGCTCGACGCTGCTGGCGCCGAAGAAGCCCACGATCCCCTGCGTATGCTCCAGGACGTACCGGACGTCGCCCGGCTCGCTGACGGGCCCGCCGTGACAGATGACCAGGATCTCCTCCCGCACTTTCTTCGAAGCATCGTGAATGGCCTGGATTTCCGCAACCGCTTCGTCGAGCGTCTTCGCCGTCCGCGCTCCGATCAATCCTTTCGTGGTCAGCCCCATATGGGCGACCAGAACGTCAGCGCCCGCTGCCGCCATCTCGACAGCTTCGGCGGGGCTGAATACGTAAGGGGTCGTGAGCAGGTCCAGCTCGCGAGCGATGCCGATCATTTCGACTTCCTTGGAGAAGCTCATCCCGGTCTCCTCCAAGTTCTGCCGCAACAGCCCGTCGATCAGTCCCACGGTCGGAAAGTTCTGCACGCCGCTGAATCCAATGGCCTTGATCTCTTGCAGGAACACCTTCATCAATCGGAACGGGTCGGTTCCGCAGACACCGGCTAGGACCGGCACATTCCGGGCCACCGGCAGGACCTCGCGGGCCATATCCACGACGATCTGGTTGGCGTCGCCATAAGGCATCAGTCCGGACAGGGAACCGTGCCCGGCCATGCGAAAGCGGCCCGAGTTGTAGATCACAATCAGGTCCGCCCCGCCCGACTGAGCGCACTTGGCCGAGATGCCCGTCCCTGCGCCGGCGCCGATGATCGGGATCCCGCGGGCCGCCTGATTCCTGAGCCGCGAGAGAATGGCCTCCCGCGAGATTCCAATTGCTTGCGTACCGTGGCTCATGGCTCTGCTCTCGATGGCGATTGCCCTTCCTCATCCTGTCCCGTCGCTGTTCCGGTGCCCGAGAAGGCGCAGCAGTCCCCCCGCCATTGCATCGGCGAACGCCGGATCGTTGATATTGGCGTCCAGTTCGAAGATTGGAATCCCGGGACGCAGGGCTTCCTTGATGGCCCGGAACAAGGCCTGATCCGCTTCCGGCCATTCAAAGGGCTGTCCTGGCGCAGAGATGACCGAGATTCCCCTCAGTGGCAGGTAGACCGCCACCGGGCCCTTGGAGGCATTCAGCCTTTCTGCCAGCTGACGCCCCAGTTCCCGGTTTTCACTGGGCGTGGTTCGCATCAGCGTCACGCTGGGGTTGTGACGGTAGAATCGGCGGTCGCGGTATTTCTCCGGGATCGACTCGGGCGCCCAGAAGTTCACCATGTCCAGGCAGCCCGGCGCCACCACCGCGGGAATGCCCGCTCGGGCGGCAGCTTCCAGACGCGTGGGACCTGCGCTCAACACGCCCCCGGCCAGTTCATCCGCCAGCTCCGTGGTCGTGACATCCAAGACAGCTGTGAAAAAGCCGGCCGCGACGAGGCTCTCCATGGTTCGCCCTCCAGCGCCTGTCGCGTGAAAGACCAGAACCTCGAACTCGAAAGACTCGAGGCTTTTTCGAGCCGTGTCGACGCATTGCGTGGTGTTGCCAAACATGGAAGCCGCAATCAGCGGCCTGTCCGAGGCTTCCGGCACTTCAGCCTGCGCCATGGCTGAGACCGCGCACGCAGCTTGGACAATCACTTGCCGGCTGATTCGGTTCAAGCCGCTGATATCCACGATGGAAGGGATCATGGTGATGTCCTTCGAGCCCACGAACGCCGTGACGTCCCCTCCGGCGATCGTGGAGATCATCACCTTGGGCACGCCGATGGGCAGTGCTCTCATGCCGGCCGTCGCCATCGTCGTTCCGGCGCTCCCGCCCATGCCAATCACAGCGTGGGCGCGACCCCGCGCGTAGAAATCTGGCAGGATCCTCTCGACGCCGCGGGTCATGGCGGCCACCGCGCGGCCGCGATCCCCCGATTGAGCCAGCGCCTCGATCTGCTCTCCAGCTGCGCCGGCAACCGTATGGCGAGTGACATCAGGCACTATTGCAGGGGGCCCTAACACCCCCAAATCGACCACCAGAGTGTCGCAGCCGCGGGCCTGAATCTGTTCCACGAGGAATCCCACTTCCATCCCCTTGGTGTCCAGGGTGCCCAGTACCGCAATCGTCGGCATCGCGACCTTGAGTCTACAAGTAGGCGGCCAGCTATCGCTCCCGGGCAGGCCGTGCGCATGACTGGCGTCAGTCTGGAGGTCCGTGTCCTAGCGACACGAGGCAGGGGCGCCAACGAACACAGCTCCACCCGGTCCCCGCGGCCGTGGAAAAACGAGCAAGCCGCACCACGAGGGCTTCCGAGGCCGAGGGAATCGTCGATCGGGTCGCGGGCCGGGCTCGATGCCAGTCGTTTGGGCAGCAGGTCGCGCTAGAAAATGACTTTGAGCCCCATCTGAATGATCCGTGCGTCGGCCGCGCCGCTAATCGTCCCGAACTGACGTGTCGACACGTTCGTGTTCGGATTGGCAAGGTTCACGCTGTTGAAGGCGTTGAACATCTCGCAGCGTATCTGCAGTCGCGTGGTTTCTGTGATCTGGGTGTTCTTGAACACCGAGATGTCGAAGTTCACAGCACCCGGCCCCATGACCACGCCTTCCCCGGCGGTTCCGTAGCGCGTGAAAGGCGGGTCTACGAACGCGTCCGTGTTAAACCACCGCACGGTGGAGCGCGCACCGCTCTCCAAGTTCGCCGGCTGGCCGGTCGCATCCGCCTTGTTGCCTGCCCGGCTCCCGACGCCGTTGCTGACATTGCTCCGAGTGCCGAGGTGGTTGCCCGATCGAATGGCGGCTATGCCGTTCAGCTGCCAGCCCCCGATGACGCGCCCCAAGACGCCTCCAGCGCCTCCGCCCAAGGCCTTCCCTGGTCCGAACGGCAACTCGTAGACCCAGCTGATAATGGACCGGTGAGGCGCGCCCTCCGGGCCGTAGTTGTGGCGGATGTTGTCGATGAGCATCACCGTGTAGTTGTCGTGCCCCCGGATTCCCAGCTGCTTCATCCACGTGTAGGTGGCCAGCAACGAGAGTCCGCCGGAGAATCGTCTCTCCAGGCGCACGTCCAAGCCGTTGTAGTGCGAGTAGGTCCGGGACGTGTTCGCGCTTACGAAACCGACCCGCTGGTACGGCCGTCTCGCCTGAATGCCGCTGGGATTCGCCGGGTCGAACTGCGAGGCTTGGTTGGCATCGTAGCGATTGGGCAGTTCCGTTCCCTTATTGCCGACGTAGCCGACCTGCAACATCAGGTTTCGCGCCAGTTCCTGCTGGATGTTGAAATTCCATTGGTAGAACAGCGGCATCACCTTGTCGCGGAGGTAGTTCACAGTTGTCCCGCTGAAGTCCACGCCCTCGGTTTCGGTGATCGGAGGATCCCATAGATCGGCGGTTGTGAACCTCGGGGTCGGCACGTCGTTGCCGAGGAAGTTCTCGTTGACGTACGGCGGGTGGAAGTGCTGCAAGCCCGACTCGTATTGGCGGAAATTCCCGTAAGCCATGCCAAAGCCTCCCCGGAACACAGTCTTCCTGGACCAAGTCGGGTTGTACGCAATTCCCAGCCGCGGCCCGAAATTGTTCTTGTCGAGCGGCAGGATCCGGCTCGGAATGTCCTTGCCAGCGAAGTCCATGGCGTGCCGTTCAAAATTCCAATTGGCAAACTCGTCATTGACCTCTCGGGGGAACTGCACAAGTTCGTAGCGGATGCCCGCGTTGAGTGTCAGCTCCGGGGTGAGCTTGATGTCGTCTTGCAGGTAGAAGGAGAACTCCCCGTGGCGGGTGTCGTAGCCGTAGCGCCCCAAGCCTCGTTGCGCGAAGTGGATCCAGTTCGGGATGCCCAGCAGGAAGTCCCCGACAGGGTTGCCGGTGTACTGCCCGTTGAAGCGGTAGTCGCCGTTCTGGGTCGCCCAAGCAAGATCGTCGTATTGCAGCCAGCGCAGGTCGGCCCCGAACTTCAGCGTGTGCCGCCCCTTCATGTAGGTCATCTGTTCGGCAAACTGGTTGTTCCCGTCGGTAGCGCCCGACGGCTGCCAAGGCCTCACGCCGGCCCACGAGTAGCCGCTGATCGCCATGCCCGGCGGTCCGTAGGCGATCGGTTCGGGCTCGACATTCCGCAAGCCGAAGTCGTCGGCGGTGACGTTGTAGTCGGCGCTCTTCTCCTGGCCCCGGAAAACGATCGAGTGGTATCTCCCGAAGCGGAGCGTGTTGAGCAGATTGGGCTTGAGCACATGGGTGTACTGGACTGACATCGTCGGCTTGGTGTTCATCGTTGAAATGCGCCCCGCGTACTCGTTGGGATCGGGACTGTCGTCCTCGAGTTCGAACAGCGTCAGGAAGCCGCTCACCCGGACGTTCGGATTGAAGTGATGGTCGATTCGGACGGTCTGCTGGTCGCTCGTCCGGGATGATCCCGTGAGCGCAGAGTGATTCCGTCCGGGGAGGGGTGATCCGTTCGGCGACGCGTAGTACTGCTTGCCTGCCTGCGCGAATTGCGAGATCCGGTGGTCCGGGACGATGTTGGCCGGGAAGGGCGCGCCGGTGTCGGGATCGGTGGCTGCACCCAATCCCGAAAGATCGCCGCCGAGCTGAGCCTGCGTCGGCATGGTGACGTGGCTGATCGCGCTGCGCTTCCGCCTCCAGCCCTCGAAATTGCCGAAAAAGAAGGTCTTGTCCTTTCGGATCGGCCCACCAACACTGGCGCCGAACTGGTTCTGCCTCAGGGGAGTCTTGGACGCGCTGAAGTTGTAGGGGTGCCGCGCGTCGAAGAAGTCGTTGCGGACAAACCAGAACAGCGAGCCGTGGAATTCGTTTGTGCCGGTCTTGACAGTGCTGTTGACGATTGTCGTGCCTCGCCCGTACTCGGCCGAGAAGGCATTCTGCATGATTTTGAACTCGCCGATCGCGTCCACCGAGAGGCTGAGACCGTATGTGGAATTCCGCTGCGTGCGGGTGTCCACGCCGTCGACCAAGTAGCTGTTGCCGTTGTGCCGCGTTCCTTGACTTGTGAATCGCGGCCCGGCATTGTCGCCGCCGGCGCTGCCGAACGTAACCACGCCGTTGGTGAGCCCGGCGAGCTGCAGGTAGCTGCGACCGTTCAGGGGCAGGTCGAGGATTTCCCGATTCGCGACAACATGGCCTACATCGGATGTGTCAGTGGCGAGGACCGGCGCGGCAGCCACGACCTCGACAATCTCAGTCACCTGTCCGACTTCCAAAGCTAGGTCGAAACGCGCGGTCTGGTTAACCTGCAGCACGATCTGGCGGATGTCGACCGGACGGAATCCGGAAGCCTCCGCATGGATCGCGTACGAGCCGGGATAGAGAGTAGTGAAGGAATAAGCCCCGAGCTCGTTGGTCGTTCTTATCTGGGCGACTCCGGTCTCTTCGTTCGTGACCGTGATTTCCACGTTGGGGACTGATGCCCCGGTCGAATCGGTCGCCGTGCCGACGATGGAGCCGTAAGTGGTCTGGGCGTGGACGGCAGGGATCAGAGCGCATGCCAGCAAACAGGCAAGCGTCATGGTGCACGCCTGACAATGCGAACGGTAGTTGTTCATGAACCTTCCTCCTAGCCCAAAGCAGCGCTCGTGCAAGATCTCAATAGCAGCTTGAGAGTCGCTGAGATTGGCTTGTGGCGGATCGTACCGCATCTGCCGGACCGAATCAAGAGCAGGCTCCTGGAAAATGAATCCCTCGGGATCGCGGGTCACCCGTCCATCGAAGATTTGCCAAGTACCGTCCGCTCGGATCCGCAATCAACGGCCTGTCGGCTCTCATTTGGAGCTGGATCGATCGGGTCCGCGTGCGCGATGCGCTGCCGGGCCTCGGTATCCTCGAATCGGTGAGCGGCTGGAACGGCGGTAACCCAGCGCTCCGGGTGTTTCGGGCGTGCCAAGCGGTTGTACAATGGACGCGATTGGCAATGACGCGCAGGCACTTGCAAGCAATTTGGGGACGTCGCGACTTCCTCCGAAGCGCTGCTGGAGGAGTGGGCGTCTCGGCCTTGGCCGAACTGCTCGCGGCTGACGGCCTGACTGCGGCCGACCCGCTAGCCCCAAGAGCTCCGCATTTCGCGCCCAAAGCCAAGAACATCATCTTCATGTTCATGGAGGGGGGGCCGAGCCAGTACGAGCTGTTCGATCCGAAGCCCGAGCTCGAGCGCTGGGACGGGAAGTCGCTGCCCGATTCCATCACCAAGGACCTGACCCTCGCTTTCATCAAGCCCACTGCGAAGGTCATGGCGAGCAAGTTCGGGTTCGAGCCGCGCGGGAACTGCGGCATGGAGCTATCCGAGCTGGTCCCGCACGTCGGCTCCGTCGCCGACGACATCTGCCTCGTCCGATCAATGCACGGCGACGCTTTCAATCATCATCCCGGGCAGCTGCTCCTGTTTACGGGGGCCACAATGCCCGGCCGCCCGACGCTGGGCTCCTGGCTGCTCTACGGCCTGGGCAGCGAGTCGAAGAACCTGCCCGGCTTCGTGGTGCTCACTTCTGGAAAAGGCACCTCGGGCGGCACAACCAACTACTCGGCCGGCTTCATGCCGTCCCACTACCAAGGAACGCTCTTCCGGAATCAGGGCGATCCGATCCTGTACCTCACCAATCCTCCCGGGGTGACTCCGGAGATCCAGAGGGAGACGATCGGATTCGTCAACGACATGAACCGCATGCGGTATGACCAGACGGGCGACGAGGAAATCGCGTCCCGCATCAGCGCCTACGAACTGGCCTTCCGCATGCAGACCGAGGCTCCCGATCTGGTCGACCTGTCGAGCGAGTCGCCGGAGACCCTCGCCATGTACGGCGTCGAGAGCGATAACGAGCACCGACGCCAGTACGCAACGAATTGCCTGCTAGCTCGGAGGCTGGTTGAGCGAGGCGTTCGCACGGTGCTGATGATGGATGCATCTTGGGACGACCACACGTACCTGAACGACAAGCTTCCGAAGCGCATGCAGGAGACCGACCAACCCACGGCCGCGCTGATCAAGGACCTCAAGCAGCGCGGATTGCTGGACGAGACGCTGGTCGTATGGGGCGGGGAATTCGGGCGCACGCCGATGGTCGAGATCCGCAAGCCGGAGGAGGCCGCCAACGCGGGCCGCGACCACCAGCCGACGGCCTATTCCATGTGGATGGCAGGGGGCGGGATCAAGCCCGGGCACGTGCATGGCGCGACCGACGACCTGTGCCTGAACATCACCGAGGACCCCGTCCACGTGCATGACCTGCAAGCGACGATCCTGCACCTGATGGGCTTCGACCACGAGAAGTTCACCTATAGCTTCATGGGCCGCGATTTTCGTCTCACCGACGTGAGTGGCCGCGTGCAGCACGGCCTGCTCGCCTAGCCTGTACGGCAATCGGGGGTCAGCATAGGCGTATCCGGCTTTGACCTGTCGTCCGCCTGCCGAGAAGTCATTGGCATATTGGCATAATGGGCGGCGGAACCATCTATGCGAAAGCTTCTGCCCTTGCTGCTCACCGTCGCCGCCACGAGCCTGGCGCAGTCGGATCGCCCCAATATCCTATTCGCAATCTCGGACGACCAGTCTGCCATGCACGCCGGTGCCTACGGCGACACCTCGAACAAGACGCCGGCATTCGACCGCATCGCCCGGGAGGGCGTGCTCTTCAACTACGCGTTCACCGCCGCTCCATCGTGCGCTCCCTCGCGAAGCGCCATACTGACGGGCCGCAACATCTGGGAACTCGAAGAAGGCGGCATCCTGCTGGGAATCCTGAGGGCGAAATTCACTGTTTTTACCCTGTTGCTCGCGGACGCCGGCTACGAGCTGGGCGCCACGGGCAAGACCTGGGGGCCAGGCCGAATGGAAGGATGGCAGCGGGATGTTTTCGGGAAGTCGGTAAGAACGCATAGATTGCCCGAGGAGCAGCGTCGTCCGGGCTTGAATCCGCTCGACTACGCGGCCAATTTCGACGAGTTCTTTGCCCAGCGAGACAAGGGCAAGCCGTTCTTCTTCTGGCTTGGCACGTCCGAGCCTCACCAGCGGTACGACATCGGGGCTTGGAAGAAGGCCGGCAAGAGGCTGGAGGATGCCCGCTTGCCCGGCGCTTTGCCGGATCATCCAGACGTCCGAGGCGAGATTCTCGACTACGGCATCGAGATCGAACACTTCGACAATCACCTCGGAAGGGCGCTCGGGACACTCGAGAGGGCAGGGGAACTCGACAATACGCTGGTGATCGTCACCAGCGACCACGGCAACCCGTTGCCTCGCTCGAAATGCAACCTCTACGACTCGGGAACCCAAGTGCCTCTCGCGATGCGGCTGCCGGGAGCCATCCCCGGAGGGCGCAAGGTGGACGACCTAGCCAGCTTGGTCGACATTGCGCCGACGATCCTGAATGCTGTGTCGGTCGATATCCCGGAGGTGATGTCCGGACGGAGCCTGTGGCCGATCGCGCAATCCGGCAAGTCGGGTCTCGTTGATGCGTCCCGCGACTTTGTCGTGACGGCCTTTGAGCGCCACACCATTGCCCGTCGTGGAGGAGTGGGATATCCCATGCGGGCCATCCGCACTCACAGGTACGCGTACATTCGAAACTACGAGCCGAACCGCTGGCCCGCCGGCGACCCGGACTACAATGCGCCGCCACAAGGATTCTTCGGGGATGTGGACAGAGGAGTCACGAAGTCGTTCCTCATGGCGCACGCCTTGGACCCCGAGATCCGACCCTACTACCTAATGGCCTACGGCAGGCGTCCGGCGGAGGAGCTCTTTGACATCGAGAAGGACCCTCATCAGTTGCGGAACATCGCGGCTGAACCCGCGATGACCCAGGTCAAGCAAGAGCTGATATGGCGGTTGAACGCCTACCTCCAGCGGCACGACGACCCGCGCCAGCGCGGAGCCACGCCTTGGGATGCTTACCCGTTTACAGGCTCTTGGCGGTTGCTAGAGCACCCGAACTGGAAGCTCGAAGGCTCGCCCTCGCCTCTCCCGGAGTAGGGCTGGGCTGTCGGCGGCCCGGACCCCCCGGGAGGGCCCGCGGCCCGACGGTCGCTACCGTGGCTTGGACGCGTTCATGTCGAATACCGACGCCCGGCCCGCTTGGCGATCCGCCCCCGCCGCGTCGAGTCCGTGCTCGGCGTTCCAGGCGGCAACCTCTCGCTCCGCGGCCCGCGCGAACCAGTTGTCGTAGAAGGGGCGTTCCGCTTCGTTCATCCACTGGTCGAGCCGCTGCCATAGGCGCTTCCTTGTCGCCGAGTGGGCGGGGTCGCCCAGCAGGTTGGTGTCTTGATGTCCGTCTGCATTTGCCCACAGCCTGTGCTCGCCGCTCCCGGTCACCGCATAGGTGAAATCGTCCGTGACGACCGCACGCCAAATGAGCTCGTGCCGGCTGCCGCGGTTGTTCATGTTGGAAGGGTGTGCGAGAAACACCGAATCGGGTCGCGGGGCGCCTGGCTCGCCGCGCAGGAGACCCGACAGGTCGGTTCCCGGCAGCGAAGCGATGTAATCGGCGGAAGGCACTGCATCAGACGGAGCGAGGCCGGCGAGGGAAACCAGCGTCGGGAACACATCGATGGTTGACGTCGGGGCCTCAAGCCGGATGCCTTCCGGCAATTGGCCCGGCCAGCGAATCAGGAACGGGATACGGGCGGACTCGTCGTTGGGGTGCCGTTTCTGGCCGTATGCCACGCCGTCAACACCGGTCATCCCGCCGTGGTCGGAGGTGTAGAGGAGGATCGTGGAATCCGCGATGCCCAGCTCGTCCAACCGGGCCAGGACGACGCCTAGGTCGCCGTCCATGCCGCTGATCAGGGCGTGATAGTCGCGATGCTGCTCGAAGTCGCGCGTCACGTCGAGCGGATGGAACGGGAGCGCGCTCTCGTCCGGGTACAGCTGTTTCTTCTCGTCCGGGGCGTCGTGGAACGGGCCGTGCGGCGGGTTCACGGAGATTACCGCGAAGAACGGCTGGTCGCCGGCGGAGGTTCCCTCGATCCATTCCAGTGCCTGCTCGGTCGTGGCAGTTGAGTTGGACAGACCCTCCCAGTCTGTGTATTGTTCGCCATCGACCGAGTACCGGCACTCGCGGTGGTTGTTGGTACCGGCCCAGACGATGGACTTGTCGAATCCGAACGGCCTCGCGTCACGGCCCCCGAGATGCCATTTGCCGAAATGCCCGGTTGCGTATCCCGCGTCACGGAACGCCCACGCCACTGTGCCCCGAGTGCTTTGGCCTTGGGGCATGTCGACTCGCTCGGCGAGCGACATGTGGTTGGCCATCAGCCCCTGCTGGTAAGGCCACCGACCGGTCAGGAGAATCGCGCGGAACGGAGTGCAGATCGGGAGGTTTACATAGTGCCGGTCGAGAGAGACCCCCTGTTCTTGTAGGTGGCTGAGGTGGGGCGTCTCGACGTCGGGAGTTTGCGTGAACGACATAGCGCCCCAGCGGTGGGTGTCGCTGACGAAGAGGAGTACGTTTGGACGAGGGGCAGACCCTTGGCCGGGATCGGTTGAGCAAGCGGCCAGCAACGGGAGCAGCAGCAGGCAGTGTCGTGCGCAGAACGGCATGGTGGGTTAGATTCTACGGCAGATCATTGGATCCGCGATCGAGAGTGGGCAATCTCGCCGTTCTCACGGGGTTCAACGAGTGAGTTCCGAGTCCCGGCCCGCAAGTAAACGTCTCGGCGCGATTCTGCCCTTGCCGCCGCCGCGTTCTGTGCAGGAGGCGATGGCGTCGATGGCAGCGGAAGCGAGCGCGGAACCTGATCCCCGAAAGCCCGTCCGGGATGGCGTCTCGGCTAGAGTTTATATAGTGAACGGCTCCCGGCCATTCTCGGCTCCAATCGTCGGCTGCAACCTTGCATTCGTCCTCGCCAGCGTTGCGCCGATGCACGCTGACAGCGGTGCGGAGTTCTTCGAGAAGAAGATCCGTCCCTTGTTAGCGGACAACTGCTACGTGTGCCATTCCTCGGCCGGGAATGTCGCGATGGGCGGCCTGCGGATGGACTCCCTGGCCGGTCTGCTGTCCGGCGGGGCGCGCGGGCCCGCGGTCGTTCCTGGCAGCCCGGCCGACAGCCCGCTGATCCGTGCGGTCCGCTATGACGACGAGAAACTTGCCATGCCGCCTACCGGGAGGCTCGCGGACGCCGATGTCGCTGCCTTGGAACGTTGGGTAGCCCTCGGAGCGCCGTGGGGTGCCGAAGCACTCCCGCAAGAATCGGCCGGCAATGCCCATTGGTCATTTGTTGTTCCCGGCGCACCCGAGCTGCCCGCCGTACGCGATCCGGACTGGGTCCGCACCCCGATTGACGCCTTCGTGCTCGCAAGACTCGAGGCCAAGGGCTTGCTGCCCGCTCCGCCTGCTGGCAGGCGCACGCTGGTTCGCCGCGCCTACTTCGATCTCATCGGCCTTCCCCCGACGCCCGAGGAAGTCGGCGCCTACCTTGAGGACGAGGCGCCCGGCGCTTTCTCTCGGGTGGTCGATCGTCTCTTGGCGTCTCCCCGATACGGCGAGCGATGGGGGCGGCATTGGCTGGATGTGGCCCGCTATTCCGATTCCAACGGCGTGGACGAGAACCTTGTCTACAAGAATGCCTTTCGGTATCGCGACTACGTGATCGACGCCTTCAACGCCGACAAGCCCTACGACCAGTTCGTCACCGAGCAGCTGGCCGGCGACCTCCTTCCCCAGTCCAACGACCTAGAGACCATGTACGAGCGATGGACTGCGACCGGCTTCCTTACGCTCGGTCCCAAGATGCTGGCCGAGGACGATCCGGTCAAGATGCAGATGGACATCGTGGACGAGCAGTTGGACACGATGGCGCGTGCCTTCATGGGGCTCACGGTCGGCTGCGCCCGCTGCCACGACCACAAGTTCGACCCGATTCCCATAGCCGACTACTACGCGATGGCGGGGATATTCAAGAGTTCCAAGACCATGGAGAACTTCAAGGTCGTGGCGCAGTGGCACGAATACGTGCTGGCAGCAAAGGCGGATCGCGACCGACTGGACGCGCATCGCGCTTTGATCGAGTCCAAGAGCGGCGCGATCAACGCGATCGTCAAGGCGCAGAACGATGTCCTCGTTGCCCGAGGTTGGCGCAAGTCCCGCGAGTACTTGCTCGCCGCCGACGAGGTGCTCCGAGCGCGGGAGATCGAGATCGACCCGATCCTCGCCGCCGCCGAGGCTTTGCCTTCCGGTACAGCGGCTATTGTCCGCGAAGCGGGCGAGTTCGACCGCGGCAATGTCACCCGAGAGATCGCTGCCGGCGAGAAGAATGGTGCGAAGGGAGCCAAGGGCCCGTATTACGCGGAGTACGACATAACCATTGGCCGTGGCGGCGATTACCAGCTGGATTTCCTCGATCTCGAGAGCGGCGGCGGCACCGCCGACCTCTGGATCAACGGCCTGCTCATGAAGACGGGAGCCCGGGCGGTCAACAACCGAAGGGCGTCACCGGACCCGGGCGGGTGGGCGGTCTCGGGCGTCTATCCGCTCGCTAGCGGCGACAACACCGTCCGTCTAGAGCATGCGTCGCGGTTCCCCTATTTCAAGTCTTGGCTCATCGCGCCGAGCCGCTTGCCCGAAGGGATGGGACCGCTGAAAACGCCGGCGATGGCCGCCCGGGAAAACGGCCTCGACTTGGGCTTTCTGGAGCAATGGGTGGACAGATTGCAGAGGGACCGAGGGGCCAGCGCCTCGATCCTCTACGCGTGGCACGCCTTCCGGGTCGGGATGTCTCTCGATGGCTGGGCATCTCCGGCCTCCAAGGCCTTCGGCCCCAAGCCTTATCGATCGCGGGGGGAAATAGCGGCCCGCTACCAGGAACTGTTTGATCAGGCGCTCGAGCAGTGGCGGACCCTGTTTCCAGAGGTCTGGATCAACTATGAGAACGAGCGCTACAAGAACGCGAGCGAAGAACCTGCATTGCCGGACGCGGGGCTGGAAGCGTTCCGCGAATTCCTCTTCGAGAAGTACGGGCCGTTTCGACCTCCGAGGAATGCCCGCAAGTCCTATCCGGCTGATGCTTTGCAAGCGATCAAGCGACTTGAGCGGGAGCGGAAGGCGCTTGAGGGGAGCACGCCCGAATTCCCGCGGGCGATGGGAGTGCGCGAGGGGCGCGAAATCGGCGACATCCCGATTCATATCCGCGGCAGCCACTGGACACTGGGGGAATCGGTCCCGCGCGGCTTCCTCTCGGCGATCTTGCACGAATCCGAGCCAAGAATCCCCGATGAAGCGAGCGGACGCCTGCATCTGGCGAGATGGCTCACGCGGCCCGACCATCCGCTGACGGCGCGGGTGATGGTCAACCGGCTTTGGCGATGGCACTTCGGGCGGGGGATCGTCCCGACGCCCGACAACTTCGGACGGCTCGGCCAGGAGCCTACGAACCAGCCCCTGCTCGACTGGCTGGCGTTGCGCTTCGTGAAGGACGATTGGTCGATGAAGCGGATGCACCGCCTGATCGTCCTGTCGAGCACCTACCGCATGAGCACGGCCCACGATGCCCGGTCTGCGGAAGTCGATCCGGAAAACCGCCTGCTTTGGCGAGCGAACCGCCGGCGCTTGGAAGCCGAGTCGATGCGCGATGCCATCGTTGCCCTGTCGGGCCACTTGGACTTCGCCATGGGCGGGACGATCTTGGATGTCAATGACCGGCAGCGCGTGGCGAGCACGCGCGCTCGGGGCTTGATCGACTACGATCTCAATCGCCGGGCCGTCTATCTGCCGGTCGTGCGCAGCTCCTTGTACGAAGTCTTCACAGCCTTCGAGTTCGCCGACCCTTCCGTGCCCAACGGGGATCGGGGCGAGACGGTCGTTGCTCCGCAAGCCTTGTTCATGATGAACGGGTCGATTGTCCTGCGGCACACTCGCAGGATGGCTGACCGGTTGCTCGGGCGCGATGATCTAGACGATGCGGACAGGGTGCGGGACACTTACCAGCGAGTCCTCGGGCGGCCGCCGCGACCCGCGGAAGTCGACCGCGCGCTTACCTTCGTCGCGAATGTGCAGAAGGCTCTGGGCGACCGGGCTGAAACCTCCGAGGAACGGCGGGCCCGAGCTTGGCAGAGTTTCTGCAAGGCGATAATCGGGTCGAACGAGTTCCTTTACCTAAACTAGTGGAGAATCGATGAACCGGCACTGGAATCCCAGACCCGGCCCTAGAAGCCGCCGGCAACTGCTGCGCGACACGGCGACTGGTTTCGGCGGGCTTGCGCTCGCGGCGATGCTGGGCCGCGAGGCTCGTGCCGCGGCTGCACTGAAAGGCGCCAGTGACGACCCGCTGGCCGCGCGCGCTCCGCACTTTCCGGCGCGCGCGAAACGCGTGATCTTCCTCTTCATGCACGGCGGCCCGGCCCAGATGGACACGTTCGACTACAAGCCGCTGCTGCAGCGCGACCACGGCAAGCCGCTTCCGTTCGCGCGCCCGAAAGTCGTTTCCAGCGAGACGTTCAACCTGCTCAAGTCCCCGTGGGACTTCAAGCAGTACGGCGAGAGCGGCATGTGGGTAAGCGACCTTTTCCCCGAAGTCGCGCAGATGGTCGACGATATTTGCTTCATCAATTCCATGTACGGCTCCAACTCCCGCCACGGCGGCGCGCTGCTCGAGTTGCACACCGGGAGCGACACCTTCGTCCGCCCCAGCATGGGCTCGTGGATCACCTACGGCCTCGGGACGGAGAACGCCAACATGCCGGGCTTCCTAACGATCGGCCCGACGCAGAGCCACGGCGGCGCGAACAACTATTCCTCGGCGTTCCTGCCCGCGCCGTACGGCGGGACCGCTGTCGGCTCCGTCGGAATACCGGCCCGCGAGTCGAAGATTCCGTTCATCGCCAACGACGAGACGCCGCGCGACATCCAGCGCATGGAGATCGATTTCCTACAGCGGCTGAACCGCGACCAACTCGCGGAGACTGGCCCGGACCGCCACCTGGAGGGTCGCATCGAGTCGTTCGAACTGGCATTTCGGATGCAGGCCGAGGCCCCGGCTCTGCAGGACCTGTCGGGCGAGTCCAAGGCCACCATGAAGATGTACGGGATCGACGACCCGGTGACCGAGGACTTCGGACGGCAGTGCCTGATGGCGCGACGGTTCTCCGAGGCGGGCGTGCGCTTCGTCCAGTGCAGCCATACATATAAGTGGGACCAGCACAACAACCTCTACCGCGACCATTCGCAGAATGCGCGCGAAGTCGACAAGCCCATCGCCGCGCTCCTACGAGACCTGAAGGCGCGCGGCCTGCTCAAGGACACCTTGGTGGTATGGGGCGGGGAATTCGGCCGCACGTCGACCGCCCAGGGCTCGGACGGGCGAGACCACAATCCGGAGGCTTTCACGTACTGGCTTGCAGGCGGAGGCGTGAAGCCCGGAATTCGCTACGGCTCCACCGACGACTACGGCTACTACTCCGTAGAGAACAAGGTGCATTTCCACGATTTGCACGCGACGGTCCTGCACCTGCTGGGACTGGATCACAAACGCCTCACCTACCGCTACGCGGGACGCGAATTCCGGCTGACGGATGTGCATGGCGAGGTCGTGAGAGACATTCTCGCCTGAGAGCGCCAAGCGCCTTTTCCGACAGCGCGTCCTCGCAATCCGTCCCGGCCAGTAGAGACGTTCCGTTGTAGCCGGAATGGCGACCGCTGTATGTCGCGCCTAGCAACGCGATCATCGCCGTGCATGGCGATGACCGCTTAGCCCGGATTTCTCACGAGGGGTAGGGTATAAGGCCGTGTCTTGTGGTATAATCGGTTTATTATGAACAATTTACCACGTAACAGGACGACGGCCTTATGACTACAGAGTGTACCACAGGACGCTTGGAATTCGCAGGCTTGCGAAGGCAGCGTGTAGTCGGGCGGTTTGACGGCGGGGAACTGGGGTCGGATGGCGGCGGGCTGCTGCTGCGCGAGCTGGCCCTGCGGACGGGGCTGTTCCGGCGGTTGAGTGCGTGTTTCCGGGATCACCGCGACCCGCGGCGGACGCAGCATGCGGTGGAAGTGCTGCTGGCAGCGCGCGTGCTGGGGCTGGCGCTGGGCTATGAGGATTTGAACGATCACGACACGTTGCGCCAGAGCAGGCTGTGGTCATTGCTGTGCGGGGCGGCGGGCCGCGGGCGGCGCCGGGCGAGCTGGGAGAGCTGGCCGCCGGGCAAGAGCACGCTGAACCGCCTGGAGCTGACGGGGGCGGCGCTGGGTCCCGGGGAACGCTGCAAGAAGATCGTGGCCGACACCGCGCGGCTGGACGCCCTGCTGGCGGACCTGTTCCTGGACTGGCACGGCGCGCAGCCGGAGCGCATCGTGCTGGACGTGGACGCGACGGATGACCCGCTGCATGGCCGGCAGGAAGGCCGCTTCTTCCATGGGTACTGCCGCAGCTACTGTTACTTGCCGCTGTACATCTTCTGCGGCCAGCAGCTGCTGGGGGCGCGCCTGCGGACGGCGGACCGCGACGCGGCGGAGGGCACGGTGCAGGAGCTGGAACGCATCGCGGGGCGCCTCCGGGAGCGCTGGCCGGGGGTGGAGATCCGGCTGCGCGGGGACAGCGGGTTCTGCCGCGAGGAATTGCTGGCCTGGTGCGAGGCGCAGGGAGTGGAGCATGTGCTGGGAATCGCGCAGAATGCGCGCTTGAAGCGGAGCCTGGCCCCGGCGATGGAGCGCGCCCGGCAGGCATGCGAGCGGACGGGGCAGGCGGCGCGGGTGTTCCAGGACTTCCGCTACCGGACGCTGGACAGCTGGAGCCGCGAGCGGCGCCTGATCGGCAAGGCAGAGCATTTGCCGCGGGGGGCCAGCCCGCGTTTCGTGGTGACGTCGCTGGGGGCCGGGCGGATGGCGGCGCGCACGCTGTACGAGCAGGTGTACTGCGCGCGGGGCGATATGGAGAACCGCATCAAGGAACAGCAGCTGGCGCTGTTCGCGGATCGCACCTCGGCGCACACCATGCGGGCCAACCAGCTGCGCCTGTATTTCGCCTCGTTCGCTTATGCGCTGCTGGAGTTGCTGCGGCGCCGGGGCCTGCGGGGCACGCGGCTGGCGCGGGCGCCATGCGGCACGATCCGCCTGAAGCTGCTCAAGATCGGCGTGCGGATCCGGGTCAGCGTGCGGGCCGTGCGGCTGTCGTTCGACGAGGGCTTCCCGGAAGCGGGCCTCTTCGGGCAGGTGCTGGCCCGTCTCCAGAGCCTGCCCCTGCGCTGCTAGCCGCGGCACTCCAGCCATCGTCTCGAGCCCCGTCGGAGGTCAGCGGGACCACTGCGTCGCCAGGGCGGGAGGCAAGACAAAACGGACCCCGGCAACCGCGGATCTGGCGACCCTTGCCCGGCCTCTGCCCGGATCCAGCACCCCACGCAACATTGCCAGGCTATCCAACCACCCCAAATGGACAAAACGCCTCCAAATCCAAAACTCTTGAGAAGGTCGGGTTAGCGAGACAAATCGGTTCCGCGCGCCCGAATCTCGCCAGCGATCTCAGTTGTGTCAAGAGAATTCTGCAAATGCGGTCTTGGTTTTCGTGATTAAGGGGACTTCAGCATCGTAGCTACGGGGATTTGCTGGCCGTGGAGGCGTGGTCGCGGCTGGAGAGCAACCGGCAGAGGGCTGCTTTGTGGCTGTCGCCCGGGCACGGCCCATCCTTGCACTGGTCTACCCAGGCGGAACGGGAATCGTCGTTGAAGGAATGACTGCGTCGAATGCCTCAGGCCGACTCCGGCCGGCGAGGACTGAGCGGTGTCCGTCGCCGACGAACGGCGTTGGGTCTCACCACAGCGTGCCCGAACGAGATCCGCAGCGTCGATCGAAGGTCCGTCCCGTAGCCGATCGTTCCGCTATTCCGACCCTATGGCCCGCGCGATGCCCGCCCCCGTGCCGTAGGCGACGGCGGCCACGATCACTCCGAGGACGAGCATTTCAAGGCCGCTAGCCCACCATCGGCTTGCTGTCACCAAGGAGCGCAATGCGCCAACTGCAAACTGCGCAGCCAGCGCTAGGGCCGTGGCGACGACGAATCGATCCTCGAGTCCCGGCATAAGGTACGGCACTAGCGGAATCGCACCGGCGATTGCGAACGCCAGGAACGTAGCGAGCCCGTGTCTTATCGGGGAAGCCTCCTGCTCCGGCAGCCCCTGAGCCTCCAGGGCGCTCTCGTGCGCCCGGATGCTGAGATAGTTGCCGACGCCCATCGACAGCCCATCCGCGAACAGATTTGCGACGCCGACGATCAGCACCGCGCTCGAGGAGAGGTTACCTCCGGATACGCCGGCAACGACGGCGAACGTGGTCAGAATTCCGTCGTTCGTTCCGTAAATCAGATCGGCGATATAGTGCTGAACCGTTCCGTAGAATCCGTGCGGAACTTGGTGGACGGAGGGGCGGCTTCGAGATCGTCGCATCTGCACATTCTCGCAAGACAGGATGCGTCCCCCTTCGTGTTGGGGATTGGAAGGGACGGTGCCCGGAAATACCCCGTCCAGCGAACGTGATTGTTTCGTAAGTCTATGAAAAATCAGTCATTTACGATTGACGCGGCGGGCATCATTTGGTGAGATCGTGAATGGAGATGACGCTCAAGAAAGCACCGGGCAAGAACACACGGAAGGGCATCCGCATGATTCAGGCCCTGGGGATGCTCCCGGACGACTCTGCGGCGGAGGATTGGTTCATCCGCGTCCGCTGGGCGGACGGACCGCAGTGCCCGCATTACGGGGCCGGCTCCCACCGCGTCCAGTCGGGCGCGAAGCACAAGACGATGCCGTTCCGCTGGCGCGATTGCCGCAAGCGGTTCTCGCTTCGCATCGGAACCGTCATGCAGGACTCGACCCTGGGATATCAGGTGTGGGCCATGGCGATCTATCTTTTCATGGCCAGTCTGAAGTCCGTATCGTCGACGAAGCTGCACGGTGAAGTGAACATCGCCCAGAACTCTGTCAGCGAGTATGTTCGCGGACAGGCGCACACCAACGGAGTCGAGGCGTTCTGGTCCATGCTGCAGCCGGGGTACCGGGGGACGTTCCGCAAGTTCAGCCCGAAGCATCTTGACCGCTGCGTGCAGGAGTTCGCCGGTCGTTGCAAATTGCGCGAGCAGGACACCATCGACATGACGGGCGCGGTCGTCCTTGGCATGGATGGAAAGCGGCTCAAGTACGATGACCTGATCAGGGACAGCGGGCTGGGTTCCGGAGTACCTGGATGAGCGCCTTGGAGCTGGACACGCTCTACTGCGGCGACCGCCTTGACTGGATGCAGCAGTGGGACGATCAGTGCGTAGACCTGATCTACCCCGATGCTGGAAGCGACTGGCACAAGGAACACTGTGCCAGGAGGATTTTCGATGAAGGATACCAAGAAATCGAAGCCACTGGCCAGACTCCAGCCGCGCCGAGTCGAACTTGTGCGCCCGACCTGCCAGGCATCCGAGGCCGAGCTTGAGGAGTCGATCAGGCTACCGCAGATGTCGCTGGAGGAGGCCGCCAGCAGACTCATGGAACCGGTCGAGATGCACTACATCCAACCGATGTTGCGCGCCAGCGTGCAGTGGGGGATGAGTCGATCGGAGAAGTGGTCCGTCAGGGCCAGCACGAGCACCTGCCGCAGGTCGAGGCCGGGAGAGCCGAGGGCGGCGTTGAGCGCTTCCTGGCCGGTCTCCTCGGTTGCGCGTTCGGTCCGCTGCACCAGGTGCTCCTCCGGCATCGTGAAGACTCACCCGCACAACGCGGCGCTACAGGAGGGATGCTGGATGCCCCCCAGGACAGTCGGGACATCGTGCCGGCTGCCGTGGTCGACTTCGATCTCGGGCATGGGGATCTAGCTGGACGCTATCTGGGGATTTCGCACGATTCTCAGGGCAGTTTCGGCGCGAAGACAGACCCCAACTTCGAAATGTCTTGCCTCTGAGAGACCTCGGAATGACGTGATATCGCGGCTGTACTATGCTGGGATTTCTGACCGGGCTCGCTGGTCCGGGCCGGTCCGCCCCAATTTCAGGAGCTTGAGGAAGAGTTGTGCGTATACCTATAGTTGCCGGGAATTGGAAGATGCACAAGACCGCCGCCGAGGCGGCGGCATTTGTGGACAGGCTCAGGCCTGCCGCCGAAGGCGCCACCGACCGCGAGATCGTGCTGGCCCCCGCCTTTACGGCGCTTTCAGCAGCGGTCAACGCAGCGAGCGGCAGCAATATACGGATCTGTGCACAGAACCTCCACTGGGAGGCGAAGGGAGCCTGCACCGGAGAAATCTCGGCCGCAATGCTGACCGAGATCGGCTGCACCCACGTGATCATCGGTCACAGCGAGCGCCGGCAGCATTTCGGCGAGACCGACGGCACAGTGCATCTGAGGGTTCTCGCGGCGCTTGAAGCGGGCTTGACGCCGATCGTCTGTGTCGGCGAGACCTTGGAGCAGCGCGAGGCAGGGAACACCGGGATTGTCCTCACCGAGCAGTTCACTGCGGGGGTGGGGGCCTTGGCGCCGGACCAGTTCGGCCAGTTGATCCTCGCCTACGAGCCCGTGTGGGCGATCGGCACGGGACGCACCGCCACGCCGGAAATTGCCGACGAATCCCATCGACTGCTCCGCTCGCTGGCAGCGGATCGATTCGGGAATTCCGCCGCGGATGGCGTGCGCATCCTGTACGGAGGCAGCGTCAAGCCGTCGAACTTCGCCGGCCTGCTGGCGAAGGAAGACATTGACGGAGGCTTGATCGGAGGCGCGAGCCTCGATCCGGAGTCCTTCGCCGCGCTCGTTCGCGCATGACTGCGGCCGCAACAGGCATAATGGAAAAGAGATGGTGATTCTCCTAACGGCGCTGCACATCTTTGTGAGCTTTTTCCTCATCATCGTCGTGCTCCTGCAAAGCGGCAAGGCCGCGGACCTTGCGGGAGCGTTCGGCGGCATGGGGTCCCAGACTGCGTTCGGCCCGCGCGGGGCCGCCACGGTCTTGTCGAAGGCCACGACCACCGCGGCGGTGCTGTTTATGCTGACATCGATCACGCTCGGGATATGGCAGGGGCGCAGAGTCGTCGGCCAGTCCGTGATTGACCGCACTGGCGTGGGGACGGAAGCTACCGAGGGAGACGCACCTGCCGCAGGTGCGGAGCAGCCTGCTGTTCCGCCCGTGGCGGAGGAATCCCCGGCCGAGGCGGAAGAAGAAGGCCAGCAGTAGGGCGGAACGCGCGACGGGCGGGCAGTGCCCGGTGGCGCGAACGGAAGTCTCGATGCGGAGGTGGCGGAACTGGCAGACGCGCTAGCTTGAGGTGCTAGTGGGAGCAATCCCTTGGGGGTTCGAGTCCCCCTCTCCGCACCATGCCTTGGGCCATGAGTCCAGCTCTTGTGCCCGATTCCAAGCCCGTTGCCCGGCCTCGCTGGATTGTGCGTCTACGGTTGCGATTCCGTAGAACAATCCCTTGATCCGAGTACAATCGTCACCGTGCCGTGGCGGTACGTCGCGACCATGTGCGTCGCGACAAAGAGGTGCCGCTCCCGGCTCAAGGGGGATTCCGCATGAGACTCGCCGTACAGGCACTTCTCGCGATTGCTGTCACGCTGTCGCTACCGAGTTGCTCCCAAGATCGGGGGACCGTTGATCGGGCGCTGTTCTCGGACCAACCGATCTGGAGCAGCGGGACGGAGGTGTCGGGCGGCGATGGCATCGCCCGCTTCATCGACATCGACCGGGACGGAGACCTTGATTTCGTCACGAGCCTGCCCGACCCGCGGCGCTGGGTCGCCTACCGCAACGATAGCGGCAAGATCGGCGAAGAGCCATTCTGGGAATCCCTGGAAACGACCGACTGCGACCATGTCGATGTCCTCGACTTCGATCAGGACGGCTGGATGGACTTGGCGGGCACTCACGAGAGCTACTGCACGCTGTATTTCAACCGGTCCGGGGAGTTCAACGCCGCTCCGGACTGGGAGACCGGACTGATCGCGAACGCGAACCAGATCGATTTCGGCGACTACGACGGGGACGGCGACCTCGACATGGTGATGGCCGCGGGCGAGCCGGTGAACGGAGTGGCGCTGTTCGAGAACCAGTCCGGCACGCCGTCCAAGCAAGTCTCTCGCAAGCTCGGGCACGAGGAGTATTCCGAGACCGCGATATTCGCCGATTACGACGGCGACGAGGATCTCGACATTATCGCGGCCTACCGAGCGGGCAAGATCGCCGTGTTCCGCAACTCGGACGATGGATTCGACGACGGAGCCGTGATTCTCGAGGATGAGAAGAGTCCTTGGACACAGCGGCTCTACTGGCGCGACCTCGATGCAGACGGCCAGCCCGAACTCTTCTGCGCCAAGGGGCCGTGGGGCGGCCAGGTGGGCACGAGCTTGCAGTTGCTGGCCCTGGATGACGGTTCGGAGCCGCAAGTCCTCTGGCAGAGCGCCCCGGAAACCTCTTTCCATGGCTTCGAGTTCGGCGATGTCGACGGGGACGGAGACCTTGACTTGATCGCGGCGGACTACGCGGACGGCGGCAGCGTGTCGCTTTTCCTGAACGACGAGGGGCGGCTCGCCGCCGAGCCCGCTTGGTCGGTGAAGACCAGCGGTCCGGCCCACGAAGCGGTGCTCGGGGACATTGATCACGATGGGGACCTCGATCTGGCCGTCGGCTGCCGGGATCAAGCCCATATTTTCGAGAACTACGTTTCGGAAGGCGGATAGGAGCCGCGTCCAACAACCCGTTGCAGCGAGGAGGGGCGTCTGCGGGCATCAGGCTCTATCGAGCTCTGTGTCACTGCCAAAGGGAATTAGGGAGCTTCTTCGTTGGTGCTGGTTGTCTTGGAGGATTGGGCCGACGCGGAATCGAATCAGATGAAGGCCCTCCCAAGCGGCTGGATAAAGTGGATGCCACTGACGGACTTGCGTGTCAGACGATCGTCGTTGGTGATGAACAGATCCATGCCGGCCGCGGCGGCGCAGGCGAGTTGAATCGCGTCCAGCGGCCTCATGCTTCGATCCTTGCGGATTTCGGCATAATGCGGGGCCGCGCTTGCGTCAAACGGCAACACGGATGCGCCCTCGCTGATCGCCTGTTCGTAGCGTTCGCGAAGCGTATCGTCTTGACGCTCGACTGGCTGTACCAATACCTCCCCCAGCGTGAGCGCCGAGGTGAAAAGCATGTCGCCTCGTGCCAGCATGCGCTTGTACAACTCCGTGACTTGGCGCGGCGGGTGATCGGGGACTGGTTCCGATTCCTGTTGTTCGCCAACAAGCGCATCTGCAGCAGCAATCGGTCACGATTACTTGGCGAGGCCTCGCCCCGCATCGCAAGGCCTCACATACAGTACATCTCTTGTCAGATGCGCCTACCCAAAAGAAAGTCATTTTTTGGCGCGTCCTAAGTGGGAAGACGAGGGTACCGACGAGATACGAAAGCGGGCGGCAAACGGTTGGGCCTCCGGTCAAGGCTGGTGCGCTTGTCTCGACCCTAGCCCTTGGGAAATGACAGGCAGCTTGCACGGGGAGACGAGCTATGGCATTATATGTACGCGAATAAAAAGCGAATATATGTCCTCTGCCATCTCGCCGCCGAAGAATCTCCGCGCCCTGGAGGCCTTGGTCCGGGAGCACGGTCTCGGAGAGACCTTGCAGCGATCAGAGAAGTTCTGGTATCCCCCCGTGCAAAGCGGGATCAGCGCGCTGGACGCCAAGCTTGGCGGCGGCCTTCCCCGGGGCTCCATCAGCGAGATTACCGGACGGAGTTCCTCAGGGCGCACCGGCTTGATTCTGGGGGCGCTCGCCCGGGCTACCCGAGGGGGCGAGATTGCAGCGTATGTCGACGCGACCGACTGTCTGGACCCTGGCTCGGCCGAAGAGGTCGGCGTTGCTCTGGAACGCCTGCTTTGGATTCGCTGCGACGAGCCGGGGCGTGCCCATCGTCGGAATGGGCACGGGCGGGGAGATGAAGCCTGGCAGGCGGCGAACCTAGTCGCTGCGGCTGGAGCCTTCGGCGTCGTCGCGGTTGATTTGGGAGGAATCTCGCAGCGTCAGATGGTCTGGTGGCAGCGACGGCCGTGGATGCGGCTCAAGCACGCTCTGGAAAGCACCTCCACGGCCCTCGTCGTGCTCGCCGAGAGGCATCTGGCAGGGAGTGCCGCGGACATGGTGCTGGAACTGTACAGAGAGAGAGCCGAGTGGGACGGCCTGCTCGGCGGAATCGGCATTCGCGCCGATGTGGTCAGGGACAAGGTGCGTGCGGCATGACGGCAAGAGGTTCCGGCACGAGCCCACAGCCCGCTTCGCTGTATGCCTCGCTGTACGTTCCCGATTTTCTCGTTGCTGCGCTGCGGCGAGGAGAGAGGCGGTCGCAGCCGATGGCGGTCGCTTGCGGAGAACCCCCCAACCGGTTCGTCTACGCCGCCAACGCATCCGCTCGGAAGCACGGAGTGCGCGAGGGCATGGCTCTGGCTGCGGCACAGGCGCGGTACGGCACCTGCGGGGAATCCCGGCCGCTGCGAGTCCTCGACCGGGACGAAGAGGCGGAACAGCGGGCGCAGGTGCTGTTGCTGAAACTGGCCGAAAGGGCGACCCCGCGATTCGAGGATGTCGCGCCGGGCTTGCTCTCGCTCGATTTCGGGGGCTTGCGGGACCCGTACGCCTCGGCGGCGGAGCTGGCATCCGGAGCGGCCCGGCTCGGGCTGCAGGCCAATGTCGGCGTTTCCGGGAATCGTTTCGTTTCTTTGTGCGCGGCGCGCACGCAGAAGGGCGTGACCCATGTATACCCGGGCCAGGAAGCCGGGTTCCTGCGGGCGCTGCCCCTCGACACGTTGCCGCTAGACGGCAAGGATCTCAAGACCCTCGCACGCTGGGGCGTGCGCAAGATCGGGGAACTGGCACGGCTGCCGGAAGCGCAGCTGGCCGAGCGATTCGGGGAGCGCGGAGCCCGCATGGCGCGGCTGGCACGCGGCGAGGAAGACTCGGTGCTGCGGGTCCACCGACCGCCGGCGCGGCTGGCTCTGAGCCGGGATTTCGGCTGGGAGATCGGAGAGCTCGAGCCACTCGCATTCGCGATATCCGGCATGCTCGACCGGCTCTGCCTCAGGCTGCAAGGCCTCGACCAGGCTGCGGCGAGCCTGACCACTCGCTTGCGGCTGGCGGGCGGCGGGATGTTCGAAAGGACCGTCGACCTGCCGTATCCGTTGAGCGATGCGCGCACCCTGCGAACGCTGGTGCGGATCGACTTGGCTGCGCATCCCCCGGGTGCCGCGGTCGAGGCGGTGCGCGTGTCGGCAAGGCCCGTAAAGCGCCGCCGCATGCAGCAGTCCTTGTTCGCGCCGGACTTGCCAAGCCCGGAGAACCTCGCCGTGACCCTGGCGCGGCTGACCGGCTTGGTGGGGAGCGAGCGAGTCGGCGTGCCAACGGTTCTGGACACGCATCGGCCGGGAGTGGCGGCGCTCGCGGCATTTCGGCCCGCGGTTGGGCAGGCTGGGGCGAGGCGCGGGCCAGGTAGCGGACCGGCTAGGGCAAGGCATCCAACTCCCTTGCTGGAACAAAGCAGTCCGTCCCCTCAGTCCCCGGCATCGCCTCTCCCTGGGAGCTCTCTGGTTTTCCGCTGCTTCCGGCCCTCGCGTCCGGCGGAAGTGCTCCTGGACGAGGACCGTCCAGTCCGTGTCGAAGCGAAGGAAGCTCGCGGTCCCGTCACGGCATGCGCCGGGCCTTGGCGCGTCTCGGGCGAGTGGTGGACACAGCACGGCTGGCAGTACCAGGAATGGGACGTCGAGGTCGAAGGGCGCTTGTACCGGGCCTGTTGCGAGAGAACGACTGGGGAGTGGTTCCTCGCGGGGGAGTACGACTAGCCGCTGGCGGCTGGGCCGCAATTTGAGAAGCGTCCATGTATGTCGAACTCCACAGCGCCTCCGGCTTCAGCTTTCTGGAAGGGGCTTCGGACCCTGAGGACCTGCTCGGCGAAGCCGCGCACCTAGGCTACGAGGCTCTGGCGCTGTGCGACCGCGATTCGGTTTCCGGCGCGCCGCGCTTCTTTCAAGCGGCCCGCGCGGCTGGCGTGCGCGCTCTGGTTGGCTGCGAGATTTCGCTTGACCAGCCGGATATCAGGAAGGGGACGCCGAACGGGGTGCTGGACAGGAGGCTGACCGTCTTGGTCGAGAGCCGCGCCGGCTACCGCAACCTCTGCCGTTTGCTCACCCGCATGAACCTGCGCTCGCCCAAGGGGGAAGGACGAGCCAGATGGCAGGATGTCGAGGAATACTCCTCCGGGCTTGTCGCGCTACTGCATGACCTCCGCGACGAGGATGCGGTGCGCGGCATCTTCGGCCCCCGGAACGTCTACGTCGAGCTGCAGCGGCATTTGCTGCGCGAGCAGGAGCGCGCCAATCGAGCCCGGATCGATTTCGCCCGTGCGCACGACCTGCCGCTGCTCGCCACGAATGGCGTCCGCTACGACACGGCAAGCCGCAAGCCTCTCTACGACGCCCTCGCCTGCCTGCGGTTCAAGCGCAAGCTGGACGACGCCGGGCGGTTGCTCGACGCCAACGCCGAGCGCCATCTCAAGCCCTCCGAGGAAATGGAGCGTCTCTTCGCAGACCTTCCGGAAGCGGTCGCGTGCACCGCCGAACTGAGCCAGCGCCTTGGCTTCACGCTGGAGGACCTAGGCTACGAGTTCCCGCGATACCCTTTGCCTCCGGGAGAGACCGCCACTTCCTACCTGCGCGAGATGACCTTGCGCGGAGCGGCCAAGCGCTATCGTGGATTGCCCCACCGCGACCGGGCGTTCCGCCAGATCGACCGCGAGCTCTCCGTGATCGCCAAGCTCCGCCTTGAAGGCTACTTCCTGATCGTTTGGGACATGGTCGAGTTTGCCCGCCGGAGCGGCATCCTCTGCCAGGGGCGGGGCTCGGCGGCCAATTCGGCCGTCTGCTACTCGCTTGGCATCACCGCGGTCGATCCGGTCGGGATGGACCTGCTTTTCGAGCGGTTCCTTTCGGAAGAGCGCGGCGAATGGCCCGACATTGACATCGACCTTCCGTCGGGCGACCAGCGCGAGCGCGTGATCCAGCATGTCTACGAGCGCTGCGGGGAGCGCGGGGCCGGCATGACAGCCAACGTGATCACCTACCGCGGCAAGAGCGCCGTGCGCGAGATGGGCAAGGTGCTCGGCTTTCCAGAGGAGATGATCGGGCGGCTCTCGAAGTGCATTCACGGGTTCGAGTACGTGGACAGCCGAGACGACTTGCTCAACCAGGCAGGGGATGCGGGTCTCGACCGCTCCGACCCGCGGGTGGCCCATTGGCTGCGGCTCTGCCTCGACATCCAAGGGCTGCCGCGCCACCTCGGCCAGCACTCGGGCGGGATGGTCATCTGCCAAGGGGATCTCGACTCCGTCGTGCCGCTTGAGAACGCCCGCATGCCCGGCCGTGTCGTCGTGCAGTGGGACAAGGAGGACTGCGCCGACCTCGGCATCATCAAGGTCGACCTGCTGGGCTTGGGCATGATGGCCGTGCTCGAGGAATCGACCGAAATCATCCGGTCGCGCGGCGGCTCGTTCGACCTCGCCAGGATTCCTCCCGACGACGCGAAGACATACCGGATGATCCAGCAAGCCGACACGGTCGGCGTCTTCCAGATCGAAAGCCGCGCCCAGATGGCGACCCTGCCGCGGATCCGCCCGGCCTGCTTCTACGACTTGGTCGTCGAGGTCGCGATCATCCGTCCCGGTCCGATCACGGGCAACATGGTGCATCCCTACATCAACCGCCGGCTCGGCCGCGAGCCGGTTCGGTACGCGCACCCGTCGCTGGAGCCGATCCTCAAGCGCACCTTGGGAGTGCCGCTTTTCCAGGAGCAACTTCTGCGAATGGCGATGACGGCGGCGGGCTTCACTGGCGGCCAGGCCGAGCAGCTCCGCCGGGCGATGGGCTTCAAGCGCTCGTTCGAGCGCATGAGCGAGATCGAAGGGCGGCTCCGCCTAGGATTGTCCAAGAACGGCATCGAAGGCGACGCGGCCGACGAGATCGTGCGCTCCATCTCGTCGTTCGCGCTGTACGGCTTCCCCGAATCGCACTCGGCGAGCTTCGCCCTGCTGGCCTACGCCAGCTCGTACCTCAAGGCGCACTATCCGGCCGAGTTCCTGGCGGCTTTGCTCAATTGCCAGCCGATGGGGTTCTACTCGCCCGCCGTCCTGGTCAAGGACGCGCAGCGGCATGGCGTGCGCGTGCTCCCGATCGACGTGAACGAATCGGACGTGCGCTGCGGAGTCGGGGACATGCCTTCGCAGCTGCTGGACGTTGCGCCGCGTGCCGCGTCATGCGTGCGCATCGGCCTGATGTACGTCAGCGAGATGCGGGCCGAGGCGGCTGCCAGAATTTCCAGGGAGCGCGTCCAAGGGGGCCGCTTCCGATCGATCGGCGAGTTCGTCCGGCGAGTCCGGCTGCAGAAGAGCGAGCTTGACGTGCTGGCGGAGATCGGAGCGCTCAACTCCCTGGGGAAGGGGATCCACCGACGCGAGGCCCTATGGCAGATCGAGAGCGTCTGGCGACCGAAGGGGCCTCTCTTCGCGGGGCAGGACGACGAGCTGCCCGAACCCGGCCCACTGGCCGCGATGAACCCGCTAGAGCGTCTCGAAGCCGATTACCGCGGCGCGGGGCTGACAGTTGGAAAGCATCCGATGCACTATCTGCGCGGACGGGTAGCCGGCATGGGCGTTCTGTCTTCGCGCGAAATGGAAGCCGCCCCTGACGGGCAGCGCGTGCGCGTGGCCGGAGCCGTAATCACCCGGCAGCGCCCCGGGACGGCCAAGGGCTTCTGCTTCGTCACTCTCGAGGACGAGACGGGAGTTTCAAACCTGATCCTAACGCCGCAGGTATTTCAAGCCTATCGGGTCGAAGTGATGAACGAGCCGTTCCTGCTGGCAGAAGGGATTCTGCAGGGCGCCGAGGGCACGGTTGCCGTGAAGGCGGACAGGCTGCTGCCGCTGAACGCGCCTGCCTTGGGAATCGAGTCGCACGACTTCCGCTAGAGATCCGAGCCGGGCCGGGGCGTGTCAGCCCGCCTGCCGAATGCGCTGCTGCCAAGCCCGGAACCTCCGCCAGCTCAGCATCCAGCCTGTATAGACCAAGAAGCAGCCCGCCAGCGAAGCGACTCCCGCGAGAGTCTGGCCGGCCAAGCCGCCTGCTTCTCCCGTGTGCAGCCAGCGAATCCAGGTGCGCGCGCTTTGGGCGCTTCCCATGTCGGCGTAGGTCTCGTGCCTCAAGACCCTCCCCGTATCGCGATGCAGGACAAGGGTGGACCGCAGATCCGGACGGAACCCGTTGCCGCGGTCCAAGGTGAAGGCAACTGGCGCGGAGGGGCTCTCGGACAGTCGCACGGTGACGATCTTCCAGTCGGGTTCCGCTGCCGCGGCCATGTCGAGCAGCGTGTCCAGGCCGTCGAAACTCGGCGGCCGGGCCGGTTCCTTGGGCTTGCCGCCGCTTGCCCCCCCTCCCTGCGAGCGTTCCTCGCCCGTGAGGGCGTAGAGTATGTCGGTGGTCCAAGAATAGGAAAAGAAGGTGCCTGTCGCCACGACAATGAATAGTGGGATGGCGCACCAGAAACCGAAGACGTTGTGCCAGTTGAAGTCCCTGGCCTTGGCGGGTAGTCCGCGCCGGAAGAAGACGATTGGGCGGACGGATTTCCAAGTCCAGCTTTTCGGCCACCACAAGTACGCGCCCGTGACGATGATCAACAGGAATCCGAGGTTACAGGCTCCGGTGATCGCCTTGCCCACGGCGCGCCCGTCGCCCTCTTGCCCTAGCCAGCGGTGCCAGACGATCATCGTGCGAAAGAACCCGCGCACGCCGGTGGCACCTTCGCCGAGGGCGGCACCGGTGTACGGATCGATCACGAAGGATTCGCGACCAAAAGATACTCGCGCCGGCTCTTCGGGAGAGGATCGGAGTTGTATCGAGGACGGCCGCTTCCCTGTCTCGAGGTACGCCCGCTGCAACAGCCTCGATAGTCCAAGCCTCTGCGCTTCGGGGGAGGGCGGGCGTACGTCGAACCCGTCGGCCCAGCGCGCCATCTGCTTCTCGTAAGTGAGGATGACGCCGGTGACCGACATGGTGAAGACCACCAGCCCTAGCGAGATCCCGCAGCAGAGGTGCAGCCAGAAAATCAGTTTCTTGAATCCGATCACGGTATGTTCTCCGATCAGAGGGGAGGCTTGGGGCAATCTCCATTTCGCGAGACCGCGCTACGGCAGCTCGCCGCCGCCTCAGGTCGAAGCGGCTTAGACGATAGAATTTGCAATTATATGTCAAAAACCAGATATATTGCAACACCGATTCAAGCTCAGTGGCTTGAATACTCTGAGATAGCACAAAATTATTGTAAATATGAAGGTTAAATCTTGCAGCCGGTACGCAATCCGCATTCGCTGATCCAAGGAGTCACTCGCTTCAATTGCATTTATGCATCATTGTTGCAAATTTGACACTCCAAGTTGTTCATGAAAGGATGGCGTGATCGCCGCGGCTGCCTACCCGCTTTGGGATGCTGGGGATTGGATACGCTGCCGCCGCGGCGGCATGCGGCACCCGCGGCCGGGGTTGATGTCGGCCTAGGCCCGGCTTGGCGTTCCAATGCGCGACCGCTTCCCTTATCGTGGGGGGCTGGACAATGTCCAAAGGAAGAATGCAAGCAGCTGAATCGACGCGACAGAAGCCGCTGCGGCTGCGGCTCGGGGTGGTCGCAGTGATACTGCAGTGGCTAGCTTGGCTAGGTGTCCCCCTTGTCGCAAGCGGGCCCGCGGCTGGCTACATCTCAGTGCTTGGCGGATTCGCTGGCGGGTTGGCTGTCGTCGTGTGGTGGGGGTTTCTCAGCCGGGCGCCTGTGCTCGACCGCTGGGGAGCCATCGCCCTGGTGATTGTTGCGCTGGTTGCGACATCGCACATCGTCCACGAGTCGATTGCGACCGGAATGATGGGGATGATGTTCGCCATCTACGCAATTCCAGTCCTGAGCCTCGCATTCGTCGGGTGGGCGGTAGCCAGCCGTCATCTTGCGGACGGCCCTCGGCGCTCGGCGATGGTCGCGACCATTTTGGTCACGTGCGGACCGTGGACGCTCCTTCGAAGCGATGGCATCACCGGCGACGGGGCTGCGGAGTTCGCGTGGCGTTGGGCGGAAACTCGCGAGGAGCAACTTCTGGCCAACGTCGGCGACGACCCGGATCCGCTTCCTTGGGATCTGACACCTGACAAGGCAGGAACCGACTGGCTAGGCTTTCGCGGGCCTGGTCGCGACGGCGTCATCCACGGCGTGCGGATAGAGACTGACTGGGCTGCAATGCCTCCGATCGAGCTGTGGCGCCGGGCTGTCGGGCCGGGCATCTCCTCTTTTGCGGTTGGCGCCGACCTCCTTTATACGCAAGAGCAGCGCGGTGACGACGAGGTCGTCGCGAGCTACGACGTGGCTACCGGCAAGCCGGTGTGGAGGCACCGTGATGCGGCCCGGTTCTGGGATTCGCATGCCGGCGCCGGTCCGCGCGCGACGCCAACTTTGAGCGACGGCATCGTATACGCATTCGGTGCGACCGGGATCCTGAATGCACTTGACGCCGGTACCGGTGCCGTCGTGTGGTCGCGCAACGCGGCTTCCGACCTCAGCGCGAAGGTTCCAGGCTGGGGCTTCGCGAGTTCGCCATTAGTGGTCGACGACCTTGTAATTGTCGCTGTCGCGAGTGCCCTCGCGGCCTACGACCTTGCCACCGGCGATCCGCGCTGGAGTGTCGCGGCCGACAGCGATGGCTATAGCTCGCCCCATTCACTGACGATCGACGGAGTCGCGCAGGTCTTGCTGATGACCGGCCGCGGAGCGACCAGCGTCACACCGTCCGATGGCCAGCCGCTCTGGGAGCACGCGTGGTCGCGGGGCACCCGCATTTTGCAGCCGGCCTTGGCAGGGGGCGGCGACCTCCTGATCAGCGGCGATGACGGAACCGGCATGCGCCGGCTCGGGGTCGAGCGCGGTCCGGGTGGATGGGTCCTCACCGAGCGCTGGACCTCCTTC
This sequence comes from uncultured Bryobacterales bacterium, assembly GCA_951813605.1. GTDB lineage: Bacteria > Acidobacteriota > Terriglobia > Bryobacterales > UBA6623 > VXMF01. The sequence goes on along the minus strand of OX638379.1, from coordinate 2,332,168 downwards.
CGGCTGAAGCCCTACTTCAGCGACTTCGTAGTGCATGACGGGCATGCCTTCGGCTTCGACGGCCGCATCTTGGCGTGCATCGACGTGGCCGATGGCGTGCGCAAGTGGAAGGGTGGCCGCTTCGGCCACGGCCAGCTCGTGGTACTGGCCGACCAAGACTTGCTGCTGGTAGTGTCCGAGCAGGGCGAGCTGGCATTGGTTGCTGCGACCCCGGAGCGATTCCTGGAATTGGCGCGGTTTCCGGCGATCGACGGCAAGACGTGGAATCATCCGGCGCTGGTCGGCGACGTGCTACTGGTTCGCAACGGCCAAGAGATGGCCGCGTTCCGCCTGTCCCTGCTAGGCGGCCGAAAGCAGTAGTCTTGGGATATAGTCACGCAAATGGCTACAGCTATGTCAGGTGTCCTCGCGAGTATCGCGGATCGAGTTGAGTTCCTACGCAGAGTGCGATTCCGGGAGTACCCGTCGACGGCGGTTAGGTTCGCATTTGGACTGCTTGCGTGCTTTCTTGCGGCGGAGCTGGCACCCGGCTCGCGGATCATACGCGAATCTCTGGCGACCGACTTGGTGACCGCGGGCGCCGTCGAATACGCGGTCCTGTTTCCTGACGAGTACTCACCCGACGGTGAGCGCTTGCCACTCGTCCTGATGCTGCACGGCGCCGGAGGGGACCGCGAGCAACTCGCGAGATTCCAGCTTCAGATCGGCGAGATGTGGGCGTCGAACGATCTCCCAAAGCTGGTCCTGGTGACCCCGTCGGTGGCGACCGGTTCCATCTACATGGACAGCCACGACGGCATGGAACGCTGGGAGACATTCATCATGACGGAGCTTTTGCCGCACTTGAGGGCAGAGTACCGTGTGAGCGTCAATCGCAAGACCACGATGGTGACCGGTATATCGATGGGCGGGCTCGGCAGCCTGCGGCTGGGGTTCAAATATCCCGAGACGTTCGGGGCTCTGGCTGCAATGGAGCCCGGGGCATGGCCCGGGCTGACACGGGACAAGGTTCCGGACCGCAACAAGATCCGCTCTCCCGAGAGAATCTCCAGCCTGTTCGGCAGCCCGTTCGACGCCGAGCGATTCCAGAGGGAGAACCCGGCATCAATCGTTGAGAACGATCCGTCGCGACTCGAAGACTCGGCGATCTATCTCGAGGTCGGTGACGAGGATGGCTTCGGTTTCATGGAGGGCGGCGAATTCCTGCATCGCCTGCTTTGGCGCCACCGCCTACGGCACGAGTTTCGCCTCGTGCGCTGGGCTGACCATGTCGGCAGCACGGTCATGGACCGCTCCCGCAACCGCTTCCGCTTTCTGGCGCGCTATCTCGAACAGCCGGCCCCGCCCGAGGCTGCTGTCGAGACGTTCCGCCAGCGGATGGCGGCAAGACACGAGTCCAAGGGGATGGAACCGTTCGGATTCTGGCCGAACTCGACGATCCGCTCCTATCATTCAGGCGACGCTGCACTTGACTATCTGCGAGCAAGGCGGGATTCGGAGGAGGCGCGCAAGCGACGCGGGATCGTCCGCGTCGCGGACATCGATTATGCCAGCGACGCCGCCGGCGATCCGATTCGGCAGAGCCTCGACATCTACTTCCGTGAAGGGCTGGCGGGCGCTCCTGTGATTCTTTACGTGCATGGCGGAGGGTGGGTCCGCGGAGACAAGCGGAGAGCCCTTTTCAAGCCAGCCGCACTGGTCCCGGAAGGGTACTTGTTCGCGTCCATGAATTACCGCTTTCACCCCCAAACGAGCCTGTCCGGAATGGCGCAGGATGTCGCGACAGCCGCCGTGTGGCTGAAACGGCACGCCGCCAAGTACGGCGGCGAGGGCTCTAAGCTCGTGCTGATGGGTCATTCGGCCGGGGCGCACCTCGTGTCGGTCGTTGCCACGAACCAGAGGTTCATGGAGGCAGCTGGCGCATCCCTCGGAGATCTCAGCGCCGTGGTCGCGATCGACACGGCAATGCTCGACGTGCCATTGCGGATGGAGACCGCGGGCAGATCCCAGTTCCAAGTCTTCGGAACGGACCCGGCCGCGTGGACGCCGGTTTCACCCTGGCATCACGTCGAGGCAGGCAAGGGCATTCCTCCGTTCCTGCTTTTCGGCGCCGATGGTCGCGCGGTCACGCGCCAGCAAGTGATGCCGATGGAGAAGAAGCTCCAGGAGGCAGGCGTCGAAGTGTCCTCGCACGAGGCGATAGGGCGAGCGCACATGCCGCTCGACACCTACATGGGGATCGACGGCGACGAGAGCACTCGAATCTTGATGGAGTTCCTCGCCCGCCACCTAAGCCGGTGACCGCTACCCGCGCCGTGACACTCCAATTCAAGGCCGAGCGTATTCAAGAGGCCCCGCCGCGGACCGGCTCGGACGAATCGGCACGCGCTCGGAGATACCCGCTGCGGTGATGCCGTGCTAAGTTAACTTCCTTTATGCCCGAGCAGTTGACACTTCGATACCGGAAGTTGCTAGAGGGTGCAATCGAGCCGACTTACGCGCACGGCGCATCAGAAGACGCAGGCTTGGACCTGTATTCGGCGGAGGAGACCGAGCTGCGGCCGCGGGAGTGGAAGAGCGTGCGTACGGGGATCTGCATAGAGCTCCCGAGAGGCTACGAAGGACAAGTCCGGCCGCGGAGCGGGCTCGCCCGCAAGCACGGCCTCACGCTTCTCAACAGCCCCGGCACGATCGATCCGGGCTATCGCGGAGAGCTGCGGGTGACCCTGATCAATCTCAGTGAGAAGCCCTACCTCGTGCGCGCCGGAGACCGGATTGCCCAGTTGATTGTCGCAACCTACGCGAGTGTGCAGTGGGATCTGGTTGAATCCCTGGAAGAGAGCCGCAGGGGCCAGGGCGGTTTCGGGTCCACTGGCCGCTGACTGGAGCGAATCGCCCGCTACTGCCGATACAGGAACTCGTTGAGGTTGAACAGTGTCTGGCAAAGGTCCACCAGACCGGTTGGCGTACCGCTGACGAAGGCCAGTGCCTTGCTCTTCTCCGCCTCGCTCGGTTTTCGGGTCAAGGCCAGTTCGAACGCCAGATCCACTTGTGCAGCCGGATCGTGCCCTGCTTCCAACGCCACGCGCTGGGCAAAGTACTTAGCCTGCAAGAGCACCTCGGCATTGTTCATGAGCAGCAGGGCCTGCGGAGCCACGGTGGACCTCGTACGGCGGCTGCAGGAAGTCACCATGTCGGGCTGGTCAAATGCCTCGAACATCGGGTAACGGATCGAGCGCTTGGAGAACACGTAAATGCTGCGCCGCCAGCTCCCCGGATCCCCGATCGCCATGCCCGGCCAAGTCCGGTCGGTGCTGGATTGAAATAGGGTGGGATCGATGTAGGGCCGCACGGCGGGTCCCCCCACCTTGCGATCGAGTGTGCCGGCCGCGGTCATCATCTGGTCCCGGATCACCTCGACCTCGTGACGGTTGCGGCTCTGCCGCCAGAAGAAATTGTTGCCCGCGTCCTTCTTCAGATTCTCCGGCAAGTCCCTGCTGGCCATCCGATATGCTTCCGAAGTCAGCATCAGTCGGTGCATGTGCTTGATCGACCAGCCCGAATCGATGAACTCCAGCGCGAGCCAGTCGAGGAGTTCGGGATGGCTTGGCTGCATGCCCGTCTTGCCGAAATTGCTCGGCGTGCGCACGATGCCTTCGCCGAAATGGTGCTGCCAAATGCGATTGACCATAACCCTGGCAGTCAGCGGGTTGCCTTCCGATGCGATCCACTCGGCGAAGTGCTTGCGCCTCCAACTAGTCTTGGCGTGCGCGGGAGGGGTACCGAAGGCGGGTTCCAACCTAGCCGCCACGGTCAGCACGCCGGGTTCCATGCGAGATCCCTTGCTTCCGGGGTCGCCTCGGTGCAGGAAATACGATGGCAGGGCTTCGGGGCCGTCTTCCGAGATCGTCCGGGCCGTCGGGTAGGGTTCCGGGCGTCGACTCTCCAGATCCTTGATGAGCTGCTCGGTCTCCTGGTACTTGACGCGATCCGGATCGCTCATTCTCGCCAGCATGTCGTCGCGCTCGATCAGCTTATACAGCGCCTCCACCTGCCGAGCATTGAGCCGCTGGGCCTTGTTGCGCTTTTCCGCAGGTGTTTCCCAAGCGACGCGGTAGTACGTCGGGAGGGTGTCGAGCTTCGCTTGGAATAGGAATTCCCGGTGAGGCTTGTCAATCTCCGCCAGACGCGCCCTGAGCGGTTTCTGCTGTTCCGTGATTTCCTTGTTCAGCGCTTTGTGGCGGGCGACAATGTCCTGGGAAACGAGCGGGTAGTCCGTCTCCTTGGTCGAGAAGAACACCGCTTGCATCCGGTAATAGTCCTTTTGCGGAATCGGGTCGAACTTGTGGTCGTGGCAGCGAGCGCACTGCACCGTGACTGCTAGGAAGGTCTGGGCCGTGGTTGCGACATTGTCGTCGAGTTCGTCCATGCGCGTGCGCTCGTCCTTGACGTTGTTGTCGAGCACCATTCGCAGGTAGCCGGTCGCAACGTTCGCGTCGGGCGAGTCCGGGGAGATCTCGTCGCCTGCGATCTGCTCGCGGATGAAGCGGTCGTACGGCATGTCGTTGTTAAATGCGTTGACCACGTAATCGCGGTAGCGCCACATCGAGGGCCAGTCGAAGTCGCGCTCGTAGCCGCCGGAATCGGCGTAGTGGACCAAGTCGAGCCAGTGGCGGCCCCAGCGCTCCCCGTAATGGGGCGATTCGAGCAGCCGGTCGACGAGGGACTCCCAAGAGCCCGGCGATTCGTCAGCGAGGAAGGCCCTCATTTCCTCCGGCGTCGGCGGCAGGCCCGTCAAGTCCAAGTAAAGCCGTCGGATTAGTGCCCGCTCGTCCGCTTGTTCGCTCTTGGAGAGGCCTTCTTTCGTGAGCTTCTCCTGCAGGAACGCGTCCACAGGATGGATGTCATCGCCTCCTGGGACGTCCACGCGCTTCAGACCGGCGAAAGCCCACCAAGACCGCTCTTCCTCCGTTATAGGGCGTTCCTCCAGTTTCTTGAGCGCGGCGAGTCGCTCGGCTTCCTCGTCCGTTATGGCGGCCTCCGGCATGGGTGCCCCGGCTATGACCCATTTGCGCAGCACTTCGACCTTCTCGGGTTCCAGCTTGCCTCCCGGGGGCATAAACGGCTTCACTTGGTGCGAGACGAGCCGCCACAGCCAGCTTCCCATGAGGTTCGACCCCACCACGGCGGGCCCTCGCTCGCCGCCAGCTAGGATCTTCTCTCGCGTCCGCAGGTCCAAGCCCGACTGCTGGATGGCCGCGCCGTGGCAGATCTGGCAGTTCTCCTTGAGAATGACGTTGGCCTCCTCGGCCAAGTCCGAGGCGGATAGCAGCAGCGGGAGGACGAGAGCGAGTGCAAGAACGCGAAGAGACATTGCTGACATCCATTGTCACCTTAGGTTGAGCAACGCGCAACTCGGCGCCTGTCCCGCCCGCCGTTCAGCCGTTCTCGGCCGTCTCAGTCCCCGCAACACAGGGAGGAGCGTACCGGCGGCGTCCTATACTTTGGCTTAGGCACAAGCGAATGCGACGCTGCTATTTCGACCACAACGCCACGACGCCGGTCGATCCCCGCGTGCTGGAGGCAATGCTGCCGTACTTCGGCGGCGTGTACGGCAACGCGTCGAGCCTGCACAGCTTCGGGCAGAGAGCCCGACTAGGCGTCGAACGGGCGAGAAGGCAGGTTGCGGCGCAACTCGGCTGCCACGCTCGCGACATCGCGTTTACCAGCGGCGGCACCGAGGCGGACAACCTGGCAGTGTTCGGGACGGCGCGCGGGCGTGGCGGGTCCCGCCATGTCATCACAACCCAGATCGAGCATCCGGCCGTGCTGCATGCGTGTCAGCAACTCGAGCGCGAAGGAGTCGCCGTGACCTACCTTCCCGCAGGCTCCGACGGCGTCGTTTCGCCGGACGATTTGCGCGCCGCAATTCGGTCTGACACCGTGCTGATCACTGTCATGCATGCCAACAACGAGCTGGGCACGATGCAGCCGCTCCGCGACATCGCAGAGGTTGCGCGGGAGGCGGGAGTGCCGTTGCATAGCGACGGCGTCCAGAGTTTCGGAAAGGTCGAAACCCGCGTCATCGACATGGGGGTCGATCTGTTCAGCTTGAGCGCGCACAAGATATACGGGCCGAAGGGCGTGGGAGCGCTCTACATCCGGCGCGGGCTACAGCTAGGGAAGGTGCAGTACGGAGGCAGTCACGAGCGCGATCGGAGACCGGGCACAGAGAATGTTGCGGGGATCATCGGGTTAGGGTTTGCCGCGGAATTGGCCGGATCCGATCGGGAGCAAGAAGCCCATCGGGTCGGGCAGCTGCGCGACCGGCTGGAGCGAGGCATTCTGGAATCAATCCCTTCGGCGCATGTCCACGGAGCGCGCGCACCGCGCCTGGCCACGACGTCTAGCATCCGATTCGACCACGTGGAATCGGAGCCTCTGCTGATCTCGCTAGACTTGCAAGGGTTCGCCGTGTCCAGCGGCTCGGCTTGTTCCAGCGGGGCGGTGGAGCCCTCCCATGTGCTCTCGGCGATCGGCTTGAGCCGCGATAACGCCAAGTCAACATTGCGCTTCTCTCTGGGCAGGGAGACCGACGCCGGTCAAGTCGAGTCGTTGCTAGACACTCTGAGGGGCATCGTGGCACGCCTTCGAACTTTGTCGCCCGCTTGGGCGGGATCCGCATAAGCGGCTCGAACTTGGCCAGACTCCCCGGCACGCCGCTCCCCCGGGTTAACGGCCGAAATTTTTCGATGGCCGCCGGGCGTTTTCGGGCCGGGCAAACTGCCTTCGACGAGCAAGCATTCCTTATGGATTCGGGACTGTTGCACCCTGTTGCCGAGGAGCGTTTGTCTAGCATGCAAGAAGCCTCGGCATCGGGAGTCCTAGCGTTCAGATCGGCTTCTTGGCCCTTGGAAGGCGGAATGGCGACCGCGCGTATCCGCCTTGCCTGCTTATGCCGTGCATTCTTGCGACTGCCCGGTTGACGGAAAACGATCGGGCTCTGCGCGAGTCCCTGCGTCACGGAGCGGAACGATGGAACGTCCGGCTGTCGTGAAGCACAAGGAATTGGAGGAAACAAACTTGGCCCAGCCTAACGACCCGCGCGAGTCAGAGCATCCCTCCAGTTCCTAGGTTTCTCGTCGCGGGGAAAATCTGTCAGTCACCTCAGTCGGTCCAGCAAGGGCCGGCCGGAACCGCACCCCTTGCGCATGGAATTCGTTTTCGCGGCACGTTATGGGCCATGAGGATGTGATTCGGCATTCGCGAGGCAGAGCTTTCCTGACATGGCCAGCTGTGTCAGTCAGCGTTCCATGCTCGGGCATCGGGAATCGAGTTTCCCAAAGAGTTGTTCGCAAGCTAGGCCTCCACGGTTGTGCCCGGAGCCTTGCTTGCGCGAACGTGTGCGCCCTTCCGGCCCTTGCATCAAGCTGCACTTCCCTTGGCCGATGATTCGCTCGCAATCAGGGGCGGTCGCCGCGACGCGAGCAAGGCGCTTCGCCGTCGGATCCTGCTAGCCTGCGCCTCTTGCCTTGATTGCGACGCCCGGCGGCCACTTGGGCTCCGGTCGCTCAACAGATGCGGTATTCTGAGCAGCAGTTTGGCAGGAGGGAACATGCCGTTGAATCTTCTCGGGACCGTAGCCTTTGCACTCGTTGGCGTTCTCTCGATCGCAAGCGGTGCCGAGCCGCCCACACGAGACCTCAAGGCTCTAGCGTTCGGCAAGCAGCCGACGAAAGCGAAAGCCCTGTTCGAGGCGACTCGGGACCCGGGGCAGCCGCTCGACGCGAAATGGCTGGAAGCGATGTCCTGGGTTGGTCGGGCCGGAGCGATTGGCGAGGACTGGGATTTGGCCGCGGACTATTCCGAGCGCACGCTCGCGGCATGCGAGAGCCTGCTGGCCAACGAGAATCTGAGCCCTGATCCTCAGGCCTCGCTGCCGCTCGCCCTGGGAGCGGCGATTGAGACCCTCGGCAAGGTCTATGTCGCCTCGGGAGATCGCGGGCAAGCCGTATCTTTCCTGCGAGAGCAATTGCAGAAGTACTCCGGCAGCTCCATCGAGACCCGCCTCAACAAGAATCTGCTGGTGCTGGACTTGGCAGGCAAGCCCATGCCCGCGATCAACAGCGGCGAGCGGTTGGGAAAGCGGCGATTCGATCCCGGGGATCTGCGGGACAAGGTGGCGCTGTTCTTTTTCTGGGCGCATTGGTGCTCGGACTGCAAGGTGCAAAAGCCCGTCCTTTCGCGGTTGCAGCGGCAGTTCGGGGAGCGCGGCCTGCGCATCGTCGCCCCGACCCGGCTGTACGGATACGTGGAACGAGGGCGAGATGCCGACGCCTCAAGCGAGCGCGCCTATATCGAGACCGCGCACGTCTCCAAGGACGGTCTGCTTCGTAGCGTGCCGGTGCCGCTCAGCGGGGAGAACTTCGTCTCTTTCGGAGTGAGCACGACGCCTACATTGGTGCTGGTGGATCGATCCGGCGTGGTGCGCCTTTACCACCCCGGCGCCATGGAAGAGGCAGACCTCGCTCAGCGCATCGAAGCGCTGCTCTGAGACGCGTCGAAAGAAAGGGCCAAGTCTGGGGGCCGCTGATCAGAGGCCCACTTGGTGGAGCAGCGGCTTGCCGTTCAGCCCTAGCCAGAGGTTCTTCACCGAGATCTCTGCCATCTTGCTGCGTGTCTCGATGGTCGCGCTACCGAGATGGGGCAGGATCGTGACGTTCGGGAGATCCAGCAGGGGATGATGCCTGGGCAGGGGCTCCGGATCGGTCACGTCCAGTCCGGCGCTCGCGATCTCGCCGTCGCGGAGTGCCTCGTACAGTGCCTGCGTGTGGACAATCGGTCCCCTGGCGATATTGACGAGCGTCGCTGTGCGCTTCATTTCCCGCAGCGCAGCGGCATCGATGAGGTGATGTGTTTCGTCGGTCAGCGGACAGGTTAGGATCACGTAGTCGGATCGACGCAGCAAGTCTTCTAGGGTCGCGTACTCTGCGCCCAGTTCGGCTTCGGCGTCCAAATTCCGGTTTCGGTTCCGGTAAAGCAAGCGCATGTCGAACCCCAGGGCCCTCCGAGCCACTTGGCGTCCGATGTTGCCTAGGCCGATGATGCCGAGAGTCGTGGAGTGCGCCTCGCGGCCTAGCATGAAGCCGGGGTCATAGTGCAGGAATTCGGCTGAGCGGGCGTAACGGTCCCCTTCGACGACCCGCCGGGCGGCGGCTAGCAGCAACGCAAAGCCGGAGTCGGCTGTCGCTCCGTCCAGAATGTCGGGCGTGTTGCCGACCGGAATGCTGCGGGCGACGGCGTCCGGGACCTTGATGTGATCGACGCCGACGCCGTAGTTGCTGATGACCCTGACGCCGGCGATTCTGTCGAGCATGGGACCGTCGAGGCGGGGATGGCCGTAGGTGTAGATTCCGTCGACGGGCTCGGAGGTGCCCTCCACAGCCACGCTCCAGGGGAGAAACTGGATTGAGGGACCCGCGAATCCGAGCACCGTGTCGTCCAAGGGACCGTCGGCGATGACTCGGAAGCTAGGCACTGGAATCGAATATTGTAGACGCGTCGCTAGCAGGTGTCACGTCTGCTGCCAATGCGCGATCCCATTGATCGAGACCTTCTCGACTTGCTGCCGCAGGGCCATGTAATGCAGGTGCGAGAGCGCTTCGGCCATGGCGAATCGCCTGTCCATCAAGCTGCGGTCTTCACCCCAGACAGAGCCCGCGATCTTGTAGGCGTCGACCGGCTCGTTGGACATCGCCTCGAGGATGGTCTTGCAGCGCCGCACATGATGGCGCCGGGTGTTGGCTATCCATTCGCGGTGGCCTCGGAATGGCCTCCCGTGGGAGGGTATGACGGTCTTCACCTCGCGCGCCTCCAACCCAGCAAGTGTCTTGAAATAGTCCCCGAGAGGGTCGTCTTGGTAGAACCATTGCACGCCGATGTTCGGCGTGACCCGGGGAAGGATGGCGTCTGCAGAGAACAGCACGCGCTGGCCGGGGCAATAAAAGCACATCTGGGCCGGAGAATGCCCGGGCGCCGGCACGACCTCCAGCGTCCCGCCATGAAACTCTATCGATTCGCCCGCGCTTATGCTTCCGTCGACCACGAGCCGCTCGGACGCGCGCGCTCCGGCTTTGGCTTGCTGGCGCATGATTTCCACTTGGTCGGCGGGTATGCCATTCGCGACCAGGAATTCCGCGGCTTCCGCGAAGAACTTGCGGTTTGGCCCGAGCGGTTCCACGAGTTTGGCTTCCCGGCCGGGCATGCGAACCGGCGCACCGGATCGTCGGCGAATCTCTGCCGCCGCGCCGAGATGGTCGGGATGGAGGTGGCTAACGAGAATCTCCTTGATCGAGGACCAAGAAACGCCCAGGCTCCTCAGGGAGGTCTCGAGCGCTAGGAGGCAGTCGTCCGACCGGATGCCCGTATCCAGCAGGATGTACCCGTTCCGGCCGCGGAACAGGAAGACGTTGACGCTGGTCAGGGCCCATGGAAGCGGGAGGCGGATTTGCCACGCGCTTTCGGCGACCGGCCACACCTTCGGGGTTGGCACTTGTGAGGTCAAGAATTCGAAAAACCTATCTTCGCCGCCCTGAAGTCACATTCTACCAACGGCATCGGAAGGCCCCGTTGCTGATACGCTGATGGCAATCGTCGCTTGTTCATGCGGTCGTTCGTGAAGCTGTTGGCGTGCTTCGTCCTGCTCGCCGGGGCGGCCCGGGCGAAAGCGGACGCCGATAGACCGCTCAAATGCTCGAGCGGCAAGATCGGGCCATTCCTTGACTTCGAGTTCCGGTTTGTCGCGGGGACGTGGTTTTCCTTGCCGGTCAAGCAATTCTGGGGCGATCGATTCGAACTCGGCGTGGAGATAATCGTGGAGCCTGTCAACGGCACGCCCGGCGAGCCGAAGCTGATCCACCACGAGCTCAAGGTGGACGAGGAGGTGCCTGAAGGCATCCGCGGCGAGGTGGGCTTTTCCAGCGCGTTCTCTGTCGGCTCGGGCGAGTACCGTACGACATGGCGGATTGAGGACGACCGGGGGCGTCATTGCAACGGCACGCGGCTGTTCAAGGCCTCGCTCGGTCGCAGCGAGCGCTCGGTGAAGCTGACGCTCGAGCCCGGGGAGATCGTCGACACGGCGATGCACCTCTTTCGACCCCAGCGGCGATTCGAGAGGCCGCACCTGAAGTCGTCCCGGCGGATAAAGATTTTCATCAGCATGGACGTCCTAGGTCGCCGTGGCCGCGTGGTCCGTCCCCGTCCGTTTCATGTCCTTCCGCATTTCGCCGCCTTGAGGCGCCTAGCGAACAGCCCCAACTTCAACGAGTTTTCCGTTGTCGCCTTCAGCTTCGAGGACCAGAAGGTTTTGATTCACCAGGACTACCGCGAGACGGTGGATTTTGAATCCATGAGCGGAGTGATCAAAGAACTGCGGCCCGAGACGGTGGATTTCAGCCAGCTTGCTCGAGGTAGCGAGATGCAATTCTTCGCAAGTCTTCTCTCGGGGCAGCTGCTGCGATCCGAACCTCCGGAAGCCGTGGTTTTCCTCGGACAGGATTTGCATTTCGGCCGGCGGCTGCCGGATCACGTTCTCGACCCCCTCCGCCAGATCGGAGCAGTCGTTTCGTTCTTGGATGCCTCGCGTTTCGCCTGGCGAGGGGCGATGGGAAATCTAGTGCGCGCCCTGGGAGGTACAGAATACCGACTGCGAAGGCCCTCGGATCTGGCCCGAGCGATCGCGTCATTCGAGGAGCGCGTCCTTCGCTCGAGGCCCCAATAGGTGCGCACCGACTCAACGCAGGCTCCGCAAGCGGCTTCTTTCATTGCGAGGTCTCGGTTCGAAGCATAAGAGCCGAAGGGCCGACAACGATGGCGGAGCGAGAACGATGAAACGCCTGGGACGGCGCGACTTTCTCGCGTGGCTGTCTGCCGGAGCCGCGTTCCGGCCAGGGCTGCTCACAGGAGCTGAGGAATTCCCGGTCCAATTCCGCGAGCCTCCGCCATGCGCTGACCTGCGCGGACTGGTTGACCCGTCCGCCGACACCTTTCGACTCGAGACGCGCGGGGTCCAAGTCGAGCAAACACTCGATTCGCACCTTCTTGGGGGCAACTTGCCTCTGGCCGCCGGATTCCAAGGGGAGTCCCCCATGCCGGCTCGCTATGTCGAGTCGGATCAATTCCTGCGGGCCGAGTACAGCGCCGGCGGCGAGAGCTTTTCGAAGGGTCTGGAGCGATGGGTCGCCGCTCTTGGAAAGGTTCGCCGGGCAAGCTTCAGCGCGCTGCCGGGCGACATCGTCCGTTTTGAGGTCGCTTCGGAAACTGAAAGCGGAATCGAGCATCGAGTTGGGCAGTGGCGCATGCGATGGCAGGGCGGCCGACTCGCCGGGTTCGAGCCGGTTGCGGAGACCTTGGTCCGATCGCCGTCGGCGCTCTTCGCCGACGTAACGGCGGACGTTTTCGAGAAGGCGCCGAGCGTGCGCGAACAGCTCGCCAAGGGGATCCCTTTTTGGCGATCGAGGCTGGACCCGGCAACCGGGATCGGAGTTTACGGTAACCAGGGCGTCGCGGTCGGCGACATCGATGGCGATGGCTGGGACGAACTCTACGTTTGCCAGCCGGGTGGGCTGCCCAACCGCCTTTACAGCCGCCAGGAGGACGGCACTTGGCTTGACCAGACCGACGAGGCCGGCGTCGGCGTGCTGGACGACACGGCCCAGGCCTTGTTCCTTGACTTGCGAAACATCGGTTTCGAGGACTTGGTCGTGCTCACCAGCGGCGGGCCGCTGCTCTTCTTGAACGATGGGACGGGGCGCTTCCGGCACCGTCGCAACGCTTTCCGTTTTCGCAACGAAGCGAAGGGTACGTTTGCAGGCATGGCCGCGGCGGATTACGACCGAGACGGCAATCTGGACCTGTATCTTTGCTCCTACCTGTATTTTCAGAGCGAGGACCAGTACCGCTATCCCGCCCCGTACCACGACGCCCGCAACGGGCCTCCGAACTTCCTGTTCCGCAACGAGCTGCGGGGTGACGGCGAGGGCTTCTTTCAGGACGTGACCGAAGAGTCCGGATTGGACGAGAACAACGATCGCTACAGCTTCGCCGCCGCGTGGTGCGACTACGACGAGGACGGCTGGCCGGAACTCTACGTGGCCAACGACTTCGGGCGCAACAACCTCTACAAGTATTCCGCAGGGAAGTTCCGCGACATCGCCGAGCGGAAGGGCTTGCACGACACCGGCCCCGGGATGAGTGCCGCTTGGTTCGACTACAACCGGGACGGGCGACTGGACCTCTATGTCACGAACATGTGGACAGCCACCGGCCAGCGCGTCGCGAGCGACCCCGCGTTCGGCCCGGTCCGGGAGGGCGTTCCGGCTAGGGATTACCGCGGCCACACGAAGGGCAATTCGCTTTACCGGAACCGCGGAGACGGATCCTTCGACTATGCCGGCAGCAAGGAAGGGGTCGAGATGGGCCGATGGTCCTGGTCAGGTGACGGATTCGACTTCGATCTGGACGGCACCCCCGAAATCCTGGTCACCGCCGGGATGATCACGCATTCCCCGGAAAAGGACCTTGGCAGCTTCTTCTGGCGCAAGGTTGTCGCGGAGTCGCCGGCGGAGGAGAAGCCGAGACCCGGCTACGAGACAGGTTGGAATTGCTTGAATCAACTGGTCCGGGAGGATTACAGCTGGAATGGCAATGAGCCCAATGTCTTCTACGTTCGGCGGGGAGGGAAGTACCGTGACTTTTCGGGCGTGTCCGGCCTCGACCGGATCGCCGACAGCCGGGCGTTCGCGGTCACGGACTTCGACGGAGACGGTCGCCCGGACCTTTTCCTGAAGAGCCGGCTCGGCCCGCAACTGCTCGCCTTCCGCAACCAATCCGCGGGGACGCGCGAAGCCTTGGCAATCGATCTGGAAGGAACCCAGTCGAATCGCGATGCCATCGGAGCGATCGTCAAGGTGGAGACGGAGGATGGCGTCTCCGTGCAGTCGCTTTCCGCCGGCTCCGGATATATCTCCCAGCACACGAAACGATTGCATTTCGGGCTGGGCGACCGGAGCCGGGCGCTGAGCGTAGACGTGTTGTGGCCATCCGGCACCACGCAGCGATTCGAGGGGCTCGAGGCGGGATTCCGCTACCGTATCCGCGAAGGAGACGACGAGGTTGCGCGGACTCCGTTCGAGACGCGCCAAGAGCCCCGGCCGGATCTTCCGCGAATCAGCGGCCGGAACGACCTCGGGTTCGAGCCGACATGGCTTTGGGATGCCGTGCCTTTGCCGGAAAGCGCCGAGGAAGGATTCCTCTTCCTGACCGAAGGCGAGTTGCAAGACCCTCCGTCGAACGTTCCCTTCCGCGCGGTTGACCTTTCCGCGGCACCGCCTGACCGGGCGGCCGCCTTCGCTGTGTTCCGGCGCTACCTGTTTGACTACCGCGCCGAGCTTCGGCTGCCGTTCGGGATGCTAGTTGGCGGACGTAGCCGCGTCCACAAGGTGTACCCCCGCCTGCCACCTCAGGCCGAGCTATTACGGGACTGGGAGTTGCACAGGGATCGTGGCCGCGGGTATGTCGGCTTCAGCCACCCGTTCGAAGGTCGCTACTACGGCTACCCGAGGCGGAATCACTACCAGATGGGTTCGGCGTTCCTCCAGGCAGGATACCCGCAACTCGCGTTGCCGTACTTGCGAGAGGCGGCTAGGCCTTCCAGGAACAATGACAAGGCGTGGCTCGCCGTCGGCCAGATCGAATTGCAGACGGGCAATCTGGACGAAGCGGAGTGGTATCTTCGGGGCGCGCAGACGCTCAATCCGAACTCGCCACAGCTTTGGAACAACCTCGGTGGTCTCGCCATGGCTCGTGACGACTATCTACGGGCTTCCGAGCATTTCGATCGGGCCCTTGCACTGAATCCGGACTTGTCATATGCCCTGGTCAACGCGTCGCAGGCCCAAGTCCGGCTGGGGAACGCGATCGAAGCCGAGAAACTCCTGCGACGCGCGCTGGAGCTGGATGCAAGCGACGCGGAAGCGGCCAGCAAGCTTGGCCTGATCATGGCCAAGCAGGGGCGTTTCGGCGAAGCCCGCACTCTGTTCCAGCAAGCGATCGAGCACGACCGCGATCATGCCGAGGCCATCAACAACCTCGCGATTCTGTACATTCAGTTGCGGCAGCTGCGGGATGCGATCGCGGCGCTTCGCTACGGTATCGAGCAGGTCCCCGACTTCGACATGTTCTATATGAACCTGGCCCGCGTGCACACCGAACTCCGGGATTACAACAGCGCAAGGGAGGCGATGCGGAGCTTGCTCGAGCGGAAGCCGGGGCACGAGGCCGCTCGCCGGGCGCTGGTGCAGCTGCAAGGTCGCTGACCTGCCGGCGTTTCGCACCCGGGCCGAGTTCCGTGAGTGGTGCCGAGGAGGGTTGACCCCTCAATACTCCCCGCGCGGTTGAAGAAATACGAGAGTCCCAAGCCTCGGAGCCGTTGATATGCTTGCTCCGATGCTTGTCCACCGGTTGCTAGTCGTCTGCCTTGTTTCGCTGGCCCTAGGTGCACTCCACGCGCAGGAGCGCTTCGATGATTCCGGAATTGTGTCGATTCGGGTGCAGCTGGGGGTGGGAGACACGCAGCCAGTTTCCTGGAACGGCGAGGTGTCTGTGTCGGGAGGGGAACTGGCCGGCCTCGCGAGCTTGCGCCCTAGGCCGGCCGACACCATCGAGGGTGCCACGTGGAAGCTCTCGTCATGGCAAGGGCCGGGATTCTGGTACCCGGCACCCAAGCCGCAACCTGTCACGGGCCGCCCCGTCAACATCTTCAATCCCGGGCTCGTCGTCGACATTCGCAGCCGCGGCCGGGCTCGGATCTCGTTGAAGACGGACCAAGGCGACTTCCGTGTCGACCTAGGAAGCCTTCCGCCTGGAAGGTCACAACGATTTCTCGGCGGGCGAGTCATCGTGGACCGAGCCGTGACCGCGCAGAAAGTGTCGATGCCCGAGCATCAGAATGACTTCGCGTCCGTTGCCAGCGGACCCGGTGGGCAGCTCTGGGTCGTTTGGGTGGCCTTTCGCGACCGGGCGAACGACGTGCAGCTGCGCCACTACGACGGCCGCTCCTGGGGCGAGATTCAGACGGTGACCGAGCGGCCCGGCGATGTATTCCTGGCGAAGGTTGCCCGCGGCGGGGACGGGCGGACCTGGGTCATCTGGTCCGACCAAGTCGATGGCAACCGCGATCTGTACGCACGCAGCCTTGCAGGCGGAAGTTGGTCGAGCGTCGAACGCCTCTCGACCGCCAAGCAACCTGATCTCTACCACAGCGTGGCTACAGCCTCCGACGGAAGTGTCTGGGTGGCGTGGCAGGGGTTTCGCGACGGACAATCCGACATCTTTGCGCGCCGCCACGATGGCGAAGAATGGTCTCCCGAGGAGCGGGTGTCATAGTCGGACGCCAACGACTGGGAGCCTGCGATTGCCGCCGACGGCCGCGGCACCGTCTACGTGGCTTGGGACACGTATGACAAGGGCAACTACGACATCCTGACGCGCCGACATGACGGCGATAGATGGGACGCAGCGCACCCTTTGGCTGACACGCCGAAATTCGAGGCGCATGTGACGATCGCTTGCGATGCCGAAGACCGTTTATGGGCCGCTTGGAGCGAGAGCGGAACGCTGTGGGGGAAGGACGACGGCTTCGGACTCGAGCACGAGGGAACTCGCCTGTACGAGTGGCGAACGATGGGCGTGGCCGTGCTGGAAGACGGCCAGTGGCGCGAGCCGATCGCCGCCCTCGATTCGGCTTTGCCCGCTGGATTCCCCGGAGACAGGAACGACTCGCCGACGATCCAAGCCGATGGCAACGGCGGGATCTGGGTTTTCTTCCGCCGCCGCAACCCACGAATAAAAGACATCATTTCCGACATGTACAATTTCTACGCGGCGTGGGAGCTGTGGGGCGTGCCGTATAGCGGCGGAGCTTGGGGGCAACCCGTCTACTTCCCCAATAGCACCGGGCGCCTGGACGTGCGGAGCGGCTTTGCGACGGCCGAGGACGGCGGCATCATCGTCGCGTGGCCGACCGACCATCGCGACTGGTCGGAGATGCTGGCAGAGCAGTCGGACGTTTACGTCGGCAATGTGCCTGCGGTAGAGATGGATGGCGGGCATGCCCTCCAACCGCGCAAGCAGCCGACGATCACGGTGTATCCGATTCACGTCAACGAGGCCGAAGACCTGGCCCGCATTCGCAACTACGAGATCAAGTCGGGCGGCAAGACCTACAAGATTTATCGCGGGGACACCCATCGCCACACCGAGTTTTCGATGGACGGATACAACGACGGTTCGCTGCTGCAAGCCTATCGATACGCCCTCGACGCGGCAAGCCTCGATTTCTATGCCAATTCCGAGCACAACTTTCTAGGCGGCCCCGACGTGGAATACCAAGATTTCCTGCTGCAGCAGTTCGCGGACAACTTCCATCTTCCAGGCCGGTTCGTTCCGCTATTCGCCTACGAGCGCAGCGTTCGCTACCCGAACGGGCACCGCAACATCCTCTTCGCGAAGCGGGGCGTGCGTCCGTTTCGGGTATCGGTCGAAGAATTCGGCGGCAGGTTTCCCTACGCCAGTGACGAACTGACGAAGCGATTCGCCAACCCGGAACCGGTAGGAACCAAAGACCTTTACGCATACCTGAGGGAGAACGATGGCATCGCCATATCCCACACGTCGGCTTCCAACATGGGCACCGACTGGCGCGACAACGATCCGGAAGTGGAGCCCTTGGTCGAGATCTACCAGGGGGATCGAGTGTCAGCGGAATACGAGGGTGCCCCGCGCGCGGCGATCGGCAGCAATCCGCGGTCGGCGCCCGGCGGATTCCGTCCGGCGGGTTTTGTGTGGAACGCTTGGGCAAAGGGCTACAAGCTGGGCGTTCAGGCGGCGTCCGATCATGTTTCGACGCACATTTCCTACGCCTGCACGATTTCCGAGGACGCAAGCAGGGAAGGGCTGCTCGACGCAATGCGCCTGCGGCATTCCTACGGCGCGACGGACAACATCGTCCTGGACTATCGCCTCCAGGCGGGCGACAAGGAATACCTGCAGGGAGACATCGTGACCGTTTCGGGGCCGTTCCAACTGTCTGTCCGGGTGATCGGCACGGAGCCGATCCGGCAAATCGACATCATCAAGAACCAAGGTTTCGCCTTGACGCGCCAGAATCTCGGTCGCGAGGTCTCATTTGAGTTCACCGACACCGACCCGAGCGAGGGCGAAAGCTATTACTACGTTCGGGTCCAGCAGGCGGACGGCCAGCTGGCTTGGTCTTCCCCAATTTGGGTGACGTCCAAGCAGTAGGGATCACAGGAGTTAGACGAGCCCATTAGACGCGAGCGCCGATTCCCGCTGTCCAAGTGGCAGCTGGCGGCGCAATCGCGAAGCACGGATCCGTCGCCTGGCGCATTCGACGCCGCTATCGATGAATGTTCCTCGTAGGCATCTGGGCGTTCACCCCTTGCCTCCATGCAGCCAGCGCGGATTTCAACTGCTCGGCTCTCTTGGGCTGAGAGTCCAGTATGTTCCGCGCCTCGGAAATATCCGCGTCTAGATCGAAGAGTTCGAATTCTTTTCCTTTTCCTGCGACAGTCCCCTCGAACCATTCGATGAGCTTGTACCGGCCGCTTCGCACGGCACCGGCTGGCACCATGCCCGAGCCCACATGGTAGTGCGGATAGTGCCAGAAGAGAGTCCGATCGGTGCGAGCCGCCGCGCCCCTCAGCACATCGAGGAAGCTTGTACCGTCCAGGTCGATAGGAGCCGCTTGGTCTCCTAGGATTTCGAGAAATGTCGGAAAGAAATCGACGGTTGTCATCAGGTGGTCGGTCGTCGACCCCGGCTCCACATGGCCTGGCCAGCGGACGATCAGCGGGACACGGATGCCCCCTTCGTAGAGCCAGCCCTTGCCAGAGCGTAGCGGGTCCTGGCGGGCGTAGGTCTCCTTGCCGCCGTTGTCGGAGTAGAAGATCACCAAGGTGCTGTCGCGCAATCCGAGTTCGTCGATTTTCGCAAGCACTTGGCCGACTCCGTCATCGAGTCGCTCGACGATGGCGGCGAGTGTCGGCACGATCTGCTGTTTTTCGAGAAGGCGGTCGCCTTTGTACCGCGCGACTCGCCCGCGGCTCTCCATGATCGGGTCGTGGATCGAGTTGTGCGGCACGTAGAGGAAGAACGGCTCCCGCCCGCGAATCTCGAGGAAATCGACGGCGTGATCAGTGATCGCTTGCACGTTGTGCGGGTCGATTTCCGGATCAGTCTCCCCGACAATGGGCTTGTACGTGACAAGCACCTCGTCGAAGCCCTGCTTGCCGGGGTTGTACGGCAAGCTGGCCGGCGGGCGCTTGTCCTGGCTCAGGTGCCACTTGCCGAAGTGCGCGGTCCGGTAGCCGTTGCGCTTGAAGACCTCGGCGATCGTGGTGACCTCCAGGTCCAGTCGCTTGTGCCAAGCGGGTTGCACTAGCGGCTTGCCCTGCGGATTCGAACCCATGATGAAGTCCGTGAGGTGCAATCGAGCGGGGTGCTTCCCGCTGATAAGGGCGGCCCGTGTCGGCGAGCAGACTGCCGCTGCGGAGTACGCGTTTGTGAATCTCAGGCCCTCGCGCGCCAACCGGTCGATGTGGGGCGTCTTGTACGCTTCCCCGCCGTAGACGCCCAACTGGCTCCAGCCCAAGTCGTCCGCCAAGATGAACACGACGTTTGGTCTCTCTTGCGACAGGCCCAGGGTCGCAAGCAAGAGAGTCAGTGTCACGACACGCATGGCGGAGATTATAGCGACCGTCCCGAACAGGGGATCGCTGGAAAACACGCTGCTTTGCCGGGATTCCCGGACAGCCAAACTCGCTGCCGGCCCATAGCCGTTTCGCGCGTGCAGCGAGCGGGCCAGGCTCTCGCGCAACGCACGAGCGGACACACCCAAAACGAGTTCCGCGCTTCTTCGAGCAGGGGTCGTGGCCCGCTGCCCCGACATCATTCGCGCATCATTCTCATCGTGGAGAGAGAAGGCGGGGACGCTCGCGAGAGTGCAGGTTCCCGGTGACCGTCGCGCATTGCCCCATAATGCCTCGACCTTTGGTCGGTTGCATGCTCGCACCTGTCAAGCCGGGCGGTCAGCGATCGGCGCGCATCAGCGGCATGGGCTAGCGCCGAGCGATATCCACATGCCAGACACCGCGCGCGTCCGAATCCATGCCGAGGCTGGCCTCGAAGGCGCCCTCGCCAAGCTCCAGCTTGACGCCTTCGAACCGAACCTGCTCGGCGCCCTGCTTCACGCTGACTGTCTGCTCGGTATCGCGAAACGCGATTCGCGCCGTTCCCGCACTTTCCGCGGGCTTCGCGAAGGTCACCGTCACGTCGTACGGCCCCTCCGACATGCAATCGACTTCCCAACGACCCAAGACCTTTTGGTCTCGGCCCCATCCGTCCGGCGTGACCATGCGCCAGTCCTGCCGGGTCAGAGTTACGAGTGGCTGCTCGTCGCTTCCGATCGCGAACCGGACCGCGTGGTAGCCGCGCGTGGCGGAGACATCCTCGAACCACTTGTCGTATCCTGCCTTGAGTCTCTCGGCCACTTCGGGCCGGTCCGCCGACAGATCATTCTCTTCGCCCGGATCCTCAATCAGGTCGTAGAGTTCCAGCGCGGCTTCGGGGGGTGCCGGCTGGCTGAAGCTGAGCGGCTGCACCAACTTGTATCGCTGCTCGACCGCCGCGAAGGCACGGTAAGGCTGCGGTTCGTTACCGCGATGGGCCTGGACGAAATAGGTTCTCTCGGGAAGGGAGTCGACATCGCCATCCCAGAGCGGTAGCAGGTCGATTCCGTCGAATTGCACGTCTGGAGGGGACGTCGCACCGGCGGCCGCGAGCAGCGTGGGTGTCACGTCGATATGCGCCCCAAGCGGTTGAACCTTGCGAGGGGCCAGTCGATCGGGCCAGCGCGCCAGGAATGGCACGCGAATGCCGTTTTCATAGACGCTCGCCTTTTGCTGGCGCAATCCGGCGTGATAGAGACGGGTGGTGGGCCCGTTGTCCGTCATGAAAATGAAGAGCGTGTTTCCGCTCAGTCCGTGGTTCTCGAGGTGGTCCATCAGCCGGCCAACGTTGTCGTCGATATTCGTGATCATTCCGTAGATGCGCGCATCCTTGTCCGAAAGGCCCTGTTCGGCGTAGGGCTCGCGATAGGAGTCCGGCACAATGTACGGAGAGTGCGGCGCGTTCGTCGGGATATAGGTGAAAAACGGCCCGCCGCTGCCATCGCCAATCCATCGAATCGCTTCGTCGAAGTACACATCGGTGCAGTACCCGGTGTATTGCTGCTGCGCCCCGTTGTGGAAGAGGATCGGGTCGAAATAGTCGCTGCCCGGCGGGTCCGAGGGCTGGCCGATGCCCCCTCCCTTATGCACCACGGACTCTTGAAACCCTTGGTCCACTGTGCGCTGCGGGTAGTTGTCACCGAGATGCCACTTGCCGAAGATCCCGGTGCGGTAGCCGGAGTCGCGAAGCATCTCCGCGATTGTTACCTCGGCAGCGTCCATCATGGCTCGACCGAGGTAGGTGTCGACGACGCCGGTCCGGTAGTTGTACCGTCCCGTCATCAGCGCGGCGCGAGTTGGGGCGCAGACGGGAGACACGTAGAAGCGCATCATCTCGACGCTTTGCCCTGCTAGCTCGTCGAGGCGCGGAGTCTGCAAGCTCGGGTCGCCGTGCGATCCGAGCTGTGCCCAGCCCTGATCGTCGGTCATGATCAGAACAATGTTCGGCCGGTCCGAGCTGTTGGTCTCGGGCGGGCCGCACGAAGCAAGCAAGAGGAGGGCGGGGAGGAAGCGCAGGAATCGGTTCAGCACAGTAGTTCAGGCTGACCGATCGATCTGCCGTCCGTCAAGCCGTTCGGGCCAGATTAGGGGCTAATTTCGAATCGCAGCGCGGTCGCGGCTACCGGCTGGTCGTCAATTCTGATGCGGTGAGGGCTACTTCCAAGTCACTTCCATCGCGAAGAAGTGGTCGAAGATTTCCCGATTCGGATGGTTGGCATCGTTCTTTTCAGGGCTGCGGATATAGAAGTCAAGCTGCTGGAGGGCGGGATTCACTGCACCGGCCTCGGAGGCCTTGCCGTCGAGCGGGTAGTTGGCTACCAGATCTCTGTTCCGCATGCCTTGCGTGACCATGAAGTGGATTTCATAATCCTCGTAGAGCGATTCGCCGTCAAGAGTGGCCGACCCCATTCCCCAGCCTGCTACGTAGAGCAAGCTCTTGGGCCAGTTCGCGTCCCCGCAGCCCGAGTCGCCGTGCTCGAAGAGATAGGCCGCGATACCCCCGTCCTGGCACGGCGAGAACTCCTTGATCTCTTCCAGGTTGATGACGTACTTGCCTTCAGGCAGATCGAGTTCTGCCGTGAATGTTCCTGTGTTCGCGATCTCGTCGACATCGATGTCTGCAGTGCCGCCGACCGCCCGGAGATTCTTGCCGTCGTTGCCCATGTGATCCCAAGGGCTTTCGTCGTCCAGGGTGCCGACTTGGTAGATCCGGGAGCCGGAAATGACGAACTTGCCGTCGTAGAGATCGTGCTGGCCGGGGGCGTAGAGACCCATCCCCGTGCCGGGCTGGGTCCTGGGCCCACGCTCGGCTCCTTCCGCGGAGGAAGAGTCCGTCGGCGCGGGCGCGGTGCAACCGAGGACCGCAAAGGCGAACACCGCCGAGACCACAGCTATTGCCGCTTTTCGGTTGTTCCATTCAATGGAGACCGACGTCTTGCCGAAGGGCGTTGCTGAAGTCATAGCTGCAAGCCTAGCACCGCAAACCAAGGGTTGAAATTGTCGACTTCGCATCAGGCGCCCTAGGCATGAACAGGGGAAAGAGCCTCCGACGCCCTAGCCGTAAAGCGGTCCACCAAGCCCTCTAGCCAGCGCTCGGCTCGGTCAGCGCCATGGCCAGCTGACTTGACCGCGTCCATATGGCCTTGTCCCGCGCCGCGCGCTTCGGCGTAGGCGTCGAAGAAGGGATCTGGCAGCGATCCAGGCTCTATGGGATTCTCGAGCGATTGTCGGAACATGTCCCATCGCTCGATCAACTCGAGATGCTGCCCAAGAAATCGGTCTTGGGCCGCCGGACGTCGCTTGGATGCAGTGCTCCGGGACAGCTTCACGACAATCTTTCCCAGGCGTCGGACGCGCTCTTCGATCTGGGCATTGATCTGCTTTCTGCCGGCCTCGTAAAGGGATCGCTCGTCTGCGCGAGCATTCGGCAATCGCACCAGAGCGTACCAAGCATCGAAAGCGTGCAAGGTCCCGATCAGCTTGGCAGTTGCGAGGAATTCTCTCTTCAGCGGGCCGTAGGCATGCCGATCGAAACCTGGCCTGCGCAGTCGTCTTCCCGAGTCAGCCACCAACTCGTTCTCGCGTACATCCTTACGGATGATCGATCCCGCCGCCGTGACAGCCCCCAGACCGACTTCGAGCGGCCCCACCAAGCCGCAGGTGCCGCCTATGAAAACCGGGTCCGACCGCAGCAGGACGCCGCGGATCCCGCCGATCAAACTCCCCCACTTGTCGCCACGGGGATCGAAATTGTAGTGCACCACTCCGGATCCAATTTCCGTGTGATCGCGCCGAGAAGTGCCCCCGGTAAGGAAAAGGTCGCAGAAGTTGATAAGCGAGCCGGCGACGCAACAGCACGTGAACGTGGTGTTCTTCAATGCAACGCAGTGGGCTAGGTCAACTTGTTCCTCGAGCAGCGTGCCGGGCCGGATTTCGGCAAAACCTCGGATCTTGACACCTTCCAAGAATGTGGCGCCCTGGTACAGGCCGGCGCCGAGTTCGGCATTTCTGCCGATCTGGCATCCTTCCACTTCAGCATGTCCAGACGTGCCAATCACCGCTCCGCTGGCAATGCGCAACGTCGGCCCCGAAAGCGTCGCGTGCCGAATCACGGCACCTGGCTCGATGGCGCCAAGGTTGACGTTCTCGCTGACGTACACTCGCTCCGGGCCCCAAACGTCCACTCCACGCGCTAGCAGTGACTCGATCCGAACTCGGTTTCCGGCGTCGTCGAAAGACATTCTCTTGTTCAGTTTCTCACGGCGTCTGGGCCGGCAGGAGGACTGGCCTTGACGAGGCGATTACTGCCTAGCTCTGCTCACGGGCGGGGAGGTACGGTGCTTGATCCCCATGCCCGGCCCATCGGGGCGGCGTCCGGTGCCGCCCGCACTCGTGGGACCCAGTCGGGCTGCGACACGCAGTCCCTTGACGGTTCTGCAAACGGATCCTTCCCAAATAGAAGGCTGTCCAGAATTGGCGGCTTGACGCAGGCCCGCATGGTCTCATGGTCTCGACGGACAAAGTGGCTGGAGGAGAAGGAATTGCCGGACTTGTACGGGATGGAGCATTGGAAGCAGTCTTGGTCCGAGCGTTCGAGACTCGGGCGGAAGGGGATCGCTCGCGGGCATCGAGGGGTGCGCCGCCCGGTTCGGATTCCCCGGCTACAGGCTGGCGCGCAACCGGGTTAGGCTTCTTGGCGCGGTTCGACGCTATTCTGCGGATTGCGCTGGAGGGACAACAGCGTCGGAATTGCAGCAATCTTCGACCGTGGTTGAGCCTAGGCTTGGCGCCCCGGCACGGACGCCGGGCTCCGAAACCCCGAAAGCTCCTGCCGGCGTCGGGACCGAGCCGAAAACGGAAAGCCGCTCGGCTATGGCAATTCTGCTAGCATTCGAATCGACAGCTGGGTGCCACGCCGCTAGCTACGCTCCGACTCTAGCGGGGCTGACTTCAATCGAAAGGAGTGTCTCGCGCAACAGCCCCGCAAGCTCACAGGGGGTGCTGAATCTGAAGTATCTCGTAGATCCGCACCACGGCCCGGGGGTCGACCGACTTGACTCGGGCACCGTATACGGACTGGTGGGCGCTTAGGTCGACTCTAGCGACCGCTTCTTCGGCTGAAAGCCCTTCGACACGCAAATTCGCCACTTGCTTCCAGAGATCTCGCAGGTAGCGCTGCAAGTCGTCGATCTGTTTTCGCTGGCGGAAAGGCGTGCCATGGCCCGGCACGATTACGTCGAATTCGAGAGCCTTGAGGCCGTCGAGGCTGGAGGGCCATTCATTGACGAACCCGTCGCCCATGTAAGGCAAGGCGTTCGTCCCTGGCCGCCCGAGAAAGAAATCGCCGGTGAATACTATGCGTTCCGCAGGGAGGAACACAATCGTGTCGCCTCCGGTGTGGCCGCGACCCACGAAGTGCAATTGCACTTCGCGCCCGCCTTTCACAACCTTCATCGTGTCGCGGTAGGTGATGTTCGGCGGCTTTACTTCCGTCTCCTGAAGGGCGTTCCAGTGCGCTTCGCGCACACGCAAGTCCATCTCGAGTTGCGCGCGCTCTGCGGCGTCGGTTACCGAGCCGACCCGCGCTTTCAGCTGCTCAATCTGTCCGGGTATGGCCGCGGTAAACGTCCGATTGGTTCGCTGCTCGAGCACGTTGGCGAGATGCTGCTCTCGAACGTACTCGTGGCCGAAAATCTCGACCTCGTCTCCGAAGATCTGGTTTCCGTGCGAGTGATCGAAGTGGAAGTGTGTGTTGAACACGTAGCGGATCGGCTTGTCGGTCACGTCCGAGTGGATCTCTGCAACAAGCTTGCGCGCAGCGGCAGGCGACACAGTCGTGTCGACTAGCATCGCGTGGTCGTCATTGACGATTACGAGCGAGTTGCTCATCGTTGTCATCGCGCCGGTTCCGGTTGCAAAGAAGATTCCGCTTGCGATCTCCTTGAATCGCCAAGCCGCCTTGCCATCAGTCGGATCGGTTTCGGTCGTTGCGGCCAAAATGCCCGCAGCTAGTATCACGACGAGGGCTGTAGCCCTCGTCGCACTTTGTCGTGTATTGAACAAGGCGTTCTCTCCTGGCTATTCGTGCTGGTCGGAGACCGTCCGGCCGAAGGCCCCGCATAATGGTGCCCAACATGCGGGACCTGGCGATCGACACAGGTCCCCGAACGTGCCCTCAATGATCGCGCAAATGGATTCTCAACTGTTAGCCCAAGCGTCGCGAGCCTCGGCTGGATCGTCCGGAACAAGGCCAGCAATTCTCGAAATGGAGTTCTTGTCGGCCTATCGTAGCGACGCTGACCGCTAGGATTGCCAAAGTCCTATATGAAACGGGTCGTTTTGCTCGGGCGAAGTGCCTTGCGGGAATTGACGTTCCGGCAGGGCAAGTGATTTTGCTGAAAATCTTGGTGAGTATTGTAGTGTGGCAGTAGTATGGCAATGGTCAAGGTCACCTTTTCGCTCGCGCCGGAAACCGTAGGCATGCTGAATGATGCGGCGGGGTGCACGACACCATTTTGATATTCCATCGATTTTCGGGTCTTCGCGCCAAGAGCTTCTCCCCAGTCAGGGCCGGGAGCGGCTGGTGCGGTATTCCCAGAAGTCCTCGTAGAGTCCGCTGAGGGTGCAGCAGCGCAAGGCCGCGATCGCATTGGCCCCCACAACGGTCCAGTGCATCCCGGAACGCTTCAAGCGCATCCCGAGGGTGGTCTTGCAGCCGGTCTCGACCACCGCGGAGGCCACGACCAGCCCCTGGGCACGGAAGTCGGCGTAGTGCATGCGGTCGCGATTGCGCTGCATGTAGCCGCTGCACTTTTGCGCCGGCTCGCAGTGCGGAGCGTGGGAGCGGAGGACGTCGAGTACGGCGTCGAAGCAGCCGTCCTCGAGTTCCTCGCAGCGCACGTCGGCCCACAGCCGGGCGCGGTCGGGAGCGTCGGGCCAGAGCGCTTTGGACACCTCGTGCAGGTGCTGCCTGGCATGGAAGAGGTCGACGATCTGGAGGGCCCCGGGGAAGAACTCCGTGGTGATCGCCCAAATCCAGCGCGCTCCGTCACCGAGCACGACCCGGCGCCGGGCACGGGGGAAACCGCGCCGCTGGGCTTCGCGCCAGACGCGGCGGGCGAAGGGCGAGGGGTCGGGATCGGTGTCGCGGCAGGCGGCACTCTCGATCGCGGCCGAGTAGCTGACCGAGCCGGGATCGCGCTCGGGGCGACCGGTCTTGGGGTGACGGGACTTGGCCGTCCACACCACCACGAGCTTGGCCTCGCGGGTCTTGGCCGAGCCGTCGGGCTGCTTGCCGGCGCGGCCGGCGGTCTCGCTGCTGCGCACGGGCAGGCCCGTGCCGTCCAGGCCCAGGTACATGGTCGGGGCGGGCGGGGCCTCGGGCGGGAAGGCGCCATTGGGGTTACTAGGCTTTGGTGGACAGTTAAGGGTGCGGCAGGTGCTGAGGCTCGAAGAGTGCCGCACCATGGTGTCGAAGACAGTTGGGGAAGTCAAGTGCCAAGGGCCGGCAGAACGTCAGCTACACGGGGCGCGCCGGGAGCAGCGCCAGCGGGCTCTGCCGGGGGGCCACCCGGCAGCAAGACGGCGGCCTCCTGACCGCCCTGCCATGGGGGTGCCGTGGAGCTGACGGCACGCCGTCCTGCTCCTGCTATTGCGGGGATGATCCAGGCCTCCGGAAGACTTGGGGGGCTGGGGGGCCGCGTCCCCCGACGGGCGTCCCGGAGGTGATTGAAGCGGTGTATCCTCAAACCCTGGTGCAAACCTGCATCGTGCATTTGATCCGCTACTCCCTGGCGCATGCCTCGTATCAGGAGCGCAAGAAGCTGGCGGCGGCATTGAAGGCCGTTTACCGGGCGCCGGGGGTGGAGCAGGCCGAGGCCGCGCTGGACGCGTTCGAGGCCGGCCCCTGGGGACGGAAGTATCCGGCTATCGCTCGGAGCTGGCGTTCCCGCTGGACGCAGATCATCCCGTTCCTCGCGTTCTCCGAACCGCTACGCCGGGCGATTTACACGACCAACGCGATGGAGAGCTTGCACAGCACGGTGCGCCGCGCAGTGCGCACGCGGGGGCACTTCCCGAATGACCGGGCAGCGGCCAAGCTGCTCTACCTGGCGCTGCGGAAGGTCGCACGGAAATGGGTGCGGCCGCCCGCGTTCTGGCACCCGGCGCGCACCGAGTTCGCCCTCCAGTTCGGCGCAAGATTTCGGCTGGTGACGCCATGAGAACTCAGCCGCATGGGCATCATAGGCTCCGTCACCGTGGACGGGCAAATCAAGATGCAGCAACCTCACACACGAAAATTCTGACAGTCCCCGCGATTGTAAAAACCTTCCACGAAACGGAAGATCTCGCGCGCCGCCTCTTCGCGGCTCGCAAACGCAACGCGCTGCAGGAGTTCGCATTCCACTGTGGCGAATAAGCTCTCCGCCATCGCGTTGTCGAAGCAGTTGCCCGCTGCCCCCATCGAGCGCTGGATGCCCGCTTGCGCGCAGCGCCGGCTGAACGCCAGCGCCGTGTACTGGCTGCCGCGATCGGCATGCAACACCACCCCCTGCGCCGCCCGCGTCTCCAGCGCCATCTCCAGCGCCGACTTCACCAGCTCGACCGTCTGCCGCGCGCTCATGGCCCAGCCCACCACCTTGCGACTGCACACGTCCAGCACCGTCGCCAGGTACAGAAACCCTTCCCGGGTCGGCACATACGTGATGTCTGCGACCCACAGGCGGTGCGGCGCGAACGCCTCGAAACGGCGCTTCACCCGGTCCGGCGCCACCGCCGCTTCCCGGTCCCTCCGCGTCGTGCAGCGCCGTTTCCGGCGCCTCGCCCCCTGCCGGCCCAGCGCCCGCATCAGCCGCGCCACCCGCTGCCGTGACACCGCCACCCCCGCCGCCTGCAGCTCCGCCTGCACCCGCCGCGACCCGCAGGTCTCTCGCCAAGCGCCATGGATCGCCACGATCCGGCGGCTCATCGCCTCGTTCTCCTGCGCCCGCCGGCTCGGCGGCCGCCCCCGCCACGCATAGTATCCGCTGGGGGAGACTCCCCGCACGCGGCACATCACCGCGATCGGATACTGGGCCTGCTACGCTCTGACGAATTCGAACGCCCTTACGGCATCGAAGTGGTCTCCCGAGCGAACTAGGCCGCGGCTTTTGACAGGATCTCCCGTTCCATCCGCAGCCGCCGGATCTCCCGCCGCAGGCGCACCAGCTCCTCCCTCTCGGGACTGCTCAGCCCGTCCTGCCGGCGGCCCTGGTCGCGCTCTGCCTGCTGCATCCAGCGCCGCACCGAATCCACCGCAATCCCAAACTCCCCTGCCACCTCCCGCGCGCTGCGATCACCCAGCTGCATCCGCTTCACGACTTGCTCCCGAAACTCCTTCGGGCAGGCCTTTACATAGGCATGTTTGCTCATTGCTTGGGGCCTCCTTGCCCCCTGCTCTCCCGGGCCAGCAACCACTGCCTATCAAGCTATCTCATCCGTCCACGAAAACGCGGCCAGTCCAGAACCGGTCGGCATCGTTTTGGCGGCGCCTGAGCCGATTGCGTGCCTTACTAACACCCCGACTGTTCTCGAGTACATGGTGAACAATCTACACGGGGGATCTGCAATCAATTCCGCTCGAGCATCTACCGGGTCCCACCGGTTCGGCATTTTCAACATCTGTCTGGCAGAAAATGTAATAGGGACACGCCATGCGTAAGTTGGAAGCCAAAGAGATGATCTGTAGAGCATTCCGGGAGTGGTGCCGTTCCGGGGGCATCACTGACCCAAGAGGGAATGACGGCTTCTTGGTCTACCTCAAACTTAAGAGCGCACGATCAGGGCTTCTGGGTTTTCGAGACACAGAGGACAAGTGGCAGACCGTCCACGGATGGCTGCGCAGCGCCCGCCTCGTCTCGGATTGAACTTGGCTGCCACGATCAAATTCTCCATCGCGCCAACACCCAGCCTCTGTCCGTGTCGCGGATTCGAATCACGAGAAGTCAAAGCGCCTATTCAATGATATGGACCGAACCTTCACGGGATTGGTCGGGGTGAACGAATCGCACTTCTCGTTCCTCAATCGCTCCGCCATCGATCGAGCGGTCGTGGCGCAAGAGCCGTGCGAGCGGTGGTATGATGACTACTCCAAGGACGCTGAGAAGGCCGAACTCAAACGCCTCAGATCAAGCTTTCGCAGTTCGATCTACCGGCAACACTACTCCGCATGGTTCGAACTGCTCGTGCACCAGATCCTCTTGCGCTTGGGACTCTCTGTGAGCACGCACCCGAATTTGCACGGTACAGATAAACACCCGGATTTTGCCGCAACATCAGGCGACTCCGGAATTCTAGTGGAAGCCACTGTCGTTGCCCCAGACAACGATCCGTTCGCGTTGGCTCCATTTGAGCAAGATGCCCAGCGCAAGCTCGCTCAACTCAAGTCGAAGAACTTCTTTGTTTGGAACTTGGAAGCCCGAGGAACACTGCATCGATTCCTACCAACCAGCCAGCTTATACGTCCATTCCAGGAACTGCTGGACAAACACGATCCCGATGATGTGACACGTCAGACCGCGAGGCGCCGGTCGCGCCGGACCGCGTCCGGCGGCACTTCGAGCCTCAGCACCTGCCGCAGCCTTAACTGTCCACCAAAGCCTAGTAACTCCATGGTCCCACCACCACGCCGAACACGAGAGGCTCACGTGGCAGTCGGCCGTCGTCCTGGGCGACGCTGAATGCGCCCATGACGCCGTACGAGTTCATCACTAGGTGCCACGCTTCCGCGCTGAAGGACCGCTCCGCGGCGCAAGAACACTTCATCGACCTCTGCCGGCGGCTCGGCGAGCCGACGCCAGCCGAGCACGGCGCGCAAGGACAGGAGAACAAGCAGTGAAGCGTGATGCGAAAGAGGACGAACTGCGTGCGCTGATCGTCCAAGCGTTCACCGAGGCCAGGGCAAAGGGCAAGGCGGACTGGCGGACGATGCAGCTCGGGGTGCTGAAGAACCGGCTCCTTCAGTCGACGGGGCGTGGTTTCAGAGAGACGGACTACGGGGCGAAGACGATGCGGGAACTCGTTGAAGGCGTTCCCGACCTGCTTGCTTTGGGGAAGGGCAGCCAACCGTCCGTGTCGATTCGTGCCGACGACGCCGACGACGGCTTGGACAACGCGAGCGGCGTGCAGGCCGAGGCCGAGCAGGACGAGACCGTTGGGTTCCAGGCCGTCCTCGACCGGTACCGGACCAACGGCGATAACCTCGGCGTGGGCGAAGCCTACGCGGAGCAGCTGTTCTCGGTGGCCGACGTCGATGTCGAATGGACCTTCGCCAACATCGTGTCGCGGTGGGCGTCGTTGGACCCCGTGGGCGTCGAGATCAATAGGATCCGGGATCTCGTGGCGAACGTCGACAAGTTCGTGAACGAGACGCTGGCGACAGCCGTGGTACACGCGACCGCGAGGCTGGAGAGCGCGGGCCTGCGACCCGCGGCTGGGGCGGGCGACCTGACGTTCAGGGTTGCCGCGTCGCTCAGGTCGCAGCATCGGCTGACGGCCAAGACCAAACCCGAGGCGGCCATGCGCAAGGCGATAGCCAAGACGAAGGAGTGCCAGCGGGCGCTGGTGAACGCGGTGGAGAGATTCTGCAAGACCACGGTCGTTGCCGCGAGGCTGTCATCGATCGACGTGGTCAAGCAGGCGCACGCGTACCGCGATTACGCGCTCGCCGGCGAGCGGGGGATTCTCCACGACGTGGAGGTGCTTCTGGGCACATTGTTCCGCAAGTTCTGCGAGAGCTGCGAAAACTACGGAGGGGAGCAAATTCCGATGCGGGCGAGGGACCTGCGGACGCAGGTGCAGCGGACACTGGACCCCCTGAACGACGGCCTGGGGCACGGACTCCGGCAGCTAGTGCTCGAGCCGGTAGCGAACCACGTGTCGCACCTAATCGAGGAAGGCACGCTTGCAAGCGAGGAGATGACAATGCCGTCGGTCAGGATAACCGGCGATGTGTTCAAGCTCGACCTCGCTGGCGCCGACGGCGAGGTAGTCTTCCCGGTGCGCGTGGTGAACGAGGGCGACGGGAACGCGCATGGGATACGGATCGGTCAAAGCGAAGGCGCGCATAGGATCGAGTTGTCGGCGTCGGAGCCGACTCCGCCGTTCGACCTGGCACCTGGTACGGAGCGGCTGGTCCGCCTCCGGCTTGGCGGTGCTCCCTCTGAGCAGAGTCTCGAGCTACTGACGACCGTGGGGTGCGAGACGGCCAACGGGAGGCGCGTGAGTTTAGAGCAGACCCTGGTGTTCCAGCAGCAGCGAACGCAGCCGGACTGGGACGAGCTGCTGCGCAGGCCTCCATACGCGATCAACCCGATCCGGGAACGGGAGGACCTGTTCGGGCGGGATTCGATCCTGTCCGATCTGGAGCTCCACGTCTCGAACGAGACGTCTACCTTTCTCTGGGGTCAAAAACGGGTAGGCAAGACATCCGTGCTGCAGGTTCTGGCGGCGAACTTGGGCGAGCGCGACGATGTCGTGTGCATCGTGCTGAGGATGGGGGAACTCGCGTCGCTGCACGAGGGGCAACTCGGCCACACGGTGGCCAATCGGCTCGTGCGCGCCCTGGAGTGGGAGCGCGAAGTGCCGTCGGAGGACGAGTTCAGGGCCGGGCTGGGCCGGCTGGTGCCCTACGTCGAGGAGCTGGCGCGCGCGAGCGGACGGAAGATGCTCGTCATCATCGACGAGTTCGACGACCTGAATCCCGCGTTCTATCTGGGGGAGCGGGGTAAGCAGTTCGTCAAGGCGCTGCGGTCGCTGTCCGAGGTTGGGCTGACGTTCATGTTCGTCGGCAGCGAACGGATGGACAGCATCTACCGCACCCACTCGGCAGACCTGAACAAGTGGGTCAACTGTTCGCTGGACCGGATCGAGGTGGAAGCGGACTGCAAGGCGCTGATCACGCAGCCCGTGGCCGGGAAGATCGAGTACGAGCCCGACGCCGTCGCCCGCATCGTGGAGCACTGCCGGGGCAACCCGTTCTATATGCACCTAGTCGCGGGCAAGGTGTTCCGCCGCTGCGCCCAGGAACGGCGGACGTTCGTAGGAACGAGCGACGTGGAGGAGGTTCGCCGCGGTTTGGTCAGCGAACTGGGACCGACGAACTTCGCGCACTTCTGGGAGGACGTTCCCGTCCTCGATCCGCACGAAAAGCGGCGGTCGGTGGCGCAGAACTGCCTCTTTCTGGCCTGCGTGTCCGCGTTGGGCTCGGGCGGCTACGAGTCGCTCGACGACCTAGTCGACGTGCAGGCCCAGATGAACCTCGAGCCGAGCGACCGGCTGCCCGCGCAGGAGCTGCAGGAGGTGGAGAACGGGCTGCTGCGCCGGCGCGTGATCTCGCGGAGGAAGCCTGGCGAGTGCGGCGTCGCGGTGGAGCTTTCCGTGTTCCGGGACTGGCTGCTGAAAAAGGGGGAGGACGAACTGCTTCCGGTCTGGCGGACGTTCCAAGAAGAGGAGCCCGCCGAGCCGGAGGACGACGAAGCGGGGTCGCTCATGATCGTGGAGTCGTCGGCGTTCCCGATCGAGGAGGATGAACTGCTGTCCGTGTCCGAGAAGCTCGTGTACCTGGGCAAGCAAAAGGACGTGGCGGAGGTGCGTCGCTGGCTCAGGCAGTTCGACGACGACGCGCGGATCGAGGTTGCGTTCCTGCTCCTCAAGCGCCTCGTCGAGGACGGGTTCGTGAACGACGGGGCATTCGTCAATGGGCTCGCCAATATGGAGGATTCCGTGAGGGCCCGGCGCAGGGACGTCGGCGACGGAGTGTGGCGGATCGTGCGGGGGCGTCGGCTGGACAACCTGTACCTGGCCTATACGGACTCGGAGACGAAGAGCGGCGCCGCGACCGCGCGCGAACTTGCGAAGCGGATGAGCCCGGGGAAATGCGGCGCAGCGAGCGGGGTGCCGAAATGGGTGCGGGGCCACGCCGAGAGCGACCCGCTGGTTGTCCTCGTCGACGACTTCGCGGGCACGGGGAGCACGCTCGTACGGGGTCTGGAGCGGCTCTGGAAGTCGGACGGGGCGTTGATTCCGGATCTGGCCAGAGACGGACGGTTGATCTGCTGCCTGCAGACAGCGTTTCCGGAGGCCGTGCGGCGCGTCAAGGACGAGTTCGCTGGCGTCGAGGCGCTTGTGATGAAGGCGTTCGGCGACGAAGTGAGGGCCTTTCGGCCTGAGGCCGGGATCTTCGCGGACGACGGCGACAGGGCATTTGCCCAGGATGTGATGCTGCAGATCGGGCGAGAGCTCGTTCCGCAACACCCGCTGGGGTACGGAAACATGGAGGCGCTGGTCTCGTTCCACAACACGATACCGAACAACACGCTCCCAGTGTTCTGGAGCGTGGGGAGTGCCAACGGGAATCGGTGGAAGCCGCTGTTTCCGCGCGGTTCCTTCGGGTCCTAGTTGGACCGCAGCCGAAGGTACGGAGTTCCACGGGGGCCCTAGGCGAATCCACTTCAGCACGGTGCACAAGACTTGAGCGACGCGGTGTGACCAGTGCTGTGCCCGGGTGTGTTCACCGCGTCCCGTACTCAGAGTTGCCCAGTATGAACGTGCGGCCTGCCACCAGCGACGCTCTGTTGCGTTCGGCGGTGCGGCTAAGGCGCTCCGAGTCCTAGTCCGTCTGTTGACGGCGCTTTGGGTCGCGGAGGTAGCCGGTCCCCGAAGCGTCCGATTCCCACACGACGTGGACGCCGCGAACCAGCATGAAACATGACCGACCGCGACCGGTTGTGTACAAATAGGTCTCCAATGAGCCGGCGGAAGTGGGAGAGGCCATCGTCCGCCGGTGATCCCTGATGTTTGAAGCCAGAAAGGAGGCAGACAATGGCCAACAAGAAGGGTACGACGTCGAGCGCGTCGTCGCAAGCGATCCTGCAGCAGGATGGAGACTGGGTGCGGGAGGTGATCCGGCGGACGGTGCAGGAGGTGCTCGAGGAGGCGGGGCGCAAGGAGGCCCCACACGATGAGTATCCATTTGTCAAGTTGGGGTGAACAGCGGGGAGGTACTGAGCTGCGAGGGACACGGGTTTCCGCGGAGCGTGAGGCACGTAGCGGCGTTGGTCACGCTGGCGGGGAAGCTTCCGTGTTTTTTGTCAAGCGGCAAATCGCGAAAACTGCATGATAATGGGCAGTTTTCGAGGTCGGGGGCCACAGCCGGGCGGGGAGGTACCGCCGAGAGCGGGGCGAGGGTGGGTGGAGAGATGCCTGCCAGCGCCTCGCGGGAGGGGGCCTCGGGCTGGAAGAGGCGATCGTCGCGGAGCAGGGCATTGACGAGGTTGAGGAGCTTGCGCATGACGGCGACAAGGGCCAGCTTGGGTTCGCTGCCCTTGGCCACCAGGCGCTCGTAGAGGGCCTTGCAGGCGGGGTAGCAGCCCCTCCCGGAGAGAGCGGCCATATAGAGCAGCTTGCGGGGATGGGCGCGGCCGCCGCGGCAGCGGCGGGTGCCTTGGAAGCCGCCGGATTGGTTGTCGAAGGGAGCGACGCTGCTCAAGGCGGCGGCCGGGCGGCGGTCGATGGAGCCGAGTGCGGGCATGTCGGCGCACAGGCTAGCGGCGTTGAGGGAGCCGAAGCCGGGGATGGAGCGAATGATGGCGGCACGGCGGGAGAGGGTCTCGTCGGTGTCGATGGCGGCTTGGATCGCGGCGTCGACCTTGTCGTTCTTGGCGCGGCGGCCGAGGGCCTGGGCGAAGCGCCGGGCGTGCAGCGGGTTGGCGAGCACGGTCCCGAGGCCGGCGTCGCAGAGGCTCTGGTGCAGGCCGCGATGGTAGCGGCCGGTGGGTTCGAAGACGACGCGCGTGACGCCTTGGCTCAGCAGCCAGTTGCGCAGGGCGCGGCGGTCGCACTTGTCATTGGAGCAATGGCGGGTCGCGCCGGAGGGTTCGACGTGGGCGTCGAGAGAGGACTTGCCGACGTCGATGCCGGCGACTGCAGTGGTGTTAGGCATTCTTGCGTCCTATCCTTTTGTGCGATAAGGGTCTGTACCCACGCTTCCGTCCAGGTCGCGCAGGAATTGTCGCGACGGGCCGACCTAGCGGGAGTGTCAGATTAAGTGTGTAAGTAGCCGATGTGCGATGGGACTCATGTCGCGCCTCGCAGCCTCTCTCCGCACAGAATATCAAGCTGGTTGAGCGCCTGCCGCCAGCCAGCCACGGGGGCCTTCCAGTTGCTTTCCGCGTTCCGGATGGCGAGGTACAGCAGCTTCGCGGCGGCGCGGTCATTGGGGAAATGACCGCGTGTCTTGAGGCTCTTGCGCAGGCTGCGGTGCAAGCTTTCGATGGCGTTGGTCGTGTACATCAGGCGTCGGATCTCCGGGGCGAAGGCGAACATCGGGACGACCTCCTCCCAGGCGCGCCGCCAGCTGCCCGCCACCGAAGGGTAGCGCTCCCCCCAGCGGCGCTCGAACTCGTCCAGGCGCCCGGCCGCGGCCTCCCCGCTCGCGGCGCGGTAGATGGCCCGCATGTCGCGGGCCATCCGCCGCCGCTCCTTGTAGGAGCACTGGGGTGGCTGTAGAACCGTGGACAGTTAGGAGTGCGGCAGGTGCTGAGGCTCGAAGAGTGCCGCACCATGGTGTCGAAGACAGTTCGGCGAGGAGGGCGGACCGCCGTGCCCGGGCAGCCCAGTAGGCCCGGCCGAGCGCGAAGCGCAAGGACCGCACGCGCAAGACTCTGTAGGGCCGGCTGCCGCTGCAGAGCTTCCCAGACTGTCTGGCGAGCCTGTCGACGCTGACGGCGGTGGAACTGGTGTACGAGCAAGTGCCCGGCCACGCGATCCCGTCTCTGAGGGCGATGACGGAGCTGCAGAGGCAGGCATTCGACCTGCTGGCCTGAAGCCGCACGCCGCTCCGTCGCTGGCGAGCTCGTCGGAAGCTGGTCCGCCGTCGGCTTCGGCCGGCACCTAGTCAGACACCGCCGATCGCCCATCCGGGGAATTCGGTCGAGAACCAGCCGAGTCGATCCGGGTACCCGTGCGGCAAACCCTTGGTAACATGCGATTTACGGCACGTGGATCGGCGTTTACCCCGCCTCGCCCAAACAGTTAGTAATCGGGGTAGGTTGGGGTCAAGTTAGCGCCAAGATCCTTAAGTTAGTGCCATTGCCTAGCGGCTGGGTCCGTTCAAGGCCTGGACGGCGGCTGCAGTCGTGGACCGGACGACCGGCCAGGAGTGGTGCGTCCCGAGCGCAAGGCGGGTGCCGCAACTCACTAACCGCGGCCATGGTCTGCACCGAGATTGCCTCGAACCGGATCTGTCGCCGCTCAAGTTGACGAGCTTCGGCTCGTTTCGGGACGATGAGCTGGACTGACTGCCAGCGACGTCGAAGAATCTCTCAAGGCAACCACATTAACTGGGGATCTGGGATCAACAGCACCAAGCCCCTAATATGATAAGCTCCTTGTGACTTGGATCACTGAATTGCAAGTGCTGTCCTCCCTAAAAGCTTCGGTGCCCGGCAACAGTAATTGTTTCGGCAGAGAAGGCTTGGAGAGTACTCTGAATATCAGAGGTCAGAACCCCGCATCGCCAAGATGCAGGAACTAATGGCGTACCGCAACAAAGTCTTTGTGTCGTTTGACGGAGACAACGACATCCACTACTATCGGTTAATGAGAGCCTGGAAACAGAATGACAATTCGAACTTTCGTTTTCACGACGCCCACGACCTAAACGTCGCTCTCGACTCAAGCACTGAGGTTACGATCAAGAGGCGACTCAAGGAGCGATTGAAAAATTCAAAAGTTGTTGTATCGCTAATAGGATCCCAGACCCGATATTTGTACAAGTTCGTGAGGTGGGAACTCGAACAATCCGTTTCACTCAGTCTCCCTATAATTGGAGTTAACCTCAACAATAAACGATCTCTTGACAAAGATCGTTGCCCTCCCATCATTCGTGATCAACTCGCAATACATATCAGTTTTAATGCCAAAATCCTCCAATATTCTCTAGAGAACTGGCCTGATATGCATCAACAGCTGATGCACAAAGAAAAGTCGAGTGCTTACTTTTATAACAAGTCAGTGTACGCAAATCTTCAGGTTTAGATGTCTCTGCAGATGTTGTCAATCAGAACAGTCTCTTGGTGGATCAAACCGTCGATTGTTCCGTTTTTCAGTGGAGTTCTGGGAGGACTAGGCATCTCCCTAATGTTAGATAGAGCTTCGGCGTGGCTTCTTCCAAACATTCCCTCGATACCGCGTATTTTAGAAGATTTTTGGTTTATCCTTCCCTTGGTTTACGCATCGGTTTCTGCTTGGAGAACCCGCCGTAGGTTTCCAAGATGCTTGATTTCAAATACAGACATCTTGGTAGAGTTAAATGTCGGTGATATGTTTAAGATGAAAGGCGCCTTTATCGTTGGAAGCAATACAACTTTTGACAGTTCTATGGAGGACGGTACAATCAGTAAGGACAGTGTTCAAGGCAAGTATACGGAGCAGTTTGCAACAAACATGGCGCAACTCGATGCTGCACTAGATCAGTCGTTAAACTTAATTGAGCATACCGGATCGCACGAGCAGAAGAGTTTTGGCAGAAAAAAGTTATATAAACGTGGCACCGTTTGTCCGGTAGAGTTGAATGGGAGAAAAGCATATTTTATATCTATTGCCTCTTTGAACAATAATCGTGTGGCTCAGTCGACGCTGCCTGAGTTACTAGACGCTCTCCCAGTAATGTGGGATGGATTACGAGAACAGGGAGGAATGGAAGAACTCCTGTGCCCAATTCTAGGTTCGGGATTTTCCAGAATAAGTGCACCACGGGAACAGATTGTTCAACACTTAATTCGATCATTTGTTGCATCGTCTAGAGAAGGAAAATTGACGGAGAAATTGTCGATAATTATTTCACATTCAGACATAACGAGGAGCAATATTGACGTAGAAGCTCTTCGAAAGTTTCTTGAGCACGAATGCACTTACACAGCAGTCCCCACGACACAGGTAGATGAAGGAACCGCGATTGATACTGCAACTTGAAGACTCCTGAGGGCCCCGCCTTGGCTCGCACAGGTTCGCCCTGCTGAGCTCGGTCATTCGTCTCGGACTACGGAATCGTTTCGAGTCGTCAGATGTTGTGGACAACATGTGACGGGGACAGTCTGTAGGGCTTCTTGATTCGATCGAATCAGTTCGATGTCATCAAGATGCTGCGCGATCGGCGAAGGAGTGAATTGCTGCGACGCGCGTCGCATGTGTTAGTACGGGAACGGCGGCTGAGACTAGGCCGAACTTACCCGACCAAAAAATAGACGGTAGGGCCTAAAAGCTTCTGACACAACTGCTGAGCGCCGGACCGGGCGGTTTCTTGTACCCATGTAATATGCTTTTGATTTTCGTTTAACAAATGGTAAAATATATCTGTAGTAGCCATGTACATCGAGTCCGTCCCCAACCGCAACTCGCCCCCCGCCGTCCTCCTCCGCGAGTCCTTCCGTGTCGGCTCCAAGGTCCGCAAGCGCACCATCCTCAACCTCTCCAAATGGCCCCCGCACCTCGTCCAAGGCCTGCGCACCCTGCTGAAGGGCGGCACCGCCGTCGCCAGCCTCCAGGACCATTTCAGCATCTCCCGCTCCCTGCCCCACGGCCATGTCGCCGCCGTCCTCGGCTCGCTGCGCTCCCTCGGCCTCGACTCGCTCATCGATCCCAGCCCCTCCCGCTCCCGTTCCCTCGCCCTCGCCCTCGTCGTCTCCCGCATCCTCCAGCCGCGCTCCAAGCTCGCCACCTCCCGCTGCCTCGGCCCCGCCTCCCTGGCCCACTCCCTGGGCGACGAACTCCAGCTCGGCCAGCCCGACGCCGACGACCTCTACGCCGCCATGGACTGGCTCCTGCCCCGCCAGCAGGCCGTCGAGCGGGGCCTCGCCAAGCGCCATCTCGCCGACTCCTCCCTGGTCCTCGCCGACGTCACCTCCACCTGCTTCGAGGGCTCCCGCTGCCCGCTCGCCGCCCGCGGCCATGCCCGCGACGGCCAGCGCGGCAAGCTGCCGATCGTCTTCTCCCTGCTGTGCAACCGCGACGGCTGCCCCGTCGCCGTCCAGGTGTTCCCCGGCAACACCGCCGATCCCGCCACCGTCGGCCCCCAGCTGGACACCCTGCGGCGCCGCTTCGGCCTCGCCCGCCTGGTGGTCGTCGGCGACCGCGGCCTGCTCACCCAGGCCCGCATCCGCGACGAACTGCGGCCCGCCGGCCTCGACTGGATCTCCGCCCTGCGCGCCCCCGCCATCCGCGAACTCGCCCGCCAGGGCGCCATCCAGATGTCCCTGCTCGACCGCCGGGACCTCGCCGAAATCACTTCCCCGGACTATCCCGGCGAGCGCCTGCTGTTATGCCGCAACCCCCTGCTGGCCGCCCAGCGCGCCCGCCAGCGCGAGGCCCTGCTGCAAGCCACCGAGAAACTGCTCGACCCGCTCGTCGCCGCCACCCAGCGCACCCGGCGGCCCCTGCGCCGCGCCGCCAGCATCGGCCGGCGGGTCGGCAAGGTCGTCTCCCGGTTCAAGGTCCGCAAGCATTTCGAGCTCAGCATCGAGGAGGGCCGCTTCGCCTACCGCCGCAATCAGGCCGGCATCGACGCCGAGGCGGCCCTGGACGGCCTCTACGCGGTGCGCACCAGCGTGGCGGCCGGCCAGCTCGGGCCGGCCGACGCCGTGCGCACCTACAAGAGCCTCAGCGCCGTCGAGCGCGCCTTCCGCAGCTTCCAGACGGTGGACCTGAAAGTCCGCCCGGTCTACCACTACCTGGAGGACCGCGTGCGCGCCCACGTGCTGCTCTGCATGCTGGCCTACTATGTCGAGTGGCACATGCAGCGGCGGCTCGCCCCGCTGCTGTTCAAGGACGCCGATCCGGACGCGGCGCAAGCCGCGCGGGCCTCGGTGGTGCAGCCCGCGCAAGTCTCGCCGGAGGCCCGCGCCAAGGCGCGCACCCAGCGCACTGCCGCCGGCGAACCGGTCCACAGCTTCCGCACCCTGCTGGCCGATCTGGCGACGATTGTCAAGAATCGCATCCAGCCCCGCGACGGAGGCGCGCCGTTCGACATGCTCACGCGACCGACGGAATTGCAGCGCAAGGCGCTCGAATTGCTCGGAGTCAGCCTGACCTGTACCCAGGAAGTCTCCAGATCCGACAATCTAAATCGTTGAAACTAAGAGAGAAATCAAGACACCGACTACTTTCTGGAGGGGAAGTTAGGTCTAGAGCACACCGAAAGCATGACTTCTCCTCTGATACTGGCCGACTACGCGCCGCTTTCCGCAAGCTTGAAAGGTCCGGCAACGTCCGAACTACGGAGTGCTACTACGCCCCGTGAGGCCGGTCCCGTCGCGACTGCCTGGCGTGGATCGTGCAGTACGCCCAAAAACGGGACCCTCTGCTGGCGGTGGAGTACGCGGATACCGCCGAAGAACCGGAGCGGACGACCAGATTCGGTTCTAGTGCGCAAGCCTATGATTTCAGGCCAAATACTGGTTTTCGCCGTAGGCCGATGGTCATTGGCAGTCGGTGTTTCGCACTCTCTTGAACCCGTCCTTGCATGCGTCCGGAATCTTGTGACCGATAGGATTGGGACGGCGTCGAAGGCTGAGGCAGTGTCGGAAATTCGGACAGTAAGCTAAGGCGGACTTCGCCAGGGTTGAACGGAGTCAACATGGCGATGAGACTGAAGTTCACGGCTGGATTCAGGGCGCGGGTGGAGAAGGAAGCGTCGCGCGGGGACGAGACGGTTCAGCAGATCGCGGCCAAGCACGCCGTGCATCCGAACCACGTGAGCCAGCGGAAGCGCAAGGCGAGTGAAGGGCTGGTGGAGCTGTTAGAGCGGGGTTCCACGGGCGAGCGGCAGGAGTTGGAGGCGGAGATCAAGAAGCTGCACGAGAAGATCGGGCAGCTGGTGGTGGAGCGGGATTCTTTGAGGAGCGTGTGGGAACGCTGAGCCGGGCTACGCGCAAGAGCCTGGTGGAGCGGGGCCATCCGCCGGCGAGCCTGAGCCTGCAATGCTGCTTGATGGGACTGAGCCGCTCGACGCTGTATTACCGGCCGCGGGGGCCGGGCACAGCGCAGCTGGCGTTGATGCGGCGCTTGGACTAGCTGTACCCGGCGAATCCGTTTTACGGCAGCCGGCAGATGAGCCGGTCCTTCGAGCGGGAGGGATGGCGGGCCGGTCGCCGGCGGGTGCGACGGCTGATGCAGGCGATGGGGCTGGCGGCAATCTACTACCGGCCGTGCCGTAGCGAGCCGCATCCGGGAGATCGGATTTCCCCCTACCTGCTGCGGGACCTGGCGGTGGAGCGGGCGCACCAGGAGTGGTGCGCGGACATCACGTACATTCCGCTGCAGCGGAGGTTTCTGTACCAGGTGGCGGTTATGGACTGAGCTAGCCGCTGCGTGCTGGCGTGGGAGCTGTCGAACACGCTGGACAGCGAGTTCTGCTTAGCGGCGCTAGGGGCGCACCCGGCGCCGGAGATCTTCAACACGGACCACGGCGGCCAGTGCACCGGGAAGGCGTTCACGGGCTGCCTACGGGGAGCCGGGAGCCTCGTCTCGATGGGCGGGCGGGGGCGCTGCCTGGACAACGTGTTCATTGAGCGGCTGTGGCGCTCGCAGAAGTACGAAGCCGTGTATTTCTGCGAGCTTGCGGACGGGTTCACGGCGCGGGAGCGGATCGCGGAATGGATCCGATGCTACAATCGTGAGCGGCCCGACGCGCAAGGTCTTCGCGTACGCCTGCCTGCGAGCCGAGCGGGCCAGCAGCTGACTGGAGTTCGAGCGGGCCGCCTTTGCGCGGGAGTTGGGCAAGAGCCAGTCGCCGCTGGGCCGCTGCCTGTGCGAGCTGGAGGGCAAGAGGGTCTGCGAGCTTGCAGCGGCCTCCAACCAGCACCGTGACTCGCGTCTGCGGGTGCGACCGGAGTATTGGCCGTACGAAGGCCGAGAGGCCCTGTAACGGCAGCCTGGGCAGCGGGT
Organism: uncultured Bryobacterales bacterium; assembly: GCA_951813605.1. Classification (GTDB taxonomy): domain Bacteria; phylum Acidobacteriota; class Terriglobia; order Bryobacterales; family UBA6623; genus VXMF01. Next base: position 2,289,323 of record OX638379.1, on the reverse strand, counting down.
GCCGGACGGCGGAGAGGCGGATTTGGACACCGCCGTGTATGTCGCTCGCGTGCAAGCGATGTTCCACCAGCCGTCCTGCGTGCAAGGCCAGTTCGGAACGGCGGACGAGCGCCTGGCGGCGGGCTGGCTCCGAGCGGGGGTGGCGCTGGAAACGGTCCGGCGGGCCATCCTGCTGGGCAGCGTGCGCAAGTCGATGACCTTGATCGACCGCCCGGGCGGCGAGCCTGTCCGCGCCCTGCGTTACTTCGAAAGCCTGCTAGACGAAGTCCTCGACGACTCGCGGCCCACCTCCTACTGGCGGCAACTCGACTTCAATCTCGATCGTTGCGAACAGTACTGGCGCGACCGACCTGCCACAGCGTCGGGACGTGTCCGTCCAGATTTGGAACAAGCAAGCCTGCCCGGAGGGGGTCTGGAGCCCTCCCCTGCGACCGGGCAGGAACACGACGGGGAGACGGGATGATGATCACCTCCCACTCAGCAATAATCCCTTCGGTCGGTAGTCCAGAAGAGTTGCGAACTCCACCTTAGCGGCGCTGACCGGCTGTTCAAACACGCGGAACCACCGCCGAGGGAATCGGACCCACTAATAAGGGTTTTGCAGACCTCTTTGCGAATGAGAATATGTTTCTGATTATAAACGAGTTACGTGTGATTTTCATGTGGTTTGCGGCCATAATGGTACCACTGCGCGTTCTGCAAATTGCGCACTAACCCTGCCCGAACCTCAGCTCAAGTGGGAGGTTTTGCATAGGGCAGCCTGCAAGAGGCCTCTGAGGTTCAGGGTGACCATTGTCGGCCGCTGATTCTTGTTCAATGGAATCAGACAGGAAGCAGGCTATGGCCATCGCAAAGCAGCCTGAAGTTAGAGAGTGGTTGCACGCGGTCTTTGCGCCGGCTGCAGAACTGGCGAGGGAGACGATCCCGCGGACCGCTGCAGACGGGCACGAGTGCTACAGCTTCACTCGTCCTCGTCTCCCTAGCTCGACAGCAGCCGTTCGCTGCGCCAGACGCGTACGACCCGTACGCGCTTCGGTTCGAGGCGGTAGACGATACGAAATGGCGGATGGATCAGCTCTCGCACGAACGGCCGGTAGAACTCGGGCACGATCCGGCCCATTTCTGGGTGGTCGCGCAGCGCTTCGATGCGGGTGACGATTGGCTTGACAAACCGATCTCCTACAACAGGCACCCCTTGGTCGACATACCAGCTTCAGATGGCTGCCAGATCCGTTATCGCCGACTCGGCGAAACGAATGGCGGCCGTATGCATCCAGCTACTTGAGACCGAGTCGCGCCTTGGCAGCAACCAAGGATACCTCCCGGCCGGACTCCAAGTCCGCCAGCCCAGCGACCACGGCACGCATGAAGGCCCTCTCCTCCTCGGCCGTCTCGTAGTCGACGAGAGACTGAACTACGGCGACCCCGCGTCCGCGGCTCGTAACGAGCACTGGCCGGTGCTCGTCCGCCGCGCGCTTGACTACCCGGCTGGGATTGACCTTAAGGTCGTCGAGAGGGACCACGTCCACGGAGAATATCGTTCCCAATCTATTGCACCTCAGTGAGCTGTTAAGTCGTCCGATAATAGCACCTAGCGAGGCTCCGTCTCAGACCGACGAGAAGGGCGTGCTACACTCGTCGCCCGGATCAGCGCTTAGGCCTCCTTGCGCCTCATATTCCGCGGCTGCGCCCCCTGCTCGCGATCCTGTTGCCTTACTCCACGAAGCGGCCGACCTGCCCTATGGTCTGCAGTTCCGCCAAGTCGAACTGCAAGATCACCTCCCGAGGATCCTCCGCTCAACTGGTCCGTCCCAGGCTCACCTCACACTGGAATCACGCGCACTCTTTAGGTTCACTTCTCGTTGGACAAGACTCATGTTGTGTGCCTATCAAACGTCGCGCTGAGCCCACACAGTGCTGGCATGTTTTCGCGCGTTGGCCGCCGCGAGCTTCGCGGGTCCATGGCCTCATCAGTTCAGGGAAATCCGACAGTCGGCCCCTGCCGCGGCGCGCAATGCGTGCGATGCGATGGCGGGAACATTCAACGAACGGGTCAGATGAATGTAATCGAGAGCGTGGAGGCTGTTCTGGAAGAGTACGTTACATTCATGAAATAGAGCAGGAAATTTCGGAGCTGAATAGGCGACGCTATTTCAAAGGAAACACCAGTGCGTTCTGCGGACTTCAATTTTCATCAAGCCATTGTGGCGGAACACGTAGACCGAGAAATCAATCTCGGACACTCTCCACCTGAGCGATCATTCGCTCGACAACTGTCCTGATGCTATGTGAAGATTGGCCCTTGCGCCAGTCGGGCGAGTGTCCCTAACGTATGCCCTTAGTCCATCCGTCTGCCAGGATCGCTGCTTCAGCTCGCGTGGCGCCAACCGTCCGGATCGGCCCACAAGTGACGATCGGGGAGTTCACTATCGTGGAAGACGACGTCGAAATCGGAGCGCGTTGCAAGATCGATTCCCACGTGGTGGTGAAACGGTGGACTAGGATGGGCACCGACAACGAGGTGTCTCCGGGAGCGGTGCTCGGGAGCGATCCGCTCGACAAGGCCTTTCGCGGCGGCCGCTCGTACCTTCGCATCGGAAACGGAAACACGATTCGGGAGCACTTCACTATCTCGAGGGGCACCGCGCCGGAATCCGCAACGATCATCGGTGACCGAAACTTCATCATGACGTCCGGCCACATCGCGCATAATTGCCGGATCGGGAACGGTGCTGTGATTGCCAGCGCGGCGCTCGTCTCGGGATATGTTGAAATCGAAGACCGGGCATTCGTGTCGGGGCTTGTGGGCGTGCAGCAGTACCTTAGGGTCGGCGAACTAGCCATGGTAGGCGGCATGACCCGCGTGAACCAAGACGTGACTCCCTATTTGACACACGTTGGCCCGACCATGGCGGTGCATGGCCTAAATCGTGTAGGTCTGCGACGAGCCGGCCTCGACGCTGTCGAAATTGACCGCATCCGTCGCGCCTATCGAATCCTGTTCCGCTCGAGCCTACCGCTGCGCGAAGCCCTGGCGAAGGTGGACGCGGAGATCGAGGGTCGGCACGTCCGGCACATGGTCGAGTTCATCCGTGCCTCCAAGCGCGGAGTTTGTCGCCGCAAGGGGCGCGAGAAGGAAGGAAACTGATGTACAACGGAATCGAACACACGGCGATCGCCACCAAGGATCCCGAGGGGTTGGCTGGCTGGTACGAGCGCAACCTGGAGATGCCGATCGTCCACCGCTATGGCGGGAACGTCTTTGTCCGGGCGAACGACGGTTCGATGCTTGAACTGATCCCGTCCGAAGGGGACCCAGCCGAAACAGGGATGCGCACTCCCGGAATCCGCCACTTGGCAGTGAAGGTGGACGATTTCGATGAGGGAGTCAAGGACCTGCAGTCAAAGGGAATCGAGATCGTGCAGTTCGTTGAAGCTGGCCCCAACCGCCTAGCCTTCTTCTTGGACCCAGAAGGAAACATCCTGCACCTGATTCATCGCGGGGGGCAGCCGATTTAGGACTGGGCGGTGGCCTTGGAGGGATGATCATGCGGCTACGGCTGGGCTGGTTGTTCCAATCCTGCAGCGAGCCGGATCGCAGCTGATTATCGCCTGGCAATAACCAGCCCGCGTCGAAGGGCCTGTCGCATGTAGCGGCTAGGATCCTTACCAGTTTGTTATCGATCCGTCGGGCCGCGCAAGAAGGGGGATCGGTCTCGAGCGCTCGGTGATTTCCAGCACGAGTTGCGCTTCGTCCGGATCGAATTCGACTCCCAAGCCCACCCGGTTGTTGGGCCACATCTTGCCGTTTCGGAAGTCATAATGCACGGGCAGGTGGGCATGGGTCTTCGCGCCGGCGCCAGTCATTTCCATCATCGCGGGGCCGGAGAGCGAAGCGCAGCAGTGGACCAGTGCCGCTTCCGAGACCGGTCCCGTGAAGTGCGGGATCAGGCCGACATAGTGGGTTTCGCATAGCGCTGCGAGCTTCATGAACTCGGTAATGCCGCCGCAATTCGGGATCGACACCCGCGAGTAGTCGATCAGGCGGTTCTCGATAAGGACATTGGCATCCCACCGGTCTCCGAAGTGCTCGCCCACCGCGATCGGCACCTTCACCATCGGGCGCAGTGTCCGATAGACCTCCGGGTTTTCCGACCGCACCAAGTCCTCGCAGAAGATAGGCCGCAATGGCTCCAAGAGGGATGACAGCCGCACTGCGTCAGGCAGGTCGAAACGAGTGTGGTAGTCAATCGCCCATTCGCCATCGTCACCGACGCCCTCTCGAATCTCCTGGCAAACCCGGACGGTCTCGTCTACCGCTTGGCGATGTCGGTACGGGGCGTCGCCACTGGACCCGGCTCCTCCCGTGCGAAACGCCCGGAAGCCGGCCTCGATGCAAGCTCGCGCCCTCTCGCGGATCGATCCCTCGCCAGGGAAACCCGTCGAATAGCACTCCACGTAATCCCGGGTCAGTCCGCCCAGCAACTGCCATACCGGCACGCCGAGCGCCTTCCCCTTGATGTCCCATAACGCGAGGTCGAGCGCGCCCAGCGCGTGGATCTTTTCGCGTCCGGGAGGATAGAAGTAGCCGCGATACATGAGCTGCCAGAGGTGCTCGATGCGAAACGGATTCTCGCCGATGATCATCCCGCCGAGCTGCTCGACGCTGTCGGGCGACCCGCCTTCGCCGATCCCGGTAATCCCGGCATCAGTCTCGACGGTCACCATATGCCCGCTTTGGTTGAAGATTGGGCGGGAGTCGGCAACGCGATAGAATCGGACTCTGGTTATCTTGGCCTTCGGGAGCGCGGCCCGCGCCTCTGGCACAGCCAGCGCGACAGCGGAGCCGAGAATCGACGATTGCAGTAGGTCTCTTCGACGCATGGCGAACAGGATTATACGAAATGGCGAGGGGTAGCGCTTCTTGCTTCGAGGCCCCGGCTGCGACAAGCCTCGCTCTTGACAGGGAAGACTCAAGGCTCTCTAGGTGCTCGAGCCAGCGCTGTCCGAACTTGCTGGAATGCGGTGCCCGGCGCGTTCGCTAGAAGTATTGGAATTCCTCGGTACGGAATGGTTCGGGGAGTGGACCGGGGTTTGAATCCGACCTGTCCGTTCGGCCCTCATCAGGCTGTCGATCCTTCGGACCGACTGCCGTAGGCAAAGCCCCGGCCCTTTCGGCACTGCAAGGCGCTCTCGGCGATGCGCCGTCACCGTCGTACCGGGCGAGCGCGGGTGCGGATGTTGGTGGTCCTTCCGATATGCTGACGGTCATGAGATTCACTTGGGTCCCGCTCTTGCTCGCAATCGGCTGCGGCAGCGATGCGCCCACCTCGCGCTACAGCGTCGAAACGGCCCAAAGCATCGACGGGTCGGAGACCGGGCTGATCGTCCTGCGGGACGAAGCGGGGGGCATCGAAGCTGCCATCGCGCCAAGCAAGGGCGGGGAACTCAGCGGGCTGCGCGTGATGCACGACGGGAACTGGCTGGAAACGCTCCAGCTGGCGCGCGACTACTCGCCGCGCAGCGGTTTCGGGGGAAAGGGCCCGTTCCTGTGGCCTGCCACAGGGCGCAGTTTTCCGCCGGACCTGGAGGCACGTCGCCGGGCAGGAGAACGCTTTGATGGCGGGGCCTACGAGCATGGCGGCGTGCGCCGCACCATGCCGATTCACGGGTTCGCTCGCGATTTGGCTTGGGAGGTCGAGGGGACGTCCGCAGGCGGGCAGGGCGCTAGGGCCTTGTTGAGCCTAGCCGACAGTCCGGACACCCGCAGCATGTATCCGTTCGGGTTCCGTTGCACGGTGGAATATGTTGTCGAAGAGGGGGCCCTGGAGCTGCGCTACGTGGTCACCGCCGGCGAAGGGAACTCCGAGCCGATGTTTTTCTCGATCGGCAATCACATTACATTCCTGGCGCCACTGATCGAAGGAAGTGACCCGGCCGAGATGGTGCTAACCAGCCCTTCCACGACCGAGATTCTAAAAACAAACTACGGGATCCCGACAGGCGAGACCCGGCCCCTCTCGTACGCCGACGGATTCACTCTTGGGGACTACCCCCCGCTGACAGCGACATCCCTTGCCGGGTACACCGAGGGCCAGGATCCCTACATCGAATACCGCGACCCAGCGGGATTGACTCTCCGCATTTCCCATCACGCCAGCGAAATCCCGGATCCTCCCGTGATCCTCTTCAACGTCTGGGGCGACGTGAGGAACGGATTCTTTAGCCCCGAACCATGGGTTGGCTTGCAGAATTCCCTAGTGCAGCGTCAAGGCCTCATCTATCTGGATCCGGGAGCGGAGTTCCGCTGGGACGTGCGGGTCTCGTACGAATAGTTGGGCTGCTGGCGGGCAGGCAAGTCGTCCGGCCTTGCTTCAGTACGCCCAAGGCGTGTCATCGGCCCGCCGGATGGTGGGGCGCAAGCGTCGCGCGTATGGCCGCTTGCGGGCCTCTTCCTCGTTCACGTCGATTCCGAGCCCGGGCTGGTCGTGGATCGTGATGTAGCCGTCCTCGAAAACCGGGCTTGCGGAGAAGACCGCCCGAACGCCCTCTCCCCAGCCGACAGCGAACTCTTGGATTCCGAAGTTGGGCACTGAATAGCTGACATGGCAGTGGGCCATATGCGAGACGGGAGAAATGTTCCCGGGGCCGTGGAAGGCTGTCTCAATTCCGTAGGGCTCGCACAGGGCCGCCACCTTGCGCAAGGTGGTGATCCCGCCGACATGCGCGATGTCGTGGCGAGCGTAGTCAATCAAGTGGTCGGTGATCAGCTGCAGGCCTTCCCAGGCGCCTGTGTAAACCTCTCCCATCGCAAGGGGGGTGCTGCACTGCTGGCGGATGATCGAGAAAGTGTCGAGATGCTCGGGCCTCAACACGTCCTCAAGATAGAAAAGACTGTACTCCTCCACTGATTTCGCGAGGCGAATAGCTTGGCTCGGCGTGATCCGCTCGTGTACGTCGTGCAGCAGCCCGACCTCTTCACCAACGGTGTTGCGCAGGTGCGCGAACAGCTTTGGAAGGATCCTCACGTACGGTTCCGGCTCCCATAATTGCGACGGGGGCACGCCGCGTTCGTAAGCCGCCTGCGTCTCGGCTTGGACGCGTTCCGAGGACGGCACGGCGTAACCGGCCTCGGCCCCCGGGGCCGCGACTTGGACCTTCACGACCTTGTAGCCCTGTTCCATTAGGGCCCGCGCGCCGTCCTCCACCTCTTCAACCGCCGTGCCACCCGTGCTCCGGTAGGTTAATAGCCGCTCGCGCATCTTGCCCCCGAGCAACTCGTAAACCGGCAGTCCAGCGACCTTGCCCTTGATGTCCCAAAGAGCCATGTCGATGCCGCTCAGCGCCGACATGTGAACGGAGCCGGACCGGTAGTACGGTAGGTGGTAGAGAGTTTCCCAGAGGTTGCCGATCCGCATCGGATTCCGTCCGATCATTGCCGGAGCCAAGTGTTCCTCCAGCATCTTCGCCACGCCCAATTCGCTCCCCGAGCACGTCGCGTCGCCCCAGCCGTGGAGGCCGGGTTGATTCGTCGTTATCTTGACGAGGACAAAATTGCCTAGAGGCCGCTTGTCTGGATTGGTGACGACGACATCCACGGAATCGATTCGAAGGTTCTCTGGAACCCGATTGACGTCGAATTGAGCGGAGGCGGGGGCGGCTGCCAGAGCGGGGATGGAAAGGAAGCTTCGACGGCTGAGTTTCTGCGTTGACATGGCTTTGCCTGCCTGCTCATGCTAGCCCAACTGTCCGCGCCGGACGGGGTCCGGCTGGCGCTTGAAGACTTTGGCACGCGGTTGCGCATCGTGGCGGAATTCCCGGCCCGACTGCTGCTAGAATTGCGGTCTTGGGTGATCGATGGCGAGTACCGGAGCGGTAGCCCATCCACGGACGCTAGCCATCGACATTGGCGGCTCGGGCCTGAAGATGATGACGCTCGCGCCGAGCGGCGAGCCGCTCAACGCCCGCGGGAGGCGTCGCACGCCCAAGCCGGCACTCCCCGGTTCTGTCCTCGACGTGCTCGGCGACATGCTCATCGGCCAGCCCGAATTCGACCTCGTTGCGACCGGCTTCCCAGGAGTGGTCGAGAACGGAATCACGCTGACCGCCGTGAACCTCCATCCGGACTGGATCGGATTCAACCTCGCAGCCGCTCTGAACAAGATCACCGGCAAGCCCGCCCGAGTGGCGAACGACGCCGATGTCCAGGGGCTGGCAGTGATCGAGGGGGCCGGAGTCGAGTTCGTGCTGACGCTTGGCACCGGGCTGGGGTCCGCTCTTTACGTGGACGGGGACCTGGTGCCGAACCTTGAAATAGCTCATCATGTGTTTCGCAAGAACCGCACTTACGAGCAATGCCTCGGGAAGCAGGCGCTCAAGAAACAGGGCAGGGCAAAATGGAATTTCCGCCTGCGGCAGGCGGTTGATCAGCTCGAATGGACCTTCAACTACCGTCGCCTCTATATCGGCGGCGGCAACGCCCGGAAGGTCCTCCCGGGGCTGCCTGACAATGTCCAGATCGTCTCTAACCTCGCCGGCCTACTCGGTTGCATCGGCCTTTGGGAAACCGAATTTCAGCGCGGGTCGGGCGATTCGTCTGCCGTAACGGCTTTCAGCAGGACGGCTTCCGCCCAGTAAACTTGAACCGCCGGACGTCTCGCCAGGATCTCGCCAGCCCGGTCTCGCCCCAGCGCTAGCAGCGCGGTCGCCAGCCCGTCAGCTTCCAGCCCGGTGGGCGCGACGACGCTGACGGCTAACCCGGTGTCCGCACAGGGAGCGGTGGACTGGGTCACGATGTGCGAGCATCGCTTGCCGTCCGCCAAGTAGTACCTTTCCCTGCTGCCCGAAGTGGACACGGCTTGATTCCGGAGGAGCAGATTTCGCTCGAGAGTGCCCCTCGCGCCAGTCGCGTCTAGGTCGACCGGCCACCCCGGTTCGCCGGGCGGCGGCGCGCCGGCTGCGATGTCACCCGCAATGGCGACGAGTGCAGTATTAACTCCGGCCCTACGCAAAGCTTCCAAGGCTTGGTCGGCGATGTAGCCCTTGGCGATACCGCCGAGGTCGAACCGGACTCCCCGCTCGTGCAGGAACACCGTTCGACGCCCCGCGTCGAACTCGACATTTTCCCACCCAGTGCGCTTCCACGCCTCGGCTAGCTCGTTACTGGCAGGGCCCTCGTGTCCCCAGCCATGTTCGCGCAGGAGGTGCGTTACTCGTCCGACCGTCGGGTCGAACGCACCGCCCGAGTCGCGCGCGAGGCGCAGCGCTTGGGCGAGCACCCGGGAGAAATCGATCGATAGCGGAACGGGCGCTTGCCAAGCCCGCTTCTCCACGTTTCGCACCTCGGAGTCCTCTCTGTAGCTCGACAGCTTGCGAGCCAGAATCCTGACGCGGTCGAATGCCGAGCGGAACGTCCGCGCGGCGTTCACATCACGGGGCACGTAGGCCTCGATGCTGACAATCACGCCCATGTGAGGCTCCTCCGCGAAGTGCCGGCGCAATCCTGTCGGCTCGGACGCAGGCACCGCTTGCAGCACCAGCGCGGCTCCGCACGCGAATGACGCGGCGAGGAGGAGCCTACTTCTTGCCCGCAGCCGAGTTCCAGTAGGCATGCATCATCTCGGGGGAGGGATGTTGACGGGGGCGGACGAGCCGGAAGCCGAGCCATTGCGCGTCGGTGTGGTACCAAATGCTCTTCGGTAGCTGAGGGTCCTGCATCTTCCACGACTCGTCGGACGCCTTTCGAGCTCCGCAGCGGAGCGACGCCGGGTCGTCCATCCACGACCCGCCGCGCGCTACGCGGGGATACAAGCGTTCGGCTCTCTCCCAAGGATTCGCGAGCGGCGCGTCACCGGATGGGTAGGGCGCGTGCCGGTCCAGGGTCCATTCCCAGACGTTTCCGTGCATGTCGTGGAGCCCCCAGGCACTGGGCTTGCGAGTCCCGACCAGCCGGTACTGCGCGTCGCTGTTGTCCCAGAACCACGCGAAGTCCCCGAGGCCGGCGGGATCGTTTCCGAACGAGTAGGCCGATTCGCTGCCTGCGCGGCAGGCGTACTCCCATTCGGCCTCCGTGGGAAGCCGGTAGAAATGGCCCGTCTTGGCGCTCAGCCACTGCGCGTACTTGCTGGCCGCGTGCTGGGTCATGCTGATTGCCGGATAGCCGTTGATACCCATGCCGAAGCTCATTTCGACGTATGGCGGCGTAGGGCTCGAAACGGCGGCAGCGACCCTGTCGGGATCCTTGTAGACTTCCGCTACGCGCAGCATGAACGGCCGGAAGGCGTCCCAACTCACCTCGTGCGCGCCCATCCAGAACGCGTCGACTCGGACTGCCCGTTGCGGTCCCTCGTCCGCGCTGCGGCCCTCCTCGTTCGAAGGCGTTCCCAGGGTGAATTCGCCTTGCGCTATCGGCACCATGCGCAATGACACATCGGTTCCCGGCACGGGCTCGTCGTAGGCTTCGAACCCCTCGCCGCCCTCGCGCTGTGCTTTCGCGGCGATTCGCCTATGGATCTGCCGAACCAAGGCGAGTTCCAAGCCGTCAGCGGAGGACAGCGGGGGAGGCTGCTCCCGGCGCAGGGGCTCCGGCCAGTAGGCTCCGTCTAGAATCCAGTTCCGGATAGCGGAGATTTCCGTGTTGGTGAAACGCGGCCCCGCCGGAGGCATGGCGCCCGGCGTGCCGGCCTCGAGCCTCAAGCGGGTTAGCAGAGAGCTCTCGTCGGGCTTTCCCAGGACGATGGACGGGCCGCCCGCCCCGCCGCGCAGGGCGGAATCGCGGGTTTCTACGCTCAGGCCGCCCAGCATGTTCGACTCCCGGTGGCATGCCACGCACTTGGATTCCAGCAGCGGGCGGATTTCCGTCTCGAAGTCAGCCGCCTGCGCCAACGACGCGGCGCTGAGGGCCATGCAGATCAGCGTCCGCACGGCTAGACGAATTTCGTCTGGCCCGGTCGGGCGAGAGGCGGGACGTCGAGCGGCATGTTCCATCGCAGGTTGTCAGGAAAGCGCTCTTCCTGGGACTGCATCGCCTGCTCCCACGTGATCTCCTGGCCTGTGTAGGCGGCCATCCTGCCTTGGATCGCGAGCAGGGAGCTGTTCGCCATGCGCACGCCGTCGTTGACCGGCTCCCCGCGGCGGATTGCCCGGAACAGGACGTCGTGCTCTTCCTGGTACATGTTGTTCTGCGGTCCCCGGTAGACCCACGGATTCTCGCCCTCGATGCGGGGCAGCAGACCCCGCCCGATAGTGAGCTTGCCTTTCGTCCCGAGGATGTAGTCCGCGTTCTCGCGATGGCATCCGGCAATCTGGCGGCACCCAAGGAAGGCGCGCACGCCGTCCGGGTAGCGATAGTTCACCTCGAAGTGGTCGAAGATGTTCCCGTCGTGAGCGGGAATCTGGCGCCCGCCGACGGCGACGCAGCTTTCGGGAGGCTTGTCGCCCATGGCCCAGGCGATCTTGTCCGCGCTATGCACGGCCTGCTCGACCAGGCCGTCGCCGCAAAGCCACACGAAGTTGTACCAATTGCGAATCTGCCATTCGACATCGCTCATGCCGAGCGGTCTCTCGTAATGCGGCGGCATCGGCTTGACGGGATTCGTATAGAAGGTTGCGTAGTAGGCGACTATTTCGCCAATCGCGCCGGAATGGACTTGCTCCATGGCGGCGGCGACCTGGCTGTTGTAGCGCCAGCAGAATCCAGCCACCAGAGAGAGCTTCTTGGCTGCCGCCATCTTGACCGTCTCATGCACCGATCGCACGCCCGGGGCGTCGACCGCCATGGGCTTCTCGCAAAACACGTGCTTGCCCGCCTCGATGCAGGCTCGGAGGTGCTGGGGCCGGAATCCGGGCGGCGTGGCCAGCAGGACCACGTCCACTCCACTGTCGATGACGCTCTGGTACGCGTTCAGACCGAGAAACTGGCGCTTCTTGTTGACTCGAACTTTCTTCTTTCCTTGGTGGCGCTCCTCCACAGCCTCCAGAGACTTGTCCACGCGCTCGCGGTCGACATCTGCCACGGCGGTCAGCACTGCGTAGTCATCCGCTTGCAGGGCTTGCGCCGCGGCTCCTGTGCCGCGGCCGCCGCATCCGACAAGTCCCACCTTGATTTCCCGACCCGTTTCCGCCGCTCTCAGGAAGCTCGCCGCTCCGGCGGCCGCGGCCGTGCCTCGCAAGAAGCCGCGCCTGGACCGTGCGGAAAGCTTTTCATGTGGTTTCTCGGGCATCTCTCCCCTCCGTTCTTGCATTGTCGCCCAGCACCGGTATCGGAGTCCCGATTCCGGCAGGGTTGAGCAGTTCTGCTTTGCTAGCCATCGCCTTTGCCAGCCGTGCAGACGGGCTATGACGCAGAATTACTATAAGGGTGACGCGCTCAACCATGGACGTATTCAGGGAATCGAGGAGGCGCGATTGGCTAGCGGCCTGGACTCGCCATGCAGCGTGGCGATCGTCGCTGGCGCTGCTCGCGATCGCCTGCGGCCTTTCGGCGACCTTGTCGGCGCAGCCGGCTGCGCCGGCTTCCCGTCCGTCTGTTTCCAGTGACGAGGACGAGTCTTCCGAAGAAAAACTGTCGCTTGTCAATCTCGACCTTCTGGACAGCCGGGACGGTTTCGCCATTCCCCCCGAAACGCATTTCCTGCCTGGCGAGACCATTCACCTTTTTTTCCAGATCAAGGGCTATCAGGTCAGCTTGGAGGACAGAGTGAGCCTTCGATACAAGACCGAGGCGCGCGATCCCAAGGGCAGGCGGTTCTACAGGGACAACGGCGGCGTGGTCAACGTGGAACTCGCGCCCCAGGACGAGAATTGGATGCCGGTGGTCCGGTATTCGCCCAGAATCCCGGACCATGCCGGAGGCGGGACCTATTCCATTCGCATCTCGGTGCGTGACGAGTTGGCCGGAAGCACCGTCGAGACCAAAGTCCCCGTCGAGGTTGACGGAACTCGCGTGTATACCGCCGACGAGCTCGTCGTCCGCCAATTTCGTTTCTCGAGAGAGGAGGACGGCGCCGATCTAGCCGATCCGGTCTTCGATGCCGGCGACGAAATCTGGGCGTCGTTCTTCATCACCGGGTACAAGATGAGACAGGACAACAGCTACGATGTAGAGTCCGATGCCTCGGTGATCGATGCCCAAGGCGAGAGGATGTTCGCCTTCGAGCCGCGCGACGAGCAAGGGCATCCGTTCTATCCGCGTTTGTGGCTCCCGGCCAAGATCCGTCTGGACTTGGACGAGGACATCCCGCCGGGGAGCTACACGGTCGTATTGCGCGTTCGCGACGGGGTCAGCGGTTCGGACGCGACGGAACGGTACAGTTTCCGAATCCGTTGAAAGCCGCTTAGGGCTGTATAATCGCATCGTGTCGCTTACGGAATCCACAATGCTGCCGCTCGGAACGGCAGCGCCAGCTTTTTCGTTGCAGGACGCCGTGTCCGGACGGACAACCTCCCTCGGGGATGTCGCCGACGGCAAGAGCGGCCTGTTGATAATGTTCATTTGCGCGCACTGTCCGTTCGTCATCCATGTGCAGGAAGAACTCGCGCGCCTAGGGCAGGATTACGGTTCGAACGGTCTGGGTATCGTCGCCATCTCGTCGAATAGCGTGATCACGCATCCGGAGGACGCGCCGGACCAGCTCAAAGCGATGGCGGACCGTCTGGGTTTCAACTTCCCGTACCTGTATGACGAGTCGCAAGAAGTCGCCAAGGCCTACACGGCCGCTTGCACGCCGGACTTCTTCCTGTTCGACGCAGACAGCCGACTGGCTTACCGCGGACGCTTGGACGGCAGCCGTCCCGGCAATGGCATCCCAGTGGACGGACGAGACCTGCGCGCGGCGATCGATTCCGTGCTGGCGGGCGCGGCTGCGCCGGGCAGTCAGCTGCCGAGCGCGGGATGCAACATCAAGTGGGCACCGGGCAATGCCCCTGGTTACTTCGGGTAGGCCTCGCTCGGACACGGAACCCGCCGCCCCTCGCCGAACCGGCTCGCCGCTCCGTTCGGGACGGCCGGCCTGTTTGCAAAGGAATCCCGCCTATGCTCGTGCTGATCGCGTTGATTCTCGCTTCGTGGCAAGGGGCTCTTGTGCAAAGCCTCGCTGACGTGGAGGCAGGCCGGGCGGCGTTTGAAATCCATTGCGGAAGCCGCCATGGCGGCGAAGCAAAGGGCGGGGAATACGCCCCGGACATTGTCACTCCTGGCGTCGCCCTCCGTCAACGCGACGACGCGATGCGCGAGATTGCCTGAACCGGCCAGCCGAATCGCGGCGTGCCCGCTGTCCGCGTCCACGAGCCCGCTCTGACGCAGCTTCTGGAGTTTTACGGCTCCCTGACCCCCCCCGGCCATCCAGAGCTCGCTGACGGGCGCTGACCGGTGCGGCGCTCAGCTGTTACAGGAGCACGGCTGCGAAGGATGCCCTGTCCGTGAGCCCGACGCCCGATTTGCCGGGCCAGACCTCGCGTGGATCGGCACGGAAAAATTCCTGGATCAGATCCGCTGGGCGGTGCCGGGGCCCGACGCACGGATTGCCGAGGGGTATGGGGTGGTCGAGGCAGTACTGCGAGACGGCCAGACAGTTGAGGGCTTTGCCCGAAATCGAAGCGGGATCCATTTGCAGTTGCAGACATTCGACGGTCATTTCCGCTTTTTCCCGGCCCAAGAGGTGGCAGCGATCGTCGACAGGCCCGGGTCGTTAATGCCGGCGGTTGACCCGAGCGAGCGGGACAGCGCCGACTTAGTCGCGTTCTTGAGCCGACAGGACGGGACCGGGAGCCTGGCGCAGCGAAAGGCCGCCGGGAATCGAATTCCGGGCTCGCGTTCGAGCGAATCCTCCATCCCAAGCCGGGCGAATGGACCACGTACAACAGCCGCTTGGACGGGAACCGGCACAGCCAGCTGGACCAGGTGCATGCAGACAACGTGGACCGCCTCGAGATCGCGTGGATCTATCCGCTCGACTCGCCGAATCTGCTCGGGACGACCCTCGTGGTCGCGGACGGAGTGATGTACGTCACGCTCGCGAACGAGCTGCACGCCCTCGACGCCCTGCATGGCCGCCGAATCGAGAGCTACAGCCAGTCCCGCGCGCCGGCCACCCTAGGAGCGGCTGCCCGCGCCGCGGACACACGCGTGGCCGTGCTCGGCGACCGAGCCTTCATGGTCACGGATCACGCGCACCTGCTGGCGCTAGACCGCGTCACGGGCCGCAAGCTCTGGGACATCGAGATGGCCGACCACAGGGAGAACTACAACGCCAAAATGGCACCCCTGATTGTCAAGGACCTGGTAGTTTCGGGGATCTCGGGCGGCGACCAGGGCGTCCGCGGATTCCTAGCTGCCTTCGATCCCTTCGCCGGCGCCGAGATATGGCGCTTCTGGACCGTCCCGCAGCCCGGCGGACCGCTGTCGGAGACGTGGAAGGGCTCCGTGCTGGCGCATGGGTGCGCCACGAGATGGGTCACGGGCACCTACGACCCCGACCCGGACCTCCATTACTGGACCACGCGCAATCCGTGCCCGGAGTGCAGCGGCGTCGAGCGGCCGGGCGGCAACCTGTTCGGCAATTCGACCCTAGCCCTGCGACCGGAGACCCGCGATCTCGCTTGGTATTTCCAGTACACGCCTCCCGACGAGCACGATTGGAACTCGGTAAAGACGCCAGTGCTCGCGGACATTGAGTGCAACGGCGAGCGCCGCAAGATCGTCTTGCATGCGAGCCTTAACGGGTTCTTTTATTCCCTGGACGGCGAGGACGGCGAGCTGCTATTCCCGGAGCCGCTTGTCGAAAAGCTGACCTGGGCCGACCGCATCGGGGCCGGCGGGAGGCCCGTCTTGATGCCCGCAAAGCGGCCGGCTCCGGGCGGCAAGCTCGTCTGACCCGGCCTGGTAGGCGCGACGAGCTGGCCGGCCAAGTCGATCGATCCCGCGACCGGGCTGTTCTTCGCGATGGCGTCGGGGTTCTGCCAGGTCTTCACGAAGGGCGACGAGACCCGGGAGGCGGGCAGGGCGTTCTACGATGGGTCTGCCCGAGAGCCGCCGGGCGCAACCGGCGAGCGCTACTTGCGGGCGATCGACGCGGCAACCGGCCGAATCGCCTGGGAGAGCAGGCTCCGGGAATCGGTCCGCACCAACTGGTCAGGCGTGGCCTGGACCGCCGGCGGGCCCGTGTTCTTCGCCGACAACGCCGGAACCTTCTCCGTGGCGCGAATCGCGGACGGAGACGTGCTCTGGAGCCGCCATCTGAAGGCACGGGTCCGCGCGCCCCCGTGCCATACATGCTGGGCGGCAAGCAATTCCTGGCCCTAGCTGTAGGACGGAACGTTGTCGCGTTCGCGCTCCTCACCCGTTACGACGGCCCGCAAACCGTCGTCCGAGGCCGCTACGCGGCCGGAACCATGACTCGTTGGCTGGGTTGGTTACGCTGCGCGACGGTACTTGGGCGGCGAGGCAGCGACGCCCGTGCAGTCGTACTCGTCCTGGCAGTAAACGCACAGAGTGGTCCAGGGAATGGCTTCGAGCCGCTTCGGGTTGATCTCCGCGCCGCAATCCTGGCAGATCCCGTACTCGTCGATCGCGAGCAGCTTGAGAGCTGTCTCGATCGCCTTGCGGGTCTCCCAGTCGTTATTGATCACGCTGATGGTGAGATCCATCTCGAAGCGGTTCTGCATCTGATCCATGGGATCGTTGCAACGCTCCCGAATCAGCTCGTCCCGGCTGTCTCTGCGAGAGAGGTCCTCAAGCTTGGTCAGCAGTTGCTGACGCACAACTTCCTTGTTCTGGTGTAGCATCTTCTTTCATTTCTCCCCTCGTGGTTGACCTTGAGCGTTGCTGCTGACAAATGACCGCCGGAGATTTCTTGGCGGCTTTTCGCTCGTTCGAGTCTACCTATCGAGATAAGTATAGATGAAAACCACCGCGAAGTGGTTTCACCTTGTAAAAAAAATTCTTTCTCTGCTCTTTTCTCGTTCGAAATTGTCCGTTACTCCACGGACACCATCTCCTTTGCGAGCTGTAAAACGCCAAGCATCATGGGCCTGGTGAGCCGTCCTGTCTGCGTGTTCTGCCTGCTGGGGTGGTAGCTGCACAGCACGGCAGGGCCGCTCGGAAGCCGGTGCAGCGCCCCGTGCTTGAACGGAAAGTCCTTCTTGAGGAACACGCTCCCTCGCGTACGCTGCAGCGTCAGATACGAGTTCATCGCGATGCTTCCAAGCGCCAGTACCGCTCGCACTTCCCGGAGGAGCCTTAGCTCGCGATCGAAGAAGGGCCGGCAAGTCGCGATTTCCGCGGGGCGCGGCTTGTTCTGCGGTGGCGCGCAGCGCACGGTAGACGCAATATAGCAGTCCCTCAGCGTGAGGCCGTCATCGAGGGATGTCGCCGACGGCTGGGAAGCGAAGCCGGTCTCGTAAAGGGCGTCGTAGAGGAAGTCTCCCGAGCTGTCTCCGGTAAACATCCGTCCGGTCCGGTTCGAGCCGTGCGCGCCCGGAGCCAGGCCGACGATCAGAAGGCGGGCGTCCGGGTCGCCAAACGAGGGCACGGGCTTGCCCCAGTAGTCCCAGTCGAGGTACGCCCGGCGCTTGGTCGCGGCGACTTGGCGGCAGTGCTCGACCAGGCGCTGGCACCGATTGCACGCCACGATCTCTCGCTGGAGAGCGGCGAGGGCGCCGGGATGAGGCGAGGGGGCCATGCAGGGTTGGAGTTTACCAGCTATCGGGTGCCGGGTGGCGATTTTCGCATCTCTCGCGCGCCGCGCGGGTCGACCTTGGCGGTGCCGCAGAGAGGCCGGCTTGCCTATGAGTCCATAATTTGCTATAAATTCGCACACGCGATCGCGCCGGAGCCCGAGAACAATTTTCTGCAAGAACGGAAGAACGGGCGAACGGCCGCGAGGCAGCCCATGTCGACCAAAGGGTCTCCCCCAGCACGCAACCGACCGGCGAGGAAACAAAAGGCAGCCGGTTCGGCCAAGCGTTCACCGAAGCGCAGGCGCCGAAAGAAGCCTGGCAGCAAGTCCCGCAAACAGGAGCAGCTCGCTGCCGCTCGTCGCCTAAGGGCGCTGCGGAAGGCTGAACTCCGGCAGTCGGAGCAATTCAGCAAGGCCACGGGCCTGTTCAATTCCGGGAAATTCGGCATGGCGAAGCGGATTCTCCAAAGAGCGCAATACGGCCCCAACACGAGTCTCGCCCACCGGTCGCGAGTCTATCTCGCCATTTGCCGCAAGAAAGCGGCGCGAAAGCGCCCCATACTCGAAACAGTCGATGATTACTACCATCACGCCGTGCGGCTCATAAACGACGGCAAGTTCGCCGACGCGGTGCGAGTGCTCAACCGGGGACTCCACAAAGACAAGACCGCCGCGCATCTTCATTACGTCAAGGCGGTGGCGAAAGTCCTTGCCGGCCAGCGCACTGGCGCTCTGATTCCGCTGAAGAAGGCAATTGCCCTCCAGCCGGACATCCGTATCCTCGCCCTGGGCGACCCGGACCTGCAGTCGGTGATCAACCGGGCCCCCTTCTCCAAGGTGGTTTCCAGCCCCGATCCATAGTCCACGACCGCGGCGGACTTCAGCCCTGGTCCGGCGTGAAGACCACGATGTGCTGGGACGGCACGAAGTCCATCACCTCGACGAACTCGAATCCCATCGGCTCGATTTCCCTCCGCACCTGTTCGAGGGTCATTTTGTGCAGCGGGTGGATCGGGACCCAAGGCTCCTCTTTGCGGTACTCGACGACCACGAGCCGCCCTCCAGGCTTCAGCGAGCGGCGGACATGCCCCATCGTGCGTGCCGGATGGGACAGTTCGTGGTACACGTCCACGAGCAGCACGAGATCGGCTTTGCCCTCCGGCAGGCGCGGGTCCGCCTGTGTCGAGAGGATGGTCTCTACGTTCTTGATGCCGCGCTTGCGCATGTTCCGGGCGAGCATGTGGAGCATTTCTTGCTGAATATCTGTCGCGAAGACTTTCCCTTCCGGGCCGACTCGCTTGGCGAGCCTCCAAGTGAAGTACCCGACGCCCGCTCCTAGGTCGATCACCGTGCCGCCGCGGGGGATCCGCAGCGCCTTGACAACGCGGTCGGGCATTTCCTCCCGGACGCGTTCCGGCCGCTCGAGCCAGTCCGCGTAGATGTAGCTCATCGCCGGGGCGATCCGCCGGGGCTCCGGGGCGTCTTGGCTGCCAGGGCCTTGCTGGCTGATCGCTTGCCGGGGCTGCCCGGCCGCCAGCAGGATCGCGATGGCAGCGGAGGGAAGGAGGATCGAGGGGACGGGCCGCATTCCGATGCCTACTACTCTGCCAGCAGCCCGTGGCGCGCCATCAGGACACGCAGGTCTTCCTTGTCGGAGGGGTCCATCGGAATCAGGGGTGGCCTGACGCTCCCGGCGTGCATGCCCGCTAGGGACATCGCCGTCTTGATCATCGACACCTTGTAACCCGGCCTGCGATTCCGCAACTCGTACATTGGAATGACCAGGTCGTCCAGGATGCGATTGACCCCTGCGAAGTCACCCTCGCGCGCCAATTCGCGAATGCGCAGCGTGATCTGGGGCATGAAGCACGCCAGGCCCGAGGTAAACGTCTCAACTCCCAATTTCCAGTAGCTGGGGACGAAGGGCTCTGCCATGCCATTGATCCAGTGGAACCGGGTGCCGAAGTGCCGCCGCACATTTAGGTAATGAGACAGGTTGCCGTTCTCGTCCTTGATCATGCAGATGTTCTCAATGTCCGCGAGACGCTCGAGCAACGTCAGGGGCAAGACCCCGCTCCACTTGGTCTGGTAGAGGATTACGTCGATCTCGGCGGCGTTCGCCACGTCGCGGTAATACTTAGCAAGACCGGGCTCGCTCGCGTCGGCCATGTACGGCGCGATGCAGAGGACGGCCTGCGCTCCCGCGCTCCGGGCCATGGCGGCCTGCGCCCGCGCCGCTTGCCAACTCTGGCCGACGCCGAAGATCAAGTAAGCGCGGCCCGCCGCGATTTCCCCTGCCACAGCGCAGATCCGCTGGTAATCGGACCGGGTTAGCGAGTGCAACTCGCCATTGCTGCCGCAGAATGAAAGCGCCTCCAAGCCGCTGTCGAGCATGCGGCTTGCGTGGGCCTCCAAGGCCTGAGCGTCGAGGTCAAGGTTCTCAGTCCATGGAGTTACGGGGAAGCCGATCGTGCCTTGTGGCAACTGGGAGGGGCGCGACATGGTGAACGGGGCGAATTGGCGCCGTGTTTCAACATACAGCACCTTGGGGTTTTCTACGGGTGCAAGCCTAATCCCTGGTTCACCAACGGAATCGGCTTGTTCAGCGCAATCAACGTTAGGCACGAGAATTGCGCTCGAACGGAATTCGCTTCCGGAATCGTTCAGATCCGTTTTGCACCGCGATCCCAGCCCCGAACGCAGGAATCCCTTGCTATTGATTGCAATCCCGTTCGGCAGTTGGAGCTTTGGGCTTGCATTTGGGCTGTTCGGACGCGTGCCAGCTCTGCAACAGCCCTAAGCTGTCGGATTTCAGGCGGCACTGGGACACTCCGACAATCGACGTCCTCTGGGCGCTCCGAGGTGCCGAACTCGCATGACGGCGCCCCACGCGGCCCGGCGGTGGTCCCTGACCTCGAAAACCTCTACTGAAGTCGGAGATTCCCAGGATTTTCGCTTGACAATAAACACGGATGCTCCAGAACGATGTTCGCCACACCGTGGAAATGCCGTGTGAGGTCGACGCGCACGCTTCTGACGACTCTGGCTCGGACGGGGTCTCCGGGTAAGAACCTGCCGTCCGAGTCCGTGCAATGCACGGGGACGACAACCTTGACCAGGGTGGGTTGTTCGATGATCCCCTCGTCCGACATCTGCTTCCGGCGAGACTGGCGCTCCCGCCTGCTGGCGGGGAAACACGGCGGAACTCCTAGCGCTTGCTGCATCAGGGACAGCCGCGCTCGTCTCCCTTTGCGCTTGTGTCGCGGTTCACGGCGAGGCCGCCGCAGGACCTCTCCTTGTAACCACGGCGGCTCGAGCTAGGTCGGTCTCGAGGACAGGCGGGAGTCATGCCGCCACAGTGCGTCTTCGAATCGGAGCTGGGCACGAGGGAGGGCGTCAATATTTTTCTGCGGGTATAGGAGCCGCCGGGCACCGTGGGTGTACGCGGCTGGTCGGGCCCTTGGCTGCGGGGTTTTGGCGGGCATGCGGGAACCGCATCTCTCCTCGAGTCGAATTCCAAGCTACGCTGCACTAGTGCCTCTGTCACGCTCGAAGCCTTCGCACCCGGTAAGAAGCGCATTGGAAACGGCACGCGCCTTGCCGTCAGGCGTCGGACGCGCGGACCGTCTGGAATTTGTCGAGCCGCCCTGCACCTTTCTCGGCGCAGCGCTGCGGAACATTCGTGCGCTCAGAGGAGATTTCCCTGTCACGCAGCATCCTCACAAGTCACCGGTTTGGGGAGTCAACCCCCTCACAAGTTTCGTATAGATTCGATGATTAAAAAGTCTAGAGGGGCGATCTTCCCGACTTCGGCTTGTGCTAAATTAGGAAGCACCGGGACTGAGTAGATTCCCCTGCGATAGGGCCCGAAAACCGACCAGCCCGAAGGGCTTCCCCGGAACCAAGACGATCTCCGAGGATCGAGCCCGCGGCACCTATGACCCAAGCAGTCGCCAACCGGTACGTCACCGCCCTGGCTGACGTGGTCATGGAGGCCGAATCGGGCATCGCACCGGAAGATGCCTTGGAGCAGCTTCAGGCATTCGGGGATGTTCTGGAGGAATCCGAAGAGCTGGTCGCAGTCCTCACCTCGCCGGCCATCCCGCCGGCCGACAAGCAAGACCTGGTCGCGGAGGTCGGCGAGCGAATCGGCTTGACTCCCATCGTGCGGAGTTTCCTTCAGGTCGTTGTCGAGCATCGCCACGTCGCGCATTTCCGCATGCTCTTGCAAGGATTCCGGTCATGGCTGGACGCATACCGCAACCGCGTTGAAATAGAGGTGCGGGCCGCGAGCGGGATGGACGAGGGCCAGAAGGCGGCCTTGGAGCAGAGGTTCCGGGAGATCACCGGCAAGCGGGTCAGGGCTTCCTATGTTGTCGATCCCTACTTGCTCGGGGGCACTTCCGTCCAGGTGGGCTCCACTCTCTACGACGGGTCGCTGCGCGCGGCCTTGGGAAGGCTAGCAGGCGATTTGGGGACTGAGACGCGCTAGTTCCGATTTCAGAAAGGTAAGCATCCGAATGGCCCAGATGAACGCCGCGGAAATCTCACAGCTGATCCGCGACAAGATTCACGACTACGAATCCGCCATCGAAGTCGCGGAGGTGGGATCGATAGTCTCTCTCGGCGACGGAATCGCGCGCTTGCACGGCCTCGAAAAGGTCATGGCAAACGAAATGCTCGATTTCCCAGGTGGGATTTCGGGAATCGCCATGAACCTCGAAGAAGATCAAGTCGGCGCGGTGCTGCTAGGCGATTACTCGTCCTTGAAGGAAGGCGACCAAGTGCGGCGCACCGGCCGCATCATCTCCGTTCCCGTCGGCGACGCGCTGCTAGGACGCGTTGTCAACGCGCTGGGACAGCCGCTGGACGGGAAGGGGCCAATCGAGACTACGCAGTACAACCCGGTCGAAAGAATCGCCCCGGGCGTGATCGACCGAGAGCCCGTGAAGCAGCCGATGCAGACCGGCCTGAAGGCGATCGATTCGATGATCCCGATCGGCCGCGGCCAGCGCGAGCTGATCATCGGCGACCGCCAGACCGGCAAGACCGCCGTCGCGATCGACACGATCCTTTACCAGAAGGGCGGCGACGTGATTTGCATTTATGTGGCAGTCGGGCAGAAGCGCTCGACTGTCGCCCAAGTGATCAAGACGCTCGAAGAGCGCGGCGCGATGGAGTATTCCATCATTGTCGTCGCGTCGGCGTCCGACCCGTCTCCCATGCAGTACCTGGCTCCGTTCTGCGGGGCCGCCATCGGCGAGTACTTCCGCGACACCAAGCGGCACGCGCTGTGCATTTTCGACGACTTGTCCAAGCACGCCGCGGCGTATCGAGAGATTTCATTGCTGCTGCGCCGTCCGCCCGGACGCGAGGCCTACCCGGGGGATGTCTTCTACCTGCACTCGCGCCTGCTGGAGCGGGCCGCGAAGCTCAACGACGAGCTCGGCGGCGGCTCACTGACCGCCTTGCCGTTCATCGAGACGCAGGCGGGCGATGTTTCGGCGTATATCCCGACCAACGTGATTTCCATCACTGACGGGCAGATCTACCTGCAGTCTGACTTGTTCAACGCCAATGTCCGGCCTGCGGTCGACGTGGGCATCTCGGTCAGCCGAGTGGGAGGCAACGCGCAGGTCAAGGCGATGAAGTCCGTGGCGGGCACGTTGCGCCTGGACCTGGCTCAGTACCGGGCGCTTGCGGCGTTTGCCCAGTTCGGCTCGGACTTGGACAAGGCTTCCCAGCAGCAGCTCCACCGCGGCGACCGCTTGGTGGAGGTGCTCAAGCAGAAGCAGTACTCTCCGGTCACGGTCGAGAAGCAGATTGCCGTCATTTTCGCGGGCACGAAAGGCTACTTGGACGATCTCGAAATCTCGCAGATCGCGGATTTCGAGCAGGAGCTCTACGAGTTCCTCGACCGGGAGGGCGACGATGGCGCGCTGGCGTTGCTCCGGGACCGCGGGAAGCTTGACGGGGAGACGACCGCGGCGCTCGAAAATGGGCTGGATGCGTTCAAGGAGCAGTTCCTGACGCTGCATTCGATGGCCAAGGCTAGCTAGCGATGCCGTCTCTTATCGACCTGCGCCGACGGATCCAATCCGTTAAGAACACGGAACAGATCACCAAGGCTATGAAAATGGTCTCCGCGGCGAAGCTGCGGCGTGCGCAGCAGGCGGTCGTCAACTCGCGACCGTACTCCACATTGCTGGAGGAGATGATCGGCAGCGTGGCGGCTCACGGAGCGGACGAGGAAGCAGCGCTATCGCACCCTTTGCTCGAACAGCGGGAGTGCCGGAACGTGCAGTTGCTTGTGCTGTCGGGCGAAAAGGGCCTTTGCGGCTCGTTCAATAGCAACGTGTTCAAGGCGGCGCGCCAATTTGTCGACGCCCGTCTCGGACAAGGTGTCGAGCTGGAATTGCTTGGACGCAAGGCCGTCGATTTCTATTCACGACGAAGCGAAACCGTGAGCGGCACTTGGGAACAAGTGTTCGGAAACGTCGACTACAGCACCGCCGAAACCGTCGCATCCAAGGCTATGAAGCGGTTCGTCGAGGGTGAGGTGGACGAAGTATGGATGCTGTTCAACCAGTTCAAGAACGTCCTCAACCAGGAGACCACGGTTGCGCAAGTCCTGCCGATCCTCCCGACCGAGGGCGCGGCCGACAATGGCGTGGGCTACGAGTACGAGCAGCCGCCCGAGCAGCTGCTGGGCGCCTTGCTGCCCAAGCGGGTCGTGACGCAGGTCTACGTTGGGATGCTGGATTCCGCCGCGGCCGAGCACGCTGCCCGGATGACGGCGATGGATGCTGCAACGCGCAACGCCGGCGAAGTGCTGGAAAAGCTCACGCTCTACCTAAACCGCGTGCGCCAGGCCAGCATCACAACTGAGATTATCGAGATCGTATCGGGCGCCGCGGCCCAAGAGTAGCGGCGTGCCAAGAGCACAAGGAAGCGAAACGATGCAAGTCGTAGGGAAAGTGATTCAGGTTGCCGGTCCAGCTGTGGACGTGCAGTTTTCCGGCGGCCATCTCCCGAAGATCTTCAACGCCATCAAGGTGACCAGCGAGGGCTTCGAGGTACCGGAGCCGATCAACGTCACCTGCGAGGTGCAGCAGTACCTCGGCGAGGGACGGGTTCGGACTGTCGCGATGCAGCCCACCGAGGGAATGGTGCGGGGAATGCGGGTCGTGGACACCGGAAAGGCGATTTCCGTGCCTGTGGGACCGCAGGTGCTCGGGCGCGTGCTGAACGTTCTTGGCGAGCCTGTCGACGAGCGCGGCCCGGTCCAGACCGAGTCGGAGTTACCGATTCACCGCGACGCTCCGCCCTTGGCGGACCAGTCGACGGAATCGGAGATCCTCGAGACCGGAATCAAGGTCGTCGACCTGATCGAGCCCTACCTGAAGGGCGGGAAGATTGGCCTCTTCGGCGGGGCCGGAGTCGGCAAGACCGTGATCATCATGGAGCTGATCAACAACATCGCGCTCCAGCACGGCGGCGTTTCGGTCTTCTCCGGCGTCGGCGAGCGCACGAGGGAAGGGAACGATCTCTGGCTCGAGATGCAGGAATCGGGGGTGGTGGACCCTGACGACTACGAGAAATCGAAGGTCGCGCTGATCTACGGCCAGATGACGGAGCCTCCGGGCGCACGCCTCCGGGTGGGGCTGACGGGCCTGACCGTTGCCGAGTACTTCCGCGATGTCGAAGGCCAGGACACGCTGCTGTTCATCGACAACATCTTCCGGTTCACGCAAGCAGGTTCCGAGGTGTCGGCGCTACTGGGGCGCATGCCCTCTGCGGTCGGATACCAGCCGAACCTCGCGAGCGAGATGGGAGCTTTGGAAGAGCGGATCACCTCGACAAAGACCGGGTCGATCACCTCCGTGCAGGCGATCTACGTGCCGGCGGACGATTACACCGATCCGGCTCCGGCCACGACGTTTACACATCTGGACGCGACTTCCAACCTGTCGCGCGAGATCGCGTCGCTCGGGCTCTATCCAGCAGTGGACCCGCTGACATCGACTTCGCGGATCCTCGATCCGCATGTCGTCGGGGAAGAGCACTACAACGTGGCTCAGTCAGTGAAACGCGTGCTTCAGCGCAACAAGGAATTGCAGGACATCATCGCGATTCTAGGCGTCGAGGAACTCTCCGAGGAGGACAAGTTGATCGTCTCGCGGGCCCGCAAGATCCAGCGCTTCTTGTCCCAGCCGTTCTTCGTGGCCGAGCAGTTCACTGGGAAACCAGGGCGATATGTCAAGCTTGCCGACACGATCCGCGGGTTCCGCGAGATTGTCGAAGGGGAGCACGACGAATTGCCGGAGCAGGCGTTCTACATGGTAGGGACGATCGAAGAGGCCCAGAAGCGGGCGCGGGAGCTAACGGCGTAAGTGACACTGTCAAGTTAAAGAACTCGAAGGCGGTCTTTCCTGACGGTGGTCTGATGCTTCTTCGGCTAGCAAGCACACGTCACCGTCTTCCAAGTTGCGAATGCTTGCTCTCTGAGGAGTCGATTATGGATCGCCTTCAGATGATGCCGTGCGGGATTGGGCGAGGATGCCCGAGAGTCACCAATGCGAGATCGAGCGGCTCCACGTTGTTCTGGTACTTGGTCGCCACTCGGCGCACCAACGATGCTCGACAGCCTCCACCCGGTCCAATCGATGACGGTAAACTGGAATTAGCAGCCAGTGGCTTCCTAGCTCTCTGGGGCCGGTCCCCTGAGAATCCTGCGGATCTGTACTCACCCAATTTTGATGCCCCAGAACAACATCCAACTCACCGTTGCCGTCCCTGACCGTCAGGTTGTGGACGCAGAAGTGGCTTCGGTCCAGTTCCCGTTGACGACGGGATACATCGGGATCCTGCCCGGCCACGCCCCCCTGCTGGCGGAGGTCGGGACGGGCGTGTTGACATACGAAGCATCCCAAGGGCCCCAGCAGCACCTCGCTATCGATGGCGGTGCCGTCGAAGTCCTGCCGGATCGAGTTCGCATTCTTGCCGGCAAGGCCGAGCGTGCCGACGAGATTGACCTGGAGCGAGCCCGCAACGCACTCGAACTAGCCGACAAGCGCTTGCAACTCTCGTCACTCGAAATCGACGTTGATCGAGCCCAACAGGCTGTTGCGAGGGCTCAGGCCAGGATCGGTGCTGCCAAGGGCCCCTAATCGCGAATGCGTGGAGCCCGAATCGTCCGGGATCCCTAAAGGCAACAGTAGGTCGCTATTCCAGCTCGCTTACGCAGGGATTCACTAGCTCGCCGATCCCTTCGATCCCAACTGTGCAGACATCGCCCGGCTTCAAGAAGATCGGCGGTTTCCGCGCCATTCCCACGCCCGGAGGCGTGCCGGTCGAAACGATGTCGCCGGGCTGAAGCGTCATCACCGACGAGAGGTATTCGAGCAGGGCAGGGACATCGAAAACCAGTTGGTCCGTATTCGAGTCCTGAAGGATCTGCCCGTTCAAATCGAACCAGATCCGCAAGTTGCTGGCGTCGTGAATCTCGTCCTTGCTAACCAGTGACGGCCCCATGGGCCCGAAGCTGTCGAATGTCTTCCCAATCGTCCACTGGCTCGTCGCTAGCTGGTAGTCACGAGCGCTGACGTCATGCACGCAGGTGTAGCCGAAGACATAGTCTTCCCAGTCCGCTGCCTTTACGTTCTTGGCTCTCTTGCCGATCACGAATGCAAGTTCCGCTTCGTAGTCCACCTTTTCTGAAACTGACGGCAGGATAATCGGGTCCCCGGGGCCGCAGACCGCGTTGTCGTACTTGGTGAAGACCGTTGGGATTTCCGGGATTTCCATCCCCGATTCGATTGCGTGATCCCGGTAATTCAGGCCAATGCAGATGAACTTCCCTGGATTCGGCACCGGCGCGTGCATCTTGACCTGGGCTATCGGCGTCGCATCCCTGCCGTCCTCTGCGTACCTGGCCGCCTCCTGGATTGCCTCGTCTCCGCCACTAAGAAATGAGATTGCATCTGGATATCCGGTACCCGCGAGGCCAAGCACCTGTCCGTTGATCAGTATGCCCGCCTCCATTCGGCGCGAGCCTTGCGTGAAAGTCACCAACCGCATGAAACCCCATGGTACGACGGGAGCACTCCTCGGCCTCCTTGCGGAATATGGCCCTCGGCTGTCCCGATATGCGTGCGCTCTAACCGCTATGCATCGCCCAGACGAGCAAGGCTGTCAGCGCCGCGATCGTCCCCAGCAGTGCACCCGCCATGAGCTGCCAGCGGGGGAGCGTGATCCCTGCCTGCCTCGGAGCTGGCCGCGGCTGCGGCTTCCGCGGCCTCCGCGGGGCCGCGATGGTCCGGTTGCGGATCGCTTCCATCGCCTCCCGGTTCGTGATCATGATCGTGCATGCGTTGGGCCCCGGCAGTGTTTCCTTGATCCTGCGAAGCACGTCTGGCGGGCATTCCTCAATCGACCGGAACACCGCCTTTCCCTCGTCGGTCCCGACGATGACACGGGATGTGCGGAGCACCCACTTCATCTGGAGTTCCCCGTCGATGGCAGGCCTAGGCCGGTCTGCGCGGCGAATTCGCTGACCAGCTGGATGAATCCGAGTGCCGCCCGCGACAGCGCCTTGTCTTTCCGATAGATCAATCCGATTGTCCGGATCATCGGCAGCGGTTTGAGCCGGATGGCCTTCAGGCGGCCTGACTTCAGCTCGTCCCTTGCATTGGTGACCGCCATAAATGTAACACCTAGGCCCGCTTCCGTAAACCGTTTTTGCATCACGCTCGACTCCAGAGCCATCGAAACCTTGAGCTTGTCTTCGTAATCGTCTAGGAATTCGTCGATGCGCTTTCGTGTCTGGCCTGCCTTGGGCAGCAGCAGATCCTCTTTTACGATTTCTTCCGCGCGGACAGCCCTCCGATGGGCGAAGGGGTGCTTGGGAGAGACGATCAGCCGGATTTCGTCCGAGTAGACCTGGACCACTTCGAGCTTCTTCTGCCGCAAGGGCAGCTGCGTGATGCCAAAGTCGACAGAATTGTCAAGCACCGACTCGACAGTGCGGCTCCCATAGGAGCGAACCACCTGGATCTGAACCTTCGGAAACAGCCGTTTGTACCCCGCGAACACCGCGGGCAGCACATGAACGCAGGTCGCCTCGTTGGCGGCGATGCTCATCTCGCCCTTGGGGACCCTCTCCAGCTCACGGACCGCGTCAAAGCCCTGTCGGCGAAGATCAAGAATAGTGCGCGCGTACCTGGCGAAGGTGCGTCCCGCAACGGTCAGGGTGATTCGGCTGCCGAAACGGTCGAACAGCTGCGTACCTAATTCCTGCTCCATCTGCCGGATCTGGGCGCTGATTGCCGGCTGGGTTCGAAAGCAGGTCTTGGCGGCCTTGGAAAAGCTGTTCAGACGAACGATTTCTAGGAAAGTATGTAATTGATCGAAGTCCACGACCCGACCGTGCTCCGCACCGGTCGTGTAGGCATGACGCCTGCCATGCCACTCCGATGCCCAGGTTACAGTTTACATCACGTTACATAGGGCGATTGCTGCATTCCTACAGCCTCTGCTGAGGCGGTCTGTCGGCGCTGAGGCCGGGCGATAGAATGGAAATTCCCGCTGCGCTAATGAAGCCAAGGATTTTTTCGGGCATGCAGCCCACCGGCGAGCTGCATATAGGCAATTACTTAGGAGCATTGCGCAACTGGGCTCGGATCCAGTACGACTACGAGCCGATTTTCTGCATCGTCGACCAGCACGCTATTACCGTGCGGCAGGATCCGAAGACCCTGCGCGAGAGCTGCGAGAAAGTCGCGGCGCTGTACTTAGCGGCGGGCCTCGATCCAGCGCACTCCGCGGTGTTCGTCCAATCCCAGATTTCCGCGCACGTCGAACTGGCCTGGATTTTCACTTGCACCGTGCCATTCGGCTGGCTGGGCCGCATGACCCAATTCAAGGCCAAGACCCTGCAGGCCGGCGGGAATCAGGACTCGATCGGTACGGGCCTGTTCCTATACCCGGTCCTGATGGCGGCCGACATTCTCCTGTACCAAGCCAAGCTAGTCCCGGTCGGCGACGATCAGTCACAGCACATGGAACTGACGCGCAACATCGCCGCGCGCTTCAACAAGCTCTACGGCCGGACCTTCGAGATCCCGGCGACGAAGCTGCCGATGGTCGGTGCCCGGATCATGGGCCTCGACGACCCGACCAGGAAGATGAGCAAGTCGGCGAATGCTCCGAACCACTCCATCAGCCTGCTCGACCCTCCCGGGCGCGTACGCAAGAAGATAGGACGGGCCAAGACCGATTCGCAGCCCGGCGTGAACTGGGAAAACCCCGGAGCGGGCGTCTCGAACCTCCTCACAATCTTCCAAGCCTTCAGCGATTGGAGCGACGAGAGAATGTCCCTTCATTTCCCGGACATGCGCTACGGCGCCTTGAAGAAGGAAGTCACTGAGATGGTGAATGCCAAGCTCGAGCCCATCCAGCGCCGTTTCGCGGAATTGATGGACAACCGGGACTACTTGCGGGGCGTGCTGAGAGGCAGCGCCGCCCGTGTCGCGCCCATTGCCGAGGAGACGGTGCGGCAGGCGAAGAAACGCACGGGGCTGTACTCCCTCTGAGTGCTCGGAATTGGCGGAACGAGTCACCCTTCGCGGCTATTGGCACCTGCTGCGCAGTGCCCCCAACTTCCGCAGGGTCTGGCTTGCCCAGCTGATCAGCGGTGCAGGGGACTGGTTCTACTCGGTCGCGATCTACTCCCTGCTTCTTGAACTCACCGGCAGGGCCGAGACCGTAGCCTGGGCGGCGATCCTGCAGATCCTGCCCATGATGCTCCTGGGCCCCACCGCCGGGGCCGTCAACGACCGCCTGAGCCGCCGCAAGGTGATGCTCGTCAGCGATGTAGTGAGAGCCTGCCTGGTCCTTTGCATGCTCCTGATCACGAGAGAGGACCAGATCTGGCTGCTTTACTCGCTGCTGGCGCTCGAGATCGGGACTGCGGCGTTCTTCGAGGCCGGGCGCAACGCCATCCTTCCAAGCTTGGTCAAGCGCGATAACCTGCCGGTCGCTAACGCGCTGGGCTCTACCACTTGGTCTCTGACTGTCACGCTCGGCGCCGCACTGGGAGGGCTTGCCGTCGCCTACTTGGGCCGCGCGTTCGTATTCGTGGCGAATTCGCTGTCGTTCCTCGTGTCCGCGTGGTTCGTCTATCGCGTCAGGGCATTCGAGCGCCATCTTGCCGGCAGCCGCAAGATTTCGTGGCTCGACGCGCTGAGCTTCCGCCCCATCGTCGAAGGCTTCTTCTACATGGTCCGCGACTGGCGACTGCTGACTCTTCTGACTTTGAAGTTCGGCCTCGGGATCATGGGGGCCCGAGTCGTGCTGACGACCATCCTTGGCAGCCGCGAATTCGCCGTCGAGGGCAGCGCGGCCCTCGGCATGGCGATTCTCTTTGCCTTTCAGGGATCCGGCTCGATTCTCGGGCCGCTGGTGCTGGGACGCCACTTCAGCAAGAGCCAGCCCACCATGCGAGCCGCGGTGCTCTTGGGCTACATCTCGGCGGGCTGCGGTTACATGTTGTTCAGCCAGACGCTCTTCGTGCCTGTCGCGGGACTGTTCTTGGTTCTCGCGCACGCCGGAGCGGCGCTCGTATGGGTGTTTTCCACCACGCTGCTGCACCTCAACACGGAAAACCGGTACCTCGGGCGGGTCTTCGCTGCGGACATGGGACTTTTCATGGGAACAGCGTCGGTTTCGACCTATTGCATGGGACAGATCCTCGACCGAGGCGTGCCGGCGCGCACTGGCGCGCTCGGCCTGGGCATCGCGATGCTCGGCCCGGCCGTGATCTGGGCGCTGTCGCTCCGCCGGTCATGGGGCGGCCCGCAGGCGCCGCCGGACGCCGTCCACCACCCTCCTCAGGGGAGGTAAGCTCGCACCGCCTCTGCCTTCCAGCCGTCCGCCGGGAAGCGGGCGGACTCTGCCGGGATCAGGAATGCGTCGCCCGCGTCGAACGGGATGCCGTGCAGCGACCCGAAGCCGCGCACGATCAGAAGGAGCTGGCATCTCCGGGGATCGGGGGAGTACAGGAACGGAGCGTCCCAACTCAGCAGATCGGCTGCGAAATAGGGGCACTTGCCGAGGTGCATGGTGCGGCATGGGTCGGTGGCTTGGATGCTCCCACGCCTGGGCTCCGGCCGGGAAGCCGTGTTCGCGACCTGGACGGCCCGCTCGATCTGCAGAGGACGTAACTGGCCGTCTAGGCCAGCTTGACCGTAGTCGAAGAGCCGGTACGTGATGTCCGAGTTCTGCTGGATCTCGCACAGCACCGCGCCGCCGCGCAGGGAATGGACGGTGCCTGCGGGCAACAGCACGCACTGGCCCGGTCGCGCCGGCAGCCAGCGCAGTCGCTGTTCGATGCTTCCGTCGACCGCTGCCTTGGCAAGTTGATGGGGCTCGAGGCTCTCGAGCGTGCCCAGGCCGAGCTGGGCGCCGGGCGCGGCGGCTGTCACGTACCATAGCTCCGTCTTTCCGGTGGCACCGTCCAGACGCTTGGCGCTCGCGTTGTCGGGATGCACTTGAATGGACAGCTTGTCGGCCCCGAACAGTATCTTGCCGACAATCGGGAACGAGCCGCGCGGGAGCCCTAGGCGCGAGCCCGGACCGTTCCGCCCGTGGAAGACCGACGACCGCCAGCACGATCCCATGAGGCGCTCGCCGAATTCCTCGACCAGCGAGGCGACGGACCGCCCTTCCAACTCTCCGTCGGCGACCTTGCTGCCATCATGCAGGCACCAAGCCTCGCCGATCCGGCGCTCGCAAGGCCCGTTCAGCGGCGCGATGTCGTGGGTTCCCCAGACTTTCTCGCGCAGCGAGGGACGAAATTTCAGCGGCTCCAGTCGATTCACGTCAACCCGGCGATAAAGCTGCGTATACGGTTGATGCCTTCCCGGAGGTCCGCCATGGACGCCGCGTAGGAGAGGCGGATTTGCTGGGAGGTGCCGAAGGCCTCGCCAGGCACCAGGGCGACATGCGCCTCGCTCAGCAGCTTCCTGGCGAAGTCCATCGAGGAGTCGACTCCGCCCATGCCGAAGCAGGCGCTGACGTTTGGATACGCGTAGAACGCCCCGTTCGGCTGCGGGCAGCGCACTCCGGGGATGTCGTTGAGCGCGGCGACAACGTACTCGCGACGCTCCCGGTACTTCCCGAGCATTGCGTATACAGCGTCCATGGATCCGGTGAGCGCCTCTACGGCAGCCTTCTGTGCTATGGAAGTCGGATTCGACGTTGCGTGGCTCTGGAGCTTGTTCACATTGCCGATCAACTCCGCAGGGCCGAGCAGGTAGCCCAGACGCCAGCCTGTCATGGCGAAGGTCTTCGACAGCGAGCCCGCCACAGCGACATTGGGCTTGGCGCCTGCCGCCGCCGCGATCGAGAACGGTTTCGAGCTGTAGACGAAGTGGCTGTAGCATTCGTCGCTGAGCAGCATGATGCCGCGGCTCGCGGTCAGAGCGAGGATCCGTTCGAACTCCTCGCGCTCGACGACCGCGCCCGAAGGGTTGTTCGGCGAGTTGACTACCACGACCTTGGTGCGATCCGTGATGGCGCTTTCAATGTCTTCCGCCGTCAGCGAGAAGGCGTTCGACTCTTTCGTCACTACCTTCACCGGCGTCCCGCCGTAGTAGTTGATCACGTCGAAAAACGTCACCCAGTACGGCACAGGAAGGATGACCTCGGTGCCACGGTCCACCAAGGCCGCCAAGAAGTTGAAGATCGCGTGCTTGCCGCCGACGGTCGCGATGCATTCGCTGGGTGCGTAGCTAGTCCCAAACTCCCGAGCGTGCCACGCCACAATCGCTTCCTTGAGTTCGGGAATGCCGCCTGCGGCGGTGTACCTAGTGAAATTGCTCTCGATGGCCCGTACAGCCGCTTGCTTGATGCTCTCGGGAGTGGGGAAGTCGGGCTCGCCGGCACCCAAAGCCACGACGTCGACGCCCGCTCGCTTGAGTCGGCCGGCCTCGGCGGTCACCGCCATGGTGGCGGATTCGCTGATCCGCCCGACACGTTCGGAAAACTCCATAAATATAGGCTAGCCCGTCTGCGCTCACCGACGCCGCATCGCCCGCAGCCGGTCAGCTACATGAGGAGGCACTAGGTCGTCAATCTGCCCGCCGTGGCGGCAGACTTCCTTCACGAGGCGCGAGCTGAGGTAGGTGAACGTCTCCCCGGGCAACATGAAAATGGTTTCGATCTCCGGGGCGAGTTTCCGATTCATGAGGGCCATTTGCAGTTCGTACTCGTAGTCGGACACAGCTCGGATACCGCGCAGGATTAGGCGCGCGCCCTGCCGGCGGGCGTAGTCCACCAGCAAGCCGTCGAAGCTGCCGACGCGCACGTTGTCCAGCCCGGCGACGGCATCCCGGATCATCTCGAGCCGGTCGGCCAGAGGGAACTCGGCTGCTTTTGTATCGTGCCGCAGGACGGCGACAACTAGTTCCTCGAATTGCCTCGAGGCGCGCTTGATCAAATCGAGATGACCGTTGGTGATGGGATCGAAGGAGCCCGGATATATGGCTGCACGCGGCTCAGGCACTGAGGCCATTGTACTTGCGACTATGCGGAATTCTCAGAGGTGCTCGTTGAACCAGTCAATTGCCAGCTTCTGGGCCTGCTGGCGCGCCTCGCGGTAGATCCCGTAGTGCTTGATGCTGGGCAGGGTCACGAGCTTCTTGACGCCAGTGGCGGCGGCGTGGGCCTTGATCGCATGGTTCCTGTTGTCGAACAGCTCTTCGTTTTCGGCAATGACGAACATGAGAGCCGCATGCGACGCTTGCACGGCCAGCTCCGCGGGGGCGTAATCCATCAGCTTGTCGCGAATGGGAGCGCCGCGCAAAGCCCCGACCTCGACGGCCCCGGGTTCCGGATAGGGCAGTTCGCCGCGAGCGCGACGCGTCGCCTCGTCCAGCGTCCTTGCCGTGGCCTGCTCGCTCGCGACCACGAACCTCGAATCCATCCCGCCGACTTGGCTGAATACCGCCTTGACGCGCTTGTCGTGCGCAGCGACATAGAGCACGTGGCCGCCGGAGTAGCTGCTGCCCCAGACGCCGATCCTCGCGGTGTCGCACATCGGTTCGGATTGCAGCCAATGCATCGCGTTGAGCCAGTCGCGACCCTGCTCTGCCGGATCAACGACCTCGCGGATTGCGATCACTTCGGCCTGGAAGCGCCCGGCCTTGCCCTCCGGAGCGGGCTCGGCGAGAATCACCCTGGGGTCGCTATTGCCCCAGCCGCGATAGTCGAACGCGACGGCGAGGTAACCCGCTTTGGCAAAAGCGAGGGCGTCGCGCCGCAATCCGCGCACTGTGCCTCCCCAGCCGTGCGCCATTAAGATGCACGGCAGCTTCCTGCCGGAATTCGATTCGAGCGAGAAAATCTCCGCTGCGAGTCGCGTCCCTTCGCTATGAATCGTGCCCGCCCGCCAGTCGATTCCTTCCGGAGCGGTCCACGGTGTCTGGGCGACCGCCGGCACTGCCAGCAGCAAGCCGAAAGCGACAATTAACGCAAGAGCGCGCGGCACGCTCCACATGGTAATCGCTACCGGTACGCTCGATAGAGGTAGTCGGCCATGGCGACATCCTCGACCGCCAGCCCTTCTGACTCGAAGAGAGTTGTCTGGTCTTCGGAGGTCCGGCCGGAGTGAGCTCCCGACAAGACTTCGTGCAATTCGCAAACGCTGCTCCAGTCCAGCACGCCCTCGTCCGCAGCTTGCGTTAGGTCGCCGGCCTCCATCCTGGCCTGCTCGATAGAGTCCGCCGCGATCACGGCTGCCCGGCGGATCGTGTCTGCATCCAATTCGCGACGCAACACGTGGTTGCTGCCGGCGGCATTGATGTGTGTACCCGGCCTCGACAGAGCACCTGGGAACACCGGGTGACGGGCGCTTGTGACTGTAGCGACGATGTCGGCGTCCTCCAAGGCCTCTTCCGGAGAATCGACGGCTTCGATTGGCAAGGCCAGCTTTTCGCTCATGCGACGGGCGAAGGACCCCCGTCGAGTCTTTCTTGCGGCTGTATACGCGAACCGATTCCAGCTCGCGCGCGCATGACACCGCCTCGAGCTGAGTCTCGGCTTGGAAGCCGCTGCCGAAAATCGCGAGGCGGCAGGCGTCCTTGCGAACCAAATACCTCGTCGCTGATCCGCTGCCTGTGCTTCGTCATCAGAGGTCCTCCTTTCAGACCATCCAAAGACCTCACACACGTAATTTCTGACAGGGCCCCAATCAATGGTCGTTTCGGTCAGCTAATTTCGATGCCGAGCTTTGCTAATTCAGCCCGCCACCCGTTCTTCGCATAGGGGCTTACACACTCCCCTACGGCACATCCGCCACGACACCTCGTGCCCTATTCTGAAATCCATGCCACCATCGCCTCGCCAGCCCCTCAATCTTCCCGATGGCGCCAATAAACTGCTGCTGGCAGCCCAACCGATCCTCGCCAAGTTCTTCAACTTCAAGCATCTTACACTCGGCGGCGGAACCGCTCTCTCTGCACGCTGGGACCACCGCGCCAGCTTCGACATCGATCTATTCACCGCCAGCTTCGAAGTCACCAATCGAGTCCACCGCAGACTCTTCGAACTCGAAGACGCGATCGCCAGCCATGCGGGCGACCTCGCACACTTCTGCAGCCTTGACCGGGGAGAAATCCTGTTCCCCGACGGAGGCTCCGTCTCCTGGCTCCACGCGCCTCGCATCACCACACCCGGCCCCAGCCGCCAATTCGAACCACACACCGGACTCGCCATCGAAACAAACGCCGAGATTCTCGCCAAGAAACTCTACTTCCGCATCTATGCAAACTACGACTACCTACCCCGCGACCTCTACGACATCGCTTGGGCAATTACCCACGAACCCCCCCCAACCATGGAAGCTGCCACTCGCATCTTCACTTCACACGACCGCGATCTCCTCGCTAACAGCCTTACCCACCTTCCAGCCGATACAATGCACGCAAAGGGACGGAACAAATTGCTCGATCCGAAAGACCCCGACCTTGCGCGAAACGCCATCACTATCATGCGCGACTATTTTCGACGGACCCCATCCATCGAACAAGCCCAATGACCCCCTCCTTCCCAATCAAGCTCTCCAGAGTCGACTGGCGACAGATCGACCACTATTGCAGCCATCCCGCCGAAATCAACACCCGCTCTCCCACCGACGAGGAAATCATCGCCCTGCAAACCCTTGACCTCCGGAAACTCGCCGCCCCTCCACGCCGCCCCGCCTATTGCGACTTCGCCTATCCGGTTACCCCGCCGCCCCTCCACCTTTTCAACCGCCCCAGACACCACGCCCGCTGTCGTCAGCTGTACGATTCCCAGCACCTCACGATCCGCTCCCTGCTGGCTCGCTATTTTGCCGGCCACCCCCACCGGCCGACAGCCCTGCACGTCCGTCATCTCCTGCTTGCACCCACCATCTCCCCACTCGACCAACCCATCCTCTACCAGCTTTTCGCTTCCATTACGCCGGCCGAACTTCGTTCCCTCCAATTCCACGAAGCCCTCACCCTCTACGAACTCGCCCGCGCCATCCACCACTCCCAAACCCGAAGACGGGATCTTTGCCGCATTCTGCAACAGTTCCTCCCCTCTTCATGACTGACCGGGGCTCATATACGAAAGCGGCCTGACCGGGTACTTTCGTATATAAGCCCCTTCGCACACTTTGCCAAACGCCACTTCGACGCCGTCGAGCACCCAAGCAGGCTCAGCTCTCATTCGACGAGGCTCGGTGCAGGGCCTGTCGCTCATCTACGGCAAATTTCACTCTTGCGTCCCAATTCCGGGCCGCTGTTTGTCGAACACGGCACGATGGACCTGGGTTTTGTTACTCTCGTTTGGTTAGTGGGCATGCGGATAACCGTGCGGCCTGCGGCAGTCTCCAACGTCAACCGGCCGGAAGGCCATGAGCCGAATGCCTAACGAATACAAGAATACTCAAGTCGGTACTGTTCAAATTGTCTCGCTTGGGAGTGTGCTTTTGATCCTCTTCTTGCTGAGCGTTGTCAGCGATTACAGTCCAATCTTCTCGGTTGGGATGATTGTGATGCTCCTCGCCCTAGGATGCTTTGCGAGTTTGACGGTAACGGTCGACGAGCGGATGGCAAGGATTAAATTTGGGTTGGGTATTATTCGTAAACGGTTTCCACTCAACGAGATTCACGCGCATCGAGGCGTCAAGAATCGATGGTTCTATGGCTGGGGAATCCGATACACGCCCCACGGTTGGCTTTTTAATGTGTCAGGATTGTCCGCCGTTGAGCTCGAGATGACCAGTGGCAAGACCTATCGCATCGGCACCAATGATCCAGAGGGATTGGCAGCGGCGCTTGACCGTGCCCTGAGTGGTCGTGCCGCTCAGTAGCCGCATATCCCAGCTGGTGCGAAGAGGTGGATTTAGTGCGGCGGCCTAGCCAGTAGGGGGCTGGTGTCCATGCCCAATTAGATCAGCACTGGCTTTCGCCCACTCGTTGTTTCGGTCCTCCGTCAGGGAAGGGTCTACAAGCGAATGACGCACTCTATGTCGGCCTCGCTGTGCCGAGAGCCATCGCCAGGATCTGACGTACGCGGCACGGCGTGGTGCCTGCAAGCCGGGCGACCTCTCTGGTGGAAGCGCATTGACCCTTCAGTGCCACGACGAGCTGGCGCCGCTGGGAATAGTGCTGCGATCCCGCCAGGACCCACAGTTTACCCGTGAAGTGCTGCTGGACTTCGCGGAACAGCTCCGGCGGCAGCACCTCTCTGGCGTTGGCGTACCGGCGGCTCAGGCTGCCCTGTTCTTGCGCCACGGCTGCCCCACGTCCAGGTTGTAGACCCGCAGGCGGTTCTCCTTGGGAGGCGAGCCGCGTCCCTTCGCTGTGAATCGTGCCAGTCCGCCAGTCAATTCCTTTCGGAGCCGTCCACGGTATCTTGGGGGGCCGCCGGACCCGCCAGCAGCAGCACGAGGGAGACAATCAATGCGAATGCGCGTGGCGCGCTGCCCATGGCAATCGCTACCGAAACGCTTGGTACAGGTAGTCGGCCATGGCAACATCCTCGACCGCTAGCCCTTGTGACTCGAAGAGAGTTGTCTGGTCTTCGGAGGTCCGGCCGGAGTGAGCTCCCGACAAGACTTCGTGCAATTCGCAAACGCTGCTCCAGTCCAGCACGCCCTCGTCCGCAGCTTGCGTTAGGTCGCCGGCCTCCATCCTGGCCTGCTCGATAGAGTCCGCCGCGATCACGGCTGCCCGGCGGATCGTGTCTGCATCCAATTCGCGACGCAACACGTGGTTGCTGCCGGCGGCATTGATGTGAGTACCCGGCCTCAACAGAGCACCTGGGAACACCGGGTGACGGGCGCTTGTGACTGTAGTGACGATGTCGGCGTCCTCCAAGGCCTCTTCCGGAGAATCGACGGCTTCGATTGGCAAGGCCAGCTTTTCGCTCATGCGACGGGCGAAGGACCCCCGTCGAGCTTTCTTGCGGCTGTATACGCGAACCGATTCCAGCTCGCGCGCGCGTGACACCGCCTCGAGTTGAGTCTCGGCTTGGAAGCCGCTGCCGAACATCGCGAGGCGGCAGGCGTCCTTGCGAGCCAAATGTCGCGTCGCGACGCCGCTGGCCGCCCCGGTCCGGATCTGGCCGAGGATGTTGGCGTCAATCGATGCGAGAAGCTGCGCGGTATTTGAATCGAACAGCAGGACGACGAAGTTCGGGGCGCCGACGGCTGGGTTCGTCGCGTAGACCTTGATGCCGACCCGTCCGTTCTCGTTGTCGCCGCCCGCCATGTAGTGCAGCAGCGTGCGGTTCTGCATCGCCACCCTGCGGCGGGGGTGGTTCACGGCGCGGCCGTCGCCAAGGCGGAGCAGCATTCGTTCCACGAGGTCCATGGCCACTGGCATGGAGACGGCTTCGAGCACTTGCTCTTCTGTGATGCGGATCATGGGCGTTTTGCCCAGAGTATGCCATCGTGGGGCAGAGCGCATCGATAGCGCAACGGGCAACCGCCGAATCAGGGCTGAGTTAGCGTGCCCAGTCAACTAGTCGCTTCGGTCAGCCGGTTTCGATGCCGAGCTTGGCTAATTCAGCCCGCCGCCCGTTCTTCGCATACCTTGCCAAACGCCACTTTGGCGCCGTCGGGCTCTCAAACAGGCCCGTTCGAACCACGTGGAACCTGCAATTGGCCTAACAGAGCTTCGCAGTCACCATCAGCGGGCCATTGGTTCCCAAGCGCTTCTGTTACCGCGCCACCCTAGCTTTCGTGTAATTCGTGAACCTCGATTGCACAAAACATTGTCGTTGAAAGGGGTTGCGTGAATCTGTAGCGGGTGAAAGATTAGGTGGCATCCATTCGTAGCACAGTTGATCAGCCCCGTGTGATCGTCGGAAACTACGTATTCACGACACCGAGCCCGAGCGGCTTGAGCGCCAGCAGGAACTCCCGCCAGCTCGACCGGCTCCCGCGGCTGGGTTGGCCCGTGACATTTCGGGTTCGTGGCAGTCGAGCGCATTGCGTGCTTTGCGAAAATCGAAGCGCCATGAGTTGTTCTACAAATACGCTCGGCAAGCATGGCCTAGGAAGTCACGGCTCTAACTGCGATCTTAGGCCTCCCTTCCATTAGTGCCCAGCGCAAGGAGAGGGCTCTAGGGCATTGCCGTCGGCCTTGGTGCGCAGGCTGTTGATTGCCCGGTCGATCGTAGTCAAGGCCTGCTGGCGATCGCTGCCCGTGGCGTATTTCCCGTTCCGCGCGTAATGGTCCCGCTGAGCTCGGAGAATTGACGAGAGCGCCTCGCCATCCGTGTCCGACCAGATCTGCTTTCCGCCGACGAGAACTCGCACTGCTGCCGTGTGGGCGACCTCGCTTCCCCCTGGCAGCGCCCTGGGCGATCCCTCCCCGCGTACCGCGATCCAGCCGCTGCGATCGAACCGCGTCTCGGTCTCCAGCTGCATGGATTGCACCCCGCCTTGGAGTCGCTGCTCTCGAGACGTCGCCACGACTGCGCCGTCTCGGACGAGTTCCAGCCGTCCTAGGTCTCGCGGGCTCCGCAGGAGTGCGGTGACCCGAACGTCCCCTCCTTCGGGGGGCAGGCAGAGCGTTCCTCCTGGACCGATGCCGTTTGCCGTGAACTCGACAACCGGACCGCTGGTGACAAATGTTTCGCCTCGCTTCACCGCTTCGTTCCAAGCCTGCGAGCCGGTCGTGCTACCGGTCCTGGCGTACATCCGCATCCCGCCTAGGAAGGGCTGCCACGGCTCGCGTCGAGGATTGTTGGGCAGGTCAGTGCCGGCCGTCGGCGGTAGAGAATAGCCGCAATTCATTAGGCGATACCAGTTCTCGAGCGGCCAGAACTGCCAGCTCCAATTGGCAATCTCCATGAACTCTGCTGCCCCTTCTACCGCGTCAGCGAGCACTGTGGGGCTGCCTCCCAGAGTGCCGCCGTGGGCAACGCCGGCCAGGGCCCCGGTCGCGCGCGCCCGTCGCATCACGCTTGCGAGTGTCGGGAAATTGTGCGGCGATTCCGCCACGCCCGTCATGATGGGCTGGATTAGCTTGTCCAGGCCGAACAGGAGGATATGGCCCTGCATCCTGTCGCGGTACTCCTCGCCCGCCACGATCGTCCGGTCGCCCTTGACAGCCTCGCCGCGATCCCCGAAGGCGAATTGCCGTGCCCAGACACCGGGAACCATTCCACCCTTGAGGGTCATGAACTGGCTGTGTGCGATGTCGTCGCCGGCCATCATCGCGAACCAGTCGCGATCCCCTTCCGGCTCGACGCGATCGTAGTGGAGGTGGGCGTCCGCTGCACGCCAGCCCTGCTCATGAAGTCCGTTCCAGCGCCGCAGTCTGGCCGTGATCTCAACCGGGTCCCCGCCCACGTCCGCTTCTACGGTCGTGGGCAGGTAGTCCAAGCCCTTGACGACATCGACGCGCACGCGCTTCGCCCCGGGTGCGAGAGGCACCCAGACAGGCCCGGTGCCTCTCGCGTAAGTGATGACCTGGCTTTGGCGCTTCGATACATGCACCGACGCGAAGCGCAACCCGTGCGGGCCGACCCAGCGGGGCTCGTGGGGAGTGCCGTCGAGCGTTACCGAGAAGCGGGCAGCACTCGGCTTGCCGGTGGCCTCATCGACGACGCTGAGAACGAGAAGCGGGCTCCAGCCAGGATCCCTCTGCACCTGGGCGTCGCCGACCCAGCCCAGCCAGAAGGCCAAGATCCCCGTGAACAATGCGAAGGACGCCACCCGGAGAGGCGGAGTCGTCCGATACTGGTGCATGGCCCGAGCCCCCTTTGTCTCGTTAATCTACTCCAACCGTCGGTGCGATGTGGCCGGCGATCGCCCAAAGACTATTTCCGGAACCGCGATGCGCCTGTCGCGCTCGACAAGGCACCGAGGCCTGCCCAAGGACTGGCTCGAACTCGGCAGGCTGATCGTTCGGTATCGAAACCCTATATGGTTCGGTTGACGGCAAGTGCAGGGGCTGCAATCGATCGAATCCAGGCGGGTGGAGTTCCCATGGCCTAATGCCTTGGCTCGCTCCCGCGCCCCTTTCAGGGACGCGAGCTACAGTGCGGGCGGCGGGCAATGCACTAATCTCTGATCGGCCTCCCAATGAAGGGGTTCATGCGAATCAAAGTGCACTGCCTTGGCCCGCTCAGTCACCGATGTAGTCGATCCAGATTGGGCTACCCCAGGCCATGTTGTTGTCTGCCTGAATCACTCGCACGTAGTAGTAGTGGGTGCCTCGCATGATGTCCGAGTCTGAGTAGGACAGGCTGATCTCCTTGACGTCCGGATGCGCCGTGTAGGCGAACGTGTTGTCCTTGATGATGTCGATTTGCCGGATCTTTCCGGTCCCGATGATTCTCACGTCGAAGCGCGGCATTTGGCCCGTGGTGAACTCATCGCCCATCGCGTGACCGTCGCTCTGGAAATCCACGATGATGTTGTCGGTCGCGGCGTAGGTCCTCCGGGCATGCAGGGAGTCCCAGATGTCTTCGTAGGACCGCTGCGGCGTGTAGACCGCCGCGTACGACATGTGCGTCGAGCGATGGTCTGAACTCGCGATGAACCCCATTTTGTAGCCCTTCGCGAGCGCGTTCCAGATGAAACCCTTCGGCCGCATTTCTCCTGAAGTGATATAGCCACCCACCGTGATGCTTTCCGCAGTAGCACCGCGCGGAGCGCCTAGGTACTCGTACGAGTCGCGGTTTCCTTGAAACATCTCGACCAGGCGTTCGGCTTCCTCGTCGTTGTAGCGCCAGTCCGTGCCCATCTGCGTGGCCGAGGTGTGCGGAATGCTGATTGCCTTCGGCTGTCCGCCCGCCAGCAGTTGCCTCCACAGCTCCAGCATGTCGT
Organism: uncultured Bryobacterales bacterium; assembly: GCA_951813605.1. Taxonomy (GTDB): domain Bacteria; phylum Acidobacteriota; class Terriglobia; order Bryobacterales; family UBA6623; genus VXMF01. The sequence goes on along the minus strand of OX638379.1, from coordinate 2,246,273 downwards.
CGTCGGCGACGCCGTTCGGACGGTCTCCCCGCTTGATTCGGACGGGATCGTACCCGCGCCCTCGCCAGACGATGTTGCGATGTCCGTCCGGATAGGCGACGGTTCGCTCATAGTTGAGCATCGGATAGAAAACACCCGGAATCTTGTAGACATCCACGGCCTTGTCCACCATGCGCCACTGGTACGAGGTGTCCACTTTTTCCGGAAGCAGATGCTCGGACGGTCCTAGGAAATCCATTTGCGCTGCGTCGATTGCGTAGCGATAGCAATCGTAGAGGCTGCCGTCGCTGTAGCCGTCGAACGACAGGTCGGAATGCCGATGGAGGTCGCCCCATGTAAGGTGGTATTTCCCATCGCCTACTTCCATCTGGTAGGTCTTCCACAGCGGCGCCGTCAGCTTTGGCACGGCATCATCGGCGATCTCGGGAGCCGGCAGATCGTCCGTTCCCACCAGAAACTCGTCAACGACCTGGCCGCCTGGGACCGTAGCCAGATCGACACTCCCCGCGAACACGTCGTACTGCCAGAATCGATCGGCCTCCGATGGGTAGCTCTTGCCGTCGGTTTGCGACACCACCCACAGATTCCCCGCAGCGTCGACCGCTGCGGCGGGACGCTGCTCGTTGCGGCCGTCGGAGAAGGGAAGCCACACCGGCGGTGTCCAGCCCTCCCCGTCAAACATTGTCAGCTTGTAGTCCCAATACGGGAAAATTGAAAGTGCAGCGACCGTTGGGGGATTGGCCCGGCCTAGCGTGCGCGTCCGCAAGAGGGCCCACACCCGCCCCTTTCCGTCCACTTGCAGCAGCGGGTACTCGGTGTAGGTCTGTCTGGCGCTGTCGAGGCCCAGCGCCATCCAGCTCCCTGTAATCGGGCTGGCGGGGAAGCGGTGGTCGATCGGCGGGACCGGCTTCGCGATGCGCCCGCGATCGAGCACCCTGACCTGGGCCTGCCGGTGAAAGTAGAGCCCGCTCTCGCCGCGATGGATTCCGTTGATTCCGTAATGGTCCTTGCCCCAGTTGGGTCCGCCGTTGTCCCATGCCATCCAGAGGCGGTCGCGGTGGTCGTAAGCGAGGCTCACGTGCGCCTGAAAGTCATCTCCCTCGGTAATGCGCTCCAAGGGCCCTAGCCGGCCTCCAGCGAATCGTCTTAGGAAAACGTCATAGTTGCCGTGCCGGTAGCTGTCCCAAGCGATCGCCGCCTCCCCGCGCGAGTTGACCGCGACTGAGGGCTCCCAGTCGTTGGCCGGATGCTCGGTGACCTTCATCGGCGTCGACCAGCTGTCCCCTCGACGGACCATCAGCGAAATATCGGTGTTTCCATTCGCGCCGGATTGGTAGGTCAAGTAAACATCACCGTTCGGCGCGGCCGCCATACGAGGGAAAGTGTCCGGGCCGGGTCCGTGCGTGAAGTCACCGCCTGACGGCGAGCCGCCGGTGGAGTACTCGACCTTGTAAAGGCGCACTATTCCGTCGCGGATGGCGGATGCAACGGCAGTGACTGCGCCGCCGCTGGTCGAGACCAATGCGACTTGGTAATAGTCGCCGGGAGGGGCGAGCGCGACGGCGTCGTCCCACGTCTTGCCATCGGCAGAGGACCGCAGTTGAATCGTGTCCGCTCCGTCCTTGAAGGCGATCCAGGCCACCCAGACCCTGCCGTCGGGACCGACGGCGATGGCCGGGTAGTCGTCATCTGCCAAGCTTTCAGACAGGCGCTCGGACCTCGGCACTCGTTCGATCCGAATGCGCCCGTCCAACAGTTCGAGCGGTTCTTGATAGCGGACTTGGCCGACCCGGAATTCCGCGCTGCCCTGCGCCGTCTTGACCGAGATGCGAGTGTCGTCGCCGCCGTCAACATCTGCCACGACGCCTTTCCACCGCGTCGGCGAGAAAGCGGCTTGGTCGGCAGGCTCCATTTGGAGCTTGCCGTCCCATTGGTTGCCGCACTGCCAGCTGGACTCGTCGAATGTTTCTTCTGGGCCGAAATGATGGGCCGCCACGATCGACACTGTTCCAGGTGTCGCTGACAGCGATCCGCTCCAATCGGCCACTGCCGTGCCGGCACCTCCGAAGAGAATGCGGAATCGTTGTCCGACGGCCTGCGGTGGCACTGCCGCGAGGGCTACGCAGCAAGCGAGAATACGGGGAAAGGTAAGCATTTCAGTCGTCAGGAGCGCATCGCTGATCGTCCCAATCATATCCAAGCGAGTTCCGGCGACATTGGCTCGCTATGGCCGTTCACTTGTCATGCGGGCGGGCCTTTCGCCCACCGCCGTATCGCTCGCCTCATGGTCCTCCGCGGTTGCGATGCCACTAGCCATCGGATTCCGCACTAGGCGATCCTGGCGAGGCTCGGATCCTCACCTTCCATCGGTCGGCACTGCTACACCTGTCGACAAGGCGTGCCGTCTCGCTTGTTTTGAGCTTGCCGGGCTATCGATGCGAGGGCCGCCCAGCAGGAATGCCGCCGTCCTCGACACGCGACGGCCGTGGCCCGATCTATCAATGGATTGCCGGTCGAGTGCGGGGCGGCCAACGCAGATGGCTGCTCGGACGCGTGCCGACCAATGACTGGGTCGGAGGCTGTATGATGAAGGCGGGCAGCGGGCGTGCATTCGCTCGGTGTCCAAGGGAGCCTGTCCCGGGAAGGGGGGTGCATCTAGTTCATGGCTGAAATCCACGTCACTGAAGGCGAGCCCTTGGATATTGCTTTGAGGCGATTCAAGCGCAAGGTGCAGCAGGAAGACATCATCAAGGATGTTAAACGGCACTCGTACTACATGAAACCGGGCGAAAAGAGGCGTCTCAAGCAGGCTCTCGCTCGCAAGCGGCTTCGTAAGCGGAAGCGTATGCACCGACGCTAGCGCGAACCGGCGAGGCTGCGCTCGCTCGGGGTCTCCACCGGGTCTTGCTCATGCGTCGAGCCGAGTCCCGTCCACATCCACCCAGGGCACGCTATGGTCACCATCGACTGCCAGCGTCTCCGGCGGCGAGTCAATCTGGAAGATTGACCAAGGGCCCGGCAGGAAGGGATAGCGGTCCACAACCGACTCGTCGACATCCACTCCCATGCCGGGCTTGTCCGGCATGATCAGGTAGCCGTCGCGCAGCTCTAGCGGCTCCGTCAGGATTTCGTCCGCGGCGGGAAACGCATACATTCCCGGCTTTCCGTGGTTGGAGTGCAGCGGGTATTCGAGCCACTCGACCACATTTTCGTCCCAGCACACACCGAGCTGCGCAGCGGCGATGACCTCGAGCAGCGTGCCCCAGCTATGGAAGGCGAATCGGATGCCTTGCTGCTCTGCCGCGGCGAAGACACGCTGGCCCATCGCGAAGCCCCCTTGGCAGCAAACGTCCATTTGCACGAAGTCGACGCCGCCCGACTCGATCAAGTCTCGGAATGATTCCTCGTCCGGCTCGTGCTCTCCCGACGCGATCGGGACGGGCTGGCTGCCGTTGAGCTCTTTGTAGGCTTGGTGGTCGTCTGGCGGCAGCGGCTCTTCGACCCAATAGGGGTTTGTCGGTGCCAAGTCGCGACAGAGGTTCTCGATCGTTTGAGGCGAGTAGCTTCGGTCGCCCATGCGCCACCATCCGTGGCAGTCGAGCATCATGCCAAACTCCGGTCCGGTTGCCGTCCTGATCGCCTCCGCGATTCGGAGATCGCCCGCGGGGCCCGCGGCGGGCCGGAGCTTGTAGGCCGGAAAGCCCAGCTCCTGCACCGCCGACGCCTCTTCGGCGTAGCCCTCGGGCGGCATGTACATCCCCGCCGAGCCGTAGCACTTGATCTGTTGTCTTTTGCGCCCGCCCAGCAGGTCCGACATGGTGGCACCCTCGGCCTTGGCTGCGGCGTCGATCACCGCGACCTCGACCGCGTGATAGGTCTTCTGGGTCTCCAGAGCGGCTTGGAATCGGAAATCCCGCCACTTCGCCGGGTCGCGCCCTTCTAGAAAGGGCCCGATGAGCGTGTCGATTTCGCGGGCGGCCCGGACATGGGCCGGGCCCGGTGCGAAGCCCTTGATCCCGGAGTCTGTCGAGACCCGGATCAGCATCGCGTCGCGCTTGAGGACGGTGCGCAGGCCGCCGAAGAATGGCAACGGGATCGGCTCTTCGAAGGGACAGGACATCAGGAGCCCTTCGACCTTTGTGATTCTCATGCTTAGCTCTAGGGTCGGATACTTCCCGTGCGGGGCGCGTCGATCCCTATGGGCCGGACCGCTCCCATCGTGTCATATCTGCGATCCGCCTTCATCCGGCGCCGTGATCATGGAACCCTTGCAGCGGCTACGCATCGCTCTGCCTGCGCGCCCGCCGAACGGCGACGACTCGGTCGATCCCGGCTAGATCCGGCAGGAATTCCGGCTCCGCCCACTCCGGTCGGTCGAGAATCCGCTCCAGTCCGGGGCGGGAACCGAATCCGATCTCAGCCAGCAGCCACCCCTCGGGCATTAGAATGCGCGGCACCTCTTCAACTAGACGCTCGAAGATTCGCAATCCGTCCTCCCCGCCGTAGAGTGCGACCGACGGCTCGTGCCTCAACTCCTTTGGCAAGCCGCCCGCGTCCCTCAGGGGCACGTAGGGCGGGTTCGAAACCACTATGTCGAAACGCCGGGTACGAAACGCCTCCCCGAGGTCCGCGATACAGAATCGAACGTCAACCCCCAGTCTCCGGGCATTGTCGGCCGCGACCTTCACCGCTGCGATGGAAATATCGGACGCTGTGATCGCCGCATCCGGCACCTGCTTGGCAAGTGCCACCGCGATCGCCCCGGATCCCGTGCCGATGTCAACAACTCGGTTGCCCGGCCGAATGCGCTCGATTGCCGCTTCTACTAGGTGCTCGGTCTCGGGGCGGGGAATCAAGACGTCCGGCGTGACGCGGAATTCGAGTTCGCAGAACTCTTGGATCCCCCGAATGTATTGAGTCGGGGTGCCAGAACACCTTGACCGCACCATCTGTCGGTACGACGCTTCGCTCTCCGGATGGATCCGATCTTCGGCGTGGGCGACCAGCCAGGCTTGGTCTCGACCCAGAGCATCGGCGAGCAAGACCCTGGCGGTCAGCTCGGGGACGTCGACTCGGTGCTCGCGCAGGAGTCGCTCGCCATCTCGTAATGTGTCGGCCAGCGTCAATCCAGTCCGCTCCAAGTCACAATCGCCGGCAGCCGGATTCCGTCAGTGTCGACCTCCAGGTCGACAGTGGGTCGTCGTGCAACGGAGTGCATCACTGCGATCACGAGATTATCGTCGGCGAATCAACCCTCCAATGATCGGGCACCGGAACCTACGGCCTCCTTTCTAACCGCGGATGAGGCTTAGCAGCCTGTGGTTTAAGTGGCTTTGCCGACCACGCCGGTCGGCGGCCTTGCCTGGTGGTCCTTCGACGGCGGCCCTGTCAGAAATTCCGTGTGTGAGGTCTTAGGATGGTCTGAAAGGAGGACCTCTGATGACGAAGCACAAGCAGCGGATCAGCGACGAGGTATTGGACGAGTTGCTGGCGGGAGAGGACCCGCTAGAGGCGTTTCGCAACGGTGAGTTGCTGGCGGATTTGCGCAAGGCAGTTGCCGAGCGGGCGCTGAACGCGGAGAGGGAGGCGCATTGGGAGGGCGCGCACGAGGCCGGGGCGAGGAACCACCGCAACGGTCACAACCGCAAGCGGGTATTGACGGGCAGCGGGGCGATGGAGGCGGTCGGTTCCGCGGGATCGCCTGGGCCGCTGCGAGCCGCGCCTGATCGAGAAGTACTGCCGGCGCCTGCCAGGTTTTGACGGCAAGGTGATTGCGATGCATGCGCGGGGCTTGAGCACGCGCGAGATTCGCGGGCATGTCGAGGAGCTGTACGGGGTCTCGGTCTCGGCGGAGCTGATTTCCAAGGTGACGGACGCGGTGCATGCGGAGATTCTGGAATGGCAGTCGCGGCCGCTGGAGGAGGTGTACGCCATCGTGTACTGCGACGCGCTGCGGGTGAAGATTCGCGAGGAGGGCCTGGTGCGGAACAAGGCGGTCTACAGGGGGATCGGGGTGACCTGCGCGGGGTGCCAGGAGGTGCTGGGGTTCTGGATCGAGCAGACGGAGGGCGCGAAGTTCTGGCTGAAGGTGATGCACGAGTTGAAAGCGCGGGGGATGCAGGACGTGCTGGTGGCGGTGACCGACGGCCTGAAGGGCTTTCCGGAGGTGATTGAAGCGGTGTATCCTCAAGCCCTGGTGCAAGCCTGCATCGTGCATTTGATCCGCTACTCCCTGGCGCATGCCTCGTATCAGGAGCGCAAGAAGCTGGCGGCGGCACTGCAGGCCGTTTACCGGGCGCCGGGGGCGGAGCAGGCCGAGGCCGCGCTGGACGCGTTCGAGGCCGGCCCCTGGGGACGGAAGTATCCGGCTATCGCTCGGAGCTGGCGTTCCCGCTGGCCGCAGATCATCCCGTTCCTCGCGTTCTCCGAACCGCTACGCCGGGCGATTTACACGACCAACGCGATGGAGAGCTTGCACAGCACGGTGCGCCGCGCAGTGCGCACGCGGGGGCACTTCCCGAATGACCGGGCAGCGGCCAAGCTGCTCTGCCTGGCGCTGCGGAAGGTCGCACGGAAATGGGTGCGGCCGCCCGCGTTCCGGCACCCGGCGCGCACCGAGTTCGCCCTCCAGTTCGGCGCAAGATTTCGGCTGGTGACGCCATGAGAACTCAGCCGCATGGGCATCATAGGCTCCGTCACCGTGGACGGGCAAATCAAGATGCAGCAACCTCACACACGGAAATTCTGACAGTCCCTCGACGGCCTATGCGAGTTTTTCGGCGAGTTCCGGGCTATCTCCCCGTCTGAGCCCCAATACGCCCCTGATCGTGCCCAGAAGGGCGCTCCAGGTATCCCTGAACGGCAAACAACCGGCGAAACCAAGGTGGGCAGCTAGCTAGCACCCCTGCCCTTGCAGCGTGCGGGGCGTACCGATCCCGGTGACTGACCTCATCAGCACCCCCCGGTTGAACCCACAGGCATGCACCAGCAGCCGCTTGCGAATGTTCGCCCGCCCCCGCAAGTACAGCCGCCGCATCCCGCCCGTCTCGTACATGTGGGCCATCGACCGCTCCACCTTGTCCGTGCGCAGCTTCTGCAGGCGCTTGCCTTCCGCGCTCCCCACGCGCTCCCGGTTCCCCTCGACGACCCGCTTGGCTTCCGGCTTCCCCTCGAAATCCCGTTCCGCCCGCTGCGGCTCCGGAATGTGCGCTTCCTGTCCCGCCTCCTCCAGCCCCAGCAGCACCCCATCGCTGTGGTACCCCTTGTCCGCGACGACCTTCTTTACAGGAGGCGGCGGTCGGTGCAGGTGCCGAGAACGTGGGTGGAGGCCCTGCCGCGGTGGCTGCGTCAATCGGCTCGGCAGCGAATAGCGGTGGAAGCGACTCGCTCCGACCGGGACCGTCAGTGGCCGCGACGCAGCTGGGGGGTGCGCAGGAGCCTGTGCGGGTTGGCGGCAACGGTACCGGCCCGACCAAGGTGCGCCACTGCCGCCCATCTATCCCCCTGCGGCGAGACGGATGCGGGCGCAAGACGTGGTGATTCTCGAGACGGTCATCGGAACAAGCAGGAGAAGTCGAGTATGTTAGAGTGCTGAGGTCGCCCCTTGCTGAACGACGTGCCGGTGCAGATGGTCACCACCGTAACTGTCAACTTCACGTTGCACTAGGCCGTGCACGGAAGAGGGAGAAATCAAGATGGCACAACTACGGAATATGCCCGTAATCCGATGGATTGAGTCCACTCCTGTGGACAAAGCGTTGATTGTCACGGGAAAGACGCTCGTGTACGTGGGAATCGTCGCCGGGCTGTACATGCTCTGGAGCTCGTCGCAGCCCAGCGCGGGTTTCTTCGGAATCGGCACCCGACGTGCAGGCGTCACGGTCGGTGGCCTTCTCGCATCGAGTGTTGTCGTGCTCTTCCACGCGGCACTCGGATTCCTCTGCCAGGGGATCGGGAAAGGGATTCAGGTGCTGGAGGCAATACGCCTACGTCAGTCCGCGGCCGTCGAGCCGAGCGGGCCTCCGAACTGACCTCATCTCATTGAAGCAGGGAGCCATGTTGAAGAGAATCACCATCCTGGCCCTCGGCGTATTCCTCGTGGGAACTGCCGCCTGCGGAAGCTCGTCGTACCGGCGAGCCTATGCGGTACTTGACCGGGCAGAAGCCGCGATCGTCGAGATCCACGCACTCTATGACCAGGCGAACGTCAACCTGGCCAAGAAGCGCATTGCCTCGTAATACCTGCTAACGGAACACCATCGTTGCCTCACAATCCCTGTTACCGAAGGAGGCAAGATGTCCAAGATCAGCGCGGAAGGAACTGGTCGCCGCCGTGTCCGAGAGGTATCAGACCGGCTCGGCGACCGACAAGGGGCACATCCTCGACGAGTTCGTCGATCTCACGGGGTATCACTGCAAGCATGCCATCCGCATTCTCAATGGAAACGCACCCAAGCTCGCGGGGCGGCGCGGGCGCCGCTGCCTGTACGACCAGGCCGTGAGCTTGTCGCCATGCCTCCGACGCTACCCTGGATCCGGGCCCGGGGATTCCAGAGTCACGGCCCGTTCCTAGGCCCGGGGAACGGGCAGCCAGCGGACGCGCCTGCCCTCGTCGTCCAGCCTCCAGGTACCTCCCGAGCACCCGTCGACCAGCGGGACGGACCGGCAGCCGCCCTTCCTGTGACCGCGACGACCAGGCAGCAGAGGAACGCCAGGAAGAGGAAGATCAGGCAGGCCAGGAGCGCATCTACTTGAGAATTGCTGCGCTCTTCTGCAGGAATAATCTGGGATCCGTCAGTCGAAATAGTCTTGTGATACAACAGGCGTAGGAGCGCGAACCGTGGCCCTCCGCGACGCCCTGCGCCAGCGTCTCCCGGTTCAGGCGGGAGGGATGGCCCGAGCAGTGGCCGACCTCGTGGATGGCCGTGTGGTAGTAGGTCTGCCGGTCGGCGACGCGCTCCGGATCGGGCAGCTCGATGAGGTCCCGGGCCAGGTCGTAGCGCGCCCGTCCGGTGGCCGAGACCTCGATTTCGGGAACGGCCAGTATCTTCGACGGGGAGGGATGGTGGTACTAGGTCGTGCCGCCCCGAGATCGTCTCCTGCGTTGTCCAGCGGGGATCGGAGTAGCTGCGGCGACCGACAGGTTGATGGCCAGCGTGGTCTTCCCGGTGCCGCCCTTCTGTGCGATCAGCGTGAACGTGTACATAGTGACAACTCTATGTTTCGAGGAATGACTTGTCGAGTCCCATAGGAATCGAGGCGCTTGGCAGCGCGGAGGTGCCCCGGCTTCAGCGGTTGCCGGGAACCGGGGCCACAGGGTGCGATGCTATGCAGCGGGAGAAAGGGCTGGCACGGCAAGAGGGGCTACGCGACCTCGGCGGTGAGCGGAGGAGCGGCTCAATTACTCCGGGAAGGGGGTCGAACAGGACCCCGCCGAGGATTAGCTGCCAATGAATGAACAAGCTGTCTTCGCAGACTGCCCTGTCCCTACTCGTTGATTCGCTCCGATCGCTATTCGGAGCCGGCCGCCCCCTGCTGCTGATCTTTGCGGGCCACCTCATAGGCCTCGCGCAGGAAGCTCTCGCTCCCTTCCACTGTGGCTCCGCCGGGGGTCTGCCACGCGGGAGCAGTGTACGAGCGGTGGGAAAGGCTGATTTGCGTATTCTCGTTCGGAAACCCGGGGGCGTTCCAGTCCGAGTTGCCGAACAAACCCATGTAGTCGTAGATCGTCTCCAGGTCGGGCGGGTACGTGCCGTGCTTGCGAATGTACCCATCCACGTAGGCCTGCAGGCTCTCCACGGCCTTGGGGAAATCTTCCGCGGACGTCGCGTAGGCATATCCCAGGTCGCGGTGGATCGCCGGGAACAGCCCTCGCTTGTCCGTTTCCGCAGCTCTCTGCAGGAACTGCAGTGCCAGACTGCTGTCCCCGGTGGGCCGTTCCGTCAGATTGTGAATGCGGCCGATGGCCCACAACAGCTTGGCATCGTCAGGCCGCACAGACAGCACGGCTTCCAGTCCCTCCAGGGCGAGGTCGTAGCGGTCCAGCAGTTCCGCCATCTGGATGCCGGAATCCCTGCGCACCACCGAGGTCAGCCGGCTGAAACTGGCGCTTCCCAGCTGCAGTGGGCCGGCTCTCTCCGCGACCTCTCTCGCAAGCGCGAGGTCCGTGGAGACCACCTCGCGCACCAGCTCGCCGCGCTTGCTGTGCGTGGGGTGCCCGCTGAACAGGGCCATCACGCTCGAGGGCTCGCCGAAGCGCTGGTACATCTTGTCCCAGAGCTTGCCCGCCTCCGCCGGGTCGAGGCCCAAGGCGAGAGCCCGCTCCAGGCCCACGCGGTCCGCTTCCTTCTCTTGTTCGCGTGCGTATCGGGCACCTGTCAGTGCGCTGAAGAGGCCGACGCCGATCGTTGTCAAGTCTTCGGCACCACTGTTCTTGTTGCCGCGGCTCAGGATTCCCAGCGCTGTGCCGGCGATCTTGGTTGCGGTTGCAACCTTTCCGTAGCGCTGCCGGTAGATGGAGTTGACCAGGTGCTCTCTTGTGACGTGACCGATCTCGTGTCCCAGCACGGCGGCAAGCTGCGCCTCATTCTCCGCGAAGGCGATCATTCCCGTCGTGATGTAGATGCGGCCATCGGCCAGGGCGAACGCATTCGGCTCGGTAGCTTCGATCACGCGGAACGAAAGCTTCAGGTCGGACGGAGCATCCGGCGGGATCAGCTTCTGCCCGAGCGCATTGATGTACCCGTTGATCAGAGGCTCCCTGTTGAATCCTTTCCGCATTCTCAGGGCGACTCGATCGGTAGACTCCTGCAAATCGCGGCGAATGCCTTCGAGGCGCTCCTCTCTCCTCTCCTCCTGTCGGGCCTCCTTGTTGTTTTTCTGCGCATTCGCAACAGGATGCAAGACGACCAATATGCCTGCTAGAAGCGCGGCTACTCCGATTCGCATGGGGGGTCTCTCCTTTCCCTTATTCGCATTCCAGCAAGCCCGACATAGTGCCGGACCCTGCTGCCGTCAACCGGAGAGACTAGGCGCGTCTCGCTTTTTGGACGGAACCCGCGGAACTCCCTGAATTCACGTGCTTGGCTGCTGTATTCGGCGAGAAGCCCGATTTGCGAGCTCTCCGGCAAGCCGGTGCGGCGCCTTCGGTACCAGTCTCTCTTGGGCTCTGTCAACCGGCAGCGTTGTCCAACATAGAAGCTTTCGTGTGCGGTGTCAAGAGAATTCTGGGGAAGAGTGAGGAAAAGTGTAGGGTATCCGTGGTTCCGCGCCGCTGAGAGGCGGGCTCGTGGGCGGGGCCGCGGGGAGGAGCGGGTGGCGGGGGTTCATGCAACAGCCTCCCGGGAAGGCGGCTGCGGCTGCCAAGCGCGGTTGTCGCGCAGCAGGGCGTTGGCGAGCACGACCAGCTTGCGGATGACGGCGGTGGCCGCCATGTAGAGCGCCTTGCGTGGGCGAGGCCGCCCGCCGCGAATATGGCGCGCACCGCGCGCCGTGCCGCTGTCGCTGGCGAACGGAGCGGTGCCGGCCAGGGCCGCGGCCTGCTTGGCGCCGAGGCGGCCGAGCTCGGGCATGTCGGCGCAGAGCGCAGCCGCGGAGACGGGGCCGATGCCGGCGACGGACTGCAGGATCGCGGCGCGGCGCGCCAGGGCTTTGTCGGCCGCGAGGGTCTCGGCGAGGGCCCGGTCGAGCACGCCAATCTCGCGATCGGTCGCCGCGTTGAGGCGTTCGAGCGCGTCCGCTGCAGGCCCGGACGGGAACTCGGAGAGGCGCTTGCGACGGTTCGCCCGCTCCTCGACACAGGCGGCCCGTGCCGACACCAAGTCCTTGAGCTGCCGGAGGTTGCGGTCCAGGGGACGCGCCCGGCGACGCTCCGGCAGGCGGCCGAACAGGGCCAGCATGGCGGCATCGATGCGATCGGTCTTGGCCAGCCGGCCCATGCTGCGCGCGAACTGCCGCGCTTGCAGCGGGCCGGCCAGCACGACTTCCAGGCCGGCCTCGTCGAGGCAGCGGTGCAGGGCCCGGTGGTAGCGGCCCGTGGGCTCCAGCACCACGCGGCGCACCCCGTGCCCGCGCAGCCAGTCGCGCGCCGCGCGGCAGCCGCCGGCATTGTTGGCAAAGCTGCGGGCGACGGCGCCCGGCTCGATCTGCGCGTCGAGCCGGGCCTTGCTGATATCCACGCCGGCGACCAGGTCTGTCGCCGCCAGTTCCCTCTCGTTCTTCATGTGTCCCTCTGCGATGCAGTACAGTGAATGCGAGTCATCCCCAAGCCTTGGCTTCTGCTGCATCCGGGCCTCGCGCCCAACCTTTCGTCCAGGCCTCCAGGGGATGGTTGCGACGGGCCGACCAAGCTCATTTTCGATTCCTTGAATCCAGCCTGAAACGGTCCGACCCGCCGCCCGGCCCTCGCCGCGGCTGCCTGCCCAGCCATCCGCAAGAGCCGGAGTCCGGGCTTGGCAGCCCAATCCAGAATAGTCCGAGAATGGGTCCGCGGCACACGCTGACCAACATAGAAGCCTGGACGAGGGGGTCGTTTCCAACCAGAGATGAGCCCGGACGGACGGCTCGGGGGATGTGGAGACCATCGGAGGATGGTCATGCGCATCGACTTGGCGTCGCACAAGAGCCTGGAGCAGGTGCGGGCGTTTTTGGAGAGCCTGGGGGCGGACGGCAGCGAGCGGCTGCTGCCGGAGCGGCAGGAGCAGTACGGGCACATCCAGCGGAGCCTGGTGGGGTTCCGTTACAGGACGCTGATGCGGGCCGAGCGGGGGCTGGTGCTGGAGTATCTGCGGCGGACGACGGGGCTGTCGCGATCGCAGGTGACCAAGCTGGCGGGGCGCAGCCAGCGGGAGGGGCAACTGCGGGACCGGCGGCGGCCGGGGCGGCCGTTCGCCAGCAAGCACACGCGGGCAGACATCGCGGCGCTGGCGGAGCTGGACGGGCAGTCGACTCGGAACTGCGAGGCTCCGATTGGATCGGAGGCTGCCGGGGCTGCGACGATAGAGGCGTACGGAAGACGCCCTTGAAACGAGAGAAGCCCCGACCCGCAACAGAGGTCAGGGAGGTGGAGTTACCTCCCGATACCTACCGGCCAAGCGCTGCTGAGCTGCGGGAGACGCTCAGCTTTAACGGGACTTTGGAGGAATTTGCCAAGGCCGTTTTGCAGCCCGTCAGGGTCCGCCGGGTGAAGGATTGGAAGAGTTCCCGGTAAGTGCTTTTGGAATCAGTCTCTTACAGGCGATTTGGCTACCGCGTCAGGAATCCGTTAGAGATCGAGAAATCATTGGTATAGCAGGGGTTAGCCCGATCTTCTCAAGAGTCTTAGATTTGGAGGCGTTTTGTCCATTTGGGGTGGATGGATAGCCTGGCAATGTTGCATGGGGTGCTGGATCCGGGCAGAGGCTTGGCAAGGGTCGCCAGATCCGCGGTTGCCGGGGTCCGTTTTGTCTTGCCACGCGCCCCGCCGACGCAGTGGTCCCGCTGACCTCCGACGGGGCTCGAGACGATGGCTGGAGTGCCGCGGCTAGCAGCGCAGGGGCAGGCTCTGGAGACGGGCCAGCACCTGCCCGAAGAGGCCCGCTTCCGGGAAGCCCTCGTCGAACGACAGCCGCACGGCCCGCACGCTGACCCGGATCCGCACGCCGATCTTGAGCAGCTGCAGGCGGATCGTGCCGCTGGGGTGGCCTACAGTCCCGTGGACAGGTTGAGGTGCGGTAGGTGAGACTGCTCCGCTGAGGGTGGCTCCATCATGGCGCTACAAGCTGCAAGTGTCAAGCAATCTCATCATCATCCCCTCTGCCCGCTCTCTTCTCCGCAGCTTCGACGGGGACTGGCTCCGCCGATCGAGGCTGCTTGTGCCAAATTTGACCAGGCAGAGCCGTTCGCATGGCCGTTGGTAGGGTAGGTTGGTAAAACTACCGTTACCATTACCGCGACCTCTCTCCTGCCCACGCCGTGGTGCACGGATAGATGATACACCGAGGGTGTACGAGCCCGGCGTCCTGGCCGTCGCGCCCTGAACCGGAACTGACCTCAGGCAGCCTGCTGCCCGGCGTGCCAGGCCTGCTCGAACTCCACCGGCGAGAGGTAGCCCAACGCCGAATGCCGTCGACGGCGATTGCAGAAGCCTTCCAGAAAGCGGAACAGTTCCTGTTCAGCCTGCTCCCGGCCCGCGAACGGAACCCGCTGCAGTAATTCGCATTCCAACGTCGCGAAGAAGCTCTCCGCCATCGCGTTGTCGTAACAGTTCCCCGCCGCTCCCATCGAACGCTCGAGGCCCATTGCGCCGCACTGCCGGGTGAACGCCACCGCCGTGTACTGGCTCCCTCGGTCGGAATGGAACACCACCCCCAGCGCTCCCCGCGTCCGCACCGCCATCGTCAACGCCGCCTGCACCAGCTCGACCGTCTGCCGCGCGCTCATCGCCCAGCCCACGATCTTCCGGCTGAACACGTCCAGCACCATCGCCAAGTACACAAACCCTTCCAGCGTCGGCACATACGTGATGTCAGCGACCCATAACCGGTTCGGCTTCGCGGCCTCGAACTGCCGCTTCACCGGGTCCGGCGCCACCGCCGCTTGCGGGTCCCTGCGGGTCGTGCTCCGCCGCTTCCTCCGCGTCACTCCCACCAGCCCCTGCGCCCGCATCAGCCGCGCCACCCGCCGTCGCACTACGACCACGCTCCGGGTCCGCAGTTCCGCGTGCACCCGCCGCGCCCCGTACGTCTGCCGCGAGCGCTTGTGGATCGCCCGGATCCGCTCGCTCAACTCCTGGTCCCGTTGCGCCCGCCGACTCGGCGGCCGCTTCCGCCATGCATAGTACCCGCTGGTGGAGACCCCCAGCACCCGGCACATGCAGGCGATCGGATACTGCCCCTGGTGCGCTCTTACGAATTCGAACACTCTTACGGGATCGAACCGGTCTCCCGAGCGAACCAGGCCGCCGCTTTTGACAGGATCTCCCGCTCCATCTTCAGTTGCCGGTTCTCCCGCCTCAGGCGGATCAGTTCCTCCCGCTCCGGACTGCTGACGCCGTCCTTGCGGGTGCCTTGGTCGCGCTCCGCCTGCTGCACCCAGCGCCGCACCGAGTCCGTCGAGATCCCGAATTCCTCGGCCACCTCCCGCAGGCTACGCTCACTGACCTGCACCAGCTGCACGACCTTGTCCCGAAACTCCTTCGGGTACGCCTTTACATAAGCATGTTTGCTCATTGACTTGGGGCCTCCTTACCCCCGCCCTCGTAGGCGAGCAACTAATGCCTATCACGCTACCTCACCTGTCCACGAAACCCACGTCACTCCATAACCCCATACCGCCTGCCGCTGGCGCACCACAAGCACATGAAGTCGACCAACATGCTGGAGCGCTTCAATGGCGAGCTGCGGCGGCGCACGCGGGTGATCCGCATCTTCCCCAACGAGGCCAGCTGCCTGCGGCTGATCCGGGCGCTGGCCGTGGAGACCCATGAAGGCTGACTGGAGGACAGCCGCTGCCTCAACATGGAGTACTGGCGGGAGCACCGCCAGCAGGCCCTGCGCCAGGCGGCCTGAGCCCGCCCGGGCGGGCGTTTCCAAGCATCCCCGATGAATCCTGCCGACGCGGTCCGCCAGGGCCCGCCGGGAGGACTGTGGCCGGGGCCCAGGGGGCACCTTGGGAGGCCCTCCCGGGCCGGCATCGCCTGCCTGCAGACGGAGCCGGGCACCCCTCCGCCGGTGGCTCTCCAGCCGCGACCACGGCTCGACGGCAAGCAAATCCCCATGGCTACGATGCTGAAGCCCCCTCAATCACGAAAACCAAGACCGAATTTGCAGAATTCTCTTGACACAACTGGAGCCGTTACCTCCGGGTCCACTCGGGTACCCCTGCGCGCGGCGTTCCCTGCGAAGCCGGCGTCGATTTGGATGCCCGGTCTGTTTCCTCCAGAGCCCTCTTGAGTTCCGTCGCCCGCACTCCCACCGGAAGCCAATCAACTCGAAGCGGTAGCCACACCACGTGCACCATTCGACTCGCGTACGGGACCAGAGCGCCACATTTGGTCTCCCGTAAGGTTGGTGTTCTGCATGTAGGTCCGTGCCGCGCGGCAACGGGGTTGCTGCAGTTTGACTCTACTGGCTCGGGCGGGGGTCGGCACGGCCGCCCTCTTGGAGGTTCTGCTTCTTGTCCGTCTAACCCATGGCGTTGTCGGAGGACCTCGAGGCCGGCTGGGATTCCGCCCGGCATGTAGTCGTGAGTCTCCAGGACACCTAGGCGAGGGTTCCGGCCAAGTTGCGTCCCGCGTTCGAGCGCTGACATGCTGGAGGTGGTGTTGCCAGCCGGGCTCGCGTCCATCGCGGAGCGCCCCTCCCGTCGGGACTGCCGCCTGGCGGTGTCCCGTCTTAAGATCGCAGCGCACTCTCGCTTCAACGCCAACCTCAGTGAACAACGATCCGCACGACAGCGACTTTTGCTTCCGGAAGCACTGGGCTGCTATGGCTGCGAAGAGCCGGGTGGCCGTCTCCATTGTCTTGGCGATCGCCGCTTGCTGGCTGTCCAGGCCGACCCTCCAGAGCATCTTGCTCGGAGTTCCCGTCGCACTAGCTGGACTCTCGGTCAGGGCGTGGGCGGCGGGCCACCTCCGGAAGAACCAGCAACTCGCGGTTTCCGGGCCTTACTCGTATGTACGGAACCCCCTCTACATCGGAAGTCTGCTCGCAGGCATCGGTCTCGGGATCAGCGCGAACCATGTAATCTTGCTAGCCGGCATCGTCGTTGTCTTTTTGTTTTGGTTCTTGCCGGTCGTTGGGGAAGAGGAGGATCACATTCGCAAGATCCTCCCAGGGTTCCGAGAATACGAATCTCGCGTGCGCCGGTTCGTGCCAGCCCTCTCGCCCCGCTACCAGTCTCGAGTCCGATTCGATCCGAACCTCTATCTGGTCAACCGAGAGTATTCAGCACTCTTGGGGTTCGCGGCTTTCATGCTGATTCTGTGGCTGAAGCTCGCGCTCCTTTGACGGCTGCAGTTCGCGCCCGGTTCGTGCCAAGTCGAACGGCCTTTCTAACGAGCACCGCGCCCGATTGCATCAACCGAAGATCCGGAACGCCGCGAATCCTGCTGTGTAGGCCAGTACCAGCATGTAAGTGAATTGCGCGATGGGCCACTTCCAGCCGCCGGTCTCCCTGCGCACGATCGCGACCGTCGACATGCACTGCATCGCGAAGGCGAAGAAAATCATTAGGGCGATCGCGCTGCCGAACGACAGCTCCGACCGCAGCGCGTCCTGCAGGGCGGGGGAGTCCTCGTCGGCTTCCATGCCGTAAATCGTTCCCAGCGTGCCGACGATAACTTCGCGCGCCGCGAGGGAGGTGATGAGACCGATGCCGACTTTCCAATTCAAGCCGAGCGGCTCGACCAGCGGCTCGATCGTCTTGCCGATCGATCCCGCCAGGCTGTCTCCGATGGCGGGAGGCTCGCCGTCGGTGTACGGGACGCTTGCCAGAAACCAGAGCACGATCGTCGTCAGCAAAATGACGGTGCCGGCCCGCCGGAGGAAGATTTTCGAGCGGTCGAGCAAGCGATAGGACAGGGACCTCAGCGTCGGCCAGCGATACGCAGGCAACTGCAGCATGAACGGCGCGGGCTTGCTCTTGAGAATGGTGGACTTCAGCACCCAGGCCGTTGCGCAGGCCGCGGCGAATCCCAGCGCGTAGAGCCCCAAGAGCACAGCGGCGCGCGTGCCTAGGATCGGACCGAGCAGCGGCTGCTCCGGGATGAACGCCGCGATCAGCAGTGCGTAAACGGGCAGGCGGGCGGAGCAGGTGGTCAGCGGAGCTATGAAGATTGTTGCCAGCCGGTCGCGCTGGTTCTCGACCGTCCGTGCTGCCATGATTGCCGGCACGGCGCAGGCGTACGACGAAAGGAGGGGAATGAACGACCGTCCCTCGAGCCCGACTGCTCTCATCGACCGGTCCGCGATGGCCGCCGCGCGCGCCAGGTACCCGGAGTCCTCCAGGATCCCGATGAACAGGAACAGGATCAGGATTTGCGGCAGGAAGATTACGACCGACCCTACGCCGCCCCAAACACCGTCAAGCAATAGCCCCTTCAGCATCGAGTCGGGCAGCAAGATTCCAAGCCAGCCTGCGGTCGTGCCAATAAGCGAATCGACCGCGTCCATCAAGGGCACCGCCAGGGTGAAGATGCTTTGAAACACCAGCACGACAACAGCTAGGAAGATAAGCGGGCCCGCGACCGGGTGCAGGAATGCTCTGTCCAAGCGACGGCCCCACAGCGAGGGCTCCGGAGGGTGGTAGCTCGCTCGCCGCGCCACGCCGCCCGCCCATCGCCTTTCGGCAGGGATGTTGTTAAGCACCGGCAATTCCACTGGTTGAGGAGGTGCGAGCGTGCCCTCCAGGAATTTGGTGACCTTGTCCATGCCCGTGCCGAGTCGCGCGCTCACGGCAACCACCGGTGCCCCGACTTGCTTGGCCACTGCCTGCGCGTCGACATTGCCGCCCCGGGCAGACAAGTCGTCCGCCATGTTCAAGGCGACCAGCGTCGGAATCCCGAACCCGAGGATCTCGGGCACTAAGCGTAGCTGCGCTTGCAGATTCGTCGAATCCAGGATCAACACGGCCGCTGCCGGCTGGGGAGTGGCGCGACTCGTGCCCCGCAGCACGTCGATGGCGATCCGCTCATCCTCCGAGCGGGGATGCAGGCCCACGATTCCCGGCAGGTCGATCAAGTCGACCGGCGGCCCGTTCGGAAGCTCCAGCCGGCCGATCCTCTTCTCGACAGTGATTCCCGGATAGTTGGCGACCTTCTGGTGCAGTCCGGTCAACCGGTTGAAGAACGTGGACTTTCCGACGTTCGGAGGCCCACAGATCGCTACCGTGCGACGGGCTCCCTGTTCAGGCTGGGGTTTGGCTGGGGCGGCCTCAATCGCGCTTGGCATTCTCGACTCCCGCAGCGGGCTCCGGCCGGACGCGGATCCGCGAGGCCGTCTCGCTTCTCAGTGCGATCTGGGTGCCGTCGAGCTGATAAACCGACAGGTCTCCCATTGGGACGCGCCTCTGGCAAGACACGGACATACCGGGAATGAATCCCAGTTCCATCAATCGCACCGCATCGACTTCGTCGAATCGCAGCTCGCCCACAACGGCTGTCGTACCCGGTGACAAGTCAGCGAGACTTTCCATCGGAGCGGTGCCTGACTGTACTTCGGACATCTATCGTAGTTTTCAACGGTGTTGCGACTCAATGATGGAAGGGCGCTGTTGCGCGGCGGTCAGGGTATTGACCTCCGTCCATTTGCATCGTCGCGTAGACGGACCAGCCGTTCCGGGGAAACCCGGCAATAGTATCCCAGAATGCAGAGTTGGTGCGTCCAGGTGACGCGCCAGACCCCCTGTCGGGTCCAACGACGCGCGGAGGTAACAGCCGCCCCCTCCGCCAGCTCAATCCGACCCAGCTTGCGCAGGCGACGGACTAGGTCAAAGTCCTCCATGATCGGGAGGTCGGCGAAGCACCCTGCTCGTTCGAAGATCTCGGTCGACACGAATATGGCCTGATCGCCGTATGGGAGCCGCAACAGCCTGCACCGTAAGGCAACAGTTTGCTCGACGAGACGGAACTCCCATCCAGGCGCGTCAAGCCGAAACTGAAACGCGCCGGCGCTCACCCCCGGCTTCGCAAGGGTCGACCGCACTTGGTCCGCGAAACCTGTCGGCAGGATTGTGTCCGAATGGAGAAAGAGGAGAATTGCACCTTTCGCTCTTTGGGCGCCGGCGTTCTGCTGGCGACCGCGGCTGGCCTGCTCGCGGAGCACCCTTGCTCCCATGGCTCTAGCGATCTCGACGGTGCTGTCCGTGCTGCCGCCGTCCACGACGATGACCTCGTCCACGCCGGAGCCTCGAAGCCTCCGGACCGCCGGGCCGATGCGAGTTTCCTCGTTCAACGCCGGAATGATGACCGAAATCGTCTCCCCCACTGACGTTTCCCTCCGTTGCCGTGCTGCGCTGCCCGCCAATCAGCCGTGAAGGCGAAGGATCGTCTTCAGGAGCCGCTTCACAGCGGGGGTCAGCCTTGTCCGCTGGTAGGCGTCCGCGGTCTTGCGAATGGCTTCCGCCTGGGTCGGGTAGGGATGGATCGTGCCAGCGATCGATCGCAGGCCCAGGCCCCCGGTCATCGCGGCGGTGACCTCCGAAATCATCTCTCCCGCGTGCCGTGCCACGATTGTCGCGCCGAGGATCGCGTCGGTGCCGCGCTTGCAGTGAATCTTCACGAAGCCCTCCGTCTCGCTGTCCAGCACCGCGCGGTCCACGTCTGCCAGCTCTGTCCGGTAGGTGTCGATCGGAGTGCTGCTGGTGTTCGCCTCCCTCTCGCTGATGCCGACGTGGGCCAATTCCGGGTCGGAGTACGTGCACCACGGGATGTTGAGCGCGCTTGCCTTGGACCTGCCGAAAAATAGAGCGTTGCCGATCACGATGCGAGCCATGGCGTCTGCCGTATGGGTGAACTTGAACGCCGAGCAAATATCCCCTGCGGCGTATATGCGCTTGTTGGACGTGCGGAGGCCGTCGTCTACGAGGACGCCCGTCTGCTTGTCGTAGTTCACGCCCGCTTCGGAAAGTCCGAGGCTTTCGGTATTCGGTGTCCGGCCCGCCGCGACGAGGATGCGGTCCGCGCGGATCTCGGTTACCGTGCCGTCGGCCTGCGATTCCGCTCGGATCAAGCGCTCGTCCCCTTCAACCGTCACGCTCGTCGCATAGGTGCTGAAGAGCATTGTCACGCCGTCCCTTTGCATGGACCGCTCCACGATCTCCGCCGCGTCGCGATCTTCTCTGTTGAGGACGCCGCCCGCTCCTTCGATCAACGTGACTTCGGAGCCGAATCGAGCAAATGACTGTGCCATTTCAACCCCGATCGGCCCGCCGCCGATCACCGCCAGGCGTCTTGGCAATTCCGTGAGAGTGAAGACGGTCTCATTGGTCAGGGCCTGCGCTCGGTCAAGCCCCGGGATCGGCGGCAGCGACGCCCTGGTGCCGGTCGCAATGCAGCCTCTAGAGAATGCAAGTTCCTGGTCCCCGACGCGCACAGTTTTCTTTCCGGAGAAGGTTGCTTGACCTAGGAAGACATCGACTCCGAGGTCGGAGAAGCGCTGCGCCGAGTCGTGGGCGCTGATGCCCGCCCGCAGCCGTCGCATGCGCTCCATGACCTTGCCGAAATCGACCGAGTAGCTGCCTTCGGCGATGCGAACGCCGAACTGCTTCGCGTTGCGGACGCTGGCGGCCGCGTGCGCTGCCCGGATCAGTGCCTTGGATGGCACGCAGCCCGAATTCAGGCAGTCGCCCCCCATTAGGTTTCGTTCGATGAGAGCGACCCGCGCTCCGAGACCCGCAGCGCCGACCGCGGTCACCAATCCGGCGGTTCCCGCGCCCACGACCACCATGTGGTACTTGCCTCGCGGTTCGGGGTTCTGCCAGTCCGGAGGATGGACCCGGCTGACAAGCTGCCGGTTGTGCCGGTCCAATGGCTTCGCTTCGATGATCGATTCAATGGGCTTGGGCATGACTGCTTAAGGTGACTGAGATCAGTCGGGCCGCTATGTCCGAGATGGCGTTACCGACACCGGCGGCTGTTCGTTGAGAGACCAGTCGTAGGGCAGCCATCGGATCCGCAACGCGCGGCCCTCGGCCAATGCTTGCCTTAATTGCGGAGAGTATCGAGCCGCGGAGGCGAGCGCCGATCCGTGAATCTGCTCGAAGTCCTCGGCGTACCAACTGTAGACCTGTGTGAGCCAAACGAGCCCTTCAGTCTCCTCGTAACGAAACCACCTCTCGCTGCGGTGGGTGTCCGCAGCCTGGTGCTCGAGTTGCGATTCGATCGCCTCGCCGTTGTAGGCTTCGCGCCGTAGCTTAGGGCATCCGAGCGCGGCACAGACCAATGCAAAATGGATGCGGTCATCCCGGAAGTTCGGTCGAATCAGGGAGTTCTCGATCTCATCCAAGCTGTAGATTCGATTCGCGAGCATCCAGCGGGCCGCCTCCCACCGATCGCCCGACGGAATTTCGTGGATCGAATCAAGAGGGTACTGCTCGACAATCAGCTGGAGAGTGAATGCGTTATAGGCGTTAATCAGCAAGGCCAGCTTCTCGTCCCGCCCCAGATCGGCAAACGGTGCCGCGCCGAGCGTGTCCACGTACTCTGCTAGGCGGGGGGCGTCCTCGGCCAGACCCGCGTAATCGACTAGCCCGTCCTCGTCTACGTGCGCTTTGAGCAAGGCGTCGAAGGCTGCGTGGTCGAACATTGCCGAGCCAATGTCGCCCGCATGGCGCTCGATCAATTCCACCCGCGGGGGGAGGAAGTAGGAGCGGATGGACTCGCTACGTGCGTATGCCGTCAAGCTGGCGACGAGGCATGCGACAGCCAGGGCCAGGGTCCACGCAGCTCTTGCGGCGGACGCTGCTTTGACTGGCTCCTTCGCAGCCTCCACGGGCAATTCGGGTTCCCCGGGAGCGTGCTTGGCCACGGCCTTCGCGGCGATGCGCGCGATGTAGACCGTCACAACGAGAGTTGCCAGCAGGCCGACAAGCTGCAATGCGAGTTTCCACGGGTCGCTGTTGCCTGATCCTCCCACGACCGACGCGGCCTCGCCGCCTGCGAAACCGAGATACACGTAGAGGAAAGTGCCGGGCAAAATGAACGCCGAACTCGAGATGGCGCAGGGCCAGAAGCGGATGGCTGTGACCCCGAACAGATAGTTCTGCAGGCTGAAGGGAAATACGGGGGATAGCCGCATCAGGGCGACGATCTTCCAGCCCTCCTCGCCGATCGCCCGATCGACGGCGGCGAAGCGCGGCCTCGTCTTGGCGAGCGCCTCGACGCGGGCGCGCGCTGCGTACCTGGCGATCAAGAACGACAAGACGATCGCCAGTGTCGCTCCGAGCCAAACAACAGCTGTCCCGACCCAAACGCCGAAGAGCACGCCAGCTGCAAGGGACAGGGCCGAGCCGGGAACGAAGAGCGTCGCGGCCAAGCCGTATGTGATCGCGAAAGCGAGCGGAGCCCAGAAGCCCAAACCCTCGATCCAGGCTTGGGTTGCGTCCATCAAAGCGTCCAGAGGCAAACTCAGAAGCAGCAGCACGAAGGACGCTACGAAGCACGCCGCGGTCGCCCATTTCACCCCGGCAGTCAGCTGTAGGTGCATCGCATTTATGTCCCGTCTTTTTCAACTTGAACGCGGCTTGGCCTAGGGGCGTCGTCGCCGAGGCGTGCCGAGAATTGTCGCCCCGCAAT
This sequence comes from uncultured Bryobacterales bacterium, assembly GCA_951813605.1. GTDB lineage: Bacteria > Acidobacteriota > Terriglobia > Bryobacterales > UBA6623 > VXMF01. Next base: position 2,223,004 of record OX638379.1, on the reverse strand, counting down.
CGATGAGAATCGTCTCCGCTGTTATCGCTGTCGCGTCTGCCGCTAGGAAAAGCACCGTGGCGGCCACTTCCTCGACCGAGGCGATCCGCTTCAGCGGGGAGACCTCACCGCCGGCCTCGAAGGCCTCGTCCGGCCAGCCGGCGAAGCGGGTATGCACTAGCCCGGGAGCGATCGCGTTGACGCGGATGTCCGGTGCGAGGGCCCTCGCAAGAGACCGCGTCATGTTGACCATCGCGGCCTTGGAAGCCGAGTACACGATCGAACTGCCCGCTGCTGAATAGGCGGAAGCCGACGCGTTATTGACAATCGAGCCGCCGCCGTTCTTGCGCATCAGCGGGACGGCGGCCCGGCAGCAGTAGAAGGCACCGCGCAGATTGGTGTTGAGAGTGCGGTCCCAGATCTCGTCCGTGAGTGCGTCCAGCTTCCAATGGGGCGTGATCTTGCTCCAACCGGCATTGTTCACCAGTAGGTCCAAGCGTCCCCATCGTTGCTCGACCAAGGCGACCATGGCTTTTACCTCGTCGTCGTACTCGACGTTGGCGGCATGGGAGACGGCCCGGCCGCCGGCTCGCTCAATGTCCGCCACAACCTCGCGCGCCGCGTCGGCTGAAGCTCGGTAGTTGACTAGGACGCGAGCCCCCTCCGCAGCCAGAGCTGCGCTGATCGCTCGTCCCATCCCAGTCGCGCCACCGGTGACGATGGCGACCTTGCCTTGCAGTTTCATCGCTATGTTCCGTGAGAACCGCTTAGTTTAGCCCGTACTTACGGCCGCGATTCGCGAGTGCGGATGCACCTCGCTTCAGGCGTGCGCTATTTCGGTCCCGACCAGTTTGCCAGCAGTGCCTCAAGCAACGCCCAGCGCCTCGCGGGCGCGCAAAACCACATTGGAGTCCGGGTGGTCCGAACCCCGCAGGTAGTAAGTCGCCGTTGCCAGCATGTGCGGTTGCCAGCGTGGATCGACTAGCGACAGATCTTCGAAGATCGCCGCTGCGAATTTGAAGTGATGGACCTCGTCGGCCTTGTTGCACACAAGGCTTCGCGCCGCATGCAAGAACCCGGACGTATCGGGATGCTCGCGGGCGTAGCTGAAGGCTTTGCGAGCGGCACGGTCAGCCTCGGCGCCAAGTAGCCCAAGAATTTCGTCGGCACCCTCCCGGGAGCCTTCCTCAACGTCCGCGCCGGACATAGCGCTGATGTCCAGTTCCCTGAAGCGGTCCTCTCGCGACATGAAGGTCGCGAACTGGGCCATCCACCCGACGCCTTGCAGCAGCACGTACAAGCGCGTTTCCGCATCTGCGGACATGCGGAAGGCGTAATGTAGCGCGTTGGCCGAGGTCACGCAATGAACGCCCAGAATGCCAGGCAGTCGCATCATCAACTCGCCCGAGGCCAGATGTATGGCTTCCCAGGCTTCAGCGGATCGCGCGCTTCCCTTGGAAATCATCCGTGCGACGGCCGCGCAGGCGGGGACGGGCCTCGATTCGCGGATCGCGGCTAGCATTTCCTCCGTCGAGTTCGGATCGGAGGATTCGCCCGAGATCCAGTCGCCCGGCAGTTCGGGGAGGATCTTCCTTGCCAGGTCGGTATTCGCGAAGTGGCATTGGTCCTCGAAACCGAAACCATTCATGCGTCGCTCGGTTCCGAAGTCCAGCAAGCCCAGCGTCAGGGAACGCAACGTAGGCTCCGCGTGCCGCCAGCCGATCGTCTGCAGGGTCCTCCAAGCGTTCGCGGTAAATATCGCCTTGTGGCCGATATTTCGGTAGTCCCGGGCTCCGTAGCGCCACAGCCCCTCCATTACCTCGTGCGCTCCGCGAGTTCGCGCCAAGGCCGCGATCGCACGGTCCGCTCGGGGCGCGTCCCAAGATTCCATCGCGGCGCGGAATTCCCCCCACGCCTGCTTCGGTCCCGGTATCCGGCCAACCACTTCGCGCAAGCGGAAATCTCCCTGTTCGATGTCCTGTTCCTGCGCCTTCTTGAAGTTGTCGAGCGCCCAGAACAGTGGGAGCAGCCGTTCGCTTTCGGGGGCATCGAGGCTCAACTGATGGGCCGAGTGAACCACGAAGACGCAATGGAGCTTGAAGCCCGGGGGCTGCGGGTTGACATTGCGGATTCCCGCTAGGAACAGGGCCGCGAGGAACTGACGGTAGGCGAGCCCGGACTTTAGCCGGTGGGCAAGGACCTCGATGCAATCTTCTCGAGGAGTGTCTTCGATCAACCGGACCAAGGGCTCGATCTCCGCCCCGAAGCGCACCATATCGGCGGCGACGGCACTATCGGCGGCGGCGAGCCCCCGGGTCGGGTCGATGCCTACGGAGGCTAGGGCCCCCGCTCCCGCTAGTCCTTTGATTGCGTCTCGGCGGAGCACTCGCGATACGATCTCGCAGATCGTCCGGTTCTATGTAAGCACTGTTGAGCGCGTGGTTCAACCCGAATAGGAGCCTCACCTCTCCGAATTCGATCAAGAGATCCCATATCGGACGTGTCACGATTATTTTGTCGGCTAGCCGGGAGCCGAGGCCCTCCAGCGGCACACCGCCCGGCATTTCCTTTTTCGCGGCCATCGCGTGACTCGGGCGTCACCCCGCGCCCCTGCCGCAAAGGCTTGTGCCCGGGAGTGTTCCTCGAAGCATTCTCGGTAGGTCTACAGGACGAAGCGTTCATAGCTTGTCCTTGCGAGGACTGCCCTCCAGAGCATGTTCGTGCAGCAGCAATCCCGCTGCCACCTACCTGACGGGCCGAACTCGCCCTTCGAAAAGCCTACGGCACCAAACCTGCAAGTTCTCCGAACCGCCCCGGTCCTCCATCCACTCGAGAACCGGAACATGACCCCGAATGACCTTGCAGACGAGCTAGGCAATCAAACAATGTGCCAATCATGTCTAGGCACCACTCAAGCAGAAATCCGGCAGCCCAGATCGAAAGCATCGGGTAGAACCGCATTGCATGTTTCGTTCGAAATCTTGCAACCCAAGCCACAATTGCAACAACCGCGATCCACGGCCAGTATTGATATGAGAAATCAAGCATTGCTACGTAAATGACTGTATTCGAAGCAATTTACAGAGATTGAATTCCCCTTGGTACGTGATCGAATCCTGAATCGGGTCTGCGCCCATGATCGTAGATAGCTTCGCGTTGTGTTTGCGAAATGGTGGCTTCCCGTGTCTGCACCAGCTACGGCCAAACGAGGGTCCGATGCGAGTAATGGAGAGTTCAGAGAGCCACGGCGGAATTGCTGGCCAAGCGTCCGTTGCCGAACGCCAAGCGGACCAAGGGAAACTTCAGCAAGGCGGGCAGCTCCATCCACAACAAACCTGTTGGCTCGGTATCCGAGGACCTTTGCCCACGCCGTCAAGCCGCCCCGCCGCATCCCACCGCCTTGGTCCTGCAAGGAATACCGGCACGCTCAGGGCTGCCCAACCGAGGCAAGCTCTCGTGACAAGGTTGTAGCTACCCCTTCATCAATCCCGCGGTCCGAAACCACTGGATGGAATCCCGCACTGCCTCATTCATGGCGTGGAACGCCTATCGAGGGTCGCGCCACGCTGCCCGACATAGTCAGGTTCTTCGCTCCGCCGATTTCCCTGAATTCGATCGTGGCTCGGACCGCACCGGCTGCCCGGCGCTGTTTCAGCGATTGGGCGAGCCGATGCGGCGTTCCAGGGTGTCAACCAAATAAGCCGAACACAGACAGTGTGGCATCCTGAAGCTCGGGATCGCGTCGGGTCGAGGCGCCCCGCGTTGAGTGGCCTCGAGGCTTGGTCGCGCAGAGAATTGTGATGTCCATGGCGGACCTTCCACACACGCTACAGTCGCAGGCTCAGAAGCCGTTGAAGCGCCGCCTCGCGGCACTCGCCTTGATCGGCCTATGGCCGTTGTTTCCGCTCGATGGCCAAGAGGACTGCCCTTGGTGCGGGACGACAGGCGGAGTCGCCCCGCTCAGCATCGAGGGTGTAGTCGACTTGCACGTGCATAGCGCCCCCGACAGCGGGCCGCGCTCGATCGGCTCCCTTCAGCTCGCACGCATCGCCCGCGACGCGGGAATGCGGGCGCTGCTGTTGAAGAACCACTACGCTCCGACCGCCGGTCTGGCCTTCGTCGTTGAACGAGCTGTTCCCGGAATTCGCGTCTTCGGGGGCATCGCGTTGAACGCCTCCACGGGAATCAACCCTGTCGCCGTCGAACACATGGCCCGCACTACCGGCGGGCACGGCAAGGTCGTTTGGATGCCGACATTCGATTCAGAGCACTACCACCGCGTCCTCCGCCCAAACCCGAATCGTGTCCCCGTCTCTTCCAACGGAGAGTTGTTGCAGGATGTGTTGCGAGTCCTCGACCTGATCGCCGAGCATGGCCTGACGCTTGCGACCGGCCATTCCTCTCCTGAAGAGTCCCTGCTGCTCATCCGCGAGGCTAAGCGGCGGGGCATCGACCGTATCCTTGTCACCCACCCCTTGTCTCCGCCCGTTTCCATGTCGGTGGCAATGCAAGAGCGCGCCGCGGAGCTAGGGGCCATGCTCGAATACCCGGTTGGGACCGCGCTCGCGTCGAATCCCCAGTGGGACGGCACGGACGAAGAGAAACTTCAGGCCTATGTCGACGCGATCCGCGAGATCGGGCCGGAGAGCGTAGTGATCTCGAGCGATCTGGGTCAGTCGATGAATCCCATACACACGGACGGGTTGGCCGTGTTCCTAGCCAAGCTCTTGAGGGCAGGGTTCTCCCAGGACGAAGTCGACCGGATGGCTAGGACGAATCCCGCTTGGCTGTTGGGCCTCGACTAGGCATGTTCAGAATTGGAAATCGCGGAGTGCTCCGCTACACGGTGTGGGACGAGCATGCCTGGCTGGCGCATGGGTTTTCCACGCGCTCCACGGGCGACTTTCTCGACTGGCCGAGCGACCGTGAAATTGCCGGGGCGTTCGGAGCGGATGGGTGCGGAACCGCCATGCTCAGGCAAGTCCACTCGCGCGCCTTCGTCCGCGCGGACCGGCCTTGGAGCCAGAACCGACCTTCTGCCGACGCGGTCTTGACCGATCGACCCGGCGTGATTGTCGGCGTTCGCACCGCCGACTGCGTGCCAGTCCTGCTCGTAGACCCGCGGAATCGATCAGTCGCGGCGGTGCATGCGGGGTGGCGCGGCACGGTCGCGGGGGTGGTGCCGTCCGCCCTGGAAGGAATGGTTTCAGGATACGGGACGCGCCTCGCCGACATCGAAGCCGTGGTGGGACCCGCCATCGGAGTCTGCTGCTACGAGGTGGGCGAAGAAGTCGCGTGCCAGCTCGGCGAAGAATTCGTTGAGCAGCGTGATGCTCGCCCTTATGTCGATCTCGCTTCTGCCATCGAGGCGCAGCTTGTCGAAGCCGGCGTGGGGCGAATCGCCATCGTTCGAGAATGCACGAGTTGCGACCTTGGGAAGTACTTTTCCCACAGGGCCGAGCGCGGAAACACAGGAAGGATGCTTGCCGTGGCTGGCGTGCGTCCCCAAGGAGTTCTATGACCGAAGCAGCGTTGCCACTCGAGCTCGGGGTGGATGGGTCGGAGCTTGGGCCCGTGCTGATTGGAGCCGAAGCAATAGCGGACCGGGTTAAGGCTTTGGGTGCTGCGATTGACCGCGATTGCGATGGCCGAGCGGTCCGAATGATCGTAGCGATGGACGGGGCGTGGATTTTTGCTTCCGACCTCGTCCGGTCGATCAAGAGCGACGTCAAAGTCAATTTCGTAAGAACTTCTAGCTACGGAAACCGCAAGGTGAGCAGGGATCGCGTTCGCGTCACTGGTAGCTCGTCGTTCGAAGTTAAGGGGGACGCGGTGATCGTGGTGGAAGATATCGTCGACACCGGGCGAACGGCCCTGACCTTGATCTCGCTGCTGAATTGCGCAGGTGCCGCTTCAATCCAGCTCGCCTCCCTTCTCAGCAAGCCGGCGCGACGCGAAGTCGACGTTCCTATCGATTACCTTGGTTTCGAAATTCCAAACGAATTTGTCGTCGGTTACGGCATGGACTTTTGCGAAGCCTATCGGAACCTGCCTGACATTCACGTGGTGCGCTGAGAAATGCCGCTATTCGGACATGTCGGGCCGAACTGATTTCCATCCAGTCGCTTTACAGGCAAGAGTCTAGTCAGAATTTCGTCGAGAACTCGAAAAAAGGGCGTGGCGCGAGAGCGTGTCTCGCTTATAATCTTGCTAGCGGTGTATCAATGCTAACTCTTCCGAATCGTTACCTTGCTCGTTTCTGCGATGGCTCTGCTCGCAGGGAGTTCATGAAGATCGGATCCTTGGGGCTGTTCGGCCTGTCCCTGCAGAACGTGCTGCGTTTGCAGGACAAGGCCCGGGCTTCCACTGGAAAAAGCCGATACGAGGGCTCCACCGGTTTCGGATCTGCGAATTCGGTGATCGTGCTCTTCCTGCAAGGCGGCCCCTCACATATCGATATCTGGGACCCGAAGCCGGACGCGCCCTCGAACGTCCGAGGGGAGTTCAAGCCGATCAAGACCAAGATCCCCGGGATCCAGCTGAGCGAGACGATGCCGATGCTGGCCGACGCGGTCGACAAATGCACGTTGATCCGTTCAATGAGCTACACGCCCGCCGGGCTCTTCAACCACACCGCCGCAATCTACCAGATGCTCACGGGCTACGAGCCGACCGAGGTCTCCCCGTCCGGGCAGCTTGAGCCGCCGTCTCCGAACGACTTCCCGACTGCCGGCTCGTGGATCACGAAGTTCCGGCCGCCGCACGAGCCCGTCCTGCCCTTCGTGGAGCTTCCGCGTCCGCTGCAGGAATCGAGCGTTATCGGCAAGGGCGGTGCAGCCGGATTCATTGGCAAGGCCTTCGACCCCTATCGCCTCTACCAAGACCCGGCCAAGCCGATCCAGCTCGACGATCTGGAACTTCGCAAGGAGGTGCCCGCGGATCGACTCCAAAGCCGCTTCGAGCTGCTGCGCGGAATCAACGGGTCGATGCCGGCGCTGGACAAGGCCGTGAGCAGCTATGCGCTCGACAAGTACTACCAGAACGCCTTCGACCTAGTGCTTTCGGGCAAGGCCCGCAATGCCTTCGATCTGACACTCGAGTCCGATGAAATGCGCGACCGTTACGGACGGTTCACGTTCGGCCAAGGTGCCTTGATGGCACGGCGCTTGGTCGAGGCAGGGACTCGCATGGTGCAACTCAACTGGCCCTCGGTCGCCAACGGCAATCCCGAGACGACGGCTTGGGACACTCATGCCGCGAACTTCGGGCCGTTGCGGGACCTGCATTGTCCGAAGCTCGACCGCACCCTTTCGTCGCTGCTTACCGACATGGATGAAAAGGGTCTTCTTGACGAGACACTCATCGTCGCGGTCGGAGAGTTCGGGCGCTCGCCGCGCCTCGGCGTGTCCACCTCGGGCAACACGAATTCGCCCGACGGCCGGGACCACTGGCCGTACTGCTACACCGCGATGGTCGCCGGCGCCGGCATTCCCGGCGGACGGCTTTACGGCGAGTCCGACGCCACGGCTTCCTCTCCGAAGGACAAGCCCGTCCATCCGAACGACTTGCTCGCGACGGTCTATTATGCGCTTGGCATCGACCCGAACCAAGAGATCCACAACCACCTCAACCAGCCGCGCGACCTCGTGAAGGGCAAGCCGCTGATGGACCTCTGGCTGGGATAAGCCGCAATCGGCCCCACTGCAGCGCCTCGGCTAGATGCGGAAAAGCCGCTCGTGGGGGTAGTGTCTACCTCTCTTGGCCGAGTGCCTGCAGCCAGTGTATTTCGCGACGTCTAAACAGAGCCGCCAAGTCGAAGCTGCTTCGCAATGGATAGCGGCTGGCACCTAGCCTCTCCTGACGCGACGCTGATGGAACGAACCGGTTGCGTCGGGGGGTATGTGAAACGGTTCAGAGAGGATGCCCCGCCTTAAGATCCGGCCCAACTGGATCTCAATAGCGAAAGGATTCAAAGATCCCCCATGGTGCTCAGCAATCAACGAGTCGAAGACGAGCACAAGCTGGGTGAGGACAGGCTCTGGGAGTGCAAGCAGATCGAATTCAGGGGGAATAGACCGAATAGTCCACGGCACGATAACTTGTCGGACGAGATTGCGCGCTTGGCCACCGCCAGCGACGGTTTCATTGTCTGCGGAGCTACTGCCAGCGGAGAGGCCCAAGGGATGTCCCGCAAGCAAATGGACGTGTTAGAACGTGTGATGTATTAAGCCGGTTCGGCTTCCATAAAGCCACCGATCAACGTTACTCTCACTCGGCTATTGTCGCGGCGAGGGTCGACCCAAGCCCCGCCGACATAGTCGCATCAGGCCGACACGGAAGCCTGCCTTTGACGGGGTCGACATCCTGGTCCTTTTCCCGAACAGCACGTGGAAGCGCACGACAACCAGCGAGTACGGGCAACGGCATGTGAACATTCGCTCGACGGACGTGCCGGTGGCAGCATTCGCAGCGGGCGACGGATATGTTGGACACGTGGACAGAAGCTGGATACCGGCAGAACGGGCGCTCTCAGTAGACCTCACCCCGCTCTCTGGCGGCGGTCCCACAATATTCCCTGAGGGAACGGGTACCGTGCCAGGCTTCGCGGGACGCCTCAATCCCATCCTTGACAAGTTAAGTCGTCCATAGATGTATGCATCGAACGTTGCAATCAACGAGGTCCAAACTCAGCCTGCGACATTTGCCCTAGGAGAAAGCCTGCGTCTCACCGACAGCTACGGACACGAACTCCTCTCCCGGGTCCTCGAAATTGCGGGGCGCTCGGCGAAACTTGAGTAGCGGCCACGCGACAGGCGAAGTGCAAATACCCGACCGGGGAGGTCAGGCTTGTCTCGGCCCTGCGATGTTAGTTGCCGGACCAGACCGGCTCGCGCTTCTCAAGGAACGCGCACATCCCTTCTTGCGCGTCCGCGGCCAGCGCGTTCATGCTCATCACTTCCTTGGCGTAGTCGTATGCTTTCGGCTGGTCCAAATCGATCTGCGAGTAGAACGCCTGCTTGCCCAAGCTGATAGTCAGGCTGCTGGCCGACGCGATTTCCAGCGCCAGCGAGCGCGTTTCCTCGTCCAGTCGGTCGCTCGGCACCGCTCGGTTCACCAAGCCCCACTCGGCTGCACGCTCCGCGTCGATCATCTTGCCTGTCAAAAGCATCTCCAAGGCGCGCTTCCTTCCGATGCTGCGCGTCAGAGCGACCATCGGCGTGCTGCAGAACAATCCGATTTTCACGCCGGGTGTGGCGAAGCGCGAGCGCTCCGAAGCCAGGGCTAGGTCACAGGTGGCGACGAGCTGGCACCCCGCCGCTGTCGCAATGCCATCAACCTGAGCGATCACCGGCTGCGGGATCGACTGAATGGCAGTCATCATGTGCGTGCACTGGTCGAAGATGCGCCTATAGCCCTTGAGATCCCCTCCGGTCATCTCCCGCAGGTCGTGCCCGGCCGAGAAAACCGGACCTTCGGCCTTTAGGATCACCGCGCCGACCTCGTCGTTGCTGCCGATCTCTTGGACCGCGGCGGTCAGTGCTTGCATTGTCTCCATGGACAGCGCGTTCCGCCGTTGCGAGTTCGTCAATGTCAGGATGGCGAGCGGAGGCTCTATGCCGACATTGAGGGCCGAATTCTCCACCACGAGTTCAGGATAGCAATTCGTTATATGCTTATCGGAACTCATGCACCCGATTCTCATCTTGCTAGTGGCCATGGCTGCGGTCTTCCTGTTGATCATTCGCTGGAAGGTCAACGCGTTCGCGGCCCTCATCCTGTCGGCCATTCTGATCGGCCTGCTGTCTCCCCATGTGGCCGTCAAAGACATCATGGGAGCGGTCACAGAGGCTTTCGGGGGGCTTGTTGGCCGGATTGGCATTGCCATCGCAATGGCGGCCGTGATCGGCCAATGCCTGATGGAGAGTGGCGGGGCAGAGAAGATCACCCGTCGATTTGTGGCGTGGCTTGGCGAGAAGTACTCCTCGTTCTCGATGGTGATCAGCGGCTATATCCTGTCGATCCCCGTGTTCCACGACACAGTCTTCTATTTGCTCGTCCCTCTGGCGCGATCGATGAGCATGCGCACCGGGGGCCGGAATTACCTGCTCTACACCCTCGCGATTGGGGCTGGCGGGGTGACGACGCACATTTTCGTGCCGCCCACGCCGGGACCGCTTGCGATGGCGGAGACGCTCGGGATCGATATCGGGCTCGTGATCATCGTGGGGCTGATGGTCGCGATACCATCCGCTCTCGCGTGCTGGGCCTACGCGTACTGGATCGACCGGAAGATGAAAATCCCGATTCGAGAGGCTCCCGGACTCTCTCTCAAGGAACTCAAGGAGGTTGCGAATCGGCCTGAGAGCGAGCTGCCGGGATTCGGCGTATCGCTCATGCCGATCGCGATTCCGGTCATCCTGATCACCGCGAACACAGTCACCAACACGTTTTTTCCAGGGAGCGCCCTGAGCGGTGTCACGGCATTCCTAGGGAATCCCAACCTGGCACTGATCCTCGCCGCTGCCGCCGGGCTGTGGTTGCTGGCCTCGCACAAAGGATTGGGCCTTCGCCAGCTGGCGAAGCCGACCGAGGAGGCGATCAAGAGCGCGGGCCTGATCATCCTCATTACCGCCGGAGGAGGTGCATTCGGACGCATGCTCGTCAAGGCGGAGGTCGGCACGGTGCTGGGCGAATACGCTCAGCAATTCGGCCTTTCCCTCATGCTGCTCGGCTTCGGCATTGCAATGCTGTTCCGGATCGCGCAGGGCTCTGCCACGACGGCTATGATCACGACCTCGGAAATCCTGGCTCCGCTGATCATCGCGCATCCGCCTGGGCATCACGCGGTCTACATACTCACGGCGATCGGAGCCGGCTCGATTGTGGGCGGCTGGATGAACGATTCAGGCTTCTGGGTCTTTAAGACGATGACAGGCCTTACGGAGGTCGAAGCTCTCAAGACCAAGACGGTCTCCCTGTTCGCTCTCGGAGCTGCCGGCTTGCTGGCCTCATACCTCGGGGCCGTGTTCTTCCCGATGCAGTGACTCGGCTGGCTCCGGAATCTTCGACCGCCAGTCAACGCTGGCCTGCAGGCGGCTTGACGTGCTCGTGCAGTAGCGCGCCCTTCTCGTCGTAGAACCGGAACTCGGCTCGCGCCGAGGTTCCGTCCGGCACCACCGAGATCACCAGGAAGCCGCCGCTCGCCTCGGGGGAATGGAACGGCTGCTGGATCCTGCCCTCGGGATCGGTCGTGTTCGCGTCGCCCGGAAAACTGCCGAGGATCGCGTTGGCGTCGACTAGCGCCCCGGAAGAGAACTCCTCGTACCCGTCGGGCCGGATTGAATGGTATTGCCAGTGGCGGTCGCCGCACGCTATGAAGAACTCGTCACCCGAAATGTCGTTGTCGGCGAGCCAGCGGAAGAACTCATCGCCTTCGTGACGGTATCCGTTGAAGTTGGTGTGATTATCCCGCTTGCTGCTCGAATCCGGGCCGACCATCGGCGTGGCGGACAGCAGCAGTTTGAAGGTCGCGTCGCTCTCGGTGAGTGTCTTTAGCAGCCACTCCTTCTGTGCGGCGCCCCAAATGGTCTTGCGGGGCCCGTCGGGCTGGTCGAGCGGGCTGCGATAGTCGCGTCCCTCGACGAACCACACCTGGAGGTCCCGGCTGACCCGGTGAGTTCGGTACGTCAACGGGTCGCGCTCTGCCGGATCCACGACTGGCAGTTGCTCTTGGAAGACATCGATTCCCAGTTCGTGCGAAGGCGCGAAACCCGACCCGGACTCGCCCTCGTGGATGTTGGTGCGCGGGTAGTAGTCGAGCTGCTTCGGGGCGCGAATTCGCACCGCATTGACAGCGTCCGAGTCGTCGAAACGGTGGTCGTGGTCGTCCTTCATCCAGTACGTCGCCACCTGCCCGAAGAGATCCAAGAAGCGCGGCTGGGAGTATTGCTCGTGATGCTTCTTCCTCATCTCGTGACGAGATTGGGCGCGACCCCGGTGGCCGGGATGGTCGTAATAGACGTTGTCGCCGGTGCCAACGAAAAAGTCGGGCTTCAGCTTCAATATCGAAGCGAGCGCCGGATAGCCGAGATCCTTGTCGGGCCCGTCGTACGGGCCGACGCGGTTGCTGCCCGTGTAATGAAAGAACGAGTAATTCATTCCGGTGACTATCGCGAAGCTGTATGGTGCGGCAGTGTCGCTACCCGCGAGCGTTCGAAACGTCGCGGTGTCGGACGTTCGGACTTGGTCCTTCCTCGGGCCGTAATGCAGGCGGTAGTGGTAGCGTGTGGCCGGTTCCAGCCCGCCGACCTTGCGCTTGACGATGAAGTCCGAATAGGGCGAGGCTTCGATCCAATCAGTTGTGCGGCCGCCATCGAAGTCATCGTTCTCCGCGATCTCGAAGCGCGCCCAGCCCGCGGCACCCCGAATCCCTTCCCAGCGCGGATCTTGCCGCGGATTTGAAGAAGTCAGCCGGGACTGCAGAATCACTGAGTCCACGCCCACTTCGCCCGCCATGATGCCTTGGCGGAGATTGATGTGAAAATCGGTCGACTGCGCGACGCACAGGCTTGTCAGAAGCGCTGTGAGTGCGATCAGCTTTGGCATTTGGCGGTTCCTTCGGCCGGATGGCGATTCGTTCAATCGTACTAGAGAGCCCATTCGCTCCTAGCCGCTCGGCGACCCGCGATCTATTGTTAATGCAACAGTCCTGCAAGGATTCCAAGATTGCGCCGGGAGAGCGATTTCTTCGACGGGACCATGTCAGAACGAGGAGATCCGACATTCAGTCGGATTGAGTTCAGCGGCAATGCACGACATATGCTAGCTCGAGGGCACGGGCTCGGTCGGTGTCATAGCGTTTGCCGGGCCGTTTGGGCGGGTGCCGATGGTGCGGCCCCGCCCTCTTCCGTGGTGCGCACGCTGGAATGACCCAGCAGTGCGCTCGCGTCTTCAATCAAGACCCCGACGAAGAGGAGCTCCACGGCGAAAGTGTCGCAGAGTCGGTGAGGCCGGAAGTCGGCCACGCCGGCGTCCGAGGAGACGTTCGCGAGTCGAGACCGCCAGTAGGTCGCCACCGACGCTCGCGCCGACTTGCCGGTCCAGAGGTCGTGTCCGTTAGCGCGGGAGACCTGTTCGAGCGCGTCCACTACCGGCGGAGGCAGAGTGCAGAACACACGAGCGCGCCGCTCTTGGCGCGGCGCAGAGTGAGTAGGCGATTCCGGACGGAGGCTTGAGCGACTGTGACCGCGCCACCGATGGCCAGCCCGGGTCTGTTAGATAACCTGAGTCTATCAAGATGTGTATAAGTCAAATAAAATACCAATGCCAATGAAACAAATGCCTGATAAGCTGCTGGACGAGCTGCTCAAGGACTGCGAGATGGCGGAGGACATCCTGGGCCGGGAGGGCCTGTTGGCGGAGCTGAGGAAAGCCGTGCTGGAGCGCGCCCTGGAAGCCGAGCTGACGGAGCACATGGCGTACGAGAAGCACGACGGGGCGGGCCGCAGCAGCGGTAACAGCCGCAACGGCCACGGCGCCTGGCCCTGAGCCGCGCGAGTGATCTGGCTGAGCGGGTTTCGCTTGTGCTTCATCTCGTTTCCTTGTCGATCCATTCCCACAGGGCGCGAATCTCGGCAGCGGCCTTGCCCCGGGGCTCGTATTCCGTCACGCCGAGACCGAGGCCGAAGGCGTCCGCGAAAGCGATTCGCGACACGATCTGCACCGGGGCTACAGTCCCGGACCCGGACAGCGCCTCGGCCGCCTCGCGCGCGCGCCCCCCGCGAGGGGGAGTTTGCGACAGGACGAACGCCAGGGACTTGCCGAGCTTCCTCGCGGCGTCGGCGACAACGGGGGCCGCGAGAATGTCGGCCGGGGCCGGGCGGCACGGCACGATGCACAGGTCGGCCGCCCGCAGCGCCGCGTTCGCTGCGGACGCCTGGCCCGCCGTGTCGATCATCAGCAGATCGTAGCGCCCGCCCGCCGTTGCAACGGCTGGAATCTCGGCAGGCTCCACTCCCGCCACGTCAGGCCCCTCCGCGTCCCGCAGGCGATACCATGCCTGCGCCGTGGCTTGCGGGTCGGCGTCGAGAATGCCCGCGCGCAGGCCGCGCTCCATGGCCGCCACCGCGAGCGAGCAGGCGAGAGTCGTCTTGCCGGTGCCGCCTTTCTGCGTGGCAAGAACCACGATTCGCATCCATCGAATCGAATCCTGTCTTGATGGCATGTGCCAAGCTACCTTGTGGCGAGTTACCAACTGGCGTGACATGTGTCGCCGTCTCGCCGGGATGAACCCGGGCTGGTTGCCCCGACCGGGGCATCAGGGTCATGGGCGTCGTCGTATGCTGAGGGTATGGCGGGCACGAGCGAGGATCCGGTCCCGGCGGAGGAGCAGCTTGCGCGGCACCTGCGGGAGCCGTTGCCCCCCCAGCCGTACTGGCGTGTCTCCCAGTACGCGGACACGATCGAGAACGCCTGGAACGACAACGAGCGCTACCGGATGCTGATTTCCGACCTGCCGCGCCGCTTCCACCAGTCGACCCGCGACAGGCAGGAGTACGCCCTTGCCGAGGCGCCGCGCCTGACGGGGACCAACTGGGACGCGCTGCTGGCGGCGACGGCCGAGCACATCGCGATCACCCATGACCATCCCGTCCCGGACTGGTGCGACGATCCGGAGCGCTCGCTGAAGATCTACTGGATGCCGCTGCCCGTGTTCGGAAAGCGCTTTCCGGGCGTGGTCTACCGGGACACTCCCGGAGCCTTCCTGCGCCACGGAGTCCTGGTCGCTGACCGGGAGCTGGGGCCGCGGGAGGGACACCAGGACTATGGAGCCCTTTTCGAAAAATAGCCTGGAGGACGCCTTTCGCGAGCTGTCCCGGGAACTGCGGTGGCGCCAGGTGCGCGCGCACATCTACGTCGTCGGCGGGGCGGCCATGGCCCTGGGTTTCGACGACGGGAGGTACACGATGGACGTGGACGTCCTGATCAGGGAGGGCCACGGCCCCGTGGTGGACGCGGTGCGGCGCATCGCGCGGCGGCGGGGCTGGCCGGACACATGGCTCAACGAGGAGGCGGTTCCGGCGATGCCTCGCGGCAGGGACGGCAGGGCGCGTACCGTTTACGGGGATCGCCACCTGGTCGTGACCGCGGCCTCGGCCGAGCACTTGCTGGCGATGAAGGTGCGCGCGGCGCGGGTCAAGGATCAGGAGGACATCGCCTTCCTGGCCAGGCGCCTGGGGCTCTCTTCCGCCCGTGAGGTCTTTGACCTCCACGACCAGGCTTTCCCGCACGACCCTCCGAAGAAGCGCAGCTTCGACGACGCTTGCGAGATCCTGAGGGATCTTTGGCCGCAGGACAGATCCCTGGATCGCGACGACCGCTACGGTTACGGTCGTCCGCGCCGAAGGGGCGGCGCAGGCCTTTCGCGATAGGCTGTGACACGATGACTCCCATGAAAGCCAGCAAGCACGGCACTACGTCCGGCGGCCGGACTCCGACTCGCACAAAGCGCGGCTGGGCCCCGTCTCCCGAGCAGTTGGGGAGCGCCCTCATGCAGCCCGGGACCGTGGTCGCGATGAGTCGCCGGACAGCGGAATCCTGCGGCGCGGTGGGGGACGACTGCATCTCCGCAGAGGAGGCGGCCGAAGCCGTGCCCGGACCCTCGTCCCGCGACCAGCCGCGCACAGGATAGAGTCGCGTCCCGCACTCCGGCCTCGGCCAGTCACGGGACTCTCTTGCCCGCGGCGGAGTAGGGCCGCATGCCGACGACGCGCTGCATCGTTTGCGGCATGCGGCCCACAATGCTCTCATGCGTGGCACGAAAAGCCTTCCAGCCCTGCTTTCCCAGGCGGCGGTTTTCCTGTCGCTGCCGCTCGCGCCGGGAGCCCTGATGGCCGAGACCGCCCCGGCCTGTCTCGACGGCTGGACGCTGTGGACGGCATCCGGGGCGGCGGTACTGCATGGTCGAGGGCGTCAGCCCGGGCCACTACCCCTCCGGATGGCTTGACGCGGACGACTGGTTCCCGGCGGAGTCCAGCAACGCGGACAGCCGGTGCGAGACCCAGACGCGGGCGATCGCCGATGAGCGGTTCCATGGCGGGCTCCCGATCCAGCTGGTCACGATCGCCCGCTGGCAGGACGATCGGGGAAGCGCGGTGCGCTTCATCATCCCCGACTCGGGTCCGGGCGGCGCGCTGTTTGCCTCCAGCGCCTGCGAGGTGATGGGCTACGGCACGCCGATCTATCCCCCGCCGCGCCTGGAGCGCCCGGGCGACTCCGCCCAGTTGTTCCAGCTGCACATCGACTGCCACCCCTACTGGCGCGATCCCGTCTGCGGCGGAGGGAAGCCTCAGCGTCAACGTTGGCAAGTCCGCGACTCTGGCGGTCGAGGAGAGCGGCGACTTCGAACTGGCACTGCGCGGGGCCACCGACGCCCGGAGCGGCGGCACCAAGTGACAGTGCTAGTTTTCCGGGATCCGAGGAATGGTCAGGACATCCTCACGGGAGAGGACATCGACGAAGCCTTGCGCGAGTCCCACGAGCGATTCCTCGCAGAGAGACGAACGAGGCTTGCGGCCGAAGCGCGGGCCGAAATAGCTGCAGCGCGAGCCGAGAGAGCTGAAGCGGCACGGTCTCGAGCAGAGGCGGAGATGGCTCGATACAAATCGCTATTGAAAGAAACGCAGCGCCCGTGAAGGGTTCCGAATGCCTCCGGCCTGGCGAACGAACCCCAGCAGAACCACTGAAGAATCGGCGTCCGAGGTTGGCCGTGCAATCGCGGCCAATCTGGCCTGCTGTGAACGGCTCAGGCCTTGGCGCGGTCGCCGACGGAGCGCTAGCAGCGCGATTTCCCGCTCCTCGACACCGATCAAGATGCAGTCTCGTTATTGAGGGGATCGGCGGAGTGTCTGGGCTTGAGCTGAGGATCTTCTGAATCCGGAGGCCTGACAGTCCTGTGCCGTCTCAAGCTACGGGTCGCTTTCTAGCTTCTTGACCCTTTTCTTCAGGGCACGAACATCCCGGCTTAGCTCGGGAAGCCGGCTGTAGACGGCAGTGGACCGGAGCCATCTCCGGTTATCGAATGCCGGAGATCCCGAGACTTTGACCCCGTCGGGGAGGTCGTGTCCGACCCCTGACTGGGCCGTTATCAGAACGCGGTTGCCTATTTTCAGGTGATTGATCACTCCCGCTTGGCCAGCGAGGATGCAGTCCGAGCCCAGCGATGTGCTGCCGGCGATTCCGACTTGTGCGCACAGTATGGTGTTTGCCCCGACTTTCGCCGCATGGCCGATCTGAACTAGATTGTCGATGATCGTCCCGCGCCCGATGCGCGTCTCTCCGACGGCCGCGCGGTCGATGCACGAGCCCGCCTGAATCTCTACGTCGTCTTCGATCACGACTCGTCCCGTTTGGAGAATCTTCTTGTGCGTGCCGTCGGCCCGGCGGGCGAACCCGAAGCCGTCGGAGCCCACGGTGACGCGGTGGTGCAGGGTCACTCGATTGCCGATCAGGCAGCCGTGGCACACCGTGACTCCGGAATGGGCGGTGAACGCGTCACCGATTCGGGCGCCACGTTCGATGACCACGTGCGGGCCGATCCTGGCGCTCTCACCGATCTCTACGCTGTCCTCGATGACTGCGTACGGTCCCACCGAGGCCCCGTCCCCGACCCGCGCCGTCGGCGCGACGAGTGCCGTGCTGTGAATGCCTGGCTCGCGATCTCCTGGCGGGTGGAACAGCTCCAAGGCTCGGGCGAAGTCCAGGTAGGGATTGGTTGAAACAAGGAATGCCAGGCTGGTTCCCTCGATTGGACCGCTCGCGATCAACGCGGCAGCGCGAGTCTGTCGAGCCAGCGAAGCGTATCGTGGATTTGAAAGGAATGTCAGCTCGCCCGGGCCCGCTTCCTCCAGACCAGCGACTCCGGCTATCTCTAGATCGGGGTCTCCCACCAGTCGGCACCCCAGCGCTTTCGCGATTTCACCCAGCCTCATCCCAGTACGAATTCCCAGTAACGATTCAGGATAGCGCCAGCGACGAAGATGCACGCAAGCGCCGCGCCTGCGAGGTAGCTGCCAAGCGGCAACGGGTCGCGCCACTGCTTTCCGCCTGCGAGAACAGCCAGGCTGCCGCAGATGGTGGCCAGCAGGCAAGCCGCGAGGAGGACCAGCAACGCTTCCGATGTGCCTTGGAATGCCGCGATCATCGCGACCAGTTTGACGTCGCCCAATCCGAGTCCTTCGACGCATCGAAGCCGATAGTAGATTTCGCCAATCAGAAACAGGACCCCGCCGAACAGAGACGCTCCTAGGATGGACTCGGTCAGGGAGACCACTCCCGGAGGCGGGAAGCTGCCGAAGCTCTGAAGCACTTCGCCAGCAATCCCCGGACGGAGAGCTACGAACCAGCTGAAGGCGATTCCCGTGGCGATTCCCGTCAGTGTCACTCGGTCAGGAAGGATGAAGTGTTCGAGGTCGGTGAAGAACAGGATCAGCATCATCGAGGCCAGGATCGCCAGCTTCCAAGCCTCGGCCCCGATTCCGACTTGCGTGACGATCATCGCGTAGGCGAAACCGTTGAGCAATTCGACAACCGGGTACCGCCACGCTATCCGCCGCCGGCAGTTCCTGCAGCGGCCTCGTAGCATGACGAAGCTGAGGACGGGGATGTTGTCGTACCAAGCGATCCGCCCCGAGCATCGGGGGCATCGCGAGCGGGGCGCTACCACCGACTGCCCGATTGGCCAGCGGTGGATGCAGACATTGAGGAAGCTGCCTACCACTAGTCCGAATCCGAAGGCTGCTGCTGTCGCTGACACTTTTCCCGAGACCGATTCGTTCTACGTCTCGCCAAGGATTCGGCGATAGACTTGCGAAGTCAGATCGGCCATCCGCTCATTCGTGAATTCCGTTCGCACTCTCTCGAGAGCCGCGTCAGCCATCGCTTGGCGAAGGTCTCCGTTCCGCTGTAGTTGACGCAGGGCGGACGAGATGTCTTCGACTTTGTTCTCGACTAGCAGACCGGTCGCGCCATCGGACACGACTTCCGGCATGCCACCTACGGCGCTGGCAATTACGGGCACTCCCAGTGACATGGCGAGGAGAAGGGCCGATCCGAGCCCCTCCGACTTCGAAAGGTAAAGCAGGGCGTCGGCGGACCTCAAGTCCTTGGGCAAGTCGTCCGAGAGCAGAAGCGGGATTCCAGCGTGCTCGCAGGCAGCCACCGCAAGATCGCGGCATTTGAGCGGGTCGTCGAAGTTAGGGGCGACGATTCGGAAATCGTTTCCGGCTTCGATGCCGCTTACGGGCGTCGCCTGCGACGGCATCGGAAGCGAGGCCATGCTGGGGGCCGCGTCGTACACGACGCTTATCTTCTCTTCCGGCACGCCGCCGCTCGTCAGTGCCGAAGCCACGAAATTCGAGATCGCGACAAAGTGGGCGGCCCGACGGTACTTCCATCGAGATGCGAAACTGTCTCGAATCGGAAAGGCGACCCGACGAGCGACCACCACCGGCCTGCCCGCCCCGTGCATGACTGCGAGCGTATGGGCCCGGGCATCGTGCGCGTGGAGAAGGTCGCACTCGCGGGCGCGCTTTCTGAGGGACCGCCAGGTCGTTCGCTCGACATTGCGCCGAGAGCTGATCGCCGGACCCGCGAGCAGGACTTGGTCCCAGTTCTTGTCGGCAAGTGTGTCGCAAAGGAGCAACATCTGGTACTGCCCGCCCCGCATTGTCTTTCCTGTGTCGACGTGGAGGATCCGCATCGACTATCCGTCCGCCAGCCGTCTGGCTTTCGAGTATTTGAGGAAAACGTAGAGCGCGGCCATCCGAGCGATCGTGAAGCCCGCCTTTCCGTCCAGGAATCCCAATTGGAGCAAGTAGGACTTGAAGAACGAATAAATCGGCCCGACCAGAAGCTTCCACGCGGGGGCGGCACGGCCGGCTTCCTGAATCTCGCGCGCCGCTAGGTCCGTGTATCGCGCCACGTTCTCGCGATGGCGCTCCAACGTGTCGCAGGTGTAGTGCAAGAGATTGCCTTGGAGATGGCCGACGGGCCCGGACACTTCGACTGACTCGTGGACGTACTGGCCGACCCATTGACCGAGGTTGCGTTGGTAGAGTCGGACCTTTCTGTCTGGATACCAGCCCGAATGGCGGATCCAGCGTCCGCAATAGCGCGCTAGCCGGGGGAAGTCGAAACCCGCGCAGCCATGCAACTTGGCATCCAGTCGGCCAATGCTGCGGGCTAGCTCCGGACTGACCTCTTCGTCAGCGTCGATTGACAAGATCCAGTCGTTGCGGGCGCGCCGGGCCGCAAGGTTCTTCTGGGCGGCGTAGCCCTGCCAGTCGTTCGTGATGACTCTGGCTCCCATGGAGGCGGCTATGTCTACTGTGCGATCCGTCGATCCAGAGTCGACCACAAGCACCTCGTCGCAGAATTGCACCGATCGGATTGCGCGGGCGATATTCGCCTGCTCGTCCAGAGTAATGATCGTCGCCGAGATCGTCACTGCCTATCGCTGGCATCCTCGGTGGGCATACATCAGGCACTGCACGCGATGGAGCCTAGGCGCCGCACATCAGGCACTTCGCGTCCCGTTCTCAAGCATCCCCGGCAGTCGCTGCGTCATCAGATCCGTCGCTTCGCCTATTATCCGGTCAAACAGCTCTTGCACCGTGGGCACGTCCCGGATCATGCCGATGACTTGGCCGGCAGAGAAGACCCCTTTGTTTAGGTCGCCGGTCTCGATCATCACCTTGCCTTCCAATCCCGACATGTACTGCTTGATGTCTTGGATCGTCGCATTGCCGCCTGCCTCGATCTCGAGCACCTTCTCCGTGTTGTCGTTGACTAGGTACCGCGCGGTGTTCCGCAGCGTCCGCATCAGCAGCCGGGTGTCGCGCTCGTTCGCATGAACCAGCGCCTGCTTGACAGCGTCGTGGATCGGGCATTCGACGGTCGCGACGAATCGCGTGCCCATGTTCATGGCGTCGGCGCCTAGCGCTAAGGACGCGACAAGTCCCCGTCCATCCCCGAATCCTCCGGAAGACACAACAGGGATGTCGAGCACGTCGCGGGCGAGCGGGATCAAGATCAGCGATGTCACGTCGTCCTCTCCGGGATGCCCGGCACATTCAAAGCCATCGATGCTTACGGCAGCGCAACCGATCCGCTGTGCTGTCAGCGCATGCCGGACGGACGTGCATTTGTGAACGACCTTGATCCCCGCTTCGTTGAGCATCGGCATGAAGGCCACGGGATTGCGTCCCGCCGTCTCGATGAATCGAACTCCCTCGTCAATGCAGACTTGGAAGTAGGCCGGGAAGTCCGGCGGGCGGAGTGACGGCAGGAAGGTGAGGTTGATGCCGAACGGCTTGTCCGTCATCCTGCGAACCTTCTTGATCTCGTTGCGCAGCTTTTCCGGCGAATCGTGCGAGAGCGCCGTCATGAAGCCTATGCCGCCGGCCTCGGCCACCGCGGCGGCGAGTTCCGCCTTGGCCAGCCACATCAGCCCGCCTTGGATGATGGGATACTTAATCCCAAACATCTCTGTAATTCTTGTTTTGAACATGCCTGCGTTCTCGTCCCGCTTCCCTAGCGGCGTATCCGTTCCAAAGATAGCCGATCTGCGTTCTGCCTTCCGTTCGGCTTCCGGTCACCGCGTCGCAATGGCCGAAGCAGCCGTGAAGGCGAACCTACGCTTGGCGGGAGTCCGTCCGCTCAATCCGTGCGATGCCCTTTCGAAGCCGCGGCCGGCAAGGCACAGGATTCTGAGCCTCCCGAAAGCATGAAGCGACTTCGCGCCACGTGATCATAGCCCCAGTCGAGCAGCGACGCCGGAAGCCACCGCAGGATAGCCAACGCTTTCCACGGCCATCGCAGGCGCCCGACGATGAACATGGCCGCCGCCGATTTCGCGAGTGGCGCTCCGGCATTGCCGGGTGGGCTGCTGAAAACCAATAGAGTGTTGGAAGTGCCTTGGACAATGCCTTGTTCAGCAAGGAGCCTGCTGGCTTCGCCGCTGCCGAGCGAGGCGTACCGGAACCGGCCGTGCACATCGTTCGGGGATATCAAGGCGACGGCCCGTGTGCAGAATCCACATTCGCCGTCGAACAGGATTAGATGGCGCGCGTCGCTGTTTCTCTCAACCATGGAACCAAGGCTTTGCCGGGGTCGGAGATCTGGGAAATATCCGAGTACCAGTAGCGTTCCCAGCCGGTCGCAGGAAGACCGGTGAAAACCATCAGGTTGAGCGGATAGCTTCCAGGAGTGTCCGCGCAGCGCCGAAAGTCGTCGCGGAACAGGAAAGTCGGCTTGCCCCAAGCGATTGCCATGCCGAGTTCTATCATCACTCCCTCGTCCGGCGGGCAGCCGTTCACGACAGCGAATATACCGTCTGCTTTCCTTACGTCATTCGTATCGGCTTGGCCGATCCGGTACGCCCAGCTTTTTCCGGTCTTGCTGATTTGGTTGTTTCGTCCGAACGGCTCCCAGACTTCCGCTCCCACCTGGTCCAAGGCTGCCACAAGATCCAGCAGCGGTCCCGACCGCTGCTGGGCCGAGAAGCCGTACGGATTCGCCAAGTAAAGGGTCTTTCGGATGCTCATGCGTGAGTGGAGCCGGTTCGCCGCCCAGTTTTCACACTATCATTGCCGAATTGGCTGCCGGTTCCGTCTCGGCGGCCTATACCGGCTTGCTGTCCTGCGACGATCAGGGAAGGAGACCGCCTTTGAAACGAATCGTAGTTGGAATCAGCGGCGCGAGCGGCACGGTCTACGGCTTGCGCCTTCTGGAACGGCTCGCTGTAGCGAAAGGCGTGGAAACGCATCTCGTGGTGACCCGACCAGGCGAGAAGACTCTGCATCAGGAAACCGGCCGCAAGATCTCGGACTTGCGTGCGTTGGTCCACCAAGTGCATCAGGTGGAGCGAATCGGCGCCTCCATCGCCAGCGGGTCCTTCCTGTTTGATGCCATGGCCATCGTGCCATGCTCGATGCACACGATGGCATCCATCGCATGCGGCTTGGCCTCGAATCTCGTTACCCGGGCGGCAGACGTGGCGCTGAAGGAGAAGCGGCGGCTCATCCTCGTGGTCCGGGAGACGCCGCTTCACCTCGGACATTTGCGCAACATGGTTTCGCTGGCTGAAATGGGGGTGATCATCGCACCGCCGATGCCTGCCTTCTACATGCTGCCGAAGACGCTTGACGAAATCGTCGACCAGCACGTCGTCCGATTGCTCGACTTGCTCGGTGTTAGCGATGCCGGAGCGAATCGCTGGTCGGGCATTTGAGTCTCCTGCCTCGCATTGCGGCGAATGGCCAAGCTGATCCGGCCTGGCCGCTCTGCGTGAGAATCGGGACAGTAACATGGATGCGGAAAGGCCAATGAGACCCTCCACTGCTGCGCCCATGGCATTGCTGTTGCTCTCGGCGGTTGCCGCCGGGCAGGATTGGCCGCAGTTTCGCGGGCCTGCTCGCGACGGTGCCTTCGAGGGGCGCTCCACCATCGAGCCCTTTTCCTCAACCGGTCCAGAGCCGGTCTGGGATCGTCAGGTCGGATCCGGCTTCAGCGCTCCGGCAGTCGCCCGAGGTCGCCTGGTGCTGTTCCATCGGCAGGGCGGCCAGGAAGTTGTCGAAGCTCTTCGAGCGACAGATGGCAAAGGCATCTGGAAGTTCTCATACGAGACGCGGTACAGGGACGACTTCGGATTCGACAACGGCCCCCGCGCGACGCCTGTGATCGAGAAGGGGAGGGTCTACACCTTCGGAGCCCAAGGCGCGCTGCACTGCCTCGACTTCGAGACCGGGCGGAAGGTCTGGGCCGTCGACACGCATAGCCAGTTCGGCGTGCGCAAGGGCTTCTTCGGTGCGGCTTCGACTCCGCTCGTCATCGAAGGGCGGGTACTCGCGAATGTTGGAGGCACGGCCGGAGCCGGGATCGTAGCTCTGGACGCGGAAACCGGAGAGACCCTTTGGAAGTCCACCGATCACGAGGCTAGCTACTCGTCGCCGGTCGCCGCCCGCTTGGACGGGCGGACCATGGCGATCTTCTTCACTCGCGAGGGTCTTGTCGCACTCGACCCGGCCACTGGCGAAGTGGCCTACGAAAGGCGCTGGCGGTCACGCAGCCGCGCGTCCGTCAACGCCGCGACGCCAATTGTCATGGGAGACATTGTGTTTCTTTCGGCTTCCTACGGCACTGGGTCGATCGCAATGAAGCTCTGCAACCGCAAGGTCGAGGACCTGTGGTCCGGCGAGGATGTGATCGACAATCACTACTCGAGTTGCGTGCTAGACGGCGGCACCCTATTCGGCTTCCATGGCAGGCAGGAGTATGGGCAGAGCTTTCGCGCCGCCGACCTGCCGACCGGCAAGGTCCTTTGGTCGGAGAACGGAGTCCGGGCCGGCTCCGTATCGCGAGTCGGCGATCGACTTCTGCTCCTGCTGGAATCCGGCGAACTTCTGATCGTCGCGGCTTCCCGCGAAAAATTCGAGGTCTTGTCCCGGGCGCAAGTTCTCGCGAGGGAAACGAGAGCTTTTCCTGCGATTGCTGACGGATTCTTCTTTGCTCGCGACCAGGACACGCTAGTGTGCTTGCGGCTCTGGGAAGAGTAGTCGGCTGCCGATCGCAAGCAGTGCCGTGCGATTTCGGCTAGAATATGTCCGATTAGCCGGGTAGAGACCGGTTGGGGAGGGATGTCTTGAGATTTAGACACGCGGTGTTTCTGCTTGCCGCCGCGCTGGCGGCACTTCCAGCGCTCGGGCAGCACGCCGACGACACGATAAAGAATCCGTTCACGTCCAATTCTGATGTGGAGGCGGGTGGCCGACTCTATCGCTCGCATTGCGCCGTATGCCACGGAATTGAGGGCGAAGGCGCGCGCGGAGCTAACCTCACAACCGGCCTGTTCCGACACGGCGCTTCCGATCGCGATATCTTCAACACGATCTCGGTGGGCATCCCCGGAACGGAAATGCCCGGGATTTTCTTCAACGGGCGGCAGATGTGGCAGTTGGTCGCCTTTGTCCGGTCGTTGAGTCAAGGACGGGCCGCGGGGCAGGTGGAGGGAGACATCGAAAACGGCCGCTCCATCTTTCTTGCCAAGGGCTGCAACGGCTGCCATCGAGTCCAGGGCGAAGGGGGCCGCATGGGCCCGGACCTGAGCGACATCGGCGCGATGCGTTCGCTCGGCCATTTGCAGGCCGCCGTGCTGCGTCCGAACGAGGCGGTCTTTCCCCAGCACTGGATGGTACGGGCCAAGACCAACTCTGGCAAGCAGGTATCCGGCATGAGGATGAATGAAGATACGTTCTCCGTGCAGTTGATCGATGCTGCGGGCTACCTCGTATCCCTAAGGAAACAGGACCTTGCCGAGTTCGAGGTCGACCGTAATTCCGGCATGCCGGCTTTCGAGGGGCAGATCCAAGGGTCTGACTTTGACGACCTGATCGCCTATCTGGCGAGCCTGCGCTTGAGGGAGGGCACCAATGAGACGGAATAGAGCCACCATCGTTGCAGCCTGCTTTGCGCTGCTGGCGGTCCCGCTCGGAGCGCAGGTGACTTACGAGCGGATCCTGAACGCCGACGACGAGCCGGGCAACTGGCTCACCTACAGCCGCACGTACGACAGCCAGCATCACTCGCCGCTCGACCAAATCAACCGAGAGAACGTCGGCGACCTGGAATTGAAGTGGGTGTTCCAGGCGCGCTCCCTCGAGAAGTTCGAAATGACACCGCTGGTTGTGGACGGCGTGATCTACGCCGTGCAGATGCCGAACGACGTTGTCGCGCTGGACGCCGTGACGGGTCGCCGGTTCTGGGAATACCGCCACATCCTGGAGGGCAAGGCCAACACGTGTTGCGGCCGGATCAACCGAGGTCTCGCGATTCTGGGTGAAACCCTGTACATGGGAACGATCGACGGCAAGCTGGTCGCGCTCGACGCGAAGACAGGCGCCGTGGTCTTCTCCAAGCAGATCGTGGATCCCACAGGCGGCTACTCGCTGACGCATGCGCCGCTGGTCCTCAAGGACAAGCTGATCCTGGGCTCCGCGGGCGGGGAATACGGGATTCGCGGATTCCTCGTCGCGCTCGACCCCAAGAACGGTGACGAGCTTTGGCGCTTCAATATCATTCCCGGCCCTGGAGAGCCTGGGCACGAGACGTGGTCGGGAGATTCTTGGAAGCGTGGAGGCGGGTCGATCTGGCTAACGGGATCGTATGACCCGGACCTGAATCTCACCTACTGGGGCACCGGCAACCCGGCGCCGGACTGGAACGGGGACGTTCGCTTGGGAGACAACCTCTACACGGATTCCGTGGTAGCTCTGAATCCCGACACTGGAGAATTGAAGTGGTACTTCCAGTTCACCCCGCATGACGAGTGGGATTGGGACGCGGTGCAGATTCCCGTGCTCGTCGACCGTGAATGGGAAGGCAAGCAGCGCAAGCTAATGATGTGGGCGAATCGGAACGGGTTCTTCTACGTACTGGACCGCGAAACCGGGGAGTTCCTCCAGGGCAAGAACTTTGTCGATGTGACATGGGCCAAGGGCTTGGACGAGAACGGGCGACCGATCAAGATTCCCGAGGCGTCGCCGACCCGCGAAGGCACGCGCGTTTCGCCTGCGGTACAGGGCGGAACAAACTGGTATTCTCCCGCCTACAGCGCCAAAACAGGGCTTTTCTACGTGTCCGCGTGGGAGTATTCGAGTGTCTACCACAAGGGTGATCCGCTATACACGCGGGGTAACCGCTATGTCGGCAGCCTGCCGCACGGCGTTTGGCCGAACACGATGAAGGACTCGGAAGAGCAGCAGGGCCATGGCGCCATTCGGGCGCTTTCTCCGTCTACAGGGGACATGGAGTGGGAGTTCGCGATGACCGGAATCGGCGAGACCGGCATCCTCTCGACTGCTGGGGACATACTGATCACGGGGAGCAGGGAAGGCTACATGCTCGTGCTGGATTCCTTTACCGGAAAGAATCTTGTCTCGATCAATCTTGGAGGAATCTGTTCGGCTTCGCCCGTCACATTCACCGCCGGCGGCGAGCAGCGCATCGCGGTCTCCTCCGGCAGCGCAATGTTCGTGTTCGGTTTGCGTGAATAGCGAGGCTGCCTTGCTGGATTTGGAGCCGTTGCTGGCTGTCGTTCCGGATCATTCGATTCATCGCGCGAGCGGGAGGTCTCGAATTGGGCCGGATAGATTGGCGCCGAACCTCGGGTGCCGCTTGGCTTGCGGAGGCAGGCGGTCCCGCGAGTGTGGGCGGCTCGAGCGTTCCGAACCTTGCAGGGGGTCTTGAAATGATCGCAAGTGTCAGGGCCGTGTTCGTCACGCTGCTGTTGGCCACGGCGTCGGTGGCGGCCGAGGTGCCGACTGGCCTGGACCAAGCCCTGGCGGTCGTTGGCTCGGCTCGTCACGCGGTCGAAGCGCTGCCGGTGCTTAGCGGGACGGAGGCCTTCGATGTCGAGGCGTTTCGCCAGAGTCTACGGGAGCTCCGGGGGGAAACTCCCTATTCAGCGTTCTTGACAGCCCAGGATGTCGTCGATCTCGTCTCCACTTCTAGCACTGGTTCCGAGCAATTCATGACGTTCAACGTCGGTTGGGCCGCTCTTGAAGTCAATTGGTTCTATGCGACGCTCTTGGGAGACCGCGAAATCGCAGACAGCATTTCGACCCAAAGCGCAGTGCTGATGAGCCAGAATGACTGGTATTTCGCGAACGTTATACAAGCAGGTTCGGTTGTATTTGCCAGCATATTCAGGACCCGGGCCGAGGCGGGCAGCTTGGCTATGGTTCTCAGGAGCAGTGCAGCAGGAGTAAGCATAGCTGCGTACCTGCCGGATGCAATTGATCCTGAAGGTTTCGTCCGCCAGCGCATGCAAACCGTATTCGATCGATTGACCAACGCCGCTGAGTTCATTCGTGCTGCCGGAGAGGCCTACTCGTATTATTAGAGTCAAGTTCTAGATGGCGCACGATCGATTCTGCAAGGGATTCCACGTGTGCCTGCCAACATGTAGCTAGCCGGTGGGCCAATACGACCGCGATCGAAGACATCGAAGGCACTGTAGGGGATGACGTGTCTTTCGGTTTGTCGCAGCCGCCAATACGAGACCGGCCCGCCAACCGTCCCATGCGCAAGCTGTGTCATCGCGAAGGCGCGAAGCCTGTCCCGCATTGAACCAACCGCAGCATCCGCCGATCCGCGGAATCTGTTGCCTTAACGCAAGGTCGCCCGAGTAGCCTTGCGGCGCTGCGAATTGGGCACCGTGAAGCTCCAGTTTGGGAAGCGGTTGCTGTTGCTCAAGGCGCGGCCGCCGTCTCCTTCGCCATCGGAGCTCGAGAGGCCCCACAATCCGAGACGTTGCTGCGCCTCGACATTTCCGCTGCCGGCCGCGCGGTCCCGCCAATGCCTAGCAACAGCCTCGTCACGTGCTGCCGCTGGGCTCTCGCAGTGCATCTCCCCAACCTTGTGATGCGCCTTGGCGCGGTCTTGCTCCGCGGCCAGGCCAGTTCTTTCTGTACCCTCGGACGGGCGTCGCTTGCCCGCTGAATTTTCTATTGGGCGGTTGCCCCGGTCTTCAATTCTCGGAGGTGCGCCAGAACATGCTCGATGCCAGGCCGATCGCGACGCAGCTCAGCACGCCCACCGCGCCGTACAGGAAGAAGTGCAGGTCGGTGTGCTGCTGCACCCAATACAGAATCACCACGCTGGCGACCGCGCCCGTCATCGCTCCGCGTCCGTTCGCGCGGCGGAAGAAGATGCCCAGCGCGAATAGTCCAGCCAAGCCTCCGCCAAGCAAGCCCATCATGCCTTGGAAGGTGTCCCACAACGAGCTGATGTCAAATGTTGCAAGCGCGATTGAGGTAGAGGTGGCGAGCACTCCCAGCGCCGCGGTCAGGTAGCGAGCCAGCCTGAGCCGGCTCCTATCGCTTGACCGGGGCCGGAAACGCGCGAAGAAGTCGGTGACCAGGGCCGTCGATACGCTGTTCAAGCTGCTATCCAAAGTAGACATGGAGGCGGCGAAGACAGCTGCAATGAGCAGCCCCGCGATCCCGGCGGGCAACTGCTGCGAGATGAACAGCGGAAAGATCGAGTCGGTTGGAAGGGCAGGGTTCAGAAGCTCCGGATTGGCTTGGTAGAACGCCCACAAACCCGTGCCGAGCAAGAAGAGCGTCAGCGTGGACGGGATGATCAGGACTGCATTGGTCCAGATTGCGCGCGCCGCCGTCTTCTCGTTCTTGGTTGTGAAGTACCGCTGCACGACTGCCTGGTCCGACGTGTAGGGCACGAGGTTCATGAAAAGGTTGCCCACGAGCACGACCCACACCGCCGTCGTGGTCCAGTCCCAAGTCCAATTGAACATGTGGAACTTGTCGTACTCCAACCCCGCGGAAACGATTCCCGACAGGCCTCCATTCATGCTCGACACGAGTATGACGAGACTCAGCAAGGCACCGCCGTAGAGGACGAACACCTGGACTACATCCGTCCAGATGACCGCCTTCATGCCGCCCATCGCGGTGTAGAGCGTCGAGAGCACGCCCATCACGAGAATGCAAGTGTAGACGCTGGTACCGGTCACCGTGGAGAGGGCTATTGCCGGAAGGAAGAGCACGATTGCCATCCGACCGATCTGGTAGAGCACGAACGAAATGCTCGCGTACATCCGCACCGGGAGGTTAAAGCGGTCCTCAAGGTACTCGTAGGCGCTGGTCATCTTCGTCCGCCGGAAGTAAGGCAGGTAGAAGAACACGACCGGGAAGGCGATCATGACAATCGTCATCTGGAGCAGGAAGTAGACCCAGTCCGTGGCATACACCTTGGCTGGCACCGCCATGAAGCTGATCGAGGACAGCTGCGTGCCGAAAATGGACAGTCCGGTCGCCCACCAGGGCATGCGCCTTCCGGCGAGAAAGAAGTCTTCCGTAGTGGATCCCTTGCGGGCAAAGTACAGGCCCATCATCACGAGGACACAGAAATAGGCCATCAGCGTGGTGTAGTCCAAGCTGGAAAAACCCGACGTTTCCGGCTCGAGGCTCGCTGCGAAGACGGGCGGGGCCGGATCGTCTAGGCGCGAAACGCCTCCCACGACGATGAGCTGGTTGTTCCAAGACACAGCACGCGCCATGGCTGCGCCAGCGGGAGATTCCGCGAGACTCACCCACGTGTCCGTAACCGTGTGATAGGACTCTACGGCACGAGTGCCGTACACCGCTCCCGAGTCTTGTGACGGGTTTCGCCCCAACTCCTTCCCCTCGTCCCCGCCTATCACGGCAATGTGCGTAGGTCCCAGTGGAACGGCCTGTCCGGTAGCGGTCGCCGAAGGTCTGTCCGCAATCCGTTTCCAGCCTCCTGCCGGCGCGAAGCGGTACGAGTCCGCGAGCGATTGCGAGCCGAGGCCAGTTTCTACGGTGTCCGGCGGTGCCACCCCGCCAAAGACAAAGAGTGCCCCGTCTTGGACTGTCGCGCCGGCCGAATAGCGAGCGGGACCAGGCAAAGGAGGCGAGACTTGCCACGCGGGCTCCGCGGCCAGCATGTCGATAGCCAGCAGGCTTCTCGTCGGCTGGTCGAGCCCCGCATTGCGGACTCCGCAGACGAGATAGAAAACACCGTCCAGCACCGTGCCGTTGGCGTACGCTCTGGGCTCAGCCATAGCAGGAAGTGGTTCGTAGGCGACTTCGCCATCCCTGAAGCTCACTTTGTAGGCGCTGTCACGATACGGCGTGCCCGCTTGGCCGGAACCTCCCGCGAAAACCGCGAAGCTCCCGAATGACGCCGACCCACCGAATGCCAGGGCTTCCGGCAGCGGAGTCGTGGCGCGCCAGGACCCGTGCGGAAAATCAAGCACCCAAGCGTTGTTCGTTACTGGAGCCGCGCCGGGTCCTTCGCTCAGAATCGGTCGGGGAACGCCTCCCGCTACGACCAGCTTGTCGTCGATGACGGCAACGAACGTGCCCACATTCCCCGCTTCCGCCGGCAGCGGGGCAAGGCTGGACCAATTCAGTTCGGCGGCGGAACCCGTCGCCACCAGCAATAGCGCGAGTCCAACGACCCTGGTGTGCCGCCCACGAAACATTCAGATCGTGTTTTCCTTCCACTTGCCCCGGCGGAATAGGGTGTAGCCGATCAACGCCCACGTCGCGCCGGCGATCACCAGCGACCAGTAAACGCCCATTACGCCCACTCCCATGGGTTTCGCAAGCGTATAGCCTAGCGGCAATTGCCAGCACCAGTAGCAAAGGAAGTTGATCCAAGCAGGCGTGGCTGTGTCGCCCGAGCCGTTGAACGCTTGGCCGAACACCATCGAGAAGCCCCCGAAAATGTACCCGGTGCTGAGAATCTTGAGACTTTCCACCCCGCGCTCAATGACCTCAGGTTCGGATGTGAAGACCCTGATCATCGGGTCCGCGAACATCCAGAACAGGATTGCGATGGTCCCCAGCATGCCGAAATTCACCAAGCCCGTCATGAGAACCGCTCGCTCGGCCCTATCGGGCTTGCCCGCGCCCAGGTTCTGCCCGACTAGGGTTGCCGCGGCATTGCTGACGCCCCACGAGGGCAGAATCGCGAAGTGAATCAACCGCACGGAGATGGTGTAGCCGGCGAGCACGGTCGGCCCGAAGAGCGCGATGATGCGAGTGACGCCCAGCCACGCCGCCGTGGCGATGAAGAACTGAACCATTCCCGTGACAGACACGCGCAGCAGTTTCCGGAAGACCTCGGCGTCCCACCGAATGCAGGAGGTCGTGATGGCGATGCGTCCGTTGCCCCGGAAGAGCATTGTCATTTGGTAGGCCACGCCTGTTCCCCGTCCGATCGTGGTAGCCAGAGCCGCCCCGAACAGTCCCAGCTTCGGGAAGGGCCCGAGGCCGAAGATCAGCAGAGGGTCGAGGACAATGTTGATCAGATTGGCGAGCCAAAGCGCCCGCATTGCCACGGCGGCGTCGCCGGCGCCCCGGAAGATTGCGTTATTGAGGAAGAGCAGGAATATGGTGACGGATCCCGCGAACAGCATTGCCGTGTACTTGTAGCCCGCAACAATCGCTTCCGTACCGCCCATCCACCCCAGCATCTTCTGCGACAAGAGCACCCCGCAGAGGCTGACGGGAATCGCCCCAAGAACACCGGCGAGAATTGCTTGCCAGGCTGCGACGCCTGCCGCTTCGGGGTCGCCCTCTCCAATCCGGCGGGCAACGATGGCCGTGGTGCCCATCGACAGCCCCATGACGATCGCAAAGACCAGAATGATCACCGAGCCCGTGAGTCCGACTGTCGCGACTGCCGCGGAACCGAGCCTGCCGACGAAATAAATGTCGACCAGCCCAAACGTCGACTCCATGACGAGCTCGAGCATCATGGGCAGGGCGAGCAGCATGATCGCCCTGGTCAGGGGGACTTCGGTGTAGTCTTCGTGGGACCCCCGGATAGCGTCCGGGATCGCCCGCCAGAGGGACTCGTCCGCTCCCTCGGCGCTACCGGCCGCTTGGCCGTGCCTGTCGTCTCGTCCCATGCGAAATACCGAACTGGCCCGGCAATTGGCGGCTCGAACGCTCATTGTCACATATCGCTGTTTCGCTCTGGCTCGACTGTCGCGAGCGTCAACTCTGCATTCAATCTGCCCGTAGCGTGGCGGAAACGCCCGGTCTGGGTGGAGAGTTCTGGACGCTACGCGGGGCAGGTTTTCGCGGCGCGATTCACGCGCCTGCTGCGACCGTCTACCGAACCATCCCTCCGACCTAGGACGGATCGATACGCCCGCGACCGGACCTGCCCGCCTCCCATACCGAAGGCACCCCGAACCTGTGACCGCAAGCCCGGGATTCTCGGCATGCAGGCGGGCCGGTGGCGCTTGGCAACCTCGGCACCGCTGACGACTTGCGGGATGAGCACCGGCATTCTGCTCGTTGAAGCCCCGCGGACCGTGACCGGCCCGCTTTGCCTGTTGCTAGAAAGACTTCGCTCCTGCAAGTCCCCGATGGCGCAGATGTTCCTTCCGCCCTCGGGTGATCTGGATCAAGACCTGATTGTCGACTCCCCGGACGTGTAGGTCGGCCCGAAGGGATCAAACCCGCCGTTACCAGCGAATCCATCTAGGCAAGCGCGAAACACGCTTCCGCCAACGCACTCCGACGAGCGGGCTGGGAGCGGGCTTACTTGCTGGCGGGTTCGGTGCGGATGCCGAGGGCCCTCATCTTGCGATGCAGGTTGCTGCGCTCCAGGCCCAGCGCTTCGGCCGCGCGCGTGACGTTTCCGTTTGTTGTCTTAAGAGTGCGCCTCACATATTCCCGCTCGTACGCTTCCCTCGCTTCCTTCAGGCTGGTAAACCCGCTGGCGGCGGGGCGGAGCCTTCGGCCGGCTCGGTCCGTCACGGGGATGTGCCGTGCCCCGACCTCCCGACCGTCGTGAAGAATGACGATCCGCTCCATCAAGTTACGCAATTCGCGGACATTGCCTGGCCAGCTCTGAGCGACCAGCGCATCGGCGGCGGAATTCAGCAATCGCTTCGCATTTCGACCATAGCTCGAGGAGAATTCGTCAAGGAAGTGCTGCGCGAGCACGGGGATGTCGTCCAACCGGTCGCGCAGGGGCGGTACGTGAAACGGAACGACATTCAGCCTGTAGAAGAGGTCCTCGCGGAAATTACCGCTCGAAATCTCGTTCTCAAGATGCTTGTTCGTAGCCGCAATGACTCGCACGTCCACTTGCACGGTCCGTGCCGACCCGACAGGTTCGAAACGCTGCTCCTCGATTACGCGCAATACCTTGGCCTGCGTCTTCAGGCTCATGTCGCCGACCTCGTCGAGGAACAATGTGCCGCCGTCTGCCAGCTGGAGCTTCCCGGTCTTGTCCTTGGTGGCTCCCCCCAGGGAGCCGCGGACATGCCCGAACAGCACGCTTTCGATCAACTCTTCGGGAATGGCGGCGCAATTCACCTCGACGAACCGGCCTGCCGAACGCTGGCTCTCGGCGTGGATCGCGTGCGCGACCAACTCCTTGCCGGTGCCGCTCTCGCCGTAGATCAGCACGCGCCCGTTGGTCGGAGCCATCAGCTTGATCTGGTGCCGGACGGCCTTCATTGGCACGCTGTTGCCGAGGATTCGGTGCGTCGCTCCGGCCGTGGCAAGCAAAGACGCGTTCTGCACCAGCAGGTTGCGGCGCTCCAGCGCATTGCGCGCCGCCAGCGTGACCCTGGCCACCGACAGCGGCTTTTCGAGGAAATCGTGAGCGCCGAGCTTTGTCGCCCGGACTGCGCTCTCGATATTGCCGTGACCGGAAATCATCACCACGACGGGCCTCTGCGGTGCGTCGATGTCCGAAATGCGCTGCAGGGTCTCGAGTCCGTCGATTCCGGGCAGCCAGATGTCCAGAAGCACAACCGCGAAAGTCCGGCTTCCGAGCATTTCCAGGCAACGCTCCCCGCTCTCGGCGGATTCGACATCGTATCCCTCGTCTTCGAGAACCCCTGTCAGCGTCTCGCGAATACCCGGCTCGTCATCGACCACCAGGATGCGGCCCGTCTTCGCAGAGCTCACGCCACCGCCTCCTGCAACTTCGCCGTCTGGCCGAGAGCCGTCGGAACTTCAACAATGAATCGCGAGCCGGTGGGATGATTGTCCTCAACCCGTATGGCGCCGTGGTGATCTTGCACGATGCTTCTCACGATCGAAAGCCCCAGTCCCGTTCCGCGCTCTTTCGTCGAGAAGTAGGGAACAAAGAGCTTTTGCTTGTTCTCGGGCGAGATTCCGGGGCCCGAGTCCGCGACGGCCAGTTCGACCACGTTGTCCTGCTTTCGGCCCCGCGTCGACACCACGATCTCCTTCACCCAGCAGTCTTGGACCACCTCGGCCGCATTGTCGATCAGGTTGACGATCACTCTCTTGAACGGCTCCGGATCGATCCTGGCGGGAGGAATGGACGGATCCGCGTCCACGCTCAAGCGAACGCCGGGTAACCGCCCGTCGAACACGCCTACGGCATCGCGAACCAGCGCGTTGAGGTCGGTTGCTTCCGGATGGATTGCCGGGAAACGCGCCAGGTCCGAGAAACTGTCCACAAGCGACTTGAGCGACTGGACTTCGCGGTTGATCGTGCGCGTGGACTGAGCTAGGCGGTCACGTATGGCCTCTCGCTCCTCGCGGGCCGCGCCTAGGTCGAATCGCTCTAGGAGCCGGTCGATGCGACCCGCGGCCAGGGCGACCGGCGTGAGGGGGTTCTTGATCTCGTGAGCCAATCGCCGCGCGACTTCCTGCCATGCCTCGGAGCGTTGCGCCCGCATGATTTCCGTTGTGTCCTCCAGAACGACAACGAAGCCGTGATGGCTCTTGCCGGACTCGAGCGAGGAGACAGTGACCGCCAGGTGTGTCGGCCGGCCCCGGCGTTCCACCTCGAACTCCCTGGTCGAGATTCCAGTCCTGCGAGCGGTACTGAACATGTGCTCGAATGCGGGGCGATCCGGCTCGTCCAGGAGATCCGTTACCACTAGCAGCGGCGAAACGGGGCGGTCCAGGGCGAATTGGCGGGCCGACTCGTTGAACTTGAGGATCTCTCGGTGCTCGTTGACCGACACGACCGCCGGGGTGATGCTCTCCAAGATGGCGTTGATGAATTGCCGGCGCTCTTCGACTTCGCGATTCACGTCCGCCAAGTCGCGATTGCTTTGCTCGAGCTGGCGGGTCTTGCCTTCTAGCGCTTGGCTCATGCTATTGAACGACGCAACCAACCCAGCGAGTTCATCGGATGCGGGTGTTTGGACTCGATAGTCGAGGTGCCCCCCGGCCAGTTCGCCTGTGGCGGTGACCAGCGCCTCGACCGGACGAGTGATTTGCCTGGCCGCGAATTGCGCGAGCCAGACCGCGACGAAGAGCATGAAGAGGGTGATCAGCGCGAGGATGTACGCGTTGTTCCGCCAGACCACCGGACGCATCGCTTCGAGTTGCTGCCACTCCCGGACTTGTGCCTGCATGAAAGCCTGCTCACCGAGGATCGAAGCAGGAATCTCCCTTCCAATCAAGAGCGTGCCTGTACCGGACGGCATCGGTTTCGTCGCGTAGAGCCAGCCATCGATGACGCCGTGCGCGCGATCCGCGTCCGCGCCTTCACCGAGTGACCTGAGGGATTCCGGTACCGAAGTCCCTTCCGCGATCACCTCGACCGGCGTTCCGCCCTTTCTTGCAGCCGGGACGGCCAAGTAGTCCGCGCCGGACTCGCGAAGCAGTTCCTGCAATCCAACAGCCGCGGTGTCCGAGCGTGCGACCGATTCCGTATCGGGAGCCGAGGCCAGCCGTTCTGCTTGGTGCCGAAGGGAAAGCAAGAGCTCGTCGTGGCCTTCCCTCATCAGCCGCTCGGCACTCTTCAGCACTTCCACCGTCGGTTGGGAGAACCACTTGTCGGAGTTGCGATTGAGCAAGGTGACCGAATAGTAGACATTCAGAGCGATGGGCGCGATGCTGACCGCGAGCACGCCGCAAACGAGCTTGGTCTTGATGCGCGAGCCGAGCTTGTTCTGCCTTCGCTCGATATACAGCTTGAGAAGGCTGCGGAACAGCAGGAATCCGAGCGCGATCGTGCCGATCACGACGCACGTCGACAATGCCCAGAGGACGAAGGTGGCGGTCGGGCTCTCCGGGCGGAAGTCCCCGAAGTTCAGCGAAGTCAGCCAGAAGCAAAGCGCCAGCAACGCCATCAGGGCCACCCCGGAGGCGGCTAAAGACAGTAACTCCCTGCGCTTGATCAACTTGTGGTTATTCTAACCACCCGGAGTTCTGGCGATGCTCGGCCAAGGCGTGGAACCCGGCGACCGGACGCGCAACGAAACACTCCCGGTTCCAAGAGCCGGATCCTGTTCTCGCCCCTGTTCGGCAGCGCTTGGAACGAGTCGCTGCTATTTGCGCCTCGCGCGGATTGACGGGCTTGAACCTTCGCGATATGGTGCGGTGCGACCCGTGAGCAACAGGATCGACGAGATGCCGCTCGACAAGCGCAACTATCTGGAGCTGGCTCAGCTCTCGGTTGGCATCCTGCCCGGCGCGACGGTCGGTGCGGGTACCCGGGCCGGACAGGGGACTTCTCCATGGAGAGGCGTAACTTCAACATGATCTTCGACCCGATGTCGACAACGGGCACGGTCGCGGGGGCGATCCCGAGCAGTTCCCGAACAACACGGTGCCTGCATCGCGTTTCGATCCGGTCAGCAGCCCGTTGCTTAGCCGCTATCCATCGCCAGATGTCCGGGGCAGGGAATTCAACTTCAACAATTAGTTCCGGGCTCCGTCGGACTCGGACCGATACGACTTCCGGGTCGATCACAATTTCTCCGACTCCGACCGCGTGTCTTACCGCATGAGCATCCGGTGCCAGTTCCGCGTGAACCAAAGCCCGCTGCCGGTCGAAGCCGGCGGGCAGGTCGGTCAGACTGCGGGTCTCAAGGGCGACAATCTCGCAGTCAATTGGACGCACTCGTTCTCTCCCCAGCGCACAACGAGGCGCGGTTCGGCTTCACCCGCTTCCCAAGACGGTTCGACACCCTGATCCAGGAACCGCTCAACGCGTAGCTCGGCATCGGGGGCGCTCCAGGCGAGACCTTCGGGGACGGGTTGGACCAGGGGTTCAGCTTCTTCAACATCAATGGCTACAACAACTTGGAGACACCTTGCTGCTGGCCGAATATCAACAAGATGGACAAAATCCAGATCGTGGACAACATTTTGTGGCAGAAGGGGAAGCACGGCATCAAGATTGGCATCGACTTCCGCCGTCCGAACATCTACCGCGAGGCGATGCGGTTTCTTATGGGGCAGTTTCTCTTCAACCGTGTGTTCACCGCAGAGCAGCCGAATAACGGCCGCAGCAGGTCAACCACTGGCAACGGCCTTGCCGAAATGACGATGGGATGGGTGGGCCAGACCCGCGCGGGGAATCCGGCTGGCGAGAAACTCGTGATTCCTTATGGCGGCGCTTGCATCGCGGTCGAGGGCCAATATTGACACGAGGCAGAGCTTGACGACCAGCTTCACCGGGGAACTGCCCTTTGGCAACGGCCACCTCTTCGGATCGAACGGGAGCGGCGTCGCGGATGCGGTCCTCTGCCGCTGGCAAGTCGGCGGAATCATGGCGCTGCGGACCGGGTTCCGGTTCGAAATCGTCTTTCCGGGCGATCCCCGGAACACACAGACCAGCAATCGCGGCAATCGCGTAGGAGAAGGGAAACTCAGCAATCCGACAATCGAGGGCTGGTTCGACCAGTCGGCCTTCGTGATCAGCAAACCTGGCATATTCGGCAACAGCAGGCGCAACGTTGTGTCGGGCCCGGCGGCAAGAGGCTGGAGTTGATGCCAGGCAAGCGCTTCCGGACGCCGACAGAGGGTCACTCGTTACAGTTCCGGTTCGAGGCTTTCAGCTTTACGAACACCACGCGCTTCGGGCAGGCGGCCGGGCTGTTGCCGAGCCCGGACCGCGCCATTGACGGGAGGGGCTTCGCGTCGAGGGCTTTCCGCTTTCTTAGCCGACGAGCGCCTCCGAGTAGCCGCGGATTTCGGCTTCGTCGTACCCGATCTCGGCTAGGATCTCGTCTGTGTGCTCGCCAATAACGGGCGGCACGGACCGCAAAGGCGGTCGCTCGCCATCGAAACGAACTGACATCTTGAGGTCCCTGTAGCCGGGGATTCGCGGGTGGGGCTGCGGCTCGAAGATGCGATTGGCCCGCACCTGCGGATCGGAGACGACTTCGGCGATGTCTTGGATTGGCGAGCAGGGCACTCGGTGGTCTTTGAGCAGCCGGTCCAAGTCCCGGGTAGTCATCTGTTTCGTCCGCGACGTGAGCAATTCGCGCAACGCGTCGCAGTGATCGACTCGCGAGGCATTGTCATTGAATCTCGGATCGTCGGCGGCCTCGGGAATCCTCAATGCTTCGCACAGCCGACGAAAAATCCCGTCGTTCCCCCCGCAGATCATCAACTCGCCGTCCTGCGTCGGAAAGGCCTCGTAAGGGGCGATCATCGTCAGTCCGGTCCCCATTCGTTGCGGCACCTTTCCGCTGACTACGTAGTTCATCATGTGGTAGCCGATCCACCCCAGTGACGTGTCGAGCAAGGAGCACTCGACGAGCGATCCTACGCTCTCTAGGTCGCGCTTCCGCAGTGCTGCGAGGATTCCGAGGGCGATGAGGTTTCCCGAGCCGATGTCCACCACTGATCCGCCTACACGGGCGGGCGCGCCGTCCGGGTCACCAGTGATTGACATGATGCCGCTGTAGGCTTGCAAGAGAGGGTCATATCCGGGAATGTCCGCATAAGGTCCTTCCGAGCCATACCCGGTAAGCGACGCGTAGATGAGCTTCGGGTGCTTCCGCTTGACCGTCTCGTACCCGAAGCCAAGCTTTTCGATGACCCCTTTTCGGAAGGCTTGAACCATCACATCCGACCGAGCCAGCAGCCGTGTGACGATCTTGCGGCCCGTGTCGGACTTCAGGTCAACCACTATGCTTCGCTTGTTGCGGTTGAAGGCTAGGAAAAGCGGGGCGTCGCCTCCCCAGAAGGGCGGACCCCACTTGCGCGCCGGGTCACCACCGGGAGGTTCGACCTTGATTACATCCGCACCTAGATCGCCCAAGATCTGGGTAGCCTGCGGCCCGGCGATGTTCTGGGACAGGTCGAGCACCCGGATACCATCGAGCATCATTCCGTTATACCGCCAGGGCATGGCAGACGGGGCCGATTGTCTTGCCGACCCGATCACGCCGCTTCAGCCGGCCCTGCCCAGGACGAGTCCAAGCCCCGGTTCAAGTGCCGACCAGTGGGATCGACTCGCACCTTGATGGCAGGCCAAGGCGAGCACCCTGCGAGCGCAATCTTGAGCCTGAATCCACGCTCCAATCCGGGGCTCTCACGCGAGGACGTCTCGGATCACGTGACCATGTACGTCCGTGAGACGGCGATTGATTCCGTTGTGGTACCAAGTCAGCCGCTCGTGATCCAGGCCAAGCAAGTGCAGCATCGTTGCGTGGAAGTCATGCACGGTGACGACGTTTTCTACGGCCTTGCCACCGAACTCATCGGTAGATCCGTAGCTCACTCCGCCCCTGATTCCCGCGCCGGTGAGCCAGACGGTAAAGGCGTTCGGGTTGTGGTCGCGTCCCACGGTGCCTTCCTGGTGAGTTGGCATGCGTCCAAACTCGGTTGCCCAGACCACCAGCGTGTCGTCGAGCAATCCGCGCGAGCGCATGTCGCGCAACAGACCTGCCGTCGGCTGGTCCAAGACCGGACAGTGTCGCTCGTAGTCGGCCTTGAGAGTCTTGTGGGCATCCCAATTCAAGAGGCCGTCGACGCCGGACGCGCGGGAAGCGCAGAACAGGCTGACGAAGCGCACGCCACGTTCCAGGAGTCGGCGCGCGAGAAGGCAGTTCCGAGCGTAGGCCGCCTTGAGTGGATTCGGGTCGTCGGCGCCGTAGAGGTCGCGGGTCGCCCTGGACTCCTTCGACAGGTCCGTGACTTCCGGGGCGGAGAGCTGCATTCGGGCGGCTAGCTCGTACGAGGCGATGCGTGCCTGGAGTTCCTGCTCTCCTGGATGGCGGGCAGCGTGGTTGCTGTCCAGGAATCGAAGGAAGTCGCGAGTGGCCGTGTCCGTGCGGGCCGGGATCCCAGGCGGCCGCTCTAGGTTTCGAATCGGCTCCTGTGCGTTGAACACGATGGCCTGATGCTCGGCGGGAAGGAATCCAGACCCCCAGTTGGCCGGGCCAGCCGGCGGGATCCCTCGGATGTCCGGGATCGCGACGTAGGTCGGGAGGTTGTTGTTCGCTGACCCAAGCGCGTAGCTTACCCATGATCCTGACGAAGGGAATCCTTCAAGGACGAAGCCCGTATTGAGCAGCACGCAGGCCGGGCCGTGCGTGTTGGTTGTTGACTGCATCGAGTGAATGAAGGCGA
Organism: uncultured Bryobacterales bacterium; assembly: GCA_951813605.1. Taxonomy (GTDB): domain Bacteria; phylum Acidobacteriota; class Terriglobia; order Bryobacterales; family UBA6623; genus VXMF01. Next base: position 2,182,097 of record OX638379.1, on the reverse strand, counting down.
TTTCGTCTACCAAGCTGCCTAGTTCGGGAAGAAGCTCAGTGACCATCTTGCCGCTCTGCCCTCGAGGGATGAATTCCCATGGCGAGCCCATAAGGGCGCCGTTCTTGCCTTGGAACGTGACGGCGTCCATTTCGGCCGGGGCTGGCATTCCGGAACGCCTTTGCAGTTCTGGCTTGTAATCCCAAAGGTCAATGTGGGATGCCGCGCCGGGGCAGAAAATTTGCAAAACCCGCTTAGCCTTCGGCGCGAAATGAGTCCCATTATTCGCGGCTGGAGTGATCGTAGGGAGAAGGGAAGCGAGTGCAACGCCTTGAAGTCCCGTGACGAAGTCCCCTAGCAACTCTCTCCGCGACGGGTGCAATATCATTTGGCGGGTTCCGCCCAGACGATTCAAGTAAACCACATGCTTGAGCTGCCACCGTTCCAGTGAATTGCATGCCGGTACCGCGAGCCGGGCTCCACCTGGTGCAGGCGAGAACCTCCTTCACGATCCAATCCCTTTCCATGGCGCCCCTGCGTGCCGAAGTCGGGCGGTCTGCAGGCTGCCTCATGGGCTCTCTGCGGCTGCAGTTCACTGACCGTCGTGTTGATACAGAGTCATGGAGGCGGTGAATGGATCGGGGCCTCAACCGGGGAATGGCTATGCATTGGCGGAAATTCGGGAGACCCTTCGTTCGCGGTTGCGCTAGGCGACGGTGACTGAGGGATTCACTTGTGCTGCGATTGGAACCCGACAACTTGTCATGTTGTGACCCCGGGCTTCGCTCCTGGCGCCTTAGAAGACGTACAGGAATTCGTTTGAATTCAGAATTGCCCTCGCCAAAGCCTCGAGGCCATGGTCCTTCATGAAAGCCTCCGCCCTCTCTGCTTCTTCGTCCGTAGGTTTCCGCGCGAACGCCACCTGCCAAGCGACCGAGACATCTCTCCGTCGATCATTCCCGGCAACCCTACGAATGCGCTCTGCAAACGCATTCGCCTGATCCAGCACGAATGCACTGTTCAGCAATGTCAACGCCTGCAGCGGCGAGGTCGTAGAAATCCGCCTAGGGGCCGGCAGGGAGCTGTCCGGACAGTCGAATTCGCCGAGCAACTCCGGCTTTACAGAGCGTGCGTGCTGGTGGTACACCGACCGTCGGTGGGTGTCTCTCGAGAATTCTTCGAGCGGGTAGTAGGTTGCGACATTGTCGACCGTGTACCGGTACAGACGAAAGCCCGGCCCGCCCATCCCGCGGTCCAGATTGCCGCTCGTCGACAGAATCGCGTCCCGCAACTCTTCGGCGCCGAGGCGTCTCGGCGTGAATCTCCAAAGAAATGCCCCGTCGGTGTCCACCGTCGCCAGCGTCTCGTCGAAGCGGCTGGACTGCCGGTAAGCGGCGGACAGCACGATTTCCTTGTGCAGCGGCTTCAGGCGCCATCCGTGCGTCCCGACCAGTCGGGCGGCCAGCCAGTCGAGCAATTCCGGGTGAGTCGGCTCCCCCCCGTTGACGCCGAAATCGCTGGGGTTGCGCACCAAGGGGCGGCCGAAGTGATGCATCCAGACGCGATTGACGATCACTCGGGCGGTCAATGCGTTCTTGTCCGACGCGATCCAGCGCGCCAGGGCAAGCCGGCGGTCGGATTCCGGCGCGTCCGGCGCAAGCTCGAATCCCTCTAGCAAGCCGTCGAGGGTGCTGAGGCTGCCCGGCGCTACCTCGCCTCCCTTGTTCATCGGATCGCCGCGCACCATCACGAACGAAGGCTCCGTGGGCTGCTCGAACCGTCCGAGAAACGCTTCGCGCGGTCTCGCCAGCTTCCTGAGCCGCTGCTCCGCGGCCCGCTTGCGCTTCTGGTGACGGTCCCAGGAAAGGTCCTCTTGCGCGGTGAAAACTGCGCGCAGGAGCAGTTGGTCTTGGACCTCCTCGGAGAACGGCAGCCGACCCTCCGATGTCGCCACCGTCTCCCACGACTCGCCGTCCACCGAAACCTCGATTTCATAGGTCTCCGGTTGCGGTCTGCCGTATCTACCGCCGAAGCCCCCGAGGCGGTCGGAGGACCATTCGACTCGATCCACGCGATGGGCATCCGTCAGCTCGACTTGGATCCAAGCGGGCAGACCGCCCGCCGAAATCCAGCGCCTGTCGTATTTGCCGTCCACTAGATTCTTCGGTGAGTAGGTGTCCGGGCTTGCCGAGTCCACGCGGGTGGAACTGGCTGTTGCGATGCCGCCGAGCGCCACGTTGCGAGCACCCTGTCCCGCTGACCAAATAGCGAACTCGTCCAAATCGACTTGGCGCCGCCCGGCTGTGGATGCGCTAATCACCATCCGCACGAAGCGCGCTTCCACCGGCTCGAACGTCTCGTCCGTCCCGGCCTGATCGACCCGGGGACGGTACCGCCCTAGGACTTCGTGCCGTATTGCCTCCACCCGATTCCTGGCACCCTCGCGAAGGGCCGCCAGCGCCTCGTCGCTTTGCCGGATCGTTTCCGAAAGCGGCTCCGCCGCAGATTCGAACGCCGCAACCCGCTGGGGGAAATCCCAGATCCGCTCCCCGTGCCAGACACCCGAGAACACGGCCTGCATCCGGTAGTAGTCCTTGTTTCCAATGGGGTCGAATTTGTGGTCGTGGCAGCGGGCGCAATGCACGGTGAGTCCGAGAAACGCCGATGCGGTACCCATGATGATGTCGTCGAGGTGATTGGCGCGCTTCTGCGCTTCGCCTGCCGGATTCTTGATGTTCACGGTGTCGTGCGGACCCGCAACTAAGAACCCCGTAGCGGCTTGGATGAACGGATCGTCAGGTACTACCTGATCACCGGCTAGTTGCTCCACAATCATTCGGTTGAACGGCTTGTCCTCGTTAAGCGATCGGATCACCCAGTCGCGGTAGGGCCACGCGCGCTCCCTCAGGTGGTTCTGCTCGTAGCCGTTGCTTTCGCCGAAGCGGGCCACGTCCAGCCAATGCCGACCCCACCTTTCGCCGTAGGCCGGAGACGCCAGCATCCGGTCCACGAGTCGCTCGTAGGCCGCCGGGGTCGAGTCTCCGACGAACGCGTTGACCTCCTCGATGGTCGGAGGCAGGCCTAGCAAGTCGAAGCTCAATCGCCGGATCAATGTCCTTCGGTCAGCTTCGCTAGAGGGGGCCAAGGCCTTCTTGGCCATGCCCGCCAGCAGGAAGCCATCGATCGCGGAGCGTGCCCAGATGCCACCCGGCTCTGGCACGGGCGTGTCGCGCAGCGCTCGAAGGGACCACCAGACCGCTTCGGTGCTCGATTCTTGACTGCTCCCGTCGCGCGGCGCGCCCGCGGCGATCCAGCTGCGAAGAGCTGCGACCTCTTCGACGGTCATCGGTTCGCCTATCGGAGGCATTTCCGGCTTCTCGCCTGCCACCTTGGAAAGAATCGGGCTTGCATCCGGATCGCCCGGAACGATGGCGGGACCCGACTCGCCACCGCGCAAGAGATCGTCGACGCTGCCGACACGCATGCCCTTCTGCGCGTTAGGGCCTAGGTGGCAGACAGCGCAGCGTTTCTGGAAGATCGGAAGGATTCTCTCGTCGAAACGGATCTCCGTGGCTTCACCAGTGGCCGAACCTAGGCACAGCGACAGTGCCAGCAGCAGCCATTTTGGATGGCGTCCATTCATGCCCGGGGCTTCCATTGATGTCCGTTGATTCCGCGACCTGCGCCCTATGTGCAAGGCCGGAAAGACCGCCCAGCCTAGACGGCCAATGGCCTCGCGCAGTTGCCAGCCCATATGGTACAGTCCCGATGCGGTTAAAGGTGTGTTCATCTCCCCGCGGCCGGGCTTGTGCATCGTCTGCAACTCGGTCCCGGACTGGATCGGCGGTACGCGGCGCTGAGTGTCTCCTTCGAGGCATTGAGTGGCGGTGTCAATGGCGGATCGCCGGGTGCTAACGGAACACGCCGAGAAGGGATGTCAGCAGCGCGGAATCGGCAGGGACGTCATCGAGCTGATCATGGCGCACGGAACGGTGGTCGACCATCGAGGCGCCCGGACGCACTTCATGGACAAGAAGGCGCGCGAAAGGACGCCGCGCGAATTGGGCCCAGCAGAATACAGCCGCTTCAGTGATCGATTGGACACTTATATCGTGGCCGGCGACCACGACGATCGTCACTGTCGCAAAGCGCAGCAACAGGACGAGGGTGTCGAAGCCCCACAAGACACGTAGGCCTCGACGCATACGGGGTCGGCACAGATTCTGAGCCCGCCGCGAGCCCGTTCGATCCGATCCCGACTGGTTCAAGGACGCTAGCGAGGTCTTACGACGCTCAGTAAACTAAATCCAGATGCCCTTCCGATTGGACTCCGACTACAGCCCGCGCGGAGACCAGGCGTCGGCAATTGAACAGCTCGTTCACGGGGTCGAGAGCGGCGACGACCACCAAGTCCTGCTCGGCGTAACAGGCTCCGGAAAGACTTACACGGTAGCCAAGGTCATCGAGGCCCTCCAGCGCCCGACACTTGTGCTCGCTCACAACAAGACGCTAGCGGCCCAGCTGTATCACGAGTTCAAGTCGTTCTTTCCGGACAACGCCGTCGAGTACTTCGTCAGCTACTACGACTACTACCAGCCCGAGGCCTACATGCCGGCCAGCGACACCTACATCGAGAAGGAAGCGACGATCAACGAGGATCTGAGCAAGCTGCGCCTTGCGGCGACCAAGTCGCTGTTCGAGCGCCGGGATTGCGTGATCGTTGCGAGCGTTAGCTGCATCTACGGTCTCGGCTCCCCGGACGCCTACTACGACATGCTGCTGATGCTGGAGAAAGGGCAGCGCATTTCTCGCAAGGAGATCGTGCGCCAGCTTGTCAAGATCCTTTACAACAGGAACGATCTCGGCAATTTCGAGCGCGGCTCGTTCCGCATGATTGGCGACGTCATCGAAGTCTATCCTCCTTACGACGACTACGCCTATCGGATCGAGCTCTGGGGCGACGAGGTTGATTCCCTGTCGCAGATTGATCCGTTGCTGGGCTTGGTGCGCCAAACCTACCTGCGACTCCCGATCTACCCAGCCAGTCACTACGTGATGTCGGACGAGTCGATGCTCGGGGCCATCGACAGCATCACGGAGGAACTCGATTGGTGGACTCGCGAGCTCAACGGGATTGGCAAGCTGCTCGAAGCGCAGCGCCTGAGTCAGCGGACGCAGTTTGACATCGAGATGATGCGCGAGATCGGGTACTGCCATGGCATCGAGAACTACTCCCGGCACTTCTCCGATCGCAAGCCCGGGGAGCCGCCGCCGACCCTGCTGGACTACCTTCCCCACGACACGATCCTGATCGTCGACGAGAGTCACCAGACGATTCCGCAGGTGCGGGCGATGTTCCATGGGGACCGGTCGCGGAAGGAACGGCTCATAGAGCACGGCTTCCGCCTCCCAAGCGCTCTGGACAACCGGCCGCTCACGTTCGAAGAGTTCGAAGCCCGGACATTCCAGCTGATGTACGTCTCGGCTACGCCTGGCCCCTACGAATTGACCAAGTCAGCCGGGGTCATCGCGGAGCAAGTCATCAGGCCGACCGGCCTGCTGGATCCGGAAGTCGAGGTGCGCCCGGTGAGAGGCCAGATCGACGACTTGCTGCGCGAGATCCGAGCTCGGGCCGAAGCCGACGAGCGGATCCTGGTGACAACCCTGACAAAGCGCATGGCGGAAGATCTGTCCGAATACTACGCCGAAGCCGGCGTGCGCTGCCGTTACCTGCACTCGGAAGTGGACACACTGGACCGGGTCAAGACGTTGCGCGACCTGCGCCGGGGAGAGTTCGACCTGCTGGTAGGGATCAATCTCCTCCGGGAGGGCCTTGACCTCCCGGAGGTGTCTCTCGTCGCGATCCTAGACGCCGACAAGGAAGGCTTCCTGCGATCTGCGGGCTCTTTGATACAGACTATGGGCCGCGCGGCGCGCAACGTGCACGGGAAGGCGCTCTTGTACGCCGACCGCATCACCGGCAGTATGGCGCAAGCAATTGCCGAGACAACTCGCCGCCGGCACCTCCAGCAGAGCTACAACGATGCGCATGGAATCACGCCCGAGACGATCGTGAAGCCGATTGACATGACTCTGGCCCGCATCGTGGATGCGGACTATGTCGATGTGCCGATCGCCGAAGAGACGGAACTGGTTCCCCAGACCAAAGAGGAATACGAAGCGCTGGTCGCCGAGCTGGAATCCAAGATGAGGGATGCGGCCCAGAAGTTCGAGTTCGAGAAGGCTGCAAAGCTGCGGGACCGAGTCCGGGCGATGAAGGCAGAGGACCTATTCTCAATGTCCCCGGTAGGAGTTGCCTGAATTGGCGGACCCACCCGTCTCGAGCGGCGGCGCGATCCCTATACTGAGATTGTCGGCTTCGGGAATGAGCAATGAAAAAACCATCTTGCTGGGCGTGTCGGGCGGCATAGCCGCCTACAAGTCTGCGGAGCTCGTCCGCGCCCTGCGGTCGGACGGATACCGCGTGCAAGCCGTCATGACGCGGGCCGCGACGAAGTTCATCACGCCCCTCACTCTGGCGTCGCTGACCGGCAACAGGGTGATTACAGATCTCTTCGCCGATTTGTCCGCGGACGAGACGCTCACTAGCTCGGTTGCGCACATTGAGGTCGCGCAAGCATCTGACTTGATGCTGGTCGCCCCGGCGACGGCGGACATACTAGCCAAGTTCGCGCTCGGGCTCGCCGACGATTTCCTTAGCACGGCCCACCTTGCCTTCACGGGGCCGCTCGTGCTGGCGCCTGCCATGAATACGCGCATGTGGGAGCACCCGGCCACGAGGGAGAACTTGGCGGTGCTCCGGTCCAGAGGAGCGGTCGTGGTGGAGCCCGGCAGCGGAGAGTTGGCGTGCGGGACCGTCGGCCGCGGTCGCCTGGCCGATTCGGAGCCCATCGTCGCCGCCGTGCGAGATGCATTGCGTTTCCGCGGCGACATGCACGGCGAGTGCGTCCTGATTACGGCGGGGCCTACTAGGGAGGCTCTGGATCCGGTTCGGTATTTGTCCAATCGCTCGAGCGGCCGAATGGGCTTCGCGCTCGCCGAGGAGGCGGCGCGGCGCGGCGCGCGAGTGATACTGATTGCCGGCCCCGTCGCCTTGCCGACACCTCAAGGATGCGAGCGCGTCGATGTGGAAAGCGCGCAAGAGATGCATGACACCGCGATCGAGCGCCTTCCAGACGCGAGCATCGCAGTCATGGCCGCGGCAGTTGCCGACTACCGCCCTTCGACGCCATCCGGCCGGAAGATCAAGAAACGCGATGGGCCCCCCGGGATTCACTTGGAGGAGACACCCGATATCCTAAGGGCCGTTGCGCAAAGAAAAGGGAGCCGTTTCGTCATCGGGTTTGCTGCCGAGACACACGACCTGGAGTCCAATGCCCGTAGCAAGCTGCGCTCGAAGGGATGCGACCTCGTCGTTGCCAACCCGGTCGGCGGGTCTACCGGATTCGAGACGGAATTCAACCAAGGGCTCGTGCTAGGTGCGACCGGGGAAGTTCACCGTTTGGAAACGATGACCAAGACGAGCATGGCGGCCCGCATCTTCGACTTCGCTGTTCGGTACCGTCGCCGGGCGGCTGCGTGACGTTTGGAGGCTTCGATGTCTTCCAGCCTGATGCGCGAATACCTTGAGTTCTACCGCGACCTGGGAATCAATGAGCTGTACATTGATCCGATCGACTCTGAGCCCGATCGGGAGGATCCAGTGGACGCCGAGAATCAGCACGAGGCCGCCCTGCGGGTTATCCAGAACGATATGGGTGAGTGCAAGCGGTGCCGTCTCCACCAGGCACGGAAGACCATCGTGTTCGGTAGCGGAAACCCCGCCGCCAAGCTGGTCTTCGTAGGCGAGGGGCCGGGAGCGGAGGAGGACGAGCAGGGGCTGCCATTTGTCGGCAGGGCGGGGCAGTTGCTCACCCGCATGATCGACGGCACCTGCGAGCGGGTCGGGCTGCCGATCCGCCGGCCCGATGTGTACATTTGCAACGTCGTGAAGTGCCGCCCCCCAAAGAACCGCACCCCGGAAAAGGACGAAATGGAGATTTGCGGCCAGTTTCTGGCCCGGCAAATCAAAGCTATCCAGCCAAGGGCGATCTGCGTGCTGGGGGGAACAGCAGCCAAGGCGTTGCTGCGCACCTCCGAGGGCATCACCCGACTGCGGGGGAATTGGCAGGAGTGGGGCGGCATCCGGGTGATGCCCACCTACCATCCCTCCTACTTATTGCGAGGCTACAACAAGCAGGGGAAGGTCCAGGCATTCCAAGACCTCAAACAGGTGCTTCTCTACGTTTACGGGTGAGTGGGGATCCGCTAGCGCTCGACCCGGCCCGAGCCGCCACCCTTCATCAGCGCCAGAGCTTCGCTGGCGCTGAATCGGTTGAAGTCTCCCGGCACGGAATGCTTGAGGCAGGACGCCGCCACGGCGAACTCCAGGGCCTGGGCCATGTCTCCGGGGAACCGATGCAGGCCGCCGATCAGACCTCCCGAGAAGGCGTCGCCCCCGCCGACGCGATCGATGATGTGCGTGATCTGATACTTGCGGCTGAGGAAAAAGTTCGATCGGTCATGCAGGCAGGCCGACCAGCCGTTGTGGGAAGCTGACACGGACTCCCGCAGCGTGATGGCTTGCATCTTCAGGTTGGGGAATTGGTTCAGAACCTTCAGGGCTAGCTGCTCGTAGCGACCCACGTCCAGATGGCCCGATTCGACATCGACGTCATCGACGGAGATGCCCAGCGACCTCTGGCAGTCTTCCTCGTTAGCGATTCCCACGTCGACGTAGTTGACGATCTCGTTCATCACTTCCGGCGCCGTCTTTCCGTAATTCCAGAGCTTCTTCCGGAAGTTGTAGTCGCAGGAGACCGTGACGCCCTTGGCCTGCGCAGCCTGAACCGCTTCCAGCGACAGTTCCGCGCAACCCGGAGTCAAGGCCGGCGTGATGCCTGTGATGTGGAACCAGGTCGCCCCGTCGAAAACCGCGTCCCAGTCGAATTCACCTGGGCCGGCCAGCGCGATGGAGCTGTCGGTGCGGTCGTAGAGAACTTTCGAAGGCCTTTGGTTGGCCCCGGTCTCGAGAAAATAGATGCCGACACGGCCCGGTTTCCGGACGATCCGGCTGCAGTCGATGCCGAAGCTCTGCAGCTGCCCGATGCATGCATCCGCAAGGAAATTGCCCTCGGGCAGCGCCGTGACATACGAAGTGGGGATACCGAGATTCGCTGTCGAGACGGCGACGTTCGCTTCACCTCCTCCGAATGTTGCGACGAACGTCGGCGACTGCAGCGGTCGCTCGAAGTTTGGAGGGGCGAGACGCAACATAACCTCGCCGAATGTCACCACTCTGGCCATGGTTGAGGGGCTTCAAAAACCATTCGCTCATGCAAATGGACTTAATAGGCTAGAGTATCACTTCGGTGGACTAGTCTCGATTCTCTCCACTAGCGCCGCGACCCGATTGCCTGCGGCTGCCGGCGTCGTGGACGCGAAGCGGCATCGCCTTGCCAGACGCCATCCAATGCAGGCCGTTGGTTTGACGGGAGGCGACGGCTTGCTGCACTGCCTCTGGACACTGCGAATAACCGCGACCCGTGCGGTCTCGCCGTGCTGGACCCAATGCGCTACGGACCGATCTACTCGAGAGGCTCCGAAAGGTTACAGCAAGCTGCTCTATGTATTGGAGGTCAGGCCGGCTTTGAACTGCCGATTCGAATCGGTAGCAGGGTCGGAGAACTGCCAGGGGCTTGAAGAACAGCCCCACGCTTGAGCCCTATTTGTAGGATGCGGGATCCGCCCAATAAAGGAATCCGTCCTCAGCTCCGACCAGAAGCTCGCGCTTTCCGTCACGGTCCCAGTCCACGGTCGTAGGGCTTGTTGTGTGCCCGGCGAGCTTTGTCACGGTGAGAGGCCCTTGATCAGCAAGCAGCGTCTGGCCGTTCCGAACCCCCAGGTTTCGCATCCAATCGACGCTTTCGCTGTTGACCAATAGATCGAGCTTGCCGTCTCCGTCCCAGTCGAAAAGGTCGATCTTGCGACGACCGCTCTTTCCCGCTCCTCCGGCGTTGAGCCGCAACAATCCTGGAACCTCGTTGAGACCCCGGTGCTTGTTATCGAAGGCCGAGGCGGGCTGGGACGCGAAGATCCTCTGGCCAGGCGACAACAGTAGCTCGCCGTTCCGCCGGACTCTTCGGAACCACGCAAGATAACCCTGGTGGTCGAGCATGACGAGGTCCATGAGTCCGTCTTGGTCCCAGTCAATCGGAACCGGCCGCGTCCTCCACTGGCTGACCATTTCCGTGCGCGCCGGTTCCCACCAGTTCCATTCGGGCTTCGTTGGACCGGCTTGCCCATCGATCCGCACCGGTCGCGCAGGAGCCAGGCGGGGCATTTCCCTGGCCCCGATGTTGCGGAACCAGACGATCCGGCCCCAGATCGAATTCGCAACAATGTCGAGCAGGCCGTCCCCGTCCCAATCGGCCACGCCGACGGTCGTATAGCCCCACTTTGCCTCGCAAGGTCCCTGGATCGATCCGCTGGGACCGGCTTGGATGCGAATGGTCTTCCCATCAGCCTGCAGCAGGCGCGGAGCGGCAAATCTCAGCGGGTCACCGCCCAAGTTCTCAATCAGGCCGATATAGCCTGCCGTGTTACCGGCAACGATGTCCTCGTCTCCATCACCATCCCAGTCGACGCCCTGCGGCGTGACCAGCGCACCGAACTTTACGTACTCGGCCCGCTGGCGGAAGTACTTCGGCTGGGCGAACTGCGGGGTGCTGTCCGCAAGGGTCCCGAGATTCCTGAGGAAGGCTACCCTTCCGTCCTCGTCTCCCACGATCAAGTCAACATGCCCGTCATGGTCCCAGTCGACGGCAGTGGGGGTGATCATCTGCAGGTCCATCGCTAAAGGAGAGTCCCGGCTTTTGAGCCGTCTCCCCGCAGCAAGCCGAGGGCTGTTTCTCGAGCCGATGTTCTCGAAATAGGTGAAACCGTCAAGGAATTCTCCGCAAATCAGATCAAGGTCCCCGTCCGAGTCGAAGTCCGCCAAGCTCGGACTTGGCATGCCGTAGACATCCACCGGCTCTCCGCCGGCGAAGATCTTCCGAGGTTTTCCGAAACTGCCGTCGGCTTGCTTCAAGGCAAGGTAAACGTAGCCATGGAGAGGTCCATTCGTCCAGTTGCCTTCTTTGTCGTAGGCGTCATCCCACCCGTATTCCCCCCAGTCGCCGACACCGATCACGAGGTCGAGGTCGCCGTCTCCCTCCCAGTCCGCCAGCTTCCACTGCTTGGCTCGGATTCGCCCGCTGGACGCGTAGACCCTTTCGGTTTCTAGACTCAGTTTCGCGGGCTTCCCGAAGCCGTGCTCTCGAAACAGATCGTGTCTTTCCCCGGGCGTCGTGACCACCGGCACGTGCCTGTCGTTATGCGAGATCTGAGCATTAGTCCTGTATTTGCCGATCCGCACACCGGCGCGGAACACCGGCATGGGATCCTTGCTCTTCGAATCGGACGGGTTTTCAAAAAAGTAGGTGCCCTCGTAGGGAAGGCCGCCACTGGAGACGACCAGGTCCAGGTCGCCGTCGCCGTCGTAGTCCATCGGCAAGGGCCATGCCCACAATCCGACGCCGAGATCTACCTCCAGGCCCGGGTGGTTGTAGCGCACTCGCTGGAGGTCAGAAGCGGGCAGTTGCGCAAGGATGCCGGCTGCAAGGAGTCCGAAGGGCAATCGCACGGTGCTCCACTTGTACCAAAGCGGGCCGTGTGCAATGGCCTCTCATCCTTCGGCGAGGGCGCCTGGAATGCTTTCTGCCCTGCATGAACGCCGTGCGGCCGGGGCAAGGAGCAATGCGAGTCGTTACTCCCTCGCATCATCGCAGTGGCTCTAGCGGGTAAGATTCAAGTGTGGTGATTCTGGGTTGAACAGCCAGTCCATACAGGAAGTCCACCGCGAGATTGTCGACGAGTTCGAATTCCTCGACGACTGGATGGACCGGTACCAGCACATCATCGATCTTGGCCGAAGGCTGCCCAAGTTCCCCGCGGCCTATCAAACCGACGAGCACAAGGTTAAGGGTTGCCAGGCACAGGTCTGGCTTTGCGCCGAGCAGAGGGACGGAAAGCTATACCTGCAGGCGACCAGCGACGCGGCCATCGTTTCCGGTCTCATAGCCCTCCTGTTGCGTGCTTACTCGGGCTTCGCCCCTCGCGCCATTCTGGATGCCGGGCACGGCTTCATCGAGGAGATCGGTCTCGCGGAGCACCTCAGCCCTACTCGCGGGAACGGCCTGCACGCCATGATACGAACGATCAGGAAACACGCTGTGAACGCCTGCTTGGTCTAGGCTACAGCCCGGCAGTCGCGATCCGCTGCGATGCGGATGAGAATCGGCCGAGGTCGCCGAACGTCAAATTGCAATTAGGAATCCACGTGGAATGCGGGGATTTGGCACGGCATGGCGTATCACAGAGACGGCGTGAAATTCGTACTTACTGCTCCAGGCACCCAGAGCACGGAGCAGGCATTCAGCCCGTGGAAGCAAATGATGTACGCTTCCGCTCCAGCGCATTCTGTCCCTAGATTCTTCCAAAAGCGAAAGTTCGATCAACCCAGGTACGAAGACGGCAGCGCGAAGGTGATGCCGTACGGGGTTCGCGTTGCGGAGGAGCTGTTGCGTCGTCACTATCCCGATGGCGATGTAGTTGTCTGCTATCCAGACGACCTAGGCACCTTTGTAGGGCGGCGCACGGTCGCCGTCGGTGTCGGAGCGCACAATCCAATCGGGACGGCATTCTCGACCGGCGTTTACTCCAACATCTTCGGCTCCTCCGCGCGCCCTATCAATGCAGCTGAGTCCGAGCGCGTCTACCTGCATCCGGCCATCTGCGAGCACAAGCCCAAGATCATCGTGGGAGGCGCGGGTGCGTGGCAGATCGACGAGACCGGATCCCGTGAGCGACTGGGAGTTGATTGCATCATTAACGGCAGGGCGGAATCGAAAATCCTGGAGATCTTCCAGATGGCCGAGGACGGGCAGGAGTTGCCGCCCACCGTCAACGCCCCTGAGCCGAGTGTCGAGAACCTCATTATCCCGCGCAAGAGGTCGACATACGGCATCGTCGAGATGAATCGCGGCTGCGGCCGCCAGTGTGTATTCTGCTCGCCCACGCTAGAGACCCGCATCTCGGTGCCGATGCCGGATGTGCTGGCGACGGTCCGTGCCAACACGTCAAACGGCGGCCGAATCATCTTCCCGGTTTCCGAGGACATATTCATTTACGGAGCGTCGGCCCCGTTTTACATCCCCAATTCCCACCAGCTGCTGAATTTCTACGGCTCGATCGCCGAGGAGTCCGGCGTCGACTACTTGCCGCTGTCGCCTGCGACGATAGCGCCTTCTGTTGTCAACCCAGGCCTGATCCGGGACCTATCAAGCATCCTCCTAGACAAGAGCGCATTGCAGAACCGCAATTCGACGCATCACGACAAGCGGTTCCTAGCTCCGCTCATTGGCATCGAGACTGGTTCGCCCCGCTTGGCGGCGCTAACGATGTCGGGCAAATCGCTGCCGTTCGACATCCGGGACTGGCAGGAGATTGTTGTCGAGGGCACGAACATTCTCAACGACAACAACTGGTTCCCCGTGTACACGTTCATCGTGGGCCTGCCGAACGAGACTGACGACGACATCAAGCTGTCCTTGGAACTCTTGCACCGCCTGAAGAACAACAAGGTACTGTATGTTCCCTCAATTCTTGCTCCGCTCGAGGACACGCGCATGGCCTCCGGTCACGCGATGAAGGCGCGCGAACTGACCCAGCTTCAATGGGAGTTCATCATGACGGCTTGGAAGCAGAGCCGTGACTTTGGGGAATTGCGCGAACGTTCAAGGAAGTATTTCCAGGTCGGGACGAAGATCTTCTACCACCTGCGTGGGAAGCACGTGCACGGTCCGGTATTCAAGTGGCCTGCGATGCGTTTCGCGGGAGAGTCGGAGGAGAAGCTCTCGAAGCACTTGCACCTGAACTGGGATCGCGAGCCCAACAACAAGGCTCGGCCTCCGAGGCTGATTCCGAAGCACCGAAAGCAGAAGCTCGAGGACCTGGCCCGGATTAACGATGCACAGCCGTTCCACATCTACGGTACGTCCCGCATCGGTGACGACGGCGCCCTGCCCCTGAATCCCCTGCAGGTCATCTTCAACGAGAGGACGGGCCACATGGCCACCGAGAGCCCAGTCGAGAAGGCAGTTGCGATCAAGGCTGCCGAGACGGTGCGGTCCGGCCCGGAAATGGCATTCGTAGACTAGCGGCGGGGAACGGCATTCTGGCGAGCGAGTAGTAGCTTGCTGCCGATGCGCCGATCAAGGATGTTTTGAATCTTGGAGCACATAAGACTTGCCGATTGACGTCGTCGCGATATAGTCAAGCCTTCCCTTGCAATCAAGCTGAAGCTTAAGCAACTCCATTTATAGAATTGTCTTGACGAGACCGATGTGGAACGTTAAGGTCCCATCAAAGATTGGTGCTTGTAATTTGTCTGAAATAAAGTCTTTATGAGACTCACGAGAGTCGGAATTGCAAAGAACGGCCAGATTAGGTAAATCTTCCACTTCTCGTCGAATCTTCGGAACGAAATGCCCCAAATGCAAGTTAACGTCTTGCCAGCGAATCGAGCCGGGCCGGTTCGCGAAGACCTTAGCGGCGTCGTCGCTTCCCTCCAACTCGGCGCGCTCGTTCTCGGGCCTGTCACGAACCGGCATCTCGGGTCGCTCTGCAGATTCAGTCGCTCCCCCAGGCCCGGCAAGATCTTATGTCTTGTGCCTGGGTACGGTGACTCCAGATCCCCGCAGCAGTTCAGCAACTTCCGCTGGCGGCCTCAGCGTTCCGCAAGGAACCGCGCCTTTCGCCTCTACGACCGGTCGACCGATCTTCTGCGCCGGGCGGAATCGCTGTCATTGCCCGGCTATGCCGGGGCGCTCGGCTGGCTCCGGGCAGAGGGACCGTTCGACACGGTTTCCGGTTCTGGGTTCGCCCAATGGTGGACTGTTACCCTCCGCCGTAGCGGTCTTTCAAGCGATACCCTTTACCGGTTCGATTCGTTTGGCGAGCAGCAACGCAACAACCACCGACAAGGGAGTCATCAGACTCACACCCAGCAGCACCGCCCAGTAGCTGCCGGTCATGTCCAGCACCAGGCCGATGAGGGCATTGGTCAACACGATGCCCGCGCTTCCGCCTGTTCCGGAAAACCCGAATGCCGTCCCTACGTACGACGGCGGGAAGAAGTCGGCCGGCAAGTTCAAGAAGTTGACTGACACGATCTTGAAGCCCAGTGCCCCGACGCTGATGCATGCCATGGCAGCCCACAATTCCGATGCGTAGGCGGCGCCGATGCCCGCCATTGCCGCCGCAGCCGCGGTGCAGAGCACTGTCCTGCGAGCGCGGTTCAGTGACCACCCGCGCGCGATGAGCCACGCTGTCACGCCGGAGCCGCTGAGGTCGCCGATGCCCGAAGCAACGAACGGGATCCAAGCCGTTAGGCCGATCTGGGCAAGGTCGAGACCTCGTTCCCGTGTGAGGTACTCAGGTATCCAGAAGGCGTAGAAGCCCCATGCGCCCGCGCTGATAAAGCGTCCCATGAACGCCGACCAGGCTTGTCGGTATCGGACAACGCCGACCCAAGGTATCTGCTTTGCTGCCGCAGGCTCCGCCCGGGGCCGCTTGGCCTCGGATGTCACAGACATCCAGAAAGGCAGTAGCAGGAATCCAATGAGCCCGGTTACGGCGAACGCAGTCCTCCAGCCCCAAGTCAACGCCAGCCATCCCACCAGCGGCACCGCGAGAGCGGAGCCCAGGCTGCTGCCGAAGTTGACAATTCCGACCGCCAGGGACCGCACGGGGCCCCGGACATCGTGAGCGACCGCCTTCATTGAGGCTGGCCAGACGCCGCCTTCGCCCACCGCTAGAAGAAATCGATAGGCGGCCAAGGATCGAAACCCGGCGGAAAGGGCGTGGAGCGCTCCCGAGATCGACCACCAGATCACGTACAGCGACAGGGCCCGCCGGAATCCCAGCAAGTCGGCAAGCCGTCCACCGACGCTGTACATGATCATGTAGGTGACCATGAAGCAATTCACCACAAGTGCGTACTGGCTGTTCGTCATGCCGAACTCGTCCCTGAGCGTCGGGGCGAGAACTGAGATCGCGATGCGGTCTATGTAACTGGTTGTGGTGACTGCTAGGAGGATCAGTACCAGCAGCCAAGGAGTCCGGGCGCGGGTTGCCCCGGCCGAGGCAGTCGAATAGGAATGCATTGTCCGGGACGCTCTCGTAGCAAGTGCGCCAGGCACGGCACCAGAGCATCGCTCGGGGCAATCCACGGCTAACGGCGGCCCACGTGACGGGAACATATCATAGTTGAAATCCTCGGGCCGGATTGATCGGTCCGCAGGGCTTGCAATTGATGACCAGCGGGGGAGCGCTTGACGGCATCAGAGTCCTCGACCTGTCCGGGCACATAGCGGCGGGATACTGCGGCAAGCTCTTCGCCGATCACGGGGCCGAGGTGGTGCTTGTCGAGCCGCCCGAGGGATTCCCAACACGCCGCCTCCCACCATTCGCGCCCGGAGTCGAGGTTCCGGAAGCAAGCGGGATGCACGCCTACCTAAGCGCTAACAAGCTAAGCGTTGTCTGTGCCAGGCAGCGTGACCTGCGCGCATTGGCTCGCGGAGCGTCCCTGGTCATCGATCACGGCGTAGGCGATTGCCGGCCTATGCAAATCGAAACCCTCGCAGATGTCTCCCCGCATGCCGTACTCCTTTCCATCACATGGTTCGGACAAGGCGGGCCCTACAAGAACTTCGCGGGTTCGGACGGGGTCTGCCAAGCCCTTACCAGTCAGATTGACTGGCTCGGCGAATCCGGCGGTCCGCCGCTGATTCCGGGGGGATACCACGCCCAGATGACAGCTGGCCTCACAGCGTTCATCGCAGCCATGGGACAAGTCCTGGCTCGCGAGTTGGGGAACAATTGGGGACCGAGTCATCTCGACGTGTCCATTTTCGAGGCCAGTATCTGCTTCACGGAAATCGAGGCCACGCGAGCGTACAGTGGCCAGCCGATCCGCACTCGCATCGGAGTGAACCGTTTTCGAGCGATCTATCCTCTCGGCATTTACCCTTGCCGTGACGGTTGGCTGGGGGTTACGGCGCTCACCCCCAGCCAGTGGGAGACCTTCTGCCGGCTGCTCGGGCTCGAGCGCTTGACAAGGGTCGAACGGTATTGGGAAAGTCTCTCGCGATTGGAGGACGCTGACATTCTTGACGCCCTCATCGCTTCGCGAGTCAGGGAGCACTCCGCCGTCGAGCTGGCGCGCAGGGGCCAGAGCATGCGGATTCCGCTCAGCATCGTCCCGACGATGGAGCAGTTGTTCGATGTCGACCAGTACGTGGACCGCGGAGCATTTGCCGCCGTCACGCATCCCGACCTAGGGGCCGTCCAGCTGCCCGTGACTCCGTTCCGCCTGTACGAAGTTCCGGCGAAGCGGGGCGGGCGGGTCTCCCGACTTGGAGCCGACACGGACGCTGCACTGGCCGGAGCGGGGGCGTCCACATGAGCCGTCCGGACTTCCTGCGGGGCCTTCGGATCGTCGATCTCTCGATGGGGTGGGCCGGGCCACTTGCCACGCGGCACCTCGCGGACATGGGCGCGGAAGTCATCAAGGTCGAGTCCTGTCTCCGGTTCGATTGGTTCCGGGGCTGGGAGGCCAGCCAGCGCTGGATCGACGCCAACGAGGCCGAAAAGCACCCGCCGTTCAATTCCATGAATCGCAACAAGCTCGACTTGACGCTCGACCTGTCCCGAGGGCGAGGGCGCGATCTGCTGCTGCGGCTGATCGCGATCTCGGACGTGGTCATCGAGAACTTTGCCGCCAGCGTGCTCCCCAAGCTGGGCTTGGAGTACGAAGTATTCAAACGAGTCAAGCCCGAGATCGTGATGGTCTCGATGCCGGGATTCGGCACCACCGGCCCTTGGCGCGACTACCGCGCATACGGTTCGACGACCGAGCAGGCGGCGGGCCTCCCGCACCTCTCCGGCCACCCGGACTCGCCGCCTACCATGGTCCACATCGCACTCGGAGACGCCGTAGCGGGCCTGAACGGCGCGGCAGCCATGCTCGTTGCGTTGCGGCATCTCAGACGCACCGGCCAGGGACAATTCGTCGACCTGTCGCACTCGGAATGCTTGTTCCCGCTAGGGGTGCACGGCATCGCCGAGCAAGCCTTGACGGGGTGCGCCCCACCCCGACTAGGCAATCGGTCGCGGTACTCCGCTCCCCATGGCTCGTATCCGTGTCTAAACGAGGCCTGGATTGTCGTCCAAGTGCAGAACGAGAGGCAGTGGGCTGGGATGCGCCAAGTCATCGGCGAATCTGTGGCCCGGTTCGGCAATCTCGCGGACCGGATCGACCGGGCCGATGATCTGGACGATGCCATTGCGACGTGGACATCAGAGCGATCAGCGGATGAGGCAATGGCCGCCCTCCAAGAGGCAGGTGTGGCGGCAGGAGCGGTCCGGCAATCCAACGAGCTGATCGACGACCCCCAGCTGAAGGCACGTGCCTTTTGGAAGTTCATGGAACGGGAATTCGTGGGGGAGCTTCCTCATGCGGCAGCTCCGTACCGGACGGGGGGAAACCACTCGGCATCGAATGGCCCGCGCCGACGCTGGGCCAGCACAATTGCGAGGTTCTGGTCGGGATGCTCGGGTTGACAGATAGCCAAATCGCCGAACTCGAACGAGACCAGATCATCGGCACCAAGCCCAGATTGCCAAGGGTGAGTGTGAAATGAAGCTTCTGATTGCAAACCGCGGGGAGATCGCGATACGCGGAGCGGCGGCAGCTTCCCACCTCGGCATCTAGACTGTCGGAATCTACTCCGAAGACGACGCCAGGTCTCTCCACACCCGCCGAACGGACGAGGTCGCCAGGCTGGACGGCTCCGGCGCCCGCGCTTATCTGGCTATCGACCAAGTACTGCGTGTGGCGGGCGAGCAGGGATAACACGGGACTGTGGACCGACGCACGAGGAAGCGCTGCGGAGAGTCTTGGACTGGCTCGTCGAGTCGACGGTGGCTGGCGTATAGGGTCTCGCTTCGCGCATCAGTGCCAGCGTGACGCGCCCTGCCCCGGCACACAATCCCAGAGTTGTGTCAGGAACGTTTCGCAACTTCGGCGTTTGTGCCAGCGGCTAGGGGGCTTCCCCATCCAGGCTCTAGAGATTTCCGGCCGAAGAAGCGTGGCCGCTGCTGGAGAGCAACCCGCTGAGCCGTGACGGGCTTCAGCTCATCCGGGCGATGCTGGCCCGCGAGGGCCATCCACGGCCGACCCCGGGACCCGGACTACACCAGTACGGAACTCAACTGCAGGAGGTCCAAGCCCGAGCGCTCGATGCGGGGACTCCTGCGTTGGCGAGGGTTCAGAACAGGTACTTCAGCCCGAACTGGATCCTCCGGGGCTCTCCGGCCCGGTTGATCGTGCCAGTGGCTGCCCGTAGCATGCCTCCATTGGGCTGTCCAAATTGAGGCGTGTTGGTGAGGTTGAACGCCTCGAACCGGAGCTGCACGATGTGACCTTCCGAAGGCATCCGGAAACGCTTGCCCAGCATGAAATCGAAGTTCTTGCTCCCGGGGCCGCGCAATGGGTTGCGACCAGTCGTTCCGTATACGCCCGGTGCGCTCACCACGAAAGCTGACTGATCAAACCAGTTGTCAATGGTCGGATTGCTCAGTTTGCCGCTGCCTACGCGGTCTCCACGGTTGGTGGTGCCCGAGTTCTGCGGATCGCCAGGAAAGGCGACTTCGAAAGGGAATCCCGCTCGCAGGGCAACGATCCCGCCTACCTGCCAGCCGCCCAAGATCGCGTCCGCGACCCCACCCCAGTTAGAACCGAACGCACGGTCCTTGCCAAACGGCAACTGCCAGGTGAAGCTGCTCGTAAAGCTCTGCGTCATGTCGATATTTGCGCTCGCACGCTCCGCTCCGCGGTCGTAGTGATTGGCTACGTTGAACAGGCCAGTATCCAGGAACTGGGTGTTGTTGTCGATGTTGTGGGACCACGTATACGAGGTTAGGAACGTTACCCCTTTGCTGAAACGCTTTTCAAGGCGTGTGACCAACGCGTTGTAGCTGGCGTTGGCACCGGGCTCCCCGAGCGTGACGCCTGTCCGCTGCGGCCTTAGCCGCCGCCGGTTTGCCGGGATCGTTGGGTGCGGCCCCGGGTTGTTGATATCGAACCGATACTGCATGAAGTGCGTGCTCGAGCCCTGGTAGCCGATGATCCAAACGGTGTCCTCAGGCAGCTCTCGTTGAATGTCAATGAACCACTGCGAGGCATACTGCGTTGGCTGGCTGCGATAGGAGGCCGAGGCGCCGGTATTCGGCAGCGGTTCCGCTGCCGGAAGAGTTACCGGCAGGAATCCATCCTTGACAAGAGTCACTGGCGTGATGTTGTCAAAGGTGGGAGTGATGATCTCGGTGAAATCCGGGACCTGCCGGGACCAGGCAGAGCCATCCGTAACGATGTCGCCCTCGCCATAGAACATGCCGGCGCTCGCGCGGATCACGGTCTTTTCATTAAGCCGGTAGGCGATTCCCACGCGCGGGGCGAAGTTGTTGAGATCGTTCTCGCATCCGCAATCGCTGCCGTCGACCGGCCGATCCCAGAACTCCTCCTGGCCTGCCGTCAAACCGTTGTAGGCGGTGATGTAGTTGCTCACGCCGGTGCGGCCGGGAACGTGGCCTTTCGGGTAGTAGCCGCGGTTGAACAGCTCCCAGCGCAGGCCCAGGGTCAACGTCAGCTTGGGCGTCACCTTCCAGTCGTCCTGGATGTAGATCCCCGTATAAGGCACGACCGCGTTCTCGCCCGCCGGGTTGCCCACTCGGGTCTGCCCAACCGTGCCTAGCATCATCTCGGCAAGGCCGTTGCCGGTGCGAGCGCGGCTGCCGCCGATGTTTGGCTGCTCGGCCGTGAAGACTCGATTGAACAGGAACTGCCCTCGCCGGAAGCGCATCGCTTCGCGGAAAATGTTGAGGCGCCGGTAGTCAAACCCGATCTTGATGCCGTGGCTGCCCTTCTGCAACAACAGGTTGTCCACGATCTGAATGTTGTCCATGTTGTTGATGTTTGGCCAGCAGCAGGGGGTTCCGAGATTGTTGTAGCCGTTGATGTTGAAGTAGCTGAAACCTTGGTCAAAGCCATCCCCGAAGGTATCTCCCGGAGCACCCTTGATTCCTAGTTGGTCGTTGAGCGGCTCCTGGATCAGCGTGTCAAAACGCGTCGGGAAATGGGTGAAGCCGAAGCGCGCTTCATTGTGCAGCGTCGGCGAGAACGAATGCGTCCAGTTAAAGGCCAGATTGTCTCCATTGAGGTCGACTGTCTGCCCGCCTTGACCTCCGGCTTCAACCGGCAAGGGGCTTTGGTTTACGCGAAACTGGCGCCGTATGCTCATGCGGAAGAATAAGCGGTCGCTGTCAAGCAGGTTGTGGTCGACGCGAAAGTCGTACTGGTCGGTGTCGTCGGCGTCGGAAGGAGCCCGGAAGTAGTTGTTGAACCCGAACTCCCGGCCTGCGACATTGGACGATGGGTAGCGCGAGAGCAGCGGTGTGCTGACCGGGTCGAAGCGGGGCGCCGGGATCGTGTTGTTCGGAAACGGCTCGCGGATCGCGGCAGCACCGGTCCCCACGGTGGTCGCCGGGTCGAAGATCTGGTTGAAGTTGGCGCGCTCCATCGAGAAATCGCCGCTTCGGGCAAGGCTGCTGGGAACCGTGCCGAGGAAGCTCCGCCCCAGTCGAATTCGCGTGCCCTGGTAACTGAAGAACCCGAATGTCTTGTTCTTGATGATCGGCCCGCCCAGCGTGCCACCGAACTGATTCTGGCGGAGCGTGGGCTTTTCCGCGCCGGAGCGGTTGGCAAAGAAGTTGGTGGCATCAAGCTTGTCATTACGGATGAACTCGAAAGCGCTGCCGTGCAATTCGTTGGATCCGGACTTGATTGACACCAATACCTTTGGGCCCATGCGAAATCCGTACTCGGCGGACATGTTGTTCGTAACGACCTTGAATTCGCCAACCGCGTCCACGGAGGGCTTGCTGGCTTGCGCCTCGAACCCCAACGGCCCGCCGCCCGCGCGCGATCCGTTGTCGATGCCATCGATCATCACGTTGTTCTGGTAGCCGCGCATGCCCATCCCGACAAAGCCCGCTTCGTTGCGGCCAGGGCGCGTGCCCGCGCCGACGGTCGCGCCGGGAAGAATGCCGACTGAAAGTTGCGCCAGCTCCAGGTAGTTCCTCTTGTTCAGCGGCATCTCGACGATGCGCTGGTTCTCGATGACCTGCCCCATGGCCGCCTGTTCTGACTCGAGCAACGCCGCCGCTGCCGAAACCTCGACGACTTCGGCGACGGTTCCCACGGACAGGGTAAAGTCCACGCGCGCGATCTGCTGCACGTCGAGCTTGAGATTCTCTTGCGTGGATGGCGCGAAGCCCTCGGTCAGAGCAGTCAGCGTATAGGTGCCCGGACTGAGAAACGGAACTGAATACAAGCCTGTCTCGTTCGACTGGGCCTCGTACTCCACACCCGTGGCGACGTTCTCCACGGTGACCATGGCGGCTGGAATGACACCGCCGGTCGAGTCTGTGATGACCCCTTGGATGCCCGAAGTCTGGGCGAAGCAGATCGTCGCGGCAAGAGCATTGAGCGCAATGAAGCGACAGAAGCGTGCTGAAAGCATGTTGAGCCTCCTGGAACGCAAACTATATACGAAAGGAAAACCGGCTATCGCCGTGTCTTGGCCAGATCAAGCGTCCCCCATGAACCGTATCACAGCAAAGCTTGAATGCGCAGTTTAAGCGTTGTCCAACGAGAGGTGAGCCTGAACGAGGGGGTTGTTTCCAACCAGAGATGAGCTTTCGTGGGCGGTGTCAAGAGAATTCTGGGGAAATGTGAGAAAAAGTGTAGGACATCCGTGGTTCCGCCCAGCTGGGAGGCGGGCTCGTGGGCGGGGCTACAGTCGCAAGCAGGCAGGCACATCCTCTAGAACCGAGGACCAGGCAAGCGCAAGCGCGGGCGACCGGTGAAGTACAAGATGCCGTTTGTGGACACCTGGTAACAGACCGGCTGATCCGGCAATTGGACCTCCGGGCTGCGGTGCCCGCTATTGGTCGACCCTCGGCTGCGCCGCGCGCCAGCCAGCCCGTAGCTGCATGGCAAGCGCATCGGAAAAAGATCTGTAGTCGCTGTTCTCGGCGAGATTCGTCGTCTCGGTGGGTGCGATCTCGAAATCGTAGAGTTCCCTCGCCCTGACGGCACCGTCTCGATCCACCCATTCCGTGTACCGGTAGCGATCGGTGCGCATGCTGTGTCCCATTAGCTTCCAGTCTTGGTCCGCCAGATAGGGCCTTGGAATCTGATTGAACGCAGCCAATTTCCAAGGCCGCTCGGGATCTTGCAGCAACGGCATCATGCTGGTTCCTTCCAGTCCCGAAGGTGATGCGATACCACACGCCTCGCACAACGTTGGATACATGTCGACGAACTCGACGATCCGGTGGCAGGTCTGCCCCTGGGTTGCCATGTCCGGCACGTGCAACATCAGCGGAGCCCGGGCGTCAAGTTCGAAGTTGGTGGTCTTGCCCCAAAGCTCCTGCTCCCCCAAGTGCCAACCGTGGTCGCCGAACAAGATCACCACCGTCCGGTCAGCGAGACCGAGCGATTCGACCTCGTCCAATACGCGGCCGAGCTGAGCGTCCATGTAGCTCGTCGCAGCGTAATAGCCGTGGATCAGTTCGCGCGCCTTTCCAGTAGGCAGAGGGCCCCGGTCCGGTATGTCCGTGTATCCCCGGAGTTCCTGCCACCTTGTGAAGGCAGTGTCCGGCGCCCCAAGCGGCGGACGGGAATCCACCGCCACTGGAAGATCGCTCGGATCGTACAGATCGAAGTACTTCTTGGGCGCGGTAAAGGGCAAGTGCGGCTTCTGAAATCCCACGGCAAGGAAGAAGGGAATGTCCCGCACGCGGCGAAGCGCCTCCACGGCCCGGTCGGCAACCTGGCCGTCTTGCAGAGCGTTGTCGGGCACTTCCGGTGCCTGCCATGAGTTGCGCTTCTTCCATTCGAGCGTGGGGATCTCCCCACCAGTCCAAGCGCGGTTCGGATTCCCGGCGCGCATTTCTCGGAAAGTGTCTTCGTCGACATACTGCATCCCGGCCTGCCGTCCGCCGGGAGGCCAAGCAGGAACGCTCCACGAAGGACGATCGGCCTTGTTCCCGTGCAGCACCTTTCCGATTGCCTCGGTGCGGTACCCGGACTGCTTGAATGCCTGGGGAAGCGTGACCAGATCAGGCATCGTCTGTCGAAAATGCGCCCTGTTGCCCCACACCTTGGTTGTGTCCGGGCGCAGGCCGGTCAGCAGCGATGCTCGCGAGGGGCCGCAAACCGCAGCCTGGCAGTAGGCCCGCCGGAACACGAGGCTGCGCTCCGCCAGCCGGTCGACGTTGGGCGCGTGAATCAGGTTGTTGCCGTAGCAGCCGAGTTCCGGCCGTAGGTCGTCGACGGCGATGAACAACACGTTGAATCGGTGACCGCCAGTGCTCTGGTCCGACGATCCGGCCGCTGCCGCGCCGAGTCCATAGGAAAGGAATTGTCGTCGGGGAATCATCGCTCTTGCTCGTTAGCCCGGCGTTTCCACGTGTAGCTATCGGGGTCAAAGTGAAACGAGTTCTTCCGCAACGCTGCGGCAGCGTCAACCCTAGGCAGCCACTCGGCGTGCTTGGCCATCACTCCCGCAAGGGCCGGGTCACCAGCCAAGTTGGTCCACTCGTTCGGATCGTCCACGTGGTCGTAGAGTTCCTGCTCGCCGTTCGCGTAGCGGATGTAGCGGTACCGCTCGGAGCGAACGGCGTGATTCCCTCGTCCGAATGTCATGACGGCGGGACGATCCCAAGGGCTAGCGGGATCTTCGAGCAAGGGACGCAAGCTGATTCCCTCTAAGTCGGCACGAGGTGGCAGGCCGCACAGATCGACCAACGTCGGGTACAGGTTGAGCAAGCCCACTGGGCGCGAGCTCACCGAACCGGGTTGCGTCAGGCCTGGCGCGACAATCGCGAGAGGCACGTGGGACGACCGCTCCCACAACGTATTTTTGGTGAGGTGGTGCTTCTCGCCGAAGTGATAGCCGTGGTCGGACCAGAACACGATGATCGTGTTGTCGGCGTATCGGCTGGCGTCCACCGCGTCGAGAATGCGCCCGACCAACGTGTCGGCATGCCGGATGCAGGCGGTGTAGGACCGAACGACCTCGTGCATGTCGTCGTGTTCGAGGATCAACTCGAGGTCCGCGACCCGGAAATCCGCCATTTTCCTCCCTAGGTCCGGGATGTCGTCCAGATCGCCGGGCTTGTCGATCGGTACCGGCGCGTCGCCGGGGCCGATTGCATCGTACGTCGCCCTGGGCGCGTAGAACGGCAGGTGCGGCTGGAACAGTCCCACAGCGAGAAAGAACGGCTTGCGGTGATCTCTCGAGAGGAATTCCTCCGCCCATCGAACCGTCGCCCCGTCACCCATTTCCATGTCGGACTTGTCCAGGGGGCCCCAGTCGAAGCTAGAGATGTTGTCGGGCCGGCGGTAATCAATCAGGAATCCCTCCGTCTTGAGATCGTCCACCAAGTCGAAGTATTCGTCCCAAGAGTCGGGCGGGTTGAATCCTGGAGTGTGATGGAAGACCTTGCCTCCGCCCGCTGCGAAGTACCCGTTGTCCTTGAAGTAGCGGGGCATCGTCACTAGGTCTGGGAAATTCGGTTTCCACCACTCGCTGTTCGCGTAGATTCCGGTTGTCGACGGTCGCAGGCCGGACAGAATGGCGCTTCGGGACGGGTTGCACTTCGGTGACGGGGCGTGCGCGTTGGCAAACAGGGTTCCCCGGGAGGCAAGCCGGTCGATATGGGGCGTCTGGGCGGTCTCGTAGCCCAGAGCGCCGACCCAGTCGTTCATGTCGTCGACGCTCAGGAACAGCACGTTGGGCCGATCGGGCTCCGTTGGGGCGCATGCCGCCAGGATTGCGAGGCACGCGGCCAGAGGCAACTGGACTCTCATCAAGGACAATTCCGCTCCATAGGGTAGCGCCGACCTCGGCGGTCAGGGATTCTCGCCCATCCCGACAGAATCATTGCACCCCTGCATGGATCACGACCGATAGCCTCCGTAGCGGTCCTCAGTCTGGTCACAGCTCCTGCCGGATCTTGGTTCCCATGTCTCGCATCAGTGGCCCGCAGTCCATGGCGGCACGTCGGGTGCCAGGTAATCCCGATACGTCCAGCCGGCGGGGCGCACGTATTGCCCGTCCTTGAAGGTCGATTCGATTTCGGCCTTTAGCCGAGCCACGTTCGAAGGGTTCAGAAACGGATCCGAAGTTTCCTCCCGCCATTCAAGCAGTACCGCTTGCAGCCCGCGGAACGCCTCCCGGTATGCCACGTGTCCAGCAAGGTTACGGAATTCGAACGGGTCTGCAGCTAAGTCGTAGAGTTCGTACTCCGGAGGCTTCTCCATGAGCTCGTAGGCGAGCTGGATGTGCTCCTCAGCCTCGCTCAAAGCGCGTGCAATTTCCTCTTCACCCACGAATCTGCCGATTGTGAACGCGTGGCCCGGATTCTCGGTGCTTGGCATCAAGTTTTGGATCAGTTTGTAGCGACGATTCCGAACTGAACGCTGAGGATAGTAGTTGTGGTTCGAGTGGAGATGGTACTCCGCGAACAGATGTTCCCGCCATGCGGTTGATCTCCCGGCTAGCAGCGGCTCGAGGGAACGTCCCGGAAGCCCGGGAATGGGCTCGGCTCTAGCGGCCGCGAGGAGAGTCGGGGCGAGGTCAATTGTCGAGACAAGCTCGTCCCGAATCTGGCCCCCAGCTTGCTGCCCGGGCCAGCGCATGATCAACGGGACGCGCAAGCCTCCTTCGTAGCAAGTTCGCTTGCCGCGAAGCAGGTCCGCCCCGTGATCGCCCAGATAGACCACAAGCGTCTCGGACGACTTTCCGGACTTGTCCAGTGTTTCGAGAAGGCCACCTACCAAGCTGTCCAACCGGCTCATCGAATTGTGGTAGTTGGCGGAATCTCGGCGCAGCGTCGGAGAGTCGAGCCCGATGTAAGGCAACGGAGCGACGTCGTCTGCGGAGATCGGATCCGCGGGCAACCCGCCGGCTTGCCGCAGAAACGGCCGGTGGGCATCGGGATAGTTCACGGATAGGAAGAACGGCTCGTCAGATGCTGCGATGAATCTCGCAGCTGATGCGGCGTAGGCGTTCAGATCCTTCCTTTGAAAATTAGCACCCGGGATTTCGACGAAGTCGAATGGGAAAGCATCCGCTGGATTGATGTGCAGCTTTCCGATGATGCCGGTGCGGTAGCCGGCCTCCTTGAGACTCCTGACGATATTTGGAGTGTCGTCACGATACAGGCCGAACTTCCAGGTTGCCAAGCCGATCTGGCCATTCTGGTGAGGATAGAGACCCGTGAGCAATGCTGCCCTCGACTGGCTGCAGCCGGCTTGGGGCACGTAAGCGTTCCTGAACAGAACCCCTTCGCGGGCCAACCCATCCAAGACGGGCGTCCGGGCGTGTGGGTCGCCGTAGGCGCCCAGCTCCGGTCCGTTGTCTTCAGACACGACGAGCAGAATGTTTGGCGGATCGTAAGGTGGCGGAGCCGCAGCGCAACCGAGCAGCATGACGAGAGCCAGCCAGAGCGCTGCTTGCGCCACAAGACCAGCCGGAGTCCCGCTCGGCCATAGCGCGACCGACCGTGCCGCTCGGCGTACAGCCGAAACAAGCGGGAGTTTGCCGGTCATCGTGTGATCCTCCAATACTCGGGCCGCGACCACCCGTACGGTTCGAAAAGCGGTATCGTCGGTGGCCCGTCCAGCTCGAATTCGCGATTATTCAACAGTTTGCCATGCAACCGGTCGACCGTGTCCGGGCGGGATGTTGATAGGTCGATGCTTTCGTTCGGATCGGTGCGAAGGCGGAAAAGCTCCGATGTCGAGTCCGCCTTTGCGCTCGATGTCGGATCCAGGTTTGGGCCTAGGCGAACCGGCTTCCGATCGCCGGCGTTTACGGCGGCTTGCCCCCGAGGCTCAGCATCCTGCTGCCGGTCGTTGCCCGGGATGTGCTTCCCGTTGAAGTAGCCATAGAATTCGAAGTCGCCTCTCGCCGCGGTCCCGCCACGCAGGGTGCCCCTCGCGTCCTCGCCATCGGCGGCCGACCCTGCTTGTTCGTCGATCCCGGCGAGCCGCGCCAGCGTGGAAAACACGTCGACCACCGATATCGGCGAATCGATTCGGCCTCCGCCTGAAATCCCGCCGCCCAGCCATCGGGCCGCTGCTGCCACTCGGATCCCCCTTTCGCAGAAGGTGTGCTTACGCCCCCTCAATGGCTCTTTGCTCGATCCGGAGGGCGGCACGCCTCCGTTGTCGCTGAAGAACAGCATTAGGGTGTTCCTGTGTGCCCTTTATTCATCGAGACCTTTAAGAACCCTGCCGATCTCGTCATCCGTAGCCGTGGCCCCGACGGCCTTGAGGCGTCGCTCTTCCGATTCGATCCGGGCATTGCGGGTCGTGTGCTCTTCCGTGACATGATTCGGACTTTGGACGGCGTTGGACGGAAGGCATGGAAAGAATGACCCGCCGTCTGGCATCTCGCGGATGAAGCGCGTCGCGTGGCTCCCGATCAGCTTCGTGCTGTAGACCGGCTTCCGGCTCAATTCGAAGCCCTAGTGCCAGTCAAGGCCGTCGAGTCCGAGGTATCGGAAGTCGTCGATCGAGCCGCCGCAGTGGCCGACGAATTCAGTAACGCCCTGGCTGAAAGGATAAAACCTCGTGGATCCCCCCAAGTGCCGCGTTCCGAAGACTCCCCTGCGCCGGTAGCCCGCGCGGGCTGGCATCTCGGCTTTAGTCTCCTCATTTGGTGGAACACCGATGTCTGTCCACGGCTTGATCGTTGCGAGTTGCAGTCCGCAGCGAATGGTTTCGCGTCCGGTTCACCAGTCCCGCTCGCGCGGGAAAGCATGAACGGGCCGCGTAGAACCGCGACAGCTCGACTCCGTCTCGGGCGGTTCCGTCAATGTGCGGTGTCTTGAACTCTGCTCCGTGAAACCCCGTATCCTTCCAGCCCAGATCATCGGCGATAAGAATGACGATGTTGGGCTTCTCGGCGTCCTCGGGATTCGAAGTCCCTCCGAAAGACGACGAAACCGCAAGCGTCGCGGCCAGTAACGTTCGTGGAAGTAGCAGTCGCACGGGCCGTTTCATGAATCCCGCCTAGGATTTTGCGCTCCTTGCGAAGCCCCTGCCGATCGACAGGAAGCGAGACTAAGGATCTCCAGCAAGGAGTCCTCGGTTAGTGCCTCACCGACCGCACCAGTCGGCTGGCCAGCGTCGAGCCCGCCGCCGGAGGTTGCTTCAGACCGGGACATGCACGAAGAGCTTGGGCAGCACGTGCCCCGGTATGCGACTCTAATTGGGAATTCTGCCGACGCTTGGCATCGCGTTCCACGCTTTCGTCTAGGCATTCCAGTCGACGGCGCGTTGCGCGGAGGTCACGCTGGAATGCGATGATCGGTGCCAAGGCTTCGCGGTCCGCGGAATCAGTTCAACGCTGGTCGCGAGCATGCCACAAACCAAACAGCTCTCTCAGGGGGATCTCAGACGACTCGCTCGACGCCAGCTTTCCGACTACGACGCCCATGCACCGGGAACGATGTTCGGGGGGCAGGGGATGGCGCCCCCGCTCGAAGATGCCTATCGACTGCAGATCGAGACGATCCGGCTGCGCCAGCAACGAGGAGAAGAGGTCGCCGGGTACAAGATCGGGTGCGTAAGCGAGACGATTCGGCGTCAGCTGGGTATCGAGCACCCCGTCTTCGGGCACGTTTTCCGACACGAAATCCACACCAGCCCGACCTTCCTTTCGACCGCGGAGTTCTGTCGCCCTGGGATCGAGGGCGAGTTCGCCGTCAAGCTGGCTGAGGCGGTCCCCACCCCCGACGATCTACGCGACGCACCCGACCGCTTCGTTGAGGACGTCTTTCCTGTGATCGAACTGCACAATTATGTGTTCAGGGGTCCGGAGCCTTCCGCTGCAGAGTTGATCGCAAACAACGCATTGCACGCCGGGGTTGTCGTGCCGTCGGACAGAATCTCGTTCCGAGGGGAGCATTCGCTCGATATCCGCGTTTCAATCAACGACGGGGTTGATGATAGTGCCGTGGTAGACCCGCTTGCGACACTGCCGGAGTTAGTCGCTCGGCTGGACGCGTATGGAATCAGGCCGGCCAGAGGGGATTTGCTGCTGACAGGCTCGCCGCTCCCTCTCTACACCGTAAGTCCGGGAGACATCGTCACGGTTTCCTGTACCGGCTTGGCAGAAATCAAGGCCACGTTCGAACCTGACTGAGGACCCCGATTCGTTAGCCAGCCAACTCGTCCGCCGGCCTATCGCTCGTTCCGAACTTGTCGATTCGCAGGCCCATGCGCTGGAGGAGAGCCAAGTGGATGTTCGCTAGGTTCATCGGCTCGGCGTAGTCAAGCAGGCGCCCCGGCTTGATCGATCCGCCTCCCCGTCCGAGGATCAGCGTGGGCAGATCGTGCTTGTCATGCTCGTTCCCGTCTCCGAGAGTCGAGCCGTAGACCATCATCGAGTTGTCTAGCAGGGAAGTGCCGTCCGGCTCTCGAACCGCCTTCATCCGACCGAGCAGGTACGCAACTTGCTCGTGGTGCCAGCGCTGCACCGCGGCGTACATTTCACGCTTCTGCTCGATCGAGTCCCATGATGTCTGACCGTCGTCGTCCGAGGTCTGGCCCGATGCGTTCTTGTAGTGCGAAAGTGCGTGCCAAGTCCCGCGCACCTTGGAAATGAAGTTGAAGTAGCGGTTGGACTGGCCGTGGTCAAGCATGAACGTCACCACGCGAGTTGCGTCGGACTGGAACGCCAGAACCATCAAGTCCATCATTTGCCGCATGTATTCCTTGTGGTCCGCCGGGATACCCGGCGAGGGCCTCGCCAGGGTGTCCGTCGGAGCCCGGTCAGCCCTCATTTCCACAGATTGCCTCTCCGAAAACTCGATCCGCTTCTCGAGCGCCCGGATGGATTCGAAGTACTGGTCGAGCCTGGACTTGTCCGACATCCCGACGCGAGATCGCAGGGCACGTGCCTCCGAGAGAACCATGTCAAGCACCGAACGGTCGGACGCGCCTCCCAGCGGCGGGCGAAACACCCTGTCGAATATCGCCCTCGGTTCGACCTCGCGCGCCATGGGACGATTGGCGGCAGCCCACGAGATATGGTTTCTCGGCAACGAGTTCGACATGAAACCCTCACCCTTTAACGAAAGTTCCAAGGAAGGCAACAGCGTCTCGCTGCCGGTGGATCGGGCTGCGAGCTGGTCAGCGGATGGGCCGCCTGCATTGACCGCGTGCCGATCGTAGTCTTGCCCGGTCAGCCAAGTAGGTGGACCGTATACATGGCCATTGCCGAGGGGAGTCCAGATATTTCTTGGAACGATGATGTCGCTCTTGAATGGCTCCAGCGGGCGCATCCACTTGTTCAGCCTCAAGAGCCGACCGTCGCTGCCGACTTCGCCGGGTTGCCAAGTGCCGCGCGGGATTCCGTTGGGGAAGTAAAGGTACGCCAGCCGCTTCGGGGGCTTGGCGGCCGACAAAGCGGCGGGCACCATCGCATCGAGGAAGGGCAGGGCCACTGACGCGCCTATCGACCGCAAGATCGTGCGCCGGGCGATTCGCTTGGAGAGCGTCATTGGCTGGCCCCGTTGTCAGGATGCCTCTTGCGGAGGAACGGGTAGCTATGCACGACTTCCCGCAACAGTGTTTGGAATCGGAAATCGTCACCCTCCAGGGCTGTGATGATTGTCCGGATTGCCTTCTCGTCGAAGTACTCGAGCGGCCTACCTAGGGCGTAAGCGAGAGTCTTCGAAACAGTTTGGCGGACTAGGTCATCGTGGCGATTCTCGACGAGGGCTTTTCTTAGTCCCCTCGGACCCTCAAAGGATGCGCCTTCGGGCAGGGTGCCCGAGGCGTCGATCTCCCTGCGGACCCAGCGGAAATTGCTCGGTGGATCGTAGTTGATGTCTTCCGGCTTCTTGATCCTGATTCGGAAAGAGTACGTGTCCCGCCAGCGTCCGAAGTAGTCGAAGTTCTCTAGGCTGAAGCCCAGCGGGTCGATCTGGGCGTGACAGGACCGGCAGCTCTGGTTCTGAGAATGCATCGCCAGCTTCTCTCGAAACGTCAGCTGCTTCTCATTGGTGATCTCCTGATCGAATGACCCGGCGTCGGGGGGCGGGGGAGGCGGCGGGGTGCCGAGAACCGTTTCTAGAATCCAATGACCGCGCTTGACGGGGCTGGTGCGATTGTAGTTCGAGGTAATCGCCAGCGTGCTCCCGTGTCCCAGTATCCCGCCTCGGTTCACGTCGTCAAGCGCCACCCGTCGCATGTGGCTGCCGTGGATCCCTTGCATCTCGTACAGCGTCTCGGCCAGCTCATTGTTGACATACGTGTAGTCCGCGTCCACGAGGCGCGAGATCGGCGCGTTCTCGCGCAGCAGCGATACGAAAAACATTGACGACTCGGCGCGCATTGCGTCCATCAGGGAATCGGTGCACCAAGGGAAGTCGATCGGTCCCATGCGGACGGTCTTTCCCACGCGTCCGAACCCCAGCCACTGTGCCGCCATTTCCGTTCCGAGCGAGTCGGCCTTTTGGTCGGCGAGCATACGGAGCAATTGAGATGTCAGCTCGTTGGATTCGTGAAGTCGACCGCGCGCGGCAAGATCGAAGAGATCGTCATCTGGCATGCTCGCCCACAGGAAGTACGAGAGTCGCGAAGCCAGTTCCCAGTCGTTGATCTGCCACACTCCGTCTGTCGTCGGCGCGGCCTCGATCCGCAGCAGGAAGTTGGGCGAAATCAGAGTCGCCGAGACGATGCCCTTGACAGCTTGCTCGAATGTCAAGCCGGAAGCGCGACCAGTGCGGTACTTGGAAATCGCACGGTCGATCTCGGGTTGCGTTGCGGGGCGTCGGAATGCCCGCAAAAGGAATCTCCGCACGATTCGTTTGACGGCTTGGTCCTCGGTCAGCCCTGGGCCGGGCCTAGCTACGAAGACCGTGTCTAGAGCCTTGCGGTGGGCCGGTGCGGCCGGCACGTCGGGCAGGGCGTCTTCGACGAGCCTTTCCGCTGCGGTGATGTAGCGCTCCATCAGGCTGGATTGCAGGTAAAGTGTCGTTGCGGAATTGTCGAACCCCGTTTCGCCCGTCATTTCGGAAGTGAATTGACTTGCAAGCCTCAAGTCCACGCCGATCAAGTCGCGGATTGTGTTGTCGTATTCAGTGTGGGTGAGTCGTCGCAGCGGCTCGTAGCCGGGGTCGTCGACAGTCGAATAGTCGAATTGGTTAACGGCCCGGTCGAGGTGATCCACCAAGGTCTTCCGTTCTTCTTCCGACGGTCCCGGAACGCCTTCCGGCGGCATGCTCTCGCTTACAAGCGCTCGGATCGCTCGCGCCCAGGTCTGGCGGCTCTTGACTAGTGGGCGTTGGGTCAGTAGACCGGCGAAGTTGATTCCGGATTGCTGTGCTTCCGGGCCGTGGCAGCCAAAGCAGTACATTTCGAGGATCGGTTCGACTTCGAGGGCGCCGCCCTCGCCGGCTTGCATTTGGCTCCCGCCGCCCGCGAGAAGCAGGAGGCCAAGCGAGGGGCGAGCTAGCTGAGGAATCCCCATTGCGTCCCAGGGAAAGCCGTCCCGATGCGAATTGGCCGACCCCGTCCGTTCCCAATTCTATATTGGCGATTGATCGTCGAGGATGTCTTTCGAACCGCTCATCATAGGCACTGGTGCAATCTTCCCCTGCTCTTAGGTCCAAAGCAGTCTCGGGCCAAGCGAGGCTTCCCGTGTGCCTAGCTATCCGCGAAGCGTTGGATGTTGGCCAACACCTTAGTCGGGAAATCACCGTTTGGGAGACGGGCGCTGAACCGCGTACGTTCGTCCTTGGAACCCGCTCTTCGGTTGGCAATGAACAACTTTGCGTCCAGTCACCTAGGTGTCTGAGAATGTACGTCACTCCGATTCGACGGCATGCTGGATGCCCTTGCCAAAGGACCGGCGACGGAGGAGGCCTCCGTCGCTCAAGGCCTTGGCGGCGCTAGCGCTTGCGCAACCGCGGGCACAGCACTCACTGTTGGTCAGGGCATTACCCGAACGTACTTCTGGATATTGCGCGGATAGGGTTCTCCGCCGAACAGGTTTCGCTCATCGTCTACCGCTACCCACTCCGCTCCGTGGACGCGATTCGCCCGGGGGTCGCCCCAAGGGAACTGAATGAACGCCCGAATCCAGCCCGATTTGGAGTCTCCGATTCGGATTCCATATGCAAAGCTCGGATTCCTCCCGTCGTCAGACGTAGAGTCCGCCACGTAGATCATGCCCTTGTTGTCGAACGTAATCCCGCGGGGCCGGCCGAACTGCCGCCAGGTCGCGAGGTGATTGCCGTCTTGATCAAAGATCTGAGTGCGGGCGTTCTCTCGGCCGCCGACGAAGACCCGTCCGTGCCCGTCAATTGCGATGGTATGCGGAAGCCGGATTTGCCCGGGAGCGTAGCCGGTGCCGCCCCACTCCTTGATGTACCTGCCGTCCTTGGAAAACTTCACCACTCGGTTGTTGCTCTCCGCGGCATGCCCGTCGGTCACGAAGACATCGCCGTTCTTGGCAACGACGACATCGGCGGGAGAGTTGAAGTGGCTGATATCGTTGCCAGGGACTCCGGGTGTTCCGAGGCGCATCAGTACTTTCCCCTCGGGGCTGAAGTTGACGACTTGGTGCCCGCGCTTTCCGGGTGGAGTCCATTCTTTGCGAATTGCGTCAGTGACCCAGATATTGCCATCGGGGTCGATATCCATCCCGTGGGGCCAGACGAACATGCCGCCGCCGAAGCTCTTGATCGGGTAGCCGTCGGGGTCGAATTTGATGATTGGGTCTAGGGCGGAGTCGGTGCACTCGCGGCCGTGCGACACGGTCGGGTCGCACCGCACGATGGCCCATATGTGCTTGCCGTCCGGGTCAACCTCGACATCGCCGACGCGACCCATTTCCCGGCCGGCTGGCGGCTTCGCCCAGTCATGCACCGCCCGAAACGGATTCGGGTAGTTCTGGGGCACCGCGTGCTGGACGCCGGTCACGAACATAGCGGCAGCGATCAGCGGGGTCGTAGGACGCATCGAGTCCATGCTATCTCGGAGACCTCATCGGCATTCCGGACCGCGATCAATCGATCGGAGAGTCCAGACGTGGCGAACGGCCCCGGACGATCACGATTTCGCGAGCCGATTTCTTCCGAACGACGAACTGCTGCGCTAGGAAGCATGTCGGTGAGTGCCCTCAGTTGCCCTGCCTTGGTCGAGTCTTCTTGCCTCTAGCGACGTGATGGAAATACGCAACAATGGACGAACGATGGAATCGCTTGCTACATACCCTCTCGAACTGGGGAGCGAAGCTCGGCCTTCGCGCCGGTCCTTCTTGGGGCTGTCGGCTGCTGTGCTCGGCGCCAGCTCGGCAGTCCCGTTGACGGGGCAGGTGCGGGCGGCGGAGGATCGGCCGAATATCCTGTTCTGCATCTCGGACGACCAATCTTGGCTGCATACCGGCGCTATGGGGGATCCAGTGGTCAAGACCCCCGCCTTTGACCGTGTCGCGGCTGAAGGCGTGCTGTTCTCTCACGCGTTTTGCGACGCGCCGACGTGCGGGCCGTCGCGAAGCGCAATACTAACGGGCCAGTCGATTTGGCGCCTGGAGGAAGCCGGCAATATCCACAGCACCTTGCCGAGCAAGTTCGCGACTTACGCCGACTTGCTCGAACAGGCAGGCTACAGAATCGGTCACACGAGCAAGGGGTGGGCACCGGGCCGATTGGCGCCGGGCGGACGGACGAGAAACCCCGCTGGCGACAATTTTGAGAACTTCGAAGAGTTCCTTTCAGAACAGCCCGCCGATCAGGCCTTCTGCTTCTGGCTGGGCAGCAGGGACCCTCACCGCCCGTACAAGCTAGGGTCAGGGGCGCAATCCGGCAAGGACCCGGGAAAAGCCGTCGTTCCGCCACACCTGCCGGACCACTCAATCACTAGGAACGACATTCTTGACTACTACGTCGAGGTCGAGCGCTTCGACAGCAATGTGGAGCAAGCGCTCGCGTTGCTCGACAAGTCCGGCCAAATCGACAACACCATCATTGTCGTGACGAGCGACCACGGGATGCCCTTTCCGCGAGCGAAGGCCAGCCTGTACGATTACGGCAGCCGTGTGCCGATGGCAATATCGTGGCCGAAGGCTGTATCCAAAGGCAGAAGGGTCGACGATTTCGTCAGCCTGAGCGACCTGGCGCCGACGTTTCTTGAAGCCGCGGGCCTGGCCGTCGACGAGGACATGACCGCTCGTAGCCTCGTACCTATCCTCACCTCGGACGGCAGCGGGCAAGTCGACCCGGCGCGCGACGCGGCCTTCATCGCGATGGAGCGACATGACGGATGTCGTCGGGGAGGGAAGGGCTATCCCTGCCGCGCCATACGAGACAGAAACTACCTCTACATCCGGAACTTCGAACCGACCCGCTGGCCGTCGGGCTCTCCGAACGCTGCCGACTGCGCGCGCGCCATCCCGTACGGCGAGATCGACCGCTCGCCGACCAAGACCTTCATGATGGAGAATCGCGACGACCCTGCCGTAGACCGCTTTTCCGAGCTGGCGTTCGGAACGAGGTCGCAGCATGAGCTCTACGACCTGCGCGACGATCCCGGACAGCTGCGTAACATTGCAGCGGAGCACAGGGCCGCGAACCGACTGAAGTCGCTCAGCGATCGCCTGATGAAGCGTCTAGCCGAAACCGGAGACCCGCGCGCCCTTGGCAAGCCTGCACCGTGGGACTTCTATCCCTACTACGGCCGGAAGGTCAACGCTGACTGGACGGTGGACCGGCGTGGTTGACACGAATGTCGCGAGCTGATCAGAGGGATCCCGGCTAATGGAACCAAGACCATCAGGGCGAGCCACGGCATTGGCCCGTTTCGCCCTGTGTTCCGGGGGGATTGACGGATAGATCCCCGGCCAGGGGTCGGCTCCACTTGCGACCGGTCAGCACTATTGTCGAGATCGGCGCGGTCGGCTGCCGCAGGCGAGAACGGGATTCGTCGGTTTCCTCAGCTCTTCAATCCTTGGTGGCGAGCGATTGGGAGAAAAGCCACTGCAGCATCTGGGGTTCTTCGTCACAGCGATCGCTGCTGCAACGGGTACTGCCGTTGTCGCCTCCGCTAATCATCTTTCCGGCAACTCCATGCCCATCGCCTGCCCAAGTCGTCAGCTTCATGTTCCCTCCAAGCCGGTGCATCTCTTCAAAGAGCTTCAGTTGGCGGTCGTAAGGGCAAACCTGGTCCTTGTCTCCATGAAAAGCCCATATCGGAATGTTCTTGATAACGGACGCATCGATGAACTCCTCATCTACGCCCCTACCGGTCCCGGCCGAGGGCACCGCTGCCGCGAAGTACCCAGGATCGATCTGCAAGAGGATATAGGTCCCGTGCCCCCCCATGGAGTGCCCGAGGATGTAGATCCTGTCCATATCGACGGCCGGCAATGCTGCCACGAGCGCTTTGATCTTCTCTAGGTGCGTGGCATCCCATAAGCGGGTTGTCTGGGGAGCTAGCACATAGCTCGGATAATCGGAGCGCCTAGGCTCGTCGGCAAGAAGCTTGTTCCAGACGCGGAGTTGCCTGCGGTTGTCCGTCCCTCTGCCGCCGCCACCGTGCAATGAAACAATGACCGGATAGAGCTTGTTTGGATCGAACCCGAGAGGCCTCATAAGCCGGTACGGCACTTCGTCATCGGCGTGAGATTCATAGATACGGACCCAGTCTTCCGAATCCTGTGCGTCCGCAACTTGGGCGATGAGCTGCGCGTGGACCGCAAGAAGCAAGGCGGTCAATGCAATCCAGCGAGATCGGTAGATTTTCGAAGCGTTCATATGTTGGCGGAAGTTCCTTCCTAGGGCTACAATACGTCCCGCGCAAGTGCCTTCCCCGCAAGCGCCGTGGCGGATTTGGTGCGTAGGCATCCGAGGTTGAGGCGAGCGGCCCCTCCCGCCAGATTCTATCCTTCAGACGCAAGACGATCAGTTTGCAACCGTCGCGGCGGGCAGCTGGCTGCCTCGCGTTGCCAAGCCCCGTGCCACGAGTCGGATCGCGTGTCTGCCCGCGTGATCTCGCTTGAGGTGATCTTCCAAGAACGTCGAGCGATGTGCTGAGGCGCTCGATTGCGATGAGCAGGATGAGGTGCCCTGCGACGGCAAGCGAAGTCAGGTGTAGCGGACCGGCGGCGCGCGTCAGCGGCGGTCTTCGAGCGTGAGCCTGCCATAGTGCGGATTCGATTCCCACGTGGGCGGATGGCCCAATGCCCGGGGGTCAGCGGTTGCCCGCAACCGTTGGTCGAGGCGAGCAGCCAGCAAGCGTTTGACCCCGGCGTACGAGTCTTGCGTGGCGACGTTGCGCATCTGGGCCGGCGCGCGGGAGATGTCATACAGTTCCTCGGGCGGGCGCTTCGAAAACGCGGCCCGGTAGTATCGCTCGAATCCGGGGTCCCGCCTCCGGGCACGGATTAAGTCCTTGGTGGGAGAGGGGTCGACTTCTCCGAAAATTGGCGGATCTCCTGCCGGCCAGCGGTCTGGCTCGAGGTTGCGTATATAGAGGAACTGATCCGTTCGAATGGCGCGCATTGGGTAACCGACCCGTCCGGCACGCCAGGGAGTGTGGCGCTCGCGTGCGAGGATTGCATGGTCTCGGGCGGAGTCGATACGGCCCCGCTGTTCCGATGTCAGCAGGTCGAGGAGGCTGCGACCTGTCATGTCTGGCGAGGGCTCGAGCCCGGTTCCCTCGAGGATCGTCGGCGCTATGTCCACCAAGCTGACGAAGTCATCGACAACCCGTCCAGAGGGGATCCTCTCGGGCCAGCGGACGGCTAAGGGGACACGCGAGCCGTAGTCGTAGAGATCGGCTTTGGCGCGCGGGAAGGGCATTCCGTTGTCGCTGGTGACGATGACGATCGTATTGGCCAGCTGATCGCGCTCTTCCAGAAAGGAAAGGATTTCGCCGAGTTCGCGGTCGAAGCGCTCGATTTCGAAGTAGTAGTCCAGGATGTCGCTGCGGACTTCCGGCTCGTCGGGAAGGAATTCCGGTACGCGGACGTCTTCAAGCCGCAGACCGCTCGCAAGGCCGGACCCTTTCTTGTAGGCGCGGTGTGGGTCGGTGCTGCCGAACCAGAAGCAAAACGGAGCACCGTCCCGCATCGCGTCGTAAAAGGCGCGAAAGTCGTCGTACTTGGGACCTGCGGGGTTGCGGGAGCGGCCTCCCGCTTCCAAGCTTCCCGGTCCCCATCCTTTGCGGGTGTACCCAACGTGATATCCGGCCGCCTCGAGCAGGTCGGGGTAGGTTTCGAATCGGGCTGGAAGCGAGCTCCAGAGGTTGACGCCTTCCTCAAGACGGTAGCAATCCTGGCCGGTCAGGATTGCGCCGCGCGACGGCGTGCATGACGGAGAGCTGCAGAAGGCGTGCGAGAAGCGGACTCCCTCTGCGGCTGTGCGGTCGAAGTTGGGCGTGCGGACGACAGGGTCGCCGGAAGCGCCCGTGTGGGCGAAGGACTGGTCGTCGGAAATCGCTATCACGATATTCGGACGAGAGGAGGCGCCTGTCATGCATTGCGCAAGCGTCGCCGCGGAACTCCCGGCGAGGAAGTCTCGTCTTCGCATCGCAGTCGGGCGAGCGTGAACAACCAAGTCCGCTGGCACGCTAAGCTGCGATGTTGATGGGAGGGGCATTCGTCACCTCGCAAAAACGCGTCGCCCTCACCAACCGCACCTCGAATGGCGAGTTTCGCGGCGCGACCGTCCTCTATTGACTGACGATCTCAACTAGGCCGGCGGACCTTGCCGCTGTCATTTGCATTCCGGCGGCCACCGTACGCCGCGCCAGCTCGTCGATTTTCCACTCTTCAGCGCCTTTGACGTCACAGCGGAAGATATTCGCGATAGGCTTGGTCCACTTCTCCGCGATCGCTCCCGGCCCGAGAATAATCCCCATCACCGGTCCGACGTCGCCCGCATTCGTGTCCGTGTCCCAGCCCGCCATGACAGCGATTGAGATAGTCTTTTCGAAATCCCCCTCGCCATAGAGCAGCGCCAGGGCATTGACTGCGTTGTTCGGGAACACCCGGCGGTCCTTGGCTCCCTCCGGCGCCCACTTGGCGTCAATTTGCTCATGAGCCTTTTCCCAGTCGTCTGGCCACTGCTCGTGCCACTCCATGACATCTCGGATGCACCGGGCGTAGTCGGATTCCGAGGGGATCACGGCGAGTCCGGCCTCCAGCAGCTTCACAGGGTCGGACTGAAAGAAGGCTTCGGCTGTCACCGCCGCCATGAACATCTCGCCGTGAACGCCGTCGGTATGGAATGCAACCTCGGCGTCAATGCGCCCGTACTCGGAGGCCGCTTCGGGGTTCCCGGGCAGAACATAGCCCCAGAATTCCCCTTTCATCTGGCCCCCCATGTACTCGCCTTTCTCGTGCTGGCCAGACGCGGGAGGGTTGACTCCCTTCTTCAACAGCTCCTCCGCGACGCGCACCGCGCGCCCGCAGTTTTGCGCCTCGAACACGGAAAATGACGCTAGCCACTTGTCGGCAATGTCCTGGCTGGTGATCTCGGGCCCCTTGTCCTCGATTAGCAGGAGGTTCGCGATCTGGTAGAGCGTGTCATCGTCCGGCCCGAATCCGGACGGGCCCCAATTATCCGCCGTGTACCATTGCTTGCGGTTCGGGTCCCGCCTTGGCTGAAGCGTCTTGATGTATTCGGTCAGAGGCCACTGCCCCAAGTCCGTGAGGAAGGGCTTGAGGTCACGCTTGTGCATTCCCTCCACGCTCATTCCCAAAGCGCCAGCGACCGCTGCCCCCAGCCACGCGCCGTGGATCTTCTCGTAGTAATCGTCGGCCGCGAGCGAGCGGGTCGGCTGGCTCTGCTCGCTGGACTGAGTCGCCTGCTCGCCGTCTATGCATGAGGCGAGCATCGCGATGATCAAGCTGGTGGCTGCAATTTGATAAATGGATTGCATGGCTTTCTCCTTGCTGTGGCTACCGGCGTTCGCGGTCTGCTAATGGCGCTGTGCTTTCTGCAGCGAGAGAATACTCGGCTGCCATACGAACTTGCGACTAAAGCGTCTCCTTCGCTGGATTACGTGAGCCGGCGCCGTTTCTCGGTGGGATCAGAGACATCAAAGCCGTTCGGCATGGTCTCCGGGCCTTGCCTGTGGCGCTAGTCGTGTGCAACTGGACCAGAACCGTGGTCTCGCTATCTCGCGGCCCAGACAGGGCTGTATGGAGATCAGCCGGGATCCTCTGTTTTAGAGACTGTACTACAAGTCTGCCGGCTCGGCAAGGAATGATAGAGGCTGGAGTCGAGTCCCCGCACGCACTTTTCCGTCCCAGGACTTCTGACGGGAAGCTGAAAGGGTCGATAGCTCGATTCGGAACTAACAAAGCATCAGATGAGGTATGGTTCATAGTTAATTGAAAAAATAGACACTTACCTGCACAGTGAGTCATTGCCGGCCAAGAAGCCGGTGGCCTGCGGCTCGGATCATCCTTACGAACTCGCGCCCCTTCGCATTCGATCACAAACGCAGCATTTCCTCTGCGCTTGCTGGCGGAATCGCCGCCCTCTGCTCCGTCACCCAAGGATATTGCCTGGCCTGCGCACCCGTCGGTCAATCAATAGTCCAGCAAGTAGTTGAACTTCACGAAGAACGCCTGGGTCTCGAGGCGTCGCTCTCTGACGTGAGGATCCAAGTAATCCCTCATGAGCATGCCCGTGTTGTACACCACGAACAATCCCGTGCTCGATGTCGACAGCAGGCCGAGGCGGATGTTGTGCGATAGCTGGTTGGTGCGGTTGCTGTATTGGCTGAGTGTCTGGAAATAGCTCTTGGGTGTGATCGACCAATTGAATCTTAGGCTTGCCAGATCGGTGTGGAATTCCCCCACCGGCAGGTCGATGATATTGCGCGTCCAGGTGAGTGTCCAAGTGAGGTTCTGGCCCTTGCGCGCACCTCCGGTCAGGCTGTAGGCGGTAATGTCTCCGGAATAGAAGTCTCCTACCGCGAATGTCCCGCCGCCGAAGAACGTGGCGCTGGGGTCGCTCTCGAAATTTGCAATGGTCTCTCCGAACTGGTAGGCGCCGACAGGTATCTCCACACCCGGGAACACCCCGAACGGTGCCCGGAGCCTTTCGAAGTTGCGGTTGTACGCGAGTCCCAGTCGGCCGCCGTTCTGTAGCCGGGAGTCTAGGTGGAAGTGCTCGAACCCCGATTCCTTTTCGTTTGTGCCTAGCGTGTACCAGTTCTGGAAAAACGAGTGCGGCTCGATCGTCCTCCATGCGCCTTTCTTCGGGTAGTACGTGTAACGGTACGAAGCGCTGGGCTTTCTGAACTTCACGCGTCGAACGAATCCGACCTCCGGATTGAAGTTTTCTCCTACCTCGAGATAGCTCACGCTGACGCGATGCGTCGCGTCGTCGTAGTCGAAGCGGCTCGAGTAGGCGTGGGCGCTGCCGTCGAGGTCCGGCGTTTGCGTGCCCGCGACATAGTTGAACCAGTTGCCGTACTTGCCGATCCCTATGTTGGCGTCGGCGCCAAACGTCCGATTGAATGCCCCCACGCCTTCGAGACTGCCGACGCTTTGACGGTTCACGGCGATCAATCCCACAGAGCTGCGATTCGGCAACTCCCGACTGACCCGCCCGACAGTGTAGTTGTTCGCTGGAGCTCTTCCCTCGACGTCGCGCGATTGCATGTTGAGCAGGCCGACCTGGTATTTGCCGACCTTTCCGCTCATCCGCGCTCCCCCATCGATTGGAACCTCTTGCCGGTTCTCGTCGAGTCCGATTCGGCGGGAAAAGAAGATCTCGACTTCCCGGGGAGAGCCGAACTCGAAGAAGCCGGAGTTCTCGAGGAAGAACGGCCTTTTTTCCGGGAAGAAAAGGTCGAACCGGGTCAAGTTGATTTGCACGTCGTCGACTTCAACCTGAGCGAAATCCGTATTGACCGTTCCATCGAGCGTCAATCCCGGCGTGAGACTGTACTTCAGGTCGAGCCCGCCGTTGATCTTGCGCTTGGTTCGGCCTTCGGCCAGTCGGAAGTCTTGGGAAACACCCCCGATCACGTAGGGCAGAAGCTTGAGG
This sequence comes from uncultured Bryobacterales bacterium, assembly GCA_951813605.1. Lineage (GTDB taxonomy): Bacteria > Acidobacteriota > Terriglobia > Bryobacterales > UBA6623 > VXMF01. The sequence goes on along the minus strand of OX638379.1, from coordinate 2,138,744 downwards.
TTCCGGTGAGTCTTAGCCTCGATGCCGTGGAGCTTGCCGGCGAGCTCGATCTGCGTGAAGCGAAACGCTCGCGAGACAGGGGACCAGAATGAGAGCTCGTTGCGACGGCGAAGATTACGAGAAATGTTGAGGCCCCAAGTCTGGTCCGCACCTGCCTTGTAGCGCAGCGTGCGGAACGGGATGACGATTTCGCTCTCCCATCCTCGAGCGGTCACTTGCGACCTCACTCGCCAAACCGCGTCCCAATTCAGGTTGAATGCGGCCGCGCCTGCGCGCTGGGCGCCCCCCCCTCCGGCTCCGCCTGCGCGGGCAGGCCCTCCACCGGAGCCCCGCGTTTGCCCGGCCTTGGTTACTTGCGCGTCGAACTCGATGCCAGTGGGGCTGGTGCCGAACACGAATGCGTTCTGCCCGTCGTTGTAGGTGTCGAGCAGCAATTGGACCGAGTCGGTGTCGATAAGGCTCCCGTCCCGTCGATTCTGCGTGACGACGATGTTCTCCGGCTGGCGGTCGAAACAGATAATCCCGAAGTAGAGGTTCGAGTCGTCGAAGGCTATGCGCACTTCAGTGCGCTCGGTGGAAAGATCGCCTTCGTCCGGGTTCTGCTGGATGAAATCTTTCGCCGGCTCTATGGCGCTCCACAGCGCCTCGTTGACGAGCCCGTCGAGCTCCGGCGGCTTTTCAATTCGCTCTGCGAGGACACCGGGAACGTTTTCGATGGCTCGTTGCGCGATGACCGGACCCGCGGCCCAAGCCAGCCCGAGAGACAGCCAACATATACGCCCGGTCATTCTGTGGAACCTAGCCTATTGAGTTGCGCGTGCGACGATTCCGCCGGGCAGCGCTCTGCGACGAACAACTCCAATTCTCCATCGTTGCATAACCCCGCGAACTCTATCCGCACGACCAGAGGCCGCGAGGACTGGCTGATGCAGGTTCCTGGGCATTCGCCGAGGAGCCGTCCCCGTCGCGCTGGCGCCCGGGGCCGGGACGCGGTGCTAGTAGGGCCGGATTCGCTCCGGAAGGGGGTCCCGAGCCGAAATCGACTTTCGCAGAAGCAGCACCCTCATCCTGTCCAGCAGTTCGGAATGCGAGTCCGACTGAGCAACGTTGCGAAGCTCGTGAGGGTCCGTGGAATAGTCGAACAAGACCTCCTCGCCGCCCTCGTCGATCCAGTACTTGGCTCCCTTGGTCCTGATCATGCGATTGTTCGTGGCCTGCATGTAAATCAGGTCGCGGCCGGGCTCGCCTTTCATTGCGGGGACCAGCGACATGCCTTGGTTTCCCTTGGGCAGCGGGATTCCCAGCATTTCCAGCAGTGTCGGCATGACATCTACGATCTCGACCAGCTCCTCTACCGAGACGCTGCTGGGCACCCCCGGGCCCCGGAAGACCAGCGGGATGCGCAGCGCCCCGTCGTAGGGCCGAGAGCTCTTGCTCACGAGGTTGTGGTCGCCTAGGTAGTCGCCGTGATCGCTGGTGATAACAAAGATGGTTCGATCCTCGATCCCTGCCGCCCCCACGGCACTCACAATTCGCCCGACGTTGTGATCAAGGTGCGTGACCATTGCGTAGAAGTGCCGCCGGTAGGAGTCCCAGGTATCCTCGGGAGTTTCCAGCAGCGCTGTCATCGTGCGGGCTAGCCGGCTGGGCAAGTGGCCGATCTCCTCTTCGGAATACCGTCTTGGCGGGAGGTCTCTGTTGCGATAGGGCGCCAACGCCGACGCCGGCGGGTTGAGCGGAGGATGGGGAGCATAGAAGCCTGCGTGGACGAAGAACGGCCGCCCCGGGTGTCTCGAGAGCGTGTCCTCGATGAACGTCACCGTCTCCGTCGCTACCCACGACGCGTGAGTCGTGTGATCCTCCCCTTCGAAGACGTAGTGCTCGAATCGCGGTCGTTCCGCGGGCATGTTGACGCGCGCTTTCTCGCGCACGTCCTTGCCCTGAGCCCATAGCCAGCGGCCGTAGTCGTCGTCGTACGGCCCCGGCTCGTCCGAAAGTCGCATTTGATGAAAGCCGTATGGGGGGTGGGCCTCCCGATGGTCGCGATCCTTGTGCGGCCAGAAATGCAACTTGCCCATCTGGCCTGTGTAATACCCGGCTTCCCGCAGCACGTGAGTCAGTGTCACCTCGTCCTGCGGCATCTTGATCCCGTTGCTGATCACTCCATGGGCGTCGGGATAGCGCCCTGTCATCAGCGATGCGCGGTTGGGCGCGCACGCGACGCCCACCGTGAAGTGGAATTTGAATGTCGTTCCGTCGCGGACCAGGCGATCCATGTGAGGAGTGATGATGGAGTCGTTGCCGTTCGCCGCGACGTGGTCCCAGCGAAGATGGTCTCCGGTGATGAGGACTATATTGGGAAAGTCGCTCATTCTTATTCCCGGGGTCGGCGCGAAGAACTCCGCTTGGGCGATGGCGTGAGACGGGGCCAGCGTCGCGAGGCAGGCGACGGCAGCGAGGGTGAGCGCTGAAGCGTCGAATGCCCGGACCGCCTTCAAGACCCCCCTAGCCTGACGTTGCGGGACGCAAGCCGCATTGGGGACTGACCGTGACATCTCAGCTATGATATCCGACCGAACTGAGACACTGAACGCGAGCCTTCCACTGCCACGGACCGCCTCGGCCCGAAGGCGCTGACCGAAGATTTGATGGACGAGCCGCCTTCGTCTGGAAAGGGTCCGTCGTCAAGCAGGTGCTGGATCTCAATTCACGGCTCAGCAAAAGCGGCGACTGCGAATGTCCAGTCGCCGGCGTCGCCCGGGAACACATCGAAGCCAATTGGGGCCGTGGCCAGGACTGTCCAATTTGAGTTGGCGTCCCGCTTGAGTTGCGCGAGCCGGGCGCGTTCGCGTTGAATAGAGGGTCAATCCCTTTTCCGCGGGCTCTCCCTTCCCGCAAATGCCGCCGTGCTCTGGAGCTGCCGCCGACCGGCCTAGGAAGTGCTAGGCGGCTGCGGTCCCTGCGTGCAAATGCAAGACTTATCGAAACCTCTTATGACCGAGCCAGCCCAGCAGGCCCAGGGGCGCGCGGCCATCCGCCTCCAAGCACGGCCGCCAAGCTTGGCCGCCCTGGATATGACGAAGCATGTCAAGCGAAAGCACTACAATCGACGGCTTTCGCACCTTCAATGGAGGATCAAGGAGGTGGCTTTAAGCTACCTCGCGCAGAAGCGGCGCGCCGTCCTCGTATTCGAAGGCGGCGACGCCGCGGGCAAGGGCGGCGCCATCCGGCGGATCAGTTGGCCGCTTGACCCCAGAGGCCTCAAGGTATGGCCGATTGCCGCGCCCACGCCGGAAGAAATGGGCCATCATTACCTGTATCGCTTTTGGAAGAGGCTGCCCCGACCGGGGCAATTGGTCATCTTCGATCGTTCTTGGTACGGTCGGGTCTTGGTTGAGCGCATCGAAGGGTTCGCGACGGAGGCCGAGTGGAGTCGCGCCTACGAGGAGATCAACGAATTCGAGAGGATGCTCCATGACGACGGCATCCGCCTTGTCAAGATCTACCTCCACATCACAAAGGAGGTGCAACTCGCCCGATTCCGGGCCCGATTCCACGATCCCTTGAAGCGCTGGAAGCTTTCCGAAGAGGACTTGCGCAACCGCAGCCGCTGGGATGAATACGAGGTCGCCATCGAAGAGATGTTCCGCAAGACGTCAACCGATGCGAACCCTTGGACTGTCATTCCTTCAAACGACAAGAAGCATTCCCGCCTGGCTGTGATCAAAGCTGTTGTCGGTCAGCTGGCCGAGGGTGTCGAGTTGACGCTGCCGACGGTCGATCCGGACTTTGAAGAGAAGCTGCGCGTAATGCTCGATATTGGCTCAAGCCAAGAATCATAGGCTGGAGGCGGCCGCCGCTCCGTCTTTCCATTGCATTGATCCTGCGGTCGCGCTCTCGACTAGCGAGTCCTTTGAATGGCTGGCACGACAGAGCGCCGAGTAGCGCGAAACGCGTGGGGCGTATTCCGCGCCCTCGTCCCCAGCAGTTGGAATTCGAGGTCGGCTTGCGATAGGACGGCATGGTAGCCTTAGGCGCGTTGCTGCCTCGTTACCGCCGAGCCCTTCGACGGATCGATGCGAAAAAGAGGCAGCATTCGCTTGACTCAGCGAGGGAGGCATCAGCAATGAACCGCAGGGAATTCTTAGCTATCTCATCGACAGCGCTGCCGTTCGCTTTTCCGGCGATGGCGGGCGTTGAGGACGACCTGGCGATCACGGGCGTCCGACTGGTCCGCATGCGGCCGAAAAGGCCGATTCCCAGCTACGAGCCCGAGCCGGGCTCTTGGTCCACGGGTGGCGTCGAGGTAGCCAATCCTGTCTCCATCTACCCGAAGTACAAGCCGATGCGCAGTTTGTTCCGGTCCGTTGGCCCCCGAGCTGGCAGTTTCTGGGTCGAGGTGTCGACTAACAAAGGGGTCAAGGGCTACGGCCCGGGAGGGCCAGCCGGCGGGGTGATCGTCGAAGACCACCTCACGAGACTTGTCATGGGAGAAAACCCCCTCGACATCGAGCGCCTTTGGGACATCATGTGGCGCGCGACCATGTCGTACGGGCGCAAGGGCGTCGTGGTGAACGCGATCTCCGGCGTCGACATCGCGCTTTGGGACATCGCCGGAAAGGTTTGGGACACGCCGGTCTGGCGACTGCTCGGCGGGCGGACTCACCCGCGCATTCCCTGCTACTGCACTGGCAACGACATCGAGCAGCATGTCAAGTTCGGCTACAAGCGCCTCAAGCTCGCCCTGCCTTACGGCCCGGCGGACGGTAGGGAAGGCATTCGGAAGAACGTAGAACTTGTCAAGCGGGCCCGCTCCGCCGTGGGTCCGGACGGCGACGTGATGATGGACTGCTGGATGGCCCTTACCGAGCGCTACACCTTGGAACTGGCGGAAGCGTTCGAGCCGTACGGCGTCTATTGGATCGAGGAGGCCCTGCCTCCTGATGATTACGAGGGATTCGGGCGGCTGCGCCGGCAGATCACGTCCACGCGAATCGTCACCGGGGAGCATGTCTACACCCGCTACGGCTTCAGGCAGTTGCTGCGGGTGCAAGGAGCCGAGATCTGGCAGCCCGATATTCATTGGTGCGGTGGTATGAGCGAGCTCGTGAAGATTGCTCATATGGCAGCGGCTCACGACATCCCGGTGATTCCGCACGGGGGAGGCCAGCGGGACGCGGTGCATTTCATCTACGCCACGCCCAACTCGCCCTGGGCGGAGATGTTCATGCCTGCTCCGGGTGGTCCGGATGTGGTCTACGAACGCTACGAAGAGGACAACAACCTCACGCGCGGGCCCGAGGGGATCTACACCCGGCCTTCCGACGGACCGGGGTTTGGATGGGAAGTCGAGCCGGAAGCCTAACGAGAACCCCGCGGAGAGCCGGTCCGAATCGGGCGGTCGGTCAAAACAAGCTGGGGCTGCGTGAGGTCCTGGGAGCGAGCCGGCGGGTCGGCGTCGCTTGCTCTTGGATCGCGGGTGGAAGGCGTCCGCCGGCAGTGATGATTGGCTTGGTGCGCCACGCCGTTGCATTTCCTCGTGAACCGGCGCGTTTGCGGTCGCAGCGCATCTGGATTCTGGCTATAGTTGGGATGGTCGCGGTCACCAACGGGCTAGGATCATGGCTGATCCTGGCGGCCCAAGTCTGCGGTTTCCGCGCTGTGGGTCAGTGCGCGTTCTCGGCACATCATTCATTTTTCTTCTAATCGCGTCGATGCCCGTGGTGGGCGCGACCTTTGCGGACGACGTGGCTCCGATTCTTAGGCGGTCGTGCGCTCAGTGTCACAGCGGCGCCGATCGGGCCAGCGGCTTCTCAGTCGAGACAGTTGAATCCGTTCTGCGGGGCGGGGCACGTCGCGGTCCAGCCGTAATTGCCGGTCATCCGGAGCAAAGCCCCTTGATTCAGGTCCTCCTCGGCAGGGCCGAGCCTAGGATGCCCCTCGGGGGAGTGCTGCCGGAGGGGGAGATACACGCGATCTCGGAATGGATAGCGAGTCTGGAGCACTCCGCCGTCGCAGGGCTCGGCGGGCAACGGACCGCGGATCTGCTCGGACCGCCCCAAAGGAGCGTCGCGCCGGCGGTAGCGGACGGCGACTGGCCTGCCAATCCCATCGACGCATTTGTATTGGCCAGGCTAGAGGCGGAGAATGTTTCGCCGGCGCCGCCGGCCGACTCCCGAACCCTCGCAAGGCGGGTCCATCTTGACCTCGTCGGCGTGCCGCCCACTCCGGATGCTCTCGGGCGGTTCCTCGAGGACGACGCTCCCGACGCGTACGAGAGGCTCGTGGAGCGGCTGCTCGCAGACCCTCGATACGGCGAGCGCTGGGGCCGCCACTGGCTGGATCTCGTGCGGTACGGCGAGACCAGCGGCCTCGAGGGAGACGGCGCGATCGGGAACGCCTGGCGCTATCGCGACTGGGTCGTCACGGCCTTGAACGGGGACATGCCCTACGACCGATTCGTCCTGCTGCAGATAGCGGGTGCCGACGAGCACAGCAAGACTCGAAACAATTACGCGCCGGATCCCCAAGGCTACATTCCTGCCGGGTTCCTGCGTCTTGCGCCGTGGGACCGGTCGAACCTCGTCGCCGCCGAGGTCCGGCAAAACTATCTCAACGAGGTGACGACAGCTACGTCATCGGTGTTCCTTGGATTGACAGTGGGGTGCGCGCGCTGTCATGACCACAAGTACGATCCCATTCCGACGCAGGATTTCTACCGGTTCCAGGCATTTTTCAGCGCAGTGCAGACCGAGGACCGGCAGGGTGCGGTAAAGCGCCCGGAAGTACCTTACGATCACCCAGCCTTCGAGCGGCTTGCCGAGACCAAGATCGCCCAGTACAAGAAGCGTGTCGAGGACGGCCCGGAGAAGAGGGAACTGGAGGACCTGGAAGAGGCGCTGCGGCAACGACTCATCGAGGTCCGCAAGCGAGAGGCCGAGGGCAGGGGACTGACTGAAAAGGATTTGCGCCTTGAACTTCGCCGGGATGACAGCCTGTTGTTCAGCGGGTCGGAGCGGCGACTGCACCGGCGTTTGCTGGATGCCGCCGGTCGCACAAACGATCCGGAAGAGCAGGAGGCGTTGAAGGCTTACGAGGCGCGCTTGCTGGTGCGGCTCAAGCGGGCACACGAATTAGGCGAGGGCGACCTAGACCGGCGGTTTGAGGCTTTGACAGTCAACGATGTCCGGGCCGCCGTGAGGGCGTCTTATTCCGCCGATAGACCCTTCTCGCAAGAAGAGATTGATCGCCATGTGGAGCTGACCGGGACGCTGGACGTATTTCGTCGGCGGCTTGCTCGGTGGGAACCAGTTGTCCTGACCGTGCGCAACGCTCCGGGACCGCCTAGCGGCCCTCCATTGCCACCCGTAAGAGTTCTTCGGAGCGGCGATTACCGGCAGCCCGGCAAGGTCGTGAAGGCTGGGTTCCCAAGCGCTATTGGCGGGCATTCCGAGCCGGCGGAGATGTTCACGGATCGCTACCGACAGTTCCCAACGCGTGGCAGGCGCTTTACGCTGGCCCGCTGGATCGCGAGCGATGACAACCCTCTCACTGCCCGCGTGATGGTGAACCGACTCTGGCAGCACCACTTCGGGCGCGGAGTCGTGGAGACGGCGAGCAACTTTGGGAAGAACGGGTCCGGAGCGACCCACCCGCGCTTGCTGGACTGGCTGGCGGTCACCTTCATGGAGCGGCGCTGGAGCATCAAGGACATGCACCGGATCATCGTGCTGTCCCGCACCTACCGCCAGTCGGCGGAGAATCCGGGCGCGGCCCGCAACGCCGCTGACCCGGCGAACCGGCTGCTCTGGAAGTTCCAGAGGCGGCGCTTGGACGCGGAGGCCATCCGCGACGGAATCCTCCATGCGAGCGGGGGACTGAATCCCGAAATGGGAGGGCCGAGTATGTTCCCGCCGCTGCCCGAGGACCTTGCCGACTTCGCCCGCTACGGACGGACTGGCGGCTTGATGTGGGAGCCTAACGAGCGCGAAGAAGACGCTCGTCGGCGCTCGATCTATATTTTCCAGCGAAGGTCGCTGCCGCTGCCGATGATGGCGGCCTTCGATGCGCCGGTGTTCAGCGAGTCTTGCGAGAGGCGCAGCCTGACGACCACGCCCTTGCAGGCGCTTTCGATGATGAACGGCTCCTTGGTCCACGAGGAAGCCCAGCGCCTGGCGGCGAGGATTCGCTTACTCGTCGGCAACGACCCCGTGCTTCAAATCGAGACGGCCTTCGAGACCGTCCTGGGACGGCCTCCCGACTCGGATGAAGCGCGCCGATTGTCCCGGCTCGAGGGATCGCTCGAGGCCCTGTGCCGTGTACTGTTCAACTCGAATGAGTTCTTGCACGTCGAATGACGCGGAGGTATACCATGCCCGAATCCATGAAGAGCGGCATCACTCGCCGAGACCTGCTTGGGAAAGCCTACCTAGGATTGGGAGGCCTGGCGTTCCTGGACGTCATGGCGGCGGAGTCACTTCGCAGCGACCCGCTGAGAGCCCGCGATCAGCAGTTGCCGGCCAAGGCCAAGAGCTGCATCTTCCTCTTCATGGAGGGAGGCGTCAGCCAGATGGATACCTTCGAGTACAAGCCGGTGCTGAAGCAATACGCGGGCCAGCGGATGCCGCAGGCGGCGAACACCGTTGGCGAGATCGCCACGTTTTCCGCGGCGCCCAACAGGGTGATCCCGTCGTACTGGGAATTCGCTCGGCACGGAGAGTCCGGGCGTTGGATGTCCGAGCTGTTGCCGAATCTAGCCGGCCACGTAGACGACCTCGCGTTCATCCACGGCGTCAAGGTCGACAACAACAATCACGGGCCGGCGGTCTACCACGCCCTCACGGGGAACCAGCTTCCCGGCAGCGCGTCGGTTGGCGCTTGGATCACTTACGGGCTGGGCAGCGAGAACAACGACCTGCCCGGCTACATCGTGCTGGGAGATCACCGCGGATCGACCATCGGTGGCGCGGGGGTCTGGGGGGCTGGCTACCTGCCCGCCGCCTATCAAGGGACGATCTTTCGTGCCGGCAGCACGCCCATCGTCGACCTTCGGCGGCGGTCGGGCATCTCGGCGGGGCAGCAGCAAGCGGAGATGGATGCGCTGCGCTGGTTCAACCGACGACATGCGGACAGCCGAACCGACACCTCCGAGCTGGAAGCCAGGATCGCGTCGTACGAACTCGCATTCCGGATGCAGTCCGAGGCTCCGGAGCTGGTCGACCTCAGCGGCGAGACGGAGGCCACGCGAACGTCCTACGGGCTGGACGACCCGGTGACGGAACCGTTCGGCCGGCGCTGCCTTCTCGCGCGCCGAATGGTCGAGCGGGGCGTCCGGTTCGTCAAGGTGCTCCACGGGGCGGGCACGGACCGGTGGGACGATCACGGCAATATTGAGGAGCGACTTCCCAAGCATTGTCGCGAGGTTGACCGGCCCGTAGCGGCGCTGCTAGCCGATCTGAAATCCCGCGGATTGCTCGACGAGACCTTGGTTGTCTGGGCATCGGAGATGGGCCGCACGCCGTTCGACAACAACTTGGTGACTCCGACGCCGGGTCGCGACCACAACCAGTACGGGCTGGTCGTCTGGATGGCCGGGGGCGACGTGCAAGGCGGCGAGAGCTTCGGAGAGACGGACGAGTTCTCCGTGCGAGCCGCAGGGGACGAGATCCCGCTGCGCGACGTTCATGCCACCATTCTCCGGCTCATGGGATTGGATCAGGATCGGCTAACTTACCTGCACGAGGGGCGCTACAAGCGCCTAACGGACATCGGTGGTCGCGTGATCGACGAGATCCTCGCCTGATCGATTGAAATCCTCCTCGCTCAGATCTAGGGCCCCCATCTTGTTGGGACGGCATTCGCTGGTTCGAGGATTCCGGGGCAGTCACCGTTCCCGGCGACGCTGGGTTGTCAGCGAAGCATCGCGAACCGCTAGCACGGTCCAGTCGTGTCCGCACTCGCCCTCCTGGGCGAGAGTTCGCGCTGGGCTTGGCTTTCGGCAGGCCCTGTCGGCTGGGGTGCGCCTGCGCTGCGGAGTTGGTGCCATTCGTACAATGGCTGCGACCAGCCTTGGCCCTGGATCCGAGCATTTCAAATGACACCAATGCCAGGCCCGCACGATGGGCGATATCTCGAGAACCGGGGTCGACCCACACGCGGTCACTCGACCAGCCTTCTAGCGGCCGGACTGCTCGTTGCGGCGATCGGTTGCCAGCCGAGCGGCAAGACCGAGGCGGAAGCTCCGCCCAACATCGTCCTCATCGTCGCTGACGATCTCGGCTACGGCGATATCGGTGCCAACGGTTCCAAGATCATCGCGACGCCGCACATAGACGAGCTGGCCGAACAGGGAGTGCGGCTCACCGATGGCTACGTTTCCGCAGCGGTCTGCAGCCCGACGCGCGCCGGCCTGTTCACAGGTCGCTACCAAAGCAGGTTCGGCTACGAGTACAACCCCACTGCCAACTACGCTCGAGGTCCCGATGCCGAGCTCGGACTGCCGGAAGACCAGAAGACGCTTGGCAATCTGATGAAGGCCGCTGGCTATGCCACCGGGCTGATCGGCAAGTGGCATCTGGGCGCGCTTCCGCAATACCACCCGCTGAACCGTGGATTCGACGAATTCTTCGGCATCCTCGGAGGCGGCACTAGCTATATCGACTCCGCCAAGGAAGGTGTTCGCTCGTGGCCCGGACCGTCATCCGGCGACCGATCGAGCCCGCTGAACGCCCGCGAAGTGATGGACGGCGTCGACGTTGTCGAGGTCGAAGACTACCTCACCGACGTCTTCGCCGTGAAAGCCGTCGATTTCATTGATCGACATGCCGGGGAGCCGTTCTTCCTAGCGCTGACTCCGAACGCGCCGCACACACCCATTCAAGCGACCGCCAAATATGTGGATCGATTCCCCGGGATTGCACGGGAAGGCCCGCGCATCTTTGCGGGCATGGTGTCAGCCCTCGATGACGCTGTGGGCGCAGTTGTCGCCGCTCTACGCCGAAACGATCTCGAGGAGAACACGCTGGTGGTGTTTATCTCCGACAATGGCTGCATCAATTACGTGCCCGACACCATTTGCGCCAACGCTCCGCTGAGCGGCGCCAAGCGCTACCACCTAGAGGGCGGCGTCAGAGTGCCGTTCCTCGTCAAGTGGCCGGCGCGGCTGCCGCATGGCGCGGTCTACGCGGAGCCTGCGATCTCGCTCGACTTGTACGCCACGTTTGCCGCTGCCGCCGGCATCGATCCCGACAGACTGGACAGCCCCGACAGCGTTGACCTGCTTCCGTACCTCCGCGGGGAACGAAGCGACCCGCCTCACGAGTTCTTGTTCTGGCGCTCCGCCCCGAACCTGGCGGTCCGGTGGGGTAAGTGGAAGATGTGGAAGGTAGACAAGACTGATCTAATGCCCGCTGCTATGACAGGTTCGCGCCTCTTGCCGGAAGTGGACTACCCTCCCGTTTCTGCGAAGGGCCAGCTGACCGTGCTCTACGACCTTTCTGTCGATGTCGGCGAGCGGCAGAACCTAGCCGCATCGCATTCTGAGATCGTCAGCCAGCTCGAGGCCGAACTGGACAATTGGACCTCTCAACTCGCCGAGCCGCTCTGGACCAGCCGACGATCCACCATTGACGAGCTGGACGGCCAGACGGTGCAGCTCTACTTCTGACGGGGAACCGCCTGCATCACGGCGAGAAGAGCCGGGCCCGGAAGGGGCGCTGGTGAATTGGGCTTTCAATGAGAGCGGCGTCCGGTGCGCTGCGGGCCGGCCGGAACCCAGCCGACCGGACGGGCGCGCTCCCGGCCCTGCTGCCGGGCCCGCGTCAGGCAGGGAGCCCATGCCCGCCCTAAGCGGCTCAGTCGCCGGACATTGGTTGGGGCGCTTGACGGGGGCTGCTAGATGCCCAAGTCCGGCGGCACCAGATTCCGAAGTCGTCAAGGATCACGTAATACGTCGGCAGGACAACCAGGGTCAGCGCGGTCGACGCGATCAGCCCGCCCATCACGGTTCGTGCCAGGGGGAAGTAGTTCATGCCCAGCAGATTGGCAGTGCCCCAAGCGAGCGGGGTGAGTCCTACGACCGTCGTAGCGGCGGTCATGCAAATCGGGCGGAGTCTTTCATAGCAGCCGATCAGAATAGCCGGATGCCGGTCAAGTCCTTCGCGACGTAGGTTGTTGATGTGATTGATCAGCACGATGCCGTTGTTCACGACAATTCCGATCAGGATGATGATGCCGATCTGCGCCATCACGTTGAACGGCGTGCCGGTGATCAGCAAGAACGCCAGAATCCCGACTACCGAGAAGGGCAGGGCAAACATGATGGCGAACGGATGCAGCAGGGATTCGAACAGCGCTGCCATCACGAAATACACCATGACAAGCGCAAGCAGCATGCTGAATACGAACTCCGCCACGTCCTCGCTCTGCTGCATCGTCCAGAACCCGTAACTCCAGTTGTATCCCGCTGGGTACTGCACGCTGTCAAGCGTTTCCTTGAACGCTTCGCGCCCTTCGTCCATTCGCCCGCCGCCGTAGACGGCTTGGATTTCTGAAAACAGCCTGCGGTTCTCTCGGGTCACTTGCCCGGCTACGTCGTACACACCTAGTTCCGCGACATTGCCCAGCAGGATCTGCTCCCCTGCGGGGCCTCCGCCCACGACGATTGACTTGAGGTCGTCGATGCTCTGCATGTCGGCGGGGTCCAGCCCGACCCACAACTCCACCTCGCCCTCCGGCGTTCGGAAATCGCGCATTCGCTGCGAGCGGACGGTAATTCCTAGAACCTGGGCGACGGTTTGCGGGGAAATACCGTACTTGCGCGAGATATCGCGACGCAGGCGGACCCGCACTTCGTCGCGCGCGCCTCGCAGGCCGGTGTACACCTCCGTGATGCCGTCGGTCTTCAAAAGGGCCTGTCTCGCCTCCTGGGAAATTTCACGCAATACATTCGGATCATCACCGTATATGTTGGCAGTGATCCAGTTGCGATCGCCACCAGACTCCCTGCCGAGTTCGATTGTCGCCCCGGGAATGACAGGAAGGACATCTTTGATAGCCTTCCGGATTTCACCGACCTCCTCATGCGAGATCTTATCTGGATCAAGATACGCCCGAGTCCATGCCCCGTTGTTCGTGTACCCGCTGGATGTCGACTTGAGCTTGAAACGCTCCATGTTGGCGTGCAGGACATCCTCGACCGGGATGACGTAATCCCGCTCGATCTTTGCGTAATGGTAGTTCTCGGAGAATTCGTAAGCGATCCTGATGGACGACAGCGAAGTCGCGTCGGGCGAGTGGTCGGGAACAACCTCGACCAGCGCCCAGCCGGCGACCCCTAGGATCGCCGGCACCGCGACTAGCCCTACCTTGTATCTCCGGTCCAAGTGCCAGACCACCAGCCGCATGTAGCCCCGCATGAACGGAGGCGTGTAAGCGGCCTCGCCGCGCGCCCTCAAGCGTGACAGGACCGACTCCAACCGATCCACAACCACACTGCTTGCCTCGGGCGTGGCCGAGGACCGTTTGACCTTCGTGTACTTGAGCAGCTTCGCAGTTACCAAGGGGATCAGTGTCAGTGAGACGAACAACGAGCACAGCAGGGCGAATATGATCGCGATGCCCACGTGGCTCAGCATGATCGACAGCTGGGATTCCGAGTCAAACAGTAGAGGCACGAAGATGATCATGGTCGTGGATGTCGCAGCAACCACAGCGACACTGACCTCTCCGGCACCCCGTCTTGCCGCCCGGGCCGGGGAGTCGCCCCGCTCGAGTCTCAGGAAGATGGATTCCAGTACGACCACGGCGTTGTCTACGAGCATCCCCGCTGCCAGCATGAGGCCCATCATCGAAAGGATATTGAGGCTGCCGCCGTTGAAATACAGCAGTCCGATCGCTGTTAGCACGGAGAAGGGAATCGCGAGGCCAACCGCCAGGCTGGCGTCCACGCGGCGGAGGAAGGCGAACAGCACCAGCATTGCCAAGACCGCGCCGATCGATCCGGCCGTCAGAAGTTCCGCTAGGCCGTTGCGGATCTCGTCGCCCGAGTTGTGCCACCAGCGGACCGCGAGTCCGTCCATGGACGGGTCTTCACTCCACGCCTCGAACGCCGCCAGGACTTGATCGACGACCTCGACCGTGTTCGCATCGGCAGTCTTCTGCAGCATGAGCCCCACGGCGTAGGCACCGTTTTGGTGGCGTCCCGAGTTCCTGGGCCGCTGGTCGTAAACCACGTCAGCTATGTCGGCCAGCACTAGGCTGTTCTGGCCTATCGGGAATTCGTTGATGGCCTCGACCGAATCGATGGCGCCCTTGGCAACGGCCGTGTAGCGGCGCCCGCCGTCGGAGACCCGTCCCAGCGTCAGATTGAGCGCCGATCCTTGGATGGAACGGTAGAGCCTGCCGACATCGACGCCGTAGCGCTTGATGTCGTCGATACGCAGGTAAATGTCGACCTGCTTGCGGTCGGTGCCCCAAAGCTCGACGTTGCCGATTCCGGGAATTCGCTCCAGCGGCTTTTTCACCCTGGAATCCAGGAAGTCGTAGGCGGTCCGCAAATCTCGGTTTGCCGTGAGCGTGCCCTCAAGGATCGGGATTTCATCGGTTGAGAAGTTCAGGATCTGGATCTGTCGCAGGTCCTCCGGCAACTCGTCGCGGATCTGCTCGATCTTTTCCCGCATATCGGAACGGATGCGGGACGTGTCGGCGCTCATGCCGCACCAGATTTGAATCGACACGCCGTTCGGCGACGACGTGGAATTCATTCGCTTGACGCCCGGAACGGTTGCGATGGCTTCTTCCATGGGTTTCGTGATCGATTCGAGGACCTGGTCGGGAGTGGCGTTGAAGTAATCCGCGCGGACGAACATCACCGGAGCGTCGAGCTGCGGCATGAGCATCAAAGGAATCCGCGTTAGCGCGATTGCCCCTAGGACCACGATCGATACAAAGAGCATGCAAACCGTTACCGGATTGCGAATGGCAAGCCTCGCCAGTCGCTCGCCCGAGGCTTGGCTCGGCGGGCTGAGGGGATTTGGTGGCATTTCAGTGCTGACCTAGCGGGTCAGCCCCCCGTGATTGCTCCCACCGGGGCAGCTTGGTCGGCCGGCACGATTCGCTTGCGGTCGACCAGTTCGTAGACGACCGGGATAACGATCAAGGTGAACGGGGTGGATGAAAGCAGCCCACCCATCAGGGCGACCGCCATAGGCACCCGGATTTCGTCGCCCTCGCCCCAGCCAAACGCCATCGGCAATAATCCCAGCAGCGTCGTCAGCGACGTCATGAGAATAGGCCGGAGACGGATTTGCCCCGCTCGCAGCAACGCGTCGCGCTTGGCGAGGCCCTGTTGCCGCAAGCGATTCGTGTAATCCACGAGCACGATCCCGTTGTTGACGGCGATTCCCGCCAGGACAATTGCTCCCAGCAGCACCACGACATTCAAGTGGAGGCCCGTTACGGCAAGGGCGAATGTCATGCCCACCAATCCCAGAGGCACGGTAAGCAAGATGACGAACGGGTGTAGCAGCGACTCGAACTGCGACGCCATCACGAGATAGACAAGGAACACGGCCAGTGCCATGGCGAAGCCCAGGCTGCGAAACGAAGTCTCTAGCTCTTGATTCTGGCCACCAATGCCGGCGGTCGCGGCGACTGGCAGCCGCTCGCGGAGGTCGCCGAGCGCGTCGCGGATTTCCCGCGAAACACTGGCCAGGTCCCGTCCGCTGAGGTTAGCGCTTACAATGGCCGCTCTCTGAGACCGGATACGGCGGATTTCGGCTGGGCCGCGCCGAATTTCCACTTCGGCGATCTGGCCCAGACGGATCGGGACAAAGCGCCGCGCAACGGATTCGGATTCGGGCGCCGTCGCGCTTGGGTCTCTCGCCGGCGTTTCGGGTTCCGCGTTCGGGCCCTCCCCGGATCCGCCACCGCCCGAGTCCGTCGGCACGCCGATCCCGCGACGGCGAGGGGCGCTGTTGATCACCATGTCCCTGATGTCCGAGATGGCGTTGCGGTCCGGTTCATCGACGCGGACGAGGACGTCGATCTGGCGCTCGCCGTCGCGGTACCTCGTGGCGACGTTGCCTTGGATCTTGTTTCGCAAAACCCGCGCGACCTGCTCTTCTTGGAGGCCGAGCCGGTTTAACCGGCGACGGTCGAAGCGGACCTGTATTTCCGGGCTGCCCTCGCGAGTCGTGGTCTCGATGTCTCGCAGTCCCTCGATACTGCCGAGGCGGTCGGCGATTAGCTCGGCCGCCGCACGCTGGTCCTCGAGTTCGAAGGCGAAGATCTCGACTTCCACAGGGGTCTTGGAACTGAAAAGTGCAGGCGGTTCGAACTTCGACTCGACTTCAGGCAGCTGCGCTAGGATCTCTCGGACCCTGCCAATCACGGCCTCCTCCGCAGCTCTGTCGTCCTGGTCCGCGAGAATGACGCTGAGAGTGCCAAGATTTTCTTCCAGCGACCCGCTCGCGAACTGATTCTGCCGGCTACTGCCCACGGTCGAAAACACAGCGGCCACTGCGGGAATTGCCAGCGCCTCGGACTCGACCTGCTGCATCAGTCGATCGGTGGCCTCCAGTGGACGCCCGTCCGGCAGCTCGAGCTGGAAGGAAAACTCTCCCAGCGACAGCGATGGGATCAACTCGCCTCCCAGAAAACGGAGGGCCACGCCAGCTAGAGCCACAGAGACCAGCACGGCGCCCAGCGCGGCCGGCTTGTTCTTCAAGGCCGCCTCGAGCCATCTGGAGTAATCCGCCGACAGTCGCTCGAAGCCGTGGTCGAATGCCGTCAGGAATGGGCGCGCGAAGCGCAGGCTGCCGGCGCCGAGGCTTGCGAGCAGTCGGCGCACGTCCGCGACGATCACGCGGGGCGCCTCGACCGCTGCGAATCGGGCCGCCGCCACGATCCAAGCTACGAGGCGGGTGCGAGCCGGGGCCACTGCCTGCTCGTCGACGTTACCGGAAGACTCGTCCGTCGGGCGAAGCCTCGCGGAGAGCAGCATGGGAATCACCGTTAGAGCAACAGCGAGCGACGCGATCAGCGCGAAGGTAATCGTAAGCGCTTGGTCACGAAACAGCTGCCCTCCGATACCCTCGACGAAGCCGAGCGGGAGGAACACGGCGACCGTCGTCAATGTCGACGCGGTCACAGGCATCGACACCTCGCTCGTGCCTGCGTAGACTGCTTCGGCGAGAGGCGTCCCGGGCTTGCGGTGGCGATGCACGGCCTCTAGAACCACGATGGAATTGTCCACGAGCATGCCGACGCCAAGGGCGACGCCGCCGAGCGACATGAGGTTCAGCGTAATGCCGGATTGGTACATGGCTGCGAATGTCGCCATGACCGAGATGGGAATCGACGCGGCGACAATCGCGGTGCTGCGACCGTCCCTCAGGAACACGAACAGGATGCAGGTCGCGAGTATCCCGCCCACTACGGCCGAGGAGAGGACATGCCTCACGCTGCCAATGATGAAGCGCGATTGGTCGAATACCGCCGAGGTCTCCACGCCGCCTGGATAGGTGGGCTCTTCTTTCATCGCATCGAGCAGCTGAATGACGGCTCGGCAGACCGTGACCGTGTTGGCGTCGCCCTCCTTGTAGACCGCCATCTCGACGCTCTCGCTGCCATTGAAGCGGGCGATGATGTCCCGCTCCTTCGAGCCGCGCCACACCCGGGCGACATCCTTGACTACGATCTTGCGCCCGGATTGGTCGGCTATGACAATCTCGCGGACCTCGTCCACGGAACGGAACTCGTTGACCATCCGGACCATGTAGTTCATGTCCAGGTCGTAAAGGCTGCCGCTCGCTCGGTTCAGGTTTTCCTGGCGCAGGATGTCCGTGACCTGGGTAATAGGAATTCCCAGCTCGGCGACGCGCTGCTCGTCGATCTCGACCCGGATCTGCTCTTCTCGCCCCCCGACTATCTTTACCGCCGCGACACCTTCGACCGCCTCGAGACGCTTCTTGAACTCGCGATCGGCGATATCGCGCAGCCTGGCCAGCGTGAGTCCGCCGTGCAGCTGCACGCGCACTATCGGGTCATTCGACGGATCGAAGCGCAGGATAACGGGCCGCTTGATGTCCTGTGCAAAGTCGATGAGGTCAAGCTTTTCCCGGACGTCGACAGCGGCAGTGTCCATGTCGGCATTCCAGTTGAACTCCAACACGACTTCGGACTGTCCGGGCCGCGATATCGAAGTGATCCGATTCAAGCCGCCTACCACGCCGACGGCCTCCTCCACGGGGCGCGTCAAGAGCGACTCAATCTCTTCCGGAGCCGCGTCCTCGTAGTCGGTCTGAACGGTCAGAGACGGGTACGAAATTTCCGGGAGCAGGTTCAGTGCCATCCGGTCGAGGGACACGTATCCGAACAGCAGGACCGCTGCCACCGCCATGAGGACGGTGACGGGTCTTCGGATCGCTATTCGGGTGATTTGCACGGATTCGATGCTCGGCGGCGTTGCGTGGCGGGGGCTGTCGTCGGGGGCTGCCTAGTCGCTGACCACCCTGGTCCTGTCCCCGTCCTTGAGGCGGCCTTGGCCGGCGACCACGACCGTCTCGCCCTCGCGAACACCGGATCGCACCTGCACGTCCGTTTCGTTCTGGTAGCCGAGGTCTACTGCTATGCGCCGTGCCGTGCCGTCCTCGCCGATCACAACGACGTAAAGCTGCGCGTCCTCCTCGATGACCGCCTGCTTTGGAATCAGCACGGCATCGGAATCCGTGTTGGTCTGGATATCCACGCGGACGAATGCCCCCGGGCGGAAACCGCGATTCGGCGGATCGAAGCGCACGGTCACCTTGACAGTTCCCGTCTGCTCGTCCACGACCGGACTCACCCGCTCGACCCGGCCGAGCGCGACCTCGCTGTCAAGCGGGCCGAGGCGGATCCTGGCCAGCTGGCCGGCTTGGGCCTCTCGGGAATCCCTCTCGGCTAGGTACACTTCGGCGTACAGCGGGGAGAACGCCGCGATCTTGAACACCTTGTCCGAGACCCTGAGCGACTGGCCGAGTTCCACCTTCCGCTCGGTGATGCGCCCCGCGAAGGGGGCAGTGATCGACGTTTGGGAGATTTGCAGCCGGACCTTTCGGATCTGCGCTTCCAGCTCGTCCTGCTTGAAACGATTCTCCCTGACCGTGGAGTCCACGATGCGGAGATCGTGCTCGATATCCTCGATTTCATGCCGCTGGACCGCGACTTCCGATTCTGCGAGCAACCCTTGGGAGAGGGCTTCCTCGTTCCTCCTAACTTCGGCTCGCCTGTTTCTCAGCTTGGCCTCGGCTTGCTCCCGGCGAATGCTTGCCGCTTCGAGCTGAATTCTCGTTTGCGCGAGCCGCTGCTGGGCGAGTTCCAGGTCGATCCGCAGGTCCCGGTCGTCAAGCGAGCACAGAACGTGGCCGGTCTGGACGAAATCGCCTTCCTCGGCCCGCACCTCCGTGACAAGGCCCGCCGCTTGCGTCGCGATCTCGACCTCTCTGCGCGCGCGAAGATTGGCCGTTGATGACAGGGAATTGGAAATCGGCCCTCGAGCGGCAAGCTCAACCGATACGGGCACGGCGTCTTCGGCTACGGAGCCCGCCTCGTCGCCGACTGCCGCGTCGGCTCTCCCCGCCAGCCACGGCTTGGCCAGGTAGCCCGCGGATGCGAGCATTACGACGGCCAGAGCGAATGCATACACCTTGCCTCGAGTTGACATTAATGCTTGGATCCGCAAACCACCCGTCTAGACGAAGGCCGCTACCCAGTAAGACGGATCGCGCAAGGACTTGGTTAACTGCCGGGGCCCCTCCCTCGCGGAACTCGTCACGGCATACCCATATTCTACGACGTGCCGTTTTTGAATTCGGTTCCACCCGGCAACCAGACCCTTTCCAACTTACATCGCCAGCAACTCCGGATGGCGGATGAACGTCATGCTTGGGATACAATCGGGCACGAGCAGAGAATCCCGGAGCGGCTTAGCGACCTATGTGCGGGCGATTCACTCAAGACGTAGACGAAGACGATCTAATCGACCTGTACGAATTGAACGCCAATGCCGAGCGGGTCGGCGTGCGCAGCCGCTGGAACGGCGCGCCAACCCAGAATTTCGCTGTTTGCCGAGCGGATTCCTTGGGCCGGCGCTCGCTGGCGCTGCACCGGTGGGGACTGGTCCCCGCGTGGGCGCGCGATATCAAGATCGGAGCCCGATTAATCAACGCGCGTTCCGAGACTGTCCATTCCAAGCCGTCGTTTCGTAGCGCGTTCCGGCGCCGCCGGTGTCTCGTACCGGCCAACGGCTGGTTCGAGTGGCAACGTGTGGGCTCGGGCAAGCAGCCTTGGTGGGTTTCGTTCGGAGGCGAGCCGTTCTCGTTCGCCGGGCTTTGGGAGACTTGGGATCGCGGTGAAGGAGCGGTGCATTCCTTCACGGTCCTGACCTGTCCCGTGGCGGAGTCTCTGCGCTGGCTTCACCATCGACAGCCTTCGATCATCCCGCGCGAACGCTACGCAGAATGGCTGGATCCAGCGACTTCGAATACGGCGCTGCTAGAACTCGCCCAGAGCCCGCATGCCGGTCCGTTCGCTTGGCGGCGGGTCAGTACCGTGGTCAACAGCCCACGCAACGATCATCCGGAGATCCTGCGCCCCGCGTAGTGCCGGATCGGCGGCCCGCCGTCTCCGTCGGCCTGAGCAGCTGACTTGGTCGTCCGAATCGAACTGCTTAGCTAGGGCCCTAGCCTCGAGGTTTCGGCCGTGTTTCGGCAATGGGCAGCCCTGCCAGCTTCATCAGTTCGACGGCATTGCCGCGCAAGGCTGGCCCTTGGTGAAGCTTGTAGTCAAACGTCATTTGCCCGTGATCGAAGACATCCCGGAAATGGACATTGCTAATGCGAACCGAATCCCGCTCCGCCCAACGGGTCACGTTGCGGTCGTGCGTCGAGAGCACCGCCAGGGAGGTCTCGCAGCCCAGGATGAATTCCGCCAGCGCGACCGCTCCGGCGAAGCGGTCGAAGGAATTCGTGCCGGCGAACAGTTCGTCGATCAGCACCAGGGTAGGGGTGCCGTCGCGAATGCTGTTGAGCATCAGCCGCATCCGTCCCAGCTCGGCCGCGAATCTCGAGATGCCTTGTTGCAGCGAGTCCTTCACCCTGATCGAAGCGATCGCGTTCATGGGCGATATCGTCAGCAACCGGGCGCGCACAGGTGCCCCGGCATATGTCAGAGCCACGTTCATGCCGATCGTGCGAAGGAGCGTGCTCTTTCCAGCCATGTTGGCACCGCTGACCACGAGAATCGGACGCTGTCCGTCCATCGCGATGTCGTTCTCCACCGCGTCGTCGGGTAGCAGGGGATGCGCTAGGCTCTCTGCCTGCAATACCGGGCCCTTCTCGACGAGAGTCGGGAATGCGTAGAACGGGTGCTCGAACGCAAAGCAGCTGAGCGAGGAGAATGCCTCGAATTTCCCGACAGCGTCAATCCAATCGGGCACTTTGGCCGCATGCTTCGCCCGCCAGCGTTCCATTGCAAGGGCAAGTTGCGTCGTGTAGAGGACGAGCGGGCCGAGCATCGCAACGACCTGGTTGCGCCGGGCCTCGAACATGCCGATGATGCGGCAGAAACTCCCAGTCGACTGGCTCGCGCGTTCTCCGTCGCTTCTGAGGCTCGCGGCGAGATCCTGCAAGATTGGCGTATGAAAGTCCTGCCCCTCGAGAATCCGCAGTAGCTCTCGCAATTCGTAGAAGTCCAAATGGATCTTCTCCGCCGCCAGAACCTTCATCGTCAGGTGCCGCTGGCAACGTTTCCAAAGGGCGACTTCAGCCAGCAGGCAGACGCCTAGCGCGACGTATGTCGGTGGCGACGGGCTGGCTGCGACGAAACCTGCCGCCAATAACGCTGCGCCGCTGAGCGCTAGGCACGCGATCGGAAGCCACCGCGGTATCTGGACAGTTTCTTGCGCCGCCCACTCGCGTATCAAGTGGGTGCGGATGTACGGCACCTTGGTCGAGCCCGCCACGTAGAACTCTTCCCGCAGGTCGAGCTTCGGCTTGAGCTCCTTGATCACCGCCTGGCGCTTTGCGATCACTTCGTTCGAAGCGGGCTCCGTGACCAGGCTAACCAGCCTGGCCATGCCCGCTCGCGTGGAGCCGATATTCAGGTAGTCGACCAAGCCGCCCGGCTCGAGGATGTCGACGTCGCGGGCGAAGGGATGATCCTCCGCCAGCGTCAACGAATCGACCGTCTGGCCCGGCAGGTCCCTGCGTCTCTTGCCCAAGACCGGCGCTGCGTAGAGCTTGGCAGCATGACCGGCGTAGGCCATGGCTTCCTCAAACCTCGCGAATACCCGGCCGGTCATTAGAAAAGCAGCCACGAGCGCGACGACTACATACCAAGTGAGGGAGGGCGCGTACGTCTCGACGGCCCACAGGCCTACTAGGCCCAGGCCGGCGCCGACGAGCCTCGCATTGCCGAGCAGGCGGTGGCGCCTCGTCCATTTCGTGCGATCGTCTCGCCGGGCATACAGCCGTTCCTTGCAGATTTCAGCAGGACCCATTTGTCAATTCCGTCGTTCCATTTGGTGGTCCGGCGCTTGCCGCCGGACTCAAAGAGGGGGGCGCTCAGTGCTGTCGGTACCCCAATGCCCTTCCGCCTGATCTGCGACGGCCGGGCCGGGCGCCGATCGAGCGACGACCTGGCAAACGGATATGCCGCTGACCGTCCGATGTCGCACGGAGCCTGAACAAGAAGGCCGAATCAATGTCCGTGCGCAGGGCTCAACCATGGGGCCGAGAGACGTTGTTTCCGGCCCGGCCCTTCCGGGATCCGCCTTAAGTGGCTGACTTTGCTTCATTTGGTGCCCACCATTCGGCGGGCTCGAATCCCCAGTAGTTGCACACAAGCAAGCGGTCGCCAGTTTCGAGCGCGTCGCCGACACCGATCGGCCTGGGCGCGTCTGCTTCGCCGACCTTGGATTGTTCGCGGAGCCTCTGCCACACTTCGTACGGGCTTGACGCGGTGATTTCCGGACCGTCCTCGTAGTGGGATCTCCTCAAGACCGCGGGACCTGTCCTCGGCGGCCTTAGCCGAAACGCTTCGATCTTTGCGTTCGAGATGTATAGGATACGAAAGCGAATCATCCGCCCAAGTCATCATTGTGCCTGAGAGCTGATCCAATCGCAAAATCAGCCAGCGAGCAAGGACGGCTTTCGCCAGTCTCGATCGAGTCGCCGAGTTCGCACGCGAGGCCCAGCTAGCCGGAAAGGCGTCAGGGCGTGGATTCGTCCGCGGCGCGCAACACGGGCCGGTTCCCGACCCTCGTACCTGCCAGCATGGTTGCCCCTGCGTAGGAGAATCCTCCAAGGAACAGGGCGATGACCGGCACTCCCAGCCAGTGCCTGATTTGGATCGCGACTGCGAGGCATACTGCGAAGTAACCGGCCGCGGCGAGATTGGCGGCGATGCGCCACCCGCCGCTTCGTCCGTACACCCGCTTGGCCTGGCTCGCAGCCTTTGCGTCGCCGCTATACTTGGCCGTGCGCTCGAACGGAGAGCTGATGCCGAAGATCGCACCCAGCACAGCGCGGGAGTTGCTGATGGCGAGCCCGATTCCGGTGGACACAAGAAGCGGGATCATGTGCAGGTGGCGATGAACTCCGCCCCGCCCGAGCTCGCTCTGCGCGAGAGTGTAGAACGTCGAGAGCGAGCAGCAAGTCATTACGAAAGCCGGAAGATCCAGCCACAGTAGCCGCCCGTCAAGATTTGAATGCCGCGACAGCATCGACGGCAGAATCAGGGCTGCCATGAGGAGCATCAAGGGGTACGCGACGTTGGCCGTCAGGTGGAAGAACCCCTCCAGCTTGACTGCTGCCGGAAGCTTCGACCGAAGCAGGCAGGGCAGGAGCTTCAGCCCGGTCTGGACCAGTCCCTTCGCCCAGCGATACTGCTGGACTTGGAAGGAGGCCATGTCGGTCGGCAGCTCCGACGGGGCTCGGACATGCGGCACGTAAACGAACTTCCACCCTCGCATCTGCGCCCGATAACTGATGTCGGTGTCTTCGGTGAGCGTGTCGTGCTGCCAGCCGCCCGCGTCCTCGATCATCGCTTTGCGGAGCACCCCCGCAGTGCCGTTGAAGTTGAAAAACCGCCCCGAACGGGCGCGCGCTCCGTGCTCGAGGACGAAGTGTCCGTCCAGCAGCATGGCCTGCAGGCGGGTGAGGACTGACAGCCGCCGGTTGCGATAGGTCCAGCGAGCCTGCACCATGCCGACTGACGGATCAGCGAAGTAGTGGACGATGTTCTCCAAGAAGTCGGCGCGCGGTGTGAAGTCCGCATCGAAGACAGCGATCAGATCCCCTGTGGCGTGCTTCAGGCCCGCTTGGAGAGCGCCAGCCTTGTAGCCCTCGCGATCGGAACGGTGAATGTACTCCATGGGCTCGCCCGTGGCGCTCTTCTCCCCGACCACGCGCTCGAGCACCGCTGCGGTCTCGTCAGTTGAATCGTCCAGGACCTGGATCTGCAGCAGGTGCCTCGGATACCGCAGCGCGCAAACGGCCTCGAGGAGGTCTTCGACGACGAACCGTTCGTTGTACACCGGCAACTGCACGGTGACGCGAGGCAGGGAGCGGAAGCGACAGGCCGGAGGGCCTTGCGCATTCCTTCGATAGCGGTAATAGAGGTATACGAGGGAGTAGCGGTGAAGCCCGTAGAGGCTGAGGATCCCCATCAGCCCGAAATAGGTGCCAAGCAGGATGATGTCGACCGGCCCCATGTGCGTTACGCTTGGTGAAAACTTTGGCCCCTTCGGATCACGCGTCGGCCGCAAGCATACCGACCCATCTAAGCAAGGGAAGACTCGTCACGGGCCTAGGTGCGTGCGCGGCATTGATCGAGGGCGGCTTGCTGGCTATCCTGCTCCTCGGCAGGCCCGCTGACCACGTTCCAGAATACATTTCATTCTACTTGCTGCTCTCGGTCCCGTACGTGACCGCTTGCTGGCTGATCACCCGCGGAGCCCCATTTCTTTCTTCTCGAATCGCGTTTCGCTGGATCTGGGCGGCCGCGCTGTTGTTCCGTCTCACCGTCCTGCCGCTGGATCCCAGCCTTTCCGAGGACACGGCCCGTTATCGCTGGCAAGGACTGGTGCAAGACGCCGGTGGGGACCCATATCTCGCAATCCCCGAGGAGGCTAGGTGGGAGGGCTTGCGCGACCAGACGTGGGAGCGGGTTTCCACGAAGGACAAGCCCTCTGCATACGGTCCGGTACTGGAGCTGCTGAACCTGTGGTACTACCGGCTGGCCGCGCGCTTGGATCCCGACCCGTGGAAGCAGATCTGGTTGTTCAAGCTTCCGTTCGCATTGGCGGACCTAGGGGTCGGCTTGGCACTGATGGCCCTTCTGCGAGCGGTGGGCCGGTCGCGCGCGTGGGTATTGATCTATCTGTGGTCGCCTCTCGCGGTGACCGAGTATTGGATCGAAGGCCACAACGACGCCATTGCCGTCGCATTCGTCGTGGCGGCCCTGGCTATCTCCGCACGGGGCAGGAAGAGCTGGGCGCTCGCGCTGCTCGTAGTTGCCACCCTGTGCAAGTTCTGGCCGGTGGTGCTGGCTCCCTACTTGCTGCTAACGCGAGACGGGCGCCGGTGGCGAGTCGAATGGACGGGCTTGGCGACGGCGGCGGGAGTTGGGCTCGTGCTGTGCTTGCCTTACTGGACCAGTGTCGCTTCCGTCCGGGATGTCCTGGCGGGACTCATGGGCGGCTGGCGCAACAACGACAGCTTATTCGCGCTTCTCGTTCACCTCACCGGCGGGGACTTGCAATCGGCCGCTTCCCTGGCCAAGTGGGCGCTGGTGATTACGGTTGGATCGCTGCGGTTCCTGCGCATGCCGCCGCTCGCCGGAGAGCTAGCCGCGATCTGCGCCCTCTTGCTCCTGTCGGCGAACTGCTTTCCTTGGTACTTGACTTGGATGCTTCCGTTGCTTGCCGTCCACCCGATCCCGGCCTTACTTCTATGGACGGCGTTGGTGCCGCTGGCGTATCACGTCGTTCCCGCCTACGAGGCCACCGGATCGTGGAGCTACGACAACGCGCTGACCCTCGCGGAATACCTGCCGGTACTAGTCTGGTTGGGCGCACTTGCAGGCCGTCAGGCAGTCCGACCGCTGCAGTTGCTCGGTGGAAGACTTGCTGGGACGCGGGGCAGTCCGGCTAAGAGGGATGCACGCTGATCATGCGGCCCTTGCGCCCTCGATTTCGAAACTCCACGATCCCGTCAATTTTCGCGAAGAGGGTGTCGTCCTTTCCGCGGCCCACGTTGAGTCCTGGGCGGAATCGAGTCCCGCGCTGCCGGACCAGGATGCTCCCGCTAGTGACGAGCTGTCCGGCGAAGCGCTTCACTCCCAACCTTTTGGAGTGCGAGTCTCGTCCGTTTCTTGAAGTGCCTTGACCTTTCTTGTGCGCCATGTTCGCTCCTGGATGTCGCCTGCGGCCCGCTTAGGCTTCCGGGCCGGAAATCGACTCGATCCGCACCTGCGTGTAAGCCTGACGATGACCCATTCGCCGTCGATACATCTTGCGTCGCTTGAACTTGAACACGTCGATCTTGTCGCCTCGGTCCTGTGCCGAGATGGTAGCTGACACGGTGGCTGCGGCTTCGTCTCCGGTGCGCAGCTTCCCGTCGTCGTCCGAGAAGGCCACGACCCTGTCGAACGTCACCGTGTCGCCGACTACGCCCTCGAGTTTCTCGATTCGGATCTGGTCACCCGGGGACACGGAGTACTGCTTGCCGCCAGTTTCAATAATCGCGTACATGCGGGTCGGATCCTAAGCAAGGAAAAGGCGCGGACCGAATTGGCTCCGCCCGCGCCGGAACAATTCGTATCATAACTGACACAAGACGCACCAGTCAAGAGTGAACGACAATCGCCGGGAACCCGAGTAGATTCAAGAAAACGACGATCACGGACGGCACGCGAACGACACCTGCGAGACCTGAAAACGTGCGCGCCGTCCCATTGGCTGTT
This sequence comes from uncultured Bryobacterales bacterium, assembly GCA_951813605.1. Classification (GTDB taxonomy): domain Bacteria; phylum Acidobacteriota; class Terriglobia; order Bryobacterales; family UBA6623; genus VXMF01. The sequence continues at coordinate 2,111,741 of OX638379.1, read as the reverse complement.
CTCGCGCGGAATGCGCGGCGGGCATTCGGCATCGCACCGCAGCCTCCTGGCCGAAGTCGGGCCGCAGCTCCCTACCGAGGATAGGTCTTGGTGTCAGCGCGAGCCTCCACCAGGCTCTGAGAATGCGTGCGGCAACGTTCGCGAAAATCAGCAATTCGTTCGGCGTGCCCTGCCTCTGCGATCAGATTGCGCTCCTCGGAGGGGTCGTTCAGTAGGTCGAAAAACTGCTCGAATGCAGGTTCCCGGCCTTCAAAGTTGACGTCTTCTTCCGCGTATTGCGACGTGTCGCTCTTGAAATAGCGAACGTACTTCCATTCCTTCGTCCGGACTGCCTCCATGTACGGCCCTGTCCGTAGCAGGAAAAGACTCTCCAAGAAGATCTCGTCCCTCCACTCGCCGTCAGCGCTAGCCATCAAAGGTTGCAGGTCTCGGCCCTGCATGCTGTTCGGAACTTCGATGCCACCGTACGACACTATCGTTGCCGGGACGTCGATGCTCAGCACCAGCTCGTCGATCTCGTTGCCGCGCTCTTCCTGCGGAGCGCGGGGGTCGTACACGATCAGCGGAACACGCGTCGTCAGGTCGTAGAGCAGCGACTTGCCTCCCATGGCGTACTCTCCCAGGAGCAGGCCGTGGTCGCTCGAGAACACGATCACCGTGCTGTCGGCGATTCCCCGCTTCTCCAAGCTCTCCCGCAGCTCGCCCACGGCGATATCCACGCCGTGGATGAGCTGGTAGTAGCGAATACGGTGCTCGCGGAGAACCTCTTCGTCTCCGTAACTGTACGAATACGTCTTCATCCTGCCTTCCCTGGGATGCACGTCAAGCGGAATGTGCCTTGCGGTGTCGTCGTGGAAAGAGTCGGGAATCCCTATCTCTCGGTCGCGGTACAGCGCGCCGTAGACAGGGTGGTCGGCGAGCCTAGGATGACTGTTCGCGGCGTTTGTCATGCGGGTCAGCCCGTCCTCGTCCGGATAGAGCATGCTTCCCGAGATTGAGCCGTGCGGAGCGGAAAAGCTGACCGACAACATGAACGGCTTGTCGGCGGGCGCGTCGTCCAGGAACCGCTCGATGCTCTCGCTCATGATCGGCGTGACGATGTCGGGGCCGGCGTCGTGATAGATCGCGAGGTGCTTGAATTCCTTGGTCCAAAACCGGGCCCAGTCGTCGTGACCCCTCCAGAAGTCGAATTTCTCCAACGGCTGGCCTCGAAACGCGTACTGCTGCAGGCCGATCTTGCCGACGAAACCGACGTGATAGCCCTCGCGTCGCAACAAAGCGGAATACGTCTGGTCCCACTGAGCTGCCGACAGCACATTGGGAGACGAGAATCCGATCTGATGCACCCGCTCGTACTGGCCGTTCATGAAGCTGGCGCGGCTCGGCATGCACACCGGGGCGACGACGTGAGCCTCGGTGAAGCGGACTCCCTCCCTCGCAAGCCGGTCTATGTTCGGTGTCTCCAGGATCGGATGCCCGGCGATTCCCAGGGCGTCCGCGCGTTGGTCATCGGTCAGCAGGAAGATGATGTTCGGGAGGGCCTCATTGGGGGCGGGTTGCCGGCATCCGGCAAGCGCCGCCAGCAGTACCAGGAACGCGCCCAAGCCGTGGCGACCGAGAGAGAGGCGGATTCCCAAGCTCATAATTGGTAACCAATATATCTAGAGAGGTCTTGCGCGGAGCCGCGGGGCTTCCGCCGTAACAGGTTTCCGCCGTGCGAGCCGGCCGGTAGGGTCCCATGCAGGTAGCCGCGCAACGGACAGGCGCAGGCAGCGTGGGAGCCAACTGCCGACCTGCCCCATTTCGTATACTTGCATTGCCTTGATGCCCAAGCGCTTTTTCGATGACATCGAGATCGGCGAGACTCACGAGACACCCGGAATCACCGTTACCGACTGGCACGTGATGAACTTTGCCGCAGTATCGATGGACTTCTTCGAACTCCACACCAACGAGGAATACGCCCGCCGGACCCAATTCGGAAAGCGCGTCGCCCACGGCCTGCTCGGATTGGCGATTGCCGACGGGCTGAAACACCGGTCTTCCTTCCAGGTCGAGGCGATCGCATCGCTTCACTGGTCCTGGGATTTCTCCGGGCCGATATTTCTCGGCGATACGATCCGGGCGAGGCTGCGCGTGCTAGACAAGCGGCCTTCGCGTTCCAAGCGGGACCGCGGCGTGGTGACTGTCCGGTACGAGGTGCTGAACCAAGCCGACAAAATTGTGCAGCAAGGCGAGAATAGGATGATGGTGAAAAGATGCTGACACGCAGGAGTTTCGTTTCCGTGGCCACCGCCCCGTTGGCTCTCCGGATAGCGGCGGCCAACTGGCCGCAGTTTCGCGGTCCGGGTGCGACCGGCGTGCCGGCCCACGAGTTCGGCCTTCCGGAATCCTGGAGCGAATCCGAGAACGTCGCGTGGAAGTCCGCCGTCGGAGGAAGCGGTTGGTCGTCGCCGATCGTTTGGGGCGACAAGGTTTTCCTGACTTCCGCGAGGGCGTCCGGACCGGAAGGCGTTCCCAGGGGCGGTTTCTACGAAGGTGCGGTCGAAAGTCCCAAGCCCGACGACGTGCATCGATGGATGCTGCACTGCGTCGACTTGGAGAGCGGCGAGCATGTTTGGCGCACGGAGCTGCACCGCGGCGTGCCGCAGGTGGGTCGCCATCGCAAGAACACCTATGCCTCCGAGACCGCCGTGACAGACGGCGAGCACGTTTACGCGCATGTGGGCGATCTCGGCACGTGGTGTCTGGACCACCAGGGGAAGATCGTCTGGTCGAAGTCTTGGCGTCCGGTCCGGACTCGCTGGGGATACGGCACCGCGTCTTCGCCAGCCCTGCACGGCGGGCGGCTGTACATCACGAACGACAGTGAAGACCAGTCCTACTTGTTGGCATTGGACAAGGCCACGGGTGCCGAAATCTGGCGGGTGGACCGCGACGAGGGAACCGCTTGGTCAACGCCCTTCGTCTGGGAGAGCGGTGATCGAACCGAGATCGTGACGATGGGGCGCGAACGACTGCGTTCCTACGACACGGATGGCACCTTGCTCTGGGAACTGAGCAGGCTTTCGTCTCTGGCCATCCCGAGCCCGTTCACCGCAAACGGCCTGCTCTACGTGACTTCCGGATACATGAACAGCCAGGAACGCCCGATCTACGCGATCCGCGCCGGTGCTTCGGGGGATATCACGCTGCCAGAAGGGCAGACATCCAACGAACACATCGTCTGGAGCGTACCCCAAGGGGGCCCGTACCACCCTTCCGGCCTTGTTTACAAGGGCTACTACTACACTCTCTTTGATCGAGGCTTCCTGACCTGCCACGACGCTCGTACGGGCGAGGAGGTCTACGGCAAGCAGAGGATTTCGCGCGAAACCGTCAATTTCACCGCGTCACCGTGGGCCTACAACGACAAGCTGTTTTGCCTCGATGAAGCAGGCACGACGTTCGTTGTGCAGGCGGGCCCGGAGTACAGTCTGGTCGGCACTAATGAACTGGGCGAGATGTGCATGGCCACCCCGGCGATCGTGCCAGAGGGACTGCTCATCCGCACCCATGCCAATCTGTACAAGATCGCCTCGTAACTCGCGCCCCGGGCGGATGAAGCGGTTCTCCAAAAGGACGGGGCAGGCTCCTGATCTACGAGGCCCAAGGCGGAAGTTCCGGAAGCAGGGCCTCGAAATCCGCTATCCGGGCCGCTTGATACTCACCGCCGTACGAGCCCTCGAAGAACCGTCCCAGGGCCTCGCTGCACAGGCGGTCCCACGATTCCTCTTCATGGCCCGGGCTAACCGGGTAGAAGAGGCACCCGGCAGCCTCGGCCGCCTTGCGGTCTCCGGGGGCGTCGCCGATCATTAGCTTCTTGTCGCGCCGGTAGCGGTCGACACCGACCATTGCTTCTAAGTGAGCGGTCTTCTTGCCGAGTTCCTGGCCGGCGATGAGTTGCGGGTAGTGGGCGATTTGGTTCTCCTCCCACTCGCGATGCAAGGCTTCCCCGGGCGTTCCCGAGACGACGGCCAAGTCCGCGTTTGCGACGATCGCATCGAGGGTCTCTCGAACCTTGGGGAAGGGTGGGACTCCGAACACGATGTCCTTGATTGATGCGTTGACCGCGAGGCTCCACTCCATTGTGAGTTCCAGCAGCGGGTCGGGACGGGCCTTGCGATAGGCCTCGAGACCGTCATTGCTCGGAGGGTATTCGGAGTCGATGAAGGCCTGCAAGGGCGCGAGACCGGGCACTTGGATGCCCCGCGCGGCTGCCTCCGGCCAAGCGTTCAGGAGCCGTAGCGAGCGCGCGCAGACCGGGAAACGATTCATACCCCTCGTCTTGGAGTACAGGTTCGCGAACTCCCAAACGCGCCGGGCGTATTTCGAAGCCGCCTGCAGGCGCCAATGCTTGATGAACATCGGCGTGAAGCACTCCTTGTGCTTGATCTCCATCGAGTCGAACACGCATCCGTCTGAGTCAAGACCGACGAAGAACTCGCGGTGCGGTTGGAAGTCTTTCAGTGTCTTTTTCATTGGCTAAGAGGCCTCTGCTCGGTCGGCGGCAGGTTGCTCAGCGGTTCCAGTGCGTGTGGAACACGCCGGGCCTGTCCAGGCGACGATACGTGTGGGCGCCGAAGTTGTCCCGCAACGCCTGCAGCAGGTTGGCCGGGAGGAATTCCGACCGATAGCTGTCCAGGTAGGCGAGGGTAGCTCCTAGGCAAGTCGTTGCCACGCCGCTGCGATTCGCGCTCTCGACGACCGCGCGGAGCGCGGGCAAGGACTCGTTCACGACCGATGCGAACGAAGGGTGGACCAGCATGTTCTTGATGCCGGGCTGCTCCTTGTAGACCTTCTTGATCGGGTCCAGCAGCTTGGATCGGATAATGCACCCTTGCTTCCAGATTCGCGAAACCTCGGCCAGATCCGTCCCGAATTCGTATTCCTTGGACGCCGCTTGGATCAAGTGCAGCCCTTGCGCATAGCACGCGATCATCGCCAGATGCAGAGCGTCGTGGAGCAGTTGGGTCAGTTCTTCGACATCGCCGTCGTACGAGGGGTCCGGGGCGTCGAGGATTGTCGAAGCCTCGACGCGCGCGCTCTTAAGCCCGGATAGGATACGGGCGTTGACTGCCTGCGAAAGCGTCGGTATCGGTATGCCCAGATCGAGCGCGCTCTGCGCTGTCCACTTGCCCGTCCCCTTTTGACCGGCAGTGTCCAGTATCTTCTCGACGATCGGCGTGCCGGAGTCCGGATCGGCCTTGTCCAGGCACTGCGCCGTGATGTCGACCAAGTATCCGCCGACCTGCTGGGACTCCGTCCAGCGCTGGAAGACTGCTTGAATCTCCGGGGTCGGCATGCCCACGGCGCGTCGCAGGATGTCGTAAACCTCGCAGATCAATTGCATGATCCCGTACTCGATGCCGTTGTGGACCATCTTTACGTAGTGACCGGCGGCGTAGCGCCCGCAGTACGTCACGCAGGAGCCATCGTCTGCGGTCTTTGCCGCAATCCTCTCAAGCACCGGAGCGATGCGATCGTAGGCCTCGCGGTTGCCCCCCGGCATAATCGACGGGCCCCACAGAGCGCCCTCCTCCCCGCCGGATATGCCGCATCCGACGAAATGCAGACCCGCTTCCTGTAACCGCTTTGCACGCCGGTCGGTGTCGGGGAAGTGCGAGTTTCCTCCGTCAATGAGCACGTCGCCGGGTTCCAAGTACTCCAGCAGGGCATCGATCACCCGATCGGTCCCGGCGCCTGCCGTAACCATGAGCAGGACCCGTCGCGGCGCGTCCAGCAACGAAACGAATTCTTGGAAGGATTGCGTGACCGTTACGTTCTTGCCGGCAGATTCCTCGCGCATCCGCTGCGCGTTGGGGTCGCTCCGGTTGTAGGCGATCACAGGGAATCCGTTGCGCTCGATGTTCAGGGCTACGTTGCGGCCCATGACGCCGAGTCCGGCTACGCCGAAGTTATCTGTTGCCATCGAAATGTTCCTTGGTCGACGCGGATTCCCCGCATCTGTTTAAAAACCCGCTCGGGGCCGTGATAGGCGCGGCGCCTGTGGTGTCTTGCTAGGAATCTAACCCGAACGAACCTCTACAGGGTCAGGTTAAACCTCTATCTTACGGGAACTGATCAGGAGGTGCTGAACGCACCCAGATCTGCAGAAGGACCATGCGTGGAAGCTCTACCACAACGAGTGCGTTGAATGGACGGCAGAGCTGCCCTATATCGACCAACCGTGATTTAGAGACATCAAGATCGGCTTCCGGCATGGGCAAGCCGAGCTGTCATGCGGCGTTCTAGTCAGGGGACCGGAATCGTTACCTGTATCGAGCAACCCTAGAGCCAATATCTGGTTCGCTCCCGAGTTGTCCACCGCAGCCGGCCCGATGAACGGTGGTCTGCGCCGCGGCCCGCAAGGCCGGCGCGACTGTCATCGCGGCCCTCGACCGCCATGTCAATGACCTTGACGGCCTCACTTCCGAGTGCGTCGCCGGCGACGAGAGCCTCTCCCGGCGCGGCGCGATCGTGCAGTCCATCCATCCCCGGCTTCGGCCCGGCCCACGCCGCCAGCCCGCGCGCCGACACGCCCGAGCTGGGCTCGCTCGTGCTCCGCCACGCCACCACCTTGCTCGGCGTCGCCCCGTTTGAAAACCACTCTGGCGGGATCCCCGCAATATGCTCTACATAGCCGCGACCTTCGCGATCCGCTGCAACCCCGCCTCCAAGGCGCTCTACGACCGCCTCATTGCCAAGGGCAGGGAGCACAAGGTGGCCGTGGTGGCTGGAATGCGCCCGCTCGTGACGCTCGTCAACGCCCTGCTGCGCGACGACCGTATGTGGCAGCCGCAACCCGCTGCCGAGGAGGCCATTGCATGCATCCCACCGCGCTCCTCCCTTTCTCTCCGCGGTGGCTCGCCACCCGCCTCTGGGCCGTGACCTCCAATACCCCTACTAATACGGGGTTTTCCGCGTTCTCAGCCTTACAGGAAACACAAATGCTGGCGCGGATCGAGCGCGCCTTCCGCTTGCTGAAGCCAAGATGTTTCAGAGTGATTGCTCCGCGACGGAACGGCGCGGGGGCGGCACTAGCCTGCAGTCGCCGCTCAGTGCGAACCGCACCCCGCCCGCTGGCTTCCGGTCTCGTGCGGAGCGTCTGTTCCGTTCGATAGAAGGCCAAATGTGCCACCACCTCATCGGCTCGGCTGCGGCACGAGACGCGATCCTTATGAGATGCTGGATTCAGTTCCTTCCACCAAGATCTTCGGCCACGGCTGCGATTGCCGATACCTCGAGCTCAGCCAAGCGCACGCGAAGATCGCCGGGCGTAACGTCGCGAAAGTCCTTGCAGAGAGGGTCAGCGAGGGGTCTTGCGCGGAGGAAGTGTTGGAACTGGGCCGCAAGCTCTTGCATGACAATCCCGATGCACTATTCAGAAAAAGCCGTGGCTAGGGTCGGCTCCGTGCGGCAATCGAAGCCCCGGCGCCGGCCCGGCCTGTCCTGGATCCATCTCGCAGTCCTGCTAGTTCTCGCATCACCTTTCTCAACGGCCCAGCAGCCGAACTTCGTCGTGATTTTCGCCGACGACCTCGGCTACGGCGATCTCGGAGTCTACGGGTCGCCGACAATCCGCACCCCCAACCTGGACCGCATGTCGGCAGAGGGGATGCGGTTCACTGACTTCTACGCGGCGGCTCCGTTCTGCAGCCCGTCGAGAGCGTCTCTGCTGACAGGTCGCTACCCGGTCCGGGCGGGAGTGCCGTACGTGCTGTTCCCGACCGAATTGACGGGCCTGCCGCCCGCCGAGATCACCATTGCCGAGATCCTGTCGGACGAAGGTTATGCGACTGCGGCGATCGGCAAGTGGCATCTCGGCTGGCCCAAGCCGTTCCGCGCCCAGCGCCACGGCTTCGACTTCTTCTACGGACTGCCCTACTCCAATGACATGTCCAAGTGGGAGCCCGACACCGTTTTCCGGCCGCAGCACGCATTCTGGAAGTTGCCGCTGCTGGAGAACGATGAAATCGTGGAGGCTCCGGTCAACCAGCACACATTGACACGGCGCTACACGGAAAGGGCTGTCCGGTTCATCGAGGAGAACCGGAACCGGCCGTTATTCCTTTACTTCCCTCACACCTTCCCGCACAAGCCGTTGTACGCCTCTGAGGACACCGAGGGAAGCTCACCGCACGGCCTGTACGCCGACACCGTCGAGGAGATTGACTGGAGTGTGGGAGAGGTGCTGCGAACGCTACGGGAACTCGGCCTGGACGAGCAGACCCTTGTCGTCTTCACATCAGACAATGGCCCTGCACGGGCAGGCGGGCGCTGGCCGAACCGCAACGGCGGAGGCAGTACGGGCGGGCTGCGGGGCGGCAAGGGCAATACATTCGAGGGAGGGATGCGGGAACCGGGCATCTTCCGCTGGCCTGGCAGGGTCGCTGCTGGCGTTGAAACGAGCGAGCCGGCTTCGATCCTCGACTTGCTGCCGACCCTGGCCGAACTGGCAGACGCGGACGTGCCTGGCGACAGGGTAGTTGACGGTGGGTCCATCGCCGATCTCCTGCTGGGAAACACAGAAGCGCTTCCGCAGGAACCGTTCTTCTACTACTTCGGGGTGCAGTTGCAAGCGATCCGACTCGGAGATTGGAAGCTGTTCCTCCGCCAAACCGAGCCACCAGAGCAGTCGGCATCACTCTGGTACCTGCAGAACCCCGAACTGTTTGACCGCCATCACAGGATGCGCGAGGAACCGGAACTCTACGACCTCGCGGCCGATAGTGGGGAAACTCGCAACCTCGCGTCCGAGCGTCCTGAGATCGTCGAGCGGCTGGACGGGATCGCCCGCCGCTTCGATGAGAGCATGCAGCGAGACAAGCGCCCTCCGGTCTATTTGGACGGGCAGTGAGGAACAGAGCCTCGCACTGCCGCATGCCGTGCAAGCGGGATGACGGGAACCCCTGAAGAAGTGCGCTATCCAAAGGTTCGCAGGCGCGGCAAGCCGGCTGGTGGAGCGAGACTCGAATACGATGCCAAAGCGGGGGGCGGGGGCCACTCCCGCTCGGACTTGCGCGTCTGCGCCAGAGACACGCTAGTGAATCCGATCCAGCAATTGTGCCTTGCTCATCTTGAGGGGGCTGGCAAATTGGGGTGGCTATAGAACCGTGGACAGTTGGGAGTGCGGCAGGTGCTGAGGCTCGAAGATTCGAATGGCGGCTGGCGATAGCACTCAGCCATGTCAGTTCTCCCTGCCTCGGACTCGCGGTCCCGAGGTCGGTTCTTACACCTTTGGTCATGCTGGCCTACCTACCCAGTGCCCTGTGTTGCACTTCTCTTTTCAATGCGCAGCTAGTTTCGGCTATGCAACAATGGCCAGAAAATCGATGGATTGTCCCGGGGACGGCCACATTGCCATGAGCAAGTCACTCTTCAGCGGTATCAACGACCGAATCGCGGCCGCAAGGGACGATAGCGACGTCGCACTGTTCCATGCGCTAATGTACAAGCTGGAGTTCCTAACGAAAGTTATCACCTCGGGCGTTGTGGCGTGCCTCGCAAATGATGAAAGCCGACACCGCTATACCCGTGAGTACGAACTTGTACGTGCCGATTCGATCGGTGTATGGACCAAGGAACTGAACGAGGCGTTGGTCGGGGCATCGGCCGAGTGTATGGAGGTAGGTGCGCGCGATATCACCAGAGATCTGACCGAGCGAGTCGGCCGAGGCGACTGGCGGTATGTCGCGGTATCCCAGTTGAGAAGAGCATTGAAGATGCTTGGTGCCAATACTAACCTCAGTACCAAGGAGCCCTTGAGGCGGTTTTTCGAAATTGGGGTGCAGATGAGAAATAGGGCCCGAGGGCACGGTGCCCCTAGACCTGAGCAATGCGGTGACGCCTGTTCCCTATTGGAACCGGCCTTGTACGCAGTCGAAAGAAAGACGAAAGTGCTCTGTCTGCCTTGGGTTCGTCTTAGACAAAACCTCTCAGGAAAGTACCGTGTCACTTCTCTTCTCAATGATCCTACTAGTTTCGCTTATCTAAAGAGGACCCGAGAGGCACCACAGTTTCCTACTGGAGTCTATCTGTATCTTGACGCGCAAGGATCGACTGACCCTATTAGAGTGCCTTTCGTGTTCACAGATTCCGATCTTCTGGACGTATGGCTACCCAACGGGAACTATCGAAGTAAAACCTTCGAACTGCTCTCTTACGCGACAGGAGATACTCGACAGGAAGACGCGTCACGGTGGTCAGCACCGCCGAATAAGCTTCCCGAGAGCGAAACCGAAGGAGCAGGATCTCTAGAGCTGGTAGGGAACATATTGACAAACGCGCCATCAGTTTCACGCGGCTACATTTCCCGACCGGAACTTGAGGCAATGTTGGCCAAGGAACTTGAGACCCTGCATCGGCATCCGATAGTGACGCTGACTGGCCAGGGGGGCATTGGCAAGACGACCTTGGCTCTCCAAGCGATTGCAACGATATCAAGATTGGAGGACGCGCCCTACAATGTTGTTCTGTGGATCAGCGCCCGCGATATTGACCTTCTCGAAACCGGCCCCAAGCCCGTGTCGCAGCGAGTATTCAAAAAGAGTGACGTAACGTGTGCATCGGCTGTCCTTCTAGAACATCCTGAGCGCGAGTCGAAGCACTTTGACCCAGATAAGTATTTCGAACAGTGTTTGAGAGATGGCTGGGATGGCCCTACGCTGTTCGTCTTCGATAATTTTGAGACATTGAATAGCCCTTCCGATGTATTCGAATGGATCGACGCCCATGTCAGGCCTCCGAACAAGGTGTTGATTACCACAAGGTTTCGAGACTTCAAGGCCGATTACCCAATCGGAGTTTCCGGGATGCTGGACGAAGAGGCGGCGAAGCTAATCGACGCGCATGCTGCTCGACTGGATATTAGAGGCCTTGTAAGCCAGAGGCTTCGTAAGAAACTGATTGAGGAGGCCGAAGGGCATCCCTATGTCATAAAGATTCTCTTAGGTGAAGTGGCTAGAGAAAGGAGAGCGGTCGCCCCAAAGCGAGTTGTTGCCGACGCAGGCCATCTACTTGATGTACTCTTCAAGAGAACATATGCCGCTCTCAACCATGCTGCTCAGCGCGTGTTCTTGCTACTCAGCAGCTGGAACGTATACGTTCCAGAAGTTGCAGTCGAGGCTGTTCTACTGCGTCCGGGAGTGGAACGATTCGATGTGAAGAAAGCGCTCGATGAGGTGGTGCGATACTCCTTAGTCGAGCGCACTCACTCGGATAATGATGGCGCCGCATTCGTAGGTATACCACTGGCAGCCGCGATGTTTGGCCGCCGTGAGTTAGAGGTCAGCCCAATCAAGCCATTGGTCGAGGAAGACCGAAAACTCTTGATGGATTTCGGAGCGGGCAAGAAAAAGTACGCTCGTCGGAGTGTGCTGCCAAGAATTCAGCACTTCATTCGGGCTGTCGCGACTCGGGCTGCCTCGGGTCCCGACCAGTTCGACAATGACCTTCCTGTTCTGGAATATCTCGCACGGAGATTTCCGGGAACCTACCTGATCCTGTCTGATTTGGTCCTCGAAGTCGATGGAATCGTCGAGGCAAGACATAGAGCCAAGGAATACGTGAGAAGCTTTCTTCAGGATGCGAAACCGTCGGAAAAACGTTCGGCTTGGTTGAAGCTTGAACGCCTGTATCGCATGGACGACGATATGATGGGAGAAGTCCAATCGATCTGCGAATCTGCCCTGCTTCCAACGACTGATCTGCAAACCTTCAGCAATGACGCTAACAGGTTAAACAACAGAATCTACTATTACAAGAATCGCAAGTCTGGAATCTCTTTGCCATCGGGAATTAGGAATCTTCTTACAAGGGTTGCTGAAAAACTACACGGCAGAATCAGTTTGATCTCTGCGACGGATTGTTCCCGTCTTGCTTGGCTTTTTGTGAACGCAGGTAACATTGAGCGGGCGGTCGACGTTGCGCGAACAGGTGTAGAAAAAGAGCCGTCGAACGAGTACTGCACTAAATTCATTGAAAAATTTCAGAATAGCTCACGCCCATTTTGAAGGATCCATTCCAGTGTGAATTGCACCGCCGAGCTGGAGTCCAACGAAGGAGGAGACTCAGACCAGCATAGGCAGTTGCAACAAGTTGTGCAACCAGAGCCAGCATACCCCAAAGCGGGGTCCAGCACAGCAGAGTGAGCTCGTGTTTCCTGATAAGAAGTGAGTTTTCGAGGGCCGGAGGGGATGGGTCCGACCTGCGCACTGCACCAAGGGCGGCGTAGGAGTGGCGGCGCGCCCTCGGGGAGGGTTCCGACATGAGCCCCCAAGGCGGGCCGCATGCGGCCGTCAGGCGGTGTTGCGGGACAGGCACTCGGTGAAGACCACGGCGGGGGGAGGAAGCCGAGGGCCTTGCGGGGGCTGCCGTTGAGCAGGTCGGCGATAGAGTTACTATCTTTTCATGGACAGGTGGAGTGACCCTGTTCTTGTGGACTCTTTAGCTTGCCTTGAGAAGACTGGATCAGAGCCTGACGATCGCGTAAGAGGGGGTGGGGTGAAACGCCGTTGCGGATTGCGAACAAGAACACCTACTTTGATTCCAGTCCGAAGGAAGTCCCGAAGCAGGCTACGAAGCTGGCGCATTCCTGAGTTCGGCTCAGCGGGTGATCAGCGATTTGAAGAGGATCAGCGGACGAAACACGCACAAGGAGTCTCTGGAGGGCTGCCTGCGGTTGGAGGTTCTTGCGTACAATGTGGCCCCAAGCCTGTATCGATTCACATATAAGTCCTTTAAATTCAATAAGAAGAATCAATCTACAAAAAGGTCTGCAAGACCCTTGTTCGTGGGTTCGACTCCCACCTGCAGGTTCCACCCGGAGACCCGTTCTGCCGACTTCGAGGGGAGCGACCACAAACCCGCGTCGATTCATGTCGTCAAAGAGGGGTACGAAGAATTCCGTGACCCCGAGCTGGAATGGCTGGCAGAGAGCGTAGCGAGCTACGCCCGCTGGCTAGGACGCCGCCGATCGGTCGGAAATCAGGCGAAATCCAAGTTATTCGTGATCCGCACGCCGTCGTTGGCGAATCGGTCTAGGAAGTCGCGTGCCCGTTCGTCGGCGGTCGCTTCCTGCTCGACGGTCAGGTTGATATTGAGCAAATCGACCATCCAAGGGGCCTTCTTGGCGAACCTCACGTATTTCTCGACAATCACCTTCGCGACCGGCAGCGTCGTTTGCTTCGAGTCATCGTGAACATCGACATCGTTGGCCTGCTGAAGCTTCGCGTACTCTTCCGCCAGGAGCCTAGTAAACATCTCTTCCGTAAACGGATCGCCCTCCTTGGCGCCAGTCTCGGGATCGTCGGCCGTCAGCGCGGCCGTCTTGTGCAACCACTCCCACAAGATGCTCAGGCGAATCTCGCCCGTCGCCATGTCCTCCATGAGGTAGAGCACGTCGTCGTTGCCAAAGAAATCCGCGGGCTTGAGCGCCGCCGCCTGGAACCCCTGCTCGAAAGCGTTGCCATACTGCACCGCCACGCTAATCAGGTCCCTCGCCCCGCGAATCGTCCGTGGCGCTGGCTCAAGCAGCGTTAGCCCATCGGCGTCGGCATCGGTGTAGGTCAGCGCCGGGAACGGCCGGCCGGCCTGGTTCGCTTCGCCGGCCTTGTCCCAGACCGGGCGAATGATGTGCACCATCTTCCAGTGCGCCACCCATTTCCCGCTGGCACCCTCCCGCTGTTCCCGTTCGGCGCCCGCCCTCGCCTTCGCCATGCTCGCCGAAACGCCGGCCTCGGACCCGACCGGAATGTTGGGCTCCATGCCGCCCTGCCACAGCGCGTACTGGCCCTTCTCGTCGCGCGTGTTGGTCGCCCGCCGGACGCGGTCTTCATAGTTGCGCATGTAGCCATATGTCATCGCTACCGCATCGATATTTGGGTGGATAAACCCGGGATCCCAAGCCATCGCGTCGGCGACGCTGTTGATGTAGTCCCAGCGGCCCGTGTTAAAGCCGACAAATCGGAGTCCCAAGGCCGCGCGAATCTCCATCAACTGAAACGAAGCTTCAATCTGCTCGACCAGAACATAGGTCTTGATGGCGCCATTTCCCAATCCCAAGCAGCTCTCGATACCGCTCAGGATGTCGTTCCACAGCGCCGCTTCCTCAGCGGTTTGGATCTTCGGCAAGTAAAAAACCAGGCTAGTGCCCTGATCCGCAAACGCCTCGTGGTTATTCGCGACGTAGAGCGCGGCGTCAACGATCGATGCGGAAAAGCCGCTCCCGTCGGCGTTACGAATGTGGCGATCTTCCAAATGCAGCCCGCGCGCCCGAAAAATCTTCGTTGTGAAGTCGAGCTGTTGCCGCCAATCCGAAATCGTCTTCCTGCCAAAGAAGCCCTTCGCCCAAGTGTTCATCTGTGCCGCGACACCCTCGGCCGCTTGCAAGAAGATCGGGTCCTTTGAGAACGCCATTCGAAGATTTCGCTGATTGTCGAGCGACATCGTCTCGATCTGGCCTAGGGCGTCCTCGCCGTCGAACATCCATCCATCCGCCCCCGACAGAAGAGCGTATGCGACATTGCGGATGCTGCTCTCCAACCGCGAGCGCGGCTTTGCACCGGGACCGGTGCCTTGCACCCACTGGCATTTCAGATCGCCAGGGATAGCTGATCCCGTAAACCGCCCTGCTCGTGCGTCAGCAACCTTAATGTTTGTCCGAGGGATGGTGGACTCGGGATCCAGGAACTGAATCCTCTCCCCCTGCTCCGCGCGCCGGCGGCGCCGATCGAGTCTGGCCTGCATCACAGCCTTGCGATCGCTGTCGAAGTGAGCTAGCTCGGCGATGACCTCTATGGCCTTGGAAGTTAGAACATCGGGGTAGCGGTCTTGGACTCCCGCCCGGATCTCGACCACGTCGGAAAAATTTGGCATCGCCAATAGACTACTAAAACCCTTATTCGTGGGTTCTACCCCACCCGCGCCTCCATCCCACGACCCCTTGAGAAGCATGTAAGTCACTGTATTTCAACGTTTGCAAATTGAGTTCGGACCTGCGACGTAAGATCGCCAAGGAGTACTAGGGGACAAATCGGAGCAGTTCAGAGCAGTTTGTAGCAGATAAATGGCCCCATTAAATCGTCGGTTTCCGGAGCGATTGGCACAAGGTCGGGCGGTCAGGACGAACGCCGCTAGAGAGCGTGCGGCGCGACTGTCCGGTCTTTCCCAAAGAGTCGAGTGCGCGCCTAGGTTCCGGAATCGGCATAGAAGCAGATTCATCATGGATGAGAGGCGGGCGATTCTGCTGCGGAATACGTGCTCCCACTAAACCGATGGTGGCTCCCCCTGAGCGTCGTCGTCCAGGCAAAAGAGATCGGCAAGGGTCGCTTCTGTGGATGAAGGCGGCCTGACCTTCTCGACCAGATAACGGCCCTGCCGAACTGACGCTATCAGGCCCGATTCGGGGGCGAGCGCCGTCATTCGCCCCCCAACCTGTTGGCTCTCGACGAATTCATTCCACAGCCCGTCTGCTCCGGCTCTGCCAGCTGCAGGCGTAGCGGCGCCAGGCCCCCAACCTGTCTTCGATCAGCAGCTGCGGGTCGGAGCGACCGTCTTGTGCGGACCGGGCTGCCCGTTCTGGGCGCGCTTGGCTGGCAGCGTCGGGATGCCGGCGCGTTAAGCGCCCGCCGAAGAAGCTGGTAGGCGGGGGATTCTTGATGCGGGGATCCATGGCAGCTCGCAGGAACCGTGTTCTTGACTGCCATGGCAAATCCCGCCTCGGGTGTTAAGCGGTCTTTTCCGCCAGCCCGGCAACCACCGCAAGTGATTCTCCAGCAACGTCTTTCAGATCTGCCCGAGAATCATGGTCCCGTCTCGCCTATGTAGGGGCCCTTGGCCGGCACGCGCCGCCCGCCCTCGAGGGCCAGAACAGCTACGTCTACTCCTTCAATTGGGAATCAGGGCTCGTGCCACTTCCGCGCCGATCCTTGGCGGAGCAATCAGGCTGAAACCTCGCTGGTTCGGCTCAAAGCCATTTTCCGTTCAGATTCGCGCCAGCCCCGTCCCATCGTGCACTATTCGTAGCGATCTCCACCATGTTTCAGGCCAGAAAAGAACCGGCCGCTCTAGTGAGTCGCCTTTCGAGAACAGGTTGTCACCTCTCTCGCGGACCCGCTTCTGGCTTCCGAATGCAGCTCTCGCATCGCAAGTCGGAACTGCAGACCACATCTTTGAAATGATCTTGCGATCCGCTCTGTCGGGCCGGCTGCGGGTCGAATCGGCTACCCCGAAAAGCGCCGTGGCGTCTGGGTGCGACCTCGATTGGAAGGGTAGCGTGAATCACGGCCGTGCGGATCAGAAGAACAGATGCACCATCTGACCGTCAATTTCATCCAGCGTCGAGCGGAATGCCGGCCACATTGGTTCGCCCATCTCCCCGTCCCATGCCTCGATCGCGGCTTCAAGGTCCGCCACAACGTCCGGATTGTTGCTCGCGACGTTTGTCAGCTCGCCGATGTCGTTGGATAGGTCGTACAGGAGCGTCATCTGCCCAAGCGGCGAGTCTTGCGGCCAAGCCTGCATCGGCAGCCGTCGTGCGGCGCGGTCGGTGATCGCGGTCGCGTCGAGATCGCTCTTGTTGACTTTCCAGAGTTTCCAGTTGCCCTTGCGAACCGCGACGTTGGGCTTTGCCCTCCAGAACAGGTATTCGTGGGGAGCTTCGTCCATTTCCCCTCGCAAGTGTGGGAGCAGGTTGATGCTATCCTGCGCCGTCACGTCCGATCCCACAGCCGCGGCCACCGTCGCGAACAGATCCAGCGAAATCACTGGCTGGCTGTACTTGACGCCGTTGGGAACGCCCGCGGGCCATTTCGCGATGAACGGAATGCGGATTCCACCGTCCCAGTAGTAGCGCTTGTTGCCTCTGAGAGGTCCGTTCGAGCAGCGCTCGACCACCTATCCAGCGCATCCGTTATCCGACAGGAACACCATGAGCGTGTTCTCTTCGAGTCCGTGCTCGCGCAGCTTGGCGGTCACAGCTCCGACATAGTCGTCCACGGCTGCGACCATCGCGGAATAGATGCGCTCGCTGTCGTTTTCGAGGTGGCGGTACCGGTCCAGATACTCCTTGGTCGCCTGCAGCGGGGTGTGAGGAGCGTTGGGCGTGAGCATGAGAAAGAACCGCTCGGCGCGGTGTCTCTCGATGAAGTCCAGCGCCTTGTCACGAAAGACGTCCGTGATGTATTCCTCCACTTCGACCGGGTCCCGTCCGTCGTAAATCGCGTTGCCTTCGGATCGAACCGTCGGAGCATTGTTTGGCGGCCATGACTCCACGCCCTCTTTTCTGGAATCGATGTAAGTCGACGCTCCCGCCAGCATGCCGTAGTACTCGTCGAAACCGCGGCTGAGCGGGTGATGTTCCTTGCGCTTCCCAAGGTGCCACTTGCCGATCAATCCAGATGCATATCCCTGTTCGCGCACCATGTCGGCGATCGTGGTCTCCTCGATCGACATGCCCATGTCCGTGTCACGCCCCGCGATGTTGTATTCGAACCCGTGTCGCTGCTGGTGCCTGCCTGTGTACAAGCCGGCACGCGACGGGCTGCAGACTGCCGCGGACACGTAGCCATCGGTGAGTAGCACCCCTTGCTCCGCCAGAGCGTCGATGTGCGGCGTCTGGATTACCTTGCCGCCGTTGGCTCCGACGTCGCCCCATCCCAGATCGTCCGCCATCATGATGATGACGTTAGGCCGCTCGGGCGGGGCCTGACCGCACCCCGCAAGCACCACCGCCAGGAGCGCACAGAATTGCCTGTTCATCGCGCCGATATTTTAGACTACGCCGCGAAAGGGCCCAGCCCCCTCGAATCCTGCGAATCGCCTGGGCCGGGAGTGGGCTATGATTTAGGCCATATGGCCAGCCACTCCAAGCGCAGTGTGCGTCTGACGGAACCCCTCGTTCGGCGGGATGGGTCTTTGCAACCTAGTACTTGGGACGAGGCCTTGGACTTGGCTGCCAATGCCTTCCAGCTCGCTATCGACCGCGGCGCTCCGAAATCCTTCGGAATGTTCAGTTGCTCGAAAACAACAAACGAGTTGAACTTCGCCGCGCAGAAGTTTGTTCGGAGTGTCATTGGAAGCAACAACATCGACAGTTGCAACCGAACTTGACACGCTCCGAGCGTCGCCGGTCTGGCGGCAGCATTCGGGGCCGGAGGCGGCACCAGCTCGTACGAGGAAGTCGAGAATACGGACCTGATCGTCCTGTGGGGCTCAAATGCCCGCGAGACGCATCCAATCTATTTCCACCACGTCCTGAAGGGAATTCACAACGGTGCCTCGCTGTTTACGGTAGACCCTCGCCGGACCAGTTCGGCCCAATGGTCCGACCGCTGGCTAGGCATCGACGTAGGCACTGACATCGTTCTTGCCAACGCCGTAGGCCGGGAGATCCTCGAGGCCGGCTTGGAGAATCGTTTCTTTATTGAGCACGCAACGAGCGGGTTCGACGCATATTGTGACGCGGTAAGCGACTTCACTCTCGAGTACGCCGAACGAGAGACCGGGGTGCCGCGCGAAGCAATTAGGGACCTTGCTCATTCCTACGCCAAAGCCTCCACCGCCCAGCTGTGCTGGACGCTCGGCATCACCGAGCATCACAACGCGGTGGACAATGTCCGCGCGTTAATCAACCTAGCCCTCCTCACAGGCCATGTCGGACGCTACGGATCGGGCCTGTGTCCGCTGCGCGGCCAGAATAACGTGCAGGGAGGCGGCGACATGGGAGCCCTGCCCGATCGTCTCACGGGATTCCAGCACCTTGAAAACGACGAGCTTCGAGCCAAGTTCGAGGCCGCTTGGAACTGCAAGATCCCGCCCAGGAGGGGCTGGCACCTGAGCGGGATGTTTGACGCAATGGAGCGCGGCGATCTGACCACACTCTATGTCCTGGGCGAGAATCCGGTCAGCTCGGAAGCCGACAAGAACCGTGCGCTCCGCCTGATGGAAGGCTTGGACTTTCTGGTGGTGCAGGACCTTTTCCTTACCCAAACTGCCGAGATCGCCGACCTCGTCCTGCCGGCCCAAGCGGGGTGGGCCGAGTCCGAGGGCACGGTGACCAGCAGTGAACGAAAGGTGCAGCGCGTGCGGCGAGCCGTGCAACCCCCGCCCGGCGCTCGCGATGACATGCGGATCATCTTCGATCTCGCCAAGCGCCTCGGGCACGATTGGGGAGAGGCTGACGCAAGGACCTTGTGGGACGAACTGCGCACGCTGAGCCCGATGCACGCGGGCATGAGTTACGAGCGTCTAGAGAAGCTGGACGGCATTCGCTGGCCCTGCTATGACGAGTCGCATCCGGGCGAGCTGTTCCTGCACGGACGCCTCTGGGCCCGGCCTCGGGTGGGCCCGCGCGCGCCATTTGCCGCTATCGAGCATAGGCCGCCTGTGGACGCGCTTGACGAGGAATTCCCCATCCGTCTGACTACCGGCAGGAGGCTTGACTCGTACAACACCGGAGTTCAAACCGGCCTCTACTCTTCCCCCCTTCGGTGGGGGGAGACGTTGGATCTCTCTCCGGAGGACGGCGAACGGCATGGCTTGGACGAGTTCGAGGAGGTCATCGTGAGCTCCCGCCGTGGATCGGTTGTTGCACCGGTTCGGTTCGACCCCGGATTGCGTCCGGGGCTTGCGTTCATGACAACCCACTTTCCCGATCAGGTCGACACCAACAAGCTGACGATCGACGCCGTCGATCCGAAGTCGGGAACCGCCGAATTCAAGGCGACAGCCATTCGCATTGATAAGATGGGTTCGCCGTAGCCGGTGGTATGCTGCGGCCCGGCGTGCGGGTTCGGTTTCCTGGCCAATCCGCCATTGCAACAACGCGAATAGGCTCAAGGAAACCAGGGAGGGTTGGTGGATCTTCACTTCACTTCGGACACACCAAGCGAAACCGAGCGGCAGGCGGTCGATGCCCTTCTCGGGCCTGCCGAGTCGCGTTGGGCTGGGGGGACCCGCTCTGACAAATCCCAAGGCCAGACCTCAGAGAGCGGTCATCGCACCTCCGGTCAGCGGCACCTGCTTTTGCCGGTCCTGCACGCAATTCACGGGCGAATTGGCTGGATCAGCCCCGGCGCTCTGAATTACGCCTGCGAGAGGCTGAAAGTTCCTCCGGCCGAGGCGTACGGAGTGGCCGACTTCTACGACATGTTCTCGCTGGCGAGGCATTCGCCGGTAGTGGCCCGTGTCTGCGACGACATCGCATGCCAAGCCAAGGGCGCAAATGAGCTGTGCTCGGCGCTGGAGCGGAGCCTAGGGCCTGCGGGAAGTTCCTCCGACGATGGTCCGGCGACTTGGGTCCGCAGCCCGTGTCTCGGCCTGTGCGAGCGCTCTCCCGCAGTCCTGGTCACAGGATCCGGCGAGCGGCCTTGGAATCGCGTGCTTGCCCCCTCCGATGAGCCGGACGTGTCGGCCTGCCTAAGCAGTGGCCGCCCCGGGCTTACTGATACATGCCCTGTCGAATCGTCGGTGCCTCAAGCAGGGGAACCATCGCTTGAGTTGCTGCGCCGGATCGGGTCATCCGGCGCCGAGAGCTTGGATGCCTATCGGAATAGCGGCGGCCTCGATGCTCTGGAGCTCGCGCTCCAAGAGGGCGCTGATTGGGTGCTACGGCAGGTCGAAGCGTCAAAGCTTGTGGGTCGCGGTGGCGCCGCCTTCCCGACAGGCATCAAGTGGCGTGCCGTCGCGTCGGCTTCCGGACCCAAGTACTTGGTTTGCAACGCTGACGAATCCGAGCCCGGCACTTTCAAGGACCGTGTCCTGATGGAGGGGGATCCGTATGCCGTGGTCGAATCGATGGCAATCGCGTCGTTCGCCTCGGGCTGCGAGCGGGCTTACGTCTACGTTCGCGGAGAATACCCCAGGGCCACGGAACGGCTCCAGGCCGCGATTGACGACTTCGACGCAGCGGGTCTCCTGGAATTGTGCTGCCCTATCGAGATCAGGCGGGGCGCAGGAGCCTACATTTGCGGCGAAGAGACGGCCCTTTTCAACTCGATTGAGGGTTTTCGCGGCGAGCCCCGCAACAAGCCGCCTTATCCGACTCAAGCCGGCCTGTTTGGCAAGCCCACGCTGGTGAACAACGTAGAGACGCTAGCGAATGTTCCACCGATACTCCTCCGGGGCGGGGACGCATTCGCGGCAGTAGGCACCGAGCGGTCCTCTGGCCCCAAGCTATTCTGCCTTTCGGGCCACCTCGCCCGACCAGGCGTATACGAGGCCGAGTTCGGTGTGTCGGTGCGCGATCTGATCGACCTTGCCGGAGGCGTCTCCGGCACAGGGCGACTCCAAGCGGTGCTTGTCGGTGGAGCGGCCGGGTCGTTTCTTGCACCGGATGAACTCGACGCTCCGTTTACCTTTGAAGGGATGCGCGCGATCGGTGCCACCGTGGGCTCCGCGGTCGTCATGCCGTTCGACGACAGCGTAGATCTCGGCCGCATCCTGCTGCGTATAGCCGATTTCTTCCGCGACGAGAGCTGCGGCCAGTGTGTCCCGTGTCGCGTCGGGACGGTTCGACAGCAAGAGCTTCTCGAGCGCTTGCACTCCGGGCACCCCATCGGTTCTGTCGATCAGGAACGGTTGCTCTTGAAAGACATCTCGCAAGTGATGAGCGACGCTTCGATTTGCGGTCTCGGACACACGGCCGCCAGCGCAGTGGACTCGGCCTTGGCTCGTTTTCCAATCTTTTCCAGGAGCACCCAGTGAGTGACCAATCCAGCGCCGACGCGCCGAGTCTAACGATTCCCATCCCGCGCGGACCGGTGCCGAAGGCGCCAGCGCGGAAAGTCCGCCCGCCCGTCGAAGTGACTGTGGATGGGACGAGCGTGACGGTACCCGACGGTTCGACCCTGCTCGACGCGTGCCGGCAGCGCGGTGTCGATACGCCGACGCTCTGCTATTTGGAGACGCTCGAACCCGTCAATGTCTGCCGGGTATGCGTGGTGGAATTGGAAGGTTCGCGGACGCTCGTTCCGGCCTGCTCGCGCAAGGCGGAGCCGGGCATGTCGATTCGCACCGATTCCGAAAGAGTTCGCCTTAGTCGCCGCATGGTACTGGAGTTTCTGGCTTCCAGCACCGACGTCTCGACGGCACCCGAGCTGCAGGACTACATGGAGCGCTACGGTGCCGACTCCGAGCGCTACGGCGACGACGGCAGGCCCGCAGCCTCCCAAGCCCAGCCCCCCAAGATAGACAACGATCTGTACATTCGCGACTACTCCAAGTGCATTCTTTGTTACAAGTGCGTCGAAGCTTGCGGCGTGGACGCGCAGAACACGTTCGCTATAGCGGTTGCGGGCCGTGGATTCGATGCAAAGATTGCCACCGAATTCGACGTGCCGCTTCCTGACTCTGCATGCGTCTATTGCGGCAATTGCATCGGAGTTTGTCCGACCGGCGCTCTGATGTTCAAGAGCGAGCACGATTTGCGAGAGTCAGGTGAATGGGACGAGTCGAAACAACAGACGACTGATACGATCTGCCCTTACTGCGGTGTGGGGTGCACGCTGACCCTGCACACGCAGGACAATCAAATCGTCAAGACTAGCTCTCCGATGGATCAGGAAGTGACTTCGGGAAACCTGTGCATCAAGGGCCGCTTCGGCTGGCAGTTTGTCGGGGCGTCCAAGGGCAGCAAGGCTTTCGCGGATGGCGAGTCGACGGAGGATTGACCGACCGTTTCTCCATTCGCCAACGACTTGGCTGCTTGATTTAAGCGCACTGGGTTTTTCAGTTTCTCTAGCAGCGCGACCGGCTCGTGGCCACGAGCCATCCGGGCCGGCCATTGCCGGCGATCATTTGGTTTCTTCTGCAGGTTGTCCCGTTCGCTGATTGATGGCGACGTTCGGACAACAGTTTCGCGGGACGAAACAATGTGTTCCAATTGTGGACGCTATGAGGTCGGTCGATGGCGGTTCCCGAAAGGTGGCAGAGTTGGGCGGAGCCACTTCGTCTCGTGTAGGCACCGCGTACGACGAAAACGGAATCTCGCGTATGTCCTGTCGGGAAGCCGCTTGCCTTCCTGTCTTGGCGGCGCTCTTGGTGACTGGCGCTTGCGCTCCCGAGTCAGCGGCCCATCGTGATTCGCGCTTCGATGGCCATTGGGTGCTGGAGGGTGATCAGGGGCCGATGGCGATGGAGGTCAGTGGGGCAGGCACGGACGAGATCTCGGGGTCCATCGTAGGCGCGGTTGGCGGACGCCTGCAGCCGTTTCTTGAATCTTCCATCGTTGACGGTCGACTCTCGTTCCGAGTCGCCCGAGAATTTGACAGCGGTGCCGTCGTGGCCAGCTCCACGAGGGCTTGGTTTGAAGGGGACGAGTTGCGAGGCGAGACAACCCGTGCGGACCTCGACAGGAAGCGCAGTTGGACCGGCCGACGCCCGGATTTGGTGTCGGACGCTGACGACGAACAGTGGAGCAAGCAGGAAGCCGTAGTACTCTTCGACGGCTCGGGTTTAGCCGAGTGGCACACCGGCACGCCCGGCCAATTGGAAGGTTGGGTCGTGGAGAATGGTGTTCTGAGAAATGTCGCACGGGCAGAGAATCTGACCTCGAACCGGGAGTTCTGGAACTTCATCCTTCATGTGGAGTATCGAGTTTCCGAAGGCGGCAACAGCGGCATCGGCCTGCGAGGGCGCTACGAGGTGCAAATCTACGATGACTTCGGGACGGAGCCTTCAATCCACGGCAATGGCGCTGTGTACAGCCGAATCGTGCCTAATGTGCTTGCCTCAAAGCCGCACTCGGAGTGGCAGACATTCGATATACGCTTGGTGGGGCGCACGGTGACGGTCGACCTGAACCAAGCCACGATCATCGACCGGCAGGTGATTCGGGGGCTTACCGCGATGGCTCAAGATGCGAGCGAATCTACGCCCGGCCCGATCTTGCTCCAAGGAGACCACGGCCCGATAGAATTCCGAAAAATCGTCGTGACTCCCCTTGCGCGCGGCTGACGGATCGCAGGGCGTTCTTGTTAGGGAACGGCGACTGCCAGTTCCTCCTTCAGCGTGTCACTTTGGGTGAAGTTCCCGGCATCTCTCAACGGCACGGCTAACGCACTTTGGATACTAATTGTCGCCAACACCGTTTTCTGCAAGGCGACGAACTTCGCGGGTGTCGGATCCAATCCTAAAGGCAACAGTCCCGTGACATTGGGGGGCCGCAGACTCGTCATTCCACCGACCCAAAAGGCGTTTCCCGAACGATGTATGTCGCCCACCATGAATCAAGGTGAATTCTTCCGAGAAAATGAGTCTCGAAGATCAAATCCAATGAAACTAGGATCAATGAAATCATGTGAATAGAAAACACATTAATCATCTTAATATCTACTTAAACTATTATCATAAAATCGAATTAGTACCGCGAAAATTGAAAATATATTGTTCGTCGAATGGTAGCATATATTGGTTTATTCAGCACTGTCTTTGCAAGATAACTACGCTGTCGCGCCTGCCCATGAATACCGATGTGCGAGCCGACTAAAAAGGTGACCTCCGGCAGCGACGTCAAACGCGGAGGACCTAGAGCGGTATTGGAATGGCCGCTGCCGTAAGCTGTAGAGATGAAAAAGACGTTCATCGCGGTGCTGGCGTTCCTAGCCATCGTCGCGATCCGGCAAGCAGCTGATTCGCCGGGATCGACCGCGGCTGATGCGCTCGCACAGGTCGCTGCTAGCGGCAATTGCATGGCCGATAGCAGGGTGACTCTGCGCCTCGGCATCGGAGATAGTGCCCCGACAGATTGGACCGGCACGGCCAGCGGATGGGTCGCACCCGACGGCGCTGCGTGGAACACGAAGTCCGAATCCAGCCCATTGAAGCTTGCGGGCGGGGGCAGCTCGGAGAGAATTCTTCCCGCCACGGTTGATATCGGCCTGCCGTCAACCCCCTGCGGGTCTGACGCGGATGATTTGCGCAAGATTCGAGTGGAGACAGCTCAGGGGAGCTTTGAGTTCGCTCCGCTGCAGGTGTCGATGGGCCGCCCCGAATTGGTGCTTGCCGGTCGGGTCGAGATTTCTAGGAATCCGTCGGCTGTGCCGCTTGCGGCCACCGAAATTGAAGAGGATTTCCCAGACTGCGCCTCCTTGGCGGACCATTCCGTGCTGTGTGCTTTCGTCGAGTACGCGCCGGGGCGGCCGGTGGACGAGGGCGCAGCCTTGGCTGGCGACTTCGATTCGATCGAATTCGAGTCGAACGGAGACCGGGTTGTCCTCTTGCGCCGCACGGATTCGGGCTGGAGCTACCCCCTCTACGTGACGCCCCCGGGGCGCGACGTTTGGCGTCCAGTGGTGACGGGTTTGCCTGACGGAGTGCGAGCGTCGGTTTATTGGTCCGAGCAGCGCGGCGGAAACTGGGACATTTACTCGAGGGACTATCGTGTCGCGAGCGGCGTCCTGGGCCCCGAGCGCCGCCTGACGACCAATCCGGGTGCTGATTTCAACGTAGTCGCGAGCGGGGAGTATTACGCGTGGCAAGGTCGTCGCCAGACGGGGTTCGACATCTTCGCCCGTCGCTTGGGCGGACAGCCGGTACGAGTCTCGACGGAAGACGCCAATGACTGGAGACCGTCGATCGGAGCCGATTCCTCGGGTTCGGCATGGATCGCATGGGACACGTACGGCGCCGGGAACTACGACGTCTACATGCGACGCTTCGACGGCAGGGCGCTTGACGATCCGATCGCCGTTGCCGCCTCGCCACGGTTTGAAGCCCGGGCCTCGGTCGCAGTGGACGGGCGCGACCGGGTCTGGGTGGCATTCGAAGATTCGGACGAGGGATGGGGCAAGGACGCCGGCGACCGCTGGGCAGGCAAGCAGGCGTCGCCTTTCTACGTCAACAAGAACATCCTGGTCCGGCTTTGGGACGGCTCGTTGAAGGAAACGGCGGTGCCTCCCCTCGCCCCAATGGTCGACTACTACCACGACGACCCGCGCATCGCGACCAGCCAGCGCCACAAGATCAGCATTCCGCGCATGGCGTTTGACGGATCTGGCAGGCCTTGGGTCCTGTTTCGCAAGCACCCGTTGCAGACGGGAAGGGGAGAGCGCTGGCGAAGCTTTGCCACGTTCTACGACCGAAGCGAGTGGTCCGCTCCCATCCCGGTGCGAGCATCCGACCATTTGCTTGACCGGCAACCGGGGCTTGTCGCTCTGCCGGACGGTGGGCTCTTAGCGGTGGTCGCCGGAGACAAACGCCTGCAGGCGCGGAACCGCCAGGACAGCGATCTCTTCGCCGCCACCCTCAGGGCGGACGGTGATCGGTCCGAGCCGAAACTCGGCCCCGCCGACGCCACGAAGCCTCGTTCTACGGGGACGCCGGTACATCCGGACGAAACGAACCAGATCGCCGCGCTAAGGAGCCGGCGGGTTCGGGCGGGCGGGAAGACCCTGCGCTTCTTGAGAGGCGAATTCCACCGACACACGGAGTTTTCCTCTCACAGGGACTGGGACGGGCCGTTCGAAGAGGTGTGGCGCTACGGTCTGGATGTTGCCGACATGGATTGGATCGGCCCGGGGGATCACGATTACGCCGTCGGACACGACTACCTGTGGTGGCTCCAGCAGAAGGCAAGTGACATGTACCACGCCCCCGGCGCGTTCAGCGCAATGTATACGTACGAGCGAAGCGTCAGCTATCCCAGTGGCCACCGAAACGTCATGTTGCCCCGGCGAGGCATTCGACCGCTCCTGCGAATGCAGGGCAGGAACCGAGTCAATGGAACGGAAGAGGGCGGCTCTCCGGACATTCAGAATCTGTTCGCCTACCTCAAGCACTTCGGAGGCATCTGCTCGTCGCACACTTCGGGGACCAACATGGGCACCGATTGGCGGGACTGGGACCGGGAAGTGGAGCCGGTTGTGGAGCTTTTCCAAGGACACCGCCAAAGCTACGAGCTGTCGGGCGGTCCCACTGCGGCCACCGGCCCGGAAGACACGATTCAGGGCTATCGGCCCGCAGGATTCATTTGGGAAGCGTTCCAGAAAGGGCGTCGCCTAGGCTTCCAGGCAAGCAGCGACCACGTTTCGACACACATCAGCTACGCCTTCGTACTGGCGGAGGAGAATTCCCGCGATGGCATCATCGAGGGGTTCAAGCGCCGGCATTCCTACGCGGCCCACGACAACATTGCTTTGGTTGTCCGCTCCGGCGACTACCTGATGGGAGACGAATTCTCCACCTACGCCACGCCTCGGCTGCGAATCGCGGCGTCTGGAACAGCGCCCATAGAAAGCGTAGAAATCATCCGGCAGGTTGGATTGCAAACGCCCGAGGTGGTGGCCTCCATGGAGCCAAACGTCCAGGAGGTCGATTTGGATTGGTCAGACTCAGCGGCTGTGCAAGGCCAGTGGAATATGTACTACGTGCGACTCAAGCAGAGCAACCAGGCAATGGCCTGGGCGAGCCCGCTCTGGATCCGCTACGAGAGATGAAACCGGTGCGGCGGCGGACGGGCAGTCGTCGCAATCAATAGGCAGTTAGCTGCCGGAATTCAGAGAAGCGATCCTCAATGCGGTCTTTGGTCAGGTCCTTCAGCGCCTCAACACCAAACCGTTCGCAGCAAAAGCTTCCCATCACTGAGCCGTAAATCATCGCGAGACGCAGTTCCTTGATGCCCGCCTCGCTCGCGTTGCCAAGTCCGAGTGACGCCAGGTGTCCCATGAACCCGCCTGCAAAGGCGTCGCCGGCGCCGGTCGGATCGATCAGGTCTTCCAGCGGATAGGCAGGCGAAATAAAGCATTGGCCGTCGTGAAACAGCGTCGCTCCGTGCTCTCCACGCTTGATCACGACCGTATTGGGTCCCATCGAGCGGATGTCGCGGGCGGCTGCCCTTAGGTTGTCCTGTTTGGAGATCTGGCGTGCCTCCTCGTCGTTGACGAGAATTGCATCCCATCGCCGGATTGTCGAAGCTAGCTCGCCAGGCGTCCTCTCGATCCAGTAGTTCATCGTGTCGCCCGCCACGTACTGTCGGTCCGGGGCTTGGTCAAGCACCACGTCTTGCAGCTCCGGATGGATGTTTCCTAGCAGTATTAGGGGCGTGTCTCGGTAGGACCGGGGCAGCCTGGGCCGAAAATCGGCAAAGACATTGAGTTCCGTTACGAGCGTGCGTCGACGGTTCATTTGCCTCGAGTACACGCCCTTCCAATAGAAGCTCTTGCCCGGTGCTCTCTCCAATCCCTCGAGATCGACGTTTCGACGCCGCAATACGGCTTCGTCTTCGGGCGCGAAGTCCTCACCCACCACGGCAACCAGCCGGACATTTGTAAAATGGCTTGCCGCCAGGGCGATATACGACCCTGCGCCGCCAAGCACGCGGTCGACTTTTCCACGAGGTGTCTCGATGCCGTCGTAAGCGACGGAACCAACTACAAGCAAGGACATGCGGTCTTTCCCGGGCGGGACTTCTAGAGGTACTTGCCGACGAGGACCGCGTACTTGTCGCGCACACGGTCGGGAATCGTCGCGCGGTCCGTGAGAATCGCATTCTTCATCGCTGAAGCATAGGGGCTCGGGTCTACCGGCATGTTCCTAACTGCCTCTATGGACACCTTCTGGGCGTTGGCGGCGTTCTTCGTGAGGTATTCGATGACGCTGTCGACTGTTACCGAGTCGTGCTCAGGATGCCAGCAGTCGTAGTCGGTGACCATTGCGACGGTGCAATAGGACATTTCAGCCTCGCGGGCGAGCTTGGCCTCTTGGAGATTGGTCATTCCGATAATGTCCAATCCCCAGCTTCGATAGACATTGGACTCCGCCAGCGTCGAAAACGCCGGTCCCTCCATGCAGCAGTAAGTGCCGCCCCGGTGCACCGTGACTCCGACCGTTCGGCAAGCCCTCTCGACAATGTCCGACAGGGTCGAGCAGACCGGATGGGCGAACGTGATGTGCGCCACCAAGCCGTCGTCGTAGAACGTGGAGGCGCGCCCCCGCGTCCGATCAAAGAACTGATCCGGCAAGACAAAGTGGATCGGCTCCAAGTCCTCCCTCAACGAACCGACAGCGCTGAACGAAAGGACGTACTCGACTCCAAGCTTCTTTAGGCCGTAGATGTTTGCCCGGAAGTTCAAGTTCGAGGGCATGATCCGATGGCCCCGCCCGTGCCGGGCCAGAAATGCCACCTCGCGGCCGGCAATCTTCCCCACGACATAAGCGTCGGAAGGCTTTCCCCAAGGTGTGTCGACGAACACCTCCCGACGGTCTTCCAAGGCGTCCATTTGGTAAAGGCCGCTGCCGCCGATGATTCCGATACGGATTCCCATGAATCCACCATTCTACCGAGGGTGCCCGACTAGCGGTCTTCGTTCACGGAGCGCTGGACGGTGCCGTAAGCATCCATGGGCAGCCGCGTGTGTTCGGGTGCGCGCTGGCCGGATTTCAACGGGACGCGTTCACCCCTGAAGACCCGAACGCCCGCCTGACTGCACTTGGTCTACAGTGGATGCCGCATGGCGGATTGGCTCACACCCGAACAGCGGCGCCGCGTGATGCAAGCGATCAAAAGCAAGGACACAGCGCCGGAAATGGCTGTTCGCCGCCTCGTGCACCGGTTGGGCTACCGCTATCGCTTGCACAGGAAGGGCCTGCCGGGCCGCCCCGATCTGGTGTTTGGCGGGCGCAAGAAGATCATCTTCGTGCATGGTTGCTTCTGGCACGCTCACACTTGCCGTTACGGGCGAGCGCCAACGTCCCGCGAAGAGTACTGGCTGCCGAAGCTGGAGCGAAACAAGGAGCGGGACGCGGAAAACCAGGCGAAGCTCAACAAACTCGGCTGGAGCGTGATGGTCGTCTGGGAGTGTGAGATCAAGGACACCGCCGCTCTTATCGACAGGGTCACGTTCTTTTTGGATGGTTTAAGCGATAAAAAAACGAAACTCGAGTAGACCGACTAGTTGTGCTGCTGTATCGTAAGTAGTGCCATGTTTTCATTCTGGTCCAACTGTCGCCAGTTCGCGGTGCAGTTCCGAAACGCGGTAGCTCTGTCAGTCGTAAAGGTGCGCTGCTTTCGGTGACGACTCCCGAGCCTTTGGCGCCTCGCAACGACGACGAGGGTGCCGAGATGCCGCTCGGACCGGTGCTCAGACCGGAGATTTGGGAGGTGCTTGGAAGATGACGAATCGTACCGCAGAGCATCCGGCCGTCAGTCTTTTTTCCGGGGCAGGCGGACTGGACATCGGCGTCGACAATGCCGGCTACAAGACAATCTGTGCGATCGAATCCGACATTCACTGCGCGGCAACTCTGCGTCGCAACGCCAGGCGAAAGACCGTCTGGCAGGTCGATGTCCGTGCGGTGAGTCCAGAGAGGATTCTCGAGATCTTCGGTATGCGCCCCGGCGGGGTCAGTCTGCTGTACGGTGGTCCGCCGTGCCAGTCATCTTGGCTGACGGGCGAGCGCCGGGGCTGGCACGACGACCGAGGGGGCCTGATCCACGAGATTGTTCGGTTCGCAAGGCTGCTCAGGCCGACAGCGATTCTCGTCGAGCAATTGCCAGCTTTCCTGCGCTCTTGCCGGCCCGGCGGAGAATCGACGATCGCGACCCTGGAGGGTGAATTTGCCGCGCTCGGATACGATGTCCATGCGCGTGTTCTGAACACGGCGTTCTACGGAGTCGCCCAATCGCGCCGCCGCGCGATTCTGGTGTGCGTCCCAGCGGGTCAGGCGTTTCGCTTCCCGAGCCGGGCGGTGAGCGCTCCAACCGTTGGCGAAGTCCTCAGCGGTCTGCCGCAGCCTGTCCCCAGGGACGAGGTTCCTCCAGTGCCGAACCATGTGGACGTAACGCCTCCCCGCGACCGTGAACGGATTTCGTTCGTTCCGGAGGGTTCGTGGCTCGCCAGAGTGCCGAATGTTCCCCCCAGTGTCTTAATGAACCTCACCAAGAGGGACTCGACTAAGTTCAGAAGACTCGACCGCAACTTGACCTCGCTGACGATTGCTTGCGGAGAAATCTTCTTCCACCCATTAGAGGATCGCTACATCACTCCGCGAGAAGCCGCTCGTATTCAGGGCTTTCCTGACAAGCATGTGCTGCTCGGTCCGATCCGGGGTCGGACAGGGCAAGTTCGCGACCTCGACCAGCATCGTCAGATCGCCAACGCCGTGCCTCCCCCGCTGGCGAGTTCTGTCGCAAGCAGCATCGCCGAAGCGCTCGGGCTTGGCTAGTCTGGGTATGGTTCATGGATCGCACCCTACTATTTGGCGCGGCGGTGGTGCTCTTCTGCGTCCGAGACGGTCGCCTCCTCGCTTCCCGCCCTCCATTGGCCCTTGTGGCTTTGCCAGTCTTGCTAGCCGTGTCCGCCGGTTGCGGGCTATTTGCCGAGCGGCTTTCGGTAAATGACGCGACGGCTTGGCTAGTTGACGGCCGGTTTTGGATACCCGCCGCGCTGTTGCACGCGCTGCTGTCGTTCCGTTCGGCACGAAGGGGCCGAACGAACAAACGAGCCGACTGGATTTCGCTCCTGCCAGCCCCTGTTTGGTGCGTGGCGATTACTGGCGGTGCGCGAATGGCCCTCGCTCGTTTTGATGATGTGACGGGTTTGTCGGTGGGTCTCGCGCTCGGTGCGGCGTACGCGGCGGCTGTCGGGTCGGTCGCGAT
Organism: uncultured Bryobacterales bacterium; assembly: GCA_951813605.1. Classification (GTDB taxonomy): domain Bacteria; phylum Acidobacteriota; class Terriglobia; order Bryobacterales; family UBA6623; genus VXMF01. The sequence goes on along the minus strand of OX638379.1, from coordinate 2,080,108 downwards.
ATTCCGGCGACTTGATCCGGATGCCCGGGCTGCCCTGCGCTTCGCCTCCGTCACTCATATGAGCGCGATTCTGCTCGTACCAGCTGCGGCGATGCTTGACCGTCCGCTATCGAGCCAGCCTGTTGACTGGATCGTGACCGGGATTGTGACTAGCTTTGTAGTCTTGATCCTCGGGCTGTCGTTCGCCTTGCACCGGCTTCGCGGGCGCTAGCTCACTTCTGTTCCGTCACGCTGGCCGGTGGCGTGCGCCCACATTGAATGCTCTCCGTCATCCCGGCGGATATCGTCGCGCACGCGGTGTCAGTCGCCGTGCGGATCGCCTCTTCCTTGGTCGTTCCAGAGGCGGTTGCGCAGTTCGTGCGGCCCTTGTACTCCATGCAGACCTCGTACGTAAACTGCCGCAGTCCCATGGTTGAGTAAATGATCGCGCCCAGAACCAGGCCGATGAAGACGATTGCCCCAAGGACAGGTTTCGACATCTATGAAGTCATCGTAGCAAGGGGAGGATGTGCTACTCGAGGACTCCGGCCGTCGCATTGGCCCAGCCTCCGTGCCTCCCGTGCATGGCTCGGAACGCCTTAGGGCCTCCTAACCAACTTGGCAAAGAAACAGGTACGGACTCCGGTTCCGCAGTCTGTCGCATTTGTAGCGATTGGCGGCACGCATTCGGATGGCGGATTGTCGAGAATTCCGACAGTGTTGCAAAGCGCCGGCCTGGCGCGGAATTGTGGCGAGTCCCGGGATGCGGCTGTTTCCGCACGGGCTACACAGAGCGCTCGACTGTATCGCCGTAATTCCCGGTCCGGGGCTGGGCGATGGAGCCGTGTCGAGTGCAGACGTTCGGCCAGCACACGGAACTGCTTGGGCGCCACGGTCTCCGAGCGGGACCCGATCACATGCGGGTTCCATCGAACGGAACGGCACCGCTGCCGCGACCGGCGCTAGGGCATTGCATCCGAAGCATGGCGCAATTCCAAATGCGGCCGGTCCGGGCGAGCAAGCCCCGAAGCAGCCAAGATGGCCGTAGGGCTCGCCCTCACAGGAAATCGGTGCGGCTCTTGATCGAGTAGACGGAGCGTTCCACTTGGGTTCCTGAGTGCAAGTCAGAATCGATCGATCTATCGGCTGCGCAACTCATTCCGACTCCACGTGTCGGTGTGACGTCCCAGTGAGGCACTCTCGAGTTTGGGCCGCTATCATAACGGTGATGCCAGCACTTCCGATGAATTCGCGAGCGCCCGACTTCACGCTTTCCGATGCCGATGGCGGGGAGTTCAGCCTGTACGATGCGCTGGGCACCGGTCCGGTCATGCTGACGTTCTTCAAGACCAGTTGCCCGACCTGCCAATACGGCCTGCCGTTTATCGACCGGCTCGCGGGAAGATTCGATGGTTCGGGATCCACGGCAATTGCCGTGTCGCAGGACACTGCAATCGATGGGGAGCGATTCATCGCCGAATACGGGTACGAAACGCGCCAGATCTTCGACACCGAGGATTCCGGATTCGCGGTCTCGGATGCCTACGGCCTCACCCACGTGCCGACGGTGTTTCTGATTCAGCCCGGTGGGCGCATTGCGCACACAATGGTCAGCTGGTCAAAGGCCGATGTTGAGGAAATCGCCCGCAAACTGGGAGTCCAGCCACCCTTCAGGCGAGGCGAGAGCGTCCTTCCGTTCCGGCCAGGTTGAGGGTCCCGCAACTAGTTCCAGTTAGGAACTCACTCGCCCCGCCCGCTATGTCGGCCCGCAAGTCCGGCAGGGTTCTCGTGGACTCGTTCGCGGCGCGCATGCCCTAGCGAAGCGGCCAACCCGACCGAGGATTCGCCGAAGCGGTCGCGGAGAGCGTCGACCGCCTCCAAGGCCCGCGACCATTTCTGCCTGCCGCCTGTTTCGAATAGGCTCTCTTGGTAGGCCGGGCTGGATTGCAGCGAACCGGCGTGCACGCCGAGCAGCCTTATGGCTCGGTTCGGCACACGGTGTCGGGAAAACAACTGCCGAACCGTCTCTAGTATTACCTTGTCCAGCTGTGTCGCCTCCCCCAGGGTCTTGGCTCTGGTGCGAGTGGAAAAGTCCTTGTAACGGATCTTGATCTGCACAGTCCGTGCCCACAAACCGTGCTCTCGCAACCGTCTCGCCACGAGTTGCGCTAGCTTGGCGAGGGTTGCGTCGATCACTGCACGGTCGCGCGTGTCTCGGCGAAAGGTGGTTTCGTGGCTGATGGATTTTGGATTCTCGCCGTGTGCGAAGCCCGTGCTGAACCAGGCCCCAGCGTCGAGTCCTCGTGTCTTTCCGGCCAAGTCCAGCCCAGCCTTGCCGAAGTGCTGCTCTAGGAAAGTCTCGCCTCGGCTCTGGGCTTGGCCTATCGTCGCGATTCCAAGCTTCCGTAGCCTCTCACGCATGACCTTCCCAACACCAGGCACTCGTCCGACCTCGAGCGGTGCCAAGAATGCCGCCTCGCATCCCGGCTCCACGAAGAGCACTCCGTTCGGCTTTGCCAGTCCCGAACCGATCTTGGCGATGAGACGAGACGTACCGATGCCGATGGAGCAGGGCAGGGCAGTCTCGGCGGCTACCGCCTCGTGCAATGTGTGCGCAGCCTTCAGCGGAGGACCGAGTAGCCGGTCTGTCCCTGTCAGATCGAGGTACGCTTCGTCAATCGACGCCATTGCAACAAGAGGAGAGAAACGGCCGAGAATCGCCTTGACCCTCCGAGAGTAGTCGAGGTACTTGTGCGGATGACCCTCGAGGAACACCGCCTGCGGGCATCGCCGGTGGGCCTCCTGAAGCGGCATGGCGGAGTGAATCCCGAATTTGCGCGCCTCGTACGACGCTGCCGCCACTACCCCTCGCTGGCCGGGGTTTCCGCCTACGACCACGGGTTTCCCTTTTAGCGAGGAATCCGACAGTTCTTCCACCGACACGAAGAATGCGTCCATGTCGAGATGGAAAACGACTTGCCTTGCCCGAGGGGTTCTTGTCATCGTCGGCTGACGAACTCATTGTTAGCGATGAAAAAGCGAAGGTCAAGCTCCTTGGCCTTGGATATCCCCACTCTGCATGTGGTTTCGACCTTGAGTGGCGGGGAATTGTCGGGAATCCGAATCGTCAGCTGCCCTCGGGTCAAATCAGCGCCGTAGAGGTTCAAGCCGATCGCCATGGCGCTCGTCAGCTTGCCCGGGCCGTTAGCTAGATCCGCGCGCCGCCTGGCTGCCGGGCGACGCGATTGCATAGCCTCGATGCCGCAAATCGGTTCGAGTGCGCGGATCAGCACGCACCCGGGGAGGCCTTCAGGCTCGGCTACGGCGTTCAAGCAGCAGTGCATGCCGTAAATCCGGTAAACGTAGGCGTGCCCCGGCGGACCGAATATTGCTCTTGTGCGATGGGTCAGCCCAGCGCTGCTGTGGGCAGCGGGATCGCCCTTTCCGAGGTAAGCCTCGACTTCGACGATTCGGCCCGCCAAGAGGCCTTGAGCGGTTCGATGCAACAACGCCGAGCCAAGCAGTGCCCTTGCCACATCCTCGGTCGGGCGCTCATAGAATGTCCGAGGCGGCAGGCGGGTGGACGCGAGCAGTTCAGCCGGCTGCACGGTTGCCTCGTTCGCGGAAAACCCGCATGTGACCAAGCGCTACGCCGCGAGGCCTAGTCGCCGAAGCAGTGCCTCGGGATCCGGTTCGCGGCCCATGAAGGCACGGAATAGCTCATCCGGTTCGGCGCTGTTGCCACGCTCCAGGATGCTTCGGCGAAACGAGTCGCCTGTCTCTGCGCTGAATACGCCTTCCCGAGCGAATCGCGTGAAGGCGTCGGCGTCTAGCATCTCCGACCACTTGTACGAGTAGTAGCCCGCCCCGTAGCCGACAGGGCTCGCGAACAAGTGCGTGAACGCCGTAACCATCGAATAGTCCTCGGGCAAGGGCGTCGGGGAGTGCCTCTGCAGAATCTTCCTGGCGAACGCCACAACGTCGCCGTCACGCTCCTGGACGAACTGCGTGTGGAGCGCTAGGTCGAGCGTCCCGAATCCAAGTTGCCGCATCTGCGCGTTAGCGCTACGGAAGTTCTTCGCGCGTCTCATCTTGTTGAACAGCTCATCCGGGATCGGATCTCCGCTCTCGTAGTGCCGCGCGAACAGGTCGAGTGCCTCGCGCTCCCAGCACCAGTTCTCCATGATTTGGGACGGCAATTCAACCCAGTCCCAAGCCACGTTCGTACCGGCGAGGCTCTTGACTTCCACCCGGCTCAGCAGGTGGTGCAGCAGATGTCCGAACTCGTGGAAGATCGTCTCAACCTCGCGATGGGTGAGCAATGCGGGCTTGCCGCCCGTAGGGGGAGTGAGATTGCCGCAATTCACTCCTAGGTGGGGCGAAAAGCCTATTGCCGTTGGCTCTCCTGTGATCAGCGAATCCATCCAAGCGCCGTCCCGCTTGTTCTCACGAGGGAAGTAATCGGCGTAGTACGAGCCCAGATGGGTTCCGTCCGCGTCCTCAATTGCGTAGGTGTTTACGCTTGCATCCCATGCAGGCAGGTCGACCCGTTTCTTGATGCGGATTCGAAACAGACGGTGCGCGACTTCGAACAGGCCTCGCAGCACTCCCTCGTACGGGAAGTACGGCCGCAAGTCCTCCTCGTCAAAGTCATACCGCTCCTTGCGCAGTTTCTCCGCTTGATAGGCAATGTCCCACGGCTGGAGCCGGCTTCGGCCGAACCCCTCGAGTTCTTCGTTCTCCCGGTCGAAAGCGGCCTGCGTGCGCTTCCTCAGGTCCTGTACGAACTCGCGCGCCCTGGCGCCCGACTTAGCCATGCGGTCCTCGAGCACGAGGTCGGCGAAGTCCGCAAATCCCAGGAGCTGAGCCTTTTCCTTCCTCAGCGCCAGGATCTTGGCGATGTTCTCGCTGTTGTCGAGACGGCCCGATGCTGCCCGGCGCGAGAATTCCCGGTACATTTTCTCGCGAACCTGCTCGTCATCTAGGTAGGTCATGACCGCCAGGAAGCTCGGTGCCTGCAAAGTGAAGCGCCATCCGCTCACGCCTTTCCGTTGGGCGCTCTCTCGCGCTGCTTCAATGGCTGTCTGGGGGAGGCCCGCCAAGCCACGCTTGTCCCCGATCGTCAAATCGAAGGCATTCGTGGCGTCAAGGACATTCTGTGCGAACTTGGTTGTCAGCGTCGTGAGTTCGACGTTGATTTGCAAGAGCCGGGCCTTACCCGATGGGCTGAGCTCTGCGCCACTTTTCCGGAAATCGTCCACCGTCTTGTCGAGGAAGCGCTTCCGTGTCGGGCTGAGCTTGCGTGCTTCCTTGGTCCTCGAGAAGTCCTTCACCCGCTTCCACACTCCTTCGTTGAGTGGAATTCTCGAGAAGAATGCACTGACCCTAGGCTGCACCTCGTTGAAGGCGGCCCGCAGTTCTGGGTACGTCGCCACGCTTTCTAGGTGCCCTACCACGCCCATCGCGAACTCGAGTTTCTCGACTAGCTTCTCGAGCGCCGCCAGCGTGTTGTCATATGTCGGAGGAGCCTCGCTAGCGACCAGCGAGTCAAGCGATGACTGCGCCTCCTCGAGGAGTTGGTCGATGGCCGGCTCTACGTGCTCGGCGCGGACCCGGTCGAAAGGGACTTCGAACTGGACTTCGGTCAATGGATTCGTCATGCAGCGTTGGAACCAGATTATCAACGCTAGCCCGCGGACCGGTCGGGCGTGAATTACGCCCTGCCGGGCGGACTCCGACCGCATGCGGCCCTGCGCCCAGCGCGGCCCGATCGATTCGCGCAAACTAGAGAACATGCGTTCGCTCGCCTTCACCAAGGCCCATGGCGCCGGCAACGATTTCTTGATCGTCGAGCGCGAAGACACCAACTCCCTCGGACTCGGTCCCGAAGATATGCCGAGTCTCGCCGTCCGCATGTGCAGCCGGCGCTTCGGTGTCGGAGCGGATGGCTTGGAGGTCGTGGTTTCATCGGAGAACCCAAGCGCTTTCGCCAACGCCCATCTGTGGAACAGCGATGGAAGCGAGGCGGAGATTTCGGGGAACGGAACGCGGTGTGTGGCGGCTTACCTGACAGAGTGCTGGAACGCGCCCGCACGATTCCTTATAGAAACCGGGGCTGGGGTGCGGGAAGTCGAGCGCGTGCGACGTTCGCACCCCGAATACGAGTTCCGGATGTCCTCCGACGAGTCGAGCTGCCGCGTCTTGGACGACGCGTTGGTCTTGGAAGCGCTCGGCGTGCGCCATCGCGTGGTCGCTGTGGACGTGGGCAACCCCCAGTGCGTGTGCCGAGTCGACTCGTTCCGATTCGACTGGGCCGCTGTCGGGGAGGCTCTCGAACGACACGACCATTTTCCGAACGGCTCGAATGTTTCTTTTGTGAGAATCGGTCGTGGCGAGGTCGGGAAGAAGATCCTGGAGGTCCGCTTCTGGGAGCGGGGAGCAGGAGCAACGCTCAGCTCGGGGACCGGCTCGCTCGGTGCTGCGGTCGCCGCGCGCCATCTCGGGTGGGTCGCGAATCAAGCGACGATCCGCACGCAAGGCGGGGACTTGGCCGTAGACTGGGACGCCGGCATCCGCCTGACTGGTCCGGCCTGCATCGTCGCGCGCGGCAGATACGAAATCGGATCGCACTCTGCGAACTCCGACCTCTAAGTTGGGGCTTGCCATCGCCGTTGCACGTAGCCAGCGGGGCGATTGTCTCCCGTTCGCCCGGATTCTGTCACGCTATATAGGATGCGAGTCTTGGCTGCAATGATCCTGTTCGCCCCCCTGGTCCACTCCCAAGAATCCGTGGACCAGGGGCTGCTCACGCAAGGCCTGGCCACAGAGACGTTTTCGTGCGGAAATCTCGCTCGCTCTTGTAGCGGGCGGGCTCGTCGGTTCATGGAAGCCAAGTGCGGGATCGTAGTGGCGGAAGACGGTACCCGCGTGCAAGTTCCTGTTGTCCCCGCCGAAGGCCCGGACCCGACTGATTTGTACAACGACTGTGCGGGCTCCGGGCATAACCCCACTCACCTCGAGGATCTCGACGTCGTGACGATCGATGCGAGCGGGGACGAGATCACCGGCTACGTTTTTGGGGACAATTACTACGAGTTGTACGTGAATGGAACGATTGTCGCTCGCGACCCTGTGGGCTTCATCCCGTTCAATTCGGGTGTCGTGCGCTTCCGGGCGAAGCGGCCTCTTACATTCGCTGTCAAACTCGTGGACTGGGGCACCCACCTCGGCGTGGGAATGGAGTACGATCGCTGGAACGTCGGCGACGGCGGGTTCATCGCCCGTTTCAGCGACGGTACGGAGACGGGTTCGGATTGGAAGTGCCGAGCCTACTACATCAGCCCGCTTGAGGACCGCAGTTGCGTCCAGCCGGGTCCGGACACCTCGGACTGCCCGGAACGGCCGCCTTGTGTCGGACGCGATCCTGCCTCTTGCCGAGCGTTGCACTACCCGGTGCCGGACGACTGGGCATTACCGGGCTTTGACGACTCTGAATGGCATTCCGCGTCAACGTATCCCGCCAGCGCGGTGACGAACCAGCGCGCCTATTGGGACTACGCCGAGAATTTCGGAAAGGCGGAATTCATTTGGTCGCACAATCTTGATCAGGACAACTTGGTGCTCTGCCGCGCTACCATGCCCTGACGGTCGAGCCCTGCCACCCGATCGAGCACGGAGGCGGATGCCCGCTAGCTTTCCAACTGTGTTGCCACGCCGTTGACGAGGCGTAGGCCCCGTTGCCCGTTGAGTATAGCGACGAGGTCCTCTCCGACCAGATCCACGACGCGCGGATTCAGTATCCCGGAATCTCGTAGCGACTCGATATTCTTGAACTGACCTCGGAGCAATTCCACCATGTGATCGTTGTCCACGAGCAACCGAAGCGGGAGTCCGTTGTCTGCGGCGAGTGCATTCAGGAAGCACCTCAAGACCACCAGAGCCGCTGACTCCTTTGGCGTCGGGCTATTCCTGCGCCGAGGTCGCACGTATCCTTTCGGCGGTGTCCGCATGCCTCGACGAATGGCGCGGAGGACCCTTGCAGCACTGCCCGGGCGCTTCGAGATTCCGAGACCCCGGAAGTCTTCGAGCTGCTTGGCGCTGGTCGGTCGAGCTGACGCAAGCTTGACCAGGAGCTTGTCTTCCGCCAGCCAGCGCCGGGGAATGTCGCGTCGGCTAGCTTCCCGTTCACGCCAAGAGATCAGTTCCTTGAACACCCCGAACGTGGTTGTCTCCATGCGTCGCGCCAACGCGATCCTGCGCGCCAGCGACTCCGGCTCGAAGTGCGCCTTGGCGAATTCGCCGACTTTCGTGGAGAGATCCAAAGCCCACTCCTCGCGGCCGCGCTTGCGTAGTTTCTCGCAGAGGATACCCGCGGCTTTGGTCAGATGGCGGACATCCTCCGCGGCGTACTCCAGCATTTTGGTCGGCAACGGACGCTTTAGCCAGTTGGTTCGACTGTAACCCTTGTCAATACTGACGCGAAGCAGCCGGTCGAGCAGATTCGAGAGACCGATCTGGTCTCCCATCCCGAGCAAGGCCGCGGCGATCGACGTGTCCAGCACCGGCTTGGCAACGATGCCGTACGAGTGATGTAAGCACATCTGGTCTTGGTCGATCGCGTGAGCCACCTTCAGCGAATCAGGGGAGACCAACACGTCAATGAGTGGCCGCATCTCGCGCTTGGACAAAGCAACCGGATCAATCAGCCACACATTATCGAGATCGGCTACTTGAATCAGGCCAAGGCGCGGGGCGTACGTCCGTTCCCAGAGAAACTCCGTATCGAAGGCGATCACCGGTCGCCCAAACAAACCTTTGGTGACAGCCGCGAGCTTGTCGGCACTGTCTATATAGGGAATTCTGCTCTTGGACGATTTGATCTTGGAGCGGCGCAACTAGTTAGTGGTTCGAGTGAACGGGGACTGTTTACCAAGAATACCATTGGAAGCCCGGGCAGCGTTGATCAACGACAAGCTCGGAGGCCTTGGTTCGAATCAATGGTCGATCATGTCACTAGCGCAGCCCCGGCCTCGCACGTGCTTGCAAGAAAGTTCTTGGGGCCTGCGCGTTGACCCTGGCGACCGCGGCTGCGACCGCGAACCGCGCGGCAGGGCGACCGCCCAGCCATCCACGCAGGCTCTTGCGAAGGAAGCCTAGAGCGCGTGTCCTCAGGCAGGCGTGTCCACTGCTTCCACGTCGCCTAGCGGGAAACGGCGTCCTCCCAGTCGACTTGCTATCTCTACCTGCTTTCAGGACAAGTCCCCGTCGCTTCATCTGCCCAAACGGCTTGCTTGGCCGAACCATCCCTCCCACATCGGCGAGTCGCCCTCGTCTGCCGTGTCGCTGTTCCAAGCCAGTCGTTCGCGAGCTAGGACCAAGTCGGAAATGAGACTGTCTACGGCGCAGATTGGGCCGGTGGCAGTCCGCTGAATCCCCAACAAGAGGAGCTCGCGTCATGTCGCTTGGCGTCCATGCAACGCTCTGCCTTCGGCTCGGGCCGTTAGCCAATCGGTGGCGGTGCCGAAGCCGCTGAGCACAGCCGCGCCAATGGCGACGTTCCAGAGTACGATCATCACCAACCAGCCGATCACAGGTACTAGCTGGATGAAGATAATGACGGCTGCCGCGGCCTGAGTTGCGGAAAGCGGTCTCAAGCCGGCGAACAAGTTGCGACCGATCCCGTAGGTCATCCCGCAGTAGCCCACCACGGTCACCACTAGGTAAACAAGCAGGATCGGAAGGGACACGGGTAACAGCATCGCGACGATCAGGCCTACTACCCCCAGAGCGAAGCAGGTCCCGAGACCGACCAAGAAGCAGACGGGCGAATTCCCCGTGAAGGTGTTGGCTATGGTCTTCAGGCGCTTGGTATCGAGAATCAAAAAAGCCACGCCGTTCAGTGTCAAAAGGATCGCGAATATCGCGATGGCAGCGACCAGCAAGGCAACGATTGCGCCGGACAACACCATCTGGCCGAACCGGTTGCTTCCGATTTGGTCGATCGTGCCGCCGACCGCGTCGGCGGAAATGCCAGATTGACGACCGAGGACCGTCACGACGTCCCCACCGATTTTGACCGCCGGATCGGAGACCCGAATGCCGCCCAGCACTGTGATGGCGTCACCTCGCACGTCGCCCCGCAGGTTCATATTCCCCGCAACCACCACGGAATTCCCGTTCACGGGCCCTTCGGATTCGAGAGATCCCGCGATCACGATCGCGTCCCCTTCTATCGTTCCGTGGTTCACTAGTTTTCCCAGAAACAGGAACGCGGTGTCTTTGACGACTCCATCAACTCGAATCGAGCAGGCCACGCAGGTCGCTCTGTCCAGCGTTTCATCCGGGCCCACATAGATCGACTCGGCAATCATGAAGCGGTTGTCGTCTGCCTGCGCGGTTCCGGCGGCGAGGAGCGCTAACACAATTAGGACCAACATGGTTTCGGAACGGGTGCGCTGCCGACTCACGCGACTCATCCTACACCAGCATGGAACGGAGGCATCGGTCCCGTGGATATATCGCTGAGAGGCCGTCGAGAAGTTCCCTATACAGGCACAAGACTCGGGCTTGCCGAGACCGAGCGCGTCCTAAGCGGTGCCGGCCGGGCGCATGCTTCAGGCCTTCGATTGCAGGCCTGCGATTCCCAGCACGAGACGGCGAAGCCCTAGATCTCGGCCTTGGGGGTCGTACCATTCGCTCGGCGCGTGCGCGTCGCCCCCGCGACCGCCGGAACCGATCGCGACAGTTGGCACCCCGGCCGCAAGCGGGACATTGGCGTCGGTCGAGGCGCAGTCGAGTGTGGATGGAATCCTTAGGTACGCGTCAACCGCTCTGAAGCAGTCTGCCACCGGATTCCGGGCCAGGGCCTGAGCGGCGGGACGACTGCCGATCTCGCGCAATTCAAAGCCGGTCAAGCGATCGGAGGAGCGCTTGTTCTCCGCGAGCACTGCGGCGCGGGCCGCATACTCGACGATCTTCGAGGTCTTCCGGATTTCGGCTTCGTCCGCGGAGCGCACATCAATCTTGGCCCGGGCCAAGCTGGGAATCGAGTTGACGCTCGTCCCTCCATGGATCAATCCCACACTCAGGGTAGTCCGCGGTCGGATGGGAAGGTCGGCCTGTGTCATCAACCCGATGGCGCGAGCCAGGGCATGGACAGGATTCGCCCGACCGTAGTCGTTCCAGCTGTGCCCGCCGCGCCCCTTGATCACCAGGTCGAACCTCTTGCTGCCCAGGGCCGAATTCGTGATGTGGCCGAGCGACGCTCCGTCCACTACCAGATAGCGGTCGATGGAGCTGGAGTAGGGAGAATGCTCAGCGACATAGCGGATGCCGTGCAGGTTTCCTTCCCCCTCTTCGGCCACATTCGCGATCAGCAGGGTGTTACGTGCGGGGTGTTCGACCAGCGGCTGCCCGAGCAATCTTGCCAGGGCAAGCAACGCTGCAAGTCCGGTTCCGTTGTCCGTGACGCCCGGTCCGCGCATCATCCCGTTGGCGTCGACTCGGATTTGATCCGGGCGGGACGGGGCAATCGTCGTGTCCATGTGCGCCGTGACGGCGATGAACGGAAGTTTCTTTGAATAAACCAGCGGCACGATAACGTTTCCGGCCGCGTCGATGCCTGGCCGATGTCCCAACTCGGCAAACTGCCGTCGCAGATACTCGGCACGCTCGGCTTCCTGGAAGGTTGGCGCTGGCACTCGGCAAAGCGCCACGTGCTGGCGGTTCAGCCATTGCTGGTCGCGGGAAGCTTGTGCAAAGGCGTGACGCACCCTACTTAGTGCAGCGGCGGCGACGATGCGCTCGCGCCAAACACCGTTGGCAGAACTAGACGTCACTGCCTCGCGGATGGATCGCGCCAGCATAACCGGAGTTTAGCAACCGCCTTGGGGAACCAATGTCTCGGTCCGGTCTAGGCGTGCTAAGTTTCAGAGGTGAGACATGTTGTCCCGACTCGTTTCCGACTCCCTTGGCGACTCGTAGTTACTTGGACCGCTCTCGCTTCATTCGCGCTCGCTCCGGCCCCCGTTGCACTTTCTGCTAATGACTACTCCTCAGACTGGGCGTCGCTCGACTCCAGGCCGACACCAGGCTGGTTCCTAGACGCCAAGCTGGGCATTTTCATCCATTGGGGCGTCTATTCAGTTCCGGCGTTCGCATATCCGGATTCCTATTCCGAGTGGTACTGGCATTCCCTAAAAGCGTCGCTGGAGGGTCGAAACGAACGGCAGCGTCGAAACGCGATCGCAACGCGCGATTTCCACAAGCGAGTCTACGGGGACGACTTCGCGTATCCGCAATTTGCCCCTCTTTTCAAGGCGGAATTGTTCGATCCCGCGGAGTGGGCGGATCTATTTCGGCGAGCGGGCGCTCGATACGTCGTTCTAACATCCAAGCACCATGACGGTTTCGCGCTGTGGCCGAGCCGGGAAGCGACTCAGACTTGGGGCCGTCCTTGGAACAGCGTAGAGGCAGGGCCGCAGCGAGACTTGCTCGGAGACTTGGGAGACAGCGTGCGGGAAGCAGGCCTAAAGATGGGGTTGTACTTTTCGCTGTACGAGTGGTTCAATCCTCTGTGGCTCTCGGACAAGGACCGCTACATACGCGAGCATATGATTCCGCAATTCAAGGACGTGGTGTCCCGCTACCGTCCTGCTTTGATATTCAGCGACGGGGAGTGGGATCTCGAGCACGAGCGGTGGCAGAGCACGGAATTGCTCGCCTGGCTGTTCAATGAGGCGCCGAGCCGGAGCGAGGTCGTGATCAACGACCGCTGGGGGAAGGGAATTCGCCACCAGCACGGCGGATACTACACGACGGAGTACGGAGCGGGCATGGCCGACGGTTCGCACTCATGGGAGGAGAATCGCGGGATAGGGCACTCGTTTGGATACAACCGCAATGAACCGATCGGCAACTACATGACAGCGAAGCAACTGGTCTGGGTGCTTGCAGATTTGGTGAGCAGGGGAGGAAACCTGTTACTGGATGTCGGACCGACCTCGGACGGACGCATTCCGCTGCTGCAACAAGCGCGCCTGCTCGAGCTCGGGGCTTGGCTGTCCGTGAACGGAGAGGCGATTTACGGAACGCGACCTTGGAAGACCTCCGCGCAGTGGACGGAGGGCAAGCGTCCCGAGCAGGGATACAAGCAGTACCGCCAGCAATACGACATCCTAGAACTGGCTGGCTTGGAACCGCGAGAAGGCATGGCCCGCAAGATGGCGTTCTTCACTCGCAAGGGAGACGACCTGTATGCCATCGTGCCGGGCTTCCCGAGGGGCTCGTTGAAGCTCAACGGCGTCCGTAGCCGATCCGGGGCCAAGGCAACCATGCTAGGAGTGCCCGGTGATCTGGAGTGGAGCCAGCATTCCGACGGCGTGGAGATATCCGTGCCGCCGATGACTCCCGAAGAGCTCCCTTGCCGGCACGCTTTCGTAATCAAGATCGAATTCGGCGCGGCGTCTCCGGAGTAGGGAACCAGGGCATGGACAAGACTTTCGACGTCGTAGGCGTTGGGCTAAACGCCACGGACACCCTGCTGCTGGTCCCGCAGTTCCCGGCTTACGGCGGCAAGGCCCCTTTTGTCAGGGAGATACTTTCTCCGGGCGGACAGGTCGCCAGCGCCATGGTGGCCTGTGTCAGGCTCGGTCTCCGCACCAAGTACATTGGGAGCGTCGGCGACGACAAGGGCGGCCGCATCCTGATGCGAAGCCTGGAGAAATCCGGAATTGACATCGCACACGTCCAGTTGCGGCGCGATTGCCCCAATCAATCCGCTTACATCGTGATTGATCAAACAACCGGCGAACGCACAATTCTCTGGCAACGTCCCGACTGCCTGAGGATAGTCCCTGAGCAGATCGCTCCCGAGCAAATCCTTTGCTCCAAGCTGCTGCATATTGACGGACACGACACGGCGGCGGTAGAGCACGCGGCTCGGATCGCACACGGGCACGGCATCCCGGTAACGGTTGACGTAGATACGATATACCACGGATTCGACAAGGTCCTGCCGTACGTGGACTACTTGATCGCCAGCACGAATTTCCCGGTCGAGTGGACCAGCCAGCGGGATCCGTTCTTTGCTCTGGAACTCATCCAGAAGGAGTACAGCATGAAGGTCGCCGCCATGACCCTCGGCCCGTACGGGGCTATGGCACTCGTCGACGGTCAATACCACTACTCCCCGGCGTTCGTGGTGAACTGCCAGGACACGACCGGTGCGGGTGACGTGTTCCACGGAGCCTTTTGCTTCGCCGTGGTCAAGGGCTACTCGATCGAGGATGCGCTGGAACTGTCCAATGCGATGGCAGCGCTGAATTGCAAAGCGCTGGGAGCGCAAGGCGGCATTCGCGGCTTGGGAGCGGCGCGTCGCCTCATCGCGAGCGGCGAGCGCCGGTCCAATCCGGACTTCGCCAGCCGCACGGTCGTTTCCTAGTGTCGGGATTCGGCCGATGATTCCAATTCGGGATGACGCGCCGCGCCTGACGGTGCCGTTCGTCACTTGGACGCTGATCGCGATCAACGTGGCGGTCTTCTCGTACCAGTTCTCGCTGTGGTTCGGTGCTGCGCGGGAAGAGCAGGCATTCCTGGCCGCGTATTCGCTGGTGCCCGCGCGGGTCGAATCGGCGCTTATCGGGAACGTGCCGTTGCTGCCGAGCCTGCTTCCTGTCCTCACGTCGATGTTTCTGCATGGCGGCTGGATGCACCTGATAGGCAACGTTTGGTTCCTTTCCATCTTCGGAGACAACGTGGAGGACGAGCTTGGGCACGTCGTGTTCTTGCTCTTCTATCTCGCCTGCGGGGTGCTGGCAGCTATCGCGCAGTTCCTCTCGGATCCCGATTCATCGATTCCCATGGTGGGTGCCAGCGGCGCGATCGCCGGCGTGATGGGTGCATACCTGGTACGCTTCCCGCGGGCGCGTGTCACCGTTTGGCTTCCCATTTTCATCTTCTTCGGCCCCACATTTGCGCTGCCTGCGTTCCTGATGCTCACTTACTGGCTCGGAATCCAGGTCGTGAGCGGATGGGGCGCCGCAGGCCAGGGAGGCGTTGCGTGGTGGGCGCACATCGGTGGATTCCTCGCGGGCGTGGGACTGGTCCTGCTGCGCCGCCGGCGACGCGTCTGGACCCGGACCTGGAGAAGCTGATCAGGGCCGAGTCGGAAACTGAACCGCTGTCATACTGGAATTGAAAAGGGGATGCGACGCGTCACGCTCTACTCCCGCCCCGGTTGCCGGCTTTGCGACGAAGCGTTGCGCGCACTAAAGGCAGCGGCGCCGGGCATAGAAGTCGAAGAGGTTGACGTGGACTCCGAGTCTAGCCTTCGCGACTGCTACGGACTGGACATTCCTGTCGCTGTCGAGAGCGGACGCGAGCTGTTCCGTCACCGTTTCGATCCCGCCTGCGTCGCGCGCATTCGCAAGCCCTGACAAACCATGACGGAATCCGAGGGATCCAACGAGAGCGCGGTCGAACTCGCGACTTCAAACATACGCTTCGGCCCGGGTGTCACCCGGGAACTCGGCTACGACCTGCAGGACCGGAGGATCCAGAAAGTTCTCTTGCTGACGGACCCCCATTTGCGGGACCTCCAGCCGGTCACCACAGCGCTGGCCTCTTTGGATGCGGCCGACATACGCGTCACTGTGTTCGACGGCGTGAAAGTAGAGCCGACGGACCAATCCTTCAAGGACGCAATCCGGATGGCAGACCAAGTCGAGCCGGACGCCTTCGTGGCGGTCGGGGGCGGCTCTGTCATCGACACCGCCAAGGCCGCGAATCTCTACTCCACCTATCCAGCCGACTTCCTCGAATACGTGAATCCGCCGATCGGCAAGGGGGTGCCAGTTCCAGGTCCGTTGAAGCCGCTGTTCGCGGTTCCTACCACAGCTGGCACTGGAAGCGAAACGACGGGCGTTGCGATCTTCGACCTCGAGCACATGCATGCCAAGACGGGCATCGCGGATCGCGGCCTCAAGCCCACATTGGGCCTGCTGGATCCCGACAATACCCGTACACTGCCTCCTGCTGTAGCCGCCTCGACTGGCCTTGACGTGCTCTCTCACGCTGTCGAGTCTTTTACTGCAATGGATTTCCGCAAGAGGCTGGCACCCGCGCGCCCGAAGTTTCGGCCCGCCTATCAGGGGGCGAATCCGATCAGTGACTTGTGGGCTCTTGAAGCGTTGCGCATGGTGCGGACATACCTGCCGAGAGCCGTCAAGCAGCCCGACGATGACGAAGCGCGCGGCATGATGCTCCTTGCAGCCTCCTACGCGGGGATCGGATTCGGCAACGCTGGCGTTCACTTGCCGCACGGCATGTCGTACCCGGTTTCCGGCATGGTCAGGGAATTTCGCATGCCAGGCTATCCCACGCGTCATGCGATGGTGCCGCACGGCATTTCTGTGATACTCAACGCACCGGCAGTCTTTCGATTCACAGCTCCCGCGGACCCTCGACGCCACTTGGAAGCGGCGGCTGCTCTTGGCGAGGATGTCGAGGGAGTCCCTCCCGAGGATGCTGGCGACACGCTCGCCGACGCCATCATTTCGTTCATGCGGCGTCTTGGCACGCCTAGCGGGCTAGAGGAACTCGGCTACACCGTTTCGGATATCCCGGAACTTGTGCAGGGCACCCTCCCGCAGCACCGTGTTACCAAGCTTTCGCCCCGCGCCTTTTCGGAGCAGGACCTAGCTCTCATGTTCCGCGACGCGCTGCGGCATTGGTGAAGGTCGCGCGGACACATCGGCAAGGGGCTGGCAGAGACTTCGCTCATCGCGTGCCAATCGCTGGACGCATCCTCCTCTGCATCGGTACCCCTAGACTTCGACGACCTGCTGGCCCGCGGGGACGCTCCCTCAGGCGCGACTGGCCGCGCCAGCGATGCAACATGTCTTGTCTAGGATGGCATCGAGAGCCTGATCTGCCCTGCGCCCGCCCTGGGACAATCTGAACTCGCGAGTGTCCCTGCAAGGGCCTCTATAAAGCGAGCGTTTTCGGCCCGTTCAATCTAGTCCGCTTGGCTGGAATTCTTAAGTTGCTGTGGCGAAAAGATTTGTCTTGCGAAAGCACGTTGCAGTTGCGTCGAAACCGGGTCGGAGCCGGACCGACGTTGAGGCGCAGGCCCCAGGGCAAAATACGACGACCAGGACCTATTTAGGACTCTTGGCTTAGCGCGCTCCCGCCGATTTTCCTATATGCGTATCACTTGAAGATGAAGTTCTAAATTACTGTTATAGAGACAATTGGATCAAACAGGACTGCTGTTGACGTCCTAATCGAACTGCATCGGACCGCCCTTGCCAGGAAGCGCGACGAAACCGGGAAGATCGGTCCGCAAGCTATTCCTTCGAATCGTCATGCCTGGCCCGCGCGGCGCGCTGTGAAGCAAGGATTGCTGCGCCCTGGGTCACGACGCTCTCCCTGAGCTGTGAAGCCACGATAGTGAAGCTATCACGGAAATAAGGCACGACCAATGGTTCGACGCGTTCGTTAAGCAGGTCTAAGAGTCGCGCACTGGAGGTGCCCAGGCCTCCGCCCACTACGATACGCTCCGGCACTAGCAGATTGACTGTAGCTGCCAATGCGGTTGCCAGCCGATCCATGGAGTGCTCCACTACGCGGAGAGCGAAGTGGTCGCCCGCCTCCCAGGATTGAACGATTAGCTCGCTCATCACTGGCGATTCCCGGGCACGTGCAGACAGGTCAGAGGATTCCCATTCTTCGGGGTGACGTCTGGCGAGAAACCCGCACAACTTCGCCAGACCCGGTCCGGAGCATAGAGCCTCGACGCATCCTCGGCTGCCGCAACAGCACTCGGGGCCGTCGGGCTCGACGACGATGTGCCCAATCTCGGCTTCACCCAGGTCCCCAAAGGCGACGATCTCGCCCCCGAGCACATACCCACCACCGACGCCCGTTCCGAGGGTTATATAGAACAACGACCGTGCCCCCCTGCCAGCCCCGAAGTGTGCCTCCGCGAGCGCGGCTAGCTTGCAATCGTTCTCTACGAAGACGGGAACCCCGAATCGGCGCGTCAACTCGCTGACGACATCAACCTCGTCCCAGCCTTCCTCGTGCAGGCACAAATGGGGGCTGTTGCTCGACCTTCGCACGGTGCCGCCGAACCCGAAACCGATGGCCTTTAACCTCTGAATTGCGTCCGGCACATCCGAAAGCAGCCGCTCGGAAGCGGCGATGATGCGGCGCATGCTCTGAGGCGCCCTGTCGGATGGGCCCCGCCTTACCGTCGCCGATCTGCGAATCCGCCGGTCCGAGCCCGCAACGCCGGTTACTAGCTTGGAGCCTCCGGTTTCGAAGGCCAGAAAAAGAGACTCGCCGCTCATCGCCTCTCGTGAATCCAATCGAGCATAGCCCGATAGGCTCTGCCGCGGTGGCTGTGCTCCCACTTGACGTCGGGGGGCAGGCAACCGAAACTCTTGCCCATCGGCGCGTAGTGGAACAGCGGGTCGTAACCGAAGCCGTAATTGCCGGAATGCCGGCGCAAGATGAAGCCCTCGACTTGGCCGCGAAACGTCTCCGCGAGCGACCCGTTGCGCAACAGGGCGATTGCGCAAACGAAACGGGCGGTGCGCTGGGGACGCGGCACCTCCTCGAGCCTTCGCAGGAGAAGGCGATTGTTCGCAAGGGCATTGCTGCCGGGTCCCGCGTAACGAGCCGACAGGATTCCCGGTGCTCCGTCCAGAGCGTCGACTACTAGCCCCGAGTCGTCGGCAAAGAGCCACTCGGCCCTCGACCAGTGGCTGTAGCAAAGAGCTTTCTGGATGGCATTTGCCTCGAATGAGGTGCCGGTTTCAGGGCAGTCGTGGGATTCGCAGCCTCGAACCAGCACGCTAGGGCCGGATGCTCTCTGAAACTCTAAGAGCTTGTGTTTGTTTGAAGTAGCACAGACTAGTTCAAGCATTTCACGAGAAATCTACTAGCTTGCGCTGCGCAGCTATCAGGGATTCGATGCCGCTCTGGGCAAGTTGCAATTGGGCATCTAGCTGTCCCTTTGTGTAGGTTTGCCCTTCCGCCGTGGCCTGCACCTCGACGAATTCGCCTTCCGAGGTCATCACGACATTCATGTCAACCCCCGCTCGCGAATCCTCTTCGTAGCAAAGATCGAGCATAGTGGTGCCATCCACAATGCCGACACTGATCGCTGCCACATAGCGCCGGATGGCCGTGGTCCGAATCGCTTCGTACGGCACCAATTGCTGAATGGCGATGGCCAGGGCCACCCAGCCGCCCGTGATCGATGCCGTACGCGTACCGCCGTCGGCCTGCAACACGTCGCAATCGACGATGATGGTCCTCTCGCCGAGGCGCTCCAAGTCGACCGCCGCCCGAAGGGAACGGCCGATCAATCGCTGGATCTCGGATGTGCGCCCGGACGGGCGACCCCGCAATCCCTCGCGTGCCTTCCTGGTGTTTGTGGAACGGGGGAGCATGCCGTATTCGGCGGTGACCCACCCCCGGCCAGTCCCTCGAAGGAATCCTGGCACCTTGTCATCGACTGTCGCCGCGCAGATGATCTTGGTGTTGCCTGATTCGATCAGGGCCGACCCCTCGGCAGTGGCCAGGATTCCGGGTTGGATCCGGGTCTGTCGCGCTTGGTCTAGACGCCTGCCGTCAATCCGCATTAAGCTTCATTGTCTCCCATCACCGGGTGGGTTCCATGGAGCCGGCATCGGCCAGTGCGTGGATGGCGCAGCAGGTCAGGCCAGCAAGGCTTGGATCACTTCGCCTTCGACGTCGGTCAACCTGAAGTCGCGTCCGCTGTGACGGTAGGTGAGTCGCTCGTGGTCGAGGCCCATCTGGTGCAGCATCGTCGCGTGCAGGTCGCGGACGTGGACGCGCTTCTCGACTGCCTTGAATCCGAACTCGTCGGTTGCACCGTAGCGGACGCCGCGCCGGAAGCCTCCCCCCGCAACGACGACGCTGAATCCGTGGTTGTTGTGGTCCCGGCCTGCATGCAGCTTGGTTACGCCTGCGACTTCCACGGTTGGCGTCCTCCCGAACTCGCCCCCGATCAGCACGATGGTCTCGCCGAGGAGTCCGCTGGCTTCAAGATCTTGAATCAATGCTGCCATCGCTCCGTCCGACTTGGCCGCCAAAGTCCGCATGCGCTGGATATCTTCGTGAGTGTCCCACGGCTGCATGTTGCCGTAATACACCTGCACAACCCGCACGCCGCGCTCCACCAGGCGGCGGGCGATCAGGCAGCCCCGCGCGAACTCGCTGTCTCCGTAGCGCTCGCGGGTCTTCTCTGATTCCTTTCGGATATCGAAGGCATCTGTCGCTTCCGCTTGCATCCGGAAGGCGACCTCCATGGAGTGAATCGTCGCCTCAAGTTGCGGCGCGGGCCCGTCACGGCCGAGGTGGATCGCATTGAGCCTGCCGAGCAAGTCCATCTGCTCGCGCTGGGCAGCGCGGGAACGGCTTCGGTTCCGCAGGAACGGAACGAGCTTTTCCGGCTCCAGCTCCGTGTTCCGCACGTAGGCTCCTTGGTAGGCACCCGGAAGATAGGCAGAAGTCCAGAGTTGGGGTCCGACGACCGGCAGGCCCGGGCACATCACGACGAACCCGGGAAGGTCTTGATTCTCGGTACCGAGACCGTAGGTCAGCCAGGAACCGTAGGACGGGTGTCCCGCGATGCGCTGCCCGCAGTTGAACATGAACAGCGACGGTTCGTGAAACGGCACGTCCGTGTGCATCGAGTTGATCACTAGGCACTTGTCGATGACGGAGCCTAGCCGTGGAAATATCTCGCTGATCGGAATGCCGCTTTCGCCGGACGGACTGAATTCGAACGGCGAACGCATCAGGGAGCCCGTCTTGCGCTCCGTGCGGAGATTACCGCCGGGGTACGGCTTGCCGTGATGCTTGGTCAATTCCGGCTTGTAGTCGAAGCTGTCCACTTGCGACGGAGCGCCGTTCAGGAACAGGTGGATGACGTGCTTTGCTTTGGCAGGGAAGTGAGGCGGCTTGGCAGCCAGGGGCGACGCGCCGGATTGGTCGGCGAGCAGTTTCGAAAGCCCAACCATGCCCAGGCCGGAACCGGTGAGCCGCAGCAGGTCGCGGCGGGTGCATCTAGTTGACATACAAGAACTCGTTCGAACTCAGCCAGGTCTGGGTCAGACTCGGCCAGCCGTCATCGGAGCGGACGGCGAACCGTCGCGTCAGGGTCAGCTCTTCGCCAGTCGGGTTTCGCCCGAACACAAGCCGGTAGCCGCGCCGGATCCGGGCGTCGACGTTCGTGCCGACATCCATCTCGAGGCGTTCGGCCAACGCCTGCGCTTGCTCCGCCAGCAGATCGCTGTTGAGGAAGAACAGCCCTTGTAAGGGCGTGTTTGTCCCGAATCGTTGCGGGCTCGTGCGATTCGGGTTCGGAAAGTCGAACAACCCCAGGCGCACGTCCAGGCGGCGTCGGCTGACAAACCTGTAAACCGTGCGGCTCTGGTTTCCTTCGATGTCCCACGGGCGAGGCGGTCCACCTGGATCCGAAGCAAGACTCCCCGAAAGGGCGAGCATCGAGTCGAGCAAGCTCTCCGCGTCCAAGCGCCGGCGGTTGGCTCGCCACAGCAATCGGTTCTCGGGGTCAGTCTCCGAACTGGCCGACACGTCCCGGCTGCTTCGCCGGTAGGCGTCCGTCAGCAGGATTTCCCGGTGGAGCGCCTTCACCGACCAACCGCTCTCGATGAATCGAGTGGCCAGATAGTCGAGGAGCTGCGGATGAGTCGGACGCTCGCCCATCATCCCGAAATTGCTCGGCGTGCCGACGATGCCCCTGCCGAAATGGTGCATCCAAATCCGATTCGCCATGACACGCGCTGTTAGCGGGTTGCTTGGCGAGGCAATGGCGCGTGCCAGTTCCAAGCGGCCGCTGCCGCCCTTGAACGGCTCCGGCTCACCGTCGCACAGGATTTGCAGGAATCGACGCTGCACCTCAACCCCGAGGTTGTCGGCGCTGCCGCGAATGTGCACGTGCTCGTTGGCCGGCTGCTTCTTGTCAGCGAGCGCGTGGAGGAACGGGTATTTGGCCGGGACCAGCTCCTCCAGTTCGGCAATGATCCGGCGGCTTCGGGCGACATGCTCCTTCCAGACGCCGGGAAGGAATCGCTCTAGACCGTCGCCGCTGTAGTAAAGGATGCCCGTCTTGGCCGGCTGGGGCAATGTGCGACTGTTCGCAGACGCGACATCGTTCCACAGGTAGAATTCGTCCCTAGGCAGTGCAAGCAGCGCGGTCCGCCGAATGTTTGTGCCGGATCGATCCCCTCGCAAACGGATTTCATTCTCGCGTTCGATCCGTTTCTTCTCCGCAATCAAGTGCAGGATTTTCTCCTCGATGTCGGCAGCGAATCGCTCCACCGCTTCCAATGGGCCTTCGTTCCGGACCAGCGATTTCCACTCATCGAGTAGTGGATGCTGCTTCGGCCAGCCTGAAAGGTAATCAGTCCAGCGCTCAAGGGTCTCGGCGTCCAGTCGGCGTGCGCTCGCCGTAGCCGCCACCGGCAGCCGCTCCGGTCCGAACACACTCCATGCCGCGACGATGTAGTCTCGAGTTCGAGCCGCCAGCACGTCCACCAACTGCCTTGACTGGGTGTCCAGAAAGCTCTCTAGTTGCTTTGTGGCCTCGTCGGCCCGCTCTTTCGTCGTCGTGTAAGCCTGGACTAGATCCTCGCTCGCCAAGGGGTGCTCGTGAGGTTCGCTGCTGTTGAAGACACCGAGCAGCGCATAGAAATCCTCTGTCGGTATCGGGTCGAACTTGTGGTCATGACATTGAGCGCAACCGATCGTCAACGCCATGAAGCCCCGTCCCGTGACGTCGATCCTGTCGTCTTGAAACTTTGGACTCAGGCCGAACATGCCAAGGCCGGCAATGAGGTCTTCGGGGGACCAGCGGCCCATCTCGCCTGCCGCGAGCTGGTCGCCGGCAAGTTGCGCCTTGACGAACAGGTCGTAGGGCATGTCTTCGTTAAAGGACCGGATCACCCAGTCGCGGTACCGCCAGGCATTCGGATAGGGTTCGTCCTGGGTGGAATTAAGTCGGTCGTCGGAATACCGGGCGACATCCAACCAGTGGCGGCCCCACCGTTCGCCGTAATGCGAGGATGCGAGTAGTCGGTCCACCAGAGTTGCGAAGGCGTCCGGAGAGGCGTCGGCCAGGAAGGCATCGACATCTGCAGGGGTGGGCGGCAGGCCCACGAGTCCGTAGAACACGCGCCGTATCAGCGTTAGCTTGTTGGCGGGCGGGGCGGGGGATACGCCCGCTTGCTGCAGCTTGGCATCGATAAAGCGGTCGATCGCGGTCCCTTTGCCGGTAGGCGGCTCGGGAGCTTCGACCGCCCGAAACGCCCAGAAGTTCCGGTGGTCGGCGGTGACCGCGAACTTGCCGTCCATTTCTGTCACCGCGTTCGCGGCGCTGGCGGGCCAAGCTGCGCCGTCCTCGACCCACTTGGTCAGGACCTTGATCTCTTCGTCCGAGAGCTGTCCCGTGGGCGGCATCCTCAACCGTTCGTCCGTATAGCGCACCGCGCGGATCAAGAGGCTTCGTTCTGGAGCCCTCGGCTCAAGTGCGGGTCCTGACTGCCCGCCTCGCAAAAGGGTGTCCCTCGACGACATTTCGAGGCCGCCCATTCTTGTCTGTGTATGACAGGAGAAGCAGTTTTCGGCTAGTAGCGGTCGAACTCTGTTCTCGAAGTATTCAACTGCCGTTTCGCTGGCAGCCGCAGAGACAGGAATTGCGGCGATTCCCAGAACTAGTCGAGCCAATCCGACCGGCGGAATCATTCGAATTGACCGGTGCCTCCGCGGAAACGGTGGAATCTCACCCGACCAATGGGAAGCTCTTGGAGTCCACATTTCGGTCGCAACGCGCGCCGAGCGCCTGGCAGGGACCGGTGCTACCCGGCCGCGAGCTGCGCTTCCATCCTACAACGACTCTCCCTGCTGCCGAAGTCGCGATTCTTCGATAATTGAGTGGATGTATGGGACCGCTGCAGCGGTCAGCAGCTCATCCAAGTGTCGGCCGGGATGGCTCTTGAGACTCGCACCTTT
Source organism: uncultured Bryobacterales bacterium (assembly GCA_951813605.1). GTDB lineage: Bacteria > Acidobacteriota > Terriglobia > Bryobacterales > UBA6623 > VXMF01. The sequence goes on along the minus strand of OX638379.1, from coordinate 2,056,063 downwards.
GCGAGCGAGCTACATGGCGAGGTATCGGTCAATTGGGGCTTTGCTGTGCCGTATGCTCGCCAGTTCAGCCGCATTCTCCCCTCGCTTCTGGATAAGTCGGAATGCACCTAGCCGCCAGCCTCGATGGATTCGGTCGGGAGCCATCTCGCGAGGAGTTTCCTCCGGGGACCCGCCCCGTCAATTCATGACGGGCAGGTGCTGACCTGGTCTCGCTCAGCTAACCGCATAGCCAAGCACTCCCAGATTACGAGTTGCGTGGCGGTGAGGGTGGGATTCGAACCCACGGAACCCGCAAAGGTTCAACGGTTTTCGAGACCGCCCGATTCAACCACTCTCGCACCTCACCGCGAGTCTTGCCTTAGTATAGCCGTCGCATTGGACCCTAGGGTGAAACAGGACTTTGCTATATGCTCGAGGTCCCGCTTAGGGGGATTGGGAGGTATTCTGACTCCCAATCGGTGGACGGTGCTCGCTCTGCAGGCGCTGCCGGACTTGGTCGCCTGGCCCGTGCCGCAGCTGGTGTCGTTCGGCGCGGGTGCCTGACGGCCTCTTGCGACCCCGCCCAAACCGCGGACGGAGGATGGCCAGTTCCGGACGCCCATACGCGATCGGGACTGGATCGCGCCACGTAGTCGCACTATGGCTCGAGCCGGGTCACGACCCTCGCCGTCAAGCGGCCGGGGGGACTGCTTGTCGACCTGCCATTGCACTTCGACGCAGTAACTTGGTTTTGAGGGTATTCCGAGCGCCCAAGCCCACGATTTGCGCCAGGATCGTGTCCCAGCACCATCTTGAATCGCCCGCTGGGATGAAGCCGCCGGACCGCATCGCCTTGGTGGCGCTGCGGGATCCCTTGTCGCGAGATAGTACGCTATCACTAAGAAGGCACAAGGCGCGGGCTACCCCCACATGAACTTGCCCAACATACTCACTCTGTCGAGGATCTTCCTGGTTCCCTTGCTCGTCGCAGTCCTGCTCCGCAAGGACGCGATAGAACTGGACGCCGGATGGGTTGTCTTGACGCGCGAGGTCGTCGCTCTAGCGATCTTCCTCTGCGCGGCCCTTACGGATCTGCTGGACGGCTACATCGCGCGCAGGACTAGACAGGTCACTACCTTCGGGAAGCTCCTTGACCCGATTGCGGACAAGCTGCTGGTGTCCGCTGCACTGATTTCTCTAGTCGGGCTGGATCGCGTCGCTGCTTGGATGGTCGTGTTGATCGTGAGTCGCGAGTTTGCCGTCTCGGCCCTTCGATACCTGGCTCTCACCGAGGGAATCACCATCGCGGCAAGCCACTTCGGGAAGGCCAAGATGGTAACGCAAGTGGCGGCCGTTTCGTTGCTTTTGCTCGCTCCGCTCTCGCCCGTTGTGGAGCAAGCGGGCCACATCACGCTCTGGCTGGCGGTTCTCATCACGGTTTGGTCGATGGTCGACTACTTTCGAGCTTTCGCCGGACTGCCCGGCACCGTCGCCAAGCTCGGCGCCCGTCCGGACGATGTGGTTGTTATGCGGAACAACGTATCGAAAGTTGTGGCCAAGGATGTGCCGGAAACCGGGAACCAGCCCTAGCTTGACATCCTGATCCACTCGATCCTGAAGGGTGCGCGCCTGCGCCCGCCCCGGTCTAGTGGGTAAACGCCGCGGTCCGTGCCAACTTGAGATGCGGCTGCTGACGGTCGCGGCACGCCTATTCGGGCCCGCACCTGGCGATCAACAGCAACCGCGCACTGTTCACCCCAGCTGAACACGACCTGCGGTACATAGGCTCCATCCTGCATGCTCACGCTTCTCCCCAATGCGAACAGATTGCCGGCAGCGAGCAGCTCTCCGAGCGCGCCTTGGACCGTCTAGCGTTGGCTAGCAAACAGCTCAGGCTAAATCCTAGATGCCGGGGATGTGGCTTGCGTTCACCGAAGGAGCTTTTCGACGGCCGTCCTGAAATTCGCCTCCAAGTTATTGAACCAAGCCTGTTCGGAGCCTTGATGCTCCTCGCGAATGATTCCCTCCCGGTCGAGGAACAGCAGGTACGGGTAGAAGATCCGCGTCATCACGGAAATCCCGGAAATCCTCGAGAATTCCACCCGTGACGACAAAGTCAGCGGGAAGCTGGCCTGAAACCGCGACGCGAAGTTGCGCAATCCGGCGATGTCCGTGGGGTTGAGAGAAAGACCGATGATCTCGAAGCCCTGCTGGCGCAGCTCGCGGTAGATCGGGTCAATGCGCAGCGAGGTTTGCTGGCAGTGCGTGCAGTCCGTCGAGAAGAACATAAGGACTGCCGCCTTGCCCTTCAGAGCCTCCAGAGAGACGGGCCTGCCGTCGAAGGACATTGCCTCGAACGATTGCGCCGGCCTTGGAGCAGCCGCGCTCGCGGAAGCCATTGCAATTGCGGCTGCGACGCGGATTACTGAGCGCAACATTCTTCTTGCTCCTTTGTCATCTGGTCGTGCGGCAAGCCTTCGACGCTACGCACCGTGCTGCCGTCAAGTTCGAGCACGATCCTGCCCGCCGGCGATGTGCCTTCGCAACGTCCTTTCCCGCTGTCAACGAGTTCCAGGCCGTCCCACTTGCGTTCGCAGACCTGCCTGTACAGGTGATAGTACTCCCTCGCCGCTTCCAAATCGTCCCATCGGACCGCATAGCGAAGCATCGATTGCCCCGTTCGCCGTTTCTCGAGCACTTCGAACCTGCCTCCCCTCCACTTGTCCAGCAGTTCGCCGCGATCCTGTTCTCCAAGATGATGTTCAAGCAGGATCCGGTGATCGAGTTGACCGAAAGTGCCGTCATAAACCCTCTTGAAGCCCTTCGGGATTGCGACCTGCGCCAATTCGGGAGGACTAGGGTCGAAGCCTTCCACGTAAAGATCGGGCTGCAGGATCTGCTGGGTCGTTTCCGGAGGCTGCTCGAAGACCCGTTTCAGCCCTTCCGTCCCGAATCGCGCGATAACGTCGTGTTGAAACAACAGGCCGTCCGTGTAAGGGAATATCAACACTTCTCGAAAGTAGAAGGGGGTGCTCTCGTAGATCGGGAACCGCTCCGCTTCGAATCGCGTGGCGCTCGCTGTCGCAATTGCTAGGAGCCGGTTACCCCGCAAGGACCTGCCCGATTGCTGCATCACCCACTCGGTCATGACCCAAGAAGCTTGACCTTCCACGGCTGCCAGCCTAGCGAGCTGTTGCTCCGATTCTCGCGCATCATTGACGTACCTCTGAAGGTTGAACTCCTGGTCGTCCACCGCGTGGACAAGCTCGTGGAGCAGCGCGTACTCGCGCGCTTCCGGAGGAGCCCAATCTGACAAGAACATCGTGCGGCGCTTGTAGTCGTACAGCGCCCAAGCTTGCTCGCTGAGCAGGTCGAGCACCGTTTTTTCGTAATCGAAATCTTCGGGTACCAGACCGAACAGTTTTAGGAATGTCACTTCGTTGCGGATCTCGCGCGGCTTCTGCTCCTCTCGCATCCGCTTCTGGTACAGTCGCCGGAACTGCGCCTTTGTAATCGTCGTTAGCTTGACAGGGCCTCGCGGTCCGAAGCCCATGATCTCGCGCAAGTCCTCGAGCATCGGTTCGACTTGGTCGAAAACGCCTCGTAGCGAGGCACCGCTGCCGTTGTCCGCAGCTTGCAGGGGCGTGGTCGAGACAAGGAGCCACGCCACCGCTAGCACAAGCGCGATATTCGATCCCCTAGCGAATGCGTGAATCCGTACCATTGCAAAGCGGCAATGCATGCCTCGAACGATAAGGGGGCCGGCTCCAGGCGACACAGTGCTGTTCCGCGAATCGATGCCGCGTCGAATGTCAGACAGGATCAGGGCTGTCGGCCCTCGGATTCTGTGTCTTGCTTCTCTTCGCCCTCGTTGACAAGGTCTCCGAATGTGATAACCGAGGTGCCCTCGAATTTCTTATAGTCCTCGTACTTGATGATCATGCGGATCTTTTGTGGGCCGGATTTGAAAGCGAGCGTGTCGTCTGCTCGCGTGTAGACAGGAAACCAGAAGTCGCCGTCAATCTGATCCCGGTAGGTCTCGAACCGCGGGAACTGCTCGTCCTTGTTCTTGCCGAGCACTCCAACACCCTTTCCGTAGGTCTTGACGATTTGCAACCCGATCTGGTCGACCCAGATCTGGCCTTCGAAGTAGCGGTTGCCTTTGACCAGCTTCTTTGGCTTGACGGAGAACATGTATGTCTCGATCTCGTCAACCTGCTGCTCGCCCAGGTAGTCGATACGGTATTCGGAAGCGTTAGCGCGGGTCATTACAAACGGCTGGACGCTGCGCAAGTCCTCCATGTCGCTGGGAGTGAGAATCAGGTTCTTGAGAGAGGAGGGAGGCGCGTAGACGACCCTTTCTATACGCTTCCCGTCACCGCCGAAAAGAATGTCCTGGACGACTTCGTAACGACCCCGCACGCCGCCGCTGTTGTTGTACTCCAGAATCTTGACCGATTGGCGATAGGTGTAAGACTCGCGCGCGCTGGAGAATTCAGTTTCCTTGTCGATGAAGCTGTCGATAATCTTCTGGATCGAAACCTCTGCGTCGGTCTTGGCAGCCCGAGCTGGGCTCCCTAGGCCGATGACGCATCCGGCGAGCGTGGCGAATATGACGAGTTTCCCGAGTCGCATGGCAGCTTCCTTGGCTATTGTACAGACGAATCGGCGGCGCGAGCCGTTGCAATGGCGCGGTTATGCGGCGAATGCTTGCCGCCGCTGGCCGCCCGCGAATGCTTTGAGCCGGAAGTAGTCGCTGCAGCACTCGGGTACGATGATGAAGATGGTCGTCCGATTCCTACTACTTGCTATTGCCCTAGTGCCTGCGTCCGGGGCCGCGGTGAATCCGGTCCCAGACAACGTTGAGCCAGTCATGGTCGAGGACGCAAAGCCGCGCAATGTAGTCTTCATCCTTGCAGACGACCACCGCTACGACGCAATGTCGTTCTTGAAGCACCAGTTCGCTCGGACGCCCCACATGGATGCCATGGCGAGGAACGGCGTTCATTTGAAGAACGCGTTCGTCGGAACCTCCTTGTGCTCGCCGAGCCGCGCCTCGATCCTGACCGGCCTCTACACGTTTCGCCACCGAGTCATTGACAACAACCGCATGGTTCCGGAGGGCACGCTCTTTTTTCCTCAGTACCTGCAGAAGGCGGGCTACGCAACGGCGTTCGTGGGGAAGTGGCACATGGGAGCAGCCGACGACTCGCCGCGCCCGGGATTCGACCACTGGGTGAGTTTTCGGGGGCAGGGCCATTACTTGCCGCCTAGCCCCGACTACACGCTGAACGTGAACGGCGAACGGGTGAAGCAGGAGGGTTACATCACCGACGAGCTCACGGACTACGCCGTCGATTGGCTGTCGGCCCAGCGTCCGGACGAGAAGCCGTTCTTCCTGTATCTGTCCCACAAGGCCGTGCATGCCAATTTCACGCCGGCGGACCGGCACCAAGGAACGCTCGACGACGCTCCGTTCGAACGGCCGGCGAGCGAGGCGGACACCTATGAGAACTACCGGGGCAAGCCGCGGTGGCTGCGCGACCAACGCAACAGCTGGCACGGCGTGGACTTCCCTTACCACAGCGCACTTGACGTCGAACGCTACTACAAGCGATACAACGAAGCCCTGAGCGCGGTCGATGACAGCCTGGGGCGCGTCATGGCGCAGCTCGGCGAGCTGGGGGTCGCGGACGAAACGCTTGTCATCTACATGGGTGACAACGGCTTCATGTTCGGCGAGCATGGCTTGATCGACAAGCGAGTCGCCTACGAGACCTCCATTCGCGTGCCTATGCTAATGCACTGCCCGGAACTATTCGCTGGAGGAACTGTCGTGGAGGAAGTCGTCGCAAATATCGACGTGGCACCGACTATTCTCGAGGCCATGGGACTCGAGAAGCCGCCTCACATGGATGGGGAGAGCTTCGTAGCCCTGGGGCGCGGCGAGGACATTCCCTGGCGGGACTACTTTCTCTACGTGTATTACTGGGAGAAGAACTTCCCCCACTCGCCCACTCAGTTTGCACTAAGGGGTGACCGCTACAAGTACATCACCTATTACGGCCTTTGGGATTCGGACGAACTGTACGACATTCGCAATGATCCTGGGGAGACGCGCAACCTCCTTTACGACGAGGAACATAAGCAAACCGCCAAGCAGATGGAGGCCCGGCTGTACGAAATGATGGGGGAGCTGGGCGGAATGGTGATCCCGATGAATGCCCCGCGCGGCAGTTCGCAAAACAAGCGTCTGCGTCGGCGCGGAGGCAAGAAGGCCGCCGACTTCCCCGAGCCGATGGTGATGGACGAACCCATCCACCGCAACGCGCAATAGCAGACGGTTCCGGAGAGTGCGGAAGCACGGCCCGCGTTCCCAGGCTTGCGGGTGATTCGCGCTAGCTTGTGCTAGCATTGCGAGTCCTTATGGCCTCGCCAGCCCTGCAAGATCCCTACGCCCTACACCCCCAGAACATTTCGCAACCACCGCGGTCCTTGAGGCGAATCATCGGGCTGATCGGCCCAGGTCTGATTCTCGCCAGTTCCATTGTGGGCTCCGGCGAGTTGATTGCGACTACGGTCCTAGGAGCGGAAAACGGGTACATCCTGCTGTGGCTCATCGTGCTGAGCTGCTTGGTAAAGACAGTCGTTCAGAACGAGCTGGGCCGCTACGCCATCGGCACCGGGCGCACGACTCTCGAAGCCTTCAACGAAGTGCCTGGACCGCGCTTCAAGGTGTCGTGGCTTGTGTGGATGTGGTGCTTGATGGTCACTTTCACCCTGTTTCAGGTAGGTGCGATGCTCGGGGGCATCTCGGAAATCCTGCATCGCGCAATGCCGTCAGTTCCGATCACGGCATTCGTATGGGTCCTCGCCGCGCTCTCGATCGTGCTACTTGTTGCCGGCAAGTACATTCTGGTCGAACGCATCGCGATGGGCCTCGTCGTCAGCTTCACCGCGCTGACAGTCAGCTGCTGCTTCCTGCTGTTCAAGCTCCCCCAGTATTTCGACTGGGGCGAGGTGCTGACCGGGCTCACGTTCCAGCCTCCCGAGGGCGGCATGGGAACGGCGGTGGCGGCGTTCGGCATTACCGGCGTCGGAGCCACCGAACTCGTGATGTACCCGTACTGGTGCATTGAAAAGGGATACGCACAGTACGCTGGGCGCCGCGACGACTCTCCCGGATGGACCCAGCGGGCACTCGGCTGGATCAGGGTCATGGGATTCGACGTGCTGTGCTCGATGGTGATCTACACATTCGCTACGATTGCCTTCTACTTTCTCGGCGCGGGGGTCCTGAAGGGCATGGGCTTGGTCCCGGAGGGTTCGGAAATGGTCCACGTCCTGTCGAGCATCTATACCGAGACCTTGGGTGAATGGTCACTGGGCCTGTTTATGGTCGGGGCGTTCGCGGTGCTCTACTCGACTGTCTTCGCATCGACGGCAGCCCACTGCCGCGTCTGGGCCGACTTGATGGGCATGTTCGGCCTTTACGACCGGTCGAATTACGCCCATCGCCTACGCACGGTTCGGCTTTTCGTGGTGTTGCTGCTCGTGGTCCCGTGCTTCTATTTCATGTGGATCAAGGAGCCGGTCCTGATGGTTAAGATCGGCGGCATAGCCCAGGCGATTATGCTGCCGATAATCGGAGGGTTTGCTCTTTACCTCCGATACAAGCGGATGCCCACGAGCATCCTTCCCAAGACTTGGATCACCCTGATGCTATGGGTCTCGGCCGTGCTGATGGCTCTGATGATGGGTTATTCGGCGCTGGACCGGCTGTAACCTCGCAGCGCGGACTCCGCGCTGCAGCTTCCGATGGGAAGCCCGCGAAGGGATTGAGGATTCAGGACGGTCTTGACCGTGTCGTCCGTGCTTGGCCAGGCCCTGCGGCGGGGTTAGATGCGTTTTCCTGGACAGCAGGCTATCGACTGCGATCGGTCGCCGAGTTCGGCACGCGGACTGCTTCATGCGGATGAGCTTGCAGATTGGTTGATCGGTCTCGAGCAGCGTGACTGATTCGAAGCTCGCGAATCTCGGTATGCTTCAGGCAGGGCGGGAAGCGCTATTTCTCGGTAACAAGGCCTCAGTGGTTCACCAGCAACTCGACCGTCTCCTCGAGCCAACCTGACTCCCAATGATGCTCGCGCATCGGGCCGTCCCTGTAGTCGTGTGGTATCCCCAGTTCTGTGAGCAGCTCGTGCATTGCGATGTGGTGCGTTCTGAAGGAGTCGAAGTACCCGGTCAGGACCAACCGCTTCTTGCCGCGCAGAACGGCCGCCCGCTCCCGCACCAGGCGCGTGAGTCGGTAACGCTCAAAATTAGCTTGATCGCCAAAGATCGGCCCCATCCCGTAACGGTCGGGAGCGGCCTGCATTACAGGCGCGTCCCAAGCCGCGGCTCGCGAAAACGTATCCGGATGCCGTAGCAGCAGGGACCACGCACCCCACCCGGACTTGGAGAATCCGACGAGCAAACGGCCTTCGGGGCTAGAGTTCACTGGATACGCTCGCTCGACGAGCGGCACGACATCTTCTAGAAAGTAGCGTTCCTGTTGCAGATCGTGGGAGGCCGGGTGGTCGGCATACCAAGGAAGGGCCGAGAACGTCGGCAACACGACGACCAGTCGGTGGCGGTTTGCGAGGTCAGCCCGTCGAACTTCACCACCGGGATCTCCCCATCTGGTCCCTTCGCCCGCTTCGACAGGTAGGACATAGAGCGCCTTCAGGCGAGGTTCGGGCCCGAGCTCGTCGGGCGTGAAGACCCGCACGATTGTTTCGCCGCCCTGTCGGGGGCTGCGGAGCCGGTGAAGATCCTCCCCGGCCGCTGCGGACCCTGCGGTGGCGATGGCGAGGACCACCGCAAGGCTGCCCGCCTGTCCGCGCTTCGATGCTGGGCGATCAACCGCGATTGAAGACCTGGCGTTTTCGCGCTGGAAGCACGGACTTGAACGAATGCGGCCAGCCTTTGACGAATCAGCCACGGGCCATGCCATGTTAGAACAAGCCCGGTCGACCATCGCTCCGGGAGCGGTATATCTTGGAATCGGAGCGAGATAGGCTCGCGGCTTTCTGGAGCGGCCGTTGCTGCCAATCCCGGTCGGGGCGGCGTCCGCGCGGCTCGCCAAGCAATGCGCCCGCACTATGGAGTGAGTCGCTCGGGAAGCCAGAGGGCGATCTCTGGAAAGATCGTGGCGAGGGCTAGCGTTGCCGCGTTCGCGGCTAGGAACGGTGCGGCACCCCGGAAAATCCTGCCTATGTCTAGATTCGCGACGGCTGCGCAGACATTGAGGCAGGTTCCGACCGGCGGGGTGCATGCGCCGACAGCCAGCCCGGATACCAAGAGGACCCCAAAATGAATCGGCGAGACTCCTAGCTCTTGCAGCGCAGGGCCGAAGACCGGTGTCAACAAGAGAATTGCGGGGCTTACGTCGATTATGGTTCCCGCTAGCAATATGACTAGATCGACGAGCAGCAGGGTGCCCGTCGCTCCCAAGCCCAATTCGACCACGAATCCCGCAATTGACTCGGGCACCCGCTCGAGCGCCAGTATCCAAATGTACGCTTGCGAGAGCGCAATGACGATCATGATCTTGGCGCTCGTGAGCGCCGTCAGCCGCAGGCAGCCCCAGAACGCCCGCACCTTGAGGGCGCGCGTCAGCACGAACCCGGCCAAGCCCGCGTAGAGGACCCCGAGGGCCGCGGACTCGGTGGCGGTGGCGATTCCGAACACCACAGAGCCGACGATCACGATCGGCATCAACAGCACCGGCAGAGACCGCAACGTTCGATTCGCTGCGGAAGCGAGGGTCACTCGCTCGCGATTCGCTTCGTCTCCACCGCGGGCCAAAGTCCGTACAAGGACCATTTGGAGCAGCCCGACCATTATTCCCGGAACCACCCCTCCTAGGAATAGCTTGCCCACCGATTCCTGGGCAACGACTGCGTAGAGCACCATGGGAATGCTCGGCGGAATCACCATCCCCATCGTGGAAGAGGCCACGGTGATTCCGGCAGCGACCTCTTTGCGGTATCCGCGCTTCTCCATTTCCGGAATGAGCACTGATCCAATCGATGCCGTGTCGGATGCCGAGGACCCCGATATGCCGCCGAACAGCATGCTCGCGAGCACGTTGACCAAGCCGAGCCCGCTACGGAATCGGCCGGCCAGCAGCATGCTGAAATCGATGAGCCGCGCGGTGATCTGTGCCGCGTTCATCACCTGGCCCATCAGGATGAACAGCGGCAGGCTCATTAGCGCGTAGGAGTCAAAGCCCGCGAACACTCGCAGCGGCAGCACGAGAATCAGTTGCGGGTCTCCGAGGACGATGTAGACAACTACCGAGATGCCGAGCGAGTAGGCCACAGGCACGCCGACCGCAATCAGGAGTAGCAAGCTGGCAAGAAGCAGCAGGATCAAGGTCTGGGCTCCTGGCGAATCAACACGGCGATTCTCGTGCAACAGTAAAGGGCCGCCAGGCCGCACCCCAGCGGCACGCTCGTCTGGGCAATGAACCGAGGAATCTGTGTGGCGGGCATGGGGACCCCGCCGGTCGCCGCGATCCACGGCACGCTGCATGCGAGCACAACGGCGTTGAGTGAGCCCACCAGCGCCAGCGTTGCGATCTCCAGCGCGAGTCTCCCCTTGGGCCCCAGGGTTCGCGAAAGCAAATCCACTCGGATATGCTCCTGCCGGCCGACGGCGACAGCCGAACCGACAGAAGAGAGATACACGAACAAGACAGTGGCGGATTCATTCGCACCCACGAGTCCGGACTCGAACAAGTAGCGCATTGTCACGAGCACCACGATGACAACGAACATGGCGAACATGCCGGCTGCCAGCGCCGCTTCCAATGCCGTGGTCAAGCGGCGCTCGAATTCCTGAATCCGCACTTCCCCTATTCGCCCCTCGCAGCCCTCCGCGCCGCTTCCACGTCTTCCCATGTGAAGTACCCTTTCGAGACCAGAATCTCGTAGACGGGCTCGACCGCCTTTCGAAACCGCTCCAAGTCCTCGCCTTCGATCCAGTTCGTTTCCAGCACCTTCGAGAGCTTCTCCAGGTAAACCTGCTCACTCTCGCGGTTCATGCGGTCGCTAAAGGCCATCGCGTCGCGGGCGGCGCCGTCGAAGACGGCTCGAAGGTCGGCCGGCAGAGACTCGTACCATGCGAGGTTCACGATGAAGGGGTCGGGGCCGGCTTGGTAATTGGAAATACTCAAATACTTCTGCACTTCGTGGACCCGCGTTTCCCAGATATTCGACAAGGCGTTATCCTGGCCGTCGATCACCCCCGTCCGGGCCGCTTGATAGACTTCGGTGAACGGGATTTCCTGCGGGTTGCCTCCTAGCACAGCGGTAGCGATTACATTGGGTTCTTGGGGCGGCACGCGCAGCTTGAGCCCCCGAAAGTCTTCCGGACCGCGGATGGGCCTTACGCTGGTCGTGTGAGCCCTGAAGCCCTGCGATATGCCGCACGCGGGCACGTGGAATCCGTTGAGACGGCCTTCGGCGTTGAGTCGCTGGGTGAATTCGCTATTGACGAGTCGCATAGCTTGGTCCCAGTCCTCCACCAGGAAAGGCAGCAGGAAGATTGTGTACTTGGGGCTCACGTCGAAGAACAGGCCTCCGCGAGTGCCTTGGAGCACTCCCAGCGCGACCATGTCCATCAGTTCGCGTTCCCTGCCGAGCGTGCCGCCGAAGTGGTTTTCGACGTCAATCCGCCCTGCTGTGCGCTCTTCGAGGACCTCCTCGAAGTACGCCATGGACAAGCTGCGGGGATGCTGGGCCGGCTGCGAATTCGCGTAGCGAAACACGAACGAGCCATGCGGCGCTGCACACCCTGCGCCGATGGATATCAATGCCAGGGCGGGGCCCAGTCCAAATCGACCTCCCAACATCACGCCTCCGCGCGATCAGCTCCCAAGGTTCAGATCGTAAACAGTCCGGTCGGCGGTCAGATAGAGCAGGTTCACCGGAATTCCGTCGGGGCCGCCCCCGTCTCGTGATCCCCTTCGGCTGTAGCCGTCCGTCCTGCCATGAATCAGAAGCGCTTTGGAATCTTCCGACCAGCGGACGGTGAAGGACCCAGTGCCTTTGCCGTCATGCTCTCTAAGGCTCAGAATGGGAGGGGCGTCTTCGGCGTCCAGCCGCCAGACATGGACGCTGTAATAGCCGGCGAGTAGCGCTCCTGAACGGAGGAATGCCGCGTAGCGACCGTTCGGGGAGACGGCCAGAGAGTGCCCGGGCATCACCAGGCGCCAACCGCCTTGGGCGGTAGTCGAAGCGTACAATGCAGCCTCGGGCCGCAGGGACGGGTCGGCCCAGCTGGCGACGTAGCGTCGCAGCTTGCCCGGAGCGGGGACGGCCCACGGGTTCCAGCGTTCGTAGATGACCCGTTCACCAGCCCACTGCGGGCGGACGACGACGTGATCCCTGGGAAGAGCGAGCTGACGCAGGCGGCCTGACTCGGCTATGTAAAGACGCTGCCGTCTCGCTTCCGACGTCACGTCGTCTGTAAGGTAGACAATGCGTCCTTCTGAACGATGCACCCATTTGATGCGGCCCAGCATTTCGACGCCAGCCGCCGGCTCGATCATGGAGTCGTTGGAATCGACCTTCGCTGCATATTGAGCGATCTCTCGACCGTACTCCTCCGCCGTGGCGGTCGGCTCCCTCAATTCCGGAGCCACCTCCTGCACTCCCGACCCCCACGTTCCAGGCCCCATCACCGCAATGCACGTGCTATGGAGCACGATCGCTGGAAACAGTACCGCGGTCAGGACAGCCAAGATCCAGCCGCGATCGCCTTTAGTTCCGGGCATTCTCGAACTCTAGCTCCGATCATCGCAGACTTCCCGCCGTTCTCACCGAGTGCGGGCATGGTGGTTGAGCGGCCCGTTGCCGCCGCCCAGGCGCGGAGCCGACCGCATCGCTTCGGTCACGAATCGCTTCGCCTCGTCCACAGCTCGGATCGGCGGCCGGCCACGAGCAAGCAGCGCCGTGATCGCCGCGGAATACGTACAGCCGGTCCCGTGCTTGCTCGCGATCCCGATTCGGTCGGAACGGAAGGTCGTGACCTCGCCGTCGATCCAGAGCAAATCCGTCGCGTCTCCCGCTAGATGGCCGCCCTTGACGAGAACTCGTCGGACTCCAAGGGCGGATATGCGCTCGGCGGCGACACGCATGGTGGTCAGGTCACGGACTTCCATGTCGGCAAGCGCGCCGGCCTCGTACAGGTTAGGCGTTACTAGAAAGCAGGCGGGAAGCAGGTATCGAACCATCGCCGCGACTGCGCTTCCCGAAGCGAGCGCGTTGCCGCCCGTGCTTAGGATCACTGGATCCACTACGATCGGCGCCCCGCAGTCTCGGGCCCAGTTGGCGACCATCCTTACGATACCGTCGGTACCGAGCGCTCCGGTTTTCGCTGCGTCGGCCTGGATGTCGCGCTGGACGCATTCAAGCTGCGCCCGGACCAACGACGGATCGAGCGCCGAAATCGATTCGACCGCCCGGGTGTTCTGCACGGTGAGCACGGTCGGGACGGCCATCCCGTAGACGCCGAACTGGTGGAAGGTCTTGAGGTCGGCCTGCAGTCCGGCTCCGCCAGACGGGTCCGACCCAGCGATCGTCATAGCGACCCGCATCGACGGCACGCCGAAGTCTAGCATTTTGATGAATGGCCGGGGCCGCGAGCGGGACGCGAGCTCTGCGTAGGTGGCGGTCCGCAGTACCCCATCATCCGCTTGCGGCCAGTAAAATAGCGGCCATGACTGAACGGCATCTTGTCACGACGCTCTGGATTCTCTGGATCCTGCACGGCTGCTCGTCCGTGCACGCACCTGGCAGAGGCGAACCGGCCACACCCAACATCGTGATCCTCCTGGCCGATGATCTGGGGTGGACCGATGTCAGCTTTCACGGCGGAAATATCGCCACGCCCAATATTGACCGGATTGCGGCCGAAGGGGTCGAGCTTAGGCGATTCTACGTCGCTCCGATTTGCTCTCCGACAAGAGCCGGCTTGATGACCGGCAGGTATCCCATCCGTTACGGTGCGATGCGCGCCGTCTATCCGCCTTGGCGCCAAGGCGGCATGGACCTGTCCGAGTGGACTGTTGCGGACATCTTGGCGGAAGCCGGTTACAAGCACCGGGCTGTGTTCGGAAAGTGGCACCTTGGCCACTCCGACAAGAAGTACCACCCGCTGCGCCGGGGCTTTACGAAATTCTACGGCCATTACAACGGTGCGATCGACTACTTCACTCACGAAAGGGAGGGCGAGGTCGATTGGCATGATGGTTTTGAGCCAAGCGACGACGAGGGTTACCAGACCGATCTCGTCGCCGAAGCGGCGGCACAGTTCATCCGCGAGCATGCCTCTGACGCTGCACCGTTCCTGTGCTATGTCGCGTTCAACGCCCCGCACAGTCCGTTCCAAGCGAAGCCCGACGACCTCGAGCGGTACGAGCAGCTGCCACCCGCGCGCGGGTTCTTCGAAGGACTCGAAGGTGTGAACATGGAAGCGAATCGGGAATCTCGGGCACGAAACCGCCGGATTCTTGGCGCGATGGTCCACTCGCTCGATCAAGGGGTCGGTAGGATCCTGGACGCCATTGACCAGGCGGGGATTTCCGCGGATACGTTCGTTCTGTTCAGCTCGGACAACGGAGGGGTTCGCGGCGTTGGTGAGAACACGCCCTTGAGGGGAGGGAAGGCAACCGTCTTCGAAGGAGGTATCAGAGTCGCTGCCGCGGCCCGGTGGGCATCCAAGATACCGGCAGGGCGCAGGGTCGACGTGCCCCTCGCCAACATCGACATTCTTCCGACGGTCATGCGAATGGCGGGGGTCGAGCGTTACACCGGGAAGCCGCTCGATGGGGTCGACATCCTTGACGTGCTCACCGGACGGAAGGAAGATCTAGGCCGAGAGCTGTTCAACTACATCGGGCAGGAGGGGGCGGACAGGGAACAGATCTCGTACATGACGAACGATTGGAAGATGATTGCTATCGGACCGGACGTGACCGATGACAGCGCCGACGAGTCGAAACGGCGGCGATTCTTGTTTCGCATCTCCGAAGACATGGCCGAGGAGAGAAACGTGCTGGACGCGAATCCCGAATTGGCTGCCTCCATGTACGAGAGAATCAAAGCATTCCGGTCCTTGCAGCCGGAAGATTCTGTCCCTCCCTATAGTGTCGGGCGTGGGGATTCCGGTTTCAAAGCCCCTGCTCATTGGCGGATGCCGGGAGAGTAGGGTTCGACCCATTGGCGGCGCACCGCGAGTTATCGTGCCAATGCCGGGGGAAGGCTCGAGGCCGTCGAGGTTCAGCGGGAGCAAGCCTTGCCCGCTGAGCCGAACGGGTTCGCCCTAGGCTAGAATCCGCACTTGCCGTCCCCCGCGGTCGGCCCCGCACCGGTCCTTCTATGGGGCTTGCCGAGGCCTCAAGAAGCCATCGAAGCCTTGGCGCTTCAAGGTGTTGAGTCGAGTGTTCGCTTGGCTCTTGGCACCCCCCGAGACCACCACTCGGTACCGACTCGCCCCTTGTTGCGAAAACGGATGGACCGTCGCCCGATGCCCCCTCAGCCTCGCTCTAGAGGCGAGCGAATCTGCGTTCGAGCGACTCGCAAAGACTCCGATCTGGACGTCGAATTGCGCCCTCTTCGTTGCCGCAGTCGGCTTAGGCCCGCGACCTCCGCGCCCGGATGGCCGAGGGCTCCCTCTGGGCGGGCGGATGACAGTCAGGCGTACGCGGGCGGTGCCCGTGCCGATCAACCCTATGTCGGCCGCCGCAGCTTTGGAGAGATCGATGATCCGTTTGCCGACAAACGGTCCACGGTCATTGATCCGCACTCTAGTGGTGTGGCCGTTCGACAGATTCTTCACGCTTAGCCACGTGTTGAACGGCAACCGCTTGTGCGCGGCTGTCATCTCGTTCATGTTGAATGTCTCGCCGCTGCTCGTTGTGCGGCCGTGGTAAGGATGACCGTACCAGCTTGCCACTCCGACTTGGTTCCAACCAATCCTCGGATTATTGATTGGGGGCGGGAGCTTGACCTTCGCGCCACTCCTGCGCCCCGCGCACGCACCGAGCGCCAAGATTGCCAGGATCATCGCAAGCAAGAGCGACCGCGCCGCGGTCGGTGCCAACCTACCGTTCCGTTTGCGAGGATCCCATGCAGGGCCGGCGCTCTGTGATACCATGCCGCATTCGTGAAGCTCCGAGGCCAGAACTTTCTCTACGGAGGGCTGGTAGCACTGCTTGCTTTCGCTGCTGCTTGGATGTCCGGTCATGCGATCTTGGGCGGAGCGGCTCTCGTGCTGGCATTCGCGCTCTTAGCGTTCTATTTCCAGCTGCATCCCAAATTGAACATCATCGCATTTACGTTCTGGGTGTTCACCATGACGTGCTGGGCGCTGTACTTCCCGGCGCACTTCCAAACATGGGGTGGCTTTTCCCTCAGCAGGCTCAGCACGCCCTTGATCCAGCTGATCATGCTCGGCATGGGTGCCACGCTGAGCCTGGGAGACTTTTCCCGCGCACTGCGTATGCCTCAGGCCGTGCTGGTCGGCATGGTGCTTCAGTTCAGCGTAATGCCCATGCTCGGCTGGGGAATTGCAGTGTCCTTCGGCTTTCCCGACGAGATTGCGGCAGGAGTCATCTTGATCGGCTCGTGCTCCGGAGGAGTGGCCTCGAACGTGATGGCGTTCCTCGCGAAGGGAAATGTTGCGCTGTCGGTCACCATGACGGCCTGCTCGACACTCATGGCCCCGTTGATGACGCCACTAGCGATGAGACTGCTTGCGGGGCGGTTCATTGAGATTGAGTTCCTGGCCATGATGCAGGCCATCGTAGAACTGGTGATCCTGCCGGTGGGTGCCGGTCTCGTTCTGAACCGCTTGCTGTCGAATCGGCGAGCGGTCCTCGACCGCTTCCTTCCGGGAGTCGCGATGGCGGCCATCTGCTTCATTCTGGCGATCATCGCCGCAGGTTCCAGGGACGAGTTGCTGCGCAGCGGAGCGATGCTGCTCGTGGCAGCGCTGCTGCATAACCTGGCCGGATACGCGTTCGGGTACTGCGCTGCTGGTTGGTGCAAACTTGGCGAGACCGACCGTCGCACAGTGGCCTTCGAGGTCGGCATGCAGAATGGAGGTATGGCGGTCGGCTTGGCCGCGACTGTGTTGAAGAGCCCCGCGGCGGCGCTGGCCCCGGGTATTTTTGGCACGTTCATGAACGTGACCGGGTCGGCACTGGCGTCGTGGTGGCGCGACCGCCCCCCCAGCGATAGGCCGTGAACCTGGAATTAGAGGTATTCCGCAACCTCTTCGTCTCTATTGCAGAGGAGATGGGGATCGTTCTGCGCCGCACGTCGTTCTCTCCAAACATCAAGGAGCGGCGGGACTACTCTTGCGCGCTCTACGACGCCATGGGGCGCACGGTGGCGATGGGCGACCACATGCCCGCTCACCTCGGAGCCATGCCCGCCTCGGTGAAGGCCGTCACTGACGAGTTTCGCGTGCGTGCCGGCGAAATCTACTTTCTCAACGACCCTTTCCGGGGCGGCACCCACCTCCCGGACATTACATCGGTCTCGGCTGTGTATGTCGAAGACTCCGGTGATCCGGCCTTTTACTTGGCCACTCGGGCCCACCACGCGGACGTGGGAGGCATGGCCCCCGGCTCGATGCCACTGGCAAAGGAGATCTATCAAGAGGGCTTGCGTATCCCTCCGGTGCGGCTTGTTAGGGACGGGGAATACGAGCCCGCGCTCTTATCTTTGATCCTCTCGAACGTCCGCACACCCGACGAGCGGCTAGGGGATCTGAGCGCTCAGGTCGCGGCCCATCGTGTCGGCGAACGACGGCTCCGAGAAGCCCTTGCGCGGCATGGGACGGCGGAGGTGGTCCGGCAGATGGCAGTGCTGCAAGACTACGGTGAAGCGGTCATGAGGAATCGACTGGAGACGATACCGGATTGTCAGTGCGAATTCCGCGACTGGCTGGACGACGACGGTTTCGGTTCTGAGCCGGTTGCAATTCAGTGTCGCCTGACCGTCGAGGGGTCCGACGCGACCGTCGATTTCCGGGATTCGGCACCACAGACTCACGGCGGCGTAAACGCCAACAGGGCGATCACGACATCGGCGGTCATGTACTGCTTCCGGTGCTTGGTTGACGCCGAGATCCCTTACAACGAGGGAATCCTCAGGCCCATTCGGATCCTAACCAGGCCCGGGTCTGTCTGCGATGCTCTACTGCCCGCGAGCACGGCCGCAGGCAATGTCGAGACGTCTCAGCGACTGGTGGATGCAGTGCTCGGCGCTCTGCGGCAAGCGCTGCCCGGGAAGCTGCCCGCCTCGAGTTCCGGGACCATGAACAACATCAGCTTCGGCGGCAGCGGTCGGCAAGGGAAGCAGCCCTTCAGCTATTACGAGACGATTGCGGGCGGCATGGGAGCCTGGGCCGGTGCCGACGGTCTGAACGGGGTTCACACTCATATGACGAACAGTCTCAACACGCCAGTCGAGGCCTTCGAGCAGCAGTACCCGGTTCGGATCGTCCGTTACCGGCTGCGGCCTGGCAGCGGCGGGCCGGGCCTCCGCCGGGGAGGGGACGGCGTCATTCGGGAATACGAGTTCCTTGCGGATGCGAGCTTGGCGATTCTCTCTGAACGACGCAAGCGCGCCCCGTCCGGAGCCGAGGGAGGGGGAGCCGCCAAGCCTGGGCGCAATCTCCTCAACGATCGGGTGATTCCCTCAAAGGGAAACTTCGCGGTCCGGCGCGGTGACCGGCTAAGGATCGAGACGCCCGGGGGCGGCGGTTACTTTTCCAGCATGAAATTGCCGACAAACAGTGCGTCGACGCCGGATGCGTAAAAGCTGCGCACCGCCGAGCGCGGGTCGCTTACCAGCGGCTCGCCGAACAGGTTGAACGAGGTGTTGTAGAGCACGGGCAGGCCGCTTGCCCTCCCAGCTTCCTGTAGCAGGTCCCAGTAGAGCCGGTTGTCGCTCCGCCGGACGACATGGACGCGAATGCGCTCTCCGTCCAGCAACGCCGACTCGAAGGTCTTGCGATGTGCAGCCTTGACCCGCGAGACCGTCGCCAAGTAGCGAGCAGCCGGACCGGTATCGAAGTACGTGTCGGCCGCTTCCTCGGGAACGGACGCCGCGAACTTGCGGAACTTCTCGCGATGCTTTATGTAACCGTTGAGATTCTCTGTCGAATATGGATTGAGCGGGGAAGCAAGAAGGCTGCGATTACCCAGCGCGCGGGGTCCGAACTCGGTGCGTCCCTGGAACCAAGCAAGGATTTGGTCGTCGGCCAGTCTCTCGACCGCGGAGGCCACGAGTTCCGCGTCCGTCAGCAAGTAGCGGAAGCGCAGCTTGCAGTTGTCGAGGATTTGCTTGATCTCCTCGCTGCTGTGCCGCGGCCCGAGGAACAGGTCGCGCATCGGGACGCGCTTCTGCCGCTTCAACACCTTGTGCCAGGTGTGGTACAGGCAACCGACCGCGGTGCCGGAGTTGCCGGCAGCGGGCTGTACGAACACTTCCCGGAACCTTCCGCTGTCGTCGAGAGCCTGGATCAGCAGGGCGTTCATCGCAATGCCCCCGGCGAGGCACAGATTCTCTGACGAGCCAGCCAGCCGCGATACCGAATCCGTCACGGAGGCATGTACGCTGGCAGCCAAGTCATTGCGCGTATCGTCGGAGATGGGTCCTGCCAGCTCGAGCCCCGCTTCCCGGTAAAACCTGTCGCTGAAGCCCCCGTGAGTCGGTCGCGAGGGGTCGAAGAAGCTGTGGTCCAAGATTGGGAGCCGGTCGCGACCGCCGCCCATCATGTCGTCGAATAGATCGCGGTAGCGCGGCGTGCCGGCAAGAGAAAGCCACTGGACCTTGTGCTCTTCGCGTCCGGCGCGGAAGCCTAGCAGTTCCGTGACCCTGCTGTAGACCACCGCGGGAGAGTCGGGAGCGTACAGCTCCTCGATCGGATCGAGCGTGACGCCCTCGCCGCGCCACACGGCGCCGCAGCGCATGTCGCCCCGGCGATCCAGCGTGAGCACCCTGGCCTTGTCGAACGGCGAGGCGTAATATGCGCTCGCCGCGTGGGCCTCGTGGTGATCGGTGACGACAATTCGAGCGTTCGGGAATTGTGTCCTCAAGTGAAGGTGGAAGCTGTTATCAGCGCCGCTGCCCAAGGGACGCACTAGAGCAACGCAGTCGACCGCGTCGGGCTCGGCTTCCGACAAGGCTAAGCAGGCTTCGATCGCCTTGGACGGCAGGCCTCCTCGGTGTGACTCGCGAGCGAGCTTTTCCTCCTCGATGGCTGCTAGGATCTTCCCGTCCCGCATAACGGCTGCGGCGCCGTCGTGCAGCCAGCCTCCTATCCCGAGCAGCAGCATCTTGAGAACTCCCGCCGTCTGCCTTACACCGCGCTCAAGCGCTTCACGCAGCGTGCCTTGCCAATGATCGTGAACACGCGGAAGGCGCTCGGCCCGACCGTCTGACCCGTCAGGGCAGCTCTCGAACCGTTGATCAGCAAGCCCGCCTTGACGCCGCGCTCGGCCGCCAGCGACCGGATTTCCTGCTCGACCGACTTCTCCGTAAACTCCTTTGATGCGTCGAGCCGATCCGCTAGCACGTGCAGCATCTCGCGAACGCCGCTCTTCTCTAAGTTGTTGCGAGCCTTGGCTTCGAATCCGTAGTCGTCGCGGAAGTACGCCCGGCATCGCGTCGTCAACTCGGACAACAGGTTCAGCCGAGATCGCAGAGAGTCGACGGCCTCGATGAACCATGGCCGCCGCCTCCCCGCCAACTCATCGAGCCACCAACCGGCATCTCGGAGCACATGCTCGCAGTAGGGCATCAGCTGCCCGATCGGCATCCTTCGGAGATGCTGGCCGGTTAGCCACACGGCCTTCGGGTCGCACTGAGCCGAGCCGGGCTTGTCCCCGAATTGCACCACCGCGTTCGTGCGCAGCACTTGCTGGATGCGGAATGCTTCCACGAGCTGCGGCACCTCGAGCAATTCTTGATTATTCTTGGGCGACCAGCCTAGCAGGCTCAGGTAGTTTACGAAGCCGCGAGGCAGGAATCCCATGTCACGGTAGTTGGTCACGCTCACGAGCGCCCCATGGCGTCGCTTCGACAGCTTGGATCCGTCCGGTCCCAACAGCAGCGGCAAATGGCCGAAGGCGGGGCGGTCGAACCCTAGGGCTTCCAGCAGCAAGATGTGCTTGAAGGTGTTCGTGAGGTGATCCTGGCCGCGGATCACGTGTGTAATCCCCAATTCGCCGTCATCCACGGTGGATGCAAGGTGATACGTCGGGTCCCCGTTGCTGCGTAGCAGCGCGAAGTCTTCGATGTCGGAGAACCTGCGAAACTGCTTGCGGTAGACGAGATCCTTGAACGTCGCGCCTCCCGGACGATCCCGCGGGACGCGAAACCGCGCGACGAATGGCTCGCCGGAGTCCGCTCGGCGGTCGCTTTCGGCAGTGCCGAGCTCGCGCATGCCCGGATTGAAGAGCCACGGTTCCCCTGCGGCGCGCTCCGTTTGGCCTTCGCCTTCCGGTGTGAAATCGCGATAGGCGGCACCACTCGCCAGGAGCGCCCGGGCGGCCTGGACGTGTGAGGAGCGCCTCTTGGATTGAAAGTGCTGCTCGTCCCATGGCAGATCGAGCCAGCGCAGTCCATCCAGGATCGAGCGCAGGGACTCCTCGGTATTGCGGCCGGCGTCCGTGTCGTCGATGCGAAGGAGGACTTGTCCCCCGGTCGAGCGCGCGTAAAGCCAGTTGAAGACGTAGGTGCGGGCCCCGCCGATATGCAGGAACCCCGTTGGCGAAGGCGCAAATCGAACGCGGTTCATTGGCGAAGGCGGAACTCGCGACGCGGATAGCGCCGACGCGAGGTGCTTTTGCCAGTATATCCGCTAGTCGAACGCGCTATTCGGGCACGATGACGATCTTGCCGAAGTGCTCCCTCGCAGCCATGCGCTCGTGAGCTCCGCGCACGTCGCTCAGCGGGAACGCCCGGTCGACCACGGGCTTGAGCAGGCCGCGATCGAAGAACCGGAGCAGATCGTGGAGCTCTCCCATCGTGCCCATGTACGAGCCGTGAATGCTCAGGTGCTTGGAGAACAAGTGTCCTAGGTTGAGTCGCGTCTCGAACCCGGTTGTCGCACCGCATGTCACTAGGCGGCCATGGCGAGCCATGGAGGCGGCGGAGTGCCCAAATGTGGCGGCGCCCACATGCTCGAAGACTACATCCACGCCGCGGCGACCCGTTATCCGCTTGACCTCGTCTTTGATCGACTGCTCGTAGTGGTCGATGACGTGGTCCGCGCCGAGGGCCTTGGCTTTGGCAAGCTTGCGGTCGCCACCGGCAGTAGCAATCACTCGGCAATGGTGGAGCTTCGCGATCTGGATCGCGGCAATCCCCACGCCGCTTGACCCGCCGATCACGAGCACGTCCTCGAGCATGCGGATTTTGGCGATGCCGACGAGCATGTGCCACGCGGTGAGGAACACAAGAGGCACTGACGCGGCCTCCTCGTAGGTCAGCCCGTGCGGAATCGCAAGGGCATTGGCCTCGGGAATCGTCACGTACTCGGCATTCAGGCCCGGATACACTGAGCCGAACAGCCCGTAGTCTGGTGCGGCGTTGTCACGACCGTGCGCTGTCTCGAACCCCGCAGCCCGGGTCTTCCCCGGCGCGGCCACGATCCGATCTCCCACCTTGGCTCGCTCGCACAACTCGCCTACCTCGACAATTTCGCCAGCGGCGTCGCTGCCCAGCACCCAAGGAAAGGTCAGGCGGAGCGTCGGCAGGCCGCCACGCACCCAGAGATCGAGATGGTTCAATGAGCAGGCGTGGACCCGCACCAGGACTTCGTTAGCCTTGGGGCAGGGCATCGGTGCGTCCTCGTAACGAATGACCTCGGGGCCGCCACACTCGTGGATTCGGGAAACCTTCATTCTTCGGGCCAAGCCTCTCAGCCGACACACGATTATAGCCGCGGGTGGTCGATTTGCCCTTTGCTGCGGCCTTCGACATCCTGAATGAAGATGCCGATCAATTCCCTTGTGCGCGGCGTGCTGGAGGCCGATCCCGGATCGCCTGAGTTCGTCCATTGCACGCGGGCCCTAGCCGAGACGGCCTTCTCCAAGGATCGGAGCATAGCCGGGAAAGCCACCCGCGCAATCTTTGCCGATGTCGTGGAAACATGGTCGGACAGCTTCGATCCGGACTCGGTGGAAGCGTATGTCTCGTTCATGTCCGAGGTCGTGTACGCGCCTCGTTCGCCGATTGCCGGTGCGCTTGTCGAGCTGGGGTATTCGGGGCCGCAGCAATTGAGAGAGCGTTACCAACAGATTCGCAAGGGCCTCAGGATGGAGAATCTGGGCGATGACAACCACCAAAGGGTCAAGCTTGTCTTGGTTCTCTCGAGGGTCACGCTGGGCGCAGATATCGCTGTGTCGAGCGTTTTCATCCGCGCGGCCATGAGCGTTTTCAGTTCTGCCGAAATCGAGTTCATCGCGCCAAGGAAGAACGCCTTTCTCATCGCCAACGGCCAATCGGTCAAACGTCGCTTGATTTCTTACGGTCGAAGTGCTCTGCTGGCGGATCGCCTGAAAGCGTGGCTCGAAGTTCGTTCCATCGTCCAAGAGAGCATCGCGGGGCTGGAGCCGGGTGAATGGCTTGCGATCGACCCGGACAGCCGACTTACGCAACTCGGAATGCTGCCCGTAGCCGATGAGCGGTATTACGATTTCTTCGAGAGTCGCTCCTTCGCGCCGGACGCTTCGACTCCTCTGGGAGAGCTAGCTGGAACCGCGTCGTGGATGTCCAGCGCCAGCGACGATTTGCGCCTGCCGTTCGTCGTGCTCCGATCGGAGGACCGGAGAAGAGGCACGTGTCTTCGATTCAACAGCAGCAGATTGGTCGCCGCGGTGAGCTTCGGTGTCGGGGGCCGCGAAACCAAGCGCTTGGGTGATGAGTTCGAGGACGCGCTGCTTGGGCTATTGCGCAGGCTAGGGTTCCGCATCGTACTTGACTACGGTGGGGGCGAGGACGAGGCTCGAGTGGTGGATAAGCGAGTTGGGTCGTTCCTAGGCTCCAGCACTCATGTAAAGACAGCCCGCGACGCCGTCGGCAAGCGGGCGGACCTGATGACGATTCGGGGCACCCTTGGCGAATTCGGTGGTTGGATGCACGAAGCGGATGTCTTTGTCGGTTACGATTCCGCGAGCGCGCACTTGGCGGCGGCGCTTGGCGTTCCAGTGGTAGAGGTCTTCGCGGGAGCCCCGAACGGGCGCTTCAGGCAAAGATGGACACCGTTTGGGGACACGGATGTTTGCGTGATTCCGGCCGACGGTCCGGATGTTCTAGCTCGGGTCGAGCTCGAACTCGTCGCCCATCGAGATCGAGGCGGTCGGTTCGGCTTGGTGGATGATTGATTGAGCGGGCGATGATCGGAATCGATGCTGGCAACAGCCTCGACCGGCCACCCACGGGTGTGGCGGTCTACGCGCGCAACCTGACGCGCGAACTTGCGCGGCTTCGCCCCGACGAGCGTTTCGGTTGGTTCTACCGCAGCAATCGCTATTTGCGGTCCTTCCGGGCCCGGCTGCCTGCCAACGCGAGGCGCCGACTTCTCGAAGCGCCGGCGATGCATCTGAGCGCGCGCGGATTGCGGCTGTTCCACGGCCTGAACCAGCGCCTGCCCGCCGGTCTGGCAATTCCGAGGGTGGCGACGTTTCACGACTTGTTCGCGCTCAGCGGGGAGTACGCGACTCCGGATTTCCAGGCGCGCTTCGCAGGCCTGGCCCGCGAGACGGCGGAGCGGGCTGACCACATCATCGCGGTCTCGGGGCACACCGCCAGGCAAGTCGCCGAGCGACTCGAATTCCCTATCGCCCGCATCACCGTGGTTCACCATGGTGCGGAGCCTCTAGACATACCGCCCCGCGCGTGGCGTGCCGCAGCGTTGAAGAGCCTCGGCGTCTCGGGTCCCTTCTTGCTTCACCTCGGCGCGCTGCAAGTGAGGAAGAACCTCGGTCGGATCGTTGAGGCATTCGAACTTGTCGGAGGTTCGACTCAACTAGTTCTCGCCGGTTCCGGCGGATTCGGCGCTCGAGGCATTCTCGACCGGATTCGAGCTAGCCGCGCTCGCAACCGGATCCTGCTCGTGGGCCACGTCGACGACGAGGTGCGGGCCAGTTTGTACGCTGAGGCCGAAGCCCTGGTGTTCCCGTCACTGGAAGAGGGCTTTGGACTTCCCGTTGTCGAGGCGTTCGCGGCCGGGCTGCCTGTGATCACCTCGAACGTCTCGGCCCTCCCAGAAGTCGCGGGCGATGCCGCGGTGCTCGTGGACCCGAATGACACGGAGGAGATCGCGGTCGCTTTGAAGCGCGTGTTGGAAGACTCTGCACTGCGATCCGCGCTTCGCAGGAAGGGCTTGGCCCGTGCAGAGCGATTCACCTGGCAGCGATGCGCCCAAGAGACATGGCAGGTCTACGAGCTGCTACTGGATGCGTGAATGCTTGCTTCTCGCTGCGACCGCTGTCGACAGCCTGGACGGAGTGCGGTCGGCGAATGCCGTCCGAGATTGACAGCTGTGCCACATACGGAAACAGAAGGATCGCGCATGCAGGTCTTGTTGTGCGATGTTTCGTGCATTCCGTCCTGAGACGAGCCTCGCCCGGCGGGCGCGTGCGATACTTGGTCTAGGGACAGTTCGCCGCGCCGTCTGCATTGGACGGTGCGATTTTTCGCGGTCTAACGCCGTTCGGTGTCGATGGCAGGCAAACGGGAATCCAGCAAGACCAAAGAGACTTCGCAAATCGAAGTCCCTCTTGCGAGGCGCCTGCCGCCCGTCGTGCTCGCGTGGCTGATCCCTGGTGCCGGCCACTACTACCTCAAGCGCCAGTGGCATGGCGGCGTGCTCTTGGCGACGATCGCGGGGATGTTCATCACCGGCCTCCTTATGCAGGGCCGTATGTTCACACCGATGGGCGGGGACCTCTTCACCACGATCATGACCTACGGAGGGTATGTGGGCGACTTGTGCAACGGATCGCTCTACTTCCTGACGGTCTGGCTGGGCTACGAGCAGGAGACAATGCCCGGCGCGGTACATGACTACGGCACGAAGTTCATCGTGTGCTCCGGACTCCTCAACCTGCTGGCAATGGTCGACGTGTACGAAATCGCTTCCGGCAAGAAGGCAACAGCCTAATGTTCAATCCATCCCATCTGCAAGCAGCAATCCTGTTCGCCCTGTTCGCCTCGACCGTGATGGGAATCGTCGGGCGCTCGACAGACCGCGAACGCTTGTCCTACGGCCTTTACTGCTTCGCTTATTTCCTGGGCGCAATTTTCGTTCTGGGTTGGCTGATGTGGCTGGGTCACGGCTAACCCCGTTCCGCCAAGCGACCCGCAGCGAGCGCGTGGCGTTCTACGACTTCGATGGAACCCTGGTCTCAGGTAATGTAGTCACCCGTTATGCTTGGTTCGCTAGGCGGCACCCGAACAAGGCGATAGCCGCTTGGCGCTTTGGAAAGGCGTTGCTGGGCGTTCCGGTCTGGCTAATTCTGGACACTTTCTCTCGGCGGCTATTCAACATAGTGTTCTTTCGCCAATACCGAGGGCTCGGAGCCGACTGGCTTCGTTCGCAAGCACGCGAAATGTTTGACTCCACGATCAGGAAGGAGCGGTTCCGCTATGCGAAGGAGCGGGTGACGCTTGACAGGTCGGAGGGTTACCGAACGGTGCTTGTCACAGGAGGCCTTGATTTCGAGATTGCTCCGGCTGCGGAGTACTTCGGCTTCGACGACATGCTGGCGAACCGCATGTCATTCTCGGAGGGCGCGGCGACCGGCGAAATCGTCCCGCCGCTGCTGGCAGGGGAGGAGAAGGCTTCCGCACTTCGCAGCTACGCGGGAGCCCGCGGTTTCGCCATGGAGGAAGCCAAGGCCTATTCGGACAGTTACTCGGACCTGCCGATGCTACGAGCCGTTGGTGCGCCTGTTGCGACCAACCCTGATGCACGACTCGAGAAGGCTGCGCTTGCCAACGGATGGATGATTCTCGACCTCAGAGTGTCCCCCGTTCCCAAGCGAGCAACGGACTCGTCTTGATTGCCGCTCGCAGCACTAGGGTCCGTGGCAAATGCGAAGTGGCCGCCTTCCGAAGCAGCGAGCGGGTAGACTCGTTGCAGGAATGAGCGAAGCTGTGTCTTCCCCAGCCACTCCCGACAATTCGGTCTTCGGTGACCCGCGACCTAACGCGGTTGGTCGAGGCGCCTTGGTGTCGGATCGAGACTGTGTCCGCGAATTGAACGGATCCTCCGTCGATCGACTGCTGTGGTATGGCGAGGACCTGATCAGAGTAAAGCTGCCAGCTGGAACCAGGATCGTATACCCGAAGCCTACGATTCCTGGGCTTCCCGACCGAGACGCAGCCATCCGTTACGCCTTG
Organism: uncultured Bryobacterales bacterium; assembly: GCA_951813605.1. GTDB lineage: Bacteria > Acidobacteriota > Terriglobia > Bryobacterales > UBA6623 > VXMF01. The sequence continues at coordinate 2,028,608 of OX638379.1, read as the reverse complement.
GAACACCCCGAACAAGCCGCGCCGTTGCGCTCCCAGCTGCGCGCGGGGATGAAGGTCACCATCGCCATCGATGACATCTCGCTGCCGCTCCCAAGAATGAACAGGCCGGACATCCGCCAGTCGGTTCTCACGCAACTGCTCGCAATGTTCGACGCCGCGGGCGTCGACGATTTCGAGATTCTGATCGCGAACTCCTTCCACCGTCGGATGGAGCCCTTTGAAATCCGCTGGTCCGTGGGCAGAGCAATTTTCAACGCCTACTACCCCCACCGGCTTTATTGCCACGACGGCGAGGACCCGAACGGCTTGGTCGAGCTAGGAGAAACCGAACAAGGCGAGAAGGTGAGGATCAATCGCCGCGCTGCCGAGTCAGATCTCCTCATCTACGTGAACATCAACTTGGTTCCCATGGACGGGGGTAACAAGTCCGTGGGTGTCGGGCTGTGCGACTACGTGTCACTTCAAGCGCATCACAACCCGCAGACGATCCTGGCTTCGGATTCCTATTTCGACCACACGCGATCCCCGTTGACCGATTCCTGCAATCGCATGGGCCAAATCGTGAACGAGAAGCTGAATGTGTTCCATATCGAAACCGTGGTCAACAACCAGATGTTCGATCCGAAGATGGAATTCTTCATCAAGCCGGAGGATGAGTGGAACGCCTTGGACCGAATTTCCTTTCGCGTCGCCCGGATCGGACTCCAGTCGCTCCCTCGCAATGTGAAGCGTAAGCTCTTGTTCTCGATCCCCGCGCCCTATCAGATGATCGCGGTACACGCCGGCGCAACTGACGCGGTGCACGAGAAAACGCTCGCTTACACGTACCAGCAGTATTGCGTGCCCGTGGAGGGCCAGTCCGATGTAGCGCTGTTCGGAGTGCCGTTTGTCTGTCCGTACAACGTCAACGCCCCTATGAACCCCCTGCTCGTGCGCTGCTTGGCGCTCGGGTACTTCTTCAACATGTACCGTGGCGCGCCGATCTTGAAGAAGGACGGAGTGTTCATCCTCACCCATCCGCTTTACAACGAGTTCAGCCCCAAGCATCATGCGGCATACCACGAGTTCTTTCATCGCTGCCTGACCGAGACTAGGGACTCGGAGAGTCTGCAGCGCAAGTACGAGGGGGAGTTTGCTCGGAATCCGGAGTATCGCGAGATGTACCGCAATGGCTACGGGTACCACGGCGTCCATCCGTTCTACATGTGGTACTGGGCTGAGAACGGTGCCGATCACTGCGGTCAGGTGATCGTCGTCGGCGCCGAGGACAGGGTCGCTGCGCGAGTGATGGGTTGGGAGTGTGCCGACACAGTAGACGAAGCTCTTGAGATGGCGGAGTCGTTTCTTGGCAGGAAGCCAAGCGTTACGCACATCCATATCCCGCCGATCAACATGGTTGATGTGGCGGCCTGAGCCGGTTCGCTGGGCGAGTCCTTCGCTCGGAGCCCACAACTCCGCCTGCGGGCGAGCTACCGGGACGGGAGGGTGCCCAGCCAGCAGCTGTGGTCTTAATTCTGATCTCGCGGATCAGTGTGGCTGGGCGTTTGGAAGGGGAATCATGTCCAAGAGACAGACTTGCGGTTGCCAACAGCGCGACTGACGTTGCCGCCGCCCCATCGAGTGAAAAGGAAGCCCATTTGCCGTTGCGCATTACCTTTGAGACCGACAGCTGGGCCGTGCGTGACCCGCTGTCGTGCGGTGCGACGGATTTCGCTGTGCTCGATTTCTGAGGACTGGACGCCTGCAAAGCTGGTCGCGCGCCGGAGGCGATTTTCCACTTACGCTTCGAGATCACCGAGGAGCGGCTGAGCGAACGGCCGGCGGACGTCATCGTCGCGATGCAGGGCGCCCGGCCGGATTGCAATGGCGGCAACAAGGCTGCGTTGCGTCTGTGACGCCTTGGGCGGCCCGTGTAGGACACGATTGGCGGCGTGACCGGCCGGGCCGATAAGGGACTCTCCTTCGCGACAGGGCGTGCAACGGGAAGGGTTGCCTGCGTCGGCGTTAGTGTCGATTGAACGGTAATTCAACGGGAAGAACATGGCAGCGCCTCCACCGAAGGCAACCATGAGGAGGAATCTTGCGTCAAACCCGACTGGACGCTCAAGCCGGTCACCTCTACTGTCTCGCGACAAGAGCGACTGAAATTGAGAAAGCTCCGATGGAGGGGAGCAACACATGACCAATCGAAACTTGCTACTCGCAGTCGTCTTACTCGGCGCCGCCGTCAGCGGCATAGTCCTGGCACAAGCCGTGGGCGAGTCTGCCGATGCTGGACAGTGGGAGATGTTCAGCCAGAATGTCGCCGGCACCGGTGGATCAGGCGGGTCTTCCGCCGAACTAGGAGTGGCGTCTGCCGGCAGCCCCGGAATCCCAGTCGAGGGAGCCCTGTTCCTTTACAGCAAGCAAACCGGCAAGGTGTATCGGATCTTCACCGGCTGCGGCGACCTAGGTCAAAACGGGTGCATCGAGGCCCTGCCGATCGTAATGGAGGGCCAGTTCAGCACGGTGGTTCCGCAGCCTCAGACCGACCGAGTGCAAATCCGGCGCTAGTAGGCTGGCGAGGATCTGTTCCTAGCCCGCCACGCAGCATCAGCTTCGTTAGAGTCGACGCCGCCCCGTGCGCGGTGCGGCCTTCACTGCCACGTACATCTGAGAAGGCCGCGTCGGGGTGTTTGGGCGAGGCACTCCCTGATTAGCGTGCTGGCCTTGGCCGGGCAACGGTCACCAGTACAGTCACCCGGCTCAATCTCAAGACTGAAGGGTGCCCTTGTGCTGCATTCGTCGGTACCCGACACGCTGCTGGTCTCTGCGAGGGGAAGTGTCTGATGACTTGCCGGCAACGAGTGACGCGGCGGAGCGGAGAATCGATTACGCTACTGGAAGGACGTCTGGATCACATTAGAGTGTCCGCCCACCGATGCCCAAGGCTGCTTTATTCCGAATCGGACCATGTCTGGGCAGCGTACCCCTCCAGCGGTCCAGCGGGCATTGGACGGCAGCTGGCTGATTCGGTCAGCACCCCATGGCACCCAGCTGGGCACCAGGGCCACTCGCGGTCAGCGCCATCCCCCGGGCTAGCGCTCCGGCTCGTCCGTATTCGAGAGGGAAGGAATTGGCAAGCCAATGAGGTCGGGAATGCTGAGGTCGGGAATGCTGGAGAGCTCTGCGTCGTCGGAGTCGATGACCCGTAGAGTCTTCCACTCGTGGAGCAAACGTCGTGTTTCTGGAGCAGCCGCCCCGTTGGGGTTGAGCCTGAGATAGGCCTTGAGGTACTGGGCCGCATCCTTGAATTCGCCGCGGTTCGAATGAGCGGCCCCCATGATGATGAAGCTCTGTGGCCACACGTCCATTTCGCCCGCATTCTCGATCATGCGGGCCATCGACTCAGCCTTCGGCATCTTTCCGAGGTGATACGCAGCAAGAGTGCTCATCAAGCGGACTCTGGTGGACCGCGGTGATAATGCAAGGTAGCGGTCGGTCAGTGATTCGACTTCGGCCCAGTCCTTTCTTCCAAGAGCCATTTCCATCATCTCAACGTAGGGTTTCAAGAATTGCGGGTCGGCCTCGAGGGAGCGAGTGAATGCCTGCCTCGCACCTCCTTCGTCGCCAAGGCCCCTGCGGGCTCTGCCTAGGGCTTCCCATGCGGCCGCAAATTCGGGATGGAACTCTACCGCCCGCTCAAGATGGGAAATCGCCTTCGTGTAGTTCGGTTTTTCGACCGATCGGAGAGCCTTGGACCCCTTCTTGAACGCCTTGCGCGCTTTCTTGGGCGCCGTTAGCGTTGTCAAGCTGACAGTGGTTCCGGTCGAGCCCTTGATCGGGCGCAAAACAATCGGGCCCACATCTCTCCAGGTCATTGAATGGAGCATTCCCAATGGTACTTGCCTCGAAACATAGCCCGGCAAGTCCACATACAGCCAGCAGTGCGATAGGTCCATCATCCCCGATGTCGAGGCCAGGCCACCGCCTGGTCTCCCGAAGAAGCTGCCCCGTGCGCTCGCATCGGACATAGCGAGCACCGGGTTGCAACTAGGCTGGAACGAGAAGCGTCCCTTGTGGTCGGTGTAATCTTGCGGGAGCGACTGAGCGCCGCACGACAGTCTTACGACCACTGGCTCGGACGGACGATCGGCACCCTCGATCACCACCCTCCCGTTGACGATAACCGGCATGTATAAACGATAAAGGCTACGTTCCTTGATCCCGGTCGGCGCTGTCCTGTAATCCGAGTCCGACCTCCTTGTTTGACTGCCAGTTGAAGAGCCGTAGGTGTTGCTGGACGTACCGTAGGTGTTACTGGAGGTGCCGTAGGAGTTACTGGATGTCCCGTAGCTGCTACTCGAATTGCCGTAGCTGTTGCTGGAACTCCCGGAACTGCTCCTTGAACTTCCGCTCGAACTTCCGTAGGAACTGCTGGAAGACGACGAACTGCTGCCTCCACGCTCTTGCGATTGGCCGAATGCTGTTTGGCCCGAAAGCGCAACACTGAAGAAGCATGCCCACGCTAGTGCTGGTCTACGCATTGTCAACTCATCCTCCGCGATGCCTGCCTCGTCCCCAACGGTCTAGCCACCGTCCCGCACGGCGCTTAGCCAATTGATGCGTCTTCGCCCGCACGACCCCTTGCTCGATCTCGGCGAGATGATCAGGGCAATTGAAGGCGGCGCGGAAGGGAAGGGGCATCAACTTCTGTTTGGGGTCCAGAGGGTTTTCCGCTTAGACGTAATGGAGGTCGAATTCCGTTACATGCCCCATGCCGTAATTGCGTGGCCTCCAAATCGCGTTTTCTGGCAGCACTCGTGCTCGCCGCACGCTCGGCCTTCGCGTTGGGGGAGACCATCGATTTCCTATTGCGAACGCATAAGGGCCCATGTCGTGACCCTCCTTCTACAGTCTGTCCGTTAGCGCTCCGTCCAGGGCCCGCCCGTCCCGCAGTGTGCTGCGAGGCCCCGAGCCGGGGCGGGGAAGCCAGGCCGTCCCGTATGAAGAATCAACCAACCAGCACCGCACGCGAAATGGAGGGAACAAGTAGTCCGGCACATCGGTTGCTTCGGTGTTGGTGACCGTTCCCCCGTAATCCGAGCCGTTTCGGATGTGGGATTTCCTTGTATGTTGACCCCAAGGAGGTCCCCCGATGAAGCGGAAGCGGTATACGCACGAACAGATCATTTCGATCCTCAAGGAGCACGAAGCCGGCCAGCCGGTCGGCGAGTTGGCGCGCCGGTATGGCGTCGTCGAGAACACGATCTATCGCTGGAAGTCGAAGTACGGCGGCATGGAGATATCCGATGCCAGGCGGCTGCGTGAGCTCGAGCGGGAGAACGCGAAGCTCAAGAAGCTGTTGGCCGAAGCGGAACTGGACAAGGCGGCGCTGAAGGAGCTGGTCCAGGGGAAATGGTGACGGCCGCCCAGCGGCGAGCGGCCGTGGATCACCTAACCGATCGCCGCTACAGTCAGCGACGTGCCTGCCGCCTGGTGGGCTTGCCTCGTTCGGTGGCTTGGTATCGGCTCAAGGGCCGTGACGACGCGGATCTGTGCCATCGGCTGAAGGTCCTGGCCGAGCGCTATCCCCGCTACGGCTATCTGACGCTGCACGAGATGTTCAAGCAGGAAGGTCGGGTCATCAACCGCAAGCGCACCTATCGGGTCTACCGCGAGGAAGGCCTGCAGGTGCGCACCAAGCGCCGCAAGAAGATCACGCGGCCCAGAGTGCCGATGCCGGTGCCGACGAAGGCCAACGAGCGCTGGTCCGCGGACTTCATGTCCGATCAGCTCGCCAATGGCCGGCGGTTCCGGATCCTTAACCTAATCGATGACTTCTCCCGCCAGTGTGTCGGCCAGATCGTCGACACGTCGATCTCCGGCGCCCGCGTGGCTCGGTATCTCGATGAGCTCAGCACAACCCGGCCACTGCCCAGGACCCTGGTTCTGGACAATGGCCCGGAGTTCACTGCCAAGGCCATGTTCTTCTGGGCCCGGCGAACCGCTGTGAGGCTGCACTTTATCCAGCCCGGAAAGCCAACTCAGAATGCGTTCGTGGAGAGCTTCAATGGCAAGTTTAGGGAGTACTGCCTGGACTTACATTGGTTCGGCAGCCTGACTGAGGCACGCGCCATCATCGAACGCTGGCGAACGCACTACAACCATGTCCGGCCACACCGATCGGTGGGCAAAATGCCGCCCTCGGTGTTCGCCAGGAAAGTAGCTTGATATGATGAATTTCCCACATCCCGGGTGGCTCGGATCCAGGGGAACGGTCAATTGGCATCCAGCTAAGACGTCTCTAGTCTCACCTTGTATTTCATTTGCTACTTGTATTCAACAATGGCAAAGCATTGAAAAGTCTCTCTTTGTCTTGATAGGCTTTTTGACAGCAACTCACGGGCAATTGCGGGATCGCCTCGCTCCTGGATCGTTGTCGACGGTTGGTAGGCGTTTCAATGGAGCAGCGGGCGGACTGGGGACCAAGGGAACATTCGACCACCCAAGCGAATGCGTTGGACTGGCCGTGCCGTCCGACGAATCCTGGAGGCAAGAGGGTTGGAATGATCCTATGTCTTATCGAAGAGAACGATTTCTAGACGATTGACGTCAAATTGGTACGAATCACGATATTTATCTTGTGCGGCACCATCGGCCCCCGGTGGGTCTCAATTGGCAGGCCGGCTTCCGATGGAAGCGAACTCGGGTTGGCTTGAGTCGCTTTTCCGATCGCGCGACGGGGTCCGCTCCGATCTCTTTCCAATCGCCATGGGCGCGATCCCAGAGCGGACTCGCTGTCAGCTTGTCTTGGCTTCGGGCCTACGGGACGCGTCAACTTGACTCGGCGGCCAATATGGGAATCCACAAGTTATTCAGCCACCGCCTGTTCTAAGAGGATTGTTCAAGTTTCGCTTCAATTTGGACGGCCCACTCCGGGCTCGGTGGACGCGCCATTGACCCTCCAAGGGAACCGGGCCAGCGCTCGCCATCCGCGAATACCGTATTTTGCGTAACGCATCGCGCGGCACCAATGCGGTACCAACCGGGCATTCGCCGCAGCTCTGCCCACATTGGTGTCTATCGAATGCGCCTAGTTCCGGAAAGGGCCTTGGTTCACCGATCCAGCACATGAGGGGAATTGCGTCAAGAGACAGCACATCGGAGGGTACTGCGGGGCAAGAATCGCAGCGGTAGTCTCGGCGCTCGAATTGGAAGCGATGTAAGTGGCTCAATGGCAGCGAGGCAGCACCCATTGCCGGATTTGGGGCAGCCCTCGCCAGCAAGGATGTCGCGAGGGCTGGTTGCTTAAGGAATCCAATGTCGATTTGCAGTCGACGGTCAACCCGGAAGCCGTGGTGCGAGCCCGCCGTGTCGAAGAGATGGTGACCGAGATCGCGGACGGGGCGAGATCCCGCAGGATCGAGACGGCAGGATGTTCACCTAGGACGTTTTGCCAATGAGATTCGGATTCGCGGATCCGAAACAGACGTTGCGGCGCAGGTGATGCTGCCGCCCCCGACCGCGGGCTGATTTGGCGCAGGAACCGATCCGCGAGCCAGGTCCGTCTCCGTCAGCACGATAGAAATCTTGTATGGAAGCGATTCTGTCGCTTCGGCTTGAGTTTCAATTTGCACAATGGCTCTGAAACGTCCGGAAGACGGCGCCCCGAGGTTTGGAGGGTCCCGACCGGTCGGGTTGCCCCGTGGTCCGCGAGGTAGCCCGACTGTTTCATGGCCTCCAAGCGATGCGCGAGCGAACAGTTCCGGCATTGGATTCGAAGATCCGAAAGGAGTGTGCAGATGAGAAAATCGATCATATTCAGCTTGACGCTGCTTGCCATGTTGGGGATGCCCGCATTGGCTGCTGCCCAGGACGGCATTGACACCGGCGACAACGCCTGGATTCTAACGAGTTCGGCGTTGGTTCTCTTAATGACGGGGCCGGGCCTGGCTCTGTTCTATGGCGGCTTGGTTCGCAAGAAAAACATCTTGGGAACCATGATGCAGTCCTTCGCCATGATGGCGCTCATGACAATGCTCTGGGCACTGTATGGCTACAGCCTCTCGTTCGCCGGGGGGAATGCGTTCATAGGAGGTTTGGACCACCTCTTCTTAGCGGGAGTCGGAACCGAACCTAATGGAACGATCCCGCACTTGACCTTCATGGTCTTCCAACTGATGTTCGCGATCATCACCCCCGCGCTCATCACCGGAGCATTTGCCGAGCGGATGAAATTCTCGGCAATGCTAGTGTTCATGGCTCTCTGGGCCACGGTCGTCTACTTCCCGATGGTCCACATGGTGTGGGGCGGCGGATTCCTCAGTGGCGACGGGGTCATCCCTACCCTCGACTTCGCCGGCGGCACGGTCGTTCACATCTCGTCCGGGGTCTCCGCCTTGGTCGTTGCTATGTATCTGGGCAAGCGCAAGGGCTATCCCTCCGAAACAATGCGTCCCCACAACCTAGCTCTCGCCTTCATCGGTGCCTGCTTGCTCTGGGTGGGCTGGTTCGGCTTCAACGCCGGCAGCGCGCTAGCGGCTGACGGACTGGCTGCGGCGGCCTTCGTGAACACTCACTTCGCCGCTTCCGCTGCGGTAGTCGGCTGGCTCGTAGTAGAATGGCTGCGTGACGGCAAGCCCAGCATCCTAGGTGGAATCACCGGTGCGGTTGCGGGCCTTGTTGCGGTGACGCCCGCTTCCGGGTTCGTCGGACCGATGGATTCGATTATCATCGGACTTGTGGCCGGCATGGTCTGCTACTACTTCGTGGCGGTGCTGAAGGCTAAGCTTGGCTATGATGATTCGCTCGACGCCTTTGGCGTCCACGGAATCGGTGGAACGGTCGGCGCGCTCCTGACTGGAGTATTCGCGCGAGAGGCTGTCGGCGGCGCCCCAGGCCTTCTGGAGTCGAACGCGATGCAGTTCGTGAACAATGGTCTCGGCGCGTTGCTAACCTGGGCTCTTGCTGCCGTCGCGACGATCATCATTCTGAAGATCGTAGACGCGATCATCGGAGTTCGCGTGAGCGACACGGACGAGATCACTGGCCTCGACCTGACTCAACACGGCGAAGAAGCCTATCAGCTATAAGAGGAGGGTAAGGTGATGAAAAAAATCGAAGCTGTAATCCAACCGTTCAAACTGGATGATGTCCGCGAGGCGCTGAAGGGAATCGGCATCGACGGCATGACAATCTACGACGTCCGAGGCCACGGCCGCCAGAAAGGCCACAAGGAGGTCTATCGCGGTCAGGAGTATGAAGTCGACTTGCTTCCTAAAGTCAAGCTCGAAGCTATCGTGCCGAACGACCGAGTGGACGAGACGGTCAACGCGATCGTCGAGTCGGCCCGCACTGGGAAGATCGGAGACGGCAAGGTCTTCATTTCAGATGTAGGCACAGCCATCCGGATTCGCAACAGCGAGAGGGACGACGAAGCGCTCTAGCGGTCCTTTCGCATCCAATCGGCTCTCCGCCGAGAGTCACGCTGGCGGCCTGGCCTCTTGCTTGGGCTTGGCCGCCAGCCCCACTTCAACTCGCGTCCGGCGGCTGATGAGCTCGCACTGAAGGTCATGTCCAGCCTATCCACGTACCACGTCCAGCAGATGGAACGCCTGAGTTCGGACTTCTTCGAGGACGGCGATGGCCTGCGGGCGGTTGCGAGGCGCACCACGGCCGTGGACGACATCGTTCAGGGCCGGTTCGACGAAGTGTTCACTGGAGACCGCAGCGGAGTCGCTGCCATCGCGGTTGGGGGGTACGGCCGCTGCGACATGTTCCCTCACTCCGACGTGGATCTGTTGCTGCTGTTCAACCGTCGCAAAGATGTAGATCGCCACGCGGACCAAATCTCCGGCCTGCTCGCAGCCTTGTGGGACTCCAAGCTTCGAGTCTCTCATTCCGTGCGGGTCCCCCGTGACTGCACGAGCTTGGCTCGAGACAACACGGAGCTGCACATAAGCTTGCTTGACACTCGCTTCGTTGTCGGCGATCGCGCGTTCTTCGAGGAGTTCCAGAAAACAACCCTGCCAAAGTTCTATCTGCGCGAGCAAAGGCCGCTTCTCCGGTCCCTCGCGGAGACCGCACACCGGCGCCACAAGTTGTTTGACAGGACGCTCTACCACTTGGAGCCAAATGTCAAGGAAGGGCCGGGGGGCTTGCGGGATTACCACCTAGCTTGCTGGGTCGCCCAACTCGAGAACGTGCATGCACGAGGAATTCCTTCCAGCGAGGAGTTTCTGCCGCGGCAGCGCGACTGGGATATTCGGGACGCGAAGCGATTTCTCTTCGCCTTGCGCTGCTACTTGCATTACTACTACGGGCGGGACAAGAACCTGCTCAGCTACGACATGCAGGACACCATCGCCCATGCCGGGGCGGGAACCGTTTATCCGGCCGGCGGCGGAGTGGCCGACCTGATGCGGACGTTCTTCCGCAGCACCCGGTCGATCCATCGGCTCGCCCTCCGACTCATGGACGAATCGGCTGCGCCGGCGAGCTCGCTGCTCACGTTCCTGCGCAGACGCAAGTCGCGGCTCTCCAACCGCGATTTCAGCGTGAGCAACGGCCGAATCTATTTTAAAGACACGCATGCGCTGGAAACAACGCCGGAGCTAGCGCTCGCGATGTTCCGATTCCAAGCCCGTCACGGACTACCCTTGGCCGCGGAGACTGAGACCCGTATTCGAGACCAGCTTCCTTATGTCCGCGCGCATTTCGATAGCAGTGCGGCACACTGGCCCCTGCTCCGGGAGATTCTGCTTCTGCCCCACTCCTACCGGGCCTTGGAAGCAATGCGCGAATCCGGAGCGCTCTACAGCCTGTTTCCTGATTTCGAGCTGATCGACTGCTTGGTCATCCGCGATTTCTACCATCGCTACACGGTCGACGAGCACACGTTAGTTACCATCCGCGTCTTGAAAGACTTGTCGCAGGCTTCCGACCCCATCGACCTGCGCTATGCGAGCCTCATGCGAGAGGTGGATCGGACTGACCTGCTCTATTGCGCCCTGCTTTTCCACGACACCGGCAAGGGAGTCGAGGGAACCGGCCACCACGTGGCAAGCGCCACCATCGCGGACCAGGCCATGCGCCGGATGGGCCTGACGGACCCGCAGGATCGCGACACAGTGCTGTACCTGGTGCGGGAGCATTTGTCGATGTCCGAGGTGATGACCAAGCGCGATTTGAGCGAGACCGCGGTCTTGGAGGGATTCAAGGCGCGGGTGAAGACCCTCGAGAGGCTCAAGCTTCTTACGCTCGTGACCTACGCGGACACGGTCGCCGTCAATCCCGCGGTCGTCACAAATTGGCGCAAGGAACTGCTCTGGAGACTGTATCTCGGCGTCTACGCGGTCTTCCAGCGTGACCACGAGGACAAGCGCATCAAACCGGGATTTGAGGAAGGGATCCTCGAACTGGCCTCCGAGCCGCGCGACAGGCGTCGCTTGAAGCGGTTCCTGCGGGGCATTCCGGAACGCTACCTTCGCATCCACACCGGGGAGGAGATTCACGAGCATGCCAGGATGGCGAGCGAATTGCCGCCCAGCGGCGCTTCGGTAATTTCCAGCCGACATAACGGCGATCTCGAATTCGTGGTGCTCACTTGGGAGCGGCCGTTCCTATTCGCGTCGCTTTGCGCTACCATCGCGAGCTTCGGGCTCAACATACAGCACGCCGAGGCGTTCTCGAACGACGCCGGAGTGGTCTTGGACTCGTTCCGCGTCTCAAGCGTCCGGGCGATGACGAAAGGCGAACTGGACGCAAGAGTGCTGGAGCATTTTGAGCAGCGACTGCGGCGGGTAGCGGAAGGAAGCCTGGATGTGCGACAGCTTCTCAAGAGACGCGTGCCGGTTTCGTACCGCAGGCGCAACGCGGAGCCGCCACGGGTATCTTTCGATAACGACACGTCGTCGAGAGCGACGATTTTCTACGTGCAGGCGCCAGATCGCAGCGGGCTGCTCTACGACTTGTCAAGTGTGTTCTCGCAGCACGAGTGCGACATCGACGTTGTGCTTTGCCAAACACAGGGGCATCGAGCGATCGATGTATTCTACCTGCAGAAATCAGACGAAAAGCTGTCCGTGGAGACCTGCGAAATGATTCGTAGCGAATTGGTCGAAGCCTGCGAGCAAGGTTCCGTGACGTAGATTCGAGCAGGGCGTGATCAACCGTTTGCCTCTCTCGGTTCGTCACCTACGTAGATCCTGTCGACTACTGCGACTGCTTCGCGGATAGAGTCCGGACGCTCGACCGTCAGGATGTGAGCACCCGACTCCAGCGCCAACGTGGCGGCAACCGTGAGAGCGGCCGCCCTCTGCGCTGTGCTCGCCCGGACGGATTCGAGCATGAACCGCTTCCCCGCAAGGGTGACTTGTATGCCTTGACCGGGCGAAGCAAGGCCGTTCAGGGAACGTAACAGGTTGAAGTTCTCATGGCCCCGCTTGCCATGTTCGAGTCCCGGGTCCAAAACGATGCGCCGACGTTCGAGTCCCGCCTTGTGGGCGCGGAGAAGGGAAGCGCCCAGGTCCGTGCGAACATGTTCGCCCAGACGGGTCAGCGGTTCCATGCGCTGCCACTGGGCGGGAGACCCGCGCAAGTGGCCTAGCACGAGAGCGGCGTTGGTTTCATTGATCGCTGGTCCTAAGCTCTTGTCGTAGGCTAGTCCGCTTATGTCGTGAATGATCGAGGTACCCAAGCTGATCGCTCGCTGGGCGGTTTCGGCGTTCGCTGTCAGCACGCTGATCGGCACGCTCAGGCGCGGTCCTATCTTCCGCAACACAGGTACCAGTACCGGAAGTTCTTCAGCAGGGGACGGAATGCCTGACGTCAGAGTCTGCGGACCGGGATTGATCTCCACGATATCCGCCCCCTGTGATTCAAGGTCGTAGGCTTGCTCCAAAACGGCCGAGGCGTCCGGCTTGGTCGAATGGCCTTTTCGAACGAGCTCGATGCGCGCTGTCAAGATGGTGCGAACCCCAAGCGTGATCTCTTCCTCGTTCAGGCGCCAGAGCGCTTTCTTGCGTTGAAATGCCATGCTCTAGCCGAACTCGAATCCCGCAGCAGCGTAGATCTGCGAGCGCTTCGGATCCCTGAGGTCGCCACCGCCCTCGTTGCGCAGCATGCGGGTCAGGCACCTTGCCGGGCGAAAGCCGAGACGGCACGCCAATCGGCGGGCGGGTGCGGACGACGGAAGGAAATCCCAGAATACGCGCTTGCTGCCGTGCGGTGTGAGCAGATCGATCAACAATGATTCGGCATCGCTCTCCGAACCCGCGACGCACGGGCCTACATACCACGCCGAGGAACCCGGACGGCCGAACGCGAAACCGCTAGTGCGCTGCACGCACTCCACGGAAGGATCCGTGGAAAGATCGCGGATCAACGCGGAACGGTCGTAGCCGCACACCGTCCGGTCCAGAGCCAAGAGGGAATCAGACAACTTTATGGTCGCACTGGGGCGAACCTCGACATCAGCGCGGACAGGAGGCCGTTCCCAGCGCTCGATCAGGTCCTCGTCCCGAAACCTGAGTTGCTGGTACAAAGAATAGCCCATCGCAGTCGCATCGAGTCCGATCACAGCGTTGCCGCATTCCTTGAGCCATGCCAGCGCATGCTGCACTAGCCCCCTCGCAATGCCCTTGCGTCGGAATGCCGGAAGCACGAGGACCATTCCGATCCAAGCCAGTTCGGTTCCGTGGCGCAGAGCTGTGGTTGTACCGGCCACCATTCCCTCGCGCTCGTCGACGAAGCAGCCTCGCGGCTCGAGACGCAGCAGCCGCTCCCAATCCAGCCTGGTCTGGTTCCAGCTTGCGACGGACTTGAGACGCATCGCGCCATCGATGTCGTCGGCTTGCATGAGACGAATCATTGCAAACGACGCCTCCACTGGTAGTAGGTCGCTCCGGCTAGCAGGATGCCGGCGCCGACGGCGATCCAGACCATCGAAGCATAGTCCCGGTCGTAAACCTCGGACCCGAACAGAGTGCTCAGAAGCAAGGCGGGCATCCGCGCGGGCACGCTGAGCGCCAGGAAGGTGGGCAGTCGCAAGGCGGTGAGGCCCGCCCCGTAGGACATGGCGTCCTTCGGCATGCCGGGCAGGAGGAAAAGCATGAAGACAGCGGTGAGGCCCTTGCGAGACCGAAACAGCTGGTCGATCTCTGCGAGCCGGTCGGCACCGAGTAGCCGTTGGACTGCTGGCCGTCCCAGAACTCTCGCTAGGCCGAAGTCGAATGCCGACCCCAGGAGAATTCCGACGATCGAGTAGAGAAAGCCCCGCCAGGCTCCGAAAACGTAACCCGCGGCGATCTGCGTGATTTCACCGGGAATCGCAAAGATCGCTACCTGCAGGAACTGAATCCCGATGCAGATCATCGGACCGGCGAGCCCATCTTGGCGCATCCAGTCCACCAATTGATCGTGGTCAGCGAGACCATAGAGCCAGCCGCGCTGCCAAACCAACCCGACGACCGTCGCGAGCGACGCCGCTGCGACTACGCTCCAGAACCTATTCCGGACGCGCGACTGGCGCTCAACTGCGACAGGGCGATTCATACCGTATTCTATCGGCGGTGCAGATTCACGAACCGATGACCCTTGTAACGGATTACGCGCTGGGGGCTCTGTGTGCATTCCTCGCGTTACGGATGGGTCGAGACGGTCCGAGCGCTAGCCGCCCGCACTGGGCCCTGGCCTTTTCCGCCTGCGCCGCCGCTGCTTTCCTCGGCGGCACCTATCATGGCTTCCTGCCTTGGTTGGACGCACCGGTCGCTGCCTCGCTATGGAAGGGGACACTGTTGTCGATCGGTCTTGCAGCCTACTGCGCGACGGTAGCGACTGCGCGGTCCCGACTCTCTTCACGGTGGGATCGCGCGGTGCGGGTGGTCGCCGGCCTTAAGCTGTGCGCTTACGTGGCCGGTGCGCTATCAACCGATGCGTTCCTAATCGCCATCATCGATTACTCTCTAGCGTTCGGGTTCGTTGCCGCAGTGTACGCGGCCGCTTGGATCCGATACGGGGACATGGCGGCTCGCTGGGTGGTCGCGGGCGTCTTGACATCCTTTCTCGCGGCGGCCGTTCAGGCTGCGAGGATCGCGCCACACCCGCAATTCAACCACAACGACCTGTACCACGTGATCCAGATGGCCGGAATGTGGCTCCTCTACAAAGGTGCGAGCCAGTCAGTCCAACCTGTGCGATAGACAGGCTACTCTGTCCAACCGTGCCGATCCTGCACGGCGATCATCACGCCCAGAATGTCGTTCCAAGTCTGGGGTTGCATCATGACCTCGTTCGGGAACATGCAACCGTCCCAGCAGATATGCCTGCACCGCTTCGTAAGGTTGCCATCGGTGCTGCGCAGCCAGAAGCCGGCGTGGCGGGCGATATCGAGCCGGCCGTTCGGATCGAGGGCCAGGCAGTGCCTACCGGTGCGGTCGTGGCTGCCGCTGCCGAACACCGTGCCGTCGTTCTGAGCCACGTGGAAATCAATCGTCCACGGGCGCAGCGCGTCGGTCACCTGCCGTAGCGAGTCGTCGAGCAGCGCCCCGTCGTTCCAAGCAAAGTCCTGCGGCAGGATGGCGTGCTCCGGGGCGTTGTAGCCCAACGTGTAAAGCAGCGTGTGCGCCATGTCGGCTTGGAAGCCCAGAGAGGGGTCGTTGACGCCCTCCAGCACCTCGAGCATGTACTTCCAACTATGCATCGCGCCCCAGCAGATCTCGCCCTCCGCCGCCAGGCTCTCGCCGTTGTCCCGCGCAATGGCCGCTGCCTGACGGAAAGTTTCCACCACATTCGCGGTGTTTCCGGCTGGGTCCTTCGCCCAATCCTCGACGCCGGCCGCCGAGTCGATGCGGACCACCCCGTAAGGCCGGATGCCCGATTCCCTTAGCGTCCGGGCGATGCGACAGCCCTTGCGTACCGATTCGAGGAATGATGCGCGGCCCTCGCCGGGATCGATCGCTGCGCCGCCGCCGGTTGGCCCCCATACCGGGGCCACCACGGACCCGATCACGAGCCCGCGGTCGGAGAACTTGTCCGCCCACGCTTTGAGATCGTCTTCGGAAATGTCAATGCTGATGTGGGGGTCATACAGGAACAGGTCCACGCCGTCGAACTTGCGCCCGCCGACTTCCGCGTTGGCGGTGAGGTCCAGCATGGTGTCGAGGTCGATCGGCGGCTCGGAATCGGGGCCTTTTCCGACGACCCCGGGCCAAGCGGCGTTATGGAGTTTCGGGTAGTTGTTGCGGGTGCTCATAGTCGAAACCAACCAATCATATCGCAACGCCCCAAAGACGTGTTGCGCCGGCCTCCAGCTCGCATCCCGGGCTCCAGGCGGGGCGCAGAAGCGAGTTCTGAATTAGGAATGCGGCGGGCACCCCGGACGAGGGTGCCCGCCGCGATGAAGCAAGCTAGAACTCTAACCGCAGTGACACTTGCGCGAGTCGGCCGTTCGACCCTACGAGAATGCTACTGATGCGGCCGAAATTCCCTTGGCCGTTGCGCAGTTCCGGATTCGCGAACAATGGCCTGTTGAAGAGATTGTAGAAGTCCCCTCGGAGTTGCAACTTGTGTCTCTCCGTAAAGGTGAACCACTTATGGACCGATAGGTCGAATCCGTTGAATCCGGGGCCGCAGCAGATATTTCTCGGGCTGCTACCGACTGCGCCCGTACCGGGTGATTCGAACAGCGCAGGGTCGAAGTAGGGGTTGGCGCGGACGTTGGAGCGCCAGTTCGAGAGGCGTGAGACCCGTCCGAGCAAGTTCGGCCGCTGCGCATGCGCATATGTGTTCGACCGGTTAGTGCGCTCGATCACACCGAACGGCACGCCGCTACGGAACTCGGAGATCAGGCCGATGCCCCAGCCGCCAGCCAGTGCATCCAGCGCGCTGCTTTGGATAGGAATCGCCCGATCCTTCCCGAATGGTAATTCGAACACGAAGCTACCGATGAACCGATGGCGCACATCATTGCCCGAAATCGACTTGTCAAGGTGTCGCAAGGCGATATGGGTGTAACCGTTGCCGCGCTCGCCCCCGAGTTCGGTCGCTGCCTCCACGTCGTCGATGAATTTCGACCAAGTGTAGTTCATCAGGAAATTCATCCCTCCGGAGTAGCGCTTCTCGGCCTTTATGTTCATCGAATGATAAGCCGAGTTGCCCCAGGCCGGGCTCTCATGCCACACAGCGTTGAATTGTGGGAAGGGTCTGGCTGCTTGGGATTGCCGTTCCGGTCCGCGTCCGCCGACCAACGGAATCGTGTTGATGTTGACGTTCGCGCCGCCGAGGTTGTGCCCCACGTTGCCGATGTAGCTGATCTCCGCTAGCAAGTTGCCCGGCAATTCCCTCTGGATGCCGAGGTTCCATTGTTGGTGCATGCCGTTATGCTGATTCTGCTGGAAGAAATCTGGTGCCAGACGAGGCCTGTCTCCGATTGGCACCGCGCCAAACGCAGGCGTGAGGTCCTCTCGAAGGACCTCGGGCATGCCGTCGCTCAGCTGGAAGGCTCTCGTGAAGCCGCCGTCTGGCGAGGAGAACGAGCCGCTCAGGCTGAACCCGTTGAACAGCGTGAACGGCACGGCGCGCGCGTACATGCCGTTGTAGTTGATGCCGTAGCCGCCACGCACGACCAATCCGCGGGTCGGCTCCCAAGCGAAGCCGAATCGCGGCCCAAAATTGTTGGCGTCAAAATCGTGCGCGTACTTACTCCGGCCGTCCCGTCCCGAAAAGGTGACCACACCAGGGCAGTTGCAGACCGGATTCATCTCATGCGGATCGAATCCGCTTTGGCGGTTGTCCTGCCGCTCCCAGCGCGGAGTGTCGAGTTCCCATCGCAAGCCGATGTTCATGGTGAAGTTTGGCGAGACCTTCCAGTCGTCTTGGATGAAGATGCCGTAAAAGTCCGTTCGGCTCTCGAGAATGTCGGCATCAATCAGCTGCCCCGACCCGACATGACCGAGCAGTAGCTCGGCAAGGCCCACGCCCGTCGCTCGGTTTCCGAAACCGAACTGTCCGCCGGTGGATCGGTTGAAATCGTCCACATTCATGGCGAATCGCCACTCCCCGCCTAAGCGGATCTGGTGGTTGCCGGCGATCCAGGTGTAAGTGTCGACGAACTGCCACGTCTCAATCGGGGTCTGGATTCTCTCGTGGTTGCCCGCTCCGAGTCGCGTGAGCGCTTGCCCAGAGATGCTGGGCGAGGCTTCGGGATTCACGCCGGAAATTCCCAGTTCCCCGTTCTTGCCCGAGAATCGTCCGGCAGAGCGGTTGATATGCAGGCGCCTTCCCCAATTGACCCGAATATCCTGGATCAGCCTCGGGGAGAAGTGATGGATCCAGCTTCCGGTGACGTTGGTGTGGCGGTTTGCGCGGGTTCCCGCCCGAGGGTCGGCGAACTCGTTGGGGTACACAGCGGGCACTGTCAGTGGATTGCGCGAAAACTGGAAGCGGCCGGAGGCGCGGTCGTTATTCCCGAAGTTGTGGTCCACCTTGCCCGTGTAGAAATCCTGCGTCAGGGCATTCGAAGCGTTGTTCACGAAGTTGTCGGCGGGTTCCTTCGAAAGGTCGCCGGGCTGGTTCGGTGCGGGGTAGAACCTTGCGAACTCGCGGCCCAGCGGATCCATACGACTTTGCGGAATCATGTTGTTGGGGAACGTCCCACCGGCGCTCATCGGGTCCCTGAGTTCGAGGCCCGCTCGATTCGAGAAGTCTCCGCCCACTTCTGGCACGTGGGGGACGTCATCGCTTGAGTAGGTCACTCCGTTCCGACGCCGCCCGCCTTCGTAGTTGAAGAAGTAGAACGTTCTGTTCTTGGCGATCGGCCCGCCCGCCGAGGTGCCGAAAATGTTGTAGCGGAGCGGTGCCTTGCCGGGCGCGAAGAAGGTCCGGGTGTCGATCGCCTGGTTGCGGAAGAATTCGTAGGCAGCGCCGTGGAAGTCGTTCGTCCCGGAGCGCGTCGTCATGACTATGAAGCCGCCGCCGGCGCGGCCGTACTCGGCCGAGTAGTTGCTCTGTTCCGCCTTGAACTCCTGGAGAGACTCTGCGGGAGGGTTCAGGCCGAGCTGGGCGATGCCCAGCGACATGTTCTGTATCACGGTCCCGTCAAGAGTCCACATCTGATTGCGGGATCGTCCGCCGGCCATCGAGAAAAACGGCAGCGCCTCGGCACCGCCCTCGTTCCGGTAGGTGACGTTGCCGAGCAGGCGCACTAGCGAGGCGCTGCGGCGGCTGGCGAGCGGCATGTTGAACACGGTGTCGCGTTCGATGAACTGTCCGACCGTTGAACTCTCCGTCTCGAGGAGCGGCGCAGCCGAGACCACTTCGATCGTCTCCGTGACGTCGCCGATCTGCATCTGGACAGACGCCGCGGACAGTGCCGGTCTCCAGCACGATGCCAGACTGGCTGTAGGTCTTGAACCCCTCGAATTCGCAGACGAGTTCGTACTGGCCGGCCGCCACGAACGGAAAGTTGTAGCTGCCCGAGGTGTTAGTCTCCGCCTCCAGCGTGACGCCGGTGTTGATGTTCGAGATTGTGATCTTGGCACCCGGGATTACGGAGCCGGTATCGTCGGTGACCGTTCCCGTGAGCCTTGTTTGCGTTTGTGCCGCCGCTGGAAGGGCGGCGAGCAACGCCGCCCCAACCAGCACTGCGATAAAAGAAATGGTTTTCATGCCTATCCTCCTCAACCAATCGTGGCAACGCATCTGGCGTGCCGCTAGGGAGATTCTACTCCGCTAGATTCAATTGCGCAAACCGGGGAACGGGGCGTTCCAAGGAGACCGGTTACTCTGGAGGGGTGATTTCCAATGCCGCCGAGGCTTTGGTCTCCCGCCGGTTGCGTGCCTCCAGTGCACGATAGGTCGACAGTGCCTCGCGCGCTTGGTCTCGCATGCCCATTCTTTGGTACGCCTGCGCCAGCTGGTAATGCAAGCTGCCATCGGTGTCCGTTTCGACCATCGCGCTCAGTTGCTTGACTGCTTCTTCGGGCTTGCCGATGGCTAGGTAGGCGCGGCCGAGGTCGAGGCGGGTGCCGGGCGGGGCGCCGGGCAGCGCAAGAGCGGCCTGCAGTAGCGACGCCGCCTTGGCGTATTCCTGCCGCTCCATCAACAGATTGCCCATCATCGCCGGCCATCGAGGGTCCATGGGATCGGATCGCATGAAACGCTCCAGCATCGGTCGGGCCTCTTCGATGCGCCGGGCCAAGTACAGTAGCTCGGCCATTTGTCTCTCGAGCGCGCCGTCCCCCTTGCGGATTTCCAGCGCGCGTTGGCAGGCGCTGGCCGCTTTCGAGAACTGGCGCTGCGAAGCCAGAATGTCTGCCAAGAGGGTCAGCTGGTCGACTGATTCCTTCAACGCGGTCAGCTTCGCAAAGGACGACTCGGCTAGTTTGGCATTCGCCCGCGCAGCCCAGAAGAGTTCCTCGGACGGTGCCTTCAGGGACGCGGCTGCGACAGCGTCGTAGCGCCCATTGGAGAATTCGCACTCCGGCGACCGGGACGCCCAGCAGTTGGGCCGGGGCAGGGCGGAGGCTCTGTCGCGCTCAATCGCTGCCCACTCACTGCGACCGCTCCGCTCGTAGATCTCGGCAATCGATTCGCGGACAGAGCGCGTGTCCGGTGCAAGATCAAGAGCCTTGCGAAACAAATACAAAGCGCTCGGGAACTGGCCGGTCGCTAGTCGCGACTGCGCCAGCAGATGCAGCACGTACACGGACTCCGGGTCCCGTCTGCCCAATTCTTCCGCAGCCCTGGCAGCCAACTCCTCGTAACAGCGCACGAGGCCGGCATGAGCAAACGGGTTTTCGGGTTCGAGCCCGCGCAGCGCGCGCCAAGCATCGAGAGCTTCGGAAAAATTGCCGACCGATTCCAGCGCGTCGCCGAGCAAGGCCCGGGCGAACGGGTGCCCCGGGTCCAGACTGGTGGCGTGCCGCAACGCCTCGATGGCACCAGGGAACTCGCCTAGCCGGGTCAGGCTGGCCCCTAGGAAGAAATGGGCTTGAAACGACGACGGCATGGCAGATGCCGCCTTTCGCAGGTGGATGACCGCCTCCCGGTCGCCGGCGCTCAGGTGCAGCGCCATCCCGAGATTCGCGTGCAGTGACGGCTCGCTGGGAAAGGCGCGCAGCAGTCTGCCGTAGTGCTGGGCCGCATCCGCGAATCGCCGCTCCGCCATCGCCTGGCCCGCTTGCCGGGCAATGGCTGCGGGCTCCGATTGCGCTGGCCCTAAGGAAGCGCAGATAGCAGCAAACGCGGTGCAAGCGAGTGCCCGCGTGGCAAGTTCGGCTCGTTGCTTGCCGAATCTGAACACAGCGCCCCGATCAGATTCATGTTTGCACACTGTGGGAGATGTCACGCGCAAGAAGAAGGGGCCCCTCCGGAGAGAGGCCCCGATGCCTGCCAGGCGCGATTGATTCGGCTAGAAGCTGAATCGCAAGCCGATTCTGGCCACCCGTTCGCCGGAGGCGGAGGTGATGGTCATGAAGGCCCGGTTATTCACGTCGGAGTTGAATCGACCGAATTGCGGCGTGTTGGTGAAGTTGAAGAATTCCGCTCTGAACTGGGCTTCAACAGTTTCCCCGATCGGGAACTTCTTGAAGATGCTGAAGTCTAGGTTGGTGATCCCCGGCGCGTCCAAGATGTTGCGACCGGACGTGCCGAAGCGCTGTTCGGTGACCGGCGCAAACGCGGAAGGGTCGTAATAGTGCTGCCCGGGGCCGACGCCCCCAAGCTTCCTGACGGGGCCGACCTGGTCCGCCGTCTGCGTCGCGCTTTGTGCGTTGAGCGAGCTGCCGGAAGCGGTGATCGTCCGGGGCCTGCCTGTGACCAGGGCCACAATGCCGCTCACCTGCCAGTTGCCAAGGACCGTCCCGACGGCAGTGTTGTTGTTCTTGAGGAACGGCAGGTCGTAGACGAACCCCATCTGGAACATGTGCGTGCGGTCATAGCCCGCTCGCGCTCTGTTGCGGTCAAAAACATCCGGGTGGTCCCACCCAACCCCGGCCCAGCCTTCGTCGTCCGCCATGTTGATCGCCTTGGACCACGTGTAGGCACCCTTCAGCATCACTCCCTTCGAGAAACTGCGAGTGATTGCCAGCTGCATCGAATGGTAGTCGGAGTTCAGGTAGCTGTCCCACATGTTGATATTCCTCTTCCGACCGGTGATGGCTGCGTAAGGACGCCCGGCATTGCCTTCTCCCGGGCGCGATGCGTTGATGTCCTGGTCCGCGAGCATGTCGACGGATCTGGTTGCCACGTAGCCCAGTGAGGTGATGATGTCGCCTGGCAGCCTGCGCTCGACAGTGAAGTTCCAGGACGCAATGTATCCTCGATTCAAGGTGCCTTCGTAGGGGCTGCGGAAGCCGGCGGTCAGCGGAACCTCGATGACGCCTTGGTCGAGGTCCGGGCCGACTACGGGTGGAATTCCGTCCGCCAGGGACCGGAAGAGAGTGAAGGTATTGTCGCGCTGGAAGTCGAAGGCAACAGTGATCGGGTACTGGCCGCGCATCGGGCGCGAAAACGGCATCGGGCTGTAATTGAGCCCGAATCCAGTACGGATGACCGTTCTGTCATCGACCCGGTAGGCGATGCCGCCGCGAGGCGAGATCAGTCCCTTGCTGACCTCGATCCCGGCGTTCTTAGGCGTGCCGCCGCGACCGCCGAGGTACATGAGGTTTGTTTGCGGGTCGTACCTCTCGATTCCCTTGCCGCCTGCGCGGGACATCAGCGGGTAGTACTCGTAACGCATCCCGAGATTGACGGTCAGCCGCGGGGAGACCTGCCAGCGGTCGGTGAGGTACCCGGCAAACTGCCACTCGGCACCGGTAGCGAGCACATGCTGGATCGCCTTCCGCATGCGGGAAGTTTCGCCGAGCAGGAATGCCGCGTAATGATTGAACTGGCTGGGCGAAGCGCCTCCATTGAGAGCGGTGACGTCGCCGTTGAAGTCGATCACGCCTCGCGGGCCGCCTCCCAGCTCGGGCTGCCAGTGGGAAAGCTTCAGCAAGATGCCGTCGAACCCGAATCGAATCTGGTGGGTTCCCTTGACCCAAGTGAAGTTCTGGCTGGTGGTCCAGTTCTCCTCGACGCGCTCCAGCGGCTGCCAGCCGGGCGCGCCCAGTCTCGTATACGGCCCGGGCTGGATTCTCGGGAACCCGATCTGACGCGGGTCCGGCCCTCCTAGGCCCGGGATGCCGAGATTGAAGTCCTTGCCGAGGTCTGTAGGATTCACGAATTGATCTTGCCGCCAGTAGCCGAACACTCCGTCGTAGAGAAGCGTCGGCGTGAATGTGTAGGTGTGCCCGAACGTCGCGAGATTGACGTAGGTTTCCGCGTTGCCAGGGCTGCCGCCTGGGGCCGGGCCGCCGGCGTCTCCGAAGATGGGATTCCCGGAGACGGGCGCGTCCATGAATCCGTGCTTGATCCAGAGCGAGTACTTGCTGCTGACGTTGAAGTTCAGCTTTGAATCGTAGTAGGCGCGGTCGAACGGCGGCGAATCTTCGGAGTGGAAGTTGTTGTTCGTGCCCGGCTGGTTTGGTTCCGGGATGTAGCCCTGCACGCGAAGGGCAATTGGATCCAGCAAGTAGGCGGGAATCGTCATATTCGGAAAGGGAGTCCGCCCGGTGCCGTCTGGGTTGCCGGTGTAGGGATTGTAGATTGTATCCCCGTACGCGCTGAAGTCACCCATTCTCTGGTCCATTGTGGGCACTTCGTCACCGGTCCTAACCCCTGCAATCTTTTGAGAAGTATTGTCGAAGCCGAAAAAGTAGAACAACTTGTTCCTGAGCATCGGCCCTCCAATGGTTCCGCCGGCGTTGTTGAACTGTGCGTCCGGGATGCTCTTGGCGAAGTAGTTCCTCGCGCGCATGCCGTCGTTGTCGTGGAACCAGAACCCCGAGCCGTGCAAGTCGTTGGTGCCGGACTTCGTGACAACGGTGGTTGATGCACCGCCGGAGAGACCTTGTTCGGCGTCTCCCGATCCGGTTGTGATGGATACGGTTTCGATCGTGTCGGCGGGAGGAATGTAGCCTGCGTGGTGGGGCAGCCAGACGTTGATGCTGGCCGCGCCGTCGATTCGCGTCACGTTATTGTTGCGGTTCGTCCCGTTGACGTTTGTGCTGAGCGCGCGGGCGGGCGTGTCGAGAATCGAATTCTGGAACCGCGCCGGTGTCGCGCCCGGCACAAGGTTGATCAAGCTCTGGAAATTACGGAAGTTCGGCAGCGGGAAGTTGACTATCGCGCGCTGCGTGATTTCCGAGCGCGTGTCAGCCTTTTCTGTTTGCAGCTGCGCCGCCGCCGCCTCCACCGTCACCTGCTCGGTAACTTGGCCGAGCACTAGCTCCACGTCCACCCGCGAAACGGCATTGGCGGTCACGCCGACGCTCGCCTCGTTGTGGGTGCGGAAACCGTCCGAGGTAATGGACACGTCGTAGCTTCCTATTTGGACGTTGACGATGCGGAACAGCCCGTCCGCGCCAGTGGACGCTGCTAGTTCTTGGCCTGTTGCGGAGTTAACCGCTGTGACGCTTGCCCCAGGTACGACGGCTCCGGAGCTGTCCGTGACGGTGCCGACCAGTGAGCCGTAAAGCACTTGGGCTGAAGCCGGACCTGCCCAGCAAACGGCCAGGCCGACCATGAGAATTGACCACATCCGGAAACCGGAATTGGCTTTGTACATTAGATTACCCTCCAATTTAATCTTTCCCGCGACGCGCCTCGTGTGCCCTGTCGCCCCTATTTCGATCTGCCGCACAGGCCAGTGTTCGATGACGAACACTCGCGGGAGAACGTTGCTCTTACACTGGCACGGCATCTCGTCGAAGTCAAATGAACGAGCGATGGACTTGTAACCACTGCCAATTGAAGACGTTGCGATCCAGAGACTAGTTCTGGCTAGATGCGCGTGCTGTGTTTGATCCCAATTATCGTATTTATTCTGTGGGCGGCATGAACCAGCGACGGCATGCCTGCTTTGCTAGCGGGACACAGCGAGAAACGCCCGCAGGCTGCGGTTTACCCTGAGAC
Organism: uncultured Bryobacterales bacterium; assembly: GCA_951813605.1. Classification (GTDB taxonomy): domain Bacteria; phylum Acidobacteriota; class Terriglobia; order Bryobacterales; family UBA6623; genus VXMF01. The sequence continues at coordinate 2,003,612 of OX638379.1, read as the reverse complement.
TTGCCAAGACAGCCCGACAAGGTCCCGGCCTTGGTGGCCGCCGCTGCCGTTCTGGTGGCTTGGGGATTGAGCGCGCGGCGCGCGACCGCGGAGATCCGATTCGAGGACGTCACTGCCGCTGCCGGGATTCGCTTCACCTTGCGGCACGCGCCCACCCCGAGCAAGCGCATGATCGAGACCATGGCTGGGGGGCTCGCCGTGTTTGACTTCAATGGTGACGGCAGGCTGGATATCTTCTTCACCAACGGAGCGGCTCCGGAAGGCCTCCGCAAGGTAAGCCCCGATTTCTTCAACCGCCTTTATCGAAACGACGGCGGCCTCCGTTTCTCTGACGTGACCGAGCGGGCGGGAATCGCTGGGGAGGGCTTCTCGATGGGGGCAGCAGCCGCCGACTACGACAACGACGGAGACGAGGATCTTTTTGTCGCCGGGGTGTTTCGCAACATGCTGTACCGAAACGACGGCGACGGCACGTTTTCCGAAATCACGTCGGCATCTGGCATCTCGAGCGAGGAATGGGCGGTCGCAGCGGGGTGGTTCGACTACGACGGGGATTCGCTGCTGGACCTATTTGTTGTCAATTACGCTGACTGGACTCTCGAGTTCGACCGCTACTGCGGGAACCGGGCCCGCGGCCTGAGAGTCTACTGCCACCCGAAATACTTGACACCCATCGCCAGCCGCCTGTACCGCAACCAAGGGAGCGGTCGTTTCGAGGACGTGACCGCTCAGGCCCGTCTCTCCGAACACAAGGGACGTGGCATGAGCGCAGCGTTCGTTGACTTTGACGGGGACGGTCGCCAGGACATTTTCGTCACCAACGACAACCTCCCCAATTTCCTGTTCTTGAATCAACGCGACAACACCTTCGCTGAGGATGCGCTCCTTGCGGGAGCGGCGCTGCTGGACCACGGGCGTCCCGTCGCTTCGATGGGTGTCGACGTGGGCGACTTCGACGGCGATGGTGCCGCGGACATTTCGGTGACCGCTCTTAGTAACGAGACCTACCCCCTGTTCCGTGGAGACGGTGCCGGCTCGTTCCAGGACGTCACTGTACCGAGCGGTCTGGCCAAGGCATCGCGATCCTACGCTGGGTGGGGCAATGTCCTCGGCGATTTCGACCTCGACGGCAGATTGGACCTGTTCACGGCCAATTCGCACGTCAATGACTTGGTCGAGCATTTCGAGCCGTTCGCCTATCGGCAGCCAAACACTGTGTTCCGCAATCTAGGCGGTACCTTCACCGAGACCCAGGAGGTAGGGGACGTCGGTGCCCACCGCGGGGCGGCTGCCGCGGATTTCGACGGCGACGGGCTGCTGGACTTAGTCGTCAGCGCATTGGGCGAGCCAGCCTTGTTGTTTCGGAATGTCTCTGACAGGCAGGGAGCGTGGGTGAAATTGGACCTTGTGGGAACGCAATCGAACCGTGACGCGCTCGGTGCGCGTGTGCGCCTAGGAAGCCAGACTCGTTGGGTCAAGGGTGCGGCAGGCTATGCCTCCTCTCGCCGTGGACCGGTCCATTTCGGTCTCGGTGGAGAGACCGAACCCCTCCGGATAGAAATTGACTGGCCGAGCGGCATCCGCGACACAGTCCGGAGCGTTCCGACGAACCGGCAAACCACGGTCACGGAACCCCGGGACTCCAAACCGCGCTAGGCGATGAACTTGCCTCGCCGGCTAGTGGGTCGGCGGATACTAGATCGGAGGGCGAGCCGGACGTCTCCTTGACGTCGCAATCCGATAACCGTCGCGGTCCGTGCGCTATGCATACGTATTCCCACGCGATCCAGACTGCTTGGTTGAGATGGGCGCTCCGTGAGCGAGGGCGTGATGTCCACGTAGCGCTTGTGCTCGGCTCGTTCCTGCCCGACGTTCCCCTCATCTTGCTGACCGCTTGGCACGCGGTGCGCCTGCGCCTCGAGCAAGGTGCCGGCGCACCGCTTTTCGGGCCGGATTACGACGCCTTGTATTTCGGAGATCCTCTCTGGATCGTCGGGCACAACGCTTTGCATGCGCCCGCCCTCGTTTCACTGGCGGTCGCACTCGGCTATTTCCGGGGCGTGAAGAGCGGAAGGGCTCGATGGATGGTTCTTTACTGGTTCGCGCTAGGGTGCGCCCTGCATTCCGCCGTCGACATCGCGACGCACCACCAGGACGGCCCCCTGCTGCTCTTTCCGATCGACTTCGAACTTCGATTCGAGAGCCCGGTCAGCTACTGGGATCCACGGCACTACGGACGGATCTTCATGCCGATCGAGCACGCCGTCGACATGGCCGCAGGAATTGTCATGCTGCGGGCGCCGGCCCTCCGCTGGGCGCGCCGCTTGCAATCGAAGCTGTCTACCGGTCAGACTGACTGATTGCGCGGCTTCGTCCCCGAAGCGGGACAGCAGCGGAGGGAGATGAAGATGTTGAACAGGCAATCGCAAGGCAGGACTACGCGGAGAAACCTCCTCCGCTACGGAGGCTCGGCCGCGGCTGCGACGCTCGCTTCGTGCGGCTCCGACTCGATGGGTGATTCCGGCGAGCCCTGGACCCGTGCGGTGAACGGGAGGATTCGTCATTCGGTGTGCTTGTGGTGCTTTGAGACTTCCGAGTGGGCTTGGGACGCCGAAACGTTGGCCGGTCACGCCGCGAGCCTGGGGATGAAGAGCGTCGAGCTGGTTGAACCCAGGGACTGGCCGGCCCTGGAGAAGCACGGCCTCGGATGCGCCATCGCGGGCAACGGGATGCCAGGCCCGCCTTTCATGAAGGGGCTGAACAATCCGCGCTATCAGGCGGAGGTCATCGAGGTCACGAAGAAGACCATGGATGCCTGTGCCGAGGCGGGCGTGCCCAGTGTGATCGCGTTCAACGGCTATAAGTGGAACATTGCCGAAGATCCTCAGAGCGGCGAGATCTCTCTGGAAGAAGGGGCGCGCAACACGGTGGCGGGCCTCAGGGAACTCGCCGCCTACGGCGAGGAGAAGGGCGTCACCGTGTGCCTGGAGATGCTCAACACGCGGGACGACACGCACCCAATGAAGGGGCATCCTGGATATCAAGGCGACGATATCGATTACTGCGCCGACATCATTCGCGAGGTCGATTCGCCGCGAGCGAAGCTGCTCTTCGACATCTATCACGTGCAGATCATGAACGGCGACGTGATCCGTCGCATCCGCGAGATGAAGGATCTTATCGGACATTTCCACACCGCGGGCAACCCAGGGCGAAACGAACTGCATCTGAGGCAGGAGATCCACTATCCGTCCGTAATGGAGACGTTGGTGGAGATCGGGTACGAGGGCTATGTCGGCCACGAGTTCATCCCCACGCGGGACCCGCGCGACTCGCTGGCTCAGGCCGTGAAGCTCTGCGACGTCTAGCCGGAAGCCTGCGAGCCGGTCGCCGCTGCCGGCGCGAAGAGCCGCGGCCGCGATTCTCGCTACCATCGGAACAGCGGGGATTGCATGGAAATGGCCAATCGATCACGGGTCGGCATCGTCGGATTCACGGGCTACAGCGGCGCGGAACTGCTGCGCATTCTGAAGGGCCATCCGAGCGTTGACCCGGTGCTGCTTGAGCACCGGGACGTCTCGGATCTGGAGCTGCCGTTCGGCGAGCGAACCCCTCGCGTGCCCTTTCAGACCCAGGCGTTGCGAGACGAGGGCGTCGACGCCGTGTTTCTGGCGACATCGCTCGAGGTGTCGGTGGCAGCCGTGCCGGAGCTCTTGGACGCGGGCCTTCCCTGCGTCGACTTGAGCGCGGCATTCCGCTTGCGCGCGATTTCCGACTACCGGCGGTGGTACAAGGTGGAGCATCCTTGCCCAGGCAGGCTCCTGGACGCGGCCTACGGCTTGCCGGAATTCTTCCGGGAAATGGTCAAGATCTCGACCTTGGTGGCAAACCCGGGATGCTACCCCACAGCCGCGAATCTGAGCCTGCGCCCATTGATGATGGAAGCGATCCTGGAGCGCTCGGTCGGAGTCGTCTGCGATGCCAAGTCGGGAGTCAGCGGGGCGGGGCGCAAGCCGTCACTCAAGACGCACTTCTGCGAGGTGACCGAGAACCTCTCCGCTTACAGCGTCCTCCTCCATCGACACGTTCCTGAGATCCTCTATACGACTGACTTGGACGAGCACGAACTGAGCTTCACTGCGCAATTGTTGCCGGTGCATCGAGGAATCCTGGAAACGATCTACGTGCGAACGGACAACCCAATGGAGTGGGCCCAAGTGCGTGCCATTTACGACAAATACTACCGGGGCGAGCCGTTCGTTCGCTTGTATCCCCAGGGGCGGCTTCCGGACCTCCGCGGCATCCAAGGCACCAACTTCTGCGACATCGGCTTCCAAGTCGACCCGGCCACCCGCAGGGTCGTGATCGTGGCCGCGATTGACAATCTGGTCAAGGGCGCGGCGGGGCAGGCCGTGCAGAACTTGAATCTGATGCTGGGATATCCCGAGACGGCCGGGTTGCTGGATGACGGGGGAACGCAAGAGGGCGCCGCCAGATGAAGTTACTCGTGAAGCTGGGCGGGACGTTGCTGGAGACGGCCGAGCGGCGCGCCTCTCTCGCCCGCCAGGTCAAGCATCTGCTACGCGGCGGGCACGAAATCGTCGTGGTTCACGGCGGGGGCAAGCGCCTGAGCCGCTACTTGGCGGGCCTGGACCACAAGAGCGAATTCCGGCGCGGCCTGCGAGTCACGCCGCCGGAGATCCTCGATGCCGTTTTGCGGGTGCTGGCGGGCTCGGTGAATCGACAGCTCGTCGCCGACTTCCAGAAAGCAGGCGTCCAAGCAGTCGGGCTCACGGGAATTGACGCCGGGACGGTGCAGGCTTCGCAGCTAGATCCGGATCTGGGCTTGGTCGGCAAGGTCGAGCGGGTCGATCCGGGCCTTCTCCACAGACTCACGGCAAGCGGCTACCTGCCTGCGGTGGCCTGCATCGCCGGCGGCGAGAAAGGGGCGATCTACAACGTCAACGCCGACCAGATGGCATCAGCGTGTGCCGCCGGGCTCGGCGTGAATCGCTTGGTGTTTCTCACGGATGTCGGAGGCGTTCTGGACGGGGAAGGCGCCCTGATCCGAGCACTGTCAGCCGGAGACGCAGAATCGCTCATTCAAGAAAAGATTGCGGTGGGCGGCATGGAGGCCAAGCTACGGGCGGCCATCGAGGCCTTGCGCAATGGGATTCGTCACGTTTCGATCGTCAATGGCCACGAGCCGGACATGCTCGCCAGGGCCTCAGAAGGCGCGGGCTTCGGCACGGAACTGAGCCCTTGAAGGAGCCTGCTTCGTCGTGCGGCTTCACCCAGTTACGGAAGCGAAGTTGCGGTAGGCCATGAAGAAGGCCCAGGCGGTGATCGCCACCGCTCCCACCGCCACGCCCTTCCATATGCTCTCCGTGTTCGAATCGTGTCCCGGAATGCCGAAGGCGTAAGCGAAACCGAAGCCTGCTGCCAGCCCTCCGAAGTGGGCCGCGTTGTCGATGGCGGGAAACAGCAGACCGAACACGGCGATCGCAATAACCCAGCGCAAAGCCACCGATTTGAGCTGCGAGTTGAAGCTGACGCGACCGAAGCCGTACATCGCACCGATCAGGCCGCAGATCGACGCCGAAGCCCCGATCGAAAGCGAGTCCGACCAGAACGTGCTGAGAAGGAAACCACACAGACCGGTGGCGAGATAGAGGACAAGGAAGCGGTAGGTGCCGAAGATCTCCTCGGCTAGCGGGCCGAGGTTGAAGAGCGACATCGAGTTAAAGCCCAGATGCAGCAGACCTGCGTGCAGGAAGTTCGCCGTAATCAGTCTCCACCATTCGCCATGCAGCAGGATCGAGAGTGGGTACTTCGCGCCGAGCATCAGCAGCACTTGGCCGTCGATTCCTGCCAAGAAGCCGCTCTGGCCTGTAAACCGCGCCGTCAGAATCCACGATGTCGCGAAGAGAGCCGCGTTGATCAGCAACAGAATCATCGTTGTGAAACTGCTCGACCCTCCAGCCAGACGCAGCCGCCGCTCGCGGCGAATGCGCTTGGCGGCGGTCGTGGGAAGATCGTTGCCGCAGTACTCGCAAGTCTTAGCCGTTTGATCGATAAAGGCCCGGCAGTGCGGGCACATGCGTGGTTTCGACATCGGAGACCTTACATCATCTTGTGACGACCGCGGGGGGAATGCAACACCGGCGCCGGGCTGAGACACCCGGCGAACGCGTCGTACTCGGTTTGTCTAGCGGAAGCTATGCCCGGCTATCGATGCGCTGGTACAAGATGACCCGCTGCCCCAAGATCGGCTGCCCGAACCGAAGGGCCGGTTGAAACTTGCTTGTCAGCAACGCGTTGGCGAGCTCGCCGTGCATTCTCTGGTCCAACGGCTCGTCGCTGACGACTCGGTAATCGTATACACCGCCATGCATGTCGATATAGGCGATCACGGTGAAGTCGCGCGCGACTCGGTAGGGTGACGGCAGTGCCATCATAGGTGCGGCAACCAGCGGCATTGTTAGGAACCGTAGCGGGATGTCGTCGGCATAGGCGGTCGGCTCCATCCAGAACGCGGACAGCAGCGTCGGCACCAAGATCAGCGCCACGAGGACGCCGCCCAGCGCCGGGACGGCGATCGGGCGCAGCAGGTTGCCCAGCTTGATCATGAGCCGGTGCCGGCTCACGCTCGGCTGGTCCCTGCGCTGAGCTTCGATCGAAAGCGCGCTAAGGATCCTTACATCCAGACGGGACGACGGTTGCGGCGCGTTAAGGGTGGCAAGCAGCCGGGGGACCGTTTCAGTTTGCTCGTAATCCTGGTTGCACGTAGCGCAACGCGTCAGATGGAAGCGCATCAGTGCTTCTTCGATCGGTGCGAGGTCGAGCTCGATGTACCGACCTATTCGTGTTCTAGCCCAGCGGCAGTGCATCGTTCTACTCCGTTTGCCATGTTGCATGCGGAACGATAGCGGGCGCGTGCCGCATCAGCTGGCGCTTCAGCGCCGCCCGTCCGCGCAAAATTCTCGACTTCACCGTCCCGAGCGAGATACCCAGCGTGTTGGAGATTTCGAGATAGCTGAAACCCGCGATGTCGCGCAGGACGACCGCTTGCTTGAAGCGGGGGTTGATTTGCTTGAGCGCCTCATTGAGAATCTCGCGCTGCTCGCGGCGCTCCGCCTGTTCGAACGGGCCGCGCCCTCGGTACGGCATCCGCTCCGTGTAAGCGCTCGCGGCACCTTGGCCGAACGACTCGGTAACCTCGCGCCACCGGTGGCGGGAGAACCAGCGCCGGCGGTTCGACGACTCGCGCGTCGCGATGCGATAAAGCCACGTCTTGAATCTGCATTCCTCGCGGAACCCGGCCACCTTGCGGAACACCTTCACGAAAACGTCTTGCGTGACGTCTTCGGCTTCTGCCGGGTCGTCAATCAGGCGGCAGATGTAGCTGTAGACGGGATCTTGGTAGAGCTCGACGAGCAGCCGGAAGCTTTCGGGGTCGCCGCACTTGAGTCCTCGCACGAGATCGGCATCCGGATCTGTCGCCGAGGAACAGGTCTGCAAGTGTGTCGGACGGCTCATGGCTCCAGGCGAGCAGCATCAGCGTACCATCGCACTTCCGTCCGCGGCCGACACGTGACTCTGTCCGCCCTGGTCCTCGAATTCATTGACACCGCACCCCCGAAAATGTTCCCGAATTGGCCGGCTCCCGCCGCGACCTGGATTGGACCCCTGCATTTTCGCCATGTCTGCGCTTGGAGCAATGCGGGGCGAAGGCCCTGCGATGCTTGGCGGGAAGGGAGCAGGAGGATCGCTCGGAGGTTACTCGCCTTCTGACAAGTCGTTGCCGGGCGGCGTAGCTTCGCCGCCCTCGGAATCCTCGGCAATCTGGGGCTTTGGTGGCGCCGAGTGGATCATCCCGGCACCGAAAAGGACGAATGTCTCGCGGCTGCAACCTCGTTTGAGGCGGTAAGTGGCGAAGTGGTCGCGGTCCAGCGTGAATATTGATCGAAGGCGATGGCTCTGCGCGACGGCCTATAAGGAGGCGTCGGCAAAGTCCATGGGAGTGCCCTTGTAGCGGATCATCAGCTCTACTGCTCGCGTGAGGGATTCCTCGTCAAGGAACAATACCTTGAATCCATCGCTCGAAACGAGTTCCATGATCTTGCCCGCCGCAACACTAGTCGGTGCAAGAAGTGAAACGCTTCGGTCAGAACCGGAACCGCGGCTGCGGAGCGGACAACACGCAGTTCCTGGTGTGGGAAGCCCGTGTTCTTGGCGGAAACACCGACATAGCATGGGTCGAGTCGGTTCTTGTGTATCCTCGGGGCAGTCCCGAAGAAGCTAGGGGCCGAGTTTTCCGCGTCCGACGACGATGCTGACGTGCCCCCCCGGAACCGAGCCTGTGTGTCCTGAGAGAATACGTCAGAGGGCGGCGCGGGTTATGCTCGACCGGTCGACTGGCCGCATCATTCGCGAGTGGCGAATCAAACCGAGAGGTGAGGATTGTCTAGCAACTTTCTGATTGGGATCGACCTAGGCGGAACCAAGATTGCCGCCGGAGTCTTCGACACAGACGGCAACCGCTTGGGCAAGGTCGCTCGCCTGCCGACGATGGCGCGCATGCAGCCGGCCGTGTCGCTGACCAACATGAAGCGCGTTGTGAAGCAGGCCAAGGCGGAAGCTGGTGTGGAAGGCACGCCTCAAGTTGTGGGGATGGGCAGTTCAGGGCCCCTGGACCAGAAGAATTGCGTCTTGCATGATCGCGATTCGCTGCCGAACTTGGTCGGATTCAAGATTGGCGAATTTGTCATGCGGGAGCTCGGCGCGCCCCTTCACTTGGAAAATGACGCTGCGTGCTTCGCGCTGGGCGAGGCGATTCACGGGGCTGGGCGAGGTAACGAAATCGTGCTTGGCATCACGCTCGGCACAGGTTTCGGATGCGGCCTTTCAATCTGCAACAGGATCTATTCCGGAGCAACCAACAACGCAGGGGAGGTCGCTTATTGCCGTGTCGGGGATTCTGATTTCGATCACGCCTGCTCCGGCCACGGAGTTGTCAGGCAGTACCGCCGGCACTTGGCGGCGAGGCCATCCGAGACCCTCACGGCGAAAGAAATTGGCGATCTTGCCGAGCAAGGCGACCCCGCAGCCGTTCGTGCGTGGCGGGCGTACGGTCGCAACGTAGGGACCGCCATAGGGATACTTTGTTGCGTGCTCGATCCTTCGGTGGTCGTTCTTGGCGGATCGGTGAGCCACAGGCTCGCTATGTTCAAAGAGCCGCTGGTGACTTCTGCCCGCACGATCATGCCCTCCACCTCGCGGGAGGCATTCCGCGTCGTGCCCTCAGAGCTAGGCGACGCCGCGGGCCTAACCGGCGCTGCGGAGCACGCGCGCCAGCAGTTGCAAGGACGGGACTGGCCCGACCATCTTTTCGGCCCGCACTAGGAACTTAGGAACTTGGATAGTAGCTGACGCGTCCTATGATGAATAGGAGGTACGACCGAAATGGCAAAACATGAAGACAGCAGCAGTTTCGCATGGTTCGCGGCGGGTCTGACAATCGGCGTTGCCGGGGCGATTCTCTTCGCTCCGAAGTCCGGCAAGGAGGCTCGGGAATCGATCGCGGAAGCTGCGTCGCGCGGGCGCGAGTTCGCGGGGCAGAAGACGCGGGAGGCTGCCGACTTTGGACGCGACGTGTACGAGCGCGGACTCGAATTCGCGCAAGAAGCGAAAGAGGAAGGCAAGTCGGCCCCAACGGTACTTCCGCTAGAGAAAGACGAGACTGAGACTTCTGGCGGCTGAAGCGCTTCCCGGTCGGCGGAGCTTTCGGTTGCGGAGGCTTCTGCCCGCGCCGCGCTTGCATGGCGTAAGATGGTGAGACAGTCGGGGCGTGGCGCAGCCTGGTAGCGCGCTTGCTTCGGGAGCAAGAGGTCCCGAGTTCGAATCTCGGCGCCCCGACCATCGGCAACGATCCAATCCGCCAAGGCTGCCGTGGTTTGCGGGCGCGCTCGGGCGAACTCTCTCAGCGAGTCATCGCGTTGCGGTTGGTTTGATTCCGCCTTGACGGCAGGGCGTCCGAATCGCTATCGTGCCGCTATGACCCGGAAGCAATTTCTCGCTACGCCCCTTGCTGCTGCCGGAGCTGCGACAGCGGCAGTTGAACCAAGCTACAAGCCCCGTCGCGTGAACCGCGCGATCGAGCTACTTGAAGACGATCAGACCATCTATTACACAGGCGGTCGCGGCGGCTACGAGGCGGGTGTAAGGTCAGCGGGCATCCAGCACGACTACATCAACTACGAGATGGAGCACGGGGCGCTGGACTTCAGCGCCTTGCGAGCGTTCATGCAGGGGCTGGTTGACGGCGGCCCGACCCGCAGCGGGCACCGGACGCCCACGGTGATCGCGACGCTTCCCGTGCTCGGGATCGACGAGATGCACATGCGCGCCAATTTCTGGGTTGTGCAGCAGACTCTGCTGTGTGGAGTGCATGGCATTCTGTTGTGCCACGCTCGCGAGCCCGAGGCTGTGAAATGGATGGTTCGCGCCGCGCGATACCCCCATGCCAAGCCCGTCGTGCCTGAATTGGGAGAGGGCCTGCTCGGCAACGGCAGCCAGGGTTTTCCTGCCGAGATCTGGGGCGTTTCCAGGGACGAGTACATGCGGAAGGCCGATCCGTGGCCCCTCAACCCGGAGGGGGAATTCCTGCTCGGCGTGAAGATCGAGGACAAGCATGCCCTAGCCAATTGCGAAAAGGTTGCGGCGGTTCCGGGTCTCGGTTTCGGCGAGTGGGGCCCCGGGGACATGGGCCTGTCCCTGAATCTCCCCGACGGCCACGGTCCCAACCGGTCGCTGCACCCGGAAATGCGGGCTGCCCGCACGAGAATCATGAAAGCCTACAAGGCCAATAACGTGGCGTTCTTGAACACTGTTCGTGAACACGACGTCACCGACATGATCGACGAAGGTGTGCGAATCGGTGCCGGTGCCAATGCGGCAACCATGGCCAAGGGTCGCAAGTACAGCGGTCGAAAGATGCCGTGGTAAGACCGTCGCTCCGCTCAGCGACGATCCTCGCCGTATTCTTGGCCGGGTGCTCGAGCGGTAGCGGCCCGCTCGACTTGCGTCTGGCGCACGTGGCCTCTCCTGGGTCGCTAACAGCGATTTCTGCGGAAGAATTCGCCCGACGCGCGAATCAGCGACTAGGGAGTTTGGCCCGCGTCACTGTGTTCGGGTCAAGCCAGCTTGGCGATGACGAGACTCTCCTAATCAAGCTCAAGCTTGGAACCGTGGACTTCTCGGTTCCGTCCACCATCATGTCTTCGGCGGTGGACTCGTTCGGGCTGTTCGAAATGCCGTACTTGGTCCGAGATCGGGATCACATGGGGCGGATCGAGCGCGAGATCGTCTGGCCTCGCCTAGCACCGGACGCGGCGGAACGCGGGTACCAGCTGCTGGCTGTATGGGAAAACGGATTCCGGCACATCACGAACGACCGGCGACCGATTCAGATCCCGGAAGACTTGCGGGGGATCAAGCTAAGGACGCCCCGCGGGCACTGGCGAGTCCGCCTGTTCCAGACCTTCGGGGCGAATCCCACACCGATGTCGCTTGCCGAGACCTTCATGGCGCTTCAGACCGGAGTGATCGACGGCCAGGAGAATCCCCTAAGCCAAATCCACAGCCAGAAGTTCCATGAAGTCCAGAGCTACCTGACACTGACCGGACACGTGTACACGCCGGCGTACTTGATTGCTGGCAGGGACCGCTGGCAAGCGCTTCCCGAAGCAGTTCGAAGCGTCCTCGCGGAGACCGCCCGCGAAGTGCAGGCATTCGTCTACGACCAGGCGGAATTGCTTGACAGCCGTTTGCTGGCCGATCTGCGAAGCGAGGGCATTGCTGTGAACGAGTGCGACCGCCAGAGCTTTCTCGAAGCCGGCCAGCCTCTATTCGACCAGTTCGCTGAGAATGTGCCCCGGGGCGGGGAACTGATCGGGCGGGCGCTTGCCCTAGCGGCCGGCGAACAGTAATACTAGCCCCTTGGTGTCGACCCGACTGCGCGCCGTCCTGGGCCGCTCTCTCGAGGCCGCTGTGGTGGGAATCACAGCATCGCTGGCGTTGCTGGTGGTTGTCGGTGTCATCAGCCGCAAGGCGGGTTATTCGCTGGTGTGGTACGACGAGGTCGCCGCAATCCTGCTGGCGTGGCTGACGTACTACGGTGCGGCCCTCGCCGCTCTGCACCGGGCGCACCTAGGATTCCCCAACCTCGTCCAGCGCGCACCGCGCAGGGCCCGCCGCGTGCTCGCGATTCTGCGGGAATTCCTGGTCGTAGGGTTCTTCGCGCTGGTGGCCTGGATGGGACTGGACCTGCTCACGGTGCTCGGAGGCACGTTCCTGGTCAGTCTGCCCTGGCTTCCGGCACGAATCGTTTACTCGGCTATCCCGATCGGCGCCGCGATCTTTATCGTGGCTGAGGTTACGGTCGCCGTCGAGGCATGGAAGCGAGACGAGGCTGCATGACGCCCTTCTGGATCCTGCTGGGGCTGCTCGCGCTAGTTCTGGCGGACGTGCCTATCGCCGTGGCGCTCGGGCTCGCCTCGGTCGCCGCGATGGCCGTGGAAACCGGCTTGCGCGACATTCCAAACGTCCCGCTGACACTCTTTGACGGCGCGGTGAAGTTCTCGCTGATCGCGGTGCCGCTGTTCATTCTTGCCGGCGCGATCATGAATGCCAGCGGCATCTCGCGGCGCCTCATTGCCTTGACTTCGTCGCTCATCGGATTCGTGCGCGGCGGCCTGGCCATGGTAACGATCGGCACGTCGCTGTTCTTCGCGGAGATTTCGGGTTCAGCCGTGGCCGACGTGGCTGCGTTGGGGTCTGTCCTGATCCCGTCGATGAAGCGGTCCGGCTACACCAAGGAATTCGCCGCCGCCGTAACCTCTTCGGCCTCGACGCTGGCGGTGATCATCCCGCCTTCGATCCCGATGATCCTGTACGCCGTGATGGCAGGTTCCTCGGTCGTCGAGCTGTTCGTGGCGGGAATCATCCCTGGTGTGCTGGGGGGATTGCTGTTGATGGCCGCCGCCTATCGGACCGCAGTGCGTCGAGGGTTCCCGGCTGACACGGCTTTCGCATGGAAGAAGGTCCAGGACTCGTTCCGGGGCGCCGCGTGGGCCCTGCTCCTGCCGGTCATCATTCTCGGGGGGATCTTCTCCGGCTGGGTGACAGCGACAGAAGGAGCGGGACTTGCCGTGGTGGCCGCCGCTGTGATAGGCGGCCTGGTCTATCGCGAACTGGATTGGAAGGTCCTGCGGAGAGCAACCATCGAGGGCGGCATCCAGACAGCGGTAGTGATGCTGCTGGTTTCCACTTCGGCGTTACTCGGCGAGTACCTGACCGCCATGCAAGTGCCGCAGCAATTCGCGGAACAGTTGCTGGCATTTACTGACAGCCGATGGGCGATTCTCGCATTGCTTAACCTCTTCTTCCTATTAGTCGGCCTGTTCTTGCATTCCGCCGCGGCGATTATCTTAGTTGTGCCGATCGTGATGCCGCTCGTACATCAGGCCGGAATTGACCCGGTGCACTTCGGGCTGGTGTTAACGCTCAACCTTGGCATCGGTCAGCAGACGCCGCCAGTGGCGAGCGTGCTCTTGACCGCGTGCTCGATTGCCAAGGCTGGAATCTGGGATGTCAGCCGCGTCAACGTCATTTTTATCGGGGTCCTGCTATTCGTGTTGTTGCTGGTAACGTACCTGCCGGCCATCCCGATGTCGCTGGTCGAATTGCTATACCGATAGGCGCATCCTGCTGACTCCGGTCTAGCAGGCTTAGTTGTGGCATTGCTTGCAGGCTTGGTCTCGGGGCAGAACGAGGAGTTTCGCCACACTCGAGCCGTGGGCATCGTGGCACATTCCGCAACTCGCTAACTCGTGGAGCTCGTGGCTGTGCGTCTGGATGAACTGCTCCTTCGCATGGCAGGTCTGGCACCCTCCGCTGAAACGAAACCGGCCTCGGCGACTCACGCTATGGCAGTGCGCGCATTCGATTCGAATCGGAGGATGATCGACGAAGGGTTCGACGCCGTCGCCCACTGGATCGCCTCCGGCGCGGAACCGGACTTCGTGAATTCCGTCTGCAGACTCGAGCCGCAGCAGGTGCTGGCCGGATGAGATTGGAACTCTTGCATGGAAGACACCGGGGAACGGCTCGTCGGCCTCTACCGGCTTACCGTCTAAATGGAGCTGAGCGCCCGCCGCCTTGGCGATGACCTGCACTTCCTCGCTCTGGATCCATGTCCCTTCGCGAGGCTTGACGATGGTCGCTTCATCCGCCCCGGCCGCGCTATGCAACACAGCGACTACCGAGACTGCCAGCAGTCTACAAGTGAATACGGCAGATCGACCCGGCATGCTTGCTCAAGTTGTCTTTGTGGCCCGGTGCAATGCCTGCGTCGCAGTAGTACAGCGCGCCATCCCACCAAGTCATGCCGTGCGGGTCCGGGTCGCTTCGCTCAAGCTGGACGGCTTCGACGACCCGTCCGGTGCGGATGTCGAACTTCAACGCCCTGTAATCGTTGGAGAACATGCACCAGATGTGCTTTCCGTCCCATCCGAGGCCGTGCGCCCTGTTGAGCGGGACGTCGAAGTCGTGGAACAAGTTCAACTCGGCGTCGGCCTGGATTATCTTGTTGGGGCCGAACTGCGTTACCCAGAGCGAGTCCTTCGCCCAAAGCAGCCCGTGGAGCCCCCCGCCGTTCGGCGTCTGGTAGTTGATGATGTGCTCGCCTGTGTTGGCGTCCAGCTTGACGATGCGTCCGCCGTTCACAATGTCGTGCGGGCGCCTAGGTCGGAGGCTGGCGGGCCCGTTCGCCGCCATGAAGACGAAGCCGTTGCCTGCGGCAATGCCGCTGGTGTTCGATGACTGGGTCTCGTACTTGGCGAGCGGCCGGCCCGTCTCCCAGTCGACCAGGTAGGCGCGGTCCGTGATCTGCTCGCCGACCCAAAGGCCGTCCTCCGTCGCTTCCAGCCCGTTCGGGTGACCGTCTGGAGACTGGTACAGGATCTCCACTTTCCTGCGTTTGCGGATTGGATACCCGCCCGTTTCGTCCGCGGTCGCTTTCCAGGCCCCGAGCAGGGCGGCCAAGCTTATTCCGCTGCTTGCGTGAAATTCGCGTCTCGTCATGGTTGAAGTCCTCCTTCGTAAGACCAGTTTCGCCAGCGCACTAAGCTGGGATGGATATCGGCGATGCGAGCGACCCCGGACATTCCCATGTCCAGCGCGAGCTCGGTCTTGAGCAGTTCCAGGACGCGCGCCACTCCCTCGCGCCCGTAGCACGTCATGCCCCAGAGATACGGGCGCGCGATGCCCACGGCGGTCGCACCGATCGCCAAGGCCTTGAGAATGTCGGTTCCTCGACGGAATCCGCCGTCCACGAGCACCGGGATCTTTCCTCCCGCGGCCTCGACGCATTCCGGCAACGCCTCGATCGTCGATCCGGTGTGGTCCAGTTGCCGCGCGCCGTGGTTGGAAACCACGACAGTGTCGGCTCCGACCTCGACAGCCTTCTCGACATCCTCGCCGATCATCAGGCCCTTGAGCATGATCTTGAGGTCGGTCATGTCACGCAACTGCTTTACCGTCTCCCAAGTGGGCGTGGGGAAGAGCCGACTGGGGTACTCGCCGGTGACCCAAGTGCTGTCGTTCGGCTTGTAGACGAGGTTGCCGTCCTGGTCTCGCGGGATCTCTCCTAGGTTGCACCACGTCCGCACAAGCCCGTTATGGACCGAGCGCTCGCGATGCGAGACGAGCATGTTGTCCACCGTGAAGCAGATGCCCGTGCAGCCGGAGTCTTCGAGCCGTTCGACAAAGTCCAGCATCGTGTCGCCAGTCCGAAACTGGCCGCCCGTCGTGTACTGCCACCAGTGCTCAGGGCCCTCGCCGCTGGCTAGGTAGTCCTCGACGCCGCCATTGCTGATATACATCGAGTTCGCCAGGGCCGCCCCGCGCGCGGTTTCCTCCTCGCCGCCGGGCCGGAAGCAGTTCTTGCCCCCCGCCGGACACAGGTACACCGGGGAATCCATCTCGCTCCCCAGCAATTCCGTGGAGACATCGATCTTGTGAACATCGGTGAGGAACCTGGGACGGAGAATGATGCGCCGGAACGCCAGGCGATTCTCTTTGAGCGAGACCTCGTCCTTTCCGCCTTCATCCATGTAGTCGAAGGCGACCGGATCGATTAGATCGCGCGCTAAGTCCCGAAAATCGAAGACATTCGCGAGCTTCGTGGAGTTGGTCAGCTCCGGCTTGTCGACTGCCGCCAGTAACGGCGAGGCGAGCAAGAACGCCGCGAACTGCCGGAGCGCCTCGCGACGGTGCAGGCTAGGCCCCATATCGCTTGAAACGTACCATCAACGGCCCACGATGTCAATGTGGCCCGAGCGCCCGAGCGCGGCTGGACGACACTATCTTGAATTCCGTGCCGTTTACTTAGCTGCAGGTTAGATGTGCTTTGTTTTCAAGTCACTCTTGCCACTCCCGCGACTACTCTGGCAGAGAGTAATGGCGGGAGGCCCGCATGGCCTGATCTCGACACCATCAGCGCCCTGAAGCAACGACCCGCCCGCATCTTGGACCAGATCCACTCTCTCGGCGACCTGCGCCCCGGGACGCTGCCCTGGAAGCACCTCCGGTGCGGCACGGCGACTTGCCATTGCCATGGCGCGGGCCACCCCGGCCACGGCTCATACGTCGTGCTGCTGTCTTGCTGCGCTGGCAGGAAGACCTCGCGCTCCATTCCTGCCGCGCATGTCGCGGGGACGACGGCCCAGCTCGAGGAGTGCCAGCGCCCTGTACGGCCCCCTCGCCGCTCGCTTCGGCGAACGCTTGCGCGCCACCCAGCCCGCCAGCCTTTTCCGTAAATTCGTCGAAGCCAGCCCCGCCATCGGCACTAGTGACAACCAGGTCGTCGTCGCGAGCGGTCGCCGCGCCCACAGTCCCTGCCTAATCGAGGCCGGCTATTCCGACTCCACCACCTCCATCCCGTGGCTCCACAACCGTCCCCTCAAGATCAATTTCGCCGGCCCCCCAGTTGTCACATGCCGCTCTTCCCGTGGGAATTCGGGCTAGGATAGACTCTGCGCGAGGGCGCTGGCCTCGGCGCATGGTCAGGAGGGACGAAATGAGGTTCAAGCGACTATCAATACCGGTTGCCGTTTTGGCTATTGCGTGCGGAGTGACGACGGCGAGCGGTCAGACATCCACCGGCCAGATAGCCGGTACGGTGCTCGATCAGTCCGGCGCCGTGATTCCCGGAGCCGCAATTCAGATCACGAACACGGAGACGGGTGAATTGGTCCGCCGGGTCGAGTCGAACGAGGTCGGGCGCTTTTCCGCTCCCCTACTGCGGCCGGGAACCTATGACGTCGCAACCGAACTTGAAGGCTTCAAGCAGTACCTGCAGTCCGATGTTCAGTTGCGAGTGGACGATGTTATCAATCTACGGCTGGTTCTGGAGCCGGGCACTGTCACCGAGCAGGTCACTGTCGAGGCCATGGCCGTTCAGCTGGAAGAGACGACGCACAGCATCGGGCAGGTTGTCGGCGAGACGACTATTCAGAAGTTGCCGTTGAACGGCCGCAACTATCTGGACCTTGGCAATCTCACCGCAGGAACCGTCCCAAACACCCGCTCGCGCGACAAGACATATTCGGCCTACGGCAACCGCGGCTACCAGAACGCCTACCTGCTTGACGGCGCGCGCAACGTGAACTATCTCCGTGGGCTCGACAACCGGCAGCGCGACGCCATGCGTCCGTCGCTGGAAGCGGTCGAGGAGTTCAAGGTGAATACCAGCAACTTCTCGGCCGAATACGGCGCCTCTGCGGGCGCAGTCGTGAACGTCGTGACCAAGAGCGGCACCAACCAGTACCACGGCTCCGCGTTCTGGTTCCTGCGCAATGACAATCTCGACGCCAGGGACTACTTCGCACCGCCCACGACCGTCGATCCACTCTTTATCCAGCACCAAGCGGGGGGCGCGCTCGGTGGCCCTGTCGTGAGCAACCGAGTGTTCTGGCACGCTGCATATCAGCGCACGCACATCACCCAGGGCACAACGCTGACCGGCACTGTGCCCCTACCGGCGGAGCGGGCGGGTCAATTCGGCAACCGCAACGTCTTCGACCCGTTCTCGACGCGTGCGAATCCCGACGGCGAGGGGTTTGTCCGTGACCGGTTCGCGAACAACGAAGTCCCAGCGTCCCGGATGGACCCTGTCGGGCGGGATCTCATCTCGCGGTACCCGGCTCCCGTCTTCGACCGGGCAACTCGCAACTTCGTGCGCGCTCCCAACAACGGAATTCGAACTGACAACTTGACCGGCAGAGGTGACGTCCGGGTCAGCGACATGGACAGCATGTTCGGACGCTACTCTTTCAATGTCCCTGACTTTCAGCAGAACGCCGTTTTTGAGACCCCGGCCGGCAACCCGGTCGTCCGCGAGGGAGACGCGTTCAGCATCGGCTACGGCTATACGCGGACGTTCTCGCCCAGCATTGTCAATGAGTTCCGGTTCGCATGGAACCGGATTGGCGTCGACCAGGACGGACTGACCCCGCGAGAGGAAATCATCGCCGGCGCACTGCATCCGGACGTTACCAGCGGCACACCAACCTTCGGTGTCGCTGGCTTGACATCAATTGGGGTGGCTCCTCCGGGATTCGGCAACCTCCCGCTGCTGAAGTCTTCCGCCGTGTGGAACTTCTCGGACAACCTTTCGATGGTGAAGGGCCGGCACACGGCGAAGTTCGGCTTCGACTACCAGATGATCCGTACGAAGACCTCGGCGACCCTCGCCGGTCGCGGGAGCTTTAGTTTCAACGGGGTTTTTACCCAGAGTCCGCAGGGCCGGCCTGGTACAGGCTCGTCGGTCGCCGACCTGCTGCTGGGGCTTCCGAATAGAATTCAAACTGGAACTCGTGCTACAGCAAGGGAACAGCAGCAGAACCTCTACTGGTACTTTCAGGATGATTGGCAGGTTAGCTCGCGGCTGACACTGAACCTTGGAGTCCGCTACGAACTGACTCAGCCGTTCATCGAACTCGACAACCGTATGGCCAACTTCATCCTCGAGCCCGAGGACTCCTTGTTCGGACAACTGATTCTTGCCGGCGACAGCCGCAAGCATCGCAGCCTGCTGAACACCGATACAAACAACATCACTCCGCGATTCGGATTCGCATACAGGGTGGTCGAGGGACTTGTGATTCGGGGCGGCTACGGCGTGTTCTACGGTCAGGACGAAGGGACGGGCGTGAACCGTCGCATGACGAACAACCCTCCTTTCTTCGGATTCGGCGGGATCGCACTGCCAAGCGACCAATTGAATCCGTCTAGCACGATCCCCTTGAGTGGCTCCCTGCCTCCTCGGCCGGATCCGGTCGCGCCTCAGGATTTTGTGCTGAACCCGCGATCCACAGCCCGCTTGCGGAGCTGGTTCCAAACGCTTGACATGCCGACCATTCAGCAATGGAACTTTAGTATTCAGAAGCAGTTGCTGGGAAACATCATGTGGGAGGTCAACTACGTGGGCAACACCGGTCGACAGCTCTACGCATCGTACGAGGGTAATCAGCCGACACCTGGGCCCGGCTCGCCGAACAACCGGCGCCCGCACGGCCAGTACACCAGAGCGCGAATTATCCGCACCGAGCCCTGGGCAACCAGCAGCTACCACGGAGTCTCGACGCGTCTCGAAAAGCGGTTCAGCGGCGGCCTGTCCTTCCTGACCGCGTTCACGCACGGGCGATCACTGGACACCGCCAGCAACCTCGGCAACTGCGACGCTTGCGGCCCTTCCGGGGACTACGGAGGCGTTCAGGACAGCCGCAACCTCGCGGCAAACCGAGGCCCGTCGAACCACAACATTCCAAACCGCTTTGTGTTCAGCGGCGTCTACAGCTTGCCTTTCAACGAGGGCCCGCTCAAGCAACTGCTCGGTGGATGGGACCTGTCCGGGATTGTCACGTTCTCCGATGGCATACCGTTCACGCCGGCCCTCAACTTCGACAACGCCAATACGGGTACGACTTCGCGGCCCGACCGTATCCGCGACGGAACGCTCTCTAACCCGACGATCGACCGCTTTTTCGACATCGATGCCTTTGCGTTCCCGGCGCGGTACACCTTCGGAAACTCGGGCCGCAATATCCTTTACGGGCCGGGCACGAACATGGTCAACTTCGCCTTGCACCGCAATTTCCCGATTCCGCTTAGCGAGACCTCGAAGATCGAATTCCGGTTCGAGGCCTTCAATTTCTTCAACCGCTCTCACTTCGGCCTGCCCGGTCTCTCCATCGGAAACCGCAACGCAGGAGTCATCGGAGCGACGGCTCAGGACAACCGGCAGCTTCAGTTCGGTCTGAAGATCCTGTTCTGAACCCGAATCGCAATTGGACTCGGAGCGCGAGAACGACTAGCCTGAATTCGCACCGGAAGAGGGGCATGTGACAACTGGGGGACAGGCGAAGTTGATTTTGAGGGGACGGTTGTGGAACCGGAATAGCCGGCCTCGATTAGGTAGGGATTGTGGGCGCGGCGACCGATCGCGACGACGATCTGGTTGTCACTAACGTCGATGGTGGCTCTGGCTTCGGCGAAGTTGCGGAACACGCTGGCATGCTGGGCGGCACCGGAAGACCTTCGAAACCGTTTTGGGGGCGCTGACCCTGCAGCGCGGTTCGCTAGCGCAAAACCTCACCCGACCGGCTGACCTACCGCAAAACCTCCCCAGAACCTACCAACATCGAACTGATGTCGTATTCTCGACTCCCGAGCGCCCGGGCGCGCCTGTACGGCATAAATCTGTGGATCTGGACGTTTCGGAGTATCAACTATGGGATGGTCTACCTCTACTCTTGCGCCGGCCGCTGCATCGGCAATCCTAGTCGGGGTGGCCCGCCGCGGCTGCGGCACGGGACCAAGAAGGGAACCCCTCCATATAGACAAGGCCTGGCTCCGGGCGCGCTTGGCGGTTTCGAGGCAGGTCAGGTGCTACGTCACCGCGCTGGCTTCGAAGAGCGGCCAGCGCTGGCGGCTGAAGGGCCTGATGTATGGATCACACTGCGAACTTGGGCGTCCCTCGCACTCTCCAAGGCACGGGTGTGTGGAGCCAACGACGCCGGCGAATGCGAGGCCGTTACCGGCCAAGCCCGTGCACCTCCACGCTTGTTGCCGCGCCAAGATCGACCGCCCCGGTCAAGAAGATCGACCAGTCCTGCCGCGGGCCGGTCCCTCGGAACCAGCTGCCCAACCATAGAATCCATCCCAAACAGCCAAGTCACACCGAGCACGCCCATCCCCCCTGTCTGCAGGCGGGAGGCCGAATGCCGTCGCAACGATAACGGCGACGAGATACACCTCTGCACACTCGGGAATGGGCGGAGGAAATGCGCTCGGTTTGTATGAATCATGCGGCTAGACTTCCGCATGGCACAGCGACACCGGGCCAATGATCGCGTTTCCTCATGGAAGGTCCATTCAACTGCGTGGTGCAAGACCAGCCGGTTCGGAGCAATTCGCGCGAACTGCCAGTGGGATAGGCACTTGCAACAGAAGCGGGCGGAGCCCGACCGCGCCGGTCTGCGCTCAGTGCCGTGAGAATCCCCGGGTCCGCTTCGTGCAGCTGGCCTAGCGAGGCGAGACCCATCCGCGAGGGTTTCGCTGGCTGGCCGCGTTCATTTCTCGAACGAGTCCAGCGAGCCTGTCCGACTCCCCTTGAAGACGGACGGAAACGTCGTACGACTCGGTCGGGTCGTTTCGAAGGTCGAAGAGGAAGGGGCCGTGCCTGACAATCCAATAGGCGCTATTCTCGCTTCGCTGAGCGGCCAGATACTTGATGTCGCCCGGGGTTCTTACGCCCACGTAGTAGCCTCCGCTCACGAAGAACAGCGGACGGTCAGGAAGCGAAGGCGCCTCTGCCTTCAGCAGCGGCGAAATGTCCGTCCCGTCAATGATGCGGTCTGTAGGTGGCGGAATGCCGGCGGCCTTGAGAAAGGTTGGAAAGAGGTCGATGCTCATGGCAGTCGCACGGGTCTCGGTTCCCGCCGGAATCCTTTCCGGCCACGCGGCAATGAAGGGGACGATCTGGCCCCCCTCGAAGCTATTGGCCTTGCGGCCCCTGTGCGGGCCCGGCGATCCTTGGTACCAGGGCCCGTTGTCACTGGTAAAGATGAACAGGGTGTTTCGGGCAATGCCCGTGTCGGCCAGCTTCTTCCGAATCTCCCCAACGCTCCAGTCGAGCTCCTCCACGCAGTCACCATAAGATCCCGCTTTTGATCTGCCCGCGAAGTCCTCGCTCGAGTTCACGGGGTCATGGGGAAACGGAGATGCGTAGTAAATGAAGAACGGACCCTGTCGGTTCTTCTCTATGAATTCGAGGACTTCGTGGGTGAGCCTCTTGGTCAGCGTCGACTGGTCCGCCGGCGCCTCAATCGCCACATTCCCGTTGCGGTAGTAGGCGTAGGGGCGCATGTCGTTCGAGTAGTAGCTGCCGAAAAAGTAATCGAATCCCTTCTCCGTGGGAAGATGCGGGCTCCTGTCGCCGAGATGCCACTTGCCGAACAGGCCAGTCGAGTACCCGCCCGCTTGGAGTGCCTCTGCCACGGTAACTTCGTCCGCCGGTATGCCCCGTATCCCGCGCGGAAATCCAAACGTGTTCACCAAGAATCCAAATGGTGTGTCGGACGGAAAGAACACCGAATGGATGAATCCTCGCGTGGGGTAGCGGCCAGTAAGGCAGCTGAATCGAGACGGAGAGCAAACAGGACTTGCGGAATAGAATCTGGTTAGCTTGACTCCGTCTTCCGCTAGGGCGTCCAAGTTCGGTGTTCGGATTGCCCGCGAACCGAAGCTGGACAAATCTCCGAACCCGAGATCGTCCGCGAACACCAAGACGATGTTGGGCGCGGTGTCGCCCGCAAGACCCTTGACGGACTCTAGGTAACCCTGATGTAAATCGAGTCGAAAGTCCGGATCGCCCCTGGCCACCCAGAGCCCGGCCGCTACCGGAAATAGGACAAGCGCAGCCGCAAGGCCTAGTGCCGCTTTGACCCACAATCTCCGTTTCCGTTGCTTGGCATCGGGCACAGTGTTCTAGACCGCTTCGGTCCCTACGGCGGAAGGGTGAAATGTCGACCGGGGATGCATCCGCCCAGGACCTCCTAGCGTAGCCAAACGGCGCGGAGCCATCGGATCAGTTGTCGTCGGCCCAGCCGGTCCGAGAGCGATCGTCATCGAATACGAATGCTCGCTTGTCGTGAGCGACACATGCGGCCCGCAGAGAGCACGGGCTGCACCGAAACGGCAGCCTCTCTGACGCGATGGACCCGGGGCCGGGCTAAGCACGCATCCCGGATGGCGTTTCGCGCCCACCCTCAAGCAGTCTGCTTGCGAGCCTCCTCGAGGAGCCGGCGGGCGCGCGCAGGGTTGTAGACCCCACACGGGCAGAACCGGGCCAAGGTGGCCACGGCCTGTTCGGTTGTACGGCGACCCTCTCTCACCATATCCAGCATTTTTCGCGCCATGTTGAATGACACCATGCCGTGGCCGCACATGGTCGAAAGTGCCAACACTTGGCTGTTCGGCAGATGATCGTGAGGGTCGGTGAACCCTAGGGAATACTCGACACTGTGCCTTGGTATCCCGCAGCATTCCGCCACTTCCTTCGCCCCCGTGACCGATGTGCTGACGTTAACCGAGAGTCCGAGGTCCGCTTCGATAACGTCACGCAAGCACGCCTCGGCCTTTTCCTTGGAGTCGAATACCGCTGCGACAGTCCCCGGCTTGCTCACTCCGGCGATCACACCCTCCCAATCCGGCGACAAATCTCGCGTCCAGTGCGACCGCGGGTCGAGATGGCGCTCGGGCTTGAAGCTCCCCCGGTTGCCGTTGCCCATATTTACCGGCTCGTACTTCGCGCAGATTCGAAGGAACGCCTTTTGCCTCTCGACGGCCCCTTGGTCGTTCTTGCCGGCAGACGGAATGCAGAAGACGATGAAATCGTCCCGGAACGAGGAGGACTTCCCGTAACGATGCAGGGTGTTGGTCATGCGGCCTCCATGTTGGTCAACCGGCCGAGCCCCATGTTCGTCTTTGCGCGCTCCGCTCCGTAACCGAGTTCCTCCAATAGCTCCGCCAGATGAGTTTCCTCGCCTTCGCTGTCACACCGCGTCGAAATCCCGACGGCCGTCACGGTGTCGATCTGACGGTTGACGTCTTCGACTGTCGTCAGCACGCGCTCGACCTGATCGAGCCGGGTCTTGATCTCGACGATGCCGGAGAGGATTTTCTCGTTCAAAATATCGTCGCGCAGCGTGCCACTCGATTTGTCGGTCATCAAGTGGCTGATGGGATTCTTTTCTTCGAATTGGACGCCAATGTCCGCGAGCGACATCGTCATCTCTTGAATGTCTCGAAAGCGAACCCCGACGCCCGGACGGCCGAATTCGATGGTGTAGCCCACCTCGCCTACGTCCACTCGGGGATTGACGTCGTTGGTCTTGACTTCCTCCGTGCCGCGCCCCTTGATGCCCGTCGACTTGTGCTCCACTACGGGATCGGAGAACACCTGTCGAACAAGCCGAGGCATTTCCAAGTCATTCATTACGAAGGCAGCGGTCGGACAGACGTCAGGTTCCGGCTCGAAGCGAAAGCGAAAGAGCCGCGCGAGCTTGCGAACCGTTCTCACCATGGTGGGATTCAGATGCTCCTGGCTCATCCCCCGAAAGCAAGTGCCGCATTCCACGCATTCGTCCTGATTGATCCGCGCGCGGTTGATCGTCGTGTCGACGTAAATCGCGCCCATCGGGCAAACCGGCACGCAGTTCGCGCAGGCGACGCACTTGTTGGTATCAATGAGCATGCGGTGTTTCCGGCCTGCCTCATGCCAAGATCGCGGTCCGTCAGATGCGGCTGGCGGGGAACACGAGGGCGAACTGGCCGGTCCTCTGGAAAGTAGCTTACCAATGCTGGCACTGGGGCGCGTTGCAGAGCGACCCTGAAGTCTGGTTCCGACGGCGATTGCTCCCATGAAGGGAACGCCCCCCGCTGATTCCGCATGAATGGGCCTGACACTTGAACGGACGGATATTCCAGCCTGGCTGCACGATTTGGCGGCTAGCTAGGACCTCGAGCAATTCTGAGTGACCCTCGCCGGGCACCTCCAACAAGGCAACTGTGGAACTTGGTCGGGACCCTGTCTGATGGAGCGGCCTGCCATCCAAGGCCCGTGCTAGAATCCAACGGCGATGAGGCTTAGTTTTGCCATCTTGATCCTGTTGTTGCCCTTATTTGCCCAGGCGCAGCGCCCGCTTGTCATACAAGGGGTCACGCTCATCGACGGTAGCGGGGGCCCGCCTGTGCTGAACGCTACGGTCTTGGCTGTAGGTGGTCGCATCGTCTTGATCGGAGAGGGCGGCACCCTGCAAGCGCCGGACAACGCGGAGATCGTTGACGGCAAGGGGAAGACGTTGATTCCGGGAATCATCAATCTCCACGGGCACGTGGGCCTGACAAAGGGGTTGGTCCAAGCCCAGGAGAACTACTCGCGCGAGAACGTTCTAGACAACTTGCGGACTTACGCATCGTACGGCGTAACGACCACAACAAGTCTCGGCACGGACATGGACTTAGTGGTGGGCGTGCGGGACGCGGTCAACCGAGGGGAGGTTCCTGGCCACGCTAGGGTGCTGACAGCGTTGCAAGGATTTACAACACCCAACGGTTATCCGACCCAGGCCCCTGGAGTCAAGGGCCTGGCTTTGGAGGTCTCGACTCCTCAGGAGGCGAGGCAGCACGTCGACAAGCTCGCCGAAGCCGGGGCTGAGTTGGTGAAGATGTGGGTCGACAGCCACCATGGGGCGTTCGTGAAGCTGAAGCAGGCGGTCTTCACGGCAATCATCGATCAAGCCCACAAGCGAGGGTTGCTCGCGGTCGCGCACCTTTACGAGCTCTCCGACGCAAAGCTGCTAGCGGAAGCCGGGCTGGACATCGTCGTCCACAGCGTCCGCGACGGCGAAGTCGACCGGGGGTTGATTCGCAGGCTGCTGGCAAAGGGAATCACCTATGCCCCGACTCTGACCAGGGAGCAGTCGACCTATGTATATGCCGACTTGCCCGCATGGCTGGACGACGCCTTTTTTGCCCGCTCCGTAGACGCTTCTGTAGTGCAGGGACTGCGCACATCGCTGCATCAAACGCAGGCGAAGGATCCGGAACAGCAGATCAATCGCGAGAATTTCCGTGTCGCTATGCGCAATCTCAAGAAGCTGTCCGATGCCGGAGTTAAGATCGGCTTCGGCACCGATACGGGGCCGCCCGCTCGGTTTCCCGGCTACTTCGAGCACTGGGAGGCGGAATTGATGGTCGAGGCAGGGCTGACGCCGATGCAGGTCATTGTTTCGTTCTCGAAGAATTCCTCCGAGGCCCTCGGGATCGATCGGGACTACGGGACGCTTGCAGAGGGCAAGGTCGCCGACATGGTTCTGCTCAACGGCAATCCGTTGGGGAATATCCGGAATCTACGCGACATACACGCCGTTTACGTGGGCGGCCAGGCCGTCGATCGGTAATCGCGGGGTCAGGACGACCGCCGGAAAGTCCTTCCGAGCCAAACGACTCGGCCGACCACGCTAACGCTATCGTCGAGCGGCTCCACCGGGTAGCCGATATTATCGCTGACAATCAGCCAGTTCGGGCCTTGCTTTCGCAGCCTCTTGACGAGAAGCTCGTCCTCCCGCCGGAGGGTGTAAATATCGCCATCGCGCAATTCCAGCGTTCGCATGTCCAGCAGCACAATGTCGGCGTCGTGCAAAGTCGGTTCCATCGAGTCGCCCTGCACCTCAATGACCGCTAGCTTGTCCGCCATCAGCTGCTGGTCGCGCAGCCATCTCGTATTGAATCCGAGGTAGCCCTTGATGACCTCGTCTCCGACTGATGCTCCCGCCCCTGCGGCGGCAAGCACCTCGTAGCGCGGGGCGGACACGTATAGGCCGCGCTGGTCAATCTGCGCGGGAGGTTCCCGATGCTCTGCGGCGAGGCGACGGGCTTCGCTTGCGAGGCGCTCCAGCTCGGTTGCGAGCTGGCCGGCGTCGAGACGCGATCCAGCGGGAGCCCGGGGCAGGCCTACGTAGAACTCTAGGCCGAGCGCGTCGCACACGTCGGCCAGCCGCCGGCTGCTTGGAGGGCGTCCTTCCAGGATGTACCGGATGGCATTGATCGAGAAACCGTGCTCCTTTGCGAAGCGGCTGGGGTTGGTCCCCTTGCGATTCAGCGCCTCTTGAATGGCCGCAATGATCTCGGAAGCTTCCATCGCTCTATAGACAGTATACTCATTACTTGTTTTGATGCGAGAAAAAATCTATCAATAGAAATAACAGTCCCGTTTGTGCGGACATAGCCTTCTGCAAAAGGGGCGACCCGTTCGACGGGGCAAGACGCGCCGTCGTAGCCCGGCGGTTGAGTACACTCAGGCGATGGATTACCAAGCGATCCGATTCGACATCCAAGATCACGTCGCACACGTGGTCTTGAACCGACCCGGCAATGCCAACTCGATCAACGCCGATGTGGCGCGCGAGTTGATGCTGGTCGCAATCGACTGCGACGAGAACCCGGAAGTCCGGGCCGTCTTAATCCGCGGGGAAGGCCCCATGTTCAGCGGCGGCGGCGACCTGAAGACCTTCGCCAAGAAAGGCGACGAGCTATCGGCGTATCTCAAGGAGACGACCACTTACCTCCACGGAGCCATTTCGCGATTCGCGCGCCAGTCGGCTCCCACGGTGAGCGCTGTTCACGGATTCGCCGCGGGCGGCGGGTTCAGCCTGGCGATCGCAAGCGACTTGGTGCTGGCTGCCGAATCCGCGAAGTTCACCATGGCTTACACGAATGCGGGCCTGACCCCCGATGGGTCCTCGACCTATTTCCTGCCGCGCCTGGTGGGCTTGCGGCGGGCGATGGACATGGCCCTGACGAACCGCGTCCTGACAGCGCGCGAGGCGCTGGATTGGGGCTTGGTCTCGCGTGTGACTGCGGACGACGAGCTGGTAGGCGCCGCCGAATCATTGGCCTGCAAGCTTGCCAAGGGCGCGACTTGGGCGTTCGGAGCGGCAAAGGGCTTGCTCCACAGAGGCATGCACGAGTCGCTGGAAACTCAGATGGAAATGGAAACGAGGGCAATCGCGGATGCTGTCCGCACCGTCGACGGTCGCGCAGGCATCGGCGCGTTCCTCGAGAAGCGCAGGCCGAGCTTCCAAGGGCATTGAATTGCAACGCCGAGCCCACATCCAAGTCTTTCGCTAGGGATCCGGTAGAAGGTTCGGTCTACGGAACCGCGCTCGATGCGCCTCGATCGCGGCGCGAGCGGAGCAACCCTCGATGTGGTCGTTCACGAGGCCCATGGCCTGCATGAAGGCGTACGCGGTTGTAGGGCCGACGAATCGCCACCCCTGGCGCTTGAGCTCCTTCGCCATCGCAATCGACTCGGCTGACTTTGCCAGCGTCAGAAGTGTCGCGTGGTCAAGGCAAGCGGGGCGCGATGCCTCGTCCGGCTCCCATTGCCAGAAGAATGCTGCGAGAGAGCCATAGCGCGAAACCATTTCGCAGGCTCTGCGGGCATTGTTAATCGTCGATTCGATCTTGCCTCTGTGCCGAATGATCCCCGGATTCTGAAGCAGCCTCTCCACGTGTTGTTCCGAGTACGCCGCGACCCGCTCTATATCGAAGCCAGCGAACGCGTCGCGAAAGTTCTCGCGCTTCCGGAGAATGGTCAGCCACGACAATCCCGATTGGAAGCCCTCAAGGCAGATCTTTTCAAACAGCAATCGGTCGTCTGCTACCGGAACGCCCCATTCCCGGTCGTGGTACTCGATGTAATCCGCGTGCTCTCCCGCCCAGAAACAGCGTTCGATGCCGTCTGTGCCTCGTATCAGGCCCGGCGCCGAACGTGTATTGGGCAGAATCGAACCCGTCCTAGGCTCAGCCATTCTCGAAGACTATGATAGGGCTCCCGGGTTTTTCCGCTCCGCTGGGCAGGAGCGCTCGCGCTTCTCCCGGGGCGGGCGTTGATAGGATCGGGCTATGGCGTGCGTCGGTACCAATCGGGATTACCGGAGGCGGCTGGGAATGGACTGTCCGAGTCCGCCAATAAGCCCGCCCCTACGCGCTCATTGCATCGCGCTGACGGCGCTACTGTGCCTGGCGGGCGGTTGTCAGCTGAAGACCGGCCTTCCGCGGGGCTTGTCGCTATCTGTCGGCCCGGTCAATGGAGTCTCAATCGAACGCGATGGCCACAAGATCGTGTTCTACGGTGATCCTGACGACAAACTTCGAGAAGTTGAAAAGGTGTTTCTCACCCACCACCGCCGCGACGTCGCGTGGGCGGCACTCGGCCTAGCCTCGAGGGAGGCGCGGGTAGTGGCTCCCGCAGCTGAACTGCCCTACTTGAACGGTGCGACGGGATTCTGGGACGAATTCCGCGGAACGAGATTTCACGACTACGCACAGCAGTCCACCAAGGTCCTGGCGAAGAATCTGTCGGTGCAGGAGCCTGCCATCAGCGGGAGATCAATCGATTGGAGGGGATTGACTGTCGAGGTCCTTGACACGCCCGGCTACACGCGAGGGGCCGTTTCGTACATCGTAGAACTCGCTGGGACGCGGGTCGCATTCACGGGCGACCTCATCCTCGCGGGAGGCAAGATCTTTGACCTGTACAGTCTCCAGGACTCAATTGAAGAGACCGAGACGCGTGGCTACCACGGCTACGCGGCTCGGGCCGCGGATGTTATCCGGAGCCTGCGCAAGGTTGCGGCGGCCGACCCGGACATCATCGTCCCGGCGCGCGGCCCTGTCATTCGCGATGTCCAGGGAGACATCAACCTCCTCCTGGAAAGGATCCGAAGGCTGTTCCTTGCTTATTTCCGTACCGACGCACTGCGCTGGTATTGGGGAGAGGACAACCTCGAGAAGCGGGCGCGGCGCGTGCTTGGCGACACCCCAGTGGAATGGATGCCGATGGCGGTCAAGCTGCGGCAGACACCGCCGCGGTGGTGGCGAAAGTTCGGGACCTCTCGGCTGCTGGTGTCCGACACGAAAGCAGCTTTCTTGATCGATTGCGGCAGCGAGGAAGTGATGCGGCAGGTGCGCCGGCTGCAGCGTCGTCGCGTGATTAGGGAACTCGAGGGGATCTTCGTGACGCATTTCCACGACGATCACACCGACTACGTCCAAGCGATGGCCTCCGAGGCCGGAGTGCCTGTCTACGCGGGCAAGGAACTCCAGGACATTCTGCAGAACCCGGGTGCCTACCACATGCCGGCAATGACTTACCAGCCGATCCGACCGGTCCAGGCTCTTGCGGAGGGGCAAACGCTGCGCTGGCACGAGTTCGAGTTCCGCTACACGTACTTTCCTGGGCAGGCAATCTACCACGGGGGCCTGGATGTCCGGCGCGATAACGGAGAGCGGTATTTCTTCATCGGGGATTCGTTCAGCCCATCCGGGCTGGACGACTACTGCCTGCTCAACCGCCACCTGCTGCACCCCACGCTAGGACACTTCCGGTGCTTGGACAAGATTGCGGAGATCGAAGGCGAGTACTGGCTTGTCAACCAGCACATTGACGAGGTCTTTCGCTATGACGACGAGCAACTCGCGACTATGCGCGAAGTCTTGCAGGAGAAGAAGCGGGTCATTGCCGAGATGGTTGCCTGGGAAGACCCGAATTTCGGTGTGGACGAGCAGTGGTCGCGGCTATATCCGTATGGGCAGCAGGCCTCGGCGGGCGAGGAGTTCGACTTGTACGCGGTGGTCTTGAATCACCTGCCCGAGGCCGAGACATTTACAATCCGTCCGAACGTGCCCGAGGGATGGAGTTGCACCCCAGCCTATGCCGAGCTGCATGTCGGCGCAAGGGAAGAGCATCGCGTCCGCTTTCGCATAACGCCGGCACCGCATGCGCAAGGCCTAAGCATTGTGACAGCGGACGTCTCCTTCCGGGATCATGACTTGCGCGAATGGATTGAAGCGATGATCGAAATGCGACCCTGACCCCGTCAAGCCGGCCGAACGGCCTCAACGGCGATCAAGCTCCAGCCTTTGACGATGATGTCGGTTCTGGACTTGGAATCACCGCCCGCGCTCCAGATCTTCTTCGACCCGGGAGTAAGCTGCCGACCGCGCACGCTCGTCAGTTTACTCAGACACCCAAGTCCAGCAACGACGGTGCAGCCTCCTACCTTCTGCCTATCCAATGCTCGCGGGCTGGAAGTTGAGGTAGTCGCCGAGCGGCGATGCCGGCAATAATTGATGACTGGGAAGCGTGCTATCCAAGTCGAGTGCAGCTGCGGGGATTCCACTCCTCTGGGAATTGCGCCGAGCGACGATTGCCGAACGCCAACGGCCGACCGATCCACACCCGCAATGCATCGCGCGGATACGCGCTTCACGGAGCCCTTTCAGGACTCGGGGCCACCAGCTCAAGCACGTTGCCGCCCTGTATCGATGGCAGGTTTGAGATCGCTGGCCTTTCACGCTTGGATGCGCGTGGGGAGCCGACGATTCGAACGTATCGACCCAAGTCAAGGGTGCGAAAGGAGAAGCGTTCCGCTCTCCGCGATCCGCCGAGGTGGCCTACAAGAAGTAAACCGCGAGCACGTCGTCTTCCAGCGCCGCGGCTCCTACCGCCATATCGAGCTGCTGCCGGATGGCGTCCATGGTGGCGTCGGGAATCCCTCCCAACCTCAAGATGCGCTTACGGTCTAACATCGCTTCCTGGCGAACGCCCTTCAGCAATTCGTCGCGAACGCTTTGACGCCGGAGCTTGTGAATCACAACTGTTCGAAACCCGAGCTGCCGCAACCTGTCGACATCGACGTCCACGGTTGGAACTGGAACGCCGGCGAGTTGCCCCAGCGCCGGATCGCTCTTGATGGCCTCTTCGATCTCGGGAGGATAGCTGGAGAGATACCCCCCGGAGATTGGCCTCCCGTGAACGGTCTGGGCGACCATGTTGTGCACCGTGCGGTTTCTTTGGTGGAACGGAATGTCCAGCACCGCGCCGGGACGCGTGGCGATTTGTTCCAGTAGCGGTGAGTGATCGACTTGCCGCAACGGGAATGGCAGCCAGCAGTACTCGGAAAGTATTAGGAGCGTTGCCAAAGGTAGCGCCCACGCCGGCTTGCCCCGCAGCGATCGCCAACCGTATCCCACCAGGACAGCGAGTCCCAGGCCCGCCAGCAGCAAGAATCGATTCGCAACCCGGAGATTCTCAAGGAGCGGCAACCACTGCAGTGTCGCGAACGGTAGCGACAGCGATTCGTACCGGGTGCCGTTCCACAGCAGTTCGGCGCCGAGTGCCAGCACGAGCCCGGCGAAGAACACAGTGACCCACGGGACTGTGCGACGCCCCTTGCGCCACACCCCAAAGGCGGCGAGCGCAACCGGCACGATTCCCAAATAGCAAACGAAGCCCGCAGCTTGATACGCGCGGTCGAGATATCTGGTATTGACGAGCGACCCGAGAATCGGATTGGCATAGGCCGGAGTGAACAGGTAGCTCAGGTCGATCCCGCGCTGAACTGGGTATTTAAGGTAGTAGTCAGTCCCTTCGGCGATGAGGCCGATCATCGGGGCCGCGAGCGGCAGCACGAGCATGGTTGCCAGAGTGGCGGCTGCGGCGGCATTCCCCAGGAAAGCCCGCCAACGGTGCCGATTCTGCCATGCCAGCACCGCCGTCCAAGGCGCGACGAGCATGAGTAGCTTGATACCGAGGTGCCAGCTGGCAAGTGCGTTGAGCCCGAAGCAGGCTCCAAACGCTAGTGCGTGCTCCGTGCGGTGGGACCGGCCCCACCGCAATAGATAAAAGAGCGTCAGTGGGATAAATTGCACCGAGAACAGGTTCAGGTGCTCCAACGTCTGCTCGATTGTTTGGGGAAAGTACGCGAAGACAAAGCCCGCTAAGAATCCGGAAGCGGCGCTACCAGTCAGCTCCCTCACGAAGAGGTACGTGCCGAAGCCCGCGAGCGTCAGGGCGATAAAGAGGCAGAAGTTGTATGCCGCCGCCTCGCCTGCGAGCAAGTTCACGGGCATGGCGATCACCTGATTGAGTGGCGAGTGCGTGTGGAAGACCAGGTCTGCGCCGAAAGGGTGGAAAAGCAATGGGGACTGCAGCGGGTTCCAGCCATTGAGCAGGCACTGTTTCCACCACCAGAAATTCCAATAGTTCTGCCAGATGTCGCCTGTGCCCGCGGGCAGGGAACTGCGCCAATTCAGCGCCAGCGGAAACGTCATGAGCATGGTCAACATCAGGTACGAGCACAGGACACCGAATCGGTGTTCTACGATGCGTGTCCACCTGTCTGGCGGGCGAGTCGATTCTTGGGCGGCCATTTAGAGCACTTCGTCGGACGTTGAGAGGGCGCTCACGCTTTGTAAGCGGAACACTTCATGAATAGCATTCTGCGATGGGCTGGCGGGCCTATCGCGATCCAGCGGGATTCCGTTGAGTCCCGAACCGCGCCGACTGCCTTGACTAACCCGGGACCTGTCCGTGGTAGGGCAGATATCGGAAGATGATGTGATGCAGCGGATTCCTCGACGCCGAACTCACAGTGTCGGTCATCGCAAGCTTGGATCGGTCCTCGGGTCCCTAGCGGCCGCAATCTTTGCGCTGGGTGGCTGCGGTGCCGACCGGGAGCAGGGCAAGCCGAATTTTGTCGTGATCTTCATCGACGACTTGGGATACGGCGACATCGGTCCGTTCGGCTCGGAGATTAACAGCACGCCGCATCTCGATCGGATGGCGGCCGAGGGGATGAAACTCACCTCCTTCTACGCTGCCGCTCCAGTGTGCACGCCCTCCAGGGCGGCCCTGATGACCGGCTCTTACCCCAAGCGGGTCGGCTTGGCGACCGGTCCGGAGATGGGTGTGCTCTTTACGGGGGAGCCTTGGGGCTTGAACCCCGACGAAGTGACGATTGCTGAGATTCTTCGGGAGCAGGGGTACGCGACGGGGTGCTTCGGCAAATGGCACTTGGGCGACCAGCCAGCCTTCTTGCCGCTGGCGCATGGCTTCGACGAGTACTTCGGGATTCCGTATTCGAATGACATGTGGCCGTTCCATCCTAGCTTCACAGACGAAGGGCCATTCCATTTCCCGCCTCTTCCCTTGATGCGTGGCGCGGAAGTCATCGGCGAAGTCAAGGATATGCGCGACCAAGCAGAACTCTGCCGAAGCTTCACGCAGGAAACCGTGAGTTTCATCCGCCGCAACAGGGATCGCCCATTCTTTGCTTACCTTCCGCACGCCTTCGTTCATCATCCCCGAGCTGCCAGCGAGCCCTTCCTGGAAGGCGCAGGCGAGCCGGCGGATTCCATTGACTGGACGGCGGTCACGAGGGGCTCCACGCCGTGGCACTGCGGTCCGGATCAAGAATGCGGACCGGGCTCGATGAGCAAGGACTCGTGGGACGCTCTGGTCCGCCTCCGAACGAAAGCCCAGATCGAGGAGGTCGACTGGAGCGTGGGAGAAATCCTTGGCGCTCTGCGCGACCTCGGGATTGCTGAGAACACACTTGTGATCTTCACCTCCGACAACGGCGGAGCCACTGGATGTGTGAATGCTCCTTTGCGAGGCGGCAAGGGCACCACGTGGGAAGGCGGCATGCGCGAACCGACTCTGGCTTGGTGGCCCGGTTCCGTGCCCGCAGGGTCGGTCAGCGACGAAGTTGCCTCAACGATGGACTTGTTGCCAACCTTCGCGAGACTCGGTGGCGGCACCCTGCCTCAAGATCGAATCTTGGACGGTCGCGACATTTCGACCTTGCTGCTGGGAAAATCGGGTGCGAAATCGCCACATCAAGCGTTCTATTACTATCGCGAACAGGAGCTGCAAGCGGTTCGGTCAGGCAAGTGGAAGCTCTTCCGGAAGAGTGGGGAGCTCTACGATCTGGAACAAGACATAGGCGAGACTCGTGACGTTTCGCAGGCCCATCCAGGCGTCGTGGACCGGCTTAAGGGATACTTCGACGAGGCCTCCAGCGACCTCGGGGACGGGTCCGGGAGCTGCCCGCGTTGTCGTGCAGTTGGCAAGATCGAGGACCCGGGCACGTTGCTGCCGTTCCGGGAGAGCAACTGAGTGGAGGGGTCCGGAAGCAGGCAGTTCGGAGCGATCGTCGTGGGTTCGCGAGAAGCTTCCGTTTTCTTCTTGGTCGTCGATGCGGTACGTTGGCCCTCTTCGTCAATTCGGCCCGCGCGACGCTGACGCTGCCATGAGCTCCAATCGGGCGTTTGGCGGCTCCTCTGGCGAGCATACCCACGCCGGCTGATCCTCGATTGCCCCCAGTCCCGAGGCGGGTCGCGAACCTCGTGCCCAAGGCTCTTGGGGCGGGCCGCAAGCGGGCCATCCCCCGGAGGCCGGCAGCTTGCCGGTTCGGATGGGGCATCCGAGACGGTGGCGGGAGTCGAATCCGGGCGAGATGACTGCGATCGGCCAGGAAGAAGCGCTGGCTGCTGGATACTCGGTCCCCACCGCCCGACACGATGCGTTCGGACCGGCTTGCGTTCCGAATAGGCATGCGCCACACGCACTCCTGTGGCGCTCGTCTGGGAAAGAGCTAATCACTCTCGACGGCTGTGGATGGCGTTGATTCCGCCTTTATCCGGTGCGCCACTGCCCGATATCAGGCCCGCAGAGTTTATCAGCGAGAGCTGCCCGATCAACAAGTGGAGAATGCCTGGCGATTTCTTCGCGGGCAGCCGCCCGTATTTCCTGGCGACAGGTTGAGCCGAGGGACGATGATGAGCACTCAGCCCGACAGAGACTGCCGCTGGCAACGCATGGACCAATCTGCGAACCTCCGTTAAACGAACCCCATGCTATTGCAGATCGCCAAGCAATTCCTCGGCCAGGCTTTGATCGAAGACGATGTCCACGGGGATTTCGGATTCAGCTAGTCGGGCAAGGTCCGCTTGCACGTCGTCGCTAAGTGCTCCCATCTCTCCAAGGAATTCGGTTGCCCGATCGTATGCACCGTCTCCTTGGATCCTCAGAATTTCCCCGGAAAGCTCGTCGACGGCCGATTTCATTCTGTTCACGTTGACTCGGTAGGTCCCGGAATTGCTGTCGCGAGAGAACGCGTTGGCCCGCTCGAAGTAGTTGAGGCTGAGCGTGTTGGCTCTGCCGTGCGCGCTCGAAGCTCCGAATCGGATCGACCGGAATATGCCCGCAAGAAAGGTAATGTAGTTGCTCTCGACATTGCCGCCCGGTATCTCGCCTGCCTCGATCAGCCGACCGACGAGGTGCAAGCCCAGGATGTCGGCCTTGGCTTCCTCGAGAGCGGACGACGCCTCCCGCAAAGCTTCCCGCACGGTGCCCTTGCCGTCCAAAGTGTTCTTGATGCCCAGTCCGTGGGCCACTTCGTGGAACATCGTGTTCGCGAAGAACGCGTCAAAGTTTATCTTGCCTCGCTGGTCCTCGGCCATGAGCACCTCCGAGACGGGCAGCAAGATCTTGTCGAATTTCGCCCGCATGGCGTTCTTCAGTTGCAGCCTGCGGGAACCCTTCTCCAATTGGACCTGCTCGTCGTTCGGCAGGTTGATCGCGATCGTCTTTGCTCCTGCGTTGCAGTCGCCGGCGTAATAGAGCACCTCGTAAGCGTTGAGCTGGGAACCGCTGCCCGGCTCCTCGACCTTGTATTCCGCAGCGACCGGCAGGCCCTGCTGCAGGGCCGGGAGCATGCCCGAGAACTTCTCCAGTCGCGCGCTCCACTCCTTGTCCTTGATGAGAACGTAGGCCTCGAAGGCCGTCTTGGTTCCGAACAGGCCGTCTTCGTACGACTCGATCGGGCCGATGACAAGATCGATGGCGTTGTCGCGCATGTCCATCCAAGCGAGGTCGCTCGGTTGGTAGTCGCTGGTTTTGAAAGCCTCGGCTCGCAATTCCAAGTAGCGCTGGAATCCGTCGTCTTCAGCCATTCCGGCTGCCTGTCGCAACAGCTCCGAGACCTCCGCAAGTTCCGCCCCGAACGCTTCGTGATAGGGAAGGGCCACAAGCTTGCCCTCGCTGTTCCGCCTCACTAAGCTGTACTGACTGCGAAGACTTGATTCGGATGACGCCGCCCGTTCGAATTCCTCCTTGGCCATGTCAGGCGGATAGTAGTTCGCCCCGCGAGGCTTGGCCCCGAATTCGGGCAGGAAGGGGCGGTTCCCGCCGAGCCTGTCCCAAGGGCCGTAGTTGATCTCGGCAAGCCTTCGGGCGTCCGGGTCAGCAATTCCGTCTAAGAACTCGTCCTTCTCGCCAAAGGCTTGCTTCCAGAAAAGATCGTCCATCACGCGGGCGGCGCGGATCAGCACAGGCAGCATTGCCCGCTGCTTGTCCGTTAGCCCGCTCAAGTCGGCCTCCAGCCTGACGGGCACGTATTCGTCCACCTTCGTTCGGTAGTCCACAGTCGAGAAATCCGCTTCTGGTTCTGAAGCGACGCAGCCGTACAGCGACGCGAGAGCCATGACTGCCGCCACCGTGCGCACCGCTCCACTGTAGCGCAGGGGATCGATTCTCCTCTTCGCCGATTTTCTAGCGCAGGATGCGAAACGAATCAAACGGGGGCGCGGAACTATGTGCCGGCCCCTCCGGCAGGGGAGGCTTCCTGCCAGTCACATAGAGCGCGCCGACCCGTTGCAGGCCTTCTCGCCGGGCAAGCTCCTCGGGAGGCTTGCCCGGGGGGATCGGAGAATCGTCCGGAATTCGCTCCGTGGCGATCCCCTCGAATCCG
The DNA here is from genome assembly GCA_951813605.1 of uncultured Bryobacterales bacterium. Classification (GTDB taxonomy): domain Bacteria; phylum Acidobacteriota; class Terriglobia; order Bryobacterales; family UBA6623; genus VXMF01. The sequence goes on along the minus strand of OX638379.1, from coordinate 1,965,825 downwards.
GCGGCTTCGAACACGGCGGTCCATTCGGTACCGCTCAAGCGGTGAAGGAAAAGCCCCATTTCGCGATCCCACCCTTGGGAGTACGGATTCCCGGAGTAGTAGTTGACGAGCATATGGAACGATCCGCCGTAAGCCGTGACTCGATAGATTTCCTTGGAAGATAAACTCGTGTTTGTCCAGTAATATGCGGACTCAATGCTAATTACGTGAGTGAAATAGTCCTCCGCCCACGGAATTTGCTCGGCCGATGCCGGCGCGAACAATGTGTTCTCGAGATCCTCGCAGGATCGACGCGCGCGGAAAATCATTTCCGATGAGGGGTCGATGCCCAAGATCGCACCATCGGGAACTCGCTGCGAGAGCATTCGCGCGGTCCACCCGTTTCCGCACCCGACGTCCAAGACGCGTGCGTCTACAGGGATTTCAAAGCGCTGGAGCATGAGTTCCGCGAGTCGTTTGTGACGACGCTCCATGCCGTCGGCCATGCCAGTTCGCGCCCAGTCGTCGAACACCGTCCGAACTGCGTCCGCGTGATTGGGCCGGTCCGATTCTGAATGATCGGAGGCCAGGCCTGAATAACGGCCAGAAGAATCCGCTGTCATGAATAGCACGACCGCGGGAGCGGCCCGAGTGCACGTTGAGTCACCGCTCTCGATTCAGTATTCGCATGGTTTCGTCCTAGCGGGGCCATCGGTATCCAACAGGCCCGTGCAAGCTACTCCGAGTTCGCCCCAAGCGGCGGAAATTCAGGCTTCCGTCTCTCGATGAAGCTTGCGGCCCCTTCCTGAACGTCCGGCCTGCGGAACGAGTCGACCATCTCCTCGAGGGCTGACGAAGCTGCTTCGTCAATCCCGCGGCCGTAGTCCGCGTACACCTGGCGCTTGATGGCCGCCATCGACGCTGGAGAGCAGTTGTCCGCCATGTCGCCCGCGTAAGCGAGCACCCTGTCGATCAATTCATCGCGCGGGAAAACGCCGTTGACCAAGCCAATCCGCTCGGCCTCCTGGGCCGTGACGACGCGAGCGGATAGCAGCAGGTCGAGAGCCTTTGACTGGCCCACCAAACGCGGGAGCAGCCATGAAATCCCGTACTCCGCAATCAGTCCTCGGCGGGCGAACGCGGTAGTGATCTTGGCTCCGGCAGCCGCGAAACGCAGGTCGCAGCACAGCGCGTGGACTAGGGAAACCCCCGCGCACCCCCCGTTGATGGCACAGACAATAGGCTTGGGTATCGAGAGCGCGAAATGGACCGGGCGTCCGGACTGGCGTATGCGGTCGATCGTGTGCTGGCCTGATGACTTCAGGCCTTGGACATCCGCCCCGACGCTGAAGGACTTGCCCGCCCCAGTTAGGACGATCGCCCGGACTTCGCCATCGTCCCGGCAGCGCTCCAATAGGTCGAAGTAGTTGTCGCGCATCGCAGGCGTTAGCGCGTTGTTCCGCTCGGGGCGGTTGAACGTCAAGAGCGCGACGCGACCGCGTTTCTCAAACAGCAGGTTCTCCGGCATTTCGAAGAGGCCATTGTATCGCTCACACTCGTGCAGGGATTCCGGCCCCGCTAATCGCGCGAGGGCTGCGCGTGTGGCTGGGGGAGCCCCCGTTCCCGAGACCTGCGTTATGCCCTTGTCAATTGCTGCACAGGCCGAGCCTGCACAGATCCGGAATGTCCACTTGGAAAAAGACGATGCACATCTCGTCGGTGGTTCGCTCGCCCCAGCCAACCGGAATTGGCGGGCTGTTCGGGTTGCGATAGTTCTTTTGGGAGTTGTCGTAGAAGGCGACTACTTCGAGGCGATCCCCCAAGCCCATCGGCACGGGCTCCAGATAGGTGTAAAAGCTCTGCCAGTCGAAGTCCCAATCGTCGATTCGGATCATCGGCGTCCTCTCGCCCGAAGGTGAGACCTTGTCCATCCGAATCTCCCTGCCCAGCAGGTGCATGTGAGGGACGACGGAAGTGATATCCACGGGGAAGAACCCCGAAGCAGTCAGCAGGCTCTTGAGCAATGGCGAGATATCGAAGCCGACAATACTGTCGAGGCTCGCCTCGGCACGCACCTCGAAACGCTCCTCGCCGGCGGGGATCTGAAAGTCCGTGTTGATAGCCGCGAGCATTATCGAGTTCTTGGGAGTGGGCGCGTCCGAAAAATGCACGCCGATCCGTGTGCTGTCCGCTTGCGACATCCCGTCCGGGTGATAGTGAACTTGGATGGCGAATCGCGAGCCCGGCCGGACGTACAAGCCGGATCCCTCGGGCAGGGTTGCTGGGCGCACGCCCGGGGCCCATCCTCCCAGAAGGTAGGACTCCACACCCAGGATGAAGCCGTCCAAGCTGATTTCAGCGCTGCCGAAGCAATCGTATCCCGGCTTGCCGTCTGTGGTCGCTTGCTCGTGCCTTAGCGATTCCCCTCTCGGATCCCCGAATAGCAGCACGTGATGAACGATCTGGCGGTTTCCGGGACGAACTTCGACCTTCGTGATGCTCTTGGGCGTTGTGATGTCGTCCGGGAGCGCGACGCTGAAGCAACGATAGTCGTCCGTTCCGTTCGGGTCGGGGACATACGCCGGCGCTTCCAGGACGAGGTCGGGCTGTCCAAGCGCCCAGTCCGGATCAAAGACCAGCGGTTCCGGCAGGTCGGCCGGATCGCCTTCGGGAGCCCCTGCATCCACCCATTTGGCAATCAATTCCATCTCCGGTTCGCTCAAGCGACGTTCTCCGACGAATTCGCCGTACCCGGGGACCGGCTTCCAAGGCGGCATGAAGCGCGACTGAGTCGCCTGCTTGATCGCATGAGCCCAGGGCTTTGACGATTCGTAATCGAGCAGCGAGAACGGAGCGACTTCGCCCGGGCGGTGGCAGGTCTGGCATCGTCCTTGGAACAGTCGGGCGATCTGGTTGCTAAAGGTTATTGCCGGCCCCGCCGACGGCGAAAACGCAACTTGAACGGCGTTAGCCTGAATCCCGTCGGCGGTGAGCTTGATCTCGACGACCTCCCGGCGGGCCAGCTCGATCGGAAGCGGGCCGACGATGACTTGATCGAGTCCAGGCGATGGGCCGGGCCCCTCCTGTAGGGTGGCAGGCACGGATACGCCGCCGATTTCTACACTGAGTTCGCTGGAATTGCGTATTCCAGTCCCGAGCAGCTCGAGGTAGAGCGCGCTGCCATTGACGGCGGGGTTGAGCAGTATCGGCTCGTATGCACCGCGCTCCTCGTTGAAGAACGCGACATCCTCGATCGTGCGTGTCCGGTCTTCAAGATTGACGCGCACGGCAACCGCCGCGGCGAGTCCGCCGCCGCTGGCCGCGGCGGAGAATAGCCCCGGGCTGACGGATCTTACCTCAAACTCCCCGGCACCGAAATCGACCTCTCCACGCTGCACGTGGATGTGCGCGGTGCCTTCTGGCAAGTCTGGAATCAGGACCACTAACCGGTGCGGCTCCACGGCGTAGATTCCCGCGATCTGCGTCACATGATCGGACCCTTCGATCTCAACAGTGAACGAGTCCAGCTCATGCTGGGGCACGCCATCAGGCGCCTTGGTCGTCCTCTCCGAGAACTCCCCTTCGACGACCGCTGCCGAGTTCGGTGCCACCGCGGCCCTTGGGTCCAAGCTTGCCCAAGAGGCGATTGTGAGGTTGCCTTCGTGGGCTCGGAGGGCCGAAACCGCTAGGGTCACGCAGGCGAGCGCGGCAAACAGGGTGCCGAGACGGAAGTGCACGTTTTGATTCGTCACTTCTTTCTAACCATAAGGTATTTGCGGCTCGAATGTGTCGGTCGAACGTTCGGCGCTGTTCGGCAGGGAAGGGACGTCTGCGAGGTCTTGCGATAATGGAGCAACACCAATGGCGCGAGAGCCTCTTACATACGCTGCCGCCGGTGTCGATTTCGAAGCGGCAGAGAGCGCCACGGATCGAATTCGAAATCTGGCCCGGCGAACTTTCAACGAACGCGTTGTGACTGGGATCGGTTCGTTTGGCGCCGTTTATTCGCTAGGCGGCATGCGGTTCGCCGACCCAGTGCTGGTGAGTTCGGCCGACGGAGTCGGCACCAAGCTCAAAGTGGCCTTCGCCGCAAACAGGCACGACACGGTCGGGCAGTGCCTGGTCAACCACTGCGTCAACGACATTGCAGTGCAAGGGGCGGCGCCACTGTACTTCTTGGACTATTTCTCGGCGGGCCGCCTAGACCCGGGAGTGGCGGAGCAAGTCGTGCGCGGCATCAGTGCTGCCTGCCTGGAGAACTCAGTCGCTCTGATCGGCGGGGAGACCGCCGAGATGCCCGGCATGTATCGCGACGGAGAGTACGATCTGGCGGGTTTCATCGTAGGGGTGGCGGATCGTGGCCAGCTGCTGCTGGGCGAGCAGGTCCGGACAGGGAGCGAATTGATCGGATTGGCGTCCTCTGGCCTGCACACGAACGGCTACTCTCTGGCGCGCAAGGTGTTCTTTGAAATCGCGGGGCTTCGGGCGGACGAAGAGGTCCGAGGTCTCGGCGTGACAGCGGGTGACGAGCTTCTCAAGGTCCATCGAAGCTACTTGAAGGCCTTGCGGTTACTGGCGGACTCCGACCTCTTGCAGGCGGCTGCCCACATCACAGGCGGCGGCATGACCGACAACACCCCGAGAATGCTGCCGGCAGGGCTGCAGGCTCGGATCCAGCTCGGAAGTTGGAACGAGCTGCCCGTGTTCAAGGTCTTGCAGGACCTGGGCGGAATCGAATCCGCCGAAATGAGGCGCACGTTCAATATGGGGATCGGCATGATCGCCTGCGTGCCGCCCGGCCAATCCGGGGCCGCGCTTGACCGCTTGGGCGCAATCGGAGAAGAGGCGTTTCGGATCGGTGTGGTCGAGCGGGGCGAAGGGGGAGTGGTTTACGACTCATGAAGAGGCTCGGCATACTGATCTCCGGGCGCGGTTCGAATTTCGAGGCGATTGCGGACAGCATAGAAGTCGGTCGTCTTGAGGCGGAGATTGCCATCGTCATCAGCAACAATCCGCATGCGAAAGGGCTGCGGACAGCCAAGCGGCGCGGTTTCAAGGCGGTCTGCATACGCTCGCGCGCCATCGATCGCGAAGCCTACGACCGTCTGGTGATCGAGAAGCTCCGGCAGGAACGAGTGGATTTGGTCTGCTTGGCGGGCTTCATGCGGTTGCTCAGCGCCCACTTCGTCAACGAGTACCCACGGCGGATCCTGAATATCCACCCGTCGCTGCTTCCGTCGTTCCCCGGCCTCGAAGCCCAGCTCCAAGCGCTCGAGCACGGCGTGAAGTACACGGGATGCACAGTCCATTTCGTTGACGAGCGGCTCGATGCCGGACCGATCATCGCGCAGGCCGTCGTGCGCGTGCGGGATTCCGACAGCGAGGACCAGCTGGCTGCGCGCATCCTAGAGGAAGAGCATCGAGTCTACACGGAAGCGGTCCGTCTCGTGCTGAGCGGCGATTTTCGCATCGAAGGCCGGCGCGTACTGCGAACTCCATGACAGTTGACCAGCAAATCAAGTACCTCAGGAAGGGCTGCGCGGAGATCATTTCCGAGGCCGAGCTTCGCGCCCGCCTGGTGCAGTGCGCAAAGGAAGGCAGGCCGCTCCGCGTCAAGGCCGGATTCGATCCGACCGCACCAGATCTTCATCTAGGCCATACAGTGCTTGTTCGCAAGATGAAGCATTTTCAAGATTTAGGCCATACGGCGATATTCTTGATCGGTGACGTCACCGGCCTGATCGGCGATCCGACCGGCAGGAACACCACCCGACCGCCGATGACGCGCGAGCAGATTCTGGAGAACGCCGAGACCTACAAGAAGCAGGTTTTCAAGATCCTCGACAAGGAAAAGACCGAGATCCGGTTCAACGGTGAGTGGCTGCTCGAGCTAGGCACGCTGGGCATGATCCGGCTCTGCTCCAAGGCGACCATCGCGCAGCTGCTCGAGAGGGAGGACTTTACCCGGCGATACAAGCAAGGAAAGCCGATCAGCTTGCACGAATTCCTTTACCCCCTGACCCAAGCCCAGGATTCTGTCGCTCTGCGAGCCGACGTCGAACTTGGGGGAACCGATCAAATGTTCAACTTGCTTCTCGGTCGCGAATTTCAGGCGAGCCACGGGCAGCCGCGCCAGATCGTGGCGACCGTGCCGATCCTCGAAGGACTCGACGGCGTCCAGAAAATGTCGAAATCCCTTGGCAACTACATCGGCATCTGCGAACCTCCGGAGGTGATGTACCGCAAGGTGATGCAGATATCGGACGACCTAATGTTCCGGTACTACGAATTGCTAACCGATCTGTCGCTGAAGGAGATCGAATCGCTGAAGCGAAGCGTCGCGGACGGCTCCGCGCACCCGATGGAAATCAAGAAGAAATTGGCTATCAGGATCGTCGCGGATTTCCACGGACGCGCGGCGGCGAGCAAGGGCGGGGAAGCGTTCCGCCGAGTTGTACAGAACAAGGGCGTTCCGGAGGAAATGCCGGAAATGTCCCTTCCAGACGAGATGAGAGGGCTCGGCGCGATCCGGATTGACAAGCTCTTGCGAGCGACTGGCTTGGCCAAGTCTGGCGCGGAAGCGAATCGCAAGCTCAGGGCGAATGCAGTGAGCGTGAACGGATGCAAGCACCGCGAGATGAGCTACGACCTGCCGCCAGATGCGTCGGAACTGGTGCTGAAGTTCGGGAAGAAGTGGGCGCGCGTCCGCCTGTAATTACTGGCGTATTGGGCCCGCGGCAGAGCCTCTACCCCCATCGCGCTAGCAGATCCCTCGTTCCGATATGAACAGCTGAGAGAGCGTCCGGGGAAGCACGGGCCGTCGCGCGGCTCCGAGGCCAGCTGCGTCCCGGCGAAATGCGTGTCGATTCACGGTTCCGTGGTTCAATGAAACTTCCCGTGGCCCGCTCATTCAGCATCAAGAACTTCGGATGCCGGGCAACGCAGGCTGACGGTGCGGGAATCGCGGCCGGCTTGGCCGCGCGCGGGCTGCGGCGTGCCGACGACCACTCGGAGGCCGATATCGTTGTCGTCAACACATGCACTGTGACCGTCGAGGCTGATCGCGACGCGCGGAAGTCCATCAGGCGCGTGCATCGGGAGAACCCTGCCGCCGAAATCCTCGTGACAGGCTGCTATGCGCAGCGAAGCCCGGACGAACTGTCGGTCCTTGGCGGGGTCAAGTGGGTGGTTGGGAATTCCCATAAGCACGAGATTGCAGACGTGGCCGCGCCACGCCTCGTCCAGATCGAATCCTCCCATCGCGCGACCCTCTCCTACCACGGCGAGATCGCTGCCGGAGGAACCCTTGTCGGCGACATCTCGCGGCAACGCACCCTTCACGGGTTGCCGAGTGGCGATCCGCTCGGACGCAGCAGGCCCAATCTGAAAGTCCAGGACGGCTGCAACAACCGGTGCACGTTTTGCATCATTCCTTCCGTGCGGGGCCGGAGTCGCAGTGCCTCCCTGGAGACGGTGATTCGCGAGGTCCGGAGCCTGGAGCGGCACTATCCGGAGATCGTCCTGACGGGAATCAATCTGGGGCGATGGGGGCGCGATCTCGACGGGAGGCCTCGACTTGCGCAGTTGCTCGAGACGCTGCTTGCCGAGACCGCCGTGCAGCGAGTCCGGCTAAGTTCGGTCGAGCCGATGGACTGGAACGACAGCCTCTTGCGACTGATGGCCTATTCGCCTCGGATTGCGAAGCACGTTCACATGCCCCTGCAATCGGGATCGGACAAGATTCTTCGGCGCATGCGTCGGCGGTATCGCGTGCGGCATTACGAGAGCCGCCTCACTCTGGCCCGCGAGATGATGCCCTCTGCCGCGATCGGCGCGGACGTGATGGTGGGCTTCCCGGGGGAATCCGACGAGGAGTTCGAGGAAACGAGGGCGTTTGTCGAGAGAATGCCGTTCACCTATCTGCACGTGTTTTCGTATTCTTCCCGGCAGGGAACCGAAGCGGCCGATTTCAGAGAGCAGATCCCAAAGGCGGTGAAGCGCCGCCGGAACCGCGTGTTGCGGCAGCTCGTCGAGCGCAAGAATCTGTCCTTTCGAAAGGGCCTTGTCGGTACGTGCGTTGACGCGGTAACCCTGTCTTCCGGGTCTCGCGGGGCTCGCGCGGTCAGCGACAACTTCATCGACATCGAGTTAGCGGAGACTACTGAGCGAGCGGGTGCGCCGGTCTCGATCCGAATCGAGGTTGTCGACGGCAAGCGCACGATCGGACGGCTCGCCGCCTGAGCCGGGCACTCCGGAGAACCTTTCTTCCTGTTCGGTTATCATCTTCGCCATGCCTGCGGACGATTCGGAATCTGTCCGATCCAATGCCGCGCGCTTCTTCCCCCGCTGGGAGAGCGCCGAGCTTCCCGAGGCCCCCGAATTCCATCGCAAGCAGTGGCGGCTCCTCATTGGTCCGGGCTTGCTGCTAGCCGGAAGCGCGATTGGCGGCGGCGAGTGGCTTTTTGGCCCGATTGTCACGGCCCGCTACGGCGGCCAGCTGATGTGGATCGCAGCCCTGAGCATCCTGCTGCAGGTCAGCCACAACCTGTGCATGATGCGGTACACGTTATACACGGGCGAACCCATCTTTGTCGGGTTCTTTCGCACGGTGCCCGGCCCGAAGTTCTGGGTGTTCTTCTATTTGCTCCTCGACCTGGGCGGGATCTGGCCTTATTTGGCATCGAACGCAGCGGTGCCGTTAGTTGCGGCGTTCCTGGGACGGCTGCCCGGGCCCGAGCACGACAGCCTGCTGCGCTGGGTATCTTACGGCGCGTTCTCAGCCGCGTTCTTGCCGCTAATCTTCGGGGGGAAGGTCTACAACACTGTCGAGAGGGTGATGGTAACCAAGATCTTTGTGGTTCTTGGCTACCTGGGCTTCGTGTGCGTGTTTTTTGTTAGCTGGGACACTTGGGTCGCGATCTTCTCGGGATTCCTGCGCTTCGGATCAATCCCAGACCAAGAAATCGACTGGGCAACAATAGCAGCCTTTGCCGCGATCGCCGGCATGGGTGGCATCTCGAACACGAGCTTCTCGAATTACGCCCGTGACAAAGGCTGGGGGATGGGGCCTCTGGTCGGCGCGATACCCAGCATGGTCGGCGGGAAGAAAGTGGAACTGTCCCATGTGGGGAAGGTGTTTCCACTGAACGAGAAACTGCTGCGGCGTTGGAAAGGCTGGATGCGGCACTTGCTGAGGGACCAGCTCGGCATCTGGTTCGGGGCGTGCGTCATCGGCATGGCCCTCCCTGCGATGCTGTCGCTCGAATACATCGCGGGAGCCGAGGTGGAGGGCCACGCGGCGGCCGCAATGACCGCGCGCGGAATGGCAGATCGCTCCGGCGATGTCTTCTGGTTCCTCACGCTGCTGTGCGGGTTCATCGTGCTATGGCCCAGCCAGCTCTCGGACATCGACAACATCGTGCGTCGCTGGACCGAGCTCATCTGGACTGGCAGCAAGCGCGTCAAGCACATGAAGGGCAATCAAGTGAAGTACATCTACTACATGATCATGGGCCTTTACTTCCTCTGGGGCCTGATCGCGCTGCGTCTGACGCCTAACCCGCTGTTCCTGGCTGTTGTTACAGGCTCATTGCGCAATCTAGGGTTGAGCGCGACCGCCCTCCACGCGCTGTACGTAAATCGGAAGCTGCTTCCCGAAGCGCTGCGGCCTCCCCTGATCATGCAATTGAGCCAGGTAGCTTGCTTCGTGTTCTTCTTGGGAATTTCGGCGATCGCGTTCCACCAGCAGCTGGGAAGGTTTCTAGCGAGCTGATCGGCTGTGCAGGATGCAGGGAGTCAGCGAACCAGTGGCACTCAAATCCAATTCGCAACGGTCTTGGGCCGTTTTTCGGAGCTCACAATGTCATTTCGGAATGTTCTCATCTTGGCCATGGTGCTTGCGGGGGTGAGCGTGGCGGGAGTCCGCCCCATCCCCAACGCCGGCCGTTCCGCGGTAGTCGCCCGCAACGGAATGGTCGCGGCAAGCCAGCCCCTTGCCTCGCAAGTCGGGCTGCGCATCTTGCAGCAGGGGGGCAACGCCGTGGACGCTGCCGTGGCCACCGCCGCCACGCTGGCCTTGGTTGCCCCTATGATGACGGGGCCGGGCGGCGACATGTTCGCTCTGGTGTACATGGCCGGGACCGGCGAGCTCGCCGGTCTCAATGCCAGCGGGTTCTCGCCCAAGGCGGCGAACATCGACTTTTTCAGGAGCCGCGGCCTGGACCGGATCTCTACGCAGGGCGCCTTCTCCGTGACCGTGCCCGGCGCTGTCGACGGCTGGGCGGAGTTGCTCGACAAGCACGGCACCATGACTTTGCAGCAGGTGCTCGCACCCGCCATCGAATATGCCGAGAACGGATTTCCCGTGTCGGAAATCTTCGCCTCGAACTGGGCCGCTCACGGGTCTAGGTACGACGCCGATCCGGAGTTCGTGCGCGCGTACTACACGGACGGCAAGCCGCCTAAGCACGGCGATGTTTTTGTCAACAAGCCGCTAGGGTGGACCTACCGGCAGATAGCGCGAGGCGGGCGGGACGCCTTTTACAAGGGGGAGATCGCTCGGAGGATCGTGGACCGGCTAAACGGCCTGGGCTGGCCCCTGACCATGGAGGACCTCGACTTTCAACACTCCGACTGGGTCGAGCCGATCAGCACCACGTACAAGGGCCATCGCATTTTCGAGCTGCCGCCGAACGGCCAGGGAATGGCGGCCCTTGAGATGCTCAACATCTTGGAGGGCTATGACCTGCAATCGATGGGTCACAACTCGGCCAAGTACGTGCATCTCTTCGTCGAGGCCAAGCGGCTCGCCTTTGCCGACTTGGCGGCGTGGCTCGGCGATCCCGCTCGCGCCGAACTGCCCGTTTCGACGATCATTTCCAAGGATTACGCGCGTCGGCAGCGCGAGCGAATCACCGAGGGGAAGGCGGCAGCGGAGGTTTCTACCGGCATCACGAGTCCTGTGCGATGGCTTGAAGGTGTGGGCGACACGGTCTATTTCACGGTCGCCGACAAGGATCGCAACGTCGTTTCCTTCATCAACAGCCTCTTCAACGGGTTCGGTTCTGGCGTGGTCGTGCCTGACACGGGTCTTCTCTTGCAAGACCGCGGCGCATTGTTCTCGCTCGATCCCGACCACCCGAACCGGATCGAAGGCCGCAAGCGGCCCTACCATACGATCATTCCCGCCATGGCGTTCAAGGGCGGCAAGCCGTGGCTGTCATTCGGCGTGATGGGCGGCGATCTCCAGCCCCAGGGCCATGTCCAAGTGCTGCTTAACATGATCGAGTTCGGCATGAACGTACAGGAAGCCGGCGAAGCTCCGCGGGCGAGCCACGGCAGCGCCGGGGTAGGGCTCGAGGACGGAATCGATCCGACCGTCAAGGCCGATCTGGAGCGCATGGGACACACAGTTAGGAAGTCCGGGGCGATGGGAGGGTACCAGGCGATTCAGATCGATTGGGAGCGTGGAGTGCTCTTCGGCGGAACCGATCCGCGGAAGGACGGAACCGTAGCCGCTTGGTAGTTCAAGACGAGCGCGATTCGCTGGCTCGTATCTGCTTGGATGCGTCAGGTGACAGAGCTGGCCCGATTCTCTTGGTCGGAACGGCGTGTCGGCGACGACTGCAAGATTTCGGCCCGCCACAGGCATGCCCGCACGAGCAGCGGGGTTAGCGTTGTTCGCTTCCTTGCGAGCGGCTGGCGCGACGGCGTGTCTGCAGGGGATCGCGGCCTACTGATTGACCACGAAATCTGGCGGCCGCGTGTCCAATTTTCAATCGCAGCGGCGACGCCCAGCACTGCCTTTCCCCCTGCCATGGAAGAATTGGTGCCAGCGCATTCGACATAGTGCCGAATCGGTCCAGTTCTCCGCGGCCGCATGGGGAGGTCGCATTTCGCACAAGAACGGCCCCTGAGGCGATCTCTTTCGCCACGGTACTCGTGGCATTGACGCGAAGCGACCAACAAGGTGTGGCGCACAATGCAGTGTCGCCGGAGTTGCTCGACGACTATATGCCTGCAAGCATCTTCGAGAACGGGACCGCCCGGATCTTCCTCGCCAGCGGATAGCTCTCCCTTCCCGCGTGAATGACGTCAATTCGGCTCAGTCCAAGGTCCCTCAGCGCTATCCTCATCGACGGCGTCTGGGTCGGCGCAGCCGATCTCTTGATCTCGAAGCCGCGCAGCGAACCCCCATCATCTACAACTAGGTCGATCTCGGCTCCGGTATGGGTTCTCCAGTAGTAGCACTGCCGTTCGTCCAAGCCGAGCGCCTGAATCACGTTCTCCAGCACGAATCCCTCCCAAGACGCTCCGACTTTTGGGTGCCGGTCGAGTGCCTCTCGGCTTGCCAACCCTAGGAAGTGATGCACGATCCCAGAGTCCCGAATGTAAACCTTCGGCGCTTTGACCTGGCGCTTCTTGAGATTCGCTTGCCATGGCTTCAAATCCCGAACCATGAAGGTCGACACCAAAGCGTCGAGATATCTCCGCACGGCGTGGTGCGAAACTCCGAGCGCCCGGGCGAGTTCCGAGCCGTTCCAGACCTGGGCGTGATAGTGCGCGAGCATCGACCAGAACCTGTCCAGGGTCGCGCTCCGAATGCCGATCCCCAGTTGTGGAATGTCGCGTTCCAGAAACGTCCGAATGAAATTGGCTCGCCACTCGAAGCTCTCGCCATCGTCGCGGGCCGTGAAGGAACGAGGGAATCCTCCTCGAAGCCAAAGCATGTCTGACATTTTCGGCTCGATCTCACTAATGACGATTCCGGGAAGCTCGTGATACGCCACTCGACCAGCAAGGCTTTCCGAACTCTGACGTAGCAGTTCCGGCGAAGCGCTGCCAAGAACGAGGATTCGCGCTGGATTCCGGGGACGGTCTGCCAAGACACGCAAGACAGGAAAGAGCTCTGGCCGCCGCTGGATTTCGTCCAGCACGACTAGGCCCCGCAGCGGCTCGAGAGCCAGCATCGCGTCCGCAACTCGCGCGACATCGACCGGCGACTCCAAGTCAAAGAAATGAACCGGTTCCTTCCAGCGGCGGGCGAGCGCCCTCGCCAAGGTCGTCTTTCCAACTTGCCGTGCGCCGAGCAAGGCGACAACTGGATAGCGAGATAACAGCAATTCCAGCCGGCTCGTATGGCCCCTCCGTTCGATCATGCATTTCCACAGTATCATGAAATTTGGACATATGCCGTCCAATTTTCAATATCGAGAGCGGAGTCGGGCGACAGGATGGCAATCTGTTGCTTCTTGCTCGACCCTCCGCGCGATGCGCATCGAGATCCTTGGTCGATCCGAGGCGCGTTCCCGCACCGTTGCCGCCGCCAAGCGCGGCACCTCCTAGCGCCCTTCCGGACACTATGCGCTCTTTCGTCGGGTGGGCCCGATTGGCATCGACGGCAAGTCGAATAGTGAAGTTGACCCCACGACCTTGGCGATTGGGCCGGACAATACCGTTTTTTTGCTTGTAGCCGCTTGATTCCGCGATTGAGCTAGCGCTAACCTTTTGACGCAACGGGAATTTTCATAGGTTTTTAGTCAAAAAGAGGAGAACTTCTCATGTCCATGCGTTTCTTCGCCCTGCCATTATTAGCGGCCGGCCTACTCTTGCCACTCGCAGGCCCAGGGCTGTCCCAGACACTGGGAACCATTCTAGGAACCGTGACCGACGACACCGGTGCCGTGATTCCCGGCGTCCAAGTCGAGATCACCCATGAGGAGCAAGGCACATCGATTGTCGTGGGAACCCAGGGAGACGGCACCTACTACCTCCCTAACGTCCGTCCCGGCACGTTTTCGATCCGGATGGAGACCGATGGGTTCCGTCCGCATTTGGTTGGCAATCTGAGGCTTGAGGTCGGCAGTGCCTTAACATACGACGCCGTCCTTGAGGTCGGTTCCCTCACCGAGACAGTCACTGTTGAAGCGGCTAGCCCTCTCGTGGAGACGTCGCGCGGCTCGCTCGCGGCGGTGGTCGAGAACAAGCGGGTGCTGGAACTTCCGCTCGTCAACCGCGAAGTGTTTGACTTGATCGACTTGACGCCGGGCGCTCAGCGGATGCGGAACAGCAACCGGGCTGGCGGTGGCGACGTCACGATCGCTGGAGGGCGGACGCGTTCTGCCGGAGTCTTCATCGATGGCATTGTGAACAGCCGTACCGGCATCGGCGCTACGATTACCGAGCTCAGCCCGCCCGTCGACGCGATCTCGGAAGTACGGGTGGAAGCGAACGCGCCAACGGCGGAATACGGCCGATCAGCGGCTGGATTCATGAACGCGACCACCAAGTCAGGCACGAACGAGTTCCACGGCTCGGGCTATTGGTTCACCCGCAACGACGCGCTTAACGCCCGGGGATGGGACGCCAGGAGCAAGACGAAGCTGCGGCGCAACGTGCCGGGAGCTACGATTGGCGGACCGATCGCCAAGAACCGCGCCTTCTTCTTCTACAACTACGACATTACTATCCAAAACCTCGAGAACCTGCGGGTCCGCAGTGTCGGCCTGCCTGCTTGGCGAGCCGGGGATCTCTCGACGATGCTCCAGTCGAACGGGCAAGTCCGCAGGGTCTACGACCCGTTGACGGCCAACGGAAGAGGTGGCGAGGTCCAGTTCGCGAACAACGCGATTCCCAGCAGCCGCTTGGACCCGGTTGCTCAGAGCGCGCTTGCCTTCGTGCCCAACGCGAACCGCACGGAGGTCGACGTGTCGAACGAAGGCAACTGGGTGAGCAATTTGCCCAGGGAACTGCGCCGGACCAGCCACACGATGCGCACGGACTACGAACTGAATCCCAACAACAAGCTAACGTTCCGATACAACCTGTTCATGCCGGTCAACGACACTCGCCAGCCATCGCCGGACTGGGGCGAGGCGGACCCGAATTCCATTCGCATCCCGCAGCGGCAGCAGAACATTCTGCTGTCCTACACCAAGCTGTTCACCCCCACTTTCTTCATGACGGCAACGGGCGGCTTCTTCCGCTACCGGAACCATGCCCAAAGCCACAACCTCGACGACGACCTCGCATCGCAGATCGGACTCTCAGGTGTCGGACCGGACGCGTTCCCTCGATTCAACATCGGCGGGAACCCGGGCTTCACCAGTATCGGCCATGGCGGGAACCACCAGAGGCTGTTCGCATTCACGAACTTCGAGTACGCTGCTCACTTCACGAAGGTGAGCGGCTCCCAGACATTGAAATTCGGCATCGAACTCCGCAAATACCAGGGCAGCGAACTCGGGCGACAGACGGCGTCCGGCGTCTTCGACTTTGCCAACACCGACACGCGCGGACTCAATCCCGACGGAAGTGTCATTCCCGGCACGGGAGCCGACTTGGCGTCTTTCCTCCTCGGCCAAGCAGATCGAGCGCGCGTCCAAGCGAATCCTTCCTTCGGGCGCCGCTCCGCGTACTGGGCCGGCTTCTTCCAGAATGACTGGCGAGTCAACGGCCAGCTCACATTGAACCTAGGGCTGCGCTACGAGTACGAGGGGCCGTTCTACGAGGTCGCCGACCGCGTCACCGGCTGGGACCCCGGACTGCCTTTGCCCGCGGCCGGCACCAACGGAATCCGACACGATCAAACGGGCGCGTTCTTTTTTGCGGGACGTGACGGGTTCCCGCGGAACCCAATTCGACCTGACAGGAACAATCTCGGCCCCCGATTCGGCTTCGCTCACAAGCCCGGGAGCTCTAGCAACACCGTCATTCGAGGCGGATTCGCGGTCATGTTCGGAGGCAACTACGACGGCAACGTGCTCCAAACAGGTAGCCAGGGATTTGGCGGGGCAGGGAACATCGGTGGCGGGCAGGTTCCGCTGCTCAAGGACGGGATGCCGCCTACGTTCCTTCAGATCCCCGACTCATCGGAGTTGAATCACAACTTTGGCACGAGGGGCACCCAATTCGTGCAGTCGCGCGTGGACTACGTGGACATCAACCACCGCACGCCCTACGCGTTTGATTGGAATCTCACGTTCCAGCACCAAGCGGGCGAGCAGCTGTTCGAAGTGCGCTATTACGCGAAGCTCGCCAAAAAGGTCAACCTCCGCCGGATGAATGTCAACCAGATCCATCCGGACAACCTGCACCGAGTCGGCCTGAACGAGTTCGGCAACCAAACGCAGCGGCTGCTCAAGCCGTTCACGCAGTACGGCGGAACCGGCCAGATCCGGATGAACAATCCGAACTTCTTCAAGTCGGACTACCATGGAATCAGTTTCAAGACCGAGAGGCGATTCAATCGGGGCGTCGGGTACATCTTCCTCTATACGTTCTCGCGGTGGTATGACAACGCCCCGTTTGTCGGCGAAGACGCTGCCTCTCTGGGTGACCACGATTGGTTCCAGAATGTCTACGATTTCGCTTCGGAGTGGTCGCTCTCCGGCAATCAAGCACCGCACCGCATGGTGTTCAGCCCCGTTTACGAGCTGCCGTTCGGGAAGGGCAAGCGCTTCGCCGTGAGCGGTCCGCTGAACGCGATCGTCGGCGGTTGGCAAGTGTCTGGGATCTACACGTTCCAAAGCGGTTCGCCCTTCGGAGTGACCGTGCTCAACGGCGCTCGCGACGTCAAGGGAGACAACGCGGCCGACGCGACGCTGTACGCCAATCTAGTGGGTGACCCGAACCATCCGAGTCGTGGAGCGCCCGCCGTTGGCGGGCGGCGCGGCGTGCTTTGGACGAACGAGGCGGGCTTTGAGACCCCGGCGCCATTCACGCTTGGGAATGCCGGTCGAAAGGTGCCGGGGACATCGGGGCCGGGAACGCCGCACATTTTCAACATCGCCCTTTCGAAGAACACTCGGATCAGCGAGCGCGTCCGGATCCAGTTCCGCTTCGAGACATTCAATAGCTTCAACACGCCGGAGTTCAACAATCCGAGGGACCAGGTCGGCCAGTCTGGCTTCGGCGTGGTGAACGCCGGGAACTCTCACCGAGAGATGCAGCTGGGCCTTAAGCTCTACTTCTAAGGATTGGATTGTCGGCAGCCCCGCGCGCAGCTCGCGGAAGCGATGCTGCGCGCGGGGCCGTTCCAGGGTTTCTTGCTGCGGCCGGACCGTGGGCAACGGCAGGAGACGGTCAAGATAGCCTAGGTCGTGCCGCGGTTTCGGAGCGGCATCTTCGACCTCCCGAACTGCGGCCGCCCGGTTTGGGGCTCCCAGTTCCAGGCGATCCACAAGGCTCGAAGGGACGGTTGCTGGCAGCGACTCCATAAAGAGCCCGACGACGCGGACGAAGCCACGCCGGAGGGCGAGGCCCTCCAGTTCTTCTTCGGTCCTCGCCGACTTGGATTGTTCGCCGGAATTCCCTGTTCACCGCTACCACTCTTCCGGCGACTTGAGGCGAGCGCGCACCTTTAGAGAATTGTGGCGGGAGCCTACGCGGCGAGGTGGCGATGCCGGATGCCGCCAACGGCATCCCTGTCGTGTCGACAAACCGTTCGCGGTGCGGTGCTTTTTCGCCCCGTGGCGGTCGTGACTTCCTGGCGCGCGGCCGTCAATTGACAGCCGAATTGGCATGCGAAGGCCAAGAATCCGGAAAAACAGGTCAATCAATTGTTGACAGTCGCTCTGAGTGAACAGAGAATCGTAACGGACGCAATCCCAAACGGACGTCAAGGAGGTTCCATGATTCATCCGTCATTCCCTTGCACTCTGAGGCTTTGGATTTCGGGGGTCTCGCTTGCGAGTCTAGTCTTGGTTTTGCCTTGGGCAGCCTTTGCCCAGACCTCTACCGCTTCCGTTAACGGCACAGTGCAGGACGCGACCGGTGCCGTGATTCCTGACGCCGAAATTGCTCTCACAAACGTCGAGACCGGGGTCGAGCGGAGAACCCTTTCGAATACGGTTGGGAATTACGTCATCCTTTACATCCCTCCGGGAAGTTACGTAATTGACGTAACGAAGGAGGGCTTCAGCACAGCCCGGGACGACGAAGTGAATCTGGAAGTCAACCAGACAGCGACATACAATTTCACCCTGGCTGTCGGCGCAACCACCGAGACGATCACTGTGGAAGCCGTGGGTGCTGAGATTGAGAGTTCGACGTCCGAACTGGGCACGGTCATCGGGAATCAAGAGGTGGTCGACCTTCCGTTGAACGGTCGGAACTTTACCCAGCTCATCACTCTCACTCCCGGCGTCAGCCCGGTCAGCGTGGCCCAGAACAGCGGCGGCTTCGGGACCAATCCGGTCGGTTCATTCAGCTTTCCATCGATCAACGGCCAGATCAACCGGTCCAACGTGTTCACGCTCGATGGAATCAACAATATCGGATCCCATGTGAACACCTACGCCGTGGCTCCCATCGTGGATGCCATCCAGGAATTCAAGGTCCAGTCCCACAACGACCAGGCCGAGTTCGGCGGAGGCGTCGGAGGCGTCATCAACGTGGTGACCAAATCGGGCACCAACGAACTGCACGGCACGGCATGGGAGTTCTTGCGCAACGATGCCCTGGACGCCAGGAATCCTTTCTTCCGAAGCGTCACGCCCTTCCGCCAGAACCAATTCGGCGGAACGATTGGGGGGCCGATCACGAAGAACAAGACTTTCTTCTTCGGCTCGTATCAGGGCTTCCGCAGCACCAGAGACTCGGAGAGGCTGCTGCTCGTGCCGACGGACGCAAACCTGCGCGGGGACCTGAGCGACCTCGGAGCGGACATCTTCGATCCGTTCACAACGAGAGAGGACCCCAGCAACTCCGGACAGTTCCTCCGTGACCAGTATCCGAACAACACCGTGCCGCAAAGCGGCCTCGACGCGGGCATGGTGGGCTACGCCCGGGAACTCTTCCCAGGCGCCGAGCAGACAGGCGTGCCAGGGAAGAACAACATCGACAACACCCCCCGTACGAACGATCAGGACGAATGGACGATCAAGGTGGACCACCAGCTAGGTCAGAACAAATCCCTGATGTTCAGGTTCAATCAGACTCGTCATCCGATCAGCGCTTCGGCCGGTTACGAGGGGCTCTTGCGAACGGAAGATCTCGATTCCTCGAATTACGGAGTGAGCTACGTCCACACGATCAGCCCGACAGCGGTATTGCAGGTCCAGTTCGGACGGAGCTTTTCCGACTACACGCGCTTGTTCCAATTCGAATCAGCGCCCCCCAGCGAACAGCCGCAGTCCATCCTGACACAAGTCGGCTTCTCGACGAACTTTGCGTGCGGGTTCAAGAATGCGGAAGGCGTAGAGGAGTGCTTCATCCCCGGCGTGGCGATCCCCGGCTTTCTCAGCGGCTCCGTCCAGCGCACCTCGATCACCTTTTCGGACCTCCACCAATGGAAGGCCAGCTTTTCCAAGATAGTGCGCAACCATACTTTCAAGATGGGTGCGGAATTCAACAGCATGGGCAACTCCAGCGGCGGCCCGCGCCAGAACACAAGCGTCTCGTTCGCTGCTCAGCAGACCTCGGACCCCCTAGCGCCAGGCACCGGTAACGCGCTGGCATCGTTCTTGGTCGGAGTTCCCAACAGCGCGGGAAAGAGAAACGCGTTCGAGACCGAGCACGGCGGGTGGGTCAACGGTTTTTGCTTCCAAGACACTTGGCGCGTTACCGACAAGCTGACCTTCAACTGGGGCCTGCGATTCGATTACACACTGATCCCCGTCTACGGAAGCCCCGAGGACAACAATGACGAGGTCGGCGACATGGACCTCATCAACGGGCAGTACATCCTCAAGCGGCACGTGCCGTCGTGCGAGGAGCGGGGCCGGGCGCCGTGTGTCCCGGGCGGGCTGGAGAGCCAGCAGCATGTCATCGTCGATCCGCGAGGCAAGATCTACCACAACGTGTTCGACAACTACCAGCCGCGCGTAGGAATTGCGTACCGCCTTGCGGAGGACACGGCGCTGCGAGTCTCGTACGGAATCTACTTTGACAATTGGGCCGGATTCAGCCAGATTGCGCAGAACTACGAGGGCAGCTGGCCGAGCGTGGAGCAGCTCCTGGCCAATAATCTGAACCTTCCCGGTGCGGGACGGACGGTGCCGACAAGGACGGCGCAGGATCCGTTGGACCTTGGCACGGGCGCCGTCTTTCCTGCGCCGACGCCCTTCAACCAAGTGCTCTGGTTTGCCGATCCTCACTTCAAGAACGCGTATTCCCAGCAATGGAACTTCGGGCTCCAGCGCCAGATGGCAGGGAACACAATTGTCGAAGCCAACTACGTTGGATCGACGACATCGCGCAACAATCTCGGCGGGTACTACAACGTGGCGCAGACTCCGGGTCCGGGCAATCCACGGGAGCGCTCGCTCTTCCCGTACATCGCCCCGACGTTTTTCGACCGCAGCTGGGGGCGGAGCAACTACCACGCCTTCCAGTTCCGGCTGGACCGGCGGTTTAGCAACGGTCTCTCGTATCTGGTCTCGTACACGTGGTCGAAGTCCATCGACACAGCGTGCTCGGGATTCTTCGGGGTCGAGGGCTGCGCTACCCAGGATCCGTACAACTTCAACAACGACCGGAGCGTATCCGGCCACGACTTGCCCCATATCTTGAACCTGAGCTGGGTCTATCGGCTGCCGTTCGGGAAACGAGCGCAGTACTCCAGCGGCAACGCCGTCCTTGATCAGATCATTGGCAACTGGCAATTCAACGGCATCGCGCAATTCACGTCTGGCATCCCCTATCATCTGGGGGTGAGCGGGGACATCGCCAACACGGGCAACGTGGGGCGTCCGTCCGGCGGCGGCGGCGGCTCGTTCTACGAGAGGCTGAACGTCGTCGGGGATCACAAGCTAAGCAGCCCGACTCCCGCCGGGTGGTTCAACCGGGACGCATTCGCCGTTCCAGGCCGCTACACGTTCGGCAATCTCGGGCGCCATTCTTTGCGAGGGGACGGCTATGCGAATCTAGACGTGTCCCTGTTCCGGCAGTTCCCGATCTCGGAGAGCAAGATGTTGGAGTTCCGCACGGAGTTCTTCAATGCGACGAACAGTCCGACCTGGGGCCTGCCGATCGCGAACTACAACAACCGCAACTTCGGAAGAGTCTTCGGCACGCGAAGCAGGGAGCGGCAGATTCAATTCGGCCTCAAGTTCATTTTCTAGGCGGGCCTCAGGCGGAGGAACCGCGCTTTCGTGCCGCTGGCACAGCCTCGGTAGCCGCAGCGCCGGTTCAGGCTTCTGCCGCCCGAGCGGGCGGCCGGGCCGGGGCGGGTCCAGCGACCGTGCCCCGATCTTGACGCACCACGAGCCTTACCTGTACGCCTTTGATACTTGACTTGCCGTGGGTTTCTTCAACACGGAATGCCCGGTCCGCCCGGAGCGGCACTACTGCATCCCGCCACTAGACCGCGTGGACTTTGACGAGATCTTGGAACTGATCGACAAGGACCGCCACTTCGTGTTGAACGCGCTTCGTCAGACGGGCAAGACTTCGATTCTGCTGCGATCGGCGGATCGGCTCAACGGCACCAGAGAGTGCCGCTGAGTGAACGCGGATTTCGAGGTTTGACAAGCCGCACGCTAAAACGCCGGGCGGGCGATGAATGCGATCCTTGGCGAGGCGGGGTCTAGGGCCGTCGAGATCTTGCAAGACGACTTCGCGGACACGGCCACGTCGGAACTTCTGGAACGCTCCGGTCCCGACGACGCGCTCACGGATTGCGACCCCTACAAGAGCAAGTGGACCGTCGGGCTCTTCTTTGGATTTGTCACGGGCAACTTACGCGTCGAGCGTTTCCTTGGCACCTCGGGAAACGCCGTCAAGTGCCAGTCACTTTGATGGACCCGCAAGTCATTGATTCCATTGCGCTTCGAACCGGACACTTGTGATTTCTTATTGCAAGGACGAGCGCGTGAGCTCGAGCACGCATGCGGTTATGATGTTTCGTCAAAGAAGAGGAATCATGCGTACCATGCCAAGCGCTCTCCAGTGCCGCTTCTGCTCACCTCCTCGGCTTGTTGCCGGGCTCTTCGTTTTCTTGCTTGTTGCCGCTTTACCGGTGTCCGGGCAGCGGACCTGTCCGCGCCCGGAAGGCCTTGCTGAGAATCCGCTCGAACGCCCGAGTGTAACGGCCGCCGAAGTGGCAGCGAACCCCACACCTGACAACCTGAAGAAATTCGCTGTGGCGGTGAGGGACTATGCAGCGAGCAGCGGTTCCCAGCTCGAGTTGGCCTACTCGTGGTGCCTCATGCGCCAGGAAGGCAGGGACTGAAGATCCGGAAGCGTTTTTGTAACTGTCCTGTCTTTCAACACCGAGCTCATTTCGAACCGCTCGGCTCCGATCAACATGCGGGTGATCTTTCACGCAAGAGATTTGGGGTTTAGTGGCAGGCTCGTCAATCCCGGAATTGCTGCAGCCATCCTTGTAGCGGCCGGGAGTGATCCTGCCAACGGCGGCCATGTGCCCGGAATCGGTGGCTACGCCATACTGAACGGCCCATTCGTCGTGCTCGTCGGCCTAGATCTTCAAGAGGCTCACTTCGATCCGGAAGCGATCGATACCGACCAGGTCCCGCATGTCACGGCGGCCGACGTGGTGGACCGCCGGACGCTGAAGGCGTTCGTGAACGGGGCGATCAGTCACCTCGTCGAAACCTACGAGGCCGAAGGCCTTGAAGGAAGCCGCAGATTCAGGAGTGTCTTCCGGGACGAGAACGGCCCTTGGCGGGAAGGTGCCATTTACCTCTTTGTCATTGACCGCGCCGGCTACACGCTCTTTCACGGGGCGTTCCCGAACCGGTACGAACTCCAGATCCCTACAGACACTCTTAGGGACGAGGTCACGGGAGAACTGATTCTGCCGCAGATCATTGCCGCGGCGACCCGGAGCGAGGCAGGCGGCTTCGTCCGGTACCACTTCTACAATCCGGATGACGACAGCGATAGCGCGGAGATACCCAAGGTGGTATTTGCCCGCGAAGAAACCTTCAAGGTGCGCGACTCGTTACTTGGAGAGCTGGAATTCAACTTGATCGTCGGTGCGGGATTCTACCAAGAAGAGGGCGAAACGGTATGGACGCAAGGCTGCCCGGATCACACCATAGTCGCCAGCGCCGTCAACACGCGGGGCGACATCCGGGCGTTCAACGAGGACGCGCGCTGGAAGCACGGCCCCACGTACGTGTTCGTCGACGGGATCGCCAAGTCCGGAACGGACTCGCGGACGCACGTCTACCCGCCGGACCCTTCCCGGGAGGGGCAGCTGTGGGGCGAGACGATCGACGACTTCGGCACCGACCTCTTCCACGAGGTCTACCGCACGACGCAGGTGGTCGACTCGGGCTGGATCTACTACTCGTTCCCGAACCCGGAGACGGGGCGGAACGTGCCGAAGGCCTCGTACGTGATCGAGATCGACTGGGACGGGGACCCGGCGGTGATCGGGGCGGGGATCTACGAGCTGGACCTGCCGGCGACGTGCAACGAAGACGAGGTGAGCGCGGCGGCGCTGGAGGCGGATCCGAGCCCGGAGACGCTGCAGGCGTTCGTGCGCTGCGCGGCGATGCTGGTGGAGTCGGAGGTCTACTTGGCCAAGCACGCGCTGGAGGGGGACCCGCGCTGGAGCAGCGGATCGAGCTACGCGTTCGTGCTGGACATGCAGGGCAACCAGGTGATTTCGGGGCGCCGGACGCGGGTGAACGGGCAGGTGTCGCACGAGTGGGGCGGCCGGGGCGGCTGCGGCGAACAGTTCGGGGGCCGGGACATGGTGGACGTGGGGGCCACATTCGGCGAAGCCTTCGTGTACTACCAGTCGTTCCATCCGCAGACCTGGGCGAGACGGCCGAAGGTGGGGCTGTTGAAGCGGGTGGTGTCGCAGGGAGTGCCGTTGCTGGTTGGGGCGGGCTTCTACGCGCCGACGGCTGTGACCGCAGGGGCGGAAGACTGCTCGGAGCACTACGTAACGGCGGGGGCGATCCGCACGCGCGAAGAGATGCGGGCATTCGTGCATTGCGCAGCGGAGTACGCCCAAGACCACGGCGAGGCGGAGGCAAGGCGGGCGTTCAACCAGGACGCGCGCTGGCGGCAGGGGCCGATCTACGTGTTCGTGGACGGGGTGGAGCCTTCAGGCGAGCATTCCCTGACGCACGTGTACCCGCCGGACCCGTCGCGGGAGGGCTCGGTTTGGGGAACATCGATCGACGGGTTCGGGTCGGACTACTTCTTCGAGCTGCACCGCCTGCTGGAACTGGTGGACGAGGGCTGGATCTACTACGCTGTCGCGAACCCGGCGAGCGGGTTGCGGCATCCGAAGAGCTCCTACGTGATCGAGATCGACTGGAACGGGGACCGGGCGGCGATCGGGGCGGGGTACCACTCGCCCGATTTGCCGGGCACGTGTGATCCGGGGGACGTGAACGCGGCTGCTTTGGAGGCCGCTCCGAATGACGAGAAGCTGCAGGAGTTCGTGCGTTGCGCGGCCCTGCAGGTGGAAGCGAAGGGGTATTTTGCGGCACCCGTCCTGTCCAGCGACCCGCGCTGGAAGCACGGCTCTGTCTACGTGTTCGGGGTTAACGTGGAGACGGGCGATGTCGAGTTCAGCGGCAGCAAGAGCAGCTTCGCCGCTTCGGGAAGGATCCCGGAAGTGCTGTTCGACGGGCGGGACGCAATCGCGGCCAGCGCGGGTTTCGGGGACGGTTTCTGGTACTACAACTTCACCAATCCGGCAACGGGAGAGGCCGAACCCAAGGTGGTGTTCGTCAAGCTGGTGCGGGCGCAGGGGGTTCCGCTGCTGGTTGGTTCCGGTTACAATCCAAGCTCCGTAGTCCCGACGAGCCAGTAGGGCGATTCCAAGATAGTATTGCAATAATGCCCTGAAATGTTTTTTGCTCGCAGCACCGGGGCCTGGTGGCTCCGGCGGTGTCTTGGTGCCTTTCGCGAGCCGACGCGCCGGTCTGGCGCTTAGCGACGACATACGGGCGGCGCTCGAATCGGTCGTCCGAGCCCGCTCGGACTCGGCGCAGCGTGTCGAACGGGCGCGGATCCGGCTCGCCTATGCGGACCGCCGGAGCGTCTCCGCGATCGCCCGGAATCTAAGCACCGACCGCCCCAAGGTGGAGCGGAGCATCGACAAGGGGCTGCAGCTCGGGGCGCTGGCGGTCCTGACCGACCTCCCGTGCAAGGGCCGTCCGGGGCGGAACACCCCGGAAGGGCGGGCCTGGATCGTGTAGCTGGCGTGCGTCAAGCCCAAGGACCTCGGCTATCCGGAGGAGCTGCGGACGACCCGGCTGCTGGCTCAGTATGTGTGCGAGCACTGCGAGCAGGCCGGGCATGCGCACCTCGCGCAGCTGGCCCCGGGGCACGGTCTGGAACATCCTGGCTGGCGGCCAGCTGCGGCCGCACAAGATCGAGTACTGTCTGGAGAAGCGCGACCCAGCATTCGAGGAGGAGATGGCACAAGTGCTTGCGGTTTACAAGCTTGGGCATCTGGTCCGGAAGGGCGAGCAAGCCCGCGCCGAGTCGGGCGAGGCCTCGGAGGCACCGCTGGCGGTGCTCGTTCGCTAAGACGAGAAGCCGGGCATCCAGGCAATCGGCAGGTGGCTCCCGACCTGGCGCCCCAACCCGGTCGGCACGCCGCGGCATGGCGGGACTATTCGGAGGAATCTCTCCGGTTGGTCCACCTATTCGGGAATCGGATGATCGTGCAATATCGCGATATGCTCGGCGACTGCGGCGAGCAGCGCACCCCATCTTGTTCCCGTTAGCCTCGGAGCGACCTGCAGGGAGCAGGGAGCAGGCGTGAAGTCGGCGGCTCGACGCGTGAAGCTGGTCCTTGTCGGCGACATGAATCAGTCTGCATGCTGGATTGCTGGAAATGTTCTTGGCGTGAACCCTTCCGATCACGCGGGCACTGATTACCGGGATTCCGATCAAAGATCCGCCTTCGAAATCCATTCTGCAAGACGGCCGCAGGGTCTGCCACTCGAGGGCAGCCCCGCAACTCTCCCCATGTGTGAGCAGTAGCGGGACATGAATGGTTGGTCGCGAGTTTCGCGGGCTTCGTTGTTGAGCGGCGTTCAGTCTAGGTTTAGCTCGCTCCAGCAAGCTGCCGCTAAAGGGCATTGCCCGCCAATCGCCGGCAAGCCACTTCAATTCTCAGGCATTCTCAAATTCGAGGCGAGGGCGGCGGGCTGTTTGCCGCAGGTCCTACACCAGGATCGGGATGTGTTTCCTTACGCAACGGGGTATGATGCTGAGTCCGAGTGGCCGGCGGACGAATCCGTACTCCGCTCTTCGACTATGATTCTTCGAGTTGCCTTAACGCTTTTGGCGGCTGCCACCCTCGGCGCGGCGGATCGTGCGAACATCGTGTTTATCTTCATTGACGACATGGGATATGGCGACTTAAGTTGTTATGGGAACACGGATATCCGAACCGAAAACATCGACAGGCTAGCCGACGAGGGCGTCCGGTTCGAGCAGTTCTATGTCGCTTCGCCGATTTGCTCCCCGTCCCGTGTGGGCATCACCACCGGCCGGTTCCCGGCGCGCCACATGATCCACTCGTTCCTTAATTCCCGCAAGCGCAACAAGGAGCGCGGCATGCGGGATTTCCTCGACCCTGCCGTGCCCGCTGTCGCTCGGTCGTTCCAGGACGCCGGATACGCGACGGCTCATTTTGGCAAGTGGCACATGGGCGGAGGGCGAGACGTGGACGACGCCCCGCTCCCCCAAGCCTACGGCTTTGATGAGTCACTCGTTTCGTTCGAGGGTCTGGGAGACCGCATCCTGCCTCCGGGCGGACTCTCGGAGCAGAGCAAGAGGCTGGGGCGAGGCACGATCCGAGAAGTGCCCAAGCATGAGATGACGGAGATCTATGTGGATCGCGCCATTGACTTCATCCAGCGAAATCGAGAGAAGCCCTTCTACTTGCACGTCTGGCTCAACGACGTACATGACCGTTTCTTCCCCAAGCCGGAACTCCTCGAGAAGTTTGCCCGATTTGCTTCGAACCCGTACCGCCAGCAGTACTTCGCTGTCATGGACGAAATGGACCGCCAACTCGGTCGATTGTTCACCGAGGTGGATGCTCTGGGCCTAGCCGAGAAGACAATCCTTGTGCTGGCGAGCGATAACGGCCCCACCGCCTGGCGCCGGTATTACGACGAAGGGTTCGATCCGCCAGGCAAGACAAACGGCTTGCGGGGGCGCAAGTGGAGCTTGTACGAGGGAGGAATTCGTCAGCCCCTGATCGTCCGCTGGAAAGGTGTGACACCGGTGGGCGTTACGAACGCCACGACGGTCGTGAGCGGCGTCGATCTCTTCCCGACGTTTTGCAGCCTAGCCGGCATCGAATCCCCGAGTGGGGATCTTGACGGCGTCGACATGAGTGCGGCGTTCCGCGGCGAGCAACCCGTTCGACGGCGTGCCTTGTTCTGGGAATACGGGCGGGACCCGAGCTACCTGCGTCCGGGCCTGGAGTCGGACCGCAGTCCGGCACTGGCCGTACGCGAGGGCAAGTGGAAGCTGCTGATGAATCCGGACGGCACCGGCGTGGAACTGTACGATTTCAGCAGCGGCTTCGCGGAGACCTCCAATCTCGCTGCGACGAAGCCCGACATCGCAAGCCGACTTAAGGACGCGTTGTCGGAGTGGTGGCGGTCCGTACCGAAGGCGATGGGAAGTGATTATGAGACCAATCCTCGACGCGCACCTCGATATTGCTTGGAACGCGCTTTCATTTGACCGCGATCAGCTTCTTGAGCTATGGGAGATGAGAAGGCGGGAAGCAGGCATGACCGGGTCCGCGCGCGGCAATTGCACGGTCAGCCTTCCCGAAATGCGACGCGCCGACGTACGAGTGTGCCTTGCCACCGTGCTTTGCCGCGCCCTTCCGGAAGACGTGCCCGAAATGGACTTCAACATCGGAGAAGTGGGTGGCCGCGGTCACGGCGAAGTGATCTTGCGCGAGGATCTCGACTTCGCGAACCAGACAATTGCTTGCGCGACAGGGCAAGGTCAACTTGCTTATTATCAATTGCTTGAACAGCAAGGCCACATCCGTTTCATCCGATGTGGAGAAGACCTCGATACGCTATGGGCGGATCCATACTCGCCTCTCGGCGTGATACTTAGCATGGAGGGCTGCGATCCGATCCTCGAGCCGGCCCAGGCGGCTTGGTGGTACGAGCACGGTCTGCGGACGGCTTGCTTGGCACACTACGGGCCGAGCGCCTACGCGATGGGGACTGGTGGCGATGGGCCCCTGACGCCCCAGGGCAGGGAACTGCTCCGGGAATTCCAGCGGCTGGGCCTGGTGCTTGACCTCGTTCACACAGCCGACACAGCCTTGGAGCAAGCATTGGACATCTACGGAGGTCCGGTGTTTATTAGCCACGGCAACTGCCGGGCGCTGGTAGAGCACGATCGCCAGATCACCGACGAGCAGATCCGTCAGGTTGCGGCGCGCGACGGAGTGATCGGGGTGGTCATGGACGAATGGATGCTCGTACCTGGATACGTGCGTGGCGAAGAAGGCAGGCCTAGGGCAACGCTCGAGAACGTGGCCGACCACATCGACCATATCTGCGCGACGGTTGGTGACGCCCAGCATGCCGGGATCGGAAGTGATTTGGACGGAGGATTCGGGACCGAGCAGACTCCTCTCGACGTTAAGAGCATTGCCGATCTCCAGAGTCTCGGGGATACACTGTCTCGTCGAGGTTATTCAAGCGAGCAAATCGACGGGATTTTCAGCGGGAACTGGCTGCGCTTCTTTCGAGCGAGCTTGGGGTAGAGACGTTTACGCTAGCCGGATTCCCGGCTTTTCGTCCTTGGGATCGGGCTCCGTTCTCGCCGCATTCGTTGCAAGTGCGGCCAACCGATGGTTTTTCTGGCGGGATTGATGCCTTTCACGGAGAGCTTCGCGGTAAACTGCTCGCAGGTCGAATCGGTGATGGAAACCCGCAAAAACTCGCTCACACGGCGCAACCTAGTTCAAGCGGCGGCTTTGGTGCCGCTGGCGGCGGTCCGGGGCACGTCGGCGAACTCGGCGGTGAGGGTCGGGCTACTTGGCGCTGGCGGCCGGGGCTCGCGACTCGCCAGCTTCGTCGTCAAGACTCCCCAGGCTAGGCTGGTCGCGCTTTGCGATCTCTTCGACGAGCAGATTGACAAGGCGAAGGAGCGCATACCCATCGCTAGCCCGAAGGTGTACAAGGACCTTCACGAGATGCTCGCGAGCGACATCGACGCAGTCATCATCGCTACGCCGGTGTTTCTCCATCCGGAACATCTCGAAGCTGCCATCAAGGCCGGCAAGCACGTCTATGTCGAGAAGCCGGCGGGAGTCGATGTGGCAGGCTGCAAGCGTGTCATGAAGGCTGCTGACTCGGCGCGTCCGGGATTGAACGTGTCCGTCGGGTTTCAGCAGCGCTACGGCTGGACGTACAAGCAGGCCCGGAAGGTCTTGGAGTCCGGCGGACTCGGGGATATCCGCCAAGCCGAGGCGCACTTCCTCAAGGGCCCGGTTACCGGCAAGGAGCCTCCCGGAGAGCGGCCCGTCACGATGCTGGAGAAGGTGCGCAACTGGAAGCACTGGCGCGACCTCTACGGCGACATCATCGTCGAGACGTACTGCCATTCCATCGACGTGCTCAACTGGTTCCTAGGCGATCAGCACCCCTTGAAGGCGGTCGGCAGCGGGGGTCGCACGATTCGGAAGGACGGGGACATGTCCGATCACATCACGGTTGCCTACGAGTATCCGGGGCACATTCAGGCGACTCTGGTTGGGTCCCACATCACGCCCCCGTTCTTCCGCGAAGTGCACGAGAGATTCTACGGATCGCAGTCCATGGTTGAGACCGCCCGCCACTACTGGAAGCACTATCGCGGTCGAGACGATGTGACCCACCAGGAGCCCCCTCGCAACATTGATCATGACTCGGTCGAGGCATTCATCATGCGGGTCGCGGAAGGCAAGACAGAGAACGTTGGAATTCGAGGTGCCGAGAGCACCCTCACTGCCATCCTTGGCCGCATGGCGATGGACACCGGTCGGACCGTGACATGGGAAGAGATGATGCAGTCGGCCTGACGCCCCGCTCGGAGCCGTCGATGACGCGAGCACTCCTTCGAGTCGTCCTTGGATTGCTCGTTGGCGCCCTATCGACCGCGGCGCAGCCCAACCAGCTTTCCGATGCCGAGCGGGACGAGGGCTTCGCGCTGCTCTTTGACGGCGAATCTTTGAACGGCTGGAATGGCGACCCGAATCTGTGGAGCGCTAGCGACGGAGCAATCGTCGGCTCGAGTGACGGTCACGCGGTCGACACGAACACCTACCTCATATTCGAGCGGCCTTTCGCGGACTTCGTGCTAAGGCTCGAAGTCCGCTTGCGGAACGGGAACAGTGGGATCCAGTTTCGAAGCACGCATGTAGACGGACCGGGCTGGATCGTCCACGGATACCAGGCGGACCTGTCCGATGCGGGCGCGCGCTCCGCCTGGGGTAATTTCTACGAGGAAAAGGGGCGTGGCCGAGGAATGATGGCCACGCCGGACGAGGGCTGGAAGCGAGCGAAGAGCGTAGTGCTCTCGAAAGACTGGAATCGCTACGAAATCCGCGCCAAAGGCGATCGCATCCGGCTAACGCTGAACGGCAAGGTCACGTTTGAGGGAACAGATGACCAGAGCAAGAGCGGTGTCATCGCCGTGCAGTTGCATTCCGGACCCGGAATGCAGGTCGAGTGCCGGAGCATTCGAATCAAGCCGCTCTAGTGGCGGGCCATGAGTCGTTCCGGCATTCCAAGCCTAGAGAAGCGGGTGTGCTGGGCATTCCTGCGGTCTTGACAGCCGTGCACCGCAAGAGATCACATGGCGGAAAGCGGAGGAGCATCCCTGCCTCGGAGGGGAGGGAGCGTCAGCGGAACAGACCTCCTCGGGTCGTTCATGCGATCTGCCAGCTCAACCGCTTTGCCGAAAGTTGCCGGACGCGTGGCTCGGTTGGCAAGCCTGTCAGCTAGGCCGCGCCACGTGCAGCGGCCAAGGCCGCGTCGTAGTCCGGATGCTCCGTGACTTCCGGGACATATTCGGCATGCACCACGGTGTTGTGCCCATTGACCACGAACACGGCGCGCGACTGGATTTTCAGCGCGTCAATCATCGTCCCCCACGCAACCCCGAAGTTCCCGTCCTTGTAATCGGACAGGGTCGTCACGTTCTCGACCCCGGCGGCTCCGCACCAGCGTTTCTGGGCGAACGGAAGGTCGCAACTTACGCAATAGACGGAAACGCCTTCCAGGGTGGCGGCTTCCTCGTTGAACCGCCTGACTTGCGCATCGCACACCGGCGTGTCAAGGGACGGCACTACGTTGATAACACGGACGCCGCTAGTGTCGTCCAGAGAGACCGCGTTCAGGTCGTTGGATGCTAGGTTGAAGCCTGGAGCGGCATCGCCTGGTCGGACCTCCTCGCCTAGCAAGTCGAGAGGGTTGCCCATCAAATTGGTTTGTCTGCTCATGGTTGGAATCTCGGCCGAACTTGCCAGAGAACTCCTAACCTAGCAACCGCGGCACCGCCCGGTCAAATGCAAATTGCAGCCGCCCTGAACCGGTAGCAGTGGATCGGCCGAACCATCTGCCGCCAGCCTTGGCGCGAGTCTGCTGCATGTAAAGCGTCTATGGCCGGACAGTTGCCGGCGGGTTGGCGCGGGGCTTGCGGAAGGCCGACTTGACGACCCTGAGGAATTCCCAATAGATTCAAAGTAGAAAGGGGATTGCAAAGGGCAAGCCGTGGACCGGCTTGCCGAAACTTTCCAATTCGGAGGAACCATGTCAATTTCAAAGGAAACTCGAGCATTTGAAGCAGAAACCAAGCAACTGCTGGACTTGATGATCCACTCGCTCTATACCGACAAGGATATTTTCCTGCGCGAACTCATTTCCAACGCCTCAGACGCTCTCGACAAGCTTCGGTTCAGCGCGCTCACAGCGCCAGAACTCTTGCCCGAGGGCGAGGAACTTGAGATTCGGATCGATCCAGACTCCGACAAGCGCCTTCTTACGATTCATGACAACGGCATCGGCATGTCGCGTCAGGAAGTCATCGACAACATTGGCTCTATTGCCCGCTCCGGGACCCAGGAAATGCTAAAGAGCCTTGGAAAGGACGGCGGCAAGGATGCGATACCCGAGTTGATCGGACGCTTCGGCGTGGGATTCTACTCTTCGTTCATGGTTGCCGACAAGGTAGTTCTCGTGACGCGCAAGGCGGGCGAGGAGGCTGCCACTCACTGGAGTTCGGAAGCGGACGGAACATACACGATCTCCGAAGGATCCAAGAAATCCCAGGGCACTAGCATCACCCTTCAGCTGAAACCGGTGGACCGCGATGCCGGCATCGCGGACTTTAGCGACGAGTGGGTGCTGGAGACAGTGATTAAGCGCTACTCGAACTTCATAGCCCATCCGATCCGCCACAAGGTGCGCAGGGAAAAGCAGGACACCGACGAGAAGGGCATCGTCAAGCCGGATGGCAAGACCACGGTTGTCTTCGAGGACAAGACCCTCAACTCCATGAAGCCCATTTGGACGCGACCCGAGTCCGAGGTGGACGAGGAGGAGTACAGTGAGTTCTACAAGCACATCGCGACCGACTGGAAGGATCCGATGCTCCACCTGCGATGCAAGGCTGAGGGGATTTCCGAGTACGAATCGGTTCTCTTCGTGCCGGCGGACACGCCACCGGACCTGTACGTCTCAGACGCCGAGTACGGATTGCAGCTGTACGCGCGCCGCGTCATGATCATGGAGCGTTGCGACGCCGCGCTGCCGCATTTTCTACGCTTCATGCGCGGGGTGGTTGACTCTTCGGACCTTCCGCTCAACATCTCTCGCCAGGCGCTTCAAGAAAACCGGCACGTGGAGCGGATCCGCAACTTCCTTACCAGAAAGGCGCTGGACAAGTTCGTCGCAATGCAGCGCGAAGACGAGGAGAAGTACCTCGGATTCTGGAAGCAGTTCGGCCGCGCCCTGAAGGAAGGCGTTGTCA
Organism: uncultured Bryobacterales bacterium; assembly: GCA_951813605.1. GTDB lineage: Bacteria > Acidobacteriota > Terriglobia > Bryobacterales > UBA6623 > VXMF01. Next base: position 1,932,903 of record OX638379.1, on the reverse strand, counting down.
CGAACTTCGACCAGAAAGACCGCATCCTTCCCTTGCTCCTGTTCGAATCTTCAGCGGACCCCGAAAAGAGAACGACTCTTGCCGACTATGTCTTGCGCATGAAGGACGGCCAGGAATCGATTTACTACATCACCGGCGAGTCGCGCTCCATTGTCGAGAGCTCGCCTCTTCTCGAGGCCTTTGGCAAGAGAAGCCTCGAAGTGCTCTACCTGACCGATCCTGTCGACGAGTTCCTCGTGGATCGCTTGCCGGAATACGACGGCAAGAAGCTCCAGTCGGCGGCTAAGGGAGATCTCGACCTTGACGACGAGGATGAGCAGGCCGACGCCGAGAGCGAACGGAAGAGTCAAGAGGAACTCTACCGCGACCTGTTCGGGATGCTGGGCAAGCACCTTGAGGAGAATGTCAAGCGAGTGCAGCTCTCGACCCGACTGACGATCTCTCCTTCCTGCCTGACTTCTGACGAGCATGACATGAGCCCCCAGATGGAGCGCATTCTGCGAATGGCCGGTCCGAACGCTCCAAAACAGAAGCGGATTCTGGAGGTCAACGGATCCCACGAGGTCGTCAAAGGGCTGCAGCAGCGATTCGAAAAGGATAAGACCGACCCTTCCCTGCCGGACTACGCCCAATTGCTCTACGGCTACGCCATGCTGGCCGAAGGTTCAGAGATGGAGAATCCCGGGCCGTTCAACAAAGCCTTGGAGGGCATAATGGTCCGAGCGGTGCAGGCTCCCGGCCCGCAGTCCTGATTGTCGTGAAACCGCAAGGCAGCGAAGCTCGGTTTGCGATCGGCGAAGTGGTCCACCACTTGCTGTTCGATTACCGAGGGGTGGTTTACGATGTGGACCCGGTCTTCAGCGGCAGCGAGGAATGGTACCAAGAAGTCGCCAAATCACGTCCCCCGAAGGATCGTCCCTGGTACCGCGTGCTCGTCCACGGCGCTCGCCACGAGACCTACGTGGCCGAGCGAAACCTCGAAAAGGACCGCTCGGGGGATCCGATCCATCACCCGGCAATGAAGTATCTCTTCGAGCGCTGTGAAGGCGGGCTATACATCCTCCGCAGGCGCACGCAATAGCCTCCGAGTCTTGTTCGCGGCCGTGTGTCTCATCGAAGCTGCCGGTTCCGAAGGCGTCGTGCCGCTTGCTCCTCAAACCACTTGACGGCGCGTAAGAGGGCATCTCGCACGGGCGAGGGGTTGAAGCCCAGTTCCCGGCGTGCCTTGTCGCAATCCGCGTACATCGACCGTCGAGCCATCCGAACCCCGTCTATGGGTATTGCTGGCGGCTTTCCAGAAATCCCCGACCAAAGCGAGCACGTAGCCCCGGCCATCCATGCGAAGAGGTAGGGCAGCCGAACTTGCGGCGCATCCCGTCCGCTGATTTCAGCCAGCGTCTCGAGGATCCTGCGCAGGGACATATTCTCCGCTCCTAGCGGATAGCGCTCTCCGACTCGACCGCGCTGGGCGGCCAGCCAATGGCCGCGCGCGACGTCGCGCACATCAACCAAATTGAGCCCGGTGTCGAGATAGGCAGGCATCCGGCCTTCGAGGAAGTCAAGGACGATCTTGCCCGTGGGCGTCGGCTTGAAGTCCCGCTCGCCTACCGGTGCGGTGGGGTTCACTATCACGATGTCCAAGCTGTTTGCGGCACGGCGCGCCAATTGTTCCGCTAGGTATTTTGACCGCTTGTATTCCCCCGTCATGTCGTGGAGACCCGATGGGGACTTCTCGGTAACCGGCGTTCCGTCCCTCGCCGGTGCGATGGTTCCCACCGAGCTGGTGTAGACGAACCGCTCGATCGAAGCGTGCCTTGCGGCTTCCAGCATGTTGCGTGTTCCATCCACGTTCACGGTGTACACATGGGCCGGGTCGGCGCTCCACAGCTTGTACTCGGCGGCGACGTGGAAGACTGCGGAGCACCCGCGGACGGCGCGACGCAGTGACGACTCGTCCAGAAGATCGCCGACGCATGGCTCCGCTTCAAGGCCCTCGAGAGTGGCGCGGTCGCTTGATTCGCGCACCAAGACGCGGAGGCGCTCTCCGCGCCTTGCGAGAAACCGGGCGACATGGTTGCCCACGAAGCCGGTGGCTCCAGTGACCAGGATCATGGACCGCTCTCTCGTTCCGATGCGGCAGAGCCGCGCCGGATTACACTGTGTATGGAAAGGAGTTCCTCCATGCAGTTCAAATTCTCGCCCACCTGGCTAGCCGGCCTAGCCGCCGTGAGCCTCCTGGTGTGGGCTTGCGGCCCGACGGAGACTGAGCCTACCAGCATGCGGGCGCTCGAAGCCTCCGATTTCGGATCGGTCGACGGCCAGACCGTAGCGCTGTTCACGCTGACGAACGACTCAGGGGCAAAGGTGGGCATTATCGAATACGGAGGCATCGTCGTCAGCCTCGAGGTGCCGGACCGTGACGGCAACGTAGGCGACGTGGTTCTGGGTTACGACACTCTCGACGCTTATGTTGCCGACACGCCTTACTTCGGAGCCATCACGGGCCGCTACGCGAATCGTATCGCCAAAGGGCGTTTCGAGATTGACGGGACGGCCTATGAACTGCCCGTCAACAACGAACCGAACTCATTGCACGGCGGAATCAAAGGCTTTGACAAGGTCATTTGGAAAGGCACGCCGACGGCCTCCGGCGACGGTGTCGAAATGGTCTATGTCAGCGCCGACGGAGAAGAAGGGTATCCGGGGGAACTCAGCTCGAAGGTTACCTACACATGGACGGATGACAACGAGCTGCAGATCGATTACGAGGCGACGACGGACAAGCCCACCGTGATAAACCTCACCAACCATTCCTACTTCAACCTCAAAGACGGCGGGGCGAGCCCGATCTTGGATCACGAGATGATGATCAATGCCGGCATGTACACGCCCGTCGACGCGACATCCATCCCGACAGGGGAGATTGCTTCTCTGGACGGAACGCCGTTGGATTTCCGGACGGCGACCGCAATCGGCGCTCGTATCGGCGACGACCACGAGCAAATCGGCTTTGGTGCTGGGTACGACCACAATTACGTGCTGAATCGGGACGATGACGCGCTATCGCTCGCCGCGACCGTGTACGACCCGCACAGCGGGCGCGCGATGGACGTGCTCACCGAAGAGCCCGGCGTGCAGTTCTACAGCGGGAACTTTCTCGATGGCCACCACGTTGGCAAGGGCGGCGTCGCCTACCAGCACCGAAGCGGCCTGTGCCTAGAGACCCAGCACTATCCGGACTCGCCGAACCAGCCGGACTTCCCGTCCACCGTGCTGCGACCTGACGAGACCTATTCGACCTCGACCGTGTACCGGTTCTACGCGAGATAGGCCGATGGGACGTGGAACAGCACTCGCAGCTGTCCTGGTTTGCGCATCGGGCTTGTCCGGGCAGGACTTTCCCGCACCCAGCGGCGATTCTATCGTCGACCCGGATGCCCGGTTTGAAGTCCTTTTCACGCGGGGCGAGACGGACAAGGGGGGCTTGACAGAGGGCCCGGCCGTCGGGCCGGACGGATCGATTTACTTCTCGGACATCTTGCGAGGGGAAAACAACGGTCGGATCCACCGATTTGACCCGTCGACGAAACAGGTCGAGATCTTTGCCGACGACAGTCGCAAGTCCAACGGCCTGATCTTCGGACCGGATGGATTCCTGTACGCTGCCGAAGGCGCCGACTACGGCGGTCGGCGAATCTCGCGCTGGAACGTGGCTACCAAGGAGCGGACGCTCGTGGCGGACAACTTCGGCGGCAAGCGCTTCAACTCCCCCAACGACATTTGCGTCGACGCCAAGGGCAACCTCTATTTCACCGATCCGCGCTACACGGGGCACGAGCCGCGCGAACTCGCGTACCGGGCCGTGTATAGAGTGACGCCGGCTGGCGAGGTCGCCGAGATCACTCGCGAAGTGACGAAGCCGAACGGAATAGCGCTCAGTCCCGACGGGAAGACTCTTTATGTTGCCGAGACCAACAACGGCAGCGATGGCATGCCTGGGGTCGAGCCGGGCAACCGCGGCCCAATGCGGATTTACGCCTTCCCTCTTGGTGACGACGGGCTGGTTTCCGGCCCTCGCCGGCTGTTCTACGACTTCGGCCCGCACTTCGGATGCGACGGCATGACCGTGGACGAGCGCGGCAACTTGTACTTGACCGCCCGCGAGCCCTCGAAGCCCGGGGTTCTCGTGCTAGATCCGGACGGGGAGGAGGTAGGATTCCTTCCGACATCGAGCGGGGCGAGGGTCGAGGAGACTCCGTTGACGGAGCAAGAAGCCAAGGGCTTGGAGACTCCTCCCCCGGCACCGTCCGGGTTGCCGAGCAATGTGGAATTCGGGCTGGGCTCGGACAGCAATGTTCTTTATGTGACCGTCGACATGAGCCTGTATCGCATCCGTCTCAAGGTACGCGGCTACCACCGGCAATATCGGAGGTGAACGAGGCTAGGTCGGATCCGGGATCCGTCTTGCCTCGATCAGAGGGCCATAGGCCGGCTGGTGCCTCGGCTCCGTGAAGAAAAGCGTTGGCAGATCGCGGGGCCCTTGCATCGACTGAGTTCCCGGTCGCAGTTCGCTTCGGACCGGCTCGCCCTTCCGATTGTCGGCTCTATTCCATCAGCGGATTCTCCCATCGATCAGACTTGTTACAGGCAATTTGACGCGTTGGCTGCTGTCGCCCGGAATTCTTGTCCGGAAACTCTTGCCGAAGCGTCTAACTACAATGTAGGAGGAGTCTCTTGGTCGCGAGAGGGCACCGAACTCGCACCTGCAACGAAGCGCCGGTACGGAAGCGGGCCAAGCAGTCTCCGATTCCCAACGTCCCATGTAGGGACTCCGTCGCAGCAGTCGGTTCGACTTGAGACAGGCGTGCCAGCTGTGGTCAGCCGCCTGGCGACGGAGTTGCACAGGTCATTGCGATTGCATTCGAGGCAGTGTCCGGCCGGCAGCTTCTAGGAATCGTCGCGGCGAGGCAGGTGAACCATGGACTTGAAGCGCGCATTCGGCTACGACCCGCAATCCAGCGCGGAAAGCCGGGCGGAGGACCGGCGAAACATCAGGGAGTATGTCGGGCTGCGCCTGGTTGCGAGCGGGCTCGTGCCGGAAGGCGGGGGCCTGGCCGAAGCGGCCGCAGGCCTGCTGGCGAACCACCGCGAGCAATCTCGATTGCTGCTGGACCATCGCTGCGGGGCCGATAAACGCATCGAGGATTTCTTGTCGGAGCACTTCGCCGACGCCGGGATGGGAAATAGGCGCTGGCTCCCGGGACGAACCTTGGTTCTCGACCGGCACGGGATGGCCAGGGCACTCTCCTTGCCCGCCGACGGTTACGAGTTCGAGTCCGGGTACGTGAGTTCCTACCGCGTCGCCAACGGCGTCCTGAACAATCCTCGAAACGACCGGCGGACGACCGGCGGAACCTTTCATATCGCCGAAGGCGGCCTACCGATCCCTGCGGACAAGAAGGCGGTCCCCAAGAGGACCTTCGCGAAGTTGCTCCGTATCGGGCTCGACCCTCCCGACGATTCGCGCCGGTTGCCGTTCGATTCGAATGCGAAGTGCATCGTCTCGCTGCTGCTTCGTCCGCTAGTCTCGCCCGAAGTGCCCGGATGCTCTCCCGAACTTCGAATGGAGACGCGATTCTTCGCGCCCGGGGGACTCGTCAGCAATCTGGATTTCGTCGAATCGATATTCGGCAACGCCGGGGACCCGTTCCTCCCGGAAAACGATGCCGGCTTGGACGTGGACGGATGGAGCGGTCACACAGGGGCCGTGATCCTTGCCCCGCACTTGGAGCACGTCACGAAAAAGCGTGTCGGGTTGCCGCACTTCGACGACGCGACCGAACGCCAGCGTTGCGACGGGATGTGCTGGCGAGACGAGTCCGAGATCTACAACGACGGGAATCCGTTCAAGGTGACCTGCCGCACGGGCGAAGGGGTCATCGTCACGTTGATTTCCGACAATTACTACGGCTATTGCAAGAAGGAAATCAAGACACAGCTGAGTTTTGCGGCGAACCTGCTCGGAAACGCCGAAGAGGAGCATGCCGGCGGCGCTATCGCCTTTCCGAGCCACAGCCTCGGTGACGAGTTCCACCTCAACTCGCGGAAGTACACGCCGCTGACGCTGGCGGACGCGGCCCGCGAGTACCCGGAGACGATCGACCTGAAGCCTGAAGGCTACGGCCGGGACCGAGCTTTCCCGGATCTGTATTACATACGGGAAGACGCTGAGGTGAGCCTTCGGACGCAAGACATCCGCTGGTTCCACAACGGGTCGCGGCAATCCATCCGGCTGATGCCGGGCAAGGTCTACATGGCCCCTTCGGGCTTTCGCATACGACTCGAAAAGCATCCCGCCGCGCCGTCCTGGCGATTGCGGGGCACCGTTCCCGAAGGCGTGTTATGCCACAAGCCTTGCACGGTTAGCGGTGGCGGGAAGAGCGAAATCAGCAAGTCGCTCCGGGACTACATGCTGTATGGACCGGTGTTCGTTGCCGATGTGGAGCGCGACTTGGACGCCGCAGAGGAGATATTCAACCGGGATTACACCGATCGCTGGCCCGAGGATTCGCCGATTCGCAAGGTTTACGAAGAACGGCCGAGCCGGCCGATCCTGAGCGCCGACCGGTCCCTAGGGAGCGTGATCAAGCTGCTGACACCTTCGATCGGCTACACGGACGATTTCAACGACTGGCTGGCGCGAATGCCCAACCACGTGTACGCGATCGTGCTCATCATCAAGCGCTTCTACAAGCCCGAATGGGACCAGAATTGGCGCCAGCACTTCCATGTCGACATCCTGAACGGTCAGTCGGGGCACGAGCTCAAGTACGAAGATCGCAAATTGGTTGGAACGTACCTCCGGGTCGGGCTGATCGGAGAGCACACCTGGCGGACATTCAAGTGCCGGCAAGACTTCGTCTCGGCCGAGAAGATCCAAACCGAGGACGACATCAGTGCTTCGACAGTCGTTCCCGCCCGGCACCTGACCGGGCTCGCCCCAGGCGCTGCACTCAGCGTCAAGTTTGTAGAAAACTGCGAATTCCGGCTGTTCCAGCGCCCTGACGACGCGATCTACCGCGGACTCGACGAGCGCACGGAGTCAGACTTGGCCGGGGGAGGGGTCTTTCTTTCGAATTTCGAGCCATTGCGGAAGGAACAAGTCGTCCAGATGACAAAGAGGGTGGCGGAATTCGACCAATTCAGCGCGCCCATGAAGAGCTTCCTGTCCAATGTCGGCAAGTCGGATCACAGGTATGCTGTGTGCTCGGCGAATCCTAGGCTCGTCGATGGCGTTCCGACCAAGAATCCTCGCTACTTGCAGGACCGTCCCGACATCGAGGCGCCGATGGAGCGCCACGCGGCGCGGATGGGCGTTCGCCTCTTCCGCAGGATTCCGGCCGACAGGCCCGTGCATCTTCCAGTAAACGCCGTGCTGGTCGGACGGAGGAACAATCGTCCCGACCCGAAGAGCGGGGTCCGCGGGCTGGCGGTCTACAATCCCATCCACTACCAGGAACTGCCGGAATTGTTCATGGACTTCATCGCCTCCCTCACGGGCAAGAGTCCATCGACGACGGGGTTCGGAAGCGAAGGCGCGCTGACAAAGGGACCGTTCAACGCCTTGCGGCCCGCCGCGGACCTGAATGCGGCCTTCGTATCCTACGCGCTAACGGGACTCGGAGGATTCTCCACGGCCGCCGGGCACATTGGCCCGGATGTCAAGATGATGCATGACATTAGCTTGCTGGTTCCGGAGATTTGGTGCCGCATGTCGCCGGAAGAGCGCGACCCATCGTTTCTTATATCCGAGGGGCTTTTAGAAAAGCTGGAAGACTACGAAGACGACGACGGTCCAGTACTGGCGAGCCGTCTCGGCTACCGTATCAACGCACCGTTCGTTCGGCGCTTCGTTGCGCGCGTCTTCGACAATCCGACGATGGTGTTCGACGGACCGATCCTGCGACCCGAGACCCAGGATGCGGCGGCATTCGCTGACGGCATCCGCTACATCGCCGAGGCGCATCAGACGACTGCTCGCCTGTATTTCGAGGACGGTTCCGCCGATGCGGTTTGCCCTCCCGTGAAGGCATTGCTGTCGATCATGGCGTTCGGCGATTACGACGGGCTGACGGCGGACTTTACTGAATTCCGATCGATGTTTACCAGGGAGTCAGTGCTAACGAGCGATTGGTATCGGGAACGGCTCGAGGCCGCTCAATCGCAGGCCATCCGCCGCTGTGGGAGGCTGATCAAGCACGTCTCGGCCGCTCGCTTGCAAGACTCGACCGGCGAGATCTCCGCAAGGATGGGGCTGGACGAAATTGCGGCGCGCGCCCAAGAGGGGTTAGAGCGCGTGAGCGATCCGGGATATATCGGCTTTTTGGAAGGCTCAATCGGAGCGCAGCCGTTCGAATAGACGGCCCTTGACTGTTCTTGGCCCGCTACAGCCATCCAGCCAACTTCGTCGAGCGCAGATTAGCGCGAAGGCTCAGCTTCGCCGCGGGAGCCGAGCAAGCGATCCTCCGGCCAGAGTTTGGGGAGAAAGTTCCTAACGTTTTCCAACGACCGTTTCGGAATCGGATCTCCCGGGACAAGCAGCGTTCCGGCTCTTCGCACCAGTCCGGGATGCGCTGATCGTGCAGCATTGCGATGTGTTCGACTGTCGCGGCCAGCAAGGCCTCCCAGCGCGTCCCCGTCAGCTTCGGCGGAGTCTTCAACGCAAACGCATGGATGTCGCGCGAAGCGTCGTGGCAGGTCGTGGATGATCATTCGATAGCGCTCGAAATCGCCCCCCTCCGTCTTCGATTAGGTTCACGTAATCTGCAACGCGAAACCGCGACATCCCGCTCTCAAAATCGCACCCTGTAAGGTACGCCATGGGGTTACGAAGCAGCCAGTTTCAACCTGCCACGCCGATGCGCTCTTATCCCGAGCGACTCGCGCGGTTGATTTGATCGGGTGCCGGCTAGGCTTGACGCAGGCGGTCGGCTAAATCCGTCGAGCCCCCAATATCCGTGAGGCGGAAATCCCGGCCGGTATGGCGGTATGTCAGCTTCTTGTGATCCAAGCCAAGCAGCGACAGTATCGAGGCGTGCAGATCGTTCAGGTGGACGAGGTCCTCGCTTGCGCGGAGCCCTAGTTCGTCGGTCGCTCCGATAACCTTGCCTCCGCGCACCCCGCCGCCGGCCATCCAAAGCGTGAAGCCATATGGGTTATGGTCGCGGCCTTCGGTGCGCCCCTTGCCGCCGTCGGATGTCGGTGTCCGGCCGAATTCGCCGCCCCAAATCACCAGTGTCGATTCCAGCAGCCCTCTGGACTTCAAGTCTGCCAGCAGGCCGGCCACCGCCTTGTCGGTCTCCGCGGCCCTGTCCAGGTGGTTTTGGTCGCATCCCGTATGTCCGTCCCAATCGATGGAGTTCTTGCCGTTGCCGGACCAGACTTGCACGAAGCGAACGCCCCGCTCCACGAGTCGTCGCGCCAACAGGCAGCGTCCCCCGAAATCCGCGCTGACCGGGTTGTCCAGCCCGTAGAGCCTCTTCGTGGCCTCGGTCTCGCCGGATATGTCGGTTGCCTCGGGCGCGGCCATCTGCATGCGGAAGGCAAGTTCGTAGGATTTCAAGCGTGCCGAGAGGTCCGAATCGAAATCCCTTTCTTCCAAGTGCCGTTCGTTCAGCGCTTGCAGGGTGTCGAGCATGTCCCGCTGCTGCGCCCACGTCTTGCCTGCGGGAGGCTTGAGGTACAGAATGGGTTCGGGACCCGGGCGGAACGAAGTGCCTTGGAAAGCGGCTGGCAGGAATCCTTCGCCATAGACATCGGGGCCGGATCGCACGCCGCCCTGCAAGAGCACGACGAAACCCGGCAGGTCTCGGTTGTCGCTGCCGAGGCCGTACAGGATCCACGAACCAAGGCTCGGCCGACCGATTCTCGGCCAGCCGTTGTGAATCAGGAATTGCGCCTGCGAGTGAGTGAAGCCCTCGTGGAAGTTGGAGCGGATGACCGCGAGGTCGTCGGCATGCCGCGCCACGTGTGGGAACAGGTCTGAAATTTCTAGCCCTGACTGGCCGTGCCGGGCGAATGTCCTCTTGGAACCGAGAAGCGTCTGCTGAAGAAACTTCCCGTTTTGAAAATCCTCGTCGCCGAAGCTAGGCGGGGGATTCTGCCCGTCCAGGCGGCCGAGCAAGGGCTTGGGATCGAATGTGTCGATATGACTGGGGCCGCCCTGCATGAACAGGTGGATCACGCTCTTCGCCGTCGCGGGAAGCGGAGCAGGGCGCGCCGAGAGCGGGTCGGCTGCGGAACCGGTGGACCGCAACAGATCCATCGCCGCCAGCCACCCCAGACCGAGGCCCGAATGCTTGAGAAATCTTCTCCGAGAGTCGTTAGTCCACATAGATGAACTCGTTCAGATTGAACAGCATTCGACAGAGGTCGGCTAGGGAGTTCCTCGCAAGGTAGTCTAGCGCGGTCCGCCGCTCGAGGGACGTGGGGGAGCGACTCATAGCAAGCAGCCACCCCGCATTGACAAGCGACTCGGGCCGACCGTCCGTTTCGCGCCGTAGTCGTTCCGCGAATGCCTGGGCCTCTCGCAGCGCGAAGTCGCTGTTCATCATGGCCAGGGCCTGCGGTGCCACGGTCGACGATTCCCGGCGGGCACAGCTCCTGGACGTGTCGGGCGCATCGAAAATCTGAAGCATGGGTAGCGACATGGAGCGCTTCACCTGCAGGTAGACACTGCGGCGAGCGTGTTCGCCTGGGTCCGGGTGAGCCGGCCACAGGTGTGGCATGCGTGCGGCTAGGATTTCTTCGCCGGTCAGCGGCGGGATCACACCCACGCCGCCCATCTTGAGATTGAGGCTTCCGGACACGTTGAGGACGGAGTCCCGAATTGCGTCGGCGTCAAGCCGGCGTCGGTTCATTCGACCTAGGTAGCGATTGTCGGGATCGAGTTCCATGCCGCGCTCCGACGCGAGACTGGAAGCTCGGTAAACGCTCGAGAGCATGATCAAGCGGTGCATCTGCTTGACGCTCCAGCCCCGCTCTGCGAACTCCGCCGCCAGCCAGTCGAGGAGCAGCGGATGGGTCGGCGGGTCCCCTTGTCGACCGAAGTCATTGGGCGTTCGAACGAGACCCGCTCCGAAGTGATGCTGCCAGATGCGGTTTACCATGACGCGTCCGACGAGAGGATGATCCTCCGATGTGAGCCATTGCGCGAGCGCAGCCCTGCGACGGGGCGGGAACCGGGCGATTTCGCTCGCTGAAAGCGAACGAGCGGCGGCGATAGCAGCCGGGAATCCCGGATCAACTCGCTCGCCCCGCTTCTTGAAGTCGCCGTGGGCCAGCACGAACGTCGCGGGGACCGACGCCTCATGACCCAGCACCTTGGCTGTGGGGAGCGGCTCCGGCGCAGCTAGGTAGGCCTTGCCGAGCCGTTCGAGCATTTTGCGCCGCTGCTGCTCGTCCAGGCCCTTGGACTGCTTCGCCATCCTCTTGAGAGCGCGGGCGTGCTCCAGCAGGGGGAACGATCGAGTGCTAGTCTGCACGTCGAAGAGGCTGCCCAGGGGGATTTCGCGCTCGGCGCTGCCCGCGAAGAAGGCGGCCAGACGGTAATAGTCGCGTTGGCTGATTGGGTCGGACTTGTGGTCATGGCAGCGAGCGCACTCTAGCGTCAGGCCGAGAAATGCAGCGCCGATCAAGTCGACAGCTTCTGCGCTCCATTCGGCTCGGTATAGGTCTCCGTAGTATGTGTACTCGATCGGGAATGCTCCGAGAGTGAACAGGCTCGTCCCGACGCGCCGATTCATGTTTCGCCGCTTCTCCGGAGAGAGATTCAGCGTGCCTTCGAGATCTGTGTCCACGGGCCAAAGCTCGTCTGCCGCGATCTGTTCCCTGACGAAGGTCGAATACGGCTTGTCGCGGTTGAACGACTCAATGACGTAATCGCGGTAGCGCCAGGCCGTCGTGTAGTAATGGTCTGTCTCGAAACCGGATGTATCGGCGTAACGCACAAGATCAAGCCAGTAGCGCCCCCAGCGCTCGCCGTATCGATCAGACTCGAGGAGGCGGTCCACCAATTGTTCGAAAGCATCGTCGGACTCGTCTTCGACGAACTGGCGCACATCTTCGGCGGACGGGGGCAAGCCGTGCAGGTCGAAGTACGCACGCCTTGCGAGGGTCGCGCGATTAGCGGGGGGCGAGAGCTCCAGCCCACGCTCTTCCAGCTTCGCTAGCACGAAGGCGTCAACCGGGTTGCGGACCCTGTCATGATCGGAAACAGCGGGAACGGCTGGGCGAGTCGGCCCTTGGAACGACCACCAGGCGCGAGTGCTGGCGCGATCGGCGATCTCCCGCCATTCGGCTCCGGCGTCAATCCAACCGGCAACTAGCCTTACTTGCGAAGGGCTCAGCGCAGCGTCCCCAGGCGGCATCTTCAGATCGCCCTCGCGCCTGATTGCCCGTATCAACAGGCTTCCGGCGGAGTTTCCCGGGACGATGGCGGGGCCTCGATTGCCGCCCCGCAAGATCCCGTTGCGGGTGCGAAGGTCCAAGGCAGACATGGCCGCTTCGCCGTGGCAGGTAATGCAATGCGAGTCCAGTATGCTCCGAGCAGATTCGGCGACTGAGTTCTGGGTCTCCGCCCGCGGTGTCGCGGTGAAAAGAACCATGAGAGTTAACGCCGAGACAGGGAAGCGGATCACCGGCTTCCTTTCCGGTCGTTTTGACAAGAGCCCAGCCGCTCGCGGATCAATCGCCACAGTTCTTATGCTTCAGCCTTACCCGCATGCTTTGCCCAATGTCAGACTGCAAGTCCGCGGGCCGCCGGTCCAATCGAACGAGACCTGAATTCGGCTGGATTCTTGCCAACTTCCCTGAATTCGCCGTCACACTGTCTTGGAAGATTATTGTACTTGGCCGAATTCTTCCGGGACCGGCGTATACACTGATTCTGGATCAGCTCTATGAGGATTTCGCGACGTGCCTTCCTTGGTTCCTCTCTCGGTACGGCAATAACGGCTCCGGTGGTCGCCAACCCGCCGTCGATTCGAATCACGGGTTTCGGGTTTCTGCGCTTGCGGTTTTCCGAAATGATGCCGCGCAAACGCAACGCCACGATCTGGAGCGGAGGCGGACAGGCCGGAATGACGCAGCTCGAGCTGCACACGGACGCCGGAATCATCGGACGAAGCTTGCCGAGATCACGCGACCTCATCGAGCACCTATTCCATCGCGTCAAGGGCGAGAATCCGTTCTACGTTGAGCGAATCTGGGATCGCATGTACCGGCATAACCGCAAGCCTGTAGCCAAGGGCGACTACATCGAGGCGATGGGATCCGTTGACATCGCGGTGTGGGACATCATCGGCAAGGCGTTGGACATGCCGGTCTACAAGGTGCTTGGTGCCCATACGGACACTTTGCGCGTGTACGCCGCGGGGGGCTACTACCGTGACGACAAGAGCACCGCCGACCTAGTGGCGGAAATGGAAGGTTACGTTGGCGAAGGATTTCGTGCAGTCAAGATGAAGGTCGGCGGCGAGGCCATGAATGTAGACGCGGAGCGTGTCAGTGCCGTTCGCGAGGCAATCGGACCGGACATCGACCTTCTCCTTGACGCGAATAACCGCTGGCTCGCCTATGACGCCATACGTTTTGGGCGGAAAGTGGAAAAGTACGAACCGTTCTGGTTTGAGGAGCCGGTAGTAGCGGACGACTTCCAAGGCTGCGCCGAAGTCAAGCGAGCCCTCGACATCCCAATCGTGGCTGGCGAGAACGAGTATACGCGGTGGGGTACCCGCGACCTCATCGAACATCGCTCTTGCGACATACTCAATCTCGACACCGTCAGGGCAGGCGGCATCACAGAGCACAGGAAGATCTCCGCTCTAGCTTCGGCGTACCACATCCCGGTCGCTCCGCACGGCTCGCCGCACATGGCGGCGCACCTGCTGGCATCGACGCCGAACGCTCTAATCATGGAAACCTATCCAGGGGTCCAGAGCAGGTACAATCCGGCACTGCCGCTGTATCCCGTGCAGGACGGTTTCATCACGATGCCTCAGACTCCTGGGCTAGGGATCGACCCCGATCCGGCCATGGTGAAGAAATTCAAGGTTTAGGGCCCCGTAGAGGAAGGTTCGAGATTGACTCCGTGACTCGGTGCATGTAAATGCTCGATCCTGCCGGGCCATCATCGGTACCGCACCGAATCCTGCTCGGTCGTCGAATGGAGATCTTGTGAAGCAATTCGATTCGTTCGCCAACTCCTCGTCCGCTCGTTTTCAAGGCGGTGAGCATCCTTGCCTAGGCCTCATCCGTTGTGGGAGTACGCTACCGCTTCGGACTCGAAGTCCGGGCCGGCCAGCAACGGCACAGGCCAACTCCGAGGTGTCGTTGTCGACTCAATGCTGTCCCCTGGAATCCGTCAAGCGTAGTCTGTCTGGGAACCGAAAGTAGTTCTCTCCCGCATGAGGTTTGTCGAGCGGAGCTGCAATCATCCTGCTACGGCTGCTCCGCACGCGCGTATCCCGAGCCTAAGACGTTCGAATCTGTCGGCGAAGGTGCCGGATCGATGAACTCGAAGGTAGCAGCGCATTTGAGTGTCCTGTTGATCCGGGCGGAATACTGAAAAACCAAAGCGCTCGGGGCACAAACTAGCTCATTTGGCTGTCGTTGGAACTTGGGATGGAATGGGACTATGCAGGAACATATGATTGGCTTTATTATCAGGGTGCGAAAGAGTCTGGCGACACCCTTGCCTGTTATTTGTTCTGGAACTAGGAGACAGATCGCAAATCCATCGAAGAGATTCTCTGCCGAAATATGGGCGATTCATTGCTTCTGGAAAAGCAATCATAGGTTTAGTCAGTCCATCAACGAGTTTGGCCAACAAGGGAAATCTCCATCGTGGGAGACGGCAAAATGCTCTGTGGAATGGCTGCATATCGTCCGCAGAGGCACGTGATGGTTCCATACAGGGCTTCTGAAAGCGTCCTTTCTGATCCGGGATTCTGCTTGCGCGCTTTACAGTGGGTAAGATCACCATCGCCCGACGCGTGATCCAAAAGAGCAACATCTTCAATATCTTGTCGCGATATGCTGGCGCACTCCATTAGGAGACCGGAAGCATGGCTCTTCGCAGCCGACATACAGCAGCCGTTTGATTTGAAAGTGTCCTTCGCAAGCCGAATACGATCTCGACGGATGGTTCTCCTTGTCGGTTTGCTGCGTACGAGCGCATTGTCGGACACGCAGGAATGCGACAGGGAATCAGAGTCTTTGATGTAGAGATTGACGCAATTCTTGCCATTATCGTATTCTATTCTACGATTCGTGAGGTATGACATTCATAATTATCGACCATATTTCGTACTCGAGTTGCAGAAATATTGCAACATTACTTTGATGAATGATTCTACGATATTCTTGACAACTCTATCGTTCAAAAGCGAATTTAATAATCTGTAAATCTCTTTAATCGATGAAAGCGAATGTATGGAGGACCTTAACTAAGAAGTCGCTCAAAATCGGGCTCCACATCACGCGTTTCCTTTGATGGCGAATCGGCGAAGCCGTCAATGCCGTTTCGAGGTGCAAGACAAAGGTCCTGCCGAGCGACACTCCCGGATCCTTGCGAAATACGCTGTCTCGCTAGAGGTCGCGCCCCTGTATTTCCTTCAGGCGTGATGACGCCTGAAACGCTAAGCGAGAAGCGTGACATCTGCTACTCAAGTTCACCGAGTGTTCTGGCGAGCGACGGAATAGTCGCTCGCGATCCGAGCTGTGGCTCTTCACGGCGCTCTATGCCGGATTTCGTGATTCGGCCTGTGTTACATTGAGGCTGCGGCGACGCTCCCGGTCCGTCGGGTAGCGTTGTGGTGCGGTTCTAGGAGGCAGGAATGCTCATTAAGGTTCCCCGAGGTTGGGAAGTTCCGGAGCGAGAGGCGATCCGCGAGGATCAATACCACACTAGGCGGAATGTACTGCGGTCCATGGGATTCGTGGGCATGGGTGGGATGCTGCCTCGGGCGTTGCTTGGCGCGGCCGAGGAGGGAGCGCTGTACCCGGCGAAGCGGAATGCCAAGTACACGCTTGATCGCCCGTTGACGATGGAGCAGGTAGCCACTGGCTACAACAACTTTTACGAATTCACTCTCGACAAGCAGCAAGTGCGCTTTCGGGTTGACAGGTTCAAGATCAATCCGTGGGCTGTCAAGGTCCACGGACGGATCAACAATCCCAAGACTTACGACATTGACGATCTAGTTCGGAAATTCCCACTGGAAGAGCGACTCTATCGTTTCCGATGCGTCGAGGCTTGGTCGATGGCGGTTCCTTGGACCGGATTCCCTATGTCGACCCTCATCCGCGAGTCAGACCCCAAGCCCGACGCCAACTACATCCGCATGGTGACGGCGTATCGCCCTAGGGAGATGCCCGGCATTGTCTCGCAGCCTCATTACGATTGGCCTTACGAGGAAGCCATGACGCTCGACGAGGCGATGAACGAGCTGGCGCTCTTCGGCACGGGTATTTACGGGAAGCCGCTTCCGAAGCAAAACGGCGCGCCGATTCGCGCGATCATTCCTTGGAAGTACGGGCTGAAGAACATCAAGTCGATCGTCGAGATCGAATTCACGAAGAAGCGACCCCCGACCCTGTGGAACAAGGCGGCCCCGACCGAGTACGGATGGTATTCCAATGTGAACCCCAAGAAGCCCCATCCTCGTTGGTCACAGGCCCACGAGCGGATTGTTCCCACGGGGGAGGTTCGACCGACTCTGATGTACAACGGGTACGAGTCGTTCGTCGCGGAACTGTATACCGGAAACGAGTACTGAGCGTCGCTTGATCCAAGGCCGGAGGCTGGTCGCGCGGGCTTGGGACGGGGGTTGGCATTCACAGGGATGAGTGACTGGGAAGACGGCAGTCCCTACGTCCGCAACCCACACGACGAAGGCGGTTCGGCCGAGGGGTCCCGTCAGACCATCAGGCAGTTCGTGATTCGGGCGGTAGCCCTGTTGCTGTTGTTCTCGCTACTGGGTAGCGTGTTTCTCGCCTTGAGAGGAATCAGGCATATCACGCTGGTCGTTGGAATCCTCGCTGTCGCGGCAATTCTCGGGATGATCGCCAGGAAGCAACGGGAATCCGAAGACCCTTACCGGTCCGACGACCCGCCAGACTTCGAGATTCACTAACTGTCGTTTTCGAACCGTCAATTGCGACGCCAGCTCCCGCTCAGGCGCGCAATCCTGTGCGGCTAGTTGAGCATCCGACCTAGCTCGTCGGCCAGTCGTTGCTTGGTCACCGCGTGGGCGGCATCGTTCGCCAGATTATTCCACTCCATTCGATCCGCCTCGTGGTCGTAAAGCTCTTCGCTTCCATCGCTGTATCGTATGTAGCGCCATCGATCCGTCCGGACCGCGTGATGGCGGCCTTGGCGGGTAGTTAGAGCCGGTGCGCTGCGGGGCGCTGCCGGATCTCGCAAGAGGGGCACAAGGCTCTCGCCGTCCAGATCTTCCGGAGCATCCAATGACGCCAATTGAGCTAGGGTCGGATAAATGTCTATCAGGCTTACCGCCCGGGCCGATAAGCCTCCCGGCACGGCAACCCCAGGGGCCGATACGATCAGCGGCACTCGCGTTGACTCTTCCCAGAGCGTGCTCTTGTGATACTTCTGCTTCTCGCCGATGTGATACCCGTGATCGGAAAACAGGATCACGACGGTGTTGTCTGCGTATCGGCTGGCCTCCAAGGCCTTCAGCACCCGTCCGATCATGTCGTCGGCGAATGTGACGGACGCCAAATACCCTCTGGTTGCCGATTGCAGCGCATTGTGCTTGCGGATCATGGCCTCGTAGTTGTTGGCGGCTCGCGTGTAACGCTTGGCGATCGCGGGAATGTCGTCTAAGTCCGATGCAAGTATCGTCGGCAGCTCGACATTCGCCAAGGGGTGTTCGTCGAAGTATTCGCTCGGTGCGTACTGCGGGTCGTGAGGCCGGTATATTCCGACCGCGAGAAAGAACGGCTTCGAATGTTCGGCACGTAACTGGCGCACGGCCCATCGCGATACCTGACCGTCTTCTGTTACGTCCGCCTTGAAGTCGATCGGCCCCCAGTCCCAGTGATGGTTGATGCCATTTCGATGGGAATCGATCAGCACAGGCGCCATCGGAAGCTGGATGGTCTTAGCCGGAAATCGCTCGTCCCACGCTTCCGGCTGGCCGAATCCGCTCCGTCCGGCGTACGGCGCACCCTCAGCATGCGTAAGAGCGCCGCGCCAGCCTCCGTGGTTGGCATGGAAGATCTTTCCTGCCGCCGCCGTGAAGTAGCCGTGCCGCCGGAAGAATTGCGGCAGCGACTCCGAGCCTTGGAGCGAGTCGAACTTGCGCCAATCGTCCATGTTGCCGACCACGCCGGTAGTCGTTGGACGCTTCCCGAATAGCAGGGCAGTCCGAGACGGATTGCACAAGGGGGCGGCGCAGTGCGCGTTGGCGAACAATACGCCCCTTGCGGCGAGCCCGTCAATGTTAGGAGTCTTCGCTTGGGGGTGCCCTCCAAGGCAGCCGACCCAATCGTTGAGGTCGTCCACGGCGATGAACAGCACGTTGGGCCTGTCTTGGGAAAAAAGCGGCAGCGCCGCCAAGAAGCCGCATAGCAATACGATTCGCGAAAGCATCGCCCCATTCTAGGGGCCTCCCTCCCGGCCTCTGAGTCGCAGCGCAACGGCCTTGGATCCGATTTCGCCTTGGTCGCTTCGAGTTCGACCAGCAAGCGGCGCGCCGACTGCTGGTCCAGACCTTGGAGGATTCCCGTAAAACCCGCCCGTCCCGTTAAACCGAACTGGATCTTCCCGCCCGGGCTCGACCTTTGCTGAACGCCCTTGTGAAGAACACAGATCCTGCGCGCGCCAAGAGGGTGCTGCGGGAACCGACCAACAGCAAGCGAGAAGGCCATGCCCTCCTCGATGGCTGCCTCCTTGCGAGCGATCCTGTAACGCTACACTCGTAGGCGATGCCCGAGCTATCGCGTCGCGACCTCCTTGCCGGCTCGGTCGCCGCAGTTGCCGCGGCTTGCGGTGCCGCTGACCGGTCGGCTCGCAGCAATCCCCCCAACATCCTGCTGGTCGTGCCGGATCAATTGCGCTATGACTGGACCGGCATGAATCCGGCAATTCCCGTGCGGACCCCGAACCTAGATGCCCTTGCAGCCCGTGGCGTGAACTTTGAAAACTGCTACTGCGCGTCACCCTTATGCGCCCCGTCGAGGGCCTGCCTCGCCGGAGGCATGGAGTATCAGCGGTGCGGCGTCCCGGACAACAGCTTGAACTACCCGCTCGCCCGGACCACCTACTACTCTCTGCTTCGGGAAGCGGGCTATCACGTGATGGGATGCGGCAAATTCGATCTGCACAAGCCCGAACCTAGCTGGGGTGTGGAAGGCCAGCACCTCCTGCCCGAGTGGGGTTTCTCCGCAGGAATCGACAGTGCCGGCAAGTGGGACGCGATCCGCTGGGGAATGGACGAGCCTTGTGACCCCTATACGGCTCACCTGCACGCGACCGGGCGCGTCGAGACCCATCGGAAAGACTTTGGCCGGCGGCGTGAGGAAGGAACTTTTGCCGCCACCTTCCCCACGCCGCTGCCCGAGGAGTCGTACTGTGACAACTGGATCGCCGCGCAAGGCTTGCGTTTGCTGCGGGAGGCCCCTCGAGGCACCCCGTGGCACTTGGCAGTCAACTTTGCCGGGCCACACGAGCCCGTCGACGTCACGACGCGAATGGATGGCCTCTACCGCGACGTGGACTTTCCGCAACCCAATCGCAATACGGAGTTCACACCCCAGAAGCACCTGGAGATCCGCCGCAATTACGCGGCCATGATCGAGAACATTGACGGTTGGCTTGGAAAACTGCTTACCGAGGTCGACGAGAGGGGAGAGCTGGACAACACGCTAGTCGTTTTCACAAGCGACCACGGCGAAATGCTAGGCGACCACGGTCTCTGGATGAAGCGCCTCCCCCAGCAGGGATCCGTGGGCATCCCGCTCGTAGCGGCCGGCCCTGGTGTCCGCCAGGGAGCCGCGACCGGGGCGCTGGTGAGCTTGATCGATCTTGCCGCGACATTTCTCGATTACGCCGGCATCGCAGCGCCGGACAGCATGGACAGTCGGTCGCTCCGCCCCGTCTTGGACGGATCGACTGAGTCCCACCGCGAATTCCTACTGAGCGGACTCGATCCTTGGCGGTGCATCACAGACGGTCGACTCAAGCTGATTCGCGGCTATGCGGGCGGACGCTCGGTGGGAAGCGGCCTTCCGGTCTATCCCGAGGGGGATTCCGGGGTGGAACCGCTTCTGTATGACATTCAAGAAGACACTTTGGAAAACACGGACCTCGCGAAACGGGCATTGAGCGATGTCCAACGGCTGACCCAGACAATGCACGCGATGATCGGAGTGGGATGATGCCGGGCGATCTCCGCATCCCGACCGGCAGATACTCACGCCACATCTTGCTGTGCGCTGACCAGACGAAGCCGAAGTGCGCCGCACGCGAGATCACTATACCCGCTTGGACGTTCCTCAAGGATCGATTGAAGGAGTTGGGCCTAGCTCACGGCGAAGGGTGCGTTTATCGGACGAAGGTGAATTGCCTTCGTGTGTGCGACAGGGGCCCTATCGCGGTCGTCTACCCCGACGGCACGTGGTACCACTCGGCGACCAGCGAAGTCTTGGAGAGGATCCTCGTGGAGCACGTGCAAGGCGGTAAGCCGGTCGAAGAGTATGTCTTTGCAAGAAACCCTCTGCCGGTGCCCGAGAACTTAGACAGGGAAGGGAACGAGGTCGAATAGCCGGGCCGGAAGATTTCGGCTATTGCATTGACCGAGAGCTTGCTCTGTTGTTCTCCGCGAGTTGACCTGGTCGCTAGCGGCCTGTACCATTCTTGGCATGAGACGGCTTAAGTTCATCCTTGCACTTTGCTTGGGCCTTCCAATGTCCGGCTTGGCGGATTCCGGTAAGGTCCAGCGTTTGCTCTACCTCAGCATGCCCGACGGCGCGCAAAAGGAAGGGCGCTCCAAGCCCGGAATCCTGATCTTCGACATCGACAATGGGCACAAGTTCGTCCGGCGGATCGACATGCCGATCTTCGAGGAGGGGCTGCGCGGGTTCGCCGGGAACCTAGCGAAGCACAGCGTCTACTACTCCTCGACCAATCATCGTCTCGGCCGCTTTGACATCGAGAGTGAGAAGAAAGTCTGGGAGAGAGTCTATGACGCGGGCTGCGACCGCTCGTCCGTGACCCTGGACGGCAAGAAGATTTACGCCCCCACCGGCTGGTGGTACAAGGGCGAAGACAGCGGCTTTCTGGTGGTTGACGGCGAGACCGGCGAACTCATCAAGCGCATCAAGGTCGGACCTCAGGCGCACAACAGCATAGTTAACCTGTCAGGCACGAAGGTCTATCTGGGAACGACGACGATGCTCTCCGTGTTCGACACCGCAACGGACGAACTTCTGATGCAGGTGAAGGATGTGGGCGAGCGGGGAATATTTCCGTACACGATCGACAGCCAAGAGCGCTATGCGTACGTCTGCCTCGGCAACCACGTCGGATTCGATGTAGTGGATCTAAAGGCCGGCAAGGCGATTCATCGGGTTTTCGCCGGGGAAGAGAAAATCCCGCACCGCACGCACGGGGCGGGCTTGACCCCGGATGAGACGGAGCTCTGGATCAGCGACCAGAGAGGGCAGAAGTTGTTCATCTTCGACGCGACCCAGATGCCTCCGGCCCCGAAAGGGCATGTGAATCTGTCTCAAGGCGGCCACGGATGGGTCACTTTCAGCTTGGACGGGAAGTACGCCTGGTCACATACACCTGACGTGTTCGATGTCAAGACCAAGAAGCTGGTGGCGACATTGCGGGACGAGACCGGCATGCCGGTCAGCGGATCCAAGTTTGTCGAAGTCCATATGCAGGACGGCAAGGTCGTTCGAATCGGTCACGAGTTCGGGCTAGGTCGCAAGCACTCGGACTGAGGTTCCGCCGCCCGCTGGAGGCGGAATCGTATTGTGGGCGTGCCTGCGGCCCTAGCGGGTTCGCCTTTACGGCCGCAACCCGACGATTAAGTAGCGGCGCTACTAGCCGAGAGCGCGTTGCTGCGACTCGTGGCTGCGATGGGTGTCGGTGCCATTTGTTCGCAAGTCGCGATCTGGACCGCAAGGCTCTTTCAGTGATGCCAGACGCTCCTGGGCTGTGACTGTATCGCTCGAAAAATTGAAGCCGGTCTCAGTAGATTGCTAACCGGATATTTGGCGAACGGTTCGCTCTGTTGGAGAGTCGTCGTGGCATGCCCAGCCAGCACTGCATGCGGATCGAGCACGGCAGGTCTCAGGCCGAGTGATGCGTGCCGAGCAAGGCGCGGGGCTAGGGCCACGCGACGCGAGTCGGAGCGGTTCGGACTGCGGGGGAATCAAACCCGGCGTGAGTCGCTAAGGGGCATACGCTGCAACGGAGGAAGTGCTAGTGGAGGCGAAGCAGCTCGTCCGCTTGCCAGTATTCGGTCCTGTCGGCGTTTTCCCGCCTGACCCGCTCCACTTCGCTTGCCGTGACCTTCGGATCATGGGAACCGAACCGCAAGCGTGTGTAGGAAGCGAGCCGCGCCGCCTCCTCGTCGGACAGAACCCGCCCGAACCCCGGCATTTCGCGGTCATACACTCTGCCGCCGATTTCGATTCGGCCCTTGACACCGTGCAGCACGATGCGGACAAGGCGCTCCGACGGGCCGGTCACCCAAGGCGACTTGTCGAGGGGCGGTGCCTCGCCCATGCCTTGTTCATCGTATTGATGGCATGCGGAGCAATAGCTCTCGAACAAGCGCTGACCTTCGGTTGGCAATTCATCCTGCGCGCCGGCGCTGAGCGCGGCGATCGCAACAATCAGCGCCGAGCGGGCCGGGAGACTGGCGCTCTTGGATATCCACAGTGCCAGACGACGAAATGAGCCGTGTTCGGCTCGCAATGCTCCGCACAGCAACGCGCAGCGAATCGCCGCTCTAGGCCGAGGGCGTGATCGGGCACGAGTCGTCATCCTTAGATATCCATACCGGCCATCAGTGAATCAAGGCGATTGGACCCTCCCGGGACGGCCTGATCTGCTTTAGGAAGCGCTCGAAAGGAATCCGACGAACTCCTCAGTGTCCCTAGTCTGCCCCGAGAATGTAGCTGCCACGGACCCGTCGAGCCTAACAAGGGCGTAGAAAGGGATGCTTGACGAACGGAACTTCGATATCTGCAGCTCTTGGTGTAGCGCGCTCTTCTCGTCGAGTCCGTCGGTGTAGAGTTCCACCAAGACCATATCCTGCAGAAGTTCAATCACCTCCGGCTTCGTGAACATATTCGATTTCATCCACTTGCAGTTCGAGCAAGCATAGCCCGTGAAGCTGATGAGCAGCGTCTTTCCCTCGGCGCGCGCCGTGGCAGTCGCCCCGTCAAGATCGTCTTTCATCCACGAGAGACCGCCGCCGCCTCCGCTCGCAAGGGCGCCTGCACTGGACGCTTCCGGGACATGCGCGTCGAGTTCCCCAAGGCGACCGCCGAACATTCCCGGTATCAAGGTGATAGCGAGCGCTAGCAGCGCCCCGCCGATACCGAGCCTCACCAGACCGATCCCTTGCATTGGTCCGTCGTCCGCCAGCCGAATGATGCCCCACAGATACAGGCCCGCCGCAGCGAAAAGCACAATCCATATCGCGAGGAAGCGCTCTCGCGTGAGGAATCCCCATCCGAAGACTTGGTCGACATTGCCCAGGTACTTCAACCCGATGGCCACAATCACAATTCCCGCGGCTCGCTTGGAAGTGGCTAGCCAACCTCCGCTTCGCGGCAGCCTGTTCATCAAGGCCGGAAAGAGCGCGAGCACGAAGAACGGCGCGGACA
Source organism: uncultured Bryobacterales bacterium (assembly GCA_951813605.1). GTDB lineage: Bacteria > Acidobacteriota > Terriglobia > Bryobacterales > UBA6623 > VXMF01. Next base: position 1,908,969 of record OX638379.1, on the reverse strand, counting down.
GTCCCGTCGAGAACATTGCCATCCCGATTACTGGGAAGGCCGCGCCGCCCGTCGCCACCGACCCTGCCAGCACCGAACCGATGAACGGGCCCGTGCATGCGAACGACGCGAGCGTGAACACAAGGCTTAGCATCAGCGTCGCGATGACTCCGCTACCAGTCGACCGCGCGCTAGCACCGGTCGTCCAGCTGCTGGGAAGGGTGATTTCAAACGCCCCGAGCATGCTGAACGCGAAAGTGAACATCACGCCGGCGATAAGCAAATTGACCCAGGCATTGGATCCGATCTGGCTCAGTCCGAAGGGGCCGAGAAACGCACTCATTGCTCCTCCGATAGCGGTGAACAACACAATCACGCCAAGGCAAAACACGCCTGCCTGCTTCAGGACTGCACCCCAGGGTCGTTCGCCGCCGCTCATGAAGGACCCCATGTAGATCGGGATCATCGGAAACACGCATGGGGTCAAGATTGCTGCAATGCCGGCCACAAGGGCCAGCAGGGAAAACCCCACCAAGCCCCGATCCTCTGACTGGTAGTCCGCTGTTTGGGCGCTGCGAGTGGCCACATCGGCTCGATTCGTAGCCGATTGGGCTACTTCGTTTCTTCTTGCGGGCTGGTACCCGTCCGGGATTTCGATTGCCGCTGCCGAGAAGCCTGGCGAAATCCTCAGAGCAGCGCTAGCGCTCTTGCGCTTCGGTGGCAGGCATTGCCGGGGATCGCATGCACCGTAGCGAACCCGGGCTTCGATCGTCTGTGTCCCCGACGCCGCATCGGACACGTCCAGCTCGAGCAAGAACTCGACCTTGCCGGTATACCACTCGACCTCGGCTTGAAAGTTGGGGTCGTAAACGATTTCCGGATCTGGCTGATAGGCTCTCCAGTCCGAGATTGCATCCGAGTCGGCGACGCTCAAGTCAAGAGCGATACCCTCGGGTGTTGTGGTCGAATAGACGTGCCAGCCTTCTTCGATCGTGGCGGTCAAGCGACCCAGTACTGTGGATTTCGGAGAAGTCTCGGCGGGGTGGAGTTCGAGCCGCCACTGCACGGGATCGTAAATCTGGCCATCCGAGACTGCAGCGGTTCCTAGGAGGAAGCCGAGCACTGTCGCCCAGCGGCAGATGGTACACAGAGTGGGATTGTTCATCGAGAGATAAAGCGGCTCAAGATCTTGGCAAAGTCCGTACGAAGCCCATCCGGGGGGCTTTGTCCGGCGATCCAAGCTCAGCCGGGTTGGAAACCGACTAAACGTAGTCTAACCCTGCTCGCAAGGGGCCTTCAGCGTTACGTGCGTAAGTCCCTTCTTGAGCTGAACGCCGTTCGCTCAAGGTTGGGCGGCATGCCGCCCTGGCAGTTCCGTGGCCGCTGTCCTCTTAGGCACCGATCCCTACCCAGAAACGCTTCCTTCGCCAAAACGGCCTCGGTTTCGAATGGCTGGATGCGAGGTGGCGGGCAAGTCCGGCATTGCGTGGATTCCCCTTTGATGAGTACGATTGCCCGGGCTTTACCGCCAATTCGCCGGGAGCCGCGGGTCCCCACTCGACGGGCCCAGGGCCCGCGAAGCCTTCGAATCGGTCGCTGCGGTCAAGGCGTCCGTCGCATCGAGCGCCCGGGAACGACCTGCCAAAGCTGCCTCAACCGGCGATCTACCGATGTTTCGGCGGACGCACGCGATCGCTAGCTATTCGAACCCCTGAACCGAAGGAACTCGGCGAGGACCCGACGATACTCTGCGACCCCCACGTCTCGGTCGCAGCAGACCATCATCAGCGACCCGTCGCTACGGAAGTTTCCGTCCCATTCGCGCAATTCCGAATCGCTCCAGCCCAGATCCACTTCATCGAGTCTGTCGTCGCTCAGCGAGTCGAAATAGGCGCGGAGGTTCACATCGGTCTCGTCGGGAGCTTCTGGGTAGGGTGCGTCTTCGAAGTATGCCCTAGTCATTCGCTTCCCCAAGTCGCTTCTCAGGCTCGATCGCCAGCCACAGAGTCGCGCTGATTCCGTAATAACCTGCCGAGACGAGGAGTGGAAGTTCCCAGCTTCCTGTCCTGTCAACCATTAATCCGATCAGCCACGGCGCCAGCGCACCGCCTACCTGTCCCAAAGAGTTCATTGTGCCGGATACCACTCCTGCGGCCGACCCCCCGATATCGAGACATGTGGCCCACGTCACCGCGAGGATCAGCTCGGCGCAGCCGAAACTGATGGCAAGGCATACTAGCGCGATCGTGTCGTCGGCGACCTTTGCCGACAGCGCGAGGAAGATCCCGGCGGAAATCAATCCGGCCATCGCCGGAATGCGCCGCGCCGCTCGGATACCCACTCGATGGGCGAGTCGGTCGCTCAGCCACCCGCCTGCTAGATTCGCGAAGGCCCCGGACAGCAGGACCGCTGCTGCCGTAGGGCCGATCTCCGGTAGTTCAAGACCGCGGGCCTGCTCCAGATAAGTCGGCAGCCACTGGATGTAGAAGTACAAGCCCCAGGTGTACCCGGAATACATGCCGCAAAGCGCCCACACGTTCCGGCTGGTCGCCAGCGCCCCCCACGGGACCCGGGCTCCGTGGCCCGATGCCGAGCGTTGATCTCGGATTAGGGCGAGTTCGTCTGGTGCGACCGAGCGGTGCCGCTCGGGGGTGTCGCGGTACCAGCGCGCCCAACCGGCGGCCCAAGCGATACCGAGCACGGCAAAGATCCAATAGACCGAACGCCATCCGTAGCTTGTCATCAGCGCAATGACGATCCACGATGTCATTGCGAACCCGATCCGGCTTCCGAACATGACGATCGACTGCGCTCTCGCCAGCTCGTTCCGGGGGAACCATCGCGCGATCGCCGACGTTGCACCGGGGAACGCCCCTGCCTCGCCGCAGCCGAACAGGAACCGGATCGCGATCAACGAACCGAGATTCCAGGCCGTGCCCGTCAGGGCAGTGAAGGCAGACCACCAGATCACGATGCGGGTTAGCATGGCCCGTGCGCCGAAGCGGTCAGCGAGCCATCCTCCGGGAATCTCGAACAGCACGTATCCGAGCACGAAGCACGAGCCGGCTATGCCGATTTGCTCAAGCGAGAGCTCCAGCTCCGCTGATATCGCACCTGCGGTCGTGCTGAAACACACCCTGTCGAGGTAGGTGATCATCATCAGCACGAACAGGAAGGCGAGCGCTCGGTACCGGACTGGCATAGTGCTGAACTGTTGCCGCCGAGGCGTCGACGCCGAGGCGCTTGGCGGGCGGATACTTCCGGCCTGGCTTCAAAGTGCCTGGAACAGAAGCGTGAGCCCTGCCCGATGCGATCACGGAACCGCCATGGCGCTGGGTTCCGAAGCCGCCGTCAGGCGGGTACGGCGTGGGGCATCTCCGTCATCCGGCCCTTGTCCAGATAGCGGCTTGTCCGGGCGTACTGCTGGGCACGGGGGTCGTGGGTGACCATGAGGATTGTCTTTCCGTGCTGCTTGTTGAGAGTCGACAGGATTGCCAGCACGTCGTCGGCGGAGCCCGCGTCCAGTTCCCCGGTTGGCTCGTCCGCGAGAATGATCGACGGATCGGTCACCAGCGCACGCGCGATCGCTACGCGCTGCTCCTGCCCTCCGGAAAGCTGCTTGGGTAGATGCTCGAGACGGTCTGCTAACCCTACAATCTCCAGCGCGGTGCGCGCGCGGCGCAGGCGATCCTTCTTGGACAGGCTCGTTAACAGCAACGGCAGCTCGACGTTCTCCCAGGCGGTCAGCACGGGAATCAGGTTGAACGTCTGGAACACGTATCCAATGTTCTCGCTGCGCCAGCCGGCCAGTTCGCTCTCGTTCAATTCGCCGATGTCGTCTCCGAGCACGCGGATTTGCCCCTTGGTAGGGCGGTCGATGCCGGCCACCAAGTGCAAAAGCGTCGACTTCCCGGACCCCGACGGCCCCATCAGACAGAAGAACTCGCCTATCGGAATGTCAATGGTTATGTCGTCGAGGGCGACGACCAAAAAGTCAGCCCGCCTGTATTCCTTGTGGATGCTTCGCAGTGAAACCGCCGCGTCTATCATGATTCCTTCCTCGTGACTCGATCCCCGTCCTGAAGTTCTGCCGGAGGCGACAGGATCAAGTCCTCGCCGCCGGAGAGGCCCTGCTCGATTTCCACCCCTTCCGAGGTCGTTCGCATCACGCGAATCGGACGGCGAACCGCCTTGCCCTGCACTAGCACGAAGACGCTGTTTCCGTCCACGATCGCGACGGAGGGGATACGCAGGCGCGGCGCAGAGGCCGGAGCCGTTCCTGCCCGCCGATCCTCCGACGCGGCTAGGAATGAGACATTGGCGTTCATTTCGGGCCGGATCAGCTCGTCCGGCTCCAGAATCTGCACCTTGACCTGTACCGTCGCCTTCTGCCTGTCCGCTTCCGGAGAAATCTCGACCACTTCGCCGGTGTAATCGCGATCCCGGTAGGCGTCGGTCGCGACGATCGCTTTCTGGTTCATGAAGATCCGCGCAAAGTCGTCCTGGCTGATGTCGAGCTCAACCTGAATGTCGTTCAGATCGGCCATCGCAATGACGTATCCCTTGGCCCCGCGCTCGCCCACAAAGCCTGTTGTCACGAGTTCCCCCACCTCTACGTTCCGCTCGAGCACCGTGCCCGTGACGGGCGCCCGAATCACGGTCGCATCGACGATGATCCGGTTGTAGGCGACCATCCCTTCGGCCCGCTTCACCTCAGCGGCGGTTGAATCGATTTCCTCTTGGCGGGGACCGATCCTGAGCAATTCCAACGTCTTTCTCAGAGAGGCGACGCGATTGACTAGACCGTCCCAACGGTAACGCGCCTGATCGAATTCGGACTTCGAGATCAATTCCTCGTCATTAAGTCCGTTCGCGCGGTCGAATTCGATTCGCGCCTGCTGGAGCTGGGCTTGCGCTTCCTCTAGGTCTGCCGCGGCTCTTTCGATTTCCTCGGGTCGCGACCCTGCTTCAAGCTCGGCTAGACGCGCTGTCCAAGACTGCAGCGACCCGACGGACTCCGTGAGCCTCGCTTGGTACTCCTCGTCTTCAAGCCTGACGATAGGCTGCCCGCCCTGCACCTTGTCGCCCTTCTCGACACCCATCCACTTCACCCGGCCGACGACCTTGGAGGCGACTTCGATCCGGTAATGCGGCACGACATACCCCGCCGCCTGAAGGACGATCGCCGGACCAGACGAGCCGGCTCGCGGAAGGACAACCCGGTGCACGTCGACCTCGATGGCGGCGAACAGCGCCGTCGAGATGCGCCACGCACCCAAGGCCGCTAAGATCGCAACGCCGGCAACGATCCAGCCGGTAGCTAGTTTCCTCGGCTTGCGGCGCTCCGCGCGATCCGAGGGGTCGATGCGTAACCCGTCGAGCTCGCGATTGAAATCGGGGGAGTTGGCCATCTCACGTCATCAGCCGTCGCCCAGCGACTGGAGCACTTCCTTTCGGGCCGCCATCCTGGCGGGGAGGAAGCCTCCGAACACGCCCATAGTCGCGGCGAACGCCAGCCCTATAAGTATGTAGTCAATGGTAACCCTGAATTGAAACGTTGTTTCCGCGAACGTTACGAAATTGCCGATCCGGCCCTGCAAACCGTTGAGCGGGAGGACTAGGATACAGCCCAGCACTCCGCCAAGCAGCGACAGGAGCAGCGACTCGAGCATGAAACTTGTCAGGATGCTGAAGCGCGAGAAACCGAGCAGACGGAGGACACCAATCTCCCTAGATCGGTTCGCGATAGCGGCGAACATTGTGTTCATCGCGGCGAAGCAGCTGCCGATGGCCATTATGATCGCCACGAAGACGCCTAGGTATCGCACCGGCTCCGCCGAGGACATCTGCTTCGCGTAGTACTCGCTCTCGCGCTCGGCCTCCAGCCCCAGGCGCTGATCGTCTCCCAGGCGGTTCAGAATCGCGGTCGCCGCAGCCTCGTCCACGGCACGCACCAGAATGCAGCTGCGCGCGCTGCCGCGCCCGAGATCGGAGCCGGCTAGATTGGCATCCAACCAAATCTCGCTGTTGAACGGGGAAGACCCGGCCGAGAACACGCCGACAACTTCCCAGTCGTCGCGCCCGAAATAGATCCTGTCTCCGATCGACGTGCCGTCACGAATGCGGTGGACGCCCGCGCCGACGACCATTTCCCGCTTGCCGGGCTCGAACCAGCGGCCCTCTTGCAGTGCGACGCCATCGCGCATCGTGATCCCAATTTGCTGCAATCCTCTGACGCTGATGTTGGCGACGGAAGTCGGGTCGCTCCGTAGCGGCAGGTTGACGACCGAAAGCACCTCGTGAGAGATCATTGGCTCGCCGTCGTGCTGGGCGATTCCGTCGTCGAACTTCAACACGTCGAAGCTCTCCTTCGAAACGATGCTCACGAGCTCGGATGTCGATCCCTGTCGCATCACAATCAGGTGCAACGGATTCCCGCTCGATTGCAGGGACGCGCGCAATCCTTCGACCAAGGTTCCGATTCCAAGGAGCACGGCCACGGTCAGCGCGACGCCTAGCGCGGTCATGAGGGTGGTGGTCTTTCGGACCCGTAGGTTGCGGATGTTGTAAGAGATAGGTACCGGCATTGGTGAACTCTAGGACATCAGCCCGTGTGGCGCAATGCATCCACGATCTTGGTACGGGACGCGATAAGGGCGGGTACCGTGGAACTTCCCAAGCCAACCACAACCGCCATTGCAAAGCACATGCCGATACCCCATGGCGGCAGCGTGAATCCTGTGAACCACTGCACCGCCATGTCCTGCATGGCAGTGGTGACCGCTACGGTAATCGTCACGCCGACAGCTCCGCCTAGGAGCGCGATCAAGACCGCCTCTCCCAGCACGAGCCCCATCACCGAGCGTCTCCGGAAGCCCAGCGTCTTGAGAACCCCGATTTCGCGGGTGCGCTCGCGGACCGACATCGCCACGGTGTTGGCAGAAACCATGAGCATCGTGAAGACGATCGCGGCCGCAATCGACAGCAGGAATAGCTTGATGTTTCCCATCTGGTTGATGAACCCCAACTGGAACGCGGCTTCCGTTTCAGTCTTCGTCGGTTCCGGCGAGTTGCGGAACATGTCGTCGATTGCCTTCGCCACCCGCGGAGCGTCTTCAACTGAACGGAGGCGGATAGCGTAGACCCCTACCTGCGATGCATATTCGGTTCCGACGGATTCCTTGAGACCTTCTTCCAAGTATTTGAAATGAAAGAATGCTTGAAGATCATCCGGGCCTTCAAAAATCGCACGGACCGTGAGTTCCGGGTCGAACGAGTAGATGTCGCCCTTGATGGTGATGCGCTGGCCGAGTTCAAGGCCGACGCGCTCGGCGATGGTCTTGCCGATCGCCATCCCCTGCCGGTCGCGTTGGAACGCTTCCAACTGCTCGGGCGCAACCGTGTATTCGGAGTAGATGTCGAAGACCTGATCCGGGTCGACGGCGAATCGTGCGAAGAAGTTTTCTGGGCGTTGGTCGATGTAGGTTCCGCCGAACCAATTCATCGGCACCATGTTCTCAACGCCGTCAACCGTCGCTATGCGGGAACCGTAGTAGTACGGCAGCGCCTGAGTCAGCGACACCTTGTGGCGTGTTACAAGGCGCATCGCCGACTCTTCGGGAGGGTCTTGGGCGTACATCAACGCGTAAACGGAGATCAGCGCACCAATCAAGAACACGGAAATCGCGCTGCTGAAAACGGTTAGAACCGTTCTTCGCTTGTTGCGCAGCAGATTCTTCCAAACGAGGAACAGGTGTTTTCCCATAGTGACCTCTGTATCTGATCGGCGACTCGCAGCAATGCAATTCCCCCGTGCAGACCGAAGCCCCTAGCCCTCGCATCCACCAAGCCGGTACCGGCCTTGTCGCCTGACCCCCTCATTCTTGCACGGACAACGGGCACACGGCGATCATGCCGGAGGCTCGGAGCTTCAAAGATGGTAGTGAGTTGCAGATCGAAAGGCAGGCGATTCGGGTGCGCTGTATAACCGCGGTGTCCGACCGCGGCGTATGCCCTGCGCGCGACGACCGGCAATGGCACGAGACCGACCCTGAATAGAGCTTCGGACAGTTATTGCGGTGTGTCAAGCTATCCAACTAAATATTCTATTTATATTTCATTTAGGCTCAATTAGCGAAACGTATGCATTTTGTTCGATATTTGGTATAATTCCTTTAGGTGCAGGAGGATCGTGTCCCATGACGAACGAGAGATTCCAGAGTTGGCTGGCGGGGTTGGACCGCTTATCAGAAGCGCAGTGGTGGCAACTCGAGCAGGCCGTGCAAGAGCGCAGCGAAGGGGCTGCGGCGGTGGCCGCGATTGAACTGCAAATTGACGCCCAGCGGCGCTGTCGGCACAGCCAGGCCGGCGGGGCAGTGCGCCGCGGCAAGACGCGCGGGTTGCGCCGCTACAGTTGCAAGCAGTGCGGCAAGACGTTCAATGCCTTGAGCGGCACGGCGCTGTCTGGATTGCATCACAAGGAGCGCTGGCTGGCGTTGGGGCGCTCGTTGGTGGAGCGGGAATCGGTCCGGCAGTCGGCGCAGCGCTGCGGGGTGGCGGTCACGACCGCGTTTCGCTGGCGGCATCGCTTCATGGCGCAGGCGGGACAGTTGGCGGGGCGGCTGGAAGGGCTGGTGGAAGCGGACGAAACGTATGTGCTGGAGAGCCGCAAGGGCGAGCGGAAGCTGGAGCGGAAGGCCCGGCGGCGGGGCGGGCGGGCCCGGCAGCGGGGCCCGTCCAAGCAGCAGGTGCCGGTGCTGCTGGCCGCCGCGCGCGGGGGCGCGACCGCGGGCCAAGTGCTGAAGCGAGTGAGCCAGGCGAGTTTGCAGGCCGCGCTGGAGCCGCTGCTGGCTAGCGACGCGGTGATGCTGAGCGACGGCGGTCGAGCGTATCCGGGCTGTGCCCGGCGGCTGGGGGTCCAGCACGAGGCGGTGAACGTGTCGGCGGGCCTGCGGGTGCGCGGGAGCTATCACATCCAAACGGTGAACAATCGGCACCAACAATTGAAAGCGTTTCTGCAACCGTTTCGGGGGGTAGCGACGAAGTACTTGGACAGCTACCTGCGCTGGTTTCAGCAGGTCGGATTGGTGCGAGAGGCGTCCCCTCGTAGCTGCTTGGTGGCCTCAATGACACCCCAATGCATACGTTTCGCTAATTGAGCCTTCATTTAATATCGTATTAATGCCGATCTCAGGGTCGAACCGCGAGATTTTCAGGCATCAAGAATTGGCGGGGCAACGAGTGAGGACGTGGTTTTTCAGTTGCGATCGACTGTTCGCGGTGCGCTCCAAGGTGACGGGCGATCGCCAGTGACTTCTCGCGCTCGATGGAATTTGGAAGCGTCGTTGCAAGGCGGCGATTCCTCGACGGTCGCCGTGGCCGCTCCTTTGTGTCGATGGGGCCTTTGCAGTCGGGGACCGACTCTTGCTGCCCCTTTCCGAGGCGGGCTTAACCAGCCTTGCCTGGACGCCCAAAGCGAGCGCGGTGACCGAGAAACCTGAATTCCTCCGCTACGGATAGCCGACTAGAGCTATCCTAGAGCCGCTCGAGGGAGGCGAATTGTTATGAAACTTGGTGTCTTGGCAACTTTTGTATTGGCGTGCGGAGCACCTAGCGGCCTGTGGGCCCAGGCGGAGGTCGACCTGCAACCTCTCGCCCAGCAGACCCGACGCCTCGAACAGGCGCTCTTCTACCTTGGCCAGCCACTTTCGCCGGATGCCACCAAGGCGATCAACGCGGCCGTGGGCCTGGCGGACGAGAGCGCTGCCGTGAGGGAAATCCAGCGCGTCTTGGACAAGCTGGTTCTCGTTGAAGTCGAAATCAACCCGGAAAGCCGCGTCAAGGTCAGACAGGGTGCGGCTCGTCCCGCACTGGTAGAGCAGGGAACGCGACTTTTTCTTGTCAAGGTGCTGAATCAAGCCGGGGTCACCGCACCGCTTCGGGTGTTCAGCCCGAACAGCGGACCGACGTCGCTCCGCTCCCGCGGCGAGCACGAGCCCGCCATGGAACTCGGCAGCGTGGAGGTGCGGGAACGCTGGGCCGATATAACGATCTACAGCGACCCGCCGATGGCCCCACGCTTGACGGGCCTGCCGGTGGAGTACGAAATCCTCCAAGTCTACAGCCGGGACCGCGGCCAGCGATCCGCCAAGATCGCCATGGATGTCGGGCAGGGAACCCAGGACATCGGATTCCGCAACGACATGCTCGTGGTCTTCGACATTGCGCCGACGCGCTCGATTCCGCTACGGGTAAGCGATGAGAACGGCGAGTCGGGCGTCGCTTCGTTTCTCTTCAAGGACCGGCAGGGCAGGGTGTATCCGAACCCATCGAAGCGTCTCGAGCCCGACTTTCCGTTCCAGCAGCACATCTATCGTTTCGACGGCGAGGACATCCGGCTGCCCGCGGGGTACTACACAGTCGAGTTCGGCGGCGGCCCGGAATTCCGCACGCGCACGAAAGAGTTCCCGGTCGATGCCGACGGACCGACCGAAATTGCCGCGCGGCTGGAGCGGTGGATCAATCCAGGCAGCTACGGATGGTGGTCAGGAGACCATCACGTGCATGCCTCGGGCTGCGCGCACTACAAGAACCCGACAGAAGGTGTGGGGCCGATGGCGATGCTGCGCCAGATCCTTGGCGAGAACCTCAACATCGGCGCTGTTCTGACCTGGGGTCCGTCTTGGTACTTCCAGAAGCAGTATTTTTCGAGCATCGATCATCCGCTCTCGCGTGAGAAGCGGGTGATGCATTATGACGTCGAAGTGTCCGGATTTCCGTCCAGCCACGCCGGCCACTTGGTGCTTCTCGGCCTGAGCGAAGACGACTATCCGGGAACGACCAGGATCGAGGAGTGGCCTTCATGGGACTTGCCCGTGCTGCGTTGGGCCAAGTCCCAAGGTGCAGTCACCGGCTTCTCGCATTCGGGATGGGGCCTGCAAGTGGGTGCGGAAACGCTGCCGACTTACGAGATGCCGGGATTCGACGGCATCGGTGCCAACGAGTACATCGTGGATGTAACACACCCCGGCGTGATCGACTTTATCTCCGCCGTGGACACGCCATATTTCTGGGAGATGAACATTTGGTACCACGCGTTGAACGTCGGGTTTCGGACTCGCATCTCGGGCGAGACTGATTTTCCCTGCATATACCAAGAGAAGGTCGGGCTGGGCCGCAGCTACGTGAAGTTGGACGAACTGACATACGCCGGATGGGTCGAAGGCATCCGCAAGGGCGCTGCCTACGTGAGCGATGGCAAGAGCCACTTAATCGACTTCGCGGCCAACGGGGTCGCCTTGGGGTCGGGCCAGCCGGACCTGCGAGTGGATGCTGGCGAGGAAGTGCTGGTGCGAGTGAGCGCCACCGCGATGTTGCCTCGGCTTCCGGACCCGAGGTTTGACGGGCTCCGCTCCGACGAAAAGCCGTATTGGGACGTGGAGCGGGCGCGCATTCCCGGTACGCGGTACGTGCCCGTGGAACTAGTCGTCAACGGCCGAGTAGCCGACACTACTCCGATCATGGCGGACGGTACCATGCACGAACTCGAATTCGTCATCCATCCAATGCGCAGTTCCTGGATTGCGCTGAGAGTTCCGATGTCCTCGCACACGAATCCGATCTTCGTAGCTGTCGATGGCGAGCCCATCCGGGCGTCTAGACGCAGCGCGGAATGGTGCCTCGCCGCAGTCGACCAGTGCTGGTCGCAGAAAGCCCCACAAATACGCGCGGAGGAACGGGAGACCGCGCGCGAGGCCTACGAGCACGCACGATCGGTGTATCGGCGCTTGATTGCCGAGTCTCCCATTCCCTGATTTGCAAGGTGCGGGTTCTCGTTTGCGATCGCGATTAGCGGGCGGTGGCCCCCCCGTCAATGACCATGACTTGGCCGGTGACCCAGGTCGACTCGTCTGAGGCGAGGTACAGTGCGATGCCGCCGATATCGCTCGTCTCCCCGAGGCGTTTGATCGGTTGTGTCGGCGGGTATTGTGCGTTCTCGTCAAGCCTTTTCCAGAAGAAAGAGCTGAAGTCGGTGCGGACTAGTCCGGGCGCGATAGCGTTGACTCGAATCCCGTGCTGGCCCCATTCGTCTGCCCATGTCCGGGTCATCATGATCAGTCCGGACTTGGTGAAGCTGTACAGGAGGCCCTCCCGCTGGGGCCGCAAACCTGCTATCGACGCGATGTTGATGATGGAGCCACCGCCCTTCTCGATCATCTTGGGAACGGTGAGGCGCAGGAAGCGAACCGCCGATAGGACGTTTATCTCGACCATCTTCATCACGGCGGCGTCGCTCACGCTCAGCGAGGGCCCCTGCTCGAGATTGGTGGCACCGTTGTTGACCATGATGTCGATAGTGCCGAACTGCTCCTCGGCGGCGGCCACGGCCGATTCGACTTGATCGGCCTTGCCGATGTGGCAGCGTACCGGTAGAATCCGCCCGCTGAGTGAAGAAAACTCCTCCGCGGTCTTGTGAAGGTTCTCCAGCTTCCTGCTGGCGATGATGACATCTGCGCCGGCTGCCACGAAGCGCCTGGCGATCTCCTTGCCAATCCCGCGGCCGCCGCCAGTCACGAGAGCGACCTTGCCTTCCAAACTAAAGCTCATTCCTTGACGAGCCTCCTTTCGAGAATTTCACAGTATCCCTCAATGCACTCGCCTCAGGTTCTTCGCAAGTCGCCCCCTGACGAGCCGGTACTGTAGCACCATTCTTGAGCTACGCCATGAAACATGCAACACCGTTCATTGTTTACAAATTCCGGAGACGTGCTACCCCCCCCCACTCCTCCTCCGGCGCCCACTCGTTTCAGAGATTTCCCTTAGCGGAGCAAATCGCCTGGAGGGATCGCGCCGGCTTGCTTGGCCAAGTGATGCACTAGGTCCATCCGTGCGTCGTCCGGCCACAGCCACCTAGCTGGTTCGGGGGATCGCGTAATGGATCGATGCGGTCTCCGGTCCATGTTGGTTGCCAGAGACTTGGAGCAAATGCCCATCGCGTTGGAACGATCATGAGGCGCAGCGGGTACCAGCAATTGGCCGCACTGTCGAACTCCAATCGGCCAGCGGGGGAGCGCGAGGTCGGACGGAAGCGGCCGTGTTGGCCGCTCACTCACGCTCGCGGGCGATGGAAAGACACCGGTCTCGACCAGCTCCTGCTAGAACCTAGCTCTGCCTAGAGTCTTGTCGGTGGGAACTGTTTGTGCGATGCTCCGACTTCTCAATGCGCTTCGAGATCGCCCGGAGGACTCGTCTCGTGCTGGAATCAGTTCGAGCCCTCCTGGACGGGCAGTAGCATTCACACCAACTGTCGGGTGCAGCGGCTACCGACGCTCGGCTAAGTCGTTCCGCCCAACACAACACACCGCTACTGGGCGAGAACGCCGTGTCCGAGACGTGCTTCATGGGATTGCCTGCAAACGGCGTTTACGATTTGGGCCACATAGGACTCTTGTTGGGGACGGACCAGACGGGTCATGGGTGCAATCGGACTTGAAGTTCGCATGTCTGGGCCATGGACGGCCGGCCCCTTGCCACGCTTCTGCAGACTGTTTCTGTCGGCTAGCTGAGCGCAGGAGCTTATTCGCTACAATCGCTCCACTAAAGAATCCGCAGAGATGCATTCGCGACCCATCACGACTCCCGTCCGCGAGGCGCACCGCTTCGACGAAGGGGCATTGAAGGCTTATCTCACGGCAAAGCTGTCCGATTTCAGAGAACCTTGCTCTATCTGCCAATTCGAAGGCGGACAGTCCAATCCGACGTTCTTGTTTGAGAGCGGCGGCGGGAACTATGTGGTGCGGAAGAAGCCGCCGGGGCGCCTGCTGCCGTCCGCTCACGCTGTCGAGCGCGAGTATCGCGTGATGGACGCTCTCTCCAACACCGATGTGCCGGTCTGCTCGATGCTCCTGTTGTGCGAAGACAGCAGCATCATCGGCACGCCCTTCATCGTGATGGAGCACGTGGAGGGAAGGGTCTTCCACGATCCCACGCTGCCTGGAATGGATGCTTTCGACCGGACCGCAGTGTACGAGCACAACATGAGAGTGCTGGCAGCGCTGCACCGAGTGGCACCCAGTGATGTGGGTCTTGACGGATTCGGCAAACCGGGCAACTACTACGCTCGCCAGATCAGCCGATGGTCCCGGCAGTACAAGGCATCCGAGACGCAAGGGATTGTCTCGATGGACAGGCTCGTCGAATGGCTTCCGGACAACATACCGGACGAGGAAGAGACTCGGCTAGTCCACGGAGACTATCGCCTCGGCAATGTGATTCTGCACCCTAGCGAACCCCGCATCGTGGCGGTTCTCGATTGGGAACTATCCACCTTGGGGGATCCGCTGGCCGACCTCGCCTACAACCTAATGACCTACTACCTGCCCAGCCGGCGCAATCCGACTCTTCTCGGCAACGACCCCGCCGTGACAGGAATACCCTCGTGGGAATCTCAACTCTCGTTTTATTGCAGTCTTAGCGGGCGTGATGCAATGAAGCACTGGAACTTCTATCTGTCGTTTTCGATGTTTCGGTCCGCTGCTATCGGCCAAGGCGTCTACAAGCGCGGGTTGGATGGCAACGCTAGCTCCGCCAGCGCCTTGGAACTAGGACGGGAGGTCGCTTCGACGGCGGACATCGCGTGGTCCGTTGCAAACGGAGACCTGTGACGGGAATTCCGGGCATGCTTCACGAACAACCCCGAGTTGCCTCCCAGGCCTGGAGGCCGGTCTTATTCAGAACTCGGCCGGAGCAATGGGTCTAAGATCTGCGTGAGAACCCCGGACAGCTGCGCAACAGTGCAGCAGAGCCTGCAACCGCAAGCCAGGTGAAGCCGCTGAACGATCAGTTCATGGAGCGTTTGGCCGAGTTCGGCGACCCGCCGCGAGCGGCAAGCCCGCACCTAGGGACGTCTATCCCTCTTGCCGAAGGAATGCCAGCATGGAATGGGCCGCCGACTGGATAGATTGATCGATATCGTCCCCGGTTCGATCAGGTGATACTCGCTGGGCACAACAGAATCTTCAGGGCGAGCAGCGTGGTCGTGCCGGGCGTCCCCTCACGCATCTCGGCGGGCGAAGATCTCCCCACAAGAATCCGAAACGAACGATTCCTTGATCCGAAGCAACAGCAGTCGCCTGACGGCCAACACTCAGAGCAGGGGCTTGCGGCTCCAGCGCGATCATCCGGATGAAGTCACCGGCCTTGCGGACCGATCAGGATCGCTCTCGCTCCTCCGCTGGATTTGCTATGCGGATTGTCTCGCAGGCAGGTTATCTCTCGTCCGCAACAGCGACGGAGTCTCCAACATCGATGGTCATCAAGTCCCGTCCCGCGACGACGGGACCGGAGTAGTTGGATTTGACGCGCGCAAGGACTTCATCCTTCGTCACGGGGGGTATTCCGGGACCCGCCGTCAAAACGTAGTGAGTTAAAACTCCCAGCCTCGGCTGGGCTTTGGAAAATACAGCGCCAACCTCTTCGGCGGTGGTGTGATGCGCCTCGACCCGCTTCATCGCCGGGTTGACCTCGAAGAGTTTCTCAGGAATTGCCACGACTTCGTGTACAAGTAGGTCCGCTCCCTTGGCAACTTCGATCAGGTTCTGGTCGTACCGGGTATCGCCTGAGATCACGACGGAACGCCCAGCGTAATCAACGCGATAGCCGTAGGCCGGCTTGATCAACTCGCCGTGATTGACCTCGAACGCGGTCACGGCAACGCCGTCTTGCTCATAGATCACTCCGTCCTCGCTGAACTCCGTCACGTCGAACTTGGCGGCCGACAGCGACAAACCCTCGTCCTTGACTCGGATCTCGATGTCCGTCGCATACGCTTGCTCCATGCCCGACGTGATCCGGCGCAAGCCGGCTGGTCCCCAAATGCGAAGCGGCTTTTGGCGACGGCCGTAGTTCGGCGGCAACCAGCCGATGAGCCACAAGTCTGCGAGGCCGACTAGGTGATCGGAGTGGAAATGCGTGATAAATACCGCTGAAACCTCGCGCATGGAAATACCGAGTTGGTTCAGGCGAATCGTGGCGCCTCGCCCTACGTCGAACAGCAGCCGCTGAGAGTCCGCTTCGACCAGAGTTGCGGGACCGAATCTCTCCGGGTGTGGATTCGGAGTCCCAGTACCCAGCAGAGTGACCCGGAGGGACTGCGCATCGGAGGCTTCGGGTGCCGCCAGTCCGGCGCACAGCACGCAAAACCAGACCGCGGCAAGTCGCCATGCCGAAGAATTAGTACTCATGATGGGTCCCGCTGCTGCAGCTTGACGAACTTCCCGGCACGCCAGTTCTGGATCTCCGCGACATAGATGTTCCCATGCGAATTGACGGCGATGTCCTAGGCGCAGATAGACTTGCGCGTCGGCGTCGGTTCCAGTTCACGTCCCCGAAGACCTTTTCGAGGAGATCGACCTTCAAGATTCGTTTGTTCTATCTGTCGGCCAGTCGAAACGGCCTCCCCTGGTCGCGTGGCTAGGGATCTTCGCGAATCTCCTCGTCCCGCTTGACCACCTTCAGGATCACATAAGTCACCGACTCCCCCTCGGTGAGATCCCATTGGTGAGGCGTCTTTACGGGAATGTTGATCAAATCGCCCTTGCGCGCTTCAATGCGCCGGGGGCCCTTGATTCGCGGTGCCCTCCACTCGCCGGGTCGGCCATCGGCCTGGATGGCACCCACCATCTTGCCGCCAAGCAGGAGCGTGCCGGAACCCTCGAGCATGATGTAGAAATCCGCCTTCTGGTCATGGGATTCCGCCCAGCTATTGCCCCCGCGATGCACGATGGACATGTAGTGGTTGCGGTCTTGGGACTCCGGCAAGGGCGTCCAGCCGCCAACTCCGCCCGAAACGCCTTGGCGATAGACTTCGCCGGTCTGGTTCGGATTTTGCTCAAGCAGCCCGACGAGCTTCAGGTGATGGTCCAAAAGAGCCTTCGCCGTCAGATGCAGGACATCCGACTTGCCGAACTTGTGAATGAAGAAGTCGGCCGCCGATGCGTGCGTCGAATCCGCACCCGGATAGTGCAGGTGATTCTCTACGCCGACAGCGTCAAGCCGCTTCTTGAGCGCCAGCCCGAATGTCACGTGGTGGACTTTCCACGATGTCGCACTGTCGCCTTCGGGAACAGGATCACCCGGAGCCATGCGGTAGCTCATGAACGTGGGAGGATCGTCAGCCGACACAAGCGAAATCACCGAGATCGTCTCGACGATGGCGGATTTCTTGGCGGGGTCGCTGGTGCCGAAGATTTCTGCCGGGTCGCGATGGATCTCGTCGTAACCCGGAAGGTTTTTCAGCCACCAATCGAAGTCATTCGTGATCTGTCCGCGAAGCGGCGCTACATAGGCCAGCCTAGTCGACTCGCGCGCGATGGGATCGCTGCTTGACGGATCCGCTTGGTCATCTTGGTATGCCAACCACATGCACAGCTGGGCGCCGGCGGATCCGCCGAACGCGCCCACCTTGGTCTTGTCGAAATTCCACTCGTTCGCCTTTGACCGCAACGTCTGCAGCGCTCGCTGCGCGTCATGATGGGCTGCCGGCAGCGGCACTTGCCCGGCCAGGCGGTAGTTGATCGCGGCGACGGAGATACGGGCGGCCAGGAGCTGCTGAAGGGTTTCTTGATCGACAGAATTCTTGTCGCCCCTTGTGAAACCGCCTCCGTGGATGTAAAGGACCAAAGGCGTCAGCACGGAAGAGTCTGCCTGGTAAAAATCCAGCACCTGCCTCTCATGGCTGCCATAGGCGAAGTCGGTGACCGTGGGATCCAAGCGAGACCTTTGCCCGCTTTCTCCGCGCTGGGCGGGTAGGGGCGAGGTGGCAAGTGCAATGCCGCAGACGAGTGGGGCTAGACGGACGAGGGCAATGGTCATTTCAAAGGTTCTCCTTTCAGTCCAAAGGGTTCTCTGCTAGTTTTATCTCGCAGACTGCGACGCTCGACCACCTCGACTGCCTCTCCTTGCGGGAGGGCCAAGCGGCTTCAGAGTGACCTCCGGCAGCATCGCTGACCGCTGTTTCTTGAGCTCCGCGGGGTCGGGACACGAGGCTAGACTGCACCACTCTTGAGAGTCTTTGCAATGGCCGTGGGGCTCTTCGCCATCGTCTGCATAACGGCCGCAGCGGCCACTGGCCCGTTTCGCCGAGATGGAACCCGTGGTCGGAAAGCAGTACGAAGATGGCTCGGCCCGCGCGTCCAATGGGGTCCGGCGCCTCGAGCAGCCGACGCCCCATGGCGTCGGCAATGCTGACGCGTGGCAAATGTTCTTCGAAGCCCTGGCGCCACTTGCTAGCCTCGGGCATCCACTGATGGACCCGCTGACTCGGAGCGTAACGCAGCGGTCCGGGCTCGTCGAGATCATTCCGTATCGTTGTCGTCGGCTGGATCTGTTCAAGCCTGTGCCTATCGGAATGGAATTTCGGGATGCACGGGGGCATGCGCGGGTGGTCGATGCCAGCCCCGAGAAAAAGAGGCTCTTGGCAAGTCGCTTTCACCTCCTCGACTGCCCCGGAGGCGACTTGGCCGTCGCCCATAGCGGAGTTCTTGTCGGATAGGAGTGATATTGCGGCCAATGCGGAGTACATCTTTGGAGGTGGAGGCAAATCAGAGAGTGAATTGTAGCCCGGCCGCACTGCTTCGCTAGCGGCAGGCCTAGTCCATAAGCGCTTGGTAGACGAGCGCCCGGAGCTTTGCGTGGTCATCGAGCCCGCCCGCGGGGAGCAGCTGGGTGAAATAGACCACAACGATTCCTTCCTGCGGGTCCGCCCAGTAAGTCGAATGATAGGCGCCGCCCCAACCGAACTCCCCAACGGTGCCCGGCACTCCCCGGGCGCCGACATCGGTGACGATCGAAAACCCCAGGCCAAAGCCCTGTCCGGGGTTGAATTCGATCCCCTGAAGGTGGTCCACAGTCATCAGTTCGACACTCTTTCGGCTCAGAATGCGGTGTCCGTCCAGCGTGCCGCCGTTCAGCATCATCTGCAGGAATCGCGCGTAGTCTTCAGCCGTTGAGAGCAGACCGGCTCCGCCTGAGAAGCTGACGCGCGGGCCTTTGACGTAGTGGCCTTGACCGACGCCAAGGCCCGGGTCCGGGGCGCGCTCGATGCCATCCTCAGTGGCGGAATAGACCGTCGCCAGCCGGTCAGCCTTGCTCGGGGGAAGGTAGAAGTGGGTGTCGCGCATCCCCAGCGGCTCGAGAATCGTCTCCCGGACAAACTCGTCCAACTTCTGGCCGCTGGCTCGCTCGACCACAGCGCCCAAGATGTCCGTGTTGTAGCCATAAACCCAGCGTTCGCCCGGGTGCGCGTCAAACGGCAGCTCCGCCATCCTGGCCACCGTATGATTCACCGGCTCGCTGCGGTTAGCAAAGTACCAGCCTTGGATACCAGCTTCAGCCCAGCGGTCCTTGGCCGGACCGTTGCCATAACCGATGCCCGCGGTGTGGGTCAGCAGGTGCCGGAGAGTGATCGGGCGGCGCCCCGGCACGACGTCGTATTCGCCTTCGTCTTTCTCGATAGCCACGGTCGTCGTCTTGAATTCCGGAAGATACTTAGATAGAGGGTCGGCGATCAGGAGCTTGCCCTGCTCTTGCAGCGCCATGACCGCTACGCTGGCGAGCGCCTTGGTCTGAGAAGCGATTCGAAAGATGGAGTCCTTCCGCATCGGCTCGCTCGACTCGATGTCACGCATTCCGAAGGCTTCCTTATAAACGACTCGGCCATGTCGAGCGACTAGGGCGACGACGCCAGCCAGGCGCTTGTCGCTAACGTACTGCTGCAGCACCGAGTCAAGGCGTTCGAGACGGTCAGAAGAAACCGCAACAGATTCAGGAACTGCAGGTGCGAGGTCTTGCGCCTCCGCTAGGCAGAATCCGCTCAGTACCGCGACGAGGCACCAGGCGAGCACTAGGACGCGGAGTTTGGTCTTGGGCATGACTAATGGTATCCGAGGGCATCGCAGCCGAGTTGACTAGTTCACGCCCCCCCGCTTCTGCTGCTAGCCGGGAACAAAGGCCCGCCAGTCCCTTTTGGTTTCATGACAGCCCGCGCGAGCGCGCTATTAGCAAGCAAAATTCTGGGCAGACCGGATGGCCCGGGCGATGTCCGGCTACCTTGCTGCCGAACTTGGCCAGCCCGTTCAGGTGATCAACCGGCAGGGGGCTGGCACGCTGCTGGCGGCCAACTACGTTCTCGACCGCCCGGAAGACGGGTACACAATCTTTGCATCCGCCTTCTCGCCGAACTTGTCCAACACAATACTGGGAGGCCAAGCGTCCTACACGATCGAAAGCTTTGCCTATCTGAACTTGCAGTGGTTCGATGAGGATCTTATTGCCCTCAGCAAGCGCTCGAAGTACTCAGGCCTCGCGGCTCTGCTTGTAGCGATCCGCAACAAGCCCAAGACCGTGCGCGCCTCGGTCGTGCGGGGCTCGGCAGGGCATCTGATGGCAAATCTCCTGCTAGAGGTCAACGGCATTCCGAGGGACAACCTAAACCTGGTGACTTACAACAGCGGCGGTCAGGTGCGCGCCGCCGTGGCCGGAGGCGTCGTCGATTTCATTGTGATAAGCGCACGCGGCTCGGAGGGGATACGCGACTACATCGAGCCGCTGGCCATCGTCAGCGACCGTCGCAACGAGGGCTGGGATGTGCCCACTCTGAACGAAGCGCTGGATCCTCTGGGTCTCGAAGCGCCGGTGCTGCCGGGCTCGATCCGCGGATTTGCCACCAGCAGAAACGTCAAGCGTGTCTATCCTCGGCGGTTTCAGCTGCTGGCGAGGGCCCTAGCTAGGGTGCTCCAGGACAAAGAGCTTCAACAGCCGCTCGATCGTGCCGGCATCGGGCGGCGGTGGATCGGACCGGAGCGGTCCAAACGCACAATGACGACTACATTCGCGATATTCGAAAACTACTCGCACCTCTCGAACTGGTGATCTGATGGGTACGCCGCGGACGCGTCTATCCACAAGCCGCGCGGCGGATCTCGCTTTGCTGCTGACACTGGCAGCTCTAGTCGCCTGGTACGCACACGATGCAATTGGTGCGTCCACGCACTGGTCGAACCTGATTTTCGTCCTTCCGGTCGCGGGAGTCGCGCTCGTCCTTTGCGCATTGGAGTGCGCCTCGCACATCGCGGGAAGATCGAGCCCTGTCGTGCGTGCCCAGCCGGCCAAGAACGCCGCGCCGCTGGTCGGACTGTTCGCTGGCTATGTCTTGTCGCTCAACTGGCGGGGCTTCGACGTTGGCACGTGCGCCTTCATCACTCTGCACCTGCGTTTCTTTGGACAGCGCCGCTGGCACTGGGCGCTAGCGTACGGGCTGGCCGTGGCCGCGCTGCTGTCGGCGTTCTTTTCCTAAATGCTGCCATACCGGATGCCGCTGCTGATTTTCCCTGCGGGTGCGTAAGGCGGGACGCCATGTTCGATGTTGCTGCGCTCGGGGCCGGCCTCGAATTGCTTCTCGTCGACCTGACGCCGTGGCTCGTCGTGATACCGGGCATTCTGGTCGGCTTGGTGTTCGGGGCCATACCGGGGCTGCAGATCTCGACAGCAATGGCGGTCTTCCTGCCGATGACGCTGTACATGGACTTCATGCAGGCGATGCTCTTTCTCACCGCGATCTTCACCGGAGGTGCGTTTGGTAGCAGCATCCCGGCGGTCCTCATGAACATTCCGGGCACGGCGTCGTCCGTTGCGACAGCCTTCGACGGCTTTCCGATGGCCCAGAGCGGGCAGCAGAACACCGCCCTCGGCATTGCGTTGGCGTCTTCCTGCATCGGCGTGATGATCGGTTACAGCATTCTGCTCTTGCTCATCATGCCCATCTCGCAACTCGTGCTGCGTGTCGGCCCCGCCGAGATGGCCGTCGTGGTCTTTTGGGGAATCACGTTGATTGGCGCTCGAGCGGGGGCTAGGTTGCTCAAGGGAACGCTCTCCGGATTGTTCGGATTACTCGTTGGCACGATCGGTTACGGCGAGGCCGGCGTCCCGCGCGGCACGTTCGGCAGCGTTTACCTGACTGGCGGGGTCCCGGTCGTTCCCGCCATGCTCGGCCTGTTCGCCGCCTCCGAGCTCTTCCGCCTCGCGAACCGCCGTTACGTCGTGGCAGACGATGCCGGGCGACGCGTCAGCATGCGGGCCACGTTGGCAGGCTTCCGACTTGTCGTTGCGTACCCGTTGGTATTGGTGCGCGGCTGTTTGATCGGGGTGTTCGTCGGAGCCCTGCCGGGCGTCGGCTCGTCGATCGCGAACCTGCTTTCCTATGTCGAGGCAAAGAGAACGCAGCCGGACCCGGACTCGTTCGGGAAGGGTGACCCCGCCGGAATCGTCGCTTCCGAATCCGCGAACAGCACTTAGGAAGCGGGATCTCTCGCCACCCTCCTTGCTTTAGGAATTCCAGGCGGCGGTGCGACAGCTGTGATGCTGGCCGCGTTCGCGATGCACAACATCACCGGCGGGCCGCAGTTCCTTCGGGAAGAAACCGAGGTGGTCTACGCGATCATCCTCGCCAATCTAGGCCAGGCGATCCTGTTGATCGGGCTGGGCTTGGTCCTTGTGCCGTTGCTCGCCAACGTCGTGAAAATTCCCATGGACTACTTGGCTCCCACTGTCCTCGCCATGGCTGTGTTCGGCGCCTTTGGGCTGACGGGAGATCTGTCAGGGCCGCTGACGGTCATGGCGTTCTCTGCAGTTGGCTGGCTTTTCAAGCGCTTCGAGTACTCGGTCGCTGCTGCAGTCGTCGGCATTCTGCTCGGCGGCATGGCCGAGGAAGCGACCATTCACCTGTATCAGATCAGTGGCGGGCAGTGGACCTACCTGCTGGAACGACCGGCGGCTCTGGCAATGCTGGCGTTGCTCGTTGTGACGATGCTGGGCCGCGGTTTTGCGCAGGAACTCAGTGAGCGTGCCACCGGCGCCTAGCTCGGTTCTGGCGCTGCCTTGCCATTCGAAGGCGACCTCGCCATAGAGCAGGTCCAGGGCATTGACCGCGTTGTTCGCGAATACCTAGCGGTTCTTGTCGGCGGCATCGCGTAGCCGTGCGGCTTCGATTCCCTCGTGCGCTCCTTCCCGGTCGTCGGACCGCTGCTTGTGCCACTCGAGTTGGACAACTACTCGCTCGCGGGCTGAGTCGGGCGCTGGTCGATCGCTTGTTTCCATTGACCGTGGGGAATTGAACAGACCACAGCTGCGAGTTCGTGGGTCAGATAGACTCAAGAAGAGAAGATGCGTTATGTATACCAGCGCCCCGGCATGTCCTCCGGCTTCGGGATGCTGCCGCGGACTCCCCGGGCTCTGAAAAAGCTCTTGTGGGCGAATGCGATCGCCTGGTTCTTCTTCGCAATGGCTTTCGTAGCGGGTTTCGGCCCGCTTGTCCTACTCTTCCGTTGGCTTAGCCTGACGCCGTCGAGCTTTCTGAGTGGAGCACTCTGGCAGCCCCTTAGCTACATGTTTCTCCACGACCCTGGAGGGATTTGGCATGTTCTGCTTAACCTGTTCGCGCTTTGGATGTTTGGAGGTACGCTTGCCCGCGATTGGGGAAGCCGCCGGTTCATGCATTTCTATTTCATCTGCGGGGCAGGTGCAGGCATTGTGGACGTTGCGGTTCGAATGCTGACGGGTTCGGGCTCGGTCGCAACTGTGGGAGCCTCCGGAGCTGTCTTGGCAGTGGTCACGGCATTTGCGGTGAAGTACCCCAACACGCCAATCCTCATTTCATTCATTCTGCCCGTTCCTGCGTGGGTCTTGGCCGTGGCCTACGGAGCCATCAACCTCTTGGGAGCCGTTCAGGACCTTGCCCGCGGGGGAAATCCCACGGGAACGGCTTTCACCGTCCACCTGGCGGGAATGGCCCTCGGCTACTACTTTGTCCGGCGACGGGCCGGCCTGCCGAGCCTTCCCTCGTGGAACATCGAGGCGCGCCTGCGCCAATGGCGCCTGCGGCAAGCGCGGCGAAAATTCGAGGTTTACATGAAGGATCGCGAAAAGGGCAAGGGCCCTTGGGTGCAGTGACTGACCCTTGAAGGCCAGGTTGGCGGCGGGGCCCTCGGCTTGATCGGGCGGAGCTTCCCGAGGCGGGATTCCCCGGGAGAAGCGTGATCCGGTTGACTGCCGTGCTGCCGAGTACTAGAATGTAGGTACACAGAGATGGCACTCCCCGAACCTCCCATCGCCTTGCTCATCGGCCCACTGGGCATGCAAGAGCTGGTAATCATTCTGGTGATCGCGCTGGTGATCTTCGGCGGCAAGAAGATTCCCGAACTCGGAAAAGGACTCGGCGATGGCATCCGCCAGTTCAAATCGTCCCTAAAGGGCGACGACGCCGGGCAGCCGGGACCCAAGGAAGAGGAACCCAGCAAGGCATCCTAGCCGCTCCGGCGCTAGCCTTCCATCAGCATGGGTCTTCAGCGGCCCGAGCGGAATTTCGGTTTTGCGACAACCGAGACCAGTCGCTTCCCGCAGGGATTCGACGCGCTTTTTCATCGTGCGTCGCCGCGCAGCGGGCCTTGAATCGCGTGGTTCGAATTCACAGCGTGTTTCGATTCTCCCGCCGTCGCGTTCGGGGCAGGAGACTGCCAGGTCATCGAACCGGGCTCGGCTGCAAGGCGGAGACACCGCTTCTAGGCAGCTGAGCGTGGAGGCTTCCCGCCGCCGCAAAACCACATCGCGCTAGAATGTTTCCGTGACGACGCAGCCGTTGCACGTGGCTCCGCTTGGGACCCAAGACAAGAGCAGGCATCGGATCGCTTGGACAGCCGGCCGTTCGAGGGCGACGAAATGACTCCCAAATCAATTCACGTCATCGGGGCCGGCCTGGCGGGACCTGAGGCCGCGATGCAGGTCGCGCGATTCGGGCTGCCAGTCGTCCTGCACGAGATGCGGCCCGGCCGGCGCACTCCGGCGCACCAGACAGACGAGCTTGGGGAACTCGTGTGCAGCAACTCGCTGAAAACCGAGTCGCGCGGCAGCGCCCCGTGGCTGCTGAAGGAGGAACTACGCAGGTTGGGTTCCGTCTCGATGAAGGTGGCTTCCGCCGCGCGGATTCCGGGCGGCACGGCGCTCACGGTGGATCGCAGGATATTTTCGCGCGGCCTCACGGCGGCGGTCGAAGCCGAACCGCTCGTGCGGATCGAGCGCGGCGAGATCGAGGAACTTCCCGTCGAATCGGGCGAGATCTGGATTGTCGCGACCGGCCCGCTCACGAGCGATGCCCTGGCTGATTCCATCGCCCGCCAGACAGGCAGGGAACGCCTCTTCTTCCACGATGCAATCAGCCCGATTGTTGATGCGGAAACCATCGACATGAGCGTTGCCTATCGCGCATCCCGCTACGGGCGCTCGCTCGACGGCAGTGCCGACTACGTCAATTGCCCCTTCGACCGCGAGCAATACGAGAGGTTTCTCTCGTCCTTGCTAGAGGCCGAGCAGCACCGCTCGCCAGAATTCGACAATCCCAATTATTTCGAGGGCTGTCTGCCGATCGAGGAACTCGCGCGAAGGGGGCGCGAGACGTTGCGGTTCGGCCCGATGAAGCCGGTCGGCCTGCGCGACCCCCGCACTGGGGAATCAGCTTACGCTGCTGTGCAGCTGCGGCAGGAGGACGCCCGGGCGGGATCCTACAACATCGTCGGATTCCAGAATCACCTCAAGTACGGGGAGCAAAAGCGGCTGCTGCGGATGATTCCGGGCTTGGAACGGGCGGAATTCTTGCGATACGGCCAGATCCACCGCAACACCTACATCAACGCTCCATCCCTGCTGCATCCAACGCTGCAGTGGAAGCAGCATCCGAATATTTTTTTCGCCGGCCAGATATCGGGAGTCGAAGGCTACGTAGAGTCGATGGCGACCGGCCTTGTCGCGGGCTGGAACGCGACTCGCCTGGCTCGGCGGGAAGCGCCGCTGGTCTGGCCGCGGGAGACGGCCCACGGATCATTGTGCCAATACATTTCGGGGGCGAGCCCCAAGAACTACCAGCCTGCGAACATCACGTTCGATCTGCTTCCTCCTCCGTCACTGGAGCTTCGGCGGAAGTATCGAGGTCGCCGCGGCAGGCGGAAACGGCGCATGCACCAATGTCAACTGGGCCTTGACGCCTTGGACGGATTCCTAGATGTCGACCGAGCGGCAGCCTGAACGAAGCTTTGCCACGGCGGCGAAGCGGTTCCTGGACTTCCTGCGTGTCCGGAATGCGTCCCGGAACACCGTCCGGAATTACGGAAAGGACTTGGCCCTGTTCGCCGACCACCTTGCCCGGGGTGCTGATCGCGAGGCCCGATTCGACGAGATCACGCGCCTGACGATCCGCGAGTTCATGGCGGAAGGCAGCCAGCGCGGCCTGACGCAGGCCACGCTAGCGCGGCGGCTCTCGGCCTTGCGGGCTTTCTTTGACTATCTCGTGCGCGAGGAGGGGCTGCCGAGCAATCCCGCCCGCAGCGTCAGCGCGCCGAAGATTCCCAAGAAGCTTCCGACGGTAATGACAGCCGAGGAAACCAATCGCCTTGTTGACGAAGTGGAATACAAAGATGGGCGAGACCGCTTCCCGGAGAAGGTGGTCCGCGACCGCCTCATCTTCGAGCTGCTGTACGCAACCGGCTTGCGAGTCAGTGAGCTCGTGGGATTGAATGTCGACGATTTCGATTTGGCCGAGCGCTGGATCAGCGTCCGGGGCAAGGGACGGAAGGAACGCCAAGTTCCGTACGGCGCCAAGGCGGGCGAGGCCTTGGAGCGCTTCTTGGCGGTGCGTGCCAAGCTGAAGCCGCCGCCGAAGGTGCGCGCCCTGCTCATACATCGCTGGGGCGGTTCCATACGGCGTCTCACGGCTCGCAGTGTCGGCTTGATACTGAAGAAATACGCCAGAGCGTTCAACGGTGATCCGTCATTGCACCCCCACTCGCTTCGCCACGCTTTCGCGACACACTTGCTTGCTGAGGGCGCCGACCTGCGAGCGATCCAGGAATTGCTCGGACATGCAAGCCTTTCTACAACACAGAGATACACGCAACTTTCCATGAAACACTTGATGAAGGTGTACGACGACGCCCACCCCAAGGCTTAGGTGACGCAAGCTGCCTGGCCTGCGGGCCGCGCTACAGTGGGAGCGACTTGGGTGAACCGTCGAACCCGCGTCTTCCTAGGGCCGGGGCGGATAGACGGACGCAGCTATGCCGAAACGGACGCTCTTCCTGAATCCTCCGTCCTACGAGAATTTCGATGGCGGTGCCAGTTCGCGCTGGCCTGCTACGCGTGAAATCGAGTCCTACTGGTATCCGGTTTGGCTCTGCTACCCGGCCGGAATGCTTGCTGACAGCCAGGTTGTTGACGCACCGCCACATAAGGTCACTCCAGAAGACGTGACCGCTATGGCAGGGAACTTCGAGTTCCTGGTGCTGTTCACCTCGACACCCGGCTTCGCCAACGACTGCGTCCTCGCCGAGTCCATGAAGGCGGCCAATCCTGAACTCGATATCTGCTTTGTCGGCCCGCATGTCGGTGCGCGGCCCGTCGAGAGTCTGCATGCCTGTCCGGCGATCGACTTTGTGGTGCGGAAGGAATTCGACTATCAAGTCGTCGATTTCGCGAACGGCACGCTCTGCCACGAGCTGGGAGGGGTCAGCTTCCGAACGGACAGCGGCGAGATCGCCCATCGCCCGGACGTGCCCCAGATCGAAGACTTGGACTCGCTGCCTTGGGTCACCCCGGTCTACCGGCGATGCTTGGACACCGAGCGATACAATGTGCCGTTCCTAAAGCATCCGTACGTGTCGTTCTACACCGAACGCGGCTGCCCGGCGCTGTGCACCTTCTGTCTCTGGCCACAGACACTATCAGGTCACCGGTGGCGAATTCGCTCGGCGGACGACGTCGCGGCGGAAGTGCGGTGGACCCTTGACAATTTTCCAGGGATTGCGGAGATCTTCTTCGATGACGACACCTTCAACATTCGCAAGGACCGTGTCCTGGAGCTCTGCGCCAAGCTCAAGCCGCTCGATTTCACATGGTCGTGCACTTCTCGGGTGAATGCCGACTACGAGACTCTCAAGGCGATGAGAGATGCGGGCTGCCGGCTGCTGATCGTGGGATACGAGTCGGGCGACCCGCAGATCCTGAAGAACATCAAGAAGGGCGCGACAGTCGAGCGCGCGCTGCGATTCACGCGCGACGCCCACAAGGCCGGACTCACCATTCACGGGGACTTTATCGTCGGCTTGCCAGGGGAAACTCGGGATACGATCCGTCGCTCGCTGGAATTCGCCAAGCGACTTGACACGGAAACCATTCAAGTCTCGGTTGCCCATCCGTATCCGGGCACCAGCTTCTTCGACGAAGCGCTTGCCAACGGCTGGCTGACGTCCGATTCCATGACCGACTCAGCCGGCCACCAGCTGCCCAACATCCGTTACGAGGGCCTCGACCAGAAGGAGATCTTGCAGTGGGTGGAGCGCTTCTACGACGAGTACTACTTCCGGCCTCGGGCGGCATGGAGAATTGTCCGGAAAGCCATTTTCGACGCAAAGGAGCGCCGTCGCCTTGCCAAGGAAGCTCGCGAGTACTTGGCACTGCGAGCCAAGCGCAAGAGGTACGCGTCAGAGACGACGGCTTGAGTCGACCAATCGGACCATCCTAGACTCGAACGGCAGATGAACCGCGGCTGGCCTGCCAAGAGGCTGGCTTGGTGCGAATTTTCCACACGATTTGTGCAAAAAACGGGGCACTTTGTGGAAAACCCCAGACTCGTTGTTGAAAACTCTGTAATTGTCGTGTTCAAAGGAACTTGCGGGTACGAATTTCACTTGCTAGCGCGGAATGCATTGTCTCAATTCGCGGCGGAGTCCTTGGCCGCGAAGCGGTGGATCAGGAACATTGCGACCGCGACGCCCGCGAGCGAGAGACCCAGGCTGTCGAAGACGGAAATCGGGACCTCGATGCCGGTCGCAACCGTCTTGGGAATGGCAATGAGGATACCGGCGATCGCCTCGCCGGCAATCAGGCCCGAAGCGATCAGGACACCGTTCTGGCCGGCGGCTTCCGAGCGATTCTTCAGCCTTTCGGAGATCAGACCGCCTAGGAAAATAGGCACCATCAGTGCGATCGGCAGGTAGATGCCGACTGCGACGGGCATGACGTGTGCCCGGAAGCGGCTGCCGGCCCGCTCGAGAGAGCTGTCCAGAATGATGAGGCCGACCGCGACAAGAACCCCCATCCACACCATCTCCCAAGGCAGCTCGGCATCGCCGAACAGCGCCTTGGCGATCGATGCGAAGAGTGTGGCTTGAGGAGCTCGTAAAGCGCCTGGAGCGTCTGTCCCGATGCCATACGCATTGTGAAGCAGCGTCAGGACCGGTGCGATCGTGAAAATCGGTATCAGCACCCCGACGAACTGGGCGACCTGCTGCTTCCACGGGGTTGCGCCAACCAAGTACCCGGTCTTGAGGTCCTGCGACGTGTCGCCGCCAGTCGCCGCGGCGCAGCAGACAATGCTGGCGACGCCCAGGGTGCCGAGAATTCCGGCGCTCCCGGACATCCCAAGGATCAGCAAGACCATCGAGGAGAACATCAGGGCGCAGATCGTCATGCCCGAAATGGGGTTGTTGGACGAACCGACCAAGCCGCAGATGTAGCTCGAGACCGCGACAAAGAACAGCGAGGCGACGAGCATGACAACGCCTGCAATCAGCGCGAGCGACACTGAACCCGTCACCATGCGGTACAGCACGAACGTCCCGATCGCCACCAGCCCGAGGGTCGACCCGACGGCGACAGTCGGCAGGTCCCGCTCAGTGCGGGCCACGGCGCGGCTCGCACGCCCGACACCGCTCAGCAACTGCTTCATCGCCTTCGCGATGCCTCGGCGTATCTTCCACATCGAGGACAATCCTCCGACGATCATCGCTCCGACCCCCATGTAGCGGATCTGCTCGCTCCAGGCCGTCCACGCGGCTTGCATGGCGCTCCCCTCGGGCATCGGATTCAGCGCGTAGTAGGTCGGTATCGCCACAACCCAGGCAATCGCGCTTCCGGCCAGCACCGCGATGCCGATTTCCAAGCCGACAATGACACCGACGCCGAGCAGGGCGACCGAGACGTCGGTTCCGACGTATAGGACCGTCCCCGCCACTCTCCATGCGTGTTCCGCCGTACCGCGGAAAACACCGACGAGGCCGATGAGCGACTTGAAGACTAGGCCGCAGCCGAGTGCGGAAAGAATCATCCGCATTGTGCTGCCGCCGGTCTCGCCGGCTTCGAGCACACGGGCGCAGGCGACGCCCTCCGGATAGATTAGGCTTTTATCCTCGACTATCAGGACGCGTCTCAGCGGGATCATGAACAGGACTCCGAGCAGGCCGCCTAGCAAGCCCATTAGCGAGACCTTCCAGAATGGAAAGTCGGTCCAGACCCCCGTGATGATCAAGGCCGGCACAGTGAAGATAATGCCGGCCGCGACGGCCTCGCCCGCCGAAGCGATGGTCTGTACGATGTTGTTCTCGTGAATCGTTCCTCGCTTGAGCATGCCGCGGAGGATTCCCATTGAGACGATGGCGGCGGGGATGCTGCCCGACACGGTCATGCCGGCGTAGAGTCCGAGGTAGGTGCTGGCAGCGGTCAGCACCGTGCCGATCACGAGCCCGATGAGGAGCGCTTGGATCGTGAACTCGCGGATAGGTGAATCGTGTCGCATAGGACGATCGCCAATGTGCCCCAAGGGCCCAAGGAACGTAAGATTCTACAGCACCGCAGGGAGGCGACAGACGCTCGCATGCGTTTCGCGAGAAAAGGGGCCAGCAACTTGGTGGCGACAGACCCGCGCGAGCCGAGGCCTCAGTCATTCGTTATGAGTGGACTCGCCCCTGCGTCGAAATGCGCTAATTGGGGAGCCCGCTGCACGTCAGCATGAACTCTGACCCGTGCCCGCCGGTCGTGTCAACCGAAACTGCAGCGAGGGACGTCTGGCTACTCGAGACCCAACTCACGCTTCTTCGCTGCCAGCCAGTCCGCGTATTCCTTCCTCAAGTCTTCGTCTCCTGGGCTCGGATAGAGTTCGCTTGCCTTGTATTTCCCTGTGGCGAGCTTGGCCTTCGTCCAAACATCGTGCAGTTCGGTGATCTTTGCCTGCCTGACCGCGCGTTCGACGAGCTGTGGCGGCACGAATGTCAGACCCTCGCGATCTCCGACGACCAAGTCTCCGGGCATGACCGTCGTGGTGCCGATCCGAACGGGAACGTTGATGCCCACTAGCATGACGTCGCGGATTGCCGACACGTGAAAGCCCCGGACGTAAATCGGGATGTCGAGCGGATAGACGCCGTCGAGGTCCCTGATCGCGCCGTCTATTACAAAGCCCTGGCCTGTCGCGGCGTGAATGGCCGTCGCCAGGTTGTCCCCAGCGAACGTGCCTCCCTCGATCTTGCCGAAGAGATCAACCACTAGAACGTCCCCGGGCTCCAGCGCATCGATCACGCGCTGGTTGTCGTTGGCGCCTAGGCGCTTCGATGCGGCATCCTCCTCGATGATCTCGTCTAGGTCGGGCCGCACCGGCATGAAGACCGCCGTGACGGCTCGTCCGAGAAGTTTCTTTTCCGGATGAACGATCTCCCAGCCGCCCGACCATTGGTGTTCAAAGCCTGCCTGCCGCAGAGGGCCCCAGAGCATTTCCGAACTGGCAGACCGCAGCGAGTCGATTAACGGCTGGGGGACCTTCGGCCTGCCATCCTCGAAACGTCCGAAGGGATTGCTTCGCGTGTATTTAACTCGCTGGTCCTCGCCGAATCCATCGATTTGAGCGAAGAGCGAGCTCGCCATTGCGAAGGCTACGAGCCATCGAAAGATCGGCATGGACGAGACTCTATCACAATCGGGCCACAGTTGCCTCGGAGGTTCGAGATGCGAACGCGGCGGGCCAAGATCGAGTCGGAGGGCCCGATCAGGAGCCGTCTGGCCGGACACGACTGCACGCCAGCCGGACATTGCCATGGGTCCGGCCACGGAGGAGAAGGAGAGGAGCGGCAGTTGAGCCGTTAAGGCCGCGGCGGATGCAGGGCACTCGACGCAGGCTGGAACCGGCACGAGTCCTTTGCCCAATTACAATTGGTTCGGGCCAATTATGAATAAAGTCTTCCGTGTTGGCATCGATCCGGGCTGGGGTGACACGTTCGAATCTGCCTTGGGAGGGTTCGTCCGCCAGTACTTCGACCCGCGCCAAGAGATCCAATGGGAAATCATGGACCCGTTTCCAGGAGGGGTGGCGCCGCAGCAGGTCGTCGACCGCTATGACGGTGTGATCATCCTCGGAAGCCGCTTCAACGCCGAGACATTCGACGGCCTCAAGCGCCTGGCTTGCATCGCCCGGTGGGGCGTGGGATTCGATGCGATCGACATTGCTGCCGCCAACGCCGCGGATGTCTTGGTTGCGCTGACACCCGAGGCGATCAAGAGAGCGGTTGCCGAGGCTCAGATCGCCCTGATCTTCGCGCTCGCAAAGAGACTGCCGGATCTTGACAGGCGAACCCGCGCGGGGCTGTGGCACCAGAACCTGCCAATCCTCGGGATCGATGTGGTCGGCAAGACGCTGTCGTCGGTCGGACTTGGCCGGATCGGCGCCGAGATGTTCAAGATGGCCCGCGGGATCGGTTTCGGCCGCTTGATTGCCTACGACCCCTATTGCCCCGAATCTCGGGCCAGGGAAGCGGGAGTCGAGCTAGTGGATCTCGACACGGTCATGAGCGAAGGAGATTTCGTCACAATCAACGCGTTCCTCAACTCGTCGACTCGCGGCATGATCGGATCGCGGGAATTCTCGTTGATGAAGCCCACGGCCTACTTCGTCAACACGGCCCGCGGTCCAATCGTGCAAGAGGCTGCCCTCATTGAAACGCTGCGTAACGGCCGAATCGCCGGTGCAGGCATAGATGTCTTCGAGAGTGAGCCTCCCGGCAAGGACAATCCTCTCCTGGCCATGAAAAACGTCATCGTGTCGCCGCACGGCATGGCGTGGACCCAGCAGGGGCTCGCAGGTAACAGCCGGGATGCGTGCCGAAACCTGCTGCTCGTCGCCTCGGGCGAGGTACCGCCATGCTTGGCGAACCCGGAAGCAGCAGAGCGCGATGGAGTGCAAGCCAAGCTTGCACGATGGAGGTCGTCATGAAGCCCAATCGCATCCGGCAAGTGGCTGGCGAGGGTCGAGTGCCGTTCGGTCACATGCTGATGGAGTTCGACACGCCGGGCATTGCCAAGCTTTGCGAGACGGCGGACTTGGACTTCGTGATCCTTGACATGGAGCACGGCCCGCTGAGCATTTCCCAGGTTGCAGGCTTGATCGCTCGCTTCAAGGCGACTGCCATCAGCCCCGTGGTGCGCATTCCGGCGTCGGAGTACCATTTCGTCGCGCGAGTGATGGATGCCGGCGCGGGAGGGATCATGGCACCCAATGTGCGCACCCCGGAGCAGGCGCGAATGCTAAACGAGGCGATGCGATATGCCCCCGACGGCAACCGCGGTCTGGGCTTGGGCGTGTCCCACAACGACTTCATCCGCCCTGACTCGAAGAAATACATGGCGGAAGCGAACGCCAGCAACATCTTGATTTGCCAGATCGAGAGCCGGACTGCCATTCGGAATCTCGACAAGATAGCATCTGTGCCAGGCGTGGACTGCCTGTGGGTCGGTCACATGGATCTCACGCAATCAATGGGCATCGTGGGGCAGTTCCAGCATCCAGAGTTCCTTGCCGCGATGAAGAAAGTGACTCACACGGCCAGGGCTCGCGGGCTATTTGCCGGAATTCAGCCGGGCAACTTGGCCCAAGCCAGAGAATGGATGGAGTTGGGTTTCAATTTGATCTCCTACAGCACGGACATTGGCATCTACAGTGCCGGCCTCGTATCTGAACTCGACGCGGTGCGGGCGGTGGCCGGCCGAATGTAGCTTCTCGGTCCTTCCTGATCGCTCGCGTGTTACGCGGATGGCACGTCAACTTGCAACGTAACTAGCCTGTTTTCAATGGGGATTATAAGGGATGGTGCCCAAAATGCGTCCCGTCTAGCAGACGTGATTCTCTCGTAAATCTATGAAACAAAAGCTACTTGCGATTGGAACAACGGGCACCATTTGGTGCGATGATGAATAGGGATCACGAGCAAGAAAGCACCGGTCAAGAGCAGACGCAAGGGCATCAGCATAATTCAGGCCATGAGGATGTTCCCGGATGACGCTGCGGCCGAGCAGTGGTTCATCCGCGTCCGCTGGCCGCAGGGACCGCAGTGCCCGCATTGCGGGGCCGGCTCCCGCCGTGTCCAGTCGGGCGCCAAGCACAAGACGATGCCGTTCCGCTGCCGCGCTTGCCGCAAGCGCTTCTCGGTGCGCAGCGGTACCGTCATGCAGCACTCGAACCTGGGCTGCCAGGTGTGGGCCATGGCCATCTATCTGTTCATGACCAGCCTGAAGTCCGTCTCGTCCATGAAGCTGCACCGGGACCCGAACATCGCGCAGAACTCGGCCTGGCATCTCAGTCACCGCATCCGGGCCGCATTGTGCCAAGGGGGTCCAGGCTTCGCCGGTCCGCTGGAAGTGGACGAGACCTACCTCGGCGGGAAGCGCAGGAACAAGCCGAACGCGGTGCGCAAGCAACTGACGGGCCGCGGGCCGGTGGGCAAGACGGCGGTGGTGGGTGCGCAAGACCGCGCGACGAAGCAAGTGGCAGCCAAGGCGGTGCCAGCCACGGACAAGCAAACCCTGCAGGGCTTCCTGAAGGATCACGCAGACCGGCAAGCGAGAGTCTACACGGACGCGGCGAGTGCCTCCGAGACGTTGCCGTTCGAGCATGAGTCCGTGAAGCACTCGGTCAGCGAGTACGTGCGCGGACAAGCGCACACCAATGGAGTCGAGTCGTTCTGGTCCATGCTCAAGCGCGGCTACTACGGGACCTTCCACAAGCTCAGCCCGAAGCATCTGGACCGCTACGCGCAGGAGTTCGCCGGCCGTCACAACCTGCGCGATCAGGACATCATCGACATGCCGGGCGCGGTCGTGCTGGGCAGGGATGGGAAGCGGCTCGAGTACGAGGACCTGACCGGGGACAACGGGCTGGATTCCGGAGCACGGGGATAAGCGCCTTGGAACTGGACACGCTCGACGACGGCGAATACCTTGACTGGGTGCAGCGGGGGGACGATCAGTGTGTCGAGCGGATCGTCGCCGAGGGCAAGCCATGGGCACCAGGAACGCAGCGCCAGGAGGATCTTCGATGAAGAATTCCAAGAAACCCAAGCCAGTGACCAGGCTCAAGCCGCAGAACAGGGCCAGGCCGGAGTCGAGGGTATCGGCGCTGACATGCGACTTGCGAGCGATGCCGTAGAGCTTGTGGGAGAGCAGGGCAAGGACGGCGGAGCGCGCCGGGATGAGGTCGCTGCCGGGCAGGCTGGCCTGGCGGAGGATGGCGTTGAGGGGCAGGCTGGCGAGGCGGGGAGCGAACAGGAAGAGTCCGCCGGAGGCGGTGCGGAAGGAGCGGGGGCGGAGGCCGGGAAGACGGCGGTCGGCGAGAGGAGCGCGGAGCGGGCTGGCGGCGAGGATGCGGCGGTCGCGGTCGATGGAGGGCTGGGGAGGGGCGTGGGGCTTGCGTCCGGGAATGGAAGGCAGGAAGAAGTCGCGGTAAGGGCGGTTGCGGAAGTCGCGGCACAGGTTGCGGAGGGACTGCGGGGCGTAGCCGAACAGCTGAGCGGCCTGCTGGAGGGAGAGGCCGTCGACGGCGAGGGCGCGGAGAGCCTCGCACTGGCGGTGGTTGGTGTTGCGCGGCTGGAGGAAGAGGGGGGCGAGGTCTCGCATAGAAAATTGAGGACTTATAGACGAATATCCGCAACACCAAGAAGATGGGACAGGCGCAAGCGAGGCTCATCCGGAGCAGGTGCCGTGACTGGAGAGGCTCGGAGAGAAGGAAATAAGTACAGCGATTGCAATAACTTACGGGAAACAGGCGTGGGAAGGTGAGGATGGCTGGAAAATCATTAATATAGTGGTGCTAATTCCTAATTCCTCGATATCAAAGTACTATCAAGGGCTTCGTTTGACTAGAGAAGAGTGCAACAGGCGGGGTTTGGCCCGTATTCAGGCCGAGTCAGAGGCAGATAGTTCATATCATTTCACTGCGTTGGATTCAGGCTAGTGGATTTCATTCGACCATCCGACATAGAATTGCGAGTACAAGCGTAGGGTAGTCGCGTGATCCCATTCTTAATCGCTGTCAGCCTGCTCGGAGTCCCCGAGGCACTCGGTCAAGACCGTATCGACTTCTTCGAGAAGAAGATCCGTCCGGTGCTGGCGGAGCGCTGCTATCAGTGTCACTCGGCGGAAGCCGCCCGCACGGGAATGCTGATGGGGAAGCTACAGCTCGACACCCGGGAGGGTGTTCAGCAGGGCGGGTCCCGGGGCCCCGCCGTCGTGCCGGGGCAACCCGATCAGTCGATGCTGATCGAGGCCCTGAAGTACTCCAACCGCAACCTGCAGATGCCGCCCGGCGGCAAACTGCCCGACTCGGTCATCGCTAATTTCGTCCAATGGGTTGCCCTCGGAGCACCTGATCCGAGAGAGGCGAAGGCTGTTGATACGGCGGCCATGGATCTCGAATCAGGACGTCGCCACTGGGCCTTCCGGCCCCTGCGTCCTGTCGATCCTCCCCAGGTATCGGCGGCAAGTCCAGATGGGGCCGCTTGGACTGGCTCGCCGATCGATCGTTTCGTCCTCGCCAAGCTGCGCGAGATGCAGTTTCTCCCTTCGCAGGAGGCCGATCGGCCCACCCTGATTCGCCGCGCCTACTTCGATCTGATCGGTCTGCCGCCGGTGCCTGACGAAGTCGAGGCATTCGTTCGAGATTCCTCTGCGGCACCGTTTCGTCAGCTCGTTGACCGGTTGCTCACCAGCCCGCACTACGGTGAACGGTGGGGACGGCACTGGTTGGATGCGGCTCGGTTTGGCGAGAGCCTTGGAGCACACGAGCAGGACAACGCAATTCGAGAGGACGCGTATCGATACCGCGATGCCGTGATTCGTGCTTTCAATGACGACCTGCCTTACGACGAATTTGTCCGCTACCAGGTTGCCGGCGCTCCGAAGGGTTTTCCCGCCAGGCGGCGGGACCTGGGCATGTTCGTTCAGATTGGAACCAACCTGAGCAAGACGGACAACCCGAACGATCGCAAGTTTCACCGCCTCGACGACATGGTATCGGCGACCGGCCAGGCGTTCCTTGCCCTCACGGTCGGGTGTGCGCGTTGCCACGACCACAAGATCGACCCGATCACGGCCGAAGAGTATTACCAGTTGACGGCTGTGTTCTTCGACGAAGCCGAGGTCAAGCCAGACGCAGGGGGCAAGTACGTCCCTCTGGAGGTGACTACACCCCATCTTCTGGCGGGTGGCAGTTGGGATCGCCCCGTCAAGCCGGTCGAGCCGGGATTCCTGCGCGTCTTGATGCGCGACGGTCGCAGCCCGAAGGATTGGCGGCCCCGTCCCGAGGCCACCAATCGCCTCGAGGCGCAGTTTGAGTCATCGAAGCTTGGGATGCTTGCGAACTGGCTCACCGATGTCGAGCATGGCGCCGGTGCGTTGCTGGCCCGGGTGATCGTCAATCGTCTCTGGCAACATCATTTCGGGCGCGGCATCGTCAGCACCCCGAATGATTTCGGCAAGCTCGGTACCGAGCCCACGCACCCCGCTCTGCTTGATTGGCTAGCGTCCCAGCTCATCCGGGAGGGCTGGCAATTGAAACCGATCCACCGGCTGATCATGAACACCGCCGTGTACAAACAGACGGCCAGCACGAATTTGGCTCAGGCCCGGCACGATGCTTACAACGAGTACCTGTGGCACCGCAGGCCCTTGCGCATGGAGGCTGAAGTCATCCGCGATCACATTTTGAGCGTCTCCGGCTCTCTGCGCACGAACATTTACGGGCCAAGTACACCCATTGGCAACCGCAAGAAACCTTTCAAGGACACGCCCGACACCTGGCGCCGGTCGGTCTACCTCATGTCGCCGCGTTTCAACCTCCATCCGGTCCTCAAGATCTTCGACCCGCCGGACAACACGCAAAGCATCGGCCTTCGTGACGTCAGCACGACACCGAGCAGCACGGCGTTCATGCTGAATGCGCCATTCGTGTGGGAGCAAGCGGAACGCTTTGCACAACGGGTGCGGGACAGAGCCGGAGGCGATCCCGGCCTACAGGTCGAGTCGGTATACCGGATTGCTCTTTCTCGGCCACCGACCGTGGAAGAACGCGAGATCGGCCTGTCGTATCTAGGTCAACGGCGCGCGGGCGGGTTGGAGGCAGGCAAGGAGCCGGGGTCCTTGGATACCCCGAGCCCGTTGGTGCAATACTGCCATGCTGTCATGAGCCTGAACGAGTTCATCTATGTGCACTGACGCAGCCTACGGAGCTCGATCGGTTGGTCGGGACCACTGTGGGTTCCTCAAGGAACTCGGCTTGGGCAGGATCTGTAATAGGGGGCCCCTAGTACGTACGGTGTCAGGACACCCTTTACACCTCAGGGTGAGCAGGAGCCTCCTTCTCACGGGAAGTAGTGAGTAGGGATACCCCTCGTGGGTGCCCTCTTTGGTCCAAACCGGAGCAGGTCCATCAAGAGAAGGGGACAGTGACCTCCTCTCTCTTGTACAATACAGCCACGCCGTCACCGGCCTGAGCGAGGTCATCCATGTCTACTGACGCAGGCTATGAAACCCGACCGGTTGGCTGGGACCGCCGTGGGTTTCTCAAGGAGCTCGGTTTGGGCGGCATCGCTCTGGCCAGTCTGCTCGCGGACCAGACGGCGCGCGGTGCGGCGGCCGTGCCGGCGGCTGACGTCAGAGAGCCGCTTGCGCCCAGGAAGCCACACTTCGCTCCCAGGGCGAGGAGCGTCATCTTCCTGTTCATGGTCGGTGGCGCAAGTCAGCTTGAGACGTTCGATCACAAGCCGCTTCTTAAAAAGTACGCCGGAAGATTGGCACGAGACATTTTCTCCAAAGAAGACCTGGAAGGCCTTAACCCGGAGAAGACGTACACCAATACGCGCATCGTTCCGCCGGCGTTCTCTTTCAAGCGCTACGGCCAGAGCGGCGCGTGGGTCAGCGAGATCTTCCCGAACCTGACACAAGTGGTCGACGACATCGCGTTCATCAACTCGATGCACACCGATTCGGCAATTCACTCCACCGCCCAGATCCTCATGCACACGGGTTATTCCAGACAGGGCCACCCCAGTCTTGGCTCGTGGGTGACCTACGGACTGGGGACGGAGAACCGGAACATGCCGGGATTCGTGGTGATGACGGACGGCCGACCGTCCGGCGGGCGCGCGCTTCACGATGCTGGTTTCCTGCCGCGTATCCACCAGGCCACGCTGGCGGACGTCGAGCCCGGCAATCCACCGGTGCAGCACATCACGCCACCGGCATTTCTAAGCCGAGACCAGCAGAGCAAGCAGTTGGATCTGGTGCGGAAGTTGAATCACCTCCATCGCGGCATGCACCGCACGCAGCCCGAACTCGACGCGCGCATCGCTGCATTCGAAACGGCGTTTCGCATGCAGATGGAAGCGCCGGAGCTCTTCGATATCCGTTATGAGCCGGACTCGGTGAAGGCGCTCTATGGCGACACCGACTTCGGGAGGAAGTGCCTCACGGCGAGACGGCTGGTGGAGAGCGGAGTCCGTTTCGTGGAGATTCTCGACGGCGCCCACGGGCGGCGATGGGACGCGCACGGCAACCGCGGCGGGCTCATCGACAACCACCGCACGAACGCGGCCCGCACCGATCAAGGCATCGCGGCCCTCGTCACGGATCTGAAGTCACGCGGTCTGCTGGACGAGACTCTCGTCGTCTGGGCTACAGAGTTCGGTCGCACGCCAATGGAGGAGTCGCGCAAGGAGAAATCCCTCGGCCGCGGCCATCACCACTTCGGCTTCTCCATGTGGATGGCGGGCGGCGGCGTCAGGCCAGGGATTACCCACGGCGCCACCGACGAGCTCGGCATGCACGCCGTTAAGCACCGCGTCTCGCATCACGACGTCCATGCCACCATCCTCCACCTGTTGGGCCTGGATCACAAGCGGCTCACCTTCCGCCACAATAGCCGCGACTTCCGCCTGACCGACGTCCACGGCAATGTCGTGCACGAGCTCATTGCCTGATCGGGTCCTGTCAAGGTGATGCTGGCCTGACGATACCGGGCTGGCTCCCACTGCAGTTCATTCTCACCTGGAAAGTCCGGTTGCCTGGAATCAAGCGTTCAATATTGCAACAGAAGGCATGGGAGAAGCTGCGGGCATTGGGCTATTCGAATGATTCATGCCTGAAGCTCCAGGATGCCATTTACCGTTACAGGACATATTGGGGCTATTCTCTTTAGGAGATCGTTACTCAGATACGGATTTGACTACGGATCGTGGAGAGCAGGGCGTGAATCCAAACCACTCCAGAACCATAAGAAAGTCTCAGAGTTCGTTACATCGCGCGAATCGGCATGGAACTTCCAAGTTCCGTAACTGACGCCTGCACAAGCAGTTAGGACTCGCTTCCCGCCCTCCTAGCTGGTGTCAGTGTAGTGCGGTTCATGCCATTTCTCGTGCATAGCTCTATTGCCAGCCAGCACGCTTCCAGCCAAGCTTGGTCTGGATTTGGAGGCGGCAGCAGACCGCATCCCATTCCACTGCGGCGTCAGACTGTCGTGTCGATGCCGAGAGATGAGCCACGTCCGGGAACTCCAGTCACGTCAAATGAAACGGTGTGACGAATTCTGAGTCTCAGAACGCGGGGTGCGGCGAGGCAGGCAACTGATCGCCGTTCTTCCCACCGTGTTCCTTGCGCCACCGGCAGAACGTGACCTCGCTGATCCCTAGTTACCGGATCGCCTACGCCACCGACATGCCCTGACCGTGCAGAATCTCGACCTGCCGCAGCTTGGCGGAGATTGCCTCCGGCCTATGCCGCATTCTCGCCCTTGATGATCCTGCTCGTCCTTCAATTCAACATGGACGAATTCGAAGAGGGTGGCTCAGGATTCGGTCCGGATGGCGGGGCCGGGTGCGCATCTGGATCCATTGTGTATTTGAGAGATTACAAGGGATAGTGCCCAAGAAGCATCCCGTCTAGCGGACGTGATTCTCTCGTAACTCTATGAAAAAAAATCTACTTGCGATTGGAACAACGGGCACCATTTGGCACGATGGTGAATAGGGATGGCGAGCAAGAAAGCACCGGGCAGAAGCACACGCAAGGGCATCAGCATGATTCAGGCCATGCGAATGTTCCCGCATGACGCTGCGGCCGAGCAGTGGTTCATCCGCGTCCGCTGGCCGCAGGGACCGCAGTGCCCGCATTGCGGAGCCGGCTCCCGCCGCGTCCAGTCGGGCGCCAAGCACAAGACGATGCCGTTTCGCTGCCGCGATTGCCGCAAGCGCTTCTCGGTGCGCAGCGGAACCGTCATGCAGCACTCCAACCTGGGATATCAGGTGTGGGCCATGGCCATCTATCTGTTCATGGCCAGCCTGAAGTCCGTCTCGTCCATGAAGCTGCACCGGGACCCGAACATCGCGCAGAACTCGGCCTGGCATCTCAGCCACCGCATCCGGGCCGCATTGTGCCAAGGGGGTCCAGGCTTCGCCGGTCCGCTGGAAGTGGACGAGACCTACCTCGGCGGGAAGCGCAGGAACAAGCCGAACGCGGTGCGCAAGCAACTGACGGGCCGCGGGCCGGTGGGCAAGACGGCCGTGGTGGATGCGCAAGATCGCGCGACGAACCAAGTGGCAGCCAAGGCGGTGCCAGCCACGGACAAGCAAACCCTGCAGGGCTTCCTGAAGGATCACGCAGACCGGCAAGCGAGAGTCTACACGGACGCGGCGAGTGCCTCCGAGACGTTGCCGTTCGAGCATGAGTCCGTGAAGCACTCGGTCAGCGAGTACGTGCGCGGACAAGCGCACACCAACGGAGTCGAGTCGTTCTTCGACATGCCGGGCGCGGTCGTGCTGGGCAG
The DNA here is from genome assembly GCA_951813605.1 of uncultured Bryobacterales bacterium. GTDB lineage: Bacteria > Acidobacteriota > Terriglobia > Bryobacterales > UBA6623 > VXMF01. The sequence goes on along the minus strand of OX638379.1, from coordinate 1,866,983 downwards.
GGATGGCAAGCGGCTCAAGTACGAGGACCTGACCGGGGACAACGGGCTGGATTCCGGAGCCCGCGGATAAGCGCACTGGAACGGGACACGCTCGACGACGGCCGCCTGCCCGGACTGGATGCAGCAGGGGGGCGATTAGTGCGTTGAGCTGATCGACCCCGCAGGCCAGCCATGGGCACCGGCAACGCAGCGCCAGGAGGATCTTCGATGAAGGATTCCACGAAACCGAAGCCAGTGACCAGACTCGAGCCGCGCCGAGTCGAACTGGTGCGCTCGACCTACCAGCCATCCAAGGCCGAGCTTGAGGAGTCGATCACGCTACCGCCGCTGTCGCTGGAGGAGGCCGCCCGCAGACTCATGGAACCGGTCGGGATTCACCACATCGACAAGCCCCGGCGCGAGAGCTAGACGGGATGTGTTTGGGCACCATCCCTTACAATCCCCTTTTCGATGCTTGGGGTTTCAAACCAATAAATTGGCTTAGCGGGATTTCGAGCGCGGACTTTCCCTTCGATCTTGGCCCTCGTCGAGAATCCAAAGCCCCATTGCCCGCTGGCCCCTGTGCCATGATGGGCCCGTGCGGGACCTGGCGCGCTTATTCGGTTACGTCCGCCCCTACTACGTCCGCATAGCGTTCGCCGCGGCACTGATGGCGGTGGTCGGCGCCTGCTACGGCATGTTTGCGCTTCTGCTTGAGCCGCTTCTCGACCGATTCTTGAACCCGACGCCGAGTACGGCACCGTTCGAGTTGGTTCAGGTGCCCTTCACCGACGTGACTTTGAAGCTTGACGACTTCCTGCCGGTGCCAGTAGGCGAGGCGTTCGGGCTATTCTGCTCGGTTTTCCTGGCCGTGTCGGTTATCAAGGGGCTTTGCGACTACACCGCCAGCTATCTCGTCAACTACGCCGGCTTTTCGGCCGTGCGAGACATCCGTAACGAGATGTACGGCATTGTCTTGAACCAGTCGCCGGCGTTCTTCCAGACGAAGCACACGGGTGAGTTGATCTCCTCGCTCGTTAGCGACATCGAGAGGATCCAGTCCGCCTGCTCGCATTTTCTAGCGGACTTGATGCGACAGGCGTTCACCGTGGTCGCCCTTTTGTTCGTGCTCCTGCAGCATGACCCTCTGCTCACGGCCGGTTGCGTGGTGGTCTTGCCATTGGTGTTGCTTCCGGCCTGGAGAATCGGGAAGAGGGTTCGCCGGACCTCTACGCGTGCACAGGAACACGTGGCAGGACTTGTCAAGATTATGCAGGAGACGATTTCCGCCAACCGCATTGTCAAGGCGTTTGCAATGGAGGCATTCGAGATCCGACGCTTTCGTGATCGGGCCGACAGCCTGTTCGGATCGAGTATGCGAATGGTGAAGCTGCAAGCGGTCGTTTCCCCGATCATTGAGATCCTCGGAGCGGGGATGATCCTCTGCTTAGTGATCTACGTGAGGAGCCGAATCCTTGCGGGCGAGATGACAGTTGGCGAATTGGTGAGTTTCGTCGTCGCCTTGGGGATGCTGCTGCAGCCCATCAAGCGATTGATCGGAATTCACAACATCTTCCAGCAGGCGCTTGGCGCAGTGCAGAGGGCCTTCGAATACATGGATCATCCGCGCGACGTGAAGGATGTGCCGGCCGCTGTCTCCCTGCCGCAACTGCGAGACTCCATTGAATTTGACCGCGTAAGCTTCTGCTATCCCGGCAGTCCCGGCGAAGCGGCCCTCCAACGAATCCAATTGACTGTGCGGGCCCGGGAGGTCGTCGCGCTCGTCGGTCTGAGCGGGGCGGGGAAGACCACGCTTATGAACCTCCTGCCGCGGTTTTTCGATCCCACCGAGGGCGCAATCCGCATCGATGGCAGGGACTTGCGCTCCGTAACCGTCGAGTCGCTTCGCAAGCAGGTTGCAGTCGTGACGCAGGAAACCGTTCTGTTTGACGACACGGTCTTCAACAACATCGCTTACGGACGACCGGACATTGATCCCGAACGCGTGTACGCCGCCGCCGCGTCCGCCTACGCGGCGGAGTTCATTGAATCCCTGGCCGAAGGCTACGCGACGCGTCTAGGAGAAGGAGGAGCGCGCCTCAGCGGCGGGCAGCGCCAGCGAATTGCGATCGCGCGGGCGCTCCTCAAGGACGCGCCAATCCTGCTGCTTGACGAGGCCACGTCACATCTTGACAGCGAAGCGGAGGTTTTGGTTCAACGAGCGCTTTCGAATCTGATCCACGGTCGTACCGTGATTGTGAGCGCGCACCGCTTCTCCACGATCCGATCAGCGGATCGAATCCTAGTCATAGACAAGGGGCGAATCGTGGACCGAGGCACCCACGAATCGCTGCTTCGAACTTGCGACTTGTACAGCCGGCTTGTCGAGTTGCAGTCGGTCGGAGCGTGAGCGTCGTGGCGCGTTCAATGACGGGCTTCTCCGAAGCTAGAGCCGACGATGGCGATCTCGCGGTGAGGGTCGCCATTCGCAGCGTGAATCACCGTTCCCTCGATATCAAGCTCAAGATTCCGCAAGAGGCGGCTTGGCTCGAAACACGAGTCCGGAGAGCGATTCGTCAGCGTGTCCGGCGAGGCAGCCTGTATGTCACGATCGAATTGGACTGTCGTTCTGATTCCGCTCCTCGGGTCGACGGTGCGTTGATCCGATCCCGAGTGGACGCATTGCGCCAAATCGCTAGGATCTGCGGAGTTCCGGCCAAACCGGATCCTCACCAGCTGATGATCCTGCCCGGCGCCTTGCTGCAAGACGAGCCGGATTTCGACCAGAAGAAGCTTGCAGGCCTGGCTGTGGAGGGGCTAGACCGGGGGCTCATGATCCTGGACAGTGTCAGGGCCGAAGAAGGGCAGGGTTTGATCGAGGACATCAGGGGCCACGCCGACGCCATCGCAACGGACCTCGACAGGCTTTCGGAATCCCTGCCAGCGGCCTTGAAGGCGAGCCGTGCGCGGCTTCGGCAGCGATTGGCGGATCTGCTAGGGACCGCCGCCGTCGACCCTCAGCGGCTAGCTCAGGAGATGGCGGTTCTCGCTAGTCGAAGCGACGCTAGCGAAGAGCTTCAGCGCCTGCGCTCCCACGTGGCAGGGCTGCGGCGCTGCATGGAGAACGAGCTTGAGGTCGGAAAGCGCATCGACTTCCTAGCACAGGAGATGAACCGCGAGGCCAATACGCTGCTGTCCAAGGCGCAGCCATTAGGGTCGAGCGCCCTCGCGATTACGGAAGCGGGCATCCGCATTCGAGCGGCGATAGAGAGAATTCGCGAGCAGGCCATGAATCTGGAGTAGCCGCGTCGGCGGGCTTATGAGCGGACCGCTGGGAAATGCCTCGACTGTATCCGTCCGGCGACAAACTTGGACGCGATACCCAGAGATAAAATAGGGTACCTCTCGAGAGGCACCGTTGCGCGCCGGGTTCGGGCTGCGGCTGTCTCCGCCAAGGCTCCGTCTGCATGTCGATCGTCTTTGTCATCTCGGCCCCGTCCGGGGCCGGAAAATCGACACTAGTGAACGCGGTTCTCGCGAGCGAGGAGAGAATTGAGTTCGCGACATCCGTTACGACGAGGCGGCCGCGAGCACGGGAGATCGACGGGCAAGAGTATTCCTTCGTATCTAGGGACCGCTTCCTAGAGATGCGGGACAACGGGGAGTTCTTGGAATGGGCAGAGGTTTTCGGGCACTTGTACGGCACCCCAGCTTCGGCCGTGGGGCAGGCCCGCGCGCGCGGCAACGACCTGATACTAGACATTGACGTACAAGGTGCGTCATCATTGATAGAGGAGCTTCCGAACGCGGTCAAGATCTTCATCTTGCCGCCATCGACCGCGAAGCTAGAGAAGCGCCTAACGAAGCGTTCCTCCGACGAAGACGCGGTGATCGAGAGGCGCTTGCGCGAGGCGTCTCGCGAGGTCAGGGAATACAAGTCCTACGACTACGTCGTGATCAACAACGAAGTGGAAGAATCCGTTGCACGGCTCAGGGCGATTCTCTTGGCCGAGCGGAGCAAGCGAGAGCAAATGGAACGGGCGATCGGGCCCATCTTGAATGACTTCGGCATCCACCGGGATGCCGCTGCGGAGGCGAGCGAATGAGCGATCAGGATTCCAAGGTGTTCGGCGACTACGAGAAGCCGCCCGATCAGATCTGGACCATACCGAACGATGAGGAGCGGGGAGTCTACCGCTTCGTCCTGGCGGCCGCCCGGAGGGCGCGGCAGCTGCAGGGCGGGGCGAGGCCCTTGATTTCGACGACTTCGCGAAAGTCCACGAAGATCGCGATGGAAGAGGTCCGCGAGGGCAAGGTCGAAGTTCAGATCATTCCGGAAGATCAGCCTTGGCCGCCCCCGGTTCCAGAAGGCGACATCGAGGCGTTGGGCCGCTCGCAATTCCTTTCAGATGCTAGGGATGGACGGCGGTTCGGCCACGATCGACTCCGGGACCAAGCAAGGCAATTCCAGAAGTCGCGAATGCGGTAAGCGGGGCGGGGGGCCCGCGCGTGGCGCGGACTCCCCAGTCTGGCAGGCCGCGTGTGGAATCCGAGAGGCGGGCTGGTTCTTAGCTCTTTGCCCCAACCTATTTCGCAAGCCAGCCGGCAACCGCGCTGTCAGGACGCCCGTCGAGCGCTGCGGAAGTAGGTCTAGGTAAGCTAACTGTCAGGCGATGCGGTACCTTCCGAGTTGGTTAGCTCTGCTTGCGGCTTGCGCTGCCGGACAAGATCTTTCCGTTGAGGAGTGGGAACCGCGCTCGACGCTGGTGGTCGAAGAGCATCTCGTTCCGCGTGCCAAGTTTCCGGTGATCGATGTCCACAGTCATCACCGCAGTGCCACTTCTCCGGACCGGCTGGACGCAATCGCAAAGGAAATGGATGCCCTCAACTTGGCGGTGCTCGTCAATCTTAGCGGGGGCTATGGCGAACGGCTCCGCACCACTGTCAGGAATTTCCGAGGTCGCTATGCCGATCGGTTCGCGGTATTTGCGAACCCGGATTTCAACGGCATCGGCACGCCCGGTTGGCCGCAGCGGGCGGCTCGACAGCTCGAGGAAGACGTCGGCGCGGGGGCCCAAGGTCTCAAGATCTTCAAGAGTTTTGGCATGAGCATCCGCGACCCGCGCGGCGAGCGGGTCGCGGTCGACGATCCCGCGATGGATCCGTTATTCCGCGTCTGTGCCCGCTTGAACATTCCTGTGCTCATTCACGTCGCGGATCCTGCTGAATTCTGGGTGGCGCACGATTCGCGGAACGAACGGTGGCTGGAGTTGAAGCTGAGGCCGCGTAGGAAACGCTCGGCACCGCCTAGCTTCGACCAACTCATAGCGGAGCGGGACCGAATGCTGAGACGGCATCCGGACGTCAAGTTCATTCTTGCCCACATGGGCTGGCAGGGACACGACCTCAGCAAGCTGGGAAAGCTGTTCGACGAATATCCCAATGTCCATGTCGATATTGCCGCAGTGCTTTATGAACTCGGTCGCATCCCCTTCAGTGGCAGGGAGTTCCTGATTCGTTACAAGGATCGCATTCTATTCGGCAAGGATTCCTACGCCCCGAGTGAATTCCCGTACTACTGGCGAGTGCTGGAGACACGCGACGAGTATTTCGAGTACTACCGGCGCTACCACGCCCACTGGCGGCTCTACGGCCTGGGACTGCCCGACGACACGCTCAGGCACATCTATTGGAAGAACGCCCTGCGGCTAATTCCAGATATAGACGCGTCCTTGTTCGAATAGGCCGCTCTCAACGCTTCCGCAGTTCTTCCAGGGCCAGCAACTCGATCAGATCGACCGCAGCCTCGGCGTCACGCAGGTCGGCTGTCTCGACCGGACTGTGAGCATAACGCAGCGGAAAACCGATCGGAATGTTGACGGTGTTCAATGATCGGAACACCGAGCCATCGTTGCCGCCGGCCGTCGCTCCGGATTGCAGGGGAATTCCGTGACGCTTGGCTAGGGCGGTGACCCGCGCTATCGCGGACCTCGGGGTCATGCCGCTCTCATCCAAAGCGCGCAGCACGGGTCCCGCGCCGAGCGCGGCGTAGGCGAAGTCGGGCGACTCCACTGGGCTATCGGAGGTCACGAACGTGTCGACCGGGTAGACGCGGGCGGGCGTTGCGCTTCTCGCGAAATGCCTGGCTCCCGTCAGTCCTGTTTCTTCCTCGACAGTGAACACGAACTCGATGGCCCCGGGAGCGCTCCGCGCCCGGCGAACAAGGCGCCGGATGGCCTGCAAGAGCACCGCGCATCCGAGACGATCGTCGAGGGACCGTGCACTGACTCGACTTCCCAGGAGCTTTCGGTATCGCTTGGGGACTGTCACCGAATCTCCCTCCTGCACGCCCGTCGATCGTGTCTCATCGCTTGTCGACCCACCGAAGTCGAGGTTGCCTGCGCGCGTCATCAGCGCGGATCGTGTTCCGTAACTTCCGTGGACGGCGACCGGCTGCCACGCGAGCAGGCTGGGCGTGCCACCTCCCCTGGAATCAACTGAAACCAACCCACGGGAGGTTATGAGCCGAACCTCGAAGCCGATTTCGTCCATGTGGGCCATGAATGCGGCGGACGGCTTCGCGCCGTTCCCGAGTCTCGCGATTAGGTTCCCTTTGTCGTCCTTTCGAATGCTGTAGGAGGGCGGATTCGCTTCAGGCAGGAGCTTCGCTAGCAGTTCCCGCACTCGGCTTTCGTCGCCGCTCACGCCCGGGGTTTCGACTAGGTGTCGGAGGCTCCCCTCGAGCGTGCCGCCTCGCTCGGCAGCTCGGAGCTGCGGCGCTATCGGCTCAGAAGCGACTGAGCTCGGAGGCATCGGCTCCGGGTCGCGCCGGTCCAAGCCGACTAGCAGGCCAAGCAGATGCGAGAGACGGTCCAATTCCTCGGGCCTGACCGCTTCTGCCGGCGTAGCCCGATTGCGAGTGGCGGGCTTGAGAACGGCTATCCGCTGTCCGGCCTTCCATGGCCGCCGGGTGCCGAAGGGTCCGAAGGAAAGGGTTTGCGGGGGATCTCGATCCAAACGAAGCGCGGTTCGCTTCGCAAGTTCCGAGACTTCCGCGACCAGGTCGGAATCTCCTCCGGAAACTGCCGATATCGAAGATCTGGAACCGCCGTTCGGTGCGAGCAACACCACTTGGTCAGCATCCACGGAAGGCAGCACTCGCGAGAAGCCGGCGTTGTGAGAGTACTGCTGCGTGACGAACGCAAGCGCAACGCTGCCGGAAAACGGCGCTCGCTCCAAGCTTCGGGCGAGAGAGAGGAGAATCGCCGCGCCGGCACGGCTTGAGATCCAGGGGGCCGACAACCAGCCGTCGACCAGGAAAGTCGATTCCTTGTGAAGGGTCACGCGGTCCAGAACCGCGACCCCGGCCGCAGCCACCTCGAGCCTGTCCCGAGCGCCGATGTCGACGAAGAGCGCGTTCGGCGCATTCGGGCTTCGAAATCGGCTGCCCGAAGCGAAATGCACTGACGGGGCGGATACGACGCCTCGCAGAATCGTCCCTGTTCGAGTCGACACACGAACGTGCTGCCCCAAGAAATAGTTCTCAAGGCTCGTTGCGAGCGGAGAGTCCGCCAGAGGGCGAATGTGCAAATAACCCTCTTCATGGACTCCGGAGACCGCATATCCCGGTTCGTCTACTCCCGCGACAAGCAGCGTACGAGGGGAGCCACTCCCAAATGTGGTAACCAGCGAACCGTTTCCGCCGGTTCGATGGACTCCGCCCACCCGATTCCGGATGTACTGGATGAGCCGGACTTCATCGCCCGGAGCTCCATCCAATCTCGCGAGGTCGCTGAGGCTGTCTCCCAGACCGGGAGCACTCGCTACAACCAATGCGCCCACGAACCGCGCAGCGCGGACCAGAGGGCAAATAAAATCACTCGCTGGACTTAATCCGCGCTGCGAGGATCGGGCGGTCATAGCGCTCGGGGCTCGAGGGCCAATGGCCTGAACGACAGAGTTCGGGGGGGGTGCAGGCAATCAGGCCGAAGCCTCCTCCAAGGCCGCTTCGAGTTCGCTCCGGGCGTGAGCGTTACCAGTCCTAAACGAGGCTTCGATTCCCTGCACGTACAGGGCCTTCGCTTCGCCGAGGCGACCCAGTCGCTCCAGTGCCTTGCCAGCGTGGTAGTAAGCGGCTTGGTAATTCGCGTCCGCGTCGAGGATGCACTGGAACTCTTCGGCTGCCCGATGGTCCTCGCCTCGATTGACGAGTTCCTGCGCTAATGCATAACGAACGAAGTGATTCGTAGGATCGGCCTCGAGCATTCCTTGCAGAGCGACGATTCGATCCATGGCAGAAACGTAAGCATACTACGGAGCGTGGGGCAGACCTCCGATTGTTGATCATAAACTCAATATTGATGGCGTGTCCTTGCTTCGAACCGAGCGACCGCTTGCCGTGGAGCGTGTGGCCGGGCAAGTATCGACCTCCTCTGGGTCGTCCATATGCGGGGACTTGCAGGGCAGATCCCAACGAATCATTCCGGCCGAATGGCGAACTGCTGGTCCTCGGTTGCAATCTTGGGTACGCGCGAACCCGATGCGAGCGCGTGCCGGACGGCGTTGCAGACGCCGCGAGATTTGCCCTCTCGCCGTCCGGCCGCGTGCGTTGGGTCCTGGAGAGAAACCACCTTCCGGTCGATTCTGGATCCGTGGAACGCAAGAGGCCGACAGGGCAGGGAGGCACTCTCGACCGGCAAGTGGAAGCGTATTTCGATGCCTCCGAGCGATCTGCCGGGCTGTTCGGCTGAGGCCGTGCCTAGGGTGGGACCGAGTCTCCGGGAGTGATTCGATTCCTCCAGCAAGGTGCCCAATCTCCGCACCGTGCGGTCCTGGCCCCCCAGCCACGCTGCTGACCCCCAAGTGTCGAACCGCCACCGGCTTAGCCGGTTGCGGTTGCATGCACCGCAAGCTAGACTCGGAAGAAGGATACTAGACCTTGGAGGAACTGATGGCAGACACCGAGCCGACCACTCAGCACTTGCATAGACGCGACTTTGCGAAGACCGCCGCTGCCATGGGCGTCGCGGCTGCCGTCGCGAGCAAGGGCCCATTCGTGCGCAAGGCGAAGGGGGCCGAGCGTGTCGTTAACTACGCGATGATCGGGCCGGGCAGCCGGGGCCGCCGGTTGCTGGAACGCCACTTGGTTCACATGGAGCACGGCAAGTGCGTCGCTCTCTGCGACATCTATGAGAAGAATCTCAACAGGGCGCTGAAGGTCTTCGACAACGAGCCGCGCGCCTATAGCGACTACAACGAGCTGCTAGCTCAGGATGAGATCGAGGCCGTGTTCATCACGGTCCCCCTGTTCCTCCACTTTCCGGTCATGAAGGCCGCCTTGGAAGCGGGCAAGCACGTGTTCTGCGAGAAGTCGCTGGTATTCACGCCGGAGGAAGTGCATGCCCTCAGGAGCCTGCACGAAGCCCACCCGGAACTCACCATACAGGTCGGCTTGCAGAGGCGCTACAGCCTGCTATACCAGCGGGCGAAGGAATTGGTCGACGCTGGGGTCATCGGCGACATCACCCATATCCAAGCCCAGTGGCACCGCAATACCAACTGGCGTCGAAAGGCGTCCCAGGAATTCGAGGACCAGTTCAATTGGCGCTTGTACCGGAAGTATTCCGGCGGACTGTGCGCCGAGTTGATGTCGCACCAGGTCGACGTCGCGGACTGGTTCCTCGACCAGCATCCCGAATCCGTCATGGGTGTCGGGGGCTTGGACTACTGGAAGGACGGTCGCGACATTTACGACAACATCCAGTTGATCTTCGAGTACCCGGGCGGGCAGAAGCTGCAGTACAGTTCCATCATGACCAATCGGCATATCGCCGGTCGGCGTGTGCCGGGCGATGGCTGTCGCGAAACGATTCTCGGCACCGACGGCGCAATCGAGTTGACGTTGATTCCATACGGCGACGGCCTGCTTTACCCGGACGTGATGAAAGTCAAGATGGAGGATCAAGCCAAGCAAGAGAAGGACGGCGAGAATTGGGTTGCTGGAGCGACAGTGGCGCTCGATACTGCCGAGCAGGGCGACGGGTTTCCAATCGATCCTGAAGCGATCGACCCCGCACAGGTCGGGTTTATCGAAAAGGAATTATTCTTCGCTAAGACCTGGGCCTACCACAAGGGAATCCTGCGACCTAGCGAGACCGTCGATCCCGAATACGCCGAGCTGTCGAGCTTCTTGAATGACGTTGCCAGTGGCTCCAGGCCACTCGCCGGCATCGAGGTCGGATTGCAGGATTCTGTCGCTGTTATGCTGGCGAACCTAGCGATGGACGAGCAGCGAAAAGTTAAATTCTCGGAGATTGATTCAATGGGGGTTGAGGGCGTGAACGTGTCTTCCGCCAAGGGGCGGAACGGTGCCGCCTAGGGACGTCGCTCGAGCGAGAGTCTTATTGATCCGACTTGGACCGCGTGGCTGGCGGTGGGGCCATCACGGCCAGTACGACTAGATTGTCCGGACCCGGATTCTCAAGTGCGTGCTGCACGCCCTCACGTGCCAATACCAAGTCCCCGGCTTCGATAGCGTCTGTGTCCGCGCCGACGGTCACGTTGCCCCGGCCTTCGAGAACGAAGTAAAGCTTGTCCTGGCCGGCATGTGTGTGCAGAGAATGAGTTTGCCCGGGCAGGAAGCAATTCAGGCCCGAAAAGACTTGGTTTCCTGAAAGCAGCCCCGATTTGCCCATCTTGCGGTTCGAGAACACTGCTCGGGCAGCAATGCCGCGGACGATCATTGGGACTTGAACGCCACCTGCATCATCTGGTTGAATCGCTGGCTCTGCTCCGGGGTTAGGCACTTGGTGATCCGTTCGCGCGCATCAAACTGATTCCATTTGAGTTGGCTGAGCAGTTCGGCCTCTTCCATGATCACGTCATCGAGTATTTCCCGGATCTGCTCGACTTGGCTCGGGTTCAGCGATAGCTTCGTGGTGAGATCCTGCACGGTCGCGTCGATCCGGAATTGCGTGCCGCGCCTAGCCGGCTCGGACCCTATCAGGTTGTAACTCAAGAGCCCGGTAGCAAAACCGCAGAAGAATACCAAAGCTAATACTCCAACGGCCTTGCTGACCGAAGCCGCCGGGACTTCCCGCATCATCGGCCAAAGTTCCTCGGGACCATTACGGCCGCCAGCATCGAACTGCGGTTCAAGTCGATGTCGCAGCCTAGGCGGACGTTGCAATAGTCGGCGCTTTCCGGGGGCTCCGCGAGAATCGTCTGGGCGATATGCTCCGTCGAGGGTTGATCGAATGAGTCGTACGCGTTTGCCGACAACAGCATCAGCAGCCAGGCGCAGGAAGCTATCGCCACTCGTCGGATCACCAACGGCTGCAGTAAGAAATCCCAGAACTCGGGTTTCCTCTCGGCCGCGATCTTACGTAGGACCTTGCCGCAGAAGCCTGGCGGGGGCCCTAGGCAATCGTTGTCAGGGATGTTGAATGAACTGAACATCCCGGAGATGCCGACCATCCGTTGCACCGTATTACGGGCTTCGGGGTTACGCCCCAAGCGGCTCTCGAACTCACGGCGAGCCGCCTCGCCAAGCTGGCCCGAGAGGTAGTCCTCGAGATTGCTGCGTAGGAATTTGTCCATCGTTCGGTGCCTCGTCATACTCCCCCGCCGCGAATTTTACCACCTTTGGCGGCCCCTCCCGATTCGAGCTTAGCTGCAGCCTTGACCAGTTTCTTGCGGGCTCGGAACAGTTTCACCTTGATGGTGTTTTGGTTGATTCCGGTCATTGAAGACAACTCCTGCACGGTAAGCCCTTCGACTTCCTTCCGGAACAGCAGCATTCGCTCTTCGGAGCTTACGTGCGCTAGAAGCTTGATCAGATAGTCTCGGCGCTCTGATTGCTCCGCGGCGCCCGGTCCGCGGTCCGCCGCTATTCGCGAGTCCTGCACGAATTCGTCGACACTTTCTCTCATGTCCCCTTCGTAAAGAACACGCCGGTTCTTGAGTCTGCGAAGGTAGTCGTAGGTCTCGTTCAATGCAATCCTGTATATCCACGTCGAGAGCGACGACCGCATGTTGAATTTCTTCAAGGCGTAGAAGATCTTCGCGAAGACCTGCTGCGCCACGTCCTCCGCGTCGATTCGGCGGCGGACCATCCGGTAGGCGACGCTATAGACCATCTTCTGGTGCCGTTGAATGATCTCTGCGAAGGCGAGCTCGTCACCCGCCTTCGCCCGGCGCACGACTTCTGCCTCTGAAGCGTTCTCGAACGACACGGGGCGATTGGTAGCGATCCGGCTACGGGGAGCCATCGGGTAGCCTTTCCCGGACATTGTAGTCGTCATCGTTCCCATGTGAGTTAGATTGGACGCACTGGCAGCGGATGCGGTTGCGGGTTGGTTACAAGAAATCGATTTCGTTTGGCTCAATTAGCGAAACGTATGCATTGGGGTGTCATTGAGGCCACCAAGCAGCTACGAGGGGACGCCTCTCGCACTAATCCGACCTGCTGAAACCAGCGCAGGTAGCTGTCCAAGTACTTCGTCGCTACCCCCCGAAACGGTTGCAGAAACGCTTTCAATTGTTGGTGCCGATTGTTCACCGTTTGGATGTGATAGCTCCCGCGCACCCGCATGCCCGCCGACACGTTCACCGCCTCGTGCTGGACCCCCAGCCGCCGGGCACAGCCCGGATACGCTCGACCGCCGTCGCTCAGCAGCACCGCGTCGCTGGCCAGCAGCGGCTCCAGCGCGGCCTGCAAACTCGCCTGGCTCACTCTCTTCAGCACTTGGCCCGCGGTCGCGCCCCCGCGCGCGGCGGCCAGCAGCACCGGCACCTGCTGCTTGGACAGGCCCCGCTGCCGGGCCCGCCCGCCCCGCCGCCGGGCCTTCCGCTCTAGCTTCCGCTCCCCCTTGCGGCTCTCCAGCACATACGTTTCGTCCGCTTCCACCAGCCCTTCCAGCCGCCCCGCCAACTGTCCCGCCTGCGCCATGAAGCGATGCCGCCAGCGAAACGCGGTCGTGACCGCCACCCCGCAGCGCTGCGCCGACTGCCGGACCGATTCCCGCTCCACCAATGAGCGCCCCAACGCCAGCCAGCGCTCCTTGTGATGCAATCCAGACAGCGCCGTGCCGCTCAAGGCATTGAACGTCTTGCCGCACTGCTTGCAACTGTAGCGGCGCAACCCGCGCGTCTTGCCGCGGCGCACTGCCCCGCCGGCCTGGCAGTGCCGACAGCGCCGCTGGGCGTCAATTTGCAGTTCAATCGCGGCCACCGCCGCAGCCCCTTCGCTGCGCTCTTGCACGGCCTGCTCGAGTTGCGACCACTGCGCTTCTGATAAGCGGTCCAACCCCGCCAGCCAACTCTGGAATCTCTCGTTCGTCATGGGACACGATCCTCCTGCACCTAAAGGAATTATACCAAATATCGAACAAAATGCATACGTTTCGCTAATTGAGCCTTTCGTTTTGATCCGAATCCGGATGCACCCGCCGACCGAATTCTAGGTCTCGTATTCCAGCCCCAAACGGGATATCCGCTCTTCGAACGATCCGTTTCGAATAGTAACGAATCGAGCCACCGAACGCTAGTATGCCGAGTTCGGCGCCAACTGGGGAGCCCATCGTTCGAACTCCCACGCTTGGGGATTGGCCCGCTTCGGGTTGCGCCCGGTCCGCGTCTGTGCCGGCAATTGCCGGTTCACAGCCCGGCCCGCGCATCGGCGTGGAATGAACTCCTAGGGTGCCGCATTGGCCTTGCTCTGGAGCGGGCAGTGGCCGTTCGACGGCTCCTCTGCGTCAGCGCGGGCGTCAGGCGCGCAAGGGGACTGGTCGAGGATTCGGAAGCCTTCAATTCCGAAGACCTTGCGGTACGCTATGCTTTTCGAATACAATAGGCTAGAAAAATGTAGGCAACGCTTCATGCTGAGTGGGTTTAGGCCGTCCATCCAGAGCATCTGATGCTTGCCCCCCGTCGAAACGTACCTCCCGTTGCCGCGAAGCCGAGGGGGATTCGTGCCGGTTCAGACGATAGCCCGGTTGGGCACGAAGAAGCGGCGGCCCCGCAATCGCCATGACAGCCGAAGCCCCCGAGAAAAAACAGAGTGCGGGTGAGGATTCCACCCCCGAGAAACGGACGGCTGCGGCCAAGCCCAACGAGGCCAGCGCGCAGAAAGCCGCTTCCGGCAGCAAAGCCTCTTCCAAGCCAAAGGCTGTCAAGCGCAAGGCTCTGCCCAAGGCGGCTGGCGTGGGCAGCTCTGCGGGGAAAAGGCCGCCCGCTCGGAACGTTCCGACGCGAACGTCCACCAAGCGTGCACCGCTGCCGGGCCCCGAAATCAAGCGGGCGGCGAAGAAGGCCACCAAGAAGACGACCACGCGAGAGAAACTAGTCTCTGCGGAACGGCAGCCCGTCGCGCATGGTCGCCGCCCGCTGGACGGAATCCGTATCCTCGACCTTAGCCGGTTGCTGCCTGGCCCGTACGCGAGTCACATCCTGGCAAGCTTCGGGGCGCAAGTGATCAAGATCGAGAAGCCCGGGGAAGGGGATTACATGCGCGACTACCTCCCCAAGGCACAGGGTGTCAACGCGGCATTCCTGACCATCAACCGCGGAAAGAAGAGCCTCGCCATCGACCTCAAGCACGAAGCTGGCAAAGAGGCGTTCATTGCCCTGGCGAAAGAGTCCGACATAGTGCTCGACGGGTTTCGTCCGGGCACGATGGACCGTTTGGGCCTTGGGTACGAGCAGCTTAAGGAGATTAACCCGAAGCTGATCTACGCCGCGCTGACCGGATACGGGCAAACCGGGCCATATGCGCAACTGGCTGGCCACGACCTGAACTACGTTGCCTATGCCGGCATGCTCGACCTGCTGGGCGAATCGGACGGCATGCCCGCCGTGCCGGGAATCCAGATCGCGGATGTGGCCGCCGGTGCGCTCCCGACGGTAATAGGGATCCTGCTGGCCCTGCAGCAGCGGTCCAAGACTAACGAGGGCCAGAGCATTGATATCTCGATGTTCGACTCCGTGCTCGGGCTGATGCCGGTTCAGATTGCGAATTACACAGCCACGAAGCGCCGGCCAAAGCGAGGCCACGAACGGCTCTTCGGCCGATATGCCTGCTACAGCATCTATCCAGTTCGCAATTCCCGGTACCTTGCGGTCGCGGCCTTGGAGCCGAAGTTCTGGAGGGCGCTCTGCGAGGCGATCGAACGCGAAGACCTGATCGAGGATCAATATGTCGAGGGTGACGCCCAGCAAATTCTAAAGGCCGAGCTGACGAGGACCTTTCAGAAGAAGGAAGTCTCGGATTGGATGGAGATTTTCGCTGAAGCGGACGTCTGCGTCACGGAAGTGCGCGAAATCTCGCGGGCGGTCCAAGACGATACCGTGGCCGAGAGACGCATGGTCACGCCGGTTCGCGGAGCTGACGGCGGCGTGTACGAACAGCTCGGCGTCTTTCCGAAGCTCAGCGAGACACCTGGCTACGTAACCGGCGAGGCGCCAGCCCGGGGCAACAACAGTCGCGAGATCCTCAAGTCGCTCGGCTACACAGAGGAGCGGATCAACGAGCTATTGGAAGGCAACGTAATCGAGGAGCCGCCAACAGACTAGTCAACTACAATCCGGCGGGGCGGGCACCGTCGTTCTGCCGGGCCCGTCCAGTCGTGGCGCGAGGTCGGCCGCTGTTCAGCTGCCGACGACAGCAAGCAGGGCGTTGCGGAGCATCTTGGCAAACGTGTCCACGTCGTCCCGCGCGATGTTCATGGGCGGGCTGATTCGAATGACGTTGCCGTAGAGTCCCCCGCGTCCGACGAGAAGACCTTGTGAGCGGGCTTCCTCCATCAGCAATCCTGTCTCTCTCTTGGCAGGCTCCTTCGAGTCCCGGTCTCTAACAAGTTCGAGCGCTCGCATCAGGCCCATGCCCCGGACATCGCCTATGAGCGGGAACTCTTCCTGAATCGATCGCAGGTGTGCTTCCAGATAGTCGCCGACTTCGCGCGAGTTCTTGAGAAGGTCTTGGTCCTCGACATAGTCGATCACGGCCTTGGCCGCCGCCGCCGTCACCGGATTCCCGCCGAATGTCGACAATGTCAGGTAGCGCAATGAATCCGCGATCTCCGGCCGCGCCGTCGTCGCTCCGATGGGCAAGCCGTTGCCGAGGCCCTTGGCCATCGTCATGACTTCCGGCACGAGATCGTAATGCTCGATGCCGAACCACTTGCCAGTCCGCCCCCACGCGGTCTGCACCTCGTCGCTGATGAAGATGCCGCCGTGAGCGCGAACGATTTCGGCCACAATGCCGAAGTACTCCTTGGGGGGCGTGATGAAGCCTCCAATGCCTTGAATCGGCTCCCCAATGAACCCTGCGAGCTTTCCGGACGTCGATGTTTCGACCAGTTCCTTGACATCCCGCGCGCAGGCCACATCACAGGAAGGGTAGGTCTTTCCGAACGGACAGCGGTAGCAGTAGGCGTTGTGCGCATGGACGATCCCAGACTCCGGTGTCCCTGGCCCTCTCCACGGGCCTTGCCCCGTCAAGGCCCGCCCGCCCGAGGTGCGTCCGTGATAGCTGTGACGCAAGGCGACGATCTCGGTGTTGCCCGTATAGCAGCGAGCAAGCTGGACCGCGGTCTCGTTCGCCTCTGACCCGCTGTTGGTGAAGAACGACTTGGTGAGCTTGCCTGACGGGGACACCTTGGCTATGCGTTCGGCGAGTTCGATTTGCGGGCGTGTGGTGAAGAGCGTTGAAACGTGCTGCAATCGGTCGACCTGCCGATGAACGGCTCGGCTCACTCTCTCGTTCAAGTGGCCGACACTGATGGTAACGATGCCGCCGAAGAAATCGAGGTACTGCCGCCCCTCAAGGTCCCAAAGGTATTGATCCTGCGCGGTTTCGACGACGAGAGGCTCATCATAGTAGTGGAGCACGGCCGGAAAGAGGAACTCTTTTCCCGCAAGGATCAGCTGGTCGCGCTCGTCGGTATTCTTCGCCACTTGCGATTCGATTTTGCCCTCTTGACCCCAGCGCCGACTCAGCCTGTCGTGAGAGGCCGGAAACCGCATCGCCAGGCCTTGGCCGATGACGGTCCTCGCGGAGCTACGGGCTCACCATCTAGGAGAGTTTCGACGCGTTCCGGCCACTTGAACCGCTCGTGGGCGCGGCCCTACCGTCCCAGCACCCTGGCCAGCAGCCCCGGCTCGTCCGTGATGATTCCGTTGACCCCCAGCGACAGCAGGCGCCGCATCTCGGATTCTTGGTTGACTGTCCACGCGAAGACCTGAAGATCCTCGTCGTGCACGTCCTCGATCAGCTGGCGCGACGCGAGCCGGAATTGAGGGATAACGTAGTCGATCGGGCTGTTGTGGCGCGATTGTTCCTGCTGCGTGCGGTTGTAGATGAACCCGAGTTGAATGTCCGGCTGCAGGTCGTGAACCTTGTTCAACATGTCAGTGTTCAAGCCGGAGATCATGACATCCTTTGTTTCCGAGTGCTGCTTGATCATCTCGATCGCCTGTTCCTCAAAGCCGCGCTCCTTGAGTTCGATGTCAAGGAATGTCCGGCCGGAGAAACGCTTCAGCGTATCTTCCAGCAGCGGGATCTCGTAGCCGTTTCCCAGGTCTTGGAATTTTTCAAACGGCGTTGACTTGACCAGGAGGCCGCTTACGACTGGACTGTGCACCACGATCAGGTGACCGTCTCCCGAAAGGCGCACATCCAGCTCCACCCCGTCTGCGCCCTGTTCCAGGGCGGCTTCGAAGCTCGGGAGCGTATTCTCCGGATGCCCCTTGGCTCCTCTGTGCCCGATGATGGTGACGTGTTGCATAAGAGTGCTACCTGATTCCGGTCGGCGGGACGTGGCCGGCCTAGCTGCACGGGAATGGCTTCAGAAAGAGGAGAAGTGCGTAAAGCTTCGAAGGGGCCCGTCGCAGGAGTGCATAGCAATAGGCGCATTATACCGATTGGGTGTGGACCGGTCGAAGAGACTCCTGCTTGTCTTTCAAAACGCCTTTGTCGCTCTGAAGCCCGCGAACCGGCTGTCTGCAAATCCTGTAAAGTATAGGCCGATGCCTGAGGAACTCAAACGCCGATCCGTCCTGCAGGGGGCAGCCGCTGGGATCGCGACTGGCGCGGTGCTTGCCCAGTCCGCCGCGGCAGCCCCGGTGCCCTACGGAGACGCAATCAAGATCACCAAGCTAGAGACCTTCCTGGTCAAACCGCGCTGGCTGTTCCTCAAAATGCACACCGACGCGGGGCTCGTCGGTCTAGGCGAGCCGATCGTCGAAGGCAGGGCCAGGACTTGCGCGGAGGCCGTTCGGGAGATGGAGCCGTACTTCATCGGTAAGGACCCGCGGCGGGTGCAACATCATTGGCAGGCGATCTACCGGCACTCCTTCTACCGAGGCGGTCCAGTCCTCACCAGCGCGTTGAGCGGGGTGGAGCAAGCGATGTGGGACATAACCGGGCAGGCCCTCGGCGTCCCGGTCTACGCGTTGCTCGGAGGGCCGACTCGGGACAAGGTTCGTCTTTACAAGGGCGGGGCGTCGCCGGACACCATCCGCGACGACATTGCCAGGGGCTTCACGGCCTTCAAGGTCGGGCCTTTCAAGGAGCGACCGGCGCGCACGGTGGAAAACAAGGCTTTCATCGAGAAAGCGGCCGAGCGCTTCCGAGCCCTGCGCGAGGCCGCCGGAGACGAAGTCGACATCGGCATTGATTTCCACGGGGCGATCAGCCCGCAGACGGCGAAGCTCTTGATCAAGGCACTGGAACCCTACCAGCCGATGTTTATCGAAGAGCCGATCAACTGCCAGAACCACGACATTATGGCCGAGATCGCGCGCGGCACGCATTTGCCGATTGCGACAGGCGAGCGCGTCTTCACGAAATGGGGCTTCCGGGAGGTGCTCGAGAAGGGAGCCGCTTCCATCTTGCAGCCCGATCTCTCGCATTGCGGAGGCATCATGGAAGCGCGTCTGATCGCGGGCTTGGCGGAATCCTATTACGCAGCCATCGCCCCGCACAATCCGCTCGGACCGATCGCTACGGCCGTTTGCGTCCATCTAGACGCAACCATCCCGAACTTCATGTGCCAGGAATTCCGTTCACTTGGCGAAGGTTACCTAAAGGAACCGTTGCAGTTTGCGAACGGCTATGTTGAGTTGCCGACCAAGCCTGGCCTCGGCATCGAGATCGACGACGAGGCGATTGCCGACAAGATCGATCATGACTGGAGGAACCCCGAACCGTATGATGCCTTCGACGGTTCCGTTGTCGATTGGTAGTGCCAAGCGCGAGCGCGCGCCAGAGGCGCAATTCGCTCTATCTGCGAGCGAAAGCGGCAGTAGCGGGGAATCATGGCGGTCCTGGCCGGCCCAGGTGCAATCCGGGCTTGATTCGTGCGCTAGAGTGAATTCGAAAGGGCTTTTCGGTGGTTCTGCCACAAAAGTTAACATAATCTATGTTATCTGAAGTTTCATTCCGCACAGTCCGGATACTTACTGTTCTGGTTCTGGCGTCGTCAGCAGCGGCTTCGACAGTCACGTTGCGCGGTCGTCTGGCCCCTGCGGTCGAAGCCGTGCCGCTCAGGCTGGTGACGACGGAGGGTGACTCGGTCGAGCTCGCGCCGGAACGAGCCTTGGAACTCACGATGCGCGACCCACAGCTCGCGGAGCGGACATGGGAGGTGCGCGGTCATCGGCGGGACGACGGGCGATTCTACGTCGAGAAGATCTTCACCGTGAAGGACGGCGAGCTGCACCGCGTGACCTACTACTGCGAGATCTGTCACATCACCACCCACGAGCCCGGGCGCTGCATGTGCTGCCAGGGTGACACGGACCTGCGCGAGATCAAGGGCGAATGACGCCGGTTGGCGGGCAGCGGAGGCGCTGCGGTATTCTGGGCAACCGTTCATGAGTGTCCCGCCCGCCTCGAGCTACTCCGCGTGCCTGGCGCAAGTCGATGGCGTTGACATCGTCCGCTTGTCGGGCCCCGCGGGCGTTTCGGTGTCGGTGGCTCCCAAGATCGGCAACAACGCTTTTGAATTCCTGGTCAACGGCAAGAACGCGTTCTGGTTCCCGTATCGTTCCGTGGGTGAGTTCGCGACGAATCCCGACCTTTGCGGCAACCCGTTCCTAGCGCCTTGGGCCAACCGACTCGACGAGCACGCATTCTACGCCAACGGCGTGCGCTACGAGCTGAATCGATCTCTCGGCAACTACCTTCTCGACCCGGCGGGCCAGCCGATTCACGGACTGTTGCTGCACGCGCCCCAGTGGGAGGTGACGGCTCTTCGCGCCGGGCCGGACTCGGCGCGGGTTGAAAGCCGCTTGGAATTCGCCCGGCATCCGACGCTGCTGGCTCAGTTCCCATTCGCCCACGGCATCGAAATGACTTACATTCTCGCGGGCGAAACGCTCGAGACACGCACTACCGTCTCGAACGAGAGCGCGGAAACGATGCCCCTCTCGGTTGGATTCCACCCGTACTTTCAGCTGCACGACAGCCCGCGCGACTCGTGGCGTGTCCGGCTCGCTGCCGATTCCGTTTGGAGCCTGAACGAACAGTTCACCCCGACAGGCACGCATTCGCCAATTCGGCAGAGTTTTCCCCAAGCGGACGACTTGCCCTTGCGCGGGCAGTTCTTGGATCACGTGTTCGACGGCTTGCAGCGCGATGCGGACGGGTGGGCCCGTTTCCATGTCCGGGGTCTCCGCGAGCGGATTACTGTGGAATACGGCCCTCTATTCCCTGTTGCTGTGGTTTACGCCCCGACCGGAGACGGACAGTCATTCGTCTGCTTCGAACCCATGTCGGGCATTACCAACGCCTTTAGTCTGGCTCATCGCGGACTGTACCGCCAGCTGCCGCAAGTGCCCGCAGGCGGCAGTTGGACGGAGAGCTTTCGGATATCCATCGAAGGCTTCTGACGCTACGCTATCGCCAGGCCCGCATCGCGCCAGGCTGCCTCTTGATCTGCCAAGTCCGGGGCTCGAATAGCGCTTGGTCGGCACCGGCACTGATCCTCACGTGTTTCGGGAACGAATCGCGCCCGGAGCTGGGATTGCAGTCCGCCTGGCAGGCGCTCGGTCACCCGTCGTGCGGCGCTCCGGCCTGGGATTGGCTGCGTCCCGCCGCCTTCATCGATCAGAACGCCACCTGCAGGGTGAAACGGAAGGAACGCCCGTCGTTCAGTGTGTTCGTGATCGCGGCGAAAGTGCGCGATGCCAGGTTGAGGTCGGGTTCGGCGAATTGAGGGTGATTCAGCAGATTCAGCGATTCGGCGCGGAGCAGCAGGGACGCCTTCCTAGGCAGCAGAATGCGCCGCGAGAGCGCCGTGTTGACGTTCCAGACTCCGTCTTTGCGAAATGTGTTGCGTCCGAGATTGCCGGCGGGATCGGTCGGCCCGATGAATTCGAACGCGCTCCGCGGCAGTTGGGCTAGCGACCTGTCCGGATGATTGATGACCCGTCCGAGGATCGAGCTGTCGGCCAAGTTGGGCCTGTCGCTGCCAGCGCCGTCCACGTTTCCAATTCCGGGAGAGTCCGATCCGGATCGAATCCCGAACGGCGTGCCGGATTTCCACAGCACGACGGAACTGGCCTGCCACCCGCCAAGCACAGCCCGCAAGCCCCTCGGCAAGCGTCGCTTGCCGGCGATGGCGTAGTTGATGCGGAAAAGCAGCGCGTGCGGCTGGTCGAATTCGCTCAATCCCTTCATGTAGCCCCACACGTCGAACTCATTTGGGCTTCGCGACCCGCGACCGTCACGGCCGACTGCCGTGTTCGTGTAGTCCGACGCTAAGTCGATCGCCTTGCTCCACCAGTACGAAGCGTCCAGATTCAAGCCCGCCCAGTTAGGAATCCGCAAGGTGGCCTTTGCGGCATCGAAATAGCCGATCGACCCATTGACCGTGCGAAGCACGTCGAAGTAGCGGGGGTCGGCTCGGCGCAGGTTGATGGTTCGCGTGATCTGGGCGATGCCGTCCACGGGATGCGCCCGGTTCAGGTAGCGCTGGTTCAGGAGGCGGTGAGACCGGCTGCCGACGTACCCGAGTTCCAAGGCCCACTCGCGACGAGTCTCGACGGTCCAGGACAGGTTGTACTGGTGGGAGTATGGCGTGGAAAGTTCAGGATCGAGTTCGTAGCGAATGCTGCGTGCGTTCGGGTCGAGGTCCGACGGGGACAGGTCGCTGAACGGCTCGATCAAGTCCGGCGCGTTGACCACGACGGTGAGCACTCCGGGCGTGTTGAATCTCGCCTGCATGAAGGTTGCGTTGAATAACTGGCCGTAGTGCAGGCCGTAGGCTCCCCGCAGCACGCCCCATTTCCCCGGCGGGTTGTAGGCGAATCCGACAGAGGGAGCGAAGTTGTTGCGGTCGGCGCCATACGGAATCGTGCTCAGCTGGTCGACCTCGAAGGGACTGCCGACGGGTTCGAAGCGCAGCCCGAGCTGCAAGGTCAGCCCGGGAACGACCTTCCATGTGTCCTGCGCGAAAGCCAGTCCGGAGCGGTTGCGGAACCCGCGGTGGGCGTTGCCGATTGCGAATCGAAACTGGCTCGGCGTCCCCAATAGAAGGTTTCCTAAAGCATTCCTTCCGAAATCGGCCCGGAAGCTGAACGTGCCGCGATGGTTGTTGCTCTCGAATCCGTTCACCTGCTTGCGAAGCGTCTCGAATCCTGTCGTGAAGGTGTGGTTCCCTGCCCGTCTGGACAAGCGTGCCCCGTAGCGAAACATATTCTGTGCACGGTCGATGGGGATGCTGCTGCTCGGACCAATGGATTGCAGAATTCGGCTGAATAGGTAGAACGCCCCGAGCGAGGTCTCTTCCGGCACGAGTAGCGATCCGATGCGCTCGAATCCGGCCGAGACGTCGGTTGTCGTGTAAGGGCTCCACGAGCGGTTCCAAGTGAGCCGCGCGTTGTGATTCTTGGTCGTCGTGTCGGGATTCTGGCCTCCGACGAGCTGGAAAGCCTCGACATGCTGGAGAGTCACGTTGTAGCGCAGTGTCAACCTGCTTGCCCCCAAGGTGTTGTCCAGCGCTGCGCTCACCCGGTCGTTGTGGATGTTTTGCGGGGCGTTCGTGTTCAATGCGCGATCATTGATGTCCGTGCGGTTCGGAAGCTCGGCCGGGTAGGCGCCCAGGATCCGCTCCACCAACGCTCGCTTGGCCGGGTCGGTGGTAAGCGGTATTCGTTCGTCGGCCGCCGGCACCAGCACGTTGCCGTTGACCTGGCCGAGGAGCCGACGCTGGCTCATTTGGACGCTGAGCGCCGATTTCGGGCCGACCGGTGCGCTGAACTTGAGGCCGTAGTCGTTCGTGCGTGCCGGTCGGACGTTCCCGACCTGGAAGAACGAGCGCGCCGACAGCGCGCTGTTCTGATGGCTCCATGAAGCCTCTCCGTGAATTCCGCTCCGCGCCGTGCGAGGGACGTGCAGGCTGGCTTTCGGGGTCCCGCCGTACTCCAAGCCGAAAAATGACCGATCGGCGCTGAACTCTTTCACGATCGTGGCAGTGGCACCCATCCGTCGAAGTAGCTCCTTCAAGACGTTGTTGTCGATCAATGTGAGGCGCACGTTTTCGTTGCGGCGGGCTTCGCCTGACTCGGAGTCAACTTCCCCGAGCAGGTTCAGGCGGGTCCGCTCGGAGGATCCCGGCTGGCTGGCCGAGCTTGGGGCAACGGCGGCGGGGACGGCATTTTCGCTTGTCGCGGCTGCCGTCGACCCGTCGGCTTGCGCCGCAACTAGCGCTCCGTGCGCCCCGCAGGCCAGCAGGATCACCACGGCCGGGCGGCGGAACAGTAGCCACCATGCGTTCCTGAGTTCCACCTTCACGTAAACTGTCACCATCATGACACGTCGAGACTTGCTTGGAACGGCGGGAATCACCGCAACTGCTCGGGGTCTGGCCGCAAATCCCGCTGACAAGGACGTGATCAACAGTTTCGGCGTCTACTATTCGCGAGTTGGCCCTAGATCGTGGGTCCTGGTCGAGCTGCGTACGAAGAACGGGCTGACCGGCATCGGGGACGGGTCCGCGAACGAGACCGTCCCGACACGCTGCACTGGTGTTGTCAAGGAAATGTTCGAGGCTGTCCGCGGCCGAAGCCCGTTCGAAATCGAGAGACTGCGGGCGGCATCTCTTGACAAGGTCGCGGCCGCAGCGCCGCGCGAGAAGCGGCACACTGTCGCGGCATGCTCGGCGCTTGAGCAATGCATGTGGGACTTGCAGGGCAAGTGGCTTGGAGTTCCCTGTCACTCCCTCTTCGGCGGCAAGTTGCGCGACAGGATCCGGAACTACGCCAACATCAACCGCGCCACGCGAGGCGAGAACCGAACGCCGGAGGGCTTCGCTGCCAATGCGCGCCGCGGCGTAGAAGCGGGCTTCGACGCGTTCAAGCTGGCGCCCTTCGACCACATGTCGAGGATCGAAACCGATCCCGCCAAGCACGAGGACGGTGTCCGCCGAGGAATCGGCTTCGTCGAGGCGGTAAGAGCCGCTATCGGGCCGAACCGTGATCTCCTCATCGATGGCCACAGCCGTTTCGACGCCCGCCAAGCCATCGAAGTGGGGCGGAGACTCGAACCGTTCAACCTGTACTGGATGGAGGAAATGTGCCGGGCTCCCGAAGACCTCGCCCGGTTTAACAGGGCCACGGACGTGCAGACTGCGGGCGGCGAAATGCTGTGGAGCGTCAAGGAGTTTTCCGCTTACATTCGGGCGGACACGGTCGATACGGTGATGCCGGATGTGAAGTACTGCGGCGGCATGTACGAACTGAAGAAAATCGCAGTAATAGCGGAGGGGGCGGGCTTGCTTACGTCGCCCCACGGTCCAGCCAGTCCCGTGGGCAACATGGCTGCCGCGCATGTCTGCGCCACGATGCCGAACTTTGACATCCTTGAACTGGCCTTCGGCGAGGTGCACTGGCGCGCCGACACCGTCCGTCCGTCGGAGGATCTGCAGGACGGCTACTTGACCGTCCCCGACCGTCCCGGAATCGGTTACGAAATGAATTCCGAGTACTGGGACAAATACGCGGGCTGACATTCTGTCATTCGGCGAGGATGTGTTTGATCGCGACCTCCAACACGTGCAGCACGGTCGCGAAGCTGCGAGCGTCGAGCTTGTCTAGCGCATCCGCAGCGGTATGCCAGTAGGAGTTGCCCGGCCCGTAGTCGAAATCGATCAGGTTCAGGCTGGGTACGCCCGCCCGCAAGAACGGAATGTGGTCGTCCTCGATGTAGCCTGGCCGCCGGCGGAACACCGAGGAGTACCCTAGCTCCCTCGCGATGGTCCAGACGGTTTCTCGCAGGCGGGAGTCCGAATTGCCTTCGTAGACCAATTGCAGATCCGCGTCTCCGATCATGTCGACATTGATCAGGGCGCGAATCCGCCGCACGGTTGCGTCGGCGGCCCACTGCCCCGCCAGTCTCCGGCTGCCGTACGTGTGGTCGCCGTCCCGCCATTCGACGGTGCTCTCCTCGCCGTCGAAGAAGGCTAGCCAAACCGGTCCCGGTTCGATTTGATCGATTCGTTCTGCCAGCGCCATTAGCAGGCCGGCTGAAGATCCCCCGTCGTTGGCTCCGAGGAATCCGTTCATTCGATGAGTGTCGTAGTGTCCGGAAACCACCACCGTCGCGCCAGGCGATGGCGGCCCGAAGCGCGCCACGATGTTTCGCATCCGCAGCGCGCCCACGGGAGTCGGAGCAACGAACGAGTCCACCTCGACCTCGCATGAGAGCCTCGCCAGCGCCCTGACAATCAATTCGTGCTGGGCTGCCAGAGCGCTCGAACCAGCAGGACGAGGGCCTAGCTCGACGAAACGGCGGGTCCACTCCATGGCGCGCTCGCCGAGTGCTGCGAATTCCCCGGATGGATAACGCGGAGCCGGTTGCTGCGCGCACGCGGACGCCAGCAGGAATGCGGCCGAGCCTAAGAGCCGAAGTGCGATTCGCCTGGACATGAATTGGCTACCCCTCGTGCGGTCCCGGCGAGGAACCCTTATCTGTCTCCGGACTGCGGCGGGACCCGTCCCTGGTCAGCTTGGGCATCGGAATTGCGGTCTCTTGGATCCCCGACCGTTCCTCCCCCGCCCTGCAAGCTTCAATCAGGAGGCTGGCACCGCCACCGCTCGCTGCTTCCAGCATAGTCAGCGGCCAGGCCGCGGCCGCCAGTGCTATGTAAGCCGTGTCCTTCCAGGCTGCAATGAGCTTCGACTCGCGACCCGCGCGGATCCGCCGCAGCGTCGGATCGAGCCACGGGCACAGGCTCGTTGCCAGCCCGGTCGCATCGGAAACCAAAGAGAAATGCTTGCAACGCAGCATCCTGTAACCGCAATGCTCGAGAAGGGATTCGATTTCCGCGGCTCCGAAGCCAAAGGGATGTCGAGGTATGTCGAAGCCGTTCCAGGCATTCCCAAGCAGCAGGCCCTGCCAAGAGTCTGCGTTCGGGATCTTCAAGACCAGCCTCCCACCCTCGGCGAGGAGATCTCGCAAGGCGAGCAGCGCCGTCGTGGGCTTGCCGAGGTGTTCAAGAACGTGAAATGCCGTGATTGCGCTGAAGGAGCCTGCAAGAAAACAAGGATCCGGCAGACCGAAGCGAGCGGCGGAAATCCCTTCTTTGCGCACTAGTGAACTTAGAATGCGGCCAGAGGAGTGGCCCGCCACGACTGAAGCGCCCCGCTTAGCCAGGGCTTCCGCTATCGATCCCCCCGGCAAAGTGAATTCCAGCACAGGGCCCGGCGGGCGGAGGCAGCTCTCGATGAATCGAATGTCGCTGCGCACTGCGATGTGGCGTATGAAGTCCGCGTAGAGACCTTGATAGGCGGGAACCGACTCCCATGAATGATCTGGGTGCAGATAGCGGAGCTCCGCGTCGCTGGGGCCCGGTTCGAGGCGGATCAATCCGCAATCGGCGCATTCCAGAGCGACGAACTTCGACGACCTCTTGCGAAGAACCCTGTCGGAACCGGCGAAGAGCTCCGAGAACGATTCCGAGGCGCACGCGGGGCAGGCCTCGGGTTCGAGAATTACGATGTTGGTTCGCGTCGTGTTCGGCTCGGGCAACTCGGGCAATGGGATTTCGCGGACACTGAGCGGAACGAATGCCTTTCCGGGCCCTGAGGACGTACGCTTCCGGCGGTGACCAGATCGTCCGCCCGGCCAAGGGGCTCGATGGCCGGCGTCTTCGTTCCGATTGGGAACTCCAAGTGCGGCTGAACCTCCAATTTACTAGTTGGACGAGGAATTCCGATAGTCCGATACCGGCCGTCAACGCAAAGGTCGCCCGGGACGCGTAACAAGTGAGGCTGAAGAGACGGTTCTGACGGCAGGCGCGGGCACGACGTCGACGCTCGCCCAAGGAAGGCCGTCCACGCTACGCGCATGTTCATTTCGGACGCGATCTGCGTGCCGTCGCAGCGAAGGGCAGCGACAAGCCCTCGCCGCTGGCCGTGCAACTCCTGGGGGCTGGCAGAATCGCGACTCCGACCCAATTGAAAGTAGCGAGTGGGGTTTGGTTCGACAGCGCCCACGGAAAACGAGCACTCAACACTGCCGAGGTGACCGACGGGAATCGCTCGGGCAAATAGGTCTAAGTCCCGACACATTCGTGTGGATTCCTGACTCCAAAGCCGCCGGGAGACGGCAGCTTTGGAGGATTTCCTATAATAGAGGCAATTCTGTACTCAATATATGGCGACCATCAGCGAACAGCTGAAAGCGGCTAGGGTTTCTCGGGACCTGACTATAGAGGACGTTGCAGAAGTAACCAAGATTATATGGCGACCATCGGCGAACAGCTGAAAGCGGCTAGGCTTTCTCGGGACCTGACTATAGAGGACGTTGCAGAAGTAACCAAGATTCGGCCTTTCTTTCTGCAGTGCCTGGAAGAAGGACGGTACGACAAGCTGCCGGACCAGTTCTGCGCGGTGAGTTTCCAGCGACAATACGCGACCGCGCTGGGACTTGACGAGGTGATGGCCGTCTCAGCCATCCGTGGGGCAGTGTCCAGCGCCCGTTCACGCCCTGTGCCCGACGAGCCTGTGGCGCCGGCCCTGTCGCCGGGATACTTTCTCGGGTCGGCACTCTCGGCATTTGTGCACACGGTACGCAAGCACCGCGGCGCCGGCACCACAGTTTGCGTTGCTTTGAGCCTTATCGTCGCTGGCTCGATCTGGTGGTACAACTTGAACCGAGCCGGAAACGAGGGCGAGCGCGTCGCGTTGAACGAAGCGACGACTCCGGTCGCGAACTCTCTCGAAGCGGACGCCGGCGGAACGGACGCAGGTCAGTCAGTGTCGGGGGTGCTCTCGCAGGACCGGCGCGCGGCACCAGGCAGGAATCCGGCACTCATGGAAATCGAGATCCGCGCCACGGACCGCCTCTGGGTCAGATACCTCGTTGACGGGGATATCCGGCGGGAAATGACCTTGACAGCGGGCGAGCGGAGGCTCATTCGAGCCGAAGAGGTCGTGCAAGTCTCAGTTGGGAACGCGGCGGAGGTTGTTTTGGTGGTCGATGGCGAGCTGCATGACAAGATCGGTGAGTCCGGCCAGGTTCGCCACGTGCGAATAACCCGCGAAGGCTTGTCATTCGTTCCATCTGGCTCGTTTTAGCCAATCCGGGACCGCGCGGGCTCGTTACACCGAAAGCGCAATTGGCGAGGGCGACGGAGCCCTGTGCCAGGTTCGCGCCTGACTCCGCGTCCCTGTACAATCACCGGTGACGTCGCAGTTGGCCATTTGGTCGCCTGCTAGAGGCATCCATGAATACGAACCGTCGCCAATTCACACAATTTCTCGCAGGCGGCAGCTGCGGCCTAGCCGCTGGAGGCTCGCTTTCAGCGGCGGGCGATCAGCCCAGAGGCTGGCGAATCCGCAAGGTAGATGTGCTTCCCGTCGGCATACACTTCCGCTCCACGTTTCGCATCGGTGTAGGAACGGTGGGCACCGAGAGCAAGCCCGGAAGCTATGTCCTGGTTCGCGCCGAGACGGAGGACGGCCATGTCGGATGGGGCATGACTCTTACAATTCCAGCCTGGTCCTACGAGACCTTGGAAGCCGCTGTCGGAACCCTGCGTCATCACCTCGCGCCGATGGCGATTGGCAGGACTCCTTTCGAATGGAACCCGCTCAAGAAGCAGATGGACGAGGCGATTCGCCCGGCGGTGAGCAACGGGGCTCCGTTCTCAAAGAGCGCTCTGGAAATCGCCTTCCTGGACTTGGCCGGCCAGATCGCCGGCGTCCCCCTGCACCGGTTGCTGGGAGGCAAGTTGCGCGACACGGTCGAACTCTGTTACGCAGTGAGCATCGACGCGCCTAGCGCGATGGCAGAAGAAGTGACGCGCTGGCCCGCATGCCGCTGCTTCAAGGTCAAGGTAGCCGGCGACGCCGACGAGGACATCAGGCGCTTGGAGGCGATCCTGCAGGCGCGTCCGGACATCGACATTTGGCTGGACGCCAACCAGTCTTACCAGCCGATCCAGCTCGAGCGATTCCTCCAAGCCCTCCGGGACATCGACAACATTCGTTGCTTCGAGCAGCCGGTTCGCAGCGAAGACTGGATGGGCATGCGGAGGGCACGGGAGAAGAGCGCTTACCCTGTTGCGATCGACGAGGGCTGCTTCTCGTCGTTCGATGTAGCGCGTGTGGCTGAGATGCGCGCGGCTGACCTGGTGGTCTTGAAGGTGGCGAAGAGCGGGGGCGTGACCAATTGCGCGAAAAGCGCCGTCGTTTCGGAAGCGCACGGCCTGGGTCTGCTGGGTAGCGGACTGACCGATGCAGGAGTCAGCCTCATGGCTTCCGTGCATCTCTATTCCACGCTGGACCTGCTGCTCCCGCCCGAACTCAATGGCCCTCAGTTTCTCGCCGATCTCCTCGCCGAGGACATCGAGATGGAGGGCGTCCACGTGAGGGTGCCTGAGACTCCCGGGCTGGGCATTCGTGTGCCCGAAGAGCGGGTCCGTGAAAGCCTGCTAGACGTCGCTTGACTTAGCGGGGAGCCGGGATCCTGGTCGGTGCTTGCCGACGGGCAGTGCCCGTGGCGCGTCGCCGCGGCCGGCCAGCAAGAATTCCTCGCCAATCGCGAGGGCTTGGCGCGAGCTGTCGTTTGCCTCGCGAAAGGGTTTCCGCACGGAAGGACGCGATGTTTCCCCTGTCTCAGTCCCGAACGGATTCCGCGAGGTGCTTTTCAGGGTCGTTCGCGAGGTCGGCGACGGAACAGCCGCGACGCCTAGTGCAGCTTGCGGATCAGCGTGACACCGTCACCCACATGCAGCATGACGCTCTCGACGCGGCCGTCCCGAAGGACATGGTCGTTGAACTCCCGGACACCGATTGTTTCCTCGTCCTGATTGGCCGCGTCCATCGACCAGTTGTGCCACATCACGTTGTCGACGGCGATGAGGCCGTTGGGGCGCAGCCGCGCCACGATGGCCTCGTAGTAGGCGAGATAGCTGGCCTTGTCGGCGTCCACGAAGGCGAAGTCGACAACGGTGTTGGCCGGAAGCGATGTCAGAGTCTCGATTGCCGGCGCGATTCGAAGGTCGATTCGATCGGCCACGCCGCAGCGCTCCCAGTAAGTGGCACCGATCGAGGTCCACTCCCGGTTGAGATCGCAGCAAATCAACTTCCCTTCCGGCGGCAGGGCCGAGGCCATGCAGAGCGCGCTATATCCGGTGAATGTCCCGACCTCGATCGCGACTTGCGGGGCCAAGGCAGCGACTAGAATCCGCAGGAGCACGCCTTGTTCTTCGGAGATCATCATCCCGGAAAGTTCACCCACCCGCTCTTCCGTGTCTCGTCGCAATTCGCCAAGGATCTCGTTCTCGGCAGTGCGGTTGCGAATCATGTAGCGGCAGAGATCTTGGGTTAGGGCAGTAATCTTCGACACAGTTTGACTCTAGCTAACACCTTGAGCTTTCAAACCGCCGGCAAATGACAATTCATGGGATGAATGTTCTCGACGTGTAGCTTGCCATAGAGCCGTCGGGGCGTACCGCGGATGCGCGTTGCCAAATTTGGCCGACAGGTCCAGGGGCCCTCACCGCGTCGCATAGCGAGGGGATGCAGTGTTGCTGGGTTCTTAAGGCGATGGGTTTCGGCGGCCAGCCGCGCTTTTCGTCGGAACACGCATCGACCCTTGACGGACGAAGGGAGCGGTTGCTCGAAGACGATAGTCTGGCAGTGAACCTGTCCGCCGGGAAGCTCTTGAACGCGCCCCGTCGCGGACGAGTCTCGCCGGAGCGCCGACATCACTTGGGGACGGACGGGACGCAGGTTCAGCGTGCCGAGCGACATGTTGGACACCCCCGTGACGGACTCGCTAAAATAGGTTGCACTAGGGATGCTGATCCCGCCACCGTTCATAAGATTCTTGGCCACGGAGGTCACCAAGCGGCTTGGTGCACAGTCATGCGTCTTCAAGCACCCAGCCCTCGTATCCGAGGGCTTTGAAACGATCGTCCTCGACGAACTGAGCTTGGAGGACGAAATCAACGCGGAGGCCCGGGCGCTGCTTTCCCAGTACAACGAGTACATACGCCATCAGAGCATTTCCTACCACGAGATGTTCAGCCGAGTGAAACGGAAGATTCTGGCCGAGCGCAAGGTGATCTCAGCTGTGGCCGAGAGTCGGGGGCCGCGCACCATGAAGCTCTCCCGGGACAAGGTGCTTGAAATTTCCCACAAGATGGCCGGAATGCTTCCACGCATTCCCGGCACCCGCTTGATCAAGGGTTGGAACAACACTCGACTGGAGATACAGCGTCATCTAACCGACATCCTCATGCTGGAGGAGAAGAGCGACCGCTTGGCGAAGCAGATGATCATCTCACAGAAGCGCGAGATTCCGGAAGGCAGCGAGGAGTGGCAGGTGCTGCACCGGAACTACTACGAGGAAGAGCTGAAGAAATACGGCGTGTATCTGCAGCGCGAGACTCAGGAGGGGGTCGCGTAGGCGCGATCCAAGCCGGGATCCCGCCTCCTAGCGGGCACCTGTGGCTTTTCCCTAAATCAAACGCCTTTAGGAAGGATTCAAGCGATGCCCAACCACGTCCTGGTGATGAAGTTCGGCGGAACGAGCGTCGGATCTGCCAAAGCGATTTCCAGCGCGGCGGGGCTGATAGCCGGGCAGGCCGGTCATCGCCAGGTTGCTGTTGTGGTATCGGCGATGTCGGAAGTGACGGACTTGCTGCTTGCGACGCTCGAGGCCGGTTCTCGAAGAGATTCGGAAGCTGTCGAGCGCGGCCTCGCTCGGCTCAGAGAAATGCACTTCGCAGCCTGTGAAGAATTGCTGCCGCCGGATCGACATGCCAGCGTCCGCGAACGGATGAACGGCATCCTAGATGCATTCGACCGGGTCGCACGCGGGATGCTGCTGCTGATGGAGCGGCCCCTAAGAGCGGTGGACCGAGCCGCTCCAACTGGCGAGCGCCTGTCCGCGTTGCTGCTCTGCGAGGCTTTGCAAGCGGCGCGGATCGAGTCCGCCCGTGTGTCGGGCGATGAACTGATCGTGACGGACTCGGTCTTTGGAGGAGCCAATCCGCTTTTTGACGAGACAGCGGCGAACGCCGAATCAATCCTGCGCCCGCTGCTAGACGGGGGGCGGGTCGCGGTGATCACCGGATACAACGGGGCGACACGAGACGGCACGCCAACAACGCTCGGTCGAGGAGGCTCGGACTATTCCGCCGCGATCATCGCAAGTGCCCTGCGAGCGGACGAACTTTGGATCTGGACCGACGTGGATGGCATCCTTAGTTGCGACCCGTCGATCGCAACGGATGCCCGGCGGCTCGAGGAAGTCACTTACAACGAAGCTGCGGAACTGTCCTACAACGGCGCGAAGGTCCTGCACCCGCGTACACTTGCGCCGCTCGCCGAAATGGATATCCCGGTTCGCATACGGAACAGCTTCAATCCCGCAGGAGCCGGGACCCGCATTTCAAATAGGCCTGTCAAGAGCCTGGGGGTCCGCGCGATCACCTCGCTTTCGACCGTCTCGCTCATTTCAATTGGGGCCGCCAGCCTCTCGCTGTCCGGAGCGCAGCTCATGGCTAGAGCATTGGCTGCTGCGGCCCGTGCGAAGGTCGAACTTCTGCTGTTAACGCGTTCGAGCTTCCGACAGAACTTTTGCATGCTGGTGCATAGCGCGGAAGTGGATGCAGTGCTGGAGGGCTTGCGCGAGGAACTCGCCTTGGAACTCGCTCACGGATACCTTCATCCGATCGGCGTCGACCACAGCGTCGGCCTGCTGGCGGCGGTGGGCGAGGGTATGCGCGGGACACCGGGACTGGCGGGCCGCTTGTTCACCGCGATCTCCCGCCGGAAGGTCAACATCATCGCCATCGCTCAAGGTTCTAGCGAACTCACTATCGCAATCGTAGTCAACGAGAAAGACCTGCGCACCGCCGTGTCGGCGATCCATCGCGAATGCGGCCTTGGCCGCCCGGCCGAAGCACTGGCTTGACAGATCCCCTAGCGCCGCTGGCACCTAGCGTCTGACACTGCGGCCATCGCTCTTGTACCGTTCCAGCAGGCGTTTCATGCTCCGCACTCGCTCGGGCGCACGCGCCGCTAAGTTGATGGTCTGGGCGGGGTCGTCACGCAAGTTGAACAGCTCGACCCCCTGGTCGTGGCTGACAACCAGCCGTTCCCGCCGGAACCACTCGGGTTCTCGATTCGGTCCGGCGCGATTGCTGTCGCCCGTGGGGTGGTCGATCAACACCCAGTCCCCTTGGCGGATTCCGAACCATCCCTGGGAGCCATGATGGACCGTAGCCTCGCGCAACGGAGACTCGGCACTCTCTCCTAATAGCGCGTCACTGATGTCGTAGCTGTCTTCGGCCGCGTTCTCCGGAAGCGGGAAACCCACGATGGCCGCTACTGTCGCCATGATGTCTGTCAAGCAAACCACTTCGTCCTGCATCGCGCCCGCGGGAATACGAGCCGGCCAGCGGGCCAGCAAAGGAACGCGGTGACCTCCTTCCCAGAGATCACGCTTGAGGCCGCGCACGGTTCCCATGCTTGCGTGTCGGTACTCCAGCATCCGCCGGTAGGCATCGACCTCCGGCCCGTTGTCGCTGGTGAAGAGCACCAAAGTGTCCTCGGCCTGGCCGCTGCGGTCTACCGCCGCGAGAATCTCGCCGACAGCCCAGTCCACTTCCGTGACGAAATCTCCGTACAGGCCGGCTGCGCTGCGGCCTTGAAAGTCCGTGTTGGGCACGACCGGCCGGTGGGGCGCGAGTGGCGTGAAGTAGAGAAGCCAAGGCTTCCCTTCCCTCGCGGCTCTCTGCACGAACCCTACCGCCTCCTCAGCGAATCGAGGCAGCATGCGTTCGAATTGGAATCCGGGCGCCTTGATTCCCTTGTTGTTGTTGCCGCCCATCAGGTAGGCAGGCAAGTGTGTCAGGTCGAAGCGATGCGTCGGTCGAGCGAGGATTCTACCGTTTTCCAAGAAGGTCCACGCGGGCTTGGCCAGGCCGAAGGAGTATGCGAATCCATGCTGGGCAGGACCGTCGAGAACGGGCTTCGACCAGTCAATGTTGCCGACTATCTGCGGGGCGGACTCGTCAAGCAACTTCCAGCGAAGCCCCAAGTGCCACTTGCCTACCGCGCCGGTGAGGTAGCCCTTCTGGCTCAGCATGTCGGCCAACGTGAGGCGTTCCCGCTCGATGAGCGGTGGTGACGAGCCGTTCAACACACCTTTCTTCAGCCAAGTCCTCCAAGCGTAGCGGCCTGTCAGCAGGCCGTAGCGAGTCGGCGAGCAGACGCCATCCGGTGCATGGGCGTCCGTGAATCGGATGCCATCGCTAGCCAGGCGATCGAGGTTGGGAGTCGGGATCTTGGACTGCGGATTGTAAGCCGCAACGTCACCAAGGCCCAGATCGTCCGTCAAAATCACTAGGACGTTCGGGGTCGCGAGCGCGGGAATCGCCTGGATGAGCAGTGGTAGACCGACAAGGATGCACCGCATCGGTCCAGAATAGAACATTGATCCACAATGGAATGCTGGGTCGGTTCTTGAGTGCGGTTTGAACTCTACGTAGCCCTGCGCTATTTGCGCGCGAAGCGGCGGGAGCGTTTCTTCTCAATCGTCACCGTACTCTCCGTTACCGGGGTCGCGGTAGGCGTTGCTTCCCTCATAATCGCGATGGCGATCAACAACGGAGTCCAAGCCGGGCTTCGGGACCACCTGATCGGCGCTAGCGCACACATCAATCTAGTCGAGAAGAATCCTGAATTCGGGATCGAGGAGTACGATGCACTGCTTGCAAAGTTGACCCGTCTTGAGCACGTGGAGGCCGTCGCGCCGACTCTCTACGGGGAAATGATGATATCCACTCCCGTGCGGGCGAAGGGTTGCTTCCTGAAAGGAGTGATACCTGACGCCGAGCGTCGCGTGTCACGTCTGCTCTCGAAAGTAGTGGAGGGGTCATTCCAAGGCCTCGCGAACACGGAAGGCGAGTATCCGGGAATCTTGTTGGGTCGAGGGCTGGCCGATGGCGTGGGAGCCAGGGTGTCGACGATTGTGACTGTGCTAAACCCGCAGGGAGAGATGACCCCCTTGGGTCGCATACCCTCGTTCAAGCGCTTCCAAGTCGTAGGGATCTTCCAAACCGGCTTCTTCGAACTCGACAACCTTTGGAGCGTCTGCTTGCTGCGCGACGCGCAGCGAGCCCTCTCGCTCGGCGACGTGGTGAATTCCGTCGAAATTCGGTTAGACGATCTCGAGGTGTCGGACGAGATGACAGCAGCGATCGAGAAGGCCGTCGGCGAGGACTACTCGACCAGCACTTGGATGGAGCGCAATCAAGCGTTGTTCGGCGCGCTGGAGACAGAGAAGCTCGTGACAGCCTTGATCATCGGCCTGATCATGATCGTGGCGGCGCTTAACATTCTCATTTCGCTCGTCATGATGGTGGTGGAAAAGACCAAAGACATCGCGATCATTAAGTCCATGGGAACAAGCCAGGGTCAGATCCGCAGAATCTTCATGTGGCAGGGCATCGTGATCGGTGCGCTAGGCACGGCGTTCGGGTTGGCCGCAGGGCACTTCGTTTCCTGGGCGTGTGACCGCTACCAATTGATCCGGCTGAATGCAGAGGTCTACGGGTTGGAGTACGTACCCTTCGCGCCGCGCCCGCTGGACGGCGTCTTCGTAGCAGTCGCGGCGGTTCTGATCAGTTACGTAATCACGATCTACCCCTCGAGCAGCGCGGCTCGAGTGGATCCTGCGGATGTGCTGCGGTACGAGTAAGCGGCAATTCAAAAGACGGAGCGGATTGTCACCGGAAGCCCTGCCTTGGTTGGCTGCCCCGTACGACGCGAGGCTCGCTGGATCAGCCGCGGCCGGACATCCGCGCGTCGCGGCAACTCACGCCATCGCCGTGGAAGTTCAGCACCGGATCGATAGGACCGTCCTGTCACCTCGCCAGGCACCTATTTGACCGGTTCGGCAAGGTTCGTCGCCCCACGGACTCACGAAATACTGGACAGATCGGATCCGTTAGATTCACGGATTTCTAGCATTCGGTCACCCTTCGCCAATCCGTCCATATAAAGACATTCGACTCCACCCGCCCTGGGAATTAACAGCAGATCGTTGAAGCTAGGTTCCTTGATAGCACAAAGACTAACCATTGTAATTGCAACAGAATTCAAATTATTTCATGACGCCGATTTAGCTCCGAAGCGCACCAATTCGAGGTGGTGGAAATCTCCGAGCGGCCCGCCGCGGTCCAGGACAGGAGCCAGGTCGGCGAATGGGAGGTCGACACCATCGCCGGCAAGGGCCAC
Organism: uncultured Bryobacterales bacterium; assembly: GCA_951813605.1. Lineage (GTDB taxonomy): Bacteria > Acidobacteriota > Terriglobia > Bryobacterales > UBA6623 > VXMF01. Next base: position 1,830,245 of record OX638379.1, on the reverse strand, counting down.
GGGGGAGCCTCGGTCTCGGTCGTCGAGCGCTGGTCCAAGTATGTTTTTCTGCAGTAACTTGTGCGCCAGTACTTCGCCAAGTCTGAGAGCTTCCGCAAGGCCGGCCCCGGCAAGGTCGGGCGGGTTGTCGCGCTGCTCAACGGCCGGCCGCGCAAGACGCTCAGCTACCGCTCGCCCGACGAGGTCTTCGCCAAGCCTCTGCGGAACCTGCCTGCCGCTCCGGCGCCCTGCATCGGATGACTCCTAATCGGCTGCCCGCAGCCGCCTCGGTGGCGTCGCGAGGGACTTGCTCCGGCATCGGCTGCCGGCGGCCGCCTTCCACCTGCCGTGGCCAACCTGCTGTCACGGCATCCGCCGTTCGCGCTCCCGCCAGCTGGCGTCAAGCCTCTTGCCTTGTCTCCCCGCTGCTCGCAAACCGATCCTGCCGCCAGCCCGTCACTAGACCACTTGTTGCACTTCGTGGTTCAATGCGCCCAATTCAACCCGCGCGTCAAGGCGCGATAGGCATCAGGACGCACAACCTGAAACGCGTCTGGGCGCCGCAATCGCCCTCACGCCCGTACGCTGAGTTCTCCCAGCCCGACTGACCTGCCGTGATTCACAGCGACACTCAAAACGCGTCGAGGGTTCTTGGGAACTGGAACCGCCTCTCCCCTTGCGCTCAGACACCGATCCACTGCGGCCACCTACATAGGGCGGCTTGTTCCGGTCTCGGCTTTGGAGCCGATACCAAATCTGATCCGCCCCTTTTGGTTGGTGGCCAGCCTTCAGACGAAGTTACTCTCGAGTTGCCTGATCTGAAACGCGATGGCAGCACGCTCGGAGAGCCCTAGCGCCTCGGGTCCGTCGGCATTTGGTACCCATACGCACCTGCCAATTCACCCTCGAACATCTGAGAGGCATCATCGCTGATGCTTGGAATATCGCTGAGGTATTCGACTTCGGGAACCATGCCCTCCGGCTCGTCCTCGCCAGCGATCTTCACCCGTTGATGGACTTCCAGTCCCGTACCGGCAGGAATAAGCCGACCCACGATCACGTTCTCCTTCAGTCCGCGCAAGTCGTCCACCTTGCCGGCGATCGATGCCTCGGTGAGCACTCGCGTCGTCAGCTGGAAGGACGCCGCCGAGACAAAGGAGTCTGTGGATAGGGACGCTTTGGTGATTCCCATCAGAAGCGGCCGCCCCGAAGCGGGCTCGCCTCCGCCATCGACGATATCCTGGTTTGTCTTGCGGAATCGGAACTTGTCCACGACCTCGTCCACCAAGAACTCGGTGTCGCCGACTTGCTCGACTTTCACCCAGCGCATCATCTGGCGGACGATGGTTTCGAGGTGCTTGTCGTTGATTCCGACACCCTGAACGCGGTACACCGCTTGGATCTCGTTCACGAGGTACCGTTGCAGCTCTTTCTCACCAAGCACTTTCAGAATGTCATGTGGATCCCGCGGGCCGTCCATGAGGGGCTCGCCGGCCTTCACTCGCTCGCCCTCTTGGACGTTGATGTGAACGCCTCTGGGAATCTTGTACTCCTTGATCTGCGAATTGCGACGAGCGAGTTTCCTGTTCCGCGGCGCGTTGTCGGCAACGACCGAGATTTCCCGGTGCCCCTTTTTCAAGTCGCCGTAGTTGACCGTGCCGTCGATTTCTGAAATCACAGCGGGCTCGCTCGGCCGTCGCGCTTCGAACAGCTCTACGACTCTTGGCAGGCCGCCGGTGATGTCCTTCGTCTTGGTGGTCTCGCGCGGAATCTTGGCCAGCACGTCGCCGGCGTGAACGGGGTCCCCGTCCCGCACCATCAAGTGGGCGTTCGTGGGAATCAGGTACTTGCGCACAGGCTCGCCGTTTGCGTCCCGAATCTCGATGCGGGGCTCGCGCTTCGCATCGGCGGAGTCTGTCACGACCCATTGCGACATGCCGGATACCTCGTCGACCTGCTCCTGCAAGGTGAGACCTTCCAGCAAATCGACAAACAGGCAGTATCCTTCCGATTCGGTCAGGATCGAGAATGTGAACGGATCCCATTCGAGCAGGACCTGCGACCGGGTCAGAACCTCGCCATCGGCAACCCGCAGCTTGGCCCCGTACATGACGGGATAGCGCTCCCGCTCCCGGCCCTTCGCGTCCACAACAGCCACGATGCCATTGCGGTTCATCGCGACCAGCCCGCCGGCCCTGTCCTTGACGGCGTTGATCCCGACGAACTTCGCGAAGCCGTCGGACTTCGCTGTCTGCCTGGACTCGCGCGAAACGCGCGTGGCCGTTCCGCCGACGTGGAACGTCCGCATCGTCAGCTGGGTGCCGGGCTCGCCGATGGATTGCGCCGCGATGATCCCGACGGCCTCGCCGCGCTCGACCAGTCGACCGGTTGCGAGGTTCCGCCCGTAACAAAGCTGGCATACCCCGCGCTCCGTCTCGCAGGTCAGCACAGACCGGATCTTGACTTTCTCGGTTCCGGCAGCTTCCGCTGCTTCCGCGAGAGCTTCCGTGATCTCCTGGCTCACGCCGATGACCGTGGCGCCTTCGTAGTCCTTGACCTCCTCTGCTGCGACCCGTCCGACGATGCGGTCGCGCAAAGGCTCCCGAATCTCGCCCGATTCCACCAGTGCCTCTACCCAGATCCCGTCGCTCGTTCCGCAGTCGATCTCGGTGATGATGACGTCCTGCGCGACGTCGACCAGGCGCCGTGTCAAGTAGCCCGAGTCTGCGGTCTTCAAGGCCGTGTCTGCCAGGCCCTTGCGCGCCCCGTGAGTAGAGATGAAGTACTGGAGGACGTTCAGGCCTTCACGGAAGTTCGCCGTGATCGGCGTCTCGATGATCTCGCCGCTGGGCTTGGCCATCAACCCGCGCATGCCCGAAAGCTGGCGGATCTGCGGCTCCGAGCCGCGCGCGCCGGAATCGGCCATCACGTAGATCGGATTCAGAGTCTCCTCGGACTTCATGTCCTCGAACATCTGCTCCGAGACGTTTTCGGTCAGCTTCGACCAGATCTCGATGATCTTGTTGTAGCGCTCACCGTGCGTGATCGCTCCGTCCTGGTACTGCGCCTCGACCTTCATGACGTCCTTCTGGGCGTGGTCGACCAGTTCCTCCTTCTGCTCCGGGACAATCATGTCGTCGATGCCGATGGACATTCCCGAGTGCGTGGCGTACTTGAAACCGAGATCTTTTAGCTCGTCCAGCATTTCGACTGTCTTCTCGCGGCCGAGGTTCAAGTAGCAATAAGCAACCAGCTGGCTTAGCCCGCGCTTCTTGAGCAGGCCGTTGATGAACGGCATCTCGCCCGGCAGCCGATCGTTCAGGATCACCCGCCCGACCGTGGTCTCTAGGTGTTGCTTGTCATAGAACACCGGCTGGATCTGGCGGATGTTCTGGCTGTCTCCCGAAATCGTCAGATCGACGACCGGGCCGCTGTGGTAAAGGCGGATCGGCGTCCGCGTCTCGACATATTCCATGTCGTACGCGAAAAGGACTTCCTTGACGCTGCCGAACACTCGCCCCTCGCCCACGGCCCCGGGGCGTTCCTTGGTCAGGTAGTAGATTCCCAGCACCATGTCCTGCGACGGCGTCGCGATCGGGGAGCCGTTTGCAGGCGACAGGATGTTGTTCGAGCTGAGCATCAGCACGTGCGCCTCGACCTGCGCTTCCGGGGACAGCGGGATGTGGACCGCCATCTGATCCCCGTCGAAGTCCGCGTTGAACGCCGTGCACACCAGCGGGTGTATCTTGATGGCCTTGCCTTCCACCAGCACCGGCTCGAACGCCTGGATGCCCAGACGGTGCAGTGTCGGGGCACGGTTCAGCAGCACAGGGTGGTCTTGGATGACGTCCTCGAGAATGTCCCAGACGATCGAGTCCTGCTGTTCGACCAATTCCTTGGCCTGCTTGATCGTCGTCGAGTGCCCGCGCTGCTCGAGCCGCTGGTAGATGAACGGCTTGAACAGCTCGAGCGCCATCTTCTTGGGCAGGCCGCACTGATGCAGCTTGAGGTCGGGGCCGACTACGATGACCGAGCGCCCGGAGTAGTCCACCCGCTTGCCGAGCAGGTTCTGGCGGAACCGTCCGTACTTGCCCTTGAGCGTGTCGGCGAGAGACTTCAGCGGGCGGTTGTTCGCGCCGCGCAGCTGGTGGCCGCGCCGGCCGTTGTCAAACAGCGCGTCGACAGCCTCTTGAAGCATGCGCTTTTCGTTGCGCACGATTACGTCCGGTGCGCGCAGGTCCAGCAGTTTCTTGAGCCGGTTGTTGCGGTTGATCACACGCCGGTAGAGGTCGTTGAGGTCGGAAGTCGCGAACCGCCCGCCGTCCAGAGGCACCAGCGGGCGCAGCTCGGGAGGGATGATCGGCAGCACTTCCAGGACCATCCACTCCGGCTTGTTTCCCGACCTGCGGAACGACTCCACAACTCGGAGCCGCCGGGCGTGTTTCAGCCTCTTCTGGACCGAGGTCTCGGTTTTCATCAGGTGCCGGAGCTCGGCGGACAGTGCCGAGATATCGATCGCCTTGAGGCGTTCCTTTATGCCCGAAGCGCCCATGACCGCCGTGTACTCGAAGTCGTCGTCGTCCAGCTGGCGCTTCCTTTCCTCGGACAGCACCTCGCCCCCCGCAAGCCTGTCCTCGTCCTCGGTGTCCACCACGATGTAGGCCTCGTAGTAGAGCACGCGCTCGAGGTCGCGCATCGTGATGTTCAGCAGCAGTCCGATATGGCTTGGCAGCACCTTGAAGTACCAGACGTGCGAGCACGGCGCGGCGAGCTCGATATGGCCGAGCCGTTCTCGGCGGACCCGGCTCAGAGTGACCTCCGTGCCGCATTTCTCGCATATCACGCCGCGATGCTTCATGCGCTTGTACTTGCCGCACAAGCATTCCCAGTCGGTCACGGGACCGAAGATCGCCGTGCAGAAAAGCCCGTTGCGCTCGGGCTTGAATGTCCGGTAGTTGATGGTTTCGGGCTTGGTCACTTCGCCGAAGGACCAACTGCGGATCTTCTCCGGCGATGCCAGACCGATTTTGATGGCGTCAAAATCGCTGGTCAACGGTGCCCGGTTATAAGCGCTGGAATCGAACAAGGCTTCCTCCTCGAACCTTTCTCCCGCCCCGACCCGGCCCGAAACGGCCGAGTCCGCGAGCGTTCACTCTCGCTCCCCACTCGGGAAGCGCGGTCAGTCGGCCGCCAAGGCGGTCTCAATCACGTCTTGCTGTGACTGGACGAGTTCTACGTCCAGGCACAGTGACTGCAGCTCACGGATCAGCACGTTGAAGGACTCCGGTACGCCTGGCTTCATGGCCGACTCGCCCTTCACGATTGACTCGTAGATCTTGGCTCGCCCGTACACATCGTCGGACTTGGCCGTGAGCAGCTCTTGCAGGATGTGCGCTGCCCCGTAGGCCTCTAGCGCCCAAACTTCCATTTCTCCGAAGCGCTGGCCGCCGAACTGCGCCTTTCCGCCCAGTGGCTGCTGAGTGATCAGCGAGTACGGGCCGATCGAGCGCGCGTGGATCTTGTCATCCACCAAGTGGCTCAGCTTCATCATGTAGATGATTCCGACCGTCACCTCCTGCTCGAAGGGGCGGCCCGTGATGCCGTCGTGGAGAGCGGTCTTTCCCGACGTGGGCAGACCGGCAAGTTCGAGGTGCTGCTTGATCCGCGTCTCTCCAGGGCCCTCGAACACCGGCGCGGCGAACTTGATACCCAGCGCCTGGCCCGCCCACCCAAGGTGGGTCTCGAGGATTTGGCCTACGTTCATGCGGGACGGCACGCCCAGCGGATTCAGCACGATCTCCACCGGGGTGCCGTCCGGCAGAAACGGCATGTCCTCTTCAGGCAGCACGCGTGCGATCACGCCTTTGTTGCCGTGCCGGCCAGCCATCTTGTCGCCGGCCTTCAACTTGCGCTTCATGGCGACGTAGACCTTCACGGTCTTGATGACGCCGGGCGGAAGCTCGTCGCCCTTCTTGAGCTTGGCGATCTTCTCGTCGGTGAGCTTCTCGAGCACCTGAATCTGCCGAATAGTCATCTCTTCGATGGCATCGATGCCCTCCTTCATCTCGGGAATGACCTCCCCGAGCCGAAGGCGCTTCAGGTCGCGAGCCAGCATGCGGTCGAAATGCGCCCGTCCCAGCGTCTCGCCCGCCGTCACCAACCTCTTGTTCGTCTTCTCGTCGTGCAGGTCGGCCTGGACGACCTGGCCGGCCAGCAGCTCGCCGAGGCGCTCTGCCCGCTGGTCGAAGAGGATGCGCTTCTCGTCGTCGAGATTCCGTTGTAGACGCTCGACTTCGTCGGCTTCGATCGCCAGCGCTCGGGAGTCCTTCTCAACACCCTTGCGGGAAAACACCTTGGCCCCGACGACGATTCCCGAGATGCCGGGCGGACAGCGCAGTGATGCGTCCTTCACTTCTCCCGCCTTGTCGCCGAAAATGGCCCGCAAGAGCTTTTCTTCGGGCGTGAGCTGGACATCGCCTTTTGGCACGACCTTGCCGACCAGGATGTCGTCCGGGCCGACCTTGGCGCCGATGCGGGTGATGCCGCTCTCGTCCAAGTTACGGAGAAAGCCCTCAGAGATGTTCGGGATGTCGCGAGTGATCTCCTCCGGACCCAGCTTTGTGTCCCTCGCGTCCACTTCGAATTCCTCGACATGGAGCGAGGTGTAGTAATCGTCCTTGACGAGCTTCTCGCTGACCAGGATGGCGTCTTCAAAGTTGTACCCGCGCCAAGGCATGAACGCTACCAGCACGTTGCGACCGAGCGCGAGTTCGCCCATGTCGGTGCAAGGGCCGTCGGCCAGCACTTGCCCTTTCGCAACCCTGTCGCCCACCTTGACGATCGACTTCTGGTTGATGCAAGTGTTCTGGTTCGATCGCCGGAACTTGATCAGTTGGTAGATGTCCGCGCCCACTTCGCGCGAAAGCTCTTCCTCGTGACCGGTGTCCTCGACCCGGACGATGATGCGCTCCGAGTCGACGGAATCGACGACGCCGTCCCGTTTGCACAGCACGACCGCCCCCGAGTCGCGGGCGGCGATGCGTTCCATCCCGGTGCCCACGATAGGGGAATCCGCGCGGAGCAAAGGCACAGCTTGCCGCTGCATATTGGATCCCATCAGAGCGCGGTTGGCGTCGTCGTTCTCAAGGAATGGAATCAAGCTGGCAGCGACCGATACCAACTGCTTTGGGCTCACGTCCAAGTACTGGACCTCGGCCCGTCGCTTGAGCTGGAAGTCGCCCGCAACGCGGCAGTTGGCGAATTCCCGGTCAATCAATCCGTTCTCGTCAACCGGGATGTTCGCCTGGGCAATGACATACTTGTCCTCTTCCCAGGCGGAGAGATAGTCGCAGTGCGGCTCCCAATGCGCCGGCGAGCCTAGCTTGCCGTTCTGGGCCAGTGCCGCGTTGGCGCGTTCTGCGTCCTCGCGACTCACGACCTGGTCCGGCCGGTACGCCGTGTCGCCGGCATAAGTGATTTTGACCTCGTCAAGGATCTGTCCGTTCTCAACCCGGCGGTAGGGGCTCTCGATGAAACCGTACTCGTTAATCCTCGCGAAGCACGACAGCGAGCTGATCAACCCGATGTTGGGCCCTTCAGGCGTCTCGATCGGACAGATCCGGCCGTAGTGCGTCGTATGCACGTCACGCACGTCGAAGCCCGCCCGTTCCCGGGACAAGCCACCTGGCCCGAGTGCAGAGAGCCTCCGCTTGTGCGTGATCTCAGACAGGGGGTTGATCTGGTCCATGAACTGCGACAGCTGGGACGATCCGAAGAACTCGCGCACTGCTGCCATCACGGGCTTGGCGTTGATCAAGTCGTGCGGCATGGCGCTGGTCATGTCTTGGTAGACCGTCATGCGCTCCTTCATCGCCCGCTCCATGCGGATCAGGCCGATGCGGAACTGGTTTTCCAGCAATTCGCCGACAGCGCGTACACGTCGGTTGCCCAAGTGATCAATATCGTCGGTGGAGCCGATGCTTCTGCGAAGCTTGAACAGATAGTCGATGGTGGAAAAGAAGTCCTCTGCCTCCAAGACACGTTGGTCCAGAGGCGTGGCGTCGATCTCGCCTTTCAGCTTGATGTTGAACTTCATCCGCCCGACGCGCGAGAAGTCGTACTTCCGGCTGTCGAAAAACATGCCGTTGAACAAATCCCATGCCGTCTCGTGCGTGGGCGGGTCGCCTGGGCGCAGCTTGCGATAGATTTCAAGCAGGGCTTCCGACTGCGTCTTGACCGAGTCCTTCCGCAGCGTCTCCGAGAGCACGTTCCCGCACTCATCTTTCTCGGGGAATACCACGCCGAACTCTCTGATTCCAGCGTTGGCGACCCTTTCCAGGGCGGCCTCGGTCACTCGAGCGTTGGCCTCGCAGCCATCGAGCACTTCCCCGCTTTCCTCGTCAAAGAGATCGTCAGCGAAGACCGCTTCCAGCAGATCCTGGGAAGGGCACGGCAGGAGGTCGATTCCCGCTTCTCTCATCTGTAGGAGCAGACGCGGGTTGACCTTGCGGTTCTTGCGTCCCAACGTCCTGCCGTTGGCCTTGACGGTGGACGCGAGGCGCGTGCCGAGCAAGTTCTCTGAAACGCGTCGGGAGAATGTCGTACTCGCGGCGCTGGGCCGGTCGTCGGAGTTCCCCGTGTCGCCCGCGCTGTTCTCCACCTGGATCGAGTCGACCGTGTAGAACTTTCGCAGGATTTCCGCGTCGGTCTTCAGGCCGAGCGCGCGCAGGAAGATCGTGCCGAGGAACTTGCGCTTGCGGTCAATGCGCACCTGCAGGAGGTTCTTGTAGTCGTACTCGAATTCGACCCAGCTGCCCCGATATGGAATGATCTTGCCGAGAAAGTAGTTCTTGGCACTCGCCGACTCGAAGAAAACACCGGGCGAGCGGTGGAGTTGCGAAACGATCACGCGCTCGGTGCCGCTGATGACGAAGGTGCCTTGATCGGTCATCAGCGGGATCTCTCCGAAGAAGACCTCCTGCTCCTTAATGTCTCGAATCGACTTCCGGCCAGCGCTGCCGTCCTTCTCGTAGACGGTCAGCTTGATCTTGACCTTGAGCGGTGCCGAGTACGTCATGCCGCGTTCCTGGCACTCGTCCACTTCGTACTTCAGCTTGAGGCCGACCGGGTCACCGCATTTCTGGCAGAAGGTCACATTGTTGGCTGTGAGCCGGCCGCACTCCCGGCAAAGCAAATGCGGAGGCCCCTTGGGATCGCTCTGGATGGTCGCGCGGCAGTTCTGGCATCGTGTCCGCAGGTGAAACAGGCCCTTTAGGCCTCCGCACTTGCACTCCCAGTCGCCGATAGAGTACTCGACGAATTGCAGCGAACTCATCTCGCGGAAGTCCGATATCGGGAACACGGACTTGAAAACCGCCTGCAGCCCGACATCGTCGCGTTCTCCGGGCAGCAGTTCCATCTGCAGGAACCGAGCGTAGGAATCTCGCTGCACGTCGATCAGATTCGGAATCTGGATCGCGGCGCGGATCTCTGAGAAGTCGTGCCGCTCGGCCGATGCTGTATTGACAGCGGAGCCGTTCGAGCCTAGAGCACTCGCTTCATTCACACCTGCCCCCTTTTGGCTGTTACCCGCACCAACCCGCGCTGACAACCCTGCGCTGGCCCCGTGAGGCGCGCCCTGATCGGCGCGCCCTGCGAGACGCGGATGCAAAACAAGGGCGCAATTCCCCCGCTCACCGGCACTCTGGCGGGCTTTTCACACACCTTCACCGGCTCAGCGCCTGCCGCCGTTGTGATACCTGCTTCTGATTGGACCAGCCGTTCGCAAGGTCCGGGACCGTGCGAATCCATCCGCGCAGTGTTGAAAATAGCACACCGGCAAGCCCGTTGGCAAGTGCGCTGCGGAAACGCTTGCGGGCTTGCGGCCCCCGCACGCCTACTTGACCTCGACTTCCGCACCGACGCCCTCGAGCTTCTCGCGGATCTGCTCGGCTTCCTCCTTGGGGATGTCCTCCTTGACGGCCTTAGGCGCCGAGTCAACGAGATCCTTGGCCTCCTTGAGGCCCAGGCTCGTGATCTCGCGCACCGCCTTGATCACCTTGATCTTCGCCTTCCCGAAGCTCTTCAGGACCACCGCAAATTCGGTCTGCTCTTCGACCGCTTCCTCGGCTGCGGCGCCAGCGCCGGCCGGTACCGCTGCCACTGCCGCGGCTGCGGAAACCCCGAGTTCCTGCTCGAGTTTCTTCACGAGGTCCGCGGCCTCCATCAAGGTCAAGCTCTTGATGGATTCCGCGATTGCACCAATGTCCGCCATTCTGGTTACTCCTTTACTTGTTTCCAAGCGCAACTCCAAGGCCCGATTGTCTCGGCCCCTGTCCCACAGTGGGGACTATTCGTTCAACTTCTTCTCCTCGACTGCTTGCTGCAACACGGCCGCGATATCGCGGCCGGGCGCATTCAGAATGCCCAGCAGGCGCTGAGCCGAGGAGTTGATCATGTGCAGCAACTGAGCGTGCAGGCCTTCCTTGCCGGGCATCGTGGAAAGCTCGTTCAGCTGGGCGACATCCAGTGTCCTTCCTTCGACCACCCCGGCGGTGAATCGGAAACTCTCGTGCGCCTTGGCGTACTGGACTAGCGCCTTCAGCGAGGCCACCAGGTCCTCTCCTGGGAACGCCAAGGCCGTCATGCCGCCCTGGCCAGCTAGCGTCGACTCGAACGGCGTCCCCATGGACGCCAAGCGGGCCAAGCGGTTCGACACCACTTGATAGCGCCCGCCTAGGCTGCGCAGGGCTCCGCGCAGTTCCTGGTCTTCTGCCACCGTCAGCCCTTCGAACTTGCAGACTACGACGGCAGCGGAGTCGACGAACTGGCTCTGTAGATGTGTCAGGCTGGCCTGTTTCTGCTCTTTCGTCTTCATGACTTCCCCGCTAACCGCCGAATTCCGCCACGTTGAGCGTCAGAGACGGGCTCATCGTGGAACAGATCGACGCCTTGATCAGGTATCGACCCTTGGCAGTCTGCGGCCGCGCCTTCAGCACGGCAGTAATCAGCGTCTCGGCATTCTCCGCCAGCTTGCCGGATTCGAATCCAAGCTTTCCGACCGGCGCATGGATGACCGCGCCCTTATCCACTCGAAACTCCACCTTGCCGGCCTTCACCTCTCCCACGGCGTTGGCCACGTCGAGGGTGACCGTGCCCGATTTGGGATTCGGCATCAGGCCCCGCGGGCCGAGAATCCGACCCAGTCGAGAAACGAAGCGCATCATTTCGGGGGTTGCCACCACAGTGTCGAAGCCGAGCCAGCCGTCCTTGGCAATCTTCTGGATGTACTCGTCCCCTCCCACAAAGTCCGCACCGGCGTCTTCCGCTTCCTGAGCCTTCGCGCCAGAGGCGAACACCAGCACCTTCTTGGCGATTCCGAGGCCATGTGGCAGCACCACGGTGCCGCGCACCATTTGGTCCGCGTGGCGGGGGTCTACGCCGAGGTTGAGGTGCACCTCGACTGTCTCGTCGAACCTCGAGATCTTATTCGCCTGGAGAAGCGGGATCGCCTCGTTCAGAGCGTAGGGACGCTTTTCGATTTTTTCCGCGAAGGCGCGGTACTTCTTCCCTGCCATGTGCCACCTTGGTGCTAGCGACCGGCCGGACAGTGCCGGCCTGAAGTCTCCCACGGGGATTCGTAGAGTCCTACTATACCACCTGCACGCCCATGCTGTTCGCCGTGCCGCGGACGCATTCCATCGCCTGTTCGATGGTATGGCAATTCAAGTCGGGCATCTTCTGTCGCGCGATTTCTTCGAGCTGGGCTTGCGTGATCTTGCCTACCTTGTTACGGTTCGGCTCGCCGGATCCCTTCGCGAGGTTCGCGCTGCGCTTGATGAGCACCGCCGCGGGCGGCGTCTTGGTGACGAAGTCGTGCGTCCTGTTCCGGTAGACGCTGATCACCACGGGGACAATCAGGCCCTCGAGTTCCGGCTGCGCGGTGCGGGCGTTGAACTCCTTGCAGAACTGCATGATATTCAGTCCCGCCTGGCCCAGTGCCGGGCCCACTGGCGGGGCGGGCGTCGCCTTCCCTGCCATGATCTGCAGCTTGATCTGCTGCATGACTTGCTTTGCTCTCGGTGCTGCCATCGAATGCGTTCCCGTTACGGCGCCGCGGCCGCCTAGGCCCCTTTCTTAACTTGGAAGTACTCCAACTCCACGGGCGTGCCCCGCCCGAAGATCGTCACCATGACCTTCAGCGTGCTGCGGTCGGCATTGACTTCCTCGACGGTGCCGGAAAAGCCGGTGAAGGGCCCGTCCACGATGCTGACGCGGTCGTTGCGGGCGAACTCCATGAGGGGCCTCGGGCGCTCCCTCGAGGATTCCTGCCGGTGCAGGATCTGATTGACCTCGTCCGCGGTCAGGGGCGTCGGCGTCTTGCCGCCGCTCACGAAGCCCGTCACACGTGGCGTGTTCTTCACCGCGTGCCAAAGGTTGTCGTCGAGGTCGAGCTGCACCATCACGTAGCCCGGGTAGAGGAGGCGCTTGACGGTCACTTTCTTTCCGTTTCGCATCTCGACAACATCCTCGGTGGGAATCAGTATCTCGCCTACCTGGTGATCCAAGCCCAATGCCTTGACCCGCGACAGAAGGCTCTCTTTGACCTTGTTCTCGAATCGAGAGTAGGTGTGAATGATGTACCAGTGCAGTTCCGGACCGGCGACTTGTTCTTGCGCCGCGTCAGCCTGGCTGGCTCCCGGCGAGAGCTGGTCTTTCACTTCGGGCCTCCTCAGCCGGCTTGCGCGAACGTCGAGTACACCAGGCGCTGCGCCCAAGCCAAGAAGTAGTCCACGACCCCGAAATATACAGCGAAAGCGAATACCGTCACCAGGACCACGACCGTGGTAGCGCGTACCTGGTCGCGCCCAGGCCACGTCACGAGGCGAAGCTCTCGCATGACGCCGTCCAAGTACTTGCGCACCCGCACCGGGAGCGGGGCGCGCTCGTCTGCCTTCCTTCTCACTGCCTTGGCCATCAGTGTCTCTTCGCTCGGCGTCGGATCGGCTGCCGCGGGCTAGGCCCGAGCCGCCGAAGTGGCAGGGGCGGAGGGAATCGAACCCCCATTGGCGGTTTTGGAGACCGCTGGTTTACCGTTAACCGACGCCCCTCGATCGGGATTCCTACCTCAAGCTTACTTCATCTCTCGATGCAGTGTGTGCTTGCGGAGCCTCGGGGAGTACTTCATCAGTTCGAGGCGACCCTGTTGCTTCCGCTTGTTCTTGGTCGTGGTGTAATTCCGATCCTTGGTGACGGTGCATTGCAGGGTGATGATTTCTCGCGGCATGGCTACCTCCTTGACATCTTACTCCGACGGATCATTCCACGATGGAGGAGACGGTGCCCGCGCCGATGGTGCGGCCGCCCTCGCGGATGGCGAAGCGCAGGCCCTGGTCCATGGCGATCGGCACGATCAGGTCCACTTCCAGCTCCACGTTGTCGCCCGGCATCACCATCTCGGTCCCCTGCGGCAGCCGCGCCACGCCCGTCACGTCCGTCGTGCGGAAGTAGAACTGCGGCCGGTAGCCGCTGAAGAACGGCGTGTGCCGCCCGCCCTCGTCCTTCTTCAGCACGTACACCTGGCCCTTGAAGCGCGTGTGCGGCGTGATGCTCCCCGGCTGCGCCACCACCTGCCCGCGCTCCACCGCCGTCTTGTCCAGCCCGCGCACCAGCAGCCCCACGTTGTCGCCCGCCTCGCCGCGGTCCAGCAGCTTCTTGAACATCTCCACGCCCGTGATCACCTTGCTGTGCGTCGGCCGGATCCCCAAAAACTCCATCTCCGTCCCCACCTTCACCGTGCCCCGCTCGACGCGCCCCGTCACCACCGTCCCGCGCCCCGATATCGAGAAGATGTCCTCGATCGGCATCAGGAACGGCCGGTCCACGTCGCGCTCCGGCGTCGGTATGTAGGCGTCCACCGCCTCCATCAGCTCGTCCACCCCCGGCTCCGCCGCCGGGTCCCCGTCCAGCGCCTGCAGCGCCGACACGCGCACCACCGGCACGTCGTCGCCCGGGAAGTCGTACTCCGTCAGCAGCTCGCGCACCTCCAGCTCCACCAGCTCCAGCAGCTCCTCGTCGTCCACCATGTCCACCTTGTTCAAGGCCACCACGATGTACGGCACCCCCACCTGCCGCGCCAGCAGGATGTGCTCGCGCGTCTGCGGCATCGGCCCGTCCGTCGCCGCCACCACCAGGATCGCGCCGTCCATCTGCGCCGCCCCCGTGATCATGTTCTTGATGTAGTCCGCGTGCCCCGGGCAGTCCACGTGCGCGTAGTGCCGGTTCGCCGTCTGGTACTCCACGTGCGCCGTGGCGATCGTGATCCCCCGCTCGCGCTCCTCCGGCGCGTTGTCGATCGAGTCGAACGAACGCACCTCGTTGGTCGGGTCGTGCTTCGACAGCACCCGCGTGATGGCCGCCGTCAGCGTCGTCTTGCCGTGGTCGATGTGCCCGATCGTGCCCACGTTCACGTGCGGCTTCGAGCGGTCAAACTTCTGCTTCGCCATTGTCTTGCATCCTCTTGCGCTGTGTAACGAGCGGCGGGGTCAATTTCCTCTGGAGGGACGTGGTGGACGGGGAAGGATTCGAACCTTCGTAGGGCGTAGCCCGACAGATTTACAGTCTGTTGCCTTTGACCGCTCGGCCACCCGTCCCAAAAACGATGCCTCGGTTCGCGTCCCTCGTGAGGTCTGCTGGGCACCGGGCTGGCCGGCTTCGGCAGCGCTCCTTCTTCCTGTTGAGCAATGCCGTCTCGCCGAAGGTCCGGTGCGGCAACTGAATCCATAGTAGCCCATAGAATCGGACGCACGCAACAATTGCGGTTGACGCTGCGAGCAGGCGGGTCGGAGTTCGAACGCTCCCGGTCGGGAGTTCCGCCGGCTGCCGCCAGCGGCGGCATGCGGCATCCCGGATGCGCGGTCGGGCCCCGGGTGGAGCACTGCCGTCCAGAACTCCACAGCAACCGCAGAATCAGCGTTGGCCTTGCGGAATTATTGCGCGCCTCTCAGCGAGTCTAGGATTTCGAGGAGGATGTCGTCCTCGGTACGGCCATCTGCGTGGGCGTCGAAGTTGAGGATGATCCGATGCCGGAGTGCCGGTAGCGCGAGTGCGCGTATATCGTCGGCGCTGACGTGCAGGCGCCCGTCCATCAAGGCCTTGACCCGCCCGCAAAGGATCAGCGCCTGGGCTCCGCGCGGCGAGCTCCCGTACCGGATGTATTGGCGGGCCAGCGAATTGGCAGCTCCGGGGTTGGGCTGAGTGGCGAGAACGAGACTTATGGCGTAGTCTCTGACATGCGGAGCGACCAGGATTTCGGAAGCCATGCCGCGAAGCTCCAGAATCTGCTGGCGGTCCAAGGCGACGCCGATTGTCGGCTTGGCAGGCAGCGCGGTGCGCTCGATGATCGCGGTCAACTCGTCTCGGTCGGGATATTCGACCAAGATCTTCAGCAGGAATCGATCCAACTGTGCCTCGGGCAAAGGGTACGTTCCCTCCATTTCGAGCGGGTTTTGTGTGGCCATTACGAGAAACGGCTCTTCCAGCGCATGAGTGACCGTGCCGCTCGTTACAGTTTTCTCCTGCATAGCCTCGAGCAGCGCCGACTGCGTCCTTGGCGTGGCACGGTTGATCTCGTCGGCCAGAACGAGATGGGCAAAGACGGGCCCCCGCTCAAATCGAAGGGTCTTTGCGCCGGCGGCGTTGGTATCCATTACAGCGCTGCCCAGGATGTCGGCCGGCATCAGGTCGGGTGTGAACTGAATCCGCGAATAGTCGAGATGCAGGGCTTGCCCTAGGGTCCGCAGCAGGGTGGTCTTGCCCAAGCCGGGCACCCCCTCGAGCAAGACATGGCCACCGGCCAGAAGGGAATTCAGCACGCCGTCGACCACCAGCTGATGACCGACGATCACCTTGTGGATTTCGCGACGCACGGTGTCGATCAGATCGGTGGCTGACCGTGCTATCGATTCTCTGGCGAGCATCTATTCGGCATTCCTTCTTAGCGTCTCGAAGTAGTTCTGGATGTAGCTGCGGTAGGCCGGCGGAATCTCGTCCCGACTTATGGTGCCTCCTTGATCCGCATGCTCAGCGGACTGTTGGTTGTACGGCACACTGGCGGACTGCTCGGCTAGCCGGGTCTCAATGGTCACGTCTCCCTTCATGCGCTCGGCTCGTTGCATGTAGAGTTCCTCGAGCGCGCCCAACACTTCCATTTGCTCGGCCTCCACGATTTCCTTGGAACCGTCGCTCGTTCCGGCCGCCGACGCGTTTTCTCCGCTGCTTTGGTCACCGCTGCTGTCCTCGCCGCTTGTGCTGCCCGCAGACGCTGTCTCTCCTGCTTCCTGACCGGGCTCGCCACCCTCCATGCTCGCGTCCGCAGCCTCGGTCGACATCTGGTCGTCGGAATCACCGGACTCTGCCGGCTCGCCCGCCGAAGCGGCCTCTTCGGTGCTTCCGCTTCCCTGCTCCTGGCCTGTTTCCGAGTCAGCGCTCTCGATTGAAGCCATATCGAGCGTCTGCAGCATGTTCTGGAAGGCCTGCTTCAGTTTGTCGAGCAGGCTCCGGGCATCCTCATTCCATCTGTCCAGGTCCGGATCGGTCGGGATTTCGGCAGCATCGTCTGGTACGGAACCGTCGCTGCCATCATCGGCCTGCGTGGAAGACTCCTTTAGCGAGTCCTCCGCTCCCTGCTCCTCAATCGGGATCGTGATCAAGCCGTCGACTTCCGGCAGCTCGCCTGCGTCTAGCGCTGGGTCTTCGTACTGCTCGTCGGGCAGGTCCTGCTCGCTGGTCTCCGGCTCTGCGGCGAGCCGTTCCGGAAACTCGGCCTCATTGAGGCTTTCTTCGGTACCATCGCGTTGGTCAATCTGCGCCGCGGGCAATTGGTCCGCTCGAGGCCCCTGTGGCTGATAGCCGAACAGCGACTCGAGGAGCAGTGGCGCAAGGGGAGGCTCGAAGGAGAGTTTCGACTGCACTCCGACTCGAAGGCCGAAAAGCAGTGCCGCGGAAGCCAGAATGTAGACGCTGACACGTTGGGTGGGAGCCAGCGTATTCGGAAACACGAGCTCCGGGTTGATGTTGCGAGCGGACTCCGATGCCAGATCGTATTGCCAATCGGCGACACGTTTCGAGAAGGTGCTGTCGTCCGTCGAGCGGAAGAAGTAAGCCGTAGCCAGCTCGTCGGACAACTCGACGCGCTCGTCGATCTGCTGAGCGACAGAATACTTGTCCGGGACGCTCAGCTTCCATCGCTTGATTGCCATCCATGCGCCGAGCGTCGCTGCTAGCGGGAGCATCACCGCCGGCACGTAGCGGGTCCCGAGCAGCAAGAGGCTGCAGACTCCCGAAAGCGCTACCGCCAGCGCCAGGAAACACTCCCGGTTGCGGATCTGGCCGGCGAGCCGGACACGACAGGTGTGTACAACGGTCTCGACGAGACCGGAGTTAGAGGCGGATGAGGACATGGGCCGAGGCGGCCAAGCGTAAGAACCAATTATAGGTTCTACGGCGACCAGACGTCCGTTGCCGAGCATTGTCGGTGCGGAGGACGGGCGCGGCCGCTTCAACAGTGGATTCCCCGATCAACTGCTGGTATTGTTGCAAGGGCTTTGGATGCCGCGACTGACGTTGCACACTGCCGCGTGGGTTGTCTTGGCTTGCGCTTGCTCCGCGCCGGGCCAAGATCCCGATAGCGAATCCCTTCGGGACGCCGCGGCGGCTCTTCGAGGGGGTGACGCCGAACTTGCGGATCGGATCGCCACGAATTATCTCGAAGGACAGGATGCGCCGGATCGCAACGCGCTTTGGATCCGAGCGAATGCCCGCGAGGCCCTGGCGGACTATTCGGCGGCGGCCACGGATTACGAGTCCTTGGCGCGGTTGGACTCCGAGGAGCCACGGGTGCAGCTTGCTCTTGGCGGAGCGCTCTTCAAGGCCGGCGACATGGAGTCGTCGATCCAGGCATTCGATGCTGCCGCTGCACGCGACGCCAGCCTGGGCCCTCACCTCTGGCAGCGCGGCATTGCTCACTACTACGCCGGCAGGTTTAAGGACGGGGCCCGGCAGTTTGCAATCCACCGCACGGTCAACCCGCAGGATGTGGAAAACTCGGTCTGGCACTTCCTATGCGTCGCAGCCGAGCAGGGGTTTGACGCTGCGAGGTCGGGCCTTATACCGATTGACCGTGACAGCCGCGTCCCAATGATGGAGGTCTTCGCGCTGTTCGGAGGCGCCGCGTCGGCGGAAGATGTCCTGGAGGCGGCAGGCCGCGCATCGGCGTCCGGGAACGGTGGCGGTCCGTTATTCTACGCCCATCTGTACATAGGCCTGTATTTCGAGGCACAGGGGGACGCCACGCGGTCTGCCGACCACATCTCCAAAGCAGTGGAGCAGAGGCGGCCCGCGAACTACATGTGGCAGGTTGCGAGGGTGCATCAACAGCTCCGCAGCGGTGCCGAGTAAGTCGGTCCAAGCCCCTCTTCTTGCTTCCGACCTCTCGACTCATAGCCTTGGATTGGGCCGCCACTGTCTTGCGAGCGCGACTGTTACTCAAGGTCTTGCATGACGGGACGGCGTCCGCCTTAGCCCGCCGCAGGGTCGAGCTGGTCTCCAGGCAGGCGGGCAACGCCGGGGCATTACCGCCCCGCCCTTGGCCCCTAAAGCCTTACACTAGAACCCTGATTGCTTCAGGGCAATTCGAGAATTCGAGTTCCTGACTTACGCCAGAAACAGCCAAATGACACCTGAGGCCAGTCCGTCCCTGCCAGCGGACACCGAAATCGTATTCGAAGCCGTGGGCGTCACGAAGGTCTACGACATGGGCGAGGTCAAGGTCCATGCCCTTCGAGGTGTCGACCTGCGCCTGTACGCTTCCGAGTTTCTAGTCCTGCTGGGACCGTCCGGCAGCGGCAAGTCCACGCTGCTCAATATCCTCGGAGGCTTGGACTTGCCGACGGACGGACGGGTCTCGTACAGAGGGCGCAATCTCAGTGGGGCCGACGATGCGACGCGTACCGAGTACCGGCGCCTGCACGTCGGGTTCGTGTTCCAGTTCTACAATTTGATTCCCAGCTTGACTGCCAAGGAGAATGTCGCGCTGGTCACGGAGATATCACGGAATCCCCTGTCGCCAGCGGATGCGCTAAGGATCGTCGGTCTCGGTGACCGGATCAACCACTTCCCTGCCCAGCTCTCCGGCGGCGAGCAGCAGCGCGTGGCGATTGCTAGGGCCATCGCGAAACGTCCGGACGTGCTGCTCTGCGACGAGCCGACGGGAGCTTTGGACATCACGACCGGAGTCGTGGTTCTTGAAGCCATCGACAGAATCAACCGGGAACTCGGCACTGCGACTGCCGTGATCACTCACAACGCTGCGGTGGCGGAGATCGCGGACCGCGTCATACAGATTTCCAACGGACGAATCGCTTCCGAGCGGCGTAACGAAACCAAGCTGCCGGCTCGGGAACTCAGGTGGTAGCCGGTGGCCGCCCTCAACCGTAAGCTGCTCCGCGACCTTTGGCGCATCAAGGGCCAGGCCGTCGCGATCAGCTTGGTAATTGGAGTGGGCGTGCTCATGTACATCATGTACCTGAGCACCTTCTATTCGCTTCAGCTGACGCGCAGCACCTACTATGAGCGGCAGCGGTTTGCCCATGTGTTCGCGTCGCTGAAACGGGCGCCTCTCTCGCTTCGCAATCGGATCGCCAGCATCCCGGGGGTATCCCAGGCCGAGACCCGCGTTGTGGTGGACGTGACACTCGATGTCGAGGGTCTCGAGGAGCCCGCCACTGGTCGACTGGTCTCGATTCCGGAACAAAGGAGGGAAATCCTCAACGACATCGTCCTGAGCAGCGGGCGATACATCGAGCCGAAGCGGCCGGACGAAGTGATCGTCAGCGAGGGCTTCGCGCTGGCCCACAGCCTGCAGCCCGGGGACGCGGTTGGCGCCATCCTCAACGGGCGCCGCCGCAGCCTGCAGATCGTCGGGATAGGCTTGTCGCCGGAATACATCTACACCATCCGTCCCGGAGATCTTATCCCGGACGATGCGCGCTTCGGAATCTTTTGGATGGAACGCAGGGCCCTCGCGGCCGCCTTCGACATGGAAGGCGGGTTCAACGACGTCGCGCTGCTACTGATGCCGGGCGCGCTGCCCGAAGCGGTGATCGAGGATCTCGACGAGTTGCTAAGGCCGTACGGAGGTTGGGGTGCGATCCCGCGGGATCTGCAACTCTCCCACTGGTCGGTGGAAAACGAACTGAAGGGGCTGCAGGGGGCGGGCGTGGCCGTTCCAATGGTTTTCCTGGCCGTGGCAGCTTTCCTCCTGCACGTCGTGCTGCAGCGCATCGTGGCCGTACAGCGCGAGCAAATCGCCACGCTGAAAGCTCTTGGTTATCCGAATCGCCTGATCGCCATGCACTACACCTATTGGGCATTGGCGATCAGCCTCGGCGGGACGTTCGCGGGGACTGTGGGCGGCGCGTTGCTCGGGCGCGGGATGCTCGCGATGTACAACGATTTCTTCCGATTCCCTATCCTTACGTACAGCGTCGAGCCTGATGTCGTGGCCGGGGCGGTCATCATCGGGATCGTAGCCGCGATCTTCGGGGCGAACTCGGCTGTGCGCCAGGCAGTTCGGCTTCAGCCCGCCGAGGCCATGCGGCCCGAGCCCCCTGCCAAGTACCGGGTCAGCCTAGTCGAGCGCCTGGGGTTGGGAAGGCTCTTATCACAGCCCGCGCGAATCATACTGCGCAATATAGAGCGCCAGCCCTTGCGTTCGCTCATCGCGGTCGGCGGCATCGCCTGCTCAATGGCAATTCTCATCCTCGGTACGTTCTCCATCGACTCTCTCGACCTGATGATGGACGTTCAATTCCGGCTGGCTCAACGCCAGGATGTCCAGCTCACGTTCGTTGAAGCGGTTTCGCCAGCCGGCATCCATTCGCTGGAGAGCCTGCCGGGCGTGGTTGCTGCCGAGCCGACACGCAGTGCCCCAGCGCGACTCAGGTCAGGCAAGAACGTCCGGCAGCTGGCCATTACGGGCCTGCCTGAAACGGCGGAGCTCTACCGCGTGTTCGACGTCAATTCCATGCGCCAGGTCCTGCTGCCGCGGGACGGGATGGTCGTCTCCACGAGCCTCGCCGACGTCCTCGACATTTCCCCCGGTGACGAGGTGACGGTCGAGGTTCTGGTGGGCCGCCGCCCAGTCCGCGAGGTGATGGTCACCGACGTCGTCGGTCAGTACATGGGCCTCGCTGCGTACATGGAGATTGACGCGGTTCGGCGCCTCCTTCGAGAGGGACCTACCCTGTCAGGCGGATATCTGACCGTCGACTCCGCCTATCTCCCCGAGCTTTTCCGTTCCATCAAGGAGACGCCGGCGATCGCCGGAAGCGGCCTGAAGGGTGCTGCCTTGGAAGCCTTCACCGAGACATTCGCCGAGAACATCGGCATCATGATTTTCTTCAATGTCCTGTTCGCGTCCATCATCGCTTTCGGGGTTGTGTACAACGCGGCGCGTGTCTCGCTTGCCGAACGCAGCAGGGAGCTGGCGAGCCTTCGCGTGATGGGTTTCACGCGCAAGGAGATCTCGGCAATTCTGCTGGGAGAGCTGGGTGTTTTGACGCTGCTTGCGCTACCTTTGGGGATGCTGCTGGGCTACGGTCTGTCAGCTTTGGTGGTGAAGGCGTTCGAAACGGAGCTATACGTCATTCCATTCGCAGCATCTCCACCCACTTACGCGTGGTGTGCGCTGGCGATTCTTGTGGCGTCGGCTCTGTCTGGACTGCTGGTGCGGAAAAAACTGGATCACCTTGACCTCTTGGAGGTCCTGAAATCCAAGGAATAGATCATGAAGATTCGACCGACGCGAATTATCGTTTGGCTCATAGTGGCGGGTGTCGCGACAGCCTTCTACTTTGCGTTTCAGCCGAAGCCTCAGGAGGCCGACTTCGCAACCGTGGTTCGCGGGTCGTTGCAGGTGACTCTGGACGAAGAAGGGCAGACTCGCGTGCGCGATCGCTTTATGGTCTCAGCCCCCTTGGCTGGCAGGGTGTTGCGGATTGACCACGAGCCGGGAGACGAGGTGCGCGGAGGGTCAACCGTAGTGGCCAGGTTCCTGCCTTCGAATCCGAACTTCCTGGACACCAGGGCCCGCGCGGAGGCAGAAGCTCGGGTCAAGACGAGCCAGGCCTCGATTGACCGTGCCCGTGTCGAGCTCGACCGGGCGACAGCCGAGCGGGATCACGCCAGGTCCGAGCTGGAAAGGTACGAGAATCTCCATCGGGAAGGGCTGCTTTCGGACGACCGCCTTGAATCCGCGCGCCTGCGTGCGGAAACAGCGCGCGAAGCGGTTCGGGCGGCAGAATCGAGCATCGCCGTTGCCGAGGCCGAACTGGACCGGGCCCGAACCAGCCTGATCCGGGCAAGCGAGGCTCCGCGGACCGAGCGGAATGTGATCGCGTTGCGGTCGCCCATAAGCGGCGTTGTGTTGCAGCGGCTGCGCGAGAGCGAAGCGGTCGTGCCTTCCGGGGAGCCGCTGCTTGAAATTGCCGATCCCGAGAAATTGGAGATCGTCTCGGACATGCTTTCGACAGACGCGGTACGGATCAGTCCTGGAGACGCCGTACTGATCGAGCAATGGGGCGGCGAGAGGACCCTTCGCGGTACGGTGCGCAGGGTCGAGCCCTTCGGCTTCACGAAGATCTCGGCTCTCGGCGTGGAAGAGCAAAGAGTCAATGTCATCGTGGACTTTGACGACGTAAGGGATGCGTGGAAGGCGCTTGGAGATGGCTATCGAGTCGAAATTCGCGTCGTGATCTGGGAAGAAGACAACGTCTTGAAAGTGCCGACCAGCAGCCTCTTCCGAGAAGGCGAACGATGGGCGGTCTACACTGTCGACACTGTCGATGAGGAGGCAAAGGCGATCCTTCGGATCGTCGAGATCGGGCAGAGGAACGCGCGCGAGGCGCAGATCCTGGACGGTTTGCAGGAAGGCAACCAAGTGATCGCTTACCCGGGAGATCAGATCCAAGACGGCGTCGAAGTCGTTGCCCGAGCGGTCAGCTAGGCAACGTCTTGCACTAGACTTGTTTCGCGCCTTTCTTGCTAGCCCGGCTGCTCGCTGCGATAGACTACGGAATGGACGCCGGAATCCTCCGTCAACCATCCCTTCTCCACCAGACTCTGCGTTTGATCGCGGGAGGCTCCGAGTCTCCGGGAACATTGACACTGCGTGCGGAACCCCTCGCTTCTGGCGCAGCGGTTCCAGCCTTTCCACAGTAATTACACCCACCCTAGGACGGTCTATCCATGTATGTCCGCAAGAGCCGCTTGCTAACACCTGGGCCGACGCCGTTGCTGCCTGCGGCGGTGCATGCTATGGCGGCAGCCGACCGGCATCACCGCACCAGCGAATTCCGTTCGGTGTACAGCGGTGTCATCGAGGATCTGCACTATTTCATGGGCACGAGGAACGGGATTGGGCTCTTCGCGTCGTCCGGAAGCGGCGCCATGGAGGCCGCCGTCTCGAACCTGTTCTCGCCTGGAGACGAAGTCGTGGTCTGCGTCGCAGGGAAATTTGGCGAGCGCTGGGTGCAGATCGCGGAACGGTACGGCCTGGACAGCGTCATTCTCAGAAGGCCCTACGGGGAGTCGGTCGCGCCGGACGATGTCCGGACGGCGCTAAGCGTCCATCCCGACGTCCAAGGGGTCTTGGTGCAGTCGACCGAGTCATCGACGGGAGTTTCCCACGATGTCGAAGCCATGGGAGAGATCGTTGGCCACACCGACGCGATTCTCGTGGTCGACGCGATCACCGGGCTGGGCAGCAGCACACTGAACATCGACGATTGGGGGCTCGACGTCGTAATCGGCGGATCGCAGAAGGCACTGATGATTCCGCCGGGGCTTGCCTATTGCTCCGTCAGCGAAAAGGCGCTGAAGAGAGCCGAGACTGCAACGAATCCCAATTTCTACTTCAACCTCCGCAAGCACATCGATGCGGGCCCCCGGGGCGATTCCCCGTGGACGCCTGCGTCGTCGCTGATACTCGGCCTTGCCGAATCACTTCGCTTTGTCCGGCAAGTCGGGCGCGACCGGATGGTACGCAACGCCCAGCTGCTGGCCCGGGCGGCGCGGGAGGCTGCCGGGGCGGTCGGCCTCAGGCTCTTCATCCGAAACGCCATCCCAGCCGGCGCCGTCACCGCAATCCGGCCTCCGGAAGGCATGGATTCCAGCGAGATCGTGCGCGCCTTCAGGGAGCGGTTCGAATCGATCATCGCCAACGGGCAGGGTTCGATGAAGGGGCAGATTTTCCGGTTCGCCCACTTGGGCTACTTCGACTTCCACGACCTGTTCGCTACCGTAGCGGAACTGGAGATGATCCTTCAGCTCCTAGGTCACGAGGTCGAGCTCGGTAGAGGCGTCGAGGCCGCGCAAGCCGTGTACCTGGAGGCGGTCGCGAGCGAGGAGAGTGGCGCTTGATGACGGTCCTAGTAGCTGATGCCGTGGACGCGGCTGCCATCGAGATCCTGCGTGCGGAAGAGGCATTCGAAGTCGTGGTCTCGAATCCGGCGGAATACCGTGCCCATCTGAACGAGGCCGAGGCCCTGATCGTGCGCAGCGGTGTCAAAGTGACCAAGGACGTCTTGGAGCAGTCCCCGCGCCTTCGAGTGATCGGGCGCGCGGGCATCGGGGTGGACAACATCGACTGTGACGAGGCGACCAAGCGCGGCATCGTCGTCATGAACACACCTGGCGGGAATGCCACCTCGGTCGCGGAGCATACATTGGCGCTGATCCTGTCGCTCGCTCGCGCTGTTCCTTCCGCGAATGCGTCGACCAAGGCGGGGCTTTGGGAGCGCAAGAGATTCAAAGGCAACGAGGTCTTCGGCAAGACGCTGGGGATCGTAGGACTTGGCAGTATCGGACGGCAAGTGGCCGAGAGGGCGAAGCCCTTCGGCATGGAAGTCTGCGCATATGACCCTTTTGTCTCGAGCGACGCGGCTAGGGATTGCGGCGTCGAACTGATTGAACTCCAACCGCTCCTTGCAAGGTCCGACTACATTAGCCTCCACCTTTCGCTGACACCGAAGACCGCCGGTTTCATCAACTCCAAGACGATCGCCAAGATGAAGGACGGCGTTCGCATCATCAACTGCGCGCGCGGAGGGCTGATAGACACCGACGCGCTGGAAGCCGCTATCAGCGAGGGCAAGGTCGGTGGAGCGGCGTTGGATGTCTACGAGAAGGAGCCGCCCGCTGAGTCCGCGCTGCTGGCGCACGAGGAAGTCGTGGCGACTCCCCACATCGGCGGTTCCACGGCGGAAGCCCAGGCAAACGTTGGTATCAACATCGCCGGCCAAGTTCGTGACTTCCTCAAGTCGGGTGTGGTGGTCAACGCCGTGAACACACCGTCCGTGACCGCCGACCAATTCGGGCGCCTAGCTCCGTACCTGCGTCTCGCCGAACGACTGGGGTCCTTCGCCGCGCAGACCTCGATCGGGCGGCCCGTGCGCGTCAAGATCACGTATTCGGGCGAGTTCAGCGAAACCGACACGACGATGCTCCGCAATGCGGCGCTTAGCGGTGTCTTGAACTGCTTCCTGTCCCAACAGGCGAACCTGATCAACGCCTTTCAACTTGCCCGTGATCGGGCGATTGGAATCAGCGAAGTGCGGCGAGGCCGGGCGCACTTCACTGACTCCCTCAAGCTCGCGCTCAAGACGGAGGACATCGACCGAGTGATCGAGGGCACGGTCTTTCCCGACGGGTCCCCGCGGCTGCTGAGCGTCGACGGGATTTACGTGGAAGCGCTGCTGAGCGGGTCGTTGCTCTATGTCACGAACAAGGACGTGCCTGGCGTCGTCGGTCGGCTTGGCACAGTGCTAGGTGAGAGCGGAATCAATATTTCGGATTTTTCGCTGGGGCGAGGGGAAAAGGAATCCGAAAACGAGCCCGCCAACGCCGTCGCCGTCGTGCATACCGACGAGTCCCTGCCCGCCGCGGTGCTAGACCGGCTCTACCGCATGCACGCCGTGGTCTACGCCAAGGCGGTCGAACTCTAGGGATTCGATTGGGCGCCGCAGAATCTCGTCGAGGTTGTGTCAGCCGACACTCCGCGGATTGCGGCGGACGGCAGGCTGCTTCGAGCTGCGTTGTCGCGAGCCGATAGGGTGGCAGTCCACTTCACGCATCTCCGATTCCTCTTGGATGCGGTGCCCTCCGCTATCGTCCCAGCGGTCGAGATCGCGGTTAGGTCAATCAGCACTCCTCTCCCTCGAAGAATCAGTCTTCCTATGAAATGTGAGGGGAGATTTGCAGGGTCCAGCGGCACCGCACTAAGTCGAGAGCGACGTTCCTGCGACAGGCACCGGATCGACCTGCCTTAAGATCCAGCGGCGCGGAAGTTCGGACGAATGCCTTACGCTGATCGGGCGAGCTATCGTGCCGTAGACCAGCGGATCGCGCCTAGGCGCGCAAGCCAGCTGATTCTCAGAACTTGACGCCTTTTCGCTGAAGGTCGTCTAGGACGCGGTCCACGCCGCGGCGGTTGATGATCTTGATGCCCTTCGCGCTGATCCGCAGCTTGACCCAACGTTTGCGACGCGGGGACCAGAAGCGCTTGTCCTGCAAGTTGGGATAGAAGCGACGCTTTGTCTTGTTATTCGCGTGAGAGACATTGTTGCCCGACATCGGGCGCTTTCCGGTGACGACGCAAACTCTTGCCATGCTGAAGTCCTTGTAAGCTCGACCCTGCGCTAGTCACGACGCAAGTGGCTGAGCAAGGAGGGACAATCGGCTGCCATATACTTCGCCGACCCAACCCCGCTGTGGTTCATCCTACCACAGTTTCGGGAGTTCAATTTGGGTCCACACGGCCCCAAAGCGCTTAGGGCGGCCGGACTCGGCGGACTCCATCAGTCGGCTCGCTGATCTCCTCCCGGACTCGGAAGGGCCAGAGCAATCGGAAGCGCCAGCAACGGCATTGCCAAGAGTCCCCAGAACACAGGACCGAGTCCAATGGCGTCGGCCAGCAGGCCGACGATCGGCATGAACACGATTCCGGCCATGCCCCAACCGAAGCCCATCATCATAGCGGCGGTCGTGCTCGCCTGAGACGGAACGAGTTCTTGAGCCATGACTACATTGACTGGAACCGTGGTAAGCAGGACAACGCCGCCAACGAACAGCGCCGCGAGCGATAGCCATCCATCGAAGGCCATGAACACCGCCAGGAGGGGGACGCAACCCACGCACGAAGCTACGCACACATTCCGGCCGCCGTACCGGTCTGCGGCGGCCCCCCCTAAGAATGCACCGATGGAGGTGCTGAGGAGGTAGACGGACAGTGCAACGCTTGCCGTTTCGAAGCTCGCACCACGAACGCGAACCATGTAAAGCGACAGGAACTGTGCCAGCCCGACTTGGATGATCGAACGAAACACAACGAATGCATAGTGCGTCAACAGCGCCCTGCCCTGCCCGCGCAAAGCCCGCCAGTCGACCGCCGCTCTCGCTTTGTGGCTGTTCTCGATGGGGCGAGGCAACCGCCAGAGCAGAATCGGAACCGAGACGACGACTGGAATCGCCGCCATCCAAAGGCCCTCGAGCCCGACAATATCGAATACCAATGTCAGATAGAGCGGTCCGAGGCCCAAGCCGGCTGTTCCGGCCGTGATGAAGATCGCCGTGGCAAATCCACGGCGGCGGCCTCCCAGGCGGCCGGCTTGGCTGGTGTTGTGCGGGTGGTACGCCGCAACTCCCATGCCACCGATGAGGAGCAGCCCGATCAGCCCGCCGAACCCAGAGGCAAGTCCCAGCGAAGAAAGGAAGACGGCGGCGACCAGTGGACTGAAGACTGTGAAGTGGCGGCTTTGCAGGCGGTCGCTGACCAGCCCGAACGGAAGTTGCAGGACCGACGAGGAGAAAAGAAAGAATCCCCCCAGCACGCCGGCCTGAGCCAGGCTCAGGCTGAACCGTTCGGCCAGAAGAGGCTGCACTGTCGGGAGCGCCGAGGAGAAGCAATCGACCAAGAAATGCGTTACGAGCAATAGCACGAACGCTTCGGTTCTGTGGCTTGACTGCCCAGACACCGAGGTGCCCGGACCCGACGGGCAAACCGAATCTAAACCGGCTGCCGCCACGCCCGGCTCGGTCATTACATGTTTCGCTGATCCCATGGTGCCCTGTCGCGCGAAACCCTCCAACACCTAAGCATCAACTGATCGGCCCCTAGGGACCGGGGCCCACGCTTCTCGCAGGAAAGGGTAGCTACTTTGCGAGATGGTCCCAGAGACGTGTGCGCAACTCTTCCAAACGATGATTGGCGGCGTCCCGGACATAGAGGTACTGGTCCTCTCTGGCCACTCGCTCGATCTCGGATTCGTCGGTCATGACCTTGACGGCTTTGCGCCTGATCTCTTCGTCTTCCGATTCCCGCATCAGGCGGCGAAGATGTGCCTCGTCCGGATTCATTTCCCGCAATGCGTCGAATGCCCGGTGCCGCACGAACCATTCTCCGTCCGTGACGATCATCTCCACCAAGATCGCGGGATCCTCGACCTCTGATATGGATTCCATACGGACATCCGGGTTCGAGTGCCGCCACTTGGGGCGCAATCGGTTCAGCAAGCCCATGCTAGGGACCTATTCCGTGTCTGGCCGTCAATCTCACTCGCCGTAGCTCACACGCCAGATCTTCCTGCCGCCATCGTCACTCACCAGCATCGATCCGTCCTTCAGCAGCAGCAGCCCCACCGGACGCCCCCAGACCTCGCTCTTCTCAGGGGCCATCATCCAACCAGTCAGGAAGTCTTGCGGTCCAGACTGGGGTCGACCGTCCTTGAACGGGATGAATGTGACGCTGTATCCGACACGCTCGGCGCGATTCCACGAACCATGGAAGGCGAGAAACAGCCCTCCCCTGTATTTATCGGGGAACTGATGGCCCGTGTAGAACCGGATGTCGAGAACGGCCACATGCGCCCCTAGCAGGACGTCCGGGTAAAGCGTCTTCTCGACCATGTCAGCGCCTTGGCCCTCGTGACGAGGCTCTGCGTGAGGGCCGTTGTAGGCGTGTGGCCATCCATAGAACTTGCCGTCCTGGACGTTGACCAAGAAGTCGTTGGCGAGATCGTCGCCTAGGCCGTCCCGCTCTTGAACCGCCGCCCAAATCTGATCCGATCCGGGATACCACTGCAAGCCGATGATGTTTCGGAGGCCCGTCGCCACTGTTTCGTGACCGCTGCCGTCGGGATTGTAGCGGTGAAGCGCCGCACGCATGGGGTCCTCGCCGAGATCGATATTGGATTCCGATCCGACCGTCACGTACAGCTTGACGTGATCCTTGTCGAATAAGAGGGAGCGAGTCCAGTGCCCCTTGCCGAAGTCCTTGAAAGAAATGATCTCCTCGCCCTTGCCTGCGCTCATCGCATTGGCATCGTAGACGTAGCGCTTCACCGACGTCGTCTCGGCGACGTAGAGCCACTTGTCGTGAAACGCAAGTCCGAAGGGGCGGTCCAAGTCCTCGATCAGCTTGTTTACCTGGCCCTCGCGGCTCACGTAAACCGCGCCGTCGGGTTGGTTGCGGGAGCCCGAATCTGAAAACACCAGCTCGTCGCTAGGCCCGAGAGTCATGAACCGCGGCCGCTGAAAGTCACCAGTTATGTACTCCTCGACCTTGAACCCCTCGGGAACCATGAGCTTGCCATCTGCTGGACGATCGATGACGTTCGGCCGGTTTCTGGCCGAAGGACTATGGAACGGCTTGGGCAGGCCTTCCCAGTTCACGGGCTTGCTGGGTTCCCCAGCTGCGATCGCCGCGACGCAAAGAACGGAGAGCGAGAGTTTCAACCAATTTCTCATGGCTATTAGCGTAGCGGATTTTTCGTCTGCCGGCGCTCTCGCCGGGCGATTAGGAACGGTCAACCCAACTCCGGTGAGATCTCGTCGGCGTGCGCCGGCAGACGAAGGAGGGCCGTGCCGGGCGCTCGTCGATAGCGGTCTGTTCTCCGAGCCCCCCTTGGCCGAGTACCCGGTTCTTGATTGTTACTCGCACCGGCGAGCGAGCGCCTAACCGGCGTGGTTCTTTACGCGAGAACGGACAGTGCTAGCGAGGCACCGCTACTTCGTTCGTGCGACGGTCTCGCGGCTGGTCCGGTGCCTCCGGCACATTCGTCTCGGGCAACCACCTCGACAGCTCTCGCTTGGCCTGGGCGTACGACTCGTCGCCGGCCAGATTGGTCCACTCCATCGAGTCCACCCGGTGGTCGTACAGCTCTTCGCTCCCGTCGGCGTACCGGATATACCGGAAATCCTCGGAGCGCACCGCGTGGTTCAGGCGGCCGTAGGTCGTTACAGTGGGTTGCCATGGTTGCTCAGGATTCCGCAGCAGTGGCACGAGGCTTCGACCGTCCAGCTCGGCTAGGGGCTCGAGTCCCGCGAGATCCAGCAAAGTTGGGTAAATGTCGAGCAGATTGACCGGTCTCGGGGACACGGCACCTTGTCGCGTACCCTCGGCAAGACCCGGTGTCCCCGGAGGGGCATAAATCAGCAAGGGCACCCGGGTTGCCTCCTCCCAAAGAGCAAACTTGCGCCAGTGATGCTTCTCGCCCAGATGCCATCCATGGTCACCCCACAAGACGATCACGGTGTTGTCCGCATGACCGCCTTCGTCTAGCGCGTCCAATACCGTGCCGATCATTTCGTCGGCGAAATTCACGGAAGCAAGATACGACCGCACGGCTTCCTTCCATTGGCCGTGTTCGACGACGCTGGCGTGGTCCCGCTCCGGCCTCGCCATCTTGACACCGGCCGTCGGGACGTCCAAGAGATCGCGGCTAAAGACCCTGGGAAGTTCGATCGAATCGCTGGGAAAGCGGTCCAAATAGTTCTTCGGAACATACCAAGGCAGATGCGGCCGGAAGATGCCGCAGGCCAGGAAGAACGGCTTGTCGTGCCTTGCGCGCAACTTTCCTGCAACCCATTCGGCCACCTTGTAATCGGACATCTCGGCTATGTCTATTTCCAACGGTCCCCAGTCGAAATTGCCAGTATTCGGAATGCCGTTCGCGGGCCGCTGCGGGGGGAGCGGGTCTGGCGCTCGTTGCTGCGACTTGGACGGCCAGTACTCATCCCAGGAAGGAGGGTCCGGATAAACGCCGTGATAGATCTTCCCTGCCCCTCCGGCCCAATATCCGCTCTTCCTGAACGCCTGAGGCAGGGTCACGGCGTCTGGCATCGCCGGTCGCCAAGCCTGCGAGTTGGAGTAGATGCCCGAGCGGTACGGCGCGACCCCGGTCATCAGCGCCGCTCGCGAGGGGTTGCAGGACGGAGCAGCGGTGTAGGCTCGGGCGAACAGTGTCGAGCGACGGGCGAGTCGCGCCAGATTGGGCGTTCTTGCCTGCGGGTGACCGCCCATCGGCTCAATCCAATCATTGAGATCGTCCACCGCAATGAACAGAATATTAGGGGGTTCTGCCCACACGCTGGCTTGGAGAAGGCCCAACGCGAGCCACAAGATGCCTTTCCTCATGGACCTCCCATTGTAGAGGCTCGAATTGCATCCTGTTCTCCGGGCTCGTTGCGCTTGCGCGACAGAAGGACAGCCGCCAGTACGGTGGCCATGCAACCGAGGGGGTTGAGCCACAGAAATGCGAGTCTCCGGAATGCCAGCTTGGTCCCCCATACCGCGATCAAGCCGAATGCGGTGCCCCAGAACGCTCCGTCGGCCGTCACCCGCCGAAACATGAGCGCAAGTACAAACACGCCCAGCATCGGCCCGTAGAACAGGGAACCCACGAAGTTAACCGCCTCGATCAAGGACCCGAGCCTGCCGCCGTAGCTGGCGAAGACCCCCGCGTAGGCGGCCCAGGCCAGGGTGGCCCATTGCAGCGCCCGTCGCATGCCGACTTCGCTCAAGCGCGGTCTTACGTAGCGAGCGTAGTGGTCAACGACGGTAGCGGTGGCGAGCGAGTTGAGCTCCGAGGAAATCGTCGACATGGCCGCCGCGAAGACCCCTGCCATGATCAGGCCGACAAGGCCGGCCGGCAACTGAGTCAGCACAAAGGTCAGGAAAACGTAGTTCGTGTCGCTGTAGCTCCCGGGTCCGGTTTCCCTCTCAGCGAGGGTGATGGCCTCGCGACGCACCTGTTGCACCCTTCGATCCGAGGCTGCGAATGCCTCTTGCTCCGCGCTCCCGCGCGATGCGAGGAAGTTCTCGGCGGTTGCGCGCCGTTGTTCAAGCGCTTGAGAGAATCGCTCCTCCAGACGTGCGATTTCGCTGGCGTCCGTCTGCTCGAGGCGCTCCCGTTCGGCGGGATGGAAGAGCAATGGAGGTGCCTCGAACAGGAAGAAGCAGAATACGAGCACGCCCGTCAATAGGATGAAAAACTGTAGAGGGACCTTCAGCAATGCATTAAACAGGAGGCTCATACGACTGTGGAACAAGGACTTCGCAGTCAAGTAGCGCTGGACTTGGGATTGATCGGTGCCGAAGTACGCGAGAGAGAGGAAAGTGGCTCCGATCAGGCCCGACCAAAGTGTGTAGCGGCTGTCCCAGTCAAAGCCGGTTTCGACTGCGTTGAGCTTTCCGGCGGTTCCGGCTAGGTAGAGAGCGTCCCGCACGGACACTCCCTCGGGCAGCCCGAACGCCGCGTAGCCGAACGCGATAGCGATCCCGGCGAACATGATCCACATCTGCAAGGCATCGGCCCTCATCACGGCGCGAATGCCGCCTAGGACCGTATAGACCGAGACAAGCGCGACCATCGCCAGAATCGTCGGCCACTCGGGAACCTGAAAGATGACGGAGAGGGCCACAGCCGGGGCATACAAGGCCAGGCCAACGCCGAGGCCGCGCTGGATCAGAAACACCCAGCTCGCAAGCGTGCGGGTCTTTGCATCGAAACGCCTCTCGAGGTATTCGTAAGCCGTGCGCACGCCGGATCGATGGAAGGCCGGTGCTGCGAACGCGGAGATCAGCACCATTGCGATCGGCAGCCCGAAGTAGAATTGAACAAATCGGAGACCGTCCGAGTAGCCTTGGCTGGTGGTGCCGATGAACGTGATCGCGCTGGCCTGTGTGGCCATGATCGACAAGCCGATCACCCACCAGCGCATCTTCTTTCCAGCGGAGACGTAGGAGTCGACCGACCATTCACCGCCTGCACGTTTCAGGCCGTAGCCAATGATGAGGGCGAAAGACGCCCCTAGGACCAACCAGTCGAGAGCATTCATGGAGCGGAACCGAACCAGCGAGAAAACCACCAAAGGCCCGCGATCCAGAGCCCAAGGTGAGCCAGCACGGAGACGTAGATCCGCCTCCAGCCTTTAGCCGACGGACTCGGACGACGAGAATTGCTAGGTCGGTGCCGCGGCTCGGGAAGGTGTTCCATGCTGACCTCTAGCAGTGCCGGTAGTGGGTGCCGCGCTGTTCGTCAACCGGCCGACGGGCCGGGACGTGGCGGTCGCTCTCTTCGACGATGCCTAGGCAGTTCCAGTCCGCACCGGACTCGAGCCGTAGGTTATCCATGGCAGCGTCCTTCTTTTCCTTGGCCGCGAAGTTCTCTAACGTGGGAGTGCGGGCGATGGACTTCGAGTTGGCCACTGGCGGCTGTGTCGTCGGCGACGGGGTCTAATAAAGCGGCCTGGCGGATTGGCTTAAACCTTGCCGCTTTTCCGGGCAAGCACGCTCGGATCGCCTTGAACGCGGGCGCTATTGCAACAAATCGCTTAGGCGATGTCAACTCGCTGAGATCAACTAGCGATCTTCGATCAGTGCCTCGATCTTGGCGCATCCAGGCGCGCAGGTTCAGAATGCCGCTAGGTCCCCGGTCCCGGGTCGCCGGGTGCTTTGACCGCGAACTTCGAAACGGAGGCCAATAGCGAGTTGGCCTCCTCGCTCGGCAGCTCGGGTGCCCGTCATTGAGGTGACAGCCTTCAGCGTGTTCGCGCTCGAGAGTGCGCAAGTGGCGCTATTGCATACAAATGCGTCTCCGCAATAAGAATCTTGGAGGCAATCCTGGACTTGCTTGGGATGGGTTCGTAGACTCGGCTTGGAACGAGTTCGCGGGCTTCGTGATCCCTGCATTCCCATTGGTCTTCCTGCTATGTCTCTTCTGGAAGGCTGCGCTGTTCATCACGGTCGGCTTCGTCGCCGGCAGGGCTTGGGAATTCTTGATCGCATCCTGGGAGCGTCCCCAGGTGGAATAGCCCGTGTAAGACGAGCCGCGACACTGCCCTCGGTTGGCATCCCAGCGAATCGCCAAGTTCATTTCAGCTCAGGCGGCTCGCCCGACAGCCATACGCGAACACGACGTGAGCGCCCACCCCTTGCGGAGACAAGGGTCTTTGAACAAGGCTTGGGCGACGCCGGTCTGGCGTTTGAAGTCCGTGACCGTCAAAGATCGAACTCGCTCCCAACTGAGTCTCGACGTCCAAGCTCCGGGTTTGCCAACCATTCAAATGCCGGAAGATCGACGCAAACTCACCACGGGGTGGAGCAGAGTCGCCTTCAGAAGCCAATACTCCGAAAACGCCAATTCTCTTCTGTTTCGCGCGGTCAGGCACAAGGCCTCTCTTCGCGTTGCTCGCCTAGGCAAGCCGAAAGAATCACTAGGGCTGCCGGAAGGCGAGTCGAACCATCTGTCCTGCGGTACGGATCCCAAGCGGTCGTGTCAGGCCACTCCAAGACGGAAATACGTCTTTGGGGCAAGTGCCCGAATGCCCCGCTTGTCAGTCAGAGAGAGCCCGTTACTGACTCTCACTGTGCCTGCGGGCCCCCGGATGCCTTCGCGAAAGTCTCGGGGAATATGAGTCGCTGAAACTCCGGCAACTCGTACATTCCCGCGAATGCCTCATCTTTTGCCACCTTTCGAAGGCTCCCGAAGCCTTCTTCGAGTGACTTGCGAAGGTACAGGATGGCGCGGTCCCACATTTCGACTCCGGCGTACGCCTTGGCCATGAAGTAGTAGTACTTGGCGCGGTTGGCCACGGACCGCTCCTGCAGCAGCGTTCCGAAGGTGCCGCGCGTCTCGAACACATTCGGGTCGAGCTCCAAGGCGCGGAGATAGGACTGCGTAGCGTCCTTGAATTTCCTCCTGGCGAAGTATGAGGTGCCGAGGTTGCTGTAAATGGAAGCCGAGTACGGCGATATCTCCAAGGCCTTCTTGTAGGTGCGGATGGCTCGCCGGTAATTGCCCTGCGCATGGTGCACCGTGCCTAGGTTGTTGAGGGCCTGGCTGTAGCTTCTGTCCAGTTTCCAAGATCGCTCGTACTGCCTGCGTGCGTGCGGCAAGAGCAGCAGCTGGTGGTAAGAGATGCCGAGCTTGTTGACTAGTTTGGCCGAGCCCGGCTCCAGACGTATGGCTTCCTTGTAGGCGTCTCCGGCCTCCCGGTACATCTTCCGGGCCATATAAATGTCCGCGCGCCGCTCCAAGCTAAGTTCCGTGGCGGTTAGGTCCGGTCCGTCGGGCTGCTTCGTCCGGTCGATCAGTTGCGCTTGCAGCGCACACCATGTTCCCGCCCCTAAGAGCACCGCCCACAGCAAACGCCCGCCACTAAGCATGGAAATCCCCGTGCCTATAGTGAAGCACATCAACGCTGGCTTTGCAGCCTGATTTCGAGCGGGCAGGCACCGTCTGGCCTCAGTCTGTTGAAGGGCTCGGCTGGATCCGCCGCCACATCGCGGCAAGTTCCTCGATTCCGAGCTGCTGCGCCCGCAGTCCTGCGCAGGGGTCCGCCGCCACGCTGTCCCGCGGATACCTCCGGACGAGGTTGTTTCGCAACGTCTTTCGCGGGGCACGGAAGCACGCGCTGAGGAATGCCAGCAGTCCGCGCGGGGGGGCTTGCTTGCGCAGCACGAACTGCACTGCGGCTGAGCGAATGTTGGGACGCGGCGAGAACGCGCCCGGCGGCACCGTGAACAGCTTGCGGGGCTCGCTGTACAGATGGCAAAGGCAACTGAGAAAGCCGTAGGCTCTGCTCCCGGGGCCCGCAACGGTGCGGTTGGCGACTTCTTCCTGGACGAGAAAGGTTGCGGATCGGAACAAATGATGCGCGGAGAACACCGAACGCAGGATAGGGGATGTAATGTAATACGGAAGATTCCCAGTTACAACATTTTGATCAGAAGTAGCTTGACTCACTAGATCGGGCAAATGGCAGTGCAAGAAATCCTTGCAAATCACCTCTAGGTTTCCTGGCCGTCCGCATTGGTCCGATAATGCCTCGGCCAGTTTCGCATCAAGCTCGACAGCAACGACACGCCTGGCCGTGCTGACCAAGTGTCTGGTCAGCGCGCCGTGGCCCGGCCCGATTTCGACCACCGTGTCCCCGGGCCGGGAGGCAGCCTTGGCGATTCGTTCGAGGGCTGCTTCGTCGCTAAGGAAATGCTGGCCGAGCTTGGGTCGGATCGCCATTCTTCGAGTCTAAGCGCCTTGCGTTCCCAAACGGGGGCTGCCGTCACTGCGATAGACTTGAATTCTGGCCTTGGCCCCGGCACCCGAGTTCGGGCTCGGGAGGTAGTAGGAATTGGAAGCGATTGACGAATGCGTGCGCAAGGTGTCCGTCAAGATCCCTTGGAACGAAGTCAACGACGAGCGCAGGCGTCTCATAAGGCAAGTCGCTAGGACGACGACAATACCCGGGTTTCGAAAAGGCAAGGCTCCCGCGACTGTCCTGAGCAGGTATTACGAGCGGGAGATCCTAGAGACCTTGAAGGATGGCCTGGTCAGGCTCCATCTCGTTAAGGAGATCGGCCGGCGGGACCTGCGGGTCGCCTACGGCCCCATGATCGACGAAATGCGGTTGGTGGAGGGTAGCCCGCTGGTGGTTAAGGCGCGATTCGAAGTGTTTCCGGACTTTGAACTCGGGGAATACCGCAAACTTCGGGTCATGTATGAATCCCCGATCATTACCGACGAGATGGTACAGGGCCAGCTGGAGCAGCTGCGCCATCGCCATGGCTCGTACCGCAACGTGGACCCTCGGCCCATTCGCGACGGCGACACCGTCACCATTGTGATCGAGGGTACGTCGGGCGGTGAAGAGCCCGAAATCGAGAAGCACGAGACGCAAGTCGCTATTGGACACGAGGCAACGCTTGCCGTCTTTAACGATGCGTTGCGCGGGCTCAGCCCCGGCGAGCAAACCGAGTTCGAGGTCACCTATCCCACCGAGCAAGTCACCGAGAAACTAGCCGGCAAGACCCTGCGCTGCAGCGTCGAGATTCGAAGCATCAGCGAACTCGAGCTGCCGGACCTCGACGACGAATTCGCCAAGGACGTGGACAACAGATTCGACAGCCTCGAAGCTCTAGAGGCCGATGTCAGGGCGGGCATGGAGGCGTACGCGCAGCGACAAGCTCTGGAGTTTGCACAGAACCAAGCGCTCCGGCAACTCGCCGATTCGCATCCAATGCCCCTGCCGGCTAGGTACATGGAGCAGCGCTTGCGGCAGGCGGAAGAGGATTCGTCGGGCTCGGAGCCCGGGAGCGAGAATGCAGAAATTCAGCGTTCCATTGAGGAAATGAGGGTCCGCGCGGATCTGGTTCTGGACCGGATCGCCGATGTCGAGAACCTGACGGTCTCGAATGACGAGACTGAATCTGAAATCCAACGGTACGCGCAGTCCCACCAGATGACGCCCGAGAGTGCCCGCAAGGAGCTGGACGAGAACGGCATGATCTCGGCATGGCGCAGCCAGCGGCGGCGCTCCAAGGCCCTGGAACTCGTAGTCGACGAAGCGGAGCGCGTCCCTCTGCCACCGCCGGAGGCGCATAGCCACGAACACGCCGAGGCTGCCGAAGAAGCCGATTAAGGAACGCCAATGTACCGCCCACCAGTGCCGCAGTCCGGCCTCGTGCCGATGGTCGTCGAGCAAACCACTCGAGGCGAGCGCGCTTACGACATTTACTCCCGTCTGCTGCGCGACAACATCATCTTCGTCGGCTACCCGATTGACGACTCGATCGCAAACCTGATCACCGCGCAATTGCTTTTCCTTGAGGCCGAGAACCCCGAGAGGGACATCTGGCTCTACATAAACTCTCCCGGCGGCTCGATCACTGCTGGGATGGCCATCTACGACACGATGCAGTTCGTGAAGCCCGACATCACAACCGTCTGCATCGGTCAGGCCGCATCGATGGCGGCCGTGCTGATGGCTGCCGGAGCCAAGGGCAAGCGCTACGCGTTACCCAACTCCCGCTTCCTCCTGCACCAGCCCTCGCTCTCGGGTCTGGCCGGCCAGGC
The DNA here is from genome assembly GCA_951813605.1 of uncultured Bryobacterales bacterium. Lineage (GTDB taxonomy): Bacteria > Acidobacteriota > Terriglobia > Bryobacterales > UBA6623 > VXMF01. The sequence goes on along the minus strand of OX638379.1, from coordinate 1,792,020 downwards.
TACCGACATCGATATTCATGCGCGCGAGATCCTCCGCATGCGCAAGAACTTGAACCATTTGCTGGCCAGTCACACCGGCCAGACAGTCGAGAGTATCGAGCGGGATGTCGAGCGCGACTTCATCCTGGAGTCAACCCAGGCCAAGGACTATGGCCTGATCGACGAAATCATCACCAAGAAATAGGCCCAGAGCGCCCGCCCGAGGGCTTCCAGAGGGTCCGCGAGCCCCCGGCAGGGCGTTCGCCTGACTTTGATACCCTACGGCCCATGAAGGCTTGGCAAGTCATGCATTTCGGCGAGCCCGAGGAAATGACCTTTGCGGAGGTCGAGACGCCCTCTCCCGGTGCGGGGCAGGTGCTGATTCGCAACCGGGCGTGCGGCCTCAACTTCTTCGACCTTCTCCAGTGCCAGGGGAAGTATCAGTCGCGGCCAGCTTTTCCTTTTACCATCGGAGCCGAAGTGGCCGGCACCGTGGCCGCGGTCGGGGAGGGTGTCGAGCACCTGGCTGTCGGCCAGCGCGTGCTTTCCCTGCCCCGCGGAGGGGGCTTCGCCGAATGCACCCTCGCAAAAGCGTCTCGGACGTACCCGATTCCGGAGTCGATGTCATACGAACAGGCTGCGAGCATGCCGGTGGTATTCCAAACTTCGCTTTTCGCGCTGGACTATCGCGGCAGGCTGAAAGCGGGCGAGTGGCTCTTGGTCCACGCAGGGGCGAGCGGTGTTGGGACGGCCGCCATCCAGCTTGGGAAGGCTATGGGTGCACGGGTGATCGCCACGGCGGGCAGTCCCGAGAAGCTCGAATTCTGCAAGGCTCAGGGTGCCGATCACGTCTTAGGCTACCGGGATCCCAGCTGGGTCGATGCCGTCAAGGAGATTGCAGGCAGATTCGGCGCGGACGTGATCTACGATCCTGTCGGCGGCGATGTGTTCGACTTGTCAAGCAAGGTCATAGCCCCGGACGGACGGCTGTTGGTGGTTGGATTCGCCAGCGGGCGCATCCCTTCCTTGGCCGCCAACCGTGCGTTGCTCAAGAACATGTCGCTCGTCGGCGTGTTCTGGGGCCGTCATTGCGACGAGAACCGGGGCTTCATGGCGTCCCTCCACGACCAATTGATCGCTTTGTACGGGGCCGGCAAGATCGACCCTCCCGTCGGAGCGACCTACGCACTCGACGAAGCGCCGCACGGGATCCGCGACCTGGCGAACCGGAAAGTCCGCGGCAAGGCCGTCCTCACGGCAGGCTAGTTCCGCGCCGCACTAAAGGTTGAGGGTTATCGGCACGGGGGTGAAGCACAGCGCGAACACCGCTAGCAGGACCACCGCTAGCTTCGTCCTGCCCCGGCCAAGTGGAACAGTGTCGTCCAATGTCTGTCCGTGACGGATTCCCATGAAGTAGAGCAGGATCAGAAACCCTACGTATGCAAAGTCCTGCAAGACGCAGACGAGGAATAAGACCGCAAATGCCGTTCGCGCCACAAGCAAGCTGCGTCGTCCGAAGACCGCGTAAGAAATGTGCCCGCCGTCCAATTGCCCGATGGGCAGGAGGTTCAGAGCGGTTACGAACAGGCCAACCCAGCCCGCGAAGGCCGCATCGTGCAGCAGCACATGCATGTCCTCGCCGGGAGGGCCGTAGATGATCCGCTCGAATAACTGAAATAGCAAAGGGTCTCCGAGCAGCACGCCAGGCGTGTCTTCCCGTATCGGGATCCGCTCGGACATCAACATGCCGACGAAGCTGATTGGAATCGCCAGCACGACGCCCGCCAGGGGGCCCGCCGCGGCGATGTCGAATAGCGCCCTTCGGTTGGGAATGAAAGGCGACATGCGGATGAGCGCACCCATCGTGCCGAAGAAGAACGGAGCGGGAATAAAGAACGGCAGCGTGGCAGGGACTCGGTAATGGCGCGCGGCGAAGTAGTGCCCGAACTCGTGCGCGGTCAGTATGCTGATCAGGCAGGCCGAATAAAGCGGCGACTGAACCCAGCTCGTCGAGGCAATGGTGGCCAAGAACAGCGCCACGTGCAGCCACAAGCGTCGCTTCGGCTCCCTGTAGCGCACGGAGGCACCGAGGCTCGGGGGCGAATCCGTCTCGACAGGCGGTCCCGGATTGGTCGCCGAAGCGCTGTCCCAGCGGCCTTGGTACCGTGGGTCACGGTCAGGCGGCAGCCACTCCGCGTCTCCGGAGGCGGATCGCGAATCGTCCGGCAAGCTTCGTGCCCGAATCACGCCGCCGCAGAAGCACGGGCCGGGAGGACGCTCAACCAGCCGAAGCGGTCTTCCTTCTCGCCAGCCGTGATGGCTAGAAACTCCGACTGGATGTGCTCGGTGATCGGTCCCCGGCTACCGCGGCCGATCTCAATCTTGTCGACCTCGCGGATCGGTGTGACCTCCGCTGCCGTGCCGGTGAAGAACAGCTCGTCTGCGATGTACAGCCATTCGCGCGGTATCGCTTGCTCCTTGAGGGGGTAGCCGAGATGCGAGGCGAGGCGGATCACCGAATCGCGCGTGATCCCGGGCAACACTGAAGTGCCCAGCGGCGGTGTGTAGATGACTTCGTCCCGGATCAAGAAGATGTTCTCGCCGCTACCCTCGGAGACATAGCCCGCCGCGTCGAGCGCTATGCCCTCTGTGTAGCCATGCATTTCGGCTTCCATCAGGATCAGTTGCGAGTTCATGTAGTTCGCTGCAACCTTCGCAATTGCGGGAAGGGTGTTCGGAGCGATCCGGGTCCAGGACGAGACGCAAACGCTGATCCCATTCTCAAGAGCCTCGGGGCCCAGGTACCGGCCCCATTCCCAGCACGCGATATAGACCTCGATTGGATTTCTGAGAGAGCGAACTCCGACATCACCGTAGCCACGGAACGCGATCGGCCGGATGTAGCACGATGAAAGGCCGTTGACGGTCGCCACGTGCTTGCATGCCTCGGCGACATCGTCCTGCGAGAACCCTAGATCCGCCATTCGATAGATTTTCGCCGAGTCAAACATCCTCCGCACGTGCTCGGGCAAGCGGAATATGGCGGGACCGTTTCGCGTGTCGTAGCACCGAATGCCTTCAAACACGCTGGTGCCGTAGTGGAGCGCGTGGCTTAGCACGTGCACTTTGGCATCGTCCCAGTTGATCAATTCACCGTTGTGCCAAATCTTGGCTGTCGGCTGGATCATGTTAACTACGTCGGACCCCTACCCCTAGTATTGCATCGAAGTCGGCTCGGCTGCGAGACGTCCGCGGCTGCGCGACTCTGCCTCGCCGACGAAGTCGCCGTTGCGCATTGGATAGAAAGTCCGGAGCCGGGCTCGTGTCTCTCCGAGGGCGTACACTGAATCGCTCATGATGGTCACGCGCCCCCGCCTGTTCCTAGTGGACACCTTTGGGTTGATATTTCGTGCGTACTACGGACGCGCGAGATCGTCAGTGCAAGCAATGAGGACTTCGGCAGGCTTGCCCACTGAGGCGGTTTTCGTCTTCAACAACATGCTCAAGCGGATTCTTGAAGATTACCGCCCGGAGCACGTAGCCGCCGTTTGGGAAGGCCAGGGGCCGACATTCCGGGAGAAGATCTTCCCGGAATACAAGGCCAATCGGGAGAAAATCCCCGAGGACCTGCTGACACAATTGCCGTATATTAAACGCCTGCTGGAGTGCTGGAATGTCCAAGTGCTGGATGAGGACGGCTACGAGGCGGACGACACGATCGGCCTCTTGGCCGGCCAAGCCGTCGACCAGGATGTCGAGGTCTGGATCATCTCCTCGGACAAGGATCTCATGCAGCTGGTTCGCGAGGGGGTGTCCATGCTGGACCCCATGAAAAAGCAGCGCTACGAATCGGTGGATGTCGAGAGATTTCTAGGAGTCAAGCCGGAGCACGTCAGCGACTATCTGGCTCTACGCGGGGATTCGGTTGACAACATCCCCGGCGCCCCAGGCATCGGCGTCAAGGGTGCGCAGCAGCTGATCAAAGCCTACGGCGAAATCGAACAGATCATCCAGCACGCGAACGAGGTCAAGCGCAAGACTTACCGCGAAAGCCTGCAGAATCATGCTGAGCAAATCCGCCTGAGCAAGCGCCTCGCCTCTCTGGACATCACCGGCGGCCTGCATCTCGATCTCGAGGCAGCCAAGCAGCGTCCACCTGAGCCCGAGCAACTGCTCGAGTTCTACCAAGAACTCGAGTTCAACAGCTTGGCGAGCCAGATGGAGGTGACATTCGGGGAGAAAGAGGCCGAGTCCCAGGCAAGAACATTCGAATCGGCGGAAGAATTCCGGGAATGGCTCGACAAATCGAGCGGCCCAATCGCCATCGCGGTGCTGGGGCCCGAGGAACGGCGGGCTGCCGACACGCTTGCCGGAGGGATCGGCTTTTCGTCGCAGGGTGGCAAGTTGCGGCGACTTCCCGCGGACTTGGTGCCGCACGCGAAGGAATTGCTCGAGGCCGGAGAGCGCAAGATCTGGGTTCACGACTGGAAGTCGGCGATTCATGCGTTGGACGGATTTGGAATCGCATTCCGCGAGGCTGCTGACGACACGATGCTCATGGCATTCCTCGTTGACTCCAGCCGGACCAACTATTCGCTCGCGAAGACGGTGGAGCGTCGATTGGGCAAGAAATGGAAGCCCGATGCTGCGGTTGCGGCGGCCCACACTCGGACATTTCGAGAGCGACTGGACAGCGAGATCGACAAGATGGGGCTTCGGCCGCTGTACGAGTCAGTGGAATTGCCGTTGGTTCCAGTGCTGGCGCGCATGGAGTCGGCCGGAATCCTCCTCGACCCAAGCGTCCTGGCCGACCTTTCGTCACGGCTGGGGCAAGACATTGCCACCCTCGGCGACGAGATCCACGGTCTCGCCGGTCGCAACTTCAACATCGGCTCGCCAAAGCAATTGGGCGAAGTGCTGTATCAAGATTTAGGTTTGCCGGCACCCGGGAAGCGAGGCAAGACCAAGGCTCCTTCGACCGCGTCCGACATACTCGAATCGCTTGCCGACAAGCATCCGATTGCCGGGAAGGTGCTGGACTGGCGCCAGTTTTCCAAGCTCAGGAACACCTATGTCGATGTGCTCCCGAAGCTGGTTGGAGCGGACGGACGCCTGCATACGACGTTCAATCCGACCGGATCGGCGACTGGCCGGCTTTCCTCGTTGAATCCGAACCTCCAGAACATCCCCGCCCGGACTGCGCTAGGCCGCGAGATCCGCAAGGCGTTCGTGGCGGAAGCTGGGTGGCAGCTGGTTGCGGCAGACTACTCGCAAATCGAGCTCCGCGTCCTCGCGCACATGTCGGGCGACCCCAAGCTGCTCGACGCCTTCCGAAGCGGTGCCGATATCCATGTCCGGACGGCTGCGGAAGTGTTGGGCATTCCCACCGCACTGGTGGGGCCGGAAGAGCGCTATAGGGCGAAGGCGGTGAACTTCGGGATCATCTACGGCTTGAGCCCGTTCGGGCTCGCGAAGCAGCTTGGGATAACCCAGCGGAGCGCGCGCGATTACATCAACCGATACTTCGAGCGATACGGCACGATCAAGGATTTCATTTCCGAGACCGTCGAAAGAACGAAGGAGAAAGGATTCAGTCAAACGCTCTTCGGGCGGTGCCGGCCGGTGCGGGACCTCAACAGCAGGAACGCCACTGCAAGGCGCTTCGCAGAGCGCATCGCCGTCAATTCCCCGATCCAGGGCACGGCGGCGGACCTAGTCAAGAAGGCGATGGTGACGACCGACGGCGAGTTGCGCGGACGTGCATTGCGGGCCCGCATGCTCCTCCAGGTTCACGACGAGCTACTGATCGAAGCGCCGCAAGAAGAGGTCGAAACGGTGGCTGACCTCGTCAAGCGCGAGATGGAAAAGGCCGCGGAACTAAGCGTCCCGCTCGTGGCAGACGTCAAGACTGGGCCGAACTGGCGGGATCTTGAGCGTTTCGAGTGATGGGATGCCCGTCGCTTCGACAATCGAGCGGGATTCGGACGACGGGAATTCGCGGTTGGAAGCGAGCTACACCGCCTGGCTTAGCGGTAGGCCCTGGTGACCCACTCGGCGACTACGCACGGCTTGGGCATTCCCTCGATCTCCACCTTGATCAGCCAAATGGTCTGCACGCCCCACTCGTGCTCCTCGACCTCGTGCGGCGTGATATGCCCTCGAATCCGGCTGCCAGCGGGCACCGGCGCAGGGAAGCGCACCCGATTGAGGCCGTAATTGATACCGTGCTTGAAGTCACCTGCCACCCTGACTGTGCCGATCATGATGGGCGCGAGCATCGAGAGGCTGAGGAATCCGTGGCCGATGGTGGTCTTGAAGGGCGACTCCTTGGCGGCTCGCTCGATGTCCACATGGATCCATTGATGATCCTCGGTGGTGTCAGCGAAGTTGTCGATCCGGTCCTGACTGATCTCGAACCAGTCGCTGACGGCGATCTCTTGGCCAACCTTGGCACGAAGCTCTTCGACTGGGACTTGTTTCGCCATGAGAAAGAGTTTACAAGACTGCTGACGGGCGCATTGACCTCCATCTAAGGCAGCGGTCGTAACGCCATTGCTCGATCCGTTCACCGGAACAGCGGCGAGGCTGCAATCGGAAATCCGCTGTCCCATTCACTTCCCACTGGTTTCGATTCTGTAGGATTCCTGCTAAAACTGGCCGAGTCCCAGACAACACGGGCTTGGTCAACTCGAGTGCGTAAGCGTTATGGGCTGCGGCGAGTCTCGAATGGGCCACAAGCAAAAGCACTTAGAGTTCATTGAAGCGGTCATTGCGAGGCTGGCGGGCAACTCGTTTGCAATCAAGCGGTGGACGGTCCTTCTGGCTTGGCGTTCCTTGCTCTGGCATTTCGGGAGTCTCGCGCAGGGATCATGGCGTTGGCGAGCTTGCATGTCATCGTCTTGTGGGGATTGGACGGACACTCTCTCTTGAAGGAACGGCTTTACAAGAGGCTTTATGATTCGGTGCGCGAGATCGGTAACGAGGAGATCGATTATCCGATGGACGTGACGGGCTAGCGGATGAGTCGAGCCACTACGGCTGGTGGAGATCGCCGTCCAATAAGATGATCGTGCCGTTGTGCGGCATTCTGTTAGTCTCGATCATCTTGGTCTCGTACGTGATCGGTCGCTCTGCCTAGGGAATTGGCATGCGTGGGAAGGTTTGGCGCGGAGTGCGCCTGCGTCCTGTCCCGCGAGATTACGGTTGCGATTGGCTAGGTTCACGCATACTGCGCGCCGAGGGCGGAGCCTCGCCGGTTGCTGGATCGGGACGATCGCATTCGTCCCGCGAAATAGCGCACAGAAACGCATCAAACTGTTCGCAGGCGCGTTATTGCAACTGAGGACGGCTGCGTCGATGAACTGTCGACTGAGCGCTTGACCGAGTGTGCGGTGTTCGGCTCAGAGGTCCTTAACCTCGTTGCCGCCTGCGATGTACCAGAGAGCGACCAAGACCAGCACAATCCCGTTCAAGCCTAGGACGTTGCTCGCGCCGATCTTCTCGGCGGCAAAGCCGCAACTGACATTGCTGAGGGGCATCACTCCACGGAACGCCGTGTTATGCACGCTCAAGATTCTTCCCCGCATCTCCTCCGTGACGTTCAGCTGCACTAACGACGTCACCATGGTGAACACCGCCAGAATGGCGGCGCCACAGAACAGCAGCAGCGTCATGCCCGCCCAGAGGTTGGTCGAGAGCGCGAAACCCAGTATCGACAGGCCGAGCAACCATTGCATGTTCAGGGAATTTCGCCCTTTCCTGGGAGCATTGCCCAAGCTCGCGACGGCCAATGCCCCGAGAACGGAGCCCACGGCCAGCACCGCGCCCATCCCGCCGTATCCTCCGGCGTCCAAGCCATAGACATCCTGGGCGAACACTGGTAGCAAGAGGTTGATCGGCACGCCGCAGAATGCCGTGACGACTGCGAGCAGCATCAGGGACCGTAGCTTGGTGCTCGCCTGCACCGCCCGTAGGCCTTCGACTAGGCTCCGGAACATATTCTTTTGGCCCCGCCGCGGAACGAACGGGACACGCAGAACCAGCAGTGAGACGATTACTGCCAAAAAGCTCAGCCCGTTAACCAAAAAGCACACTGCCGGACTGAAGTATTTGAATACAATTCCTCCGATCGGGCGCCCCACCGTCCCTGCGAGATTGAATTGGATCGAGAGCAGGGCGATGGCGTTAGGCAAGTGTCTCTTGGGCACCAGCGAGGGAGTCAGCGCTTGGTAAGCCGGTCCCCCGAAAGCCTGTCCCAAGCCCGAAAGGAACGCGGCCGCCAAGATGTGCCACACTTCGATCCTCTCCGTGAAGAAGAGTATGGTCAGGCCAAAGGCTGCGGCCATTTGGAGCACTTGCGATCCGATCAATAGGTGCCTGCGGTCCATTCGATCCGCTAGGACGCCCCCGACTAAAGAGAGCAACAGGATCGGCAGTCCGTTCAGAAACAGGGTCAGGCCTAGCAGGCTTTCCGAACCAGTCTGTTGGTAGATGTACCAGCTTTCAGCGACTTGGGCCACGAAGAAGCCGGTGGTCGAAGTGAATGCGCCGAACCATAGCCAGCGGAAGTTGCGGTATCGGAATGAGCGAAACGTGCGGACAGCCAGCCCGATCTTTCGTTTCCTCAGGGGCGGATCCATCTATTGCGTCGACAGGCCGGCATCTTGCGGGCCCGACCCGCAGCTGCCGGAACCTTATCTTCCCACAGCAATATGAAATTGCCTCCGTCAACGGGCGCAATCCCCGGCAGCCGAAGCGCTGATCCTTGCAACGGGTGGTAGCCGGTCCCGTGCAGGCACGCTCATGCCAATTTTCACGCTTCCGGCTAGGTTCCGAGACCGATTGGGTCTGCCGAACCCGTCGACTTAGGCGGAGGGCGAAATAACCGAACGAATCATCCCGTTGGTAAGCAGTATGCGAACCGGGGATATTATGGTCCTACCGTACCGGCCGGGCATCCAGCGAACTGGTTCCCAAACCGGCCGAGCGGGTCACCGAATGAAACACTCCCAGATTCAGAAGCAAGCGCGCCACCCGCGGGGCCTGTACGTACTCTTCGCGTCAGAGGCTTGGGAGCGGTTCAGTTTCTACTCAATGCTCTCGCTGTTCGTGCTCTATCTGCGGGATGGCGAACAAGGATTCGGCTGGACCGAAGCCGAAGCGACCAGCCTCTACTCTTGGTACCTGACGTTCGTGTACGCGAGCCCCTTTGTCGGAGGGTTGCTGGCGGACCGATACCTTGGCTACCTTCGCACCACCCTCATCGGAGCTCTTTTCTTCGTGGCAGGCCATTTCCTGCTGTCCTTTCAATCGCTGAATATTGTTTACCTAGCTCTTTGCTGTCTTGTCGTCGGCAACGGACTATTCAAGCCAAACGTCTCGACCATGGTCGGCAACCTCTACCCCGACGGCAGCCCGCTCAAGGATCAAGCCTTCGTCATTTTCTACTTCGGCATCAATGTCGGTGCGTTCTGCGCGCCCGTCGCGATGGAGGTAATCAAGCGGCAGGCGGGTTACCATCCTGCGTTCGCGGTCGCGGGTGTCGGCATGGTCATCTCCCTTTGCACCCTTTGCTTTTTGAGAAAGCACGTGCGGGACACCGATGCTCCCCTGCTGGCAGACGAAAGCGCCGCAGCCGGTCAGAGCGCGTTGGACCGCGTGCCGGAATCTCGCCGAATCATTGCGCTGCTGGTCGTTTTCCTCATCGTCATCGTGTTCTGGATGGCGTTTCACCAGAACGGCTCAACGCTGACCTACTGGGCCGACGACAACACCGACTGGGACGTGTCGGGGACGATATCGAATGCCATTAACCCCGCTTGGATTCTGATCCTGTCGTTCCCGCTAGTGGCTCTGTGGCGCTGGCTTGGGGAGCGGGGCAAGGAGCCTTCGACCCCCACGAAGATGACCATCGGAATGCTGCTCACAGGGCTTTCCTTTTTCATCTTGTACTGGGCAGCAAAGATCGGCGAGGCGAGCGTAACCGGCTTGGACATGTACGACTACAAGGTGTCGCCTGCTTGGCTGATCGCGTCCTACGGTGTAGTGACGCTCGGAGAGCTGCTGCTGTCGCCAATGGGTCTCTCGCTAGTTTCCAAGGTCGCCCCGAAACAGTCGCGGGGCATGATGATGGGCGGATGGTTCGTCGCGACCGCTATTGGAAACAAGCTGACAGCGATCGGGGTTTACTGGACTCGATGGCCGCACTCGGCGTTCTTTGCCGTGCTTGGGTTGATGTGCGTCGCGGTCGCCGGAATCCTAGCCGGGCTGCTCAAGCCTCTGAAGAAGGCCATGCCGGGCGTGTGAGGTCCCGGCGGCACCGCTAGCGGCTCGATCCCTTGCGTTGCGCTAGCAGTGCGGCATAGTGGAGGGTCTGGCAGGTTCCTCGGGACCGGGGTCGCGCCTTGGCATCCTGAGTGATGCCAAAAGCCTTAGTGGCGGAGGGATCAAGTTGGATGCCACACGTTGGATTGTAACATGCAACATCATTCATATTAGTATGTTACGAACGAATATCTATGGTGTTGATTTGAATGCTACGCCTAGGTTTGCCGATGACCGCCGATGATTCTGGCCGGATGGATCCGGCCAAATCCATATCGGCCGCCGCTGAGTACGAGCGCGACCGAATCGGCGGGGCAAGGGACTGATTGGCCCCCCCGGCGGGGGCGCGTGTCGATACGAGGATTGGCGGTTACAGAGGTGGTGCAAAGCGGGCACTACAGTATTCGGGGATGTGCTATTCTCAAACCAATTGGAGCCCCGCAGCAGGAGACGGGGTTCGATTCGCGGGGGCGTAGTTCAGTTTGGTTAGAACGCCGGCCTGTCACGCCGGAGGTCGCGAGTTCGAGTCTCGTCGCTCCCGCCAAGCATCCCGTCGCTATCCGCTAGCCCGTGATTTCTGTCTGCAGCGATAGCGGGTCTTAATTTCTCATGCAGAGAAACGCCATCAAAGCGACACTGCAAACGGGCGGCACGGTACTCGGGACTTGCATCACAGACTGCTTCAATCCCGAGATAGTGGTGGCCATCCAAGCGGCCGGCCTGGATTTCTTCTTCATCGATAGCGAGCACGCCCGAACTACCTTCGACGATGTCCAAGGCTTCGCGCGCGTGGCCAAGTCAACCGGGGTCGTTCCACTGGTGCGCGTCCCGCAATCCGAGTATTTCTTCCTCGCCCGAATGCTTGACGTGGGGTCGATGGGCGTCATCAACCCGCGCACCGAGTCGGTCGAGGAGGTTCGCAGAATCGTCGCCGCGATGAAGTTCCCGCCCCAGGGGCGGCGCGGGTACGGGCTCCGCAGCATTGTCACTGACCTCGATTTCCACGGCGCCGCTGCGGAAATGGAGTCCGCGAACCGCGAATCCATGGTCATTATCCAGATGGAGACGCAATCCTGCGTGGACGATATCGAGAACATCGTCGCGGTCGAGGGCGTGGATGCCACGATGGTCGGCCCGTTCGACCTCTCAGTGTCTCTGGGAATCCCTGGCAATTTCGAGCATCCCAAGTTCTGGTCGGCATTCGACCGCATGGTGGAGGCCTGCAACCGAGTCGGCGTCGCGCCGGGCGTTCACTTCGGGAACACGAAGATGCTGCAACGCGCCCGCGACCACGGCGCCCGCTTTCTCGTCTGCGGCACGGACATGTCAGTCCTGCTGAGCGGATTCCGGTCGATGCGATCCGAGATGGACGCCGCCGTGCCGCAGGCTGCAGGCACGGGCAAGGCCGGCGGCTACATGTAGCGGCCTGGGCTCGAGCATGTGCCTGGCACACCACTATTGGTAGGTGCGACGAGGTGAATCCGTGAAACCCGTCCGATGGGGCATTCTAAGTACCGCCAAGATCGGCCTGCTGAAGGTCATTCCCGCGATGCAGCGCGCAGAGTCGTGCAAAATCGTGGGGATCGCGTCTCGCGACCTGCACAAGGCCCAGGAGGCGGCAAGTTCCCTTGGCATCCCCAAGGCATTCGGCTCGTACGAGGACTTGCTCTCGGACCCCGAGATCGAAGCGATCTACAACCCGCTTCCGAACCACCTCCATGTGCCTCTCTCCATTGCCGCGGCCCAAGCCGGCAAGCACGTGCTCTGCGAGAAGCCGATCGCCCTGAACTCCGCGGAAGCTGGCACCCTCATCGACGCGCGCGATGGAGCGGGGGTCTTGGTTCAGGAAGCGTTCATGGTGCGGTACCACCCGCAGTGGCTGCGCGTGCGGGAACTGGTCAGATCCGGCGAGATCGGCCGGTTGCGGTCGATTCAGGGATCGTTCAGCTACAACAACCGGGATCCGCGCAACATCAGGAACATTGCCAAGATCGGCGGAGGCGGCCTCTACGACATCGGCTGCTATCCGATCACTGGCTCGCGGTTCCTTTTTGAAGGCGAGCCGACCCGCGTGGTGAGCTTGATCGAGCGAGATCCCGATTGGGGGATTGACCGGCTCACCTCGGCGATCCTCGATTTTCCGGGCGGCCATGCCACCTTCACCTGCGCAACCCAGCTCACGCCCTATCAGCGCATGCAGATCTTCGGGACACAAGGCCGCATCGAAATCGAAATCCCGTTCAACGCCCCTCCGGAAAGGCCATGCCGGGTATTCCTAGACGATGGCCGCGAGCTTGGTAACGCCGGCGTTCGGGTCGAGACGCTTCCCGTCACCGACCAGTACACGGCGCAAGGAGATGTCTTCTCGAAGGCGATCCGCACCGGCCAACCGCTGGAATTCCCTCTGGAGAACGCCGTCCAGGGAATGCGCATCATCGACGCCGTCTTTCGCTCCGCAGCTAGCGGGCAATGGGAAACGCCTTAGGCGGGAGAGCGTCCGGATCAGCGCACTAGGATGATCTCGGCGAGGTCTCGATCGAGATGGACACAGAACTGGCCATCCTTCGGGTGTACCCATATCCCCTGCTCTGCACCGACATTGGGAAACTTGTCAACGGAAGCGTAGACCGTTCCCAGAGTGTCTTCGACATCCGGGCTCAGAGGCCCAATGTGGATATGGGCATGGCATTGCGTCCGGAAGAAATGGCTGTTCTGGGCTAGGCCCCAGCGCCCCGGATACAGTTCCTCGGCGCGTTTCGCCGCTTGCTCCCAAAGCTGCGAGCGAAGCGCTTCGGACAAATCGGCAGTTGACTGGTAGCCGCTGCCGTGCGCCTTGGGGAGCGCGAGGTAACGGTTCGGCTTGTGCGGGTTTATGTCCTTGAGGAAGTAGATTTCTGCGGTTCGCTTCTCGGCGGTCCGGCATAGGCTGCAGACGCGGTTTGCCATGGTGCCAGGCAAGGCGTGATCGCACGGACAGCTCAGGACTGGCATCGGTACAAGCGGGACCAAGCCGAAGCATGCCAATGCCGCGACCGCGACGCGCCCAGCCCAGCGGCCTCTAAGCCGGGGTCTCACGGTATTCCGCACGGTCCCGGCCTCCGAATATCTCTGCATGACGTCGCAGGAGAAAAATGTCAGTCATGCCCGCGATGTAGTCGCACACGAGTTGATGCAAGGGCTCTTTGCCCAATTGCTCCAAGTAGCTGCTCGGGAGCGACTCGGGACTGTCGAGATAGTATCGGAACAATTCAGTCAGAGTCTCCGCGTAACCGCGCGCAATTCGCTGCATGGAGACCGCGTTGTAGTACTTCTGGGACAGTACAGCGCGGATGTCGCGCATGATTCGAGCTGTGGCGTCGGTGGGGACGGCGATCCGCTCCGTCAAGTGGCGAACGTCCTCGAAGTTCCGAGCGCCAGACGCCTCTGCGGCAGCTTGCGTGCCTTCGATCAAGCCATGCACCAAAACGCCGACCAGTCGTCGCTGGGTCTCGTTTAAGACGCGCCGGTCACTGATGTCAGGATGTACGGACCGCACCGTCTCTAGAATTCCTGCGAAAGCGGGCACTCTGTTGCTGAAAGTCTCGATGCAGAGGAACCCTTCCTCGACGGCGTCTTCCATGTCCGCAGTCAGGTACGCGATTTCGTCCGCGCCGTCAATGAGTTGCCCTTCAAGCGGTGGTAGTAGATGCGGAAGGTACTCGTGATGGCGCGGGTCGTTCGGGTCGAGATCGCGCGAGTGCTTGACGAGGCCTTCGCGCACTTCAAAGGTGAGGTTCAGACCACGAAACGCGGCGTAACGCCGCTCGAAGTGCTCCACGATACGTAGGGCGTGGAAGTTGTGATCGAACGACGAATCGAAACGCCGCATCTCCTTGTCAAGCGCCGATTCTCCGGTGTGCCCGAATGCGGGATGCCCTAAGTCGTGCCCCAGGGCAAGCGCTTCAACCAGTTCGACGTTCAGTTCCAAGGCGGTCGCGACCGTGCGGGCCACTTGCGAGACTTCGATGGTATGAGTGAGGCGGGTCCTGCAATGGCTCGAGTCTGGCAGCGTCGTGACTTGCGTCTTGGCCGCAAGGCGCCGAAACGCGCGCGAATGAATGATGCGGTCCCGGTCGTGCTGGAAGGGACGCCGGTAAGTGTCTGGATCCGCAGGCTCGGGATGCTTCCGCAGGCGTGACCGCCTTGTAGGGAATCCCAGGCGAGCCGTCATTGTGCTCCTATGATTCAGCCACCCTCGGGGAGCGTCTCCAAAAGGGCCGCGGCAATCGAGCTGGCCGGTCCGTTCTCGGACTGAATCTCGCTTAGCAAGTCACGGGCTTGCTGGGGATCGCTCTCGATGAATGTCCGCGCGTACTCGATCGACGCGCGATCCCTCGACACGATACGGGTCGGATTCTCTACTACGGCTCGGAATTGCTCTCGAGCGGCTTCTGCGTCGCCGCCTTCAAGCAGTAGGGCGCCCAAGGCCAAGCGCGCCAGAGCCGGATATTCGGTTCCGTTCCCGCGGACGGCCTGCTCGAAATGAGATTGCGCCTCAGGGAGGTTTCCCTCCTCACGGTCCAAAAGACCCGAATAGTACGAGGCTCCTGCAGCGGAGGCCGTGCCGGAATAGTCCAGCATGATCGCGTCCAGGGCTCGCGTCACCTCGTCAATCCGCTCGGCTTCGGTCGTGAAAGTCTCGAGGCCGGGGCTCTCTTCCAAGCTCACGACACCGTGGAAGAGATTGATCGCTTCCTGCAAGGCGGCGCTGGAGTTGATCGCTCTCCCTCGAGAGTACGTCCAATATCCGATTCCGCCTACCAGGGCCACGACAATGGCAGTGCCTGCCGCTATGAACTGCTTTCGATGCCCCGAGACATACTCGACCTGGTGTGTGACCTCCTCTACGAAACGGTCACGCTTTAGGTCCTTGCGACGAAGCCTTGCCAATGGATCACCCTACCTTCAAACCACCGCACCGACTCGGATCGAGCCAGCACTTTCTTCTATTCTAGCCGGGTTTTTTCGGACTGCGAATCGGGTTCGCTGCCAGCTTTGGACAATCGGCTCGTAAGCAATCCAAGCGTCAGTTGGCCGGTGGCGTGCCGGGTGCGGCGAGGGGGGGCTTCCGTTGTGTTCCAGGCGTGACCCAAGGGGCCCTCCGACACGGGATGAAGTTGATTGCATTGCCAGCCATGGCCGCCGGACGCAACATGGTCGCTGACAACTTCCGCGTTGCCGCAGGGTGAGGGCACAGGGGAGTCGTCCGGGCTGTGATGCCGGGTCAAGGACGGCGCATTGCGCGTCCATACACGCGTATCGAGCGCGATGCTATGAGTGGGATAACCGATGTGATAGACGATGGGACGCTTGATATCAATCTGAATAAAAAGACCTTATTGCGGACTATTCTGGCGGGCTTGGCGATACAAGCTCGGCGGCTATCAAGTCCTCGAGAAACGGCTTTCGTATTGGAAGCACGGCATTCTGGGTCGGCCTCTTTCTATAGACCACTATCGACGCGAACTTCCGGCTCGGCAGACACGGGGCGCTGTCCGTTTCCGGACTCGCTACGGGCACAGCGTTATCTTGCGTTCGTCAACCCCTGCGTCGCCCAGAGCGCTTGGAACTCCCGCGGTGCCCAGCCGACGCGTTTCAAGCGATCAGTTCCCGCACAACCCGCCCGTGCACATCCGTCAGGCGGAAATCCCGCCCCGCGTAGCGGAATGTGAATCGCTCGTGGTCGAACCCCAGCAAGGCCAGGAGGGTGGCGTGAAGGTCGTGGACATGGACCTTGTCCTGTTCCGCCCGGAAGCCGAAGTCGTCGGTCGCCCCGTGAACGTGTCCCGGCCGGACACCGCCGCCGGCCAGCCACATCGAGAACCCGTAGGAATTATGGTCCCGTCCGTTCTCGCCATGGTTTGAACCGAAGGACGTAAGTTCAACCACCGGTGTGCGTCCGAATTCCCCGCCCCAGACCACCAGCGTGTCATCGAGCATGCCCCGTTGCTTGAGATCGGCAAGCAACGCGGCGATGGGCCGGTCGCACTGGCCTGCCAGCATCCGATGGTTCTTCTCCACCTCGCTGTGGGAGTCCCAAGGCTGTCCGGCACCGTGCCAGACCTGCACGAATCGAACACCCTTTTCTAGCAGCCGACGCGCGATGAGCATCTGTCTGCCGTGCAACGTGTCTCCGTACATCTCGCGGACCGTCTTCGGCTCGTTTCCGATGTCGAATACATCCGCCGCCTCCATCTGCATGCGGAACGCGAGTTCGTACGATTGTGTTCTGGCCTCAAGCAGGTCGTCGCCAGGTCGCTGGGCGCTATGGGCTCGATTTAGCTTCCCGAGTAAGTCCAATTGCCTGCGCTGGGACTCTTGGCTGGCGAAACGGCTCCGGACGTTGGCAATCAGCTTGTCCGGCGACGTATGGCGAGTATCGATGTGCGTCCCTTGAAACGCGCCTGGCAGGAATGCCGAGCGCCAGTTCTTGGCCCCCCAGACCGGATAGCCGTCCGGGCATAGCACCACAAACCCTGGGAGGTTTCGGTTCTCGCTCCCGAGCCCGTACGTTAGCCATGAGCCGACGCTCGGGCGGGATTGCTGTGTTGTCCCGGTGTTCATGAGCATCAGGGACGGCCCATGGTTCGGAACGTCGGTGTGCATTGACCGGATCACGCAAAGATCGTCTGCGTGCTTGGCGACCTCGGGGAAGATCTCGCTAACTTCAATGCCACTCTCGCCGTGTTTTCGGAATTCGAATGGCGACGGGAAGGCGGTGCCGGTAGCCCGTTCAGTCCTGAGGTGGATGGGCAGCGCTTTGCCGCCGAATCTCTTCAGAGCAGGCTTCGGGTCGAAAGTGTCCACTTGGGACGGCCCGCCGTTCATGAAAATATGGATCACTCGCTTCGCCTTGGGCGGCTGCGGAGGGAACTTTGGCGCGAGCGGGTTCGTAGGGTCGTAGCTCGGATTGGCGTGAGCCTGCTGGGAAGCGAGGATGGTCCCAAGCGCGCAGGAGCCGATGCCCATGGTTGCATCCCGCAAGATCTCCCTGCGTGAAGTCGCGCGGCTGAATTGCATGCCCTTCGGTCCCCTCTCGTGCGTTGCAGATGTCGAGCGTATCTGGGGGCAGGTCTCGAATCATTCTCTAGCGATTCGACCTGGCGCCCTAACCAATCATACGATACAGCAAGAATGCTGGCTGCTCGCGTTTTCGTAGGAGTGGATCTTTCCCAATAGCGTGACCGGCAATGGCCTTGCATTTCAGCCAGCCGCCTCGCTTGATCCTGCTCGGGACTTCCCTGATCCGCATTTGTTCACAGCAGTCCACCCGAGAATTCCACGGCGTGTCGGCTATTTTCAGTGGAAACGCTTCACGGAAGTTCCGGACCGTCGTTTCTCCAAAGCCTTTAACTTGGTCCGGGGCTGCCATTAACCGTAACGGACCGACCCGGGCCCTATGCTGGGCGAGCCATCGACGGCGATTGGTGCGGAGAGTCGCTCGAGATCGCTAGGTCCGTTGACGTTTCGCAATTTCGATAGAGTGCCCGTTCCGCGTCCCCGTTGTCTTCGTCCGTAGTCACGCTCATGGTGGTCTTGTTGAGCAACGGTTCCCGCACGGAGCCGCAAGAGCAACCCCAATCCGGCGGCAAAATCCAGCCTGAGACCCGGTCTTCAGTGGTCTGGACTGCAGTGATCCTCGCAACTCTCGGCTAGCTGCTCTGGAGTGGCCTACTGGCCAAGGCGAGGTGGCGGTGAGCATCCCAAGCGGCAGCCCCCTTTGGGTGCGCCTCGATGGACCGTGGAATTTGGATGGAGTTCAATCCCGAAGGATTCCTAGTCGTTTTTCCGGTGCAAAGGGTGGTTCAGTTACGCGCGGCGTCAATTCTCCGCTTTTCAAAACGCTCTGAATTCGATTCGCGGTAGACGCGCGCGAAGCCTTGAGGAAGTGCATCCGTGATTTCGACAAAGGCCGGGTAGTCGGCCACAGGCCGTGATGGGCCCATTGCCCACACAGGCATTGGAACCACCGCTGAAGTAGTGGCAACCCTGATTGCAATCCAGCGTGGATTTCATGAGCGTGTCAGGAGACTTGGAACGATAGCGCGGGTGCGGATCTGCGCCTGAACGGACACGGCCGGTTCTCAATTCCACCCCGCTCAGGCCAGCGCGCCGAGACGATAGCTTGCCCGTGTCCGGTGACGCTCCAGCATGGTATGAGGCCGGCCGCTGGGGCTCCGCTCCGCCGCCCATCCATCGGACGCCGCACGGACTAGTAGATCTGTTGCGTATTGGCTTCCACTCGGTCCGGCGGAATGACGCCGTTGGAGATCATCACTCGTCGTAACGCGTCGATCGTCACAGTCGATGGCTTGAAGTTCCCAAATCTGTATCCGGTGGCGATGGCGAGCGGTGTCCATCCGTAGCGGTTGGGCCGATTCCATAGGGTGATTTCGGCGCCGTTCGCTGCGAGATACTCGACGACTCTCGGGAGGTTCTTATAGGCAGCCGAATGCATGACAGTTTCGCCGTTGTCGTCTGTTGCGTTAATGTCCGCCCCGAGCTCCAATGCGGCCTGCACCGCTTCCAGGACCTCGGGTTCCGTCCCGGCATCTTCCCCGGGGGACCTCGTGCCGAGCCCGGCTGCGGCCATCAGCGGCGTGCTGTTGTCCGCATTACGGGCATCCGTGTCCGCGCCAAGCGCGGCCAGGGCACGCATCAATTCGGCATCGGCGCTCTGAGCGGCAAGGAAGTACGGCGTCGCACCGAGCTTGTTGAGCCGAGTGTTGCCCAAGTTCACTTTCTTGGTCATCCTAGCCTCCAGATTGGCCCCGCGCGCCACGACTTCCTTCACGAATTCAATGCTTGTCATGCTCCCCGATCCGTCGGGCGGTGGATCGTTGTCGCCCACGCCTGGCTTGCGAACTCGCGCGATGGCGTGAAGCACCGTGTATCCGGGTTTCGCGGCGTTGGGATCGGCGCCGGCGTCAAGCAGCACTTTGGCGAGTTCGAAATGGGCGTTCTCGACAGCGACGAGCAGCGCGCTCGCACCATACGGCGGCGCTCCGCGGTAGCCGCGGGCTTGGCTGACAGTGTTCGGCGGAGGGCGAATCCAATCGTTTGGATCCGCACCTGCGGCCAGCAGAGCTTTGACTGCCGGGATCCGTCCTTCGCGCACCGCGAAAAACAAGGGGCTGAATCCTGACGGCAAGCGGGCCCCGATATCGGCTCCGGCGGCAATCAACTCCGTCACGACCTCCGCATGGCCTTCCGCGGACGCCCACATCAGAGCAGTCTGTCCTCCGAGGCTCTCGGTGGCTCCGACTTCGGCCCCGTGGGCCAAAAGGGCCCTGACCGCGCTGATTCTGCCTGTCCGCGAAGCGGTCATCAGGGGCGTTTCCCCGCCCCGGAGGACGGCGTTGGGATCCGACCCGGCTCGGACGAGGAGTTCGATCAGGTCTGCGCTGCCGTTCTCACAGGCCAAGGACAGCGGCGTAACACCGTAGCGGTTCTCTGCCCCTGCGTCAGCTCCTGCGCGGACCAGCACCTTCGCGGTGGCCAGATCGTCGTGGTAGGCAGCCCAGTGCAAGGCAGTCATTCCGTCGACTTGCGCCAGATTCGGATTGGATCCCTGCTCCACAAGGCTGTGGATTGCATCCCCCCTGCCCTGCTCAGCCGCGTCCGCCAGCGACGAGACCGAACTCGCTCCTTGCAGCGCTGCGATGACGGACAATGCCGCGACGCCAAAGCTAGCGAGGTAGCGCAGCGGACGGACCATCGATACTCGCCTCATCGCCTTGGGGCTCAGACATTCAGCGGCTCGGTCAACTCGTCCAGCTTGCCGGTGCTGTCGCCGAAACGGTCGAGATGGATCCCCGCTTTGTCGAGCAGTGTCAGGTGGAGGTTTGCCAAAGGCGTCGGTTCCTCGTACTTGATGTGGCGGCCACCGCGCATCCCGACGGCGGACCCACCTGCCACGAGGACCGGGAGGTTCGTGTGATCGTGGACATTGGGGTTCCCCATACCGCTTCCGTAGAGGTAGAGCGTGTGGTCCAGAAGTGAGCCGTTGCCGTCTTGCGTGGCTGCGAGCTTTTCAAGGAATGCCGCGAACAGCGACACGTGAAAGCCATTGATCTTGGCAACCTTGGCGATTTTCTTCGGATTGTTCCCGTGGTGGGTCAGCGGGTGGTGCGGCTCGGGCACGCCGACTTCCGGATAGGTGCGCGTGCTGGTTTCCCGAGCAAGCTGGAATGTGATGACCCTAGTGATGTCGGCTTGCAGGGCGAGGACCTGCAGATCAAACATCAGCTTCGCATGGTCCGCGTAGGCTGCGGGGACGCCGGTCGGGCGGTCCAAGTCCGGCAGTTCTTGATCCAACGTCGATGCCTCGGCCTTCTGAATTCGCCTCTCGACCTCTCGAATGGAGTCGAGGTACCGGGCAACCCGACTACGGTCCTCTGTCCCCAGTTCCGCTTGCAAGCGCGCCGTGTCTTCCATGACCCAATCGAGCAGGCTCGCTTTGCGCCGGAGGGCCTCCCGTCGCTCCTCGGGGGTTCCGCCGTCGCCGAACAGTCGCTCAAAGACGATTCGCGGATGGGCTTCCGAAGGTAAAGGCGTAGTGGGCGACGACCACGAGAGATTGTTCTGGTAGACGCACGCAAAGCCGTTGTCGCATTGGCCCACCATGGACATCAGGTCCATGGCCATTTCTAGCGAGGGGAGGCTCGTATCTTGGCCGATCTCTTTCGCGGCGATCTGGTCGACCGTCGTTCCCAAGTAGTAGTCGGTGCTCTCGGTCCACTTCGCCTTAGCTGCGCTCAGGAAGCCTGCGTTCGAGGTAGCGTGCGTTCCAGGGTAGGAATTCTTAAGTTCTAAATTCGAGAGGACCGTGACGTGTTCGACCACGGGAGCTAGCGAAGAAAGGCTTGGCGAAAGCTGACTCAGGTCGTTTTCGCCGGGCGGTGTCCATCGCGAGATGTCGCTGCCCATCGGTACGTAGACGAAACCCAGACGCCTGACGGGCTTGGCGGGAGTCTTGGATAGGGCAGTCAGCGACGGCACCATCGCGTCCAATAAGGGCAGCGAGAGAGCCGCACCCGTCCCGCGGAGAAATGTCCGGCGCGGCAAAGCCTTCTTGGTAATGATCATCGCGACCTCCTCATCTGAAACGGGGTGCTCGAGGCTATCCCTAGGATAAGCGAAGAAAAGCGAAAGCCGTTTTCCTTCGCACCCGTAACTATCTTTCGGATTGCAGGGGCGTCAAAATTCTCGACACCCCTCCCGAGGGCGAACGTCAGCAGCTTTTCGGCCATGGCTCCCGCAAACAGTTCCGGGCGATCAAGCAGCGCATTCTCCAGATCCGACACGCCTTCAATTTGTCTGCCATCCAACAGTTCCCCCGAAGGGTCGATGGCTTCCCCTCCATCGTGGGTCCGCCAACGCCCCACGGCATCGAAATTCTCCAGTGCGAATCCCAGCGGGTCCATCGGATTGTGGCAGCTGGCACAGGCTGGATCAGCGCGGTGCTCGGCAAGGCGTTCTCTAACAGACAGTTTCCCCGACACAGTGTTGTCCTGCAATTCAGGCACGTCCGCGGGTGGCGGAGGCGGAGGCATCCCAAGAATGTTCTCGAGAATCCACTTGCCGCGAATCACGGGAGAAGTGCGAGTGGCGTAGGAGGTCACTGTCAGGACGCTGCCATGTCGCAGCAGGCCGCCTCGCACGCTGCCTTCCCCCAAGTCGACCCGCCTGAACCGACTGCCGTACACATTGGAAATCCCGTAGTGCTTCGCGAGGCGTTCGTTGACGAAAGTATAATCGGCCTTTAACAGGTCGAGGATGCTCCGGTCCTCCTGGACTACGCTTCGCAGCAGCAGTTCTGTCTCGGTGCGGAAAGCTTGCCTCAGGTTGTCGTCGAAGTCGGGGAAACGGCGCATGTCTGGCCTAACCGACGCCAGGTTGCGAAGATGCAGCCACTGTGATGCAAAATTGTCGACTAGCGACTGCGATCTGGGATCCAAGAGCATGCGGCGGACTTGGCGGTCCAGCCCATTTCGTGTCGCTAGATCACCGCGCAGTGCGGCCTCGCGGAGCTCGTCGTCCGGCAGACTGCTCCACAGGAAGAATGACAGTCGCGAAGCGAGTTCCAACTCGCTGATGCGGTAGGGGGTTTCGGGAGCAATCCCAGGCGGATCCCTTTCGATACGGAACAGGAACTGCGGGCTCACGAGAATGGCTGAAAGGGCGCTCTCGATCGCCGCTTCGAATCCATTCTCGGCCCCCGCTTTGCCCGGGGCCTCTTTGTAGAACCGCATGGGCCCTTGGATGTCCGCGTCGGTCACCGGCCTGCGGAATGCCCTCGTCGCGATAGTTTGGACGATCTTCTTCGCGCAGGCATCGTCCGCGGACGGGCTCGTCGGCTCGCATATGAAAATCCGTTCGCGGCTGGGCGTGTTCCCCGCTCCCTCGGCCGTATGCGGGCCGACGACGGAGAGAGAGTACACGGCGGGCTGGATGCGCGGATGCCTGTAGAAATTGAAGTGCGCTTGATATGGCTGGCGCTGCGTTTCAAGTAGGCGCGAGGGATCCTTGAGGAATGTCGCTCCGATGTCGTGCGGGCCCGCGGGCACCCGTACGCGCGCTCTGAGGTGGCTGTCCGCGTTGCGATGGTCGTCGCCTCTCGGCGGCGGCTTCACATCGAACAATGCCAGCCTTCGGCGGTCCACCAGCAATTCCAGCTCGTGCGGCCGGCTCAAGCCTTCGATGTCCTCATTGCGATCCCGCGAGAGCCGCACCGCGATCTCGTACTCCCCATCGACGGGGAACACATGAGCCACCGCCACGCCGCCTCGCGTGCCGATCGGGAGTCCGGGAATGTGTCCCTCTTGCGTGAGATCGGGAGGGACGCGAATCGTCACGGCGTCGGGGACGCGGCCGGCGCGCCCTACGGCCAACCGGCTGATTTTTTCGGCGGCCGAAACGTAGCGCTCCAAAAGCATCGGAGGAAGGTCTCCCACCGTCACGTTGTCGAAGCCATGGCTTGCCTCGTCACTGGGCAGCAAGGAGTCAACCTTCACGTCCAGCGCCAGCAGATCTCGGATCGCGTTGCGGTACTCGGTGCGGTTCAGCCTTCGAAATGTGTCTGTCCGGCCTGGACGGGGAGAGGCGGCCGCTGCGTGATCAAGCAAAGACGAGAGCGACGACACTACGGAACGATATTCCGCTTCGCTGGGTCTCGGCAAGCCCGCGGGAGGCATTTGCCTGCCCCTCAGCTTCTTCACAACCTTCTCCCAGGCTTCGGCGTGGCTGGACACGGGGGTGGCCCCAAGTGACTTCAAGTCCAGACCGGCTGTGGCGGTTGAACCACTGTGACAGGCCACGCAGTACTGGCTCAGGAGATCGCCGTAAGGCGATGTGTCTCCTGGACGCTCCGCCGCTGCGCACGTTTGATGGATGCAGTGCGAAGCCAGAATCACGATAACCAGCGCGGATATCGCCTGGTTGTTCGATCGATCTGCCCAGAGACTCATCTACACTGGCCCGTCAAGATCGTAGCACTCGGATCAAGACTCTCGAAGCGACCTCGCGGCTATCGGTTGCGGCACCCCCGCCCCGTCCCTGGCGTCCCCAATGAATCTGGGCTGCTAGCTCGACACCGGTGTCGTTAATCCCTGATCGCGAACTCGTTCGTCATGAGCAGCACCTGCGCGTACTGCTCAAGCACCCCGAGCGGCTCTTCCAATGGCTCGGCGAACCCCTCCTCGACGCTCCAAGCCTGGGGCTCCATCCCGGCACGCTGCCCGTCCGCCGGCAGCACTTCCTCGATCCGAGGCGCCCAGCGAAACGAGTCAGATTCATAGTCCCCGAGTGAATCCACCACGAAGTCGAGGTGCTCGCTCTCGTCGACGACCAGGTTTCTGACCGTGGTTTGCGCTTCGTATCCGCGAACGATCCAGCTCGCCAACACTCCGCGTCGGCTCGATACGATCCATCCGCGAATGCCGTTCGAATAGTCGAACCTCAAAGCCTTGCTGGTCATCGCGTGGCTCAAAGTCCCGTCGATGGCGACCCGCATCGCGCGTGGAGCTTTCCAGCGCCGAACCACAGCGCAATCCGCCCCGTCGCCCGGGAACCCTCCCTGGGGTGTCAGACTTGCCCTGCCGAAAGCCGGAGAGGGAAGCATTGGCAAGGGCTGCAGCCTGTCCTCGACCCTGTATTCCATGCGTTGAAAGGCGCTGACGCTGCCCGTGAGCGGATCGATTCGCGCCGTTCCCTGACGCCATGTTCCGTCACTGGCCATCCCCGCTGCGGGTATCGGATCCACCTTTCCTCCGTGTTGAACGAAATCCATCGCGTCGCTCCGCTCTTGCGGGTCCGGGTAGCGGCCCAACACCTTCCTATGAATGCTATCGACACATTGCTCCGTCGTGCCGCAGTTTGCGGCGATGGCACGCACCTGCTCAGCCAAGAACGGGCTATTCATGAGAAACAGCGCCTGCTGGGGGACCGTGGTCAACTGCCGTCGGGGAGTGTGCTCCTCGGGATTCGAAAAATCGAAGGCTCGCATTAGCTCGGAGGGATGCTCGCGCGACACGTACGAGTAGAGCGTCCGCCGGGCGGAGGCTGGGCGTGCCCTCAGATCGAACGGTGCACCTCCCATGCTCGTGTCGAGCTTGCCCGCGACCGCGAGCATCGAGTCGCGCAGCGCCTCGAAATCCAGCCGAGTCCGGTTCTGCCGCCACAGCATGCGATTGGCCGGATCCTTCGCCAGGCCGGCTGGGGAATCGGAGCTGGCCTGGCGATAGGCCTGCGAAAGCACGATGCGTCGGATGATGCCCTTGACTGACCATCCGGCCGCGACGAATTCCCTGGCGAGGTGGTCCAGCAGCTCCGGGTGCGTGGGGCGCTCCCCGCGGACACCGAAGTCGCTGGGCGTCCTCACGATGCCCTCGCCGAAGAGATGCACCCAGATCCGATTCACCATCACCCGTGCCGTAAGCGGGTTCTCAGCACTGGCAATGGCGCGGGCGAGCTCGAGCCGTCCGCTGCCCGACCGGAAGGCTTCCGGCCCGGGCAGGGCCGAAAGGAAGCGACGCGTGACTTCCACGCCCTTGTCGTGCTGATTCCCTCGAACGAAGACGAATGCGGGTTGCAGAGCCTTCGCGTCGGTTACGACAGAGGCGTGCCTCGGTCCGTCCCTGTGACTCCAGTCATTCATGACGGCTTGGTATTGCCATCGCAAGGCGTTCACTACGTTGCTATCGCCTTCGTTCTGGACCCACCAGAAATCGTCAAACGGGACGTCTGTGGGCGATCCGTTCCCACGCAGGGCCAGGCGCAAGGCCTCTCGCTGCGGGTCCGGCCATCGATATTCGCTGTCGGATTCTGCCATGCGACGTGCGACCCGCTCGGCACCGTCCGGTGCGTCGAGTTCCCGGAATGCGACCACAGACGGACCTACCAGACCGCTCAAGTACGCTCGCCAGCGGTTCAGCATATAGAGGTTGAGATCTCTTTCCTTGGATAGAGCCTCCGCTTCGCTATTGGAGAGATCGCGCGTTTCCCATGCCGTCTCGAGATAGCGGGCCAGGGTCTCGGGTCGGCGAAATTCGCGAATGTGATCGGCGAGACGTTCCACCCGGTACGTGTCAAGCCACTCGCGGCGCATGGCGAGCTTCTTGCGAAAGAATTCCTCAGTCTTGCCCGAGCCCGGCGGTTCCAGGGGGACCGGTTCTAGGGCGTCGGGCGAGTTCAGGAACACGCCGTACAGGGAGTAGTATTCCTGTTGGGTGATGCGGTCGAACTTGTGATCGTGGCATCGCGCGCAGGCGACCGATAGTCCGAGAAAGCCGCGCGTGACCACATCAATCCGGTCATCTAGATTCTGGGGCAGCTCGATTGCTCGGGGAAGGTTGATGCCGAGCGTGAGCATCCCTAGGGCCGCCAGGTGGCGAGTTTCCTCGCCGGCCAAGTCAGCTGCCAGTTGGTAAAGGACAAAATCGTCGTACGGCAGGTCGTCGTTGAATGCCTGAACGACCCAGTCCCGATAGGTCCAGGCAATCGGGAACGGGCGAGCGAAATGGCCCTCGTCCGCGTAGCGCACGACATCCAGCCAGTGGCGGGCCCAGCGCTCCCCGAAACGATCCGACGCCAGCAGCAAGTCGACCAGCGCTTCGTACCTTTCCAGCGTGGGAGACCGGACGAACGCATCGGATTCGCTCGGATCGGGCGGCAAGCCTGTCAGGTCGTAGTAGAGGCGCCGGACGAGCTTTCTAGGCGGGGCCGGCGGAGATGGCCTGAGACTCTCTTGATTGAGACGCGCCTCGATGAACCGGTCGATGGCGGTCTTGGCCCAACCGCCGACTTCGGGCGGGAGTTCCGCCTCTGCCGGGGGTGCGAACGCCCAGTGCCGGGCGTCCACGGACACTTCTGGCGCTTCCGTCGCGTCGGGCTCGGGATACGGGGCACCCATTTGGATCCATGTCGCGATGCGGTCGACTTCCGTATCGGCCAGCCTCCCCGTCGGAGGCATCCTGACGCGGTCGGTGTGGCGCAACACACGGACCAGCAGGCTTGCTTCCGGATCTCCCGGCTCGAGTGCCGGACCGCTGTTGCCGCCTGCAAGGAGCCCCTCGAGCGAATCGACTCTCAGGCCGGCTTGCGGCACGGAAATCTGACTGCTATGGCAGGCGTAGCACTGCTCCGCTAGAACCGGCCGGACGAAATTCTCGAAGAAGTCGGTCCCTGCCCTGTCCGCTGCGTTGATGGCAAACGACCCGGAGAACAGGAAGGCTATTCCGTGCACAAATGCTCGCGACCGCATAAGCGAATTCCCTCAAGTGTATCAGCCACGAAGCCCCGTTTTTCGACAGCCTGAACCGGAATCGCAAGAATACTCGCATCGAACAACCCTCGGATTGGACGCGGAATTGCTAGCATTGGGCAGGAGCGATCAGGATCCCGAAGTGCCCCGCATTCAACCTCATTTTGCCGTAGTCTTCCTGCTAGGAACGGGGTCATTGCTGGCCCAGTCCGGGCCAGAATCCGCCCAGCGGCTGTTCGCGGTACAGGTCAAGCCCCTGCTGGCAGAGAAATGCCTCGCCTGTCACGGCGGCGAGCCCGCTGCAATTCTTGGCGGGCTCGACCTGACCACACGCGCATCGATGCTCCGGGGCGGCGCATCCTCAAGAAGGGTTTTGGTGCCTGGCAACGCCGCTGCGAGCCTTATGTACGAGGCGGTTCGGCGGTCGAATCCGAAGCTCCAGATGCCTCCCAAGGACACCGACCGGCTCACGGAGGATCAGGCCTGGAAGATTCGAGACTGGATCAACGCGGGAGCGCCCTGGCCGGACGCCGACACCGAGCGGGCTTACCTTCAGGAGGATCTCGCAAAATCCCGGACCGCCGCCGGTGTCAGGATAGCCACGAGCGGAGGGCTGTCTGACGATTGGACGAATCGTCGATACAAGGAAGAAGACCTTTGGGCATTTCGGCCGCTTCGGGTGGTCGAGCCTCCCGAATCGGAAGAGCAGCACCCAATTGACGCGTTCGTCTCGGCCAAGCTGGCTGATGCAGGCCTAGCCCCAGCGCCTCGAGCAAGCCGACGGATGCTGATCCGCCGCGCGAGCTTTGACCTGACCGGCCTGCCCCCGCGGCCGGAAGATATCGAAGCTTTCCTGGCCGATACGTCGCCGGAGGCATGGAGCCATGTTGTCGATAGGTTGCTGGAGAGTCCTCATTACGGCGAGCAGTGGGGAAGGCACTGGCTCGATGTCGTCCGCTACGCCGACACCGCGGGGTATTCCAATGACTGGGAGCGGTCGAACGCGTGGCGCTATCGCGATTACGTGGTTCGTTCCTTGAACGCCGACAAGCCCTATCACCGCTTCGTCTTGGAGCAATTGGCGGGGGACATTCTCGAACCGAATAACCCCGAGATGCGTGTTGCGACGGGCTATCTTCGCATGGGGCCGTGGGAGCACACCGGCATGATGCAGAAGGTGGCGTCCCGCCAGAACTACCTCGACGACGTCACCAACAACGTGGGCGAGACCTTCCTGTCGCTGCCGCTGCGCTGCGCCAAGTGCCACGACCACAAGTTCGACCCGATCCCGACGCGCGACTACTACTCCTTCTACTCCGTCTTTGCGACGACCCAGCTCGCGGAACTTCCCACCGGGTTCCTCGATTCGGAGAACCGCAACTACTTCGAGCAGGAAAAGGCGCGCCTCGAGAAACTCCTGGCGTGGGCGGAGGCGGACGTCGCCAAGATCAAGGCCAAGGAAGAGGCCGCCGCGCGGACTTGGTGCGCGGACCGGGGGATCCCGTACCAGCCGCGGGAGGAGTTGAAGGACAAGCCCGAAGGGCAGAAGCCGCCCCGCCATATCGGGCTGAGCGTCGACAATCAGGGGTACTTCAAGGTCCGGAATAACGACGCGCGGATCTGGAGGCGTCGCCTGGAGCGCTACCAGCCCATGGCCCATAGCGTCTACGAAGGGCCCGTCAAGGTCCAGAACTCGGTCCAGCTGCGCATGCCCCCGGCGGAGGATATGCATGGCGACCCGCCGGAGTCCTACATTCTCCAAGGCGGCTCGGTGTATTCGCGGGGAAATGCGGTCGAGCCCGGCGTGCTGAGCGCGATCCCTGTGAGATTCAGCCCCGGCGAGTCCCGCCCGCGCTACAAGATCCCGAACGCTATGACGGGCCGCCGCTTGGCGCTCGCGCGGTGGATCGCAAGCCCGGACAACCCGCTTGCGACGCGGTCCGTCGTCAACCGGATCTGGCATTACCACTTCGGCAGGGGCTTGGCCGAGAACGCGAACAATCTCGGCAAGATGGGCAAGAAGCCCACGCATCCCGGACTTCTCGACTGGCTGGCGCGCCGATTTGTCGAGAAAGGCTGGTCGATGAAGGAGATGCACCGGCTCATCATGACGTCGGAGGTGTACCAGCGAAGCGACCGGCCGACCGATGTCGCGGCAGCTGAGGAGCGCGACCCTGCCAACGACCTGCTCGGCTATTTTCGGCCGAGACGACTCACGGCCGAGGAGATCCGGGATTCCATGCTAGCGGCGTCCGGCGAACTCAACCTGGAAGTCGGCGGGCTGCCGGTCTTTCCCGAGGTCAATCTGGAGTTCCAGTCGCAGCCGAGGATGAACCAAGTCACTATAGCCCCGGCCTACCAGCCATCGCGACTGCCCCGACAGCGAAACCGGAGGTCTCTCTACGTCTATCGGATGCGGATGCAGATGTCTCCACTGTTCGAGGTCTTCAACCAGCCTAGCTACGACCTTTCCTGCGAACGTCGCGATAGCTCGACGGTCACGCCCCAGGTGTTCACTCTGATGAACAGCGAGGACTCGGTCGATCGATCGATCGCAATGGCTTTGCGGCTGCAGGGGGAGGCTGGATCAGTCGAGGAGCAGATCGAGCGGGCTTTCCGAGTCGCCTTGGGACGGGGCGCTTCAGAGCATGAAAGTGCCTCGATGGCGGCCCACGTACGGAGGATGACCTCGTACCACGAACGTCATCCAGTGGAGCCAATCGTCCCGCCAGCCGAGCTTGAGCGCACCGTTGTGGAGGAAATGTCAGGCCTCGCACTTCACTACAAGGAACCGTTGGATGTGTACCACGATTACATTCCCCACAAGAAGCCATGGGACGTCGGCCCGGCGACGCGAGCGCTCGCCGATCTTTGCTTGGCGCTGATGAACTCCAACGAATTCATCTACGTCTACTAGTGCCGTGACGACAGAATCAGCGAGTTTGCGACGAGACGAGACCCTAACAGGAGGATGGCAACAATGCAGACGAGACAGTTGAACCGGTTGCAAGGCACTCGCCGCAACTTCCTCTACTCGCTCGGGGCAAGCCTGGGGAGCGTCGCGTTCAGCGACCTCCTCGCCCGAGAGACCGCCGGTCCCCTAGCAGTGAAGGCGGCCCATCACGCACCCAAGGCCAAAGCCTGCATTTTCCTCGTGATGGAGGGCGGACCGAGCCATATTGACACGTTCGATCCGAAACCGAAGCTAGAGGAGCTCCACATGCAGCGGTTCGAAAGGGCCGGCGAGCAATTCTCGCCGATGTCCTCGGGACTGCGCTATTACGTGCAGAGCCCGTACAAGTTCCGGAAAGCCGGGCAGGCCGGCATCGACATGTGCGAGCACTTCGTCCACCTCGCCGAGGTGGCAGACGATCTTTGCGTTTACCGGGGCTGTCACGCGGAGTCGGTAGACCATCCGACCGCGCTCTACCACATGAACACAGGGAACAAGTTCGGTGGCGACCCCGCCGTGGGCTCGTGGGTGACCTACGGACTCGGCAGCGAAAACCAGGACCTTCCCGGTTACATCGTTCTGGCCGAGGCGGGCTTTCCGCAAGGCGGATCCGGCAATTGGTCCAACGGCTTCCTTCCGGCCTACTTCCAAGGCACTCCGCTGCGGGCTGAAGGCTCTCCGATCCTTGACATCGAGCCGCAATCGTGGAAGACCCGCGAGCACCGGCGGGCCAATTTGGATGTGTTAGCGGAACTCAACCGCGCGCACCAGGCCCGGCACCCCGAACACGACGAGCTGGCGGCTCGCATGGCCAACTACGAACTCGCCTTCCGCATGCAGGCCGAGGTGCCCGGAATCATCGATCTCGGCGACGAGCCGGAATCCATCCGAGAGCTGTACGGCCTTGACAGCAAGGACACGGCCTCGTTCGGCCGTCGCTGCCTCCTAGCCCGTCGGCTAGTGGAGAAAGGCGTGCGTTTCGTGCAGATCTTCTCCGGCGGCTGGGATTCACACGACTACCTCGAGCGCTCGCACAAAGCCCGGATCTACAGCATCGACAAGCCGGTGGCCGCCCTCATCAAGGACCTCAAGCAGCGCGGGCTGCTCGACGAGACCCTGATCGTCTGGCTCGGAGAGTTCGGGCGCAGCCCCGATAATCACCTGCGGGGAGGCGGGGTCGCGATTGGGCGTGACCACAACGCCGAAGCGCAGTCCATATTCTTCGCCGGAGGCGGGGTGCAGGCAGGCCACGTGATCGGCGCGACCGACGAAATCGGCCAAAGGGCTGTCGAAGTGGTGCATCCCATCAAGGACCTCCACGTGACGTTGCTGCACCTACTGGGCTTGGATGACAGTGACCTGACCTATTTTCATGGCGGGCGGTTCAAGCAGCTTTCCCAGACCGGAGGTCAGGTGATTAAGGAACTGATCGCGAGCTGAGCCGGATGGGGTTGCGGACTGCTTCATGGGCTGGACTGACCGAGATCGATTGGCCCGTCCTTCGGAGGCCCTGAATCAGCTGCCATGCTTTGAGTCGATCATTCCATCCGAGGCGAACCAATCGCTAGCGAGCCACGACAACGTTCCGGGCTTGTTGCGGCGAATCGGAATTCGTCCAAGTCCGCGCGGGTCAGCGTCGAGACACCGTAGTGATCGTTTGCGTTGATCGGATTTGTGGTATTGCAGTAGCGCACGGCGCTGGATCGGGTGCCCGACACTTGCCGGCAAAGCGAAGCTGACCGGATTGGCGGATCTGGGGGTTCACGTGCTTGGAGCCCGACTTGATCCTTGGTGACACCAAGGGGATTCATCTTGTATCGGCTCTATGTTCCAGACACTTGCAGTCCAGCGTGTCTTAGCGACATCCAGGGGTGAATGCCGGCGCGGGACTTCGGCATCATATCCACGTCCCTCCCGAGGTCTGCGACCTCGGTCCATGAATTGCAATTACGGGACCTTGTGCATCCCTAGCGTCCTACTAGGAAAACAATACCCACCCAAGGAACGAGACGACCCAAGTAACAAGTGCCATCCCGAACGTGATCAGCAGAATCAACGGCACCATCGCCGCAATCAGCCACACAACAACCGCCTCGCCTGTCGTAGCCCTCGACAGTCCTCTAATCGCGACGATTTGCAGGACAATGGCGTAAACCCCGCCGACAAATGATCCGATCAACGGAATCACACCCAGCGCTGTCGGCGCGGTAGCGAACTACATTGCTCGAAACCAATGCACGTAAACCGGCAGGTCACTGGCGAAGACCCTAGAAACAAGGCAGAATAGACCAATAAATGCCACCGTAGCCCCGAACCCGACCGGCAGCGTGATCGGCACAAGTGGCAGAGCGAACAGCGTCGCACCTAGCTGGGCGATCACAAAAACTAGAACCGCGTGTCCTGTGCTTCGAGGATCCGACGCGATTTCAGTGAAGACCCCGGGCTCGAACTTGAGCATGGCGACCACTCGGTCCCAAGCTGAACGCCCTCGCAGTTCCTGCCTGACCGCCTGACGATACCCAGCCTCTTCGGCGGAGTGAATTTCTTCCGATCGTACTCATTCCTGGGCGGCCTCGCTCAGGCCCGTGTCCGTCTCGCCAGAGCCTGCCTGCTCCTCACCGCCGGCCCTGCCTTCCGATCCTTGATTCTCGCTCAACTCTGGACCTCCCGAGCTGCCCGCACCTGCGAGCGTCCGAGGTCATCTCTCGGAATCGGCGGATCGCAGCACACGCTCTGGCCTGGTCTCACCGCCGGAATGGCCGGATGGCGTCCGCCAGCATTACTGTTCTCCTTCATCGCTCCCATGTTCAGTAGATCGGCGAGCCGGAACAAAGGACCGCTCGGCATTTTGGCCTCTCACGCCCTCGGTAAGCCCCTGCGCGGGGTATCGCCCCGTTCTGCACCTTTCTCCGGCGCCGCAGAGCGCTCGACCTGCCAGGCCGGAATCAGAGCCGGCATGGACTCTTGACTGGAATGCGCTGACCTACGCCGAGACGGCTCTCAAGCGCTCAAGACCCCTTCCCCGGCTCTACCGCAGATGTTCGCCGAAGAAGGCGAGCGAGCGCTCCCACGCCAGCTTGGCGGCTTCCTCGTCGAACCGCGGCGTCGTGTCGTTGTGGAATCCGTGGTTGACGCCCGGGTACATGTGCGCAGCGTAAGTCTTTCCGTTCGACTTCAGCGCAGCCTCGAAATCTGGCCAGCCTTGGTTGATCCGCTGATCGAGTTCTGCGTAGTGCAGTAGGAGCGGAGCTGAGATCCGGGTCACCGCCTGAGCGGGGGGCTGTCGTCCGTAGAACGAAACGCCCGCCGCGAGGTCCGAGATGCGGACGGCGAGAGCGTTAACGACGAACCCGCCGAAGCAGAATCCCACTACGCCAACCTTGCCCGTGCAATCGGGATGGTCCTGCAGGTGCTCGACCGCGGCTGCGAAGTCCTGTACGAGCTTGTTGCGGTCAAGTTCCGCCTGCAATCGCCGACCGTCGCTGTCGTTGCCGGGATATCCCCCCTTAGGGGTCAGGCCGTCCGGGGCGAACGCAAGGAAGCCCGCCGAGCCGAGGCGTCGCGCGACGTCCTCGATGTAGGGATTCAGGCCCCGGTTCTCGTGGACGACGACAACCCCGGGCAGCTTGCCCTGAGCGGACGCCGGGCGAGCCACGTACGCCCGTATCGAGCCGTGCCCCTGTGGGGAATCGTAGGTGACCCTTTCCGTGCGAATTCTTGAGTCACCCTCGGGGACTTGCTGCGCCCAGGAGTAGTTCGGGCTGAGGCTGGCCAGCACAGCGGCGGCGCTCGCGCCAGCCGTGAACGGCTTGGCCCGGTCGATGAAATCGCGGCGGCTGAGTGCGCCGTGGACATATGCGTCGAAAAGACGCAAGACCTCGGGATGGTAGGCACTTGCTTGCTCTCGTTCCATGGTTCGTTTCCTCCTGTTGCTAGCGGGCCTTGCCCTAGTTGGCCGTGCTAGGGCTCCTTGCGAGGCGAGAAGTCCTCGCGCGCATGGAAGTGGCCCTTGGTGATCTCGGCGCCAGACTCCAAGTAGCTGTCGATCATGGCTCCCAATTGCGTGACAACATCCGGATGCTGGGCCGCGACGTTGGTCAACTCGTCGGGATCTTCGGCACGGTTGTAGAGCTGCGTCTCGTAGTCGTATCCGAGCTTCTCGCGGTCGATGATCTTGGACATCTGCCATTCCTTGGTGCGGATGGCGGCGATCCAGCCATACCCTTGAACGAGACCTTCGTGCGGGCTGGGTTCGCCGTCGGCAAGCCCCCACAAGTTCTTGCCCGTCGTGCGCGGCGGCGGGTCAAGTTCCAGCAAGTTGAATAGCGTCGGCAAGATGTCTGGATGGTGGATGAAGCCCGACGCCCGGGTGCCTGCCTTCTCCTTCCCGGGCAGGCGCACGACAAACGGGTTGTGCGTGACTTGCCGACGGACGCGTTTGGGGCCCTTGAGAAACTCTCCCTGCTCCCCGAGAAGCGAGCCGTGATCCGAGAAGAACGCTACGACGGAATTGTCGAAAAGTCCCAGTTCGTCGATCGTGGCCAGAATCTCTCCGATCCAGTAGTCCACGCACATCGACTCTCCCGCATAATTCGCCCGCAGCCGGTCGATGCCGGACTGCGGCACTTCGATGTCCGAGTACGGTGGCTCCCACCATTGCGGTCCGGAGGCGTTGGGCATGTACTCGTCGAGAAACCGCTTCGGCGGATCCCAAGGTTCGTGCGGGTCGAACGCTTCGAGATGCAGGAAGAACGGCGTCTTGTCATGGTTCCTGCGCAACCAGTTGATGACGTTCTTGGCCGTGAGCTCGATGATCGCCTCGCACTCCTTTTCGTAGCGTTCTCGATTGGCTATGAACTGCCGCATGAAAAGCGGGCGGCCGGGATCCATCTCTAGCCAGCGATCCCAGTATTCCCTCGGATAGTGCTCTGGAACGATGTCCTGCAAGTCCATCGGGGCCTGCTCGTAGTAGTCGACCTCGTGGCCGCGCGACCATTCGTAGTACCGGTAGCCTCGATGGAAGTTCTTGCCGGGCCTCTGCAGGTGGGGAATGTCAGCGAAGAAGGCGGTGTAGTAGCCCGCTTCGTGAAGCGCCTCGGCAATCGTTTGATCCTCGTAGTACAGTTCGTGCCATCCCGGAGTCTGCACGGGCTCGTGCTGGTGAAAGTAGTGATACGGCAGGATACGGCGACCGGTCATAAGGACGCGGCGTATCGGGATCGTCGGCATGCCCTCGGGATAGCAGTCCTCGAAAATCACGCAGTCCTCGGAAAACCTGTCCAGTCTGGGGCACTTGACGAGGCCGTTTCCGCCGTAGGCTTGGAGATTGTCAGCCCGGAACGTGTCGGTGTTGAGAAAAATGAGGTTCTGCCGATTTCCCTTGCCTCGCTGATTGGGCGGCCTCTCCCAGACTCCTCCTGACATAGCGGAAGCCGTCGGCGCCTCGCAGCCGCTCAGGCCGGCGACGGCGCCGCCAGCGGCGGCGGACGAAGTTCCTGCGAGAAATCCCCGACGGGAAAGATCCCGCGGCTTGCTCTTAGCCATAGAGCGAAAGCCTACCACATGCGCGGTCGCGCGCGCCCATGCCTGATCCTCGAGGCGCGGCCTTCCCGATCGCGCAAGGATCTGCGGCCAGATTCCGCCTTTTCAAAGTTCCGGACACCCGCGCGGCACGCGCAGCGATTCGGCGAACTGTCCCTGTGCGGAAGGACAGAGAGTAAGTGCGCAATTCCCTCCTAAGAACATTGCTGGCGACACGTTGGCCACGGGCCTATGCGGGCAAGAACGTGAAGCACAGCGCGCCAAATCCGACCCAGAGCACCACCCAGATGTAGTTGTATCCGATGTAAGTCCGAAAATCCATCCGGGCGATGCCTGCCGCGATTACCGCCCAAAAGGGGGACACGAGGTTGCCCACGTGGTCACCGACGCTGAGCGCGAGGAGGCCGCGCTGAGCCGTCACTCCGACCGCCACCGAGGCCTTCGACGTGATGAAGCCCTGAATAACCCATTGCCCGCCACTGGACGGCACGAAGACCGACACCACCGCCGCGGAGAGCAGCGTGAGCAATGGGAATGTGTGCTGGTTCGAGATCGAGGCGAAGTACTCGGCAAAATCGGTTCCTATCGAGGTGTGTTGCAACAGGCCCGCGACCCCCGCATAAAGGTGATACAGAACAATGACTGGCCAGGCTGTCACGACCGCTCTTGGCAGCGCCTTGGTGAAATTCAGCACGCTGCCGTGCAACAGCAGGCCAAGGGTGAGCAAGATCGTGATCAGGGAGTTGAGTTGCAGCCCGCCTCCCTTTACGGCCACGTGATACACGAGCCATCCAAACAGTGCGGCGGTAAGGATCGCGCAGGGCACTCTGCTTGCTTCGAGCCGCTCGGCAAACCGGTCGGCCACAGGCTTTTTTTCTTCGGGTTTCGCGGCTGCGTCGAGCGTGGCGTCTGCCAACTTGCATGATTCGGGAAACAGCGAGATTGGCCTTGCTTTCTTCGGCATGAGCAATCGAGCCAACAAGAAGACGCTGGTCAGGTAAATCGCAAGATAGACGAGGGTCGCGTTGGCCCAGATGGTCGTCGACAGCGGCATAAGGCCTGTTTCTTCCTCAAGGAAGTGGCCGGGCGTGTTCATCATCAGCGGCGCGCTGGCCGAAAATCCGAACTGCCAGATCGCTCCTGCTGCTGCGTTGCATGACAGCAGGAACGGAAAATCCACCGGATGGCCCTTGCGCTCGGACTGGCGGGCATAGCTCACTGCAACTAGCGGAGCCAAGGCGAGACTCAGGCCCCAGAAGCAATACGCGAGGCAACAAGTGGTAGCCATCGAGAGAGCGATCGTCTGCCCCTCGCTTCGGGGGAGGTTCGAAAGCGTGTGAACCATGCGGCCGAAGAACTTCGTTGACGCGAGGGCCGAGCCCAGAACAAGGATCAGTGTCATCTGCATAGTGAACGGCAAGAGCATCCACAGGCCCACGTAATACGCGTCCATGACCTCGAGCGGGCTGTTGCCGATCCAGAGCGCCGCGATGGCAAGGACTACCATCAGGACGATGGCCATGGTCATTGCGTCCGGTATCAGGTCTCCAATCGTCTTCGCGATCCTGTAGAGCCTGTCCGGCTGGTACGCTTCGGCACCTCCGGCGGGCAGTTGCGATTTGTTAGGCATTGAGCTGCTATTACCTTGTTGGCGAGAGTATACAGAATCTTGCTGAAAACGCACGAATCCAGCGGCTGGGCTAATGCGCTTGCATTCAGGAACCGATACCCGTCTCTTCGTGCTTGGATGCCCAGAGGTCGTTGGCGTTCATTGAACTTCCAACGTCGTGGTGCTGTCCCATGGCGAGTCGAGGCGGCATGCTGCGAATTGGCGGGGGTGGCTTGACGCGGTCGATGTGACGGTCGGTCCGGCGGCGGAAAAGGACCGAGAATCCAGGCCAGCCCCTCTCTGAGGAATCGCCTCTGAACATGCGCTCTTGCGATGGCGTTGCGCGTGCCACAGGGGCACCTCGGCGGACGCTTCTGCTCCGACAGGCCCAAAGGGTGCGGCACTCTCTCGGACTTTCGGGCAGTCGGCTCGACGTGATCCTAGGAGAACCCCTGGAGGAGATTCCCTCTCGCGACATAAAAAACGGATAGTCGCCAGTTCGCCTTGGTCTAGAATAATGCCCGATTCCCGGACGATTTGGTTGGTAGCGGGTCAACGCCAGACGCCAGGTTTTCCGGGACAACGAGAAGGAACATGAATCGACGTAGATTCCGCCAAGGCTCCGGCATGCTTGCGGCGGGCTCGGGGGCCGGTAGCAATATCGTGTCTGCGGCGGCGACCGGCGAGGCCGAAGGTTTGAGGGCAAGAAATATGAAGATTACCGGGCTCAAGACTATTTTGCTGGACAATATCCGTCCGTACATCGGCCATTCGAAGTGGCTGTTCATCCAGCTCACCACAAATGAGGGCATAGTCGGCTTGGGCGAGCGGCCAACGGGCGGTGTGACCAATCTGAAGTCGCAGATTAACTTGCTCCACGACCTTTGCGAGCGTTTCGTAATCGGCCAGAGCCCCTTCGACGTGGAGAAGATTTGGCAGAGCATGTACACCTCTTCTCACGACTATCGCCATCCGGGCCTCTATGCCATACCGGCATTCTCGGCCATCGAGATGGCCTGCTGGGACATCATTGGCAAGGCGACCGGCCAACCCGTCTACAACTTGCTAGGAGGCAAGTACCACGACAAGCTGCGAGCCTATGCGTACATGAATACCCAAGGCGTTTGGGAAAACCCGGAACTTGCCGGTGAAAGAGCCGCCCAATTGGTCAAAGACGGCAACACTGCCTGCAAGTTGGACCCGTTCCGGCCGATAACCGGTCCTCCCCGCGATTTTCCGCTCGCGACGATTCGCCACGTGGCAAAGATATTCCGCGCCATTCGCGACGCCGTCGGCGACGAGCTGGAGATCGGAATCGGGACCCACGGCCAGTTCAGCACGGCCGGAGCGATCCGCGTTGCGAGCATCTTAGAGGAATTCAACCCTTACTGGTTCGAAGAGCCTGTTCCGCCAGAAAACGTGGATGAAATGGCGCGAGTCGCGGCACACACGACCATCCCAATAGCCACAGGCGAGCGGCTGGTGACCAAATTCGAGTTTGCGGAGGTCCTCGAGAAGCAGGCCGCCCAGATCATTCAACTCGATGTCGGTCAGTGCGGAGGGATACTGGAATCGAAGAAGATTGCCGGAATCGCCGAAGCTCATTACGCGATGATCGCGCCGCACATGTACTGCGGTCCGGTTGCGGCCGCGGCGGCCGTGCAGCTCGACACCTGCTCCCCGAACTTCCTCGTGCAGGAATTCAACGCAAACAGACTTCATAGTGAGATTTTCAAGGAAGCGATCCGGTTAGAACAAGGGTTCATCACGCCGCCCCCCGGACCTGGCTTGGGGGTCGAGCTCAACGAGGATGTCGTCAAGAGACAACTCTCGACGTGATGCACCTGCACTTTCTGCGAGCCCGTCGCCTTGCCGGTGTTCGGTCGGGAACTCGAAGGATTTGACCGAGGAACGAGAAGGCGACGATGCGCGATGCAGAACTCGCTCAAGGTGTAGAACCCGTAGCAGACTTGGCCGGAGTCTTAGCTGGCGTCAGGATGCACGACTCGATGCCATATCTGAGCATTCGATGGTCGAAACGAAACGGCTCACGGCAATGAAGTTCGGTCCGTTAGTACTGCGAACGCGCTCTCAGAAGAAGGGCAGTCATCGTTCTTCGCCGTCGTATACACTGCTGTCGATGAAACTTCCATGCCTTCTCAGCGCGGTCCTTGTTGCGGGCTCAGCGTGTGATGTCGATCGCGCGCCTCGTCCGAATTTCGTCGTAATCCTGGCCGACGATCTGGGCTATGCGGACCTCGCCGTGTACGGTAGCGAGCGCAATCGCACCCCGCACCTCGACCGCATGGCGACGGAGGGACTGCGCTTCACGGACTTCCATTCCAACGGCCCAATGTGCACACCCACACGTGCGGCACTGATGACGGGGCGCTACCCCCAGCGGTTCGGCGAGCGATTCGAAAGCGCGCTGTCGGGAATTGACGAGTACGACACAGGGCTGCCGCACGACGCGGTGACAATCGCCGAGTCGCTTGGCGAGGCTGGATACGCAACCGGAATGTACGGCAAATGGCACCTCGGGTACCACCCGCCTTTCATGCCGGTCGACCAAGGCTTCGACGACTTTCGCGGGCTCGCAAGTGGGGACGGCGACCACCATTCCCACATCGACCGCTCGGGACGCAAGGACTGGTGGCACAACTCCGAACTCGTGCCGGAAGAAGGGTACGGAGTCGACCTAATTACGCAGCACAGCGTCGAGTTCATAGAGCGCCATCGCGAGGAGCCGTTCTTCCTTTACGTGGCCCACCTAGCAATTCATTTCCCATGGCAGGGCCCGGATGACCGCGGGTACCGAGTGGAAGGCGGCAACTACCACAATCTGACGAAGCTGGGGGAATTGAACAGCTTCGATGTCTCCTCGCAAGTAACCAAGATGGTCGAGGCGGTGGACGGAAGCGTGGGCGCGATTCTAGCTGCTGTTCAAGAGCAGGGTCTCGACACGAACACTCTCGTGTTCTTCACGTCCGACAACGGCGGCTACCTCACCTATCAAGGCGGTTACCACAACATCTCCAATAACGGCCCTCTGCGAGGCCAGAAGACCGATGTCTATGAAGGCGGTCACCGCGTGCCAGCGATAGCTTGGTGGCCTGGGCGGATTCAGCCCGGAACCATCGAAGCGCTGGCGGCAACATTTGACCTGTTCCCCACGTTTTGGGAACTCGC
Organism: uncultured Bryobacterales bacterium; assembly: GCA_951813605.1. Classification (GTDB taxonomy): domain Bacteria; phylum Acidobacteriota; class Terriglobia; order Bryobacterales; family UBA6623; genus VXMF01. The sequence goes on along the minus strand of OX638379.1, from coordinate 1,751,625 downwards.
CGACACTGGCACCGATGCCCCTGCGTTCGATGGCACAAGCCTCTCTCCTGCCCTGTTCGAGGGGCGGCAACTCGCTCCGCGGACGCTTTTTTGGAGGATGCGCTCCGAGGCGGCCGTTCGCCGAGCGAACTGGAAGCTGGTGCAGATGCCGAACAAGTCTCCCGAAGTCTACGACCTCACACACGATCTCGGCGAAAGCGAAAACCTGGCGGCTTCGCGACCGGACGTTGTCCAGGAGCTCTCCGAAGCGCTCGCAGAGTGGGAGAGCGCCATCGAGGCAAGCCTCCCCTAGCGCTTGACCAGCGTTAAGCGAAATCCGCGTCCGTCACAATGCGGCGCTCGTCGATGCTGGTCCATGCGGCGAACGCGAGCTTGGACGCTTCGATAGCAAACTCCGCGTTCAGCGCGGGCTGCGAGCGCTGTTGCACGGCGCGAAAGAAATCTTCATACATCTGGACTTCCAAGCTTGGGTGATTTGTCCGATCACCCAGGTCCAAGTCCCGAGGTTCGCTGCCATTTGCCCGCACAGTGGCGCTTTGCCGGTCGTATTGAAGGGAGCCCTCGCTTCCTATCACGGTCAGGTGCCACTGGGCTCCGGGCGCGCTGGCCGAGAATGTATGCTGCACCCTTACATTTCCAAATTCCCCGACGACGGCGATGTTGTCCTCAGTAGTGCGCTCGGGCCAGCGCATGGGGCCCCCCGTGGCAGCGCAGTAGGTCAGAGGCTGGCCAATCATTTCGTAGAGGAATGCGTAGGAATGCACCGAGAATTCAAGGAGGCTCGATCCCGCCAAGGAACGGAGGTGGCGCCAGGGCGTCGTCTGCCCGCTGTGCGGGTCTGTCCAGCGCCACGTGCGAGGATTCCAGTCGCCACGGTACTCGTTGAGTGCGAACAGGTACGGCATCCCGATCTCTCCAGAGCCCACGGTCTCGATGATCCGCCGCAAGGTCGAATCGAAATAGCGCTGCATCCCAACTGCCAATGCGCGCCCGCTCTCGCGAGCAGCCGCGGCGACTTCGAGTGCCTCCTGGTAGGTGAGACCGATCGGCTTCTCGAGCAGAACGTCCTTCCCCGCCTTGAGCGCGGCAATGGCCATCTCGGCGTGCAGGTAATTCGGCACGGCGATGGCAACAGCCTGGACGCGGTCGTCGGAAATCAGCTCGCGGTAGTCCGTGTAGAGCTCGGCATTGGCGGCCGGCCCGCTCCGCGCCGCTCGCACACGTTCCCCTTGGACGTCACAAAGGGCGACAACTTCCACATTGCCGAGTTCTCGGTAGGCGCCCAGATGTCTCGCGCTGCGGCTTCCTAATCCGATCAGGCCTATCTTGGGCGGGTTTTCGAGATTTTCGACCTGTCCCAGCGCGCTTTGGGCCGCGATTGCCGTCAGCCCCCCCGTTACCAAGGATCTTCTCGACAGTTGGTCTTTCACGTGCTCAAGCTCCATTCCTTCCGACGGCCTGACGGAACTATTCTGGCAGGTCAGTTCCCCTCGTCTCCGGGCCCGCGGTGATAACGGCAGCTCCGAACAGGAATAGCAAGCTGAGCAGCGATGCCGAGCCGCGCAAAGACATGCCCGCATTTCTTTGCAGCCAGCCCGAGCCGAAGAGTACCGGAGCGGCGAGGATGCGGGCGACATTGAAGCACAAGCCCGCGCCCGTGCTGCGCACGCGTGTTGGAAATAGCTCCGGGAAGTAGACCGCGTAGCCAGCGTGCATCCCGAGCGTGAAGAACCCGAAAAGCGGGAGGGCGAGCATCAATGCCAGCGGCGAGGAAATCCACTGGAAAACGACTAGCGCGGCCCCGAGTCCGGCGAGATGGTACAGCGCGAAGGCCCGTCGGCGACCCAGTGCTTCCGCGAGTGCGCCAAACGCGAGCAGGCCCGCTCCCCCTCCGGTCGTCGTCAGCAGCATGCCCAGCATTTCCCAGCGCTTCAGCGTCGCGAACCGCTCGTCGCCCAGAATCTCCTCGGTCGAGGGGCCGCTATCTTCAGAGATTCTGCTTTCGATCTCGACTCGGAGCAAGTCCTTGCCGTATATATGGACGCCCCAAAACGTCGCCAAGCCAATTGAAGCCAAGGAAACCCCCACAAGAGTGCGTCTCCTTAGGTCGGGGCGGAACAGTTCCAGCGCTAGGGAGAGTCCTCCAGCGCCCTGCCGCCGTTGCCTTGACTGGCTCCAAGCCGGCGTTTCGGTGCGAAGCTTCCAGCGAATCAATAGGATCAAGAGCGCCGGCAGAGCTCCTACCGCGAATCCCACCCGCCAGCTCGCTACCGCCTCGCCTCCTGGAAACGGAAGCGCGAATTCCCTTCCCGCAACGATGAATGCTCCGACCGCGATCGCGAGCCAGGTTCCGAAAACACTCGAGGCGTGAAAGATTGCGAGAGAACGAGCTCTGGCACGGTTTGGGAAGACCTCGGCTACAAGAGCGGCGGCGACAGCCCATTCGCCGCCGACACCCGTGGCGACCAGGAACCGGAAGGCGACCAAATGCCACCATTGCGTGGAGAATGCGGACAGGAACGTGAATGCCGAGTAGGCAGCAATCGTCAGCATGAGCGTTTTCACACGGCCGATCCGGTCACCGAGGATTCCGAAGGCGATCCCCCCGACTGCCCCTCCCAAGAGAAACGCACCAAAGGCAATGTTGTTGAAGTAGGCCAGCCGGCCGGCTCGCTCGGCGCCTCCAAGACCTTCGATGTCCGCGAGCAGATCCGGCATGGCCTCGTTCATGCTCGAGACATAGACCTGGCCCTCAAACGTGTCGAAGATCCAGCCGAGCGACGCGATAACCAGGACAGTCCACTGGTGGCGTGTGATCCCCTCGTACCACTTGGTCGGATGCTTGCTCACTGAGAGTGCCCCCCTCTCTCGTTCATACTCTACGCAGAATGGAGACCACGACTGAATGCGTGGGCGGCGGACGCGCCGCAGAAATCCTCCGTCTGAATTCTTGCGATTCCCAGCGGCTGGCCACCCGTGCCGGTCCGCACTTGCGAATCGTCAGCGATGTCGACGCCCTGCACGCGCACTTCGCCCGTTCCATCGCTGCTGCAGTGCGTAGCGGCGGCCGTTCCGCAGCGCTGATTCTCCCGTGGGGCCCGGTTGGACAGTATCGCGTCCTCGGCCATGTATTGGCCACGGAGGGCCTATCGCTGCGGAATTCCACGCTGTTCTTCATGGACGAGTATGCCGACCCCGCTGGGAAGGCCCTAGCGTCGAGTCACCCGCTGAGCTTCCGAGGAGCCGCCGAACGCTGGTTGCAGTCGGTGGAAAAGGCGCTGCGTCCTCTCCCCGAGAATGTCGTTTTTCCCAACGAGTCGAACGCCGAATCAATTGAAAGCCGGATGCGGGACTTGGGGGGGATCGACATCTGCTTCGGAGGCATCGGCATCCACGGTCACATCGCGTTTAACGAACCAGAGCCGGACGTCTCGAAAACCGGGGTGCGTCTGGTGGCGCTGAACGAATTCTCACGAACCATCAACTCGATCCGAGCAGGTGTCGGCGGCGATCTGGAAAACTTCCCCCGCTGGGCATGGACACTCGGCATGCGCCAATGTCTTGCCGCGCGCCGGATAGAGCTTTACTGTCGCAGCGATTATGGCTTGGATTGGGCAAAGACTGTCCTGCGCCTTGCACTGCTCGGGAGTCCGGGAGACGACTACCCCGTCACGTGGGTGCGGGGGCATTCCGACTACCAAATCGTGACCACGCGCTCGACTGCGGAGATCCCTGAGGTCGCGCTGGGTTGAGTGGACATTGAGACAGTAACTCTGAGGCGTCGGCGATTCCGAGCGCTGGCGCTACGGCGATTCGTTTCGGCGCGGACTGCGTTCCCTAGGGCAGCTATTCGGGATTCAGCCGTCGATGCGAGTGCTAGAGTGGAGTTCTAGTTCGATGCGTGCAATGGCTTGACGTGCGTTTCGCCATGGTCGCTCGGAATGCGGTGTTGACAGACGCGCCACTAGTCGATGCCATCGAATCAAGCAAAACCGTTCGCCGACTCCGAGTCTCCATCGAGACAGGACCAACGGCAATCGGACAGCGAAGAGGGATCGGACTCGTTTCATGTTGACCTTCAGCATTACGAGGGTCCCTTGGACGTCCTGCTCGACTTGGTCAAGAAGCAGCGGCTGGACATTCTTGAACTTCCGATAGCCAAGATCACCGAGCAGTATCTCGATTCAATCCGGCGTGCGGAAGCATTGGATTTCGAGATTGGCGCGGAATTCCTCATGATGGCCGCGACACTCATTCATATCAAGTCGAAGGCGCTTCTACCAACGCCGCCTCATGTCGAAGAGGAATCAGAGGAGGATCTCCGCGAGGATCTCGTGCAACGGTTATTCGAGCGCGAGCGATTCCTCCAGGCAGCGCAGATGCTTCAAGAAAAGCGCGTGGTTGAGGAAAGCGTCTGGACTGCTGGCGTGAGGGAGTCTGACCCCGGAGAGGGCGACGATTCCCGACAGCTTGAAGTCTCCCTCATCGACTTGGTCAGGACGTTCAGTGATGTCTTAGAACGCATTCGCAACGAGCCGACCGTCGAAATGGACCGGGAGACCGAGTCTGTGGCAAGTCGGATTCGGTACCTTAGGAATCTGCTGAAGGCCTCGGAGGGGCCCCTCCCGATTCGCGATATCCTCCTCAATCAACGAACCGCCCGCTCTGTTGTCGCGACCTTTCTCGCCTTGCTCGAAATGGTTAAAGCGCAAGCGGTCGAGCTGAAGCAGCAAGAGACCTTCGGCGAGATTGTGATCCGAAAGCACGCCCTTTTCGATCAGGCGTTCCAAGCAGAGGAACTCTTACCGTCTTCCGACTCCGAACTGGAGCATTTGGCTTGAGCGATTCAGTCGTCACCTTTCCGGCTCCGGCCGCCCCGAGTCAAGCCGTCTTGGAGGAACAGGATGTCCCGCGAGCGCAAAGGCTGGGCGTGCTCGAGGCGATCATATTCGCCGCGGAGACTCCACCGACTGTGGCGCAGCTGGTGACCGCCATCGATCTGCCGGAAGAGGTCTTGCGCAAGGACTTGGAGATACTGTGCGAATCCTACCGAGGCGAGGGCCGAGGCGTGGAGATTCGTCCGGTCGGTGGCGGGTACCGGATGTTCACGAAGGCCGAGCATCACGAAGCGGTCAAGAGGTTTGCGAATTCGGTCAAGCCTCGCCTGCGGCTTTCCCGAGCAGCGCTGGAAACGCTCGCGATCGTGGCTTACCGGCAGCCAATCACCATTCCCGAGATTGGCGCGATTCGCGGAGTCTCCGCTCCAGGCGGGGTGATTCACAGGCTCCTTCGCCACAAGCTCATCACGCCAGCCGGAAGGAAAAAGGTCATCGGTCGCCCAATGCGCTACAAGACGACCAAAGAGTTTCTCATCCACTTCGGCTTGAACGACTTGTCTGATTTGCCGACGATGAAGGAAATGGAGGATCTCGGACTTGCCGCACTCAATGAGGACGTCCAGGCTGCCGCCAAAGCCATCGCTAGGACCGGTCTAGGCGGTTCGAAAACCGAGAGTTCCACGACGACACCTCGCGGTTCTGAAGACTGAGCAGCGGACAGCAGCCCAAGGACCGGTCCTGAGGTTCGGACCCACCCCACTCATGCCAGAACGACTGCAGAAAATTATCGCTCGCGCCGGAATCACATCCCGACGCAAGGCGGAGGAATTGATCAAGGAGGGAAGGGTCAGCGTCAACGGCTCCGTAGTTAGCCAACTCGGATCGAAGGCTGATCTGGCGTCGGACGAGGTGCGCGTGGATGGCAAGGCCGTTCACGACAGGACCGAGCGTCGGTATCTAGCGTTGAACAAGCCCAAGGCCTGTATTACCAGCACCAGTGACCCCAAGGGGCGGCTGACCGTGATGGACTTGCTGGGATCCCACGCCTCGACCGGACTTTTTCCTGTGGGGCGTCTAGACTACAACACCGAAGGCCTCTTGATCCTAACGGACGATGGGGATTTCGCGAACCGCATCATTTCCGCGAGGAACAATATCCCCAAGACCTACGAGGTCAAGGTTAGCGGGATGCCTAGCAACGAAGCGATCCAAGAGCTGCGGGACGGCATCAAGCTTGACGGGCGCATGGCCAAGCCCGTGTCCATCCGGTTGCTGCGGTTCGCGCGGAACCCTTGGTACGAAGTCACTCTGGTCGAAGGCCGTAACCGTCAAATCCACCGGATGTTCGAGCGCATCGGATTCTTAGTCGAAAAAATTCGTCGTGTAAGTATTGGAAATCTAAGACTGAGGGGACTGGAACCTCGACAGGTACGTGAACTGCGGACCAGGGAGATCCAACAACTTCTGGCCCCGCGTCCGGTAGAAGAAGGCCTGAAGAAAGAATCGCACGCCCATCCGAGCAAGCGAGCGACCAAGGGGCGCAAGCCTCCGGCGGCCGGTGGCCGGGATGCGAAGAGGGCTTGGAGCAGGGGGAAAGCGGACCGCACGTCTCCTAGCCGGGGGTCGGCGCCCAGGGCCCGGCACGACGGACTCGCCGAAGGGAGGTCATCGTCGTACCGAGGCCGGTCGCAGAGGAGCCGGTCAAGCGCGAACGACTTCCGGCGATCAGGCAGACCCCGGCAGCCACCATCGAGGCACCGGCCCACTGGCGGCCGCTCGGCCTCGGGCGCAGGAACAGGCGAGCTGAACCGGGGGGCGGCGCCCAGGGCCCGGCGCGACGGACCCGCCGACAGGCGTTCATCGTCGTACCGAGGCCGGTCGCAGAGGAGCCGGTCAGGCGCGAACGACTTCCGGCGATCAGGCAGACCCCGGCAGCCGCCAACGCGGCACCGGCCCACTGGCGGCCGCTCGGCCTCTCGCGCGGGCACCGGCGAGCTGAACCGGGGGTCGGCGCCCAGGGCCCGGCGCGACGGACCCGCCGACAGGCGTTCATCGTCGTACCGAGGCCGATCGCAGAGGAGCCGGTCAGGCGCGAACGACTTCAGACGATCAGGCAGACCCCGGCAATCACCAACGCGGCACCGGCCCACCGGCGGCCGTTCACCCTCTCGCGCAGGAACAGGCGAGCGAGGAGCGTCTCGGAGACGTACCCCAAGGCAGTCGCGGGGACCGCGAAGCTCACATCCTCGATCGAGAGCAAGGCCAGGAATCCGAAGAACGAGGTCGCATAGGCCAGCAGCGAGAGCAAGAACCACGAATTCCTGAAGGCTCCTGCGGCAAAGCGGGCCAGCCTCGACACTCGAAACGAGCCGGGCGCGCCCTGAACTCGCATGCCGCGAGCCTTGAGCAGGTCGCCCAGCACGGTGCCAGCCACGACCAGGAAAAGCAGGAAGACGGTCATGGATTGCCGCCTACGGTTGAAACCGGTGTCGATCCAACTACGCCGACACCGGATGCGATCAATACGATTCCCGCCCATCGGGCTGGGGTGACAGTTTCTCCCAGGAAAGTTGCGCTAAGAACAGCGACCAGCACGTAACCTGCGGAAGTGACGAGCAGCACGTAGCTTAGATCGGCCCAGCTGAGCACCAGCGTGTGTGCAGCGAAAAACAGCGCTAGGAGAACAACACCCAGCACCACCCACGGGCTGGCGAGACTCGCGATTCCGGACGAAACTAGGTTTACCGGCGAGAAGGAGGTGATGTCGCCAACTTCCCGCATGCCATGGCCTAAGATGACATTACCTAAAGCATTGGTAACGATAACGATAGCTAGTAGAAGGCGGGTCGTCGCATGCAACCCACGAGTCTATCATCGGACTGCGTGGCGCTGGTAGCTGCCCCTGCATATTGACTTGAGAGTCGTTTGGGTCGCGCCGGACCTGGCCGGAAGAACGGCCCGGACTTCTGCGCGATTGCCCCGTGCCATTCGATGTTCCCGTAGGCGAGCTTCCGAGCGACCCAAGCCGCGGCGAAGCTGTACACCCTTCTTGACCCGCGCGGGTCGATCCCCGCCTTTCCCGCCCGTAGCCGACGGCAATTTGCTTGACATTCTAGCTCCCAGGCCGGGGTCCATCTACGCCATGGATGGTGCCTGCGTGGTTTTTCAGCGCTTGCACCTGATGCACCAAACGGTCGACTATTTTCCGCACTCGTACCAAGAAGAATCTCAACAAGCAGCGTGCTGATCCGCATTCGACGGACCGTGTTCGGGTTTTCGTGGCCGGCCAGATCGTCGGTCTGAACGGTTGGTTGCCCAAGAATAGGGGCCCCGAAAGGCTGCGACGCGGCCGCGACACGGATCGCGGCCGCGTCCTCAAGCTGGAGTCTTGCAGGAGTTCACAGTGGCAGGACTTCCCGTCAGCTCGCCTTGGCTAACGTGCCGGGTCGAACTGTCCGCCGGCAAGCAACCCAACTAAGCTAGGGATCAAGCGGCATGCCCGCAGAATTCTTCCAAATGATTGAGGGGCCCTCTCCAGCTCCGGCAACAATACTCCTCAGATGCCTCAGGAACGCATTCCCGCTACGCGCTCTTCTTCACTCTCTAGCCTCTTGGCCATTCAACTACACGCTTAAGCATCAACAGCTTAGGAATTCGGGATACAGTTCTGACGCGCACCGCTCTCGCAAGTCCTCCCGTGGGAAATGCCTGAAAGTTGGTGACGGTTAGGAGAGAGGTGGCATATCCCGGCGACAATGTCGCCTAAGTTCTTTGCTTGGAAAAAGGAGGATACGCCATGAGCAAGAATACATCAGAGACGACCGTGATCCCCGTCGACCCGGCCGCGGCTTGGTCTCCGGACGCGCTCACAGAGGTCCTCAGGAGCGAGGCACAGCGCCTGCTCGCGCAGGCCGTGGAAGCCGAGATCGAAGCCCGTCTCGCCGCCCATAAGGACCGCCTCGACGACCACGGACGGCGACGAGTCGTCCGTCACGGACACCTGCCCGAACGCGAGGTCCAGACGGGCATCGGACCGATCACGGTGCGCGTCCCGCGCGCCAGGGATCGCACTCCCGACGCATCCGGAGGGCCCATCCAGCTCCGCTCCTCGCTGTGGCCGCCGTGTCTGCGGCGGACCCGCTCGCTGGAACGGCTGCTGCCCTGGCTGTACCTGAAGGGCGTCTCGACCGGGGCCTTCGAGGAGGCCTTGCGCCTTGCTGGGGCCGGACCCAGCGGGCCTGTCGGCGAGCACGATCAGCCGCCTGAAGGCGGGCTGGGAACAGGACGGCGAGCAATGGAGCCGTCGCGACATGAGCCGCAAGCAGTAGGTCTACATCTGGGCTGACGGTGTCTATTGCCAGGCTCGCTTGGAGCAAGAGAAGCAGTGCCTGCTGGTGCTGATCGAGGCGGATGAGAAAGGCAGCAAGGAACTCGTCGGCCTAACGGACGGCTAGCGCGAGAGCGACCAGAGTTGGCTCGAGCTGCAGCTGGACCTGAAGCGAAGGGGCTGGCAGACGGGTCCGGACCTGGCTGTCGGCGACGGGTGCTGGGATTGTGCAAGGCCCTGCGGATGGTGTACCCGCGAGCTCGCGCACAGCGCTGCTGGGTGCAAAAGACACGGAACGTGCTCGACAAGCTGCCCAAGGGTTTGCAGGCGCGAGCGAAACGCAGCTTGCAGCAGATCTGGATGGCAGAGACTCGGGAGGAGGCGGCCGGGCCTGCAAGCATTTCGTGGCGGCCTATGAGGCCAAGTACGAGAAGGCGGTGTAGTGCCTCGCCAAGGACCGGGAGGACCTGCTGGCGTTTTACGACTACCCGGCCGAGCACTGGCGGCACTTGCGGACGACGAACCCGATCGAGAGCGTGTTTGCAACGCTGCGGCTGCGGACGGTCAAAACGCGGAAGTGCCTGAGCCGCAAGACAGCATTCGCGATGGTGCTGCAACTGGTGCTATCGGCCCAGCAGAAGTGGCGCCGGCTAAACGGGCCGAAGCGACTCGCGCAGGTGATCGAGGGAGTACAATTCAGGAACGGTATTCAAGAAGCTCGACGCGCCGCCTGAATCCAGTGTCACCAACTTTCGGGCATATCTCTCCTCCCGTTACAACGACTGTTAACGCAACACTAGTACGACGGTATAATGCTTACGCTATTTCAGTGTCTCGCAGTCACAGTTATGCACTCAGCTTCACTCCCCGCGACTACAGGCACCCCGCTTGTTTGTGGGGTGTCAGCCAGGACAGTTGGGAACCACTTCGGCGGTATTCTTGTCGCTTCCCTCGACCGACCGCTCCTCGACTGGCGACTCGGCCCGCGCGGCGGTCTGGCGAGTCGCACCAAGATCTCCCGGGTGAACCAGCATGAGCAGAGGAATAGGCTACTTGGTCGCGGTGGCCATCGTCGCCGGCTCGGGAGGGCTGGCAGCCTATCTGGTGTCGCTCGCACCCGAGCCGGAACGGAGCGAACCGCCACTCCAAATCCCGTATGCACAGACCGCGCCGGTTGTGGCCGGCTCGGGTGCCATTACCGTGTACGGGGCGGGAACGGTTCGGCCTAGCGCGGAAATCGACATCGCTGCGCAAGTCAGTGGCCGCGTCGTCTGGATGGAGCCGGGGTTCCAAAGCGGCGGGCGCGTCGAGGCGGGCCAGACGATCTTCCGCATCGAAGATTCCGACTTCTTGAATCGGGTGCAGGAAGCGGAGGTGGATATCGAGGCGCGGCGGGCGGAGCTCGCTGTGATCGAGGAGGAGGCGGCGTTCGCCCGCACTGAATTCGAAAAGTACTCGCGCCTGCGACTCGAGGCTGGATCCACCTCGGTGGGCCAGGCGGGACCCCTAGCCCTGAGAGAGCCCCAGCTGAAGGCGGCCCAAGCCGCATTGGACCGCGATGAAGTCCGGCTTGCCGCTGCCAAGCTAGCGCTGTCGCGCACCGAGGTGCGCTCACCCTTTGACGGCTATGTGCTAGAGGAGTCATTGGAAGCGGGTCAGCTTGTGGCTGCGGGCCAAGCGGTTGGACGGCTCTTCGCCGCCGACGCCGTCGAAGTGGTCGTTCCGCTGTCGGATGCTACAGCGGCGTTGATCCCAGGGCTGTGGAAACTTCGGGCCGGAAACGCCGACCGGCGGGTGGCCGCCCGCGTGGTCGCTAGGTACGGCGATGGAAGCTACGCCTGGAAGGGCTACGTGGACCGGGCCGAGGTTTCGCTTGACGAGCGGACACGAACCATTGACGTGATCGTGCGCGTGCCCGACCCGTTTGCCCCGGGTACTCGGGTGGCCGGAACCGATGGCTCCGGCGGCGCTCCGCCGCTGCTGGTGAGCAAGTTCGTGGAGGTAGAGATCCAGGGCGTTGCTCCAGAAAGCTATTTCCGGGTGCCGCGACCGGCACTGCAACCTGGCAACCAGATTTGGGTGGTGGACTACGACCGGAGAGTGAGAATTCTCTCAGTGCGCGTCCTGCAGCGTGTCAACGATGAAGCCATTGTAATCGGCGCTCTCGAAGAAGGGCAGCTGGTCATCACCGGCGGCGTCCAGTTGGTCACCGAAGGCATGCTTGTACAGATAGAGGCCAACCTGGCGCAATGAGCCAAAAGCAACAGCGACCGGGAGAGGCGGGCGGACCGATCGCATGCAGGGAGAGCAAGTGGCGACAGTCGCTGAGGCTTTCAGGGAACACCTCGAGAGCGATGAGATATGCCCGAAAGTTGGTGACGCTGGATTCAGGCGGCGCGTCCAACTTCTTGAATTGCGTTCCTGAATTGTACTCCTTCGATCACCTGCGCCAGTCGCTTTGGCCCATTCAGTCGGCGCCACTTCTCCTGGGCCGATAGCACCAGCTGCAGCACCATCGCGAACGCTGTCTTCCGGCTCAGGCACCCGCGCGTCTTGACCGTCCTCAGCCGCACCGTCGCGAACACGCTCTCGATCGGGTTCGTCGTCCGCAAGTGCCGCCAGTGCTCTGCCGGATAGTCGTAAAACGCCAGCAGATCGTCGCGGTCCTTCGCGAGGCACTCCGCCGCCTTCTCGTACTTGGCCTCGTAGGCCGCCACGAAATGCTGCCAGGCCCGGCCCGCCTCCTCGCGGGTCTCCGCCATCCAGATCTGCTGCAGGTTGCGCTTGGCCCGCGCCTGCACCCCCTTGGGCAGCTTGTCGAGCAGGTTGCGCGTCTTGTGCACCCAGCAGCGCTGCGCGCGCGCTCGCGGGCACCCTGGGCGCAGGGCCTTCCACAGGCCCAGAGCCCCATCGCCGACGACCAGCTGCGGGCCGGCCTGCCAGCCCCTCTGCTGCAGGTCTAGCAGCAGCTCGAGCCAGCTCTGCTCGCTCTCGCGGTAGCCGTCCGCCAGACCCACAAGTTCTTTGTTGCCTTGCTCGTCGGCCCCGATCAGCACCAGCAGGCACTGCTTCTCCTGCTCCAAGCGAGCTTGGCAGTAGACCCCGTCAGCCCCGAGGTAAACGTACTGCTTGCCGCTCAAGTCGCGGCCGCTCCATTGCTCGCAGTCTTGTTCCCAGCCTGCCTTCAGGCGACTGATCGTACTGGCTGACAGGCCCGGCGCCTCCGGCCCCAGCAAGGCGCGCAAGGCTTCCTCGAAGGCCCCGGTGGAGACGCCCTTCAGGTACAGCCAGGGCTGCAGCCGTTCCAGCGAGCGGGCCCGCCGCAGATACGGCGGCAACAGCGTGGAGCGGAACTGCATCGGCCCTCCGGATGCGTCGGGGGTGCGATCCCTGGCGCGCGGGACGCGCACCGTGATCGCTCCGATGCCCGTCTGGACATCGCGTTCGGGCAGGGGCCCGTGACGGACGACTCGTCGCCGTCCGCGGTCGTCGAGGAGCTCCTTGTGGTCGGCCAGATGGGCTTCAATCTCGGCTTCCACGGCCTGCGCGAGCAGGCGCTGGGCTCCGGTTCTGAGAACCTCTGTGAGCGCGTCCGGGGGCCAGGCCGTGGCCTGCTCGATCGGGATCACAGTCGTCTCTGATGTATTCTTGCTCATGGCGTATCCTCCTTTTCCAAAGCAAAGCACTTAGGCGACATTGTCGCCGGGATACGCCACCTCCCTCCTAACCATCACCAACTTTCAGGCATTTCCCGAGAGCGATTTGATCCCGTCGCTTTCCGACGGCCTGGGCATTACCGTCTGGAGCGAGCACTCAGAGCTTTTCGGGAAGCGCATCGGACTGCTCCAAGAAGGCGGGCCCCTCGGTCTCCCGCTGGCAGTTGTGGTGCGGGCCCTCTTCCTTGAGATGCGGTTGGCCGTGCGGGCGGCCGCCACCTTCTCCGTTTCGGCCACCTGAACTTTACCTGTCGTGCTGGCGCTCAATCTTCCGGTCAAGCACACCGGCATGTTCGCACTCGTTCTGGCCATCGGCATCGTCGACGATGCCATTCTCGTGGCCGAGCACATCGACCTTCGCAGAGCAGGTGGAGGGCGGTTTCGTGACGGCCAGCTTGGAAACGCCAGACGGGACCGAGGCGCAACGGACCTATGCAGTGGCGATAGAACTGGAGGTGGCCGGGCGTCGAGTCATCGACCGGCTGTCTCCCGACTGAACCGAGAATGCGCCAGTTCTGCTTCCGGGAGTCACCGTAGCGGCTGGCAAGTCGGCGCGCGCGGCAGGCGGCGGCGTACCTGAAGCGGGGGCGAAGTGCCGCTCAGGCAAGCGGCTTCGCTTGGCGCGGGCACTTCGCCGCTGGCCATCGGCGCAAGGACGGCCACAGGGTCGCAACGGTGGCGGCCGATGTCTACAGAGCGTTGATCTGCGGCACTGAGGCCACCAACTTCCTTGCGACCGCGGTGCTCGCAGGATTCACCGCCGAGGTCCCCGACCCGACCTACAGTCTGGGGGAAGAAGCGCACCCGCAGTTCGAATTATTCGACTCGCCAACACGCCAATCGGCCCGATGTCTGCCACTAGTCCTCGCCCGTCACGACGTGCCGTCCCGGCCACGCGATCTCGTCGGTCAGTGCACAAGCCAGCAGCTTGATTCGTCAATGTCCTAATTCAAGATGCGCCGTGATCAGCTCTTTTCTCTTGCCCCGGACTGCCGCCTGGCAGGCCGCCGACAACAGGCCCCTCCCTCGGTTTCTTCTATATTGAATGGAAATCAGGTGCCCCCAGCATGGCGGTAGCAAGCAGTAGATTTCCGTTCACACCATTCCCTCGCGGCTGGTTCTACTTCGAACTCTCAACGAACATGGCGGCAGACAAGCTCGTCAGCCGACACTGGATGGGCGAGGAAGTGATCGGCTGGCGGGGACCTGACGGGCAAGTGTGCGTCGCGAGCGCATTCTGCCCTCACTTGGGCGCGAAGCTTTCCCCGGACTGCGGAGGCACCCTCATGGACGGCCAGTTGGTCTGCCCGTTCCATGGGTTCACTTACGACACCACGGGTGCCTGCGTGTCGACACCGTTCGCCGCGCCCAGTCCGGCCTGCCGGCTCAGGGTGTTTCCCGCAGAGGAAATCAATCGCTTCGTGTTCGCCTATTTTGACGAATCGGGCCACGAGCCCGACTGGAGGCTACCCGGTATGCCCGAAGCGGGCTGGACGCGGACGCTGACCCATCTCTACTCTCTGAAGACCCATCCTCAGGAGACATCCGAGAACGTAATCGACCTGAGCCACCTGACTTTCCTTCATGGCTTCGACGGAGTGGGGCACAGCGGCCGGTCCGAGATCGACGGCCCGTGCTTCAAGACTGATTTCAGATTCGACGGCGGCTATCACTTTCCGCTGCTCCGGGGCTTCCGAACCGAACTGTCCGCGATAGTGCAGATCTGGGGCCTGGGCTTTCTGTTTGTCGAAACGGTCTCCCAATCCCTGGGCACCAGGACCTTGAACTGGTTCCTCGCAACACCCGTGGACGGCGAAAACGTGGATATCCTAGTCTCGGCGAAGGTGCAGGCACTTGGTAGCGGGGGAATGAAGGTCCTGAACCTGGTGCCCAAGTGGTTGCGCGAGCAACTCCTGCTGCCGCTAGTGATGCACGAATTCAAGAAAAACATCGAACGCGACTTCATGATTTGGGAAAACAAGGCCTACAAGGAGCGCCCGCTGTTGAACAAGGCCGACGGCGACATCGCGAGGTTCCGCCGGTATTGCACGCAATTCTATCCCGCCTGACCACACGTGCGCGATAGCGGGCTGCGATCACGCCCTCCTCTCGTCGAGAAGCGGACCACGCCCGTTCGACCGCGCGGGCACGGAGGCAGGCAAGCGCGAGAAGGGCAGCCCGGAGCGACCAGAAACGGGCTACGGTCGCGCCCCCAGCCCCGCCTGCCTCCAGTGGGTCCCTGCCACCTCCTCGTCACAGCCAAAGAGTGGACATCGGAGCTTAGAGTTGACGCAAGCAAACCGGGTGCACGACGCTATGTTTGGATTTCGGCTTGGACGCATGGGTTTGCGGCCCGTTCAGCCCAGAAGTCCTCGTAGTTGCCGCTGAGAACGCAGCTGCGCAGGGCGAGGATGGCGTTGGCACCGCTGACAGTCCAGTACATGCCCGAGTGCTTGAGGCGTCCGACCACCGTGCGGCAGCCGGACTCCACCACGCCGGAGCCCACGCAGAGGCCCTGGGCGCGGTACTCCGGGTAGCGCATGCGGCTGCGGTTCTTGTCGATGTAGCCGGCGCACTTGCCGGCTTCCTCGCAGGTGCCGGCATGGGCGCGCAAGGTGGCGAGCAGGCCGTCGACGCGGCCCTGCTCGAGGTCGTCGCAGCGGGCGTCCGCCCAGGGCTCGACCAGCGCCTTGTCGTGGGCGAAGAGCGCCTTAGCAACCCCCCACAGCTGCTCCTTCGCGTGCCAGAGATCGACAATCTGGATCGCGCCGGGGTAGTCCTCCGAGGCGACGCGCCAGATCCAGCTGGCCCCGTCCCCCAGGATGACGCGACGGCGGGCGAGCGGGAAGCCCCGTCGCTCGGCCTCGCGACGCATGCGGCGGGCGAATTCGGACGGGTCCGGATCCGTGTCGCGGCTGGCGGCGCTCTCGATGGCGGCGGTGTAGCTGGCCGAGCCCGGGTCGCGCACGGGACGGTCCTCGTCGTCGCGCGACTCGGCCGTCCAGACGACCGCCAGCTTGACCTCGCGGGTGCGGGCGGAGCCGTCGGGCTGCTTGCCGGTGCGCCCGGCCGTGCCGGCGCGTCCGGACCGTGCCGCTCGCGGGCGGCCATCTCGCGGCCCAGGGCCTCGGCAGTGCGCTGCACGTGCTTGGTGCCCACCCGCACGCCGGCGAGGTCAGCGAGCCCAGGACGGTTTCGAAGGTCTTGGCACGGCGGCCGGCGGAGTGTGCGGTCTGCCCGCAGGGGCAGGGCTGGTGCGGGCCGGACTGATCGCTGAGGTCGTCGTTGAAGCGCCGTTCCAGCGCCCGTTGGCGCAGACGGGTCTCGAGAGCCTCGAAATCGACAGAGTCGGCGGCCCCGGGAGCTACGAAGCGGGCGATCTCGGCTTCGATGGCGGGGACGAACTCCTGCGCGCAGGCTTTTTTTTTGACGGCCGCTGGGCGGAGGCCGGGCCGGCGCTTTGGAGCCGCGCATCGGAGAGTTGCTCGCTGACCTCGATCAGTTCGCCCGTCAGGCGGCGCAGGCGCTGGCACTCGGCAACTTCGGCGCGCAGCACCTCGGCATTCCGGGCGGAAAAGGAGCGCGTGGTCTGCTTGCCGGCCGAGTTGAAAACGAGGCGGAAGTAAGGGCCGTGACCGCGATCGCCCTGCTGCTGGCAATGGCAGGCGGGGCGGCCGCATTTGGTGTAGATTTCGCTCACAGTTCCGGGGCGCAGTGCGCCGATGGCGCTGATGCTGGCCAGGATACTGGCGCGTCTTTGCTGCAGGGCAGGGATGCTTGCAGAGGGGGTGGCGGGGCCGACCATATCTTGATACTATCACTTATCAAGATATGGTCGATCATCCACGATGGAAGCACAAGGAGTTCCAAGGTCAGTCCCCCAAAATCAGGCCGGGATCAAAATGATGTCGTGCACCCAAGGAAACCTCCCGGATTGACATTGCTGATCCCCTTGGCGATGATGGGTCCGACATCATCGCCTCCGGTTGCTCCGATGTCGCACTTGGAGCAACCTCAAATATCTACTACTTTTTAGCCGCTTAATCGATGAATCGAATCGACGCCTATCCAGGGGAACGGAGCGGCCCGATCGCCTACATGGCGAGCAACCGCGTTGCCGCCAATCTGTTGATGTTCGGCATACTTGCGGCGGGCCTCGTGTCGCTGGGGGGCTTGGAGCGCGAAGCCTGGCCGACAGTTCCCTTCAATACCATCGAGGTGTCTGTGGCGTATCCCGGTGCCACGCCGGAGGAGGTGGAGGAGTCGATCGTCGTCAAGATCGAGGAGCAGGTCGAGTCGCTGAAGGATGTCAAGGCCGTCAAGTCCCTAGCGACCGCCGGGATGGCCTCGGTGAGGGTGGAATTGAAGACCGGCGCGGACATCGGCGAGGCCATGGACGAAATCGAGTCCGCCGTGGGCCTCGTCCAGTCGTTTCCGGGCGCAGCCGAGCGTCCCGCGTTCAGGGAGATGACCAACCGCACCAGCATGATCCGTCTGATCGTGTTTGGCAACATTCCTGAACGCTCGCTGAAGGAGCTGGCCTTCCAAATCGAAGACGACTTGGGGTCATTGCCCAACGTGTCCCATGTCGAGACGACCGGTACGAGAAACTACGAAATCTCGATCGAAGTGCCGCTCGTCCGCCTACGCGCCCTCGGTCTGACGCTCGACGATGTCGCGAACGCGGTCCGCCGCAGTTCCCTCGACCTTTCCGCTGGCAGCATCGATACGCGGGACGCCGAGGTACGGGTCCGGACCATCGGCCAGAGCTACGATCAGCTCGACTTCGAGGAGATCGTCGTAATCGCCCGGAACAACGGCGCGGTCGTGCGCCTCCGAGATATCGCCGAAGTGCGCGACGCCTTCCAGGACACCGCCCTGATTGTCCGGCACCAGGGTCAGCCGGCGGTCTTCGTGGAGGTTTACCGCGCCGAGGGCGAGCAGGTGATGGACGTCGCCGAAGCCGTACACGAGCACACCACGAACGCGATTGCCCCATCCTTGCCCGATGGCGTCGGGATCACCATCTGGAACGACGACTCCCAGACCTACTCGGAGCGAGTCGACCTCCTCCGCAGGAACGGTCTGCTGGGACTCGTTCTGGTGTTCATCGCGCTGGCCCTGTTTCTTGAGGTACGGCTCGCGGTATGGGTCGTCGCTGGCCTAGTCACCTCGGGCCTCGGGGCCTTGGCGGTGATGCTCGTGCTCGACCTCGCAATTAATACCATTTCACTGTTCGCGTTCGTTCTGGCCATCGGCATCATCGTCGACGATGCCATTGTCGTGGCCGAGTACATCCACTACGAACGCAAGCAGGGCGTGCCGGGCGTCGTCGCGGCGATACGGGGCGCGCGACGGATCAAGAGTGCGTTGATCTTCGCCGTTCTCACTTCGGTGGCGGCATTCACGCCCCTGCTCTTCATCCCCGGAGGCATCGGAGAAGTGTGGACCGCGCTGCCGGTAATCATCATCGGCATGCTGCTGATCTCGTTGACCGAAGCGCTCCTGATACTCCCCAGCCACTTGTCCCACTTGCATGGACCGGAGTGGGTTCCGGCCAACGTTGTAGATCGCTTCTTATCGCACACCCGAGAATTCGTGGATCGATGGCTGAACAGATTTGTGGACGGCCCCTTGAATCGAGCGCTGCGCTTCGCGACGGATCAACCCGCCGTCGTGGTGGCGGGCGCCGTCGGCCTACTCGTTGTCAGCGTATCCCTGGTGCCGGCGGGTATTGTCCCGACGACCTTCGCCGCCGTGGTGGAGGGCGACTTCGTCACCGCCAATCTTGAAATGCCAGACGGGACCCCGGCCGAGCGGACCTACGAGGTGGCGATGGAACTGGAGCGGGCGGGACGACGAGTTCTGGAACAGCTGGATAGGAACAGACCGGACGGTGCACCCTCGCTGCTGTCGGGCGTGACCGTAACCGTCGGCCAGAGAGCCCGCGTGGAGGGAGGAGGGCTTGATCCGACCCCCACCCTGAATCCGCAAGCCAACATCGCCACCGTCGAATTCAAGCTCTTGAGCGCCCAGCAACGGGACATGTCCACCATCGCCGTCGTACAGGCCTGGCGGGACGAGGTCGGGATCCTGCCCTACGTTCGGGGGATTGCCTTCAGCGGCGAGGTCATCGATCTCGGCAGTCCCGTGGAGGCGGTGCTGTCACATCCGGATCCGGCGCGCCTGACGGAAATCGCGGACTCAGTAGTCGACGGCCTTCGCGGCGTGGCAGGCGTGTTCGATGTCCGGTCCGATCATGCGCCGGGCGTCAGGGAGATTCGGCTGAAGTTGGGGTCGGAGGCACGGACGCTTGGGCTCACGGTCGAGGACATAGCACGGCAGACGCGGGCGGCGTTCTTCGGCGTGGAGGCGGTGAGGGTGCAGCGCGAAAGGGAAGAAGTCCGGGTCTACGCCAGACTTCCCGACGACGAGCGCGATGCGATCACGGATGTCGAGGGCTACCTAATCCGTACCCCGTCAGGGGGTGAGGTGCCGCTCAGCCAAGCGGCTTCGATGAGAATGGGCATGTCGCCGCCGTCGATCCGACGCCAGGACGGTCAGCGCGTCGTCACTGTGACGGCGGATGTCGACGAGAACGTGATTTCAGGCGGGGACGCGAACGACATCCTCGAAAACACGATCCTTGCCCAACTAGCCGCCGCCGCCCCCGAGCTAACCTTCTCATTCGGAGGCGAACAGCAGCAGCAGTTGGAGTCGCTGGACGCTCTCTATCGCGGCTTTGTGCTCGCCATGCTCGTGATTTTCGCGCTGCTGGCCATTCCTCTGAGGTCCTATCTCAAACCGTTCATCGTGATGGCCATCATCCCGTTCGGCATTGTCGGCGTCGTCCTCGGCCACCTCGTGTTGGGAGTCGCAGTGAGTGCCGCGTCTTTGATGGGTTTTTTCGGGCTCAGCGGAGTCATCGTCAACGATTCGCTGGTCATGATCGACTTCATCGACCAGCGGCTCAAGGAGGGCGCCGCATCGAAGACGGCAATCGTCGATGGCGCCAAGGGGCGCTTCCGTCCCATTCTGCTGACCTCCCTGACCACCTTTCTCGGCTTCACGCCGCTCATTCTGGAACGAGCCATTCAGGCGCAGTTCCTAGTCCCCTTCGCCGCATCGCTCGGGGTCGGCATCATGATTTCAACCGGGATCCTGATACTGCTCGTGCCAGCACTAATGGCGGTCTATCTGCGTGCCAACTCGCCTCGCGGGTCAGCGGGGGCCGCTCCACCTTACCAGTCCTGATCGGGGCGCCGAATCCGTTGCGCTTGAGCCGGGTCTGCACTACCGCTAGAGTGCGCAAGCATTCTCGATCACGTCCATTACCACGCGCCTAGCCCGGATTTCTCACGAGGGGTAGGGTATAAGGCCGTGTCATGTGGTATAATTGGTTTATTATGAACAACTTACCACGTAGCAGGACGACGGCCTTATGACGACAGAGTGTAGCACAGCACGCTTGGAGTTCGCAGGCTTGCGAAGGCAGCGTGTAGTCGGGCGGTTTGACGGCGGGGAACTGGGGTCGGATGGCGGCGGGCTGCTGCTGCGCGAGCTGGCCCTGCGGACGGGGCTGTTCCGGCGGTTGAGTGCGTGTTTCCGGGATCACCGCGACCCGCGGCGGACGCAGCATGCGGTGGAAGTGCTGCTGGCAGCGCGCGTGCTGGGGCTGGCGCTGGGCTATGAGGATTTGAACGATCACGACACGTTGCGCCAGAGCAGGCTGTGGTCATTGCTGTGCGGGGCGGCGGGCCGCGGGCGGCGCCGGGCGAGCTGGGAGAGCTGGCCGCCGGGCAAGAGCACGCTGCACCGCCTGGAGCTGACGGGGGCGGCGCTGGGCCCCGGGGAACGCTGCAAGAAGATCGTGGCCGACACGGCGCGGCTGGACGCCCTGCTGGCGGACCTGTTCCTGGACTGGCACGGCGCGCAGCCGGAGCGCATCGTGCTGGACGTGGACGCGACGGATGACCCGCTGCATGGCCGGCAGGAAGGCCGCTTCTTCCATGGGTACTGCCGCAGCTACTGTTACTTGCCGCTGTACATCTTCTGCGGCCAGCAGCTGCTGGGGGCGCGCCTGCGGACGGCGGACCGCGACGCGGCGGAGGGCACGGTGCAGGAGCTGGAACGCATCGCGGGGCGCCTCCGGGAGCGCTGGCCGGGGGTGGAGATCCGGCTGCGCGGGGACAGCGGGTTCTGCCGCGAGGAATTGCTGGCTTGGTGCGAGGCGCAGGGAGTGGAGCATGTGCTGGGAATCGCGCAGAATGCGCGCTTGAAGCGGAGCCTGGCCCCGGCGATGGAGCGCGCCCGGCAGGCATGCGAGCGGACGGGGCAGGCGGCGCGGGTGTTCCAGGACTTCCGCTACCGGACGCTGGACAGCTGGAGCCGCGAGCGGCGCCTGATCGGCAAGGCAGAGCATTTGCCGCGGGGGGCCAGCCCGCGTTTCGTGGTGACGTCGCTGGGGGCCGGGCGGATGGCGGCGCGCACGCTGTACGAGCAGGTGTACTGCGCGCGGGGCGACATGGAGAACCGCATCAAGGAACAGCAGCTGGCGCTGTTCGCGGATCGCACCTCGGCGCACACCATGCGGGCCAACCAGTTGCGCCTGTATTTCGCCTCGTTCGCTTATGCGCTGCTGGAGTTGCTGCGGCGCCGGGGTCTGCGGGGCACGCGGCTGGCGCGGGCGCCATGCGGCACGATCCGCCTGCAGCTGCTCAAGATCGGCGTGCGGATCCGGGTCAGCGTGCGGGCCGTGCGGCTGTCGTTCGACGAGGGCTTCCCGGAAGCGGGCCTCTTCGGACAGGTGCTGGCCCGTCTCCAGAGCCTGCCCCTGCGCTGCTAGCCGCGACACGGCAGCCATCGTCTCGAGCCCCGTCGGAGGTCAGCGGGACCACTGCGTCGGCAGGGCGGGAGGCAAGACAAAACGGACCCCGGCAACCGCGGATCTGGCGACCCTTGCCCGGCCTCTGCCCGGATCCAGCACGCCACGCAACATTGCCAGGCTATCCAACCACCCCAAATGGACAAAACGCCTCCAAATCCAAAACTCTTGAGAAGGTCGGG
Organism: uncultured Bryobacterales bacterium; assembly: GCA_951813605.1. GTDB lineage: Bacteria > Acidobacteriota > Terriglobia > Bryobacterales > UBA6623 > VXMF01. The sequence continues at coordinate 1,729,678 of OX638379.1, read as the reverse complement.
CTAGACCCGTGCGCTTCCATCGGTGGCGCGGACGCACGCTTTCGTGCTCAGACCGAATTCTTGATTTCAGCGACCCGCAACTTCAGCCTCTTGTTGGGGGCAGCTGTCGGGAACGGATTGATGCCGAGTTTGTAGTTCGCGGGCACCACTTGCAACTCCATGTGGTACGCGATGAGCAGGATATTGACGACCATCTGAAGTTCCACCCACTGCCTTCCCAAGCAAGTGTGCGTGCCTAGGCCATAGGGAGCGTAGGCACCCGGCGCCGAATGCTCTGCCCGACCCGCCAGGTAGCGGTCGATGTCGAATTTCAGCGGATCTTTGAACAGGTCGCCGAAGTAGTGCGATGCGGTCTGGCAAATCAGCAGTCGCGTTTTAGGAAGCAGTTCGAAGCCATTGACAACGCAGGGGTTCATGACCGTTCTCAACTGCCAGGGAATCACGGGGTACAGACGTCCAGACTCCAGGCAGAGGCGGTGGGCGACGTCGATGGTGTGGAGGTTGAAGTCTTCCGCTTTTGGTTCACGCCCGCCGCCGAAAAGCGACTCGGCTTCTCGACGAACCTTCGCGTACACATCCGGGTGGCGAACCATGCAATAGACTGCGAAGCCGAGCGCGCTGCCCAGATAGATGCTAGCGACCATCGACGCGACAAACGGGAAGGTTAAGTCCGTTTCCGGCAAGAATTGGGGGTCGTTTCGATGGAGTTCTAGGATTGCGTCCGCAAGGTCCGGAGGCTTTCCCTTCCTCTGCGCCGACGTGTGCGATGCTTGGATCGCTTCCTGAAGCTCACGGACACGCTGGCGCGCACGCTTCATCTTAGGAGTCGCGAGCATGAATTTCGGCAACGCGCCCTGAACAAGCGTTACAAGCGCACGATGTTCGTAGGCAAGCAGTTCGTCGACGTAGTCGCTGCAATCCACTCCGATCGACAGCCTGGAGACTTGACTGCTCATGTGGGTCTGGAAGGTCTCAGTTGCACGGACAACATCGCCTTCAGTCCATTGCCTAATCGATTGCCTGCAGAGGGAGATCAACTCCGGTAGCCGCCGCGCGAGCGCGGCACGGGAATAGGCACCCCGTAGCGCCCTCCGCATCTTGTAGTGTTCAGCGCCATCCATGCCCGGCATGGTTCGAGATGCGCCGAACGCGCCTTCGAGTTTCTGGATGTAGTCCTTCGAGCGAAGGTAGAACCTACCATGCCTGTTGACCCACTGATTGGTGTCCGGCCCAATCAAGGCGACTAAAGGTGACTTGCCCATCTTGACGGGAAGCTTGACGACCGGCCCATGCTTCCGGAAGATTTGGCACATCGCCTTTGGAATATTGCCCGTTCTGAATTCACGCTGTCGCAGGATGTCGACGATCCGGAGCTTCGGAATCGGTTTGGTCAGGAGTATCTGGCGGGTCTTCGGTTTGACGGCACTCTCCCTCACTGCGGCGGAAACCGACCGCCCGATTAGATCCAGCTTGGCGATCGTCTCGATCCGCTCGGCCTTGTCATGGTAGTCTTCGTCCGAAAGCACCAGCTTGAAGCCGTCGCACGCATGCATCAATGCAACGAGAATGGCATCGCGCGGGTCTGGAATGACGTCGTTCAAGATCACGCTCAGGACTCTTGCTTTGGCTTCCCGGCGGGCGTTGGGGTCGGAGGTCGGATAGGTTCCCGAACGTGAAACGAGGTGCGAGAGCGTCCAGAATCCACCGCTTTCGTATTTGAGGATTCCCCGGTCCACCAGGCGTTCGAGTGTGGTGGTTACGATTTGGTCGGTACGGGCCGTATTGCGTTCGATCCAGAGTTGCGTTTCCAAGGCCTCCTGGGATTCGGCGATTTTCTTGAGCGTCGGGTCGAGCAGGCTATCTCCGGTTGGACTGGGATCAATGACATACAGCGCGTCCAAATCGGAGTCGATGCGACTCTCCAGCGCAAGATCGGCGATTACGGCACCTGCCATAACGCAGGAGAAATCCCAGCCTGGAACCATCTCAAGATAGCCGCTCCGTTCGTTAAGCAGCAGGAGGACTAGCTCTTCGGTAAGGCGTATTGGTAACTCGTCGGTCGTCCTCATGCTCCTCCAATCCTGCTCGGATGGCTCAATGCCACGGCGCTTGCCGGGATCCGGTCAGCCGGACGCGCAGCCCATCGAGGGTTTCCGATACGTATTCCGCCGCTCCCGTTCGAGGATGTTCTGAACATCGGGAACCGAGCCGAGCGAGCAAACGATTGGCTCGATCCACCGTCATACCATACTCCCTTCCGTATCGCGGCATGGTGCCGGACTCTCAGTGATTTTGGCGTCCCGAAGCGCCGGAAGACATCGAACGGGACGCAGGCGGGATCGCCGGGGCGTCGGCTCAGGTGCCCTCAGACACGCTGGCAGGGAACGTCGCAACGCAACGGGCCGGACGGCACCGCGACACCGTTGCGCACCTGGTCCGACCCGACGTCAGCCACAGCCGGCCATACCGGCTTCTTCGGGCCCTTGGCGTGCCTGCCGGTGCAGCCCCTCCCTGACCTGAGATACCATGAACGAACATATTCTATTGCTTATGAGTCGATCGGCTGGACTGGAAACAGCCGAGACTGCCAAGCCACTGATACTCGATGAGAAATGCAGCTAAGTCGCATCAAGCGTAAGAGCATCCCCTCACTGCCGCCCTTTCCGGAGGGATGGTATTTCGTCGCCACCCGCCAAACCATCCTGAAGGCAAAGCTGATTCAGAAGAGGTGGCTAGGAGAAGAAATCGTTGTGTGGTGCAACGGCGAAGGGCGCATCTGCGTGGCCGAGGCGGTATGCGCACACCTAGGCGCCGACCTGGGGCCTGCAGGCGGGGGGCGGGTGCGCGATGGCTGCCTCGTCTGTCCGTTCCACGGCTTCGAATACGACGTAACCGGCCAATGCGTCGCCACTCCCTTTGCCTCAGCTCCCAAGTCCGCGAAGCTGAAGGTGTTCAAGACACGGGAACTTCTCGGCATGGTCTTCGCCTGGTGGGGAATCAATGGACGGGCCCCGCAATGGAGCCTTCGCGAGGATCCGCCGACAGCTGCAGACTGGAGCGCATTGGAATTCCGGAGCGTCCGATTCCGGGGCCATCCTCAGGAGACTACCGAGAACTCCGTGGACCTGGCTCACTTGCGGTACGTGCACGGCTACGACAACGTGAGTCGGGTCGGGTCTGTATTGGTGGACGGCGCCTTTCTCGAGAGCTGCTTCGACTTCAGACGCACCCAGTGCATCGCGGGGATAGTGAATATCGTCCTCGACGTGTCCGCCGTCACCCACATTTTCGGACTGGGCTACTCGTTCGTTAACATCCGCGAGCACTCCATTGGCATGGATTCGCGACTGTGGGTGCTTGCTACGCCCGTCGACGGTACGCTCATCGAGGTGGTACTGGCCGGGCAGGTTAGAGAAATGCGGAAACCGCAGCGGCCAATCGTGGGATTGAGATTCCTTCCGCCGAGCCTGCGAGCCCAGATGATGAACAAAGTCATCTTATCCGCGCAGAAGCGGGACGTCATGCAGGACGTGGTGATCTGGGGGCGGAAACAGTACCGATCCCGACCGCGACTCTGCCAGTCCGACGGCGAGATCGGGACGTATCGACGCTATTGCGCCCAGTTCTACCCGGATATTGGGGATTCCGGCGAGGACGAGCACGAACAGCTGGTTATTCATCAATAGCGGCGCATGGGGTTGCCATGCAAGAGTTGCGTGCGCAGTTGCGCGATCGTGGGCTCAAGATCCCCATTTTATCAAGCACGCACTCCGAGACCCTCCCTTGCACTTTATGGCGATTTCCCTATAGTCCGGATCCTGAGGGGCCTGCATGTCCGCGAAGACGGGCCTGAAGTGGCAGAATTCGGTAGAGTCTCAAACCGATTTCCGGACGCTTGCGCACGACAGCGCTGCAAGGCGAGAAAGCTCAATCCAACCGGCGGCGGCTCCGGGACAACACCGTCTCACCAGCTATCGGTAGCGATCTCGATTTTGTTTCAGGCCAGGAGACCCGCCGCAATGCCGTCGCCAACCAACACAGAAGAAAACCGGTCCCAACGCGAGCAGCTCGCACAAGTTGCGAATGCTGCCAAGGAGGTGGCCGGCCAAGTCAAGGCGATCAAGATTCTGGCGATCGTCTATTTGACAGCCGCTATCTCGATCGGCGTGGGAACGACGGCGCTCACCCTGTCCGGCTTCCTCACGGAATTCATCCGGGAAGGAATGGAGGAGTCTCTCGATCTGGAAGATTCCAAGAGTCAGGAGTCGGTCTCGTCATCAGCAGGTGACGACCTGCTATCAGCGGGTGACGCTATTCCAGCAATCAGGCTGCCGGATGCGGATGGAAAATTCTGGAGCAACAGCGATTGGGAAGGCCAGCTGGTGTTACTGAACTTTTGGGCGACTTGGTGCGCCCCGTGTCGCAAAGAGATGCCCTTGTTCGATGAGGTTCAGAAAAAATACGCTGAGTCAGACTTTACCGTGATCGCGATTTCCGTTGACAGGAAAGGATGGGAGGTAGTCCGCCCTTACCTTGACAAGCTGCAGCCAACCTATCCGGTACTGCTGGCTGACGAAAGCACCACCGAGGGCTTCGGAAAGATCACCAGTTTGCCGACTACTTTCTTCGTGCATCGTAACGGCAGAGTCCATGCGAAACACATGGGTTCGCTTTCGAGGTCCCATCTAGAAAACCACATCGAATCTCTTCTATCGAACGACCCCTCGGAGAAACACTCCTCTAGCACGACCTGACGCCGTTTCGGCGTTCTTCGGCTTCGCTTCGCGCAGGAGCATCGAGGCTGTTGGGCGCCGAGTTAGTCCAAACGACCAAGCCGGGATGCTGTCGCTGTTTCGCGAAGACAGTCCGGTCCCGCGGGACCGGACCGCGACGTCTACAAAGCACCTTGATCCAGAGCAGGCAATCCGAACAGTTGACAACCATCCTGCATGCTTCCATCTTCAAACAAGAGTTTGGCTGAAGCCCTGGAGCCGCGCCCCAGGCAGTGGAAACCAAAGACCTGATTCCCGACCCAGCAGAACTGATGTTCACTGAGGATGGCGTTGATAGCGTGGCCGTGAATGCGCTGACGAGGAATTCGGCAGGTGGACGAGTTAGGAGTTGGGATCGGCGTGTCTTCGCGGGCTGACCAGGGAGGCCGACATCAATATGGTGCATAAGATGGTCGACTCAATCCGCACCCGGCAGCGGGCTGCCCGAGCGTGCGATATTCTAGACACGGGCGGGACGCTGGAGGCCATGCTGCGGTTTGTCGCCGCCGACTTCCGCGCCGCGGCCTAGGACTGCACCGTAGCCGCAAGAAGTCCGGAAACGATCCAAGCAGCCTAGACATGAGCTTTCGACTTGCAATCGCGTTATCAGCCCTTCTGATGGCAGCCTGTTCGAAACCGGTGCAGTTGCCCGTTCACCAGTTCACCGTCCCGGTGCCTGAGGCCTGGCGGGGGGCCGCGACTGAACCGCCGGCTCTCCACTCGGACTGGTGGGCCTATCTGGACGACCCGCGCCTGGACAACGCGATCCGGAAGGCGCTGGACTGCAGCCAGAGCCTTCGCGCCGCCACCGCCAGGATCGAGGTTGCCGCCCAGGAGCGGCTCATTGTGGGTACCGCCGACTGGCCAGAGATCAGCGTCGGAGCCAATCGGTTGCGCCAGCGCCAAAACTTTGTCGGGCTTCCGTTTCCGGGCCTCTCCGATAAAGTTCTCAAAAGCACCTACTCGAACGCGGGCCTGACCTTCAACATCGCCTGGGAGGCCGACCTTTGGAACCGGCTCAGCTCGCAGAAGCTCGCGGCAGACGCTGGTATCAGTGCACGCGAGGCCGACTGGCTCGCCGTCCGCCTCTCCCTGAGCGGACAAGTGGCCAAGGCATGGTTCGCGGCCGTGGAGGCTCACGGTCAGGTCGAAGCCGCGCGCGCAGTTGCGGATCATCTGGAGGCGGTGGCGGAGTGGACCCGAGAGCGTTACCGGCACGGTTCTCTGTCACCCGTGGATGTCCGGGTAGCCGAAAGCGATATCGAAAGGGCCAGGTCGAGCGTGCGGGAGCGCGAGCGCCGGCGCGATTTGTTTGTGCGCCAAGTCGAGGTGCTGGCTTGCGAGTATCCCACGGGAGAGCGGGCGCCTTCCGCGAAACTGCCGAGCCTGCCGCCGCAAGTGCCTGCGGGCCTGCCCTCCGAACTGGTCCAGCGGAGGCCCGACCTAATTGCCGCCGAGCAGGCGCTGCTGGGCGCAGACGCCAGAATCGTCCAAGCAAGGGCGGCTCTGCGGCCGAGTTTCGCGCTAACAACGGCCGCCGGCACCGCTAGCAACAAGCTGCTAGACCTCGTGAACCCCAGCCTGCAAGCGTGGAGCTACGCGCTGGGATTCGCGCAGCCCCTCTTCAACCGCGGGCGCTTGAAGGCCAACGTGCGGGCCACCGAGGCGCGCGCCCAGGAAGCGGCCGCCAACTACGAGAGCCTTATGTGGACGGCGTACCTCGAAGTCGAGTCGGCGCTGGCATCGGAGGACACTTTGCGCAACCAGCAGAGCTTGCTGCGCAACTCGCAGCAAACGACGCGAGAGGCGATCGAACTGGCGGAAACGCGCTACGTGGCGGGCATGGGAGATATCTTATCTATACTCGCCCTCGAGCGGACTGTTCTGGAAACCGAAAGCGCCGTGATGGCCCTCCAGCGGGCGAGGATCGACAATCGTATCGACCTGCATCTCGCGCTTGGGGGCAGTTTTGGCGACCCGCCCCCTGCCAGCCGGCTCAGAACCCCTACGACAATGTCAACAACGGGGTCCGCCTCGCGCTGACGACTAGCCTGCCGCCCTACTCCCGCGCGGACTTCATCCTAGGGGAATTCGCATAATTCAAGCAGAGCGGCGGCGAACTGGAGAATTGGCGTCAGAAGTCACCCGGCCTTGCTGTGAAATCTCTGTGTTGCCGAGGCAGACCAAGCCTAGTCACCGGCGAGCCTCGTGCCAGCGAAAAGCTGGTATTGGCCAGAATCGGCCCGGAGCGCGCTGACGGCTTCCGCCGAAGCCCCCGTTATGATCAGCGGGTTGCGGCGCCCGCAATGGGGCTTGAGCGCTTCTCTTACGGGGCCGACGGGCGGGCCGCCGCCATCGCCGGCACGAATCTGTGCTGCTCCAGCATCCGTAGCCAGCGCGGTGCGCTGCGTGCCACGAACAGCCGTTCGTGATCGGAGTGCGGATCGTGGTACGGCCGGTCGTCCCGCAGCCGGGCGTAGATAGTGCGCAGCATCTTGTGCGCCGTGGCGAACACCGCCCGCTCGGCCGCCTCCCCGCGTAAGACTCTGTAGCGCTACTTGGTAATCCAAACGAAGTGAAATCTAATCTCATCCCTCGCATGGCCACTCGACTGCTACTCGGCCATCCCGCAATCTAGGCGCGCCCTCCCATCCAGACCACTGCTGGAAGCCGACCGGCTGTCACAGGGAAATCAATTTGATCCCCGCCTTGGCATTGCCTACGATCCGATGGGCGATGGCACGACAAGTGTGCAGGCCGATTACGCTATCTTCAACAGTACGCCGTCCCTGCGATCCCAGAATGATGCCAAGAAGATCGCGCCATTACGCTAGAGCGTGGAGCTCAATTCAGGCAAGGTTGACAATCCATGCGATGTTCGGGCCAACGAGACGCACCAATCCATTCGACTTCCCCAAAAGCGAGGGCGTTCCGATTTCCATCGCGAGCACCGTATTCTAGACTCGTTCCTCTGAGTTATTGCGAATGCGAACGGCTCTGCCGCTCACGAGGCGTTCCTGGGTGGACGGCAGGCAGGCGGGATTGTTCCCGTACAGTCGGGTGGGCCATTCGAGATTTGGGGCCGGGGGAATCCCACGGCGGGTGCCGGCAATGCCCGGGTAGATCGCCCGGGCACTTGTTTACGCGGGGCTTAGCGGGTCGTGAAGCAAGAGCGTAAAGATCGCCCGGTCTTCGATTCGGCTCGTTTCGCGAACACTCGGCCGGGAATGTTCATCACGGTCGGGCGCAGTGCCATGATGGACCCGAACTTCGGCAACATGGATATCGGAGTTATGGACGGGGGCAGATCCCGGGAATGGGCGAGCACGGACGCGGGGAGTGTCGAATTAAGGCGTTCAATCTCTTCTAGGCCGCCCATCTCGGGAATCCGAATGCGACCATAACCAATGCAGCCAACTTCGGAAGAATCACCCGCAGTGCTGACGAACCGCCGATCCTGCAGGTGAGCGTTAAATTCTTCTTCTGAGCGGGCCGCAGTCTTTGCTTTCGGAGAGATCGATGCCCGCCGATGGATATATGCGCGCCGCCATCAGGCGGGCGGCACTTTGCTCGGGCCTGCTGGTCGGGATCCTGTGGTCGTTGTCCTGTGGAAGCAGGTCGCCGCTCGAGGATGGCCTCGAACGCCGCAAGCCACTGTCCCCGATCGAGGCACTTGGGTCGTTCCAACTTGCCGAGGGCTTTCGTCTCGACGTGGCGGCGTCAGAACCGAATGTGGCTGACCCGATAACAATTGCCTTTGACGAAAACGGAAGGCTTTACGTAGCCGAGATGCGAGGTTACCCGTTCGACCCGCCTCCGGGCGGAAGGGCCGCAGGGCGAATTCGACTACTGGAGGACGAGGACGCTGACGGTGTCTTCGAGACGGCCCGGGTGTTTGCTGACGGCCTGCATTGGCCGAGCGGGATCGCCTGTTTCAACGGCGGAATCTTCGTCACAGCGGCGCCAGACATCGTGTACCTGAAGGACACGACCGGTGATGGCGTTGCGGATGTCCGCAGGACTGTGTTCACGGGATTTGGGACCGACAAGTCCGAAGACATCGTAAACAACCTCAAGTGGGGGATGGACCACTGGATCTACGGCACCACCTCGTACAACGGCGGCACCGTGCGGCATGCCGAGCGAACCGGGGAAAGCGAGGTTCCGCTTGGGTCGAGCGACTTCCGCTTCCATCCGGTCACCGAAGCCATTGAAGCAGTCGAGGGTACGCGGGGTGACTTTGGCAACGCCTTCGACGATTGGGGCAATCGTTTTGGCTCGAACTCCGGCAATCCGGTCATTCATGCGGTATTCCCGTTACGTCACGCTGTCGATGGCATGGAGTCCCCGCAGCTGGCAACGCCAATCCTTGAGTGGGACCGTCGAGTCTTCTCAATCAGCGATCCTGAGCCGTGGCGCGTGGCCCGCAAGACACACTGGAGCCGCTGGGTCGACACCACCCACGATATGAGGGCCCAGCGGTTTCCACCACGGGAACTTGCCGGGCAAGGCTACTTTACGGGTGGCGCAGGCCTAGGAATCTACCGGGGTGCGGCATATCCTCCGGAGTTCCATGGCAACGCCTTCACCCCGGAGCCAGCGGGCAATCTCGTCCTGCGCACGATCCTGGAGAGGTCCGGTGTTACGTTTAGGGCCCGCCGTGCGGCGCCCGGCACGGAATTCCTGGCTTCGACCGACACCTGGTTTCGGCCGGTGAACTTCGCCAACGGGCCCGATGGGTGCCTTTACATGGTGGACATGTACCGAGAGGTGATCGAGGATCCAAGTGCGATGCCCGACGAAATCCTCGAGCAGATCGATTACTACACAGGCCAAGACATGGGTCGCATATACCGGATCAGCCCGACCAACTTTGCGTGGGGGGCGTTGCCGCAACTCGGGGGTGCGCCGGTCTCCGAACTCGTCGCCCTCCTCGATCATGACGACGGCTGGTGGCGAGCGACTGCCCACAGGCTGCTGTTCGAGCGTCGCGCTGCGGAGGCTGCTGCAGCGCTCAAGGCTTCGGCCAGGCGGTCTAGGTCACCCCAAGGCCGGCTCCACGCACTGTGGTCACTAGAGGGACTCGGTCAGCTCGATGAGGGCACGCTGTTGGCTGCACTGGCGGACCGTCACCCAGTTCTGCGCCAGAATGCCGTTCGCCTGTCCGAGTCGCGGTTCGCGCAATCCGGGGCGCTGCGCGCAAAGGTCGTATCGATGGCATCGGACGAAGATATTGCTGTTCGTTTTCGGGTTGCGCTAGCGATTCCGGCGCTTCAGAGTGGGCATGATGTAGCACAGCATCTGGCCAGTATCTTGCACCGTGATCCCGGTGACGGGTGGATCCGGGCAGCGGTGTTCGCCGGAGCTAGGAAAGACTCCCTGGCCCTGCTCGACCTCCTCCTCCGCGAAGATTCGTTCATGGCTAACCCGGATAGCCTCGGCGCAGTCAAGGAGCTGGCAGGCAACGTGGCGGCAAGCGAGTCTCCGGAAGCCATTCACGCTGTCCTGAGGGCGACCCGCAACTCAAAAGGGCCCCATAGCAGGAGAATCCGCATGGCAGCTGCTTCCGGGATCGCTGCAGGCTTGGAGAAAACGGGAAGCTCGCTGCCTGCCATGCGAGACGACCAGGCGAACCCAGCACTGCGCGCTGCGATTGCCGAAACGCTGGCGGAGGCTCCAGCTGTAGCCGTCGACAAGGAAGGGGCGAACCTGCCGGAGCGGACTGAGGCAATCAGGCTGCTGTCCTGGGCGCCGCAGGAGGCGGCTCTGGGTGCTCTCGTCGCTCTGCTGTCCCCGGACGAGGCCGCTGACATCCAGCTGGCCGCCGTGCGCGCTATCGCCGCTCACTCCGGGCAGGAGGTGGGGACGATCCTTGTTCGTAGCTGGCGAACCTACAGCCCCGCCGTGCGTCGCGAGGCTCTGGAGGTGTTGTTCAGTCGTGAGGAACGCTTGCAGCCGTTTCTGGACGCCTTGGCGAGGGGGGAAGTGCTCGTGACCCATCTCGACCCAGCGCGGCGGGCAGCATTGCTGGATCATCGCCGGACGGGAATCCGCAGCCGAGCGCAACAGATCTTCGCTAACTCCGAAGTGTCCAGCCCTGCGGATGTGATCCGGGAGTATCGCTCTGCCCTGTCAACGGAGGGGAATGCTGGCCGCGGGGCGGAGGTCTTTGAGCGAGAGTGCGCAACTTGCCATCGACTCGGCGACACGGGGCACGAAGTGGGTCCGGATTTGGTCGAAAGGGCTGCGTCTTCCCGGGAGGAGCTTCTCGTAGACATTATCGACCCGAACAGATCACTGCAGTCGAACTTCGTCAACTACAGGCTTGATGCTGTGGATGGCGGAGTTCTCACGGGTATCCTGGCTCGCGAATCGGCAACCAGCGTAACGCTGCGTCGGGGTGAAAGCATCGAGGATGTGGTTGCACGATCAAACATCCGATCCCTCATGTCGATGGGTCTCTCTTTGATGCCGGAGGGTTTGGAGGACGAAATTAAACCGGCCGAGATGACTGACCTGCTCAGCTTCGTGCAGTCGCACGCACGCCAGTGACGGAAAATCGTCCCGGGACACTCTTGGTGAGTCATACAAGCCGGGGCAAACGACATGAATCGATGCCGCAAGCCAGGCGTTCGGCTGGCCACTAATTCGGCGCCGGCCCATTCATTGAGGTCTCTTTGGCATCGCCTTAGCGGACTCGCTTGTTTCATAGATGGTTAAATGCTGTCCAAGACGGCCACGGAACGAGTGCCCAATCAGCTTCGTTGCGCCTTGCTGCCTCCGGATCTCCCTCAAATTCAGGATGCGACGCACCACGACGAAAGCGGTCGATGACTATCCACCCGCCAAGCCTGTCAAAGTCTCGAGGTAGGGAGTTGAGACCAATCCGCCTAAACCGGCGCCGCCGTCTCTTTGCGGTCGCTTAGGGCGGGCTGACGGAGCCTACCCCCGCCGAGACACGGCCCCCCAAGAACCGACATCGGTCACGACGCGGCCCTTCAAGCTGCTGGCTAGCTAATCAACCTCGGCTACATTGGGGTATGAGGCGTGGCACCGCTTCCGTCGCCGTCGTCGATTCCAATGCAAACCTAATTCACCGGACGCAGACTTGGAAAAGCGGACTTACCGTCTATAATTTAGACATCAGCATCAGCCCTTAACGGGCATGCAGGAAGGGGGGCGTACAGGCTTCGACGGAATCGTAATTGCTGTTGAGAGGCATGCCGGGCTCCGAGCACCCGTAAAACGATCGGAAAACAACAACTGCCAACGATATGCAGTTTGCACACGCTGCCTAAGAATTAGGCAGCCGCTCAGGCTGGCGGGCTCGCACGCCAGTCATGGGTGTCATCTTGCGAGATAGGCATTGAGGCTTACGCCTGGAGCTTTGGTGTCGAGACTAATCGGGCTGGATCGCTTTCGGCTTGTTCGTTCCCAGTCGGCGGTCAAGACCAAAGAACGAACTAAGCATGTAGGCTCTCTCCGGTGATCTTTTTCGGACGCGGGTTCGATTCCCGCCGCCTCCACCACTCCTTGTAGTGTCCCATGGTCACGTGTGTTCCAATTGGTTCTAGGTTAGTCTCATAAATCACTGAATATAAGGAAATTATGGACTGACAGCAAGTCTCCCAAGAGTTTGCAAGGTCCGTTCGATTCCCGTATAATCCAAACTAGAACGTTGGGTAAACGTGGGAAAACTAACAGCAGCGAAAGTCAGATCCATCACAAAACGAGGGCTGCACGGAGACGGCGGAACGCTCTACCTGGCCGTTGCCAAGGGCGGATCCAAGAGCTGGGTCCAGCGAGTCACCATCGACGGCAAGCGCCGCGATATCGGTCTCGGAGGATATCCGTATGTCGGCCTTGCGGCGGCGCGCCAAAAGGCCATGGATAATCGCACGGCTATCGCGGCGGGTCGCAACCCGATCGCCGAAAAGCGAAGGTCCTCGATTCCGACTTTCGCAGTGGCAGCGCGCCGGACTCACGCGATGCTCAAGCCCCGCTGGAGGAATGACAAGCACGCTGACTCGTGGATGCAGACGCTCGAGCGCCACGCCTTCCCGGCTCTTGGCGGCTTGAGCGTCGACCGCATTGAGCGTGCCGACGTGCTGGCCCTCCTGACGCCGATATGGGGAACTCGGCCGGAAACGGCCCGGCGTGTCCGGCAGAGGATCCGCGCGGTCCTGCGCTGGGCCTGGGCGCATGGGTTCATAACGGAGAACGTCGCGGGAGAGGCCATAGACGGTGCGTTGCCCGCAATGCCGGCCGTCAAGGCGCACCTCCGCGCCCTGCCCTACCGAGATGTCGCGGCTGCGCTCGACACCGTCGAAGCCTCGCGGGCCTCACTGTCTGCAAAGGCTTGCCTACGGTTCGTGGTGCTGACTGCGTGCCGCTCGGGTGAGGCGCGACTTGCGAAGTGGGACGAGATCCATTTCGAAGCGAGAGAATGGCGCATTCCCGGCTCGCGCATGAAAGCCGGAATCGAGCATCGCGTCCCGCTCAGCGACACGGCGCTGGCGGTGCAGGAGCGCGTTCGCTCGCTTCGCGACGAATCGGACCTGATCTTTCCCTCTCCAGCTCGCCCGCGGCGCCCGATGAGTGATATGACGCTGACAAAGGTTATGAGGGACACGGGACTCGCGGCCCGCGCGACCGTTCATGGGTTCCGGTCCTCCTTCCGAACGTGGGCCAGCGAACAGACGGACGCGCCACACGCCGTCATGGAACTGAGTCTCGCCCATGCGGTCGGCACGGCGGTCGAGCAAGCGTATGCGCGTAGCGACTTGCTGGCACGGCGGCGGAAACTGATGCAGCAGTGGGCAGATTTCCTTTCCGCTGACTGACGCCACCCGATAACCCCACAACATTCGCTGGGTCTGTTTGGGCAACCGAACACAACGTGCCAATTCAGCTGAACACTAGAACGCCGTCACAGCGTAGGCCAGCAGCGCCGTCAATTTGCCCTTTTCCCAGCATGGGGCTGTGGTCCGGTCGGCCTGGGTACGGTCGTTCGCTGTTTCGGGGAAAATGCCGCAGCGAAACACTCGCCGTGCAAGCGGGAGGCCCATTTCGCGCCTCCGCGAAACACTCGTGGCCGTGCCAAGACCCTGTTCAGCAACAAGTTACAAAAACCCGCGGGACGGCCGGCGCAGGAAGGCCGAAACACCTGCGGGGCGGGAGCGACCCCCCCGAAAACGGCCCTCGCGTGCGCAAACGGTCCTTTCGCGGAGGTCGCTCCCGGGATCTTTCCTTGCAGGAAGGCCAGGCGGCCCGGTGGGTCGACGAGGTGTTGCTCGAAGGCTCGCCAAGCTCAAGCGGGGACAGGCATCCCAGCTGATCGCATGCTGATTGCGGCGACTCATACTCACACCGCCCCGCCCCCGGCTCCGGGCGTTGGGCTGCGTGGACCCGAACCGGCCCCGAGCGTCCAAAACGAAGAGCGGTACTCCCGCCAACTAATTGATGGCATCGCCGCGTCGATCACCAAAGCCTTCGAGCGACTCGAGCCTGCCGAGATCGGGTGGGCCAGCACCGAGCTTGCGGACGAGGTGTTCAATCGGCGCTGGTTTATGAAGGAGGGAACTATCCCTCCAGACCCGTTTGGCGGCACGATCGACCAGGTGCGGATGAACCCTCCCGCCGCCAGCCCAGATCTCGTCAAGCCGTCTGGGCCCGTAGATACTGAGGCCGTAGCGCTCTCGATAAGGCCGGTCGCGGGGCAACCGCTTGCCGTTCTAACCAACTAATTCCCGCACTACGTTGGGAAGATCCCTGCGGGAATGGTATCGGCAGACTACTTCGGAGAGTTCTCGCGTGCGATCACCACGCGTCTCAATGGCGGCGACGGTTTCGAAATTATGTTCGACCGGACCGCAGTGCGGCCCGGCTGGGTGTGGGACTACGACACGGCACTCGAGGTCGCGCGCCGGATGGAGCGCTACAACGCGCGCTGGCTCGAAGAGCCCTTCGACGGACACGACCTCGAAGGCCCGGCCCGGCTGGCCGCCGAAGTCGATATCCCCATCACCGGCGGCGAGCTAGGTAAGAGCATCCACCAGTTCCTGGCCTTCTTGACTCACAAGACCTACGACGTGCTCCAACCCGACACGCGGATTTGCGGAGGCATTCTCAACGCCCGTAAGATCAGCATCCTTGCCGAGGCGTTCCACGTCCCCTGCATACAGCACGGTACGCAAGGCCTGTCGCTCGCCGGCTACATCCAGGCCGGCTGCGCGATGCCGAATTGCGAGTACCAGGAAATGATCGGCCGGCCGAACTTGCCTGAGGAGCAATGGTCGCCGGCGTTGAAAGTCTTGCGGACCAAGCATGTCTTCGAAATCGAGGACGGGTACGTGAAGCTGCCTGAGATCCCAGGATTGGGTCTCGATGTCGACGCCGACGCTCTTGAAGAGTTTCGGGTTCGCTCCTAGTCAGAGCGCGTCGCTAGGCATCGAATCGTCTCGTTCCACGCGCGGTCGGGGCCGTCACACTGGCGGGAGCCCTCCATGGAAAGCCCCTGAGCCCCTCTATGGTCTTCACAGCGCCGCAAAGAAGCTCTGGTCAACGCAAAGAATCCGCATCAGGTGTTCTCAGCGTGATAGCCAACTACAAGATCCTTTACACTAAATCCCGAAAAGATCGCCGACCTGGCGGCTTACTTCAAGAGCGTCAAATAGCGATTGATTAGCATCACTGACACCCACGGCCCCGACACGCCGCAGCCAAGGAGGCGCCCGCTATGAACGAATCGAATTCCCCATCAGGCTTGCCCCGGCGCGAGCTGCCCCGACGTGACCTGCTACGCGGCGCCGCCGCGACCGCCTTGGGGCTATCGGCTGCCACCGGCGCGAAACAAGCCAACGCTCAGTCACGCTCCAACCTCGTCAGCCAAGAAAACGCCAAGCCTGGCACGCGCGACTGGTTGCTCACCAAGACACGCACCGTCCCTGGGAAGGTGAATGTGCTGCCCAGCGGGCGCAGCACGTGGATCGAAGGCTACTGTTCCGCGAACAGCGTACGGGCCGGCGAGACGTTGCAGGTCATGGTCAGCACGAAGCCGGTGTCCGCGTTCAAGCTGGAGATCTTCCGGACGGGCTACTACAACGGGGATGGCGCCCGGCTTGTCAGAACGTATGAATCGCTTCCAGGCGTCGTACAGCCGGAACCGTCCATTGGTGAAAACTACATCCGCGAATGCCAGTGGGAGCCTTCGGTGGAGTTCGAGATCCCCGACGATTGGCTCAGCGGCGTCTACCTGGGCAAGCTGACCGCTGAGATCAGCGGGATCCAAAGCTACGTCATCTTCATCGTCCGCGATGACCGCCCCTGCGACTTGCTGTTCCAGTGCAGCGAACTGACGTGGACCGCCTACAACCGCTGGCCAACCGACTATTGCATCTATACAAAGCATGAGGGACGCCCCAGCACGACCGCGCCAAGCGGCACGGTGAGCTTCGATCGTCCCTACGCCTTGTTCACGCACCCCGTCAACAAGATCGAGAAGTCAGGCGGTTCGGGCGAATACTTGCCCTGGGAGTTCCCGTTGGCGTTTTGGCTGGAGCAGCACGGGTACGACGTCTCCTACATCTCCAACATCGACACGCACGCCGACCCAGCGGGCTTGCTGCGTACGAAGGGTTTCATCTCGGTCGGCCACGACGAGTACTGGACCGAGGACATGTATGACAACGTGATGCACGCACGCAATGAAGGCGTGAACCTCGCGTTCCTGAGCGCCAATGCCGTCTTGTGTGTCGTACCGCTACATCCGTCCAGCAGCGGTAGGCCTTATCGCACCACGCGCCGGGAAGGCTGGTTCTTCCCTGAGCAATCCGAGTTCGGCGACAGGGGCCGGATGGAGTCGCCCTATGAGAAAGGGTTTAAACCCACCTTGGGGCGCGACGGCGCCCTGCTGATGGGAGCGCGGACGACCCCGCCCGTCAGGGGCGCCGGCGATTGGACGTGCGCCCGGCCGGAGCACTGGCTGTTTGAGGGGACCGGGATGAAGAAGGGGGATTCGGTCAAAGGCCTAATCGGCTGGGAGTGGCACGGCGCCCCGATGATGGACCTGCCCGGCATGCAGATCGTTGCCGAAGGCGAGACGCGAATCAATGGAAAGCAGCCGGGCCACTACACCGCTACGATTTACGACGGACCCAAGGGCAACATCATCTTCAATGCCGCGACCATCTGGTGGGCCAACGGTCTGTCGAGCCCGCCGGGTCACGCCACTCCCGTGAGACACGGGGTGACGCAACAAGGGGTAGACGAGCGAGTGCAGCGAATCACCCACAACCTGTTTAGGCGCATTGTTGGTCAAAAGGCTTGAGCCAGTTTGCTCCCGAAAGGAATCTGCAATGAAAACAAAGATGCGGAAACAGCCAAATGATCAACCGAGCGGGCTCCCTCGTCGCGACGTCATCAAAGGCGTTGCAGCGGCGGGATTGGGATTGTCTGCACTCGGGCGCGGCCCGAACGCCGCCCGAGCCGCATCGGATCTCATTCGCCAGGAGAACGCCAAGCCCGGTACGCGGGACTGGATGCTCACCAAAACAAACATCACCCACGTCGAGCCGGACTCTTTGTGGCGTTCGCCCGCGATCGAGGGCTACTGCTCCGAGACGAGCGTTCGCGCCGGCGACACATTGAAAGTGATGGTGAGCACGAACCCCGTGTCGGAATTCGATTTGGAAATTTTCCGGACCGGTTACTACGGGGGAGACGGCGGGCGGAGCATGAAGCGGTTCCGTTCATTGCAAGGCAAGACTCAACCCGATCCGTCGATCGGCGCCGACCGCCTGCGCGAATGCAAGTGGGAGCCGTCAGTGGAATTTGAGATTCCAGACGACTGGTTGAGCGGCGTCTACCTCGGCAAGCTCACTGCCAAGAAAGAGGGCCTACAGAGCTACGTCATCTTCATCGTGCGAGACGACCGTGCCTGCGACCTGCTCTTCCAATGCAGCGACATGACTTGGGCCGCCTACAACAGCTGGCCGAATAACGAGTTCTCTCTTTATCACAACGACAAGAATGGCTACACCGGATACAAGAAAAGGAAAAAGTGGAGTACCGATCCCAGCGACACCGGGTGGGTGAGCTTTGACCGTCCCTACGCGCAGTACTGCCAGGATCACCTGATCGACAGACCCTCTTCGGTGGGTTCGAGCGAATTTCTTCTTTGGGAATTCCCTCTTTCCTATTGGATCGAGCAGCATGGCTACGACGTGTCGTACATATCAAACGTCGACACGCATACGGATGGGCCGGGACTACAGCGCGCAAAGGGCTTCATCTCAGTGGGGCATGACGAGTATTGGACGCGCGAGATGTACGACAACGTCAGCGCGGCCCGCGACGCCGGGGTCAATCTCGCGTTCCTAAGCGGCAATTCGGTGTGGGGCGTTGTGCCCTTACTGCCCTCCGCGGAGGGCCAGTCCTGTCGGGTGATTCGACGGGAAAGCCATTTTCTTGGCGAGAAACTCGCCCAGATGTTCTACAAGCGACGAGGCTTTGAGTTCAACAACCAACCGGGGCCGGACGGGGCGCTGCTCATGGGTGGACGGACCGGCGGCGTCGGCGGCGGCGACTGGGTTTGCACCAAGCCCGATCACTGGCTGTGTGAAGGCACGGGCATGAAGGAAGGCGACGCAATCAAAGGCCTCGTGGGCTGGGAGTGGCACGGCTATCCTCTCCTCGACCTGCCCGGCATGGAAGTCCTGACTCATGGTGAGACGAAAGCCGGCAGAGCGCCCGGAACGCCTCATGAAGCAACGATCTACGACGGCCCCAAAGGCAACGTCGTCTTCAACGCCGGGACCATCTGGTGGGCGCAAGGTTTGTCATCGCCCCCAGGCCACGTGCTTCCCGCCCACAAGGCCGCTCAGCCGCAAGGTGTGGATTCGCGCGTCCAGCGCATGACGGAGAACTTGTTCAAGCGATTCACAGCATAGGGAAGGGAACGATCGTGGGGAAACTTGCAGTGAAGTTTCACAGGGGGCCGCGATGGTCGCCTTAGCCGCGCTGGTCCTCGCTCTGCTCTCGTCTCCCGATGCGGTTCAGGGACAGACCGACCGACCCAATGTCCTCTTCATCGCGATCGATGATTTGAATGACTGGACGGGCGCCCTTGAGGGCAACCCTCAGGCCCGGACGCCGCACATGGACAAACTGGCTTCCAAGGGCATGGTGTTCACCAATGCGCACTGCGCGGCTCCAGCTTGCGGTCCTTCAAGGTCTGCCCTTATGACTGGGATGCGCCCTTCGACGTCGGGTAATTACGTGAATCAAAATTCGTTCACAAAAAACCCCATCCTGAATCGCTCGGTGCTCTTGACTGAGTTGTTGCAACAGAATGGCTACTATGTAGCCGGCTCCGGCAAGTTGTTTCACGGCGCTCATTTTAAGAATGAAGTACAGGGTCGGGGCTTTGATGACTATTACCCGAGTAAGACGCAGGACCTATTCCCGTTTATAGACAGATTCGCATCTCCGAGACCTCTCAATGGGATGACGAAGGGAGTCGCAAGATACGCCGACTGGGGCCCCTATGCTCCCGATGTCACCCTGGAGGATATCAACGATGGGAAAACTGCGAAATGGGCGGCAGAGACACTGCTGGGAGGTGAGCTGAAAGAACCCTTTTTTGTAGGCGCCGGCATCTTCCAACCACATCTGCCCAACTACGCACTTCAGGAATATTTCGATCGATTCCCTCTGGATGAGATGGAGATCCCGGAAGGCTACCTGGAAGATGACTTGGAAGATGTGCCTGCAGCGAGTTCAAAGCAGCGGCATATTGCGTGGGCCAAGGCGATCAGGGCTGCGGGTCAGTGGAAGCACGCCATTCAGGCTTACCTGGCGTCCAGTGCCATGACCGATGAGCTGATTGGTCAGATGGTCGGGGCGCTCGAGAAGTCACAGTACGCCGACAATACGATTATTGTGTTGTGGAGCGACCATGGCTTTCAGCTGGGTGAAAAAGAACGTTGGGCAAAATACTCCCTCTGGGAAAGGGCCACGCGGGTCAATATGATATGGGTGGCGCCGGGCGTGACCACGCCTGGCTCGACCACGGCCAAGCCGGCGAACCTGCTGGATATTTATCCGACCTTGGCCTCACTGACTGCAATCGATCCGCCTGAGGGACAGCTGGAAGGGAACGACCTCTCTGTCTTGATGAAAGACCCTGACGCCGCCTGGGACAAAGTCTCTTTGACTACCTTTGGCTTCAAGAATTACGGCGTTCGCTCCGAACGGTATCGATATATCGTGTACGAGGATGGCTCGGAAGAACTGTACGACCACCAAGTCGACAAGTGGGAATGGCACAACCTCGCGAATGATCCTGAATACGCGGCTATCAAAACCAAGATGCGCAAAGCGATCCCCACGCATCATGAACCCATTGGCGCTATGCAATGAGCCCAACTGACCATGATCCCGAGCGCCAGGGCCCAACAAGCTATCCAGCGCGCTATCCATCCGAAAAGAGGACACACCATGAACAAAGCGGCCCATCAGCCTGACGAACTGCCTCGCCGCGATGTGCTCAAAGGCGCGCTGCGGCCGGCATGGGATTATCAGCCCTCGCGAACATCCAAACAAATGCCGCCCAGGCGGCAACGGCTTCCGGTTCTAAAGCGATACGAAAAGAAAATGCCAAGCCCGGCACGCGGGACTGGATGCTCACCAATACCTACATCGACCCGGATACCTGGTGGCGATCCCCGCGAAGAGCGCCAGCCCTGACCTACGGGAACCCATTGAGAGCCATTTACGAAAGGAGTAACATCATGAATCAGAAGCGCCACGCACTGAACTGTGGAGAGAGTTCCTTCGTGACGAGTCGATGGGTGAAGTGCCTGTTCCCTATGGCCCTTTTGCTCACAACCGGCTCAGTCTACGGTCAGGCCGCAGCGCAGCCTTCACCGCCGATTGTCGTTCGAGACAGCAACAAGGTGGTCCTTGCCCACAAAGAAACTGTCAGTTTCGTCGGTAGCGAGTGGAAACTCGATTTTTCCCGCAATCTTGGCTACAACGCCGGCCTGTCGGGCAACTACACCTTCCTTGTCGCGGAGCCCCTGGACAATCCTGGCGCTGAGGCCCCGCTGTGGGTGTATCTCCATGGAGGAGGCATCGGCTGCTTCGACGAGCAGGGCGTGTACCACGCGACGGGGAATCAGACCCAGGACACGTGGAATCACGAGGAGACCTTTGAGGGCCTCCGGAAGATCGGCCTCCGCCCCATCATCGACAAGAACGGGCAGCCAATCGATAACACGGTCACCCGACGCATCAAGTAAGGATACCGCCTGCTCGTGGGGTCCATGTCTGACCACGACCTGTACCTCGGACTCGGCACGCCGTACCCCAACAACCCCAAGGGCGGCGAGGTGAACGGCCTCCAGGCGACGATGGCCGCTATCGACTACACGGTCGCGAACTATCCGACGACCCATGTGTTTGCACACGGAACTAGTGCGGGAGGGCTCGGCGTGTGGGGACTGGCCGTCGGATTCGCGGCCGACGGGAAGCCGCTGACGGGCGTCGTCTCGGACTCCGGCCTAAGCACGCCGCGGAGCCGGTTGATCTTCGCCGCATTCTCCGGGACGCCCAGGTACCCTTATGCCGCCGACTTCGACTTTGATGGCGTAGTCAACAAGATCGGGGCCTTTGCCGATCATAGGTTTCAGTTTCACCCCGAAGCGCAGGTGAGCGCCGGCTTCGATGACGTGCCGGCACTCTTCATCGCCGGCAAGGCTGATCCGCGGGCCTTGGGCGGCAATCAACTGCCGATCGCCGAAGCCGCGGCCGCCGGATTGAATAATGTCGACTGGGTATACGACGGGATCCGCCAGGCCGTCGCCGATCAGCCCGACAGCCCCCACAAAGTCTCGGTTATCGATGGCGCCGGCCATTCGCCGACCAATAAACCGGGCGTGGCCAACGACATCGTCGACGACTTCATCAGTCAGGTTCTGTTGGCTGACCCGCCGCATCCGTTCACAGCCGGGCGAACAGCCCTTAAGGCCCCGCCCCGTTCTGCTTCGGCCGCGCCGAACTTGATCGAGCAAGAAAACGCCAAGCCCGGAACGCGGGACTGAATACTCACCAAGACGCACGTTGGGATTGATAGGAGACGTCAGCAATGAAGCAGTCAAACAATCAGCCGAGCCGGTTCCCTCGTCGCGACGTCATCAAAGGCGTCGCAGCGGCCGGCTTGGGCATGTCGGCTTTCGGGCCGGCGACGGGCGCTGCCCGAGCCGCATCGGATCTCATTCGCCAGGAGAACGCCAAGCCCGGAACGCGGGACTGGATGCTCACCAATACCTGCATCGACCCGGATACCTGGTGGCGTTCCCCGCGAATCGAAGGCTACTGCTCCGAGGCGAGCGTGCGCGCCGGCGACACGGTCAAGATCATGGTGAGCACGAATCCGGTTTCGGAGTTCAGCCTGGAAATCTTCCGTACCGGCTACTACGGCGGCGACGGCGGGCGGCTCATGAAGCGGTTTGATTCGCTGCAGGGCCAAGCCCAACCCGATCCGCCGATCGGCGAGAAGCGCCTACGGGAATGCAAGTGGGAACCGTCGGTCGAGTTTGAGATTCCCGACGACTGGTTGAGCGGCGTCTATCTAGGAAAGCTCACCACGAAGAAGGTGAGCGGAGCCTATCAAGGAAGACTCACGGCTAGGAAGGAGGGCCTGCAAAGCTACGTCATTTTTGTCGTGCGTGACGACCGCCCATGCGACCTGCTTTTCCAGTGCAGCGACATGACCTGGCAGGCCTACAACAGTTGGCCCGATGACAGGTGGTCTCTCTACCACAACGACAAGGAGGTCCATAACCCCGCTGGTAGGAAAAAGTGGAGCACCGACCCGAACGACACCGGGTGGGTGAGTTTCGACCGCCCGTACGCCAATTTCTGCCAGGACCATCTTGTAGATCGGCCGTCTTCGGTGGGTTCGGGTGAGTTTCTCCTGTGGGAATATCCGCTGTCCTACTGGATGGAGAAGCAGGGCTATGAGGTGTCCTACATATCGAACCTGGATACGCACAGATACGGTCCACGACTACAACGCGCGAAAGGTTTCCTTTCCGTGGGCCATGACGAGTATTGGACGCGCGAGATGTACGACAACGCCATCGCGGCTCGCGACGCAGGCGTCCACCTTGCGTTCCTGAGCGGCAATGCGGTGTTCGGCGTGGCGCCCTTGCATTCTTCCGCCGAGGGTCAGCCCCACCGGATCATGCAACGCGAGAGCTTTTTCGTCGGCCAGCGGCCTGGGGTCACGTATCCAATAGCGCCAGACGGGGCGCTGCTCATCGGCGGACGTCACCAAGGCCTCGGCGGAGGCGACTGGGTCTGCTCCAAGCCTGATCACTGGCTGTACGAAGGGACCGCTATGAAAGAAGGCGACGCCGTCAAAGGTCTACTGGGCTGGGAATGGCATGGCCATGCCGCTCGCGATTTGCCCGGTCATGAAATCCTGGCGACGAGCAAGGCGGTCGACACGAGAAAGAGGTCCTATACGCCTCATGCCGCGACGATCTACGACGGGCCCAAGGACAACCTTGTCTTCAATGCCGGAACGATCTGGTATGCGCAAGCTCTCTCATCGCCTCCCGGCCATGTTTTGCCAGCAAATCGGTTCGCCCGGACGCAAGGCCCTGACTCGCGCGTGCAGCGCATGACAGAAAACCTATTCAAGCGACTTACGGCATAGGGAACGTAACGATCATGGTGAGACTTGCAGTACGTTCAGCCGCGATCTTCGCGGCGTTGACGCTGGTGGAGGGCGCCATGCAAAAAAGACATCTAAGCGCCTCTGCAACCGTCCCGGGCCTGTCAGAAATTACGTGTGTGAGGTCTTAGGATGGTCTGCAAGGAGGACCTCTGATGACGAAGCACAGGCAGCGGATCAGCGACGAGGTATTGGACGAGTTGCTGGCGGGAGAGGACCCGCTAGAGGCGTTTCGCAACGGTGAGTTGCTGGCGGATTTGCGCAAGGCAGTTGCCGAGCGGGCGCTGAACGCGGAGAGGGAGGCGCATTGGGAGGGCGCGCACGAGGCCGGGGCGAGGAACCACCGCAACGGTCACCACCGCAAGCGGGTATTGACGGGCAGCGGGGCGATGGAGGCGGCGGTTCCGCGGGATCGCCTGGGCCGCTTCGAGCCGCGCCTGATCGAGAAGTACTGCCGGCGCCTGCCAGGTTTTGACGGCAAGGTGATTGCGATGCATGCGCGGGGCTTGAGCACGCGCGAGATTCGCGGGCATGTCGAGGAGCTGTACGGGTTCTCGGTCTCGGCGGAACTGATTTCCAAGGTGACGGACGCGGTGCATGCGGAGATTCTGGAATGGCAGTCGCGGCCGCTGGAGGAGGTGTACGCCATCGTGTACTGCGACGCGCTGCGGGTGAAGATTCGCGAGGAGGGCCGGTGCGGAACAAGGCGGTCTACATGGGGATCGGGGTGACCTGCGCGGGGTGCAAGGAGGTGCTGGGGTTCTGGATCGAGCAGACGGAGGGCGCGAAGTTCTGGCTGAAGGTGATGCACGAGTTGAAAGCGCGGGGGATGCAGGACGTGCTGGTGGCGGTGACCGACGGCCTGAAGGGCTTTCCGGAGGTCATTGAAGCGGTGTATCCTCAAACCCTGGTGCAAGCCTGCATCGTGCATTTGATCCGCTACTCCCTGGCGCATGCCTCGTAGCAGGAGCGCAAGAAGCTGGCGGCGGCACTGCAGGCCGTTTACCGGGCGCCGGGGGCGGAGCAGGCCGAGGCCGCGCTGGACGCGTTCGAGGCCGGCCCCTGGGGACGGAAGTATCCGGCTATCGCTCGGAGCTGGCGTTCCCGCTGGCCGCAGATCATCCCGTTCCTCGCGTTCTCCGAACCGCTACGCCGGGCGATTTACACGACCAACGCGATCGAGAGCTTGCACAGCACGGTGCGCCGCGCAGTGCGCACGCGTGGGCACTTCCCGAATGACCGGGCAGCGGCCAAGCTGCTCTACCTGGCGCTGCGGAAGGTCGCACGGAAATGGGTGCGGCCGCCCGCGTTCTGGCACCCGGCGCGCACCGAGTTCGCCCCCCAGTTCGGCGAAAGATTTCGGCTGGTGACGCCATGAGAACTCAGCCGCATGGGCATCATAGGCTCCGTCACCGTGGACGGGCAAATCAAGATGCAGCAACCTCACACACGGAAATTCTGACAGTCCCACCGTCCCAGCCCGATTCCGCTCAACATTCGAGCGCATGTTCTTGGGGATCACAGCCTGCCTCCTAGCGCTCGCCTCGTGCTCGGGAACCCTGCCCGCGCAGTCGCCGCCGAACGTCCTGTTCATCACGGCCGACGACCTCGGGCTTCAACTCGGCTGTTACGGCGACACCGTCATCGAAACACCCCAGCTCGACGCCTTCGCCGCCAGCGGAGTCCAGTTCGATGTGGCCTACGTAGCGCAAGCCTCCTGCAGCCCGTCACGCAGCGCCATGTTCACCGGACTCTACGTCCACTCCACCGGCCAGTACGGACTCACCAACGGCACCCCCTTCGCCCTGCACCGCCATCTCGAGGACGCCACCATCCCCAACATCCTCAAGCGCGCCGGCTACCGAACTGGAATTATCGGCAAACTCCACGTCGCCCCCGGCGCTTCGTTCCAGTTCGACTACCGACAAACGAGCTACGTCGATGCCCGACAGGTGAAGCTTGTCGCCGAGCGCGCCTCCGAGTTCATTACCCAGTCGGGCGACCAACCCTTCTTCCTGATGGTGAACTACACCGACCCGCACGCCTACCGGGGGCGCGACCCCCAAACCAACCAGTTCGGCGACTGGACCTTTCTTGACCGCGTCGATGGCATCCCGAAACCCTTGTCGAGCCGAGCGAAGAAAGCGTCCTGCCGTTTCAACAGATCGACTCGCCCGAGCAGCGCGAACGCGTCGCCGGCTACTACAACGAGGTCAAGCGACTCGACATCGGCGTGGGCTTGCTGCTCGAAACGCTCGAGCGTCATGGGCGCGCCGACAACACCCTGGTCATCTTCATCGGCGACCACGGGCCCCGTTCAACCGCGGTAAGACAACGACGTATGAAGGCGGCCTCCGAGTCCCCTTCCTCGTTCGCTGGCCGGGCGTCTCGAAACCGATGCGTAGTAGCGCGATGGTCTCGACCGTCGATATCCTGCCGACGATCCTCGACGCCACGGGTGCGACCTCCGGCGTCGAAACCCACGGTCGGTCCCTCCGCCCCGTGCTTGAAAGCGCCGATGCACAGTGGCGCGAGTTTCTCGTCGGCGAGTTCCACATGCATGGCCGGCCGTGGTTCCCGCGGCGAGCGATCCGCGAAGCCCGCTACAAGCTGATCCACAACCTGCTCGCCGACACCGCTCGGCCCTTGAGCAGGATCGACGGCGACATCGGCTATTCCACCTCACGCGAAGACCGCTACACCGGAACTCCTGTCCGGACGGCCTTCGACACCTACGCCGAACCGCCTGAGTTCAAGCTCTACGACCTGGCAAACGATCCCTGGGAATTCAACAACCTAGCCGGGAACTCCGACCACGCTGAAGCCGAGCAACGCCTCAGGGCGGCCCTCGAAGCCTGGCGTCAAGAAACCGACGACCCTACGCTAGACCCTGCCTTTCACGACGAAATCAAACGGCAACTCGCCGCTGGCTAGCCGAAAGGATAAACAGAAATGAATGTGACGACCACCGAAAAAGCCGCCCCCCTCATCCTGCTGCTCTTCCTGTTCTTTCTCGCGCTGCCGGCGGAGGCCAACGAAGAGGAGAAGAATGCCACAGTACGCGCTGCCCACGAGGCCCTACCCGAAGGCTCGCGCGTTGACGACCTCGGCATCACCGGTCCGGTGCCCGTGGACCACCCGGGGCGCCGCTACCCGGCGACTCACGACTTCCCAACCGGGCCCGACATCGGCGAACGGTTGCCCGACTTCACGCTGCCGAACCACAACGGCGAGGCGGTCGACTACCATGCCGACCGAGGCGATTCGAAGTCGGTCGTCGTCTTTTTCCGATCGGCTGTGTGGTGACCGTACTGCCGCACGCAGCTAGTTGAGCTGCAACAAGCCCTCGACATTTTCACCGCCGAGAACATCAAGATCTACGGCGTCAGCTACGACGCTCAGCAGCATCTCAAGCAATTCGCCGACAGGCACGACATCGCCTTTGACCTTCTCTCCGACTACGACTCCGAAGTCATCAAGCGCTTCGGCATCCTCAACACCACCATCGATCCCGACAGTGACGTGATTCACCGGGGCACGAATCGCGGCTTCTATGGACTGCCGTTCCCGGGTGTCTACGTCACTGACGCCGAGGGCCGGGTGACCGAGAAGTTCTTCCATCGAAACTTCGCCACGCGCACCTCCGCTGGCACCATTCGCAACTCGGCGATCGGCCGCATCCTTTCGAAGCACGAGACTCCGATGGCCGAGCTCAGCGACGAACACGTCAAGGTCTCGGCGTTCCCAGCCGACGAGGCGCTCAGGTTCGAGTCCGAGAGCACGGTCTACGTGCGCTTCGAAGTTGCAGACGGCTACCACATGTATGGCGCCCCACTGCCTGAAGGTTTCATCGCCTCGACGGCAACCGTGGCACAGACGAAGGGCGTGCGGATCGGCGAACCGAAGTATCCGCGGACGACGGCACGCGAGTTTCCCGCGCTCGGCGTCACGCTCAACGTCTACGAAGGCGTGACCGACGTCGCCATCCCGGTAATCCTAGGGTCGGAGATCCTCGACTGGTCCCTGCGAGACAAGCCCACCGAGATCGAGCTACCCATCGAGGTTGTCTTCCAAGCCTGTAGCGAGAAGGTTTGCTTCCGACCGCAGCGCAAGCAGCTAGTGCTCAAGGCGCCGATCGGTTCGCATGTGATGCCGACCCGCAACCGTAGAGGCCGGAAAAAGCAGGCGCCTTAGTTGATTCTGGGGAGATCGGAGCAAATGTTGAATTATCCAAGTCACGGCACGCCGAGCGTGCTCGATCGGCCGCACAATGCCTCGATGCGGTACTTCTTGGCGGCCGTCGCGATCGCATGGTGCGCCTGCTCCGCGCCGGATCCGCCAGGGCTCGCACACCTCAGCGTCCCCGAGGGCTACGAGGTCGTCGTTGCAGCCGCGCCGCCGCTGGTGGAGCGGCCCATGATTGTCGACATGGATGACGCGGGTCGGCTCTACGTAGCCGAGTCTTCGGGTTCCAACGCTCCTGTGGAGGAGCAGCTCGCCGAGAAGCCCCACAGCATTCTGCGGCTCGAGGATCGAGACGGGGACGGCGTTTACGATTCGCGGACGGTCTTCGCCGACAAGCTGATGCTTCCTGAGGGTGTGCTGTGGACCAAGGAAGCGGTCTATGTCACCGCGCCGCCTGTGATCTGGAAGTTGGTGGACGCCGACGACGACGGCGTCGCCGAGCATCGCGAGGTTTGGTACGACGCCAAGACGCTGACCAACTGTGCGAACGATCTGCACGGTCCCTACGAGGGCCTGGACGGCTGGATCTACTGGACCAAGGGCTCCTTCGCCGAGCAGACGCACGAGATCACCGACGGCTCGACGCTGGTCACCAAAGCGGCGCACGTCTTCAGGCGGCGGCCCGAGGGCGGGCCGATCGAGGCAGTGCTGACCGGCGGAATGAACAACCCGGTGGAGGTCGCCTTTCTGCCGACGGGCGAGCGCATGTTGACGTCGACGTTCTTGCAGTTTCCAGAGTTGGGGCGCCGCGACGGCGTCATCCACGCGATCTATGGCGGCGTGTATGGCAGGGTGCACCGCGCAGCCGAAGCCCATCCAATGACGGGCGGGTATCTCGATCCGATCTCGCACCTTGGGCCGGCGGCGCCGGTAGGGTTGGCTGCGATCGAGTCCGAAGCGCTTAGGTTCGAGGGGACGAACCTGGTCTCGACGACGTTCAACACGCACAGGGTGCTGCGGCATCGGCTGTCGCCGAGCGGCGCGACGTTCGAGAGCGAGGACTCGGACCTGCTGGTTTCCTCGGATGCGGACTTTCACCCGACGGACGTGATGGAGGACGCCGACGGGAGCCTCTTGGTAGTCGATACCGGGGGCTGGTACAAGCTCTGCTGTCCGACGTCGCAACTCGCCAAGGCCGACGTTCCCGGAGCCATCTATCGGATACGCCGCAAGGGGATGACGGCGGATGAAGACCCCCGCGGGGTCAAGCTTGCTTGGGACGTTGCGGCCTCGGAGCTAGTCGACAGGCTAGACGACCCGCGGCCCTTCGTGCGCGACCGCGCCCTGCGGGAGCTCGGGGGAATGGGCGAGTCGGCTGTACCGGTGCTGGCAACTGTCGACGGTTCGGTCACGGCGAAGAGGAATGCGGTTTGGGCGCTCACGCAGATCGACGCGCCCGAAGCGCACGCGGCGGTGCGCCAGGCGCTTGCCGACGAAGACGAGTCGGTGCGTCATGCAGCCGCGCATGGCGCATCGGTTTGGCGGGATGCGGAGGCGACGCCGGCGTTACTGGGTTTGCTGGAGCAGTCGAAGCCCCTGGCCCGCGTTGCGGCCGAGGCGCTGGGGAGGATCCACGAAAGCGAGGCGGTAGGCGAGTTGCTGGCGGCTGCGGCGGATGCCGAGGATCAGGTCCTTGCTCACTCGCTGACGTTCGCGCTGATCGAGATTGCTGATCCCGAAGCGACCCGCACGGGACTGCGTTCGGCATCCGCGCGTACGCGACGGGCAGCGCTGCTGGCGCTCGATCAGATGCGGCCGAGTGCATTGGAACCGCGCACGGTCGTACCGCTGCTCACGTCCAATGACGAGCTGCTACGCGAGACGGCTTCTTGGATCGCGGGGCGACGACTGGAGTGGGGCGCGGAGCTGGCGAGGCCGTTTGAGGCGCGACTGCGGGCGGGCGAGGAAGCGGTTGAGGACCAACTTGTCCGATTTGCCGAGTCACCGGAAATCCGCTCCGTTGTGACGCGCGCTGCCGAGTCGGGCTCCCCTGCTTCCCGGCGTATCGCGCTGAAAGTCATGTCCAGAGCGCTGCTCAAAGAGCGACCTAAGGAATGGGACAGTGCGCTGACTCGCATCCTGCGTGACGCGACCGGCGAGACCGCCGAGGCCGCCGTGCGGGCGGCCCATACGCTCAAGCGGCCGAGCGATCAGTTGCGCAGATCGCTGCTAGCTGTTTCCGAGAACAAAGGCCTGGGGCCCCGCACGCGGGTCGAGGCGCTCGAAACCGCGCTGTCAGACGCGGAAGCTACGCCTTCGTCCGCCTTCGCGTTCTTGGTGGACAGCCTTGCCGCCGACCGGGACGCGGACACGCGCGCGGCCGCCGCTCGTGCGCTCGCTGGTTTTGCGCTCGACGACGCACAGCGTCTCGAGTTGGCCAGGGCGCTCACGGAGACGGGACCGGCGGAGCTCCCGCGGGTTCTTGACGCGTTTGCTTCCGGAGGGAGCGCCGAGCTTGGAGAGGCTCTGCTCGCATCACTCGAGCAGGGCCGTGGGAGTCCGGGGTTGCAGCCCGGAAGCGTAGAAACGCTCTTTGCGGCGTTCCCGGAATCTCTGGCAGAGCGAGCAAAGGCCTTTGCCAATTCGCTGGACGCCGATCGGGCCGAACAAACCGAGCGGCTCGAGTCCCTGCTGGCGTCGCTTCCCGAGGGCGACGTGCGTCGCGGTCAGGCGGTGTTCAATGCTGAGAAGACAGCCTGCATCTCGTGCCATGCAATTGGCTTCCAGGGTGGCAAGGTCGGGCCTGGCTTGACCACGATCGGCCAGATTCGCGAGCGGCGCGACCTGCTCGAGGCGGTGCTCTATCCCAGCGCGTCGTTCGTCACCAGCTACGAACCGGTGATCGTCCAAACGCAATTCGACATCCACAGCGGCGTCACAGTGGAGGAGACCGAGGACTGGATCGTACTGGCGACGGGCGCCGAGGAACGCGAACGGATTGAGCGCTCGCAGATTGAAGAGGTGCGTCCCGGGAGAGTATCGGTAATGCCTGCGGGTCTCGATGCGGAGCTGAGTACGCAGGAGCTGGCCGACTTGCTGGCATTCCTAGAAGGCACGCAGAGGGGCCCTTCCTAGGTGTCGGTCCTGCAGTGAATCAGTGCGACTCGTGATCCTAGCCTCCGGGAGCCGGGCGGCGCCGCTCGACTGCTTGGCCGCCTAGTTCAGTCGCCCCGGAGGTCGTGCGCTGACATGATTTCCCCGCACGAGCCGTGCGCGGCCTCGGCGCTCTTTTCCCGACGCTCCAGATCACAAGGGCGCTAGTTGGGAAAATTGTTGGAAATCGACCACAGATGATCTCATAATTCTTCCTATATCAATGAGTTACACTAGTAGTTCGATTCCCGCCTCCTCCACCATTTTTCAAAACGCAACTCGTCTCTCCGGGGTAGCGCCTTGGAGAGACGAGCATCCTATAATCCCTTATTACGCGCTGCCCGGATTCGCAGTTGATGATCTGTCAGAAATTTTCTATCTCTCTTTGAGTCCGTCAAGGACACTTTTATAGTGCCCACGGACTCCTGGTCCACCGGCCCGTGGACGTGCGCACGACTGATAGCCGTGCCTCAGACACTTAGGGGGACCCGGCAGTCGTCTAATGCGACGCTGGTTTCGGATACCCACGTCGAAACCGGGTCGGCCGAGTGGATTCGACGAAAGGCTATACGGGGAGTTTGAGTTTGGCTGAAGGACTTCGAATGAGGGGAAAACGGCCAAGCCCGCTCCACGGACGCCATTTAACCCCCGGAAGGCCTTTGCAGGTTGGACGTACCGGGCGAGCCTCGTTCGTGTTCGCGCTCCTTCATCCAGGAGGCGCCAAAGCTGCCGCGTTGAGTTCGGACATCTTGACGCTGACGCGCACGTTCGGATCGGTGGAAATCCCTTTTCGGGAGATTGAGGCAGCGGAGGTAGCGACCGGTTGGTTCTGGAGCCGCATACGAATCCGTTCCTCCTCCAAGAGAATCACGGTATTGGGGCTGTCCCGGTCCGACGCACATGCGTTCACTAAGGCACTGGAGAGTGTGTGGGTTGACTGGTGCAAGAGAACGCTGGCTGAACACGTCGGGAAGCTTCGCGCAGTAAACAACCGCCTGGAGCAGCTTGCGGACCCATCCAGGTATATGGCCCACAGCGTCTTTTCCAACCTCGAGCGTGATGCCAAAGACGCGATCGCTCCGTTCCCCTCTCGATGGCCTAACAAACTTGCTGGCGATGCGGAGATCCGCATTTTGAGCACCATACAGGACTTCTTGAGAAGCCCCGAGGCTCACCGGCGTCAAGCCAACGAAGTCTTCTTGGTCAACGAATTGGCCCGGTCAAAGGAATTCTTCGACAGGATCGAGGCGAGGCCGCTAACAGACGAGCAGCGGAGAGCGGTCGTCGTCGATGAAGACCGCAACCTGGTCGTTGCCCCGGCGGGCAGTGGCAAGACATCTGTCATCGTGGCCAAAGCCGGATGGCTTCTCCAGAGGGGTTACCGGCGCCCGCCGGAGTTACTCCTGCTAGCGTTCGCCAAAGATGCCCAGAAAGAAATGGAGGAGAGGGTTCGGGGTCGCATCGGCGACGAGGCCGGGGCTCAGCTCACCGTTCGAACTTTCCACAGCTTGGGCATGTCCATCATCGGTGAAGCGGAGGGCAAGCGCCCATCGCTGGCCCAGTTTGCAGAGGACGACAAGGCTCTTTTCGACCTGCTCAAAAGCATGATTGCCGATTTGGTGGCTGATCCGAAGTTCTCGAACGTCATGCTCAAGTGGTTCGAGGACCATTTCGCTCCATATCGCAGTGAGTACGACTTTCGAACTCAAGGCGAGTATTGGGATTACATCCGAGCAAACGAGATCCGCTCGTTGCAGGGCGAAAGGGTCAAAAGCTTCGAAGAGTGCGAGATCGCCAACTTCCTCTACCTCAACGGGGTGCGCTACGAATACGAAACCTCCTACGAGCACGAAACGGCTACGTCGGAAAAGCGGCAATACCAGCCCGACTTCTACCTTCCGGACGCCGGGATTTACATTGAGCATTTTGCACTCACCGCGTCGGGGAATACCCCTCCGTTCATAGACCGCGAGAAGTATGTCGAGTCCATGGACTGGAAGCGACGGCTCCACGCTGAACACGACACCGTGCTCATTGAAACCTTTAGCCACGAAAAAGCTGCCGGAAGGTTGACCGAGAACCTAGCTGCCAAACTGGCCAATCATGGCGTGACGCTATCTCCGATACCCACTGAGGAAACCTTTGCCATCCTGGAACAGCAGGGTCGAATTGATCCTTTCACGCGCCTGGTTGGAACCTTCCTCCAGCACTACAAGGGGGCCCAGCTCACTGCCGAGGAAGTAGCTCGGCGGGCCGCTAAAGGTCCCAACCGACCGCGGGCTGAGGCTTTCCTTACCGTGTTCCAGCCGATCTTCGAGCGTTACCAGGAGTCGCTGGAGCGGCTGCTGCAGATCGACTTCCACGACATGATCGGCAAAGCAACGGAACACGTGGAGAGTGGGCGCTACCGTTCCCCGTTCGGCTACATCCTCGTCGACGAGTTCCAGGACATTTCACCGGGAAGAGCTCGGCTGCTGAAGGCATTGCTGGACACGTCCAAGGCCGCACAACTGTTCGCCGTCGGTGACGATTGGCAGGCGATTTTCCGATTTGCCGGCTCGGACATCGCCGTCATGCGCGAGTTTCGGGAGCGCTTCGGTGAGAGCGAGCGCGTCGATCTGGAGACGACATTCCGGTGTGCGGACCGGATCGCCGATCTCGCAACGAAATTCGTGTTGAGCAACCCTGCGCAGATCCGCAAGAAGGTCGCTTCGGTGCGACGGACAGATGGACCTTGCGTGCACATAGGCCTTTCCGGGGAGGATAGCCCCGATCTCCTGAAAGGGGCTCTGAAAACGATTACCGCCGCTAGGGCCAATAGCGGCGAGCCACCTACTGTTTTGCTGTTGGGCCGGTACAGGCGCTCCCGGCCTGCGAACATGGCCGCGCTGACGAGGCAACATCCCGATCTTCGCCTCTCCTACTCGACCGCGCACGGTTCAAAGGGGCTTGAGGCTGACTATGTCGTGGTGCTCGACCTGTGTTCCGGAAAGTATGGCTTCCCCGCCGAAATCGCTGATGACCCGCTGCTCGATCTCGTTCTTGCGGTACCCGAGGGACATCCAAATGCCGAAGAGCGACGCCTTTTCTATGTCGCCATCACCCGCGCCAGGTGCGGCGTCTTTCTTCTTGCCGATGGCGGAGCGCCTTCTGTATTCGTCACGGAATTGATCAAGGACGGTTATGACGTGACCGTTTTCGGTCGACTGCCGGAAAGGGATGTTACCTGCCCAGAATGCATGACTGGACGTCTCGTCCGAAAAGAAAACACCCGGGGTCGGGGCACGTTCTACGGTTGCTCTCACTGGCCGTACTGCGACCACACGGAGTCCGTCTGTCCCATTTGCAGGGTTGGATTACTGGTCAAAGCTGGCGAGGCGTACCGTTGCCGCCACTGCGGCAAGTCCGTCGAGGCATGCCCGGCGTGCGATGGATGGTTGCAAACAAAGAACGGAAGGTACGGGCTGTTTCTGGGTTGTTCGAGTTATCCCACTTGCGACTACACCCGAAAGCTCGGAAGGGACAAGTCCCGAACTGCAGCTTCGACCAAAATCTGAATCGAGAGGCAGGACTCGGAGAGCATCCAACCATGTGTGGCCGTTTCACACAGCAGCTGACCTGGCGTCAGATCTGCGATCTATACCGCCTGAGCGGAACGGACCTGCCGTTAAACCTTCAACCGCGCTACAACGGAGCACCAGGTGGTCGCGTCGCCGGGCTGGACACGACGTTGCGAGCATTGTGACGATCGAACAAACGGATTGTGTAGCCCACTATTCCAAGTTGGAGCACGTGGCCGATATATTGCACGACAAGAAATTGCTCGTCGGTCCTGTGTGCAACTTCGCCGACCCTCGGGAAGCCTCGATGGACTGGCTCAAGGATGAATGCATCGGGTCCGTCCCGTACTCGGACAAGAAGCAGGCAGTAGACGAGATGAAGCGGAAAGCGGGACGCCAAGTTCGATTGCTCTGCACGGCGGCCCCCAAAGAGCATGTCCCCGGCAACAGTCTCACCGAGGAGGCGATTTACGGTCGTCCTCGGATGTGGGCGCAATACGGAGATCAGTCTCGCGGCTTCTGTGTAGTGCTGAACAGAGAGGCGCTCAACAATAGACTGCTGCAGGTTGCGGAAAGGGACGAGTACCTGATTTCAGGCAAGGTTGAATATTTCCCGTGGCTCGAGATGGTGGGAGGCGGTTCGACGATCCAATATGGGCCTGATTTGGATCCCCGTGATTTGGACAAATTCGAATTAATGAACGAAAACAGCATGTTACGATCCATATTCTTCAAGAAATCGATTGATTGGAAGGAGGAATGTGAATACCGATGGCTGCTCTTCGGCCAGACGGAAAAGCCAATTTATGTTTCCATTGAAGACTCGATTGAGGCGGTTGTGCTTGGAAGTCAGTTTCCCCTGAATCAGTGGAGTCAGGTTAGAGCCTACTGCCAGCAAATCGGCAGCCCCTGCTTCCGGCTGTTATATTGGCACCCGAAGTATCAGTTGCTGCGGATCTGCTAAATACGTGGCTCGCCATCGCAACTCGGGAAAGGGCCATGAAGGAGACATCGAATCCACGCGCCGTGCTGAAAAGAGCAGACGGAGAATGAGCGACGGACGAAAGCTTAACCCGGATGACCCTGTACATGGAGGATTGCTGAGGGATGCGGATCAAGCCGGCACTTGCCGTCAAGTGTCGGGGGCTGTTGATACCCACGGGCTCTACCGGTCGCGCTCGCGTCCCTTCGATTGCGGCATGACGATCTCTTCACCTGACAGCGCCCGCATCGGTTTCGATGGCCTACGGATTCTATATGTTACGTTCCCATCTGCATCCACGTCAGCCCAAAATATCGTAACCGCATGTCCTGGTTGTCTTTGATCGCCCTTGGCCTATATGCCGCGATCTGCATCGGGATCCGATCCTGGATTCACGTTCGTGAGACTGGCGTTTCGCCATTTCTAAACGGGCCAGGGGGTACCGGCATGCTAGCCGTGGTCAGTTTCTTTGGCATCTTCGCAGCGGCGGCAATCCTCAATCTCACAGGAATCGTCCCTCTGCTCGTCGAATCGACAAGACTGGCCATCGGCGGGACGATTGTTGCCACGCTAGGTATCGGACTGACGATGTGGGGGCAGCTCGACATGGGTAATTCGTGGCGAGTCGGGATCGATTCAGAGGAACGGATAGAACTCGTCACTACGGGCCTGTACGCCCACGTCCGCAACCCTATTTACTCAGGAGTGTTCCTCTTCGCGTTCGGCCTTGTGCAGCTCGTGCCCAACGCCATCTCTCTGAGCGGTCTGATCGCTGTTCTGGTAGTGCTCGAGATTGTAGTTCGCCGAATCGAGGAGCCGTACCTCGAATCCGTACACGGCCTCGCATTTCGGTCGTGGGCATCCACTACCGGCCGTTTCTTGCCCCGCCTCGGTCGACTTGGCGCGCCACGTCCCAAGGCCCATTAAACAGGCTGGCAGTGCATCTGCCACGGCTCCTTGAGCTGGTGCGTGAACTCTATGTCGGCTCCTACGAGAGGGGTACCGTCAGCACCAGAGGTGGATAGCGTCCGCAATGACGATCTGGACGTCCTGGCCCCCAGGCCGGCGCAGGAGCTCTTTGGGCCGGGAGGGCGGAAATCGGAGTTAGTTGCCAAGATTGGAGATTATTGGGCCGGCGGGGAATTCGGGGTCAAAATGACTTCCACCGTGGCTAACTTGGAGGACCTCCGGTTGCCGTTCGAAGGGCTATACAAGTCAACAGCTTACGAATGTCAGTGGCGACAGAGTGCGGATACCAGTAAGGCTACAAGTTTTCCACCATTCTTCAAAACACAAGACGTTTCTCCGGGGTGATCCCCTGGAGAGACGTGCGCCCTATAGTCGCAGCATCCGCCGCTCCCCCGCCTCCAGCTGGCGTCAAGCCACTTGCCTTGTCTCCCCTCTGCTCACAAACCGATCCTGCAGCAAGCCCGTCACCACACCACCTGTTGCACTTCGTGGTTCAATGGCGAGTTGAGATTCCTTACCGTCCTATTTTCAATTGCTTAGATGGCCACTCAGGCAGTATACAGGGGCCTTTTGCCGCGCCTTTGCTCGAGAAGCCTCGACCGCTAGAGTCAACAGCACGACCGTTGACAACGACGACTATGTGTACTGTATGTCGTATGATCCTAGCGGGGTAAATAATCAGGGGCAAATATTCTTATCGGTGCGACGGGTTTGTCCATAGCGCTGTCGAGTGCTCGTTCAATTCGATCGTTCGAAACCCAACAGAAATGGCAAGGAGTTGACCATGAGAAACCGATTCAACGCTAGCCTCGTTGCGACGCTGCTGCTTCTGGCTGCTCCCGTCGTGGCTCAGCAAGATCAGGGGGTCATCACGGGCACGATTACCGACGCCACCGGGGCGGTTGTTCCCGGCGCGATGGTTACGATCCGGGAAATGAATACCGGAATCACGGTTGACAAACAGGCGAACGCCAGCGGCACCTATGTCTCGGGGCCCCTCAAGGTGGGGATGTATGAGATTTCAGTGGGAACCGAGGGCTTCAAGACGGCCGTGCGATCCGGCGTCGAGATTCACGCAGGAGACCGCATTGGCCTGAACTTCGCTCTGGAAATAGGGAACCTGGTCGAGGTGGTTGAGGTGACCGGCGCGACGCCGTTGCTACAGACCGAATCGGCGACTTTGGACTACACCGTCCAGCGCCAGCAGATCGAGGATTTGCCGATCAGCGGCCGCAACTATCAATCGCTCGCTCTGCTGACGGCCGGTGTGGCCCCCGAGATCGGCGGGCGCGACCGCGGACCTCTGGGCGACTCGCGGCTTGGCGGCGGCTTCTTGAGCCACGGCCAGCAGGTCGGCCAGAATAACTTCTTGATCGACGGTATCGACAATAACTCGACGATCATGGGCCAGCAAGACCGCAAGGCGCAGGCGATGATTCCGTCGATGGACGCCGTCCAGGAATTCAAGATTCAAACCAGCAACTACTCGGCCGAGTACGGCCGCAACGCCGGCGCGGTGGTCAACGTGACAATTCGGGGCGGTACGAACCAGTTCCGCGGAAGCACATACGAGTTCATGCGAAACGACTTCTTCGACGCCCGCGAAGCCTTCGCGCGCAACGACCGCGACGGCGACGGCAAAGCCGATCCGGAGGTCTTACGCCAGAACCAGTTCGGCGCCACCTTCGGCGGGCCGATCAAGAAGAACAAGGCCTTCTTCTTCGCCAGCTGGGAGGCCTGGAAGCTGCGCAAGTCGCAATCGGACATCGTGATCGTGCCCACCCAGACCGAACGCTCGGGCGATTTCAGCCAGACAGCGAACTTGGGCGACCTCTCGGATCCCCTCGGCGACGTGTTCCCGAATAAGACGATCCCGCCGGACCGGTTTGATTCATCGTTCGACCAACTCGTGGCCTTGTACCCAGCCCCGAACTTCGCCGACAACACCCGGCGGAACTTCGTCAACAACCCCGCATGGCAGACCGACCGGGATCAGCTCGATTTCCGC
The DNA here is from genome assembly GCA_951813605.1 of uncultured Bryobacterales bacterium. Taxonomy (GTDB): domain Bacteria; phylum Acidobacteriota; class Terriglobia; order Bryobacterales; family UBA6623; genus VXMF01. The sequence continues at coordinate 1,691,307 of OX638379.1, read as the reverse complement.
TACGACCACACCTTCTCGGCCACCGACAACTTCTTCGTACGCTACAGCCATTACCGCTACGACAACCTTCGCGCTGCTCCGCTGCCGGGGATCGCCAGGGGCGGCGTCGGCAACGACCGCGGCTTGGACGACAACGACGGCGATCATTTGGCCGCTTCTTGGACGCACGTCTTCTCGCCGACCCAGATCAACGAAGTACGCGTGGGCTACAAATGGTTGAAGGTCAACAAGGTTCAACAGGCCCCTCCGCAATCGGAGCTCAACGACCAGTTCGGACTCAACGGCCTTAACGAAGATCCGTCGATCCTAGGACTGCCGCGCATCCAGTTGACCGGAGGTTTGGCCCACATCGGTTTGGGCGGCAGCCCCAACCTGCCGAACGGCAAGGTCAGCCAGACCTGGCAGTTTGTCGACAACCTCACCGTCATTCGGGGTAACCACAGCCTGAAGATGGGGGCCGATCTGCGGCACGACTTCGCCGACATCCTGGGCTCTCAGGCGGCCACCGGGACGTTTCGCTTCAACGGCCGTTACACGCGCATCGCGCTCGGCGACGCTCTGCTCGGCTGGGTCGACCGGGGAAGTTCGGGAACGACGATCGACGCGAACATGACGTTCGACAGTTACATGTTCTACTTCCAGGATGACTGGAAGATCACTCCGAAGTTCACCCTGAACCTGGGTGTGCGCTACGAGCTGACGACGCCCTACGTCGAGCAGGACGACCGCATGAACCGGGTCGTGTTTGACGCCGGTCCGGACTTCGGCCGGATCATCCGCGCCGGAGAGCTCGGCGACAGCACCGTGGATCGGGCGCTGATCAGCTTCGACAAGAACAATTGGGCCCCGCGCATCGGCTTCGCCTGGCAGCCCGGCGACAGTTGGACGATCCGTTCGAGCGGCGGCGTCTTCTACGGCGGCTCGCAGGGCCTGGGGGCCAGCGCGCGCATGCTTCGCAACTTCCCGTTCGTGGCTGCCGTCAACGCTCGAGGCAGCGGGTCCGCTCCCGTTTTTCTGCTTCAAGACGGCTTCCCGTCCGACTTCTTGGGCGATCTGAATGCGCCCGTCGACTCGGTGGACGATTTGCCGAACAACTCGGTGATGCGCACCTGGTCGAAGGCGTTCCCGATGCCGATGGTGTACCAGTGGAACTTCAGCGTGCAGCGTCAGCTCAATGACACGATGGCGTTGACGACAGCATACGTGGGCTCGTCTTCGAGGAACATCCAGTTCTCCTACAACATCAACGCGCCGGGAATCGGCCCATCGAACACTGAACGTCAACGCCGGCTGTACTTCGAGTCTTTGAACGGGCTGACTTACCGCTCGCCTGCGGCGCACGCCTCCTATAACGGTCTGGAAACAACCTTGACGAAGCGCTTTTCGAAGGGGTTCACCTTCACCGGTGCCTATACCTGGTCGCGCGCGATGAGCCAGACCCAGGAGCTGTTCGTCGCCGGCGACAACGGGGCCGCGCAGGATAAGACTTGCTTCGCCTGCGAGCGCGGACCTTCCTCCAACGACACCAATCACCGCTGGGTGAACAGCTATATCGTGGACCTGCCATTCGGCAGCGGGCAAAGGTACCTAACTCGCGGCGGTGTGCTCAACGCAATCTTCGGCGGCTGGCAGATGACCGGCATACTCAGCATGCAGTCGGGCCAGTTTTATGACTTGACGCTGGCCAACGCCACCGCGAATCTCGGCACCAACGGCGTGGGCGCCTGGCGTCCGAACGTCATCGGGGAGCATCGGCTGAGCAATCCGACGCCCGACTTGTGGCTGAACCCCGCGGCGTTCGAAACTCCGCTGGACGCAAACGGTAACCCGACGTTCGGGAACCTGGGGCGCAATTCACTTCAAGAAGGCGGCATCTTCAACTGGGATGTCGGTTTGATGAAGAACTTCCAAGTCACCGAGCGGGTCCGGCTGCAGTTCCGCTGGGAAGCCTTTAACGTCACCAACCATCCATCGTACGGGACGCCGAACACGAACCTCTCGAGCCCAGACGTCGGAAAGATCACCAGCACGCTGGGCCTGCCGCGTCAGCAGCAGCTCGGACTGCGGGTTAGCTTCTAAGACTCAGAGGCTGCAACCAAGCCTGATAGGGGCGGCCTGGTCGCCCCCTCAGACGCCCGTGCCGCCCTCGCCGAGCTTGGTGGGGATTGCACAATGGCTGTTGATCTGCCCGGTCACGACAGCTCGATCCTACCCTTTCGCGGGTTGCTGCCGAGAACGCATTAGAGTCGTATCGGCAGTTCGCCGACGGCCGGAGCCGGGGAAGAAAGGCTGGAAGCGCGTCCCGGCGGAGTGCCGCTAGGGCTTGTCGCAGGAAGCCGAGTCTGAGTTTTCGATGGCGATTGGAAGGCTTGGAAGGCCCACCAAAGGTCGAAGTGACCGTCTGGGCTTCGGATTGGGGATGGGATCGAGGCGGGCTTTGAAGCTTGGCGAAAGCGGATGGGATCGTCGTTGCGGGGTCGTTCGAGAGCAAGATCATGGAGCGGACGCAAGGGGGCTGGGCCGCGCGTCTTTGCGGCTTGCAATCGTCAGCAAAGCGGTGTGAGAACGGTCGAGAGCCATGAGGTGTCGATCGGCTCGGGCGCTCGCGCTAGCAGCTCGGCGGGACAGAGCGATTCGATGACGTGCAAGACGCCGTCGCGGTGCAAAGGGCAGTGCGGGTCGAGAGCGAGATGCTATTCGCTGGTCAGAACTTCAAGCGAGTCTGCCAGGGCGGCGGCATGCAGTTCGCGGCAGCGCGCCAACCGTGCCGCGCGGTGGCGATTCACCGGGAAGCCAAAGTGGCGGATCTTGGCGAATCCGTGCGGCAGGATGTGCAGCACGAAGCGCCTGAGGAACTCGACCGCGTCGAGGCTTATCTTGCGGACTTGATTGCCGCGCTGGGAGTCACGTACGCGGAAGCGGATGTTTCCGTCTTCGAGTGAGCGGAGCCGTACGTTCGAGATGGCGACGCGATGGGTTTAGCGGGCTAAGCACTTGAGCACGTGCGCTGGTCCGCGGAAGGGGCGCTTGGAGTAGACGCCCTGTTCAAGGTAGGGTAGTCCGCGACGCGGAACGTGGAAGCGTCGCTCGTAGGCCAGCTTGGCCACGGAAGGCCTGCCTGACGAGTTGCGCAACATTGGTGCTGATATCGTCGTCATCCCTGGAATCGAACAGGAGGGGCGAAATAATGAGAGCAAGCCAGGCTCTAGGCAGAGCCTGGCCGACGGAGTGTCCGACAGGTGACCCACCGAGTCGCTTCCCAACTCGTCTTGCTTATCGAACACCGGCCGGGTGCCTTCCTGGAACTCGATCTCCAGGAGCTTGCCGCGGCAATGCCTCTCGACCTGTAATCCGCAGCCGAAAAGGGGGACCACGCTTTGCGCGCCGGTCGACCAGTCGAGGACCGCTGACAAGGTCCGATTAACACGAAGCGCCTCGTTCGAATCAACCTCTCTGGCTCCCTAGCCGTCCCAGTCTTTTGGCAGCCGCAAGAGGTCCTCCAGGCGCTTCGACGCACGCTCGATCCAGGGGGGCTGGCCGGCCCCAGACGAAATCGTGGTAGACGCTGAATCAGAGCCCATATGCACCGCGTGCGAGCTCACCCATTCCCCGAGGGTTGCGATGCGCTGAGCGGCAGAAACATGTTGTTTCTGAGTATCTCATGGGACGCCGACAGCTCAGACCTCTCCGCGCTTCATCAGCTCGGCCAGGTAGTCGCTTGCCCGCCACGCCAGCGCGAGGATCGTCAGCGTCGGATTCTTCTCGGTCGCCGTGGGGAACGAGCTGCCGTCCATCACGAAGACGTTCTTCACTTCGTGCATTTGGTTGAACCTGTTGAGCGCCGAGCGCTTCGGATCTTCGCCCATGCGGCAGGTGCCATGCTCGTGAATCGCCGTGCCCGGCATGTCGATCTCCCCGTGCTTGTAGGGCAACGGTTCGGCCTTCATCTGGTGCAGGATCTCTTCGGTCGCGTCGTACATGCGCGAGACCATCTTGCGCTCGTTCTCGCCGATGGCGTACTCGATCCTGAGCAGCGGGTAGCCGAAGCGATCGTTCGGCATGCCTTCCACTGAAATGCGGTTGTGCCTGTAAGGCAGGACTTCGCCATAAGGGATCAGCTTGACCAGTGCCGGGTAAAGCTCCTTGACGGCCTGCTTGTAGGAAAGCCCGAACCCGCCCAGGCTCTTGGCGAAGCTAGCGTTCGAGGCGCAACCGACGCCCGAGATCGGGATACCGAAGCCGCGCAGGTAGCCGCGCTTTTCGTCGGTCGGCTCGAATCTGGGGATGTAGATATGTCCGCCCGAAATGCCGTCGTCATTCGACGCCGGCCCGCCGATCAGCTCAGGCGCGAAGGCCTGCACCTGTAGCCGGAACTGCTCGACCAGGTAGCGACCGATGACGTCGGAGCCGTTGCCGATGCCGTTGGGATATTGGCGTGATTTGGAGTTGAGCAACAAGCGCGTCGAGTCGACGGCCGATGCCGCAACGATCACCCGCCTGGCCGGGACGGTCCGCTCGTCGCCAGTGAGCCGGTCGAAGTAGCGAACCCCCGACGCCAGCCCTTCGTCGTTGACCAGAATCTCTTCGGCGATCGCGTTCTCGACCAGTTCGAGTCTCCGTGTCTCGAGCGAGTCTTTCAGCAGATAGTCGAACGAATTGAAGAACGCGCCGATGTCGCACCCGCGCCCGCAAGCGCCGCAGTAGTGGCAAGGCTTGCGGCCGTTGTGAGCCTGGGTGAGAACTGCCCGGCGGATGCGCACCACGGGATACTTGGCCCTTGTCGCGGCCTTGCGTAACAGCATTTCGCCGCAACGCAGGTTCGGCGGCGGCAGGTGGTTCGACGAGCCGGGCAGCCACGGCGTGTCGTCGCCGCCGCCGCAGACGCCAATCTTCTTCTCGACGTTGGCGTAGTAGGGCGCGATTTCTTTGTAGGTGATCGGCCAGGGGATCTCCCAGCCGTCCTTGGCGGGCTCTTGGAAGTTCAAATCGGAGTACCGCAACGAGACGCGGCCCCAGATGTTGGTCTTGCCGCCCACGCCCCAGACGCGGGCCAGCCAAAATCGCTTGCCGGGCAGCGTCTCGTAAGGGCTTTCGCGCAGCGGGGTCCCTGCCCAGTCCGGGGGCGATTCCCCGCGCTGGCGGCGCTCGCGCGCTTCCCAGGGTTTGACGTGCGACCAGAACTGGTTGCGCTCGAACTTCTGTCCGGCTTCGAGCATCAAAGCCTTGACGCCCTTGCGGGTGAGGTTCCAGGCAGCCATCCCGCCCGCCGCGCCGCTGCCGATGATGACGACGTCAACGTCTTCGTAGGCCATCAAGCGTGCTCCTCGTGTTGGCAGCCGGGGATTCGGCCAGGTAGGTGTTGCCTTGATAGCCGAACTCTTGGAGCAACCCGATTTCGGTCGCGAAGTAGCCGTCGACGGTGAGGTCCTTGATGAGCTGGAAGTGGTGGCGGCGCTCGTCGCCAGCGATCATGTAGTCGGTGAGCAGGGCGGTCCGCGCGGGCGGGCTCGTGTCGGCGAATCCGTCGGAGCTTTGGCGGGACAAAGCTCCCTGGACTTGGCGTTTCAGCCCAGAGTCGGCGGCCGCGTCCTTTTCGATCATCGCTGCTACCCCTCCCTTTCGCGCGCCGGGTGTGTCTGAGTCCGGGACGATCATGTCGACGAGCTGTTCGAGCAGGCGGAATTGGTCCGCGGCAAAGGCTTTGAGCCCGTAGTCCGTCGCGCCGAACGCTTGGGCGGCGACTCCGCGGGCTGCGATCGAGATGAGCACTTCTCTGCGAGTGCTTTCAGGCATCGGCTTCTCCAGCGGACAGTATAGGCAGTGGCCGGCGAGCATTCGGTGTTGAACTACAATAACCAACCAATGCTCGCCCTCGAACCGAGGTGAATGAATGAACGGTTTTCTTCAGCAAGCGACTAGCCTTTGTATCTTGCTTGCAGCGATTGCCTCCGCGCCATTGGCGCCCGCTATCTTCGCCTCTGAACAACCCAACATCGTGTTCATCATTTCCGACGACCACGACAACGAGCACCTGGGTTTCATGGGCAACAAGATCGCTCACACGCCGAATCTCGATCGGTTGGCTCGGGCGGGGACGGTGTTCACCCGCGCGCATCTGCCGATGTCGCGCTGCCATCCGACGCTGGCCAGCTTTCTCAGCGGCCGTTGGCCTCACCAAACAGGCGTCTACCACAACTTCGGAACGATGAAGCTCGAACCGACGAACTCGTTGCCCAGGCTCTTGAAAGACGCCGGCTACGCGACCTACGTTGAGGGCAAGTACTGGGAAGGCGATCCGAGAGCAATGGGCTTCACACATGGCAAAGGCGAGTCGGCGAACACGTTCGTTCGCAAGGGACAGGCCGATCTGTTTACGTTCATCGACGAGGTCGGTGGGCGAGAACCAATGTTCATCTGGTGGGCGCCCAAGATTCCACATCTTCCACACAATCCGCCGCAAGAGTACCGCGCGTTGTTCGACAACAAAGAGATCCCCGTGCCTGCGTGGATCGGCAAAGACCGTCGGGAATCGTTTCTGCAGAAAGAACACCTGAGCCTGGCGATGGAGGCCTGGCTGGACGACGGAATTGGCAAGCTCGAAAAGAAGTTGCGCGAGAAGGGAGTCTACGAAAACACGATGTTCGTGTTTGTGATCGACAACGGATGGTGCAATGGCTTGGTGTCGAAAGGCTCGGCGTTTGAGAAAGGCGTCCGCACGCCGGTGTTCTTCAGCTGGCCCGCCAAGATCAAAGGCGGGCAGCGTTTCCATTGTCTGACCAGCACTCTGGACATCTACCCGACGATTCTGGATTACGCCGGCGCTAAGACGCCGGCTTCCGCCGCGGGGAACAACTTGCGGCCAATCATCGACGGCAAGACAACCAAGAATCGCCAGCGCCTGTTCGGCGCGATCTACCCGGCGTTTGTGACGACGACCGACGAGCGACCCGAGCGAGACATCTACGCGCTTTACGTCCGCGACGAGCGGTGGAAGTACATCTTCTTTGTGCAGGACATCGTTGCATCGCGCAACAGAACCTACTTCCGCATCCAATCGATCGAAACTGACTATCCCACACGGCGAAAGGGCGCCGAAGACCTGTACGACCTTCAAGCCGATCCGGCGGAACGAACCAACCTGGCCGCGAAACCCGAAGTCGCCCAGCGGCTGGCCGAGATGCGCAAGGCCGTGCTCACATGGTGGAAGGAAACCGGCGGCAAACCGATCGACGCCTTGGAAAAGAAGGATTGAGCGACCGCCGCAAGCCTTCCACGACTTACCTTGCCACAGGCGTCGAGAAGTGCTTGCTTCGCTATGTCCGTCTTTCGCGCGGCCCCGCATCCCGAGTTCAGTTCCGAGAGCCTGCCCCGCACACAGTCGGCCAAAAAGTCCGGCGGAATTCCTCGATTACTGCCCCCTTAGAGCTCGTCGGATCATAGTGGCGCTATTAATCGCGAGCCGCGCTGACGATTCAGGGGAGAAGTGCACATCATTTGGCCTTACGTGCGGAATCCGCTCGGCCGCGATAAAGGCGTTCATATCGTCAATTTCGATGTCGTGACGGGTAATGACCCGTGTGGCGGCTCGGTTGAATTTGGGAAGGTCTTTTGGAAGACGTCCGGAGGCTCCTTTTGGTACGGGTGTCGTCGGCCTCCAAATCAGCTTGGCACCCGTCCGCTTCAGCCGCTCCACGAGCTTGGTTAAATTCGACTCGTATTCCTCGACGGTGCTTACCTGCTTGCCCTCCGACGGCAGCACGCGCCTTCCATTCGAGTCAACGTATTTGAGATCGTGCAGTCCCCAATTGAAGTGGATGAGATCCCATTTCCCGTCTCCAAGCCAATCATCGATCGCTACGAGGCCCCTCCACGTATGCTGGCAGTTTTCCGGCGGGCGGTGGACGTTGGCGACGCCCTTCAGCGCTGCCCTGAGTGGCAGCGTGTAGCCTATCGAAATCGAATCGCCAATGACGAGCACGCGCGGCAGATCTGGATCGTCCGTGATGGGCTCGAATTCAGGGCGCCGAGCCTGCTGGGCGACGGCGGAGGCGCATAGAGCTGCGAGCAAGACGGCAACAATCAGCAAGGTGGGTGCAAGGTGCCGCCTGCCACCTAAGAAATGAGTGAAGTAGATCACTGATCCCCCTTGTTTCTCGCAGTCATCATTGCCGCACTGAAGTGTCGCCCAACGTGTACCAGCCGTCTTGGCTGCTAGCCCTGTTCCGCTTCCCGCAATACTTCACGTGACTCACAGCCAGTCCCGTCGCACCCTCGACACGTGAACAAGAACGCTCACCCCACTTCCCTTCCTTGACTTGGCATGCCCATCACCGGCAGTGCGGAGCGCCAGCCGGCTCGCAGCATCTTGGCGAGACGATCGCGATTCCCTTGCTGCCCGGGCGCGTTTGCGAGATTGTTGTATTCCTTCGGATCCCGCTCAAGGTCGTAGAATTCGAATTCGGCAGTTCCATCGCCTTCGAGGGGCGTCCACTCGGTAAACCGGTAGCGGGCGGTTCGAATTGACCGACCATGCGCGCCATTGCGCTGGACCTCTGAGAAGACGGCGCTTTTCCACGGAATCCGGGGATCTTCGATCACCGCCCGAAAGCTAGTGCCGTCCAAGCCCTCGGGAATCGGCAGCCCGCAAACATCTGCCAACGTGGGGTACAAATCGACCAGCTCCACCAGCGCACTGGTGGCGGAACCGGCGATGCCGCCCGGGACTCGTACGATGAGCGGCACCCTGGTCGATTCCTCGAACTGGGTGTGCTTCCGCCATTGCCCCCCGTGCTCGCCGAGGTGGAAGCCGTGGTCGCTCACGAAGACGACAATGGTGGAGCGCTCCAGGCCCAGGGCGGAAAGCGCATCGAGAAGCAATCCAACATGCACGTCAATCAGGGTGACCGTCGCATGATAGGCCGCAATTGCCTGCCGCTTCTGTTCGTCAGTGTGGTCGGGGTCCTCCGGGTATCCGCCCAGAGCCGGCGCTGGGATGTCCATCCTGTCGTTTGGCGGTTCCTGGGGTAGCGCTACGTCCTCGATGGGGTGCTGCTCAAAAAAGCTGGCCGGAGCGACCCAAGGCTGATGGGGCTTGTGGAACCCCGCCCCGATGAAAAACGGTTGCTCGCGACGCTCGCTCATGATCTCTATCACTCTTCGAGCAGTGCGGCCATCGGGAGTCTCGGCCTCGGTCTCGTCGGTGGCCCTCCAAGTCAGCGGCATTCCAGTCGGGCGGCCCAGATGCCGTAATATCTCCGCGCGAGAAAGACCATCCTCTGCACCGTCGATCCATGAATTGTCACGCACCTCCGAGTGGTCGACTCCCGGCAGGTAGTGCTCGCGACGGACCGCGTTCTCGGAAATATCCCACGTCACGGAATCCTCGTAGCGACCGTGAGCGATCTTGCCCACACGTGCAGTGAAGTAGCCGTGGGAGCGGAAGTACTCCGGAAGCATCGTTACATCTCCCATGTATCGCCTAGGTTCGACAAAATTGCCGTAGACGTTCGTCGAAGCGGGCCGTTTCCCGCTCAGGAATGAAGTTCGTGACGGATTGCAAAGAGGGTCCTGCGCATAGGCACGATCGAAGCGAATTCCTTCTGACGCCAAGCGGTCGATGTTGGGCGTCTTGGCAGTTGGATATTCGCCGTAGGTGCCAAGCGCTACATTCAGATCGTCGACAGCGATGAACAGCACGTTCGGGTGGTCGAGCGCAGTCGAAGGCGCTTGGGTCGAGCACGACCATGACGCGAGCAGCACAAGGCAGGTCCAGCTAAGCCGCGTCGCACGAGGCGTGAAACGATGCCGATTTGAGTTCCCGACGGCCACTATCGTAGTTCCGGCGCGCTAGGGCACGCCAATGCGACTGATGATAAGCCGGGCAGGCCGGATACCGCAATCCGCGAGCCGGTTGAGGCAATAATAATGGGGTCGTTCCTAGTTCGGAACCTATGCCATGGCCCGCAAGCTTCAATCCATCTTTCTTGCGGGGCCGGCAGGTCGACTTGAGTCATTGCTTGAAGAGCCTGACTCTAACCAAAAGATAGCGAGGGCAGTTGTGCTCTGCCATCCGCACCCGCAATATGGCGGGTCCATGCACACCAAGGTCGTGTACAGGATGGCCAAGGCCGCGAGGAGCGAGGGATCGGCGGTATTGCGGTTCAATTTCCGGGGGGTGGGCACTAGTTCCGGCACGTACGACGGCGGGGCCGGAGAGCAGGATGACCTGCGGGCGGCGATGCTGCACATGCGCGAGAGGCACCCGGGAATCCCATTAGTTGTCGGAGGCTTCTCATTCGGTGCTCGGGTCGCCTTGCGGGTTTGCTGCCGCGATTCCGGCACTGACAGAGTCATCGCGGTGGGCACGCCCGTCAATAGCGGCGAGTGGAGCATCTTGCGCTCCTGTGGCTGCCCGAAGCACTTTGTCCACAGCACGCGGGACGAATACGGGTCTCGCGACAGAATGGTGCAGGTGTTCGCATCGGCCGGCAAGCCTAAGGACCTGACGTGGGTACGGGCACGAGACCATTTCTTCTCGGACGCGCTCGAATCGCTCGAGGGCAGCGTCCGGAAAGCGCTGCGGTAAGTCGTTCGATCCCTATGAAATTCGCAATCTATGGCGCAGGCGCGGTTGGATCGTTCGTTGGGGCGCGGCTGCTGGAAGGCGGGCACGATGTGCACTTCATCGCCCGAGGCCCCAATCTGGAAGCGTTGCGTGAGCGTGGCCTAATCGTCAGCAGCCGGGCATTCGGCGAACGGCGGTATCAAGCCAAAGCCGCGGCGTCAGCCGCGGAAGTCGGACCCGCCGACTATGTCTTGCTCGGGGTGAAAGCCAATGCTCTCACCGAGATCGCCCCCTCGATCGGGCCGTTGAAACACTCAGGGACCACATTCATATCAACCCAGAACGGATTGCCATGGTGGTACTTCCATGGGGTTCCAGGCAACGAGGAGCCGATCAAGGCAGTGGACCCCGAAGGAGTGATCGGGCGTCACATTCCCGCTCCGTTGGTGGTCGGCTCGATTGTGTACTTTTCTTGTTCCATGAAGGGGCCTGGGGAGGTGCTGCACACTGCCGGAAACAGGCTCCCCCTTGGAGAACCTTCCGGCGGTCGCACCGAACGAGTGCTTGCGCTTTCCTCGGCACTGCGGGGAGTAGGCCTGAAATCCCCTGTTCGGAACGACATACGCCACGAACTCTGGGTCAAGCTATTAGGTAACGCGGCGCTCAATCCATTAAGTGCTCTGACTCGCAAGGCTCTGGCAGACCTCATCGATTCACCGTATGGGCGCAGCTTGATCGAGGCAATGATGGACGAGGTTCGCGAAGTCGCATCTGCTGTCGGAGTCCGCATTGCCCTTTCGAACGATCGTCGCATCGCCGGCGCGCGGGCGGCGGGATACCATAGGACTTCGATGCTTCAGGATCTCGAGCGTGGCCGCGCTCCGGAATTGGATGCCCTGCTAGGTGCGGTGATCGAGCTTGCTGAGAGGAATCATGTCCGCGTGCCGACCTTGCGAGCGATCGACGCAGCGGCTAGGGTCTTGTTCCAAGAATCCACTAGTGATCGCAGCTAACAGTCCTATGTGCTTGGCTTTCCGGCAGAGACTTTGATTGATTGCTTGACGCTAGGTCTCGCTTTGACGGAGCCTTCTTATGCGATGGGATGATCCTCAGATTCTGGAATTGATCGACCTCGCATTGCGTGAGGACATCGGCCAAGCCGATGTCACGACCGAAGCCTGCGTCACGAGCGATGCCCTTGCCAGCGGCTTCTTCCTTCCGCGGCAGTCCATGACGCTGGCGGGCGCGCCGTTGCTAGCTCACCTCTACGGCAACGACGAGGTGCAGATCTTGTACAGCGAGGGGAAGTCCCTGCATGAGGGTCAGGTGTTCGCCCGAGTTCGCGGCCCCGCCCGGCGCTTGCTTACCTTAGAGCGAACCGCTCTGAATTTGCTGCAAAGGACGTGCGGAATCGCGACGCAGACGAGCCGTTACGTGACTGAGTTAGACGGCACAGGGTGCGTTCTCCTCGACACGCGCAAAACCCAGCCGGGCATGCGCCTCATCGACAAGCTTGCCGTCCGCGCCGGAGGAGGCACGAATCACCGCCTCGGGCTGTTCGACGCGATCCTTGTGAAGAACAACCACATCGCGGCTGCAGGGGGCGTTCGAGAGGCTGTCGCAAGGTGCTCTCGCGCCGGCCTGCCGGTCGAGGTCGAGGTGCGGGATTTCAACGAACTGGAACAAGCGCTGGCAAGCGGGGTGCGCCATCTATTGCTGGACAACTTTTCGTCGCGGCAAGTCGCACGGGCCGTAGTGCACATCGCGGGGCGGGCAAAAGTCGAGGTTTCCGGGAATATCACGCTTTCGACTATCCGGGCTTACGCGGAGGCCGGAGCGGACTTCGCTTCCGTTGGAGCACTCACGCACTCGGCACCTGCCGCCGACATCAGCTTTCGTCTCGAATAGGTCTTGCCCAGCAACGATGGCCTTGGCAGGTGCTACTGGAGCAGTTTGACTGGCTTGTCGTAGCCGGTCATTTCCAAGTAGCCCTTCCCTGCTACGTCCCTTCCGGCTCGCTTCCCGCGATATTCGACTGCGCCCTCCCAGTAGACGGGAGTGAACGCAAAGTCGCTGAGAACCTCTTGGGAGTCGAGCAATGGACGCACCTCCAAAATGAGCTCTAGGCGTGGAATTTCGACGGTCCATTCGACCGGGTAGGCGGCTCCGGTTTCGATGCTCCGCCATTTCCTGCCTGGAGTAAGGCGGAGATCCTTGGCAACCAAGAGAATTTGTTCCCCGCTCGCGCCGACGAACGTGCCGCCAGAGAACTCGCTGTGCTCCCCGTCTACGTTTCGCAACGCGTAGATCATCAGGTCGCTCCCGTCGTCCAGCTGGATGCTCATCCAGTCCCACCCGACTTGGTCTGCGGCCAGGTTGTTCGTGAAGAACTCGTGATCCATCCATGCCAAGCCCTCGACGTTATACTCGGCCCCCTCCAGCACGATGCGGCCGCTAGCTAGCAGCCTCGTGAACGAAGCGTAATGTGACGCCTGCCCTTCCCCGCCAGCCTTCTGGCTGACGCCGTCTCTGCCGTGGATGACGACAGGCTTTGCCGGTTTCACCTCCAGTTCCAAGAGAATGCCCTCGTCTTCGGCGCGGACTAGCTGGGTAGGCCTCCGGGGATCGCCGGACAGAAATTCGACGCTCCAGTTGCCATTCCAGATCAATGCCGCGGACTCCGAGGCGCCCGCCAATCCGGGTCCATCGCGATTCACGCGTTCACGGTGATGAAGTCGCTCGGCTTCGATGTCCGTCACTACGAAGTGAGTTAGGTAGACTTGACCGGGATCCCAATTCGTCTTCCGGACCTCCTCGCGGTCGATGGCGACCCGGAAGAACGTCAGCTCGAATCCGAAGGGCCGGCCTTCAGGCGTGGCTAGATTCCCGGTGTAGTACCACCACTCTGCAGCGAAAGTCGGGTGTTCGAAATGGTCGCGAGGGAACTCGAATTCGTAGCCTGGCTTGGCCTGTTCAAAGGCCGCGGCCGGGATTACAAGCCCGAAGCAAAAGGCGACTAGTACGAGCTTCATCGCGTGTTGGTCTCAGTATCGCCGGGTTCCGCGATGCCCCGTTCGTGGCTCGGTCAAGGAAGCCGAGCTCCCGGGACACGCTTCAATGCCCCGATTTCGAAATTCATTGGAGATCGAAACTCTCTTTCCATCAAAGCCCACGCTCTTGACCACCGCGCGGCAACGACGATCGCGGGCGAAAACCGACCCATCGGGGGCCAGGCCGGGCCGGCAGGCTTCGCGGGCATCTTGCAATTCCGGCCTCGGCCCGCCAATGAGCAGGCGCCACCGGAATCGCTGCCGTTCATTTGCATCCTGGTCCGAACAAGCACCTAGGCGGCGCCGATCGACCTGTCCGAGACTAGCCTGCCGTCCCTCATCGTCAGCATCCGATCTGTCTCCGCAGCGTTCTCCAGGCTGTGGGTTGCCATGATGATCGCTGTTCCGAGTTCCTCGTTGACGCGCCGGAAGAGCTTCATAACCGTCGAAGATGTCTCCGTGTCGAGGTTCCCCAACGGCTCGTCCGCCAAGAGCAGCGCCGGGTAATGCCCGAGGGCCCGTGCGATAGCGACTCGTTGCATCTGACCGCCCGAAAGCTGGTAGGGCAATCGATTTCCCAGACTCTGCAGATCCACGAGTTCCAATAGTTCCTCTGCCCGAGCGCGAGGCCCGGGATATCCTGCCAACTGCAAGGGCATCTCTATGTTTTCCAGTACGTTAAGCGTAGGGAACAGATGAAAGAATTGAAAGACGAACCCCACCCGCTCCCGCCGGATAGCGGTCATCCGGTCATCACTGAGATTCTTTGTCGAGAGACCGTCCACAAAGACCTCGCCGCTACTCGGCAGATCCATTGCTCCCGCTAGGTTCAAGAAGGTGGTCTTGCCGCAGCCGCTGCGACCGACCAGAGCTACGAACTCCCCTACCTCGACATCGACGGTCACGTCGCGCAAGGCCGGTACCGAGTGCTCGATCAGATCGTAATTCTTTGACGCGTTCTCGAAACGCAATACTGCCAACGCTTCAGGCTAGCACCGCGCGTCCCGGCAAATCACTCTTCGTGCATGGCACCCAGCGGATCCCTGGCCGCGGCGACCCGCGCTGGATACGTTCCGGCGATCAGGCTCGCCGCGAAGATCACCGTGATCGCTCCGATCAACAGGCCGACCGGCCAGTGGAACTGAATTGTCCAGCCGAACGACTGCTTGTTTATCACCTTGATCAGCACTACCGAAAGAAGCACTCCGAGAAGGACCCCGACGAAGTTCGAGACCAGGCCCAGCATGCCTGCCTGCGCTAGGACGAGCCGGCGCACTTGGCGCTTCGTTGCGCCGACGGCCCGAAGAACCCCTAGTTCGGTCCGGCGGTCAATGACCAATGTGATCAATGCTCCAGCCATTCCGAGAATCGCCACGAAGACAGCTACCGCCTCGAGCGCGTAGGTTATCGCGAAGGTGCGGTCAAAGATCACAATGGCGCCTTCGCGTAGCTCGCGGTTCCGGGAAACCTGCAGTCTGCGTCCCGCAACGGCACCGATGATCTCCGCACGGGCCGCCTCGACTTCGGCGTCGGGGGCCAGATAAACGGCGAGGCTCGTCAGCCGTTCGTCTGGCAGGTAGCTCATTAGCACGTCGCGATGCCCGATGACATAGCCGTGCTCGGCCGAATAGTCGAAATAGACAGCTGCCACCTCGAACTCTTCGGCACCGCGACCTATGGGCAGTGCAACGGCGTCGCCTACGCCCACGTCGTGCTTGCTGCCGAATGCCTCGCTGACAATCACGCTCTTGCTGGACGTCAGACGATCTACCAAGGTGTCCATGTCCGGGCCATCCAGGAACTGCATCCGGGATCGCGTGCGATGAACGCGGAAATCCGCCAAGGCCAGCGTTGCGGGCAAGCCTTCGTAGCTGATCGCGTAGCGGCGGAAGCGGTCTACGGCGTCGACCCCGGGGACAGCCTCGATCGCTCTGGCGGCCTCCTCGCTGAAAGTCGGCGCATCCTCTACACCGGACCTCGCTTCGGCCTGCACGTAAAGGTCGGCCTGCAGCTGGCTGTCCATCCAGACCAGCAGCGTTTCGCGCAGGCTTCCGACCATGATTGCGACGCTCACCATCATGGCTGTGGCGGTCGCTAGCGCTGCCACGATCACGGCCGTCCTGCCGAGGGACCCGGCTAGGCTGCGGCTCCCGACCATTGCGGCTGCCCCGAAGATCCGCATCAGCGGACGGGCAGCGGATCGGAAACTTGCCCCGGCAACCTGCGGAACAAGCATTGTGGCCGACAAGATAAGCCCCAGCGCGCCTAGGAAGCCAGCGTAGGGCACTCGGTCCCACGCGGGTACGAAGCAAAGTCCAATGGACAGCGCAGCGCACGCAAGAGATGCCCTCGCCCAAGACCCTCGACTTGCCTCGACCTCGTACTCCCGCCGGGCCTTCGCCATTGCCTCGGTGGGTGGCACGGAAGACGCCTCGCGGGCGGGCCACCAAGCGGAGAAGATCGAGACGCCGATGCCCGCGAAGACGGCGACCGCGGCTGTTCCGGGCCGTATCGCGATCTCGCCGGGAGCGCTGCTCACGTAAAGTGATTCGACAGTTTGCCCCATTAGCTCGACCGCTCCCACCGCTAGCGCTCGACCGAGCGCCAAGCCTATCGCCGTGCCAGCGACACCAAAGCAGCAACCTTCCAGCAGAAACCCCGCACGCACCCCTCGCGATGTCATTCCCAGCGCTCTGGCGACGCCGATCAGCGACCGTCTACGAACCACCGACACGGACACGGTGTTGTAGACGAGAAACGCTCCGACTATCAGCGCAATGTAACTTAAAACTTGAAGGTTCCAGCGGAAAGACCTTAGTAACTTGCGGTTTTCCCGCGTGCGAATGCCTGCGGCCCGCAGGGATGCGTTTGGCGGCAGCCGCTCTGTGATCAGCGACTCCCACTTGCCCTCTCGCCCGCCAGGAACCTTGGCATAGATGCGGTCAAGACGCCCGATTCGGTCCAACACGCGCTGTGCCAGCGCGATATCCATCACGACCATGCTGCCGCGAGCATTGCTATGCAAGCCCGACTCGTCCATCACGGCTTGCACCCTGAAGGATTCCAGCCGGTCGTTGACGATGAGTTCAATCCGGTCTCCAACGTCCGCTCCCAGCGACGCGCTGACCCATACCGGGCGCGACTCAACGAGGACGTCGAGATCCGCCATTTGTATTCCGACTCCGCTGCGTAGCGCCTCGTCACCGATGATGTCGACGCCGAACAGCGGCAGCCGCTCGCCGCTCTGCGCGAAGGTCGCGTAGCCTTCGACTCGTGCAGAGAACTCTAAAGGTCCCGAGAGCCTGGTGAGCTCTCCGAACACTGAGTCCGGAATGCCCCCGACCTGGCTGATCTCGTAGCTCGCATCGCCCTGCAGCGACTCCATGGAGGATTGGAAGGAACCTGCAGAGGCCTCGCCAGCCAAGTCAATCGCCACGACGACGGCGACTCCGATCGAAACGCACAGCGTGGTTATCAGGGTTCGAACCGGTTCGCGAACCAGCGGCCTTCCGATGAGCCGATAGAGAAGTCGGGCGTGATTCATCGCGTTCGGAGCCTTCCGGGCCGGTGGAGGCTACTTGCGGCGCTCAAGTGGATACAGCATTTGCGGCCACATACCGCAGCGTCGGCCGCCGAGTAGCCGGCACACTCGACAGAGGTCGACCTGCGCCGCCGGACCACCAAGAACAACAATCATGGCAATTGGATCCTGTCCCTCGCTCAGCGTATCAGCCGAATCCAGCGCGGCATCCGTTCGCCGCACAGCCGGTCCAGCGACCTGTTCGTTCCGTGCCTGCCTCGTTCCTTGCCTTCGCTCGGCTTGTCGATTGACCTCGTACCCGTAGTATGAAATTGATCGCTATAGTGGACCACGAGGGCTCGCTCTCAACAGTTCGGGGCGGTTGGCGACGAGTATGGGCGGCAGATCGCAAAGCAGGGTTGGACAGCCATCCGGTTCCCGCTCCCCGCTTGGTGGCGCGTGGTTTGCCGGGATGATTTGGGCAATCGCGTGGCCGCTCGCGGCCCAGCAGGAAGCGATCTTTCCCGATGACTTGTATCCTCGCCTGGAAGCGCAGAATTGCCGTGCATGCCACAATGCATCCGGCGTCGCATCTGGCACTCGGCTTCACTTTCCCGAATCCGGCGCGTCCCGAGACACGATCACGGCTTTCGGCCTGGACCTGGTTCAACTGGTTGACAGGACGTCTCCGGACAACTCGCTGCTGCTCGTAAAGCCCACGAATCGAATTCCACATACAGGCGGCCCTCTGA
Organism: uncultured Bryobacterales bacterium; assembly: GCA_951813605.1. Taxonomy (GTDB): domain Bacteria; phylum Acidobacteriota; class Terriglobia; order Bryobacterales; family UBA6623; genus VXMF01. Next base: position 1,673,421 of record OX638379.1, on the reverse strand, counting down.
TACAGGCCGACAGCGAAGCCGAGCGGATTCTGGCGTCGTGGGTGGAGTTTCTAGCATCTAGGGCCCCGCCAATGACCCATTCCCCCGACCGACAGGCCAAGCGGGTCCGCGAACCCTTGCGCCGACTCACGCATATTCAATACGACAACAGCGTTCGTGACCTGATGGGTGATCGAACCCGCCCAGCTCGCAGCTTCCCCATGGAGGATTTCGTTAACGGATTCACCAACCAAGCTTCGTCGCAAGCCATCACTCCCTTGCTCGCCGAAGCCTACGCCAAGGCTGCCGAGAAACTTGCGAAGAACGCATTTCGATACGGCGACGAGAACGAGCTGGTTCCCTGCGAGCCCCGGGACTCGACGGACCGGGATTGCGCGGAATCCTTCCTGCGCGACTTTGGAACGAGAGCCTACCGGCGTCCTCTCGATGACGCCGAATTGGATGCCTACGTCGGTTTGATGCTGGAATGGGCCGCCGACAGCGGCGACTTCCTCGCAGGCGCCGCCACGGCTGTCGAAACGATCCTCCAGTCCCCGCAATTCCTGTTTCTGACGCCCCAGCCAAGTGGCAGCCTCCACAAGCAATTCGAAATTGCCGCAAGGCTCTCGTACGCTCTGTGGAACACGCTGCCGGACCAAGAGTTGTTCGCGGCTGCGTCCGAAGGCCGAATCGGCACCAGGGCGGCAGTCGAACAGCAGGCTCGGCGCTTGCTGGAATCGACTGCCGCACGTGACACGTTCGATGGATTCTTCACGCAGTGGATGCGCTTCGACCGGCTTCTCAATTCGGTAAAGGATCGCAACCGCTTCCGCGACTACAACCAGCAAGTAGCGGAGAGCATGGCCGAGGAATCCCGCCTGCTGTTCAATCACCTGGTCTGGAACGATGCCGACTTCCGCGAATTCTTTGCTTCGGACTACACCTTCGTCGACGATTTCCTGACGAAGCTCTACGCAATGCCCGACCCGGAAGTGCCATTCGCGAAGACGCCCTACCCAGAGGGTTCGATGCGCGGGGGTATCTTGGGACAGGGAACGTTCCTGGCGCAGACCGGCAAGCCTGTCCTCACCTCGCCCACCGAGCGAGGCCTGTTCGTGCGCGAGCACTTTCTTTGCCAAAGCATCCCCCCGCCCCCGCCCGGAGTCGACGCCTCGCTGCCGCCCCTCGCGCTAGGGGCTCGCCCGATGACGATTCGGGAAACCATGGAGGGCCTGCACGCTGCGGAGAAGGCCTGCGCGTCGTGCCACAAGCTCGTGGACCCCATTGGCTTCGGCTTCGAGCGTTTCGATACCGTCGGGTCGCTGCGCGAGACGGAACCGGTGCGGGTCGAGCCCACTCCGCAGCAGGAGCGCCAGGGGATGAAGGCCGAGACGCACGAGCTGCCGATCGATTCGCAAGGCTACATCGCCGGGATCGAAGACTCGTCGTTCAGCTCGCCTCGTGAGGCTGGACGCATCTTGGCGGAGTCGGAAATCTGCCAGAAATGCATCGTCAAGCAGCTCTTTCGATACATTTTCGGACGGCACGAGACGCGGCAGGACGCAGCCATGATCGATCGCGCCTATAATCGTTTTAAGCAATCAGGGTTCTTGTATCGGGAATTGGTCTTGGCACTCGTTGTCTCGGAGGAGCACCTTGGTACTGATTGGCGCGACTGACCATGCCGATGCAGCCTCTGCCACGCCGCGCATTCCTCAAGGGCATGGCGATCGGCGGTGCGACAGTCCGCATCGCGCTGCCCCCCTTGGCTTGCATGTTCAACGCTTCGGGCACGGCATACGCCGCTCGCTCGGGAGTGCCCGGCGAGTCGGCCTCCCCTAAGACCCGGTTCGTCTTCTGGTTCAACGGGAACGGCATTCCGGAACGCTACTGGATTCCCCGGGACGAGGGTGCCGGGTACTCGCTGACTCCGTGCCTTTCGCCTCTGGCGCGGCTTCGGGACGATATCCAGATCCTCTCTGGCCTCGACAATCCCAATGGTCAGACCAGCGGCGTGGGCAACGGCCACCAGCGCTCGATGAGCGCCCTTGTTTCGGGCGCAAAGTACACGGGCATTGGCGCCGGCGGCGCATCGATCGATCAGGTTGTCGCAAGCAAGATCGGCTCGAGCTCCCGGTTCCCCTCGCTGCAAGTCGGCGTCTGCCAGGAATCGTTCGGCTCCAGCATGCAGCGCAACATGAGCTGGAGCTCGAAGAACCGAGCGCTGCCGCCCGAGGTCATCCCGCAGAAGCTATTTGACCGCCTCTTCGGGACTCTTGACGATGGCTGGGTGAATCGCAAGCGCAGCATCTTGGATTCGGTCCGGGGCCACGCCCGGAGGCTGCGCTCGAGTCTAGGGCAAGAAGACTCGCGTCGAATCGACGAGTACCTCACTTCGATCTTCGACATGGAGCGCGCCATCGCAGAGTTTCCCGCGGAATACGCCCGGAGGGTCGAGCAGCCGGAAGCCGGAGGCGACCCACGCGATTATCCCCGGATCGCCAAGCTGCAGAGCGACCTGCTGGTCCATGCCTTCGCCTCCGGCCAGACCCGCGTGGCTTCTTACATGCTGACCAAGTGCCAAGGTCTTACCCGCTTTCCTTGGCTCGGTCTCTCCTTCGCGCGGCACCACGAGTACTCGCACCTCGGCGGTCCGCATCGGCAGCGGCAGCAAGAAGTGATGCGGGACATTTGCCGCTGGCACGTTGAGGAGTTCGCATACTTCGTTGCGAAGCTGAAGAGCACGCCTGAAGGCAATGGTTCGCTGCTGGACAACTGCGCGCTGCTGTTCGTCCACGAGCATGCCGAAGCGAACTTCCATAAGAACAGCGGCGGGGCCGTGATACTAGCGGGCCGGGCCGGGCGCCTGATGCCGGGTCATCACACCCGAGTGACGGGTACGTTTGGGGACCTCTACCGCACTGTCGCTGCGGAGGTCGGAGCATCGATCGACCATTTCCCGACCTCGTACGGCACAATTCCGGCCGCCACGGGTTGAGGCCGCGGTCGGGCCAATTCACCGAATCGCATCCCGGCCAGGCCGGGCCTCTACGAATTCGGCGACGGCTGCCTCTCCGACAGGCGCTCCTGCAACGACGACGCGATCGAGATTTGGGTGGTCAAGCAATGCTTTGAGCCCGGCATCTCCGAATTGGGTGAACGACACGTCAAGTGTCTTGAGTGCTGGCAGCGCTGCCAGCGCGCGGCCCGCCGAGTCGTCAATCGACTCAACGTGCGCTAGTACCAGCTCTTCCAACTCCAGGAGCCCCTCCAGCCTCTCAATTCCAGTTGCCGTGAGTGCCGAGCGGGACAGGTCGAGCCTGCGCAGTGCGGACAGCTGCCCGATATGGGTCGCGCCGAAATCCGTGACTCGGATTGCTCCTCTGAGGCGTGGCACGCCGCTACTTATCGCTTCGACATAGTCCGGACTCGGTGCGCCTAGGTTGAGGCTCTCGAGGCCTGATAGAGCACCGATTTCGCTTAAGTTCAAGTCGGTGACGGTGACCGCCCAGATGCCGCTGTCCGTGACCTGCGCTCCCGACATGTCGAGATGCCTTAGTCGCTTAAGTGCCCGCAGGCTCGCAATCCCTACCTCGCCGATGCGGTTTCCGCCGATTGCCAATGACTCCAAGCGGGGCAAGGATTCCATCAGTTCGATCGAAGGGTCGCCGATCTCGGTGATGCCAATATCGAGCTTTCGCAACAGCTTGAGCTCGGTTAAGAACTTCACTCCGGAGTCGCTGATCTTCGTGCCGCGAACATTCAGCGTCTCGAGACCTGGCGCGCGACGCAGCTGGGACGCCCCTGCGTCCGTGAAGTGCTCGCAAAAAAACAAGTCAAGTTCCCGCAAGGCGGGCAGTGTCGCCACAACTTCCAGCGCGCTGTCTGTGACGTGAGTCTGCGCTAGCGCGAGGCTCTCGAGCTGCTCTAGGCCCTTGAGCTTCTCGAGGTCGATGTCGCTAATCCAGCTGCGACTCAGGTCGATCCGAAGGATTTCCCCGCCTTCGCCGGACGTCACGGTGCCGCCTTGAACCTGGACCCAATCCGCGACGGCCTTCGCGTCGCTAGCGGCGAGACTGGGCATCAGCGTCGCGAGCGCGGCTATCAGAAACAAACGAAAGGCGGGCGGCATGGATGCCCTACCTACGCCGCGTCGGCTGGGCGGAGTCCCGATCCCAGTCGATCGCGCAATCGGGCAAAGCCTCCCTGAGGAAGCGGAGGCCGCTTTCGGTCACCAAAGTGTGATACAGGTTGAGCGATTGCAGATCGCGGAATTGCCGCAACGCCTCCAGAGCGCTATCGTCCACGTCAGTGTTGTCAAGGCTCAGCACGTGCAACGGCAAGCTCGGCGCAAGCGCCGCAATGCCAGCCGTCGAGACCTTTGTGTAATCTAAGTTCAGCCGTTGCAATCTGTTGAGACGCGCAAGTTCAACCATTCCTGAATCGTCGACCCTTGTGTTGGCCAAGTCGAGATCGGCAAGGGCCCGCATAGGTACTAGGTGCGCCATCCCCGGCCCCGTAACCTCCGTGTATGCCAGGGAAAGTCGTTGCAGGCCTTCTAAGCCTGCTATCAAGCGAAGCCCTGCGTCGCCCACCCTAGTGCCAGTCAGTCCAAGTTCGGCTAGATTCTCCAAGCCGGCGACGAGGTCCATTCCTGTGTCGGTTACCTGGGTGTAGTCCAGACCAAGCACTCTTAGACTCCGCCAGCCACCGGCACTCGTCAGGGCATCGTCGCCCACCGCGGTACCGGCGAGCGAGAGCCTTCGCAGATTCGTCAGGGTCGCAAGGTGCTCAAGTCCCGACCCTTCGACCATGGTTTGGTCGAGGACGAGCTCTTCCAGGGCCGCCAGAGCCGCCAAATCCGAGAGTCCGTCATCGGTAATCCCTGCATGGGCGAGGCTGAGCAGCCGCAACGACGGAAGCGCCCCCACCGAGCGGAGCCCCAAGTCGCTCACATCGGTCGCGCTAAGGTCAAGCTCGGTGATTTCGGAAAAACGCGACAGCGATGCGACATCTCTGTCCCCAACCGGAGTGGCGCGGAGCGAAACGGACACGCTTCCGTCCCCTAAACGGCGGGCAGTTCCGCCGACCGATTGAACCCAAGCGACCAAGTTGTCCAAACCCGATTCGGGCGGTTTAGGCGCCTTCTGCTCCAAGGTCAGCGGAGCGGTGTCTACGAACAGGACTTCGATCCCCTCTTTCGACTCGCGCAAGACGTTCACGCCTGCCGCGGTCGCCCGGCTGTAGCGGAGGTCCACGCGGCGAAGATTCGGCAATGCCGCTAGCTGCGGCATTCCTGCATTCGTGACGCGGGTCCGGTAAAGGTTGAGGTCAGCCAATTGGTCCATAGCTGCCAGGTGCTGCAAGCCTGCATCTGTGAGTCCAGACCCTCGTAGGTTGAGCACCCTCAAGTTCTTGAGCGGCGCCAGGCCCGCCAGTCCGGCATCCGTAAGCTCCAAGTCCGCCAAGTCCAGCTCGACCAATTGAGGCAGCCGGGCAAGCGAGGAAAGACCCTTGTCGGTCACATACGTGCTGCGCAGCCGCAGCGTCTTGAGCTTTTCCAAGGAGGCAATTCGTTCCAAGCCCTCGTCGTTCACATCGGACTGCGTCAGATCTAGGCGCTCCAGATTCGTGAAGCCGTCAAGGTGCTTGCCGGTAACGCGTGTCGACTTCAATTGAAGAGAGCGCAAGTTCCGCAACGGAGCGAGCTTCTCGATAGCGTGGTCGAACACCCGGATTCCCTTGAAGACGCTGAGGAAATGGTGGCTGAGATGAAGCGATTCCAAGGACTCCAGACCGGCTAGACTCTCCACAAGATCGCTATCGTCCACGTTGCCGAGCGTGCCGCAGCAGACCGGGTTCCACATCGTGCCCGGCAACGTGAGGCGTTCCAATCTGGCGAGAGCCTGCAGTCGCTTCAAATCGCGCGGATGCACCAACGTTCCCGTCAGGACCACCTCGCGGATTGAAAACGCCCCCTCGGGCAATTCAGCTACCGATTCAATTTCGCTCGAGGCACCGTGAAGGCGAATCTTGCCCCCGTGAGAGAGTATCCAAGCTGCTGCCGTTCCCTCGGCAAGCTGTTGACCAGCCGAGGCATGCAACGCTGGCACAGCGAGCAGCAGCGCCGCAATCAGGATTTTCTTGGTGCCGCGCATCTCGTCCTCCTTCGTGCCGTCCCGAGGCGCTGTGCTTCAGACCGCCTGCAGCGGGCACGCCCTGCGCCATTGTAGCGACCGGAATGGTTGTTTTAAACGTCACGCTAGTCATGTGGTGATGCACAGTTTCAGCAAGGCCCGACGCCCGTTCAGTGTGAAATTGGACGCGAACCTCGGCCAAAGGCGCTTCCCGCACGACCGCCGGCAGATCAGGCCGCCGCCGGGCCGCACGGACTTCCAGCAAGCCGTCGCAATCAAAGTCGACTCGCCCGGCCTAGATGAGATCATGGCCGGAACCGCAGACGAACACCTCGATCCCGAGGCGGCGAAATGCCGCGATCTTTGCGCTCAGAGCGAACCTTGCGCCGGGCAGGTCCGGAGCGTATGCCACTTGGATGTGATTCGATTTGTGACGCCCCATCATCCGGTCACGGCTGATGCCGCGCGTCACCGCATGCATGATCGGCCACTGCGGAGTCGTGATCCGCCAGCGCCTCTCTGTTTCCTCTTGTGGCAGTTCGACGACCTCGGCGAGTCCGACGTCCGCCTTGAGACGCCCGTCCTCGATAAAGACTCGGCTCCAAACGACCTCCCCGGGCTTGCTCACGCCCTTGATCGTCCCTCCGCCCAACGGGAAGTACATCGCCGGCTGCCGTTCGCTCACCGCACCCGCGTATTCTCCGATCAAGTGCTTGGGCGGCACCGAACCGGAAATCTCGAACACCCAAACGAACACTTCCCTGCCCCCAACTTCGTACGGCTCGCCGTACCGCAGATCGTGGAGGGTCGTCTCGGGCGAATAGCCGAGCTGGGACCAGACTCTGTTGGTGATCAGGGCGTCGAGGCCGGCACACTCGTCGACTTCATTGAAGTGCGGCATTGCCTGGCCCTCGTAGAGCGTCCTGCCATCGGCAGACTTGGCCGGCGGGCGGTCAACGTTGTTCAGCAGGCCCTCGACCAGATCAGAGGCCGGGCAGATGTCTTTCAAGCCTTGCTGGTACTGGATGCCGATCGCATCGCATCCGAACTCGTCCGCGATTCGCAGGGCCGCGATGTACATCTTGCACTGCCACAGGATCTGACCATCGGTTAGTTCTGTCTCTTCGTCTCGGCCCGTATCGAACCGCATCCCTTTCGCGTCCAGCCAATCGCGCACGCCCTGCGCCTCCTGGTCGCTCACCTGCTGCATTGCTGCCCAGAGTGCGGATTGGCTCAAGCGTTCTTTGAAGACCCCCGTGGCATTGAGCAGGTGGTCGGGAATGATGGCGTTGTACATTCCCATGCAGCCTTCGTCGAATACGCCCAGAATCGCTTTGCGCGACCGCAAGTCGTCTGCCACCTCGTGCCCGACCAGCATCGCTCTGTGCGGCAGGATGATGTCGGCTGCGCCCAGGACGTGGGGTTGGCGATGCACGATCTTGCTGCCGCCGGTCCAGGCCCGCAGTTGCCCGTAGAAGAATTCGTCAGTAAAGTCCTCGCTCCAAAGGGTCGAGTACTGCACCCCCGCCTTGGTGAGGCTTCCGTTCAGGTTAAGCATGCCCACCAAGCCAGGCCACTGGCCGCTCCAGTTCGCAACGGTCAGAATCGGCCCTTCATGGCTCGTGAGCCCAGGTAGAATGTGCTGCGAGTACTGCCAGACCGCTTCGGCGACGACGAGCGGAGCTTTCCTGTTAATCGAGCGGAACACCTCGAGGCCCCGCTTCTGGCTGTCGATGAAGCCATGTCTCTTGGTCGCGTCGTATTCGTGCGCCCGCCGCACGGTCCCGCCCGCCAGCTCTATCGCCTCGGTCAGCCGCGCCTCCATTTCCTGCTGTGCCGGCCAGCACATTCGGTTGGCAGACAGTCGCAAGTCCCCGTTCGCAACGAGTAGGATTTCCTTGGCCATGTTCCAGAATTGTCGCAAATCTTGCGGGCTTCGTTGAGCGGATGGCCCCAGTCGCGACAGGAGCCTCTCGTGAGGGTCCGGTTAGGACCGAATGCTGCCCTTCGATGCCACCCCCGCGTGACGGTCAACGCAGATCGCTCTGTCGTCAGACCAAGCCCTCCATCTTCAGTTGGAGACGGCGGAGCCTCTTGGAATCGGCCGGCCCCTCTTCGGCCGGAGGCCGTTGTCGCGCAGTGGATGCCAGCCTCAGGCCCGAGCGCGTTGCACGCTCTTTGGAAGACCGAAGCGGAGCGAGACCGTTGAGCCTGGTGATTCGAGCAATCCCCCTGAGGCCACGAATCGGCAGTTAGCGGATGGACGGATTTCACGGTTGGGCTGGCAACGAGATCGATAGGGCGGCGAGTGGCTCGAGCGCCAAGACTGGCGGTACCCCGGAACGCAGACCAATCGCCATGCGGGATTTCAGCGCGCGACGTCCCAGAAAACCCGGTCCCGGTATTAGAGGGACTTTCTTGACAGTCGTGTGAGATTGCATAGACTGTGCTACGTGACGTCCCGTGCGAGCCGCCCGCTTCCGCAGAGATTGCGTCGGCAACTCCGCCTCATCATATTCGGTGTCGACACGCCCGCAGGCAGGGCATTCGACGTTGGCTTGCTGTGGGCGATCCTGCTCAGTGTCGCGGTGGTCCTTCTGGAGAGCGTTCCCACCATTCAATCGACCTACGGCATGCCACTTCGCATCGCGGAGTGGATGTTCACGATTTTGTTCACCATCGAGTACGGGCTCCGCCTGTGGATAGCTCCGCGACGCCGCGCTTACGCGATCAGCTTCTTCGGCATAGTCGACCTGGTGGCGATCGTGCCCACTTACTTGAGCGCGATCGTTACCGGTGCCCAGTCCCTGGCGGCCGTCCGAGCGCTCCGCCTCGTTCGTGTCTTTCGAGTCCTGAAGCTGGTCAGGTATCTGATAGAAGCTTACGCGCTGACGCGAGCGCTCAAAGCCAGCCGGCCAAAGATTGTCGTGTTCCTGACCGGAGTGCTGAGCGTCTCAGTTATTTTCGGAACAATAATGTACTTGGTCGAAGGTGATGAAGCGGGATTCACGAGCATTCCCACGAGCATCTATTGGGCAGTGGTCACCATGACCACGGTCGGGTACGGGGACATTGCTCCGCACACGCCCTTGGGTCAGTTCGTTGCCCTCTGCTTGATGGTCCTCGGCTACGCAATCATTGCTGTCCCGACAGGAATACTATCAGCCGAATTGGCGCGAGCCGAGGTCCCGGAGAGGCGGGCTCGACCATGTCCGGCGTGCTCGCGCAGGACTCTTCGAAGGCGAGCGAGATTTTGCAGCTCCTGCGGCCACCGGGTCGACCCATCCGCGATTGTCTCGCGGTCGCCGGCGACGTAGCGAGCCAGGGTCAGCTCTTTCTGAGGTCCGCTCGGCTGGGGCGCAGCTTGCCAAAGTCGGCGCCGGAGATGACGTAGTACCAGTCGGCGAACCGCGCCCGAAATTCGTCCGCGAGCTCCCTGCCCTTCTCCGCATCTCCCTCGTGAGTCTTCGCTAGGTCCTCGCTGAAGGTGACGCTGATCATCACGAAGCGCCGCTCGCCCTCGCTCTCGCCGTCATCTCCCTGGGCTCCGGACCCGCCAGGAGCGATTTCGCCGAAGCGCAGCACGTAACGCAACCCGTTCTTGGAATCGACAAGGATCTCGCCTTCATTCGAAAGGATCTGACCGGTATACGGATTCGGGAAAAACCCCTTCCCTTGGAGGGATCGGAAGTTCTCTCTCGTCGGCTGGATTCCCGACTTCGCCTTCAGGTCCTCGCTCAGGCCTTGCGGCTTGGGCTGCACGTCGACGATTCGCAGCTTGTCGAGAGCCGTGGTCAGGTCGCTCATCGTATCGGAATTCGGCTCCCTGCCGGCGTATCGCCACTTGTTGTCTTGCTGTGTCAGAGTCAGGTTCTGGCGGTTCTCGACGCGTCCGAGGCGTTCGTTGATCGTGTAGCGATTGATCTCGATGCGACGCAGGTCGAACGGGGAGATCTTGAGCAAGTCCGTCTCGATCCAGTCCTGAAACTTCGCGGAGACATCGGCCTCCGTCTTGACCTCGTACGTGCGCTTCTGTCCGGGCACTCGCATGTAGCGGTAGTCGCGCTTCCCTTCCACTTCCGAGCCGACGATGAAGTCGGCGAGGATATTCGAGCCACCGTCAATGATCTTCACTCGCTTGCCGCGACCGGCGAGCGACGTGGCTTGGTCATCGAGCGGATCCACGACCGAGTAGCTGGCGTGATCCTGCGCCAAGTCCGAGACCACACGGTCCTTGCGCAACTCGATCAGAGCGGCGGCTGTCTTGGCGAGCCGCTCCTCCGCGTCCGCCGGATAGGAGTGATGCGAGGGTATCACCCACCTGTTGTCGCGGAACTCGACCTTCAGCGGCGTGGCAGTGGCGGTCGCCTCGTCGTAGTCGATGACTTCAATCGATCGCGGGGCCTGGGGGTCGGTGAAGTCTTCGAAGAACAGCTCGCCGACGTCGTCGAAGATGTCGGGCGTCGATTTGCTGGGGTCCACTACAACCGCCGCGGCCGCCGCCACGACTGCTGCCAGCACGAAATAAAGGGTTCTTGTCGTCTCCGTCATGATTCTGCAACCTCCACTAGCCGGTCGCTACCGACCCCGATCTGCTCACGCTCACGCCGTTTCACCGACACGAACAGGAAAAGCAGGAACGCTGGGACTGGGGATAGCGCGACCGCAAGGACCTTGATCGTGTTCTGGATGGCGCGCACGCCGGCCTCCATGTCGCCGCGCGCAGCCTCGATCAAGATTTCTTTCTCGTCCTCGATGTTGCTTCGAGCCACCGCGAGCCGGCGATTCTCGATGCGTTCTTGGTTGGAAATCATGATCCTCTTCGTCTGCGCGTCAAGATCCGTCCTGTCCTGCAGTGACTTGACCGCCTCGTCCAGCCGCGCTTGCGCCGCATTCAGCTTGTCTTCCGCTTCCTGCTCGGCTCCGCGGGTCTCTTCGAGCCGGTCTTCCTCGTAGATTCGCGTCCGGGCCTCCACAGTCTCCAAGGTCCTGTGGGTCCTGCGACGCTTCCGTAGCGCGATGAACGACGCGTCATCCGCCAGCTGGTCGACTGCATTGAGCAGGAACGTCACGTTGTCGAAATTCAATTCCTCGACACCTTGGCGACGCAGCGCGAAGAACTGCTCGCCCATCATGTCGGCGTCTGCGATCACAATAGCGTGGACGGGATTCTCGCCGTCTTCCGAGGTGACACGCGCGGCTAGCACATGGCTCTCCGCGTCGGGCTCGTGTGGCAAGTTGGTAGCCAGCTGCATGCCGAAGATGGACTGCTGCACGAGACGGAACCAGAGCGTCGTGCCCGATTCGGTCCCCGTGCGGAGCAACGGGGTGAATTTCATCTTGGACTCAGGCTCCTCGGCCGGCTTCAGCACCCCGCCGTAGAGGAACACCACCTCCTGGAGGCCGGACGAGACGGGCTCCTCCTGGCTGAAGGTGTTCTCGAAGCCGCTGCCGGCCCCGAGGAAAACGACTTCTTCCGGAAGGTTACGGAAATTCGGGTGGGGATTGTACTTGTCCCAAGCGATGCGGTCGGTCTCCCACGCCAATCCCAGAGCGTCCGTCAGCGGCTTGGTGTCCGTCGGGACGCGCTGCGGCTGGCCCTGCTGGAACGGGCTCTGAGGGAGCTGCTGAGGCGATGACTCGATATTGAACGCTGGAAGCGGGTCAACCACGAGCAGCAGCGAGTTGCCCTCCTTGGCCCAATTGACCAGACGATCCATGCCGTCGCTCTGCAGTGTGTTCGGAAGCACGGCGATCAGCACGTCCAAGTCTTCGGGATAATCTGCCGTGGCCGCGACTTGGACCACTTCGTACTGCTTTTCAAGCTCCGATACGATCGACCACGAGCGCGACTGCTGGCGGGCCTGGAAGTCGAACCCGCCGAATAGGTTGATGCCTGTCCGCAGGACACCGACCTTTTTGCGCTCGGCGTTGGCCACGACCCGCACAGAGCGCATGATTTCGTACTCCACCGGCAGGCCGACATCGAAGAACGGGATCACGAACTCCTCTCCGCCGGAACTGAATACGAGCCCCAGGAATATCTCGTCCGGGCTGCCTTGGGACTGGTGCATCGGCGGGACCGGGCGTGGCCGAATCTCGAATCGGTCGCGCGCTTCGCGAGATTCGGGCGTGAATTTCTCGGTCGAGATGATGTTCGCGTGAATGCGGTCGCCGCCCCTCGCGTCGAATTCTCGGAGCATCGAGACGATGTTGTTGCGCGTCTGCACGTAACGGCGAGGCACCTCGGGGCTCAGATACGCCTGGATAAATACCGGCCGTGACGAGTCAAGGCCGGCGATGAGTTCGCGCGTGTCGGGCGACAGCGAATGCAGTCGCTCCGCCGTGGTGTCGACGCGCCCGCCGACCCGTCCGACCAGCACAGTCATCCCGGCGACCCCGACCAGGACCGCCATGCCCCGGACCGCATAGTGCCGGCCGAGGCGCGGGGCGTCCTTTCCTGTCGCCCAGTGGCGACGGCCGAGGACCGCCACGTTCAGATAGAGCATCGCCGCGGCGAAGCCTAGGAAATAGAGTTTGCCGGACAGCGGGATCACACCGTCGGAGAAATCCCTAAACTGCTCCACAAAGGACAGGCTTTCCAATAGCCGCCTCAGGACCCCGCCGAAGAGGTTGCCAGCGTGCTCCACGAAAACGGGCACCGCGCACAGAAGCGCGCCGAGGATATAAGCCACGGTCAGGTTCGCTGTGAATTGCGAAGCCAGCATGCCCAGCGCCACCAAGGCCGCTCCCATCAGCCAGTAGCCCGTGTACGTGGCGAAAAGGAGCCCCATGTCTGGGCTCCCGAGGATAAGCAGCACGATCACGTGGCTCAGGGAAAAGGCCAAGGCGACGGAATAGATTGCGAGGTACGCTCCGTACTTTCCGAGAACGATCTCGAGATCTGTCGCAGGCAGCGTCAGCAGGAGCTCGTCCGTTCCGTGCAGTCTCTCTTCCGCCCACGCCGTCATGGTCAGTGCTGGCACCAGGAAGATCAGCAGGTAGGGGAAGTAAGCGTTCAGCGCGTCAAGATTCGCTAGGTTACTGGCGAAAAAGGATTCCTGCCAGAATGCGGCGATCGCGCTCAGGAAAACAAACAACGAAATGAAGACGTAGCCCGTCGGGCTGCTGAAATACGAAGTCAGCTCGCGCCGCAAAACAGCTCGCGAAACATGCCAGCGTTCGATCACAATTCACCTCCCGTGTCCGACTCGGTCGTCGCCCGTCCGTCGCCGTCAGGGCTCGGCGGCGGTTCGCCGGGCGCCGGTAACGGATCGGGAACCGGCCGGGTCAATCGGTGGAAAGCTGCCGCCAGACCCTCCCCTGCAGCCATCTGCGAGGGCGTCCCGTCGAACACGATGCGACCCTCGTTGATGATTACGACGTGATCGGCGACCGCTTCGACCTCTTGAAGGATATGGGTCGAGATGAGCACGGTCTTCGAAGAACTGAGCTCCCTGATCAAGGTGCGGACATCGCGGATCTGGTTCGGGTCTAACCCGGCAGTGGGCTCGTCCATGATCAGGATGTCGGGTTCGTGGAGCAGCACCTGCGCCATCCCCACCCGCTGGCGGTAGCCCTTGGACAGCTTGTGGATCGCCTTTTCCAGCACCGGGCCCAGATTGCACTGGTCCACCACGGATTCGATCCGCGAGGTCAGCGCCCCGTCACCGAGGCCGCGCGCCTCGCCAAAGAATCGCAGCAGTTCCAACGGCGTCATCTGCGGGTAGAGTGGGCCGTTCTCCGGCAGGTACCCGATCTTCGAAGCGGCTTCGATTCGATGCTTGGAAATGTCGAGCCCGGCAATGCGCGCGGTTCCCTTCGTCGCTTGAACGTAGCCCGTCAGGATCTTGAGCGTGGTCGACTTGCCTGCGCCGTTAGGACCTAGGAATGCCGCGACCTGCCCGCGTGGCACCTCGAAGGATACATCTCGGATGGCGGCGAAATTGCCGTAGAACTTGCTTAGCTGGACCGCCTCGATCGCGAAGGGCCCCTGTGTGTGCGTCATTGGCTGTGATGAGTCCTAGTCCATGGTAGTGGCCGCACCGCCGACGATGCCGGAAACCTCTATACGGCCCGGCTCAAGCCCCGGCGCCGACCGTGTGACTGTCTCCAAGATAGCGAAAACTTCATGCTGCTTCAAGAGGCTGGCCGCGCCGCCGCCGGGATCTGACTCAGAACGCTCGCAACCCCGTGCCCGATCGATCCTTTCCCGAACGCGGGGGTTCGGATTCGTCGTTGCCCGCCACGTGGACACTCCGCGAACTGGTTGGCCTCGGCCAATCGTGGGCTTTCTTGAGCTGAGACAAGGGCCGCTGCTGAATCTGCGCGTATCGTCATTCCAGCACGCCTTCAAACGGACGCTCTCCCTCCGCTGTGTCGCTACAATGAGAATGATGACCAAGGTATACCGAATACTGGCAGCGGCGCTAGCGTTGGCAGGCATCTCGGGATTCGCGCAAGAGCCGCTAGCGGTGCTCGACGGGGAGCCAATTCTGGAACAGGATCTGGCTGTAAGCCCGGAAGAACGGAAGCTTCACCAGCAGATCTACGAGTTGCGCGTCAAAGCGCTCACCAGCGAAATCGCACAAAGGCTCTTGGAAAACGAGGCGAAGAGCAAGGGTGTCACCGTCAGAGAACTGATCTCCTCCGAGGTCAGCCCCAAGGTGGGTTCGCCGACCAACAAGGAGATCACTGACTTTTACAACGGTCGGAAAGACGACATCGGCAAGCCGTTGAAGGAGGTACGCCAGGAGATCGCAGAGGTGCTTCGGCGAGGCAAGGCGCAAAGACACTTACAGGATCTGGTGGACAGGCTGCAGGATGCAGCCGAGGTCGAGGTGTTCATGGATCCGCCACGGCTTCCCGTGAATTTGGAAAACGTCCGGGTCCGGGGTCCGAAGAATGCCCCGGTCACGATCGTGGAGTTTTCTGATTTCCAGTGTCCCTACTGCCGCAGGGTCCAGCCGGTCCTTGCCGAGCTGAACGAGCAGTACAAGGATCGCGTCCGCTGGGCTTTCAAGGATCTTCCGCTGACCGACATCCATCCGGAAGCTATGCGGGCCGCGCAGGTCGCGCGCTGCGCGGGGGAGCAGGGCAAATTCTGGGAATTCAGGGGTAAGCTGTTCGAGAAAGAGCTGTTCACCGACGCCATGTACACCGAGATCGCGAGCGAGCTGAAATTGAAGGCCGAGCCTCTGATGAATTGCGCCGATTCGGGAAAATACGAGCAGCCCGTCAGACGCGAGGCGCAAGAGGCGCGGAACCTGGGGCTCGATGGTACGCCGGCGTTCTTGGTGAACGGGATCCTCCTAACGGGCGCACGGCCGATTGACTTCTACCAGCGGGTGATCGACCGCGAACTGAAGCTGGCAGACAGGGCGAACCCGTAGCAGGCGCTGTGGCAATCGAGGGTCACGCGACACGGAGAGCTTGGAGAGACACATGTCACTGACTCGGAGGGTGTTCCTCGGCGGCGGAGCCGGGGCGCTTGCTCAAGCCCAGAGCGTCGCTCCCAGCGATCGCATCACCGTCGGAATGATCGCGGTCGGCTCGCGCTCTCACGAACTGCTCGAAGCAATCAAGAAGGTGCCGGGCACGGAAATCGTCGGTGTCTGCGACGCCTACGCGGGACGTGTCGAGCGCGCTATCGAGCGAACAGGGTCGCGGGCGAAGGACTACGGCAGCTACGAGCGAATCCTGTCCGATCCGTCGATCGACGCTGTGACGATCGGCACGCCCGACCACTGGCACAAGCAAATGGTCTTGGAAGCCTTGCACGCAGGCAAGGATGTTTATTGCGAGAAGCCGCTGACATTCAGCATCGATGAAGGCTTGGAAATCGCTGCGGCCGCTGAGAAGACCGGAAAGATACTTCAAGTCGGCAGCCAAACGATCAGCAGCGAAAGCGCGAGAACGCTGCGAGACTGGGTGCAATCCGGAAAGCTCGGCCAAGTCACGATGATCCGTGCCGCTTACAACCGCAACAGCCCGGGGGGTTCCTGGATCTACCCGATCCCGCCCGACGCTTCGACTAAGACAGTCAACTGGGAGGCATTTCTCGGCCCGGCGCCAAAGCGCGACTTCGACTTGGAACGCTTCTTCCGCTGGCGCTGCTACAAGGAATACTCTGGAGGCATCGCGACCGATCTGTTCGTGCATCTCTGCACGACGATCCACTTCGTCATGGGTGTGACGATGCCAGCCGAGGTCCTGGCAATGGGGGACTTGTACCGCTGGACCCAGAGCCGGGAGGTCCCCGACACATTGAACGCGCTGCTGCGTTACCGCGAGGGATTCACGGTCAACCTCAGCTCCACTTTTAACAGCCGGGCAGACGGCGGCTATTTGTTCGAAGTCCTGGGAACGGAAGGCGCGGCCCAAATGGCTGGTCGAGAACTCATCTTCCATCCGGAGTCCGGCTACGACAACAATGCTTGGATCGTGAGCGCATGGCCGTCGAGGCTCGAGGCGGAATTCTACCGCACACCGAAAGGCAGATCCGAACTGAGACGACCAGCGCCGCCGAAAGAGGAAGTTTACAGCGACAGCGGACCTGCCTCGACCGTCGCGCATTTCCAAGACTTCTTCTCGTCCGTGCGAGACCGCAAGGCCCCGATCGAAGACGCATGGGTGGGCCACCACGCAGCCTCATGCGCGCACTTGGTCAACCTCTCGGCGGAGTCCGGGGCGATCATGCGCTGGGACTTCGAAAATCACCGTCAAGCGTAGGATTGACCAGGCCTTTGCGAATAAGCTAGGGGACCACGGGGACATTTACCCGTCCGAAGGAGCAAAACGATGAACCAAGGGGGCCTGGGCTGGCTCATTTACGCGTTGCTGACGGTCACATGCTGGGGTCTGTACGGCAACTTTCTCCACAGCGGCCAATTAGGAATGGCCGATCCCATTCACGGACGCTACAAGGCGTATCTTTTTGTCGGTGTCGCCTACTTTCTCGTTGCGGTGCTAGCCCCGCTCGCCTTGATGCTGTTTTCCGGCGCCGAATGGAGCTTTCCCGCTCGTGGCATGACCATATCGCTGATCGCCGGGATGCTGGGCGCTGTGGGGGCCTTCGGCATCCTGCTCGCCTTCGGCGCGAAGGGCACTCCGGCCGCCGTGATGTCAATCGTATTCGCCGGGGCACCTATCGTGAATGCCGTCGCATCGATGACGCTGCATCCGCCCGCAGGAGGCCTGGGCGGCGTGCGATGGCAGTTCTTCGCCGGCATCGCGATCGCCGCGATGGGCGGCTTCCTCGTCACTTTCTACAAGCCCAATCCGGCTCCGCCGAAGCCGGCGGTCACGCAGGCGGCACCTCCCTCGGCAGCCCCCGGCGGGTTGCACACAGGTCCTGGGCGATAAGTGCGCACGACAGAGGATCCGCCGACTACCGACCATCGATCATTGCCTTCCTAAGCCTTCTCGCACCCAGGTTTGCACGCAATTCACAATGGCTAGCGAGACCCGACCTCAGCGCTCGGCGAGCCTGGCTCGCGGACTCGCCGGCGGCGCGTTGATGGGCCTAGCTAACCTGGTCCCCGGGATTTCCGGCGGCACGATGCTTCTTGCCGCTGGGGTATATCCGCAATGCATCGACGCACTTGCAAGATTGACTACCTTGCGGCCAGACCGGAATGCAGTCGCTCTTCTGGCGTCAGTGGCTGCATCCGCTGCGGTCCTTATTCTGGTCTTAGCAGGCACAGTCCGGGATCTTGTGGTAGACCACCGCTGGGTGATGTACAGCATCTTCTTGGGCGCGACCCTGGGCGGGGTTCCCGTCTTGTGGAGGCTAATGGGAAAGCTGGACCCAAAGAGCTGCATCGGCATCGTGGCCGGTCTTGCTTTGATCTTCGCAACGGCGACCGTTCCTCCTGGCCCCGCCGATTCAGCCTCATCTTCGACTCCGGTCCTTTTTCTTGCCGGGCTTGGTGCGTTCGCCGCAATGCTGCTGCCCGGACTCTCCGGAGGCTACTTGCTGGTGCTCAGCGGCCAGTATGTTCCGATCCTGGGCGCGGTCGACGCTCTCAAGACCGCAGTCTTGGAATTCGATGGCAGGCAATGGTCGGCGCTTCTTGAGTCAGCTCAGGTGCTTGCACCGTTCGCGGGAGGCGGTGTACTGGCTGTGGTCGGCGTGAGCAGCCTGGTTCAGTTGCTGTTGCGAAGGCAGAGATCGCTGATTCTCGGTTTCTTGCTAGGGTTGCTCACGGGTGCCGTCTTCGGCCTCTGGCCATTCTCTAGCGAGCAATCCGGACTCGTCTTGCCATCGCTCGGCCAAGGAATGGCAGCCCTCTGCCTTTCGATTACCGGCTTAATCGTCACGAGCGCCATCGCGCGTCTCGGCGACGGAGACGGCACTGCCTAGAGGCTTGACTATGATGGATTTCATCGTCTGCCCGCTTTGGTCCGGATTCGGACGGTGTCCCAAGCCATGTATGCACTCCAATTGGTTGCACCCAGTCGTCTAGCGATGGGCACATTGCCCGACCCGCCGGACCCGGGGCCGGGCGAAGTTTTGGTCCGGCTACGGGCATCGGGTGTTTGCGGCAGCGACATGCATGCGTTCAGCGAAGGCTCGATCGCCGGCTTGGACGCTGTCTACCCTTCGGTGTTGGGGCACGAGCCCGCCGGGGAGGTAGTCGACTCGGGTCTTGGCGTCACGGACCTTCCGTCCGGCACGAAGGTAGCAGTGGAACCGTTCGTGATTCGGTCGGAATGCGAATTCACGCGGTCCGGCCGCCAGAACTTGGCGCTGGATAACGTGTTTATGGGCAAGGACTTTCCCGGCTCGTTGCGGGAGTATGCCGTGATGCCCCGGCGCAACCTGCTCCAGGTGCCCGATTCGATGTCCTTCGCTGACGCTGCATTCATCGAGCCTCTCTCGGTGCTCTTGCATTCCTTCGAATTGGCTGAACTCCGGATGGGAGAGACAGTAGCGGTCATCGGGACCGGGCCGATTGGCCTGATTGCTGTCGCTGTGGCCAGGCTAGCGGGGGCGTCCGTGATTGTGGCCGCCGACAAGGTGGAACACCGCCTCCGGAGAGCGAGAAAACTCGGAGCGACCGCGTCCGTCAACGTTAACAAAGAGTCCCCCGTTGGTGCCGTGATGGATCTGACGGGCTGTGGTGCCCATGTGGTGATCGACGGGGCCGGCAAGGCCGAATCGATCAACCATTCGATTGCGTGCCTGCGGCCCGGCGGCCGGATGGTGCTTGTTGGCATTCCGTCTCAGCCAGAGATTCCGGTCAATTTTTGGCCTGCTTTGGATCGAGAAGCCCGGATTCACGTGCAGAAGCGCTCGAACGGCAACGACCATCACGCGCTGGAAATGCTTGAGCGCGGAGTCATCGATTCCGGCGACATCATGAGCCACCGGTTTCCCCTCGAGCGCGGTCAAGAAGCGTTCGAGATGATGGCGGAGTACAGGGAAGGAGTCATCAAGCCTCTCATCGAGTGGTAAGACTCGCAGCGCCAACGTTGAGACGGCCGCTACGAACTGGAGCACGGGTCTGATGCTGGTTGTTCTCCACTCACGCGAAGCCTGAAGCCGGACTTCCTGGCGTACGAATCGCAAACGATCTCGTGGGCATCCAGTGCCAGGCCCGACCGCTGGTTATCCTATGCCGCTGGAGCATTTCTTAGGGGCTTATAGGCGTGTTTACCCAAGACCCGCTTGCCGCGCGTCCGGATTGAGGGTAAATTGAGTACATAAAGATGGCACGCAAGGCACCCGGATGCCATGAGCGCAAAGGACTTTCGCCGGTTGACATCACGCGGATGTTTCCAGACGATGCCGCAGCTGAGGAATGGTTCGTCAAGAACCGTTGGCCAACGGGTGCGCGCTGTCCGGAATGCGAGTCGCGGAACGTGCAGGAGCGGCCAACACGCAAGCCGCAGCCGTACCGCTGCCGGGACTGCCGCAAGGATTTTTCGGTCAAGACGGGGACGCTCATGCACAACTCCAAGCTCGACCTGCAGACTTGGGCGATGGCCCTGTACCTTTTCTCGACCGCGCTCAAAGGAACCTCCAGCACGAAGATCCACCGGGACCTGGGCGTGACCCAGAAGACCGCTTGGTTCCTCGCGCATCGCATCCGCGAGACATGGCGCACGCGGTGAGCGGTTCTCCGGCCCGGCGGAAATGGACGGGGTCTGCCTCGGCGGCCAGGAGAAGAGCAAGCACGAGTCGAAGCAGTTGACGGCTGGGCGTAGAGCGGTCGGCAAGGCAGCTGCGGGCGGAGTGAAAGACCGGAGTCCGAACCGGATTGCAGCCACGCCGGTCGAGAGCGTGAGCAAGGTCACGGTCGGGGGAATCCTCGCGGACACGTCCGAGCCGGACGCCCCGGTGTGCACGGACGAAGGCAGCGTGAACGGCAGCCTGCCACAGCACGAGTCCGTCAATCACAGTGCGGGCGAGTACGTGAGGGGCCAGGCTCACGTCCACGGCGTGGAGTCGTTCTGGTCGATGCTGAGACGCGGCTACTGCGGCACGTTCCGCAAGATGAGCTGCAAGCACCTTGACCGCTATGTGAAGGAGTTCGCCGGACGGCACAATTTGCGCGCCCTGGAGACGATCCAGCAGATGTTCGCCGTGGCTGCCACCCTGACCGGCAAGCGACTCGTCTACAAGAGCCTGATCCAGGGCAACGGACTGTCTTCCGGCGCTCGCGACATTGCGGCCTGAGCTGGACTGTTAGCAACTACTCCCCGTTCCCCGGAAACGACCTCGCTGTGATGGGGGGATCGACACGGACTCCGTAGACTTGGTCTCGATCACCGGGACAGGCTTCAGCTGCGATGCAATGCGTGCAATCCCACGCGGGGAAGGATGGATCAGGCCCCGTCTGTGGTCAAGCTGCGTGTGCAGGGGCTACAATCGTAAGCGATCAGGCACATGCTCAAGAATCGAGGAATAGGCAAGCGCAAGCGTGGGCGACCGGTGAAGTACAAGATGCCGCGGCCCATTCCGGACACGCCCGAGAACATCGCTCGGGCAATCACGGCAGGGCCTCCCAAGAAGACCTGGGACTTCCTGAAGACATCGAACCGCAAGCGTTAGAGATCCGTCTCAGGTAAATGGGTTTTGGGTAAACACGTTATTAGCCTCTAACTTTTCTCGGTGCAATCCTGGGGCTGCTCTAGTTGCAAGAGGTGTGTTGTTTCAGGCATGAAATCGTAGGACATTGGCAAAGTCGAGGGAAGGAAGATATGTTCCAGGCATTGTCGGGTCGCTTCCGATCACTTTCGTAGGGCACGGGAGACCGGCGAGATCAATCATGGCGGCATAGATCCTAGCAAAATCATAGATCTGCGCCTCGAACCCCCGTGGGCATCGGAGTTCCCAGCCCGAGTTTCCTTTTGATCTCCGAACTGTTGTCTTGGCGAAGAGATGTGGAACTCCGGGAAGCAAGTAGGCAAATCCTGGCAAGTAGGTTACGAGGTCGACAAAATCCTCTTGCCTCGAAAACCGGTATGCTCGCCTCCGGCAGCGCGCAGTCAAGCGTCCTGTAGCGGCGTCAAACTCCGCCTCATTGACTCCCGGCCTGCAAAGGGGAGGATCGAAAAGCACCAATGCAGAAAACGAGCTATCGGCACCGAAAGATATTAGGGACTCCAAAGAAGACGACAGCGACAGCAGCGCGATCATAGCGGAAACGGAGTGGAAGATCCCGACCTTCGGCTTGGCTCCATAGCGACGGTCAATGGCGTCAAGTATTAGGCCTTGATCGCGAAACAAGGTTGGCACATTGTGCTCCTGCCAAGGTCCGACGCTATTTCAGCCGTGATACCTCAGGTCATAAACGAAGAGGTCGAAATCGCCAGCGAGCAGTGACCAAAAAGGGCAGTAGAGATCAACTGCGAGCCCATTGCCGTGGCTAAAGATGAGGAGCGGAACCTCGGGGTTCCCATGTCGTCTGACCGTGGTTACGGCCTGTTCATCGAAGCGGACCTCACATGCCGAGAGCGGCTCTGGCACTGCCCACACGCTGTCCAGCGACATCGGAACTTCAGTCTTGTCCTAGCATTACCGCTCGAAGAGCAGGGCCTCCACAGTCGAACCCGGTGACCGGTCGATTGGAATGAGATTCGAGTCACCCGTGTCGGGCAACAGAGGAGACGCGCAGCGTCGGGTGCATGCAACGCCCGCCATGCCAATCCGAATAGTGGCTGCTAGGCAAGGCCGCACGAACTCTTCGATGGCAGGGCGGTCACCCGGAATGCGAATCGCTGTACGCGGCGAGCTGTCCCAGCGTCTGAATCGCCGCAAAGTCCCGCGACGGGATCCTCATGCCGAATTCCCTGCTGACTTCCTTCATGAACGCGACTGCCACCATCGAGGAGACGTTTGAGTCGGCAAAGTTTGCGTTGAAGTCCGGTTCTCGGTCACTAGCCAGATGCTCCCGAACCAGTTGTGCCAAGCGATTCTGTGTCGATGCCACGGTGAATCAGCGTGGCCAAGAAAGACACCACACGGCGCGAGCCCGCAGTTCACCACGCCGTACACCTCTGACAGGAGTTCCGAATGGGAGCTGAGACGGTACCTCGATTGCATCCGCGTGGAAATGGCAAGAGCGCGGCGCCGCGCGGTTCAGCTGCAACCCAGAAGCCTAAAGCTGACGCGAACAACGCCTGGATCACCCGTCCGTGAACGTCTTTCAGCCACCGGTCGATGCCATTTGGGCAGAAAGTCAGCCGCTCGTGGTCCAGCCTGAGCAGGCGGAGTGCGGTCGCATGCGAGTCAAGGGTGGTAACGGGGACGTTGGCCGGCTTGTAGCCCGGCTCGTCGGAGGCGGAGAACGAGGCCACCCCCGGCCATCCAGCATCGGAAGCAGCCGGGGTGGTGTTCCCGGCCTGCGCCATCTCCCGTACCCTCGGAATTACCGGCGTTCTCGCGCACGCCGTGACGCCCATCACCAGCGTGTCTTGCTGCGTGCATGGACACCGAATTCAGCGCCGCGGTGAGGGCATAAGTGCGACAGCTCCGACGCCGAGGCGGGGCACATGAATAAGGAGCCTGGTGAAGCTTCGCCACTGCCGAGGATTTGCGAAGGGCGCATTTCGCGCCGAGAGTGCGAGGGCGGCAACACCGCCGGGGTGGCTTGCCGCCTCCCGTCCAAGTCGGTCAGGCTGGAATCCTGAACCTCGGCAATTCGTTCGCACT
Source organism: uncultured Bryobacterales bacterium (assembly GCA_951813605.1). Taxonomy (GTDB): domain Bacteria; phylum Acidobacteriota; class Terriglobia; order Bryobacterales; family UBA6623; genus VXMF01. The sequence continues at coordinate 1,650,144 of OX638379.1, read as the reverse complement.
GCCGCTCGCTGCAAATATACTAGAACTCTCTTCTTGCTATGGCGACTTCGGACTCTTCGAATCAGGCGCGCGGGACTGCGGTCGAGAGAGCCCTCCATTGGGTGGAGCGAGCAGGCAACCGCTTGCCGGACCCGGCCGCGCTCTTTGTTATCGCCCTCGTTGCGGTTTGGATCGCATCATGGCTGCTGGCAGGCCACGAATTTACGGTTCCCGCCAAGGACGGAGCGAGGGCACTGACAGTCCAGAACCAGCTGTCCGGGCCGAGCCTAGCCGCTTTCTTGGCGAACATGGTGTCGGCCTTCACTGGATTCGCGCCGCTGGGTGTCGTGTTGGTGGCGCTTCTCGGAGTCGGGGTTGCCGAGCACACCGGATTCATCCGCGCAAGTCTAAAGGGCCTTGTGGCGATGACTCCTCGGAGCCTGCTGTCCCCAATGCTGCTGCTGGTAGCGATCATCAGCCACACGGCGGCAGACGTCGGGTACGTGCTTGTCATTCCTCTGGGCGGCGTCATCTTTCACGCCGCCGGTCGACATCCCCTCGCGGGTATCGCTTGCGCTTTCGCGGGGGTATCGGGCGGGTTCAGTGCGAACTTCATCCCGTCGGCTATCGATCCGCTGCTTCAGGGTTTCACACAGTCGGCCGCGCAGATCCTGGATTCAGGCCGCGAAGTCAACCCGCTGTGCAACTGGCTGTTCACGAGCGTGTCGAGCGTGCTGGTGATCGTCGTCGGGTGGGTCCTGACCGACCGAGTTATCGAACCACGGCTGCAAGGGACTCGCCTCGATGGCGAGGGCTCTGACACCGTCGAGTCGCAAGCGCTTTCCGATAAGGAGCGAGTTGGGGTTTGGGCCGGACTCGCAACCATGGCGCTGGGTGTATTGGCGCTGTTCCTGGCCGTGATGCCAGCCGATTCCCCGTTGCGCGCCCCAAACGGTCAGCTCAGTTCTTTTGCGGCTCCGTTGATGCAGTCGATGATCCCGCTGATCTTCCTGTTGTTCCTGATACCCGGTACCGTCTACGGTTACGTGGCAGGCACCGTCCACAGCCATCGCGACATCATCGCTGGTATGAGCAAGTCCATGTCGACGATGGGCTACTACCTCACGATGATTTTCTTTTGCGCACAGTTCACTGCGGCCTTTTCAGAGTCCAACCTAGGCGCACTGCTGGCAGTGGAAGGCGCCGAATTCCTCCAGTCCCTGGGCCTGCCCGGCATGATGACAATCGGCGGCATTATCGTGCTGAGTGCGGTAGTGAACCTGTTTGTTGGATCGGCATCCGGGAAGTGGGCCCTGCTGGCACCGGTGTTCGTCCCGGTCCTGATGCAGGTGGGACTCTCCCCGGAACTCACCCAGGCCGCCTACCGGGTGGGTGATTCCACTACAAACATCGTCACGCCCCTGATGCCGTATTTTCCGCTGGTGGTGGCTTTCTGCCAGCGGTGGGTGAAGAACACGGGTATCGGCACGGTCACTTCCTTGATGTTGCCGTACTCGATCACCTTGCTGATTACGTGGACCCTCGCTTTGGGGGTGTACTGGGCCCTGGGCATTCCGCTAGGACTGCAGTCGACCTACACCTACCCGTGATCCGCGAGGGAGGCGGTACAAGTCCGTGCTCGGCGGTCCACTGAAGGCACTGAACAGCAAGGCCCAATTGAGTGAGAGAAGCCACGACCGGGTGTCACTTCCTCAAGCGGACAGGCGAGCTTGGTGCAATCCGAACTCCGAAGCAGTAGTGTCATGACCGACGGGCCGGGCAAGCGGTCCGATTCACGGCCAAATTGAATCCGGCAAGCACTCCACCACTTGGCTGTGGGCTGGCCGCCAGCTATGATCAACTCCGTGCCTGCAGCATAGAAGGCATGCCATGGCCTAATTCACAGTTCGCGTAAACCAAAAAGAGCTTTCTGCCGAGTCCCCACCGGATCGTCCCTTCCTGGACGTGCTGCGTGAGGACTTCGGCTTCACCGGCACGAAGTACGGCTGCGGCGAGGGCCAATGCCGAGCATGTACGGTCTTGATCGACGATCAACCCAAGGCTTCTTGCCTCACGCCCGTCTCAAGCGTGGAAGGGATGAGTGTGACAACAGTCGAGGGGCTCGCCTCAAGCGATGAACTCACGAGCATGCAGCAGGCCTTTATCGACATGGATGCGGCCCAATGCGGATACTGCACGGCGGGAATGATCGTCGAAGCTACGGCGCTGCTCTAACGGAATCCGAAGCCGAGCAAGTCGGAAATTCTCGACGCGATGGACCCGCACCTGTGCCGCTGCTGCGGCTATCGCAACATCATGGCGTCGGTGGAACTTGCGGCCCGCTCCTCGGAGGCGAGCGATGCCTGAGCGATTCCGCGAAGACCTGTTCGAGCCCGATCGAAAGGAACTCGCCGAGGGCCCGGCATATCATTTCGAGTTAGGCCGTCGCGAGTGGATTTCTGCCATCGGCGCCGGCCTGCTCGTCACAGCTGCGGGAATGGTTGTCTTCAGCCCCGGCGTAGCAGCCGCTGAGATCCCGCCGTCGACGCGGCTGCACCTGGGCGAGGACGGGTCGATCATCGTGCTGACGGGGAAGGTCGAGATTGGCCAGGGCTCGCGAACCGAGATTCTCCAGGCGGCGGCCGACGAGCTCCGCGTCGCCCCCGAAGCGCCGCAGGTGATGCTGGCTGACACGGTGCTAGCGTCGGACGACGGCTCGACCGCGGGCAGTCGGACGACGCCATCCACTGTGCCTGTGGATCGGAGGGCGTGCGCTGCGGCCCGCGAGATGCTCGTGCGCACGGCAGCGGAGGAATGGAATCTCGATGCTACTCAATTGCGCGTTGAAGCCGGCGCCGTCGTCCACGCGGACAATCGGCTCGCCCATGCCGATTTGGCGGGATCGAATCGGCTGACCTCAACGGCCGACGACAGCGCGCCGAGGGCGGTCCCTCTCAACGAGGTCAGCAGTTGGACGGTGTTGGGCCGGACACTGCTCAAAGCCCAAGCTCGCGAGATCGTTAAAGGCGCTCACCGCTACCCCTCGGATGTCGTGCGTCCAAACATGCTCTACGGCGCGGTGCTGCGACCGCCATCGTACGGAGCACGACTCGAGAGCGTCGACCTCGCCCCCGGCAAGCAGATGGGTGTAGTTGCGGTTCGCGACGGGGAATTTGTCGGCTGCGCGGCGAAGACGTCCTACGAAGCACGGAAGGCGCTGGAGGCGATCAGCAAGACGGCGAAATGGCGGACCGCGCCCCACCCTTCGAGCGAAGGCCCCGGAGCCTACTTGAAGGCACGCGCGCAGACGAGCGGAGGACGACGTCGTGGTCCGCGACGCTGTGAGCGCGGTGACGTTGATGCCGCGCTGGCGGCTGCCAAGACCCTGAAGGCTTCGTAGAGATTCCCTACGTCCAACACGCGCCGATGGAACCGCGTGCGGCGGTCGCGGAGTGGAAGGAACGCCAGCTTACCGTCAGGACCGGCACACAGCGACCGTTCGGCGTTCGCGAGCAGTTGATGGAGGCATTCCACCTGACGCCCGATCAAACGCGCGTAATCGTGCCCGACAGCGGCGGCGGATTCGGCGGCAAGCATACCGGCGAAGTCGCCATCGAGGCTGCGGGATTGGCCCAAGCGGCCGGCAAGCCAGTCTCGCTGCAGTGGACTCGTGCGGAGGAGTTCGTTTGGGCCTACTTCCGGCCAGCGGCAGCTTTCGAAGCGCAAGCGGGCCTCCGTGGCGAGAAGCTCGTCGCCTGGAACTTCACCGCCTACAACCCGGACACTGCAGAGTTGTGTCAAGAGAATTCTGCAAATTCGGTCTTGGTTTTCGTGATTAAGGGGACTTCAGCATCGTAGCTACGGCGATTCGCTTGCGTAGAGCCGTGGTCGCGGCTGGAGAGCCACCGGCGGAGGGGTGCCCGGCTCCGTCTGCAGGCAGGCGATGCCGGCCCGGGAGGGCCTCCCAAGGTGTCCCCCGGGCGCCGGCCGCAGTCCTTCCGGCGGGCCCTGGCGGACCGCGTCGGGAGGATTCATCGGGGATGCTTGGTAACGCCTCGCCGGTCGGGCCGGGCGCGCTCAGGCCGCCTGACGCAGCGCCTGCTTGCAGTGCTCCCGCCAGTACTCCATGTTGAGGTAGCGGCTGTCCTCCAGCCAGCCTTCATGGGTCTCCACGGCCAGCGCCCGGATCAGCCGCAGGCAGCTGGCCTCTTTGGAGAAGATTCGGATCACCCGCGTGCGCCGCCGCAACTCGCCGCCTCCACCGCCCGAGCCTTACCTGTCGAGCCCGAGACCAAGGGTCGGAGCAATGGTGGTCAGCACCGGTGGACGGTCCGTTCAGTTGCCTGGAAGCGGGCGACTCGCGTCAAGACAGCACGTCTTCCATGAGCACTCCGCCATTGATGGTCGGCCGCTCGGCGCGCCCGTTATGCAGGTAGGTGAGGTGCCGGTGATCCAGTCCCAGCATGTGCAGCATCGTGGCGTGAATGTCGTGTACATGATACGGCTTGTCGACCGCACGGAAGCCGATCTCGTCCGTCGAGCCGATCGTCCGTCCCCCTCGGATCCCGCCTCCGGTCATCCAGATGGTAAATCCCCAGGGATTGTGATCTCGACCGTAGTTCTCCGCAGTCTCTACGATAGAATTCGTGTCGCTGAAGGGTGTACGCCCGAATTCCCCGCCCCAAACCACCAAGGTTTCCTGCAGCAGGCCGCGAGCCTTAAGGTCCTTGAGCAGGCCTGCGATCGGCTTGTCCGACACCTTGCACCACTTCTGGTGATTCTCTTCGAGACCGGAATGAGCATCCCAGCCGCTTCCGCTTCCGCAATACACCTCCACGAATCGGACACCGTGTTCAACCAGGCGGCGAGCGAGCAGGCAATTCGCGCCGAACTGCCGCGTCGAGTCCTCGTCAAGGCCGTATAGGCGCTTGGTCGCCTCGGACTCCTTATCCAGATCGATGGCGTTCGGGGCGGCCCGCTGCATCCGGTAGGCGAGCTCGTACGACTCGATACGGGCCTCAAGCTCAACCTCCGCCGGCCAGTTGTCCGCATGGATGCCGTTGAGATCGCGGAGCAGATCCAGTCGGCTGCGTTGCTGCCTGTCCGTGACGTTGTCCGGAGGCTGCAAGTCCAGAATCGGAGGGCCGACCCTCCGGAAGTGCGTGCCTTGGTAGGACGCGGGCAGGAATCCGGAGCCCCAGTTCGTTGGACCTCCCCGTACGACCTTGTCATCCGTCAGCACGACGAATGCCGGCAACTCCTCGTTCGCGGCACCCAGTCCGTAGGTCGTCCAAGCCCCCAGCGAAGGCCTTCCGGCGAGGATCGAGCCGGTGTTCATCTGGCGGTTGGCACCGACGTGGTTGACTCCGTCCGACCAGCAGGACCGAATGACTGCCATGTCGTCCACATGCCCCGCGATATGCGGATACCAATCGGAAACCCACATCCCGCTCTGTCCGTGCTGCTTCCACTGCCGCTGCGAGGCTACGAGCGGCATCCTATGCGACCCCGTTGCGCTCGTGACGGGAAGGTTGAAGGACGGCGGGGTAACTTGGCCCGCAAGTTTGTCGAGTTCCGGCTTCGGGTCGAAGAGATCGATGTGGCTGGGGCCGCCTTCCATGAAGAGCCAGATCACGGACTTCGCCCTCGGCGGGTGATGCGGCTGCTTTGCCTCCAAGGAGTTGGTCGCTGCCGCCTGGGCGGGTGACAGTGCACCTTCGGCGGTGAGCAAGTGGGCGAGCGCGATACTTCCCAATCCGCTCCCGGTTCGGGAAAGGAAAGCGCGCCGAGAGGGTTCAGCTTGTCGGCGGGCTGTCGGCGGGCAATCCATGCTTAATCAGAGACTGTAGACGAATTCGTTTGAGTTGAGCAACATCAGGCAGTAGTCGACGAGCGCGGCAGCGTGCTGTTCCGACATTCCCGGAGGGAGGGATTCCGGCACCGATGCCGGCTCGGCCCCTTCTGGCCGGTCGGAGACGATCTGCGCCTGACGCTCAAGGAACGTCAGGGCCAGATCCTTTTCCCGATGGTCCGGAACGCGCGCATACGCCAGCCTATACGCGACGTCGACCTGCTTCACCGGATTGGAACCAGCGAGCGCCAGAACGCGCCCGGCGAAAGCCCTTGCCCATTCGGACGGCTCCTGTCCGTTCAGCAGTGCCAAGGCCTGTGGAGCGGTCGTCGTGCGATTGCGCCGGCCGCAGGATTCGTGCGTATCGGGGAAGTCGAAGGTCGCGAGCATCGGATACGGCGTGTTCCGCCGGATGAAGACGTACACGCTGCGTCTGCGATGATCGGCAGCCGACTTGGTTTCGTTCCAGCCCCCGGTCGGCTTGGGGACCCCGTCGGGCAAGGGCGGGAACACGCTCGGCCCCCCGAGGTTGGGGTTCAGCAGCCCGGCCACCGAGAGGGCTGCGTCCCGCACCACCTCACCTTCCAGGCGCCGCGCGGGAAACTTCCAGAGGAGCTTGTTGGAGGGGTCGACTCTCTGGGCACGCTCTGCCGCACGTTGCGACGCGTCGACGCGCCCGGCCACGGGGGTTGCGTGGGCCGACGGTCTTGCAGCTTGGCGATACGTGGTGGAACGCAAGATCAGCCGATGGACATGCTTGACGCTCCAGCCGGTGTCCACGAATTCCGCCGCCAGCCAGTCGAGCAGATCGGGATGCGTGGGGCGCTCACCCATGACGCCGAAATCGCTAGGGGTCGCGACAATCCCACGACCGAAGTGGTAGTACCAAATACGGTTCACCATGACTCGCGCGACCAGCGGGTTGGCAGGATCGGTAAGCCACTTGGCGAGTGCAGTGCGACGGCCCGTTGATCGCCCGTCCGGCGGCGGCACGATGCTAGCCGGCTCAGGCTCGAGAATCGACAGGAAACCGGGCTGGACCTCTTCGCCAGGGTTCGTGTAGAGTCCGCCTCCAAGCACGTGCGTCGCCGGTGGATCCGGGCTGACGTCGAAGATTCCTGTCCCGCGCGCCACATCGTCCGGCTTCAGGTGCTCGAATTCTGCGAGTTCCGCCTGGAGTTCCTCGAATCGCTCCTTTTGTTCCCCCTCGAGCCTGTTTGCACGACTCCGAAACCCTGGGTCCTTATGCGGTTTCGGTTCGAACGGGCAGGTGCCGCAGACCTTCCTTTCAAGAAGGCTGGCCATCCATTCCTGGCTCGGGTCCCGCCGGTCAGCCGGGGTCTTGATTGCCGTGATCACGAAATCCGGGTAGCGATGGAGCAGTTGCTCGGGAGTGAATTTCCGGAGCGGCTCCAGAATGTCGTACATCTCCCGCCAGATCGCCGCTGTCTTCTCTTCCCAGACGGCGAGCCTGCGTTGGTACTCCCCGTATTCGGCATCCGGGACTATTGGAAAGGAATCGTCGTGATTCACGCTTGCGAAGAAGGCTTGCAGGCGGTAGTAGTCTCGCTGCTTGATCGGATCGAATTTGTGGTCGTGGCACTGGGCGCAAGCGAAGGTCAGTCCGAGGAACGTGGAGCCGACGACGCTCGTGATGTCGTGCAGCGTCTCCTGCCGCGCCAGCAATAAGTCCTTTTGGTTCGGCTCCTCCGCGTAATGCCGGTTGAAGGCTGTGGCGACCCGTGCGTCAGCACGGTCCGGCCAGAGTTCGTCCCCGGCTATCTGCTCCTGGACGAACCGATCGTAGGGCTTGTCAGCATTGAAGGCAGCAATGACATAGTCCCTATACCGCCAGGCATTCGGCCGCGTGACGTCTTGCTCGAAACCTGTGCTCTCCGCATACCGTGCCAGGTCGAGCCAGTGCCGGCCCCAGCGCTCGCCATAGTGGGGTGACGCCAGGAGATCCTCGACAAGCCGATCGTAGGCAGCCGGAGAGTCGTCCGCCATGAACGCGGACACTTCGGCCGGCGAAGGCGGAAGCCCGGTCAGGTCAAGGTAGACCCGTCGAACGAGGGCCGCCTTGGCGGCTGGAGGAGCCGGTTCCAGACTCTCGGCGACGAGACCAGCCAGTACGAAGGCGTCGATGGGGTTGCGGACCCAAGCCGCATCCGATGTTGCAGGCGGAGTCGGCCGGACCACCGGCTGGAACGCCCAGTAGGCTCGCTGGTCGGGGGAAAACGAAACCGTGTGGGCGGGCGCTGCAGAAGCCGAGGAAGCTCCGGCGAGCAGAAGCGGAAGGATTCCCAAGACAAGCGGGGAGCATCGAAGGCTCGTTCCGGTCAACTTGCGCACAGAAACACCGCCGGCGTGGACGCCAGCTACGGCCCATTTTAGCGAGGGGATTCGGATGCTGGCTGGTGCAATTCCCGTGGATCTTGGCAAATCCGCGACATATGGCGAGAATAACCTGCTGTTTGCGCTACGGTTGCCGTCGTCGAATCCTCCGCCAATGTCGGCACGGACGCAGGGATGGCCCGCATGCTGCGTCGCCCGGGGGAGGCCGAGTACTGGGAGATGGCTCCTTGAACAGCGGGGCCGCATCTGCCATCGGCCCCTGTCCGGCATCCCGCAGCCCTTGGGCTACGACCCCAATTTCGCACACAACGGCGCATGGGTCCGACCGGCCCATGCCACCTATCCCTGGTATTGACCAAGTCCTCCGAAACAGAGACTTCGTCGGCGGGTCGAACACCCGTTCCCCGAGACACCGGCCGATCTGGGACGGGCCGCCCGGGCGATGGGGTCGAATAGCAGGACGACCCTGTGCCCGATCAGTTCCGCACCGACTTCGTAGAGGCGGCCCTGGAAGTCGGCCGTTCGGTCGTCCGCGAAGCAGCGGCGGCCATCCCTCTCTCCGGCACCTCTACAAGATATGAGAGAACTGCAAAGTCCGCTTGAACCTCGCCGACTGGTGCTTCAAGACAATCGATACGCCCTCAGATTAGATCTCTAATCACTGCACCAGCATTGATCGTGGGTCGCTCGGCCCGGCCGTTGTGCAGGTAGGTCAGGTTGGTGTGGTTCAGCCCCAGTAAGTGCAGAACTGTTGCGTGAATATCGTGAACGTGGCAGGGCCGATCGATGGCCCGCAGCCCAATGGCATCCGTGGTTCCCACGACTTGTCCGCCCTTCACTCCGCCTCCGGTCATCCACATCGTAAAGCCCCACGGATTATGGTCCCGCCCCATCTCGTTCTGTGTGAACGGAGTGCGGCCGAACTCGCCGCCCCAAACCACGAGCGTTTGATCCAGCAGGCCGCGCGCCTTCAAGTCAGAGAGTAGGCCAGCTATCGGCCGATCGGAGATCGCACACATCTTCTCGTGGTTAACGTCCAGCTTCGTGTGGGCATCCCAGCCGCTTCCGCTTCCGCAATACACTTCCACGAAGCGCACCCCGCGTTCGACCAAGCGGCGGGCCAGCAGACAGTTGGAGCCAAGCTTTGCGCTGAGCTCGTCGTCCATTCCGTAGAGCGTCTTGGTCGCCTCGGACTCCTTTGACAAATCGACCGCTTCCGGCGCGGCGGTTTGCATCCGAAAGGCCAATTCGTAGGACCTGACACGCGCAGCGATTTCGTCGTTGTACTTGTCGGCTGCGTACAGTTGGTCCAGCTCAGTCAAGAAACTCAGTTTGCTGCTTTGCTGTTTCTCTCCGATCGTCCCGGGCGGGCTCAAGTGGAGGATCGGTGGGCCCTGCTGACGAAAGGCCGTGCCTTGGTAGGTCGCGGGCAAGAAGCCCGCGCTCCAGTTGTTTGCCCCGCCGTTCACGGGCCGATCGTCTGCCAGGACAACGAAGGTGGGCAAATCCTGGTTGGCGGAACCGAGCCCGTAGGTGATCCATGAGCCCATGGCCGGGCGGCCCGCCAAGGTCGAACCGGTGTTCATCTGCCATACCGCGTTCACGTGGTTGAGATGGTCGGCCCAGCACGAGCGGATTACAGCCAGTTCATCCACGTGGTGCGGGAGGCTGGGGTAGAGATCGGAAATCCACGTACCGCTATCTCCGTACTGCCGCCACTTCCGAGTGGACGGCATGAGAGGATTGCCCTCAGTTCCCATCGCACTCGTCACTCTCCCGAAGGACTCTGGCATGACCTGGCCCGCAAGCCGATCCAACTCCGGTTTAGGATCGAACAGATCTATATGGCTGGGTCCGCCCTCCATGAAAAGCCAAATGACCGACTTCGCTGTTGGGGCGTGGTGCGGGATCTTCGCCGTCAGCGGGTCCTCCGCGCGCCCCGCGGGCCGGGACGCGGCAGGTAGGAGCCCGTCACGCTGCAACAGGTATCCGAGCGCTACCACCCCGAGATTCCGGCCCGCTGAGTTCAGGAAGGCCCTGCGGGAACAGGGTTGTGGCGGAGACGAAGATCTGTCGGTTCTCATGCTGCACTCAATTCAAATAGATGAATTCGCTGGAGGTCATCAGCATGTGGCAAAGATCTACTAAGGTGGCCCCGTCAATCGGGCTGACCCCTTCTGGCATTGGCTGCGGAAGTGCCAACTCCTCGTCTCTCGACGCTCGCTCGGCAATGATCTCGCGATGACGATGGAAGAAGGTCAGCGCCAAGTCCTTCGCTTTGGCGTCGGGCCCGCGCGAGTATGCCAGCCTATAGGCGTTGTCGATCTGAGCGTAGACATCTTCGCCTGCCAGACGGATCACTCTGCCAGCGAAGGCCTGCGCCCAGGCCAACGTGAGCTTGCTATTGAGTAACGCAAGAGCTTGGGGCGCCGTGGTTGAGATAGTGCGCCGGGAGCAGGAAGATAGGGTGTCCGGCATATCAAACACCTGGAGCATCGGATACTGGGAATTGCGCCTCACGAAAACATAGATGCTTCGCCTGTGATGGTCGGATCGGTCTTCCGACACCTCCCATCCGCCAGCCGGAACCGGCGCGTTTTGAGGCAGGTCCGGAAAAACGCCCGGGCCACCAGCCTCTCGGTCAAGCAGGCCCGCCACCGCGAGTGAAGTGTCCCGAATTACTTCCGCCTCAAGCCTCCGCGGGGCAAATCGCCACCGCAACGCGTTCAAGGGATCCGCAGAATCTGCGTCCGCACGGTACGTCGAAGCTTGCTGGTAGGTGTTCGATTCCATGATTAGCCGGTGAATGCGCTTGATGCTCCATCCGCTTCTGACGAACTCCGCCGCCAGCCAGTCGAGAAGCTCGGGATGTGTGGGGCGCTCGCCCATCATCCCGAAATCGCTGGGCGTCGCGACAATCCCGCTACCGAAGTGGTGCGCCCAGATGCGATTGACCATCACGCGCGCGGTCAAGGGATTCTCCCGGCTCGCCAGCCAGTGCGCCAGCGCTGTTCGCCGTCCACTCGACTTGTTCCCTGGGGAAGGTTTTATGAGTGCCGGACCCGGTTGGAGGATCGAAGGGAAGCCGGGTGGGACTTCCTCTAGTTCCGCTCCCACGACGCCGCCCTTGAGTACGCGCGTGGGAGGGGGATCGGTGCCCATTTCCCGAATCCCGGTGCCAGCGGGAGGATCGGGAACGTATAGATCGTCGTGTTCCTCCAATGCCGCCTTCAGCTCTTCGTATCGCTCCCTGCTCTCACCCTTGAGCATGTTGGCGAGACGGTGCTCATCCGGATTCAGGCGCCATTGTTCTTTGTGCCAGAGCCACCGCTCGATGGTGGTCCGTTCCGGGTCGGGCTTGAGGAACGCTGTCTGGACGTCCTTGGGGAACTTCTTGACTTGAGTCTCAAAGTTTGTCTTACGGACGGGCGCGAGGATTGACTCGATCTCGTCGCGAATCGAACCGGTAGCCTCTTTCCAAGCGGCTTGCTTCTGGCCGTGCTCCCGAACTTGTTCATCCGACCACAATGCAATCTCATCGTCGGACCGGATGTTGGCAAAGAATGCTTGCAGACGGTAGTAGTCCGCCTGCAGGATTGGATCGTACTTGTGGTCGTGGCACTGGGCACATCCCACTGTCAGTCCGAGGAAAGCTGCCCCTACGGTGTCCGTGATGTCGTTGAGAATCTCCTGGCGGCGAAGCAGGATACTGATCTGAGTCTCGTCCGGATAGTGACGATTGAATGCGGTTGCAATCCGCGCCTCGGGATCGTCCGGTCGGAACTCGTCCCCGGCAATCTGCTCGCGAATGAACTCGTCGTAGGGCTTGTCCTGGTTGAGCGCCCTGATCACGTAGTCGCGGTAGCGCCAAGCGTTCGGGCGAGTCAAGTCGAGCTTGAAGCCTCCACTCTCTGCGTAGCGTGCGACATCGAGCCAGTGGCGCGCCCATCGCTCCCCGTGGTGCGGGGATCCGAGCAAGCGATCGATCAACTTCTGGAACGCTCGCGGGGAATCATCCCGTAGGAATGCGGTGACCTCCTCCGGCGTCGGGGGAAGTCCGATCAAGTCGAAAGTCGCCCGGCGAAGCAAGGTGATGCGGTCGGCGGGCGGCGAGACGGAAATCCCTTCTGCTTCGAGGCGCGCCAGGACGAATGCGTCGATAGCGTTGCGAATCCAGTGCTCTTGCCTTGCCGCAGGAACCTCCGGGCCAATGACCTTCTGAAACGCCCAGTAGCCGCGCTGGTCGGACGTGAAAGGGTCCTCCGACGGTGAAGCGCTGGGGATCCTCGGGAGGAGGAGCAGGCTTCCCAGCAGAATCCCGGCTTTGATCAGTGACGATTTCCTGCCGGTCATAGATCGTTCCCTAGCGTGCAAGCTCTGTCTATTGACCCGCGTCCTCCATTGGCCCGAGAGCGTGGCGCATTCAGATTCCGGCGCAAGCCCGGCCCCGGATGTGCCGTAGGTATCGGGCCAGGGGCGTATCCCGCCTGACACGGAGGCCACTGCTCCGGCTCTGGCCACCGCTGCAGCGACAAGCGGGCGGTCCCGTCAATGCTGACCCGACGTCTCAAGGCTAGAACACGTACTTCAAGCCGAACTGAATTCGGCGCGGATCGTCGGCTTGATTGATCGTCCCCGCTGCCGGAGTACCCACGTTTACGTTCGGGCTTCCCCAGTGGGGAGTGTTGGTGAGGTTGAATGACTCGAAGCGGAACTGCAGGCGATGGCCCTCTTTGGGCATCCTGAAGTTCTTCGCAATCATGATGTCGAAGTTGCTGCGCCCTGGTCCCCAAATCAGGTTGCGGCCAGCATTGCCGATCATCCCCGGGGCGCTGGCGGTGACGAACTCGGTGTCGAACCAGCGGTCGATTGTCCGCTCCGCGGGAGGTAGATTGGGATTTCTGACCCAGTCTCCTCGGACACGGCCCCCGTTGTTCTGGTTGTTCACATTGAAGCTGTGGTGGTCAGGGGTACCGCCGAGCAGGCCAAGGATCCCTCCAACCTGCCAGCCCCCAAAGAACCAACTCGCCGGGCCCGACTGCAACCACTCTTTGCCCTGGCCAAACGGCAGTTCGTACAGGAAACTCATGTTGTAGACAAGACGCCGATCGAGGGCCGAATGCCCTCGCTCACGGCTGATATCGTAATTGGACGCGGCGGCTCCGGCCGTACCTTGGGTGAACACTTCGTTGCCGTAGTCGATGTTATGTGACCACGTAAACGAACTGAGGAACGAGAATCCTTGGCTGAAGCGCTTCTCCGCCTTCAGCGTAAGCGCTTGGTAATTTCCGTTGACTGCGTTCTCATGCCGGATCACGTTGCGCCATTCCGGTCGGATTCGTCGGGCCTGCCAGCGAGTCGTGGCGTGGGGCTGAACCGGCGTGTTGACGTTCCGCGTCCTGTTCAGATGGGAGGTCGCATTTCCGTTATAGGCGATCGTCAGCAACATGTCCCCCGGCAGACTGCGCTGGATGTCGAAGAACCATTGGCCCACATATAGTGTGGGAAGGAAATCTTCGACCGTGTGGACGTCAACGTTCAGGGGAACTTCCCCAACGACAAAGGGTGTCGGGAAGCCCTCCTGAACAAAGAACTCTGTCCGCTCCCTGCTCTGCGGAAGGAAGATTTCGAGGTATTTCGGAGGGCCCGTGTAGAAGCGCGCGACTTCGTTCATGATGTAGTCGGCTTCTCCGTAATAGATGCCGACGCCCGTCCGAATCACGGTCTTGTCCGACAGCCGGTACGCCAGACCCAATCGTGGCGCGAAATTGTTGAAGTCATTTTCGCATCCGCAGTCCCTTCCGCTCTCCGGAAACACCAGTTTTTCCTGATCGCGACTCACGCCATTCACTTCGGTCAGTAGACGAACAACAGTCTGATTTTCGGGGTCGGGGAAGTACGGCGTCTGGAACAGTTCCCAGCGCAGTCCCAGGTTCAGGGTCAGTTTCGGCGTGATCTTCCAATCGTCCTGAACGAAGAAGCCGTAGTAGGGTGCGATCCCCGGCAACTCACCCTTCTGATTCCCGTATCTCCCGTTGCTTGCCCAGCCCAGCATGAAGTCGGCCATACCGTTCCCGGTTTGGCTTCGACTACGGCCAACATTCGGCTGTTCGGCCGTGTATACGCCGTTGAACTGAAAAAAGCCCCGTCGCATCCGCTGTGCCCACTTAAAGACCGATGTCCTCCGAAATTCGCCGCCGAACTTGAGGCTATGGCCGCCCTTTTGCCACAGGAAATTGTCGGCGATATGATACAGGCGCAGTTCGTTTTGGTTTGGCCAGACCCAGAAAGGTCCTATCGGCTGGAAGCCCGAAGCCTGAAAGCGGGCGTATCCGTGGTCCAAACCATCATCGAACGTGTCCCCCGGGGCGCCCTTGATGCCCAGCCTTTCGTTCCAGTTCTCATCAAAGGGAATGTCAAATCGGGTCGGCAGGGCTGAGTAGCCAAACCGAAACTCGTTGTGCATTGTTGCGCCCAGCGTACTGCTCAAGTTCACCGCAAGATTGTTTCCATCGATGACCACGGTTTCCCCCGTGCCACCCATGGCCGGATACGGTAAGGGGCCGGGGTTGAATTTGTCTTGATCGCGTATCGAATAGCGAACGAACATGCGCTGGGAATCGTTGAAATTGTTGTCCCATCGAAAATCATATTGATCCGCGTCATTGGTCTGGGAGGGGGAGTAGAAGTAGTTGTTCGGGAGATGGTCGCGACCAGAGATGTTTGGAGCGGGGTAGAGTGCCAGGACATTCGCGGAAGTGGGGTCGAAGCGAGTGGCCGGGATGATGTTGTTCGGGAACGGCTGTCGGATCGCCCCGCCACCGCTTCCCGTCAGCGTGAGTGGATCGAATACGTTTCTACGAACGGCAGGCTGCTGCGAAAAGTCACCTCGTTCCAGAATGTCTCGACTGGGGACTCCCGAAGTGAAGCTCCGGCCAAGTCGAATGCGAGTTCCCTGGTAGCTGCCGAAGAAAAACATCTTGTTCCTGACGATCGGGCCACCGAATGTCCCGCCAAACTGATTCTGCCGATACGGGGGCTTGCTCGAGCCCGCACGATTGGCAAAGAAGTTGGTGCCGTCCAACGCATCGTTTCGGAGGAACTCGTAGAGGGAACCATGGAATTCGTTAGTGCCGGACTTGGTCGAGACAAGAACCTTCGCACCGGTTCGAAACCCATACTCCGCGGCCGTGTTGTTTGTTACAACCTTGAATTCACCAACCGCGTCCACGGGGGGCTTCACCGCTTGCATCTCGAAGCTCAGCGGGCCTCCTGAGGCACGGGAGCTGTTGTCGGCGCCGTCTAACAGCACGTTGTTTTGAAAGGAGTGCTGGCCAACTGCGATAAAGCCTCCCTCGGCTCCGTTGCGATTGCCCTTGTTTCCGGAGCTTCCGGTTGCTCCAGCTGAGAATTGGGTCGACGGCAACACGCCAACAGTGAATTGCGACAGATACAAGTAGTTGCGGCCATTCAGCGGCATCTCCAAGATCCGGTTGCCGTCGATCACTTGGCCAACGCTGGTCGTTTCCGATTCGATCAACGTTGCCGCAGCCGACACCTCGACGAACTCAGTCACAGAACCAAGGCCGAGTTCGAAGTCCATGCGAGCCGTCTGGCCTACTTCTAGGCGCAACTCCGGTCTCTCTTGTGGGGCGAGGCCCTCGCTGGCGCACGTGACCGAATACCGACCCTGTCGCAACAGCGGAACGGCGTAAAAGCCGACTTCATTTGAGGTGGCCGACTTTGCGATACCCGTATCGAGATTCGCGACAGTCACCGTCGCTCCCGGGATCACCGCCCCACTACTGTCGGTCACGACTCCCTGGATGGCAGCATCTTGGCCCAACGACGTCGAAGCCGTCAAAACAAACCCAATGATCAGTGCCTTTAACGTACGCATGGCTGAACCTCCCCGTCAGGCGCCACTGTAACAGTCGATCTCGACGTTGTCTAGCAAAGAAAGCATGATCTCGCGGGTTATGTCGATATCGCCGGCGGAACCCGATGAAAACGCGGAAATTCTTCGGAGAGTGGCGGATGCCAATCGCCATTGGCATCCATAGGCGGCCACGGAAAGCGCGATAGGAAGCCTTCTCCCAGACGAGATTAATCCGATTTCTCGGTGATCCGGAATCGAATCAATTCGCCAGCTTCTCGCGCTGTTTCATCGCAATAAACAGAAATTCAACAGCGCGACTACGAATAGAAGCGGCATGGCACACTGACGTCGATGGCCGGGCTCGCACCGCCGAAGGGTCGCCGTGACCTGCACTTTGCGGACGAAGATTCCGTTCGCGTGCGGCACGGCGACATGCCTCGAGTCGGTCGAGAAACAATCCCGCTTCATGCTGTACACTCCTTTCTGGCGGGAGCGGGTCAGCGATTCCGAAGCGGGACGCCCGCCGCGAAGGCGGGACTCGTTTTCCGCTCGTCCAGACTCCGCGAGCGGCGCCGGCAAATTTCGGGGCTCGACACGGGATCGTCGGGTCAGTTTTTTGGACGGTGACAGTCCGCCAGTAATAATTGCGGCCATGCCCCGCTTCCGCCACCCGGTATTCCAGCGCAGCTTCCGTCGGGTCAGCGGCCTGTCGCGGAGTGGCTCCAGCCCTCAATTCAGAAACCGTTTCAGGCCCTCGGCGTGCGCGAGAGAGCCGTACTCATAAGCGCTTGAGGCCTATCAGGTCCGATCTTCCTGCGGACGTCATTGGGGTATTTCAGGCTTCCCCGCGACTCTCCGAGCACTCGCAGGGAACCGCGAGCAGGCGGCGCCCAAATACTCGGCATTGCGACCCGATGCTGATTCCACCGTTCACCGACCCGTCCTATGATTGACGGTGATGCGAACACGAGGGACTATGATGGCGGCGGGCGGAGCTTGCTGCCTGCTTGCCACGCTGCTCGCTTGCAGCAGTTCCCGTTTGGGGGAGCTGCGCGGCGTCATCGTGGACAGCGCCGACGGCTCTCCGGTAGGTGCACGCCTCTACATCCAGGATCGCCACGGGGATTGGTACGTGGCGCAGTCTGCGGACCCCGGTGGCTCGAGCGTTCCCTACCGCAAGGTGCGTTCCGACGAGAGTGTCGAGATACACACCACCTTGTCTGCCCACCCCTTCACGACCGAGCTGCCGCCTGGTACGTATTCGGTGATGGCCGCACGCGGCAAGGAGTACCTGCCGGCCACTAAGACCGTGGTCATTGGAGAAGGCGAAACCGAGATCGAATTCCGGCTTCGGCGCTGGATTAACATGGCACGGCACGGCTGGTACTCGGGAGAGACCCACGTGCACCGCAGCATGGGAGATTTACCGGTCCTGGTCGTGGCCGAGGATCTGAATGTCGCGCTGCCCCTGACGTACTGGGTGACGGCGGCGGGTACGCCCCCTAGCCAAGGCGATAAGAACTCGCCTCCTGTCGAAGCCCGGCCGGTCGAAGTCGACCCCTACCACATCATCTATCCGATGAACACCGAATACGAGATCTTCACCGTGAACGGGGTGCGCCACACCCTCGGCGCGGTGTTTGCACTCAACCATCGCAGCGTCCTGAATCAGGGCGCACCTCCCGTGGGCCAGATTGCCGAGCAGGTGCACGACGAGGGGGGGCTGCTTGAGCTCGACAAGCACAATTGGCCTTGGTCAATGATGCTGGTTCCAGTGATGAACGTGGATCTGTACGAACTCACCAACAACCACATGTGGCGGGCGCCGTTTCACTTCCGCAACTTCGGTGAGCAGCCCGCAACGTACATGCAGGTCGAGCAGACTGACGACGGTTTTACCGAAGAGGGCTGGATCGACTTCACCTTCGAGAACTACTACGCGTTGCTGAATTGCGGCTTCCGCCTGCGGCCTACCGCCGGAACCGCATCCGGCGTTCACCCCGTCCCCCTGGGATTCGGCCGCGTGTACGTGCATCTGGGCCCGGAGTTCTCTTACGAGCGATGGATCGAGGGGCTCGACGAAGGCCGCAGCTTCGTCACGACGGGCCCCATGCTGGATGTGCGCGTCAACGACCACCATCCCGGACGAGAACTCGCAGAGGCGCCAAGCGAGGACCGTGCCTATCACTTGACGGGCTGGATTCGCAGCGCCACCCCGGTCACGGCAATCGAGGTCGTTGCCGCAGGCAAGGTCGTCCGCCGCCTCGAGCCGGCCAACCAGGTCGAATCGGCCGGGGGCTACCTGACTCCGATCGACGAGCAGTTCTTGTTCGACAGCTCGACTTGGCTCGCCGTACGCTGCTACGAGCGCCCTGACGGCCGCGTGCGCTTCGCTCACAGCGCTCCGTTTCACATCACGGTGCCGGGCAGGCCGTTGCGGCCTCGCCGGGAGGAAGTCGAGTACCTAGTCAGCCGGGTAGAGTCGGAACTCGCCAGGCACCGGGGCGTCCTGCCCGAAGAGGCTATCGCCGAGTACGAGCATGCGAAGGCCGTGTACGAGCAGTTGGCGGCCGAAGCGGAATAGACCTCCGAATCCTGATCGCGGCGACGGACTCGAATCCTGGGTGGGGCACGGCGCGGTCCCCGCGGCAATCGGACCATCAAACATCGAACGGCCGGCCTTGCATCGATCGAGTTCCGGCCCGGACTTTGCCCGTCCGCCATACACAGGAAGCTGCCCGCAGGTCCGGAACTCGTCCTTCCAACCGGCGCTGATTGCCGAAAGTCAGTTGCGCACAATGGCGGCGGCGATCGTCCCCGCTGTTCTGGCGTCGGTCAAGCAGCACAGTGCCGTCGGTGGGTTCGACAAGCTCGTCCTCGTTAGCGGCGGGTCCCGGACTGACGTGCCTTGCGTGCCATCTTTATGTACTCAGTTTACCCTCAATCCGGACGCGCGTCAAGCGGCTTTTGGGCAAACACGCATATAAGGCCCATTCTTTATTACAGAACTGCGCCGCCAGAGCTAGGATCGAATTCGATCACTCCCCGCGACCCAACGGCATGGCAAGGGTGTTGCTTGCGGCAACAGCATGCGGGTCCCAGGCACAGGGCCAGACGCAGCGCTCGCAGCGCCCAAGTCCTCCCAAATGCAATTGTGGGGTGCAGCGATTTTCCTGCGCAGTAGCCTCACTGCTCCTTTCGAGCGCAATCGCATAAACTGGAAGAAGCCATGATGTCCCGATTGACCCGACGCCACTTCGCAGTCTCTTTTGCCGCGGCACCCGCACTGCTGTCGGCCCAGTCGTCCGGAAGCAAGGTCCAGATCGGCTGGGTGGGCCTTGGCAACCGCGGCGGAAAGCATATCCGCACCATGATGAAGGTGGCCGGGGAAGACTCCACGATCAAGGCGATCTGCGACACGTTTTCGCCCCGTCTCGCCAAGACCAAGGACGATGTCATCAGCGACCAGGGAACGGCCCCCGAGACCTACAGCGACTATTACAAGATGCTCGCTGACCCCGAGATCGATGCAATCGTCATCATGACCCCCGAGCACCTGCATCGCGACATGTCCATCGCCGCCTTGGAGGCGGGCAAGCACGTGTACTGCGAGAAGCCTCTGTCGCACACGATCGAGGAAGGCTTTGAGATTCTAGAGGCCGTCGAAAAGAGCGGCAAGCTGTTTCAAGTGGGCACGCAACGGCGCAGTTCCAGGCTGTACGCCAAGGCCCGTGAAATCTACAAGAGCGGCGTGCTCGGCAAGGTGGTCTATGCACGCGCCTTCTGGTACCGCAACAGCCCGCTGACACGCCCCGCCTGGCGCTATGCGATACCTCAAGATTCCGATCCAAGCAACACCGACTACGAGAAGTTCCTTGGGCCGGCGCGGGCTACTTCGTTCAACAAGCAGCGCTACTTCCAATGGAGGCTCTACTGGGACTATTCGGGCGGCATCTCTACGGACCTGCTGGTTCACCAGACCGACGCGATTCACATGATCACCGGACGGCACTACTGCGACTCCGTGATGTGCAACGGCGGCGTCCACTACTGGACTCAGGACGATCGGGAAGTGCCTGACACCGTCACCGCCGGGTTCGAATACGACGATCACTTCCACATCAACTACAGCGCCGCATTCAACAATTCCCATTACGGCTATGGCGAGCAGGTATGCGGCAGCGAGGGCACGATGGAGATCATGAATCTCAGGTATCTCAACGTCTATCCGGAGAAGACAAGAGGACTGCCCGAGACCGTGTCTTCACGCCCCGAGATGCATTTCGATGCCCGCACAGACTTCAATGAGAGCAACTCGACCAACGACCACCTCAAGAACTTCATCGATGCGATTGCGCATGGAGCGGAACTGAATTGCCCCGCTCAGCTCGGGCACGAGGCTGCGGTAACGGGACACCTGGCCACGATGTCCCTGCGGTCAAACAAGAAAGTCTATTGGAACCAGGCGAAAGGTTCGTACCACTTTGGCTGACCCGAGGATCGGCGCGCGCCGACGCGCCGAACGATCGCGACAACTAGGACGGAGAGCTTCATTCGGCAATTGGCCGTCGTGAGAGGCCCTCCAGACGCATTGGATCAGCCGCACCAGAGCGCTACCAAAGCTGCCTCGTCTAGCTAGACTATTGACATGATCCACCTGCCCGCCTTGCGCTGGGGCGACCCGTACGAGAGCCTCGACTCCGTGGAAACGGTGCATTTCGACACCGGCGAGCCGGTCGCACAGGTCAGCAAGATTCTCTCCGCGATGGTCCGGCACGACATGCAGCACGCCCCGAGGGCGCAGGCCGTGCTGCGATCCGAAGCTCCCGCACGGCTTGTCGAGCGGGTCGGGCGCGCCGGAGACCTCTTCATGAACGCCGAACTTCCGCTGGGAGACGGCGCTCAGACCCCGAACGAGTTCGTCCGCCAGCAATCCTCCACGACCGGCCTCCCGGAATCCATATGCCGCGCCAATATGGAGAAAATGGCATTCGTCTGTCGGGAGATGGGCGCAATTCTCGATTCGCTCACTCGCGGCTTGGACCTCGGCATTCTCTCTCGCGGCTATGGATTCGACGCGGCCGGGCGCATGCTGAGCTACCAGGCGCAGACAGACGTGGTCGGCGCAGTCTTGCCGAGCAATTCTCCCGGAGTGCATACGCTCTGGATGCCGGCGATCCCCCTTCAGATGGGTCTCTGCCTCAAGCCCGGCTCCCAGGAGCCGTGGACACCATTTCGCATGGCAGTCGCGATGATCGAGGCGGGCATACCGAAGGAGTGCGTCGCCGTCTACCACGGCGGTCACGACGTGGGTCAAACGATCGTTCAGCGCTGCGGCCGTTCGCTGGTCTTCGGGGGCCAGGCGACCATGGAGTTGTACGAGGGCAATCCTGCCGTGCAGGTCCACGGACCGGGATACAGCAAGATTGTGATTGGCGAAGACGCCATCGACAACTGGGAGGACTACCTCGACACGATGGTGACGAGCGTCTTTCTGAATAGCGGCCGCAGCTGCATCAACGCCTCGTCGATCTGGGTGACGAGACACGGTCGAGCCATAGCGGAAAGGCTGGCCGAACGGCTCTGCGAAGTGCGCCCGCGCGACCCAGGCGACCCCGAGGCATCCCTAGCCGCGTTCACAGTTCCAGGTGTCGCGGAAGCCGTGTCGGGAATGATCGACATCGCTCTGGCACAAGGAGGGGCGACCGACCTCACCGCATCAATGCGGCCGGGATCTCGGGCGATTACCAAGGAGCACTGCTCGTACCTTCTTCCCACCGTCGTGCATTGCGAGTCGCCAGAGCATCCGCTCGCTAACAAAGAGTTCATGTTCCCGTTCGTCAGCGTGGTCGAATGCCCCGAATCAGAGATGCTTCAGCGGATCGGGCCCACGCTCGTCTGCACGGGCATCACGGAGAAGCCGTGGCTGAGGAACAGCCTGATCGCCTGCCCTTCCATCGATCGGCTGAACCTCGGTCCCATCCCCACGACAAAATTGGATTGGCTGCAACCCCATGAGGGCAACATCGTCGAGTGGCTCTATCAACCTCGTTCGTTTCAATTGCTTGCTTCGTAGGCCGGCTCTAGCTTTGGCGCCGGCATCGGAGAGGTCGTTTCGTTCGATCCGCAGCAATGCTGTGGTCGAGCGACACGGAATAGCCTGTGCGTGACCCCCAACGACCAAGGAGATTTTCCGTAGCGGTCAAGGAGCGTCTCGAATTCGTGGCGGTTTGCATTCTGCTCGGAACCCTGCGTTTGTTGCCATACGGAATTTCAGTCGCGCTAGCCGAAACTGCGGGCCTGGCCTTCGGATCGTCGATTTCCAAGTGGCGGGACGTGGCTGAGCGCAACCTCAAACGGGCCCTCCCGGGCTTGAGTGCCGGTGAAAGGAGATGCATCCGCCACGGCGTGTACCGAAACCTTGGACGCGTCGCATTTGCTCTGGCCAAGCTTCCCATCTGGTCCCCAAGAAAAGTGCAGAGGCACGTGGCGTTCGCCGGCTTGGAGCACTTCCGGGCGGCCCAAGCCAAGGGGCGGGGTGTACTGCTCCTTACGGCGCACCTAGGCAACTGGGAATTGGGGGCCATAGCCCATGCAGCTGTCGTGGGGCCGCTCCACGTGATGGTGAGGCCGCTTGAGAACCGACAGGTGGATCGGCTAGTGGAGAGCCTGCGACGGTCTCACGGAAACGGCGTGATTGCGAAGCGCAACGCCGCGAGGGAGGTTCTGCGGGTGCTTGCAAGCAACGGCACCGTAGGAATCTTGGCCGACCAGAACGCCCTTCACGAGGAGGCAGTCTTCATTCGGTTCTTTGGCGTGACCGCGTCCGCGAACAAGGGTTTCGCGAAACTTGCGCTCCGGTCCGGCGCTGCCGTGGTGCCCTCAATCGCAAGGTGGGACCCTGCGGGTCGAAGTCATATCGTCGAATACGGCCCCGAAATCGACATTTTGAGGACAAGCTCGCCTGCACGAGATGTGGAGGCCAATTCCCAAAGGTTCCAGCGCGCGCTCGAAGACCGTATCCGTCGGTATCCCGAGCAGTGGTTGTGGATTCACCGTCGCTGGAGGACGCAACCCCGCGACAATTGACAAATGCGTCCCCATTTGTTGATTCAGCGGCTATACTAGTCGCAGAGAATGCCATTTCGACTCTCGGCCCAACCGGCCGAACCCTATAGGCACGGCTTCAGGGGGTTCCGCCGAAGCGCCGCCTTCCTGCTGTTTCTTTCGCTCCTCTTCCTCCCGGGAGTTGTTGGAGCCGAGGGCGAAGAGGACGCTGTCGACCGCAGCGTCTCTTACTACCACTTCGCACTGGGGCATCTCTATCACCAATTCGCTCAGCAGTACATGCGGCAGGAGTATGTCGACCGTGCTGTCGAGGAGTACACCGCTGCGTTGGAGGCCGATCCGCAATCAGTCGTAATCCGGACGGAGATGATCAACCTCTTCGCCGGGGCGAGTCGGCTGCCCAAAGCCGAGGCGCTGGCGGAGGAGATGTTCGCCGAGGACCCGAACAACATTGAGTTGAGACGGTTAATGGGCAGCATTTACAGCAGTTACGCCACGAAGCCAAGGCAGGGAGTCGATCCGGATTTCGTAGCGAAGGCGATCGAGCAGTTCGAGCGAGTCGCCGAGCTTGAGCCGGATGAGGCTGGCAACCACGTGCGACTTGGGCGCCTTTACCAGATGGCAGGAAAGCCTTCGCTTGCAGAGAAGTCGCTGAGGCGAGCGTTGGAGCTAGATCCAGGCCAGTCGGAAGCAGAGGTCACCTTGGCCTACTTGCTTCTTGAGACGGGCGATTTCAATGCCGGCATTCGATTTCTTGAGGCGGTCGTCGAAGGCGGAACCAGGGACCGTCGGCACCTGGACTCCCTAGCCAGCGCTTACGAGCAGACGGGGCGCTTCCGCGAAGCAGCGGCCATGCTCGAGAAGCTCGTCGACCAAGGAGGCAACTCGCTTCAGATCCGCCAAAGACTTGCCGAAAGCCTGATGCGCTCTCGGCAGTTCGGCCGGGCGCTCGAGCACTACCGAGAGCTGGCCGGCATGGACTCGGGCAACCCTGTTTATTTCCTGCGGATTTCGGAAATCGAACGTCAGCGGAATGACTTTCCCAACGCTTGGGAAGCCTTGGAGCGCGCTAGAAGGCTCGATTCGGAATCGGTGGAAGTGCAATTGCAGGCGATAGGCCTGCTGATTGCTGAAGACAAGGCGGCGGAAGCCGCCAAAGAAACTCAGAATTTCTTGGAGTCCACGCGCAAGGCCGAATACACTCCCAACGAAAAGGAGCGCCGTGCCATGCTCCTCGGGCAGCTTGGGGTCCTGCAACGGGACATGAACCGCCCGCAAGCCGCAGTGGAGACGTTTCAGCAAATCAGCAAGCTGGCCCCTGATGCCCAGCCCCGAGTCTTGTTCCAGGTCGTCGAGACTTGGCGGTCTGCCCGCGATTTCCCGCGGGCCGAAAAGGAAGCCCGAAAGGCTGTAGAAGAATTCAGTGGGGACGTGCAGCTAATGCAATTGCTGGCGAGCGTCCTCACAGATCGCGGCAAGACCAAGGATGCGATAAAGGTCGTTCAAAGATCGATCAAGGATGGCTCGCCCGACATCGACGAGCTGCTGACCATGGCGCGGATCTACGAAAGGGGCCGCCAGTTCGACAAAGCGGCTGAACACTTAGACCAAGCCAGCAAGATCGCCGACTCGGACGAGGCCCGGATAGCCGTCTTGTTTGCGTACGGGTCGCTCTACGAGCGCTCCAAGCAATATGAGAAGGCGGAAGCGGAATTCCGGGACCTAATCGCCATCGACCCCACCAATGCTGCTGCGCTCAACTATCTAGGCTACATGTTTGCCGACCGAAGCGTTCATCTTGAGGAGGCCCACGACTTGATTCAGAAGGCGCTGGATTTGGAGCCGAACAACGGTGCCTATCTTGACAGCCTCGGGTGGGTGTACTACCGCCAGAACAAGTTCGAGCTCGCAGCCACGTACCTAGAGCGTTCGTTGAAACAGTACGAGGACGACCCGGTCGTGCATTCGCACTTGGGAGACGTGTATTACAGGCAAGGCCGTGTCGCGGACGCAAAGCAGCATTGGAGCCGAGGGCTAGCGGAGTGGAACCGATCCGCGCCGGCGGATCGCGATTCCGCCGAGATCGAGAGCCTAAGGCGAAAGCTTGCCGACTTGGAACTCTCGATGGCGGAAACCTCGCCCACGGCAAAGAAAAAGGGAAGCGTTCAGCGCTGAGGATGGGGCGCGGAGCGCTTGCCGATGCGGACTCTCACCCTGCCACGTTCAAAGGAGTGAACCATGAGAATCTTCATTGACAGCGCCAATCTCGCCGAAATTCGGCGCGCCGTATCCTACGGCATCATCGACGGCGTTACCACGAACCCGTCGCTGATCGCCAAGGAAGGCCACGATCACCATGACCAGATACGCGCGATCTGTGGCATCCTCGACGGCGACATCAGCGCCGAAGTGGTCTCGACCGACGTAGACGGAATGATTGCCGAGGGGCGCGAACTGGCCAAGATCCACGATTCGGTCGTTGTGAAGATCCCCTTGATCCGCGACGGCATCAAAGCCGTTGGCGCTCTCGCAAGCGAAGGCATTCGCACAAATGTGACCCTTTGCTTCTCACCGTTGCAAGCGATCCTAGCGGCCAAGGCCGGCGCTTACCTTATCAGCCCGTTCATCGGTCGACTGGACGATATCTCGCTAGACGGAATACAGCTGATTCGGGAAATCGTCACGATCTACGACAACTACGGTTACGCGACGCAGGTGCTGGCGGCCTCCGCTCGGAGCCCCCTGCACGTCAAGGAGGCAGCCTTGGCGGGCGCGCATGTCTCCACGTTGCCGTATAAGGTCTTCGACAAGATGTTCAGCCACCCGCTCACCGACATCGGTCTTGAGAAGTTCCTAGCCGATTACCGGCGCACGCTCGTAGCGCACGCGTAACCGCCCAAGCCACATGGAAGGTTCCTTGCCCGGCGAACCGGCTCGAGCAGATGGACAGGTCGCGACCTCATCGCGGCCGACGAATGTCCGTCGCAAGGTGATGCTCGGGCTGTTCCTGCTTTCCGTCATCACTTATCTGGATCGGGTTTGCATCAATCCCGCCGCTCCGCACATGCAGAGCGATCTCGGGCTGTCAAACGTGCAGTGGGGCGTGGTTCTGAGCGCGTTCCTCGTCTTCTACGGCATCTTCGAAGTGCCGGCGGGATGGCTCGGCGACCGCTTCGGGCCACGCATGGTGCTGACTCGAATTGTCCTTTGGTGGTCGGGTTTCACTGCTCTGACAGGGGTGGTGCGGAGCTACTGGCAGCTGCTGGTTGTCCGCGCCATGTTCGGCGCCGGAGAAGCCGGGGCATTCCCGAACGCATCGTGCGTGGTCTCCCGCTGGTTCCCATCGCACCAACGGGGACGCGCCCAAGGGATCGTCTGGCTCGCGACGAGGCTCGGAGGCGCACTTTCGCCATTCCTAGTGCTGCCGCTCGTTTCCAACTGGGGCTGGCGCAGCGTATTCTACGCGTTCAGCTTGCTCGGGGTGGCGTGGGCTGCTTGGTGGTGGAAGTTCTTCCGCGACTACCCTGCTGACAGCCCCGCTGTCAACAAAGCCGAGTTGCGAGTGATTGGGGCGAGTTCCAATCGAAGAGCACATATCCCAATTGGTGGCATGCTCACAAGCTGGAACTTCTGGGCGATCCTCGGCATGTACCACTTTTTCTGCTATGCCTCGAATTGGTACCTGTTCTGGACGGCAAGCTACCTATCGTCTGAGAAAGGGTGGGAAAGTTCCGAACTCGCCGCGTACACGGCGCTTCCCTTCCTCTTGGCGGCCGGGGCTGACTGGACGAGCGGGTCGCTGAGCGACCGCTTGGTGAACCGGGTCGGACTCACTTGGGGTCGCAGAATTGTTGGAATGTCCGGAATCGGAATCGCGGGCGTCTTGATGCTGCTGTCACTGGCCATCGAGAATCGGGTGGGCGCGAGCATCGTCCTCGCTCTGGGATTCGCGGTTTCGGATGTGATGCTCCCCGTGGCATGGGCGGTTTGCGTGGATGTGGGGCGCGAAGCTGCCGGTACGATTAGCGGTGCAATGAACACGGCCGGGCAGATAGGCGGCGTCATAATGAGCATCGGATACGGAGCCTTGGTGGACTCCTACGGCTGGAACTTGCCCTTGGCCCTTATCGCATGCTCTTGCTTTGTTTCGATGCTTTTCTGGTTGAAGATTGACCCTGCTCGAAGAATTATTGGAGGTCGTTCGACAGCCCCGGAATAACGACTCGATGACGCACGAGCGATCCAAGATCAGGACGGTCATTTCAGGATGCTAGCCATTTAGGCTTGCGGCTGGGGAAGACCTCAGGGTGCAATCGGCCTCGAGCTTGCCCCCGAGGTCGGACAGTTGTAACATCGGCGCACTAGAAACTGTGACCCTGATTGGCGCAGTCAGGGGCCGGGCAGGCAGCACGGCGAGTGGACCTCCTTGCACCGAGGTCGCAGGCCGGGATGGTGCGCCTCGTAATAGCAATGCGGCGTGGTAGTTTCGCCGCCCCGTGGCGAGCGCCCTTGAAAAAGACGCGCTACCAACGTCATGGAGAATGCAACGAGATTGCCTCATTCCGGGGCAGAAAGCTCCGAGTCCGACAGGCATCAGTTCGCCGCACGTCCCAACGGCGGCGACTTGTGTGCTGCTCGAATCTAGGTGCTCCATATCGTTCCCGCGCTGAAGTGGTCTTGTAGTTGCTGCGCGGCTTGGCACGCACGCCCCGAACGCGAGCTAGGTGCAATTTCGCATCTTGGGTGCGACGAATGCGGTGTGTCGATCAATCTAGGCCAGCGGTGCACACCCGCCCCGCGGGGACGGACAGCGCTGTTACCGCCTGCGCGAAGATGGTCATTATGTTCAAGAGCGTGAAGGAGGACCTTTGGGCGTTCGATGCCGAGTGGGTGCCCGACCCCGATGCCGGACGAGCGTTGTACGGATGTCCGGCGGACATGCCGGACCGCGAGGTCGTTGGAGAAATGTGGCAGCGAAACGGTGCCACGGAAGACGACCCCAGACCGCACCTCAAGCTCTCGATGTGCCGTGTCGTGTCGATCGCGATGGTCATGCGCCATCGTCGAGGAGACGGCAGGATCGACATCCAACTGCGGTCTCAACCGAAAGACCCGGCCAGCGCGGATGACTGCTGCGAAGCGACGATCCTGTCGCGGTTTCTTGCCAGCATCGGCAAGCGAGGCCCGCAGCTGGTCGGCTTCAACTCGAGCGGCGCCGACCTGCCAATCATGATCCAGCGCGGCATCGTCAAGGGCATCCAGGCGGAAGGGTTCTGCAAGCGGCCGGATAAGCCTTGGGAAGGCCGAGACTACTTCGCTCGCGAGAGCGAGTGGAATGTCGACCTGATGTCTGCCATGGGAAGTTGGGGCAAGGCGACACCCTCTTTGGTTGAAATGGCCGCCCTTTCCGGTATACCCGGCAAGATTGACAATTTCGATGGCGGCGCGGTCGCGGAGGCCTGGCTGGATGGGGACGTGAAGCGCATCGTCCGATACAACGAGCATGACGCCCTGTCGACCTACCTAGTGTGGCTTCGCGTTGCTCATTTCGCGGGTTTCGCCTCCGACGAGGAGTATCGTCGGGAACAGGCTCAACTCCGTTCACTGCTGAGTGATAGGGCCCAATCTCCCGAAAACGAGCACTTGGCGGACTACATCGATGAATGGGACCGCTTGCAAGCATTGACAGGGAATTCCTGACGACCGTCCCCTGCTCGTGATTCAATCACACCAAGACCGCGCCTTGTGCGGGCCGCTCGATCGCGGGTGCCCGCGAATCGGCATCTCGATGGCGACGATGCCGGAGGATCTTTGGTGGCAGCTAGATGGCCAGCGGGGGGTTCAGCCTTTGTGACAAGCACCTCGCGAGCCGGAGCCTGGAGCGCAGCTCACGCCTCGAGAAGGACTGGCACGATCAGCGGCCGAGTTTGCCTGGAGCTCTTGCGGGAAAGGTACCGACGGAAATCATTCTGGATTTTCTTCTCCATGAGTGCCGGGTCACGACGCTCTGCCTTAGTGCTCAACCGGACTGAGTCCTGGATTACAGCCTCGGCCCCGCTCAGCATTGCCCTCGAACTGGCCGATACGTCGAAGCCGCGGTCGAGAATCTCTATTTCGACCGCCTTGCCCTTTCGCTCGTCAATCGTGACGACCGGCACCAGGACGCCGAATTCGGACATGCTCCGCCTATCGCGCATCGCTCCGTCTCGGTCAATCTGGCTGCGCGTTCCCGTGTCGATCAACCGTCGCCCTACGGGCACCTTGTCCGGAAGCACCCTAGCCCCGAATTCATCGATTTGGAGGACACAGCCGTTTTCAATGACAAATGCTTCTTGCAAGTCGCTACCTCGAACCTTCGTCGCCAACGCCTTATGCTGCGATAGCAAGCGGTAGTCCCCGTGAATGGGAACGAAGTAGCGCGGGCGGACAAGGTTGAGTATCAGCTTCAGTTCTTCCCGGCATGGATGTCCGGACGCGTGCAGGCCCGGGCAAGTGTCCCCATAAAGCACCTCGGCACCGCTACGGTACAAATTGTCGATCACGCGGTAAATTGAGCGCTCGTTGCCGGGAATCATCTTGGCGCTGAATGCCACGATATCGCCTTCTTCAACCTTCGCGGTGTTGTGTTGTCCCTGGGCCGCTCGAGTCAGCGAAGAGCGGGGCTCTCCCTGCGATCCGGCGATGATTGTCACGCGATCATGGCTGGGATAGGATTCGAGGTCCGTCGGTTGCACAACAGTGCCGGCCGGGATCTTGAGCAAGCGGAGATTGCTAGCGATTTCGCAGGTAGTAGCGAGACTCCTCCCGACGAGGGCTACTTTGCGACGATGTTGCACTGCGCGGTCAACAATTTGTTGCACGCGATGGATCGCTGACGAGAAGCACGTGAAAAAGAGGGCTTTTTCCGCCTGACTGAAAATGTGGTCCAGGGCGGAGCCCACTGTCTGCTCAGAAGCGCTGTATCCTGGCACGTCTGCATTGGTTGAATCGGAAAGCAGCATCAGCACGCCGCGTCTTCCGAATTCCGCAAACGATTCGAAATCGAAGACCCGTCCGTCGACAGGCGACTGGTCGATTTTGAAGTCGCCGGTGTGCAGCAAATATCCCAGCGGTGTCGAGATCGCAAGGGCCAGGCACTGCACTGTGCTGTGGGTGACATGAATGCCCTCAACGGTGAAGCAGCCCAGCGAGATCTCGTCGCCGGGCTTGATCGTGACCAAGTTAGGCGGCTTCAGCAGGGTGAACTCCGATGCCTGCTTCCGCACCATTCCCAGCGTGAACGCCGTACCGTAGACAGGCACGTCAAGTTGCTCCAGCAGGAACGGGACCCCCCCGATGTGATCGAGGTGCGCGTGCGTCAGCACGAGCCCTCGCACCCTGTCCTTCTTGGACAAGAGGTATGTCAGGTCCGGTACGATTGCATTGATTCCGTAGTGTTCGTCGCTTGGGAAAAGGATGCCCGAGTCGATCAGGACGATGTCGTCCCCTGACTCAAGGGCCATCATGTTCATTCCGAACTCGCCCAAGCCTCCGATCGGAATGACTCTCAGTTCTTCGCTCAATTCTCTACCTGCCCTTAATCCCGCGCCATGAGGGCGGGGTGACGCGCCCAGCCACTAGGCTCAAGCCTGTCGGTCCTTAGATCTCGTCTCGCGCGACTTCGATTTCCATCCGCAAGAGAGCTGCCCCCAATGTCTTACCCTGTGCATCAGCTCGCAGTGACAGGGTGCCTCCCCCTCCCAACGCTCCATCAAGAAGAAAGTTGAGCGCTCCGATGTTGGGAAGCTCGAAGCGCTTGACCGGCCCCTTGCAGAGGGTCCCGAAATGTCGCTTGACCCTCTCGGAGGTCACTTCCCGCAGCAATGCCGGGTAATGCCGATCGTCGAGCGCGATCAACCCCACGTTTGCTGTGTCGCCCTTGTCGCCCGAACGTGCGTGGGCTATTTCGATCAGGCGCACTCGCACGCACCGATTGTACTGCGGGTTGCGTGGTGCGGGTTCCGACACGCCTCTGGCTCTTCCTCTAGGTCACTCAGTCAGCATGCGAAACCCATCCTCGCCGACGCCAAAATCACGCCCCTCCGCCTCGACGCGGCAGCGGATCGAGGACAGCACCTCGGATTGGAGGCGCGAGCGGTGCCACTGCTCGAAACCTCGGACCCGGCTGATCTGCAGCGCGTGTGGCCGGGTTGTTGCACCTAGGGGCTTTCCATCCCGGCTATGCAATGGGTCCGCGATCACTCCTCTCGCGGTCGCTTTCAGCGCGAGCTCCGCCAGCCGGGATGGGTTGCAGGGCAAGATCGGGGCCAGCGTGCAATGCACCGGAATGCCCGCTTCGACAAGGCTCTGCATAGCGTGCACGCGTGCCTCCACAGACTCGCAGTGCGGTTCGTAGAGCTTGCGGATGTCGTCTCGATCTGTCGTGAGAGAGAAACTGACCCTAAGGCGCGTCCGCTCCATTAGTTCTCGTAGCAGCGGAATGTCGCGCAAGGCGAGCGTGCCCCTCGTCTGGAGAACGAAGACTGCCGGCGGTCGCTCGATTAGCGCTTCGAGAATTCGCGGCATCAACCGCTCCGCTTCCTCGACAGGCTGGTAGGGATCCACCAGAGGCGAGCAGTAGACGACTTGTTCGGGGCGAACCTGCCGTCGTAGCAACTTCGCCGCGTTCGACTTGTAGGTTGTGTGGCGTCCCCAGCGCTGCCAGTCGACGCGCTTCAAGCCCCCATAGATGCCCAAGGTCGGGACGTAGCAGTACGAGCAACCATAGACGCAGTTGCGAGCGGGCGTGAGGGAGTGCGTGAACCCGGCCCGCGCGATGAATCCGGTCGTGCGGCTCAGTATGCTCCTCGCATGGCCGTGGTACACGGGAAGAGACCGGCGTTTGAGCAATACAGAATGCGATTCGACCATCGAGCGCGGAGCGCAAACGCAGCCCGCGTCCCCATTCTAAGCGGCGCATCGTGACAGGCGGTCAACGCTTCGAAACGTTGCCGATCCTATCAGGCCGGGCGAGGGTCCGCGCACTCCGGTGGAGTTGCGTTGATAAAGCCACAGCCTTCATATGCCCTGGCAGTTCGTCGGAGCACCGGCGTGGATCTCAAGTGGCGTTCTTGACCAGCGAGATTGCAATGCCTGCGCAACGTCCGTTCGCAGGAGCTCTCCGATTCGACATTGTCGCCACTCAGGGGCGACAATGAAAGAGGCCGATACCGGCCGCGTATGGCTGACCGCGAGCATCCGCATTCCGCCGCGACCGTGCAGGCCGCCGTCCAACCCACCAGGGAGTTGGAGGCCTTAGAGTCCGGTTCCGAAGGCGACTCGATACGGCAGGTCTTGACCAAGCCGGTGACGATCGTCGCAATGGCATTGGGATTGCTGATCGTCGTTCTCGTAGTCTTTCTCCAGCGGGATCCTGCTTCCCTGACATTGGAGGTTCCCGAGGCGAGATACGAGCTACTGCAGAACGAGGGCCTTACCCGAGGCGTGCCGATTGCCATCCGATTAGGGCCGCTGACTGTCTTCCAGATCAGCGACCCGCTGGCGGGCGGCGGCGGTGCTGCGCGCGCCAAGCAAGTAGTCGACAACCTCACTCTCGCAGTGAACGACTTAGCCGAGACTCCCGGCCGAGTCATCACGATCGAAATGGCGGGTGCCGAAGGCATGCCAAAGATTGTGCAGAAGGAGTTTTCCGATTCCGAGGAATCTCTGGAGATCGTTCAGGTCAGCTCGGACGACCTGGCGCTCGCCAAAACGGAGAATGCCAAGCTCCTGGCGCGTGTCTGGGCGGAACGGCTGACGGACAGCCTTCGATTGCTCCTATTCGGAGATCCCCCGGAATTTTCGAGGGACACGCCCTTCGGTGGTGCGCTTGACGCGTTGTACGTGAACGCGGTCAGCCAAGGCGGACCCCTCACAACCGATGGATTGAACGCAGCGTTCGACGAACTTCCGGAAGATTTGCGCCAGGCTTTGATCTCCTTCCCTCCTCTGCCGGCTCCCGCCGAGGCTCCGTCGAATGCAGCGGCACCTACCCTCTTAGTGCAAAGGGGTTAGGATTCGCGCTCGGCGACTCCAGCGAGCCTGGCAAGAACAGCTCTTTGAGCCAGGTCGAGTTCCGGCAGACGCATGAGCCGGCACAGCCCGTAGATCACGCCCAGTCCTAGCGGGATCGCAACGGTCAGCGTCGCAAGGCGGCCTAGAAAGGTGCCCGGACCGAGGCCAGACTCGATGAATTGCGCGCAGGCCCAGCAGCAAATCCCCATCGCGCCAGAGGCCGCTGAGATTTTCAATCCAGCGCGCAGAAGGCGCCTGCCCTCGATGCCCTGCACTTTGGAGCGCATGAATGCAAACAAGAGCACGAAGTTGAGCGACGCCACCAGCGAGGTCGAAAGCGCAAGCGCCCAATGTCCCAGGCCCAGCCCGTCAATGAAAACCTTGTTCAGCGTAAAGTTCAACCCGATCGAGAACAGCGAGACGAACATGGGGATTCGCACGTTGTCAAGGGCGTAGAAGGCCGGAGCAAGGACTTTCGTCGATGCGTACCCGACCAGGCCCAGACAATAAAACGAGAGGGCGAGAGCTGTCTGCTCGGTGTCGAACGCCGTAAACTGCCCGCGCTCGTAGACTACGCCCACAATAGGTCGGCTCAGTACGAAGAGGCCGACGGCGGAGGGAATCGTTAAGAGGAACACCAACCCCAGCGATCGCGAGAGCGTGTCCCGAAAATCGTCGATCCTCCCCGCCCCGGCTTCGCGCGAAATGACGGGAAGCGTCGCCGAGGCAACTGCGATTCCAAAAAGCCCCAGCGGCAGCTGCATGAACCTAAATGCATAACCGAGCCACGAAACCGGTCCATCTATGATTGCCCCGGCCGAGTCTGTAATGCCTGACGCGAACACGCTGTTGACCATCACGTTGACCTGAACCGCAGCAGCCCCGAGCGCAGCTGGCCCCATCAACCGCAGAACCTGGCGAACACCGCTATCCGCGATTTTGAAGTCGGCGCGAAAGCGCAAGCCCGTAGATCGTAGGCTCGGGACTTGGCAAACGTACTGCACGACTCCGCCAAGCAACGTGCCGATAGCCATGCCGACGATGGTTTCGAAGCCAAGTACGGGGCCTACGAAATATCCCAATAGGAGGCCCGCCAAGACCGAGGTCACGTTAAAGAACGTGGAAGACAACGCCGGGATCCCGAATTTCCCATGGGAGTTCAGCACGCCCATCGCCTTGGCTGCTAGCGCAATGAAAAGCAGAAAGGGCATCATCAAGCGTGTCAGCAGCACGGTCAGCTCGTGCTTGCCTTCGATTGACGCGTACCCTGGGAAGATGAAGCTTACGACGCTTGGAGCGAACACGGCCCCTACAAGACAGATTCCGGCGACAACTGGGACAAGCAGCGTCGCGAGTCGATTCGAGAGATCGTGGGCCTGCTTCGTGCCCTTCTCGGCCAGTGTCTGGGAATAGGTGGTGACGAAGGCGGCCGACAGGGCGCCCTCTGCCAATAAATCGCGGAGCAGGTTGGGGATGCGATACGAAGCAACGAACGCGTCGTAGGCCATGCCAGCCCCGAAAAGGCCTGCAAAGACGATCTCCCTGACTAATCCGGTGATTCGGCTCAGGGAAACGGCAAGGCTGACCACGCCCGCCTTTCGCACGACCTGAGTATGGGCGGAATCCGCTTCAGGCACAAGACTGATCTGCGAACCAGAAAAGCTCCGGCTTGAGAAACACCGGCCGGCCCCTAGTCGGCTAATCGCTAGAGTATCACCGTTGAGCCCGGAAAGCCCTAGTTAGGTCTGAGCGAAGATAAAGCTCCAGATATCCGCCCACTCGTCCACGATCTTGCGCAGGGGCTTGCCCCTCCCGTGCCCGGCTGATTCCTCGTAACGCAGCAGGATTGGTGCGTCGCCGCCGGTTGCCGCCTGCAATCTAGCCACCATCTTGCGTGCGTGCATCGGGTCCACTCGCGAGTCAGAATCGGCCGTATAGATCAGCGTCGCGGGGTAGTCCACGCCTTCCTCGACTCGGTGATAAGGCGAGTAGGCGTGAAGCCACTGAAAGCCTTCAGGATCGTCGGCGCTGCCGTACTCGGAGACCCACAGCTTGGCCATCCGGAACTTGTCGTACCGCAGCATGTCCAGCAAGGGCACGCCGGAAACGGCAGCTCGCCAGAGATCGGGGCGCTGCGTCAATGCGGCTCCGACCAAGAGGCCCCCGTTGCTGCGTCCGTGAATTACGAGCCGGTCGGGGTCCACCAGTCCCTCCGCCTTGAGATACTCACCGGCTGCGATGAAATCGTCGAACACATTCTGCTTGTTCCCGAGCATGCCTGCCCGATGCCATTCCTCGCCGTATTCGCTACCGCCCCGCAAGTTCGCAATCGCTAGCAGGTTCCCCGCCTCGATCCAAGGGAAGATCCAGGTCGCGTAACTCGGAGTCAGCGCGATATTGAACCCGCCATAGCCGTAAAGTAGGCCGGGCACGCTGCCGTCTGAAGGCGTGCCGTGCTTGGCGATCAGGTACATCGGTATGCGGGTGCCGTCTTTGCTCGGATAGAACACTTGCCGGACTTCGAATGCATCCGAATCGACTGGCGCCTCGATGCCTTCCCAGCGCACCGGTTCAGATTCCGGTTCTTCTATGCGGAAGATCGTTGGCGCGCGAACGAACGAGCTGTACGAGAAGAACGCCTCACCTGTCGAATGCTTGGACGAGAAGCCGCCCACTGTCCCGAGGCCCGGCAGATGTATCCGCCGCTCGTCAGAGCCGTCAAGCGCGTACGAATATAGTTCGGAGTGGGCGTCTCGCATGCGCCCTGCAAAGAGCCGACGGCCGGCAATGCTCGCGAATTCGATCACGGCCTCGCTCTCGGGGACCACGGTTTTCCAACTGGACCGTTGCGGATTGCGAAGGTCCACCGCGACCACGCGGTAGCGCGGGGCATCCGCGTTGGTGAGCAAGTACAGCGTGTCGCCGAGAATCTCTCCGACATAGCTGAACTCCCCGTCCTCGGCTATGGTGACCGTGCGATCGGTGGAAAGATTCCGCACGTAGAGATGGTTGCGGCCCCAGCCGAGGAAAGTGTCGAGCATCAGGTAGCGCTCGTTGTCGCTCAGTATCCCGTCGGGAATATGCGCTTTCTCGAGTCCATCGCCGAACACCACGGGATCCTGCTCGTAGTGACGGCCCAGCTTGTGAAAGTAGACTCGCCTGTCGTACAGCTCCTCTCCCGGACCTATCGAATCAACGTCTCTTGGGCGGGAGTAGAAGAACCCTGACCCGTCCTTCATCCATTGGGGATTCGCAAAGCGGACCTTCGGAAACACGTCGTCGAAGTGGTTCCCCGACTCGATGTCCAGAATGTACATGGTGCTTGTTTCGGTGCCTTCCGTCGACTTGCCATAGGCCAGCATCTTGCCGTCCTTGGAAGGAACGTACCAGTCGACTGTGGTCGTACCGTCGCCGCCCATGGCATTCGGATCGAGCAGAGCCTCGTCCTCGCCTCGGACGCTCTCCCGCATGTACACGACGGGCTGGTCTTGGTCATCGTCGCGGCGAGAGTAGAAGTACCTTCCCCCCGCCTCGACAGGTGTCGAGATCGACCCTGATCGGAGAATCTGCGTCATCCTCGTCCGAATTCGCTCGCGGGATGCGACCTGATCAAGGTACTTCGCAGAATAGGCGGACTGCTTTCGGACCCATTGACGGGATTCCGGGCTCTCGCCGTCCTCTAGCCAGCGGAAGGGATCTTGCACCGTCACGCCGTGCAGCTCTTCCTCGACCATCCTTACCTCCGTCTGCGGCGGCGGACCCGTCACAGGGCCACCGCAGCCAAGCAATCCGATCAGCACGGCCGGAAGGCTCGCGACACGCAACATCCTGTAAGCCATTGGCCCATCGTACCCTGCAGTACAAGGCGCATGTCCAGAAACGCCCGCCGCTGAGAGGCCACTAGAAAGATGGCCAGCAGTTGCTATGCAGGGTCCTCGGAACCCGCTGAGCGACTGCTGTCTTCAGCGTGCTAGGTCTCGAGTGCCGCAAGTGCCGCCAATTAGGCCAAAGACCGATGACCCTGCATACGTGACATATTGACTCGCGCGGCCCGAAGTTCGCGTTTCAAGGGTGACCCCGAGTCCTAGACCTGCGGCTCTTGCGACGGAGCGGAGTGAACGCCTCTCGGGCCGTTGGAGACACTCACCTGTCAAGCGCACATCCCCCGATCTCGAACAGGTTACGCGCATCGCCAACGGCACGGTCTCGTTCCGGTCCGCTTCAAGCTGGATTCGGTCCGTTCGGATTGGTTAGATACCTCTCGTGACCGTTCCCCTGGATCCGAGCCACCCGGGATGTGGGAAATTCATCATATCAAGCTACTTTCCTGGCGAACACCGAGGGCGGCATTTTGCCCACCGATCGGTGTGGCCGGACATGGTTGTAGTGCGTTCGCCAGCGTTCGATGATGGCGCGTGCCTCAGTCAGGCTGCCGAACCAATGTAAGTCCAGGCAGTACTCCCTAAACTTGCCATTGAAGCTCTCCACGAACGCATTCTGAGTTGGCTTTCCGGGCTGGATAAAGTGCAGCCTCACAGCGGTTCGCCGGGCCCAGAAGAACATGGCCTTGGAAGTGAACTCCGGGCCATTGTCCAGAACCAGGGTCCTGGGCAGTGGCCGGGTTGTGCTGAGCTCATCGAGATACCGAGCCACGCGGGCGCCGGAGATCGACGTGTCGACGATCTGACCGACACACTGGCGGGAGAAGTCATCGATTAGGTTAAGGATCCGGAACCGCCGGCCATTGGCGAGCTGATCGGACATGAAGTCCGCGGACCAGCGCTCGTTGGCCTTCGTCGGCACCGGCATCGGCACTCTGGGCCGCGTGATCTTCTTGCGGCGCTTGGTGCGCACCTGCAGGCCTTCCTCGCGGTAGACCCGATAGGTGCGCTTGCGGTTGATGACCCGACCTTCCTGCTTGAGCATCTCGTGCAGCGTCAGATAGCCGTAGCGGGGATAGCGCTCGGCCAGGACCTTCAGCCGATGGCACAGATCCGCGTCGTCACGGCCCTTGAGCCGATACCAAGCCACCGAACGAGGCAAGCCCACCAGGCGGCAGGCACGTCGCTGACTGTAGCGGCGATCGGTTAGGTGATCCACGGCCGCTCGCCGCTGGGCGGCCGTCACCATTTCCCCTGGACCAGCTCCTTCAGCGCCGCCTTGTCCAGTTCCGCTTCGGCCAACAGCTTCTTGAGCTTCGCGTTCTCCCGCTCGAGCTCACGCAGCCGCCTGGCATCGGATATCTCCATGCCGCCGTACTTCGACTTCCAGCGATAGATCGTGTTCTCGACGACGCCATACCGGCGCGCCAACTCGCCGACCGGCTGGCCGGCTTCGTGCTCCTTGAGGATCGAAATGATCTGTTCGTGCGTATACCGCTTCCGCTTCATCGGGGCACCTCCTTGGGGTCAACATACAAGGAAATCCCACATCCGAAACGGCTCGGATTACGGGGGAACGGTCAAACACCACAGCATGCAATGCGCTGCAATTGAGGTTCTTGCCAATGCAGCGTCAGAGCGGCTGCCAGCGAGGACGGGGGGCTGACTTCGCTGCTTGAGACCGCTTCAAGGGAATCCTCTGGCCTCTGCTCGGCATGCCTTTGAATGCCGATCTCAACTTGCTTCGCACGACTTGCGTTGATTTATCGGACGCAGGAACAGGGTTCACCTCATTCGGGTCGGATCGTAGGTCGAATAGCTCGCCGGAAGCGTAAAGCTTGTAGCGCTTGTCACGGACGTATAGCACTTCGGGGTGGGAGTAAGGGGTGTCGAACACCTTCGCGAAGGGCCTCGGGAAATAATACGTATAGAGCCACTCCCTAGGGGTGCCAGCCTTGTTCCGCAGGCGATCCCAGAAGCTCACTCCCTCAAGCTCCTGGCCATCGGGAACGCTCAGTCCGGTCCCGTCGGCCAATGTAGGCAGGAAGTCGGTGAAGTCGATCAGGTCGTCCAGCACCCGCCCGCCGGCGATCAAGCCGGGTGCGTTGACAATCAGCGGAACGTGGGTGCCGGCGTCGGTCGGCGCACCCTTGTCCCCAACGATACTCGAGCCTACGAATTCCGACGCCAACGTGTGATGGGTGCCGTTGTCGGACGTGAAGACGAGGATGGTGGTCCTAAGGAGGTCCAGGGCCTCTAACTTGTCCTGAATGCGCCCGACTATGAAATCCGTATAGGCCACCATGTCCTCAAAGTTGCGCTGCTCGTTTTTGGACTGGAGGTTCTCCGAATGCGGTGTCGGGACGAACGGCGAATGCACGAGCACCATCGGGTAGTAGACAAAGAACGGACGGTCTCGATTGGTTTCGATGAACCTGAGCAAGAAATCCGCCATGATGTCGGGGCCGTAGTCTTCTTCGCTTACCTCTAGGATTCGTCCGTCGGACTCCAGGGACGGATTCCAGAATCGCCTCCGTTCGGTCATGCCGGTGTTCCAAAGACAATAAGTGTCGAAGCCGTTCCCAGGGGGCACGCCGGGGGCATTGTCGCTGCCTTGCAACTGCCATTTCCCGGCAACCGCCGTGGCGTAACCCGCCTCTCGGAAAAGATCGGCGATCGTGTATTGGTCGGGGAGCAAGGACCCAAAGTCCGCGTAGTTCCGAGCGTTGCTCACGCCCGTCATCAGGGCCACCCTGCTAGGAGTGCACAACGGCGTGGAGTAGCAGTTCGTGAAGCGGACACCGCCGTCCGCCAGCTTGTCGATTCGCGGCGTCCCGTACTGGCGGCTGCCGTATGCCCCGAAGCACTCGTACCCCACGTCGTCGGCCATAACGAAGACGACATTCGGCGGCCGCTCTGCCGCGTGCGCTGGGATCACCAGCACCAGAAGGATCAGCAGGGGCGCGGAGGCAAACCTCACAAGTCTCGCCGAGTATAGGCGACTTCGGTGCGAAGGGAGCGCGTGGTCTGCGGAATACACTATTCCTCGGGCGGGTCCTCCGGCAATGGTTCGAGTCCTTCGATTTCCTCGAACGTGATGGTCGCTTCCGCCGTGAACTTGCGGTAAAGCCGGAATTCCAATTCGTTTCTCGTCAGCACTCGACCGCTTCGCACGAACGTCTGGGCCTTGAGTGGCAACAGGAAGGATTCCCCGCTGAGATCAATGAAGTCGTAGTCGAGTCGCGAGCGAGCCTCCTGCATCGGGAAGCCCTTGGGGATCCCTTGCGCTTCCATGACGATACGGACAACTGAACCGGACTTTTTGTCCACATAGACCAAGCCAGTGTAACCAGCGCGAATGGTTCGCATGCCGTCAGCAGCCGTACCGCCGCTCCACGTTAAGGACCAGCTGGAACGGTACTGCGGCACCTCCAGATGAAATACGTATACAGGGCTGCCCCTGAGCAAGGAATGGCGGGCCCATCGAAACTGCGCGTCCGTATCGGCAGCGAAAAGGCTGTCCAGGATGGTTCCGAACTCGCCGGTGGTCCTGGTACCGCCGAGATCCGCAAAGCCCTTGGTGGTTGCCACGTCGTTAACACTTAGCATCTCGTAGTCTTCGCGACCGTCGTAATAGCTGACGCGAGTCTTGATCTCGTCGTGCTTGAGCCAGTCCATTTCGAGGCCGGTGGGGTCGACGAACCTCCGGGTCAATTGGAGGCATACATAGTTCGGAAGCTCCTCCGTGTACGCTCTCGCCTTGCTTCGCGCCTCCGCGATGATCCGTTTCTGCTCTGCAGGGCTGGGCGGCGGTGGCTGGCGCGGCTTCTGCTTGGCCGCAGCGGCGGGATCAGCCTTCGGCTCCGGGAAATCGGCTGTGGAGGCCTGCATTGCCTCGAGTGCCTTCAGGGTCCTGGGGCCGATCCCCCACCCGACGAACTCCTCCACCAGCCGGTCTGTGATGGCGAATCGAACCACCTGCCGCTTGAGGTAGTTGGCGACATCCCTGTCCCTGAGGTTCTGCTCAACCGAGGACTTTATGAATTGGCGCAGCTGCGTGTAACTCAGACCAGCCTGGCCCGCAAGGACCCCAATAGCCAATACGAGGAGCAGGAGCCTCCTAGCCGTCCTCATGGGCCCATTCTAGCCCTTCCGTGCCAACGACGGTCCTCCTGGCAAGGCATCAATGCGCTGCCCATCCGGCTGGAGCGGCAAAGCCTTACCATGAAAATGTCCTCAGAAGCATGATTCAGTACGAAATCCAAGGCGACAACCTAGAAATCGTCCGCGTGCGGCTAGAGCCGGGCGACGAGGTTGTCGCCGAGGCTGGCAAGATGATTTACAAGACGCCCCAAGTCGACTGGCGGACGACAATGCGCGGCAAAGGAATTGGGGGGAAGCTCCTCGGCGGGCTGAAACGCAAGCTGACTGGTGAATCCTTGTTCCTGACGCACTTTTCGTGCCGCGCAGAGAGCGGCGAGGTCGGGTTCGCAGGTGACTTCCCAGGAAGGGTGCGGCCCATTCATCTGGGTGTTCAGCGGTCGGTGCTCGTGCAGAAGGACGGATTCGTGGCGGCCGAGGCGACCGTCCAGCTGGACATCGCACTGACGAAGAGGCTGGGGGCAGGCTTCTTCGGGGGTGAAGGGTTCATCTTGCAGCGGCTGCGCGGCCCGGGCATCGCGTTCATCCATGCAGGCGGGGATTTTGTCGAATTCGACCTCGAACAGGGGGAAATGCTGCAGGCCGACACCGGGTCCCTCGTCTGCTTCGACGATACCGTTGACTACGACATCAGCTTGGCGGGAGGCATCGCAACGTCAGTATTCGGGGGAGAGGGCTTTTTCCTCGCCACGCTGACAGGCCCAGGCAAGGTCGTCCTTCAGACACTGACACTCAACAAACTGCGCAGGGAGCTCGGCGTGCAGGCTGCCGGCAGCTGAACTTCCTTGACCAGAAAACGACCCGAGTAGAAACACTGGGCAGCGCCAGCCCAATCTGACCCATGGAGCTGCTTGGTCTCTAACGGCTTGCCCAGATCCGCAAGACCGCGGCATCGGTCGGCTCGGTATCCCAGACAGCGGCCCTAGCCCGGATTTCTCACGAGGGGTAGGGTATAAGGCCGTGTCTTGTGGTATAATTGGTTTATTATGAACAACTTACCACGTAACAGGACGACGGCCTTATGACGACAGAGTGTAGCACAGCACGCTTGGAGTTCGCAGGCTTGCGAAGGCAGCGTGTAGTCGGGCGGTTTGACGGCGGGGAACTGGGGTCGGATGGCGGCGGGCTGCTGCTGCGCGAGCTGGCGCTGCGGACGGGGCTGTTCCGGCGGTTGAGTGCGTGTTTCCGGGATCACCGCGACCCGCGGCGGACGCAGCATGCGCTGGAAGTGCTGCTGGCAGCGCGCGTGCTGGGGCTGGCGCTGGGCTATGAGGACCTGAACGATCACGACACGTTGCGCCAGAGCAGGCTGTGGTCGCTGCTGTGCGGGGCGGCGGGCCGCGGGCGGCGCGGGGCGAGCTGGGAGCGCTGGCCGCCGGGCAAGAGCACGCTGAATCGCCTGGAGCTGACGGGGGCGGCGCTGGGTCCCGGGGAACGCTACAAGAAGATCGTGGCCGACACCGCGCGGCTGGACGCCCTGCTGGTGGACCTGTTCCTGGACTGGCACGGCGCGCAGCCGGAGCGCATCGTGCTGGACGTGGACGCGACGGATGACCCGCTGCATGGCCGGCAGGAAGGCCGCTTCTTCCATGGGTACTACCGCAGCTACTGTTACTTGCCGCTGTACATCTTCTGCGGCCAGCAGCTGCTGGGGGCGCGCCTGCGGACGGCGGACCGCGACGCGGCGGAGGGCACGGTGCAGGAGCTGGAACGCATCGCGGGGCGCATCCGGGAGCGCTGGCCGGGGGTGGAGATCTGGCTGCGCGGGGACAGCGGGTTCTGCCGCGAGGAATTGCTGGCTTGGTGCGAGGCGCAGGGAGTGGAGCATGTGCTGGGAATCGCGCAGAATGCGCGCTTGAAGCGGAGCCTGGCCCCGGCGATGGAGCGCGCCCGGCAGGCATGCGAGCGGACGGGGCAGGCGGCGCGGGTGTTCCAGGACTTCCGCTACCGGACGCTGGACAGCTGGAGCCGCGAGCGGCGCCTGATCGGCAAGGCAGAGCATTTGCCGCGGGGGGCCAGCCCGCGTTTCGTGGTGACGTCGCTGGGGGCCGGGCGGATGGCGGCGCGCACGCTGTACGAGCAGGTGTACTGCGCGCGGGGCGACATGGAGAACCGCATCAAGGAACAGCAGCTGGCGCTGTTCGCGGATCGCACCTCGGCGCACACCATGCGGGCCAACCAGCTGCGCCTGTATTTCGCCTCGTTCGCTTATGCGCTGCTGGAGTTGCTGCGACGCCGGGGCCTGCGGGGCACGCGGCTGGCGCGGGCGCAATGCGGCACGATCCGCCTGAAGCTCCTCAAGATCGGCGTGCGGATCCGGGTCAGCGTGCGGGCTGTGCGGCTGTCGTTTGACGAGGGCTTCCCGGAAGCGGGCCTCTTCGGGCAGGTGCTGGCCCGTCTCCAGAGCCTGCC
This sequence comes from uncultured Bryobacterales bacterium, assembly GCA_951813605.1. Taxonomy (GTDB): domain Bacteria; phylum Acidobacteriota; class Terriglobia; order Bryobacterales; family UBA6623; genus VXMF01. Next base: position 1,606,505 of record OX638379.1, on the reverse strand, counting down.
CCTGCGCTGCTAGCCGCGACACTCCAGCCATCGTCTCGAGCCCCGTCGGAGGTCAGCGGGACCACTGCGTCGGCAGGCCGGGAGGCAAGACAAAACGGACCCCGGCAACCGCGGATCTGGCGACCCTTGCCCGGCCTCTGCCCGGATCCAGCACCCCACGCAACATTGCCAGGCTATCCAACCACCCCAAATGGACAAAACGCCTCCAAATCCAAAACTCTTGAGAAGGTCGGGCTAGAGCGAGTCACTGCTGGTCCGTAAGATGGCCTGCGCCTGAAGGGTCGGGCATTGCGAACGTCCCGGCACGACGAGACGCTGGCCCTTGACCGTCAGAAGATCACGGCAAAGCTCGAATAGCCTATGTGGGAACGGTAACCGCGTGACCCCGCAAAGCGCTCGGCGTAACCATAGTACTGCCAACCGAGATTCCACGTAAGATTCTCTCTGACCAGGACTGAGACGCGGACCCGCGGAGACTGATAGGTTAGCGGCAGGCCGGAAACTACAGTGGTGCCGCCCAGGACGAAGCCCGAGCGCTCGACCGACAGAGCATCCAATCCCCTGCCCCCGGTGTCCTTCGTCAGGGAATATCCGGCTGCGAGCGTGAGGCCCTTTAGCGGGACCGCCCGCAGGCCGAAATGCATGCTGTGGACCCTGCTCCCGTAAACGCTACGCCCCCGCTCCGGCTGATCCGGCTCGCCCAGGTCGAAGAGGTTGAGAATCCCAGCCGACACATCCAATTCCAAGAGTGTGTAGCTGGCGTTTAATACAAGTCCCGACTCCGGCACCATCCAAGACGCTTGCGCGCCTTGCACACGACTCTTCGAGCTGAAGGAAAGCAGATCGGACGGGTTGTCGTTCACACGTCTTCGAACAAAACCGCTGAACGAAAACGCCTTCCTACGCCAGCGGATGCGCCCCGACTCGTTGTGAAAGCGTCTTTCGCTGGTCGGCGTTAGCGGCCTGTCCGCGCGACCGACTTCAAGATCGAGCGACGCCCGGACGCCTCCTCCCGGTATCCACCTCAGACCCGCGGCGCCCGCCTGAATCCTGTTGCCGACCGCTTTCAGCTCGGTTCCGAACTCGAAATCGTCGAATCGCAGGGCCTCTCTCGAACGGATCCGCCTTGTCGAGAACCGGTGCGCGCCGTAGATGCTGAACTGCTTCACAGGACGGAAGTTGGCTTCGGTTGCGTTTGACAGCCGACGAATTCCGAGGTGCTCGAAGCTCACGAATTCGTTCCGATACAGCCCGGTCTCAAGGAACGCGGCTTGGCCTTCGATTCTCGTGTTGTGAAAGGCGGTGGTGTTGGTGATCGCCCAACGCCCCGTCGGCAACACGGCGAGCGTGAAGTCTCCCGAGGCTTGGTCGCGGTTTGCGTCTCCAACGATGAAGGTGTCCCGGTAGGTCGACGCGCTCGCCGCGGGGTTGGGTACGGAAAGGTTCTCGATGAGATTGGAATTGCGATAGCCGCCGGAGTAAACGTAGCGGGCGCTGACGCCGATCCGGCTGTCGTCTCGCGTTCTCAAGGCAACAGTGGTGACGGGCGTCCGGCCATGGAACGGCTCGGATCGGTTGAATGTGTCGACTGGCTGGATGTTACCTGCCGCCGCCGGTAGATTCGAAGCGTCAATGGAATCACCGCCCTCCTCGTACAGGTCTACGGCATGAATGACAGTCAGTGCCAGGCCCGTGAAGCGGGCTGAGAACCCGGCGCGGTACTGCTTGTTTCGCTGGCGAAAATCTGTTCGGAAGCGGAGGAAGTTCCGGGCGTCAAACCCGTCACCGCGGTCTCCGATGCCCTCGGACGCAAATCCGGGGCCCCTGCGTCGATTGTGGTCGAACCCTAGCAGCACCTCAAACTTAGATCCTTGGCGAAGGGTTAGATCGTGGGTCTGCATCGCACGGTCCGTCAGGAGCCCGTGCTCCCCTCGCCAAAGAGCGGGAAGGCGGTTGTGATAGCGATTCAGCCGGTAATGCATCTCGTACCGGAAGATCCGGTTCCTCTCGACACGGATGGAATGCGCTTGGTAGGGATCGCTTGGAGCGCCCATGGACCTTAGCGAGAATCGGTCAATTAACCCCTTGCCATCCAAGGAGTCGATGCGGAGCCGCCCGTCAAACAGGCGGACGCCGTTGCCGTAGTTCACGCTCGCTCGGTAAAGGTCGTGGTCACCGCCCACCTCGGCGAATCGATAGCCGACCTCCACGGAGTTTGAGATCGAGTAGTTCCCAACTTCTTGGTCCGTGGGCCGCTCGTCGCCGGAAGACGCCACTGGTTGCTGCCCGAGAGCGACGCATGGCAACAAGAGCAACAGAGGTTGGCTTTTCATCGGCGAAACCACCTGTCTGCATTGGAGCCGTGAATGCGAGGGTGGCACAGCACGCAGTCCCGGAACGCTGGGTCCGCTAGATTGTGGAAGTACCTGCTCGGCCCGGGGATCGCTTCGGCTCGCGGTCCGAATCCGGTGATGTCGCTGTGGCACTCGAGGCACATGGTGAAGACGGTCGGGCGGTTGAGCAGCCGAGCGTTAGTGCTTCCGTGCGGGTCGTGACAGCTTTGGCATCCCTCGGCACGCACCGGAACGTGCTCATGCACGAAAGGCCCTCTCTTGTCGGAATGGCACTGCGTGCAAGGCTGGTCGTTGCCGAAGGCCGGCGAAACCATTCGGGGGGAGTGCGCCATGCGCCAGGTAGCAACCGGGGCTCCATGAGGGTTATGACAATCGGAGCACTCCATAGCACCCTCGTTGACTCGGTGCTTGAAGGGCATTTCGAACCGCGCTCGGATCCCGAGGTGGCAGGCGTAGCAGACCTCCCGCTGCTCACCCGCTAGCAAGGGGCTGGCGCCGCGGGAACCGTGGATTGCATGGCAGCTCGTGCAGCCGATCTCGCCGGTCAGGTGAGCCGACCTGCGGATGTGCATCTTGCCAAAATCGTCGGAGTGGCACTGCAAGCACCGATTCTGCGCTTCGCCGGGAGCGAGCATCGTGAACTGGACAATCTTCTCCTTGTCGGCACTGGTAGCGTGGAGAAAGCCGGGGCCGTGACACCCCTCGCATCCAGTGCGCTGCGGCGGCTCATTTCCGAGAGCGACAGAAACGAAGTGCGGGTTGCGACGGAAGTCGCTCGAAATCTCGGCGTGACAGCCCTGGCACACCCTGTCCCCGACAAACTGCTGGCTGGGGTCGCCTTGAGCCTGTCCGAGCGCCACGAGCGGCAGCAAGAAAGCGGCCACCAGCGACAGCGTGCGCGCAAGGAGTCCCTTCATTCCACGGGGCGGCCAGGCCTACTGATCGCACTCAGAGATCTTTCTGAGCCACCTTTCCCGTATTCCGGATGCCCGCATCTTGCTAAGCGAAAAAAGCGCCGATTTCCAACGTACCGAGTGGCCGGCCCCCGGCCGCCGGCTCACACCAGAAAGGGTTCCTTTCAGATGATGGCACAAGGGGAGCTTCTGCGGCGGGCGCCATCAAACACATCCTTGAAGGCCAATGTACTGGAGGATTCTTCGAAACCTGCTATAATTCATTCAGGCCAAGCAGAGATTGGATAAAGGAAGGAGGCCTGAACCGAGTATGCCACTCGCAACTCAGGCGCAGCAGAAAATCGTCACGACCTACGGGATCCATTCCCGCGATGTCGGTTCCTCGCAAGTACAGATCGCGTCGTTGACGCATCGCATCGTTGAACTGACTGAACACCTCAAGACGCACCGAAAGGACTTCTCGTCCCGGCGCGGACTTCTGAAAATGGTCAGCAGACGCAGGAGGCTCCTGCGATATCTGCGGAGAAAAAGCCCGAGAGAGTACGTAAGGGTCGTTGAGTCCCTTGGTCTCCGCGGCTGACGCGCTCAGAACAGCGACCGACCATGGGACACGATGTCGCCGCCTCCGGGCGGCTGCAAGCTACCTTAACCGCCTTTGTCGGGCGTGCAAGGCAACAAGTTGTCTCGAGAAGAGTTCCGGCTTCGCAGCCGCAGGCTCTGATGGCGATCGTGTATCTTCCCTAGCCGCACTCTCGCTTGGCACGGAGAGGCTTCCCGCATAACTGAGCGGGAGCCGAAGAAGGATACAGAAAATCATGAAACACACCGTAGAGTTTGAACTCGACGGAAAGACCGTCTCGCTCGAGACGGGACGCCTTGCCAAGCAAGCAGGAGGAGCCGTAGTCGTTGCGTGCGGCGAATCGCGGGTGCTTGTCACTGCCACATCGGCCGCTGAGCCCCGAGAGGGCATCAGCTTCTTTCCCCTCACCGTTGACTACAGGGAGTACACCTATTCGGCGGGGCGGTTTCCCGGAGGATACATCAAGAGAGAGGGGCGCCCTTCCGAGAAGGAAACTGTGACCTGTCGAATGATCGACCGACCGTTGCGGCCGCTTTTCCCGAAAGGCTTCCGAAACGAAACGCAGATCATCGCTTCCGTTATCTCAGCCGACCCGAATCACGATCCCAGCATCTACGCAATGATCGGGGCATCGGCGGCGGTCGCAGTGTCGGATATTCCCGTCGTCCTGACCACGGGTTCAGTGCGAGTCGCTCGTCTCGGCGAAGACGAGTGGATCCTGAATCCAACCTACGAGGAGGTTGGGGACGCCAACATTCATATCACGGTTGCAGCTGCCACGGACGGAATCGTAATGGTCGAGGCGGACGCCAGCGAGTCCGGAGAGGACGCAATGCTCGAGGCCATCCGGCGGGGGCATGAGGGCTGCAAGCAGATTGTTGCCGCTATCGAGGAACTGGCTGCTAAAGCCGGCAAGCCCAAGCGCGAGTTCGTCTCGCCCAGTGTCGATCAGGCCGTTCGGGACGAAATCGAGGAGCGATGGGGCGAGCGCGCCGAAGACGCGCTCGACACGAGCCGCCACCACAAGCTCGAGAGCTACGCCCTTTTCGGCGCGATCAAGAAAGAGATCAACCAGGCGTACGCCGAGGAGCCGGACAAGCTCGCGCAAGCGGCTGATTTCATGGACCCTTGGCAGGAAGCGATGTTCCGCAAGCAGGTCTTCGAGCACAAGCGGCGCCCAGATCACCGCGTTCCCGACGCGATTCGCACAATCACCTGCGAGGTGAGCGAACTGCCGCGCGCCCACGGGTCGGCCGTTTTTACCCGCGGCGAGACGCAGGCGCTAGTGTCGGCCACTCTCGGAACGAAGATCGATGGCCAGCGGCAGGAGCGGATCGAAGACGCGAACCACGAAAAGTACTTCATGGTCCATTACAACTTCCCCCCGTTCAGCGTGGGTGAAACAGGGTTCATGCGGGGACCTGGAAGGCGCGAGATCGGGCACGGACTGCTGGCCGAGCGCGCGCTCACTCCCGTAATCCCTAGCCAAGGGGATTTCCCCTACACCATCCGCCTTGTGAGCGACATCCTAGAGTCCAACGGGTCAAGCTCCATGGCCACAGTGTGTGGCGGGACACTTGCCCTTATGGACGCCGGGGTGCCAATCAAGTCCCCCGTGGCGGGCATCGCCATGGGCATGGTGTCCCAGAATGATGATTTCGTGGTCCTCACTGACATCGCAGGCGCCGAGGACCATTACGGGGACATGGACTTCAAGGTGACGGGCACGCAGGAGGGCATCACGGCCCTGCAGATGGACATCAAGCAGCCCAAGGTGAGTCTCGAAGTCCTGGGCACTGCGTTGGCGCAGGCGCGCCAAGCTCGCCTTGAAATCCTCGACACTATGCTGGACACGCTCGAGGCGCCGCGCGAAGAACTGTCTGACCATGCTCCCCAAATCACGAAGATCAAGATTCCCGGGAACAAGATCCGCGATCTAATCGGTCCCGGCGGCAAGACCATCAAGGGTCTCGTCGAAGAGACCGGAGCGAAGATCGACGTCGATGACGACGGGACTGTCAGCATCGCTTCGACGGATCGGGCGAAGGGCAAGCTCGCTGTCGAACGGATCAAGGCGATCACGGCATCTCCAGAGGTCGGCAAGGATTACCTCGGCACGGTCACCAAGATTGCTGCCTTTGGCGCGTTCGTGGAAATCTTCCCGGGCACCGAGGGATTGCTGCACATTAGCGAGATCTCCGAGCAGCACGTGCGCGAGGTGAGCGACGAACTGAACACCGGAGACCAAGTCTTGGTGAAGTGCCTAGCCTTGGACGGAAATCGGATCAAGCTCAGCCGGCGGGCCATACTGCAAGAGCAAAAAGGCACGTTTCGGGGTCGAGAGCGGTCGGGGCGTGACAGGCCCGCGCGACGGAGGCCACCCAGGTCTCGCGACGGCAGGGATGGCGCAAGCCGCGACGGGGCTCCGCGAGAGAGATCGGGGCGAGGTCGTCGCTACTCGCGCTCTTCGCGACCGCGGCCCGCAAGACGCGACTGACCTTTCCAGCCAGCAACGGACGCCCGAGTCTCAAGGCCCGGGCGGTCCGCCCCTGCTCGCGAGCCGTGCTTCACGAAGGCGCTCTTCCAGCAGCATATTGTTTGAGAATCCCCTGATCTGCAGATGCTCCGGGCAACGGCCTAGAGCGGACCGTGGCGCGAGTCCCACCAGTTCGCTACCCAGCACCGGTACCCCGTGTCGTTCCGCCTCTCGGGCGACTGCTTCAAATGCAATATCTACAGAGGTCTTGTCTAGGTCTGTGAGGTTCATCGACACCTGGGCGAGACGGGCGGAGCCAAGGTACATTCCCAGCGCCTTGACTCCGGCCAATCCTCCGGACGATTCTCGGACAGCACCGGCGATGCGCTTCGCCGTCCTGGAGTCTTGATCTCCGAGCAAGACGTTGAAGGCTACCATGATCTTTCGCACGCCGACGCAGCAAGCCCCGGCCGTGGGATGCAGCTCAGGACCGCCCACGTCCGGAAGTGCTTTCCCGCGCCGGACCAGCGATGCGAGCCTCTCGAAACCAAGTTTCCTCACCGATTCGAGCCTTACGCGGCCGGGCCGGCAAGCCGCTTCCCCGTAAAAGTAAACGGGGACGCGGAGCTCGTCCCACATTCGTTCGCCGAGACTCCAAGCGGCATCGACACAGTCTTCGCGGCTCGTGTCACCGAGGGGCACGAGGGGCACGACGTCCAGCACTCCGATGCGCGGATGGGTGCCGCGATGCTGAGTTAGGTCGATTTCGCGCACCGCGGTGCTAGCGGCAGTGATCACGGCTCGGTCGACCGAATCCAGAGCACCGACTAGTGTGAATACCGAACGATGGTGATCCGGGTCGCTGTGCGTGTCCAACAACCCTAGGCCTGACGCTCTCAAAGCCCGCCCTAGTTTCAGCAGCAGGACCTTGTCGCGGCCCTCCGAGAAGTTCGGCACGCACTCAACCCAGTCCCGCATCGCGCCTCAAGAGTCATTTTCGCCCTAGACCCGAAGGCGGGATCATCGCGTAGCCGCTCGGGTACACTTTGAAAAGGCGTTTGGAGCAATGCGCGAGGCGATTCCTAAGCCCTTGGGGGCCGTAACGCTGCTGTGCCTGCTGACTTCGATGTACCTGATCTTCTCGTGGGTACCCACGGAAGCGTCCATGGGCATCGTTCAAAGAATCTTCTATATCCACGTATCGTCGGCGGCGGTCGCGTTTGGAGGGTTTTTTCTTGGCGGCTTTGCGGCGATTGCGTACTTGGCCAGTCGCAATGCGACTCGAGATGATTTGTCGGTTGCCTGCAACGAGGTTGGCTTGCTCTTCGCTTGCGTGAATCTAATCACCGGCTGCTTATGGGCGAAACCCGTGTGGGGAGTTTACTGGGCCTGGGATGCCCGTCTTACCTCCATGCTCCTGCTCGCCTTGATCTATGCGGCCTACCTGATCCTCAGGCAATCGATTGAGGAGCCCGGCCAGAGGGCGGTAGTCTGCGCCGTGGTGTCCGTGTTCGGCATGGTGGACGTGCCGATCGTGTACATGGCGAACCGCTGGTGGAGGACACAGCACCCGGCCCCCGTGCTCGGAGGCGGCGGGTCGCTGGATCCGCGCATGACGTTCGTGCTGTTCTTCACGATGTTCTCGCTGGCGCTTCTGTACTGGTGCCTAGTGCGTCAGCGGCGCAATCTCGAGGCCTTGGGAAGAACAACGGACGCTCTGAGGCGGCAGGTCCAAGCAGCTAGCTGAACCAGGAGGAATAACTAGGCCGTGGAAGAGAATCTAAAATGGCTGTGGGCGGCGTTCAGCGTCGCTTGGGCCCTTCATATCGGGTACGTGTCCCTGCTTTCCGGTCGCGCGCGCAAGCTGGAAGGCCAGCTGAAGAATCTGCGGGCTCAATTGAAGGAGCGCGACTAGCTCTAGAGCTGCGTAGCGCGATTCCCCGCCCTGCGAGCATTCAGACCCGCCTCGAGCAATGCGGCCCGAGCGGATTGCAGGAAGCCCGGAGTGGGGAAACTCCTAAACCTCTTCCGGCACCACCCAAGGACTCCGGTAGTCACGCTTCAAAAGCGTGTTTGCGCCAAAGTTTCCCACAAAGCGCTCGTTGGCCGGATCGAAGAGGAGCTTGTCGCCCGTACGGTACGAGATGTTCGCCAAGTGGCACAGCGCTGCCGAAAGGTGCCCCTCCAAGACGTCGCAGTTCAAGTCGCTGACGCGCCGGCTAATGACCGCCTTGCGGAAGTTCTCGAAATGCAGGCCCGTAGTGTCATCGTTCGTCGGCTCCATGCTCGGGCCGGGAATGCGCTTTTCGCCGAGGTAGGTCTGATAACCCCGGTTCGAAATCGTCAGGAATCCGTCGCTTCCGAAGAAGAGCACGCCGATGGTGTGGGCTCCGTTGCCAGAGTCCTCCAGCAGCCTGCACTCGCCGCCTGTGATCAAACCACGCACTTCGAATTGCAGCATGCGTTCGCCGTAGTCGAAGGTCGCGTGTTGCGTGTTTGGCGTCTCTTGGTCATCGCCGTAAACGTAATGGCCGCCAGCGGAGTAGGCGTGCGCCGGCAAGTGGTCGATGCCGAGACCCCACCGGGCGACATCTATCTCGTGCACGCCTTGATTGCCAATGTCGCCGTTACCGAACGCCCAGTGCCAGTGCCAGTTGTAGTGAAACCGGTTCTGCTTGAACTCGTGCGGCTGAGCCGGACCGAGCCAGATGTCGTAATCGACGCCGGGTGGGACCGCGCTCACTTGGGTGGAGCCAATGGATTTGCGGCGCTTGAAACACAGGCCCTTTGCCATGTACACTTCGCCGATCACGCCCTCGCGGAGCTGCTGAATGGCTTCGATCTTGAACGGCGTGGACCGCGACTGCTGGCCCACCTGCACGATCCGCTTGTACTTGCGGGCCGCCTCGACCATCTTCCGCCCTTCCCAGATGTTGTGGCTTGCCGGTTTCTCGCAGTAAACGTCCTTGCCCGCCTGGACAGCCCAGATAGTCGATAGCGCGTGCCAGTGGTTGGTCGTGGCAATGGTGACGACATCGATGTCCTTGTCGGCCAGCATGTCTCGCAGGTCAGGGTATTCCTTGGGCGTTTCCGGTTGAAACTGCTTCGTGTACGCAACGGCCTTCTCGGCCACGGCTTGGTCGATGTCGACCACAGCAGCCACTTGCATTCCATCGTTTCTGGCTGTCGCACGGATGTGAGACTTGCCGCGTCCGTTCACGCCGATGACGGCGGTCTGCAGTCGGTCGTTGGCCCCGAGAACTCGAGAGTACTGGGCTGCCGTTAGTGTGGCGACAGTCGAGCCTGTCGCCGAGAGAAAGCTACGTCGGTTCATCAGGAATCTCCAAGTCCAGACATTGATTGTAGAGCAGACCTCCTAGGATCTTGGCTCGGCCTGGGAATTCGCTTGGCATCAATCTTGGAATTGCGCCGCCTGGATCCGCCATGTCTTGACCAACCGAGAGTCGAAGAAGCATACCAAAGGCTCGCACCCGCGCCGAGTCGTACGGCCTGTGGACTTCTCGCCACTGCACCCACAGCTTCCCGAGCAGGAATCTTGTCCATTTGAGTTCCACAGGCATGGAGGGCGCCAGATTCGAGACGAACGCTACCTATTACAAGATGCTCGTAGATAGAAGCCGGATCACTTCTGCCTTTGGCATTGCGGGGGCAGCTTAGCCGCGAAGATGGTCCTGTGGCCGCCCCGATGTTCGTGTGGTGGCGCCGACCCGGATGAACTCCGGCTCAGCGGGCGCTGCTCGGTCCTTTCCAGCACGATGCTGAACGCCTGGGCGAGCCCTTTTCCAAGTACCTGCCCTCCCGATCGCCATAGCCGAGTTGGAAGATGGCTCGCGGCTAACCGTGCGCAGCGAAGGCGATCCGGTGAAGATCGGCAACTTGGTCCGCACGGTCGCGGAGCGGGCTGGCGCCTGTTGGGTTGCGGCTGACGGATCGACTCATCTGGTCCGTGGGGGCTTGCTCCCCGCTCAATCAAAATGCCGGATCCGGCTCTCCGAATCCGCAGCCGTGGGGTCGACTTCGCGGAGCAACGCCTTCAGTCTCCCTCGCACGTCGGCCAGCTCGCTGATGCCAGAAAGGTTGTTCAGCTCGCGCGGGTCTTTCGTCATGTCGTACAGCTCAATTCCCTGCTGGCCGCCGTCCCACTCCGTATAGCGCCATCGTTCCGTGCGGATGGACCGGCCGAGGGTATCACGCGCAGGGCCGGCATGATTGTCGAGTCGAATCGAAAGTCCGCTGAACCCGCGGCCTTCCTTCCCTTCCACACGCCGCCACACCACTGAGACCGCTCCTGCCCGGGGCACGGTGGCCTGCGGATTCTTCAGGAGCGGCTGCAGGTTGACTCCATCGAGCCGGGGGGGCGGCGGCAGTCCTGACAGGCCTGCCAAGGTGGGAAAGAGATCCACCAGCTCGACTGGCCGAGGGCAGCCCTTGCCCGCGGCGCTTCCCGGAGCCGCAATGATCAACGGCGAGCGCGTCGACTCCTCGAACAACGTGTCCTTGTTCCCGAGTCCGCCATGTTCCCCCAGGTGCCAGCCATGGTCGCTATGGAGGACCACGATGGTGTTCTTCCACAATTCCAGCCGGTCGACGGCGCGCAGCAGAACCGCAACTTGCGCGTCTACGAACGATACGTTCGCGTAGTATGCCCGCCAGAGTCGCCGCCGGTCCGCGTCACTGTACACGCGGTAGGCGAAACTCTTGTCGAAGTTGAGGGCGAGAGGGGGGACTTTGTCCAAGTGATCGCGCGGCTCGCTTGGCGGCGCAGGGATTTCACGCAATGGATATAGGTCGAAATAGCGTCGAGGCGCGGCCAGCACCTGGTGCGGACGTCGAATACCTGCCGCGATATAGAAGGGTCTGTTCTCGCGGACAGCCCTCTCCATGGCCTTGGCCGCCCGGCGCACGACGATCCCGTCAGCCGTCTGCTCGTCAGGGAGATCTGTCTCGGCCCACTCCTGCCAAAACCAGCCGCCCTTGAGTCCTTCGGGGCGCAAACTGCCTCTTGAGACGACGTGTTCTGCTGCTCCCGGGTCTTCCTTGCGTAGCACGCCGCTGTAAAGGTAGCCATAGCCGTCGGGATCGTCCCTGGTGGCGCAGATATCCGAGACATCCCAGGCGCCTGGTGGATTCAGAGTGCGAAAGACGGGCCGGTACGGCTTCCCCTCGCGCCGTTCGAACCGTGCAATCTCGTCGTCGAAAAGAAGGCGTTGGTAGTGAAAGACTTTGCCGAATTCCGCTGCAAAATAGCCGTGCTTACGGAACCACGCCGGTAACAGAGTTACGCCTTCCGGCGCTTCCCAACCGAAATAACCCGTGGTTTGCGGACGCAGGCCCGAAAGGAAGGAAGCCCGCGACGGCCCGCAGATTGGGTATTGGACGTAGGCTCGGTCGAATCGCACGCCAAGCTCCGCGAGCCGGTCGATCGCGGGAGTCTTGGCGATGGAGTCGCCGTAGGTGCCCAGGGTTGGACGCAGATCGTCAATCACGATGTGCAGGACATTGAGCCGGGGCGGCGCGCCGTCAGGGCGCTGCCCCCGCCCAGCTGCCCCCGCGAGCGCCAGGACCACGAGGAATATCGCGAGTCCGTTCCTCTTTCTTGCTCCTTGCATCGCTGTTCTCCTTAGGGGAAGACCGTACCAGATTCGCGGGGGAAACCGGGGTGGCCTCCTCCCCAGGGCTGCATTGGATGGAGATAATGCGGCTCATAGGCATAAGCTAGAGGACGAGAGAGAGAGGACACCGGCGGTGTCAGCCTACAGCAAGCAGTTAGCGAGGAGAACCTTCCTAGAGCGCCTCTGTGCTTGCGGCGGGGCTACCGCAACAGCATGGACTGGCTGTCAAAGTACCCCGGACGCGACGAGGCAACCCAACGTGCTCTTGATTCTGACTGAGGATCAAGGTGCGCAGATGGGTGCCCTGGGGACCAAGGGACTGCAGACGCCCAATATGGACGCCATTGCTAGGCAAGGCGTGCTTTTCAGGAGCGCTTTCGTCGCGTATCCAGTCTGCTCTCCCTCCAAGGGGGCTCTTTACACGGGACTGTACCCTCACACGAACGGGCTGCGTAGCCTTACCCAGAATTTCTTTGTTCCTGCTTCAAAGCTGACGCCAGCCCAGTTGAATAATCCGGTTTACAACCATGGGAGGATACGCGACTCCGTTCCAACGTTAATCGAGAGGCTTCGTGGCGCCGGCTACTATACGGGCGTATCGATGAAGCTTCACGTCTCGCCGAACCATAAGTTCCCCTTCGACGAATGGATACGCAACCCCCAAGAAGACCATTGCGGTGTCACCGGCAACCCAAACAAAGATCTAGCCGTAAACTTCATCAGAAATGCGCAGGACAAGGGCGCACCATGGTTCCTCTTGTATAACATCAGCCAGCCCCATCGACCGTTCCGAAACAGCGACCAGGAGCCTATTGCAGTCGATCCCTCCGAAGCCGAGATTCCGCCGTTTCTGCCGGACACGCCGGTGGTGCGCAAGGACTGGGCGGAGTATCTCGACTCGATTCAATGCGCCGATTCCCGTGTGGGCGAAGCACTGGCTGCCCTCGATGAAACCGGATGCTCGAATGACACGCTCGTCATCTTCCTCGGCGACCACGGGCCGGCCTTTCAGCGGGGGAAAATGACCCTCTACGACTTTGGGCTGCGCGTACCGATGGCGATCAAAGGGCCCGGAATCGGGACGGGCGCTGTGAGTGAAGACTTGGTCAGCGAGATTGACATTATGCCGACCATTCTGGACTACCTCGGTCTGGAACGGCCGGACCTGCAGCACGGGCTGTCGCTGCTGCCAATTCTCCGTGGCGAGGGCGACGCCCAGGGACACGAGTACGTCTTCGGAGAGATTCATCACGACTACATCTTCTTTCCTGCTGGCTCTGCAGAGCGAGGGACAAGAGATCACGGAATGCAAGAGCGCAGTGTCTTTGACGGGCGCTTCCATTTGATCTATAGGGAGAACCTCGACCAGCCCCGCGATGTCAACTCTGATATTCACCAGTGGAATCGCTGGCGAAACCGTACTTGGGACGAGACTATCGCCCAGAAGCATCGTTTTCCTCGACAGTACGAGATCATCCGCGAGCAAGATCCGATGCGTCTTGGTGGAACGCCGCTGCAATTTGAGTTCTATGACACAAAGACAGATCCCGACGAGATGACAGACCTTGCGGGAAACGTCGATCACAAAGCCGAGTTCAACCGGCTGCTCGAGGCCCTCCGCAAGTGGGCTGTGCGGACGGGGGATGAATTTATCACGCTCGGCGGGCCGAGCGGCTAATCCAGGAAATATCCCAAAGATTTCTGTCTGCGCGGGGCCTTCCGTGCCGAGCCGAGGGAATGACCAACGTATACGACAACCAGTTAGTCTAGAAGCCCTCACTGGCCGGGATTGTCAATGGGAATCAAGGCCAGCTCTGGCCCGGCACAACGGTCCATTCTTGTTCTCATCCCACCCGGGAGGCTTGACCTGCCGGCGCACGTGGTTCGGCCGGCGGGCCTGCCTCCATCTGTACCAGCGGCCGACCTGGATGACCGCAAGCAGCGGCGGAGTCGCTTACGCAACTGCTGAAGACACCGCATCTGGCTCCCCTGAGGGGTGGCTTGCCGTGGACCGCTTCCCAGCTTTGGTGACGTTGCCGCAGACCCCTTATCGGGCCAAGAACCTACGATTGGCCAAACCGCCCGCGCACTGGGGGTCGTGCTACGAGTCGCTCAGCAGGAGGACGATTGCGAGCTGTCCTACGGATCGCCGACGGCGACTTGGCTGAATCGCTGCAGGTCGAAATTCGTTCAGCACCTACGCCAACGGCAGTCCTAGAATACGCGCAGCATTGTCGTGATACACGTTCTTGAGGACCTCGTCGGGCAGACCGATGCCATAGATCTTCCATCGGCCTTGCGGCGGAGTCGGCGCAGGCGAATAGTCGAAGTATTCGTCGAGGGTTTCGAGAAACCGGAAATAGGAGCGGAACATCTCGGGCCGTAGGTCTTGCTGCGGTACGGATGTTCCGTTCGGAGATGCGTCGGTGCCGAACATGATGCGATCCGGGTAATCCTCAAAGAACTTCCGCGCTCGTCGTGGCTGGCGGCCGAGCTCGCCGAGGCGGGCCCCGATTTCCACGTGCAGGTTGGGGTATTTGTCGAGCCACGATGAGACTTGGTCGAGATTCTCCGGACGGTTGGCCACATGGAGGCCAATGAACGTGGTGTTTGGATGCCGCTCGATGACCCGATTGCGGGCGGCGAGCAACTCCGCCTTCGCTGGAAAATCCTCTCCGTAGAACGACCAGTCCGGGTGATTGCCCAGCTCCTCCCACCGCTCGTTGAAGCGGTCGGTCGGGACAAAGAAGGCATCGGGGTCGGCAACGTGCATGAAAACTGGGAACCCTAGTTGACCGGCGGCGTCCCACATCGAGTCGAAACGCGGATCGTCAATCTTCACCAGCGGACCCGGTTGTCCCCCTTCCCGCTCGGAATCGCGGAAGCCGCCTTCGCGCAGGTAGAGCCCGAGTGTCTTCGAGATCTTCAGTCCGATTGCGCCCTGTTCCTTGGCGCGGGCAAGCTCCTCGGCCTGCCACTTGGCGTAGCCTGGTTCGTCGAGCTTGCCGTAGGTAGGAACGGTGCAGGTCACCAGTCGGGCGGGATGTTGATTCACCATTTCGTCGAGAATGTGTTGGAGGTCTTCTCCTGCCCCGCCGGTAAGGTTGACCAGTGTCTGGATATTGAGCTCATCCATCCACTCGCTGACCTGATCCAGGCGTTCGGCGGGAGTTCCTTGCAGCGTGTCGTTCGCCCCGGGCGCTCGCCGGAACACCGACGAGACGTGCGTGTGCATATCGATTGCCGGGTAGCGCGCCGATTCGACAACGTGCTCCTCGACCACGAGCATGCTTTTCGGCTGATATGCGGCAAGAGCGAGCTGAGCAGCGGGCGCTGTTCCGTCGGTGGCCTCAGGCTGTGGCTGCCAGCACGCGGAAAAGAGCGAGCCCGCAGCGACTCCCGCGCGAAGGAAGGACCGTCGAGATTGCGACATGAGAGTTGCCTCCAGATTCGTTTGGATGCTTCTTAGGTAATGGGGGAGCACCGGTAGCATTGCCCAAGCGACCCACTATCGTGGAGGATCCGTCGCGGCCCCTTGGAATGAGGAGTCCTAGAGGCCCCGGAAATCCCGACGGACAATTGATTTTTCATCGTTCGTCAGAGGACCGCTCGGGGAAGATTGTGCACCCGGGCTCGCGGCGACCCGGCACCGGCCTCGCCATTCGCTTGGCCTAGACCCTCCGTCGGTAGTCCAAGTCGAAAACTATACGGACTCAGATTGCCCCGAAGCGGTAACAGTCTTCGATTGGACTCGCTAAGGGCCTCACGTATTCGACGAAGGCTGGAGTCATGTCCGACCCCGA
The DNA here is from genome assembly GCA_951813605.1 of uncultured Bryobacterales bacterium. Taxonomy (GTDB): domain Bacteria; phylum Acidobacteriota; class Terriglobia; order Bryobacterales; family UBA6623; genus VXMF01. The sequence goes on along the minus strand of OX638379.1, from coordinate 1,590,745 downwards.
AAGGAGTGAACCAGACATTCGGCACGAGCCGTTCCGCCTTCGCAACCGTCGCCAGCAATTCCACTCAAGCTCAGGATATCGGCACGTCGAAGTAAGTCAATGCCCACTCCCGCATGAATCGCACGCGCTGTGGTCGGATCTGGTAAAGCATGAACTCCGGATCGTCTATCGAACCGAGGAAATCCCGAAGCAGAGGGTTCGTGTTCCAGATTCCCTGCCTGATTGACTTGTCAACTATCACTTCAGCCGTCCCTTCGATACGGACTTGATCGTGGCCGTCATCTAGGTAACACAGCTCGACATGGGGGTTTTCTTCCAGCTCCAGCGTCTTGTGCGAACTCCGCAGCGACGCCACGTACACCGTGAAGCCTTTAACGGCCACCGGCGAAACCGGGCGAAGCCGCGGCTTCCGCCCGTCGACGCTGGCAAGCATCGGAAAGCGCGCTCGCGCCATGGTGGCTTGAGCAAGTTCGACGAGCCGGGTCGAGTCTACCGGCCGGGGCTCGGGTCTCATACGGCTAGTCTAACGACGAAGCCGTAGACGGAACCGGCCCGAGGCAGTTCCCAGATGGTCCACTACAATAGGTGGCGCGGCATGGGCCTACTCGGAATCCTGTTCGCGATTGCGCTGGCCTTCGCGATGTCTTCGGACCGCTCCCGAGTCTCCCGTGCAACCATCGCCTGGGGCCTTGGGTTGCAAGCGCTACTTGCCGTCCTAGTGCTGCGCACGCCGTTCGGCCGCCTTTTTGAAGCAATAGGCCGCGGCTTCAACCATTTCATCCTCCTAGCTGAAGAAGGCACCGGTCTCGTATTCGGGGAATTGGGTCGATCATCGAATGGGGTTGTCTTCGCCTTTCAGGTCCTGCCGCTAATCGTTCTGGCATCCAGCGTTTCCGCGATTCTCTACCACCTAGGCGTGATGCAGAAACTGGTGGCCGGCTTCGCATGGGTCATGCAACGCGGCATGCGCGCTAGCGGGGCGGAATCTCTGAACGTAGCCGCGAATCTATTTATCGGGCAGGCCGAAGCCCCGCTCACGATTCGTCCGTACCTAGAGAAGATGACGCGGTCTGAATTGATGCTGGTCATGACTGGCGGCATGGCCACCGTGTCAGGAGCCATGCTAGTAGCGTACGTGCAAATCGGAGGGGCACGGCCTGAGAACCTAGTGACAGCAGTTGTCATGACCGCCCCGGCATGCATCATGCTGGCCAAGATATTCGAACCCGAGACAGGGCGGCCCCAGACGATGGGCCGGATTCCCAAGCAAACCTCGGCCCAAGACCGCAACGTGATTGACGCGGCAGCGCGCGGCTCCAACGAGGGCCTTCAAGTAGCGCTTCAGGTCGGTGCGATGGTGTTGGTGTTCGTCGCCCTGATCGCTGTCGTGAACGGCTTTCTAGCCGGGTTCAAGGGCATGCTCGGTATCAGCTGGTTTCCTAGTAGCATTCAGAGCGTTCTGGGCCTGCTTTTTGCTCCCGTTGCCTGGCTCCTGGGCATCGCTTGGACGGATGCTCCCGCAGTGGGCAACCTCCTGGGAACACGCATGGTGTTGAATGAGTTCATCAGCTTCGCTGAGCTGGCTAGCATCAAGGACACTCTTCAACCCCACTCGTTCTTAGTAGCAAACTACGCCCTGTGCGGGTTCGCCAATTTCGGTTCGGTCGGCATCATGATCGGAGCGATGGGAGCGCTTCTGCCTAACCGGCGGGCGGAACTTGCCACGCTGGGAATCCGGGCGATGCTTGCGGCAACGCTCTCCAACTTCACTACAGCGGCGATCGCAGGGTTGATCGCCTTGGCTCCGATTCTTGATTGATTAGTTCTTCCATGCCAATCGACATGCAGTTGATCCTCCAGCTCCTCGCGAGCTTCGTCATCGGCTCGATTCCCTTCGCTATCGTGGCGATGTGGGGGTCCGGGACCGACGTCCGCGACTTGGGTTCTGGAAATCCCGGATTCAACAATGTCCTCCGCTACAGCAAGCCCCGTTCCCTGATTTCCTTGGTCGGTGATGTCGGCAAGGGATTCGTTCCTGTCTGGCTGTTTTACGACCCCGAGCAATTCGTCAATTTCGGCTGGCTCTACGCGATGGGAGCGGTTTTCGGGCATTGCTACTCGCCCTGGCTCAAGTTCCGAGGCGGCAAGGGCATCGCCACTTCGGCCGGTGCGATGCTGGCCATTTACCCGGCTCTCGCGGCCACAGCCCTGGTCGCCTTCGTCGTGATTCGAGTCTTCGGCAGCGTTCGCAAGCTGAGTGAAGGAGGCGCCTACGCATCTCTCTTAACGTGGGTGTACTTCACGATGGCGATTCACTTTCAGCTCGGCATGCCGCATACCAAGTACGCCCTTCTGATGACGTTGTTCCTTTTCTGGATGCACAAGTCGAACATTCGCAGAATGCTAGGCCGCTGGAGTCAGCGGCCGCCCCCGGGGTAGCGTCTGCCGTGAGGCCCTACCGTGCATCCCGGTTGTTTGGTATTCTGCTCAGTTCATGGCGACCGCGAATCCGAACTATTGGCTGGTCAAGTCGGAGCCAAATGCTTACTCGTGGGATGACTTGGTTGATGACGGCTGGACCTACTGGGACGGCATTCGAAACTACGAGGCCCGCAACAACCTTCGCAAGATGGTTGTGGGCGATCAGCTTCTGTACTATCACTCCGGCAAGAGCAGAGCGGTCGTGGGTGTTGCCGAAGTCACGCGAGAAGCCTATCAAGACCCAACCACCGAAGATGGGCGGTGGAGCGCCGTCGACATCAGGCCTGTGCAGCACCTCGCCCGCCCCGTTACTCTCGCGGAGATCAAGAAGGACCCTCGATTGAGCGAGATGACATTGGTGCGGAGAAGCAGGCTTTCGGTCACTCCAGTCACAGAAGCCGAGTATGGCGTGGTGCTAGCGATGGGCGGGCTAGCTTAGCGCGGGGATAGCGAACGTTTCAATCCGTCCGTCCGAACCAAGGTAATGCAGTGCACAAGTCACGGGAATGCTTTGGCTTAGACTGGCCAACATGAAGCACTCCCCGATCTTGCGAAGCGTGATCAATGGGGGGGCGACGCGAGCGCGGTTGCTTTCTCGATCACTAGGCACCCGAAGCTTTCACAGAACGAAGGCGAAACTATCAGAGAACATTGCGCCAAGCTCGCGCAACTGAAGCTCGGCAAGCTGTCGATGTCGCGCACTGAAGTCAAGGAAGCGCTGTTCGAGCTCTCGTCCGAGCTCAGATGTGCTCGCAATAGAACTCACATTAATCTTATCGGTGCGGCGACAACCTCAATCGTTCTTCGAGGCAGCCGACGCACGTTCGATCTTGATGCCCTCGTCACCGCGGAACATGGCAGCTTCATCGATGCCGCGCGACGAATTGCGCGTGGTCACGAATGGCTTGAGTCATGGCTCCACGAAGCTGGTGGTCCGGCATTGCCGCAGGAACCTGCTCGCAAAGCCCGCACGGTCTTCGAGACAACCAAACTTGTCGTAGACGAGACGCCGCAATCCATCGTCCAATTGATCTCGGCCATCGAGTGCCGTCGGATCGAGCACGCCTTTCTCGCAAACCGCCATTTCGATCGGGCTGCGCTCTCTGATCGCGACTTGGGGGCCAGACTCGCCATGACGTGCCTTGCGGCAATTGCGGACCGATCGCGCGACTTCAGCCTCGCGGGCATACACACCGCTGAGGATGGTGCCGACAGGAATCTTTGTGCGGGAAGGGCCTTCGCGACGCACGAGAGAACCTCGGGTGCTTCGGATTACGTCAATGGATCACGAGACGCCGCCCACCGTAGAGCTTTCCGATCTCCTCGCTCGCTAGGTTCACTTCAACAGTGTGAGAAGAAAGTTCCTCGTCCACTCCCCGGGGGTAATAGCCCACGATGTACTCGGTCTCGGCGAGAGTGGAGAGCGACCCTAGGATCTGGCGAATCACCTTGTTGTTGATGACTTCCAAGTCGTAACTGCGCCCGCCGGTTCGCGAACCAATTTCGGCGAAAAGTCGCTGGAGATTCTCTTGGCTGCGGGCGTTCGATTGCCTGTTCAATGGTCCCCGAGGGTTCCGTTTCGGCCCGAACTGCGGCTCCCCTCTCCGGTTGTTGCCCGGGTTCGGCTGCCGTCCGAGACCGAAGCCCCCGCTCAGTCCTTGCGACCTTTCCACAATGCGATCGTGCCCCAGAATGACCGGATAGACCGGAATGCCGAACGCGTTTGCCGAGCGAACCACCAAGTCCGGACTCAGGTTCGTCGTGCTCAGGCCGTCAGAAAACACCACCATCATCCTTGACACGTTGCCCCCGCGGTTCGCGGCGTCCCGGGCGGTTTGCATGATCGCCTCGTACACGCGGCTGCCGCCGGCCTCCGACTCGAAGGACTGGTCGAGCGCGCGCTGAAGCTTGGCGAGGTCACGCGTCGGACCGGTGAAGCGCTTCAAGTTGTTCGCAAACCCATAGACCGAGATCATGACGTCCTCGCGCAGCCCTCTAAGCATGGTGCTGCGAATCGTCTGGAAGTCGAGGAGCCCGGGCGTCATCACGCTGTAGCTGAAATCGATGAGGAATATGATCTCCGTAGGCACGGTGCGAGTGAATTCTTCGCCTTGGTTTGGAGGGCCCTCCACAAAGGCAATGTTCTGGCGAACGCCGTCCTCGTGCAGCTCGAACGCCTCTGGTCCAAGGCCGTTAACGGACCGCTTCCCCATGTAAACGTGCAGAGGGACCACCACCAAGTTCGACTCGGCGGTGATGATCAATCCTGGGTCTTCAACGGGCTCTTCCTGTGCCTGCCCGACCGCGATCGAAACCAGAATCAGAATTCCGAAAAAAATTGGCAGGAGCTTGGACATGGGGCTCTATCGACCCGGAATGTTCAGCGTTGCCGAAGGCACTAGGCAATCCCCCGGATAGCGCCTCGGCAAATGAAGTATAGCAACGCCGCATTTCCGCGGGGCGAGCCTTGTCGAGTTAGCGCTGCTATGCAAGGCCGAGCCGCGAACCCCTAAGGTCAGCCTTAGCGGACGGTCATTCCGATACAAAGCCCTTCATTGCCTCATAGGCACCGGGCGACCGCTTTGACCACCATTCCACAAATTCTTTCGCAGCAGATTCGAGGTTGCTCAGCATCTTTGGGTCCTTCCAAGACTCGCGAAACCCCGCGAGCAGTGGCTCGACCCGCAGCCAGACGAAGAGCATCTCCCCGCCGCTTTGGAAGAAAAGATCCTTGTGCAATACCCCGGACACGAGAAAGGAAGCCACCATGTCCCAATAGGAAACGACCTGCCAGAAACTCGTGTTCTCCGCGCTCCCCATAGGGCAAGTTTTCTCGAACTCGTCCACGGACCGGAACCGGCAATGCGTGCCGAACCACGTTCGTGCTTCCCGCATGCGAGCTTCTCTTCGTAAATCGTAAAGCTTGAGGATCAGGTTGACATCGTCGTAAGTAGCACAAGGAACCATCCGCCAAAGAATACCAGCATTCGGTTTGACGAGCCCCGATTCTTTCGTCATTGCGGCCGAATCGCCATCTTCGCCTCCATGGCATCCGCAATCGTCGCGGGTGCCCGTCGAAGGGCCGAAGCAGCTATTACGCTAAGATTGTTTGGCACGCGGCGAACCGTATCTGCGAAACGTTCTGGTGTCGCAGCGGGCCGAGTCCGCAATGCGGGTTCTCAAGCCGCCGAGGCAAGTATGACGAAGAACGACCAAGTCACTCGACGAACCTTCCTTTCCGGAGCCGCATCCGCATCGCTCGGCTTTACCATCGTGCCGGCATCGGTGCTGGCCAAGCCCGCACCAAGCGACCGCTTGAACTTCGGTCACATCGGACTCGGGGGCCGCGGGCGCCGCTTTCTCCGTCCTCTGGCGCACTTGGACCAGAAGGTGGTTCCCTGGGAGAACCTAGGGGGCGCTGGGGACCGGTACATGCGACCCGTTCTGTCAACGGCGCTTTGCGACGTGGACTCTAGCCGTCTTGATATGTCAGCAACGATGGTCGGCGGTAGGCCGAGGCTTTTTAAGGACTTCCGGCGCCTTCTCGAATTGAAGGACATCGACGCGGTCTTCATCGCCTCCCCGGATCACTGGCACGCACTGATGACGATCATGGCGTGCCAGGCCGGCAAGGATGTCTACGTCGAGAAACCCGCTGCCAAGACCGTAGAGGAGGGCCGAGCTATGGTGACGGCCGCCGAACGCTACGGCCGTGTGGTGCAGGTTGGATCGCAAGGGCGTTCCCAAGAAGCCGCCTATCACGCCAAGAAGTACATTAACAATGGGCAGATCGGTACCGTTAGTGAGGTAAAGTGCTGGCACTACGAGAACCCGCGGGGCGATTGGACGCCAAACGAGGAGCCTCCGCAGAGACTTGATTACGATTCTTGGCTGGGGCCCGCGAGGGAAATCCCCTACAACCGGACCCGCACTCACGGGAGCTTTCGCTGGATGCTCGACTTCGGTGGCGGCCAGATCCGCGACCGCGGTGCGCACGTCATGAGCGTGGCCCAGTGGATCATGAACGCGGACAACACAGGTCCTGTCAGCGTGGAAGCGACGGGCGAGCCCCACCACGGCGGCATCTACGACTCTCCCCAGCACATGACCGTGACTTACGAGTACAAAGATCCAGACTGGACCCTTATTTGGGCACAGCCGGGCGAGCCGTCGCAGGAGCTGGACGCGCGCTATGGAGCCGTCTACTGGGGCGACAAGGGAAGGCTCACTGTGACCTACGGGGACCGCAACACTACAGACACCGAGCAGCAAGCGAAGGACTACGAGATTCCATACGGCGGCATCGAGGTGTTTAAGAGCCCCGGGCACGGCGAGAATTTCGAAGACTGCATCCGGACGCGAGAGAAGCCGGTTATGCACATCGAGTCCGCCCACCGCGTGTCCATTCTGTGCATTCTCGGCAACATCTCCTACCGCCTCAGACGGAAGCTGGAGTGGGATCCAGTCAACGAGATCGTGAAAAACGACCAAGAAGCGAACCGCATGCTCAGCCGCCCGGGCCGTGGAACCTGGCACCTGTAGGCACAGTCCCTTGGAGAAGTTCGCGTATTCCCTTTGACGGAGATTGCTAAGTCATGAAAACAAAAGAGAACAACGTCAGCACCGACGCAATCGTCAGATCGGCAGCGGTGGCTGCCGTGACCTTGGCGACCGCCCAGGCAGCGCCCGGTGCCGAAGCGGAAGACAAGTTCCTTTCCGGCATCCGCAGCGACGACGAGGACGCCAACCATGCCGCTTGGTCGACCGCCGGCGATGTGGACCCCAGCGTCATCCCGGCCTTGAGCGAACTGCTCACATCCAAGAAACCGAACGTGCGCAAGGCCGCGGAAGAGGCCCTAAAGAACATTGTGCATTCGGTGGGCAAGACCATCGATCCGAGGAGCCTCGGGGCCAATACCGGGCGCCCGGACGATCCAGGGCGCCTGGACCCCCGCCAGCAAGTCGTGATGCACCTGCTTTCCCTGTTGGAAGGAAAGCGCCCCAAGATCGAGAAGACAACAGCTTTGAGACACCTCTCCCTCGTCGCTACGAGCGACGATGTGGGCATGATCGCGGGCCTCATTCACGACCCTCAGTTGCGCGAGGAAGCTGCATTCTGCTTGGAGCGTATCCCCGGCAAGTCGTCCGAAGAGGCTCTCTTGACGGCCTTGCCAGCTGCGGCGGACGACTTCAAGCCTCGAATTCTCGCTGCCTTGGGCCATCGGCGCGCGGACGAGGCGGTGGACGCTTGCATCGATGCGATGCGGTCGGCGGACACAACCATTGCGATGGCCGGAATGAAGGCTTGGGCGCGGATCGGTACTACAAGCGGCGCGGATGTCGTTTTCCCCGAGCGCGATGCACTCAGCGAATGGGACAAGGTTGAGTTCGACGACAGCCTCTTGCGTTTCGCTGACGCGCAGCTCGAGAAGGCCAGCCCAGACGAGGCGATGGCCACTTACATGCGAAATCTCGACCGTCAAGAGGAGCATCTGCAATGCGCCGCGATCATCGGCCTTGCCAAGATCGGCACCGCCAAGGCGGCGGCCGCGATTTTCCCGAAGCTCCGCAGCGATAACAACACCGTCATGCGGACAGCCCGGCAAGCCTGGTCGTCGCTGGGAGGGGGCGAGGGCTCGGGCTAGCGAGATCCGGCATGACGTCGCCAGTCGGCCGCCCAGGCTGTCGCCGACGAATTGCTGCGGTCGGCGAATCGCGAGCGTAGAGTGACGGGTCGGAGTCGGCTCTCTCCTTGTTTCCATTCGAGTTGAAAGATGGCTGAAGGCGCGTCGAGCCAAGCGGAGTTCCTGGCCCGGAGCGGTGGTTCGGTCCAACTGCAGGTGACGCCCAAGTCCTACCGCAATCGGATTGAAGCCGCATCCCTTCCCGACGGGTCAATGGGCTTCCGAGTGTGGGTCGCGGCCGCGCCGGAACGCGGCAAGGCAAACACGATGGTGCTGCGAATGCTCGCCACCAAGATCGGAGTGCCGAAATCGCACCTATCGATCGTCCGAGGACTCACCGCTCGTCGCAAGCTGGTGCGCGTGCGACCCCAAACTTCCGATTGACCTGCATTGCGTAGGTGACGCGCCTCCGGTCCGGCCGACCGGAGACTGAAGGACTTGTGAAACGCGCCTTGGGCCGAGTTCAAGCACTGAGCCGTTCAATCCAAGGACTCGACTGAAGCATTCATGGCCCTTGGCGGCCAGCGCCTGTGACATGCACGCACAGGCCTGCTCCAGGTAAGGACACGGCCTTGGCTCTTGCAAGCAGAGGACTTGGGGGTGACCTCAAGCCTTTGCAGCGAGAACCAGAGCCGTGCTAGAGGCACTATCCATGTCTTTCGAGCATTGCAAAGAGATCAGTTGGACGGAATTGCTAAGAGAGTCTGTATTTCAGAGCGCCTAGTAGCCGCCTAAACCGCATTACCACCGACCTACTGAAAGTTTGGTTGCGGGGGAGGGATTTGAACCCTCGGCCTTTGGGTTATGAGCCCAACGAGCTACCAGACTGCTCCACCCCGCAACAGTATCTTAGCAACCTAGAAAACTGCTGTCAACTGCTTGCAGAGGCACGCGTTCGGATGCCGCCAAGCCCAAAAACGGAGCGTCGATCACTCTGCCATTTGCCACTCCGTTGGAGCCTTCCAGCCGGTCGGAGCGGGAGCTGTCATCGGCGGCACGCCTCCGTCTTCGCGCAATGCGCGGAATTTCCGCAGCCGCTCCAGCATCGACCGAACCCGCCCGGTCTCGCGTCCGGCAAGATCGCTTCGCTCCCGAGGGTCCTTGGCCAAGTTGAAGAGTTCCACCCTCTCAGAGTTCGGTTCCCTGCGAAGCGAAGCATGGCCTGGCGGTGGCGCATCAGCCGGATTCGCGCCTAGAATTGGCGGGCCGCGCCGAACGATCTTCCAATCGCCGTCGATCAGGGCCAGCTGCTCGTCCCCGTAGCGCTCGTAGTACGAGAAGAATCTCCTACCGATTGGGGGCCGCTTGCCCGCGATCAATTCGAACATGTCCTCGCCATCGAGGGGTTCGCCGGGACCGCCGGCATCGCCTAAGCCCGCGACATGCCTCAATGTCGGCAACACGTCGAGATAGCTGACCAAGCCCGACACCGTCCGTCCGTTTCCAGAGATTGCATTGGGCCAGCGGAGTGCCGCCGCCACACGAATGCCTCCCTCGTACACTGTCCCCTTCCCCGCCCGCAATGGAGTGTTGTCTGCAAGCGCCTGTCCGCCGTTGTCGCTCGCAAACCAAACCAGGGTGTCCTGGTCCGCTCTGTTGCGGTCGAGAGCATCTAGAATCTGACCGATCGCCGCGTCCATGGCCGCCACCATCGCCATGTAAGTCCTTCGCCTTTCGTCTTCCACTTGAACGAACGGTGCGAGCCACTCTTCGGGCACTTGCAACGGCGTGTGCGGGGCGTTGAATGCCACATACAGGAAGAACGGGCCGTCCCCTGCGTGGCTGTCGATGAAGCTAACCGATTCCTTTGCAATGAGATCGGTGGAATAACCTTCGTCGTGGTTGGCATCGAAACCGCGGTGCCAGTCAAGCTCTCCTTCCCGATGGTGGGAAAAGTAGTCGATGTTTCCGTTGTAGTGGCCGACAAATAGGCCGAACCCTTGGTTTAGGGGGTGGAACCGACGGAATGCATGGCCGATATGCCACTTGCCGACGATCCCTCGATGGCGGTACCCTGCCCGGCCCAGCATCTCCGCCAGGGTCTCTTCCGATGCAGGGACTCCTGCTTCGAGATACGGGCGGCAAACTGCGCGCTGCATCCCGAATCGGATCGGATAGCGGCCTGTCATCAGGCCCGCCCGAGTCGGCGAGCAGACCGGGCACGCATAGAACCGGTCCAGTTGGACACCCTCTTGCGCTATGCGGTCGATGTTGGGCGTCGGGATCTGGCCGCCGTGGTAGCTGACATCGTTCCATCCGAGATCGTCGGCGAGGATGAGGACGATGTTCGGCTGGCCTCGCGCCAGTGTTGGTGCGAGCGCGAGCGTAGCCAGGAGAAAAACAGTTCCGATCACGTCGATCTTCCCGGGCTCGTGCGGTCAAATTCCCCACTTCGAATCACTCGATGCCGAACGAATTCGATGATCTCGGGCGTGCAATAGGAGGGGGGCTGCGCTTTGAAAGTCGGCTTCTGCCTCACGATTTCCGCGTCGAAGCCCGCCCACGCGGGCACCTCCAGCTGGGACGGGGCCAACACAAACGCGTCCGCCTCGGGAGCCAGCCTCCCCGCGCTCTCCTTGCAGTCTGGGGTGTCAAATCGAAGCACCGAGAGATATGCGTGCGGTCGCAAGTGCTCGACAATGCTATTCGACTCGAACAGCACATGGCGCTTCCCCGCAAGTCGCTGCCGTATCGCCGGCATCGCGACAGGAAGCTGGCCCAGCGCCACGCGCACCCACAGAACTTGGGCCGCACCGGCCGCGAGCATGCGGGCGGTGTCCGTCGTAGGGACCCGCCCGTCTTCGACGCTGATCTCGTACGGACAAGCGGGATTGGTCACAGCGCACGAACATGCCTCGCCGCTACTCGAGCAAATCCCGTGACCGAACTGCGTGAGCTTCACGGCCGTCCACTCGACTTCTCGCGTCGCACCGATAATCGAGACTGCCAGGCTGGTCTTGCCCACGCTCCGGCTGTTGCCTCCTATGGCGAGCGTGTTCATGACTCTTCCAGTTTCTCGACCTTGGCCCGCAACCTCTTCACCTCGTCGAACACTCCGGGCAGGCGGTTCACGAGAGCTTGGCGGGCGAGCTGCTCCCTAAGAGGGCGGGCTGGCGTTCCCCAGTAAGCGCCTCCCGGGCCGATAGTCTTGTCGGGAAGGAGCCCGCCTTGCCCTCCCAACTGCACTCGCGCACCGATTCGCGCGCGATCGCCGATTCCTGCTTGGCCGCCCAAAACTGCGTGGTCCTCCACCACGACGCCACCTGAGAGCCCGACTTGCGCCGCCATCACCACGTGGCGCCCGATCTGACAGTTGTGTCCGATGTGTACCAAGTTGTCAAGCTTTGTTCCGGCACCGATGCGCGTGTCGTCCAACGCCCCTCGGTCAACGCACGAATTGGCACCGATCTCGACATCGCTGCCGATTTCGACCCCTCCCACCTGCGGGAATCTCTCGTAATGGTCCGTCTCGAAGACCAATCCGAATCCTTCTGAGCCGACGACCGCGCCGGCGTGCAACGTGACCCGGTCTCCCAAGCGGGCGTTGCCGTACACCCGCGCCCCGGGGTGCAACCGGCAGCCTCTCCCTAGGACCGCTCCGCCGCCGACGAAGGCATGGGACCCCAGAACCGAATCGGCACCGACAAGTGCGCCCGCCTCGATTACCACGTGTGGCCCGATCGAAACGCGCGAGCCGATCGTCGCCGAGGCGTCCACTTGCGCGGAAGGGTCGGTGCCGGCGTCAGGCGCGGGCTGCGCCATGAGGGAACGGAGGGCCTGTGCGAAAGCGCGGCGAGGATGGAGGGATCGGATCAATGTTCGGCCGTCTGCCGAGGTTCGAGGGTCGACGATGACACACCCAGCTCGGGTCGGGGGAAGTTCCTTCTGTCCCGGGCGCCGCTTCCAAAAGGCAAGATGGGTCTCTCGGGCCTTCTCCAGAGTGTGTCCGGACTCCAACTCGAGGTCAGCGTCGCCAACCAGCTCGCCCTTCACCAAAGCGGCGATTTCCCCGGTCGTCATAGATGGCATTCGGCAAGCGAGGCGCGTTCTCAACCGCGAATCGGTGGCACCTCCCTGTAGGCACTATCCTACAAGTATGAAGTTGTCCGCGCCCCGTCGCTACGGGCCGGTCTTAGCGGCGTGGCTTGCTTCCGTCGCGACCGTCTCCGGGTGGAGCGACCAAGGCCATCGTGTTGTTGCACTTGCCGCGCAGGAGAACCTCAGCGAAAACGCGAAGAAGCGGGTCGGCTATCTACTCGGTAAGGACGCTGCCCTCGTCGAAGTAGCCACGTGGGCTAACGACCTAACCACGGAACGTCCAGAGACCGAAGCGTGGCATTCCATCACGATTCCCCCTAACGTCGAGGGGCTTGACCTGAATAGAGACTGCCCGCTCGGCGATTGCGTAACGGCCAAGGTGCGTGAGTGCATTGGCGTCGTCCGGCTGGCGATCAGGAGCAGGGACGAAATAGTCGAAGCCTTCAAGATGCTGGTCGGCCTAGCGGCAGACATGCATCAGCCGCTGCTCAACGGCTACCCGCCCGCTCATGGCAAGGAAGGGAGCATTGTAGTGCTGGACGGCGTCGAGATGCCGCTCTTCGATGCGTGGGACAGAGGCCTCTTAGGTCATATGGGATCAGAAGAAAAGATTCTGGACCGGGTTCGGCAGCGCATTGCCGCCGCCGACAAGGAGCTTTGGACGCAGGGGACCTACCGTTCCTGGACTTGGGAGACCCATCGAGTAGCCACAGAGAGGGCCTATCCATCGGTGGGCAATTCCGACAAGACCGTGCTGGAAGGACCCTCTCTGGATACTGCGGCCGAAACCGTCATAGAGCAACTAGCGAAGTCAGCTGTGCGGCTTGCGCACATGCTGGATATTGCGTGGCCGTGAGCACCGGACATGCTGCTATGTAGGCGGTGTCCCTCGACGCGATGGCGGCTGATTTTGGGAACGAGGCGGTCCCGCGACGAATCCGCAACCAGTAGATAAGCCCGCCACGAGCCTCGGGCCAGTCAAGCTCTTGAGGAATCCGTGACGTGGGACTGCGTGCTGGAGGAACTCACGAGCAGCAGGGTTGATCCGGGAATCGCCCGCGAGGTGCGACAGAGTCAGATCTAGAGTTCACGTGAAACAGCTGGCTGACAATTACATCCTTTCTTCCGGGCACGACGGACATGATCGCCTGCGCCTTCTGTGCGAGATTCACGACCCGAGCACACGGCGGCTTCTGCTTCACGCGGGACTTGGCCCGAGCACGTCGTTTGTGGAGTTCGGTTGCGGCTTGGGATCCGTTTGCCGGTGGGCCGCTTCCCAAGGCGCAAGGGCAGTCGGCTTCGACCTGAGCGAGGCACACCTCGGGGAGGCGGCCAGGATGGCCCGCGAGGCGGCGATTCCGCAGATCGAATTCAGGATAGGTAACGTCTATGACATCGAAGCCCAGATTCGGGACTTCGATGTCGCTTACTGTCGCTTCCTGCTTTCCCACCTGAGCGAGCCTGTCGAGGCCATGCGTGCAATGGCGCGATGCCTGAAGCCTGGCGGACTGCTTGTGTGTGAAGAGCCCGACGTTTTGACAATCGCCGCGGAGCCTCGGTCGGAGAATTACGCCGCTGTTGTCGACGCCATCATCCGAGTCGCCGATTCTCGCGGACTGGATTATCGCTTGGGCCGGAGATTGGCTCTGCACGCTCAGCGTCTCGGACTCGAAGTGCTGCACGCGGACGCCTACCAGCGTCACTTCTTCAAAGGGAGGGAAAAGGGATACTGGACTTGGTCATTCATCGAAGCCAAGGAGGCATTGCTCAGCACTGGCGTTCGTCCCGCCGACTTCGATGACTGGATCAGCGGTATGACGGCCGTCGATCTTGACGAGCGCGTTCTCGTGGCTCACGCCTCTGTCCATCAACTTCTTGCGAGAAAACGCCTCTGATTCGTTGTGGCGCATCCTACGAGCGGAGCGTATTGCCAGAATCACGCCCAGTCAGCGCCATTCCTGTTCAGCTCGCTTCGCGCACATCGCGGCTAGGATGGAAGTTAGAAGCTTGAAGACGCGTTGATCGGTTCTGGCTCCGTTCGGCTCGTGCAAAAGCGGCCGTTGAAATCCCTCAGAGCGACGCCGACGGTCAGTGCCCACCCATTTACGACGGATACAGGCGTTCTAGAATCAGCGATTCTCAGTGAACCGATCCCTTGCAGAACCGGAGAAACCAATTGAGCCCGCCGCCGCCGCGGTGAGCAGGATTCCCGACGGCGCGTCGGTGGCCATCGGCGGCTCGGGCGCGGGCCACGCGATCCCTGAAGTGCTGCTGCGCGAACTAGGAGAACGACACCGTTCGACAGGGTCTCCCGCCGGATTGACATTGATCCACCCGTTCGGCGTAGGTGACCAGCAAGCCAAAGGCTTGCAGCAGGCGGCGTACCCGACAATGTACCGCCGAGTGATCGGAGGCCACTGGTCGATGGCGCCCAAGATGGCCCGGCTCGCAGCCGAGAACCGATTCGCCGCGTATTGCCTGCCCGCCGGCGTAATGGTCCAACTTTTTCATTGTGCGGCGGCCGGCAGTCCCGGATGGTACTCCCACGCCGGACTGGATACGTTCGTCGACCCCCGGCTGGAGGGCGGGCGATTGAATGCCAAGGCCACCGAGCAGTTGGTCGAGTATGTGGAGCGCGATGGGAAGCCTTGGCTGTTCTACAAGACCCTACCGATCGATGTGTCGTTGATCCATGCTTGGGAGGCCGACGTTCACGGAAACTTGTCGATGCGTCAGGAGGCGGGCTTTTGGCATAACTGCGCTCTCGCCCAAGCCGCCAAGGCCTCCGATGGCTTGACGATCGCCGTCGTTCGCAGGATCGTGCAAGCAGGCGCGATCGACCCGCGCTCCGTACACGTACCGGGCTGCTTCGTGGACGTGCTGGTTGTCGACGAAGAGCACGGGCAGACCTACCAGACCGACTTCGAGCCCGCCTACTGCGGCGACGCGCGGATGCCCGAGGACGGGTTCACCGACCTGCCGTTCGGGCCGCGCAAAGTGATCGCCCGGCGCGCGGCGACGGAACTGACGCCCGGTGCGGTGATCAATGTCGGGTTCGGCATCCCGGACGGTGTGATCGCAGTCGCCAGAGAGCAGGGCATTGCGAACCTAGTCACCTCGACGATCGAGCACGGCCAATTCGGAGGCGTGCCTGCCGGCGGCCTTGACTTCGGCGCCGTCTACAATCCCGCTGCCATTCTCGAGACCGGGCACATGTTCGACTTCTACCACGGTCGCGGTGTCGATCAGACATTTCTGGGATTCCTTCAAATCGACCGTAGCGGCAACGTTAACGTCAGCAAGCTGGCTTCGCGGACCATAGGTGTCGGAGGCTTCATCGACATCGTTCAGAAAGCGGACAAAGTCGTGTTCTGCGGCACCCTCTCCATTCGCGCACGGACAGCAATTACCGACGGCGAGTTGCGATTTCTTGCCCACGGAGCGCCGAAACTAGTCAAGACCGTCACTCAAGTCACTTTCAGCGCTGATTACGCCAAGCGAACAGGCCAAGAGGTGCTGTACGTTGCGGAGGCTGCTGTATTTCGGCTGCACGACGAAGGGCTCGTCTTGGAAGAGATTGCACCCGGAGTCGATCTTGAAAAGGACTTGCACCCGCAGCTCGGATTCAAGCCGTTGGTCAGTCCTACGCTCAAGCGAATGCCCTCTGCGATCTTCTCGCCTGCACGCCTTCCAGAGTCACTGTTTCCTCGATTCCACGGTCTCGGCTCGGCTTGAGTCCATCGACTTGCTTCAAAAGGAAGGCGGTCCCGCCGTCCCCATGATGGGTGCAATCGAAGATGCACTCAATCCTTGGCCGGAAACCTCTCGGAGGAAACGCAAGCCGGGGCGAATCAGGTTTGTCTAGCGGTTTGGAGCCGGGGAGGCTGCGGCCGCGCCGCTTCGCTCGAAAATCGAGATCAACTCCCGAGGTCATTTCTTGGCGCTTGTCTACAGGCGGCAGCCTTTCTCGATAGACTCGCGCTGTTCTGCCGGCTCGAAGGAGCCCGTTACCGCTGAACCCGAAGGGCTTCTCGCAACGAACCTTCGCATCCTGTTTTCTGAGGAAGAAGGGCCGAGATCTCTTCGAATCGGCGCTGGCAGTGGAACATTTGCCCGTCAACACCCGGCCGCTCCTCAGGGTGTTTTCCGCGCGTATGAACTGGGCTGGCCACCACGTCACCCGCAAGATGTCCGAAACGAACCTGGCAGCCAAGCTTGCCGACCCGCAATTCGGAGACGCCATGCTTCCAGCACTCGCAATTGGCCAGGATTGGGATGCGGGGCGAGCGGCCCAATTGATCTCGGAGCGGCTTGTCTCCCTATTGCCGCACGGCCGCGACGATTCTCGTTACCGAATCGCGTGATTGCGCGGCTATTTGCCCGTTGCAATCCGGGCTATTCTAGGGGTCAAACTCGGCCCCGCCGGAGGCAATCACTCCAAGGCGGCCACGCCGGGCAGTGCCTTGCCGGATAGAAACTCCAAGGATGCGCCGCCTCCGGTAGAAATGTGAGTGATCTTCTCACCCACGCCCGCAGCGCGGATCGCCCGCTCCGAGTCCCCTCCTCCCACTATACTGATCGCCGTTTCTGATGCGCTCTCCACCGCCTTGGCAACGGCGATCGTGCCCGTGGCGAACGGCGGGAGCTCGAATACTCCCATCGGGCCGTTCCATACGATCATTTCCGCCGTGCCTAGGATCGACTCGTAGCGCCGGACGGTCGCGGGTCCGATGTCGAGCCCCATCCAACCGTTCGGTATCTCGCCCTCCACCGTTCGGGGTTGGGCATCCGCGATGAAGCGCTCGGCGATCACATGGTCGCCCGGCAATTCAATTCTCCCGCCGGGCTGCGAGAGTAGCTCCCCCGCCAAATCGACCTTGTCGTCCTCGACCAGCGACGCGCCGACTCCCAGCCCCTGCGCTTTCAGAAAGGTATACGTCATGGCACCGCCGATCAGGACCTTGTCGGCTAGAGAGAGGAGATTGCGGATCACGTCGATCTTGCCCGAGATCTTCGCCCCTCCGATGATCGCCACGTAAGGGTGCCTCGGCGAAGAAGTCGCCATCGCCAAGTACTCGAGCTCCCTCTGGATTAGCAACCCCGCGGCACGGTCCGCCACCAGGCCGGGAACACCCACTGTTGAGGCGTGCGCCCGATGAGCCGTGCCAAAGGCGTCATTGACGTAGGTGTCGGCGAGAGACGCCAGCTGGCGGGCGAAGCCACTATCGTTGGCTTCTTCCGATGCGTGGAATCGAAGGTTCTCCAACAGCAACACTTCCCCGGGGCCCAGGGAATCCGCCATCGCTCGAGCCTCGGGTCCGACGCAATCGGGCGCAATCGCCACGCGCTGGCCCAGCAGCTCCCCCAGTCGCTCCGCCACGGGGGCCAAGCTCATCTTGGGGTTCGGCCTACCCTTGGGGCGGCCCAAGTGGGATGCGAGCACTACCGACGATCCTTCTGCGAGAATCGCGCGCAACGTTGGCAATGCCCTTCTGATTCTTGTGTCGCTGGTGATTGCGCGCCCGGTCTTCTTATCGAGAGGGACATTGAAATCAACCCGCATGAACACTCGCTTGCCGCGCAAGTCCAGCTGGCCCAGCGTTCGGTAGCTCATCCTAGTTTGTGAATCGGGTGCGCCGTGACGACCCCGCTCGCCATGGCGTCGTTCGACCGCGATTACGCCGCGAGCTTGGAGACTAGGTCGATCACACGATTCGAATAGCCCCACTCGTTGTCGTACCAAGACAGGACCTTGACCATGTTGTCTCCGATAACCCTAGTCATTGCACCGTCTACGATGGATGAATTTGGGTTACGCATGAAGTCGCTTGACACTAGCGGCTCGTCCGTGTAGCCGAGGATGCCCTTCAGTCGGCCATTCGCGGCGTCCTTGAGCGCGTCGTTCACCCGCTCCGCAGTCGCCGAGGACTTCAGTTCCGCAACGAGATCGACCACGGAGACATTAGGAGTGGGCACGCGAATCGAGAATCCGTCGCACTTGCCCATCAGTTCAGGCATGACCAAGCCGATCGCGGCAGCGGCCCCCGTCTTGGTAGGAATCATGTTCAGTGCCGCCGCGCGGGCCCGCCGGAGATCCTTGTGCGCCAAATCAAGGGTGCGTTGGTCGTTCGTGTAGCTGTGGACCGTCGTCATCGTGGCTTTCGCGATACCGAAGGTGTCATGCAACACCTTCGCCACCGGTGCGAGGCAGTTGGTAGTGCAGGATGCGTTTGAGACGACGACATGGGAGTCGTTGAGCTGGTCGTCATTCACGCCGAGCACGATTGTGATGTCTTCGCCCTTCGCCGGTGCCGAGATGACTACTTTCCTGACCGTCCCACGCAAGTGCTTCGAAGCGAGTTCGCGAGTCCTGAAAAACCCGGTCGACTCCACAACGATTTCAGCCCCAACCGACGACCAGGGGATCTGTCCCGGGTCGCGTTCGGAGAACACCTTGAAGCCGTTGCCCTCGACGCTGAGCCCGTCTTCGGTAGCCGAGACGTCGGCGTCGAGGTTACCCAGTACGGAGTCGTACTTGAGAAGGTGAGCGAGTGTCCCCTTGTCGGTGATGTCATTGACACCGACGACTTCGATGTCGGGATTGCCCATCTGGGCGCGGAATACGTTCCGCCCGATGCGGCCGAAGCCGTTGATCGCAACTTTCACAGCCATGGTATATGTAGTCTCCTGTGGTTTGGGAAAAGGCGAACTCCCAGACTAACCATTCCGATGTGGCGATTGCGTTACCGGAATTCCATCGGCGCTGGGGGCTTGATCGCCGCGACGGGACGCTCGGCGCGGCCGACAGCCTCAATGAAAGGTGCGCGCCCCTCGAAAAGCAGCTTTCTTCTTGATCATACCGGACGGCTCCGGGCACGCCGACTCGCCGCCCCTCAAAACACCCAATTGCATCGGCACGCACCAAGGCATCGCCGTCGCCACCCTCCCCAGGATGGTGCGTGCGATAAAGAAAGGAGTGTCCGAGCAACCCACAAATTCTCTAGAGCGCGCTGCGCGCATCCGCCTACTCCTGATGGACTGCGATGGCGTGCTGACAGATGGTACGGTGTTCTTCCTTCCCTCGCCCGATGGTGCCATTGCCGAGACGAAGGGCTTCGACTGCCACGATGGAATCGCGCTGCGCTGGGCCCGGCAAGCGGATATCGAGACAGGGATCATTACCGGCCGCGGAGGCTTGGCGGTGCAGCAGCGGGCGAAATCTTCGGACATGAGATATCTCGTCGAAGGCCGAACGGACAAGCTCGCCTCATTCGAAGAGATATTGACCGACTCGGGCTTATGCTCAGAGCAGGTCGCCTACGTTGGTGACGACATCACGGACCTGCCGCTGTTGAAGCGAGTGGGACTGGCGGTGGGCCCAGCCAATTCACGTCCCGAGGTTCGCGAGGTGGCGCATTGGATCACGCCTTCTAGCGGCGGTCGGGGAGCGATCAGAGACGTGATCGAACTCCTGCTGAAGGCCCAAGGGCGATGGGAAGAGATCACGGCACGGTACGACATCTAGCGAGGGATGAGATCGGACTCCCGCCTCGCATCTGCTCGCGTCACTTGTCGCAGATGTCGGACCGGGGAAGCCGGTTGTTATTTTCCTTTCTGCTCCGGCTTGGTCAACGGCTGAGGCTTGGGCAGCGGTTTCCTGGGAAGCATTGCTTCCCGGTTAGCCGCTTCATAGACAAATGAGGCCACGATCATCGAGGCCTGTATAAGGTCAGCCGCTTGCGCTCGGTCGTAACCGTCCATGTTCGAGTGATGCGTGCGGGTTTCGTATTCGACGCGATCCTGGATGAATTGGAATCCCGGCAGGCCGACGTCGTCGAACGACAGGTGGTCCGTTCCTCCGGTTCGCCGAATGCTGAGGGTGGTGGCGTCCATATCGCGGAACGGCGCCAGCCATTGCTGGAAGATCGGTCGGACGCGGTCGTTTCCCTGAAGGTACACGCCACGGATCTTGCCGGTGCCGTTGTCCACATTGAAATAAGCCGAAAACTTGGCATGCCCCCGCTTGAGCTGCATGGTCTCTGGGTTTCCGAAATGCTCCTTCACATAAGCCTTGGACCCCAGAAGCCCCTGCTCTTCCCCTCCCCACAGAACAATCCGAACGGTTCGAGCCAGCGGCAGGTCGAGCGCCTTCAGAATCCGGACCGCCTCCATCATGACGGCGCAGCCGGCACCGTTATCGGTCGCTCCCAGGGCGGCGGCGGTCGAATCGAGATGGCCGCCCATCATGACTAGCTCGTCAGCTTTAGTAGTCCCGGGAATCTCGGCGACGACATTGACCGAGTCGAGGTCGTCTTTGTAGATCGTGGTGCGCACCTCGGCTTCGACCTTTGTGCCCATGCCCTTGTCGACCAACCTGTAGATCCGGTTGTAGTGTTCCGGTGTCAGCGCGATCGACGGAGGGGGCAGCGAGTCTTCGACGTGCCGATTGCCCGCGCGCGGAGGAAAGACGGTTCCGCCGTCTCCGCGCGACGCCGGGTAGATCACAAGCCTGACGCCTTCCTTGACAAGGAATTCGTTGAACTTCGACTGATTCTCGCGGTTTTCCTTGGTTCGGTACTCCCTGTACCACCTCGGAGCCTTCAAGAAGAAGTTGCGCCGCTCCTCTGGATCCTCGGGAACCGCAAGTTCGGGGTCAAGATAATCGATGGGGGGCGATGCCGGTCTCGCCTTGGTCAGATCTTGCAATTCCGAAGAGGAAAACCGATGCAAGGCAGGCCTGCTCTGGGGACGCAGCTTCTTCGGCTCCCTGATCATCAGGATGGCACCGGAGAGCTTGCCCTTCCATTTGGCTATGTATTCTTCGACGGCCCGCTTGTCGCGCTCGAGCCGACTGTCGCGCCTGATCGGGGCAAGCACAGGCGTGCCGGCGAGCTTGCCATCGGTGGACGGGCTCCAGCCCATGGGAACTCCGATCAACTGCTCGTATTGAGGCTCGACCAGGTGGGCCGAGAAATACTCCCTCGACCATCCTTGGCCAAACGGCCCCCATTTCTCGAGGTTGGCTTTCTCCAAGCCCCACTTCTCGAACTGTCCCTTGACCCACCTGGCCGAGTCCATGAAGCCCTCGGAATTGGTGACGCGGGGACCGTACACTTCCACGAGATGGAAGAGGTGCTCCATCACCTGGCTGTTCTCCTGGGCTTCGTGCTTGATCCGGCTGACAACCTCAAGGTCGGGACTGTCGTTGGCAGCGCAGAGCAAGGGCAACGAGGCGAGCGCAAGCACGGTCGAGCGATGCATGGGCTAAGGCTACCAAAGCTGCGGCCAATTCCCTGAGGGGCCCGATCCTAGACCGCCGGACCCTCGTAGACCCAAGCTTGAGACTCGCCGGCAGGGTTCCGCTGATTCCCCTGCGCTTCGGCCGATTTGAACGTAGGTTAGTGCGTCGCCGGACGCTCCTCGACACGCCGAGCACCTAGGAATTCCGCGACATCGCCAATCAAGGTCTAGCCGATCCCCTCTCGGCGGGTTTTCCTAGCAGAATCGGCGCCATGAGCTCGAATCCCTAGGCACAGGTATGGAATAATGCCCACGGGAGTATAGCAGCTCTTCACATGCAGATTCCAACTCGGGTACTCCTTTTGCTTTTGGCCGGTGTGGTCTGCTTGGCGCAGAAGGCCGGGCGCGAGCCCATGAAGGAGGAGTCGCTCACGCCGGAGCAGTTCCGGAAAGCTCACGCACCACTGTTTCACTCGCGAGACTCCGCGGACGATGCCGCGGAACTTACACAACGCGTCGCGGCTCAGGCAGTTTCGGCAGACCTCGAACCGGTCGTTCGGAAGAATCTTATTGACGACCACATCTTCGACCGGATAGAACGCGACGGAATTCCGCGTGCGCCGATGGCAGGCGACGCCGAGTTCTTGCGGCGGGTCCAGTTGGACCTGATTGGCCGGATCCCCGCAGCCAGCGAGGTGAAGTCATTTGTGGCCGATCCGAATCCAGCGAAGCGGTCGGAAAAAATTGACGAGCTGCTTACGCGGGAAGAGTTCAGCGAGAAATGGGCCTACTTCTACATGAACCTGTTCCGTGCCAATGGCAAGATGGGCCGAGGGCGCGAACTTTTCCACTACTGGCTCAAGGAGAACCTGCGTTCAGACCGCCCATATGACGAATGGGTGCGGGCGATCATCACATCCGCGGGAAAGAGCAGCAATGTGCTCGCCGCCTCGAACGTGATCGCTCGGGAACATGTACAGGGAAAGCCACAGCCCGACGATGGCCACGACTGGGGCATGGTCCATCAACTCGACACACACGACGAGTTGACGATCCTATACGGAAAAGCCTTCCTCGGAATCAATGTGTCCTGCATCTCCTGCCATGACGGAGTCAACCACCTAGAGGCAGTCAATGTCTATCTAACCGGTCAGACTCGTAATGACTTTCACCGGCAGGCGGCGTTCCTTGGCAAGACCCGCTACATGATGTACTGGGAAGATGGCGACGTCAAGGCAAATGAATTCCTGATCGACGATCTGTCTCCCGGCTACGACACATCGGGAGAGAGCATGCTCCGGGTGGCTCGCTGGGGAGGCGAGTCTTCCCCCAAATTCCTGCTAACGGACGAAAGCCCGAGGGACGGCGAACACCCGCGAGATGCCCTCGCTCGCATCCTGACGGCGCATCCCCAGTTCGCACGGGCCACCGCCAATCTCTTTTGGAAGCAGCTGATGGCGTACGGGATTGTAGAGCCCCACGACGAATTCGACCTAGCCCGGCAGGACCCGGACAACGTGCCGGAAGGGTGGCAGCTCCAACCGTCGCACCCGGAACTATTGAATGACCTGGCCGCCGACTTCCGAGATTCCGGTTTCAGCCTAAAACATCTGTTCCAGACACTGTGCAACTCCAGCGCCTACCAGCTCTCGGCGAGCTTCCCGGGCGAGTGGGACCCCAATTACACGAAGTATTTTTCGAGGAAGTTCGTGCGAATGCTGACCGCCGAGGAGTTGCACGACGCGATCGTCATTTCGACAAGTCGTCCCGGCAAATTCAAGTTTGGCGGCGATGAGGTCGGGATGGCCATGAAGCTTAGCGAACCCCAGGGTGGCACGGATCTGAAGTACCTCCTGCGGACATTTGGCCAGTCGACCCGACGTAACCCGCCAAAGCCGTTGAACGGGTCCTTGCGCCAGCCCCTGGCGTTGATGGAGTCGCCGATCGTCAGCGAGCGAGTCAAGGCTGAGCGGGACAGCCGGGTCCAGCGGCTGCTCGACAGCTATGACGACGACGGCACGGTGGTCGATGAGCTCTTCCTCGCGACGCTGGCCCGAACCCCATCGGCCGAGGAAAAGGAAATCGCGCTGGCCGAGCTCGCGGACGATCGCACTGGCGGCGCCGAGAACTTGCATTGGGCTTTGATCAACAACGTGGAGTTCTTCTTCAACCACTAGGTTTGCATTCGGAGGGACCTGACCATGAAGACCGTTGCTGAAACATTCGGTACGCGGAGAGACGCGCTGCGGCTGGGAGGACTGGGCCTGGCATCGGCCGCAGTAGAAGGCTTCCTGCCACGGCGGGTGTCGGCCAATTCGAAAGTCTCCCCTCGAGGCACCGCGCGGAATGTGCTGTTCTACGAAATCAACGGCGCCATCAGCCACTTGGAATCCTGGGACTTCAAGGAAAACGCAGGGACACCTGCCGATTTGGAGGTCACCAAGCACCGAGAGGGCCTGTATCTATCCGAGAAGCTGTTCCCGAAGTTCAAGGGCCACATCGACAAGTTCGCCATCCTTCGCACTCTCCTGAGCCACGAGGAAGTGCATTTCCGAGGGCAGACCTACGTGCAGACGGGGCGACCGCTGAACCTAGCCTTCGCAAGCGAGATTCCGGCGATCGGCTCAGTTGTCGCTATGGAACTCGAGTCGCGCCGCCGGGCGAGCGACACGTTCCCCACCTACATGTCCTTCAATCTCGAGAAGGCCTTCCCCGGCGCTCTGTCAACCGGCTTTCTGGACCCGCGTTTCTCGGTCGTGGACATCAACCCCGAAATCGCAGGACAGGGCTCTACGCTCAACGAATCGGCCATCGAACTCGTGGAGGAACGCTGGCGCCTGCTGACCAAGCTCCGCGAGGCTCAGCGGGATCGGATCAGTTCGTTCGAGCGCAAGATGTCGAGCTACGAGAACTTCTATGACGCCGCCCACCAGCTGGTTGCCGACGGACGCTGGACCGAAGCGTTCGATATTACCGAAAAGGATCGCGAACGCTTTGGCGAGACCGATGTAGCGACTTCGTGCATCTTGGCGCGCAACGTGCTGAAGAAGGATGCCGGAACGCGCTACGTGCATATTTGCCATCCTGGCTGGGACCATCACAAGTACATCTGGGACCACTCGGCCACGACCAACCACTACAAGCTGTGCGCCGAGTTCGACCGGGCCTTCTCCGCCCTCATCCAGGACCTGGCCCTCACGCCGTCTCCGACGAACCCGCACCGCACGGTGCTTGACGAGACGCTAGTAGTAGCGATGAGCGAGTTTGGGAGGACTCCGGGGGCACTCAACAACCTCCAAGGCCGCGACCACTACAACAAGGTGTATCCAGCGCTGTTCGCCGGCGCCGGGGTTGAGCCGGGATTGATTCTCGGCGAGACCGATGCAGACGGCTCCCAGTGCGTCGAGACCGGCTGGCATCGGAAGGAGCAACCGCGAATCGAGAATGTCGTCGCGACGATCTACTCGGCGCTTGGTATCGATTGGTCGAAGAAGGTGCACGACACGCCGTCGAAACGGACGTACGCGTACGTCGACGAGCTAGGCGCACCGGGCTGGATTCCTACCGACGAGATCAGTTCAATCTATGGCTAGGCTCGGCGCCTTAGCCCTGCTAGTCGTCGCACCAGTGATCGCCCAGCAAGGGCATATGTCACCTGTCCCCGCCGGTACCTTCGAAATGGGACGGTCGCACAAGCTCCCCGACGACACTCTCAAGTGGGTGCCTCACATCCTGCGAGACGACCGCCCTGTACACACGGTCTCGCTTGGGGCTTTTGATGTCGACATTCACGAAGTCACGAACCTTGAATACGCGGAGTTCCTGGCGGCGGAAGCAGGTCCCTTTGAGGCGCCGCATTACTGGCCCGGAGGGCAGCCCCCGGAAGGCAGAGGCGAAGATCCAGTCGCAAATGTGACTTGGCACGAAGCCGATGCATACTGTCGCTGGCGTGGCAAGCGTTTGCCAACGGAAGCCGAATGGGAGAAGGCCTGCCGGGGTGGCCTGGAGTCGCAGAAGTACCCGTGGGGTGACGCCGACGCCGACGAGACCAAGGCCCACTTCGACTCGGTGAAGGGCCCCAAGAGCGTTTGCAGCTACGAGAGGAACGGATTCGGGTTGTGCGACATGGCCGGAAATGTCTGGGAGTGGACGGCGGACATTTACTCCAAGGACTACTATCGCGACACGCCGTCGGAGAACCCAAGCGGCGCGACCGAGGGACGGTACAGAGTCTTGCGAGGCGGTTCCTGGGCCGATGTTCCGAAATTCCTGACCTGCGCTCACCGGAGCTTCGCTCGGCCGGAAGAGCGAAGTCCGAATATGGGATTCCGGTGCGCCCGGACGCCTGACTGAGGCCGGGCCTGCCGTGCGCGATTCATTCCCGTCACTGGCCCGGTAGGACGTTTCAAGATTCCGATACTGAACTCAATGCCGTCCCGGTGGAGGATTGGGTCTGGCCGCACCCCTACCGGACTATTCGCAGTCGCCAGGTCCTAGTCGGGCCCGGCACTATCAATGGGTCGGAAAAACACATCAAGCGGTTGCCCTCTCAAGCATTGCCAACCGCACCTCCCCTGTATTTCGGGCCTCGAAATCTCATTGGAACATCCGAGTCAACGCGACATCCACAGAAGTCGAAGAGGTTCGGCCAGCCCAAATGACGAGCATGTTTGCCAGCACCTGCTGTTGGCGAAGTTCTCAAAGTGGTCCCATCTGGCGGTTCCCCGACGAACCATCGGTCGTGACCGGATGCAATGACTCCCTTTTCCCGCTGCTGCCACGGCATTTCTCGCCGGGCTTGGGCTCGCCCGTCAAGCCGACCGAAGGCTTCGATGACGTCAACACTCTCGCCTCTAACAGTCGACCCAAACGCAATCACAGCCTAGACCGTTCTCACGTGGCTCGCGGCCGTCTCCGCCGGACTCCAAGCGGCTCAAAACGAATTCGTGAATACATCTCATAAGAATGATCCATCGGGCGATGTTCGACAGCGCCTTGCTCGATTTGCCAGACTTGAAGTTCTCCGCTACTTCCCGTCGTCGCGGGGCAAATTGCTGCGGGCAGCTCCATGAAGATAGCCGTTCCGAAGGAAACAAGAGCCGGGGAGCGCCGCGTGGCGCTCGTACCCCGAGACGCCGCTGCGTTGCGCAAGAAAGGCGCGGAGGTATACGTCGAGTCCGGGGCCGGCGCTGCGGCGTACTTCGATGACACGCTGTACGAGGCCGCCGGCGTTACGGTCGCGAGCCGTGAAGAAGTGTTCTCCGATGCCGACTTGGTGCTGACAGTCAACGGTCTAGCTCCCAATGAGTCAGGATCACTCGGTCCGCCCGCGGTGGTCGTGGGCTTTCTCGGTCCCGTGGACGACCCGAGGACTGTCAAAGCGCTCGCTGACCGACAGCTTTCGCTCTTCTCCGTGGAGATGATTCCCCGGATCACCCGCGCCCAAGGAATGGACACCCTGAGCTCAATGGCGATGATTGCCGGGTACAAGGCGGTATTGCTCGCTGCCGAGCATGCGCCGTGCCTGTTTCCGCTGATGATGACTGCCGCTGGCACGCTCACGCCGGCAAAAGTCTTCGTGATCGGGGCGGGAGTTGCGGGTCTCCAGGCCATTGCGACGGCACGGCGTCTCGGAGCCGTCGTCGAGGGGTATGACATCCGGCCCGAAGTCAAGGAGCAAGTCGAGAGCCTCGGTGCCTCGTTCGTTGAACTCAAAATCGAAATGGAACGCGTGACCGGCAGCGGAGGCTATGCCGCCGAGCAGTCCAAGGAATACTACCGACGCCAGCAGGAGGCCTTGGGCGAACACCTATCGGGAGTTGACGCCATCATCACGACAGCGGCAGTGCCGGGTCGCAAGGCCCCGATGCTTCTGCCGAACGCGATCACCGATCGCCTCAGGCCCGGAACCGTCGTTGTCGACTTAGCGGCCGAGCGCGGCGGGAACTGCGCTTTAACCGTCGCCGGCCAGGTGGTGGTCAACGACGGAGTCACCGTAGTCGGACCGGTCAACCTACCGGCGACCGTGCCTTCCCACGCCAGCCAAATGTATTCCAAGAACATGCTCAACCTAGCAGGAATCCTCATCAAGGATGGCGAGTTCCGACTCGATCTTGAGGACGAGATCGTCCGGGGCGCACTTGTCGCCCACAACGGGTCGGTCATCCATCCCGCCGTGCAGGCAGCGCTGGCCTCTGCGGACGAGGCCCGCTAACGGAGAGCCACTATGGATGCCTTTCTAATTTCCATAACAGTTTTCGTGCTCGCGGTATTCGTCGGCTTCGAGGTCATCACAAAGATCCCTTCGACACTTCACACGCCGCTAATGTCTGGATCGAATGCGATCTCCGGCATCACGATCGTAGGCGCATTGGTCGCTGCGGGTTCGGGCGCGAACGAAGCGGCGAAGTACCTGGGCCTGGGTGCGGTGGTGCTGGCAACGGTGAATGTGGTCGGTGGTTTCCTGATCACGAACCGCATGTTGGCGATGTTCCGGCGAAAGAAGTAGGCGAGACGATGGACTCCAATCTGATCAACGCCGCCTACCTAGTGGCCGCAGTCCTATTCATCCTCGGCCTCAAGGGGCTGACCTCTCCGCGTACGGCAGTGCGCGGCAACACCCTCGGCGCGATGGGCATGTTGCTGGCGATGGTCGCCACACTCGTCGACAAGCAGATTGTCAGCTTCGAATTAATCGCCCTGGGGATCGCGATCGGGAGCGTCATCGGAATCATCTGGGCCGTCAAGGTCCAAATGACGGCCATGCCCCAACTCGTCGCCGCGTTCAACGGGTTCGGAGGCGGCGCTTCCGCTCTTGTCGCGGGCGCCGCGGCATTGATGCCGGGCGCAATTGCGGGAGTTCCCGCGATTCAGGTGCATGTTTCCAGCACGCTCTCCGCTTTCATCGGTGCCGCCACGCTGAGCGGCAGCCTGATTGCGTGGGCCAAGCTCCAGGGACTCCTTTACTGGCAGCCGAGGGGCTTCGCGATTCGACTCTGCAGCACGGGGTCGGCTTTGGTTGGAGTCGCACTCGGCGCCTGGTACGTCATCCATAACGAGGCGCTGTGGGCCTTTGCAGCGCTGTCCGTAGCGGCTCTGGTCTATGGCCTGCTTCTCACGGTGGCGGTGGGCGGTGCCGACATGCCCGTGATCATTGCCCTGCTGAACTCCTGTTCGGGGCTGGCAGCGGCGGCGACTGGCTTCGTGCTGGGAAACAACGTGCTGATCATTTCGGGTTCTTTAGTGGGAGCGTCAGGGTTCATCCTGACGCAAATCATGTGCAAGGCGATGAACCGGTCGCTGTGGGACGTGTTAAGCGGTGACCTGGGGGAAGCAGCAGCGCGCAATCCGCAAGAGGACGTCTATTCCGGCCGCACCAAGAGCACGAGCCCGGAAGAAGTTGCGCTCCTGTTCGAAACCGCCCGGATCGTGACAGTGGTGCCGGGATATGGAATGGCCGTGGCGCAAGCACAGCACGCGGTCCGCGACTTCGCAAACCTGCTCGAGGCCCGCGGCGCGGAAGTTCGTTACGCCATCCATCCTGTCGCCGGCAGAATGCCGGGACACATGAACGTGCTCCTGGCGGAGGCGGACGTTCCGTACGACAGGCTGTACGACATGGACACGGTCAACCCGCTGTTTGCCGAGACCGATGTGGCCATCATCCTAGGTGCGAACGATGTGGTGAATCCGGCAGCCCGCGACGAGCCCGGGAGCCCAATTTACGGAATGCCCATCCTTGAGGTCGACAAGTCCCAAATCGTCGTTGTGGTGAAGCGAAGCTTGAGTCCCGGCTTCGCGGGTATCCCGAACTTGCTGTTCACTCGTAACAATACGCTAATGCTGTTTTCCGACGCCAAGCAGGCCATGCAGGATGTTAGCAGGGAGATTCGTGAACTGTAGGGGCTTGAATCTCGCATCGCTTGGGCAAGCCGTTTATCCCGCCGCCAGCGCGCGTGCGAGTGCGCCGTCCAAAGTACGCGACTCCTATCCGTCCTGGCTAGCGAATTAGGATCAAATCAGTTTGGGGCTCGTGCAAGAGTTCCGCGCCCGTCTTCGTAATGACCACATCCTCTTCCAGCCCGATGTGGATCTCTCCGACATCTTCGTACGGCGCATAGAGGATAGGTTCCACCGCGAAAGTCTGCCCCTCTTCCATCTCTAGGAACACCGTCGTCCCGTATCGCTCGCGCCAGTCCGGGCCGATCAGCGGACCTACATCGTGGACCACAAATCCGATCGCGTGCCCTGTGCCGTGCGGAGGGCCCTCGAAACCCGCCTCCTCAAGCGTTTTCCTAGCGATCGCATCGATCTCCGTACCCGACACGCCCGGTCTCATCGCGGCGACCTGCCGGTTGGCCGCGCGTCGAGCGGTCTCCCACATCCTTTGGATTTGCGCAGGTGCCTCCGTCTCGCCCGGTCGCAGAACGTAGGCGGTACGCTGCAGGTCGGTCGAGTAGCCGTTCAGGGTGATGCCGAAGTCTATGCGGACTAGGTCACCGCGCTCGATGACCCTGGAACTCGGATCCGCGTGGCCCCGCGACGGGCCAGCAACCACGCTGATGAACGGCACTGTGGCCCCGATCATGGCCGTGCGTGTTCGCAGGAACCTGCCAACGTCATTCTCAGATGTCACGCCAGGAGTGATTGCAAGGACTGACAGCGCTTCGCGGATCATGGTGTCGGTATGACGCGCCGCTTCGCGGAGAATCGCGACCTCTTGCGGGAGCCGGCGTCCTCGAAACGAGGCCACCAGCGGCTCGGAAGACACGAATCTCGCGGCGATGTCCTTTCCCAGCACTTCTTCGAGATAGGCTCGCATCCCTGAGGTCAGTCCGTCGGCGATGGGCATGTCCCTCGACACGTTGACCGCGATCCGGGCCGGATCGAGTGCGGTCACGAATTCCTTGAGATGTGGCTTGATGCCCTCGCTCTTATAGCTGAGGACCTTGTCGTAGAGGCCGCTCTCCTCGAGAGGCGTCACATCGTAACTCGCCGCTATCGCAGTCCTGCGAAGTCGACCGTCCGAGAGGTCAAACAAGAGCGCCATGCGGGCCACGGCGTCCCCGCCGCCGAGATCCTCGGCCAACGGGTCCTTGGATTCCTCTCTGGTGAACACCAGCCAAAGGTCCACTTCGTGGGCTCCCATTGCCCGCGGAAGTAGCTTCTCCAGGCGTTCCCTCAGGACACCGAGATCAGCGCTCCAGCAGGGTGCCGCTAAGAGAGGTGCGAGTAATGCAACAAGTCGAATCATTATCTGTCGGCAGGCTGAACTGCGACCCGCCCCAAGCCTCGGAGAGCAAGACCGGGCACCCAGAAAGGGACGCCGCAAGGTTGCGTTACGCTAGCACGATGTCCTCTCTTATCGCAAGGGACCGGTCGTGCATTTGGCACCCTTTCACGCAGATGAAAACCGCGCCTGATCCGCTGCCGGTCGTTCGCGGCGACGGGCCCTACCTGATCACCGAGAATGGACGCCGCATTCTGGACGGGATTTCGTCTTGGTGGGTCAATGTCCATGGCCACTGCAATCCGAAGGTCGGGCGGGCGCTGGCCGTGCAGGCCGAGCAACTCGAGCATGTAATGTTCGCGGGTTGCACACATCCACCAGCGGTCGAACTCGCGGAAAGACTGCTAGCACAGCTACCCCCTCGCTTGACACGGGTCTTCTATTCGGACAACGGCTCAACGGCAGTCGAAGTGGCCCTCAAGATGGCCTACCAGTACTGGACAAACCGTGGCGAGTCTCAACGGAGAACATTCCTGGCGTTGGAGCATGCCTATCACGGAGACACCGTGGGCGCGATGTCGGCCAGTCACGAATCCTTATTCACCGCCAGCTATGCGCCGCTGCTGTTCCGCGTCGAGCGCGCCGCCGTCCCCCCAGACTATCTTGCTTCCATGGACCCGTCGAGAGACGGCGACGCGACCGGTCCCCTCGAACAGATCGAGGCACTGCTTGCGCGTCGCTCCACGGAAATCGCGGCCGTGATCATCGAACCGATGCTTCAGGCGGCCGGCGGCATGTTCGTTTGGAAACCTGCGTTCCTTCGGCGACTGCGAGAGCTCTGCGATCGATTCGGGCTGTTATTGATCGCTGACGAAGTGATGACGGGCTTCGGTCGTACCGGGCGAATGTTCGCCTGCGAGCACGGTCCGGTCGAGCCGGACTTGATTTGCCTTTCCAAGGGATTGACCGCCGGGTACCTTCCATTGGCAGTGACTGCGGCGTCGGACGAGGTGTACGACGCGTTCCTTAGCGATGACCGCCGCAAGACGTTCTTCCACGGCCACTCGTTCACGGCCAATCCGCTGGGCTGCGCCGTAGCTCTCGCTGGTCTGGACATTTTCGAGCAGGAGAGCGTCCTAGCGAGGATTGGTGCAATTGCTTCGAAGATTCGTTCCCGGCTCAAGTCGTTCGTCGGGAGGGAATACGTCCGAGATGTGCGCCAGATAGGCGGAGTAGGAATCGTGGAACTCGAAACCGGAGGCGAGGGCTACCTTGCCGGGATCGGGCCTCGACTCGCGGCAGAGTTTCTGAAGCGCGACCTCCTGCTGCGGCCCAACGGAGATACCGTCTACTTCATGCCGCCCTACGTCGTGACCGATGTGGAAATCGATTGGGTGTTCGATCAAATCGAAGACGTGGTGCCCGGCTTGATGAAGCAAGCCGAATAACGACCGACACCTGAGACCGCCACCGTATGAACTTGCGGAATGTTGGATGGTCTGTTTCCAAGGATCAGAGACCCGGTGGGGCAGTCAGTCCTGGTGAGGGTCACAATCCGGCAAGGAGTCGATCCATTTTGGGGAGTCCCGCACTCCGAATGATTCCGAATGACGAATAGGACGAAAATTCAGTACTGCCTGTATGCTACGAACACATCGCGGGCCCGGATCTTGCTTGACGCACTTCGATTCCTGCCGAGCCGTTCGCGGGGACTGTTCCAGCAGTACCCGCTCCCGGGTCTTCGCTGCGCCGCCCGCTCGCCGAGGAGGGCATCCGCGGCTGTACCGCCCAAACGGTCGCAACCAGGCGCTTTTTCCGGGCGAGGTTCCACGGGGTGTAGTAACGCTCCGTGGTGCGCAAGCTGCGGTGTTTCAGCAGCGTGCTGACATCCTCCAGCGACACGTCGGCGAGCGGCAGCCCGAACTGCGCTGAGGGTTGGCGGCGATCCGTGAGTTCCTGCACGTGACCCTTCGCATCGATCTGCGCGAGGAGAGGACCCTTCTAGCGCCCGTCCCTCTGGGCGTTCCGTTCTTGGGGGTCCGGGTGTTCCCGGGAGTGGCTCGGCTCGATGGCAGAAAGCTGGGGCGGATGCGGCGCAAGGTCCGCCAGTGCGAGGCGGCGCACCGTCTCAGACGCATCGACGAGGAGGAACTCGAGCAATCCGTGCGAGGTATGGCCGGCCATGGGGAGTGTCAGATTAAGTGTGTAAGTAGCCGATGTGCGATGGGACTCATGTCGCGCCTCGCAGCCTCTCTCCGAACAGAATATCAAGCTGGTTGAGCGCCTGCCGCCAGCCAGCCACGGGGGCCTTCCAATTGCTTTCCGCGTTCCGGATGGCCAGGTACAGCAGCTTCGCGGCAGCGCGGTCATTGGGGAAATGACCGCGTGTCTTGAGGCTCTTGCGCAGGCTGCGGTGCAAGCTTTCGATGGCGTTGGTCGTGTACATCAGGCGCCGGATCTCCGGGGCGAAGGCGAACATCGGGACGACCTCCTCCCAGGCGCGGGCCCTGTCAGGAATTCCGTGTGTGAGGTCTTAGGATGGTCTGAAAGGAGGACCTCTGATGACGAAGCACAAGCAGCGGATCAGCGACAAGGTATTGGACGAGTTGCTGGCGGGAGAGGACCCGATAGAGGCGTTTCGCAACGGTGAGTTGCTTGCGGATTTGCGCAAGGCAGTTGCCGAGCGGGCGCTGAACGCGGAGATGGAGGCGCCTTTGGAGGGCGAGCACGAGGCCGGCGCGAGGAACCACCGCAACGGTCACAACCGCAAGCGGGTATTGACGGGCAGCGGGGCGATGGAGGTGGCGGTTCCGCGGGATCGCCTGGGCCGCTTCGAACCGCGCCTGATCGAGAAGTACTGCCGGCGCCTGCCAGGTTTCGACGGCAAGGTGATTGCGATGCATGCGCGGGGCTTGAGCACGCGCGAGATGCGCGGGCATGTCGAGGAGCTGTACGGGGTCTCGGTCTCGGCGGAGCTGATTTCCAAGGTGACGGACGCGGTGCATGCGGAGATTCTGGAATGGCAGTCGCGGCCGCTGGAGGAGGTGTACGCCATCGTGTACTGCGACGCGCTGCGGGTGAAGATTCGCGAGGAGGGCCTGGTGCGGAACAAGGCGGTCTACATGGGGATCGGGGTGACCTGCGCGGGGTGCAAGGAGGTGCTGGGGTTCTGGATCGAGCAGACGGAGGGTGCGAAGTTCTGGCTGAAGGTCATGCACGAGTTGAAAGCGCGGGGGATGCAGGACGTGCTGGTGGCGGTGACCGACGGCCTGAAGGGCTTTCCGGAGGTGATTGAAGCGGTGTATCCTCAAACCCTGCTGCAAGCCTGCATCGTGCATTTGATCCGCTACTCCCTGGCGCATGCCTCGTAGCAGGAGCGCAAGAAGCTGGCGGCGGCACTGCAGGCCGTTTACCGGGCGCCGGGGGCGGAGCAGGCCGAGGCCACGCTGGACGCGTTCGAGGCCGGCCCCCGGGGACGGAAGTATCCGGCTATCGCTCGGAGCTGGCGTTCCCGCTGGACGCAGATCATCCCGTTCCTCGCGTTCTCCGAACCGATACGCCGGGCGATTTACACGACCAACGCGATCGAGAGCTTGCACAGCACGGTGCGCCGCGCAGTGCGCACGCGGGGGCACTTCCCGAATGACCGGGCAGCGGCCAAGCTGCTCTACCTGGCGCTGCGGAAGGTCGCACGGAAATGGGTGCGGCCGCCCGCGTTCTGGCACCCGGCGCGCACCGAGTTCGCCCTCCAGTTCGGCGAAAGATTGCGGCTGGTGACGCCATGAGAACTCAGCCGCATGGGCATCATAGGCTCCGTCACCGTGGACGGGCAAATCAAGATGCAGCAACCTCACACACGGAAATTCTGACAGTCCCCAGGCGCGCTGCCAGCTGCCCGCCACCGAAGGGTAGTGCTCCCCCCAGCGGCGCTCGAACTCGTCCAGGCGCCCGGCCGCGGCCTCCCCGCTCGCGGCGCGGTAGATGGCCCGCATGTCGCGGGCCATCCGCCGCCGCTCCTTGTAGGAGCACAGGCTCAGCCCGTGCCGCATCAGATGCACGATGCAGGTCTGCACCGGCACTTCCGGGAACACGCTGCGAATCGCCCGCGGGAAGCCTTGCAGGCCATCCACCACGGCGACCAGCAGGTCCCCCACCCCGCGCGACCGCAGCTCGTTCATGACCTTCAGCCAGAAGCGGGCCCCCTCGGTCTGCTCGATCCACAGCCCCAGCACCTCCTTGGTGCCGTCCAGGCGGATCCCCAGGGCCAGATAGACCGCTTTCTTGCGTACCGGCCTCGTCCCGCACCTTCACCCGCAGGGCATCGAAGAACAGCACCGGGCAGACTGCCTCCAGGGGCCGCTGCTGCCAGCGCAGCGCCTCGTCGGTCACCGCCTCGGTGACCCGGCTGACCAGCTCCGGCGACACCGACATGCCGTACAGCTGCTCCAGGCGGGCCCCGATCTCGCGCTGCGTCATGCCCCGCGCGTACAGCGAGATCACTGCGTCGTCGAACCCCGCCAGCCGTCTCTGGCGCTGGCGCACCAGTTGCCGCTCGAAGCTGCCGTGGCGGTCGCGCGGGACCTTCACGCGCAGCTCGCCGCTGTCGGTCAGCACCCGCTTCGCGCCGTGGCCGTTGCGGCTGTTGCCGTTGTTGCGGCCCGCCCCGTCGTGCTTCTCGTACCCCAGGTGCGCCGTCAGCTCGGCTTCCAGGGCGCGCTCCAGCACGGCTTTTTTCAGCTCCGCCCACAGGCCCTCCTGGCCCAGGATGTCCTCCGGCGTCTCGCAATCCTTGAGCAGCTCGTCCAGCAGCTTATCAGGTATTTGTTTCATTGGCATTTCTCCTTTATTCGACTTATGCACATCTTGATTTACACAGTTTATCTAACAGACCCCGGCCATGTGTGCTATATCGACTCCCTGGAAGCCCGCGAGCAACTGTTTGCGGTGTCCCTGGGTCTGGTGTGACCGCCACGTCAGGCTCGAACCGGCTGAATCGGGGCGGCAGCCGGAACAACAACGCCAGGAACTGCCGGGCGCCGAATCACAACAACAACCTGGGCTTCCGCCTGCTGAGCACGCGGCGGCGCCAGAGGGTGCGGTCCAAGGAACGCGCCCGCGTGCCAGCGCCGTGTCCAGGCGGTCCATCCCGCTCCGGCGAGAGGTCGCACGAACAACACCAGCCCGCGGCCTCTGCTAGACCCGATGGTTCGACGGCCACCGCGGGCCCCACTTGATGTCCGATAATAGGAGGTCACCGCTTCGGTGCAACGAGAGCGTCGGCAAGCACCGCTCCGGACGGGTCCGCCACGGCAATTCCACCCCGCGCGCTACGCTGACCCAGCGCGCCTACGGGGCCGCCCGCACTAACGACTCGCAGTTTCATGGCTTCCACCGCGCCATCTTGGCCCTCGCCCACAAGCTGCTCCGCACGATCGACGCCATCCTGCGCGATGATCATCCCTAACGAGACCCCAAGGTCAACTACGAACGCCTCCTCGTGGAGCGCAACGCCTCACGCCGGCTGCACATGCTCGACAAGCATGGCCTCCTCAACGAGGTGCTCGCACTGCGCGCCAGCGCCGCCCGAACCAGTGGCCCGCCGGCACTCTAGGTCGGGCCCAAGGCCACAATCCGGGGCTGCCCCGGGACGACTCCCACCCGCCTGACTCCGGTGCCCAAACCCTGTCGTCCGTTCGAATCGATCCGCGACCACCTCACCCTGCCCCTCAGTCCACCATGGGTTTCTCAGCAACCTCCGCCATTGACAAGCCACCACCCGTTGATGCCCCAAGAAAAGACCGGCAGCATAGAATACAATGTTGACCACGAGTAGCGTTCTCATCGCCATGGTCGACGTCGAAATTGAAGGTACCGCGTATGTTTATGATGGCTCTAGCTCTCCGGATTTCTGTAAGCTTGCCGACCGCGTGAAGGCAATGCGAGCGCAGGGGCATCTCTCGCCCGAGGTTCTCTACCGTATCCGCAAACACTTTAGAATCAAGAGCATCTACCATTCCAACGCGATCGAAGGCAACCTTCTCGCGGTCGGCGAGACGCGTCAGGTCGTCGAACTCGGCCTCACGATCACAGGCAAACCGCTAAAGGATCAAGCCGAAGCCCGCAACCTGTCTGAGGCCATCAATTTCTTGGAGGAACTCGCAGGGAACGCCGCCACCCCCATCACCGAGAACGACATCCGCCAGTTGCACACCCTTGTGCTGAGCGGATTGAGTGACGAAGCCGGTTCCTATCGATCCGTTCAAGTCGCGATCAGCGGGTCGGAGTATTCGCCACCAGGCCCGGAGTCCGTGCGTGCCGAGATGGCAGAGTTCGGTCGCTGGCTGTCGAGCGTCAGCACACCGGGTGACGACGCATTCGCTCGCGTTTCCGGACTCGTCGCCGCCGCAGCGGCACACACCTGGCTTGTGACCATACATCCCTTCATCGACGGCAACGGTCGTGTGGCCCGACTCCTGATGAATCTCCTACTCATGCGCCACGGCTATCCCATCGCGATCATCTCCAAGGAAGACCGCCTTCGGTACTACGATGCCCTTGAGTGGTCCCAGGCTTCCGACCTGACACCCTTCATCCGCCTGCTCGCCGAGTGCATCGAGGAGAGCCTCGAAGAGTACGAAGCGGCCGCCAAAGAGCAGCGCGACCAAAAGGATTGGGCCCAGTCCCTGGCCGAAAAATTCACGAAGCCCGAGAGAGTGCGCGCGGAGAACGAGTACGAGGTTTGGAGAAACGCGATGGAACTCTTAAAGAGCTATATCCAGCAAACTGTCGGCGTCTTCGACCAAGCAGCAACCATCGGCAAAGTCTACTCCCGGGACTTTGGCAATCTCGAGTTCGAGAAGTACTCCGCGCTTCGGCAGGGCGCATCCGCCAAGCGCACTTGGTTTCTCCGTGTCGATTTTCGACTTGCGGAGACGTCCGCGCGCTACCTCTTTTTCTTCGCACACGCGAGCTATACGATGCGTGCTCGTTGCAGCGTCACCCTCCACGTCGCCCGTGAGGAGCCCCCAAACTCCTACAACTACGAGAAGCTTGAGAACCTCCAGTCCACGAACGTGCCCGACCTTTTCGAGATCGGTTACGAAATGTCGAAAGAACGCTTTGTGGTGCGGCCGCGCGGTGGCCGACCCCGCATGAGGCCCATCGAGGACTTCACCAAGCAATTCTTCGAGGAGATCGTGGCTAGGCATTTCGCCAGCTAACCTGATATTGATCGATCCCGCAACTGATCGTCTGCTAGTCCGTCGGGACTAACACGGCTGCCAATGCCGAAGTAATTCTCCCCAGATCTGCCTGAGTAATCGCCCCGCCTCAATTGAAGGAAGACGGTTCGTGTCCTGGCTTGGTAGCGGCAACTCCAGGTCCACGCCTTTTGACGGCCCGATCCCTTGGAAACGAATCGTTCCGCTAGCGCCGGAACCGTTGGTAACACGGGGTCTGTCGCCACCCTTGCACCGGGTGTCCGGCAAGTCTGCTGCCCACAGGCCGTACTCACGCGCCGGACTCCGATTCCGGCGGAGATTGCCGGAACATGGAGAGGCGGTTTGCTCCAATCTTGACCACGCGAACCTTCGCGAATGATCCATATCTCTCGCGCAGTTCCAGCCGCTTTCCGTGCTGAGCTATCACCCAGTCCGCCGGCCGGTTCGAGAGCGCCGCCAATGTAGCGGAATACTCCCTCGTCACCTCGTACGGCGGTCCAAGGAAATAGATGTCGGCTGAAATCCTTCGAATTACCTCGTGGACTGGGGCGACCCGGACACGGGCTTGGCCTTGCACTCCCAGCGCTGACAGGTTCCGACGGATTACGGCTGCGGCGCGGGCATTCGATTCCACGAAGACAGCCTGAGCCGCTCCCCTGCTGAGAGCTTCGATTCCGACGGCTCCGGTACCCGCGTAGAGGTCCGCGAAGACGCTTCCCTCGACAGATCCTTGGAGAATGTCGAATAGCCGCTGACGCATCCTTCCGAGCATCGGACGCGTCGACGTGCCCTGTAGCGAGAGCAGCGCCCGGCGCCGGAACTTACCCGCGATCACACGCATTGGCAGCAGGTTCGAAGAACGAATTGGTTGCCACGCCCCACGGCGGTCAGTTCGCCGTTTTCAAGCCGATCTTGCTGTCGGGCGAAAAGTCGGGATCGCGTGCTTAACAATTTCCTCGACCGTGCCCCGCCCGCGCCTGTAGGCATTTACATAGTATTCCCGCTGAGCAGCACGGCCCAGCAATCGCCCTTCCCGGAACCAATGTTCCAGCCCTCGCCCGACCGCGTAGGTGCCCGCGAAGGAAATCAGTCCCTTGGAAATCAGTCCGCCTCCGGCGGGAACCTTGGAGGCCAGTTGCCGTGCCAGCGCCCGCCACCCGAACGCCGCCCCGATGATCGATCCGATCTTCAGGCTCTGCCTGTCGTAGCCGACCTCCTGGCCATGCGCGGCCGCGAGGAGGAAGGATAGCCGGACTTGGTTCATTGTCAGGAATGCCGAATCCGACGCGAACTCGCCTACTGCCCAAGGGAGGGTCAGGACCGATGGAACGACATTGGGAATTGCTGTCGCAACCGTGAACAAAGTGTTCTCTTTAGCAACCTTCCAAGTCAGCCGTTCACTCACCGCAGGTCGGAAACCGGGAAAACTACTTGCGAGCGGCAGCCAGGCGTCCTCGTGCTCGCGCAGCAGTGTCAAGGCCGATCCCTTAGCATCGCTGCGGTCAAACGTGTAGAAATGCGCAGGATGAGGCACGCCGCGCTCGGAGAATCCCAGGGTTGCTCCATGGAAGTCGTCTTCGGTCGCAATTCGCAGAGTGTTCCGATTCGAGAAGTGATTCAGTTGCGGGAAAAGGAACTCGTGAATATCGTCAACACAGTCCTCATCGGCGGCGAGCACTCCGAAAGTGACGGGCCGCTGAACCATGGACCGCACCTTCCCTGGGTTTAGCGCCCTAAGCGCAGATCCTACTTGACTAATGAGCGAAACAGCCACCTTGAATTTATTATAGGCACGCGGCGAGCCGTCGAGTCAGGGGGACTGCTCGTTACTGGCCGTGAAGGGTCCGATCGCTGCTAGGCTGAATCTGACGAAAGGGTCGTCTAGTGCACAAGACCAGACAATCCGAGGGAGAGCATGGGCAGACTTAGAGCCAAGGCGAGACAAGTGATTCCCCGTCGCCTATCGGGTCTAGCGGGCGGTCGGGAGTCAGGTGCGCCCGAACGCTGCATTCTAGCCGCGCTCGACCTCAGACTGCGTGTCAATCCTGCTCGGGTTCCACTTGATGCCGTAACAGTGGAAGAGTCGATCGCTGAACTCTCCGAATTGGCCAAGAGTGCCGGAGCGGAAGTACTGGGACACGCTATCCAAGCCCGGGAGCGCGCTGTTCCGGCGACGCTCCTAGGCATTGGCAAGATTCGTGAAATCCATGCGTGGGCCGCCGAAGAGCAGTGCGACTTCGTACTGTTCGATCACGACCTGACTCCTTCGCAGCATCGAAACCTGGAGCGCGGGCTCGAGTGCTCGGTGCTCGACCGCACCCAGTTGATCTTGGACATCTTTGCCAAGCATGCGCGCTCTCGCGATGGTCGGTTGCAGGTCGAGCTCGCCCAGCTCGACTATCTGTTGCCGAGGCTGGCAGGCAGGGGTACTGCAATGTCGCGTCTCGGTGGCGGCATCGGGACCCGCGGCCCCGGCGAAACCCAGCTCGAGCACGACAGGCGAAAGATCCGAACTCGCATCGTCAAGCTACGGGCGCAACTCGACAAGGTGCGCTCCACAAGGCGCTTGCAGCGCGCCAAGCGAACATCTGTTCCAATTCCCACAATTGCGCTCTGCGGCTACACCAACGCGGGCAAATCGACTCTTTTCAATGCTCTCACCACCGCGAGCGTGGTTGCGGACCGGCGAATGTTCGCGACCCTCGACCCGACGCTTCGCAAGCTTCGCCTCCCGTCACGTCGTGGCGCCATTCTTTCTGACACGGTCGGTTTCATACGCAAACTCCCTCCCGCCTTGATTCAAGCGTTCCTGGCAACGCTCGAAGAAGTCACAGAAGCGAGCCTAATCCTTCATGTCATCGACATCGCCGCTGACCACCGCAGCGTCCATCGCGAGGAAGTCGACCATGTGCTCGAGGAGCTGGGAGCGCGCGACAAGCCGCAGTTGCTCGTGCTCAACAAAATCGATTTGATCGGTCCGGGCCAGAGCGCGCGCGAGGCGCAGCGCCTGAGATCCGAAGGCTCGGCAGTGGGAGTAGTCGAGGTTTCGGCCAAGACCGGGCAGGGATTGGACCGTCTGCTCGACACGGTCGATGAGTTGCTCGCCCGGGATTCGATCCAGCGTAGAAGATTCCGTGTGCCGTACGAAGATGGCAGCACACTAGCTCTGTTATACGATCGCGCGCATGTCGTGGAACGTCATGATCACGAGATGGGAGTGGATGTGACCGCCGAGGTATCGGCGACTTTGGCGGCGCAGTTGGAGCGCTTCATATGCCACGAGACTTCGAACGCGCCGCGCCCGTCCGCCAAGGATGTGTCCCTAGGGGGCGGCCCAGCATAACCGGTCTTGCGGTGCATGCCTTTGCTATTTGCAATGACATTCAAGAGGGGTTGGCAAATACCATGGAAATGACAATCTTGCCCGCCTTTATCTCATCTATAATGTAGGCTCAATTAGCGAAATGTATGTATTTTGTTCGATATTTGGTATAATTCCTTTAGGTGCAGGAGGATCGTGCCCCATGACGAACGAGAGATTCCAGAGTTGGCTAGCAGGGTTGGACCGCTTAACGGAAGCGCAGTGGTCGCAACTCGAGCAGGCCGTGCAAGAGCGCAGCGAAGGGGCTGCGGCGGTGGCCGCGATTGAACTGCAAATTGACGCCCAGCGGCGCTGTCGGCACTGCCAGGCCGGCGGGGCAGTGCGCCGCGGCAAGACGCGCGGGTTGCGCCGCTACAGTTGCAAGCAGTGCGGCAAGACGTTCAATGCCTTGAGCGGCACGGCGCTGTCTGGATTGCATCACAAGCAGCGCTGGCTGGCGTTGGGGCGCTCATTGGTGGAGCGGGAATCGGTCCGGCAGTCGGCGCAGCGCTGCGGGGTGGCGGTCACGACCGCGTTTCGCTGGCGGCATCGCTTCATGGCGCAGGCGGGACAGTTGGCGGGGCGGCTGGAAGGGCTGGTGGAAGCGGACGAAACGTATGTGCTGGAGAGCCGCAAGGGCGAGCGGAAGCTGGAGCGGAAGGCCCGGCGGCGGGGCGGGCGGGCCCGGCAGCGGGGCCTGTCCAAGCAGCAGGTGCCGGTGCTGCTGGCCGCCGCGCGCGGGGGCGCGACCGCGGGCCAAGTGCTGAAGAGAGTGAGCCAGGCGAGTTTGCAGGCCGCGCTGGAGCCGCTGCTGGCCAGCGACGCGGTGCTGCTGAGCGACGGCGGTCGAGCGTATCCGGGCTGTGCCCGGCGGCTGGGGGTCCAGCACGAGGCGGTGAACGTGTCGGCGGGCATGCGGGTGCGCGGGAGCTATCACATCCAAACGGTGAACAATCGGCACCAACAATTGAAAGCGTTTCTGCAACCGTTTCG
Organism: uncultured Bryobacterales bacterium; assembly: GCA_951813605.1. Taxonomy (GTDB): domain Bacteria; phylum Acidobacteriota; class Terriglobia; order Bryobacterales; family UBA6623; genus VXMF01. The sequence continues at coordinate 1,548,499 of OX638379.1, read as the reverse complement.
GGGGGTAGCGACGAAGTACTTGGACAGCTACCTGCGCTGGTTTCAGCAGGTCGGATTGGTGCGAGAGGCGTCCCCTCGTAGCTGCTTGGTGGCCTCAATGACACCCCAATGCATACGTTTCGCTAATTGAGCCATAATGTATTTAATGTCAGTCAGCTGGGAACGTCCCTGATTCTCGTTAATTGTACTTGGATCTAGAGTATTTGAAGCAATAGTCCAGAGACCTATCTCAGGCAATTGTTCGCCTGCGATGCGCGGAACGATTTCCGCATCAGCTATCACGCGTCCCGCTACCAGCCTACGAGTGCAAACCCGCCAAGAAAGGGCTGATCCGCATCTAGCCGCAGACTGCGGGTCTTCGATTGCGCCACGGCCTGCACTCTTCCAGTTGAGAAGCCAGCCGGAAGAGAGTTGCCTCGTCACCGAAACGCGCGACGAGCTGAACGCCGACAGGCAGGCCGTCCGCATTCCAGTGCAGCGGCAGGGAAACCGCAGGCTGGCCTGTAGCATTCGCAAGCTGAGTGAACGGCACAAACTCGCGAACCCGTCTGCCGTACGGCCGCACATCGATCTCTCCGGGGCCCGGATGCAGGTAGCCGAGCTTGGGCGGCGGAGTAGCCAATGTGGGAGTGATCCACAGGTCGTAACTCTGGAAAAATCCAGCGACTCGACGGCTGGCTGATTGGATCTGCGCGACCGCTCCGACATATTCGGCCCCGCTGTACTCCGCGCCACGTCGCCCGAAAGCCAAAGTCGCAGGCTCGAGATCGGCTTCTGTCAACTGGCGTCCAAGCATTCTTGAGAGCGCGTCGATGTTGGCCGCGAGATTCGAAAACCACACAGTGGTGAAAGCAATTCGGAATGCCCGGTCGTCGTAGTCCGGTGCCGCGGACTCCACGCGATGGCCCAAGTCTTCCAGCAGCATCGCCGACGCTTCGACGGCCTGGACACAATCCGGAGCGGTGGCTGTTCCCATGGGTGATTCCGTCGAGATTGCGATTCTCAGGCTGCCGGGGTCTGCCCCCACTTCCTCCACGAATCGCCGATTGCGGGGAGGAGCCCAGTACGGGTCGCCGATGTCCGGGCCCGCCGTCGCGTCCAGCAACGCGGCACTGTCCCGAACGGATAGCGTAACTGCGTGCTCGACGACCAAGCCGTTCATCACGTCCCCGAGGTCCGGACCCAGCGGATTACGACCGCGGGTGGGCTTCAGACCGACGAGCCCGCAGCACGCCGCCGGAATTCGGATGGAGCCTCCCCCGTCGCTGGCATGGGCCATGGGGACGATCCGCGCCGCCACGGCAGCCGCAGACCCGCCGCTCGACCCGCCCGGCGTCCGGCCCGTGTCCCACGGGTTCTTGGTTGCGCCAAAGGCGTGCGGCTCGGTCGTGGCCGTCAAACCGAACTCCGGGGTGTTGGTCTTGCCAACGCAAATCAATCCCGAACGCTTGTGTCGCCTGACGATTTCGCTGTCGAAGCTAGCCGTGGCATTGCGAAGTAGCGCGCTGCCATCCGAGGTCGGGACACCGGCGTAGGAGGCACGGAGGTCCTTTAGAAGAAATGGTACCCCGGCGAAGGGAGCGTCAGGACGCACCTTGTTCGCTTCGACGCGCGCTGCGTCAAACATTCTCGTGTTTACTGCGTTGATATCGCTATGAGTCCGTTCAATTGCATCGATCACGGAATCTACTAGTTCCACTGCCTGGACCTGCCGGCTGCGCACGAGCTCGGCGAGCCCGAGCGCGTCCTCATCCATGTCTGCGATCCGAACGGGCATCTAGCTAATCGTATCCCTAGGGGGCGGCTTGCGCTCTTGTCGGTGGCGCGCAGCATCTTCTCGCACGCCCGACGAGGCGTCCTGCCTGCGGAAAGCGTACATGCATGCCAGAGACGCGGCGCAGCTCGCAACCAAGCCGGCACCCGCGTCAACAGCGTAGTGATACCGCCCGTAGACAGTCGCTAACGCGATACCAAACGCCAAGGCAGTCATAGCGATTCCGTAGCGCTTTCGTTCCGGCAAAGCGAACAGGAGGCCGAAACCGACTCCGCAAGCCGACGAAACGTGGCCGCTCGGGAACACGCTCGTGTGAATTCCTCCGCGCCCGAGAATCCACCAGTTGAGCTCGCGGAAGACTGTGTCGTGCTCTCCGAACAGCTCACCGGGGAACACGGTCCGCGGAGGCTCGGACGGAAAGTACGGGTAGAACGCATACGAGGCAACGGCCGAAGCGACAAAGAACGCCAAATACCGGTCCGCCCGCTCTATGCGACCGCATGCGAGCAGGATCAGCAGCCCTGCAGGGCCGACCACGTAGGTCAGTAGGTAAAGCAATTCCAACAGGCCCGGCAGGACAGGGCCAAGCATTTCGATCGCGTCCTTGAGGCCCCAATCAACGAGAAGCATCCTGTCCCATTGCACCCATGATTCTTCGAGCTCATGGTTCCCTCCGGGCCTTGCAAACCATCCCATCTGCTTGTACGCGAGCAGTACGCCCGCAATGGGAAGCAAGTTGCGCAACGAGACAGGCACGTAGCGCGCTGGAAACCGAGCTAGATAATGAAGGCTGGCGAGGGCTACCAAACTAGCGAATGCCGATCGGACCCGCGCCTCCGCCGACAGCGGAAGTACCGCGGCTAGCAGCAGGCTATAGGCGAAGTATCCGCCCAAAATCCATTCTGTGATTCGCGGGCGACTCCCGTTGTCGTCTGGCACCACCCTTTCAGAGTATTTGGTCGAGCGCTTCTTGCTCGAGACACGAATCGGCGGTTTGCATTGCGAACGCGCGCAACAAATCCGCCTGTGATATTCTCAAGTCGGTTCTTGGTCGTGATCGGGAGAAAATCTCTTCGCCGAAGGGTTTTTTTGCGCGGGACGGGCGCCGCAGTGGCCCTTCCGTACTTGGACGCTATGGTGCCGGCGTTCGCTGCCTCCCGGAAGCTCGCTTCCGACGCGCCCAACCGCCTAGCATTCGTCTACGTGCCGAACGGGGTCATTCAGGAGGCTTGGACTCCGGCATCCGAGGGTGACGATTTCGAGTTCCCGCGGATCTTGAAGCCTTTGGAGGCTCACCGCGATGACCTCTTGGTGTTTTCCGGGCTCACGCACAACACTGGGCGAGCCCTCGGCGACGGTCCTGGCGACCACGCGCGCGCTGCGTCAAGTTTCCTGACCGGGATCCATCCCAAGAAAACCGCTGGAGCGGATATCCAGCTCGGGATCTCGGTGGACCAGGTCGCCGCAGCCGCGGTAGGCAACGAAACGCGTTACGCCTCTCTGGAACTAGGGATCGAGCCGGGCCGCCTTGCCGGAAACTGCGACTCCGGCTACAGCTGTGCTTACTCCAACAGCATTTCGTGGCGTGGAGAGAAGACACCCAATCCGCCGGAAATCGATCCTAGACAAGTCTTCGAAAGGATGTTCGGAGATGTCGAGGCCCCTATCGACGCGGCGGAGCGTGCGAACCGCAAAGCGCGTCAACGCAGTGTCTTGGATTTTGTCCTAGGAGACGCTCAACGGCTTCGGAATTCCGTCGGTCCGACTGATCGGCAGAAGCTGGACGAGTATTTCACGAGCGTGCGTGACGTGGAGAAACGGCTCGACGCGCACGAAGGTAGCGAACGCAGTCCCTCGCCTCAAATGGCAAAGCCCCACGGGATACCCGCAAATTACGCTGAGCACTCGCGTCTGATGTTCGACCTGATGGCGCTCGCCTTCCAGACGAACATGACGCGAGTCGCGACATTCATGATGGGCCGGGAGGGAAGCAACCTGACCTATCCAGACATCGAAGTCACCCGGGCGCACCATGGCATGACGCACCATCGCGGCGACCCGTCCAAAATCGAGGACATCACAAAGGTAAACACCTACCATGTGGAGCAATTCGCCTACTTCGTAGACAAGCTCGGCTCGATCCAAGACGGCGAGGGCCGCTTGCTAGACCACACGATGGCGGTATACGGTTCCGGAATTGGGGACGGCAACCGTCACACCCACCACGACCTGCCGGTTCTGCTGGCCGGAGGAGGGCGCGGAACGCTTCATCCTGGACGGCATGTTCGTTATCCGGTGGAAACGCCCATGAACAATCTCTACCTGTCTCTTTTGGACCGTCTTGGTGTGCATACCGAGAAACTGGGGGACGGTACCGGAAAGCTGGAGCACCTCACCGAGCTCTAGGCTCCCAATTCGGATTATTGCCGTCCGCTGCTCTAACTAGAGCACTAAGTTCCGCTCACGGAGCCCACGGCTTGCACGTATTGAGTCATAGAGAAGGCTGGTAGTCGAGTCAGTGGCGGACCTGCAAAGGGTCAACAGGCCAACAGAGCCCGATGGATTCCCGATGGGGCGGACATTGCAAGCAACTCTGGCCAACGGATTGGCATGACGGATGTTCGAAGCGCTGCCGGCCCTCTCGGGATTGTCCTCTTTCAACTAGGCGGTCCCAGATCTCTTGACGAGATCCAACCCTTCCTCGAGAGCATGTTTCGAGATCCGGATCTGTTTGACCTGCCGGTTCCCGATTGGTTCCGCTCTTGGCTTGCCCGGAAGCTGTCGACTTGGCGCGCCGCAAAGGCGAGGCCGCTCTACGAGTCCATCGGAGGAATGTCGCCCATAGTTGCCACCACGTGTCAACAAGCGCGGCTCCTCGAGCGCATGCTGCGGCCTTCCCTGGCCTGTCGCGTGTTCGTCGCGATGCGCTATGGCGCTCCGTCGACGGGCTTGGCCGTCAAAGCCGTTCGAGAGGCGGGTATCGGCCGCCTCCTGCTCCTACCCCTGTACCCGCAGTACTCGACAGCCACTACCGGCAGTTCGACTAGGGAGTGGGACCGCCTCTGCCGAGAAGAGGGGCTCGCGATACCCACCGAACGGGTCGACTCGTACTGCTCTCTACCCCCCTACATAAACGCGGTCGCCGAAAGAGTGGACGAAGGGTTAGCCCGGTTCCCGCCGGATTCGAGACCTCACGTTGTCTTCAGCGCCCATGGGCTGCCGGAGAAGCTCATCAGGCGAGGAGACCCTTACCAGCGTCAGATCGAAGAGACCACAAGGCTGGTCTTGAAGCGGTGCTCCGCGAGTTCCCCCCACACGCTCTGCTATCAGAGCAGGGTCGGTCCGCAGCGCTGGTTGGGGCCGAGCTTGACCGACTCTCTGCGCCAGCTGGGGCGGACGGGCACCGACTCCGTTCTGGTCGTACCGATCTCCTTCGTCTCCGACCACCTTGAAACGCTTTCGGAAATCGACATCGAGGCGCGCGAGGAAGCGTCTCGCTGGGGCATCCGCCAATTTGAAACGATGGAGGGACTCAATGACAGCGCCGCGTTCATCAACGCGTTGGCTCAGCTAGTCTTGAATCGCGTCACCAGCACCGATGGCAGGTGACAGGCTATCCGCCGACCATGGTCAATCAGAGTTTCGTCACTGGAATCCAGCCCGTCCAAGCCGACAGCGAACGACGGATTTGCAGCTTAATGCCGTTCCAAGCGACAGATTCCATTGACTTTGACGAACTACAGCACTCTTTGCCGGTCTCGCAGCGGAACTTGGATTGCACCGGGCGTTGAAGCCGGACGCCGGCTGGCCGCAGACCGGTCTTTGAGAGCCGGCCTAGGGAGCACCCGCGATCTCGACTGCCACGTTCCACAAGATTTCGACGTAATCCTCAAACGCCTTTACGTGGAGGTACTCGTTCCTGCCATGGATGCCGCTCGCCAGGTCCCATTCGGGCCGGGCCGGGCCGAATCCGTAACTAGGGATCCCCGCATCCCGCAATTGGGCGGAATCGGTCGCCCCGGTGGACATGGTCGGAAGGACCGGAATTCCCGGATAGAGTCGTCCCAACACTTTTTCGAACGCTAGGAATACTTTGGTGTCCAGTGCCGAAGGATCGTGCGAAGGCCTTGTCTGCGGGTGCGGCACGAGGTCTACAGCCGGCTCCCCCATAGTCCGCTTGAGCAGGGAGAAAAGCCGTTCGGGATCCTCGTCTGGCAAGGCTCGGATGTCTACGGTTGCCCGCGCTTCGGAAGGGATGACGTTCTTCAAGTAGCCGCCTTGGAGAATCGTCGGGACGATCGAGGTTCGCACCATTGAGTGGTAGACGGGGGACAGTTCTCGGAGCCTTTCGTAGTCCTCGGCAGTGGGGCTCTCGGCCAGGATCGCCCGGAACACTTCGGCCTTGCCAGGCTCCGATATTTCGGCCAATCGGCCAAAGTATTCCCGAGTCGTCTCGTTCAGGCGCGGGGGCATTTCGTGGTCGAACAGCCGCCCGACGGCCCGAGCGAGCGTGCCGACTGGATTGTCCTTGAGCGGGATCGAGCCGTGCCCGGACGTGCCGACCGCCTTTAGATTGATTCGCCTTGGCGTCTTCTCCGCTGTCTGAATCTCGAAGCGGGAATAGCTCAGGTCGCGCCCGAAAACGCCCTTGCCCGCTTCATTGATCGCGAATTCCGCATCGATCTTGTCGCGATGGCTTTCGAGCATGAACGTGATGCCTTTGACGCCCCCCGCTTCCTCGTCTGCTACGCCCAAGAAGATCACGTCGCGATCAAGAGGAGTCTTCTGGCGATGCAGTTCCAAGAGCACCTGGAAGGATCCCGTCACGACTCCCTTGTCGTCGGAAGCGCCGCGAGCATAGAGAATGCCGTCCTTGACCTCGCCTGCAAAGGGATCGAATGACCACTCCTCGCGTTCGACCGCCACGACATCCAAGTGACCAAGTAGCAGAAGTGGGCGCTTGGAGCCATTGCCTTTGACTCGGGCCACAATGCTCGCGCGCCCGGGCTCGGCCTCGAAGATCTCAGATGGGATCCCCTCTGCGTCCAGCCGCTGCTTCAGATAACGCGCCGCGAGGATCTCATTTCCTTCGGGTTGCGATGTGTCGAGCTTGACCAGATCAACCAAGGTTTGCAGCGCTTCCTGCTTGGCTGCGGGCCAGTCAGGCTGTCCCGCTGCTCCGATACAGGCAAAGGTCAGACAAGCGGTTGCGATTCGGAGGCTCATGGACTCCAGCATATCCCGTCGTGCGCCGCGCACGGGCCGCGCAAGCGCGCCTTTGCCGAGACGAGAGCGACAGTGGAAGGCGATTTGAGGATCAGGGCTTGTCGAGAATTGGTATGCTTTGGCAGCGACTATTCCGACCCTGCCGGAGTTGAGTCGCCCAGCGCTCGAGGATCGCATGAAAAAAAACTGTCTGCGCCGGTGGATCGGCGTCATTTGCGTATGCGCACCGCTCGCCGCACAGCCAATGCTGGAGCGGATGCAGCCGCGGGGGGCGCGGCTTGGCGGCGCCGTCCGCCTTGTTCTCAATGGCGAACGCCTCGGGCCGGCGCCTCGCCTGCTGTCCGAAGCGAACTTCGCTGCAACACCCCTGACAGGGACGCCCGCTGCGGGGCGAATGGGGCCCAGCGAGCTGGAGTATTTGATTGAGGTCCCTAGCGACGCCGACCCAGGTGTCTTCCCGCTGAGGATTGAAACAGCGGAAGGTATCTCGAACGCGCTGCTCTTCACAGTCGAGGAGTTCCCGCAAGTGACCGAACTCGAGTCGTTGCCCGACCCAGAAGGCGAAGATGTCGCCAACGACTTTCCAGAGACAGCACAGGCGATCCCGGTTCCGGTGACAGTCGAGGGACGGCTTCAGGGCCCTGAACGAGACGTTTTTTCCTTCCGCGCAAGCAAGGGGCAGAAGCTGGTGGTAGAGGTTGCTGCTCGAAGAGTGGGCTCGGCGATCGACCCGTCGATCGAACTCCTCAACAGCAGTGGCAGGGTCCTTCATCGCAACGGCGATTCCGCCGGTCTGGGATTGGACTCGAGACTGGCATTCGAAGTACCGGAAGACGGCCAGTACTCCGTTTCTGTGCGGGACGAGCGGTTCAGCGAACAAGACCAAGACTTCTACCGCCTGACGGTTGGCGAATACTCCTTCGCAGACAGCGTATTTCCCCTCGGCTGGACACGCGGCTCGAGGATTCGAGCCGAGTTCTATGGCGGTAATCTGAGCCAGCCGCTTGAGGGGGAAGTCGACCTAGGGCACGTGCCGGGCAACGCCACAGAAACATGGGTGCGCGTGCCCGAGACGCCGTCCTATCTTCCCTTCCTTGTGAGTGACGGAGATGAATCGCTGGAATCGGCGGGTTCGCACACGCTTCGCGACGGTGTCGTGATGAACGGGCGCATCTCAGAAAACGGAGAGGTTGACCGTTACAAACTAGCGGTGCAGAGCGGCGAGGAATGGGCTTTCGAGCTGCGCTCCGGGGAGTTGCCCGGGTCGTCCCTCTACGGCGTGATGACGATCGCCAGCCGGGACGAAGTCCTGGCCGTGGCCGGAAAGTACGCAGGTGATCCGAACCCCTACATCATCACCACAACGGGGCAGACCGCGACCTATCCATTCGTCAACCTCGCTGTGCCACCAAGCGTGAGCGAAATCACCGTCTCGGTGGAGGACCTGCTCGCGCGGGGCGGGCGCAGCTTCGCCTACCGCCTTGTCGCACGAAAGCAGGGACCGGATTTTCTGCTGGCGCTCAACGAGCCGTACCTGAATATCCCCCGCAGCGGTTCGGCAGTCCTGACCGTCACGGCCGAGCGACGCGGATACTACGGGCCAATCGAGCTGTACCTGGAGAACGCTCCGGAGGATCTGGAGGTCTCGGGCGGGCACATTGCCCCCACCTCGACACTTGGCAACACGCTGCCGCGTTTCGAGGTCGGTCTCCTGACTCTCACTCCGAAGCCGGGGGCGGACTTGCGCCAATTGAACCTCACCGTACGGGGCAAGGCGGTCGAAGCAGGCAAGGAGCATCTTGACCGGCGGGCCACCGGGCCAGGCGTGCGAGTGAACGTCAAGGGAACCCAGCAGCCTGCCGTCACGGCCGAATGGCTTGGCTACGATCTGCCGGCGCGCGTTAATCCAGAGCAGCCGGCCTCTCTGGAGTTCTTGACTCCCCGTCGGCTGCGTCTCGTTCGAGGAGCGCAAGGCTTGATCGCGAAATGGGCTTACAAGGCTCGGCAACCCGGGGTGCAGATCAAGAAGAAAGTGGAGATTCCTCGAAACACTGGAAGCTTGCGGTTGCGCAGGATGGGAGATCGAGACGCGACGGAATCGGGCGAGTTTCGGATGTTCACGCACGAACGGACCTCCCTTGGAATGGTGAACTTCAACTTGAGCGCCACGGTGAGTGCGGACGGGCGCGAGCACTTCATCTACTCGAAACCGCTAGAAGTGGACGTGGTCGATGGCTACAAGCTCATGTCGCCCGAGGCACCGCTCGTTCTCGGTGCGGGCACTGAAGGAGCATGGATGGGATCGATCTGGCGCGACCCGGAATTCGGACGGACCGTAAAGGTCAGTGCAGTGGACCTCCCGACAGGAGTGCAGTGCCAGGAGGCCGAGCTGCCCGCCGGCCAGACGGGCTACGAATTGCACTGCGAATCGGCGCCAGACGCCGCCAAGGGAGAATACGAGGTCGAGATTCGCGCCGAATCGATGCTCTCGGACGAGGGAACAACCCGCTATCTCGTCGACCCGGTCAAGGCTAGGCTGACCTTGCAGTAGCTGCGCGTGGGGGATTGGAGCCGAGGCGGTGGCAAGCGCGGCTGGCGATCAATTCAGCGCTGTGGACGCACGCGCTTCGTCCCGCGACTCAGTGGAAGCTTGAACTCTTCGGATCTAAATGACGGATTCATTTCGACTTCCGAGTACGAGTAGAGGCGGTAGTCTTTCGGATTTCGGTCGTATATTTTCTGCTGGATAGGCTGCCAGTGGGTCGTTGAGATCCACATCTGTATTCGGCTGTTGTTCAGTTCCCCTCGGGGATTCCTTGGTCGCAAATCGAGCTTCACCGTGGTGTGGCCGGCGACGGTATCCTCGCCCTCCAAAACAATTTCGTAATGCTCATTCAAGTATTCACCGGCGGTGCCAAACCCCAGCAGCAGGGCGTTCTCGAGCTTTTCCTTGGAACCGCGAAGGTCGTACTCTTCGACAGTCTTGATCTTGGGCTTGTAAATCTCGACCTTAGCCTGCCGAACGGATATAAATTGCACACTGGGCTCCTGGAACGCCAGCAGCATCTGGACGGTGCCGGACTTCGTCGCCCGCACGGCAATTCGGCCCGACTCGACTCGCCTGTCGTCGACCAGTGACTCGTAGCGGACCCATTCGACCTTGGCACGCATCCCCTTCCAAGTGGCCGCCGCCGAATCCATGTTCTTGAGAACGGATTCAAGGGGAGGAGCGGCTTGCATCGGACTCGCGATGCATGCTAGAGACACCAGCAGCGAAGTGACGCATCGCGAACGGCCGATTCGGGTCAATTGATTGCAAGTCCTAGATCGCATCCGTACGAGCGGATTCCAAGACAAACGGCCTGTGCCGCCGCTAGGGCTCCACGTAAACGATGTACGCGCGAACGTTGCCGGCTGCATCTCTCGCGGGCTCCGTCTTGACTATTCGCAGGGATTCGCCGCCTTCACTGGGCAGAAGGTCTTGCAGGCTCGACTCGGCCCCTTCGGGGTTTGCCCTGCCTAAGGCTCCCGGATCGATCCAGAACACACGGGCGGCATCGGAGAGGTTTTCGATCTCCCGCACAACGGTCTGGCTGGGCCTATCGTTGAAGACGCTCTTTGGAACCAAGAACACGAACGCTAGGATCAAGGCAACGATCACGTCGTACTGCCACGAGCCGCGACGATAGCTCCACAAGACCACTGGGCCCACCCTCGCCCAAATCCGCCCGAGCATATAGCCAGTGTATCCTAAGCGTTGTGTTGCGGTGCCAGTCTGGCGTCCGGTGAATCTACAATGTCGCGCATTCCCCATTTCGCGAAGCTCTGGGCTCGCAGCCTGTTGTTGCCGAAGCTGCAGAGTAACGACGACCCCTTGATCGGGGGACAGGCGGTGATGGAAGGCGTCATGATGCGCACGCCTCAGTCCTATTGCGTCGCCGTTCGGAAGCCATCGGGCGAGATCGTGACCAAGGAGGAGCCGGCCACGCGCCTGTCGCAACGCAGCCGGTTCTGGGCGCTGCCAATCACTCGCGGTTGCGGGGTCCTAGGACAATCTATGGCCCTTGGCATGAAAGCATTGAACTTTTCTGCGGAGCAAGCCGTCGAAACGGAGGCTGACGACGAGGAGAACAAGAACACCGAGCTCCCCGGTTGGGCGCTGTGGCTCAACGTGGCGCTTTCGCTGGGCTTCTTCATTGTCATGTACAAGTTCCTGCCGCTGGTGGCGACGCGCCAACTGCAGGTGTGGCAGCCCGTCCTCGACAACCAAGTCGGCTTCAGCTTCGTTGAAGGCGGTATCCGCCTAGTGATATTCCTTGCGTTTCTGTTTGCACTGTCAAGGTTGAAGGACATCCGGCGCGTATTCGAGTACCACGGTGCCGAGCACAAAGTAGTGTTCAACTACGAGTCGGGCCAGGACCTCAGCGTCGAAAACGCCCAGCGGTTCCTTACCTGGCACCCGCGCTGCGGCACTAGCTTCCTAATGGTTGTCATGCTCGTCGCCATTGCGGTATACGCGCTGGTGCCGTTCGACGGATTCGGAACGCAGTTCGTCACCAGAATCGCGCTGCTGCCAATCATTGCCGGTGTCAGCTACGAGATCATCCGCTACACGGCCAAGAACCAGAGCGGCGTGTTCATGCTCATGGCTCGTCCTGGCCTATGGCTGCAGCGCATTACGACGAAACAGCCTGACGACAGCCAAGTCGAAGTGGCCATTCTGGCGTTGCGCAAAGCGCTGGATTACGAACGCCGCGTTGGCGGGCAGCCTGTAGTCGCTTAGCTCCGACCTGGCGGCGTGGGCCGGGGCGGATCGAGTGGCCCCGCAAGCCGAGTGATCCTAGTAAGGGTACTGCGAACGGAGGCGTGTCATGCAATGGATTCGAAACATCGAAGAGGTCGAATCGAGATTCGAGGCGCTCTCTGAGAGGCTAGCGGACCCCTCCGTCTTCTCGGACCGCAAGACCTATCAGCAACTGGCGAAGCAACACTCGGAAATTGCCGGGGTGGTCGAGAAGTACCGTGCGTGGAAGGAGGCCGGGCGCGAGATTGACGCGACGAAGCCGCTGCTGGAAGAGCCTGATCCCGACATTGTCGAGATGGCAGCCGAGGAACTCGAGGCGCTACAGGCACTGCGGGAGAGACTGGCCGAGGAGATTCGCGTCCTGCTGATTCCCGTGGACCCCGCGGACGAGAAGGGCGCGGTGCTCGAAATCCGCGCAGGCACGGGCGGCAACGAGGCCACGCTTTTCGCTCACGATATCTACCGGATGTACTGCAAGTACGCCGAGCTGAAGTCGTGGAAGATCGAGGTCACCGTTCGCAACGATTCCGAGATCAGGGGCATCAAGGAGGTCATTGCCCTCGTCACGGGAAACCGCGTTTACTCCAAACTCAAGTACGAGAGTGGCGTTCACAGGGTCCAGCGAGTCCCGAAAACGGAATCGCAAGGTCGCATCCACACGTCCGCAGTCACCGTCGCCGTGCTGGCCCAAGCTGACGAAGTCGACGTCGAGATCGACGACAACGACCTGCGCATCGACACGTACTGCTCGTCCGGGCCGGGAGGTCAGTCCGTCAACACAACTTATTCCGCCGTCAGGATCACGCACGTCCCGACCGGCTTGGTGGTGACCTGCCAGGACGAGAAGTCACAACTCAAGAACCGTAAGAAAGCCCTCCAAGTGCTGCGCTCGCGGCTCTACGAGATCGAGAGGGAGAGACAGCATTCCGAGCAGGCCGAGCAACGTCGCGCCATGGTCCGGACCGGAGACCGGTCAGAGAAGATTCGGACCTACAATTTCCCAGAGATGCGGATCACCGATCATCGAATCGGTTTGAAGGTGCATCAGCTGACGCAGGTCCTTAACGGGGACCTAGACGTGCTGATCGATCCGCTGACCGCTGCGCAGCAAGCAGCGGCACTGGCCGCGCAGGCGGCCTGAGGAAGTAGCCGCGGTAGTCCCAACGAGGTCAACTGTCACGAAACGGGAGGCTGACCGAGAAGCACTTGCCCAGCCGCGAGCCGCGCGCGCCATTGAACGGCGCACAACGGGACCGAATTACGGCCGGATTCGGGCTCCGTAGCGCATGGCGGCGACGGGTCGACCGAGCGTCACTAGGGCGAGTAGGAGAATCTTGATCCGGGGTCACAACCCGCCAGTCACAAAACACGCTTTTGGCTGCCCCCGGAGTGGTCCCATTTTGCTTGTCCTGAGCAATTCCCTCTACGATTCACACACGAAACGCACAAATCTTGTGCTTGATGAGGCGCTGCTGAAAGAAGCTGTTCGCGTGCTCGGAACCCGGACCTACTCGGGAGCCGTTAACCTTGCCCTAAAGGAGGTATTGCTGCTGAAGAGGATCCAGGGACTTGCCGATCAATTCGGCACGGCCGAGTGGCAGGGGAATCTTTCCGAGATGCGCAAGGACTCTCAGTTACGGAAGCTCGGAGATTCGCAAGCGATCCTCGTAGACACTTCTGTCTGGATCTAGCTCATCGCAGGTCGAGCCCATGCATCCCGTAACGATCTGTTGAGCTTCACGACATGCGGACCGATTACCCAAGGGGTTCAGCGGGGATTTCGGCCAGGGCGGCTCTCGGCGCAAATCCGCCGACAGCTACTCGCGTTGCCGCGATCGAGCGAGCCGCTCGACATAGAGCTCTTCCTCGAGACGTCCGACCTATGCGCTGCCTTGCGACGGCGTGGTATCGCCATGCGCTTCTCGGGCGACTGCCCGATCGCGTCGATCGCAATCAGGAACGCAACGCCTATCTGGCACCTGGATCGAGATTTCGATCACATTGCAGAAGTCTCGCCCCTACTGACTTGGAGCGGGCGGAGCCTCTGAAATCGGTCGATCTAGCACCTGTCAGCCCACCTCCAGCTCGCATGCACCGGCAATCGAGAGCGGGCCCCAGGTTGGGGCTGTTGGACGTCGCTAGACTCTCGAACCTCCGGGCCCACCCATCGGCGATTCTCTGGACTCCAAGAGCGTGCTTGTTCTTGGCCCGAGGCCAGCCTTCCCCAATCCGATAGGTGGCTAGCCGCATCTCATGCGCAACTCAAGCACGTCAGGTTCGTGCGCCGCGCATCCTGCCGGCCCGGACTTCGAGGCGAATCCAAGTCTCGGTCGGCTTCGGAGACCCCTCGAGGCAGAGCCGGCCGACATCTGGATTGGCATCGATCGCCAAGTACAGTTTCCCGTGCCGAGGAATCGCCCTAACCTGTTGCCCGTTTCGTCGGTATTCGTCGCCGCTATCTTGATGCCCTTGACGTTGTAACTCCATGCTTGGTCGGAGGCGCTTGTCTCGCGCGATGAACAAGCTCCAACCTTCATAGCGGCAAGGGTCAGACCGGTACTTCGTGCGGACGCTGTTCCTGAACCCGTCTTTCGTCGCCGATGCGCGCTCCGAGCCTTCCCGGTGGGGCGCCCCGTCGCACCGCACCTGCACGCCACGGGGCCGCCGACTTGTGATCTGACCCATCTCCTGCGAGCATGTGAATTCTAGGTGCCACTTTCAGATTCCAAGATCGGTCAGTTGATTCCCGGCCCTGCCCGGTTAACCGTGGTCTTGCTACTCGGAACAGGATTGGCGATTTCCGCCAGTGGCTCTAACTCGCTTTCCACGCTAGAAGCTCAACAAGGCTACAAAGCGCTCTTCAACGGCGAAGACTTACGAGGCTGGGACGGGGACCCTGAACTTTGGTCGGTCCAAGGCGGCAGCATCGTGGGATCCTCCGACGGCCGCCCACTTCAAAGGAATTCGTTCCTGATCTCGGACAAGGCGTTCGGGGACTTCGAGCTTCGCTTCGAAGTGCGGCTTCGCAACGGAAACAGCGGCATGCAGTTTCGAAGCGAGCGCACGGAAGGGTGGACGGTAAGAGGCTATCAAGCCGATCTTGCCAGCGGCAAGGGATGGGGCAGCCTGCACGCAGAGGGACTTCCCGGTGGGCTGATCCTAGACGGGTGGATGGACAAGGCGGAATTCGTAGTGCGCCAGGGCTGGAACCGGATCGAAATCCGTTGCCGCCAGCATAGAATTCGTATCTCCGTGAACGGACTGGTCGTGAACGATGTGCTGGATCCCGGACCCCTAGAAGGCGTTCTTGGGATGCAGTTGCACCGAGGCGAGGCGATGCGCGTGGAGTTTCGGAACATCCGAATTCTAGAGCTAACTTCCGACTAGCGCCTTCCCCTCACCGACCGGACTCGGTCGCAGGCATTCGGTTCAGCGTGTAAGCCGCGATCGTCGCGGCAAGTGGCTCGCCTTCCCTGCTACGAATCGAATCGGGACGCAGGTCGTAAAGCCAGCCCTCCCTGAGGTCCTCGACGCGCAGCGACGCACGAAGGCCATCGTCCGAGATCGTAACGGCCGACACAGCGACAGGCGTTATGTCGGTCTTGGGAGAGCCGTACGACGAGTGGTAGAGGTAGTAATACCTGCTTAGCGGATAGTTGGCGGGGTTCGTCGCCGACTCGGGGTCCGCCGGCTTCGTGAATGTCAGATCGAAGCCATCACGAGTCAATCGCATCTTCAGAATGTCGAACGGAACCTCCCCCCGCCAGACGATTCGCTGCATGCCTTCGGTCGAGCCCCAGATCCGCGAGGTTTGAGCGATGTAGAGACTCCGACCGTCGGGCGCAAACGCCATGCGGTTGTTGGCCATTCGCAAGCCGTTTCCCTCGATGAACAGGAACGCCGCCCCTTGGTACTCCCCGCGCACCTTCTGGAAATCGACTCGGAGCACCCGCGGATACGTCCATTCGGCGACGAAAAGCTGGCCCGCGTACGGGCCGAACTCGCCTTCCGAAAGATCGAATGCCTGCCCGGCGGTCGACCCGCCCATGTCTCCCTGCGGGAAGAGGATGGCCGGTCTCTTGCGACGCCGATCAAGCATCGCTACGTCCGCTTCGACAGGATTGATCCCTAGGAATTCCGGATGCCAATGCAGGGAAGCAGGATGCCCGTGAAACGCTCCGTCCGTCACGTGGTGCAAAGGCGAAGTACCTACCCAGCCCCCTTGGTTGTCCGAAGCGAATATCTCCCCTTCCGGACTTGCCACGATACCGTTGGGCTGTCGGAAGCCGCACGAGAACGGGCGGACGCTTCCGTCCGGACGTATCTGCAGTGCGCATCCGCGGTAGGGCGTGGGCGAGAAATGGCCCATGCTGTTGACCTTTCCTGGCACAGGCTGTAGCGCCTTGCGGGGCCGCCGTGTGATTTCCCCGCGAGCCGGTGGGCGCGGATCGGCATTCCCCGAGGCCAGGCCAAGCGAAACGTACAGATTTCCTGCCCGGTCACGAACCGGACCCGCTATGTATTCGTGATAGTTGCCCGAGAGCCCCCAGCCGTCCGATACGGTCTCGAAAAGGTCCGCCCTGCCGTCCGCGTCCGTGTCGGCTACTCGCGTTAGCTCGGGCACTTGAGCCACGAGGAATTCGCCCGGTTTGTCGCCCTTCGCGATGCCTAGCGGATTGTGGAGGCTGTCGGCAAAGCGACGCCAGCTCTTGGAGTCTTGGTCGTACGAATAGATATAGCCTCGTCGGAACGTAGCGTAAAGCTTGCCATCGTGCCCGAATGCGACTGCGCTTACCTCGGGAGCGATGCCGCGCGGACCATGGATCGTTTCGACCCTGTACGCACTGCTAGGTACTTGGGCAAATGCCAAACCCGACCCGAAAAGGGCTGCGAGTGCTATGGCCAGGCGCTGGACGGCACTACTGTTCCTTGACAAGGGTGACCTCGAATGAGACGCTCTCCCCCCGCGGAATCTCGAAGTCGTCCAGAGTCGAACGCAGTTCGAAGCCCTTCGCTTCGGCAGGCACGAACCACATCGGCCTGTCGACGTTGGAGATGCGGAATTGCCGGATCAATCCGCCATCGACTCGGTCAATGCGTTCAAAGACGTCGACTCCATCGACTTGGTAGTGGAATTCTGGGACCGAGTCCACCAGTCGGTAGCCACGAAACCTCCGCTGGGGAATGCGGTTCCGGTCGCTCACCCGGATTGGAAACGGTCCCTCTCGAAAAAAGATCTCTCCCACGATTTCGGCTGTCTCGGTGAGGTTGGTGCCCGGATTCTTCTTGGAAAGGAGCGTCCGTGTCATGTCGACGAAGCCGCCTTGCCAAGCGTATCGCAGCCTGGACTCGCCGGCGTCGAAGCAATAAGAAACGCCCCCAGGCAGGCCAACTGCGATCGATGCGGGAGTCGCCTCGGGCATGTCCCAGCGAATGACAATTGCTCGTTCGCGGGGAACCGGAGTAGCCTCGCCTACAATGGCGGCGTCCGCCGACCGGAATCCGAATGGTGGCGGTAAGTCGGGCGCGGATCGGAACGCCGCCCAAAAATCGCCAATTGCGGCAATGTTCTGCAGAGTTTCCAACCCGCCAAAGTAGTTCGGCATCGAAGTGCCAGCGAGGATCCGTGCCGGATCACGCATCCATCGCTTGAACCAAGGCTCGCGGAGCCGCTGGCCTGCATCGAACAAGTTAGGGCCGTTCTCGCCAAGTGACGGAAACGCCCCCCAGCCGTGGCATCCGATACAACCCATGCCTCCCCGGGAACCGTCGACCCCAAGCCTGTGGAGCCCTGCGTCGAGGTCACCGTCCAGCTCCTCCCCCCCGGCTTGGCCTGGGTCGACTCCGCTGGCCTTGGCCAGCGCGTCGGCGAGCCAGCTGGCGTGCTCGGCTCCGAAGCCCGGCATTCTCAGTTCTTGCCAGTCCAGCGTTCGCATCTCCGATCTGATGGCGCGATCAATCCAGCGGGTCCGAAGCTTCGCCCCAACTCCCGTCAAGGGAGGCGCCGCTTCCGCCAGCGCCCCGGTCGGAGCGTTTCCGTTCATCTCGTGGCAGGCTTTGCATCGAAGCTGGGCCAATCGTCGAGGCAGGTCGAAAGTCGGCGCGGGAGCTAGATCGGGCGACTTCCGCCAGCCCGCCACAAACCCCCGTAACGCGCTGCGCTGCTCCGGAAGCAGGCGGTAGCGCGGGAGACCAGCAGGCACCGTTTCGGCCAAGCATCCCCGAGTTTCGTCCAACTCCGCGAGCGTGGACGCCGACCCGACGGGGGCTAGGCCCTCTAAACGGTGACAGGCAAGGCAGCCTGAGGTGATGACGAGTTCCCTGCCCCGGGCCGCGTCACCTCCTGCGGACGGTTGTTCGAATGCCTTGTTGCGGGATTGCACGAGATACGAGGCGAGTTCGATAGCCTCGTTGTCGTCCAGATGAAACGACGGCATGCGGCCGTCGGGCGAGTACTGGATCGGATCGAGCAGGTACTGCTGGAGCCGTCCCGCCGTCATTTTCGAGCCGAGACCCTGTAGCGGCAATTGCGAATCGTGGCACGCCGCGCAACCGAATGACTGGAACGTCGTACGGCCGCGCTCGATGTGACTTCCGCGGATGCGCGGCTCGTCAATCGAGTCCGCCTGCTGGGAAGCCAAGAATGCCGCTATGTCGGCCCGCTGGGGGGCCGAAAGCATTTCGGGCATGGTCGACCATGCCCGAAACTCTTGGGGAGTGTCCAGCCAGCGGCGAATCCAAGGAAGCTTGCGACGGCCGCCCAAGCCGGTTAGAACCGGGCCCGGCCTTCTCTGGATGGAGGGGGAGTCAGAGAGGTGACAGTTCGCGCAGCCAAAGTCTTCAAAAAGCGATCTGCCGTCCGCTTGGTTCGCCTCGCTCGGCTTGTGAGAGAACAATCGCGAAGGAATTGGCTCGCGCAAGAATCCCGGCCCCGCCCATTCGACCGACACCAGAGACGCTCCGCTGGGGCGGGGGCACCTGAGTTGGAACTGGCGGGGACCGGTCTCCAGCCGAACTGGTGCAGTCCCGATCAAAACGCCGTCGATCCGGAGCGTGCCACCCGCAACGAAGAACCTGTACTCGCCAGCGCGTAGGATTGAAAGCGAACCGCTCCATTCCAGACCGGCGTCGCTGGATGTCGGAACGAAGCCTTCGCCATCCGCAAGGAATACTCGCGGTGCGGGACGGGCGATCTCCGTACCAGCGCTAGTAGTCGAGAGCCCTTGGTTCGCCGATAGGCCCGCGGGAATCGTGGCCGTGCAAGCTCCGAGAGCCAGTATCAGCCCGAAACGCTTCACACTCGAATCTTACCCCTAGCCGGTCCGGCAACGCTGGCCCAATGGAGCCCAGCCTTCTTCTGGATCAAGTTCCCAAGCTCGAGGACGATCGGGTTCAACCGTTTCTCGCCTGCGAAGCCATCAAATGCGCGGGCGCCCCCGAAATGAGTGGTGCAGACGGTGCTAGAGTATTGGCGGATAGGAGGACAGTTTTGATGTCCATTACAAGACGCAACCTGCTCACTGGAGCAGCCGTCGCCACGGCAGTGCTTCCCGGACTGCGGGCCGAATCGGGCGTGAAACACTACGTGCGATACCGCAAGGACAGGTCGGTCGCTTACGGGGAATTGGAAGGAGACACCGTCCACCCGCTCGAGGGATCGGTGCTCGGCGACCGCAAGCGGACAGGCGGCAAGATCGCGCTTGCGGACGTGAAGCTCCTGTATCCGGCGCGCTCGCCGAAGGTGTTCGCGGTCGGTTTGAATTACAAGAGCCACCTCGGAGACAGGCCCGAGCCGACCAACCCTGAGATCTTCTACAAGCCCACGACCTCGCTGCAGAACCCCGGCGATCCGATCGTCATCCCGCCTGGTTCCGAGAACACGCACTACGAGGCGGAGTTTGTGATCGTGGTGGGCAAGAGGGCGAGGCGGATCAAGGAGAGCGAGGCCTCTGACTACATCCTCGGGTACACCTGCGGCAACGATGTTTCGGAACGCGACTGGCAGGGGGGAGATCTCCAATGGTGGAGGGGCAAGGGCTGCGACACCTTCGGTCCCATGGGGCCATCCATCGCAGTCGGCCTCAACTACATGGAGTCCGAGATCAGCTTGCGCTTGAACGGAGAGACCAAGCAGAAGCAAAAGATCAGCGATCTGCTCTTCAAGCCGGAAAAGATCGTCAGCTTCATCAGCACATATGTCACACTGCAGCCCGGAGACTCGATCTTCACCGGGACGCCGGGTTCAACGAGCGCGATGAAGCACGGCGACATTTGCGAAGTCGAGGTGACGGGCATCGGCGTGCTTCGCAACCGCGTGCGCCGAACCCGGGCGTAGCCTCCACAGATCACAGTCAGCGAGCCGCCGATGCGGCAGGCGGGGGAAGTGTGCCAACCCGGCGCCCTGCTGTTGTATCATTGGTGAACTTTAGCCGGATCGCGGAGGAAAGCTTCTCATCGCATCAGATCGAGTTTGGCAAGCCGGTCCACTTGGGTAGCGATGGCCGTAGCGCCGGGCGATCTGATGCACGCCGACAACATGGAGTCCACACGGTGCCACCGCGCGTCCGCGCGAAGAATCCGGAAGCGGCCGCGAGCGTTCTCGGTCGAGAGCGCGACGTGACCAGCTGTTTCCACCCTCCAGAATTCACATTCGAAGGTCCGAGGCAACTGGTCAACGGCTGAAGCGCGCGTACACAGGCGTCCAAATCAATGCATACAGTTCTTGTCACCGGATCGAGCGGATTCCTGGGCCAGCACTTGGTGCGGACGCTCCTGGAGTCGGACCCGCAATTGCGAGTGCGCGCTTTTAGCCGGTCGCGCTTCCCCGACGAGGACAACGGCCGGGTCGAGAGCGTGTGTGGCGACATCGCCGATCCAGATTCGGTGGAAAAGGCGTTACGCGGAGCCGACGAGGTCTACCATCTTGCGGGCATCGTGAAGCGTTACCCCAAGGACCACTGGGCCTTGTACCGGACGCATGTCGATGGGACACGCAATCTGTGCGAGGCGCTGCTCGCGGGCGGTCCGCGACGCTGCGTTCTAGTATCGTCTTCGGGTACGGTGGCGGTTAGTCGCGAAGCCGTCGTGCATACAGAAGAATCCGGGTACAAACAGGCAGTCGTCAAACAGTTCCCGTACTATCTCAGCAAGATCTATCAAGAAAAGCAGGCGTTCTGGTATTGCCAGCATCGCAAGCTGCCGATCATCGTGGCCAATCCGAGCCTCCTGCTGGGACCAGGCGACGACCGACTGTCCTCGACCAATGACGTGCGCCTGTTCCTCAAGGGGCAGATCAAGGTCGTGCCAAGCGGTGGCCTGAACCTAGTGGACGTTCGCGACGTGGCGTCTGCCCTTGTCCGAGCGATGCGAAAAGGCTCTGTCGGGGAGCGTTACCTACTGGCAGGCGAGAACCTCACATTCAGGGAATGGATCGTGCATGCAGCCAATGTTGCCAGGGTTGGACACCCCAAGATGCGATTGCCCGAGGGCTTGGCCCGGTTCGGGGCGGCCGCGTTGCGACGCTTGTATCCGATGGCCGGCAAGGAATTCGAATTGGACGACGCAACGATCCGGATGTCGTCGCTATTCTGGTATTGCGACGCGAGCAAGGCGCGCCGTGACCTAGGATTCGCCGCACGCCCGGCAAACGAGACGCTACGCGACACGATATGCTACCTGAGGTCGTCCGGAGCGGCCTAGAGGGGATCACGAGAACAACTATGGCGGCCTTAAAGACGCAGACAAACTTCGAGGTGCAAGAAGACTTGCTCTCAATGCTGGACGAGGCGGCGACTAGGTACAACTTGCCGAGTCGCGACAAGGCCCTGCGGTGCGTTTTGGACTACGTTGCCCGCGACGGGGACTGGGACGAGGTCTTTGGCAAGACCCGATGCCTGCGCTGCGGTGGCAGACCCGGTTGGACCAACGGGACCTGATTATTCTAATGGGCGATCGTCGCTTCCGCGCGCCCTGCGTCATCCTGAACCCGAGAGCCGCGAGCGGGAAGGCCAGGCGAAAATGGCCGAGCTTGCATCCCGTGTTCGAGCGGGAGATAGGTCCGGTCGATGCGCTAGTCACGAAGGCTCCGAATCATGCGACGGAACTTGCTCGGACAGCGATCCAAAGGGGTGCGGACCTCGTCGTCGCGATCGGTGGCGACGGCACTTTGAACGAGGTCGTCAACGGCTACTTTGCCGACGGGAAACCGATCTCCCCAGAGGCCGAATTGGCTCACTGCCCAGTCGGGACCGGTGGGGACTTCAAGCGTTCAGCTCAGATCCCGGAGTTGCCTTCCGCGGCGATTGGGTCCATAGCGAACAGGCCAGCACGGCGTGTTGACGCGCTGAAGGTGCGCCTCACCGCACCAGACGGGTCACCTCTGCAACGCTACTGCATCAACGTCACCAGTTTTGGCATGGGCGGCGAAGTGAGCGTGGCGGCCAAGAACAGCTTCTTGACACCCTATAGCGGTCAAGCCGCGTTTCTCTGGGCTACGGCAATTACCTTCTTGCGCTACCGCGCCAAGGCGGTGAGACTCGCAATCGATGGAAGGGAGCCGATCGAGCCGGTACGCGTCTCCCAAGTGGCTGTGGGCAACGGGGCTTATCAGGGGGGCGGAATGTGCATTTGCCCGCTCGCAAACCTCGAATCGGGAGTGCTCGAGGTGACGGTCGTGAAGGAGTGCGGGATGATCGAGTTCCTGCGCTCGATCCCCCTGCTGTACGCCGGGCACGTTCACAGCCATCCGAAATGCGATCACTTCCGCGCGAAGCGCGTTGCCGCGTTCGCGGACGAGACCGTCCGTGTCGAAGTGGATGGCGAGGCGATCGGCAAGCTGCCACTTGAGGCGGAAATTCTGCCATCAGCCATCAAGATGGCGGGGATAGCGCCAGGCGGCTAGGCCGATAGGCTCATCGGGATGTCGGTCGAGTAGGCGAGCTGTCGGCTTTGAGAATGCGCGCTCCACAATATCCAGACTCCGTTTGCCTGAGGCGAAGTTCCTCGCCGAATACCTGAATCGAGCCTTGAAGAGTCCAACGTGATAGAATCTGCCTGACGGGTTCCGGCGGCGATGCCTACCGACCTTTATCTAGCCCGAAGAATCCAGGAACTGGACCAGCGAATCGACGCACTCACCCGCGAGATCGACGGCCTGCCCAAGCATGTCGCCGCGATCGAGTCTCGGCTGGCATCGCACAAGCAGGAACTGGCCGACACCCAAGCCGTCCTCGCGGAGAACGGGAAGCAGCGCCGGCACCTGGAAGGCCAGGTAGGCGATTTCAGGCGCAAGATTTCGAAGCTCCAGGATCAGATGAACGGCGCTCGAACAAACGAGCAGTTCCGCGCCTTCCAACACGAGATCCAATACTGCAAGGACAGCATCGACGGCCTCGAGGAACGCATCCTCGACAAGATGGAGGAATCCGAGGCTCTGGAAGAGAGCGTCGCCAAGGCCGAAGCCGACCTCAAGATCGAGAGCGCGAAAGTCGCGGCTGATGTCGATCAGGCCAGGCTCAGAATCGAATCTGACAAGCGCGGCCGCGAGAAGCAGCAGGCAGCCCGCGCCTCCCTGAGCGCGAAAATCGATCCAGAGTCGCTGCGGGCGTACGAGAGGATCCGCAGCGCGCGCGGAACGGCCGTGACGGCCATCGTAGACGAGACCTGCGGATCATGTCGCGTGCGGCTGCGGCCGAAGTTGCTGCAGGATCTGCAACTGCTCTCGCATGGCGTAC
This sequence comes from uncultured Bryobacterales bacterium, assembly GCA_951813605.1. Classification (GTDB taxonomy): domain Bacteria; phylum Acidobacteriota; class Terriglobia; order Bryobacterales; family UBA6623; genus VXMF01. Next base: position 1,524,963 of record OX638379.1, on the reverse strand, counting down.
TGACCTGCGAGAGTTGCGGCCTGATCGTGTACTTGCCCGACCAAGCCGGCGACGGCGTCCCGCTCGAAGATCCGGCGTGGGAATAGCCGCAGGCCCCGGAGCACGATGAACCAAACGGCCCCGCTGTCGAAACTCGGTGACGATGAGGCACTCTTCTTCGACTCAGTGCTGGAGTTCGCCCAGCGGGAAATAGCCCCTCACGTTCGGGCGATGGACGAGGCAGGCGAGCTGCGTGGCGAGATCCTGGGCCAGTTATTTGAATTCGGCCTGATGAGCATCGAGGTCCCCGAAGAGTACGGCGGCCAAGGAGGCACTTTCGTCGATGCCGTGCTCGCCGTGCAGGCCCTTTCCAGAGTGGATCCGTCGGTGTCGGTCGTCGTCGACGTTCAGAACACGCTTGTGATCAACGCCCTGCTGCGATGGGCAGACGCGACGCAGAAGCGCAGGTTTCTGCCTCGCGTGTGCCGCGACACGATCTGCAGCTACGCCCTTTCCGAAGCGGGGTCGGGGAGCGACGCGTTCGCCATGACGACGCGGGCCGAGCCGACGGAGGGCGGTTTCATCCTCAACGGCAGGAAGCTCTGGATTACCAATGCCAACGAGGCGGGCCTGTTTCTCGTGTTCGCCAACGCCAACCCCGAAGCTGGCTACCAGGGCGTGACCGCTTTCTTGGTTGAAAAGAGATTTGCAGGCTTTGCTGTGGGCAAGAAGGAAGACAAGCTGGGGATCAGGGCCTCCTCGACCTGCGAACTATTGCTTGACAACTGTTTCGTGCCAGTAGAAAACGTGCTCGGCGAGGTCGGCAAGGGCTATAGGATTGCAATCGAGACGCTCAACGAGGGCCGCATCGCGATCGGGGCGCAGATGTTGGGAGTGGCCGAGGGCGCATTCGGCCACGCTCTCGCCTACTTGCGGGAACGCAAGCAATTCGGCAAGCGCCTCGCCGACTTCCAAGGGATCCAGTTCCAAGTGGCTGACGTAGCCACCCAGTTGGAGGCCGCCAGACTGCTTGTCTGGAACGCAGCCCGACTCAAGGACAGCGGTGCCGATTTCCTGCCTTCCGCGGCCATGGCAAAGTATTACGCCACCGAAATGGCTGTCCGGGTTACCGCGCAGTGCGTCGATTTTTTCGGGGGTGTCGGCTTCACGGAGGAATATCCGGTGGCCAAGCTCTACCGTGACGCCAAGATCGGCACGATTTACGAAGGCACCTCGAACATGCAGCTGCAGACAATTGCCAAGCAGTTGCTGCCGCGATAGCCTGGCAGGTCGGTTAAGCCGTCGATCTCACGGAGTCGGAATCGAACACAAGCGACCCTACACGCGACCTCGGTACCCCCAGCCTCTGGCGGTATTGGAAGATTCCCATGCTCGTCGGAGCGGGCTTCTGCGCAATTCAAGTCGCGCTCTTCCTCGCGCGCTTCGGCTTGCCGAGATGGGCTGAAGGTTCGGTGCGTGCCTCTAGCGCATTTCCTGGCATTCTTTCTGGTCTGCTGCTCTTCTTCGTCGCTGGCACGCTCGTAGCGCTATTTGCTCGAAGGATACTGCGGGGATCACGGGGAGCGTGGCGGGTGTTCGTGCTTGTAGCGCTAGCGGTCGCCACTCCGATTGCCGTGATGTTCAGCCTGGGGGGCGGACTCCTAGGTCCGCCATTCGTGGTTGTCTACGCTCTCGTCCCATACCTTGTGCTGGCCGGCATTCCGGTTCTGATCCGAAAGGCTTGGCAGCGAATGGCGACGCGCAAAGGGGAAACCGAGCAGATTACCCGCTAGGCCCTCCTGAAGCTCGTGGGCTCATCTCATTCAGAAGGCTAGCGGCAGCTTGCGCGCGGCGCGCCCGGTGCCGCGCAAGAACGAAAAATCGCACCCCTCATCGGCCTGCAGCACCGCGTCGAGGTACAGCTTGCCAAATCCCCGGTCGTAGTACTCCTCGCGCGGTTTCCACGTATTCGTCCGCCTCTGGAACTCCGCGTCATCGATCAGCAGGTCGAGCTTGCGCCCGGCCGTATCCAGACGGATCAGATCTCCCGTCTCAACCAATGACAAGGGGCCTCCGACGGCGGACTCCGGAGCGACGTGCAGCACCACAGTGCCGTAGCTTGTGCCGCTCATCCGCGCGTCAGAGATTCGCACCATGTCCTTAACGCCTTGCTTCAGCAGCTTTGCAGGAATCGACAGATTGCCGTACTCAGGCATGCCCGGAGCTCCGATGGGCCCGCCGTTCTTCAGGACAAGCACGGAATTTGCATCGACGTCCAACTCCGGCATGTCGATCCGGCGCATGAAGTCCTCGTGGTCCTCGAAGACCAACGCCCTGCCCGTGTGCTGCAGCAAGTCATTCGACGCGGCACTTGTCTTCAGGACAGCTCCTTTCGGGCATAGATTGCCCTTCAGCACGATGGTCCCGCCCTCGGACTGCAAGGCGCGGTCCCGCGTCCGGATCACCTCGCGGTTGTGGCATTGAGCCGACGACACATTCTCGCGGACAGAGCTTCCGGTCACTGTCATCGCTTCTCCGTGCAACTGGTCCAGCAGATCCCGCATGACCACCGGAATGCCACCCGCGTAGTACATGTCTTCCATCAGGTGCGTGCCCGAAGGCCTGATATTGGCGACGACCGCCGTTTCCCGGGAAATCTCGTCGAAGCGTTCCAGCGGAAAGTCAATCCCGAGTCGCCCCGCGAGAGCTTTCAGATGGATTATGGCGTTTGTGGAGCCCCCGATCGCCATGTCGACCCGAACTGCGTTCTCGAGCGCTTCGCGAGTGAGAATGGCAGACGGCCTGAGGTCTTCGCGCACCATCTCGACAATGCGCTCCCCGCTGCGGTGAGCGATCTCGTACCGTCGCGAGTCGGCAGCCGGGATGTTCGCGCATCCAGTGAGGGTCATTCCCAGCGCCTCGGCAAGGCTTGTCATGGTCGAGGCCGTGCCCATCACCATGCAGTGCCCCGCCGACCGGGACATCGAGCATTCGATTTCGCACCAGTCCTCTTCGGTGATGCGACCCGCACGCAATTCGTCCCAATAGTGCCAAACGTCGGTGCCAGAGCCAATTTCCTTGTTTCCCCACATGCCCTTGAGCATAGGACCGCCCGTGACAAAGATCGAAGGCAGGTCGGCGCTAGCGGCCCCCATGAGCTGCGCGGGAGTCGTCTTGTCGCAGCCACAGAGCAGCACCACGCCGTCCATCGGATTCGCCCGAATAGACTCCTCCACGTCCATCGCCATGAGGTTCCGGAACATCATGGTCGAGGGCCGCATGAATGGTTCGCCGAGCGAGATTGTTGGGAATTCGAGGGGGAAGCCTCCCGCGGACCACACCCCACGCTTCACCGCTTCGGCGACTTGGCGGAGGTGGGCGTTGCAGCTGGTTAGCTCGGACCACGAATTGCAAATCCCTATGACGGGCTTGCCTTGGAAGACGCTGGTCGGGAACCCTTCGGCCCGCAACCAGGACCGATGTAGGAACCCGAGTTTGTCGTTGCGCCCGAACCACTCCTGGGAGCGGAGCGCGCCATTGCTGCTAGACATCAGAGGCATTATAGGCCCGATACGGCCGGTCGGGGCTAATGGCGCCCCTATGTAACGAGACGCGCCCGTCCTAGCAGACCCGGCGGCCGCGCGCTCGCCTAGCGGGAAGTCGGCCAATCGCCGAGTTACACAGTCCACTCGACAGGAACGTCGCAGGTGACGGTCCCAGATGCAATTCCGCGGCGCGGACCGGGTCGGCGCAACACAATTTCCTTCGCAACGCCTGCGGCGGAGGAGCGTCACGACGATTGTGAACAGAAGGAGGATGGGCGAACTCTCCGACTGCTTCGCAATGCGCCCCCAAGCAACCACCTAGCTCGAGGGCCTCGCGAAGCGTCTGGCATAATGATCGCGTCGGGAATGCTGGGATCCGCTGCATCTACGCTCATTCGCACGCTGCTTCTATCGCTAGTCCCGGCCATGCTGATAGGGCAAGACAGGCGGCCTTGGCACGATGCCTACGAAAGGCTTCATGAGACACATTGGATCGTCGCAGTGCCTATCGCCGGGGTCGTTGCGCTACTCATAGGTTGGCTCATGTCTCGGTCCGAAGACCCGCGCAAGCGCAGTCAAGCCGAACTGCTCGTCACAGTGAGCTTACTAGCCATTTTTGGACAAGAGCTAGCGGATCAAATCCACCGCGGAAGTCCTGATTGGTCCGTAGCGGTGGGCGTTATCGGTGTAATAGCTCTTATTGTAGGAACGCAAAGAGAAATGCGGGCTATTCCACGGGATGGACTCGCAGGGAAGCCGACCCCAATCAGTCTATTCGACGCGCCCGGAGATTCAGAGGAGGACGGCGATGTCGGTGGCGACCTCGGTCGGGCCAGAATTCCCTGGGTCTCAGGTCTCGTGCTGTTTCTCGTTTCTACCGTGATGATTCAGACAGCAGGTAAGGTCTGATTCGAAACAAACTGCGTTCGCGCAAAGGAGGATATTCAAATGCCAAACGACCTCACACGTCGCCGATTCCTTGGAGGCGCTGTCGTGGCAGCCACCGCTTGCGGATCTGGGTCAGACCGGCAAGCCGATGCTTCGAGGCGCGCCAACGGCATCCCTACGCGGCCACTAGGCCAGACTGGTGCGAGCCCGTCGATCCTAGCGATGGGATGCGGCAGCCGGCTTGCCATGTACCAAGACGAGGAGAAAGCCGTCGAAGCCCTGCATTTGGCGCTGGATCTCGGCATCACGTACCTCGACACGGCGCAATCCTACGGTGGAGGCAACAGCGAAACGTGGGTTGGCAGGGTCATGGCCCGTCGCCGTGACGAGGTCTTCCTCGCCACCAAGGTCGCAGTTCGGGACTATGACGAGGCGATGCGGGAGACCGAGAAGGGTTTGAAGCGCCTGCAAACTGATCATGTCGACCTGCTCCACATCCACAGCCTCACTGACGAAGAGGACCTCGCGAACATCGAGTCCGGCTCCCTGCGTGTCGTGATGGAACTGCGTGACCAGGGCGTCTGCCGCTTCGCCGGCATCACCAGCCACACGCACCCAGACATCCTTGCGACCGCACTACAGCGACACGACTTCGACTGCACCCAGATGGCATTGAACGCTGCCAAGCAAGGCCGCAGCAGAAACGCCCGCGATCCGGTGGAAGACGCCCCGGAAGACAGTTTCGAGGCCGTGGCGCTGCCGGTTGCCCTGGAGAAGGGAATGGGCGTCCTAGCAATGAAAGCCACCGGGCAGGAGTCGCTTGTCGGCGACGGCCCCGGGAAGGCCGGCATAGGTCTCCTTCTGCAATACGCACTCTCCCTTCCGGTCACCGCCGCTGTCGTCGGCATGCCCACGCTGGGCTTCTTGAAGGAAAACGTCGAAATAGCCAGGAACTTCGAACCCATGCCGGCGGAAGAGATGCATCGGCTGTCGCTGGAGATGTCCGACGCAAACAAGCAGGCAATGGACCGGCATTTCTGCTGCCACCTCGATGCCTGACCTAGTCGGAGGGCCTCAAACTCGACTTCCTTGAGGCTGCCATGGTCTCTTCGGAGTGCGATGGCTGAGGCCGCGAAGCGAATCTGCCGCCGCCATCAGAGCGGCATGCTAGCCTCCGAGACTGATCATTTCAAGCTTGTGAACTGCCTCGGGATCGTATCCATCAGTAGAGGAGATCGCGGCTAGTCTTTGCTCGGAGTACCGGTCAGTTCGGCCAGTCCAGATGGACTTGATCCTCGCTCGCAATTCCGCGTCGCTCGCTCCGGAACGAAGCATTGATTTCAAATCGTGCCCGTAGGTCGAGAAAAGGCACGTGACCAAGCGGCCATCGGCAGTCAGCCGGGCCCGTGTGCAGGCCCCGCAAAACGGCTCGGTCACCGAGGCGATCACCCCGAAGGTTCCCTGCCCTCCGCTAAGGCGGTATCTCTGGGAAGGGGCGCTGCCCCGCCCTCGCAGAGGCTGGAAGTCATGGCGCACAGCGATCCGCTCTAGGATTTCGCGTTTGCTGAGGAGTTTGTCGGATGTCCACTGGTTCACGTTGCCGACATCCATGTATTCGATGAAACGAATCTCAAAGCCCTGCTCAATCGCGTAATCGAGGAGATCAAGGATTTCGTGGTCGTTCACACCACGCTCGACGACGGTGTTTAACTTGATCGGCGCAAGGCCGGCCTCCTTGGCCGCGGCGATGCCGGCAAACACGCTTGCAACCCTGTCTCGCTGAGCGATCCTGGCGAACGTGGCGCGATCAAACGAGTCGATGCTGACAGTGACTCGATTCAAGCCCGCACGTTGCAAAGCTTCCGCTGTTTCAGCGAGGAGGGAACCGTTTGTCGTCAGGCAGAGGTCTTCGATGCCGTCGATTGCGGCCAACATGCCGACCAACTCTTCGAGATCCTTTCTGAGGAGAGGCTCTCCTCCGGTAATGCGCAGCTTGCGGACCCCCAGGGGAGCGAATATGCCAACGAGCCGATCGATCTCCTCGTAACTCAGGATCTGAGCCCGCGCGATCCAGTCGTACTGGTCGAGGGGCATGCAATAGGTGCAACGGAAGTTGCATCGGTCTGTGACCGAGATCCTCAGATCTTGCAGAGGTCGCTGGTGCCTATCGAACAACACGTTCGGACTCGAATAATGTCATTGTACTGACAGTCTTGTCACGAAGACGATCGCACCGCCCCCTCTTTGGGTTCGGCCTAGCTGTCGCATCCGCGGCCGACACACACCATTACAAAGGGATTACGGGTATGATGTAAGAGCAGCATGATCGATGTTACTCCTAGCGCGACGGCGAAGATCCGCAGCATGCTGGACGCGGACAACCCGGGCGGCTTGCTTCGCCTAGGCGTTGTCGGCGGAGGATGTTCCGGCCTGCAGTACAAATTCAAGTACGAGCGAGGCCCGCGGACTACCGACAACGTGTTCTCCGTCGAAGGCGTCAAGCTGTGCGTTGATCCGAAGAGCTTCCAATTCCTCGACGGAATGATCCTCGACTACATTGAAACTCTCCTCGAGCAGCGTTTCTTGTTCAAGAACCCGAACGCCGAGAAAAGCTGCGGCTGCGGGAAGTCGTTCCAAGTGTGACCAAGGTCCTCGTATGATGCTCGCAAGTTTAGCCGCAACCGGATCTCGAGTCACCAGGGGGTGACGGGATGCAACCACTCGCTCTTAAGGATTGGTACGAGACCTTCAACCGCAACGCCGGAGATCTCTATCCCGGTCGGTACACTCGCGAGTACACGTCGCGATTGACGGACACCGCGCGAAGGGTACGAGAACTAGCCCAGCGGAAGCGCTCTCTTATCGTCGCCCACAACTACCAGTTTCCCGAACTGCAGGAAATCGCGGTCGAAGTCGGCGACTCGCTAGGCCTGAGCCGCTATGTGGCCAAGCAGACCGCGCCCCGAGTGGACTTCTGCGGGGTTTGGTTCATGGGAGAGACGGCCAAGACGATCATGGGCGAGCGGGCCAAGGTCTACATGCCCGACAAGCCCGGCTGTTCCTTGGTGGACTCGATCGACCGCGCAAGGCTAATGCATTGGAAGGAGTCCTTCCCCGATGGCGTGGTGATATCGTACGTCAACACGGACGCCGCCACGAAGGCTATCAGCGACTACATCTGCACGTCGAGGAACGCGGCGCAGGTGCTGGATCATGCCGCGAAGGCAAACCCCGGGAAACGCATCCTGTTCCTACCGGACAAGTTCCTGGGTTCTGTCTCGATCTCGCAAAGCGAGATAGTCGATCCGTCGCTGGTAGATCTCTATGACGGCTTCTGCCACGTGCATGCGAAGATCGGCGAGACCGCACTCGAAGAGGCGTTCGATCGCTATCCGGAGGCAGAGTTGCTGATCCATCCGGAATGCGGTTGCGCATCGCATTGCATGGCGAGGGTGATGCAGGGCAACTCCCCTTACCAGAAGGCGTTCTTCCTCTCCACCGAAGGCATGGTCCACCACGCGGCGAGATCCGGCGCCCGCGAGTTCATCGTCGGGACGGAGATGGGCATGGTCTACCGTCTCCGGCGTCGAATGCCCGACAAGGTGTTCCATCCCGTCAGTCCAGAGGCGGTGTGCGAGTACATGAAGATGAACACGCTCGAGAAGCTTCTTGACTCGTTGGAGCAGGATCGCATCGAGGTGACGATAGAGCCCGAAACCGCGCGAAAGGCCCAGCTCGCGATCGACCGCATGCTCAGCATTCAGTGATCCGGTCTACGCGGAACAGTCGACCTTCCTCGCTTCCCGCACTCCGCAATTCAGGGGCTTGATTCGCAGCACTGCTTGGGCCGCTGTGCGAAACTCACAGCGGAGAATGAAAGTGCGGTTTGCCAAGCCCCCGATCCTGATGCTGACGCTGCTGGCAGCGCCTACACTGCTGCCGGCACAGGGGCGGCTGCCGCTGAGGGGGACGCTTGACGACAGGCTCGCGACGATTGAGAACAGGCTCGACGCAATCGAGAATCGGCTCGAGGCCTTGGCCGAAGAGGTCGGCAGAGAAAAAAAAGTCGACAGGCTGACTCTGGAGTCAGAAGCGAAACTCGACCGCCTAGAGGTGCGCGTAATCCAGTTGGAGAACAGATCGCTGGATCCCGCAAGCGAGAGCATCGGCCAACGAGCGTTGATCGATCGATTGCGCTCGCTCGAGCGCCAGGTGGCGCGTCTCCGGGCGGCGACGATCCGATAGGATACACACAAATGCGAAACGCACTACTCGCTGCGTGCTGCGCGGCTATTTTGGCGGCATGCACTCAGAAGATCACATACGTCGACGAATCGAGGCAGGCGACCGGCGTGAAGGTCGGCGAGGTGGCGACCGACTCAGCGGTAATCTGGACTCGGTTGACGGCGGCGGCGGAGCGCAGGCCAGATGGTATACCGATCCGAGGCCGCCCGGAAAAGACCGAACCGGGTGAGCCCATCGAGCAGATCAACCCCAGCGACCTTCAGGGGTCTGTGCCGGGAGCGGCGGGATTCGTCCAATTACGGTACGCCAGCAACGTGAACTTCATCGATCCGCTTGAAACAGACTGGTTCGAGGTCAGCGCCTCGCGAGACTACACCCATCATTTCCGATTGCAGGGGCTCGAACCCGCCACCGTCTACTATTTCGAGGTCCACACGAGAGGCCTGGACGGGACAACCCATCACAAACCCGTTAACGGTCGGTTCCAGACCGCGCCGCCGCCTCAGGAGTACGAGACAGTCGTCTTCACCGCTGTGACCGGCCAAGCCAACCGAGACCACGACGATCCCGAGGGTTTCAAGATTTACAAGTCGATGCTGGAGCTAGCGCCGAAGTTCATCGTTCCGACCGGTGACACCGTCTACTACGACAGCGATGCACCGCTGGCAACGTCGATCGATCTAGCGCGGTTCCACTGGCACCGGATGTACAGTTTCCCCACCCTGGTGCGCTTTCACCTCAGTGTGCCGGGCTACTGGGAAAAGGACGACCACGATTCCTACCACAACGACAATTGGCCAGGGATGTCGCGGGAATACATGGGCACCTTCAGCTGGGAGCAGGGACTGCAGGTGTACGCGGAGCAGGTTCCGATGAGCGACCTGCCGTACCGAACCTTCCGCTGGGGCCAGGGATTGCAGGTGTGGATCGTGGAAGGGCGAGACTTTCGCTCCTCCAACAGGATGCCCGACGGTCCGGACAAGAGTATCTGGGGCGCTGAGCAGAAGAGCTGGCTTAAGGAAACTTTGCTGGCGAGCGACGCTGACTGGAAGGTCCTAGTGAGCCCGACGCCGATCGTCGGGCCCGATCGCTCGAACAAGGGCGACAATCATTCGAACGAGGCCTTCCGTCACGAAGGCGACGAGATGAGGAGCTGGTTCGGTGAGAACCTGCCAGAGAATTTCTTCATTGTTTGTGGCGACAGGCACTGGCAGTATCATTCCGTCCACCCGGACACGGGCGTCCAAGAGTTCTCGAGCGGTCCTGCTACCGACGAGCACGCCGGCGGAACCCCCGGCGAGGACCGCCAGTACCACCAGTTTCATCGAGTGGGTGGAGGCTTCGTCTCCATCACGGCAGACAAGGCTTACGACGAGAGCCGTATTGCCTTCAAGCTTCACAATGTGGACGGTGGCGTCGAGTACGAGTGGTCTAAGTCCGCCGAGGTGAAGGTGCCCGAGGATCAGTGAACGGGAAACGGCCCGGACCGCCTCACTGAGACTTGCCGCTCGGGCACACTTGGCCCCAATTCATGGAGACTCTAGCTGGAGACACTTGACTGAAATCGTTCTTAGAAGGATTCTTTCCCCTCGCCGATAGCATCCAGCGCTGTGGCTAGGTCATTCTGCGTTCCGAGATCGTCTGGGTGCCAAGCGAGCACTGCTCGGAACTCAGCTGCGGCCAACGACCACTGCTCCATCCCAAGGAATAGGTGTCCCAGCACCCGGTGTGCATCGACCAGACTCGGGGCCAACCGAGTGGCGGCCCGCAATTCAGTGACTGCTTCCTCGGTCCTTCCGTCTTCCAGCAAATATTGGCCTAGCTGATTGTGAGCTCGCGGATGTCCGGGTTGCAGTTCGAGAACTCGGCGCAGCGCTTTCTCAGTTTGCGGCGTCTTCTGACCAGACTGTCGCAATGTAAGAGCAAGTTGGAAATGAGCCTCGATCAACTGGGGGCTGAGAGCGGTCGCTTCACGCAGTTTGTCAAGCGCCACTTCGATTTCACCGCTTTCTCGGTGCTGCAACGCGGAGTGAAGAAGCACGATAGAACGGGCAGCATCTGCTTTCTCTTTTGAGAGCTGTTGAGCCTTTTCTGTCACCTGCACCGCCTCTTCCGCTTGGCCGCCCTTACGCAAAGCTCGTGCTAGGTTGTAGTACGCCTCCAAGAGATACGGATCGAGCCGGATCGCCTCGCGAAGTTCGTACACTGCCTGAGCAACTCGGCCCAACTGAAGTTGCACGCTCCCAAGATTGTGATGGGCCATAGAATCCTGTGGAAGATATGAGACGGCGAGACGTAGTTCATCAGCTGCAGCTTCGAATTCGCCCTTCTCGCGAAGCACTAGACCCAGAGCGCGATGCGCGAGTGCATGGCCCGGTCTAAGCTCGAGCGCCTTCCGGAGAGTTCGCGCCGCTGCGTCTACGTTTCCGTTGAGCCTTAGCGCTAGCCCTAGGTTGTAGTGGCTCTCGGGATCCTGCGGTGCTAGTTCCACAACTCGTTCCAGCGCAGACACGGCCCCGTCGATGTCCTGCTTTTCGACCAGAATCTGACCCAGTGCCGAGAAGGCCCTTGGTGCTATGGGGTGCTGTTTCTTCGCTGTCTCCAACTCCCGTATCGCCGCGTCCAGATCTCCGTTCTTCCATAAGCCGATGGCTAGGTTGAGCCGTACCTCCAGCGAGTTGGGATTGGCTCGAAGGGTCTCCTTCAGAAGCTCGACCGAACCTTCAAGATCTCCGATTCTCCAACATACGCCGCTTAGGGCATAGCGGGCTTCAGAGAATGCCGGATTCAGGTGCAACGCCTCGTGGTACTGCGCGATAGCTTCTGATGTTCGGCCCATTTGGTCGTAGATTAGACCCAAGTGGTAGTGAGACGGCGGGAAGTGACCGTTCATTTCGACCGCCTTCAGGAGTGCTGCTGAGGCCTCTCTTGTTCGGCCCAGTCTAGCCAGCGTGACACCAATGTTGTCTTGAGACTCGACATCGTTGGGATCGACTTGTACTGCGGTACGAAAGTGTTCTAGGGCGCCTTCATAGTCTCGATTCTTAAACGAGAGGATTGCTTGTCTCTTATGATCGGTCGCCAGAGGTAGAATGCTCTCCTTGGGGCTCTGCGGACTAGGTGCCGTCTGGGCGGCCAATGAAGAAAAAGACCGCAGAAGACAAAGGACCGCAAGACCAGCTGCTAACCGAGCCGACTTCGGTCCCTCAAGCGCTTGCATACGTCCGGTTCGCAGCATCGCGTCACGGCACGCCCACACCTGTGCCCATGCCTTCCTCGATTATAATCGTCCTGTTGCTCTCTAGGCTGTGGAAGACCTCCCGCAAACCACTTGGCCAAGTCACTTCAATCGAATCGACTATGACTCTGTGGCCCAGTCCAAAATGGAGGCGAGGGTCTTGGGCGGACTGATAACTGGTACCTCCTTTCCTCTCGTCATACTGGGTCAGATCTCCTGCCACGACTTTCACACGAGCGCCTACTCCATCGCGATTGGATTCTTTGCCTACAAGCTGAATCTGGAGCCAATGGTTCCGGTTACCTCCATCGTTTCGCAGGAGCTGTGCTGGCTGACCGTTGTTGCTCACTAGCACGTCAATGTCGCCATCGTTGTCGAAATCCGCCACCGCTGCCCCTCGGCTCACAAAATGTTGCTTGAGATCTCCCCGGACGCTGGTGCTAGCTTTGCTAAAGCGTCCCGTGCCGTCGTTCTTGTAAAGCAAGTTTTGCTCAGCATAGGTCACTTCAGCGTGATAAAGATGTATGTTATCCAGGATATGCCCATTTGCAATGAACAGATCCTTAGATCCATCGTTGTCATAGTCGAAGAATTTTGTTCCAAATCCACTGTAATTAAACGTTGCATAACCGAGCTTCGCAGCGAACGTTCCATCTTCATAGGCTCCTTGGCGAAGATTTCGATAGAGACGATCATGTTCGAAGTCCAGGTGGGTCACGAAGACATCCATCCATCCGTTTCCGTTGGTATCTGCAGCGTCAGTCCCCATTCCCGCCTCTGCTTTGCCATCCTCACTCAAGGCGATACCGGACGTGTACGCTACCTCTTCGAAAGTTCCGTCCCCATTGTTGCGAAACAGAGAATTCGCCATGGCATCATTGGCAATGAAGATATCCTGCCAGCCATCCCGGTCGTAATCGAAGGTGATCACTCCAAGGCCGCTAGCACGGCTCAGCGAAAGCAGACTAGACTTGGTGACGTCCTTGAATCTTCCTTGTCCCTGATTCAGATATAACGTCGGGCTTTGCCCAGAATATGTGTCGGGATGACAGTAAGCACGGTACTCCTCACCGGGATTTCCGCATCTCACATTCCCCTCAGGCGTCCAGTCCACATAGTTGGCTATTATCAAATCCAATCGCCCATCCCGATCGTAATCAAACCAAGCCGCACTAGATCCCCAACGTCCCGCGTTGGACACACCCGCCAGAGCGGTTTCGTCGGAGAAACTCCCGTGGCCGTTATTCCGATATAGAATTGACCTATCGTATCCCGCTACAAAGAGATCTTGCAGACCATCGTTGTCATAATCCCCCACGGCGACACCCATTCCGAAAAGCCCCTCGGCACCCACAGCCGCTTGTTCGGTGACGTCCAAGAAAGTGCCATCGCCATTGTTGCGATATAACGAACTTGTGGGAATGATCTCGGGCTGATGGACATGTGTAGCGGTACCATTGACCAAATAAAGATCCATGAGTGCGTCGCCGTTGTAGTCGATCCATCCGCACCCTGATCCCATAGTTTCGATCAAGTACTTTTCTTCTGATGCGGCATTGTAATGAACGAATCGAATTCCTGCGGCCTCCGAGATATCAGTAAACACAATAATCGCCGACGCTCTCTGAGCCTCAGATATCGTGAGCAACAGAACTGAGCACAGCACTGCCGCTGTCCCGCGCCATCTATCGGACAAACGGGAGGCCCCACTCATACCAACCGTTCTCGGCCTAAAGCGCATACCCTATGATGACGACACGTAGGATTCAATGTACTTGTGACCTGCTCTCTTTGATAACGTCTCTCAACACCGAATCCATCGTCTCGTTTCTGCGCTTCTCAGCTAGTACTCGAACCCTTGCCATGAGTTCTCTAGCCCGACCAGCGTCACCCTGTCGTTGGTAGGCTCTTGCCAACTGATAGATTGGAGCACTCTCGTCGGGTTGCAGCGCCATTGCGATTTCCAAGTGCTCAATGGCAGCGTCGATCTCATCACGCTTCAGCAACAATTTCCCAAGACTGACACGTGCGGGAGCAAAGTCTGGGTGCAGGCGAACTGCCGTCTCGAAAGCCTCCAGAGCCTGGTCGCTCGCGGCGCCACTAGCGCCGACCCCGGAGCGAACGAGAGCCTCTCCGAGCAGATATCGGCTCAAGAAGTAGTCTGGGTTAGCTTGAAGCTGCTCGCGCAGAGACACGATCGCCTCATTCAGCGCCCCTTGCTGCATTAACGCGATCGCGAGAGTGGCGTGAGGAAGAGGCTCCTGGGGCGACAATTCAGCAGCGTACTGAAAGTCTTTCTGCGCTTCATTCAGCCGTCCTAGCTTGGCTTGCATCACACCGCGTTGGACATGCAGCCGGTAGGAACTCGGGAGATGATGAATCCCAACGTTAGCTATGTCAAGGCCAAGTTGGAAATTTGAGAAGCCCATGCAGAGACTGATGAGATCACCGTAACTCTTCTCGTGCTTCGGATCCACTTGCGTGGCCGACCGAAGGGCATCGTACGCCTGCTGAAGTTGATGGTTGCCCAGATATGCTTCAGATACCAAATTGTAAAGTTCGGCGCGCCGATAGCCACCTTCGAACAGTCTCTCCGACGCTTCGATCGCTTCCGAATACATCGATCCTCTAACCAACATCAGGACCTGGTTGTAAAGAGCGGAGTACCGATCGGAATAACCCTCTGCTGAAAGTCCGAAGTGCTCGGCCGCTTCCGCGTAACGGCCTACCTTTCCTAGCAGCGCGCCGGCTTCAAAATGCGGTTCTGCTTGATCGGCAGTGAGCCGATCCAAAACCGAGACTGCCTCTTGAAACATCTCTAGCCGAAGAAGACAAGTGGAGTATCTTAGCATGGTTCCGGGGTTATCAAAGACTTTGTTTCTGCTGTTTTCGTAATGCAAAACGGCAAGATCCCAATTTTCCGTATCAAATGCGATCTCACCAAGGTAGAAGTGTGCGATCTCGTCCGTCGGCTGCAATTCTAAGACTCCTTGGAAGTGAAACTCGGCGAGATTCCGTTGTCCTACATTGAATTCGTTAATAGCCAAGTTCTTTAGAGCAGGATAAAAACTCGGGTCAATACTAATCGCTTCCAGAAATCTCGCATTCGCCTTTTCAGATTCGTGAATTCCAGTAAGTGCGATACCCAAAAGATTTAACAATCGCAAGTCTACGGGTGTACGGTTAACAAGGTTTTCCAATGCTTGAACAGCCGTACTAAATTGTCCATCACGCACTTGCTGCAGGGCGCACTCGTAGGTTTCGTCTCTACAGTCGACTGCGGACATCTTTGGCCAGCCGACTATTAGCACAAGTACAACGCATCGAATTGTGAAATTAGATATCGAATTCGACATCCGTCCGTCCCGACCGATTCTTTTTGCCCTTGCTTAAAAGACGGCTACTTAAACCGTCTCGTTTCTCGAACTTCGTCCTCCCGCTCACTCTAGTAAAGCAAATTCGTTCATCTTCGAATGCACAAAGCGAAATTAACCAAAGGTCTTGCTGTTCCGCAATTCACATTCATCGATCAAAAACATGAAGTTTCTAAAAAGAAAGCCTCAAGCCGAACTGAATATTGCGTGGACCGAAGGTGGAGGTGGATCTGCCGAATAGAGGACTGGACAACTCACCAACTGGAGCTGCTAGGTTCACTCGGTTGAAAGTGTTGAAGAACTCCGTGCGAAATTGGAGCTGCGCTGCATCTCCAACGAACCATGGAATTGTGAAGCTCTTCAGAAAAGAGAAATCTGTGTTAGCAAATCCCGGACCACCAAACGTGTTCCGACCGAGGTCTCCTTGCCTGCCCAGCGAGGGAGCGGGAAAGTCAGACGCCGAAAATAGACCGCGGATGTAATCAGAGCGCGAAAGGCCACTAAGTGAGTTCCCAAAACTCGGGGTGTTGGGATAGTCAAAGTTGAAGCCGTCAGCATTGTAGTCGCACCCGTTGTTGCCAACGATGACACCGTTCGCGTCGCGAACGGGCATAAACGGTAAGCTGCAAATCACTCGGAACGGACTCCCTGCTTGTAAGATTGTGATATTGCTGATTTGCCACCCGCTAAGAAGACTTCGGAAGAACTTTGGGCCAAATGCCGGCCCAGGTAGTTCCCAAAGCGTGCTAAAGGCGAGACGATGCCGTATGTCGAAATCTGCCCGTCCGCGCTCCCTAGCGATGTCGTAAAGATCCGCGATATCGACGCTGCTAGTAAGACCACCGCCGTTGAGCTGGAAGTTGTCAATCGCTTTTCCTAACGTGTATGCGATATCGACGCTAAAACCCGAGCTGAATCGTTTCTTGAGAGAGAGCGTTCCGCCTGTGTAACTCGAATTTCCTCCCTGCATGCCGTAATCCATGCCGCCGAAGCTTGAATTGAGGCGAGTCAGTACTCCGTCATTTTCGATCAAATCACCAGCGAAGCGATTCACTTGGAGCCTACCGTATATCTTTCGTGCCAATGATCCAAGATATGCGACGTCGAGAACCCACTCTGATCCCCCTAGTGCATACTGGATACCAAAGAACCAATTGTATGTATATTGAGTTTTCATATTTCGATCTAACCCTGCGATATTGGCTAGACCGGATAAAAGGCCGTTCTTTTCATCCAATCCCGACTGAATACCCTCAGGTATCGGAAATCCGAACGGCTCAGTGCCGGATTTGCCTAAAGCATATACGGGCAACACTTCGGGGGTGAATATGCTGGCCGTAACACTTGCCACCAACGGCGGGTTGGTTTTTGTGTTTTGGGCAAAATAGCCGCTTGCTAAGCGATCGTAATATACTCCGGCACCGCCGCGGATCACGAGATTGCCTCCAGGTGTGGGGTCCCATGCAAAACCAAATCGAGGAGCGATATTGTTGTTGTCAGGTGCCTCGAAGAATCGGTTATTGGGTGTCAAGTCGACCCTCGCGTTTGCAATACGGCTTGCAAAGTCATCGCCACCTTGAAAGAGTATGTTAGTGGTTGCTTCGTGCCGCTGATACGGGTTACCGTAGTTTTCATATCGTATGCCCAAATTTAGGGAGAGATTTGGTCGGATTTTCCAATCGTCTTGAAAAAAGATGGACCAGTTTCCGTCGCGACTTGCTACATAACCAGCGGCCGACTCAACCGGATCGCCCGTCCTAGGATCGATTCCAATGCTTCGTTGTTGGAACGGTGAATCGTTTGCAAAGTCAAACACATTGAAAAAGTCGTACTGTGGCCGCGTAGCAATTTGGCCGAAATCATTATAGTCTTGGTTGTGCTGAGCCTTACCCCCGATTTTCATGCTGTGTGAACCTTTGGTGAACGAGAGCACATCGCGCCACTCGTAGATATTTTGGACAAAACCGCCGGGTGCGAACCCGACGCCGAAACCTGCCATTCCGGTCACATTGATCCCCGGAACCTCGCAGGGATTGCAATTGGCGGTCCCAGTAGCGCGAACGTAGCTGGACCCAAATTCGTTGACCACGGTGGGCGAAAATACGTGCGTCTCGTTGATATTCATGTACATCGTCCACTGGGCCCACGGTTGCTGAAAGTCGGGGTAGACATTGGGTGCGTTGAACAGCACGGTGTCAAGAGTTGTACGGTATATGTTAAAATATAGTCGATCCTTTTGGTTGTTAAACAGTTGGTCAACACGGGTGTTCCATTGAAGCCCATCTCGGGGAACGGTTGTCTGAAAGTTGCCCTCTCCCGTCACGGGAAAGTTGCATGGCATCGCCCCCAACGGAGTCGTGATAGGATCTGACTGTGATGGTAAGCCCGAGCAGTCGATATTGACTTGGTTCCCCGCCGTTCCAAAGTTCCTAGTCGGAGTAACCGCAGCTGGGTAGCTGGTCCACACTGAAGTCGAGACGTTGTCAGGGTGATTCGTTCGCATGAAATCGATGAATTGGGGAGTAGCCAGATTCACAGGCGCTCCCGTCCCAACGCCTGATCGCAGGCCGTCCATAGATCCAAAGAGGAATGTGCTGTCCTTTTTGATGGGACCGCCGAGGCTCCACGCACCTTCATTACGGCGAAATACAGGAACTTTTGACTGAAAGATGTTGCGAGAACTGAGTCTATTGTTGGTATGAAACCAGCTGACAGTGCCGTGGGGTATGTTCGTCCCCCCCTTTGTGATCGCGTTCACCGCAAGTGATGAATTCCGACCGTATTCAGCCGAGAAGTTGTTCGTGAGCACTCGGATCTCTTGTACGGAGTCGGCGTTTGGACTAAAGTTGGTCACACCGCCGTTGTTTACGTTATTTGTTGTTGCAGAGTCCACCATAAAATTATTTCCCGCCGGGCCAAGACCGTTGGCATTGAGGCTGACTCCGTATTCCGTGGTAAAGATGTCTCCAGTTGCTTGTGCGTAAGCCTGACCGCCACCACTGGTTAAGCCTGTAACGCCCGGTGTAAGTGTGACCAAGCTGATGAAGTTTCGACCAACGAGCGGAAGATCTTCCACCTGCTGCTGTTGAAAGAGGCCCGAGATTCGAGCTTCTGACTTCTCGAGTGGCGGAGCTTCTGCCGTGACGGTGATTCTTGCCGTCTCCGACCCCAGGATCAGTACGACGTTCACTGTCTTTGTTTCGGCCACTTGGATCCTGACATTCGCTTGAAGTGTGGTTTGGAATCCAGGCGCTCCAATTACTACGTCGAATTCGGAGGACGGGAGTGAGGTGATTCGATAGTAACCACTCGTGGAAGTTTCAACGATTCTGACTTCTCCAGTGCCACGGTTCGTGAGAGTGACGGATGCCCCAGGAATGACGGCCCCTGTAGGATCCGATACGGTCCCTTCGATACTACTCGTGAACTGGGCGTGAAGGCTCAAGGAGCTCAGTACCAGGAGCGCTGGTAGGACCACCATAATCTTGGCGCTAGAATTGACACTGTTCATGACTTCCTCCGTCGAGACTCGCAACATTGGTGTGGGTCTCATTTCCGTGCTTGTGCGACTCTCCATCGGCTAGCCCGTTATAGATGTCAGGGCCTGTTCGCCCAGACAGGCTTGTCGAGGCTGAATGCTAACGGAGCGATGTTTTGTAACGGCAGCCAAGTCCGGTAATAGTTACCGTATGCCCCAGCTGACGCGAAGTCGCAAAGGGCTACCCGAGTGCCATCGGAAGCCTCGGTGGTTAGAATCATCCAAGGCCGAATCTGGCGGGTGGTTTGTCCGACTTCGAAGCTCAGAGTTTTTGCATCCATCTGAGGTATTTCTGCCGGATCGATTTCATTATGCACTGGATCGAAGGCAAGAAGGATCGGGCCGTGATAGACCGATACCTTGCCTTCGAAATCCCTTTCTCCGACCCAGTAATGAGGTGACATGTCAAGATTGATCTCGATGATATCTCCAGTCTTCCATTCGCGCTCCAAGGCGAGATAGGATCCCGACCGCACATCAGGAGCCTCTTCGCCATTGATAGAGACGCTGGTATTCGCAGACCAAACCGGTATGCGGAGTTTGATTTCGAATCGTTCCGGCTTATCGATCGATAGGCGCACAGTGACATTCCCAGTCTTTGGATAATCGGTTTCCTGAGAAAGGGACAATGTTTGCCTATTCGCGGTCTTGACTCTAAACGTAGAGGGCCCGTAGTAGTTGAGTACGAACCCATCGTTGGAGAGCATCGCCCATTCCGAAAGCATTCCAAGACCACGCGGACCGTTTACCGAGCAGCAATTTAACTCAGGGCTGCCGGGCCGGCATTGGAAGTTGATCGTGTGAGCGGACGCCTCTCTTGTGCCGTCCATCGGTGTGTTATATGTCCACCACGTACCGGAAGGCGATTGGCCCCCCAGTGATCCGTTGAAGGTAGACAATTCAATCTCGTCTGCCACAATGGAATTCCCGGTCAACTTCAACATCGCAATGCTCATGTCAATCCATGCCACTGTGCAGCAGGTCTCGATTGGAGACGGATCGTAGGGATTGCCAGTTGTTTTCTCGCCCGAACTGAATCCTCCTGTGTTATGGCGATCTCCCTTCAAAATGCTGTTCCAGATGTGAACGAAGACTTCTCGGTATGTTTCTTCCCCGGTCAAGAGATACATCTCGAATAGGCCTAAGAAGTCATGCAGACTCTCCCAACGGTTACCCGGGAACTCATGCATTTCCTTTCCATCCAAAGCCAACTTCATGTATTGCGGTCCCGCTGGTTCGTCCCACTTATCGATGATCCAGCGGGCCATGTTTAGGTAATCGCTTTTCCCGGTGATGCGGTACAGCAATGCGAATGCGTGGATTATTGCATAGTTCATTTGCCCAACACTGCCGTCGTTGGTCATGTCAAGCGGTTTGTCCAGATAAGTATGAACAATGAGATCGGCCGCCTTCGTGGCTGCTGTGAGGGCCGCCTCATCACCGAAATCTTCGTAGTAAAGAATGAGGGCCTGGATCGCCCAATAGTGGCCCCATACATCCCACAACTGAGTCTCAAGGAAGCCTTCCCCCTCGCGTTGACCTGTTAGGCGCGAGTTCTTAGGGAAGGGGCCCAAATAGCCATCCTCGTCCTGGCTCGCTATGAACCTGCGAGCTACGCTCTGGATCATCTCCTTTTGGCGCGAGTCTCTCAGGATCCTGTGACTTAAGATAGACGAGCAAAGATACTTACCGACAAACTCACCGTGCCAAGGCAGCAGATCTCTAGATGGCTTTCGGTCCCGGTCATAGAACATTTCAATCAGTGCCGGATTGGCGCCCGGCGTCCGGAGTTCCCAACCCTCTAGGTTGGCGGCTAGCCTCGAACCGACAAAGCCAGTAAAGTCCAGATGGAGCTGCCGCGGGGTTTTGAATTCCGGATTGACCTTGTTGGCGACCTCTATCGGCAGTTCCCGTCGCTCAAAATATTGTTCGTCTCGGCCGGCATGTATGGCTGGGTTGTTCTGACAACCGGTGCTACATAGCAACGTTGCGACAAAGGCCAAGAGGCCGCTTCTTGACCAAGCGCAGAACATTAGTGGCGCCTCCATCCGCTGATAACGGATCCTCGCTGTGGAGAAACTAATTGCCAACTCATCCATGCAAACTTGTCAAGGCCAGCATAGGTTTGATATATCAGTTGTGTCAAGCGAAATGTCGCACCAAAACTAGAGATTTCCGCATTGCACCGGCAATTGAGGAGATTTTCTCCGTCTGAGGTGGCGATTGTGGGGTATTTGACACAAATCCGGTTGCGTCGCTTAGGGTTAGAGGGTGAGCGATGCCCTGATCAGCGGCTTCCCCGGAACTCAGCCGTTGCCCGGAGCCTACTGGAGGTGTGGGCCTGAAATCGAGGTCCAGACGACCTCTTTCCATCCCTATCGGTTGCTTTCAGGAACTCGAAAATTGCCTCGAGCGCTTAGGCCCGATCCTGCTGAAAATCGTTAATGGCCTCCGGGACCTTCATGAGTCCAGCGTGCATTCGGAATGAGTAAGTGGCCGGTCATGGAGGTTTTGTGCAAGAGCAGCGATGCTGACTTCAGCATCGCTGCTCTACCAATTTGTACAAGTGGTGGTCAGACTACCCCATTCCATGGTTCGGCTCCCAAGTCGGTACGGTTCTGCCGCCGCGGCCACCCGTTCGACAGATGGGAGCTGAAGGTCCTGTCCAACCGCAGACGGCGTGACGGCCAGCCCTGGCTGCGAGTTGAACTGCCCGACGGAGGCTGTCGATCGTTCCGGGCCTCCTCGGCCATCATGGCGCTACCCCTTGGGGTACAGCAGCTGGCGCACTATCAACTGTCAGCTAAACCGTAGGCAACTCAACACAACTCCCCCCGCGCATTGCGCCAGCCGTCGCATTTGCACAGCCCGCGCCCCAACGCTGCCCGCGACAAGGCCGCGCCCCGCAACGCTCCCTGTAGCCACTGGACGGTCTCCGGCTTCAACATGCGAAGCCCAACCCGCACTCCCTCCCTTCTACACAACCAACCCTGGCTGTGTTAAATCTGATTGAACGCTAGCAAGCACGGATAGGGTCCTATATAGGTCCGTGATATGCTCAGTGGCAACGAGTTCCTGTTCGTCGATTGGGACCTTCGCGAGGCCGTGCATGGTATGACGGTGTTCGGCGGATCGGGCTTAGCTCGATCGAAGGCGAGTCCAGCATCGACAACAATTCAGACGTTAAGACCATGATGCACGTGTTCAGCAAGTTTGGTGCCGAACATCTACCAGCCAACCGCTTCGTTCATCAGGCACATCACATCCAAGAGTATTGTCGACAAGACGATGACGGCTTGAACCTCGGAGTTTGGGAGCACTCAGTACTTGGTGGGTCGATCCACTTGGAGGCGCGCTCACCTCGTTCGAGAACCAGCCCTGGTAGCCGCCAAGCGGTCGGGTCTGGGGCGGCATGAGGCTTGGCCAAACTAACGAAATCGGCGATGAAGTCGTCGAACGATTCCAAGGAGTCACTGACTCCTCGACAACCACAGTTGCTGTGGGCTGCCACCGGGTTCCGACGGTACTCGTACACTCAGCTTTGAAGCGCCGAGTCGCTTTCGGCTGCCTGACCCTTCTGTTGACCCTCTCGGGTCTCGCGCCTGCATGGGCGCTGCAAGGGGTGGCAGTCCCTGCCGCACGTGTGGCCCCGCCCAGGCTTGAGACCGAGACCAACCTGCTTCCCGTCGCGGTCCACTTCGAGGATCTTGCTATCCGGGCTGGTTTGACTGCCCCCAACGTCTCGGGACAAGAACATACCAAGGAATACATCCTTGAGACGACCGGAAACGGTGTGGCGATCTTTGACTACGACAACGACGGTCTAGTGGACATCTTCCTACCGAATGCTTCTACGTTCCAGGGACGTCAGGAGTTGAAGGCGGCGCCCACCCAGCGCCTTTACCAGAACCTCGGCGAGTTGCGTTTCAAGGATGTCACCGACGAAGCGGGACTCAGGCGAACGGGCTGGGGGCAAGGAGTCTGCGTAGGCGACTATGACAACGACGGCTACCGCGATCTGTTCGTCACGTTTTGGGGGCACAGCTCGCTGTATCGCAATCAGGGAGATGGCTCGTTCCTTGACGTGACTTCAGTTGTCGGCTTGGAGTCTCCAACGCTTCGCTGGGACTCTGGCTGCACCTTTGTGGACTATGACTTGGACGGCCGGCTGGACCTCGCGGTCGCCGGCTACGTGAATTTCCACAAAGAGAAGACCCCAAAGCCGGGAAGCGGGGGGTTCTGCAAATGGAAGGGCTTGCCAGTTATGTGCGGTCCGCGCGGGCTTCCGTTCGGTCGGAACTACTTGTTCCACAACGAGGCGAACGGCCAGTTCAAGGATGTATCGGAAGCGAGTGGAATCGGTTTGCCGACGACGCGCTACACGCTTGCCATCCTAGCGACCGACTTCGACAACGATGGATACCCGGACCTCTACGGGGCTTGCGACTCGACTCCCAGTCTGCTCTATCACAATCGGCAGGATGGAACGTTTGCGGAAATCGGAATCCTTGCCGGTGTTGCGCTCAACGAAGACGGCCAGGAGCAGGCAGGCATGGGAGTGGCTGTGGCAGACTACGATGAGGATGGCCTCATGGACTTGGTAAAGACGAACTTCGCCGACGACGTTCCCAACCTCTTCCGCAACAATGGCGATGGCACTTTTACCGATATGGTCTATCTGTCAGGGCTGGGATCCGAGACGAAGTTTCTCGGTTGGGGAGTTCATTTCCTAGACGTGGATCACGACGGACGCCTCGACGTCCTTCTTGTCAATGGTCATGTCTATCCGGAAATTGACGGGGCTGATCTGCAGAGCCGCTATTACCAGCAACGACAGCTATATTGGAATGTAGGCCAAGGAAGATTCAGGGACATTTCAAGTGAATCGGGCCCAGGGATCCAAGAGAAGTGGTCTTCGCGGGGCTCGGCAGTTGGGGATCTGGATAATGACGGATCGCTCGAAGTCGTGATCAACAACATGGGTGACCGCCCGAGCCTTCTACGCAATTCAGCAACGCGCGGAACATGGCTCTTGGTTCGATTGGAAGGAGTCCAGTCCAACCGTGATGCGATCGGGGCTCGAGTGTCTGTCATCGTTGGAGACCGACGTCTTTCCGGCGAGATGCAGGGCGGATCCGGATATATCTCTCAAAATGATTCGCGACTTCATTTTGGCTTACGAAATGACGAACGATACGACCATATTGAAGTCCAATGGCCTGGCGGTCGGTCGGAGATTTTCGGGCAAGGCAAGGCAAATCGGATCGTGGTCCTAAGAGAGGGAGAAGGACGAGCACCAGCGCGGTAGGGACGGGACATTCACCGTATCTGCCGGCGTGTCTGTCCGCCCTCTGGGCCCGCAACGACGCCGCATCCAAAGTGATGCATTCTGACGATCATACAGATTCCACGGGAGTTCGTGCATTCTGTTGACGCTGTGAACTGAAACAGGTCCCGACGAGACGCGTGTCACATGCATCGCGTTGTCGGCATCCAGAAAGATCCCACTGCTATCTGGTGGCGGCATGGTGGCAACGGTTGGGAGCAGCTTTGGAGAAGATGCACGTGTCATCTTTGAGGAATCCAATTGAGAGCATCACGGGCACGGGCGCGCCTGGAAGTCCCAGCCCTTCGGTAGCAACCGGGGATTTGAGATGGTCTGGATGTCCCCTTCGCTCCAGGCGGTGCTCTTTATCTGACTCGGCTGCCGCTTGTGTCCCTAGCGGAAGATCTCGGTGCGGCCTGCAACCCCAAGAAGTACTTTCGACCTGACGACAGCCATCTCGGCTTCTTCGGGAGATCATATACAAACTTAACTCAATGACCGAATACAAGCCGTGAATCTGTCGTGTATCAAGTGTAAATCGGATCAAATAAAGGCTATTGGGCTAAGGCTGCTTGATAGGTGGTGCCGACCGCTCAACATCGAGCGATTGTCCTTCTACTGCCAAATAGAACCTATTTGCTGCAACTGTTTCGTAGCGGTCCCGCTGGCCGGACGGCCAGCGGATGTCAATGTCAGCGGATTTGTTCGCCCCAAGGCCTACTTGCACTCGCATGTCGTTGCTGGAGAGGTAGCTGTCGCTCCCACGCACTTCGAAACCGCGGCGCACACCGCCGCTCTCCACGAGTATCTTTGTGCCGATACCATCTCGATTGCTGCCGACACCCTGAGCCCGGATTGCAAACCAATTTAGCCGATTACCGCCATCGTTTCGAAGAAAGGTAGGCTTGTCGTTCTTGTTGATCACAAGAACATCCACGTCACCGTCATTGTCAAAATCAGCGAAGGCAGAACCACGGCCCACTTTGTTTTGAAAATTGCGCAAGCCGACTGCATGTGAGACGTCCACGAATCGTTCTGCCTTGACATTGCGGAGCATATAGTTGGGCTGGGCGTAGGTGTCTGTTGGAAAGCGCCTCTCTAACCGCTCATCGGTGTGGCCATTTGCGATAAAGATATCCAACCATCCGTCGTTGTCAAAATCGATGAATTTTGTACCCCAACCGCTCTCATTCAATCCCGTTGCAAAGAGACCAAGACTGGCTGTTTGGTCGACAAACTTGTTATTTCCTTCATTCTCATAAAGCGTGTTGGATTGTTCAATGAAATTTGTGATGAAGATGTCGGGCAGTGTATCGTTGTTGTAGTCACCGATAGTGAGTCCCATCGATCCCTCAGGCTCCCCATGCTCATTGACGCTCCCCCCGGACTCCCAGCTGATATCGGCAAAATGTCCATCGCCATTGTTTTCGAAATAAGAGTTAGGTCCGACGTCATTTGCAACGTAAATGTCTTGGTCGCCATCGTGATCGTAATCAGAGAAGACCACAGCGAATCCATGGCCCGGCGTGTCTAGCTGAATGCCCGCTGCGTCACTGACGTCTGTGAACGTGCCATCTCCATCATTAGAATAAAGCAGATCCTGTTGGCCGTGGAAGAAATCAGGAGCGCAGACGATGGGCACTCCCTTGAGCTGGCAAGGACCCGCAACAGTCGGGGACGAAACAAATTTCTCGCGATCGAACGCCGTGAAGTTTGCCACATACAGATCCAGATCTCCATCGTTGTCAACGTCCGCAAAAGCAGCACCCATGCTCCACTTCGGCGGCGTCCACTTCGGTCCACTCACGCCGGCCTCGTCGGACACCTCTGAAAAGGTGCCGGCCCGGTTTCGATAGAGCTTGTTGGGTCCGTAATTAGTCAGATAGATATCTGAGTCACCGTCGTTGTCGTAATCCCCGACCGCGCAGCCGCTGGACCAATTCTTATCTCCAAGGCCCGCGATCTTCGTGACATCCCAAAAAGTTCCATCTCCTTGGTTCCTCAACAAATAGTCATGGGGTGGATTGCCGGCACGATCGAGGGACCGCGAGGAGCCGTTGACCAGATAGACGTCAAGGAGACCGTCGCCATCATAGTCCAGAAAGCAGGCTCCCTGGCCGTTGACATCGACTAAAGACTCGGTGACTGGATTCCCGCAGGTGATCTCGTATCCTAGGCCAGCTTCGTCCGTGATGTCGCGGAACGACGGCAGTGTTCCCTCCATCCCGGCGGATTGATTCATTGCCGCCGGTGAGTCGTCACTCGCTGCAATACATGCGATCACACATAGGGCGAGCAAAATGGTCCGCACTACCAACCTGACAGCACCGACAGTCGCAATGCCCGGCACCCAAAGTTTCCTAGCCGACGAAAAGAGGCGAACTGTGTAGGCCCTCCGAAATCCTCTTGGGCGAAGCTGCGGGAGCCGTGCCCTGCTCAACTCCACCTAGGCGCGACCGATGGTAACTCGCAAAGCCCGTCGTCTCGATGTCGATTCCGACCCACAACCAAGCTGCGCGCCATCAGTGGCCCAAGTTGCACCGAGCCCGGAGATTCCATCAGGCCGTGCGACGACATCAGGGTACATCCACAACTCATCGAAATGCAAGACGTCCCTGCCAAAGCAACTTTCTGCGCGAACACCCTACATGTTGCACTCAATGTAACGGAGACCTTGTTCGACCCAAGAGCTTATTCGTCTAAGTTGGAAATTTGTGTGATTTGAGCGGTGCGATCCGTGGGAGGGGGTCCGCCATGCTAAGAGGACGCCGACTCGCTCCATTGTCGCTCGATGAGGAGACAACGGGGGAAGCTGCCGAGCCTGTCGCAACGGGCCACGCCGCCGCCCAACGTGGTGCTGCAGGCGAAGATGATCCTAGGCAGCGCAGAAGGGATAGTCCTTTCCAGTTGACAGATGAGCTTTCGTGGCCGGTGTCAAGAGATTTCTTGGGAAATGTGAGAAAAAGTCTAGAGCATCGGTGGTTCGGCACAGCTGAGATGCGGGCTCTTGGGCGCGGCGGCGGCGGCCATGCAGCGGTCAGGGCGCAGCCGGGGCCTGCGGCTGCCAGAGGCGCTCATCGCGCAGAGGGGCGTTGGCTTGCGCTGCCAGCTTGCGAATGACCGCGGCTGCCGTTGCCGCATCCCGCTGCCATTCTGCCTGCGAGGCGCTGTAGGACCGCCTCGTGGTTACGGGCCGCAAGCCCGAAGTGGCGCTCGTGGCCGTCGTGCGCCAGCTTGTCACCCTGCTCGACGCCGTCCTTCGCGACAACCGCAGCTAGTAGCGGGAGCCGCCTTCACGGGAGGCTGTTGCATGGACCCCCGCTCCATGCAGCGCCTCTGTCCAGGCGGCGGCCCGACGCCGCTTGCCTGTGCCACTGAACATTGAAAACTAGCAGTTAATTCCCAGTTTCCTGCGTTTTCCTCTTGACATCGGGCACGGAAGCTGCCGCAGCCTCAACTGTCCACCAAAGTCTAGTATCCCCAGACGCGCCGCAGGCCTGAAACTTTGTACCGTCGATGCACTTTCGAGGTTCGCATACTCACGAGCGGCCACCGAGACTGCGTATAAGGCCTGCCGGGCAATCGCCGCCTCACACTTGCTAGCGAAAGCTTTGTTTGAAGGGAGTCAGATGGACCCTTCAAGCAGGCCTAAAGAGCGCGTAATCCTCGAAAACACAGCCGTGATCGGTAGGTTTCCTTCAATGTGCATTAGCATATCGAGCTTCTGGTAGAGATCCAACAGCGGCTTCGTCCTGTAATGGTAGTTTCGGATCCGTCTCCGCAGAGCCTCCGGATTCGTGCCTGCGCGCTTGGTGTAACCAGAACCCCAGCCTGCCATGCCTCGCTCCCACACCCGCTGGAAGACCACCTGATCGGGGACATCGATATACAGGACCTTGTCGATGTCCCAGTTCTGCCAAAGAAAATCAGCCTGCGCTCTGGTACGCGGGAACCCGTCCAGCACGAAGCCGTAATTCCAGTCATGCTCTTCAAGGCGGCGCCGCATCAAGTCCATGACGATCTCGTCAGGGATCAGGTTTCCAGAGTCTAGGATGATGCGTACACGTGACGCGAGCTTTGTCCTGTGTTCCAAGTGCCAGCGGATAATATCGCCCGCGGAGATATGTGCGAAATCAAATCGCGACGCGAGCAGGCGACTCTGGGTGGACTTGCCGGACCCTTGCGGACCGATAACGATGTATTTGTGCAACCCTACCCCACGCTCCGACCCCCCGCCGGAACCGCCACTACCGAGTCTACCTAATGGAGTGAGCCCGATTCGCGATTGGCCAGAGTGACACCTCGAAGGCTTGGCCGTATCGGAGAGATACAGGTGTCCGGTGCCGGGATCGCCGGCCACCGGTTGAGTAGATCCAACTGTTCAACCTGACTCTGTCCTCGACAACATAGGGAAATGCACCTAGGATCACGATTCGTGCTGTGGGTCGCAAGACCCGACTTGCCTCACTCGACCCGAACGGCCCCCAAGGCTAGCGACCGTTGTCCTCGGATACGATTAGGAATTGTCCGTTTCGGCTTCGAGCGCCGCGCCGCTGAATAGGGGCATCTGCTGGACGGAACTTCGAGTCCTATGACGGCCGCACCACCGAGACTAGCCATCCTAGGAGCGGGCTCTGTAACCGTGGCGCGCCATTTGCCTGCCTTGCGTG
This sequence comes from uncultured Bryobacterales bacterium, assembly GCA_951813605.1. Classification (GTDB taxonomy): domain Bacteria; phylum Acidobacteriota; class Terriglobia; order Bryobacterales; family UBA6623; genus VXMF01. The sequence continues at coordinate 1,496,160 of OX638379.1, read as the reverse complement.
CGATTGGTGGCCGGGCCGCCAGCGTCTTCGATCCTTCGCGCGAAGCTGCCCAGTCCGCGGCGGCGGAATTCGACATTCCCCATTTGGCATCGACTGCTGAGGAAGCGATCTACAACGAGGCGGTGGAAGCGGTGTTGATTGCGTCTCCCAACGTCTTTCATCGGGAGCAGGCAGAACTGGCGTTTGCGGCTGGACGCCACGTGTTGTGCGAGAAACCGATTGCTCTCTCGATGGCGGACGCCCTGGCGATGGAACGATGCGCTAAACAAGCCGGTCGGGTACTGCAACTGGGATTCCACCACCGATTCAGTTCCGAGCACCTGTGTGTGAAACGACTCATCGACCTTGGCCTGCTCGGCGATGTGCGGGCCTATAGCGGGACCATATCGGAGCCCTTGGAGGTCATTCCGGGTGGCCCGCGGAACTACCGCTTCGACACCAAGCAAGGAGGAGGGTTGACGCTGATCGACGTGGGCCAGCACCGGATCGATCAGATTCTTGACCTGCTCGGCGACGTGGCCGCAGTCTCTTGCGAAATGGCGTCAGTTCTTGAGAATCACAACAACGACGACAATGTGGTGCTGTCCGTAAGGATGGAATCGGGTGCGCTCGGTTCCCTGGGCTGGCACAGATTCTCCCGTGCATTCACCTCCCCGCTAATGCTCTACGGCACCAAGGGAACACTGGGATGCAGCGCATTCATCACCGCGCCTTTCCAGTCCGCGCCAGTGTCGATCTATCTTGAGAAGGACCCGGCCGATTCGTTGCCTTCCGACATGCTGTCTTGGACGAGACCTGCTCGTTGGTGGGGCGATCTCGAGTCCGGCTGGGTGGACATCTGGCCGCCTCGAACCGACACGTTTCAAGACCAGTTCCGCGACTTCTTCGAGGCGATTGCAAGCCGCAAGCCGCCCAGAGCGGACGGTACAGACGGCTACAAGGCTCTGGAAATCGTGCAGGCAGCCTACCGCGCGTTCGATCAAGGGCGGTCGATAGAGATTCCTCTAGAGCCGGAAACGCACTGCGAGCCTCCGGTCTGGTAACAACGGAAGGCTACGATCGAGATGCCGTTTCAGAAGCAGCCGAACTGGCACCGCCACTTCGGAGGCCAATCCGTTGCTCCGATTCAAATCGCCGCGGGCCGCACCTAAGATCCTCGGACCCGCACCAATCCGACCGGCTCGAAATGGTCATCGTCTGCGCCTACGAGACTGAGTTCCATTGCTGCGTCCACGCCAACACAGCTGCTGGTGTCGCAAGCCTGCGCTCGCACTTGCACGGTGGCTACCGCTGCCTCGCCCCGATTCACCTTTGCTGCGAATAGCGAGGTACCTTCGAACCCGTATGAATACCATCGCAGCTCTGGCTGCGAGAAGTCTTTGGGTTCGGACTGGTACCAATCACCATCTACTTGCAAACTGTTGTCAACTAAGACCTCGGTATTCTGCTCCACGCCTAGGGACATCTTGCCCGCCAGTGCTTCCTTGGCTCGCCGCTCGTTGTCCATTGCATAGACATGCCAGCCGTCGGCCGCCCGAAGCTCGACCACGAGGAACTCGCCCGCCAGGCGAGACCGGCAGGTGACGAGCGGCGTGCCGTCCACCGACAGGGCATGGGCCTCGGTGGACCAATCGCCTGCCCAAACCTTGCCGAATCCGGCAATCACGATGGCGGATACCAAGAGAGCTCTCATTTCCTGAAACTCATCCTTTCGGTCTTCAACGGCAATTCGAGCCGCTCGTCCCCTCGCAGTACGTGCAACGTCACTTCGCTGCCGGCCTGCTTCCTAAGCTTGATATAGAGGTCGGCCGTGTTGGCCACGTTGTCCCCCGTAGTACCGTCGACTCCGTACACGACATCGCCGACCTGCAGCTGGTGACTGCCAAGAAGCTCTGCGAATGCATCAATCGAGTCGACGCGGCTCGCGAATCCTTCGGGATCGAGCCCCAGTGCCGTCTTCTCTGCGCTGTGGAGCGGCGCGGATCCGAAGTACACCCTAGGGTCGACGGAGAGGTTTCGGTAGGTCAGGTCGGTATGCCACCAGAATTCCGGGAGCTCGATTTCCAAATCGATGCGCTCTCCGTCTCGGTCGACGATCATCTGGATCCGGCTCGCGGTGTGCAACACCTTGCCAAGCTGCCACTGGAAGTCGCCGAAAGTCCAAACCTCAACTCCATTTAGCGACCGGATGACATCACCCGACCGCATCCCTGCCTTGGCGACACTTCCAATGGCGCTTTTGACGCGCAAACCTCTCGGGATGTCCAGCTCGATTCCAATCTTACCTATCTCGGGTGCCCGAAACAGGTGTGTCAGCTTATCGAGCGTGCCGTCCCTCTCTCGCTGCACGTTCTCCAGGTCTCCGATTAGATGGCATTCCACGCAACGCCCTCTCTGCGTAGTCCGCTCGTAAAGCGCAGGAATGTCTCGCGGATATTTGGAAGGCGGGAGTGGTCTTCTTGGCAGCTTGCCTTGCTCATAGAGCTCGTGAAGCTTCAGCCCCTGTACAAGGGCCAGCTCCAAACTCTGCAAATCCAAGTAGGTCGTCGCCGACTGGACGTCACGGCCACCGTAGCGAAGGTAAATCTGCTCATCGGCGTTGAGTACAAAAAAGTACAAGGTGTTATAGCGGTCGAAATCGAACAGCCCAATGTTAATCCGGTCCATTCGCGTAACCCGGGCCGTCACGTACTGCTGAAGCAGCCGCCCCCTCTTGGTACCTTCCTCGGTCAGCACAACCTGTGCGTCAAAAACCCTCCCGGCCCTTCACGGGGCACAGCGGTACTCGAGAAAGATGGCCTTTCCAGTCCTCCTAGCCTCCGCGATCGCCTCTTCGTATGACTCGATCCAGACCACGGCCTCCTTGGCCGGGGCACGCTCCGTTAGCGGCCCGCCCGCAAAGACACCCCAAGAGGTAACAGCTAGACCGGTGGCGAGGGCGGCACGCGCCAGCTCACTCGGTCTCGCCCACGGGCCATTCATCACTGACCGCAATCCAGCCATCCCTTCACACAAGCCTATGGATAGTTGCAAAGCTGTTGCATAAAAGTCGACACTTGGATTGAATAGTTGCCTCCGGAAGCAGTCGTGGCCAGTCTCATCAGGCCCTTACGCTGGCCTCTAGGCGAATCGGGCGCGTACGCGGTCCGTTGCCGAAGTCGAGCAAGATGCCTTGCTGCGACCTGCCCAAGGGAAGACGACCACCAATGATCGGGATCGGCAGCGAAGCCTTCATCAGCGCCGTTCGCAAGGGAGCCTCGCCGTCGCCGTCGCGCCACGCTCCGTTGTGGTGGCAGTCCACTTCGGGCGGAACTATGCGGTCCAGAACCTCTCCATCCACGAAACGCACCCGCTTCGAATTCGATCACAGACTGTGCCGCTTTCGAACCCTCGACGAACATGTGCGCCACGCCCTCTGTGACGCATCGAGCGGTGGCGGCCTCGCGCACGCCAAGCGGGAGGTCGCGAATTCCAGTGTGCCGCAACGTCGAGGCAGAGAACGTCATGGCGGTCGTACTAGCCACTCTGGCCCATGGCCCTCACGACCGCGGCAAGCAGCGCGTCCTCTTCAGTTTCGAACACAGTACGCAGGTCTAGCAACAGCCGGTTCTTCTCGATGCGGGCGACTACAGCCGGGTCGTCGGATCGAAGCTTGACCTCAAGGCCTTGGGCGGTCATTCCCTCAGGAGGAGTGATCGCAACTGCTGTCGACGGCAGGCTGTGCATTGGCGTGGAGCCACCTCCCAGCAAGGACTCGCTCGCAACGACCTCGATGTCAGGGACGCGGAGCATCGCCAACCGTCTTGCAAGCCGCTTCGCCCGTGAATTGATGTGACTAGCCGGAACTCGCATGAGGCCCAACGCCGGAATTTCGTCCTCGCGGTCTGCAAGATAGCTCCGCAGCGTCGCTTCCAACGCCGCGAGCGTGAGCTTGTCCACACGAAGCGCACGGAAGAGCGGGTTGCGACGAATTCTCGCCACGAGGCCAGAATCTCCGGCGATGATGCCTGCCTGAGGACCGCCCAGCAGCTTGTCCCCGGAAAAGGTCACGATGCCAGCTCCCGCATCGAGGCTCTCGCGAACGGGCGGCTCGTCCTCGATGCCTTCTTGGTTCAGATCGACCAGACAGCCGCTGCCCAGGTCCTCGATCAGAGGGATCGATTTCGAACGCGCCAGCTCGACGAGCTCGACGAGCGACGGCTTGCCCGTGAAACCTATCTGCCGGAAATTGCTCGGATGGATGCGAAGCAAAGCCTTGGTCTCCGGGCCTATCGCCCGCCGGTAATCCTCCGCTCTTGTCCGGTTGGTGGCCCCAACCTCCCTCAACGTCGCCCCGGACGCTTCCAAGATGTCGGGAATCCGAAAGCCGTCCCCGATTTCAACGAGCTCGCCGCGAGAGACAATCACTTCCCCGTCCCTGGCCAGTTCGTGGAGCGCCAGGAAAATGGCCGCGGCGTTGTTGTTGACTACGATTGCCGGCGCGCCCAGCAGGTTTTCCAGCAGCCGGCCGCAATGCATGTCTCGCTTGCCTCGAGCGCCAGTGCCGAGGTCATACTCGAGGTTGGTGTACTTACCCGACGTTTCAATTACCGCCTGAATGGCCAACGAACTCAGCGGCGCACGTCCCAGATTCGTGTGCAGGATGACGCCGGAAGCATTGATCACAGGTCTCAGCGAGTTCCGCCGAAGCAAGCGGACCGTTCGATCGACATGAGCCTTCACCTCATCGAGGGGGGTGATCTCCCAGGCCGGTAGGCCAGAGAGAACCTGCACTCGAAGCTCGGCGATCGCGTCACGGACTAGATCGGCGACCCGGTTCCGAGGCAGGTGCGCCAGCCACTCGTCGGCCGCCTCGGATCGGAGCACCTCGTCGACGCTCGGCAAAGCACGGAGCGCGGCGCTTGCTTGGCTTTCCTCCACTAGTTCCATCTAACCAGCCTGGCGGAAGGCAAGCAAGGCCGGGCGGCGATTCGGCGGATCTCTATACTTGATTCGTGACGCGCCGGACGTTCTTGCTCTCCGCTGCCGTGGCTTCGGCCGCGCAGCCTCCCTTCCCGGTGATCGACACACATATTCACCTATTCGACCCCAACAGGCCCGGCGGTATCCCTTGGCCCCCGCCGGACGATCCAATTCGGTCTAAGCCGACTTATCCGAGTCGCTTCCGAGAGGTCGCGGGCAGCCACGGAGTGGTTGGCGCCGTTGTCGTCGAGTGCAGCCCGCGGATCGAGGACAACCAATGGGTGCTAGACATTTCCGCCAATGACCCCTCGATTGTTGCGCTTGTGGGATTCCTGGACGCCGGCAAGCCCGGGTTCGGCAGCCATCTGGAGCGCTTCGCCGCGAACCCACTGTTTCGCGGGATCCGCTACGGGAACCTATGGGGCCGTAACCTCGGCGATCAGCTTGCCAACCCGCAATTCGTGAAGGACATGGGCCTCCTCGCCGAGGCGGGCCTGTCCCTTGACACCGCGAATCAGAACTTCGACCTCCTGGAAGCCATGCTGCGTCTCTCGGACCGTGTCCCTTCACTGCGCATGGTCGTCGACCATCTACCGAAGTTCAGGCTCCCTCCCGGCCAGACGGATCGGTACGAGCGAATCCTGCGCGAGTTTTCGGCTAGGCCTCAGACCTACGTGAAGATTTCGGCAGTCTTGGATTTCAAAGGAGATAAGGTTTCGTACGAACTGGAGGACTACCGGGCAACGATTGACCAGATCGTGAATGCATTCGGCGAAGATCGCGTGCTCTACGGCAGCGACTGGCCGAACAGTGACCCGCTCGGGACATACGCTCAGGTTTTCGGCATTGTCCGCGAATACTTCTCCGACAAGGGGTCCGCGGCCCAGGAAAAATGCTTCCGGCTGAATAGCAAGGCAGCCTATCGGTGGGTCGAACGCTGAGATCGGATTCTTTGGCGCGATCGGACGGAACGGAAGCCGTTTCTACCGGATTGACCATTCCATGCCGACGAGCGGGAACCGACCAATGCCCTCCCCGAACCTCGGGCGGTTAGTCACTCGGTTCCAGAGGACATTCGTCGCATTCTCCCTCCCCAGGACGTTCTGCACGCCGAGATAGACCACTACGACCTGTTCGCCTATTCGAAAGGTCCTGTCGAGACGTACGTCGAGGGTCACGAACGGGGCATAGCGCAGAGCATTGACGCGGTCTAGATCAAATATGCCGCGCCGCTGCTCCTCGGACAGGTCCCTGCGGAACGGCGTGTAGGGCCTGCCGGTCAAGTACGCGAAGCGGACAGCCGCTTCCCACTTCCGGCCGACCCGCTTGCCACCGACCATGTTGAACACGAAAGGCCGATCGAAGGCTCCGGGCCGTAGCTCGCCATCAAGTCCGGCGTGCTTGGACCGCGAATATGCGAGGTTCAGTTGACCGAACCAGTCGCCGGCATACTTCTTTTCCGCGAAGAATTCGATGCCCCGTGCCCTGCCCCTCCCCGCACTGGTCATAGGGTAAAGGATGTCCCGAACATCGAATGTGTCGCCGACATTGGCGAATGACACAGCAGGGAACTGCGTCGACGCGGCGTAGTCCCGGTACCGCTTGTCATAGGCCTCCAACGTGATTCGCAGATTGCGACCCGGTGTCCAAGCCAGTCCGCTAACCCAGTGGTCGGATCGAGAGGGAAGCAAGAACCGGTTCTCGGGGAACGCAGCGAGAAACAGGTAGACCGGCATCTGATGGTAGACGCCCCAGCTCGCGTTCCACGAAACGTCTCGACTCAGAGACACCGAGACCCCCGCGCGTGGGCTCAGCCGGGAATGCGAGAGTCCGAAGTGAGCGTAGCGGTCGTAACGGCCACCGATCGTGACGCGCACCCTGCCGGCGAACCTATATGTGCTCTGCAAGTAGAGTCCGCTTTGCGAAGCGACAAATCGTTCGCGGAGGTCGATTGGATTGATATCTGGGACAAGCGTGAACGGACCGTCGTAGCCGAGCGGGGACAAAGTCACGTAGTTGTTGACGAAATACTTCTGCGCACCGCCAAGCCGGTACTCGCCCGATGCTCCGGCGTGGATCGTTAGGTCGTACTTGAGGGTCGTTTCCGCTTCCGTGGAATCCTGTCGAAACGTAACGGCTCCACCTTCGATCGTTTCCGCGACATCCGCGTCCGGTCCGAACAGGCCGTTGCGTACTAGGTCCTTGACCGTGGAGTCGACCTGCGCGCTCGAATGGCTAAATCCCAGCAGACCGACGCCACGAGCGCCAAAAATGCGCTGCCAGTTGATTCCTGACGCATTCCGGCGGCCTCCGTAACGGATGTCTAGCGTGCTCAGCACGTCTCTTGGCTTGGAGTCCTCCGTCAGGCCCAGACGAATGTTGTCGATGCCGCTGATGCTCGTGACCCACATGCGGTCGCGAGCGCCGACGTCTCGCACCGCCTTCCCGGTAAACGAGTAGTAGACTGGAACGCCCCCGGTACCTAGGTCATTGGTGAACCAGTCGAGAAAGCTGCGTCTAGCCGATAGGATCCACGAGCCGTTGCCGTTCGCCCACGGCCCTTCCAGCACGCCTCCCGCTCCTGCGTACGCGAAAGTAACGAGCGAGCGAAATCGGTCACGGCTGCCTTCGCGCTGAGCAACTTGCATCACGCTCGATAGCCTGTTGGTATATGGGGCGGGATATCCGCCGGTCAGGAACGTGACATCTTCGATCAGATTCACGTCCAGCAAGCTGACCGTACCGCCCGCGGACGCGAGGTTGGCGAAGCTGTTGATGTTCGGGATTTCGATGTTATCGACGACGAAAAGGTTTTCCAGCGGGCTGCCGCCGCGTACGATGATGTCGTTTCGGAAATCCGCCGACCCGGTTACAACCCCCGGCAAGGTGGAAACGTACCGTGAGACGTCCTGCAACGCGCCGGCGCTCTTGGCGACTGCGTGGTTCTGAATTCGAACGCCCGAAGTGACGACTTCATCGGGAGTCAGCAATTCCGTGGCACCTACGGTCACAGAACTTTGGACAGCGGCGATCTCGGGCAATTCCAGCACAACCTCGCTGGTCAGGCCCGCTCTTACATTGACATCCCCGGTAAGCATGGCCTGGCCGGCTTCCATCGTCACCTCGAGCCGACGCGTGCCAGGCCGGGCATCAAGGGACGCGAACCTTCCTGTGGGATCACTCAAAGCGCACTGTCCCGTGCCCTCAACGCAAACGCGGACCGAACCGGCCGGGGTCCCGTCGCTCCGCGTTATCGTGCCCCGGATGGTGCCTGTGCCAACCGTGTCTTGACCAGTTAGGACCCCGCACCAAGCCAGCGCCCCCCATGCTGCAAGACGAACTAGAGCGCGAGTCCGGACGCATCGCGGGTTTCCGCTCTCCCTTTTGGCGCCCTTCGTGGGCAGAATGTGAACTTTTAAAGGCTCGCGCGATAAGCGACGATCGCCTCGCCGCCCCGCCCCGATACTCGCCCTGTGAAGTTCTTGCATTGGTAAACCTGACAAGTACTCATCCTAAGACCATCTTCGAATTGGGCAGGAGCCGCTCTTGATTTCAAAAAGCGTCCGTGACGCCGATGGCAGGCTCTTTGAGCTCTGTACGCGCGAGCTCACCGAACGACCGTCGCGGATGGGCATGCAGCCACATGTGCCTCGACGGGCGTTCTTGTCGATCATTTCCAAGCTGATGGCGACGGAGGGCCTAAGCGGATGATTCGAGAACCGATCGCTTGCCCGCTAGCAGAAGATCCCTCGGCCCCAGAAAACGGCAACCGTGCTGTTCGACACCGACGGGGAAGCTTCTTCGATGACCAAGTCCCTTTAGCCTAAGCAGCGGCTTCTAAAGCGCAGCCACCGAGGACATCGTTGAGCCGGCGATGCTCAGCAGCCCCGAATCCCACGGCTTTGTTCCACCGGAGCAGCGAGCATTGTCGCTTCGCCCGTTCTTATAGAGTCCCGGCTGAAAGAATGCACCCCTCTTGTCCGGCTGGACGGCAATTCGTGCCACTTACGATCAACTGGCGAGTACAGGTAGATTCGAAGCTTTCATCCGGAATTTCAGTGCGCATCCCACATCAACCGTGGCGCGCCGCGCTCGAGGAGGTTCTACCGGGCGTCCTGGGAAAGGGCGGCTGAAGCCGACGACGCAGCACTCGCAATCCTGGACCGATACCTCAGGCCGCCGGCAGAGGAGCATTACAACGTGCGCAACGAGCCGCAGGAGCAGCACAAAATGGCACCAGTCCTGGGTCACGCAGACCGACTGCAGGCAATGCGCGAGCTTCTCGACCAGTGGCTGGAAGAGACCAACGATCCTCAGACGGTGTTTGGCAATCCACTCATGCTCGGCGACGAAGCGACGCTGCTGCAATTGCCGACACACCTACGAAACCTGCCATCGATCCGCCCCGGTCAAGGGCCGGAGACCAAACTGTCCCGCTGTAGGGCCGGAGGCCGGGCTTGCAGCCCGCCGGGTCACGCCGTTTGACATTCGCCGGGGGGAATCCTTAGGATCAACGACAGGCTGGAACCACGGATAGCCTGAAACCGATTCGGAGAAACTCTATGAGACGCACCTGTACTTTGGTCACGCTAGCGCTGGTTGCCAGTGGGCTGTGCCTAGCCGGCACAATCACCGGCTACATTTCCGACGAAGGATGCGCTCGCAACGAAGCCGAGCGCAATCCCGCTTGCGCTAAGAACTGCATCCAAGGCGGAGCCCTCGCCGTGCTAGTGACAGATGACGGTAAGATCTACAAGATCGCTGACCAAGACAAGGTCAAGAAATTCGCTGGAGAGATGGTGGCGCTCACGGGCATGATCGAAGGTGACCAGCTCAAGACGGTGGACAAAGCTGTCCCTTGCAGCGCGTCGGAGCTTTGTAAGGGTTGACTCCTACCTGCCTGGATTTCCAGGCGGAACGTCAGATGACAAGGCAGTCCCTGTGCCGGGGTCTGAACACCTTGCGCAGCCCGAGGATGGCGGGGGTCATTCGAAGAGGGGCGAACGCAGTCTGGAGCCCTCGCTTTGAGGAATCGCGCGCTCGCGCCGGTCCGCTTTCGCTCCCGGGGGGGCCTGCCGTCCGAACACCGGCGCCGGCCGCTTCGTACTGGAATGGGCCAATGCATCGTTTCCTAGCTTGCGTGCTCGCTGGTTGCTTCTCAGCGTTTGTACATGGGGCGGTCGAGGCAAGGTCCAATATCGTTCTCATCTATATCGACAACGTAGGCTGGGGCGACCTAGCGTGCTACGGAAATCCCGTAATCAAGACGCCCAACATTGACAAGCTGGCGACGCAGGGCACAAGGCTCACCGACTTCTACATTCCTACCTCCTCGTGCTCCCCCTCTCGGGGGGCCCTCCTAACGGGTCGCTATCCGGATCGAAACGGCCTGACCCATCAGCTTTCCGCTCAGGAGAACTGGACCGGCATCGGATTGCCACATCGAGAGAAGATCCTTCCCGAATACTTGAAAGAGCGCGGATATGCCACTGGGGCCTTTGGCAAGTGGAACATCGGCTTCGCGGAAGGCAGCAGGCCGACCGACAGGGGCTTCGACGAGTACATCGGATGCATCTCCGGCAACTGTGACTACTTCACCTACTCCTACAACGGCAGGCACGACATGTATGTGGGGACCGAGCCTGCCGAGATGGAAGGCTATACGACCGACATCTTCGCCGACGCGGCGGCCGACTTCATACGCCGCAATGCCGGCCGTCCGTTTTTTGCGTTCGTGCCGTTCAACGCGGCCCACTACCCGAATCGCAAGAACAAGAGTCCGGGACAGCCGTTTCTGTGGCAGGCCCCGGCGGAATTCTTCCGGACTTACGGATACGACCCGGAGAGCACCGTCACGGAGCACGGTTACCGAGCGGTGATGACGGCACTCGACGCGGGCATCGGCCGGGTCCTGGACGAAGTCGACAGGCAGCGCCTGGCCGACAGCACTCTGGTGATCCTAGCGTCTGACAACGGCGCGTGGGTCGGACCTCGGAGGCCAGAGTTGGAAGTCGCCTCCAACGCTCCGTTCCGCGACGGTCGTACATCGCTGTACGAGGGGGGCGTGAGAACACCTTGCATCGTTCGCTGGCCGGGCAAGATACCCGATGGCTCGGTCGTCCGGGAACCCTTGGTCAATATGGACCTCTTCGTCCTCGGGTTGCGCGCTGCGGGCCTTGACGCCCCCCAAGATCGGGCGGTGGACGGCCGTGACCCGTTGGCCGTCCTTCGAGACGGCGCTCCGTCGCCGCATCGCAACGTCTATTTCCGATACCGCGACGTGAGCGGCATGCGTCAAGGCCGCTGGAAGCTGGTGCGACCCGCATCCGGGGCGCCGCTGGAGCTATACGACCTCTCGGTCGATTTCGCGGAGACAACAGATCTTGCGGGGGGCCGCTCAGGATTCGCCCAACGCTTGTGGCGAGAATTCGAATCCTGGCTGGCAGGGGTCCGCGAAGATCGCCACAGGGAGCGGAACGGGGCGCCGTAGTATCCGACGGTTCCAAACGCACCTGTCGCGCCAAACCGCGCGGTCTCTTGAATCACGTCAAGGATGATTCGGCAAGATCGAGTTCCCCAGCCGGCACGGACCGCACAGGCCAGCCTGCTAGCATGGCCCCGTCCGAAACGGTTCCCGCAGCCGGTGGCCATCATGCACTTCCGATTCGTTCCCCTAATTTTCGTTTCAGCGTGCGTTCTAATTGCTGGTCCATCCGAAATCCCGGTTGTCGTTGCCGAGTCAGCGGGAATGTCTTCCGAACGACTCCGTCGATTGGAGCCGTGGCTTTCGGAGATGGTGGAAGATCGTCAGGCGGCCGGCTTCGTCACTCTAGTGGCCCGCAGGGGCAAGGTAGTCCACCATCGAGCGACCGGGATGCGGGGGATCGGCACGAACGGCCCGATGCCGCTCAACGCGCTCTTTGATGTGGCTTCCATGACCAAGCCAATCACTGCGGTGGCTGCCTTGATCCTGTTCGAGTTGGGGCGCATCACATTGGGCGACGCCGTATCGGAGCACCTTCCCGAATTTGCGAACCGCACCGTCGCTTCGGAATCCGGAGCCGCTGTGCCCGCCCAGCGGGAAATTACCGTCCGTCACTTGTTCACTCACACTTCCGGGGTCCTTGATCCGCGTAGCAGGGCCGAGGCGTACGCGTTCCCAACAATGGACGCGTATATGAAGGAATTCGTGCGCCTTCCGCTCCGAGCGGAGCCCGGATCGAAATGGATCTACGGTGATTCCCTCGATGTGCTCGGCTATTTGGTCGAGCGGGTGAGCGGGCAGCAGCTCGACAAGTTCCTGCAGGATCGCGTGCTTGGTCCCCTTGGCATGACGGACACGCACTACTGGCCGCCGGCGGCCAAGCAGGGGCGCCGAGCCGTCCTAGTGGTGAATGGCGCCGACGATCCGACTCGGGTTTCCAGAGAACCCGTCGAAGCAGGCCAGAGGAAGACCTTCATCGCCGGCGCGAGCGGGCTTCACATGACGGCGGCCGACTATTGGAAATTCTGCCAAATGCTGCTCGATGGGGGCGAATTCGAAGGCAAGCGGATTCTGGGTCCCCGAACTGTGTCTCTCATGGCAGAGAACCACTTGGAACGTGGAACTTCGTTCAGGCCGGGCCTAGGGTTCGGGCTTGGTGTAGCGGTGGTCACGGATCGCCCCAAGACGAACTCCCCATATTCGGTCGGGTCGTACTACTGGGGCGGATCACAGGGCACGTTGTTTTGGATCGATCCGGCAGAGAAACTTATTGGAGTTCTGATGGTGCAGACACGACCTCAGGGCCGAATTCGCCTGCGGGAGAGATTTGCCGCCTTGGTCTATTCCGCGATTATCGACTGAGGACTGCTGGCCAGCCGACGGGGTCGAACCAAGAAAGTCGGGCTGCATCTGCAGCGATAGAAGAATCCTGTATGAAACCCTCGCTTCCCCACAATAGGGGAGACCATTTCTGCCACTGCGCAAGCCGTCAACCTCATCAGAAATGAGCAGGGGCGGATGGTGCTCGACGAGAGACGCAATCAGATTTGCGATCAGTCGGCGAATTCGCTTGGCTGCGCGGAGGCACCCGCCGGTAGCCCTAGCACCGCCCAACCCGGACACCAACGGGATTGAATGGCATCCCGCCAAGCTGGATGGCCTGCTGGGGGTCCTGGAGCACGCCAGTCCCCCAGTTACGGCTTGCCCGAAGGCCGGCGGCACTGTCCACGGAGGCTTGCTTGACGGCCTTCCAGAGACATTCATTCAGGGGCATTGCCCCGTTTCCACCATCGTTGGCATTCCGAGTAGACTGGAATCTTCCACATCCTTGGCCAGCTTCCTACTGGGGGACGGCGTGTTGGTTCGGCGAGGCACACGTGCCCGATTTGGAATAGTATGATGGGCAGGATGCAGACTTTCTCAACACGCTCCGGAGCAAGCCCTATGTGTCGAGCAGCAATCGTTCTACTTGCCGTCGCAGCCGCTCTTCCAGCCGCCGCTCAGATCTTCCCTGACAAGAACTTGGAAGCCGCGGTAAGGCAATATGTTTTCGAGAAACGCAACACGGATGAGCCCATCACGGCGGAGGACGTGGCAACAATCTCTACGATCACAGCGCGGAAGAAGGGTATCCGAGACCTGACCGGCCTCGAGCACTGCAAGAGGCTGATGCTTCTGGAACTGCCGGACAACGAAGTCTCGGACATCTCTCCGCTCTCCGGCCTCGATCTCCTGCAGAGCCTCACCTTGACAAACAACCAAGTCGAGGACATCTCTCCCCTCTCCGGCCTTACCCGTCTACAGTACATCGAGCTCTCCAACAACAAGGTCCAAGACATTGCGGCCCTGACCGAGCTGGCATCGATGAATTCCGCCTACCTTTCGGGGAACCGCATTAGCGACCTAGCCCCCGTCAAGGGCCTATCGAAGCTGTGGACGTTGGATGTTGCGGAAAACGAGGTGGTGGACGTCAGCCCAGTCGGTTCCTTGACGCGCCTTTCCACGTTGAACCTTGACGGAAACGCGGTAGAAGACCTCGCACCGCTGGCGGGACTTACGTCATTACAACGCCTGTCGCTGCGAAACAACAAGGTCTCCGACATCGGCACCCTTGTCGAGATGGCCGAGAAAGACATCGCCGGGGACAGCCGCTTCGCTAGGTACTGGACCGTCTCACTCCACGGCAATCCGCTTAGTGACAAGTCCAAGAACGATCACGTCAAGGCTCTGCAGAAGTACTCTTTCCGCATCGAGACTGGCGACGAGTAGCCCGTCCGTGGTTTCTACGCGTGGACCACGGAGTGCGAGCCGCAGATCCCGTCCGCGCTTCAGCCGGCCTGTCTAACAAACGCGGAATCGGTTGACGGCGTCTTCATCAAGCTCTACGCCCAAGCCGGGCTCCTCAGGAATGTCTAGCATTCCGTCTCGGGCTACGATGCGCTGCTTGGTCAGGTGATCGCGAAGAGTCGTTTCCTCTTCTGCCACGTACTCCACGATCAGGGCATTGGCTACGGAATTCAAGAAATGGAGAGCCGCCGCCACATTGATATAGGTCGTGAATCCGTGGTTCGCGACCCGTAGTCCCCGGTCTTGCGCCAGGGAAGCGATCTTGACAGCCTCGGTGAACCCTCCCACACGTGTCAGATCGACCTGCACAACGTCAACTTTGCCGCGATCCATCAATTCCAAGAAGGAAGCTCTGTTGCTCTCTTCCTCGCCCGCGGCTATCCGAACATCAACGGCCTCGCTCAGCCGCCGATAGCCGTCGTAATCGTCTGGCATCAGTGGTTCTTCCAGCCAGAAGATCCTGTGCTCCTCAAATCTCCGAACCCTTCTGATGGCGGTCTTGGCATCCCAGACGAGACCCGCGTCAACGAGGAGATCAGGTCCCTCGCCCAGTCCCTTGCGCGCCTCGCGAACGAGAGCGATGTCGGTAGCCTCGTCGCGGCCCATGGGATCCCAGCCAAATTTGACGGCGCTGAATCCGCGGTCGACGTAGCGCTGCGCGAGCTCGCCAGTCGCCTCCGGTGTCGGACCCCAGAGCGAACTGGCATAGCAGCGGAGCTTCTTGTGAAAGCCTCCCCCTAGCAGCTTCCATACCGGTAGACCGAGCGCCTTGCCCTTGATGTCCCAAAGAGCGAGGTCGATACCGCTCATGGCGTGCAATCCGACACCTCGGCGGCCTCCGTAGATGTTTCCTGTGTACATCTTGTGCCAGATCTTCTCGGTTTCGAATGGGTCCTCGCCAATGACAAGCTCCCGCAAGCCACTCGCCACGGAATGCGAAAAGGGACCCTCGATCGCCCCCTTGGCGGCCATCGGGTTGGAGTCCACTTCGCCAAGCCCGGAAACTCCTGCGTCCGTGTGGACTCGCACGATTAGTGCGTCCTGGCCGGAATCGCATTGTTCCTTGACTAGGTCCGACCGCACGTAAATGGCTTCGACGTCGGTGATTTTCATCATGAGTCCAAACTGCCAGTCGGGCGCCGGCCCACGCGATCACAAGGACCGCAAGGGCACTGGTCGCTCCCAAAGCATAACGATTCCTACGGAGTCGAGCCAGACCCAAGGAATTGGCCGACCGAGATTGCTGTTGATTCTGACTCAGCCGTCAGAATGGAAGGGCGGATCGCTAGGGCGCTTCCTTTGTCAAGGGATGTTGCCGAGAGGCAAGGCCAGCGCGGACCGCGTGGACCTCTTTCGCTGGTTTCCGCAGAGTATTGGTCTCACACGAGCGAGCTGGTTTTCGCAAATCGATTCTCGTGTGCTGGAAGCGTACTAGCCGGAGCGCATGCACGCCACCAGCGGAACAGGCGCTCGGCGAGTCGGGCGAATGTCCCGTGGAGCCACGAGTCGGACTCGAACCGACGACCTGCGGTTTACGAAACCGCTGCTCTACCACCTGAGCTATCGTGGCTCTGCTGAGACAACGACATTCCGGCTCTTGTCTCTTAAGCTAGCACAGCTCGTTTCCGCCCTGGAATCGGTGCAACAATTGTTCCAACGGGCGTTCCAAATTGCCAGGTAACGTGGCAGTTTGGGGAAATGCCGAATAGAAATGTCGCTCATGCTGCGGTGTCTTCAACGCATTCTCTACTTGGTCGGTGCGGTCCTGCCTGCCACATTTCCGCAAGCTCGCGCGACTCAGCCATTAGGAGTTGACGGCGCGCGTGAGTTCCTTGAGGCGCATTGCCATGCCTGTCATCAAGGCGAAGCGGCCGCTGCCGGACTCCATATGGAATCGCTGGCAGGAATCGAGTCGTTTCGCACTCATCCGGAAGCGTGGACGATGATCGCGACCAGGGTCTCCAATCACGAGATGCCGCCCGCGGGTGCGCCACAGCCAGCGTTCGAGGACAGGATACGATTCATTGATTGGGCCCAAGAGACCTGGCGGAGCCAAGCGTGCGCCGCAGGTCTCGCTCCAGCAATCAATCCGGTCCGACGGCTCAATCGCGACGAGTACAGCGCGACGGTCCGCGACTTATTCGATATTCAAGTCGATCTGACCGACATGTTTCCGGTGGACGGCCCTGGCGGCGAGGGCTTCGACAATGCGGCCGAAACCCTATTCGTCTCTCCCCTGCTCGCCGAGAAATACCTTGAGGCCGCAGAGTTCGTCGTTAACGCGGCTTCCAAGGAATTCAAGTCGAGAGAAAAGATATTCGTTGCCCGTCCAGGAACGGGCCTTTCCGAGCAGGCTGCCGCGAGGCAGATTCTCGCGCGATTCCTTCCATCTGCCTTTAGGCGTCCGGTCGACGACAGGACGGTCGAATCGTACTCACGCCTATTCCGCCGAGCGACCAGGCGCGGCCTTGATTTCGAGCCAGCCGTGTTCTTCGCCTTGCGAAGCGCACTAGTCTCGCCCTCGTTCCTCTTCCATGTCAGAAATGACGGAGACGATCCGGAACTCAGACAATACGCCTTGGCGTCAAAGCTGTCGTATTTCCTCTGGGGCAGCAAGCCGGACGAGTTGCTCTTCGATACCGCCACGGCTGGCAAAATGGACGACCCTGCCGTACTGGCGCGGCTAGTTCCCCGGATGCTCCGCGATCCCCGGGCCCTCCAGTTCTCCACGAGATTCACAGAGCAGTGGTTGAGAACAAGGGAGCTAGAGGCTGGTCACGCGCCCGATGCCGAGCTGTTTCCGGAGTACGCCGACGATGCCGAGCTCCGTGGCGACATCAGGCTGCAGCCGGTCTTTTTCTTCCGCGAGATCCTGAGAAACAACTGGTCGCTGCTCGATTTGCTCGATTCCAGCGGCACGGTCCTCACGATTTCGCTGATCAAGCATCTGGAACTGCCGTTGGAAAAGAAACAAGACTCGAAGAACCCGAATTGGATGGAGCTTCCCGAAGGAGCGGGACGCGGAGGGCTGTTAAGCATGCCCGCGATTGCCGCTCTCACATCCCATCCGCACCGTACCAGCCCGGTACTTCGCGGCGTCTGGATTCTCGACTCGATACTAGGCACACCGCCTCCGCCTCCGGACGTGCCTGAGCTAGACGAACCAGATCCCGGCCCGTCGGCCAAGTCTGTTCGCGAGCTCGTCGCATCCCACAGTCGTGACCCTGCTTGCGCCAGCTGCCATGAGAGAATCGACCCTCTCGGATTTGCGCTGGAGAACTACGACGTTCTTGGCAGATGGCGCGACGAGGACGCCGGGGCTGCGATGGATGCGTCGGGCCAGCTGCCGGACGGGACGCGCTTCTCGGGCCCGCAAGGACTGAAACAAGCCCTGCTAGGCCGCAAGAAACTGTTCTTGAGGAATTTAGCGAAGCGGATGCTGGGCTATGCTCTTGGTAGAGGTTTGATGCCCGCGGACGCCTGCGCGGTCGAAACCATTGTAGAGAACGTCGAGAGGGACAATTTCGAGTCTTGGTCGTTGGTTCGCCAGATTGTCCAAAGTGCGCCGTTCCTGGAAATCCGGCCGCAGGGGGATGGGCACAGAGACGAAAGCGATGAGCTCGAGCCGTAAACGACAGATATCGCGCCGGACGCTGCTTCGCGGCACCGGAGTCGCACTTGGACTTCCTTGGCTGGAAGCGATGGGCGCCTCTTCCAACACGGGGCGGACCACGGCGTGGCCGGTCCGTATGGCAGCCCTATACATGCCGAACGGCGCGTACCCTCAGAGCTGGACGCCCAAGGAGGCGGGCCGGAATTACAAGCTAACGCCGAGTTTGGAGCCCATAGCCGGCATTCGGCAGCAAGTGACTGTCCTGAGCAACCTCTGGAATGAGCAGGCCAAGGACGGGGACGGCCATTATGTGAAGGAATCCTCGATCCTCACCTGCGCCAGGATCAAGAAGACCCAGGGCGCGGACCTGCGTAACGGCGTCTCCTTCGACCAAGTCGCCGCCAATTCGACGGGGCACCTGACGCCGCTGCCCTCGCTCGAACTAGGTGTCACCCCGGTCGCCGTCGGCAATGACGCCGTGGTGGGCTACACCCGTGTTTACGGATCCCACATTTCATGGACCGCGCCAACGACGCCTTTGGCGAGGGAACTCAATCCGAAGGCTGTCTACGAACGCCTGTTCAGGGCGGCCAACGGCATCGGCCGCGCAAGGGCCAGGCTGAACTCTTTGCTGCTCGACCAAGTTCTCAATGACGCCAAGAGGCTTCGCGGAGAGCTAGGGACCGAGGACAGGGTTCGCCTGGACGAATATCTGTCCTCTATGAGGTCGATTGAAGAGCGGGTAGTGCGGTCGGCGAGGCCGGGACGCAATCTCTGGAAGCCGCTTGTGCCGCTGGACCCGCAGCAGGCCCCGCCGGAGCGGCCGACCAGCCACTTGGAACACGTTCGCTTGATGCTAGACATGGTCGCCGTCGCAATCCAGACGGACACCACTCGAATCGCTTCGTTCATGTTCGGCAACGCGGTCAGCAACGTCAGCTTCCGGTTCCTCGAGGGAGTCACCTCAGGGCACCACGAAGTCTCGCACCACGGCGAGAACAAAGACAAGCTCGCCGAATACAAGATCATCAATCGCTGGCACGTAGAGCAGTACGCGTACCTCCTCAAGCGCCTGGCGGACATGCGTGAAGGCGAGTCCAGCGTGCTGGACAACTCGATGATCCTGTTCGCGTCGGCACTGGCTGATGGCCAGAAGCACGACCCGCACAAGCTGCCGGTCCTCCTAGGCGGGAGAGGCGGCGGGCGGGTCGACACAGGACAGCACCTGGTGTATCCGGAAGATCACCCCCTCGCTGACCTCTACGTGTCGATGCTGAAGGCTTTCGGCGCGCCCGTCGATCGATTCGCGGACAGCACTGGGCCATTACGCGGCCTGCTCCATGCCTAGCTGCGGCCGTCGATGGCCGGTCATCCTAGGCTTGTGCTCCTATCTGGCGTCGAGCTTGGCCGGCGCCGATCTGACGGGCACTTGGATAGGGACCATACCTAAGAAGGGGCGCACACCCGCGAAGGACGTGGCCTTCCGGTTTGTCCAAAGCGGATCAGCTCTCGGCGGCAAAGCCTACAACGACGCCGGGGCGAGCGACGCCATCGTCAGTGGCGAGGTGACTGACCAAAGGATTCTGTTCGACGTGGAGGCACGCGAGCAGGCAGGCAATCAAATCAACATCGTGGTGTACAAGTTCCGAGGGACTCTCACAGATGCAGAGATCGAGATCACGCGCGAGAAGGCGGCCGCCAGGGACGCCGCAAGCGGCTCCGATATCCCGGTGCGGCGTGCCGGAGACTCGGATGAGGAAGACCGGGCGAGACGGTTCCTTGCCTTCAAGCTGGAACGCCTATTCCGCTAGTCCGGCTGGGGCTGTCGGCGCTGAGGCGGCTTCGGGGCAATCGTACCCGCTGATTCAGCTAGCCACGAGCCGGAACGTTGAATACAGATACGGATATCCTTCCCGGAACCAATTGCGAAACGACCGCCGGAGCAATGGGGTCGCTGTGCGGGGCGACGCTCCCTTCAACACGAAGTGCTCGTCATCGAAGAAATTTGAGGAGTAGCCGGGATAGAACGGGAACTCCTGAAACCCGCGAAATGGCCGGAGCGGTTCGGATGTCCACTCCCAACCGTTGCCCAATGTCTGCGCCACTCCGAAGGCGCTATCGCCCTCGGGCGTGGCCGTGACGGAGCAAGGGTCCCAGCGTTGGAAGTTTAGATTGGCATGCCTCGGCCCCGGCGGTTCGTCTCCCCACGGATACCGACGCGTGGTACCCGCCTGCGTACCGTAGGCGGCGCGGTCCCATTGCGCTTCGCTCGGAAGCGAGGCTCCGGCCCGCGCAGCGAACTGCCGCGCTTGGTCGTGAGTGACGTAGACCGGCCAGTCGAGCGGGAGCGGTATCTCGCCAAACATGTTTCGCAGCAGCCACTGATCGCCGTCCGATTTCCAGTAGTGAGGCCGCGAGCCGCCCGCGTTGACGAATTTCAAGTACTCGGCGTTGGTCACTTTATGCTTGCCAATCCCAAATTCCGGGACGTGCACGGAATAAGGGCCGAATTCGTTGTCCCATCCGAAGCCGGTGGCCCGTGAACGTCCAAGCCGGGCATCTCCTTCAGGGATTGTGATCCACCGGGGGGACGGGGGGGCTTGCGCCGAGGGTGCGTGTCGATTCGCTTGGAGTTGCCGGGGAATCATGTGCTCCGGGCCTAGGTTGTGCAGCAGATAGCACAGAGTCTCAGCATGCATTAGCCGATGCTCGATGCAGACATTTGCGATATCCTCCGGAACCGAATCCAGGGCTTTGTCCACCGCCTCCCGCACGCGGCGACAGTACCCGTAGGTCTCGTGAAGGCCTGGCCAATCGCCTCGAGCGTCCGACGGCAGGTCCGCCCCCCCCGGGTCGATGCCAAACGCGAAGAGCTCGTCGAGCTCCGCGCTGAATGCGTCCGAGCCGAGACTGTAAACGCAAATCATGTTCCAGTCAAAGGCCTCGACGTGTCCGATGTAGAAGTTGAGGCGGTGGCGTTCGGGAACAGGGCGTTGAAACAGGGAAGCCGGGCGGACTAAGCCAAAAAGCTCGTCCGTTCGCAGCCTAGCCTTGGCCAGCCCACGATGCAACTCGCTGGATGACGTCACTGGATTCATTATGGGCGCTACGAAGCCAGCGGAGCTGCGGGAGTCCCGTGATATAACCGGCTCAATGAACCACAACGGTGCGTTCCAGGCTGAATTCGCCCGTGACGTGCGAACTGGGCTTTGCGGAAGCGATCGCAAGTGGCTGCCGGCAAAGCACTTGTACGACAGTTTGGGAACGGCGCTCTTCGAGGCAATCACACATTTGCCGGAGTACGGCTTGACGCGGGCGGACGAGCGTCTCTTGCTCCGTTGCGCCCCCGCCCTACCCTGCCACCTCCCTGATCCGGAGATCATCGTGGCGGAACTCGGCAGCGGCAGCGGGACAAAGACCCGCATTGTCGTCAAGAGTCTCGGGGCGGAGCGCGTGCGGTTCTATTGCCCAATTGACATCTCCTCCGACGCGTTGGAACGTTGCTCGCGGGACCTCGGCAGAATAGTCGCGATCCGCGCCCACCATGGGGCCTATGTCGCTGGAGTGCGCTCTCTGCGAAATGCACGTCCGAGGGGAGTGCCGCTGCTCCTCTTGTTCCTGGGCAGCAGCATCGGGAATTTTGACCGCAGCGAGCGCGCGGCGTTGCTTGCTGAGCTGCGGTCCGAACTTCTCCCGGGAGATCGCCTGTTATTCGGGTTCGACCTCGTCAAACCCGAGACCCAGTTACTCACGGCCTACGACGACCCTGCGGGGGTAACGGCCGCGTTCAACCGCAACGTCCTAGGTCGAGTGAATCGCGAGCTCGGAGCGGATTTCGACCTCGCTTCATTCGGCCATCGCGCTCGCTACGACGAACGCAACCGAAGGGTGGAGATGCATCTCGTGTCTCGCCGATCCCAGCAGGTTCCGATCCCAGGGGTGGGAGGAATCTGCCACCTCGGTCGGGGAGAGACAATATGGACTGAGAGTTCTTACAAATTCTCTGTCCGCGAAATCCGCGAAATGATGGACGAAGCTGGATTCGCTCAGCTCGAACAATGGATCGACGAAGAATGGCCGTTGCTGGAAGGACTGTGGACCGTCCATGACTGATCCCAAACCAGTCACTGCCACAGCCGATCCCACTGGCATGCGCTATCGCACCTCGAGGTCGACCGTGTCCAGAGCGATCACTTCTGCGGCGGTGCTGATGCTCGCGCCGCTGCTCGTTCCGAGCGCGACGGCATTCAAGCCTCAGCCGGTGTATGCCCGTGCAGCAATGGTCGTCACGGCAGAGCGCCTTGCAACGAACATCGGGGTCGACGTCCTACGCGACGGCGGGAACGCCATCGACGCGGCGGTCGCCATCGGCCTAGCTCTCGCGGTGACGGAACCGAATGCCGGAAACCTCGGAGGCGGAGGATTCATGCTGCTTCACCTTGCGGACGGTCGCTCGACCTTCCTCGACTTTCGGGAGCGCGCACCTGCATCGGCTCATCGCGACATGTACCTCGACAAGGAGGGAAGCCCGACCCAGGACAGCTTGGTTGGATACAGGGCCGCGGGCGTGCCCGGCACCGTTCGAGGGCTGGCACTGGCGCTAAAGAAATACGGAACGAAGTCCTGGCGCAGCATGGTCGAGCCCGCGGAGCTTCTAGCGCGGGACGGCGTGCCGGTGACGTGGGACCTAGCTCGGTCTTTGCGGAATAGCGTGCGCTTGGGGCGCTTTCCCGAGTCTCGGCGCATCTTCCTGAACCGAGGCCGCTTCTTTTCGCTGGGCGACACACTAGAGCAAGCAGACCTGGCAGCCACTCTGGGCAGACTCGCGCGCCGCGGCCCGGACGAATTCTACACAGGAGAGACCGCCCGCTTGATCGCCGAGGACATGGCGGCCAACGGCGGCACCATCGATGCGGAAGACCTAGCTGCTTACACTCCGGCCGAGCGGCGCCCCGTCTCCGGGACCTACCGCGGGCATGCGGTTCTTAGCGCCCCTCCCCCTAGTTCCGGCGGGGCCGGGGTCATCCAGATCCTCAACATACTCGAACACTACGACCTCGCGGCTACCGGAGCGGGGTCCGCCGCCACGATCCATCTTGTCGCCGAAGCGATGCGACGCTTCTTTGCGGACAGGGCGCAATTCTTCGGCGACACAGATTTCGTTGAGATTCCGCTGCAAGGGATGCTGTCCAAGGACTACGCAGCGGCGCGCCGGGAGAGCATACAAATGGAACGATCGACTCCCAGCAAGGAAGTCGGCATTAGCGCTCCAGCGGCCTATGAGAGCGACGAAACGACTCACTATTCAGTCATCGACCATGCGGGCAATGCCGTAGCGGTCACATACACGCTGAACGGAGGATACGGGTCCGGAGTGACGGCCAAGGGTACCGGGGTGCTGTTGAATAACGAAATGGACGACTTCACGGCCAAGCCAGGGAGCCCCAACGCTTACGGGCTCTTGCAAAGCGAAAACAACTCTATCGAGCCCGGAAAGCGGCCGCTTTCCGCCATGTCCCCTACCATCGTCTTGGAGGACGGTCGGCCTCGATTGGTTCTCGGCGCCCAAGGCGGGCCCACGATCATCACGTCCGTAACCCAAGTCATCCTCGACGTGATCGACTTTGGCATGAATGTCCAGCAGGCCGTCGACTTTCCGCGGTTCCACCACCAGTGGATGCCGGACACGCTCTACCTAGAGCCTTCCGGACATTCCGCCGAAACACGCCGGGCACTGGAGTCACGCGGTCACCGGCTGAACTTCGGCAGACAGCTTGGCCATGTTGAGGCCATCGAAGCGAGGGAGGGCATACTGATGGGTGCCGCCGACTCGCGCAGCGAGGGAGTAGCGGCGGGATTCTGATACCAACTCGCGTGCTTTTTCCGCTTGATTTCCTAGAGCAACACGGGACGAAGTTCCCTGCATGGCGCCTAGCCGACTCGAGGCGCTACACGAGGGCACTGGCCAAGGCCCATTACGAGAACTTCACTGTCGCCGGCCTGCTGGTTCCGCGACATCTTCGGCAAGACTATTGCAACGTGTACGCCTACTGCCGTTGGGCCGACGACCTAGGGGATGAAACCGGCGACCCCGCCAAGAGTCTCGAACTGCTGGAATGGTGGCGGGAGCAATTGCTCGCGATGGAAGCCGGCCAAGCGTTCCACCCGGTTTTCGTGGCTCTGCGGGACACCTCGCTCCGGCACTCGCTACCCCACGAGGACTTCGAGGACTTGCTCCGCGCATTCGTGCGCGACCAGTCCGTTAGGCACTATGGGACTTACGCAGAGCTGCTGGACTACTGCCGGTTCTCGGCGAATCCGGTGGGAAGGCTGGTCCTTCGGCTCAATGGGTATGTCGATGAATCCTTATTCGGGCTTTCGGACGCGACCTGCACCGCGCTTCAATTGGCGAATCACTGGCAGGATGTCAAGCGAGACTGGGAAATGAGCCGCGTTTACCTCCCAGAGGAGGTGATGCGCTCGCACGGCTACTCGATCCGCGCGCTCCGCCGGGATATCGACTCGCGGAATGCCTCGGATGGATTTCGGCACACCCTCCGCGAGCTGTGCTCGAAGGCGCGCGACTCGTTTCACGCAGGGCTGCCATTGGTCGACCGAGTTAAGGGCCGCCTGGCAATCGAGATTGAACTCTTCTCTAGGGCGGGCATGGCTGTTCTCGATCAGATCCAGGCCCAAGAGTGGGACACCGTTTCTCGCAGACCGATAATCAGAAAACGCACGCACGCAGCGCTCCTAGCAGGAGTTTTCGCGCGCCGCCTGCTCGGAGCGTCAAAGACTGGGCACGAGGCTCGGAATGCCCACGGTTGAGGAGTCGTACGCGCATTGCCGGAACGTCGCGAGATCCCGAGCCCGGAACTTCTTCTATTCGTTTCTTCTGCTCCCTCGCGCGCGTCGAGACGCGATGTGCGCGCTATACGCCTTCATGCGTCGATCGGACGACATCGTGGACAACGACGCCGTTCCGATCAGAGACCGGCGCCAGCAGATCAATCACTGGCGTCGCAGTCTGAGCGAGGCTCTGAATGGCAATACGATGGGCGATGCCGTCCTCACCGCGTTCCACGATGTTGTCGACCGGTATGCGATTCCGCACAGCTATTTTTTCGAATTGCTCGACGGCATGGAGAGCGACTTGTCCGCCCGGGAATACCAGACGTTCGACGACCTCTACCCTTATTGCTACCGGGCCGCTTCAGTAGTCGGCATGGCGACGATCCATGTCTTCGGATTCAGGTCGGAGGACGCTCTCGCACCCGCCGCGGCGTGCGGCGTAGCCTTCCAGCTGACGAACATCATGCGGGATGTATCCGCAGACGCGGCGATGGGCCGTGTCTACTTCCCCTCGGTCGAACTTGAGGAATTCGGGTTGAACCGGAATGAACTGCTGGACGCTTCGATTCGCTCGACCGACGAACGCTTCCAGCGCTTCATGGAGTTCCAGTGGAGGCGAGCCGAGCGATTCTATCGGGAGTCTTCGGACCTGCTCAGGATGGTCGATTCCGCCAGCCAACCCGCTCTTTGGGCGATGGTCTCGATCTATCACGGGCTGCTGCGACGCATTCGAAAGGTTCGCTACGACGTCTTCGGGCGGCGCGTAAGCCTGCCGGTCTGGAGAAAGCTCTGGATCGTGGGTCGCGCCACGCACTTACGCGCCATGGGGGGAGTGCCGCCATTTCCCGCGTGAAGATAGTCGGCGGCGGATTGGCTGGGCTCGCTGCCGCCGCAAGACTCGGAGATTCCGGAGTCGAGGTCGAGGTCCACGAGGCGAGACAGTTCCTGGGAGGAAGAGCCGCGTCTTTCCCGCTGAGCCCGGGAAGTCCGGATTTCGAGCGCATTGACAATTGCCAGCACGTCTTGCTCCGACGCTGCACGGCCCTGTTGGACTTCTATCGCCGATGCGGCGTTGAAGACAAGATCCGATTCCATGACACGCTGCACCTGCTGAGTCCGGACGGAACCGTGGACAGGATTCGAAAGGACCCGCTTCCGGCTCCGTTCCATCTGGCGCGGTCCCTGCTGGCGATGCGGTGTCTGGACTGGCGTGACAAGATCTCACTCCTGCGGTGCCTGCGAGCGGTTCCGCGGGATCGGCTTCGCGACGACCTTGACGCGATGACGATGGCGCAGTGGCTGCGAAAGAAGCGCGCCACCGCTAGGTCGGTAGCTAGGTTTTGGCGTCCGTTCATCGTCAGCGCCCTCAACGAAGAGCTAGATCGCGCATCCGCCTTGCCGGCGCTGCAGGTCTTCGGGGAGGGATTGCTGAGCAGCCGCACCGCCTACGAACTAGGAGTGCCGTCAGTAACGCTTGACGAGCTGTACTCGCAGGCTCTTGCCGGGCGCCTCGGGCCGAGGGTCCGTGTGCTGCTGGGGTCCAAGGTGAATCGCATCGATGCCAACAGCGGTGAAGCTGACTATTACATCAGCGCAGTGCCGTTCGATAGAGTCTCGAGTCTGTTGCCCGACCTCCCAATCCAAGAGGTTGTCTCAAGATTTGAACACTCGCCCATCACCGGAATCCATCTCTGGTTCGACAGGCCGGTCACCTCCTTGGAGCACGCGATGCTCCTAGACCGGCAGATCCAGTGGATGTTCCATAAGGGAGGCGGGTATTACTTGATAGTCGTCAGCGCGTCGCGCGGACTCGAATCTAAATCGACAGCTGAGATCGTCGACCTCGCCGTAGAAGAATTGCGAGACTTCTTCCCCGTCGCCCGGCACGCGAGCCTCAAACGCAGCCGCGTCATCCGGGAGGCCCGGGCTACTTTTTCGGCCCGACCGGGCTTGGAGCGCTGGCGGCCAGGGCCTCGCACCCGCCTCGCCAACGTGTTTATGGCAGGTGACTGGACAGCCACGGGCTGGCCGGCGACCATGGAGGGCGCGGTGCGCAGCGGGTATGCTGCGGCCGAAGCGATACTGGAGACGACGGGCTCGGAAACCCGCCGATAGGCAGCCTGTAGCACCCGAGTCGCCCCGCGTCAGAATGTGAAACGCAGCGTGAATTGGAACTGACGCGGATCGAATGTGGACACGAATGCAAGCGGCTCGGTAACCGGCCCCCGATGCCCAACGAGCTTGGCCGGGAGGTCCTCGATCGAGATGCTACCGACAACGCCGTTGACAGCCTTGAAGTTCGTGCGGTTCAGCAAGTTGAACGCCTCGGCAATCACCTGCAGGCTTGCTCCCTCGGAAAGCCGGAACGAACGCTTTAGCCGCATGTCGATTCCGAAAAAGCTCGGGCCGAGTCCCGCGTTGCGGCCAAGCCCCCACGGACGGTGGGTGTCGGTATGCCGATCGCCGATAGTGTCGTACCCTGCATTCAGGTTGAACGGCGCGAAAGAGCGCGCCACCATGATTCCGGACAAAGTGAAGTCGGCGAGGAGGTTGTGGCCGAAACCGCGGCCCTTGGCCGCCTTCCAAGGCGATTGCGCCACGGCGTTGGCGACGAACCGGTGTCCTCGGTGGAAATGAGAAAGGGCTAGTTCGTTCCGGGCATCCCATTGCAGGTGAGGCTCGTAGGACGAATTGTAGTCGGTGTTCTCGTCAATGGTCTTGCTCCAGGTGTGGTGGGCTGAGAGCGTGAATCCATCGGAGAATCGTTTCTGCAGATGCAGGATCATCGCGTGATAGAACGATCTCGACCAGCTGCCATACGTGTTGTCTTGAAGGATCAGGGGGTTGTGAAAACCGACGATAGGCCTTCCTGCGTCGTTCGTGCCGGCTTGGAACACGTTACTGTCCAGGGGACGAATGAGGTGAATACCCCGGTTGAAGTTGTAGGCGGCGGACAACGCATAGCCACCGACTTGGCGCTGGATCTCGAAGCTGGCTTGCTGCGTGTACGGGTTCACCGTGTCTTTTGCGACGCGGAATCCGACTCGCAAAGGATAGTTCGGACCTGGGTTGATTCCGTGTATGGCCAAGTCCTCTAACGTGATGCTGCGTTTTCCTAGGATTCCCCGCGACTGGGCTGTCTGGTAGATCTCGGCCGAGGTGAGCGGCCCGCCAGACAGCGTGCTCTGAATGCCGGGCAATCCCGTTAACGGTATGAACACCTGATAGATTTGCTGCCTGTCGCCGAGTAGGTCATTGACATACGCGGTCTGCCCGTCGATCCGGGAATAGAAGATGCCGTAGCCGCCTCGAATCACGGTCCTAGTGTTCGGGCTCCATGCGAATCCCGCCCGCGGCCCAATGTTGTTGTTGTCCCGTGGAAACCTACTCTTGTATTCGAATTCGTGACGCAATCCTAGGGTTAGCAGAAAGTTGGGCGAGATTCGAATGGCGTCCTCGGCGTAGAAGTTATACCGGTTGGCCCAGCCCATCCAGTAAGGGTCGCCGAAGCCTTGCTGGTAGACCGTCGGAAGGCCTAGGGCGAACGCCTGGAGGGCAGAGATTGGGGCATCGACAGCGCTTACCAGGCTGCTAAGCCCAGCACCCGTGAGCAAGCCCTTGATCAATCGCGATACTCCGGGACCCGCCGCGTTATCGATGATGCTGGAAAGAGGTATCGCCTCCCCGAAGATGAAGCGTCCTCCCAGGAAAACTTCTGACCTCACCCAATCGCGAACCGGGTTGACGTCGATCCCGAACTTAAGCGTCTGGCGCCCCGATATGCGCATAAAGTTCTGGCGGACTTGGTAGGTGCGCTCGATGACGCGGGCCGGAAGAATAAAATCGCGACCGAAGTCGCCAAAGGCGCCGATGTCGATCTGAGGGCCGTACGGGTCATTGGGATACGTGCCGAAATCGTGGTAGCCGAAACCCAGCCTCGTTTCGCTGACCCATTGCGGGTTGAAGACGTAAGTGTCGCCAAAAGCAAGCGCAAAGTCGTTGATATTGGAACGGCTGCCCCTGCTGTATGCCGCGAGAGAACCGAACCTAGTGTTCTCCCTGTCTTGTCCAGTCCGGTTGCCCCGGACGAAGATATTGTGGCCATCGCTCAACGCGTGGTCAAAGCGCACCACAAGTTGCTGCCGCTCCTCGCCGAATGGGAAGACCCCACTGTTGGCTTCGAACAACGGAACGACCGTCGGATTGTTCGCCGGGATCAGCGCTGCCGTTAGCTGGGCGACGAGCGGGCGCAACGGTGCGGGAGCCGCAGCGCCCAGCGTGCCAGCCAGCGCCTGTTGCGAATCCGTGAGCGACGTCAGGAACGACCTGTCGGCAAGCAGGGGCACGATCTGAGACTCGTGGCGGTCCAAGCGTTCGTAAGCACCGTACAGAAATGTCTTGTTCTGTTCGATCGGACCGCCTAACGAGGCACCGCTCTGCGCTCTCGTGTATGCCGACTTTCCCGGATCGAAGTAGTTGCGAGCTTGGAACCTGCGATTGCGTACGACGCCAAAGAAAGATCCGTGCAGCTCGTTCGTTCCCCCCTTCGTGACGATGTTCACGGTGCCGCCCGGGGCCCCGCCTTGCTCGGTTGAGAACGAGTTCCTGTTGACTTGAAATTCATGCACCGCCTCTTGACTGATCGACGAGCGGACGCTGCCGGAGTTGTAGACGTTGTCCAAGCCATCGATCATGAATGTGTTGCCGCGCCCGTTCGTTCCCCCTATACCGAGTCCGGACGCCGGCGTTGGGGCGATGCGGCGATCATTCGCGTTCGCAATGTAGTTGGTGTCCACTACGCCGGGAGTCAAGAGCGCTAGGTCAAGGTAGTCACGGCGGTTTATCGGCAGGTTCTCGATACGGACGGAGTCGATGTGGTCGGACTGCTGGACCCTCTGGGGCTCGATGGCCGCCCGCGCGGATTCCGCGGACACGACCACGCGGTCTTCGGAGACGGCCACGGCAAGCTGGGGCGAAACCGTGGCGGTCTCGCCCACGCGGACCTCCAAGTCTTCGATGCTGAGTGGAGCGAAGTTTGCCACCTCAAAGCTCAGAGAGTAGGTTCCGGGCTCCAAGTGGCTGAAGACAAAGTCACCCGCCTCGGACGTGCTAGTTTCGCGTTCGATACCCCGAGACTGGTCTAGAGCGACAACTGTGACGCCGGGAATTACAGACATTGTCTCGTCGTATACTGCACCGCGGATGTTCCCGGTATTGGTCTGCGCGACCAGCAGTTGGCCGCCGAACAGCAGCAAGCCGAGAGCCGCAGGGAACTTTGCCGCAGAGGCAGAGGTCCGACAGCGGGCCAGTCGGGCCTTGAAAATAGCCTGTTTCAAGGGGTTCATATTTAGGATTACTCTAGCACTTAGAATTACGATAGGAACAATCGCAGAGTCCGGTTGGACCCGGCGGAGTTGCATGGGTGAGCGACCAAGCGCTCTCCTGCGGCGGTCTGTGGCGTCCGTCGCTTCTTTTCCGCCGCTAATCGCGACTCTTCCGATTCGAGCCTGTTGAACCCAGGCAGGAATTTTCTACCGTGCCGTCCGAAGAAACGACCTCGTCCTACCGCGGCCCGCTTAGCGCCAATCAGGGTTCCTCGTCCACCACGAAGCCGAATCAGGTCCCAAATCCGAACCCTTCGTTCTGGATCGAGGAGATTACCCGGGCCAGGGATCGAATCACGCCGCACCTCGCGCCGACACCCCTCGTGAAATCCGAATTTCTGAGCCGGAAATTAGGACGGAACGTACTCCTGAAACTCGAGTCTCAGCAGCCGGTTGGAGCATTCAAGGTCCGTCCTGCGCTTAACAGCATCCTCGCGACGCTTGAGCCGTGCCGCGCGTCTGGAATCGTAACGAACTCCTCAGGCAACTTCGCCCAGGCAGCCGCCTTCGCCGCGTCACGACTCGGCGTGGACGCGGCCATTGTCATGATGCGGGGGGCATCGCCATTCAAACGAGAAAGGACGCGCCAGTTCGGAGGCAACGTAGTGCTTTGCGACGACACGTTCGCCGCACGCGCCGAAACCACGGAGCGAATCAGGAAAGAAACTGGCCGCTTGCCCGTGCATCCGTTCGACTCGGTCGAGAGCATCGCTGGAAACGGCACGCTGGGATTGGAACTCTTGGACCAGATCGAGGGCGATTTCAGGTTGTACGTCCCGGTCAGCGGCGGAGGGCTGATCGCGGGCACGTCTCTGGCCGTGAAGGCGGGCCGTCCGGGCTGTCGGATCTTTGGTGTCCAGGCGCAGGCCAATCCGGCGGCCAAGCGATCCCTGGAGCAGGGGCGTCCCGTGCGAACGATCCCATCCCCGTCGCTAGCCGACGCCCTCACTGTGCCGCAGCCCGGGTCGAACACTTTCCCGATCATCCAGCAACTCGTGGAGGATGTCTTACTCGTCTCCGAGCCGGAAATGGTGAATGCCATCCGCTCGCTGGCGCTCGAGCAGAAGCTGGTCGTGGAGGCTGGAGGCGCCGCACCTGTTGCAGCAGCCGCTTCATCGCACGAACCGGATGACGCCTTGCCGATAGTCTGCGTCGTTAGCGGCGGAAATATCGACCCCGCACTACTGCGCTCAATTTTGCGCGAATCCAAATAAGGGAAGCGGACACATGAATCTGCTTAGCGAGACATAGCTTACGCAGTATTCCGGAGACATGGGTTTCACAATTGGCATGGGGGGAGGTCCCCGATGCCGTGGAAAGAGCGTAAACGCATGGATGCACGACTTCGATTCATTGCCCGGTTATTGGAAGGTGCGAAAATGGCCCCGCTGTGCCGGGAGTTCGGCATCGCCCGGGTTACCGGCTACAAGATATTCAAGCGCTGCAAGGAATGCGGCCTGGATGCGCTGAACGACCGCAGCCGACGGCCTTAGCGGCATGCCAGCGAGCTGCCGTACCAGGTCGAACGCACGATCCCGGGGACCAACAAGGCGCCTCCGTCCTGGGGAGCGCCGAAGATCCGCGACAAGTTGATCCGCCAGCTTCCCATGATCCAGCCTCCCGCGGTCAGTACGATCCACGCGGCGCTGGATCGAAACGGGCTGGTCCAGCGGCGCCAACGCCGCCGTTACAAGGGCCAGGGCACCGCGCTCAGGGCCGCGCACGCCCCCAATGGACTGTAGTGCGCCGATTACAAGGGCGAGTGCAAGCTCGGCAACCGCCGGTACTGCTATCCCTTGACGATTTCCGAGTATCGATCCCGCTACCTGCTAGCCGGCAAAGGCCTCGCGTCGACCAAGTCCGCGTTTGCCTCTTCCGTGTGCGAGCAGGCGTTCAGGGACTGCCGCCTGCCGGCGGCCATCCGCACCGACAACGGCGGTACCTTGGCCTCGCCCAACGCCCCGTTCGGGCTCTCCAAGCTCGCCGTGTGGTGGCTGCGCCTCGGCATCAAGATCCAGCGCATCCAGCCCGGCTGCCCGCAGCAAAACGCCCGCCACGAGCGGCTGCATCTGACGCTCAAGCAAGAGGCCACCCGACCCGCCGCGTGCAACTTCCTGCAGCAGCAGGAGCGCTTCGAACGCTGCACCGCGGCTTGCAACCACCAGCGGCCCCGCCAGGACCCCGATCACGACCGCAGGGTGCGCGTGACCCGCTGCGGTCGCCTCTGCATCGACCAACGCAAAATCAACCTCAGCCAGGTTTTCGCCGGCCAGACCGTGGGCATCCGCGAGCTCGAGGAACGAATCTGGCTGGTCAGCTTCCTGGATTTCGATCTAGGATTCTTCGATCAGGAGGAGGGACGCGTAGAACCCGCCCCCAGTCCGTTCGTGCCGGAGAAAGTGTTAACTATGTCTCCCGAATAAACTGTAAACCATGTCTCCGGAACGGACCCGCACGATTATGGCGGGCCCGGAGGGATTCGAACCCCCGGCCTGCCGCTTAGGAGGCGGCCGCTCTATCCAGCTGAGCTACGGGCCCGTGCCTTGAGTCATATTCTTGCATGGACCGCCGGAAGCTCTCCTCTTGCCGTTTCAAATCTAGGATCGGAACTCGAACGCGGCTTGGCGTTGCACCGTGTGCCGGCGCATTCGGAATCCTGAGCTGCGGCCTGATTTCCTCGGGCCCATCGGACCAAAACTTCGGCCAAGCCCAGGAATCGGACGAGCTGGGCGACCAGCGCCATACCGCCGGTGCCGGTCAGCCTTGCGGCGATGACGCCGAAAGTGATTTTCGCTGTGAGATCAATGGGCATGCAGCCTCCTAGTGCCTCGGCGCGAATCTAGATTCACGAGGTGAGATCGCCTAAGGCGCGATGTCCTGTTATATCTATTTGAAAACAAGTAGTTTATAGTCTATGTGACCACTTACTTAACCGCGGCTTAAGGGTCGCAGCCAATGGCCTCGCCGAATCGATTTCTGTGATATGATTCCGCCATCCGGGCGGTTCCCGCGACCATTCATACCGGTTCGATTCACTCGGTAGCGACCCACAGGTCGAGGGTTCCACGGTCCGGCTGGCACTGGAATCCGGGAGGGAACATGCGCTCAAATGGCTTCACTCTAATCACACTTGGCTTAGTCTGTCTCTTCGGCGTGCTGGCCACTGACGGCTTGGCTCAACAAACCGCCAGCGTCCGGGGAGTGGTTCAGGACCCCAGCGGCGCGGTGATCGCAGGGGCCGACGTCCAGGCTATGAATCTGGAAACAGGGCAGACGCTTCAGACCGTCACTACCCTGTCTGGCATTTACGTCCTTGGCAACGTGCCGGTCGGCACCTACCGCGTCGAGGTCGTGCTCGAAGGGTTCAAGCGATTCGTGCGCGAACCCGTTACCGTCAGCACCGCGACGGCGACTGCGGTGAACGTCGTGCTGGAGGTCGGCGAAGTCACGGAGAGCGTGACCGTCGAATCCACGGCAGTTCCCCTGCTGCGGACCGACAACGCGGAACTGAGCACGGTCATGGAACGCAAGCTCATGATCGATCTACCGCTGGGCCTCAGCGGAAAGTCGACAGGCGCCGGTGCCTCCGGCCGCCGCGAGATCGGGCAGTTCACCTTCCTGACGCCGGGCGTCAGCGGCGGCCGCGGCTGGAACCGCCATATTCTGGGCGCGCCGCAATTCACCAGCCAAGCGATCATCGACGGCGTCCCGTTTAACCTCCTCGAATCCCCTGGTCTGACGGACAGGATGGGACCTCCATTTGAATCGGTCCAAGAGTTCAAAGTCAGCACGACGATGTATCCAGCCAACCTCGGCCGCGGGATCGGCATCACGAACTACACGCTCCGATCCGGCACCAACCAGTTCCACGGCAACGCATTCTGGTTCCTTCGGAACGACAAGCTAGACTCCAGCGGATTCTTCAACTCGAAGAGACCGGTCGTCCGCCAGAACGAGTACGGGGGCAATTTTGGCGGTCCCATCGTCAAGAACAAGTCCTTCTTCCACTATTCGTGGCAGGGCTTCAAGCGGAGGGGCGGAACTGGGACCCTCGGACTGCTGACAATTCCGAGCACGCAGTTCCGCCAAGGGGACTTCGGCGAACTGAGGGATCCAAGCGGCACGGTGCTTCCGGTCTTCGACGGGGCCTCCACGCGCCCTGACGGAGCCGGAAACTTTGTCCGCGACCGATTCGCGAACAATTTGGTCCCTGCCAGCCGGGTCGATCCGATCGCTTCCCAAGTAATGTCGATGCTCCCCCAGCCCGACCATCAGGGCATCGTCCTCAACTGGGTTAACCGGTCGTCCAATCCGACGGACGATGATTCGATGGCGCTGAAGTTTGATCACGCCTTGTCAGATAACCACCGCCTGAGCGGCAGTTGGTGGTGGTCAACGCTGAGGATTTTCCGCTACTCGGCGTGGGGCGACCATCCGCTCGACACTGGGATTCGCACGCCTACGCAGACATGGGCCCTGCGCGTGAATTACGACTGGGTGGCCAGCCCGACCTTCCTGAACCATCTTTCCTGGGGCTATTCGAACTTCCGCATCCCGAGGACTGGAAACGTGCTGCACGCGGGCAACATCTTGGGCGTGCCTGGGCTGCCCGACCACTTGGAGGTTCTGCCGCAGTTCGTGATCCCGGGCTACCTTGCGATGGGAAACTCCGGTGCCGGGCCCGAGTTTCGCATCAACCCGACGACGATCGTCTCCGACACGGCCACATGGACCAAGGGCAAGCACCAGATCATGTTTGGCGGCGAGGTCTGGACGCAGACCAACGAACGCAGGGTTAATGCGTGGGAGGCTGGCAGGTTCCAGTTTGACCGCAGCTCCAGCAGCCAGCCCAACTCCCCGAATTTCAATCAATGGGGCGACGCTCTCGCCAGCATGCTGCAGGGCGATGTCTTCGCTGGGAGGCGCTTGGTCGGGCCAATCACGGGCTTCTACGAAGGCAGCTACCTAGCATTCTTCGTCGAGGACAAGATCCAGATCACGCCGAAGCTGACTGCGAGCTTGGGATTGCGTTACGAGGTCTCGCAGCCGGTAGAGGAAAGCAACGACGTGATGTCTGCGATCAATCTCGGAATGGCGAATCCGGCCGCTGGCGGTCTCCCGGCGGCATACATTTTCGGCAACGAAGGGATCGTGCCTGGTGTGGACATGAGCAACTGGGGACCGAGGCTGGGCATGGCTTATTCGGTAAACGACAAGACAGTTATCCGTGCCGGAACTGGCGTGATCTACACCCAGAGCAACTTCAACAACAGCGGTGTGGTCGTCGGACAGCCGGAACTCAAGAACGGCTACGTCGCGTTCGACTCGCCAAGTTCGCTCGACAACGGCGTGACTCCCGCGTTCCGGTTGAGCTCCGGCTTTCCAGCCTTCACGGGGACTCTTCCCAACATAGATCCGGGAATCTCGGTCGGTGGCCTTGCCGAGTGGGTCAACCCGGACGGGGCCCGCGCGCCGTACACGATCAATTGGAACCTCAACGTCCAGCGCGAACTGTTCGCCGGCATCGTTGTGGACGTGGCCTATGTGGGAGTTCGTGGCGCGCGCTGGCCCTCGAACCTGCTCAACCTAAACCAAGTGCCGAGCAGCTACCTCGCTTGGGGCGCCTTGCTCCAACGGCCTCACGATGACCCCGGGGCAGTCGCGCAAGGAGTGACCACCCCCTATCCGGGCTTCAAGGGGTCTGTGGCGCAGGCCGTCAGGCCGTACCCGCAATACAACCGGATCGCGGTGAAGGCTCATCCCGTCGGCAACAGCACCTACCATTCCATGCAGGCCAAGCTCGACAAGCGCTTCTCCAGGGGGCTCGGCTTTCTCGCTACCTACACGATGTCGAAGAACATCAGCGACATCAACGCGAACGCCTGGTCGATTCAAGACCCCAATCCGCTTGACGCGGAGCGGGGCTTCCTGGAAAAATCGATCTCTCCGATTGACCGCACGCACACGTTGGTCGCCAACTGGATCTACGAATTGCCGCTAGCAAGACAGGGCATGTCCGGCGCGGCAAGAAAGCTGCTCCGGGGGTGGGAGGTCGGCTCGACCTTCTTCTACGAGAGCGGACCTCCTCTGCGCATACGAGGCGGCCCGTCTCTGCCGATCTTCAACGCAGGTGCAGGGGGGCAGAACCGCCCTAACCGCGTTCCAGGAGTGGATCGCAGGACCGGCGTTAGCAAGGGCGCCTTGGATCCAGCTAGGGAC
Organism: uncultured Bryobacterales bacterium; assembly: GCA_951813605.1. Lineage (GTDB taxonomy): Bacteria > Acidobacteriota > Terriglobia > Bryobacterales > UBA6623 > VXMF01. The sequence continues at coordinate 1,459,799 of OX638379.1, read as the reverse complement.
TTGTTCCTCAACCGAGACGCCTTCTCCGTACCTGCCCAATTCACCTTCGGCGATGTGGGGCGGGTCGAGCCTAACCTGCGTGGGTTCTCGTACTACGGCACCGACGTATCCTTCTCGAAACGCACGTACGTCCCGTCGATCAGCGAAGCTTTCAATGTCGAGGTCAGGTTCCAGTTCTTCAACTTGTTTAATCAGGTGGTGTTCCAGAACGTTGCATCGAATATCAACAGTCCGCAGAGTTTCGGGCGCGTGAGCGGCCAGGCGAACCAGCCCCGGAACATAACTCTGGCTCTGAAGATCAACTTCTGATCGTCCGAGGTTGGTTTGTGGACCGGTGCAAGCCGCCCGGCAGCAGTCGTGCGGGCGAGCCGCAGATGTCTCCGCGTGACGGTCTAGCTGGCACGACTAGGCCGGGCGGGGGGTCAGAATGACGATTCAACAAAGGCGCAGGCGAGCAATTCGCATCCTCGCTAGTGCGTGCGCGATAGTACCGACTCTCCTGTCCGGCGCTGATCGATTCATATGCACCTTTGCAGACAAGAACGGCAAGCCGCTCAATGGAGTGGAATCGCGCCTTGTGGCGATTGACCAAGACGATTTGGTGGGAATGGAGCCGCTCTACCGGAAATCTGGCGACGACGGCATAGTCGAATATCCTCAGCTCCTTCCCGGAAAGTACATTTTCGAGGCGCAGTTGAAAGGATACATCCCGATGAAGCGGGTCGTGGCAGCGGGCGTGGACACTTCGCTGCAACGCACATTCCTGAAAACCGGAGAATTCGAGCGCCTGGAACGCAAGGCGCTCAAGGAGATGGATGCGGGGAGATTTGAGGACGCTGTCGAAGGACTCGAAACTCTGGTCGGGCACTATCCGGAAGACGCAGTCCTGCACGACGCGTTGGCACGGGCATACGCGGGCCTTCACGACCTCGAGAAGGCACTGGCGGCGGCGCGGCTGGCTCAAGAGCACAATCCGGAGAGATTCCCCGACAGTGAGAAGGCGATTCAGAGAACAATTCTGCAGCGGCAGGGCGAAGAGGCATTGCAGGCGTACGAATTCGAAGCTGCCGAAGCTGTCTTCAGGGAGTTGAGGGAAATCGCCCCAGAAGAGCCAATCGCCTACGAGGGCCTCGCGATCGCCTGTGGGCACCAAGGGAAACTTGACGAGGCAATGGAGGCCATCAAGCGAGCGATCGAGTTGGATCCGGACAACCCGAAGCTCAAGGAGATCCGAGGCGTGCTGGAGAATGCGGTCGGCGGAGGCTGATGTGTGGGCGCAGCCTGGGAGCATAGGAGCGCGGATCGTCATCGCGACCATGGACTGCTTCAAGCGCCCCTCTGCTTCGCGCGCCGGCAGGGAGGCTAGTGGAGTAGCTTTGGCTATCAAAGCAACTGCAATCGCTTTGCTCCTTGCAGGGCTAGCACCGGCGCAGTCGCCTGCGGAATTGGCGGATCTCGCGGCGCGGGCAATGCAGCGGCAAGACTACGCGGCCGCCGAGGTCGCATACCAGCGGCTGGTGGAACACGTGCCGGACATGGCCCAGCTGCACAGTAACCTCGGCCTGGCCTGCTTGCTCCAGCAAAAGATTCCCTGTGCAGAAGAGTCCTTTAAGAACGCCCTTGAGCTAGACGAAGGCCTATTCCTGCCGAATATTTCCTTGGCCCAGATGCGCTTCCAGCAGCGGAACTATGCGGAAGCCACGCAATTCGCGGAACAGGCCGTTCGACTCGAGCCTGATGTGCGGGAGTCTCGGGAGCTGTTGATTGCGGCGCTAGCCGGCTTGGATCGACTCGATCGAGTTGCCGAGGAATTCGGCCAGTTGCTGCAACGGAATCCGCAGGACTCGGAGGCTTTATACGGTTTAGGCAGCGCTTACTTGGAACTAAGCCTGCGAGTAACGGAAAGCCTAAAAGGGCACTCCGGAAGCGGATACGAGCACTTGGTAGCGGCAGAGCGGGACGCCGGCGATCCGCAGTGGAGGGCGGCTGCGTTGAATTCCTACAACGACGCGTTCGCGCAGGGCGTGGGCACGCTGGGCCCACGGGTCGCATACGCCAGACTCCAAATGGCTGACGGCCAGTGGAATGAGGCGGTGTCCTCCCTGCAATCGGAACTCAAGCACGATCCCTATAGCTACGAAGGTCGTTTCTGGCTCGCGTTGGCGGAATTGCACGAGGCGGACACAGAGGCTTGCGTTCGGCTGTTGAACGAGGCCATGGAAATCCGGCCTGAGTTCTTTGAACCTCTACCGGATTTGCCCATCGAGATTCCGCCGGACGTCGCGGCGGACCTCAGGGCAACACTGTTGGAGGGCGAGAAATCTTTCGGGATGGCATACCTATTGAGCCATCTGGAACCGCAGCGGGACGGCGCGAATTCGAATCAGGCTTGGTTGAAGACGGCAATAGGCTTCCGGAATGCGGCTCTAGAGTCCCTGAGAACGCAGAACGAGTACCCGCCCACAGAGCAGTTCGGACTACACCTGCTGCAACGCAAGCGGTACGAGCAGGGACTCGACACTCTGCAGCCCCTGGTCTCGTCGCATGCGCTGGGCGCAGAGGCGCTTATCGCATTCCTCCGATCGCTTGTGCGCGCGGGGCGGTTTGAGAAGATGTTCGAGCTCTTTCGCAGCCGTGAACCAGAAACGGCCGAGGAGGTCTATCTTCTGGGGACGAGCTACAAGCTAGCTGGCATCAAGTATCTCGAGCGAATGGTGCGAGCCGACCCAGATTCACCTCGTGCGCACCAAGTGCTCGGGGACTCGTACATGGCGCAAAGACGATTTGAGAGGGCGCTTGAGGAATACGAACTCGCGACGGAACTGTCACCCGACGATGCCACTTACCACTACTTGGTAGCCAGCGCGCTACACCGCATGATGGAATTCGGCCGAGCTGCTGAAGCGTTTGCTCGCGTCACTGAATTGGACGCTTCAAATGCCGAAGCCCACATCTTGAGAGGCGAGTGCCTTGCTCAAATCGGACGGACCGACGAAGCGATCGACTCGATCCAAAAGGGCCTCTCGCTCCGCCCGGACTTAGCCCAAGCGCATATAGCAATGGGAAAGGTGTTCCGCATGGCTGGGAATGACGCAATGGCTCTCAAACACTTGACGCTGGGGGTCAAGGGCGATTCGGACGGAAGCGTGCACTACCAGCTGTACCTGCTCTATCGAAAGTTGAACAGGCTCGAGGAAGCGAGGACAGCTCTCGCGAGGTCGCAGGAATTGCGCCGGGGCCCGAAGACAGACGCGCGATGAGTCGTCTGCCGCCCCAGTTCCCAACTCGAACCTCGGGGCCGAGCAAGTTCCTTCGAATCTCCAGCAGCTAACCCAAATTGCCGAACTTCAATCGACGCGTCGACTCGTCCGCAACACGACGTGTTCGCGAAAAGGCAGGTCGTCGCTACCATCTCAACCGGCTTGGGCGACCGACACCACGTCGCGTTTTTCGACGCGCACCAACTCGCGATCCCGTTGTGGCTGACAGCGAGATTCGGGCGGCGTCGCAAGATATCCGAGGCCGCGAACAATAGCTACGATCTCTTGTCGGCCGAGAGTCTTGGCAAGGCGAATCCAGATGCTGGCCGTGCCGCGGGTAGATGAACGTTCGGGAACTCGGGCATTTCGCCAAGTGTGAATGAGAGCAACCTGGCAACTAGACTAGCTCACTCTGCTGTCTTGCACGGAGACTGAATGTCGAATCGCAATCTAGTAACAGCCGTGATCCTGACGGCGGTAGCGGCCTCTGGAATGTTGCTCGGACAGTCCAACTCGTCTCAGTGGGCTGATGAATTAGAGGTGATCAGCCAGAGGGTCGCCGGCGGCGGCGAATTGTCTGCAGGCTAAGGCATTGTTTCTAGGACAGGAGACCCTTTTTCACGGGAATCAGTTCTTATTCAGGAGACGAACCCGCAAAGTCTATCGGGTCTGGGGCAGCTGCCACGATGACGTTCCTAACGGGTTTGTCCCAGCGCTGCCGGTTTTGGAAGTCTATAAGAGTCTCGACACGGCGCCTTGCCCTGAGGCGTCCACCTCGCAGATCCGCAGACGGGGTCCGCGGTTTGAGGCACTAGATTCTGGATCAGGATATTCTCAGAGGCTTGTCGACCGCAATTGCGCGGGAGCAGACGTAAGTGCCCGAAAAAACCCCGGCCAGGCAGAAACAGGCACGATGCGGGGCTTTGTGGGACTCCGACGGCTCTCGGTAGGCCCCGCGGAGTCGTAGCTAACCAGCGACGACCGAAGAACAGTTGAGAGGCAGGGTCCATTGTGCAGCGGTTAGACAAGAATCTCCTGCACTACGCGCCCGTGAACATCCGTCAACCGGAAGTCCCGTCCGGCATAGCGGTAGGTCAGCTTGGTGTGATCCAAGCCGAGCTGGTGGAGCATCGTCGCGTGCAAGTCGTGCAGATGCACCCGGTTCTCCACGGCCACGCCATGCTCGTCGGACCGCCCGTAGCGCATCCCACCCTTGACTCCGCCACCGGCCATCCACATCGTGTAGCCGCGATTATTGTGACGCCGACCGTCGCTCTTGTCGTTCTGTTCGTAAGTTGAGCGTCCGAATTCCCCGCCCCAGACGATCAGCGTCTCGTCGAGCATCCCCCGCTGCTTGAGATCCGCGAGCAGTGCCGCGATCGGCTTGTCAACCGCGTCGGCATTGGCTTTCAGGCGCTTGCGCAGGTTGTTGTGCTGGTCCCAGCCGCGATGCCCTAGCTCGATGAACCGAACCCCTTGTTCGGCCATTCGCCTAGCGAGCAGACACTGCGTGCCGAATGTGCGCGTCTCGTCCCGGTCCAGGCCGTACATCTCACGGACGCTCTCCGGCTCCGACACTAGGTCCATGGCTTCGGGCACCGCCGTCTGCATTCGGAACGCTAGCTCGTAGGATTGGATCACGCCCTCGACCTGGTCGTTATCGGCTGTGCGGTCTAGAAGTCCCCGGTTCAGTTCCTGCACGTAATCCAGCTGACGTCGCTGTGCCTCCAATCCCAGGCGCAAGTTACGTATGTTCTCGACCGGGTCCTGGCCTTCAGCAATATTGAGCTTCGTCCCCTGATAGGTGGCAGGGAGAAACGCGGAACCATAAAGCGATGCACCCCCGACCGGCGGCGGATTCATCGTCACGAAGCCCGGCAGGTCCTGATTTTCTGAGCCGAGGCCATACACGACCCAAGACCCCATCGACGGCCGGACGAACGTGATGCTGCCCGTATGCGTGAAAATCGACGCTTGGGGATGGGCCGGCGAGTCGGTGTGCATGCCGTTGAGCAGGCACAAATCATCCGCATGCTGTCTTAAGTGCGGGAAGATTTCGGAGATCGGTAGACCGCTCTTTCCGCTCGGAACGAAGTCAAAGACGGCCGGCAGGATCTTGCCGCCTTGCTTGCCGATTGCGAGATCCATCTCCGTATGCTTGCCGGCATACTTGGCCAGCTCGGGATTGTAGTCAAATGTTTCGTGCTGCGTGGGCGCGCCCTGCATGAACAGGAAAATGACCCGCTTCGCTTTCGGCTCGAAGTGGGGGGCTTTGGGCGAAAGCGGATTCTCAGGGCCGTTCGCCCTTAACGAGTCCATTGCTGCAACTCCAGCAAAGGCCGTGTATCCGAATCCGGCGGCGGCTCGCCTCAAGAATCCCCTGCGGTCCTGCAATGTTTCTAGCATCCCTTTTCCTCTCGATTCTGGATCAATCAGTTGCGGAAACGGAACTCCGCGCTGTTGTACAGAGCTTGATACAAGCGGGTCCACGCTTCTTGTTCGGGGCTCGGGGAAAGAGCCAGGAGCCCCGGGTATCCTTCGTCGTAGCTCGCGCGCTCGCGCTTCTGCCATCCCCGAAGGTTCTTGCCCACCTTGACACGCTCTTCGCGAGTCATACTGCGCCCGATCGCAGTCTCGATGATGCCCTGCGCAATGTCCCTGCGGAGCGCTCCTGCTTCGTCCATGATCGCGGCGGCGGCCGCGGCGGCCGACCTATCGGCACCCGGCCGCTGGCTCGCGAGATAGTCCATCGCATCCGACGTCTCGTCGTCGTGGATCTGCCGGTCAAAGGCGGCGGCCAACATCCCCCCGATCCACGCCTTTGCGGCCGAGCGGTCAGATGGGTCCCCGCTTTCAGTAGCGATCGACTTCGCGATCTCCTCAATCCGTTGCATCGCTCGACTGGACTCCCCGTCGCTGGGGTCCCTAGACAGGACTTGGCGGAAAACGTACTGGACCCGTTGGCTGTTGTCGAAGGGCCTCGCTAGCAGCCGCTCGGCCGCGATGCTCGCGTGACCACGGACAAACTCGTTATTCATCATGAACAGCGCTTGCCCGGGCCCAGTCGTCACGTCGCGTGCACCGTGCGTTTCACTCGGCTCCGGAAAGTCAAATACCTCGAAGAACCGATTCGCTTCGTTCCGGATCACGGGCACGTAGACGCTGCGGTAGGTGTCTCGTACCTCCCACGGCTCCAGCTGCTTGTTTCGGGAATTGATCAGTTGATTCCGATCGAATCCGCGGAGCGGCGACGGAGGTGGCGGACCCGCTTGTAACTCCCCGCTCACTAGGAGGACTGAGTCGCGCAACAACTCGGCCTCCAAGCGCCGCAAGTTTGCCCGCCACAGGTGGTCATTGTCCGGGTCCACCTCGAAGTTGGCCTCGTCGAAGTCCGTCGAAAGACGGTAGGTGCGACTGAGCGCGATTTCGCGGATCAGGCTCTTCACCGACCATCCTTGGCCCATGAATTGCACGGCCAAATAATCGAGCAGCGCAGCGTTCGTGGGCTGGCGGCCCATGGCACCGAAGTTGTCCACGGTCGCCACGATGCCCTTCCCGAAGAGATGGTGCCAAACCCGGTTCACCATCACGCGAGAAGTCAGTGGATTGTCATGCCGTGTCAGCCAATCGGCCAGCTGCACACGCCCGCTCTCTCGCTTGCCGACCTCCGGAAGCGACGCGTCAGAGGGGAACAATGCCTGCACGAATCCCCGGCGGACTGGCTCGCCCAGCGTGTGCGGATCGCCTCCGACATTGACCCGCATCGCAACTGGCTTGGCGGCCTCGACGACTCCCATCGCTAGATTCTCGGGAAGCGGCAGCTTCCCTAGCGCCCGGGAGAACTCGCGGCACTTCTGTCTGTCGCGAGCTTGTTCGGCGGCTTGCAACTCCGCCCAAAGGCGATCACGCTCGGCCCGGACTTCCGCAGCATTCTCAATCGAAAATTCGGACACTCCGTCCAACCTGACCAACTTCTCCACTCGGAAGTAGCCCGCGTTGAACCTTGGCCTTCGGCGAAGACCGCTCCGGACTTCGGAACTGCGGAAAATCCCGGCCAGTGCATAGTAGTCCTTGGTGGGGATGGGGTCGAACTTGTGGTCGTGGCAGCGTGCGCACCCGACGCTTAGCGCGAGTATCGAGCGCGTAGAGATGTTGATCATCTCGTCGGCGACATCCATTTCAAACTGCTTGGCATCCGGCTCGTTCAGGTCGTGCGCGCCAATCGCGAGAAAACCGGTTGCGATCTGGTTCTCGACACGCTCTTCCGGTCTGGAGTGGGGCAGCAGGTCTCCGGCAATCTGCTGCCGAATGAACGTGTCATAAGGCTTGTCGTCGTTAAACGAGCGGATTACGTAGTCCCGGTACTTCCACGCCACAGGAAACGGCAGATTGCGAGTTCTTCCCACGGTGTCGGCGTACCTGACGACATCTAGCCAATGCCGACCCCAACGCTCTCCAAAGCGATCTGAGTCGAGGAGCCTGTTCACGACGTTGACGTATGCGCCCTCGCTCTGGTCGTTCAGGAACGCCTCCAACTCCCCGGGCGTCGGAGGCAGTCCGGTGAGATCGAATGTTACGCGCCGAAGAAGGTCTTCCTTCTTGGCATCGGGTGCTGGGCGCAATCCGTTCGATTCCAGTCCGGCGAGAACGTGCTGGTCGATCGCGCCGCGGGGCCACGCAATGTCCCGGACAGCCGGGGGAGGCTCGTTGCTCGGCGCTTGAAAAGCCCAATACTGCCTGCCTTCCTCCAGATCGATGTTGCTAGTAACCACCCGCGCCTTGAGTTCACGCGGGTCCGGCGCGCCCATTTCGATCCACTTCGCAAGATTCTGTACGACTTCATCCGAAAGCCTTCCGGTGGGCGGCATTCTGAGGACTCCGTCATAGCGCAATGCTTCGATGATCAGGCTTGACTCGACATCCGAGGGCACCACAGCGTGACCTCGCTGCCCACCTTCCCGGATGCCCTCGCGCGTGTCTAGGCTTAGGCCGCCCATCCGGGTCTTTGCCTCGGCGGAGTGACACACGTAGCAGTTGTTGACTAAGACCGGTCGAATCTTCGTCTCGAAGAACTCCAATCCGTCTCCCGTCACGGTCTCGGCACCGTGCGAGATCACGACAAACGCTAGGGTTCCAACAGCCAGCTTCACCCCGAATAGAGCCATGGACCCAGTATATAATTGCCTGCGCCTGTGTTCTCGTAGGATTGCACCGTGGAATTCGAACCGATGACACATTAGACGGAACCGCTGGAAGCGCGAAAATCCCAGCGAACGAAGCGCTCGCCCCGCCCTGGTAAGGCGGCCACCTTCAAAGACCCTGCGCGCGACTCGTCGATGCATGGCGATGGATCGTGGATCCCGCTAACGAGGACCGCGGAATCAACGATGGACTCACGCACGCGAAGGCAGCTAACCGAATACTAGGCTGGGTGTAGTGCACGGAGGCAGTACCCGTCCCGCCGGGCCCGTCCGGCTAGAGGAGCGACCGCACGATCTGTGGACCGAAGGTATGAAACCGATGCAGCGCTGGGTGGCTTTGCCTTCATCAACGCCGAACGACCTTTTTGAGGGCAAAATTGTAGAGCCAGGCCATCAAGAAGCCAAAAAAGAACCCGTCCAGCAGCCCGTAGAGTGTGGCGACAACGATGTCGCTCAACTCCCCCGTTCCGGCGATTCCGGGATAGATCGATGCCATCAATCGAAAGAACTCCGCCCCGTATCCAGGAAAGATCGAGTGAATCGCGCCGATGACGCACATCGCTGCTCCCCATAGGATCCCGAGCGTGAGTCCGAGCGCGACAGACGAAATCTTCATGGTGTCTTCTTCGCTTTGACGTAGGGTGTGACCAGCCGCGGCTCGAAATCCGCAGCCGTCCGGTTCATGTTAAACGAAGCGCGCGAAGCAGATTGAGTGTGAAATGGCACGGAGCTCGCGCTTGCCACGGACGAGCTGGAAGAGTCAAACTCTCGGCACGTTGACGCGGCGGGTCAACCTCGCGCACATTATTTCCGTCAGTCCTGCACTACATATCTGTGCCGCCAAGCCATCCCGCTGTGCCCGGCCCGTCTTGCAGCGGCCCCAGCACTCGATGGCGGCCACGACGGGGATCGACAGAGCAGCTTGCCCACTGCGGGAGAATCTCTAATGGCCATTGGGGCGCACGGTTGCGAACATGGCAGCCTCACGATTCAGGCGCCACGATAGCGGAACCTAAAATATTGTTATTCAAGCAGTTAGCCCACCTTCGCCTCTAAGCCCTAGGCCAAGGTCCAGAATGTCCGATACTGGATTCATGTCTAAGGATGCTTCAATGGACCATGCTGTCCATGAACTCATCTCGGCACGCTGGAGTCCGTACTCTTTCTCGAGGCGCCTGATACCTCGGGCCGACCTTCTTTCGATCTTTGAAGCGGCACGCTGGGCACCCTCCTCGTTTAATGAACAGCCTTGGCGCTACGTCGTAGCGACTCGTGATCGGGCGGAGGACTTCGACAAGGTCCTGAGTTGCTTGCTCGAAGGGAACCAAGCCTGGGCACGGCAAGTCCCGGTTCTCGCTTTGGGATGCATCAGTACCAAGTTCTCTCGCAACGGCAGGAGCAACCGTGTCGCTCAGCACGACCTGGGACTGGCGTCCGCGAGTCTCACATTTGAGGCGACAAGCCGGAAGGTCTTCGTGCACCAAATGGCCGGGATCCTACCCCACAAGGCACGAAAGGTGTTTGCGATCCCGGACGGATTCGAAGCTGTCACAGGGCTAGCGCTGGGCTACCGGTCCGACCTAGGCACAGCAGCGCCGGAACTGCAAGTACGAGACCAGAGCCCGCGCACGCGCCGACCAGTTAACAAGTTCGTGTTCGGCACCGAGTGGAGCGAGCCCGGACTTTGACGAGGGCCTCGAGTCGGCCATCGGAGACTCCGAACTTTCCAGGCCGGTGCGTCTCGAAGCTTCGGAATGGCTTTGGTCCGTGCTGCAGTCGCTGCTATCCCGGATCGCTCGGGATTTCGGCCCGAAGGCTTCGAAACTTGCTGGACCGAATGCGTCCGAAAGGTTTTCCATAAGCGAGCTAGCGGCGAGCTGAATGTCTGAGGACTCGACATCGAGACACCGCCAGCCGATGCGGCCAAGCTACCCATGTGCATTTGGGACTTGAGATTCACGGATCAGGTCGTCACGGGAATCGAATTGCCGCGGGCGCAGGCCATCGGAAGTGCCGCCACGCAACGCTAGACTGCGCCGTAAGCGAGCATCGCGTCAGCTACTTTCACGAAGCCCGCAATGTTGGCACCCCTGACATAGTTGATCCAGCCCCCGTCTTCCCCGTATTCAACGCACTTGCGATGAATTTCTCCCATGATGCCTTCGAGCCTCTTGTTGACTTCGGCCCGCGGCCAATTCATGCGAAGCGCGTTCTGGCTTTGTTCGAGGCCCGAAACAGCGACGCCTCCGGCATTCGCCGCCTTTGCCGGCCCGAACAGAATTCTAGCCTTCAAGAATCGATGGACACCTTCAAGATCAGTGGGCATGTTTGCACCCTCGCAGATACCGATCAAGCCGTTCTCCAAGAGCGTTTTGGCATCCTCTCCGCTAAGTTCGTTCTGCGTAGCGGAAGGGAAAGCTAAGTCGCAAGGGACGGACCAAGGCGGTCTCTGCTTGTGGAATTCGCAGCCGAAGTGCTCTGCGTATTCACGGATGCGGCCGCGTCTGACGAACTTGAGATCCTTCAACCACTCAAGCTTCTCCAGATCGATTCCATCGGGATCGTACGCGAATCCTCCCGAGTCGGACGCGGTAACCACCTTGGCACCCAGTTCGACCAGCTTCTCGATGGTGTAGGTCGCTACGTTTCCTGAGCCCGACACGACGGCAGTCTTGCCCTCGATCCCGTCGCCGCGCGTCGCAAGCATCTCCCGCATGAAGTAGACACTGCCGTACCCGGTAGCTTCCGTGCGCACTAGGCTGCCGCCGAATGCCAGACCCTTGCCGGTGAGGATTCCCGAAAACCGGTTCGCCAACCGCTTGTACATTCCAAACATGTAGCTGATCTCACGTGTGCCGACCCCGATATCGCCCGCCGGAACGTCGGTGTCCTCGCCTATATGGCGGGCCAGCTCCACCATGAGTGAGTGGCAATAGCGCATGACTTCGCGGTCGGTCTTGCCTTTGGGGTTGAAATTCGAGCCACCCTTCGCTCCTCCCATCGGCAAGGTCGTCAAACTGTTCTTAAAAACCTGTTCGAAACCAAGGAACTTTAGAACACTTAACGTCACGCTTGGATGGAACCGTAGTCCCCCCTTATATGGTCCTATTGCATTGTTGAATTGGACCCGCCAAGCACGATTTGCACGAAAATTTCCGTGCCGATCTTCCCATGTCACTCGAAATATCACCACCCGATCGGGTTCGGTCATCCGTTCGAGAATTTGCTCCTTCCGATATTGCTGGTTCTCGTGGCAAAACGGAATAATCCATTCCGCTACCTCCTGAACAGCTTGGTGGAATTCGTACTCTCCAGGATTGCGACGGCGCAAGCCTCGCATAAATTGATCGATATCTGCTTGTACAGCACTTAATGCTTGCTTTGTCAATTCACGACACCTAGTATTCCGATTGGCAGAGTCACTATAGCACCGAGTCATCGGCAAGGCACAGACTCCCGGCGGTCCACCCAGCAACTGGGCTCACAACTAAACGCCTTCGGTGGCGACCACGACCGTAACGCCAAGGAAAACCACTCAGGCATTGTGGGCGATGCGGATTCTTCGTGTAGCGGGGCCACGGGCTGGGGTCATTGGAATCTGCCTCAGCGGATTCAGCGTGCTAACTCTCCAACTAAGCTCTTCGAGCGACGATGCCGTGACCCGACACTCGATGTTGGTAGACGAGAGCGAATATCCCGATCGAGATGTCGGAAGGTGCCCGCTCGAGGCGCCTTCCCCACTCGTCACGACGAAATCTGCGGGTCAACTCGCTAGCGCCCGACTTGACAGGATTCGGCATAAATGTTTTCCAATTCCAGTATTGGTATGGATCGGCCTCCAAAAATCACGCTCCATATCGGGCCCATATTATTTGGCGACTGGCAAGATCCGCGCAACAATTTGTTGAAGATTGATTGTAAGAAACTATTGTCTCGGTTCAATCCCGTACAAATTTGTTCGCATTATGGGAGAGATATCTGCTACATATTTGATCCGAATCGTATCAATTTATGAGAATTATTCTCCAAACAACCAATCTATAGGGATGATATTTCTGCAACAATACAGTCTAAATTGTGCCGTAATCAACCTAAGAAGTTTCACAAATTCAAGCAGAATAATGGCGACATCGAGCATACAACGCTGCGAGATCGGATCTCACGCAGTGTCGCGGCTGAACCGGCACTCTAATCAGTCGCGGGTAAAGCCGTCACGGCATGATCCATGTATTCAAGGATTGCTGCCATGACATCCGGGTTGTCGGTCCCGACATCCGTCTCCTCGCCAGCGTCCGCGGTCAAATCGAATAGCTCCAACGGTTCCTCCGGCCCCTCGCGAACCGCCTTCCACTTGCCCCATCGCGCCGCCTCTGCCCTACCCGGGGTACCACCCCAGTAAAGAAAGCGGTCGCCAATCTCGGATTCCCGCCCCAGCAAGACGGGCAAAATGCTGGTGCCGTCGATTCCGCTCGGCGCTTCAAACCCTGCGAGTTCCGCGACGGTGGGCAGGAAGTCTGCGAAATACCACGGGACTTCGCTAACCGCACCCGCCGGAACGTGGTCGGGCCAGCGGATAATGGTCGGCACGCGGATTCCTCCATCGTGCAAAGATCTCTTGTAGCCCTGCAACGGACCGTTTGAATCGAAAAAGAACGGATCATTGCCGCCTTCCGCATGCGGGCCGTTGTCGGAGCTGAAGAACACGACGGTGTTGTCATCGATACCCAAACGCAGGAGGAGGTCAAGCACTTGTCCGACCCCGGCGTCCATTCGAGTGATCATGGCCGCCGTGCCCTTCTGCGGACCAGGCCAGTCTTCGTCCCGATAGATTCCGTCGTCCGGCACTTCCATGCCTATCCGCTCTCGATGGGGCCCCAAATCGGCATCGATGTTGCTGAGGCCCGGGTCTCCCCCGCCCTTTCGTCCTCCGGCTTCGTTGTTGGCGTGAGGGATTGTCAGTGCCAGATAGAGGAAGAATGGCTCGTCAGCATTCGATTCAATCCATTGCAGCGCGTCGTCCATTAATAGGTCGTGCGAGTAGTCGATCCGTTCCGTGGCGACACCGCTCATGCCGTCATAGCGAGACGATCGCGTCACGACATTTCGCAGCGGCACGCGATCACCGTTGCGCATCAGGAATTCCGGGTAGAAATTATGTGCATGGCCTTGGCTGAGATACCCGTAGAAGTGCTCGAAACCCTGCTGCCATGGCGCTCCCGGCGAGTCTTCCATGCCAAGCCCCCACTTGCCGATCAAGGCCGTAGCGTAGCCCTCGTCGCGAAGCAGTTCGGCGACCGTAACGTCCCCGTCCAAGAGTCCGGGCGAGCCGTTCCGCCGGACCCGGGTGTGCCCGGTGTGCTGACCTGTCATGAGAACGCTTCGGGACGGTGCGCACACCGTGAATCCGGCGTAGGCGTCGGTGAAGCGCATTCCCTCGGACGCCATCCTGTCCAAGCGAGGGGTTTGGATTTTCTCCTGGCCATAGGATCCAAGGTCTCCGTAGCCCAGGTCATCGGCGAGAATCCAGATGATGTTCGGACGCTGGTCGATCGCGGAGCGCCGGGGTGTCTCCCCGCCGCACCCGGATGCGAGGGCAGCGATCGCGATGCAAAGGGCACGCAGGGGTCCGCCGATTGCTACGCGGTTACGGCGCTTGGACGAATGAGCGATTGCCCTGCAGTCCGTCGCCCCCGATTTGCGGCCCTTCGATCTCATGATGCCCCTCCCTTTCGGATGATCACAAGTCTAGACAATTTGGAGGCGTCGGGGAATCTATTGCTGGAGTCAGCCGGGTCCAGTCTGAAACGCCTTGTCCCCAAGACGCAGTCGACGCTGCGGTCCGGGGGCCTCAGATCCGATCGGTGCGAACACGGAACCTCAGGTCGGACCAGGTTTGGGTGCTGCGGCCCATGCACAGGAACAGAGCTATCCATATTCCTTGGACCGCAAATATCGCTTCTGGGTCCCAGAGAATGCCGAATTCTTCCGCCAGTGACGTCCGCAGAAGCGTCTGATCGGGCAACAAGAACGGCGCTAGCGCCCTAGGGGCAACGCTGATCGCCGCCATGACCTGATAGGCAGTAAGTCTTCCAGGACCGCGATAGTCCGCACGGAAGGTCTCGGAGTATACTCGCCATGCTTGCGATGTCATCCAGGTCGCAGGCATGACCCATCCGTAGAGCCCCTCAAGAACAGCCACAGCTCGCACAGCGTCAGTGCTGCGTGGAGGCTAGCAGTCATCGCTTGAACCGGAACGACTGGAACACCACCAAGACCCGCGGCGAACGCGATCTTCTTGGTAGGCCCGGCAAAGACGAAATGTTGCTTGCTCGAGAATCGCCGCAACCAAACGGAATCGTGTCGGGACGACCAGGGTCTACACCGAGAATTTGAAGCGCAGCGGCTTCTACATTCTTTGACTGGTTCCCGACACGCGAGAAGGCAGGCGAACAGCGCGGCGGTCGGAGAGACGTTGTCGCCACTTCGAAGAATCGGAATCGCGACCGACGTCTTCAGCATGGATACGAGACCATTGCGCTCAGATTGCAAGAACATTACCGTTTGATGACGTTTCACCCGGGGAACCAAGGTCAACTGCCAAACTCGCGTTCGACGAAGCCGCTGGTCACTCGCCTTGCTAGAATGCCGCAGCGATGAACGAATCCGTCAACCGCCGAACATTTCTACGAGCAGCCGCCGCGACGGCGGCCGCGGTGGCTTCCTCACCGACCTTGCGAGCTTCCACCGAATCGTTCGATCGGCCCGATTCGCTGTACCACGGAGACGAATGGGAAACGCTCAATCCGGGATACTGGCGCATCCAAGGAAAGGCCTTGCGCCGAAGGATTCACAATTTCGGAGATCGCGCTCGCAATACCGGCTTTCCTTATCACTACGAGACACATGGAAGCCGGCTTGGCAGCTACAGCATGCCAGTAGATTACGACCCGTCTCTTCCGCCAGGCCTGATCTGGCACCGCCAATGGCGATTGCAAGGGAACTACAAACTGCGGATCGAAGGCCGCGTAGTGGCCGATTCGCATGGCCCCGCGGACGGCGACGATCCGAATTGGCTGATGTATCAACGTGGATACGGAATGCTCGGACTGGCGTTCGGCTCGGCGACCCTGTACGAGTCGTTCGGCATGGGCGGCGATGACGGCAAGGCCGCTTGGATAGCCGCTTGGACGGACGATGGCTACTTCGGAATCCGTGAGCATGGATCCGACGCGGTCATCGCGATGGAGCGCGTGCCGCGACCGGCGCCGGGGGACAGATTTCGCATCGATGTCGAGGTCCGCAGCGGCGATTCTGATACGGCCCGACTGGAGGCGTCGCTTGAGATCCAGGGCAAGGAGAGCCTTGCCCTGGTTCGACTTGACGGCGTTGAACGAGCCAAGCACCTAGAGGGGTTCGTCGGCGTGGCCGGACGGGGTCTTCTGGACTTTGAAGTCGGCAGCTTCACTGTGGAACCCGAAGAGAACGCCCCTCTGGACCCGAAACTCAACGAGTGCCACGTCTGTTACGCACTAGGCGACACCCTCCGGCAAGAGGGCGGCGGGTGGCGGGTTCGATTCATAGGGCTATTTCGTGGCGACGAAACCAAGGCCGAGCTGCGAATAGCTGACAATCCTGCCCCGTCAGGCGGGTGGGCGTCGGTACCGGTGGCGGGTTCGGCACAGATCGTAAGCAACGACTTCCGCCGCAGTACCGCTGTGATCGACGCACTCCTACCCCGGAACCCGGCGGAAACGGCGCTCTACTACACGATCTGGAAGGACGGAGAGAATGTCACCGCCGACCCTCGGCTGGGAACTGATGCCGTTGGCATCGGCACCGGCCAGATCGGGGAGGTTCCGGCGGGCGGCTCTTATGTAGGCCGACTTCCGCGCCTTTCCGCCCCCTATAAGCTGTGCGGCCTTTCCTGCCACGCAATTCATGGCGGGGGTCCGAAGCTGCCCGACGCCGGGCGCGGCGGCGGGTTTTTCGTTCACGACCAACCCACGCCGGGGGCCTACAGGCACCTCGAGGAGTACGATTTCCAAGTCATGATGTGGGGAGACGACGTTTGGTACATGGAACTGCTCTTGTATCCGCCGTCCGCAGATGACGCGTACAAAATCGTCACGACCACGCTGTGCGGGCCCACTGCGCGCTGGCAGATGATGCGTCACTGGAACACGATCAACCCAGGCGACCATGACTACGGAATGGACGATGTCAAAGGTCCCGAACAGATCGCAATTCGCGCGCACGAAGACCTCGGCCAAGACCGTGACTACATGCGGCGCAACTTTCAGATCGTGCATCACTTGGTCACCGGCGACGAAGCACCATCGGGAACCGCCAACCCGAAGAAATGGCGGCGCTGGAAGATGCCGAACCGTGACTTCAGCCTTTTGATTCTCGACTCACGTTTGTGGCGTTCGAGTCAGGACACGAACATCTGGGACGACCAAGGATGGGGGGCGAAAGAGAGCCTTTACACTCGCGGGGACGTCACGCGCAGCCTGCTAGGAGAGGAGCAGTTCGCTTGGCTGCGGGAAACGATTCGGACGGATTCCTCGCGGTTGATTTGCCTGACCGGCATCAACGGGATGCACACCATCTGGACGGGCGACGGGCGACGGGCGGACGCCAAGACCGTTTTGGGCGAACGAGACCGGGTCGCGGCCGATTACGCCGGATGGGTCGCTGCAGGGGCGGATCGTGTGCTCGAGGTGCTGGGCTCCCGGGACGGCGTTGTCACTGTCTACGGTGACGTCCATGTCGGAATGGTTCTCAAGAATCTAGAGCACCGTGTCTTCGAGTGCTCCTTCGGCCCTATCGGCAGGAGCGGCGGCCGAGGCCTCAAGGACGGATTCGGCCCCCGCATGCGAGACTTCGACGGGAGGGATCTGGAAATCAAGGCGCTGTACCACCAACGCTACGATGCGCCCGACCTCCGCAAGGTCGACGGGCCGTTCTACTGGAACTTCCTAGAGATGGAGTTCGATCCCCGGGGAGAGGACCCGGCAATTGGATTGCGGGTGCGCAACTTGGTCGATCCGCCGAGCGAGTCTCCGCGCGGAGGGGGCTCTGTCCAAGAAAACGCATCCCGCACAGGGCGGCTGCCTAAATGCTCGCTGCCTGAGGTGAAGCTGCTTCCCAACGCGGACGTGCTGCTCACGCGACTCGACGGTCGACCTCTGCGCGGAGCCCGCACGTTGCCGGACGGAACCCTGCCCGTTCGAGGCTTGGTGGATGTCAGTCCCGGCGAGACGATTCTCGCTACAGCGAGGTCCGGGGGCAAGGCGGCCGCGAAGCAGATCAGGACGGACGATCCGCAAGGATAGGAACGACTACGGCGCGGAGCAAGCCTGAGGCACGAACTCCCGCATCGGCACCAGTTCGATGCCGCGCTTCTCGACGAGGGCAAGCACCTCGGGATCGGTCCACGCACTGAGCACGGCCCCGCGACGCTTGTACCAGTACTCGCCCCGGGAGCTGTCAACAGCGAGCAATTCCGAGGAACGGACCGCGGGGTGGCCGACGTAAAGGTGGAGCCCCGGGCCGATGGCGGCGAGTTTGTCGAGCAACGCACGCTTCACTCCGGCGTCGTCATTGCCTTCCGGATAGTCCGGCGCGAATCGCTGTTCCCCGTGCAGCCCGGCACTCGAGATGGTCAGGCAGAACTCCTCGGCGAGGCGCTTGGTTACGGCCAGCAACTCCTCTCGGCAGGCGAGACCCATGTGGCAATCGACATAGTCCAGCCGGAGGCCGGCGCGCAGTGCTTGCCGGATCTGTGACCGAAATTCGGTCTCGACTTCCCCGGGGTCGGGAGCGTGCGGAGCCCACCAAGCGCTATCTTCTGGCCAGTCCGGCGGCTGGGCACGGTAATAGCCCGAGCCCCAGAACCGACCGTCCGGTGCGAGGAGGGTCGGCACTTCCCTCGCGGCCGCCAGAGGCCCCCATCGCAGGCGGTTCCACTCGCTCGTGATGGTCAAATGGACGCCAAGGCTCCAATCTGGCCGGTCGCGTGCAAGGGCAGCTGCCTCGGCGAACCAGGGAGCGGGAACCAGCAGGCTGGCTGATGTCATGAAACCGGACGCGAAGGCCCGCACCATGGCCTCGTTTGACGCGTGCGTATAGCCGAAATCGTCGCCTCGCACGATCAAGCGGATTGCTTCGCCCGGCCCCTGTGCAAATGCCGCTGGTCCGCACGCCGCAGCTGCGACAGCAACTGCTAGAATCCCCCTCTTTACGCACAGGCGCGACCGTCTGCTTGCCATGGAGATAAACGGCCGGTGCGGGCGCCAGCCGTCTAAGCCCGCGGTTGAGGGCGACTCAAATCAGCCGCGACCGAGGCTCCATGAGCCCCGCCCTGCTGCTTCCTGCTCTGCATCAGGTTCTTGCGCGGACCGATCATCATGGTCATCGTACGTCCTTCCATGCGCGGCTGGGTTTCCGGGTTGCCGAACTCGCTGACGTCGTTCGCAAGTTCCCGCAGGATCCGCTCTCCGATCTTGGGGTGCGTGATTTCCCTCCCGCGGAAAAAGATGGTCGCCTTGACCTTGTTGCCCTCCTTCAGGAACCGGAGGGCGTGATTCTTCTTGAAGTCGTAGTCGTGCTGGTCGGTGTTTGGGCGGAACTTGACTTCCTTCACCTCAATGCGGTGCTGCTTCTTCTTCGCCTCGTTCTTCTTCTTCTTCTCCAGATAAGAGTACTCGCCGTAGTCGATGACCTTGGCGACTGGCGGGTGGGCGTTGGCCGAGACCAGCACTAGATCCAACCCTATTTCCTTGGCACGCCGTATCCCTTCGCTGGTCGGCATAACTCTCGTCTGGCCGTTGGGGAACACGACCCGCACCTCTCTTGCGCGAATCGTCTCATTAACGTTCCGTCGTCTGATCCTTCGTATTGGACGCCTTCGTCTCCGGAAAACTCTACCCTCCTTCCGCGCGGCGATAAAGAGGCTTACCCTGCCAAGGAAAAAGGATCGGCGCGCCTCTCGACGCCCAATCCTCGGCAATCAGCACATCTGTCAGCAGTGCCCCTGAAGCTGCTTGCGATTCCAATCGTACAAGCCGCCCGCGCTGTGCAAGCGTTGATATCGTAGCACGAATACTCTGGGCAAGGGGTCAAGTCGGGCCAAAATCGGGCAACTGCGTCGCCCGGAAGCGTCAACTCGCTAGTTGCGGCCCGATTGAGGCGCTCGTGAGAAACGGCTTAGCGCGCCTGGGATCATGCCTAGATCGGTTGACAGGAACTAGGTGCTCGCATACGATAATAGGGGCGTTAGGAGCCAGCAAGCTTTCCCCATGATCAAGGCTGACCTAGTCAAGTGCGTTGTCGAACGCACTGGACTGAACAAGAGTCAAGCGCAGATCGCAGTAGACACGATCCTGACCATGATGAAGGACTCCATGACGCGAGGGGAACGAATCGAGCTCCGGGGCTTCGGAGTGTTTGATATCAGGCCGCGAAAGACCGGCGTGGGACGCAACCCCCGGACAGGCGAGGAAGTCCGCATACCACCGGGTAAGTCGGTGCGATTCAAGCCTGGCAAGCACATGCTTGCCCTCTAGCTCTGACTCCTATGCGGGTACGACGCATCTGAGTGCCTGGCTCGACCTCGCGATTCTGACAGCCTCTCATCCGCGCCCCGGCGGTCCCGTTGGGTACCTCTGCTGCAAGCGGCAGCCACCGAGAAGAAGCGAAGCATCGAGCCCGCCCCTAACGGACGGACTGGACTCAATGCCAGTTGCCGTGGGTCACGAGTAGGCTTGATTCGTTGGCGCGATCACCAATTCCGGTATGCAGGCCCTCGGGTGAAGAGTCGCGACCAACAGCGCGGCCTGGGCGACGTCCTCTGGTTGCAACATGAGCGCGCGCTTCTCTTCTGATGGAACCTCTGGGCGTCGGTCCAAGATCGGAGTGTTGACCTCGCCCGGGTTGATCACGCAGGACCGGATGCCACGAGGCCCTTCCTCCAAATGCGCCGCCAAGCTCAGCGAGCGAACGCCGTGCTTGCTGGCGCTATAGCTAGCACCGCCCAGTACAGAGGTCCTCACTCCAGCAATCGAGGAAACCGTGATAATCAAGCCGTCCCCTCGCTCGCGCATGCCGGGCAATATCGCGTGCATCAGATAGAACGGCCCGTTCAGGTTGACGTCTATCACGCGGTCGAAGTCAACTCTGGTGAGTTCGTCGAGCCTGCGATTCGGCACGTTCGTGCCGGCATTGTTCACGAGAATGTCGATCTTGGAGAACTTTCCGAGCGACCACTTGACCATGGATTCGACGGCTTCCGCGTCAGCGACGTCTAGGGCGTAGGGGTGAAGCAGCTCCGCGGCGCCCCCGGCACGGGCCTTGGCTTCCTCCAGCTTGGACCGTGTCCTGCCTACGGTGACGACCTCGGCACCTGCGCAGGCGAAGCTGTTCGCGACAGCTTCGCCGATCCCGCTGCCCGCTCCGGTGACGATCGCAGCTTTCCCAATCAGTTTCATTGTTGTTCGTGGATGCGCCCCGCGCGGGGGCGCGTCCCTGTATCTTAGCGGTGCCTTAACCGGTGGGCGTCCCTTCGTGCGGAATCCGCTCCTAAGACGCTTCCTTGCCGAGCGCACGGCGGCTCAAGCCATCTATAATGTCTGTGGACCCGCATGCAGAAGACCATCGTCGTCATCGAGGACGATCAAGATCTTTGCACGCTCCTAGAGTACAATCTCAGCAACAACGGCTACTTCGTTGTGATGCTCCACAGACTCGCGGGAGCCCTTCAAACGATTCGAGATCATCGGCCTGACTTGATCCTGCTAGATGTCATGCTGCCTGACGGGGACGGTTTTGACCTCTGTCGCCGGCTCCGGAGGAACGCCGCGACAACCGACACCCCAATCCTTTTCTTGACCGCTCGGAGCCAAGAGCTCGACCGTGTGATGGGCTTGGAGATCGGCGGCGACGACTACATCACCAAGCCTTTCAGCCCACGCGAGCTTCTGGCCAGGATTCGAGCGCATCTTAGGCGCAGCGCCGGCCAGGCACCTCGAAAAGCTCTGGCGGAGCATGGCTTGGAGATCGATTACGAGGCACGCAAGGCTCGGCTGCACGGCAGTTCCCTCAATCTGACCGCCACCGAATTCGCCCTGCTCGAATTCTTGGCGAAGAACCCCGGCAAAGCCTATACTCGGCAGCAACTGATAGCGCGAATTTGGAACGGCCGCACTTACGTGGCACCGCGGAACGTCGACGTACATATCCGCCGACTTCGCGAGCAAATCGAGGAAGAGCCGAAGTTCCCTAAGTGGATCCAGACGGTGCGGGGGTTCGGATACCGCTTCGAAATCCCCGTATGACCGCTCGCATCCTGTTCAAGCTTGCGCTGCTGGCAATCCTGCCCCTCGTCATCATTGCCGTCGCGGTCCTGTTCCTAGTGACAAGCATCACGATCCGGAACCTCGAATCGGGCTTGGAGCAGAGCCTTTCGGAAAAGGCCCGATTGGTCGAGACCTCCTTGCAAGGCCAGCCGACGTCGCTCTACCAAGCGTCGGCACTGGATCTGGCTCGGAGGGCTGAGGCCCGAGTCACAGTGATTGACGCCGCCGGCAGGGTCCTAGCCGACTCGGAAGCCGATCCGGCCAAGATGGAAAATCACGCGAGCAGGCCCGAATTCATCGAGTCCCTCACGGGCCGCACGGCAGTGAGCAGGCGCTTCAGTAGCACGCTAGGCACGAATTTCCTGTACGTCGCAGTGCCGACGGAAGACGGAGGCGCTGTCCGGCTGGCGCTGCCCCTTGACGAAGTGAATGCCATGGCGGGTGCCAACCGCACCAGCATCACTATGGTGATCGTTCTGATCGTGGTCCCGTTGCTCCTTGCGACCGCTTGGTGTGCTCGCCGAATCTCGACGCAGCTTTCGCGCATCGTCTCGCTTTCAAGCGAGATCGCTGACGGCAATTTCGATGTGGTGGCTTTGACCCCGAGACGAGGCGATCTCCGGGAGCTCAACGAACTGGCCAAAGGCCTGCAAGCTACGGCGAGCAAGCTCCGATCCTCGTTCAACCAGCTCCAGGAAGAGCGCTCGCGATTCGCGGCCGCAGTGAACGGCATCGGCGAAGGCATCCTCGTTTCCGACCACAAGAGGCGAATCGTTCTCTACAACCCGGCAATCGCGCGCATGTTCCCCGACGAAGCTCTGGAGAGCAACTCGTCGCTAGACAAGTGGAAGAAGAAGGAGATCCCGGCGATCTTCAAGCAAGCGATTGCACGAGGCGCTCCATGCTCGATTGAACTCGTGGTGCAGAAGCCAATTCAGCGTTCCTGGCGCATTTCCTGCGCTCCCATCCTAAGCCGCAAGGGAAAGATCCAAGCTGTCGCAGCCGTCTTCCATGACATTTCGGAACTGGAGCGGGTCGATCAAATGCGTCGCGACTTCGTGATCAACGTCTCCCACGAACTGCGCACCCCGCTAGCGTCCATCGCCGGCTACGCGGAAACCTTGCTCGACGGCGCCATTGACGACAAGCAGAACAATCAACGTTTCGTGCGCATTCTTTGGCGGAACGCCCAGCGTCTCGCGCAATTGACCTCGGACCTGATGACGCTGTCCCAAATTGAGGTCAAAGCCCGCGAATTCGAGTTTCTGAGCCAATCGCCAAGCGAGCTCCTGCATGTAGCCGCGGAAGCTATACGGCCGGTTCTAGCGAGGAAGAACCTAGTGCTCCAAGTACACCCGATACGTGATGACCTCACGCTGGACTGCGACGCGAGCGCAGTCCAGCAGATCCTCGCCAATCTGCTCGACAACGCCGCGAAATACACCCCCAAGAACGGGAGAATCACAGTCGGGGCCTTGGAGCGGGAATCCCAGCTCGACATCTACGTCCAAGACACCGGAATCGGAATTGCCGAGGAGCATGTTCCAAGAGTCTTCGAACGCTTCTACCGCGTCGACAAGGCACGGTCCAGGGAACTCGGGGGCACAGGGTTGGGACTCGCGATCGTGAAGCACCTTGTCCAAGCGCACAAGGGCACGGTTTGGCTCGAGAGCGAACCCGGCGTGGGCACAACGTTCTGGTTCTCCCTGCCCTACCTTCAAATGCCCGCCCACCAGCCGCTGATTGCCGAAGCGCAATCAGGACTACCGGTGAATTAGTCAAAGCGCCGACTGGCATATGGGCTCCCAGTCCCTGCCGGCTCTTCTGGCATGGTCAGGGCCGACCTGGTAGGAACATGGTTGACATCCAATGCCCCTGTTCTTGCCTCAGAGCTTGGTCTGTCGGAGCCAAGGGCTTGTTGCCAATCGTCCCGGCATCTGCCCGTCTGGATCTAGGCCGGCCTTCGCTGGTTCCCCGACGCTCTTTCGCTTTCCCACTACTGTGCCGCCTTTGTCCCGAGTCTCATCACGACTCGCAAGCCAATTGCGGTGCTCTATCTTGCGATTGGTCCCGAAGACAGCCTTGCTGGCGCGCCGGGCCAAGCGAAATTGGACGGGATTCGATCTGGCCCGCCGGTCAAAGCAGTCACCAACCTAGATTGGTGCGAATCGAACGGTCGCCCAGGGACGGTTCTGACGAGCTGCCAGAACGTGACAGCCGCCCCTCAGGAGTGAGGTTGAACCGATTGGCTATCGCCCAGGCGCAAGCCGGCAAGCCGTAATTCCATTCAACTCGCCAATCGGTGCCGACTTGCTCGCCAAAGCTTCCATGCCGTCTCGGGAAGCTGAGCACTGCTCTATAAAATGGATCGGAATTGAGTCCCAAAGCCTTCGCGGGCAAGCTATCATACGAGCGTTCTCTGCCGCGAACCGCAAGGACATCCTGAATCATGGCATTTTCTCGAATCAAGCTATTTCTCGCCGCGCTGGCAAGCGCCTCAGTGCTCGCCGCCGCCAGTCCCGCCGGTCGCTTCGTGCCGATCTTCGACGGCGTTTCCCTGAAGGGCTGGGAAGGCAATCCCAAGCTGTGGAGCGTGGAGGACGGGGCGATTGTTGGGAGAACCTCTCCGGATGATCCGATTCCCGCGAATTCCTTCCTGGTGTGGCGGCAAGGAGTATTGGACAACTTCGAACTCAAGTTCGAATACATGATCGATGGCGGCAACTCGGGCCTGCAGTACCGTGCATTCGAGAAGCCTCGCGAGTGGGGCCCCCATATCTTGGGCGGCCTGCAGGCGGACTTCGAAGCAGGCGAGCAACACACGGGGGGCCTTTATGGCGAGCGATCTCGGCGAATCTTGGCGCGACGCGGCCAGAAGGTGGAGATCGGTGGCGAAGGCAAGCCGGAGGTGGTTGGAAGCGTGGGCGATCCGGTGGACTTGCAGAAATTCATCGACCTGGAGGGCTGGAACAGCTTCCACGTGATCGCTCGCGGCAACCACTACATCCACAAGATCAACGGCCACGTGATGGTGGACGTGATCGACAACGACCCGGCCGCACCGAGGTCCGGTCTGCTAGGCGTGCAAGTTCATCGCGGGCCCCCCATGACCGTGAAATTCCGCAACATCCAACTCAAGCGTCTAGAAATGGCAGTACGCAAGAAAGTCGTCTTTATCGGTGGCATCAAGAGCCACGGCTTCGGATCCCATGAACACGCCGCCGGACTCAAGCTCTTGATGGACGCCCTCGGCGAAAACCTTCCTGAAATCCATTCGGTTGCGTACTTGGACGGCTATCCGGACGACCCGACCGCGCTGGACAACGCTGACGCAGTCGTTCTATACAGCAACGGCGGACTCAGGCACCCCTGGCTTGGCGCAATCCGCCAAATCGACCAGCTTGCGGCCCGCAAGGCGGGCATCGGCGCGATCCACTATTCCGTGGAAGTTCCGGAAGGCGAGCCCGGCTCAAAACTACTCGACTGGATCGGAGGCTACTTCGAGCGCTGGTGGTCGGTCAATCCGCACTGGACGCTCGACGGAGTGAAGCTTGCCGAGAACCACCCGATCACAAATGGAGTAAAGCCCTTTGAAGTGAACGACGAATGGTATTTTCACATTCGCTTTCGTGCCGGCATGCACGGCGTGACGCCGATTCTTCAGGCCGTTCCCCCGGGCGAGACCATGAATCGCCCGGACGGCCCCGCGTCAGGAAACCCGTACGCCCGGGCTGCGGTCAGGCGGCGGGAGATTCAAACGTTGATGTGGGCGAGCGAGCGTCCGGGCGGGGGTAGAGGGTTCGGATTCACGGGCGGGCACGTCCATTGGAACTGGGCTCACCCCGACTACCGCAAGCTCGTCCTGAACGCCATCGCCTGGATAGCCGGCGCGGCTGTGCCGGAGGGCGGCATCGAATCGGGCCCCTATTCCATGGACGACCTGCTGGCCAATCAAGACTACATGCCTTGGAGCAGCGGGAACTACGACCAAGCTGAGGTGGAGCGGATGATCCAAGGCTGGTCCAAGTAGCCGAACGCGACGTTTCAACTCCCGGCGAGTCTCGGGGAGAGCGCCGTCGACAAGACCGTCGCATCTGTTCCCGTAGGCAAAGCGGTGGCACCGCAAAATCGCTCGGACGCCGTTCCTATATTCTGATACGGTGCGAAGTCTAGACGCTTTCATGAGCGAATTCGCCTCACTTGCGTGGGGACCGTGGCTCTTAGTGCTGCTTCTCGGAGGGGGATGCTACTTTTTCATCTATTCCCATTTGCTTCCTTTTCGGCACTTCCTGCACGCGGTTCAAGTTCTCATGGGCCGCTACGACGATCCCGACGACACAGGCCAGATCTCGCACTTCCAAGCTCTTAGCAGTGCCCTCGCAGGCACGATCGGTATGGGCAACATAGCGGGGGTCGCCGTCGCAATCCAGACTGGGGGGCCAGGAAGCATCTTTTGGATGTGGATCTGTGCACTGGCGGGCGTTACCACGAAATTCTTTACCTGCTCACTGGCAATCCAATTTCGCGGCCCGGACAGCCTAGGCACGCCCCAGGGTGGGCCCATGTACGTGATAGTCCATGGTCTCGGCCGACGCTGGAAGCCATTGGCGGCGTTCTTTTCGGTTTGCGCGCTGCTCGGCACGCTTCCGATAGTCCAGTCGAATCAACTCACGCAGATTCTGCGCGAAACAGTCGCCCTGCCGCTTGGTTTCATCTCCGAGTCCTCAAACCCCTGGGAATTCAATCTCGCAATCGGCCTGGCGGTCTCGGCCTTCGCCGGTTGGAGCCTTTTTGGAGGCATCCAGCGCATTGGCCGAATCGCATCGAAGCTAGTTCCGGCGATGGTGGTTCTATACCTCGGAACGGGCCTTGTGATTCTCGCTCTTAGCGCGAACGAGATCCCTTCCATGATGGCCCTCATACTGCATGACGCATTCACCGGCGAGGCCATCGCGGGCGGCGCGCTTGGCACCGTGATCGTGACCGGCGTGCGTCGCGCCGCTTTCTCAAACGAAGCCGGCATCGGTTCCGAGGCTCTGGCGCATGGAGCGGCTAAGACCAACGAGCCGGTTCGGGAAGGCCTGGTTGCGATGCTCGGGCCAGTGATCGACACGCTGATTGTTTGCAGTTCGACCTCGCTCATCATTCTCTGCACCGGAAGCTGGCAAGATACCGAGAGCGGCGGCGTGACAGTGACTGCCACGGCCTTCGAGCAGGCTCTCCCGGGCATTGGAACGCTCATCCTCGTCATATGCGTGCTTTTCTTCGCTGTCACGACAATCCTGTCTTGCGGCTACTACGGCGAGAAATCGCTCGGGTTCCTGATCGGAGCAGAGCGTCAGTTCCTTTACAAATACATCTATGTGACTGCAATCACGATCGGAGCGATGACATCGCTGTCCTTTGTGATCGATTTCGTCGACGGGATGTTCGCGCTGATGGCAATTCCAACGATGACGTCGTCCCTGCTGCTCGCGCCCCGCGTGATGAGAGAGGCTCGCCGGTATTTCGAGGCACTGGAGACCGAGTGATACTTGCAACCCTCTTCCGTCCCGCGCGTCGTCGGGCTACGGACGGTAAGACTGTTGCTCAATTGGAGGTCCGGCAAGACGGCCGACGGAACGGCGACAGAGTGCCGGGGGGGCACGCTAGCACGGGGCCTGCCGCAGGCGTAGCGCCGGACTGCGCAGCCCGTGCCAGTCGCTTTCTCACAAAGTCCCCCGACGAGACGATGTTGCTCGCGTGTGACGCAATTCGAGCGCATGGCAACGGAACCCGCGACTGATCGCAAGCCTCGACCGCCATCAAGAATACAATGGGCGGAATGGCGACCCGCGTTGCGACGCTCCTAGTCATTTCAGTAGCACTGCTGTCCGCACGGCAGCCCAACATCCTGCTAATCGTCTCGGACGACCAAGGTTACATGGACCTCGGGTCCATGGGCAGTGCGGATATATTGACGCCACGGCTCGACCAGCTCGCTTCGGAAGGGGCTAGACTGACCAGCTTTTACGCGGCTTTTCCAGTTTGCACCCCGTCCCGCGGCGCGCTTCTGACAGGCCGATACCCACAGCGCAATGGCACGTACGACAACTTCCGCAATGATCGAGTAGACGACGGCTACCGCTACCCTCCCCACGAATACGAGATCAGCCCGGAGCGCGTTCTCGGCATGGACACGCGGGAAGTGCTGCTCTCAGAAGTGCTGGCCGATGCCGGTTATGCGACGGGAGTCTTCGGCAAGTGGGATCTCGGGTCGCTACGCCGGTTTCTACCATTGCAGCGGGGGTTCATGGACTTCTACGGGTTCGTGAACACGGGTATTGACTACTGGACGCACGAGCGTTACGGCATCCCCTCGATGTACCGCGGCAACAGCGCGACAAGACATGACAATGGCCTGTACGCAACCGATCTTTTCGAACGAGAAGCGCTTCGATTCATCAACGAGAACAAGCACGGACCATTCTTGGCATACATTTCGTACAATGCTCCCCACGGTGCGTCAAGCTTGGATCGCGGAATACGCGGCTTCGTCCAAGCACCGGGCAAGTGTCTTGACCGCTACCCGGCCCCCGACCGGCTCGATGGCGAGCGAAGGCACAAGTTTATGGCGGCCGTGACGTGCATGGACGATTCGATCGGGCGGGTTCTCGACCTGATCGAAGAACTCCAGCTCCGCGCGGACACAATAGTGATTTTCATGTCTGACAACGGTGCCGGCGGAGGCGGAGATTCGGGCCCGCTTCGTGGCCGCAAGGGACAAATGTTCGAAGGGGGCGTCCGGGTACCGCTCCTGATCCGTTGGCCGGGTCAAATCGAGCCCGGCACGGTGTCTGAGGAGTTTCTCTCGGCACTCGAAGTCTTTCCGACCCTTGTGAGGGCAGCGGGCGCGAGCCTGCCGGACGACGTGATCCTAGACGGATTCGACATGCTGCCCGTAATCCAGGGCCGGGATCGTTCTAAACGCGAGTCGATATTCTGGGAACGGCAAGGCGAGTACGGCGCGCGGATTGGCAAGTGGAAGCTCGTCAAATCACGCAGGGGCGGCGGACTCTTCGACCTCTCCGAGGACGTCGGGGAAAGCAACGATCTGAGCGACAAACTTCCCGACATCAGGAAGCACGTGGAGGCAAGCTATCTGGACTGGGTCCAGGCGATGGCCGATGCCGAGCCGCGAGGACCCTTCAAGAACTTTTGAGGGACGCATGAGCACTGGCACCCTGCTTGGGCGCTAAGCTGCGAGGTACTGGGTTATGGCCGCAAACGAGATTCCGCTACCGCTTGAGATCAACCGCCACGGTGCGCACGACATTCAGATCCGCTGGAGGTCCGGCGAGGAGGCAGTGTATCCGGCAAGATTTCTTCGCGGAAAGTGCCCCTGCGCCACATGTGTCGACGAACTCACAGGGAAGCGCATCGTCACGGAGAGCGTACTGCCAATCTTGGTCTATCCGACGAAAATCGAGCCAGTGGGGCGCTACGCGATCCAGATTTTCTGGAGCGACGGCCACTCGACAGGAATCTACACCTGGGAAAAGCTGTACGAAATGCTTCCTCAGCTGAGTTCGCGGGGATCTCAAGGTCCCACGCAGGCTTGAGATTCGATGACAATTCAATTCGAGAGCTCGAGCGCAATCGCGAGCAAATTGACGCGTAGTTCCATTATCCTGTCGACCGCGGCATGAGATTCAAGAGATGGTCGTCGTCTTTTCCCCTTGGTGGTGGACCCTTCTCACCTTCCCTGGCGAAATCACTGGCGTTCAGAGTCTGGAAAACACACGCCAGATCAATTGCGAACGGCAAACCCGGCTAATTCCGAACCACTGGTAGGAACTGCCAATAGCATAGGCAGCTAAGGCACCGCTTCCACCGGAACGCGGCCGGGCCCGGCAGACAGAACCCTGACCCTTTCCCTCGTAGCGATTAGGGTCACGCGACTTGTTCCGCCGGATGCTTGGCATTGGTCGCGCCATCTAGGGATCACAAACTCGGCCCGCGCTGCCGCCTCGGAGGAGTGCGTTCCTGCACCTACCTTGGAAAGACTCAGATCGCCGTGACAGGGGGTGTGCTCCGCTTCCATCAGGCCGTCGATGGGTGGACCTGCACGAAGACTTCGGCAGAGTTTTGATGCCCGCGTCCCGACCGCGGCCACCCGAGCGGTTCGGCCACTCGGTGAATCTTGGCGCTTGCGGCATCCCACAGGCTGTTGGAATTGCCGGAACAATCCCTGACAAGCCTTTTGGGGCGCTCGGTCAGTCCACGCTCCCAAGAGCGGCAGGGAATGAAAATGTATCGGGCCGCGGCGAAAACCTCAGCTATGTCACGTCCTACGGCTAAGTACTTGCCTTTGTCGGCGGTCAAGGTCAGCTGCAGGAACTTGCCCGGCTGCAGCAGCCCAATGACCGCGCCCCTAGACAAGGGCGCGCTCTTGCCCAGAACTGCTTGCAGGAGCGTGTACATAAACCCACTGTCAGCCACCGAGACGAAGGCCCCCTTTGCACCTTGGTCCCGATGATGCCTTCGAATTCCGATTCACCCGCTCGGCTGTTCTTTTCGACCAGCGCCGGCCACTCGTCAATGCCTGTGCGGCCCGGAATCGGCCCGCCCCAGCCCACCAACTCCCCTTCAAGCTCGACGGTCTTTCGGCTCGACAGACAATTTCGCGAATTGGCTCGTTGACTAATTGCAGGATTGATTCGCTACCGGAGAACTTCCGGGCAAGTTACGGCTCTAACCGCGCCTCAAGCGCCTGTCGGATTCTGATTAGAGCATCTTCCAGATAAGCCCGAGTCGTATAATCCAATTTGTCCGAACGCAAAGTTCGATCAATGCCGGTCCGAATGTGAGAAAGGTCCGAGCGGGCAAGCGCGACCGCGTCCCTCGGCATCTGGGCCGGCGGCTTCGTAACGAGATTGACCAAATGTCGAAGATGTTCGCTCTGCAGATTACGCCGAAATGAGTTGATCGCAGATTGCTCGTCTAGTTCGGACCAGATTGACTCGCGTACACCTATGAAGGCGTCAGCCATTGAGAACTGGTCCCCGCTGGCCTGCAGCAATTCCAAATCCTGAAAACGACTCAGCTTGACTGGGCTGTAGAGCTCGTCTAAAACTCTCGCTTGAACCCTTAGCACTCTTTCATGTAGTGGATAGTCCAGCCGCTTGGCACTGAATTCTCGGCCCTCAAAGTCTGGAAAGCGTTCGAATTGCAACTTTGCAAGTAAGTCAGCAGGCACGTTGAAGACTTCGCCTGCCCAGACTTCGTTGCTTAAAAACTCAAGAGCTTGCCGTTGCTCCTGAGCTGGAACCGGTCGAAAAGGAATCCGCCCTCCCGAATCTCCTGAATGATCACGGTTATGGTAGATTCCGCCAACGTATTTCATCGCAACATACGCAGCATCTCTGTAATAACTCCATGTGTAATCGAATGCGCGACGTAGAATTGCGTAGCTCTCTCCGTCACGGAGAATCCTTGAGTTCATTCGCATCCAGAGTTCGTTGATCAATTGAAAGCTTCGCCTGTACCAGTCGAGCGGCTCACTCGTGAGGTCCATTTTATTGTCTCGTGGGTCGAGCCCGCGAGCAGTTTGCGACGCATCTTCATCGGTGGCGTAGGACAAGGTCGGGTCCGCAACGCGCGAGGCAATCTCTTGGAGTTCAGGCAGTTCGTCTTGCGGAGTATCGGCACCAGGAATCTCCTTGTACGAATATTCGATAGCCCAGTAATCATAGCTGCCTACATGTTGTTGGAAATAGTCCTTTTGTTCTTCACCGGGGAGTGCAACTACGGGCGGGACATAGTCCATCATCGAAGCGGCCAATCCTACAGTTGAAAGGCGTTCTTCGTCGCTTAGCTGATCCAGACGGTTCGCGGCACTAGCTCTGAAATTATGCCGAAGGCCAAGAGTATGGCCGACCTCGTGGGCCACGAGCCACTGAATCCACTGGCGAGTGAAGCGTTCCTCGTCCACTGCATCCCAGCCTGGACGCGCCGATAAGATTTCGAAGCCGAGCGTGGCACGGTCAAGCACAGCCGATCCTGCATCGCATTGATTGGACCGCATAATGGCACGGGCCGGAATTGAGGGTGTCGCCTGGGTGGTCCCGAAACGGTCCGACTCCTTGATTGGATGGATCGTCTGCTCGTAGCGTCTGCGGGCTGCTAATCGAATAGCCGATTCAGAAATACTGATATCCGCATCGATCTGCTGACCCGTGTAAGGGTTGCTGTGCGAAGGCCCAATAGCAAAACTTCGGTCGTAGGTTACAAACCAGCGAACCGTATTGTAACGAATATCAGCAAAGTCCCAATCGGCATCAGCTGGTTGTTGCCGAACGACTAAAGCGTCTTTGAACCCAATCCGCTCAAATGCTGCATTCCACATTAAAATACCGTCTCGAATCCAATCTCGGTATTCGACAGGAATTGTATTTTCTAGCCAAAACACAATAGGCTGTTGAGGTTCGGATATATTGAGACCAGAATTCCTTTTCTTTAAATTCCATCGCCTTACATATCGGATATAAGGAGTATCGGGTTTGTCGCTTGTGAAGTCCATGTGCATATCATAAAAATGGCCTATGCGATCATCACCTAACCGTGGCCTAAAGGATTCTTCCGGTAATGCAACAAAGCTATAACGTAAATGCAGCGCCAGCGATAAAGAGTTAGGTAGGGTCACCGAGGGTACTTTCTGTTCTTTCGCACTGAATTGCATAAGTATGCCAATTTCAGAATTTCTTGGAAACGACTTTAACAGGACTATTCCGCTATCAGATTTGTCGAAACTATATTCCGTTTCGTAATTATCTTTGAGTTGCTTAGTAATTTCGGCGAATTCTCTTGCAAAAAAGACTTCGTGCAAATCGACGAGCACAGCGCCGGTGACATCGTTGGGTAAACCTAAGATCTTTCCCGATCCTAGTACAGAATCTGAAAAGGAATTCTTGATAGCTCGAGAAACGGGATTTCCTAGCGCTGCACGAAAACGCAGGTTTTTCCTGACGAGTTGCACTCTCTTTCCGAGTCTCTTCCATTGGACAACGAAGTTGTTGCCCATGTCCATGAACCCCCCGTACAGTCCACGTTCGCCCGTTGCCTGATCTATCGTGGATCCGTAGATGTATTCAGTGTCGAACTGGTCCGGCTTGATTTCGATCAGGGCCGTGTTGTCGTCCGGGTCTCGATAGAACCTGAATAGCCCGTCGATGACTTCCTTGTCCTTGATGATTTCGGCAAACGTCTGTTCTCCGTTGGCCTTGCCGTTGCTTCCGCCTGGCTTGCCTTCGGTCGGTTCAGCATCCGCAGCTGCATTCGCCTCCAAGGCTTCGGAGGGCTCTTGCGACGGCTGCGCACCGCTCGGCAACACCGTGGTGATCACCCATAGCAAGATAGCGGTCAATCCAAATCTAGCCATAACTCGAAAGTCTCTTTGTGTCCGACGCCCATCCAACACTGAATGGCGAAGCCAGCTGGCTCGGGGCGTTTCTCTAGGATTGCCAACAGCATAGCATCGGTTCAATTCCAAAGTGCGAAATACCCTATCTAGTGTGGCAGCATATGCATTCGCCCAGATATTGAAGGAAGGACGAGGGGCAGCGGACGGGGGAAGCGCTCTCCTGTGAGGGGTGGCGGCCGGCCAGAGGGTAGCACCAGGAGTCATGCGAGGATGGCTAGCAGATCGAGGCACGGAGGGATGAGGACCTGTCAACGAGCGCCGATCGCAGCTTGGCTGTGACGCGGCGCGTCGCTCATCAGCCGGGATCTGAGCAGCAGTGGCGGTCGGGGCTACCGCCGCAATCCGGTGCAGGGCAAGGCGAAGGCACGGCGCGGGGGGCGTCGTCGGTGCCGCTCAAGCTGCACGCCGCCGTGTGGGAGATTGCCTGTGCCACCCGGGATCGACGTTTCTAAGTCGAGCCTGCGAAGGCGATATTAACTCGGGCGTGGCCGGCAGTGGGCCGGCTAGGCCCAGCGGCCACTCTTTCCTTCTTCCACGATGTAGTCGGCAGCCCTTGCGGTGATCGCCATCATCGTCAGTGTGGGGTTCTGGCAGCCGATCGACGCCCAGGCGGCCCCATCGGTCACGAAGACGTTCTCGACGTCATTCGTCTGCGTCCAAGTGTTCAATACGGACTTTCTGGGATCGCTCCCCATGCGCGCGGTGCCCACCTCATGAATGCAGAAGCCACCGACCGACGGCTCGCCAAACATGCGCACATTCGTGTGGCCCGTTGCCTCGAGCATTTCCGCCGCTTGCACCCGTGCGTCGCGCCAAAGCGCCTTGTCGTTGTCGGACCAGTCGAAGTGGATATCTAACGTTGGGATTCCCCAAGCGTCTCGGCGCTCCTTGTTGAGGGTCACATAATTCTCGTACTGAGGGAGACACTCGCACCAAGCGCCGAAGAATGTGCTCCACATGCTTTCATCGTGGACCGCCTCCTTGAACTTCGCGCCGAAGCCTTTCGCCCGGAGATTGAAACTTGGTGTACTTCCGCCTTGGTACCCGTACCCTCGAATCATTCCGTTGGTGTGGGGGCGATCGATGTTAAGAAAGCGCGGCAAGTACATGCCGTTGGGCCTGTCGGGCGCGCCGACCCAGGGCTTGGCTTTCAGTTCCGGCATAACGCCAGCCGCGCCGCCCCGGTAGATGTGGTCCATCAAGTAGTGGCCCAGCATCCCGCTGGAATTGAAGTCCAGCCCATAATCGGCAGAATTCATCAGCAGGCGAGTCGATTCCAGAGTCGACGCGCACAGCACGACCACCTTGCCCCGGACTTCACCCGGAACTCTCGTCACGCGATCCAAGTAGGCGACCCCAGCCGCCTTGCCGGTCCGCGGGTCCCGCGTCACGTGGCTAGCCACGGCGTCAACAACGAGGTCGCAGTTCCCGCTGTCCAAGGCCGCCTTGAGCGTCGTCGTCGGGCTGTTGTAGTAGGAGTGCGTGACGCATCCTTGCTCGCACGGTCCGCAATAATGGCACGGCTGGCGACCGTTCAACGGTTTGGTGATGATTGCCGTTCGGCCGATCGTCACGACGCGCCCCATCCTGGCGCGCAGCCGATTGCGGAAGAGCACTTCGCTGCAAGTAAACGGCATTGGAGGCATGAAGACGCTATCGGGAAGCTGCTCCAGCCCTTCGGAAATGCCGCCGATCCCGATGAACCGCTCCACTTTTTCGTAGTAGGGCACGAGATCCGCATGTTCAATGCCCCAGTTTTCTCCGTAACCGTCCCGGTCGGCGCACCGGAAGTCGATGTCACCCATCCGGTATGACTGGCGGCCCCATGAGAGGGAGCGACCCCCTAGGACGCGCATCCGGATCCAGTGGAACGGCTTGTCCTTTGGGGTTTGGTACGGGTTGCGGATGTCGTCAGCGAACCACTTGTAGTTCGACTCGCGGCAGGCATACACCAAGCCTTGAATCGGGCGGTTGCGCATCAGATCGGGCGACTTGGGTATCCCTCCTACGAACCGGGACGAGTTGCCCCGATACTTGAGGTCGTACGGCATCACGTGCTCCGTGAAGTCGGCGTCGGTGATCTTGGGGCCGGCCTCAAGCACGCAGACCTTGAGGCCTGCGGATGAGAGCTGCCATGCAGCTACGCCCCCCGTTGCCCCGGAACCGACGACAACGGCGTCATAGACGTCGTTGTCTCGGGCAATGGCTTGCAACATTCCGTCCAGTCTAACAAGTGGCCCGCAGGGTCGCTTGCGTCACACGCGGCGCTGTCGCATCCACCGGTCACCGCCCTCGGCACGGGTCGGCGCGCTGATGGAATCGGACGCGGGACGGCTGAAACCACATTGTGAACTCTCCGGGCCGCAGCGCTACGTGAGGAGCTGAGAAGAACTGGATCGCTGGCGTTCCGCGGCGGGAAGCGCTTCAACCGACCTGATCAGCCCGTGCGCTCAGCTGGACGAACTAGAACTCCCACCGCAAAGCGAGCTGCACCTGGCGTGATGTTGTGCTTGTCGATGTGATTCGCCCGGCGCTGCCGATTCGGCCACCGCTGCTCGTGAACAAAGCCCGCCCGGACGGCACTTGAAAGTTGGATTTGTTGGTCAGATTAAAGCCCTCGCCACGCAGCTCCAAGCTCTGGCGATCGTTGCTGAACAGCGTCTTATGCAGGGCGATATCCAAAGCAAACACGCCCGGGCCGCGCAAGGTGCCTCGACCCAGGTTGCCTAGGTAGCCTGCCTCGGGCAGGCTGAAGGCTCCGGCGTCAAAATATCGCGCGGGATCGCCCAACACGATGTCTTCCGCGGACCGGCCGGGAACTAGGTCGGGCCGCTGTCCTACATCGCCGAAGCCGGGCCGAAGCCTCGCCCGATCAAATCCGACTCGTGGCGCGAACGGCGTCCCGGCCATAGCCTGGGCTAGGCCATGCATTTCCCACCCTCCGAACAACGTCCCCAGAAGGGAGCGGTCACCCGGCCAGGGCGACCAAGAGAAGCTCGCGGCGAATACGTGGTCTTGGTCGAATTCCGAGAGCCCGCGGTTGGCCCGATAGTTCCATACCGTAGGAACTTGGTCGCTCGCAACAAAGTCATTGAACGTGTGATTCGACGCCTCGTCGATCGAGCGACTCCACGTGTACTTGCCACGAACCGAGAACCGATCTCCCACGCGGCTCTGGAGGCTGAGGGTGATGCCTTGATAGAAGGAGTTGAATTGCGTCCGTCGCAAGCCGATGCGAGAGAAGGCCGGATTGACGTACGGACTTCCCTGCGGAAAGAACAATCGTCCGTCGCTTTCGGTCTCGGGTATCGGGGAGTTCACGCTGATTAGCTGCCCAAACAGATGGATGCCGCGAGCCCCGCTGTAACCGGCTCTCGCCACAGTTCCGGGGACCAGCTCCCGCTCGAGATTGAGCTGCCAGCGTGCCACGTAGGGCTGGTTCAAGTTGTAATCCAATCCATCCATCGACGTTGATGGGTTCCTGCCCGCGGCAGCTTGCAGGATGTCCGGAAATCGGGGACGTCCGAACACCAGAATGCGATTGAACAGCGGAGGCGTACGAACACCCGCAATCGTAAGTTCCCTGCTGCCCAGGAGGTCGAAGAAGATGCCGCCCCCTGCCCGGATCACGGTACGGGAATCGCCGAGCGGATCCCACGCGATTGAGACCCTCGGGGCAAAATTGTCCTTGGAAGGATTCTTCCAAAGTGGCCCGCCCACCGTGGTCTCGGCGTCATTCACAAAATCCCGCAGTACCGCGATCTTGCCATTGACCTCGGTGGGCGTGGAAACGGCCTCGTACCGCAGGCCGAGGCTCACGTTCAGACTCTCCCGAACCCGGAACTCGTGCTGCAGGAATCCGAAGAACTGGTTGTATCGCCAGCCTCGGACCGTGTCCGATCCAGGCTGCATCACCTCGGCGATCCGCGGCCTGGCACGTAAGAGCAGGGCCAAGGAATCGAAGGTGTAGGATCCGACGGCGCTCAGGTCAGAGCGCTGGTTGAAACGCACTCGATCGTAGCCGGCGCCCAGCCGCGTCGTCGCGCTGCCCGACGTGCGAACGAGGGAAGCGCTCAGCTGGTAGCTCTCCAGAATGAAGCGGCGCGGCCTGGCCCGGGCCTGGAAGCCTCCCATGTTGGAAAGGCCATTCACGGTGATGCTGCCCATAGGCTGGCCGTCGACGAACGACAGCCCGGACGGGACCGTCGTCGTGCTGTTCTCGAAGTTGTCGACGCGACTGAAGGCGGCCCGCCAGGTGGAAAGGGTGCTGGACGAATGAACGTGCTTCAGCTGCGTATGCAGGAAGTGGTCATTGGAGTCAAGGCCGAACACCCATAGATCCATCGGATCTGGAGTGCGGCTTGCCGCTTCGTCAAATGTGTACCTTGCCGAGAGCTGCGTGGCAGGATCCAGGATCAGATCGACCTTGCCAGCCGCGTAGGTCTCGTCCGTTCGATCGGACAATTGACGGATCGAGGCGGCGGTTCCGTCCCCGAAATCGCGGCCGTTCGGCAATGGGTACAAGGCGAGGTACGGCTGGACTTCGGGAGCAACCGAGATTTCCTCTCCCGGAAGGTGACCCAAACGTGCCTCCGGGGTTGGTACCGCCGGACGGGCAGTCCGTCCGCGACGCTCCCGCAGGCCTTCGTAATTCGCCAGAAAGAATGCGCTATCCGTTGCGACCGGCCCACCGACAAGCGCCCCGAAATGGTTTCGCCTCAAGGGCGGCGCCCCTGCAGCCGGAGAATCGAAGTAGTTCCGCGCATCCAGCGCGTTGTTACGAAGATATTCGTAGGCGCTCCCGTGAAACTGCATCCCTCCAGACCGGGAGACGGCGGTAAACACGCCGCCGACGCTGCGTCCGTATTCTGCGCTGTAGGGATTCGTGACCAGATGGACTTCCCGGACCATCTCCAAGCCCAAGACATTGCCGGCAGCGCTGGCCGGCGACGCCGATGCCGCGTCCTTCACGTAGACTCCATCCAGTTGGAAACTGTTCTGGTTGGGCCTCGCTCCAAGCACAGAAATCTGTCGGCCGATGCCCTGAGCCAGTCCGGTACGCGCAGACGCTGGTAACGTCGCACCTGGCTCGAGTGCCGAAAGTTCGAAGAGATCTCGACCGTTCAACGGCAGGTCACGCAGGTTGCCCTCTGGAACGAGGCCACCCCAGTCAGCCGCATTCGTCGAAACCAGGGGCAGCTCCGCCACCACCTCAACAACATCCTGGCCGGTGCCGAGCTGCAGTCGCACATCGAATCGCCCGGCCCGGCCACTTGTCAGTTCAATTCCCTCCGCTTCGACGGGACGGAATCCATCGTGCGAGATCGAGACTGAATAAACGCCAGGCTGCAGTCCTGCAACGGCATAGCGCCCGGCACTGTCCGTCACCCCGTTTCGGACGGCTCGGGTAGAGCTCTGCCTCACGAGGATCTTGACACCTGCCACCACCCGTTCTTGCGGATCCGTGACCGTCCCGAGCAACGTCGCGTCCGACTGGGCCGCGAGGGGGGCCCCAGCGAACATCAGAAGTGCAAGAATCGCGAGATTCGTGGCACGCCGTCCATAACAAGCACCGCCGGGCCGCGCTTCGCCCGTGACAGGGGCACCGAGTATGTGGGCTGAATGGTGCATCGGTCGCGTCACTTAACTCGCCGCATGGCCCACTCGCGCTTGTCTCCGTCCGCGGAATGGCTGTCTCGCAGCACCAAGGTGTCCCCGGCAACCTCGAGCTCGCCGACGAACGAGCGTCCTTCGTAGTACGCCGAAAGCGCAACAACGTTCGTGCGGACGATCTTCTCGCCGTCCAACTCGTATCGGTAGAGCCCTGCCCCGATTGGCTGCTGGCTCTGGAACTCGTCGGGGGTCATATCGCTCAAAGACTTTGCAAGCTTCGGGCGATCCTCCCCGGCTAGTATCACCATCTGGTGCGACTCGCCGAACATGTGGAACTCGCGTCGGTGGGGCTGGCCCTCGCCTTCCGTAAGGTTGCGGACTGAGGTGACCTCCCAAAGCCCGATGACCGCGCTGCTGGCGGACGCTTCGGCGCCTCCCAAGGGCGAGAGAAAAGAGTAAACCGCCGCGCCCGCAAGGGCAATTCCGACCCCCGCCGCCACACCAAATTTGCCTGACAAGTAGCCCCGCGCATTGCTCACATTACTATTACAACCTATGTCCGCCGGCGAATTGAACCCCTATAAAACCGGCGGCTATATAATCGGATGGTCCCGACAGTCGCCCGGATGGCCGCCCGCTCGCCTAGAACCCCAGTAATGCAGCAGTATCACGCTGCAAAGCAGGAATACCCGGACTGCCTGCTTTTCTTTCGACTGGGGGATTTTTTCGAACTGTTCTTCGATGATGCCATCAAGGCGTCTTCGGAACTTGAAATCACCCTGACAAAGCGCCGCAATGGCAAGGGCGAGCCGATCCCAATGTGCGGAGTTCCGGCGCACGCGGCCGACAGTTATCTGGCGCGGCTACTGCAGAAAGGCCATCGCGTCGCGATATGCGACCAGGTCGA
Source organism: uncultured Bryobacterales bacterium (assembly GCA_951813605.1). Classification (GTDB taxonomy): domain Bacteria; phylum Acidobacteriota; class Terriglobia; order Bryobacterales; family UBA6623; genus VXMF01. Next base: position 1,420,002 of record OX638379.1, on the reverse strand, counting down.
GAATGCCAAGGCGAGCCGTGGCCTGGTCAAGCGCGAGATCGTCAGGGTCCTCACGCCCGGCACGACCAGCGACCTGAACGTGCTCAAAGCCGGCGAGAACAACTATCTGGCCGCCGTCCTTGAGAAAGGCGGCAATTGCGGACTCGCCTACGTAGACGTCTCAACCGGCGAGTTCCGCACCACCGAACTGGCCCCCATAGAAGTCGAAGACATGCTTGAGTCGATCGGAGCGAAGGAGGTGCTGCGCGCCGCCCAGGGGCCGTTTTCCAATCTCGATGGCCGCGGACAACGCGAGTCTCAGGACCGGCACTACACGGTTACCGAAGTGGAGTCGTGGGTGTTCGACTTTGAGTACGCCGAGCGACTGATCCTCGACACGTTTCGCCTCCACAATCTCGAAGGACTGGGGATCGAGAAGCGTCCGCTCGGAGTGTCGGCAGCCGGCGCGCTGCTCCATTACCTGAAGGAGACCCAGCGGACCGCGCTACCGCACTTGGACCAGCCGGCCTACCTTGAGCAGAACGACTGGATGGTCTTGGATCCGGTGACCATTCGCCACCTAGAGCTGTTTGATCCGGTGTATCAAGAGCCTCGCACCACGCTGCTTTGCGTACTGGACCGCACGGCCACGCCAATGGGCAGTCGACTGCAACGTGCTTGGCTGCTGCGACCCAGCCTCGACCTGGACGAGATCGAGCAGAGGCTGGAAACGGTGAGCTCCCTTTGCGACGACACAATCGTTCGCAGCGAGTTGCATAGGGAATTGCAGCACTTGCATGACGTTGAGCGGCTGCTGTCAAGAATTACGCTGGGCTCTGCCGGCCCCCGAGACGTGTACAACCTTGGCACGTCTCTTGCCCGTATACCGAATTTGAAGCAGTTTGTCTCGGCACTGACAAGCCGACGGGCAGCCTCGCTGCTGCAACGCATGGACAGTCTCGAGGACGTCTTCGAGAGAATCCTTTCGACATTGGCAGCAGAGCCCCCCGTGACGATCCGGGACAGCAGCTCCATCGCCGAAGGATTCGACAGCGAACTCGACGAGCTGCGCGCAATACAGAGGAACAGTCGCAGCTTCATCGCCCGATTGGAGCAGCGCGAACGGGACGCCACAGGAATCGACTCGCTGAAGGTCCGCTTCAACAAGGTCTTCGGCTTTTTCATCGAGGTGTCCAAGACCAAACTGTCAAAGGTCCCCGAACGCTACGACAGGAAGCAGACCCTTGTAAACGCGGAGCGGTTCGCCACCCCCGAGCTCAAGCAGCTCGAAGCCAAGGTCTTGGACGCGGAGGACCGGATCGCGCAGAAGGTTGCAGAGATTTTCGAGCACCTGCGATCGGAAATCGTCTCGCAGGCAGCCCGAATTCGCCAGTCGGCCGCGGCGATCGCCGAGATCGACGTCCTACAGGGACTGTCCCGTGTCGCGGTGGAACGCGACTATTCGCGGCCACGATTCTCGAAAGACGGCGAGATCCACATCCAAGGAGGGCGCCATCCTGTCGTGGAGCGCATGCTCGAGGAAGAACGCGGAGAACGCTTCATCGAGAACGACGTTTACCTAGATGGGGGCGACCACCTGCTTGCGATCATTACCGGCCCCAACATGGGGGGCAAGTCAACCTACCTGCGGCAGACGGCGCTCATCGCCCTGATGGCTCAGAGCGGCTCCTTCGTTCCAGCGAGAAAGGCGATCCTGCCGCTCGTCGACCGCATATTCACGCGCATCGGCGCAAGCGACAACGTCGCGCTCGGCCGATCCACGTTCATGGTCGAGATGACCGAGACGGCGCAGATCCTGAACCTAGCTACCGAGCGCAGCCTGATCCTGCTCGACGAGATCGGCCGCGGCACGGCGACATACGACGGCCTTGCAATTGCATGGGCCGTTGTCGAGCACATCCTGGCCAAGGTCCGAGCCAAGACGCTGTGCGCGACGCATTACCACGAGCTCACGGCCCTGCCTTCGTTTCTGCCAGGCATTTTCAACTTGCACGTGTCCGCCAGGCAAACGGGTGACAGGCTGGTGTTCCTCCGCCGCGTCAAGCCCGGCAACGCAGACCGGAGCTACGGCATCGAGGTGGCTAGGCTGGCGGGTCTGCCGCAGACGGTTCTGGATCGCGCTAGCGTCGTGCTTGCCGAGCACGAACAAGCGAACGCCGCCCCAACGGCGGACTCCCGGGGAACGCTCGCGACGAAACAGGCATCCATCTTCGAGACGCTTCCGGATTCGGTTTCGGAGGAGCTGCGGAGTCTGGATCTCGACAAGCTGAGCCCGCTAGAAGCGATCTCACTTCTCCACGAATGGAAGTCAGCTCTGGAGGACTAGCGCAAGGCGATTGGCGACCCCGCAGAGCACCCCGGGGTTTGCTACGCTGAGGTTTCGATCCGTTGGAGATCAACAATGGCAGGACCCAATACACTCACGTTCACCGATGCGGACTTCGACGCCGAGGTGCTGCGCTCCGAGCAGCCCGTGCTGGTCGACTTTTGGGCCGTTTGGTGCGGCCCGTGCCTCCAGATGGCCCCCATCATCGACTCACTCGCCGAGAAATACGCCGGCAAGGTCAAGATCGGCAAGCTCGACGTGGATCACAATCCGGGAGCCGCGCAGCGGTTCAACGTGCGCGGGATCCCAACCATGCTCCTGTTCAAGGAGGGACATCCTGTCGAGCAGATCGTCGGATCCGTTCCCGAGGCTCGGCTTGCCACCACTATCGACAATCACATCGCCTGACCCCCATCCAGACACCCCGCCTGGCCGGGGCTTCCCCGCGGAACCAACGGCGAGACCCCGGTGAATAGGCGAGGCCATTCGCTCACGCGCGACAGTACCCTAGCCGTGACCCACCACCCGCCCACCTCGCGTCGCGAGTTACTGCGCCGTGGGGGAATGGCATTGTCCGGCCTAGCCGGCGGAACGCGCGTGCTGGGTCAGAAGCGCAATGCAGAAGTTTCGTTAAGAAACGTGCTTTTGATTCTCGTCGACGATCTCAGGGCGGAGCTAGGCTGCTACGGCAGCACGCGCGTGCGCACGCCGAACATCGACCGTCTGGCGGCCAAAGGCATGGCTTTCCTGCGCTGCTATTGCCAGCAGGCAGCTAGCGGACCCTCGCGCACTTCTGTGCTGACGGGCCTGCGGCCCGACACCACTAGGGTCTACGACGACCGCACTCACTTTCGGCGGGCAGTTCCAGGGGCCGTCACCATCCCGGAGCATTTTCGGCGGCATGGGTACGAAACCACCGCTTTCGGCCGGATCTTCGGTCCGCCGGCTTTGGATGACAGGCCGTCTTGGGGTATCACGCCGTGGACTCCCGGAGGTCCAGCATGGCGCAGCACCGAATGCGACGCCTTGGCTGCCTCCAACTGGGACCGGCTCCGCCAGATTGGCTGGCGAGTCGGGGACCGGGACGCGATGAGGCAAGAATCTCCGGGCTCTGAAGCGGGATCAAGCGGACTCAGGAACAGCTGGAGCGCATCGGGAGAAGACGAAGCCGATCTGCCTGACGGCCAGACTGCGCACGCTGCGGCTGAGGCCCTAGCAGGATTGAAAGACCGTCGTTTCTTCGTCGCGGTCGGCTTTCAACGGCCCCACCTGCCACTCGTTGCTCCGGAGCGGTATTTCAGACTCTACCCAAGCGGAAGTTGGGCAGCGCCCGAATCGCCTGAGCCGCCGCTTGACGCCCCACCGTACGCTCTCCACGGATCGCAGGAGATCCGAGGCTATGCTGACATCCCGGAAGAGGGGCCAATTTCCGACTTGAAAGCTCGCGAAGTGATCCGGGCGTACAGGGCCTGCGTGAGCTTCGTCGATGCCCAGATAGGAAATCTGCTCGACGCGCTCGACGCGCACGGGCTCGCTGAGACGACGGTGGTTGCGGTAGTGGGAGTCAACGGGTCACACCTCGGAGAGCTCGGCCTTTGGAACAAGAATTCGAACTATGAGGCGGCTACCCACGCGCCTTTAGTGGTGCGCGCTCCGGGCCAACAGAACGCCGGACGCCGCACGGCGGCGCTGGTCGAATCCGTCGACATCTTCCCTTCCCTGTGTGCCCTCAGTGGAATACCTGTGCCGGGCGGCTTGGAGGGGTCTAGCTGGCGGGGGCTCTTCGACGATCCGAAAAGACTCTGGAAGCGCGCGGTCTTTAGCCAGCACCCCCTATTGATCCCCACGGTTGGGCCGGGCATGGGCTATTCGATGCGTACTGCCCGCCACCGCTACACGGAGTGGTCAGGACTGAACAGCCCGTACAGTTCCTCCGAACTCTACGACTACAAGGACTCGCCCAACGAACTGCGCAACATCGCGAACCGGCCGGAACACAGTTCCTTGGTCAACGGGCTCGCTCACATGCTGCGCGAGGGCTGGCACGGCTCTCTGCCCCCGCCATTCCTGCCTGTCTCTTCCAGGGCGTGAGCATAAGTGGCGCCGTTAATCTGCCTAACGGTGCCGACTTGGGCCGGGACCGACTCAAGCCTTGGACGACGACACAAGATCGCGGTAGTCGAGTGGACGGTCCACGTCCCGCAGCACCCCGCTGTCGGCCGTGTCGACAAAGCAAGCCTCGGGATAATGGCTGCGCACCACATCCTGAGGGCTCCGGTTCGCCTCTAGCCCCAGCAATTCCGCGGCAATCGCTTTCGACAGCATGATCGGGTGGCCGCGTTTCTCGTTGTAGCGAGGGATGACAAGCGGCGCGCCAGCCCTTTCCGCTGCGGCCACCAGCGCATCGAGGGAGCGACCGCGCACGGCCGGGTGATCGACCAGCATCCAAAGAACCCAGTCGGGTTCGCCCGCAGTTGCGACCAAACCCTTTTGCAGCGAGGAAAGCATGCCGCGGTCATAGTCGTGGTTAACGACAGACCGAACGCGCGGACAATCGGGAATCGTCCTTTCGATCCTCTCGGCGTTGTGACCGAGGACAGCCACGACCTCGTCGACGCGAGGCAGCACCAAGTAGATCAAGTGGCTGAGGAATGTGCGACCGCGGTACTCCAGCAGCGCCTTGTCACTGCCCATGCGCGATGAGCGGCCCGCTGCTAGGACCACTCCCGCTACTTTCACAGAGCCTTCGCCAGCGCTTTCTCCCCAACGGCCGGCTCGGTCTCGGCGACGCCTTCGGTCTCGCTCAGAATCCTCGGGACACCGTCGGCGAAGATCGACTTGGACAGCGGACCCCAATCCTGGCCTGGGCGCCTTCTGCGGCGGATCATTTCCGCAACAACGGCCACGGCGATCTCCTCCGGAGTGACGGCGCCGATATCAAGGCCCATCGGGGAGTGGATCCTCGAGAGCTTCCGCAGCCCGACGCCCTCCTCGCGCAGATGCTTGGCAACCTCCAGAGTCTTGCGCTTCGAACCGATCATTCCGATGTAGCGCAGCGGCTGGTCGACAGCCCAGCGGAGAACGCGCATGTCATCCCGGTGTCCGCGGGTGACGATGATCGCGTATGTCGCGTCGTCAGCGGGAAGCCGCGGGAAGACGTCCTCGTATTCGTCGGCAATCACGTCGACAGCCTCGGGGAAGCGCTCGCGGTTCGCGTAGCTTTCGCGATCGTCGATCACAATCGTGCCGAAACCGGCGAGACTCGCCACCTTCGACAGGCTCTTGGAAATGTGACCAGCGCCGAAGATCAGGGCCTTCGGCACCGGCAAGACGGGTTCCACGTAAACGTTCAACTGACCTCCACAGATGAGGCCGTTGTCGTAGGCGGCCTCCTGACCTAGATTGAACTGCAGCATGCGGGGCTGCTCGCTGTCGATTACGTCGCGTGCCGCCTGCCAGACTTCGGCCTCCGTACAGCCCCCTCCGATCGTGCCCACCATCGATCCGTCCTGTCGAATCAGCATCTTGGCGCTCTGAAAGCTGGGAATTGAGCCAGCCACTTCGACGATGGTCGCCACAGCGCATTTCTCTCCGGCCCGCCTAAGCGCGACAAGTTCCTCGTACACATCCATCGGGCGCGGCATGCCCTCCATCATATCCCCGCGACCGCAGCGAGGGCGACGCCAAGGGGATCGGAACGGCTCCATCAAGGCGTGACAGGAAGGGTTCTGCACGGCGGCGCCACAGTCGATTTCGCCCCGGCAGGCTTGGTGTACATTGGACTTATCGACCTTATCGCTGCCCGCAATCCATGCAATTAGAAAAAGCCTACGACCCGTCACGCATCGAACCTGCGTGGGCCGAGTGGTGGGTCGAAGAAGGCCTCTTCCGGGCCGACGAGACCTCCGAGAAGCCCGTCTTTTCCCTAGTCATCCCGCCACCGAACGTGACGGGAGCACTGCACATGGGCCACATGTTCGAGACCTCGCAGGTCGACATCACGATGCGCTGGCAGCGCATGAAGGGCAGGAACGTGCTGTGGCTTCCCGGCACCGACCATGCCGGTATCGCCACCCAGATGCTCGTCGAGCGTCACTTAGCAAAGGACGGCATCGACCGTCGGAGGATCGGGCGGGAGAAGTTTCTCGAGCACGTTTGGGCATGGAAGGAAGAGTACGGCGGCAGGATAGTCGGGCAGCTCAAGCGCGTCGGCGCCAGCTGCGACTGGACCAGGGAGCGCTTCACGATGGACCCGGGCCTGTCGCGCGCGGTCACCGAATGCTTCGTTCGACTGTACGAGCGAGGGCTCGTCTACCGCGGCGAGTACATGGTGAACTGGGACCCCGGCACCCTGACGGCGATTTCCGATTTGGAAGTCGAGTACAAGACGCAGAAGGGCTTCCTATGGCATCTTCGATACCCGGTGAATGGCACCGACGGCGAGTACGTCGTGGTCGCCACGACCCGGCCCGAAACGATGCTCGGGGACACAGCGGTCGCCGTCCACCCTGACGACGCGCGGTTCCGGCACCTGCACGGAAGATCGGTGACCCTGCCGCTGGTTGGCCGGAGCCTCCCCGTCATCTGCGACGAGTTCGTGGATCCCGAATTCGGGACAGGGATTGTCAAGGTCACGCCGGCACACGATCCGAACGATTTCGCGGCGGGCCAGCGTCACGGCCTGGAATGCATTACCGTGCTGGATGAAGAGGCCCGCATCAGCGCCAGCGGCGGCGAGTACGAAGGGCTGGACCGCTACCAGGCACGCGAGCGAGTCGTCGAAGATCTCCAAGCAATGGATCTGGTCGAGAAGGTCGAAGACTACACAAACAACATCGGGCTGAGCCAGCGCTCCGGACTGGCCGTAGAGCCCAGGGTCTCGACGCAATGGTTCGTGCGCACCGAGACGCTTGCCGAGGCCGCCATCCGGGCTGTGGAGGACGGTCGTACAGTAATCGTCCCGGACCAGTGGCAGCGCAACTATTTCGAGTGGATGCGGAACATTCGCGACTGGTGCATTTCGCGGCAGCTGTGGTGGGGCCACCGCATCCCCGCATGGCACCTCGCCGACGGCTCTTTCGTGGTCGCCCGGTCGGAGAGGGAAGCCGAGCTCGAAGCAGCCCGGCGCGGACAGGCGATCACCCACCGAGAGACCGACGTGCTCGACACTTGGTTCAGTTCGGGACTGTGGCCGTTCTCGACGATGGGCTGGCCGGACGACACACAGGACCTGCGGACGTTCTACCCAACCTCGCTACTCAATACAGGATTCGACATTCTGTTCTTCTGGGTCGCTCGCATGATGATGCTTGGCATCGCCATGACAGACGAGGCCCCGTTCTCCAAGGTCTGCATCCACGGGCTTGTCAGGGACGCGGACAAGCAGAAGATGTCCAAGACAAAGGGCAATGTGATCGACCCGATTGAGATGACCCAGCGCTATGGAACGGACGCCGTGCGCTTCGCCTTAGTGGCCTCGGCCGGCCAAGGTTCCGACGTGGTGCTCAAAGAGGAACGCATCGCGGGATACCGGACGTTCGCCAACAAGATCTGGAACGCCCTCCGCTTCGTGGGGATGAGCCTCGACAAAGCGGGCGCCGAGGTTTGGACTCCAGACGACCTGAACTCCTTCCGACCGCTCCCGAACGAAGCCACCGGACAGGTAGAGCTTGCCGACCGCTGGATTTTCTCGCGATTGAGCACGGTGGCCCGCGAGGCCAACGAGCACATCGAGAGTTTCCGCTACCACGAGGTCGCTGCCACCCTGTACCACTTCTTCTGGCACGAATTCTGCGACTGGTACATCGAGCTCAAGAAGCTATCGTTCTCGCAGGGATCCGGGCTGACGAACGGCTGGAAGAACATGCTCTCCGCAACCGAGCGCTCGCTCCGCCTGCTCCATCCGATCATGCCCTTCATCACGGAGGACCTCTGGCAGCGGATCAGCGCCAACACGGCCGGCCGGCCCAAGTCGATTGCCCAATCCTCCTACCCAGCACCGATCGACGCTGACGCGGATCCCGCAGCCGAACGCCGGGTGGCGATCCTCCAGAGCTTCGTGACCACCACCCGCAACCTTCGCGCCGAGATGAAGCTCCCCCCGAAAGACCCCTTGCGGGGAACTGTTCACAGCGAGGACCCAGCAGTAAGCGAAGTGGCCCTGACGGAGGCTCCTGCGCTCGCCAGGCTGGCCGGCATTCAGTTGGATGTCGGGCACGGCAGGGCGGCGTCCGGGCAAGCCACTGGGCACACGGCTGATTTCGACTTGGCCATCGAACTTCCCGAGGCTCGCAAGGCGGCACTACGGAAGAGCTTGGAGAAGCAGCTCGGCCGCATCACGAAGGCTGCCAATGGCGCGAGGGCCCGGCTCGACAACCAGACTTTCCTGACAAGGGCCCCCGCCCACGTCGTCGGTTCGCTGCGGCAAAAGCTTGGCGATTATGAATCACAGATCGAACGGATCCGCTCTACGCTGTCGGGTCTCTAGTGCTTAGCACTTGAACCAAGACGGCTGTCGGTGCTCCGCGGCCCGGCACAAGAAACTCGGGTTGTCTTCCACTAAAAGGCAGCGCGCTGCTCGTCCCCGGAGTCGACAAGCTCGTCGGGACCGGTGACAGGCTGCGCAGCGATGACCTCGCCTGCGCGCAGACCGTTTCGGATCGTGGCTTCGGTGTCGCTCAGCAATCCCACCTGAACCGGCCTCTCGACGAACTTGTCGTCCTGCTGGACCCAGACCACGTCCCGTCCTGAGGATCTTGCTATCGCGGCCCGCGGTATGATGAGAGCGTCTTCCTGGCTACGCAAGACGATGTCGCCGCTCGCCGAGAGGTCGGGTTTGATTCGATCATCGGCATGGAGGATCTCGATCTCGATCGGCACTTGCCTTACCCATTGGCTGTTCGTGCCTCTCGAGCCACCCCGCGAGCGTCTTCCTCCGCCCGTCGAGCCCGCTGAGACGGCAATTGCGCCGATAGCCGCCACGCGTCCCTCAAAGACAGCGCCCGGATAGGCGTCCAGTTGGACGCCCACCGGGGCTCTGAGCTCCACGAGCTGAGCGTCGGCTTGATTGATCGCCGCAAACACCGCCATTTTGGATAGGTCGACAATTCGCAGGAAGTACGAGCCGGGATTCACTTGGTCGCCGGCCGCGGCTTGCGAGATGGAACCAGGCCTAAACATGGACTCGACCACCACCAGACCTGATACAGGCGTGCGGAGATGCATCTTTTCCATGTCGGCCTTCGTGCGTTCCATGCGCCGCTCGAATTGCTCGACATCGATTTCCAGGCTTCGAGTCACCGCGGCGTCGGCGATTTCGCTCAATCGCACTTCCTCCTGGAGTTGCAGGGCGGCAGAGCGATGCTGCTGGGCCTGCAGTGCCAGGATTTCAGCTTGGATTTGAGACTTGACCTCGGCGGTCCGCAAGTCGAGGTCTGCCTTGTCTGCCTCGGATTCGGCCGTGCGATGATTCTGACGCAACGTCTCGGCCGAGATCATAAGATCTGCCCGCCTGCTGGCAACTCTCGTCCGCACTTGGGCGAGATTGGACTCGTAGCTGTCGAGAAAGTCCTCGGTGCGCTTCGACTCGAAGACTGCAACAACATCCCCCTTCTGGACGATGCTTCCAGGAGTGGCAAGCGACTCGATCGTGAGGGAGCCGCCTCCGCCGCCGCCGCCGCCTCCGCGGTCGCGGCCGCCGCGCATTCTCGGTGCGCGGATCATCGCGAAGTTCTTCGCCCCGATGGTCCCACCGACGCGCAATGTATCTTCGAAGCGCTTGGTTTCGACAGCGATGGTCGCTACCTCAGAGGTGCCGGACGACACCGACTGCTGGGTGCGGCCTCGTACGGCTTGTACGATGCCGAAGCCGACAGCAACTCCGGCGAGAATCAGGAGCACCACGCCCCCTTTGGACAGTTGAGGGGAGGGGCGCTCAAGGTCTGGCACGAGCTTCGGCTTGGGCGACGGCTGGTCCGGCGGCGAGCCTTCGGGCAACGCGGAAGCCGGGCCGGCTGGCATGACCGCTGAACGTCTTTGAATGTGTGCTGTCTTCTTCATCATGCGGGCGCCAGAATCTCGACGCGCTGCCATTCAAGGCGTAAGCCGTACCACCAAGAGTTATCAAAACCGATGTAAGAAAACTGCAAAAGTACGCCGAGGGAGATGGGGACTCTCCGCCGCGAATGCGCGTGCAGCACTACCTGGCGAACAAATCTCAGTCCGTCCGACGCGGGACGCAGCTTTCGAATCATCGATGCCAGTTTCGTGTCGAATGCCGTGCAGGCCCCGTTAGAACGGAACGACAAACTCATCAAGGTCTCCGGCAGCTAGTCCGCAAACAGCGGCTGGACCCATGCGCGGCGACCGGTGGAATCGTGTATGGTCGCCCGGACATAGTCGTCTTCCGGGTTGAGCTGATAGCTCGCCTCCAAACCGGTCGCCGTGTCCAAGGTCCGCCCATCCTTGCCAATGAATTCAGTTCGGTACTTCTCGTCGCCAATTCCGGCGATGCGAAGGTCAATACGTCCTCTTCGCCGCTCGAGAGATGCTAGCTTGACGCCCGTCGAGGCGTAGAAATCACCCTTTTCGAGAGCGGACAGGATCGCCGCTTCGGAAAGGCCGGAAGCCCGGACCTCCACCCATCCGCGACCAGGGTTGGAACGATCCGGACCGAACTGCTTGAATTCGTGGGCGTCGTCGACCGCAATTCCGTAGACTTCCCGCCCGGCACTGAGCGCAGTGTCCCACATAGCCTCGAGGCCCCACTCGTCGTTCGTGTCGCGTATGCCGTTGAACACCTCGAAGAGCTTGAGGCCCCGAACGCGACGGAAGACTTCCGGCTCGATCGCCCAGCGGTAGAACGGATGGTTCAGAGACGGAACCGAATCCGACTCGCGAATCCTATCCACATTGGCCTGCAAGGTCTCGAAAATGCTTTGGCCCGATGCCGGCTCGATCGTCGCGTCAAGCCGAAAAGCGTTGACGTGGACCGGGGCACCGCGAAATCCGGAAGTCACCTCCTCGCCAGTAATCAGCAGAAAGCGGTCCTTTGCCGCAAAGAACGAATTGAGGCCCTGCGGATCGGTGAAGTAGTTGTGATCCGTGAGGGCAAGGAACTGATAGCGATTCTCCTTGTACCAGCGTGCAACGGCATCTGGGGCACTATCTCCGTCGCTGTTGATCGTGTGGGTGTGGAGGTTGCCCTTGTACCACCGCAATTCCGGTGTCTGGCTCGGCAGCTCGGCAGTCCCGGCCGCCCAGATTGCCACGGCGATCCAAGCAAGTGCCAGCCGAACGTGTCCGTTTCGCATGTCCGGCCTACCCTACCACGCCGTTCCGACAACCGCCGAATCAATGCCCAAGCGTGTTGTCAACAGTTCCGGCAGGGCGGTCCGAAGGCAAGGCACGGCTTTCCGCTGCGAGCCGAGCGAGGCTCGTTAGAAAACCAAAGCTAGCCTCTCCATCTCGATCAAGCGCAGGCATCATAACGTGCTTCACGAGCGGTCCGAACCAGCGATCCGATCGGCCATCAGACTGGGATTCGATCGACCCGCGTTCCTTCTTGCTTGAGGGACGAATCTAGGCAGGTCAAGCCGCGAGTTCCCAAGGGACGGGCTGATGCCGCAGCCCTGTAGTTCGGACTCATACCGGTCAGCCGTCCCCCGTCGATCCGCTTTTCTTGCGAAACGTCGCATAGCAAGCGGTATCTTGGGGGCTAGCAATGCCTGGGTCGGTAACAGTGCTCGGAGGTGGCAACACGGCGTTCGCCGTGGCCGCGAAGCTAGCGCTAGAAGGTGCTTCGGTAACTCTTTGTGAGCTGCAGGGATTCGCGCAATCGGTCGATCCGGTTCGCGACTCGGGCCGCATCACGCTTGACGGAGTGGGCGGTCACGGCGAGGCGGTTCTTCGATGCGTGACCACGGATTTCGTTCGCGCGCTGGCAGAAAACGAGGTCGCGCTTCTGATTGTTCCGGCCTACGGCCACAAGGCATTCGCGAAATCGTGCGCTCCACACCTCCGCGATAACCAGGTGGTCGTGCTGATGCCAGGCACGCTAGGCAGCTTGGAATTCAAGAGGATCCTGCGCGAGCAAGGGGCCCCGGCAAGCGTGGTGGTGGCAGAGACCGACACGGCACCGTACGTTTGTCGAAAGGTTGCACCGACCGCGGCGCACATTTGGGGCATCGTCAGCGCCCTCGGCTTAGGCGTGCTTCCCAGTCCCGAGGGCGAGCGCGTCCGAGAGCTGCTCGACCCGTGGTTTCCAGGTGTGCGACTCTACCCAAACGTATTGGCAGCGGGACTAGCTGCGATGAACCCAGTCGTTCACCCGGCGGGCGTGCTGCTGAACGCGGGACGCATCGAACGATCGCGCGGCGAGTTCTATTTTTACGAAGAGGGCTTGACGCCGGGTGTATGTCGCTTGATTTACTCGGTCGACAACGAACGGCTGGCAGTCGCCGCAGCTCTGGGCCTGACACTGGATCCGGTGGATCTAGCCTTTCACGAAGCGGGTTTCGGACCCAAGGGAGACCTCTGGGCGACCATCAACGGAAGTCGCATGCTGACACAGCTCCGCGCCCCTGTAACGATCGACTCGCGCTGGATGACAGAAGACGTCCCGTACGGACTTGCATCATGGGCCTCCTTGGGGGAACAGCTCGGTGTGAATTGCCCGGTGATGCAATCTCTAGTGGAGTTGGCTTCGAAGACTCTAGGAATGGACTTTCGGGCAACGGCGCGAAGTCCCTCAGACCTCGGGATCGCTGGGATGGACGCATCGGCGCTAATCGATTACGTCCGAGGCGGTGACGGCGCTGGGGAATGAGCAGGCAGGGCCTTAAGGCGTGGATTCAGTTGCGCCTCGGAAGCCGTGGGCCAGCCTACGGCATCAGGCTTGCATTCTAGAGCGCCGGGGTACTTGGTAACGAGCTGGAACACACATCCAATCATCGCTCCGGCATCTCGGGAGAAGACTGTCGATGGTTGACCCAACTCCGCATTGAACGCTACCGTAAGCTCAGCGAGTCTGGAAGGGGGCCGGTTCGATCTCGGAGCTAGATCGGAACGGTGGGCAATCGACGGAGCGGTTTGATGCAGTTTCGAACGCCTTATTGGGTCTTAGCAGCAGTTTTCTTAACAGTCGCATTCGCTGGAACAACCTACGCGAGTGCTCGCCAAGCGGCACTTGAGGACCTAGCCTCCCGTTTTGCGAGCGGTGTTTACCCCCTTTTTGCTCGCGACACCAACGGGTGCGCATTGTGTCACCATTCCGAATCCTCGCAATTGTTCCGCGTATTGGATTCTCCCGGGGCGACATTCAGCCTGTTGCTTGAGCACGATCTCTTCGCCCCGGAGGATCCTATGTCCATCTCGGGCCGGCTGGCGAGCGCCGATCCCGAATTCCGGATGCCGAAGGCAGGCGAGCTGTCCGAAGACGAGCGGGACTTGATTCGCCAATTCGCGGTGGATTTGACAGAAGCTCTCCACGTTCCGGATTCCATCGAAGCGGTAGCCTCGGACGAGCGGTTTCCAGACGCTCTGCTGCTGCCGTATGACGGCCCGGAACGCGAAGAGCCCGTCAGACGGAGGATGAGCTATTACCAGCTGCGCCGCTCTTTCGGGACCTTGTTCGGCGAAGAGTGGCTGGCAAATTCCGGAAGGGATCCCCTCGAGCACAAAGCCAACCGCTTCGGCGGGGCTGATTTCAGAGCGAGCTTCGATGAGTCCAGGACTGTTTCGGCCAGTTACCTAGCCACTCTTCAGGAAGTCGCTAGGGAAGTCGCACGGCGCTACGTATCGGCCTCGCAGGTTGTCATATTCGATGGATTCGACCCCGATGTTCTCGCTGCTCGATCTCGCAAGCAGGCAATCAGTAATGTGAAGACGCTTTACGAGCGCATACTATTTGCAGTTCCCACTGCCGGCGAGACCGAGAGGGCTCTGACACTGGTCCGCCAGCTTCAGCGCGTTCCCGCCAAAGAGCGGACGGTCCGGTTTTCCCTCGAAGTTCGGAACGAGGACGGACTCCGGGACTCTCGCCAGGTGGACGCCATCATCCGCGAGGTCAACGCTTCCGTCGCCAGGTTCCTGCTTGACCAGTCGCGACCCGCGATCGACGGGGGCCCTTGGGTGCGTGTCGGCGACTCGCCCTTTCGATTTGAATCCGGGAATCCGAACCACTTCGTGCGATTGGTCGCCCGGCCTGGCAACCATGTCACCGCTTTCGACGCAGTGAAGCTCGTGAAGGTCATCAAGGAATCCGAATCAAATGAGTCCATCGTGCTGGACAACTTGGATCCCGAATGCATCCTCACCGGAGAGTGGGAGCCCGTCGAGAAGGAGGGCGAACGAAGTCGCGCAGGTCCTCCGAAGAAGAAATACGAGCAGGCGCTGCATGTCGTGGGTACTAACCATGTCGAATCTCGGACCCTCGCCAACCGCCTCAGCTACGCCACGATGGCGTTGCGCATACCTTCCAGCGGCGACTACAACGTGTACCTGAGCTGGCCGGCCATTCCCCGAGCCGCCCAAGCAACGATGGTCGAGGTGCACTCCGCGTCCAACGGGAAATCCCCGCTTCGACCCGATCAGGAGCGAGTCGAGGAGCTAGGATTCTCAAGAACCCGAATCGACCAGACGGAGAGCACCCTCGACGAAAAGGGCGAGACGCAATGGGAGCTCCTGCACAGAGAGGTCCAACTAACTGATCAGGGCGACTTTGTAGAGATCAGCAACTCGGGCGTCGACTCGGCAAAGCATGTCATTGTCGCCGACGCCGTGAAATTCGTCGCTCTCGATGGCGGCGAAGCCATCGTCGTGGACAACACCTCGGACGACGGATTCGAGAAATCCCAGGGCTGGGCCCTCGACGAGCTGACCAGGAACTCCCCGGGCCGGGGAAAGATGTTCGGCGAGAACGTACTGCACTACCCACCCTCCAAGAACGGCAATCCAGTCAAGGACCACAAGGTCGACCCGGATAAGAAAGTTTGGGTTCGCTATCGGCCAGTTCGCGACGGAGTCTACCGACCGGGCTGGTATCGCGTCTACCTCTGGACGCCCGGAGGCCATACTCATTCCGACTGGGTGGCGGTCGACATCCACGGCAGCGGGTTCGCTCCGGTCGCGGCCATCGAGGCGATTCCGGAACTCAACACGGGAGAAGTCGCTTTCTTGAACGGTAGCGCCACGCACCACCCCCAGGGAGACGCCCTCTCCTACCGCTGGAGCCACGACGCGCACGATCTGGACTTGCGGCTGGAAGGAGCCCGCACCGCCACCCCGCGATTCACGGTACCCTCGCTCTCGTCGACTCGAGCCGGCTGGGCCGGCTTGATCGAGGCCCTTATTCAACGACCGGAGTTTCTCCTGCCCAGCGACGGGAATGACGCGTCCCCGAGCACCATGCTGGCTAGAGTGGCGCTCGATCTGGTCGGTCGCATACCGACACGAGAGGAATTCCTGCGTTTCGAGAGCTCCGTCGATCTCGGCTCGATGATCGATTCGTACTTGGCCTCCGACGAGTTCAAGGACTTCTTTTTCCACCGAGCGCGGATCGCACTGCGTTCCAGAGGCACGGAGGAGAGCGACGAGCCGGCACGGCTCTGGACCTACATCGCTACAAAGGACCTGTCCTATCGGGAGCTGTTCACAGCCGACTACACGGTCAGCACGGACTGGGAGCGAGCACCCCGCCGCCCTGAACACGGCGCGACCGGAATCCTGACGATGAAGGGCTACTTGGCGGGCAAGCCCGGACTGCCCAAGTTCACCTATCCGGCACAGGTGTTAACGTTTGCGATGGGACTGCAGTTCGAGGTATCCGACGCCGTCGAACAGGCCCGTGAAAAGGTGGTCAGCACGACCGATCCGGCCAGCATGTGCTACTCGTGCCACAAGCTCCTCACCCCGCTCGCCTACCAGCGCGAGCGATGGGACGTCCATGGCCACTACCGCACTGTAGACGACGAACACAATCCCATCGACGACACAGACCGAGGGGTAGTGCCTGACTATCCTTTCCGAGGGGCGGGCCTAAGCGCGTTTACCACGAAGGTCGTCCGCAAGGAGCGGTTCGTCCGGACATTCATCAACCTGCATTACGACATGCTTTTTCACCGACAGCTACGGGTCTACGAGGATCAGCGGGACGAATACCGGGAGCTATATGACTTCGCTATAGAGAATGACCTCAGGATCCGTCCGCTGTTGAAGAAGATGTTGCTGATGAGGTATCGGCCCACCTGATCCCGACTCAGTAAAACGGGGGTGAGTCGAGGCTATTTGCCGGTTGCAGTTTTCGCCAGAGAAGCGCAGGCGCCGATGTTCCCCGCCGCCTCGACGGCATGTAATGGGATCCAGTGTGCCTGATGCAACAGTTGGAATCGACCCTTGAGAATGCGGCCAGTTGAAACTATAATCGAGGCAACGCTTGGCCATCGCCGAACGTTTCGGAGTCATTGTGAATCGTAGAAACTTCCTTCGCAAATCGGCGCAGGCCGTCGGCGCACTGGCCGCGACCGACTTTCTTAGCTACTTCCTTAGCGGCGGCCACGGCTCGCTCCATCCGGCACTTGCCGGTGCCGTGCAGGATCACGCGAAGGAAGCGGACGAACCGCGATTCCTCATCTATTGGTTCATGGAAGGCGCGTGGATGAGCTACGACATGTTCGGCCCTGTCGTACCTGCGCGCAACGACTCCGGCTTCGGAGACCTTCCGAGAAACCCCGATGACTGGGGCATGATCTCCGACCACATCTATCGCACTAAGGACCTGAGCCCTGAAGACTACCGTCTTCACGGAGAGATCTTTCACGGTCCTCTGGCCGAGGACGGCAGAGAACTCTTCGGCGAGATGGCCATCCTTTCTAGCGCACTCACCGGGAGCGGTCATACCCGCGACCGCTTCAAGGCCCATTACGGGCACTACACGGTGGACATGAAGGCCCCGCGCGGTCCCGACGAGCGAACCGTGCTCCAAGCGTTCTGCGAGCAGGCCGGGCGCCAGTACCTGCTGCCGAACCTTAACTGGCACCGCTGGCTCTCCGATGGGGAGCTGGATATCGCTGCGTACCCGGAAGGAACGGGAATCTACCACGCGCTCGGTCCGAGCTGGGCTCATATCATCTACCCGCAGACTCCGAAGTACACTCGAAACCTCATCTCCCAGACGCTCAAGATGCGCAACGACACGCGCAATCACGCGGTCCAGAATTTCTTGGAGCAGTCGCGCCAAAGCCTTCTCTCCGACCGCAACAGTCCCGAATTGCGAAGTTTCGCCTCGGCCTTGGATATTTACAAGCGACTCATCGAAGGCGCTCCGGAAAAGGTCGAAACGGGCAAACTGTTCCTCGACAGAACGCTGCGTGAGGAGTTCGGCGTGACTCCGGCGGACGAGGAGATCCACTTCGAACTCATCAACCAGACTCTGCCCCGCAGCAAGAACACGCCGAACATCAACGTCCAGGCGATGATGATGTTCGAAATGCTGACGCAGGGCCTGAGCTGCGCAGGCTGGCTGGAGAACCGGCTCGTGCGTGGCTTCGACCACCACTGGTCCAGGTCAAAAATCCTTTCCGGATACCCGTTCGACCAGCGCGATATGATTCGGCGGGAACTCTGGACACCGCTCAAGACGTTTGTCCGCAAGCTCAAGGAGACCGAGTACGGCAACTCCGGCAGCTCGTACTACGATTACACGACAATCGCGCTCAGCAGCGAGTTCGGCCGCACGGTCGGCGGCGATATCGGGAGTATCCTTGAGAAGACCGACCTTAGCGAAGAAGACAAGCGAGAGCAAATCCTTTCGCAGGACATCAGCGCACACAATCCCGTCAACTCATGCGCGTTCCTCGGGCCTCGAGTACGCGGCGGGGCACAGTTCGGGTGGGTCGGCCAGAAGACGATGCAGCCGATCCCGATTCACTCCAAGACCGGAGAGCTCGACCCGCGCTACGACCGCGACGGGAATTTCCTCGCCGGCTACAACGAGCCGTCGCCCGGGTTCATCATGCCGAATCACGGGCACATCTATTCGACCGCTTTGAAGCTCGCGGGCGCGGACCCCAAGAGAGCGGGCAAGAACGACTCCCCGCACTTGCCGTTTGTCCTAGCCGACGACGCCTAGGTCGAACCCCGGCGGCGGGCTGCCGCGCGGCTTCGGCCTCTTGGGGCAGGCCGCAAGGGAGTGGGGCAAAAACCACTGCAGCCGCCTCGGCACGTCCGCAGCGGGTTCTAGCGGCCCGGCCAACAAGCGCATGTCGATAGCGGCAAGCCTCAGCGAATCGGATTCTCGTACCAGACCACGCCCAGCTCCCTGCCCTGGTAACCGCGCGCGAGATAGGGCCCTTTCTCCTCGAGCGTGACGAGATCCAGATCTCCGTCACCGTCAATATCCGTCAGTTGTATCAAGTCGTAGATGAAGCCTTCCGGCCCGCTGATGGAGCGGGGCGACCACCCAGTTTCGGCGGATTCTCCGTGGTGCGACAGCCAGAACACGCCGATCTTGCCTTCCGTGGCATGCTCGCAGCCCACTACTAGATCCGGTCGGCCGTCGAGGTCGATATCGGCCACTTTCACCGACTTGCCCGTGCCGGTATGAGCCGGCATCTCGATTTCATGGGTCTGCCAAGTTGCCGGAACTTTGCCAGTCCGGCGATGGAACCGGATCGGACCGCCCTTGACGGCGACTAGAATGTCGTCCATACCATCATCATCCAGATCAGCGATCGCGTTGTGCATCGCCTCGTGGTCGTCGACCGGCCCTATACGATGCTCGGGCCAGGCGTCTGCCATGGATTCACCGAACCCTGGGCTCTCCAGCCACAATGCGCCTCGACGCGGACCCATGCGGTCAGTCGCCACAATGTCGATGTCCCCGTCGGAATCGACGTCGTGGGGCCGCAATGTCATGGCCCAGCCGGCGTCATAAAGCGAATGCCACCGCCAGTCCGAGAGGTGCCTCGGATCTTCAGGGGATTCGAACCACCCGATGTGGGCAGCTTCGTTCTTCGCGCCCGCGACCAAGTCGATCCCGTTTTCGCCATCCACTTGCAAAGCGAACGCGAACATCCATTGAGCTACATCTGACGCCGGGGTCAGTTCTTCGGTCTTCCAAGCGCCCGGGTCCAACAAACGCGACCGATCCGCTGGCGCCCAGTGGACGTACATCGACCGGGTGTCGCCTTCGCAGGAGCTCACAACGTCAAGAGCGCCGTCGCCGTCGAGGTCAACGAAGAACGCGTCCTCCGGATCCCCTACCTCGCCCACCGTAACGGCCGGCCAGAGGTCACGCAGGCCCTCCGCGCCAGGATTGAAGTAGACCCGAATTCGACCGCCCTGCTCCCAAGGCGACACGATGTCCAGCCGACCGTCGCCATTGGCATCCGCCAACCGCACTCCGTCGGCCCCGAACGAGGAGTCGTCAATCGTGTGACGAGCCCAAGCCCCGTTCGGCCACTCGGGAACAGACCGTTCTACCGGCCCGCAGTGGAGCGCCAATCCCCCGAGAACAGCACACCAAGAAACCGCCCAGACTCTTGACAGGCGCGCCATCATCGGTACCCTAGGCGCTCGAATGCTCGCGAGCCTCGGAGCGAATCTCCCGCGCCGGCGGCGCGTCGACGCACAGGCGTGCGTTGGCGAAGCCGCCAGTCCGGTTCCGCGGGCCCGACCCGACTCAGTGGGCGATCAGCGGAAGCGTCGCGGAAGTCATGTCCCACACAATGCTGAGAGTGCCGTTGGAACCTTCCCCCGCTTCGATCCCGATCGTGAGTTGTTCCGTCATCTCATCCATCTCGGAAACGCTCATCTGCACGCGGCCCAAATCCTGAGCTTCGTCGTAACTGAATGCACCCCACTGGTCGGAGACCTTGTTCACGACTAAGGTCCACATGGATTCTCCGGGTATCGTGAAGAGAGCGTACTTTCCGGCGGGAACATGCAGGGTGCCGAGCATCAGATCGCGATCGGTCTCCAAGGTCGTTGCTTCGTCAGCCCCGGTGCGCCAAACCTCGTCATAAGGCACGAGGCCGCCGTATATCTCGCGACCCTTCTTATACGGCCGCCCGTACGTGATCGTGATGTTCGCCTCCCCGAGCATGGCCGCCACGCTCTCGTGCGGGCTGAGCCGCTCGGGTTCGGCTTCTTCGGTGGAAGTCTCGGCCTCCGGTGCCGGCGCAGGCTCGGTATTGCACGCGAACGCGGCCAGCAGCGACGCGGCTAGGAAGGAATAGGCAAGCAGCCTCAACAATTGCACGGTTGTTCTCCAATCACTCGAAGCAGAAGGACTAGCGTGTCGTGACACGCACACTTGATCGTACCTCATAGCCATTCGTGGCGTAAGGGTCGAATTGCCCCTGACCCGCTTACAGCAGGGGTAACTGCGAGTCACACGATTCAGAGCCCGTTGCAGCGCGTTCGCTGAGAAGCAGCTCTTGGTTGGCCGACACGTCCCCTAGCATTGAGACTTGACCGCTGGGCCAGCGGATCTCTGCTTCGTCGATTCGCTGTGCATGAGGCATTCCGAAGTGCAGTTGGAGGTCCTTTTGCGACAAGAAGCTCCCTCCGCTGCAAACTTTGCGGACCCACTGCACCTCGCCAATCGCAACGCGGACGCGAGCGCCGCTGCCGTCGCGGCTCGCCTGGGATCCCCTTTAGCGGATCCGTAGCCAGTTGCCTTGGGGCAACTCGTTGTGCAACAGGCTTGGAGGGCCGTTCAGGTTGTTCACGACGAAATCGATCCGCCCGTCGTTGCCCAAGTCCCCGAAAGCCTCTGCACGGGCTGCTGTACGCTGTGCCGCGCCCTCGCCCGCAACCGCGAGAATCTCGGCGAATCGACCTTCCCGGAGGTTCCAGTACAGATTCCTGGCCTGTTTGAACTGGAACCTGTCTCCGGAGCGGTAGACGTGCCCGTTCACCATGAAGAGGTCCTGCCAGCCGTCATTGTCCAGATTGACGAACGCCGAGCCCCAGCCAACAAGGTGAGTATTCACGCCTAGGCCGGACCTCATCGCCTCCTCGCTGCACAAGCCGTCTCCAAGGTTCACGTAAAGAGAAGGAGTGTCGTTGTCGAAGTTTGTCTTTCCGATATCCAATAGGCCGTCGCGGTTGAAGTCGCTAGCCGCGCCGCCGATTCGTCCCTGCTCGTTGCCGTGCTCGTTCACCGCCGTGCCCGACTCGTGCCCGATCTCCTCGTAAGGACCGTTCCCCAGATTGCGCAGCAGAATGCTCGGGCTCGTGTCCGTAGCGACGTAAATGTCCGGCCAGCCGTCGCCATCGAAATCACCCGTTAGCGCGGAGAAACCGTAGCGCGGAGACACCATCCCAACGCCCGCCTGGTCGGGCACGTCTTCGAAATGCCCCGTTCCGTCTCGTGCGGTGCAGAGACGGCGTTTCCGAGGGGAGCCCTCGAGGGCTGCAAACTACAGGCGCGCCTTCGTAATCGCATAGCTCGCTCTCGCCGGGCTTCGGCACGCGGGCCTGGTCGAAGCGCAGGTAGCGCGCCGCGTAAGGACTCGAGGCGCCGTCTCGGCCACAGTCTAAGAACGCGCAATCCGCGCTCCATCTGTCGTCTCCTCCGGCCACAGCCGCTTCGGCCCCGACTTCGAGGAATCCGCGGTCACCCGTACTACGAAAGAAGGCGTCGGGCCCCCAGCACCTCAACGAATAAGCCCGAGTTGCCTTCGCCATCGCAGTCTCCGGCGCAGGCGGCATGCCCCGACCCGTTGCGTCCAACGCACCAGAATTGCTCCTTTGTATCGGGAAGCCTGGCGCCGATGGCGCGAGTTGCGACGATCTCCCCGGCCGCGTGATCTCGGCAAGTCGCAATTGAATTGCCGGCCTGCAAGTAGAATGGTCGCGAGATGCAGCGGATCCTCCTGCTTGCGGCGCTAGCCGCCCTTCCCGCCAATTCCCAGCCGAATGTCGTGCTGGTCATGGCAGACGACATGGGCTACGAGTGCATTTCTGCGAATGGCGGGACCAGCTACGAGACACCCGTGTTCGAGCGGGTCGCGCAAGAGGGCATGCGCTTCACGCACTGCTACTCGCAACCAATTTGCACTCCGTCCCGCGTGAAGATCATGACGGGCAAGTACAACTGGCGCAACTACCGCCGGTTCGGAAGGATGGAAAAGAGTCAAGTGACGTTCGCTCACCTGATGCGAGAGGCTGGCTACGTCACGGGGCTCACCGGCAAATGGCAGTTGTGGGGAGGGGCCGAAACGCCCGAACATCGCAGTGGTACAACGCCCGAAGAAGCTGGATTTGACGAGCATATCCACTGGGCGTACAACTTCGAGCTGTCGGAGGAGCAACTGGAGCTTTACGGCTCGGTGGGTCCGCCAGGCAATAGGAGGACATCGCGTTTCTGGCATCCCGGGATTCTCAAGAACGGCGAATACGTCCACACTTCGATGGACGATTACGGCCCCGACATGTTTTCGGATTTCGCCCTCGACTTCATCGAGCGCCACAAGGAGGAGCGGTTCTTCCTGTACTACCCGATGGTGCTGACGCATGCGCCCTTTGTCGCCACCCCCCACAGCGAGACGATCGACTTGACCACGAAGTTCAAGAGTGATCCTAGGTACTTCGCGGATATGGTCACCTACACCGACTATCTGGTGGGACGATTCCTCGACCGTCTTGACAAACTCGGAATCGGGGAGAAGACGCTAGTGCTTTTTACCGGCGATAACGGAACACATCGAAGCTTGCAGTCGATGCTCGGCACGCGAGTTATCAAGGGCCGCAAGGCGTTCCCCGAGGACGCCGGCACGCACGTCCCGCTATTCGCACGCTGGACGGGCCAAGTACCCGCCGGGCTGGTCTCGGACGACTTGATTGAGTTCAGCGACTTTTTCACAACGCTCGCCGACCTCACGGACCAGCCGCTGCCCCGGGGAGAACACATAGACGGACAAAGCTTCCTGCCGCAACTTCTAGGAGGGACTGGCAATCCACGAGACTGGATCTTTGTGCATTACGACAAGGATCCGATGATGGCGGAAGTGCCGTTTCCACGGGTGCGGTTCGCGAGGACGAAGCGCTTCAAGCTCTACAGCGACGATCGCTTCTACGACGTGCCTCACGACTGGGACGAGCAGAGGCCGATTGCGACCGAGGACTTGACTCGGGAAGCGCTGGCGATACGGACAAGGCTGCAACGCGTGCTGCATTCAATGCCCGCTTGGAATCCCACGGGGGGAGCCAGGCCTTAGGTCACGATGGCGCGGCGGGGCCCAGCGCCCTGTCCAGCGCCTCGACAAAGAAGTACTCGCCCCACATGACAGATTCGCCGACTCCAAGCCCGAGATTGAGATGATAAATGCCTTCCTTGAGGATCCCTTCCCAGCCGGGCGTCCCTGACGCGAGGTAGGGCGGCTGGGCAAGCGTCAAGAGAACGCGGCGGGCCGCTTGGTCATACAGGATTCCTTTTGCTCGATCAGGCGTCAGCTTGGCGAGCCTCAGCAGGGCCGCTGCGGTGATTGCGGAAGCCGAGGACTCGTCGCGACGCTCCGCGCTCGGCGAGTCGAAGTCCATAGGCGTCACGCCGCTCGGCGGCACGTGCTCCAGGAAATAGTCGGAGCATAGTTCCGCAGTCTGTAGAAACCGGGGATCACGAACCAGCTTGTAGGCCGAGGTAAACCCGTAAATCGCCCACGCCAGACCGCGCGCCCAGCAGGAATCGGACCGCCACCCTTGCTGGGTCGACTGCCGGAGGAATTCCCCCGTATCAAGATCGTAAATGCCCTCGTGCGAGGAGCTGCCGTCCCCCCTGATCAAGACGCGGCGGGTGGTCAGGCTATGCTTCATCGCCACATCTATCAGCCCTTCGTCGCCGGTCTTCAAAGCGGCGTAGAATATGATGCCGACATTGGCCATGATGTCGATGAACAGCGATTCAGGACCCATGAAGGACGACATGTACTCGCCCTTCTCCTTAAAGCGCAGCGCCAGCGTGCGCCCGGCCTGAACCACGATCTGGTCGAGGTCCGTGCGGCCGGTCAATGCATGCCAGCGGTGGTAGGTGGAGAGGAAGATGAAGCCTAGGTCGTGGACGTTGCGGTCGATCTTGCGGTGTTCAAGCGGTGTCGTGTACCCTTCGGCCAATTCGGCCCATTCCGGGTCGCCCGTGCGCTTGGCGAATATCCACATCATCCCGGGGAGGAAACCGTCACACCAGTGCGTCCAGGCAGCCTTGCCGTGCCTCCAGCGGCCTTGCTCCGTATACATCGGATAGAATCCGGGATCCCGCTCTGCGGTTGCACGCACCTGCCTCTGAGCGAAGTCCAGCGCTGCTTGGTAGACCTCCCGAGAGCCTTCGAGAGAAGTGAGTTCGATCATGGGATCACACAGTGTATCACCGGGTTTCCGTCGTAATGCGTCAGTCAAAGACGTGCGGTATGAAAGGCCCTTGTCGTCCCTCTTGGATGTTGTGGCGGGAGCGGGAGCGTGGCCCGAGCAAGACTCGGAACGAGTGTTCTAGCAGCGGCGCTTGTTCCTGGCCGCAGCGCAGACGCATCCATGGGAGGCCTGGAGCAGGCCGTCGCGACGGAGCCGAAGCCACTGGACGTGGCACTGACGAACGAGCCGGTCCGTCACGAAGCGTGACGTTTCGCCGCAACTGTCTTCGCTGATCGCGACCCTACTTGGCCGTACGAGTCAGGAATCAGCGCCCCTTGCTCAGAGGAATCTCGAAATAGAAGAGGTCTCGGCCATTCGTGATGTCGTAGACACCCGAAAGATAGGCAGATGCTCCCGCCAGATCCTCTTCCGTTCCAGTCAAGTAGTACAGGAACCCGCTCGCTGTACTCTTCGGCGTGATGATCGGTACCTTGAACTCGCTCTGAATGATTTCCGGGCGATCCAACGGCCCCTTCTTGACCCGCGTCCGACTCAGTCCGGGCACTCCCGGAATCGTTCTCCTCGTCGGCTGATGCCCCCGGGGATTGAACGTGGCGAGATCCTCGCCGGTAATTGGCTCCAGCCCCTCCCGATCCGACATGATCAAGCGGACCCTCAGCTTCTCGAGGGAATAAGTGTTCGTCCCTGTATTCGTCATCACTATCAGCAAGGGGGTCACGCCGTGCTGATACGGACGCACCTTGCCAAAAGCGCTGTTCTGGTCCCTCTCGCTGACGAAGAGCCTGGCGGCGACAACGAGGTCTCCCTGCCGCTGCCTGGTCGGGTACTTGTCAGCGGTCTTGGGCCGGAAGGGCTTTTGGGCCGCCAAGACGACCCCAGCGACGATCGCCAGCCCGGACACAATTGCGAAGAATGGCCTCAGGTGTGTTGACATAGTACTTTCCAATTCGCTGCCGCTTGGTCCAACTCTCTTACAACCTGCTACTCGCAGTTCTCGCGCCGCTGGCGATTCCCTACTGGATCGCCCGCAGCTACGCCAAGGGACATTCCCGGAGCAGCCTACTCGAGGCGCTCGGCAGGATTCCTTCCCTAAAGGATACGACCGGACGGCCCGCGGTTTGGTTTCACGCTGTGTCTGTTGGTGAAGTGCAGTCCTCCGTGCCGCTGTTGCGCGCGCTTCGTCGACAGTTGCCTAGGACTCCAATATATTTCAGCACGGGGACGGCAACCGGGCGCAAGCTCGCTGAAGACAAGCTCCAGGGCATCGCGGAGGCAATTTTCCGGGCGCCCATCGATCTGCCGTGGTGCGTTTCGAGCGTATTCGCCAAGCTCGAGCCCAGGCTGCTGATTGTCGCCGAGACCGAGCTTTGGCCCAATTACTTCTTCCAAGCCAGGCGCCACCGCACCGCTACGATCGTCGTCAACGGCAGGATCTCCAATCGCTCGGCCCCTCGCTACCGGAGGCTCAGGTTCTTGTTCCGTCCGGTGCTGCAGTGCGTCGACAAGATCCTAGTCCAGTCGCAGCTGGATCGCGAGCGATTCGTTGCCGCCGGTGCAAGCCCAGCAAAGACGCTCGTTGGCGGCAACTTGAAGTACGACTTCGACCCGCGCAGGTCGGTCAAGGACCTCCCCGCGGATCTCGCCGGCTTCCTAGACCGGTGCGGGCCAAACCCGCTCTTCGTTGCTGGAAGCACTCGCGAAGGCGAGGAAGCGGCGCTCCTGCCGACCCTGCTCGCCCTGGCGGATTGCGCGTCCGAGATTCTCTTCGTGGTCGCTCCAAGGCATCCGCATCGATTTGACGAAGCAGCTAGCGCCTTAGCGGAGAGCGGGCTGCCCGTTATCCGTAGGTCCCAGATCGCCACCGCAAAGCCCCCGGCATTGCCGGCAGTGCTCTTGATGGACAGCCTAGGAGAGCTGGCAGCGATGTATTCCCGGGCCGATCTGGTATTTGTCGGAGGTTCTCTGAACGGGTGGGGCGGGCATAACGTGCTGGAGCCCGTTGCGTTCGGCAAGGCAGTGGCCGTCGGGCCCCACATGCAGAACTTCCAGCAGATCACGGACGACCTGCTCGGGTCGGGCGGTCTAGTCCAGGTGAATGGCGCCGACGAATTGGCCAGCAAGTTGACTGAACTGGCGACCTCTCCGGAACGGCGGAACGTCATCGGCAGCGCCGGACTCGCGCTTGCAGACTCGAAGCGTGGGGCCTCGGACCTCGCGGCGCGGGAAGCGGCGACGCTGTACCGGAACGCACAACCTCTTCGGCCACCCTCGGCGTTGGCTTACCTTGCCCTGAGGATTCCGTCAGCGATATGGAGTGCCCTAGCTCGAGTCCGTCGGTGGTCCTATGCAAGCCGCTTGCTGCGCAGCAAGTCCCTATCCACTCCGGTGATTTCGGTAGGCAATCTTTCCGTGGGCGGTACAGGCAAGACGCCCACTGTGGCTTGGCTGGTCGAGCGGCTTGCGGAGCAAGGACACTCTTCCGCCGTTCTTACGCGCGGCTACGGTAGAAGCGATAGAGCGCTGCATCTGATTCCCGCCGGCGCATCCGCCGACCCGCGAATCGCCGGGGACGAGCCGGCGATGCTAGCCCGGCGCTTCGCGGTCACGGCACCTCGCACGGTCGTTGCGGTGGGAGCTGACCGGCACGCTGCGGGTCGCCTCGTCGAAGGTCGCGGCGGATCGCACTTCCTGATTCTCGATGACGGCTTCCAACACATGCAGCTGGCGAGGTCGCTGAACATCGTCCTTCTGGACGCGAGACGACCGTTTGGAAACGGTCACACCCTGCCACTCGGCCGTCTGCGCGAAACGCCCGCTTGCCTCAAAGCCGCGGATGTCGTCCTTATCACCCGCTGCGACCGGGAACTAGAGCATTCGATCCTGGACGGCATGATCCGACGCTGGAACCCGAAAGCCGAGGTGTTCGTTTCGAGAATGGCATTGAAAGGACTGGTCGATCTCTCGAACGGTCTTCCCTGCCCGATTAGCACGCTGGTCGGGCAGCGAGTTGCTGCCTTCTGCGGAATCGGGAACCCTCGATCCTTTCTTTCGGAAGCACGGCAACTGGGATGCAAATTGGTCATGGAACGAGTCTTCCCCGACCATCATCGGTACTCGGAACGTGACATCGCCGGCTTCCGCCGCGCTGCCATGCAGAGAAACTCGGATGCTTTTCTAACAACTGAGAAGGATGCGATGAACCTCGGTGATGTACGCCGACTCGGGCTCCCTGTCTTTGCGCTGCAAATTGACCTAGAGCTCGACCGTGCCGAGGACTTACTGCGGCTCGTGCTTTCTGCGAAAGCCGACTAGATGCCGATCCGAGTTTGGACGCTCGCAACGTGCCCAGCAGGCGTTCGCTCGCAACAGGATTCGCGACAGCGGCCATTTCGCGTTGCCACTCCGAACGAACCGTCACTATACTGTTGCTATTGAGTTGGCGGTCTGCGATTCCCGCAGCGATCATGCTGGTTTACGTACCCGCATCGGCCTGCCAGGCGTACTTGACAGACCCGATCCGCTTCTGGCGCCACGAGTCCGCCTATGCGGGCTCGGAAGCCTGTGGGTCGTGCCATTCTGAGATTTACGAGCGCCAGTTCGGAAGCAACCATGCCGCTTCTTTACGGCCGGCCTCGGAAGTGTCCCAGCTAACTGGCGGCTTGCCTCTGGCTCGCAGGGACCGGGCATCGGAATCGACTCTCACCCTTGCTGGCGTGACACCAGACGGCATTCGCCTCCGAGCCGAAATGGAGTCACAGACAAGCGAGGCGATGCTGCGGTGGGCCTTCGGGAGTGGAGTGAAGGGAATCACGCCCGTGGGACAGGCAGCCGGCGGAAGCTGGGTGGAGAGCCGTCTCACGTGGTACGAGAGCCTGCAGAGCATCGCATTCACTACCGGCGCGTCGCAGTACGATCCTACAAACGCCAAGGAAAGCCTCGGGCGGACCCTCACCCGGAAGGAGGTCGCCGAGTGCTTCGGATGTCACACAACTGGATACGATCCAGAGCGGCTGGCTCCCGCGCGAGGCGAGATGGGCATACATTGCGAGCGCTGTCACGGCCCCGGCCTAGAGCACGCACAGGCAGCGGCACAGGGGCGGCCACCGAAGAGCGCAATCTTCAATCCCGGAAGTCTCAAGGGGTTCCCGCAGGTTCAGATGTGCGGTGCGTGCCACGGGAGACCTCCGCAGGACAATGACTTCGACGCTCTGCGACTGCTTGAGCAAACCCCTCACAGCGTCCGCTTTCCCAGCCAGCGGATCGTCTTGAGCCGATGCTTCAACGAAACATTCGGGGAGTTGGCCTGCACGAGTTGCCACGACCCGCACGTCGATGTGGCCGACGAAGGCGATCGGTTCGACGAAGCCTGCTTGTCTTGCCACGACCGAAAGACCCGTCAGCACGCGGCGATCTGCCCCGTGGGGTCAGCCGATTGCTCGAGCTGCCACATGCCAAAGGAACGCGTGATGCGTCATTCTATGTTCAGCGACCATTGGATTCGCGTCGTCCGCCCAAACTAGGCGGGGCCTGTGTCCTTGGAACTGGCTATGCGAGATTCCATGAGAGTGCAACAAGCAATGCGTGGCATACGCGGGTCGGCAGCGATGCTTGCGCTGATCGCAGCGGCTCCTCTGTCGACCGCGCAGAATCGGGCGCTCGGCCCGGCTGACTTCGCGGCGATCGAATCCCGGTTCCGGGCGGCAAAGCAGTTCGAGGCGGCCCAGGAATTCGCGAAGGCAGCGACCGAGTACAGGACCATCCTCGAGAGATATCCGACAGCCGTCCCGCGCGTGTACCACAATCTCGGTCTCGTCTCCTATTACCAGCGGAACTACGAGGAAGCGATCAACGCCTTCGAGCAAGGCATCGATCTCGACAAAACCATGGTCGGGAGCAGGCTGTTCCTTGGTATCTCTTATCTGAACGTGGAGCGTCCCGAAAAGGCGTTGCCGCATTTGGAAGCGGTGCACGGGCTCCAACCTACATTCGAAAGCGCCCTGCATCTCGGAGAGGCGTTTGCGGCGAACCTGATGCACAGCAAAGCTGTCAAGGCTTTCAACGAAGCGCTGCCGCTGGCCGGCGACCAATCCGCGAACGTGCTCTACTCCATCGGCCAGACCTACCTTAAGCTGGCCGAGCGGATCGCTAACGAGCAGGCGGTGGCGCATCCCGAATCCAAGGAAACCCACCTCGCCGCCGCGAAGGTCTTTGAGAGCCAGCAGGTGTACCAAGTAGCGGCGATCAAGTACCTCGAGGCTGCCGAGATGGATCCGATGAACGCCTCGATTTTCTTCCCCCTAGCGCGGATGCTCGCGATCCTCGGCTTGAACGTCCCTTCACAGCTCGCTCTGGAACGCTACTGGGATCTGCTGCCGTCCGTGCCGCGAATGCCGATCGACAAGAGCATGCTGCCTAAGGAGCAAGTTGCCGAGATCGGCACGAAGGTCGAGTTCGAGGGGATCCTGCGCTCCCTCCCCGCTGTCGATTCCTCTCAGGTGCCGCCCTTGCCGATTCTCGCGAGCGAGATCAACGAAAAACTGGTCGAGCGCCTCGGACGACCGAACGCCGCCGGATGGATGCGCGTAGTCGAAAGCGTCGCTGCGGGGCGTTTCGAGGAGGCGCTAGCCGCTCTGCAGTCAACAGGCGTCCAGAGCGGCGACTGGCTGCATGACTACATGACGGTGAATGCGCATGTCTGGCTCGACGATTACGAATCCGCCGCCCTCGTGGCCGGAGAGAACGCGCTGGCAAACCAGCCGCTCCAAGCAGTCCAGACACTGCGCGCCGAGGTGTTTCGCCAAGTTTCCATCGAGTACTTTGACAGGCTGGTTAGGGACAGTCCCTCGTCTTGCCGCGCCCGGCTCGTCAAGGCTATGAACTTCGCGGCCCAAGAAATGGCCGAAGCCGAGGGCGAGTTTCTCGCGGCCATCGAGGCGTGCCCTTTGGACACGCAAATCCGGATCGAACTCGCCGACTACTACCTTTGGAACTCCCAGTACGCAGAGGCGCGCCAGGCATGCCTGGAAGAGCTGGAGATTCATCCTCATTCCAGCGCAGCGAAGAAGAGACTGGGCCGGATTCACGTGCAGCTCCGGGAAGCCGAGCAAGCGCTCCCGTTCCTGCTCGCGTCGGTCGCAGCGGATTCTAAGGACGCGGACGTGCGGACCGATTTAGGCCGAGCCTACGAGTTGCTGGAACGGTGGGAGGACGCGCTGGCACAGTACCACTTGGCTCTAGAGCTGGATCCGACACTCAACCGCGTTCATTACGTCCTGGCCCGGATCTACTTCCAGCTCGGCCATGCGGAACTAGCGCAGGAGCAGTTCCGGCAGTTCAAGCAAAACGAGGATCAAGCGCGGCAGACCAGGACCGAGCGCATTCAGCGGCTTCGCAAGAAAGAGGCGTCGGGATCGGCTCCATCCGGCCGGTGAGGGCCCTTGCGGCCTTAAGGCGACGAGGGCAGATGGCACGGTGGCCCGATTCCTTCCGAATGCCATTGGCGGCCGCCTTGGCGTTCCTCGCCGCCCTGCCGGCGCCCGCTGAGAGGGCAGTGTTTCTCGATGTCGCCAAGGACGCCGGCCTCAACGATGTCTTCCGATGCGGCCGAGACGACCGCAAGGACTACATCATCGAAGCTCTGGGTGGCGGCGTCGCCCTCCTTGACTTCGACCGGGACGAATTCCTCGACGCGTTCTTCGTCTCGGGTAGCACCTTGGAGGGCTTTCCCGCCGGCCAGCATCCAAGCAATCAGCTGTACCGAAACAACGGCGACGGCACTTATTCGAACGCCACGGAAGGGGCAGGATTACGGAGCGAAGGATGGGCCCAAGGCGCTTGCGTGGGCGACATCGAAAACGACGGCTTCGAGGATCTGTTTGTCACTTTCTTCGGCCAGAACCGCCTCTATCGAAACACCGGGGAGGGATCATTTGCCGATGTGACAGCCGAATCGGGCATTGCCCGAGAGCATCGATGGTCAACTGGATGCGCGTTTCTGGACTATGACCTCGACGGGTGGCTCGACTTGTTCGTGGCCAACTACGTGGTCTTCGACAAGGAACGCGTTCCCGCGAAGGGCAGCGCTCCGAGCTGCCGGTGGAAAGGGCAGGCTGTCTTGTGCGGTCCTCGAGGGCTGCCGGGCGAAACGAATCAACTCTTCAGGAATCTCGGCGGCGGGCGATTCGAGGACGTTTCGGCAGACGCGGGCATCTTCCAAACAAGCAACCGGTACTCGCTTTCGGTCACGCCCCTCGACTACAACGGAGACGGATGGACGGACATTTACGTGGCCGTCGATTCCCAAGCGAGTATTCTGTTCGAGAACAGGGGCGACGGGACATTCACGGACGTCGGCGTGTTCGCTGGCGCAGCCCTGGACGAGCACGGCGGCGTCCAGGCAGGCATGGGATCCGCGGCAGCCGATTTCGATGGCGATGCCAGGCTCGACCTCTTCAAGACGAACTTCATCGAGGAGACATCCAACCTGTACATGAATTCCGCGTTCGGATCGTTTGAGGACAGAGTCCACGCGATGGGCGCGGAAGTCAGCGTGAACTACATGGGCTGGGGAGTGGAAGCCTTTGATTTTGATCGGGACACTTGGCCGGACGTCTTTGTTGTCAATGGTCATATCCACCCTGAAATCGAAGGCACGGTCCCCAACAACCCCTACCGCCAGCCAAGGCTGCTGTATCGCAACGTAGAGGGCAAGCAGCTCGAGCGCCTCGTGCCGGCCGATGGATCCGCGATCGCGGCCGCTCATACGAGCCGTGGGCTCGCCCGCGGCGACTATGACAATGACGGCGATATCGACTTATTCATCAACAACATGAACGAGCAGCCGAGCCTGCTGCGAAATGATTCCCCGCCAGCAGGCGGCTTTCTCTCGATGCGGCTGATCGGCACAAAGTCGAATCGCGCGGCAATCGGAGCAAGAGTTACCGTGACAGCCGGCAGCAGGGAGATGCTACAAGAGGTGAGGTCGGGCTCGAGCTTCATGTCGAGCAGCGACTTGCGCCTCCACTTCGGGCTGGGAACGGTCGAGCAGGTCGAGAGGATCGTAATCGACTGGCCGTATCCTGCCTCGAAGGAAACCTATACCGACCTGCCAGCGAACCAGTTCTTGGTAGTCACGGAAGGCGCGGGACTGACTTTCGCAGGGGCGACGGACGAGGCACGGAGGTGAGCTTGCCATTGACGAGGCGACAGTTGCTCAGACTGGGTGCCGGCGGTTGCGCCGCCGGCTGGCTCGCATCCGACTTCGCTCGCCCGCTTGGCGCGGCGCCGAATTCCGCACTCAGCAGCGAATACGGGGTCCGATTCACCGACGTCGCCCCAGAAGCAGGACTTACTGACACGGTTTACTACGGCAGCAGCGAGCAGGTGAAATACATCGTTGAAGCCAACGGATGCGGCGTGGCCTTCTACGATTTCGACAACGACGGATGGCTGGACATCTTCGTACCGAACGGCTCGCGCCTTGAGGGGTTTCCCCAAGGCCAGTCGCCCACAAACCGGCTTTACAAGAACAATCGCGACGGCACGTTCACGGACGTGACGAAAGAAGCAGGGCTGGCGCGGTCCGGCTGGGCGAACAGCGTTTGCATCGGCGACTTTGACAACGACGGGAACGACGATCTCTTCGTCACCTACTGGGGCCAGAACGTCCTGTACCGCAACAATGGCGACGGCACGTTCACCGATGTCACCACGGACGCCGGACTTGGAAACTTCCCGGACCGCTGGAACGCAGGAGCGACGTTCATCGATTACGACCGCGACGGGTACCTGGACTTGTTCGTATCGAACTACGTGGAAGTCGACCTTGCCAAGCTCCCCCTCCCCGGCCAAGGCAACAACTGCGAGTGGAAGGGCGTGCCTGTCTTCTGCGGGCCGCGCGGCATGCAGGGAACGAAGAACTACCTGTATCGCAACAACCGTGACGGCACCTTCACGGACGTGAGCGAAGAAGCGGGCATTCACAACCCTAGCGGCTACTACGGAATGACCGCGATTGTGACGGATGTCGACGAAAACAGCTGGCCCGACATCTACGTGGCCTGCGACTCGACGCCTAGCATCCTGTATCGCAACAACGGCGACGGAACATTCACCGACATCGCGGTCGAGAGCGGCGTGGCCTATAGCGAGGACGGTCGCGAGCAGGCGGGTATGGGGCTCGCCACCGGCGACTACAACGGAGACAGAAACCTTGACATCGTCAAGACTCTATTCGCCGACGAGATGCCCGCCTTGTACCAGAATCGCGGCAACGGTACGTTCGCGGACATGTCTGTAGCCGCCGGCTTGCACGAAGTGGTCGAGCACATCCAATGGGGTGCAGGTCTCGTCGACTTCGACAACGACAGCTGGCCAGATCTGTTCTATTCGGTCGGAAACTTGTTTCCCCGCGTGGAGCGATTCAACCCGCGGTATCCCTATCGCGGCCCGAGGTTCCTATTCAGGAACATGCGCGACGGGACCTTCTCGAATGTCACGGCCCAGTGCGGGCCGGGGCTAGCAGCCACGCATTCCAGCCGAGGCTGCGCCTTCGGGGACTTCGACAACGACGGCGACATGGACATTCTCGTGATGAACATGAACGAACCGCCTTCGCTGATACGGGCGGACGTGGCGACGGGCCATCACTGGCTGAAAGTCAAGCTCATCGGAGTCGAATCGAACCGCACTGCAATTGGCGCCAGAGTCGATGTCACAGCGGGAGTCAGAAGCCAGTCGCAAGAAGTCCACAGCCAGTCAAGCTACTACTCGGTCAATGACCTCAGGCTCCACTTCGGCCTTGGCGACCGCGACCAAGCGGACATCTTGACGATTCGCTGGCCGAACGGCAAGCGCGAGACTCTAAGGAACGTTGCCGCGGACCATCTCGTATTTGTCGAGGAGGGCAAGGGCATCGTAAAGGCGGTAGAATTCGGCTCCGCGTGACCCACGGTCGCCACGAGGCGAATTTCCGATCGAATCACGGCCTGCTTGCGAGGAAATTCACGATTTCCTGAAATCCCCGGGCCTCGGCAATCGACAGCGCGGTAGTGCCCTCGATGGTCCGGGCGGCGGGATCCGCACCGCGCCCGACCAGTTCCCAAACGATGCGTGTCTGCCCTCGCGCCGCTGCGATGATCAGCGGAGTGAATCCTCTCGCATCCTCGGCCTCTATTTCGGCGCCGGCGTCTAGAAGCAATCGAACGCCGGACAGGGTCCCTGAAGAAGACGCCAGCATCAGCGGCGCCACGCCATCGGGCCGGGCCCGATTCGGGTCGGCACCGCCTGCAAGGAGCACGTTGATCGTAGCGGCGTGCCCTTCGGCCGCCGCGAACATTAGGGCGGAACTACCCTCCGAATCGACGAGATCCGGTTCGGAACCGCCCGCGAGCAGCGCTCCGGCCGTGGTAGAAAAGCCTTCGAACGCCGCCATCATCAAGGCTGTTCGTCCGTCTTCGGTAAGAGCGGCGGTGTTTGCGGAATGCCGGAGCAACACGTTCACGGTGGCACGGTGATTCCCGCCGGCCGCGAGCATCAGGGCCGTGCCTCCGTCCTTTGCGGTCGCGTCAACCTTGGCGCCCCTTGCCAGCAGTTCGGCCACCGCTGCCGCGTGCCCTGCCGCCGCCGCCAGCATCAGGGGAGTGTTCGCTTCGGAATCTGCGGAATCTACCTGGGCGCCGTCATCGACGAGAGCCGCGATCCGATCGGCCTGCCCCCTAGAGGCTACGATCCTTAACAGCTGGTCGAGTCCCTCGCGGGCACCGGATTCCTCGAGCAGCAATGCCGCTTCGTCATGCCCGCCAAGCGAGGCATGCACCAAGGCCGTGCGGCCCTGACGATCGCGCTCCCCGGCATCCACACCTTTCCCTAGGAGAAGACGGATCGACTCTGTCTGTCCTTGCGAGGCCGCCACCATCAATGCCGTGCGTCCGTCGAGAGTCTTTGCGCCGATCTTGGCGCCCGCCGCCAGCAATGTCTCGACTGCCATTGAGTCACCGCGCCCGGCCGCGACCATCAGCGCGGTCCGCCCGTCTGGAGTTTGCTTTGCCGGATCGGCGTTTTCGGCGAGAAGGGTCCGCAGAATCGAATGATCTCCTAGCGACGTAGCGATCATTAGCGGCGTGTTTCCCTCGTCCGAGGCGGCATTGACATCCGCGCCGGACTCTACAAGCTCGGCGACCATGCTGGGGAGCCCTTTGGAAACAGCGAGTATCAGGGCAGTGCGGCCGCCATCCCCTCTAGCGTTCGGATCAGACCCCGCACCCAAAAGTGTCTTCACGACTGCCGTCTGCCCCTCCCAAGCCGCCATCAGAAGGGGCGTCCAGCCGCTTTGGCTAGTTTGCAGGGGATCTGCGCCTGCTTCTAGCAGCGGATTCACGATGGCCAGATGGCCCTCCGTCGAAGCCAGCATCAGCGCGTTCACGCCGCCCCCCTCCACCGTGCCGCTCTGCACCGCTATAGGCACCCCTTGCTTGCTCTTTCGGTTGATGTCCGCGCCACCTGCGATCAGGGCGCGAGCGGCTTCGACCTGCCCGTGAAGGGACGCAATCATCAGAGCTGTCAAGCCGCGGCTGTCGCTCGCGTCAGGGTCCGCGCCGGCAGCCAGCGCGGCCCGCGCTTCACCCGCCCGTCCGACACGGGCAGAGAACAGCAACCGTGCGTCTGGAATTGGTTTCGCGCCGTACTCTAACAGCCGCTCTACGATCTCAACTCTGCCCATCAGGGCCGCTTGGAGCAGAGCAGACTCTCCTAAGGCATCGAGTGCGTCAACATCGGCGCCATGCGCAAGCAAGTCGTTCAGAATGTCCAAATGGCCGTTGGACGCGGCGAACATCAGCGCTGTGCGACCGTCGATGGAACGCGCGCCTACATTGGCACCTGCTACCAGCAAGGCCCGAACACTCGGGGTGGAGCCCTTGGCCGAGGCGAGCATGAGCGCGGTGACTCCTCCGAGAGGCACTTCGAAGTCTTCGGACGAGACCGTCGCTCCCTCGGTCCCTTCCGCGTCTGGATCAGCCCCGCTCTCGAGCAGCAGTTCCACGACTGACCGATGACCTCGAAATGCAGCGGCCATCAGCGGGGTCTGGCCGGAGTCGTCAGCTAGGTTCGAATTAGCCCCTTTCCGCAAGAGTGCTTCCGCAATGGACCGGTGGCCGCTTGCAGCGGCTAGCAGTAGAGCAGTTTGCCCGCTATCGTTGGAGACGTCTGGCCGGGCAATCTCCAAGAGAGCGGAAACCGCTTGTAGACGGGCTTCGGAGACCGCCAGCATCAACGCCGTACGGCCCTCGTAATCCTGGGCGTCCGCAGTGGCGTCGGCATCCAACAGCGAATTTAGGATGCCCGCATGGCCCTGCGAGGCAGCAGCCATCAACGCGGTTAGGCCGCGGTCGTCCGTAGCGCGTACATTTGCACCGGCGTCAAGCAGCGCTTCAACGACACCATGATGTCCCGAGACCGCTGCCACCATCAAAGCGGTTGTTCCCATGTCATTGCGCGTGTCAACGTCCGCTTCCTGCTCCAGCAGCAGCCGGACCCGTTCATGGTCACCGGACTGTGCAGCCGCCAGCAAGGCGATGTCGACGGCTCCAACCTGGGACCAGGCAGTCGCGAGGCAACCTCCAAGGGCGAGGAACGAGAAAAGCAAGACCTTACGCATTGGACCGGAAAGGGAGCAGCCCCTTCGCTAAGATATGCCATGATTCTCGCTTGGGGCGGGTACCCCCCGCAAGGTATAGCCCCAGCACGCAGTGACCGTGACGCGGCGGCAGCTCCTACGGCTCCCCTTTTGGAGCGCCTTCCTCGGGACACCAGCGAGGGGCCAGCGTGACGACGCGCAGCCTGACCAAGCTCCTGCCCTAGATCGGGGTCCGAGGCCGGGCGGCTATCCCGTTCGGTTTGTCGACGTGGCGGCCGAGGCCGGCTTGACACGGACGGTCTACTACGGCGAGGCCGCTAGTTCCGACTACATTTCGGAAGCGAACGGTTGCGGCGTCGCGTTCTTCGACTATGACCATGACGGCTGGCTAGACATTCTGTTGCTCAATGGGTCGAGGCGAAGCGGCATTCCGGGCGGCGAGATCGCGACGAACCGCCTTTACAAGAACAATCGGGACGGAACGTTTTCCGACGTCACCAAGGAGGCCGGGCTGATTCGCACCGGCTGGGCGAACGGCGTTTGCATCGGCGACTACAACAACGACGGCTTCGACGATCTGTTCATCACCTACCGAGGCGCGAACGTCCTGTATCGGAACAATGGCGACGGCACCTTCAGGGACGTGACGGAGGAAGCGGGAGTCGGCGGCGACCCGAGGCGGTGGCACACCGGATGCACGTTCTTTGACCACAACCGAGACGGGAACCTCGATCTGTTCGTCTCCACTTACATTGGCGCCGACAGCCTGAAGAATCTGCCCCCGAAGGGCCGCACCACGTGGAAGGGCGTTCCCGTCGCGTACGGACCTCAAGGACTGCAAGAGGGATCGAACGTGCTTTATCGGAATAACGGGGACGGCTCGTTTACCGAGGTCACTGAGCAGGCGCAAATTCTCGACGCGACGGGGTTCGGGCTCACGGTCATGGCAACCGACTACAACGGCGACGGCTGGCAGGATCTTTACGTCGCCTGCGACTCGAGCCCGAGCATCCTCTTCCGCAACAACCAGGACGGCACATTCAGCGATGTCGCGGCCGAACGTGGGCTCGCCTACAGCCCGGACGGCGTCGCCCAAGCAGGCATGGGTCTCGCAATAGGCGACTACAACTCCGACGGCAATCTTGACATCGTCAAGACGCACTTCGCGGACGACATTCCGGGCTTGTACCGCAACGACGGCCAAGCATACTTCACGGATGAATCAACCGCAGCGGGCTTGCGGACGAGCACGCGGCACCTTGAATGGGGCGTCGGATTCGTCGACTTTGACAGCGACGGGCGACCGGACCTCTTTTTTGTCACAGGGAGCGTGTATCCGGAAGTCGAAGCGGTCAACCCGGACTATCCCTACAAGGGGCCGCGATTTCTTTACCGCAACCTGGGAAACGGGTCGTTTGCGAATGTCACCGAGGAATGCGGGCCGGGGGTGACGGCGTTGCACTCGAGCCGCGGCTGCGCATTCGGTGACTTCGATAACGACGGCGACATGGATATCCTCGTAATGAACACGAACGAGCCCCCTTCGCTCATCCGGGCCGATTCGAGCTCGGGCAACCATTGGCTGAAAGTGAAGCTCTCGGGCACTCGGTCCAACCGCACTGCCATCGGCGCGCGGGTGTTCGTGCAATCAGGAAGAACCGTACAAACTCAGGAAGTGCATAGCCAGGACAGCTATCTGTCCGTCAGCGACTTTCGGCTGCATTTCGGACTGGGTCGGGCGACGGGAGTCTCCTTGATCCGCATCCATTGGCCGAACGGGGGAGTCGAGGACGTTCGGAATGTCGATGCCGATCAGCTTGTGTACATCGAAGAAGGCAACGGTATCGTGCGCGGCGAGAGATTTGGCAATAGCAGCAGGTAAGGATTGCCGTCGTGGTTCGGATGGTGCGAGAAGCCCGGCAATCGCGACGTGCCACGTGCGTGGCACCCAAGAGAACGGGCCCCGCGGCTTAGCAAGCCGCGGGGCCCGGCTGTCGTAGTCAGCCCTGAATCAGAGGGCGCTCACCACTCGATTCGCATGCGGAGCTGAATCGTGCGCGGTCCTTTGGGTTGTGCCGGCACGATTCGCCCGAAACCCGAGCTGTTGATGTTGTTGCCGAAGCGGCCCGCGATCCAACGGTGCCGATTCAGGCAGTTGAAGCAATCCGCGCCAATCTGAAGCCTCACACCCTCGAAGATGGGGAACCGCTTGACGATAGAGAAGTCTTCGTTCAAGTTGGGACACTGGCGGGCCTCCTGGTCGACCTCGGGCGCATTGCCCTCGACGTAGTCTCCCGGAGGAATCCAGGCCTGCGGTCGATTCGCAGCGACTTGCGACGGATTTCCCGCGTTAAGAATGAAGTTTCGCGAGGGATCGCCGAACACCATGTCGCCGCAGCCGATTGAGCTTCTCCACGGGACATCCGCCGCCCGGTCTGCAAGATTGCTGATGCCGCCCGGGATTCCCACCGACAAACCGCCGCTTGTCGAGATCGGGAAGCCGTTGACGTACTCTTGGACGCCAGAGACCGTCCACCCGCCCAGCACGTACTTGCTGAAGAGACTGTTCCCGCCCCATCTCTGCCCTGGGCCGAACGGGAGATCGTACGAGTAATTGAACACTGCGCGGTGGGTGGTGTCGTAGCGATTGATCCTCTTGTCGAGCTTCCGGTTGTAAGAGTTCCGTGTGTTGCTGCCAAACGCGCCCGGAGCCCAGTCAACATCCCCCAACTGCTTAGCGACCGTCCAGTGGCCCAGAAACGAGAGCCCGTTCGAATAGCGCTTCGTGGCCTTCAGCATGAAGGCGTTGTAGTTCATCCCCGTGTTGATCCCCGCGTCGTTCGAAATGTTACTGAACTGCGGGAATCGCCGCAGAGCGCGGTGCAACGGAAGTGTATCGGGGAACTCAGGGTACGGCTTGCCGAAGCCGGCAGCGGCGACTGCAGGATCGCTCATCTGCAAGTTGAGGAGCGGGCCGAGGTGCCAGTAATCCGGGTGCAGGTCGTTGATGCGCTCGTGGTCATGGTTGTTGCGACCCATGTTCGAATAGAAGGTCGTTTCCATGACCCAGTCACCAAACTGTCGCTGGAATCCGCCGGTGATCATGTACAGGACGGGAGGTGTCCCGATCGTGCGCGGGTTCATCCAGTTGGTGAAAGACTGGTTGTTCAGGAAGGCCGGATCAACAAAGGGGGGCGTCCCCAACTGCGAGGCGGGGAAACCATTGTCCCATTCGTAGTAGGTGTCGTATGGATCCTGCCTCGGCGGCGGGTTGCCACGAGCCTCGTGGCCGGCTCGGTTGACAAATCTGACATTCGTGTCCTGGATGGCCATGTACTGGACGCCGGCGCCAGCTCGAAATACCAGCTTGTCTGTGAGCTGGTAGGCCAAGCCAAGGCGCGGACCGAAGTTGCCCCAAGTGGGCTCACCGACGCGCAGCTTGCCGTTCGCACCTTGTGCCATGCCATAGAACTCGATCGCCCCGCGGTAGCCCGTGACGCCCGGGTTCTCCAGCCGCTCGTCGAATCCCGAGAATTGTCCTTTGTTCTCCTTGAATGGGAACTGGAGGTCCCAGCGCAAACCGAGGTTTAGAGTCAGCTTCGGCAAGACCTTCCAGTCGTCTTGCACATAGATGGCATGGTATGCCTCTCTCTCTTCGAGCGCCAGGCCCGCTGCAGTACCGACGAAGTTTGGCAGCCCCAAGTAGAAGTCGGCCAGATGGAAACCGCCGCTGCCATTGGT
This sequence comes from uncultured Bryobacterales bacterium, assembly GCA_951813605.1. Lineage (GTDB taxonomy): Bacteria > Acidobacteriota > Terriglobia > Bryobacterales > UBA6623 > VXMF01. Next base: position 1,378,933 of record OX638379.1, on the reverse strand, counting down.
ATCCTTTGTTTCGCTACCGAGATTCCCTTCGGAAACTCCGAACAAGTAAGTCCCAGCCGCTCCGACAGACAGGCCGCCTGCAGCGCCGCCTTGATCATGGCGGTTGATTCGCCAGAACTGACCCTGGTAACCGAACTTGATGGTGTGCAGGCCCTTGTTCCAAAGCGTGCTGTAGGCCCAGTTCGGAATCAGCTTGGATTCCTTGTTGGATGGAGGATTCGCGCAGATCGAGACGCCAAAGCTTGATGCGCGAGCCAACTGAATCCAAGGACACTCGTTGCTAGGCATGCCGGCGAGGCCAAGCTGGCTTGAGAGCCCTTGGCCGAAATTGTTCTGCTCCAAGCCATTTTCCTGGTAGTTGAACCCGAACAATACCTGGTGAACGATGGTCGGGCTCTGCACCCAGGAGTAGTCCGCTCTGAGACGCTGGAAAGAGTTGAACCCGGTCCTTCCGAAGGTGTCGTCCAAAATGCCGCCGGGGTCGGTCGATATGCGGGGTGCCGTACCGTACATATAGAATGCCGACATCCGGTGATTTTCGTTGAATTGGTGGTCGATCTTGGTGGTCAAGTCCCAAGGCGTGTACGTGCTCGAGACGCTGCCGAGGTGGTTGAGTTCCGGAGTGTCACGGGCATTGGGAAGCGGCAGGAGCTGCATCACGTTCGCACTTACCCGGCTCTGCCTGCTTATCGGGATCTGGTTATTGACGAACGGCTGGAACCGCACTTGGTTATCCGCGTCCGTGAACCGGTCTTTCCGGTCATATAGCTGGTTGAGCGCGGGGTCGGAGAAGTCTCCGCTGCGCATTGCGGCAGTCGGCACAGTCAGGAAGTTGGTCGCACTGCCGGTTGCGCTCTGCCGGTAGTACGCCAGAGTCGACCAGAAGAATGTCTTGTTGCGTCCGTTGTAGACCTTCGGGATGACGACCGGTCCGCCGGCGGCCACGCCAAACTCGTTGTTGCGGCTATTTGCTCTTTCCGCGGCCTGCCACGGACGCGCATTCAAGAACGAGTTGTTGTGGAAGTTCCAGACCGAGCCGTGAAAATCGTTGGTTCCGGACTTGGTGGCGTAGGTGATTAGGCCGCCGCTGGTCCTTCCGTACTCTGCGGACGTGTTGCTTAGAAGGAGCTTGTACTCGCCGATCGCTTCCACGCTGGGTTCCGTACCGGTCGCCTGCTCTCCGACTCCGTTGTTTGTAGTTTCCGTAGAAAGGCCGTCCAGCATGATGACCGTGTTGAGTGTTCGCGATCCGGCGACGTTGCCGCGGCCGTTGGTGTTGTTTACACCCGGTGAAAGCGAGATGTACTGATACGGTCGGCGCTTTTGCCCTTGGACTGGAATTGGGGCGTGGCGCATGAGGTTTTCCTCGATTGCCGCGCCGATCGTAGTGTCACTCGTCTCGAGTTGCGCCAGCGCAGCGGTCACGCTGACCTGCTCAGCCACCGCTTCAACATCAAGCTCGACATCTACCGTAGTCTCCGATGCCGTCGTCACCAGCACGCCAGTGGTGACTTTCGTCCCAAAGCCCAGCGAGGACACGCGGACCTCGTAAGTGCCAAATGGTACGTAAAGAACGTAAGATCCCACCTCATTCGCGGCGACACTCAGGATGACACCCGTGGATGGGTTCGCTACTTCGATCTCAGCACCTGGAATCATGGCGCCAGAAGTGTCCGTGACGCGGCCGTTGATCTGTCCCTGCGTAGTCTGAGCCTGGCTCAGCGGCATGAACAGACAGAGAACAAGGGCGAGTGCCAAAATATTGACAATTCGCATCATGTGTTTTTCCTCCTCTCCCCCCGAAACACAGTTCTTCGGGCGATTAACGAATACCACCCTAAAGCGAGCTTGTCAAGATGCGGTCGCTGCCCGGGCTTCAAGGCCTCTCGTACACGTCATCCTTTTGTCCAGAAGAACAAGACATTGGAGAAGTGCTCTAGCTTAGGTCCCGGAGGTCTTGACCTACTAGCTCTGGCAAGTGTCGGTTCGGGCCGTGGTGTCCGTCGGCACCAAGGCTCGTTTAGCTTGGCGCGGTTGCATCGAGGGGCGCTCTCGGTCGCGAGGCCCGCTACTGCTACCAACTCTGCAACCTCGTTCGGCGCGACATCGAGTAGCCAACGAGCGCCCCTACGCATCTTCGCAACCAGTCACTTTATGCGCTACAGATCGCTCAGGAACCGCGCTTCATACAGGGGCCAGGTCTGTAGCCCGCCCCTCTTATCCCTGCCAGGGCTCGCCACCAGCTTTGCCGCCCGACTGGGACTGAATCGATCTAGAAACGAGCGGAGGCCGCGAGCACCGGTTCGCGCGCCGCTCTTTGCCTCCACTGGAATGACCTCGCCATTCGTGCAACGGTGAATGAATTCCACCTCCGCCCTCCCTTGTTGCCAGCCAAACGTAGGATATGCCACTCGAACACTCAATTCGTTTGGGACGAAGTTCTCCGCGATATACCCCTTGCAGGCGACGCCTTGGGTGCGTTGGTGCTCGCAAGCCATGCACAGCATGTGCCCGAGCAGCCCGACATCGAACATATTCAGCTTGAAGATGTTGTGTCGCGCCCACGCCACCAGCGGCAGAGGCGGCTCACCGTTGATCGGAAAGCACGTTCGCACGAGCTTCGCAGCGTGAAGCCACTCTATCGGGCCTGACAGGACCTGGTAGCCGCGCTAACGCACGACGACACCCTTGAAACGGAACCGACGCATGGAGCCGTCCTGGCTGGAGGCTAGTTGGCGTGGCACGTTCAAAAACACCGCTCCGATGTGTTGCGCGTGAAGCTTCCCGGCGTACTTGCCGAAGTCTCGTTCGTAGTGTGTGACCCGATCCCGACGAAATAGTAGTCAAGCAGCTGGGACCAGAGGTGTTGGTGGACTGGCGGTCCGCAGATTCCGTTGCGGAATGCGTCCAAGAGCGCTCGCCTGCCCGGGCCACGAGAAGCCCCTCAATGCACAATGGGAACAGTTCAAGCGTTCGCACTAGCCCGACTGGAAACGAGTCGAGCAGCGCGATGTTGGAGCCTGTGGCGCAGACAAATGCTTGAGGGCAGGACTCGGCAAAGTCCTTGAGCGAGTCAAGCGCGCCCTGGCAGTCTCCCACCTCGTCGAAGAAGTTCAGATCGTGCGCGAGGTCTGTATGATTTCCCGATTGCAACTCGATGTTTAAGAGGAGGGAGCGGGGCTCGAGAGTGTCAGCGAATATGCGCTCCGGTCCTGGCTCCTTTCGGAAATCGAGCGGGTGCACGTTCCGGAAATGTCCTTGCCCGAAGATCTGCTCGATCAGATACGTCTTGCCAACTTGGAGGGCTCCATCAACCAACAGCGGCTTGCGGGTGGCTTGCTTCTTCCCCTTGAGCTGGTCGTCGAGCAATGGGCGCCGTAGCATCGAACCCTAGATTGGCAAGATCACCGATACCTGCACTACACCGCGTCAAAGCTGAAGTTTCTGAATGGCTCAATTAGCGAAACGTATGCATTGGGGTGTCATTGAGGCCACCAAGCAGCTACGAGGGGACGCCTCTCGCACTAATCCGACCTGCTGAAACCAGCGCAGGTAGCTGTCCAAGTACTTCGTCGCTACCCCCCGAAACGGTTGCAGAAACGCTTTCAATTGTTGGTGCCGATTGTTCACCGTTTGGATGTGATAGCTCCCGCGCACCCGCATGCCCGCCGACACGTTCACCGCCTCGTGCTGGACCCCCAGCCGCCGGGCACAGCCCGGATACGCTCGACCACCGTCGCTCAGCAGCACCGCGTCGCTGGCCAGCAGCGGCTCCAGCGCGGCCTGCAAACTCGCCTGGCTCACTCTCTTCAGCACTTGGCCCGCGGTCGCGCCCCCGCGCGCGGCGGCCAGCAGCACCGGCACCTGCTGCTTGGACAGGCCCCGCTGCCGGGCCCGCCCGCCCCGCCGCCGGGCCTTCCGTTCTAGCTTCCGCTCCCCCTTGCGGCTCTCCAGCACATACGTTTCGTCCGCTTCCACCAGCCCTTCCAGCCGCCCCGCCAACTGTCCCGCCTGCGCCATGAAGCGATGCCGCCAGCGAAACGCGGTCGTGACCGCCACCCCGCAGCGCTGCGCCGACTGCCGGACCGATTCCCGCTCCACCAATGAGCGCCCCAACGCCAGCCAGCGCTCCTTGTGATGCAATCCAGACAGCGCCGTGCCGCTCAAGGCATTGAACGTCTTGCCGCACTGCTTGCAACTGTAGCGGCGCAACCCGCGCGTCTTGCCGCGGCGCACTGCCCCGCCGGCCTGGCTGTGCCGACAGCGCCGCTGGGCGTCAATTTGCAGTTCAATCGCGGCCACCGCCGCAGCCCCTTCGCTGCGCTCTTGCACGGCCTGCTCGAGTTGCCACCACTGCGCTTCTGATAAGCGGTCCAACCCCGCCAGCCAACTCTGGAATCTCTCGTTCGTCATGGGACACGATCCTCCTGCACCTAAAGGAATTATACCAAATATCGAACAAAATGCATACGTTTCGCTAATTGAGCCTTCTGAATTTCTAGGAGACTATAAGGGATGGTTCCGACCGTGTCAATCGTAAGTGTCTTATTTATCTTGTAGTTACGAAACAATCACGCCTGCTAGACGGGATGCTTTTGGGCACCATCCCTTATAATCCCCAATTCGAACATGAAACACGCACATTCTGTAGGCCCGCTCGCGAGCCTATTTTCACTTCTGTTGGCGATGGGCGCCCTGGCCGGCTGCGGCCAGAAATGGAGTGCAACGGAGTCCGGCATCATCCGGACGGTGACCAACCGAGGCGGCCAGACGCTGGCGTACGCCACTACATCCGGCGTGGAGCTGCTCACGGTCGACAGGCTGGCCTTCAAGGACCTGAATCGGAACGGGACATTGGATCCCTACGAGGACTGGCGTCGCTCATCCGAGGACCGGGCGACGGACCTGGCTTCGAAGATGACCGTCGAGCAGATCGCGGGCTTGATGCTCTACAGCTCCCACCAGGCCATCCCGGCGGCAGGCGGTCCGTTCGGGAGGTCCACCTACGATGGCAAGCCGTTTGCCGAGAGTGGCGCGAATGCCTGGAATCTCTCGGACGACCAGCAGGACTTCCTCGCCAACGACGGTGTGAGGCACGTGCTGATCACTACGGTGGAAAGCCCCCAGGTGGCGGCACGCTGGAACAACAACGTCCAGGCATTGGTGGAGGGGATCGGGCTGGGGATCCCGACCAACAACAGTTCGGACCCACGGCATCGGACCCGGGCTGAGACCGAATTCAATGCCGGCTCGGGCGGACAAATCTCGATGTGGCCGGATTCGATCGGGCTCGCAGCAACTTTCGATCCAGATCTTGTGCACCAGTTTGGCGGCATCGCGTCGAAAGAGTACCGTGCGCTCGGTATCGCGACGGCTCTCTCCCCGCAGATCGATCTGGCCACAGAACCCCGGTGGTTCCGCTTCAGCGGCACGTTCGGCGAGGATCCGGACCTGGCGACAGACATGGCTCGCGCTTACGTCGACGGGTTCCAGTCGTCCGGAGAGGGTGCTGCGATCGACGGCAGCTGGGGATACCAGAGCGTAAACGCCATGGCCAAGCACTGGCCTGGCGGAGGTTCAGGGGAGGCCGGCCGCGACGCCCATTTTGGCTTCGGAAAGTACGCAGTGTACCCCGGCGGCAACTTCGATCTCCACTTGCTTCCCTTCACGAACGGGGCCTTCAAGCTGACTGGCGGAACGGGCGCTGCGTCGGCGGTCATGCCGTACTACACGATCTCCCATGGCCAGGACGGGGCATACGGAGAGAGTGTGGGCAACGCTTACAGCAAGTACATGATTGCCGACTTGCTGCGAGGGAAATACGGCTATGACGGCGTCGTTTGCACCGATTGGGGGGTCACCCGGGACTATGCCGGTGTCGACAGCTTCGGCGCATCCCCGTGGGGCGTGGAAGGCCTGACCGAGGCGGAGAGGCATTACAAGGCCTTGCTGGCAGGCGTGGACCAGTTCGGCGGCAATAACGACTCCGGCCCCGTAGTCGAAGCTTACGAGATGGGAGTGCAGGAGCACGGCGAGGAGTTCATGCGGGCGCGCTTCGAGGCTTCGGCTGTTCGCTTGCTCAGAAACATCGTCCGTACCGGCCTCTTCGACAACCCGTATCTCGATGTCGAGGAGACTGTCGCCACTGTGGGGAAGCCCGAATATATGGCCGCGGGTTACGAGGCGCAGATCAAGTCCCTGGTCCTCGTGAAGAATCAGGCCGGCGTGTTGCCGCTCAAGCAAGGTGCCAGGGTCTACGTCCCCCAGCGATATGTGCCCGAGAGCCGCAGTTTCTTCGGGAGAGTCACCCCAGCACGGCACCGAGACGCAATCAACCTGGCGATCGCGGGCAAGTTCTTCACGCCGACAGACGACGCGGATGAGGCGGAGGCGGGTCTCGTGGTTATCACGAGCCCGGAGTCCGGCCGAGGATACGACCGATCGGACGTGGCGGCGGGTGGCAACGGTTACCTGCCGATTTCCCTGCAATACGGTGCGTACACGGCTGCGCATGCGCGCGCCGCAAGCCTGGCCGGGGGTGATCCGCTCGAAAGCTTCAGCAACCGTTCGTACCGGGGAAAGAGCGCTACGACATCGAATGTGACGGATTTGCAGGCGGTGCTCGATGTCCGGAAAAGGATGCACGGCAAGCCCGTAATCGTGGTCCTGAAGCTGTCGAACCCGACCGTCGTGTCGGAATTCGAGCCGAGCGCCGATGCGATCCTGGTGAGTTTCGGCGTTCAAGACCAGGCGATTCTCGAAGTCCTGAGCGGCAAGGCTGAGCCATCTGGTCTGTTGCCAGTGCAGATGCCCGCAGACATGAAAACCGTCGAAGAGCAAGCTGAGGATGCGCCTCATGACATGCGGCCTCACGTCGATGCCGCGGGCAATGCCTACGATTTCGGCTTTGGGCTCAACTGGGACGGTGTGATCCATGACGAACGGACTCGAACGTACGGGAACCGAGGAAGAGAGATGGCCTCCACCAATTAGGCTGGCGAGTGGGCTTTGCCCATGTGGCGTGAGGCGCCCCGGTCGAGTCCTAACTGCTCCCGAGGACGACTGGTCGTTCTGGAACAAGTCACTGTTTCACAACAACTTACTAACACAAACCGAAACAGGAAAACCAATTTTGAGCCCGCGATTCAGCGCATTGTCTTGAGCGGTCCTTGCCGCCGCAATCGTCCCCTGCCCCGTATTGGCCGGCGAACCAACGTTTCAGACCCAGCCTGCTCTTCGGCCGAATCCAAACCCTGCAGTCCCGCTTGCGGCGACCGTCTCGTTCGAGACGTCCGCACCCGTCCAAACAGCGCTCACCGTTTCCGATGGCGAGCGCCAGTGGACGCTTTCGTACCCAACGGAGCGAAATCCCGCCGAGGGCCTGCCGGTTGTGGGCATGAAGTACGGCAGGTCGCACCGGATCGGCGTCAGAATCGCCAACTCGTGGGGCGAAACAGCAGACGCACCAACGCAACTGGAGTTCTTGACGCCAGAAATACCAGACGACCCGACGCGGATTCCTCCGGTGAGGGTCACGGTGAGCAAGCTGGAGAAGATGGAACCGGGCTACTCGCTGCTGAGCCTCAGGCGCGTGCTAACCCGGATGCTGGGGCAGCGCAGCCGTCGCATGGGAGCGAATTTCGGGCTGCTGGCGGCGATCGACCACGACGGCGAGATTGTGTGCGCCTACCAGTCGAACGCCAGGATGAGTGACGTCGAAACCCTCCGGAACGGCAACCTCGTATTCGTGACCACCGACAACCGAGCCACTGAGATCGACGTTCTCGGCAATCGTATCGGAAACTGGTAGGCCTCAGATCGCCTGCGGGGAGAAGCAGACGGCATTCCGATTCCGACGCTGACGATGCATCACGAAATCGAAGAGCTCTCGAACAGCCACCTCATCGAGATGGGTACCGAGATCCGCGAGTACAACAACTGGTACACCAGCGAAACCGATCCAGCAGCGCTGCGGAAGCGCCAGCGAGTGATGGGCGACGTGATCGTCGAGTTCACGCGTGCCGGCGAGGTTGTCTGGGGCTGGAAGGCGCTCGATCATATCGATCCCTACCGGATCGGGTACGAGACTCTTACCGCTAACTGGATCAACCGGGGTTTCCCAAGAGCTTGGGACTGGTCGCATGGCAACGGATTCTTCCACGACGAGAGGGCCGACTCTCTCCTGATCTCCTTTCGGATGCAGGACGTGGTCGTCAAGGTGGACCGAAAGACCGGGGAAATCGTCTGGACCCGGGGCGACCACAGCGGCCCGCCCCCCACCTGTAGCCGAACCTGCTCACCCAGGAGGGCGAGTTGTCTTGGTTCTATCACCAGCACATGCCTCAGGTCACCTCGAGCGGCACCTTGCTGCTCGTCGACACCATGGTGCGGCACTGTTCGAGCCTCAGCACCTGCCGCAGCCTTAACTGTCCACCAAAGCCTAGTAACCCCATCCTCATCGGAGACCGGTGTGTGGACTGCGTGTCTGTGCCCCGAGCAGGCTCCAATCACCGGATGAGAGCTCACACCGTTTTGGACTCAAGCGGTCACGAGTTCGTCGAGAAGCTGCGGGACGACGAATGGCGCAATGCGAAGGAGTTCGAAGCCGCCGTGGGTCTGCTGCTTTTCTTCTTAGGCTTCCAGGTGGACCCCCTGTGCGCGCGGGGAGGCCGGGGAACGCTGCCGATTATCTCGCTCACGACCCGGGTTCTTCCATCATCCCGGCTATCGAGTGTACGGTCGGGCCACCAGACGGGCGGGAAAACTGAGCAAGCTGATCGCTCGGTCGGAGGACATGCAGAGCAAACCTCCCTATAGCCAAGTGATCGCGGTCCTCGCCACAGCTAGAGCACGTGCGGAGCTAGCCAAGGTCGAGGCGGAGAAGGCCGAGCGTGACGATGTTGCGCTTCTCGCTCAACAGGACCTTCATGACCTCTGGACCGCGGAGCATGCCGGAGAGACCATTGCCCAGGTGGTCCTCCGGCTCCGCTACCAGCTTGTCCAAGGAAGACTTCGGCGAGCCAAGGGATCACTCGAGCGATTCATCGCAAACCACGTCTCACGGAGGCCTGGTCTCGAGGGTGTCAGGGTGCAGCGACCGGTTAGGGGGAACTCTGGGGGCATCCGGAGACACATGTCGTTGACTGTGCGGGTAGCACCAATCACTTAGGATCACTGTTGAGAGGCAAGAGCGGTTCTTCAAATGGCAAGCCGTCTTCGAATTCGTCAAGGCAGAGCCCTGGACCTCAAAGTTGCCTTTTGCGTTGGGGGAGCCGTCGCGCCTCCATTCGCCGTAACGGCCTTGGTGGCCGCCTCGCTGATCAAGCGCCCAGTGTCGACAAATGCCGAAAGCCGCCGTCGGTCTAGATCTCGGGGTCGTCGCTCGCTTCCGCCGTTTGGAAAATCGCTTCCTCAAGACCGTGAGCGACATTGATCACCATACCGAGCCGATTCATTTCACGGATCACTTTATTCGTGTGCGCATTCAGCCCCCGCATTTCGAGACATCGCAGCAGGAATCGGCAACCTCATTCGCTTAGTTGTGGACGGTAAGCTAAGACGAGCGCGGCCCAAGCCGATGAAGCGCCCGCAACACATTCAGATCCTCACCGAGGTCGAGCGGCCCTTGTCGATCGACGAATGCGGCGATCTCCCCTGACCCCGCGATACGCCCGAGGTCGAAGGCGTGCAGCGCCAGTTCTACCGCGCCACTGTTCCGTCCGATCTGATCGAGAGCCAGTTCGATGACGCGAATTGCGTTCTTCAGCTCGGGGCGCGCCCGATAGAGGGCTCAGGGAGGGTACACCGAGGGGAAAACGGCATTCACCCTGCCGGCGGCCAAGCGCGGCACGTCCACGTGCCGACCAGGCACTCTTTGAACCGATGTCGAGCCCGTTCAGCAGCGAACGGCTCATCAATTGGACGTGAGCGTCCATCACAACGGCGCGCACGTGGAGGTCATCCTGGGCCAATACAAGCGACTCGATTCTAGACGTAGGAAATTGCTCGTGTCACCGCTACGGCCACTCACTTCCTTGTGCGACCCGACTCCGCAACCGCGCCCCAAACCTCTGGTAGGATACGTCCGGACTGGGCCCGGCGCCGATCAAGCCGCCAGCAAAACCAATGAGGAATGGCATCGACCGAAGGACGTTCGTGGGCGTCACCGCCGCTCTTGCCTCCGCTGAGGCGCGGGCCGCTGAGACCCCTGTTCGCGTGGGGATGATTGGCGCCGGCCTCCGCGGATCGTCCTTGTTGCGGCCATTGCTCGATCTCCCGGGCGTCGCAGTCGCGGCTGTTTGCGACGCCGACGACAATGCGGCGGCGAGAGCGCGCAAGATCTGCCAGGACGCCGGGAGACCACAGCCAGCGGTCTATGCGCGCGGGCCCGAGGATTACCGCCGCCTGCTCGACCGCGAAGACTTGGACGGCGTGATTGTCGCGACGCCCTGGCATTGGCACGCGACAATGGCTGTCGCCGCCCTCGAAGCAGGAATAGCCGCCGCCATCGAGGTCCCGGCGGCTATCACGATCGACGAGTGCTGGCAGCTAGTCGAAACGGCTGAGCGGACCGGTGTGTCGGCAACGATGCTCGAGAACTGGGTGTACCGCCGCGAACCGCTGGCGGTGCTGAACATCGTGCGCGCTGCCCTGCTGGGAGAGATCGTACATTGCGAATCCGGCTATGGCCACGACGTGCGGGGTACGAAGTTCGACTCGCGATTCGCGAACAAGGGTGAGCTGAGGTGGCGTGGAGAGCACACAGTGACCCGCAATGGGAACCTGTATCCCACTCATCAATTCGCCCCAGTCGCGATGTTGATGGACATCAACCATGGGACGCGTATTGAGTCGTTGACCGCGATGGGCGGCGTCTCCCGAGGTATGAACCAATACGCCGCGGACATGTGGGGCCCCGATCACCCGAACGCAAAACGGGCTTACGCCAACGCCGACCGCACGACAGTCCTATTGCAGCTGGAAGACGGTCGCACGGCAATGAACTTCCACGACACTCAAAGCTGGCATCCCCGCGACGATGCACACAAGTATCACGGCACGAAGGGCATGGTCCGCTGGCCGTTCCCCGGAGAAGGCTCGATCTGGTTGCAGGAGCGGCATTGGGACGGGCAGGCGATCGATGCCCGTCAGTGGCATTCGCTGAACCCGTTCCTTGACGAGTTCGACCATCCCATCTGGAAGATGTACAGCGAGCGGGCGCTACGGTTCGGACACAGCGGCGCGGATTGGATGGAGCTGCGCGGCTGGACCGAAAGCTTGCGGCAAGGAACAACGCCGCCCGTGTCGATCGTGGACGCTGTGACCTGGAGCGCTATCGCACCCCTGAGCGAGCAATCGATCGCCGGCAAGTCCAAGTCGGTGGAGATGCCGGACTTTTCCAGGGGCAAGTGGAAGGTGACTCCGAGGTTCGAGTTGCGCTGGCAGTGGGGATAACGGAAGGAAGTCATGCCTGAAACAGTTAAGCGACGCTCGATTCTCAACGCATTGGGGGGACTGGGAATATTCGCGGGCGCGTCGGCGGCCCCAGGGGCCTCGGCCCAAACCGGTTCGGATACCGACCCGGGTGGCGGCCTGAACCCTCCGAATTTCCTGTTTATCCTACTTGACAAGTGTCGCCGAGACGCGATCGGCGCATACGGACGCTCGGATGTCCACACGCCGAACATTGATCGACTGGCCGCAGGCGGCCTCCGTTTCGACAATTGCTACGCGCCGCAGCCATTGTGCGGCCCCTGTCGAGCCTCGATTCTCACGGGCAAGTATCCACACGAGCATGGGATGCAGAAGAATGTGTATCCCTTCGTGCCGAACGGGTCGAACAACGTGTACCAGGAACCGATTCCCGATCCATTCGCCGATCCGCGATTCGACTTATGGGCGAACTTCCCGCACTTCCTCAATAACGCCGGCTACCGCACGGGGCACGTTGGCAAGTGGCATCTGGGAGAAAGGAACCCCGGGTTCTTCGACGTCTGGAAGAGCTTCAACTCGCTACTCCATCATTGGCTGGGCGAGCCTTTCAAGTCACCCTACAGGCCCACCGTCCAGACTGACATTGCCGTCGAGTTTATCGAGGAGAACGCTGACCGGCCCTTTTTTCTGTACCAGTCCTACTACTCGCCACACGAGCCGAATAACCCCCCGAAGAGGTTCCTTGAACCCTACAAGGGCAAGAACGTGGAGCACGAGGAATACTACGCTTCGGTCACGGCGCTCGACGAAGAGATCGGGCGAATGGTTGATGCACTGCGACGCAGCAATGTCCTCGACAACACATTCATCATCCTCACCACTGAGCACGGAAGGACGTGGATCGATCGCCTTGGAACAGTAGCCGGCATGAGCATTTCATACGATGAAGCCGCCCGCCTGCCGCTGATCATGCACTACCCCAGGGTCCTCCCCGCTGGAGTCGTCTGGCAGTCTGGCGTAAGCTCCGTGGACCTGATGCCGACGATCATGCATGCCGCTGGTCTCTATGGCCGGCTTGACGAGGAATACTCGGACCGCAGCCTGATACCCGACCTGCTTAGCGGACGAGACGAATGGAACCGGGAGATCGTCATCCAAAACATCTCGCAGAGGGGCATCGACGGGATCCTATTCGAGGAGCGAGCCCTGCGTACCGAGCGCTGGAAGCTGATCCTGCGCGACTTTCCGGCGAGACCTCAGAAGCGTGTTGACGAGTTGTACGACATGAAGAATGATCCCGGCGAGACTCAGAACTTGTACTCAGACCGGCAGGCGGTCGTGAAGGAACTGGCGGCGAAGCTCGCCAGCTGGGGCGACCAGCATCGAGATGAACTGGCTGTGAAGCTAGGGCGGAGATCGATGAACTAGCGACGGACGAGACCATGCCGAGCAACATCACTCGCAGAAGAGTATTACAGTCCGTGCCTGCCACCGCGGCGATGTGCGCGGCTTCGTGCGACGGTACCGCTGCTTACGGAAGCGCGCCGGAAAACGTATACCTCAACCTTGGCGTGAGGCCGGCGATCAACGCTTGGGGCACCGTCACTATCATGGGCGGTTGCATTATGCCCGCCGAGGTCGTCGATGCCATGACCACGGCGTCGCGGAGCTTCGTGCCGCTTCCCGAGCTGCAGCTCAAGGCCGGTCAGCACATCGCGAAGGCGATCGGCGTTCCGGCGGCGATGATCTCCTGCGGAGCCGCTTCGGCCATTACTTGCGGAACGGCCGCCTGCGTCACCGGGGGAGAGGACCGGAACCTCAGAGCCTTGCCCGACACAACCGGCATGAGGAATGAGATCATCCAGCAACGCTCGCACCGTAGCGGCTACGAGGCGCAGATGTTGCTCGTCGGCACGACCATCATTTGGGTTGAAACTCGGGAAGAGTTGGAGGACGCGATCAACGAGCGGACGGCGATGATGTTCTTCCTCAACAAGGCTGACCCGCATGGGCGGATCAGCCGCGACGAATGGATTGAGGTCGCCCAGGCTCACGGCATTCCGACGATGAACGACGCAGCGGCGGACGTCCCGCCGGTGGAAAGGCTGCGCCTCTATGTCGATGAGGGGTTCGACATGGTGATCTTTTCTGGAGGGAAGGGCTTGCTCGGCCCGCAGGCCTCGGGCCTGCTCCTAGGCCGCCCCGATCTTGTGGAGGCGGCGCGCAAGGCAATCAGTCCGCACTCGGGTATCGGCCGCGGGATGAAGGTCGGCAAAGAAGAGATCATCGGATTGGTAGCCGCCGTCGATCGCTACCTAGCCCTCGACCACGAAGCGGAAAGGCGCGAGTTGGATCAGCGAGCCGCGACGCTGCTCGACATGCTCAAAGGCCTGCCCGCCGTCGTTTGCGTGAAAGAGGTGCCCGAGATCCACAACCGCGTGCCGCATGTGACCGTGAGCTGGAACGAGGACGAACAGAGTCTAACCGCAAACGACGCGAAGCAAAGGCTCATCGAAGGCGATCCGCCCATCGGCCTGGCGCGCTTGGGCGAGGGCCAGTTGCGAATCTCGACGTGGATGTTGCGGCCTGGGGAGGATGCGATCGTCGGCGAACGGGTGAGGGCGCTATTTACCGAGAGCCGCTCTTGAAACGACCAAAAGTGAGGGCAGATTCAAATTTCGCCTCAGTGGCACGGAAGGAGAGCGATCGTGCAGCGACCATCGGCTGACCGATTGCTGGCCGCCGGAGAGGCACAGCGAGGATGGTTGCCGCCAGGTGCCACGTTCCTGCAATCGGCGACGCGCTCCGTCGAAGCTTCCTTTCAGCCTTGACGCCAAGGAACCTGGGATTCAGACGTAACTCGCGGCTGGACCGGGGAAAAAATGTCGCTCTTCGTCAGTCCAGCCTTCGCCCCAGGCAGAAGAACTGGCACGCGACGGATTCAACGGCACCTCACCTCGAACAGGGCCGTCCGGGGCAAGGCGCTCCTAGGCGCCGCAATGATCGGAACATTCTATTCGCCCTCGCTTGGCTATCTGAAGGGAATTCGCGAGTCGGGGGATTATCACTTCATTGCAGCCACGGAGCCTCATTTGGAGCTGCTCGAGCGACCGAAGGCCAACCCGCGCTCGCAGGGCATTCACCGGACTTCCGTCGCCGAAATCCTGACCGACGACTGAATCGACGTCGTCTTCGCGGAAACGGATCCGTTCGACTCGCTTTCGCACTCCACGGCTGTACGGTTTACGTTGAGTGTCGGGTTTATAACGTATTCTAAATCAATGATATAGGCTTCTCTTTCTAATGTGGACGGCTTGAGTGCCTGGAGCCGGCTATCGTGATCTTCACGCCATTCGCGCAAGCTCCATTGCATCCATTTCTTACGGAACTCAGACAGGTCGTGACCGACCCACCGGACACGGGCCAGATGTGGCTGTTCGCAACCTGAGCAGACCCCGTGAAGCAATGCTTGTCCCGGGTTTCCGGTACCCGCCCAGGCATCCCCCGGAATCACCCGGAACAGACCTGGAATCCGACACTCTTGGAGGGGTTTGACCAGCTACGCCAGCACACGCAAAGTCCTTGGAATCAATAGCTTACCGAGCCAGGGCCCCACCGGTCAAGAAATCGGCCTACACTCCCTCGTAAGCTCCTGATTCTAAAGGATTTTCAACCGGACAGCCGTGATATTGAGAATAATTTGCGCATGAATCTCTTTGCGGGCGTGATAAGGAATACGACAAACCCGTAAAGTCTCGGCCGCCCAAAGACGCAAACCTGTGGCACGAGGGAACCTCTCGATGGGGCCGAACAGGCACCACCGGCCAACGGCTGCACGAGGCAACGTCGACTGCTCGCGGACGGGCGCGGCATCAGCAGCTCTTCCTTCATTGTCCGAAAGGGCCCACGATGCCTACACTGCGCGAATTGTGCTCGAGCCCAAGCAGATTGGTCTCCGCGGATCGCAACCGAACTAGGCGGAGCAGGCAGATTGTCTCGCAGCCACGGAATAGGCACGGCTCGGTAGCGGACAGGGGGCCATTACTGGACAGAAAATACGATATTCCCGAATACTTACGTGCCCATGAATACGATTTTGCCGCCGAGTGCAAGACGCACATCAGCAAGTCATTGATTCCAAGGACACGGCTCGAACGGAGCGAACAACTTCTCGATCCCGATAACGTAGACCGCCCGGGCGGGCGATCGAATGAAGACAGCCTACTTCGCGATTCCGCCTTCGGTCATGGCGAGGGGATCAAGGAGGCGCTCGAGATCCTCGGCGCTCAAGTCGGTGTCCTCGGCAGCGACCTCCTTCACTCTACGTCCCTCCGCATAGGCCCGCTTGGCCACCGCTGCGCCCTTCTCGTACCCGATGACCGGATTGAGAGCGGTGACAAGAATCGGATTGCGCTCCGCCAAGTCACGGGCCCGATCCTCATTCGCCTCGAACCCGGCGACGGCTTGGTCCGCAAGGACGCTCGCGGCCGCACCCAGCAGCCTTGCGCTCTCAAGGAGATTGTGAGCCACGACCGGCAGCATGACGTTGAGTTGGAAGTTCCCGGACTGGCCGGCGACTGTTACGGTCGCGTCGTTGCCGATCACCTGGGCGCAGACCATCGCCACTGCTTCCGGAATCACCGGATTCACCTTCCCCGGCATGATGCTGGAACCCGGCTGCAGAGAAGGCAGGGCGATGTCGCCCAGGCCGGCGATCGGGCCGCTATTCATCCAGCGCAAGTCGTTGGCAATCTTCATCATCGACACGGCAACGGTCTTGAATTGCCCGCTGAGTTCCACGGCAGCGTCTTGGCTAGAAAGACTCGCGAAGTAGTTCCTGCTGGAAATGAATGGCAGGCCGGTGGCGGCCGACAGGCCCTTGGCCACGCGCGGCCCGAATTCCGGGTGCGCATTGACGCCCGTTCCTATCGCGGTGCCTCCCAGGGCCAAGGGCGATATTCGCGACAGGGAGGCTCGCACGCGCTGCTGGCCTTGGGCGATCTGGACCGCCCACCCGCCAAGCTCCTGGCTCAGGCGGATCGGCAGGGCGTCCATCAAGTGGGTCCGGCCCATCTTGACCACGTGATCCACGCTTTCGGCCTTGGCAATCAATGTCGAGCGCAGCTGCTCCAAGCCCGGCAGGGTCGTCGAGGCCGTCTCCAAGTAAGCGCTGACATGAATTGCCGTCGGTATCACGTCATTGCTCGATTGACCCATGTTGACGTGATCGTTCGGATGCACAGGCGAGCCCAGCTTGCCGCTGGCCAGCGTGGCGATCACCTCGTTGGCATTCATGTTCGTCGAGGTGCCAGAGCCCGTCTGGAAAATATCGACCGGAAATTGATCGTCGTGCAGCCCGTCGGCGACCTCCGAGGCGGCTGCTTGGATCGCCTCCGACATCCGTCCGGGCATTTCGCCGAGGTCGCGGTTCACCGCGGCCGCAACGGCTTTGACCAGGGCCAGCGCACGAATGAAAGTCCGGGGAAACCGGATGCCACTGATCGGGAAATTGTCCACCGCCCGCTGCGTCTGCGCCTTGTAGAGCGCCGTCGCCGGAACCCGGACATCGCCCATCGAATCGACCTCGATCCGATATTCTTGCTCGACCGCCATCAACATCCAGCGTATAGCAGAAAACATCCAGCGTGTAGGCGGCCGCCCAAAGGCGGGAAGACGTCAATCCGCCGGAAAAGCGAGTTCGACGAGCGCACCCTTGTTGAGAATCGATTCCCTGGCTGCCTCGCAGACTGCCTCGTTGTAGCGGCTGTTGGACGGCGTGGCAAGGATGCCCTCGCGGTCGATCTTTGCGATCAGCCGCCGCCGTTCCTCCAAAGAAGACGACTCCCTCTCGACTCGCAGCGCCTCCTGGACGATGTGGCGGACCGACCGGACTCCGTAACCAGTCGGCACGAGCCCGGGGCCGCCGAGGTGTTGGTAGAGGAAGTAATCGGGACTCGGCTGTGCGTACTGCGTGCCACCGGGCCCCGAGCTCGGCGCGCCGAAGCTGTAGGCGATCCCCCGGTACTGGTCGGAATGGTCGAGCAGGGCGCCGCGTCCCCCGCCGGTGCAATACAAGGTCATGCCCTGCGTGTTCGGGCCGGGCGCGGCGTCCGGGTAGCTCAACGAATTCTGCACGTTGAGGCAGGCTCCGTTTTCCCAAAGCACTCGGGCATCGGTCCACAAATAGCCTCGGCGCCCGTTCGGCAGGTCGTCGAGCACGCCGTACACTGAGACCGCGCTAGGGAGCAGGCCCGTCACGAAATGCACGAGGTCTACATAGTGGCAGCCGATATACACGAACGAATCGGTGGCGTCGGCAGTGAACCAGTTCTGGAAGTTGGAGTCTCGGTAATGCCACTTCTCCATCAAGCGCGCGCATCCGAGGCGAAACTCCCCGAACTGGCCGGCACGATAGCGATCCCGCGCCATCAGGCTTCTGGGATCGAAGCGCTTGTGGTACTCGACCCCTACCAGCAATCCGCGATCACGGGCCTCGCTCTCGATCTCGAGAGAGTGCTCGACCCGTAGGACCAATGGCTTGACGCAGCAAACGTGCTGGTTCGCTCTCAGGCATTCCAGCACGATCTTGCGATGCAGCTGGTCGGGTACCGCCACTACAACCACGGAGCGTTCGGGAAGGCCCGCGAGCGCGTGCCTGTAATGATCCGGTCGGCGTTCGTTCGCGCCGGCGCTTGAGTCCAGAACCTGATCGAACCCGACATCGGGAAACGCACGGCGCAAGGCCGGGGCTTGCGCTAGGGCTCGAACTGATCGATTGCGCTGCGAGCATACTGAAACCCGCCCGATCACGCCCTCCCGGCGCATCTGCAGCAGCGTAGGAACAATCTGGTCATGCGCGATCATCCCCGCGCCGATAAGGAGGACAGGCGTATCGGATCGCTGGGTCGGCACCTAGCTAGTTGCCTTTGCCTGCGGAGGAAGGCGGCTTGCGGAGCACGATCTTCGCGATGTGCTCCAGCATGGCCCTGAAGTAAGCCGGGTGCCGCTTGGCCTGGGGCCAGGAATCCTCGATGGCCGAACTCTCGGGAAGCCGGTAGTCGAACGGGAACCGGTTCGCCGTCCGCGCCGGCACGTAGCTCCAACCCGACGCCCCCTGCATATAGGCCTCGGCTATTGCCCTCTCGCGCTCCAGCTCGGCCTTGGTCGACATCTCTCCGTTGCTGTCGCTCACCATGAGGACCGGCCGACCGTACTGCTTGAATTGTCGCGAGCGGGCCAGCTTGTCGGCGGCCGTACGTCCGTCGCCCTGCAGCAGCACCATGTCACAGAGGCGCGCTAGAGAAATCGGATAAAGCATCCCGGACCCGCTAGACGCTCCGATGGGCAGCGTGAAGTCGGCGTGCTGGAATTGGTCACGGACGGCCCGAATCAGATACTCGACATACCGCGGAATGAACCAACGGTGGTCCCAGTGGCCCTCCGGCTCGTCCCATGCGTCCGCAACATCGAGCATCACATTGCGAGCATTGATTTCGATCAAGTGGCGGGCCACGTTGCTGGCAGCGTTCACGATTGCCTCCCTGGAGGCGAGCGATTCGTCTTGATCCTGCTGAAAAAGCACCAGGCACACCACCAGCCCGCGCTGGTTCGCGGCTAGCAATAGCTTGTCCAGGCGCGCCATCCAATTAGGCTTCAGCGAACCGTCGGGATTGTATGCGCTGACGAGCGCGCCGGACTTCTCGCCGAGATCCGCGCTAGCATTCCGAGCGACCCCGTTTACCTCTCGCGCATAGCCAGGGTCCCCTCCCTGCAGGCCCACGACAATGCCGCCGATGCCGTGCTGCTTGTACAAGTCGAGCTGCTCGATCAAGCGATCGGTGTTTGCCTCGGCATCGTAGCTTCGCTCATTGAGCCACTCGTCGTCGAATACACCCTGCGTGACGCGCACCATCGCCAAGCTGCCCCGGACCTTGCGACGGAAGCGCCCGCCGCCGTAGGTGAGTTCCCAAGCGGCGGTGGAACCGCCTCGGACATAGAAGCGATCCTGCTTGTAGCGGGGCCCCAGCATGGAGCCCGTCGATATTTCTATCGCGACCGCCGGCGCTGCCAAGGCCGTAAGTAATCCGACAAACGCCGGGCAGGCGAAGAGCAACGGGAGCCGCATGCAGGTTCGAGGAATGGGAGCCGGAATTCGTGATATTACCACGGCGGGGCTTCCATTCGAGGGCCAGCGGCTATTCCTCTTGCGAGCCGACTGCTGTCCGCACCGACGGGTGTCGCCGTGCCGGCGGTCTGCTAAACTTCACTTTCGCTTGATTCCAACGAAGGAGACCAATTCACCTTATGGCTAGACCCGTCACGCTCTTCACCGGCCAGTGGGCAGACCTGCCTCTTGAGGTTCTCGCGGAAAGAGCAGCCTCCTGGGGCTACGACGGCCTTGAGCTCGCCTGCTGGGGCGACCACATGGATGTGTTCCGCGCCGCAAGCGATCTCGATTATTGCGAGCAGCAGAGGAGCATTCTCCGGAAGCACAACTTACAGTTGTTCGCGATTTCGAATCACCTCGCCGGCCAGCTGGTTTGCGACCCGAACGACGATTCGCGCTCCGACATCTTCGCCCCTCCCGATGCGGCTGGCGATGCCGACAAGAAGCGAGCTTGGGCCGTCGAGGCGATGAAGAACTCGGCGCGTGCGGCAAGCAACCTAGGCCTGGAAGTGGTGAACGGGTTCACCGGCTCGCCGATCTGGCACATGCTCTACAGCTTCCCGCCTGTGTCAGACGAGATGATCGACGCGGGATTCGCCTACTTCGCGGAAATGTTCAATCCCATCCTCGACGTCTATGACGAGGTAGGCGTCAGATTCGGCCTCGAGGTGCACCCCACCGAGATCGCATTCGACATCTACACAGCGCATCGCGCGCTCGAAGCCATCGGCCATCGCAAGGCCTTCGGGTTCAACTTCGATCCGAGCCACCTTCACTGGCAGCAAGTGGACCCGGTGATGTTCATCCGCGAATTCAAGGACCGCATTTATCACGTGCACATGAAGGACGCCGCGCTGCAACTCGACGGCAAGTCGGGGATTCTGGCGTCGCACCTCAACTTCGGGCACCAAGACCGCGGCTGGGACTTCCGCTCTCTCGGACACGGTGGCGTCAACTTCGAGGAAATCATCCGTGCGCTCAATCACATCGGCTACAACGGGCCGCTGTCCATCGAGTGGGAGGACAGCGGCATGGACCGGGAAGCCGGGGCAGCGGAAGCGTGCGCATTCACAAAGAACGTCGACTTCCAACCGTCCGGACGCGCCTTCGACGCCGCCTTCGAAGAATAGCCGGACAAGGGCATGACCGCGCTCCTTGCAATGGGATCGGTTTTGCTGGCTGTCGTCTTGTACGACATCCTGCAAAAGAAGCACGCGGTCATCCGGAACTTCCCAATTATCGGGCATTTCCGTTACTGGCTCGAGGCGGTAGGCCCCGAACTGCGGCAGTACATCGTCACAAACAACGACGAGGAGCGGCCGTTCAGCAGGGACGAGCGTCGCTGGATTTACAGCACGTCGAAGCACCAGAACTCGTATTTCGGATTCGGGACTGACAACGATTTCGACTCGATCTCGAATCACGTTGTCATCAAGCACGCGAGCTTTCCCGCCGAGCCGCCAAGCGAGGGCGACCCGCCGGAGTACCCCCTGCCCTGCTCGAAGGTATTGGGGGGGGCCAGACGGCGTCGCAATCAGTTCGCCCCTGCGTCGATCATCAATATCAGCGGGATGAGTTTCGGGGCGTTGAGCGGCAATGCTGTGGAAGCACTGAATCGCGGGGCCAACGGCGCGAATTGCTTGCACAACACGGGAGAGGGAGGCATTTCCGACTACCACCTCAACGGAGGCGATTTGGTCTGGCAAATCGGCACCGGTTATTTTGGGTGTCGCGACAGAGCAGGCCGATTCGACTTGAGCGCTTTCGAGGACGCAGTGGCAGCAGCTCCAATTCGTGCGGTCGAGATCAAGCTCAGCCAAGGGGCGAAGCCCGGTCTAGGGGGCGTGCTGCCTGCAGCCAAGATCACGCCTGAGATCGCTCGGATTCGGGGCATTCCGCTTGGTCAGGACTGCATCAGCCCGAATGGACACACCGCGTTCCGGGACGAAGATAGCCTGCTCGACTTTGTCGAGCTTCTGGCGAGCGAAACGGGCTTGCCGATCGGGATCAAGTCGGCCGTTGGGGAGGCAGGATTCTGGACAAGGCTGGTGCGTCTCATGCGCGACACGCATCGGGGCGTCGACTTTGTCACCATCGACGGCGGCGAGGGAGGGACAGGTGCCGCCCCCTTGACGTTCACGGACCATGTGGCATTGCCTTTTCAGCTCGGTTTCCCGCGTGTGTATCGGGAATTCGCCAAGGCGGGTCTACAGCACGACGTGGTCTTTACCGGCTCGGCGCGTCTGGGTCTGCCGGCAAACGCCCTGCTGGCGATCGCGATGGGATGCGACATGATCAATGTTGGCCGGGAGGCGATGCTGGCGATCGGATGTATCCAGGCGCAGAGGTGCCACACGGACTGGTGTCCCACTGGGGTCACCACCCAGAAGTGGTGGCTGAGGCGCGGCCTCGACCCCATCTTGAAAGCGGAGCGCGCAAAGAATTACATCATTGCCATGCGAAGGGAACTGACGCTGCTCAGCCGAGCTTGCGGCGCGAATCGCCCGAGCATGGTATCGCCCGATCACATTGAGATCATGAACCGCGGCTCGGTGTCCCGGCCGCTCCGGGAGGTGCTTGGTTACGAGCCGGAGTGGGGTACGCACGGCGCGCCGCACAGGAGCGTACACGTTCATGGCTGAGGAAAGGCGCAGCGAAGGGCCGGATTCGAGGCCCGCACGCACGGAAGCGATCGAGGCCGCCGTACTCTGGGCCTCGGCCTTGATTGCCACAGTCGGCCTGTCCACGTGGCTCGGCGCGGCCTCCGCCGATCCGGTGTGGGGCATCCCGCGGTGGGCGCTTTACGGCGTCTTCGGCCCTTGGACCCTGTTCTTTCTACTTCACCTGAGATTCTGCCGACGCCGTCCGCCGGCTCGTTCCAAGCCCTAGTCCCCATGTACCAATCAGCATCCTCCGTCCGCATTGCGTTCGCGCTGTACATTGGGCTGACTTTCTTGCTCGCTTACCTCGCGCGACGGCAGGCGGTCCAAGGCGGGTTCCTGCGTGAATTCTTCGTTGGCGGGCGCACGATCGGACCTTGGGTGCTCGGGCTGACTTGGATCGCGACATCCGCAAGCGGCGGGTCGTTCATCGGCGCACCGGCTCTCGCCCATGCCAACGGCTGGTCGGTGATGCTGTGGATTTCTGGCTACATCGTGGTCGCGACCACGGGATTCGGGCTGCTCGGTAGGCGCATTGCCGAACTGGGCGGCAGGACCGGCGCGCTCACGTTTCCCGACCTGCTGCGCGACCGCTTCGACAGTCAAGCCATCGGAGCGATCGCGGGCGTCGCCATGCTAATCCTCCACACAAGCTACATCGTGGCGCAGTACATCGCCGGCGCACGGGTGCTCGAAGCGGTGATGGGCGTGCCCTATGCCTGGGGAGTGTTGGGCTTCGCGGTCGTGGTTGGCGTGTACACGGCGTACGGCGGCTTCCGCGCCGTCGCTTGGACGGATAGCTTCCAAGCCGTTGTGATGCTGGTGGGCGTCCTTCTGACAGCGGGATTCGGTCTGTACCGGGTGGGCGGGATGCAAGCGGTCTATGACGGTCTCGCGGCGCAGAGCCCAGACCTGCTCACTCCGACCGGCCCGGAATCCTTCCTGCCGCTGCCGGCCGCGATATCGTTTTTCTTCGTTTGGCCGCTAGCAGTTGCGGGGCAGCCATCCCTGATCACTCGGTTCCTAGCCAGCCGAGACGCTAAGTCACTGCGACGCGCGTCGCTACTGATCGGATGCTACATCCTGCTGCTCTATCCGGCAGTGATTTTCGTCGGCATTCTGGGCCGGGTTCTGGTCCCCGAACTCGCCGCTGGCGACCACGCGATGCCTGCAACCATCCTGGCCGCAGTGCCCTCAGCGCTGGCCGGCCTTGTGCTCGCGGCACCGATGGCGGCAATCATGTCAACGATCAGCTCGTTCCTGCTCGTGGCCGCCGGCGCGATCGCGCGCGACCTGTACCAGCGCAACGCCCCCGAATCGGTCGACGACGGCAGGGCGCGCACGGCCACCCACCTGTCGATTCTAGCCGTTGGACTCATAGCGGGGATCTTCGCGTTGCGTCCGCCCGACTACCTGCAATACCTAGTGGTGTTCTCAGGGACGGGCTTAGCGGCGACTTTCCTGTTTCCCACGCTGCTCGCCGTGTACTGGACCGGCATGAATCGTATCGGCTGCATTTCGGGCATAGTGGCCGGCTTCGTCTCGTTTCTCCTCCAGTACGCGGCTTACGGGACGAGAAGCTTCCTAGACCTCGATCCCTTCGTGTGGTCGCTCGGCATCAGCATGCTAGCCTGCGTCGCGGGATCGCGCATGGGGCAACGAGAGCCGCGCGCCCTATTGGCAAGGTACTTCGCTGGCGAGGAACTATGAAACCAGCGCGGCGAACGGGCGCATTGGGGGCCAGCGCCTGCGGCAAGTAGCCGTAGCACCGACATAGCATCCGAGCCGGACACGCCGGCGCCTCCCCGGCAGCATCGCGGCAAGCGAAGCAGCCGCCGCTGCCAAGAATTGGGTCGCCCAGCTAAAGCTCCAGCTTCCAAGGAGGCCTGTACTCACTCTGCAAGTAAGTCTGCGCTTCCTTATTGCTAGTGGTCTCCGCAACGGGATCCCAGTCCATGCGCTGTCTGCTGCGCATCGAGACGTTTCCCAGCAGGGCCATGGCGGTGGACTTGTGGCCGATCTCGATGTCGCAGATGGGTTTGGAGCGGTTTCGAACGGCGTAGATGAAATCGCGCCAATGATCGTCCGTCGTCGCGTTGCTAGCTTCGCCTCTAGCAGCTTTCATGCGGTTCTCTACGCGCGGCTCGGGCTCTCGGTACCGGCGCTGCTCGGGGGTGATTTCCCAGTAACGCCTGTTGACATACAGAGTCCCCTCGGTGCCGTGGAACTGGATTCCGTAGCCGGGCAGCCCGCCTGCATAGGCATTGGCTACTCGGTTCTCGTAGGTGCATACGAAGGCCGGGAACTCATAGGTGGCTTGGATGGTATCCGGTGTCTCGCGATTGTCGGTCAGCGCGTACTTGCCGCCGTACGTGCAAATCGAACGCGGCCCGGGCTCCGCCATAGCCCACAGAACGATGTCGAGCAGGTGGATGCCCCAGTCGGTCATCATCCCGCCGGCATAGTCCCAGAACCACCTGAAGTGGGCGAAGGAATACGGGTTGACGCCAAAGCGGTTCTTGTTGAACGACCGCTCGGGAGCGGGTCCGAGCCACATGTCCCAATCCAGATCAGGGGGCGGGTCCGTGTCGGGCGGCACTCCGATGCCCTCGGGATAGGCGTTGGAGTAGTTCCACGTCCGAACATAGCTGATCGATCCCAATCGACCGCTCTGAACGATATCCTTCGCCTCTTGGAAGTGCTTGCCCGAACGCTGCTGGGTGCCAACCTGCACGACGCGGTTGTATTTCCGCGCGGCCTTGACCATCATCTGGCCTTCGTGGACCGTCACGGAAATGGGCTTCTCCACGTAAACGTCCTTGCCGGCCTTGCAAGCTTCGACGCTCATGTAGGCGTGCCAGTGGTCGGGAGTCGCGATCAGGACGGCGTCGATGTCGTCAGCTGCGATCAACTCGCGAAAATCAGGGTATACTCTCGCGTCGGGCACCATCTCGAGCGTGAGCTCAAGATTCGGCTTGAACACCTCGCTGATGGCGACGACCTCGATGTCATCCGTGAGCTTGAGCACCGACCGCAGGTTGCTTCGACCGCGACGGCCGCAACCGATCACACCGAGGCGGATCTTGTCTCCTTGCGACTGCGCGCGGGCGGTGGCGGCCGTAGTCGCGGAGGCGGTGGCCGCCATGAAGGTTCTGCGTTGCATCACGTGTCCTCGTTGCTCCTGGGTTGTCGACTGGACGAAGCAGGAAAGGCCCTCCACGCGCCGAACGGCCGCACGCGGCCGTCCACGCCAACTCAGGATGGCTCCCCTATTCAGCCAATTACGGAAAGCAGCTGACCCAAAGTCGCCGGCCGCCCCTACAAATTCTGCCACACCTGCGTTGGTGGCTTCTTGCTTTCACCGTGCCGCGACCATTCTCACTGCCTGCCACCTCCCGCTTCGGCCTGCCCTATCGATTGAACCGTGAAGCGGAGCGATTCAACATTGCTGAATGAGCGTGGCGCCTTTTCATTCTTGGCCTCCAAGACTGAATCATACGCTGTGTCAGTCAGGTTCCATGGCTTCTGGCCGTTTGCGATTCAACACACTCGAACGCTCACCTAGCTTCCAGTTGCATTGGCAGGCCTCGGGCGGTCGGTTGAACCTGGGTACACCGGGCTCCAAGCTAAAATGGGGGCACATGGGGCCTGGGACAGCAATGGCACAGCGCAAGGCGCTGGGCTGTTAGGACAAGTACCGCCAAACGGGCGAGACGGTCCGCTCGGTGACGGTCGAGTGCAGAGCCGGGACGAGGAACGTGGCGACGCTGAAGGCCGAATTCGCCTGAGAGGCAAAGCGCCTAGGCTGGCAAGCATCTTTCGCAGCTCCTCTTGAGACCCTCGATTCTAGGTGCAAGTCTGCCAAGGCGATAAACCAAGAGGCCCCGGACGGGGGCGACCCAATGGAACCCGAGACTCTGAGCCTGGCAAGCCACCGGTTCCTCAATCCGGATCCTCGTCGGCCACTGGAATCTCGTGCAGGTCCTCTAATTCCTCGATCAGCCTGACTACAAGTGCCTTCTGGCCATAGTCGAACTCGTCGCGCGCCCGATCAGGGTTGTGCACGGCGACCCAAGCCTTGAGCAGCTCCGTCACCGGTTCCGTGATTGCCTCCTCCGCGCCGGGCTCAAAGCGCAACGGTATCTCCGCTTTCCGGATCGTCTCGCGGAGGAGATCCGAGAACTTCAAAATCGCTCCTCAGTTCGAGTCCTCAGTCGCGGCCTAGCCCAAGCAAAGAGCCTTCAGCGATGGAACGTACGGAGCTCTTGCGACGCCGTTCTCCGTGATAATCGCCCCCACGTAACGGCTGGGAGTCACGTCGAAAGCCGGGTTGCAGACCTCTGTCTCCTGCGGCGCGATCTGGTGCCCGCGAACCTGCGTCACTTCGTCCGGGGATCGCTCCTCGATTGGAATCTCCTTCCCGGAAGCGAGGTTCAAGTCGACAGTCGATGTAGGTGCCGCTACATAGAACGGAATCCCGTTCTCCTTCGCTAGCACGGCGACCGAGTACGTGCCGATCTTGTTGGCAACGTCACCGTTGGCGGCGATTCGATCGGCCCCGACCACCACCGCCTGCACTTGGCCCCGTTGCATCATGTGACCGGCCATGCTGTCGGTCAGGAGCCTCACGGGGATGTCGTCCTGCTGCAGTTCCCAGACGGTCAGCCGGGACCCCTGCATGAACGGCCGCGTCTCGTTCGCTAGCACGGCAAGGGGATTGCCATGCTCCACCGCCGCACGAATCACTCCTAGCGCCGTGCCGTACCCACCCGTCGCGAGCGCCCCGGCATTGCAATGAGTCATTACGGTTCCGCCATGTGGCAGCAGCGCGGCGCCATGGCCACCCAGCTCGCGATTGATGGCGATGTCCTCGCGCAGCACTCGACGCGCCTCATCTACCAGGCATTGGCGGATCGCGTCAGGGTCGGCGCCCTGCTCGCGCTGACTCCGGTACAAAGCGCGCATCCGGTCGATAGCCCAGAACAGGTTTACCGCCGTCGGGCGCGTGGCAGCAAGATAGTCGCAAATCTCGTCAAACTGCCCATCCAGATTCTCGTCATCCGCCTTGAGAACGCCAATAGCGACGCCCATCGCGGCGGCGCAGCCAATCGCAGGCGCTCCGCGGATCACCATCGTGCGGATTGCGTCCGCGACGTCGTGGTAATCCCGGCAAGTCAGCAATATCTCTTCGGACGGCAGCTTTCTCTGGTCGATCATGACCACGCCGTCGTCAGTCCATTCGATTGTGTTCACCATGAGAGTGTGTACGCAGCGGGCGCCGGTGGCCCGCGCTCAAAATCCAAGTCTAGCCTAGCCCGGCATGACCGACACTAAGGCCAGGAACAGCAGCCCGTTGTAGGCGGCGTGGGCAATCGCGCTCGCCTTCGCGGACCCACTCCGGATGCGAACAACTCCGAACGCACAGCCGACTGCCATCAGCACAGCGAGTCGCTCCCATTGCCAGCTGTACTGAGCGCCGTGGAGCAGAGAGAACACAGCACTCGTGACGAGCAACGCCACCAAAGGCCCGTGGTATCGCTCCAATGGATCGAACAGGAACCCCCTAAAAACCATTTCCTCGACACACGGTGCTACGAGAATCCCGTAAATGCCCAGAAGCCAGAGGCCATCGCGGTTCGCGAACAGTTCCAGCATCGGGCTCGGCTGGTCGAGCTCGCCAATGGCGACGCTTGCCAGCATGGAACCAAAGGCCAGCAGCGCCCCCATGCGCAGGTAGCTCGCGGTCGGCCGGGGAGGCCGATTCCAAGCGAACCCGGCTCGAAGCGGCATGCGGTATTGGACCGTGACAACAAAGGCGATAAATGCCAGCGGGGCAATCCATATCGCTACCTGCGCTGGCACGGCAACGCGAGGTTCCCTGAGCAGTAGCTCGGCCGCATCCTTCGCCTCGAGCCCGGCGAATCTCTCAGAGACAGCAAGCACGCCAGCCGTCACTAGGATCTGGGACATGATTGCGACGGCGACCAGAAGAAAGATCTCTCGGTACCCCCAAAGCGCTCCGCGTGCCGGACGCCGATCCAGGGATGCCTTGGACTCTTTGCCGGCCGAATCGACCTGGAAGTGTGTCTTTTCGCTCACCCTAGACCCATCTCGCGCAAGGATCGCCCAGTGTGGCTCTGCTCGGTCGCCGCAACGTGCTCCGGAGTGCCCGCGCAAACCACATGGCCGCCCGTATCGCCGCCCTCCGGGCCGAGATCCACAATCCAGTCCGCGGACCGGATCACATCCAGCTGGTGCTCGATCACGATCACGGTGTTGCCGTGATCCACGAGCCGGCGCAAGACCGAAAGCAGCTTGCGCACGTCATCGAAATGCAATCCCGTCGTCGGCTCGTCCAATATGTAAACGGTCTTGCCCGTCTGGCGCTTGCTGAGCTCCCGGGCCAACTTCATCCGCTGAGCCTCCCCGCCCGATATCGTGGTCGACGACTGGCCTAGCTGAATGTAGTCGAGACCGACATCCACGAGGGTCTGCAGCTTTCTCCGAACAGCCGGGAGTTTCTCCATGACCTCGACTACCTCTTCGACCGTGGCTTCTAGCAGGTCGGCGATCGAGTACCCCTTGTACATCACCTGCAACGTCTCTTGGTTGTAGCGCCGTCCTCGGCAGATTTCGCATTTCACGAAGACGTCCGGCAGGAAGTTCATCTCGATCCGCTTGACCCCGTTGCCGCGGCAGGCGTCACAGCGCCCTCCGTGCACGTTGAAACTGAAGCGCCCTGGCGCATAGCCCCGAGCGCGTGCCTCCGGAAGCAGCGAATAGAATTCTCGAATCGGCGTGAAGACCCCGGTATACGTTGCGGGATTCGACCGTGGCGTTCGTCCGACCGGGGTCTGGTCGATCCGGACCACCTTGTCAATGTGCACGAGGCCGTCGATTCTGTCGTGATCGCCGGGAGGCACTTCGTTCCGATTGGCAGTGTTCGCCAGCGACGGGTAGAGAATGCTGTTCACCAGCGTCGATTTGCCGCTGCCCGAGACACCTGTCACGACACAGAAATTACCGAGGGGGAACGGGACATCGATGTTCTTTAGATTGTGCTGCCGCGCTCCGCGCACGACAAGCTTCTTCGTTTTCTGCGGGCGCTTCATCGGAAGCACGTGAGCCGTCTTGCGACGGGCCAAGTAGTCGCCGGTGAGCGAGCCCTCGGAGCTGGTGATCTGCTCAGCCGTGCCCTCCGCGACGACCTTGCCCCCGAGACGCCCCGCGCCCGGACCTAGGTCTATGACATGGTCGGCACGCTCCATCGTGGCTTGGTCGTGTTCCACGACGATGATCGTGTTTCCCAGGTCTCGCAAGTCGACAAGCGTGTCCAGCAGGCGCCGATGATCCCGCGCATGGAGGCCGATCGACGGCTCGTCCAGGACGTACAGGACTCCGCGGAGTCGCGTGCCGATCTGGGTCGCAAGCCGGACGCGCTGTGCTTCGCCGCCAGAGAGGGTTGCCGCGGATCGATCCAGCCACAAGTAGCCCAGCCCGACGTTCCCTAGGAACGCCACGCGCTGACGGATCTCCTCGAGCACGCGCTCGCCTACCGCCTGCTTCCGTCCGTCCAAAGACAGCTCCCGCACGAACTCGTTCAGGCGCTCCAACGGCATCCGGGCCATGTCAGAAATCGAATGTCCGGCGACTCTCACGGCCAGCGACTCCGGCTTGAGGCGGTTCCCCAAGCATGAACGGCAGGCCACGTGTGCCATGTACGGTAGGTAGACCTTTCCGGGCTGATATCCAGCTCTTATTCCCATATGGCGTCTCAGAGTGGGAATCAATCCGAAGTAGTGGTACCGCCGGAGCCAGTGCGACCTAGGCAGGTTCGCTCTGTATCCATAAAGGAGCCATTCCTGCTCCTCCCGCTCCAGCTTGTTCCACGGGCGGCGAATATCTACACGCGCGGTCCTAGACCACGTTTCGGCCATGTCCAAGACATCGTGGAATGACCGCGCGGAGGGCCAGCCGCTCTGGGCAAGCGGTCTGCTTGGGTGCAGAATCAGCTTAGTGGGGTCAAGGTCCCAGATGACTCCCAGGCCGGCACACCCCTCGCAGGCGCCGAACTTGCTGTTGAACGAGAAAGACCTCGGCTCGAATTCCGGCATGCTGGCACCGCATGCGACGCAAGCCAGCTTTTCGGAGTAGAGGGTCTCTCTGCCGTCGGGCTCGAGGATCAGCACAAGCCCGTTCGCCAGCTTCGACGCAGTGCCAATCGAGTTCCTGAGGCGCTTCAGTGCGCCTTTCCGCACTCCGACGCGGTCGACCACCACCTCGATGGTGTGGGTCTTGTTGCGATTGAGCCGGATCGTGAGCGGATAGTCATCGAGGCGCTCCATCTCGCCGTCGATGCGGGCGGAAACGAAACCCATGCGGGCGAACTCTTGGAGCTCCTTCCGGTAGCGCCCCTTGCGCTCGCGGACGCACGGAGCCATGACAGTAACCTGCTGGCCCGCCTTTTGTTCGATAATGCGTGCCGCGACTTGGTCGGATGGCTGCCTCTTGATCGGCAGATCGCACCGCACGCAGTGCGGCGTTCCCGCCGCGGAATACAGCAGGCGCAAGTAGTCGTAGACTTCCGTGACTGTGCCCACGGTCGATCTGCGGCTACGGCTCGCCGTCTTCTGATCGATCGAAAGCGAGGGGCTGAGGCCGTCGATGGAATCGATGTCCGGTCGTTCCAGCTGGTCGAGGAATTGCCGGGCGTAGGGCGAGAGCGTTTCCACGTAACGCCGCTGACCCTCGGCGTAGATGGTGTCGAAAGCCAGCGAGGACTTTCCCGAGCCGCTCAAGCCGGTCATAACCGTCAGGCTATTGCGCGGAATCTCGACATCGACGCTCTGGAGGTTGTGCTGCCGCGCTCCGCGGACTCTAATCCGGTCCAGCATTCTTCAACTGTCTGGCTACCGGGCGCCGAGGCGGAACTCGACACGCTGGAGCGATCCCTGAGCCACGTCGATCGTGCGCTCGACCGACTCCTCGCCCATGACGAGACGAAGGGAGTGACGGCCCGCGCTGACATCGAGTTGGGCATTTGTCAGCTTGCCCGTGTCGTGGTCGTCCAGGAAAATCCTCGCGCCTGAAGGATCGCTGACGACAAACAGCGCGGATTGGAGGCGTTCCAAATTAAGGTCGACGGTCAGTCCCTCCTCTCCGACACGTATGGTTTGGCGTTGCCGCCCGTAGCCGCTGAGCATGGCTACCACGTTGTGGTCTCCGATCGGGAGTTCCTTGAGTTCGCAGGGCGTCCAGCACCTCCAAGCGCTGTTTTGATCGACAGTCACGAGTACGCCCCCCACCGGACTGCTAAAGAAGACCGACCCGGTCCGATTCCGCGGAGCCGAGTCGCCGGGCGGATCGGGATCGTTGCTAGACTGCGCTGCGGACTGGGCGACCTCGACCACCTGACGGTCAGCTACCGGCTGCATCGCGTCAGGCAACGGCGATTCAGAGGGCGGCTGATCGAACTCGATCCCAGGCGAGGCGATTGAATCGCTGGGCGGATCCTCGATGGCATCGGGTTGGGCCGCCCCGGGTGCAGTTACCACTGATTCCGCCTCTGCAATTGCACGTTCCACCGGGGCTGGCTGTGCTTCGGATACGGTGCGTTCAGACTGCCATTCGACCCCCAGGATCGTCTCGAGCAGAGCGGTCGGGTCGTCAAGCAGCCCTGGATAGCGCACCAGCAGAAACGACATCGCACCAATCGCCAGCAGCAAGAGAGCGAAGATCACTTGCGGCCAGCGGGACGCCGGCGCCGCTTCCGGGGCGGGCGATCCGGTTGCCGCGGAAGCATTCGGGACGACATGGCCGTGCGGGAGACTGGGCAGGAGGACTGACCCGGGCTTGGCGGTGCCATCCGCCGTGTCGTCGATATCCGAGACCGTCAGGTCCCGGCTTGTCGGATCATCGTCTGGCCGCCTGGCGGGAAGCTGGACAGGCAGTGGACGAGGTGCCTGCGCTGCCACGACATCAGCAGCCTCGGCAAACGCTGTGGCGAATTCGCTACACGAACCGAACCGATCGTCCGGCCGCTTCGCGAGCGACCGCAGCACGACCTGCGCAAGGGCCGGGGGAATGCTCGGATCGTACCGCTGCGGGGGAGGGGGGGCTTCGTTGACGAGCTTGTAAAGCGTGGTGTTCAGGTTTCGAGCATTGAACGGCTTCGTGCCCGTCAGGAGTTCGTAAACGATTACGCCGAGCGAAAACTGGTCGGACCGCCCGTCCGTCCGTGCTCCGCGCACCTGCTCCGGGGACATGTAGTTGGGAGTGCCAACCACCGTGCCTGTCTGCGTCAGTTCCGAGGAGGCAATGCGAGCGACGCCAAAATCCATGATCTTGATGCCTGTTGGCGTCACCATGATGTTGGCCGGCTTGATGTCGCGATGGACAATGCCGCGATCATGGGCATAATCGAGCGCCGAACCAGCCATCGAAAGAAAATCGACGATGAATTCGAATTTCTCTTCCAGGCCGAAGCCGCTAACCCGAGTCTCGGCAAGATTCTGGCCTTCGACCAGCTCCATCGTGATGTAGGCTAGGCCGTCCTGCTCGTCAGCATCAAAGATCGTGACGATCCCGGGGTGGGAAAGCTGGCCCGCGGACCGAGCTTCTCTGAACAAGCGTCGGCGGAGGCCGCCGATCTCCTGCGGGTCGGCGTGATCCCGTAGCTTGATGGTCTTGACGGCCAATTCGCGACCGATCTTGGGATCACGGGCCCTATAGACCACGCCCATCGCCCCGCGGCCCAGCTGGGAGATAATCTGGTACCGCCCGATCCGTTCCATCAAGGGGCTTCGTCCCTTGCACTCTATCACGCCGCTGCTTCTGCGACAGCAGGTGCATCAGTTCTCTGGCGAGGGCAGGCCGCGTTATATTGTGGGGCATGATGTGGCGGATCACAGTCTCTGTTCTGCTCTTGGCCGTTTCGGCAATGGGTGCGGACTGGCCGCAATTCAGGGGGCCCCAGGGCACTGGCATCGCGGAGGGCAGCGAGTTGCCAAGCCGGTTCGGAGAGGACGTCAACCTTTTTTGGAAGCGACAGGTGCCTCCAGGCCACTCCTCGCCGGTGATCGCCGGGGATCGAATCTTCTTGACCGCCCACGAGAGCGAGAAGCTCTTGGTTCTGGCTATGGAACGCGACACCGGCGAAGTGCTTTGGATCCGCGAGGTTCCGCGACCGCGACGCGAACAGTTTCAGCGCACCCACGGACCGGCATCGCCCTCCCCGGTCACAGACGGAGAAAACGTCTACGCGTTTTTCGGTGACTTCGGCGCAATCTCCTTCGACGCGGCAGGCAACGAACGGTGGAGGCATCCGCTTGGTCCGTTCGTGAATCAGAACGGTCACGGATCGTCCCCGATTCTTGCGGACGGCAAGCTGTTGATCGTTTGCGACCAGCAGGTTGGTTCGTATTTGATTGCACTGGATCCGGAGACGGGGAAGCAGGTCTGGAAGGCCGAGCGACCGGAAACCACGAGGGGTTATGGCACGGCCGGGGTGTTCCGTCCGCCGCACGGCAGGCCGCAAGTGGTGGTGCCGGGTGCGTACCGCGTACTCGCCTACGACCTGGAGACGGGCGAGCGGCTTTGGTGGGTTAACGGATTCGCTTGGCAGCTCAAGTGCGTGCCGCTGTTCGACGGCGAGACGATCTACATCAACGGATGGGAGATCGGCGGCGATCCGGGACAGCGCCAGGAAACACCGTCATTCGAGGAAGTGCTCGCGAACCACGACACGAACAAGGACGGGCTGCTCTCTCAAGACGAGGCGCCGGACGAGCGCTTGAGGAGCGCCCACCCATGGTCCGAGGCAGACCTTGGAGGTGACGGGACGCTGGACGAGCGTGACTGGTACTTCTTTGCCGCGCGGCGGGCTCCAGTCAACAACCTCGTCGCAATCCGCCCCGGCGACATGCGGGGGGACATTACGAAGAAAGGCGTGCTTTGGCGCTATGACAAGTCGCTTCCGAATACGCCCTCGCCCCTGCTCTATCGGGGGACGATCTATCTAGTGAAGGATGGAGGAATCTTCAGCAGCGTCGACCCCTCCAAGGGCGAGGCTCGCCGCGTCGATCGGTTGCGGGACGCGATTGACAAGTACTGGGCGTCGCCGGTCGCCGGTGACGGCAAGATATTCACCGTGAGCGAGGGCTGCATGATCAGCACAGTATCGCCTGGGGCACATTGGAGCGTGATCGAGACAAGCAGCCTCGAGGGCACATGCTTCGCGACACCCGCGATTGTCGACGGCCGGATTTACCTCCGTTCACTCCAAGCGATGTACAGCTTCGGCCTGCAATGAGAGCAGCGCCTGCCTGCAGGAGCGCACGAGACCGGTTCCGTGAAGCATTGGTCCTTTTTTCGCTAGCCGCCCTGGCGCTGGTGTGCGCTGGTCCGTCCCAGGCGCACGTCTTGAGCATGAGCCAGGGCAGCTTGCGAATTGACGGCGAAAGCATTCGATACGAACTTCGGATGCCGCTTACGGAGGTTCCAGACACTCCCGATCCCAAGGAAACCCTTCTTGACGCTTTCCAAGTGCTTCAGGACGACGAGGAAGGGACTCGGATTAACGAGAGCTGCCGGGAGGAACCTGGGCAAGGGCTTTTTGTCTGCAACGCAACGTATGGGTTTTCTAAGCCTCCTGACCGGATCGCAGTGCGTTGCGAATTCCCGTCCGTGACCGTCCCCCACCACATCCACATCCTGCGGTCCGGTGAAGGAGACGTGGCGCGCCAAACAGTATTCGACATCACGTCGATGGAAGCCGATATTCGCTTCACGCCCCCGACATTGTGGGAGGTTTTTACGACGGAGCTTGGAGCGGGTGCGCGGCGAGCTATCACCAGTCCTGAACTGTTCCTTTTCCTAGTCGCTCTGTCGCTGGCCGAACGAGCCAAGCGCGATCTCCTGGGATGCTTAGGGGCCTTCTTGCTCGCCCAAGCTGCGGTCGCGTTTGGAGGGGATCTTCTCGGGTGGATCCCGCCAGCTAGGTTCTTGGAAGCTGCAGCAGCCCTCACAGTCGCGTACCTGGCATCGGAGATACTATTTCTGCCGGAAGCGAACAATCGCTGGCTCATATGCGGCGGAATGGGATGCTTTCACGGCCTATTTCTAGCCGCATTCCTACAGTCCGCCCGCATGAACGCAGAGTATTTCCTGCCCGGGGCGCTCGCAAGCGAGGCGCTGCTGGCGGCAGCCCTGATTGGACTGAGGCTCAGGTTCGTCCGCGGGCGCTTTGAGCAGCTTGCGGGGATCCTGCTGCTTGTCGGCGGCCTCGCGTGGTTCGGGCTGCGGCTGATCGAGTGAGTCGTGTCAGACAGGGTGTTCATTCGGCCCGCTTGGCCGTGAATGTCATCGGGTACAAATCCCAGGCGCCGCTGCCCTTGAGCGTGCCGTCCTCTTGAACAGTCCCTTCGACCGTGAAGTCAGCGCTATATCCGGCTTCGGCCGCGTACAGTTTTCCCTTTACCTCCATACGTTTGGCCTTGAACGTGCCCTTCAGGACATTGTCATCGAATTCGACTGTCAAGGACTCCCCGTCTTGCGATATCTTCCAGTTCGATCGCCGAATGCCCCCCTCGGTGTCCCACACCATGTCCCACGTCCCACTTATGTCAGTGGCAGCTAGGATCGGCGTGGCTGTTTGGGTGACGAGAACTGCCAGCAGTAACAAGAAGAGCTGCTTGGTCATGCCACGATCATAGCCTAATCGCGGTTTCGACTGTAGTGAATCGCCTATGTACTGCCACGTCGAACGTTAAGATTGGTTCGAGAGATCGCCGAACAATGACAAGAAGTTGCAGCGCTTCAACTGCAGAGAGTTTTATGAATGAAGGTATATATCGTGATATCCTAGGAAATATTTACATGGTACACCACGCAAATTATCCTCATATTTACAGAGAAGATGACGAACATTAACTACAAGAATTAGAAGGATATTTCTCATAATATATTGGCCATATATTATAGTTCAGCACTTGTTATTCCTAGGTATTTCAAAGCATGTGTCTAGCGATAGAATACTCTTATCTGTTTTTTCTACCGCAAATCATTAGAAAATCGATTCGCCAATAACTTGAAGGTTTCCTCAGTTATTGCACCCCAATGCTAAACATTTCCAAAGCGGCATGGCGACTTGCAAAGGGCTTGAAGTACGCCAACGGAGGCGGACCTTGGCGAAATCTGGCCTTTCAGTCTAGTCCGCGAATTCGAGACCGTCCCGATTGTCGCCGTAATGATCCCTTAGCTCCATGATCCTCTTCTTGAGGGAGCTGATGCGGTCTCGGTAGGCCGGTTCGTCGTAGGCATTGTTCAATTCTAGCGGATCTTCCTCGAGGTCGTAGAACTCCCAGAAGGGATCTCTCACGTTGGGCCGGGCACCGTTGACAAGCGTCCTTCCGTCGGGGCCGATGTCGCTGTCGTAGAAATAAATCAGCTTGTCGCGCTTCGTCCTCACGCCAAGATGGCCCGGGATGTTGAAGTGGCCTCGGCTCATCCAGTAGCGGTAGTAGACTGCGTCCCGCCAGTCCGCAGGAGCCTCGCCCCTAGCAATGTCCAAGAAGCTCCTTCCCTGCATATCTCCGGGGATGCCGGCACCCGCGGCCTCCAATAAAGTTGGGGCGAAGTCGAGATTTTGCACGAGTTCTCCAGTAACAGTGCCGGGGGAGATTTCCGCTGGCCAGCGCACGAGCAGCGGGATGCGGAACGCGGGCTCGTACATGAACCTCTTGTCGTAGAGGCCGTGCTCCCCGAGAAAGAATCCCTGGTCCGATGTGTAAACGACCAACGTATCGCGGTCGAGGCCATTCTCGTCGAGATAGTCCAAGACACGCCCCATGTTTTCGTCGATCGAATAGACGCATTGGAGGTAGCGACGCATGTAGATCTGGTACTGTTCTCTGCGCAGCTGCGGACCGCTGACCCCGGCTAGGTCACGTTCCCACGCCGCGATCTCGTCCGGCTTGTATCGCACCCGAGCGAGAAACCAGCGCCACTCCGGCACACCGTACGAGGTATGCCGGTGCCCAATGGTCTCCACGGTCTCCCGCAAGGCGATGCGTTCGGACACGTCTTCGTTGAGAGTTGGCGGCTCCGGGATTGGGTCCGCAAACATCCTGGCATGCTCGCGCTTCGGAACGAACACGTCGTGAGGGGCTTTGTGGTGGTACATCAAGAAGAAAGGCTTGTCACTTGGGCGGTCTTCAAGAAAGCGGAGCGCTTGGTCCGTGATGACGTCGGTCACGTAGCCTTCGTGGCGCTCAGACTCCGGCCACTGCCCCGTGTGGCGGAGGAGCGGGTCGTAATAAGAACCCTGTCCCGGCAGAACTGCGTATTCGTCGAAGCCAGTCGGCTCGGTCTTCAGGTGCCACTTGCCGACCATTCCGGTGTAATACCCGGCCGCTTGTAGGAGCTTGGGCAGCGTCTGCTGTGACCCGTCGAAGCTGTCCAGGAGCGTGAGTACGCCGTTGACATGGCTATGCTTGCCGGTTAGCACCACTGCCCTGCTCGGCGTGCATATGGAGTTGGTTACGAAGGCGGCATCGAATCGAGCGCCTTCCGACGCTAGTCGGTCCAAGTGCGGCGTTGAATTCAAGCCGCCGCCATACGCACTGAGGGCCGGCGTGGCATGGTCATCGCTCATTACAAAAAGTATGTTGGGGGCCGCGACGGCCAGGGCGGGAGCGCACGCCAGAGCAACGGCTCTCAAGACAGGCATCAGCCCGATTCTACCGAGTAAACGAGCGATAGCTCGTGGATCCAATGCGGGAGAAGCTTCAAACGCGACGGCCGAGCTACCGAATCCGCATGGGCTGTCCTAGTCGGCACTGTGATCTTTGGCGATGCCCAGCCGGATCACAGTCACAGAATGCTCGGGAAAATCGTAGGTGAATGTCGGACCGCCGATCGACACGTGTGACTCGCGAGCCGCGATCCGGTTCGGCTCCGAGAAGGTATTGGCGGTCTCGAGAGTCGGCGCCGCAACCGTTGTGACGATGGCCGTCCTGTCGACCTCGCCGCCCGCGTTCCCGACTTCGACAGTGGTTCGAATCGATTGCTCCGCGGAGGTGTTGACCGCCTTGACATACAGCTCCGTGCCGGCTTCATTCGTGCTCGCCGTCACGTCGAGGGCAGGAACATTGGAGCCGAGCTCGGCGTCACCCGTGTCATAGGTAACATCGCATTCGACCTCCGCGGCCAGACGCCAATCGCCCCGGTAGCGATTGTACGCCTCAATTACCGAGTACGTCGCCGAGGTGAAAATGTCATGGCGGCTGGCTTGGATCACCCCGCCCGGCCATCCGTTGACTAGGTCGGACACGGCGCTCATGCGGATCAGGTCTCCCTGCCTTTCAAAAACATTCATGAGGCGAGCCCCGTACAATGCCGACTCCATGGTGTGCTGGCGCGGGATTCCGAAGGTTGTGTTCCACTCGTTGAGCGCAACTCCGATATCCCTGCCAGGCACGGTCTGCTCAATCATGATCCGAACGCGGTCATAGAGCCTCTCGTACCAGAGCGGCCTTGCCATAAGGGCGGTGTAGCCCGCCGGATCTTCCTCCTTGGGCCGGTAGTGGTGGATCGCCAGCATATCGATCTCCCCGCCGATATCTTCCAGCACGATTCGGTTCCAATTCGGGTCCTCGTCACCGACCGCGATGATCTTGATCGAAGGGTCAACTGCCTTCATCGCCTGAATGTAACGCCGGGCATTGGCCGCGTAGGTGGCAGCGTCGGAGTGCCCGCGAACCCAGTCGCCCCAGATCTCGTTTCCAATTTCCCAGAAGACAACGCCGAACGGTTCGGGATAGCCATCGCGGGCACGCAACGCTCCGAATGCGGAACTGGGGTCTCCATTGACGTATTCGACCCAGTTCGCGGCGTCTTGGGCCGTCGCCGGCCGCGAGTGAACGCGAATGTCACGGCCCGACTCGCGAAGCTGAGCCGCCTCGACAACGGTCACTCCCCTGCCCTCGACATTGACGACGATATTGGGCTCCGTCCCGACGATCCGGCAGAACTCCAAGTACTCGGTCGTTCCGAAATCGGCAGGCTCGGGGTCGTTGTCCCACGACATGTTGACCCACACCGGGCGCTCGTCCCGGGGACCGATACCCCACTCCCAGTGGTAATCTTGCGCTACGTTGCCTCCGGGCCACCGAACAAAAGCGGGCCGGAGCGCACGGACTTTTTCCAGCACGTCCGCACGAATGTTGTTCACCGAGTCGCCGGGCATCAGTGAGACTTGGTCGACCCAGATCGTCCCCACGCCGAACACTCGCAGAACGAATCGAGCTCGCGGATCGGTCTTTGCGATTGGCAACTCGAATGCGTGTTTGGTCCATTCGGAGGATATACTTTCCAACTTGCTGGTCGCATAGACCTCGCCCCCCGACCGATCCTCTTCCAATGACAGAACTAGCTCGCCGGCGAAGGTCCCACCTGTTTCGACGCCGGAGCCGCGACGCCGAGCACCCTCGGCACGCAACCACAGAGAGCCCCCGTATGTCACACCGCTGCGAACAGGAATCCTAGGCTGAAAAATACCGTGCCCCCGCTGCTCAGGCAGTAAGTTGGTAAGCACTTGGGCACGATTCTCGTAGGCCGGAGGATAACCCTGCTCAGTGATGCCGTGCACCTCGCCCCCAAGCAAGAAGCCGTTGGGATGGTTGCGCGTATCCGGATAGCGTTCCCAGTAGTGGGCCGCCGCAGGAGGCGGAGCGCCGTCCTCAAACCCCCGGTTGACAAGCAATTCGGCCCAGAGACCCTGCTTTATGTTTTCGAACATGAACTCGGCGAAATGGCCGTAGAGCAGGTCGCTGATGGAATTCAGGCGTTCCGAAGCGTCAATTCGGATCGTAGCCCGACCGATGGCTTCGTCGTCGGTTTCCGGTCCGCCGCATGCTAGCAGCATGAAACAAGGAGCGAGCCACGTGGCAACAAGAAGTCGGCTATTGCGGCCGGCCTGTCGGCGGGGCGTAGGAATGCACATTGGGCGAAGTCTTCGAGGGGTTATTGTCATCAGTCCGTTCCCGGGCAATGGATAGCACAGCGGTCGGCCCGCTGGCAATCCGCTGACGGCCGGTCGAGCCTTCAGCAAGCCTTCCGGCCGACAACGTGGGCGCGCGATTCGAATCGAGTTCAGGTATTGGCTTGATGGCGAATCGAGCGGTTCTCGCAACGAAGCACGCCCATGAAAGGCTCTGCGCTGACGTCCCGACACAGTGCAGCCCGACCACCGCCGTTCCCGTCCAACAACGTTGGATGCTGGCGTGACCATCCAGTATCGGAACCGGCATGGGCCATGCCCCACGCTGAGAAGTGTTCTGAGAGCGAGCGGTATCGGCCCGGCTACGCTTCAGAAAATTCGACAGGCCAATCTCTGCGTCGAGCGAGGGAGCGATCCCGTCATGGGGTCATGCTCCTAATTTGCCTGACCCTACGCCAAGCGCCGTCGACGCGACTCTGCTAGCAGTTTGCGGTATCGATCCGAGAGCCTCTGCACGGTCCGCCAACGTCCGCTGATAGGCCCGATCCCTGCGGGGGCATTCGTCGAGGCATCATTCGCGCTGTTGACCGTGGCGAAAGCTTCGCCGGGCAGACCCGCTTCTTGCCGTCTAGGCCGCAGCAGTCGCAACTGCCAACAGCCTCGACCCGCAACATCGCCGCCTATTGCGGGGGCATTTCGGACCAGCGATCCAGCTCTCCTCTCAATTGCGCCAATTGACTCCGATAGGCCGGGTCGTCCGCCAGGTTCCGGCTCTCAAGCGGGTCGGCAGCCAAGTCGTAGAACTCCACCGGGGGCCGGGGCAAAGGATACGGCTGACGCAAGGTGTCCTCCGCCATCTCCTGCCAGTTGCGGATCACCTGAGGCCACATTAGCGGGGCCTCCCGGGTGTGGTTGCGAATCAGCTTGAATCGCTCGCTTCGAATGGCGGTGAGATGATTCCGCTCGTGGTGCTCGGAAAACACGTAGGGCCGGCCGTCGCCCGACCGCCCGGCCAAGCGCGCCGTAAGGTCGATCCCTTGGCACGACTCCGGCGCTCGGCCTCCTGCGAGACTCATTAGCGTTGGCCCTATGTCGACTGTCGAGGCCAATCCCGTGCCGACGCGACCGCTGCCCGACACTCCCGGCCCGCGGAAGATCAGACTCGAGTGGGTGCCCCATTCGTACAGCGAGAATTTCGCCCTGTGCATCGAAGGGCCATGGTCCGTCACAAAGGCCACCACGGTCCTATCCAATTCCCTGCTCCGCTCCAGAGCGCCGAGTAGGCTGCCGATCTCGTCGTCCATCTTGCTGGTCTCAGACAGGTACCACGCGTAGTGCTCCCGGACTTGCGGGGTGTCCCTAAGGTACGGGGGCAGGCACTCGGCAACATCCTCGGGTCTGTACTCGAAGCCTTCGTGGCTTCTGAACGGACGATGAGTATGCGTCGGACAGAAGTAGAGGCAAAACGGCCGGGGGTGCGGCCGCTCGAGGAATGCCACCGACTGAGCAAGGTAAGCAGCCCGATCCGGAAACCCGTGGTCGAACCCGTGGGCCGTCGGGCCCGCAGTCGAAAGGTGCCACTTACGGGCAGCGGCAGTCTCGTAGCCCAGCTCCTTGAGACCCTTGGCAAATGTCCACAGGTTGGGTCTCATTGAGAGCCGCGCGGCGTCCGCTCCCTGTACTAACCGAGTTACGCCGGACACGTGCGGATACAGCCCAGTCATCACCGCGCCCCGGCCAGGACTGCAAAGCGGGGCGGTTGTGAAGCAGTGAGTGAATCGAATGCCTTCTGAAGCCATCCGGTCGAGATTTGGGGTTCGCAGAACCGGGTGCCCGTAGCATCCAGCATCGTTCCAGCCGTGGTCGTCCGCGACGATCACCAAGAAGTTCGGCGGCCGCTCCTGCGCCCGGAGGAGCGCAGCCGGCATCCCAGCGAGCACGCTTCGACGTGAGACTCGAGTCCGAACCGTGCGCGCCGAGACCGGCTCGGTTCGGGAGGCAGAGGCAAATGCCGACGTCTTCACTGATCTTGAAAACTCCTCGGACTCCCGTCCGCCCTTCGGTCCTGGCGGCAATGCTCAGCGAAGCCGGTCCCCAACGCGAGGTGCCGGAGCATCGATCTCGGCGAGCAGGCTCCGCGCAGCATTCCGCTCGTTTCTTGCTGAAACATCGTAGCAATGCGCGCGAAATTGACGCATCTGGATCCCGGAGTCACATTGATATGCTGCTTGCAGTTCGCTTCGGCACCTGCCTGCAGATTGGTCGGAAACGATGCTTGAAGCGGAACGAACCTACGCTTGGGACGCGGCCGAAGACCTTTGTCAAATGCCACAGTCCGCTATCTTCCTGACCGCCCTGCTGTTGTTCACCGGCGCCCAGGCGCAGGGCGACAGGCCGAACATCATCGTTATCTTCACCGACGACCAGGGCTACGCTGACTTGGGCGTGCAGGGCCAGGAAGACGATGTGCTGACGCCGAATATCGACGCGTTGGCCGCCACCGGCGTGCGGATGAGGGCGGGCTATGTGTCCGCTCCGCAATGCGCCCCGTCACGGGTGGGGCTGATGTCGGGCAGGTACCAGCAGCGATTCGGCTTTGACCAAAACGGCATGACCGCATTCCCTCTTGCAGAGGTAATGCTCGCCCAGCGCATAAGAGAAGCCGGCTACGTGACGGGCATGGCGCGCAAGTGGCACCTAGGCGTGCCGATTGCAGTTGACAGGGCTTGGCTGGAAAGCCACTATCCCGAGGGGCTGTTGACGCTGAAGAGCTTTCGATCCGAGGATAGCTTCCTGAGCAATCCGACTCCGCACGAGATCAAACTGCCTTACCTTACGACCGAGCGCGGCTTTGACTACGCCTTTGAAGGCAAGAAGGACAGGTACTGGGCGAATTACACCCTCGACGGCGAGCGGATTGAGAAGCAGTACGTCAGAAACGACGGCTATCGTCTCGACGTGCAAACAGGCATGGCCTTGAGCTTCATCGAGAAGAATCACAACACGCCGTTCTTTTTCTACCTTTCGTACTTCGGGCCGCACCTGCCACTTGAAGCTCCGCAAAAGTACCTTCGGCGATTC
The DNA here is from genome assembly GCA_951813605.1 of uncultured Bryobacterales bacterium. Lineage (GTDB taxonomy): Bacteria > Acidobacteriota > Terriglobia > Bryobacterales > UBA6623 > VXMF01. Next base: position 1,335,594 of record OX638379.1, on the reverse strand, counting down.
CCCGAGACGATGAACAAGAACCGGCGGATCACGCTGGGGATGATGGCCGCCATCGATGACGGTGTCGGTCGCATCATGGCGACACTTCGCGAATACAATATCGCCGATAAGACGCTGGTCGCGTTCCTGAGCGACAACGGCGCCCCGCTCGGAAGAAGGGGCAATCCGGAATCATGGCCCGGCTCGCTTAACACGCCTTACATCGGAAAGAAGGGGCTGCTGACCGAAGGCGGCATCCGCATTCCATTTATCATGAGCTGGCCCGGCGGCTTGCCGCAGGGAGTGGTTTACGAGCGTCCGGTGATTTCCCTGGATATCGCGGCCACTGCGCTGGCCATGGCGGGCGAGGACGTCCCTCCTGATCTGGACGGCGTGAATTTGCTGCCCTACCTGCGCGGTGAGCAGAGCGGTGACCCACACGAATCGCTCTACTGGCGTTTCTTCAACCAAACGGCAATTCGCGCAGGTGACTGGAAATACTTGCACTTTGAAGGCCGCGAATTCCTGTTCAACGTCGAATCCGACGAGCATGAGCACATTAACCTGCTCGCGAAACACCCGGAACTGGCCAAGTCACTCCGAGCAAAGCTGGAGACTTGGGCTTGCGGCCTCCAAAGGCCCGGCCTGAGTATCCTCGATAAACCGCGGGCCACCGCCGCCTACAAGGAACTCTTTCCTGCGGCGGCCATGCGGGTCGAGCAACCTCTCTGAATCGATTCGCCGCGTTTGCCGAATCCACGGAACGGAAAGCGAGTCAACCGTGCCCTCGAAAGGCCCGTTGTGCGTTGCTATAACCGTCGCGGCAAGCCTCTGTCCCGCCTTCCCATATGCCGCGGCGAAACTCGCGGCTGCACCTTCCTGATGCAGCGGCATGCCGCCTTACTCTCCGGCACAAGCACGCTCTACCCACGGCTGCCTTCTAGGACGTCGCGCTGATGCTCTAGGGTCGGGCGGGCATTCACTTCCAGATGCAAGCCCTGCGTCCGATGATTCCCGCAGCGCCACAAAGGCCCTTTCGGGTTGATCTGGAATTCACGCCTCCCGCAAGACTCGTGTCTCGTGGGGAGACACGTGTTCGTACGAATCGATTCTGCTACAACGGATAGGCCCCGCCGACCTGTTCGGGGCCGGCAGCTCAGCAACAGGCGACTCGCTCGCCGCGACCAAGCCCCGAAGAACATCATGACCCGCCGCACGACTCTGCCCCAAATAGCAATGGCACTAGCCGCCGCATTCCTTTCATCGCCAGTCATCGCGGCGCCGGCGATAATCTCCGAGCCTGAATCCGCTGGATTCTCGGCAGAGCGACTGGCCCGCATAGACAAGACCCTGCAAGGCTACGTGGACCGAAAGGAAGTCCCGGGTGTCGTTGGGCTGATAGCCCGACGCGGCAAGGTTGTGTACCACAAGAGTTTCGGCCATCGAGATGCCGAAGCTGGCGAGCCGATGTCGAACGATGTCATCTTCCGCATCGCCTCGATGACGAAGCCCATCACCTCAGTGGCTGCAATGATTTTGTGGGAAGAGGGGCGATTCCAACTCCGCGACCCCATCTCGAAATTCCTGCCCGAGTTCTCGGATATGGATATAGCGCTCCCAGTCGAGCCAGGCGAATCCACGAGGGGCCCATACAAGACAGTCAAAGCAACGAAACCCATTACGATTCAGGACCTACTCACCCACACTGCCGGGCTTCCCAACCCGTACAGGGGTGTTACCCGAGCCCTTTACAACGAAGTCAGGCAGAATCGCAAGCCGCACGGCACCATCGGCGACTACGTGACGGCGCTGTCGAAGCTACCGCTCAACTTCGAGCCGGGCGAGCGATGGGAGTACGGACCGGCAACGGATGTGATCGGCCGATTGGTCGAGGTGCTCTCGGGTATGACCTTGGACGCGTACTTCAAAGAAAAGATACTTCGTCCGCTCGGGATGAACGATACGCATTTCTACCTGCCGAGTTCGAAAGTTCCCCGCCTGGCAGCTCTCTACCGTCCAAACGACGACGGCAAAATCGAACTGCAGGAGTCGCCGGACGAGAACAGCCGGTGGGTGAGGGAGCCAAACGTCTACTTCAGCGGAGGAGGCGGACTTGTATCCACGAGCACTGACTATTTCCGGTTCCATCAGATGATGCTCGGAGGCGGCGAGCTGGACGGCGTTCGGATCCTGGGTCCGCGAACGGTGCGCCTCATGACTTCAAACCATACCGGCGACACGGCAATATGGCTGCGCGGAGCGGGCTTCGGATTCGGTATCGGCTATTCCGTGCTAACCGACCAAGGGCCGAGCGGCATGCCTAACGCCGAAGGCACTTACGGTTGGGGCGGCGCCTATTGCACCGTGTTCTGGGTGGACCCGGCGGACGAATTGCTCGGGATACTAATGACACAGATCCGTCCCTACACGCACCTGAACATCCGGCAGGACTTCCAGACGCTTGCGTACCAAGCGCTAGTCGACTGAGCATTCGCTAGGCGGCTACGCGCGCCCGTCTGGTCCAAGCCTGGAGGGATGGGCTGTCCCGAAAATGCCATTGGCGCAAGGCCCAGGAAGGCATCCCGTCGCCGAAACTCGCGAGACCCGAGTCCCGTCATTTCCTGTTAACGAAGAGTGGCGACGACCACGCCACCTCGCCCTCCTTGTCCGGCTCCTCGGCGCTGTGACTCTGGATGACTCTCAGATAGTAGAAGCTTTCTCTCGGATTCGGGCGCGACCGGATGCCGGTTTCGGGACGTGACCAGTCTCGGATGGTCGCCGTGGGCCCCATTGAGGAGTCCTCGAAGTCCTCGTCGCGGTAATCAAACTCCACTTCCGTGGCACCTTCGCCGCGCTGAGTGTAGACGGACCGGTTGTTCTTGACCACCTCGACCTTCAGAACGGGCCCTGTACCTCGCACCCTGACCGACAAGACCGGTGGTTCCGACGAGTCCACAACGGACCCTTGGTGGCTTCCGTCAGCGTGGAAGTCGACCGCGATGTTGTCGGTGGACGCGTAGGTGCGGCGGTTCCGGAAAGCATCCAGCAGGTCCTCGCGCGTCGTCACCCGGTCGGGAACGATCAAGTTGGCGTAGGAGATATGCGTCGAGTAGTGGTCGCTCGAGGCAATGAATCCCATCCTGTACCCCACCCCCAAGGCATTCTGAACTAGACCATCTTGGTGCGGAGCGAGCCCGGCCGAGCCCGGCCCCGGCGAATCGGGCGTTGCCGCCCGAGGTCCGCCTTGCGTCTCGTAGGAATTCCTGTCTCCCTGGTAGATCTCTGTGACTGGAATGACCTCGTCGTCGCGGCGCTTCCAATTGGTCCCCATGGTGGTCGCCGGGGTGTGCGGGATGCCGATTCCGCCGGTTCGCCTCAAATATGCCCAGAGGTTTGGCGGATCGGCATCGATCAGCTCTGGGACCTCGCGAACATGCAGCCTAGGCACGCGCAAGCTGAACACTCCTCGCGTGGCATGGAAGATGTTGCGATGGCCGAGCGGAAAATTCGGCGTGCGTTCGTATCCGTAAAGGGGAGTGAAGCGCCCCGGCACGTGGAAGAGGTCCGCGGATTTCTGGGTGCGCCAGAACTGGAACTCGTTATCGGACTGCGGGTCGCTTGGCTCGTCCGTGTCAAGCCACTGGCCGTAGTTGTGGTCGCTTACGCCCAGGAAGTCCAGTTGGGCCGCGTTGAGCGCGTAGCGATAAGCGTCGAACAGCGAACCGTCGATAGCCCCGTCCATCGAGATCTCGGTGTGGCGGTGCAGGTCTCCCCGCACGACCTTCCAACTCTTCCCGCCCACGTCGGCTCGGTGTCCGCGGATGCGAGCGATGTCGCCAGACTCGCTGGCATGGGTAGGGCGGTAATCCGCCGCCTCGCTGGGCTCGAATGGTCCTAGCTCGGGTGCTCCGCGCTGACGGTGCACCGCTGTTCCGTCGATTCGGAGCAAGGAGACCTCGTGACGGCGGGGCAAGCCGACCGGCATGCGGCGCCCGTCACCGACCACCGCCGCGAGCAAGGAAGCCCCGCCCGCGGGCGCTGTGGCGACGACCGTGTCCTGCCGTCCCGTGCTGCCAGTCAGCAGGATGGGGGCCAGCCATTTGCCGTCACCCCACGTCGTGGCGTAGTAATCGAAGAAATGCCCGCCCCAGCGGCCCGCCGCGCGCCATTGGTGCCGTAGAAGCACCCAGGCATTGCCGTCACCATCAATTGCCAGCCTCGGGTTTTGGAAAAGCTGCGGCCTTAGAAAGTCGGGAGCCGATTCAGTGACTTGCTTCGTCGGCTGACTCCATTTTCCATTCTCGAGTACAGCGACCCGCGGGAGCCGAGGCCCTCTCGGGTCGTAGAGGCGGTTGCCCTCCTTGAGGTTGATTCTGTGGCGGGGGTTCTCGTAGCCGTAGTCCTTGCCCCAATTGACCGAGCCCTCTTCCCACGCAACCCACACACGGTTCGCCCCGTCCACAGCAACGTCGGCCCGCATCTCGGCATACGGGGTCGCGGACACTTCGACTACCGGCCCCTCGCCCTCGACTGTGACGCTGCGAAGCAAGAGGTCGTATCCGTTTGCCCGGTAGGCATCCCAGGCCACCCATGCCCGTCCGCTAGCGTCCGTGGCGACACTGGGCTCCCAGTCGTCCTCTGGGGATCCGGTGAGGTTCACGGCAGGGCCCCAATCCGAGCCGTCGAATCGCCGCAGCAGAATGTCGCTCTGGGCGCGACCAGCGCCCGGAGAATCGCGAAATCCCGCCCAAACTAAGTACAGGCTGCCATCGGGTGCGGTCGCCAGGCTGTGGAACGCGTCGGGTCGCGGGTCGCTGCTCAGGGGGATCGGGTCAGACCAGCCAGTGTCGTCCAGACTCTTGCCAAAGATGTCGAAATTCCCGCTGCCGAGCTGCTGCTGGAGTCCGTAAACGCACCAAATGCGGCCTTGGGAATCCTCCCCGAGAGCAACTCGGAAATGGTCTCCGGGTGCCGTCACAGGGGCTGGCTGCGACCAAGTCTTCCCATCGGCACTGCGAACTACCATCACCCGATCCGCGCCCTCTAGGTAGTCGCCGTCTCGGCGGATCGTGCGATACGAGATCCAGGCGAGGAAGTATTCTCCGGACCGCGTCCGAAGGATTGCCGGATCGTCGTCCTCAGAATTCCCTGAGGATAGGACCATGGCGGCCGGTACCCGTTCAATCGCCAGACCGCGCCGCAAGCTAGGCGGGAAGTAGGTCTCGCCGTAGGGCAAATCGGCAGGCGTGAACTCGGTATCGCCTCGTCGGGTGAAGAATCGGAAAGGAACGTTCTCCGGTCCGTTAAGGGATAGGATCACCCCCGGGGACGCTACGTCGCCCCCCACCGACTGCGTCACGATGTCCCACCGGTCCGGAGGCCTCAGGCGATCATCGTCGTGGAGGTGCCACCCAAGCATTCCACGCAGCCGCCCGGAGTCTTCGACGCCGCCGTTCCAAACCCGGCCGTGCGTGCGATTCTGAGCGGAGAAGGTAATCTTGAACGCGGATTGCGCCGAGGCCGACGATACGACTGCCGCACAAATCACAAGGCCGGAAAAGCGGCGCAGCAGCCTACCCGTCGGTACGGTCGCTCCATTGAGGCTAAAGCAACATCTTTCCATTTCCCCTGACTCCCTAGGCATACCAACAGAGACGAGCCAATTGTCTCACAACACAGCTGCCGCAGTTCCCGCGAATGCTAACGCACCCCGAGAGCAATGCCCGCTCGCTTAATGCATGTCGAATCGATTACGAGCCGATCAATAGGCGGTGACTCCGCAAGCAACAGTCCGGCGCGCAACATCAGCTTCGCCGTGATTATACGAGTGAAGTGCTTCAAAGCAGAGTTGGTTCCTCTACCAGAATGAGACTGGAAGACCGCGACTTGCGTGGCTCTCGCGCCTCACGCTTTAGCGCATTGATTTGTTTTTTTCATCCTGTCCGAGCGGTCAATCTGGTCGTGCTTTTTGAGGCAATCCGTGTGACGCATTGTCCTCCCGATGCTGCCCTGCGACGCTGCGCGCCGCCTGCAGGCCATGTTCCGCCTTTAGAAGAACGCCAGCGCCCTGTTCCGCGACTTCGTCCTCAGCGACTGCACCGACGCGACGGTCGCCGTCCTGCTTGCCGCCGACTTCCTGCCCCGGCAAATCGAAGAATCCCAAGGCAACCGCCGCCGCAGCCTTGCGTGCGGAAAACCGCCCCGATCCGATGGAGTTCCCCTTTCCCTCTTAAGCGAATGCTGTCCGAGCGCTAAATGAATGCCACCGGAGTTTCTGTAGGGTAACCTCAACGATGCGGGATGCCGGGAAGGTTGGGAAGAGAGCGTCACGAGTAGCCAATGCTGCGATGGACCATCCCTTTCTTCTGCGCCACGCTGGCCCTCGCGGCGGATGCGCCGAATCCAGGCGTGACCTTCACCACGTATCTCGGATTGGCAGACTGCGACAGTGTGGCCTTGTGGCGAGGAGACGCGTTCCTCGCGTGCCATTCGCCCGAGAGCCGCCTCCCTGTCCGCGTGCGGGGGTCTAAGGCACGCCCCAACCTCATGGGCGCGTATGTGCTTCGCCTGGACTTGAATCGCGGCAGGATCGTGTACGCCACGCGAATTCAGGCGCAGGCATTTGCCGCGGCGCTTCGGATCAAGGTTGACGCCAATGGTTTTGCTTACGTGACTGGCCTGACGAAGGGGGACGGCTTTCCGGTTTCGGCGGATGCTGTGCAGCCCCGGTTCGCGGGGGGCGACAGTGACGCATTTCTCGTAAGGCTGTCCCCCAGCGGCCAGATTGTCTACGGCACGCTTCTCGGGGGAAGCGGCGACGATCTTGGCAACGCACTTGAACTAGATGGCCGCGGAGGGGTGCTCTTGGGTGGTACGACGACATCGGACGACTTCCCAAGTCAGCGCCGTGCCCCTGGCCGGGATGCCGACGCATTCATCTCTGCGGTGCGGCTTTCGGACGCGGCGCCAATTCGATCGGTCGTGTTCGGCGGCACCGCGGAAGAGAAGGTGACCGGCATCAGCGCAGATGGAAAGGGCGGAGTCTTTATCGTCGGGTACACGAAATCCGATGATTTTCCGGTGCTCGGCCCAGTCCAGCCAAAGCTCCGTGGCGGGAGCGACCTGTTCCTCAGCCGGCTGAGCATTCCCGGGCTGGCCTTCACGTTCTCCACGTACCTGGGCGGGTCGGGTGACGACTCAGGCTGGGGCGTGGCGGTGGACGACACCGGGGCACCGGTCGTGGCGGGCATCACCGACTCCGCCGATCTTCCAGCCAGCAGCGACGCCTTTCAGCGAATCCCGCGCGGAGGTTTGGACGCGTTCGTCGCGAGATTTGACAAAGCCGACTACAGGACCGTCACGTTGACCTATTTCGGCGGGTCGAATGATGACTCCAGCGGATACGACGGGGAGGACATTGGGGTGGACCCGGCTGGGAACATTTGGCTGGCAGGCCTCACGTCGTCTCGCGACCTCCCTGTTCAAGATGCGATGCAGGCAGGCTTTGGCGGCGGTGCTACGGATGGATTCATCGCCGTTTTTTCGTCCGGGCTGACAGATCTCCTCTACGGGACGTATCGTGGCGGGTCAGGAAGAGACATCCTGGAAGGGCTCGACGTGGCTCCAGATGGGACAGTCGTCGTCACCGGGCTTACGTTCTCGAACGACGTGCCGATGCCGGCCCGAGCGATACAAAGGACCCAATCGAATGTCAGGCTGGGCGGGCGCATTGCGAACGCGATGGTAACGGGCCTTCGCCTAGACCAGCCTTGAACTCGATCAAGACACCCAGCAACCGGCGGTGGATGCCCGCGCAGAACGTGATCCAGCACTTCAGCAACTTGAAGTAGCTGCGAGGTTTATCGCGCGCAGGCTCTGCTAAGCCCGTCGCATCGATCCGAGAGCTGACAGGGCCGACCGGATTGGGCGAGTCGGCTCGCGACGGGAGGTCCATGCCTTGCACACTACGGCTGTCCCACCTGAGTCCATGCAAACCGGACTCCCATAGAAATGTGGTGACGTGCAGCCCCTTGAGCACTCTTCAACAAGGCCAAGGCCCCTAGTGCATTGGCCGCTGACAGCCCTGCCCTCCGCCGCTGCGCAGGCCGTGGCGAAGCAGCCGACGGGTATGCGCAGGGCGAGCGTAGCGCATTCTCCAGATGTGGCCGTGCACGATCTGGCGCAAGGCGCTCGAGAGACTAGGAAACATTTATCAAATCGTTCCTTGACTTCTGGCAGGAAATCGTGCGAATAATAATAGAACAAATTTCTTGCTTCACGTAAAGGAATTCTGAACGGAGGTGCATCAATGACCAGAGAACTGACTGTCTCGACCGAAGGAACGCAACGCAGAGAGACGATCCTCCAGCAAGTTCCGAGCCCCATCGCGTCCCGCGACACGTCTCTCGGGGGCGTGATGCACCGCTTCGAGGCCTTGCGGCAACGTCCGAACTCTCCCATTGGCGCGATACGGACTCACCCGGCACGAGAAGCCCGCTTTGTCGATATCCCTGAAGCCATCGACTCGCGGCTCAGCGCTGCGCTAGCCTCCAAGGGCATCGAACGGCTGTACGTGCATCAGGCGCAGGCTTGGGAGCACGTCGCGGCCTCTGAGAATGTCGTCGTCGTCACTCCAACGGCAAGCGGCAAGACCCTCTGCTACAACCTGCCAGTGCTGAACGCGCTTGCCGCCGACCCGACGGCCTGCGCGCTCTACCTCTTTCCCACCAAAGCCCTCGCCGTGGACCAGCTGGAAGAGTTCAACGGGATCTCCGACGCGCTCGGCTCCAACGTCAGGGCGTTCACTTACGACGGTGACACCCCGTCCGACGCTCGTCGCGCCATCCGGCGCCGAGCGAACGTCGTGCTCAGCAATCCGGACATGCTGCATGCCGGCCTCCTGCCACACCACACGCGCTGGGCACGCTTCTTCGAGCACCTCCGCTACATCGTCATTGACGAGTTGCACACCTACCGGGGAGTGTTCGGAAGCCACCTCGCCAATGTGCTCCGCCGCCTCACGCGCATTGCCGCCTTCTACGGTTCCAAGCCCTTGTTCGTATGCTGCTCGGCAACGATCGCCAATCCGAAGGAGCTAGCGCAGGACCTCGTCGAAGAACCGTTCGCCCTCGTGGACGACAACGGAGCCCCCAGCGGCAAGAGACACCTCGTTTTCTACAACCCGCCCGTGGTCAACGAGCAACTCGGCATTCGCCGAAGCTATATCAACGAGGCCCGGCGCATGGCCGGGACCTTTCTTGAACGCGGACGGCAGACGCTCGTGTTCGCCAACAACCGCCTGGCAACGGAAGTGCTGACGCGCTACCTCAAGCAAGGGGCCGGCCGGACGCCGGGCGGCCAGTCGCCCGTTCGCGGCTACCGCGGCGGCTACCTGCCGCGTGAGAGGCGCGAGATCGAGCGCCAGTTGCGCAATCGAGAGATCCTCGGCGTCGTCGCGACGAACGCGCTGGAACTTGGAATCGACATCGGCTCGCTCGATGCTGTGGTGCTAGCCGGATACCCGGGCTCGATCGCCTCCACGTGGCAGCGCGCGGGACGCGCCGGCCGCAGGCAGGGGACCTCGGTTACCGTCCTGGTCGCCTCGTCGGCCCCGCTCGACCAGTACGTAGTCGAGCATCCTGAGTACTTCTTCGAAGGTTCCCCCGAACATGCCCACGTCAACCCGGACAACCTCGAGATCCTCGTCAGTCACCTCAAATGTGCAGCATTCGAATTGCCGGTTCAGGACGGCGAGACGTTCGGCCCGCACGACACTGGGGAACTGTGCCGGTTCCTCGAGGAGACCGGTGTCGTCCACCATGCCGGCGACGCCTGGCACTGGACTTCCGAATCGTATCCTGCGGACGCCATCAGCCTTCGCAAGGTAACGAGCGACAACTTCGTCGTGGTGGATGTCAGCCGCGGCTCCAAGGTGGTCGGGGAGGTTTCGTTCCCCGCTGCCCTTACGAGCCTTCATGAGAAGGCGATCTACCTCCACGAGGGACGCCTCTACCACGTCGAACGCTTCGAGTACGACGAGCGCAAGGCGTATGTCAAGCGGGTCGAGTGCGGCTACTACACGGACGCCATCGAGCACGTGCAGGTGGAGACGCTGGAGGGCTTCGACGACGACCGGATCGGTTCGGCCGTTGCGAACCACGGCGAAGTCCGCATCACGCGCCGCGTGGTGGGCTTCAAGAAGATTCGCTTCCACACGAATGAGAACGTCGGCGACGGCAAGCTGTCGATGCCGGAGCAGGAAATGCACACCACGGCGTTCTGGCTCCACTTCCCGATGGAATTCCTAGGGTCGCTCCCCTATTCGACGACCGCGAAACGGGATGGCCTGATCGGCCTTGGCAACGTGTTGCGCACCGTGGGCGCGGTGATGCTCATGTGCGACGCGCGAGACCTGGGCATCTCGACGCTGAGTTCCCAGAACGGCCCGGAAGCCCTCTTGGATCCCGAGCTCTTCCTCTACGACAACTACCCGGGAGGAATCGGCCAAAGCGAGCCGCTCTTCCGGCAGCGCGAATCCCTCGGGTCGATGGCTCGGGAACTGATCCAAGCTTGCCCCTGCAAGGCGGGCTGCCCAAGCTGCGTCGGCCCTCCCGGCGAAGTGGGCGAGCAAGCGAAGGAAGTGGCGCTTCGGCTCGCCGGGTCCTTGTCCGACAGCCGCAAGGCAGGGCCTGCCGCCTGATACAGCACGAGGATCGCTCGATGATTCGAACCACCCGACTCGACATCGCAACCCTGCGCCGGCAGGTCAATTCTTCGGTCGGTCGATCTGTTGGCAGCGCCGCCCGACTCGCCATAGGGGTACCAGCGCCGCAGCGCCGAACCCGCCGCCGCAATCGGAAACGGCTCGGAATCGATGGTGAGGAACGCAGGAACGCACTTGGCCGATTCCTAGTGCAGGAACACCGGTACGCAAACGGACGCATCCACGGCAAGGTTCCGATTCAGCGTCTGCAGGCCCTCGGTGCCAGCTGGGTAGAGAGCATTTCCGCCGGAGAGGCTGCCGCGGTCGATCCCAAGCGCTGGGCATTCCTCGACACCGAGACGACCGGCTTGGCCGGTGGCACGGGAACCTGCGCTTTCCTAGTGGGCGTGGGTGCCATTGAAGATGACGGCTTCCTTGTGCGACTTTTCTTCATGCGCGATTACGACGAGGAGCCGGCAATGCTTCACGCCCTCGCAGGATGCCTTGGAAACTTCGATGTCCTGGTCACTTACAACGGCAAGTCCTTCGATGCGCCGCTGCTTGAAACGCGCTACAGGCTCCAGCGCCAGCGCAACCCGCTCGCTTGCATGCAGCACGTGGACCTCCTCCACGCGGCACGACGAGTCTGGGGCGAGCGCCTGCCCAACTGCCGTCTCGGCACGCTCGAATCCGAAATCCTCGGAGTAGAGCGCCAAGGCGACATACCGGGATCGCTGATCCCCCAGCGGTATTTCGACTTTCTGCGAAGCGGCCGCGCCGCGCCGCTGAAACCCGTGTTCCACCACAACGTTCTGGACATCGTCTCGCTAGCCTGCCTAGGCTCAGTGCTCATGCCGGTCTACGCCGCTCCCGAAAGGGCACCTCTGCGCCACGGGGAGGACCTGCTCGGCCTCGCCCGCTGGCTGGCCAGGCTAGGCGACTCCGATCGAGCGCTCCACCTCTACCGTAGGGCGATCCACGCGGGACTGCCCTCCAGCCAGCTCTTCCCCTCTCTCTGGGAATCGGCTAGGTTGGAACGCCGGACCGGCAACGCTGCCGCGCAAGTCCAACTACTGCGGGACCTGTCGCGGGTCTCGAACATCTACCGCGCCGCGGCCTTCGAAGAGCTTGCCAAGCATTACGAGCACAGAGAGCACGACTTCGTCCGTGCGTTGGATATGACTCGCCGAGCCCAGCGCTATGCCCCTTCCGCAGGACTCAAGCACCGGGAAGACCGGCTGCTGCGGAGACTCGGCGTCCCGCGCGCTGCGGCGGCTGCCAGTTCCTGAATTTCGGCCAGCGGGGTTCAGGAACTCCGTTCACCAGCCAGCCCCAGTTCGCGCTCCAACTTCATTCTCTTTCCGAGGAGGGCGGCCAGTTCGTCGGCATTGCCCGAGCGTTCCGCTGCAGCGATGCGACGGCGGACCTCGCGGTAGCGGTCCTTTATGACCTGGAGGCGGAGCGCAGCCAGCGCTTGGCGCCCTTCTTGAATCACGGGGTCGGGACGGTCCTTGTCGAACACCAGGCGGTCAAGACGCTCTCTGTCTGCGCTTTCCAAGCGGCCTTCAACTGCCGCGTACTGGAACGGATCGCCTGATTTCTCAACAGCCAGCATCGCGGCGAAAATGCGGTGGCTCGGCAATCCGTGGCTCGCGATGTCGTGCGATTTCTCGAGCAGTTCGGCCCGCGCCTCTTTGTTGTTCGCGAGCAGCACGATCAAAAGGCGCTCGCCGTGCGACAGCGCCTCGACATGCAAGGGCGAGGGGGCTTCTCGGGCCCGGTCTCGCTGGCTCGTGGCAAGACGTAGGCGGTTTAGAGCCACTCCCTGTTGCAGGCCGATGTGCTCGGCGAGTTCGGTGACGGTGGTGGCACGCTGGATCTCGTCCGGCAACAGCGAAACCGGGCGAAGGAGCCACTCGAACGCCGCGGTGCGGCCCTCTGCCATTGAAAGATCGAACTGCCTCCTCGAGCGGTCGAGCAGCCAGTGGAAATAGCGGGGCGCCCCCTCCAACTGCTCGCGGTACGCCTTTCCGCCGCGGGCCTTGCAGTATTCGTCCGGGTCCATGCCGTCGGGCAATTCCAGCACGCGCACGTTCAAGCCCTCACGCAAGAGGAGTTCGACCGAGCGCTCGGCGGCGGCCTGGCCAGCCTTATCGGAATCGAAGTTGACGACTACCGTGTCGCAGTGCCTGCGGATCACCCCAATCTGTTGCGAAGTGAGAGCAGTGCCGCAGGTTGCCACGGCGTTGCGGATACCGGCGCCCCAAACTCCAATGACATCCATATAGCCCTCGACGAGCACGGCGAGATTGCTTCGCCTCATGGCGGTCCGCGCCCGGTGGAGGCTGTAGAGGACCGAGTTCTTGCGATAAATGGCCGTCTCGGGCGAGTTCAAGTACTTGGGTTGCTTGTCAGCCTGTCGAATTCGACCGCCGTAAGCGATGATTTTGCCGCCGTCCGAGTGAATGGGAAACATCAGCCGGTCACGGAACCGGTCATAGACCGACCGGTCTTTCTCCGATTCGCCGACCAGCCCAGAATCTCGAACCTCGCCTCGCTTCAGGCCGCGGTTCTTCAGGTGTCTGATCAATGCGTTGCCCGGAGGTGCATATCCGAGTCCGAATTCCCTGATTTCCGAGTTTCCGATCCCACGTTCCCGCAGGTATCGCAAAGGCTCGCTCCCGCGGCGGGAGTGCAACTGCTGGACGAAGAAGTCCTGGGCGAGGTCGTGAATGTGCAGCAGGGCCTCTCGCTTGCGCGCCGCAGCGTCCGCTCCCGGGCCCTTACCGCTCCTAGGCACCTCCCTTCCCTGCAGCTCCGCCAAGGCCGTCAACGATTCGAAGAAGGTCAGTCCCTGTATTTCCATCAGGAAATTGAAGACATCGCCGCTCTTGCCGCATCCGAAGCACTTGTAGATCTGCAAGCCGCTGTGAACCGAGAACGAAGGGGTCTTCTCAGAATGGAACGGGCAGAGGCCGACGAAGCGATTCGCCCCTTGCCGTCGGAGGCGCACATGCTGGCCGACAATGGTTGCGATATCGGCCGCCGCCTTGACTTCCTGCGCGAAGTCCATTGGATGTCGGTGCCGCCGCCAGGTGAGGCGACTCGCGGGCTAGTCGAGAATCTTGACCCGAATGTTCTTGTACAGCACCACGCTGTTTGGATCGTGTCCTTGCAACGCGATCGTTCCGGTGTCAAGTTTGCGCAGCGGGAAGTTCTGCCCTCTACCGCTAGGCAACGGATGGAGGCCGTCCCAGTCGTCCGGCTGCACCCAGTTGGTGATCAGGTGGCCATCGACGTATACCTTGACGCTGTTGCCGCGAACAACGATATGCTCCTCAAACCATTCGTCGTCCTTGGCCGGGGGTACGAGGTTGTCCGACACGCCGTATAGACCGCCGGTCTTGCGGGGGTCCCTGGCAAAGGTGTTGTTCACCTGGACTTCGAAGCCCTTGAGCGGCCAGCCCTTCTCCTGGTAGTCGGTATGGAAGTAAATGCCTCCGTTGGAGTTATTCTTCGCGAGGACGTCGATCTTTAGCTCGAAGTTGCGGAACTTGCCGCCGTTGAGCTTGCCAGCGTAGAAAAGGTGAGCCCGCGGCCCTTGGGCGACAATCACCCCGTCCTCGATTTGAAAGGTCGACGGATTCTCTGCAGTCAGCTTCCAACCGTCGAAGGTCGAGCCGTCCCAGAGATCGATCCATTCGCCGTCTTCCGCATTCAACGGTAGGCCGCAAAGAACAACTGTACATGCCAAGGAGAGAATCGTCTTCATAACGCTGCCATTGTACAGGACGGAAGGGCTGCCAAAGCGAGCGATCAGAGGAGCTGACGGAAATCTACGGAAACGGGGCTCGACGAAGGGATCTCGCCATTCGGCTCGCACACATGGACCACTCTCTGCCGGTGCCGTCCGGGGCTCTGACGGTATGGCCGGAACATTAGCGGAGGGCATCAAAGCGACACCAGGCCTCGATCTGCCATACGCTAGCCACCTGCCAAGCTTCGCGGAATAGGAGACAGCATCAAGGACGAATCCAGAGGCCGTTCGCATCGGGGCTACGCACGTTGGCACGTCAAGCCGCCCTCGATCCGGCTGTTCGCGCAGCCAACAATTGAAAAGGCTTCTCAAAGCCCTTCGCATGGCTCTGCGAACCTACATCAAACATAGTGAGAAGTCGCTCGTCCCCTCGATGCCCATCGGCTCGCCTGCGTCGAACTTGCGCTTCGCAAGCCGACCGCCAGTTTGGGGAATGGCTCGGCCCGGTGCGGTCGAGGGTCGAGCTAACGGCCTGATCCGAAGGCGTTCCAGAATATTCCGCGCACAGAATCTCGCGTCGACTCGATGAGAGATTGCAGCGACTGCCCTCTAGCATCCTCGGGAAGCCACCGCCCCACCAATTCCGAGAGCAGTTCTCGCTGCCATTCCGTCGGAGGCAAGGCATGCGAAGAGGTGCCTTTGGACACGCGAACTCCATGATCCACGGATCGGAAGATCCGAGTCGCCTGGAGCAGGACATCCAGATCGTGCTCGTATTCAGGATCGGTCTTGCGAATGATCTCGATCCTCTGGGGCGTGTTCAGGGACTCGTAGAACGATTCCGCGTGCAGAAGGCGCCAGTAGAGCAGTATGAAGTCGATGTCGTAGTAGCCGCCGGGTCCGGACTTGAGGGGCTTGGACTCGCCTTGCTCGGCCTCAAGGCGCCTGCGCATCCGGACCAGCAGTGAGGCGAGTTCCTCCCGATGAGCGAAACCCTGCCAGAGCACATCCTGCAGGTGGGCAAGGAATCGCTTGCCCTTTTCACGATCGCCCGCCACAGTTCGAGCCTTCATGTACGTGAGCGCCTCCCACGACTCAGCCCGGTCAGCAAAGTAGCTGAGGAATTGCGATTCCGTTTGGACCAATTCGCCGTCACGGCCCAACGGGCGCAAGCGTGCGTCGAGGCTGAACATCTGGCCGTCGGCGGTGTAGCTGCTGACAATGCCTATGATCCGGTTGGCGACGTTTGTCCAAAGTCCCAACCGACGGCTCTCGCTGTCGGGGATCACAAAGACAATGTCCCCATCCGAACCGAGGTCGAATTCGCGCATGCCTAGACGGCCCAGTGCAATTACACGAAGGGCACTCTTCGGCTCGATGGATTCCTTGGCAGTGGCCGCCGCCTCGCGGAGGGACAAGGCGTGGGCCGCACGCAGAATCCACACAGCGAGTTCGCTTGACTCGGACAGTGTCGAAAAAACGTCTTCACCGACGTAGATACTACGGCTCTGGATCGCGAGCATTTCGCGACGGAAGAATCGGCGCAACTCCGCGGCCGCCTCATCTGGATCGCGGTCATCCGCGAGAATCGGGCCGAGTTCCGGATGCATTGGCCATCCATGGATCGTCGCGCACTCCGCCTCGACGTATCGGCCTGTCTCTTCGGTCAGCGAGATCTCGGCCACATCCTTCGGGAAACGAAGGGAATAGGCTGCGAAATGGGGACTGTACTCCATGAGTTCCCGTATGCAAGGAACGAGTTCCGGCCGTCCGCTCAAAACCTCGAGCACCTCGGGCATCGCGACTACCCGATCCAGGAAGTGCTCAAGGGCTCGATTTCCCCAACGCAAGCTCAAGCCGTCGAAGCTATCCGCGAGCCGGTTCGAGACTTTTCGCAGATCCGGCAGGTACGCGCGCCAAACGGACGAAGCGACCGGGGCTGCACGCTGCCCGTCGGAGTGATGGCTAGGGTCAACGCCCAACCGGCGTTTGGCGCGGGCACGACGAGGTGAAGGCCGCTGGCTTCGGATTACCCGGTCGTAGATCTCGCTGACGGCGCCATAGTGGTCTTGAATCGTGGCTTGCAGAGCCGTCCCCGCCTGGCCGCCTTGGCGAAAGCCCATTTGAAACGCTACTCGGCGAAGGGCCTCTTCGTTGCGAGGCAGCTCGTGGGTCTGTTTGTTGGCCGCCAGCTGCAAGCGGTGCTCTACCTTCCGCAGGAATCGGTACGCGTTGAAAAGCTTCCCGTAGTCCATGGTGGCCAGATAGCCCTTCTCACGCAAACGGTGCAGAGCGTACATCGTGCCGCCGCTCCTCAGGAACCTGTCTTGCCCTCCGTAAAGCCTCTGCAGGCACTGCACCAGAAACTCGACATCGCGGATACCGCCTGGATCGAGCTTCACGTCAATCGTGTGAGCGCCGCGCCTCCTGCGCTGCTTCTGCATGCGGTCCCGAGTCTCGGCCAGCTTTTCGATCTGAGAGAAGTCGGTCGTCGTGCGGTATATCTGGGGAGTCACCGTGTCCAGGAATTTCCGGCCAAGCGGCAAACTGCCGGCCACGGGCCTAGCCTTGAGAAGCATCTGCAACTCCCAGTCCCGTGCTCGGTTGAAGTAATACTGCGCAGCCGACGAAAGCGGGATCACAAGTTCGCCAGCATTGCCCTCGGGGCGCAGCCGCAAGTCAACGCGATAGCAGAAGCCCTCGGGAGTCATCATCGACAGCATCCGTGTCAGTCGGGTCGCCAGCTGGTTCGTGAAGTCCTGATTGGTCGTGACCACCGGGCCCCACGTGCGACCGTCGCCCGTGTGGATGTACATCAGGTCGATATCGGAACTGAAGTTGAGTTCGCTTCCGCCGAGCTTGCCCAGAGCGATGACCGCGAAGTGACACAGGAGCTGACCGGATTCGATGTCGCAAAGAGGCCGACCGAAACGCCGCACGAGTTGCTGCCGTATGTGGTCGTGCGCACCTTGAACGGTGACGTCAGCCAGCGTGGACAGGTCGAGGGCAATGTCCGCGAGCGGAGCGACGGACAGCAGGTCTCGCATGGCGATCCGCAGTATGTGCTTGTGTCTGAATCGAGCGAGCAGCAATGCGGCCGTTTCGTCGTCGGCGTGCGCCACAAATGATCCGAGGTCTGAGCGGAGCTCGCCGGCCGAGATGGTCCGCTCAAGGTTTTCCGAGGCGAGCGACCAGTGGAGGAGTTCGGGCCAATTCAGTACTAGATTAGACAAGTAGCGGCTATTGCCGAACACCGTGAGGGCCGCGTAGATCACCTTGCCGTCGAAATCCTCCGGCCCCGGCTTCCAGGGCAGTTGGCGGTAGTACTCCAAGAGGCGGCGGAGCGCGCCCGAAGGGTCGGGCAGAGCGTTCAGCAGCGGAGGCACGCTGGCCGCGGCTTGCTCGGGCAGGTGCTGCCGCAAGTCGCCAAGCAGATCGGTGATCCGCGCGCCACCATTGATTTCGAAATGCGTGGGCATTGGGAGTTTTTGCAGAATAACCTAACCCCGTCAAGCCGTGCTGTGCATGGAAGAATAGTCAGTTACGTTAAAAGGGAGTATTGAGCCATGATCACCCGACGGGCGCTCGCAATGTCGTGCATCGGCGGCGCAAGGCTAGTAGCCGAGACCAGGCAAGAGAAGGGAGAGCGCCTAGTGCGCGAGGCCTTCGAGGCCATTGGCGGGCAGAAGTTTCTAGAAGTCAGGACTCAAGTCCGAGCAGGCCGGGCCTACTCCTTTTACAACCGCCAGGTCCGAGGGCAGGCGCGCATCACGATTTACGACAGGTTCGAGGACATGCGGCCCGACGCCGGAGAGAACTGGCTTCCCGTCAGGCGCCGCGAGGTCTACACCGAGAAGGGCGACTATTACGCACTGTTCGTCAACGGCGAGGGATACGAGGTCACCTATCGCGGAGCTGTCCCGCAGCCTGAAGACTACATGAAGCGCTACCGGCTCGCTGCTCGGCGAGACATATTCTATTTCATGCGCTATCGGATGGATGAACCGGGCCTTTATTACTACTACAAGGGCACAGAGATCATCGACAACGTTCCATGCGACGCTCTGGACATCGTCGATAACCGCGGGGAAGCCATCACGCTTTATCTTCGGCAGTCCGACGGGCTGCCGGTCCAGCAGCAGTACCTCCGACGCGACCCCGAGACTCGGATCCCATACGAGGAGAAATCGGTCTTCGGACGCTACAGACCACTAGGGGAGGCGCTGCTTCCATGGATTATCCGGCGCGAACGAGACGGCGACCGGGTCTTCGAGTTGTACGCCCAGACCTACCAGATCAATCAACCGTTGAGCAAGAATGTCTTCGAGATTCCCGAAGGCGTGCCGTTACTGCCGCCCAATCCGTAATTCCAGAGCCCAGCGATCCTGGCTGCCGCACTGCGACTAAAGCGCGCGGTTCAGCCAGCGGTTCGACATCCGGTGGGCTGCTATAAACGCCGCCACCAGTAGTGCGCACCCGACCGCGACCAAGTGCAGGTGCTCGACCGCGTATCCCATTGCACGGTCACCGAAGCGCATCGCTAGGAACACGACGCCGAAATAGCGTATAAACCTCGATAATCCGATCGCGACGCAGAACGAAGGCAGGGGCATTTGGAAGATGCCCGCCGACAGCACGATTGGCTTCATCGGAAGCGGTATGGGAGTCATGGTCACCGGGATCAGCAGAGCCGCGCCCCATTGCCCGACAAGGTCCCTCAGTCGCTGGATGCCATCGGGAGACACGCGCTTGCCCAAGATCGCGAGACCGGCTCGACTGCCTAGGAAGTACAGCGCTGCGCTCCCGAGCAGCGAACCAAGCGCCCCCAGCCCTGCAGCTAGATAGGCAATTTCGGGACTTGCGATCGCCTGCGCGATCAAGAGGGCGTCCACGCCTTGCGGCAGGGGAACGAACGCGCTGTCGGCGAGGGCAATGAAAAACACGCCCCAAGGCCCCAGGAACGCGGCAGCTCCTGCAATCCACTCCCCAAAATGGCGAACCCAAGACAAGAGCGCTGCGAACCCTCATTGTGGCGCATGTGCGAAGAATGATGGCTGAGCGTGATATGGCAAAGGTCGCAGACTTCACTGTTCACGATCCGGTTCGGTTCCGGCGTGGCAAATCCCGGATCGCGGGACACCTAGCCAAGAAGTCCACCGCCAAGGCATTCGTCGTGTCTTCCGACGCCACCGAATATCGCGTGCCTTGGAAACTCCTACAGCGTGACGCGAAGGGCCACAGGAAACGCGTCGTGCTGCGCAGCGATGTGTTCAAGGCGCAATTTCGTCCGGATGACGATGTCATGTTCACTCGCAGGTCAGCGGTCTTGCACGGGGTTGTCGCCCGTCTGGGTCCAACGCGAGCCGTGGTGGTCACGGACGACCGAAACGAATTCGCCGTGCCATACGCGAACCTCAGGCCTCGCGGCACCGGGCGAAGCCTTGAAAATCAGCAGCGTTTCGCCGAGGTTGAGCGGGAGGCGGAGCGTCTCCTCGCTCGGCACGGACTCAAGGGATGGAGCTTTCAATACGACGACGCTTCCAGGCGCGCTGGCGTGTGCTGGCACGGCACCAAAGTGATAGGCCTTGCCCGCCTCTATTGCGTTCAAGCGACAGATCACGAAGTTCGTGACACGATCCTCCACGAGATCGCTCACGCTCTAGCCGGCCCGGACCACAACCACGACGCGATCTGGAAAGCCGTCGCTCGGTCGATCGGCTGCACCGGCGACCGCTGCCACAACGTCGATTTCGCTCCGCCGCGGTACATCATGTCCTGCCCGGAATGCCGTTGGACGCAGAAAAAGAATTTCAGGCGGAAAAGGACGGTCTGCAAGGCGTGCTGGACGCCCGTCGAGTACGAGATTTTCACGCGGAAGGCGTGGGAGTTCGCTCAATCGAGAGGATCCGGCTAGGCTCGCTCAGGGAATGCGGGACATCCTCTCGGACGGAGCGCCGGCGGCGGGCGGCGACATCCTGAACAGTTGGCCAGGCAGTCGGGAGCACGGCGGCTAGGTCCAGCGATAGCGGTCAAGGAATCCACGCTTGGCTCCGGGTCCGTGCGATTGGCCGGCGCGGAGTTGGCCTGTTACGCAGCCAACACGAGTAGCTAATGGGTCACCGACACTTGATGACCGAAATCTTCCGCCGCCATCCGTGCCTTAATCGCCCGTATCCTCGCTGCCCCGCAGAACAGAGAGATATTCGAGCAAGTCGATCAGTTCCTGCTTCGTCATGGAGCTGACCAAATCTTCCGGCATGATCGACAGCTTGCCTTGCCTGCGATCCAGTATGTTTGACGGATCCAGGCGTATTTCGTCAGCGGCCACCGTACGAAGCACCACCCGCTCAGCCGTGTCCTCGATCAGCACGCCCGTCACGAGGCCGTAGTCAGCGGTGTCCAGTATCCACGAGACGTACTCTGGCGCGATTCCCTCGCTCGGGTGCAGGATGGCGTTTAGCATGCCCTCCTTGCCATACTTCGACGCGATCGCGGCCAAGCTGGGCCCGACAATCTCCTCGCCCGCAGTAAGCGAATGGCACTTGGCGCAATTCGCACCGTCTTTGCGCTCGTAAACCGCTCTGCCACGGTCGGCATTCCCTACTGCCTCGACGATTTCGCGCACTCCGACCACCGGCCGCTCATTGCGGCTCCTCGGGGGAGGAAGGATGTCCGCGGCTCGTGCCCTGACGTCGGGATTCCGCGCCGAGTTCACAAGGCTGGCAGCGACTGTTCGCACCTCCGCTGGCAGGTCTTGCGACATTTCCATGTCCAGAATCAAATGCAGTCCGGAGGGTCTTCTGCCAAGCGCCCGCAGGGCCGCGGTCCGAACCTCGTTCCCGGCGTCTGAGAGCACCACCTCGCGCAACGTTTGGTCCAAGTCGTCCGGCGAGCTCGCCCGCAAGCCCTCGATGGCCGCGACTCTCATTGCAGTCGAGCCTTCGACCAGCTGCTGACGGAGCAGGTCCTCCCCACTGCTTCCGCCGATCGGCCCAAGCGCCCTCAGTGCCACCACCCTGCTGGATTCGTCAGCGGTCTCGTCGGCCACTAGCCGCCGTAGCTGCGGCGCTAGCGAGGGATTGCCCAAGATCGCCGCCAGTTCCAGAGCGTCCCGTCGAGTCGCGGGGTTGTCGAAAGCGCGACCAACTGCCGCCAGCACTCGGGGATTCGATCGATCCCTGCTCCATTCACTGAAAAGCTGCTTGCGGAGGAAATACAAAGCGCGCTTTCTGAGTTCGGGCGCTTCCGCATGGTTCCCGGCTACGCCAGCGACTGTCCGGGCCGCGCTCGACTCAGACTGCCAGCCAAGAGCGTCAAGAGCCTGCACTCTCTGGTCCAGAGGACGCTGGGAGTCCAGCGTGACTTGCGACAGCAGCGGAACCGAGCTGGGTGCCTGCAGGACTCTGTACAAGTTAGCGAGCTTGGCGTCCCATTCACGCTGACTCCCGCGGAGCGCCTCGAAAATAGCATCCTCGGCCCCCTCGGCAGCGATTCCCAGAGCAGACAGATACCAGCGATCCGCACCGTCGTATCCGTCGGCAAGCCGCAGCCAAATATCGGCTCTCTTGTTGGCCGGGACGTTTCGCAGCATTAGGGCGGCCTCCCGCCTCACCTGCGGATCCGGATCCTGGGACACTTCGGCCACCCGCCTCATGTGATCCAGTCCGTGCAGGCGAGACGCACGTAGTGCGAGTACGCGAAATCTAGGGTCTGCCGACTGGAATGCCTCTTCGAGGGCGGAGGCGCCTTCTTTACCAAGTCCCGCGAGCATCCAGAGTGCTCGAGCCATCGTCGATTCGTTCTTGCCCTGCCAGGCCAGGAGAAGGACTCTTCGACGGTCCTCCGCGCCGCGCAGCATCAACTCCTGGTAGCCTCGGTATCGGGTCGCCTGGTTGGGCGAACCGAACGCCGCTAACAGGCCCTCGTCGCTTTCTAAATCCAGTTCTGGCACCGATCCGCGGTGGCTGATCGGGGCGAGACGGAAAATCCGCCCGCGTTCGATGTCCAGCATGTTGTGGCCGCCTACGACCGGATCCTGCCAGTCAGAGATGAACACCGACCCGTCCGGGGCGACGGCAATGTCGCTCGGCCGGAAAATCGGATCCGTGCTGGCAACGGTGTTCTCTGATTCCATCGAATATCCGGCCCCGTGCGGCTCAACGAAGAAGGTTTGGATCAGGCGCTTGCCCGGCTCTGCGTGCAACAACTGGTTCCTGTACTTTGGCGGCAGGAGATCGCCCTCGTAGAGGACCAGCCCCGTAGGGGAACCCGGCCCCGTCCGGGCCACATACGGAACCGTGCTCGGGCGTTCCTCGTGGAAGTGCGTTCCCTTGTCCTCGCGCCACCTGCGACCGCCAGGCCCCCAATACCCGAAATCCGCCCCTTCCATGACGTAGAGCAGCCGTGTCCATTGATTGCCATCGTCGTCGTTGTCGGTCTGCCAAATCGACCCGAACGAGTCGAAAGCGATTTCGTAGGGGTTGCGCGCGTTATGGGCTAACACGCGGAAGTCCGTGCCGTCCGGATTCATCGTCTGCACGGTCGCGGCATAGTAGGGGCCTTCCCTGCTACTTCGGAAAGTGTGTCCCGAACGGTCAGTCGTCTCGAACCCCTGGTCGCCGGAATTGAAGTAGTAACGCCCGTCGTGCCCGAAAAGCACCACGTGCAGGCCGTGGTCATGGTCCACGCCTTCCCACCCGGTCACGAGTGTCTCTTTCGAAACGATGCGGTCGTCCTCGTCCTTGGTGTAGACGAACAAATCCGGAGACTGCGACACGACAACCTTGTTCCCCAAAACCGAAATGCCCAGCGGAGCCAGCATATCCGCATGCTGGTCGAAAACTTTGCGGGAATCGGCCTGGCCATCGCCGTCTGTGTCTTCCAAAATGACGATTCGGTCACCCATCAGGTCGTTCCTAGGCTTGCTCTTGAGGTCGCTTCGGTAATTCACCGACTCGACGAGCCAGACCCGGCCGCGCTCGTCGATGTCGAAGTTCGTGGGATTGACCAAGAGCGGCTCACTGGCCCACAGCGTCATCTGGAGTCCGGGCGCCACCTCGAACTCGTCGCCGACAGTCGGTGGGGAAACAGCACACGCAACAAGCGCTATGGTCGCCACGGCTGGAACACATCGGATAAGCATCATTTTCCCGATTCTATCGAGGGACTCCCACGAAGCCTTGGCCAACCCGTTCGTTCGAGCAACGACGCTCGCTAATTACCGGAGGACCTTCGACGAGGCTTCGCAACCACACGTCGCCAGCATCGACCAAGGCGGGGATTCGCCAGCTTGCGCCAACTGATCGGCCAACTCGCAACGCTCTCGGCCATTCAGCGAGAGACACGGCCAGGACCTAGTGCGCCGTAATCCTGCCGCTGCGTCCGACCCGGAGACAAGCTGCTCGCCGCAGCTAGGATCGGAGAAGAATGGTCTATCCTTCTCGCCACCCATGCCTTTCTCATCGCTTCGGGACTTAGTCTCCAAATTGCAGCGAGATCAAAGAGATCGAGAGGCACGATTCACGCGTGACGAAGCATGTGCAAGTGCAGCTTCTTGGCTAGGATTTCAGCGCTTGTCTCAAGTGCAATTCCTGTCCCCGCAACCATGTCATGCGGCCGGCAGTCCGGCTCACAAGAAGCACAAGGCGTCCTGTGAGCTCGCCTGCTGTCCAAACGCGGAGGGCAACCTTCCTCGTCGAGCATTGCAGAACGCACCGAGTCGAGTCTGTCAACCCGGTTGTCGGATTCAGCTATGCGGCCCTCGGCGCTATCTTGCGAAGTTACCCGACGCGACGGGCCGTGAATGCGGGAATGCCGGGCAGCGTGCCTTTCGAGTTGCGAGGTTGCCACTCTGAGACCTGCTGACCGGCGTCACCGAGCTTCAACGAGGCCACCATTCCGCTGCCCGTTCGGCGTACCTTCAGCGAGTCCAATCGATTCCCCGCCATGAGGACGGAGAACGCCGGCAGCCCGGTCGAGGCCGTCGCCTCCGCAGAAACGATGGCCGCCAGCGAGAGAGGGAGCACTTCGGGCAAGCGCTTCAGCATTTTCCGGATCTTGGCTGCTCACGGCATTTCACCATCGCGGGCTTAGGCAAATGGGCCCGCGCTGAGCGGGCTCACAAGTATCAAGAACCTCTTTTACGACTCGCGTTAGCCAAGAAAGTGACGCATAGTCTTCATCGAGGTATTACGGCAAGGCGACCGGTGCGGAGCGCCCGCAGAATGACACCGCAAAACAACCGGGATTCCCTAGCATGGCGCTGCGGTGCATCCGACCTGCCGCAGCGGTGAACACATTGGGCACGATCCAGACCCGCGGAACTCTAAGCGATCCCGGATAGCCGTCTAGCCCAATGCACGGATGGCCGCACAAGCACTTCCCCTCACTCTCGCACGAACGAATCGGCGGAACAGTCGAAAGCGGGGGGCCTGCCTCGGCGTCGTCCGAGGAAGAATCCGCTGTTTACCTGCAGGCTAAACCGCCACCCCGCCGACAAAGAGGAGGGAATGGAGTCGCGCCGCTAGATATAATGTTCTAGGCATGGTATTCAGTCGGTTCACCAGATCAGCTTCCTCACTCGCTTGCGTCTTTTTGTTCATATCCGTCGCTCCAGCGACAGCAGTTGACTTCCGGACAGAGGTCAGGCCGCTACTGGCCGACAAGTGCTTCCAGTGCCACGGGCCGGACTCCGCCACGAGAACCGCGGAGCTGCGGTTGGACCGCAGGGAGGGGATCTTCGGCGATCGGCCGAATGGGAAACCTGTTGTCCCCGGCAACGCGGACGCCAGCTTGGTTTACCAGCGCATCACGCACTCGGACGCAGCACTCCGCATGCCGCCGGAGTACTCGCACAAGACGCTTGAGACCGAGGATGTCGAGAGTATCCGCGCGTGGATCGAGGAAGGCGCGGAATGGACCGGCCACTGGGCATTCGAAATCCCGAAGCGTCCGGAATTGCCTGCGGTCAGGGACGAGGACTGGAGCCGCAACCCTATTGACCGCTTTGTGCTGGCCCGGCTTGAGAAGGATGGCCTGGCGCCCGCGCCGGAAGCGGACCGCACTAGCTTGGCCCGCAGGGCCGCGCTGGACGTCACCGGCCTGCCTCCGAAGCCCGAGATTCTCGCCGAATTCCTAGCGGACGACCAGCCGGACGCGTTTCAGCGCTACTTGGACCGCCTCTTCGCTGAGAAGTCCTACGGCGAGCACCGGGCACGCTACTGGCTGGACGCGGCTCGCTATGCCGACACTCACGGCATTCACATCGACAACTACCGTGAAATGTGGCCCTATCGGGATTGGGTCATCGGAGCGTTCAATCGCAACGTTCCCTTCGACCAGTTCACCCTCGAGCAAGTTGCGGGCGATCTGCTACCCAACTCGACCATGGACCAGCTCATCGCCTCGGGATTCCACCGCTGCAACGCCACGACGAACGAGGGCGGCGTAATTCCCGAAGAGTACGAGGTGATCTACGCCAAGGACCGCGCTGACACGACAGGCACGGTCTTCCTCGGGTTGACGGTCGGTTGCGCGACCTGCCACGACCACAAGTTCGATCCGATAACCCAACGCGATTTCTACGCTATGACGGCGTTCTTCCGCAACACGACGCAGTACGTGATGGACGGCAATATTTCGGACACGCCGCCGTTCATCATCGTGCCGCGCGATGACGAGCGGGCGCACTATGCACAAGTCCGGCAAACGCTGCGAAAGACCCGCGCCGCGCTGGAAGCGTCCGCCGCTGACCCCGGCAAGCGATTTGCCAAGTGGCTGGCCAAAGGCAAGTACAGCAACGTGACCAGCCCGCTACAGACGAAGAAGGCGCCTTTGCACGTCAGCAGCTCGCACGTCGTGCGAGACGGCCAGCGCAGCGCCTTGTCCCCGGCCGAAGGGGTAATGGAATCGCAGGGACCGGCCGAGAATGTCCGGGCACTCGAATTCGGAGAGGACGCCTACGTAGAACTCCCCCCTTCCGGCATCGACACGGACAAGCCGTTTTCCCTGGCGTTCTGGGTCCGCCACCCGAAGGAGGCAGGCAGCTACGTGGTGGCCAGCCAGATGGATCCCGAGAACAAAATGAGCGGCTGGGTCGTGACGCTTGGCGGCAGGGAGATCATCTTCAAGATGACTTCTGTCAAGGACGGCAAGCCGGCCAGCATCGAGATCAGGCCCAACAACCAGTACCAGCTCAGGCCCGAAATCTGGAGGCACGTCACCGTGACTTACGACGGATCCGGGGAACGCGCCGGCTTGAGCATTTACTACGACGGGGCGCGCATGCCGTTCCAAGGCAGCGAGTATTTCGCGAAGCTTAACGGGCCTGTCGGTTCCGACCGACCGATGCTTCTCGCACGTGGGTACTACACAGACGACGACGAGACCAAGCACCGGGGCATGGAGGGAGGGGCTCTAGCCGACGTGAGGCTCTACCACAGAGAGCTGAGCGTCGAGGAAGCCAACGTGATCGCGAACTGGCCGGCGTTAGAAGCGGCGCGGTCCAAGAGCCCTTCGGAACTGGACGAGAACGAGCAAAGAGTGCTAGGGCTCCACTATTTGAATGTCCACGACAAGAAGTACCGGGCCGGTTTCCTAGCGGCCAAGCGCGCCGAGAGAGCGATTCGGGAGGTCCGACGGCGCGGCTCGGTCACGCACGTCATGCAGGAGAAAGAAGACGGCGAGGCTATGGCGCACATTCTGTTCCGCGGCATGTACGACCAGCGGCGCGAACCGGTTCCCGCCGCGACCCCGGGATTCCTGCCGTCGGTCGAGGATTCGGGTCCTGTCAACCGCCTGCACCTTGCGAAATGGCTAATCGACGAGAGGAACCCGCTGACCTCGCGAGTGACAGTAAATCGGTTCTGGCAACAGGTGTTCGGCGAGGGCCTGGTCAGAACGAGCGACGACTTTGGATCGCAGGGCGAGCCACCGTCGCATCCGGAGCTGCTCGATTGGCTCGCCGTGGAATTTCGCGAGACGGGCTGGGACGTGAAGAAGCTGCTGCACACCATGCTGTCATCGTCAGCCTACAGGCAGTCCCCTCAGGCCGATGAAGCGAAGATCGGCAAGGATCCGGATAACCGGCTGCTCTCGCGCGGGCCGCGCTTCCGCATGGACGCGGAGATGCTGCGTGACTACGGCCTAGCGGCCAGCGGCATCTTGGTGGAGAAGATCGGGGGGCCGAGCGTGAAGCCGTACCAGCCCGACGGTGTCTGGGAGTCGGTGGCGATGCCGAGCAGCAACACGAAGGCCTACGAGAGGGACGACGGCGACAAGCTCTACCGTCGCAGCCTTTACACCTTCTGGAAGCGAGCCGCCCCGCCGGCCTCGATGCAGATTTTCAACGCACCGACTCGCGAGCACTCGACCGTGCGGCGTGACCGGACCAACACGCCCTTGCAAGCGCTGGTAACCATGAATGACCCGCAATTCGTGGAGGCCTCGCGCTTCCTGGCACAGACAGCGATGAACGAAACACAGCCGGACTTTGCGAAGCGCCTTGGCTTCCTGACTGTACGGCTGCTGTCCCGGGAATTCGACTCCAAGGAACGCAAAGTGGCCCAGGACAGCTTCCGGGAATTCCTTCGGCATTACGAGCGGGACACCGAAGACGCAACCCAACTGCTGGCCACCGGAGAGGTTCCGGTGGACGAGACGCTGAACAAGACCGAGCTGGCGGCATGGACGATGATGGCGAACCAGCTGATGAACTTGGACGAGGCGCTGAACAAATAGGGGCCGCGCCCTACGAGAAGAGCTGCCATGACCACGGAGGAACCAAAGATGAAGTCAGTCGCGCACCATACAATCCAGTCGCAGAATTCAATCGTTCAGGAAGCAATCCGAACGGAGACGCGCAGGCAATTCTTCGCCCGCCAAGCCAAGGGCATCGGCGGCATCGCACTTGCCAGCCTGATGGCCGAGGAGGCGCGGGCCTCCGAAGGGCCGAGAACGGGCGGTTTGCCCCACCTCCCGCACTTCGCACCGAAGGTCAAACGGTGCATTTACCTGCACATGATGGGCGCGCCGCCGCAAATGGATCTGCTGGACTACAAGCCGGCCATGAAGGACTGGTATGACAAGGACCTGCCGGACTCCGTTCGCAAGGGCCAGCGGCTCACCACGATGACTTCGGGCCAAGCGCGGTTCCCGGTCGCTCCGTCGGTATTCAACTTCTCGCAGCACGGCCAGAGCGGCGCGTGGATCTCCGAGATCCTGCCTCTCACTGCCGGCATGGCGGACGACATCTGCATCATCAACTCGATGAACACCGACGCCATCAACCACGAGCCGGCGATCACGTTCATCCAGACGGGGCGCGAAGTGCCGGGACGCCCGTGCATCGGTTCGTGGATTTCGTACGGCCTAGGCAGCCTCAACCGCGACCTGCCGACCTTTGTGGTCATGAACGCGGAGAAGAGCCACCCCAAGGCGGGGCAGCAGGCCATTTCAGCCAAGCTGTGGAGTTCCGGGTTCCTGTCGCCGGAGTTCGCCGGGGTCGGCCTGCGCTCCGGGAGCGAGCCTGTGCTGTACGTAAACAACCCGGAGGGGGTCACCAAGACGGTGCGCCGCCGCATGCTGGACGGTCTGGCCGCATTGAACCAGATGCAGCACGAGAAAATCGGCGATCCGGAGACGCTCGCTCGTATCGAGCAGTACGAGATGGCGTTCCGGATGCAGGCATCGGTGCCGGAGATGAGCGACCTATCCTCGGAGCCGGAGAGCACGTGGAAGCGCTGGGGCGACGAAGCCCGCCAGCCGGGCAAGTTCCAGAACGCCGCCCTAATGGCTCGTCGGCTGGTCGAGCGCGGCGTCCGCTTCGTGCAGATCTACCACCGCGGCTGGGACGTGCACAGCGACGCGCCCGTGGTGCTGAGGGCGCAGGCGGGAGACGCCGACCGAGGCGCTTGGGCGCTAGTCCAAGACCTGAAGGAACGCGGGCTGTTTGAGGACACGCTGGTGATCTTTGGCGGCGAGTTCGGACGGACGATCTACTCGCAGGGCGAGCTGACGCCCACGAACTACGGTCGCGACCACCACCCGCGCTGCTACAGCCTATGGATGGCGGGCGGCGGTATCAAGGGCGGCACTGTGTACGGCAAGACTGACGAGTTCTCTTACAACATCGTCAAAGATCCCGTGCACATCCGGGACTACCAAGCGACGCTGCTACACCTGTTCGGCATCGATCACGAGCGCTTCACGTATCGGCATCAAGGCCTGGACGCGAAGCTCACGGGAGTGGAGCCCGCGCATGTCGTGAAGCCAATCCTAGCCTGAGGGCAGGGCCTATAATTGAATTCAGGGTTGGACGTCCGGGCAGTCGCGGTGCCTTCGGGCACGGAGGAAAGTCCGGTCTCCATTGGGCAGCGTGCCGGCTAACGGCCGGGAGGCGTCCTCGCGAGGGGGTGCTGACGGAAAGTGCCACAGAGAATATACCGCCCCGGATTCCGGGGTAAGGGTGAAATGGTGCGGTAAGAGCGCACCGCGTCGCGGGTAACCGGGACGGCAGGGTAAACCCCACGTGGAGCAAGACCAAATAGAGGGCAATGCGGCGGCCCGTCGCGCTAAAGCCCCGGGTAGGTCGCTAGAGGCGCCTGGCAACAGGCGTTCGAGATGAATGGCTGCCGCCCGTCTCCGGACGGGAACAGAAACCGGCTTACAGGGCGTCCGACCCGTCCTGCTTGGAGCGCGCGGTCACCGGTCGACGAGGGACCCGCGCAGGCCGTGCGGGCGGAGGGCAACAGTCAGCGGGGCAGACATCGGGCCACGGCGGCATTGCACCGACACTTGATCGCCCCGGCGCAGCATAGACCCTTTCGGCGATCAGGTCGCGTACCGCGGTCACGAACGTGGGATGGGTGCCTACCGTACCCGCACGGACAAAGTTGAGGCCGAGTCGCTTCGCGACCGCGGCGGCCTCGGTGTCGAGGTCGTATTGAACCTCCATGTGGTCAGACAGGAATCCGATCGGTGCGACGCACACTTGCTCCACCCCTTCCTCGCGGAGTTCCCCGATTCGGCCACAGACGTCCGGCTCGAGCCAGGGCTGCGCGGGCGGACCGCTACGGCTCTGAAAGACCAACTCCCAGTCCGTGACACCGATCTGGCCGCTGACCAACCTCGACGCTTCCCGGAGCTGCTCGGCATACTGGGAGCTTCTGGCCATGGCCGTCGGGATGCTGTGGGCGGTGTACAGGAGTTTCGCGGGACCCGGGTTGCCCGAATCCAGGCGGGACAGGGCGTCCGCGACACGGTCAGCCATGGCATCGATGAAGCCTGCGTGGTTAAAGAACGGTCGGATCTTGTCTACTTGCGGCGGGTTGCCGGAAAGCATCTCACGAGCGGCTTCAATGTTCTCCCGATACTGCCGGCAACTGGAGTAAGAGCTGAAGGCAGACGTGACAAACGCAATCGCTCGCCGGACACCATCGCCAGCCATAGTCCGCAGCGTGTCGGTGAGCAGCGGATGCCAATTGCGATTACCCCAGTAGACGGGCAGGTTCGGGCCGTTATCGTCCAG
Organism: uncultured Bryobacterales bacterium; assembly: GCA_951813605.1. Lineage (GTDB taxonomy): Bacteria > Acidobacteriota > Terriglobia > Bryobacterales > UBA6623 > VXMF01. The sequence continues at coordinate 1,304,631 of OX638379.1, read as the reverse complement.
CTGCGTCCGCAGCGCCTTGATCAGGGCCCGATTCTGCTCATTGATCGGGCTCTTGCCACCTAACGCGTAATAGTGTTCGGCTACCTCTAAGAGGCGGGCTCGGGGCACGGGCTTGCCACGGAGAACGTTCTCTAGAAACGGAAGAACATCCTCGTTTCGATCAGGCCCACCGAACGACACAACCAGCACGGCGTCGTAATCCGTGTGCTCCACAGCTTCTTCAGTATGGCGCGGAAACGCCCGCTTCGGCCTGACCTTCCTTGCTGACATTCCTTAGGGTTTTCCTCCGGAACGCTGCCTAGCAGGGTCAGACGGTCCCCAAGAGCACTTTGCGCCAGTAGCGCGATGCCCGGAGCCAGACCTGGGCAAGCTTGTCGTCAGCTACCCGCCGGGCACCAGCTGGACCGGGTGCAACCAAGCAAACTGGGCTTGCTTCCGGTGTCACATCGCAAGACGGAGCGGGTCCGTGCCCATCTGTTCATGGCCGTGCTGGCCCATCATGGCGTTCAATTGAGCAGCAATTGCAACGCGAACCCATCAAGCAATAGGCGCTGCCCCGCGAAACGACAATTTCCGGGGTGTCTTGTGCACCTTCATGATCTGCGCAAGATCCTCGGTCAAAAGCACTTATGGATTCAGGAACTCTTCGAATCACGAACTTGGGCGAGCACCGTATAGCGCTCGCACGACCGTTGCAGTCGAAAGCGATGCTGCCCACCCGCAATTTCATCTCGCAGCTGATGCACCAGTCGCCGACGATGCTCTTTGGACTAGGAGGCGCGTCATACAATGAAGTGCCGAAACCATGGGATCGCCCGTAATACTTGCGCTGCTCGTTATCGTGGGGAGTGCAATAGTCCCCGGCTGTGCGTCCGTCGGGGAACGTCCCAATGTCCTGTTTATCTCTGTCGACGACCTGAACGACTGGATCGGCTGCCTGCGCGGCCATCCGCAGGCACTCACGCCTAACATTGATCGTCTGGCGGCGCGCGGAGTGCTGTTCACAAATGCACATTGCGCCGCGCCGGCCTGCAATCCCTCGCGAGCGGCGGTGTTCAGCGGTCGCTTGCCGCAGGTCACCGGAGTCTGGGCGAATCAGACCGGCCAGACGCTAGATCGGACCTATCCGGGTGCCCGGCTGATCACCACGGCGTTTCAGGAAGCAGGCTATCGAGTCCTCGGCACGGGTAAGCTCCTGCACTCGGGCGGGAGGGCGACGTTCGACGAATACTTCAGCGTCAGCCAGCGATGGAGTCCCTTGCCACGGGAGGCCGTCGAATACACGCAAGAGGAGCTGCCAACAAAGGGGACTGAGAATCCACGCCATGCGACCAAGGACAGCCGCGACAATACGATCATTCTGCCGCTGAACCGCATGCCATCCGACCGGCGACCCGATAGCCCGAACGGCGAGTCATTCGACTGGGGTCCATTCGACGTTCCGGATTCCCAATTCGGCGACACTCAGATCACGGATTGGGCGATCGAGCGCATCAATGGCGACTTCGACAAACCGTTCTTTCTCGGCGTCGGGTACTACCGTCCACACATCCCCCTGTGGGCCCCGAAGCGGTTCTTCGATCGCTTCGCAGAATCGCCCGGCCAACTACCGAAGATCCAAGACGACGACCTCGATGATCTGAGTGAAACTGCGAAGAAATGGGCCCGCGAGCCCGTCACGGCCGGCAGCCATGCGACCGTGGTGAAGCACAATCAATGGCGCGCGGCCGTCGAGGCATATCTCGCGAGCGTGGCCTACGTCGACCATGAAATCGGCCGACTGTTGGACGCCCTGGACAACTCACGCTTCGGCGACACCACCGTGATTGTGCTGTGGTCCGATCACGGCTGGCATCTAGGCGAGAAGGAGCATTGGGGCAAATGGACTGGATGGGAGCGTTCCACAAAGGTGCCGGTCATCGTCTCGGTTCCGAGGTCTCAGGCCAACCGCTTTGCCGTTGGTCTGACCAGCGCACAGCCAGTCGGCCTGATTGACCTCTATCCAACGCTGGCTGAGCTCTGTGGCGTCGGGGCCCCCGACGACCTTGACGGCGACTCGCTTGTCCCTTTGTTGCGAGAGCCTCGACTCAGCACGGGGCGAGCCGTCGTTACGATGTTCAACCCGAACAATGCCTCGCTTCGAACGGACCGTTGGCGTTACATCCACTATGAGGATGGCTCTGAAGAACTCTACGACCACCAGAGCGATCCAAACGAATGGAACAATCTTGCTAGGTCGCGTCAGCATTCGACCCAAATCGAAGAGCTGCGCATGATGATGTTGCCTTACCTAACGGAGAAATGATCTCGTGAGGACTCTACTTTCCGTCGCCGCCGCCGTCGCTCTATCGTGTTCTACCGTGCCGGACACCGCTATGGACACAAGGCCGAACATTCTGTTGATCGCGGTCGACGATTTGCGTCCCGAGCTGGCGTCCTTTGGCGCTTCGTACATCCGCTCGCCGAACATCGATAGCCTGGCGTCAACCGGTAGAATCTTCCGCAACCACTACGTCCAAGCGCCTACCTGCGGTGCGTCGCGCTACACGCTCTTGACCGGGCGCTATGGCGGGGCCAGCAACGGGGCGTTGTTTGGGCGCGCCGCAAAGCTGAAAGATGACCTGGGATCCGTACCGCCAAGCATGCCGGCCTGGTTTCGCCAGCACGGCTACACGACCGTCTCGGTAGGAAAGGTCTCCCATCATCCTGGTGGGTTAGGCGGCGAGGATTGGGACGACCCCCTCCAACAGGAAATGCCGAACTCCTGGGACCGTCATCTGTTGCCCGCCGGCCCCTGGCAGCATCCTCGGGGATGGATGCACGGTCTGGCAAACGGAGAGATCCGAGTCGATGCCGCTGACATGGACGTGTTCCAAGCGAAGGAGGGGCCCGATTCGATCTATCCTGACGGGGTTTCGATCGACGAAGCCCTCAGGCAACTTGACCAACTGACCTCGGACTCCGACAAGCCGTTCTTCCTTGCTGTCGGTATCCTACGTCCGCATTTGCCATTTGGCGCGCCTTCGGCGTACCTCGAGCCTTACTCTGACACCGAGCTGCCACCCACGCCGCATCCAGCCAAGCCGGAGGGAAGATCGACCTGGCACGCCTCGGGCGAGTTCATGAAGTACAACCGATGGAATCGCGACCCAAACACGGACGCCGATTTCGCGCTGGAGGTACGAAAGCACTACGCCGCCTGCGTTACGTACGCGGACGCGCAGGTCGGCCGCCTAATGGAGCGACTGGAGCGGACCGCCGCCGAGAACACCATCGTGATCCTTTGGGGGGATCACGGCTGGCACCTAGGCGAGCACGCGATTTGGGGCAAGCACGCGCTGTTCGAGGAGTCTCTGCGATCTCCGCTCATCATTTCGCATGGCAACATCCAGAATCCCGGTGCGCCGACGGACGCGATGGTCGAAACCTTGGATGTGTTCCCGACGCTTTGCGACCTAGCCGGGCTGCCAACGCCGGACTTCGTTCACGGAGTCTCGCTGCGCCCACTGCTAGATAATCCGGCTTCCGGCGGTCATCCTGCAATTGCTTACCGTCGAGAAGCCCAGACGATTCGAACCGAGACACATCGCTTGATCCTTCACGAAGATGGCTATGCGGAACTGTACGATCACACGTCAGACGCAAAGGAAACGAAGAACATCGCCGCTGCGAATGCGTCGCTGGTCGAGCAATTGACGAAGCAGCTTCAGGACCGCTTGGATTTGCTGGAATTGTAAGTCGAGCCACTTGTACAAGCGGAATGATCGCGCCACAGGTATCTCAACTGGCGCTCTTGGTGCTGCCCCCCGCAAGGCTGAATTAGAGTCAGGAATTGGCCTCGCCGAATTATCGTCGGCTCCTCGCCACTATTCGCGAAACAGCGGACTGTCTTGGCCAACGAGGATTCGAGACCGGAGGCATGTCTCATCGCGCAGGTTTCTTCGCTTCTCACAAATCCACCGTCATCTCGAAGCGCGGCGGCGCGATGCGCTGGAGAAGTCCGGCCAGTCACCCCGGCCAATGCCGGCAGCATCACGCCGGCGCATTGGGAGGCCGGAGCCAAAGCTAGTGCTACTCAAAGCTCGACCGCGACGGGGGTCGCAGTCGCAGATGCTCTGGGAACCACGATGCATCCGCCTATCTGCCTCGCGGACTTGACTCGGCTGGACGGCAGTGACAAGCGCTCGTCGTGATCGATCAGTTCCGTGACGTCTGAAGGTCCATGCAAGATGCTTCAGCGCCCTGGCGCGATCGGCACGCCCAGACCCGCCTTGCCGCTGTCTGCCGGGAGACCCTGCGGTTGAGGCCGGCAAGGCGGCAGTCTTCATGGCCTCGTGAAGGATCGAAGCAGGACCAGATAGCGGATTATGTGCCTCAGTGCCCCATGGAATGTAAATGAAATATGAAACCATAGCCTGGTTGTCAGTTGTAGTTGGCATGGAATTTCTAGAGTAAGCGGCCCGGTCCTCAAGCCTTGACTCAAGCACTTGCTTCCGGCCCAGGGCAATCGTGGCGGGCCCTCAGTTCCGGGTTCCACGTTGCCGGGCGAACGAGGTCGCTCACAGTCAGTCCTAGCGCAGCGCCACTGTTGCTGGAAGCTCCTTCGAGACTGCAGCTGTCCTCGCCTTGCAAGGAATGACGCGAGAATGGTGAGACGCCGAGTCGGCGTGACATCACAAGGGGAGTGACACGAATGCTGTTTCTCGAGCGTCTTCGGGAGAACTGCCACAAGCACGGTTCCAAGACTGCGATCGAATTCCGTGAGGAAGCGTCCACGCAAATGGTCAGTTACAAGTCCCTGCACGCGGGCATGTCGAAGGCCGCTCAATGGCTATCCGATCAGGGAGTGCGTCCCGGGGATCGGGTGGCCGTCTGGCTACCTAAGAGCGTCGCGGGGATTCATCTTCACCTGGCCTCCTGCAGCGTGGGCGCGATTTCGATGCCACTTAATCCAGCCTATTCCCTGCCGGAGTTGCAATACCTGATTCGCGATTCCGAGGCTAGATTGCTAGTCGTGGGTAGCAGTCCAGACAGCACATCGGCAACCAAGGAAGCTCTTTCTGGATACGGGACCGAGGTAGTCGGAATGGACCCGAACCGGTTTGACGAACAGATGCCGTCCGGCACCGGCTCTTGCTCAAGCACCGAAGCCGGAGCCGACCGCCTTGCTGTGATGCTGTACACCAGCGGAACGACTGGACGCCCCAAAGGCGCGTGCATGACCCACGCGAGCCTCACAGCCAACATGGAAATGCTCGACGAAGCGTGGCAGTGGTCCTCCAACGACGTACTTCTCCACGCGTTGCCAATGTTCCATGTTCACGGTCTGCTCGTAGCCCTGCATGGCGCGTTGTATGCTGGCGCATCTTGCATCGTCCATCCATCGTTCAATGCACATCGTGTTTTGAAGGATCTGGCTAGTGGCGAGTGCTCGGTTTTCATGGCTGTGCCCACTATGTATCGACGCATTCTCGCGGCCATAGGGGACGACCGGCTCGATTTGCGCCACATGCGCTTGCTGACGTCCGGATCGGATCGCTTACCTGTCGAGGTCTTCGAGGCAATTGAGCGGCAGCTCGGGCACCGAGTCGTCGAGCGTTACGGAATGACAGAAACGGGCATTATGCTTTCCAACCCTATTGACGGGGACCGGGTTCCAGGTCAAGTGGGCTTTCCACTCCCGCGAGTTGAAATGCGGATTGCGGATCCGGAGACCGGGGTCGAATCCGCCGAAGGGGTCGTCGGCGAACTGCAAACCCGCGGGCCACACGTGTTTTCGGGTTACTGGCGAGATCCTGACAAGACCAAGAGTTCCTTCAACGATGACGGGTGGTTCCGGACAGGCGACCTTGGGAAGCGCGACTCGCGAGGCCGGTACGAACTCACGAGCCGAATGAACGATCTGATCATTAGCGGGGGCTTCAACGTTTACCCGACGGAGGTCGAACATGTCCTGGCCCGCCATCCTGGGGTTTACCAATGCGCAGTTGTGGGAGTGCCCGACCAAGAATGGGGCGAGGCGGTGACAGCCTTCGTGGTAAGGCGAAGCGAGGAGGTACTAAACGACGAATTGATCATTCATTGCCGACAGTCGCTTGCCGCCTACAAGGCTCCCAAGAGGATTGTCTTCGTTGAAAGCCTGCCTCTTAACGCAATGGGTAAGGTAAAGAAGCACGAACTTTCGCGAATTGCCGATTCACTCGACGAACGATGAGCGCGCCCACCTATGGAGGCAACGACCACCGGCTTAAAGCCGGTGCCCTGTTCTTACGACTTGACTTAGGCCCTCAATAGGCAATCATAAAGAGAAAAAAATTACGTGCGAGCCGACTTCCTAAGCCATAAGAAGGAGCAACCACGGCAATCGGGGCAAGAATCAGCACTGAGACTTTAGACAACGCGATGAGCCAGGCCTGGGTAGCAGTCGGAACGGGCATCGCGCTGGGCGCATCGCTGCTCGCGCAAGGTGGCCATATCAACGCTCGAATCCACTATGCTAACTCCCAATTCGACCGTCTCAAAGAAAACCTGAACGCCCGCCTTGACCAGCTTGAGGTGCGATTTGACCGACTGGACGTGAAAATCGACCGTATGAACGAAGAGCTTGACTTGATCCTGCTGACTCTCTCTAGGCATTAAATCACCGCGTCCGCCCCAGAAAACCTAACTCAGTAATGGATTCAAAGCCGATGCAGGCGACAGCGATGAGCCGTCAAGACGAACCCTAAGGGGGGGTGTCTAGCGTGCACTCCGCTATTCGAATCGCAACGCCCCCGTCCCACACCACGTGGTGCTTGATGTCGCACCTCGCATTTCCGCTCGACTGGTGCGCCGCCATCCCCACAGTCTAGGCGGGTTTGCCTTCCCCTCCACCTCCTGGAAGCAAACCCGCTGTGAGTCGGTGGCTTTAGACCAGGCACATGGAACTAACGCAAATAGTCGCCAAGTAACTTGACAAGAGCCTCGCTGAGGGAGAACATAAATCATTCAAAATAGCAATATACTTGCTATCGGGGAACATGGAATTAGGAGGCACAGCAAGAGGGATAGCAGAATCCGTAGCACAAGCGAATACCAAGAACGGGATGAGCCTGAATCGGACGGTCGTGGTAACAGGGATGGCGCTGGGCGCATTGCTGCTCACGCAAGGCATCCAGATCAATGCTCGCATCGACGATACCAACATTCGCATCGAACGCTTGGAAGACGCGGTGGACGCCCGCTTCGACAGGGTGGACTCTAGAATCGACCAAATGGAAGAAAAGCTTGACCTGATCCTGCTGGCCCTCGCGCGGCAGGGCACAAGCCCAGCGGGCCATGTCGATCCCAAGGTCAAGTAGGATGACAACCAAGAAGGGGCTTGCTAAGGCAGGCCTGAAAGCTCTGGCCATCGGGCGCGAAGCCTAGGGCACGAGACTGGTCGTCAAATTCACTGGTCCTCAAGCGACGGCTTAGAAAATCGGTCCACACATATCGGACATGCGGCTCCAAGCTTTCGCCCGCTAGCAAAGAGTTCCCTAGCTGGAGAGGCTTGGACTGACCAAGTAGAGTCCGGCGTGGATCTTCGGGTCAAGCAGGAAGCCTTCCTCTTCCTTTTTACGAAGCCAACGCCTCACCTCACGAAGCGGCACGACATGTACGGTAATGTCCTCGCCATCGACACCGCCCCCCGTGCCGACTTTTCTCAGTCCAGTCGCATGCAGAAACGAAACCAGCTCGCTGGTCATTCCGCCCGCACTTGGAGCGCGCGTCAGCACGGTGAGTTTTCCCGCGCGATACCCGGTTTCCTCTTCGAGTTCCCGGTTGGCAGCATCGAGGAGATCTTCGTCTCGGAATTCCTCCTCGTCGCCGACCAGACCGGCCGGCAGCTCGATCATCCGAGCCTGCACGGGAATCCGGAACTGCTCGACAAGGACGATTTCGTGCTCAGGGGTGATAGGAACGAGCACCGCCACGTCGCGAACATTCACCCGCTCGACGTACTCCCAGTCATTGCGCTTGGCGAAACGCAGATAGCGACCCTCTGCGACGAATTCGACCGCATCGCTCATCCGAGGTCCTCGCAAGGGACGACGCTTACGCCGGCGGCTCGCATTTCCTCCCACGCGCGGTCCACATCACCCGGCACTACGTCGATCCCACGACACCCTTCCGGCACCACCGACGTGCTCAGCCCAAGGGAAAGCGCATCCATGGCAGTGAATTTCACGCAGTAATCGGTGGCCAGCCCAAGAATCCAGACCGCCTTCGTTCCCCGCTCCCTTAGATGATCCCCGAGTCCCGTTGAACGCCGGTGGGCGTTGTCGTAGAAAGTGCTGTAGCTGTCGATATTCCTGTCAGTTCCCTTCTGGAACATCACATCAATGCACGCTAGGTCGAGATCCTTGTGCAACTCGGCACCGTGCGATCCTTGCACGCAATGGTCCGGCCAAAGCACCTGGTCAAGGCCGTCTAGATCGATCACATCGCCTGCCTTGCGTTCTGTGTGCTGCGAGGCGAAGCTGCGATGGTCGGGAGGATGCCAATCCTGGCTCGCTACCACGTAGTCAAACTTTGGTGCGAGCCGGTTGGCTACTGCAATAACTTCGTCGCCCTTCGGCACGCCGAGCGCACCTCCCGGCATGAAATCGTTTTGCAGGTCGACGAGAATCAGACACCTTTTCATCGAATCCAACCTCACCACCTAGACCCCGGCGCTGCCTGCTCACTGGTTCACTATAGCTGTTTGCCCGGAGGGACACCCAAGACCTTAATTAGGTGGCTTCTGACCCGTTCTCCGTGGTCTGGGTCCGCCAGTGCGAATTCAATAAAGGTCTCGAAATAGCTCGGCATGTTGCCAATGTCGTGGCGTTTTTCTTCGGGTCGGAGCTTCACTCCCAAGACCTTCCCTCCGCGTTCAGCGACCCGGCGAATGGCATCCGTAATCTGGATCTCGCCGCGCCGGTCAGGACGGACGCTCCGGATCATGTCGAATATAGTCGGCGAGAAAACATACCTCCCCGACACAGCCAGCCGGCTAGGCGCAACATCCAAGGATGGTTTTTCGACCATCGTGCGTATGGGGAAGAGGTCGCCATCTCCGCCAGGATCGACGATTCCGTAGAAGCGCACACGCTCCGGCGGAACTTCCTCGACCGCAATAACGACCTCCGCTTCATGCTCGACGAATGCGTCGGCCATTCGCCTGCAGGCCGTGGAGTCCCCTTTCAAGCCGATAATCGAGTCGCCAAGGGCGACGATAAACGGGTCACGCCCTGCGAATGACTCTCCGTGCAGGATTGCGTCGCCCAAGCCGCGCTGCACGCTTTGCCGCGTGTAGAGAATGTTCAGGCCCAGCTTTTCGAAATCCAACTCCAGCAGCAGGTCGTCCTTCCCCGACCTGCGAAGCGTGTCCATGAGGCCTGTGTCCGGGTCGAAGTGATTCTCGATCGCCGCCTTGCCCTGCCCAGTCACGAACAGAACGTTCCGCACGCCCGATCGTCCCAGCTCCTCCAGGACGTACTGCACGATCGGCTTGCGGGCGACTGGCAGCATTCCCTTGGGCTGCGACTTCGTCGCTGGAAGCAGGCGCGTTCCGAGGCCCGCGACAGGAACTACGGCGTTGGGGATTGGACAATCCATCGCCGAATGCTGACTGCGGCTAGTCTCGAATTGCCGGCGCGCCGAACTGGAAGTCGTCCAGCCTAGCACTGCGGTTCCACGAATCGACGAATAGCATGCGCATAGCGCTGCCGAGGCTGCGGTGCTCGAAGACCAACGCCGTTATCTTCTGCTGGCTCACGACCGGATCGTCTAGGGAAATCATGCCGCTGTGGCTGTCGAACAAAGCCAGCTTCATGGGAATGTTTCGACCGACGCGCACCTTGGCGCCGGCTTCCTCTAAGAGCCGGAGTTTCGCGCGCCTTGCCGGAGATTGGACATCCGAGGAATCGAACATCAGCTTGCAGGTCGTGCCCTTGTCCGCCAAGCTCCTCACGTTCGGCTCGTGACCGGGGTCCACGCCGTATGGCGGCCTCGCGAACTCCAAATACTCATTGCGGGTCTGCAGAAGCATCTGCCGGTACTCCTCGACGATCTGCCTCGTATCCCCGATAATGCGCAAATAGTCCAGCGGACTATGGCCGTTCGACCCGTCCCGGAAGACCTCGGCCAGGTCGTTGCTGAGCATTGAGGCCACCTTCTGGCGATCTTCCCACTCCCGAAGGAATCGGTCGCGTCTCCGGTTCAAGTAGCCTTCCAAGGCGAGGCGAGGCTCCACGGCTGAAAACTGCTTGACCTTTCCGTGGACCACTCTCACGAAGCCCTTGTCGACCAAGCTGTTCAGCACGTCGTAGATTTTGGCCCGCGGGATGCTCGCGCGGCCTGCTACTTCAAGCGCCTTGAATTGTCCATGGCCGATGAGCACTATGTAGGCGTTCGACTCGTAGGCGTTGAGGCCTATATCGTGCAGCCGACGTGTATGAGGCTCCAGTTCCAAGCTTTCTGAATTATACCGAGAAAAGCAACGTGCCGACGAGAATGGCAACGTTTGCGGCAACGAAGATTAGCGGGTCTTGCCACCGACCAGTTGTGAACTGCAGGCCGTCGGGGCAACGGTACATGAGCCTGCCCGCCCTGCTGACAAGTCCCTGCACCTTTCTAGCCTGTCAAGTCCCGATATAGAAAGGTGGTTGCGCTCTTTCGGGCAGTAGGTTAACGTGGGCCTCGCCGGGGCATTGGAAGGCAACTGCGACGGTGACGAGACGGACTTTTTGACAGCGCTCAACGACCGGGAAGCGCTGCAAAGCAGGGGCAGGGGCCGGGAAAAGACCCGCCGGCACCGGCCGGCACCCGTTCGGTTCCGGATCGGGCGGGACCGCCGGTGGCGCGTCCGAAGACGCCTTCCCGGGCTGGGAGGCAACAGTGAAGACACACTAGATGAGAGTGACTGCTCGCCGCTGCAATGCCGCTGCCCGCAGGAGACCAGAGACGCGGAGTAGACCCTAAATCCGCCGATCAGCAGTCGTGATGGCAATTGGCATCCAGCCGTCCTAAATCGTTCTCCTAGAATGCCGGTCAAGGCAGCCCATGATTCAATTCGTTACGGAATGCCTCCGAATCATCAATTGGGCGGATTCTGGAATCGCGCACAGGATTCGGACAACGGATTCGTCTACTGGGATAGCTCCGGCATGTTTCACGAAACGCAGCGATTCGAGTAGGAACTGGGCGACGGCCCAAGCGCGCGCTATCGGGTTCGTATCAATTCTGACAACCTCCTGCGGCTTGCCGTAGCCCGGCGGCCACTGAAGCAGGCACTTGCTGCGGGCTCGGTCCCGCCGGAGTTGCGCCAGCTCTGGAATCGTATGGAAAACGAGGGCGTGGAGGTCAGCCTGTTTAGACAGGGGAATCCGATGCGACGCGAGCAGGAAATGCCGGACCGTCTACTGCAGGTCCGCATGCTGGAAGACGCGTTGGACTACAACGGCGACCCGGGCATCGTGGTGCTGCTGACCGGCGACGGGCCAGCGTGTCTCGAGGGTGCTGGTTTCCACAGCTCTTTGCAGACGATGCGCAAGCGCGGCTGGCGAGTAGAGCTTCTCTCATGGGCTGATTCTTGCAATCGGCGAATGCGCAAGTGGGCAGAACGGAACGGGGTGTTCGTTTCGTTGAATCACTTCTAAGAAGCCATCACATTCATGGAGCTTTCCCGTCCGGGTTACGAGTGCGCACCTGCCCGTAGATCATGAGGATGGATTTGTCGTTCAGGAGGTTGTCGGAGTAGTCGTCTTGATCCCTGTCGCGGCACTGCCACGTTCATTCCACGCTGTCAGTTGCCAAGATCGAGAGTGCCTGCGGTCGAGCCTACGGGACAGTCATCGAGCACATCTCCGACGGGAGAACATCCATTTGCGCTGGCGCGCACCTGCCGGCTCGCGCTGCCCGACGAAGCAGGACTCATCGTTTGCACGTGTCGTGTGCCATTGCTTCGCCATGAACGAGGAACATCGGCCTGCGCAGGCACTTCGCAGTGGTGCGGGATTGGCTTGGAGGCAAGCTCTCATGGCGGAGCCGTGTTCTGCCCAGTCGCACCGCGATCAGCCGCCGAGTCTGCGAGCTGTTCGGCTTCCTTGACTCCTGCGGCTGCACTCAGGTCGCCAGCTGCATGAAGGCGCTGCGCGCGGTCTACGCGTTCGTCCGCAATGCCTTGCCGGTCCCGTAGCTCGGCCAGCGGCACGGTCAGCCCGGCCCGGACCCCCGTACCGGTATATCTGGACTTGCCCGAGCGCGTCGACCAACGGCACGGACTGCTGCTGGTCGACGTCACCTACGGCACCCAGCGGCGTAACTAAAACGAGCCGATGGCCCGAGTGTCCCCGGTTCCGACCGGCGATCAACCAAGCAAGGTTGAGAACAAGCCTCTGTCAGAGACAACAGACACCCAGCCCGCCAGCTCAGTTCTCCGGCAGCTGGCTCGCGGCGGGAGGGAAGTAACCACGACGGTGGTAGACCTCGACATCCGCGCCGGCCAGGCCCAGTTCGACATCGATCACGCGGAAGTCCTGGTCTGTGAAGGGCCTGCTTGGCACGTACCCGAGGATGTACTGCTTCTGCACGTTACCTGCCACCTCGACAATCGCATCGGTAATCGCCGACTGTTGCGCCGCTGCGTACCCGCCCGTTCCGACGTCGTATTGGTAGTTTCCTGCGTCCTGGGGCTTGGAAAGGTATCCGGCGACATCCTTGTGGACCGCCTGCATCGGCCGCACTACCCGCCCGCCAGTCTCCCGCGCCAGCTTGAATAGGTTGGCCTCCTCTTCATGGTGGTAGCCCCAACCCACTGTGCTGACCGCGTAGATCGTCACTTGGTGCAGCTGCGCCGCGTGGATCACCTCGTCGACGGACCGTTTGCTGGCATTGTCGTGTCCGTCACCGATCACGACCAAGGCCTTACGCGGCTCGCTTGCTCCCTGGTAGGACACAGACACTAGCTTGTCGGTGCAGGCTTGGTAGATGGCATCGAAGATGGCGCTGCCGCCGCCGTGCTTGAGGTTCTCCATCTTCTCGGTCAGAGTCACCGGATCGTCAGTGAAGCCCACAAGCTCGTCGACCTCTGTGCGGTACCCCAGCAGGAATCCCTTGTTCCGGCCCCCTTCCGGCACGAGCATCCAGGCTAACTCGCCGATCGAAGTCTGATAGGTCTTGTAGTACAGACGGGCCGTGTTGCTCAGGTCGATGATGAAGCCCGCAAATAGCGGCGGCTTTTTGTCCTCTTCCACGCTACGCGTGAAGTACCGGATGTCGACGAGTTGCCCGTCCTCCCAAACGCTGAAGTCGGACTTGTTGAGTCCATCGATGAATACCCCCTTCGTATCCGTGACCGTAATCGGAAGGTTGACGACATTGACTTCGACTCGAATGGTACTGTCGCTGTCGTTCGCGGCTTCCTGCGCCCATCCGACGGCGACCGCGCCGAGAATCGCAAGCAGGCGAAGGCGCGCATGAGTTGCCAAGGCGGACTCATTCTATCCCACCGCGCGTGAGACGCAACTCCCAAGGTATTCGCCGGGCGCGGTCAGGCTGGCTTAGGCATCGCGTCTTGAGTCGGAAATCTCCGACCGGCTCGCAGGGGCCAGTGTACGATGGAACCTAGGCTCGGTTTCCGGCGAGATGCAGGATTTCCTAGAGTGGGCAACGAGTGGCGGATGGCCCGCCGCTTGAGCCCCGAACGGCTCCCTAGGCACATCGCAGACATCATGGACGGAAACGGCCGGCGGGCCAAGCGACGCCTGCTCCCTGGGGCGGCGGGCCACCGTGCGGGCGCCAGGCCGGTTCGAGAGATCATCGAAGCCTGCTGCCCCCTGGATATTGAAGCACTGACGCTATACGCCTTCTCCGTCGAGAACTGGAAGCGGCCCAAAGCTGAAATCCGGACCCTGTGGGCGCTTCTGCGGCAGTACTTGCGCCAAGAGCTGCCGGACCGAAGGCCAATAACGTCCGGTTCCAGACGATCGGGCGCGTCGAGGCGCTGCCTCGGGAGGTCTGCGACGACATCGACAACGCGATCGTCGAGACAGCGGCCAACCTCGACATGACGCTCACCATCGCCCCCAACTACGGCGGACGGACGGAGATCGTCGATGCCGTGAACGACTTGCTCCGCCGGGCCCGCCAGCTGGGAGAGCCGCGGCAGATCGACGAGCACGAATTCAGCGACACGCTTTCCACCTCCTCTATCGGGGATCCCGACCTACTGATCCGCACATCTGGGGAATTTCGCTTAAGCAACTTCCTGCTGTGGCAAATCGCCTACTCGGAAATCTGGGTGACGGACAGGCTGTGGCCAGACTTCCGCACCACGGATTTGCTGGAAGCGCTGAGCTCGTATCAACAGCGGAACCGGCGCTTCGGCGGGTTGCCAGACGAGCCAGCGGCGCGCCAGATTAAGTCCGAACGAGCCGAGGCCAAGCTGGTGGGCGTGAACGAGTGAGGCCCGCCGCTTGGTCAGAATCCTAACCGGCTGGTTCGGGTTTCCCTGGTTCCGACCGGCGATCAACTAAGTAAGGTAGAGAACAAGTCTCCGTCAGAGACAACAGACAACCAGCCCGCCAGCTCAGTTCTCCGGAAGCTGGCTCGCGACGGGAGGGAAGTAACCACGACGGTGGTAGACCTCGACATCCGCGCCGGCCAGGCCCAGTTCGACATCGATCACGCGGAAGTCCTGATCTGTGAAGGGCCTGCTTGGCACGTACCCGAGGATGTACTGGCTCTGCACGTTACCTGCCACGTTGAGAATCGCCTCGTAAAGCGCCGACAGTTGCGCCGCTGCGTACCCGCCCGTTCCGACCTCGTATTGGTAGTTTCCTGCGTCCTGGGGCTTGGAAAGGTATCCGGCGACATCCTTGTGGACCTTCTGCATCGGCCGCACTACCCGCCCGCCAGTCTCCCGCGCCAGCTTGAATAGGTTGGCCTCCTCTTCATGGTGGTAGCCCCAACCCACTGTGCTGACCGCGTAGATCGTCACTTGGTGCAGCTGGGCCGCGTGGATCACCTCGTCGACGGACCGTTTGCTGGCGTTGTCGTGTCCGTCACCGATCACGACCAAGACCTTACGCGGCTCGCTCGCTCCCTGGTAAGGCACAGAGACTAGCTTGTCGGTGCAGGCTTGGTAGATGGCATCGAACATGGCGCTGCCGCCGCCGTGCTTGAGGTTCTCCATCTTCTCGGTCAGAGTCACCGGATCGTCAGTGAAGCCCACAAGCTCGTCGACCTCTGTGTGGTACCCCAGCAGGAATCCCTTGTTCCGGCCCCCTTCCGGCACGAGCATCCAGGCTAGGTCGCCGATCGAAGTCTGGTAGGTCTTGTAGTACAGACGGGCCGTGTTGCTCAGGTCGATGATGAAGCCCGCAAATAGCGGCGGCTTCTTCTCTTCTTCCACACTCCGCGTGAAGTACCGGATCTCGACGAGTTGCCCGTCCTCCCAAACGCTGAAGTCGGACTTGTTGAGGTCTACGATGAATCGCCCCTCCGTATCCGTGACCGTAATCGGAAGGTTGACGACATTGACTTCGACTCGAATGGTACTGTCGCTGTCGTTCGCGACCTCCTGCGCCCATCCGACGGCGACCGCGCCGAGAATCGCAAGCAGGCAAAGACGCGCATGAGTTACCATGACGGGTCCATTCTATCCCACCGCGCGTGGGACGCAACTCCCAAGGCGTTTGCCGGGCGCGGTCAGGCTGGCTTCGGCATCGCGTCTTGAGTCGGAAATCTCCGACCGGCTTGCAGGGGCCAGTGTACGATGGAACCTAGGCTCGGTTTCCAGCGAGATGCAGGATTTCCTAGAGTGGGCAACGCCCGGTAGCAACGAGTGGCGGATGGCCCGCCGCTTGAGCCCCGAACGGCTCCCTAGGCACATCGCAGTCATCATGGACGGAAACGGCCGGTGGGCCAAGCGACGCCTGCTCCCCAGGGCGGCGGGCCACCGTGCGGGCGTCAGGCCGGTTCGAGAGATCATCGAAGCCTGCTGCCGCCTGGATATTGAAGCACTGACGCTATACGCCTTCTCCGTCGAGAACTGGAAGCGGCCCAAAGCTGAAATCCGGACCCTGTGGGCGCTTCTGCGGCAGTACTTGCGCCAAGAGCTGCCGGACCTGAAGGCTAATAACGTCCGGTTCCAGACGATCGGGCGCGTCGAGGCGCTGCCTCGGGAGGTCTGCGACGACATCGACAACGCGATCGTCGAGACAGCGGCCAACCTCGGCATGACGCTCACCATCGCCCTCAACTACGGCGGACGGACGGAGATCGTCGATGCCGTGAACGACTTGCTCCGCCGGGCCCGCCAGCTGGGAGAGCCGCGGCAGATCGACGAGCACGAATTCAGCGACACGCTTTCCACCTCCTCTATCGGGGATCCCGACCTACTGATCCGCACATCTGGGGAATTTCGCTTAAGCAACTTCCTGCTGTGGCAAATCGCCTACTCGGAAATCTGGGTGACGGACAGGCTGTGGCCAGACTTCCGCACCACGGATTTGCTGGAAGCGCTGAGCTCGTATCAACAGCGGAACCGGCGCTTCGGCGGGTTGCCAGACGAGCCAGCGGCGCGCCAGATTAAGTCCGAACGAGCCGAGGCCAAGCTGGTGGGCGTGAACGAGTGAGGCCCGCCGCTTGGTCAGAATCCTAACCGGCATTCTACTCGCCCTGGGCGCTTGGGCGCTGGCATTCAAAGCCCCGCATGTCGCACTCGTCGCAACAGTGGTCGTGCTGTCGGCGCTGGCGCTACGCGAGTTCTTCGGCATCGCTGCCAAGTGCGGCCTGCACTCCTTCCAAGTGGCCGGACAGACCGCCGCAGCCTTGTGGCTGTTGACGCCGAACTTGGACCGCGGATACTTCGCAACCTTGCTCTTAATTGCCCTCTTGGGAGCCGCGGTTCTCGAGCGCGTCTCGCAGAAGGAACTCTTGCCGACCGCAGCCGTCACGCTTGCGGGCGTGGTCTATGTGGCCGGACCGATGCTGTGCGGGCTGCTCCTTCACGACATCTCGCCACACTGGCTCGTGTTCGTATTCGTTGTGGTCGCCGTCGGTGACTCGAGCGCTCTAGGGATAGGCGGGACCGTGGGCCGCCATCCGATCGCCCCGATCGCGAGCCCGAACAAGACTTGGGAAGGGACGATCGCATCCACCGTGATGGGAACTTTGGCCGGTTCGTTGTACGTCTTCACGTTTCTCACCCACGACGGCACAGTGCTGGAGGGGGCGCTCCTGGCATTGCTGGTCAACGTGGTCAGCCAAATCGGCGACATAGCGGAGTCGGTCTTGAAGCGCTCCGCCGGACTGAAGGACAGCGGGAATATCCTTCCCGGGCACGGGGGGATCTTGGACCGGGTCGACGGGCTGCTGTTTGCAATGCCGCTCGCTTACGGCTACCTGCAATTCCTTCGCTGAGCCGTATCGTCTGCTATCAAGCCTCAGACGCTTGGGGGTGCCGTGGTGAGTACAGCGTGCCTTCGGGCCGAGGGCTCAGCTTGCCGCCCTTGAGGAAGGGCGCACCGCGCTCCTCGAAATGCGAAACCATGAGGGAGCGCCAAAGGCGCAGTTCGGCAGAATTGGATGGATCTCCGGCGAGATCGCGACGCTCTCCGGGATCGGAGCGCAGGTCGAACAATTGCTCCACCCCGTCCAGTGCGTGATAAATGTACTTCCATTTCCCGTCAGTTAACGCATTCCAGTGGTTCTTCGGGCTATAACAGACGTTGTGCTCGAGGTCTACGAAGGCACGCCAGCCGGACCCTTTGCCGGCGACCGGTTCTAGCAGGCTTCTCCCGTCCAACGATTCGGGCGCCGCGATGCCGGCCGCACCTAGGAACGTCGGCATGACGTCACGCAGTTCGGCGACCTCGTCGCGAACCTGCCCGCGTTCCGCCGACGCGAGGCCCTCTGGCCAGCGAAGCAGCATCGGAATTCGCGCGGAAGCTTCGTAGGCGTAGCACTTCCTCCAATGGTAGTGGTCACCGAGCATGTCGCCATGGTCCGAGGCGAAGAGGATCAAAGTGCTCTCGTAATCGCCCCGACGATGCAATGCTTCCAAGATGCGTCCGATCTGGTCGTCGATGAACCGTATCGACCCGTAGTAGCCCTGTCTCGAATGCCGCACCTGGCGCGCACCTAGGTCGCCGTGCCACAGGCTCGCCAGCTGGCTGCTTCGCGTTCGGTAATCCTCTGCCCAGTCTCCGGCGGATGCATCCGGGATCTCGGCATCGCGGAACTCGCGCATGTAACGGGCAGGAGGATCATATGGACTGTGCGGACGAGCGAACGAAACCTTCAGGAAGAACGGCTCCTTCCGCGCGTACGATTCGAGGAAGCGCACTGCCGTGTCTCCGGTCCAAACCGTCGGATGCAGGCGTTCGGGCAGAGCGTACTCGCCGGCCGTGCAGTCGTTCCATCCGATTCCCGTGGCATCGGGGTCCAGGTTCGGGGCCTGACTCCAGAACCAAGCCCTGTAGTCGCTGCGGAAGTTCGGGGACAGGACGCGGCCTGATTCGTCTAGAATGACCTGTTCGTAGCCGTGCGGATTGCGCTGGGGGTGGAAATGGTTCTTGCCTATGGCGCACGCGAAGTAACCCGCCTCCCGCAGCATGCGGGGCATCTCATGGGGGTATTCCTCGGCCACCCTGCCATATCCCAGCATCCCGTGATGCCAAGGCGACTGGCCGGTAAGCAGGCAGGCACGTGCCGGGGTGCAACTCGGGGTGCTCGAATACGCATGGCGGAAGCGCGCGCCTTCGTTGGCGATCCTGTCGAGATTGGGCGTGCGGACGGCCGAGTGACCGTCCGCGCCAAGGCAATCGCCACGCTGCTGGTCGGTCATCAGAAACAGGATGTTAGGCCTCGCGGAACGAGCGGCGGCGGACGGCCCGCCAAGGGCGGCCGCAGATCCCAGATGAAGGAAGCTCCTTCGATTGACGGGGCGCATGCGTGGAATGGTAGCAGCGCTGCCGGGGATACCGACGAATCAATAACCTTGGTGTGTGACAGGAGTATCATGGGACGGGCTTGATAAGCTTAGGGCCTCTTGGGCAGAGGGCCGCACGGTCTCGTCGGGCGAGCGAGCGTCCGGGCTGGGTTCATGCCTGGTTCGGTCTGCGGCACGATTGGAACTGCACCCGAGCCCGTAGCTTCGAGGCCTCCAGCCTAGCCATCTGAGACGCTGAACAAGAGACATGCCCGCTGTCCAGGAACAAAGTGTCCGGCAACTCGCCGAGCAGCAGGGGATGCCGACGAACATCGAAGCGGAGATGTTCGTCCTAGGCAGTGTAGTCCTAGAAAATACGAAGTTCGCTCAAGTAGCGAACCTACTCGACGAAGACGATTTCGCCATCGAGAAACACCGACGCATCTTTTCGTGCATGCGCGAACTGAACAGTCGCGGGGAGCTAATCGAGTACCTGACGCTCAGTAATGAGCTACAGAAGTTCAAGCAACTGGAGAGCGTTGGCGGTGTCGCCTACCTAACGTCGCTCACCGACGGGATGCCGCGGTTCGAGAGCATCGAAAGCTATGTCCGAATCGTCAAGAACAAATCGGTTCTGAGGAAGCTAATTCACGTTTCGCAGCAGATCATCTCCAACTGCATTCAGGAAGCGCGGGAGGTCGACGATATCCTTGCCGATTCCGAGACGGCAATCATGAAGGTCGGCGACGATCTGCTGCGCTCGGGCTTGGAAAGCCCTCAAGAGACGATCCAAGGCATGGAAGGTGGCGAAGAGGAGTTCCTGGATCCGAACAGGCGGCCCAAAGGGCTGCCTACGCCCTTCCACAGACTCGACGAACTGACCAATGGCATGCGTGGCGGCCAACTCATCGTCCTCGCCGCTAGGCCTGCGATGGGCAAGACGGCCATGGCCCTCAATATCGCGTCATTCGTCGCGTCAAAGCGCGGAGACGAGCCCGCGAAGACTGTCGCAGTCTTCTCTCTGGAAATGTCGAGGGAAGCGCTACTGACGCGGGTGCTTTGTGCGGACGCCGGCGTGGATCAGCGCCGCTTCCGCGGCGGCTACCTCAACCGCGAAGAGAAGGCCAAGCTTCGCAAGACCCTAAGCGTCCTTGTCGAGAGCAAGCTCTTCATAGACGACACGGCCAACCTCAATATCATCGAACTCGCCGCGAAGTGCCGGCGCCTTCAATCGGAACACGGGCTGGACCTAGTAATCGTGGACTACCTTCAACTGCTGGGTTCCAAGGGAAGAGTGCAGAACCGTGTTCAAGAGATCTCTGCGTTCTCGCGCGGACTGAAGCTGCTTGCCAAGGACTTGGACGTTCCGGTAATGGCCCTCTCGCAGTTAAGCCGTGCGACGGAGCATATTAGGAGGGACAATCCGCGCCCGAAGCTTAGCGACCTGCGCGATTCCGGTTCGATCGAACAGGACGCGGACGTCGTGTTGTTTATCTTCCGCGAACAGGTGTACAAGCCGACCGACAAGACTTTGGAGGGAGTCGCGGAACTTCTCATCGGCAAGCAGCGCAACGGTCCGACAGGCCTCGTGAAATTGGCCTTCCAAAAGCGCTTCGCCAAATTCCTGTCACCTGCCGAGCAAATGGAGGAAGACGAGCAGGCGGCGCAGCAAAACCAGGAGGCATACGAGCCGCAGCAAAGGGAAGGATACGGCGGAGCAGAAGGCGAGCCGCCCTTTTAACCGGCACTTCTTCAGGCGCCAGCTGCTTCGGGACCGACGGAATCGGAGCCGCTTTTGCCAATGGCTCCGGCAGTTATCGACGCCACGAGCTGGTTCTGCACATGCTGAACGAGCAATCCTAGCAATCGCGCTGCCTCCTGCCGCTTCATCGGAGGTTCTGTGGCTCCGGCGCCAGAAGCCAGCGTCGCGGATCCTGGGAGGCCCAGCAAGCATGGGGCCGAGTCCAACGCAGCGTGGGCCGGACTGTGCCAAGAGGGCGTAGCCCGCAGCGTGCGGTCTATAGGCCAAACTGGACGGCACAGAAAACCTGCGGGTCGGATCCGAGACTGTCTGTGGCCATCGACGGCCGCGGTGGAGAGGTCTGGAAGATGCCGTTGTTGCGCTGGAAGGAGTGCTCCCGATGGAGGACAGTCGGAGTGTGCGGCATCGGAGGGTACTCCTAATTGACTTCGCGACTTGCTAGCGCTTGGGCGTAACTAACGGAAGTTCAAAAACAAGTAAGCCGGAACCGTACGAATTGAGATCGGATTTGAATAGCCCCTCCAGTGGTGTCAAACCGAGCCGAAATCATAGGAGATCGTCTGAATTATGCGTCGCAACAACAGGCCAATTGGCAAGAGCCGACGCACAGATATCGAAATCGGTCACGAGCGATCTCTCTAGCTTGCGGAGCTCTATCAAAACGCGATCAAAGACCGCCAAGCCATGTGATGTGGTCTAGATTGAGAAACCATGGCTATCTGGCGCTATTCCCGGACAGCCAAGTCAGCATCCATGCCATTTTCTCTGCAATAGAGTCTTGCCATGCCATGCACTCGCTTGATTGTTAATTCGCAGCGAAATGCATTAGATCGCAGTCAAAGCCGTAAGCTCTTGGCCAAGTCCATCAATTGCAGTGAATTGAATTGTTCCTCCGAGCCGGGCTGGACTGGCTCATCGGACGGTTCTCGATCTACGCTAGGCTAGGGTTGACAAGATGAATGTGTGGCTTCTTCTTGCGTGCGCGATCTTGATGGTCGCCCCGGGGTCGGCCCAGACGCCACGCAAGCCATTGCCGCAAGACCACCCTCCCGCGTCAGGGCAGGATCGCAGGGCTGAACTAGCGCGGCAAACGGAGGTCATGATGCCGGGTCGGGCCGCTTCGGCGCAGGCCATTGAACGCAAGAACTTCATCGACGAGCACATTTTCGGGAGAATCGAGCGAGACGGCCTCGCGCACGCCCCTTTGGCCGATGACGCGACTTTCTACCGTCGAGTTCATATCGACCTCACAGGGCGCATACCAAAGGGCAGCGAGGCGCGGGCGTTCGTTGCCGACCAGGACCCTGAAAAGCGTTCCAGGCTGATCGACCGTCTTGTCGGAAGCGTCGATTGGCGCGACCGCTGGACCTACTGGCATCTCGACCAATGGCGCACGAGCCAGAACAGGGTCGGATGGGCGGGCCGGAACCTTTTTCACGATTACGTAGCGGACGCCCTGCTGCTCAATCAGCCCTACGACGAGTTCGTCCGCGAACTGCTGACGTCAGAGGCTCGCAGCAATTGGTACGTCGGCCCCGCCAGCTACCTGGTCCGCTGGGCCGTTTTCGCCGACAACTGCACGGAGATCATGCACGAGGACACCGCCGACGAAATGACGGTGATGATCTTCCAGCACTTCATGGGCGTCAACCTGCAGTGCATCTCCTGTCACGACGGCGCCAACCACCTGGAGCAGGTGAACTCCTGGCTGACAGACCGGAAGCGCGAGGAATTCTGGGCTCAGGCAGCATTCTTTGGAAACACGCGCGTTATGCGCCGCGTCGAACTGCGAAACACCCAGGACGAGTACCTGATTGACGACAAGGATCCAACGCGCGTCGGCTACTCGAGATCGGCCCCCAGCACGGTGCGGGTCACCCGGCAGCGCGAGGGAAAGGTGCCGCCGAAATTCATCCTCGGTGGCGAAACACCCGCACCGGGTAAGCCTCTGCGCCAGGAACTAGCTCGCATCCTGACGGGGCATCCCCAATTCGCCCGCGCAGTGGCAAATAGGCTTTGGGCGGAGTTCATGGGCGCTGGCATCGTCGAGCCGGTCGACGGCTTCGACTTCTCTCGCATGGATTCAGACAAGCTTCCCGACGGATGGGATTTGCAGCCCACGCATCCGGAACTCCTCGAGGAGCTTGCGAAAGACTTCATTGACAGCGGTTACGACTTGCAACACCTGCACAAGCGGATCGTCAATTCGTCGGCTTACCAGCTATCGCCGAATTTTCCCGCGGAATGGAAACCGGACTACGCGTCGTACTTCGCCAGGAAATTCATGAGAAGGCTGCCGGCCGAACAGGTCTACGACGCAATCGTCAAAGCGACCGACCTGCACATTCCAATTCAGATTCCCCTGACGGACAAGAAAGTTCAGTACATGGTCCAGACGCGCGGGCCAGCCGATTTGCGCCGGAGCGCGACGCTCGGCTCGCAGCTCAAGCAAGACCTGCAGTTCTTCGCCGAATCCTTCGGTCAAGCGAATCGTGAGTTCAACGAGCCCACCAAGGAAGGTTCCATCATTCAGGCGGCCCTGATGATGAACTCCAGCCTAGTCAAGGAAAAGGCCAGGCCGTCAAGCGGGAGCTATCTGGCTGCGCTGCTCGCCAAGGGCGTCGACCACGAGCGCATTGTGGATTCCCTGTACTGGCAGTTTCTCACCCGGAGGCCGAGCGTGGAAGAACGGGAGATGTCACTGGCATTGCTCGCTGAACGCGGTCGCCATGCAGGCTCCGAGGACCTGCAGTGGATCCTGATGAACAAGCTGGAGTTCTTGTTCAACCGATAGAGACTCGCGGAAGAACCGACATGGCTAAGTTCGAAGACCATTTCCTGACACGTCGCGAGGTCCTGCGCATAGGGTCGGTCGCGATGACGGGCTACCACTTCCTGCCCCTCGTCCAGCCGCGCGCGAAAGCGGGCGAAGGGGCCTCCCCGATTGGAAAGGCTCGGTTCTGCATCTTCGTGATGCTGGAGGGCGGCCAGTCGCACGTGGATTCCTGGGATTTCAAGGAAGGTCCCTGGACGCCTCCGGACTTCGGTGTGCAAACCCTTCCGGGAATCGGCAAGTGGCCGATGGGCCTGTACCCGGAACTGGCCAAGCGAAGAGACAAGTTTTCTTTGTTGCGCTCGATGTCGACATGGGAAAGCCAGCACGGGCGCGGCCAGTACTACATGCAGACCGGACACCAGCACAACCCGGCGCTCTCGCCGGAGCTGCCCGCGGTCGGCTCGGTGGTGGCCTACGAATACGCTTCGCGCCGTAAGGACAGCGATTCCCTGCCGCCCTTCGTCGGCTTCAACACGTTTCCGCAGGTGGGCCTCGTCGGCTCGGGGTTTCTTCCGGCCACTTACACACCGTTTCACGTCAACACCTCTTCAGACATCTCTTCGCTCGCCCCCCGCAAGGAAGACCTGCCAAGCTTCCAGCGTCGCTGGGAACTCCTGAAGAGTTTTGACGGGCATTCACGCATGGACCCCAAGCCGGAGAAGAAAGCGTATCGCGACTTTCACAACCACTACGAAGGCGCCGTCGAGATCATGTCGGATCCCCGGAGCGCTGACATCTTCACCATCCGGGAGGACGAGAAGGCACGGTACGGGGGCAATCCGGTTGGGGACTCATTCGTACTGGCACGGAATCTAGTAGTGGCCGATGCCGGCACGCACTTCATTTTCCTCACGCACGAAGACTGGGACCACCACGGCTCGATCTACAAGAGGGAGAACTTCTACAAGCGCTCGTATGAGCTGGACACGGCCCTGAGCCAGCTTCTGGACGATCTGGGTGCCGCGAAGCGCGAGGACGGCACCTCGGTCCTTGACGAAACCTTGGTGGTCTGTGTCGGCGAGTTCGGCCGAACGCCTGGAGAGCTCACCAACATCGCTGGCCGCGACCACTACCAGTACGCCTTCACCGGTCTGTTCGCCGGCGGCGGTGTCGTGCCGGGCCAGATATTAGGCACCACGAACGAGTCCGGGTCCGAGATTACCGACTTCGGCTGGAGCGGGAACCGAGCGGTTTATCCCGAGGACTTGGTCACGACCGTTTACGCCGCGATGGGGATCGACTGGACCAAAAGCATCGAGGAAACACCCTCGGGGCGTGTGTACCACTACATCGAGATATTCTCGCCGACGCGAATGCTCGCGAATCGAGTCATTCGGGAACTCTTCGCCTAGAAGGAGCTATTGGCGTTAGACCGCTCAGTTCTTGGACTCA
Organism: uncultured Bryobacterales bacterium; assembly: GCA_951813605.1. Lineage (GTDB taxonomy): Bacteria > Acidobacteriota > Terriglobia > Bryobacterales > UBA6623 > VXMF01. The sequence continues at coordinate 1,279,701 of OX638379.1, read as the reverse complement.
GGCATCTTTGCAAATCGTTAGCATCTCGCGCTAAAGACGGGACTTGCACCACGCTTCATTCGTTGAAATTGTCTTGGGCGCCGTCGTTTCAATGGTTGGTCGAGAGCAGTTGGCGGGGCACCCCTTGGCCCCGCACGCTTCGGCCTCAGCCGCCCGTTCGATCAAAGCCGCGCAGCAACGCACCGCGATTGTGGGAGATCTGAGGTCGTGCGACTTCCTGGGCATCCTTGCGCTCGCAGGTGTACCCGCCGAGCCCATTCAGATGGAGAGGCAAGCTTCATTGATCAGGAAAGTGCCGGCATCGCCTGCGGAGACGACAGGCGGAAAACGTGCAAATGATCTGCATCGCACGAGCTCATTTCCCCAATCTAACAACCGGATTGACACAGAAAGGACTTCAATTATCCTTGAAGAAAGAGTCCGTATAGATCAAGAATGATCCAAGGCTACCGCAATCCTTGCATGCTTCCGCAACAAGACCAAGGTGCGATTCCTTGAGTTATGATCGATTCAGAGCACACAATCCTCATCAGGATTCAAGTGCTTTGGATCGTGGATTCTTTCACTTTTGCAATTGGATACGTGTGATGTCAATTAATCTGATCCGAAGGATCAAGATGGCTGTATTGGCGCAACAAATGCGCAGGGACTGGGACCGCCGTTCCCGTGAAAACGCTCTCCACTACGTCAACACGCAGCAAGAGGCCTGGGACGAATCGGAGTTCTTCTCAACGGGCGAGCAGAACGTTCAGGACCAGATTCTCAGCGACCTGGAAAGGATCTGCGGCGTCCGGGACCCGCGATCGATGCGCGCGCTGGAAATCGGGTGCGGCGTCGGCCGTATGACCCGCGCCCTGGCTTCTGTATTCGGAGAGGTGCATGGCGTCGATGTCAGCAAGGAGATGGTGCAGCGTGCCCGCCGTTACCTCCAGACAACGTCCAACGCGCATGTTCACCGCAATTCCGGTTGCGATCTGCGAGCCCTCAAGAACTTGGAGTTTGACTTCGCTTTTTCGTTCATCGTCTTCCAGCACGTCCCAAGTAGGGACATTATTGACAACTATGTCGCCGAAGTCGGACGTCGACTGGTGCCGGGCGCGCTCTTCAAATTCCAAGTTCAGGGCTACGAAAGCGCCGAACTATCCAGACGACGTTGCGACACGTGGCTGGGTGCAAGCGTCTCCGAGCGCGATGCCGCCGAAATGGCGGCACGTCATGGATTCGAGGTCGAGCACAGCATGGGCAGCGGAACCCAGTACTACTGGCTGTGGTTTCGAAAGAAGTGAGCGATCCCAGATCACCGCGCTAGTCCGCCCAGCGGTCGGGCAATCGAGGAGCCAGTCTGAGCCACCTGAGGATGCGGTACGGGGGCCGGGACAGCTCTCGACTCATCCTTCCCTCGACGTCGGCGTGGCGTTTCTCGAGAGCCTCGACCCATGCATTCAGCTTGGTGATGTGGGACTCGCGGTCTCCGAGGACATTGCCGCTTTTCGCCACATAGGCTAGGTCCGGCGGCAATTCCGTCGGCGCCATCGAGCAGACGCCGACGAAGAAATGCGCTTCCTCGGGTTTGCTCCGCGAGGCTTCAAAATGGGCTCGAGACGGCCGCGTGCGTTTCGATGTGACGGCGATAGCTGGGGCGTGATTCTCCAGGTAGACGGCACAGTGTGCGAACGTGCCTTCCAACGCGGCCCGGAATCCCGCGTAGTCGAATTCATGGAAATGATATGGGTTTGGCCGCTTGCGCGAGGCTCGGTAGTACGGGCGATTCGGAGTCGAGACTAGGAATACCCCGGAGGGCGCGAGAACTCGTGCCGATTCCCGAACGAATGTCGCCCAGCCCGCAAGGTGTTCGATCACCTCGAAGGCAACCACTAGGTCAAGTGCGGCGTCCGAGAACGGCAGAGCCTCGCAATCGCCACTGACAAACAGAACCCCTGGGTGGGCGTCGCGTCCATGGCGCACCGCTTCCCCGGCACGGTCAAGCGCGTAGACGGTCGCGGCGACTTCTGCGAGCAAGGCGGCTCCGTAGCCTGCGCCGCAGCCCGCGTCCAAGACTCGCTTTCCAGCCGCCAGTGGTTCCCCGAACCGGTAGCGGGCGAGATGCTCGTTGAGCTGGTCGGGATCGCTCGCTCCCGGCATGAGCCGCTCGCCCGTAGCTTCCATCGCAGAGTCTTTTCAAGTATCCCTCAAGCCTCCGCTGATCCGAGCACTCGCGCGGGAAATGGTTCCAAGTTTGTGCCGGGAAAGCCGGTTTTCGCTTGCGGCGACCCTTAGGCGGCCCCCTCCCTCGACGGCGCTATGGTAGGAATCTAGCCTTGGATACGCGCACCAAGATCGTGACTGAAGCAGCCCTGCGCGCGATTTCGGGAAATGTCCATCTCGCGAGGGGTTGGTTCGACGTGCTGACCGCCGAGCATGGCAGGCTCTTGGGCGAAGCCAAGCCAGCGCACGGGACGCTGCTGGTGCTCGTCTACCAAGACACCGCCGTCCGGCCAGTTCCGCTTGACGCGTCCGACCGGGCCCAGATGGTCGCTGCGCTGCGGTGCGTCGACCTGGTCTGCATCTGCGACGCATCCCGCGCGGAGTCCGTCATCGCTTCCCTCGAGCCCGAAGCCGAACTCGATGTCGATGCCCTTCAATCTCGGGACGTGGTCCGCGATGTCCTCGAAAGTCACGCAGAACGCTGAGCGCCTACCACGCATCTTGATGGTGCGACTGGGAGCGATGGGCGATGTCATCCAAACCCTTCCTGCCGCTTCGGACCTGCGGGCTCGCTTCCCGAATGGGAGCATCGCCTGGGCTGTCGACAGACGCTGGGCCCCCCTGCTGCGAGGCAACCCGGACCTTGACCGCACGATTCCAGTGCCCCTTCGGCAATGGAGACAGTCGAAGGGCAGCGTCGGCACGTGGAAGGCCGCGGGCCGCTTCGTAACGGAAATCCGTGCTGCTGAATTCGACCTGGCGATCGACTTCCAGGGCTTGCTCAAGTCGGCCGCCATAGCCGCTCTCAGCCGGCCTAAGAGCGTTGTCGGCTTCGAGCGAAAGCTTCTGAGGGAATCTGCCGCGGAGGTGCTGTACGACCGCCGGGCGAATTCGTCGAAACGCCATGTCGTCGACCGCTACCGGGAACTTGCGTGGTTCGGTTCCGGAAGTCCGCCACCGGGAGAGGCTAGATTCCCTCTTCCGCCAGAGACTTCGTTCCAAGAGTTGCCTGAACGGTTTGTGCTTGCCAGCCCTCAGGCGGGCTGGGGATTGAAACAATGGCCCAAGGCGCACTACAGCGCCTTGGCGGCGAGGATTTGGCGAGAGGATCGTGTCCCCTTGGTCGCGGACTGCGCCCCGGGCGGGGAAAGCTTTATCGAGGAGATCCGCCTCGGCGCACCGCCAGGCGCTGTCATTGCCCATCCTTCAACGATTCCCCAACTGATCGCCGCCACTCGCCTTGCAGCGCTTGTGGTGGGTGTCGACAGCGGCCCGATGCACTTGGCTGCGGCGCTCGGGAAGCATGGCGTCGCTATTTTCGGGCCGACCGATCCCGTGCGGAACGGTCCTTACGGACAGGGCATCGAAGTCGTGCGCGCCCCCGGCGCGGAAACGACATACAAGCGCTTCCCGGAACCCGGACCGTCGATGTGGGCGTGCGGGCCGGACTTGGTCTACGAACGGCTGAGGCGATTGCTGGGTTGAGTAGACTCGTACATATGCCACGGCTCTGCCTGCTCTTGCTGGCTCCTGTCTACCTTGCTGCCCCCCTGCTTGCCCAGAGCCGGAACGATGGAAGGCTGAATGCCGGGGAAGCGGCCCAGCTGACAACTAGGATTGCGGACTTGCTGGAGGCGACTCGCATCGTGATGCCGGAATTATCCAGAGCAGGGGCCCCTTTGCAGGAAAACTTTCGCCAAGGCGTTAAGACGCTGGAAACCACTGCCAGCCGCAACCACACGGGTGTCCTCTACCGAATGCTTGCCAACGCCAAGGCCTACTTGCAGTTGTCCGACACCTTAACGAAACCGGCGGATTTCTCGGAAGACATTCGGAAGCAGCTAGGTGAACTCCGCGTGGCAATCCAGCGCTTGGACGCTCATTTCCTCGCCACCCTTGACTACCGAGAACAGCAGGTCCTGGGTTCGGACCGCGACAACCTTCGCAGGTACGCGGACGAAAACCGCACTGTTGGGCCGGTGGATGTCAACGAGCCGCGGGTCGTGTTCCTGGGTGACTCGATCACAGATGGCTGGAGGCTGGATCAGTATTTCAGTCGCAAGGCCTATCTCAATCGCGGCATCAGCGGGCAGATCACCGGGCAGATGCTCGGGCGCATGAAGCCCGACGTAATCGACTTGAATGCCAAGGCGGTGGTAGTCCTCGGGGGCACGAATGACCTAGCCCGCGGGGTCCCCGACTTGACGATTCGCCAGAACCTGGAAGCAATAGGCATGCTCGCTCAGTCAGCCGGCATTGTGCCCGTGATGGCTTCAATCCTACCGGTCAATGACTACCACCAGCAGGCGGACCCTCGCTTCCTGCGGACGCTGCTCAGGAATCCCTCTCGGATCGCCGAACTCAACCGATGGCTTGAAGCCCTTTGCCGCTCCAACGGCTGGGGCTACCTCGACTACTACACGTCCATGGTCGACGCGGACAGTCGACTCCGGAAGGAGCTTTCAGAAGACGGCCTGCATCCCAACTCCGAGGGCTACAAGATCATGATGCCACTGGCTCAACAGGCGATCGACTCGGTGTTGCGGACGACAGTGCGCCGCCCTAGGCGCCGAGCGCGCTAGCTTCGACGTCCACCGTGTGCATCAAGCCGCCAGCCGCCAGCGCGGGTCTATACTGAGACCGCGAATTCGATCCGGTGCACCTCGAGCTTGTTAAGCTTGCAGTTGTTCTGGAGTTGGCCCATCAGCTGAACGACCATGGGATTCCTCGACTTGTTCAGAAAGCCCCCCATCCGCCAGGCGGAAAGCAGGGTCGCGTCTGACACGGTCCGAAAAATCAGCCGGGCGATAGATGAACTGCCCGCCGAGCGCGCGACGTATATCGCAGCATTCGCATTCATCCTAGGACGCGTAGCGAACGCGGACCTGGAAATCAGCGACGAAGAGGTCGCGGAGATGGAACGCATAGTCGAGCGTCTCGGGGGACTTCCGGAGGAGCAGGCAGTGCTCGTGGTGCAGATCGCCAAGAGCCAGCACAAGTTGTTCGGGTCAACTGAGAGCTTCATAGTGACGCAGGAATTCAACCGGATCGCAACTCGGGCGCAGAAACAGGCCCTCCTGCATTGCCTGTTCGCAGTGTCGTCCTCGGACCAATCGATCAGCGTCATGGAAGACAATGAGATTCGTGCTATTACTAAGGAGCTGCGCTTAGATCATTCCGACTTCATCGCTGCTCGGTCCATCTACAGGGAGCATCTCAGCGTGCTTAAGGCTTGACCACCGACCCGCCGTCCGGCCGGACCCCAGGTCGGTGCCAACACGTAACGGCGTTCGGCACAAGCAAAGGAAACCGGAAGAATGCAAGAGTTTGCGACATTCGGAGCCGGGTGTTTTTGGGGAGTCGAAGTGGCATTCGCGAATGTGCCGGGAGTGAAGTCAACAGTCGTCGGGTACACGGGCGGCCGGGACACGAATCCCACCTACCGGGCCGTTTGCCGCGGCAACACGGGCCATACCGAAGCAGTCAGAGTAGAATTTGATCCGCGGCAGGTGAAATACGAGGAACTGCTCGAGACGTTTTGGGCATGCCACGACCCGACGCAACTCCATCGCCAAGGGCCAGACATCGGCTACCAATATCGATCGGTCATATTCTGCGAGGACGACAGTCAGCAGGCTCTGGCAGAATCGTCCAAGGACCGCATGGATCGCAGCGGGCGCTTCCTCCGGCCGATCGCGACTGCGATCGAGTCGGGCGCGCCGTTCTACCCCGCGGAGGAATATCATCAAAAGTACCTCGTCAAGCGGGGACTCGCGACCTGCAGTATCTGACCCCTAGGTTAGGAAAGCCAAACCCGAGCATCGAACCCGCGTGGCGCGCCACGCATTGCAGCCGTGCCTGCTCGCGAGTTCTTAAAGGCCAAGCTGCCTCTCGTCCGAGCAAAGCCGGGGCACGACGCACGGCCCGCCGAACACCCCCTTTGGAAGGTTCCGGCGGTTTCGGGGCAGTGGCTCTCGGCGCAGGTCAGGCAGGACAGTCCCCGGAGTGTCCCAGCCCTGAATCACTCGCCACCGCCTACCACAAGTTCGATCTGGAGCTTGGTCTTTATCGCGCCGATACTCGAGGCTTTCGTCGGAGCGGTTCGGCGCGGCCGAAGCGCAGCTACAATCAATGACGAACCCGTTCTTGTTGCCTCTATGTCCCTGATGATTGACGAAATCCGGCAGCAGCCTCAAGTGCTGGCTCGCGCCCTCGCCGAGCCACCGGACGCGCTTTCGCGACTGCGAAGGCGTTTCTCGAAACGCCGACCTCCCCTTATCGTCATCGTCGCGCGCGGGACCTCGGACAACGCGGCCCTATTCGGACGATACCTCTTTGAAATCACGCTCGGCATCCCGACAAGCCTAGCCGCCCCGTCCGTCGCAACGCTCTACCACAAACGGCCGATTCCGAGAGACGCGTTGGTCATTGGAATTTCGCAGTCGGGCGAATCGACGGACATTAATGCGTTCATGGAACTCGCCGAGGGAAGCGACAGCTTCACGATAGGCATCACTAACGAAAGTGCCAGCAACCTAGCGAGTCTGGTGGACGAAGTGTTGCCGACTCAAGCGGGCAAGGAAACCAGCGTCGCCGCCACGAAGACCTATACCGCGCAGCTCCTGATGCTGTATTGCCTAGCCAGGGCCTTGGGGGCCGAGATTCCAGAGAGCGATCTCAAGCGCCTACCTGATTCGGTCGAATTGCAACTCAGACACGAGTCGGCTGTCAAGCAGCTCGCCAATCGCTATCGCGACATGTCGCACGCGGTGGTCGTCGGCAGGGGGCTCAACTACGCCAACGGATTCGAGTTCGCGCTGAAGCTCATGGAGACTAGCTACGTGGTCGCCGCGGGATTCTCGTGCGCGGATTTCGCGCACGGCCCAATCGCGATAGTGGAAGAAGGATTTCCCGTCTTTGTCTTCACGCCCCCGGGACCGACCTTCAAAGAGACAGCAAAGCTTCTGGCGCGACTTGAGCGAAGCCACGTGGACACCATTTGCATCGGGGCACCGGCCGAGCTCCAAGGTCTGCCTCGCTCCCGCTGGATCGAGATCATTGGAAATCCGCCTGCGACCTCGCGCTACCCGCTAGACACGCTCACTCCCATCCCCTTGATCGTCCCCGCGCAGCTGTTCGCAGCGCACTTGTCGGAGTGCAAGGGGCTCGATCCCGACAAGCCCCGGATGCTCTCCAAGGTGACGCAGACCTTGTGAAAGGCAAGGCCGGGCTCCGGGCAGGCGCCACTAGGGCGCTAGCCCGGATTTCTCACGAGGGGTAGGGTATAAGGCCGTGTCTTGTGGTATAATTGGTTTATTATGAACAACTTACCACGTAGCAGAACGACGGCCTTATGACGACAGAGTGTAGCACAGCACGCTTGGAGTTCGCAGGCTTGCGAAGGCAGCGTGTAGTCGGGCGGTTTGACGGCGGGGAACTGGGGTCGGATGGCGGCGGGCTGCTGCTGCGCGAGCTGGCGCTGCGGACGGGGCTGTTCCGGCGGTTGAGTGCGTGTTTCCGGGATCACCGCGACCCGCGACGGACGCAGCATGCGCTGGAAGTGCTGCTGGCAGCGCGCGTGCTGGGGCTGGCGCTGGGCTATGAGGATTTGAACGATCACGACACGTTGCGCCAGAGCAGGCTGTGGTCGCTGCTGTGCGGGGCGGCGGGCCGCGGGCGGCGCCGGGCGAGCTGGGAGGGCTGGCCGCCGGGCAAGAGCACGCTGAACCGCCTGGAGCTGACGGGGGCGGCGCTGGGCCCCGGGGAACGCTGCAAGAAGATCGTGGCCGACACCGCGCGGCTGGACGCCCTGCTGGTGGACCTGTTCCTGGACTGGCACGGCGCGCAGCCGGAGCGCATCGTGCTGGACGTGGACGCGACGGATGACCCGCTGCATGGCCGGCAGGAAGGCCGCTTCTTCCATGGGTACTGCCGCAGCTACTGTTACTTGCCGCTGTACATCTTCTGCGGCCAGCAGCTGCTGGGGGCGCGCCTGCGGACGGCGGACCGCGACGCGGCGGAGGGCACGGTGCAGGAGCTGGAACGCATCGCGGGGCGCATCCGGGAGCGCTGGCCGGGGGTGGAGATCTGGCTGCGCGGGGACAGCGGGTTCTGCCGCGAGGAATTGCTGGCCTGGTGCGAGGCGCAGGGAGTGGAGCATGTGCTGGGAATCGCGCAGAATGCGCGCTTGAAGCGGAGCCTGGCCCCGGCGATGGAGCGCGCCCGGCAGGCATGCGAGCGGACGGGGCAGGCGGCGCGGGTGTTCCAGGACTTCCGCTACCGGACGCTGGACAGCTGGAGCCGCGAGCGGCGCCTGATCGGCAAGGCAGAGCATTTGCCGCGGGGGGCCAGCCCGCGTTTCGTGGTGACGTCGCTGGGGGCCGGGCGGATGGCGGCGCGCACGCTGTACGAGCAGGTGTACTGCGCACGGGGCGATATGGAGAACCGCATCAAGGAACAGCAGCTGGCGCTGTTCGCGGATCGCACCTCGGCGCACACCATGCGGGCCAACCAGCTGCGCCTGTATTTCGCCTCGTTCGCTTACGCGCTGCTGGAGTTGCTGCGGCGCCGGGGCCTGCGGGGCACGCGGCTGGCGCGGGCGCCATGCGGCACGATCCGCCTGCAGCTGCTCAAGATCGGCGTGCGGATCCGGGTCAGCGTGCGGGCCGTGCGGCTGTCGTTCGACGAGGGCTTCCCGGAAGCGGGCCTCTTCGGGCAGGTGCTGGCCCGTCTCCAGAGCCTGCCCCTGCGCTGCTAGCCGCGGCACTCCAGCCATCGTCTCGAGCCCCGTCGGAGGTCAGCGGGACCACTGCGTCGGCGGGGCGCGTGGCAAGACAAAACGGACCCCGGCAACCGCGGATCTGGCGACCCTTGCCCGGCCTCTGCCCGGATCCAGCACGCCACGCAACATTGCCAGGCTATCCATCCACCCCAAATGGACAAAACGCCTCCAAATCTAAAACTCTTGAGAAGGTCGGGCTAGTTCCTCTCTCAGCGACGCAACCAGCTTAAGAAGCCCTTCCGACTCGACTTGAAGCCGTCCGCGGGGGGCAAGCCGAATGCCCCAAGCAGGTCCGTGCCGAAGTACCTCATGCCTTCGTCAGCCTCTTCCCGTGTTTCGAGAAATCCCTTTTCGCGCACATGGTCGAGCAAGACTCGAAAGGTGCGTATCCCGTAGGTCTTTTGGTCAAAGCCGGGTTCGGCCTTCTGCAAAGCTGCCCGTAACTCGCTCCGATAAAGCCCGTTGTCGAACAGGCGTCCGTCCGTCCGGACTGCGTTGCACACGATTTCGACCGCCCTGTCGACCGAGTCCTTGCGGGACGGCTCGATGCCCACGACCGACTCGCTCGGTGCGGGACGCTCTGACGGGCTGACAGGGCGGGTACGACGCACCCTCTTCGGAGCGGGCGCTGCGGGATCGGAGGACTGCGCGCCGCGGAGCGGGCGAGTTCGCGACCGGGACCCGAGAGCCTCCAACATCTCCTCGCCGGCATCCAGAGAGAAGTACCGGACAACGCCGCTGGCGTCCCGACGTGCGTTTACGAGGCCCTCCCTGACAGCGAGTTCTAATAGGTGCCCCGGGCTCTCGACTCCGAATTTCGCTGCGTCGAATCTAGATTGCATCGAAATGATCAGCTCGAGTTGCTTGTTCGGGACGCCCGTTCGAACTAAGGAATCGTGCTCGTGGAGGACCTCGACAAGCAGCCGGCGCGCATTCTCGCCCAGGCGGCTCGCTGATTGGACGGGCGAGGATTCGGCAGAGTTTTTCAGCTCGACCACATAGGCCCCGCTGGAAGCCTTGATACGAAAATGTCCTTGCCTCGCTAGGTTGCCGATAAATCGCCGGAACTCTGCGCCGCTGCAGCCATAGGTCCTGAACTCGGGATCGATCTCCAAGATCGTCTTGTACAAGAGATCCAATCCGGCAAGCCTTCCCGTGTATTCGATTCTCGAAACAGCCTTCCTTATGGTCGTGGCGGCCTTGTCTGTCTCAGCCGAACCCCGCAACGGTTGCAAAGTCGATCGACCGCGGCGGTAATCGAACTGACCGGCCGGCTTGCGTCCGCTGAGGCCGCGCCCGTAACCGCCGCCTCCACCACGATTGCGACGCGCTTCGAGCGATGTGGTCGGGCGCACGTCAGCCTCTGCGATGCAGAACCGGTTCTCGCCGATCGTCTTCCGTCGGAAATGACCGCTGTTCACTAGCTTGATAATCAAGGCCTTGAATGACTCGCATCCGTAAGCGCGCTCGTCAAAGGCTGGTTCGATCCCAATCAGCGAGGTTCTGAGCTGTTTGATATACGGAATTTCACCCCTTCGCTCCATTTCGCGCAACGCTCGTCTCACTGCTGGAACGGCATTCTCGAAAGGCTCCAATTGCGTTTCACCCCGTAGCGGCGCCTTGACGCGAGAGCTCGCGTACCGGGCGGGCGGAAGTCCACATAATTCCTCGTAGCTCAGGAACTCGTGACAGTTGCGCCTTAGGTTGTCGCTGGTGAACGAGTTCCCGGCAACCACATACACCCGCTTGTTGTGCTTCTTGAGCTTGTGGACAAGGGGGAGGAAATCGCTGTCGCCGCTGAGAATGCAAAACGCGTCGATATGCTTCTGCGTAAAAACTAGCTCCAGCGCGTCGATTGATAAGGCAATGTCGGCGCCGTTCTTGCTCCCGCTCGACGCCGTCTCGAGGTGTTCCATCCGGACGCCTTGCTTAGCCAAGCCTCTCGATACGATCCTGAAGTCGCTGTGCGTGTTCCAATTGCCGTAGGCGATCTGAGCCAGAACTTCGCCTCGTTGCTTGAGCCACCGACTAACAATCTTGTAGTCAAAACTTCTATTGAGCGTGTTCTTCACGCCAATTGCGATGTTGTCGTAGTCGATAAAGACTGCGAATTTCAATTCCGCCGACATGATTCCTCGTCAAGAGGGTCGATCCCGATCATTGGCATGGCATTAGAAAATGCGGGGCGCCGGCGCGCCTCCGCGAATTGATAGATAGTTGGAAAAAGCGCTAGAGAAATGCAGTGTGTCGCAAGGCCGTCTTGCGGGGACCCTCGGCACCCGACCGCCAACCGAGTCGATGAACTGCGGACCGGGGCAATGACCGGCCTAACTTGCGCCGTGAGAACCTGTTCGAACGACACCGCTCGCGGGGCAAGCCTAGTGTCTCGGGCTGAAATGTCAACCTTGCAGGCTCGATAATAAACAGAATTGAAGGTTTGTCGAGTGTCGACTCGGACGAACACCGTGTGAAACCGTATTTACTCTTCCAATGTAATACTCAGAGCCTTCAGGAACTTTTGATCCTGCTCGGTTAGGCTCGAGTCAAGATCCTTGTGCGTCACAGTCGTGGGCCGCTGTTCTCTGACACCCTGTGATCGTCGATTGAAGCCGATAGTCGCCTCGAGCACAAGCAACACATCGTAGCCCTCTCTTTTAATCTCTCCTATGACTTCTGCGATCGTTGGAGATTCGGAGAGAGATTCGTCGATCGCCCGCCCGAGTTGCTTTATGAGCTGCTTGAGTCGTTGCTCCACGTCAGGGCCCCTAGGGATTGACCCGCTAGGCGCTACGACGCCAAGTCTCGGGTAAAGTGCCTTTCTGCCAGTAATTGAACCAAATGTTCCTGCGAATTGCAAGTCGTAGCCTTGTCCAATGAGACACGTGCCCGAAGGGGCGCGTGTTGCCCACTGAAGGCGGGCCTGAAGGCGCTTCAAGGTCCTGGAACCGGACAGAAAGCGAGCTTTCGAGCGCATCCAGCGCCCTGCGGCGCTTCCCTTCCTGGAAGGTGGGCAAGGCCGGCAACGGCTTAGCTGGCGACCACCATTGCTGCCGGTTATCCCTCGAAGCAGCAAGGCGCCGCGAGTGGGCAGGGTGCCGGATCCGGCTGCGCTGCCGGCGGGCGGTCACCCTGCTGCTGACAGAAACTCTCATCCTCTACTGCCCTTCATTCAGCCTCGCCTGTGAATTGCAAAGGACTGGCTATTTCGAATTGCCCGCGTCATCAGATTCGACCAGCAATGGAGAAGGAGCTTTGGTGGGACAGCGCGGCTGCGTGACCCGCAGATCGGCGGCCTCCCCGAGCAACCGAAAACTGCGCCCTCGCGAACCCTACGGTCGGAGCCCGCCACAAAGCGACTGTCGGCTATCTCCTGAGTCGACTCGCTCCCCGAGGCAGGCAGGTGCATAGCCGGCGCTCGGGAAGAATGAGTCCAATCGAGAATGTGTTGCGACGGCGACATGACTGAGCTGATTCGACGCCGTTAGACGCGCGGCTCGTTCGAACGGCGTCACCGGTCGACGCAGTAGCCCCGCGGTCCCCTTCTTGCAAGCGGGCGCCGGACGGCGAATGGCCGTCAAGCAACTGTCCGTCGCAGGCTGGCGTGCGCCTCTGAAAGCGTGTCGGTTGCAAGCGCCGGGCGTGCCGGGGACAATGGATTCAACGGGCATGACCGATCGGGAAAGAGTCGCCTTGGCGCGCGAAATTGCGTTGGCCGCCCGGAACGGCGTTACGGCCCACTCCTGCGCGTGCGACAGCGGTTCGTCCTCCGCTAGTCTGGCTGTATCGGCACCAGTTCCCGCATCGGCGCTCGACCACGCATTGCCCCAGCCAAGCGCGAGCTCAAGCGAGGCTCGCCGCTTTCTTTCCTCATCGCGTGACGCCGGCTTCCGGTCAGTGTGCGTTCAGCCTCCGCTCGCCGCTCTGGCTGTGCGGATGCTGCGAGGCAGCAAGACGCGAGTGGGGTCTTTCATCGGCTTTCCGCAATCCAGCGCTTTGACGCCGACCAAGTGCCTGGAAGCCCAACTGTTGCTGACAATAGGTGTTCGGGAACTGACGATAGTTGCGGACATTGGAGCCCTCCGTTCCGGCGACCTCGACGCGGCTTTCATCGACATTCGGGCAGTCGCCGAGGTTGCGGCATGCAGGGACGCCAAGCTGAACGTTTTTCTTGAACTTCCCCTGCTCAGTGCCCGCAGGAAAGTCGAGGCGTGCGTCGTCGCCAAGCTGGCCGGCGCCAGCGCGGTGCTTTCCGCGACCGGATTCAACCGGTCCAACGCTGAACCGGCCGATATTGAGCTCATGTGCAGTGCGGTCGGAGGGGAACTTGACGTCGTGGCGGCAGGAGGAGTTCACAGTGCCTCTGCAGCGCGCCAGATGCTCGCGGCGGGAGCGGCCCGCGTGTGCACCAGCCACGGACTGGAGATCGCCGCATTCGCCTACCGTCAGACGCTTGGCTAAGCTCTTTTCCGATAGCGACGCGGCTTCGCTGGCTCGTAGGTTTCGTTCCTGCGGCAATTCAAGGGCCGGCCTCGGCGGCTCCGACAGGCCCTTTGGCGACGGCCCTCTGCGTTAGACTGAAAGCAACGGCTAGGCAGCAATTCAGTCGCTTGGTCCTGCCCGCCGAGGCCGGTTCGCTGCTGTGAGTGCTGGTTGCCGACTGCCGTTGGCGGGCGTCGTCTTGACAGCCAACCCCGATCCCGCCGGAGATTCCGAGCCTACTCCCGAGATCCCCGGATCCACGGTGCGAACATGGCGAAAACTGCCCTAGCTTACGCGCCCGGCGATGCGGGCGGGGATCGAATGACCGAGATCGAAATCCTGCTCGAGGCGTCCGAGGCCGCAGCCGCGCATTCTCTTGACTTCGATGCCTTGATGGATTCGCTTGCGACGCTCGTCCGAAAAATCGTCGACTACGAACTGTATTCGGTCCTGCTTCCGAACGCGGACGGGGAGTTGCGAATAGCCCATGCCGTCGGTTATCGGGAGGAACTGATTCGGTCGCTCCGCATCCCGATCGGCGAGGGTTTGACTGGGCGCGCCGTCCGCAGCATGGCGACGGTTCGCGTGGACGACGTGAATCGCGAGCCCGGCTACCTGCGCGTCGTCGAGTCGGTGCAAAGCGAAGTTGCCGTCCCCCTGGTCGCGCGCGGCCGGGTGGTAGCTGTGCTCGATCTGCAGTCCGCGGATCCCAATGCTTTCGACAGCCGGGTGTCGGACCTTCTCGAACTGGTCTCGTCGAGATTCTCCCTCGCGATCGATGTCGCGCAACTCTACCACGCGCAAGAGAAGCAGCACTCGACCCTGCGCACCTTGCGCCAGATCGCACAGGAATTCTCGCAAATCCTGCAGCTCGGTGACTTGCTCCAGAAGATCTCGACTCTTGTCCGCACCCTGATCCGTTACGACGTTCTAGCGATCTACCTGAAGGACCGCAACCGCCCTTTGGTAAGGCACTATTTCGGGGTGAAATTCGAAGAGCGTGTGAAATGGAGGGACATCGCAATCGGCGAAGGGCTAGTTGGCGAAGCCGCAAGATCGCGCAAGCCCGTGCTCGTTCGCGAAACGAGCCAGGACGCTCGTTACATCGCATCGATACCGGGCATTCGGTCCGAAGTCGCAATCCCGCTCCTGCTGAAGAACGAATTGATCGGGGTGCTCGACTTGGAGAGTGTTCGGCCATCGGGTTTCAGCACCGAGGACGTGCGGACACTTTCGCTACTGGCGCCTCAGATCGCTGCTGCCATCGAGAACGCGCGGCTATACGAGGACAAGGCCCTCAGCGAAGCCCGGCTGGAAAGCGATCTGATCGCTGCCCGGGCACTGCAGAGCCATATGCTCCCTGAGGGAAAGCACCGGGCTCCGGGCCTCGAGATCGTGGCAAGAAATGAACCGGCTTCCGTGGTCTCGGGCGACTTCTACGATTTCTACGACCGCGACCAGTCCGTCCAGATACTAAATGGGGACGTGAGCGGCAAAGGAGCCGCCGCCGCGCTATACGCGGCGCTTGCAAGCGGATTGATCCGGACGGCCGTGGCACTGGGCCTGGCGCCCAGCAAGACCCTGGGACACATTAACAACTCGTTGGTCGACAGAAAGATCGAGGCCAGATACCTAGCAGCGCTGCTTGCCGATTGGAACGGGCCGCAACGAAGGCTCACATTGTCTGGGGCCGGCATGCCCTTCCCGTATGTTTCGAGGAATGGCCGACTTGACCGGATTCGGCTGGAGGGCGTTCCCCTCGGGCTCTTCCGTGGCATTGCATACGAGGACGTGAAGCTAGATCTGGGGCCAGGGGACTTCGCCGTTACCCATTCGGACGGTTTCAGCGACAGCCTGAACGCCGATGGCGAACGGTACGGCGAAGACCGGCTGCTGCAGGTTCTGGCCGCCCATCGGTTCGAGCCTGCGCAGACAATCCTAGACCGGATCTTCGAGGACGTAGGACGCTTCAGCGAAGGCTGCGCTCCCTCCGACGACAGAACAGCGGTCGTTATGCGCGTGACCGACTGAACTGAATCAAAGAGCTGATCGATCCATGCCGCTGCAGAACTTCCAATACAAGGGCAGCCAGCTCCACTGCGAGGGGGTTCCTCTCCGGGCCATCGCCTCGACAGCCGGGACCCCCGTGTACGTGTATTCGTCCCGAGCGATCCGGGACAATTACCGTGCCTACAGGAACTCACTGGCCGGAGTTCCGCACGAGATTCATTACTCGGTCAAGGCCAACTCATCCCTGGCAGTGCTGGCTTTGCTCGCCTCGGAAGGCGCCGGCTTCGACATCGTGTCGGGGGGAGAACTGTACAAAGTCCTCCGGGCAGGGGGCGCCCCGGCGAAGGTCGTCTATTCGGGCGTAGGCAAGACCCGAGACGAAATCAAATACGCGTTGGAGGAGCGAATCGCGACCTTCCACTGCGAATCGCTGCAGGAACTGGACGTTCTCAAGCATCTTGCTCGGGAAATGGGACTCGCGCCTACGGTGGGGTTGCGAGTCAACCCCAACATCGACGCCAAGACGCATCCGTACATAGCCACCGGTCTGAGCGAGCACAAGTTCGGAATCGCCCTGCACGAGGCGGAATCTATATATCGCGATGCGAAAGAGTGGGCACCTCTGCAGTTCACGAGCCTGAGCTGCCATATCGGCTCGCAAGTCTTCGATACCCACGTGTTCGGTGAAGCGCTGCGCCAGATGCTCGGACTCGCGACGCGACTGGGTGACGCGGGCGTTGCGATTCGCACCATCGATCTGGGCGGAGGGCTTGGGGTCGGCTACGAGGCGGACCAGCCCAGTGTCTCGATCCGATCCTACGGGCGGATGCTGAGCGAAGTGCTGCGGGGAACCGGATGCTGTCTCGGCTTGGAACCGGGGCGGTCCATTATCGGACAGGCAGGCACGCTGCTGACGCAGGTGCTATACCGCAAGCTCGCACCCAAGAAGACTTTCGTGGTCGTGGACGGTGCGATGAACGATTTGATTCGCCCCGCCCTGTACCGTGCGCACCACGAGATCGTTCCGGTAAGCCGAAGCGATGGGCCGAGGACTGAGTGCGACGTGGTCGGACCGGTCTGCGAGAGCGGCGACTTTTTCGCGACCGGCCGGAGCCTGCCTCCGTGCGCTGCCGGGGATCTATTGGCGGTAGCAACTGCAGGAGCCTACGGTTTCGTGCAGTCGTCGAACTACAATTCCCGACCAAGGGCAGCCGAAGTGCTGGTAGAGGGCGACCGTTTCCGAATTGTGCGAAACCGCGAGACACGCGAGGACCTGGTTCGCGGCGAGACGCTGTGAAACATCTCGACCGAAGGGTTACGTCAAAGGATCGAAGGGCCATTGCGCGGTTGTCGTGTAGCCCCCGTCCGCGGCGATCACCTGTCCGGTGATGTAGTTGGCGGCAGAACTGCATAGGAATGCCGCCAGGCCGGCGATATCGTCGGGCGTCCCGAGGCGCGGATTCGCCTGCACAGTGCCCAGCCATTGCTTCATGTGGCCAGGCTCCCACATGTCCCGATTCAGATCGGTCAGTATGAATCCGGGGGCAATGCAATTGACTTGAATGTCGGCGTGCGCCCACTCCGCGGCCAAGACGCGCGTCAGTCCCGCCAGAGCGCTCTTGGTCATCGCGTAAACCGACAGGTACGGCAATCCAACCACGGACATCAGGCTTCCAATATTCACGATCTTGCCGCCCCGCCCCCCCTCGACCATGCCAGAACCAACCAGCCTTGTCAGGCGGACAATGCCGTGCAGATTCGTTTGCATGATCCGCTCGTCCTCCTCAGGCGTGTAGTCCTGGAATCGCCGTCTGACATTCGTGCCCGCAACATTGACGAGGACATCGGCATCGGGACAGCGGAGGGGGACCGAATCGATAGAGTCGGAGTCGGTGATGTCCAAAGCTAGATGCTCGGCCGAGTGGCCCGACTCGCGCAACCGCTGCGCCTCCGACTGCAAGACTTCGGTCGAGCGCGAAGCAAGCACCGTATGCGCGCCCTGGGCCGCTAACGCGCGGGCGATGGCCAGTCCGATGCCGCGGCTTGCGCCGGCAACCAGTGCCTTTCGACCCCTTAGGGAGAACATGCTCGTGTAGTCCATAAAGAACGGCCATCTTAACAAGGAGACCTCTCGGCCCGGCGTTCGCGAGTCGAGCCTGAGAGCTTGTGAAATCTGGCTCACGGCAACCAGCCGACACAGGCTTCGTCTGCTAGACGCCCGACGATCTGGTGACAATGCCGCCGGCCGTCAGCGAGCGTGGTCTGCGACAGGCACTCGGACGGGAAACCGTCGACCGGCCGAATCAGCGAACAACCCGGCCAAGCACACACAATCGCTGGTCGAAGGCACCGGTGGCGCTGCGCGGGAGCAAGCCAAGCCACGTTGCCGATAAGGTTGGCCCCCGCGCGTTAGAGACGTTGCATTTCGCCGCGAGCGCGAGCACGGGGCTGCCTTGACTCCGGGCGCTCGGCACCCCGTTGGGTCAAACCCCGCTCCTGAGGTCGCTACGATGGGCGGAGCATGCCGGATTTCAGTTTGGGCTTCCGAAAAGCCGGCGAGAGTCTCCTCAGCCTTCTCGGTGCGCGCCTCTCGACCTCGGAGTACGACATCGAGAGCCATGCTCGAGACGAGTCGTTTCATCCGCCCGCTCCGCCCGATGCGGTCGCCTTCCCCCAATCGAATGAAGAAGTGGCGGGCATCGTCCGGATCTGCCGCGAGCATTCAGTGCCCGTTATCCCGTTCGGCGCCGGCACAGCGGTGGAAGGACATGTGCAAGCCACCCGTGGCGGGCTGTCGCTAGACCTCTCGCGCATGGACCGCATTCTCGACCTCCAGCCGGACGACCTCGACTGTCGAGTGCAAGCGGGAATGCGGCGCATCGCCCTGAACGACCAACTGGAAAGGCACGGCTTGTGGCTGCCGGTGGATCCCGGCGCGGACGCTTCCATAGGAGGCATGGCTGCCACAGGAGCTTCGGGCACGACCACAGTCCGCTACGGAACGATCAGAGAAAACGTGCTCGGCCTCACCTGCGTGCTAGCCGACGGGCGCATTGTCCATACGGGCGGCCGCGCCCGAAAGTCGTCCGCGGGCTACGACCTGACGAAGCTGATCCTCGGGTCGGAAGGCACGCTCGGCGTAATCACGGAATTGCAGCTGAAACTCAACCCGCTCCCGGAAGCCGTGTCCTCAGCCGTATGCAGCTTTCCCGATATCGGGGAATCGGTGGAATCGGTCATCGAGATCCTGCAGTCCGGCATCCCGGTCGCCCGCTGCGAACTCTTGGACGAGACCTCTATGCAAGCGGTCAACGCCTACGCCAAGCTAAGCTACGAGCCAGCGCCCACGATGTTCTTCGAATTTCACGGAACTCCGGCGAGCGTGAAAGAGCAGGCCCAGCAATCGGGCGAAATCGCCGCCGAACACGGCGGCAGCGACTTCCAGTGGACGCGCGAGCGCGAGAAAAGAGACAAGCTTTGGCATGCTCGCCATCACGCCTATTATGCGATCAAGGCCCTGCGCCCCGGATCTTACGGGTGGGTTAGCGACGTGTGCGTTCCGATCTCGAGGCTCGCCGCCAGCATCACCGCGACGCAGCGAGATGTCGAAGAAGCTCGATTGATCGCGCCAATCCTCGGGCATGTCGGAGACGGCAACTTCCACGCAATTTTCTTGGTGGACCCGGAAGATGAGGACGAGATGGATCGGGCAACGCTAGCGAACAAGCGCATGGTCGAGCGAGCGCTGGCAATCGGCGGTACCTGCACCGGCGAGCACGGGATTGGGATCGGCAAGAAAGAGGCGCTAATCGCGCAGCACGGCGCCGGCGTCGACGTAATGCGCGTGTTAAAGAAGGCCTTGGACCCGGACGGAATCCTCAACCCGGACAAGGTCCTAGGCTGAGTTTTGGCGACCCGCAGGGTCTCAGTGTCAGCGGCTTCGTCCGCGCGAACGAATTCGCACGAGTTCCTGCTCCATGCGATGCGCAACGGCGGGGTTCTGCTCGTACACGCTTCGCCTCTCCGACGGGTCCGTATCCAGATCGAAGAGCTGATACGGCCTTCCGAACGGATCCCCGCGGGGACGCTCCCGGCCTCCGGAACCGTTCCCCGCAACCAGTTTCCAGCGTCCGTCGCGGATCGCGAACATGCCTCCGGATGAATGATGGATGACCGGGGCGCGAGGGTGGTCGCGGCTGTCGCCGCGAAGCAAGCTCAGGAAGCTGAAACTGTCCTCCGCAGCGGTCTCGGGCAGGTCTCGGCCAACGATCTCGGCGAGGGTCGCGAACACGTCCGTCAAGCAGACGGTTTCGTCTTGTAGGCTGCCGGCCAGCGCCTCGCCCGGCCACCTTACGAAGAACGGCACTCTGTGGCCGGCCTCCCAAATGTCCGCCTTGGTCCCTCGGTAGACGAAGTTCGCCGTGTGATTGACGGAGCGGTAGGCCTGAATCTCGGGATTGTCCGTGTGGTCCTTTTCGGAAACCCCGCTCAGGCGGTACATGAACGATCCGTTGTCGGATGTGAACAGGACTAGCGTGTTGTCCCGGATCCCCGCCTCGTCGATCGCACTGAGGACACTGCCGACTGCCGTGTCGACATGAACAATGAAATCGCCGTATGGCCCGAGACCGGTCTTGTCCTGGAAGCGTTTTGCCGGCCAGACCGGCTTGTGAGGGGCCGTCAATGGAAGGTAGAGGAGGAATGGGTGTCCCAGCGCAGCCTGGCGCCGGATGAAGTCCGACCCTCGCCGCGCCAGTTCGTCCAAGACATCGCCAGGGTCGAGATCGGCCGCGAGTTCGCCGGCTCGCATGAAGCGCGGGAACTTGAGGGCTGGCTGATGGCCTAGTGGATGGCCCGTGATCTTGCCATCTCGGATATATACGTATGGCGGGAAATCCAAGGAGGCCGGTATGATGAACGACTCGTCGAATCCGTGGGTATGAGGACCGTCGGATACGGGCTTCTGAAAATCGAACTCGCCCGAAGCCGTCTTCGCGAACCCGAGGCCCAGGTGCCACTTGCCGACTACCGCGGTCCGGTAGCTGCTCGAGCGCAGGAAGGATCCGATGGTAGCCCTGTCCGGGGCTAGCAGCGGCTCGCCGTATCCGTTGAGAACCCCCTTCTTGAGATGCGTGCGCCACGCGTAGCGGCCGGTCAACAGGCCGTAGCGGGTAGGCGTGCAGACTCCGGAAGGTGTGTGCGCATCCGTGAACGCCACGCCTTCTCCGGCGAAGCCATCCAAGTTCGGAGTAGGTATGCGAGATTCCGGATTCAAGTACGCGACATCGCCGAAACCGAGGTCGTCAGCCAGAATCAGTACGAAGTTCGGCGTCTCGGCCGTTCCGGCACCAATGGCGAGAAGGGCCAAGCAGATTGAGCGGACAGCTGTCCGCCAGGTCGTGTTCCACATTTCGTCGCCATTTTGGCAGACGGCACCGTGGCGCGCTAGTAACGGGCGCAAGGAGGGCTAGCGCGAGGGCAATACCCCCCGCGCTAGCCCTCAGAAAGCTGGATCAGCCCGCAGGACGCTTGACGGCTTGTCAGCTGTCGTCTTTTTTGATGCGACGCTTTCCAGCGATGTCGCGCCGCTCGTTCTCCATGTCGAACTTGAACTCTTCGACCGCGTCAGCGAATTCCTCGTTTTCCAGATGCGGCTCGCCCCACGTTTCGGCCATGTCCAGGACAAATCCGCGAACTCTCGGCTCGTTGATGCCTTCTCTGTCAAACATGATCGATACATCCAAGAGTATTCGCGCGATTCCGAATGCCATCACGTTCGAAGGGGCCTGAATGCCGTCCGCTCCGGCGTCGGCAATTAGCTTTGAGGGCTCGGCACCCCCCGTAAAGTCGGACAGCGCGCCAAAGATTCCCCAAGTCAGCGTCTGGTCTTCCATCGCCAAAAGTTCGGCTTCCACCTTGTTGCCTGCTCGGACTGTGGAGAGGACAGTCGAAGCGCTACCGTTCCCTTCGGGGAGTGGAAAGTTCAACTCTACCGTGTCCTGCGCATCGAGTACTTCCTTGATCTTGCCAACGCTCTCGGAAAACTCGATCGCATTCACGCGCGTCCGGCGCCGGTACTCGTTGATCATCGGCTGGAAATCCTCGGTTCGCACCTCGTTGGCTTCGATCCCTTCGGAAAACGCGCTCGCCAGCTCAGCGTAGCCGCGAGCCAGGCCTCCGGTCACGGCGGCGCGCCACAGCAAGGCTTGCCGGCCGACCTCGCTTTCCGCCTTCATAGCCTCTTTGAGATGCTCGACTGTCTTTACGTACTCTGGGACGGCGAAGTTGTCCACTGCGGCCGCCATGTACCACTCGGGAGAACCCTCCGGAGGCCCGCTCGGGGCTTCCGAACAAGCCACGCCAAGCAGGCAAAGCGCCGCCAACGCCAAAGTGGTCATAGTCAGGATTTTGGAGTGCTCGTCAGATCGCGGCATATACAATGCCTCCTTTCGAGGCACAGTCTCTCAATTCGCGGCAGGGATTGCAACTACCCCGAATGATGAATCTTTCAATTCCTCTCGTGTAGGATGCGATCGCCCTTGCCCACGCAAGAAGCCGATCACGCGTCTCGCACTCATTGCGCCTTTGGCAGGCTCGCGTGCGAGTCGTCCGCCGGCCGCGGCGGACGCAATTCCGGGCGCCGCCCGACACGCTTCGACCCAACTCGGTTATGATGCGCGCGATGCGTGCGGAGGGATACGTGCTCACAGGAGGCCGAAGTTCGAGATTCGGTGCCGACAAGGCGCTGCACAGCGTTAGCGGGCGAGCTATGGCACTGCACGTTGCCGACGCCCTGCGAGAGTTGGCCGTTCCGGTGACACTGGTGGGAGACCCCGACAAATACCGCTCGCTCGGACTGCCGGTAATCCCCGATCAGATTTCCGGGGCCGGGCCGTTGGGCGGAATCGTCGCGGCGCTCGCCAACGCGGGTAGCCCGTGGATTCTCATCGTCGCGTGCGACATGCCAAAGTTATCGGCTGCCCCGCTGGCGTCGCTGCTTGACTTGGCGGTTCGTTCCAACGTGCGCGCAATTCTCCCGCGGACGCCGGACGGACGGCTGCAACCGCTATGCGCAGCCTACTCGAAGACAGCTCTCGACCCACTCGCGTCGGCGTTGCGTGGGGGCACTCGCAAGGTGACTGAAGCAATCCAAAACATCTCCTGGAGGGCGCTAGATATGGATGACGCCACGCCCTTCGTCAATGTGAACCGCCCTAGCGACCTGACCGCGCTGGAATGAGCGTCGCAGATCAGGCAGCCAGCGCGGACGCAAGACGCTGCAAGTCATCCCGGTTGTTGAAGAAGTCCAGTGACACGCGCAGGTTTCCCTGCCGTGCCGCGACAGCGACACGCCGCCGTTCCAGCTTCCCGCGCAGGGCCGCGGCATCCAGATCGGGGAAGGAGGCCGTTACAATTGGCGAGTCACACGGGTGGTCCGGGTCCAGATTCCCTACCCCGCCCTGCCGAAGCAGAATCTCGCGGCATTCCCTAGCTAAACCCAGGCTGCGCCGCTCGATCGCGTCCCGGCCGCACTCAAGGATGAGATCTAGACTGGCCTCCAATGCAAAAAGCAGCGAGAAGGCCTGGACGCCGCCTTCGTACATCGCCGCCTCGTCCGGCAATTCTGGACGACCATGATGCAACCTCTCGAAATCACGCCAGTTCCAATGGCTGCGCCAGCTCACGACGCTCGGCAGCAGCCAAGCCCTTGTCTCGGGAGGCGCGTAGAAGAAGCCCGCCCCGGCAGGACCTAGCATCCATTTGTACCCGTGGACGACAAGAAAGTCGGCAGGAGTTTGCTCGACATCGTGGCGCAGCACTCCCGCACTCTGCGTCCCGTCAACGCACAGCAACACGCCGCGCCTTCGCAACTCCGGCGCCAGGTCTTCTAGCGGGGCCCGCAGGCCGTTCGAGTAGTTAACAGCGCTGATGACGACGAGGCGGGTCCGCGGGCCCAGGGCATCGAGAATCAGCTCGGGATCGAATCTCGTCCGCGGTCCTGGAAGCGCCCGGAAGCGCACGCCTTTCGAATCGAGCATCAACGGAGCGTACTGGTTGTTCGGGAATTCGTGATCGAGCGCCAGGATCTCGTCCCCGGATCTCCAATCGACTCCATGCAGGAACCACGATAGAGCTGTACCAGCGTTCGGGCAGAAGCCGATATCAGACTGTTTGGCTCCGATGAGCCGCGCGATCTTGGCGCGAATCACGTCCAAGCGATCAAACCATGAGAGGAATCCCATCGACGCCGTCTGGTCGCGGGATTCGAAATGCTCGTTCATCGCCTGCACAGCGGTGGACGGCATGGGTCCGAACGCAGCGGTGTTCAGATGCACCCAGTTCCGCAGCGTGGGGAACAGAGCGCGGACCGCGCTCCAGTCGAGATTATCCATCGTTCTCAGACTAAAGTACATCCGCTGCCTCCGTTTGACGAGTCCGGTACCTTCGCATGAGATAGCGGCGCACGGGCATAGAAGGCGAGGCCCGGCAATCGATGGCCGGATACCCGTCATCTCCCCAACCGATTCGTTGCCGTGTCCGCAGGGTCGAGCACTAGCGCCGATCTCGGCCCAATGCACTCAAGGCGCGAACGAGGACTTCCAGATCCCGAGAATCTCGATGCCTGGATTCCGACGCAAGCGGTCCCCTGCATGGGGGAACTCCGCAGTCTGCGCCACTTGCAGTGTTCAGCAACGCGTTAGGAATGGATATTTTCCAGTCGGCTCGGCCCAAGACCCACGAGCGGGACAGTGGCTAGCATAGCTAGCGAATGTTTCCCCGCCGGCCTATCGCGCAGGCCTGCTCGAGCCAGCTTGCTAGCTCACTATCCAGGTCCTGCGGTCGAACAAGGCGCACCGTATGAACGTGAACCCCGGGAGCAATTGTCTCGATCCGACGGAATCGCGAGAATTCGCAGCGCCTTGGTAGCCAAAGCGTCACGTCAAGCCACTTTTTCCTCGGACGGATCGTAGCGAACCGGACTCTCACCATCAAGCTCAGCCAATCCCCGTTGGGAACAGTCTTCACCATTCCGCCGATGCTCGCCAGATCGACGAACTGGTCGAAGAGATCCCGGATCCAAACCGGCTTGCCGCGGAACGCATCCTCCAGCCGCCGACGCTTGCACGAGTGGGTTTGATTCCTGTTGACGAATTCCTTGCCGCACTTAGGGCACACCCACAAGGGCCGGAACTCTCTTTCGCTCGGCTCCGAGGATCTCCGCCCGAGCATGTCCTCGGCGGCCTTCCGAACCCGCCCCAGGCGAGCCCTCGCGGTTGTGGCGTCGTTAATGTAGCGAAGCCATTCTCGTCGACCGGATGCCGGGAGCGCATCAAAGAGCATCCGAGCCCCGGCAATCCTGTCCAGCACCGCGGCAATCTTTTCCGGCAGCGGCACCTCTTCGGACGCGCACGGCCGCAGCTCCAGGCTTGCGATGTCCCCGGTTTCCGCGCGGGCAGCCGCGCGCATCCCGGCATTTACATACATTCGATGGCGGCCGCCCCCCACAGGCATCAACGTCGATCGGATGGGCACGCCGTTCAACGTCCCCTGCACAAGAACACGGCCGGCTCGGGCATGTCCTCGGAATCGCTGGCTCACTCCCTCGGGAACATCGACGACCGGATTGATCCCGAGTTTGTAGATCTTCGATTCGAATCGCTCCGGGGCGGCACGGGTACGCATCGCGATTATCACCGAGAGCCAATCAATGGTACCGAGTTCCATTGACAATGCGGGTGCCCGACAAGTGCGCGGTGCATGGCTGATCTAGTCTCGCAGCTGGATGAATCGATAGCAGTCCGGCGGGCGGGGCGCTCGAAGTTCCGCTCTCCCGTTCTAAATCGGACCGTGAATTCACCCGCCCATGACCCGCTCCTCGAGGGAAGCCCGGTGATCCGATACGCTTAGATGGAGTTCGTCCGAACCCGGCTCGGATAGAGAAGTCCGAAGTATCGGCACGACGATGGAAGGACCAGCCTCCAGACCTATCGAATCCGCGCGGGGCACGACGCGACCGCGGCTCACTCCCGAGGACGCCTCGGCCGCGTTTCTGCTGGCAGTCATCGCATTGCTGCCGCTGGCCGAGGGAGCGGGCCGCCTGCTTGGAATAGGGAATCTGATTCCCGGATCGATCCCCCTAGTGCAGCACTTCACGCTGCTCGTCGCAATCGTTGGCGGCGCACTCGCCGCTCGCGACAATCGCCTGCTGGCTTTGTCAACTGCAACGTTCGTTCCGGAGCGCCTCAAAGAGCCGGCGAAGGTCGTGACGGGGCTGATTGGGGTCGCGGTGTGCACGTGCCTGACCTACGGAGCATGGACTTTCGCGATGGTCGAACGCGAGGCGGGCGACATCGTCGCATTCGGCCTTCCCGTCTGGGCATTCGTCTTCGCCATGGTCCCAGGCTTCGTAGTGATCGGGATGCGGATGGCCTGGAAGGGTCCCGCCTCGCTTGTCGGCAAGCTCACTGCCATCGCCGGCGCCGCAATTCCGCTGGCGCTCGGGTCTTGGGAAACGCTTGGCGAATTGCCGATTCTGCAGTTCGGCATCGCCGCCCTCGTGGGCGGGGCCCTCTTGGGACTGCCGATCTTCGCGGTCATCGGTGGGATGGCCTCGCTTTTCTTCTGGTACGAGTACACCCCGGTCACCGCCGTGCCGCTGGCGACGTACCAACTGTCCGGCCAGCCGCTGCTGCCAGCCATACCGCTCTTCACCTTTGGTGGCTATATTCTGGCTGAGGGCGGAGCGAGCCGGAGGCTGGTGCGTGTGTTCTCGGCAATGGTTGGCTGGCTCCCGGGCGGGCTCGCGGTCACCACGGCATTGGCGTTCGCGTTCTTCACTTCGTTCACCGGGGCGTCGGGCGTCACCATCCTCTCGCTGGGCGGACTCTTGCTCCCGGTTCTCGTCGATTCGCGCTACTCGCGCCAGTTTTCCTTGGGTCTGGTTACTGCTTCAGGTTCGATCGGCTTGCTTTTCCCTCCTAGCCTCGCCGTGATCCTCTATGGAGTTTATTCGCGAACGCCGATTGACGAACTGTTCCTAGGCGGACTGCTGCCGGGCACGTTGCTCGTGGCGCTCGTGGCCCTCTGGGGGGTTCGACACGGCAGACTGGCCGAGCGCAGGGGCCGATCGTTCGATCTTGCCGAGGCGCGCAGAGCCGTCTATGAGGCCAAGTGGGAATTGCTGCTGCCGGTCGTGGTGATCGGCGGCATTTTCGGCGGAATCGTGACCCTTGTGGAGGCGGCAGCCGCAACGGTGCTGTATGCGTTCGTCGTGGAATGCTTCGTGTATCGCGACCTCTCGGTCCGGGGCAGGCTTCCCGCTGTAGCCGCCGAGTGCGCCACCCTCATCGGCGGCGTCCTGCTGATACTAGGAGTCGCTCTGGGATTCACAAATTACCTGATCGACGCGCAAGTGCCCGACACTGCGCTGGAGTGGGTGCAGTCCCATATCGAATCCAAGTACGTGTTCCTGCTCGCCCTGAACGCACTCCTGCTCGTAGTGGGTTGCATGATGGACATTTTCTCGGCGATCCTCGTGGTAGTTCCGCTAATCGCCCCGATGGGCGAGGCATATGGCATCGACCCCGTCCATCTGGGGATTATTTTCCTAGCGAATCTAGAGCTGGGCTACCTGACCCCACCGGTCGGCATGAACCTGTTCCTCGCTTCGTACCGTTTCGACGAGCCGCTGACGCGAGTCTACCGGTCGGTCCTACCGTTTCTTCTGATCTTGCTCGGCGGCGTACTGCTCATCACCTACGTGCCGGCCCTGACCCTGGCTTTGGTGCGCTGATACGACCGGGGATCGCTGATAGACTCTAATTCGGGTTCGGCTCGAAGTTTGCCAATGGCCATTCAACGCAAACGCACTGCCACCTGCGACGTCGGGGGGGTCCGCATCGGCAGTTCCAGCCCCATCGTCGTGCAGTCGATGACCAATACGGACACGGCGGACACGGCCGCCACAGTCAACCAAGTCCTCGCCCTCGCCCAGGCAGGCTCGGAACTCGTTCGCGTCAC
Source organism: uncultured Bryobacterales bacterium (assembly GCA_951813605.1). Taxonomy (GTDB): domain Bacteria; phylum Acidobacteriota; class Terriglobia; order Bryobacterales; family UBA6623; genus VXMF01. Next base: position 1,252,205 of record OX638379.1, on the reverse strand, counting down.
AGTCAACCACGACAAAGCCGCGGCCGCCTTGCCCCGCATCGTCCAAACACTGCGCGACTTCGGCTGCGAGGCCCCGATCGTCGGCGACTTCCACTACAACGGCCATATTCTGCTGCGGAAGTACCCGGACTGCGCGCGGGCTCTCGACAAGTACCGGATCAATCCGGGGAACGTGGACATTGGCAAGAAGCACGATCAAAACTTCCGCACGATGGTCGAGACCGCGCTCGAGCACGACAAGCCGGTGCGTATCGGCGTGAACTGGGGATCCCTGGACCAGCGGCTGCTGACGGCACAGATGGACGAGAACGCGAGACGCTCTGAGCCTTGGAGCGCCGCCGAGGTAATCTACGAGACGATCGTGCTCAGCGCCCTCCGCTCGGCAGAGGCTGCCGAGAGCTACGGTCTAGGGCACAACCGCATCATCCTCAGCGCAAAGGTCTCGAACGTCCAAGACCTGGTAGCTGTCTACCGATCTCTGTCTAGCCGCTGCGAATACCCGTTGCATCTGGGCCTAACCGAAGCCGGCATGGGCAACAAGGGGATCGTGGCTTCGACGGCGGGGATTTCCGTTCTCCTCCAAGAAGGCATCGGTGACACGATTCGCGTGTCGCTGACGCCGCGGCCCGACGGAGATCGCTGCGAAGAAGTGGAAGTCGCCAAGCAGATCCTGCAGGCACTGGAAATCCGGCACTTCACACCGCAAGTCACAGCATGCCCAGGCTGCGGACGCACCACCAGCACGTTTTTCCAGGAGATGGCCGAGGAGATTCAAAGCTACCTGCGAGACCGCATGCCGGAGTGGAAGAGCCGCTACGAGGGTGTGGAGACCATGAATGTGGCGGTGATGGGCTGCATCGTGAACGGCCCTGGCGAATCGAAGCACGCCGACCTCGGCATTTCCCTGCCCGGGACGTTCGAAGATCCTGTCGCGCCCGTCTACGTAGACGGGCGACTGCACCGAACCCTGCGCGGACGGCAAATAGTCGCCGAGTTCCTCGACATCCTGAATTCCTACGTGGCCGAGCGGTACGAACAAAAGTCAGTGCCCGCAGGCGTTCAGTAAAGCAAGTCGAACGCGGCTAGGGCGCCCCGTCGCCATCCGGCCCTGCTGTCGCCGCGCGGGCGGTCACGGCAGCAGCGAGCCGAACCGGAAGCCGCGATAGAAATACATGTATGCAACGACCGCGGCAACGATCGCGAAGAACACAGCCAGGGCCAACAGGATCCGCAGCCACGGCAGTGACCGTCCCTCCCGGCGCAGCACCAGCAACCAGCTAGCTGCGATGCCGACGAAGTAAAGCAGGATCATCGGGCCGGCGAAAAGCGTCATCGTCAGCGGGTCGCCGGTAGGGGTGATGATCGCGGCGATCACGAACATGATTAGCACCGCGTACCGTATGTTGCGAAGCAGGAAGCGCGGCGTTGTCAGTCGCAGCAGCGTGAAGAAGAAGATCAGCACAGGGAGCTGGAAAACCAGGCCCAAGCCGATCTCGAGAATAATGAACGTGTTGAGGTACTCGCTGACGGAGATTTGTGGCTTGACGATATCGATGGAGACCGAGAGCAGGAACTGCAAGGTGACGCGGAGGGCTATGAAATAGCAAAACAGCCCGCCGAGAATGAAGAGCGATGCCGTGGTGAAGATGAACGGCATTGCCCAGCGCTTCTCTCGCTTGTACAGGCCAGGGGCGATGAAGAGCCAAGCTTGATACATCAGCCATGGCGAGCCCAAGAACACGGCCGCTACGATCGGCACCTTGATGTACTGCACCTGGAATTGCTCGAGCGGGCGGATATTGATGATTTCAACGGCCACCCCGTGCTTGGCCGTGACCCATTCCGCTGCGGCGGTGAACGGCTCGACCACAAGCTGAAGAAGGTCGTTCGAGAAGGCAATGCAGAGCACGTAAACGACTAGCAGCCCGGCCAGGGCTCTTAGAATCCGCGTCCTCAGTTCCTCGAGGTGCTCGAGGAAAGACATGCGAGCCATGCCTTCCTCGTCTTTGTCCCCTTCGTCGTCCCCTTCGTCGTCCCCTTTGTCCGGGGGAGGAGGTGGCGGCGGACTAGCGGGCGAACCCGCATCGCCCTGCTTTTCGGGCTTAGAGCCCCCGGCACCCGCCGTTCCGCTGCCGGTCGGATTGGCGTGCGGGTCGTCGTAGAGGTGGTCCGACTCGTCGTGATAGGGATCGTCGTAGAAAGACGAATCGGGCGTTGTCTCGTCGCTCGATGCCGAACCCTTCGACTGTTCTGCAGCCTCGCCGGGAGCGCCTTCCCGGGGATCTTTCTCTTCCGAGCTCATGGGACGCTGCGATGCTCGCTAGATGCCAGATCGATCCAAAAGAATAATGCCAACCGACGCTCAAACAGGCTTCGACGCGGCTATGTCCTCGGACTCGGGCAGACCCGATACGGGCTCCCCACCGTTTTGGTCAGAGGATTGCGCCGGGCCGTCGCCGCCGGCCTCGGCGCTCGCGGACCCGGCAGGGCTTCCATTCGCCGACGAGTTCCCCTGCGCGCTGTCACCGGTTTCTCCGGTTCCGTCCTGCGCAGATTTCGTCGCCGAGGCAGTCGAGGATGTCGTCGCCGAGGGCCCGTCGTAGTCGTAATCGCTGTAGTAGTCGTCTTCGTTGTCGTCGTAGTAACTGGTGTTGATGTCTTGGCGCACATCACTGGCGAGACTCTTGACGTCCTTCGTCTCGCTCTCGATGTTGTCCATCTCGCGCTGAAAGGTCGTCTTAAGCTCGGTAGAGGCCCGCTTGAACTCTGCCATGCCCTTGCCAAACGTCTTTCCCAGCTCGGGTAGCTTCTTGGGGCCGAAGATCAGCAGCGCCAAGATGAACAAGACGACGATCTCGCCCATGCCGAGGGGGCCCATGCGATTTTTCCTGTAGTGCGACCGGGATTCCCAGTTTGCCACTACCTCCATCTGATCATAGCGACGCTTGCGGTAAGAATCAACCTGCCGCAAGCACCCGAGCGCCTCTGAGGTCTGCACCCAACCCCATCCGCGATGTGACCTGTAGCATGAAGCGGTGTGACATTCGCGCATCCTCCTGAGCGGCCGGCTCAACGGTGCGGTACACGGAGCAAAGCCGATTGAAGCCTTGCCACCTGCGCCGTGAGCAGTCGGTCGCGCACTCGCTGCCGCTTTCGGCCTGGCCGATGCTTACAATGGCGCTATGGACCATATCGGGCTCAGGCGCATGCACCATGTTTCTTTCGCAGTGGCGGATCTGGCCGCTTCCAAGCATTTCTTTTGCGAAGTGCTAGGCCTGCCCGAAGACGAGCGGCCGGCCTTCAAATTCGCGGGCGCTTGGCTCAGAGTCGGTGACCGCCAAATCCACTTGATCCAGGACCGCGAGGCGGGCCGCGCGGTGCGGGAGCGAATCAGCCGGTCGGACCATTTGGCGATGGAGGTTGCCGACTTGGAGGTCGTCAAGTCGCGGCTTCGAGAACACGGAATCGAATTCGCGCTAGGTGGCAATGAGCGGCTGGGGATGAGCCAAGCGTTTTGCAGCGACCCCGACGGTCACACAATCGAATTCGTTCAATACCACTGACGCATTCCATGGCGCGATGAGCTTCTTGGAAGCCGAAATCAGGAGCCCTGCCGGCCGCTTGGGCGGTACGTTCGGCGAAGGAACCCACTCGGAGGCTGGGAGCAGGGCCGAGACCATCGATCACGTGACGAGGCGCGCACGGGGACCCGGCCCGAAACTAGCTCGCCCGTCTGGGCGTCTAACGCGACAGCGCCAAAACCCCCGGCAACCCGTCGTTTGGGACGTGCTAGCAGACCGCCTGCCGCGGTGAACGTGTCGGTATGATAGGTAATGCCTCGAAGGAGAATTCATGAAATCTGTGCTGCTGTGCTGCGCCCTGGGCGCATTGCTTGCGCTTCCCGCCACACCCCAGTCGCTTGAACTAGGGATTTCGGGCGGCTACGGTGCCCTGAGCGACAACTCGTTGAGCGTTTCCGAGTATCTGGACGTAGCGGGTCGGGACGAGTATTCGATTTCGAACGGCGTCCGGATCGGGGCACGAATGGCCTTTAACTCGCGACCGTTCATCGGGCACGAGATTTCGTACGCCTACCAGCACGCAGGTTTGGATTTCCTGTCCGATACCTCGGAGGGCGCGTCGACGTCAGATCTTGGCGCCGTCAAAGCCCACCATATGTACTACAACCTCGTGGCACACGCCTTGCCCGAAGGTTCGCCCCTGCGACCCTTCGTCACCGGCGGAGGCGGGTTTTCGTCGTTTTTCCTGCCCGGCGTATCGTCTTTTTCGGGCTACGGCAATACGAAGTTCGGCTACAACTACGGGGGCGGCGTGAAGTTCAACTTCTTCCTTTACGGGATTCGCATTGACGTTCGCAACCATGTCACAGGCAAGCCGTTCAGCGACTACTTGCCGAACGTTACGGGCAATCTGAACAACCTCGAATTCTCCGTGACGTTCTCGGTGCTGCTTGGGTAGCGACACTCGACTTGCTCGGTAATTGCGGCAATCCACCCATCAGGCAAAAAGACGGCTACCCTACCCAGGAGTCGCAAATCCTAGGCCGCGTCTTGGTATCTTTTCTATAAAGGCTTGGGGCTCTAGAAGCTCGTGACCGCAGTGGCCTCGTCTTCGAAAGTCTCGAACACGGTGTACAGCTTCGTGATCTGCAACAAATCCTGAACCTTGGCCTGCACGTTCAGTAGCTTTACGGTGCAGCCCTGCCCCCTAGCCGTGGTGTAGGCCGAGACCAGTTCACCCAGGCCGGAACTGTCGATGTAACTTACATCGCCCAAGTTCAACACCAACCTCTTCACGCCGCTTGCCAGCAAGCCGCGCACGGTATCGCGTAACTTCCCCGACGCTTCGCCGAGCGTGATACGACCTGATAAATCGATCACTGTGACACCGGCAACATCGCGAATCGCGGTGGATAAACTCATCGATCTTCCTCCTGAGTTGTCCTACCTGCACCTTTGGTGCGGTACTTAACCAATCGAACCCTCGTGCCGGAGCCCGCGCAAGGCCCGACATCAACCTCGTCGAAGAACGCGCGCATCAACAGCAACCCGCGCCCCGAATCCATTAGTAGGTTTTCGCCTTGCAATGGATCTCGCACGGTGTCAGGGGCGAACCCTAGACCCTGATCAATGACGGTCACCTGGAAAGCTACTTCGTCGATCGACGCATCGAACGACACGGTCTTGTCCGGCCTGTAGCAATTGCCGTGCTTCACCGCGTTGGCCACCGTCTCGCGGACGCCCATGCCGATCTGATGCACCTCATCCTCGTCAAACCCGTTGAGTTCCGCCATACGCTGAACGATCAATTCCGCGGCCTCGACGCTATCCAGAGTACTCTCCAGATTTAGCCGCAGTTTCCGGGCATCTACCATTCAGACGGAATAAGAACCGGCCAAGCCGGCAGCCTGGCCCCAGCAGCGAAACCAATACACTCGCACACCGGAAAGCGCTAAGTCAAGAGGAAACCGGGTCCGGAGCTGGCACGCCATTGAACTCCCGCTCGGCCGGGAGTATGATGGTCGGTCTTGGAGAGGAGATTCGTTATGAAACCCAAGTTCTGGTTCGTTGCTCTCGCTTTGATGATTGCGTTGTCCTGCGCCGCCCCTCCGGAGGAGGCCGCTCCCGACCATGGAGCCGGCACTGTCGTCAAGATGAGCGATGCCCTCGACGCAATCGTCCCGGCCGACTACACGATCGAAAAGCTTGCGGGCGGCATGATGTTCACAGAAGGGCCGGTTTGGGTAGCTGGTGACGAGCCCCACCTGCTCTTCAGCGACATTCCAGCCAATCGGATTTACCGATGGGCCGAGGGCGACACCGAAGCGTCCGTATTCTACGACCAGATGTACCGGGGCGAGCCGCGTAACGGCCTCCCCGGCTCGAACGGCCTGATCCTCGACAACGACGGCGTCCTCCTGGCCTGCGAGCACGGGAACCGTCGCATTTCCCGGATGGTAGACGGCGAGTGGGAAACAGTCGTGGACAACTACGAAGGCAGGAAGCTCAACAGCCCGAATGACGCCGCTTGGCACTCGAACGGATGGCTGTATTTCACCGATCCCCCGTACGGCTTGCCGCAGCAAGATGAAGATCCGATGAAGGAGCTCGATTTCAACGGAATCTACCGCCTGAACTACGAGACCAAGGAATTGCAACTGCTTGACAAGGACCAGACCCGTCCCAACGGAATCGGGTTCTCGCCCGACTTCACGACGGCCTACGTCGCCAACTCGGATGGCGCGAACAAGGTCTGGATGGCGTACGACGTGAACGACGAGGGAATGTTCGAGAACGGGCGGGTCTTCTACGACGCGTCGGCGGCGGAGGCCTCCGGCATGCCTGACGGACTGAAAGTCGACACCAACGGCAACATCTACGCCACGGGTCCCGGCGGAGTCTGGATCTTCGCCCCGGACGGAACGCATCTCGGCAGCATACAGCCCAGCGAGGTTCCCGCAAACGTGGCGTGGGGCGACGATGGCAGTTCGCTCTACATGACCGCCCGAACGGGCCTGTACCGGATCAAGCTGATGGCCAAAGGGCCGATGCCGGCCGGCATGTCCTCCGAGTAGGATCGACCAGCCAGCGAGGAATTGTCTCGGATTCCTTTCCCGCCGGACCGCCGAGACCGTGGTTGCGGGGCACGCCTCGAGTACGACGGCGCACAGATTGCAGTGTGAGTGGAGGCCGTGCCTCCGGCAGCCAGGACTGCTGGCTGCACTTGTGTAGTCACTTGTCGCGAGCAGGCTGGGTAGAATCAGCGCGTGACTTAACCCTCTCAAAGGCACTCGAGAGCGAGCATCGCAGTTCAATAGCAGGTGTCCCGGCCCGCAGTCCTGGCGCGGCCGATATCGCTCGCAGGCTTTCTATCGGGTACGACCTAGTTCCTCCGGCGGGCCCAGGACCGCGATGAAGAGTCGGTCAGCTACGTCGGGGCACCAGGTCAGCCTCGCACCGTGCTGGCCAGCGAGGCCAGGTTGCGCTCGCTGCGGATACCGCGCCTCGCCGTTGGACGTCCCGTGCGGCGCACCAAGTTCGCTGACGTTGCAAGCATCTGAAGATGACTGGTAATTTGGACCGAGATGCCGAATTCAAGCACTTTCCGTCTGAGCCTAGTGCTCGTGTTGCCGATCTTGGTCGGTTGCCTCTCTCCGTCCACTTCTTTCGAGAGCCATTGGGACGCCGAGGTCGAGCGCCCTTGGGTCGGTCCCGACTACTGGTCCAATCCACTCCAGGACTGGAGGGTCCGTGCCGGGCGCCTCGAGAATTTCGGCCCGGGCGGAGACAGGAACGTTTTCCTGCTTACCCGCGAGGTTGGCAGCGGCCCAGGAACGCTGGCGATGCAGGTCCGCTTCGGTCGGCTGGAAGACGAGCAAGGCCCTCTCGACGAGGGTTGGGCTGGGTTCCGCGTTGGCATCCGGGGATCGTTCGAGGACTACCGAGACAGCGCCGTTCGGGGTGTCGGGTTGAATTGCGGGATCGCATCTGACGGGCGTCTCTTCATCGGTTCGCTCACAGACGACGCTCCTGTGGCGGCGGGCGCGTTCCAAGGCGCGGCAAGCCTGTCGCTCGAGGCAGTTCCTGCCGTGGATTCCTACCTAGTCACGCTAGAAGCAGAGACAGGCGAAGGAACGCAGCAAGTTTCGCGCGAAATCGACCCGCGATGGCTGGTCGGCGGCTTGGCACTTGTCTCCAGCTCCGGCGGGGTGCCCGACTCGCCGCCCGCGGAACAGGCAGTCCGCGAGACCGGTTGGAGCCTCAAGCCCGGCACCCGGCGGGGCGGCACGATGCGCATCTGGTTCGACGACTGGAAGGCCTCCGGCTCTAAGCTCGAAGCGCATCCGGATCGCGCCCTTGGCCCGATCATGTTCGCCATGCACACCCTGAGCAAGGGTGTGCTGAAGCTGAACGCGATGATCGCGCCCGTCGGCAACGCTTCAAGGGAGGCGTCGCTGGAGATTCGGGACGGCGGGTGGAAGCGGGTGGAGACGGTCGCCCTGGACCCTGAGGCCAGAACCGCGACGTTCCGCGTGCCCGAATGGGATTCCAGCGTCGACACATCGTACCGAGTGGTCTACGAGGACAGCGTCTGGGAAGGGACGGTCCGCAAGAACCCGACTAACAAAGAAGAGATCATCGTCGCCGCGTTCACAGGCAACAACGACCTAGGATTCCCGCACGCCGACATTGTGAGGAACATGCGGTTCCACAAGCCGGACCTGCTGGCCTTCACCGGAGACAACGTATACGAGCGCGTCGGGGAGTACGGCATCGTGCGCGAGCCCACGGACTTGGCCATCCTGGACTACCTGCGCAAGTGGTACATCTTCGGCTGGGAATACGCCGAGTTGCTGCGAGACATACCGGCCGTCGCCCTCCCCGACGACCACGACGTGTACCAAGGCAATATCTGGGGAGCGGGCGGGCGCAAAGCCCACGGATACGGCAAGCCGGGACAGGACCAGGGAGGCTACGTCATGGACCCGCTCTTCGTGCATGTCGTGCAGACCACGCAAACAGCGAACATGCCGGATCCCTACGATCCCACTCCGGTCGACCAGGGCATCGCAGTTTACTACACGGATCTTCTGTACGGCGGTATCAGCTTCGCGATCATCGAAGACCGCAAGTGGAAGGACTCAGCCACCGCGCTGCTGCCGAACTCCGGGATCGTGAATGGCTGGGCCGACGATGCGCGCTACGACGCGCGCAAGAATTCGGACAATCCCGATTTCCCGCTCCTGGGCGAGCGACAGGAGCAGTTCCTAGAGTCGTGGGCACAGGACTGGGATGGGGCTTGGATGAAAGCGGCGATTTCGCAAACGATTTTCGCAAATGTCTGCACGCTGCCGAAAGGCACCACAACCGACGCCGTTACCGGGCGCTTGCGTGTCAACGCCCCGGGCGAGTACGCGCCAGGCGAGGAACCAGTGCAGGACCACGATTCGAACGGCTGGCCTCAGTCCGGGCGCAACCGAGCAGTGCGGCTGCTCCGCAAGGCAATGGCCGTGCATATCGCGGGGGACCAGCATCTGGGGAGCACGGTTCAGTACGGAGTCGACGACTGGAACGACAGCAGCTGGGCGATCTGCGTACCGTCCGTGGCCAACATTTTCCCAAGGCGTTGGTTCCCTTCCGAGGAAGGCCGAAATCGGAAGCCGGGCGCACCGAGGAACACCGGGGAATACCTGGACGGCTTCGGAAACAAGGTGACCGTCCACGCCGTGTCGAACCCCACGGCGAACGGCATCGAACCTACGGCCCTGAACCACCGGGCCCCCGGTTACGGCATCATCAAGTTCAATCGCTCGGATCGCGGGATCGAGTTCGCCAACTGGCCCCGCTGGGTCGACGCGTCCGCCGCCGGAAGCGAGCCATATCCGGGTTGGCCGATTCACATCAAGCAGATTGACAGCGGACTGCCGACAGGGTTCTCGCTGCCTCCTGCCGACACCCGAGGAACAGGGGACCCGGTGATTCAGGTGATTGACGAGTCGGACGGCGAGATCGTATACACGCTCCGCATCCAGGGAAGCGAATTCACTCCGACCGTGCGTAAAAGCGGGACTTACACGGTGCGCGTCCTCGATACTGACTCGGGCACAGCGACTGAGACCAAGGGCCAAGCCGCCACTTCGCTCTAAGGCAACGCCCCAGTGCCTTGCGGCTCGTCGCCGCCGAGCGCCCTCTGAGCTGCCTGAACGGCGGGCTCGTACCAAGCGCTACATCCGTGCCTCGGTTTTCCGGCCTGCAACGCCCGCGCGGACGCCGAGCGTCGAGCCCCATCGTTTAACCGAGAGCTCGGTGACGGCAGACCGCGTATGACCCGCAAGACCGGTCGCCTCCGCGAGTCTGCCGGGGACTTCCCTCTCCAGACCTAAGAGGCTGTGCCGGATTCGGGTGTCAAGTCGTAGCGGGATCTCGGCGCACGCGCCTTCTGAGTGCCCCTATCCGTGCACCGAGTTCTTTGAGGGCAGCGGCATAGCCATCGGCAGTAACGTCACCGGCAGCGCAGTAGTCCAGGACCACGGCCTCAGCAGCGCAAAATTCCTCGCAGACATCGGCCACCTCGCTGAGAATCTCGGGCGGAATGTTCGTCACGCCATTCTGATCGGCGTGAAGGAAGTCCCCGGGATAGACCGCTAGGCCGCCTACATGCACCGGCACCATGAAGTCTATGAACTTCGGATACCCATGTGAACAGATCACGCCGTCCGCGAAACACGGAAAGGCGACGGCGCGCACCTGGTCCAGATCCCGTGCCGCGCCGCTTGTGATCAACCCGGATACGCCAAAGGACTTGTAGGTCGCGGCCATCACTTCTCCGAATGTCGCCGCCTTGGTCGGCTCGTCCAAATCCTGGATCACGACGATGGGGGGACTGTCGACTTCCTCGAACCGGGTGACTTGCTGGCTCAAGGTGCCGTATGCGACGGAGCCGCTCGGCTTGAGAGCGGATCGAAAGGTTGCGGTGGCTGCGTAACCGCAAATCGGACCCATCTCAGGAAAGCAGGCTCGAATCCGTCCATCCATGTATCCGTCGGTTTGCGGGCGAACGGCGAACAGTTCAATCACATTGCAGACAGTGGGAGTGTCGTACTGTTGCAGCTTGGCTAAGACCCCCTGAGGCGCGGGAGATGCGGATCTGGAGGACATGAGAGTCTATCGTAGTGCATTCGAGTGCTTCGGCTTGCATTGCTCCTGGCGGGGAAAAGCGTGCAGATCGGCAGCGATGAATCGCTCCCGAATGGAAGGCCGCTAGTCGAGTCCGCCTCCAATGGAGGCATCCAGCCCTCGAGGTGATTGAGGCATTCCGCAGAGCCATCGGCTTTGCAGCCGCCTTTGATTCGAATCCAGCTGAACGTTCGATCGCAGAATCCGCTCTTGGCTTGCCGCGTGCGGCAGGCCGCTCGCGTCATTGAACCCTGGCCTGCAGGCGCCGGTGCGCAAGGAGCGGCATTCCGACCCTCCTGCCCACCACTGCGACCCTGCGAACGACACCATAGAGAGGCCGCAAGAGGCAACCGAATCGACGGCCGAGAGCAGGAAGCTCAGGTGAGAACTGTTGCCTTAGCGCTACGTATCCGCTAGAGTTGATGCGCCTCTTCGTCGCGAAGAGACTTCACCGTGGCACGCAGCCGAGCTATGCTTCGCAGGAAAGCAGGACTGTCCGAGTACCTGAGCATCGGCGTCATAGCGAAAGTCTTCCCAATGCGATCCGTGCAGGCGGCACTGCGCGAGTGCAACCGTCTCAGCCGCAGGCGACGAGAGCTTTCCGCCGAGGCAGTCATGTACTACGTGATCGCGCTCGGCCTGTTCCGAAACGTCCCCGCCAGCGAGGTCCTTAGCAGCCTGGCAGATGGCTTGCGATTGGCTCGCGCCAGCGTGCCATTGGGCCTTGTAGGCAAGTCGTCGATCTCACGGGCCAGGAGCCGCCTTGGAACCAAGCCGTTCGCGGCCCTTAGAAAACGCACCGTGCGAGCATTCGCCGACAAACGCACGCGGGGCGGCTGGTACAGGGGCCTCCGACTGCTTGCCTATGACTGCATGATGCTCGAAGTACCCGCCGAGGCGCGCAACAGGGAAGCGTTCGGCAATATCGAGTCGGAGCAGGCCGAATCGTCCCGCCCAAGAGCGCGAGTGGCCGTGCTAATCGAGGTCGGGACACGAGCCGCCTTCGCATGGACCTACGGCCCTTGCAAGGAAACCAGGCGGGAGCAAGCAATGCGCTTGCACGGTCACTTGGGACCCCAGTCGCTCCTGCTGGCCGGCCAGGGCTATCTGAGCCGACGCCTTTGGCAGTCGGCATCGGCAAAGGGCGCGGAACTGCTATGGAAAGCGGAACTCGACGAAGAGCTGCCGTCTGGCGAGTTTCTGGATGACGGCTCGTTTCGCAGCTCGATCGGCGGCGCGCCAGTCCGTGTGTTGGATTACTCCATTGACGGCTCCGACGCCCCGCCCTCCCGCTTGGTGACCACGCTGCTCGACCCTGTGCAGGCGCCGGCCGTCGAACTCGCGGCCCTGTATCACGAGCGCTGGGAGATCGAGGGGGCCAATGACGAGGTCAAGACGCATACGCTATGGCGCGGGTCGATCCTGCGCAGCAAGACGCCCCGCCTCGTCGAGCAGGAGATCGAAGGCTTGATGCTCGCCCATTACGCTGTCAGGCACTTCCTCCAAGAAGTGGCGCGAGTTGCGCACGGATCAGCTGACCAGCTGTCGTTCATACGAGCCGTCCGAGTCGTCCAGACGAAACCGGGGAATTCCGGGACGCGGGGCGCCGTCGAACAGCAAACGACGAGTTGAACGAGTACGGGACGACGTAAATTCGGGCGCACCGAGGTCGACAATCGGTCGGCTGAGAATTCCGACCGTCTATCGCGAACGCGTCCTGGACTCGAAGCCTCGACTGCCCGCCTGAGCAATCCTGGCACCGAGGCCTCCGAATCTCTCCTCTCGACGGGGACCCAAGAGCAAGAGTGCGGCTACCGCAGGTGGACGGGCTGGGCGAAGGCCCCGTTTCCCGCCGAGTCCCAAGCCGAGAACCGCACCCATTTCTTACCCGACGCGTCGAATTCCATGCGGAACCTCTTGCTGCCGAAAGCTCCAAGATCGCTCGTCGGCAGAACCTGTCGCCCAGTCTCTTCGCCGTTACCCCAGACGAGCTCCACGAACTCCAGCGGGAACGTCCACTGCACTTCCGCGACCAAGGTGCGACGATCCTCGTAGCCTTCAACCTCAAACGAAGGAATGAGCACCTCGCCAGTTGACACGAAGAAATCGCCCCGACGCATCGCCTCAGTGATCGGGCTCCAATCCTCGTCAAACCCGGGCAGCTCGTCCAATCGAATGTAATTCACCGACAGCTGGGGGTAGATCTCGTCCTCCGGATACTTCGTGTAGGTATCGCCCTCTGCAATCAGGTACTTCGGGCCCACCCAGTTGTTCATGTCGTCCAGCAGTTCGAAGCAGCGCTCTTCGCAGATCCTGGCGTGAGAGAGATCGGCCGGCAAGGTCTGGAACGCTCCTCCCAGATAGCGGTCGCTAACAAAGTGCGGGGCTCCGCGAACGACATCGGGATAGAAGGTCGACCCCTTGGTGCGCGGGTGTGCCTGCCACATCAAGGCACCTTCCGTTTCCATCATCGAGAGCATCTCCGCAGCCGAGCCGACCCGATAAACCGTTCCGTACAAAGCATGCTCAGACCGGAACTCCGCTCCCTCGGCACGCACCTTGGACCAGTAGACCGGGCTGGGAAAGACCAGCGTGTAATGGCCGCCGAGATGCACGTTCGGCTCCTCCCCCGGCATCAGGAGAAAATCCTCGTCCGAATGCCTTCGGCACGCCTCAAAGTATTCGCCGAGCTCCTTGAAGCGGACCTCGCCCGAATCCGCCGGATGTCCGTCTCCGTGAAAGTCCGACATCATCGCGATGTTGATTCCTAGCCCGCGGAAGGCGGAAATCCAGGGCGGCCGCAGATCGAACGAGCCCCCATCGGCGAGTTGCTCGGCGAAGTGGGTGTGGAAGTGGCTGACAGCGATTTGGTAGCCTTCCAGCGGCTTGTATTTGTCGCCGTTAGTGAATGCAAGGACGGCCTCCTGCGTGTCTTCGGCCTGTGCCGGACCCAGATAGTAGTAGACCGCCATGCGCTGCAAGCTGCCGGGCGGGGCGTTGTAGAGAGCGAAATTCCCTTCGGCGAAGCGGCGCGATTGCCGGACGCGCTTCTCCCAAATGCCATCTGACGCTCCCCAAGGCCGGAACATCTCCTCCCGCTCTCCCTGTCGCACGCCGATATCGAAACGACCGTCTTGCCGCTGGCGATACCACACGTAGCCTAGGTTCATTTCGATCTCGCGAGCGAAGAAGAACTTATGGGAAGGCGGGAAGACAGCTAGGGTGCCGCGCGACTGTTCCAAGAGAAGGACCCGGTTGCGGGCGCGCAAGGGCACCGGGCCGTCGTTCGTTCCCCCTCCGAAGCGGTAGTGCTGCCAGTCGCGGGCGATGTCTCTCCAGCGCAGCCGCTCGTAGTCGTCGTCCTTCAGCCCGCTCAGTCCGGCCCGGTATACGTATGCCACGGACGGCTTGGAGGTAGCGGCGATGGCCTCCTGGCGGACTAGGTTGGTTCCTTTGTAGACGGTGAACCGAAGACTGCCTTCGAACGATCCCAGCGCCAATCCGTCGAACGAGATTTCAAGCCGGACCCCTTCCCTTCGGACCTTGCAGGACTTGACGTCGTACACGACGTCCCTCCGCGTAACCTCGCCGGGATCCCTCGGCATGCCGGGATTCACGTCCTCGAGCCCAGGCACATTAAGCGGCGCGTCCCAGAAGACCTTCCATTTCTCTCTCTCGACGACCTCTGCGGTCGCCTCCCTGCCAAGGTCTTCCATCGGCCGCAGCTGCTGGTACGAAATCCGCCGCTTGCCCTCCGCCACATGGAACTCGGGGCGCCCGTTTTGCACCAGGGGTGCCCAATGCCCGGCTCTAGAGAGCGCGGCGAACTGTCGGATGACCGGCTGCCCGCCGTCGACGCCAAAGGTCGCTCTGAGCTGACCCGAAGCCGCGCCCGACCACTCGAATTGGACATCCCCGTCCAGCGTCTCCGCCTTCAGGCCGCCGGTCGGTCGGTAATCCGAGAAATCGCAATCCAGCGGATCCGCCGCGGCGACCGAGCAAAGAAGAAGCAGCATGCAAGCTAGGCGATTCATGGCAATTTGCGCGGGCTGTTTCCACGCTGGCCCTATGGTAGGGCAACGCCGCCATCGCCCGGAGACTGTTCTTGGTCCTGGTGGTTCGCAGGGGGCGGGCAAATGGCACGGCGGAGAATCCCCTTTGATCAGGGGCCAGCAATCGTGTTTTCGTACCAGACCACGTTCTTCGAGTTCTGCCCCGCAACGAGCACGTCTAGATCTCCGTCGACATCCATATCAACCAAACGAATGTCGTAACCCGCCTGATCGTCGTGAATCACGTGCTTGCCAAAGTTTCCGTTACCGTCGTTTTGATACCAAGCTACGACATAGCTGTCCTTGCCGCAGGTCACGCCATCGATGTCGCCATCCCCGTCGATGTCGCCGATCGCCAGGTCGTGAGGCCCTTCGATCTCGGAATCGATCTCGTGAAGCGCGAAACCCGGGCCCTCGAACCACAGCACGCCCTTCCCGTGCCCTCGCGTGGCGAAGATATCTGTCGAGCCGTCGCCGTTGAGGTCGGCTGGCAGCGCGTTTGTCGCTCCAGTCTGATTGACGGCGAGCGTCCGCTTCAGCCAAGGGGTCGAATGGTCCTTGGGCTGCTTCCACCATGCGAACCAGTTCCCTCCCCCGGTCACGGCATCCTTGCCCGCCGAAACCACGTCCGGTACGCCGTCGCCGTCCAAGTCTCCGATGCCGAGGTAGTGGCTCAAGCCGGGAGCGTCCTGATCCGCGAACACGTGACGGACCCACTCCTCGGCCGAGCGCGGATTCGTCGGAACGCGCCACCAGACAAGCGAATTGGGGTAGGCGTCCTTTGGCTGCGCGCTGTTGCCTGCGAGGTCCTGCTGACCATCGCCGTCGATGTCTCCTTTCACCAATCCATGAGTGCCGTTGACGTCGCCATCGACGATGCGCAATAACCAGCGATCGACCAATGGATTGGCGGGGCGCTCGAGCCAGAACACTGGCCCCGGCGAATAGACGGCCCCAATATAATCCGGGTCGCCGTCGCCATCGACGTCCATGACTTCGCTATGAATCGTGTCGCGCACACCCGGCCGGAACGGCCACTTCCCGTCGATGACCACTTTCTCCCACGACGGCGCGACATATAGGTGTGTTTCGCCTTGGGCGTCTGCGATCACGTCCGGCATGCCATCTCCGGTGAAATCGGCTGCCACGGCCGTCTGGCAAGCATACCCGGTGGCAACTACGTGCCGCTTCCAGTCGTCGTCCGCAACCGCTTGGGATGTCAGGGCAACCCCTAGTGCAAAGTGCAAAAACACTGAATTTCTCATCGCGTCCACTCCTCCTCGGCCAAGTCAAGCCGTGCTAGTACAGTGTGCCACTCTTGCAACTGCTGGCGCCGCTCCTCGGGGGTGGTCGGATTCCTATACTGGGAGTTGCCTTCAAACAAAGCAGTCTCGTCTCTCGACGTTATAGTCGTCGGGGCCGGGCCGACGGGCTTGGCGTGCGCTATCGAGATCCAGAAGTGCGGGTTCCGCGTAAAGACCATCGAAAAGGGCTGCGTCGTCAACTCGCTTTACAGGTACCCGACCAACCTCACTTTTTTCACAACTCCAGAACTTCTCGAGATCGGCGACATCCCGATGACTGCGGTCCGCGAAAAGCCCACGCGCGGCGAAGCCCTGAAATACTACCGGCGTGTCGCGAGCCACTATCGTCTGGACATTCACCAATACGAGCTGGTCGAAACCGTCGGCGGCGATGACGGGTTTTTCATCGTCGGCACCAGGGACCGAACGGGCGAGCGGCACCGGCACACCGCGCGCAAGGTCGTCCTGGCGACGGGTTTTTACGACATCCCGGTCCGCATGGGCATCCCGGGCGAGGACCTGCCCAAGGTCCATCACTACTACCACGAGCCGCACCCGTTCTACGACTGCGACCTCGCGGTGATCGGAGGCCAGAATTCGGCCGCGATTTGCGCCTTGGAATGCTACAGGGCCGGGGCCCGCGTCACCTTGATACACCGCCATCCGGAATTGAGCCCGAAGATCAAGTATTGGATCTTGCCGGACATTTCGAACCGGATCAAGAACGATGAAATCCGGGCCCATTTGGGCAGCCGAGTGACACGGATCGACCAGAAGACGTTGCAGCTCGATACTCCGGAAGGGCCATTGTCGATCGCGAATGACTTCGTTCTCGCGATGACTGGCTATCAGCCTGACATGGAATTCCTCGCAAGCGTTGGAATCGCATTCAACGACGAGACGCGTAAACCCCAAACAGATCCAAATACCCTCGAGAGCGATCGCGCCGGAGTCTACTTAGCCGGCGTGATCGTTGCCGGAATGCACACGAACGAGATCTTCATTGAAAACGGGCGCTTCCATGGCGGCCAGATCGCCTCCGACATCGCGACCAAGCTAGACAGTCGGCAGACGACTCGGACCTGAAGGCCCCGGCAGTCGGTCGACGGGAGCCGATCCGCCTCGATTCCGCCGCGCGAATCCTGTAGATCGGACGCATTGGATTTCTAGGATGGGTTCCGAACTTCGGGCGCAGCGAGGGTGGCTTTCGATACTTGGGCCAAAGAACCAGTTCGCTTGCAGGCGGATTCCCCGTGGCAAGCTCCAGAGGCGACCTATCCTGCGAGCTGCCTTGTCGGATTCAGCCGGGTCAACCCAACCCCACTCAACTGCGACGAGGACAGGTCCGACATTGGCTTCGACACTTCACTCGCGCAAGGCGGAGAACCTATAATGGATTCCGGCTAGGGATCGTCGCCGGAAGAATGCGAGCTCGCGTCCCAGCCAGAAACGACACATCCGACCCGAAAACGCTGCCTTCGCCGGCGAAGAAGTTCGAGGTGAAGCATGGGAGCGTGGCATACCGGTAGCCAGCATGTCCAGCCGCAACTTCCCGATCGAACCGCCAATCCATTCGACTTTGTCATTCCCACGGACCAGAGAGATCCGCCCAAACACTCGGCGTCCTCGACGGATGCGGCACCACTGTGGGCGCGCGGTCTGGTTCGGAGCTATCTGGTGTTTGCTCATGCCAGCTGCTGCCCTAGCCGAGACCATAGCCTTTGACGGGTCTTGGACAAGAACGTGGGACCTCGCATCGGGGCAGACAGTCCAAATCCAAGTTGGCATCGCCAGTCCGGCGAAGCTTCCGGCGAACGCTCGGATCGAGGCGCGATGGAGCGGCCCCGAAGGTCCTGATCCGGCATTCACCGAGGAGCGAGGCGACCTTGTGGTCGGACTCGAGAACGGTTGGTCCAAGATCCTCCACGAGCTCGATCCGGATGTGTTCGTGCTGTTCAAGGCACCGAGGGAAGGCCGGTACGAACTCCGGCTCGAGACGGTCATCGACCGCAAGCGCCCGCGTGGCAAATACCATCGCGACACCGGCTTGGCCCCGCTCGCCGCCGCTGTCCCGTCCCGGACGCCAAACGTCACCCAAGCGGAAGTCCAAGTGCATGTCGAGACCGTTCAAGAGACCCAAGCCCGCGACATCGTGCTGGAGACGGAACCCAACAACGCTCCCGAGCAAGCCGTTTCTCTACCGTTCGAAGCGGGCATTGAAGACCAGGTGCTTCGCGTGGTCGGCGGCACGGACGAGCTGGAGTACTTCGACAATTTCGACTCCGGCCGCTCTCCCGACGATTGGTATCGATTCGACTATCGAGGAGACCGCGTCAAGCTCCTCACGGCCAACTTGCAGTTGCCCGATCCGGTCGTCAGCGCAAGGATCCGCGTTTACAAGCCCGGCGTTCCCACGGCAGAGGAGCTCAAGCCGCGCGAAGCGGCAAAGAGAGAGGATTTTGGGAACAACAATGCAATCCCCTACATTCACCCTGACACGGAGGTGATTCCCGGCCCGCAGCCCGTCTACACATACTACGAGGGACGGGACGTCAACGAGCGCATCCACCAGCAGGATGACAACTTCCGCTCGTTCGTGACGAGAAGGGTTCATCCCGGAGGAACGTACTTCCTCCGCGTGGAGGCGAATCAACCCGGCTATGAGTTGGAGGTTCGCCTTGTCGACCCCGCGCCGTACGAGACACCACAACGCGCATTGTGGCAATCGATCTACTACCACCTAGCGGAAATCGACGCGTGGCTGATCCATCGCCCCCGCAACATTGCGGTCCATAGGCGGGTCCGCGACGGTTCGAGCCTTTTTGGGGAGAACTGCATGAGTTGCCACACGCAAAGCGGCGTCTGGGGCGTGGCGGACGCCTTGCGACACGGATACCGACCCGAGGGCACGATCCAGAACCATCGCCGCCTCGTCAACACGATGTACGAGAGCCTGCGTCCGACTAACAAGCTCGTCGACGCGGCCGTCAACACGTCCCTCGCCCCGAACGATCTTGGTGACGCGCCGGCCGGCAGCAGGGTGGCCGGACGGAATATCGTCCTGCACGAGCGCACCTTCAAGCCAAAGCAGTTGCACTCTTACCAGCAGAAGAGAACTGCGAATTACGTGCTGCAGACCGCGGACCCGCAAGGAATCAATGCCGCCGGCAAAGGATCGAATTTTGGGCCCAACGTGGTTTTCAAGTTCGCCGCAGAGATCCTCGAGCGAGCTTGGCGCGACAGCGGCGAGCGGAAGTATCTGGTGGGACTGGTCGACAAGGCCGAAAAGATCGTCGCCACAGGGGACAACCAGATCAAGGTGTCCGACGACCTCGGTCATCGAATCGAGTTCTTCTACGACTTGCTGCCGAGAAAGGAACTTGCCGAGCTGAGCGACGGCTCCGAACTGGCCAAGCGAGCGGCCGCTCTGCTCCCGGCGTTTGAAAAGCAAGTGGAGCGTGACCTCAGGCGCCTGCTTGCCTTGCAACAAGACGACGGCTCGTGGGGCTTCGATCTCGGAGTACACGATGAACCGGCGGACACCTGGAATCGAATCGACGACATCGGTGACGCGGCCCCGACGGCAGTAGCGCTCATCGGTCTGCGCGCGGCCGGGCACGGCACGGACAGCCCGCCGGTCCGTCGCGCGGTGCACTGGCTCCTGCAGAACCAGTTCGAATACGGCCTCTGGAATCGCTCGGCGCAGACTGGATTCGTGACAAATGCATACGTGATCCGGGCCCTGAGCCGACTGTTCCCCGGCGACGCGAAGCCCTTCGAGCGAAAGCACTTCGAGCCGATGCCCGACGAGAGGCCGCTGGACAGGCTCTCCCGCGTGCGGGCACTGCAAGCCACCTCCGAGAGCGATTTCGCCGATCTCATGATTGACGCTGCCGAGGACCAGATGCCGCAGGTGCGTTACTTCGGATACCTGGGAATCGGCGGCTCGCTGGCCACGAGCGGGATTCCAACTCTAGTTGGCGGCCTTTCCGACCGCGTCAAAGCCTGTCGGGAAGCGGCTTTCTGGTCATTGCGACAGCTCCTGCTAAACGATCACGGCTGGCCGGCTGTGCTGGCTGCATTTCGTAGCGGCGACGAGCGCACGAGGCAATCGATCCTCCAGGCGCTCGTGATGCGGGTCGACCTGAGCGGACCTCGTTCCCAAGTGGATCGCAATGCCCTGGCGGACCTGCTCGGCCGCGCCATGCGCGATCCGTTCGCAGGGGTCCGCGCTTACGCGTTCAAAGCAGCGTGGCACTGGTGGGTCTGGAACCCTCCACTGCGCCAGCGCATCAACAGGGCATGGGTGGACGCCCTTCTCCGGTCCGAGACGAACGCCCAAGTTGAGAACGCGCTGCGCTACTCCACAGCATCGATGTTGATCGTGAACGGGCAGATCGCGAACCAGACAGGCATCGACAACCGCGACCATCAGTACCGCGAGCTCGAGGATCTCTATCGGATGCTCTCCTCGGCGCGAGACTCCGCTGGGAAGCGGCGCGAGCTGTTCGAGCAACGGCTGGCCGCCGTGGCCGCCACCCACTTCGAGGAACGGGGCAACGACGGTGGCCCCGGCCAGCTCGGCTACTCGACACCGGGTGCAACGAATTTACTGGGCAGCGTGCTTCTGGACGTCTACCGCAATCGCCGTGCCCAGAATGGCGTGCCGTGGCGGTCCATCGCGCTCCAAGGGGCCGCCAACGTGAATTTTCTTCCGCTGCAGGAACATCTTCTCGCCCTCCTCCTGAGCGATGACCTGGAGCAAGTGGCCGTGGCCGCCAAGGCGCTTTCCAATCCAAGCGCGCTGCGGCTAGAGGGCAACATAAAGACCATCCGGCCTCTGCTCGCAAAGCTCGACGAATTCCTGCTCGCGGGACGTCAGGACGACGCCGAGGCGTTGATCAGGTTCCTATCGAGGGTTCGCTGGGGGTTTTCCGAGGACGACGCCGAGGACGAGCGGGAATTCTTCGAACTATTGGTGCCCGGAGAGGTTCCCCGGCCCGCAGCTTCGGCGCGACACCTCCTAGGACGCCCTGCCCCGGCGCCTTCCGGGTCCGCCGAAATCCGCACGGAGCGCGCCGTTCTTCTGGGCATGGTGCTGGGAAACAATCCGACGCTTCATCGCCGTTCCGCCTTCGACCATGTGGGCGGGGAGGCGCGGTTCTGGCTGCCCTCCACGGATTGGATGCTCCGCTTTCGGGAGGGCGCGCCAACCTTGGAGGAAGCGGTCGAGGGAGCGACCGAAGCCGAGGAACTCGAAGTAATCGAATTGACGGGCGGGCGCACGACCCGGCAGCTGGTGCCGCACGGGTTGACAAGCCGCAACACCATCCTTTGGTGGCGCGAAGGACTTCCCGGCGACCGACTGACCTTCAAGATCGAAGCACCCGAGGCGGGGCAATTTGAAGTCGTCACGGCCTTCCTGCACGATCGCGAGATGGGCATCGTCCAACCGGCCCTGAACGGAGAGCCGATAGGGGATTCCCTGGACTTCTATCGCCCGGACCTTACCGCTCTCGGGCCGGTCTCGCTGGGGGTCCATACCTTCCGGCAAGGGCAGAACGAGCTTTCCTTCCGCATGGTCGGGGCCAACCCGGATGCCGAGAAGAATTACATTTTCGGGATTGACTATCTGAAGCTAGAGGCTGGCGAAAGCGCTGGATCGCTCTTCACCAAGGACGAGCTGGGCATCGACGTGATCGACCCGATCGTCGAAGCCAAGGACCGCCTGATCGAGATGTTCACTTCGTGGTTCTCCACCGCAACGCCGGAAGATGTTCGCAAGCAAGCCATCGCACTCGCAAACAAGACGGCGCTCCGCCGTCATCCCGAAGTGCTGAAGGCGCTTGCGGCATGGGTCGAGCACGAGCCGAGCCCGGTGTATCGCACGCGGATCGAGAACATCCTGAACAGCGACGACAAGGTCTACGGCAAGCGCCTGCGAGAGCTGATCCTCGAAAGCAGTGCCGAGCAACGCGCGGGCGAAGTAAGGCCTCTCGCAAGCAGCGATGAATGGATCGCCGACATCATCCATTTCCGTGACTACGTGTTCACGGAGATGACGCGGATTGACCCGAAGGACAACCGCGCTTGCATCTCTTGCCACGGCGTTCCAGGAAGGGTGCCGACGCTATATCTTGAACCGCCAGACGCAGCCGGCTACATACCGCCCGCGGCGCTCTTGGGCAACTACCGCCGCATGCAGCAGCGTGTTGACCTGCACGATGTGGAGAAGAGCAAGTTCCTCCGCAAGCCTCTCAACATCCAGTCAGGCGAAGAGGACGGGCATCAAGGCGGCGTCCGCTTCAAGGCTGACAATCCAAGCTACCAAGTGATGAGGGAATGGGTGCTGAAGCAGGCCGAGATGCAGCGCGGCGGCTGAACCCGGACGCGCAAGGCGGGAGACTCTGTTAGCCAGTCTCGACGGCTGCCGCCTTGGAGAGCCCGCGCAGTGCAATCTCCCGTTCCCGCATGACAAACTTCTGCACCTTGCCCGTCACGGTCATCGGGAATTCCTCGACGAACCGGATATATTCCGGAACCTTGAAATGTGCGATCTGGCCGCTGCAGAAATCCTTGAGGCCCTGATCCGTTAGGCTCTCGCCCTCGTGCAGCTTGATCCAAGCCAGCGCGCGCTCGCCCAGGCGCTCGTCCGGCACGCCGACGACGTAGACGTCAGCGATCTGCGGATGACGGTGCAGGAACTCCTCGATTTCGCGGGGATAGATATTCTCCCCGCCTCGGATGATCATCTCCTTGGCTCGTCCCGTGATTCGGAAGTTGCCATCCTCGCGCATTGTCGCCAAGTCGCCGGTGTGCAGCCAACCGTCATCATCCACCGTGTTGGCGGTGGTCCCGGGATCCTTGTCGTAAGCCTTCATGACCAAGTAGCCGCGGGTTAGCAGCTCGCCCTGGGTTCCAACATCGCAGGTCTCGCCTGAGTCGGGATCGACAATCTTGACCTCGGTGCAGGGCATTGCCCGCCCGACTGTGGCCGTTCGCACGTCGAGCGGGTCGTCGTTCATGCTCTGCGTGATCGCCGGCGAGGCTTCAGTCTGGCCATACGCAATCGTCATCTCCTTGCAGTGCATGTCGCTCACCACCTGCTTCATCAGTTCCACAGGACATGGCGAGCCAGCCATGATCCCGGTCCGCAGGCACGAGGTGTCGAACGAGGAGAATTCTGGATGATTCAATTCCGCGATGAACATGGTCGGCACGCCGTAAACAGTGGTGCAGCGTTCCTCGTCGATCGCCTGCAACACGGCCACAGGATCGAACTGGCCGGACGGCAGGACCAGCGTGACCCCGAAAACGAGGCATTGCAGAGAACCCAGCACACAGCCGAAGCAGTGATAGAGCGGCACCGGCAGGCAGAGCTTGTCTGCAGATGTCCACTTGAGACCCATACCGACCAAGTAGGCGTTGTTAAGGATGTTGTGGTGGGTCAGCAGTACGCCCTTTGGCGTGCCTGTCGTTCCAGAGGTGTATTGGATATTGACTACATCGTGCTTGTCCAAGCTCCCCGGATCGGGTGTGACGCCGCTTTCCAGCATCGCTTCCCACTGGTGGGTGCCGAGTAGCACGGAGGCCGTCAAGGAATGCGAACCTCGACCGCATGCCTCCTCCAAGACCTTGGCGTAATTGACGCGTGCATCCTTTTCGTAGAGAAATATGGCCTTCATTTCGGAGCGGTCCAGGATATACGCAAGGTCGTGCGCCCGATAGGCCGGATTGACATTCACGAGGATTGCGCCGATTCTTGCCGTGGCGATCTGCAGGTAAACCCATTCAACGCAACTCGAAGCCCACATGCCGACCCGGTCCCCGGGTCGGATCCCCAGGCCCCAGAGCCCAGCGGCGGTGCGTTCCACCTCGCGGTGAAGTTGGCGAAACGTGAGCCGAAGGTTCTGATGGCGGGAGACTACGGCCTCCTTGCCTGGGTCCTTCGCCACCACCTCGTCGAACTTGGCGCCGATCGTCATTTCGATCAGCGCGATATTGGGCCCTGCCGAGTAGCTCTTCATCGCCTTAGACGGCGATTTTACACTGTCCAGCACCTTCGCCCGCGACCTGCCTAACGGCACGCGCTTGCACCAGCGGTCGGTTGCGAGATCGCGCGTTCCGCCCGAATGGAGGAATGGCAGGCTAATCCAACGGAGGGTGGTTGTTGCGGGAGCGATAGACGGCAGTGCGAGACATATATCAGGGCATTGGTTCCCCTCAGGAGCCGGAAGTCTCAAGGGCTGCCGCCGAACTGCCAAGCGTCGCTTCGAAGACACCCCCCGAATACCCGAGTTAGGACGAATTGCCCACGGCTGGCTACGATGTGCAGGCGGAGACTAGGCGCTCCCCATGCTAGGAGTTAGCGAAGCATTGCAGAGCTTCCGGGGATGTCTATGTCGAGTCGGACACCTTTCTCTGCTACGACGCCGGCACGGTGGAATCTCAGAAGACCCCGGATGTCCTGGCGTGTTCGCGGTCTCGAGCCGAAGGCGGGAATCGTACAGAGTCAGGCAGGCGGGGGCAAAACGCCGGATTTCATGCTGGAGGCACTGTCGCTCCAGACGCACCTGAGTGACCCGGGCTAGAAGCGGTCAATCTACCGGAAGACGGGCTTGCACGAGCACCTTAGGTTCGATCCGAGAGGTAACGCTACGGCAAGGTTGACGGGAATCGGGCTGGCCGGGGAAGAGCTCGCTGGTAGCGAGCACGTGCCGCCAGCGCAGCAGGGCGACGGGAGCGTGCGATGCGAGGTGCTGGTCTGGAACTGCGCGTGCAGCGGCAAGCGACGGAGCCGGGGTGCGGGAAACCACGCTTTCGGAACCCGGACACTGGCAATGACCGGCTAGATCACCGCGAAGTGCACGAGACCAAGCGGGAGTCGGAACGGTGTGCTAGGCATGCGGGAGAGCGAAATGCCGGGCTAGAAGCGATGCTGGCAGAATGCAGGAGACGGCAACGGCTAAACGGTCCGAACAGGCAGCGCTAGCCTCATCTATCGGGCCGCGACGCACGCTGAACGAGTGGCCTGATTCGAAGAACGCTAGTTCCGGAGTCGGCGGGGCCTGTTCGAGCGTCGAAGGCCGGTGTCAGTTTCTTGATGACGGAGGTTCGAGCCAGCCGTCAAGAAATGGCGCCCGCCAAGGCGCGGGATTGCCGATGCAGCCGTTCCACAGCCGGCTCACTCACCTTGGTCGGGGGAGCCTTCGCTCTGCTATGTTGATTTACTTGTGCACGTTGTCTCCGAGGATCACGCGATCAATCGCGACCGGCGGGAACAAATCAAATACGTAGGGTTTACCGCGGTTGTCGGCGTTCTGCTGCTGCTCAACCTGTTTGGGATCTTCGATTCTGTCTTAGGCATCGATACCGCGATCTTTCTTGCGGTTCTTGCCGGCTACAAGACCTTTTACCGCGCCATTGCCGAGCTTCTCGACCGCAAGATATCTGCGGACCTCGCCATCGTGATCGCCGCGCTCGCGGCGCTCGCTATCGGCGAGTACCTCGCCGCTGCGGAAGCGATGTTCATCATGCTGCTCGGCGAAGGCCTGGAGGCTTGGGCGGCCGGGCGCACTGAGCGGGCGATCCACCGGTTCGTGGATCAACTGCCCCACCATGCTCGTGTCCTGCGGGACGGCACTGAGGTCGAGGTCCACGTAGAAGACTTGGCTCCCGGGGACGTCATCATCGTCCGTGCCGGCGAGCGGATCTCAGCGGACGGCATCGTCGAGCAAGGGGAGTCTTCGGTCGACGAAAGCCCAATCACGGGCGAGTCCGTCCCTCGCGACAAGGCCGAGGGCGACGAGGTCTTCTCGGGCACAGTCAATAGCCACGGCCGGCTGCACGTGCGTGTCACCCACGCCGGGGACGAGTCCACGCTGGCTCGGCTGATCCACTTGGTGGAAGAGGCGCGTGACCACCGGACTGCGCCGGTGGTGCGCGTAGCTGACCGCTACGCGCGCTACTTCCTTCCGGCGATCCTGCTGGCCGCCGGAGCTGTCTATCTGCTTTCCAGCGACGCCGAAACCACCGAGCGCGTGCGCCGCGCCGTCGCGGTCCTGATCGTGGGATGCCCCTGTGCGCTGATACTGGCCACTCCGGCGGCGATGGTGGCAGCTATCGGAGGCTTGGCGCGACGCGGCCTGCTGGCGCGCGGCGGCCAAGTGGTGCAAAAGGCCTCCGAGATCGACACGGTCGTATTCGACAAGACAGGGACCCTGACCACCGGCGCATTCGAAATCGTAGAGATTCTCGTCGCTCCAGGGCATACCGAGCAGCAGGTCCTCGCCCTAGGTGCCACGGCGGAGGCAAGTTCGGACCATCCCCTGGCTCGAGTGATCGTCCGCAGCGCCGAGGAACGCGGATTCGCCGCCGAGGAATCGACAGACGCGCAGATCGTACCCGGACGCGGAGCCCAGTGCGTCCTTGACGGGCGGGTTGTGCGAGCCGGGAACGAAGCGTTCCTCAGCGAAAGCGGCATCGAAGGCCTGGCAGATTACTTGGCCGCCGCAGACAGCGCCGGGGCCACGCCCGTGCTGGTCGCGAATGGCGACATTTTCGCAGGAGCGATCCTGCTGCGCGACACACCCAAGCAAGGCGCTCACGACGCGGTCCGCGAGATCGAGGATCTCGGAATCGCCAACGTCATTCTTCTGACCGGCGACCGGCGAAAGGCGGCTGACGCCATGGCGCGCGTCGTCGGAATCACCCATGTGGAAGCGGAGCTCCTGCCGGAACAGAAGCTGGATCGCATCAAGCAACTCCAAGTGCAAGGACGCAAGGTCGCCATGATCGGCGATGGCGTCAACGACGCGCCTGCTCTGGCTGCGGCAGATGTTGGGATAGCGATTTCGGGCTCGGGGGCCGACATCGCGGCCGAGGCCGCGGACGTGGTCGATCTCAATCCGCAGATCGGAAGGCTGCCCAAAGTCTTCGGGGTGTCGCGCAATGCGGTCACGACCGTTTGGCAGAACATCATCCTGTTCGCGGGAGTGGTCAATGTCGTCGCTGTCTACATCGCGGGCAAGGGGTGGATGGGGCCGGCGCTGGCTGCGGGAGTTCACCAAATCTCGTCGATTTTCGTCATGCTCAACTCGGTGCGGCTGCTCAGGGTCGAGCGGCCCGCGGAACAGGTCTCCCGGTGGCAGAAGCTTTGGGGTTTTCTCGGGATCGGGCTCATCTGGGAATCGCTTGTCAGCGTCCTGAGGCGGATCGATCCAGCCGGCGGCTTCGCTTGGCTGGTGGAGAACCGCCGCCAGCTCGCGAAACCGGCCGCCGCCCTGTTTCTGGCAACGTGGATCTCGACATCGGTGTTCACGATCCGCACAAACGAGTTGGGTGTGATCGAGCGTTTCGGGCGCAAGGTGCTGCCGCATCGCGAGCCGGGCTTGCACTTCAAGGTTCCCTGGCCGGTAGACCGCCTTACCAGGATTCGCGCGAAGCAAGTGCGAGTGGTGGAGATCGGTTTCCGCACATCCGAAACTGCTTCGTTCAGCCAGCCTCCTTCATACGAGTGGAACGTCCAGCACCGTGACGGCCGGATCCAACTCGAAGACGAGGAAACCTTGATGCTGACCGGCGATCAGAACATGATCGAAATGACCGCCGTGGTGCACTACGACATCACCCGGCCGGACGACTTCCTGTTCCAGCACGTGGACACGGAGACCTTGATTCGCGCCGTATCCGAGGCGGCGCTTCGCTCGGTTGTCAACACGGTCTCGCTCGACGCCCTCCTTACGATCGGTCGTCACGAGGCAGAGTTGCTCGCCGCGGCCGAATTGAGCGACCGGTTGGACGCCTACCGCGCGGGCGTTCGCGTGCTGCACGTTCGGTTCCAAGACATGCATCCCTCCGTTGAAGTCGTCGACGCTTTCCGCGAGGTCGCCGGGGCTCTTGAGGAGAAGAGCCGCATGATCAACGAAGCGGAAGGGTACGCCAACGAGCAGGTGGCCCTGGCGCGCGGTCAGGGCGAAGCGCTGATCCAAGAGGCCAAGGCGTATTTGGCGAGCCGGTCCGACCGAGCCGGCGGCGACGCAGCACGCTTTCGCCAGCTGGAATCCGCCTACCGCACGGCGCCCGCGGCCACATCGACCCGCCTGTATCTCGAGGCGATGGAGGATATCCTGCCTGGACGCAAGAAGCTCGTCCTCGATTCGAACGGCGGCCGACGCACGCTCTGGACCGTGGATGACGGAGTGCTGGTGGCTCCTCCCGGAGCCCAGATGCAGCAGCCTCCCCCTCCGTTTGAGATGCCCGAACCCGGTGAGTAAGCCATGCACGACCACAGCCATTCCCACGATCATCATTCCCATTCGCACGGTCACGAACACCACCACGACCATGATCACCACCACGCCAGCCACGGGCATTCCCATCAGCGCCGGGACCCGTTCGAATGGGAGCTGTTCTGGAACCGCTACCGCTCATGGCTGATTGCGGTTGCAGCATTGCTCATTGCTTGGTCGACGTTGTTCACCGTGCGCGAGACCGAGTTCGCCTTAGTCACGCAATTCGGCAAGCCCGTTGGGACGGTTACAGAGGCGGGCCTGAATGCCAAGGTGCCGTTGCTGCACCAAGTGCAGTTCTTTGACCGGCGGCTGCGCGTTTACAATCCGCCGCGTTCCGAGTTCCTGACAATGGACAAGAAAAACCTGAGCATTGACAGCTACGCGCTCTGGCAGATCGCGGATCCCGAAGCCTTCGTGCAGACGGTTGGCAACGAGCGGGCGGCCGAAATGCGGCTGCACGACTTGGTCTGGGCGGGGCTCGCGGCGGCAGTCGCGGGGTTGGATCTCGAAGAGATCGTGTCGACCTCTCCAAAGCTCGTCAAGACCGACAAGGCGCTCGACAAGCTAGCGGAGCGCAGCGGCGCCGAGGCCTTGGAGAGATACGGCATCCGGGTCGTGGACGTTCGGATCAAACGCCTGAATCTGCCCGAGCAGAACAAGCAAAGCGTCTACGCCCGCATGAGGGCCGAACGCGAGCGGATCGCCCGGCAATACCGTGCCGAAGGTGAGGAGCAGGCCTTGAGGATCCGAGCGGAGGCAGACCGGAAGAAGGAAGAAATCCTTGCCAAGGCCTACAAGGAGGCCGAGACCACCAAGGGGGACGGAGACGCGCAAGCAGCCCGGATATACGGCGCCGCCTATTCCAGAAACGAAGCATTCTACAAACTCACCCGGACGCTCGAGACATATCGCAAGGCGCTCGACAAGGACACGACCGTGATTCTTAGCGCGGATTCGGAACTCCTGCGTCTGATGACCCGGGGCCAGTAGCCGCCATGCATGTCCGCTCCCAACCGACGCACGACACTGCGGTTCCCGTGATCGCGACGGCCGCCTCGGCCATCCGGCGGGTGTCGCGACGACATCTCGCAGTCGGGTTGGCCGCCATCTGGCTGATCGCAGGGGTGTACGTCGTCCAGACCGAGCAGCAAGCGGTACTGACAACGTTCGGCGCGATCGCGGCCGATCAGGTCACTCCAGGGGTTGGGTGGCACTGGCCGTGGCCTGTGGGCCGGGTCCATAAGCTCAAGGCACGCGAACTGAAGCGCGCCTTCATTGGCGGCGAGGTTGCCGACGAGGCCAACGCCATACCTGCCGACCCGGTGCTTTCGCAATTCCTCAGCGGTGATCAGAACATCCTCAACGTGCGCGCGGTCGTCCAGTACAGCATCGCCGAGCCCGCCCAGTACCTCTTTCGGTCCCTAGACGTAGACCGAGCGGTCGCGAACGCCGTGGAGGCAGCTCTGGGGCAGCAGATTTCCTCGCGAGTGGTGGACGAGATTCTGACGACCGAGAAAATCGCGATCCAGGAGGAAGTTCGACGCATTTCGCAAGAAGTGGTCGATCGGCACAGACTGGGGGTGGTTCTGTCGACCGTGAGCATTCGCTCCGTTTCGCCGCCTCCCGAGGCAGCGGATGCGTTCCGGGACGTGGCTTCAGCGAGGGCGGACGCCGTGCGCATCGTCAACCAGGCGGAAGGATACGCGAACGACATACTGCCTCGCGCACGTGGAGAGGCCCAGCAAATGCTATCCGCTTCGCGAGGGTACCGTGAGCGGAAAACGCAGCAAGCGCAAGGCGATGCCGCTCGCTTCGAGCAGCTTGCCTCCGAGTACCGCAAGAACCCGGGAGTCACGCGGAACCGCCTGTACCTGGAGACCATGGAAGAAGTGCTGCCGCGCCTGCGGAAGACGATCGTCGGCGACAACGGCAACCTCGATCTGACAATCATCCGACGCGGCGCAACTCGTTGACCATCGGAGCCATGAGCAAGGACGCCAAGGCCCAGGCCATCACCATCACCCTCATTGCAGCCGCCCTTGGAGTCATCGCGTGGAATCAAGGAGGATTCGACGCCTTGTGGCGCGGCACCAGCTACGAGGGTGGCTTCCTTGGAATCGGAGCCTCGAAGGAAGCCGAGCCGCGAGACGTCATCTACGCGATGCTGGACGCGGCGCGTGACGGAATCGTTGACGACTACCTGGACTGCTACGTGGGCCAGATGGACCGCACGCTCCGCCAGAGTCTCGAAGAGATGGGGGCGGATCGCTTTTCCAAGTTCCTGCGGGAGCGAAACCGAGACATCAAGGGGATCGCCATGAACGCTCCGAAGGAGGTCGGCCACGAGGCGGAAGTGCGGGTTGAGTACGTTTACGCCGATCGCAACGAAGTGCAAGAAATCTATCTTGAACGAACTGGCGGCGGCTGGAAGATCGCCCGCGTCAGCGACATTCGACGCGTCGAGACGCCGGTTCCGTACGGGACGCCAGTCTACTGAGTTACGGCCGCCTGATCGCGGATCGGACCCAGCTCCGCAAACATGGGGATCGAATCGCCCGAGAATCGGCACCCCGAAGAACGCGGCACAGCCGAGCCAAGTCAAGCCCCGCAAGCCCCCCAGATGCACTCCGGAACGCCGGGTTCGTCCAGCCGAAGCGGTCTCTGGCAAGCCTCGAATAGGGCGTGGGTGAACTGCTGTCAGAAGATTCCGGGCGCCGGCCGGGATCGGAAACCGAACCCCGAGAGCTGACCGACGTATGCATCCAAGGCGAATGGCAGAAGGTCGTTGCCCAGAACTTGCGGGGACGGCCCGTGTCAGTGCCCTTAGCGACGTCTCGCATGCCTGGGAACGCTACAGAGGGCTGCGTCCATTTGCCCGTGGCTTCAGTGCCTAAGAGGGATGCCGATACGACAGTGCCCTCAGAACACGCACGAACGACCGGCCTCGCCGGAACGCTCGCCGACGAGCCACGGCTTCCCTCCGATCGTCGTACCTGCACCGCGCACCAGCCAATTCGCCGTTGTAACATGCTTCTTGCGCGGCAACGCCTTTAGGCGCAGCCCAGATCCCACCAACGTTAGTGAAGCGCCGTAATTTCATACCGCTCGCTTCAGCGGCTCCTTGGGCCGCGGGTTCGTCGGGCCAGTCGGCGGCAACCCCTACCGTGGCTGGCGATTGGAAGCCGCGCCTTGCCGAGAACGTGAGCGGCTTGGACGAATCGACGCTCCGCTGGGTTGGCCAGCTGGGCCTTGAATGGGTCGCGCTTACCGTGACCGAAAACATAGACATCGGACGAAAAGGCTATTGGTCGAGGGGGGACATCGAGAACGTGCAGGATCGCTGCAGCGCCTTCGGCCTTCGACTGGCCTGCCTGAGACTCCCGGCCCGTTGGCTCGACGGTCCGAGGCTGGACAACGACGAACGTGACAGGGCTATCGAGAACATTTGCACGAGTCTTGTCTCGGCAGGCGAGGGAGGGGTAGCGGTCGTGGAGTGGCCGTGGTCGGCAGAGGCCCGTTGGGGAAAGGACATTTCTTCAACCGAGGTCTTGGACAGGCTGGCTCACTTCGGCGACGGAGTGATGGAGACTGCCGAGCGAGCCGGCATCAAGATGTCGCTGCGTCCGAATGACGTGCAACGGATAGGAGTATCCGGCCCTGCCCGGGTCTTCGTGTCGCTCGCGCAAATCGAGCGTTATTTCTCCACGATCCCAAGCCCGGCCAACGGCTTCACAATGTCCCATCGAACAATCCCCGGCATGGAAGCCGACACTATCGAAGCGATTCGTCGGATCGGCGCAGCCGGCCGAATCCACCATGCCGAGTTCAATTCCGCGGCCATTCTCCCGCCGCGGGGAAGCCTGGGAGAGTATCCGAATAGTCTGGCGGTCATGCGGGCGTACAAGGAATCCGGCTACGTTCTCGCCATCGTTTCCGATCACGCCGAGTCATTCCCGACAGATCTGCGAGAGAACAAGATCGGGTGTTCCTACGCGCACGGCTATATCCGGGGGCTTGTGCAGGCGGTGAACGCATGACGCGCACAAGGCGAAGCCTCCTTGCAGGCGCCGCGGCCATCGCGGCGGTGTCGTTTGCTGCGTGTCACACGAGGACCGGGAAACACCGGCTGAAACTCGGCAAGGGCTTGCGGGACCTTTCAGATCAGACGCTCGATTTCTACCAAAGCCTCGGTATTCGGCACGTTGTGATGCCCACGCGCTACTCGGTACGGGTGAGCCGGCGCGGTCTGGTGCCGCGCACTGACACCGGCCCCGCAAGCGACGCCCCGCGACAGCCTTGGAACCGCGACGAGCTGTCACGAATCAAGTCGAGGATCGAAAGCAAGGGCTTGAATCCGGCGATGGTGCATCTGGGCCGGATGAATCTCGTGACCTTGGGCAGGCCTGGCGCGGACCGTGAAGTCGATGCGGCCAAGGCCAATATCCGGCTCATCGGAGAACTCGGAATCCCGGTCTTGGAATACAATTTCACGCCCCTCCGTGGATCGGAGGGCTATTCGAGAACAACCGGCCCGAGTGGTATCGGGCTCAGGGACTACGACGAGGCCCGGACACGCAACCTCCCTCCCCTGCCCAATGTCGGCGAGCACACACGCGAACAGATGTGGGAGCGCCTCGAGTCCTTCCTGCGCGAAGTGATACCCGTCGCCGAACAGTCCGGAGTGCGTCTGGCGTTGCATCCCAATGACCCGCCAGTCCCGGTATACCGCGGCGCGGCCCAGCCGGTGCGCTCAATCGCTGACCAGATACGGTTGATCGAGACTGTCGACAGCCCGGCGAACGGCATCACGCTCGACACCGGGGTGACCACTGAAATGGGCGAGGACGCCGCCGAGGCGATCCGCTACTTCGGTTCGCGCGACCGGATCAACCACGTGCATTTCCGCAACGTGCGTGTGGACATCCCCTACTACAAGTATCTCGAGGTGCGACACGACGCGGGCGATTGCAACATGCTTGCCTGCATGCAGGCGTTCTCCGACGTCGGGTACCGGTATCTCTTGATACCGGACCACACGCCGGCATTCACGGGAGACACGGTCGGGGCCGAGATGAGTTGGGCGTTCGCCATCGGATACTTGCAATCGCTGAAGGACGCGGCTGAAGCGTGACGGCGGCTCGTATTCCAAGTCGGCGGCGGGGTCTTCCCGGCAGACAGAGAGTCAGGGTTGCGTGCGTTTCGCGCCGAAAGCGCCTAGGATATCGTGCCAGTGAAACGTCCCGGCGACTTCCTCGTGTCGGGGCCCGAAGAACTGGCCGGAAACTCGGTGGCTTCCTACCGACGCTTCGAACGCACCTGCAGACAGCGGAATGCCCCACCACTCCATGTCGCTTCTGAGGGAATTCGTGGAGAGGTCGACGACTTCCGTGAACACAACGTCCACGTTTGCGTAGCGGACATCCTCGAATGCTATCGAGGCGTCGCCTCGGACCCGGTTGCCGTGAGTGGCGCTGCCGCTCACGTCGATGCCTTGCATCGCTCCAGCCCAGCGCGCCCTTCCCGACGGCGGATTCGAACCCGCGCTGTGGCCGAGGGTCACTGCCGCCCAGATATTGTTGGAAACTGGAGCGTCCAACGGACCGCTCCGGATTCCCGTGACTGCGAAGAAACCGTGCTCGAGCCAGCCCCCGAGCACCTCGAAGTTGGCAGCCTCTCGACCCACTGGAATCTGATACGAGCGAGCTTCCGTGAATGCAATTCCGTTGTGTGTCGATTGTGTCAAGGTTGCACTGGCGAGGAGGGTATCCAACAGATTAGGGTCTGCGGCAAAGGCCGCGACCGCGTTGGAAATCGACTCGAGATTCAATGTATCCAGGTAGGCCAGGACCTCGAATGAACGGGTTGGTGAATCCGGCACGGACACAGTGGAATCCGAGCGGACTGTGCTAAACGTTCCGAACACGCCGTCCCGTTCGAAAATCCCTACGGCCTCATCGGTGCTAGGGCCGAGGAATATCCCTTGAATCGTGTCCCCGTTTTCATTGGATCGAAAAACGCCGCCAGACACTGGCACGGCAGTCCAAGCCATGTCGGTACGTGGTCCGCCTCCTCGAGTTTCGATAACGTTTGTGAATTCGACGTCCACGCCGGCTGGCGACAAGTCGGTGATCGTCAGATTCGCATTGCCAGCGATCGAATCTCCGCTGGCCTGAATTGCACTGATGTCCTTCCCCGCAATCGATCCATTCCATTGGGCACCCTCGTGGAACGGAGTGACCAATACGTTGCTGCCGAACGCTGTTTGGTACGTGATATTGACATCGGGCAGGGAAATCCCTTCGATTCCTTCGACGAACGAGAGCTGGCTCTCGCCAACAAATGTGCCGCCGTTGCGTAGCCAGCTGAGGAGCCCCGTGAATTCGAGGTCAAGCTCGAGTTCGAAGCCCTGGACACCGATTCCGAGCTTCGAGAGCCATTCGACGCGCCAGTGCCGCATGCCATCGCTTGGGATCGAGCCTCGAAGGCCGACCGTTGATGGCCCGAAATCCAAAGAAGCCTCGCCCACGGTCGATTGCAAGTCCGCGAGCTGTGCGAGTGCCGCTGAGGACCCCATTTGCGACGACGAGCGGGCGATGCCCTCAAATGTGAAATCTCCCGTTAAGAGGGCTCGAGAGACCGAGGCAAGGAATCCTGGAGGCTCGCTGAGATCCGCCCATCGAGTCCCCAATTGGGGCGGCATGGTGGCCTGGACTCTCTGGGCACCAAATGCGCCGACGATGCCAACGCTTTCAAAGGTGCCCCCGACCTCCTGGTGATCTGGACCGTAAAACCTCCCTTCGACTCGGTTTCCTGCGGTCCCTGCGGCAAAAGCTCCGTCCTTAATCGGCACATCCGACCATGCCATCGGATCCAAGGAAGTCTTGGCGTCGAAATCGATGAGACTGCGAAACGCAATCTCGGCCCTCGGATTCAAGAAGTCGCTAATGACGATGTCTACGCCTCCGAGGATTGTGCTGCCATGCAGACCAGACCCGCCATCCGTGCCGACCAAGGTCCCAGCCCACGACAACGCTCCGCTCGCAGGGTTGCTCAACGACGGCAATCCGACCGAGAACACATGCGGAGGCGGGAGCGGGAAGGTTCCGCCAAGCTCCGGAGGGTTCATGGCTTCGGCCGCCGCAAATCCAAACACGCTATGGGGCAGCCCGCCAGTGATCGACGTGACGGTCAGGTCAGTTCCGTCGAAGACGGTCCGCACCCGTGAGAATCCAAGGTCGATCTTTGGGGACGCAACGGGCGGGGGGATAAGCCTCGCTGGCAAAGTGGCCGGTCGCCCGTCGGCACCTGGACTTGCCGCAGTGTAGGAGGCTAGGTTCCGGCTCCAATACGGATCTTCTGTGGCTTCGCCTGAGTCTGCCAGCACCGCATTTAGGGTGAGCGCTACGACGAGCGCAATTCGGAAAATGGTTCGTGTGGTCATGTCGAGTCTGCGCATCGGCCTCTAAACTCGCCTGTCGCATCGGCTTGCGAAGCGCCAGCCGAATCCAAATTCTAACCTAGCAGGACATGGACACGCACTTGTCGTAGGTCCCCCGCTGGACGCCGAGGCAGCTGCAGGCGCTAGCGGGTGCGAATTGGGTCCGGCGGGCGATTCGGCCTCGGCCTTGGTTCTTCTCGGATTCTGCGAAGGACTTCCTCGATCCCTCGCTCCAGCTGCGGGTCTCGGCTTGCCAGCACGGACTGCGCATCGTTCTCAACAACGATGTCGGGATCGACCCCATGCCCCTCGATGATCCAAGAACCGTCCACCGCATTGGTCGCGAACTCCGGAACTCGCACATCGCCTCCGTCGATCAGCGGTCCGTGGGACGTGATCCCGATCACTCCGCCCCAAGACCGCTTGCCGATCAGCGGTCCGAGGCCGGCCTGCTTGAATCGAGCGGCGAAAATGTCCCCATCTGAGGCGGAATTCTCGCTCACCAAACACACTAAGTGGCCGAGAAAGACCTCGTTGGGGTAGGTACGGAAGTCCTCGCTGGTCCGCGAGTAACGGGTGCCTAGCAGCTTCCGGCTTAGGCGCTCGATGATCATCTGCGAAACATTGCCTCCCCCGTTGCCACGTACGTCGACAATGAGCCCTTCCTTCCGCAACTGCGGGTAGTACCACTTGATGAATTCGCTGATGCCGCTGGAACTCATGTCCGGCACGTGGAGATAGCCGACTTTCCCTCCGCTTGCGTTGTCCACCTTGTCGCGGTTGGCCTCGACCCAAGCAAGGTAGCGCAACTTGGATTCGTCTCTTATTGGGCGGTATGCCACCTTCCTCGCGCCCTCTCGTTCCGGCGAGTCGCTGAGCAGGAGCTCGACCGGGCGCGACGCCTTGTGACGCAGGAGGCGATACGGATTGTCGCCGGCGCTCACCTCGT
Source organism: uncultured Bryobacterales bacterium (assembly GCA_951813605.1). Classification (GTDB taxonomy): domain Bacteria; phylum Acidobacteriota; class Terriglobia; order Bryobacterales; family UBA6623; genus VXMF01. The sequence goes on along the minus strand of OX638379.1, from coordinate 1,215,472 downwards.
CTCCGTCGATCTCAAGCAAGTAATCGCCTTCGCGGGCGTCGACTCCAACCTCCGTCAGAGGAGCCCTGTATTCCTCTTCTTCGTTATGGCCTGGCAGGATGCGGGCAATCCGGTACCGCCCGCTTGCGGAATCCAGTTCAAGCTCGGCGCCCATCAATGCGACCCTTGGTCGATCCGGAGCCACGTAATCACCTCCGGAAATGTAGGCATGACCGACATTTAGCTCCGCAATCATCTCACCGATCACGTAATTGAGGTCCGACCGGTGCTTGACATGGGCGAGCCACGGGCGGTACTGATCGCGGATAGCTGCCCAATCGTACCCGTGCATGTTCTTCACATAGAAGAAATCGCGATACCGCCTCCAAACCTCGTCGAAGATCGCGTCCCATTCCTGCGAAGGAACCAGATCAACTTCCAATTGCGCGGTCGAGACAGTCTTGGGTGACTTCGCGTCCGGCTTCGCATCATGCAGCCTGAATGACCTGCCCTGCCGAATTATGAGCTTCTTCCCGTCCGCGGAAAGTTCAAAGCCTCCAGCTTTGGTCACAGTCTTCAGCTCACGCTTCTCCAGGTCGAAAATCTTGATTTCTGAATCGATCTCGGAATCGCGCCCGTAGTAAGACGGAGCGCCTCGAACGAAGAGAAGGGAGCCATCGATAGCCTGCAAGCGAGAGTAGTTGTCGGCCGGCACCGGTACGCGGGTGACGCGGGCGGCTAGCCCGTCGAAATCGATCCGGATTGGGCCCTTCTTCTTAGATTCGTCATCCGCGTCGGCGTCGTCGGAATCATCGTCGTCCGAGTCGGCGGATTCCGTCTTCATCACCTCTGCTTCGTCGCTCTCCGGCGGAAAGGGATGGGGCACGTCGTCGCGCAAGGCGAGCGCAAAGACACCGGTCTGGCGGTTTGTGGCGAAATTCCATTCGGTTCCGGAAATGAGCGGGGAGAATTCGCGGTCGCTCAGGAAGTACAAGTAGTCCCCCTTGGTGCCCCAAGCGGGTGTGAACTCGTCGAACATCGCTCCGCCCACTTGATGCAGCGTTTCCTCGCCCGCATCCCAGATGAAGATCGAATTCACTCGTGCGGCAACGCTGACGGTAAACGCTAGGAATCCTCCACTCGGAGACCATCGGTAGTCGGTAATTCGCCCGCGCGGCTCGTCTGCGATTTCCGTGACGTCCTTGCTATCTACATCCAGCACGTAAGCCTTGCCCTCCTTGTCGGAGAACGCCAGCCGCTTGGAGTCGGGCGACCAAAGAAGCTTGTATAGCCGACCTCGCACGCCCTCTGTCAGCTGCTCGATCTCGCCTCCTAGCTGGTCCACGACATGAACCTGCTCCTCGCCTGTCATGTCGGACACAAAGGCGATCTTGCTGCCGTCAGGTGACCAGCTCGGCAATCTTTCGTGAGAGCCGGAGGAGCGAGTCAGATTCCTTGCCGATCCCTTCTCCGCAGGGACCGTGAAGATGTCCCCCCGCGCGCTGAAGACCGCTCTTCGTCCCTTGGGACTGAGACTGAAAGACTCGATATTGGTAGCTGCCGAGACCCGGCGCGGCCGGCTTGCGACGCCGTCGCTGGGAACTTCGATGCGAACCTGGCGGGAACGCCCAGTCTTGGTATCGAAGACGCTAAGTTCGCCGTTGAGCTCGTAGACGATTCGACGCTTCGAATCCGACGAGGGCCAGCGCACGTCCCAAGTTTTCTCCTTGGTGAGCTGCCGGGACCGCTTGGTCTTGACGTCGTATCGGTAGAGGTTCAGAGTGCCGTCCCGGTCCGATGAGAAAAGCACGTCCCCGTCAATCCACATAGGATCACGGTCGGTTCGAATGTGATCGGTGATCTGGGTCGCAGTGCCCGACTCGCGGTGGAAGATGAATAGATCTTGAGCCCAGCCACCCTGGTATCGCTTCCAAGCTCGAAAATCTCGAAACAACGGGGAGTAAGCGACTTGCTGGCCGTCTGCGGAGAGCTCTCCCCCTCCAGAAACGGGCATTTCCAACGGCTGGGGAAGACCTCCCTTCATCGGGACGGTGTATAGCTTGCCGTCCTTGGCGCCCCAGAAAGAGCGGGTCGATCGGAACAGGACCGAGGTGCCGTCGGGAGTCCAGCCGTACACATGATGGTCATAGCCCCAGCGTGGAGCCAATGGCCCGCGCGCAGGGTAGAAAGTTAGCTGGCGGGGCTCGCCGCCATCCGCCGGGACCACATAGACCTGCTCGTCGCCATCGTACTGACCTGTGAAGGCGATCCACTTCCCGTCCGGCGAGAACTTCGGGAACAGCTCGAGCCCGGGATGCGCAGTCAGGCGGACTGCACGCCCCCCTTGGTCAGGTGCTGTCCAAAGGTCTCCGGCGTAGACGAAGGCAATCCGATCGCCATGGATGTCAGGGAATCGGAGCAGCTTGGTTTGCGACGGCGCAACAGCAACCAGAATCGGCAAGAGCAAGAGAAACCGCAGTGGCATTTTGGGGATTGTACCAGCCGACTGGGCGTCGCAGAGCCATATCCGTACAACCCGCCGAACTCAAGGAATGGCAACGGCGGAAACGGTTTCCGCGGCCTCGGCATCGCCAAATGTCGCCGCCTGCGTCCGTCCGAGAGCCTCCCGCCCCTAGGTTCGACGCTAGACCGACCGCACCGTCGCATCGACGAATTTGCCGAACACTTGCCCCACCTTGGAACCCCTTGCTGCGATAGAATCTATGCGGTTAGACGCTTGCGCGGGAAGCTTCAACCGCTCCAGACTAAACCCCTCCCGTGTCAGGAAACGGGGAATCGAGCGAGTTGGATTCGGAACTCTCTTGCTGCGATACTATCCATTTGGTTCGGAAAGTGCTTGGAACGCTTCGAGTGCTACAGCCCAAAGCGTGCCCGTGCCAAGAAACGGAGGACTGAATGAACTCGAGAATCGTCGCATCCGCGTCCATGCTTGTGCTGTGCTTCATGGCTTGCTCCGCCGAGGAGCAAGCCGCACCAGCGGCGGAGGCCCCCCGGCACGTCAAGGTGTACTTCGAGAAAGGTATGTTCGGCGGCTGGCCGGCCAACCACGGGATCTGGAGCTGGGGAAACGAGATCCTCGTGGGCTTCGGCATGGGCTATTACAAGGACCAAGGCCTGAGCCATCACATCGACAGGGAAAAGCCGGAAATCGCCATGCTGGCCAGAAGTGTGGATGGCGGAGAGAGCTGGTCGATCGAGGATCCCGGCGAGAAGGGCTACCTGTTGACCGAAGGCGGGTATCTGCACGGGGTGACGCGCCCGGGAGTAACTTTACCTGAGCTCCGAGAAAGCGAGGGAGGGATCGATTTCACACACCCCGATCTCGCGTTCACCGTCCGCACCAACAGCATTCATGCGGGAATTGGCCGCGTTTTTTATTCCTACGACCGCGGGCGCACCTGGGACGGTCCGTTTCGCATACCGAGCTTCGACTCGCCCGGGATCGCCCCCCGGACAGACTACATCGTGGACGGCAAGGACACCTGCTCGCTGTTCATCACGGCCGCTAAATCGAACGGCAAGGAGGGTCGTCCCCTCTGCGTCCGCACAACAGACGGGGGAGCGACTTGGGAATTCGTATCATGGATCGGCCCGGAACCGGAGGTAGGCTTCTCGATCATGCCAGCCTCGGTGAGGCTATCTGACACCGACATCCTCGTCACGGCTCGAATGCGGGACGACTCGAGGCGGTGGATCGGAACCTACCTTTCAATGGACAACGGCGGTACCTGGGACTACCTGAACGAAGCTGTGCCTGACACCGGCGTGGGCAACCCGCCCGCGATGATTCAGCTCGAGGACGGCCGGATCTGCCTGATCTATGGCTATCGCGCGGAGCCGTTCAGCATCCGCGCCACGCTGAGCAGCGACGGCGGTAGGACTTGGGGAGACCACATCACTCTTCGGGACGACGGCGCTAGCCGCGACATCGGGTACGTCCGCGCCGTGCAACGGCCTGATGGCAAGGTGGTGGCGGTCTACTACTTCACCGACGAGGCATCCGGGCCGGAGCGCTATATCGGCGCAACGATCTGGACGCCGCCCGCCATGTAGGTTCGTCCGGGCATCCAACCCAGCCACCGATTGTACGCGCCCTTTCCAGAAGCTGGCCAAGGCTTAGCTTCTGCCGGTGCGGATCGCACTTTTGGTCGAGTCGCTCGACGGGGCTGCCTTCGTGTGCGCCTTGCTTCGCGAAGACAAGAGGCGGCCTGAGATTCTCGGATTCAGGTCGCTTTGAACTCTCTCACGAATTCACGTCAAAATAGATGCAATCCGGATGCTGGAAGACTAGGGCGCTGACGCTCGCCTCGGGATCCATCATGTCGCCGTCCGTCAGGGTCACACCGATGTCCTCCGGCCTCAGCAACTCGAACAATCCGCGTTGGTCTTCCAGATTGGGGCAGGCAGCGTATCCGAAACTGTAGCGACGGCCCCGGTACTTCGAACGGAAGCGGTCCGTCATTGTCATTCCCACCGGATCCGGAAAGCCCCAGTCCTCGCGGATCCGTCGATGCATCCACTCGGCGCAGGCCTCCGCTGTCTCGATCGCTAGCGCCTGGAGGGCATGTGACCTGAAGTATGCCCCCTGCAACTTGTACTCCGCGGCGCGCTCTCGAATTCCTTCCCCTGCTGACACACAAAACAGAGCCAGCGAGTCCCGGTGTCCGTTTGGCTGGGCCACAAAGTCCGGAAGGCAGAGACCGTTAGGTCGTCTCTGGCGCGGAAACGTGAACTCGTGCAGCCTCTTGCCGCCGCCCGGTTCGTACAGGCAAAGCGAATTCCCCTTCCCTTCCGCTTCGACGTAGCGCCACACAGCCCGGACCTTCATGTAAGCTTCGGCCCCTGCCTTGAGGTCCTCCGTCGCGGCGTGCAATGACATTGCTTTTTCGTCCCGCGCGGCCAGTGCCTTCGCGAAGTTCCCTTTGAAGCCCAAATGACGCGAGTACAGCATGGCCGGATTGATGTAGGTCCAGAGCTCTCTCAAGTGAGGGACATCCTCCGTCCGGCGCTGATCGTACGGACACCTTAGCGGAGGTACGTCGGCGCGCACCCTAGTGCTGCGCGAGATTGAAGCAGTCGTTCTGCCCCGAGATTTTCTGCGGGCGTCATCAGCTAGCGGGGCGTGCTCGGCCTTCAGATCCTCAGATTCCTCTGGATCCATCACGCGATCGAGTAGCGCCAATCCGCTCATCGCGTCCTTCGCATAGCACGTCAGCTGACCGTAGGCAGGAGCGATCCTCTTGCGGGTGAAGTTCCGGCTGAGGGCCGCTCCGCCCACCAGTAGCGGCACGCGAATGCCCGCCGATTCGAGATCCTGGGCCGTGATGACCATCTGCTGCGCGCTCTTGACGAGCAGGCCGGATAGCCCGAGTGCGTCTGGCGAATGCTCGCGGCAGGCGCGAATCAATTCCTCCGGAGGAACCTTGATGCCTAGGTTCGTGACGGTATAGCCGTTGTTCGAAAAAATAATGTCGACAAGATTCTTTCCAATGTCGTGAACATCGCCTTTGACAGTAGCCAGAATCACCGTTCCTTTGTTGGCGTCGCCAGTTTTTTCCATGTGCGGCTCGAGATGGTCCACCGCCGCTTTCATGGACTCTGCGGACTGGAGCACCTCCGCGACGATCAATTCGTTCTTGTTGAAGAGGCGCCCAACCTCTTTCATTCCGGCCATGAGGGGGCCGTTGACGATATCCAGCGGAGGGACGCCGTCGGCAAGCTTACGGTCCAAGTCAGCGACCAGGCCTTCCTTGGTGCCTTCGACGACGCAATTGGCCAGGCGTTCGTCCACTGACAGCTGACCTGCGGTTTTCCGAGGTCGCTTCACCGCTCCGCGGAAATGCTCCGTCACCTTGGCAATGTGATGCTGATTCAGTTTGGCCCGCTGCTCGGGCGTTTGATCCCTGTAATCTTTCGGCGCATCAATCTCGGCGCACGGGTAGTTGTAGAGCAGCCCTTCTGCTAGCCGCTTCTCTAAGTCCGACAGGGCGGCATAGCGGCGCAACTTCTGCGTGTTAACGATCGCCAGATCGAGCCCAGCTCGAGTCGCGTGATGAAGAAAGACCGCGTTCACCACTTCCCGTGCTGCGGGGGGCAGGCCGAAGCTGACATTGCTGATCCCTAGCACGGTCTTGGCAAGTGGTATCCGCTGCTTGATGATCCGCAATCCCTCGATCGTCTCCACAGCGCTGCCGATATAGTTCTTGTCCCCAGTACCGCACGGAAAGACGAGCGGGTCGAAGATGATATTCTCCTCCGCGAAGCGCCATTTGCCCGCTAGCAGGGCACGGGCACGCTCGGAGATCGCCAGCTTTCGCTCTCGGGTGATGGCTTGGGCCTGTTCGGGGTCCTCGTCGATAGCGCCGACTATCACCGCAGCGCCGTAGCGCTGTAGCAGCGGCACGACCAGATCGAACCGCTGCTCGCCCTCCTCGAAGTTGATCGAGTTCACTATCGCCTTGCCTTGGCAGTACGTCAGCGCTCGCTCGACCGCGACAGGATCCGTGGTGTCGATCATGAGCGGGACCTTGACCTTGCGGATCAGCAGCGAATAGAAGGAATCGATGTCCGAGAGTTCGTCACGGTCCGGATTCTCGAGATTGACATCGATAATCTGCGCGCCTCCCTTCACTTGGGCTCGGCCAATCTCGGACGCCCGCTCAAAACTCTCAGTCGAGATCAGGCGCTTGAATCTGCGCGAGCCCACCACGTTGGTGCGTTCGCCGACGAGCAGCGGGCGGTTGTCATCGGAGGCCTCGACCAAGTCGATCCCTGTGAACGCAGTGCGACGGTGCGGCGTATGCCTCCGCGGGGCGTACTCTGACGCCATCTGGGCGATCATCCGGATGTGGGCCGGTGTAGTTCCGCAACACCCGCCGACTATGTTCAACCACCCGTTCCGTGCAAATCTCTCCAAAACAGCCGTGAGCAATTCCGGTGTTTCCCCGTAATTCCCATCCTCGTCCGGCAGCCCGGCGTTGGGGTAGCAAGAAACGAAAGGGGTCGCGGTCTCGTGAATCGTCCGCATATGGTCCGTCATGTATTCCGGTCCAGTTGCGCAATTCAAGCCGATTCCGAGAAGTTCGAGATGCTCTAGCGAGACAACAAGCGCTTCGGCTGTCTGACCGGCTAGCATCGTCCCCATGGGTTCGATCGTCCCGGACACAATGACCGGCAGTCTGAGCCCGAACTCCCGCAGCGCCTGCTCGACGCCAATCAAAGAAGCCTTGATGTTGCGTGTGTCTTGAGAAGTCTCGAGTATTAGGAGGTCCGCAAACTCAGCTAGGGCGAGCGCCTGCGCCCGGTAGGAGGCGATCAACTCGTCGAACCGAATCCCGCCCGTAACGGTAATCGACTTGGTTGACGGTCCCATCGCGCCCGCCACGAAGCGCGGGCGTTCGGGCTTTGAGTACGCATCGGCGACAGCTCGGGCGAGCCTACCGGCCTCAGAGTTGATGCACGCGACACGGTCTTGCAGACCGTACTCGGCGAGCACGAAATCCATGGCCCCAAAAGTGTTGGTTTCGATGATGTCGGCGCCTGCCTCGCAGTAGGCCGCATGGATGCCACTCGTCACGTCAGGCCGAGTGAGCACCAGATTCTCATTGCAGCCATCGAGGGCCGGGCCGCCGAAATCCTCGGCGGTCAGGCCGGCGGCTTGCAGTTCCGTGCCCATTGCCCCGTCGAGGACGAGAATTCGTTCAGATAACGCCTCCTTTAGTAGGCGAATACGATCGAGACGGGTTTGCATGCCGCGAACGGACGGCCCCCAGAGGAACCGCAGGGGCCAGTTTCCATTATGCGAGAGTTCCAATCTGAACCCATGGGGCAGTCTGGCTTCCCTCCCGGCACCATTGAAACGGAACCCTGCGAGAACGACCAGCAAAGAACGAGTTGAGCCCAGCCACGACCCTTGGTGGCGGTCTCCAGGTAGCCCCCCTCATGTGCACCAGATCCCGCCACTGGCAGTCGAATTATCACCTAACAAGCCTGAGAAGCTACCCAAGACCGCTCAGCAGTCGCCTGTTTCTCTCGTAAGTGTTCAAGAGTTGTGCACAATTCACACAACTTGCCTAGCAAGCGATGTCGCGAGCTCACGATCAGGATCCCAGCGAGAAGGCTCTTCATGTGCTATGCGCACGAAAACGAATGATGGGCATCCCAAGATTCACGGCACATCGAGAAAAGGTATCTAAGCCAGGGAGAGGAAGTTGGTGGACAGTCCAAAGGCACTTGCGCAGATCCCTAAAATGATGACAGTGTTAGGAAACGAAAATTCGACGAAGTCCAAAGGCAAGAGCATGGACAGCATCCCATCCGAGTAGAAGCGACAGGTGGGCCTGACACCGATCATATTTCCCACTTTTTTTGGACGCTCGTTTCTGGATCGCTGAGGCTGACCACGCTATGGCGTGTCACTGTATTCTAGCCATAGTATTTCTTGAATCTGCCAGATCGGGATTCATTTTCTCAATAGTGTCTTATATAATCATCATATCTTTGATCAAATTCATTATATAATACCCATAATCTGGACCAAATATTCATCAGAGAAAAAGCCAGATGTATTATGATTTTTCATGATTATCGCGATATTTCTACCTACTATATCGAATCGATATTGCAAAACATTGAGGAGTTGATCCACATTGCAATGTCTAGAGTAGCAACGCCATCATTCCCTTGCGATACCAACATCTCAAGAACCGATTCGAAGATTTCGGAGAGCGTCGATCTATCAAAATCTAATGTTGCTCCGTCAGATCTGACGCACCACCCACCGCCCGTCAATTATTCAAATGAAAATTAACTATTTGAGTGCGGATGATCCCATCAAACACGAATGCAATGACAAGGGCGCAGAACATCATTTTGATCCGGGCTTGATTTTCTCGGGCTAGGCCTGGAATCGCTTTATTCGCTTGCCGTGGCGGAATCCCAAGTCTTGATACTGTATGGTGTCAAGGCAGGATCACGCCATGCCCCCCGACGACAGCATCCACACCTTGACAGAATGACGCGTCGGCATCCTCGCCAGGATTGCCGCCATCGGTGACCTGCGCCCCGGACTAGTGCGCGAGATCCACACCAGGTGCGGCCGACCCGCCTGCCATTGCATGCGCGACGACGACCCCGGCCACGGCCCGTACTTTCAACTCGTCGCCTATTCCGGCGGCAGGAAGACCACCCGCTCCGTCTCTCCCCGGAGCTCGGCCATCCTGCGCATCGAAGTCGAGGAGTGCCAGCGCCTGCGCCGACTGACCAGCGAGCTAATCGAGGTCAGTGAGCAACTCTCCGACACCCGCCTCCGCAGCGACGACCCGCAGGCCGGGCGGCGGGCAAAAGAAAAGCCTGCGCACAGGAGTTCGTCCCTGCGATCGAAACCGAGATCGCCCGCTTCGTAGCTCCCGGGTTGCCGGGCGCAGACTATCATGGGTCTATGAGCCGCCGAGCGGCACCACTGGCGCTTCTGCTCGGGTTCGTCGTGCTTCACAGTTGCGGTAGCGAGAGCAGCTTATCCGCGCCGTCAATCCCTTCCGTCAGCCAAGAGGATTTTCCCGCTGCATCCCGACCGCTTGCCGCTCGGATCCTGCACGATTTGGAGCGAAATCCAGAAGCAGCGTCCTCGAATGGGCGATTGGGCATGCTTTTGCAGTCCCACAGCCTCGACGAAGGTGCGAAAGCCTGTCTTATGCGCGCTCAAGTATTCGCCGCGGACGACTTCAGGTGGCCATATTATCTAGGCATTGTTCAAGCGGAGTCCGGGGAGCTGGAAGCCGCCGTTGACGCCTTCCAGCGAGCGCTCACCCTGAGGAGGTACCCAGCCGCTTACGTGCGTCTCGGGGAAGTACTGCTGTCTCTCAACCGCCTGAAGGAGAGTAGACTGGCCTTTGAAGCCGCATTGGATATTTCGCCGGCTTCTCCCGCAGCCTACTATGGGCTTGGCCAAGTACGTGCGAGGCAGAACGAAGGGCGGGAGGCCATACGCATTCTTCTCAAGGCCTGTGAACTAGCACCGCGCACCGGTGCGCCGCACTATGCGCTCGCGATGGCCTACCGGGACGCTGGCGACCTGAAGTCATCGCAAAAACATCTGGTGCTGGCAAAGAATTACGAACGCCCCCTCCCGCCGATCGACGACCCCGCCTTTCGCGAGGTCGAGCGTTTGAGGGCTGATCAGTATTGGTACCAGAGCGAAGGCATGAGGCTTGAATCCAACGGTCGCGTGGAAGAAGCCATTGAGTCCTACGAAACGGCTGTCGAGTTGGATGCGGAGTTCGTACAGCCGCATGTGAACCTAGTTGCCTTGCTGGGGCGCCTAGCCAGATTCGAGCCGGCGGAAATGCACTACCGCAGGGCGTTGGAACTGAATTCTGAGATCGTGGAACTACACAACAATTGGGGAACGATTCAGGCGTTGAGGAACAGACCGCAGGAAGCAGCCGAGAGTTTTCGGCGTGCGCTGGATATCAATCCCTTCTCAGCCGATGGGCATTTCAACCTCGGATCGATGCTCAACCAAATGGGGCGAGCGACGGAGGCCGTGGAACACTTCGTACAGGCCCTCGAATTTGAGCCGAATCATCGCTTAGCGAATTTTCAGATGGGGCGGTATCGAGTCACCGAAGGGAGAATCGACGACGCAATCGCCCATTTGGAGCGCACGCTGGAGAGCGAGGACGACAAGACGCCTGGATTCCTGTACGCTCTGGCCGACGCTCACGTTCGCGCCGGAAGCAAAGAAGTGGCAATCAAGTATGCTAAGCGGGCGCTTGCGATGGCCGAAGCAATGGGACAAGCAGACATGGAGGCCGCAATCCGCAAAGACTTACAGACGCTTGCTGCGAGATAGTCATCGCTCAAGTCGACCCTACTTGCTAGTCTCTGCCATTCCCGTCTCTTGGCACGCAAGTGCCACGCGATGGTCTCAGCCCATCTCATTCTTGAATCCAACCCGTTTTCCGCGAGGAAGCCGCTCGGTATTTCGCGGGCGATGGACAGCACAAGAGGGTAGCTGCGGAGCAGCTGCAGCGTCTAGTCGATGGCGAAGCTGGGAATCCCGGCCGGCGTTGGGGAACCAGCTTCGATGGCGGGTCGAAGGCTACCCCGAAACGGAGGCCATTGATCCTTTGAAGGAGAAAAGCGGAGACGTCAGCCTCGTCGAAAGGCCGAACGCGCGTCGGCCTCGGCCCTACACTACGACTGTGCCGACTCTGTCGCAGTGACGGGCCGGCCCCTGCCGATTACACACAAGTTAGGGCTTAACATTTGCATCGAGTGTGTGCCATCTCTTGGGCATGTACGAGCAAAACCGGATTCCGGCCAGACTCGCGCGTGCTGAGGCTTTGGTCCGCGGCAAGGCGTTGCTGGCGGCGGCGGGCCTGAGTTGGAGGGCGGCGGACCCGCCGGACCCTGACGGGCCGGGGGAGGCGTTGCGGCTGAACCTAGTGCAGGTGCGGGAAGAGACGGCGCCGGAAGGGGCGGAGCGGCTGGAATGGTTCCTGCTGGCTAGAGCTCGTAGCGGCCTTCAATTCAAAACACACGCCGGGACCAAACCATTCGGCACATTGGATACGGCGTACCGCCTCCCCTGATCGAGGATGTGGTTGGTGCGACCATCGGAATCGAGCATCAACAATCGGCGTGAGGGCCCGGGTCTCCGACGTCAATTGGTGCGAGAATCCGGGCCGCTCATCGGACCGGCAATTCCCTGAGATCCAAGACAGCAGAGAGTGACGGCCCCGAAGCGTATCACGGCCCCTCGAGTTGGCCGCGATGGGAAGGCCCGCAAGGGCCACGCCCATGGCTTCTGCGCGCGTGCTTTTCGGCGGCGAAACGGGGAACGTGGCCCCGTTGGTCCAGCCTGACATCAGAAAATAAACTTCAGTCCGAACTGCAGGTTTCTGGGCCGCCCGGCGGAACTGATCAAGCCGAAGTTGTTGTTTCCGGCCTGGACGTTGGGAACCCCGAAGGCTGGCGTATTGAATGAGTTGAATGCTTCGAACCGAAACTGGATCCGCGTGCCCTCGGCAATTGAGAAGTTCTTGTAGACCGATAAGTCAAAATTCACCTGGCCGGGACCCTCGATTAGATTCCGGCCGGCACTTCCGTAGGTGAAGCGGGCGTTGGGTTCGAACGCAGCAGTGTCGAACCACTCGTCGAGTGACCGGCGGTCTGCGCCAAGGCGCCAATCGCGTAAGACATTGGGGCGGTTTGGGTCGCCGGAATTGGAAGGGTTACCCCTCACTCTCAGATTGACCATCCTGCCACTCGTCGCGGTCGCGATACCGGCAAGTACCCAGCCGCCGAGGACTCCATTCACGACCGCAGGCGCGCTAGCCATGAATCTCTTGCCGCGGCCAAACGGTAGCTCGTAGACATAGCTGGCCACAAAACGGTGGGCGATGTGCTCGTCCGCAAGGCCTCTCTCGGCTCGCAAGTCGCGTGGGTTCTGTGGTTCGAGGTTACCGTTTCCGCCTGAGTCGGCAGCCCCGCGTCCATCGTTGATGGCCTTGGACCAGATGTAGGATGTCAGGAAGCTGAGTCCGTGCGACAAGCGCTTCTCGATCTTCGTCTGAAAGGAGTGGTAGTTCGCGTTGGCGCTGCGCTCCAAAACGCCCCACCCCGCCAGCGGGCCGATGACGACTTCATCGCCCGGAACGAAGATCGAGGTGTAACGCCGTCGCCGATTCACATTCCCGGGTCCGGGCAACGCCCAGTTCCCCTGGGTTCGGCGCGCTTCTTTGTGCAGTGTGTTGGCAAAGTATCCTATTTCCCATAACATGTCGCCTGGCAACTGGTTTTGAATGGAGAGATTCCATTGCTGGGCATAGGGCATGCGTCCGGCGATTTCCTGTGTGGAGATTGCGATGTTGCGTGCATTGGCGGGAGTCGCGAGACCCGGCTCCAGCCCATCTACGAGCCGAATGGTGGGGTTGATTCTATCCGTCGATATGTTCGCCCGGTAATGAAACGGTGGGTTGAGGGCGAGCACTCCTTGAAAAATGACATTTCCGTAGTACACCCCGTAGCCGCCTCGCAAGACCGTCTTGTCCGTGGCCCGATAGGCAAGGCCGAAGCGCGGGCCGAAGTTGTTCGCGTCGGTACGGACCAACGTTCGATCGAACCGCGAGCCAGTCGTCTGCGCCAGGATCAGCTTGGGGTTTGCTAGGTCCCCGAAATCCACGTTGAGCTTGTGTTGGTTGATGTCCTCCCAAGGCATGTGCAGCTCGTAGCGCAGCCCTAGATTCAGGGTCAACTTGCCCGTCACACGCCACTGGTCTTGGATATACAGGTCGTAGTACGGCGCACGCTCGTCCATCGTGGCTGTATTCGACACTTGCGCCGCCGACGCAGTGCCAAGTAGCAGATCAGCTGGGGAACTCCCTTCCCGGACGGTCTCGGTGTTGCGCGTGAAACCTCCGTCGAACGTAAACACGCCAATCGATTGGCGCGGATTGAACAGGAAGCGCCACAAGCGCTGGAAATTGAATCCGAATTTCACACTGTGCTTGTCATGGATCCAAGTGATATCACTGTTCACCTGCCAATTGCGGGAGCCAATGTGGTTCGGGTTGAACGGGCCGATACCGAGAGCGCTGAACCCCGCCAGGCTGAACTGCGCCATGCCGGGAATGACAGTGTTGACTCCCTTCAAGCCCAGCTCTGAATTCACGTTCCTGTCATCCACAGCGGATGGTTCCCGCCGTGTGAAGATCTTGTTCCAACCGGCTTTCGTTGACATGATCAAGGTGGGCGTGAAGATATGATTCCAGCCCAACGCAACGTTGCGGCCATTGTGACCAAAGTCGCTGGCGTTGGCACCCCCTCCAAACGCGGGTGGCGGCAGGTTGGGCGATGAGGGTGCAAAGAGGCGCTGCCAACTGTATCTTCCGAAAAGAGTGTCGCTGGGTCCCAGGTTGTGGTCAATTCTGGTATCCCAACGGTTTAGATCCTCTGAATCGGCGGGATTATAGAGGAAGTTTCTTCTCAAGCCGGGCAGGTTTGTCGCTGGATAAAAGGTCGCCAGCTCAGCGCCAATGGGATCAAACCGCGAGGCTGGAATGACGTTGCCCGGAAAGCGTTGGCGCTGGCCGGTGTTCGCATCATAGGTGGAGGGGTCATAGATCCCCGTTCCCGGGAGTAGCGAGGAGAAGTCGCCTTGAAGTAGAGCAGGCGTAGGGATGGTGTTTGTGACCGTGCGGGACTCGCGAACTCGGCTCCCTTCATAATCCCCGAAAGCGAACGTCTTGTTCCTGACGATCGGGCCGCCCAAGGAAAAGCCGAACTGGTTTCGCTTGAAGGGCGGTTTAGGAGCCGTCGGCGAATCAAAGAAGTTCTTAGCGTCAAGCTTCTCATTGCGCAGGAACTCGTAGGCGGTCCCGTGCAGATCGTTCGTCCCTGATTTGATACTCACATTCACGACAGCTCCAGCCGCCCGGCCGTATTCAGCGGAGAAGCCGTTGGTTGACACCTTGAACTCCTGAATGGCGTCAATCGATGGCTTCACGGTTTCCGCCTGCCGACCCTGCGCCGCGTTTTGCATGTTGTTGTTATCAATGCCGTCAAGGATGTAGTTGTTTTGACCGGCGCGTACGCCGCCAGCGCTGAATCCGCCGAACCGCGCGCCGGGGTGAGGTTGCACGGCACCTGCCGAGAGCAGCGCCAGCTGGATGTAGTCGCGGCCGTTTAGCGGCAGGTCTACGATCTTCTGGTTGTCGATCACTTGGCCCTGCGTCGCTTCCGTAGCTACGAGCAGCGGCGCGTCGGCGGTGACGGAAACGGCTTCGGCCACGACGCCGACTTCCAAGACGAGGTTGATCTCCGCAGTCTCTTGGATCTGAAGAATGATTCCGTCGCGGACCACCCTTCTGAATCCGGACTGCTCGGCGGCTACGCGATAGGGCCCAATACGCAGGGGGACCGACTCGTAGCGACCGGCGGAATTAGTCTCGGTCTGATAGCTGAGGTTGGTATCAACGTTGGTGATTGTGACCGCGACTCCCGGTATGACCGCCCCGGATTGATCAATCACGTTGCCGATGATCCGCGCGGACTCGACCTGTCCCAAAAGGCCCGCTGTCAAACAGGCCAAACTTGCGGCAAGGCGCAGCGTAAAATTGGTTGTTTTTAGCACGTCGAACCCCCGTTCGGCCCTGTTGTATCACGGACTTGCCGCACTGTCAACGACCGCTGCTGTTTTGGGTGCAAGGTCTCCGGAGCGGACGTCACGCGATCATACCGCTTGCCTCATTGCTGCGAAACTCGATCCAGGTATTCGCGCCCAAATCGCTCGATGACCTCCAATGTCTTGCGAACGTCCTCCCAAGACGTGCGGTCATTGAGGATGCAGAGCCGGAGACAGAACGTGCCGTGGAGAATTGTGGAAGAGATGAAGGCTCGGTCTTCCCAAAACACACGCGCCAGCACCGTCCTGTTGGCGTCCTCGATAGTTGCTTCGTCTAAGTTGGCGTCTACCGGATTCACGCGGAAGCAGGCGATCGACAGCGAAAGAGGCGTCGACATCTCGAGAACCGGACTGGCCTGGACGAACCCCTCAGCCCGCTCGGCCAATTCCATAGCTCTTGACACTGCGCCACGGAATGCGCGGAGGCCGAATGTCTGGACGGACATCCAGATCTTGAAAGCCCTAAACGAACGGCTAACTTCAAAGCTACGGTCCGAGAAGTTCGGGTGGTTTTTCCCCCAAATGGTGTCTTGAAGGACATCGGCCCGTACCCCAAAGGCTTGCACAAGCTTCCGTTCGTCCTTGACCAATAGGCCGCCCGCCTCGTACGGCTGGAAGAACCACTTGTGCGCATCCAGACCGATAGAATCGGCTTTCTCCACGCCTCGAAGGGCCTGCTTTCCCTTCTCGGCCAACAGCGCGAAACCGCCGTACGCGGCGTCGACGTGCAGCCAGATGCCTTGCGCTCCGCAGAAATCTGCCATAGCTTCGAGAGGATCAATCGCCCCGCTGCTTGAGGTACCGGCTGTTGCGACAACCGCAATGGGGTTGGCCCCCGCAGCGCGGTCTTCGGCGACCGAACGAGCCAAGGCATCCATGTCTATGCGAAACAGATCGTCGCTCGGAATAATGCGGATTCGTTCGCGCCGGATGCCGATGGTGGCCGCTGCGCGTATGATCGCGCCGTGGCTCTGGTCACTCATGTATACCGTCGCATTCTCTGGGTACCCTGCCGCTTCTCTTGCCACGACTAGCGCATTGAGGCTGGCAGCCGACCCTCCGGACGTGATCAGTCCACCCGCTCCCTCGGGATACCCTATCCAGCGCCGAAACCAGTCGACGACTACCAGCTCAGTCTGGCTCGCACCACTTGCAACTAGCCAAGTGCATGCGTTGACGGAATAGGCTGAGGCCATGAAGTCTGCCACAATGCTGGGCCATGTTGGCGCCGTCGGTATGAACGCAAAACAGCGCGGATGGTCTAGCCGCAGCCCTATGGGCAAGATGTCACGCGCGGCCCGTTCGAGGACTTCAGCGGCTGGCCGACCGTCTTCGGGCGCGTCCTCAGCCAGGCGCTCGCTGAGATCTCGGGAGAACTCCCCGTCCCACGCATCTTCCTCGGGCAACCGACTCCAGCGGTCTACGGCGATTCCAGCCGCCTGGCGTGCGAGAGCCAGCATGGCCGCCGGCTCCATTTGAAGGCTACGGCCCGTCTCGAGTGCTGCTGCTGAAGACCTTGAATCGTCACGCATGGACATTCCTAGAGTTCCTCCATCGAGCCCCTTGTTGCGGCCAATCCGAGCTGGACCCTATAGGTGGCGACACCGGCCTGCTCCAAATCTACGGCTGTTTTGCAATGCGGTCTTGAGAGGCTGAATCGGACAATTGGCAGGGGTCGGATAACGCATGCAGCGACAGGGCCATTCCATTGATTATTCCATCGCAGTGTGCTTTGAACTGCGGCAAGCGCCCGAGCAACTAGCGCGCCTCACACTTGCAACCCTTCCGAATGGACCAGACCGGCTTCGATCAATCCCGAAGGCCAGATAGCGGTTCGGAGATCTGCTTCGACCACAACAGCGCGAGCGAGACGTGGGCGCGGAACACAGCATCGGCAAGGGAGCTGAAATCCCGACCCGGCGCTACGACTCATTTTGGTGAAGGTGGCTGAAAGCTACTTGGAGATACCTGTAACGTAGAACCGTTGCCCGAAGATCGCTGAGACGCAGCACGAGTTCGAGACCCCGCCGCCACTGTGCGGGCTGACTCGGGTGGCGGACTCAACGCCCGAGAAATCAACGGGAGCGGGGCGGGCCATCGAGCTCATCAACCGATGGGAGCGGGCCGACAGGGTTTCGGCGCGGGTGTCCGCGCCAAGCTCACTGAAGCCGGCATCGTTCGCCTTGTCGGCACCGCCGAGAGCCGTCGAGAGATTGCGTGGAGCTGCAAACGTACGATTCACAGACCGCGACTCGCCGTGAAAAGACGGCCTAGCAGGGCACGGGCGGCAGCTCACGAGTTTCGCATGATAACCAGGAGCCTTCGGCAGCGGAAATCCTGACCGCACTATTACTGCAACGCGGGCGAGCGGAAGCAATCGAGGTGTTGGACTCTGCCACGTCCTGGTGTGGCGAGGAAAAAACGGCTTGGCTGAGTGCGACCGGCTAACTTTGGCACGACAGCCGGTGGAAGTCCGACGGCAAGGAAGGAGTAACAAATTACGTTCACCACGGGTGATCGGCCGGTCGTCGCGAGGCGGCAGATGAAGCGTTCACAGGGGCGCGCGCGGGCAAGGCAATGGAGCAGCGAAAAGCCATCCGTTCGAAGTGCCGCGGATGTCCAACCGGCTGAAGGCAATACCGTTACGGCCGTCATGTTGAAACCCGGTTCGGCCTTCGCGGTGTCGAAGTAGCCAGGCAGGTGCGTACGTTCTGTCAAGGAACCTGCGAGGTCTCCATTTCGCACAGCGGTCGTGCCTGGCAGCGGAGGGAAGGTGGGAATCGGAAGTCCGATGAGCGGGATGGAGGAGTCAGACTCGACCATGCGAACTGGGAAACGCGCGAACAAGTGAGGGCAACCCACTGCGGAGCGGGTGGAGCAAAGGGCCGGGACCGAGGACAATGCGGTCGAGCGCGACACGATTCGGACACAGTGCGGGGCAAGCGTTTAACCCAAAATTCCAGAGGACTCTGACGTGCGGGCACCGCGTAAGTCCCAGCAAAACAGTGGCTTAATCGCGGACGGGGCGACGTGGCTCACGTCGCGCTACTGGGATAGGTCAGGGGTTGAGCCCCACCTCCAGCAAGTCTAGCCCGCGCTGCTGCAGCGGGCTCGGAGAGGCATGCATCCAGACCTCCGGCCGGGAATTCCCGCCGGGCACGCGGAAGCGCACGCGGTTGCGCTTCTGCGGCCGCGTCTCGCCCAGCAGGCTGCGGAAGTTCCACAGCCAGTTCAAGAGCTTCCTACGACCGTTTCGCGGCGTCGCCAGCAATTATCTGGAGAGCTATCTGCGCTGGTTCCAGCAAGTCGAACTCTCCGGCCAGCCCTCCCCGCGGGCCTGCCTGGCTGCCGCCCTGGCCACTCCGTTCTTGTTAGGCACAATGGCGGCGCGCGAACTCGCGAGTGTGGGCTGCTAACGGGCAAGCGCCGAATGGCTTGCAGCCATCTGGTTAGGACGCTACTAATGCTAAGAGCAAACCTCTCTTCTCAGCGTTTGGTAAGAAGCGTCCATTGCCTTCCGTTCGAGCCAGGGCCTATGGCCACATTTCTCGACTAGCATGAAACGGAAATCATGCAAGACGCCTGAAAGAGGCTTCTGGACGCCCGACGCTGGATGGGGATCGTAGTCCCCATGAATTGCCACCACCGGGCACGTGATGCTTTCGCCAAACCGAAGCAACTCACCACTCTTGCGTAGCTGTGCGGCGACAGGCCACACACCTGCATAAATATCCGCCCGAAAATCGATGGATTCAAAGTCACTGGGTAGTGCATCATAGGCATCGGCCTGGGCCAGTAGGGCACAAAGGCGCAGCAACGCTTGGTCTTTATCTCCTCTATCGACATCGTTCAACACCACCGAGAGTAATTGGACTTCGGTCTGGTCCTCTTCACTGAGTCGAACCATACGGGTGTCCCAGACAATACTGGCGTAGCGCTCTTCAAAGGGGCCGCTGCTGACCAGAATCAGCTTTTTGACTAGTTTCGGACGCTTGGCCGCAAGCAGATAACTGAGCCACGCACCCCAAGAAAAGCCCACTAGAACAACGGGCGGATTCCCTCTCCGCTCCAAGACGGATCGCAACTCCTCAATCTGGCCTATTAACGACGTCGCTGTTTGCAGTGGCTCCAATACACCCACATTGGCTGAAAGCTCGCGTGCTATCGGTGCGACTTCTCCGGCGCCACCTGGACCTCCGTGGATGATAGCTATAGAAAACGGTGCCGGCCCGTAAGTTCTCAAATTCTTCATATCTTTCGACTGCAAATGGATGCACTGGAACCGTCTCCATCCGATGTTACGCTCACACCTCTGTCTAGCCCTCCCGCAGCGCCGGACGCGCCTTGAACGCCTCTGTGAGCCGTCTCTTCGCCATCGTCGTTCTCCGTATCCCTCGACGAAACACACCTTAACGCACTGTCTAAGAATCTGGGACCACCTCAGGGATCGCCGCTACCGCTGAATCTGAAACCCCGCTACAACGGCGCACCGGCGCAGGACTTCGCAGCCTTCCGGCTTGAGGAGAACGGGAACCGCGCCATGGCCCGGCTCCGCTGGGGGCTTGTGCCCGCCTGCTCCAAAGACAGCCGGCTGAGCACGCTCCGCATCAATGCCCGGGCCGAGACCGTGTCGGCATCGAGTTCTCCGTGAGTGGCAGCTTGCGGTTTGCACAGAACATGGAGACCGAGCTGCAGAAGATTCTGGACGACGTCGGGCTGAGCGAGCAAGTTCGCATCGACCGGGCATAGACCGCGCCTGTGCTCGCAAACCCAATTGGGAAATTGAAGTGACGCTTCTTGACTCCCAAAAGTCCGCAAGAGGACGACAACCGTTCGAGTAGGTACACTAGAATTTGGAAATAGGATGAAATCCATCAAAACATTCTTGATGTTCGTCGGCGATCAAGCAGGAAAAGCCGAAGAAGCGATCACCTTCTACACTTCGCTGTTCGACAATTCAAGAATCCTGCATATCGAACGGTACGGAGCAGGCGAGAGTGAGCCCGCAGGCTCGGTAAGAGTAGCAAGGTTCACCCTCAATGGCGTAGAGTTCATGGCGATGGACAGTGCTCTCAATCATCAATTCACGTTTACTCCGTCCGTATCTCTGTTTGTGGAATGTGCGCAATTGGAAGAAGTCGAATCAACCTATCAAGCCTTATCCGATGGCGGGCAGGTACTTATGCCGCTCGACAATTACGGATTTAGCGAGAAGTTCGGTTGGGTTTCGGACAAATACGGTGTCTCATGGCAGCTTAATCTGCGTTCGTAGGTGACCACGACGTGCTCCGTCTTTAACAGGACGCAATGAATTGTGCGTCTGCCTATCTCCCGAGGGTCGGGTACGTCTGGAAGGCTGGGAAAAAGTCCTGCCCAGTCGCTCGGCGGGATACCTTCCCGGCTCACTCTCCCCACCATAAAGGCGCTGTGGGAGCTCAGGACGGTGCAACAGCTAGCGGCGCGGCACGCGGTGCATCCGAACCAGGTGAGCCAGTGGAAACGGAGGGTCCACGAGAGCGTAGCGGAGCTGTTCGAGCACAGCTGGCTTGGCGTCAGGGCCGGAGTCCAGCTCAGATAAAGACCGTTCCAGTGTTTGATCCATTGGATTCATAACGTCTTCAGTTCCGCGTGCTTGGAGCAGATTGCACATAGTTTGCCGGCGCAGGCGGAACCCGGCGGTGGACCACTCCGCGCTCTCCAGCAGAAGGGCACGCTCCGATGAAATCGCGGTGTGTGGCCATTCGACATGTACGAACGCGTTGGCCGGGCTTAGAGCAGCGACACACCTTCAAGCCGTGCTTCCTTCCTATCGAAGGTATGCAGAGGATGGGCTCCGGACCGTTCCGACGCTGCCAAGACCATCAGCTTGGAGAATCCGGCGCCAGCCGCCCCGTATCGAAAGGCGGCACGGGCGACATCGTCAGCGCCCTCAATTGCGAGACCCTCGGTCGCTACCAACTCTTCCAATATCGGCGCAATCCGGTTCCAGGAAAAGCCGTAGGGCTGTTCCAGTATCAAGGCGAGCTCGCCAGTAACTGAGACACAGGAGGCTTCCATGGAATTTCCAGCGCATTTCGGGAGGGTGGGCCCGCGAATGAATCACAGCCTGCACTGAGGTGCAGGAACCGTCCAGTCAATGCTTGGGAAACAATGGGGAACTCGCGTCGGCGGTGCGTATTGCTTAATCAATCTCCCGAAAGATAATTAGCGCCGCCGACGGCCGGCGGATTTTGCGGGCAGTTGTCCGGCGAACTACCGAAGCGAGAGACGCGTCGACAGCAGCTCGGACAGGGATCGCCTATCGCCAGTATCCAGATGATCGAACGCGCCTGAGGTATCGAGGCCCGCCAGTATTTCCGCGATGCGTCTGTTGACGTAGTTCCGTACACGAGCCGGTAGGCGCGCGAAAGCGCGAGAGCCGATCAGGTAACTGCACGGGTAGCGGAAGAGCCGCGATCCCAGATCCAAGTCCCTCAACGAGCGGCCCAAGGCGTCGCGGGCGCCGCGGCTCTGGAATTCATCTGTGAAGCCCGAGCCTCCGCCTGTAACGCCGTGTAGCGGAGCTGCGCCCGACATCAGCAGGTCCCGCACCAATTCCTCGGCAGGCCTCTTGATTCGCCGTTCGACAGACGCTCTCACGGATTCGGTCGCCTCGCCGAAGAGCCGTTCCATCTCCTCTTGGTATGCGATCGCTGCGCGCGCCTCGATGGAGGCCTTTCCAATCGCGTTGTGGACTCGGGTCTGGTGGCCTAGGACCAGATGCGCGACGACATCGCTATGAGGCGTCAAGTACTTGGTGGCATCGAAGAATTGCGACGGCGGTCTCGACAAGGAACCCAATGCAAAAGCATCGAATCGACCGTCGGGGCCGATAGCGTTGCCGCGGTGAACCATATCGACCCGTCCGGTGACAAACCACCCTCCCCATCGTTTGGACACGTCGGTAGCATGGTCGACGTTGACGGTGCCGTGTCGAAAATGAGGCAGTCCGTCCGGCGCCGGATAGACTGAGCGTGTCAGATGCCCCGGGACTCCGAGAGTGCGGTGACTTTCGTGACACTGCAGGCAAGAGCCGTCGTCAGGCACCAGCCTTGGCGGGGATGCGGGCCGCTGAGCCAGCGTGTAGAACGCAGCCCCTCCCGCTGGCGTGGCAGTTGAGATTTCCAGAAGCGGTGCCCCCGGCACCCATCCCACATAGGTCTCGTCGTTGAAGTAAATGGCCCGTGGATTCCGCGGCGTGATCAAGCGAAACTGCGCGCTAGTCTTGGAGAACACCAGCAACTGCGACGAGACCGGGATGTCCAATTCGCGCAGCAGGCTGGGCAGGTAACCCCATCGTGCGTCAAAGCGCAGGTGGAGCTCGCCCGCGGCCAATCTCCGGTCGAGGTCAGCGACCGGGTCGGCTGCGCCGATTGCCGCCGTGGAGGCGGCGAACAAGATCGCGACAATTGGCGGGCTGGCTCCGATACCTCCCAAAATAGCCGACACTCCGTTTGCGATACTAGCCCCGCTATGAGCTACACGCGGCGGACCTTCGCGAAAACTGCGCTTTTGTCGGCAGGCACGGCCGCATTTCACGCTACCCGAGCGGGCGACGCGCCACCCAACGTCCTGTTTGTCACGGTCGACCAGATGCGCGGGGATTGCATCGGCGCGGTCGGACATCCCAACGTCCGAACCCCTAACCTAGACCGCATGGCGCGGGAGGGCCTGCTATTCCGCAACGGATTCGCGAGCGGCCCTGTCTGCGTCCCTACTCGCAAGTCCTGCTTCTCGGGCCGTCATCCGCACGAGCACGGCTCGCTGACGAACAACGATGGGGACGTGCTTCGGTGGCAAGGCTCGATGCTGGAATACTTTGCTAAACGCGGTTACCGCACCGCTTGGGTCGGCAAGAACCATACCTACGACAAAGCGGCCCTGAGCGAGATCGACTACACAGACATCCGAAGCCGAGAGGCGTTTCGTGCGTACAACGGGTACGTTCCGCCACACTGGCATTCGGCCGTCTACTGGCCTGAGGAGGACTGCTATCCGCACATCAACACGCAGTCGGCGATCAAGTTTCTGAACCAAGCGGGGGACGATCCGTTTTTTCTCCACGTGAGCTACTTCGACCCTCACCCGCCGTACATGGCTCCAGCGCGGTACGCCGCTCGGTACGACTCTGGCGATATGGTCCTGCCGGATCGCACCGATCCAGCAGCCCTCTGCGGTCGCCTTGAGCGCTACGCGCGGGCTATGGGTTTCAGCGAGCTGGATCGGGAGGATCTGACCGAGACAATGCGCTACTACTACGCGCAAGTCGAGTGGGGTGTGGACCAGCCCCTCGGGCGTCTTCTGCGGGCTCTCGAGAACCGGGGGCTGGCCGAGAACACAGTCGTGGTGCTGACGGCAGACCACGGCGATTTCATGGGAGATTACGGCATGGTACGGAAGGGAATGTTCTTGTACGACTCGCTCTTGCACGTCCCTCTGCTTTGGTGGGCGCCAGGCCGAATCGCCGCCGGCACTCGAACCGATGCCCTCGCGCTATCGAACGACCTGTTCCCGACGCTTGCCGAGCTTACGGGTGGAACGCGGGTGGAGGAGGCTTCCGGCACATCCCTGGTCCAGACATTGCTGGGCGGCGGCGAGGACCGCGAAGAGATCTATACGTCTGCGGCTTACGGTGATTTGGCGCCCGATGTCCTGCCTCCCGACCTGGCTCCGGAGGACGAGGATGGCATCCCTCGGCACACACGGGTGCTGCGGCCGACAATGAGACCGATGCATCGCACCAAGATGGTGCGGACGAGTGAATGGAAGCTAATCCTGAACGAGACCGAGCCTGCCGAGTTGTATTCAATTGCTGACTCAACTCCTAGGGAACGGGTGAATCTCGCGGGCTCTTCCCGGCACGCCGCGGTCCGAAGGAGCCTGGAGAAGAAGCTGAGCTCTTGGTGGCGTTGGTGAGCGTCCCGCTCAGGGCTTGCGTTTGGTCCCGGTCAGGGGGCGGATTCCAGTCGTGCCGCAAAGCGCCACACCAGTCTCCTGCAAGGCGGTCAGCAGATTGTAAATGAGGGCGTAGACCACCTGCTCGGTCAAGCTTCGCCTTCCGGGAAGCCTAAATGCCGCGGGCAGTTCCGTCGCCACGGACACGCGAAGCCGGTCGCGCACCAATTCGCCCCCTTCGAAGCAGTTGGCCACGATCAGCGGCGTTTGCAGCACGACGCCGGAGACGGAATCGACATAGAACTGGCAGCGCGAGAACCAGCCTAGATTCGCGGGGTCGCTGGCGTCGAAAAGCAGCAACGGGCCGGACGACTCAAGTGCGCGCACTTCGAGGCTCACTCGGCGGCTCTCCTTGACAATCTCGCAGGAGAAACCTGCCTGCTGCACGAGTTGCCGAAGGGTACTGTGATCTGGGTCCAACAACACTAGCTGCTGGTCGCCTGCCTGCATGTACCGCATCGGTCCCTAAGTCCAATACTACCCGTTTCGCGCTCGATCTGCGGTTACGAACGCGCACATCGCCTGAACAAGGCCCTCTATGGTGTACTCAGAGGCCTGCGTCGCGACATGCAATCCGACCTCGCTTGCCGTCGCCGATGTAACCGGGCCGATAGAGGCGAGTCTTGATCGCCGCAGATCGCCCATGGGAAGCAAGCGGGCCAGATTCCGAACCGTGGACGAGCTGGTGACCGTCACCCAATCGGGCGGGTTCCCCTTGCTCCAAGCCGCCAGCGCCATTTGGCGCGAGCTGTCCGGAAGGACCGTGCGGTAAACGGGGACCACGTCTACCTCGGCACCCATGCTTCCGAGCTGGATCGGCAGCAGTTCTCTGGCCTCCTGAGCACGCGGGATCAGCACTCTTTGTCCCTCCAGGGAAATGTTGCGAAACGACGCAGCAAGCGACTCCGCCACGAATTCTTCAGGCACGAGGTCAACATGCAGGTGAAGCGCACGGATGCGATCCGCAGTGGCAGGTCCGATAGCGCATATCCTCGGAGGGAGATCGCGGAGGTCGCGCTTGCTCATGTCGAGCCGCTCCACGAACCGGTCGACTCCATTGACGCTGGTGAAGACAAGCCACTCGTAGCTGGGGAGGTCGCGAATTGCCCTGTCCGCCGGACCCCACTCGGATGGAGGCTCGAAGCCGATCACGGGGATCGACATAACCCGCGCGCCCAGACGTCGCAGTCGGCGGCACAGTGGGGCGGCCTGTGCGCTGGCTCTGGTGACGACGACCTCCTGCCCCCGCAGCGGGAGCTTGTCGAACCAGTCGATCTCACGCCGCAAGCGGACAATCTCACCGATGACAACCAATGCCGGCGGCTTGAGGCCCCGGTCGCGGATCGCGGACGGAAGGCTCGCTAGGGTGCCAGTGACGACGGTCTGGTCGCCCCTGGTCACCCAGCGCACCGCAGCGGCCGGCGTGTTCGCGTCGAGTCCCGCCGAGATCAGACGGTCAGCGATCTTGGGGAACGAGATCAGCCCCATGAACACGATCAGCGTCTGGCGGCCGGCGAGAGACTTCCAGTCGATCAGGTTCACATCGTGCCCGGTGAGCAGCGTCACGGATTGCGTGTAATCGCGGTGGGTAAGTGGCATACCGGCATACGCACCGGCACCGAGCGCCGATGTCACCCCTGGTACCACCTCGAAAGGCACGCCCTCGCGGACCAACGCCTGAGCCTCTTCGCCCCCCCGTCCGAACACAAAGGGATCTCCTCCCTTGAGCCGGACAACGGACTTTCCTTTGCGCGCGGCGCCTACCATCAACGCGTTGATCGCACTTTGCTCGAGGACGCGCACCGCCCGCTTCTTGCCCACGTAGCGCCGTTCGGCATGCGGCCCGGCAAATGCCAGTACTTCGGGCGATGTCAGGTTGTCGTAGAGGATCAGGTCGGCGTGCTCGAGCAGTTCGCGCGCCCTCAGCGTGAGCAGATCGGGGTCGCCTGGTCCGGCACCGACAAGGTAGACCGTCCCGCGCCTCACTGGGGCGGTCTCGAGCGAATCAAGCACCAAATCCATGTTACGCAACCGAAAGCGAACCGCCCGATCCGAGCCTTGTTTGGCCGATCAATTCACGGAGCGCCGCACGACCCGGCCGAGCTGTTGCATACTTGGCAGCTAGGGCCCCGTTCGTTACCAGCCGCATGGGGTCCCTCAAGCACTTGCTCTGGCGTGGCGGCATTACTTTCGGTCGTGATCCCGGTGTACAACGAAGGGAGCACTCTGCGCGAAATCGTAGAACGGGTCCAAGCGGTTGCACTCGAGACGGAGATCTTGATCGTTGACGACGGCTCGACTGACGGGTCGGCGGAAATCGCGACCGAGATTTCGCAGCGGCACAGCAATGTGACAGTCCTGCGCCACGACCGAAACCAAGGCAAGGGCCGGGCCCTGCGAACCGGGTTCGAGCGCGCGACCGGTGAATTCGTGATTGTCCAAGACGCCGACCTCGAGTACGACCCCGGGGATTACGCGAAGCTGCTCAACCCGCTGCTGCAGGGCAAGGCGGACGCTGTGTACGGGTCGAGATTCCTGACTTCTAGCGAGCACCGCGTCCTGTACTTCCGGCACTACATCGGCAACCGCTTACTGACTCTGCTGTCAAACCTCGCCACAGATTTGAATCTAACCGACATGGAGTCGTGTTACAAGGCCTTCCGACGGAAGTTGTTGCAGTCCATCGTGCTGGAGGAAAACCGCTTCGGATTCGAGCCTGAAATCACTTCCAAGATTGCGAAAGCTGGCGCCAGGGTCTACGAAGTGGGGATTTCCTACCATGGCCGCACTTACGAGGAGGGAAAGAAAATCCGCCCCCGAGACGGGCTGTGGGCACTGTGGTGCATTGCGAAGTACTTCGTCAAGCCCCTGCGCCGAAAATAGGCACAGCCTCGTTGCCCTGAGCGGCGTACTTGCACGGCCATGGAAGCCACTATCCTCGAAGCTCTCGACCGCCTTGCCGGGGTGCTGGCGGGCGGGTTGGCAACGGTCCTTACCGCGTGCCTACTCGGTCGTACCGCCCTCGGTTTTTTACGGCGACTTCGCGGCCAGCTCACCCGTGCGGAGGGCTGGGTTTTTTCGCTCGCTTTCGGTTCGGCGCTGCTGAGCACGATCGTCTTCGCACTTTGCGCACTCAGGTGGTTCCACGATGTCTCGGTATTGGCGGTGATCGCCGGCACCTTGGCCTGCTGGTTGAGGTGGGGGAGATGGAGGTGGCCCTCCCTGACTGCGGAACCGCAACGTGTCCCTCGGTCATGGCAGCTGATCCTCGTCCTTCCTGCCGCCGTGTACGGCGTTCTTTACGCGATCCACACTCTTGCCCCGGAAACCCGGACAGACGCGATGGGTTACCACCTCGGCCTAGTGCAGAGATACTACCGTGCCCATGGATTCGTTCCGCTCACGACGAACATTTACGCCCACGTTTCGCAAGGGGCCGAGATGCTGTATCTGTTCGCGTATTCGATCGGCAGGGAATCAGCGGCCAAGATCGTGCATTTCTCATTCCTTGTCGCGACTGTAGGATCAATTCTGTGTCTCGCGCGCCGATTCCGGGCCGATCTTGCGGGCGTTTTTGCGGCAGTTGTCTTCTTCACCTGCCCGGTCGTGATCCCTGACGCCACGTCCGCCTACAACGACTGTGCCCTGGCGTTCTCGCTCTTTTGCACGTTCTATGCTCTATTGCTTTGGTGGCAACACCGCGACAGCCAGTGGCTAGCCCTGCTGGGAGTCCTGATCGGATTCTCGTTCGCGGTGAAATACACCGGTGTTGTCGCCGTCATAGGAGGGGTGGTCGTAGCTGGAGCAATCCTCCTGCGCACGGGAAAATGGCGTCGAGCGCTGAGCGGATTGGCGTGGACCGGATTGGGAGCGGCCGCGGTCGGGCTGCCGTGGCTCGTCAAGAGCGCTCTGATCACTGGCAACCCGCTTGCGCCGTTCTTCAACGACTGGTTCCCAAATCCCTATTTCAGCGTCGAATGGGAATCAGCCTACACGTTTGCCATGCGGTCTTACCGCGAGGGGCCATTCAACCGCTGGGAGCAACTGCTTGCGGCACCGTTCGACCTCGTGCTCGGCGAGCGCTACGCCGGTTCCCTAGGCTGGGTAATCCTGCTCATTCCGATTGCGCCGTTAGCGTGGCGCGCTCCGTTGACGCGCTGGCTGATTGCGGCGGCGCTGGTAAGCGCCCTGCCATGGCTGTCGAATGCCGGAGCGAGATTCCTGATACCTAGCTTGCCCTTCGCGCTGCTCGCAATAGGCACGGCACTGGATCTCGTTCCCCGCCGAGGCCGTCTTGCCTTGGTGTCCGCCCTGCTAGCAGCCCAGTGCGTGACATCGTGGCCCGCCCATCGGGGAAGGTGGTACTACTCGGATTTATGGAGTGTAGAAGGTTTCCCATTGCGGGCAGCTCTCGGCCTTGAACCGGACAAATGGCACCTCGCCAGAAACGTGGAATTCTTCTTGCTGGCCGATAGGCTCGACAAGCTAGGGGGTCTAGACACTCGAGTCCTGAGCTTCGGCAACTTGCCAGAGGCGTACTTCGAGGCGGAACTGCTGGTTTCTTACCAAGGCTTGGAGAATCAGGATCTCGCCGACGCGCTCTTGGCCTCACTCGACCCGATGCAGCGGCCGGAAAGCGTCCTGCGGGCCAGATGGCCGATGCGAGAGCTGCGAGGACTACGCATCGAGCAGACTGGTGCACGGCGTGCCAGAGCTTGGATCGTTTCGGAGATCAGCCTCTTGCAGCACGGCAAGCGCGTGCCGGTGCCGCATGAGCTAACCGCGTGGTCGGACCCGCTCCCGTGGCATGCCAGCCGCCTGTTCGACGGCGATATCTTCACTTCGTGGAACTCGCGGGAACCGCCACGCCCTGACATGGTGCTCGAGGCGCGCTTCGCCCAGGGTGTGCTCGCCAGCGGGATGGAGCTCGTTCACCCAACAGCCTCAGCGGCGGATCAGGCACGGCTGGCATTCAGCGAGCTCACTCAGGATGGGATGTGGGTCGACATGCTTCCCGAGGCTTTGGAATTCGATCGGCTGGCAGTGGATCCTCAAGCCCCGAGAGCGTCCGCCAACGCGCTATTGCGACGACATGGAATCGACTACGTGGTTCTTGACCTAGATCCTCGCGACCCATACTATTCTCAGACGCGGACCATCGCTAGCGACCCGGCTGCATGGGGGCTTCGGCGAGTGTTCGTGGACCGTACAGCCGTGCTGTTCGAGGTGACGGATCAGACGAAGTAAGAGGGCCGCACGTGGAACAAGCCATCCGGTTCGACGGTTGCTCCGGTCGACAGTCGCTTGACGGCATTTTTCGACTACCGAGCATTGGATCGAGATTTTCCAAATCGGCGAGGGGTAAGGCGCGACTATGCGCGCTGATCGCCCAACGCTCGACGTGGTAGTTGACTTCTAGGCTCTCCATTTCCTGGCCGAATCCTGAGCAATTCGCCGACCGGTGGACGGGGCGCGACACTCGTCTGCCGGGATGAATTGTGCGTGCTGCGCAGGTTCCAGAGATTGCGTCGCCGGTGCGGTGGTCGAATTGATCATTTGTCGGAAAGCGGGGAACGTACCGATAGACGAAGTGCGTTCGTATCAGTCAGGATCGCCACGGCGATGCAATTTCTCGCGTGTCCGCCCACGGGTCTGCGCCGGATGTCTTTTGGTTGCCGCCTCGCAACGGCGCTGACGCTAGGTTCCGACATCGAGCAACGCAAGGGGTCGCGCCTAAGCGAGCACGGTCGGCGGACTCGCGTTGGGTGGCACGACGCGAATGACGTCACCGGCCTCTTGCAACAGATTACGCCTCCCGGCGCGACGCTATATGGCTCGGCTAGCGGTTTCGGGATCGTGAGTTGCAGCTTGCTACAGACTTTCGTTATTTCCTTATTCTCACAAGCATACGTTCCTTGCCTAATCACGTCAGTGAAGTACCGAAGGTTCAATGGATCGGATACTCAAGGGAGGCATCCTAAAGGCGGCATACGGAGGTTGTTTGCTCCGAGGGTGTCGCAACGCATTCTCGCGCAGAAGCTGCGCGTGGGCACTGCGTTGGAGCAGCGACTGAAATCTCGGAAGAGACTTCGCGAACATCGCCTCAGCGATGAGCGCCGGAGTCCGCCGTCGGAGGCGCCGCTCTGCTAATTCGGATCGTCTCGAAGCGCCACAGGCGGTGGGCCGAGCGGGACGCCAGTCATCGAAGAACTCCTTGCCGGGTGGTCGAGAGCTAGGGGGGATTCCGGACGATCTTGCCGGAAGTCAGTGGAAAACGCCGACCAGCATTCATTGGGAGGCTTCGGTCGGAACGCAGAGGTTCTGGCCTGCCCGCTCTAGGCAGGGGAGAAGGACCCTGCTTCAGGGACCGCTACAGACCCCTGAGGTCATAGCAGAGCAAGCGTGGACCCCGGGGCGGGTCGATCGAACGCGAGTTCTGGCTGACGTAGAGCAGGCCCTGGCTGACCACAGGAGGGCTCCAGGTCTCGCGCGCTAGAAAAAGCCGAGTCCGCTCGAGCAGCTTCGGGCCGGACGGGGAAAGCGCAAGCCAGAGCAGGTGGCCGTGTTCCCCGAGGGCGAGGAACCTGTCGTCCACCTTGAGAAGGTTGCCCCGCAAGGGACTGGCGTAGAAGGTGCGGGACTCCCCTTGCACTAGCACGGACTCGTTCCATTCCAGTGCTTCGCTCCATACGGTTTCGCCGCTCTCGGCGTTCACGCACGAGAGTTTCGCGTCCGGTTCGTTGCGACCAGAGAATGCGTAAAAATGACCGTCTTCGTGCACGGCTGTAGTCCAGTGCAAGTCGAAGTCCGAGTTCTGCCAGAGCTTCTTGTAGCCACCGTCGGCGCCAATTTCCAAGAGAGCGGCACCGGTCCGGTAAGTCGCTGAAACGAGCACCTTGTCACCGATGATCACGGGACTGGAGGCGTTCACGGACTCATAGCTCCGACTGCGCCACGGAAACCGAAAGTCAATGGCCCCCTTGCGCGGCTCAATGGCAATCAGCCCACCCCTGGGTGGATTGCTCTCCCCGCCTGCGAGGACGAAAACTCGGCGCTTGCCGCGGACTTCGGCGACGACCGGCGTCGCGTAGCTTGGCCCCCACTGGTCACCCGCCCCCCAAAGCATCCGTCCGGTGCGCTTGTCGAACGCCACCACTTCCGGACCGCTAGGGGCCCCTACATTGAGGATCAGGCTGTCGCCCTCGATCAACGGTGAAGCGGCCGTACCGAAGAAATCCTGGGGAACTCTGAACTCGCTAGCGACATCGCGGCTCCAAACGAGTTGTCCGGTCTCCAGCAGCAAGCAGTGCAGCCTGCCCTGTGCCCCATAGGTGTAAACGTAATCGCCGTCGATGACCGGGCTAGCGCGAGGTCCGTTGTTGTAGCCGAATCGGTCCTCGAAGTCAGTCGGGTAACGGAAGTCCCAGTACCTCTCGCCAGTCTCGGGGCGAAGACACTCAACTATCTCTTCCGCGCCCAGTCGGTGCATGTAAACGAGGTAGTCACCCTGGATGGACGGAGAGCTATATCCCGTGCCTGTGGTTAGCTCCCAAACGAGTTTCGGACCGTCTGCACCGAAGTCGTGTAGCAGACTGGTCTCGTAGGAGACAGGCTCGCCCCGTTTCCCGAGGAAGGCAGGCCAATCCTCCGTGACAGCGTCATCCGAAAGCGGACGCGGTGCTTCGTGAAATGTGACGCGCGGGTGCGCGCTCGGGCTCGCTGCGGGAACATCCGCCACCGAAATGAGCTTCGGCGGCTTTGGATCCTCGAATCGAGTGGCGGCAACAAGCAGGGAGCCCGCCAAGAGGCCCGGAAAGAGAACCCTGTTCAAGCCGAAATTGTCGCATAGCAATCCGTGCGGCGCGAGCGGCAATCCTCGCTGGGCAGGACCACCGCCTCGAGAGAGTCGATCCGACACCGTGGATCCTCCTGAGAAATCCCGCTGGCGGGAGGCTGATTGCGAAGAATCACCGATTCGGGCTAATCGCCGGGGGCGGGCCGCCTACAGGTCCGGCACTCGCGTTCAACCACGCCCGACAAGCGGCATC
The DNA here is from genome assembly GCA_951813605.1 of uncultured Bryobacterales bacterium. Taxonomy (GTDB): domain Bacteria; phylum Acidobacteriota; class Terriglobia; order Bryobacterales; family UBA6623; genus VXMF01. The sequence goes on along the minus strand of OX638379.1, from coordinate 1,183,243 downwards.
TGTGTCGCCATCACGGTGATCGTCAAGACGTTCGCGTCAAGAGGCAGGCTCGCCATGTACAGGACAGCCCGCGCGATGTGGTCGACATCAATGGTGGCTTCAGGCGCGATGGTGAGATTCGCCTGCAGAACCCCCTCGGCCATTCTCGCGGTCATCGGAGTCCTAGCGTTTCCGATGTCGATCTGGCCGCAACAGATGTTGAACGGACGACCGTCCAGCGCGACAGACTTGGTAAATCCGGTAACCGCATGCTTTGTGGCCGTGTAGGGTGCTGAATGAGGGCGAGGCGTCTGTGCCGAAACCGAGGCGTTGTTGATGATGCGACCACCCCGGGGTTTCTGACTCTTCATGATGCGCAGCGCCTCTCGCGTGCATAGAAACATCCCGGTCAAGTTCACATCAACGACTTTCTGCCACTGAGCGAGCGCAAGGTCTTCGAGCGGCACTGGGGGTGCGCCGCGTCCGGCGTTATTGAAAAGCACATCGAGGCGCCCGGAGTGGCCCTTGATGCGGTCGAAGGCCTCATGCACCGCCTCTTCGCGCGTCACGTCCGTTGGAATCACCAAGCATCGGTCGCGCTGCGCAGCCCTGGAAGCGGTCTCTTCCAAAGCAGTCGCACGGCGTCCGAGCAAGGCTACGGTGTAGCCGTCGCCCAGCAATGCCAAGGCGCAATGGCGACCGACGCCGCTCCCCGCCCCGGTGACAGCCGCCACCCGAACCTGTTGTGCATTCATTTCAGTGGAACCTCCGTGTCACTGAGCATACCCCCGTGCGCAGACAGGGCGGTTTGCCCCTCATTGCCGAGCGGACTGCGACTCGGTCGCCGAAGAATGCACTAGAATGCCCGTCATGGGAAGTCTGACGCGTCGCAACCTAGGCCGCGGGGCAGCTGCAGCGGCCGCAGCTGCCTCGTACAGCCGAATCCTAGGAGCAAATGACACTGTGGGGATAGGAGTTATCGGCCTCGGCAACATTTCTAGGGGCCACCTCAACGAGTACACGCAGCGGAAGGACTCGCGAGTCACCGCAGTCTGCGATGTTTACGCCCCGAGGCTCGACGACGGCGTTACCCAGACTGGCGCGAAAGGTTACAGGAGTTATCGGGATCTGCTGGCGGACAAGGATGTCGACGCGGTGATCATCTGCACGCCGGACCATTGGCACGCGCCAATGGCGATTGACGCCATGAGGGCCGGCAAGGATGTGGACGTGGAAAAGCCCATGAGCTTGACCATCCCGGAAGCGAAGGAAATGGTCCGCACGTCCAAGCAGACAGAGCGCATCCTGGCGGTGGACAGCGAGCACATGGCACACGGAATCTGGGAACCGGCCCGTCGGGCCGTCGCCGCGGGCTTGCTAGGCAAGGTCCTTTGGAGCCAGACCAGCCGTAGTAGGAACACCCGCAAGGCTCCCTTCAATTACGTGATCGATGAATCCGCCAGCCCGGACAACTTGGATTGGGAAGCCTTTCTAGGGAGCGCGCCAAAAAGGCCGTTCTCTAGGGAAAGGTTCTTCCGCTGGCGGCGTTACCGCGACTATTCGGGCGGCATCGCCACGGACCTCTACTACCATCACGTGACGCCCCTGATCCACGTCCTAGGACGAGAATTCCCTGTTCGGGCGGTTTCCGCGGGCGGACATTATTTCACGCCTGAGACTGTTATGGAAATACCGGACGTGTTGGTCATCGCCCTGGACTTCCCCAGCAAGCACACCATAGTATGCTCCGGGTCCCTCCAGAACTCCGTTGAACTGCCGATCGTGGTGCGAGGCAACGAGGCGAACATCCATTTTGAGGGAAACCACCTGAGGCCCGGCTTTCTCCGGCTAGCCCCGGAGGAACCTTATATCGACGGTTTCAAGGAGCGAGTGATTGCTTCGGGGCTGGATGCCATGGGCACCTGGATCGAGGAAAAGCGCACCGTGCGCCCGACGCAGTACGCACAACTGCCCGAACGGCGCAAGCGCCAAATGCTAGCGATGCTGCTCGCGGAGCCGCGCTGGCGGGAGCGGTACGAGAACGACACCCGCGACCAACCGGAACTTGCCAAGCCGGGGCCGATGCGCGACGCCTATCTCCAGCGGATCTTCGAGGAGCGCGCCGCGCGGCAGTCGGTCAAGCCGGTCCTCAGGGTAAAGGCTCCGCCCACCCCGTCGTTCAGGCATTACTTCTTGGAGTCGATACGGACTCGCAAACCGGCCCCGCTCGACGGCGAGCTTGGCTACCGGTCACAGGTGGCCGTCAGCCTGGGCGTGGAAGCGCACCGGCGCAACAAGGCGATGGCATTCGATCTGGACACGGAAGAGGTCCGCGAGCTGTGAAGCACAGCCTCCTCGTGGCGTTGGTTGCAACAGTCTGCTGCGCCGCGGAGCCAGGATTCGAGCCTCTGTTCGACGGGGTGACACTAAACGGCTGGACAGTCCAGCATCGGGCGGACGCATCAGGCCGCTGGCGAGCGAAGGATTCCGCGCTGACGGTCGAAGGGCGGCCCGGGAACCTTGCGACGGGCAGCGAATTCCATGACTTTGACTTGCGCCTGGAGTGGAAGATCGGCGAGCTTGGCAATAGCGGAGTCTTCTATCGAGTAGCCGGGGACGAGAACCCGACAGCCTCGTCAGTGGAGTATCAAATCGCCGACAACGCGAGGCGGGCGTCTCAGGCGAATCCGAATCGGCGGGCCGGCGCAGCGTACGGCCTCTATGCCCCTTCCGAAGACGCGAGCCGTTCTCCCGGGGAGTGGAACTCGCTTAGGATCGTCGCGCAGGGAACATTGGTGCAGCACTGGCTGAATGGGCGCAAGGTCGTCGAGTTCGATCTTGCCAGCGAGGACTTCGCAGGTCGGGCCGAGGAGGCCAATAAAGGCTCGCTATTCGCTAAGTCGCCCGGAGGGAGAATCGCGCTGCAAGACCACAACAGCGCTGTTTGGTTCCGGAACGTAAGGATTCGTCGGCTCGACTGACATCCACCGCCCGCTGGGACTTGGAGATCAACTAGCGCCAGTCCACCCAGACAGGGCTGGCCCACGCGTAATGCTTGTCGGCTTGCTTCGCGCGCACGTACAGATAGCTGGCGTCCTTGCCCGGCGTCGAACCGGAACGATCCAAGAAGTCAAACTCCTCGAGCCGACCGTCGCCCCTCGTGGAATGGATGACCTTGCCGTCCTTCACGATCTCGACGAGTTCCAGGGGGGCCTCGCCCGCGACGCTCACACGCACCCGGAGGGCCGCCTCTCGCTCGACGTCGACGGAGCTGCCCATAAAGGCATCGTTGACTCGGAAGTCGATTAGGAACCGCGCGCCGGTCGACGCAAAGACTCTTTTCGCGCGAATCGCTTCGAAGATTCCTTCCCGACTCAATGTGTCGACGTACGCGCCGGTAATGCCGTTGTCCTCACCGGTTCCCATCCAATGAGAATCGCCGGACCCGACAAAGCCAATGCGGTAGCCGCGGTCCAGCGCTTCCCAGACCGACGAGACGGGACCTTGCGGCTTGAAATCGCTTGCCTCCTCGCGTGCCTGCCGCCACGCGGAAGTGATCTCGAAAACCGGCTGCAGGTCGGCATCGTAACCGGTCCAGTTGTTGTGATGGGGCTGAAGGATTACGTCCCACGGCCGGACCAGCGAGAACAGCTTGTACACGGTGTCTGAGGTCGTGGTCGTCGATCGGAAGATCGGCGCGGTGTCCTTCAAGAAATACATTGCTCGGTGGCCTCCGCGCTCGTCCTGGCTTTCCGTCGTCCACTCCCAGCCGCTGAAGGCGACGCGATCGGACGCCGCAGCGTATACCTTGGCCAGAGCCTGCACTTCAGCCCACTCCGATTGAGTCAGAAAGTCGGGGGTGAAATCATGATTCGTCGACGCGACGAAGTCCATGCCCGTAACGAACAGGCCGTGCGCGTAGTACATGTCAAACGTCCCTATGCCGTCGTTCTCGGTGTGCCCGTGCATGTCACCCCACGCCAACCGGCGGACGCTCCCCTCCACAACAAGGGTTCTGGGAGGGTCCCGGCGGTAGACGCGCGGCTCGAGGGCGCGGATTGGGCTCTGGTCGTCGACCACCTCCTGGAAGCGAGATTCACCCTCGTCAAGATCGGCACGGTGCGCGTAGATGTCCGCACCGTACCCGCCGGGACGCTGGGTGATCCCGAACGCCCAGAGGCGATCCGCGATGTGGCGCCGTCGCGGGACTTCGTACGCCATCCAAAGCCATCCGCTCGAGTCGTCCAGGGCCAAGGCCATCTGGTTGGCCAGGGGGACTTGATAGGGCCCTCGCCCCGACGAGGCGAGGTCGATGTCCTCCTTCACTGACGGAAGTTGGAATGCGGTGTAGGGATTCGGATCGTGAAACAGTAGCTTTGGCTCCGACCACGCTCCGTCCCTCCTGACGCGCCCAGAGAAGGACACGCTCGACATCCGCCCGCCACCAAGCCAGAACAGCCACAAATCGCCGTTGTCTCGGGCCAGCAACCGTGGATAGCGTTCCTCGCTCATGGCGTGGGCGGCCCAATAGCGGGAATGCCTTGTGAGTCGACCCGGATCGGCCGACTGTTCGAATGGCGACGGAGCCCACATCCAGCCGTCGGAGCCTCGCACCTTAGCGAAGATGCTTCGGCCCCGGTACGAAAACCGACCTCCGACCGGTTCGCGTCGCTCCCACGCGACCCAAGACTGGCCGCTTGAGTCCGCTGCTTGCGAAGGCGCCGTGTCCCAAAGCGGCGACGTGGTCAATCGCTCGACTGAGCCGCTGTCGCTGCGGAAGAAAATGTCATAGTTTCCGTCTCTCTCCTCGTCCCAAACCACGCTCCACCCACCATCTGGCAGCCCTTTGATATCAGGCCGGAAGCAACGCCCGAGACCTTCGTCCAACGACTCGGGATCGTCCCAGTTCCCGTCCGTCAATCGAATGAAGTCCAGGGAGATTCGCGGTGGCTCCAAGCGCCGGATCACGGCCAGCGCCCGGTCGTCGGGAAGAGGCGCGGCACGGATTTCGAGCGCTCCTTCAGTCCCCGGAATTCGGCGCTCATGCCCCCATGCACTCCCGTCGTGCCTTCGTTCGTAGGCCGCCCAGTGCCCGTCGCGTCGCGCGGTCCAAAGGACCCGGACTCCATCAGGGAGCGAGAGCAACGCGGGGCGGTGGTTCACACCACGGACCTCGCTGACCTCGACTTCTGCGGTCCAACTCGTTCCGTCGAATCGTCGCACGAACACGGAGTCCAGTCCGTCATCAGGCCACATCCATGCATCGATGTCAGGCTCTTCGGCAGGCCAAGTCGCGGTACGAGGCCGGCACGACGACCAGGCAATCCAGACGGTGCCCCCAGCGTCCTTGGCAATGGCGGGTCGCTCGGCGTTCTCGATTGAGTCGGCGGTGATCTTGCTTGGATACGTCAGCGGCGGCGGAAGCCAACTGCGAGACGGCTCGCCATCCGGCTGGTAGAACTGAGCCGGAGCTGCTAGAGACAGGGCAAGGAGCAGGTAGGCGAATCGCGCACGTTCCATGGCGAGCCGATTGTACGACGAATCCCGTCGGATTCAACTCGCCCTGCGCTATTCTGATTGCATGCTATTGCAGAGGAGGGTTTTCCTGCTGGCCGCGGCGCTGCCTTTCGCGCTGGCTCGCGGCGACCGAGTCTGGGCATTGGGAATCGAGTTCCGGGACGTTGAGGCCCAATCCCGGCAGTTCATGCGGTGGTACGAGGAAATTCGGCTGACCGCGGCACAGGAGAAAGTGAAAAAAGCGGCGCTGGAACCGATTCCGGCCCCGTGCTGCAACGACAATAGCGCCTACACCTGTTGCTGCGCCTGCAATATCTCGCGGACGATCTGGGGTCTCAGCCAGTACATGATCTCCAAGCAGAATGCTACCGCGCCGCAGGTCGGTGCCAAGGTGCGGGAATGGATCGCGTTCGTTGGGCCGAGAGGGTTCAGCGGCTCCGCGTGCTATTCAGGCGGGTGCCCGCGTCCGTTCCACTCCGACGGGTGCGGCGGGATGAGCGCGGATCGATTGGTGCTTTAGAAGGTCCCGGCTCCGCATCGCATCGATTCGATAACGTCTAGAGCAACCTATGAGGCTACCCGAACTAACCCGCACGCAGTGGCTGATCTGCTTCGTTGCAGCGCTCGGCTTCGCATTCGACATCTACGAACTGCTGATGCTGCCGCTCATAGTCCGCCCGGCCCTGCTGGAACTGGCAGACGCTCGGCCCGGCTCACCGGAATTCAACCAGTGGGTCGGCATGCTGTTTTACGTGCCCGCTGTGTTCGGCGGGATATTCGGGCTGCTTGGCGGCTGGCTAACGGATCGGCTCGGGAGGCGCGCCGTACTGGTGTGGAGCATCTTGCTTTACGGCTTTTCGGCGTTCGCGGCCGGCTTTGCGACCAGCCCAGCGATGCTGCTCTTCTTCCGCTGCACGACGTTTATCGGTGTTTCCGTGGAATTCGTGGCGGCCATAACTTGGCTCGCCGAGCTGTTCCCGGAACCAAAGAAGCGTGAATCGGTACTGGGGTGGACCCAAGCGTTCAGTTCCGTCGGAGGCCTGATGGTGACAGGGGCGTATTATCTCGCCGTCACGTACGGACAGTCGTTCCCGGAAATATACGGCGGCCACGAAGCTTGGCGCTACACCCTGATTTCCGGCCTCATCCCAGCAATTCCGCTTATGATCATCCGGCCGTTTCTGCCAGAGTCTCCGATGTGGCAGCAAAAGAAAGCGGCAGGTACGTTGCGCCGGCCGAGCATCCGGAAACTCTTCGATCCCCGACTCCGCCGCACGACAGTCGTGACGACCATCATTGTGGCCTGCAGCTACGGCGCGGCGTTTGGTGCCCTCCAGCATGTGCCGCGCATCGTGCCCGGGCTGGTTACCGAATTGGGCGCTACCGCTCAGGAGCAGGTGGTCAGCGGAGTACAGGGCATTCAGGAAGTCGGGGGGGTCGCGGGGCGGATCGTGCTGGCATTGCTAGTCGTGATGCTGGTGACTAGAAGGGGCCTGCTCCGCTCGTTCCAAATCGCCGGACTCGTCGTGTTTCCGCTCGTCTTCTTCTACGCTGCGACAAACGACTTGCGCATGCTGCAGATCGGGATGTTCCTCGCAGGGCTGGTCACCGTAGCGCAATTCAGCTTCTGGGGCAATTACTTGCCTCGCGTCTACCCCACCGCTTTGCGCGGGACGGGCGAAGCGTTCGCTGCGAATATCGGCGGCAGGATGCTAGGCACTTTCGCGGCGCTGGTCACGACCACCCTAGCGAGCTACGCGCCAGGCGAAAGCCCGTTCATAAAGCTCGCGTTCGCGGCGGGGGCTGTAGGAACGGCGGTGTACGCAATTGGCTTCGTCGCGAGTTTCTGGCTGCCGGAGCCCGGTCAGCAAGACCTCCCCGACTAGACGCTGATCGGGTCGGCGGCCAGCACGCGGCGGCCCAGCCAAAGTGGCTCTTGGAGTCCAAGGCGCGCAGAAACCGTGCAGGTCGAAAACACCCTCCCAGGACGAGCATTCGTGGCAACCAAAGGGTCTGGTCCAGCCGCCGGTCAATTGGCACTCGTAGGGGTGCACGACTGTCAGAGCGGTCGAGATGGCCGCCCGCAATTCATGCCCCCTAGAGGGACCCCGCCCTGCCCAGGGCCCCTGGACGATGCCGGCGACGGAGTTGCCCGGTTTCAAAGCGAGCCTCCACCGTCGTCCCACGACCACCCGAGTTCTGACGACTGTCCTCGAAGGGGCCGGGCACGCCGAGCGCGACCTACGCACGGCGATCCCGATGCGGCCCCTCCTGCGCCCACTCGGCGTACTGTCGTTGTCGCGATGCCGATTCCGGTGGTGCTGGCATGGGCGGAGGTCAAATCGGTTGCCGTAATCGAAAAAGGGTGCCTTGCTTCTGTCGACGCCTCTGAGGCTTGCTGATGAGCCTGGCGGACGCCGCGTCAGTCCGCAGTCCATCTGGAGACTGACCGGCCAGGTCCAAGATGCGGTTCCAAATCCCCGTCTCGAGATTCGGGCGACTATTTCTAGTAGCAGGCGACGCCTTGACGTTAGAATCGCCTGAAAGGCGACTCCTGCGAGGACGAAATCATCCCGTTCCTGATTCAGGGAAGGCCGTTCTGAGGGTGGTCTGCCTCAGGAATGATCACTGCTTGGCTGGTGCAGATTCCGGCCTTGCCTTCTGAAAAAGTGCCTGCCCGTTAGGGCCTTGGTGCATTCTCTCCGTCGACGGATCGTTCCATAGGCTTTGCGAAGAATTCCTCTCTCCCATTCTGCAAGAAGGAGGGTGTTCTTCCTAAGCACCGCGCCCGGGAAACGCCCCTTTCCCGCGCGTTCTTGCTACACTCTACCCGAATGACGTTTCGCAATAGCGAGTGGACGTTCCAGCTTGGATACGAGGTATGGTCGCCCGTTCTCGCCCGTGGGGGCGACGAAGATCCGGAAAAATCCAGCCAGCGTCCTTTACAAGGCTTGGATCTGCGGTGACTGGCTGCGGATTAGGGGGATCGTATCGTGTATGAAATCGCTCGTCTAAGGATCGGGCTGGCGGGCATGCCGCGGCCCGTAATGAGGCGCATCGAAGTCCCCTTGGCGATTAATCTAGACGATCTACATTTAGTTTTTCAGCAGGCTATGGGCTGGGAGAATCGACACCCTTACGAGTTTCGCGCGAGTGATGCGATTGCCTACGGTCAAGTCGATCCCAAGAGGCGCTTTAACAGGAGGCGTTCGGCGTCGGAAGCGACACTGGGGGACATTTGCCGACACCTGAGCAGGAACCTGACCTTCGAGTACACGTACGATTTCACGGACGAATGGGTTCATCGTGTGAAGCTTCAGGGCGTCGGGGAGGCGAATCCTGACCGAACGTACCCGCACCTGGTATCCGCTACACGTCGATGCCCACCGGAAGACTGCGGCGGGCCGTGGGGATACGGGCGCTTCCTTGAATCCATATCTCCGCGGTACAGGGCACGCCATGACGACGCGCCAGAGGAATGGGAAGAAGATTTCGATCCGGACGCAGCCGACGAGGAACTCATTCGGTTGCACTTCCAGCGGACTGCTGAGATTCTCGCTGCCAAGCGAGAGCGTGCCAATCGAAAGAGACGTTGAAACCAGCGCCTGCAAAGGTCTATCCAGCCACGGCTGAGAGTTACCAGGGAATGTCTCGGGCGCGCTCCTCAACCGAGCCGACACCGTGCTGACTGCTCTAGCGCGTAGCTGGGCAGCGGGATTTTGACGATGCTGAAATGACTCTACTCCCGGTCGGATCCAACCCCGCCTTTCGGAGAATAGTGGCCCTTCCATTCGTCGAGATGGGTATTCTTCCACAACGGGACGCGCATGCGGTAAGCGGCGCGACCGATCGCGTGTGCCGCGACCGGAGCGGTCACTAACAGAAAAACGACAGTCAGCGCCGAGAGCGAGATGGCAACCATCTCGCCGAAATGCACGGCCACAGCGACGAAAATCAGTCCCGCGCCCAAGGTGCCGGCTTTCGTCGACGCGTGCATGCGAGTCATCACGTCCGGGAGCCGGAGAATCCCTAGGCTCGCCACGAACAAAAAGAATCCCCCCGACACCAGCAGGACCGCGAGCACCCAATCTTGGAGTGCGGAATGCGCGTGCATTAGCGCCCTGCCTCCTTTCGAGTGGACCGACTCGGCTTGGGGATTTGGTCGGTTCGCTGATCCGCGTACCAAGCAAACGCAACGGTCGCTAGAAACGCAACCAAGGCCAAGGCGAATGCCACGTCGATCGCCGGCGCCTCCGCGATCGCGACGGCCACCAGACCCGCGATCGCCACTGCCAGGACCGCGATCACACCGACCGAGACGACGCGGTCCGGCAAGGTCGGTCCTTTGACTAAGCGCACGAACGCGCAAACGAGCCCCAGCAGGACCAGGGCAGCTGTGATATCAATCGCCCAATTCAGAACCGGGGAGTGTTCGATCAATCGAATCATTCCATCGCCTCCCTTACCTTGCGCTCAAGCCCGCTCTTGACATGCAGCCGGAACTTGTCCGGATCGTCGACGAACATCCCATGCACGTAGAGGACCCTCTCGTCGTGGCTGACGTCGAGGGAAAGAGAGCCGGGCGTAAGCGAAATCAAATTCGCGAGCACCGTGATCTGGGTGGGATCGGTTATGTCGAGGGGAATGGCGACGATGGCCGGGCGCGACTTCTGCACCGGTGTTACCACGTCCCAGACCACCTGCAAGCTCGAAACCACTAGCTCCCACGCGAAGTAAAGGATCAATTGAGTCACGCGGACCATCCGCCTGAAATAGTCCTCGTTGCCGAAGAGTGGCCCAGTCAAGCTCAATGTCGCGAAGCCTACCAAAAAACCCGCCGTGAGATTAGCAAACGTAAAGCCGCCCAACAGAGCGCAGGATCCGAAGGCGAGCAAGAGATTGAACCCGAAAAGGCTTGTCATTGGGCCCTCACCTCCTGGCCGGCGAGCCGGTTCGCCATCTCGGGCGCAGACCCCGTACCCAGCACGGCCTCGACGTAGCCCGTCGGTTCCATCAATTCTGCGGCGGCCCGTTCGGCGAGCGTATACAGCGGCTGCACATACAGACCGATCATGATCGTCAGGCCGGCTAGGCCGGCGACAGGCCCCAACAGCAGCCGACGACGAAGGGGCGGCAACTGGGACGGTCGGTGCGCTTCCGGCGGACGAGCCTTCCAGAAGCCGTTCACCCAGATCTTCGTCATCGAGTATGCAGTCAAAAGGCCCACGGCTAGGGCCACGGCCGCGATTGCGTAATTGCTCGATTCAATCGACGCCTCAATTAAGAATAGCTTCGCCCAGAATCCCGACAGCGGTGGAAAGCCCGCAAGAGAGAATGCCGGCACGAAGAACAGCACCGCCAGTAGCGGTGCTTCGCGATAAAGGCTACCCAAGTTCTGCAAGTCCCAGGAGCCGCCCATGCGTCTGGCGGCGCCGGCGATGAAGAAGAGGTTGGCCTTCACGATAATGTGGTGGATTATATAAAAAACCGCCCCAAGCAGGCCAAGCGGCGTGAACAGCGCCACGCCGAGGATCATGTAGCCGATCTGGCTGATGATGTGGAACGAAAGTATGCGCCGTAACTCATTTTGAGCCGCCGCGCCTAACACCCCCGTCACCATGGTCAGTCCGGCCGTCCACAGCAGAATCTCGTGAGTGTAGCCGACGTCGTGCGTGAAAATCAGGGTGAATACCCTCATCATCGAATACACGCCGACCTTAGTGAGAAGCCCTGAGAAAATCGCCGAGACCGAGACTTTCGGCGTGTGATAGCTCGCCGGAAGCCAGAAGAACAGCGGAAACACGGCCGACTTGATGCCAAAGGCGGCGATGAACAGCACCGCAACCACGGTCAGCAGGCCTTGGTGTTCGACCTCCTGCACCCGCAAATGCAAATCGGCCATGTTCAGTGTGCCGGTGAGTCCGTAGAGAAGACCGATTCCGCTAAGCAGCAGGGTCGTGGCGACAAGGTTAAGCGCGGCGTACCGCACGGCGCCGTCCAGTTGCGCTCGCGTGTCCCCAAGCACAAGCAGCGCGAACGACGAAATCAGCATCACCTCGTACCAGACGTACAGATTGAAAATATCGCCCGCCAGGAAGGCGCCGCAAACGCCCGCCAGAAGCACGTGCAACAACGTGTGAAATCCGTCGGACAGCCCTTTCCCCGCGAGATCCGCAAACGAATAGACGATCGTTGCCACGCCAATGACCGCTGTCACCGCCACCATGGCGGCCGCTAGGTGGTCGGCTACCAGCGTGATTCCGAAGGGCGCGGGCCAGTCACCCATTTGGCCGGCTAGAATGCCATTCCGCCAGACCGTAGTTAGCAGCGCGGCGGAAAGGCCGAGCAAGCCAAGCGCCGCCACGAGACTGAACAAGCGCTGCACGAGGCTGCCGCGTGGCAGCATCCTAGTGACGACGGCCGCTATCAGCGGCAGGACCACGGGGCCGGCAAGCAACCATGTCATGGCAGGCCGACTTTGCCCTCCGGCTGGGCGGGCGCAGTTGGTACGGGAGGCTCGGCCGCCCGCATCGCATCGGTGTCGACGGTCTGCAGCCTCTGATAGGCGCGGAACGCAAGCACCAAGGCAAACGTCAGGACGCTGAACGAAATCACTATAGCCGTAAGGATGAGCGCTTGCGGCAACGCGTTCGCCACGCCGAGCTGAGGCTTCGTCTCGCCCGCCATGATCACGGCGGGAAGGCCTCGGGTGAGACCGCCGCTCGCGAAAATCAACAGGTTGGCGGCGTGCGAGATCAGCGCAAGGCCTAAGACGAACCGAATCAGATTCCGCTGGAGCATCAGGTAGGTGCTACAGCCGATGAGAAAGCCCACGAGGACCGCAATGATCGGCTCCATCAGTCAATCTCCGTACAATTCATGGTGTCCCGTCCGGCTCGATGGCGGGCTATTGTTCCTTGATGCCCAGAACGAATGTCAGGACGGCGCCGACTACCACCATGTAGACGCCGACATCGAACGCCAACGGCGTGCCGACCTTGAGGCCGCCGATTGTTGTCCATTCGCACGTGAGGAATGGTGCACCCTCGACCAAGAATCCGACCAAGCCGGACGCGATGGCTATTCCGAGGCCGGCGGCGCCGACCGTGCTTGGTTCCGTTCGCAGCAGCCGCCGCACGGCCGCCGCGTCGGCCACGAACAAGTACAAGCAAAACGCAACGGACGCGATCAAGCCTCCAACGAATCCGCCACCGGGATGGTTATGGCCCCGCAACAGCATGAAAACCGAGAACATCAGGATCAGGGCGACCAGCAGGCGGGTCGTTTCCCGCATGATAAGAGTATTCACGGCCGCGTCTCCGAGGTGCCGTCCGACCCAGTGCGCACCGATGCCCAGAGGCGTTCGCCGACCCGATTCTGCGGCACGCGACGGCGGGGACGGCGAGAGACAAGCATGTACGCCGCGACGCTCGCTATTCCTAGAACTGTAATCTCGCCGAGGGTGTCAAGCGCGCGAAAGTCCACGAGAATTACGTTCACCACGTTTCGTCCGAAGCCCTGCGGCACCGATGCGTTTTCGAAGAACTCGGTGAGCGCCATCTGGGGCGGTTCCGTCGTGACAGCGAGCACTACCAACGCCGTCGCGCCTCCCACCAATGTCGAGACCAGGCCGTCGCGCACTCGCCCGAGTCCAGTCGGGCGCACTTCTCCTCGGAAGTCGGGCAACTTGAGGAGCACCATCGCAACGATCACCACGATGAGCGTTTCGACTGTGAATTGCGCCATTGCCACATCCGGAGCCCCAAACAGGAGAAAGATCAGCGCGGTGGCGGCTCCGACCACGCCGAGCGCGCAGATCGCCAGCAAGCGCGACTTGGCCCTGATTGTCTCGATGGCTGAGGCTGCAATCAGCATCGCGAGCCCCCATTCCACGAAGGTGGCCCTCGGGAACTCGGACGGCCAGACGACCGCATCCTTCAGCCAAATCGTCGCGGCCAGGCACAACCCGAACGTGCTGAAGACAATTAGCAGATAGCGGCGCTGGATGCCGCACTGCATCACTCGGGTCAGCCTGACCGAGAAACTGGCTATGCCGTCCATGAACACGTCGTACGATCGATCACCGCTGACCGGCACCCGATCCAACGCCCGCCTCAGTCGCGGCAGCGACGCCGAACGCTTCCAGTACATGAGGCAGCCAGCCGCCAACGTAAAGATCGAGAGAAGGAGGGGGAAGCCGAATCCATGCCAAAGACTGGCCTCGTACTCCGGCCAAGAGCCTGCAACAGAGGCCGAGGCGGGAACCAGCAGGAATTCGAACACCGGCCCCGGGAAGAATCCGGCCGCTAGCGCGCAACAACCCAGCACAAGCGAGCCAATCCAGAGCGTCCAGCTGCCCTCGTGGGCCTTCCGGGGAGTGTTCGATAGGCTGCCTGCAAAAGGGGTGGACCCGACGAGCAGCGCGGCGGTGACCACCAGAGCGTTGGCCACAAAAATGGCTATGGTGGCAAATTGCCATGCCGACGAACCAAGAGCGCTGGAATAAAGCAGTTCCTTGCCCACGAAACCTAGAAACGGAGGCACGCCGGCCATCGACAGCGCGGCTAGCACAGCGGCTGCGAACGTCCAGGGCATCGCTCGGCGCAAGCCACCCATCCGGCGAAGGTCTCTCGTGCCTGTCGAGTGATCGATCGTCCCTGCGACCATGAACAAGGCCGCCTTGTATAGGGCATGCACCGTCACGAACGTCACCGCCGCGATGAGGCCGGCCGGCACCTCGGCGCTCTCCCAAGGAAGGCCAAGGAACATCACGCAGACCCCTAAGGCCATGACCGTGGTGTAGGCGAGGACTTGCTTGAGATCTCTCTTCGTCAGCGCGGCGGCCGCGGAATAAACCGCCGTCACCGACCCGACAGCGGTCAGCGTGTCGGACCAGGCAGCCGTGCCCCCAAGGATCGGGCTTGTGCGAGCGAGCAGGAACACACCGGCCTTGACCATCGTGGCCGAGTGCAGGTAGGCAGACACAGGCGTGGGCGCCGCCATCGCGTTGGGAAGCCAGAAATGGAACGGGAACTGGGCTGACTTGGTGAAGGCACCGGCGAATACAAGGATTACGATCGCGAGATAGCTCGGATGGCCGATCAAAATGCCGGGCTGGGCGAGCATCTCGCGCAAGCTGTAGGTTCCGGAGGCATCGCCGAGCATCACGAAACCGGCGAGCATTGCCAGCGCCCCCGCTCCGGTCACGATCAGCCCCTGGAGGGCCGCCCTGCGGGCCGTCGCGTCCTCGTGCGAGTAACCGATCAGCAGGAACGACGTGATCGTCGTCAGCTCCCAGAAGATGAAGAGCACGATCAAGTTATCCGACAGGACCAGCCCAAGCATCGAGAGCATGAATCCAACGAGGAACGCTGTGAAGCGTCCTACTTGCGGGTAGCCCCGCATGTACTCGCTCGCGTAGAGAAAGATGAAGCTGCCGATTCCGGTGATCAGCAGGGCGAACAGCAAGCTCAGACCGTCGACCAAGAATCCGAACTCGATGCCGCGCTGCGGCAGCCAAGCGATCCCCCAGTGAAGCGTCTCCCCTCGGGAGACCGCGGGTATCATCGTGCAGAGCCAAGCGAAGAGGGCCACGGGCAGAGCCACGATGGCCCGCATAAAGCGCGGCACAGTCGCGGTGGGGTCGCTTGCAGCGGCCATAAGATGCTCCCGCGCCCGTCGCGCGACCGTAGCGTCATTCCGGCAGGGAAACTATAATTTATCACCGCCGGAGCCCCGTGCCCGCCAGCAGCAGGCCCGTAGCGATCGTCACCCTTCAACCCACCGCCCTCCGGGCGGCACGTTGTGCCCAAGGTGACCTGGGCCAAGCCCGATGCCGGGCCGCGCTACCGAGAATTGCGGCTGGCAAGCTTCCAAACCGGGTCCATCGACTCAGCGATTTCCCGCACGGGGAGCAGCAGCCGCTCCTATAATAGGGTCGTGAAGCGAAGCCGATTGGTACCGCTTGCCGTATTCTCAGTGTGCGCCGCTTCGCTGGTCTTCGGCGCTGAAACCCCAAGCGATCGAGACAATGCAGCAGCTAGGATCTATTGGGCTTTCGTTCCTCCGGCCCGGGTTGACACCCCAACAGCCTCGTCGCCCTGGGTTCGCAATCCCCTCGACTCTTTCATATGGGAAGGATTGCAAGCAAATGAACTCTTCCCGTCAGCCGAAGCCGCGAAAGAGCGCTTGCTGCGGCGGGTTTGCCTAGACCTGACAGGACTGCCCCCCTCCCCCGAGCAGGTCTCCTCATTCCTGTCGGATCAGTCTCCGGACGCCTACGAGCGCTTGGTGGCGGCGCTTCTCGCATCCCCCCACTACGGCGAGCGCTGGGCGCAGAAATGGCTCGACGTCGTCCGGTTTGCAGATACAGATGGCTTCGAGCGTGATGGATTCCGCGAGCACGGCTGGCGCTATCGCGACTACGTGGTCGAGTCTTTCAATAACGACAAGCCGTACGATCAGTTCTTAAGAGAACAGATTGCGGGCGACGAGTTGTACCCAGGCAACCAAGAAGCGCTAGTCGCTACAGGGTTTCACGGTGCCGGCCCCCGTCATGTGGTGGGCGGCAACCAGGACAAGGAAGAATCGCGCCAAGAGGTGCTGACGGAGATGGCGCTCGGCGTGGGCCAGGCCCTGCTCGGGCTGACGGTCCAGTGCGCTAGATGCCACGACCACAAATTCGATCCGATCAGCCAGAGAGACTACTACCGGCTCGAGGCCTTCTTCGGCGGGACTGACCTCGAGGACGTCACCACCGCCGGCGAAAACGAGATCGAAGCGAGCAGACAGGCCATGAGTGCCCACGAGGATCGCCTCAAGCCCATCAAGGATCGGCTCGCCGAGATCGAGGCCCCGTATAAGCAGACAGTCGAAGACCGAAAGCGAGCCGCGCTCGAGCCTCCGCACGCAGCCGCGCTCGCCATTCCCGAAGCCGAGCGCACCGCCGAGCAAGAACGACTTGCCAAAGAAGCGGAATCGCAGATCAAGCCCGTCTGGTACGAATTCCTTCCGCTGATGTCAGATGACGTCAAGAAGCGGAGAGCGGCACTCAGGAAAGAGCTCCACGCACTCGAGCTCCGCAAGCCCGAACCACCCGCCGCCGCGTTTGCTGTATCGAATCTCGAAGACGCTCCCAAGACTCACGTGCTGCAAGGCGGAGACTACCGCCGCAAAGGGGAACCCGTCGAACCGGGATTTCCTGAAGTGGTCGGACCGCTCGGATTCGAGATACCAGCTGACGGCAAGGGACGCAGGTCGGCGTTGGCGCGATGGCTGACCCACCCGAAAAACCCCTTGGTAGCGCGGGTCATGGCCAATCGGATCTGGGAATTCCGCATGGGCCAAGGATTGATGTCGGATCCGAATAACTTCGGCCTGCTGGGAGGCATGCCGTCGCATCCGGGCCTGCTCGACCAACTGGCCAACCGATTCGTTGGCGACGGGTGGAGCGTTAAGGCGATCGATCGACTCGTGGTTCTCTCGAGCGCATACCGCCAATCCGCTGCGATCGATTCGCAACGGGCCGCTACCGACCCGGACAACCGCTGGTACGGGCGCGCCCAGCGCCGGCGCCTGTCCGGCGAAGTGATCCGGGATAGCGCCTTGGCGGCATCCGGCAGACTCAACCGCTCGCTGACTGGCAAGCCGGTCCGAATCCCGATCGAGCGGGAGGTCTATGACTTGATCTTTACGGAAGCGGAGCCGGACAACCTCTGGCCTGTGACTCCGAACCGGTTCGAGCACGACCGACGCAGCCTGTACCTTCTGAACAAGCGAACAGTGCGGCTTCCTTTCCTCGCCAACTTCGACCAGCCCGACACCATGACCTCGTGCTCGGTGCGACAGACCTCGACGCACGCGCTGCAATCGCTGAGCCTTCTCAACAGTGATTTCATGCAAGAGCAGGCAATAGCGCTGGCTGAGCGTGTCTTGCGACGCTGCGTTGAGTCCAACTCCTCGTGTGTCGTCGAGGAGGCGTTTCGATTGACGCTGTCACGGCGACCGAGTTCCGACGAACGGCGGCTCGCCGAGAACTTCCTCGCATCCGGCCCGGAGTCGCTGCGCGACTTCTCCCTGGCTCTGTTGAACCGCAATGAATTCGTCTATCGTCCGTAACGGCGTTGCGGCAAACAGCGCTGTGACCCGGCGTCAGATCCTTTGTCGGGCCGCGAACGGCTTCGGGGCGATCGCGCTCCAACACCTATTGGCGCAAAGTGCCCGAGCAACCAAGACGGACAATCCGCTGCGCCCGAAGCCTCCCCACTTCCAAGCCAAGACAAGAGCCGTAATCTTCATCTTCAATGTGGGCGCGCCGAGCTCGATGGACACGTTTGATCCGAAGCCGCTGTTGAATCAGCGCGCGGGTGAACCCATGCCGGAGAGCTTTGGCGCGGTCGGTGGACAGTTCACCGACGGCAGCAATCCGATCCTAGGCACGCCGTGGAGGTTCGGTCGCTACGGCCAGAGCGGCCTGCCCGTCTCCGAACTGTTCCCGAACGTGGCCCGGCATGTCGACGATATCTGCTTCGTCCGATCTTTCGTGACCCGCAGCGTCGTGCATGCGCCCGCGATGTACGAGGTGCACAACGGCCGTTTGTTCGCGACGCATCCGAGCATCGGCTCGTGGGTGACGTACGGCCTAGGGTCCGAATCCGAGAATCTTCCCGCATACGTGGTGATGCCGCAACCCGAGGGCACGCCTGAAGGGGGGACATCGTGCTGGAGCCAAGGCTTTCTGCCTTCTGTTTATCAAGGGACACTGCTTCGGCCGGGCCCGAATCCCATCCTGCACCTCAAGCGCCCGGACGGTGTAACGCCCGAGCGCCAGCGAGCGATGCTGAACTTGCTGCAAGCGATGAACGAGATCGACGCGGGGGAATTCGACAGCGAGATGCTGGGCCGCATCGCTGCCTACGAACTGGCCTTTCGCATGCAGGCCCATGCGCCCGAGGCGGTCGACCTAGCCAAGGAGACCGCTTCCACGAAGCGCTCGTACGGGCTAGATCAGGAGCGGACGCGCGAGTTCGGCACCAGACTGCTGCTCGCGCGACGGCTTGTGGAGCGAGGCGTCCGGTTCATCCAAATCTACTCAGGCGGCGGTCCAATCAGCATGCAGTGGGACGCCCACAAGCACCTGAAAGAGAATCACGAAAAGATGGCTGGTCACAGCGACTTGCCCCTAGGTGGCCTGCTTGAGGATCTCAAGCAGCGCGGCCTGCTCGAGACAACTCTTGTGATCTGGGGAGCGGAATTTGGCCGCCTGCCCACGTCGGAGAGCGGTAACGGCCGGGACCACAACCCGCATGGATACACGATGTGGTTCGCGGGGGGAGGAGTGCAAGGAGGCCAAGCCATAGGCGCGACCGACGAGTTCGGACTGCGCGCACTCGACCAGCCATATTCGATGCGCGACTTCCACGCGACGATCCTGCACGCGCTAGGCCTGCACCAAGATCGCCTTTGGTATCTCCATAACGGCCGCCACGAGAAGCTGACGGATTTCGGCGGGTCCGTTATCGAGCAGATGTTCGCGTGATGCGCTCGATCGCAACGACGGCTTTCTTGGTCGTCCTCAGCGGCTGCGTGCCCGTCGACGACCGGCCTCCAAACTTCGTCATTCTCCTGTGCGACAACCTCGGGTACGGAGATACCGAGCCATTCGGGACCCGACTGCACAGCACGCCAAGCTTGTCCCGCATGGCTCGCGAGGGACGCAAGCTCACCCACTTCTACGCGAGCGCCGGCGTTTGCACCCCATCGAGGGCGAGCCTGATGACAGGTTGCTACGCGCAACGCATTGGCCTGCACACGAATCCGCGGGACGGCCATGTGCTGCGCCCGGTCTCGCCTTACGGCCTCCACGCGGACGAAACTACGATTGCGGAGATTCTCGGGGACCGCGGCTATGGGACGACGATCATCGGCAAATGGCACTTGGGCGACCAACCGGCTTTCTTGCCCACACGGCACGGTTTCGACTCGTTTTTTGGAATTCCATACAGCGACGACATGACGCAAGGACGGGGACGAGGACGAGCAGCGTTCGACGGCGACCTCTGGCCACCGCTGCCTCTGATGGAGGACGAAAGGGTGCTGGAAGCGCCCGTCGACCGCAACATGCTCACGAAACGCTACACGGAACGAGCACTGGATTACATCGAAGCGAATGCGGAACGGCCTTTTTTCCTGTATCTCGCCCACGCGATGCCAGGCAGTGAGAGGGTTCCGTTCGCCAGCGAGGCATTTAGGGGACAAAGCCGCAACGGAGCTTGGGGCGACGCGGTCGAAGAACTTGACTGGTCTACGGGTCTGATTCTCGACAAGCTCGTTGAACTCGATCTCGCAATGCGCACGATTGTACTCTGGACCTCCGATAACGGCGCCCCTCTGGCTAGCGACATCCGAGACCCGGCTCGAGGCAGCAATTTACCGTTGCACGGCCGCGGCTACACCACGGCGGAAGGCGGTTTTCGGGTCCCGGCAATCGCCTGGTGGCCCGGAACCATACCGGGGGCGACCGTGACAGACGAGTTGATGAGCATGATCGACCTGCTGCCAACGTTCGCGGCTCTAGCAAGGGCCGAACTCCCAAAGGACCGGTCCATTGATGGCGTCGATGTTGGCGATGCCCTGCTTGGCACGGGCGCTGGCCGCTCGCCACGCGATCGGCTCTATTACTACCAGCAGGCCGAACTGCAAGCAGTGCGATTCGAACAATGGAAGCTTTTCCTGCCTCTGGATAACCCGGGTCCAAGGCACCCGCATTTCGGGGAGCGGGCGCCCGGAAGGCCGTTGCTCTTCGACCTTGCGGCGGACGTTTCCAGTCGAACGGACTTGGCGGAATCCCGGCCGGAAGTGGTCGAACAGCTGCTGATGATAGCTGACGATGCCAGATCCGAACTCGGTGATCACGACGCACGGGGCAGCGGGCAGCGACCCGCTGGTCGCGTCAAGTCAGCCGGGCCGAGGATCCTTCTGAAATAGCGGAGATCGCGGTCGATCAGGCAAAACGGCGCCTTGATGGTTCAAGGATCGCACTAGGGTCAACGGTCGCTATCGTAGGAGTCATCCAGCTCGAGTCCTCCTCCACATGACACAGACCAGGCCGACCCGTACCTCTCGGGTTAAGGCAGACCCAGTTCCGCGCACGGTCGCGAAGGGCATGCTTCGATCGATCGCGTTGCTCACAGTACTCGCCCTGGCTTCGTGCGGCTCGGTCGGCGAATCGGGGTCACCGCCACCAAACATTGTTTTCGTGCTGGCTGACGACCTTGGTTACGGAGATCTCTCTGTCCAAGGGCATCCTGTCATTCGCACGCCCAATATCGACAGGATCGCCATGGAAGGACAGCGCTGGACGTCGTTTTACGCCTCGGCCCCCATGTGCAACCCGAGCCGTGTCGCGCTCGTCACCGGACGCATGCCCATTCGCATCCATAGGGCCGGCAAGAACGCATGGGCAAACATGCCAAATGACGAGGTAACGATCGCCGAAATGCTCAAGGAACACGGCTACGCCACCGCATACGTCGGCAAATGGGGCATCAGCGGCCGATTCGACTACGACGGCTCGCACCCCAATGACCAAGGCTTCGACGCATTCTACGGCCTTGTCGGAAGCAACGACGCCCCGCTACGCGATGGCTTCGAGCGTACATACGAGAACATCAAGAACTCAACGAGCGCTGACTTCCCAATTTCGCTGTACCGGCAGCGAGAAGCAATCGAGACTCCGGCTTTCCAGCCGACGCTGACCAAGCGCTACACGAAAGAGTCCATCCGGTGGATGCGCGAGAACAGCGACCGCCCATTCTTCCTGTTTCTAGGCCACAGCATGCCGCATGTTCCCATATTCCGGTCCGAGGAATTCGAGGGCCGCAGCAATGCCGGCCTGTATGGTGACGTGATTGAGGAGATTGACTGGTCTGTTGGACAGCTGGTGACGACGCTCGAAGAGCTTGGAGTGGCTGAAGACACGCTCTTGTGGTTCAGTAGCGACAACGGGCCTTGGCGGACGTATTTCGATCTTGGCGGCTCTTCCGGGCCGCTGCGCGATGGCAAGATCACCTCGTGGGAGGGCGGGTTCCGCGTTCCAGGGATTTTCTGGTGGCCGGGCACCATCGCGCCAGCGGTCGTCAACGGGATCGGCGTCAATGTCGACCTGATGGCCACGATCGCGGCACTAAGCGGGGCCGCGATGCCGCGTGGAAGGCTCTTTGACTCGATCGATCTGTCCCCGACCCTCATGAGGGGAGAACCGAGCCCGCGGCGTGAATGGTTCTACTACGGGCAGCCGGGAAACCTCTGGGCTGCACGCGTCGAGCAGCACAAGCTGGTTCTCGAGTCTTGGGAGTCCTTGGGAACGGAAAAGCAGATCGGCTGGCGCGGCTACGCTAATCACCTAACTCATGACCCGCCTCTGCTTTTCGATTTGAACACGGACGTGAACGAGCGTTGGAACATCGCCGGCCGGAATCCAGACGTGATCGAGACCATTCGGCTGGCCATCAAGCGGCATCGCGGGCACATCAACGCAAATGACCACTAGAGCAGTCGAGGCATAGTCGCTCCATGTAGGCGTGCGAGGTCCCCACCGGAAGCAGCCGGCGTGTCACCAGCCGCCCAGTCGTCGCGGATCGCGCAGGGTTGTCCGGCTGACTCCCGAGGCTGTGACTTCCTATCGAAGATCAGTTCGGCGTCGGTAGTTCAGCGCAACCGTGCGGATCGAATCAAGAATCTCCGATTCGCGCGGTGATGCAGTTCGAAGCCCCGGCCAGAATGCCAAAGGGCCCAGCCCCGCTGACCGGCACTCCAACGAGGCTGACCGGCTTGCAAGCCAAGGCCCCATGGCTCACCGGTCCCTGAATTACCCAAACGCCTCTCGGCATGCGGTAAACAGTAGCGATAGCTAGGCCAGTATCTCGTTCATCACTCGACCGTGAACATCCGTCAAGCGCCGGTCGATGCCATTGTGGCGAAACGTAAGGCGTCTGTGGTCGATACCAAGCAAGTGCAGGATGGTCGCATGCACGTCGTAGCAATAGATGGGATTCTCCACTACCTTGTAGCCCCAGGCATCGCTTTTTCCATAGCTAATGCCTGGCTTGAAGCCTCCGCCCCCAAGCCACGATGTGAATGTGTGCGGATTGTGATCGCGTCCCTCACTGCCCTGGCTGCAAGGCATTCGACCGAACTCAGTCGTCCAGAAAACAATTGTGTCGTCAAGCATCCCTAGCGACTCTAGATCTTGCAGCAAACCCGCTACGGGCCCGTCCATCTCGGCGGCCATCAAGGAGTGGTCGTGTTCAAGGTTCTCGTGGCTGTCCCAATTCCTTCGGGGCAAGCCATTGTCCGCGCCGCTCCAGATCTGCACGAACCGCACGTCGCGTTCCAGCAACCTCCGAGCAACCAAACACCGAGTGCCGAAATCTGAAGTGATGTGGTTGTCCAAACCGTACAGCTTCCGAGTGGCCGACGATTCGCCCGTGATATCCAGTACCTCGGGCGCGCTGAGCTGCAGCCTAGCAGCCATTTCATAAGACTGGATTCGGGCGTTGAGCATCGAGTCGCCGCCCCGGCGTTCGAGGTGCTCGCGGTTTAGCTTCTGCAGCACTCCAAGTGACTCCTCGTCGCCAGGACGGATGGCATGTCGCGCAGCGTCGGGCGGGAACAAGTCGTGGATCGGATTCTCCCGGCCGACTCGAATCATCGTTCCCTGATGCTCCGCCGGAAGGAACCCGGCCGACCAGTTGGAAGGTCCGTTCGGCGGGAACGCGAAGTCGTTGGGAAGGACGACAAAGGTCGGGAGGCTATCGTTCATGCTTCCCAGCCCGTAAGAGAGCCATGAACCCATGCTCGGAAATCCAGGAAGGACGAAACCGGTGTTCTGCATGTAGGTAGCCGGCCCGTGTACATTCGACTTGGACACCATCGAATGAAGGAAGGTCAGGTGGTCAACGCGGGAAGCGATCCGCGGCAACAGGTCGCTGACCCAATGCCCGCTCTGGCCATGCTGCTTCCAAGACCAAGGGCTTTTCAGGAACGGGCCAGGCGACAGGCTTTGGAACAATTCCACCCTCTCGCCCGGGTCGAACTTCTGGCCGTGGCGTGTGATGAGCTCTGGCTTGTAGTCGAACGTATCAATGTGGCTTGCCCCGCCCGACATAAACAGCTGGACCACGCGCTTGGCTCGCGCCTGGTGATGGAGGCCGCCGTCGAATTCCGGCCGCGGCCCCAAACTGGTGTCCGCCAGAAGGCTGGATTGGCCGAGCAGGTGGGCAAGTGCGATGCCGCCGAGGCCGCCGCCCCAATTCCACAAGAAGCGGCGGCGATCAATAGATCGCATTCCAGCGCCGCGCGGTGAAATCGAGCGGCGACGATCGTGCGACATGGGCCAAATCCTAGTCAACAAACATGAACTCGTTGGTGTTGACCATCAGCAAGCACAATTTCTCTGCGCCATGCGTCCTGAGATAAGGCAGGAGCAACTTCGCTTCGTCTTCGCGAGGACCGCGGCCAAGCAAGAGCTCAAATGTCAGAGTGAGCTGTTCCGTGGCGTCCCCGCTACGAGCGCGCAAGCGCGCGGCCAAGTGCTGCGCTTGGCGTAGCACCAACCGATCATTCAGCATCGCAAGCGCTTGTATCGCAGTCAGAGTCACATTTCTCGTTGGCGTCAGGGTCGACGGATCGGCGCAGTCAAGGCTCTCCATGAACGGATCCGACACGCTACGAACAACAAAGCGGTACACGCTACGCCGAAAACTCGCCGGACTGTCCACATCAAAGTTGGCGTAGTCGAAGCGGGGGGAGAAGTCCTCGATGTAGACGAACTGCTCCACGGGTGGCCCGCCAACCGCCAAGTCGAGGTTGCCAGCCACGTACATGACGGAATCGCGCACCGCCTCGGCGTCAAGACGCCTCCGATTCATGCGCCACAAGAATCGATTCTCGGCGTCAACTTCGGAACCCCTATGGACGGTCTGCGAGCTCTGACGGAATACCGAACTCACGAGCATCATGCGATGTAGCCGCTTCAGCGACTGGCCGTTATCGCGGAACTCGACTGCCAACCAGTCGAGCAGCTCCGGATGCGTGGGCTCCGAACCCATTCTTCCGAAGTCGCTCGGCGTGTCGACGATGCCCGTGCCGAAATGGTATTGCCACACGCGGTTCACAATCGAGCGCCACGTGAGCGGGTTTTCGCGAGCGACGATCCACTCTGCAAGCGCCACCCGGCGAGCACCTTCGTCGTCCGGGTCGAGCTCCCCGAATCGCGACGACAAGCCGTTCACAGCGGAGAGAGCTCCGGGGACCATGAGACGGCCCGGCGCGTTCGGGCTGCCGCGGAGAAGCAAGTGGATCGGCCGCGGCGTCAGAGGCGGCACAATGTTCAAAAAAGTTTCGAAGTAGGAGTCAACCGCGTAGACCTGCTTGGGGGGCGGAAGCTCCTTGAGACTCGCCTTCGCCTGCTGCATAGCGGCCCGTAACCGAACCAGGCGGGCGCCAAAGACCGGATCAAGCATCGCGACGCGCAGCCCCTCGATTTGGTTGTTCAGTATCCGAAGGTCTTCACTGAGCACCTTGATTCGAGCGGAGATAGCTTGGTTCTTGGCGCGCCCCTCAGGCGTGTCGCCGAGGGTCATGCTGTTCAGAAGCAGGGCCCTCCGGTCCACCAACGGGTGGATCTGTGCCTCCTTCGCCTGGATTCGCGGGCTCGTCTTTTCTTTCGCTTCGGCCAGTATGGCGCGAATCTCAATGGCAATCTCGCGCTGCTGTTCTCGTAGCGCTCGCCGCTGCGTCGAAACATCCGGGTCCATATCGTACGGTCGATCAGTCCGCTCGATGCCAGCAAAAACCGTTTGCAAGCTGTAGTAGTCTTCTTGCGAAATCGGGTCGAATTTGTGATCGTGACAGCGCGCACAGTGGGCCGTGACGCTGCTGAAGGTTGAAATAGTCGTGGCCACCATGTCATCTCGATCCAGGAGCCGGGCCATTTTTCGATTGAGCGTTTCTTCCTGCAGAGTGGTGTGAGAGGCGAAATCCCACGGGCCGGCGGAGATGAATCCGGTGGCGACGACGCTTTCGGCACTGTCCGGACGCAAAACGTCGCCGGCGAGCTGTTCGCGCACAAAGCGCTCGTAGTCCTTGTCTTGGTTCAGCGATCGAATGACGTAGTCGCGGTACGGCCATGCGTTGAGTCGACGCCTGTCTTGATCGAATCCGTGAGTGTCGGCATAGTGAACCACGTCGAGCCAATGGCGGCCCCAGCGCTCGCCGTAGCGCGGCGAAGCGAGCAGACCGTCAACGAGGTCCTCGTATGCGGTCGGCGAGGGGTCGTTGACGAACGAGTCGATCTGTTCGGGGGTTGGCGGAAGCCCGTGGAGGTCATAGGTGAGCCGCCGGATCAGGGTCCGCCGATCTGCGTCGGCGGAGGGGTCCAGGCCCATCTCGCGGAGTTTGCGCAGCACGAATCGGTCGATCGGAGTCCGTGCCCAGCCAGGGTGCTCAACAGGGACCGTTGGGCGGTGCAGCGGGCGGAACGACCACCAAGTTACATCGCCGCCCCCACCGTGCGGAGTATCATCTTTGGCTCCCTCGGCAATCCAACGGCTTAGCAGCCGCACCTCCAACGGCGCAAGCGGTTCACCGATTTGAGGCATCGCCGGATTGTCACCGCTGACCCTTGCGATCAGCAAGCTTTGCTCCGGGTCCCCCGGCACAACAGCGGGGC
Organism: uncultured Bryobacterales bacterium; assembly: GCA_951813605.1. Classification (GTDB taxonomy): domain Bacteria; phylum Acidobacteriota; class Terriglobia; order Bryobacterales; family UBA6623; genus VXMF01. Next base: position 1,157,016 of record OX638379.1, on the reverse strand, counting down.
CGCTCAGCCCTCCTCGCAGAACAGCTTCCCGACTCACGAGGGAAAGCGACGCTTGCCCGCCCTCACCCTGATGGCAAACTTGGCAGCGTCGCTCCAGGATGGGCAAGATTTGGTTGCGGAAGCTGACCGGCTGCCTCTGCGCACCTGCGGAGACCGCCAAGAGTAAGGAAACGGCCGGGCCGGCCAACCAGGCGAATCCCCGTGCTGCGATCGGAGTCACAACTTGCGTTAGTCTTGAAACGCCTTGAGCATCATACAGCAACGAGTCGTGCAGCCGGAAGCCACATTTCTGCGATTGCCCGTGCTTGCGGCCGGAGCACCGTCCGGCGTTCCTGGATGGTCGCCATCGAAACTCCGCACGGCTTCATGACAAGTTGGAGCAATCAGGGATGACCCGCCCGAGCCTGCAGGGGAACCAGTGTGACGTGGCCTCGACCCAGCCAGCCCGAGTCTTTGGGTTTGCCTAGCCTCTGTCACGTGGCCCGCTTGGCTTCAGTGGGTTGCAAGAGCTGCACATGATGTTACTTGTCACGAAGCCTTGATTTACCGAAGAGCCGGACTCACGGGTATCCACAATTTCGTTGGCAAGAATCGTCACGGGATGCAGTCGCGGCTCAATTCCTGCCGCAGTGGGCCGCACCGTCAACTGCGGGTGAGAGGTACGGCGCAGCCTCGTTGCCCAGGCAAGCAGCGCATGCGCATCTAGCCGTCTTGCACTAGGCACCTATCGGGGAAGTTCGGGACAGGTGGCCCTTTAGAATTCCCTGCAGCCGCTCAGTATGTGCCGAGTCAAGCGGGTCCCCTAATTCCCGATTGCCAGCTCGAACTCGCTTTCACCGCCGATCTTCTTACGGAATGGTGCGAAACCTAGGCTGGTTAACGAACAGATCCATGTCAATTTCCAATGTGCCGCCCGCTCCACCGGCCAGCAGGACCTCGAACCGGTTCCCCTGAATCCGTTTCTCGTCATCTCCCGATCGCAATGTGGTGAAACGGTGTTCGCCATAAGCTCCGGCCTGGACGACTACCCGCCGGGGTTCCAGTGGATCGAGATTCACCAGCCGAACCCGGACTCCGCCCGATCCGATCCGATCCACCAAGGCTGCGACCTGATCCGGAACTCCGGGACGAGAGCGAACCGGATCGTAGTAGAACAATCGTGAGTGAAGAATGTTGCCGGACCCTCCCGGATCGTTCCCCCCGAGCATCAGCCGTACCAATGGACCGGTGACCGCGGGATTGAATCGCTGCGTATAGTCCGAAGGGCGTTGGTAGTCCGTCGATGAATCCGCGCGCATCGCAGCCACCTTGGACCTTACAGCGCCAATCTCGTCTTGGAGTGCTCGGAGCGGGTATTCCGGGTTCTTACCGTCAAGGTATCGGATCCATGGATCACTCGCGAGCCCGGTCAGTCCGCGACGGTCGAAAGTGAAGAGATAAACATCGCGCTGCACGTCAAGATGCTGACTTGTCGTGTAGCCATAGAATCCCTCGTCGCCATGTTTGCGGGGTAGAAGGACCTTGCCGCCATCGGTCTTGCTAGCCGAGTAGAGATTGCCGATCTGCCGACGCAGCGGCTCTATGAATCGCCGGTCGCCAGTGAGTAGAACTCCGATGCCGAAAGCGATGCGAGGCCCTCGTATGAAGTAGTTGCGTCCGTTCGACTGCGGCCAAAAGTTCCAGCCGAATACGCCTCCGTACCATTTGCCATCCCACTCCCCGCCGATCGAACCGTCCAGGCCGATGTTGGTAGGGATGTTACCGCCGTTGGCCAATACCCGGCTTCGCCACGCCTCTGCGTATTCGACGGCCCAATCGCGGTAGCGACGATCACCCGTGAGGGCGAACGCGTTGAATCCCAGCGCGGTGGCACAGAGGTTGAGCGGATGATCGCCTCGAATGTTCGATGCCGTCGCGTATCGTGACAGCCTGTCGGGGTCGCCTTCGACTTGCAGGCCACCCCAATCCATTTCGCTCGCCGGAGTCAGCTTGGGACCTCGGCTGCCGTTATGCAGGCTCTTGACGATCTTGAGGCCCTTGTCGTAGTTGTCGGCAAGCAGGTCGTCTCCGGTGTAGAACCGGGCGAACCTTTCCGTGCGCGTCTTGTAAGTGGGATCGTCGGGACGGGCGAGACCGTACAAATGGAAGGCGGCCAAGGCTTCTCCCGTGTGCTCCCAATCGAACGAGGTGACAAACTCGCGCCAGTACATGCCCTGCTCGGCCATCTCGATCCCCGGCGCGCGGGCCAGCGTGTACTGGCGGATGTGCCCTTCCCAAGCCTTCTTGTAAAGTTCCAAAACGCCGTCGTTGCCGCCAAGGGCATAAAGCAGTGTCCAGCCGCGAAAGTTCTCCATGGCGTCATCAGCTCCGTCGTTGCCTCCCCAGCGCTCGACGCACTTGAGGAAACCACGATCGTCGACATACCGTTCGGCAAATGCTTCGGCTCCCTCGGATGCCACGTCGAGCAGAAGACGTTCGGCCAAAGCCCAAGTGGGCGGAGGCAGCGGATTGTCGAGCACGACCGACGGCTCGGCTCTGAGCGCCGCGATAGTGGCCAGCACGAGCGCGACAACCCGCACAGGACTAGTCCCGCCCGAAGATCGGCTGCGCGAGCGCGTCGCACGCGCATGGTCTAGGCGACAGGCCATGGGCCTGTTTAAGACAGGTAACGCGAATCGGTTGTCGAATTCGTTGTGATTCATGATTCTGATGCACTAGTCTCCACTTCAAAGTCCCCGCGAAGCAAGGACTTTCACAGGTTCCAATCTAGGAATTGCGAGCGTGATTCATGTATGTGGCTGATTCCAAACGGTTTGCGCGAACGAACCGCGGGCCAACGGAGGAAGACATCTGGGAGCCTTGATGGGCGTTCAGACCCGCGAGCGTCGGTCGCGCCAGAATCGTCTCAAGCCATCTAGAGCTTCGGGCTGCGGCACTGTTTCGGGTGGCACGATCGAATCAATCCGCATGATCCGGCCCACTCATGACTATGTTGGTCCGGGTGTGCGTAGCCGACTGAGGCACATCGACTGAAATCTCGGAGTTCGCGACAGCATCATCGGTCTAGTGTCCCCGTCAAACCAACCAGAACCGCGGAATATCTCGTCGATACTCGCGGTACACCTGTCCATACTGGTCTTCCAGCCAAGCTTCCTCCGATTCCGAAGCAACAACGAAAACGAGAATGAGGAGCCCGTGGCTGATCCAAAGGAGCGACGAGTTTGTGATCGTGTTGGCACCGACGAAGAGGATCCTGTTGCCCAGGCATTGCGGATTCCGGGTAAACCGATGGGGCCCCAAGAAACGAAGCCGCTCCTCAGACCCGACGTATTCATCCTCCCGATCGTGACGATTCCCCATATCGCCAAGAGCCCTCCGAGCAGTGCCCCTGGAATGCCAATGATGAGCCGGAGATCGGTGTCGTATTCCTACGAATTCCAGTCCAAGAACAGCAGGAAGCACGGCAGCGACAGCGCGCACCGGACCAGTCGCGCCAGACGATCGGCTGCGCGAGTGCTCCTTAAGCGGCTCTCGATGGCGTCGTCGTATTTGGCTACCGCTCGATACCGTAACAATACAGATATCCGTCGTATGTGCCGATGTATACGCGGCCGTTCGCGATTGAAATCCCACCCCAGTGGTTCCAACTGGCGATCTCGTCGCCACTTGACCAAAGGGTCTTGCCGGTACGGGCGTCCAAGGCGTAGAGCACGGCGTTGGTGGAACCGGCAATTCGCTCTTCTGCGGTGTTGGTCAGCCCCACATCGGGCATCGCCTGATGCGTGTCCTCGCCGTTCCCGTACGCGAAGACGATGCCATTCGCAATAACCGGCGGCTCTGCTCGGTTCATGTCCTGGGAAATCCATGCCGGTGCAAGCCAGAGACTTCCGTCCTCTCTCTCGTCGACCTTGAACGCGACGATCGCTCCCTCGGTGACTTCGCCGTGTTCGATCGCCGCATGGAACTTCGAGTGCTTCGGACCCCAAATCGGCGCCAGCACCCAAACGCTTCCGTCGGAATCCTGCCAGCTCGCCATCGCCCCCCACACCCCGGCCGAAGCGAAGTTCACCTCCTCGTTGCAAACAAGCGGCGATCGGTACAGCGGGGTGCGGTGGTCGTCCCCGCCGATCGATTCGAGATCCATCAGATAGATCACGCATTCCTTGCCCGCGTCCACCATCAGCTCGCGGCCCTTGTAGTAAAAGATCGCCGGCGTAACCTGCATGTCGAGATCGCGCTTGAACAGCCATTCGGCATTTGACGGCCCGTAGTAGTCGTAGAGCTCCAGCGACCCGGTGTCGGGGTCCATCTGCAGCCCGACGATCCCGTTGCCAAACACGCCGTTCTCCGGATCCCAAAGTCCGTCGCCCGTTCCGGTGTACATCACCTTCTCCGAACTGATGGCCGGGCCAGTGCGTCCCCACATGCCGCCGCCGGCTGGCCCCCAGCTCCCTACCTTGTCGTTGCCCAAGTCGTACACGTAACCCATGTTCGGATTGCCGCCGCAACGCTGGGCCGAGTGGGTGTAGATCACGTTATCTACGAGGTTCAGGGCATACGGCTTGCCGTTGGGAGGCATGAACTTCGCAGGAGGCGCCAGATCCTCGCCGTTCGAGAGATCGAGTCTACGAAGCCTCCCATCCCACGAAGCGGCATAGACGATGTAATCGCCCTCCTGCTTTCCCCGCCCGATCACCGGCGTGGCGGTCATGCCGCCCGGGCAGAGCAGGTAGGGCGGGCGGGCGCCCGGCTGCGGGTCCCAGTCCCTGTCAAACTGCCTGGACCAGACCAGCTCGCCCGTTTCGGCGTTGATCGCGTACAGGTTGTCGGATACGCCCGAAACAAGCACGATCTCCCGTTTGCCGCTCGAAGTCCGGACATTCTCTGCAATCAGTGCCGGCAGCAACGCGTGCATCTGCCTGGGCTCGTTATCGAGCTTGACTTTCCACAGCAGCTTGGTCTCGTCGACGTTGTCTGTTGTGAAAATCGTCTCGTCCTGCTGCCATGCCGTCCGCTGGGGATTGCCCCCGTCAGTCAGCCACTCAGCCGCCGGAGCGGAAAGGCAGCCCAAGATGATCACGACTAGGAGGCGTTGGATTCTCATACCGGCGGGACCCGTTGAACCATTCTAGTCCGCAACGATATGATTGGGCGAACGCGGAGGTCCGATCCAATGCAACGTACCAAGCTCTGTCTCGTGTGCCCGCTCGCCGGGCTACTCCTTTTCTCGGCCCAGGCTCGGTCTGACGACTGGACGACCGTCGGATACGACGCCCAGCGGTCTTCGTGGGTGCGGGCCGACAATAAGATTTCGCCGACGACTGTGCGAGCGCCGGATTTCCGCTTCTTGTGGAAGATCGACCTTCCCAATGAGTCGCGAAGTGGCAACGCACTGACTGCGGCCGCACTGCTCGATTTCCTGATCAGCCATCGGGGATTCCGCTCGCTGGCGTTCGTCGGGGGAAGTTCCGGAGGCGTCTTCGCTATGGACACGGACCTCGCCCGGATGGAATGGGAGAGGCACTTCGCACCACGGTCCAGCAACAGCTCGACCGACTGCCCCGGCGGGATGACCGCCAGCCTGACAAGGCCGACGGCGGCGGCCATGCCGTCCATGCTGGGATTCGGCGGGCGTGGAAGGCGTTCGCCGGCCTTGAGCGCCGCGGGCAATCCAGGTCAAGGTGCGGTGACATTAGCCGAAGTTGCGAACCGCCCTGCGAGGCGCCCCGCAATGCGGCAAACCGCAGGACGAACGCGCCCGCCCCATCAACGGTCTTTGCGCGGCGTGACGCTCGTTTACGCCCTCTCGGCCGATGGCACGCTCCACACTCTGTACGTATCGAACGGCCGCGACCATGTCCCTCCAATTCCGTTCTTGCCCGCGAACGCAAACGCGCACGGGCTGATCGTCGTGGACGGCGTGGCGTACGTGGCGACCCGCAACTCATGCGGCGACGCGCCCGATGGCATATGGGCACTTGATTTGGAGTCGGGCGCAGTTGTTTCGCGGGAGTCGGATGGCGGGGCAGTTACCGGCCTCGGCGGCCTTTCTTTGGGCCCGGATGGCACGGTCTATGCAACGACGCAGAACGGATCGCTGGTTGCACTGGAGCCAAGATCGCTCGAACTAAGGGCTGCGACCCGGCCGCTAGGCTTCCAATCGTCGCCCGTGGTGATCGATTTTGACGGCAAGGATCACGTCGCAGCGATCACGCGAGACGGTTCGGTGCGAGTCTATGACGCCGCCGATCTAGGTGAGCCCGTAGCGAGCACTCCAGCCCAGGCCGGGGGTGGAAACACCGAGACAGCTCCCGCGGCATGGAGGGACCCAAGCGGAACCCACTGGATCCTGGCACCGTCGACGCGGGCAGTCGTGGCTTGGAAGCTGACAGAAAGCGGTGACGGGGTCCTCTTGGACAAGGGCTGGGAATCGCCCCGGATGGATTCGCCCTTGCCACCGATGATTGTGAGCGGTGTCGTGTTCGCCTTGGACGGCGGCAATTCGTCCGGCACGGCGAAGCTTTTTGCGCTGGAGGGGACTACAGGGAGCCAACTCTGGAACAGCGGCGATGCGATCAAGGCGACCGCGAGAGGACACACGCTCTCGTCGGGGCCCGGTCATGTTTTCCTAACAGCATCCGATAGCGCCGTGTACGCCTTCGGATTTCCGATAGAGCACTAGATGCATCCGATCTTGCGTCCACGTTCGATGCTGCCCTTGCTGGCGTGCGCGGCCACGCCCCTCTATGGAAGCTTGCCTGAAGGCTCGGGCAAGCTGGAAGCAGAAAAGCTGTGCCAAGGCTGCCACGACATCGCGCAGTCTGTTTCGTTGCGGCAAGACCGGAACGGATGGGCCTCGACACTAATGAAGATGGTCGGCCTTGGTGTCAAGGCCACTGACCAGGAACTCCTGACTCTAGTCGAATACCTGACAAGGCATTTTCCTGCAGAGGAACTGCCGCCAGTCAACATCAACAAAGCGAGAGCGATTCAACTGGAGAGCCGACTTTCTCTGAGGCGCTCCGAAGCCGCAGCAATCTTGCGATACCGCAAGGAACACGGCCCTTTCAAGTCACTCGCAGACCTGCTCGCCGTTCCGGGCGTGGAGATAGCAAAGCTGGAATCCAAGAAGGACAGGCTCGTTTTCGAGTGACCGGCGCGCTGGATCCGGGAACCCGCGACACGCTCTGTCATCGCCTCGGCACCTTCGCTCATCGCGCTCTCTCCGCGGCCGCTCGCGGCTTACGCCGTGATCCAACTCCAAGCGCCGCCCGCGAGTCGCGCCGGGTCGAACTAGGTCACGGAGCTGGAGCAGCCTTGTCCCGGACACCAAATCGAGCAAGCCGTGTCGACGAGACCCACTCACCCGGAGGAGAAGGGTGGATTCAACCGCCGAGATCGAGCGGAGCTTGAGGGAACCAAGCCGCTGCGCACCTGCGAGCGGCTAGTCAGCGGATATGGAGGGGTGTTCCGCCAGTTGCACAGCCTCCCTCACGAAGCCTCGGTACTGCATTCGCAGACCGTTGATGAACTTGTACAGCTCTTCGTCCGGGGCGGAGGGCGGCACCGAGTCCGACACTCGGATCGGCGGGAAAATCTTGGCGGCCAGTCGAGTTCTCGCGATTTGCTTGTCGAAGTTCGCCACGGCGATCGGCAGCAGCAGCGGCTCTGGATCCGCCTCGCGAGCAATGCGAAAGGCGCCAGCCCGGAAAGCCATCGGCGACGCATGTGTCGTGGTCGAGCCGCCCTCTGGACAGATCACAAGATTCTGGCCGGACTCCAATACTTCCCGTGCCTCCTTCAGGAACCTTTCGCGGATTGCCCGCAGGCGGGCCTCTGATCGCACTCCTCTCGGCGGGCCAGAGGTCACGGTGATGTAGCCGAGGCGGTCGAAGTACCGACGGTGACCGATCTCATCGGGGGCCGCTTGGCGTACCACCCGCACCGGAGCCTCGCCGTAGCCGGAGTACAGAATCATCGCACTCACGAAATGCGTGTCGAGCGTTAGTTGGAATCTATTCGGTAGCGTGTTCTCCGGATGGTTCGCGAGGTGGTTCATCAGCACGAGGAATCCGGCCTTGGGAGGCAAGTTTTCCCAGCCTTCGACCCGAAAGTCCGTCAGGGCATAGAGCTTGCGGAATTCCTCGCAGCAAGAGCGACGGATTGCGGCGGCTTGATCGGAGTCTGGAGCTTGGGCCACCGTATCGTAAATCCTTTGCAGCTGGCGGAAGACTCGCGCTTCGCGTTCGGAATCGGCGACCAGCCCTCGACATTTCATAGCGACTTCCCGTTCCACCGGATCCGAACCGCGGATCAAGTCGTCGAGGGTGTCGAACGCATCGGAGGCGGTCAGTCTGTTTTCCAAATAGACCGGAATCTTGTAAAGCGGTGAATTGACGCCTAGAGCAGTACCCCGTTTCGCGAGCAGCTCGCGCACGAGCATGGCGTCGCGCGAGTCGCGCTTCGGAACGAGCTGTGCCCGGCTGGTGCCGAGACGGTCACCCAAAGCCCACAGAATGCGGCGAACGAAGAGCATCCCGAACTCCGGGTGGCTTTGGCAGTAGGCTTCGATGCGATCCCGCCCGAAGGCAATCACGCGGGTCGACTCTAGGGCCGTGGCCGTGGCCCGACATCGATGAGGTTCGACCATCGCCGACCAGCCAATTAGGGATCCCGGCTCGTTGATTGGATGGATGACGACGCTACTGGGTGGAGTCTCCACGTGAGGGTCCATCTCATGCGGCTCAAACGGCGTCAGGAACGAGAGTTCCACCGTCCCGGAAACAAGAATGTAGAGTTGCTCGGATGGCAGACCTTCCTCGACGATGCGCTCGCCCTTCTGAAATATGAGGCTGATGGCCTGACGAGCTAGCGCACTTAGATCGTGATCGTCGAAGCCGTCGAAGAAATCGGACTCCCGCAGTAGGTGAAACGCGGATCGCAATGTACCTCCCCCTTGGGCATCAAGGCAGGGTCGGAAGCGACAAGGCTCTCGGCGCCGATGCAACAAAATGCTAGCATTACAAGGTTGCCCGCAGCCATCGTTATCGAATCGATTGAAGCATCTGATGGCAATTGCCGCTCGCAGCCGGAGCGGCTGTACTCTGTTGCCCGCCCGTACCCGTGGACAAGATCCACACAGCAAGCCCCGCGCTGACCACGCCGAATGATTTCCATGCCTTTTGGCGGGGCACAATAGCCGAGCTGGGCACAACGGCCATCGACCTTGATTCCGAGCCGTTCGAATACGAGCCGTATCCGTTCCTGCGGGGGCGGAAGCTGCGTTTTTCATCCCTTGGAAGGGTGCGGATTAGCGGTTACGCAGTAAGTTGGCGCGATGACCGTCCGAGACCCGTAGTCATTCACGCCCACGGCTACGGCGGCAGGGTGGCAGTGCAGTGGCTCTGGGCCCGCAGCGGTCTCAATGTCGTGGGCTTCGACGCGCGGGGGTTTGGCGGTTCGTTTCATGCCGTCCCAGAGCCGTCGCCTTGCGGTTATATGCTCACCGGAATCGGCGCTCCCGAGAACCACGTGCTCCGCGGCGCGGTGTGCGACTACGTGCGCGCGCACCAAGTCGGCTCGGAGCTTTTTGGCAATCGAACAAAGCGCACGGTATTTCAGGGATTCAGCTTTTCGGGTGCGCTTGCCCTTATGTCGGAAGCGATCACCGGGTCGGCCAGCCTTCTCGCCATGGGGGTGCCGACGTTCGGGTGGCACGAAGGCCGCCTGAGACTGGCGGAGAGCGGCAGCGCTGTCGAGGTGCGGAGATACCTGGATAGTCAACCCTCAGAGCGAAATCGCGTTATGAGAACTCTGAGCTACTTCGATTCGATGAACTTCGCGCCAATGGTCGAGTGCCCTACCCTGGCCGGCTACGGACGCAAGGACACAGTGGTGCCGCCAGAGACGGTGCAAGCGATTCTGGGACACTTGCGCTGCCGGCGGGAGACCATGTCCATGCCCATCAGCCACACTGATGAACCGGAGGAGGCCGTGTGGGATCACTTCGACGCGGCTTGGATTGAGATGGCGCAGCAAGGAGTGCCATCTGGATTCGGGACTGAAGCTCCCGTTCATCACCTCGGGTTCCAAGGGATCAAATAGATCGCACAGAATGCCGTTCAGGTGCTTGTCGGGCGGCAAACCCGACATGCATCGGGCACCCCTGCAACAATCGCGTCGCGCCGACTTGGATTGACGGATGCAACTTTTGTCGCGCGGAAATTCTGACATGGTTCGGGGCGACTGTGGAGTTTGCGATTCACAGAGGCGATCCGGGCGTGTCCGCAATGGGAAGCGACATTGTCACGCTCTGTCTTCTCCTGCCAGTCGAAGCGATTCATGGAAAGCGGGGAAATGCAGTCACGCTTAGCACATGGACGACAAAATGCAAGATACAGCTTTCAAAAAGATGACTACGGCACGATGAGGCGGGGGTGTCGGTTCGCGCACTTCGCCGAGACTCGGCAATACAGGTCATGGAGGCAGCAAATATCGATCGCGCCAGCGGCCCGTCGGCGGACGCCTGAATCAAGCCGGAGCGCGAAGCTACCGCAATGCAAGCCGGAACGCTTTGACCTGGGCTCCGGACTCGGCTGTCTAGAGTGCGATGGCCCCGGTCCTGCTAGCAGGTCTGGGGACCGGCCTAGTTCAGAAAGCTCAGTTCGTTTGTCGCGAGCAGGCTGTGAGCGTATTCCTCCCACGGCTCTCGCCCGACCTCGGCGCGACGCGCGTCCAGATACTCCAGGGCGAGTTCCGATTCACGGTCCGTCGGATCACGTGCGAGCGTGCGGCGATAAAGCGCCACCACTCGTTCGGAACGGTTGGCGATACCGTCTACGGCCTTGGAGAGGCCGCGGCCGCGCTCCTGAATCCATCCGCTATTCAAAACAAACAACTGCTGGAGCGGGGTCGTGGTCACCTGACGCTGCGGGGTGTGCTGCGTCGCCACCGGAAAATCGTAGAGTTGCAATACTGGATGCAACCGACCGCGACTTATAGTCGAATAGACTGAGCGGCGGGCGGGGTCCACGCTATCAACCGCGGACGATGGCCCGCCCATGGCGAGATTGAGTTCACCCGATGCCTGAAGAATTGAATCGCGCCAAGCTTCGACGTCGAGCCGCCGGGGTTGCATCCGCCAAATCCAGCGGTTCGTAGGGTCGGTCTTTGAAAATTCCTCGACCAAGCGGCTGCTCTGCCTATATGCAGCGGATAGCATGATCTCGCGATGCAGCCATTTCAGCGACCAGCCGTTCGCTACAAATCGCGCCGCCAAGTCTTCCAGCAGATCGGGATGCGTCGGCTTCTGTCCCTGTGTTCCGAAATCGGACGGTGTGCGCACCAAGTGCTTGCCGAAATGCCACCCCCACACGCGGTTCACCCATACCCGGGCCGCCAGCGGGCCGGCCTCGCCGACAATCTTCTTCGCCAGCTCCAGACGGCCAGACCCGTGGACGAAAGCCTGCGGCTCGCCCTGCTCGAACACTGCCAAGAATCGCCTCGGCACAGTGCGGCCCGGATTCGCGACATTGCCCCTGATGAATACTGGCAAGTCACGGGGCTCGCCCGGACGCAAGTCCATACGCGTGACCGTTGGTGTTGAGCCGTCCACCCATACCCCGCAATCAATCACGGCAGGTGTCATGGGGACATCGTATTTGGCAAGTTCCTTCTCTAGTGCCTCGTACTCCGGCTTCATCGCGATGATTTCCGCGTGCAATTCCTCGGCGACGGTGTCCAAGTCCTTCAGGTTGCCGTAAACCCCCTTGATGCGATAGAGCCTTTCGTGCTCCCACGTCAGGCGCTGCGCCTCCTTCGCGTCCATTGCGACCATGGGCCGCCCGACTGGCCACACGCTCGCGAACACCCCGGCCAAGCCGTGGTAGTCCTCGGCGGTGATCGGATCGAACTTGTGGTCGTGGCAACGGGCGCACGCGACCGTAAGGCCGAGCAATCCGCGAGACACTGCATCGACTCGCTCATCCCAATCGTCGCTGGCGATCGTTTCGATCACCTCGCGCGAAAGACGGCGGTCCTTGTGATAAACAGGGGCGTTGCCGAGATAGCCGAGGGCGCGCATGTCGGAGGGCTCGAATCCTGGCAACAGGTCGGCTGCGAACTGCATGCGAACGAAGCGGTCGTACGGAATGTCCTTGTTGAATGCCTCGACAACCCAGTCCCTGTAGCGCCAAGCGTGGGCAAACGGCCGGTTCGTGGCCTCGCTAGTGGGATGGTCTTCCGCCCACCGCGCCACGTCGAGCCAGTAGCGGCCCCACCGCTCTCCGTAGCGTGGGGAGCGCAGCAAGCGGTCGATCAGGTCGCTGTAGGCATTCGGGGAGGAATCCGCTGCAAACCCCTCGATTTCGTCGTATCTGGGCGGCAGCCCGGTAAGGTCCAAATGCGCTCTGCGGACCAGGGTCCGGCGATCCGCCTCAGCGGAGGGTCTAAGACCATGTTGCTCAAGCTTGGCTAGAACGAACGTGTCGCTCTTTCGAATTGTCCAATCCGGATCGGAGACATCCGCGGAGAGCCGCTCCGCGAGCGGCTGGAACGCCCACCAGCGACGTCCCTCGTCGATTGGCGTGCCTGGGCCGGAACCTTCCTCGGCCGCCCCGGAAACGTCTTGCGCGGGCCCGGTCCGCGGGTCGGTCGCACCAGCGGCGATCCAAACCATGAAATCCTCGACTGCGCGGTCGTGCAACTTGCCGGACGGCGGCATCTTGAGAACCGGGTCCGAATAGCGAAGAGCCTTCACTAGTAGACTGCGGTCCGGAGAGCCCGGAACAATAGCCGGCCCCGATGCACCTCCGGCAAGCAAGCCCTCGCGGCTATCGACTCGGAGACCGCCCATAGGTTCCGCGAGCCGCGAACTGTGACAAACCTCGCACTGCTCGACCAGAATCGGTCGAATCCGGCGCTCAAAAAACTCGATATCTGAACTTTGGGCCGTCACCAAGCCGGCGGCACCGAGAAGCAGCGCCACTGCCCTCATGCCAGCAACTCTCGCAGGACAGTCCCGTGAATGTCCGTCAGCCGGAAGTCCCGCCCTGCATACCTGTACGTGAGTCGCTCGTGATCGAATCCGAGTTGGTTCAGCACTGTCGCGTGCAGGTCGTGGATGCTCACGCGATTCTCGACCGCTTGGAAACCAAAGTCGTCCGTCGCGCCGTGCACGAGTCCTCCCCGGACTCCTCCCCCTGCCAACCACATGGTGAAGCCGTACGGGTTGTGATCGCGCCCGTCACCAGCCTCCGAAACAGGCGTCCGCCCGAATTCACCGCCCCAGACGACTAGCGTTTCATCAAGAAGGCCTCGCCGCTTGAGATCTCGAATTAGCGCGGCCGATCCGCGGTCCATGTCCGGGCATCGCTCGCGAAGGTTCTTATTGATGGTCTTGTGGTCGTCCCAAGGCTGGCCAGGGCCGTAGTAGAGATGGACGTAGCGAACGCCCTCTTCCACTAGCCTGCGAGCCAAGAGGCAGCCTTTGGCGAACGGTGTCTCGCCATACTCATCCCGGACGCTGGCCGGTTCGTTGCGCACGTCGAACACATCAAGCGCTTCGAACTGCATCCGGTAGGCCGTCTCCATCGCGCGGATTCGGGCATCGAGATAGGCGTCCCCTCCGGTTCGGTCCAGATGGTCCCGATTGAGCGCCTGCATCAGGTCGAGCTGCCGTCGCTGGGCCCGAGCATCGAGCTTGTCATTGCGCAGGTACCGGATCATCTTCTCCGGGTCGGACTCGGCATTGTCGAAGTGGGTGCCCTGATGCTCTGCCGGAAGGAAACCCGCGCGCCAGAGGTCCCCGCCCCGCGCGCCAGGACTCAACACGACGAATCCGGGCAGGTTGCGGTTCTCCGTGCCCAGGCCGTACGAGATCCAAGCGCCCATCGAGGGCCTGGTGGCAGCGATGTTGCCGGAATGAATTAGATTGCGGGCCGGCGTGTGGGTCGGGTTAAACGTGTACATCGAGCGAATGACGCACAAGTCGTCGACAATTCCCCCGAGATTGGGCAGCAGCTCGCTTACCTCGATGCCGCTTTGCCCGTGCCGATGGAACTCGAACGGGGATGGCAGCAAGCCCCCTGTCATGCGCTCGGTCCGCAGGTCGACCGATTCAGGCCGCTGTCCGGCGTAGGTCTTGAGAGCGGGCTTCGGATCGAATAGGTCCATATGGGAAGGACCGCCCGTCATGAACAGGAAAATGACATGCTTCGCCTTCGGCGCGAAGTGCGGTCCCACGGGACGGTCGGCGGTATTTGCGGGCAGCTGGTCCCGCAACATCGCCGCCAAGCCGACGGATCCGAAGCCACCGCACAGCGATTCGACAAACCGCCGACGGGTCGAAATTCGATCATCGGGCATCCGCATCCCGGATAAAGTATATCGAAAGACCCATTCTGGCAGCCCTCAGTCACACGCCTTGAACGAGCAGCTGGCCCAGCCCGCCGAGACACGACCTTAGGGCGATGAGCGCTAATGCAACACTTCGAAGAGCCTCAGGTTGCGATGGCGCGCCCCAGCAAGGTGGCCCTGGATAGCTGCGAGTCAAGAATTGTCCGGATCAACGCGCCAAGGCTTCCGGGGAATGCCGCAAGCAAGACCCCCAGCCTCGCCTCTACCGCAAGCCGTCGTCCGGGTTGCGATCCCGAACACGCAGGCCTGCTCGTCAGCCAAAGCTCATCCGACGAGTGCGTCGTGCCAACGAGCGGCTGATTGCGAACCCGGAAGCTTTTTTGGAAGCACCGGGCTTGTCGAAAGGCTTTATCGGATTAGGAGTGCGGCCGAAAATTCGGTATCGCAGCCTCGCCTCGGACCTGTCCACCTATCTTGGGGCCCTTGCTGGCTTAGTATTCAACTTCAAAGACCGCGCGAATTTTCCGCTTGATACCTCGGTAGAAGACTCCGTAACGCGGGCTGGCAATGTTGTCCTGGTAGTCCTGAGGATTGAAGTTGTTGGCTAGGTTGAACAGACGAATCCCCGCTCGAAACCTACGGTCCTTCCCCTTGAAATGAATACTCACTTTCTTGGTGACTTGGAGATCCAAGGCATTGTAGAGCGGGAAGCGTCCGGCCCGATTCCGTGGACCAAGGAAATCACGATATTCGTCGGTCTTTGAATGCGGGAACCCGCTTCGCAGCTCCCAAACCGGGATCGTCTTCAGGCCCCATGGGAGATTGAATTCCGCCCAGGTCAACATGCGATGGGGGACATCGAAACGCAACGGGGCCCGCTCGTTCGGAAGAATGAGAGCGGCTGGAGTGGGCCCGTAGATCGATCCGAGGTCGTTCAGGTCGCCGTAAGAACTCGAGCGCACGTACGAAGCGGTGATGTGGCCCGTGCCGCTAAGACGGTAGCGCAACGAGAGCTGGAACTCTCGATAGCGATCCGTGCCGTTGTTGCTCATCGTCAGCGCAGGGCGCTCCGCGCCCGCAACGCCGCCGATCATTGGATCGATGAGGAAATTGCTGGTCGTGCGACGGAATTGGTAACCCGTCCTGAGAAACAGGTTGTCGACCAACTCGTGGTCCAGCTGCAGGTTCCACCCCAAGCTCTTGGCGTTGTGAAGGGGACCGTCCAGCCGTGGAAGCAAGCTGCGCTGCCACAAGATCCCGCCGAACGGGTCGAAGCGGGTTTCGATGCGGCGAGGCAGTTGCTCGAAGGTCGGCACGAGAAGGCTGATCCGGTCCACGAACAGCCCCGACCCGCCGCGCAGAACGGTTCTCGAGGCGCCACCCAACGCGTACGCGAATCCAACTCGGTAGGACGGATTCCACCGCGAAGAGAGCGAATCGCGTTCCAGCCTGCCTCCGACATCCAGCGTCAGCCGGTCGTGTAACTGCCACTTGTCCTGGACGAAGGAGGAAAAATCTGTCTTGCGCCCTCGGACCTCAGCGGGATCCGTGTAACGCAGGTTCATCACAGGCCTGCCCGCAATGCCCAGCCATGTCACGGGATTGAATGTCTGGACGCCCGAATAGGTTTCCCATCCGAGATCGACCCCGGTCTTCAGTTGGTGGTCTCCCATCGGGCGGAAGTGATACAACTCGGAAATCTTGCGACGTGTCGTGGCGCGCGCCTGCCGATTGAAGAAGGAACCGGCGACGCGATCAATTCCGATCATGCTCGGGTCGCCGCCAATGGGTCTTACGTCATTCTCGAGATCCTGAATTGAGAAATGGGATAGAAGAACCCCCCCGGAAGCAAATTCGTGCGAATCCTTGGCCGTGTAAAGAAAAGCCCGCTTGCGCAAGTTCGCAGTCGACGGCTGGGGAGTGAAAGCGTTGAGACCGAAAAAACTGAACTTCTCCGGATAAACAAGCGCCGTGAAGGATGCTCGATTCCTGTCGGAAACGGAAACATCGAACTGGTTGAAGACAGTGAGCATCTCCTGCTCGACATCGCGCTCGTGAAGCGGTAGGTTGGCATCCTCCTGGTCCGCTCGCACGTATTGATACTCGGTCGAGTGCAGCCAGGCAACCCGATTAGAGATGAGAGGGATGTTGAGAGTGAGTCTTGGCGTGCTCGACTCGATGCCGGTGATCTTGCCAGCCCTCCGCCGGATGCGGGGCGTGAAGTTCTGGAGCTCGAATTGGAATTCGGAGGCATCCGCGGCTTTTGTCTCGACCGTGGACATCGCGCCGGCGAAGCCGCCGTACTGCGCGTCGTACGGACTGGATAGCACTTCGACACTCGACACGACGCTCAAGGGCAGCGTCATTTCCGAAGTTCGCGCTACAGGGTCGGTCACGTCGATATTGTTTAGCTGCGATCCGCTTTGCGTGGCGCGCACGCCGTTCATGTTGATCTCGCCCGCACGCCCCTTGAGCACGCCCGGAATCAGCGGCATAACGTCCTCGACACTCCGATTGGCTTTAGGAGCGTTGTCTAGAGTCGATACTCCCACCGAGCCCGAACTAGTCGTCTCGGTGGGATCGATTTCAATGACCGAAGCTGTGACCTCGACGGACTCGACAACGGTGTCGACTTGCAGTTGCACGTCGACACGCAAAGGCTCTTCATCGCCAGGAACGCAGAGGATGTCGCTCTGACCGCTTAACCCGATCGAGGTGCCCGAGAGGACATAGCACCCCTCCGCGACGCCCTCAAATCGAAAGAGCCCGAGACTGTCGGCTTCCGAAGTAGGGGGTCCCGGCGCGTCCGATCCAGAGAGTTCAGACCCGTCAAGCGAAATTGACTGCAATTCAACTTTGGCCGCGGCCACGCCGAAGTGTTCGCCCTGCGGGCCCGTGATGTAAGCCTGTCCGAGAACCGAGTAGTTCGCTGGCTGGGACGGCGCTTCCGGGACGAAGAGAAGCAGCATGGCACCTGCTAGGACCGCCGCGAAAAGCATTCCCCGGATGGACAACCTAGCACTCATCGCCGTAATCAGCCTAACAGGCAGTTTCGACTCCCGGCCCTCAGGACTAGGATCTTCGGTACGGAGTGTCTCACAAGAGAGCGGAGATCTATTTCAAACTTGTCGGGCTGGCGCTCGGCTGGCTTCGGTTGCCCATCGAGACGACGCCGGCCAGCGGATTGCTCTCTCTGCGAACTGGAACTGCCTGATCGTGCTAGTTATAGACGTTTCAGCAACACTGCAAGGGTACAATTTGATCCGTCATGTTATGAGACCTGTTACTGCGTTAGCCTCGTCGCGGCGTTATTTGGTGGTAACGGCAGTGCTGTTCGCCGCCTTCATTGCAGTTCCAGCGACTTCCTGTAACAACAAGGATGGACCGCAATTCCTCGCCGCAGCGACGGCGGTCGACATCACGCCACGGGATTGGCCTCTTCCTTTGATCGGGTCATTTCGCTACCGACCGGCTACCAGTGCCCATGATCCGCTGCATGCACGGGCTCTCGTCCTTCGAACGGGCGCTTCGACCATCGCGATTGCAGTGGTGGACAGCTGCTACCTCCCGAGGGAAACCGTTGACGAAGCGAAATGGATCATTCACGACTCCACCGGTCTCGAACCGAATCGCGTGCTGATCGCAGCAACGCATACCCATAGCGCTCCCCCACCGGCTCCCGGAGCAGGCCTGCGAGGTCTGGAATCCGAGCGGCACGATCACAACGAGGAGCTTTACTCGGAACTGTTGGTCCAAGGCATCGCCTCCTCGATCATCGAAAGCGTTGCTAGGCTCGAGCCTGCCGAGGTCGGTTGGGCAACAGGGAGCCTTCCCGACGAAGTGTTCAATCGCCGGTGGCTGATGAAGGACGGCAGCATTCCGCCGGACCCGTTCGGAGGAACGACGGATCGAGTGCGAATGAATCCGCCGTTCGCCAGCCAGGACCGTTTGCGTCCGTCAGGTCCGGTCGATCCAGAAGTGGCTGTCCTGTCGGTGCGCTCAGTCGACGGAGACCCGATCGGCCTGCTCGCCAATTATTCCCTGCACTATGTCGGCGGCATCCCGGCGGCCCAAGTTTCAGCGGACTACTTCGGCGAGTTCGCGAGGGTCATCGAAGAGCGCCTAGGCTCTCGGCAGGGCTTTGTCGGAATCCTGTCGAATGGGACGAGCGGAAACATCAATAACCTCGACTTTTCAAAGCCGAGGGCCAGGAAGGAGCCGTTCGAGCAAGTGCGATACGTGGCATGCAAGCTGGCGGACGCCGCAATCGAGGCATACGGAAGAATCGAACACACGTTCGAGGCGACGGTCGACATGGCTCAGTCGGAATTGACGCTGGCTCGCCGCAAGCCTGCGCAAGAAGTCCTTGCACGATCCCAGGCGCTATTGGCCGACCCGCCCGAATCACTGACGGTGCGGCAGGCTATCTACGCGCAACGAGCCATAGATCTCCAAAACGGCCCTGAGTACGTCTCGGTCGTGCTGCAGGCCCTGCGAATTGGCGGCTTGGGGATTGTTTCCCTACCTTTCGAGACATTTGTCGAGACCGGTCTCTCGATCAAGAGGCTCAGCCCGATTCGCCCTACGTTCGTCATCGAGCTTGCCAACGGTGCCGAAGGGTACTTGCCTACACCGGAGCACCACGAACTGGGAGGGTACGAAACCTGGCTCGGCACCAGCCGGGTGGAACGACAGGCGTCAGTAAAGATCGAGAACGAGCTGCTTTCGCTCCTGAGACAGGTCACCCTGCCACCGGAATAAACCCGCGATTCTAGGAGCGACGAATCCGGAGCGCGACAGGGAATCGAAAGCCAGAACGTTTTGAGAGCAAGGGCGTGAACGGCGGTTTGCACACCGAATGTCCTGCAGTGGCGGCTCGAGCACAATGTCTCTCCGGGGCCCCTAGAGCAGTGGAGGTTCCAGGCCGAGTCCGCCGACGACCCGACCGCCGCCCCGCCCATAGGCCGCCCGTTCGACGTGTGGACTACCCAGCCGACTGCGTTCAACGATCCCGCAAGGCCCGGCAATGCGGTCAGCATTCCCTACTGGTCGATCGCCTCGTCTTTCCACGATTACTGGAAGGCGAATAGCAACCTCGCCGGCAATTTCGGAGACGGTACGGGTGCACGTCGATGCCGCACGAGGAAACCGCCAAATTAGGCTGGATGGACCCCAACATCCCCGCAGGCGGCATCGTTATTGTGGATTGGAGACTTATCGACCCGGCATCGGCGGACATTTCTAAAGCGATGGTGGCAGCGGGACCGGCGGCGGAGGTAGTCGGAAGAAAGTCTCCGCTCCTCGTCGTGTAAGGACAACTCCAAGCCACGGCGCATTCCATCGACGACGGGCCATCGCCCTGTCATTAGATCGAATGAGTCCTTGAGTCAGACCAGCTAGCGAAAAGGAGTCTGGGCAAGCGGATGCGGGCCTATTTCGAGGGCTGATGCTGCGCCCACCCCGGCCATCGTGGTCTTCGAAGCCCGTCGCAAAGGCGCGGCACCGGCTAGGGCGAGAAGGGCGGCACAGCGGCGCTACGCCACCAATTCCTTGATCAATTCCCCGCCGGTCTGGCTGAGCTGCTTGTCTCGCCCTTGCGCGAAGTAGGTTAGCGCGGCGTCGTCCAACCCCAGCAGGTGCAGTAACGTCACGTGCATGTTCTGGATCGGATGCACCACTTCGATCGCAGTTCGGCCGGTATCGTCGGTAGCCCCGACGATC
Organism: uncultured Bryobacterales bacterium; assembly: GCA_951813605.1. Taxonomy (GTDB): domain Bacteria; phylum Acidobacteriota; class Terriglobia; order Bryobacterales; family UBA6623; genus VXMF01. The sequence goes on along the minus strand of OX638379.1, from coordinate 1,136,940 downwards.
TTGCCACGAGGCGCGTTTCCTCCAGCCATCCAATAGGCCATGGCTGGAGCATTGTGGTCACGGCCCCAAGCGGTTCCGCCTCCGCGTATGCCGTTGTCGGGCGAGCGACCAAACTCGCCAGCCCATACAACCAGAGTCTCCTCCAGCAATCCTGTGCGCTTCAAGTCCTTGAGCAAGCCAGCAATGGGGCGATCGATCGCGTCGAGTCGAGAGCCGTGGGCTTTCTCGATATAGTCGTGCGAATCCCAGCCGGAGACGATGACTTGAACGAACCGAACTCCTCGCTCGACGAGCCGCCGGGCGAGGAGGCAGCGACGGCCGATCGAGTCCACCTCAGAACTGTTCGAGCCGACACCGTACAGAGACTTCGTATCCTCCGGCTCGGCATCGATATTGATCGCTTCCGGCATTTCCGCCTGCATGCGAAACGCGAGTTCATAGCTCTCGATGCGAGAGGCGAGTTCCGCGTGGCTCTCGTGGCGTTCCATGTGGCTGCGATTCAACTTCCCGAGGAAGTTGAGAGTCTCACGCTGCTGCGTGTCCGTGACGTACTCCGGGGGAGACATGTCAAGCACGGGCGATCCTTGCGAACGCAACGGAGTTCCTTGGTAGTGGGCGGGCAGGAACCCGTTCGACCAGTTGCCGGCACCTCCCTGCGGATACGCAAGGTCAGGCAGCACCACGAATCCCGGTAGATTCTGGTTTTCTGTGCCAAGGCCGTAAGTGACCCACGACCCGATCGCCGGATCACCGCCGAATCGATTTCCCGTATTGAGGTGATACAGCGCCGTGGGGTGGTTGACCGAAGTAGCCTGCAAGCCGCGATAGAAGCAAACGTCGTCGACGCAGTCAGCGAAGTTGCGAAGCTTGGCATTGATCTCTATGCCCATGCGCCCGGCGCGACGGAATTCGAACGGGCTGCGCACGAAGTAGCGCTTGCCCGTGTTCATGCTCGCTTCAAACTTGTTTCTCTCCTTGACGAATTCCGTCAAGTGCAGGTCGACAAGCTTGGACTTGGGGTCGAACGTGTCGATATGGCTCGGTCCGCCTTCCATGAGCAGGAAGATGCAACTCTTCGCCTTCGCATCGTGGTGTCCTGGCTTGGGCGACAGCACGCTCGCACGGGCGCGATCCTTCTGGAGCATCGCAGAAAGAGCGATTGCTCCCAGTCCCATGCCGGAGTGATACAGGAACTCGCGCCGTGACGGCCGAGCGGTGAGCATTTGGCGTTTCATTGTCAGTACACGTATACGAATTCGTTGGAATTGAACAGCGCCAAGGCTAGGTCTGCCAAAGCGCGGGCTTGCGGCGTTGCGCCGCTGGGGTGTGGGTTGTGCTCGTAAGGGCCCCTGTAGCCGGGCTGGACGAACTCAAACTTCTCGCCGGTCAGCTCGCTTGTGAGGTGATGCACGACATCGTCGGGAGGACGACGCGGCGGTGCCGGAGTCTCGGCGTGGTGGTCGGTCATCCTCTTAAGGAAATCGTCGGACCAGCCCAGTTCTTCGTCTGTCGGCGAACGACTGTAAGCTAGGCGAAAAGCGGTGTCGACTCGCTCGTTTGCGGGCAGACCGGTGAGCCGACCGGCCATGATCATCGCCATGTCCCGCGATTGCTCCGCATTGAGGAGAGCGAAAGCCTGCGTAGGCACTGTCGACGATTCCCTTCGCTCGCATGTCAAGTCGGGGTTGGCGCCGTTGAACACCTCGACCATCGGATCCATCAAGCTGCGCTGCTGAAAGCTGTACACGGACCGCCGGTTGCGCCGCCGTCGCGTTGGTTCTGCCTCATACACGGGCCGGAGCGTGCCCATGGCGTGGCGCGGCTGCCGCGCGACGTCTGAGTTGATTTGAGGATACGTCCCGGGACCGCCCGCAAGGTCGCTCAACTCGCCTGCGACCGCGATCATGCTGTCGCGCAATTCCTCGGCTTCCAAACGACGGGCTGAGAAGCGCGCAAGGTAGAGGTTCTCGGGATCCTTCTGGTCAAGAGACTCCCGATCCGCATGCGCGTTGGAACGCTGGTATGCCTCGGAATAGAGAATCACGCGGTGAACGGCCTTGACGCTCCAGCCATGATCGACAAAGAAGCCCGCAAGCCAGTCCAAGAGTTCTGGATGCGTGGGCTTCTTTCCCATCTTGCCGAAATTGTTGGCATTCGCCGCTAAACCGCGTCCGAAGTGGTACTGCCAGATGCGGTTCACCATCACTCGGACGGTCAACGGATTCCGAGGGTCGGCGATCCACTGCGCGAGCATCGAACGCCGACCATTGACAGTGTCGGGGATTTTCGGCTCCGGCAGGGCGCCATAGCGCTCAACCGCCTCCAAGGTGCCGGGTGCGACCTCCTCGGCGGGTGCCTGAATGTCCCCGCCGACGAGAACTCGCGTCGTTGCGTTCTCGTACTCCTCCCTCTTCATGTAGCTATTGCGCGCGGCCACGGTGTCCCAAGCGGGAACCAGGCCATTGCTGACAGTCATGGCGAGCGGCTCGAAGCGCAGCTTGGAAAGCTTGTGCATCGTGACCCGCTTGCGGAGGAGCTTGAGAAGCTCGGCCTGCTCCTTGTCCATGTGGCGCTGGAGTATGGAGCTGCTGGCTTGCGCGGCAGCTTCCGCCCCCTGCTCTCGCGCTAGCCGCTCCCGGGCAGCCTCGTGGAGATCGTGCATCCCCCGTTCCAACGCGGCTAGCCGTGCGTCGAACGCTTCGCGTCCCCGCTCGAAGCCTTCGGTGGTCTCGGAAGCCAGGAACTCCAAGGGACGCCTAGCGAAGGCGGTCTTCGCGAAGACGGCTTGCATCCGGTAGTAATCCTTGGTCGGAATCGGGTCGAACTTGTGATCGTGGCAGCGCGCGCAGCCGAGAGTCAGGCCGAGGAACGACTGTCCGACATGGTGCGTGACGTCATCGAGGAACAGTTGTCTCGTGACGGCAGCGACGGCCATGCCCGTGTGCTCCCAGGGGCCGCTCCTCAAGAACCCGGTTGCGATCATGGCCTCGGGATCTTCAGGGAACAACTCGTCCCCGGCTATCTGCTCGAGAATGAACCGGTCGTACGGCTTGTCTTCGTTGAAGCTCCGGATGACGTAGTCCCGGTAGCGCCAGGCATTGGGGCGTTCGAAATCGTTTGAATACCCCGCCGTGTCGGCGTAGCGCGTCACGTCGAGCCAGTGGCGGCCCCACCGCTCCCCGTAACGCGGCGAGTCGAGCAAGCGTTCGACCAATTCCTTGTACGCTCCGCGGGACTGGTCGTTCACGAATGCGTCCACTTCATCTGGCGTGGGAGGCAGGCCGGTCAGGCCGAAGGTCAAGCGCCGGATAAGCGTGATCCTGTCCGCCCGCGGAGCGGGCTGAATCCCCTGCTGTGCCAGCTTGGCCAGCACGAAGCTGTCGACAGTCGTGCGGACCTCTGCTGGATTGACGCCCTCGACCGGAGGGTCGACCTTCCCCAGCGGACGGAACGCCCAGAGATCGGCTTCCTCGAAGTCCCAGTTTGCCGTCGACTCCCCCTTGGCATACGGAGCACCAGCCGCAATCCAGTCGCGGAAGGCCTCGCGGACATCCAAAGGCAACTTTTTCTCGGCCCCGCCGGGAGGCATCTGCAGCTCGCCCGCATGATCGATTGCCGTGAGCAGCAAGCTGGAATCCGGATCGCCGCTGACGATGGCCGGGCCGCGCTGACCGCCCTTGAGCGCCGCCTCCCGGCTGCGCAGGTCCAGCTTCGCGAAGACGTTTGCCTCGCCGTGGCAGCCTAGGCACTCCTGCTTCAGCGTGGGCTGGATCGTATCGAGAAAGAGCTCTTGGGCGGACGGCGCCGCTACCGCAATCAGCCCGAAAACCATCACGCTTGCGGTCGCCTTGAAAGATTGTCGAAACACGGTGCGGTTCCCCTTCGACCCCGCATTGCAATTCAAGCTGGACCCGACGTGTCTACACTCCCTGCTAGGTCCAAGAAAAGCATTGGGCGCCAGATCAAATTGGGATTCTCGGTTGGTTTGATTGTATGACACCGTGGTTTCCGAAAGCTACTGGCCGCGAGCAGCTGGCAGCATACCGGCCGGGCCAGTTCGCTCCCAAGCACTATGCCGCCTAAGCCGGATCGACCCTGTATCTCAAACCAGATCTGGACTATCTGCTCCCGCGGGCCGGCCCAACACAGACGACTTGCGGGTCCCGTCAACAGCGCGTGCCAGCTCATATACGGTTCTCCGTGCTCGTCGCAGAGGGCCTCGGCATGTCCATCATCGAGGCGCCGCTCCCGCAACCGGCCTCCCCTCATTAGCGGATTCCGACGATCCTTCCGCACCTGCCCCAGAGTGAGCGAGGCATCCTCCGAGTCTTCGATGCTGCGCAAGGCAAGAAGCAGACACCGGCTCATTCGGGCATCCCCAGTCACGATGCCCTTGCCGGCCATCGTGTCCCTGTTCCCTACTTCGAGCGCCAAGACTCCCACTGCAAGAGCGCCGGCCGAGCGAATCCATCCAATCCGCCGCACGAGAATGCCCGTTGCAGAGTCGGTCGGTCGACTGCGACTTCCGTGCCCGCCAGGTCCAAGCTCCGGCCCCGGAGGAATCGCTCCAACGAGTCGCCGCGCCCTACGCTTGATTGCCTAAACGGACAAAGCCGCACATCGTCCTTCGGAAGCGAGCGAGCGCCCTCCGCGAGTCCGTCGTTGTTCATATTTGCTGGCCGTGCGGCGCCTTAGGTCGGGCTTCGGGTCTTCGCACTCCGACTGGCCCAGGGTGGCGCTGGGGAATTGTCCGACGCAGCCGCCAGCCAGATGCTTGGGCACAGCAGTTTTCTAGGGAACTGACTGTAGGAGAGACTTCATGAAGCACGCAGCGTTTCTAGTCATGTCCGCTCTGCTCATCATTGTGGGATCTTCGCCGCCTTCGCTCGCAGTTCCGGCGGCGAAGATCAGCGAGCTGAGCTGGATGACCGGCAGTTACGAAGGCCCCATCGGGCAAGGCGCCCTGGAAGAGAACTGGGCGGAGCCGAAGGGGGGCTCCATCGCCTCCCTGGTGCGCGCGACGGGTGCAGACGGGGCAACCACAATGATCGAGTTGATCGTGGTCGAGGAGGAAGAGGATTGCTTGACATTGCGCCTCCAGCAGCGGAACCCCGGGTTCAAGCCGCGCTCTGCCGAGCCGCAGGTCATGCGCCTCGTCGAGTTGAAGTCCGGCAAGGTCGTGTTCGATAACATCGGCGAGGGTGGCATAACGCGTCTCAGCCACACGAAGAGCGGAAAGAAGTTCACCATCACCGTGCAGCGCCCCAACGGCACCTCTCGCGACATCGAGCTGACACCCAAATAGCCCGGAATTACTGGGAGCCCGCGTCGACTTTCTATTGACGGACGAATGCAAGCCCAAGATGAAGATCGCCGTCAAGTGGGCGGGATTCAAGTCACCAGCCGTGTGCATTGTCGCTTTCACCTCTTCGATCTCAAGCCCAGGGCCGATGTCGGCCCAATCGGAGGCCGGTGAAGCTGCGCCTTCAGGAGTCGAGGGCTGGATCCAAAGCTGCGACGCAGGGTATCGCGATTCGAGCGAAGCGTGGGCCGGCAGTTCGGAGATCATTCATCTCGTTCCAAATAGGCGGCAACTACACGCGGCCAACGGCAACTGGAAAGACATCCAGTGGGAGGGAGCTGGGGACGAAGACCGCCAGTCCGCCCAAGTGCTGGGAATTGACAGTCCTGCCGCTAAGTGGGGGGTAGGCCTTGATACGAGTGCCTGGGACAATGCAGGCGGGCGCCATATGAAGGGCAACATCCTGCAGTCCGTGACGTTTGCGACGGACCACTCAGACCAGCGGCTCTCACCTCACCCCAATCTGCTCGTGATGGCTTCGGGCAGCATCCGTTCGAATGTCTCCGCGTGGGTCCGAGACGACAAGGCAGGCACCTGGAGTCACGAGATCGTCAAGTCGGGATCGGCCGCCGATGGCGGCCGCTGGATGCCGCGAGATATGGAATCCGATCGGGACCAACTCACGGGTATCCGGCGCATGCTCCCGGCACTCGGCAATCCGGGCATCATCCCTGGCGTCCATGACGCCGCGCTGCCTGCCAAGATCCGTTAGGACGACGAAATCGAATTCCCAAGGCAAGGGCCGTTCAGCACGCGCCGGCTGAGCGTCGCCGTCGCTAGCAGAAACCTCGACGCTTCTGTCGGGGGAGTAATCTAAAGACGGCAGGATGGCCTCGAGGCACCCTACTCCGAGGGGCTCAACTCGGGCGGCGGCGTCAACACAGATATGGCCGGCATCGGGGCTTGACGCCGGTTCCGAATCCGAACGGCGAAAAGGAGTCGATTCTGTTCATGAGGACACCGAACTCGAGTTCCGCGGCTTGCATGAAGCGGCTGGACCCCGAGAGTGCGGACGGGTACGTCCTGCACGATGAGGCTTGTCTCCCCACACTCATGGACGAGGCACTCCGCCAAGGCGTCAAGACCGGCTATGCCCTGGATGCGAATAGCAAGAGCGCGCCGGTTATCCATCCCGCTCCCGGCCAGACGGCGCATCTGATCGGTTTCGAGGCGAAGATCGGAGGACCCGAGAACACCCGATGGCACAGCTTTCGCCAGGTCGCTACTTACGCCGTTCGAACCGCCCAGCAGGCATTCAGGCTCGCCGAGGTGAATGCAAGATGCGCGCCCGGGAAGCCGATACCTTTAGAGCCTCGGACGTTCGACCTGTCGCCGTTTCCACAAGACAACGGCCAGACCCGGTACGCCGGCGGCCATGAGGCCAACTTGAATATGTCGTCCGACATTGCGTGGGTCTTCCGAGTCGGCCTTGAGGAAACGCCCCTTACCGACGAGCATGAATGAGCGGAAAACCCCGGGAGATGTAACGGCACGATGTTTCACCCTTGCAGAGCACGCCGCCCAAGGCGCACCACAGCTCGAATCACCCATTCCGGACTCTCGGTCGTGCTTCTCGGCGCCATCTGCGCCACCGCGTCCGGGCAGCAATCGCCGACCGAAGGGAAAGCCGCTTTTATCAACAACTGCGTGCTTTGTCACGCCGGCGACGGCAAGGGCACGAATCGAGGACCGAATATCCGCGGCTTCTTGAAGACGCACGAGCCAGACCAAGTCGCGGCATTCGTCCGCCAAGGCGCGCCGGACAAGGGAATGCCTCCGTTCGATCTACCTGACGACCAGCTAGAAAGGCTGGTTGAATACCTGGGAAGCCTTTCGTCTGACGATCAACCCGCCGATCGCGTGCGAGCCATACGTCTTGCCGACGGCTCCGCGATACGCGGAGAGATTCTGAACGAGAGCGGATTCGACGCGCAAGTCCGCGGACCCGACGAACGCATTCTCCTGCTGCGGCGCGAAGGCGACGCCTACCGCCCCGCCAATACGAAGCCGAGCGTCGACTGGCCGACATACCACGGAAGCAACACCGCGAATCGCCACAGCCAGCTCGCCCAGATTCATCGCGACAACATTGCGGAACTGGTTCCCCAGTGGTTCTTTCCGGTTCCCGACCAGAGAATGATCGAGGGCACGCCCATCGTGATCGACGGGATCATGTACGTCACCGGCGTGAACCAAGTGTTCGCCCTCGACGCCACGACCGGCCGGGAAGTCTGGCAGTACTCGCGCCCGCGGACCAAAGGATTGATAGGCGACGCCGCAATCGGGTTGAACCGGGGCGTCGCGATCCGGGGCGACCTGCTGTTCACTGTCACCGATCACGCCCACGCGATCGCGCTAAACCGGTGGACTGGCGAACTTGTCTGGGACGCCGAAATGGCGGACTATCGGGACCACTACGGCGCCATCGCCGCGCCTCTGGTAGTCGACGATTTGGTTTTCTTCGGGATCTCGGGAGGCGATACCGGCCTGCGCGGCTTCCTCGACGCCTACCGCGCAGAGACTGGGGAGCGCGCCTGGCGGTTCTGGACGATTCCGGCCCCGGGGGAGCCCGGATCCGAGACCTGGGGCGATCCCGAAGTTCTGGAAAAGGGTTGCGGCGGGACGTGGCTAACTGGAAGCTACGATCCGGAACTGGACATTCTGTACTGGCCGACCGGGAACCCGTGCCCCGACCTAAACGGCGACCGCAGACCCGGAGACAATCTCTACACGAATTCGGTCCTTGCTCTAGCGCCCAAGACTGGAGAGCTGCTCTGGTATTTCCAATTCACGCCACACGACACCCACGACTGGGATGCACAGGAACCCCTTCTCTTGGTCGACGAGGAATTTCGCGGCGAGTCGCGCAAGCTGCTAGTGCAGGCGAATCGCAACGGATTTCTCTATGTCCTTGACCGGGTCACGGGCGAGTTCTTGCTGGGCGAGCCGTTCATCGACCAGACTTGGGCCGAGGGCATCGACGAAAACGGCCGGCCGATCGTCCTGCCCGGCAGCGACCCCACCACGGAGGGCAGCGCGGTGTGCCCAGCGATTCGGGGCGCCACGAACTGGTGGGCTTCTGCTTACAGTCCGGATACAAAGCTGTTCTACATGATGGTCCACGAGTCCTGCATGCTGTACATCAAGGGAGACACTCCTTGGCAGCGGGGGCGGTCCTGGCTTGGAGGGACGTTCCGGCTGGCCGACGGCTCCCCAAATCAGCGGCATATTCGTGCGCTGGACATCCAGACCGGAAAGACAATCTGGAACTACGCGCAGACCGGGGACTCGACGACCTACTCGGGAGTGCTGTCGACGGCGGGTGGGCTGGTGTTCTTCGGCGAGGACAGCGGCGCCTTCGCCGCCTTGGACTCCAAGACAGGGAAACTGCTTTGGCACTTCCAAGCCAATCAGGATTGGAAGGCCTCCCCGATGACTTACATGGTCGGAAGCAGGCAATTTGTCGCGATCGGATCGGGGTTGGGATTCTGGGCGTTCGCTTTGCCGAAGGAATCATCGGCGGCAAATGGGCCGTGAGAGCGATTGGCCAGGGAGCGGACCTGCGGAGCAACCGCCAGCCAAGCTGCGGACTCGGCAGCCTCTCAGCATCCGACCGATCGGCCGGCCGTGCATGGTCGATAGCGAAGATTTGGCGGCGAAGGAAAGGAACTGGATCTCCGAAAAGCTCTCTTCCGTGGCACGTCCCCTCGGAATCGAAATCGCGATAGCCATCCGTGCTGGCCGAGACCTCGCGGCAGCGGTCGAAATTACACTGACGCCGCCCGTCAATTGAATCAGCCGCTATGTGCTCGCGTGGTGCAGGTATTGATCTTCAACGCTGTCGCAAGCGGAGCGACGGAACTACTGGTGCGACAGGTAGACTCTCAATTCCGCCGTGGCCCGCTCGGCCGCGTCCGTGTCGCCAATCGCGGCGGCAGCCTTCTTTAGCCCGAGCAGTGACAAGGCCCGCCTCGGCGTCCGCTCCAAAGAGGACTCGTAGGCTTGAAGGGCTTCCTCCGGACGGTCAATTGCCATCAGCACGTCGCCTAGGAGTTCGAACGAGGGCTTGGCCGGAAATGGCGGTCCGTATCCAAACGCTGTCCCGGATTCGAGCAGGGTCGCTTCGCGCAGCTTGTCCACCGCTGCTTCCTGCTTTTTGTCCTCAAGCAGAATCAGCCCTTCCAGCTCCAGCGCCACGATTGGCAGAGATTCCGAGCCTCTCGCGTCCCCACCCTTGCGGGCTTGGAGCTTCGCAAGCCACTTTCGTGCCGCGCCGACGTGCCCAGTCTTGATGGCGCGCATGCCCTCCGCAAGCGCGTTCGATCCCCATGCCCGGCCGTCGATGCCATCGGCTTTGACCGGTCGCAGGTCGGCATCCCACTGCTCGCCATCGATCAGCAGATGCGAGCGCAGGTAGGCGTGATGGCTGCGGGCGAGGCGCGAGCCGGATTTCACAGCGTCCGCTTCGATGATCGATAAGTTTTCGCTCGCCTTGTCTAGGTTTCCTACTTGCAGGTAGGCGTACTGCATCCACCAAAGCGCGTGGTAGCCCCGGTTGTCCGTGCCCAAACCCAGCCGCTTCACCCGCGCCTCCGAGGAATTCCACGAGTCGATGTTCGAGGAGATGCACTCGTCCCACATTCCAAGAGCCAGGAAGATATGCGACGGCATGTGCTGTGCGTGCGGCGCCGAAGAAGCAACATCGGAATAACGACGCGCGTATCTCAATCCGAGCGGAGCGTGGACCGGGTCGTCGAATGAATGGATCAGGTAGTGCAAAGCCCCGGGATGGTCTTGGTTCTCTAAGAACACGTCTTCGGCGATCGACCCGATCTTCATGTACGTGCGAGTGTCGCGCTTCCCGCCCGTCGTGCCGAACATCGAAACCGCATACAGGCTGGCGGCTTCCAGATCGCCCGGATGAGCCTCGGAGAGGCGACCCATTGCATTGGAGTACCTCTCCCAGCGATCCTCCCGGTCCCCCTCGCCGAATGCGATTCTGGCTGCTTCCAGATATTTCCGCTCCCTTGGAGTAGCCGAGCTGGCCTTCGAGCCCTTCTCGAGCGCGGCTCGGCCCTTGTCCAAGTCTTCGCGCCCCCAAACTGGCCGATAGTGAGAAAGCGCCTCTCCCCAATACGCCAGGGCGAAGTCAGGGTCCGCCGCTTGGGCATTTCGAAACGCGACGGCGGCATCGTCGTACTCGAAATTGTGCAGCAGCAGGACCCCGCGCAGAAAGGGGTCTTGGGCAGCGGAGTTTCCACTGTTAGGGAAATCGATGATCCCGAGTTTCTGCTCGCACAAAGCCGGAGTTGCGAGCGTTAGAAGCAGTGCAATACAGACTCTCATGGTTCCTTAGCCTACCACCACCCGAGACAGTCCTAGCGCCTATCGCAGGTGTTCTCGACGCGCTCCAGAGTGGGCCGCTGGGCAACAGCTCTTACCGCGGATTCATCAATCTCCGCGCCGAGGCCCGGCACCGACGGCAGGCGGTACTCGGCACCATCGATCGCCAGCGGCTCGGTGATGAAACGGTTGGCGACCGAGAATACGTCCGGGTTGTACTCGGCGAGTTCCACGTCCCTCGACGCGGCAGCGAAATGCAGGGCCGCCGCGATCTGAGGTCCCATTGCGATGCTGATATGCGGAGCGATGCGCAACCCCGCTCCAGCTTCACTTGCGAGCGCGACCGCCTCGGTGATCCCCCACCGACCGAGGTCGGGTTGCAGCCATCGGACGCAGCCGCACTCGAGGAAGGGAGCCATCTCCTGCCGGGAGCGGTAGCTCTCCCCCAGGGCGATCGGCGTGCGGATCTTCGCCGCTAGCTGGGCGTGGGGGAGAGCGGATTCCGGTGCCAGGGGGCACTCGAGCCACAAAGCACCGCGATCATCGAGCTTCCTGCCAAACGTGACCGCGGAGGAATCGTCAAGCCTCCACAGCGCGTCGACCGCGACCATGGCGTCCGGTCCCAGAGCGTCGAGCAAGCGGTCAACGAGGTCAAACAACTCGGCTTCCGTTCGATCGTAGAAAAGTTTGAAGACTCGGAAGCCCCGGGCCCAAGCTTCTCTGGCCCGCTCGACCCTGTCCCCGTTACTGCGTCCCGGCAGCCCGGATAGGTAGCAAGGGATTCGCCGCCTCGGCCCGCCTGGATCAAGCAGTTCCGCAACCGGACGATCATTGATCTTGCCCGCCAGGTCCCAGAGGGCCAGGTCGACTCCGGCGATCGCATCCAGCATGAAGCCTCCGGTCTGGCCTCGGACCCGCATCGTGGAATACATGCGGTCCCTCAAGTCGCCAATGCGCTCCGGTGACCCGTCGAATGCCTGCCCCTCGACAGCAGGGCGCAGCAGCTGGTCGACGATGAGGCAAGCGACATCCGGCGCTAGCGGTGCTTGCGCCTCTCCCCAACCCGTCAGTCCAGAAGCCAGTGCCACCTTGACCAAGGCGGCCTCGAAGTTCAGCGAATACAGTGAATTATTGGTTTCGGACCACCGGTAGTCGAATTCCCCGGCCGCCAGCTTCGTGGGTGAGCCCGCCGTGCCCCTGACCGCCCTCGCATCGCGGGGCAACCGAATCGAAAAGGCCTCTATTGCGTCGATGCGCTCCGCAGACATCGGGCTCAGTCCGTCAAGACCAGGGAGCGCAAGGCCGCGAGTTCCCGCAGGCCGGATACGTCCAGCGAGCGGGTGGGGTGCCGGACTCGGGCGGAGCGAATGACGCCCGCATGGACGAGATTGTGCTTAACCGCGGACACGCCCAGCCCCGGTTGCAATTCGAACCGAATCAGGGGGAGCGCACGGCGGAAGACATTCCAGGCTTCCTCGCTGTCGCCGCCCTCCAAGGCATTCCAGATCGTTACGTAGAGCTCCGTCATGTCGCTGGCGGGCATCGTGCCGCGGGCACCACGCTGCCATTCCTCGACGAGGAACTGGCCATTCAGTCCGCCGAACAATGTCAGAGTGCCGTTGGCAGCCGCCAAAGTACTGCTGATCTTCGGCGCCGTGGGCGGCGCTTCAACCTTGGCGTATTCGACATGTTCGATCTCGCTTGCCATCCTCGCCAGCAGATTCGGCGGCATGCTAACTTGCGAAAGCATCGGCGCGTCCTGGACCATGATCGGGATGCTCACTGCGTCGCTGATCGCGGAGAAGAAGAATCGCAGGCCTTCGGCATCCGGCCGCAGGTAGTACGGCGGAAGGACCATCAGTCCCGCAGCGCCCTGCCCCTCCGCTTCGCGGCAGGCCTCGACAGCGGAGTCGCTCCCCGTCGCTCCCACGCCGGCGATGACTGGAGCCCGTCCGTTCACGTGATTTACGATCGCGTCAAGCAGGCGCCGCTTCTCCGAGTGCAGAAGTGTGTATCCTTCACCGGCGTTGCCGAAGGCGCCGAGACCGTGAGCCCCCTGCGCGAGCATGTGGTCCACCACGCGGAGTTGGCTTTCGAAGTCGACTCTTCCGTTATCCAGGAAAGGTGTTACCAGAATGGGAAAAACGCCGGCGAATGTACAGTGCATCGGTAGGAACCTATGAATTGGCAGTGGAATCGGAGGCGGGGTTTTGCACGGCACGGATGTCGGCTATGAGCGCGACCTTGGACCGCTGGACATGGGTGGCCAGGACCTCGGCGAGATCCTGCGCCGACCGGGCACGCAGCGCAGCGACCATCGCGCGATGCTCCCGCTGGGCCTGCGGGACTCTCGCAGCCCAGTCAAGGCTGGAGACGTGGACGTTAGCGATCTTTAGGTGTGCGTTCAGCTGGTTGTACATCTCGTAGAGCTTCTCGTTCCCGGAGAGCCGCACGATAAGAAGATGAAACTCCCAGTTGAGTCGATCGTGGCTTCTCATCCCTTCGCTTCCCAGGGCGGCGAAATCGTCCATCTGGCGCACGAGGCCATCTAGTTCCGTTAGGTCCTGGTCGCACACGTGCAAGACCGCGGTCTCTGCGGCCAGTTGGTCCAAGGCGCGCCGGATGTCGAATGTTTCGGCGATCTCGCGTTCGTCCGCCTGCGCCACAAAAGTGCCGCTTCGCGGGCGCACGTCCACCAGCCCCTCCTCGCTGAGCCGGTCGATCGCCTGCCGCACGGGCATCTGGCTCACATCCATTCCGCGCGCGATGGCTGGTATTGAAAGGCGGTCGCCGGGCTGGAACCGATGCTCGAGAATCGCGTGGAGAAGTTGTTCGTAGACATTGTCGGAGATGCGACGGCGCATGACGCGCACGAGTTCGCCAGTCGAAGAGCTCTCGTTAGAGATCGGCATCGATACCACCCGCGCAGATCAGTCCGCGCTCTCCTCCGTGACACTACCCTTTGCCAAGGCGTGCAGCACCGCCAGTGCGATGGGATGCAAGAACGCCATCACGAAGAATTTCGCCGTATACGAATAGCGCTCGACGACGGCTCCCGTAATACCGGTGAAGATCACGCCGCCGAGGGAACTGCCCAATCCCACAATGCCAGCGGCCGAACCGACAACGGCTGTGGGGTACACATCGTTGGTCATGGTCATCAAGTTGGTCTTCCACGCCATGTGGGCGAACGTCACGACGCAGATGGCCGCCACCGCTGCCACCGACGAGTCGCTCGCGGGCACGACCAGGCTGAGCGGCATGACGGCCGCGGCCGGAAGCATCACCCACTTGCGTGCCCGCACCGGTGCCGTCCCGCGCCGGATCAGCCGACCCGACAGCCAGCCTCCCGCGATCGCCCCCAGATCGGCGGTCAGGAACGGAACCCAAGTGGTCAGGCCGATCGCCACGATGCTGAAGCCCCGCTCGTCGCTCAAGTACTTGGGCAGCCAGAAAAGATAGAACCACCAAACCGGATCGGCCAGCACCCGTGCAAGGAACAGCGCCCATGTCTGCCGGAACCCGAATAGCTGCCCCCAACGCACGGCACGACGGGGCGGCCCGCCGGGGGCCGTCTCGATCAGAGACCGCTCCTCGCCTGTGACACGAGGGTGACGTGCCGGGACCCAATACCAGCGGAGCCAGAATGCGAGCCAAACGAAGCCCGTCGCGCCCGTGACGACGAAGGCCATGCGCCATCCCCACTGCGAAAAAATCAAGACGATCAGAGGCGGCGCTAGAATCGCCCCGGTGGACGCAGCCGCGTTGACCAGGCCGTTCGCGAACCCTCGCTCCTGCGGAGGGAACCATTCCGAGATCGCCTTCTCGGCAGCTAGGAAGTTGCCCGACTCCCCCATGCCGAGCAGCGCTCGGAAGGCACCCAGCCCAAGCGCCCCTCTGGAGAGTGCGTGGGCCGCATTTGCCAGCGACCACCAGACCATCGAAACGGCAAGGGCGACCCGGGTTCCCCATCGGTCGATGATGCGGCCCCAAATCATGTACATCCCTGCGTAGCAAATCAGGAAGGCTTGGACTACTTGGGAATACTCGATGTCCGAGAGTTCCAATTCCGCCGAAATCTCCGAAGCCAGCACAGAGAGCGTCTGACGGTCGATGTAGTTGATCACGGTGGCGGCGAATAGCAGCGCAGCGATGCGCCAGCGGACGTTCGGTATGGCCTTCGCCGACATATTCACACCACTTGGAAGCGGGCCAGTTCAGTCTCGTCGAATTCGGCGCCGATGCCTGGCCGTTCGGGAACCATGGCCTGTCCGGGAAGCGCTTCCAACGGCTCCCGCAACAGCCCGTTCCCGAATGGCCGCTCGAGAAGCGTGCCGCCCTCCATGATCTCGGTGTTCGGCGAGTGCGCGGCGAGATGGACCGAAGCGGCCCAGTAAAGGGCTGTGCCGGTGCTGATGTGCGGCGAAAACAGGATCCCGTGCAAATCGGCCAGAATCGCGATGCACCGACACTCGCTGACACCTCCCGCACGGCAGATGTCGGGGTTGATAATGTCCACGGCCCGAGCGTCGAACAGGTCACGGAACTGGTACCGGTTGGAAAGCGTCTCGCCGGCACAGAGCGGCGTCTTTAGAGCAGCTTTGAGCTCGCTGTACCCGGCGATGTCCTCTGGAAGGAGTGCGTCCTCCCACCAACCGATATTGGTGAGATCGTCAAGGCGAGCCCCCACCGCTCGGGCCTCATGGACCTTGTAGGCCCCGAGTGAGTCGACCAGCACCTGGCCCCGGGTGCCGATCGCTTCCGAGACGGCCGCGACGCGCTTGACATTCGAGGTGCCGGCGCCCTTGCTAAGGCCCATCTTGACGGCGGAAAAGCCCCGCTCTATTTGATGCCGAGCGTTCTCGCGCAAGGCTATCGGGGTGGCGCCGCGAATGCCGGAATAGGTCGGAATCGAGTTTCGGTACTTACCGCCGAGGATTCGGTAAAGAGGCTGCTGGAGGTACTTCCCCAGCAAATCCCATAGAGCTAGATCGATTCCCGCGATCGACTCCGTGTAGAAGCCCGTGGCGTAACCGCGCAGTCGCTGGCTGGAGTACAGGCGTTCCCAGAGCGGTTCGACTTGGCGCGCGTCCTGTCCGACGAGGATGGGCGCGAGGAGGTCGCGGATCACAGTCGCGTGAACACGCGGGGCGGCCGGTGCGTGGCACTCGCCCCACCCAACAAGACCGTCCTTCGTGACGATCTTCACCAGCGTCGCTTGGGTGACACCGCGAAAGCGGCTGGGCGAAGCATGGTCCAGGCGAATCCAGAGGCCGCTCCCCCCGGTATCCTTTCCGATTGAAGGCATCTCCAGATACCAATCCGGAGTTTTGTCGCCGCGTGGCGAGCGGATGACGACGGGTTCGACGCTCCGTATCTCGAGAGGACTGTTGCCAAAGGCGAAGAGTTGCTCGTGCAAAGCAGCGGCCGCCGAGGCTCCCAGCAGTCTGGCAAGGAACCCGCGCCGCGACGGATGCGATGCCGAGACGCCGCCCATCACGGAACATCCTGGACACACCGGAAACCGAGGTTGGGAGTCCGCTGGTTCGGACGCACCCAGTTGCGGAAGAAAACGGTGATGCGGTTGGGGCCGTCCGACCAAGCGCCGCCCCGGACGATCTTGTACAGCCCCTCGGCGGGGCCTTGCGGGTTCTCGGCCGGGCTTGTGGCGTAGTACTCACGGTCGAACCAGTCGTGGCACCATTCCGCCACGCCTCCCGCCATATCGTAAAGGCCGAACGCGTTGGGCGGATACGTCCTGCCTGGAGCGGGCCCTTCCGGCGTCGAGTAGCGGGCCTTGCCCCGGTCCGGCTTGTCCTTCCCCCAAGGAAAGCTCAAGCTGTCTAAGCCCCCCCGCGCGGCACGCTCCCATTCCGCTTCGGTGGGCAGACGCTTCCCTTCCCAAGCGCAAAATGCGTTGGCATCGTCCCATCCCACGTTATAGATGGGGTAGTCAGCCAGATCCGGCGGCATCACGCCGCCGGGCCAGTGGTGGGGGGTAATTCGTCGGGTCTCAGCCACGAATTGCTCGTACTCGGAGTGGGTGACCTCCGCGGAATCGATCCAATACGCATCAACTCGCACCGCATGGGCCGGGAGGTCGTCGCGAAGAATCAGTGGGCGCATGCCGGTTGCGTCGTCGGAAGTCGAGAATGTCCGGCCCATGGTGAAGTCGCCGGACGGAATCAAGACCATCCCGCCGTGGCGTTCCGCATCGGAACCCGGCCCGCCGCCGGCAGTAGCCAATTGCAATCCCGCTGCGGCCAGCAAGGCCGGCAAGCCCGCCGAGCGCGGCATCGTCAAACGAATAGTTCCTCGATTTCGTCGTCTACGCAGGGCTCGGTCGCGCCGAGCGGATCCACCAAGCGATAAGTGCGCTTGGACGGAGTGTTCGTGATCTCTTTGCGCCAGTCGATGCCGAGCGACGAATACACGGACGCCACGATGTTTTCTGTCTTGGGCTGCATCGAGTACTTCCAGCCCGTTTCCAGAGCGTGCTCGCCGGCTGCGTCCGTCCGTCCGATGACCCGACCGCCCTGAACACCGCCTCCCGCGAACAACCCGATGTAGACCTGGTTGTAGTGATGCCTGCCTCCCACCAAGTTGAGCGCGCCCGGCACCCGGCCGAATTCGGTCGGGACGGCAATGATCGTCTCGTCGAGAAGAGTCTTCGACGGGTCGCGCGGCGAGGGCGCCGCCTCAAGGTCGAGCAGCAGATTGGAAAGCGCCCGGTCCAAGTCATTGCAGTGCTTGTAGTGATTGGAGCGCGCTGCGTGATCGTAAATGCGCTTGTGGTGGTCCCATCCACCGTGCTTGACATGCACATAGCGCGTGCCTGCATCGGCCATGACCAAGTTGCGCGCCAGCAGGCATCCGCGACCGACATCGTTGTCGCCGTAGCGCTCTTTCTCGTCGTTGCCCATGGCGAGCGCATCCGGCCATCGGGGATCGCCCAATACGTGATACGCCTCTTCTTGGAACGAACGGAAAGCGCTTATCGCCGGCCCGCGCCCGCCAAACTCGCGACCCACGGCTCGCTCCAGCTCGCCCAGCAGGCGGAACCGCTCCTCTAGCAGATCGAGGGCGCGCCCGGACGCTGCCACGCTGGCCGCCCCGCCACCGGCATCGATGTCAAGACCGGAGAAACGCGGATGGTAGAACCCGCTTGGCAGCGCGAGGTTGCCTAGGTTGCACGTGACGAACGTAGGGAACGTGTCGCTCTCGCGGCGTTGGCCGTCCAGTTCGGCGGCGACGACCGTCCCCACCGGAGGAATTTCCTCGGCCTGCGCCGGATTGAGCGGACGGCCCGCGCGCGTGTAGTACTCGCCGCGGAAATGGACAACCTCGTGGCTCTTGAAGGTGCGCACGATGGCGACCTTGTGCATCAGGCCCGAAAGCTTGGGAAACAGCCTGTACGGGATGTAGAGGCCGTTGCTGACCTCGCGCACCTCGAAATCGGCCTGCGTGCCGGCATCCTCCTTGAAATCAAAGGTGTCCACATGGCTGACGGCGCCGGCAGCCTCGACCACGATCGCGAAGCGCGCCGTCCCCCTCGGGTTGGATCGCCCCGCTGCGCGGGCGCCTGCTGGCCAAAGTCCTTCGCCGACGATGCCTCCTAGCAAGCTTCCGGCGCCGAGCCGCAACGTATCGCGCCGTGTCGGCGCCAAGTCTCGAACGGTCCGCATGCCTGATCCTTCGCTTCTCCTTCTTCTTAGTAGTTGAACAGGAATTCGGGCTTGTTCAGCAAGGCCCATTGCAAGTTCTCCGCACCCTGCCTGAGATCGCTGTCCAGCGCGCCCAGAGCCACGTCCATCTCGCCCGGCACCGGACGGCGCGACAGCGTCGACAGGTAGAGCTTCTCAACGATCCCGCGTCGAACCGCCGCTTCGACCTGAGCCGGCTTGGGAGCCACCCCGGCGGCAGCCCGCCAGGCTTGCTCGGCCACGACCCGGTCTGAATCCAAGCCTTCCAGCATCGTGGCCACTCGACCGGCACCGTCCGATTGGACGCGGTCCAGCACTGTCCGCGAGTTCATCATCAGCATGGCTTGCAGCGACGATCCCGGCACCCTAGCCGGGAACTGGTCCCGGCTCTGCTGCCCGAATGCCCGCAGGAATTCATTGACTTCGCTGGTTGCGTACGCCGGATCCAGAAGTTGCCGGGCCATGCCGACCCGGCCATCCCCGTGCTTGTACTCTCCCGGAACCGCCGTGGCCGTCACTAAGGCGTCGTGCAACTGCACGGGACTCAGCATCTTGACATTTCGTCGGGCAAAATAGCGCCGGTACGCGGGCTTCCACTGCCCGTCGAATTGGGACGAGAGCTGATAGGTGCTCGAATTGGCGATGGTGCGCACCAAGTGGCGGAAGCTGAAACCGCTGCGCTGGAAGTCCCTCGCCAGCTCGTCGAGCAGGTAGGGATGGCTCGGTTGAACTTCCCAGCCAGGTGGGAAATCGTCGCGCGGGTAGTACCTAGCGAGGTCGAATCCGACCAGAGGCTCGACGATACCCGCCCCCATCAGCTCGGCCCAGATGCGGTTGACTGTTGCTCGGGCGAATTGAATGTGTCCCGTCAAGAGGCGCGCCAGCGCGTCCCTGGGCAGTTCCCCCGGGAGCGGGGCCCTATCGTCAAGAATGAACTTGGGAGCGTTCGAACCGCCCGTCCGCGGCACGCGGACAATGCTCTCGCTGGTTGTCGGATAGCCCGGCTCGACGTCGTCCACCGTGTACTCGGTGTTCGCCTGGAAGCCGTTCTCCCAGTTCATGATCATGCGGGTCTTGCCGAAGAATGCCGCCTGGCGGAAGAAGTCCTCGCGCGACTTTCCGGTCAAGTACAGGTCGACCTGCTCCAGGTGGTTGGCTCCGTCGTGGCACGAGATGCACCCGAGGTTCATCCCCAAGAAGGCCTTGGAGTAGGTGATCGTGAACTCGTCGATCGAGTCGGCGCGGTTGACCAGGTCGTGGGCGTCAGGCGCGTCTGGATCGTCTTTCGCCTTGACAAAATCACGGGCGAAATACAGAGCTCCCGGAGATGAATGACTGCTTTTCCCTCCCTGGGTTAGGAGTTCTGTCACTACCTCGGCGTAGGATCGGTCCAACGTCAGCCATTCCCGCGTCCAGTAGCGAAACAGGTTCTTGCCGTGGCCCATCCGATTTCCCGCACGGAACAGGTCTTCGAAAAAGTACGACCAGCGCTCGACAAACTCCTCGCTTGCGATCAATTCGTCTATTAGACGGACTCGCTTCTGCTGGCCGGTTTCCGCTTCGTAGGCCAGCACTTCTTCCAGCGTCGGAATCCGACCGATCAGGTCGAGGTAGACGCGGCGCATGAACTCTCCGTCGCTCGCGAGGCGGGCGTTGGGCACGCCGTCGCGTTTCATCTTCGAAAAGATCGCCTCGTCGATGACATTCCTCCGCGTGACAGGCGCGGGGAAGTCGGCGAATGGCCGCAGCGAAGCCGCTTGGGAAGTGATGGCATCGGCCACTTCCGACGCCGAGGGCCCGCGCAGCTCGGCACCCTGATGGGCCCTTGCAGCGCGGGCCGCCGCCTCCGGCGTCAGCTGCGCCCCGGCATCCGGCGCGGAAACAAGCGGAGCGCACAGGGCCATCACGAGGCAGGCAGGGGCGCCGACCCGCCCTAGCCGTCTTGCGGAATCGAGTCTCACAATTTTCAGAGCCATCTTACCGTCCCTGCTGTTCCGCCGCCTGACTGACCTCTCCAGAAACGCCGTCCTGGCGGCTAGAAAATCACCTTGAGCCCGAACTGAATCACGCGTGCGTCCCGAGCCCTCGTGATCGTGCCGAATGTCGCCGAGGAGTTGAGTCCGTCAGCACCGGGCCGGAACGATGTGTTTGGTGCGTTCCCCCTGCCGCCGAGATTGACGCGATTGAGGAAGTTGAATGCCTCGGCACGGAACTGGACATTCACGCGCTCCCCGATCTGGGTGTCTTTGATCAGCGACAAATCGAAGTTCATCGTGCCCGGCCCGCGCACGTCCGGCAGAGCCCTGCCGAGATTCCCGAAAGTGAAGTCGGGAGGGTTGACGAACGCGGTCGTGTCGAACCACTGCGCCGCCGTGGGATTGCTCAGCTTGGCGCTCTTCCCCGTCGAGTTGGGACGGTTCGCTTGGAAGTTGCTGGCGCCTCGAACGATCAACGGCAGGCCGTCTTGGATCACGCCGATGGAGTTGATCTGCCAGCCGCCGATCAGCTTGTTCAAGCCGCTGGACGAGCCGCTCCCGAAAGGCAGTTGGTATATCAGGCTGATCACCGCCCGCTTGGATACGTCCGTCGGGTCGATCGAGCGCTGGACCTGGCGATTGTAAAGGCCGTCCTGGAAGCCGTTCTCATTCGTCTGCTCCACCGGGCCGAAATTAACCGGCACATGCGTCGAATCGCTGATCTTCTTGCCGCCCGTGAAAGCAAGGTGGAGTAGGAGCCCGTCCTTGAGAGGTCGTTTGACGTTGATCTGCAGCTGGTGCGACACGTAGTTTCCGAGCCTTGGATTCCTGATGCTGACCGAGCTGAAGTGCGGGAAGGCTCGCAGAGACTGCTCGTAGGTGATCGTCGTGCCGCCCAGCCCGCCGGGAACAAGCCCTTGGTTGGGATTGGGCACGCGGTCGAACAACGATTGCTGCTGCGAGTAACGCAACTCAGGTGGCAACTGGTTGAGGTTGTAACCGCCGGCGGTGAAGTGGTTGCCCTTGTTTCCGGCGTAAGCCGCGTCGAAGAACCAATCGCCCATCTGATGCTGCAGCGAGGCATTCCACTGCTGCGTGATCGGCGTGGTGGGGTCCGATTCGCGCAGGCTCACGCTCTGACCAAGGCGCGCCCCGGGTCCCGCGGACGCGCCCGGCGTCTCCTTGAAGGCGTGCGGGAATCCTTCCGCGAACTGGAAGGCCTTCTCGCCGGGAGTGGACGTCCGGAAGTTGGTGCGCGTGCGGGAGAACAGGTTGATGTCGCCGGTGAAATGGCGGTAGAAAATCGACGCGTAGTAGACGCCGTATCCGCCGCGGAACACCGTGCTGCCTTGCCCGGTGAGGTCATACGCGAAACCGATCCGGGGGCCGAAGTCGTTGTAGTCCTCGTCCATGAACGTTCTGGGCTGCCCGTCAAGTCCCGCGAATACCGTGCACCCTTTCAATCCGCTGGACGGCTCCGTGCAATTCGGGTCGAAGTTGATTTGGCCGTTGTGACGCTCGTAAGGCTTCTGCTGGAAATCCCACCGCAGCCCTAGGTTGATTGTCAGCCGCGGACGAACCCTCCAATCGTCTTGCAGGAAAACACTCCAGTTGAAGCCGTGCCACGAATTGCCGAGGATCCGATCGATGCCAGCGAACGAGACGTCGCCTGTGAGGAACTGCGCCAGATCGTGACCGGTTCCCGCTGTGCGCTGAGGATTCGTCGTCAGTCCTCTGAACTGGTAGAAGCCGGACAGCGCCCCGCCTTGGCGGTTGCCGCCGTATAGGTCGCGGGCGTTGAGGCCGAACTTGAAGGTGTGGTTCCCATTGATCATGGTGATCATGTCCTGGATGTCCCAGTTGAGAGAACTCCGCTTGCCCAGTGCCCCGCCGCCGATGCGCGGGTACGGCCTGACGTTGATGTCGGGCACTTGATCCGCCGGCACGCTGTCCGGCAAGCCGATCTTCTGGGCATAGCCCATATACTTGCCGACGGTCTCGAACAGGAAGAGTTGGCGGCTCGTGCCCACTCGGAGGTTGTTGATCAGCGTGGGCGTGAAGGTGTGCGTGTTGGAGACCATGAAGTTGCGGTTGGTCTGGTCGTCGTCGCGGTTGCGTCCGACGTTCGGATCGGTGAAGACGTTCTCGCCGGAAGGCTGGTGCCGCGCCGTGGTGTAGCGGACGAACATTGAGTTCTTGGCGCTGAAGCGGTGATCGACTTTCACGTTCCACTGGGACCAGTTGACCCGTCGACTGAGCGCCTGCTGGAAGTTCTGGCTGAAGCTGTACTGGTTGGACGGGGCCTTGTTCGGCTTCGGGAACCAGGGAATCACGTTTCGTGCAACGGGATCGAATTTTGCCGATGGCACCCTGTTGTCAGGGTACGGATCGCGCACCAACCCACCGCCGTCCGGATTCGGACGGGTGCTGTCCGGATCGTACAGGGTGATCTTGTCGCCTCTGGCGGTGCGCAGATCCCCGAAATTCCCCTCGAGGAAATCCGGAACTGGCACGGTGAGGATCGACGGGCTGCTGCGCCCGAGCCGGTATTCCTCCCAGTTAAAGAAGCCGAACGTCCGGTTCCTGATGATCGGCCCGCCGACCGATGCGCCGTACTGGTTGTAACGCAGCGGCAGCCGCCTCCGCGCGAACGCGTTTCGAGCGTCGAGCGCGTCGTTGCGCAGGAACTCGTAGGCCGTCCCGTGAATTTGGTTCGTGCCCGATCTCGTCACGAGGTTGATCGCGCCGCCGGCCGTGTATCCGAACTCGGACGACATCGTGCCGCTCTGCACTTTGAATTCCTGCACCGAATCGACGGCGATCGGCACGCCCACTTCGCCGACGTAGCTCAGGATGTTGTTGTTGCCGTCGAGCATCTGGGCGTTCATGGAGTTCGGGCTGCCGTTAATCGAAATCGAAGAAAGCTGGATGCCGCGGTCGCCGAAACCGGAATTCGTCGGACCGGCGTTTGAAATCACGCCCGCCGTCAGCAAAGTCAGCGCCAGCGCGCCGCGTCCGTTGATTGGCAGGTCAGACACCCGCTTTCGCTCGATGACCTCGCCGATCGTCGCTCCGCCGGTGTCAACGAGCGGCGCTTGGCCGACCACCTCGACAACTTCGGTCACCTGTCCGATCTCCAGCGTCACGTTCACGTCGGCATTCTGGCCAACCTGTAACGTCACTCCCGAGCGCACACTGCGTCGGAAGCCGTCCGATTCAACGGAGATTTCGTATTCGCCGACAACCATGCCCGGCGCGATGTACAACCCGCTCTCGTTCGACGAGGTCGTGAACAGCGCGTTGGTCTCGGTGTTGAGCACTTCAACCTGCGCCCCTGGGATGACGGCGCCCTGCTGATCCGTCACGATGCCGGAGATCGTGCCCGTGCTCTGCTGGGCAAAGCAAAGCGATCCCCCAAAGAGCGCCAGCGCTGCGAGCCGCAGCCCGCGAACCACCTTATTCATGCAATCCTCCTGAAATCTATTATAACAGAATGCGTTTAGCCTAGCGTCTGGGTTCGACGTTGTCAAGGACGGCTCGTCGGCGCTCTTCCAAGCGCGTCTTGGCGGCCCGCGGCTTCAGGAATCTCCCCGAGGAAATGCTTGGTCGCGGCTGCCAATGTTCCTGACTGTGGCTCCAACGCCAGTCACTTGAAGCGAATCGACCGGTGCGTTACCGTTAAGTCGAATGATGACAGTCCTGCGCAGCCGCCGTTTCCACCTTCTGTCGACCTTCGTGGCGGTCCTTTTGGCAAGCTTGCTAGCATCCGAGCTCCTGTCGCAGCGAGGACGGCGCGGGAATCGCTTTGCCGAACTGGAGAAGCAGGCTATCGCCCAACCGTTTGTCGGGGTTCGGACCAATGACGGCATCGAGGCGGGTTTGTTCTCGGTCCAATCGACAGGAGTTTCGGCGAAGCCGGTTCTGGACGCGGCCCGCGCATTCCTCGCATCTCTGAGCGAGGCTCATCGGGCCCGCGCCACCTTCCGCGTGGACGATCCCGAGTGGCGGCGTTGGGCGAACCAGCACAGCCTTCCGCGCCAAGGCATCTCGTTCGAGGAAATGGACGACAGCCAACGGGAGGCGGCATTCGCTCTGATGAAATCCGGCCTCAGCGCGAAGGGATTCGAGCGCAGCCGCGACATCATGCGGCTCAATTACTCGCTCGGAGAAATCACATCGAACTTCGAGGAGCTGGACGAGTGGTTCTATTACTTAACGATCATGGGCGAGCCGTCCGCCAGCCAGCCTTGGGGCTGGCAGCTCGACGGGCACCATCTTATCGTCAACTACTTCGTTCTAGGCGACCAAGTGGTCATGACGCCCACGTTCATGGGGTCCGAGCCTGTGATCGCGGAGTCCGGTAGATACAAGGGCGTCTCCGTCATGCAGGACGAGATGAAGCGTGGCCTCGAACTGATGCGATCTCTCGACGAGGGCCAGCGGTCGCAAGCAGTGCTGGAGACCTCGAAACACGGGAATAACAACGTGGCCGAGGCGTTTAGTGACAACGTCGTCCTCGACTACACGGGAATCCGAGCCGACAAGCTCTCCGCACCCCAGCGAGACCTGCTACTGGCGTTGGTCAGCGAATTCGTAGGCAACATGAACGACGGCCACGCGAAGGTCAAGATGGACGAGGTACGAGACCACCTCGATGGCACGTACTTCGCGTGGATCGGGGGCGTCGAAAAGGACAGTGTCTTTTACTATCGAGTGCATAGCCCGGTGGTTCTCATCGAGTTTGACCACCAGAGACCGATCTTCATGCGATTGCCGCGGGTGCCCACTCGACAGCACGTCCATTCCATCTTGCGCACACCGAACGGGAACGATTACGGCAAGGATCTGCTGCGCCAGCACTACGAACAGAGCCACCGAGCGGCATTGGCCCTTGCATCGACCGCCCAGCGCTAGTGACCCTCCAACTGGATTACGTCGGTTCGCGGCTTAAAGGCGAGCCAAGCGAATGCGTAATAGACACCGTGCTCGATCGGATCCAAGGCCGTGCCCTTTAGAGGTCCGCTCGTAGCTCGACCGACTAGGTTCCAAGTGCTGGATGTGGGGCTGTCAATGAACTTGCCGTCGACAAACGCAAATTCGAGGCGCTCGCCATTTACGAACCGCGAGAACACCGCCGCGGCACCCACTCGATTCGACTCGGCGATGCGCCGCGCTCCCAGCGCTGTTCGCATTTCAGGCTGGTAGAAGACAACGTAAGCGCTCGCCCCCTTACCTCTATTGAGTACTGGGTGCTCGCGAAGCTGGCGGACGAGATAGGCTCTCGGCTTGCCCTCCAACTGGAAGGCGAGCAGGCGCTCCAAGGGCTTGATCATTCGCGACTTCTTGTAATTGACGGGAAAGATCGTGCGGCCCCGGGTCTCGTACTGCTCGTACGGATTCGCACCGTAAGGCCTTTTGTGGCCCGTGTCTCTACCGAGGACGAGTGCGTCAGGATAATTCTCTACTGCCGTCTGGAATGGGATCACTTGGCTCGCCAATATGGCCAGCCGCTTCCCCGTATGCGCGCCGACGATGGCTTCGCCGGTCAGCTGCTGCCATAGCGAGTCGGTCCGCCGGTCGAACATAACCAAATCGCTGTGCCGAAGGAGGCCGCTTACACCGAACTCGGCGGCCTGGCCATCAACGCGACGGTCAAACGCCACGGCGGCGTTGCAAAGCGGGCAAAAGCTGACCAGCACAGGGAGGTCGCCAATCCGGTCATTGACTAGCTCGTGCCAGATAAGGACCTGCAGCGGGTAGACGCGCACGTTACCTGCATGCCGCACCACCTGGACGGGCTCGGCTGGATCCAGCCAAGCCGAGGCGGAGTCTATACTCGCGAACTTTGGATCGCGGATAGCGGGAATGCCGTCCTTCGGAGGACCACCGGGCGTTAACTCGGCCAGCCGTATCGACTTCTTCGAAAGATCGGTACGGAATTCGGGCGGCAATTGCGAGAACGCGACGCTCCCAGACAACAATGCCAGCACTAAACGGAAGCAGCACCGCAAATATCGATTCTACGGGCTCCGCTTGTCCCGGGCCAAGCTATATCCTCAATCCCGGCAGGTGCTTGTGAGGGGACATGAAATCTGCCTCGAAATCCCCCTCGGAAACATTCAGAATCGAGCAAGCGCGTCGCGCTGCAAGGTGCTAACTGGCTGATCCGACAGTGCAGCGGAGGCTGCCAATGGAGGGTCCTGGGGACGAGCGGATCCGCCGCGGAGCGCTGAATCTGGACGCACGCGTGCACCGCGAAGAAACGGAGACGTGGTAGCAGGAGGTGCGCGATCTAGACCCGCCGGCAGTTCAGGAACTCTCGACCCACTCGGAAACTGAGTGATTCTTGAAAGCACGGGCCCCTTTGACAGGCTGGTCTGATAAACCAGTTGGATAGGAATTGTTTGGATGGACACCGTAGGGGCATACGAAGCCAAGACCCATTTGCCACGCCTGCTTGACAGAGTCGCCAGGGGAAGGACTGTGACAATCACTCGCCACCGCCGTCCGGTGGTGCGTTCGGTGCTAGTGGAAGACGACGAACTACGTCGAAGCCGGCAGGCGGCGCCGCGCACACGCGAGCGGCGAAAGCACTTGAATCGAGCGACGTTGTCAGAATTGCTTAAGACATTGCATGAAGGCCATCATTCTTGACCGCCATCGCACTAGAGAGTCCTGTTGTTCTCTCGTGTTGCCTTCCAGACGACGATGAGGCGCTGGCCGAACACGCCATGCCTCGGGTGATCGAATTCGGAGCAATCGTACCCGGTGTCTGGTGATACGAATTGCGAAACGCCCTGATGACGAACGAGCGGCGTGGGCGGCTCAAAGCTGCCGATGCGGCCTCAACTCTCGCAGACCTACGTCAACTGCATATCAGGTTCGACCAGGCTCACGGTGAAAGCGTAGTGATCTCCCTAGCCTGCGAACATCTCCTTTCCGTGTACGACGCAGCCTACCTTGAGGCTGCTCTTCGTCGCATGGTTCCCTTGGCATCGCTCGATAAACGTCTATGTGATGCGGCAACGGCCCTAAGCATTCCGCTGCTCAGCTGATCGCCTCGATTCTCGCCAGGCACCGTATTGCCCAAGACCAACGCCCCGCCTTCCAACCGGAGCCTCTGCCGGATTCGACTTCCTCGAGCTCACGGTCGTGGACGCGCGAGGGAACCGCCCGATCGGCCGCAGAAGGCTCGTCGATTGCTGCTGGCAGCTTGTCTCCACAACCTTCAGGGCCATCGAGAGCTGCTCGTAGGCCGGTCAAACGAAATGCTCTTTATCAACGCATATACAGGTTTTCCCTTCGCCAAGCCAAGCTCTGCCGAGGCGTCACGCGTGATCCGGGCCCTCAAGCGCCCGCCCCCGATATCCACAAGGACCTCGGCGAACGCAGTTTCCGGATCTTCGACGATTTCAGTGATCTTTCCCGAGAGGATGTTCCTCACGCTAGTGCCCTGTGGCTTGGCCGTTGCCAATGCCACGTCGCGCGACCGTATGCGAAGGCGAACCTCCTCGCCTAGCTTCAAGTCGGCTGCGGGAATCGAAATCAATTGCCCCTGATGGTCCAGACGGGTCATCCGGAATTCCCGGTCCTGAGCGGCTACGCGAGCATGTAGGACGACTCCGGTCTCGAAATCCCCGTCCCAGGGGCTCAAGTCCAGCCGTTCGAGAATTTCCTGGATCGGTCCGTCGCAAACTTGCTTCCCGGCGGATAGCACGACCATGGTGTCGGCGAGCCGCGCCACTTCTCGAAGGTCGTGACTCACGTAAAGGATCGGGATCGACAGCGTCTCGTGAAGGGCTTCGAAATATGGAAGTATTTCTTCCTTGGCCCCGTGGTCGAGCCCCGAGAGAGGCTCGTCCATCAGGAGCAGTCGCGGTTGCGACAGCAGGGCGCGTCCCACCGCAACACGCTGTCGCTCCCCTCCTGACAGTGCGGCGGGCCAGCGCTCCAGGAGGCCCGCAATTCCGAGGAGCTCGACTACGTCGTCAAAACGCAAGACAGACGCTGGACGCGATCTGCCCGCGCGGCCCGCGCCGTACTCTAGGTTCTTGCGCACCGAGAGATGAGGGAATAGGCTGGCTTCCTGGAAGACGTATCCGACGGATCGCTCGTAGGGCTTGCGAAACACGCCGGTCCCGTCGTCCTGCCAAACTTCCTCGCCCACCCGGAGCCGACCGGCCATGCGACTGAGACCCGCCATGCAGCGAAGCACAGTCGTCTTCCCGCAACCCGACGGTCCGAAGATCGCCGTGATGCCGCGCATTGGCGCCTTGAACGCGACATCCAGTGAAAACGCCCCGAGAGAGCCTGCGAATCGGGCCGCAATGGCTTCGATATCCGACTTCACGCTTCGGCTCGTTGCATCCGCTTCTGCAGGACCATCGTCGAGAAAATCACGGCAAAAGAAAAGACAAGCAGGCCGCCCGAGAGGAGATGGGCGTGCCCCCACTGCAGTGTCTCGACGTATTCATAAACCGCGATGGAGAGCACCTTCGTCTCGCCGGGAATGTTCCCGCCGATCATCAGGACCACGCCAAACTCGCCAATCGTGTGGGCGAATCCGAGGACGGCACCGGTAATGAAGCCCGGGCGCGCCAAGGGCACCGCAATGGTCCAAAAGGCGTCCCAAGGGCGGGCTCCCAGAGTGGCAGCGGCCTCGAGCGGGCGTTCCCCGAACGACTCGAAGGCGTTGCGGATGGGCTGGACCACGAACGGCAAGGAGTAAATCACAGAACCCATCACGATTCCCTGGAATGAAAATGCTAGCGAGCGGCTACCGTAAGAGGAGGCGAGCCACCCACCCGGCCCCTCGGGCCCGAGCGCCAGAAGCAAATAGAATCCCAGCACGGTTGGCGGCAGGACGAGCGGTAACGCCGCTACTGCGGCGATTGCTTCCTTCCAACGGGCTTTCGAGCGCGCGAGCCACCAAGCGATCGGCGTGCCGACGAGCAACAGCAAGGCGGTCGAGCAGGCAGCTAGCTCCAACGTCAGTCGGATGGGCGGCCAAACTTCGGTTGGATCGAACATCGCCGCCTCAGTTCTCCCCTTCGTAGCCGTACTTCTCTCGAATGGCGTTGGCCTTGGGACCGCGCAGGAAAGCGAGAAACGCCCTCGCTGCGCAGCTATTGGCCCCGGCCTCGAGCAACACCGCGTCTTGAGCGACCGGGGAGTGCAAGGCCTGAGGAACTAGCCATCGCGACCCGTCGGAGTGAAGAACGATCTGAGAGAGCGCCACGAAGCCGAGTTCGGCATTACCGCTATGAACGAACTGGTACGTTTGGGCGATATTCAGCCCCTTAACGATGCGGCTCTTCACGCCCTCTAGACTGTTCAATGCCCGCAACGTCTCCATTGCTGCCGCGCCGTACGGCGCGGAAGCGGGTTCGGCAATGGCCAGTTTCGCGAACGGCCCGCGGTGCAGGGTTTCGGGCCCGACCACTAGCTTGTCGTCGATGCTAAACAACACAATCCTGCCCGTTGCGTAGGTGAAACGGCTGCCCTCAACGCCAAGCCCCGCCTCCACAGCTCTCTCCGCCCGATCTTGATCGGCAGCGAGAAACGCGTCGAACGGCGCACCTTGGGCGATTTGCACGAAGAGCTGAGCCGTCGATCCAAAGCTGAATATGACATTGTGACCAGTCGCCGCCTTGAATGCCGCACCGATCTCCGCGGCGGCTTCCCTGAAGTTCGATGCAACAGCGATTCGAGCTGTCGACGCTACCACCGGATACGCCGCCGGAAGCACAACGGCCAGCACCGCGAAGAATGCCATCTGCGAGAGTCGGGCTATATGGGATCGCCCCGCTTTGACTCGAAAACCCACGGCGTCGCTAATATTTCAGTCTAGGCTTGCCAAGCGCCGGAGCGTCCCGCCCTACACTCTGCTTACAGGTCTCCGGGACTAGAAATGCCATCAAGCACCCTTTCAGCCCGTTGGGCATGGCCCTTGCTCTTGATGCCGCCCTGCGCCGATTCCGCGATGCAGTTTCAAAGTTTGGCAGATAAGGCCGGCGTTTCGTTTCGTCATGACGCGTCAAAGTCCGAGGCCAAGCACTTAATCGAGGCCATGGGGGCGGGCGTTGCGATGCTCGACTACGACGGCGACAGCCTACTAGACCTCTATTTTGTCAACGGGGCGGACCTGTCGGAGGTTGTGCAGTCCGGGGCGATGGACAAGAGCGCGCCCCGCTTCTGGAAC
This sequence comes from uncultured Bryobacterales bacterium, assembly GCA_951813605.1. GTDB lineage: Bacteria > Acidobacteriota > Terriglobia > Bryobacterales > UBA6623 > VXMF01. The sequence goes on along the minus strand of OX638379.1, from coordinate 1,106,355 downwards.
CGCCTTTACCGAAATGTCGGGAACTGGCGCTTCGAGGATGTGACAGCAGAGGCAGGGGTGGCGGGAAGCTACTACGGCATGGGCGTCGCTGTCGCGGACTACGACGGCGACGGCGACCAAGATCTTTTTGTCTCCAACTTTGGACCCGATCTCCTTCTGCGGAATGAAGCAAATGGCACATTTCAAGAGGTAGGTGCGGAATCCGGCATCAAGGGGAACGGCTGGTCTAGCGGGGCGGCGTTTCTGGATTTTGACAATGACGGCCTTCTCGACCTCTTCGTCGCACGATATCTCGACTGGACTTTCTCGACGAGCCGACCGTGCGGCGCTTCCCTGCCCGAGAAAAGGTCTTACTGCCACCCGCGCGAATTCGGCCCAGCCACGCACGCTTTGTATCGCAATCTAGGCGAAGGACGATTTCAAGACGTTTCCGACATCACGGGAGTGGCGGATCATCCGGGCAAGGGGCTGGGCGTGGCGCTGAATGACTACAACGGCGACGGCTGGGTCGACATCTTCGTCGCGAACGACTCATACCCGCAGCAGATGTTCCGAAACGTCGAAGGCACGCGATTCGAGGAATTCGCGATCCGGGCCGGGGCAGCATACGACGCCGAGGGACGCGACTACGCCGGCATGGGCGTTGTTTGGGCGGACTATGACGGCGATCTGTCCCCGGATCTCTTGGTAAACGCTCTCGGTCGGCAGGGTTACTGGATATACCGCAATTCCCGGGGGCACTTCGAACCGAGGTCGGACGAATCGGGCATAGCCGAGATATCCGACCTCCGGTCTGGGTGGGGAATGGGACTGGTGGACTTTGACAACGACGGGTGGCGCGACCTGTTCGTAGGGCAAGGACACGTCATGGATGACATTTCTGATTCGGACCCCGCCTTATCGCACGAGGAACCTCTCATGCTGGCGCGCAACTTGTTCGGTCGATTCTACGATGTGGCTAGCCAAGCAGGACCCGCTTTCCAGCGGGCTTTCGCCGCCCGCGGGGCGGCGTTCGGCGATTTGGACGGCGATGGCAGGATCGACGTCGCCATCAACGTCAACAACGGAAACGCTGTACTGCTTCGGAACGTTTCCGGATCCGGGAACGGCGTGACCGTCCGGTTGGTGGGCGAGGGACAAAACCGGGATGCAATCGGGGCGGGTGTTCGGATTTGGAGTTCGACTGGGCCGCAGCAGCACGCCTTCAGGGGAAGCGCCGGGAGCTATCTTTCCGCCAGTTCGCCAGACCTTCACTTCGGGCTCGGCGAGGGCGGGCGGTGCGAATCGATCGAGGTCTCTTGGCCGGACGGGACGACGCGAACGGTCTCCCGGCCAGAGGGCGCGCTCGTTGTCATCCGGCAGACGAGATGATGGGTGCCCCGCCCCGCTGACTATGTGCCGCAGGGCGCGTGCCATCCTGCCTCTACTATTCGGGTACCTCCCACCAGTCCTGTAAGGACGCGTGGAGTTCAGTGACTAGTTCGGGACGTTCCGCGGCTAGGTCTCTAGTCTCATGCGGGTCGTCCAGCACTTGGTATAGCTCCGCCTCGAATCTCATCCAGTCCGCGATCGTCCCGCGTATCGTCAGCGTGACGTCCCTGTTCGGCGTGTACGGCAGTATGAGCTTCCAGCCATCGGAACGCACCACGCTTCGGTACTTCAAATTGGCTACAGGATTCTCGATGTCGACGGCAGTGTGGGCAAACGTCTCGCCAAACACGCGGTCGCGCTCGGATAAAGCCTGGCGATCCAAGAGACTGATACCTGGCAAGTCCAGGCTGGGATCTATTTCCGCAGCTCGGAGCATCGTTGGCATCAGATCTATGCTGCTAACTAGCGTGGCGTCGTCCCGACCAGGTGGCACCTTGCCGGGCCAGCGAATCATGACCGGCGTTCGGACCCCCATTTCGTAGGGCGACATTTTGGCGCGCATCTCCGCCTGATCGGAGGGATTCTCGGCCGAGATCCATCCGTTGTCGGCTATATACAGCACCAACGTGTTGTCCGCGAGGCCTTTCTGGTCCAAGTAATCGCAGAGATCGCCGACCGTTTCGTCGAGCCACTCGACCATCGCGTAGTACTTTGCGATCGGTTCAGCACGGCCTGTCGCACGGTACTTCTCCAGTAGCCTTTCGGGCGGGTTGTGCGGCGTGTGCGGCAGGAATACTGCGTACCACAGGAAGAACGGGCTGTCCTTCGCAGAATCAATGAATTGGAAGATGGGGTCCAAGCCCTCACGTCCGATCACTAACCCGTCGTCGCCGTGCCGCCCTCGTCTGGTGACATCGCCATGCGTCATCGCCGCAGTGAACCCGTGGTCGAGGGGGTTGCCTTCCCACCACTTACCAGACTGGTGGCTTTGGTAGCCCGAACGGCCAAGCAGTTCGGTGACGGTTTCACTCTTCGCAAAAACCGCTTCCATTAGCGCTCGCGATTCGGGATCCCAGGCATTGGTCGGCCACTCCCCGGGGGGATCGTTGCCAGTGATGCGGTGCTGATGCGGATAGAGCCCCGTGGCTAGGGTGGCCAAGCTAGGTCGGCATACCGGGGCCGGAAGGTATCCGCGCGTATAGACCATCGACTGCGACGCAAGCCGGTCCAAGGCCGGAGTCTCGACCACGTCGTGGCCCATGAAACCGTAGTCCGGCCATCCGTGGTCGTCAGAAATAATGAGGACAATATTCGGCGGCGAATCAGGAGCCGCTGGAACCCCACAGCTCATCAATACAAGCAGGAAGGCCAGCCCCGAGTGAGTGACCTTCATGCGGCGGCGTTCCAGTTCGGCACGGAAGTATCGCGTGGGCTTCAACTCAATAGCCCTTCTGTTTGTCGACCACGTTGAACAGGGGCAGCCCGTCGGCGAAGCGCTGGATGTTCGACTTGACGATGCCGAGCATGCGGCCTCGGTCCATGTCCGAGCGACCGGCGATGTGGGGCGTGATGATGACGTTATCCATCTTCCAGAGGGAGTGGCCCTTCGGTAGTGGCTCTGGATCCGTAACATCTACCCCGGCACCGGCAAGCTTTTTCGAATCGAGGGCTTTGACTAGGGAGTCCAGGTCATAGGTGCCACCGCGGCTGACAGCAATGAAATACGCGCCCTGCTTCATCTTGTCGAACTGGCTGGGCCCAATCATCCTGTGGCTCTTCGGCGTGTGAGGCGCGGCCATGAATATCACGTCCGCGTCCCCAATTACGCTGTCCAGCATGTCCGGTTTGACCACCTTGTCAACGTATGGCAGGTAAGCGATGTCCTCGGGGTCCACGCCCACTACGTTCATGCCGTGAGCCCAAGCCCTGATCGCAATCTGCAGGCCGATACCACCCATGCCGATGACGAGAGCACTTTTGCCGTTCAGCTCGACAAGCGTGTAGGGTCGGCCCTGCCAGTTCTCGTCCGCTTGACGCTTCATATAGGTCGGAAGAAACCTAGTGTGTGCAAGCAGCAACGCCATCGCGTGGTCGGCGATTTCGGGACCTTGGACGATCTGGTTGTTGGTCAGGACGATGTCGCTTTTCGCGAGGGCGTCGGAACCCGTCTTGTGGAGCACTTGCTCGACGCCCGCGCTGAGCGTCTGCACCCAGCGGAGCTTCGCACCGGCCTTAACAAGTTCAGGGGAGATGTTCCCTATGTAAGCATCGGCATCCGCGATTTCGTTCTTCACGGTCTCCGCGGTCACTCGGACCAGCTTGACCTTGTCGGAAGCCGACTGCCAGTCGGCGATGGTTTCGGGATTTTGCCCCGAAACGAGAATCTTGAGTGTCTGCGCACCACAGAGCGAGACGGAGAGTAGGGCTATCGCGATCCAGCGAATCATGGAGTGCCTCCTGCGATCAAGATTGTACTCGAATTCGGGCGGACCATCCGTTGGGCAATCCAGTCGCGCAACTTGGCAAGCGTCGACTGGCTCGCACTTCGAAACACGAGATGCTTGCAAATCGTGGTGTGCCAGCGCGAGCTTAAATAATCGTGGACAACCAATACCCAGTATCAGACGTCCCCCGATCGGACAGCCGGAGAATCTGAAGTTGTTCCCTCTGGCAGGAGTCGCCTATCTGACGGTCCTGCTTGAGTTAGCCTTTTCTGGTTGTGACCAACCGGATGGGATGCGCCAAACGGCGGTTTCTGACCGGCTTACACCGCCGAGTATGAATCTCCGAGGGTAGCGGCGGATCACAGCCCGTTCGGAAAACTGTCTAGACCGGAGTCTGCAGCCGTCGCCCCAGTCGGTTCCGGCACCGACCGGGCCGTTTGCCGCTAGCGGTTCCCGAGCGGACTCCGGGTGCTTAGGTCGGGCTGGCCGGATACGGGCGTTTGAACGCGCGCGACGCCGATCGGCGGCTGACGCCCGCGGCCTAGCCCGGACCGAGCCGCGAGACAAACCCGGAGCCCTCGTTCGCAGTCGGTGTGACGAACCGCCGCCAAATAGCCATTCGCCTCCACAGCGCGGCAATTGTCTTCGGCCCTCGGCGTGTCCTTGACAGCAGCTCCGAGTAGCTACGCCATGCAATTCTACCCGAACTCGGAAGCGTCGCTATCGTCGGGAGCATACGCCGGACGAGAAGACCATCGAGCAGCGCGCGAGAGTTTCTGCCGATTGTGCAGTGAAGCAAGTACGGTAGGATTCGATCACAGTCGGTTGAGTCTTGACCCTGGGGCCACGCTACGGTCAGTCCTCCATCAATCGCTAGAGGCTCGAATCATATGAATGCGACCTTCCCGCCTAACCATACTGTCGTAGTTACCGGGGCCAGTAGCGGTATCGGGGCGGCCACAGCGTTAGCGTTCTCCCGTCACGGCGCTCGCGTGGCACTCCACTATCACCAAGGCGCGGACCGATGCCGTGATGTGGCAGCGAAGATTGAGAGCGGCGGGGGCAACGCTACGGTTTTCCAGGCGGACTTGGCCCGTTCCGAGGACTGCCGTAGGTTGATTGCCGAGGCGCTCCTGGAATGCGGGCACGTCGACACCCTGGTTAACAATGCCGGTGCCCTGGGCGAGCGCCGAGCATTCTTGGAGATCACAGATCGCTACTGGCATTCGGTGCTCGACACCAATCTGAAGAGCGCTCTCGTGGCCTCACAGGCCGTTGTCCCGCACATGATGAAGCGAGGCACCGGTTCCATAATCAACATCAGTTCCATCGCCAGCCGCACAGGAGGGACTCAAGGCGTAATTGCGTATGCCGCTTCCAAGGGCGGAATGACTGCCATGACGAAGGGCATGGCACGCGAGTTGATCGGGTACGGCATCCGTGTGAACGCAGTGAATCCAGGGGTAATCCAGACGCCGCTGCATGATCGCTGGACAAGCGCGGAAAAGATGGGGAGGCTTGTCTCGCAGATTCCTCAGGGCAGGGCGGGCACTTCTGAGGAGGTCGCGGGGGTCATCACATTCCTAGCCAGCCAGGCAGCGTCCCACATCGTCGGTGAATCCATCGAAGTTAACGGCGGATTCGTGATGCACTAGTGTCATGGCCGAGTCCAATCCTTAGAGGACTGCACACTCGAAACGATTCTAAATTGTTACAGCCATAAGACAGCGCTGCTCTTGTAGTATATCAAACTCGCTTTCTGACCATATTGCCTTGAAGCTTGTGATTATGGAGCAGTCACACTTTCCTGAAACATTCGTTAAACGTCTGCCCCGAATCCACGTCATTTATTCTCGCTCCATTGCAATCGAACAAGTATCGTGTTCCTCATCAAGTTAATCTTTTCTAGTTAAGTCTTCACGACCAATAGAACTACATTAGTCGCTTAATCTCATTTGCACGGGACTCGCGTACCAAATAGGCATACGAAATAGCTGCGATCCAGAGAGATGCGGCGGCAAACACAATTGCAGAATCAAAATTACCAGACTTCTCAACTAACAGACCAGTGATGATAGGAGCACAGATACCTGCTAGGTTGCTGATTGTATTTTGGTACCCCACGGCTCGTCCGATCAGTTGCCTCGGAGATATAGCTTGAGTCAATGCCCAATAATTCGCACTGGTCAGACCGATTCCTGCCAATCCAAACACGAGAATTGCAACCGCAAATGTAGGAGAGCTGACCCAATTCATAAGAATCGTCGTGCTGCCGAGAACATAACCTGTAATTACAAAGATCTTTCTCACTAGAACCGCCCTACCTGTACGAGTGATCCAATTGTCTGCGAGCCTTCCTGCTAACGGGCCAACCACTGACATTGCAATATATGGCAGCGCCGTATAGACTCCCATTTCAAGAAACGAGAGTCCGCGCTCCATCACTAAGTAAGCCGGTAGCCAGTTCATGCAAAAATACCAAAAATAAGAATAGAAAAAGGCCGTGATGGTTATGCCCCAGACTACAGGATTAGAGAACAGTTTCTTGAGGGATAGCTTCTCAATTGAGACATGGTCATCAGTTGTCTGCCTTACTCGGGCCGTTGGCGCAAGCCAAAACCAAGGAATCAGCCAAAGACACGGAACAAGTCCCGTTAGCAGGAACATCAGTCGCCATCCGTAGGTATCAAGTAGGGCTGCCCCAAGCAATCCGCCAAACGCCGGCCCGATCATCATGCCGGAAATGTACAACCCGGTTGGCATTCCCTGTTCGCTCTCATAGAAGTTGGTTCGAATGTATGCAAGGCTCACCGGCTGGACAGCAGCTTGCCCAAGTCCTAGGAGCATCCGCAACCCAAGGATGTGAGCAAACGAACGGGCCAGGCCAATCGCTGCAGAAGAGGCGGACCAAATCAAAAACGCTATGCCGTAGGTCCCACGAATTCCATACCGGTCGACCGCCCATCCAGAGGGTATCTGAAAGAAGGTGTAGGTCCAATAGAACGCCGACATCAAAATTCCAGCCGTCGTTGGAGAGAAGTCAAATTCTTCCATCACGGGAACGGCGGCGACGCTCAGATTATTGCGGTCGATGTAGTTCACCAGCACCGCCACAAACAGCAGCGTGATGATCCACCACCGTCTGTGTTCGCCATTCTTTGGAACGGGGCGCAGATCTTGCCGAAACTTCACGGCGGATCATTATACAGATGGGTAAGAACGATTCAGCCTGTGACGACCTCCCGAAAATTTCCGGGATCCGATAATGTCAGCAAGCCGACTCGATGAGTACGTTCCGCATACAGTAGCCCCGTAAAAGAGGTAAGGCGCACCCTGCGACAGATTTGACAGGGGCCATCGACACAAGAGCGGCTCGATGCGTTCGAATCAGAATCACGATCAACCAAAGCGTCGGAAGATGCAACGGTGCCACTCAATTTGTCACTTTGCCGCAAATCTTGCCCCGGAAGTGGCCGTTACGGATAACCGGGTTGGCAACGCTAGCCCCTGCCTGCCCCTCCAATAGCGAGGAAACAACAGTTGGTTTCTCTAGCTCACAAGGCGATTAGGTCGGACGCCGTACTAATTCTCAGGCTGCTGTGATCGTCACCACTATTCCGTGCTTTACCCGCGTCCAGACTTCTCTACGTGAGCCAGCCTTCTGATCTGCAGCCGCTCCGGTATTAAGGCTGTGAATTAGGGGCTTTTCTAATGCGTGGATGGGAACTCAACACGATCTTGAATCTTCAGAAGGGTGGCCCGTTTCATGTTCGAACGAACCACGACCCCTCCGACACCGGGGCGATTTTCAATCACTACCTGAACCGCATCTGCACCGGGAATACTCCGAATGGCACTCGCGAGCGCTGGTTCGGCACGAACTGCTTCGAACTTCCCACATTTAGAACATACGGGAACGCGGGCGTGCATTACCTCAACGCTCCGGGCTATACAAGCTGGGACTTATCTTTGAACAAGATGTTCTACTTCAGCGAGGACGTGAGAGTTCAATTCAGATCGGAGTTCTCCAACACTCTGAACAACACAAACTTGGGTCGTCCCAATGGCACGGTCGAAAGCCCTGCCTTCGGTCGGATCTCCTACGCCGTGCCGGCCCGTGTTATACAGTTTGGCTTCAAGCTGTACTGGTAGGGCATTCGCACCCAGTCACACGATTCCCCGCCCCCGACCAGCCGTGGGCAGGAAGTCACGTTTGATCTCGTTCTGCTGCGTAGGTCGCTTTTCCAATGGCGATTATAATGGATGGTGCCCAAAAGCATCCCTTATAATCCCCCATCGATACGGTCGCCGAGATCTTCCCCGGCCCCGATGCCCTGCGCGAGTTGGGCCGCAAGCATCCCCGCACCGTCTGGCGACCGGTCCCGCTACGCCTGGTCAAATACACCTGCGGCGGCACCGAGCACGTCCTCGGCACCACCTTGCTCGACCGGCGGCGCTACAGCGTCACCCCCCTGGCGGACCTCTCCCATGCCCGCTGGGGCATCGAGGAGATGTTCAAAGTCGGCGAGCAGTTCCTCGAGGTGGACGAGTTCCATGGCCGCACCGAGCGCCTGGCGCAGCAGGAACTGTGGGCGCACTTCAATCTCATCGCGATGACACGCAGCTTCACCAACCGCGACGCAGCCCTGTGCTAGGCGATCGTCCCGGCGGGCGGCAAGCCGCCGCAGCAGGCCCACTTCAAGCACAGCCTGGCCGCCGCGTCGCGGCAGCTCGAGGCGCTGCTGCTGCGCCACATAGAGTTCGTGCGCGAAACCGTCACGCGCATCGCCGAGTGCGTGGGGTTCGGTCGGCGCAGGCCCCGCCCGAACCGCTCCCACCCGCGACGCTCGCAGCGACCCGCCCCGCAATGGTCCCGACGCAAACCGGTCCCAGCCTAGCTGCCTGAGATCCCGCAAAACCGCTGCTTCGGGACTCCGTCGCGACGCCAAAGCTTAAGTTAGTAGCAAAATCCTTAAGTCAGTGCCATTGGGCGGGAGGCCCCAAGGGACCGGCGGATCGCTGGACGCTTTCGTGGGAGGGCGCGGGCAGCGCGAGACCAAGCGCCTGAATGCCGACATGCCGGCGGCCCTGCACGCGCGGGTGAAAGCGAGCTGCGCCAGGGAGGGCCGGAACATGACCCATGTCCTGATCGAGCTGCTGGAAGAGCGTTTCCCTGAAGCACGGTAGGCAGCGCATCACTCTGTCGCGACCATTCGCGACGGAGCGGGGGGATTTGCGAAGCCTGCCCCCTCGGCGCTAGCGACCTTGACATAATCCTAGTCGATCGAGGAGGCTCCCAATTGACGAGCGCAAACGCCGAGACAACCGGAACAGTTATCCAGGTGATCCAATTGGAGGGCGGCAAATACAGGATGCACTATAGGAGGGAGGATGGCAACGTAGAAGCCACGCACCCCCTCGACAGTCATCCCGGCGTGGAACCGGGCGACCGCATCCGTATCAAGTCAGATCCGCCAAATCCGCTGCAGTTCACGAAGCTGTCCGAGTAGACAAACCTGGGGCTGTGGGGTGTTCAGACGGGTAAACTGTTTCTCGTGATCCTTGCTATAACCCATGGTGATCGACACGCTTGGTCGCACATGCGCGCGCTGCTATGCAGCTGTGGCCCAGCGTGTCAATCGCAAGTATCTTATCTATCTTGTGGTTACGAAATAATCACGTCCGCTAGACGGGATGCTTTTGGGCACCATCCCTTATAATCCCCTTTCCAATGGGAGACGACTGCACGCGGCTAGACGCAAGAAGTGTCGTCACCTTGACATGGAAGTTGCCCGGTCTCTCGAGAACGGGCCGCTCTCGGCTACAGGTACAGCATTTGCGAAACCCTATCTGCCATACTGTCGGTGGCTCTTGGAGGGGCAGCGAATGTGCCGAACAAACAGATTCATAACTTTCCTTCTATGCGCAATGGGATTGGTGAGTCTCGCGAATTGCGGCCCCTCAAGTGAGTCCACTGCCGCCCAAGAAGTCGTTACCAAGGAAACCGTCGAGGAGTGGATGACGGAGCTCTCCAACTGGGGACGTTGGGGGGAGACCGATGAACTCGGCGCGACGAACCTCATCACGGCCGAGAAACGTCTACAGGCCGCCAGCCTCGTCAAGCAGGGGATCTCCGTGTCGTTGGCTCACGACATGATGACAGAGACCACGGTTGATAACCCGACACCATTCGAGCTCGAAATGACGACTAGCGGCGCTGACGCAACTCCCGAGTTTCCGTTCTGCGTGGATCGCTTCAGCATTCTCTACCATGGCTTTGGCAGCACGCATCTCGACGCAATCTGCCACATGTTCCACAACGGAAAGATGTTCAACGGCCACTCCAAGGAAGAGGTCACCAAGGATGGTGCTCGCAGGTATTCGATCCATCACATGATGAACGGCATTATGACGCGCGGCATTCTCATGGACATACCGCGACTCAAGGGGGTTCCATATCTCGAGCCGGGAACTGCTATCCATCCAGAGGACTTGGAGGCGTGGGAAGCGAAGGCGGGGCTGAAGGTTCAGAGGGGTGACGCCGTGTTCATCAACACAGGGCGTTGGAAGTTGCGCGACGAGCGAGGGCCCTGGAACATCGCGGAAAATTCCGCCGGCCTGTACGCTTCCTGTGCCCGGTGGCTCAAGCAGCGAGATGTCGCGATCCTTGGCAGCGACGCGGCAGGCGATGTGATTCCATCAGGCGTAGACGGCGCCCCGCTTCCCATTCATCGACTTGTGCTCGTGGCAATGGGCATGCCGATATTCGACAACTGCGACCTCGGTGCCGTTAGCGATGAGGCGGCCCGACAGGATCGGTGGGAGTTTCTACTCACCGCCGCACCCATCCGGGTCGTTGGCGGAACTGGATCGCCACTGAACCCAATCGCAACATTCTAGGATCGAGTTCCCTTCCCCCGCCTCGCGGGTTCACTCGGGATCTGATGCCCGAAATATGGCGATGCAGGAAATCTTGGTTATTTCCAGGTCTGTCCTTAGGCCGACCCTCCTGTCCAGTCTCCTGCTGGGTTCGTGCGGCACGATGCCGAACGCGCCTACCGATGTTGCCCCGACCACCCTAGCGATCCGCAACACTAACGTATTCGATAGCGAGACGGGTTCCTTCGTCCCTCATCAGACCGTCGTGGTCACGGGCGATATGATTGCCGCGGTTGGTACGGAGGATCAGTTTCGCGACACTAATGCGGGTACAGTTCTGAACGGCACTGACAAGTACCTGATTCCCGGCCTTGTTGACGCACATGTCCATTTGACACACGTGCTGTATCAGGCAGGGATGACCGGTGATGAGATCCTGCCGCATTTCCTAGCCAACGGCGTTACCAGCGTTCGAAGCACGGGAGATAGCGTCGTTGCCCAGAGCCTTCTGCGCCGCTGGACCGAAGCCAATTCAGACAGGTCTCCGCGGTTGTTTCTCGCCAGCCCACTGATCGGGAACGCACCGCCGATCCACCAAGACATCGGCTGGAGCATTACGGAGCCCTCCCAGGTTCCCGCCTTCCTCGAGCACCTGTCGAAATGGGATCTGACGACCCTCAAGATTTATTCGAACTGCAAGCCGGAGGTTGCCCGGAAGGTTATCGAGGTAGGGCACGATCTCGGGTTTGTCGTGACCGGGCACCTGAGCAGCTATCGAGTCGATGACGCGGTCCGGGACGGTATCGACAGCATCGAACATATTGAGTCGGTCTCTGATTTCCTGCGTTCCGATCCATCGGATCTCCACAGCTTGGACCTCACCAGCGAACGGGCGGTGCAAGTCGTCAAGGACATTGCAAAGAATGGGGTATACGTCAATCCCACCCTTTCCGTTTTTCGAGGAACCTTGTTCTTCGTCGATGTCGATGAGATCGTGAACGAAGCCGATAACCTCAAGATGCCGGGTCGTCTGCTCGATTTCTGGGCAAGGGATCGCGAAACAAGGCTAGCCAACTATAGTTCCGGGCCGCTAGAGACCCGGAATGCGACGTTTCGAAAGTATCAAGAGCTCGTCGGAATGCTCTATCGGGCAGGGGCGAAACTTCTAGTGGGAACGGATGCACCCGAGCCTCAAGTGCCGCCCGGGTACTCGCTACACAAAGAGATGGAATTGATGGTCGAGTCCGGCATGACAGCCGCTGATGTGCTGACCGCAGCCACGCGCGCCAATGCGGAAATCCTTGGACAGAGCGACAGAATTGGTCGTGTAGCGAGTGGGATGCTAGCCGACCTCGTTGTGTTGGATGCGAACCCGATTGATGATATTCACAACACCCGCAGGATCTGGCGCGTTATCCGGGGCGGGGTCCTCCTGGATCCCGAGTACATCCTGAGGTCCCTCTGACGGAGTAGGACCGGGAACTCTGAACCAACTTCTCACTGGACCATTTCGATGGTCCCAGACTTGACCCAGAACAAGATTTGGTTAGCCAGCATCACACCCTGCCGCCGCAGACTGAAAGAGTCTGTCCGCTGATGAAGCTGGACTTCTCAGACAGCAAGAAGGCGACCACTTCCGCGATTTCAGAGGGTTCGGCCATTCGTCCCATATCGGTCAGCGCGATCAGACGAGGAATATCCGGGTTCGCTGACATGGACAACTCCGTGCGGGTCAGGCCCGGTGCCACGCAGTTAACTCTGACGTTGAAGGGCGCAAGCGCCTGAGCGCAATGTTTCGTGAACGAATTCACAGCCGCCTTTGTGGTGCCATAGTGAATCTGGTCTTTCTTTCTCACTAAGCCGGAAAGTGACGAGATATTCACAATCCGTCCGAAGCACCTCTCGATCATCTCGTCCTTGACTGCCCAAGTCGTCAAGAACGGGCCGTCCACGTTGACCTCGAACATGCGTTTCCAGCTGTCGAACGTGATCTTCGAGTGGTCGACGGATTCGGCAATGCCGGCATTGTTGACCAGCAGGTCGATAGGTCCGAGCTTCGTGCGAACTCGATCCACCATGCGGTTCACGTCACTTTCTTGCGAGACATCCGCCCTCGCTAAGATGCTCTTGTCGGCATTCTTTCCTAGCAGTTCGATCGTCTCGCGGGCCGCTCTCTCATTTCTTAGGTAGTTGACTGCCACACGGGCGCCATCTCGGGCCAAGACCCTGCAAATTGCGCGCCCGATCCCGCGAGCACCTCCGGTTACGAGGGCCGTGCGGCCCACTAGCAAATCCATCCCCATTCCCTTGCCTCGCTTTCCAGCAACCAAGCCGGCGATGGCCTAGTCTTGATTGGCCAACCGGCCTCGCCCTCCATCAAAGGACCACTGTGCTTGCCTAAACCTGCTTGTGTGGCACGACCGCTCTCGGAACTGGCACCCGTCTGCAGACAAGTCACAGGCTGAATACCTGCCTCGCTTCGCGCAGTCCCAAGACAGTCATTTCGAAAGCTCGCGTCGAGTCTTCGATATCGCGCTCCGTGTGGGCGGCCGATACTACCCCGCCGGTCGAACTCATGTTGTCCACACCGTGATACCGCAGGAGACGTTGGTACAGAGAAACCAGCTGCAGCGGCATCCCCTTCAGCCGCTTGGCGTCACTTGTGTGGAGGTCCTGGCGCGACGTCGCCTCGCGGATTCGCCGCTTGTCAGTTTCGAAATAAACGTGAAACGTTGAGCACGGCCCATAGACATAGCCGGCAATGCCGTGCTTGTCGAGCACGGCATCCCACGCAGCCTGCAGCTTTCGGGTAACCTCATTCGCCCGATGAATCGGCCCACCTGTCGCGACCTGCTTCAAGAGGGCTATGCCGGCCGCCGCGGAGAGGGGTGCCGCGTTGAACGTGCCGAGATGAGCAACTCGCTCGAACCGATCATGCCTTGCGTCACCGGTCTGATCGAACAGTTCCAAGACGTCAGCGCGACCAACCACAGCCCCTCCCGGCATGGCGCCTGCCAGTATCTTGGCGAAGCACGAGAGGTCCGGCATAACACCGTAGAGCTGCTGCGCGCCGCCAGGGCTAAAGCGGAATCCCGTCACTACCTCGTCGAAGATCAGCAGCACGCCATAGCTCTCAGTGAGTTCTCGAAGCCCATGCAGGAACTCCGGTGAGATCGGCACCCGCCCCCAAGACGCGCCTGACGGCTCGAGAATGGCGGCGGCAATTCTGTTGTCGGCAGCAAGCACCTGCTCCGCCAGACCGAGGTCCCTGTCTGGAATCGTGACAAAGCTTTCTCTCACCCCAGGAGGTACGCCAAGCGATCCGTCCGAGTCGAATGGAGGCTGAAAGCCGTGGACAACTCCGTCAAGCCAGCCATGGAAGTGCCCCTCGAAACGCAACAGCTTGCTTCGACCGGTAAAGGCTCTCGCCAAGCGTATGGCTAGCATGGTGGCCTCGCTTCCCGAATTCACGAATCGCACGCGTTCCGCAGAAGGAACCAGCTTCTGCACCCATTCCGCCCATTCGATATGAAGCGGATGGTCGTTGCCGAAGTGCGTGCCGCTGCCCATGGCCTGCCTAATGGCTTCAAGAACGATGGGGTCTGCGTGCCCGAGCAACAATGCGCCGTTGCCCATCAGGAAGTCGACATATTCGTTCCCGTCAACATCCCACTTGCGACCGGCTTTTCCCTTCTGGATATAGAGCGGTACTGGCTCGAAGTAACGCAAGTCGTGACCGACCTTCCCTCCAAGCACTCTGGAAGCGCGCTCGAAATATTCGGAGGACCTACCTCGGGTCTCCATATAGGATGCTGACAAGCTGCTCAAAGCCGACATTGGCACGCCCTTTCCGACGAAACTGCCACAGAATACAACGTCTTCCCTCACCCGTCTGGCGCGGTCACGATACAACGGTCAGTCCATATGAAAGACCTCATCCAGAACAACGCTCGTCCGCTCCAAGAGGTCGCTCATGTACGAATCCCAGCGCTTCTTGACAGGGTGCTCCAAGAGGCGGCGGGTTGCTTGCGCGACGTCGTCTGCCTCGACGTAGACGAAGAGCATTCGACCATGCATGAAGACACTGTGGTTGCGTATCCCGGCTTCACTCGCGGCCCGGGATCAGCTCGGGCCAGACGTTCTCGTGCGCGCGCCCGTACTCTTCACTCCTTGCCTGGGCGGATCATCAAAATGTAGGCTGAGCGCTTCACTGGCCCACCGCCTTCCGTCTGTCGACCATGCTCAATCTGTCCGATTCGGCACGGGCAGAAAAAGAATGCGCATCGCATTCAATGTGGGATCTAGCTGCATTGGGACTGGTCGCGACGTCGGGTCAAGTCGTGACCGCGCTCGAGTCTTGTCTCGATTCCCAGATTCGCCGCAGCAGGTGGACAGTCTTATCAACTACCATCTCGGCGGCACCCGGAGCCAGAGCGGACCCGACGCCGTACGATTGGAGAAAGAGCATGTCAGGAATGTGATATCTGCGGAAGAACGACCAACCGTCCTCGGGGTAGGCATCCCGAGTCGGGATATATGTGAGACAGCCGTTGCTGTAGCCGCAGAAGAGCGTCTCGGGGAAAGGGGAGCGACGCCTGACCTCCATGCCGGAAGCAGCAAACGTCTCGCCTGGGAACGTGGCAATCGCAAGGTCCCCGATCGTGATGGCCTGAATGGTCGCGTCAAGTGCGCGCTTTCGATTGTTCTCGACACGATCAAGTAACACCCGCGCGCAATACACGTAGCGCTGAGCGACATTCAACTTCGCCTGCCGGGCCCCCGTCTCACGTGCTCCCGCGAGGTCTTCCACGCACTTCCGCTCCAGTTCACGAGCCTGGGCTAGCGTAGGGTAGTCCAACATGGGCAATTCAATCGGAATCTCATGCCCTGCGATAGAGTATTCAGGCTCCTCCACCACTGGCACGCGGGGATAAGCGGAAGCTTTCGCAAGCATGCCGAAAATGATTCGCGGCCCGCGAATCGTATCTGTGTAGAGGTTCGAAGAGACCTTCAGAACTTCGCCCCCGAGGATGAGTCCGAGGCGATTCTTGGCGTCGCTGTCGTCGTCGTCAGCGCCAATGCCGGTGATCGGATCAATGTCGCCCGCGTTAGCTTGGAGAAACAGACTGAGGCATTCGAGCGAGCCTTCGACCAACCGTCGCGCGGGGCCGACATAGTCTGGAGACCACTTCAGGTTCTTCGGACCCATGGTCACGGTATGGCAGCCGTGGGCGAAAACGACCGCCTTTGGCTTGCCGTGCAAATCGTCAAAGCGTATCACGCGCACTTCGTGATCAACCGGGCCATCGGGATTCTCTCCAAGAATGATGTCGCCTTCTTCGTCCAGTTCGCGCCGGTTGATGCCAATGCGTGCCTCTCCGGTGGCAGTAGCCATCCGGACTGTCTCTAAGTTGCTGAGCGCCTTCGACGCAAGTACCGGCATTTTATCGATGACTCCGGCTTCGTAGCTGGCACGCATTCGGTGCTGCGCAGGCTCATCATCGTAAAAATAACCGCGCATCGTTGGGCCACAATGTGTGTGGCTGCAATTCAGGAGAATATGAGATAAAGGGACTTCAAGAATCTCGCTGAATGTTTTGCGAATCCTACGCAACATTTCACCATGGAGAAATGCGAGATCGAAGGCGACTATCGCAACCCGGGCACCCGTGCTCTGCAAAACCAAGAGGGTTGCGGTCAGGTCGGCATCCTTACCCTGGGCTAGTCCTTCTCGACCGGCATAGCCCACCATGGTCATGCCGTCAGGCGGGGTGATGGCCGAGCGTGCAACTCCCGCTTTGAGCAACGTTAGCTGTCCCGAATGTCCAGCGTCGATTTCGACGAGAGGACGCACCTATCGTAGGGCACCTACCTGCGCCGGTCAAGGGACATTGAGGCTTCCAAATGCCGGTCATTTGCAATCGAGTCTTGCAGTCTTGCAAGGAGCCGGACTTGTGCAGCGTGACCGGGACAAGGCGCTTCCATAGCGCTCCGCTGACACTTGAGAACGTTGCAGGGGGCCGTTGTCCGCAACCTAGTCGCGGTTCGCGCGAGGTCGCTCGTAGCTGAGCGAGCGGAGGAGATCTGGCCTCTACCGTAAATCGTCGGGTACTGTTGGAGCCGGGAGCAAAGTTGCTTCCGCCCTGCGCACGGTCGGATTCCGTTACGAACCTCCACCAAATGCCTCGAAACCGTGGCTCCGTCGTCGAGGCCGCTAGGTGCATTCACTGCCACGCCGACTTGCGTTGCGCTTCCCGGGGAACACAATTGGCTCGGTGCCCCGTTCGAAAGCCCTTTCGTCAACGGATAGATGAGGTCCTGATCCACCGCCTCCCCGACAGCATAAGCAAGCTAGGATGGAGGCGAGGCTCGTCTGCGACAGGGATTCGAGCGGGCAACGAGCGGTTTACCGTCGTCCGGCTGACTCGGCGGGCACATCCCTACGGCCTATCAGAAGCTTTGGCCTCCGCGAGGCGAGCTAGGGGAGACTGCCACCGTATAGTCCTCCCACACTCCAGCCCCGCCGGGACAACTGGTGACGCAGAATCCTCTTGACATCGTATTCGTTCGACTAACGAGACCTTGGCAAACCGATCATAGTCGGCCTTTCATGGATCGATTTGCTAACCCGACTTCCTAAACCCGATTCTCCTTGACAAGGAATCAATGGCTGTCTATTCTCGGAGTAATCTTGCGGGTAGTATCGCAGCAGAACCCGCGGATAAAACCTAGCGAGTTATCCCCGGACTGCGTGGCAGCGCCCTTGACTCTGTCCTTGAAATTCGGTCTGCGACTTCTGTGTGACGCGGTCATAGGGATCACGGATTGGCAACCGACCATTCTTTGGCCCCGGCAGAATGCGTTTCCCGCATCGTCCGTTTCTTCGACCGGGCAATTCAGTGGTTTCCCAACCAATTTTCAGTCGCTTGGATCGATCAAAGAAGATCGGGGCAAGGGTCAGGAGCAACGCCAGGTTTCGATGCAGCCAGCGGCCATGTTCGAGGCGCTATCGTCGAGGCCTACGGTTACAGACCGAGCGGAGTGACAGCATATGCGCTCGACACAAACATTCTTGACTATTGCCGTTGCGGCATTCTCGGCCCTCGGCGCGGTGCCTGCGGCCGAGAGGGAAGGAACGATCACTTCCGGAGACTTGGAATTCTTCGAGAGCAAGATCCGGCCTGCGCTGGTAAACGAGTGCCTGATGTGCCATAGCGGCGAGCTAGCGCAGGCGAATCTGCGGCTCGACTTCCGCGACGGCTGGAAGACGGGGGGCAAGTCCGGACCCGCCGTCGTGCCGGGTGACCCGGCCTCGAGTCTCCTGATCCAGGCGATTCGCCACGAGGGTTCCTCTATGCCGATGCCCCTCGGGTCCAAGTTGGAAAGGCCGGTCGTGGAAGACTTTGAGGAATGGGTCCGTATGGGGGCGCCCGACCCGCGAGATGCACCGTCGAACCGGCCGGCCGCAGAGCCATCGTGGGAGGAAACATTCGAGCAGCGCCGGAGCTGGTGGAGTTTGCAGGCGGTGGCGCGCCCTCGCGTTCCTGCGGTCAAGAGCGAGAAATGGTCGAGCCATGCCATTGATCGCTTCGTACTCTCCGAACTCGAAGCAAAGGGCTTAGGCCCGGCACTACCGGCGGACCGCGCAACCCTATTCCGTCGTCTGAGCATAGTGCTCAGGGGGCTCCCCCCCAGCCCAGAAGAGGTGGCAGCCTTCCTTGCCGACAACACCGCGGACGCGTACGAGCGTTCCGTCGCGCAAATGCTGGAATCTCCGCATTTTGGAGAACGCTGGGCGCGCCACTGGATGGACGTCGTCCGCTATAGCGATACCTACGGCTACGAATGGGATATTCCGGCCAAGGGCTCATGGCGTTATAGGGACTATTTGATTCGAGCGTTCAATAGCGACATTCCATTCGACCAGCTTGTGAGGGAACAGATCGCCGGGGACCTCTTGCCTGCACCTCGCATCAACACCTCCGAGCAAATCAACGAGTCACTCATCGGCCCGATGTTCTTCCAAATGGGCGAAAAGCGTCACGGAGACAGTTTGGCATTCAACGGCATTCACCAAGAAATGCTCAACAACAAAATCGATGCATTCTCGAAGGCATTCCAAGCCACCACTGTCGCTTGCGCCCGCTGCCACGACCACAAGCTGGACGCCATATCTCAGCGCGACTTCTACGCCCTGTCGGGGGTGCTAATGAGTTCGCGCTGGGTAATCAACACGTTGGACACGCCTGACCGCAACCGCTTCGTTCTAAGCAAGCTAGCCGCGCTCAAGCCCAAGATTCGAAGGGCCCTTTCCGAGATCTGGTTGGCCGATGCGACCACGATCCCGGAGTATTCGCGCGCCGCCCAAGCCTGCTTGGACGGCGACTCCGATCTTGACGGTCTGGCCAAAGGACTCGACGCACGCCGCATCGACGCATGGGTGACGGCACTTGACGTGCATTCGCCTGACAGCGGCACTCCGATGGAGAATCCAGCTCTGCCTTGGTTCGAAATGAACCGGATTACTCGAGAAGAGGAGTCCCTCGCCCTCGCGTGGCAGGATCTTTCCGAGAAGTACGCAGCGGAGAGAAGGGACCGGGCTGCCCGCAACGAACACAACTTCTCATTGCTCGCAGACTTTCGCGACGGGATCCCGGAAGGATGGGCCGTTGACGGCGTCGGCCTGCGTGACGGTCTCGTATCCAACGGCGACTTTACGGTCGCTCTGAAAGGCTCGGGAGCGGTAGAGATGCTCTTGCCCGCCGGGCTGTTCACGAACTCCTTGTCGCCCCGCCTCAACGGAGCGGTTCGATCACCCTTTCTCAACCACTCCGGTCGATCCTATGTGAGCTTCGAAGCAAGCGGCGGGGACCTTAGTGTGCACAGGCTGGTCCCTGACAACGCCTTCCTAACCGAGCGGCAGGGTTACTTGGACGGCCAGACGCCACGCTGGACGCGTCTCTCGACGGAGGCTGTAGAGAAAACCAACCGTGCTCTGACTCATGACGAAAAGGCGGAAATCCGAATCGCACTGGAATTGGTCACTAAAGCGTCCAACCCCTACTTCCCGCCGAGGGTCGGACTCGGCGGATGCACGGAAGAGCGAGTTCGAAGTGACAATTGCGGCGCGAACGACGCACGGAGCTGGTTCGGTGTGACTCGGGCGGTCCTCCACGACGGGGAGGAGTCTCCGGCAGACGAATTGACGCGCTTCGAATCGCTCTTCGTTGGGGATGCACCAACCGACCTTTCCGCCGTGGCATCTCGCTACGGGGAATGGTTGACCGCTTCGCTACTCGCTTGGGCGAACGGTAGCGCGGACGAGGAGGACGTCTGGTTGATTAACTGGATGCTCGAAAACAGGCTTCTGTCCAACGACCGGGAAGCCAGCGAGCGTGTCCGAGAGCTCGTGGACTCGTATCGAGCGGTAGAACAGCAGCTCGCCGAACCAGCGACCGTCAACGGGATGGCCGACCTAGAAGGCGGCCGAGACGCTCGCCTCAACGTCCGCGGCACGTATGAGGACTTAGGTGCCGCCGTGCCCCGTGGCTACCTTGAAGTTCTGGCTGGACTCGGTGAAAAGCGGTCGTCTCCGGAAGGCAGCGGCCGTCTTGAACTCGCTGAATTGATAGCTAGTCCATCGAACCCGCTCACTGCGCGGGTGTTTGTAAACCGGGTTTGGCACTGGGTGTTCGGCACGGGATTGGTCCGGACCACAGACGATTTCGGGCACTTAGGCGAGAGGCCATCCCATCCTGAACTACTCGACTACCTCGCGGATTGGTTCGTAGAGAACGGGTGGTCAGTGAAGAAACTCGTTCGGGCCTTGGTCCAGAGCGAAACGTTCCGGCAGTCCGGGCAAACGACAGACCTCGCGAGGGACTTGGATCCGTCGAATCGATTGCTCCACCACTTCCCGTTGCGACGCCTGGACGCCGAGACTCTTCGTGACTCGCTGCTGGCTGTATCGGGAAGGCTCGACCGCCAAGTCTTCGGCCCGCCTATTGACCCGTACCGGTCGAGCGAAGACGCGACCAAGCGCCTTTTGTCCGGACCCTTGGATGGGAACGGTCGGCGCTCCATTTATCTCAAGATGACCATCATGGAGCCGTCGAAGTTCCTTGCCACATTCAATCAGCCTGCCCCGAAGATCCCCACAGGCAGCCGGGACGTCACGAACGTTCCCGCCCAAGCACTCACGCTGCTGAACGATCCGTTCGTTGGCGGCCAAGCTGAGTTATGGGGACAGAAATTGATCGCGACCCCGCACAAGTCTCCCCGTGAGCGATTGACCGAAATGTTCCGGCGAGCGTTCAGTAGGGATCCAGAGGAGCACGAACTGGCGCGCTGGGCAAATGCGGTCAAGGACATCACAGGCTTGTATCACGACATCCCCGACGCGAAACTTCCTCCCGAAGGGATGATGCCGGCACTGGCTGTCTGGAAGGACGTTGCGCATGCGATGTTCAACGCTAAGGAGTTTCTCTATGTTCGATAGGCAAGCAATGATGGGCCGCTCCGTCGTATCGCGCCGAGAGTGGCTGAGCAACGCATCCAACGGCTTCGGGATGCTCGCCCTTTCGTCGTTACTGGCCGACCAAGCCCGATCCGATTCCGGGTCGACACAAGGCGACGGCCACCCAGCAAAAGCAAGAAACGTCATTCTCTGCTTCATGGACGGCGGTCCGAGTCACGTTGACACCTTTGACCCCAAGCCGATGTTGAAGAAGCACCAGGGCAAAGCGATAGGGCAATCGGCCGTTTCCACCAAGGCGCAAGCTACCCCGGATCGGGTCTGGCTGGGCAGCCCGTGGGAATTCCGGCAGCGGGGCGACAGCGGCCTTTGGGTCAGCGATCTACTGCCGAACATCGCCGAAGTAGCTGACGAACTTTGCGTCGTTCGTTCCCTCGTCGGAAGGCAGCCCCTGCACGGTCAGCAATCCCTGCTGCTCCACACAGGTCGCGTCACCGGAAGCGCACCTAGCATCGGATCGTGGGTGTCCTACGGTCTCAGTAGCGAACGGGACAACCTCCCTAACTACGTACTCCTTAACAACGACTGGATCCCAAACGGCGGCTGGGAGAATTTTGGAAGCGCGTTCCTGCCCGCATCCCATTCAGCCACGATGCTCCGCGCCAAGGGGAAGGTGCTGGACAACATCACGCCGTCCGATCTGCCACAGCTGCAGAAGCGCAAGCTCGACCTACTAAGGGCTCAGGACACCGACTTCGCCGCCAAGACGGAAGGCAGGGCGATCGAGTCGGCCATCGCGAACTACGAGACCGCGTTCCGCCTCCAGCGGCTAATCCCTGACTTGGCAGACGTGAGCGTCGAATCCGAAGCGACCCGCCGCATGTACGGCGTCGATAGCACGAACGACTACAAGCGGCACTACAGCCTCCAGTGCTTGCGGGCCAGGCGGCTGGTCGAGGCCGGCGTCCGTTTCGTGGAGATCACTTGCCCGCTGACGCATGCCAACAACTCGCCATGGGACCAGCACAAGGATCTGAAGAAATACCACGAAGAGAACGCCATGATCACCGATCAGGGCGTCGCGGCCCTGATCCGCGACCTGAAGCAGAGAGGGCTGCTGGATAGCACGGTCGTCGTCTGGGCAGGAGAGATGGGCCGCACGCCCCACACCCCCAAGATCACCGATGACGTCGGGCGGGACCATCACGTCAACGGCTACTCCGTCTTCCTAGCAGGGGGCGGCTTCAAGGGTGGCATGACCTATGGCACCACTGACGAATTCGGCAACTCGGTAGTCGAGAACCCCTCTTCAATCCACGACGTTCACGCAACGATCCTTCATCAGCTCGGTATCGACCACCGGCGCCTGACATTCCGGTTCGGGGGGCGCGACGTGAGCCTTACCGATGTGCATGGCGAGGTCCTATACGAGCTTGTGTCGTGAACAACATCGGTCAGTGAAGGACTCGCACGGGAGAGGTCGAGCATCTCCCGGTCGACCACGTGTTGGCGGTCTGCTGCTCGAGCCAGCGATGTCTGCGAGCCGAAGCTGGTCGCCGGCTGCCGAGGGTCGATGTCGGCAGCGAATTTCAAATTCCTCCCGCCCGCAGAGACGCAGATTCTACCTAACGCCCAGCCCCCGCATCATGGCAAGAGCCTCGCGATGATGCAGGTACTGAGCCAAGTGACCCGTCAACATCTTCCCGGCAAAGAGTAATTGCCGTTTTACAGGTGCGGGTGCGACGGCACCTTTTCTTAGAACTCGAACTCAGAACGCGCCACTGGGCGAACATTTGCGTGGGCCGATGAGAATACCCGAATTACTATGAGTGCTCTAGCGGCACATAAGGAAACCTCGTGAGAACACTTGGGATAGAATGGTGCGCTCGTTTTCAATCACTGCCGGAGCACTGTCTCCGCGGGCGCAAACCAAGTGTTTCGCTGAGGCACTTTCTCACTTAGAGTCCCTCGTTGCCAACAGCCGAATCCGCCTCTTGCTCGTGGGCACGCCGTCCGGCCGTGATCGTAGGGCTTCGGCCGACTCGTTTGCAGCCCAGATCAAAAGTCGAGGGGCGCATGGAGAGGTGAGCCGGCTGCGCGATTGGCACGGCCCGCGCCCGACCGAAAGCCTACTCATCCCAGCCGAGGTCTTGTGAGTGCGATGTCTTCGAGCCTTAGGGTCAGTGATTATGGAACGACCGCTATTTTTCGGAAGCGGCTTCTTCCAGCGTAGTAACTCGTTCCTGGTAGTCTTTGAGTCGCTGCTCTTTGTTGTTCCTCAGCGTCTTCAGCAGTTTCCGCGCTTTATCGTCGATTCCCAACTGCGTATAAAGCCGCCCTAGCTGATAGTACGCACCATCGTGCGCGGAATCGAGCTGAATTGTCGCCTCCAGCATCTGTATGGCGTCCGAGTGCTTACCCTCCGCGAGCAAGATCTTGCCAAGTTCATAGTGAGCTTCCACATTTTGAGGATCGATTTCGATGAGAATGCGAAAATTCTCCGACGCCGTCTCCACATCCCCCGCCCCTACAAGAAGCTGCGCGAGCCGAAACCGACACTCTTTGCACCTTGAGTTAAGTTCCAGAGCCTCCGCATAGACTTTGGCGGCACCTTGAGTCTTCCCAAGATTCTCGAAGCAGCGGCCGAGGAATATTCTGGCTTCCTGCAGTTGAGGGGCTATCTCTAGCAACTCTTCCAGATCCGCTGCTGCCAAGCTGAATTCGCCAGCATTGAAACGGCTGACCGCCAGCGCAAAGAAAATCGGAGCTGAATCTGGCTCCAAGTCGGCTAGGCGTTCGAAAATCTGGAGCGCAGCAGCATTCTGACCGGCCTTCTGATAGACCGTGCCGAGATTAAAGAGGAGGTCCGGCCGTTGTCTATCGAGCTTGAGAGCTTCTTTCAGGTTCCAGACCGCAGCTTGGTAGTCACCGAGACCCGCATAGCTCATAGCCAAGAGATTCGAATAGTTCGCATCATACGCCGCGTCGTCCCTAAGAGGCTCCAAGATCTGAATCGCGTGGCTGTATTGGTGTAACAGGTAAAGCGTTTCGGCGTATAGGGTGTCTATAGGCACAGATCGCGCTCCGGCCTTCCGAACGCCAAGTACCACGCTTCTAGCCCTTTCGATGAGCGGGTGCGTTTGCGCGCTCCGTTCACTGCCGCTGAGCCTGAACTCGCGCAGCGCGTCGATAAAGGCATCAATCGACTTGACGGCGTCGTCAGCTCTTGTGGTGGCGAGCTGCGCCTCAGCGAGGCTTACCAAGATCGCAGGGTTCTGCGGTGCCAGTTCCGCGGCCTGCAGGAGATAGTCCAGGGCCTCGCCCGCCCGACCGTGGGAAAGCAAAAGCGCTCCGTGCCGAAACTTGACTTCCGGCTGTCGAGCACTTTTGTCGGATAGGAGTGAGAGTGCCCCTTCGGCTTCAGTTGGGCGGTCTAGGTTGAAATAGCATTCCGCTAGCCCAAGTAGGACTCCCGCGTCGTTCGGGGCCACAGCTCGCGCGGCCGCGAAACGTTCCTCCGCTTGAAGAAACTGGCGTCTCTCAAGATGAATGCGACCCGCGTTGAAATTGGCAGTCAAGTCTTCAGGGTCCAATTCCAGCACTCGCTGAAATTCGCGGAGGGCAAATTCAGGCTCACCCAGCCTGTAGAAGTTGGAGCCCAGGTTGTTGCGAGCTGGCTTGAATTCCGGATCAACAGAAAGCGCTTTCCGGTGATACTGGGCGGCGTCTTCCAATCTCCCGGAGCTTTCATAGACGAGACCAAGAAGAGTCAGCGCGTTGGGTGCTCGACTATCAATGGCTAGGGCCGCCTCCAATGCACTCTTGGCCAATGGCAACTTGCCGTCTTGGAGATGAATAATCGCAGATTTGATGTGTTGCAGGAATCGGGTTTGTTCATGGTCCTGCGAGCTTCCAGCGCCGGGACACAGGAGCGCCCCTGTCAGGAACGCAACTCGGCAGAGGTTCTTCATTTCTGCATTGCTTCCGGAACGGGGGGTTCTCTCGGGGCCAAGCCCGCTGAGTCCACGCCAGACGAGAGATACGGTCTCGCGTTCCCATGCGACTGGAGTTCCGATTCTTCGATCAACGCGAACCGCGCGAAGGCATCTTGAGCCTGCAAGGGCTGATTGAGGTCACCATAAATCTTTCCCAAGAGGTAGTGAACCCTCTTGTCGTCCGGCCTCAGCAGTCGCGCGGTCGTCAGTTCGCGAATCGCGTCGTCGAAGCGCCCCAGCCGTCTATAGACTCTGCCCAGTTCAAGCCGCACCGGCTGGGCCTTCGAATCTCCATCCCGAGCTCGCTCAAGAAGCAATGCCGCATCCGCCCATTCACCCTCACCCGCACGGAGCTTTCCAAGCGCATATAAAGCTGGTTGGAAGTCCGCGTCAACTCTTAGGCAGCTTTCAAATGAGGATCTGGCCTCCACATCCTGCCCAAGCAGACGATGTGCGGACCCCTTCAAGAAATGGGCTTTGGCGGAATTCGGAGCTTGCTCGGATGCAACGCGGTACTGCTCTAGTGCGCTCTCATAATCTGTGACGTCCCACAAAGCTGCGCCCAGAAGCACTCGAAACAACGAATTGCCAGGCTCCCGCTCCACTTTGGAGCGAAAGAACCTTACGGCCTCGTCCAACCTTCCGAATTCAGCGAGCGCGAGCGCGTAGGCGTCCCAAGCAGCTTCGCTTGAGATTCCTTCGGCAGCAATCAGCAAGTGATCTAGAGCGGCGAAGTCGTCGGTCTTCCAGTAGACGATTCCGAGGAATTCGTGCAATTGCGGCGATGCTGGAAGCAGATCCCTTGCTGCCTCGAGTTCATGGGCTGCAGCCTCGAAGCCGCCCCCTTCATAAAGGTCGCGCGCCATCTTGACGTGCAACAGCCCTAACTCGATGCCGCCTTCTCGGGCAGTCTCAGAATCTCCAGCGTCACCGCTCACCAGTTTCTTGAGAACCCTCTCCGCTTCTTGATGCTGTCCGTCGCTTGCAAGGGCCCTGCCAAGAAGGAGCGACGCACTCTCATCGGCCGGCTCCAAGTCCAAAAGACGGCGAAACGCCGTGGAGGCTTCCTCGTAACGGAGCTGCTGCTGGTAGAGCGAGCCCAGAGCCTTCCACGCTGGTGCGTTCCGAGGCTCCAGACTGAGTGCTTCTTTCAAGAGGCGCTCCCCCTCGCCGGCACGACCGGTCAAGGCACAAACAACTCCCAGCAAGTAGGCCGATCCCGCCGAATGGGTCTCCTCGTAGACAGCTCGCAATGTCGGCTCCGCCGCCTTCGAATCGCCCTGCCAAACCAGGGTCGCGGCCTCCTGTAGGAGCCTATCCGAACTCTCGGCGCCACCTATGGGTATTGCCAAAGCAACGAGCAGGAGCCCAACAGTCGCCAATCTCATTGGACTTTCGGAAAGCCCTCGTCTATTAAGCCAGAGCCTTCTTTGATCGTCAGTATCCGATTCGCCTCGACTTCGAGCACACTCTCCCGTAGGCCAGCAGGCCACTCGACCACAACCCGCATCACCCTACCAAAATTACTCAGGCCGAAGTACAGACGCAAATCAGAAGCACTTAGGTAGCTGCCCCCGCCTTTGACTTGGTCGAACAATGCGCCCCCTTCAGTGATGACAGTCACGCGCGCACCAATAGCATCTCGATTGCTAGATACACCGATCAGCCGAATGCCGAGCCATTCTTTGTTATTCCCCACATCGTTTCTGAAGAGTTCGGCCGCCTGGTTGTTGTTACTCACGGCCACGTCGAGATCACCGTCGTTATCGTAATCGCCAAGTGCCAAGCCACGTCCGACACGCGGTCTAAGAAATGCGGATCCGGTACTTTGACTCACATTCTCAAAGCGGCCTAGACGGTTGCGATACAGCATTCTGCTCTCGGCGTACATCACGTTTTTCCGGTAAACGCTGACATTGTCGAGCACGTGACCGTTCACCACCAGCAGATCTCGCCAGCCATCGTTATCGTAATCAAGAAATCGCGTTCCGAAGCCGCTGTTCAAGATAGCCGTTCTGCCAAGGGCGGAGGTCAGAGTAGCATCGGAGAAGGTCATATTTCCCTCGTTGCGGTAGAGCCGATTCAATTCGAAATCCAAATGGGTGAGGAAAATATCCAACAGGCCATCGTTGTCGAAGTCTGAGGCATCGACTCCCATACCAGCTTCTGCGACGCCATCCTCTGAGTATCCTGTTCCGGACGAGAACGTAATGTCTTGAAACGAACCGTTACCGAGATTGCGGAACAGAAGATTCCGTACGGAATCATTTGCAAAAAAAATGTCCACCCGATTGTCGTTGTCGAAGTCCGCAGCCACGACGCCGAGGCCCTTTCCGCGATACGTGTCCAGTCCCGCCTGCCGGGTCACCTCAAGGAAGGTTCCATCCCCCTGGTTGTGGAACAGTGTGGGGTACGAACCTGGATAGTGCTGAGGATGACAGTACATTCGATAACCAGCTTCTCTCTTTCCGCAATAGATGTTTGCGGCATAATCGTATTCCACATAGCTAGCAACGACGAGGTCCAGAAAGCCGTCGTTGTCATAGTCGAGCCAAGCCGCGCTCGTTGCCCATTTGCCGTCGTTGCCCGTCCCGCTCTCCCGGGTAACGTCCACGAAATGCCCTTTCCCGTCGTTCCGGTACATAGTGGAGCCCTTGAATCCGGGAATATACAAATCGTGAAAACCATCGTTGTCGAAATCACCTACGGCCACACCCATCCCATAACCCCTATTTGCCCCGACCCCGGTTCGGGCAGTGACGTCACTAAATTTACCGTCCCCCTTGGAGCGAAACAGGGCGTTCTCCGGTCGCTTCACGGGGGAGTGCCTTGGCGTGGGGCCGCCGTTTACGAAGAACAAGTCCAAGAGTCCGTCCCCGTCGAAATCGACGAACGCACAGCCCGAGCCCATCGTTTCAACAAGGTATTTCTCAGACGAGGCTCCGCTTTGATGGTGAAAGCGTATTCCGGCCTCTCGGGTCACATCAGCAAAGACTGCGACCGGATCGTCGGAAGGCATTGATTCAGCAGAGGTTGCCTCTCCCACCAAGAAGGCTGCAATGTGAGTGACAGAGGACAGGACGATCGGAACGGTACAGCGCTGCCAAACCCTCAATCTCATTCCCAAGGAGGCACCCGCGTTCACTAACCAACCGCTTCTGCTCCGGGCCCGCGATCAATCGTGCCGTCTCGGCTACACATCCCCGGTTTGCGGCGGATCAATCACGGTCGCCGAGGCGGTCCCAGAAACCTCTAGTCTAGAAGGACAATTTCGCTACCAGTTGGATTTGCCGTGACTTGCGAGCATTCAAGATGCGCGCCGTGGTACCGGTGTTGACTCTAGACGATGGATTGAGAAACTGCGGGTGATTGAATGCGTTGAAGAACTCGACACGAAACTCGAACCAACGTTCTTCGCCCATCGGGAACTTCTTGAACAGCGACAAATCGAAATTCGCGATGCCGGGTCCGGCCAGAATATTCGGTCCCGCGTTGCCGAATGGAATGAAGACGCCGCCGAAAACAGGATCTTCGACCGGGGCGGGCAACGGGAAGCAAGTAGGATCGAACCACTTCTCCACCGTGGGATTGTCAAGCGTCCCATCGCAAACGCGATTAGGCCGACCTGCCCCTCCGCTCACCGTATATGGCGAACCGCTCTGAAACGTCGTCACGCCACCGAGCTGCCAGCTTCCGATTAATCCGTTTAGAATCGGATTTTCGCTCTTGAATGGAAGGGCGAGGAGCCCGCTGATTACTGCCCGGTGTCTGACATCTGTGGGCGCATGTGACCTGTCAGCTCTCAAATCTCTGTGATTCTGATGGCCGGAATTTCCGAAGGGGCCACTGGAAAATCCGATCGTATGGGACCATGTGTAGTTTGCGATGAACGATACGTTGTTGCTAAACCTCTTCGTGAGAGACGTTTGGAGCCCGTTGTAATTCGAGTTTCCGCGGTTCTCGAGCAACCGAATTCCTGTGATGTTTGGGACGGTGCTGAAAAAGGGCCTGCGAGGCTCGATCGGACCCGTGCCAAGAATTGCCTGATTCGGATCCCATAAATCAGTAAGGTGGAACGAAGCATTCCCCAGATAGGTGAGGTCGAGAAGAATCGTAGGCGTCAATTGACGTTGAATGCCTACCAGCCACTGCTGAGTGTAGCCAACAGGATTGTCGGGATCGAGCGCATTGAGAACCCCGACAGGGCTATCAATGGAAACGAAGGGATCAGTCGCCGGCAAGCCGTCACTCAATCGCCGGTTGATGGTTTGCGGAACGGCAGTGTTCGTGTAATTGACGCCACCCACGAAGGGCGGATTCAGGGTCAACTGAAAGCCGACCTGGCCCTGAGCCAGATAGAAGATGCCATAGGATAGGCGCACGACCGTATTTTCGGCAGCCTTGTAGGCTAGGCCAATGCGCGGTGAGAAGTTGTTCCTCTCGGTCACGGCCAGGGCTCTGTTCGAAAAGGCCGTGTGGGTCCCCCCGCCCTGCGGCAGGACGAGAAGTCCGGAACCGCGGTCAAAATTCGTCTGCCGGTCGTACATCTCTCTCTGCGGCGTTAAGAGGTCATACCGAACACCAAAGTTGAACGTCAACTTCGGGTTAACTTTCCATGTGTCTTGAAAATACGCCGAAAACTCGTTGGAGCGCAGTCCAGCCAAACCCGAGTTACGGATGATGCTGCCTCTGGACGGAATCCCCAGGAGGAAATCAGTGAAAGCGTTACCTGTGTCGGCAGGGGAGTCGGGGTCACCCGTAAAACCGGTCCCGAACGCGAAAGAACCCGCTGGATCGCCCAAGATCTGAGTGAAGTTCCTCTGGACTCGCTTGATATCCACTCCTGCCTTAAGCGTATGTGACCCACGGATAAATGTAATATTATCAAGCACTTGGTAAATATTCTCGAGTTCGATCAAGGGAAAGAACGGGGAATCTCCAAGACGGCCGTACCCAGATATGGACATCCCTGGGAATCCATCATTGTTATCAGTCACATTGATATTTGGAATGCCCAACTGATCAGCGTATTTGTTTCCAGAACCGAGTTGGACAGCGTCGCTACCCGCCCGCACGTATGCGGCGCGAAACTCGTTGATCGTTGTTGGGTTGAACGTGCGGATGTACTGAACACCTAGGCTTCTGGCCGGGTTATCAACGATACCGTTCAAGAATCCAGCTCCGCCCGATCCGAGCGCACCTCCCACCGAAGGCGCAAATTCGGGAAGCTCACTGAATGCCCCAGGCAGGACCGTGTGCGAGTCACCGTAACTCCAGCGGACATGAAGCGAGTTTTGCGCGTCAAACACGTGGTCCACCTTGATGTCGTACGAATCCTGATCGTTCCTCCGCGATGCGCCGCTAAAGAAGAAGGTCTCGCCGTTTGCCAGAATTTCTCCCGCAGGGTCGTTCGAACCCGGAACAAAACCCAGGACGTTCATGGCGGCGGGATCGAATCTTGATGAAGGGACCTGGCTGTTGGGGAACAAATCGCGCGAATTCGTGGCGGCGTTGTATGAGAGCGGGTCAAAAACAGGACGCGCTGTGCCGCGGAAATTCCCAGACCTCAATGAGCTGCCGGGCACGGTTGTGACGAAAGACTGCCCCTGTCGCTGACGAAATCCCTGATAGTCCCCAAAGAAAAACGTCTGGTTTTTGACGACGGGACCACCAATCGAGAAGCCGTACTGATTCTGAACGAAGTTGGGGAGACGTCCGCCTTTCGTGCGGTCGAAGAAATTTCGAGCATCGAGCGCAGAGTTTCTAAGGAATTCAAATAGATTTCCATGTATTTCATTGGTCCCGGACTTGAGAGTGACGTTTATCAGGCCACCTCCGCGCCCGACCTCAGCGTTGAAATTGCTAGTTTCCACGGTGAACTCCTGAATCGCCTCGAGTGGGGGCAGAATAGCTATCAATCCCTGATTGATTTGATTGTTGTAGACACCGTCTAGAATGTACGTATTTGAAGCTTGGGACTGGCCATTTACCGAGAGACCTTGCTGAGCCCGAGCATTGTCCGGAATGTCGACATTGTTAGCGTTTATCGTAGCTATTCCCGTTGTCACACCCGCCGTCAGCGGCGCGAGGTTGAATACGGACCTGCCGTTCAGCGGGAGCTCGGAAACGTCTTTCCGCGAGATCAACGTTGACATCGATGACGACTCGCTCTCCAGTAGTGGAGCAACAGCGGCTACTTCGACCTGCTCTGTCACCTCGCCGACAGTAAGCGACAGGTCGGCGACTAAACGCTGTCCGATGTGCAATTCAATCCCCGAGCGAACGAGCGAGCTGAAGCCCAAGGCCTGCGCCCCGATGCTGTAAGTCCCCGGAATCAGGTTCGGCACCACATATTCGCCCACAGAGTTTGCGGTTGTGTCGAACGCGACGCCAGTATTTACATTCGTAACTGTGATCTGTGTGCTTGGAATCACAGCTCCTGTGGGATCCGTTACGGTGCCACTGATTGTGCCCCGCTCGACTTGGGCGAGGCAGATACCGAAGCACAGAACAAAAAATCCCGATACTACGCATAGGAATCTGTTACGAACGATTGACATCACACCCCCCGGGGAACGTCTGTCAAGAGATGGGAACCAGTACAAAAATCCGGCTTCTCTACGCAGCTTCCCTTCATTTGCACAGTGATCGTAAGCGACCAAAGAAGTCTTGTCAAGCACGTTGTGCATGTCGGGTGCAGGACATCATTTTGATCCCGGCCTGATTTTGGGGGACTGACCTTGGAACTCCTTGTGCTTCCATCGTGGCTGATCGACCATATCTTGATAAGTGATAGTATCAAGATATGGTCGCCCCCGCCACCGCCTCTGCAACCATCCCTGCCCTGCAGCAAAGACGCGCCAGTATCCTGGCCAGCATCAGCGCCATCGGCGCACTGCGCCCCGGAACTGTGAGCGAAATCTACACCAAATGCGGCCGCCCCGCCTGCCATTGCCAGCAGCAGGGCGATCGCGGTCACGGCCCTTACTTCCGCCTCGTTTTCAACTCGGCCGGCAAGCAGACCACGCGCTCCTTTTCCGCCCGGCATGCCGAGGTGCTGCGAGCCGAAGTCGCTGAGTGCCAGCGCCTGCGCCGCCTGACGGGCGAACTGATCGAGGTCAGCGAGCAACTCTCCGATGCGCGGCTCCAAAGCGCCGGCCCGGCCTCCGCCCAGCGGCCGTCAAGAAAAAAGCCTGCGCGCAGGAGTTCGTTCCCGCCATCGAAGCCGAGATCGCCCGCTTCGTAGCTCCCGGGGCCGCCGACTCCGTCGATTTCGAGGCTCTCGAGACCCGTCTGCGCCAACGGGCGCTGGAACTGGCTGCACGGGCGCTGGAACGGCGCTTCAACGACGACCTCAGCGATCAGTCCGGCCCGCACCAGCCCTGCCCCTGCGGGCAGACCGCACACTCCGCCGGCCGCCGTGCCAAGACCTTCGAAACCGTCCTGGGTGCGCTGACCCTGCAGCGGGCTTACTACCACTGCCCGGACTGCCACCACGGCTATTTCCCTCGCGACCGGGCCTTGGGCATGGCCCGCACTGACCTGTCACCGGGCGTGACCCGCATGACCGGTGCAGCCGCCGCGCTGGTCAGCTTCGCCCAGGCCAGCGGACTGCTCGCTGACCTCGCCGGCGTGCGGGTGGGCACCAAGCACGTGCAGCGCACTGCCGAGGCCCTGGGCCGCGAGATGGCCGCCCGCGAGCGGCACGCTCCGGACGCGCCAGCACCGCCTCCCGCCCCGACGGCGTATCTCGGCGTCGACGGCACCGGCGTCCCGGTCCGGGCCAGCGAGACGGCCGGGCGCCCCGGCAAGCAGCCCGACGGCTCCGCCCGCACCCGCGAGGTCAAGCTGGCGGTCGTCTGGACGGCCGAGTCGCGCGACGACGAGGACCGTCCCGTGCGCGACCCGGGCTCGGCCAGCTACACCGCCGCCATCGAAAGCGCCGCCAGCCGCGACACGGATCCGGGCCCGTCCGAATTCGCCCGCCGCATGCGTCGCGAGGCCGAGCGACGGGGCTTCCCGCTCGCCCGCCGTCGTGTCATCCTGGGGGACGGAGCCAGCTGGATCTGGCGCGTCGCCTCGGAGGACTACCCCGGCGCGATCCAGATTGTCGATCTCTGGCACGCGAAGGAGAAGCTGTGGGAGGTTGCTAAGGCGCTCTTCGCCCACGACAAGGCGCTGTTCGAGCCCTGGGCGGACGCCCGCTGCGACGACCTGCTCGCCACCTTGCGCGCCCACGCCGGCACCTGCGAGGAAGCCGGCAAGTGCGCCAACTACATCGAGAAGAACCGCCGCCGCATGCGCTACCCGGAGTACCGCGCCCAGGGCCTGTGCGTGGGCTCCGGCGTGGTGGAGTCCGGCTGCCGCACGGTGGTCGGACGCCTCAAGCGCTCGGGCATGTACTGGACTGTCAGCGGTGCCAACGCCATCCTCGCCCTGCGCAGCTGCGTTCTCAGCGGCAACTACGAGGACTTCTGGACTGAACGGGCCGAAAACCCATGCGTCCAAGCCGAAATCCAAACATAGCGTCGTGCACCCGTGCATGTCGGTGTGCGACTCAAATTTGATCTAGCTGTGGCTTTCGGCAAGTCGTTTCATAGAAAAGCGCTTGCGACGCTTGATCAAAAAAAGTGTCGAGATAATCGATCAGCTTCGCCAGGCGCGTCTGCCGATGGGCTATCCACGCCGGAAGCCGAGGTGTTCGGGGGGGCGGAACCAAACCCGCTTCGGGAGACGGTCCATGCAAGACTCGACAAATGAAATCCTCAGCAGATTCATGAGAACGGATTGCCGCATTCCCGAGGCTATCTCAAATTAGGCTCGTAAGTTTTGTGCACGGGCAACACTGCGGGAGAAACAACTCACCAACTGCAAACCGTAGAGAATAACTTCCGACCAAGGAAGGCTCCAGCGCTCGTAGAAACGGATACTCTCATGTGAGCAGATCGAGTGGCCGTTCAAACTCCGTCGCAGATGCACACGCCGCTCGAATGGCGGAGCTCGCGGACTTCCACCCCGGACGGGAATTCACCGATTCCCGGTCCGGCATTCCTGCAGGTGCCCCAGTCGATCCATTCTTCCGGCCGCTACCGCCAACTCTTCGTCAGGAGAACCATTCCAGAGCTCATCCCGGCGGCTGTGTTCAGGCAATCGCCTTTTCGATTATCTCTCCAGCCACGTCCGTCAGCCGGAAGTCCCTTCCGTTGTGAAGGAAGGTCAGTCGAGTATGATCCAGCCCCAAGAGGTGAAGAATGGTGGCATGGAAGTCATGCACCGAGTAGGCCTCGTCCACGGGCTTGTATCCGAAATCGTCCGTGACGCCGATCACTTGACCACCGCGCACACCGCCGCCGGCCATCCAGCATGAGAATCCGTACGGGCTGTGATCGCGACCATCGATAGACTGAGATATTGGTAGCCGACCGAACTCTGTGTGTAACACAACCAAGGTCGTGTCCAAGAGGCCGCGCCCTTTCAGATCTTCGAGCAATCCTCGAATGGGTTTGTCAACTGCCGCGGCACGGCGTCGATGGTTGTCTTCAAGTTCCTTATGAGCATCCCACGAATCGTTCGCGTTGGCACCGCCGAAGAGCTGCACGAAGCGCACGCCTCGCTCGACCAAGCGACGAGCTAACAGGCAGTTCCTTCCGAAATGCTCTGTGGCTTCATCTTCCACGCCGTAGAGCTTCTTAGTGGCCACGCTCTCGCTCGACAGGTCGACGGCTTCAGGTGCCGAAGCCTGCATGCGGAACGCGAGTTCGTAAGAGGCCATACGAGCCGCCAGTTCCGATTCCCGCTGGTTTACCTCGAGATGGATCTCGTTTAGTGACTGAATGAAGTCCAAGCGTTTGCGCTGGTGCTCGCTCGAGACGAGCTCCGGCGAGCTCAGATCCAAGAGAGGATCCCCCTGATTGCTGAACGGGGTGCCTTGGTAGACACCGGGAATGAAACCGGCGCTCCAGTTCTGCGGCCCGCCGATGGGGCCTCCGGTCTTGTCCAGCAGGACGACAAATGCAGGAAGGTTCTGGTTTTCCGTGCCCAAGCCGTAGATGCTCCAGCTACCTAGACACGGACGACCGGGCTGCAGGTTCCCTGTCATCATCTGAAGGGTGGCAGGAGCGTGATTGTTGCTCGCCGTATGGAGTGACCGGATAACTGCGAGATCGTCAGCGCATGCGCCGGTTTCCGGGAACAGCTCTGAGATGTCGAGCCCGCTTTGACCGTAACGCCGAAATGTGAAAGGGCTCTTCAGGAGCGTGCCGGGATTAGGAAAGAACGTCTCGATGTTCAGACTTCTTGGCGGCGCTTCGAGATGTCTCCGCGTCAATTCCGGCTTAGGGTCGAAGCTATCCACTTGGCTCAACCCACCGCTCATGAAAAGCGATATCACCGCCTTCGCTTTGGGTTCGAAATGCGGCGACTTCGGAGCCAGCGGATTCGAAGAGGACTGTTCGGCAGCCTGCAATTTCTCCTGAAATTGCATATCGACGAAGGCCAGCCCCGCGATGCCTCCACCGAATTGGGCGAGCCACTCGCGTCTCGAGAAGAGGCGGCGTGCGCTTGGTTTGGTTGGAGAAAACATTGCCTGCATCGACTTTCTCAGTTCACGTAGATGAACTCGTTGACGTTGAAGAGCCCGTGGCACAGATCGATCAAGGCTCCCGCGTCCGGCGATGGGAACTCGGATGGCTCCACGAACTGCTCTCGTAACACCTTGTTGTGTTGCACGTGGTAAGCCCGCTGGGATTCCAGCAAGCCCATCGACTTGTCGAACTCCGTCTTTGTAGGGAGCCTTGCGAAAGCCAGCAGGAATGCCCGTTTGACCTGAGCCTCAGCATCAGGCCCGGCTTCGTTGAGCACCCGGTCCGCAAATAGGGCTGCTTGCCGATTTACGAAGCTGTTGTTAAGGAGCTGTAGTGCCTGCGTTGGCACGGTCGTGCTGGCACGCCGGGCACACGACGCCAGCTTATCGGGCGGGTCAAACAGATCCAGGATAGGGGGGGTGATTGTTCGCATCTGCGCCACGTAAACGCTACGCTTCCAAACTGTTGGATCGTCCTCGGTCTCCGGCCATCGCTGGTATGTCTCTCCCTTCGGTGACCCTTCGATGATGCCCTTGTCCACTGCGGGAAAGACCGGTGGTCCGCCGGACTGGCGGTTGAGGCCGCCGCTGACGGCGAGGATCGCGTCGCGAATGATCTCGCCTTCCAGCCTTCTAACCGGCATTTTCCATAGGAGGCGGTTCTCCGGATCAAGCTGCCGGTTAGCACTGCTATCCGACACGGAAGCCTGACGATAGGCCTGCGAAAACAGGATCAGCCGATGGATGGCCTTCATGCTCCATCCGCTGCGAATGAACTTTGTGGCAAGCCAATCTAGAAGCGCGGGATGGCTAGGCGCCTCTCCCATCCTGCCGAAGTTGTTCGGTGTCGCTACGATGCCTCTGCCGAAATGATGCTGCCATATACGGTTCACCATGACCCGGGCGGCCAACGGGTTCTTGGGGCTAGCTATCCAATTGGCAAGAGCTAGGCGCCGGCCTGTGGTCTTTGCACCGGCCTGGCGTGCCGGAAAATCGATGTCCTTGCCGGGCGGGTGCATGGCTGATAGCGTGCCCGGCTTGACAGGCGATCCTTTGCTCTGGACATTCCCACGATGCAGAAAAAATGTGGGACGAGCCACCGGCCCGTTCTCCGATATAGCGTGGGCCAATGGCAGGATAGGCCGAGATTCCTCCAGTTGCTGAATCTCGGTCTCTAGCTCCTCCAGCCGGCCTCGATCCGCGTCGCTCAAGACCTCGAGGATCTCTCCATCGCCGACCGTTATCGTCGCGAGCACTTCCTTGGCTTGCCTTTCCTGGGCTTCCGTACGCTCTTCGGCAGGCGTGCGGACCGCAACTTGGAGCGGTCCAGGAAGCTCTTTATACTTTGCTTCCAAAAGACCCTGGCGCGCCGGATCCTGCAGCTGGTACCTTCGATACTTCAGGTCTTCGACCTGACGGTCGATCTCTCCATTCGCTCGAAAGTAGCTGTCGGTCTTGTCGGGAGAAGCTAGGGGAATATCCTTTCGAGCGGCTGGTGCGAAGATCGCAACCATCCGGTAATAGTCCCTTTGGGGGATCGGATCGTACTTGTGATTGTGGCAACGGGCGCAGCCCACCGTTAATCCAAGCATTGCCGCGGCGGTCGTGCTGACGATGTCATCGAGCTCGTCCTGTCGGGTGTCTTCGTTTTGCATGAAGAGCATGTCGCCGATAAACGGCCCGTTGCGGAGAAATCCAAGGGCAGTGATCGCATCGTAGTCGCGGCCAGCAAGCTCGTCCCCGGCCAATTGTTCGCGAATGAACCGGTCAAAGGGCTTGTCGTTGTTGAATGCGCGGATCACGTAGTCGCGATAGCGCCAAGAATTGGGGCGCAGCTTGTCGTACTCGTAGCCGTCGCTGTCGGCATAACGCGCGACGTCTAGCCAGTAGCGACCCCACCGTTCGCCGTAATGACGCGACGCAAGGAGCCTTCTCACCAAGCGCTCGTACGCGCCGGGATCTGAGTCGTTCAGGTAGAGGTCGCGTTGCTCCGGCGTAGGTGGCAGGCCGATCAAGTCGAAATAAACTCGGCGCAGGAGAGTCTCACGGCTCGCAAGGGGGGCGGCCTCGACGCCCGCGGCTTCCTGAGCAGCCAGCAGGAACGCATCAATCTCATTGCTCACTCTGGATTGGTTCTTCGGAACAGGGACCGCAGGCTGGACGGGAGGCTGAAACGCCCACCATGCGCGGTCTTCATTACTCAAGTCCCCGCTTTCAAATGGCTGCAGCTGCGCGATCCGAGCTTCCGTTTCGCGAGCTCGTCGATCTGCGGCCGGATCCGGCCAAGTCGCTCCCCTCTTGATCCACGAATAAATGTCGTCAATTTCCTGATTAGTAAGCATCACAGGGCCGGTTGGCATGAAGTGAGGCTCCAAGCGAGCAGCTTTGCGATACAAGCGGCTCGCCTCTGGTTCACCGGGGACGACCGCGGGCCCATCCAAACCGCCGTAGAGCACGCTCTCTCGAGTCTCCAGCGACAGGCCGTAGTATTTGAGCGCGTCATTGTGACACGATTGGCAGCGTCGCAGGATCGGATGGATGCGATCCCTGAAGAATCGGTCTTCAAAGGACTCGCCCGACTGCGGCGGTGGAGACCCGGAGAGTGTCGGGCTCGAGTCGAGGTCTGGATCGGCAGACGCCGACGGCCAGTTGGCTCCCGCCTCAATCCACTGCTTTACGACGCTGACTTCGCCATCTTCCAGAGGTGCACCTTGCATCGGCATGAATGGTTCTTCGAGCCGCGCGACACGCCGATACAGGCGGCTAGCTTGCGGATCTCCTGGAACCACAACAGGACCGTGGATCCCTCCTCGGCGAAGTC
The DNA here is from genome assembly GCA_951813605.1 of uncultured Bryobacterales bacterium. Classification (GTDB taxonomy): domain Bacteria; phylum Acidobacteriota; class Terriglobia; order Bryobacterales; family UBA6623; genus VXMF01. The sequence goes on along the minus strand of OX638379.1, from coordinate 1,067,789 downwards.
CTGCGTCCGAATCAAGAGCTAAATCCCCTAGCTTGGTGTCATCGTTGTGACAAGCTTGGCATTTAGATTCGAGAATCGATCCTATGCGCAGGATTAGACTCTTCTGAGAAGGAAGAGACTGGGCAACTAGCGTAAAAGGCGCTGAGAAAGCAATCCAAAATAGAACATGCGCTCTCAATAGATTCCAACCATTTGGAGCGGACGTGACGTTGGGCATCGGAGTCTTGAACGGCTGACGGGTGCTCGCCTATTCGCAAGGAAAAGCGAAATCGGGCGCACTCTTACCTCGGCAATAGCAGCACACCGGTCGCACCGATGATTTGCTCCTCAGATGAAGAGTCAACCGCCTGAAAGCAGCTTCTTTCAACCATTCATTCTTATCTGGAGATTTCACAGTGTCAAGAGCCAGTACGCGAATCGCAGGTAATATTGGAATTTTCGGGGCGGATCTAATCACTGTTCCACGCAGTGGCGACGTCTGAGCCTGGAACGGGCGAATTCTCCCTAACGCTTGCTGCAAGCGGATCGCTCGTTCTGATCTATGGTCCAAACACGTCCCGAAAGGATCCGAATGCGAGAGCCAGCTTCATCCCGGACTTGTTTATCGAGGCTAACGCTAAGGGCTCCTCCAAATCAGTCTCGCAATTGGGTCGGTAGCATTCGGATCGCGAGCCCAGGTGTTCAGGTCAGTGCATACTCGACAGCCTCGACGATCGAGCCCTTGGAAATTCCGTAATGCTCGTAGAGTTCCTCGCGGCTGCCAGTCTGGCCAAATTCGTCTACTCCTAGGCAAATAGTCCTAGTGCCGAACGCTGCCCCGAGAAAGCCCAGGGTGTGAGAATGGCCGTCGATGACGGAAACGATGGGGCAATCACGTTCCCGCTCCGGAATGAGCTGCTCAAGAGCGGATCTCGCCTGGATCCAAGGATTCTTCGTCCGCAGCCGAACAGCCTGTCTCCAGCCGCGGTAGAGAAGGCCGGGGCTAGTCACGTTGACAACGTTAGCGAGGAGCCCACGCTGTTCCAGCTCACTGCTAGCCTCCATCGCAACAGGCACCATCACTCCGCAGGCGAAAATGGTCGTGACGTTCTCTTCGGGTTCGTAAGCGGAACTGCGAGAGTGATCGACAAGTCGGTACCCTCCGCGCAGCACGCTCCGTCGAAGCGTGGCGAGTTGCGCTGGACGCTTTCGTGACGGAAACAGCGCCTGATTGATCGGTACCGTCGAAAGGCGCAGATAGACCGAATTCCCGTGCTCCCGATCCAGCAGGTTGCGCAAACCCGCGAGCAGGATCCACTCCAGCTCCTGCCCGAAGCAGGGCTCGTAGTACACCAGATTGGGAAGCTCGGCTCCGATCGAAGGCGTGATCAAGGATTGATGCGCCCCGCCTTCTCGACTAAGGCTGATACCGGACGGGGAGCCCACAAATACGAACTTCGATTTGCTATAAAGCCCGTACTTCAATGCATCCAAGCCGCGAGAAATGAACGTGTCGTAGATCGTTCCGATCGGCAGCAAGCACTCACCTAGGAATTCGTTCGACAAGCCTAGCGCAGTCAACAAAAGAAAAAAGTCGTTCTCGGAAATGCCCAATTCGATGTGCTGGCCTCGCGGCGACTGCTCCCAGTCCAGCAGCTGCGGTATATCGGCCTCTTTGAAGTAGTTGGTGCGGACTTGCGAGCTGTATACTCCGTTCTTGTTGATCCATCCGCCAAGGTTGGTTGAGCTGGCCACATCGGGCGACGTGGTGACAATCCGGCTCGCGATTTCCGGACGCCGTGCAAGCGCAGTGAGCGTTGATCCCAGCACCTGCTGAGTGGAGCGCGTGCCCTTGTAGCTCGAATCGAGCGATTCGGGGATCGCATCCGGGCCCAGACCAGGGGCCGACACACGATCGCCGGGGTCGGAAAGCTTCTCCCGGCAACCGTCGATATAGGCGGCCTCTTCGCTATCCGGCTCGAACCCGTCAAACGGCTTCCCTTCCGGCACGCCAAGTTGCGACTGCAGTTCCTGCATCTGCCGGTTCGTCAGGAGCATGGAGTGGTTCAACGGATCGCCTGCGATAGGCAGCCCCCAGCCCTTGATCGTGTAGGCAATGATAACGACGGGCTTTCCGATTACGCGGTCCGCCCGCTCGTAGGCGTCCAAGATCATCGCGAGATCGTGACCGCCAAGATCGGCGAGTAGCCCGCGAACTTCCTTAGTAGGGTAATCTTCGAGCAATCGCATCAACTTGCCGTCGGCAATCCCGTTCCGTTGGGCCAGCCGTGCCCTGATCGTTTCTCCGTCCGAAAGGCGAAGCAGGCTCTGGTACTCGTCGTTGGTCATCATGTCGATGCGCTCCCGCAGAAGCGCTCCGTTCGGTCGCTCGAAGAAAGCCTGCAGCTTGCGACCGTACTTGACTTCGATGACATCCCAATCGTGGACTCGAAACAGTTCCTCGACCTTCTGGGCTTGCCCGCTGGGCACTACTCGGTCAAGACTCTGGCGGTTCAGGTCGACAATCCAGACGATTTGATCGAGAGCGCGCAGGTTCTCGTCGCTCAGGGCTTCCCAAACGCTGCCCTCGTCGAGTTCTGCATCGCCGATTAGCGCGAAGAAGCGATGCGAGCCGACGCTGCCAAAGTGGTCTTCGACATAGCGAGCAGTCAAGGCAGCGAAATTCGGCACCACCGCTCCCAGCCCGACCGACCCGGTCGAGAAGTCGACAGGATCAACGTCCTTCGTGCGGCTTGGATAGGCCTGAAGCCCCTTGTATGCCCGTAGTTCCGTGAGTTTTTCGGCGGGCAGATTCCCTAGAAGGTACTGGATTGCATGGAATACCGGCGACGCGTGAGGCTTGACGGAAACGAAATCGCCGTGACGAAGCTGGTGGAAATAGAGCGCCGTCATTAAGCTGACAACTGAGGCCGAACTGGCTTGATGACCGCCGACCTTGACGCCGTCCGGGTTTTCGCGACTGTTGTTGGCGTAGTGAACGATTTGCGTGCTAAGCCAAAGCACGCGATTCTGAATGGATTCGAGTACCCCCAGCTCGCTCCGACCGGAGCGCGGCTCGACGTGGAATTGTGCTTGCGGATGACCTGCCATACGGCTCACCATTTCGCGCTCAGATGTTCAAGAAAACGCTGGAAGTCCGATCACACCACCTCAAGAACCCAGATCATACTAACACCCGAGTGGTCATCGGTCAACGAGTTGATCCATCTACTTGGGAGCCTGCGAATAGGCGCCTCGCGGGCACGAATAGGCGCCAAGCTGCCCCACACTTAGGCTGCTTGATGGAATCGGCTTACACTATGGTCGACCTGTTGCTATTGCGCAGGGCTGTGGGGCCCCTTGACGAGTCTCCTGTATTAGCGCGGGTTTCGCGGATAGAGGGACGGCCCGAGATACAAGGATTTCCAAAACGGTGCTGATTAACTTCCGTATGTCAATCGGCGCAGTCATGCTATCAGCGCGTAATCTGCATCGATGGCATCGTAACTGAGAAGCGGGGTCTCCGCAATTCAACGCCAAGCTCGAAACCGGATGCAACCCACCAGGACGTAGTCTACCGCTGGCTAAGTTTCTCTTCGAGTGAACAGTGACAGACGGGAGACAAACTGGTAGCCTCCGCTCCGCGCCTACGTCGGCACCATGGCTCGGCAAGGCTGGACCAGCGATTCAAATGAATGCGTATGCCCCATCCGGAGATATCGGACGGGACTGAGCGTCCAAGCGCGGCCCGCCGCCAATCTGCTCAGGCGTCCGTAAGCAGTCTCGCGAGCCTCTCGACTTCCCCGGGCCTCGCGTCAGCGAAGTTCCTCGCTTCGTACGGGTCCGCCTCGCGATCAAAGAGTCGCGGTCCGTCCGGACCGAAGCCCTGGACCAGTTTGTAGCGGTGATCTTGCACGAATTGCCAGAGACCTGACCGTATCTTCAGAGAGGATCGCGAGAATTCCCGGCGGTCGTTTGTGACATTTTCCAGCAGGGGCTTCAGGGACTGCCCGTCCTGGTATTCGAGGTCTCCCGCCTCTCCGCAATCCATGAATGTCGCCGTTAGGTCGATGAGGCTCACCATAGCGTCACTCTCGAATCCCCGCCGGACACCTGGCCCGGCAATACAAAGCGGGACTCCCGCAGAAGCTTGAAACGGAAAGCTCTTGCCCCAGAGACCGTGGTCGCCGAGCATTTCCCCGTGGTCGCTCGAGTAGACAATCAGAGTGTTCTCGTAGTCGCCCCGTGCCTTCAGCTGGTCGACGAAGACACCTAGCCAGCGGTCGATGTTCTCGATCATCGCGGCATAGTTCTGCCGGATTCGAATGTGCTGATCCGGCGGGAAGGGTCCGTTGTAGCTGTGAGGTTGACCGAATTCGGCGATCACCCGGTCCGGGCCGCGGTAGCGGCTCTCCATAGTCCTGGTGATGTCCATCGGTGGATGCGGCCCGACAAAGTTCAGCACGAGGTGCCAAGGCTTGGCGTCGGGTGCCCTCTCCAGGAGTTCAAGGCCGTTGCGAGCAATCCAGTTATCGCAATACGCTTCGTCCGGAAGTGTTACCGGGTCGGTCTCACCCCACCACGTCTCGCGGCTCATCAGCTCCTCAAGCGCCTCGCCGCTCTCCTCGCGAACGATCTGGTTCCATTTGACCTTGCCCAGCCGCTGCAGCTCGGCCGCCCAAGACGCGCCGAGCGGCGGCTCCAGCGAATCCAAATAGGCGTAGTACGGATCCTTTGGCCCGGTCGGCTCTCTGCGGTAGGCACTAGCACCGCCTCCCTTGCCACCGTTGTCGATCATGTCCGAGAAGCCCCATGCCTCCATACTGCCCTTGCCATCGACGCCCCATGAGCAATCGCCCTTGTGGAGATCGAGCTTGCCGCAGCCCATTACGTGATAGCCGCTGTCCCGCAACGCCTTGTAGTAGCTGCGCCTTTCGGTCGGAAAGTTGTCGCTGTTGTTGACGACTCCGCAGCGCTCGTAGACGCTTCCGGAAGCAAGACACGCCCTCGACGGGCCGCACACCGGCGAATCCACAATTGCGTTGGAGAACGACACGCCTCGCTGGCGGAGTGCATCTAGGTTGGGTGTTGGAACCGGCACGGATTCGTTCCACTGAATCCAGTCGAACCGATGTTGGTCCGGAAAGAAGAATAGGAAGTTGGGCCGCGTGTTCGGCCGAGGGCCGGGGAGCGTTTGACAGGCGCCGAGGGTGGAGATCGCCCCGACGGTGGTGAGAAAGTCTCGGCGCGTGCTAGCCATGACGCAAACAGTATACGACCGCCACTAGTGACACCTGACAGTTGGCGGAGGGATCATTGGCATGGACCCGAAAGTCCGACAACGAGTCGCTCGTAAGAAGATCTACAGGCCGACCTAAACGCAGGGCGATTCCATCAAGGAAGCGCAATTGTCTTGCCCCTACCGAGTCGAACACGGCAGGCGGTGAATTGATGCGAGCCGCAGGTGCCGTTGCTGGGGTTGCATCTCAGGCGTGGTTGCCATCGGGCTCTCCACCTGACAAGCACGGCGGACCGTGACTCTGGCATCGTGTCTCCACGCCCGGCGGGATAGCGACGGTGGACCGCAGGACGTCGACTATCGAAGGAAGCGGCATCGCGCCGATGACTGGCGATGACCAATGGGTGCGACCAAACTAGCCCGGCATCCCCGGGAGCAGAACTGACCGCTTGGGAGCTTAATCGACTAGCCGACTCTGGATCCAAGCCACGGTATCCCTCGATGCGCCTCTCAAGAGAAGCGGCCAAACTGGCGGCTTTCTCATCCATCAAGTGGCGGCAACCAGGAATCCGAACCGACTGATTCGGCGATCGCTAGAACTCGAGCCGCAGTCCAAGCTGCGTCTGACGTCCGGTACCGATCGTGCCTCGAACCCTGCCGAAACCGGAATTGCCTCGTCGACGCTCCGGGATTCTGAAATTGGCGTGGTTGGCGATGTTGAAGAAGTCCGCCCGAAACTCGAGCTTGACATCCTCGGTGATGCTGAACCTCTTCTGGATCGACACGTCAACAAGCGCGTAACCCGGGCCGCAGCAGACGTTCCGGGGAGAGTTTCCAAAGGTGCCCGCTACTGGTGCTTCGAACATGGACGTGTCGAACCACTGAGCGAGACGGTCAGCCTTCGAGCGGTTGCCGGAGAGCGTGGGATTGCCCATCAGGTTCGGGCGCTGGCCGTGGCTGAATGTGTTGCTGCGGTTCGTCTGCTCGATAACTCCAAACGGAGAGCCTGTGCGGAATTCGGCGATCGCGCCGAGGCTCCAGCCGCCGATCAAAGCGCCTAGCGCGGCATTCTCGATGGCAAGCGGCTTGTTGCGCCCCACCGGAAGCTCGTAAACGCCGCTAGTCACGGCGCGGTGCCGGATGTCGTTGCCGGAGAGAGCCTTGTCGAGATGGCGCAGCTGAAAGTGAGTGTATCCGTTGTTCTGCTCGCCTCCGAGCTCGTTCGCCGACTCGACATCGTCAATGAACTTCGACCAAGTGTAGTTCAACAGGTAGCTCAGGCCGCTGGAGAAGCGCTTCTCTGCCTTCAAGTTCAGCGAGTGATAGGTCGAGTTGCCCCAATCCGGACTCTCGACAAAAACACCGTTGTATTGAGGGAACAGGCGCATGGTCTGGCTTTGGCTCGCGGGACCTTGCCCTCCGACGAGGGGGATCATGTTGAAGTTGTAATTCGGACCGCCGAGACTATGCCCTACATTGGCTTGGTACTGGGCTTCCACCAGCACATTGTCGGGCAGCTGCTTTTGCAGCGTGAGGTTCCATTGCTGGGAGTATCCGTTCTGCTGGTTTTGTTGGATTAGGTCCGGTGATACCGTGCGCCGTCCGGCGGTGACGGTCCCAAAGGAGCCGACCCGATCGGCCTCGCTGAAGGGCTGCACGGTTGGAAGCCCCTCGCGGAGGATGAAAGCTGGCGTGAAACCGCCATCGGGGGAACTGATGTCCAGTGTCTTGGAGAAAGTCCAGAACTGCGTGAACGGAACGGCCCGAGCATAGGCTCCGTTGTAGTTAACGCCGTAGCCGGCGCGGATGACCGTAGTGCTGCTCGCGCGGTATGCGAAGCCCACGCGGGGCCCGAAATTGTTGAAATCGGTGTTATGTGCGTACTTACTGCGCCCATTACGACCTGAGAACAGCATCACGCCTGGGCCCTGTCAGAAATTACGTGTGTGAGGTCTTAGGATGGTCTGCAAGGAGGACCTCTGATGACGAAGCACAGGCAGCGGATCAGCGACGAGGTATTGGACGAGTTGCTGGCGGGAGAGGACCCGCTAGAGGCGTTTCGCAACGGCGAGTTGCTGGCGGATTTGCGCAAGGCAGTTGCCGAGCGGGCGCTGAACGCGGAGAGGGAGGCGCATTTGGAGGGCGCGCACGAGGCCGGGGCGAGGAACCACCGCAACGGTCACCACCGCAAGCGGGTATTGACGGGCAGCGGGGCGATGGAGGCGGTCGGTTCCGCGGGATCGCCTGGGCCGCTTCGAGCCGCGCCTGATCGAGAAGTACTGCCGGCGCCTGCCAGGTTTTGACGGCAAGGTGATTGCGATGCATGCGCGGGGCTTGAGCACGCGCGAGATGCGCGGGCATGTCGAGGAGCTGTACGGGGTCTCGGTCTCGGCGGAGCTGATTTCCAAGGTGACGGACGCGGTGCATGCGGAGATTCTGGAATGGCAGTCGCGGCCGCTGGAGGAGGTGTACGCCATCGTGTACTTCGACGCGCTGCGGGTGAAGATTCGCGAGGAGGGCCTGGTGCGGAACAAGGCGGTCTACAGGGGGATCGGGGTGACCTGCGCGGGGTGCAAGGAGGTGCTGGGGTTCTGGATCGAGCAGACGGAGGGTGCGAAGTTCTGGCTGAAGGTCATGCACGAGTTGAAAGCGCGGGGGATGCAGGACGTGCTGGTGGCGGTGACCGACGGCCTGAAGGGCTTTCCGGAGGTCATTGAAGCGGTGTATCCTCAAACCCTGGTGCAAGCCTGCATCGTGCATTTGATCCGCTACTCCCTGGCGCATGCCTCGTATCAGGAGCGCAAGAAGCTGGCGGCGGCATTGAAGGCCGTTTACCGGGCGCCGGGGGCGGAGCAGGCCGAGGCCGCGCTGGACGCGTTCGAGGCCGGCCCCTGGGGACGGAAGTATCCGGCTATCGCTCGGAGCTGGCGTTCCCGCTGGCCGCAGATCATCCCGTTCCTCGCGTTCTCCGAACCGATACGCCGGGCGATTTACACGACCAACGCGATGGAGAGCTTGCACAGCACGGTGCGCCGCGCAGTGCGCACGCGTGGGCACTTCCCGAATGACCGGGCAGCGGCCAAGCTGCTCTGCCTGGCGTTGCGGAAGGTCGCACGGAAATGGGTGCGGCCGCCCGCGTTCTGGCACCCGGCGCGCACCGAGTTCGCCCTCCAGTTCGGCGAAAGATTTCGGCTGGTGACGCCATGAGAACTCAGCCGCATGGGCATCATAGGCTCCGTCACCGTGGACGGGCAAATCAAGATGCAGCAACCTCACACACGGAAATTCTGACAGTCCCCACGCCTGGGCAATCGCACACGGGATTGATGCCCGCTGGGTCAAACCCGCTCTGATTGTTGCTCAGCTCCCAGCGTGGCGTGTCTATGTCCCAACGCAGGCCTAGGTTCAGGGTCAGCTTGTCAGTAGCCTTCCAGCTGTCTTGCAGGTAGACGCCCCAATAGTCGCTGCGCGTGTTGAGAATGTCTGTGTCAACCAACTGCCCTCTCGTGGTCCACCCCAGAAGAAGCTGGGCGAGAGCGTCGCCTGTCACCCTGCTGTTAAAGCTGAAACTACCGCCGGCAAATTGGTTAAAGTCGTCCTGATTGCGCGAATAGCGGTATTCCATGCCCCACTTAATGCTGTGTGCGCCTTTGAACCACGAGGTGTTGTTCACGACTTGGTGGGTTCGAATGGGCTTCTGGATGCGCTGTTGGTTGCCCGCTCCCAACCGGGTGTACCCGGTGAGGTTTACGGTGGCGAAGAACTCCGGATCGACATTCGGTACGCCCAATTCTCCGTTCTTGCCACTGCCGGTACCGAGGCCGCGGGTTGTGAAGGTGCGGTTTCCGAAGGTGTAGCGGAACTCGTTCACCATCGTGGTGGTGAAATTGTGGTTCCAAGTCGAGGTCGAGACGAGGTTGGAGCGTGTCTGCTTGGAAGCGCGGAAGTCCGCGAACTCGTTGGGGAAGACGGGTTCTGGCTCGGCCGGCGCGTTGACGTAACTGAAGCGGCTCGAGATTCGGTCATCGGCCCCGAAGTTGTGGTCAACCTTGACGGTGGTGAAGTCCGAGATGCCTCTATTCGCGACGTTCTTGACGAAGTTGTCCCGCGGCGCGCTGCCTGCGGGGCTGGGTCTGTTGGGTGCGGGATACAGGCTGGCGAATGCCCTGCCGAGAGGATCGATGCGGCTCTGGGGAATCGTGTTGTTGTCAAAGGGATCGCCGGTAAGCGGGTCGGTGAGTGCGAAGCCGGAGCGATTCGAATAATCCCCTTGGGTTTCAACGGGGTGCGGCACATCGGTGTTCGCGATGGTGAGGCCGTCGCTGCGACGCTGTCCCTCGTGATTGACGAAGAAGAATGACTTGTCCTTCTTGATGGGGCCACCAAACGAGCCACCGTAAATGTTATAGCGGAGAGGGGCGATGCTCGGAGCGAAGAAGGTGCGGGCGTCTAGTTTGTCATTGCGGAAGTTGTGGTAGAGAGCGCCATGGAAATTGTTAGTCCCCGAGCGGGTGCTCATGATGATCAGGCCATTGCCCGTGCGCCCGAATTCCGCCGCGTAGTTGTTGGACTCAACCTTGAACTCCCGTAAAGATTCCACAGGAGGGTTGAGGTTGAGCTGGGCGATGCCTAGTGCCATGTTCTGCACGACACCGCCATCGAGGTGCCACATCTGATTCCGTGAGCGGCCGCCCGCCATTGAGAAGAACGGCAGGTCGTAGAGTCCGCCGCCAGACGTGGCGAACGTCACGTTGCCAGCCAGCTTGATCAGCTGACCCGCCTGCCGGCTGCCAACCGGCATCTGAGCGACGGTTGTGCGCTCGATGAACTGCCCTACCGTGGTATTCTCGGTCTCCAGCAGCGGCGCGGAACCGGTAACCTCGATGGTCTCGGTGATCTCACCAATTTGGAGCTGGATGGTGACAGTCTTGGTCAGGCCGGTTTCCATCACCAAGCCTGATTGCCGGTAAGTCTTGAATCCCACCGACTCGCAGCTCAACTCGTAGGTGCCAGGCTGCACGAGAGTGAAGTTGAACGCTCCCGACTCGTTGGTCTGCGCCAAAAAGTCGACGCCGGTATCGGAGTTGACCAACGCAACGTCCGCGCCGACGATGACTGCACCCGTCGTGTCAGTCACCGCGCCGATAAGTCCTGACTGCTGGGCGGCAAGAGGCAACGCTCCCGGCAAGAGCATCGCGATGTACACGGCAAGCGGACGCTGCATTTTCATAATGAATCCCCCTAAAACGGCACCGGGTCAACGCAAGCCGACCCGTTCTCGGTATTGTCTTATACTTCAGCCGCGCCTCGCAAGGGTCGGCGAAGAAAGGAAGAGTCGAGGCAGGGCTCTTGGAATCTCCCTGGCTGGTCGAGCAGGATCAGTGATCCGGAGTCGACCGAGAATTCGTCAACTTAGGGCACAGGAGTCACGAATCTCCGCATCGGAATTTAGTCCAAGTCAGCTTCGCAGCGGTCGCTACACCAGTGGTCTACCATAGCTCATTGACCAATCCGCGCCGCCACCGCGAGTCTTGAATGATCCCCGAGGCACGATGCGCTCGGACGCTGTACCCAACCAAATCCGGCCAGTTTCAGCAAAGCGGCACCCCAGCCGTGCCGGACCACGCATTTCAACCGGAAGCCGGTCGACTCGGCCCGTTGCATTCTTACGTTCCCTCGCCCATTCGCCGCCATAAACGGCGGAGTCTGCTGTGCTCGATTTCTTGGACCGATTTTTCCATCGTTTGTGCGGGTAGATCCAATGCTCAGCGTGGGTCACCCTCCCTTACAATCGAGTGCTGTCCCCGACTAATGAAATTCGCTGGGAACTGCTGGAGTCTTGTGCGAGGAACTCGCCCCTTCATGTCGTTTATCCCCACTCCGCACAATCGTCCTTCGTGGCACTTGGCATCCAGCATGCGTTATCGCTGGCTCGGTTGGTCCAACGTCCAGACATACCAGCTGAGCCTGTTGAATCGCCCCTCCGGATGAGTCGGCGACAACTTTCTTCTCGCGGGCGACGACGTCTGTCACAAACTTCGCCGCTGTCGCGAATCGCAAGCGCAGACGGCTCCGAGACTAGCAATAGCAACGCAACCCAAGTTCACCGGTCAGGACTGCTGGAGAACGCTTGCCTTTCAGGACGGCAGTGGACGGAGTGCCTTGCCCGAAAAAAAACTGATGGTGGAGGGCTTCCGAAACGGTCGATCCGTCCGCCGCATCGCGCTATGACGGCTCACGGGTCGGCTTGCCTGTTTCGCCCTCCACAGCTCTGATTTCCGATTGATTGTCGCCGGAATCGGCGTCGCCCCGTGTTTTACCGAGCGAGGTCGATCGGTCGGATGGGTCCACGCAATGCTGCGGCGCTGGGCAGTTTGATTGCTTCCCAGCCCCTGACCTTACAGCCAGAACAACTCAGCGGAGGGACTTCAAAAGGTCCGTGGCCTCTACCGAACCAGGATGCTGACGGAGTGCCTCCTGCGCAGACTCCCTTGCCTCTTGGACCCTGCCCTGAATGGCGAGTGCCTGGGATTCCATCAAAAGGGCTTGGAGGTTCCCGGGATCCAAGTCCTTGGCTTTCCGAATCGAATTCATCGCTTGGTCCATGTCACCAACCTGCAATCGAAAACGGGCCAAGTTGAGATGCGGCCCTAGCGAATCAGGGGCTGCATCAGCCGCTTCTTGGAAGGAATCCAGTGCTTGGGCTGCTCGGCCGGTCTGAATATAGAGCACGCCAAGATTGGTATGAACGGGGGCCCCGGCGGAACCGAGGTCCCGAGCCCTTTCGTACTCTGCCAGAGCGCTCTCGAATTGACCTTGCGAAGCAAGCACCGCCCCAAGGTTCTCCCTGAACCTGGCGTCCTCTGGCCGTGCCTCGACGGATCTGCGAAACAAGCCCTCGGCCGCTTCCAAACTGCCTTGGGCGAACCGAACTGATCCGAGGACCGACAAAGCCTGGCCGTCTTCGGGTTGAGTTACCAAAGCTTCTTCCAATAGATTCTCGGCTTCAGCGGTTTCGCCTCGCTCGACGAGCAACGTTGCCAAGTTGACTTTCGCGTCGGTCAGTCCGGGCTCCGCGGCCAGAGCCTCACGCAGCAGTTCCTCTCCCTGGCCGACATCGCCATCCGAAATTAGGGCCCCGGCCAGGTTGTTAAGCAGTTGAGGCGACCGATTTCCCTGGGCCACTGCTAGATCGAACATCCTCCGAGCGGGCGTGCCCAAGCCTCTCTCGGCGAAAGCGGATCCAAGTTCCTCGAAGTCCCGTTGCGGATTCGATTTCGCCCAGTGACCGGTGAAAGGCAACGCGTCCCCACTTCCAGCCTGCATGTCGCTTAGGATCTCGCTCGCGTCGACTTCCCCGCGATAAACCTTCACGATTCGCCCTAGCCGGTCTACGAGGAAACTGGTCGGAATCGCCAGAGCCCGTCGGCGGTCGAAAAGGCGCTCGTTGAGCACGCTGTAGGTCTCCGCGGTCTGCGCGTCGGCCAGCAAGACCTGGTAGTCAAGTTCCAGCTCCTCCGCCAGCTTTATGACGGCGTTTGAATTGCCGGGCTCGTCGACCGATATTGCGAGGATTTCCGCACCGAGCCGTGTCAGATCACCCAGTCGATTCTGGAACTGAGCCAGTTCCCGACGGCAGGGCGGACACCAAGTGGCCCAGAAATTGAGCAACACCGGGCGGCCGCGCCACTGGGATAATCGCACTGTTGACCCGTGATTGTTAATGACGGGAAGTTCGAAGTCCGGTGCTGGCAAGGGGTCTGCGAGCCATGTGCCTCGGCTAGGCGGGCGCTCGTTGGCTCCGGCGGATTCAGACAATGCGGGGGTTGCGCGTGGTCTTGTCACGCTTCGGAGAGCGGTCTCGCCCTCGATCAGCAAATGCGTGCCCGCTTGCGGCGGATCATTGAATTCTTGGATGAAACCGAGGGGCCAGCGAACGCGGACGCTGAGCACGCGCTCGCCTTGGGGCAGCGCGAATCTCGCCGCGCGGGATCGTTGCGACAAATATCCGCTTCCCGAGACAATCTCGCGCATCAGCGCTCGCCGGTCCGTGGTGACCCAAACACGGCCACCAACACCGTCACGGTTGTTGCGATTGCCCTCCAGCCGCACCGTCAGGTGCCTAGTCCGCCCTTGCCGCATGTCATTGCGGAATGCCCTCAATTGCCGCCCGTTGCGGTTCTTGACAATCAGGTCCTCGTCCCCGTCGGCGTCTATGTCCAGCGGTAAGAACGCCCGACCATCGGCATCGAGGTCGAGGCTGCTCAAGAACGAAATGTCTTCGAAAGTCCCGTCCCCGCGATTGCGGAAGCACAGGTTGCGCTCTCTGCCGCTCCAACTTCCGTCTGATCGGATCAGGATGTTGATGGCGCGCCAGGCGTCCTCATAGTCCTTGGAGCCCTCCGCTCGAAGGGGGGATTGCGACACGACCTGCCGCCAGAAAAAACTTCAAAGATCGTCTGTCTGCTCACCGGTGACGTACCCATTCTGGACAAATAGGTCGAGCAGTCCGTCCGCATCGAGGTCCACGAAGTCCGATGCCCATGCCCACCTTCCGGTGCGAACCCCCGCCTCCTCGCTCACGTCACTAAAGCCCCGCGATCCGTCGTTACGGAAAAGGGAATTCCCTTGCGCCTGCCGCTGGAACCGGCCGCGCTCCAGCTCGTCAGGTGCCACAGTGTCGAACTGAGAGCTAGTAGTGATCCGCAACCCGGCCGAGGACCACATGTTCGCGGTATAGAGGTCCAAGTCACCATCGTTGTCATAGTCGCCCCAAGCAGCCGACATGCCCGCCCCGAGATCCTCCACCCCAAGCGCTTCAGCAACATCGCTGAAGGTGCCGTCTCCGTCGTTTCGGTAGAGATTGTTTCGTCCGAAGTCGTTCGCGACGTAGAGGTCGGGGTCGCCATCATTGTCGTAATCACCCCAAGCAGCGGCAAAGCTAAAACGATCATTGGTGTCCTCCAGCCCGGCGACCTCGGAAACTTCCGCGAAAGTGCCCTGCCCCTCGTTCCGAAAGAGCAGATTTGCAGGACCGTTGACAGCGTCGTAATAAGGAGTCGGAGCGTCGTATTCCGCCCCGGCCTGCCAGAAATCGTAGGCGCAGACGAAAAGGTCAACGTCGCCGTCAAGGTCGTAGTCGGCTAGAGCAGCCCCGGTAAACATCGCCGCTTTGTCCTCGGGCACATCCAATCCTGCGTCCGAATCAAGAGTGAACCGGCCGTCTCCGCCGTTGCGGTACAGCATCGGCGTCGCGCCAATCAGGATCAGGTCCTGGTCGCCATCGTTGTCGATATCGCTAAGCAGGGTCATCGAGGTGTCATCAAGGACGTCCAGTCCTGCTCGATGGGTCGCATCCAAGAAAGTGCCGTCACCGTTGTTCCTATAGAGGCGATTTGGCAGTCCGCCTGGTTGGCCTATATAAATGTCTTCTAATCCGTCTCCGTCAAAGTCGCCCAAGGAAATCCCTTGATGACCGTAGATCGAGACACCCAGAGCCGCGTCCAGCGAGTCCCTCCAGTGGTCTATCCCTAGGCTCAGTTGCTCGCGGAACGAGTCGATCTCGCCGAACACCTGATCCGTGATCTCCGCGAACCCGTAGCTGCTCGCACGTAGATCGCGGAATTCCCCAAGCACGGCAGACCGTACGGCCCAAACGCCGGACGTGTTATGCCATGACATCTCCGCCGCCCCGAGCCTGGAAAGGACGCCCCCATCGGATGCCTCTCCGCCCAGCTCAATGCGGACTGCGATGCGCACAGGGTCGTCCGAATCGCCCTCCCGGACTGTCGAAACGATCTTGAATTCTGCCAGTCGGAGGTTTCGAAAGCCCCTCGTCGCTTCCGCGAGTGGCTCGAACGAGCCCGGGTCGTCAAGCAGGAATTCGGAGATTTCCTTGAGTTTGGAATCTACTGCCTGATAATCGCGCTCCCCGATCCAAACATCTTCAAGGGGATCGGTCTTGGCGAGTACCCGGTCCACAGGCCGCTCGCGCCGAAACTCGATGTCAAGGCTGAAGTCGGGGCCCTGGCCCCACGCGCTCGAAGCGCAGGCCACTGTCAGCAATGCAGCCAGCCCCCTCACTCAGCCTGCATTGTACTTGCGGCCAAGCCTGTCAGTTACCCGATGGTTTGACAGGCTATATCGGTTCGGCCCTCTCGCCGACTCGGTGGATCCTAGACCAACGCTCAAAGCCGAGGACTAGAGTCCATTGAAAGGAGACCGAAACTGCACAAGAGTCTCCTAGGTCGACCGCCACTACCGGAACGAAGGCGTTTCCAGAGAATCGGTGCGAGGCCATCCCCAAGCCGTATGCCGCTACGGGAAAATGCGTGGACTAACCGGGACTCGGGACTCGAACCCTGAAACAAATCCAACTTGACATGCGTAAAAGCCTGTAGTCCAATTGGGATCGCCTAGCACCGTTACGTTGAATGCTGCTGGGGAGGGGATTGCCCCTAATTGTTGTAGGGAAAGGAGAATCTTTCATGAAATCGAAACGATTTCGCTTATGGTCAAACTTGGCCATTGCCCTGTGCCTCGGCATGCTGATATTTCACGCTGGCTTGGAGGCGCAGGTGACGACCGCGACCGTGTACGGACGCGTCATCGATCCGTCCGGTGCGGTCATCCAAGGGGCAAGCGTCGCGGCCTCGAACGAGGGCACCGGTGCAGAGTATTCCACTGTGACAAGCACGGGAGGGGACTTTACCATCGCCTTCCTGCCGTCCGGCATATACTCGCTTGCTATATCGGCGGAAGGCTTCAAGTCCTACCTCGAGACCGGTCTCACGCTGGCGTCCGGCCAGCGTCACAACCGGGACTATGGCTTGGAAATCGGCGCAACCGCGGAGACCGTCACGGTGACTTCGGAAGCACCGCTGATGAACACGGTGAACGCCGAGCAGGACATCTCGCTGAACCGGAACCAAGTGGCCGAGCTTCCGATGATCAACCGCGATATCACCGGCATCCTGACCCTTGGCACGGGCGCCTCGCTCACTGACGGGGGCTGGACCCTTTCGATCAACGGCCTGGCCCCGCGTGGCTTCACGATGACCGTCGACGCGGTCGACGCGGTACCCGACGCGGAGTTCGCGGGGATGGCACTGTACCAGAACTTCAACTTCATCAAGGGCATCAGCGTAGAGGCAGTGCAGGAAGTCGAGACTTCGAAGAACATCTTCTCCGCGGAGGTCAGCCACACGATCGCGGGCAACGTGAATCTCATCAGCAAGAGCGGCACGAATGCGATCCACGGAAGCCTCTTCGAGATGTACCAGTCCGGCGGACTGCACGCGAACAACTTCCTTGTCGGCGAGAAGGCGCCACTGGTGTACCACCAATACGGCGGTTCCATCGGCGGCCCGATCAAGAAGGACGAGCTGTTCTACTTCGCGACGTTCGAGGGATACCGGTTTGGCGGCAAGACCCCAGTCCCAGGCGACGTTTGGTCCAGTGGCATGCGACAGCGCATCCTGCAAGCCATCCCGGCGGCCGGCGACTACTTGGCGCTTTGGCCCGAGCCCACGGCTCCGGACGGCCCCGATCTTGATCCAAGCAATCAAGCCTGCGGCGATTTAGGGCCAAATGTGCGCTGCCTTTCGCCGACCACGTTCTGGGGCGGCCAAGGGGACGAGACGCGAAAGGATGACCATTTCGTTGGGAAGGTGGACTGGAATGCGTCCGGCAAGGACTTTCTGACGTTTCGCTATGTCGGTGGTGTACCGCTAAGGCGCATCCCGCGCACCATGATTGGCAACGGACGGCAGTGGGACGGCATTAACCAGAACGGTGCCTTCACGTGGACGAAGATCCTTAGCCCGACAATGACGTCCGAGACGCGTTGGGGAACCAACGTCAATGCCATCAATCGCTTGGACGTAGCGTTCGCTGCGAACAAGATTCCGTTCATCCGCGGATTCGGCAACCCGTCCGAGCCAGGCGCGGAGGTCTTCGCAAAGGACGGCCACACTTCGACACTGACCCAGAACTTTGCCAAGACGGTCGGCAAGCACTCCTTGAAGTTCGGCGGCATGTACCGCTATATGAGCGGCACTAGGGTAAACGAAGAATCGCCGGCCTACACCTACGAGACGCAAGCGGACCTTCTGGCAGCCAACATCACGTCGGCTCGGTTTATCTTTTCGCTCGAGAAGTTTCTCTGGACACGATGGTTCTTCGGAGGCTTCTTCCAGGACGATATCCGGCTAACGCCCAAGTTCATGTTGAACCTGGGCGCTCGGTGGGACTATGCGTCGGTGGTCCGGTCGGATCAGGTTGACGGGATTCAAGACAACGTGTTCAACCGCGATGGACCGTTCGGTCAACCGGGTGCGTCTCTTCAGAATCAAGGCGCTCTATTCCGACCGGCAGACAGCGCCTGGGACGCTTACAACAAGATGTTTTCGCCGCGCGTGAGCTTCGCCTACACGCTGGACGACGACGGCAAGACAGTCATACGCGGCGGTGCCGGCATATTCTACATGCCTAACAACATGTTCTCCGGCGCCATCGAGATCCTCTCAAACGGTCCGGATGCGCCCGTTGAACTGACGGCAAACGAACTGTTGGTCCGCCAGCTGGGCCTGCAATACGGCGACGCAAACGAGGCAGCCCTTGCCGGGGCTCAGTCGAGCGGCGTCATTTCAGGCAGTGCTGTGGAACCTGGTCGGCGCCCGCCATACAGCATGCAGTATTCGTTCGGCATCCAACGCCAGCTAGGCCGTTCGACCGTGTGGGAGATCGGATACGTGGGGAACCGCGGCGTAAGAACGATCTACAGCCCCGACTGGAATCGGGTTGTGCCTAACACAGGTGGACTCAAGCTAAGCGAGACCCTCGGCTTGGCCGGAAACTTCTCGCAGAACTTCCGCTACTACCAGAACGCCGATTCCACTGGGTATCACAGCTTGCAGACTTCGTTGAAGCGACGGTTCGCAGACAGCTTTCAGTACAACCTGAACTACACGTACGGCTGGAACTGGGCGCACTTCCGCGGCGACATGACGTGCTGCGGGCGCAGCGAGAACCCTCAGAATCAGTTCGATATGAGAAGCAACCGCGGACCCACGGGCTACCACATTCGGCATCGCTTCACTGGCGATTTCTTCTGGGAGCTCCCTGGCAAGAATCTCGACGGCGCTGCCAAGCACATTGCCGGAGGCTGGACCGTCGGGGGTATCTTGGAGCTTCGATCCGGCTTCACGATTCCAGTCAGCAGCAGCACCAGCACGAACCCGGGGGCGCGACCCGACATTTTGACGACTCACGCCCAGGCCATCATGAGCGGCTGGGGCCCGAACCAGAGACAGTATCTTGATCCGAACGCCTTTGTCTTGCCTCCTACGGACGACAAGGGGGTCAACATTCGGCCAGGTACGCTCTCGAGACGGGCGTTGTACGGCCCTGGTCTGAAGAACATCGACTTCGTGCTGCAGAAGAACTTCTACGCCGGGGAGACCCAGCGGTTGCAGCTCCGGATTGACTTCTACAACATGTTCAACACCGTCAACTTCACGAGGGTCAACCAGAACGCCCGCTCGGGCACGTTCGGCTTGCTCAACAGCGTGGCTCCGCCGCGCCGCGTGCAGCTGATGGTTCGGTATTCGTTCTAGAACGAACTCAGCGCCGGGCGCTGAATTCCACGAGGGGCCGGTTGACGAAACCGGCCCCTATTCTCTTGGTTTACGCGAGTGGGTGACGCGACCAGGCGTCAGCTACGATGCACACAAAACGCCTTCGCTTCGGGGAGTGACCTGCGGCTTGCGCTTCTTCACCGACGTTGCGGTGACCACCCGCATAGCAGTTGGAACTAGCGGGCCTCAGGCCCGCACGGGCAGGACATGCGCTAGCGGTCGCACGCTAAAGCAACATGGATTCGACTACGTTTCCCCCGACATCGGTGAGACGAAAGTCCCGTCCGGCGTGCCGATAGGTCAGGCGTTCGTGATCCAAGCCGAGGCAATGCAAGAGCGTGGCCTGCAGGTCATGCACATGCACAGGATCCTCGGCCACGGTCAGGCCCAGGTCGTCGGTCTTCCCGATCACTTGGCCGCCGCTGATGCCCCCGCCGGCGACCCAAACGCTGAATCCGTCGGCGTGATGGTCGCGTCCGATATTCGCCGGATCTGACGGGTCTCTCCATTCCGCGAGTGCGGTACGACCGAATTCCCCTGCCCAGATAACCAAAGTCTCGTCCAGGAGGCCTCGCTGCTTCAAGTCCTTGACTAAGGCCGCCGCAGGCTTGTCCGTGATTCGGCACTTCTGGCTGAGCCCCTTGTCCAAGTTCGAATGGTGGTCCCACTGGGCGTGCTGGTTGAGTATGAATC
This sequence comes from uncultured Bryobacterales bacterium, assembly GCA_951813605.1. Lineage (GTDB taxonomy): Bacteria > Acidobacteriota > Terriglobia > Bryobacterales > UBA6623 > VXMF01. Next base: position 1,048,241 of record OX638379.1, on the reverse strand, counting down.
GCACACCGCGCTCGACCAAGCGCCGAGCCAGGAGGCAGGTCGTGCCGTAAGCTCGAGTGTCTTCGTCGTTCAGTCCATACATTTCACGCATCGACTCGGGCTCGTCGGAAACGTCGATCAGCCCGGGTGCGGAAACCTGCATGCGGAAAGCAAGCTCGTACGCTGCGATCCGCGAAGCGATCTCGGAATCGCCGGTTCGATCGACTTGTTCCCGGTTGAGTTCCCGGATCATGTCGAGATCCTGTCTCTGCATCTCGGGCGTGATGCCAGCGGGGTTCGAGAGGTGCAGGATCGGGTCGCCGTGGCTCCGAAGCAGCACACCCTGGTAATTCGACGGCAGGAAGCCATTGGACCAGTTGCCGGTACTGCCTTGGGTCGAACTGCCGGTCTTGAGGACCACGAAACCGGGAAGATCCCGAGACTCGCTTCCAAGGCCGTAGGTCACCCAGGAGCCAACGGTAGGCCGACCGAGCAGCGGGCTTCCAGTCATTAGGAGCGACTGCCCCGGATGATGGTTGACCGCTTCGCCATGCATCGACCGCACCAAGCAGATCTCGTCCGCGATCGTCGCTGTGTGCGGCAACCATTCCGATAGCCCGATGCCGGACTGTCCTGCCGGCCGGAATTCCCGACGGCTGGCCAAGACCTTGGCCGTGGGCTTGATGAATGGCAGTTGCAGATCTTTTGCCAGCGATTCAGGCAGGGCCTTGCCGTTCCATTCGTGGAGCTTCGGCTTGGGATCGAAGAGGTCGATCTGGCTAGGAGCACCCGCTTGGAACAGGAAAATCACATTCTTCGCCATTGGAGCGAAGTGCGGGTCGCGCGGTGCCATTGCGTCTGGAATGCTTGCCGCGGATCGCCCTTCGACGCCCATCAAGTGCGACAGCACTCCGAGACCCAAGCCGTAAAGCGAGCGGTCCAGGAAATCGCGCCGGGTCTGCGTGGTCAGAAAGTCCAATTGGGTCATGGTCGGATCACGAACTCGTCAAGGTTCATCAGGATGCGGCTCACGCCGGTCCAAGCCACAAGGTCGGCTTGCGCTAGCCCCTCCACCATCGGCAGTCGATTCAAAAGTTCTGCAACTTTGCCGGCCTGTGCTCGTCGGTCGGAGACGTAACTCGAAAAGCGTTCGATCTCGCCGGGCGTCGGTGCTCGTCCCAGGGCGAGGCCGTACGCTAGGCGCAGCCGTTTTTCAAAGTCCGCTTCCGGCGTCTCGGTCAATACGCGGGTCGCTAGAGCCTGCCACGCTTCTGCGAAAGTCGAATCGTTCAGGAGATTGAGAGCCTGCAATGGAGTGTTGGAGCGCTCTCGGCGACAGGCGGGTGCGCGAAAATCGGGCGAATCGAAATTCACGAGGAACGGGTACGGCTGCGTCCTCTGGAAATGAATGTACATGCCGCGCCTGTACCGTTCCCGACCGGTGCTCGCTTCCCAACTGGAAGTGCCCGTCTTCAGCCCGGTGGAACCCTCGGGCATGGCCGGACGGAAGCTCGGACCGCCGACGTCATGGTGTAGGAGCCCCGCGGCCCCTAGGGCACGGTCCCATACCAATTCCGCTGGAAGGCGAAGACGCACTTGTCGGGCCAGCAGTTCGTTGCCCGGATCGACTCCGGCTGCTTCGGACGACGCGCTCGATGCCTGTTTGTAAGTCTCCGAGGTCACTATCAGGCGGTGCAAATGCTTTATGTTCCACTCGGAATCGCGGAATTCTGCGGCGAGCCAGTCTAATAGGCGTGGGTGGCTCGGCCGTTCGCCCTGCTTGCCAAAATCATCCGAAGTCGCAACCAGTCCCCTCCCGAAATACTCTTGCCAGATCCGGTTCACCGCAACGCGCGCTGTGAGTGGATTATCGGGCGAGAAAAGCCAGTTCGCCAAATCCAGACGAGTCGGCTTCGGATTGGCTGGACCTGGAAGAACCTCCGGCACGGAGGCACTTACCTCGATTCCAGGCCGGTCCCAGCTTCCGCGAACCCGCAGGTAAGTGGGATTGGGAACGGGATTCTCACTGACGACGCGAGCCTCGCTCAGCTGCGGATATCGCTCGTTGAGCTCCTTGATCTTCCGAGACGCCTCGGGAAACCCCAGTTCCTTCTGCTTCGGCCCCCCGACGATCAGGCTATAGGCCCGTAGGAAGTAGTAGGTAACCATGTTGGCCTGACGCCAGGAGCGATCCTCCGGAGGTGACCGGATAATCTCCTGCCCGCCATCGGTATTGAGACCGAGTTCCTGCCAAGCCAAGTCCCAATCCAGGTAGACTCCGGGCGTAGCGCCCGCCTTGAGGCAGTTCGTCTCCCAATCCGCCTGAAGAGCCGGAACGTTGTACTCGTCTAAGATTTCCTGGTGCTTGCGACGATAGTCGTTGACGGATCGCAGGTACGGGCCCAATTCGCCTTCCACAGGCGCGTAGATGTGAGCCTCTTCTAGATTGTCGAAGAATGCGAAGAGTTCGTAGAAGTCGCGCTGGGATATCGGATCGTACTTATGGTCGTGGCACTGTGCGCATCCAACCGTCAATCCCAGCCACACCGTACCGAATGTGCTGGTCCGGTCGACGGTCTCCTCAAAGAAGAACTGAGCAGGGTTCACCCCTCCCTCGCGGTTACGGAGAGTGTTGCGATGAAATCCAGTCGCGACCCTTTGCTCGATGGTTGCTTGGGGCAACAAATCGCCCGCGATCTGCTCCATGGAGAAGCGGTCGAAGCTCATGCCGCTGTTGAGGGCATCGATTACCCAGCGACGGTAACGCCACGCGTGCGGCCTCGAATAGTCCTTCGCGTAACCGTCCGAGTCAGCGTAGCGGGCTTGGTCAAGCCAGTGTATGGCTTGCTTTTCGCCGAATTGGTCGGACGAGAGGAGCCGATCCACGACCCTTTCATAGGGCCCTTCACGCGTGTCGCCGAGAAAAGCGCGCTGCTCTTCGATGGTGGGCATCAAGCCAGTCAGGTCGATCGACACCCGTGTCAAGAGCGTGGCGCGGTCGGCGCTGGGAGCAGGCTCGAGCCCTTCTCTACGCAATCGCTCCCTGACAAAGTGGTCGATCGGGTTACGGCCGGATGGCACATCTGGACGGCGGACAGGCTCGAAAGCCCAATGACCGGAAGTGCGAGGCCCAGGCTCGACCTCTCGCCCATCAGCTGCAGGCTCTGGCCAGTCTGCTCCCTGATCGATCCACGCCCTGAGCAGGCCGATCTCCGCAGGGTCCAACGGATCGCCTGCCGGTGGCATCATCACCTTGACCTTGTATCCCGCCACCATGTGGATCAGTCGGCTGCTAGCCGAGTCGCCCGGCAAAATCGCCCGACCCGAGTGGCCACCCGCGAGAGCGTCCGCTTTCCGGTCTAGGCGCAGGCCGTTCATGGCGGTGGCCTCACCGTGGCAGGCATGGCAGTGCTCGTGGAAGAGCGGGCGGATATCGCTCTCGAAATCGACTTTGACTTTTGAAGCGGGCGGTAGCTCGGCCCCGGGGAGCAATGCTGCCAATGCGACGAACGCCGACCACCGCGGAAGTCGCCAGCGGCTAGCACAGGGGTTTGGAATGCTGGTAACAGATCTCATTGGACTGCCCGTTTCAAGGGATGCGCCGCACAAAGCTCGCCTCTCCGGGCACTACATGCCAGATGCCTTGATCAGCGCCTCTTGGACGATGATGTCCTCGTGGAACGACACGTGCAACGGTTTCTCCCCGCGCACTGCCGCAGCCAGGGCGGCCATGTCGTCAACATAGCGCTCGTAGGGAGGCAGCTCGACCTCGTGCGTCCCCTTGGGATACGGCCCAGCAGGCCGCACCAAGTCAAGCACCAGTCGCGGCGATTCGATCGGCCGAAGCGTCGCTACGCCGCGCGTGCCGTGGATCTCGAAACTCCGGTAGCGGCTGCCGTTCGCTGCAAGAGCAGCTCCCGTCACCAAGCCAAGCGCACCCGAGTACTCGAACACAGCGATGGTGTTGTCGGCCAGCGTGTCGTCGAACTCGCCGTGCTTTTTCAGATACGGCGTCACGCGATTCGGGCGTCCCAGAAGCCGCACGAGCGGGTCGATGACATGTGGCCCGAGCTCGAACATCTGGCCGCCTCGGAACTGAGCCCATTCCGGACGAGCGTCATCGCTCAGCGTCTTGTGCATCGCCGCTTGGACCAAGTGAATGTCTCCTAGCCACCCCTTGCGCGCGGCTTCCAGCATGCGGTTGATTCCGGGGTGATAGCGCCACATGTACCCCTGCTGCACAACAAGACCCTTGTGCGAGGCAGCCTTGAGGATGGTCCTCAGCGACTCCACATCAAGAGCGGGAGGCTTTTCGAGATGGAGATGCTTGCCGGACTCGACAACCCGCAGCCCGTCGCGCGAATGGTCCGCTACGGGACCCTCCACAGCGATCGCTTCGATAGCCGGATCGCCGAGAAGCTCGTCGGGATCGGAAATGCGAATGCCTTGCGACTCGTACTTGGCACGAATCTCGGAGTCGTCGTCCCACAAACCCGCGATCTCGAATTCCGGCGAGTTCGAGGCGACGCGGATCTTTCCGCCCCCGTGCGAGTGGCTCGCCCCAAAGAACCCGATGCTCACGGGCCGACCAGGCCCTCGCGCTGCGGAAAGCGGTGCGGCTAGGCCAGTTGCTAGGAATGTGCGACGAATCATTGGGCTACCAGCCTCCGCACATATCGTAAGCCTTTGGCGGGGCTGGCGCAACGCGCCGCGCATGCCCCGCACATCGAATCCGGGCTCCCCGGGGGACTAGACACCGCGCCTGCCTGCCGTCAGATCCACGCTCTGTGGGCGACAAGTTCCCCCGCAACGGCAGTCGCGGGACTAGAACACAAACTTCATGCCAATCTGCACGATCCGCGGAGGCCGGGCCCGACTAACCAAGCCGAAGTTACGGTTTGCTACGGCACCGTTCGGATTATGGAACTGAGCATGGTTAAACGCGTTAAACATCTCCACGCGCAACTGCACGTGCTTGCTCTCCGCGATTGCGAACTGCTTTTGAATTCCGATGTCGAAGTTATTCCGGCCGGGACCGCTGATCGGTGCCCGGTCCGAGTTTCCGAAGAAGCCTCGCTCTGTGTCATGGAAGCAGCTCGTGTCAATGAATTGCAGGCTGTTGCGAAGGTTGGCACCGTCCAGATTTCCAGAGCAGGTCCGGTTCGGACGGTGTCCGACAAACGGGCTGCCGGTGCGGTTGGGAAGGGTGATGAATATGGGCAATCCGTTCGAAAAGGTCGCAATGTTGGTCACGACCCAGCCTCCCACCGCGTAATCCAATGCCCTGGGCATGTCGGACCCGAAAGCCCTACCTCGCCCGAATGGCAGTTCCCAGAGCGCGCTGAAAACGCCGCGATGCGCCACATTGAATGAGGTCGGACCCTTGTCGAGAGCCCGGTTCGTGGCGATCTGATTGTTCGTAGCTCCGCCTAGTTCCCAACCGTCGTAGAGCGCTTTGCTGTAGGTGTATTCGACGCGCAGGTCGAGACCGCGCGACATGCGGTGGTGGTATCGAGCGACCAGTGCGTTGTAGCTTGAATTGGCATTGAAGTCAGACTGCAGGATCGCCCTGTATTGCAGGTAGGGACGGGTCGAGCGGTCGCAGCGGAGATCCGAGCCGACGCGGCATTGGTTGTTGTCGTAGCGGTTCTGCTGACGATGCCCGCTGTTGCCCAGGTAGCTCAGCTCGAATAGGTCGTTATCGCTCAGCGTGCGCTGTATCGAGAAGTTCCACTGCTGCACGTAAGGCGTTCTGCCCTCTTCCTGCAGCGTGAAGGGCGTGATCCCTGCCGGGAGGTTGCGAGCGAAATTCTCGTCGATCGGAGGCAACGGTATCACCGGGAAAATGTTGACGCCGGGGACGAACTCCGGAATGAGCTTTCCAGTGTTGATGGCGTCAACACTGTTGGTGAAGGGCGGGCCGACAGCCGAGAATTGCAGCTCGATCAACTGCATATCGGAAAAGTACGCCCCTGCGCCGGCGCGGATCACAGTCCTGTCATCGACCTGCCACGCGATGCCGAAGCGAGGAGCGATGTTGTCGCTGTCAGGCTCGATGACGCGAGGGTCCACCTGCCCGAGCACGGCAAATTCCAGCAGGCCAGTCGCTGGATCGAATCCGTGCGGGTAGTCAGCCGCGCGGCCGCGAGGATTTGGAATCGTGTCCTTGAACCAAGAAACACCCCAGTTGAGCGTCAGATTGCGCCGGACTTTCCAAGTGTCTTGGACGTAGGGCATAAACTGCGTGTGGCGATACTGCAGCATGGGCAGACCGCGCGTACTGCCTCGGTCCGGTGTCCCGAGGAGATAGTCGGCGAAAGCATTTCCGCTGGTTCCTCCGCTCGGAACAAAGTTCCCCGCTGCGTTCGTCGTGAGCTGGGCCGAGTAGACGCGGTTGTAGATCAAGCTGCCGTGAGCTCCGGCGTTCGCGTTCTGCTGCCAAGTGCGACGGTAACGAATGCTCGCGCCGAAGCGGTACTGGTGATTGCCAGTGATGTAGCTCACGCCCGGGTCGAACTGATAGTTGTTATCAATGTTGCCTAAGTCGCCGTTCGACCTGCCGAAGCCGGTGAAGCCTTGGATCCGCTGGGCGAACACGCCGCGTGTGTCGAACGTCCCTGTGATGCCTAGCGGGGTCAGGATGTCGCCCACTTCGCGAGCCTCGTTGCTGAACAGAGCTTGATTGCGAGAAACACCGAGCCGGATTGTGCTGACCAGCTTCGGCGAGATGGTATACGTGTGCTGCGCCATCCACATGGCGAACTGATTCGGGAAGAAGGCCCCGCTTAGCGGGAAAGCGCCGGGACGGACCGCGGAGTTGTCCGACCATATGTACTGACTGAACAGGCTTTGCTTGGGGCTAAGCTGCGTGTCGACGCGGACATTGAATTGATCGTTGTCCACTGTGTTCCGCGGGTTAACGAAGAGGTTGCTCGGCCTCGTTTGGAAGCTCGACCCGGGCAGGTAGTACTGGAGAAGGTTTTCGGAAACCGAATTGAAACGGCTGTTCGGAATCGTTTGATTCGCGAAGGGCTGGCGGATTCCAGCCGCCGCGTCGAGCGTTAGTGGATCGTGAATGACGAACGGGTCCGCGCTGAAGTCGCCGCCAAACATGGCCTGGGTAGGCGTGAAGACCCCGCGGGAGAAGGCGGCTCGCTCCCGCATGCCTTCATAGCCAGCACGGAACCACATCTTGTCTCGTACGATCGGCCCACCGACGGCGAATCCGTATTGGTTGCGTTTTAGTTCCTCGGGACCGGGAGCGAAGAAATTGCGAGCGTCAAGCGCCGTGTTTCGGAGAAATTCGAATGCCTCTCCGTGGAAGTCATTGCCGCCACCGGGCGTGGTGACATTCACCATGGCGGGATTGGGCCCTTGGTCCGGCATGAAGAAGCTGGACTGGACCTTGAATTGGTCTACATTTGCGATCGAGACATTGACAGCCAGTTCCCCACCTCGGGCACCGCGCACCTGGATTCCGTTGATGGTGTAGCTGTTGTTCGCCGCCTTGACACCGCCGATGACCACGAACCGGCCGTCATGCCCGATCTGGCCCCGGAAGGAGGCCCGGCCCTCGGAAGGTGCCGTACCGCCCGCCAGAAGAGCGAGCTGGAGGAAGTTCCGACCGTTCAGCGGAAGCCCGTTGACGCGATCCGAGTCGACAACTGTGCCGATGACGTTCGATTCGGTTTCGAGCAACACTGCAGCAGCTTCCACTGTGACGACGTCGGTCACTTGGCCAACAGCCAGTTCGATGTTGACGGTGGCGCGCTGGCCAACCTGCACCTCAAGATCCGTGACTTCCTGGGTTGCAAAGCCTTCGCTCGATACGCGCACCGTGTAGACCCCGGGCGTGATGTCCGGGTACACGTAGTTTCCGAGATTGTTGGCTGAGAGTTCGCGCTGGGAACCACGCTCGACGTCAAGTAGGACCACCGTAGCGCCAGGTATTACCGCGCCGGTCTCGTCCGTAACAACACCCGCGACAGACGCGCTGCCTGAGACGCCCTGGCCCCACAGCGCGGATGAAAGAAGAAGCGCTCCAATGCACAGAGGGCCTAGCTGGCGAAACCAAATAAACATATGACAGTCCCCGAATCCATGGTTGCCACCAATTTCTTGGTAGGCAAATCGGTGCGATTTTACCACGAGTGTTTCTTTCCGATTGCGGGTACCAAAACTACCAATTCCGCAAAGGGAGCGACATCCTCGCGCAAATAGCAGGGCTGCGAATGGAGGTCCAAGCTGCATTCAAGCGCCTGGGCTAATTGGACAACCGCATGGGCCGGATCGAAGTGACGATCGCTAGTCACTACGCGAGCACTGAGAAGATGCTCGGGACAATGTTCCTACCCGTAGCGACAGCTATTGCCACCGGCATGGGCGCGCTGCTTTGGAATGCGTTTGCCGATCGAGCGCCCGAACCGGATGCACGCGGAGATTCATGCGAGCCCCTCTACGGGGGGCACCAGCACGAACGCTCGGTCGTCAGGGACCAGGGCGTTGACGAGCACCATAGGCCGCTGCAAGAGGGCGAGGAAGGCCACGCAGTGCGCCCGACCCCTAGCCGTCAGGCGGAGGTACAAGGTCTTGCACCCGGCGTTGCGGCGAATCGCGCCGGTTGCGGCCATGAAAGGCACGCTGCAGGGATGCACACGGCAACGGCGTCTGCCGCTGCCACGTTCGAACGCGACGAGGCCGATCACAGCGGCACGGATCGCCCTCGATCAGAATTCGTACCGCAAGCTCAACTGAGTCGCCCGTCCCGGCAGCGCGGATCTCAAGCGGCCGAACTGGCTGCTGCGCGTGTTGCGCTGAATCCCGCCGAGATTCGTGTGATTCGTAGCATTGAACAATTCCACCCGGACTTCCATGCGGTGCTTCTCGTTGAGAAACACTCTCTTCTGAATGGTTGCGTCCAGACCGGAGAAGCCGGGACCATAGATCGCGTTGCGCCCGAGCGTGCCCTGCCGCAGCGACTGTAGGCTGACCGGGTGCCTTGAGACCTGTTCGAACGCGGCCTTGTCCAAGTACTGGTACGTCCCATTCTCCAGGCTTGTTCGATAGTTGCCCCTGACCGCGGCCGAGTGACTTCCAGCCAAGATGTCGGGGCGCTGGGCGGGGCCGCTGCTGCCTTGCGCTATGTCTATGGGGTTCCCGGTTCTCAGCGTGAGGATCCCGCCAATTTGCCAACCTCCCAGAATGCCTTGCCCGACGCTTCCGAGCCCGCTGGGAACAGGGATCTCGTAAACGAAGTCGAGCGTGTAACGGTGGCGAATGTGATATCGGGTCGGTGCTCGGTTATTCGCTAGGTCGTCGAGGCTCCAAGGCTGGATCAAGCAGCAGCTCAAGTCGCCGCTCGAGTAGGACATGTTGCTGGCCCAGGTGTAGTTCATGTTGAACGTCAGATTGTCCGAGAAGCGCTTCTTGAGCGATGTCTGCAAGCTGTGGTAGGTCATCGAATCGTTGCTCTGGTAGAAGCGGAAACGCGCCGTGAAATCTTCCCTAGGCAACAAGCCTGTCAGCCGGTCCGGGCGGTTCACGCGCGGGCTCGTTGTCACCTTGACACCGTGGTTGCCCACGTACGCAAGGTCGAAGACCGTGGTGCCGGTGAGTTGGCGCTGAACGCCGAGCGTGTACTGAATGCTGTAGGCGTTCCTCCAGTTCGGATCAACCACGGTTCCGCCGGTGATTCCCGAAGCCTGCGCGTGCGACTTCGCGCTTTCGGTACTGAACGGGTAGCGGACTCCGAATTGCTCGATCTGCGCCCGGCTGAACCCTACCTCCGCCGGCGAATTCGCGGCATTGCGGACGATTTCGACTGGACCCGAGAAGAAATTGTGCGGCATGACGAAGATGCCGGATCCCCCGCGGATGACGGTCTTGCCGGCTTCGCCCACCTTGTAGGCGAAGCCAAGGCGGGGCGAGAACGAGGTGAATTGGGGATTCCAGGCCTGATTTGAAGGCAAGGTTTCCCCGAAGGGAGTGATCCGGTTGAAGAACCGGTCGTCGCGTTCACTAGGCACCGCGTCGTAATCCCAGCGGAGGCCGACATTCAGCGTCAGATCCGAGTTCACGCGAATATCGTCCTGCAAGAAGAATCCGGTCTGCCAACGTTTTATCTCGAATGGGGCCAATCCGAAGTTGAATCTGGCGCTTCGCGGCTCGTTCGCGAACAACTCATCCACCGTCGAGAACTCGAAGTTCGGCGTGTCCTCCAGGGCTCGTCGCACGAATACCAACTGCAGGAGGGCTCCGAACTTCAAGGCATGCCGACCCTTGTTCCAGGCAAAGTTCTGCTCCCAAGTCGAGGTCGAACCCTTCTTGGCGAAACGTCTCCCCTGAGAAGGAGAAGGCAATCCCCCGCCGTTGATCTGCGGTATGCCTGCCAGCAGCATCTGGTCCACGCGGTCTAGGTCGGCGCGGTTGTATCCAAAGCGAGTTTCGGACGTGAAGCTCGGATTCCAGACCCGGTTATAGGTCGACGAAACATTCTCGGTCAGTCCGTCATGAACGCGCGAGTTCCCGATCGCTACCCTCGGGCTCCTCTGGAACGGACGTCCGCGCGTGTACCGGACGGTCAGCAGGTCGTTGTCGGTGATGGAATAATCGCCTCGGACCGAGGCAGTGTTGTCCTCGCGCTGTCGCGCATCCGTGCCGATAAAGTTCGAATCGACGGCATCGGGAGAGGCGGGTGGTTCCGTGGGCGCGGGCCACAAGTCCCAATAGGCCTTGGATTCGGGAATCGCGGCAATTGTCCGCTCCCGCACCCATGTCGAAGGCACGGAGCCGGACAGTGTCTGCTGGGCGTTGTATCGGTAACCCTCAAAGGTGCCGAAGACGAACAGCTTGTTCCGCACGATCGGCCCGCCTATCGATCCTCCGTACTGGTGAAATACCAAGGATGTCTTCCGGGCCAGGATGTGATTGTTCGCATTCAGGCCGCCAGCCTGGTATTGCTCGAACGCGCTGCCGTGAAATTCGTTGGTCCCGCCCTTCGTGATGATGTTGACGTTTCCCGCCAGCGTGTTGGCGATCTCGGCGGAAAAGATGTTCTTGGAGACCTCGACTCCTTGGACGGCCTCGACGCTGACTCCCTTGATGAAGTTGTAATTCTGATACGCAGCGAGGGATGCGAACTCGGAGTCTGGCACCGCGTTGACGCCGTCCACCGCGAAGGTGAAGCCGCGCGGAGGCAAACCGTTAAGGGAGATCGTCAGGCCGTTGCTGGATGCGCCCGTTCCAAGATCAATGATCGAGGTAATGTCACGGTTCCGCATCGGCAGATGATCCACCTGGTCGCTGCTCAGGCTGATGTCTTGCTCAGCGCTGGTGGTGTTGAGCAGCGGAGCATCTGCCGTGACCTCGACCATTTCGGTGGTCGCTCCGATTTCGAGCACGAAGCTGAAATCGGCCTTCTGGCCCGACGCGAGGTTCACGCCGGACTGAACGTGGGTGTTGAAGCCGGCCCCCTCGACAGTGATGGTATAGGGACCCACCGGCACGTACGGAATCGCGAACTCGCCTCGCTCGTTCGCTTCGGCGGTCTTCGCCACTCCCGTGGCTTCGTTGACCGCGCTGATTGCGGCTCCCGGAATAACCGCTCCCGACGGATCCAAGACGCGGCCGTAGATCGTGGCGGTTGTCACTTGCGCCGAGGCTGCCGCCGCTAGCAAACCAGACAGCGCTATGAACGCAAGCAAGACGCCCCTTCTGCGGTGGCTTCTTCTCGATCTCCGTGAAATCGATTCGGACATTTCTTTCCCCCTATTTTGCGACCAGATTGCCGCTTACGCACGGGCAACCCCCGTTTGATTTCCCCTAGCCCGACCTTCTCAAGAGTTTTAGATTTGGAGGCGTTTTGTCCATTTGGGGTGGATGGATAGCCTGGCAATGTTGCGTGGCGTGCTGGATCCGGGCAGAGGCCGGGCAAGGGTCGCCAGATCCGCGGTTGCCGGGGTCCGTTTTGTCTTGCCACGCGCCCCGCCGACGCAGTGGTCCCGCTGACCTCCGACGGGGCTCGAGACGATGGCTGGAGTGCCGCGGCTAGCAGCGCAGGGGCAGGCTCTGGAGACGGGCCAGCACCTGCCCGAAGAGGCCCGCTTCCGGGAAGCCCTCGTCAAACGACAGCCGCACGGCCCGCACGCTGACCCGGATCCGCACGCCGATCTTGAGCAGCTGCAGGCGGATCGTGCCGCATGGCGCCCGCGCCAGCCGCGTGCCCCGCAGGCCCCGGCGCCGCAGCAACTCCAGCAGCGCATAAGCGAACGAGGCGAAATACAGGCGCAGCTGGTTGGCCCGCATGGTGTGCGCCGAGGTGCGATCCGCGAACAGCGCCAGCTGCTGTTCCTTGATGCGGTTCTCCATGGCGCCCCGCGCGCAGTACACCTGCTCGTACAGCGTGCGCGCCGCCATCCGCCCGGCCCCCAGCGACGTCACCACGAAACGCGGGCTGGCCCCCCGCGGCAAATGCTCTGCCTTGCCGATCAGGCGCCGCTCGCGGCTCCAGCTGTCCAGCGTCCGGTAGCGGAAGTCCTGGAACACCCGCGCCGCCTGCCCCGTCCGCTCGCATGCCTGCCGGGCGCGCTCCATCGCCGGGGCCAGGCTCCGCTTCAAGCGCGCATTCTGCGCGATTCCCAGCACATGCTCCACTCCCTGCGCCTCGCACCAGGCCAGCAATTCCTCGCGGCAGAACCCGCTGTCCCCGCGCAGCCGGATCTCCACCCCCGGCCAGCGCTCCCGGAGGCGCCCCGCGATGCGTTCCAGCTCCTGCACCGTGCCCTCTGCCGCGTCGCGGTCCGCCGTCCGCAGGCGCGCCCCCAGCAGCTGCTGGCCGCAGAAGATGTACAGCGGCAAGTAACAGTAGCTGCGGCAGTACCCATGGAAGAAGCGGCCTTCCTGCCGGCCATGCAGCGGGTCATCCGTCGCGTCCACGTCCAGCACGATGCGCTCCGGCTGCGCGCCGTGCCAGTCCAGGAACAGGTCCGCCAGCAGGGCGTCCAGCCGCGCCGTGTCGGCCACGATCTTCTTGCAGCGTTCCCCGGGACCCAGCGCCGCCCCCGTCAGCTCCAGGCGGTTCAGCGTGCTCTTGCCCGGCGGCCAGCCCTCCCAGCTCGCCCGGCGCCGCCCGCGGCCCGCCGCCCCGCACAGCAATGACCACAGCCTGCTCTGGCGCAACGTGTCGTGATCGTTCAGGTCCTCATAGCCCAGCGCCAGCCCCAGCACGCGCGCTGCCAGCAGCACTTCCAGCGCATGCTGCGTCCGCCGCGGGTCGCGGTGATCCCGGAAACACGCACTCAACCGCCGGAACAGCCCCGTCCGCAGCGCCAGCTCGCGCAGCAGCAGCCCGCCGCCATCCGACCCCAGTTCCCCGCCGTCAAACCGACCGACTACACGCTGCCTTCGCAAGCCTGCGAACTCCAAGCGTGCTGTGCTACACTCTGTCGTCATAAGGCCGTCGTTCTGCTACGTGTTAAGTTGTTCATAATAAACCAATTATACCACAAGACACGGCCTTATACCCTACCCCTCGTGAGAAATCCGGGCTAGTAAACCATAGGCGAACTGACCGGTCAATGTCGCTCTGTCGCTCGATTGCCGATTGCGGCTGTTTGGCTGCTCTAGCGCCCCAGCACTGCCCGCCGAATTCGCGAATCCGCCATTGAGGTCATCGGAAGAATCGCAGCCTGCCCGCGCTGTTGAAAACCGGTCCAGCCGATGAGTCCCTTGTGATACCTCAGCTGGGCGGCCGACGAATCACCTTTAACAGCACCCGTTCGACTAGACCGCCATGCCAGGCAACCCCTGAATCGAATTGATTACACCGAATCCACAATCGTCAACCGGAACTCGAGGGCGTACGATCCGCATGATCGCATCCGAACACGCTAGTCGGGCAGGCCCTTGGCTGCGCCGATCCCGACTTGGCCAAGTGAGCTGTGACTGGCACGGACTCGATTTGACGACCTTGAGCGTTGACCCTAGATGGCTTAAGAGTGCTGTTCGCATTCCCCCTCCAGCCGCAGAAACGCGGGATAGATGGCCGCGGGCAAGCGGTGCCTGTCATCGGAATCCAAGGCAGCCTGTCGGCTCGGAGTTTCTGGTCAGCGTCGAACTGCACCTTACGGGCGCCAAGAGTTCCTTTGATTCACCCTAATCTGCTCTTACCACGTTCGAAGGGCGATGCGAACAGACCAGCGACCTACGGGTTGTAGCGAATATGATTGTCACTGTCCTCGTTTTGCAGGTTCTAGGTATCAGACCGACCCGTCTGCCGCCCGGCCTGCGAATTCCCGGATTCGAAGCGGAAAGCCTTTCCCTATGTGTGATACTCCAAACCTCTTCAGCCCCGTATGATGCGATTCTTGGGGATCGGAGCATGAGGGTGAACGGGAAACGCCGAGGCGGGGGACGCAAGTGACCACGATTTGGAGGCCGGCGGTAATCGCTTGGACACTAGCCATCATGGCCGGGTGCGGGACATCCGAGCCGGGATCCGAGGCCCGGTCGCTACAAACAGCCTCGTCCGCCCGTCACGTCAAGGTCTACTTCGAAAAAGGTAGATTTGGCGGCTGGCCCGCCAACCATGGAATCTGGAACTGGGGCAACGAGATCCTCGTGGGATTCTCCCAAGGATATTACAAGGACCTCGGCAACCGGCACCACATCGACAGGGAAAGGCCCGAGGCGCACCTGCTAGCACGCAGTCGCGACGGCGGTGAGACCTGGTCGATCGAGGATCCCGGCGCGAACGGTTTCTTGGTCACTGACGGCGCGGTTCTGCATGGGACGCCACGTCCGGGCATTTCGGTGCCGGAACTGATGGATAGCGACGGAGGAATCAATTTCGCTCACCCGGACTTCGCTATGACCCTGCGAACGAACAGCGTCGACGCAGGAATCGGTCGTTTCTTCTACACGTATGACCGCGGACGCACGTGGAAGGGACCGTTTCGCTTGCCGAACTTCGGTGCTCCGGGCATCGCCCCCCGCACGGATTACATCGTCAACGGGGAGAGCGATTGCATGATCTTTCTCACGGCGGCGAAATCGGATTCGGAGGAAGGGCGGCCACTTTGCGCGAGGACCACAGACGCGGGCAAGACGTGGAACCGCGTGTCGTGGATCGGTCCTGAACCAGCGGGGTTTTCCATAATGCCGGCCTCGGTCCGGCTTTCCGCCACCGAGATTCTCGTCGCTACCCGACGCAGGGAGGGGCCGAGGCGCTGGATCCAAGCGCACCTCTCGCGAGACAATGGCGCGAGTTGGAACGAATTGAGCGAGCCGGTCCGTGACGCGGGAATCGGCAATCCTCCCGCTATGATCCGGCTAGCCGACGGCCGGGTCTGCCTGATGTACGGATACCGCGAGGAGCCGTACAGTATACGGGCCACGCTCAGTAGCGATGGGGGCCGGACTTGGGGAGAAGAGATCCTGCTGCGCGCCGACGGTTCCAGTCGCGATATCGGGTATGTGCGGGCGGTGCAGCGCCCGGATGGCAAGGTCGTCGCCGTGTACTATTTCAGCGACCCTGTCACAGGCCGCGAGCGCTATATTGGCGCCACGATTTGGGATCCGAACGCACCTTAGCCCGAGCCTCCGGAAACGCTTGGCCTTGGTCCGGGCAGTCGTCGTAGCCGCGGAAATCAGAACGATGCGCGAAGGGCAAACTGCAGAATTCTCGGATCGGCAGCACCGTCGATTCTCATGAAGCTGCTCCTCCGCAACCTCGCTTCGGGGTGGTTTAGGTTCACGTTGTTGAGCAGGTTGAACGCCTCGAAACGGAACTGCATGCCGAACCGCTCCGTGACGGGAAAGTCCTTGTGCAGTCCAAAGTCGAAGTTGAAGGACCCCGGCCCGCGGAAGGAGTTTCGCGGCTGCGCCCCGTAGGTACCGAGAATGTTCGGGGCGAAGGCGGCCCGGCTCAGGTACTCGGCAGTGACCGCAGCACGCGAACGGCTACCCAAATGAGGATCGCCGATAACCTCGGCTCGCTGCCCCCCCTGGCCTGTGCGCGCATTGTCGACGTCACTCAAGACCGTGAATGGAAATCCGCTGCGCCAGTTCGCGATCGAAGTCAACGTCCAGCCACCGACCAGTAGCCGCGCCGCCCGATTGGTGAAGTTGTTCGGAAGCTCCCAGATTCCCGAGAAGTTGAAAACGTGGCGGAGATGGTAGTTCGCTGGGCCGTCGTCGTAGGACTGGTCCAAGGGGTTCGTGACTGATGTGCCGGTTGCCTTGTTCGCTGACCCTCGATTGTTGTCAGTAGTATGCGCCCAAGTATAGTTCGTAAGCACCGTGAAGCCTTGGCTCATCCGCTTCTCGGCCGTGAGTTGCATCGCGTTGTAGCGCGAGAAACCTGTCGGCTCGATGAGCGTGACGCGCTCGTATAGGGGATACATGGGACGTCGCTGGTTCGTCGTGCGCGTCGAGGCTGACGCGTCCGGCAGGGGGGCGTTGATGTCGCGGCCGCTGACGAGTGCGTCGCCGGCGGAACCTGCGTACGAGATCCGCGCCACCCAATTGCGAGCGAACAGACGCTCCAGGGTCAGGTTCCATGACTGCATGTAGGCATTGCGCATGTTGCGTGAATACACGTGGGCCCGGTGCGGGAGGACGAATGTCGCATCCGAGGGCGGGTCCAGCAGGTCCGTACCAATGGCGTCGAATCCAATTACTGGGAACGGGTTGCCTCCGGGGAAACTCGCGTAAGGATTGGCCATGGTGTCATTCGCACCGCCGTAAATCGTGACGACCGTGCCAAACGGCCCCTGGTTCGCCTGGCTGTTGGTCGAAATCGTGTTGGAGCGGTCGAAGAACACGCCATATCCAAGCCGGATGCTGGTCTTTCCATCACCCGACACGTCCCACGCCAGGCCCAAGCGTGGTCCGAAGTTCCCCCAGCCGACGTCGTAGCCGCCATCGGGCAATCCTGGGTCCCCAGGATAGAGAACGCCTTCCGGGGCGTTGATGAAACGGCTTGACTGGGCACCGGCGCCGCCCCAGGCGGCTAGCTTGCCAAGTGTGTCCGTGTAGGGGAAAAACGGTTCCCAGCGCACCCCGAGGTCGAGGGTCAGGGAAGGCGACAGCTTCATTGAATCGTTGACGAAGAAGCTGAGAATGTCGAAGCGCGTGTTCTTGAATTCGCCTACCCCCTGCTGGAAGCGTTCAAACCGTCCGATCATGAAATCGGCGATGTCCAGCCCGGTGTAGCCGGCGCTGTGTCGCCAGCGAAACCGACCTTGCGCGCGGAAGTTGTTGGTGATGTCTCCGATTCCGTGCCCCCATTCGCCGCCGAACGTCACGCTGTGCCGCCCCAGTGTTAGCCGGGTCGTGTTCGAGAACTGGTATTCGTCTCTGAGGAAGTTGTTCGTATCGCCTGTGTTGGGCCCTCTGATGGTCTGGAAGGTCGTGTGGTACTGGGTGAATTCGTCCAGCGTAATGCCGACTCCAAGGTCATTCCAGTTCTTCGCCGGCAGGACTTGCTTCGAGGGCCCTTCCATGCGCCCAACGCTGAAAATCGTCTGATTCAGGGCAGTTGGGCTCATGATCCACTGCACGTTTCCGACTACGCTCGTGTTGTTCCATTCGCGTTGCGTGGTGTCTTCGTAGAAATTGCTCTGATTCAAGTTTCCCGGCTGCGCCGCGCGATTCCAGCTCGCTCGGCCAGAAAACCGCACTTTGCTGCCGGCCTGCTGGTCAATCTTGAACAGCGTCTGATTCTCGTCAAAGTTCGCAACCTGCGTGACGGTCGTCCTCCGGGTTCCAGAGGTGGGGATAGGCAGGAAATCGTTGGCAAATGTCACCGAACCTGGAAAAAGACGCGTGGACGGGATGACTTGATTTGGAAATGGCATCTCCGACCCAGGGTCATTGATCGCTCGATTGATGCCGGATTGTGAAAAGTCGCCCTGCCTTTCGGCTGCGGTGAAGGTGTCGCGGTTGATCTCGTTCGGGCGCCTGCGGATCCGCGTGCCTTGGAAGGAGAAAAAGAAGAAGGTCCGGTCGCGCAATACTGGCCCGCCTACGGTTGCGCCGAACTGGTTGCGCTTGAGGCCGTCGTCGGCCTTCTTGGAGGGGTCCTTCGGGTCGGGCGGAGCATTCCATTCCGGCGCGTTCAATTCATGGTGGCGAAGGTACCAGAATGCGCTGCCGTGGAGCTCGTTTGTTCCCGACTTGGTGACCGCATTGACGATCCCGCCCGCATTGCGGCCGAACTCGGCGCTGAAGTTGTTTGTCTGGACGCTGAATTCTTGCAGCGCGTCCGGATTCGGCAGCGGAACGGGTGCGTTGCTGTAGTGGTCGTTGTTCTGGCCTCCGTCAAGAATGTAGTTCGTTGCGTTACCCCGGCTTCCGTTAACCGACACCGGCGTTACGCCAGGGTAGGTAGTGCCTGAAGTTACGCCTGCACCGCGATAGACCGAGACGCCCGCGATCAACCGCATCAACTGGGTCGGGTTGCGTCCGTTCAGCGGGAGGCCCACGACACGGCGCTGGTCGACGACAGTCTTCAAAGTTGCCGACTGGGTATCTACGCCGATGACCTCAGCAGCTACCTCCACGGTCTCCGTTACCGCGCCGACCTCCATCGATACATCGACTCGTGAGGCTTCGTTCACCTGCGTCTGGATGCCGGTCACCTCGTGCCTCCTGAATCCTGAAGACTCCACCCGCAGCGTGTATGCGCCGACTGGCAAGCCCCGGAAGCTATAGAAGCCTTGCCCTGAGGCAGAGCCGGCGTAGACGGCGTTGGTTTCTTCGTTCTGGACTTCGACCTCCGCTCCCGGGATGACGGATCCGGTCGCGTCCCGAACTACGCCGACAATCGCCCCGGTTACCTCCTGAGCAGAGCACGGGACGGTCGCAACGATGGCCGCCAGCCCAAGCAAAGTAATGCGGAAGCACCCATCTGTCATGGCCGCATGATAAGTCCGGTGAAGCCATGGGTCAAGGCAGGATTTCCTTATGGAACAAGAATCGAGAGTTAATTCTGCGAATCACTGACGTTTTTGGGAAAAGGCTCTGTCTTCCGACGCCCTCGTGCAATACGATTAGGGCGGGTCTTGGATGCATGCTCTTGCCAGTGTTGGGTGGCGCGGGCCTTAGCACGCCGCCTCAGGGACAAGGCTCGAGTCGGGACAACCCTTGACCAGCAGAGAGGGCCCCGCATGCGGGCGCCTTCTATAAATAGGGAGGAAACTATGCGAGCGGAATTCTTAACTGTTGCGCTGGCGTCGATACTGCTGCTGTCCTTCGCGAAGGCCGCGCCGGCCCAAGTCACGACAGCAACTTTGTTCGGAACCGTGCAGGACTCTAGTGGGGCGGTGATCCCAGGCGGTCAGGCAACTGTCACGAACGACGACACAGGGCTGCTTTACTCCGCCTTCGTGAATGCGGAGGGCGATTTCGTCATTAACGTCCTGCCCGTCGGGACCTACACTCTCAGGATCGAGTCCGACGGATTCAAGACCTACGAGAGCACCGGCATCACCTTGATCGCGTCGCAGGTGGTGCGGCAGACCCATCTGCTCGAAGTCGGCAGCCTGACCGAGACGATTACGGTAGAAGGGCGCCCTCCGCTAGTCAACACTGAGGCCTCGGAACAGCGCGAGAGCTTGAACACCTTGAAAGTTCGGGAGCTGCCTTTGGCCCGCCGCAACATAACCGAGGTCCTGAAGCTATCCAGCGGAGTGGACGTGGGCGGGGGTAGTCTCCGCATCAATGGGATCGGCAAGAGCGGAACAGGCGTCACCGTCAACGGAACGGACGCCAACGCGAATCCCTCGGAGGGACGTGCCCTGGAACAATACGGGGGGCGCAACTACATAGACGTCATGAGCATCGAGGCCGTCGACGAAGTGCAGATCATGCGCGGGATCATGAAGGCCGAAAACGGTGGGGTCGTAAGCGGGACGATCAATCTCATCAGCAAGCAGGGCACCAATGAGTTTCACGGAAGTTTGTTTGAAAACTATCGCTCGCACCTCTTCAACGCGCGCAACCCGTTTCAGACAAATTACCGATCGGACGGTTCCATGATCCCGAAGAACCGTGAGGTGTTCAATCAGTTCGGAGGTTCTCTGGGCGGGCCGATCAAGGAGAACAAGCTCTTCTTCTTCGGCACCTACGAAGGGTACCGTGAGACTGCTTCGCGGCGGGTCGCGGGAACAGTTCCGAGCCCGG
This sequence comes from uncultured Bryobacterales bacterium, assembly GCA_951813605.1. Classification (GTDB taxonomy): domain Bacteria; phylum Acidobacteriota; class Terriglobia; order Bryobacterales; family UBA6623; genus VXMF01. The sequence continues at coordinate 1,028,081 of OX638379.1, read as the reverse complement.
CGCTGCGAACAACAATCCTGAACGCACTTCCGTTCCAAGAGACGACACTGCTGCTGGACACGATTCCGGAACCGTCATTGCTGTTCGATGAGTACCGCGGACGGGTCGAATCGGTGGGCATTCGGGAGAGGACGGAGAACCACGTCATCGCCAGAGCGGACTATCGGGTGACTGATACCAGCAACTTGTCGTTCACCTACACCCGAAATCGTCCGTTCGGACTCGATCCCCGATACAACCTCAACGGCGCCAATGACCGGGAATACACCTATGTGCAGGACCGCTACAACGCGCAGTTCACAAACAGCAGCGCGACATGGGTTTCCGAAACCCGCTTCGGCTACAATTTCGCCGATATGGAAAGGCTCGACAACATTTTCACGCTGCAAGACCCGGACAGGCAGGAGACGATTGACTGGCAAAACCGAATTCCGCGACTAAGGCTTCGCAATGTCGGCGGCACGATCACTCTGGGTAGTGGCGAGGTCTGGTTGATGGAGGGCGCCACCACCACAGTCGACCAGAAGTTCACGATGAACAAAGGCAAGCACACGATCAAGTTCGGTGGTCGCTTGGTTCACTATGGCGGCTCTAGAACGAATCCCGAGAATCCACAGTACGAGTTCCTAAACATCGAGGACATGCAGGCCAATCGGATCAACGGGGCGGTCGTCTCGTTCGGGTCGAATGGACCGCATTCGTCCCGGATGTACGAGATCGGGGGCTTTGTTCAAGACGATTGGAGGGCAAGCCAGAAGCTAACGCTGAACATCGGGCTGCGCTACGACTTCTACTCCAACAACACGGTCGAGCCCACGGGAGCCATCGACGTCACGAACAAGAACCTCGAACTACCTCCGGGAGCGGATTTCACGAATTTTGCCTTCGGCCCCCGTCGTCCGCGCGACAGGCCGACCGAGCACGACGGCTGGGCGAACCTCGGACCGCGATTGGGCTTCGCATACCGCGTTGACGATGAGGGAAGGACCGTAATTCGGGGTGGAGTCGGAGTCACGTTCGCAGCCCAGGTGCCGGCAGTGCTCCGCCAAAGCGTAGCCGGACCGGACATTCCCTTTCGAGTCAGGTATAGCGCGAACGAAGCGAACCGCTTGGGCGTGCAATACCCCTTCAGCAACGAAGAGGTCATACCGATCGCACTGAAGGACATTCAAGATAGTGGGAACGAATTGGTGTTTTCGCTGATAACTCCCGACCTGCAGAATCCGTACACGATCAACTACCAATTCAACATTCAACGGCAGCTGACCCCGGACCTCATGTGGGAGATCGGCTATGTGGGAACGCGAGGGGTGAAATTCCCGATGCATAGGCGTTTCAACCTGCCCGACCGACAGACCGGGATCCGGCCCAACCCAACGCTCATCCCTGGAGGTCCGTACTTCGTCGACATGGGTGAGAGTGTGATGAATCACTCTCTGCAGACATCGGCGCGCAAGCGCTTCTCGCGCAACTTGTCGTTCGACATTCACTACACCTTCGGCAAGACAATCGCTTACACCGGCGGTGATGTCGGCGTGTACTACGGAACGGACGCGACGAGCGGAATCCAAGACTTCTTCAATCTCGCGATCGAGCGCGGCAATCCCGGATTCGACACTACACACCGTGCCGTCGCCGATTTGATTTACGAGCTCCCCAGGTTCATAGGGGCCGGCCCGGCGATTCGAAGCGTTCTCGGCGGATGGCAGATCGCCGGCATCTATTCCGGCACGACCGGCGAGCCGATTACGATCAGGCAAGGCTGCTCGCAGGGGTGGGTCTGCCGGTCAGATTACGCTGGAGGGAACATCTACGTTTCGAAGGGGACGACGTACGGCAGTCCGCGGGTTGGTTCCCACCAGGACGTTCGGTTTCTCAATCCGGACGCGTTCGCCAGGGTGGAAGAGGTCAGGGGCATCGCCCAGCGGCCCGGGAACGTCGGCAACGGACTGGTACGCGGTCCGGGCCAATGGACCGTGGACTTCTCCCTTTCGAAGAGCTTTGCCGTGAATGAGTCCACACGGATTCAGGTCCGGGCGGACATGTTCAATGCGCTGAACCACGTCAATCTCGGCTCGTTGAATGGAAACGTGGAGAATTCCGACTTCGGCACCCTCGACAGCGCCGGGGCGATGCGTCAGATGCAAATGGGCTTGCGAATCACGTTCTAGGAGCAATCGGATTGCACCGGCGGGATCCTCTCGGGTCCCGCCGGAACGTTCCCGGGCGGAGACCAGAAGCGGCATGGCGGCCCCTACAAGACAGCGGGGAGCAGGTAAACTGCTCGGCTGTGCGCGGCGCAATCGGCAAGCTGACCTGGCCGCGCTGCAAGAACCGAGGCCTGCTGATTTCCTCTGCCGTCTAGGCATCTGGACGAACGAATGACGAGGACGGGCTTGCCTCAGCTGCCTGCGCTCGCAGGGTACGAGCAGACCGCAAAGCGAAAGCTGCTTCGGTCAACGTTTTCCGTTGCGAAACGGCGAGTGAACTGGAATCCAATCGACTCGATTCCTCCGACAAGTGATCCATTGGCTTTGCGTCGCCAGTCAGAGTATCGTGAACTGTCGAGCGCTAGCGTGTTTCGGGCGAATCGATCCGCTCGCAATCAATCGAAGGGTTGTACGTTAGCAGCGGCGATTGCAATTCGAAAGGCAATGATCATTGCTTGGTCGCTAGCGCTACCCCTCGCGTTCGCGGCCCCGCTTTGTGCCCAGTCCGTCGCGCGAGCGATTCTCGACCAGTACTGCGTCGCGTGTCATAACTCGCATGTCGCAAATGGCGGGCTCGCTCTCGACCGGCTCGACCCCGGCTCGCCAAGCGGGGATCCGCGGGCGTGGGAAGCAGTGGTTCGCAAACTCAAGCACCGTCACATGCCCCCAATGGGTATGGCGCGCCCCGACGAAGCGACCTACGATGCAGTCGTCCGCGATTTAGTCGTCCTCTTGGACGAGCACGCCGGCAAACATCCCAATCCGGGACGGGAAAGCGCGTTCCGCCGCCTCAATCGGGCGGAATACCGCAACGCGATTCGGGATCTTCTCGCGGTGGATATTGCCGTTCAGTCGCTGCTGCCGCGCGACGAGAGCAGTCTTGGGTTCGACAACATCACTCGGGAAGTGTCGCCCACGCTGCTCGAGCGATACCTCTTGGCAGCGAGAAGAATCAGTCGGCTGGCGGTCGGAACGCCCCCGCGGTCGCTGGGCGGCGAGCTGACCGTGGTTCCCGTGGACCGAACCCAGGAAGCGCGCTCCAGGACGCTGCCGTTCGGCACGAGGGGTGGGACGGTCGTGCACCACACGTTTCCGGTTGACGCCGAGTACGAGATTCGCATAACTCTCAGCCGTGACCGAAACGAGCATGTCGAGGGCCTCGATAGCCTGCACGAAGTAGAACTGATGCTAGACGGCCGGCAAGTTCAACGGTTTGCAATAGCGCCGCCCGAGAGTCGCGATCACACTGATGTGGACAAGCATCTGATCGCGCGTTTCCCGGTCAGCGCCGGGCTCCATAAGATCGGTGCCACGTTTCTCAAGAAGTCGTCGGCGCTGATCGAGACCGAGCGTCAACCATACTTGGCTCGATTCAACATGGATCGCCACCCGCGCACGCAGCCAGCCGTTTACTCTGTTTCGATCACCGGTCCGTACGGGGCCAAGGGCTCAGGTGACACTCCCAGCCGCCGGCGGATTTTCTCCTGCCGACCGCGGTCGACTGCTGACGAAGACCACTGTGCCCAGCGGATCCTTTCGCGGCTGGCTCGCCGCGCCTACCGGCGCCCGGAGACACCCGCGGATCTCGAGCATCTACTTGACTTTTACCGCCAAGGGCACGCGCGCGGCGGCTTCGAGGCCGGGATCGAGGCCGCGCTCCGCGCCCTGCTGATGAGTCCCCAGTTCCTATTCCGTGCTGAACGGGATCCGGTCGCGCCAGGAAGGAGGCCGTACGGGGTCTCCCAATACGAGCTAGCGTCGCGGCTCTCGTTTTTCCTGTGGAGCAGCATCCCCGACGAGGAGCTTCTACGGGCGGCGGAGCAGGGGGACCTGGAAGACGAGGGCCTGCTTGAGCAGCAGGTCCGGCGGATGCTGCGGGACACCCGCTCCCAAGCGCTGGTGGACAACTTCGCGGGGCAATGGCTTCATTTGCGGAACCTGGATTCTCTAACCCCGGACCGAAGACTCTTTCCAGACTTCGACGACAACCTGCGCCAGTCGTTCCGGCGCGAGACCGAGCTGCTGTTCCAGGGAATCCTGCGGGAAGATCGAAGCGTCCTCGAACTTCTCAGCGCCGACTACACATTTCTGAACGAGCGCCTCGCCAAGCACTACGGCATCCCACACATCTACGGCGATCATTTCCGCCGGGTCGAACTGAAGCCAGATGGGGTCCGAGGCGGCCTGCTAAGCCATGGCAGCGTGCTCGCCCTGACCTCCTACGCCAATCGGACGTCGCCAGTGCTTCGCGGCAAGTGGATCTTGGCGAACATTCTCGGGACGCCCCCGCGCCCGCCGCCGCCGGAGACGCCCACGCTTCAAGAAAGCAGCCCTGCGGCGCAGCCGCTCACATTGCGGGAGAGGATTTCGGAACACCGCGACAATCCGGCCTGCGCCAGCTGTCACGACATCATGGACCCGGTTGGGTTCGCGCTCGAGAACTACGACGCCGTCGGACGCTGGCGCAGTCAGGATGCGGGCGTGCCGGTGGATGCCTCGGGAACCCTTCCCGACGGCACTTGGTTTGACGGGCCTGTCGAGTTCCGCAGGGCTCTGTTGAATCGGCCGCAACTATTCGTGTCCACCGCTACGGAAAAGCTGCTGACCTACGCCTTGGGACGCGGACTCGAGTACTACGATGCCCCGGCGGTCCGCGGAATCGTGCGCGGCGCGGCGCGGAACGACTACCGCTTTTCGTCCTTGGTACTAGGAGCCATCCAAAGCCCGGCATTTCAAATGAGGAGCCCCCGATGATCATCACAAAGAAATCTCTTCCCCGCCGAACGCTGCTGCGAGGGATGGGCGCGACGATAGCGCTTCCGCTACTCGACGCGATGGTGCCTGCGATGACCGCCCAGGCAAGGACTGCGGCGGCGCCCGTGCGCAGGCTTGGCTACATCTATATCCCAATGGGAGCCAATCTTGACGAGTGGACACCGCCTGGCGAAGGCGACCGACTCGTTCAATTGTCACCAATCCTAGAATCTTTGGAGCCGTTCAAGCAGGGACTCACCGTTATCACGAACCTCGAAAACAGGAATGCCTACTCCGCCGGCAATCACGCGACAGCCAACTCGGGTTTCCTGAGCGCCGCTAAGGCCAAGATGACCGAGGGCGCCGACTACGAACTCGCCACCACGGTGGACCAAATCGCAGCGCAGCGGGCGGGAGTCCAAACCGCCCTGCCGTCACTTGAGTTGTCGATGGACCTCCAGACGAATGTCGGCGATTGCGACAACGGTTTCGCATGCGTATACCAGAACAATCTTTCGTGGTCATCGCCGACGACTCCCCTGCCCTCTATCGCGCACCCGAGAGTTGCATTCGAGCGGCTTTTCGGGGATGGCGGCACGGCGGCCGAGCGCCGGGCCGAACTGCGAATCGACAATGGAATCCTCGATTGGGTCCGCACGGACCTCACTCGCCTCAAGAAAGAGCTAGGTCCGGGTGACAACCGAACCGTGGATGAGTATCTCGATACAGTCCGCGAGGTCGAACGACGCATCCAGCGTGCGGAGGAAACCACCGAGGGAGTGCCGCTCCCCGATCTCGCCCGGCCTGTCGGCGTCCCCGCAGTCTATGCGGACCATGCCCGTCTGATGTTCGACCTGCAGACGCTTGCGATGCGAGGCGACATCACCCGTGTGATGACGTTTCAGCTAGCGCGGGAGACGAGCAATCGCACCTATCCGGAAATCGGGGTTCCTGATCCGCACCATCCGACTTCCCACCACGCCAACGATCCGGTCAAACTCGCTAAGCTCGCGAAGATCAACGCCTTTCATGTCTCCCTGTTCGGGTACTATCTGGCGAAACTGTCGTCCACGCCGGACGGAGACGGTTCCCTTCTTGACCATTGCGTCCTGCTTTGCGGCAGCGGCATGGGCAACCCGGACGTTCACGACCACTTGAATCTGCCGATCCTAGTCGCCGGTGGAGGGGCGGGCGGGCTCGCTGGAGGTCGGCATATCAAGTACGAAGAGCCGGTGCCACTTGCCAACCTGCACTTGACGCTGCTTGATAAGTTCGGCGTCCGCCTGGACACCTTCGGCGACAGCACCGGTCGTGTCGAGGAGCTCTCGCTCTAGCCATGCGCAGGTTCTCACTGGCGCTGGCCTTTTGCTCCGCCTGGGGTGCGGGCGTCGCGGGGCCACTCCTCGGCGACGATAGCGCCGACTTGCTGCAGGCGGCCCGATCCAACGACGCCGCGGCTGTTGCTGCTCTGCTTGAAGCAGGTGCCGACGTCAACGCTCAGTCCGCCGACGGCGCTACAGCATTGCACTGGGCCGTGCATTCGGACGACTTGCGCATTGCGCAGGCTCTGATCAGGGCCGGGGCCATAGCGAACGCTTCGAACCGCTTCTATGTGACCCCGTTGATGCTCGCCGCTGAAAACGGCAGCGCTGCGATGATCGAAGCGCTCGTCGAGGCCGGTGCCGATCCCAACGCCGCCCTGCCGTCCGGAGAGACTGTTCTGATGACGGCAGCCCGAACGGGCAGGCGCCCCGCCGTCAGTGCACTCCTCAGTCATGGTGCGGAGGTCAACGCGACAGAGAACTGGCGCGGGCAGACCGCACTGATGTGGGCTGCCGGCGAAGGCCACCTGGACACCTTACAGACTCTGATCGAGGCGGGCGCCGATGTCGGCGCGAAGTCGAAGAAGAGCTATTCGGCACTCATGTTCGCCGTGCGCCAAGGCCACCGAGGAGTGACTCGCGTGTTGCTCGATGCGGGTGCGGACGTCAACGACTGGCTCCCCAAGCGCCGTCGGGGCTGGATGGTGGAAGACGGTCCCGATGGCGCACCGCCGTCAGGTGCAAGCGCTCTTGAAGTTGCAGTGGCGAACGCTCACTTCGAGCTTGCTGCTCTGCTGCTCGCGCGAGGAGCCGACCCCAATCACATCGGCACCGGCTGGACGCCCCTTCACACCGTCACTTGGATTCGCAAGGCCGGCGCTGGGAGCAACGATCCTGCTCCTGCGGGCTCCGGAAACCTCGGCAGCCTCGAGATCGTTCGCAGGCTCGTCGCTCACGGAGCTGATGTCAACGCACGGATGACTTCGGCGACCAGCCCCGGCAAGCACAGTCTTAACACCGTGGGCGCGACACCGTTCCTAGCCGCCGCTCGCACGGCCGACGCCGAGTTGATGAGGCTACTTCACCGATTGGGCGCTGACCCGACGATGCCGACCGCCGCGGGCACGACGCCTCTGATGGTCGCTGCCGGCGTCGGCGTTCGTTCCCCGGGCGAGGACGCTGGCACGCCGGAGGAGGTTGCCGAGGCCGTCAAGGTGGCTCTCGTGCTAGGCGGCAATCCGAACGCGGTAGACAGCCACGGGAACACGGCCATGCACGGCGCGGCCTACAAGCATGTTCCGGGCGCGGTGCGCCTATTGGTCGAGGCGGGAGCCGACATAAGGATCTGGAATCGCAAGAACCAGCTTGGGTGGACACCCCTTCGCATCGCGACGGGCGTTCACCGCGGTATGAACTTCCGCTTTTCGCCCGAAACTGCCGCAACTCTCCGTGACGCACTGCAAGCCGCAGGCATCAAAGCGGAGGTTGAACCGGAAGCGTTCATCAGCGGTGCCACTAGGTAGTTGCCCGCTTTGAATCGTTTCTCGATTGCATGTCTGCTCGTCGCGTCCTGTGTCGGCTTGGGAGTCGTGCCCGCTGCAGAGCGGTACTCATTTCGAAAGCTCGTTGATGTCGTCTTTGCGGAAGTTGGCGGACGCAAACTATCGCTCGACCTCTACCTGCCCCGAGCCTCGAAACGTGCTCCGCTGATCGTATATGTTCACGGAGGGGCATGGAGAAGCGGGTCGAAAGACTCGATGCCGCTGACCGGCTTGGCCAGCGAGGGATACGCGATCGCGAGCGTTGACTACCGGCTCAGCCGGGAGGGGCGCTTTCCCGCCCAGGTGCATGACATCAAATCGGCGATTCGCTTCCTTCGTGACGAGCAGAACCAACACGGTTACGACGCCCGCAAGATCACGATTGCGGGCTCCTCGGCTGGCGCTCATCTTGCAGCCTTGGTCGGAGTTTCAAACGGGAATCCAGCGCTCGAAGCGGCGGTTGGCGGGCACCTAACCAGATCTTCGGACGTGCACGCGATCATTTCCTACTTTGGCGCGTCCAACCTGCTAACAATCCTCCCGCAGTCCACTCCGCGAGGGCTGGGCGTCCGCATTCCCGCATTGCAGCTCTTGCTCGGCGCCCAGCCCCAGGAAGATGCCAAGCTGGCAAGGCAGGCCAGTCCGGTGTTTCACGTCGACGCGTCGGATCCCCCTCTGCTACTGCTGCATGGCGATCAAGACAGTCAAATGCCGATTAACCAGTCTCACGAACTGCATGGAAGGTACAAGAACCTCGGCCTTCCGGTGAGCTTTCACGTAGTGCATGGGGCTGGACACGGTGGCAGCGGGTCTTATGACGAGCAAGGTACGGGAGTCGTTCTCGCTTTTCTAGCTTCGCACGGGCACTGAAACCCCGTTCCGTCGGCTTCCAGTCGCAGCGGTCATAGCTGCACTGGCTCAGATTCCTTCAGCCTACGAGAAGAGCCACTCCATAATGTCCTCGTTCAGTTCAGCGATGCTGGGCTGGTAGGAATGATGGGGCAGTTCGATGATCCGCGACTCCACCAGTTCTTGTTTGGCCTTGCTCTTCATTCCGGTTATCGCAATCCCTGCTTAATCAGCTTCGCATGGAACGCAGCTTGGCCGATCGTGCCCTTCGTCGCATTGCGCACCCCGCACAGAAGCTGGAGATTGTCTCTGTGATCGGTGCCGCCTCGGGAGCGCGGCACGCTACGGTCGACCGTGAACAGGGTGCGGCTCTTGACGCTCCGCGCCACTACGCCACCGCCCTGGCGCCGGATTTCAAGCCGTTGTCCTTGATCAGCGCCTTGCAGGTCAGTCGCTTAGCCTCCATCCCGGAACGCAGCGAGCGCAGCTGATCGATCGTGTCCTGCTCGCGCATGTTGGGCCGGCCGGCGAATTCCTGGACGTATCGATCCAGGTGCTTCGAACTAATCTTGTGGAACGTGCCCTTGTGCGCCCTCTTGAGCATCGACCACAGAGACTCGATGCCGTTGGCATGCACCTCTCCCTTGACCTACTCCCGGAGCGAATGCTTGACCGTGTCGTGATCGAACGGCAGCGTTTCGTGCGCAGCCGCATCGTCCGTGAAAACGGTCGCGTCGGAAGCGGCCTTGTCTTGGACGAAGCCCTGCAGGGTTGCGGCATCGGTGGCCGCGACGACCTTCGCCGCGACCTGCTTGGTGGCGCGATCCTTGGCACCGACCACGGCCGTCTTGCCCACCGCGCCGCGCCCGGCCAGTGCCTGGCGCAACCGTCGGGCCAGGAACCACGCTGACTTCTGGGTGATGGCCAAGTCCCGGTGCAGCTTCATCGAGGAAACGCTGTTCCGATTCGTGGTCACCAGGAACATGACCACCAACCAGTCCTGGAAGCCGATCTTCGAGCTTTCCATGACCGAACCCGTCCGGACGCTGAACTTGTTGGCACAGGCCTTCTCCCGGCAGCGGAACGGCATCGTCTTGTGCTGGCAGCCCGTCTGGACATCTAGCGATCCGCAGCACGGGCAGCAGATCCCGTGCGGCCAGCGCTGCTGGATGAACCACGCTTCCGCCTGCGCGTCGTCGGGGAACCGTCGCAAGATCGCCCTGAGACTGAACCCCTTGCGATGAGCCTTACCCGGTGCATGCTTGCTTGCCGCCATGCCCCCGTCTTGCAGGAAAGTGGCGCTTCTGTCAAGCGGAAATCGATCTAACTTCCGACTTATTCAAGCACTCAGAGGATCTCTCTGCGATACCTGCCCAGGAATCTCATTGCGCTTCACGACACTCGCCAATGCAGCAGTGCATCTCCCGGGACCGCAAACCCTAGATGTTGGGGCTTCGCCACTTATGTATATAATCCCCCAAAATTCTGACAGAAGTGCGCCCAGGTTTAGACGGCACTACCCGCTGGGGTGAGTTTGGAGGATGCACCTGCACAGTGCAAACCTCACGGCACCAGTCGCTCAAGACGCGCCGCCTAACCCTTCCGCGGTCCGCCGGACTTCGCGTGCCATTTCGTGAGACGACCCATAGCACCGCTTTGGGAAATGGCCATCGCAAATGAACCGCAAATCCTTCAATTGAAGGCAACCGAATCGCCCAAGACGAGCGCGTTGGTCCTGAACTCCGCAGCTGCCAACTCAATCCCAATCGCGGACCCGACAATCTTGCTGTTAAGGCAGGGTCACCCAAATGGGGCTGGACCACGCCATCTGGCCGTCCGCTTGCTGAACCCGCACATAGTAATGCGTTTCGCCAGAGAGAGACTCCTTGTCGACGAAGCGGAATTCCACGGAATCTGGCTGGTTCTGTAGCGTGTATACAAAGTCCTGCCCGCGGATCACATCGACCTGCTTGACCGGTGCCGTGCCCAAGACCTTGACCCTCAGCTCGACGTCGGAAGCCTGGCCGGGCACGATGTCGCCCTGCAGGTATTCCCTGCCGCCAGCCCGCATACGATAGTCGAGCACAATGTTGTCAGTCGCGGCGTAGTTGTGCCGCTTGCGCATCGCGTCGAGCAAGCCCTCGCGCGTGAACTCCTCGGCGATCGTGCAGGAATACGAAATATGAGTCGATAGGTGGTCGGAACTCGCTTGGACGCCGATCTTGTAGCCCTTCGCCCAGGCGTTCCATACAAAACCCTTCGGTCGGAACCCTCCGGCTTGGTTCGTCAAGTCGTCGGCTGTAGCGGCCTTCGGCGCGCCCTCGTATTCGGCGGAGACGCGGTCACCTTGGTAGATTTCCACGAGCGGCTCGACTTCCGGGTCGTTGTCACGCCAGTCCGTTCCCATTCCGGTCGCCGGCGTGTGAGGTATAGAAATCCCGTCGTAGCGCTTCAAGTAATCGAACAGCCCGACGGCGCCCGACGAAGTCTCCCGTTCGTTGGGCTGGTCCGGGAACGTCGGGTTTCCGCGCTTCCCGAAGAAGATGTTGCGGTGTCCGTTGGGATAGCCGACTCCTCTCTCGTATCCGAATAGTGGCACGAACCGCCCCGCCACGTGGAAGACCTCCACGCGCTGTTGGAGCAGCCAGTTGATGTACTCGATATTCCCGCCGCCGCTGTTGTGGTGCTCGCTCATGCCGAGGTAGTCGAGTTCGGCCACGTCCAAGGCATAGCGATAGGTGTCGTTTTGAGCGCCGTCGTTGTTGCCGTCTCCCGAATACTCCGTGTGCCTGTGCGTGTCGCCGCGGTAGATCTTGTAGGCCTTGCCGTTCGAGTTGATTTCGTAGGCCCTAATCCTGGCGACATCCTCCTGTTCGTTGGGGTGCTTCATGAAGACGCTCAATTGATCGCGGTCGCGGCTCTTGAACTGAGCCGGGAACACGGGGCGGCCGAGCGTGGGCAGTCGCGAAGCGAAAACCTCTCCCTGCTCGTACAAGTAGTCATCGTAGATCCGGTTGTCTGTCGCCCAAGCTGCGTACAGCGATCCATCCGGGCTAGACGAAAACCCGGCACCTGCATCCGAGCGCCCCGCCGTAGCGGGCAGCGGAATCGGCCCGCTCCACTCGCGGCCGTCGAAGGCGGTGGCGTAGGTTTCCCACGCAGCACGATGCGCCGCCGCCGTGTGCGGCACTTCGCGCTGCCTAAGGTGCCGGTGGCGGAAGAGCGCCCACACCCGTCCGTCACCATCGGTTCGCAGCCGAGGGAAATCATTGAAGTCCTGCAAGTCGGAAGGGAGCGACTCTTCAAAGCTGCGCATCGGCTGACGCCACTCTCCGTTCTCGTACACAGCCGCTGCGATCCAGCGGCCTTAGTAGAGCTGCGTTGCGGGACGGTTCAGCAGGAAGCCCGTGTCCTTGCCCCACTGGAGACCGCTTTCGTTCCAGGCGGCCCAAAGGCGGTCCTCGGAATCGCAAGTCAGGGACGGGTAGGCTTCGTAGCGGCGGGTGTCCGCAACGGGGACGACATCGGCCCACGCGCCGCCGGAGAACTTTCTCATCAGGATGTCGTAATCATTGTTTTCGTACGTCTCCCACGCGACGTAGACGCCGCCTTTCGAATCAGCGGCAATCGCTGGATGCCAGTCGTCGGCGGGCGAGAGCGACACGCGAGCCTCTGGCGACCATGTGCCGCCGTCCAGCTTGCGGGCGAAGATGTCGGACCTGCCTTCTCGAAAACCCTGCCAGACCAGCCACACCGCTCCTTGGGAGTCCGTTGCCAAGGCATGGTGGATATCCGGCTGTGGCGCGTCGGTCAGCCTTTGGATAACGGACCAAGACTCGCCGTCGAATCGGCGACCGTACAAGTCGAAATTTCCGTCTCGTTGGTCCGCCCAAACGGCGATCACGCCTCCTCGTCCGTCGCTTGCCAGCCGAACATAGTAGGCGTCGGAAGCTCCACTAGTTACCTCCTGGATCTCTCCCCGTCCTTGATCGTCGAGCCGACGGACGAACACGCTGTTGCCCCAGTTGCGATAGCCGATCCAAGCTACCCAGAATTCTCCGCTTTCACCGGCGACAGTATCCGCAAAACCGTTGTGGGAGGACTGGTCCGACACGGACGTGTAGTTCCCTGCCCGCTCAACAACCACGGCGCCCTGAAGGAAGCTTCGGCGCAGGCCGGGAGGCTGTTCCGACAGGCGGAACGAAAGGTGCCCTCCGGCGGTTTGCAGATCGACGCGTGCGTCACCTACGGCCTCGACCGTGAGTATCAGGCCCGGCAGATGGAGGTAATCCGGCACTGGGAAGGAAGGTTCTGGCTCCCAATTGCGGTATCGGAACTTCCTGCCCGGAGCGGTGGACAGTCTCCAAGAAGACTCGCCGATCTCGTCGGAGGCCCTTGGCCTCCAGCTCCGTAGACTCGCGACGCGCCCGCCCGACACATCCGCTGAGCCATCCCACGCGGTCGGCTCGGTGTCCGTCAGGCCGAAGCGGACTCGGAACGTGTAGTCCTCCGCCTTTGCCATGACCTGCGCGCCCATGACAAGCGCAACGAGCGATAACACGGGGACGAGTCGATCAGGCATAGCGTCCAGCATAGAACGACTGACTTCGAAAGGAGTCGTTTGGTCGATCGATCCTCTCCGCGCCGAGCACGAAAGAAAGTCCGTGGCCTTCTCACGCATGAGGCTGTCTTTGAATCCCAGCGAGCTGCCGTTGGTCGGAGGCGACAGATCTTGACCGTCAGAAAGGCCGCATTCCCGTCCGTCTCGGGACGGCGTCGGATTGCTAGCGGGTCGTCAGAACGTCAAGCGCAGGGCGAGCTGGACTTGTCGCGCGGCCTGCGCCGAGCTGATCACCCCTCCTTGAGGAACGTCGACCGAACGGTTAGGTAGATCGAACCGGGGTGTGTTGAAGAGACTGAAGAACTCACCTCGGACCTCGACAGCCGCCTTCTCCTTGATCGAGAATTTCTTGAAGAGCGAGAAATCGAAGTTGACAAGTCCTGGTCCACGAAGGATGTTCCGGCCCGAGTTCCCAAAATGGTAAGGATCGGAACCATCTGACCCTTGCGGCACGAAGGCGGATCTGTCAAACCATTTCTGGATCATGCGGGCTCCGCCGGAAAGCTTGCCGCTGCCGATGCGATCAGGACGAATCGACCCGCCGGGTCCGGCGTTGGTCCGCGGGTTCGCCACGCTGGGCGTGAAGCGACCGCCGCTCTGCACTGTCGTGATGCCGTTGATCTGCCACCCTCCAAGGATCATCTCCAACGCATTGGGCGCGCTCGTCATGAACTTGCGACCTCTGCCCCAAGGCAATTCATACACATAGCTCCCCACAAACCGGTGAGTGACATCGAAATCGGAGGGGCCTCGTTCCGCTCGCCAGTTGTAGGCGTTCTGGGGCCCGGAAGAGGAGCCGGCACCGGCGGCTGACGAAGTAAAGGAGCCGTCGTCGATCGATTTCGAGAACGTATAGCTGGCGACCAAGTACAAGCCGTCAGCGAAACGCCGCTGCAACTTGGCTTGCAGGGCGTGATAAATCGAGCTCTGGCGAGAGAGGATGCTCGTAATGGAATTCAGGTTGGGATCGTAGATGGAGCGCGGGCCTGATGCGGTCGGGCCCGGAGGAGCTTGGTTCAGGTTCGCGTTGCCGCTCAAGTGAACTCCGTGCGAGCCGACGTAGGAAACCTCGCCCATGAAGTTCCACGGCAGCGCTCGCTGGAGGTTGAAATTCCACTGTTCCATATAGGGTGTGGGGTCGCCTCGCAAAAGAAAGTTCACATCGCCGTTCGGGTTCGTGGGATCCGGATCCGGGAAGAACAATCCGTCGGAGACTCGGTGGCTCGGAGAGTTGAAATCGAAGACTTGGGCGAAGTTCCGCTTGAACGGCAGATTGGCGGTGAGCCGCTCATTGGCGGTGCCGACTGCACTGGTCTGCTGGAGCAGATAGCCCATGGCGAAGCCGCCGCGTACCACGGTCTTGCCGTCGGAGGTCAACTGGTAGGCGAAGCCAAGCCGCGGGCTGAAGTTCGACCTGTTGGTAGTCAAGGTGCTCCGGGACTGGCCGTTCTGGTTGGCGAGTGTCATGACTCCTTGCTGCAGGTCGTAGTTCGCAAGCCGGTCATGCCTCTCGAAAGCCGGAGGATAGAGGTCCCAGCGAATGCCAAGGTTCAGCGTGAGCCGCCGGGTTACCTTCCAGTCGTCTTGGAGATAGAAACCGTATTCGTGCAAACGCTCGCCGTAAGGCGGTGTGAAATCGCGGACAGCGTTGAACGGATAGCCTAGTAGGGCGCTCGCCACAGAATCACCTCCCGCGCCCTTGCTGCTCGTGGGAAGGCTGAGGAACACGAACAGCCCGCGCGGCCAGACGCTCTGGCCTAGATTGAACTGGCGGAAGCGCACTCCACCTCCAAGCTTGATCGAGTGGTTGCCCTTGGAGATCGAGAAGTTGTTGGTGAGTTGCGGAATGTTGTGGATTTGGGCGTAGGGCCCTCCGGCTGGGCCGCCGAAAAAATTGAATCCCGGAATGATGTACATCGGGAAGCCGGTCGCGAACAGGTCGTCTTCGCCCAAGTTGAGGTGGGGGACACCGAGATCGGGTTCGTACTGATAGCCGTCGACCCGAGTGCCCCGCCTTGCAAAGCGCTTCACGCCTAGGATCAGCTCGTTCACCATCGCGGTGCCCATGACACGAGTCCAGTTCAGCGAAGCGGTACGAGTTTCGGCTGAAAAAGCGGGCGGCAGCAGGTGCCCGCTCAATCGGGGCAAGATGGAGTCGGTCGCAGCGGCTTGGTCCGAGTAGGTCAGAACAAACCCGACGCGGTCGGCTTGCGTTGCGTAAAAGTCGGTGCGGATATCAAAGCTGTTGGAGTCGTCTTGCTGGCCGGCAACGGTCCGATAATTGAGCACGCCTGCCTCGTTCGGCTCGGGCAGAGCGCCGAACATCACAGCCGAAGGCCGGTCAAAGCGGGCCTGCGGAACCACGTTATCGGGAAACGGAGTCTTCTCGAGCGTATCCGGATTGGTGCTCAACGGATCGTGGACAGGTGCGGCGTTTTCCGAGAAATCACCGCTCCGCATTGTCGGCGTGGGGATCCTGACCAACCTCGGCCCACCGGATCGTATGCGGGTCCCTTGATAGTCGCCGAATACGAATAGCTTGTTCTTGGCTATCGGTCCACCTATTGACGAGCCAAACTGATTGAAGTGATACTTGGGCTTTTCGTTCGCAAAGAAATTACGCGCGTCAAGAGTCCGGTTGCGGAAGAACTCGAAAAGGGATCCGTGAAACTCGTTAGTCCCGCCCTTGACGCTCGCAGTGACAACGCCGCTCAAGGTGCGTCCGTACTCGGCCGAGTAGGAATTGGTGATGACCTTGAACTCGCCGACTGCCTCGAGGTTGATGGACGTGAGGGGACCGCCCGTCGAGAACTGGCTGATATCCAGTCCGTCCAGCAAGAAGGCATTCGCGTCTCCCCGACCGCCGCTCATGTAGTAGTTGCCCGCGGTGAATACCCCTTGCACGGCCGGTACCGCCCCCGCTGTCAGGGCAATTAGTTGCCGGTAATTGCGGCCATTGAGCGGCAGGTTCCGGATTTCCGTCTCCTCGATCGCCTGGCCAAGGCTTGACGTGGCGGCCTCGACGAGTTGCTCGGAGCGAGCCACGACGGTGACAACCTCCTGTTGCCCGCCGGGCTGCAACGTAAAGTTCAGGGTAAGCGTCTGGTCGATGGTCAGCACGATGCCTGTTTTCACCTCGGGTTGGAAACCGGTGAATTGAGCCTCGACCCGATAGTTCCCGAGCGGCAGATTGCGAGCCACGTATGCCCCGCTCACTTGAGTGGTAAGGCTGCGAACCGCGCCAGTATTCTGATTCGTAATGCGGATCTCCGCTTCAGGTATCGAGCCTCCGCTGGTGTCTGTAACAACCCCAGTGATCGTGCCTGTAGAGACTTGGCCAGGCAGGTTTCCCATGAACGCAAACAGTGCGAAAAGCCAGAATAGTCGCCTCATTGAATCCCTCCTGCCGGCAATCGGCCGATGAATCCCACCGCCCAAGGAAGGCGCCAGCCGAACGTCCGACCGTGAGTCTACACAGCCCAACTCAGGTACGCAAGAATGGATTTCCGATTGTTCGTAAGGAAATTTCGCTAATCCTGTAGTTCTCTTGGGGAGTTGCAGAGGCTTGAAGTCCGCCGAGCCGGCAGTAACTTTCTGGCTGATTTACCAGTGCAATTCCTCCCAGTTGTTTCGGGCACAAATGGCACCGCGAAGGCTTCATTCCCGTGAGGCCCAGCCTCAGACCGACTAGAGCCCCGGCAGTTCCGAAAGTGGACCAGTCCACACCTATTCTCTTGCTCTACAAGGCGTAATCGCCGAATCGTCGCGTCTGGGTGACCGTATGAATTTCTTGCTGACGGGGAACGGATTGCACGCTGCCAAGTGCGACTATTGAACGCACCGACGACACTGCCTTGAAGAATCCCCTCGCGCCCCAGCGGGCGGGGGCGGCCACCTAGACAGATGACCGGCTAATCCTTCTCCTTCACGCCTGCTGGCGCCCTCGGCATGTAGCGCATCGGTTGCTGATTGACTGCCAGCGCAAGGCGAGATCTGGGGTTGGATGCCCCTACGAAATGACTGAACAGGGAATCCTGGACAAGTTTCGCGACGCCAAGTCCGAAGGTCGACCCATTCGCCTGAGCCTCGCTGGGGTTGGCGCTCTGATTCGCTGCTCATGGCGTGCAATTCATCACCAGCCGCCAGGGTCTCGACCAACCAGTCTGGACGATCTCGAAGAACAGCTCGAGTCATTCAATAGGCTGCTTCGGGCCTTCGATGTGCTGACGCGGTTGGCCGCGCCCGGCTAGGTACCTGCCTTGATCTGGTTTGCTCTCATGGAAAGACAATCCAAGTGGACCGGTTGAAGCATCGGTCCAGCAACAGGCTTCCGGGCCAGACGTCGCAAGACTTCGAGACAAATGACGGGGAGTGAAAACAGAAACGTGGCTCTTGGGCACCCTGGAGTACGAGCCGATGTCGAAGTCATCGTTCTCGTAGGTCTCCCAGGCGACGTAGACCGTGACTTTGGAGTCGGCGGCGACCGCCGGATGCCGGTCGTCCGACGGCGAAAGGGATACGCGGACCTCAGGCGACCAAGACCCCGGGAGTCGGAGCCTGCGTACCGCTAGGGGACCGCGCCGTGCCCACGGAAAGCGCACGCTCTCGAACCCCGGTCATATTCGGGGGCGGCCGGATGCAGCTGCCGCCCCCGGGGCCGAGTCAGAATCCGATCCGCAGACCTACCCGGAAGACCCGGTGGTCGTTGCCGTCGCGGCCGGTATTTGCCATAGCAGTCACGACTCCGAACCCGCTGCTCGCGACATTCGAATTCGGCGTCCTGAAGTGGGGGGTATTCGAGACGTTGAAAGCCTCGGCGCGGAACTGCACGCTGATGCCCTCGGTCGGCTGGAATCGCCTGAAAATGCCCATGTCGACGTTGATGAGTCCGGGCCCGCGCAGCACGTTCGAGCCGCAGGTCCCGAATCTGGGCGTGCCGCCGACATCGTCTGGGTCGGCGAAAGACGAAGGATCCCACCAACCGTCAGGGTTGCCGAGCTTCCGCGGAGCAGCGAGGCAATCCGCGAACTGGCCCGACCCGGCGCTGTTGACGGATCCCCCGGGGGCAGTTGGCGTCGCAGGCCGGCCAGTGTAGAACGACGCTAGTGCGTTGATCTGCCAACCTCCTAGAATGGCTGCCGCCGGGCCGCTTTGCAAGAAGCTCTTGCCCCGGCCGAATGGCAACTCGTACGAGTTAGAGATCACAAGATTGTGCCTGATGTCGTTGTTGAGCGGGCCCCGGTTCTTCCAGTAGTAGTCGGGATGCCTGACACGGGGCTGTGCGGTGGACGACTCCGACGTGTACCCGCGGCCGTGCCCCCACGTGTAGGCAAGGTTGAAGTTGTGGCCGGACCGGCTCCGCCGGACCAGCCTGAGTTGCATAGAGTCGTACATCGGCGTGCCAATGGTGCCCCAGAAGAGGGTACCCGCCGTTCGCCCGTACAGTTGGCGCAGGCGTCTACCGGCATTGCCTCTGCCGATCTCCCCCCAGTTCGCCTCGATGCGAGAAGTCTGCCGTGTGGAGCGGGTCGCGACGTACGAGGCTGTCCCCATCCACTCGCCCCATTGCTTTTGGAGGCTGACGTTCCAGGACTGGATGTACCCGCGCACGAAGTTCTCGTCGGCAGTCGCCACGCCGGCCCGCAGCGGCATTTCGATGCGTTCGCCTGTGGGAATCGGTGGAATGTCGGGAAATCCTCGGTCGAGGGTCGTGGAATAAGAGTAGGAGTTCGGCGTGGGCAGCCTTTGCGAGAACTGGGTCGGCAGGTTCCCCCGCAGGTCCCGTCCGAGATTGAATGGATTGTAGGTCAGACCGTATCCCGTCCTGAGCACTAAGGTGCCGGAGGCCCGCCAGGCGATGCCGACCCTCGGTGCGAACTGTGTCTTGCTCTGCGGTAGGCCGCAATTCCGCGGCACAGACCCGATTCCGCAAACGAGCATGATGTTCTCGTCGATATCGAATCTTTCCACTCCCCGGTTCGGCCTGACAGGGAACGGGTAGTATTCCCACCTCGTGCCATAGGAAAGAGTCAGGTCCGGCCTGATCTGCCAGCGATCGCGGATATACGCCGCATACTGGCTCGAACGCGTCTGCAAGTTCTTGCCATTCAGGAAATTCCGGCCCGCGTCTCGAGGAAGGCCAAGCATGAACGATGCGATAGCGTTGTAGTCGTTCGTCTTCGTACCCGGCCGACCGCTGGTGTTATTGCGGAACCGGAATCCGCCTGCTGGAGCGTCGCCGCCCGGGAAGTTGGCAACTTCCTGATTGATGTGCGTTAGGAAAATGTCAGTCCCGAAACGCACCTCGTGGTTTTGCTTGGTCCAGTTTCCGTTGACCACGAATTGATGCAGGTAGTCGTGCCCGATAAAAGGCGAAGTGGCTTGGTAACCCAGGTTGCCGAAGCCGGAATCGAAGCGCATGCGCGGCATGCCCCCATAAAAGCTCCCGGCTTCGCCGGGCACGCCTTCCCCGTTCGTGCCGGGAATGCCCAGAACGTCCAGGCCGATCCTTTGGTCCAGGTTCCCGGCGAAAGCGTTGCTGTCGACCAAGGTGGATCCGAAGTAGGCGTCGAAGACCAGGTTCGGGGCAGCGACGTAGGTCGTCGAGAGAGTGCCGCTGTACGTTGGCCCGAAACCGTTGTCGGTGCGGAAGTTCGTGGGATGCACCGAGATTCCGGACAGATTGCCGAAAGCGGCAGGATTCCACTGGGTGTAGTAGAAGAAGCTCAAGCGCGCGAACATGGTCCACTTGTCGGACAGGTTGAAGTTCGCCTTGCTGTCGATCTGGTGGCGCAGGAAGGAATAGGTGATGCCCGCGAGCTTGTTGCGGTTCAGGCCGAGGGCCCCGACGCCCGGCCGGTCAGGAATGCTCCAGTCGGAATCGTCAGCGAGGATTCGGCTGGCGCGAGCGATTCTCGACTCAGGAATCATGTTGTTCTCGAACGGAGTGCGGTCGGGCTCGCTGCCCACTGGAGCCGACAAGGGGTCGAAGATCGGAAGGGGTGACCCTGAGAAATCGCCCGCTCGCATTGCGACGGTCGGCACCTTGATGAACCGGGTGGCGTTCGAATTCTCGGACGTGCGTTCGTAGCTGACGAAGAAGAATGCCCTGTTCTTTTTGATCGGGCCGCCAACTGTTCCTCCCGCTTGGTTGTAGATAAACTTCGGCTTCGCGCTGCCCCGGTCGCTGAAGTACGGATACGCCTGCATGTGCTGGTTGTTGTGGTACCAGAAGCCGGAACCGTGGGTTTCGTTGGTGCCGCTCTTGATCTGCAGGTTGATGGCAGCCCCGCCAGCAAGTCCCTGGTCGGCATCGAACGAGCCGGTCGTGACGTTCACGACCTCGATTGACTCCAGCGCCGGGTTGATGCCCGTCATATGAGTCAGGTTCGGGTTGTAGCTGGTAGCGCCGTCGATTCGTACGTTGTTGTTGTTGTCGGCAGTGCCATTGACCGTGTAGCGGACGGCCCGGGTCGGGTTCGCCGGCACGGAGTGGGCGTTGGCAGGGGGCGAGAACCCGGGCAGCGTCTGGAGCAGCATTTGGTAGTTGCGCCCGAGCGGCACCGGCACGTTCTGCAGTTCCTGCGAGCCAACTTCCCCGCGGACTTCGGCGTGGTCCGTCTGCAGCCTCACGGAGCTCGCACTGACTTCCACGACTTCGGTCACTTCACCGATCTCAAGGCCGACATCGACCCGTGTCGCATCGTTTGCGCCGACAGACACCCCTATCGCTGAATACGTCCTGAAGCCGTCGGAGCGCACTTCGATACGGTAGGTTCCGGCAGCGACAGTGGGGAAACTGTAGGCACCAGCGGCGTTGGCTTCGCCAGTCCGCGTCGCCCCGGTACCCTCGTTGGTGATCGTGACTTGCGCTCCCGGAATCACCGCCCCGGTTCCATCCGTGACGTTTCCAAGCAACGTTCCGTACAGAATCTGTGCCGGCAGTGGATGCGTTCCCATGCCACCGATCAGCAACGCTATGCCGATGGTGGCAAAGGTGCTTGCTGCGAGAGTACCGTGTCTCATAGTTTGTATCCTCCTCTCTTGAAACAATCGTCTGGGAATTCCCTCAAAGGCGGCTTGGCCTCCAGTGCAGCCCCGTGACGACCCCGAATCTCAGCGAGTTTACCACGCAGCTCAGCACCTGCCGCAGCGTTAGCTATCCACCAAAGCCTAGTAACCCCCGGGTGATGCACCTTGCTGGCACGCGCTATATCCGGACTCAGCCCGAAGCTGCCTGACCTCTGTTCATGCTCATTCTTGGATTGGAATGCGCGGGCTCGTACCCAGCAAGAACAAAGCTCGTCGAGGAACCCCAACGGAATCCGACAGTGCCGATCTTGCCGCTCGACGCCGGCATCGAAGTTCCGAAACGAGCAACCGCCGTCAGACAACGGGCAGCGGCTTCGATGCGCAGGCTGCGGATCAGCCTGATGGCCTCGTGGCGATCACCGGGGGTCCGGCCTGTATCGCTAACTCCGCTAAAGAGGTCGGTAGCGGTGGCGATGAATCCTGCGCCCGCCAATTGGTCAGCGACAGCTCGAATCCAGTCGGTGAGCCCGAAAATCTCGCGGATCGCCATTACGACCGGAGCTTGGGCCGCCCGCTCAGGATAGACGATCCATGCGCAAACTGCGTCGTGCCAGCCCACGGACAGCCCTGCCCTTCGAGCACCTCGATCGACTCGCCATGTCGTGGCGAAGCGGCTAGCCTATCGGCGACAGATTCCTCGTCTGCGGGAAGCGGCGGCTTGTCCCGGATTGGCGCGGACCAGCCGGGAGCCATCGAAAGCGCCAAGCAGACGGCTAGATTGCGAGTCAGCAGACGCATCCTCAGCGCAGCTCCGGCTGTTCGCTTAATCCCGGATCGCCGCCTCGACCCAAGGAGGCCTCGTCTCCTCAGGCCAGCCAGTCTGTGGGTTGCGACCACCCGGTCCACCCGCTTTGGCGCGTTTCTTTCTGGGGCGTCCGGTGGCCGCTCCTCGGGGAACGACGTCGCGGCTCACAGAGGGAGGCCTGGGAATCTTGCGAATCCGGGCCAACAGGTCCTTCGCAAAATCGGGCTTGACGTCAATTAGGTCGCGCTCTTCGCCGGGGTCCTCATTTATCCGGTACAGATGCTTGGTCGCTGTGTCCGACCCTCTGGGTCTATGCTCGACGAGCTTCCAGCCATCGCGGAAGATCGCGTAGCTCCCGTCTATGCCGATGACAGTCTCCTCGCGCTCGACCGCCGCCCCGTCCTTAAGAGCTGGCCACATGTCGACTCCGTCAAACGCCTTGACGTTCTGCGGCTTGACTCCGACCGCGGAAGTCAGTGTTTGGAACCAGTCGTGCGCAGTGATCTGCTGCCGGAAGGTTGCGCCGCTTGCCAGGACGCCTGGCCACCGAATCATTCCCGGCACTCGAATCCCGCCTTCGAATACACTGCCCTTTCCGCCACGAAACGGCTCGTTGCTCGCTCCAGCCCGGAAATTGCCTCCGTTGTCGCTAACCCAGACGACGAGCGTTTCGTTCGCAATTCCCTCCGATTCGATGGCGGCAAGGATTTGCCCCACGCCGTCGTCGACCGCGCTCACCATCGCCGCGTAATGTCTCCGGCTGGGATTCGCAATGCCGGGATACCGGTCCAAGAACCTGTCCGGAGCCTGCAAGGGAGTGTGGGGTGCATTGAACGCCACGTAGAGGAACATCGGGGCGGTCGTGTCGCGTTTCGTGATTCGATCGATCGCCTCGGCCGTGATCAGTTCGGTAGAGTACCCCTCTTCGCGAACCACGTGTCCGTTCCTGTGCCAATCGAGGCCTCCAAGCCATATATGGGTGTAGTAGTCGACGGCGGCACCCAAGTGCCCGTAGGAATGATCAAATCCCCGGCGGTACGGGTGCGATGCAACCCGTTCGATCCCTAAGTGCCATTTGCCAGTGAGGAACGTCTGGTATCCGGCGGCTCGCAGCGTTTGGGGCAGCAGGTGCTCGTCCAACGGCATGCCGCCGTTCGGACCTATCGGGGTATCGACCCCTTGGCGGATCGGGGAACGCCCGGTCATGAGCGCCACTCTGGTCGGACTACAAAGGGGAAACGCGTAATAGCGGTCTAGCTCGACGCCGTGCCCGGCCAATGCGTCGATGTGCGGCGTCTTGATTTCGCTGCCGTGGTAGCCGACATCGTTCCAGCCGAGGTCGTCCGCCATCATGAACACGATGTTGGGTGCCGCTACTGCAGCCAACGGCGCAGATAGCGACAGGATGATGAGAATTAGCAATGGCCTATGCTCTTCCTTTCTTTCGTGACTGGCACCGGCCTCCAAATGGACGCGGCGAGCCACAATACACTGTTATCACACAGCGTCGAGCCGAGTTAGGCGATCCTTGTCGCGGCGGATTGGCTGGGTCGACAGCGCATTGCTCCAACCGAGATCTGAATCCCATCCCACGTGGGCATCGGACAAGCCGCCACTTGCGGGCGCTATCTGGACTCGGGCAGGCAGATTCGAGCGTTGCGCCCGCCAGGCCTGCGCCCATAGCGAGTTTCGTGCTGGCGAGTCCGCCCAGCGGACCTCAGTGGGCGACATCCTGACTTGCTGCGGTAAATGAAGGTGTTCCGCAGCAACCCCGGCGGCGTGCCGCTCGCAGATCTTGCGAGAACGGGCAAAGAACTCCTCGGAAAACTGCGGAATATTGGGTGAACCCTTGAGGCGTCTCAAAACGGATCGTCCGGAGTTTGACAGATGAACATCCAGTGCGGCATGGTCACGACCAAGCTCTATTGGGTTCGACACGTTGCGAAGCCTGCCAGCAAGGTGGTGGAGGACACGGACCAGCCATTGCGCGCATTCCGTGACTCGGCTCAGTAGGACGCCGAATACCCAAGCCTTTGTTTGTAACGAAGACTGGCGGTGCGAGAATTGACGGTCAAGCGTCTTCGACTTGGAAAAGCGGCCCGCTCGCGAGGCGTCCGTGACCGCGTTCAAGGTGGTGTCAGAAAATGAACTTGAGTCCGAACTGGATGTTTCTCGGGCCTCCGGCACTGGTGATGCGGCCGAAGTTGCGATTACCCACCTCGGCATTCGGGTTGTTGAACGGGGGCGTGTTGGTGAAGTTGAAGGCCTCGAACCGGAACTGCAGCGACTTGGACTCGGTGAGCTCGAACCGCTTGTAGACAGCGAAGTCCCAATTCCTGCGGTCGGGCGAGAACAGGATGTTTCGCGCCGCGTTGCCGAATTGATACCTCTCGTTGGGGACCAGCATGTCCGTATCGAACCACCGACCCAGCGTCCGCTGGCCTGAAGGCAGGTTGGGATCCCCGAGCAGGTTCGGCCGGTTGGTCGTGTTCGTGTTGGCCGGGTTCCCTCGAACTGTGGCGCTGAATGGCTGGCCGCTCCTTAGGGTGGTGATGCTCGCCAGAGTCCAGCCGCCAAGCACTCCCTCTTGAATGCCGTTCCAGCTAGAGCCCCATCGCCGTCCCCTGCCGAATGGCAGGTCGTAGATGACGCTTCCCACGAACTGATTCTGAATGTGCAAGCTGCTCAGCGACTTGTTCAGACGGAAGTTATTTGTGTCCTGCGGCTCGCCGCAGCCTCCGGTCGTGCCGCCACCGCCCTCGGCGCAGAAGTCGTCGATGTTCTTGGAGTAAGCATAGGATCCCAACACGTTCAGACCGTTTGACAAGCGCTTCTTGATCTTGAACTGGGCCGAGTGGAAGTTTGCGTCCCCGTCGAATTGATGCCGGAACACCTGGGCCAAGGGCGAGATGACAATGTCCGACCCCGGCCACACGATCGACTTCCAGCGGCGCTTCTTGTTCCGATTGCCCGGCCCGGGGGGCGAGAAGTTCATGTCGTATTTCCGCACGGCGTGCGTCGACTTCGAAGCGAAATACCCGACCTCCAGCATCCAGTCACCGCCGAAACTCTGCTGGATGTTGAAGTTCCATTGCTGCGAATACGGCCAAGACCGGTCTCTCTGGTAGTTGGTGACTGACATGTTCGACGCCGCGCTTGGGTCGAAGCTGTCGCTGACCGGGGAGTTGGGGATGCCAGTTCGCAACCGGATGTCGGGGTGGATGTTGTCCGTGCTGCTCCAGTTCCGCACCTCGAACGGAGGATTGCTCTGCATCAGCTTGCCACCGCCCGGCGGATCCCAGGTGCCGTGGAACACGCCGTAACCGGCCCGTATCACGGTGCCGGGGCGGACCTGGTAGGCAAAACCGACGCGGGGGCCGAAGTTGTCGAGATCCGTCTGGACATGGGAACGCTCCAGACGGCTGCCTCCTGCGACCGCCAGAACGAGCGGAGGATTCTCGGGATTCGCTTCGATGTCGAAGTTCACCCACCCGTTCCTGGATTTTTCGACCCACGGCAAGAAGACTTGGTAACGGACCCCCATGTTGACCGTCAGCTTCTTGGAGACCTTCCATTCGTCTTGCAAATAGAACTGGTGGAACTGTCCTCGCAGCGCCATGTACACCCCGCGCGCCACGCGACTCTGGTGCGGGATTCCCGTGAGGAAATGAGCGAAGGGATCCCCGCCTCGGTTCCCATCAGTGTTCCGAGTGTAGTTTCCGTTGAAGAAGAAGAGGCCGAGCCTTTCCTTCGGGTTCTTGAGATAGTTCTGCAGCCACATCATGTCGGCCCCGACCTTGACCGTGTGGCGGCCCCGGATGAAGGTCGTGTCGTTCTTGAGCTGGCGGGTCTGAGCGTTCGCGTCGTTCGGAACGTTCGACCCGATGCCCAGAGCGGTGACACCGGAAATGTTGAAGCGCGGCGCTCCCGGCTGGCTCTGGTCGACACCCTCGATGCCCAGCTGAGCGTTGGCGTTGTAGTCGATGAGGGGGCTTAGCTTCGTGTCGGTGTTGTTCCAGCCGAGTCGCGTGGAGGTAAGGGTCGTGGGGGTGAAGATGTGGTTCCACGCGAGCCCCGTGTTCTGGCCCGCGTGCGTAAAACTTCCACCTGTGTTACCGGCACCGCCGATTGCCGGTATTGGCAGATTCGGCGATGCCGGAATGAATCTCGTGTCCTGGCTATATCGAAAGAAAATGTTGTCGGTCCCGGAAAATACATGGTCGACCCGAACATCGCCGCGGTTCCGATTCTCCTCTCTGGGCGGGTTGAAGAGATAGTTCTGCGTCAACCGAGCGTTCTTGGGATCCGGATACCAATCTTTCGCTTGCGCGGACACCGGGTCCATCCGCGTTAGCGGAATGATGTTGCCCGGGAAGGGGTCGCGGAAAAACTTGCCGCCCACCTCGCTGAGGCTGTCGGGGTCGAAGATCGGACTTCCGATCTCGGTGAAGTCCCCTTGCCGCATGAGGATCGTTGGAATCGTGTTGTTCACCGTGCGCGACTCGCGCACCCGGGTCCCTTCGTAGTCCCCGAAGATGAATGTTCTGTTCTTGGCTATGGGTCCACCGGCCGAGAACCCAAATTGGCTCCTCTTGAACGGCGGGCGAGGCGAGTCCGGATCATCGAAAAAGTTCTTGGCGTCGAACACCTCGTTGCGCAGAAACCCAAACACGGTCCCGTGAATCTGGTTAGTGCCGGATTTCATCACCACGTTGACTACGCCGCCGGCTGATTTGCCGTATTCTGCCGAGAAGGTGTTCGTCTCCACCTTGAATTCCTGGACCGCATCGATTGAGATCGAAGTGGCGTCGGACCTTCGCGCGTGAGTCGCGCTTTGCAGGTTGTTGTTGTCGATGCCGTCAAGCATGACGTTGTTCTGGCTGGGACGCATGCCTGAAGCGCTGAACGAATCTCGCCGGCCAGTGTTGGTCATCATCGCCCCGGTGGAGAGGAGGGCGAGCTTGATGTAGCTCCTGCCGTTGAGCGGAAAGTCCACAATCTGCTTGTTGCTGATCACCTCGCCTTGAGCCGCCTCCACGGTGGTCAGCAGCGGGGCGTCCGCAAGGACCGCAACGCTCTCCGTCACTTGCCCTACTTCGAGCACGACGTCGACAACGGCCGCCTCCCGGATCTCGAGGTTGATCCCTGTCCGTAGGATTCGCTTGAATCCCTCGGCTTCCACTGCCACCTCGTAATCGCCAAGCTGGAGATTCGGAGCCGCGTATCGCCCTTCCTGATTGGTCTGGGTTACGAACTGGCGGTTCGTCTGGAGGTGGGTCACAGTGACATCGACGGCCGGTATCACCGCGCCCGTTGCGTCACTGACCGTGCCGGAAATACGCGCTGTCTCTACTTGAGCGAGCACGCCGGGCAAGACAAGACACAGCGAGGCCACAAGGCCTAGCAAGAATGATTTCGTCATTTAATTGGCTCCTTGGAATGGATCGTCGACGACGATGTAGATAGCCTTCCCGCCTAATCCAACTGCCCTGTCAGTTAGTCCGATCGGCCGAATCTAGAACCGTAACCGAAATCGGAGGCGGGAGCTTCCCTAAGATCGTACACTGCCCAGCCTTCTTGTTGCAGGAGTAGTCGCGCCGCCGAGGTCCGAATACGCGTTCGCACCGCGTCACAGTCGAGAGCCGCGTTTATTTCAGAGATGCGCGCCGCAAGCCGCCAATGAAATCCCTTGGTAGACGCCTCGCAGCACACGTCTACGTCACGCTGTTAGCGAACTCGCATTGGTCTCGGTTCCATGCACGAGCTATATCCTCGACGGCAGGCCCTAGTTGCCACGATGGCAATCCCTCTTCCCACGGTACGGTGCGACCGGGAAATACCCGTGTACCAAGGGCCAAACGGACCTATCAGCGTCTAGTTGCGGACGCGAACCTAGGCCAAGGCACCCCGATCGGCTGCCCTGCCTTGCAGTGTTCCGGCGTTGCGATCAGTGCGGAACCGGCAGGCAGGGCTTTGGCCGCCGACGGTTCGAACGGCGGTCCCCCCGCGACTTCCCGGCTGCCATCGTATCTAGAATGACGTCAGATCCAGCCGAGTAACCTCAGTTCTCTGCTCCGGGGCACTCAATGTGTAAGAATTTCGCCCAAGACACATATTGACATTGCGCTCGATGACTTTGGCGCTGGGAATTACGACATTCGAAAACGCCGCTGGGACTCGACTTCGAGGTTCCCTGGACATGCAAAGAGGCTGCGCCGAGGGAATGCTTCCTGCTTCGCGACCGCGTGGCCTTCAAAGAACTGCTTCGAAACAAAACATCCAATCCTGGTCGAAGAAAAGGAGGTTCCCATGCGGATTGCCACGATTGCGATCTTCACGTACTTCGGGATGGTTGCGGCAGGAGTTGCCCAGCAGGAGGGTGGCTCTGAACCAGAGGCCGCCCTGGATCCCGGGGTGGTCGAGAAGGTTGACGAACTGGGTGGAAAGATCACCCAGGTCGCTCGGAATGACCCGGGCATAGAGGTTTCCTTTTACTTGGGCCGCAATCAAGACGGCCTCCGACTGCACAAAGGTCTCGAAGCGATCAACAGCCTTGCGAGCGCTAAGCAGGAGAACTGCCCGGGTGCCGGGCACGCACCGTTTAGAAAGGCTCGCGCCGACAATGATTGATTTTGTCCGTTGCTCAGTTGCATGACGCGTTAACAGCACGCCGGGGACGCAACTACGGTGGACTTGGCTGATCGCACGCGAGAGAGGCACGCTGAAGCGAATCTGGCGAACCTTGCTCTCCGCTCTCGAAAGCGCCATAGCCTGCCGCGAGACACCGGATCAACCCGTCGATTGGGAGTGGTGGTCGTCATTGGTGCACTAGCAGATTGGACACCGAGCGCAAGGTCGAGGGGCGAATTGCTCGCCTGCCGCGCTGGCCGCTCACTATCGACTTGCGTTCGAGGCCCGGCCATCCGTCAAGAGCAATATCGGTCGCATCGGCTGGCTTGGAGGTGCGTGAAGTGCACAGCTGCTACCTCCGAGTTGCGATGCCGTTAGACGAGAGCCGGTTCAGCGCCGATCGCGCATACTAATAGGGCACTAGCTGCTCATGGACGTGTCGAAGCAATCATTCAGGAATCGATTGGCGCTCGGAACTGTTGCGCTAGCGTCAGCCCTGATACCGGCAGCGGCCCAGAATGCGGGGGAGTCCGGTTCTGCGGCGGAGAACCCGTTCGGCCGTGACCCTGCGGCAGTTCAAGCGGGGGACGAGCTGTTTCACGAACGTTGCGCCGTGTGCCACGGCCAGAAGGCTCAGGGCGCGATGGCCGCGAATCTCGTGCGGACAAGAAGCGTGAGGCGCGGCTCGCAAAAAGCCCTCTTCTCACTGATTCGTCAAGGGATCCCCGGCACCGACATGCCACCCCAGCCGGATCTGCCGGACGAGCGCATCTGGCACGTAATTTCCTATCTGCGCAGCTTGGCACTTCCCGGAGAGCAACCGCCTCTGCAAGGCGATCCCGAGGCGGGCAGTGCGGTGTTCCGCCAGGCAGGCTGCGCGTCTTGCCACATCGTGAACGGAACGGGCGGCTTTCTGGGGCCGTCACTGGACTCGATCGCTGTGAAGAAGGCGAGCGGCAGAATCCGCGAAGATGTCCTCGAACCCGACGCGGAGCTAGCGCCCGGATTCGAGTCGGTGGTCGTCGAGACGCTGGACGGACGACGGATCGAGGGCGTGCTGAAGAACGAGGATACTTTCCACGTCCTGATACTGACCGCTGGCGGCGAAATCGTGTCTCTTCGGCGCAGCGAATTGAAATCTCTCGCCATGCCGCCCCGCTCGCGCATGCCTGCCGATTACAAGACCAGACTAGCGTCGGAGGATCTGGGAAACCTGCTAGCGTTCTTGGATCGCCAAAGGGATCCATTCACCCCTGTCGTGCGTGGGTTCTCTGTTTACTGAGGTCTCTACAAATGCCCGCGATCGGAACGCTTCGCCCCCTAGCATGCTTGGCAGTCCTTGGGGCCATCGCACTGGCACCCTCTGCAAGGGCGCAACCGCTGGAAGAGCGCTACAGGAATCCCGCGAATTGGCTCAGCTACGACCGTGACAACACCGGGCGACGCCATTCCGCGCTACGGCAAATCCATCGCGAGAATGTTTCTCGGCTAGTCCCCAAATGGATGTTTCAGTACAGCCCGCAGCAGACCCGCAGCGAAGCCACGCCCATTGTCCGAGACGGCATCATGTACCTTACGGCCGGCGGGATGCGGGCGTACGCCATCGACGCGACCACCGGTCGTTCCATCTGGCGATTCGACTATCCATTCGAGCGAGGCGCGGAACGCCAGAATCCGAATTCCAGCCGCGGATTCGGCCTTTCTGGAAACCGCCTCTACCTGCCCACGCCCGACTGCCATATAGTTGCGCTAGACAGCCGTAACGGTGCCATGCTCTGGCGCTCGGCCGTTACTGCGGACCAGCCGTGCTTTGGATCGACCGGCTCGCCGATCGTCGCGAAAAACCGCGTGCTGATTGGCATTCGGGGAGGAGATACGGGACGGGTGCGCGGCTATCTCGACGCGTTCAATGCGGAGACTGGCAAGCGCGAATGGCGCTTCTACACCGTTCCCGCGCCAGGGGAAACGGGTTCGGAGACTTGGCCACACAATGACTCGTGGAAGGCCGGTGGCGGCACGGCTTGGACCAGCGGAACCTACGATCCTGAACTGGACCTGATCTACTGGCCGACAGGGAACCCGGGCCCGAAGGATTTCGACGGGCGGAACCGCGAAGGCGACAACCTCTACACCGCGTCGCTGCTGGCCTTGCGCCCTGACGATGGCGAGCTGGTCTGGCACTTTCAGTACACACCTCACGACGAACATGACTGGGACTCGAATCAGACCCCGGTGCTAGTCGACGCCGAGTGGGAGGGCCAGCGGCGCAAGCTTCTGTTCCATGCGAATCGCAACGCCATCCTCTACGTACTCGATCGCGAGAGCGGCAAGTTCCTCCGCGGAACGTCCTTCGCCAAGCAAACCTGGCTGGACCGACTGACTCCCGAAGGCCGGCCGATCCGCAAGCCGGAAGCGACACCGAGTCCCACCGGCGCTCTCACCTGCCCGGACATCCACGGCGGGACAAACTGGCAGTCGCCCACATTCCATCCGGGAACGGGATTGCTTTACGTCATGGCCAGGGACGCGTGCGGGGTGTACTTTCGAACCGGCCACAGCATCGACCACTTGGAGACTGGTGCGGCGAACTTTCTGAGGGCAATCGACATAAGCGACGGCAAGATCCGTTGGGAGATCCCCCTGCACGGGGTGGAAAACCGCGAGGTGATGTTTGCCGGCGCAATGTCGACGGCCGGCGGCCTGGTGTTCTTCGGGAGCCGCGGCGGCAACTTCATGGCCGCCGACGCGACGACAGGAAACGTCTTGTGGCACTTCAACACCGGCGGCACGATTCGGGCTTCACCGGTCACCTTCGAGGCGGACGGGCGCCAGTACGTGGCAATCACCACGAAGAGCGGGGTCTTCGCATTCGGCCTGTACGATTAGCGCCGGTCGGCCAAGTCGCGGCCGCAAGCGGGGTCAGTTGCGCTATCGTTGCGGCGGAGGCGATTCACGTCCCATCATGCCGTCCACCTCATTCAACCGCCGTCGATTCTTGGCAGCCTCCACAGGAGCGCTGACCGCCTCAGCCGTTAGCCGAGGCCAGAGCGATCCGCGCCCACCGAACATCGTCTTTCTGATGACGGACAACCACCGCTGGGATCTGCTTGGCTGCGCAGGGAACGACATCATCCAGACTCCCCACATCGACAAGCTGGCCGCGCGCGGCGTGAGGTTCTCGAATTCGTTTTGCACGACGTCGATCTGTGCTGCGACGCGCGCGAGCATCCTGACCGGCGAGTTCCGCAGGGAGCACCGCTACACCTTCACGATGCCGCCGATGAGCTTGCAGCGCATGGACCGGAGCTACCCTGCCCTGCTGAAGCGAGCCGGTTACCGGACCGGATTCGTGGGCAAGCTTGGCGTCGAAGTGGACCGTCGCGCCCCGGAACGGATATTCGACTTCTACAGGCGCCGGATCGCGAGTTCCACCCGAAACCCCTATTACCGCGAAGCGCAAGACGGTACCGTCAAACACCTATCGACAATCAATGGGGACGACGCCGTCGAGTTCATCCGGACGAGTGAAGCCAATGCGCCGTTCTGTCTCTCCGTTAGCTTCAGCGCCCCGCATCCCGAGGACGACAATATCGAGCAATACATATTCGATCGTCGCTACGAGGATCTCTACGAGAACGCAGTCATTCCACCGCCGCCCGTTCCAGACGACAGCTATTTCCACCGCTTGCCGGGATTCATACAAGTCTCGATGAGCAGGCAGCGCTGGTTCCGGCGATTCGACAACCCGGAGAAGTACCAGCGAATGATGAAAGGCATGTACCGGCTAATCACGGGCGTGGACGAGCAGGTCGGCCGGATCGTCGGGGAGCTGGAACGCCAGGGGCTCGACGAAAACACGGTGGTGATCTTCACCGGCGACAACGGCATCATGATCGGCGAGCATGGTCTCACCGGGATTTGGCTGATGTACGAAGGCTCGATCCGCAAGCCGTTGATCATTGCGGACCCGCGTCTCGACAGGTCTCGACACGGTGCAGCCGTCGAGGAGATGGCGCTCAGCTTCGACTGCCCAGTCACCATGCTTGACCTTGCTGGCGTCGAGGTTCCGTCCGAGATGCGCGGAAGGAGCCTTGCGCCCCTGCTGCGAGGCGAAAGCGTCGATTGGCGACAGGACTTCTTTTACGAGCACCTGTACGAACGCGAGACGATACCAAAGAGCGAGGGAGTGCGGGCGGAACGATTCAAGTACGTGCGTTATTTCGAGCGGAACCCAGTCTACGAACAGCTATTCGACTTAGAGGCCGATCCGCACGAGGTTACGAATCTTGCCGGTGATCCAATGCACGCGGCCGTCCTCGAGTCGATGCGAGCCCGCTGCAACCATCTCCGTGACAGCGTCGGAGGCCCCTACGTAAGAGGAATGTGAGGCCGGGAAGCGTTGCAGACTCAGGACCGTGCGCGTAGCGCGCAAGTCTCTGTCGGCAGCCCGAACGGGGGAATCCTGCTTATGGAGGAGTCGATGGTGCGAACAGACCCGCTTGCAGCGCACGACGGCGTGCGGCATTGCAAGGCGGGCGACTGCGATAAACCAGTGCAAGCTGAGGCAAACGAGGATGTTGCTGGCCCATATACGACGCACGGCTGGGCGCTATTCCTTGTGCGGAGGCAGCCGCTCGCCGGGAGCACAATTTGGAGGTGCGGCTCCAACTCCGAGGCCCGCCAGGCAATAGTATGTCTCGCCAGTCTGGAAGTCAGCCTAAGAGAGGCCAACTGAGTTTGCCGGAGGAGGGGGTGAAGCGCGCCTCAATCGCCCAGTATGGCCTGGAGTCCGCAAACGTCCTCTAAGCGCGAAGAGGACTGCGACGCCTAAGTCGGGGATCGAACTTGAACAGTGTCCGGATTTGGCCGTCAGCTGTGCTCAGTAGGCAAGATTCGCTCCGAAATCTGGGATCCTGCCAGCCGCAACCAGCGCAGACCACTCGTCCAACTTCGCCTTGCCGCGATCCGCGGTCCAGAGCTTTGCGCAAGACTTGAAGTACTTGAGCACTATCTTCCTGTGGCCTCGTTCGAGCAACTCCTTGGCGAGCGCCATGTTCGGGCCGGCGAAGCCCAGCTTGCGCGACCCCGGTGACTTACCAGCCATGAGTAGTCGATTCTTGGCTTGCGCGACATCACCCTCAGCCAGCGCGACTCTACCGAGCGTAAGGTGGCCATGGTGGATGTGATCTCCAGTCACCTCCCTAGGGCTGTTCCCATTCAACATCAGCCCCGCATACTTGCGGGCCTTGTCGTGATCCTCGGCGGCCAAAGCCGCCTTGGCAAGGCTCTCCAGGAGATATCCATTCCACCCATCCCTGCCCGGACGGTCATTCGCTCGTTCTAGCTGCACCAACGCCAGACGTGCGACAAGCGGGTCTGTCTCACCGCGATAGCCGCGAGCCTTGCGCAATAGCATCCCTCCAAGCTTCATCGCCCACTTTGGATTGGAGAGGTCTAGCGACTGAGCCCGGCGAAGCAAGTCGAGAGCGGTTTCCCGGTCACCAAGCGACAGGAAACTAGCCGCGTTCTCCAGCAGCGTCAGATTCTTCGGCTCCTTTTCGATATGCGCCAGCCATGCGCGTTTACCATCCACATAGTCTTCAGGGCTGTCGTAGCTGGGAATTATTAGGCGCCTGTCATGGATCACATTGGCTTCGGGCATGTTTCTAATGAGCCATAGAATGTGCTTATTCTTCTGATCCCGAGCCGCTCGGTCCCGGCGCCGCGCAGACGCGGCATAGTACCCGAGAAGTTGGCAACGGACCGCCAGATTCTGAGTGTCTCGCTGCAGCTGCTCTTCTAGGAGCACCACCTTTTCTTGAGCCAGCTTGGACCCGGCCCTGAACTGGGACGTTGTATCGTCGCCGAACGCTTGCCCGCATACGAGCAAGCAGCCAAGTACAACAGTGATCTTGGACAAGGGATGTGTCAATTCGGTTTCAGTCTATAGGCCAGACGGCGGCCTTGGCGTTAAACGGCCGCTGCAGAGCGAACTTCCCCGGTCCATTGACCGAGGAGATCGGTCCCGGGGCGTTTCGCCATTCATTGCGGCCTACTGATCAAACGCCTGCTCGCCCAGTCCCGATGCAGTTCGCGAAAACCCGTAGGCATGAGATGTCGCGAGTGCGTCGCAATCAGGCCAGGAATGTGATCTTGTCTCAATTGACGCGCCGCTGCAAACCACTCGACTTCGACTGGGTCCCACTAACCGCGAGGCCCGGAGGTCAGGGATTGATCCCAGCCGGAACTCGCAAATCGATATCACCAGAATCCGCTCGCAAAATACAGTCAAGACACATGTTATGCGCTGAGAATCAGATCTTGACCCGACACCACTAGGTAAATTAGTTAATGTGTGAATATTGTAACTAGATTGATAACTGAGCCGTCTAAGTAATCACGCTGCTTCAGTTCGATTTGGGAGTTTCATCATGCTTCTTCGTACAATCCGCCATATCGTCGTCATGGGAGCCGCCTTCGGACTAGCAGGCGGGGCGCGGGAATCCTGCAGTCTCGCCTTCCCGGAAATCGGTTCCGCGCCGACTCTCCCAGAAACCGCCACTCCCGAGCAAGGGAGAGCCGAGTGCCCGCAGGCTCTTCTCTCGCTGGTTGGCTTTCGGGTGCGCTGCGTCGTTCGGCATCGTTACACTTCCCGTATTGCCGCTTATGCAAGCGGGTGTGAGCCAGCCCTGGCTGCGTTCGATGGACATCCGGCGGAGGACAGCTTACGGGAAGTCGATGCATATGTAGCGGACGACAAAGCGCGCCAGAGGGGAATCGCCGACTCGGCCCGCGGAGCGGCCCCGAACCACGCAGCTCGAGGTAGAAGAACGCAGGCCGCGCGAGCGCAAGCAAGCGCGGAGCGAATTGCAAGGGCGCAGGCATCAGCCGACGCAAGCGCCGCCGAGCGCATCGCTAGCGAGCAGATCTCTCGGGACCGCGTTGCGGCCGAACGGATCGCAAGGCAACAGGAAGAAGCCAGCGAACGAACAGTCGAGAGGATTGTCCGGGAACAGACGGAGATTAACCGCCGCGTGTCGGCAAGAATCGCGAGGGAGCAGGCAGCCCGGGATCGGTTGGAAATCGAACGGATCAAGAGACGTCAGGCCGCCGCCGATCGCCGAGCAGTAGAGGCGATTTTGCAAAGCCAGGCGGCGAATAATCGATTTGTCGCAAAGCCAAACATCGAGGACCGAAACCCTGTCGCAAGGCAAACCTCCCAGCGAGTGCGAGCGCTTCACCTCGACCGCATCGAACGAGCCCTGCGCAAGACAGCTTCGATTCTTGATCGGGCGCATCTGCCGCGCTAGTTCGGGCGCCTAGCTCACGATCTCGGGCAAGAGGAGTGCGGCGGGACCGGGGCCACTGACCTAGAAAAGCCCGCAGTTCGCAAATGTCATCGCGATTGCTCCTTGTGCGAGGGCGAAGAGCACTGACCGGTTCAGGGTGCGGCAGCGGACTTGGCCTAAGCAGTGAGGTGGAAGATCGGCAGTGAGCGTAGGATCGCGGCCGGCAAGGTACGTCTCATAGACCTGGCGCAACACAGCGTGTAGAAGCGCAGTTCGAACAATTCGGGCTGAGCCCGGCGAGATGCCGTGGGAACCGGCACTGCAGCCCCGAGCCGAGATCGCAAGCACTGGAATGAGCTAGACTCCCAGCAGCGATGGAGAAGCGAAGTTTCGCCAGCTCGGCCCTGCTGACCCTTGCAGCAATTGCTCTGCTGGCACTGGGGCTAGTCGAAATCACTAAGGGGCCGGAGCCATCCAAGCCAAACATCATCCTGATCATGACCGACGATCAAGGATGGGCTCAGGTCGGATTCCACGGCAATCCGTATATCAGAACGCCGACGCTCGACCGCCTAGCCGCGGAGAGCACGGAGTTCACGCAATTCTATGTCGAGCCCAAGTGCGCGCCCACTCGCGCCGCGTTGCTGACGGGGCGTCATGGCTACCGCTCCGGCGTGGTCGATACCTACCTAGGCCGGACACTAATGGCCCCGGAGGCCGAAACTCTGGCCGAGTTGCTCGCGACCGAAGGTTACGTGACAGGGATCTTCGGCAAGTGGCATCTGGGTGACAACTACCCGTTGCGTGCGACGGACCAAGGTTTCCAAGAAGCTCTGGTTCACCGCGGTGGCGGACTCGGCCAGCCCGCGGGTCCGCCCGGAAACCGCTACTGGGACCCCGTCCTCGAGCACAATGGCGCATCCGAAGCCTACAGGGGCTACTGCACCGACATCTTTACCGACGCCTTGATCGATTTCATTGAGCAAAACCGCGAGCGGCCTTTTTTCGGCTACTTGGCGACGAACGTACCCCACTCGCCGTTTGACGTTGACGAAGAGTACATCGAGGTGTACCGCGAGATGGGTCTTCCGGAGAGAACGGCCAGGGTCTACGGCATGATCACGCAGTTCGACGAAAACCTAGACCGACTGCTCAACCAACTGGATCAACTTGGTCTAGCGGGCACGACAATCGTCATCTTCTTGACCGACAACGGCCCCACCCAGCAGACGTTTACGGCCGGCCTGAAGGAGCGCAAGGGCAGTGCGTATGACGGCGGCACGAGAGTGCCGTTCCTGTTCCGCTGGCCAGGACGCGTCGAGGCCGGTCGAAAGATTGACCGCATTGCCGCACACATCGATGTCGTGCCGACGCTGCTTGATGCCTCGGAGGTCGACACTGCATCCCCGCGATTCGACGGAGTGAGTCTTTGGCCATTGCTCTCGGGCGAAACATCACCCGACGATTGGCCGGATCGGACGATCTACCTGCAGAACCACCGCGGCGATAGACCGCAGCTAAACCGCAACGCTTCGGCTCGCAGCCAGCGCTGGAAGATCGTGCAGCCACTCGGCAAGGCGACCGACCCGATGCCCGAAGGGGCGAAGTTCGAGCTGTACGACATGTCGGTCGATCCTGGCGAGACGAACGACCTCGCCGAGGAGCATCCGGAGATAGTCGCGGACATGCGAAGGGGCTACGAGGACTGGTTCCGTGACGTTTCGTCGACGCGGGGGTTTGCGCCTGGGCGGATTCACCTAGGCTCGCCTGACGAGCCCATGGCGACCCTCTCTCGCTTCGACTGGCGCGGGGACAATGATGACCGCGCGCACGAGGACGCATTAGGCTACTGGCCGGTCGTGATCGAGGAAGGCGGTCGCTACGACTTCACCTTGCGGTTTGCAAAACCCTTGCCGGCCGCAGCGGAAGCCACGTTGACAGTGGGGAGCGTCGCCGTCTCGCAGTCGGTCGCGGCGGGAGAGGATTCGTGCGAGTTCCAAGCGGTAGAGATCGAGGCGGGCCCGGCACGTCTGGAGACAATGGTTCAATACAGCGGCGTCGTCAGAGGCGCCTCATTCGTTGACGTCCGCCGGCAATGATGATGAAATTCGGTCGGATCGAGGCGAAGCCGAGGTCAACATGAGCATCGTGGACAGACGCGCCTTCTTCCAGCGGTCCGGACTTGCTGGGATGGCGCTGCTCGGCTGCTCGCAGAGCTCTTTCGCAAAGCGTCCGAACGTGCTGCTGGTGATGACCGATCAGCAGACCGACGAGGCCATGAGTTGCACGGGCAACCCGCATGTCAAGACGCCTGCGATGGATTGGATCGCCGCCCGCGGCGTCCGCTTCACGCGCAGCTACGTCACACAGCCGCTTTGCCTGCCTTGCCGTTCCAGCATTCAAACCGGTCGCTATCCGCACGAGATCGGGACTCCGACCAACGGCACAAAGCTGAATGGCGCGTACCCCATGCTCGGCAAGCTAATGGAATCAGGCGGCTATGACACGGCCTATTTCGGAAAGTGGCACGTCGGCACTTCGCTAGAGGAGGCCGGCTACACTACAGCCGCCGATACGCACGGCGATAGCGACACCGCGCAAAACGCAGTTGATTTCCTCAATGCCTCGCCTGACAGACCGTTCTTTCTCACCACTTCCTTCCGGAACCCGCACGATGTCTGCCAGCTTGCCCGTCGACAGGACCTCCCGCAGGGCCCGATCCCGCCGACGCCCGAGGACCCCGGCGAGCTTCCGGCGCTGCCCGGAAATTTCGCCATCCCCGAGAGCGAGCCGACCGCAATCCGCATGATTCAAGCCAAGAATCGCGACTTTCACTACCCGACCGACAAATGGAGCGACCTGGAATGGAGACAGTACCTCTGGGGGTACTATCGTCTAGTCGAAAAAGCCGATCACGAAATCGCCAAGGTGCTTGACGCCCTCCGCGATTCCGGCCAGGACAGCAACACGATCATCATTTTGACCAGCGATCACGGCGAAGGCGTCGGCAGCCACCACTGGAACCAGAAGCAGGTGCTCTACGAACAGGCGGTGCGGGTCCCACTCTTGATTGCCCATCCGCTCTCTTCGAGGCCCGGCACCACGTCTGACGCCTTGGTTTCCACGGGCATTGACCTTATGCCCACGATCCTGGGAGCCGCCGGACTCGAAGGTCCGGCGGGACCCGTCCGCGGCCAGTCGCTGGAACCCCTCGCTCGAGGCTCCTCCGCCGGCTCGAGTCGCCGGTACGTCGTCTCGGAAACCACTTTCGGACGCGGTCGCGACGATGGCGTCTCCGGACGCATGCTTCGTACAAAGCGTTACAAGTACATCGTCTACAACACAGGTAGCGGACGCGAACAACTCTTCGATCTCGAAGTGGACCCGGGCGAGACCAACAACCTCGCCGCGGATCCGGCCCACCTGTCGACACTCAACGAGCATCGGAGACTTACTTCCGATTGGGCCGCCGAAACCAATGACACGTTTCCGCTAGTCCGGCCGACATGACCCAGCAGCGCCTGCTGGCGACTTACCCTGACCGCTTGCCGCGCGGCGCCAAACCACACCGTCGCGACGGCAACGTCTCCGCAAGAAACCATCACGGCAATCGACTCCCGGAACTTGGCCGAACTGGGGCCGACTGAATATATCGGATCAAGTCCGCCATCTCGGAAGGCCTCACACGCCCATCAAAATCGGACGGCATCGCAGAGATTCGGGCCACTCGCATCGACGCGATCCGAGCGCGGTCGATGGCTTCCTCTTCGCCCCCCTCTCGACGCAACGTGACGAAGCCAGGCCCTTGATTCCCCAGCACTCCCTCGATCAGTTCCCCGTTCGTCAATTCGATTACGTACGACTCGTAGGTCTGGGAAATCGACTCGCTCGGCAGAAGAATGTCGGTGAGGAGATTCAGAGCGGGGCGAGTCCGTACAGTGCCTAGATCTGGCCCGACTTCCTTGCCTTCGCCTGCAAGCCGGTGGCACTCCTGGCAGTCGCGTTCGAACACGACTTTCCCCCTAGCCGCGTCGCCTGGCTCACGTACCAGAGCCGAGCGGTACCTCTCGACTAACTCCTCGCTATCCCGCTCCGATTCGGTCAGTATTTGGCGGGCTCGCTGGCGCAGATCAGGGTCCCGGTGCATGATCAGCCGCCGCTTCGATCGGAATTCAAGCATCCAAGGCTGGATGAATCCATCTTCAAGCGCACCAACGAGCGAGGTGGCAAGATTCGAGTCCGCCGACATCGCCTCTCCGGCAACCAGTCTCGACTCCCTCGGCAGCTCCGCCCAATGGTCGAGAAGGAAGAGGGACAGGCCGTCCGCATTGGTGCGGATAAGACCCGAGACCGCCGCCGCCTGCACCGCGTCAGACTCGCCGGGCCGGATCATCAGACGGAACAATTCCAAGTAGTCTTGACCGTCGGAAAGGGAGAGTAGCCGAATCGCGCCGGCGCGGCGACGTGCTGGCGCACCGAGATCCCGCGCAGTCTGAGTGGCCTGCTCCAAAGCCCTTTGCAACCTATCTGTCCTTGGTAGGCCGACCATTTCCAATAGGTTCAAGGCGGCTTGCCGAACCGCGTGGTCCGTGGAGCCTGCCAGGGCGAGCAGTCGCTCTCGGGTGCGATTCGAGATCTCCGGTTGGACCGCCATGCCGATCAGTCCCTGTCGCAAGCCGCGAAGCACAGCGGCATGCCGCCAAGCGCCCTCCCACCTTGGCAACCAAGCGACGATGTCTGCAAACGCATCGCCACTGCCACGCGCCGAAGCGGCAATCGATTCGAGCAGGCGCTCCGCTGGGCTGCCAGGGCCCAGGTGGCTCGACAGGCGCTCTAGCAAAAGGGACGGAGTCGAGGAGTTCCAAGACAGCGCAGCCGCGTGAAACCACTCGTCCTCCAGATCCGCCAGCAACATGCGTTCCCGAGCGTGCGCCAGGGAAGGCAACGCAACTTCGCCGAGCGTCAGGAGCAGCTGGAGTCGGACATGCGCCTCTGGATCCCTCTCCAGAGATAGCAAGGCGTTTTGCCACCGGCTCGGTTCGGATCGAAACCGTGGCTCGGCGATCTGAATCGCGTTCTTGCGAACACCAAGGGACGAAGCTGAGAGCGCTTGAAGCAACAGGTCGTCCGCTAGTTTCCCCAATCCCTCAAGAGCCCAAAGTGCGTGCAATCGCCCGAGCGGGCTGGAGTCGTCCGCGGCTAGGATTTCAAGAGCAGGGATTGATCCCGAATCGCCCCTTTCTACTAGCAGCCGCTGCGCCGTTATGCGATTCCAATAGTTCGAGGATCGCAGGAGCGAGGTGAGTTCCGAAGACGTCGCCTCGCCCAAGCTTGGAGCGACGAACGGCAGCCCGTCCTTCGGAGTGACTCGCCAGATCCGGCCACGGTCGTCGCCATCGTACAGACGATGCGATTCAGCAGTGTCCGTGGATGTCCATTCGGGATGCTCGATCACCAGGCGGTAGTAGTCGATCACGTACAGAGCGCCGTCGGGGCCGATCGTGAAGTTCACCGGGCGGAACCACGCGTCCCTAGACGCGAGGAACTCCCGTCCATCCGAGATCGGTCGCGCTACGTAGGTTGCCCCTGCAGGTTCCCAGCGGTCCGCGTGGACGAGGTTGTGAACG
This sequence comes from uncultured Bryobacterales bacterium, assembly GCA_951813605.1. GTDB lineage: Bacteria > Acidobacteriota > Terriglobia > Bryobacterales > UBA6623 > VXMF01. The sequence continues at coordinate 986,402 of OX638379.1, read as the reverse complement.
GACTCACCGACAAATGCGAGATCGCCATAACCAGGAAAGGCACCGCCCAGGTAGCGGGTGAGGCCTGCCGCGGAAGTCATCTGGCCGATCCCCGACAGCAACTCGAATCGGGGTCTGACCGTGATCGGATGCACCGCCGCAGGATTCGGGTCTTGGAAGACGTTCTGTGCCGTCCTTGCAACTCGCATGTAGGGATTGCGATCAAGGTACCTAGCCTGTATGACTTCGTGCCGCGAGTGATAAGTGTTGTTGTGCGTCAAGACGTCGCCCCATTCGGAAAAGGCGATTCCGAATTGCGAAGCGCCGGCGAGAAATTCCAGTTCCAGGCTGTCCGGACGGAACCGCACAGACCGCCTGTCGACCGGCAGGCGGGGCGCGTCCGGATGGCCCGGAAAGTGAATTTCTGTCCCCTTGTCGCCGAACTCGTCCGCGAATACCACCGACTGGATCGCGCCTTCGTGCGCTAAGTAAATCCAGTTGTCCAAGCCGTAGACCGGGCTTGAGACTGTGTGCTGCGGATTAGTCAGGGCGAAGCCGCTGAGCAGGCGGACCCGCTCGTCCGCCCGCCCGTCGCCATCGTTGTCGGCCAAGAACAGCACATCGGGAGGGTCGGTCAAGATCACGCCGTGCTTCCAGGGCATGATTCCTGTCGGCATCGTGAGTCCGTCCAGGAAAACGGTCACCGAATCCGGAAGGCCATCCCGGTCGAGATCCCTGAGCAGCTTGACACGTCCCCGCCGACCGGCGGAATCCAGCGGATAGCCCGAATTCTCCACGACCCAAATTCGCCCGCTCGGGCCGAAGGCCATTGCGACGGGATCGGCAATGTCGGGTTCCGAAGCGAACAGCTCGATCGTGAAATCAGGATGGATCTCGAACGTGCGCAACGCTTCGTCCGGCGGGTGCGGCGGGCCGGCGCTGCGCGCGCACGAGCCGGCTGCTAGGACCGCGACAATCACCGCAGCGGAGACCATCGGCCCGCGGGGCGGGGCCGCAGGCGGTTCAACCACGGTTGCCGCCCTACCTAGGGGGGCGCAGCTTCCAGTTGGGATGAGCTGCGTGCGCGCGCGACATGATGCCCTCGATCTCTTGAACGACATCCGGGTGGTTACGGGCCAGATCGTACTTCTCGCTCAAGTCCCGCAATACGTCGTAGAGTTCGATCCGTCCCGTCATCATCGGCTTTCGGACGCCCTTCCACTGACGTAGCCTCACCGCTTGGGACGACCCGCTTTCGTAGAACTCCCAATAGAGGTATTCGTGGGCTTCCTGCTCGTCAGGCCGGCCGCGCAAGGCCGGCACAAAGCTGACCGAATCCGTGTTGGCCGGCGTCTCGACGCCCGCGAGTTCCGCCGATGTGGCCATCAGGTCCCCGAAGTAGCCCACATGATCCGAGACCCTCGCAGGCTGGATCGTCCCGGGCCACCACGCGAGAAACGGCACGCGAATACCGCCTTCGTACAGGTCGCGTTTGATGCCCCGCAGAACCCCGGAGGGATTGAACCTGACGAGGTCGTGATTGGACTCGTTGTGCGGCCCGTTGTCGGAAGAGAACATCACCAGCGTCTTCTCGGCGATTCCCAATTCCTTCAAGCGGTCGAGCAGCACGCCGACATCGCGGTCCATGCGTGTAATCATGGCCGCCTGCCCCTTGTCAGGACCGGGCCAGCCCTCGGCGGCGTACGCCCCGTGATCGGGAACTTCAGCCCCGTCGCCAGTCCCGCGAGTGCCCTCGTTGTTCGCGTGGGGAATCGTGAGCGCCAGATACAGAAAGAAGGGGCTCTCGTCACGGTTCTCGACCCAGTCCAACGCCTCGTTCATGATCACGTCATGGGAGTATTCGTTACGCTCGGTCGCCCAGCCGCCGCGAAACCCCCCGTACACGCGCGACATCCGCTCGACCTTGTTCCGCAACGGTGCCTTCTCCAGGTTGCGCCAAAGGAATTCGGGATAGTAATTGTGCGCGTGGACCTGATTCAAGTACCCGAAGAAAGCGTCGAATCCTTGCTTGAGAGGGTGCCCCTCCAGACCGACCTCCCCCAGTCCCCACTTGCCGAATAGCCCGGTGGAGTATCCGGCCGACTTAAATACCTCCGCTACGGTGACGTCGACATCGCGAAGCGACTGCGCTGTCATGTCCGGGCCCGAGGCATTGCCGCGCACGTGCGTGTGCCCCGTGTGCTGGCCGGTCATCAACACGCTCCGCGAGGGCGCGCAAACTGTTGCGCCAGCGTAGAACTGCGTGAACCGAATCCCCTCGGCGGCCATCCTGTCCAAGCTTGGTGTCTGAATGATCCGCTGCCCGTAGGACCCGAGATCCCCGTAGCCCAGATCGTCCGCGAGGATGAAAACCACATTAGGCCGGTCCCCTTCGGCCGCTTGGACGCGAGCTTCGGGTATTGTTGCGGCTGCCAGCGCGGCAAGCAAGACGGTTCGATACATCAATTCCCCCAAGGAAACTGATTCTAGCGCCCGCTGCCCGGAGGCCCCCACTGGGTCGCCTCAAGAAAGGCCAGCAGGTCGGCGAGTTCCCCTTGGCTCAACTGCTCGTCCAGCCCCGAGGGCATGACCGAAACGGTCCCGGGACGGATCTCCTCGATCTCGGATCGCAAGACCCGCACTTGGTCGTCGGCGTTCACCGCAAGTAGCAGGTGTGTCTCGCTTTCCTCGAGCGGCACTCCATTAATGCTCTCGCTTTCTGTGACTGCCACGATCGGCTCAAAGCTGCGCACGAAACTAGCGCTCGGGTACACGATCGCTTCCAAGAGATCCCTCCTGCTGCGGATCTGGCCTATGCGAGTCAGGTCAGGACCGACCTTTCCGCCCTGGTATCCGATGGCGTGGCAGGTCAGGCACGCGGTCTCGCTTCTGTTAAACACCGCCTGGCCGCGGACGATGTCGCCCTCCCCAATTGCGGCGAGCAGCCCATCGAGCTTCGCACCTTGCTCGGCGAGCCCTCCCACATCGCCCGCAAGCAAGGAGTCCAGACTGTCGCGGACCTCCTGGGAATAGCCGCGTCCGGCGGAATCAACGATGTCGGCACGCAGATTGGCGAGCCCCTTTGCCTGCGCAAGGCGCTCGGCAAAGCGCTCTCCAATTTCAGGATCGTCGGACTGCCCGAAGGCCTCGACAACCTGCGGAAGCTCCATGGGGCCAACCTCGGGAAGCAATTCCGCCAATTCCATGAGCTGGCTCTCGTCTAGAGAGGCGCGCGCCAGGACCCTGGCAGCGGCGGCGCGCGCATCGACTGCCACAGTAGGCAGAACCTGGCTCGTGGCAAGATCGTAGAGCGGTGCTTCCAGTTCGCCGGCCTCTGCCATCCCCGCATCCAAAGCTCGGACCCTGATAGCCTCGTCCACACTCGGGTTGCGCGCCACATCGAGCAACGCCGCATCGAGCAATGGTTCGCCCTCTTCCGGCCGCGGCAGCCGTCGAGCCGCCCGCAGTGCGGCCTCGAGCGTATCCGGCCGTGCCAATGCAGCGGCGATCGCCGCCGCCCAGCCCTCGGGGGCCTCGCTTACGAGTGCCGCGGCCATCGCTGTCAAGGCCGCGGTTCGTGCCGTGGCGGACGCCTTCCCTTGCGCAGTGCGAGCGAGCAGCGCCTGCACATCGGGATTTCCTGAGAACCGTTCCAGCTGGGCGGCGAGCTCTTCCGAAGCCTCGGCACCCGACGCTCGCAATCGCCGATCCAGATAACCCGCCAGCTGGCCGCCCCATTCCGGATGGCGACCGGCGATCCAGTTGGCCGACTCGGAGATCAACGGCATCGGGGAATTGAGACGTGGCAGCACCGTCCTCCGATCCAGTGCAGCGGGGCGCATCTGGTCAAGAGCGATCATCGCAGCCCTCTGGGTCCTGTCCGATGGGGCCGTCAGTCCCTTGCGCGTCGAGCGCGGGTCCGCGATCTCGATGAGCGCGTAGATCAGCGAGTGAGTCAGGACCTCGTCCTCGGTCTGGGCAGAGGCTGCCAGGAGCGGCCCCACAGCGATCGGGTCGCCGATCCGCCCCAAGGCTTCGGCAGCGACGCGCTTGATGGCGTCCGATGGATCGCGCAGTAGCTCGACCGCGGCGGTAACTGCTGCGGCGTCGCGATGCACGGCAATCGAGTGCAGGGCGGCTTGGCGGACGCTTCCAGATTTGTCGTTGAGGGCTTCACGAACGGCATCGCGCGCACCGATGGTGTCGATTCTCGTGAGAGCCCAGACGGCGTTGCGGCGCACATCGGGGCTCTCGTCAGACGCACTAGCATCCCGGAGCGCTTCGACGGCCGACTCGGCGGCCAAGTGCGCAATCGCTTTCTTGCGCACGGCGGGGCGAGCATCGCCCAGGAGCTGCGTCAAATCCTTCGGATCCGTAGCGGTCCAGTCAATGCTCTTCCCCATCGGGTCCGGGGGCGGAGCCACGCCCTTCCTCCGAATGCGATAGATTGCCCCAAGCACGTCAGGCTTTGTTAACTGGGCGGTCGGGCAGCACAGCTTGTACCAAGCGCCGGTATCAATGACGAGGAGGCTCCCGTCAGCGTCTTCCATGACGTCGGTCGGATGGAAGTCCATGCTCTCGGACACGAGGAAATCAGCATCCTCCGTCTCGAAACTGGCACCCTTCGGGACGAGCTTGTGGGAAGTGACCTTCCGGAGATTGAATGACGTCACGAACAACCTTCCGCGGTAGTCCTCGCCGAGCCCAGCGGACTCGAGTCGAGCCAGGCCGACCGGAGCGGCTGCCCCCATGTGAGTCATGACCGAAAGGTAGCCGCCCGTCAGCGGATGGCTGTCGGTGACACCATGAGCCTTTCCGTAGACTCCTCCGTATACCGCATGGACCATGCCGTCCCGCCTGCCGAGCCGGGGATGGATCAAGAACGTCGAGGTGAGCAGCCTCTCGCCCTCGGGAGTGAAGGCCACCTCGACCGGGTTGTCCATTCCTCCGGTCAGCACCGGTTCGACAGGACCGCCGCCGACCTTCCTGCGGAAGATGTGGGCCGCCCGCGTGACAAGGGGTTCCCGTCCTGGCCGTTCGTACGTTTGTTCCGCAAAGGCCCCTTTCGTCCAGTAGATCCAGCCGTCGAGGCCCAGGTACGGCCCGTGGAGATCATTGGCGCAGTTCGTGAGAGTCTTGGCATCGAACCATTCCTCGCGGTTGTCCGCCACGCCGTCACCATTCGTGTCAGTGAGCTTCCAGATGCTGGGCGGGGCCGAGACGTAGACCGACCCGTCGTGCCAGAGCACGCCCTCGGGAAACATCATCTTGTCTGCGAACACAGTCCGCTGGTCGTAGAGACCGTCACCGTCGACATCTTCCAAGCGGAGGATGCGGTGAGGGCGCTCGGCGAGTTGCTTCCTAACGTCGTCATTTGACCCGGACGACTCGGCAATGTAAAGGCGTCCTAGATCGTCCATGTCCATGATTACCGGGCGGTCGACAAGCGGCGGCCCCGCGGCAACCTCTATTTCGAAGCCCTCGGGAATGGAGATTCGGTCGATGCCTCTGGGTTCAAGCAAGTTGCAGCCGATCAGGGTCGAGGCCAGCAGGAGAATTGGAACGGTACGGTGCTGCACAGGTTTACCTCGGCGAGTGCGGTGGGGTCGGACCGATCACAGGGGTTCGGCCCGCATCCCTTCGGGGATCATGTTAGCGCCCTCCTGGCACTTGCGCCTAGCATTTCGGTACCGCCTGCCATTGATTCCCGCCATCCGTCCCCGCGCCAAGGCAATCAAGCCGGCGACGGGGATTCAAGACGAACCGAACTGCACCGCTTCAAAGCCGGGCAGTCAAGAGACATATGCGAACCGAGACCTACGCAAACCGGATGGCTTGAGGTGACACACAGCCGCCTCGAGTGTTCCCCTTGGATGCGCAGGGCTCGCCAATCGGGACGGTGAAGCCGGTTGGCAAAGTGCTATCAATGCATTCAGACAGGTTTTCCGTTCATGACGTCCCGCCGCACACTCGCCAAGACCGCCGCCTTGGCGGCCCTTTCCTACAAGCGTATTCGCGGTGCAAACGACCGTGTGCGCCTCGGCTTCATCGGAGTCGGCAACCGCGGCACATCGCTCTTGCGAGCCACCAAAGAGTACGCCGACCAGCAAATCGTAGCCGTCTGCGACATTCGCCGCGACTACCTAGAGAACGCCGCGCAGGTCGCCGCAACGTCTCCCTCGCTCTTCGGGGACTATCGCAACCTCATCGCCAGGTCCGACATTGATGCAATTGTGATCGCCACTCCTGACCATTGGCACGCCCTGATGACGATCGACGCCTGCAACGCCGGCAAGGATGTGTACGTGGAGAAACCGCTCTCGCTAACCATCCATGAGGGACGGCGCATGGTCGAGACCGCCCACCGCACCAAACGCGTCGTCCAGGTGGGCATACACCGCCGCTCTGCGCCCTACTGCGAGGAAGCTGCTGACTTCGTGCGCTCCGGTGCGATCGGACATGTCACCGTCGCGCGCGCCGCGCGCGCCGTCAACGAGTACCCGCACGGCATCGGTAGCTTCCCTGACGCTGAACCGCCGCCCGGCGTGGATTGGGACCTCTATCTTGGCCCCGCTCCCGCCGTCCCGTACAACGAGAATCGCTTGAGCTACAAGTTCCGCTGGTTCTACGACTACTCGGGCGGCCAGCTCACCGACAACGGCGTCCATTTCCTCGATCTGATCCAGTGGGGGCTCGGCCGGGACGCGCCGCTATCCGTCACCGCCGTCGGCGGCAAATTCGCCGTCAAGGACAATCGCCAGACCGTCGACACGATGGAAGCGCTCTGGGAGTTTCCGGGCGGGACGCTTGTTACCCTTTCCGATTTCGGCTGCAACGCCGCTCCCGTCAGCGCCACGAGGCCGTTTCTCGCCGAATGGCGCGGAACCGAGGCCACTGTTTACGTCTACTTCGACGGCTGGGAGGTCATACCGGAACGCCAGGCGGCCATGCCTGCACCGGGCGGAAGCCCCTTGCAGGGAAGCCAAGAGCAACGCACGGCGCACAGGGATTCCTACCGGCCCGTCATGGAAGCCAGGCAGGTCGAGGGGCGCGCGGACACCCGCTTTCACATCCGGAACTTCCTGGACTGCGTCAAGAGCCGGGCAACGCCCAACTGTGACATCGAATCGGCCCATCGGGCCACGACAACCGCCAACGTGGCCAACATCGCCTACAAGACCCGCCAGCACCTGACCTGGGACCGGGAGAGCGAACGATTCACCAACAGCGCAGAGGCGAACCGCTACCTGCACTACGAATACCGAATGCCCTGGACACTGGGTTGAGACTCAGGCGGTGTCGGTGCTCCGACAGCCAGTCGAGACCAACGGGGCGGCACTCTCGGCTGGTTTGAAGAGGCAGTGACCAGAGCAGCGCTCATTGCCGTCCGACCGTTGGCATGAAACGCTGCGGCACTCCGCGGCAGAGGTCCGGAAAACGAGCTTGCGGGCCGGCCCGTGCGGCTATGACCGGGACTTGGACTCCTGTCTCAACGGAGCACCCGCAGGAGCACCCAGTCCTGGTTGGTTGGCGCGGTGAACAGATCGCGTTCGTTCAGCATGCTTTGTCCGGTCCTCGGATTGAACCAGATCGCGTTCAAGCCGGGCGCGAGCAGGTCCGCCTGGAGGCGAACCGTGCCCCCTCGTGGGAGGTAGATCACCGCGAGCGTGCCATCCTCGGACGCCGCCGCTCCGATATGCCCTCCGACTTCGGCGGACTGATTCAGGATCAGTTCCTTCCTAGGGCGAAGGGCCCACCATTCGATCGAGCCGAAAAAGTCAGCGACGTGCCGAACCTGCCCGCTTCCGGGCAGGTTCATCGCCTCTTTCCAAGGCATCGCGATACCGAAACGGTCGTGATTCAGCGCGACCGAAGGCTCGGACTCCCAGCTCCAGATACCGTGAGCTCCGTAGCTGACACCGGCTACAGGCGTATTGAGCAGGCTCCACCAAAGCTGCGGTCGTATGTCATCGGCCGTATGCGGTTCGCCTCTCTCCAAGGCCAAGATGCCTTCGTAGCCGGGTTCCGAGTTGATGACCGGCCGAACGGGTTCCTGCTGCCATTTCTGGGCTGGGGGGCCCGACTGCAGCCATTCGAGAGTGATCGGCCCGCCCCCATGACTGCTCTGGTAGATGATCAAGTCGAGCCAAGACTCGTTGGCGAAGTCATCGAAGAACCACTGGCGGCCCTGCGGGTGGATCGTGGCGGGCGCGTGCTCGCGGCCCCCGAAGACGCCCCGCCCGATTCTGCGCCAGCGATCGCCGCTTTCCTCGGAGAAATTCTCGTCTCCCGCCAGGAACCATACAACGTGGTGCGCCTGGTAGCGGGCCACGATATAGCGCGCGAGGCGGATGGCCTGGCTCTCCGGGAGCCTGCCGGGGTTGCGCTCCGGCTCGCCCAGAGTCCACAGCAAGACCGGCGCTGCCAGTAGCCCCAGTTCGTTGATCTTGTCGATGCGCCGGTCGATGCGGTCGAAAAAGCGGGGGTTGATACTGATTTCCTCGAAGCCCGTGTAAGCCACCTCGCCTTCAGCGCTGGCGTAGGCCGCGCGCCACTGGGTCGCTACGAACTGAATCGCGCTGAAGCCCTTGGCGACGCGGTCGGCCAGATAAGCGTCCCACGCCTCTTCCGTGGACTTCAAAGCGCCATTCCAAGCCGTGTCGGCCAGCCAGAAAAACGGCTCCGAATCCTCGTGCGCGAGATAGTGCCCGGTGGAAGACAAGCCGACCGGACCATGTTTCATGAAGCGGCTGGGCGGGGCTGCGGCGGCCGTGACATCGAACGACCCCTCCTGGCCGTCAAGGCCCTCCACTCGCGGTTCGGCGGCGGTCCGATAGCTCCACTTGCCAGTCTCGTCCGGCATGAAGCGCACCTTCCAAACACTCGCGCCATCCCAGAACCCATCGACCGTTCGATCGGCTCCGCTTGGAGCTGTGAGACGGACCGTGAAGCTGGCGTCCTCGGGCGCCTCCCCGGCTGCGGTGAAGACTTCTTCCCAACGGCCCCAAAGCGCAATCTTTTCAGCAGTTTCGCCGGTCGGGCCGCAAAATGACAGCAGCAGCGCCGCCAAGCCAATAGCGCAAGGTCTCATTGCTTTCCTCCATTCGCGGATCAGGCTTCGATCCAGGTCCGCGGCTGGACCGCAAGTTTGCCAGGCCTGGTTCTAGGCCCTGCCCTCGTCCGCGATTGAAGCGGGGATCAGCGTGCACCGCTCCTGGGCTTGGCCAGTAAAGCGGCCCTCGCCGTCTCCGGAAAAAAGCCATGCAAAGCATACCACTGCAGTCGCCGGTTTCAGATCCACCATCGAGCAAGGAATCATGCCTGCTTGCACGGGCCACGTTTCCCGCCAAGGCCTGTCCAGGGTCCCGTGGGCGGGTCATTCGAGGCGCTGCCGATGGCACAACGGAAACTGGGTTGGGATTCGGCCAGGGCGCACTGCACGAATCGCAGGTTCGCCCGGTTCCGGAGCGTTCCGCCACGCTAGAACTTCTCGAAGCTGCTACGGCCACCCGCTTCGATATAGCGCTCATGCCACGGGTGGTTATGCGGCAGAGGGACGCCGTCGCGAGTCCAGCCGTCGCGACGCGGCTGAGCGGGCATGACATCGCCAGTCTCTACCCGCCAGTTGTCCAGGAGCGACCTGAGCGTGTTCAGATCAGCCCGGTACGCTGGATCGTCCACAACGCTCCGGAGCGATATCGGATCGACCTGCAAGTCGTACAACTCCTCATACGGGCGAGGCTCGCGCAAGATGAACTGTTGGGCCTCCGTCAAGCGACCGGCTCGCTGCATCCGTAGGTACCCCGACCAGGTGATGGAGTTGATCGAGTCGACGCTGTTCCACAAGGGTTTTTTCCAGTAGTAGTTTCGAATGAGCAGGAAGCGTTCCGTTCGGACCGCGCGGCTGAATTGCTCGAAGTCATGCCAGTTGGCTTCGGCGTAGATCGCGTCGCGCCCGGGAGCTTCAGGATTGCGCAGCATTGCGGCCGCGCTCCTGCCTTGGGCCGAGCCGAGTCCGAAGCCGACCAAGTCAAGCAGCGTGGGAGCAAGGTCCACCACGCTGAACAGGCCTTTCTGGACGGTTCTCGCAGGGACGGCCCCCGGCAGCCGAACGATCAGTGGCGTGCGGATGCCAGAGTCGTAAAGCGTCGTCTTCGCGCGCGGAAAGGGCATCCCATTGTCCGAAATGTAGGCGATGAGGGTCCGGTCAAGGATGCCCTGGCGTTCCAGTTCGGCCATGACTTTTCCGACGTGCGAGTCGAACCGCGTTACCTCGTCGTAGTAAAGCGCGAGGTCTTTACGAATCAGGGGATGGTCGGGCAGGTAGGGCGGAACAACGACGTCAGCCGGGTCGTGGGGGTCCGGAACGGCGTCTTCGTCGAACGGACGATGCGGGTCCTTCGAGGCGACCCAGAAGAAAAAGGGCCGGTTCGCAGGACGCTCCGAGAGCGCCTTGATAGCCTCGATGGCGGTGTCCTTGCCGGGGCAGTCGACGACGACGTCCCAGTGCTCCCGTTCGGCTTCGCCGAGATGCCACTTTCCAACGGACATGCTGTAGTAGCTCTCGTCCCGGAGGCGGCGCGCGATCGTCCGTTGCTCGGCCGGCAAGGGCATATGAAGGTCCTCGGCCCCGGTCGAGTGGGGGTAGCGGCCCGTAAGAATGCTGGACCGCGAAGGGCTGCACGAAGAGATCGTCAGGAAGGCGTTGTCGAAGCGCATCCCCTCGCGGGCGAGCCGGTCAACATTCGGGGTGCGCAGCGTGGGGTGCCCGTAAATCGACAGGTCTCCCTCGCCCTGATCATCGGCTATGAAGATCAGGATGTTGGTCGGCTGGGCCGAGGCACCGCAGGCCAGCGCCGTCAGCAGGAGGATCAAGCCAAGGGGCACGACCCGGATTATAGTCGCGACAGCCGGCGCGCTTGACGAGTGGACACTCCCGCGGACGACGGGTCCGCTCGGCATCAAGGAGGACGAGGCAAATTCGCCTATGCTGCAAGGGAAGTCATTGAAGCGACGCCGGGAAACTTCGCATGCATGAGGCATGTGGTGCCGGCGGAGTGGCGGCCCGACCTCGCGAGACACTCAAGCGATATTGAAGGGGAGTATTGAAGTGCAGGATTCACAGTCTTCAGGAACCACGGGATCGACAGGACGAATTGCGCTGGCAATCTTGCTGCTTGGATCCATAGCGTGCTCGCGCGAGCCAGTCGAAATGGCGTCTCGGCTCAATGTGCTGCTCATCACGGCCGATGATCTCGGGCTGCAACTGAGCGCGTACGGGGACAATGTCATCAAGACGCCGAACCTCGACGCCCTTGCCGGCAGCGGTGTCCAGTTCGAGATCGCTTACGTGGCGCAAGCGTCGTGCAGCCCTTCCCGCAGCGCGATGTTTACTGGCCTCTACGTGCACAGCAACGGGCAGTTCGGGCTGACCAACGCCTCGGACTTCAGTCTTCACCCGCACCTGCACGACGCCACCATTCCGAACATCCTCAAGAGAGCCGGCTATCGAACCGGCCTTATCGGCAAGTTGCACGTCGACCCGGAGGACAAGTTCCAGTGGGATGTCCGCTCGAGGGTGAATGCCCGCGACGTAAAGGGGATGGCCGTGGTTGCCGAAGAGTTCATTGGCAATGGGGAGGAGACTCCGTTCTTCTTGATGGTGAACTACACCGATCCCCACGCCTACCGCGAACGAGACCCGCAGACACGGGAGGTGATCGGGGACTGGAGTTTCCTCGATCGATTCGAGGGCATTCCCTCAACTCTGGTTGAGCCGAGCGAAAAGACGGTGTTCCCGTTCCAAAGGATCGACACGCCGGAACAGCGCGAGCGAGTTGCCGGTTACTACAACGAAGTCCAGCGCGTCGATATCGGCGTCGGGCTGCTTCTGGGCGCGCTCGAGCGCCAGGGACACTCCGGTGACACGCTGGTGATCCTGACCGGCGACCACGGACCGCCGTTCGACCGCGGCAAGACGACGGTTTACGAGGGCGGCTTGCGTGTTCCCTTCCTAGTACGCTGGCCCGGAATCTCAAAGCCCGTGCGAAGCATGGCGATGGCCTCGACCGTCGATATCCTGCCGACGATCCTAGACGCGACTGGAGCGCTCCCCGCTGTCGAGATGCAAGGGATGTCGCTGCGGCCGGTCCTGGAGGATCCCGACGCACGGTGGCGCGAGTACCTTGCGGCGGAGTTCCACATGCACGGGCCGCCATGGTTTCCCCGACGCGCCATTCGCGACCACCGGTACAAGCTGATCCACAACCTGCTGGCAGAGAAAGAGAGCCCCAGAATCGCCATCGACGGCGACCTGGGGTACTTGGCTTCCCGCGAGGCACGCTACGAGGGGACGCCGGTACGGCATGCCTTCGACATCCTCGCAAGCCCCCCGGAGTTCGAACTGTACGACTTGGAAGAAGACCCCTGGGAGTTCCGGAATCTCGCCGCCGAACCGGACCACGCCGAGGCCTTGGAACGATTGCAGGCGGCCTTGCAGGACTGGCGCCACACGACCGGCGATCCCTTGCTTGACCCGGCTTTCGTCGAAGAGATGCGCCAGCGCGTCGACAGCTACTGATGACTGGCGGCGAGGGATCCAAAGGCGTAGCCAGCACGGGGAAGCCGCATCTGCCGGATTCCTCGCAGGACTGCGTTCCGCAATCAGTCGGCCTCCGCCGCGAGCAGGGACGAGACGGGTCCTTTCAGTCCCTGGAAGCCGGCACAGGCTCGACAACGCGGCGACAGCCGGTGGGAAACCGTAGCGGCGCGCCGAATATCTGACCTAGAATCGTGCCATATGCGCACGCTTCTGCCCTTGCTTTGCCTCCTTGCGGTCGCCGCCCACGCTCAGGAGGCCACCCAGGCCGGCCGCTTCACAGTCGAACATCCGACACTCCATAACCTCGGCTTCGAGTGGTCCATTGCCGGCGACGAAAATCGCAACGCTTCGGTCTCGGTCGACTTCCGCAAGGCAGGCGATTCCTCCTGGCGTGAGGCACTGCCCTTGGTTCGTATTGGAGGCGAGCGCGTCTTCCGCACGCGGGAACGTCTCGAGTACACCGTGCCCGATGGTTTCGCGGGCAGCATCCTCAACCTCGATCCCGGCACCGAATACGAGTGCCGTTTCAAGCTCAGCGATCCCGACGGGGCGACAGGCAACACCAATCAGATCGTCCAGGTCAAGACGCGCAGCGAGCCGCAGCCGTACGAAGGAGGCAACACCCTGCACGTCTATCCGCCCGATCACGAGGGCGACAAACAGGAACCCCATTTCACGAGCTTGCTGCAGGCCTACTACGGTGCCGGCCTTGGGGACTGGAATGTCGTCTGGGAGCGCCCTGTGAAGCCGGGCGACAGCATCGTGGTTCATGCCGGCCTCTACCGGAACGACAGACTGAACTACGTCGATCCGATGATGACGCCCTTCGACGGCACGAACTGGCTCACTATCAAGGCCACGCCCGAAAAACCGATAACGATCCGGGCTGCCGGCGACGGGGAGGTGGTTTTCGACGGAGCCGGCAACCACCGCCTGTTCGACGTCAGCGCCTCCGCCCACCACATCTTTGACGGACTTACGTTTCGCAACACCGACATAGCCATTTTCGCCGGATTCAAGGCCGTAACAGGTGCCGTCGGCCTCACCGTCAAGAACTGCCGTTTCGAAGATATCGGTTTCGGTGTATGGACTGAATATGCCGGATCAAGCGACTTCTACATCGCCGACAACATTTTTCTGGGCCGAACCGAGCAACGCAACCTGCTCGTCGGGTGGACCGGCCCGCTTTGGCGCAGCGCTGGCCCGTACGGCTCGCACGCAGTGCGTAGCTACTATGCCGTCAAGGTTTACGGACCCGGCCACGTGATCGCCCACAATGCCATCGCGTATTTCCACGACGGCATCGGCATCTCAACCTACGGCACGCCCGAGCCCGATCCCCACCGGCGCGCCTCCTCGATCGACATTCACAACAACGACGTCCACATGTCCGGCGACGACTTCATCGAAACCGATGGCGGCGTCCACAACATCCGTGTCTACAACAACCGGGGCGTCAACGCGGCCCATGGCGGCTACAGCTCGCAGCCGGTCTTCGGCGGGCCGGCCTATTTCATCCGGAACCTCCTCTACCACGTCCCCAGCGGCGTCGCCTTCAAGTTCTCCGCCAAGGCGGCAGGCCTATTCGCCTTTCACAACACGATCATTGGCGAGCAGGTCGCGAGCGATCCGTCATCTAACATGAACTATCGCAACAACCTTTTCCTAGGACGCGATACGCCGGACCGCGGTGTAATGACGTGGTCGAACGCGACCGAGGCCTACAGCTCGGACTACAACGGGTTCCGGCCCAACAAGGGAGTCGCCAGACAGTACCGTTGGCTCTCTCCCCAAGGAAGCGAGACGGTTTACGAACCTACTTCCGGGGACTGGCGGATATTCGCAACGCTGGAGGAATTCCGGGCAGCGACCGGGCAGGAACAGCACGGTCTCGGAGTTGACTTCGACATCTTCGAACAGATGGCACCGCCTGACCCGTCCATGCGCCACGCCGTGTACCACGCAAAGGATCTGAACTTTCGGCTCAAACCAGGGAGCAAGGCCGTCGACGCCGGGGTCAGAATTCCCACAGTCAACGATCAATTCACGGGCACCGCCCCGGACCTAGGTGCACTCGAGGTCGGCCACACTCAACCTCGATACGGGCCAAGATGGCTCAAGGGCGAACCCTTTTATCAGTAATGCATTGACTCGCCCAATGCGGTATGCAACCCGCCGAGTCCCCGCCTCGTTGCCGGGTGTCCTACCAGCTTCAATGTCAAGTGGAACTTAAAAGCTGGAATTGCCGTTCCGGGGGCAGTGACGGGTATTTTCGGACGGCATGCCCCAAACTCCGAGCGAGGACGATACCGGCTGTCGCCGGGCGGTACGCCTCGCTCTAACTGGAGTGGCGGGACAACCTGCCGATCTAGCCCCACCAGGTCTCGCCATCGGCGAGGTGAGCTTTGACAACGTCGGGATCAAGTTCAATTCCGAGACCTGGCTTTTCTGGAACTTCAACGAAGCCATCGCTCGCCAGAGGCCCGTCATGCACAATGACGTCGTCCATCCAGCCGCCATTGAAGAAGACAGTTTCGCACGCGAAGTAGTCGCGAATTGTCGAAGCCCAGTGGACGGTCGCCATGCCATTGACGATGCTGCCAGTGTTGTGATTGGCCATGGGCAGGAAGTACAGGTCAGCGAGATCGGCCATCCGCTTGTTCTCGAGAAACCCGCCCGAGTTGCGCAGGTCCGGGTGAAGGATGTCAATTGCTGCATTGATCACAAACGGCAAGGCGTCGGCGCGACGCATCCAGTTCTCCCCCGTGCATATGGGTACCGGCGACATCTCCGCCAATCGTTTCCAGCTCTCGGAATACGCGACCGGGAGCGGGTCTTCCAGGAATCGCGGCTTGACGTCCTTTAACGCAACCGCCATGTCGATCGAACTGCGCAGGTCAAACTCCCAGTGACAGCCGATCAGGATGTCATGCTCGAAGCCCAGCGCCTCCCGGCAGTTCTCGAACCCTTGACGCAGGCGGCGGAGTTCGCCGCTCGAGAGCATGCGGTTTGAAGGGTCGCGACCGGGATCGATACCGGGGCTGTTTCGCAACGGGCCGAACTTGTGCATGTTGATCCCGAAAGGGCTTTCCTTGACTTGTACCGCCCAGTCGCGAAGAACGGCTTTGTCGAAGAAATCGTCCGGATGCGAGTGGTCATAGAGGCGAACCCGGTCGCGGAACTTGCCGCCGAGCAATTTGTAGGTGGGCACATCGAGCAGCTTGCCGGCCAAGTCCCAGAGGGCCATTTCGATGCCGCTCATCGCCCGCTGCTGTGCGTGCGCACTACCGTCGGTGTAGCGATACCCGGTGTAGAGGCGATCGATCTGGAGCGGATCCTTGCCGATGAACGATTCACGAAGGCCGTGGATCTCTTCCTTGACCCCGAGCCCGGGGGAGCCGTAGGCTTCGGCTAGACCGTGGACACCCGCGTCGGTGTCCACGCGAACCAACGTGTACGTTCGCGGGCCTTGCAGAACCATAGTCTTCACATCCGTGATCTTGACCTTGTGATGGTCAGCGGCGCTAAGTCGGTGATAGCTCGCCAGCCAAGCGGGAATTGAGGCCGCCGCGAGCGAGGAGAGAAATGAACGCCGGGTGGGGAAACTCATGCTGGCCGAAATTATAGACCCACCTGATTGAAGACCATTCCTTTAGTCTGTCGCGGTCGGACGTCATTGCAGGGCTGGCCGCAAACCCACCTAGGCAGACACCCGCCATTGATGCACTCGGGACCGCGCTACGACCTCAATCCGAAACAGCAGGGCCTATTGCGGTCCTGGTTGGGATATCCAGCGGGACGCTATCGACAAGCCGCCCGAGGGTTTCGATTCGCGATCTGTGTCCCTAGCGACAACGCCCCTCCCTTGAAGTTGCGATTCGCCTCGGACCAGTTCGGCCTTTGGCATTGCGAAGCGCACCTCGACGACGGCTCCACTGGGAAACTAATCTTGAACGGCGGGCTCGAATCGCTCTCGAGGCGAAGTTGCCGCCACATCCGGTCGAGCGCGCGCCTTCGTCGGGGAGCAAACGCACGGCCAACGGAGCAAGGGCTGCAGAGCCTCGGCTCGCTAATCGCGAGGCTCGATCACTCCCTTCCGATCTCGGCACCTAGCCGGGCTTGGACAACCCTCTGCCCGAAACCAACTGGCTTCGTGCAAAACCGCTGCAAGGCCCCAAGGAAACAGCCCCCGGGGAAGAGGGGCCCGGGCTCGCCAAGAAACACAAGCCGCAGTGAGGTGAAGGCTCGCAGGCCGTCTTCGTAGGGCTAACTACGCGAGCGGCGGGAAATCCACGTGTTAGGCTTGCAAAATGAAGCGCTTAGGTACGCTAGGCATGGTCGTGATACCCCTTTTGGTGGGTGCGCAGAATCATTCGTTAGCCCAAGCAGTGCAGCCCGCCGAGGCAGCTATAGCAACTATTGCGGTAACCAATCTGACCAAGGGGCAGATCCTCACTCCCGCAGTTTTCATATCGCACAGGGGTGATGCCCCGCCGCTGTTCGTTCCAGGGCAACCAGCCAGCCAAGAATTGGCCTCGCTCGCAGAGGACGGGCTCACCACTGGTCTAATTAACAAGTTCAACGCCGAACCGGGAGTGCTGAGCGTGACCAGGCTGGGAGTGTTCATCCATCCGGGCAAGACGGCCACGGTTAACGTGAGGTTCGATGCCGCCCACCGGCTGATTTCCTCTGCTTCAATGCTGGAGATAACGAACGATGGCTTCGTTTCTCTTCTGGGAGCCGAAGTACCGTGTTCCGGCACCAGCACGGTATACGTGGGTGGGTGGGACGCCGGCTCCGAAGGCAACACGGAGCTTTGCGCCGAAGTTCCCGCGCGGTGCCCTTCTCCCGCTCGCAGGGGAGCCTGTGCGGTGGAAGGCCCGGAGGGCAATGTGCATGTGCATAGCGGGATTCACGGTTGCGGGGGCTTCCCAGCGGAGATCTACGACTGGGGGTATCCCGTGGCCAAGATTGCAATTCACGCGGCACCTGAGCTTTCATCCCCCGAAGCACTCGCCACGGCCTGTAAGGACAGCGCGTCTGGTGATTCCGCCGACAACGACTCCAACGATGCGGATGGCAGCAACGGAAACTAACCAGTAACAGCAGGGCTACGTTGCGGTCGAGGGCGTCTAAGAAGGGGCTAATTGATCGTAGGCCGAGGCGTTATTCGCCAAATTGGAACTCGGTCGGAGCTAGCCGACCCAACGCTTCGGCGAGTCGAGCATGAACAGTGTACGCAGGGAGAAAGAATTCAAGGACGCGCGCTTCCTGTCCAGCAACGTTAGAGAAGCGGCCCGCCCCCTCGGTGGACTCAGACCTCCGCTTTGCCAAAGAAGGCAACGTAGGTCATCGCGAAAGCACGCGGCCCGAGATGCAGGGGCCCGCTGGGCGATGGGCAGAGTCACACTTTCGCATTACGGAGCCGGACTGGATTCACATCGTCGTGAACCGCGTGCCTAGTTTCGCTGCGGCATTGGCTTGCAATTCTTCCTGACGGTCTCCAAACGTCCTTTGTCCCACTCGCAACTGCCCCGCGAGTAGGGGCGAGCACGCGGCCTGGACGGAGTCACGGCCAAGGACCGCCAACTGCCGCGCCCAATCATTTGGTTGCACCGAGCAGGGTCCACACACCACGAAATTAAGTGGCACAATTCACGATTGAAGCGAGAACGGGAGTGCCGGACATGGGGCCTAGGCCGTGAGACGGGCACCCGCCAACTCCGATGCAGAAGGTCAGCCTGAAGGAACCATTGAAAGCTAAGCGTTCATTTGTACATGCATCGAGAGAATATAAGAAATAAAATACGAAAAAACCTTAATAAAACCTTGACAGCACCCCTTGGAGTGCCGATGCTTAAGGAGGGTTGCTGGACTGTGCGGCCTGACAGCGAACGTTGAAAGCGCGCAGCCAGCCCTTGCCCAAGTAGAGAGCCATCCGAAGGATTCATGACACTAGACCAAGGAACTGCCCTCAATCTGCAAGCTGCGCTGATGTCCACGGCAGCCGCCCTGCTAGTCGCCAAGGTTTGCCGAGAGTATTGGGCCGACGCTTTGCGAAGCCGACTCAATGTTCTGGAAGAGGAATTGTTTGAATTCGCCAGGCGCGGAGAGGTCGGATTTCGGGACCCGGCATGCGCCATGTTGCGCGAAAGCATCAGAGACATCGTTGAGTTCTCGCACAGGATCGGCCTGACGCGGTTTCTCGCGATTGCCTTGTTTGGTCGAGCGCTAGCGCGTGGCGGGCTCGTTGAGACGCATATCCGCGAATGGTACGAAGCCTTGGGAAAGGTGGAGAGCGAAGCGGTCCGGGCAGAGATCGTCTGGTTCCACGAGCGAGTCCTTGTGGAAGTCAGCGCGAGCATCGTGCCAGGATCGATGTTTCTCGCCTCGCTGTTGTCCAACGTGGGCTACTTGCGCTCGGTCTGGCTAGGACTCCGTGAATTCTCGTTGCGAAGCGCGGGGATCGTGGAGGCTCACGCGCGGTACTCCCAGAGGTCGGCGATGCCCGCCTGCTGATTCACCGGATCGAAACGGTGACAGCGAGCCGATGTTCAAGTCGCTCTAGTTGGCGGGAATGGTTTGGTGCGCTTTCTCTGCAGCCAAGGTAGGTCTGCAGACGCAAGGCGACCCGACATCTAGACTGGACTACGGTATGCCTCCGCTGTCGAAACCACGTTTGGCGTCGGCTATAGTCGCCTTTCTTGCCATCGCCCTTAGGGCCCTGGGACAGGATCCCGAAGCTCCCCATCCGGTACGCAACGATGTGCCCAGAGACGGAACGGAGATTCTGGTTTTCCGCCATCAGAAACTCCACAAGGGCGGTCACGAGGCCTATTTCCGGTTAAGCAGGGAGGGCGTCTGGCCATGGTTTGAGAAGATCGGCAGCCGAATCGTCGGGCAGTGGAAAGTCATCCATCCGGACGGCTCCAGGCAGGACCCGGACTTCGATCACGGTTACCGGCTCGCGCGCTACGCCAGCTACGAGCATTGGAAGGCGACGCGTCGCGGACACTTGCTGCTCGGTGGCAACGGTCCCGACTACCAACGAAACCGGGAAGCGCTGCGAGCCCGCAGTCACTATGCCGCCGGTTCCGACGGAGCGCACTTCCTGGAGGGAGCGACTGCCACGACGACGGTGTACTACATGCCCGCGTTGGACGAGTCTTTTGAGCCCACCGAGTCGACGACCGTAGCAATGCACCGACCGGTCCGTAACGACATCAACTGGCCGGCCCCCGAAATCATCGCGCTCGAACGCTGGAGGGTCGAAAAAGGAGCAGCGGACGACTTCATCCAAGTGGGTGTCGAAGGGGTCTGGCCTTATCTCGAGAAGGTCGGAGCACGGATCGTGGGCCAGTGGAAAGCGGTGTACCCGCCCGAAAGCGGCTTCCCCGAAAACTTGGAATACGACGAGGTGTTCATGATGGTTCGCTACGCGGGCTACGAGCACTGGAAGGCTGCCCAGCCCGGCAACATTGCTGCTATGGGCGGAGACGGCAGAGACTACGAGGCGTACCGTTCGGCGCTCGAGTCACAGGAGGCGGCAACCCGAAGCCGGTCAGTGACGTTTCTCCAAGGCTACATGTACCAAAGTCCGCCGAAGTTTCGACCGGGGCTGAGGGAAAGCTATCGAAAGGTGGAGTAGTCTCTTGGGCCGAACCTTGAACTAGGCCGGGCTTCGACTGGCGCGGTCTGGCGCTGGACGTAGTTTGCCACTTGCGCCGACCACGGCCTACAGAGGGGTCCCGCTCAAGGGCCGAGGCTTGGATGGACCCGCCCGTCTCTACGTTTCCTCCCAAGGGTAGGCCGCAAACGATCATCTACTGCCACAACCTTCGCGGCTCGTCGGAACTGGATCCGCCACCCGCTCCTTCGAGCCGGCTCCCAGCAATGATTTGCCAGACGAGCGGAGTCGATCACCGGTAGAAGGCCCAAGCCAGCCGGTCGGCGTGGCACTTGATCAACGCCAGATCGGACTGGCCTAATCGTTAGGAAAATACCCCGAGCCGAATAGTAACGGTACTCCCTGCGCGGTGACCAACTTGACGAATACGACCATGCGCCCCGGCACACCCGTCGCCGGGTTCGGAGCGTTCAAATACCAATAGGTCTCACCGAACGCGCGCCCGACGCCTGCGAGATTTCGCCCTCCAGCTAGAGCGTTGACATTCAACCCAGCTAGCGCGTCGCCGAACGGGCTGAACTCCACCGCGCCGGTCATGGGATTCAGCCCGAAGACGAACACCGAACCGCTTTACCAGCGGGGGTCCGATGTCAGGACCGACGTTGCGAACAACCCCTTTGTCTCGACCTCCAACGCCGCACATCTCACGAATTCCTCAAGTCTCTCGTCGCTGCCATCGGCGTTCAAAATAGCGGCGTTGACCTGCTCGCGGTGACAGGATCCGGGCAGGTCTCTGCGGTAGATCCCGGACCCGATCATTGCCGGACTGCCCTCCCAGTCGATCCCGATCACATACGCTTTCTTCGGCTCCTCGAGACCGGTCTGGGGATCTAGGAACGAATAATGGATCCAGCCTTGGCCGAATTCGGAAATTATCCGGGCAGAGTCTTGGAAGAGGTCGCTATTAAAGAGATCCACGACAACGCCGAAATGCCCTCCCTCTCGTCCCGGATAGACGGGAGAGACGACTATCTCCGAGGCGAGTCCGGTCACGAAAGCGTAAGTGGGACCGCTGTTCCATCGCTCGTCCTGGTGGAATGCACGCCGCGCCTCTTCAAATCCGACCTGCCGGACGAAGTCGTAAGCACAGCGGACAAAGGCCTCGGTGTCGGAGGTGGTCTCGACGGCACGAGCCGTAACGCTATTCTCTGTACACGGTAAGCCCACCTGGCCAGCTGACGATTCGGGCATTTCTTGACCGTGAAGGCCGATAGTCGCGAGGAAAAATAGCGCGATTGAGGCCGTAGCCGGACTCATACGGTAATTGTAACGGGGTGGCGTCGTGCTTCAGCTAAGCCCCCCAAAGTGAATGGGTGGAATTTGTGTTACTCGTTTATTTTCAGTGATATAGAGTCGAAGATTGGACCAGTCTTCAGGGAGTTTGAGAGCGCAACACTGCTGCGTCAAACGCCGTGCGTAGCAGCGACGCCGGCCACGCGTTCATATCGAACGGATCGATCCCCGACCACTTCCGCTGGACCCGTTCCTTCACGATGTTTCCGGCATCTGCCCGCGGCTAGCGGAAGCTCCCGGCAGGCTTGCCATCTCTGGCGCGCTTGGCCCGAAGCGTCACTTGCGGCTGCCAGCTGTCCTACCCGTCGAATCGCATCCACATCAGCTGCGGAATCTTGTTCCCTACAGGTTCTCGGGTGAGCGCCCCCACGAGTCAAGTGGCCTCGCACGTGCGTGGCCCGGCCGCTGGGCCGCAGTCTGAGATTGAACGCGTCGGGAATCCCAATCACTTGACAACACTGGATACGGGATATGCAGAATTGATCAGATGCTCAATTCTCGCCGCACCCTAATGGCAGTCCTCTCCCTGTTGTGGGGGCTCGTCGCCGCCGCTGCTGCCGCTCCGCCCAACATCGTGTTCTTTCTCGCTGATGATCTTGGTTGGCGGGATCTTGGCTGTTACGGAAGCCGCTTTTACGAAACGCCCAATATCGACGCTCTCGCCGTCTCCGGCGCCCGCTTCAGCCAAGCATACGCTGCCTGCCCGGTCTGCTCGCCGACGCGAGCCAGCATCATGACAGGAAAGTATCCCGTTCGGATCCGAGTCACCGACTACATCAGCCCGAGCGGCGGGAACCAACCAGAGAAGTGGGCGCGTAACACGATGATGCTGCCGTCCCCGTACTCCGACAGGATGCCTCTGGAAGAAATCACATTGGCGGAAGCGTTCAAGGAGAGTGGCTACGCCACATTCTTCGGTGGCAAATGGCACCTCGGCCCCGAGGGCTACTGGCCCGAGGACCAGGGCTTCGACATCAACAAGGGCGGATGGGAGCATGGGGGACCTTGGGGTGGCGACAATTATTTCGCTCCCTACGAGAACCCCAATCTGTCGGACGGGCCGGCGGGCGAGTTTCTTCCCGAGAGACTGGCTCGCGAAACGGGCAGATTCATCTCCGACCACCGCGACCGGCCGTTCCTAGCCTATCTTTCGTTCTATTCCGTCCACACCCCGCTCATGACCACGAAAGCGCTCGAGGAGAAGTACGCATCCAAAGCTGCGAAGCTCGTGTTTTCCGGTCCGCAGTGGATCCGGGAGAGTTATCGCGAGGCCCGCCAAGTGCAGGACCATGCAGTCTACGGAGGCATGGTCGAGGCGCTCGACTCAGCTATCGGCCACGTGCTGAATGCCATTGAAGCCAACGGCCTTGGAAACCGCACCATTGTGGTCTTCATGTCCGACAACGGTGGCCTGAGCACGTCGGAAGGGTCGCCGACGTCCAACCTGCCGCTTCGAGGCGGTAAGGGATGGATGTACGAAGGCGGCATACGCGAGCCGATGATCATTCGCGCCCCCGGTGTCACCAAGCCCGGCGCGGTCGTCGATACCCCCGTGACGAGTGTCGACTTCTACCCTACGCTTCTCGAACTCGCGGGGCTGCGGACTCGACCGGACCAACACGTAGATGGAGCGAGCATGGTCCCGCTGCTGCGTGACGAAAAGGTCGCTCGGGAGCCGCTCTTCTGGCATTACCCGCACTACGGAAACCAAGGCGGTGCTCCAAGCGCGGCGATCAGAGACGGAGACTGGAAGCTGATCAAGTGGTATGAAGACGGCACTACGGAACTCTTCCACCTCGGGGACGACCCCGGGGAACGGTACGACCTTTCGGAATTGAACGCGACCAAAGCGGACAATTTGGAAAAGCGTCTCGACGCATGGCTAGGGGATGTCGACGCGAACATGCCCTCCGTCAACCCAGCCTACGACGAGGACAAGCCGTCTGGACGGCTGCCGCCGGATCAGCGATGAACCGACTGCAAGACCAATCGCTCTAGGCCGGATCACTCCAAACGGCGTCAGGCCGCCACGCTTCCAGGCTTTGCTTCCACGCCCGGTGCCGGGCGCGAAGCTGCCTCAACCGATCTTCATGGTCAGCCGAAGAGACGAGATTCGACTCCTCTTCCGGGTCCGCGTGAAGGTCGTACAGTTCCTCATAGCCGGGCTGGCCATCGAGATAAAGGTTGTATTTCCAGCGTTCCGTGCGCACGCCCTCGGTCCGCGGAATCGGGATTCCCTCTCGCTGCCACAAGAACTCGTAGTACCAGTCCGTGCGCCAAGGCGGCGATTCGCCATCGAGTAACGGAACGAGACTGCGACCGTTCGTGGATGGATCAATGGAAAGTCCGGCCAGCTCGAGAATGGTGGGCGCGATGTCAAGATTCAGCGTCATCTCGCTCCGACGCCGTCCCATTCTCTTGGGCGTGCGCGGGTCCCAAACGACCAACGGCGCACGAATCGACTCCTCGTGGATGAAATACTTTCCGGCCCATCCCCGCTCGCCTAGGAAGAATCCATTGTCCGATGTGAAAACGATCACGGTGTCGCCGCCGATGCCTCTCTCGTCGAGCCAGTCGAGCATGCGGCCGATTTGCACGTCCACCCCTGTAATGAGCCGGTAGTACCGCTTCATTGCCTCCTGCCATGTGTCGCGGGTCGAGAATCGGCGCTGCTGCCGGATCCGGCCTTCGTATTCCTCCTTGAGGAACTCCGGGAGTTCGTCGAAATACCGCGGATCGAGCTTCTTGAACGGCGGAATCTCCGCATCTTCGTAGAGCCGGTCGTATTCGGGGTCGTTGATAAAGAATGGCGGCACCCGGTCCTGGACGTGCGGGGCCTTGAAGCTGACCGAGAGGCAAAACGGCTGATCCAGGTCGCAGGTCGCCAGAAAATCCAGTGCCTTGTCGCCAATCATCCGAGTGAGGTGACGTTTCTCTCCGCCGATTTCGTGAACGTACTGCCCCTGCCCCGAAAATCCGTCGAAATAGTCGAATTTGTCTTCCGGTAGCGTGCGCCCGACTCCGTACTTGCCCACAAATCCGGTGCGGTATCCGGCCTCGCGGAGACGAACCGGGTAACTGCGAGCGTGCAGTTCGTCCGACATGGCAGTGGCGAAACCGTGAGTTCCGTGGCAGCTTGCATAGAGCCCAGTAAAGATGGAGGTCCTGGACGGGGCGCAAAGCGAGGTGGTTACGAAGTGGTTCTCGAACTGAACGCCCTCGCGGGCGAGTCGGTCCATGTGCGGCGTTCGAATGATCCGGTTCCCGGCAGCCCCCAGCATGTCCCAGCGTTGATCGTCGGTGACGAGAACGATGATGTTCGGCGGTCGGGCTCCCAGTCGATTGACAGACCCGCAGCCGATGGCGGCCAATCCGGGCACGGCCATCGCAGAATGGTGCAAGAATTGTCTGCGCGAGGGCCTAGTCATCGCGAATCTGGGATCAACAGCGTACCAGACAGGTTGGTGCTTCATTCACCTGCCCGGCGACCTTTTCGACCTGGCTTCGGCCGCGCCAAGAGACAGCTGTCCGAATCATCGCGGAGGATACAGGCTGCGCCAAAAGACGCAGTCGAAATGGTCGTCCCTCGACAATCGAGCGTTCAACGCCTACGATGCGTCGGAACAAAGTACCAGCGTGAGAGGGCCGTTTATGGATGGGTTCCGGATCCGCTGTCGAGAAACCGGTGTCTCGGGTTGACGAAGTGTCGAGCTGCTGACCGCCCGCATCGACGCTCTGCGCAACAGACCGAGGCGTTGGTCGCCCGCGAATCGGAGCGAATAGCCGCTTCAGGGGGTGGCGGAGGGTTGCAGGGTAGCGTCGGCGGTGACTTCCTGTAGCCATTTTGTCGCGCTTTCTGACATCCGAGCCGTACGTTCCGGTTCTTGCTCCGAAAGGTCGTTTCCCTCTCCGATGTCAGTGGTTAGGTCGAATAGCCTGGGCTGATCGTCGCCGTCCTCGCCCAGGACAAGCTTCCAATTCTCGTCGCGCATTGCCAAGCCGTCCATGAAACTCCAGAACATCGGCCCTCGTTCCAGATCCCTTCCCCCGAGGACTGGTACCAGGCTGGTTCCGTCCAGAGGCCTGTCGACGGGAATCGGTAATCCGGCCAGTTCGGCAAGAGTCGGCCAGAGGTCCATCGTGGCGGCCAGCTGAGCTGTCTCGCTGCCTGTTTCGATCGTTCCGGGACGCCAGGCAATGGCCGGGGTGCGATGCCCACCTTCCCAGACCGATCCCTTGAATCCGCGCAATGGTCCGTTGCTCCCATCAGGGGTCGCCCCGTTGTCTGAGAGGAAGAATACAAGCGTTCGCTCGGCGAGTCCCCAACGGTGCAGAGCGTCGACGATGGCCCCGACACCATCGTCCATTGAGACGACCATCTCGCGATATTTCGCCTTAAGATCGTCGTCAGAGAGCCGCAAGCGGCCGGAGAAGCCACCCACCACTCGAAAGCCTGTCGGATCGTCGCCTGGTCCCTGATAGGGATAGTGCGGAGCTTCGTGCGGTACATAGAGACAGAAGGGCTCGTCTCTGTGATCCTCGATGAACTGTACCGCGTGCCGGTTGATGAGCTTGGTCACATAGCCCGGCTCGTCGGACTTCTCCGCTCCGTGCCACCAATCGAAGCGTCCCGCGCCATCGACATGGGAGAAGAAGTCCACATTGCCGCTGACATATCCCTTGAACTCGTCAAACCCGTGCCTTACCGGGTTGTATTGGGGGTAATACCCGAGGTGCCATTTTCCGAAGATGCCGGTGGCGTACCCCCGCTCCGCGAGCATCTCGGCGAACGTGAACTCGATATCCTGGAGGCCATCGACATGGGTCGGGCGATCCTCGGGAGCGAAAATCACGATGGGCACGCCGGCCCTCTGCTGGTAGCGTCCTGTCATCAAAGCGGCTCGTGTTGGGCTGCATACCGCGCCGTTCGAGTGGAAGTCCGTGAACACTAGCCCTTCCTCGGCCATTCGGTCTAGGTTGGGAACTTCGATCCAGCCGCCAAAAGTGGAAAGATCCCCGTAGCCCAAGTCGTCGGCCATGATGATCACGAAGTTCGGGGGAGGGTCATCAGCGAGAGGTGGCGAGGTACAAGCGGCGACGATCAACAAGGCAACGAAAGCAAGTCGCGACATACCAACAGCGTATCCAAGCAGCGGAACCGACTGATTCGACCCGAAGAGCGGGGAGAGACCGGGGCCGGTCATCAGGAAGTCGATATTGGCTGCCACTCGGATTCCCTTTGGGAAATCGACGATTCCGGTAAGTTCCGGCCTTCTCGCGGCCCGTTGGAAACGTGTTGGCAGCTGCATCACGCGGTGCTTGGGCACCGAATGGACTGCCCCGAACTCTTTCCGCCTGCTCCGTTCGGCCCGCACAGTGTCATCAATGCAAACTACGCACGAAAACAGGCGGGGCGATTGCGCCGAATCCAGAATGGGGCTGTCCAGAGAGCACCGTACAGTTGCTCCCCGACGTAGTCGAAGGATTCGGCGTTGACCAAGAATGGACCGGGAAAACTTCTGCCTATCGGCCGGCCAACCGTACCACGGAGCGAACGATGGCACGCTCTACGGAGGGGGCGAAGAAACCCACATTCCGACGAAGGTTCTGGCCCCAGATCCACAGCGTGACGCCGATGTTCTCGTGGCCGCCTTCGCTGACTACTTGCGCGGTGGGCAGGTATCCGAAGCAGTCGTTGTTGTAGCCTGCGATCCAGAGGGGACGCTTCGGCAGCGCCGCCTCAATGAGATGCACGTACTCCGCCACGGGTTCGCCGGGCAAGGCTACTAGCGAGAACGCCTCCCCAAATTGCCACAAGGCCACGGGCGCGGAATAATTTCGTGGCAAGGTCTGTCCTGTTGCCAGCACACGCAGCATATGCCGTGCCATCACGGCCTCGGCTGAGGGCAACTTCGCTCGCCCTTGTATGTCAGCCTTCGACAGCGACTGCAGAGGCAACTCAACCATTTCATACTTGGTGCTGAGAATCCCATCAACGGTTGTGAGGGGTTCCTCCACGATCCGCGCCACCTCCCTTCCCAGACTCGCGCCGTGCCTTTGGGCCAGAGCCATCGAGCCACGTGGGGAGGGATTGGCGTCGGCGCCGCAGCCGCTCATGAACATGGCTTGTGCACCCGGGAATCGCTCTTCCAGATACGATTGCGCAAAGCCCGCGAAGTCACCTGAGACAAGATTGTCCGCGCCCGTAAGCGTGGCGTTGTGGCACGCAGTGCCGAATAGCAATGCAAGACGCTCGCCGTCGGGCGTGCGCGCGCACAACACTGGGACCGATCGGTCCACCGAGCGCGCGGGATTGTCCGCCATCGTTATACGGCCGTCGCGCGGCAAGCGTCGACTCATCGGGAACGGAACCTCGCCCCGTCCCCAGCTGAGGTGTGCCGGCTGCAACGCTGCGACTGCGTTGCGCACGAGCGCAACCAATTTGTCCTGGAGCGCGCGCGTGTATGCAATCGTTTCCTTCCTATCGTCGGACGACAAGGGTGCATGAGCCACCACATTTGCATCGAGCCAAGGATCGAGACTCACCAACGGCGCGGTGTGGCTGTGCGACGCGTTGAACAGCAGCTGCGATCGCCCCAGACTGGTCTCTTTCGCAATTCGCGCACTCACCAGGTCGGTGACAACCGCCGCCTGGAATCCCACGAGATCAGCGGTCACGATGACCGCTCGGTGACCCGCCCCATCCTCTAGTGCCAGAGCCTTTGCATAGATTTCCTGCGCGACGGAATCAAAAGGACGAGTGCGCTCTCCATAACCCAGCAGCACGACCGGCCGTTCTGGGGTGATGGGCACGCGGGCAGATCCAACCTTCCACCTTCCGGTCTCGGAATCCTGGGCGATTGCGCTCGAAGCGCCAACAAGGAGCAGGGGGAGCACGAACCGCTTCACAAGATCGTCTCCAACGAGTTCAGCGAGTGCTCGATCGCATGGAACTTTGCAAGAGT
The DNA here is from genome assembly GCA_951813605.1 of uncultured Bryobacterales bacterium. GTDB lineage: Bacteria > Acidobacteriota > Terriglobia > Bryobacterales > UBA6623 > VXMF01. The sequence goes on along the minus strand of OX638379.1, from coordinate 957,877 downwards.
TAGCATCACGCGAGAGGGAACCTTGGCCCACGAAATCTCGTAAGCCACAGCGGGCGCATAGCGGTTAGGGGCATTCACGTTTCACGCAGTAGTAGGGTAAACGCTTCTGAAACATGTCCATGAGGTCAGTGGCCATGACTGGTCGGACCTGATCGGTTTCCCTGCCACCGCCGGGGTTTTCAACACCGTCTCTTAGGTCGCCTGCCCCACATTGATCTAGGCCCGGCGATGGCCGCGGCTCGGATATTGCAATCGGTGACTTGCGGATGCCTATGGCGGCAGGGTAGCGGATTCCGCTCCGACATCGTGCAATCTCTTCATTCATGAGCACCTGAACCGCTGCGGCAATCGGTTATCGCAGCGCAGTTCCTCGTGAATCTGATCGCAGCCCCGACGACTTTGCCGGCAATAGGCCAACTCCATTCAGCGAGTGGCGCGAAGGGCGGGGGCTGAGAGCCTCGGTAGGATCTTGGGTAATGCGCGCGATCATCTTCCTTTCCGCCCTAACGCTGATTCCCGGGGTATCCTCCACGGTGCAGGATCGCCCTCCGAATTTCTTGCTAATCATCGCCGACGATGTCACGTACAACGATCTGCCGCTTTACGGCGGACCGAACATCGAGACCCCAAACATCGACCGGCTCGCCGCCCAGGGCTTGACCTTCGATCGCGCGTATCTGTCGATTGCAATGTGCAATCCGTGCCGCACGGAGCTCTACACGGGCCTCTACCCGTTTCGGAACGGATCGAGCTGGAATCACTCGGCTGCCCGAGACGGAACTCGGTCCGTAGTCCACTACCTGAGCGCACTCGGCTACCGCGTCGGCCTTTCTGGAAAGAAGCACGTGAGCCCGGCGGAATCGTTTCGGTTCGAAAACGTCCCGGGCGTACCAAACCCGCGCGAGGTGACTCCGGATCCAGAGTTCGACACGGGCGCGATTGAAGAATTCATGAGCCGCGAACCGGGCCAGCCGTTCCTCCTTGTCACTGCTTTCCACGAGGCGCACGCTCCTTGGACAGCTGGCCATCCCGAGCGAATCAACCTTGAAAAGCTCGTTCTTCCGGCGAATATCGCTGACACCCCGCGGACGCGGGAGCAGTTCGCAATGTACCTCGCTGAGATCGTTACATGGGACTGGGAGGTCGGCAAGCTGCTGAATGTGCTCCACGAGAGCGGCCGGGCGGACGACACAATTGTCATCCTCACCTCGGAGCAAGGGTCGGCGTTTCCTGGGAACAAGTGGACTAACTGGAACACCGGTGTTCATACAGCGTTGGTCATCCGCTGGCCGGGCAAGGTCGGCGCGGGCGTGCGCACGGACGCGCTGGTCCAGTACGCGGACGTGTTGCCCACGCTCGTCGCCGCTTCGGGGGCTGGTCAGGGCACCCAATTCGATGGCAAGAGCTTCCTGCCCGTCCTCTTGGGGCAGGCGTCCAAGCACCGCGATTATGTTTACCTTATGCACAACAACGTGCCGGAAGGCCCGCCTTTTCCGATTCGAGCGATCGTGAATGATCGCTGGCACTATATCCGGAATCTGCTGCCGGAACGGCTCTACTTCGAAAAGCACATGATGGGCGGTTTCCGGTCCAATTGGTTCTGGGAATCTTGGCTGGCGGCGACGGGCCCATGGACGGACACGTCGATCAACCGCCGGGCCGTCGAGCTGATCAACCGCTTCATGCGCCGGCCCGCGGAGCAGCTCTATAACGTTGCGGACGATCCCTACCAGATGAGGAACTTGATCGGCGATCTCGAACTCTCTGGCGTGCGCGATCAAATGGATGCCGAACTGGGCCGCTGGATGCAGTCGCAGGGCGACCCCGGAGTCGCGCTTGATACTGAAGCGCAATGGAGTGCGGCCCGCAATGGAAAGCACTTGATCCCATATCGAAAGCAGTAGCGGCGCCACCATTACAAGAGAGGCTTGGGTTGTGTCCCGCGGTCCCTCGGAGACTTGTTGAAACCCTGCCCCTGCGCTAACGTAAAGGCGAGTTCCCACTTAGGCGGGAACATGACGGCTCCTGGATGATCCCTTCAACCTTTAAGCCTGCGCGATTCCTCGTGATGTTCGTCCTATCGTGCCTAGCGGTGGGCGGGGCCGATTCAATGCGCGCGGCCGAGCCTCAGTGGCCGTCCTCAGACTTGGAGTTCTTCGAGCGCGAGGTGCGCCCCATCCTCGTAACCCAGTGCGGTTCCTGCCACAGCATGTCGAACGCGATGTCGGGACTGCGCGTCGACTCGAGGGATGCCGTGCTCAAGGGAGGCACCCGAGGGCCGGCGGCAGCCCCGGGTGATCCGGACGGGAGCCTGATGATTCAGGCGGTGCGCCACGAGTCTATCCAGATGCCGCTCGGCAGCAGGCTGTCGGACACCAATGTGGCGTCGCTGGTGGAGTGGGTCCGCAGGGGGTTGCCGTGGACTCCGGAGCAGCCGACGGACGTCCCTTCGGAAATCTCGCAACACTACGAGTCGATGCGCAGGGAGCACTGGGCTTTCCAGCCTGTCGAAGAGCCTTCCCTGCCCCCTGGGAAACTCGCCGGATGGACGGAAAACGCTATCGACCGATTCGTCGCAGCCGGTCTGCGGCCGGCGTCCTTGAAACCGAATCGTCCCGCTGACCGGGCGGTCTTGCTGAGGCGGTTGAGCTTCGTGCTGACCGGCCTCCCTCCGACGCCCCGCGCGATCCAGGACTTCGTCAATGACCCGGCCCCCGACGCTTACGAACGGGCATTGGACAGCCTTCTCGAGTCCCCCCATTACGGGGAGCGCTGGGCGCGCCATTGGATGGATATCGTGCGTTTCGGCGAAACGCTGGGCAACGATTGGAACTACGAGAACAACGGGGCGTGGCTTTACCGCGACTATCTGATTCGCGCGTTCAATGCCGACTTGCCCTATGACCAGCTGATTCGCGAGCACATCGCGGGAGACCTGCTCGCAGAGCCGAGGCTCGGGGCCGAAGGAACCGTGAACGAATCCCTGGCGGGGACATTTTTCTTCCGGCTAGGCGAACAAGGGCATGACGACTGCACAATGTTCCGGGAGGTTCGTACCGATGTCGTGGACGACCAAATCGACACGCTTGGCAAGGCCTTCCAAGGGTTGACGATTTCGTGTGCCCGGTGCCACGACCACAAGTTGGATCCGATTCCAACCGCGGACTACTACGGTCTCTATGGGGTGCTCGACAGCGCGAGGCTGGTAACACGAACGATCGACACTCACAACGCCAACAATGACTTGAAGTTGCAGCTAATGGACCTGAAGAGAGGAATCCAGTCTGAGTTGGCGGCCGTCTGGCTTGCCGAGGCCGGAGATCTCAACAGCCATTTGCTCGCGTCACTCCGGGGACAGAACGAACAGCCGCCGATTTCGCCGGAAGAAACCGTGCTGGATCCAGAGCGAGCTGAACGCGTCGGCGAGCTTGTCGCGAGCGGTGACTTAGCGCTAGAAGATCCGTTGTACCCGTGGATGCATCTCGCCCGCGATGCAGAAAGCGTTTCGCGTTCATCGCTAAGCGAGGTTTGGACAGCGCTCGCCGATCGGTATAGCCGCCATCAGAGATGGCGCGCGGAGTTCAACGAAGAGAACTTCCAAGAGATCGCCGACTTCAAAGGAGGAAGCCTTTCAGGCTGGCACGCCGAAGGTCGCGCCTTCGAACACGTCGTCTCGCCCAGCGGAGCGTTTGCGATAGGGCCAACGGGCCACGAGGTCCTGTCCGGAATTTTTCCCGTGGGCGTGTTCACGCACCTGCTTTCGGAGAAGCTCAATGGAGCGTTTCGGTCACCGTACCTGCCGCGGGACAAGAAGTACATCAGCCTCCGCGTTGTCGGAGGCAAGCTGGCGGCTTGGCGCACGGTTCTCGACAACTGCATGCTGAGCGAGCGCTATCAGGTGCTCGACCAAGAACGGCTCGCTTGGATAAAGATCCCCTTGCGCGACAAGCACGACGACTATCGGATCTACGCGGAATTGGTGACGAGACATGACAATCCCCGCCTGCCGGACCGGCCGGACCGAATGACAGAAGCCATGACCGCGCAGATGGCCGACCCGCGCTCCTACTTCGGCATCACGCAGGCCGTGCTCCATGACTGCGACGAGTTGCCCGAGGAAGAACTCGCCCATGTCCAGCGCCTTTTTCAGTCGGGGCCCCCTGACGACCTAGCGGCGGTTGCCGCTCGCTACGCGTCCACAGCGAAGCAGGCGGTCAGATCTTGGAGCGAAGGTACAGCCTCCGAAGATGATGTGCGCTGGCTGCGTTGGCTTCTGGACAACGATTTGATCGCGAATTCCAAGTATGTAACGCCTCGGCTGCGTGGACTGGTTGACCGTTATCGCGCCATCGAGCGCCAGCTCAGCCTTCCGCGGGTAATCCAGGGGATGTCCGACATGGAGGGCGGGCACGATACGCCGATTTTCCGTTTCGGGGATCCCAAAGATCACGGTGAGCTCGTACCGCGCGGATTCCTTACCCTGCTTGAAGACGTTGGCAAGCCCACTCCCCCTCGCGGAAGCGGGCGTCGTGAAGTGGCCGAAGTGATCGCCAGTCCCCGCAACCCGCTGACTGCACGGGTCATGGTGAACCGAATCTGGCACTATCTCTTCGGGCGGGGTCTTGTCGCCACCGTTGATAACTTGGGGCGCTTCGGGGAACGGCCATCCCATCCCGAACTCCTGGATTACCTGGCAAGCCAGTTCTTGGCGGACGGGTGGTCGATCAAGAAGACGATTCGGCGCATCGCGCTGTCTCGGACGTTTCGACAGTCCAGCGAGGCTAAGCCGAAAGCGCAGGAGGCCGACCCCGGGAACCTGCTCTACCATCGCTATCCGGCACGACGTCTTGAAGCCGAGTCGATCAGAGATACCATTCTCGCGGTATCGGGCAAGCTCGACCGCACGATGTACGGCCCGAGCATTCACCCCTACAGGGAAAAGCCGAAATCCTACAGGAAGCTCTTGTCTGGGCCGATCGACGGGACAGGGCGCCGCAGCATCTACCTGAAGGTTACCCGCCACGAGGGAGCTGCCTTTCTCGAGGCGTTGGACTTCCCTCCCCCGGCGGTTGCCCGCGGTCGAAGGGATGTCACAAACGTGCCGCGCCAAGCCTTGACCATGATGAACGACCAGTTTGTGGTAGGAGAGGCGGGTTACTGGGCGCAGGCGCTGATTGAGGAATCGAGCGAATCGGTTCGTACCCGGCTTCGCACGATGTATCGTGCCGCGCTAGGAAGGCCGCCGACGGACCGCGAGCTAGCACGGATGGAGTCGCTGGCCGAGCAATTCGCGAACCTGCACGGCGAGCCCACCGAAGAGCTGATGGGCAGCTTGCCGGTCTGGCGGGACATGGCCCACTCGATTTTCAACCTGAAGGAGTTCATCTACATCAGATAAGCGAGGACACATGATGCGCAAACTCAAGGACCGCGAGCGCCGGCTGGCTTGCTCGAGACGCGACCTCTTGGCTTCTCTTTCGACCGGATTCGGAATGACCGCGCTGTCCGCGCTGATGGCGGATCCAGCGTACGCCGGGCTCGCTACAGGAGCAAGGCCGCATCACGCGCCTTCCGCCAAGAATGTCGTGTTCCTGTTCATGGCGGGAGGCGTCTCTCACATGGACACCTTCGATCCGAAGCCAAAGCTCGCGGAACTCGACGGAATGCGGGCAAGACTCGACAACTACACCGCCGGTCCCAATCGCAAGTGGCTTGGCAGTCCGTGGAGTTTCCGGCAGCACGGAGAATGCGGCGCGTTCGTTAGCGAGCTGTTCCCGCATGTTGCGACTTGCGTCGACGACCTGACGATCGTGCGGTCGATGAAGTCGGACTTCCCCCTGCACCCGCGGAGCAACATCAAGATGCACACGGGGCGCAACGTAGGAGGCTACCCGAGTCTCGGATCGTGGGTCACGTACGGACTCGGCACAGAGAACAAAGACCTGCCCGGCTATGTGCTGTTGGATGGCGGAGCGGTTCCCCCCGGCGGCGTGGAGAACTTCTCGAACGGGTTCCTTCCGGCGAGTCACCAAGCCACTTCTATTGCTGCCGAAGGGGTTCCGATCGAAAACCTTGCCCCCGCTGACCTGGATCCAGTCCAGCGCGTCAAGCTAGAGGCGGTCTCGGAGCAGGACCGTCTCCTGGCTAAGGCCCAAGGAGGAGACGACGCCATCGAGTCGGCCGTCAGGAATTACGAACTCGCTTACCGCATGCAGTCACTGCTCCCGGATGTCCTCGACTTGGATCGCGAGACCGCCGAGACGAAAAGGAACTACGGCTTGGAGGCGAAGGACAAGGAAGCGAGGCTGTACGCAACCCAGTGCCTCAGGGCGCGACGCCTGGTTGAGGCGGGCGTTCGCTTCGTCGAAATAACCTGCGCGGAAGTCTACGGGGGTAACAACGGGACGTGGGACCAGCACACCGAACTAAAGAAGGGGCACGAGGGTAACGCACGGATCACCGACCAGCCCGTCGGTGCGCTGCTCAAGGACCTGAAAGCTCGCGGCATGTTGGACGAGACCCTGGTGGTCTGGGCGACGGAGTTTGGCCGGACCCCTGACACCGGCAACGGGGACGGACGGGATCACCACGAAACCGGGTTCACCATTTGGATGGCCGGGGGCGGAGTCCGCAAGGGGCTGGTATACGGCAACACTGACGAACTCGGCGTACACGCTGTAGAGAACGTGATGACGGTCCATGACCTGCACGCCACGATCCTACACCTAGTGGGACTCGACCACGAGAGACTGACCTACCGCTTCGGCGGGCGCGACGTCTCGCTTACCGACGTCCACGGCCATGTGGTCCATGACCTCATCGCGTGAGGCATCGACCACGTACCCGCAACTGAGCGAATTCGCCGGGGCCCGACCCAAGACGACGCTCTTGTCGCCAGCGTCTTGCAAGGATTACCCGCCGTTCAGCTTGGTACAACAGCAAATCAATGAAAGGTTTCGTAAGGCTTAACCCTTTGGGGCAATCGGACATGTCAAATTTAGCTGCATTACTAACAGGGTATATTTCTTGTAACATCAAAGACATTGTTTCATATTCAATTTACATAGATTTTGTGTCATTATCTGATTCACTCAAGATCCTAATTCCATGATATTGATTATGTATAAGACCTTGAAATTCATACAAGAAATTGCATTTGGCAATCGATCTATTCAGATTAGAAATGTTACCGATATCCCATATCAGCGGGCTTTTCTACTGTGCCCATCCGCTGGGCGATACTTTGACTCAAGTTGAGGCATTCGGGAATCCAGCGGACGCTTTGGGTGTATCATTGCGGCATTAGATGCGAACGATGATCCCACGCGCGGCAATTGTCGCGCTCTGCGTGCATCTCGGTCCGACGTCGCTTGCAGGCGACGAGGCATCGGAATTCTTCGAAAAGCGTGTGCGTCCGATCTTGGCGAACGAGTGCTGGGGCTGCCATGCGTCCGAGACGCAACACGGAGGCCTGCGACTCGATTCTAGGGGGGCGGCCATGCGAGGTGGTGGCAGAGGGCCGGCAATCGTGCCCGGCGATCCCGAAGCCAGCCTCCTGGTGCGAGCACTGCGACACGACGGCCTTCAAATGCCTTTCGGAGGCAGGCTGGCTGAACCGAAGATCGCCGACTTCGTGAAGTGGATCAAGGACGGGGCGACTTGGCTAACGTCCCCCTCAACGGTGGCGGACGGAGAATCTACTGCGGGCGGGGCGCGAAAGCATTGGGCATTCCGCCCAGTTCGGAATCCGAACCCTCCGGAAGTTCGGGACCAAGCGTGGGTTGCGAACGAAATCGACGCCTTCGTGCTCGCCAAGTTGGAAGGCGAGGGCTTCCGCCCCGCATCGCAATCGAATCGTAGAAGGCTGATTCGACGGCTGGCCTTCGATTTGACAGGACTTCCGCCACGACCCGAGGTGGTCGAGGCGTTCGTTGAAAGCGAATCGCCAACCGCCTACCAAGATCTTGTCGACCGGCTGATCGAGTCGAAACGCTTCGGGGAACATTGGGCCCGGCACTGGATGGATTGGGTCCGGTACTGCGAGTCTCACGGCAGCCAAGGCGATTTCGAGTTGCCGATGGCCTGGAGGTATCGGGACTACCTGATTCGAGCATTCAACCAAGACGTGCCATACAACCAAATGCTCCGCGAGTACCTAGCCGGCGACTTACTGAGGAATCCGCGCCTCAACTCGAAGGACGGGCTTAACGAGTCGATGTTCGGCCCGGGAAATCTTCGCATGGTGGAGTACGGGTACGTTCCCGTCGATGCGCTCGATGATCAAGTCAAGGTCGTCGACAACCAGATCGACGTGCTTTCGAAGGCATTTCAGGGGCTGACGGTCTCGTGCGCCCGCTGCCACGATCACAAATTCGATCCGATCACGCAGAAGGACTTCTATGCAATTTACGGAATCCTCGCCAGCAGCAGGCCCGGACTTGTCACAGTCGACTCGCCGAAGGTGCTTGCAGCCGACAAAGACCGGCTCGAGCAACTTCGCCAGCAGATCCGATCCAAACTTGCCGAGGCATGGGCCAAGCACGACGGAGCCTTGGCCTCGCTGCTAGCAGAAGCGGACGCGGAACTGGGAAAAGGAGCCGGCTCCAAGACCGAATCAGAGGGCGGCGAGGAACCCAATCCAAGACTCCAGGCCCTCATGGCAAGACTCAAGGGTGACGATCTGCGGGAGGACGATCCGCTACGGGCATGGCAAGAACTTCGCGTGCCGGACATCGACCTTGGATTCCGCGAAAGATGGCGCGAGCTAGTTCTGAAGTGGCAGGAAAAGTCCGAATACGCCCGAGAATTCAATGGCGCGACATTCCGCAGCGCTTGGGATCTGTCGGAATCCGGCCACTCGCAAGCCTGGTTCCCGAGCGGTCCAGGCGTTTCGACCCAACCGATGCGCACTGGCGAGTACCGCGTCGAGCCGGAAGGCGACCGCATCGTCAGCGGGTTGCTGCCGGCCGGAATCCACACCGGACTGGATAGTCAGAAGTACGGCGGCATTCTGGGGTCGCCCCGCTTCCGGGTTGCGAGCGACTACATCAGCCTGCGAGTGTCGGGAGGCAACTTCGCTTCGGCCAAGCTGGTGATCGAGAATTACCCCATCGGTGGCGGCGGCATCCATCCGGCCAAAGATCTGACAGGAGACCGCACCGGTTGGGTACGATTCGACACGGCCTATCGCAAAGGGCAGATGGCCCATATTGAACTGCAAACACTGGGAGATCGTTCCAGGCCGTTCCGAGAGAACAAGCGGGAGCCCGACCGCATCGCCCGAAAGGACGGACGCTCGAACTTCAGCATCTCCGAGGTCGTTTTCCATGACACGGAGGAAAGCCCCCGTCCAACGCACGACGCGATGCTGCACCTGCTCGAGGGCGAGGCCCCAGCCACGCTGCGGGAGTTGGAGCAACGTTATGATGCCCTAGCCCGCAAAGCGGCCGAAGCGTGGGCTGCCGGCGCTCTCGGCGACAGGCAAACGGCTTTCCTTGACTCGTTGGTCCGTTCCGGCCTCATGCCGTCGAGTCTCAACGAATTGGCGGACTTGCGGGACCCCGTCAATGAATACAGGGCAGTCGAAAAGGCTGCACCGATTCCGCGCCGGGCGCCGGGCGTGCTGCCCGGTACAAGTTTCAACCAGCCGCTGTTCGTCAAAGGCGACCATCAGAAGCCGGCGGAGCCGGTGGAACGCCGCTACTTGGAGTTCCTAGGAGGCGAGCCGTTCCGCACTGGGGGCAGTGGTCGGCTGGAACTCGCCGAAGCTATCGCTAGCAAGGAGAACCCACTGACTGCTCGGGTCCTCGTCAATCGCTTGTGGCACTACCTATTCGGACGGGGCATCGTCTCCACTGTCGACAATTTCGGTGTGACCGGAGACAGGCCCTCCCATCCTGAGCTCTTGGACTTCCTAGCCGCGCGATTCATCGAAGGCAGCTGGTCGATCAAGGAGATGATCCGGCATATCGTCTCGTCGAACTCTTACAAAATGAGCGCTGAATCCTCCCCTGAGGCGCGGGCCCACGATCCCGAGAATCGGCTCTTGCAGTACCAGAACGCTCGACGCCTGCCAGCCGAATCGATCCGCGACGCCATCTTGGAGACATCCGGCGACTTGGACCCAACCATGTACGGCCCGAGCATCAATGTGTATTACGTGGGGAAGACCGAGGGTGGCGGGGCGAAGGGGCCCTTGGACGGAGCGAGGCGCCGAAGTGTCTATCAGGCCGTGAAGCGGAACGCCCAGAATCCGTTTCTCGAGGTGTTCGACGCTCCTAAGCCGTCCACCACCCGCGGACGCAGGGACACCACCAACATCCCCGCCCAGTCACTCGCAATGCTGAACGATCCGTTCGTGTTCGGCCAAGCAGCTCGGTGGGCGAATAGAACCTTGGCGGACGGTGCCATTTCGCCGAGGGACCGAGCCGCCCGAATGTTCCGGCGCGCGATCGGGCGCAATCCGGACACGGAAGAACTCGATTTGCTCGTGACATCCCTGGCTGCCTTCGCGGAAGAACACGATCTGCCCGAGGTGGACTGGCTGGGAAGCGAGAGCCTTTGGAAGGACTTCGCCCAGTCTCTGTTCAACCTCAAGCAATTCATCTACCTTCGGTGACTTCCGTGCCAAACCTGCCATTGATTCGGAACCGGCTCTCGCGGCGGGAAATGTTGTCAAGCTGCTCCACCGGCTTCGGCTCGCTCGCTCTGTCCTCGCTGATACCTAGCACAGCGGGGCAATCGCTCAAGAACGGTCGCATTCTAGACTTCCCTCCGAAAGCGAGCAGCGTGATCTTCTGCTTCATGTCGGGCGGGGTATCGCACGTTGATTCCTTCGACCCGAAGCCACGGTTGAAACAAGAGGCCGGCAAGCCGATGCCGGTCGAAGTGAAACCGACAATGTTCAACGATGTCACCGGCATCATGCCGAGCCCCTGGGAGTTCGGGCGATACGGCGAAAGCGGCATTGAAGTCAGCGAATTGTTCCCGCATGTCGCGTCCTGCGCTGACGACCTCTGCGTCATCCGCAGCATGACGAGCAAGGGCAACGAGCATGCCCAAGCAAACTACTTCATACACACTGGACACCCCTTCCTCGGTCATCCCAGCGCGGGCGCCTGGACCACCTACGGGCTTGGCTCCGAGAGCGACAACTTGCCCGGATTCGTGGTCCTGGCGAGTGGCGGCGTTCCGTTGGGGGGCGTCGGCATATACGGCAACGGCTTCCTCCCGGCGGTGCATCAGGCGTCGTTCCTGTACCCGGAAGAGAAGGAAGCACTGAACAACATCCGACCGGCGGACCCCGATCCGCTCCAGAGAAAAAAAATCGACCTGGTCCATGCGCTCGACAAGAGATTCGCTTCTGCTGGAAGCGAGGAGCCGGCAATCGAGGCGGCGATCCGAAACTACGAGACGGCATACCTCATGCAGTCGGCGGTGCCGGACCTGCTAGACCTCAGCGGCGAGACAGAGGCGACCAAGAAGCTGTACGGAATGGATTCGCCGAACCCGGAAACCGCTGCTTACGGGAAGGAATGCCTGCTCGCGCGACGGCTAGTGGAACGCGGGGTGCGATTCATCGAACTGACCTGCCTCATGCGACCCAGCGTGCCCGGCCAGGTCGGCAACCCCTGGGACCAGCATGGCGAGCTGGAAGAGGGCCATACCGACATGGCGATGCAAGTAGACCAGCCGATCGCGGGCCTGCTCAAAGACCTAAAATCTCGAGGGCTGCTGGACGAGACTCTCGTCATCTGGGCGGGCGAGTTCGGCCGGACGCCGTTCGGACAGGGCAAGGACGGCCGCGACCACAACCCGTTCGGCTTCAGCGTCTGGCTCGCCGGGGGCGGAGCGAAGCCCGGGTTTACCTACGGAGCCACCGACGAGTACGGGTACCATGTGGCTGAGAACTCGATGAGCGTCTACGACCTTTGGGCGACCGTGCTGAGGGTGCTGGGAGTTGATCACGAGAAGCTGACCTACCGATTCGGAGGTCGCGAGGTAAGGTTGTCCGACGTATTCGGACACGTGGTCGACGATCTCATCGCCTGACGGCTGAGGGATGCACACAACTGCTGCACCGACCGACAAGGCCCCGCGCAGCGGGGGATCGAAAGGGTCGCGAATGAGGTGCACATCGGTGCGCATGGATCGGCTGAACGGAATCTTCGGGTGGCTCGCACCTAGCTTCGGCCTGCGCGCAAAATGTGGAACACACAGAGACTTGCATGCAGGGACGAAATGAGGATCTTGCGTTGAGTCGTCGCAGGTTCCTACGCGACGGGAGCATCGTGGCGGCCGCGCTTGCCGGTGCACTCAAGACGCGCTTGCACGGCTCAGCCAAACAGAGGATCGCCCGCTACGAGCTGGTCACGACCCGGGTCCCGATGGACGAGAGGGTTCGGGAGGCCTGGCAGCGAAGCTTCTTCCGCCAAGGGCGCTTCCAGACGCACTACGAACCCGTCATCGTGAGACTCTTCAGCGACGCGGGCTTGGTCGGCATCGGAGACGCCGACATGCCGGCAGCAGCGGCCCGCAGGATTCTGGACTCGATGGTCGGCAGCACGCCGTGGGACCATCTGCTCGATGATCGACTTGGCGGCATTCTCGTCGCAGTCTACGATCTGATCGGGAAGGCACTCGAACTTCCGGTGGCGAAGCTTTTCGCATCGCGCACCAAATCCCACATCCAGCAGACGTGGTGGAGCCAATGCTTCCCGCCGGAACTCATGGCCGCCGAGGCAAAGCGCGGGGCGGACCTCGGCTACCGCGTTCACAAAGTCAAGGCACGTCCATGGGAAGATCCCATAGCCCAAGCAGAAGCGATCTGCGATGTGATTCCCAAGGACATGCGCGTTTGGGTTGACGCCAACGCATGGTGGGGTTCGGTGGGACGGACGCTCCACTTCTCAGAGAGACTCTCCAAGTTCCATCACTACTTCGCAATCGAATCCCCTTTCTCCCGAGACCGGATTGACGCCTATCGGCAGCTGAAAGGCAAGAGCGCCCTACAAGTCACAGAGCATATTCCGGCCGACCCGATGCCATTCATCAGCGAAGGTCTTGTCGATGCGTTCGTGGTCGGCAAGCCAATGGGCCGGACACTCGTCCAACGGGCTCTGATGGCAGAGGCGACCCGAATCCCGCTTTGGGTTGAGCACAGCATCTCAAGCGGTGTGAACCAGGTTTTCCAAGCGCATCAAGCCGCGGCTTTCCCGGGCATCGCCTACACCATCAGCGTCACGCACGTTCTGGAGGACGACCTGATGGTCGAGCCGTTCAATATGGAGAACGGTTTCTATGCTGTGCCGGCGAGCCCGGGTCTCGGCGTTTCGCTGGACATGGACGCGATCGACCGGTACCGCATCGGCTAGTTGGAGCGTGATTGGGCATGGCGCGATGCTGCGGATGATCTGGCTGGTCCTGCTGACCGCAATTTCGGCCCACACCGAAATGCCGGTCATTCGAATCGACACTCCGATGTCCCCCCCGGCATGGGCGCTCATGGAACGGGCGCTGCTTGAAGCCAATTCGAGGGCCGTTGAGCGGTTCGCCAAGGAATACATCGACAGCCGAGGCTACCTCCCCCACACGCCGCGGTGGGGAACGCTCGACGGACCAGACGACGCGATCGAGACCTATTACAACTGGACTCTGCTGCATGCGCTGGGTGGCAATGACAACGTCCTCGAGCTCTACAGGAAGGGTCTTGAGGGCCATCTAGCCCAGTACGGAGAGCTACGCACGAAACTGACCGAACTTGCGAAAAACGGTGCCTACTACCGTGAGTTCATCACCCAATCGGACTGGTTTCATACCGGCGAAGGCATGCGAGGATTTCTTCTCTACGGGCTGTCCGATCCTGATGACCCGGTCTTCCGCGAGAGGATGAGCCGATTCGCGGAGATGTACATCGGGCACGATCCAGAGGCTCCCAACTACGATCCAGACCGAAAAGTGATCAAGAGCATCTGGACAGGCAGCTTAGGCCCGATGCTCCGCAAGGCCACGGTCTACGACTGGGCAGGCGATCCGGTTCCGGGGAGATTCCACATCCTCCATAGCCCTTACGGCCGCGGGCGCATGCTCGATTTGGAGGCGTGGTATCCGCGCATGCTGGCCCATTGCGACGAGTATCTCGATTCCGTTGGCGACCATCCACTCAACATGGGCGCCACGCTGCTGGGTTTGAACGCTTTCATGCTCTCGGGCCAGAGCAAATACCGGGATTGGGTGCTCGAGTACATCAATGCTTGGCTCGAACGCACCGAGAGCACCGGAGGCATGATCCCGACGAATGTCGGGCTAGGCGGCGAGCCGGGCGGCGAATACGGCGGTCAGTGGTGGAAAGGCACTTACGGGTGGAACTTCACGATCTTCGACGGGGAGACGCAACGGATCGCCCATCGCAACATGGTTGCCACGGGCGCATGGCCTGGATTCTCGAACGCATACCTGCTGACTGGCAATCCCAAGTACATCGACGCTCTCCGGAGACAGCTTGATATCCTCTACGAACACAAGCGCGTCGTCAATGGCCGCACTATGCTCCCGCAAATGTATGGCGACCCCCGAGGGTACAAGTTCGGGGGGGATCCAGAGTTCTACCATTACACGGCAAATTTGTTCCTCGACCGCTTGACCGAGATCTACCTCTGGTCGATGGATCGTGACGACCTCGCTCGGATTCCGAAGGAAGAGGGCTGGATCGCCTTCTTGGAAGGGTCTGACCCGGACTACCCTGTCCGCGCCCTGCAACAAGATTTCGATTACGTTCGCAGGCGCGTCGAATTGATCAGCAACGATCCGACGAGCCCCGATACCAGGCTTGCCGATTGGCTGCTGAATCTCGTGCCCGTGGCAACCGATCACCTGACTCAGCTAACCATGGGCGGCTACTTCTCGAGCGGCAAGCTGTGGGCGCTTCATTCCCGGCTGCGCTACTTCGATCCCGAAAGCCGTCGCGCGGGACTGCCTCCGGACGTGGCCGCACTGGTGGAGCGGCTGACGGCAGACTCAGTGACGGTCACGTTGGTCAATCTCGATCCAGTCCAGCCGCGAACGCTGATTGTTCAAGCCGGCGGGTACCGCGAGCACGAGTTCACGGCGATCCGCATGGACGATTTCTCGCGGAGAATCGAATCCGGTGTCGTGGTAGTAGAACTTGGACCGGGGGCAGGCGCGCAACTTGAATTCGCAATGCGACGCTACGCTCGTTCGCCAAAGCTTGTTCAGCCCTGGGACGACGGAGGTTAACTCCAGGGTTCAATACTCTAAGGACAATTCATCCATGCACTTCTCGCCATGCGAGAAGAGAAAGCGTGGAGGGATTGGGCGAGACGCGATTCGAAGAGCCACACATGGGATTCGTCTTCGGAATTCAGTTCCTGGTCGAAATGCACCCGCACTGGCCGGACCCGATGGACGGCGCCGGATCATCAGTCGACCTGTTTCGCTCTACGCACTGGTACCCTATTGCAAACTTGTCACTTGGCAGCAATCCGGTCCTATCGGCAGGCTCCAAGAGGCTCCGCCCCCAATCTGCTCGGCTACCCGGTTCGTGACGGAATCCAACGCCACGCAGGAGCGGCGCTGTGGGACGAACTCCAAAGCCTGGGTGGGAGTCGTTCGCAAAGTTGCGAAAACGCTTGGGGGAGTAATTGGCGCAGGGCACCTTGGGGTCCAGAATAAGGTCGCGAAAGGCTGGCCCAGGATTGGGTAGAAAGAAGGTTTGTTACATGGAATCGCCGTGGAGGGAGGTCGGTTCCAAGAGACCTGGGATCAGGCGACAAAGCATTTCCCGCCCCAGCTGACGCCTATAAGAGGACCTCAAGCGAACGTCACGTCTCAAGGAGTGTCCGGGAGGTGTCCACCCCTCCCGAACGAACATGTGTCCACGAGAACTACGCCGTCGATGCGACGCTACGCAGGGGCATGCCAAATCCTAGATTGAGTGTGCCGGCCATAGATGACGAACTGGTGATGGAGAGTATGGACCTAGATCCGTATCGAGAGCCCCGGCGGACAGTAGACGACTTCCCGACCGGCAGCCGCCCTAGAAACCTTTGTGGCGATTCGATCACGGCAGAATCGCACTTCGGTACGATCCCATCGAAATCGGACGGGGACCACCTAGAAGAACCCGCAAGAACATTGGATTCACTCAGAACGGCCCTACTATGACGGAAACGATATCAGTCCCTATGTGGCTCTTCTATTTGGCCTCAGCACTCGTGATGTGGGCTCTGCTCGACCGCTTGCTGATCCCTAGCACTAGATGGTTTCTCAGACGGCGAATCAATCGGGTCGTCGATGAATTGAATACGAGATTGCAATTTCAAATACCAGCTTTTAAATTGACCAAAAGAAGAATACTAATTGACCGATTGACGTCCGATCCGAAGGTGATGCAAGCTATCGAATTGCAGGCCGAACACTCGGAGATTCCACGGCAAGTCTTACATGCACAGGTCAAGCGCTACGCGCGCGAGATCGTGCCATCTTTCAATGCTTACGCTTATTTCCGACTAGGCAATTACTTCGCCCGACGGATAGCGCAACTGTTATACCGAATCCGTTTGGGTTATTCAGACGACGCTGGCTTTCGCAAGATCGGGCCCAACGCTAGTGTCGTGTTTGTGATGAATCATCGGAGCAACATGGACTACTTGATCGTCGCGTTCATGGCGGCCAGTCGCACGGCACTCAGCTATGCCGTCGGTGAATGGGCCAAGATCTGGCCGTTACAGACGCTGATAAGGTCGCTTGGTGCCTATTTCGTCCGCCGGAACTCCCGAAACACTCTCTATCGAAAGGTGTTGGCACGTTACGTTCAGATGGCGACCCAAGGCGGAGTGGTGCAGGCGATGTATCCAGAGGGCAGGCTAAGCCGTGATGGCCGGTTGCAATCTCTCAAGCTCGGCTTGATCAGCTACATGGTGTCCGCGTTCGATCCAAAAGGGGACCGCGACCTCGTTTTCGTGCCAGTTGGAATCAGTTACGACCGAGTCTTGGAAGATCGATCGCTGATTCGGACACTCGACCCGAACGCAAGTGAGCGTAGCAAGGGATTTGTGATTGCCACCTTCTTGAAATTGGTCGGCCACAATCTAAGCCTGATGGTGAGGCAACGTTGGTACCGATTCGGATACGCGTGTGTGAACTTCGGGACTCCGGTTTCAATGCGATCCTATGCCAGTACCCGCGGAATTGATTTTCGGGTATTGGGCGCGGACGCTCGCATCGAGGCGATAGAGAGGCTCGGGGACCATCTTCTCGAGGCAATTGCCTCGATGATTCCGGTCCTGCCCGTGCCGCTGGTCGCAACGGTATTCGTTCGCCGTCCAAACCGGTCCATGAGTGGACTCGAGATCAAGGCGGAAGTGCAGAGGCTGATCGATGAATTGGAGATACGAGGCGCGTACGTCCATATTCCGCGCGCCGACCGCGATTACGCAATTACAGCGGGCTTGCGAATGCTGGTGCTTCGGCACCTTGTTGTTGAGTCGGATGGACTGTATCGTTCTGCCCCCAAGGAAACAGAGCTGTTGCGCTACTATGCAAACGGGATCGACCACTTCCTTAGCGAACCGCACTGAACTACGCCATGGATCCGGGTACTCGCTCGACAACGGACCTCCCTGCATTCCGGAAAATGCCTATTTAGGAAAAGAGTTCTTCATTGCTGCGCCGGCCGCCTTGCTGCCGACCCGGGGCCGCATCGGTCGTGTTCGAGTTGAACGGCGGGTCGGGATCGATTAGGTCCACACAATCCTAGTTCATCCCCCGCATTACATCGAGGTCGTCGCTTTCGAAGTGCGTTCGGTTCCTGACGTTCACACCTCCGCCACCACGTCCTTCTACAACGGCCACTTGCCGACCTTTTTCTGTGAGATCAGTGCCCTCTGGGTGACCGTGCCGAGGTCTAGGGGATGTCATGCCTTCCCGTGAACTCTTTGACCCAGCGCTGAAGGTGCTTGACGCTTATCTCGTGATAGGTGCTGCAGTCGCCGCGCTCAAGCATTTCCTACAACGCCTCGGTGCCGTTGGTGTGTGCCTGCCCGCGCAGGTATTGCCTGGCGCCGTGCTTCACCTTGTCGCGCTACCATCACAGCCGTCGCCCCCGCAGCTGCCGGACGGATCGCGTTTGACGGATCGGCCTGAAAAGTTCTAGTGCGACCGTCGCCAGCGACATCTCGAATCGGCGTTTTAGCTGATTGGTCAACTGGGTTCGAGGAGAGTCGGTTGCAAGAATTGCAGGGATGAACGCTCAGAAAAGGCAGTTCGTTAGCTACTCGGTCGACAAGGCAAGACGATCTTCGAGAAGCCGTGCCGCACGTCGCAGCGAGAACAGGCACAGGACCAGACAGCCAACCATCGACACGGGATGCCATTTCACCGCCGCGATCGCCGCGAAGGCCATCAAGACCATCTGCGAAATCCCGGATACGAACGAGTCGCTTGTTTGGAATCGCCATCTCCGGTCCGTCGTCTGCCGGCGCACAGAGCGGGTGTGGCCAACTGCCAAGGCCGCGAGGCCCGCCGCGAGTCCGCCAAGCGGTGATAGTGCAACCGTCAGCGTCAGGCAAATGATCCCGAACGCCGCATCCTTCGCTGCCAGAATCTCCCAGCCCGCAAGCGGCAACAACCTGTATCGAGCGAAGCCGCCCATGCCCTCGAGAGCGAACAGGCTCAGGGCGCATGACGACATCAATAGCATGATGACCACAGTGCAGGGCAGAAATGCCTCGGCCGGAAGCAGACCGAATGCCCGCCCAATCGCCGCGGCGACCGAGAAGATCGCCGCCGAGTAGAAATCAAGCGTCGAAGAAAGCTCGCGCAGGTTCTTCCGGATCAGTTGGTTCAGGCGCACAGGAAACGAGGGCATCGGTAAGTTGGCGACGATCCTATCGCTTAAGTGCAGGCGCGGCGCTGTAAACCCGATGGCGAAGCAAAGTGCGAGAACAATCCACACACTCAGTGAGAGTCCTGTCCAAAACAGCAGTGCCGCGATAATCCAGGCTACGGGATTCAGCGCCACACGCGCTGCCCTGATGACCAATTCATCCCGACCGGTGAGGGGCCAGGTCAAAAGTCGCTCGGCCGGGATCTGTCGCAACGGACCGGCCGACAAGGGCAGGAACAGAACCATCATGATGATCGTGACTGAAACGGCAAACGCCTGCGGATCTCGCAGGAATAGAAGGGTAAATCCGCCGTAATAGATGTTGTTCGCGGAGAAGCTCAGGAACGACTGGTCACTTCTCCTAGCGACCGTCGCGAGAGCCCTCAGAAGCGCTCGGGTCCGTGCCACGTGAAATCATTCGTTTTCATAGAGTCCGTGACCGAAAAATAGATATCTTCGAGCGGCTTCGTCAACTCTTCCCGCGAGGCGTTCAGCGCGATAGTCCCGCTCCGGAGAACCACGAACTGGTGCCCGATTCTTTCCACGGTGGAGAAAACGTGTGACGTCAGCAAGACAGTGGCTCCCATTCGGGCGGCGCCGGCAATCAGTTGCTGCATTACGCGCGACGACTCCGGGTCGATGGCCTCGAACGGTTCATCCAAGAACAAGACGTTGGGGGTTGGAAGCAGCGCCATGGCGAAGGCAGTCTTCTTGCGTGTCCCGTGGGAGCAATTCCGTGCAAGCGTGTTCCGAGCCTTGGCGAAATCCAGCACTTCCAGGAACTGGTCGATCTTAGCCTGAACAACGTCGGCGCCAAGACCATAGACGTCGCCAGTGAGACACAGATGCTCATAAACCGTCAGCTCGTCGAAGAGCCCGAGATTCTCGGGGAGGACACCTATTCGCTGCTTTACCGCCTTGGATTCTCTGATGATGTCCAAGCCGCAGACCGACGCTGTCCCGCTGCTCGGCAACAGCATTCCTGTCAGCATCTTGAGGGTGGTCGACTTGCCTGCCCCGTTCGGCCCCATCAACACGCAAATTGCCCCGGCTGGCACTTGCAACGTGAGGCGGTCGACCGCGACCAAGTCGCCGAATCTGCGAGTCAATCCCTGGGACGCGATCATAACAAGGCCATTCTGGACTCCCGTCTCGATACAAGTAATGACGAGCCTGAAGCGATGAGTGTGGAGGCAGCGGTCGACGCGTTTCTGGCCGACGCTAGGGCCGGTGAGCTCCGGGACTCCACCCGCTACGATGTCGAGATAGCCTTCCGGAAACTCGACAGTATTGTTGACAGCGATTCTGTTGACCGTGACCCATCGGCGCGGGCGGTTGCATCGCGAACAAGGCAACAAGATCAGTTATCGACCAATCGATCGGCGGTTACCGCTTGTGTGACCACGGACTAAAGTCATCGATCCTGGAAGAATTTCTGGCCGACGGCGACCGCGTGTTGATTACCGGCCTACGACGGGTGGAAGAGACCAGACTCGCCCGCAGAATTCGGCGCCGCCTGGAAGCCATGGGGCGGACTTGGCTTGCGGCGATGTAGTGGCCACGATCTGTACAGAGGATGTAAGCTAGGGTTCACAGTCGGCGTGGCGGCGGACATCCCGGCACCTTGTTGACGATGGTCGGCCCCCACTGGCGAGCCCAATGACGTTAATGCCGCGGGCCCGCAGTTTCAGCCGACCACAGATTGGGAGGTATGACATGAGGGTTCTTGCCATCGCAGCTCTATTGGGACTTGCTTCGACCACCGCGCCGGCGGAAGAGGCGGGGCAGCCGGAAGCCGGAACCGCCTTCGCTTTGTTCGCCGGCGGCTGCTTCTGGTGCATGGAGCCCCCGTTTGACAAAATCGACGGCGTTCTCTCAACTGTTTCAGGCTACATCGGCGGATCCGCAAAAGACGCAACGTATCAAAGGGTCTCGTCGGGACGGACTGGACACTACGAGGCCATCCGAATCGAGTACGACCCAGCGAAGGTTGACTATTCCACGCTGCTTGACGTTTTCTGGCGTAATGTAGACCCCTTCGACCCCAGCGGCCAGTTCTGCGATAAGGGCCCTCAATACCGTGCGGCGATTTTCACGCTGACGGACGAGCAGCGGAAGTTGGCTGAGGAGTCCAAAGCGAGCTTGGTATTCCAGGCGTCCGGGCGTGCTGAGATCGAGACGGAGGTCTTGCCGAAGGCCGTGTTTTACCCAGCGGAGGACTATCACCAGGACTACTACAAGAAGAACGCCGTGAAGTACAAGTTCTACCGCTGGAACTGTGGTCGTGACAGACGGTTGCAGCAGATATGGGGAAAGGGTTAGTGCGGGCGCTCAAACCCCGCCGGAGAGATCTAGAGGCAGAAGATTCTAGGTCTTAGTTGCAGTCCCGGGCGACCAGCGACGTTTTTCCGACTTGCTGGGGGCAAGTGCGTCAGATTGCCCACGTGGGGGAAGCATGCGCTGATCGAATCTCCAATGGAGCAAGCGCGAGCTGGGCAGTTCGGAGCCCATTCGGCCAAATGCCGAATTCTTATTCGCGATGGAAGGACTCCTTCACGAGCCGAAATCGGGTTGGCCGAGACGCTCGTTGTCGTTAGCCGGGGGTATTTCCCTAAGTCCGTCCGACGGCGACACGATTGTCGTCCAAGTGAGCGCTTCGGGCGGCTCCCTGCTTCAATCAAGAGACACTGACGACGCCGTAGTCCCTCATAACCCGTTCACAAAGGCGTCAGGCAGGATGTCGCCAACGTACGCATGGTAAATCGAGTCGCGTGGAATTCTTCGCAAGCTGCGGTGCCGCCGAAAGCCTAGAAGCAAGCAAGAACCGACTGTTGGGGATCCCCCGATTGCGGTTCGATTCTCTACGGGTGCGGCGAGTGTCTAACTATCACCGAGTCCGCCAGCTGAAATGCAAGAAGAGTCTCGGGCCTTAGAACGGCGTCTTCACCGAGAGGGGCAAGACGCTCTGCTGTCTTTGCTGCCCCGGCAATCGCCGCCCCGGCGGCTGGACCCTTGCGACCTCCGGCGATGCCGCCAATGGCTGCGCCGATAACAGTCGCAACTCCCAGCTTCTTGGCGTCTGCCCTACCCGTCGATTTGGCTTCACTAGCAAGCGGGACGGTGGCGACTGCTATTCGCTGACCGTCATTGCTTTCCACGCTAACTAGAACGATCGACAGCCGGGCGCGGCCACCGACCCTCCTGCCACGGCGAGAGTCGACTATACGACCCTTGACCAAGGCGTTCTTTCCGGGCACGAGAATCCCTTCGGCCATGATCGGTTCGGTGAGGCTAGCGGTGAACTCGCCACCGGCTTAGCTTCGACGAGTGGATAGCCGGTCAATTAGCCTCACTTGGATGAAGTACCCAGCTTCAAGCTGTGGCGGTCGCTGAGCCAGTCTACCGGTCGACGGCGTTGTTGGCAGAACGATTTCGATCGTGGACTGCTGCAATCCGCGCAGGCTCGGCGACGGATGCAGGTTCGGCCGGAACTCCATGGGCCGACCAGAATCCCATCCTTTTGCGGCAAACAGGATCCACGCGGGCACTCCAAAGGTCCGCAGTGGAGCCTCCACCGTGCTCTCCCGGCACGTTCCAAGCGACCTGCGGCACCGGGGTGGCGATCTCGATCCAAGCTGTGTTGCTCTTGGTCGAGCCAAGGCGGACTCTCCGAAGAGGTTTCGACTGCTTCGTGCAGAAGGCGAACGTAGGGAATGTTCGATGCTTGCAACGGAACCTGGTTCACCAACCCGATCAGCGCTTCAGCACTTCCAGCGGCTGTCGAAAGGGTGTATTCGTTGTCCCGGCAGACCTCCTCCTTGTATGTCGGATCCGTACACAGCAAAGCCGCAGTCATCGAGACACGGCCTTCCATTGGTTGCATAGCTTCACACCTCTGTGTTGTGACACAGCATACTGCGATGCCCTAAGCAACGGGAACAAATGGAACGGAATCAGCGTCTAAATCTCTAATGAAGAAATCCCTGGCTCGGGTTTGCCTTTTGGGAGGAGGGGGCCTGATCGTCGTGCTCTCGTCGGGAGTCATTCTACAGTGGGCTCTCTCCCAGCACACATTGAGCAACACGGCCGCACCCGGCAGATTGATCGATGTTGGCGGGCACCGCCTTCATCTGCATTGCGAAGGAGCAGGTGGCCCTTCTGTCATTCTCGAACCAGGCCTTCCGGGCAGTTCGGTCGGGTGGGAATCTGTAACCGCCGACATCTCAAGATTCGCGAGAGTATGTACCTACGATAGGGCAGGATACGCATGGAGCGAAACATCCCCCTCGCCCCGGACAGCCGCGAATATCGTCCGGGAATTGAGGCTTCTACTCCAAACTGCCGGGATCGACCCGCCTTACGTTCTCGTGGGGCACTCGTTTGGAGGTTTGGTTATGCAGCTATATGCCGGTCAGTTTCCAAGTGAGGTCGCGGGCATGGTGTTGGTTGACTCTTCTCATCCCGATCAAGTTTCTCGGACGGTAGACCTTGACAGCGCGAGCACTATTGGACTCGTTGTGGGCATTTTGGCACCAACCCCAATTCCTCGCTTCTTTCTCCCCCTGCCCGAGGGCAGCCCGGAGTCTCGCGACAACTCGGTTCGCAAGATGGAGAGGGAATTGATGATGACAACACGATCACTTCGGACTACTGCGGCGGAGTTGGCGGGACTTCGCGAGAGCTTGAAAGAAGCCGCGGCGAATCCTCCGAATCTTGGTCACAGACCGCTCATCGTTCTGACGGAAGGACGGAAACCAGAGTTCTGGCACGAGATGCAGGAAGATCTGACGAATCTCTCTGAGGTCAGCGACTGGCAAATCGTCGAGGACGCCGGTCATTTCATTCATCATGATCGGCCTGAAGTGGTAGTGGATGCGATTCGTCGCGTCTTGGATCAAGTTCGATCAGGAGCCAGCTAGGGCACTTGGAAGCAGACGCCCGGAGCAAATGGCCCCGGACTCCGGCGCGTCGGCGTTGACGGACCGCCTGCCCTCCAGAAGAACTCGCCTCGAGAGACCTCGGTGATCCGTTCCCTGAGTCTTCCGTGCTAGGCTCGGTCGGCGCTTGGGACCGGTGTTCGGCGCTCGCGAACGAAGCCTCCTGATCAGACCTGCAAGATCCAACGGTTCACACGGACTCCATCGAGATTCTGCTGCAAGGAGTTCGGCAGTCTCGCGCCAAGGAGCTGTTTAGATTGGCTCGTGTACGAAACCGATCCGACCGAATGGGCAGGTTGACTGTAATGACCGCGACACGGAACAAGCTCTTGATAATCCGCGCCTATGAAACTCGCTTGCGGTCTTCGCCGTCCGTTGGCATTACAGCAATGACGCACTCAGCGGATGCCTGATCTTCGCAGGCTTGCCGAAGCGCCTATACCAAGGCGGACCAACCTTCCGGGACGTCGGTAGCGAACTGTAGCGGTCAACGCCCGCTCATGCCCCGGCGGGCAGCCCCGGCATGTTTCCGTTCAGCGGCGAAACACGAGATCAGGCGCCGCCTTGGAGGCGCTTGTGCACCAGAGACAAAACCACCCCGCAGATCATCACTTTGATCATTCCGTAACCAAACCATCCGAGTGCCATCGAGTACGGAACTGGCATCACCACATATGAGTTGTACGCCATCGGCGTGACAACGAACAGTCCAATGCAGAATCCGTATTTGATACCCTCCGCGATTCCCTCCCCGCGTTTCATGGAGTCGAAGAGGTAGACAAATATGAATGACCACAGCAGGCCCACCAAGTAGATGACCCACATCAGCGACATCATCTCCTCTTGGGGACGCCAAACTTGCGATGTGGCGTCGTAGTCGGGCCTCATCAGAACCTCGTGGGTGACGTAGTCAAGCGCTTGATACGCGACGAACACCACTAGCCCTGAAATCAATAGGTTTTTCTTGTTCATTCGGTCCTCTCTCAACTAGGCGGTCAGCCCGATCACACGCAGACTGGTACCGCAATCCAAGAGAGTGTAGCACCGAAATGGATTAGAAGGCGAGGCCGCTCTGAAGGGTGTCGTTCGAGCCGGCACTCTAGCACGGAGTCGGAAGAGAGCCCCTCCCATGGGAAGCTTGGCTCACAGATTCGTGGGGAGCCGTTCACGCACTCGTAATGGATGTCTATTCGGACGGGCCAGTCAAGCTACGGGCAAGAGCAAAGCTCGCCGAGAGCGGCATCCGCTTGTATTCGTCCAGCACGCTGAGTCGGCGTGGCTACAGCGACTCCGATGTCTGCGAGTCTAGGCATGTCGGGGGCGTTTCTGACGTTGGGTTCGAGAACAAGTACCCGCCATACATCGCAGGCGCCGTAGGCCGGGCGCTAAGGTATGTTGTTGGTGCCACTAGCACGCCTCCTTTTCAGCGACTCGGAAACCCGCCACGTCGACACCTCTTTGGATCGTCCGCCCTGCCCCGGTGGCGCCTTGTGTCGTTCCTCAAAGATCGCCTTTGCGTTGAAGCCCTCGTTCAACGCAGGCGTCGTCTCTGGGTCTGGCTACACCTCTCCGAACGCATCGACTTGGGTCCACCAGTCGCACGGCTTGCGAGTCTCGCTCCGCAGTGCCCGCGCGCCCCTCCGTTCACGGGTCAACCGCTCGCTCATACCGGACTTCGCCACTGCCTGTGCCAGCAGCTTTTGCCGTGCCCGATTCTTCATCAGCAGCCTCAGCTGTTGGTTTGTGATCAATGATTCCCGCACAGACGACCAGGGACAGTCTACTCGCCAACCAAGAAGTTGAACCTGCAAGTCTAATCGTCGAGATCGTGTATTGGCGTTCGCCAAAGTTTTCGTCTAGTTCGTGCTGAGCGAAACAAGAGTAGGATCGCCTAGATTGTGTTGAATGGGATGCTAGAGATTCGAAACTGGCTTGTGGCAAGTCAGCCGCACCAACTCGATGCCCCGCGGCCCAGCCTTATCGTCCAATTTCGACCAATTCCCAAGCAAGTCTGAGCCTATGCCGCACACCCCTATCAACTCGTGATCGGCATTCTCAGGAATGGCGTACCACGTCCCGGGAAAAAAGTGATCGCTGAGCGTTCCTTTCTACCAGACCTGCACTGGATGCCCAGCATGCAGTTGGTTTGGCTCACACATTCGCTCGTCATACGCTTGATACGCCGACGTTCAATGATTCCTTGTTGCTGTGTCTAGGAGATATCGCTGCAAACGTCGGAGATTTTGCAGACGGTCCGCATCCATCCTGGACCAGCTGATCGAACGGATGCTTCAACTACTGGAAGTCTTCCAAATCACTTGCATTGCTGCCGCCCCGCTATCGCGTCATGAAACGGCAGCAACCAGTCGTTGATACTGGCACGTAATCCATAGAAATATCTGGATTTGTAAATTCAGACGTTCAGTCGGGCAGTGATGCAATTCTGTCCGGAATGGTCACGACAGATTATCACGAGAATCCGTCGTATCCTACAATCGGCTTCCACGGTTCCGAGACTAGCCTCGGTAACATCTTGTATGACAAGAAGTTACCACCAATGAAGCTTACGTGAACCGAGGATGATTTCCGGAGGTTTGATACTAAAACAGCAGTTTCAGACCGAATTGGATGATCCTCGGATTCTGAGCCCTAGTGATACGCCCAAACTGTGCGGACGACACGTTCCTGTTTGGCGTGTTGAAGCGGACCGTGTTAAAGATGTTGAAGAGCTCGGCCCGGATCTGCACGCTCACCCTCTCGCTCACCTGAGTGTCCTTCAGCACTGACATGTCTGCGTTAAAGAACCTTGGACCACGGAGAATATTGCGTCCAGAGTTGCCAAACGTACCGATCGCATTGCGCACGAACTTGGACGTATCGAAGAACTTGACGACCTGCTGGCCATGCGACTGTCCGGAAAACTCAGCGTTGCCACCCAGAAAATCCGCCCGATCCTGTCTTACCGCAGCGAAGGCATTGTCGCGCCCGCTGGCGATAGTCATCGGGAAGCCACTCTGCCAAAGCACAATGGAGTTGATCGACCAGCCGTTCAAGAACTTGCCCGCAGCACCGGTCGCTCTGACTCTTGGAAACTGGTAAATGTTTGAGAACTTGAACACGTGCTGGATATCGTCATTTGACAGGGCGTGCTCCATTGCTCGGCTGAACGGGTTGGCCGAACTTAGATCGTTCGTGGTTTTCGACCAGACATAGTTGGTCAAGAACGAAAGTCCCTCGCTAAAGCGTTTCTCCACATTCAGCTGCAACGCATGGTGCTGCGAGTTAGCCGCCGCGTCCCTACGCCGAATCCGACCGTGTTGTGGGAAAATCCGTCTTTGCTGAGTATTGCCTACGGTCGAGAGAGGGTTGCCGTTTCCATCAACACCGGGAATGTAGATGGCTGGGTTCTCGTCAATCGTCAGCCCGAGGTGTGTTCCCTTGTTTCCGACGTACGCGGCGCTGAGCAGTAGATCCTCTCCTACCTGCCGCTCCAGCCGGATGTTCCAACTAGTCAGTAGCGGGATCTCAAAATCGGGAGTGAAGTAGGCACGAATATCGTTCAACGGCGAGAAGACAAAATCGGGCCCTGGCAAAGTGTTCCCAAAATTAGCCGGGAAAGGGTTGGCAAGCCCTTTGCTGCCAAAAGGATCCTCGAAAGCTACGTCGTTTAGGCTAAACGTCCCGGCGAACGGCGCGGTATTCGTGAACGGGTTCATGTTGCTGCTCGCAACTGGCGTGTAGAAGTAGCCAACACCGCCTCGAAGCACAGTGTTGCCGTCCTCAGTCAGCCGGTAGGCAAAACCAAATCGCGGTGCGATGTTCGACCAATCCGGCTCCGATCCTCCCTGTGGGCAACGGTCATCGTGGTCTCTGCCTCCGTAGAGGAAGCCCAAGGGCGCATTAGGAAACCGCCTCGACGGCTCTGTGAAGTTCGGGCTGAAGCACACGACCCGACCTTTTCGGTCAAAGTAAGGAATGTAGGGATCCCATCGAACGCCGAGATTGAGGGAGAGCCGTTGGCTTACCCGCCAGTTGTCCTGGACGAAAAATCCCCACTTGGTGCCTTTGAGGTCTTTGAATTCCCCGCCGCCCTGCCGAAAGTTCGAAGCCCGCCCTACCATGAAATCAGCCAAGCCGTCTCCCGACAACTGCCCATTGAAACTGATCTGGCCGGCCATCTGGAAAGTGTTTACGATCGGATTTTCGATTCTCACGATCTCGCCGCCGAAGTGGAGTTCGTGGGCACCGGAGATTTTGGTCACAACCTCGCGGATCGTGAAATCGCCACGATCGAAATCTCCTAGGTGATTCGTACGAATTCGGAAGCCTCCGGTCACCGTCACGACCAGTTCCGGAGGCGAGTTGAGTTCTTCGACGCTTTCCGGTCCAATGACCGCTGCACCTGCGTCAGCAAGACCGAAATCCGTGCTCGAAAGCGACCCGCCCCTCTGGCGGTTCCAACCGAAAGTGGTGTTGACCAACAGAGTCGGTGAAGCAGTCAACGTATGGTTGAAAGAAATATTCTGGACGCGGACTGCGTTTCCGCTACTGACGGCCGCAAGAATGTTCTCTGGTCCCACAAAGGGCGGCTCGTCGAAGTCAGTGAAAAAATAGCGTCCGCTGATCTGATGGTTGCGCGTTTGGTAATCAACCTTACCCATGAATTGGGTCTCGGTCTGCTCAATCGGGCTCCCGGGGAAGGTCAATTGTCGATTCGCCCCATTAGGTAAAGGAATTCGGCCCAAGAAATAATTTGACACCGAGTTAAGCCGGCTGGCTGGAATCTGGTTGCCTGGAAACGGATCTTTCGAAACAGGGTCAATTAGTTGTGTTGCGACTGACGAGAAATCGCCATTCCGCTCCTCCGCCGTGGGGACAAACTGAATTCTTCCCGCAGCAATGTTGCGAACGCTAGTGCCTTGGTAAGTTCCAAAGAAGAACAACTTGTCCTTCACAATCGGTCCTCCGACGCTAGCACCGAATTGATTGCGTTTCAGGACATCCTGCTCCGGCGCAAAAAAGTTGCGCGCATTGAGATTTCCGTTCCGAAGGAAGTGAAACATGCTTCCGTGGACTGCATTGGTTCCCGACTTGGTGACAATATTCACCACACCTCCCGCCGCATTGCCGTATTCCGCGGTGAAATTGCTGGACTGCAGATTGAACTCCTGCAACGAATCTGGATTAGGAAACGGCAGATTGATGTTGATGTAGGTGTCATTGTGGCCTGTAGCGTCTAGCTGATAATTGACTTGGGCTGGTCCGGAGCCATTGACGCTCGCCTCGGCTTCTGTCGGATAAACCCCACCGTGGCAATTCACGTTGCAGTATCGGTCGGTCAAATCCACGGTGCCGACCGACAGGTAAAGCAGTGATTGGGCGCTCCTTCCATTGAGCGGTAAATCCACCATGCGCCTTTGGTCGATTAGCTGCCCCACTGTAGCGGTGCGGCTTGTGATGAGTTCGGCCTGCGCCTCGACAGTAACCTGTTCGGTCACCGCCCCAAGTTGCAGGGTGACATCCTGAGTTGCCACTTGGTTGACTGTTAAGGCGATGCCTGCTTGTACGTAGGTTTGAAAGCCCTCGTTCTCTACAGTGAGCTCGTAACTGCCTACTGGCAACCGCGAAAACAAGTAGGCACCATTGGGCCCTGCGTTGGTGTTGATTTCCAAGCCAGTGTTAACGTTACGAACTGTAATCTGCGCCCCGGGAACAATCGCCTCAGTTCCATCAGTCACGGTTCCGCCAAGACTTGCCGTGGTGAACTGTGCACTCAAGGGCATGACACTGCATGCAACACCCAAAAGTACAAGTGCAATTGGAAAATCTGGTTTGAAGTCCCCAAAAAACCTCATGAACCCCTCCGTTCCCGCTTTAGCTGGATTTTCGCCAATCAAAGAAATGAAACCTTTGACTCGTTCGAAGTATGCCATCCTATTTTTGTTTGTCAACAAGTTTTTGACTTTTTTTGACTTGATAGTGCGTCCCATCGTTGTTGAAGTGCTTAGGATTGCCCGTAAAACATTCTTGCTGAGACATGAATTGCAGCCAAAGTTGATGGTAATGCAGCAGTTAGAGAGTCCGTAGAGTCTCGCGGAAAATTCGAAGGACAATATCGACAAGCTGGTAATGGCAGCTGATGTGCTTGGAGAGCTGGGCATGGCGACCGGCGACGAATTGTGTGGCCCAAGTGTGGTTTGCGGTGTGCTGTGCCCCTGTATGTTTGCAGGGGGAGCGTGGACCCTTCTTTCAAAGTCGCTTCCGCGCAGCGTTTCGACCCGTCTGCGGTCAGCTGTGTTTTCCGCTCGAATTTTGCTTAGTTAGCGGAACTATTGTGTAATCAATCGATAGAAATCTCGCATGTGAGAACCGCTTGACGGAAACGGAAGCGGATAGGAATGAGACCTACGACGGCAGTAGTTGAAAAAGGGTCGGTGATAACTTTGCTGGCCGTCTCGGTATTGACAGCAACACTCGCAACGCTAGTCCTAACATCAATGCACTGACCTGGGTTGGCGATCATTTTGGCTCCTCGGATTGTCTCCAACTTGGCTCAGACTCTGCCTGTATGCATGATTCAAGCTCCCGGAGACCTAGCCCGACCTTCTCAAGAGTTTTGGATTTGGAGGCGTTTTGTCCATTTGGGGTGGTTGGATAGCCTGGCAATGTTGCGTGGGGTGCTGGATCCGGGCAGAGGCCGGGCAAGGGTCGCCAGATCCGCGGTTGCCGGGGTCCGTTTTGTCTTGCCTCCCGCCCTGGCGACGCAGTGGTCCCGCTGACCTCCGACGGGGCTCGAGACGATGGCTGGAGTGCCGCGGCTAGCAGCGCAGGGACAGGCTCTGGAGACGGGCCAGCACCTGCCCGAAGAGGCCCGCTTCCGGGAAGCCTTCGTCGAACGACAGCCGCACGGCCCGCACGCTGACCCGGATCCGCACGCCGATCTTGAGCAGCTTCAGGCGGATCGTGCCGCATGGCGCCCGCGCCAGCCGCGTGCCCCGCAGGCCCCGGCGCCGCAGCAACTCCAGCAGCGCATAAGCGAACGAGGCGAAATACAGGCGCAGCTGGTTGGCCCGCATGGTGTGCGCCGAGGTGCGATCCGCGAACAGCGCCAGCTGCTGTTCCTTGATGCGGTTCTCCATATCGCCCCGCGCGCAGTACACCTGCTCGTACAGCGTGCGCGCCGCCATCCGCCCGGCCCCCAGCGACGTCACCACGAAACGCGGGCTGGCCCCCCGCGGCAAATGCTCTGCCTTGCCGATCAGGCGCCGCTCGCGGCTCCAGCTGTCCAGCGTCCGGTAGCGGAAGTCCTGGAACACCCGCGCCGCCTGCCCCGTCCGCTCGCATGCCTGCCGGGCGCGCTCCATCGCCGGGGCCAGGCTCCGCTTCAAGCGCGCATTCTGCGCGATTCCCAGCACATACTCCACTCCCTGCGCCTCGCACCAGGCCAGCAATTCCTCGCGGCAGAACCCGCTGTCCCCGCGCAGCCAGATCTCCACCCCCGGCCAGCGCTTCCGGATGCGCCCCACGATGCGTTCCAGCTCCTGCACCGTGCCCTCCGCCGCGTCGCGGTCCGCCGTCCGCAGGCGCGCCCCCAGCAGCTGCTGGCCGCAGAAGATGTACAGCGGCAAGTAACAGTAGCTGCGGCAGTACCCATGGAAGAAGCGGCCTTCCTGCCGGCCATGCAGCGGGTCATCCGTCGCGTCCACGTCCAGCACGATGCGCTCCGGCTGCGCGCCGTGCCAGTCCAGGAACAGGTCCACCAGCAGGGCGTCCAGCCGCGCGGTGTCGGCCACGATCTTCTTGCAGCGTTCCCCGGGGCCCAGCGCCGCCCCCGTCAGCTCCAGGCGGTTCAGCGTGCTCTTGCCCGGCGGCCAGCTCTCCCAGCTCGCCCGGCGCCGCCCGCGGCCCGCCGCCCCGCACAGCAATGACCACAGCCTGCTCTGGCGCAACGTGTCGTGATCGTTCAAATCCTCATAGCCCAGCGCCAGCCCCAGCACGCGCGCTGCCAGCAGCACTTCCAGCGCATGCTGCGTCCGCCGCGGGTCGCGGTGATCCCGGAAACACGCACTCAACCGCCGGAACAGCCCCGTCCGCAGCGCCAGCTCGCGCAGCAGCAGCCCGCCGCCATCCGACCCCAGTTCCCCGCCGTCAAACCGCCCGACTACACGCTGCCTTCGCAAGCCTGCGAACTCCAAGCGTGCTGTGCTACACTCTGTAGTCATAAGGCCGTCGTCCTGCTACGTGGTAAGTTGTTCATAATAAACCGATTATACCACAAGACACGGCCTTATACCCTACCCCTCGTGAGAAATCCGGGCTAGGGCCGACAACTTCGACTAAGTCGATAGAGGCGTGTGCGCTGACCGTAGACACGGGAGGGTCGATCGGTTCGACCTGCACTGCCCGGCAGCAAACCAGTTCGTTCGGGTCGACGGCTGTCCTCCGCCGCAAGGGTTCCTAGGCCAAGCCGTGATCCGGCGCTGGCAGAAGTCCTTCAGACACTTCATTCCCAATTCTCTCGCCCAGCACTGGCACAATCAGCACTGGCACAATCGCCACGAACGGTGTCCTGTCCGCCGTCGTGCCGTCACTTACACGCACCGCAAGGGCACGACATCCCCAACGAGTGGCTCTTGCCACGCTCCTTGATGGCCCGAAACGGATCGTACTTCAACGACTAAGCGGTGTTGCAGCTAACCCCGCTTCGCGTGCGAATCCCTTCATCGACAGACCATCACTGGACGGGGCCGGCAAACACGTGTAGAACAATCGGGTCGGCAGCCACCGTTTGAAGATGTGCAAGACATTGCCGACCGCAATCGACGCTCGGTATCGGCAGCTGGGGTTTTGCTACACGTCTGGGCAATGCCATCGGCAGTAGCACTTGCACCCGCATCGGCTGCTCTGAAAGCAATTCGATCGCCATCCCCTGGACCGGTGACCCACTTGGCTGAATCTGCTTCTGCAGTTGCGGTGCCAGCAAGGCACGAACGGTCTTCACGAAGCGCTGGTTCCTTAGGCCGAACTTACCCGACCAAAAAATAGACGGTAGGGCCTAAGAGCTTCTGACACAACTGCTTAGCGCCGGACCGGGCGGTTTCTTGTACCCATGTAATATGCTTTTTACTTTCGTTTAACAAATGGTAAAATATGTCTGTAGTAGCCATGTACATCGAGTCCGTCCCCAACCGCAACTCGCCCCCCGCCGTCCTCCTCCGCGAGTCCTTCCGTGTCGGCTCCAAGGTCCGCAAGCGCACCATCCTCAACCTCTCCAAATGGCCCCCGCACCTCGTCCAAGGCCTGCGCACCCTGCTGAAGGGCGGCACCGCCATCGCCAGCCTCCGGGACCATTTCAGCATCTCCCGCTCCCTGCCCCACGGCCATGTCGCCGCCGTCCTCGGCTCGCTCATCGATCCCAGCCCCTCCCGCTCCCGGTCCCTCGCCCTCGCCCTCGTCGTCTCCCGCATCCTCCAGCCGCGCTCCAAGCTCGCCACCTCCCGCTGCCTCGGCCCCGCCTCCCTGGCCCACTCCCTCGGCGACGAACTCCAGCTCGGCCAGCCCGGTGCCGACGACCTCTACGCCGCCATGGACTGGCTCCTGCCCCGCCAGCAGGCCATCGAGCGGGCCCTCGCCAAGCGCCATCTCGCCGACTCCTCCCTGGTCCTCGCCGATGTCACCTCCACCTGCTTCGAGGGCTCCCGCTGCCCGCTCGCCGCCCGCGACCATGCCCGCGACGGCCAGCGCGGCAAGCTGCCGATCGTCTTCTCCCTGCTGTGCAACCGCGACGGCTGCCCCGTCGCCGTCCAGGTCTTCCCCGGCAACACCGCCGATCCCGCCACCGTCGGCCCCCAGCTGGACACCCTGCGGCGCCGCTTCGGCCTCGCCCGCCTGGTGGTCGTCGGCGACCGCGGCCTGCTCACCCAGGCCCGCATCCGCGACGAACTGCGCCCCGCCGGCCTCGACTGGATCTCCGCCCTGCGCGCCCCCGCCATCCGCGAACTCGCCCGCCAGGGCGCCATCCAGATGTCCCTGCTCGACCGCCGGGACCTCGCCGAAATCACTTCCCCGGACTATCCCGGCGAGCGCCTGCTCCTGTGCCGCAACCCTCTGCTGGCCGCCCGGCGTGCCCGCCAGCGCGAGGCCCTGCTGCGAGCCACCGAGAAACTGCTCGACCCGCTCGTCGCCGCCACCCAGCGCACCCGGCGGCCCCTGAGCCGCGCCGCCAGCATCGGCCGGCGGGTCGGCAAGGTCGTCTCCCGGTTCAAGGTCCGCAAGCATTTCGAGCTCAGCATCGAGGAGGGCCGCTTCGCCTACCGCCGCAATCAGGCCGGCATCGACGCCGAGGCGGCCCTGGACGGCCTCTACGCGGTGCGCACCAGCGTGGCGGCCGACGAGCTCGGGCCGGCCGACGCCGTGCGCACCTACAAGAGCCTCAGTGCCGTCGAGCGCGCCTTCCGCAGCTTCCAGACGGTGCACCTGAAGGTCCGCCCGGTCGACCACTGCCTGGAGGACCGCGTGCGTGCCCACGTGCTGCTCTGCATGCTGGCCTACTATGTCGAGTGGCACATGCAGCGGCGGCTCGCCCCGCTGCTGTTCAAGGACGCCGATCCCGACGCGGCGCAAGCTGCGCGGGCCGCGGTGGTGCAGCCCGCGCAAGTCTCGCCGGAGGCCCGCGCCAAGGCGCGCACCCAGCGCACCGCCGCCGGCGAACCGGTCCACAGCTTCCGCACCCTGCTGGCCGATCTGGCGACGATTGTCAAGAATCGCATCCAGCCCCGCGACGGAGGCGCGCCGTTCGACATGCTCACGCGACCGACGGAATTGCAGCGCAAGGCGCTCGAATTGCTCGGAGTCAGCCTGACCTGCACCCAGTAAGTCTCCAGCTCCGACAATCTAAATTGCTGAAACTAAAAAAGAAATCAAGACACCGATTACTTTCTGGAGGGGAAGTTAGGCTTAGGCCATCTTTCGACGGCCTTACCTAGCTCCTCGACTCCGGGCAACCTCGACGCACGGACCCGTCATCCTGGCCGCAAATCAGTTCGCCTCAAACTCATGCGTAATCGGAAACAGACATCACGACGACCGATCACATTCACATTACACGACTGATTTTGACCGCATTCAAGGCAACCTCATTAGATATCATGGGACCACTCGTTGTGACGGACCCGCTCAACCTCTACAGCAGTCGAAACACGCTCCAAGCCAGTGACGGACTTCGTCGTGTCTTTTCCATCGTCCTAATGAGATCACGGACCTCGCTTCCATTAGTGATTTTGGAACTAATGGCCGCCGTTGGAATAATCAGACAGATGACGGCCCAAGTAGAAAAACGCCCCTCGCTGCCCGAATATGTCGACATAACCCAAGGTGCTGGAATTCATTTCCGACACAATGCATCGCAAACATCTCAGAAGTATCTAATCGAAACTATGGGATCTGGTGTTGCCTGGATCGATTACGACGGGGATGGATTTCTGGATCTTTTCTTCGTCAATGGGGCCGCATTGCAAGACCCTCATCCCGTCGGAACGGTCCCTGATAAAACCGATTCTCGCTATTGGAACAGACTCTATCGAAACAACGGAGACGAATCCTTTGAAGATGTAACTGAAGCCTCCGGTCTTCGTGGAGAAGGGTACGGCATGGGCGTTGCCGTGGGTGACTACGACAATGACGGAAGGCCCGATCTATACATTACTAACTATGGCTCTAACGAGTTGTATCACAATCAAGGAGGAAGAACCTTCATAAATGTCACTAAACACGCTAACGTAGAGGCTGGCGGCTGGTCTGTTGGTGCCGCTTTCGCTGATTATGACCGCGACGGCAATTTAGATCTAATGATTGCTCGATACCTTGATTGGGCCTTCGATAACAATCCTTGGTGTGGGCCACAACAAGGCACAAGGAGAGGATACTGTCATCCTAATGCCTTTCATTCAGTACCTCATCTCCTCTATCGGAACCAAGGCGACGGTAAGTTTCTAGACGTTAGTGCATCGTCTGGCATCGCATCCCAACCGGGCAAAGGATTAGGTGTGACATTCAACGATTATGACGTCGACGGATGGCCTGATATTTTCGTCGCGAACGATTCGGTCGCTCAGCAACTCTTTCATAACAATGAGAATGGATCGTTCACGGAGCGTGCGTTAGAGGAGGGTGTTGCTTACAACAGTCATGGGCGAGCGTTTGCTGGAATGGGAGCCGACTTCAATGACTACAACAACGATGGCTGGCCTGATATCTTCGTGAATTCACTTTCTTTAGAAGGGTACGTGCTTTTTCAAAATAATGGCGGCCACTTTGAAGATAAGTCCGACTCGACGGGCATCTCTGGCCTCAGCAGGCCATTTAGTGGTTGGGGTACGAAATTCATCGACTATGATAATGATAAATGGAAAGATATATTTGTGGCTCAAGGACACGTAATGGACACGATTTCCATTGACTTTCCCCAGATCTCCTATGAACAAAGGCTCATGATGATGAAGAATAACGGTCGTCAGTTTGAGGATGTCTCGGATTACTGTGGTCCGGCGTTCAAGCTTCCGCGAGCCGCTCGGGGAGCGGCGTTCGGAGATTTCAACAATGATGGGTATCTGGATGTTGCAGTGAACCAGAACGACGGACCGGCCCTGCTGCTGCGCAATGCTGGCAACGGCGCGAGGTGGATTGTGATTCAAGCAGTTGGAGCAACAAGCAATCGTGGCGGAATCGGGGCTCGGATTCGGATCGTCACAGACTCTGGAGTGGAACAGTTCGGTGTTGTTTCGACTGCATCGAGCTATCTCTCGGCAAGTGACAAGCGAGTGCACTTTGGGCTTGGGAACGATCGCTCGATCAAGGAATTAGAGATCCGCTGGCCCAGCGGAGCCGTGCAACACATGACGGACCTCGAAACAAATCAGGTTCTGACAGTCGAGGAACCAGCTAGGGAGTGAGTGCACAGCCGCCACCCTGTTTCAAGCAGATGAGGTTTTCACGCAATAACGAGTTGTTCGGCTCGAGCTCCAGTGCATCCTCCAATTCGCGAATCGCACGGTCCAATTGATTAGTCTTCGCAAGAGCCACTGCTAGCACATTGCGAGCCCGTGCGTCGTTAGGCATAAGTCGCACAGCGTTTTCCAAGGATTCGATCGATGATGCGACGAGGCCTTTCGCTAGCTGAGCCCTGCCCAAATAGTAATAGGTGTTAGCATGGTTGGCGTCTAAGCTCATCGAATAGCTGAATTCACCAATGGCTTCGTCAACCTTGCCACCTAATAGAAGTGCAACGCCAAGATTGTAACGAGCCTCAAAGCTTTGAGGATCGAGACGCAAAGCATCTCTGAGCTTAGTCGTGGCTTGCTCCAGATCGCCAGTTTGAAGAAGCTGCGCACCGACACTAACGTATGACTTTGCAAGAATGGAATTCTCTGCCTGCTGGTTCAATTGCTCGGACTCCTGAAGTGCTGCAATCGCGTCTTCTCTTTGTCCCGCCATTTGCAGCGCTCGGCCAAGGTTGTAAAGGGTAGCACTATCGTTGGGAAGCAGCTTACGTGCGTGTCGTAATTCCGCAATCGCTTCCTCTAGATTGCCTTGGCGGAGCAAGACAATACCTAAGTCTCGATGTGGTTCGCCCGACGAAGTCCGAAGCGCAACAGCTTCACGAAGTGCGGACTCCGCCTCTGGAAACATTCCGAGTCCAAGTAATACGCCGCCGAGCGCGCCGTATGCCTCAGCATCGTTGTCATTAAGATTGAGCGCCATTCGATACTGTTCTGCAGCGTCCCGGAGTTCTCCAATTGCTTCATAGATCCTACCGACCTCGTAATGTATCGCAGGCTGCTGGGAATCGAGGCGCAGAGCCGCCTGATACATACCTATTGCCTCCGCAAAACGCTTGGACTTGGAAAAGAGCGAAGCTAGCGAGCGATATGTCTCAAAGCTGTCCGGATCCAGGTCCGCAGCAATGCGCAATTCGTCCTCGGCCCGGTCGTGATCTCCGGATTCTGACAACAGAATTCCCAGATTCCGTCGCATCGTAGAGTTTCGCGGTTCTAGGGAGCATGCCGTTTTCATCGATTTCAACGCGGCGTGCAGCCGCCCCATGCCGTGAAAAGCCAAGGCTAGATTACTATGGATTCGCGCGTTCCCTGGGGCGAGCCGCAAAGCGGATTGAAAAGCTGAGCTGGCACCGGCGAAGTCCTTCGCTCTGCGCAGCATCACACCGAGATTGTTGTAAGCTTCAATGTTGTTTGGATCAGCGTCGGCAGCCCTACGGAATTTGTCAGTAGCTTCTTCGTACCGTCCTTGTTCCGCCAGGGCCAATCCTTGCATCATTAGTTGCGATGAATGCTGTTGATCACTGGCCGTTCCGATCGCTAGAGAGCCAATGAATAGAAGAACAAACACAATCGCGCGTAAGAGATACGAGGGTTTGGAGTCTGCCTTCCAGCCTACCCTATGTCCAGAATAGAAAGTACTTGTCGTCAGAATACCGAGTGCATCAAATGTCGGTAGATTCAAAGTGTCTATTGGCAATCCATGTCCAAACCCAGGATATACAGGTGAGTACTCATCTATCGAATGGTCAATCACTTGCGTGCTGAGATGCGTGCTGCGACGGTTCTTCCGCCTTCTGGTTTCGGCGAGCCAGCCCTCGAGCTGATTGATCCGCGCGGAGCTAGCGGGTACAAGATGCAGGTAGGGTCGTCGGCTTGCAGACAGCCACTTCCGAATCATTTCCATATTGCGTGACCCACAGTTCCCCCGCACAAGTTGGATATCCAGATTCGGCAGTAGCGCCTTGCGGATAACTCCGAGAGAGTCTCTGACTTCCCGCGAACTGCGCCTTCGGCAACTGTTCCCGAGGAGTTCTCGGCTGGCGGTGTGGAAGGCGGGGCAAAGCGAAGTGATTCTTTCCGATGGTGGTCTTGCGTCTGCTTCACGACCGTCGCTAGTCGCGCAGGCGGCGGCAACTTCATACGGTTGGGCCTATGGAGTTGCAACTTCTCGTCCGCACGCGGCAATACGGCCTGATCGGGTGGATGGATGTATAGCCTGACAACATTCGGCATTTTCTCTTCGTATACACGGACCGCGCGATATCTTCACCGTCTTGCCGCGATGAGGCTTCATGGCGAACGCCCGGCATTTTCGGCTCGTTGTCGCCGACCTCGAGCAGCGTGCCGCAGCCATCAACCGCGTCCGCCACCACGTGGCAATCGTGCTGCCAGGTTGTCTCGCCATGGCTTCGTTGCTGTTTTCCGCTACGCTATTCGACACGATTCGAGCCCGCAAAACAAGTGCACTGGATGTTTTTCTGCTGCACGCCCAGCACTGCAGTTCTTGCTGCCGGCTCTCTGAAATCCCTGGAGCCTCTCGCTTGAGGTGATTCGGCAAGGCAGCATGCCTGTTGAGGCTGACGGTAGCACAGGTGAGCGTTGTTAATAGTGCCCTAGGCAATTCTTGGGAGAACCCGTTGCCTCCGTCTGATTAGACTTTCTTTGAACTGATCTGCTATGCAGCATTTCTGCCATTGCTATGGGCCGGTTTTTCCAATCCACCGCCTCGAATGGATTTCTTGCACTGCTTCGTCCCAAGAGGAGCTCTGACTTTGGAAAGCTTGTCGAAAACTGCGAGTGCGAAGGAATCGACCAACAGGTCATAGGGGATGCGGTGAATCGCAGACAGCTACTGGAAACTGACGCTCGGCTGATTTAGATAAAAGCACTCGCGATTCCGCCAACCGTTTCCGTACGGCGTGTACATGGCTTGTCTCGAGACGCTGTTTTGGGTTCCGGTTCGCTGCGCCGACTGCAGAACCCCGTACTGTTTGTGGCTCTTGCAAATGGATTCCCGTACTGTGTCGGCACAAATGGTTCCGTCAGATTCCGAAGCGTGAGCCACGATTACTTGACACTCCCTGAAGACGCCACCGGTGACCACGATGTCAACATAAGAAGATAAATGACTGGGCAACGATCATCAGCCGACCTATGGGACAGCGTGCTCGGCATCGGTACAGGATTGCTGCTGGCGGCCAGCTTGCCTCCGATCCTTTACTCAGGCATGCGATTCCCCAAGATTTGAGTTAGCAACTTTCAGTCGTCGGTCTAGAATGGAACTGCAAAGTGGGGGTGAAATGAGATGACTCGTCGACAAGCGTTGCTAGCTGGCCTAGGAGGCGTCGCCGTCATCGCCGCGGCCCAGCGGCTCGTTCGCCGGCCGGCCCAGCAAGGTGCGACACTCCGCCTCGACACCCGCAGTCGCGTCGAACGCGAAGGCGAAATCGCAGCCATCCAGCGACTGGTCAATTGGAAGGCGGCAGAGACAGCCATCATCATCTGCGATATGTGGAACGACCACTACTGCCTAAGTTCTGTCGGCCGCGTGGTAGCCATGATTCCGGAGATGAATCGAGTTATCGGTGCTGCGCGTGGATTGGGTGTCTCGATCGTCCACGCGCCCAGCGGCACGATGGACTTCTACGCCGGGACACTTCAGCGCGAGCGCATCCTGGCTGCCCCTTTTGCCGAGCCGCCCGTTCCAATCGCAAAGTGGTGCTACCTGGACCCGCACTCCGAGGGCCCCTTGCCGATTCAGGACAAAGACCCGTGCGACGACGAAGTTGTCAGGGAGCGCAAGAGGTTCTTTGATCGTCAGCACCCCGACATAGAGATCGCGGAAGTCGACGGGATCAGCGACGATGGCCAGGAGATTTTCAACTACTTCGAATTGAGAGGAATCGCCAATGTCGTGTTGATGGGTGTCCACACCAATATTTGCGTGCTCGGGCGCCCCTTCGGAATTCGCCAGCAGGTACGGCTCGGGAAGAATGTCGTCCTAGCTCGCGACCTGACTGACTCGATGTACGACCCGCGGGACGAGCCTTACGTGAGCCATGATCGCGGGACCGAGCTTGTGATCGAACACATCGAGCGCTACTGGTGCCCCTCAATCATTGGCGACGACCTAACAAGGGGTGCCGAACTCACTTGACGCGACGAACCCAGCGTTAATCGGCTACCTCTCGGATCACGCGCAGTAGATTCCCTCCCAAGATCTTCCGGATGCGACGTTCGCTGTAGCCCAGTCGGCCCAGCGCCTTGGTGATCTCTCCGTAGTCGCTGGCATCCTTCATTTCGCGCGGAAGTAGCGGGCCGCCATCGAAGTCCGAGCCGAGAGCAATACGATCCTCCCCCACTAACTTCACTCCGAAGTCGATGTTACGCGCGAGCTGGTCGACGCTCATCCGATACTCCTCCGGGACGGAACCGGTTGAAGTGACGAAGGGCAGCCCCGTCGCCAGTTCGGCGTCAATGTCGGCGATGGTCATTCCAGCGTAGCGACCGAGCTTCGTGGAAATGTCCGCGACCGGCGGTCCATCGAACTTCCACCTGAAGTACCTCGGATTGTTGAACGAATTGCCGAACTGCACGGCGATTACCCCGCCCGCGGCGGCCACCGCCCTCGCTGCCTCGTCGCTGATCAGACGCTTGATGTCGATTATGCTTCGAAACCCGCCGTGCGTGTAGATGACGGGGTCCTCGCTGGCGGAAACCGCGTGCAGTATCGTCTCGTTCGAACCATGTGCCACGTTGATCACCATGCCGAGCCGATTCATCTCGCGTATCACGCGGCGCCCTCGCTCGTTGAGCCCCCCCCAGCTCGACAAGTCGCAACAGGAGTCGGCGAACTGATTTGTGTAGTTGTGGGCTGTCAGCTGCACCGAGCGCGGGCCCATGCGGTACAGGGCCTGCAGGATACTTAGATCCCCGTCCAGATCGAACGGCCCTTCAAGATCCAAGAAGGCGGCGATCTTGCCGGAGTCGGCTATACGCTCGATGTCCGACGCGTTGAACGCCAGCTCGACCAGATCGCTGTTCTTCTCGATCTGTTGCAGCGCGAGTTCCACGACACGGAAGGTGTTCTTCACTTCGTAGCGTGCCGGGTAATAGGCCTCCGGGGTGTAGACGGAGAAGAACACCGCATCTACGCCGCCCTCGGCTAGCCGAGGAAGGTCCACATGCCCGTCTGACGTTCGGTCCCCTATATCAACACCCTCGAGCAAGGAGCGGGTCGTCATATGCACGTGGGCATCCATGACCAACGACCGCTCGTGGAAATCGCCCTGGGCTAGGGCCATCCGCGAAGCACACAGCAGAACGACCAGCAGGCCTCGGAAGGCTCGAGTCATCAGTTTCCTCCTTCCAGCGGACGCAGCCGAACTTGCCTGGGGGGCTCTCGGGTCGGCACCTCGACTCTGTTACGCGTTTCCGAATCCTCGCCGACGAATTGAGGGACTTGCGCTCTTCCGTAGATATCCGCGGTCATCCCACTTTGGCATTGTCCCGCCAATCGCCCTAGTACGATCTCGCGGGGCCTCGCTGCGCGCCGCCGAGCGGTGCACCGCCAATGGCTTGCCGAGTTCGTTACTGCGGGACTCGCACTCTGGCTAAGCCAGGAACCGCCGCTATGTTTCCCCGTGTGCCGGGCCACATCCAAGTCCCGCGCGTGATGGGACATAGGGCCTTTCCTGCCCGCCAGGTAGGTAGAGGTCGGCTCTGGTTCGCTCGTAATTGAAGCGCCTCGGGTTCACAGCAGTGAGCCCTGGCGTGTCAACTTCGACGATCGTGCCGGCGATCGGCTCGTAAGCCGCGCGGAATGCCACGGCCGCCTTGACCACGAGGATCTCTTGGCGATCGGGTTGAATTCCCGCGCTTGTCAGCTGTCCCAAGCTGAAGGGAGGGTGTCGCTTGCTATTGACTAGGACGAAGCTAGGTTCACCCGCGGTCGCCCCGGCCATTTCAATCACGGCCGTCGGGCCTTGATCCAAGTACCGCAAGCCGCCATGTCGTGCCGCCGTTTCCACGTACTTGCCATCGTAAAGTAACTTCACCTTGCCTTTGATGGGAACCGGTTTGCCATGCAGGTCGTCAGTCTTGCCGCCGACAGCCATGCCGAAGCAGCCGCCTACGCCGACGCGGAACGCCTTTTCGACCGCAGCCGGGTCGTAAAGCGGCACCACAAACGCCGACGCACCCTGCTCGATAAGTTCCGCGAGCAGGGTCGTTCCGTCCCCGGCGGAACCGCCCCCGATGTTGTCCCCTAGATCCACCAGCACGGCGGGGCGACGATCCGCCTCCATCACCAGCCGCACCGCCTCCGCGGCATACGGGATCTCAGTCGTCATCTCGCGACGGTGCTCCCACATGAGGTCGGCCAAACGGCCCGCCTCACGCCGGGCTAGCTGCTCGTCGCCATCGGTCACAACCACGATGCTGGGCCCCATTTGCGGCACATCGGCGTACTGATACCCAACCGCTGCGTTTGCGGCCAATATTCTGGAATCCTCCAGCTCCAAGCGCTTCAGTTCCTCGACCAGCGCAAGCATCGGCGGCTTCGTGGTGTTGTGATAGACAATGCTGTAGAGCAGCGGCGGCTTCACGATAGCCTGAGCGGGAAGGAGTCCTTCCGCCGCAATCCGGGAGATGATCCAAGCCGCTCTCTTCCCGCACGCGCGCTGGTCCACATGCGGGACTTCCTTATAGATCACCAGAGCGGTCGCCAAATCGATTTCGTCAGGGGCAACATTGGCGTGAGCGTCGTGAGTCACCACGACGGGCAAAGCCGGTCCTAGGGCCAGCCGAACGCGACGGAGAACTTCGGCGTCAGCGGCCGCGTTGCTCTGAGCGACCATGGCACCGTGCAACGCTAGGAGCAGCCCGTCGATCTTCCCGGCTTGCGTAACGCGGTCAACCAACTCAGCCACGAGAGCTTCAAACGCTTCGTCAGCCACCGTCCCCGAAGGCGTGGCATTCGCGACAAGAGTGGGGACGAGTTGCAACCCGAACTCTTTCGCTCCCTCAAAG
This sequence comes from uncultured Bryobacterales bacterium, assembly GCA_951813605.1. Taxonomy (GTDB): domain Bacteria; phylum Acidobacteriota; class Terriglobia; order Bryobacterales; family UBA6623; genus VXMF01. Next base: position 914,171 of record OX638379.1, on the reverse strand, counting down.
AATCCGCCGACCTCGTGAGCGGCTTCGCCGAATTCCTGCTCGACTTCCGCTCCCCGGCAGGTCGCACCCTCGGTGAAATCCCGCAAGTCCGTTAGCTTGGGCGAAAACGTATTCGATTCGTGGAGGATTCCAGCCACGGCAATCCGAGGTACAGTCGCCATCAAGCGTTTCAGACGTTCTTCTGTGGCCGCGCAGGACGAGCCGGCAGTCCATAGGTGTGCCGCTGGGCGGAGAATTGCGCGGTGAAGTATTCGCCTACGTCGACCTGGCCATCGATCCGGTCGTCTTGCACCGTGCCATCGAACGTGAAGCCAAAACGGGAACCTTCCCAGCGGTGACGGCTGGTTAGGTGGACATGATTGCCATCCACCCAGCCACTCAAGTCTCCGCCGGTCCGATCGCCGCGATGCGAACCGCGAAGATCGCCTCCCGACTGCTCAAGGAAGATGGTGTGACGGCCGGGCGAGACCGGGAAGTCGATTGCGACGTCCCATTGGCCGGCCACTTGCTCGGGCGTTTGATCGGTACTGGACATAGCAGGAGTCGGCGGACTCGCTAGACTCTCGCGCAACGCTTCCGCGACATTGGTTGCCTCGCCCGGCGACATCTGCCACGGCATCACAATGACGCCGGACATGCCGCCCTCGCGCCTGCTTCCTTTACCTGACGCCAGCACTATCCGGGGATCGCCACTCCACAGCCGCTTCTCGATCTCGGCACCGTAGACGCCGAGCTGGTCGCCGTCCCAGCTAATCTCCAGGCGCGGCGAGTAGTTCGACAGCCCGGAAGGCTGCAGCACCTCGGTCGACACGCCTTCGACTCGTTTCACGCTTTCAGCGATCTCATCGAGCCAGCCCGTCCAAGTCTTCCACTCTGCCTCATGGTCGCGCTTTACCCACATCTCGACCGCGGCGAGCATGCCCATGATGTCTTCCTTGCCGACTTTCATGGCACGCCCGGCTGCATGGTGCGGCGCTGAGTTGATCCAAGCGGCTCGGACAAGGTCTTTTCGACCCATGAGAAGCCCCGCGCTCTGCGGCCCTCGCAGCGCCTTGCCGCCGCTGTAGGCGACTAGATCCGCACCTCGTGCGAGATGAATGTCGGGAATCGCCAGTCCTTCCGCAGCGGCATCCACCAAGACTGGAACGCCGTGCTCGTGCGCTAGCTTGGCAATCGGTTCCAAGCCGAATGCACCGGTATCGCTGGGCGAAGCGAGCACCGTCACTAGAGCCGTGCTTGGACCCAATGCTGCTTCCATCTCCTGCAAGTTCGAAACGGTGATCATCTTCACGCCCACCATGCGAATCGCGTGGTCGTAGACGTTACGCGAGTAGCTCGGGGCAACCACCTCGTTCTTGAGCCCGTCGAGATCCGGCAGACGCTGGATCTTCTCCGGGTCGCCCCCCGCGACAGCTCCGGCCGTCGCGTGCGCCAGCGCAGCGGCGCAGCCGCAGGTCACGATTGCCGATTCCGCGCCCGTGATCTCGGCGATTCGCGCTCCCGCCGCGTCCATCAGCTCATCGATATGGACGAAGCGCTGCGAGGCCTCGAGCATCGCCTCCCGGACCTCGGGAAGCGCCAATGACCCGCTGATAATCGTGAAGGTCCCTTTGCAGTTGATGACTGGCCTTACACCGATCGACTCGTAGAGCCGCGGGCTAAGCTCGAGAGCGGCCCGGGCCTTGGAACGCAGGCCGGGTACTCCGAGCAGCGCTGCCAATCCGCCTCCCTGAAACAATCCCCGGCGTGTCACCGCGGTTTGGGATTTCCGAATCCAATCGCCCAGGCCGTTCATCAAGTGCTCCTATCCGCTCGTTGCACGCCTGTAGTATAGGTCTGGCTCAACACTTTGAGCGGCTCATCAGATCGCGAAAACGCGGAGGGGGAACGACATGAATCGACGCAAATTCGTAGGCGGCGGTGTCGGGAGCGGCGCGTTCCTCGGCACCGCTTCGGCGCAGGTGCCGGAGCAGGAAGCGTCGGAGCCTGGAGGAGGAGGGGCCACCGACTGGAACGTGGACGAGATCCATATCGAACGGCCATTGGAAGACAAGCCGCACCACGGCAAGACCCTTGCCGCCATCCAGCCGCACACCGACGACATTCCCATTTTCGCCGCCGGAACCGTTCTCAAGCTGATAGACGAGGGTTACCGCGGAGTCTTGATCAACGTGTCCAATGACGAGATGGCCGGTCGCGGCGACACCATCGGCGAGGTCATCCTGAACAACGAGCGCGACACGCGGGAAGTCGCTCGGCGAATGGGAATCGCGGATGTAGAGCTCCTCGGTTACCGCAACCATCTGATGGACGGTGCCCAGATCCTCGAGCTGCGCGCACGTTTGATTTTCCTGTTCCGCCTGTACAAGGTGGACACGATTGTCGTCTACGATCCCTCGGGACTCTATGAGGAAAACCCGGATCACTACGTTACGGCGAAAGCCGTCCAAGCGGCCGCCTGGATGGCAGGATCTCGGCGGGACTATCCGGAGCACTTCAAAGCAGGTCTCGAGCCCCGCGCCGTGAAAGAACGCTACTATTTCTCGCGCGGCCCGCAACTGGTGAATCGTGTCGTTGATATCGGTCGATACATGGACCAGAAGGCTTCGGTGAACGTCGCGAACGTCACGCAAGGCCCGGCCGGCACCACCGGTTCCATGCTGAGACGCCGTCTCTCCGAGCAGGGCAAGCGCCTGCCTCTCCTCGGCGGCGACGACGAGACTGCGAACCTCCAGTACGCCAAGCACATCGCTCTGCGACGCGATCGGGAGCGCGGTTTGCGACACGGCTTGGAATACGGAGAATACTTTCACTACAAAGGCTCGTCGCAATCGTACGCCGACCGCTACGTCGCCGACCACGCGGTTGATTCTTGACCATCGGTGTTCGCCGTATTCCCGGACGTGGAGGTCCAGACCGGGGGCGAGGAGCCTGTCTACGCGGGGTCGACATCCAAGCCCACACTCGGAGGGGGCCACGGAGCCAATCGGTTGCCGTGCAAGTCTGATGGGTTGAATTGGCGGGCATCCCCAGACTCGAAGTCCGCAGAATCCAGGCAGGGGCAGACAGGAGTTCCCGTGGCGACGATACTCTCGCATTCGACGGGTGGCTCGAGAGGTCATCCGGCACTAGCTCTGATTCGGTACCCTAATCGGCATCTCCTGCCTATTGGCCTTACTGTTGCAGGCATCGCAAAGCATGGAGACGCACATGGCGCGGATTGAAAAATGGCCCCGTTCGCGCAGATTGCTCAAGCGCGCATCTCACTCGCTTCCTTATGGCGTCAGCAGTCCGTTTCGTGCAGCCGCACCGGTCCCTCTTTTCTTCAAGGGCGCTGAAGGCGCCCGCCTATGGGACGTCGATGGAAACGAATACATCGACTTCGCTTTGGCGTGGGGACCGCTGATCCTCGGACACCGACATCCCCGCATGGTGGAAGCTATGCGAACCGCCGCCTCTCTACCTCTCGCATACGGCGCGCAACACGAACTCGAGCCGGAAGTCTGCGAACGAATCCAACGACTCGTGCCATGCGCGGAACGCATCGCGCTGACTTCCAGCGGAAGCGAAGCGGTACAGCTCGCATTTCGCCTGGCCCGCGCCCAGACTGGTCGCACCGTCATCTTGAAGTTCGAGGGGCACTACCACGGCTGGATGGATTCGGCTTTGGTGAGCTACAAGGCCACGGCAGAGGCCCTCGGGCCCCGGAATGCGCCAAGAGCCGTGCTCGGATCGCTCGGACAGGCTTCCAATTCTGCCGAGAACATGGCTTCGTCATGCTGGAACGACCTAGACTTGCTCGAAGACCAGTTTTCGCGTCAAGGCGACCGAATCGCTGCTGTCGTGATGGAGCCCGTGCTGTGCAACAGCGGCTGCCTTCTTCCTAGGGACAACTATCTGGGGGCTGTGCGAGAGATCTGTGATCGGGCGGGTGCACTGCTCATTTTCGACGAGGTGATCACCGGGTTCCGCATGGGGCTCGGAGGTGCCCAGGAAGCCTTCGGAGTCATTCCGGATGTCGCGACGCTCGGAAAAGCCTTGGGAGGCGGTGTGACAATCAGCGCCGTTGCCGGCCGAGCCGAGATCATGCAGAAGATCAAACCGGGAAGAGTCGCTTTCGGGGGCACGTTCAACGGCAATCCGCTTTCCTTGGCCGGAACCAGGGCTTGCCTGGACACGCTCGCCGAGCGAAACGGAGACGCGCTTCGCCGAGCGAATCAAGCGGGAGAGCGGATCATCGACGCCGTGCGCGATACAGCGTCGCGATCTGGGATCGGCCTGACGGTGACGGGATTCGGTGCGGCATTCGCGCTGCACTTTACGAAGCGGGAGGTGATACGCGACTACAGGGACACACTGGAAGACGACAGGGACCTGCTCGGCAGGTTCATTCGACAGGCCTTGCACGAAGGCCTCTACTTGCTGCCGGACGGGCGATTCTATGTTTCGGCCGCTCATTCCGACCGCGACGTAGACGAAGCGATCCAGGCGGTCAACCGTGCGTTGGCTCATGTGGCCACGTCAGACCGATGAACTACGACCAGCACTCCAGCCCCTTTCGCTCCTCGACGGGCGAACCAACCGACCCTTAAGTTCCAGACATTGCTATTCCGCTCCTCGAGGCAGGTTTTCCCAGGGAGGCTGCTCAGAAGCTTACGTGGCACGTCGCGCAGGTGCCGATGGCTCGCTCGGCACGCGGACCGTCAGATGCGGTAACGGTCAACCAACGCTTTCCAGCAAACACGGAATTGGCATGACATTGAATGAGTGATTCTCTCGCGAGCGCCCAGCTCGTCGGGTCTCCCATCTGCACCAGGAAGCCCGCTGGCCCGGAGTGGATGGAGCTCTCGCGGCTCGGCGCTAGCGCGAAGGAAACCAACCGACGTCAGAAACTAGCAGTGAACAATCGCTGAACGTGTGGTATGCAGCTCTTTTCTCTATAATCTCCAATCGTGAGAATCCTAAAGAGCAATTCCCGCCGTCGATGGCTGCAAGGAGTCGGACTCGGAACCCTGGCAAACTTCCTGCCAAGGTCGGCCATGGCCACAGCCGAGCCAAGTGTCTACAAGCGGCTTGGCATCAAGCCGGTAATCAACTTGCGGGGAACCCACACCACAATTGGCGCCTCGAAGCAGTGGCCGGAGCTGTTCGAGGCACAGGCAGAGGCAGCCCGGGATTACGTAGTCCTTGAGGAACTCCAAGATGCCATCGGCAATCGGTTGGCCAAGTTGTCTGGCACGGACGCGGCCATGGTGTCGACCGGGGCGGCGGGATCTATCGCGATCGGAACCTACGCCTGCATCGCGGGCGACGATGCCAGGAAAATCAAGCGCTTGCCGGAGTTGACGGGAATGAAGGACGAGGTCATTATCCAGAAGCTCCACCGCATCTCTTACGATCACGCCGTGCGAGGGGCCGGCGTCAAGATCGTCGAAATCGAAACGCTGGGACAACTCGAGCGGGCGGTCAATCCAAGTACCGCGATGATGTACTTCCTGCCCGGCAACACGGACGACCGCAATTGGGGAGACGACTGGATCTCCCTGCGAGATGCCCTGAGGGTTCTCAAGGCCGCCGGGGTGCCGGTCTTGGCAGACTGCGCAAATATCCTGCCTCCGTGGGACAACATTCCGAAGCTTGCAAGATCGGGCGTCGACCTGATGGCCATTTCCGGCGGGAAGCACATGCGCGGTCCGCAGTGCTCGGGCATCCTCGCCGGACGGAAGGACCTGATCCGCGCGGCTTGGTTGAATTCCAACCCGCACTCCGACTCGAACGGAAGGCCGATGAAGGTGGGGCGCGAGGAGATGGTCGCGCTCTGGCTCGCTTGCGAGAAGTATGCCGCGCTCGACTTCAGTCGAGAAGACAAGAATAGCGAACGTCAGGCGCGGGCGTTGATGCGCGAGCTAAGGGGAATCCCCGGGGTTCGGACGGAACGCCCGCCTTTCGAACGCATGCGGCGCGTGCATAGAGTGACAGCCATTTGGGACGAGGGAAGGATGGGAGTAACGGCGCGCGAAGTGGAGCAGCAACTGATGGAGGGTGAGCCACGCATCGCCGTAGGCCGACCGCGCGAAGGCAGCGTGCAATTCACCGTGTTCATGAACGAGCCAGGCGACACGAAGATCGCCGCCAAGCGCATGAGAGAGATCTTGCAGGCGTGACAGCGAATCCTCTGCGACCGGGCCAAGGCAGTGTCACTTGGCCAAGCGGCAGATGCAGACGCCAATGCGAATTGGCAATGCTAGCGGGACCATCGCATGCGGCCAAGCCTAGCTGGGTTACCGGTCTCATGTCGCCAATCTAGTAGAAATGTTCCTAAGCCGCCGTCGGGTCGGGCTCGAGGATCTGTCGCGCGCGGTCCTGCTATGGCTAGGAAACATATGGTTCATTTGCGCGGGCCTGCGGTTCCAGTTCCCCGGAGGGTTGTCCACGCCAATTGATTCGACATCCGAGTGGAACCGCGATGTCGCCGGTCCAGGAAGAGTTTCGCGCGCCGCGCTCCTCATCAGCTGCATAGCTGCCCTCACAGGCGCAGACATCGAGAATCCGAGCCGTCACCAGTCCCGCGACGAATGCTGCACCTCGTTTGATGTCAAGCAAACAGAGCCTTGATGTGTTCGGCCAGGATGGAATCCTGGCCCGGCTCCAGCATCCACATGGAGATGCGCAGCTGGCCCTCGCCAGTTCGGGAGACTGCCACCGGTGGGTCACCCGCCAGCAGCTTCGAAACAGCTTCATGCGAGGTGATCCCAAGTGCGCTCTCGGTCCAAGCCACCGCGACGTGGGGGACGTGGTTGGCGATTTCCGGCACGTGCTTCTCGCACGATAGGCCCGCTACTTGCCCGAGCACTCCCATGACTCGCTCGGCGCGATCATCCAGATGGCGCCTCTCGGCCTGGTGGTCGACCTTCAGGTAGCGCTCGACAGCTGCCACCAAGCCGATGATCTCCTCTTTTCCGACCTTCATCCCTCGTCCGATGCCACCGAAAGGGCTGATTGCCTTGCGGGCCGCTTCGATCAAGTCCGGTCGGCCGAGCAACAGGCCGGAACCCTGCGGTCCGAGCATGCCCTTGCCCCCGGAGAAAATCACCATGTCGAAGCCCTCCTCAACATAGGTGCGCAGCCTCTCAGGCGGGGGGATGTCGGCGGCTGCGTCGTTCATGGGCGGCACGCCGTTCGCCCGGGCAACCTCGATCCACTCCGTTCGATCGATTTCGCCCAACGGGTCGGCCTTGTTCAAGAAGAACATCATGGCGGTGTTCTTGTTTATGGCCTTGTCAAGTTCGTCGCGGGTGTCGACCCAGACGATCTTGGCTCCTACGAGCCACATCTGTGCCTCGTAGCCGCTGCGGTGGGCTCGCTGCTGGATGATCTCGCTCTTCATCCCGGAAGTGTCGGGCAGCGCTCGTAGCTTCTCGCTGTCGCCGGCAGTCACGGCGGCGGCTGTGCCACAGGTGATCGCCGATGCCGCCCCGCAGGAGATCATCGCCGCCGGCACTCCAATCAATTTGGCGATGTGGTCGCCGGCTTTTTCTTGCAGCGCGCGAAACGGCACAAATCTCTTGGAAGCTGCGACCATTGCCTCGACAACCTCGCGAGGCATGATCGAGCCGCCGAGGTTAGTGACAGTACCAATGCCGTTGATGACAGGCTTGATCCCTAGGCGCAAGTACACCTGTTCGGGATTGCCAGCCGTTGCAGGGGCTCTATCGCCTGCGCACGACGCAGTTCCGAGCGCGGTTGCCGTCGCAGCGCTACGCCGCAAAAGACCCCGCCGACTTATCGAACCCGACATGAATTTCTCCCCCTAGTCACCGCGACCGGGCAAAGGGCCGCTTCGCAACATGCAGATTCCAGGCAATCCCAACCGGCAGGGTTGGAACGGCCGAGCGCGATGCCCTCCCATTCGTGGCATCGTGGCAAACCTCCTCTATGCTGCCTGCCGGTCCGCTGATTCAACCTCGGCCGCCGGAAGAGTCAACGGTTTAGGATCCCGTCCCATCGGGATTCGCCTTGCCTGCCATAGTCGAGCGGCAAGTCCTGCCAGTCTCCGCGTGTCCGACCATTCAAGTCCCACGCCAGCCGACCGTCTTTGAACGTCATCTCGCATGCCAGTCTCTGCGTCCCGTCTTGGCGTGCACCGAAGCTGTCGACAAACCCGAACTGGCCGGTGTCGAGACGCAACACCGACACGTCCGCAATCGCGCCGACCGACAGGTGGCCGAGCGCCTCGCGCTGAATTTGTCGGGCAGGATTCCAGGTCGACTGGGCGATCACCTCGTCCACCGACTCCCCGAGTGCCAAGAACTTGCTCATCGTGGTCAGCAGGTCTTGCATTCCGGCATTCATTGACCCGATATGAAGGTCAGTCGAAATCGAGTCCGGCGGGAATCCGGCCTCTAGGCACTTGAACGCGACGCTCCACTTGAAGCTTCCGCCCCCGTGTCCCACATCGAAGTAGATTCCGCGCTCGCGACCGGCGAACAGCGCGGGATTGGGAGTTCCGTCTGGCAGCAGCTCTCGCCTGTTGCCCGAAAAGCAGTGCGTGTAGATATCGCCGGGCCGCAGCTTCTCGGTCAGAAGAGTCTCAATGGGGCGCTCGGGAAGATTGGATCCGAAGTCGACCATCACCGGGATGCCTGCCGCTTCCCCGGCGCGGACGGCCTCTTCGACCGGCTGCCACTCGGGGCCCGCATAGTGCGCGGTCTTCACTCCGACAATGACGTCTGCGTGCCGCTCAGCCAGCTCGGCGGTCGGACCCGAGCGCATGTCGCTTAAGTCCTGCTCGAATTGCCCGCCCCGCATTCCATGCCCGACGATGTTGGCCAGGGCCAGCACTCGAGTCCGGGAGCGGCTGATAACCGTATCGCGGAAAACGTCGAAATTCCTCCAGCCTGCGCACCCCGCGTCAAGGATCGTTGTGATGCCCGAGCGGAATGTGTAGCCGTCCGGGTAAAGGCTGTTGTCCCCTGCATACGATCTCGGTTCGTTCGTTCCAGCGAAGACATGGACATGCAAATCCAACAATCCGGGCGTGACGTAAAGCCCCTTGCAGTTGACCACCTTGAATCCTTTGCCGCTATCAATGTCTTCGGCAATGGCCGCCACCTTGCCATCGAGAATGGCCACGTCACGAACGGCGCTCAAGCCATTCTTCGGGTCAATGACGTGACCCCCCTGGAGCAATACGTCGTACTCCGGCTCTTTGGCAGTGCGTCCGGTGCAGGCGGCGGAGAACATGGCGACTCCTGCGAGCAAATCGCGTCGGGTAAGGGCGTGTGTCGAGTCAGTCACCCTACGTTCTCCAATCAGGCGGCAAAGTCAGAGGCGGAATCCGCAAGACCCGGGTGGCGGTGAGTCCCGGCTCCCAATAGACGGCCGTACGACGAGAGGTCATGCGGCCGAGCAACGGAACTACAGTGCGGGCTCGCTCCGCCCGATCGCCGATTCCTCTCTTCGGGCGTCATTCTAGCAATGCACAAGGCCAATCAGGCGCGCAGGCCGGGCATCTGGTTGGCCATTTAGCGATGAACGCCCCACCTTCCTAGGCCGATTCGGCCCAGACAACACTTGCGGGTCCAATACGTTCGAGGACTGCATGTTGCGATGCAGCTTTCGGCAATGGGCGGCGGGCGGCAATTGCAACCGTGATCCAAGAAACGCCGCTAGGAAGGACGCAAAGGAGCCAAGGATGTTGATGCCGAATTGCGCTTGAAGTCGGAATCGCGGCATCTTGCCGCCCAAGTCGGATCCCTTAGCGGGGACTGAACTTCTGCACTCGCTGGTTCTTAATCTCGCTCGCAAAGATGTTCCCCGCGGGGTCGAGCCCGAGATGGTGGACGAAGCTCAGCTCACCGGGCATGCGTCCATTCTTGCCGAAAGCGCCGAGCACCTTGCCTTCCAGCGTCACTTTCAAGATCCGGTCGTTGTGGCCGTCGGCGATGAATAAAGTACCGTCGGGCCTCATGTCGAGACCCCACGGCGACCCGACGTGACGCCATTGCGCCAGGAACTTCCCGTCCGGATCGAAGATTTGCACCCTGTAATTCTCCCGGTCGCCGACGTAGACTCGGCCCTGTCGGTCGACAGCTACCGTGTGGGGCAGATTGAACTCGCCCTCGCCATCGCCCTTCTTCCCCCATGCCGTGATATAACGGCCGTCCTTCGAGAATCTCACCACGCGCGAGTTGCCGTACCCGTCGCTGACGTAGATGTCCCCGTTGGGAGCGAAGGCAACGTCGGTGGGGCGGTTGAAATTCTCTTCGGTCTCGCCGCTCTGTCCCCGCCGGCCGATGACCATCCGGACTCGGCCGCTCGAATCCATCTTCAGGACTTGATGAGTGTCATTGTCGACCGTCCAGATATTGCCTTCTGGATCGACACGAATTGCGTGCGGACGGATGAACAATCCCTCTCCCCACGAACGCGCCATGCGTCCGTCCGGAGCGAACTCCATGATCGGATGCTCGCCTCTGTGAAACACGAAAACGTGTCCCCGGCCATCGGCTGCTACGCCCGCCACCTCTCCAAAGTTCCATCCGGGAGGCAGCGCCGGCCATTCCGGATCAACGTCGTATTGCATGGAGGGAAAGTCAGGCTCCGCCGGAGCTGACATCCCCACCGTCAGAACTCCCATCAGAATCAAGAGCAAATTCGAAACTGGTGAGCGTGGCATTGTATTACTCCTTCCCCAGCTTGAGTGACAGGTTCCCCGCCCGTCCGGAACTCGCGCAAGCGGTCATAGCGCCTCGACTTGCCGAGCTTTGAACCGGGCTGCAACTTGAAACGCAATCTTCGGCCAGCCGCTCGCACACGCTAAGAGGGTAACAGCGTGTTAAGTCGCGCCAGGAAACTGGCGACTCGATTGAATTCGTTCGCACCTGCCGTTCGTAGGTCGATCACAAGCAGGAATGGCATTCGTCGCTGAGGATCTATACCGAGCTGGGAACGACCCCTCGTTGTTTAGATACCGAGGATCAGTAGCAGGCCGCAGACAAGGGCGAACACCTGCCTGCCGGACTCGCCCATTAGGCTCTCCCACACCTGCCAGTCAACAATCAAGACTAGTAAAAGACAAGACCAGCAGCAAGCACTTCCGGGAAGCACAGGTCGGAAGTACCCAATTTGGACGGACCGGCCCAATGGCCTGGTAATGGCCTTGGGGCCGTAGTGCCCGGAGTTGCACTCTCGGCGGCGATCAGCGGCAGTCCACTTTCGGACGAGACGCGTGATGCTCGCCTACTCGTTCATAGCGTACAGGCGGGTCCCGCTTACGGGTGGGATTCATTCACCCCGAGCAGTTGCCGACCGGAAGCCTGTCACCGGTGTTAGGCCGCGTTTCGCCCGGTGTCAGTCCGGGCGTCCGAAGACTTGCACGGGCTTTCCTTCGACCTCGGTGACGTACAACTTGCCGTTCGCGTCCCGGTCCATCAGATGAGGGAGCCGCAACGTCTCCGGGGTTCCCCATTGGGCGGTCAACTTGCCATCGCTCAGACCAAGGTGGCTGATCGTGTGGGCGTCGCCGTCCGTGACAATCAACTCGTTTCCGACCACCAGCACGCCGACCGGATTGCCGAAACCCTTCCAAGCCGCGAGGAAGTCTCCGTCACGCGAAAAGACCTGCACGCGATGGTTTCCCCGGTCCGCAACATAGATCCGGTCCTGCGAATCGATGCCGATTCCGTGAGCCGCTGCGAACTCCCCGTCCGACTTGCCCTTGCGTCCCCACTGTGCCGAGAACTTGCCGTCTGGCGAAAGCCGTACGATCCGGCCATTCCCGGCGTCCGCGACATAGGCCTCGCCGTTGGAGGAGAAAACGAGATAGTCGGGGGAGCGGAAATGAGTTGCGTTGTCGCCTGCCACGCCTTGTTCGCCAAATGCAGCTAATGCCTGTCCGTCGGGCGAGAACTTCCAAACCACGTGGAGCTTGTTATCGGTGGCCCAGATGATTCCTTCTGCATCCACTCGCAGGCCATGGGCCACTCCGAACAGACCCTGTCCCCATCCGTGGCTGTACCTTCCGCCCGAATCATAGGCCAGCAGGGGTGGCTCGCCGCGGTGCAGAACGTAGATCTGCCCGGACGGTCCGATTGCCACCGCGGATACAGCGTCGAGCTGGACGCTCTCAGGAATCTCGAGGAAGCCTTCGGACCGGTATGGCCCGTCGGCCTGCAGTTGTATCGCGCAAGAAACGAGTGCAGCTAGCTGTAAGGCGAGAAGGCGAACTCCCCGGGGCATTTCCGAGATGAATCCCACAAATCGAACTGCAACAGAGCCGCGACGAACCCCTTGTGTTCGGGGCGCAGTCACACTCCTGGAAGCGCTGCCTTGCCCTGCGCTCAGGCAAGTACGTTGCGGATCACGTGGCCTTCCGTATCCGTCAAGCGGAAACGGCGGCCCTGGAACCGGTACACCAGCTTTTCGTGGTCTATGCCGAGCAGGTGCAGTATCGTCGCCTGCACGTCATGGATCGGCACGGCGTCTTCCGCAATGTTGAAACCGTAGTCATCCGTCGCCCCGTGCAGGTGACCGGGCTGAATCCCAGCGCCGGCCATCCAGATCGAGAAGCACCGCCCGTGGTGATCCCGCCCGTAATTGTCGGGCTTCGGGTCCCCCTGGGCGTAGGGCGTGCGTCCGAATTCGCCGGCCCAAACGACCAGCGTGTCGTCGAGCAGGCCGCGCTGCTTGAGGTCCTTGACCAAGGCGGCGGAAGGTTGATCGGTGTCCCGGGCTGAAACGGGCAGGCGCTTGGGCAGCTCGCCGTGATGGTCCCATCCGCGGTGGTAGAGCTGAATGAAACGCACGTCGCGCTCGGCGAGCCGACGCGCCAGCAGGCAGTTGGCAGCGAAAGTCCCGGGCTTCTTGGAGTCCGGGCCGTAGAGATCGTAGATCGATTCAGGCTCCGCCGACACGTTCATCAGGTCTGGAACGCTGGCCTGCATGCGGTAGGCCATCTCGTACTGCTCGATGCGAGTCTCGATTTCCGGGTCGCCCACACGCTGGTAGTGCAGCTTGTTGAGGGCAGCGGCTCCGTCAAGCATCGTGCGACGCCGTTCCCTGTTCATGCCCGGAGGGTCGGTCAGGTACAGGACAGGATCGCCGTTGGACCGGAATTGCACCCCTTGGTGCCGGCTCGGCAGGAATCCCGCCCCCCACAGGCGCGCCAGCAAGCCCTGGCCTGCCGTCCCCTCGCTAGCGACCGAGTGCAGCACGACGAACGCAGGGAGGTTCTGGTTGGAGCTGCCGAGGCCGTAGTCGATCCAAGCGCCCAAGCTAGGGCGTCCGGGCAACTGGCTGCCGGTCTGGAAGAAGGTGATCGCCGGATCGTGATTGATCGCTTCGGTATGCACGGAGCGGATCAACGAGATTTCGTCGACGATGCCCGCCGTATGCGGCAGGAGTTCACTCAGCGCAATACCGCTTTCTCCGTGCCGCTCGAACGAGTACTTGCTCGGCATCACTTGGAAGCGCGCTTGATGCGCGACCATGCCGGTCACGCGCTGGCCGCGGAAGACCGACTCGGGGATGTCCTCGCCGAACTGCTCTTTCAACAGAGGCTTGGGGTCGAACAGGTCCAGATGGGACGGGCCGCCGGACTGGAAGAGGAAGATCACCCGCTTCGCCTTGGGCGAGAAACTGAGGAAGGCCGGCTTGGACGGAGACTCGGAAGCCCCGAGAGCGTGCAGGCCGATTGCCCCGAGGCCATAGCCGGACCGGACCAGCATGTCCCGTCGGGAGAGGATCCGTTTTAGATTGCTGCAAGTCATCCCTTCGTGATCACCTCGTCCAAGTTCAGAATTAGGTTTGCCAGGGCGGCGTAAGCCGCCAATTCACGGGGCTCGATCTCCGCGTCGGTGGCGGACGCCCCGACACTCAGCAGGTCTTGCGCATCATCGTCTCCAGCGACAAACGAGTCGCGGAAACGCTGAAGCGAATCGCGAAGAATCCCCACCTCCGCCTCGCTGGGGCGGCGTCCGGCCGCGAGTTCAAACAGGACTGCGACACGTTCGGAGTCATCCGGCCCCGAGGCACGAATGGCCCGCTCGGCCAGCTTGCGGGCCGCCTCGACAAACGTCGGGTCGTTCATCAATGTCAGAGCCTGCAGCGGCGTGTTGGTCGTCGAGCGCTGCACGGTGCAGAACTCGCGGTCAGGCGCGTCGAAAACGGTCATTGCCGGATGCGGCAAAGTGCGCTTCCAGAACGTGTAGAGACTCCGCCTGTACAGGTTCTCGCCCTCGCTCTGCTCCCATTTGGTTCCAGGGTAGTCGGCCCCGACCACGATCCCGTCGTAGAGCCCCTCGGGCTGGTAGGGGCGCACGCTGGGCCCGCCCATGCGGTCGCTCAGCAGACCCGCCAGCGAGAGTGCCTGGTCTCTGATGGCCTCGGCCGGCAGACGGAATCTAGGTCCTCGAGCCAGAAGGCGATTCTCCGGGTCTCGGTCGCGCAGAGCGGGCGCGACGGCGGAGTCCTGCCGATACGTCGCTGAAAGCACGATCGATTTCATCAAGCGCTTCACGTCCCAACCCGAGTCCATGAAATCGACCGCCAGCCAGTCCAGCAGGCCAGGATGGCTGGGGGCTTCCCCCTGCAGGCCGAAGTCGCCGCTGGTCTTGACCAGGCCGACACCGAAGACCTGCTGCCAAAAACGGTTGGCAACGACACGCGCCGTGGTCGGATGAGCGCGGGACGTGAGCCAGCGAGCCAAGCCCAGCCTGTCGTTGGATGCGCCTTCCGGCCAGCCGCCCAGCAAGTTCTCCGGCACGCCGGCTTCGACGGGCTTGCCGTGACTGTCGTACCTTCCTCTGATCAGCACGTGCGTCTGCCGTCGCGCCGCCATCTCCTGCATCACCATCGTGGTGGGGAGGCTTCGTTCCAACGCGAACAATTCCCGTCGCAGGCTCTCGAGTTTGGCGTCTGGATGGAGCTTCCGGTGCAGCCAGCGTCGCTCGACTCCCGAGCCGGGCCGGTCGGACGCCCACGGCAGCGCGGTCGCTTCGAACGCCTGCCGCACCTCGTCCTCGGTCAGCGCGCGCTTCCAAATGGCGACCTCGTCAATCCTGCCCTGGAATTGACCGCCATCCGAGCTGTTGTCGTGACCCAAGCGAAAAGGAGCCACAAACTCGGCTCCCGATTGGGCGTCGTCGTGCAAAACCCGAGTAGCATGCTCGCGCCCGTCCACGAATAAGCGTGTCCAAGCCGCTTTGGCCCGCATCGAGTCCTTGCCTTCCGAGCCTTCGTACACAACCGCTGCGTGATGCCACTGGCCTGCTCGCAGCCCCGCGCCTTCGCTGCGGAGCGTGATGGAGTAGGACGGGAAGCGCTTGCTCATGCGCAGCTCGAGCTCGCCGCCGACCAAGCGCAGTTCGATGCCGTTGCCATGGGAGGTGGACGTGGGATCCGGCGAGTAGTCGACTGCGGAGAAGAGGGCGACGTCATCTTGATTAGACGCCGCCCGTAACCAGAGTCCAAGAGTGAAAGCCCCGTGCTTCTCAAGCTTGAACTCGTCCTCCCGCTCGATTTCGAGGGAACCGCACGCGAGACCGGCGATCCCGTCGACCTTCCCATCCTCGCAACCTAGGAAAACGTCGGCGTTAGCCGGGTATTCGAGCGGAGTGAGCGAGCTAGTGGCCTCTGCGGAAGGCTCCCAGCGCGCAGCCGCGGCCTCGTTGCGCCTTTCGAGTGCTTCGATGCGGGAGCCGAGATCTGCTATGCGACGACGCTGCTCCGCTGTCGGAGCGGGAATCATGGGCACGGCATTGGCGACGCGTCCCGCTTCGCCCAATTCCGGAACGTTGTCAAAGAACGCGAAGAACCGGTAGTAGTCCTCCTGCGAGACAGGATCGAACTTGTGATCGTGGCAGCGGGCGCACTCGATGGTAAGGCCCAGCCAGGCCATGCCGAGCGTGCGAACCCGATCGGCCACGTACTCTACACGGTATTCCTCTTCAATGATCCCCCCCTCGGAGTTGATCACATGATTTCGATTGAAGCCGGTCGCGATGAGCTGGTCGACGGTCGGCCGCGGCAGCAGGTCTCCCGCCAGCTGCTCGACCATGAAGCGGTCGTATGGGAGGTTCTCGTTAAACGCCCCGATCACCCAGTCACGCCAACGCCACATCGTGCGTTCGGAATCGTTGTTAAAGCCGTGGGTGTCGGCGTATCGTGCCACATCCAGCCAGTCCATCGCCATGCGCTCGCCGTATCTGGGCGATGCGAGAGCCGCGTCGACGGCATCCTCGTACGCAGATTCCCCTTCGCGCTGAACGGCAAGCACGAACGCTCTGGTTTCCGCCGGCGATGGAGGCAGGCCATTCAGGTCGAGCGTCATGCGACGGAGCCATTTTGCAGGGGCCGCTTCCGCCGACGGGCGCAATCGCCGCGAGTCCAACCGCGCCAATACGAATGCGTCGAAGTCCAGGCGGAGCCAATCGGGGTCAGAGACACCGGGCAAGGAGAGCTGTTGCGGCGGACTGAATGCCCAATGGACTTCATACTCGGCTCCATCTTCAATCCAGCGCCTGAGGGTGTCGACTTCGTCGGCATCCAGTGGCGCCTGCCCCATGTACGCCGGCGGCATGCGTGTCGCTGGATCGGCTGATGCCACTCGGCGTAGGAGCTCGCTGGCATCGGGATCGCCGGGGCTGACTGGCACGCGGCCGGACGGAGCCGGAGCGACCGCCGCGCCCCGTATGTCGAGCCGTAGCCCGGCCTGCCGCTGCGCTTCGTCGGGCCCGTGGCAAGCGAAGCAGCGATCCGAGAGTATGGGCTGTACGTCCCGCCCGAAGTCGACCGAGGCAGCGAAACATTCTAGGGGCAACGCCAGAATCACTAACGCGACACGCCTTGTCCACTGGCCCCGCGCATCCTCCAATGTCATCTGATAATGATTCCCGTAAACATTATGCCCAACTCCGGTGAGGCGGGAGTACCGTATTCCCATGGAAATCCGTCGCAGGGAAGTGCTCAAAGGCCTGAATTTGGGATCGGCCGCCCTGCTGCCGGGACTCGTCGCGCCAAGCGCCGCACTAGCGGCAGCTAACAGGCCCGCAAATGTCGAAGGCATAGCGAATGGCACGGCTATCCAAGGGGTATGCGCGTGGCCGAACCTTCAGATCCTCGAAGACGGCACGATTCTTGCCCTGATCTTCAACCAGCCCTGCCACGGCCTTTGGGAAGGAGACCTCGATTGCTGGGCTAGCGAGGACGGGGGCAGGACTTGGCGGTTCCGAGGCCGCGCCGCGCAACATGAGCCGGGAACCAACCGCATGAACTGCGCAGATGGCATCGCGGCCAACGGCGACGTGGTCGTGCTGTGCAGCGGATGGGCCGACAGGGGACGGCGAGGGGAACCGGTCTCGCCCCACAGGCACCCCCTTAGGTGTTGGGTATGCCGTTCGTCGGACGGAGGCAAGACATGGTCTGCGAACCCCGAATTCCCCGCCCCTCCGGCAAGCGGGATCGGGAGCGGCAACGAACTGATTCCCTTCGGTAACATCCGAGCCGCCGGCGACGGATCCCTTTGCGTGGCAGCCTACCTGCGGAAGGACAATTCGCGATTCTGCTACTTGCTGCGCAGCCGTGACGACGGAAGGACCTGGGGCGAGGAGGCCACACTGCACGCTGGGGGCAACGAAACCGACATTCTGCATCTCGGCGAAGGTCGCTGGCTCGCGGCTTGCCGGGAGTTCCGTGAAAAGCGTGACGTGCATCTTGAGTTGTTCGCTTCAATCGATGACGGCCGGACATGGATGCACAAGATGGCGCTCACGTTGCCTAGGCAGGTCACAGGGCACTTGACTAGGCTGGCCGACGGACGGATTCTACTCAGCCACGGCAACCGGTGCTGGAACAACTTCGGCGTGGACGTTCGGTTGAGCGATGACGAGGGCTCGACTTGGAGCCCCCCGATCCGGATCGCTAACTGCCCGCGCCCGGACTGCGGATACCCGAGCACCGTGCAGCGTCCGGACGGCACGGCTGTCACGGCCTACTACACCCAAGTGTCCGATGATTTTCATTACGAGATGCGGGTGGCGACGTGGCGCCCAGCATCATTCTCGGTCGAGGGTTTGAAGCGAGGCTAGGCGGGCGACATGAGAGACCTATTCCGACGCATGTTCCTGGGACGCTGCTTCCGCTCGGGGGCCGTCGCCGCATTCGCTGCCGGCATCCTGGGTCGGAAGCGAACCCCGGCACAGACCGCGAACGAGATTAGCGGATTCGATCATGTCGCCGTGCCAATGCGCAAAACCGAAGACATGGTGCGGTTCTACCGCGCGCTGGGCCTGCAAGTAAACGAGGGGGAGAGAATCTGCTCTGTTCACTTCGGAGACCACAAGATCAATTTCCACCGGCCCCGGCTCTGGCAGAACGCAAGCTTCGGCCTGAGGGCACCCGCCGCCCAGCCTCCCTGCGGAGACTTCTGCTTTGTCTGGGACGGCACCGAAAAGGCCTTGGTGGATAGGCTTGCCCGAGCGGAAGCCGAAATCATCGAAGGGCCGGTGGATCGTCAAGGCGGACTCGACGGAGGAACGGCGAAGGGCATCAGCAGGTATACGAGGGATCCGGACGGGAATCTACTTGAGTTCATCATCTATTGAACGGGGCCGACCTCACACACGAACAATAGGTCTCCGGACCCGTGGGATGAGCCAGCTGAGCGCCGCTGGGCTGTAGGCCAGTGCAACGAGCAGCGTGCTTTGACTGGATCCGCGGAACTTCCCAGTCGGCGGGCTTATCTTGCGATTTCGAGGCGTCAACGCAAGCTCGCATGGCAAGCACTCGTCGCCTCTGTCTCAGCGAGGCGACCTGAATTCCCTAGACACGTAGAGACAACAACGAGAGGGGCGCGATGTTGGGTCCTCGAACCTTGCTAGTTGCGGCATGCAAGGGGTTCGCTCCTGAGGCGGCGAAAGCTGAGTCGCAAGGAGCTGGTTCTAAGGGCGCAGTGAAGAATAACTTGCCCTTTTGGAGTGGAGCTGGGGCATGGTGCCATGCGGAGTGAGGTCCCGCTGGGAGCGCGCAAGAGCTACCGCACCTCTACCTGTCCGCTATTCCATAGCCACCCCAGAGCGCTTCCACGGCGAGCTGCAGCGGCGCACGCGGGTGATCCGCATCTTCCCCAACGAGGCCAGCTGAATGCGGCTGATCCGGGCGCTGGCCGTGGAGACCCATGAAGGCTGGCTGGAGGACAGCCGCTACCTCAACATGGAGTACTGGCGGGAGCACCGCAAGCAAGCCCTGCGCAAGGCGGCCTGAGCGCGCCCGGCCCGCGCGGCCGGGCGTTTCCAGGCATTCCCCATCAATCCTCCCGACGCGGTCCGCCAGGGCCCGCCGGAAGGACTGTGGCCGGGGCCCCGGGGGACACCTTGGGAGGCGCTCCCGGGCCGGCATCGCCTGCCTGCAGACGGAGCCGGGCACCCCTCCACCGGTGGCTCTCCAGCCGCGACGACGGCTCTACGCAAGCGAATCGCCGTAGCTACGACGCTGAAGCCCCCTTAATCACGAAAACCAAGACCGAATTTGCAGAATTCTCTTGACACAACTTTCTCTTTCACCCTCTTGCCGAGTGCCAAGACGGGGCTGTCGTTGATCTCTTCCGGTGTTGCAAAATCTGAGCGGATCGCCTCCAGCTTCGCGACACCATGAACAGCCCGGAAAGATTTGTCGCTGGTCTGGTGCCGGTTGCAGGTGGAGTAGCGCTACCGCCAAGATGCGTTCGGAAGCACTTCGGAAAGGAGCCCGACTTCGAAGCCACGAGTGTGACACAAGCGTCGGTCGAATTGCGTGCCCGGTCCACTGATCCAGCTTGAACGGAAAACTTACCTGCCGGATCAGGAAGCCTGATCAGACCGGTCCTTCGATTCCCGGCAAGAGCGCGGATTCATGCTGGGTCTCTTCTCTCTTCTCTTGCGGAATCGACCGTGATTCCTATGGTTCGGGACGTAAAGTGGTGAACCGCCTGCGGTGTCTTGCCAGAGAGCTGCACCTTGAAGCGCGCTCAGGGCCGATGAGGCCGACAGCCCAACGAGCGGCGTCTGACGATACGCGCATACGACCAACTGCTAACGCATTGTAAACGGCGTCTTTCAGGCCCTCGCAGCCCAATTCAGATCGGACGTCGCGCTGCGTAAACAAGTCCAGACTACATCCCAACGAGAGATCCCGGAAGCGTTCCGCCCCGATGCGGAGGGCCTTGCGATCGTCGACCAGCGCTACTGCACAGCTGCCATGCGCGAATGCGATTGTCGCTGCTTCCCCGTCACCCAATGATTTGCTGGTCACATCGTTAACGAGAGAATCGTAGTGCGGATTCTCGGCGAGCCCAAGCTGCACGATTTCTACTCGGCTCTGCGCAACTAGCGCCGAGAGCTTGTGGAAGTCGATATGCTCATTGCGCTGCCCGGCCTCAAGTTCGGCGAGAACCTGGTCGACGACCAGAAACCGGTTCGGCAGTACATCTAGAATCGTTTCGGAAAAACGCGAAGCGTTCAAGTTGATGACTACACTCGTGTCAGCAACAACGGAAACAGTAGATCCATCGAGGCAACTACTAGGAGCGTCCATCCAACTCGGTCCCTCCGGTCTCGATTTCGTCTAAGACTGTTCGCAGCTCGACACGGCCGAGGCACAGAAGTTGTGCCAGTTGGCCCTCGCTGAGCAATCCACGTTGCCAAGCCTGCTCAGCAAGTAGGCTCAATCGAAGAGTCGTCGGACGACTTGCCCCTGCTGCTTGCGTGTCAAACGGAACTAGATCGCCAAGGACCTGTTGGGCCTGCACATTGGTAATGCCTCCATTGACTGTGAACCAGTCCCAGCTTCCGGGTTTGGTGAGGCCGAGATCTTCAAGCCGTCGAACCAATGCCTCCCGCGAGACGCCAAATGCATGCGCCAATAGGATTATGTGCCTCCTGGTTAGCTGCGAGGAACCTGCGGTGATTTCGCTAAATCTTTGCTTTACCGCTCGCGCTGGAGTCAGGAAAGCTCGACCAAATGCGTCTGCGTAACGTTCCTCGCGGGACTTCCCAGGCCCGGCACTACGTAGAACGCCTACTTGGTGCCGGTTTGAGACAAAGTGCCCAAGCTCATGCGCCGCCGTTTGAACTCTGCGTTCGAGCGGATGGTTCGCATTGAGCAAAATGCATGCGCCTACCGATTCGTGGAACGAGAACAAACCGGATACCGCGGAACCAATAGGACGAACGTACATCCTAATTCCGAGATCCAACTCGAGGATGGCTACGATATCGCGGACCGGTGCAGATCCTAGACCGAGCCATTGCCGCAGCTCGGCCGCGTCCTGTTCAGCCTGACCGCATTCGGACCCAGCAAGCAGTGGCCGTTCCGGGGGATAGTTGTGAACACGCACAATACTCAGAACGTTTTCTAGCTCAACTTCTGCCCGAGCCAAGTCAGACAGGAGTTGAGCCGCCTTGATCGCATCCACTTCCCCGCTTGAACTTAGCTTCCGGAACTGAGGGACGATATCGACGAACACCGCCTCTCGGCGCAGCAGTGCGTTGACCGAAGTGCCGTAGACACGCGCCAACTGCTGTAGTTCGTTGGTCTTGAGCCGACGCCGGCCCTGCTCAATGGCAACGAGCGTAGTGCGGGCGATGTCGATTCTCTTCGCCGCGGCAGCTTGAGTTATCCCGGCGGCTTCACGTGCGATACGCAGACGGCTGCCAAGATCTGCGGGGTTCAGTCCTTCCCAAGGCATGTCGTTACGCTCCCGATGCCCAGTGGCTTACGAATGACTCGCGTCCCAATGAATCCAGGAAACTCTTCCATTCCCTCGCATGCTGCTGTAGGACGCGCATCAACTTCGCACGGACCGTCTCTTCTGGGAGTCCAAGCGAATCGCTCAACCCGCCGACCTGTCGGTCAAGTCCACTCTGGCTAGCCACGGAACGATGAAGCCTAGCCAGCTGATCGAGTTGGAGTGTAGCGGCAATCGCGGATTCAAACAATGCCCCTCGATGCTTTCGGATCTTGAAGGTTGGAGCGGCACCGTCTCCAAACCGATTAACCGCCAGATCCTCCCAGACGAAGGTTTCTTTTCCTTCGCTACGTCCCATCGCGTGCATGCTCATACGCCTCAGCATGCATGCACCGCAGATTCCACACTGTCTCAACTTGCCATCCACAGAAACCTGTCTGGCGTCCCGCCAACAGGACCTTGCAATAGCCCATTGCACATCGGTGCCTGACCTACGTTCGACTTCCATCAGCGTCTCAGCCTTGGTGTACCAGAGACGAGGATGTTCAAACCTCACGTGTCGGCCAAAGACGGCCGACACAAGCTTCGCCATCCGATGGGTGAACGAGGGGTGGTTTCTGTAGTCTTCGTATACCTGCCCGACCGGCACGAGGGAAGGGCCTATCGCCCCCTGCCCGCTCTCGGGTAACGCAACCACTGCGGCTTTGGAGAGATGTGCGGCTATGCCACCGAGCAATGCAAACGTAAATCCGCGAGAGCGACCGGTGGATTCCACAGAGCTTCTCTTCTCGCACTTGACCTTATATGGAACCGATGTGAAAGGAATCCGACTGCTCTCACGCCCGTTCCGATGCAACGCTTTCGAGACCGACCCTAGCCGGACCCTAAGGACGTCTTGGCCGTACTCACTCTCCAGCAGAAGAGCAACTGCCAGCGAATCCAGCCCATTGCTAAACGGGACGATCACATGCGGGTGCGCGGATATGTCGAATCTTAGCTGTGCACACGACGGAGCGGGACTTCGACGCTCGACGAAACTGATATTCCAACGGTCACCGGTCACAAAGGCAAGAGCGAGGTGCAGAGCAGTCGAGACCGGCGCGGAGTTCCAATGCGCTGGATCATGCACTGGAATCCGCAGTTCGAACTCCCTGCCCCAACTAACTGATAGACGCCGTTTCGAATGGTCGCAGAACTGGACCGCCGCAGCCACAACGAGGGCATCGAATACCGTTGGGTCCCATTCGGCCAGGCAGTATGACTCGATCAATTCTGTGTCAAACCGTAGGTTTGGACCGATCTCGCACTTAACCCGCTGCCGACGGGCTCGGCCTCCAGATTCCACCACATCGACTCGATAGGTGGGCAACATAGGCGATTTTCGATCTATCAAGAGCACTACAGCATCACTCCGTCGTCGAGACCAAGGTGTTTAGCAGGGGCTCGCGCCGGTATGTCAGCATCGTTGTGTCCGAGCAGGGTCGTGGCGAGTGACCTGCAGTTAATTTTCTCTTTGGCGAGCCTGAGTTGTGAGAGGAGGCGAGCGACCCGATCCCGTTCACACCGCCGCAGATAGTGGTCTTCAATTTGTCGCTCGCGGCGTGCCAAGACATCAGCGAGTGTATCGCTGGCCGCCTTTACCAAGGCCTCTTCCCCTTCGTAACCGGCAGCCACCGCTATGATGGCGAAGTCTAAGAAAAGACTGCCAAAGGTATGACCCGTTGCCAGTGGCCTCAACGCTTCGAGGGCTTCGCGTTGCCCGTCATCGAACAGTGTTCCTTGGCGGCCGCAGACAATGCCCCGAATCTTTCGCGGGAGGTCCAGCGGAACTTCTGCCTTCCAGTCTCTCTGGAGGGCTCGCGAGAGGCTCACGCGCACCTCGTCAGGCGTGAAGACTGCCCTGTCGGCTCGCTCGGCGACGTGCTTCCACCAACGTCGCATACTCAAGCTCTTGTGCGGACCATCGGTCATGTCGACCCCTGATGTCATCTATTATAGGTATTTATTCTGACATTGTCAATTTATCGATGGGCGACTACTCTGGCGGCAAGATTCTTGGGGGTCGTGCTGTGATCCTCTTGCTTGTGGCACACCGGGTTAGCAGCTAGTGAACGCATCTCTTGCACCCGTTTGTCCGGTTCACTGAGGCATCATTGGGCTTGGACGTAGTCCGTCCATAGCCAGTGCTCCGTTACGACCGCGTGATTCATGACCAAGGAGATTATGGCGGCGCGTCTGGCACGACCGCTAGCGGCGTACGATTCTCAACGATGTGAGTCTGCTTCGGACTCGCGTTGGCCGAGATCAAGCTTGACACGTCGAGGTCGGCGACCGGGACGGCCGGCCGGCGCTGCGGTACCGCCAGTGCGCCTGGGTCAGGCTGCGTCGCACACGGCTAGGCGACGCCGATCTGACGCGCGGCTTCCGTGCGCAGCATCATGTCGAGAGCGCCTTCCGTCAGCATAAGGACACCGACTGCATCGTGATCCTGCAGCGATCCCAGTGGGCGTACCAGAAAATCGAATGCATGTGCTCCGCTGTGTGTTGACGCTGTGCACCCTGCTGCCGAGCGAGCTGAGCCGCCAAGGCGTGGATCTGTCGGTCCCTGCGCCGCTCGCCGAGCACGCGGGGATCCGCAACGTCGACGTTCTGTATCCGCGGTGCGAGGGAGATGGCTCCGGTGCACTTTGCCGCGAGGTCGATGGGGTTGCCGGGGGGCCTTGGTAGAGGACGCCCGCAACGACATCAAGAAGGCTCCCGGTCTGTTCTCCGGGACAGCCTCGTCCGAAGGAATTGAACCTCAGTTCCCGAATGAGATATACCTTGCACAGGTCAAGATTGTTGTTGCCTAAGTCCATCTGCGAGCAGTCGGTCGCCTGGTTGACCACGCTGTCGATGAACATGCGGCGGAGGTAGCTGGTCATCCGGGATCTCGCCGTGGTCAGGGATCGCACACGATAGGGACGGTCGGCGCGAGAAGCCTCAAGACACCGCTACACCGTGAGCGAAAACTGGTCGGATTTAGTGTTACAAGTGTTCGAAGGGCGTTCCGGAGCCGTCTCGCGTCGCCTCAGGTCCTGGCGCGCGTGGGCGGAAGAGGGTCGCGCCGCATAGTGTGTCCAGCGCACCACGATGGGACTAGGTAGAAACCAAGAGGCCCGACGCGAGAGGGGCTGGAACTAAACGTCGTGAGCCAGACACTCGCCTTTGCCCCCGGAGCTCGGATCGTTGTTCGCGATGCCGAATGGGTGATCCGTCGAGTCGATGCGTGTTCGGACAGCGGACAGCAGTTGACCTGCGATGGCGTCTCGGAGCTGGTGAGGAGTCAGGAGGGTGTGTTCCTTACCTCGTTGGATACCGAGATTCAGCTGCTGGATCCGGCAAAGACGAAGCTGACACGAGACACCTCTCCGGCTTTCGCAGCCAGTCGCCTGTTCATCGAGAGCCAGCTACGCCAAGCCGCACCCAGTGACGACGCCATTCGCGTCGGACACCAAGCTGCGATGGATTCTGCTCCTTACTAGCTTGACCCAGCGATCCAAGCACTGAAGCAGCCGCGCCAGCGAATCCTGATAGCCGACGCCGTTGGACTCGGCAAGACTCTCGAAGCAGGGATTTTGGTGAGCGAGCTCATCGGCAGGGGCAGAGGCCGACGGATCCTCGTGCTAGCCGTCAAGAGCATGCTGACTCAGTTCCAAAAGGAGTTCTGGAACCGCTTCACGATCCCCCTGACGAGACTAGACTCCGACGGCATTCGACGCGTCAGAAGCCGCATCCCCACGAACCACAACCCGTTTTTTTAGGGGATTATATACATAAGTGGCGCAGACCCAACATCTAGGGCTTGCGCTTCCGGGGCATGACATAGCGGATTTTGGCTGGCTGTAGTACGGCTTTCACCAGCTTCTCGAAGGAGGCGTCCACCCGCATGTCCTGGTTCAACTCAGCGACGCTGGGCTGGTAGGAGTGGTGCGGTAGTTCGATGATGCGCGGCTCCGGCTTGTCTTTCTTGGTCTTCTTCGCCATTCCCGATTTTCCCTTGCGCGCGGTTATCGCAAGCCCTGCTTAGTCAGCTTCGCATGGAACGCAGCTTGGCTGATCGTACCCTTCATCGAATTGCACGCTCCGCAGAGTAACTGGAGATTGTCGATATGGTCGGTCCCACCCTTGGACTTGGCCACGATGTGATCCACGGTCAGGTTGCGCAAGGGGAAGTGGTGCTTGCAGCCAGCGCAGTGGCCTTCCTGCTGTCCGTAGAGCGTGTGCCGATGCGTCTTGTAGGGCGGCAGCTTGCCGACGTCCGTCCTTCTGGGGGTCTGAGTGCGATGGTGCACCTCTGGCAACCACCCGCTTGCGAGTAATGCTCCGTCATCGGCGGCCTTCTGAAGTCTCGACAGGACCAGCTGGACCGCGAGACTGGACAGGTCGATCCCGATCCAGTGGCGGTTGAGCGTCTCCGCCGCTGCCAGAGCGGTGGCACATCCGCAGAACGGGTCCAGTACGACATCACCCTCGTTCGAACTCGCCTTGATGATCCGCTCCAGCAGCGCTAGCGGCTTCTGCGTGGGATAGCCGATCCCTCTCCTTCGACCGTGATGAGATCGGTCCGATATCGGCCCAGATGTCCTGCAGCGTGACGAGCGTCCAGGTGTCCTTGAACGCCGCGCCCGCCGCCTCGGAGCCGATCGGGGCCTCGTAGGTTCGGTTCGAATTAAATGGTGGGTCCAAATGGATCAGGTCCACGCACTCGGAGTTGATGCCCCGGAGCACGTCGAGGTTGTCACCGCTGAACAGCGTACGGTTCTTGACGTTGAGCGCTGCCATCACGCAGTCGCCCTGGCCCCGGACTGCAAGCCGTTGTCCTTAATCAGGGCCTTGTAGGTCAGCCGCTTGCTCTCCATCCCGGAGAGCAGGGACCGCAACTGATCGATCGTATCCTGCTCGCGCATGTTATGGCGGCCGGCGAACTCCTGCACGTACCGATCCAGGTGCTTTGAGCTGATCTTGTGGAACGTGCCCTTGTGCGCCCTCTTGAGCATCGACCAGAGGGACTCGATGCCATTGGTGTGCCCGTCTCCCTTGACGTACTCCTGGAGCGAGTGCTTGACCGTGTCGTGATCGAACGGCAGCGTCTCATATGCGGTCGCATCGTCCGTGTACACGGTGGCCTCGGGATCGGCGTTGTCCTTGACGAACTCCTGCAAGGTTGCGGCATCAGTGGACGCGACGACCTTCGCGGCAACCTGTTTGGTGGCGCGATCCTTGGCACCCACCACGGCAGTCTTGCCTACCGCGCCGCGTCCGGTCAGTTCCTCCCGCTTGTGCTTCGGCATGTTCTTCCGCTTGCCCCCGAAGTAGGTTTCATCGACCTCGACCGGCCCCCGGAACAGCTGGCCGTCCTCCGAGAGAGCCTTGCGCAACCGCTGAGCCAGGAACCAAGCTGACTTCTGTGTGATCTCCAAGTCCCGGTGCAGTTTCATCGAGGACACGCTCTTGAGATTCGTGGTCACCAGGAACATGGCAACCAGCCAGTCCTGATAGCCGATCTTCGAGCTCTCCATGACCGAATTCGTCCTGACACTGAACTTCTTGGCGCAAACCCTCTCGCGACAACGGAACGGCATCGTCTTGTGCTTGCAGCCAGTCTGAACGTTCAGGGAGCCGCAATACGGGCAACAGATCCGCTTCGGCCAACGCTGCTTGATGAACCACGATTCGGCCGTCGCGTCGTCCGGGAACCGCCGCAAGATCGCCTTGAAACTGAGTCCCTTGCGATACGCCTTGCCCGGAGCCTTCTTCATTCCTGCCATGCCTTGATCTTACAGGACAGTGGCGTTCATGTCAAGCGAAAAGTCAGTCTAAAATTCTATTTTTCAATCACTTAGAGCATCTTTCCGTCGAATTCTACCAAGAACTTGGCTACGCCAAATCCCCTCTGCTGATGGGCCTGCGCATCGATGAAAGCGCAAGCCCTAGATGTTGGGGCTGCGCCACTTATGTATATAATCCCCTTTTTTTACTACGACAAGGCGATCATCTCAATCGACACGCTTAAGCAGGACTCGGAATATCGGGCATACCTAGAAGCCGCCCACTGGGACATCATCGTCATCGACGAGGCGCACAATGTGGCCGACCGTGGAACGAGTTCGATGCGTAGCCGCTTGGCCAAGTTGCTAGCGAAACGCTCTGACACGCTCATCATGCTCTCTGCAACGCCGCACGACGGTAGGGCGCGGAGCTTTACGAGCTTGATGAACATACTGGATCCGACCGCAATCACGGATCCGAGCGACTACGTAGCCGAGGACTTTCGCGCCAAGGGGCTCGTTGTCCGACGGTTCAAGAAGGACATCCGTAGTCAGGCGCGCGAAGCTTTTCGAGATCGGAGGGTACACGCGGTTCCTGTACCGCCAGGCGAAGCAGAGGAGAGAGCGTACGAGGCGTTGCTGGGTGTGACAGTGGCGGGCTTCGAAAATCGGGCCGGATGCCGAGACCTTTTCGTGGTGGGCTTGGAAAAGGCGCTGTTCTCCAGCCCTGAGGCTTGCCGAGAGACGATTGTCCATAGGCTTGGGAAGAGCGAGCAGCAGATCGCCAAGAATCCCACTCAGCAGGAGTCCGAGGCGTTGGCCGAGGAGATGCGATCACTTCGGAACCTGCTCACGGCCCTGCACGCCATCGACAGAGGCACAGATTCCCGGTACAAGAGCCTTGTGCAGGCGATTCGTCATGGAAGGCCCTTCCGCTGGAAGGCGAATGACCCGGACGACCGGATCGTAGTATTCACGGAGCGTATTGCGACGATGCAATGGCTTGTCGATGGGCTAGCTAAGGACTTGAAGCTGCAAGAAGGGCAGATAGCAAAGCTGCACGGTGGAATGAGCGACATCGATCAGAAAGAAGTCGTCGAATCCTTTGGCAACCGGGAACGAAAGATCCGCCTCCTAGTCTGCTCTGACGTGGCTTCGGAAGGAATCAACCTGCACTATCGCTGCCATCGCCTGATCCACTACGACATGCCATGGTCGTTGATGGTGTTCCAGCAGCGTAACGGTCGAATCGACCGCTACGGCCAAAAGGAGATCCCGAAAATTGTCTATCTCGTATCAGTAAGCGACAACGCGACTATCCGAGGCGACCAGCGCATCTTGGAGATTCTTCGGGAAAAGAACGAACAGGCATATAGGAACATCGGTGACCCCTCGGTCTTCATGAACGTGCATGAGACCGAAGCCGAGGAGAAGATCACTGAGGAGGCCATTGCCAGAGGCGAGGATGCCAAGGAATTCGACGTCCGCCTCACGCCTCAATCGAACGATGCGGATGACTTAATGGCATTGGTTCTTGGAGGCGTGCCCTCGGAGGGCGAGAATGGCGATCCACTCGCGACGGACAAAGGAGCAACTCCAACTCCTCGGGCGGAAGATGGAAAGGAGCCATTTTCACCCCTCTCGCTTTTCCCAAACGATCTCGCCTACATCAAGGCCGGTCTGCATTATCTGCGGCGCGACCATCCCACGTTGAATTTCGAGGTGGATGCCGCGTCTGGGTCGATCAAGCTCGACTCTCCGGGAGACTTGCAGCATCGGTACAACTATTTCCCCCAGGAAGTGCGGCCACAGGACTGGCGTTTCGAGTTGACTGCTAACAAGGAGACGATGGCCCGGGTAGTTGGGGACAGCCGGAAACAAGAGAGAGACTGGCCCCGGAAGCACTTCCTGTGGCGGCAGAGTCCAGTTGTCGAGTGGCTAAACGACCGCCTGCTTGCAACTTTCGGCCGCCACGAGGCACCGGTCATGGCAGGGGTCTCCGGTCTCGAGAAGGACGAATTTGTCTTCGCGTTTTCTGGCGTGGTACCGAATCGCAAGAGCCATCCGTTGGTCTGCGTCTGGGGTGCTGCGGTTTTCCGGGGAGGCAATTTCGAAGACTGCACAACGTTGGAGACTCTGCTCCTGAGAACCGGATTGGATCGGCATCACGTTCCAAACACGGGTGCGGAAGCGGACATACGGATGCTGCAGAAGCTGCTTCCTGAGGCGGTCGAGTGGGCAGGGATCTGCGCGACGCCTTCGATCGAGAGTACGAATCGAAGTTGGAGGCCACGCTTGCGGACTTGGACTCTCTGAAACAGCGACAGATGCAGCATGCGGAGCGGACGATAGCTCAGTCCAGGCATTGGGACGCAATCAAGCATAGCCGCTACGAAAGAAAGCGTCGTGACGTTCGTGAGGCTTTCGACGGATATCTCGATTGGGTCGAGGACACGATGACACTTGAGACGCAAGCCTGGATCAAGGTCCTGTGCGTAATGATCGGGGAGGGCTGAGACGTTGCCTGCCGACAGACCGGCGACATTCGCCGGCATTCACAACGAGCGCGAGTTCTACAGCGACCACTACCTCGCTGAGATTCTGTCCGGGGATATCCGGGGAACGATACGGCAGTGGCGTAAATCCGCCGGGCCCGCAGGCGCGACCTCCGAAACACCCGACGCCAAACTGCGGGCTCTGTCCAAGGAGTACCGGGGCTCTCGAGAGAGGTTCGGGCGAGACTCATCAGAGTCCGAGCGGGTGAAGCTACAGCGGAATTGGTTCCAACGCCTGCTTGGGGTGCTCGGACATCACTGGAACCCGCGTAACTTGCCATTGGAGGATGGCGACGAGTTGCCGATTCTTGGATTAGATGAGGGTGCGGGCGGGCAACGCTTGCTGGTGTTAGCAGCCTGTGGTAAAAGTCGCTCAATCAGAACACCAACAAATTCCAAGCAAGAATCGCTAAAATAGTGGTCATGGCGATGGGTACCCGCACCCCCGGGCAGATTGCGATGTTCGTTTCGCAGGACCAGCTGCCCAAGGCCCCGACCGCTCCGTTCTTCGACAAGCTTAACGAGTTGCTCGACACGATGGGCTTCGACACGGAGGTCGAGACGCTGTGCCGGCCCTTCTATGCCGCGCGGCTCGGCCGCCCCTCGCGGGCCCCCGGCGCGTACTTCCGGCGGCTGCTGCTGGGCTACCTGCTGGGCATCGACTCCGAGCGCGGCATGGCGCTCACGGTGGGCGACTCGCTCAGCCTGCGGGCCTTTCTCGGCTACGAGTTGAGCGAGAGCCCGCCGGAGCACTCCACGATCTCGCGCACGCGGGGGCGCAGCAGCCTGGAGACCCACGAGCAGGTGTTCGCATGGCTGCTGGAGCAGTTGCGCGAGGCGGGCCTGGCGAACGGGAGCAGCGTCGCGGTGGACGCGACCATGCTGTTCGCGCACGCGGCGTTACGGACGCTGCGGCGCAAGGACACGCAGCAGGGCTGCCGGGAGTTCGTGGAGGGGCTGGCGGCCGCCTCGGGCGTGACGCCGCCGACGGCGGCGGAGCTGGCGGAATTCGACCGCAAGCGGAAGGGCAAGACGCTGTCGAACAAGGAGTGGGAATCGCCGACGGACGCGGATGCGCGGGTGGCCAGGATGCAGGACGGGACGACGCATCTGGCGCACATGGCGGAGCACGCGGTGGACCTGGAGAGCGGGGCGCTGGCGGGGGTGCCGTTGCCAGCGGCGGACCGGGGGGACACGGTAACGCTGGGGGAGCCGCTGGAGGCAGTCGAGGCCGCGCAAGGGGAGCGGTCGCAGCGGGTGGTGGCGGACAAGGGGTACCCCAGTGACGCGGTGCTGGTCGGGCTGGAGGCGGCGGGGCAGGAAGCGCACATCCGGGAGTGTCAGATTAAGTGTGTAAGTAGCCGATGTGCGATGGGACTCATGTCGCGCCTCGCAGCCTCTCTCCGAACAGAATATCAAGCTGGTTGAGTGCCTGCCGCCAGCCAGCTACGGGGGCCTTCCAGTTGCTTTCCGCGTTCCGGATGGCTAGGTACAGCAGCTTCGCGGCAGCGCGGTCATTGGGGAAATGACCACGTGTCTTGAGGCTCTTGCGCAGGCTGCGGTGCAAGCTTTCGATGGCGTTGGTCGTGTACATCAGGCGCCGGATCTCCGGGGCGAAAGCGAACATCGGGGGGACTGTCAGAATTTTCGTGTGTGAGGTTGCTGCATCTTGATTTGCCCGTCCACGGTGACGGAGCCTATGATGCCCATGCGGCTGGGTTCTCATGGCGTCACCAGCCGAAATCTTTCGCCGAACTGGAGGGCGAACTCGGTGCGCGCCGGGTGCCAGAACGCGGGCGGCCGCACCCATTTCCGTGCGACCTTCCGCAGCGCCAGGCAGAGCAGCTTGGCCGCTGCCCGGTCATTCGGGCAAGTGCCCCCGCGTGCGCACTGCGCGGCGCACCATGCTGTACAAGCTCTCCATCGCGTTGGTCGTGTAAATCGCCCGGCGTATCGGTTCGGAGAACGCGAAGAACGGGATGATCTGCGTCCAGCGGGAACGCCAGCTTCGAGCAATAGCCGGGTACTTCCGTCCCTAGGGGCCGCGCTCGCCGCTCACCCGTACACGCTGCCCAAACCACCGGCCCAGACCCCGCCTGACAGGCCTGCAGTGCCGCGTCTTGCCACTCCACACTACGCGCAAGTAGGCATCCATCCCATCAGGCGTCTCCAGTTCAGACTAAGAAATGTGTCGGGGAGTGACCGATTCGCCCCACATCCAGCCTCAAACTGGCTAAGATTGATCGTATTAGGGGGTTAGGTTCAATGACCATTCACATAGCAATCCGCACACTTCTGTCTGTCGTTGTAGCAGCGGCGCTCTATGCGCAGGCAAACTTGGCAACGATCACCGGCTTGGTCACCGACGAGACCGAGGGAGCCATCCCCGGTGCCAACGTCACGGTGCTAAACACCGGCACAAACATCGAGCGCTCTCTCTCCACGAACGAAGTGGGCAGCTTCACGGTGACGAGCCTCAATCCGGGCGAATACGAGCTGATTGTGCAATCCGAAGGGTTCCGCACCTTCGTGCAACGCGCGATCGTCCTGCAGACAGGTCAGACTCTTCGAACCGATGTCAAGCTCGAGCTCGGTTCGCTGACCGAGTCCGTCACGGTGGACGCGCAGGTCATCACCTTGAACACCGAGAACGGCACGATCAAAGGCGATGTCATCGTTATGGAAGAAATCCAAGAGCTTCCGCTCGCCGGTCGAGATTTCACGGACCTGGCGTTCTTCGTCCCCGGGGTGGTCCCGAAGGCGACGGGCGGACAAGGGTCGTTTGCCAACATCAACGGCGCCCGGGCATCGAACACGAACTTCTACGTGGACGGTTTCGACAATCGCAACGCCCGCGGCGCGGCGGCTCAAGTGCGGCCCAATATCGACGCTCTGCAGGAATTCAAGATGGAGGTGTCCGGCTACTCAGCAGAGTACGGTCGCATGGCGGGCGGCATCCTGAACATGTCGCTGCGCACCGGCACGAACGAGGTGCACGGCAACTTGAACTACTTCTTGCGAAACGACATCCTCGACGCTCGGGGCTTCTTCGAGGCGGACAAGAACACTCTGCGTCGCAACCAATTCGCAGCGACGGCGGCTGGCCCGATCGCAAAGAACAAGACCTTCTTCTTGCTCAGCTTCGAAGGGCTCCGGCAGTTGCAAGACATCACACGGTTGACTCGTGTACCCACCGCGCTCGAGAGGGGCGGCGATTTTTCCGAATCGCTTAATTTCGCCAACCGGCGGCTATTCCTCCGCGACCGGCTCGCTTCGGGGCCCTGCAACGCGCGCAACAAGCGGTCGTGCTTCCCGAACAACATAGTGCCAGCTTCGCGCATGGACGCGATCGGCCTCAAGATTCAGGACGTATTTCCTGATCAGAACCTCGTTGCGGGCGCTACCGGCTTCAATTACCGCACAAGCCCTGCCGACGAAGACCAATGGAACAGCTACATCGTCAAGGTTGACCACAAGATCGGTGAGAACTCGCTCGCCTTCCGTTACCAGAAGCGCTACAACGATGTACAGAATCGCTTCGCTGGAGGTAGCGACCTAGGGAACTTTGGCGCTCAGAACAGTGACGACCGCTCCCTGGGCGGCCTGGACTACATCCACATGTTCTCGCCCAGGCTGATCATGGAGGTGCGCGGAGGATTCAGCCGCAACTCGGCGTACAACCGGGGTTACTATCCCGGCGAGAACATTGCCGAACAGCTTGGCCTGCCTAACCTGATTCCCGAAAGCGAGTCGGCAAACCTGCCCGAGTTGCTCGACTGGCCGCGATTCCTGGTTGACAACAGCGCGCAGGTCGGCACGGGAGCCAACCAGCCCGTCCAGTTTCACGTGACGGACTGGCAGTGGGGAACCAAGTTCTCCTGGCTCGTCCGCACCCACACAGTGAAGTTCGGATTCAACAGCAATTACGTGCAATTCAACCAGCCGTTCTTCAACAACCAGCGCGGAACGTACCGTTTCCGCGGTCGCCGAA
The DNA here is from genome assembly GCA_951813605.1 of uncultured Bryobacterales bacterium. Taxonomy (GTDB): domain Bacteria; phylum Acidobacteriota; class Terriglobia; order Bryobacterales; family UBA6623; genus VXMF01. The sequence continues at coordinate 880,094 of OX638379.1, read as the reverse complement.
CCGGCTCTCCAATCGCCGACTTGCAGCTCGGCTGGCTGCACAATGTCAACCGGCAACTTGGGTTCAATCGCAACTACTGGCGGCAGCATGCGATGGGTGCATTCATTAATGACGACTGGAAGGCAACTCGCAACCTGACTGTCAACCTTGGATTGCGCTGGGGGGTCAACCGCTCGCCGGCAGACAAGTACGACCGGCTTGGCGTTTACGACACGCACTCGAGGAAGTTGATTCTGGGCAGCGACGAGAATGTCCCGAGCAACTACCAGGAACTGCTCGCCGACACAGGGCTGGCGAGCGTGATCACGACCGCTCAGGCCGCTGGCCGCCCGAGGTCGGTGATTGGAACCGATTGGAACAACTTCTCGCCCCGCATTGGATTTGCCTACCGCGTCACCGACAGCACGGTTTTGCGCGGCGGCTACGGCGTCTTCCTGGCCGGCGACATCCTGAACAATCTCAGGAACAATCTCTCGAACCAGTTCCCGTTCGCCGTGGTGCAAAACTTTCCGGGAGTCAACGCAAGGCCGAACGAGGTCTCGCTGCAGAATCCGTTCCCTACCACTCGCGAAAGGCTTGCCGGAACGACGTCCGTTCGCGGGTACGACCTGAATCCGAGCACCGGATACTTGCAGTCGTGGAACTTCACGATCGAACGCGCGATTTTCGAAAATACCACAATCGAAATGGACTATCGCGGTTCAAAGGGTACGCACCTAATCCGGCGATACGACTTCAACCAGCCGTACCGCACGGCCGACTCGTTCGTCGCAGGAGAGGGATTCACCCGACCAATCCCGGATTGGAACGCGATCCAGATATTCGACACCGGCTCCAATTCGATCTACAACGCCTTCAACGTCTCGTGGCGGAGGCGCAGTCGCGGGGGCTTGTTCTGGCGCGTGAACTATTCGTTCTCGAAAACAATCGACGATGCTTCGCAAGCTAACGGGCGTTCGGAAGGCGGGTTTGCCCAGGCGCTGGATTCGCGGAACCTGCGCCTCGACCGCGGGCGCTCGGATTGGGACCGTCGGCACGTCGCCACCATGGTGGGCAATTATCAGCTGCCCTTCGGAAAGCGCAAGCGCTGGGGGAAGAATTGGGGCGGCGTCCTCGACGCGGTGCTCGGTGGGTGGCAGTTGTCCGGCACAGCGGCGGCATACTCCGGCTCGCCTCTGACGGTTACAACCGCCAATCCCGATGTGAATCTCGGTGAATCGCTGCGGCCCAACCGGATCGCAGATGGCAAGGTTGCCGCGGACAGCGCGCCCGGGAAAAAGGGCGTGGATTTCCCGTGGTACGACTTGAACGCATTCGAAGCGGTCCCAACTTGCGTGGAACTGGAGACCGACACGTTCGATTGCGGCCCCCAGGGAGGCTTCACCCCGTTCGCGTTTGGCAACTCCGGCCGCAATATCCTAGACGGTCCCGGGCTGGTCTCGGTCAACACAGCACTTTCGAAGAATTTCGTGCTGGCGGAGGGGCATCGCCTGCAAGTTCGCATCGAGGCGTTCAACATCGCTAATCGCACGAATTTCATCATCCAGCGCGAGATGCAGCCGTTCAACGCACCGACAGCGGGCCTGCTCAGCGCGGTCGGCAATGTCGGCCGCGGCGGCGGACCACGCGTTTGGCAGTACGCGCTGAAGTACCGCTTCTGAGTCTCGCTGCAGCGGGAGCCAAAGAGCGATGTTTCGGGGCAACGTCCGACCATGCGGCAGTCCCCGGGGATCCGCCTCTTGAATCTTGCTGAGTTCCGGAGTCCGCCCGCCGCTTGATGCGGCGGGCGGCTCTAAGCTCGCAATCGAGGGTGCACTTGGCCATGAGCCGGGCCTAGGTGGCTGCATAGGCAGTATCGCTTGAGGTGTCGACCTGAGAATTCTGCGCGGTTTGCGAGACGCCGAGGGAATCGCGCAACCAGATCACGGGCTGCGGGACCCCTGGCAGGCGACAAATTCGATCCCGGCCTTGCGATGCACCGCCTAGTGCGGATGCCCCGATTGCGTGAACCGAAGGAATCCGACGAGCTTCTGCAATGAGGGCTTGACCGCCTCTGACCGAAGAGGCATCCCCGGTTTCACTTTGCTTTTTCTCTAGATCGCACTCCAGCCGGGCCTTGTCGAGTCTTGGATTCCGAATCAGCGATCCAGCCTTGAACTCGGCAATTCAAAGCGTGCGCTTTGCAATCCCAGTCGGCTGCTATCTTGCAAGTGGGCAAGAAGGCTCAGCGCATTGGATTCGAAAGCGGGAATCCACAACCCATGCCGGGCAAGATCGACATCAAGAAACAGTACAAGGCATTGTTCGCGCCGACGCGCGTGCCGCATCTCGTGGAAGTGCCGACGTTCCGGTACCTCTTGGTCGACGGGCAAGGGGTACCGGAGAGCGAGGCGTTTCAAGGTGCGATCGGCGTTTTGTATTCGACTGTATATTCCATGAAGTTCATGTTGAAGGCCGAAGACCGCATGGATTTCGTGATGCCCCCGTTGGAAACGCTCTGGTGGTCTGACGACCCGGCAGCCTTCGAAGAGAACCGGCTTGATGAATGGAAGTGGTCGGCGATGCTGATGCAATTGGAACACGTTACCGAAGCCGACATCGCGGCAACGCTGGCCGCGCTCGAGAAGAAAGGCAAGGCCACTCCCATGCACGAGGAGATCAGGACGGCTTCGCTGGAAGAGGGACGCGAGGTACAAGTCCTTTATGTCGGGCCTTACTGCGGGATGGGGCTGACGGTCAAGTCGATGCATGCTTTCGCGGAGTCGGAAGGCTTGGAGTTGGTCGGCAAGCATCACCAGATTTACCTCTCCGACCCGCGCCGCACGGCACCGGAAAGGCTCAGGACTGTCCTTCGCCAACCCGTTTGCTGATCCCGGCCCCGGGACCTTGCTCTATTGCCCAAGCGACCCGGGCGAACGAGGCGGGCCAGGCCCGGAGCGGCCACAGGATCGCAGCCGTCGCTTGCGATCGGTTGCCTAGGCTCTTGATGCAATGCCCGGCACAGGGCCGCGACGAGGACTCGGACACTGGCCAATAGACGCTCTTTTAGCGCCGTTCACTGGACTGGAGCACCATCGACCTCTGCAACAGGCTCGCAGGAATTCTCTCATTGGCGCTTCCATCCATCTCTCCATAGCCTCGGGACGAGATGCATGGGGAGGAGAACTCGCGGGAATCACCGTTCCCGCGGCAGTCCGTCGAGCTCAGTTCGAGCCAGACTGCAGTTCGGCCTGCTTGAACACCCAATCGCGCAGTATTTGGAAGCCTTGGTCGTCCGTCTCGAAGCGAAGGCCGCCTTGGTGCCCTTCCTCTTGGCCCGATTGGACATTAAGGGGCTTCCGGAGGAGAAGGCTCAGTTCTGGTTCCGATACATCCACGCGGTTTTGGAGCTTGCGATAGTTCGCCAGGACCTCCGCGGCACCGATGTGGCCGGCACCGTCCGGTGGATGCAAGTACAGGGTCGGAACCCGCCCGGGCACTCCGTGGCAGGAAATGCAAGCTTTGTCGTCCCGGTCGCTGAGCCTGTTCATTTCCGCGAAGACATAGTCTCGGAAGTGAAGAATGTCGGCGACGAACGCGTCCGTCGGTTCCAGTGGTCGATGAAGAGGAGCCCCGGATTTCCGGGCGTCCTCGATGAGTTGGCGGAGGTCGGCGCCAAATCGCTCGTCGTCGTTGGCGAGCAAGTTCTTCAAGCGCGTCCTAATGCTCGCGACCGGCTCGCTCTCCACGTAGGCCGCGATGGCCTTCCGCACCTCGGGATTCCGGCGCAGCGAAGGCAACCCCGCTAGCCTCGACGCGAGGTCTCGAGTATCTCTCGCGGCGTCGGGCGAGAACCAGCGGACGAACATTCCGACAGCCTCGGTCTTGGCCAACGCGACGGGATCGATGATGTCGACCCCACGGGCGTCTTTCGTGAATAGGGACTGGGCCCCCTCGTGCGGAGAGAGCTTGAGGTAGTCCAGCCCGAACTTGAACTCGGGCTCGGCGTCGGCGTTGGTTCCAAGCATTCTCACTGTGAACAGGCTGCGCCCTTCGCTTAGGTCGAATACACCAAGTGGCATGGGCCCGGTCGAGCTCACGTCAGGCCGGTAGAAGTCGGTCTGCTCTAGGACGGGCACGCCGCCGAGCGTGGCCTCTACAATCCCATGCGACGCCCCGTACAGGAAGGCGCCGAGCAATTCGTATTGGCCCGGCGCGGGCGAGTCGAGAGCGAACGATATATGCGCGCCGACCTTGCCCTCTTCCCAAATCAGAACGCTGTTGTTGCTCGCGACGCCTCCGGGGATCATTTGTTCGGTGGTTCGCCCGAACGTGAGTTCGGCCACCTCCAAGTCTTCCGCTTCGGTCGCGCCCTCGACCGCCTCGTCCAAGCTTTCCGCCCCTTGGCGAAAGGCAAGCATCCACTCTGTCGAGTCAAGCCATAGCCTCGGGTCGCTTGAGAGGTGCCGGAACGCCTCCCTTCGATGCAGCGTCCGATTCTCGCCCAATATCCGCGCGATCAGGGGGGAATAGGAATCCTCGTCCAAGGAGACGGTCCCGGACGGCATGGGCTTCCCAAGCAGCGTCGCCGAACCTCCTTCGGCAGAAGCGCGATCGCTCTCGCCAAGACCGAGCAGCAGCCGGTAGAACGCGGCCTCCTCGTCCTCGCCGACGCCTTCGAAGTTCCAATTCACGCGGGCAAGGAAGTTCGCCAACGCGTCCGCGTCCTTCTCCCGGCCGTCACGGGCATACAAGCGGAGCACTCGCAGCAAAGGCTCCAATGCGTACGGGCGGGCTGGCAGCGACAATTCCCCGGGGTTGGACAGGGCGCGAGCCGCAATCGCAACCACTGCCGGATCCGTTGTGTGCAGCAGTTCGAGAATCGTGTCCTGCAGAGGCCTGTGAGTGATGTTGCGCGCGCCTTCCAACGCGATGGATTTCCAGGGAATCGTCCCGTCGGAACCATCTCGGTAAACCGCGAGCACGGCCTTGCCGAAGAGTTCGGTAGCACCGGGCGTGCTGTACGCGAATTGGCCGGGGCTCTGCTGGTTCGCGCGCTCCATGTAATGCGATGCGGCCATTGCGGTCAGCCGGCGGTCCAATAGCAGCCGCTGCTCCTCCGGCGCAGACTCTCTCCATGCGTCCAGTTCGCTGTACAGGGTGGCAAGCTCCGGGTATTGCTGATCCAGATACTTGCCGCCCGTGATATTGTTCACCTGCCCGTTGACGACGAAAAGGGAGATCGTCGAGTATCGCAACGCCATATCGACCTGGGCCTCGCTCTCCTCGCGCAGCAAGGCGTCGATCCATGCCCGGTTGATGGGCTCTCTCATCGGCGGGTTCCAAACCCACCAGTGCCACGCCGCTTTGAACGCGAAGGCCCGCACTGCGGGATGAGGATCGACCATGCCGGCAGTTAGCACGCCCGCCAGTTCCGAAAGGTCGACATCCACCCCGGAGCCAGGCAAGTGTGCCCGCGTTACCAAAGCCTGCATAACGGACTGACGAGCGAAGTCGTTGCCGTCGCGATACGCGGCGGCAATGAGATCCCAAGCGCCTCCGTCGAGCAGAAGCTGACGCAGTGACCAGAACGCGGCCTCGCGGCAGCTTTTCACTGGATCGCCCAAGTGTTCGACGAGCGTCGGCGCGGCCTCGTGGGCCAATGCCCCGCCCAAGCCCAGCAGGCCGTAGAGGCGGACCTGGGGACGCGGGCTCCGAACCGCTGCCAAGAGCAAATCGACATAGCGCGACTCGCCGGTCGCTTGCGCCGCGCGCACCTTTCCGAGCGACTCTAGGAACGAGCCGTTCGGATCGAAGGAAGTATCGGGAACCGCTGGCGCGGGCGAAGCGGGGTGCAATCGGCTGAGCGCCCGGATCGCATAGGCGCTGGTCACGAAGCCAGTGGCCGCAGCGGCATTCCAAAGGCCGTAGGGGTATTGGTTTCGCAGCATCCATCGAACGCCTTTCGCCACAACAGGGTCGCCGGCACGCCGACCGGCGGCTTCGAGCGCAATGAGGGCCACGGAGGTGGCGGCCGGGTAGCTGTGGTCGTCGGGCCTGACCCAGTTGCCGTTTTCTCCGGCCTTGCCAGGATTGAAGCCCCAGCCGCCATCGTCCCGTTGCAGCGCAAGCAAGCGCTGCAGGTCTTTCGTCGCGCGCTTCCGCAAATCGTCATCCAAGCGGCGCGCCTGCGCCACGCGCCTGGGGGAATTTGTCAGCTTCCGAACTTGCTCCACGTAGTCCGCGGGCCAGATTCGATGAACAAACTCGATTCGGTGCCCGTAGTCGTCGGTGACTCGGATGTTGTCCCCAGTGGCGAGAATCCTGCGGCCCTTTTCCTCGAGACCGAAGAAATAGCGTGGCTCCCCGGTGTCGCGCCAAGCCCGTTCCAAGACCTCCGCTGAGAACTTGAAGACTACATTAGGGCCGAAATTCGACCCGCGCCCGGCTGCATTGATGCCTTTCGGATCGGCCGTTTGAAGCACGTAATTTGCCGTGCGCCGCTGCCACTGGGCATGAAGCTTCTTGGGCCGGGCGGTGCGCTCGTGAAGCACGATATTGCGGCCTGCCACGCGCGTGCCCGCCGGACCGTCCCCGAGGTCATTCGGAGCGACGCTCGTGTTGACCGCCGCGTCCTTGAGCTTGTTAGTCAGCCGGAGGGACTCGTACATGGTGTTGACTAGCCGCCGGTAGTTCTGCTCGACCCCGTTGGGGCCGTAGCCGTTGCGGAAAGCGTCCGCGACGCCCCATACGCCGCTCTGGGTGTGACAGCTCATGCAGTTCTCTCCGAAGAGCGCGGTCGCGTCCCGGATCCTGCGGTGCGGCGCGATGTTTCGCGGGCGGTGAATCAGCCACGCGTCGATCTCCGCAAGGTGGTAGTAGACCGCCTGTCGCACCGCCTCAACCGGATCGTCGTACGGAGCGGGATCGAAAAGCCGCACCTGCATCTCGTAGTGAGGCTGGTTCGCTTCGACCCGCAAGTAGTACGTGTGTCCGGGTTCGAGCTTCCTCGTCACGAAGGTGCGGAACGTGCGATCTTGCTGATGGTCTCGTTCGTTGATGGCACGACCGTCCTCGTACGTGTAGACCGGAACCGGACCGGGGATGACCGCCGCGGGCGGATGGACGTAGGGAATGGGGTTGAAGTTCGAGAAGTCGTTGCTGTTCGGCACCGCACGCTCTCGCAGTTCCTCTGCAGTCGGCTCGCCCTGCTTGTAAAAACGGATCCGAGCGCTGACCACTGGCTCGACGATCTGCAGGTTCGCGCTCAGGAACTTCGGCTCGCTGCCCCTGTATTCGATCCGGTACCAATCGTCCGGGTTGCTGCCGAGCTTGGTGTTGTTGTAGTACTCGATTTCGTCCGAGCCGCCGATGACATACAAGACTTGCTCGCCGTCGGAAGCAGGGAAGATGAGGTTGGTTGCCTGCTCCGGCGCGTTATTCGGTTCCGCCTCCAGAACCAAATCGCGACTGGAGAGCGAATCGATGGGACGCAAGGAGATTCCCAAATCGACGCCCCGGACGGCCGGAGTCTCATTGGGAAGCGGGGTTGCCAGCGGCGCGAGACCGGTGTCGTGTGGAATCTCGCCAAGAGGCTGCGCACCATGCTGCACGGATCTGAGTCGCAACGTGTAAGCCCCGGAACGCGGTGCCCGGTAGACCAAGTGCAAATCAGGGTCCAAAGCGTGGAGGATCTTGGCCCAATCGGAGGTCGCCGCGACGCCCGCGTCACCGCGGTCGCCCTTGTAGGCAAGTTCCCGCAGGTCCGGGCCGTCCCAGGAAACTTCGATGCGGGCATTGGGCGGTAAGGTGGACGGCCGCTCGATGCGAACGCTCAACTCGAAGGCATCACCGTCGTCGAAGGCCCATGTACGGCTCCATTCCGTATTGAAGGAAATCGTCTCCGCAGACTCCCGAACGGAGGCCGTCGCCATAGTTACCGAGAACAATAGCGAGAGGGAAGGCAGCAACCGGCCCGCGAAAGTCCGCGCGCGGTTGGGGAGGAAGCCTAGGCGTGACACGTGCTCGCGCGCCCCATCGTACCCGATCGAACCTTTCTCGGCAAGATCACGGATTGATTCCCATCCGACGCCGATGGGTCGCGCTGCGGATTCGTATACTGGAGCCGCCGATGCGTCATGCCATCACAGTTTCGGATGTCAGCCAAGGCCGGTTCGCCCGGACCGCATGGATCCGCCGTGTGGAGATGCGCGCCCGGCAAACGCGGGATGTAAACGCCGCCGCTGAGAAACGGTCCGCCTTAGGGCCTGGCATAGGAGGCTGGGCTCGCGCCAGCGCACTAGCGGCTGTCTGCTGGATTCTGGCAATGCCCGCTTCTGCACAGCAGGTCGACAAGCAGCACGCGGCGCGCATGGCCGAAGGCCTCGCATTGTTCCGGCAGGAAGTCCGACCGCTGTTTGTGGAGACTTGCCTTGCCTGCCACGGAGGCGGGCAGACGATGGGTGGCCTCGACCTCTCCTCGCGCGGCTCATTGCTCGCCAGCGGCAAAATCGGCGAGACGGCGGAGTCCAGTGGGCTCGTCGCGGTCTTGCGACGCGATCGAGAGCCTTTCATGCCTTTCGGACAAGACAAGCTTGCCGAATCGAAGATCGACAGGGTCGCTCGATGGATTGCACTGGGAGCGCCTTACGACAAGCCATTGCTCGGCGGCCCCGCAGGGGCGGTGCTGTCAGAGGCGGAAGCCGACACTATATTCTGGTCGTTTCGTCCGCTCGCAGACGCGGCTCCACCCCAAGTCACCGACGAAGACTCCGCGCAAACACCGGTCGACCGCTACATCCTCGCGAAACTGGAGGCGGCCGGCATCCAGCCGAATCCACTTGCCGACCGGCGCACGTTGATCCGACGGGCTTGGCTGAATCTTCTAGGTCTGCCGCCCAGCCCCGAGCAAGTCGAGGCATTTGTCCGCGACACCGAGCCTCGAGCGTACGACCGCTTGATCGACGATCTCCTCGATTCACCCCACTACGGCGAGCGCTGGGCACGCCATTGGATGGACATCGCCCGATTCGCCGAGAGCCACGGGTTCGAGGAAGACTTCGACCGCCCGTATGCGTACCACTACAGAGACTTCTTGATTAAGGCGTTCAATCGCGACATGCCCTTCGACCGATTCGTACGCTTGCAGATAGCCGGCGACGAACTTGAGCCAGAGAATCCATTGGCACTAATGGCCACCGGTTTTCTTGGGGCCGGAGCATTCCCGACCCAGATCACAGAGGCGGAATTCGAGACGGCTCGTTACGACGAACTCGATGACATGATTGGCACGTTGGGAACCGCAATGCTCGGGCTCACAGTGGGTTGCGCCCGCTGCCACGACCACAAGCACGATCCAATCTCGGCCCGCGATTACTACAACATGGCCGCTGTGTTCGGGCGCACGACCCGCACTGAGATCGAGTACGATCCGAACCCGGGGGAATACCGGAGAGAGAAGGCACTCTGGGTCGGCAAGCGCAAGAAGCTGTACGAGGAACGGCGAGCGATTGAACAAGCGAAACTCGAGGATGGCTTCCACAATTGGCTGAAAGAGGGAGCTCGGGGCACTGAGACAGGGCCCTGGCAAGTGCTTGACATTGCGAGGATCGACACGGCAAGCAATGCCGTGACCGATGCTCTGGACGACGGTTCGATCCTTTTCAGCGGGGACAACGTCGACTTCGAGTCCTACACCTTCACCGCGAATCTCGCTACCAAAGGAGTCCGGGCATTGCGGCTCGAGGCGCTGACCCATCCGTCGCTGCCGTTCAATGGCCCGGGAAGGTCCCACGACGGCCAATTCCTTCTAGGCGTGCTGACCGCGGAAGCGCGGCCAGCTGGCGACGAGGCGGCAGAGCCCGTGAAGCTCAAGTTCCAGCGCGCGCTAGCGACGGACCAAGTGGACGAGAACACATCCTCGATCATGGCGTCGGTGCAGACTGGCAGCGACAAGAGCGGGTGGACCATCCGGCCCGGAGCGATCGGATCAAGCCAAGCAGCAATCCTCGAATTCGAAGAGCCTCTTGGCTTCGATGACGGCACGCGGCTGACAGTGAAGATGCGCTTCGGCTTCAACCCGCATTTCAGCCTCGGCCGCGTCAGACTATCAGTTTCCACCGAAAGGGAGACAGGGTTCCTGATCGATGAAGGCGCTCCACAGCCGTTGGCAGACGGACTTGCTGTCCTGGGCACGGAGGGGGTCGAGGCTCTATCGGCTGACCACAAAGCGGCGCTGCTCCGCCATTACGCAAGGCACGACCCCGAGTGGGTCGCGGCGACCGCGGCAATCCGCGACCACGAATCGCAGGTGCCAATCCCCGCGGCGACGAAAATCCAGGCGTCAGCCGAAGGCTTCAAGCCGGCTCGGCACAACGCCGAAGGCAAGGGCTATCCGCATTTCTTCGAGCAAACGCACTTGCTTCGCCGAGGGGATCCCAGCCAGAAGGCGGCGCCAGCCCAACCCGGCGTCCTGCCGGTGCTCATCCGAGGCGGCACAGCCCACCAGCGATGGCGGGCGAAGCCCCCGCCTGACTGGGACCGCAGCAGATTCCACCGGACATCCCTAGCCCGATGGATCACGGATCCGGATCAGGGAGCGGGAGCGTTGCTTGCACGGGTCATCGTAAACCGGCTCTGGCATTACCATTTCGGCACTGGAATCGTCGCCACGCCCAGCAATTTCGGAGCGATGGGCGCGCGTCCCACTCATCCCGAACTCCTAGACTGGCTAGCCCGTGATTTGATTTCGAGCGGTTGGCGCCTGAAACGGCTGCACCGCATGATCATGAAGAGCAGCGTATACATGGCGAGTTCCTCCAGCGATGATGCCAAGTCCGACGCGGACCGCTCCAACCGACTTCGCTGGCGATGGACGCCTAGGCGGCTTGAAGCCGAGGCGATTCGCGATTCGCTGCTGAGCGTTTCAGGGATGCTCGATCCCTCGATGTACGGTCCGGGAAGGCTCAACGAAGGAAGTGGCCGGCGAAGCGTCTATTTCTTCGTGAAGCGCAGCGAGCTGATTCCGTCGATGATGCTCTTCGACTGGCCCGAGCACTTGGTGGGCATCGGAATGCGGCCGTCAACGACCGTCGCGCCCCAGGCGCTGCAATTCCTCAACAGCCCGCAAGCGCGGCGCTACGCAGAGGGATTCGCGCAACGGCTGGAAGGGCAGGACGTGGAAGCGGCGGTTGACATGGCGTATCGCGCGGCCTTGTCGCGACCGGCGAACCCTGCTGAGATCTCTGCCGGGCTGGCGTTTATCGAGAGCCAGCGTAATCTGTACGCAGCGGACGGAATGCCGGACTCCGACCGACTCGCGATGGTCGACTATTGCCAATCCTTGCTCAGCCTCAACGAATTCCTGTACATCCGGTGAACACCATGACATCAAGAGAAACCCAACGCAAACCAATCCTCTCGCGTCGCTCGATGCTGGGGCGCTGCGGCATGGGATTCGGAGTCATCGGACTCGCCGGATTGCTTGCCGACGAGGGCCTGCTGGAAGCGGCTTCCGTTGCCGATCGCGCGCTGAATCCCATGGCCCCCCGGACTCCCCATTTTGCCCCCAAAGCCAAGCGCGTCATATGGCTCTTCATCAACGGCGGTCCGAGCCACATCGACACCTGGGACTACAAGCCGGAACTCGCCAAGCGCCACGGGCAGGATCTCGAGGGATTCGACAAGTTCACCGGATTCTTCTCGCAAGAGGTCGGCGCTCTGATGCAGTCGCCGTTCAAGTTCTCGCCGCGCGGGCAGAGCGGAAAGATGGTTTCCGAGATCTTTCCCCATCTGGGAGAGCACGTCGACAAGATCGCGTTCATCCACTCCGCGCACTCGGATTCCAACAATCACTCGCCTGCCCTGTTCATGGTCAACTGCGGGCAGCCGCGCATGGGTTTCCCCTGCCTCGGGTCATGGATAACCTACGGTCTCGGAAGCGAGAGTAACGACCTGCCGGGATTCGTCGTCATGTCGGATCCCAAGGATCGCGGGTTGCCGAAGGGCAGCGCGGCGAACTGGTCCGCTGGCTTTCTGCCTGGCGCTTACCAAGGAACCTGGCTGCGTCCTAAAGGCGAGCCGATCCGGAACTTGAAGCCCCCGGCTGCATTGGCGGGCCCCCGACAGCGCGCCCAGCTGGATCTGATCGCGCAACTCAACCGTCGCGACCTAGAAGGGAATCCGCAACAGCAGGAACTGGCTGCCCGCATCGAGAGCTTCGAACTCGCTTACCGCATGCAGGCGGCCGCGCCGGAGGCCTTGGACGTCGAGAGCGAGCCGGCTCACATCAAGGAACTTTACGGCCTTCACAGCGAAAGGTGCGGTCACGTCGCCCGCCAGTGCATCACTGCCCGAAGGCTCTTAGAGCGAGGCGTGCGTTTCGTCCAGATTTACTCGGGCGGAATGGAAAACCAGCGAGCCTGGGACGGACACATCGACATCGTGGGCAACCACTCCCAATTCGCTGGGGAGACCGACCAGCCTTTCGCTGCACTGCTCACCGATCTGGAGCAGAGCGGACTGTTGGACGACACACTGGTGATCTGGGGCGGAGAGTTCGGACGGCTGCCCGTGGCCCAGGTCGGCACATCAAAGCCGGGTCGGGACCATAATCCGCACTGCTTGACCGCTTGGATGGTCGGCGGCGGGATCAAGGGCGGGGTGTCGTACGGCGAGTCCGACGACATTGGTTTCAAGGTCGGCAGTGATCCGGTATCGGTCCATGACTTCCACGCCACGATCCTGCACCTGCTGGGAATGGACCACGAGCGGCTGACGTACAACTACAACGGCAGGCGCTATCGGCTAACCGACGTCGCAGGGGAGGTCATCCGGCCGATCCTGGCCTGATCCAGGGCTCCGCGCGTCCAGACCAAGGCCGACCGCAGAGGTCGTTCTACATCGATGGGGGGTACTGGGCGTCCGTTTCTCTCAGCAGGCGATTCAGTTCGGCGTCGAGTTCAGCTCTTCTTGCAGCGACGCCGCGACTTGCCCGCAGGTTGTGCATCTCGTAGGGATCAGCTTCCAAATCGTAGAGTTCGTCCATCCCCTCAAGATCGGTATACCGGATGTGTTTCCATCGACCCGTCCGGACTGCCTGATAGCCCATCGCCACCATCCGAGGCCAGACGGTATCGGAGAAGCATTCGATCAAGACTGAACGTCGCCAATCCCGAGGGAACGCCCCGCCGAGCAGAGGCACCAGCGACCGACCGTGCGTGTCAATGGGCGCCCTCACGCCCGCCAACTCGAGGATGGTGGGGGCCAAGTCCACGCTGAGCGCGAAAGCTTCCGATTCGCTTCCAGCCTCAATCCGCGCTGGCCAGCGAATTGCGAGGGGAACCCGGATGCTCTCCTCGTAGGCGAGACGTCGTTCCTCGTTCAAGCCATGCTCGCCGTAGAAATACCCGTGATCGCTCGTCAGGACAACAACGGTGTTGTCGGCCTGACCGGTCTCGTCAAGCGCCTCGAGAACTCTGCCAAACGCCTCGTCGGCGGCCGTTAGGATGCGCAGCCGGTTGCGAATCACATGATCGGGCGTGCCGGTGCCGGATCCCAAGGGCGGCACACCCTCGATCGGTCTCTGCAGGGCCGGCTTGCCCTCCCCGAAAGAAGCCGCATTCGGGCGACGCGGAACCGCACAGTCCGCGTACATGTGCGCAAGCCTCTCGGGCGGCGTGAACCCGCCATCCTCCGGTAACGACTTGATGCTGCCGTCCGCGTCTTGGAACAGATTCGGATGGACAGCCTTGTGCGACAGGTAGGCCAAGAAGGGCCGGTCACGCTGGCGACGGATGAAGTCAGCCGCTCTGGTGGAGAATATTTCGGAGGCGTATCCGCGAAGCTTGCGCCGCCCACCGTTGTCGTCGACCTCGGGATCGAAATAGTCGCCTTGACCGCGCATGCAAAGCCATTCGTCGAAGCCCGGTCGGCGGGTGTCGTCGAGGCCCATGTGCCATTTCCCGATGAACGCTGTCTGGTAGCCGCAGCGATTGAGCAGCAGTGGGAACGTCACAAGTTGGTGGGATCGCTCGCTGCGGTCGGTGTTGTCGATGATCCCGTGGGCATGGGCGTACAAGCCGGTTAGGATGCACGCCCGATTCGGCGAGCAGAGCGGGACTGAGGCAAATGCGTTGGAAAACTGCATGCCCTCTGTAGCAATGCAATCGAAGTTCGGGGTGCGGACAAACGGGTGGCCACTAAAGCCGAAGTCGTCGAACCGGGCGTCGTCCAGCACGACTACAACGATGTTTGGCCGTGAGTCGATTGGTCGATTCGCTGCGAAAGCGATAGCACTGGCAGCCGGTGTTGGCATGATTCCGACACGCGCCCCAAGGCTTGGCGCGGATCCTTCCGCTCCTAGCGCGACGGTACCGAATACGCACAGGGTACCCCCTAATGAATCAACGTTCACGGCGGCTAGCGTCAAAGACGACCAGACGCGGTGACCGAGAAGTGCTCGCCTAGCGGTACAGACCACTGGAGGCGAGATTCACAATCTCCTATCTCGACACTGGGAGGGTGAGAACGCGGGGCGATCCGATGTCCCACAAACACGGTCAAAGTGGGGGGAACGTCCAAAGCGGCGCCAGCGGAGAAAGGAATTCGTCGCGCTTCCCCCGTGCCGCCCCGCCAGATTGCAGACGCTTCCGGGCAGTCGCCCCTCAGGCAATCCGGAATCCATCGAGGTCGAGAGCGGTCGGGCATTGGCGTGCGCTACACTCTCTCGCGATATGTTCCTCCGCTTTTTCCTCCTCTTGGCGCTGTGCTCTGCCGCTTTACAAGCACGCGTAGACAAGGACGTCATCTACGCGATGCGGGGCGGTCTCGCGATGTTGATGGACGTGCATTACCCCGAGCGGTCAAATGGGTTCGGCATCGTGTTCATCCCCGGCAGCGGGTGGCATGCGCCGCTGACGTACGACGCTACTCCCCTCAAAGAATCCGGATTCGCGAAGCTCTACGTTCCGCCACTGACCGGCGCAGGCTTCACGGTATTTGTGATCAACCATCGCGCGGCTCCGCGGTACTCGTATCCGGCACCCGTTGAGGACGCGCAAAGGGCGGTTCGATTCGTGCGCCGCCACGCCGCCCGCTTGGGGATCCACGCCGACCGAATCGGCGGCGTCGGGGGGTCTTCGGGGGGGCACCTGATCAGCATGCTGGGGGTCCTTGATGGCGACGGCGACGACCGGAACGCGGACCCTGTCGAGCGCGAGAGCGCGAAGCTGCAGGCCGTGTTCGCCCGAGCGGCCCCGACGGACCTGACGCGATTCGAAGGTCGCTTCTCCAGTGCGTCCGTGTCATCGCTGCTCGGCATGCGGCTTGGTCAGCGTGACCCGCCATCCTCGACCGCATACCGGATCTATCGGGATGCGTCACCGGCAGCGCATGTGACGCCCGATGACCCTCCCTTTCTTCTCATGCACGGAACGGCCGACGACCGGGTGCCTCATGCTCGATCCCAGGAGTTTCTGTCCCGGCTAGAAGGGGACGGCATCGAGGCCGCACTAGTGACAATTCAAGGCGGAGGACACGGGGCTTCGTTCCCCGGAGCCAAGGATCCACCCGACTATCTGGGAGCGATCGTGGGTTTCTTCAAGGAACATCTTTCCGGCGGGGCGCCAGCGGAGAAACCCCCGCCAGCGGAGAGCAGCAAAGCCGAGCGCATCGAGCGAGATGTCACATTCGGCATGGTTTCTGGCGGGGCTCTGCTTTTGGACGTCTATAGGCCCGAGCGCCCCAATGGATATGGAATTCTGCACATCACCGGCAGTGGCTGGCATTCGCCACTGGCGGCTAGCGCACCCCAGCAAAAGGCCAGCCGGCAATTGGAAGTCTTCGGGCTGCCTCTGGTGGAGGCCGGCTATACGGTGTTCGCCGTGAACCACCGAACAGCCCCACTCAACAAGTACCCTGCGCAAATCGAAGATGTTGAGCGGGCCGTGCGGTTCATCCGACACCATGCCTCGCGATGGGGAATAGATCCTGAGAGGATCGGAGGGGTGGGCGGCTCCTCGGGCGGCCATCTGACACTGATGCTCGGACTGAAACCTTCCCCGGGCACTCCGCACGACCCCGACCCGGTCAACCGGGAAAGCGCCAAACTGCAAACGATCGTGCCGTGGGCGCCCCCAACGGACCTGATCCTGCATAACGGCACGTACGGTTCCGGCACGTTCGCATCGCTATTTGGCATGCGGCTCATGGCGAGGGATCCCAAGACATCGCCTCAGTACATCGCCTACCGCGACGCGTCGCCCATTCACTACGTATCCCATGACGACCCGCCAACGCTGATCATTCACGGCGACACGGACGCCGTGGTGCCGATCCAACATGCGGAACTCCTTGCGCACCGAATGCTGGAAACGGGCGTTGCGGTGGAGGTCCTGATAATCCCTGGCGGCGGCCACGGCTCGACGTTCCCCGGCAAGTCCCCTGATTCCCCTGACTACGTGAAGGCTACCGTCGAATGGTTCGACCGACACTTGCCCAACTGAAGAGACGATCGATACTCTTCGCGGCTACCTCATCACGAGAGCGGGCAGCGGGGCATAGGGAACGTTTCCCATAGCGCGGACGGGCAAACGCTTGGCCTTCGACGCCTGTCCGGATCCGTCACTCGAACTAGTCCAGCCCTTGCAAACGCTTCATGCGCTTTCCAGTAAGACCGCCTGCACCGCCAACCTTTGCAACGGAAGACTTCGGTTCGCCTAATTCATGGAGACCGGGCGAGCATCTTTCCGCGGGGCTCGATGATCCGAAGCATTTCCCACTCGTAGAGCCTTCTCTTGGCCTCGTCCACAGTCTTGTGGTCTGGTGATCGACCGATATACATCTCGTATTCGCTAGCCGCTTTCTCCCACTCGGCCCGGTCCTCATGAACCGCTGCCATGATGGCGTAGCTGAGCGGCCAATCGTCCTTCTCGTTCAGTTCGTCCATCGACTGGACCATCGCCTCCGCACGTTCCAGGTTCTTGAGCCTCACTGACGCCAGCGCGCTCAGGAACCTCATCTTGGAAGATCTCGGCGAGAGCTTGAGGTAAAGCTCGGTCAGCGACTCGACTTTGATCCAGTCATTTCGGTCCGCCGCCAATTCAATCAACGGTTCGTAAGGCCAGAGGAATTTCGGATCGGCCTCAATTGAACGGCTGTACGCTTGCCGCGCGCCGTCCGGATCGTCAAGGCCCTCGCGAGCTTTGCCTAGTGCCAGCCACGCGGCTGCGTATTCAGGATAGGCTTCGACCGCGCTCTCGAGGTGCCGAGCGGCTCGCTCGCGGTTCGGGCTCCTCTTTCGCAACGCCTTGATCCCCTTCTGGTACGCCTTCCTGGCGTTAGCCGGCGCGGTCAGTGTCGTTATGCTAACCGTGTCTCCGATCAAGCCTTCCAGACGGTGCACCACGATAAGTCCGACATCGTTCGAGCCCATGCGAACCATGCCCAATGCCAGGCGATCCGTCCGGTAGCCCGGCAACCCGGCCTCCAGATGGCATTGCGAAAGATTGGCCGACCCGAACGACCCTGTGGTGAGGCCTGTGCTTCGTCCTCCATGGCCCAAATTGCTGACGCTCGCATCCGCGAGGACTAGAGCTGAGTTCCCGCCCGGCTGAAAGCTGAAGTGTCCCTTGCTGTCGGTGTATCCCTGCGGCGTGGATCTGGTTCCGCAGTTCATCCTGACGACAACTGGCTCGGGCGGTGGCTCGCCGCCATCCGTAACCACGCGGCCGTGCAAGTAGATGGGTGTGCCCATCTGGCGAAGCCCGCTATTGCGGTTCGATCGGTCGGAGTTGCTGTAGGTGTCCTGACGGGTCGTGTCGCGAGTACGGCCTTGCGTGGTTGTCTGACGACCGCCCGGAACGGATCGAGACGTCCTTGTGCCACCGCCAGCACTTGGTGCACGTGATGTGCTCCCGCCGGCCGGGACATTGGAACTTCCGTATGCCCCGCCGGAGCCTCCATAAGGACCGCCAGAGTTGCCGTATCCTCCGCCAGGAATGCCGGGCCCAGCGTCGTTGCCGCTAGAGGGCGTTGCGCCTCTGTCTTGCGTCTGACCCCAAAGCGCAAGGGATGCAATCAGAAAACAGGGAAATGCGCATCTGATTGCGGTCATCGAATGGAACTCATCGCAGACAGCACTAGACGGCTCGATGCAATGGTTGCAGCATAGCAAATCCTTCTTTCCGGCAAGATTGCGATTGCTGCATTGCTGTACCGCCTCAAACTCTTTTTCTGCGAACTCCGTGCATGAGAATTCACCGCCCGACGATGCGAGCCCGAACACGAATTGCGTTGCAGGAGACAGAGTAAGCCCTGCTGGGTGTCGAGGCGCTCAAGGCTGTTGTCGCAAGGCCCCGTCCGCGCGGAGCGGTCCGACGCGACAAGAATTGAATTCATGCAGATCGAGCGTTCCCGACATGGCTCTTGCCGCACATAGCGCTAGGTCGCGAGGCAACTTCCCCCCGACAATTGCCGGGGCCCGTTGCCCAACTACAGGGCTTTGGCCCACGGAAACACGAACACGTGAGAACAACTGCGATCTCAAAGCGAACTGCATCGACGCCAAGACAGCCCGGCGCGATAGAATTCCCCCGTGCTTCAAGGATCAGCGAGTTCGGGCGCCTGTCGAGAGTTTGAAGGCATGGCGGAGCAAGGTCTCAGCAGGCGTTCTTTCCTCGGTGCTTCGGCGACCATCGCGGCCGCGGCCTGCGGAGGGTCGCTTAGCAGGTCTCCGAACGTAGTCCTGGTGATCACCGACGACCAAGGGTACGGCGATCTAGCATGCCACGGGAATACGGCGCTGCGCACGCCCAATCTCGATAAGTTCCATGGCGAGAGCGTTAGATTCACGGACTTCCACGTTGATCCACTCTGTGCGCCGACGCGGGCGGCTCTGTTGACGGGCAGGTATGCATATCGCACCGGGGTGACAGCGGCCTATGCGGGCAGGTCGATCCTCAGGCATGACGAGATCACCGTGGCGAACATGCTCTCCGCCGGCGGGTACCGGACGGGCCTATTCGGCAAGTGGCACCTCGGAGACAATTGGCCGTACCGTCCGAACGAGCGGGGATTCGACGAAACGGTCGCCTGCTGGAGCGGCGGCGTGACTCAAGCCGCGGACTGGTGGGGCAACGACTATTTCGACGACACCTACTACCGCAATAACGTGCCTGAGGAATTCCAAGGTTACTGCACGGACGTGTTCTTCGATGAAGGCATGCGGTTCATTGAGGAGAACGCGGACCGGCCGTTCTTTCTCTTCCTCCCCACGAACGCGCCGCACGCGCCGTACTGGGTGCACGAGAAATACAGTCAGCCGTACGTCGCGATGGGAGTCGAAGAGCCGCGAGCGTCGTTTTACGGAATGATCGAGAACATTGACGACAACTTCGCACGGCTCCGGGCCAAGCTAAGCGAACTGGGCTTGGAAGACAACACGATCCTCATTTTCATGACCGATAACGGTTCGTCGGCGGGATGGCGCAACGGCCACAACGCCGGCATGCGCTCTGGCAAGGGCTCCAACTACGATGGCGGGCACCGCGTTCCATTCTTCGTCCGCTGGCCGGCCGGGGGTATCGATGGCGGACGCGACGTCGGCAGCCTCGCGGCCCACATTGACGTGGTGCCGACGCTGATCGATTTGACCGGCGTGTCAAGTCCGCCAATCGAGTTCGATGGCACGAGCTTGGTGCCTGTCCTGACCGGCCAGGGTGCTTTCCCTGAAGGTAGAACGCACTTCATTCAGCACCAGCAGGTCCTGCGAGACGGCGAATACCAAATGGAGTCTCCGAGGCCGTTCTACCATTCCTCGGTACTCACGAATCGCTGGCGGCTCGTTAGCGGGGCGGAACTGTACGACATCAAGGCTGACCCCGGGCAGCAGAACGACGTCGCCTCGCAGCATCCAGAGATCGTGTCACGGCTTCGCAGAGAGTACGAGCGCTGGTGGAGCGACGTCACGCAAAGATTCGACGAGTACTTGGAGATCCCGGTCGGCGCGGCGGACGCGAATCCCGTTCGCCTAACCAGCTTTGACTGGTATACGGGAGGCCCTCCCAACCAGCGCGTCATCCAAGACGCGCCATCGGAAGGCCCCTGGGTGGACGGCTTCTGGGCCATTGAAGTCGCTCGTCCGGGACGGTACCGGATGACGCTGCGAGAGCGCCCGCCGGAAGCGGACTATCCGATTGACGGCAAGACCGGGCACCTCCAGGTCGGTGATCGACAGGCCGAGCAGCAAATTCCAGAGGGTGCTACCAGCGTCGCGATCGAGATCGACTTGGAACAGGGCAAGACGACGATGCGGGCATCATTCTGGAAGCCCGGCTTGGGACGGCGAGGCGCGTATTTCGTCTATGTCGAACGCCTGAACGGTCACGGTTAATCCGGAAGCCTGGCGTCAAAGAGCGCTCCGCAGCCAGCGAAAGCCGCGATTCGCACCCAGGATGGATCGGATGGCTATCTGGTTCGTAGTCTGGGATTGACCGGGTGAAACAGCACCTGAACTCTCGACAGCAGCATCTATTCCAGTCTTTGGGGCCCTGCCGTCCAATCGAAGGGATCGGAGCAGCTGAGTCCCCAAAGCTCCGAACAATCGAATCCGAAGCTAGGCCACCGGACTGTTCGGACGCTTTGTGGCAGACCCCGTTGTCCCACTGACGGATCGCCGCCTCACTCGCGTCGCAGCCGCAGAGCCTTGCGCTCCAGTTCCACTTCGACAGGCCTTACCTCGATCACCCCCTCAATTTCGTGTCGGCCCGTCGAGCTGAATCCTGCCTCCTCGAGAATGTCTCGGCGGCTCGCGCCAGTGCCAGCAATCCCTGTTCGCCGTTTAGCGGACCTTGCCGACCGCGCAAGGATCACGAAAGAGAATTGCGCATTCGGCGCAATCGGGATTCGCACAGATTGACAGGTCCCGCTCTTGATCCAATCGACATCGCTCGGGCGGGGCTCAACGGAGTCTCGCCGAAACCTCAGTGCGCTTGCTGTAGGGACACGGTCCAAAGAGGGCGCCTGCACAGGTGGTGAAGCCTGAAGACTTGCAGGCGTTGACAGTGCCCTCCAATTTCGACAAACTCCTTGGTTGTGCAACGTCGCTCTTTCCTCCGTCGTAGCGGGCTGGCCGCCGCCGCCGCAGCGGCACCTTTCCAAGCTCCAGCGCAGATCGGAGACCAGCCCGCCATGAAGATCACCGACATCCAGACCTTTCTCGTCGGAAGCACGCGAGGAGAGCAAGGCGGTTCCGGCAACATCAGCGGCCGCAACTGGGTTTACGTCAAGATCCAAACCGATCAAGGGATCCACGGGATCGGTGAGGCCTATTCCTGCGGTCCCGACGAGGCGACGGTCAAGGTTGTCGAGGACTACGGACGATGGCTGGTCGGTCAAGATCCGCGAAATATCCAATTCCTTTGGGACTACATGTACAACACCACGCGGTTTCCCGGAGGATCCGTCGTCAACTCAGCGATCAGCGGAATCGAGCACGCGCTCTGGGATATTGCGGGCAAAGCAGCTGGCTTGCCGGTTTGGGCTCTGCTGGGCGGCCGCGTACGCGACAAGGTACGGCTCTACCAGTCGATTGGAGGCTCCACCCCGCAGGCAGCAGCGGAGAATGCCGTCGACCTGCGGGAACGCTTCGGCTACAGCGCTTGCAAGATGGCTCCGCACAACCCCGGCGACAACCGGATGCCGTACAACGAAGTGACGCGCATCGCCGGCGAGCGCGTCCGAGCAGTTCGCGAGGCCATGGGCCCCGACCACGATATCGCGGTGGATATTCACGCCCGTTTCTTCGAGGTCCAGCGTGCAATTCGAGTCGCCAAAGAGATCGAGCCCTACTATCCGTTTTGGTTGGAGGAGCCGATGCGACCGGAAAATCCAGACGCCATGAAAAAGCTCGCGGACCACGTGAACATCCCGCTGGCGTCCGGCGAATGCAACTACACGAAGTTCGAGTTCCGCGATTTGATCAACATCCAAGCGCTAGATATCGTGCAACCCGATGTCTGCATTTGTGGCGGGATCATGGAAATGAAGAAGATCGCGGCGATGGCCGAGGCCCAGTACATGATGGTCGCGCCTCACAATCCGATGAGCCCGCTCGCAACTATGGTCAACATCCACTTTGCAGCGTCAACGCCGAACTTCTTGATCCTCGAATACAGAGCTCCCGTCGACGACGCGCGTCGCGACGTCCTTGACGAGCCGCCGATGGTAAAAGACGGCTATGCGGAAATCCCGAACAAGCCCGGTTGGGGTGTCGAACTGAACGAAGAGGCGTTCAGGCACTACCCGCCCCGCCCGTGGAAAAGGACGACCGACTTCCGGGCTGACGGGTCCGTGGCGTTCATCTAGCGCCCCCAGCCGTCGCGAGATCGCGGCGCCGCTGGGCTGGAGCCGGAGGGCAGATGTCTGCGCGGCTTTCCGGATCGCGATTGGGCATCTTGACCAGTAAAGTGGCGGTCTCGGCTATCCGAGCCGGGTCGGGTCTCGGATGCGCGCCGTCCGACCCGCTCGGCCGAGAGCCTAGGGACGCTCCTGCTTGGGCAGAGACTCCGGCCACCGCGCAATCCGCTCCGTTCCAATCGCTGCCAGTCCGCTGCAAGCCACAGCGGCTCGCACATCTTGCGCCACCCCAGGAAAGCCCGCTGTCTCGTTCCACGGTCACGGCCTCCCACGGCCCGTCCGAACGCTTGCTGGTGGACACACCATGATTGCGGTTGCCTAGCACCCTGTTCTTGGGTCTGGTCGGACAGCACGGAAGGGAGTCCTTCCGGAAAATGGCTTGCGTCGCAGACGCCTCGCAATTCCAGGGTCCTTGGCGAACGATCAAGCGGGTCTTCGCGAGGTCGCCTAGATTACCTAGGCCGAGGACATTCTTGCGTCACTGTAGAGCGTGTCGGGCTACTTCCTTCTAGTGACCTGAGATTCGAGTTCGTTGCGCTCGTCATCTTGTAGCTTACGTACCCTGCCCAAGTATTTTCGCGCCTCGTCTCTCCGTCCTAACTGCAGGAGGGTGCGTCCCAGAAGATAGTGGCTCTCCGTATGGTCCGATTTGAGCTCTAGGGCCTTTTCCAGGAGCGGCAGTGCATCGGCTGCGTTTCCTTGTCTATATAGCAACCGCCCAAGTTGATGATAGGAACGGTAATCTTCCGGTGCGAGTTCCATCGCTCGGCGAAAATCGGCCCCGGCCTCTTTTCCCCTGCCGCGTCTTTCACGAACCGAACCGCGGTAGATATAGATTTCGGCGTTTTCGGGAGTGGTCGCGATTGCTAGGTCGAAGTCCGCTTCGGCTTCCTCGTCTCGCAGCAGGTTCCACAGCAGTTTACCCCTGTGGAATCGCGCCGAGGGTAGCTCGGGCTTTGCAGCCAAAGCGCGGTCTACTTCTTCAAGCGAGCGTTCGTTCTGGCCTTGTGCCTCCAGCGCCTTTGACAAGATGAACCGCAACTCCGGGGCATCCGGGTACCTTCGGAACATCTCCTTGACCACGCCCTGCGCGTCTTCAAGGCGCCCGGCTTGCGTGTAAGCCGAGGACAGGGCGTAGAGCACTGCCAGTTCGTCGCTACCGTCGGCGCGGAGGCGCTCAAGCTGTCGAATCGCCGCTTGAGGATCGCCTGCCAGGGAATACACCAACGCAAGCAGATGTCGCGCCCCGCCGTCCTGCGGCCGGGCTGCGAGGTATTGCTCCAGAACGTTCGAGGCTTCCGGATACCGCCCTGAGCGAAAGTGAGCCTGTGCGATATTGCGCCGGATCTCTGGGACTTCCGGCAGCAGCTCGGCCGCGACCTCGAAGTGGGAAAGCGCTTCGTCGTGGCGGTCAAGCCGCAGCAACGCCGAGCCAAGGTCGTTGTGCAGACGCGCGTTCTCGGGGTCCGCCATGAGCGCATCCGCAAAGGCGGCGACAGCCTTCGACGCGTCGCCCGACTGCATCGCTTGGTAGGCCCGTTTGGCGAGCGCTTCAGGTGCCGCCGGGGACTGAGCGTCCCCGATCGCCGCCCACGTAAAGACCGCCACGCACGCCAGGGCTTTGGCAGACGGGCGCATCGCTCTCATTCTAGGCCCCCGTGGAGAACGCCGGCCCCCGTTTCCGTGAGCCGGCGTGGAAGGCGCATGGCGAGCCGCCGACCTAGAACGTAAGCTTCAGCCCTATCTGCATGATGCGCGGGTCGTGCGCGCTCGTTACACGGCCGAAGGCGGCGTTGTTGAAGCCCAAAGCGACGCCCTTCCATTGCGGGTGGTTGAAGGCATTGAAGAACTCGCCGCGAATCTGAACCTCGAGGCGCTCGTTAATCTCCACGCTCTTGGCGAGCGTGAGATCGAAGTTGGCCAGCCCGGGCAGGCGGATGTTCGCCCGTGCCGAATTGCCGAATGTCCCACGTGTCGGCTGCGCGAATGCAGCGGTATTGAACCACTTGGCGAGGCTTTTTGGGCCATTGTTGGGATCGTCAACGAGGTTCGGGCGCTGCGGCCCACCTCCACCCACGCGGCCATTGTCGCCTGCCAGCGAGGCCGACCCCATCATGCCGCTCTGGAAAGTGACGATACCGGCTAGTGCCCAGCCCCCGAGAATCTTTTTCGCGGCCGTGTTCTGCACGCGGCCGAACGGCAGCTCGTAGAGAAAATTCGAGATGAACAGGTGGGTTCGGTCGAGGTCGGAAAGGCCCCACTCGGCCGCGATGTTGCGCGGATCCTGGACCGTGTCCCCCACGTTGTCACCGTGGCTCAAGTTCTCGGAGAAAGTGTAGGCCATTTCGTACATTAAGCCTTGCGCGAAACGGCGCTTCAAGGTTAGCTCGAGACCATGGTATTTCGAAGTCGCCGCGGGCTGCTGCCAGAGGATGTTGCCGAAGCCCGGAAAAGGCCTGTCGGCGTTGATGTTGCCGCGGTCGGCACGAGGCGCCGGTCGGTTGAGGTTCGGCCGAATACCAAGGTGGGTGGCCCGGTTCCCTACGTAGGTGATGTCCACCACCGTATCCCGGGCTATTTCCTGCTGAATGCCAAAGCTCCACTGGTAGCTAGGCGTTGCATCCCCCTCGGCGTCATGACCGTTCACGTTGCTCGGAAGCAGGATGTCGGCGTTTCCGCCGGCAGGGTTGCTGAGGAATGGGTCGAAAATCAGGGGGCGCTGGAGAATCGGCGGCTGGAAGCTGCTTCGCCCTATGTGGCCTGGACCGTAGTAAACGCCCATACCAGTGCGGAACACGGTCTTGTCCCCAAGTTTGTAGGCGATGCCGAGGCGCGGACCAAAGTCATTGTAGTGGCGGCGGTAGAGATCGTCACCACCGAAAGCGGCAGCCCGCGAGTCAGTCGGCGTCAGCATCCCATTGAGCAGGTTTCCGCTTCCCGCCACGATCTGCCCGTTGGGTTGCACGGTCACGCTTTGCGCGGGATCGTAGAGTTCCGGTTGAAACGATGAGAAGAGGCCGCTTGTCTCGGTTCCGAGAACTCCCTGGAACGAGGACCAGCGTACGCCGTAGTTGATGGTGAGGTTCTGAGTGGCCTTCCAGTCGTCCTGGGCATAGAAGTCATATTGCCATGCAACCCAGTTCGTGGGAACGTTTTCCCCCTCCTGCTCGGAGTACGTGCGAGCACGCCCCAGGATGAAATCAGCAACGGCATGCCGTGTCTTGCCGCCGTTGAATTGGAAGTCCCCTTGCGGTCTTGTGGAATTGTCGATCCATTTGCGAATACGCAGAATCTCCATGCCGAACTTGAGGCTGTGATTCCCCTTTTGCCTGGAAAGGTCGTTGCGAAACGTGAGCATCGGATTCCCATTGTCATAGGGCACGTTGGATCCGCTGATGCTGCCCCAGCCCTGCGTTAGACGGATGTCGGGAATCTTGTTGGCCGGGTTCCCCGGGAACAGCTCGGGTATGTTCAATCCGGCGGGCCGCTCCTCGACTCCCAGCGGCGGCCGGTGGATGGTGTTCCATGAGAAACCGAAGGTGAACTCGTTGACCAAGGTCGGACTGATGATGTTCGTCAGACTGGAAACCAGATTCTTCCCCGGCTTCGAATACATTGACGGGATCGTATCGAACGACTGCGCCGACCACAGAGCCTTGGCTTGGCTCTGTGACCAGTCATCCTGCATGTAGCGGGTCATCAGGCGCACGTTATCGGAGAAATTGTGATCCCCGCGAACGAGTTCTTCGTGGTAGTCGGTTGGCTGGCTGGGTTGCGCGATCCAGTTTTGGTTGCCCACGCGGTTAGGCATTGGGAAGAATTTGTCTAGCAGGATCGTTGCGTTGGGGTCGATCCTGCTCGCTGGAATCTGGTTGTTCGCGAAGTCGTCGCCGGTGTCGGGGTCTCTGATCGCCGACTGGCCGCTGAAGTCACCCTGCCGCATGGCAGCGGTAGGCGTCCGCGCGAGAAGGGTTGCGCCCACGAATGACGGGCCTCGCCGAGCGTAGAAGGACTGCGAGTAGAAGAAGAAGGTCTTGGTCTTGGCGCGGTTGTAGCCGCCCAGGGAAACGGGTCCGCCGACGGTGAAGCCGTAGTGATTCAGCTTGAGCGGGGCCGCTTCGGTAGCAAAGAAGTTCGCGGAATCCATCCTGTCGTTGCGCAAGAAGTCGTAAAGCGTGCCGTGGTACTGTTGGCCCCCTCCCTTGATCACGATGTTGCCGACGCCGGATCCGTAGCTTCCCGATTCGGCGCGGAAGTTACTGGTCAGGAACTTGACTTCCGCGATGGCTTCGGGCGGCGGAAAATTGTTGATGCCGCGTTGGCCGCCAGTGTCCATGTTCTGAATCCCGTCAATGGCGTAGCGCACCTTGTCGGTGCGGCCGCCATGCACCGCTAGCAGCGGGTTGCCTTCTTGCCCGAGTCCGCGTGAGTCAGTGTTCTGTGCGATGACACCGGCCCCCAAGCGCCCGAACTGAGACCAGTTGCGACCGTTGATCGGCATCTCGGCGACTTGAACCTGGCTGACCAGCGTGCTCACCTCGCCGCTCTCGGTCTCGAGCACCGGCGCCGCACCAGTGACTTCAACGGTCGTGGTGATCTCGCCGATCTCGAGGGCAATGTCGACGCCGACGCGTTCTTCGGCTTGCAGATTGATGCCTCGGAGGGCCTTGCGCTGGAAGCCGCTTGCTTCGGCGACCACGTCATAGGCGCCTGCGGGAGTTGAGGAAATCGCATAGACGCCATTCTCGTTGGTTTCCACAATACGCGTGGTGCCGGTTTGGGTGTGCGTCGCGGTCACGGCGACGCCCGGAATCACCGCGCCGGTTGCATCGGATACGGTTCCAGTGATCGTGCCGCGGCTGATGCCTTGCGCGAATGCCATTGACGAGAAACACGTCAAGGCCACGACACACCAGAAGATACGCTGGTAGTCTCCGGATCGTTCTCTCATTGAAATCCTCCCGATTGTTGTTGCATTCCCGCAGAACTTGACAAGACCATCGTCCTGCGAGTGTCGGCTGCGAGCCTTGAGCGGATCACGGCCCATCCCAAGAAATCCACAGCACATCTTCAAGCTTGGCTAGCTGACCCCGGTCCCCACTCAGAGGCTTGGCCGGGACTGCTTAGTCGCACGGAAGCCATCGTCCCCTGCCTACTGTGCAAGGCGAGAACGACAGCCCGGATGTTACTCGGTTTCTAAAGCGACTCAGGGGTTGCCCCGGGCATTCGGGTTATCGGGAGGGAATGGTCTTGTCGAACTCGCCATACACGCCGATCCAGTGGTTGCGGAACGCTAGATGGTCCCCCACGCTGACCGCCGGCATGTGACATTCGACGCAGTCGGCTCGTGCGGCGGGGCCGCAGGCGGAAGCCGGCTCCGGGCCGCCGTCGAGGTGGCAGTTCAGACATTTCTTGCGGTAATACGCGGCGTTCTCTCGTCGAATGTCTTCGTGCGGATCGTGGCAGCTCAGGCAAGATAGATCCGCGCCTTCGATGAAGCAGCGGCTACGGGCCAGGTACGGGGGCTGGTGACGCACATTCCAGGCTTCCCGATAGTCGAAATCGGCGGAGGGGGTCTTGGGGCGGCGATGGCAGGCTCCGCAGAATTCGTTCAATTCCGAGGGGCTCAAGCGCTTGGGATTGTTGATGGCGAGCCGCGCGCCCGTCCGATCCTCGACAGCGATGGCGGCGATGTGGTCGGCACCCGGTCCGTGGCAAGTTTCGCATTGCACGCCGCGTTCTCGCACGTTCACCTCGCCCCTGCGGCCGAAGGAAACCCCTCCTGTCGAATGACACGCAAAACAGCGCCCGATCCCCTCGGCGGCGGCCGGGTAAGCCAGGCCAACCGCTTGGTGCAGGGTCTCCGGCCGAAGCGATTCGTGGCCGGTCGTTACGGCCAGTCCGTTTGCCCTGGCATAGAAGCTGAACCTATGCTCAACGTAATTGCGTTCATCCGATTGACTCACGAACGTAACGCCATGCGCGCCTGCGCCGAAGGCCCACTCGAGCGGCAGGTCCAAGAGGTACTCGCCGTCGTCGGCCGAGACGTGCAATCCCTCCGCGCCAAGCGAATAGACGAAGCGATAGCGGGGTTCCAGCCTTAGCGGTCGCCGCGGCTGGAAGTGCTCATGGAGAGGATGCTCTTCCGGGCGGTGGAGAGTTTGAGCATGACCGCTTGCCGACTGGCTCTCGAACTGTCGCGGATGGCAACCGCCGCAGGCAGCCGCACCTACGTAGGCGGACTCCTGCGACGATGCCTGCATCGCAAGCACCGCAAGGCATGCCAGCTTCGATGCCGCGCGGATCAATGCTCGTCCTCCGAGACGGGAGAACCCTGACCTTCCACCAGCGTGATCTGCCGATCAGCACGCGTCGAGCCGTAAACCTCCGTTTTTCCGGTGGGCCAGCGTACTTCGACTTGATTCACGCGTTCGTTGTTGCCGAGCCCGAAGTGCAGGCGTTGGTCGTTGCTCGACAGGAAGCTGCCGCCGCTTCGAGCTTCCCGTACCAAGCTGAGCTCTCCCGCGCGCAGTCGAACGACGGATCCCAGGCCGTCCCTGTTCGATTCAACTCCACGCAGCCTCACTTGAAGCCAGCGGGCCTTCCGGGCGCGATTGACGAGCAAGCTGGGAGACGCATCAAGGTTGTTGACCACGACTTCGATGTCTCCGTCATTGTCCAGGTCCCCAAAAGCCGCTCCGCGCGCCGACTCCGGCGCGTTGACGCCGGGGCCCGACTGTTCGGAAACGTCGACGAATCCCCCCTGGCCGGTGTTCCAGTAGACATTCTTTGTCTGCCGAAACCGGCTCTTTCCGCCGACTTTGTCCACTTCAGGGTAAACATGCCCGTTCACCATGAACAGGTCTTGACGCCCGTCGTGATCGACATCCAAGAAAGCCACTCCCCAGCCCACGAAATGCGTGTTGACCCCTAGGCCCGCCGGGATGGTCAGATCGGCGAACAGCCCGTCGCCTTCATTGCGATAGAGCGAGGGGATG
This sequence comes from uncultured Bryobacterales bacterium, assembly GCA_951813605.1. Taxonomy (GTDB): domain Bacteria; phylum Acidobacteriota; class Terriglobia; order Bryobacterales; family UBA6623; genus VXMF01. The sequence continues at coordinate 850,704 of OX638379.1, read as the reverse complement.
TCGTCGGCGAAATTGGTCTTCACAAGGTCCATGCGGCCGTCCCCGTCGAAGTCGCCGGCATCCGCACCCATGCCCCCTTGCTCCCGGCCATCAGCGTTGAGCGCGGTACCGGACAGGAGACCTTCGTCCGAGAACGTTCCGTCGTGGTTGTTTCGGAAAAGGATGCTCGGAGTGGAGTCGCAAGCGATGTACACGTCGGTCCAGCCGTCCTCGTCGAAGTCTACCGTCAAGACGGAGAAACAGTAGTAGCCGCTCGGCTGGTCGAACCCGCTTTGGCTGGAAACATCGACGAACCTCCTTGACGGGAGCTGACGATAGAGCGCATTCCGGCCGCCGGGCAGTCCGCGCGGCCCGCAAACGACAGGCCGCCCGAGATGCACGCATAGTTCGTTCTCCCCGGGTTTGGGGACCGTGGCGCGGTCGAACTCAATGTAGTTGGCCAGCGCGAGATCCAACAAACCGTCACGGTCGTAGTCGAGGAAGGCGCAGCCGGTGCTCCAGCGCCTATCATCGGTCGCGAGGCGGGCCCTCTCGCTGACGTCCTCAAACGATCCGTCTCCCCGGTTGCGGTAGAGAACGTTGGCACCGTAGGCGGTAACGAACAAATCGGGCTTGCCGTCGTTGTCGTAGTCGCCAACGCATGCACCTTGTCCCCAGCCGCTGCGGATCAAGCCTGCGGATTCGGTGACGTCCTCAAATTTGAGGCCCCCTAGGTTGCGAAAGAGTCGGTTGGATGAGAGAGGTTTGGAAGAGTCCGCCTCCCAGCGACTGCCGTTGACGAGAAATATGTCGAGCAGGGCGTCTTGGTCAAAGTCGATAAGTGCGACGCCGCTGCCAGTCGTCTCGATGATGTATTGCTTGTGGACGGGATCTGCTGCAACATGCCGGAATGAGAGGCCTGCATCGTTGGCAACGTCATGGTATTGAATTACCGGCAGAGCCCCTTCGAACCGGAAACCTGGCAGCGCAGCGGTACGGCCGCCTCCGGCCATGCCCTGCGCAGCAACAGTGGAAGGGAACCCGGCTATGGCCGCAATGGAAAGCGCAGCGCCCGCGACCGTGCTCGGAAGGCCGGCCTGAAACCCTTGTCTGGTTCGGACCAGGCCTGCGTACATGTCGAACCGCGCCACGGCCAGGAGGTCTGAGTTTAGACACTGGCCGAACATCTGATTCGTACTTTAGCCGCTGGCAAGAGCACTAGCCAAGACGATGCGGTTCGAGTTTGGTCGGTCGACCCGGCGATCCTATTCCCTTAATGCGCCTCTAAGCCGCCTTGGGGCGTCGCTCAGTGGTCCCGGCCGTGCCAGCAAGATGAATCGCCTTCCGCACAGGCGGGATCGCCGATATCGTGCTTCAGCGATGCTATTGGGAAAGCGAAGATACTGAGGGTTCAGAATGAGCTTGCCGGGGGCTCAAGGATCGGACTCGGACCGACGGCGAGACTGCGGTGCAACTCGACTTCATGGAACACATCTCGGTCGGTCCGCGTGATAACGTGTATGTCGTCCAGATCGGGAACCGGCGCGTGATGAAGCTCACGCAGACATACGAATTGTCGAGGAGGCTATTAGCAATGTCGACGTCCTACGGCTTGAGCTGGCTCGTTGCTTGTGTCTCGCTCGTGGCGGCCCCTGGAGCATGGCCGCAAGAACTGGGGCTTTACAAGATCCTTGCGGAGCCGATTCTCGCGCGGAACCAGCCGGAGATTGAGGCGAAGGTCTTTACATCTTCCCTTGTGCCGGCGGTTCGGATTCCGTCCTCTCGGAACGAGTGGGAAGAAATTGCAGCCGAGACGCGCAGACGGGTGCTTGACGAGGTGGTCTTCCGCGGTGAAGCGAGGGCATGGCGTGATGCACGGACCCGCGTGGAGTGGCTCGAATCCATTCCAGGCGGCCCCGGCTATCGAATCAAGAAGCTGCGGTACGAGGCAATCCCCGGGCTTTGGATTCCGGCGCTGCTCTACGAGCCGGAGAGCCTCGACGGGAAGACCCCCGTAGTGATCAACGTCAACGGCCACGACCGGGAAATCGGTAAGGCGGCGGACTACAAGCAGATCCGTTGCATCAATCAGGCGAAGCGCGGACTTCTGGCGTTGAACCTGGAGTGGGTGGGGATGGGGCAGCTGAACACTCCGGGATTCAGTCACTCCAAGATCAATCAGCTCGATCTGCTTGGGACAAGCGGCATTGCGCTGCACTACCTAGCTCAGAGCCGGGCTATCGACCTCATGCTCGAACATCCGAACGCCGACCCCGAACGGGTCGCGGTAACGGGCCTTTCAGGCGGAGGATGGCAGACGATCTTCATCAGCTCGCTTGACACGAGGGTTGCCATGGCGAATCCCGTTGCAGGGTATTCGAGCTTTGTGACGCGCGCGCAGTTCCCTTCGCCTGACTTAGGCGATTCCGAGCAGACACCAAGCGATCTGGCGACAGTCGCGGACTATACGCACCTGACCGCGATGCGCGCTCCGCGGCCGACGCTCCTGACGAATAACGCACACGATACCTGCTGCTTCCGAGCGGAATACGCCTTGGGCCCGCTCATTCAGGCGGCGCGACCGATCTTCGAACTGTACGACCGACCGGACGGGTTGCGGTACCACGTCAATCAAGATCCGGGCCATAACTACGCCCGAGATAATCGCGAGGCGTTCTACCGGATGCTGGGGGACTTCTTCTTCAGCGGGAACGATGAGTTTTCGGTTAGAGAGATTGACGTGGAAGCCGAGTTGAAGACCGCGCTGGATCTTCAGGTTCCGCTCCCGGACGGGAATCTTGACTTCCACAAGCTAGCGCTGGCGCTGGCGAAGGCTGCTCCCAGACGGAAGGGCGGAACCCGGGCGGGACTGAGAGCCGTGACTAAGGCACCGCGCTACGACGTTCAAGCGAAGGTGGCTGGGGCGTCCCCAGACGGCAGAATCAAGGCGACCCGCTGGCGGTTGCGCATGGACAACGACTGGACGGTCCCGGCCGTGGAGATCGAGCCGGACGCGGCGGGCGGCACAGTAATCCTGGTGGCGGACGGCGGACGGCGCAGCGCCGCCGGGGAAGCGCGGGCTCGCCTGAGGCAGGGCCGCCGAGTGATCGCGCTGGATCCGTTCTATTTCGGGGAATCGCATATCGAGACCAAGGATTGGCTCTGGAGCCTGTTAATCGCCGCGCTGGGAGAACGCCCCTTGGGAATCCAAGCCGGGCAGATCGCTGCAGCGGCGCGCTGGGCCGAAGAGCGTCACGGTCACGCCGTCGAGGTCCACGCGGTGGGGCCACGGACCAGTCTGTCGGCGCTCATCGCCGCGGCACTGGAGACGGATGCAATCTCGGGCGTGCGGCTGGAGGAATCGTTCGGCAGCTTGGCCGAGATCATCGAGCACGACCTGGACGCACGGCAGGCGCCAGAGCTATATTGCTTCGGATTGCTGGAGGCGTTTGAGCTAGAGGACATCCGGGCGCTCGTGGACCCGCGGCCTGTGGAGATGGTTGGGCCCTGACTGGAGCCCTGAGGCGGAGCCGCAAGATACATACGACCGCGTTGTTTCTTGGGGCGGCCTTCGCTTATCGAGACGAACGAGTTCGAGACGCCGCCGAACAATTGCGCCTCCAACAACTTTGCGCCGCCCTTCGGCTTTGCCTGCAGCGTCGGTGCCCGCCAGGGTGGCTTCCGTGGCGCCTACGGCATCACGTTCGGGAACCTGCCCTGTCACTTGCAGCCAAATTCGGATCAACGCGCCAAACATCTTGCGGCCGGTAGTTCTGTAGACAAGACTGGCCGAGATAATCAGCGCGGCTGCATTAGCAGATGTGCCTCCGGACCGCGCTGCACGCCCTTCGAGAGCACCGAACCCAAGGCTGACGGGTCCCGATCGCTTGCGTCCTCTCGTCTTACTGCGTGGGATAGTCGATATCAGCCACGCGCCATCCGGTGCCCGCACGACCGTTGTAGTCAAAGACAATGCTTCCCGCCCGCAATGTCATTTCGCAACCAATGCGCCGGTCGCCGGTGATGCGTCCTCCTTTCACGTCAACGTAGCCGAATGCTCCCCGGTCCACGCGTAACACGGCAACATCAGCCTCCGCACCGACCGCGATCTGGCCTAATTCGGGACGTTTGATCTGCGTCGCCGGGTTGGTCGTCGATTGGCGCACCACTTCGGCTAGTGGCACGCCCATTACATAGAACTTCGACATGACGGTGACCATGTCGATCATCGCTCCGTTGTGCGAATTGATATGCAGGTCGGTCGAGATGGAGTCCGGCCAGAAGCCCTGCTTGACGAGTGGCTCGGCTTGGCGGAAATGGAAGCTTCCCGCGCCGTGGCCGACGTCGAATTTCACGCCGCGCGTCCGGGCTAGTTCCAAGTAGGCGAGCTTCTTTTCGTTCTCGTCCATCAATGGCGCGGGCCAACGGAAGAAATGCGTGCTCATGTCGCCTCGCCTCAGCTTGTCGAGCACCATCGTCTGGTACGGTCGCTCCGAGAGGAAGAACCCGAAGTCGACCATGACTGGAATGTCGGCAAGCTCGCCCGCTTCGACAGCTCGCTCGACAGACACAAAGTCGGGCTGCCGCCAGTGCGCCGACTTGATTCCCACAACTACGTCCGCATGGGCTCTCGCCATCTCGGCGGTCTTATCGGGCTCCATATCGACGGGATTCTGCTCGACGTCATAATTGACCATGCCCATGCCGACAATGTTGAGCATCGCGAGCACACGGGTCTTCTTGGAAGTGTCGATTATGCGGCGGCGGAAATCGGGAAATGCTCGCCAGCCTACCGTACCCACGTCGACCCCGGTTGTCACGCAGGTTCTCGGGCAGGTCGTGTCAGGATGGACGCTCGAGCTGCCACCGTAGACCGTGCCTGGCGCGGGGAAAACGTAGAAATGAGTATGGATATCCACTAGGCCGGGAGTGACGTACAGCCCCGAGACATCGATCACCTTCATGGCTTCGTCCGCCGCGATCTCAGGCTGAACAGCTGCGATACGGTCTCCTCGAATCGCGACATCTCGCAAATCGTCCACGTTGTTCCTGGGGTCGATGACGTGCCCGCCCTTGAGCAGCAAGTCGTATGTCTGGCCCTGTGCCGCGACGCCGCTGGCAAGCAATAATGCGGCGATTAGTCCGGAACGTCTCATGAGCCCTCCTATCCTTCTGGCAGCCGATCGAGCCCCCGAAAATCATCCCGATTGTAGCTACTTGCAGGGCGTAGAGACGGATCCTTCGAGGTGGTCAGCCTGATCTGCTGAATGCGGACGGAGAATGATCTGCGGCCCGCAGCCAAAGAGACCGGCCTCGAGTTAGCTGAACAGTGTTCCGATAACGGGGATGGATTGCGCTACGAGCTGCAGGTCCATGTTTCCGCAGGAGGGGCTCCCCGACAAGGCGCAGACGTTCGAGGTTCGGACCGAATGGATCGATCTCGCTGCAAAAGACGCCTGCCCTTGTCGCCGCGACTCCAATGCCGCGGAGCGGATTGCTCCAAGAATGATTGGCGCCTGCCAAATCGATAGCAGTGCTCCAAGCGCCGCAATCAGTCCCGGTGAATGGAAGTTGATCAACTGGCGCGAAGACGGAGCCGCGAAATTCTATCTCTCGGTCAACAACCCCGATGAGCGCTACAACCTGACGAGATTAAACCTGGGCGCGAGCGAAGGCCTGGAGCAGCGGCTCGATGCGGAGCTGCAGCAAGTCGATGCGAACATTCCCTCGGCCAACCTGGCGTACGGCATGAATGAGCCCACTGGGCAGCCACCTCCCGGCGACCGCTAACTGGATCGCCGAGGAGTCATCTTGGAACGTTGGGTCGTTCCGAAGCTAGGCAACCAAGGCCTTGAGCCCGAGTCCGGCGATCGCCAGAATGCTGGCCCAGAGTAATACGTCGTAGACCTTCGTCGGGCGCAGTGTAGCGGGCAGGCGGCGATAACGGAAGTGATGTGCAGCGAAGACCACCACCAACAGCAGGACAGCTAGTGCGACTCCCCCGGCCGCGACCATAATTAGAGGGGCACGGACGTAGAGGAACAACGTCGTCCAAGTCGCCGGCAGAGCCCACGCTAGGACAGCGAACCAGCGCTGCCTTGTTGGATCATCTTCGTAATTGAGACAGCCGAATTGAGAGAAGGCGTCTGTGAACATGCGCGTGCTCGACGCGCAGGCCACGAATAGTGTCGAAAACAGAGCGCTCACGGCGCCCGTCAGAAACAACCCCATTGCGCCGGGACCAAGTGTCTGGGTGTAGATTCCCGACAAAGCCGCGATGATCTGTGAACCCTGCGGCACCTCGCCGCGCGTGTGAAGCACTGCCGCTCCGAGCAGGTAGAACGCCGCTGTCGTGGCCGTATAGATAACCATTGAAGCGATCGCGTCGAAGTACATGACGCGGATCCAGCCGCGCGCTCGCTTCGTCCACTCGTCGGACCCGTCCCGCGGCCCGGTGTGGGCTGCGTAGCCCTTCTCGAGGCACCAGTACGGATAGGAGATGATTTCGTCGGCGCTTACACCCGTTAGGCCGAATGCTGCCAATGCGACTCCAACCGCGGAAGCGGGCAGATCGAACGCCAAGCCTTCGGCCAGCATTGACCAGCTGACCCGATACGGCGTCCACTGCAACAATGTCGCGCAAGCCAGTGTGACGAGCGAGAAGGTAGCTGTAAGCGCCACCGCTGTGCGCTCGATGAAACGATACCGGCCCCGCCAAACCAGAAGCGACGCGGTCAGTGCACAGATCCAGGCCCAGCTGCTGGGACTCGCCCACGGGAAGGCGAGATTCAGGGCAAGAGCCACCGCGCCAACGATCCCGCCGTATTGGACGAGCTGGATCAGCTTCACCGCCAGCCAGACGGTCAAGGACCAGGATGCGGTGCCCCATCTCGGCCCAGGGAGGCGGTTGAAGGCGAGCAGAGTCGTCTCGCCCGTAGCGATGGCATGCTTGCCAAACTCAAGCTGCACGACAACCTTGACAGCGCAACTGACAAGAATCACCCACAGGGCGACAAAGCCCGCCGAAGCACCCAAGGCCGTCGTCATGATCAATTCCCCGGAGCCAACGATGTTGGCAGTGAGAATTAGCGACGGCCCGATGCTCTTAAGGGAGTCGAAAACGGATTGCGGTGGCTCGCGTATTCCGGGACGCTCATCCATGCGCAGCATCCAACCCGACCCAATCGAACTCACTGCCGTGGTCCAGGCAATCGGGGCTCTGCATTAGGGCGTGACCGATACGCCCCGCCTGGCTTGCCGGCATTCCGGATCAAACGCCCGTCATTTGCCGGAGCGTCTGTCGATCACGGACGATAGCCCTCATGTTCTCCGCCTGCTGCTCAGGATCGCGATGGTCGACATATTCCATGTGGAGACAGATCGGTGTTCCGGGAGCTACCTCGGCTCGCACCATTTCCAGAAGAGCGGGATCGACCTGGCCGGTTCCCAACGGGACGTTGACCGCTTTCCGCCCTTCCCATCGAAAGTCCTTCACGTACACGACCCGAGTGCGGTCGCGCATCAGCCGCCAAAGCAAGGGCCAGGCCAACCCGGCTTCGACCGTGGCGTGACGAACGTCGAAGACCGCTGAGACTCGCTCTTCAGGAACGCCTTCCAGCAAGCGATATAGATCCCAGACAGATGCGCCGACGAGGTTCCTTCCCGCATGGTTCTGGTACACGCCCATGATCTGAAAGTCGTCGAGATACTCACTCAAGCGGAGCACGGTCTCCCGATGAGATTCCAACTGCTGGATGATGGGGCGTTCCAAGTCGTAGCGGTAGTAAGCCATGCGGAAGTAGCGGATGCCCAAGCCTTCCGCCGTCTTAATCACACGTTGGGCAGTCAGATCCTCCGCGTCGCTGATGTCGGTAGTGATCATCACGACCTTGCGCCCCCTCTTCTTTAGAGAGTCGACCATCAGAGGCAGGTCTCGTTCGACGTTTTCGGGCTCGACTTGGCCGCCCTTCCGGACAGTGGCCTCGATGCCGTCGAGGTCGTTCTCTTCAAGAAACGCGGCGACTTCGTCAAAGGTGAGCCACTGAAGGTGTTTGCCGAACGTGATCACCGGGCCGAAACGTCGGCCCGGTTGCGGGTAGGCGGTTTGCGCTGGAGACATGCGAGGCCAAGCGCCGCCGGCTAGCACGGCCCCGCCTCCCAACCGCAGGAGTTCTCTTCTGTTCATTCGTGAATGCCCTCTACTTGACGATTGTCCATTTGACCGAACCTGCTGGGCACGAGAACTGCTCTAAAAGCCCTCGATGGAAGCGGGTCAATCCGTCGTCGTCGAGGCCGTGCCGACGCAGGACAAACAAGCGAGCGTCCCGCACGGGATGTACTGCCTCGAGAGTGGTCTCGCGGATTTGGTTGGTGGCCCATACACAGTGTCCGCCATTCACGCCGTCTCCAACAACGATGATCCGCGCAGGCGTCGCTCATCGGCTCGGCCGTCGCTGCTCGCTCGCGCATGCGGGAGCAGGTTATCGGGCGAACCTCCGAACTCGAGTTGTGTCAAGAGAATTCTGCAAATTCGGTCTTGGTGTTCGTGATTAGAGAGACTTCATCATCGTAGCTACGGGGATTCGCTTGCCGTAGAGCCGTGGTCGCGGCTGGGGAGCCACCGGCGGTGGTCTTGACGTGCTCTCGATAAAGAATTCGTGGCAGCGCTTGCTCCCGCCACCGAAACAGGTGCGGCCGCTTGGGCGGTAGAATCGACGTATTATTGAAAGGCTCTACGATCAGCCCTTACAAGATTCTCGGAGCGTTGGCTCTGGAGGAATGGGTGAGGTCTAAAATTCCCTGCAAATCGAGTTCCTACGCGCGGTGGAAACGAAGTGCCGACTCTCCGAGACGGCGTGCGAAGAATGCCATAGCGGGCTTGTTGAGCAGGCGCTGGTTTCTGGTCTGGACCGCTGGACTGCTTTCACCATTCCCCGTCTTTGCAGGTGGCGCTACGCTCCAAGCCGGCTCAGCGTCGGCCGAGAGGGACGCGCCTGCGTCAGTTCCCACCGCAGAAAACCCGGGTGCAGACCCCGTTCAAAGGAGCAACTCCGGGCCGGACCGTACGGAACTCAATCTCCTCGGCCAGACGGACGCCTCGGCGGGTGAGAGCCGCCGTAACGAGAACGTCAGGATCACGTTGGTCGACAACGCGGTGCAGCGGGAACTCAATGAGCGGCTTGGTGCCTCGGCAACGATCACCAAGGAGTTCAAGCCTGAGATCAACTACTTCGGCGCCGAGATCGGTAGCTCGCCGTCTTCGACGTTGCACCAGGCGCACGTGGCAACGTCCGCGGTGCATGGCAGAATTTACGAAACGCACAACAACAGCGCCTTCACCGCACGCTCGTTTTTCCAGGTTGGAAGCGTCAAGCCGGCTCGTTCGAATGACTATGGCTTCCAAGTCCTGATACCTGTAGGACGAGGGTTGAATCTTAGTCTCGACGGGAGCCAGAACAGAATTCGAGGCAACGTCAATGGGAACGTGCTTGTACCGCAGGCGGATGAAAGAACGCCGCTCGATCGCGACCCTGTCACGGGCGAGCCGGTAGATCAAGGGACGCGGGACTTCGTCAGCCGGATGCTTGCGGCCTATCCGGACGAGTTACCTAACCGTCCCGATATCGACCCGCGCGCTCTAAATACGAATTCGCCGCAGTCGATCGACAACGAGTCGCTGGCACCTCGCCTGGATGTCAGTGCCGGAGACCGTGACCGCTTTGTGCTCGGCTACCAGTTCACCGCACAGCAGGTGCGGGCGTTTCAACTCGTAGGCGGGCAGAACCCGAACACCACCACCAAGAACCACAGGGCACGCGCCACTTGGAGCCGGACTTGGTCCCCGTTCACTACGATGGACACGTCTGCGGGCTACGACCGCGTCGGGTCGCTTCTGGTTCCAGATGATTCGGCGGTTGGTCCCCTAATCTGGATCTCTTCGGCGCTGCACTTTCTCGGACCCGGCCCGATCATCCCAATTGACCGTTCCCGAAATACATTCCGGTACGCAATCCAAGCGCGTCGTCGCCGAGGGGAGCACGACCTGACTGCAGGCGTGGTAGCGGTTCGCAGGCAAATCAACGGTTTTGAAAGCTCCGGCCACCGTGGCGAGTACATCTTCAACAACAATTTCGGGAATGACACCATCAGGAATGTCCGTCTCGGTCGGCCCAGTCAGTACGTGCAGGCTATCGGAGACATCAGGCGTGGCTTCCGCAGCTGGGATGCGGCATTCTATGCGGGAGACCAGTGGCAGGTCTCGTCTGATCTGACGCTCACGCTCGGGCTGCGCTACCAGCCCGCATTCGCACCCTCGGAGGTAAACCACCGGAGTCAGATTCCGTTCGATTGCGATTGCAACAACTTGGCACCTCGCCTCGGGTTTGCTTACCGCCTCCGTGGAAACTGGGGCGTCGTGCGCGGGGCATACGGTCTCCACTACGGCGAAATCTTTCCCGTCACATTCAGTCAGGCTCGGTTCAATCCCCCGGACAACATCAATGTCGTGATCTCAGCGCCAAGATTGGTTGATCCTCTTTCCCGTTTGGAGCCGGGGGCTTTGGACCCTAGAGCCCGCAGCACCGTCGTCGAGTTGGACCCGGACCTGGCGCTGCCCTACGCCCACCAGTACAACTTCCAATGGGAACTGGACCTGGCAAGCGACTGGAGCCTCGAGATCGGCTATGTTGGCAGCCGCTCGATCCGGCTACTCAATCTCTGGAACACGAACCGGGGGCACCCCGTTTCTGGGATCCCTCTGACAACGGACACTATCAACGAACGCCGCGCAGACCCGCGATACTTTGAGGTGCGGCGTGTGCTCAACAGCTCCCGCGGATACTACGATGCGGCTAAAGTCCGGCTCGTGATTCCTCGCTGGCGCGGTCTGACACTCGATATGTCTTACTGGTTCAGCAAGGCTATCGATCTGGGCGGAGACATTGTCAACACGGCTTCAGGCACTGACGCCTGGTGGGGGCAAAGCCCATCCGAACTCAATGTGCACGGAACGATGCGGGGGCTGAGCTCGTTCCACCAACCCCACTCATTCCTCACGCGTGTCAGCTATGAGCTACCTAGACTTTCGCGGACTGGATGGATGGGGAATGTAGTTGGCGGATGGCAGATGTCTGGTGTTGTGCTTCTCAAATCGGGCACTCCGTTCGTTATCGACACGGGTTCTGACGGACCGGGATTCGGCAACGTCGATGGCACGGGCCGGGACCGGCCGAATCTCCTCGATCCATCCGTCCTAGGCCGGGCCATCGATGACCCTGACACGTCGCGCGTCATGATGCCGTTCTCGGCCTTTGGCTTCCTCGCACTGGGGCAGGCGTCTGGCACGCTTGGCCGCCACGTCCTGCGCAAGGACGCCATCAACAACATCAACTTGAGCCTGTCGCGTTCATGGCCGCTGGGCGCCGACAAGGCAATCGACTTCCGTGCCGAATCGATCAACTTCTTTAATTCGCCGCAATTCGCGGAGCCGGGCCGCAATCTTACCGCCCCAAATTTCGGTCAGATCACGAACACACTCAATGACGGCCGTACCTTCCGTTTCCTGCTGCAATTCAGCTTCTAGACTCCTTGCCCGGAACACAGGCGCTAGCCCGCGGGCGTCGGGATGAGTTTCCTGCCGTGATGTCGCGTCTTCAGTTCAAAGCTGACGCAGTACAGTCGACCGGCCCGGAGCACGGATCGAAGCGCTCGGCGCAAAGTGAAGAGGGTCTCTTGCGCGGCGCCGCGGAATGCCGGGGGCGGTTGGCTGACCTGATTTCCTCCTCTAGCGAGCTTTGCCCGGTGCAATCGGATGTTGCTATCGACGGAGATAACTTGGCTAGAGGTATGCCAGTGTAAGCCTTGCTGGAAGAGTCCACGAGCAGGAGCCGGCTCTGGGCTGAAGCGAGGGCCGGCTCTTTCCGCCGGGTCAACTCGCCGCGATGCGTTCGACGAATGGTGTATACTCCTGATGTATATACCCTAGGGGCCCTGTCAAGTGATTAGAACGCAGATCTATCTCACCGGTCGGCAGCGTGACCAGCTCGCCGCAATCGCCAGCTCCGGTAACAAGCGACAGAGCGAAGTGATCCGGGAGGCCGTCGATCGGTTCATCGAACAATACGGCCGCGACCGGCGCCAGTCGGTTCTGCGCGCAGCCGCCGGCATCTGGAAGGACCGAGCCGACCTACCGTCGCTGCGCGTCTTACGCGACACCTGGAACAGGGATTGAGCGTGCCCAAGCGGTTCCTGGTCGACACCGACATTCTGATCGACTACCTGCGCGGGCGCCCGACTGCGATCCGTTTCGTCACCGACCATGCGGACCGTCTCGTTGTGTCCGCTATGTCGGTCGCGGAATTATACGCCGGCGTCCGGGGCCAAGCTCGCAACTCGGAGCAGCTGGCACTTGCGAACTTCCTCGAATTGTTTCCGATCGTCCCGGTCAGTGCGGACATCGCCAAGGCTGGCGGCCTTTACCGCCGAGACTACGCGGGGTCGCCCGGGGTCGGTCTGGCGGACGCTGTCATCGCAGCAACGGCCGTTTCTTCCGACGCCGAGCTAAAGACCCTGAATATCAAGCACTACCCGATGTTCGAGGGCCTCGAAGCCGCTTATCGCAAGTAAGCGCCCAGTGCTCTGCGGGACCCGACCGGAACACAGCATTACTTCAGTTCCAAGGCGTCTCCGCTCGTAAGACCGGCAAGCTTGCCAAGTCAAGCGGTGACGCGGGAATCATCGATCTGACCAGGGTCACGCAGACCGCCTTGCAACCCGAGCCCACGGTCTCGCTCCTGATGCTGACGATCGAAGCCTCGGTCCTCGGGATCTCGAAGAAAGCACCGCCGCCGACCGACCCGCGAGCCAGCATTGAAGGACAAGCTGCGGAGGGCTTCCGGCTTGTCCAAAGATCTGCCCCGCACGCTGCACGGGTGGGGCATTCTACTTCTGCGAGCGCCATAACGTCTATTGCTTCCGCTGAGACTTGCTGGACCTGAAGGAATAGCGGCATTCCGCCAAGCTGGCTTGGAGCGACGTATGCGCGGCCAAGGTGAAGTTCCTCTTCGCAATCCTTGCGGAAAGTGTCGGCGTCGCGGCCCTCAGCGGCGTGCGGGACTACTGTGCCGCGTTCCAGGAACTGCTGTTGCGCAACGCCCGCATGCTGCTCGCGGCTGACGCCAGCGCGTCGATCAGCCACGAGCCGGAGGACGACGAACTGGCCGTTCTCTCCGGGCTCGCCGTGCGCGGCGCCACGGTGACGCAGGTCACGGAACTGATGACCATGATGGGCGGGCACTCCCTGCCTGGCCCCCTCGCAGTGAATCTAAAGGCGGTCGATCCCTCGGAGTACCCGTTCTATGGCGAAGTTGCACTCTCGACAGCGCAGCCGCTGCAGGAAGTGCTCGTGGATGGCGCAGCGCTAGCATCGCAGGACCTGCTCGTGCGCCTGGGGGCTGAGGTGGGTGACCCGGTGAAGCTGGGAGAGGCCGATTTCCGCCTCGCCGCGATCGTGCAGATCGAACCCGACCGGATGACGGGAGCGATGAATTTCGGGCCTCGCGCGATGCTGTCGCAGGAAGCGTTGGAGCACACCGGCCTCCTGCAGTTCGGAAGCCGTCCGACGCACCTTGTCCGCAGCCGCTATACGCGTACTCGGGCCGCAGCTGTCTGACTTCCGCTCATGCTCATTCTTGGATTGGAACACGCGACTCAAAACGAGAATGCGCGAGTCCCCAATATCCCGATCCTCGGCCCGGTCGTTGCGGCCGGAAGGTTGCGTGCGTTCTTCTTGAAGCGTCATCGTCAAAATGGGCCGGTGTTTCGGCCATGGGAATTCGTGCGTTCGCGGGTCGGCCAAGACACCCGTCTGCATGTCCTAGCCAACGCAAGGAAGCGTTCTTATTTCTCGCGGATCTTGGTCACTTGTCCTAGTGCTTCCCCGATCTAGGCCGGTTTGACACTTATGGCCAAACCGAGACTCGCAGCACGCGAAGGAGGCTCGGCGCGCTCGCGCACCGCGGCATTGGCACGCACTGCTGCCTCGGCACAGGTTTCGCCGACTTCCTGAAGCTGGTCTTGATTGCGACAATTCTTGACGCTGTGCCGCTATCTCTCCATCCTCCCGCACGCTAATGCGGCCGAACGACCTTCCTGGACCGCACCCTCACAAGCCGTTTAAAGCCTAGTGAAACAGCAAACGGGACCTGACAGGCTTCGCTGAAGCCTCGGTCGGCGAACCTCGGTGCCGCGGTCAGCGGATTCCAAACGAGCTAAGATATTGACCCTTGGCAGCCGGCACTCGCAGCCAATCATGGTCAATATGCCCTGCCGAGGCGATCCTCTCACCTTGGCAGGGGGCGCGATCGCTTCATTCCCGTCGGCTGCATCCTAGATAATTCGGTGTGATGGCAAAGATCATCGGGGCACTCGCCATCGCGGCCAAGCTTGCGTTCGCGGCGGGGTTATGGGCGCAGACAAGCGCTGGGCTAGAGGCTGCTCGCTGGCGCGAGCGCATTCCGAGAGAGCCGAGAGACATTGCCGAGGCCATGTGGGATCGCTACGAGCGTGGGGTCCCGGATTGGCTCGCCGACGGGAAGTTTGGCATCTACGCTCACGGGGGGCCTTACAACCTTGGCATGGAGGACTCCGGCTATACCGGCGGCCTGAACAGCTGGTACCCGAAATTCATGTTCGTGAAGGGGCACCCATATAACCTCCATCACATCAAGAAGTTCGGCCCGATCGCGCAGACGGCGTACACGGATTACTTCAAGAGGTTCTCGATTCCTAAGTTCGATCCCGAGGAATGGGCCGACCTGATCGTCGACGCAGGCGCAAGGTACGCCGGACCCATAGCGATGCATCATGATGGATTCGCGATGTGGAACAGTGCCCTAGTTCCATGGAACTTGATGACCTCCGCGGCGAAACGCGACATCGCCGGGGATTTGATCACCGAGTTGCGCAAGCGCGGTCTGCGAATCGTTTCCAGTCACCACCACGCGCACAGCATCTGTGGCCAGTACTACGGAGGTCGTCCGGACAACCCGCGGGACTTTCCGATCGATTTCGATTCGGAACTCAACGACCCCAAGCTTGCCAAGCTCTACGGGAAGTTCGCGACGCAAGAGGACGCTGAGCGCTATTGGTTGGACGTGCGAAAGGAATACATCGTCAAGTATCGGCCCGAGCAGCTCTGGTTCGACGGCGGCCTCCGCTGGCTGAGCGAGCAGGTCCTGTTCGACCTGACGCAGTTCTACTACGACTTCTGCGACCGGGAGGGCGTGCAAGGCATCATTTCCCAAGAGAACGACCAGATTCCGCGAAGGGTGTCCATCCTAGATTACGAGCGAGGCGGAGCGCGCGAGACCTTGCCACGCACTTGGCAGACTGACGATAGCTCGGGTCCTTGGATGTATATCGAAGCCATGGAATTCAAGGGAGCCGATTGGGCCGTTCCGCTGCTCGCGGACATCGTCAGCAAGAACGGAGTTCTTCTGCTGAACATCCCACCTCGCGCGGACGGCTCGATTCCCTTGCGGCAGCAGGAATTGCTTCGCGATATCGGCGCGTGGATGCGAGTGAACGAAGAAGCCATCTACGGGTCGCGGCCGTGGAAGGTCCATCATCAGGGCGACCAACCGCATTTCTACGCCCACGGCAGGGGACGCAACACCGTGTTCGCGAAGTTCGATTCGAACGACCTTCGATTCACGCGGTCGAAGGACGGGAAGGTTCTGTATGTCTTCGCGATAGGAGCATTGGATGACGACATCATCGTCCAATCTCTCAAGGCAAGCGAGTTGAGAGAAGGCGCAACCGTCCAATTGCTGGGTCAAGATGCTTGGGTAATCCCGTCAAGCGATGCCGAAGGAAACGTGGTGATCCCCATCGCTCGTCTGGTCCCCGGCCGGCCTAGCGCACTCAAGGGGCCTCGTGTCTTCAAGATCGCCCAGCTGAAATAGGAGTGAAGAATGCCGCGATGCAGCATATGAACAGAAACCGGTCAACGCGCTTCCCTGGAATCGCATTCGCTCTCATCCCGACTCTGCTTGGTCCGTTCCAGGGTTGCACGGGCAGTCGAATCGAAGTCGGCGCGCCGCCGAACGTGATCGTGATCCTGACGGACGACCAAGGATACGGCGACCTTTCCGCGCACGGCAATTCGATCTTGAAGACTCCGAACCTCGACAGGCTCCACGACGAGAGCGTCCGGCTCACCAACTTCCACGTCGCTCCCGTCTGCACGCCGACTCGCGGAGAGCTGATGACCGGCATGTACGCCTTGCGCAACAAGGCCGGGATGGTTCCAGCGGCGCGCAACCTAATGCGGCGCGACATCCCGACCATGCCCGAAGTCTTCGCATTGAACGGCTACGCGACCGGACTCTTCGGCAAGTGGCACCTCGGCGACACGTTTCCCCACCGCCCGTTGGACCGAGGCTTCCAACGCGCCGTCTGGCACAAGGGATGGGGCCTCGCCTCCGAGATCGAATACGACAACGACTACTACTACACGCGATACCTTGACCAGACCGAGACTAGCTTTTCCGACCGATTCTGCGCGAACCTGTGGTTCGACAAGGCTATGGAATGGATGGGCGAGCAGTCCGCTGCAAGCCAGCCGTTCTTCGCCTACATCTCTCTGAACACGCCCCACAGCCCATTTCACGCCCTCGCCAAGGATTACGCTGGATACGGGGACAAAGTGGCCGATCCTTCCCTCGCTCATTTCTTCGGCCTAATACACAACATCGACGAGAACTTCGCGCGCCTCGACCGGTGGCTGGAAGAGAGAGATCTTCTTGAAAACACTCTCGTTGTCTTCATGAACGACAACGGGACATCGAAGGGCGAGACGGTCTTCAACGCGGGAATGCGCGGCAAGAAGGGCAGCGCATACGACGGCGGACACCGAGCGATCTGCTTTATCCGCTGGCCGCGCGGCCAGCTGGGCGAGCCGCGGCCCGTGCATTACGCATCGCATGTAACCGACATCCTTCCCACTCTCGCCGACATGGCCGGATTGAGCATTCCCGATCCTGCCGAGTTCGACGGGGCGAGCCTTCTCCCGATCCTGCGATCGGAAGGCGCGAACGGCCCTGACCGGAAGATCGTCGTCCAGTATGGCGGTCGAATCCGACCCCAGAAATACGTCCGGAGCAGCGTGGTCTGGAACGACTGGAGGCTAGTCGGCGAGCGCGAGCTCTACGACATCGCGAGCGATCCGGGGCAACAAACCAATGTGGCGGACCAGCATCCCGAGACCGCCGAGGCGATGAAGGCCCACTACGACGAATTCTGGGCATCTGTCGAGGCCTCGGTGGACGATGTCGAGCCCTTGCTGGTCCGGGCGGACCTTTCAGTCTTTACCGACTTGACGTCGAATAGCTGGATCGAAGTGGACTGCGACAACCGCACTCGCGTTGCCGAAGCCTGCGGCCCCGCGCGGGGAGGCGTTTGGCAGATCGAGGTCGAGGAAGATGGCGAATACCGCGTCGAATTGAGCCGATGGCCGTTTCACCTCGACCGCAGCCTGACGGTGAAAGGCCCCGGGGCGACGATCGGAGGCTCCCAGATAGTCACCGGAAAGGCCTTGCCGGTAACGTCAGCCAGCTTGAGTCTGAACGGTGCGAAGCCGGAGCAAGCGAGCGCGGAGCCGGACGCAACTTCGGTCGCTTTCGAGATGACCCTTCGACAAGGCCGCAGCACGTTGCAGGGCTGGTTCCGGGACGCATCCGGCAACGATCTGGCAGGTGCTTACTACGGCAGGATTCGGGTTCTGGAGTGAAGCCGATCCGACGGTCACGTTTAGCGCAGGTCCGAAACCTATGAGGGCCACTGCTGGCGCCGCTAGTAAAGGCCGTGCGTTACATGGCCGCCCCATGTTGCGATCTGCACCGGGAAGGCGCCGCGCGAATTCGATCAGCTGGATGCCACGACTTCCGCGGCACGAGCGTGCGGGGCAGTGGCGGCCGTCGGCTGGCATTCAGGCCTGGCTGCCCGCGACCGAAGTAGCAGGGCGCTAGCGACGCCCCCTTCCGAAGAGACTGTCGGGGTTGTCGTGCAGAATCATGCGCGCCAGCTCCAAGCTCTCGGATTCGGTGCAGAAGCCCTCTTTCACCTTCTGGGCAAGCACCTGTGCCACGTTGCGTCGCGCAATCTTTGCATGCGCATAACTTAGTTCGGGGTAGCGGTAGTCGCCCCCGAATCCGAATATCTTGTTGGCCGGCACGGTCTCCAGCATCTCGTGAATCGCGCGTCGCGTCGCACTAGGTGAAATGATATGCGCCCAGCAGAGGTCGATGTGAACGTTGGGGAAGACCTTCGCGATCGCGGCTGCCTCGCCCTGGTACGGATAGCTCATGTGGAACAAGTCGAATTTCACTCGCGGGTACAGGAAGAACAAGTTGGTTAAGTGAGTGGGCTTGGAGTTCTCGATGAAGTTGCCGTTGCCAGCGTGGAGTCCCGTGTGAATCTGCACCGGGACATCGTGGGTCTCGGCTAGGCTCATCAGGTGGTGAAACATATAGTCTTCCATCCGACGATACGGACGCTCGACGCGGGAGCGGAAGCCTGCTGGCGAAGTCCGCCTGGAGCCGAGCAGCGCACTGAGGTCCGACTCTGCTTCCTGCGGCGAAACCTCGGTGTAGTGAATTTCGCGATTGTAGGCCAGCGTCGACTTGACCGTCACCATCCCGGCATCGAGGCTCTGTTCGAAGCTTGTCTCCATAGCCCGCTCGAGGCCGGCTAGGGTGGTGATGGAGGAATTGGTGAGTTCCTCGAGTTCTCGGACGTTGGTGGCCGATTGAGGCGCCACGAATCGATCGAACTTGCGCGCTGGCACGAAGAATTTCGGATCGGGGCGGACCGGTGCTGCGTTCCAATAGTCATCGAGAACCGAGTATTCGATGTTCGACCGTCGAATCAGGATGTCTTCGTATAGCCCGGCCTCGTTGCGAGCTGCGATACGGCGATTGATCTCCCCTAGGGCATCTGCCGAAATCTGCTCGACACCGTAGATGTCGTGGATGGCGATGCGCAGCGCTTGGCCGTAGCCGGTCAGGCGGGCCGATTCCCAGAAGGGCTCGAAAGCCTGCCAACGTCGTAGTGGGGAGGCTTCGGGATCCCGAACAATCGCCAGCTGCCGCCCCGCCAATCCTGCGGAAATTGCGTCGCTGATCAGGTAGTGGCTGGCGAGGGTGAAGAAGTCGATTCGGGAAGATGTGCGCTCTTGTTCCGGAATGATGTGTTCGTGTGTGTTGACGAGCGAGATCTCGGCGATCTCGTCGAGCAAGTCGCCCTCGAGCGATCCACGCTGCGGTGCGGCTGCTTGTGGCGCGGCGAGGGCTGAGACGGAACCGAAGAACGTGCGCCGACCGATTGACATGGCTCCTACCCGTTCAGTACCCCTTCTGCTTGTCCACGATGTTGAGCAATGGCTTCCCGTCTACGAAACGCCTCGCGTTCTCCTTGAGCAGCGCTTGACGGCGGTCCCGAATGTGATCCGACTGGCCCGCAATGTGCGGAGTAATCACGACATTCTCAAATTCCCACAGCGGATCTCCCTTAGGTAGGGGCTCGGGATCCGTGACATCAAGGCCTGCACCCGCGAGGCGCTGTTCATCCAGCGCCTTCACCAATGCGCCCTTGTCATACGTCTTGCCTCTCGAAACGGCGATGAAGTGCGATCCCTGCTTCATCAGCTCAAACTCTGCGTTCCCCATCATTCGCTCGCTTTCAGGAGTATGCGGCACGGCCATGAAGACTACATCAGCTTGGGGCAGCACTTCGTGGAGCTGATCCGGGCGCACGGCGCGATCCATGAAGAAGAGAAACGGAATGTCCTTGGGGTCGACAGCGATCACCTTCATGCCGAAGGCAGCGGCTCGCTGCCCTATTTGCGTGCCGATGCCCCCGAACCCGATGACAACAGCCGTTTTGCCATGGAGCTCGATTGGACGACGAGTTGTTCGAAACTCCTCGATTGGCCACTCCTGAGCCGCCCGACGAGGAATGATGTCATTCAGCCTTCGGGTGAGTGCTAGCAGGAGGGCGAGCGCGTGGTCTGCGATCTCCGGCCCTTGCAGGATCTTGAGATTGGTGAGCGTGATGTCGCTGGAGAGAAGCTCGGGAAATCTGTAGCGATCCACGCCGGCGCTGTAGACCTGGATCCAGCGCAGCTCCTTTCCAGCCCGTACCAGCTCTTGGCTGCAAATCCCCAGCAGCGCATCCGCATCCGATATCTCCCCAAGAGCCTCGTCGGCATCCGCCACCGGGATGAAGTCCGCCGCCGCTGCCTGCGCGAGTTCCGTGACTTCAGCCGGCGTAAGGCCAGTGACAACAATCTTGGGCTTTGTCTGCGGCCAAGCCGCCGAAGTCAACACCAACAAGCACGGGGCAAGCCAAGCCAAGCGAATTCGATTCATGACCGATCTCCAGCGTCCACAAGCACGCTAGCACTGATAGGGCGGCGCCGCAAGGTGTACAGCCCGTCTGGAGCTCCACTTACGGGCCCGCCGACTCCTGGGCCCAGACTTTGACTAGGTTGTAGCCGAGCTTGTCCGCCGTGGGAACCATATAGTGCGCCGTGTTGTGGGGAATCAATACGATGTCGCCACGGCTGATTTCGTTCGTTCGGGCCCCGCTGACTCCAGTCCCGCGAATCTCGCCGGGAGCCTCTTCAACTGGATCTGCGATCTCCCCGCCCAGATGAGCAATTCCGCTGCCGGTATGCACGAAGTAGATGTCGACGCAGCCGCGGTGTGACTCCCACGGGCCGGGACGACCCTTGTAGATTACGTAGTTCACATTCAAGTTGCGCACCGAATGCAGCGGCTGGTTGCTGTCGTTCTCAGCGAACACAGCGTCTCGCGTCGCGCTCTTGAGCACGTCGGCCATTGGAGCGGGTTCGGACAGCCTTCGATCAGGGTGCGCTGTCTCGGGGAGCACCCTGACCGCAACGTATGCCAATCTCCCGTCGGTTGCGGTCACTTGATACGCCGTGTTTCGCGGAAGATTGACAACATCCCCGGCACCGATCTCGTAGTGACGGGACCCCTTGATGCCCGATCCCAGGAAGCTGCCGGACTTCGCCGGTCTCGGGTCGACTAGGCTTTCGCCCACGGAAAGCCCGGCACGGCCGCTCCGTACGAACCAGATTTCGTCGGCGGACGAGTTCATCGTCGGCGAGCCCCGATCGTCGCCCACAACGTTGAAGACGACTGAGTATTCCGACGTATCGTGCGCGACAAGCGACTCGCCGGTGCGAGCGAACATCGCATCAATCTCGGCACTCTTCAAAACGTCGCGAATCTGACCCGTGGCGGACTCCGCTGGAAAGGCGAGCGCCAACAAGATTCCGAGAAGCAGAGATTTCATCGCCTCCTGCACAGGTAGTCCCGACGTCAATCTATCAGAGCCGTCGGATTGGCGACAGCTATCGGATGCAAGGAAATGGGAAGAATGCGACCTCGGAATCCCAGAGCCGTCGGGTCTGGGGTCGCTGCTTTGAGATCTTGCCGATGCTGTCATGGGGCCAGCAGGAGGCGAGCGGCCCGCACCGAGAGGATTTGTCAGGCCTTTCTCAAATCGGATTCGAAGATACCGTGCCTGTCCGCCTGCCTTGCGAAGTCCGGTCACTAGCGAAGCACGACATGACCGCAGTGCGGGCGATTGCCTTGATTCCGCCCTCTGCCCTTGGCTTGCAGGGCAGCCTCCGCGTATTCCCGAGCCTTGTCGTTCTCGCCAACCACAAATGTGGCCTTCGCAGGGTCGGTTTCCGTATCGCCCTAGCCGAGGATTTCGGTCAAGACGCGGCCACCGGTATCGGTGAGCCGCTTGTGTCGCCCCTCGTGAAGATAAGTGAGAGCCTCCGGATCCAAGCCCATGAGATGCAGCAGGGTCGCGTGCAAATCGCGTACGAAAATTGGCTCGTCGGCACAGCTCAGGCTAAACTCATCCGTTGCGCCGACCGTTGCGCCGCCCTTCACTCCCGCGCCAGCGAGCCAGCTGACCATGGAATGGCGATGGTGGTCGCGCCCGACGCTCCTTCCGTAGGCCCGTCGCGCGATGAAAGGGGTGCGGCTCATTTCCGTAGTGAAAACGATTAGCGTTTCGTCCAGCAGGCCGCGGACCTCCAGGTCCCGGATCAGCCCCGCGATAGGAAGGTCGACTTCTCTAGCGCGAGCAGGCAGCCAATCGCGGATCTCCTTGTGGTGGTCCCAGCTGTAGACTCCGTTCTCCCAGCCGTGAACCAGCAGCGAGTAGCGCACTCCTTTCTCGACCAGCCGGCGAGCGAGCAGGCACTGCCTGCCGAACGGTTCCGTAACGGGATCGTCCAAGCCGTATAACTTGCGGATCGACGACGGCTCGTCCGACAGATCAACGATCTCTGGAGCATGCGTCTGCATGCGGTAGGCCAGCTCGTAGGCCGCGATGCGGGCTTCGAGCTCGTCCGCAGGCCCGCGCCGCTCGGCATGTCGTTCGTTCGTCCACTTGAGCAAGTCGAGTTCGCGGCGCGCCCGCTGCAGCGAAACACCTGGCGCTGAACGGAGATTCTGAATCGGCGCGCCCGAGCTCCGCAGAAGGGTCCCTTGAAAGGAGGCGGGAAGGTATCCGCTCTGCCATACAGCGCTTCCATTGACCGGCCCGCCGCGGCGGTCGTGAAGAACCATGTATCCGGGCAAGTTCTCGTTCGAGCTGCCAAGACCGTAGGCAACCCAGGCACCTACAGACGGGTTGCCGGCGAAGACCGACCCCGTCGTTACATGAAGAGTCGCCGCTGAGTGCAACGGAGAATCGACCTCGATCCCGTGAACGAAGGCCAACCGGTCCGCGACGCCGCCGAGATTCTCAAACATCGTCGCCATCTCGCGCCCCGACTCGCCGTAGCGTCGAAACTCGAACGGGCTGCCTACTGCGACGACGTCTGACTTTACGTAGGCGTCGAGCTGAGTCGCCAAGCCGGGGAGCACGGGCATTCGCTCGCCATCAAGCTTGGTCAATTCGGGCTTGTTCTCGAACGTGTCGACTTGGCTGACACCGCCGGACATGAACAGGAAGATGCAGTTCTTCGCCTTCGGCGTGTGGTGTGGTTTCTTGGGCTCGAGCGGATTCGATTTCGCAGCGTCCTTGGAGAGCAATGAGGCAAGCGCGACAGCACCTAGGCCGTTGAAACTCGTCCGCAGCATCCGCCTCCGCGACGTTAGATTCCCTGTCTGCAAATCAATCAACATAGACAAACTCGTTTGCGTTGAGCAGAACCCGGCAAACTGACACAAGCCCTTCGCGCCGGGCGAATTCATCGTAGCGCTTTAGCTCCTCGCCTGACGGCCCACGCGCGAATGCCAGCTCGAACGCACGTACGATTTGCGAGCGCCGATTGTCCCCGGCCTCCTGGCGCAAGCGCGCCGCGAAGTGCTGGGATTCCTCGGCCACAAGGCGCCCATTGAGCAAGGTCAGCGACTGAATCGCCGTAGTTGAAACATTACGCCGTTCGAACGAGGTTTGCGGAACCGGCGCGTCAAGCATCTCGAGCAAGGGCAGTGGCAGTTGGCGCCGTTGGAAGACGTAGATCGACCGTCGACGGGAATCCGGGCCGTCGCTGGGCTCCCAAGCCGGCCAGTTCTTGACGAACATCTGATCCTTCATCGAATCCGGGAGCCGCGGGTAGACACCGGGACCTCGCATCACCCGATTCAGCCGCCCGCTGACCGCCAGAATGCCGTCGCGGATCACCTCGCCTTCCAATCGGCGCCGGGGCATGCGAGAGAGCAACGTGTTGGCGGCATCGAAATCGACAGCCCGCTGGGAGAATCGCATTGAACCCTGCCGATAGGTCGCGGAGTTCAACATCAATCGATGCATAGCTTTCACGCTCCAGCCGCTCTCGACGAACTCGAGAGCCAGCCAGTCCAGCAAGCCGGGATGCGTAGGCCGGATGCCGTTGGCCCCAAAGTCGCTCGGCGTTGCCACGATTCCTCGGCCGAAGTGCCCCTGCCAAATGCGGTTCACCATTACGCGCGCGGTCAGGGGATTGTCCGGGCTGGCGATCCACTTCGCCACCGGAAGCCGCCAGCGGTTGATGTTGCCTAACGAATCAATTGGCATCTCAACGTCGTCGAATCCGCCTGTCACCGCACTTGGGAAACCGGGTTGAACGAGCTCGCCGAGGTTGTCGACGTCGCCTCGGATGCGAACGAATTGCACTGGGAGGCCAGGGCTGTAAGGGGCCTCCCGGGCGTTTCCGACCGCGTGAACCTTGGGCAGATGTCGTGCGACTTGACGGCGATACACACCCATGTCGCGACCACCGCGAAAGCCGTCAACAAAACTCAGCAGCCGGATGTACTCCGTCTTCTCCTCCAAGGTGAAATTCGGTTCGTCGCGCGGAACTACACCGTTCGCAACCGCGTCGGTCAACCGAGTCCGCAGCGCGGCAGCGGTGGCATCGGCCGGGTCGCTCCCCTCCTTTTCGAGGACTCCGCGCAGCTTGCCCAACAGCTCGGACTCATAGATCTCGAAGCGATTTCGCGCTCGTTCGAGACGCCGCTCGGCCTGCCGGCGGCCGTCGGCAGCCAGGGTGCCCGTCGAGGGTTCCGTAAACTCGGCGTCTATATCGCGGTTCTCGATCGGCAAGAAGAAAGCTTGAAACCGATAGAAATCCTTGGTAGGTATCGGATCGTACTTGTGGTCATGGCATTGCGCGCAGCCGAGACCCAGCCCCAAGAAGACCGAGCCCACAGTAGAGGTCAGCTCGTTGAGATGCTGTTGGCGGGCGACGCGCCGAATCTGACTCTGTGGCGGCGAGCCCAAGCGCAAGAAGCCCGTGGCAACAATCTTGTCCGGATCATTCGGTGCAAGCTCGTCCCCGGCGAGCTGTTCCATTACGAACTCGTCGTAAGGCTTGTCGTCGTTGAACGCATCGATCACATAGTCTCGGTAACGCCAGATGTGGTAGAGCTCGCGGTTAGCCTCGCCTCCGGTGGAGTCAGCGTAGCGAGCTACATCGAGCCATCGGCGCCCCCAGCGCTGGCCGTACCGCGCGTCGGCCAGCAAGCGGTCGACTAGGTTCCCGTATGCATCGGCGGATTCGTCGGCTAGGAATTCCTGCGCCTCCTCCAGGCTGGGAGGCTCGCCCACCAAGTCGAAGTAGACGCGCCGAAGGAGCACGCGGCGGTCAGCCGTTCGAGCAGGATCGATCCCCTTTGCCTCGAGCCTGGCGAGGATAAAATGGTCGATTTCATTTCGTGTCCAAGCGGGCCGTTGCACGTCGGGCAGCGCTGGGCGCTCAGGCGAATGGAATGGATCCCAAAAGGCGGCGCTCGATGCATCCTCGGCGGGCTGGAACTGCTCGATCCATCTCGAGACCGCGTCGATCTGCTCGGGTGCGAGGGGGAGCTTTCCCAGTGGCATTTGGGGCGTGAGCTCGCCTCTTAGTGCTCGCACCACAACGCTTTCCTCCGGATGGCCAGGCACAAAGGCAGGGCCGTGTCTAGCGCCGCCGGCCAGCAGTCCCTCCACGGAGGTCACTACCAAGCCGCTCATTTGGCTGGCCGCGCCATGGCAGGGCAAGCAATTCTGCTCGAGCAACGGCCCGATCTCGGCCTTAAACCGACCTGGGACCTCGGCAACCGCGGTCGCGATGACTCCAATGGCTAGAAGACTTCGTAGCCCATTGAGTAGCACCATTCCCTTGTAAAACGGCGACCCTCTGACGCCTTGCTGGGCTGCGAACGCGCCAAGTCCCCTAGAATTGCGCACTACTTCTCTGCAATCGCCCTTGCCTCTAGAACGAGTGATCGAGTCTGAGCTGCATCGAGCGAGGCTCATCCGCCCGGTTGATTGTACCGTCTAGCGTTCGCAGGATTCCATCTCAGGCGAGGTGCTGGCCAACCGGGTCAGCCGACATGCGAAATGGCAATTGCAATCGTGCCCGGGTTGTTCAAAAAGGCGCAATCAATGCTCTCCCGACCCAAGCCTACGGCTCCTCCAACGCCACCCGAATGTCCCGCCAGCGAGCGATGCGTCAATGTTTCTGCCAGTGATTACGGACCCCAGCCAATCGGACACCGTTAGCGGAGCGAAAGCGAGCCAACGGAATCACTCGCTTCTTGCCCGTCAAAGGCAGCCGCCGCCGGTTAGTCTTGCAAGATCGTCGCCGTGGGAAGCGATCGTAGGCATACTGTGTAGCAGCAGGTGGACCCGTGAAATCGCGAGCATTGGCATTGTCTCTCTTTTTGGTGGCGCTGATCATCACGGCCCAAGTGAGCCGACAAGCTTCGCTGTCGGTGACCATACGCGATTCCGGAACCGGAGGGCCGACTCCCGTACGCGTGCGCCTTACCGACGCGGAGGGCAATCCGCCGGATACGCTAGGCGCTTCGAAGGATATCGAATCGTCGTTCGCTCCGCCCCCGCAAGCGATCGCCGTCATGTGGGGTCGCTCGGATCAGGCTGATGGATACGTCCTCCAGCCAGACGGCTCTTTTTACGTCGACGGTTCCTTCGAGGCCCGACTGCCGGCTGGCAACTACCGAGTCGAACTTTCAAAAGGATACGAATACGTATCTCAAAGTCACGAGATCACATTGAAGGCCGGCAAACGCACGAAGCGAAATTTTGACTTGGAGCGCTGGGTGAACATGCCAGAGCGCGGCTGGTATTCCTCGGATGATCACATACACATCCGCCGTTCGCCTCGCGAAGACCCGTCGATCCTGCGTTGGATTGCGGCTGAGGATATCCACGTCGGAAACCTCTTGCAGATGGGTGACTTCTGGCATTTCGTCTTTTCGCAATACGGTTGGGGCGAGACAGGCCGCTACCGCGAGGGTCACACGATCCTTTCCTCGGGCCAGGAGGAGCCGCGCACCCCGGAGTTCGGGCATACCATTTCGCTCGGAGCAGATGACTTCGTGCGGTTTCGAGACGATTACTATTCCTATGGGCGCGTGTTCGACCGCGTGCGCGAATTAGGCGGGATCAGCGGCTTCGCTCATCAAGGCGTGTCGTTCCATGGCTACCGGGGAATGACGGTGACCGTCCTTGCCGGAAAGCTCAATTTCTTGGAACTAGCCCAGTTCTGCGTTCCCGACGGCCCGATTCACACCGAGCACTACTACCGCTTCCTTGACCTCGGCTTCCGCTTGACCGCGCTGGCCGGCTCGGACTTTCGTTGGTGTGGCCGCGGAGCGCGCGGGGACCCGAACCGTTTCAGCCAGATCGGCGATGCGCGCTTCTATACATACGTCGGGGAAGACTTCTCGTTTGACAACTGGCTCGCGGCGGTCAAGGCCGGACGCACCTACGCGACGACCGGACCAATCCTCGAGCTCACAGTGAACGGCGAGTTGCCCGGTGACTCGGTAGACGTTGCAAAGGGTTCGACTGCAAGGGTTGTGGCGAGCGCCTATGGCGACGAATCTCGAATCGGGTTGACTGACTTGGAGATCGTCGGTCATGGCGAGGTCCTCAAGCGCGCTACGGGTAGCAGAGCCGAACAGCTGTCTGTCGAACTCGATCTGAACGTCGACCACGGGCTTTGGATCGCTGCGCGCGCCTCGGCCGGGCCCGGCTTTGTCGCCCACTCGACGCCCGTTTACGTCACCGTCAATGGCGGAGGGTTCCACAACCCGAAGACCCTCGAGCGCAATCTCGAGCGTTGTGAACGGGATCTAGCTGACCTGGAGCAGGAGATCAAGAACCCAGGGAATCGGCTCGACAGCGAGGCATGGCGTCATGCCGAAAGGCTTCGAAGCCAGATTGCGGAAACGCGCGAGATCCTGCAGATGCTCAGCGCTCGTCTCAAAGGCTAGCCCTGCCAAATCCCCTTCCTCCTGAAGCCCCGAATAAATTCCCTCTATCGTTAGCGGCTAGTCCGAATGTCGATTGGTGGATTCGCCGTCACCGCGCACTTCGTTTTCTCGGAAAGCGTGAGCGCGCTCAGCAACGAAGTTCCGATGGCGATTGAGCTCCGAGGCTCGACCGGTTCCTGCGAGGGGGGATCGAGCGCTACGGCCAGCATCGAGACAGGCCCGGAACGGACGGCACGAGCATGCTCTCGCCGCATCTGCACTTCGGCGAGATCGGCCCGCGCCAGATCGTCGCCGCGCTCAACGCAGCTGAGCCCGGCCCGGGCCAGGCCGCCTTCCTGCGCCAGATCGGGTGGCGGGAATTCAGTCACCATCTCCTGCATGACAACCCCGGCGTGGGGATAGTCAGTCTCCGGCCGGAGTTCGATTCGATGCCTTGGCGCGACGCTCCGGACGACCTACGCCGCTGGCAGCGAGGCAGGACGGGCTATCCCATTGTCGATGCGGGAATGCGGGAGCTCTGGACCACGGGCTGGATGCACAAACGGGTCCGGATGATCGTCTCCTCGTTCCTGACGAAGCACTTGCTGATTGATTGGCGGCTGGGCGCCGACTGGTTCTGGGACACCCTTGTCGACGCGGATTGGGCCAACAACAGTGCAAACTGGCAATGGGTCGCTGGCTCTGGGACTGATGCCGCCCCGTACTTCCGGATCTTCAATCCAATCGCGCAGTCAAGGCGCTTCGATCCCGCCGGACGCTACCTGCGCGCGTGGCTGCCGGAGCTGCGGCGGCTGCGGAGTAGCGGGATCCATGCTCCGTGGCAAGCGCCCGTGTCAGCATTGGCGGATGCAGCGATCCAGCTCGGCGTGGACTACCCTCGCCCGATGGTGGACCACGCCGCGGCCCGGGCCCGGGCATTGGAAGCGTACCGAACCCATGTTCGAGCAGTCACAGGCGCGGACCGCCCATGACCCCAGCCAGTCGCTCGCCAACGTTCCCGCACCCCGTCGGGCTGGACACAGCGTCGCTCAGGGCGAGGTCGCCGAACTCGATAGCCAGCGGAAAGAGCGAATTGGGTTTGGGGATGTTGGCGTCGGCGCAATTGCGGGTTCCGCAGGAATCGTGGAAAGGAGCCAGTCCACCGGTACGGTGTCCCGGATTGAGCATCATCCGGAAAGACAACGGGTTCCAGACCGTTGCCAGCGAGTGCTAGACTGCCAAACTAGCGAGGCAAACCCCCATGCGGAATACACCGAGACGAACGATGTTCCTGTTGCTGGTGGCTATGGCTGCCAGCACGGCCTTGCATGGGGCACAGCCGCCCGAGCCTCCGTCGGGCTGGACGGACAGTTTCGTAATGGCCAACGGAATTCGGATCCACTACTGGAGAACGGGCGGCGAGAAGCCCGCGCTGGTCATGTTGCATGGATCATCGGACGACGGATTGTGCTGGACCAGCCTTGCCAGGGAGTTGACCTCCGACTACGACGTGATCCTGCCGGACGCACGCGGCCACGGCTTGTCCGACCCCGCCGCGGCATCGGACCCAGCCGATGCGCAAGCCGAAGACGTAGCCGCGTTGATCCGCGAGCTAGGGCTCGACAAGCCGATCGTGATGGGCCATTCAATGGGCGCCTCGTCCGCGGCTTGGTTCGGGGCGAAGTACCCCGACATGGCGCGGGCGATTGTGCTTGAGGACCCCGGGTTGCTGCCTCGCACAGGGCGCGCCGCGACCGCGGGTCGCGCCGCGATGAACGTGGAGCAAGTGCACGCACGCATCCTGGCACGCAACCAGACGAGTTACGACGACCTCGTCAAGGGGTGCGTCGAATCGTCACCCAAGTGGGGACTTGAGGAGTGCCGCATCTGGGCGCCCTCGAAGCGGCTGCACCATCCAAGCAATGCCTATCGGTACCGCACGTTCGGGGAACGGCCGCCGATGACCGAGCTGTTCGCGAAGATCGGGGTTCCGACGCTGATTCTCAAGGCGGACGCCGACGAAGACAAGCGGAAGAAGAACGAAGAGGTCGCAGCCGCGTTGAGGAACGGCAGGATCGTGCATATCGACGATGCCGGACACAACGTCCGCAGGGAGGAAAAAGCAGCACTGCTCGCAGCTCTGCGGGGTTTCCTCTCCTCGCTCTGAGACTGCTTCCCGGGATCCTACGGCGATTCAGCCAAGGCCCATGCCAAGGCTCCTTGCGTGACAAGTTGCGTGCGCCCCAGCCCATCCGCGAAGTAGTGGATTGGCAGTACGCCCGGGCCGTGCTGGGAACAACAGCTGAGCTGATGCGATTTGTCCCGGAATGGCACGTTGACGGTTGATTCCGCGACCAAGCGTTGGCCTGGCTTGTACAAGAGGAGATCCTCGAGCAGACCGAAACGACCCCGCGGGGGTGGATCTGCAGCAGTTGCGAGCGCTAACGTCCATTGCGAAACCAAGGGTCCCGCGACATTGAAGACCCGCTCGGCCATGCCATCCTCGATGCGGACCACGTCTCCGTCGCGTCGGCCCGATATTGCGTAGCGGCAGTCGTCGCGCCCGCCCAGCATGCTGTCGAGTTTCCACGTCCTAAGCGACAGAAGCGGGTCGGGGCTGCAAACGACTTCGGCTTCGACGCGGTTTCGAGGCTGGGAGTAGCGCGTGGTCTGGATTACGTTCACAACTACCTGATCCACTAGGCGCTGCAGCCGCAGTTCCAGCCGACCAATCTCTTGATTCGTGGTTTCGCCGCTGCCCGGATCTGTCGTTCGCCAGCGCAAGATCACGTACTCTTGCGAGGAGCCCCGGGAGACTTGGCTGGCCGGTGCATGTTGTCGCAAGTAACCCTGGATGGGCGATAGCCCGACCGGCACGTCCTCGCCAGCGCCCAGCATGGGCAGCCGGCCCGCGGTCGCGAATCCGGCGACTGCTCCAGCCAGGCCCAGCGCGTCTCGCCTCGTCGGCCCGATCATACTGCCAACCCCGACCCTTCCGCAATCCTCTCGTACCAGATCCGGGCCTTCCGCAACCGCTCCTTGCGGGCCTCGCCGCTGCGGTCTACGCCAGGCGCGTCCTCGCCGAGTCTGTGGTAGACCGCTCGGTCGCGGACGTAGCCGCGCAGGCTGTCCGCCAACCGGCTGAGCTCGGTCTTGCGCGCGGGTGCTGCCGCGAGATTGCGAGTCTCGAGGGGATCGTCCACTAGATCGAACATCCGCGTGGGAGAGCCGGGATAGAAAATTGCCTTCCAGCGGCCGTCTTGAACCGCTGCAGAATGCTCGGTTTCACCAAACACGTGGGTTCGCCATGGCGACGTCTCGCCGTCGACAAGCGAGCGCAAGCTGCAACCCACGTCGGCGTCGGGGAGCGGCGGAACACCGGCGTAGTCGCAAATCGTAGCCGGGATATCGAGGCTGGAAACGAGCCGGTTGTCTTCGTCGTGTTCCCGGCCGCCACCTGGCGGGACCAGGATCGTCGGGACGCGCCAAGACTCCTCCTCCAGGAAATTCTTGAGGATGCGCCCGTGATGACCCATGCCCTCGCCATGGTCCGCTGCGAATATCACGAGCGTGTCCTCGGTAAAGCGCGAACGGCGCAGCGCGTCGTAGACCAAGCCGACATGGGCGTCTGCCATTTCAGTCTGGCGGTAGCAGGAATAGATGTAATAGCGCCAGTCCCGTTCACTCCAGTGCCCCACGCGGCTCCGCTGCTCGCCCGAAAGCCAGGGCAGCTCCGGATCGAAGTTGTCGGGCAGCGGCGGCAGCTCGCGTTCGATCGCGGGCGCGTAGTCAAACTTTCCCACGCCGCCACTCGCGCCGCAGGTGTAGCAGCAGTCGTGCGGGTTCAGAAAGCCGACCGACAGGAAGAACGGTCGCTGGGACGTCCTGTGGCGCAGGAAGGCCGCAGCGGCACGTCCCACATCGCCGTCGCCGATCTCTCCCATGCCGGTGCCGGGGTGCAGGTAGTCGAAGCTGTCGGCTACGTTTCGTCCAGGAATGTGCCATTTGCCGGCGTAGACGGTTTCGTAGTCGCCGTGCTCACGCAACCATTGGCCTAGATCGGGCAATTCGGGATTAATCGGAACAGCGTTGGTCAGGACCCCATGTTCCAGGGGCGTTCGTCCTGTGAACCAGCTTGCCCGCGCAGGGCAGCAGACTGGCTGAGCTGCATAGGCGCGGCGGAACGAGACGCCCTCCGCTGCCAAGCGGTCAATCGCCGGCGTGGTGCAGTATTCCGAGCCATACGCAGAAACAGCATCCGCATGCATCTGATCGACGTGCAGGAAAAGAATGTTCGGAGTTCGATCTGGCACGGTCCAGGATCCAACGGCAAGCCGATCATAGCAACGCGGATCGAGGGCCTGCATCGAGCGCTGGCGACGAGCGGTGCCGCCGGTCCGTCCGAGCCGACGGCTACGAGAGCGGAACGGGGTGCGCGACAAATCTGTGAATCCTAGGCTGCGGCACGGTCCTCCCAGTAGTCGTCAAAGCGGTTGGAGAGCTGGGCACAGCGCAGGGCGATGATCGAATTCGCACCCGGGACGGTCCAGAACATCCCCGAGAGCTTGAGGCGACCGGCGATCACACAGCGGCATCCGGCTTCGATTACGCCGGAGCCGACGAACAGTCCTTGGCGGCGGAACTGGGCATAGCGCATGCGTTCGGCATGGGTTTCGAAATAGGCGGCGCCGAGGCGCAGCTGATCGGCCACCTCGGGCGTGTCGGCTGGGGTGCGGCGCAAGGACTGGACCAAGTGCTCGATGCGCCCTTCGTCGAGTTGCTTCTTGCGCCGCCGCACCCAGCGGCGGCGCTGCTGGCGGTCCGGGGGAACAGGTGCCGGCCCAGGTCCCAGAGGTGCTCGCGGGAGTGGTAGATGTCGACGATCTCGATGGCGTCGGGGAAGTGCATTTGCACAAGTCCCCAAATCCAGGCGGCGCCATCGCCCAGCACGACCTGGCGGTCGGCGCGCACGGGACGGCCCTCGTGATCGAGCGCGGTCTGCGTGAAGCCGCATCCCGGATTGACCCCACGCGTCCGCGCGGCCGCGCCATGCATACGTTTCGCGAACTGAGCCAACAACAAACAATCAAACACGCAGCATTTTCGCTCTGACCGCTGGCAGAAAGTGCCGAAACAGAGGGCCATAATTCGACGAAATGCAATACACTTGTAGTCGACCAACGGCGATGAGCGGAGGACGCAGAGCGGAATGAGTACCGAGAGAAGGATGCAGCGCATTGTGCGGCTGATCACGGTCGCGATCATGGCAGCTGGCATTGCAGGGTCCATAAACACAGAGGATCAGGCCGTGCGAGTGCGTATCTTCGAGAACCAGCTGGAAGAAGCATGGCTGAACCCGCAGGGCGTGCCGACTTCGGAGTATGCCGAGCCTGCATTCGCTTTTGTACGAATCCCGGGGCGGTTCAGCCCGAACGCCCTTCCGCTAGATCGCTCCACGCCGTTCTCACTCGAAGCGACGATGGCCCGAACCCTAGAACAGGGCGATTATCAATTCCGCCTGCGATCGAAGGGATTGGCCGCGTTCCTAGTTGACGGCAAGCTCTTGCTAAGTACAAGCGCTCAACAGCCCAATACGGCATCGCATGATGAGCTGCCGGAAGAATCGAACGGGGACGGATCAATCCGTGCCGCTCCGCCGGCTCACCAGGACGCCGTCCGATCGGTCTCGCTGGAGTCGGGAGAGCATCATTTCCGGCTAGTGGCCGTCATCGGAGGAAAGGGCTTGGCTCCGTTCCCAGGGGAGCTGTCAGTCAGCATGGCGCGTCCAGGCGAGATGGATCGAGTGATCGGAGGCGCCGATGCACCGCTGTTGACCGATGCCGACTGGCAACAGTACGCGGAATCCTCCAAGCGGAGGCACCATCGCGAGGACATTGAGCGACGCCGGACCTCCGATGACGATGTTGAGGCGGCATGGCGCCTACGGCATCGCAAAGTTCGTGACTGGATGGCTTCGCGCCCGAGGCTGGAGGCGCCCGCCGGCGGTGATCCTAGCTTGATTCACAATGACATCGACCGCTTCGTCAACGCGAAGCTGGACAAGGCATCGATTGCTCCGAACCCCTTGATCGGGGATCTCGAGTTTCTGCGGCGGCTGGCGTTAGACACGGCCGGCGTGGTGCCCACGACCGAGCAAGTCGACTGGTACCTGGACCAATCCCCGGACAAGCGACGCACCGCTGCAATCGACCGCTTTCTCAACGGCCCGGACTGGGCCGATGCCTG
Source organism: uncultured Bryobacterales bacterium (assembly GCA_951813605.1). GTDB lineage: Bacteria > Acidobacteriota > Terriglobia > Bryobacterales > UBA6623 > VXMF01. The sequence goes on along the minus strand of OX638379.1, from coordinate 816,685 downwards.
GGTGCCAATTTGGCAGGACATCCTAGCAGAGAATCCCGGCATCCTCAAGCCGGACCTGAACAACACCGGCCCCTTTCGCTGGTATCTCCATCAGGCCTTTTCGGACGGCTATTCCTTCGATCGGTTGGTCGTGGAACTGATCGAGATGGAGGGCAGCCTGTACAAGGGCGCTCCAGCCGGATTCGGGATGGCCAGCTTGAACGACGCCCCGATGGCGGCGAAAGCGGACATTCTGGCCCAGGCGTTTCTGGCGAGCAAGCTTTCCTGCGCGCGCTGCCACGACGCCCCTTTCCATCCGTTCCTGCAGAAGGACCTGTTTGGCATCGCGGCCATGCTCGAGGGCGATGCGATCGCCCTGCCCGAGTCGAGCACCGTGCCAGTCCGCGAAGGGGGGCGCCAGCCCTCCGTAAAGGTCACACTCAAGCCGGGCGAGTCGATCGACCCGCACTGGCCATTCGAGGGGACCGCCGTGGGCATGGCTGTGGCTCCGCCGCCGCGGAATACCACTGTCGACTCCCGTTACCTGCTGGCGTCGCTTGTGGTGAGTCCGGCCAACGAACGCTTCGCCGAAGTCGTCGCGAACCGCGTCTGGCAGCGCTTGCTAGGACGCGGGATCGTCGAGCCCGTGGACGATTGGGCGGGAGCCAGCGTCGCGAATCCTGACCTGCTCGCCTACCTGGCACGCGAGTTCGTTACGAGCGGCTACGACTTGAAACATCTGAGCGCTCTGATTCTTCGCTCGCACACGTACCAGCGCAGGCCAGTGCCGAGCGATCATTCGAATCCCGGAGATCGTGCCAAATTGTTTGCGGGGCCACTGCGCCGGTCCATGTCGGCCGAGCAGTTGGTGGACTCGCTGCATGCCGTGGCGGGTAAAGGACTGGACTCGGAAGAACTTAACCTGAATCCGCTCGGTGACCGTGCTTTGCGGCAGTTCCTGAACATGGGTTCTCCTCGGCGCGCATGGGAGATGACGGCGCTGTCGAACGAGCGGGACCGACCCAGCTTGGCCCTCCCCAGGGCGCAAGCCGTCGTCGACTTGCTGTCGGCATACGGCTGGCGCCAGTCCCGCCAGAGTCCGCTCTCCGCCCGCGACGACGATCCGTCCCCAATGCAGACGCTGGCTCTGGCGAACGGCTCTACTGGAGTCCGCATCACGCGACTCTCCGACGACAGCTTCTTCACACGTCTCGCGCTGGAGGACCGTCCCTTGGATGACATGGTCGACATCGTGTTTCAGCGGGCGCTCACGCGCCGTGCGATGCCTTCCGAGCGGCAAATGATGCTGGACCATTTAGGCCCTAGCTTCCCGGACCGGATCGTCAACCGCAACAGTGAGGACGACCGCGCCGATACGCGCGACAAGACGGATCGGAGGGTCTCCTGGGCTAACCACTTTGACCCGGAGAGCACTCTTATCCGGATGGAAGAAGAACGACGGGTCCGGATGGGAGACCCCCCGACCGAGAGGTTAACCGCCGACTTCCGGGAGCGTTTTGAGGACATGGTCTGGGCCGTCGTCAATTCACCGGAATTCTCGATCATCCCGTAACAGGAGCAACGTATGATGCAGCCGACTCGAAGGGACGTCCTGCAAGGTGCCTTGGCAGGTGCCGCCGGTTCGCTGGGCACCGTGTCGCGCGCGGAGCCTACGCCGAACGGCAAGGCTGATGCCTGCATTCATATTTGGCTTGGAGGCGGTGCCGGTCACATCGATACATTCGACCCCAAGCGTCGCGGGGACGGGAAAGACACGCCAGGGTCCTATTACGATTCCATTCCGACTGCCGCGCTGGACATCCGGTTATGCGAGCATCTCCCGCGAGTGGCCGATCGCATGGATCGTTGCGCACTGCTACGCACGGTAAGCCACGATCTGAACAGCCAGCACGGCGCGGCTTCGAACCTCATGCACACGGGCCGCAAACCCAGCGGGACAATTATCTATCCGTCTGTGGGCTCGCTCGTTTCGCATGAGCTGGGCGCGAAATCCGACGACGTGCCGCCATACGTGGTGATGGGCTACCCCAACATCATGCGTGATCCCGGGTTCTTGGGCGCTGGAAGCGGCTACGTCTACTTGACCCAGATCGAAACGGGGCCAACGGGATTGAATCCGGCCCCCGATGTCGACAGCGACCGGCAGAAGCGGCGGCAAGTCCTGCTCGGTCGGCTGCGCGCGGACTACTTGGAGCGCAACGACGACGACACCATCGTCCGAGCCAAGGCAGAGGTCAGCGAACAAGGATTCCGCATGGCGGGTCAGCGCTTCATGGATGTGTTTCGCCTTGATCAGGAGCCGTCGGCGGTGCGCGATTCGTACGGAAGCGATTTTGGACAGCGCTGTCTACTCGCGAGGCGACTGGTTCAGGCCGGCGTGCGCTTCATTGAGGTGTCGTTCAATTTGAATTTCCTGAACGGCACGGGGTGGGATGTGCATCAGGACGGCATTCTGAAGCAGCACCTGCTGATTCAAGACCTGGACAGGGCCCTGTCTTCCTTGCTGGACGACCTCGAACGGCATCGACTCTTCGACCGGACGTTGGTTGTCGTCTCGACGGAGTTCGGTCGGCCACCAGAATTCGACGCCTACGGAGGGCGAGGTCATCAGGCGGACGCGTTCAGCACGTTGTTTGCCGGAGGAGCCGTGCGCGGAGGCGTCGCGGTTGGCAGGACGGACGAGATCGGCAAGGCGATTGTGGACAGGCGGACACTTGTACCCGACTACTTTGCGACTATTTTTGCCACGTTGGGCATCGACTTCGCGAAGAATCTTTATTCGAACAATCGACCCGTGCCAATTACCGACCAAGGGCGACCTGTCGCCGAGATACTGGCTTAAGTTCCGTCCACTCCGCAACCGCCCGTACATTGGGAGCTACAAGCGACGGTGTTGGCGCGGGTGTCTCGAGAGCCGTATAGACGGAGCATGCGTTCGAATACAAGCTTGGAGGCGGTTTCCGTCGCAAACTTTGCGGTCTGACAGCCTGTTGCCAGCGAGATGAATTGATTGCCTGCGTCGGCACCTCGGGGGCGACGAGCTAGTTCGCCAGAAGCGAGATGTCGCATACGGCTGGAGAACAGAGCGCCGGACGAAATCGTCAATCATGAATCTGCTTGCGTTAAGCTTGCGAGTCATGCGCAGCTTGTCCAACCTTGTCGTGCTATCCATCGCAATTCTATGCCCACTTCTCGCAGAAGACGTGGTAGACGGCCGACGCTCCGTTGGATTGGAGGGTCGCCGCGCGCGCCTCGTGGTTGACATCCTGGGCGGCTCGATCGTCGACTTTCATCTCGTCGGCCACGGATTGAATCCGCTGCGCTGGGCTAATCACGGACCCACAGACGAGCCTCGGTCAATGAGTCACTTCCTTTGTTTGGATCGCTGGGGGCTGCCATCGGACGCCGAATCGGCCAACGGCATGCCGAGCCACGGCGAAGCAACGAAGGTGAGCTGGGAGATCCTCGATCAGCAGCCGACCAGCGTGCGGATGTTTGCCGATTTGCCCATGGCCGGCCTGAGAGTCGAGCGCCACCTGAAGCTAGCCTCGGACGCCCCATGGTTCCACGTCGTCGAGACCGTCACGAATCGCAACAAGCTGGGGCGAGTCTACAACATGGTGCAGCATCCGACTCTAGGTCCACCCTTCCTCGACAAAACCGTGGTCGTGGACTCGAACGCCGCGAAGGGATTTATGCAGGGCGGCGAGATGCCGAATCCGGAGGTTCCGTCGGTGTTATGGCCGACCGCGCTCAAGGACGGGGAGCCGGTTGATCTTCGGTTGCTCTCCGACGACCACGATCCGAATGTCGTCTCTTACGTGATCGAGGACGAGATTGGGTGGGTCACGGCCGCAAACCCCGGGATGGGTCTGCTGATCGGCTACGTATGGCTGACAGCCGAGTATCCGTGGCTTAACATCTGGCGCCGAGTCGAGTTCGGCAAGCCTCTTGCGAGAGGGCTCGAGTTCGGCACGACCGGACTGCACCAACCGTTTTCCACGCTGGTTCGCAAGGGCGAGATCTTTGGTCGGCCGCTGCTGGATTTCCTCGATGCGTCGGAAAGCAAGACTAGGTCGTACGTAGGGTTCTTGACTGCGATTCCCAGCCAGTATCGCGGCGTCGCGGAGGCAAAGCTTTCGAGCGGAACTCTCACCTTGATCGGTCGCGGGGATGGGTCCGAGCTAGCTGTTCCGATGCCGGCGAGCTTCGGCATCACAGTAGAACCATGATGCCAGGCATGCGTTGGTCGATCTCGGATCACGCCGAGTCCGCCTAAACGCAGGATCCTGCGCTTGGCTGAGGCACCGCGAGCCCTGCATCTTGGAGATTTCGAGTCAACACCATGCTTGCAATCGGCCCGGCACAAGGCATAGCCTATGGTGCACCCACCTCGAAATGACTTCGGCTCCGTCGTTTCGGGAGAGGGTGCCGCGATCCGATCACTTTCAGCACGAGCTCGTTCGCCGCTAACCTATCAGGGTCGAATGGATTTCGACGACGACAGAAACCAATGCAAGATCAACAGGGTTTGCGCGAACACATAGTCCGCCTGCTGGATTGGGAAGACGCGCACGTGAATTCCAGCACCGTCCTATCCGGGTGGCCACCCAAGCTCCGAGGCGCTAAGCCGGCCGGATGCCCTCACTCGGCTTGGCAGCTGCTCGAGCACCTGCGTATCTGCCAGCGGGATATTCTCGAGTTCAGTCGGGATCCGGATCACGTCTCGCCGGAATTCCCTTCCGGCTACTGGCCGCCCGAGGAAGCGCCACCCGGTGATGGTGCTTGGAGTAGCAGCATTGCCCAATTTCAATCCGACCTCGAAGAAATGAAACAGTTGGTATTGGATCCGGGAGTGGACTTGTTCGCCTCTATCCCGCACGGTCAAGGACAGACGATTCTTCGCGAGGCTCTGCTTGTGGCGGATCACAACTCGTATCATCTCGGCCAGCTAGTCATGCTGAGGCGGATGGCTGGAGACTGGCCAAGGCGCGACTAGCCTCCAAACGTCAACCAGGCTGTCCCCTTCCCCGATCGGCACGCCTTTGCCTAGGCACTTGACGCCTGCAGCCCGAACCGCAGGCGATTGGGAGGTCGCGGCGGTCCCGAGTGCTTTCTCGTCCAAGACCAAGTGCGTCTTGACGGGCGCGTTGCCACGCGCCGAGAGCCACTGCTACCAGAGGACCTCGCCCGAGCTGGTGTCGAAGGCGCGGCCTCTTCCCGACCGCAAGGAGCGCTGTTGCGGCGGTCGTGGTCATCCAGCGGAACTCCGACAAAGCCTGCGTCCTCGAACGCCCTTTGAGCAACATAACGGTCGTTTCCTGTCCTGCCCGCAACACCCCCTGTTCAAATTCGTCGACTGCAGTGAGATACAACCTTGTTTCGAAGGCTGCTTCGTACTGATGCGAATAGCGGGATTCATAGGGACACAATCACGCAAGGCCCAAAATAACGTCGAGAGCTGATCTTGTTGATTGCGCTCGCCAAGCGAGTCAAGATGCTCCTGGCCCGCATTTCAGGCATCCGGACCCATCCCGATGCTGAATTCACGGACGATGAAGCGACCTTTCCTACAGCCGCAATGATTGCCAAGCCCGCGGCGGTTTATCAAGCTATTGCGACCCGCCCGTGATCCCTCCGCGCCCCGACACCCCGATACACACAAGCAAGCGATATCCCCCAACTTCAAACCGTCAGGCGCAATGTTGTCTGAATTCCTCGATCGACCGCACAATTTGGTCTCGTTCCCCTTGTACGATATGAGTGGAAATGCCCATCACCGTGGCGGCTGGAGACTGCAACGAGCCGAGGATCTTTCGCAGGCGAAATCGGCGGCCCACTTTGAACATGGCGACTTGGGGCGGCACGTCTTGCAGCTTCATCGCCGCATTGCTACTGGGCTTGTCCCCGCAGTTGCAGGCACAGAATTACGCTCTGTCAGCAGAGCGGGAAGCATTTCTCAATCAGAACTGCCTGGGGTGTCATAGCAGCAGCATCCGGTCGGGAGGCCTGGCGCTGGAAGAAATTCCCACGGACAATCCTTCCGCTCATCCGCACATTTGGGAGAAAGTCGCCCGGAAGCTCGCTGACGGCGAGATGCCGCCGGCCGGGGCTCCGCGTCCGGCTGAAGCCGAATTGCGGTCTTTTTCGGCGGCACTGATCGCCGACCTCGATGCCGCAGCGACACTAAAGCCCTATGCGGGTCGCGAGGTTATCCGCCGCTTGAATCGCATGGAGTACAGCAACGCCATACGCGATCTGCTTGCCATCAACTTGCCTCTGGCGGCTCAGCTGCCGCCGGACGGTCAAGCTGCGGGCTTCGACAATATCGGAGACGCACTCTCGATGTCTCCCCTGTTGCTCGAGCGGTACTTGAAGCTGGCTCGGAGGATTAGTCAACTCGCCCTGGGAGTGAGCGATCCCTCGCCGGTCACTGAAATCTTCCCGGCCAAGGGTCCGCAGGCTACGTGGCAGGGAGAAGGCATGCCATTCGGCACACGCGGCGGCACACGAATCAACCACCACTTCCCCTACGACGGCGAATACGACTTGCGGGCGTTTCTCGAGAGGCAGAGCTTGACGCCGACGGAAGGAGTCCGGTTCTTCCGCACCAGGACTCGGCTGACGGCCGGCCCGCATGAGATCGTGGTAACGTTTCCCGACGAGTTCGCAGCCCGAGAAGGTCCGGTTTTGGATGTAGGCGGGCCCGGTGGGAAAGCCTTGGGCGGACCCCTCGACCTCCTCGGTACGGCGATCCGGCGCACAATCGATTTTCGCGTGGACGGTCAGCGCGTGAAGCTCTTCGAGATCGAAGGCATGAACGCCGGCCACGCCGCCATGGAGGGGCTGCCCGGGCCTCCCATTCTGGGCAGAATCGAGATCATTGGCCCCTACAACGTGACGGGAGTCAGTAAAACCCCCAGCCGCAGGCGGATTCTCATTTGCCGGCCCAAGGGTCCCGCAGACGAGTCCCAGTGCGCATCCAGAATTCTTGCCACGCTGGCGCGACGGGCCTTTCGGCGGGACGTCTCAGACGAGGACCTGCGTCCGCTGCTAGCAACCTACGAGGCAGCTCGCAAAGCGCAGGGATTCGAGGCCTCGATCGCAGCCGCATTGCGAGAGATCTTGCTAGCGCCGGATTTTCTGTTCCGTCTCGAGTTCGATCCCGTCGAGAGCGCCCCGGGCAAGCCGCTCCCGGTCTCCGACTTCGAGTTGGCCTCTCGGCTTTCGTTTTTCCTGTGGAGCAGCATCCCGGATGACGAGTTGCTCGACATCGCCAGTAGCGGAAGATTGAGGGATCCGGCGGCCTTGGAGCGCCAACTGCGACGAATGCTCCAGAATCCACGCGCGACAACCTTGGCGGACAACTTTGCAGCGCAGTGGCTCGGATTGCGAGGGCTGGGTCGGTCTCGACCGGACCCGAAAGCCTATCCCGAATTCGATTCATCGCTCATGACCGCGTTTCGGAAGGAATCCCAATTCTTCATACGCAGCGTGATCCGCGAAAACCGCAGCGTATTGGACCTGCTCGGCGCGGACTACACCTATTTGAACGAGCGACTGGCGCGGAATTACGGGATTGAAGGCGTAGTGGGCCCGGGATTCCGGCGCGTGTCACTGGCCGGCAACCCCCAGCGGGGCGGACTGCTCGGGCAGGGCGGATTCCTGATGCTGACATCCCACGCGGCCAGGACGTCGCCAGTGCTGAGAGGCAAGTGGATCCTCGATAATCTGCTGAATTCCCCGCCCCCTCCCCCGCCTGCCGACGTGCCTGCACTCGACGAGAGCCCAGCGGACGGTCGCAAGCTCACGACGAGGGAACAGGTGGAGCGGCACAGGGCCGATCCCGGCTGCGCTTCCTGCCACGCCCGCATCGATCCACTGGGGTTCGCGCTGGAGAATTTCGATGTAATCGGTCGATGGCGGACCGAAGACGAGGGAGAGGCAATCGATCCGTCGGGATCGCTGCCTTCCGGCGAGACGTTTTCCGGGCCGGAGGGGCTAAGGAATCTCCTGTTGAGCCGTCCGGACCGGTTCGCGCGCTCCGCGGTGGAGCGCTTGCTGACCTACGCACTCGGGCGGGAACTGGATCCCAGAGACCTGCCCGCCGTTCGGCAGGTTCTGCGAGACACCGAAGGCAATGGCTATCGGTTTGCCGACTTGGTGCTGGGCGTGGTGAAGAGCCCGCCGTTCCGATTGCGACAGACACGAGGGAGTTCGAGGAGCTAACGATGTTCGTTACGAAGAAACACCTTCCGCGCCGCACTTTTCTTCGCGGAGCCGGAATGGCGCTGGGGCTGCCACTGCTGGACGCCATGGTTCCGGCGCTGACGGCCGATAGTGTCACCGCGGCCGCGCCGGTGCGTCGCCTCGGCTTCATTTACTTTCCTCTGGGCGTCGATCAAGACCGCTGGCGCCCGGCTGGGGAAGGCGCAGACTATCAATTCAGCGAGGCGTTGGCACCGCTAGCCGCCCATCGGGACAAGTTTCTCGTCCTAACCGGGCTGTCCTCCGACCCCGACCGCTCGAAGCCAGGCTTCCACGACCGTGCGATGGCGTCGTTCATGACCGGTTGCGAGCCGACCAAGGGCAAGGTTCACGTAGGGATCTCCGTCGACCAAGTGGCCGCTCGAACGCTGGGGAGTGAAACCCAGTTCGCATCGCTCGAGCTCGCGACGGAGGACACTGGGAATCTCCCCGGACCTGTCTTCAAGAGCGCCACGAATCCCTTGCCGTTCGAAAAGAATCCCCGCATGGTCTTCGAGCGGCTGTTCGGCGAGGGCGGCCGCATCGACCCCGTCGCAGCCAAGGCACGCGACGCCGCCGACAGGAGCTCGCTCGATGGCGTCGCCGGGCGGATCTCGGAATTGAAGGCGGAGCTCGGCAACGATGATCGTCAAAAGCTGGACGAATACATCGATTCAATTCGCGATGTCGAGCGCCGGATCGACGTCGCCATGAAGAAGCCGCCCGCGGATCTACCCGAGACGGAGCGGCCTCCGGGCATTCCGGACGCTTGGCCGGATCGAGTCAGGCTCATGTTCGATTTGCAGACGCTGGCCTTGCAGGCGGACCTGACTCGTGTCTGGACGTTCCTCTACGGCCGTGAGGCCACTTCGATGAGCTTCCCGCATCTGGACATTTCGATGGGGCATCACGAGATATCCCACCACAATTTCGAGAAGCCCAAACTCGACGCCCTGGCCAAGATTAATGTGAACCAGGCCGAGCTGTTCGCTTACTTCCTGGACAAGCTCGACGCGATCAAGGAGGGAGGCTCGACGCTGCTCGATCATTCACTGATCATGTATGGCAGCAACCTCAGCGTGCCAACGAGCCATAGCCAGAGGGACCTGCCGATACTCCTGGCGGGTGGCGCGGCCGGGCGCGTGGCTGGAGGACGCTACATTGCCTATCCCGGCGACACGACCCCGTTGACCAACCTCTACCTCACGATGCTTGACAAGGTCGGCGTGCCCACCGAGAAGCTCGGTGACAGCACAGGCAAGCTCAACCGATTGGAGGTCTAGCTCGGTGAACCGGAGATGGGGCGCGCCCAAACTCACTGCTATCGCGGTCCTTGCTCTCAGCAGTAGCCTCGTGGCCACGAGCCCCGGCGGAGCGATTATCGAGGCCGCTCGCAGCGACAACCGGGCGTCCGTGGCTGCGCTGCTAAGCCGCGGGGCGGATGTGAACGCACGGGGGCCAGACGGCTCGACAGCGCTCGCCTGGGCGGCGGTTCGCAACAATGCGGATGTCGCAGGCCTGTTGCTGAGAGCTGGGGCCGACCCCGACCTGGCCAATGCGTATGGCATTGGTCCTCTGTCACTGGCGATCGAGAACGGGGCGCAAGGGATCGCGCGTCTCCTGCTCGAGAACGGCGCCGACCCTAACGTTCCGAGAGAGAGCGGGGAAACGCCCCTGATGACTGCGGTGCGCATGGGCCAATTGGACGTGGTGAAGTTGCTGCTTGATCGCGGCGCGGGCGTGAACGCTCGAGAAAAGAAGTTCGGTCAGACCGCAATGATGTGGGCAGCCGGAAACCCGGCCGCGGTGCGGCTCTTGGTTGAACGCGGAGCGGCTGTTCGAGCGACGACGAAAACCTGGGACGTGAAATACACGATTTACATCCCAACGACGTTCACGCTCGGCAAGACCGGTATCCCTTGGAATAACGATGGAGCCTACGTCAGCAAGCAGGGCGGCCAGAATGCCCTCTTCTTCGCAGTCCAGAGGCGGGATCCTGAGTCAGTCCGAATGCTGACCGAATTAGGACTCGACGTGAACGAAACGACGGCCAACGGCACGACTCCGTTGCTGGCCTCGCTGTACAAGTGGGTGCCGCTAGCAGGTGAGTTCGTACCCGGCCAAGGGGCTCCGGCTTCCTCGGGCAGCTCGCAGGTGTTCGGGCCGGATCTGGAAACAGCCCGGTTTCTGCTCGACCGCGGCGCGTCGGTGACAACAGCCGACGCCGCCGGATACACACCGTTGCACGGGGCCGCCCTTGCGGTCGTTTGGGCAATTCGAAGCGATGACAAGGGGGGCTCGGGCGCATATCGTCGAGCCCCGGCGCTGCTGTCGCTCAACCATTCGGGAAGCAAGGCCTCGCCGTTCAGCGAGGACGAAGCGCTCGCAGTCGTCAGGCGCCTTCTGGAAGGCGGAGCGGATCCAAACCGTCAGACCGTGTTTCCGACTCCCGGACCCGTGGGCGATGTGAGAATCAATCCAGCGCCCCCGGGCTCGTCGGCCCTCCATATCGCTGCAAACTCCGGCAGCGTGGCGTTGATCAAGATGCTGACAGATTGGGGAGCCGACCCGAATCTGCTGAGGAAAGACGGTCACACTCCGCTGTCGGTGGCCGTAGTCGCGGGTGACCTGGCGGTGGTCAAGGAGTTGGTCGAGCGGGGGGCCGATGTATCGGCCCGTTATAACCCGGACGATAAAATCGCTGACCCAGTCGAGGCGATTACGTTGCCCCGGCAGGGCCAGACCATCGTGCACATTGCAGCCGCAGGCCAATCGCCGCACATCATCGAATACCTCTATTCGAAGGGCGCTCCGATCGATTGGAAAAACGAACAGGGCGAGACGCCGCTCGACCTCGCCGATCATCAGGAACGATTCAAGGAAGCGGTGGAACGGCAACGTGCCGAAGGCGACCCCAAGCGCCTCCAAGCCGTCGTGCGACCGACGGAAACGACCAATGCAATAAGAAAGATCCTTGCCGAGCGCGATGGCAAGATCGCTGGAACACAGCCTGACCGTAGCAAGTAGCCAAGGTTGATCATGCCTGCTCCCTAAGCCTCAGGCAGGGCGCGGAAGCTAGCACTGCGATCCCAGTGGCCGCCCACGCGTCCAATGCCATTGTCAGCGCGTCTAGGTTAATCGCAAGGTGATCGTGACCTAGTCCTTAGGCGGAAGCACACGGAATCTCTGGAGGGGTCCCCATGAGCTACCATGCCTACGGACAATCACTGCCCCTGAACATCTGAAGGATCAATTCTGGCGGCCTGTCAAGACACGGCCTTCGGAAAGAGGGTTGTTGTCGATTCTCTGGGGATTGATTGACGTCGGAGAACCAGGGGGCCGGCCGATTCAGGGATGCGATTGACCTGCATGCATAGTCCGCCCCAGTCGAGAAGAATCGATAAACCGCGTTCGGGGAGAGAAATCCCGCTACGGACTCTGGTGCCGAACCCGGTTTCCGTTGCGCGCCGGAACGGTTCGGAAAGCCGCCAGCCAGAATGCTCTAGCGAGTGATCTTGTTTTGGAGAAACGTGATTCTGGCATCGATGGGAAGTATGGCCGAGAGGGACTGACCGGGTCGATGACGGAAGACAGCGGAAACGGCGTCGGCCAGCCTGCGCCACACGGGATGCCGTCCCCGTCGAGGATCAAAACCAAATACTTGGATCCGACCTTGGACAGACTGGGGCCGAGTGCCGGAGTCATCATCGGATTCATACTCATCATCGCGATCGGGGTCGTGCTGTCGCCGAATTTCATGTCCGAGCGGAATGTCCTCAACATTCTGCGTCAGACTTCCATGCTCGGGGTCGTAACTGTGGGCATGACCTTCGTCATTCTGACCGCCGGCATCGACCTTTCCGTGGGCATGACCCTCAGCCTCTACAGTGTCGTCGGCGCCATGCTCTTCGCGGGCGGTGCAGGCTATCCCTTGCCGCTCGTCATCCTGGTAACACTGGCGTTGGGCGCCGCCATCGGCGCATTCAACGCGGGGATCATCATCTGGCGAGGCGTGGCTCCGTTCATCGTTACCTTGGCGATGATGGCCATCGCCAGCGGGGCAGCCCTCACAGTCTCCGGCGGAAAGCCGATCGGGGGAATCCAGGGAGCCTATGCATGGCTGGGAGCCGGTTCGATCGGGCCCATGCCCGTGCCCGTGATCATCATGCTTGCAGCCTTTTTCCTCGGAGGCATAGTGCTGCGCTACACCCCGTACGGGCGCCAAGTTTACGCCGTGGGCGGAAACGAGGAAGCAGCACGGCTTTCCGGCATCCCAGTGAACCGGGTAAAGCTCGTGACCTACATGGTCAGTAACGTGTCGGCTGCGCTTGGCGGCATCATATTCAGCGCCCGTGTGACAGTGGGTGATCCGTGGGCCGGACGGGGCCTGGAGTTAGACGCCATCGCTTCGGTAGTTCTGGGCGGGACCAGCCTATTCGGGGGTGTCGGCTCTCTGTGGGGCACCTTGCTCGGTGCGCTGATCATCTCCATGATCAACAATCTGCTGAACCTGCTGAACGTGTCGCCCTACACGCAGGGGATCGCCAAGGGTTTTATCATCCTAGTCGCGGTCGCTCTCTACAAGAAGCGTGCAGCGTAGGCTGCCTGAAGATGGTTTTGTGACAGCGGCCGCGCACCTAGATAGGCGTCACGGAGAAACGGAAGACTACCATCGACAGCCCGGCTGATTCCGGAATCAGAGGAGGAGCCATTGTGAAAGCAAGCAAGGAAGTCAGTCGACGACAATTCGTCGAACGCGCGGCGGGGGCCGGCATTGCCATGACCTTCGGAGCTTGTTCGCCGGAGGCCGATCCCACCGAGAGTCGCGAAAAGGCGGAATTCGAGGACCGAAGGTGGACAATCGGTTTTAGCAACGCATCGGAGACCAACACCTGGCGCACCGCTCTGCGGGAAGCCATCGAGGAGGAAGTCGACAAGCACGACAATATCGACCTTCTCGTCACCGACGCCAACGATTCGCCGGCCAAGCAGGTCGCAGACCTAGAGGACCTGCTGACCAAGGGGGTGGACGGGCTCATCATCGGGGCGGCGAATCTGTACGTGGCAAACCCTATCCTGGACGAATGCGAAAGGGAAGGAATTCCGGTGGTCATCGTCGACCGCAAGGTCTCGAGCGAAAAGTACGAGACCTTTGTTTCGACAGATCACATGTACGGGGCCGTGAAGGGTCTGAGCAAACTCATCGAGTTGATTGGACCCGAACGCAAGATAGCCATCTTGGAGGGACTCCCGGGAGCCGGCCCGGCGGTGGAGAGGAACGCGGGGTATGACGACGTTCTTGCGAAGCATCCGAACATCGACGCCGTGCGACAGGCGGGTGATTGGTCCCGGGCCAGCGGCCAGCGGGTCATGGAGAACATCATCACAGCCCATCCGGACCTCGACGGCATTCACTTTGACAGCGGGGAAATGGCGGTGGGAGGCATCCAGGCGCTACGAGCAGCCGGAATTTCGGATGACATGCTTAAGGCCAATCAACCTTGCCTCACTTGGCTGGATGGGTACAACGGCGGCCTGAAGTTGATCAAGGCCGGCTTGGGAAAGTACACGATTCTCCATCCGCCGCGCCTGCATGGCTCTCTAAGTGTGGATTCAATGATAAAGATCTTCAAGGGCGAAACAGTCCCCAAGCAGCAGCCTATCGCCTTGGACGAGATCACCCAAGAGAACGTAGATCAATTTGTCGCGATGGATAAGCCTGACGACTACTGGACGATGTAGGTAGCCCTTCCAGCTTGGATAAGGGGGGCTCTTGCCTCTGATCGCGCGATGAGAGCTACGATGACTTCCATCGCCTAAGAGGCCTCATGCATTCTGGTTCTGCGCGGGCAGCCAATAATCGCGATGCAGCTGCTCGCAATCCGGGTTGCAGAAGACGAGCTTTTGAGTGCCCTGCTCCACGATCCAAAACTTTTTCGGAATGATCCTCCCGCAAACGTTGCAGTACACCATCGTCTGCTCGTACCACTTGGCGGTGTTCTCTTCCCAGTGACCCATTCGTTCTGCTGCCTAGGACAATAGCAGGCAGCATTCTCATCCAAGATGCAAGCCGCTTGGCGATCAGAATGCTCCAGAGAATCCTATCGGCTTGCTAGGGCTCGTAGCCGTACGCGTGATGCGCGACCTCGGCGGACACCCACCCCTGCCGGACGTCTTGCTCGACGTCGTCACTCAAGCGGTCGGACGGGGAGCCGTAGCCTCCGCCACCGGGCGACTGTATCATCACCTCGTCGCCCTCCTTCAAGACAACCCGCGTGAACTTGGAATCCGAAATTGTGCCGAAGGCCTTAGAGAACGTCCGGAACCGCGTGTCTCCCTTCTTCTTGACAAAAATTCCGCCTCGGGCGCCCTGCCCTCCCCCGAACAAGCCCCAAGCGTTGGTCTTGGTGCGGTCCATCAGCGCGCTCACGGTAATCTCCGGTGCCAGTACCCGCAAGATGCGCGAACTGCCGAGACCTCCGCGGTACTTGCCGGCCCCGCCGGAGTCGGGGCGGAGCCGGTATTCCAGAGTCATCCAGGGAAACTTGCTTTCCAAAACTTCCACCGGGGTATTGCGGCAGTTCCCGTTCTCGGGGCACATGACAGAGTTTCCATCGTGGAAGGCGGTGGCGCCCCAGCCGCTTCCGTCGATGTGGTAGTTGGTGTAATACTCACCGGTGTCGGGGTGGACGCCGGCGAACAGGAAATTGCAGCCGCTGGCTCCTTCCGCAGCTGCCGCCCGCTCTGGAATCGCCTGGCTTAGGGCGGCCACCACGACGTTCTGGATGTGAGGATGGGTCTCCGTATTGCCTCCCACCGAAGGGCCCGGATGGCGCACATTGACGACCGAGCCGGGCTTGGTCACGACTCGAATCGGTCGGTAGCAGCCTGAATTGCGGGGAATATCGTTGCTTGTAAGGTGCAATAGGCCGCTGTAGGAGGCGGCTGCGGTCACTACGAAGGTGGCGTTCACTGGACCCTTGGCCTGCGGATCGGATTGGGTCCAGTCAGCAATCACCTCATCGTCTTTGACAACGAGCTTGAGCCTTATCCATACCGGCTGGTCGGTGACGCCGTCGTCCTCCATGCAATCGCTCGCGTGGTACTCGCCATTGGGAATATCTCGGATCTCCTCCCGCATCCAGCGCTCCGAGTAGTCCAAGAGCTGGTCGGCTGCGGCAGTCAGAAACGGCGCTCCGTATCGCTCGAGCATTCCCAGCAGCCGTGTTTCCGCGATACCTAGGGAGCCGATCATGGCATGGAGATCTCCCCAGCTCGTCTTGGGAGTGCGGTGATTGCTGAGGATGATCTTCCAGATGTCCTTGACATACTCGCCACGGCTGATGACCTTGACCGGAGGTAGCCGCAGCCCTTCTTGATAAACTTCCGTCGCGTCGGCTGCGAAGGAACCAGGAGCCATACCGCCGATTTCCCCGATGTGAGCGATGTTGGCTACGAAGCCCCATAGCTGACCCTCAAAAAAGACGGGCTTGAGGACCATGTGCTCGGGCATGTGGCATTGCCCGCGATAGGGATCGTTGTGCACGACGACATCACCCGGCTCAAACGACTCCAAGCCAAGTTCCTCGATGGTCCAATTGACGGCGTACTGGGCCGAGCCCAACATCGTCGGGCAAAACTCTGCCTGGCCAATCATGTCGCCCCGCCGGTTGAAGATCACGCACGAAAAGTCCAGCCCTTCGTTGAAGATAGGTGAATAGCTTGTCCGCATCATGGCGGTTCCCATTTCCCGGCAGATGTTAATCAGAGCGTTGTTGATCACGCTCAAAGTGACGGTGTCAATCTTCTCCATGATTGCCTTTGCCTCGGATGCCAATGCCGATCACGCCGTGCCGGTTCACACGCAGGGTATGTCCCGGGTGAAGCAAGATCGTGGAATCGACCTCCTCGATAACCGCCGGTCCCGTGAACGAATACCGGCCGGGTAAGTCATCTCGGTAATACACGGGGCACGGGACAAATCCATGCTTGTCGAAATACACGGGCCGAGTTTGGCGCGGCTGCGGGTCATTGTCGCTCGGGGGTGTTTTGAGCCGAGGCTTCCTGGTGCGTCCTATGGCGGTGACATTGACGCGGATCAGCTCGATCACTTCGCCGCTGATCGAATAACCGTAGAGTTTCTCGTGAAGACGATGGAACTCATCGAACGCTTGCCCGAGGCTCTCTGAATTCACACTGCCCTCCTGCAGTCTGACGTCGTGCTCATAGTTCTGCCCCGCGTAACGCATGCTGATGGAGCGATGCACCTCCGGGGCTGCCTTAAACCCTTCTTCACGCAACTCCTCACGCGCTGTCGTCTCCAACTTTCGGAACTGGTCGATAATTACATCCGCTTGCATGCTGTCGGAGCGATAGTGCGTGCTCCACACCTTGTCCACCTGAAAATCAGCGATCGCCGCGCCAAAGGCAGAACAGAGTCCGGGGTACAGGGGGATCACGATGCGGGTCATTCCCATTTTTTCGATGATGCCTCCGGCATGCAGCGGCCCGGCCCCACCAAACGCGACCACGCTGAAGTCCCTCGGATCCAAGCCGCGCTCGATGGAAACAAGCCGGATGGCGTTAGCCATGTTCTCATTGGCCATATCAATCACAGCTTGAGCCACCTCTACCGCACTCAAATCCAATCGCCGCCCCAGTTCGGCCAACCCTTCTAGGGCCTCGCTCGGATGCAGTTTCATCTTGCCTCCAAGGAAGTACTCCGGGTTTAACCGTCCTAGCGCCAGATTGGCATCGGTCACCGTCACTTGCGTTCCGGCGCGACCGTAGCAAAGCGGCCCCGGCGTAGCCCCTGCGCTTTGCGGACCAACCCGAAGAAAGCCTCCTTTGTCGATCCAGGCGATGCTTCCGCCGCCCGCACCAATAGCGGTAAGGTCAACGAACGGAGCGCTGACGGGAAGTCCCCATTCCACTTCGTAGTTGGTGATGTAAGAGAGTTTGCCTCCCTGCACCACTCCGACGTCACAACTCGTCCCCCCCATATCCAAAGTGATCAAGTTCTTTTCCCGGGCGAGTTCCCCGAAGTACTTGCCGCCGATGATGCCTCCGCTCTGGCCGGACAGAAGAAGGTTCACAGGCTGGCCCTCGGCAACCTTCGCGGTAGCGTGGCCGCCATTGGACTTCATGATTGCCCACGGACAACGCAATCCTAGGCTGTCCAGGCTCTTACGAACCGAGGTCACATAGCGCTGGAGGAGGGGCTTGACGAAGGCGTCGGCTACGACGGTGCTGCCGCGTTCGTACTCCCGCCAGATCGGTGCGACCTCGTGCGAAATTGATACGGCGACTCCCGGAAATCGGGACTGCAGAAATCCTTTCAGTCGCAGCTCGTGATCAGGATTGAGGTAGGAAAATAGCAAGGAAACGGCGAGCGACGAATCTTCGACGCTGTGCCCCTCCAGGCGCGCCTCGACCTCTTGCGCCAATCGCTCCATCTCTTCCGGCTCCAACGGAATCACGACCTCGCCCTTGGCGTTGATCCGCTCCCTGACGCCTAGCGAATCACGCATCTCCACGAAGGGAAGCGGCTTGGTCCACTCGTAGGAGTAGTGGTAGCGGCGATTCATGCGCTGGATATAAAGGACATCCTCAAAGCCCTCCGTGGTGATGTAGATGACGTGCGCTCCCTTGCGCTGAATGAGCGCATTCGTGGCTACCGTAGTCCCCAAGATCAAGAAGTAGATACTCTCCGGGGGCAAGCCCGAATCCTTGACCACGCCAACGATCGCTTCTACCGGGTCGCTGTGCGAGGAAGGCCACTTGCAAGCGACCAATTCGCCGGAGGCTTCGTCCACGCCCACGAAATCGGTGAAGGTTCCGCCTGTATCGATCCCGCACCGAACGCTCGTATCTGCATTCATCTTTGGCGAATCATCATAACCCGACATCGTCGGTCGGCGATATGCCAGAGTCACAAGCGCTTTACCCGGACTTGCGGATGCTCGAGGACGGCTTGCTGCATGCACTGCAGGAAAGCGGCGGTGCTGCCCGGCAGCCGCGAAGTCTAGCGTCCCAGCCTGAAAAAACGAAATGGTGATTTGCTGCCCCAACCGCGGGCTTCAATAATATGCCAGGAGCCAGTCGCCACCCGCACGCTAATCCGTCCGGAGACCCAGAGTCGTTGCCAAGGCTGAGAAGGGTTGCTTCGCCTGACATCGGATGGAGTCCTCCTACGTTGCGAGTTGCAGTATCTCTTCCTCGTTGGATTTCTCGGATCGGAGGTGCCCCATCACGCGCCCCTTGCTCATCACGACGATGCGGTTGCAAAGCGAAAGTATCTCTGGAATCTCCGAAGAAACCAGCAGAATCGCTGCTCCGTTGTTCGCTAGTTCGGCGACAAGGCGGTGGATCTGGCTCTTGGCCCCGACATCAATGCCGACCGTCGGCTCGTCTAGAAGGAAGATCCTTGCCTGGGTGCTGAGCCACTTTGTCAGCGCAGCCTTCTGCTGGTTGCCCCCGCTGAGTGCAGCGGTCAACTGCCTGCGTCCCGTAGAACGTATGTTCATCCTGTCCATCATTGCGTCGACGAATCGGTTCTCGTGCCCCAGTCTGAGAAAACCCCGGGAAGTGAATCGGCGAAGGATTGGCAGTGTGATGTTCGTGCCGATCGGCAGGCACAGGATCAAGCCCTCGTTGTGGCGATCCTTGGATAGGTACGCAACACCATGCGCTAGGGCATTACTGGGCGAGCGGATATGGGCGCGTCTGCCTTCAACATAGATCCGGCCGCCGTCATGTGACTTGGCACCAAAGATAGCCTTGCAAAGGTCCGTTCGACCTGCCCCTACCAGTCCGGCCAGACCAAGAATCTCACCAGCGTTGAGTCTGAAGCTTACGTTCTCGAAGGCACCTTTTCTAGTCAATCCCTCGATGCGCAACAGTTCGCCACCCGTCGCTTCCGGTATGCCCAGAGATCTTTCGACCCATCCCTTGCCCACCATTTTGCGGATGAGAAATGTGGGGTCCAGCTGGCCGTCTAGGGCGTACGTTCCGACAATCCGACCATCCTTTAGCACTGTCACCCGATCCGAGATTCGGAAGATCTCTTGCAAGCGATGCGAGACAAGAATGATCGCCTTCCCGTCGGCTCTCAGCTTGCGAATAATCTTGAACAATCGGTCCAATTCGCTCGATCCCAAGACGGCGGAGGGCTCGTCCATGATGAGAACCTGCGCTGAGACCGATAAAGCGCGTGCGATCTCGGTGACTTGCTGGCTGGCCGCGTCCAAATCCCCGGCTGGCCGGTGGACATCCAAACTGAATTCGAGGCGTCTCAGCAGCGCAGCCGCGTCACAGTAGAGGGTCTTCCAATCGACCAAACCTAGCTTGGTCTTGGGCATTCGTCCCAGGAAGATGTTCTCCGCCACAGTCAGGTCGGGGACCAGACTCGACTGCTGATGGACGATCGAGATACCCAGTTGCAACGCGTGGTGGGGATTCTCAATTCGGATAGCGGAACCTTCGATGTGGATTGTGCCGGAGTCCGGCCTGAGGGCTCCCGAAACAATCTTCATCAGTGTCGATTTGCCTGCCCCGTTCTCACCGATCAGCGCATGCACCTCTCCGGGACGAACGGCGAAGCTGACCCGGTCCAAAGCTCTGGTCCCGCCAAAATGCTTTGTAATTTCCCGAGTCTCTAACATCCTTCCCAACCTGACTAGTCTTTGGTGTCACACCCGTTCATCGTTGCGCGGGATTGTCGATGCGTTGCCGGCGGCGTCCGCATGCCAGCAGGATGGAGTCGGCATGGGGAGCAGGTCAAGGGGTGCAGGGCGCGCTTACGCTGCAACCAAATGGCGTCCTCTCGCCGCCCAGAAGCGGACACACCGGGCTAGCCCAGGCTGAAGGCTACGAACTCGTCACCGGACTTCCTGCCTCCTGAGCCGATGTCGCGCCCGCCGCCTCCGGCGGCGATGACCACATACTGCTTGCCGGCGACCGCATACGTGCATGGAGTCGCGTACCCGCCGGCCGAGAGTTGATGCTCGAAAAGGATCTCGCCTGAACTAGTGTCGAACGCACGGAACTTCTCGTCCTGCGTGGCCCCGAGGAAAAGCAGACCGCCCTTGGTTACGATCGATCCGCCGACGTTAAACGTGCCCGTCCCCTCGATGCCCTTCGCCGTGAGTTCGGCGTATTCGCCAATGGGGCGCCGCCAACGGTAGTCGCCCGTTGCCAGGTCCAAGCAAAGCAGTTCACCCCAAGGCGGTTTCGCCGCAGAGTACTTGTCTTGGTCAACGAAGAATGGATAGCCGGTGTGCATAAGGGGGAAGCCGGCCCCTTCGGGCGCGTCGATCAAGGTGAAGAACTTCGGCCAGTTGTTGGTGTTGATGAACATCAGTCCGGCCTCTGGGTCGTGGCTGGTTCCGCCCCAGATGGTTCCTCCCACTGTGCCGGGGTTATACACCGTTCCGCCTCTGCTAGGCGGCGTGTAGAGCATCCCCCGTCGCAAGTCCTTAAGGCGCCTCTTGATGTACTCTCGCGACTCCTCCGTAATGTCTGTGATGTATTCGTCGCTTTCGAATCCCTGGCGCGCGAAGGGTGCCGGCTTGGTCGGGAACGGCTGTGTCGGATACACGTGCTCGCCCTCCATATCGGAACCGGGCACGGGCAATTCCTCGATTTCCCACACAGGCTCGCCCGTTTCGCGATCGAAGATGTACCAGAATGCCTGCTTGGAAATCTGAACGACGATGTCCTGCCACTCTCCATTGTTCTTGCGCCGAGCAAGCACGGGCTGCGCGGGCAGATCGTAGTCCCAAAGATCGTGGTGGATCGTTTGATAATGCCATTTGCGTTCGCCTGTTCGAATGTCGAGGGCGATGACTGAGTTTCCGAAGAGATTCTTGCCCGGCCGGTCCGCACCGTAGAAATCGTAAGTCGGCGACCCGGTCGAGACAAGAAGCAGCCCGCGTTCGGGATCCAAGCTCAAACCGCCCCAGTTGTTTGCGCCGCCTGCGGTCTTCCAGCTGTCCTTGCCCCACGTTTCGTAGCCGAACTCGCCCGGGTGCGGGATGGTGTGAAAAATCCATAGCCGCTTGCCCGTGCGGACGTCAAATGCACGAATGTGTCCCGGGGCGGCCGGCGCCGGCCCCTCACTGCCAGAGCCACCGCCGAGGAACAGCATGTCCTCGAAGATTACCGGCGGAGAGGCGTAGTACGAGCGGACGGAATCGGCAAGTTCCCGGTCCAAGCCCTTCTTCATGTCGAGGATGCCGTCATCGGCGAACTCCGACACGAGCTTGCCAGTGTCCGCGTTGAGGCAGTAGAGGTAGTCCTGCGCGGACCCCGACATGAAGATCCGGCGATCGCTGCCGTCGGCCCAATAGGCAACGCCGCGGTTGACGCCTTTGGATCGTCGCATCTGAATTCCTTCAAAGGGATCGAAATTCCACAACATCTCGCCCGTCTCCGCGTTGAGGGCGCGCACTTGAACCTGGGCCGTCGTGACGTACATCCGACCGTCCACGACAATCGGCGTGCATTCGATCTTGGTAGCGGGCCGCGCTCGGCTATCGCCGGTGGCGTGCACCCACGCCACCTCAAGCTCGAAAACGCTGGAACGGTTGATCTGATCCAGCTCCGAGTACCGGGTCGCGCCGAGCGAGCCGCCGTAGTGGCGCCAGTCGCTCGAGGCACCGTAGGCGGCACGTGCGGATGGGGCATGCAGCGCTGCAGCGGAGAGGGCAGCGCTCTTCATGAAGGCGCGGCGGGTAGGGCGATAATGCATAGCGTCGAAGGGATTATATAAGGCGCGAACGTTGAGTTCTGGTCCGATACTTGGTCCGATAGTCTCTTCGAGCCCGCGAATCCGACACAGTCAGTCTTTGATGGAGAGGGGTGTCTCTGCGTCCCTTACCGCACTGGCATTGTCGGGATCCGATACAAGCGGTAGTTCAATCCCGGACGCGGGCATTTAGCCTGGCCCTTCTGCCTCGTTCTTTGGCGGAAGATTCACGTATCGCTCGATCGTTCCAAGGCGGCGGTTCAAACGATATGTCCGGCTGTCTCTCGCCGGTTCACTCAAGTGTTCTGGCAGGCGTCCGAATCCCTGCAGACCCGTCAACGAACATGGATCGCCGACTTGCCGTCGAAATCTAAACGTTCTTCGTCCGCTTGTCCGCCAAGCTGAACTTCTGGTGCCAGTCTGAGTCGGCTCCGCCGCCGTACCGGGCGGTCTCGACATCCACGACGTAAGGACGTCCTTCGCGGGTTGCCTCAACTCCGCGCGTTAGTGCAGCCTCAAGCTCAGACGACTCGTTGACCTTTTCGCCCGCTACTCCTTGGCTCTTGGCAAGCTCTGCAAAGCTTATGTCCGGATCGCCTAGGTACATGCCGGTGTACTCATTCTGCTGTGCCATCTTCCCGCCGTAACGGTAATAGGCACCGCGGACAGTCTGGTAGTTGCGGTTGTTCGAAACCACGGTCAGTACCGGAATCTCGTACCTTGCCTGCGTCCAAAAGCCCGCCGCGCTGTACATCACAGAGCCGTCCCCGATCGAGCAAATGACCTGCCGATCAGGCACGGCTAGCTTTGCGCCCGCTGCAGCGCCGATGCCCCAGCCGAGGCCGTTGCCCGTATTGGCAACACGCATCATTTCACCATCGCGATGGCCGAAGTTGAACGCGC
Organism: uncultured Bryobacterales bacterium; assembly: GCA_951813605.1. Classification (GTDB taxonomy): domain Bacteria; phylum Acidobacteriota; class Terriglobia; order Bryobacterales; family UBA6623; genus VXMF01. The sequence goes on along the minus strand of OX638379.1, from coordinate 793,788 downwards.
CGAATTTCGCCGTGAGATTCTCGGGCACGATGATGGCATTGGCATCGGCGACTTTGGCGATCGTCGCGCCGAGCTCGTCAGGATGCACCGGGCCCTTGCCGAAGTTCTTGCGAGCTGCCTCCTCTGCCCTTGCGCGAGCATTCTTCGTGAACGCAGCGAGGGCTTCCGCTCTCGGCTTGGCGGTCTTCTTGCGACGAGCGGCAGTGGTCAGCGAATCGATCGCGTCGTTGAGGTCACGGAGTCCTTCCCTCGACGTTCCCGCAAGCAGCAGGTCCGTCGGGTAGTTGCGGCTAATGACATCGCTGTTCGCGGTGAGCCGGATGAACTTTGCTTCGAGCGGCGCTTCGGGTCCGGTCGGCACGACCCTCCCTCCAAAGTCGGGCGCGCCGATACTGAAGACGACGTCCGCACCCGCGACCATCTCGTGCTTTTGGTTGAACCGCCCTAGGTTCTGCGGATGGTGGGCTGGGAAGTTGTCGTAGCCCTGGCCGTAGTTGGTAACGGGCGCGCCGAGCTTCTCGGCGAGCACCAGCAATTCGTCGCAGCCGTGCGTCTTCCAGACTTCGTCGCCGGCGACCAAGACTGGGCGGTTCGCCTCGATCAGCGCTTTGGCGGCGCGTTCAACGGCATCTTTGGAGGGCCGCATCTTGGCCCGCGGCATGAAACGGTCGCCCGGCAGGATGAGCGCCTCCACATTCTTCGATTCCAGCGCATGGTGGGCCATGGCGAGATAGGTTGGACCGCCCGCCGGGGCCGTAGCCACCTTGAACGCTCGACGCAGCATGAGCGCCAAGCTGCGGGCGTCGCGAGACTCCCACGAGATTTTCGTGAACTGACGGTTGACTTCTTTCTGGTCGTACCCAGGGCGGGGCGCCAGGCCGGCGTCGTCGCTCCAGAGCTCGTTATCGTTGAGCCCGGCGGTTACAACGAGCGCGGAGCCGTCTTTTGCCGCGTTGTACATCTGCCCGGCGGCCTGGGCCGTGCCGGCGATGACGTGGATGTTTACGAAGCCCGGCTTGCCGGATGCTCGGTAGTAGCCGTCGGCTAAGGAAATCACGATGCCTTCGTGCAATCCCATAATCAGCTGCGTGTGGTCTTGACCCAAGAAGGCGTCGAAGAATCCCACTTCGAAGGATCCAGGGTTTGTGAACAGATACTCGACGCCGGCAGCCTTCATCTGGGCAACGACGAGTTCGCCTCCAGTGCCAGTCATCTTGGTTGCCCCATGGCCGCTTTCCGACGCCTCAAGCGGCGCGACGAGAGACTGCGCGGCGGCGGCTGTGAAGCCGAGCCCGGCTAGGGCTTCGAAGAGTCCACGGCGGGAGAGGTCGTTGTTCAAGTAGCTGGCGATCAGGTGACGCATGATTTCACTCCAAGGCGGAAAGCCACGTTAATCGTAGACGATTCTGGGGACCGATCAAGAGACTGATTTGTTCTGGCCTGCTCGTTCGTGAAGACGAGCGAGGCCTCCGGGCGATTTCGACGCTGGAGCTATCGATTAGGGACAATTCGGTTCGCCACATTGCGAGCGCCTCGTAAGAGGCGCGGCGCGAGCAGCGGACGTCCGTGGGCACGGCTGGTTGCCGCAAGCGGGAGTGCTTGCGTAATCCCCGTGTTCCACTACGCTTGCGGTCAGTGGGGCACTGCTGAAGACGACGCAAGCGACATGCCTAAGTGGTCGCTTGAGCGAGCGCGAGTAGTGACCCCATATTTGCACTCCCATCCGCTATGGTCATGTCGCCCCACTGGACTGGGGCGACTGAAGGGCCTGGACGCGCAATAGGGACCGACTGAATTCTTGTCGGTCAGCGCCACGATCGGTCTGGTCCAGCTTGCCGGCTTGCCCGGCCGAGCGGTTATAGCGGCCCTTCGGCAACTGGCGTTATAGACTGGCCAAGACAGACTTGGCTAACCCTCATGCAGATCATCGCCAGGAACAACGATACCTACGACGCCGTCATTGTCGGCTCTGGCGCGACCGGAGGATGGGTCGCCAAGACGCTTGCCGAAGCTGGGATGCAAGTCGCCCTGCTCGAAGCCGGCCACCGCACCACCGAGGCCGAGTTTACCGAGCATTTGCTTCCTTACGATCTCAAGTACCGGGGCCAATCGCCGGAAATCGCCCGCAACCGCCCGATCCAGAGCATGAAATACGCCTGTCGGGAGTCTAATTTCGAATGGTTTGTCAACGATGTCCGCAATCCGTACACGTATCCCATCGACAAGCCCTTCCAGTGGACTCGGGGCCGCCAGCTTGGCGGACGTTCGCTTACATGGGCGCGCCAGAGCTACCGTCTCTCGAAGCTCGACTTCTCCGCCGCCAGCCATGACGGGTACGGAGACGACTGGCCAATGACCTACGAGGAAATGGTTCCTTACTACGAGAAGGTCGAGCGGTATGTAGGCATCAGCGGGGAGCCGCTCGGTCTGATGCAGTTTCCAGACAGCATCATGCAGCCGCCTATGGGAATGACCTGCGGCGAGAAGTACTTCCAGGACAAAGTCAATGAGCGGTTCGGCCGCAACGTCACCATCGGCCGAGCCGCCGTCCTCACCAAGCCGCTCAACGGTCGGCAGCCTTGCCATTACTGCGGACCGTGCGAGCACGGATGCGTCACGCACTCTTACTTTTCGAGCGTATGGACTACGGTTGCGGACGCCGAGCGGTCTGGCAACTGCGACGTTCTGACCGACGCTGTCGTCTCGCATGTCACGATCGACAGCAGCACGGGTCTCTCCAACGGTGTCGCCTACTTTGACAGACTCACCCGCACGCCGCGGGAAGTCCGGGCCAAGGTGGTCGTACTGTCGGCTTCGACCCTGGAGTCGACCCGCATCCTGCTGAACTCGGGCAAGGACTTCTGCAATTCGTCGGGCGTGCCGGGCCACTACGTAATGGACCACATGTACGGAGGCGTCTCCGGTGTCCTGCCGGTGAAGGAAGACAAGAGATGGGCGGGCGCTCCGCGGCGACCCAACGGGCTCTACTTGCCACGCTACCTGAATGTCGATCGCCCGCATACCGACGGCATGATTCGGGGCTTCGGGGCGCAGATGCGCAACGGCTCCAGCTACGGCTCGGCCGCGTCGATCTACCGCATACCGGGCTTTGGCGCCGATTTCAAGCGGGCCGTGCGAGAGTCCGAGAACTACTGGCGCTTCAGTCTCGGGACGTCGAGCGAATGCTTGGCGCGTTACGAGAACTACGTCGAACTCGACCCAGAAGTGAAGGATGCTTGGGGCATTCCCGCGCTGCACATGAACGTCACTTGGAGCGACAACGAGATGCGCCTGTTCGATCACTCGGCTGATGCCGGGGAGGAGATGCTGCTAGCCGCCGGGGCCGAAGACGTCCGCAAGATCACGACCCCGCGCTGGCCCGGCGGCGCCACGCACGAAGTCGGCACGGCGCGCATGGGAAACGATCCGCGCAAGTTCGTTCTCAACACGTGGAACCAAGCCCATGACCTGAAGAACCTGTTTGTCACTGACGGCGCCGCCTTTGTCACGATCGGCTGCGTTAACCCGACGCTCACAATGATGGCCCTCGCAGTGCGGGCTTCCGAGCATCTGATTGACGCTGCGAAGCGCGGCGAACTTGGCTGATGCCTAACCAATGTGCCCGTCCTTGCGAACGACGTCACGGGTGGCTTGCATGGCTGCCCTAAGCATCGAGCAGGCACCAGCGCCATCCACGCTGCAATGCGATGGGCGTTGAACGGCCGTTCGAGTAATCGGCTCCGGGGAATCTATGCTTCCGATCGCGAGCGTGTTCCGTGGGGTTCGGAAGCGGAGCGACTGGCGTCCAAGGCTGTCAGCGGCTTTTTCGATCGCCTTGGCTTCGGGCGGAGCGAGCAAAGGCGCTGGCATGCACGATCGACCCATTGAGCGTCAGCAGGTGCCCGACGATTCTCCGATCTTGCACGCGCCTCTCCGTTCCCAGTCCGACTCCCTGTGCGTTCCGCGATTCCAGCGCACCGAATCGCTTGATAACCTAGAGCGCACTCGCGGGCGAGTGGCGTCCCGCGACCTTCGCGCTCGATCGTGTGGGACCGGATCAGGGCGCTCCAGGGGGCCGCGAGCAATTTGGCCGCGCCGAACAGCGGGCCCGTGAGCCACGGCGATTCCGCTTTGGCGCGGCAGGCGACCTAGGCGGGCTAGATCCGCGACCGCGTCGCGCGGTACTACTGTAGACTTCGGTCCATAGGGCACCCTGGTCGCCCCGCAGCGACCCTGCTCGAGGCAGGACACAGGTGTGCGCGGCTTGGTCCGAGCCGGAACCAACTACGTCGCGTTAATCGTCCGATTCTGCTTGCCTCCTAGGAGGCGCTGTCCGTCGACGATGAGAATCGGCTTGTTAGTGGGGTTGTTTGCAGAGGGTCGCGACCGTGGCATTGTCAAGCTTGCCGATGACGAGGCCCGAATCCTCTCCGGTCGAGATCTCCGGAAGGTCGTCCGTCATCAGGTAGACGGGAAAGAACGAAAGAAGGTACGAATACAAATCCGCTGCACTTTACATCCCGCAGCCCGCTGCGCCACGCTATTTGTCGTGCGTCGCTTGTTGCTACTGCTCTTACTATGTTGCACCTGTTCTTGCTCGCCCCTTGCAACCGAGTTCGCCGAGCAGCCTAGCCGTCCGCCAAACTTGATCGTGATCCTAGCGGATGACTTGGGCTACGCCGACGTTGGATTCCAAGGCCTGAAAGACTTTACGACACCTAACATCGACCTCCTGGCAGCAGGCGGAGTCCGATTTACGAATGGCTACGTCAGCCACCCGTATTGCAGCCCTTCCCGCGCAGGGTTACTCACCGGTCGCTACCAGCATCGCTTCGGCCATATCTTCAATCCGAAGTTTCGGGCCGGGGAGGGCTTGCCGTTGAGCGAAACACTATTGCCTGAAATCCTCGCGAAAGCAGGTTACGTCAGCGGGATCGTGGGCAAGTGGCACTTGGGAGACGCTCCAGAGTTCCATCCGCTCGAGCGCGGGTTCGACGAGTTTTTCGGCCTTCTCGGCGGCGGTCACGACTATTTCAAGTCCGCCGGCGTAGACGCGAGGGAGTACTTGATCCCGTTAGAGGCGCACGGCGAGAAGATTCCCGTCGACGGCTACTTGACCGAGCAGCTCTCGGAAGCGGCTCTCGACTTCATACGGCGTCACTCGGAGAATCCGTTTTTCCTATATCTCGCCTACAACGCCCCCCACGGGCCCTTGCAGGCACCACCGGAGATGCTCGAGCGCGTCGGCTCGATCGAAGACCCTCGGCGCCGGACCTATGGAGCAATGGTCACCGCTCTCGACGACGGTGTCGGCCAGGTCCTATCACTGCTCGAGGAACTTGGCTTGACAGAGCACAGCTTAGTGATCTTTCTGAGCGACAACGGCGGCCCGACACCGGCAAATGCATCGGACAACGCCCCGTTGCGGGGCACTAAAGGGACGGTCTACGAAGGTGGTGTGCGTGTGCCATTCGTCGTGAAATGGACGGGGCACCTGCCAGCCGGGGTGCGCTACGATCCGCCCGTCAGCGCGCTCGACATCTTTCCAACAGCCGTTGCGGCCGCCGGTCTCGAGCCTCCTTCCAATGTTGATGGCGTCGATCTGATGGCGTATCTGACTGGAGACCAAGATGGGGCGCCCCACAGCCAGCTCTTCTGGTACGCGAACGCGGCGGAGCAGTACGCCACCCGGACCGCAGATCGGAAGCTGGTTCGCGTATTCAACCGCAAGCCAGAACTGTATGCGATCAGCGACGATATCTCAGAGAGCGCGGACGTCCGAGCCGACAACGAGGACCAGGCGGCCGAGCTGGCGCGAGCGATCGATGCTTGGACCGCCATGCATGCTCCGCCGGCTTGGCCGGGCACGAGCAGGGGCCGACAAGTGCACCGAAATACCGTTGTGGGGCTCGGGGCAAGCCAGGCCGAGATCGACGCATGGGTTGCCGGGCGAGGTCGTTGAACTCGAGCCAGCGAGACTAGCGGTTCCTTCTGGGTGCTAACTAGCCCAATACCGCTTCTGTCGCCTCCGACAGTATTTGGATAATTCGGTCAAGTTGTTCCCGGGTGGTGACGAACGGAGGGGCTAGGCAGAAGACGTCTCCTCGCAAGCGACTGAACAGGCCTCGCCGCTGGGCCTCGGCGTTGAGCTTCTCTCCGACCCGCTCCGCAGGCGCGAACTCCTGCTTGGTAACTCTGTCTTTGACATATTCGACCGCACACATAAGGCCCTTGCCCCGCACCTCCCCGACATGGGGGTGATCGGCAAGTGACGCTCTAAGTCCGGCAAGAAGGTAGTCGCCCTTCTCGCCCGCCTGGGCAGGCAAGCCCTCTCGTTCCAGAATGTCCAGATTCCTCAACGCCACGGCGCAGCCGACAGGATGGGCGCTGTAGGTGTAGGCATGCATCCAAGGCGACGGGTGTTGCTCGAGCGCCTGGGCAATCCGCTCGGTCACGCCGACCCCGCCTAACGGGAAATAGCCGGAGGTGATCGCCTTGGCGAACTGTACGAGGTCAGGTTCGACGCCCCAATGGTCGAGCGCGAACCACTTCCCGGTGCGGCCGAATCCGGTAATCACCTCGTCAGCTACAAACAAGACATCGTACTGGTCGCAGATCGCTCTGATTCGGCGGAAATAGTCCTCCTGAGGAACGATGACACCGCCCGCTCCTTGGACCGGCTCCGCGAGAAACATCGCGATCGTTTCCGGGCCTTCACGCAGAATCGCCCGTTCCAATTCATCGGCCGCGGCGACACCAGGGCTTGCGCCGGGGGGGCATTCGTAGCGGTACGGGTAGGGAGAGGGAATCTGGAGGAATCCAGGCACCCGAGGCTCGAACAGCGGCCAGTAGCCTGATATTCCGGTGGCACTCATGGCCGCTAACGTGACGCCGTGATAGCCCCACTGCCGGGAAATGACCTTTGTTTTCTCGGGAAACCCTCTGATCTTCCAATAGGACCGTGCCAGCTTGAAGCTGGTCTCGCTTGCTTCCCCGCCCCCGCAAGTGAAGAAAAAGCGGTTAATCGATGGGTACGCCAGCGAGGCAAGCTTCTCGGCCAATTCGATGGCTCGGGGATTCGAGCTTCCTGCGTATCCCGAGCAGTACGCGAGTTCCGCCATCTGATTCCGCGCGGCCCGGGCAAGTTCTTCGCGGCCATGACCCAGGACCACGTTCCACAACCCGGAAAGACCGTCCAGGTACTTGCGACCGTCCGCATCGACGAGGACTGATCCCTCGCCGCTGACCCAGACGTGGCCCCGCTTATGGGAGTCCGGGCTATGCAATGGGTGGATCAGGTGCTCCAGGTCACGCTCGATGAGCGCGGGCTTCACTCCGTGCATCAGCAGTATCGTCGCACGAAGTTGCGGCTGTTGAGCCGTCCTTCGAATGAATTCCGCAGCGGTCCAGCGACCACCAGATCCTCAAGATTCCGCTTCGGGTTCGACGGAATACGCATACCAAGGATCCTTCAACAGCACCAATGTCGAATTAGCTTGGCGTAAAGTCGCGACCCCTGTTCGAGCTGATCCAGGAGAATCCATTCGTCGTGCGTGTGCGCTTGGTCAATGCTGCCTGGGCCCAACACCAGGAGATTGTCCAAGTCTGTCAGGACCGCCCCGTCGGTTCCGTAGCAAACAGTCTGAGGCTTGGAGTTGCCGGTCAATCCCGACACCTCGCGCACGAATTCCGACTCGGGGTCCACATACAAGGGTTGCCCTGCCCCGAGCAGGTCAAATTGGAGGCCGCACCGCTCGGCAATCTTTCTGGACCGCTCGATGAGAGCATTCGCATCCTGGCCGGGGGCCGGACGGAAATACACGGTGCAGACGCTCTTCGCAGACGTTACATTCACTGCGGTGTTGTGATCGTTGATTCCGATGTTCCAGCTGATCCCTGGAGGGTCAAAGGCGGCGTCCTGCCACGCGGGATCAGCGTTGGCCTCGTCGTGGATTCGCTTCATTTCGCTGAGAAAGGGAATCATGGCGAGGTTGGCATTGAGCCCCTCGTTGGTGCTGGAATGGGCGGCCCTGCCGTAAGACGTTGCCCTGAACCCGTAGGTCCCCTTATGCGCGTGTACGACGTTCAGCTCGGTCGGCTCGCCGACGATTCCATTCGACTCCCCTCGGACCATCTCGCGGAACAACTCGGATCGCCGAGCGACCTGTTGTGCTCCTAGATAGCCGGTCTCCTCGTCCGCGGTGAGGGTAACGTAGAGCGGCTTACTCAACTTGGCAAGGTCAATTCGCTCGATTGCGGCCAGCATCGAACCGATCGATCCTTTCATGTCACAACTGCCGCGACCGTAGAGTTTGCGACCTCGGACGGTGGGCTCGAACGGGCCGTGTTCGGTTGTGAACCAAGCGTCAGCCGGGACCACGTCGGTGTGGGCGAAATAGGCCATTCCGCCGATCCCCGGCCCCTTCTTGCCAACGACATTGACCTTAGGAACGCCTGCCGGGTCCGCATACTCAACGCGCTCTGTGGCAAAGCCCATCTTGTTGAGGACACCATCAAGGTATTCGCTGATGGCTGCGTTAGAGACGTTGCTAACTGTAGGGAACTGAACCAGCTCCCGTGTGTACCGAAGCGCATTCATACTGCTACACGTTTCAACTTAGGCCCGATCGCTGGGGTAATCATGAACGGGGATGGCTTCAGAATACACCGTGCCATGGCTACCGCCCGCGGGCACCGCTCGGTCGGCCGCCCGCCGGCTTGCCCGCTGATCTACGTAACATCCAGAGGGGACAGGAAGCCGGGGGACATCGCTGGTAGCTGTCTGGCACCTGCTTGGAAACCCGCTGCGACATCCTGCCAAGCGGCAAGAGCTGCGATCTGCGGGTTTGGCCCGGCGCTTCGCAGCCCCTCCCGGTAAGGACCGTCCCGCCCGGCTGCCGGGCGAACAGTCTGTTCATGATCCGAGCGGAATTCCACGTCATCGAGCAATTGATAATCGAGCTGCGCGGCCAGGCCCGGTTCCAAGGCTTCAGGCACAGGATCCACTCCAGTCACACGCCGCCTTTCCGTGCCGGAACTGAAGCCGGACTCTCGGGCAATTGCCCGTCCCACCTCGGCTCGGTCGGCTTCTCTGGGTTTTCTCAGGCCATAAGCTGGCTCTCTCGTTCCGTATTTCATTCGAGCGATTACGCGGCAGCCAGTGCGGCAGCGCCGAGTTCTTCGAGCGCGTGAGCCCCAGGTCTTTGATGTGAGACATATTGCAGGGCAATCGGGCTTGACCCGTCCGACCCTCTAGACGTACATTGCCTTTGAAGCAAGCTAGTGCTGCCCGGTTGTTGCAGTACGCTTTCGTTGCTACGGTGGGTAAGCAAATCCGGTGCGAGCATGCGCGACCGTTGTGTGGCGTCTTATGGCCGCACGGCAATCGGGCATCCCGCTCGCAGACCACGAAGACTCCAATGATCGCAAGTGTTTCCCAATGCACCATTCGTCTCGTTCTATCGGCGGTCCTAGCCCTGGCGGTGGTGTCGAGTGGGCTTGCGGCTCCCAACTTCGCTGTCGAAGTCCGGCCGATCCTCCAAAAGTGCCTGCCCTGCCACGGCCCTGACGATAACAGCAGGATGGCAAACCTTAGGCTGGATTCGCGTGAGTCCGCCACCGGTGAGACCGGCGGATACGCAGGCCTGGTTCCCGGAGAGAGTTCGGAAAGCCGGTTAATCGCTCGGGTCGAAGCGGACACGAACCCGATGCCGCCAACCGGGGAACGCCTTTCTTCGGAAGAAGTCGACACGCTCAGGCATTGGATCGACGCGGGGGCGCACTACGAACGCCATTGGGCATTTGAGCGCCCGGTCCGACCAGCCCAGCCGGACGTGTCAGATCCAAGGTGGGTGCGCAATCCGGTAGACGCACTGGTTCTTGCCACGCTGGACGAGAACGGGCTCCGTCCGTCATTGGAAGCTGATCGTTACACGCTGGTCCGCCGCGTTTCTCTTGACCTGACCGGGTTGCCGCCGACACCTGACGAGGCGGAAGCCTTTGTTTCTGATGACTCGACTGGTGCCTACGAGGCCTTGGTTGATCGGTTGCTGAGTGCTGCGGCCTACGGCGAGCGGTGGGCGAGGGTCTGGCTGGACCTGGCGCGTTACGCCGATTCGATGGGCTACGAGAAGGACAGCCTGCGGACCATCTGGCCCTATCGCGATTGGGTGGTGAAAGCCCTGAACGACAACCTTCCGTTTGACCGTTTCACGGTCCTTCAGCTAGCGGGTGATCTCCTCTCAGAACCGACCCAAGACGATCTGGTGGCCACCGGATTCCATCGCAACACCATGACAAACACGGAGGGCGGCACGGACGACGAAGAGTTCCGCGACGAGGCGGTTAAGGATCGTGTGGCGACGACCGGGCAGACGTGGATGGGATTGACTTGGGGATGCGCGCAGTGCCATTCGCACAAGTACGACCCGATCTCGCAGAAGGAGTACTACTCGCTTTACGCCTTTTTCAATCAAACCGCCGACGCGGACCGAAATGACGACAGTCCCACGCTGGAGGTCGCCGAAGGCGTCTCCACACCGATCTTCAGAAGGGTATCCGACGAGGAACGCCGGGAGACGTTCGTTCACAAGAGAGGCAATTTCATGAGCCTCGGCGAACGTGTCGAGCCGAATGTGCCGGCTGCGTTTCACGGGTTCTCACCGGCATCCGCCAAGAACCGGCTCGGACTCGCCCAATGGCTCATGTCAGAAGAGAACCCGCTGACTGCGCGCGTCGCCGTGAACCGAATTTGGGCACGCCTTTTCGGAGCGGGAATCGTCAAGACGGAAGAGGATTTCGGCACGCAAGGGACGCCGCCAACGCATCCCGATCTGCTCGACTGGCTTGCGTTGGAATTCATGCGCGGCGGCTGGGACATGAAGGCGATCATCAAGACGATCGTGATGTCAGCTACCTACCGCCAAACGTCGGACGCCTCGCAGGAACTCCTAGAAGGGGATCCGAATAACGATCTGCTGGCGAGAGGGCCCCGTTTCCGGCTACCGGCCGAAATGGTCCGCGACCAAGCCCTGGCGGCTAGCGGCCTGCTGAGTCGCAAAGTCGGGGGCCCGCCAGTCATGCCCTGGCAACCGGACGGGATCTGGCAGGTGGTGTACAGCAGTCGTCTCTGGGAAACAAGCCCCGGCGAGGACCGTCATCGCAGAGCACTGTACACACTGTGGCGGCGCACCTCGCCGTACCCGTCCATGACAACATTCGACGCGCCCTCAGGCGAGACCTGCACCATCCGCCGGATCAGGACAAATACGCCGCTGCAAGCTCTCGTGACCCTGAATGATCCGCCTCTGATGGAGGCGGCGCAGTTCTTGGCGAAGCGCGCGAAGCGCGAAGCCCATTCGAGCAGCGAGTCGGTACTCGAGCAGATGTTCCGGCTGTTGCTGATGCGTCCGCCCTCGGCGGAAGAGTCCCGTCGGCTTCTCGCGCTGCACGACGAAGCCGCTAGCGACCTCGCCGAGGATCCGTCCGGCACACGCAAGCTTTCGAACTATGATCGCGTGCTCTATACGGAAAACCGGGAAGCCACCCTTGTAGACGACTCCAGAGGGAACGCCCCTGTTTGGCGTTATGCGACGGTGGACCCGGGCGAGGACTGGACAAGCTCGCACTTCGACGACTCGCGATGGAAGACAGGTCGGGGATCGTTCGGCAATTCGAAGGCCGCCGACAACGACGGCAACGACGATCCATACAGTGCGAGCCAGCGGACAGTTTGGAACACACCTGACCTCTGGATGCGGTTGGAATTCGACGTACCAGCCCGCGGTCTGGACGACTTTCGTTTCGAAGTCCGCCACTCTGGCAGCTTTAGGGCTTTCATCAACGGGATTCCGGCAGCGACGGACCTCGATGGCGCCGGAACGCACGTGCCCTACCCGGTCAGCCCGTCGGCGCGCGCAGCGTTGCGTCCAAACGGCAACGTGCTGGCGGTCCACGTCGTCCATACCGGCCTGACAGACGGAGGAAGAAATATCGACTTCGGTCTCACGGCCTTGCAGCCACCGGAATTCCCGGACGGCCGAGACCAAACACCCGAGAGCGCTGCCTGGGTGGTTGTCGCCAATGTCGTACTGAACCTCGACGAAGCGCTCACAAAACGGTAATGCCATGTCACCCGGATTCGAATTTGCACAGCACGTAACACGAAGGCACTTTCTCGATGCCTGCCAGATCGGGCTGGCGTCAATGTTCCTCGGTTCAGTGCGTCCTGCCACAGCCGCGCAAGAGCACACACTGGCTCCGAAAGCACCGCACTACGAGCCCAAAGCGAAGTCGGTCATTTACCTGCACATGGCCGGTGGCCCGTCGCAACTGGAACTGTTCGATCCCAAGCCCGAGCTCCAAAAGCACAGCGGGACCGACTGCCCGCAGCACCTACTGGAAGGCAAGCGATTCGCCTTTATCAAGGGCGTCCCGCAGCTGCTCGGAACGCCGTATCGCTTCCAGCAAGCAGGCCAGTCCGGCACGTGGATTAGCGAACTGCTGCCCCGATTCGCCGGCGTGGCTGACGAAGCAGCCATCGTCCGATCGATGACAACAGAGCAGTTCAACCATGCGCCGGCGCAACTGTTGCTGCACACAGGCAACGCGCGGCTAGGTTCCGCTTCGATGGGCGCTTGGGCGACGTACGGGCTTGGATCGGAGAACCGGGACCTGCCCGGCTTCGTGGTACTGGTGAGCGGGAACAAGACCCCCAGCGCCGGCAAGAGCCTTTGGGGCAGCGGTTTCCTGCCGTCGGTGTACCAAGGGGTTCAATGCCGCACTCAAGGCGAGCCTGTACTGTTCCTAGGCAACCCCGAAGGAATGAGCCGTTCGTTGCGGCGAAAGACGCTCGACGCTCTCGGTGACCTCAACCGGCTGCGCCAGGAGCAGTCCCGCGACCCCGACACGCTCGCCCGCATCGAACAGTACGAGCTCGCGTACCGGATGCAGGTGTCCGTGCCGGAGGTGATGGACATCTCGCGCGAGCCCGATTCCATCCATTCGCTCTACGGGACGCAGCCGGGCAAGCTTTCGTTCGCGAACAACTGCCTACTCGCCCGGCGGCTGGTCGAGAACGGCGTGCGCTTCGTGCAGCTTTACGATTGGGGCTGGGACCACCACGGGAACGCCCGTCGCACCGACATTCGCTACGACCTACCGGATCGGGCTCGCGACATAGACCGTCCGACAGCCGCGCTGATCAAGGATCTCAAGCAGAGGGGGCTGCTCGACCAGACCTTGATCGTCTGGGGCGGCGAATTTGGTCGGACTCCCATGCGCGAGAATCGGCAGGGAGACAAGACGGAGTACTACGGGCGGGACCATCACCCGGACGCCTTCACGATGTGGCTGGCGGGCGGTGGGATCAAGGGCGGCGTAAGCTACGGTTCAACCGACGACATCGGCTACCATGTCGACTCCGATCCGGTGACTCCAAGGGATCTTCAAGCCACCTTGCTTCATTTGCTGGGCCTAGACCCGTACCAGCTGCACTTCTCGCACCAAGGGCTCAATCAACGCCTTATCGGCCCGACCGACGAGGGCCGGATCGTTAGGGAATTGCTAGCGTAATCCATCCCCGCGTTTCGCGTAGGGCAGTCCATCCGCGCCCCGTCAGACATCCTCATGGCAGGCCGCCCTTCGCGCCGCGTGCATGGGCAAGCCAAGATTGCCTCGCTGCTTGCCAACCTTGCCTTAGTCCATCAATTAGCGCCGACAAGCTCATTTAAACAAATATTGAATTAGATAAGAAACTTGTCATTCATCGTGTTTAGGTTCATATCTAACAACAGTTCGAAAACTGCATAAGTCAGCTCCTTTTTAGCTCTAGAGGCCAGGAGGTTAAATGACCACGGGGCATCCATGCCTGGTTTCCGACGACACACTGTCAACTCGTCCACTCGACAACTCGGATTCCGGCTTGGCGATTGTAGCCCCGGTGCCTGCAAGGTTCGAACGCCTTGCAGGCTGCCTTGGAACGGGAGCCCGCCCCTTCAGCGGATGCGGCACACAATGTGCCGAGCGAATCGCGTATAGTGCAGTTGGGTCGGGAGCGGAGTAGCCAGGTCGCAACATCGCGAAGGCTACGCGGACTGGAAGGCAGCAGCCGGAGTTGGAGCAGAACGTCCTCGACTCCTTTGCTTGGGATTCACGTGGAGGATCGAAGCCTTGCGGAATGCAGAAAACTCATTGGAACCGCCCGATGACACAGGAGGATCAATGACACGAATGACGCGCAGGCGTGCCATGAGCGCCGCCCTCACCGGCATAGCAGCCACGGCCGCCGCTCGATCGGAGGCACCCCTTGGAGCAGCGATCATCGGCACTGCGCACTCCCACGCGCTGGGCCACTTGGAAGCGATCCGCGAATCGCAGAACTACCGCTTCGTGGCCGTTGCCGAGCCCGACCCGCAACTTCGCGACAAGGCTCGCGAGAATCCTCGCTGGCAAGGCGTTCGATGGACCTCCGTCGAGGGGATTCTTGCCGACGAAGAGATTCAACTTGTTTGCATAGAGACCGACCCGCTGGACGCCTTGGCCTATTCTCTGGCCTCCGTCCGCGCAGGCAAGCACACGAAGATCGACAAGCCGCCAGGCGTGAACCTCGACTTGATGCGACGCATCTATCGAGAGGCTCAAGACCGCGGCCTCGTTGTCCAGATCGGCTATGTCTACCGCTACAATCCCGCCTTCCGTCTGGCACACCGAGCAATTCAGGAAGGGTGGCTGGGGCCGGTCCGCTCGGTTCTTTGCCAAATGAACGACATGCAAACTCCCGAGAGCCGCAAGCGCTTGGACCGCTATCCGGGCGGGCAGATGTACGAGATTTGCTGCCACATGATCGACGCGCTGATCTGGCTCATGGGCGAGCCGACGAGGGTGAGTTCGGTGTTGCGACGTTCCAAGCCCCATCAGGACCAGATGGAGGATGACGTCGTAGCGACGTTCGAATTCGACCCGGCGGTGGCGGCAGTCAAGAGCCACACTCGAGACGGGGAACGCTATTTTTACGTCTTTGGAGAGCGCGGTTCGATCCAGATCGACAATCCGGACAGGCCCAGGGTGCGCCTTTCGCTAGCAGAGGCGAATGCCGAATTCCCCTCCGGGACTCGCAGCGTCCCGGTAGGACCGTCGAAGCGCTACTTGCCAGACCTGGACGATTTGGCGCAAGCAATTCGAGAGAAGCGGTGGGTGGAACACTTCACGCCGAATCACGACCTCGCAGTGCAGCGCGCTTTGTTGCAGGCGTGCGGGATGGGGATATAGCTCGACACGAGTCGAACTACCGATTTCAGGCTGTCCCGTCGGTTAGATGCCGGCTTCGCACCAGTCGGCGGCGGAGACGCAGGCCCTCCGGACATTGAATTCCGAACGGGCTTGGCACATCGACGGTGGGAGTGGCGTCTGTGGCCTGCCAATGGAAGTGCGAACTCCGCTCACGCAGTGCCGTTGTTACCTACGAACTCCCTGACCCGGGCGCCCTCGTCGGCGAGGGCCCTGAATCTTCCGTTCGTCTCCGGTGAGACGAACGGAAATCCAATCCGCAATGTGATTGCAATCGGGGAATCCAGCGCGGGGACGTACCGCACGATCCGCCTTCCGATCTCTTTGTCATCGCGGCCAGGGACGACATTGACTGAGGCCCTCAGCGATGACGCACCGTCCAGAAGTGATTCTCCAACAAGTCAAAGGACATGCCTGCGTCAACCACGCGGCTTCATCGTTTCGGTACGGTCACGTCCGGTTCATGTGGGGTACGATGCACCGTATCACGGGGCGTCCGCCAGGTACGCTCTTCGCCTTACGAAATCCATATCCCCGCCACCATGCTCCGCCACCTTCCAGCACTCTTAGTCTTTTTCGGCTTCTTGCCATTCGCAGTCGCGACGGATCGCCCCAACATCATCGTCATCCTCTTGGACGATCTCGGTTACTCAGATCTAGGTTGCTACGGAGGTGAGATCGACACGCCCAACATCGATGCACTCGCCGAAGAAGGCGTCCGATTCGAATCGTTCTATAACTCCTCTCGCTGCTGCCCGAGCCGCGCCTCGCTCATGACGGGGCTGTACCCGCCACAGACGGGTGTCGCTAGCTTCACCACGCGCGAGCCGCACGCGACGCGCGGACCGGCATACCTTGGCCGCTTGAACGACCGCTGCGTAACGCTAGGGGAAGTCCTGGGCAACGCGGGCTACAGCTGCTACTACGTCGGGAAGTGGCACCTGCACAACGAGACGGGCCCAACACGCCGCGGATTCGAGGAATTCTACGGCTACGCTTTCGATCATTCCCACGACCAATGGGACGCAGCGTACTACCAACGGATGCCGGCCGGGCGCAAGAAGGAAATCGATCCTCCCCAAGGCGAGTTCTACGCCACCGACGTATTCAACGAGTACGCCCTCCAATTCATCAAGCAAGGACAGAAGCGGAACCGGCCGTGGTTCCTTTTCCTCGGCCATTCATCGCCGCACTTCCCCGTCCAAGCCCCTAGAGAAAGCGCGGACAAGTACTTCGACACCTACCTGCGAGGCTGGGACGTCCTGCGCGAGGAGCGCTACGCACGGATGCGGAGAATCGGCCTGATTGACGGGAAGCGGTGGACACTCACCAAGCGCTCGCTCGTGCCCGTAGACAGGGACGACATCGCGAACGGATTCCCCGGCCAGGCCAACCCGGCATGGGACTCCGTCGACGGGCCGCGACAACGCGACCTGGCCCGCCGAATGGCGCTTTTCGCCGCCATGGTGGAGCATGTCGACCGGGGTGTCGGACAGATTGTCGATCACTTGAAGGACACCGGGGAGTTCGACAAGACGCTGATCATGTTGCTCAGCGACAATGGCGCTTGCTACGAGTGGGGGCCGTACGGCTTCGACCAACGTAGCCGCCAAGGCGTCACGATCCTGCACACTGGGGAAGACCTTCGCAAGATGGGCGGTCCAGGGACGTACCATTCTTACGGGAGCGGCTGGGCGAATCTCGGGAACACGCCGTTCCGCCTGTACAAGCACTTTACGCACGAGGGTGGCGCAGCCACGCCGTTCATCGCGCACTGGCCCGACGGGATTCCGAACGGCGGCAGATGGGTGCGGGAGCGCGGGCACATCATCGACGTGATGCCGACGCTGCGCGCGGCGGCAGGAGCGGATTACCCACTCGACTTCAAGGGCCGTACGGTCCAGCGCGAAGAGGGCGTGAACCTGATCCCCGTCCTTAACGGAGACAACCTGCCCGACCGGACGCTGTATTTCGAGCACCAAGCCGCCAGGGCGATCATCCAAGGCAACTGGAAGGCCGTTTGGGGCAAACGGATGCCGAAAGAGATCCAGTGGGAACTCTACGACCTCGAGAATGACCGTAGCGAGACAACGAATGTAGCCAAGGGCAACCCGGAAATCGTGCGGCGGCTCGCCGCGCAGTGGGAAGACTACGCAAGGCGCACCGGAATTTTCATCGAGACTCGCTAGGCCGCATTCCAATCTGTCAGCAGCGAATCGGAGCTGACGGAGAGCCGCCATTGGCTCGGCCGGTCAAACTGTCGTAAGGACGAGGTCAAGGCCTGCCCAGAGTGCGGGCAAAGAAATCTGCAACGCGCTGGCTGAGAGACTGCGGGGTGTCTACCTCCATACCTCGGAATCCATGGTCCCCGCCTTTCACCATGTACAGCGTGGTATTGACACCTGCCTTTTCAAGGGCGGCGTGGAGAAGTTCGCTCTGGTTGTACGGCACCGCCTGATCTTTTTCTCCGTGCATGTGAAGGATGGGAGGGTCGTCGGAGGTGACGTAACGAATCGGGTTCGCGCGCTGGGCCTTCTCTGGATGCTCTTGGATCGGGCCGCCGATGAACCTGGATTCGGGCGAATTCGCCGCGTCATGGTCGATCCTGCCCGCAAAGTCGTTCATCCGCAGGAAGTCGGTCGGTCCGAACCAGTTGCAAACAGCATCGGGCCGGGACGAGACGCCCGCATTCTCTTCGTGAATGCTGTCCCATTCCTCGACATCGTGGGCCGTGCCAAGCAGCGCGACAAGATGCCCTCCCGCTGACGAGCCCCATGCTCCGAGACGGTCCGGATCGAAACCGAATCCAGAGGCGTTGGCGCGGACCCACCGCATTGCTGCCTTCACGTCGGCGATGGCTGCCGGGAAGATAGCCTCCCCGCTAAGCCTGTAGCCGACCGATACCAAGCCGTAGCCGCGTTCCAATATCGGCTGGGAACGTCCGATGTTGTTTTTCGATCCACCTCGCCAGCCCCCGCCGTGAACCCAGACAATTGCGGGGATGGGACGATCCGACCGTGAAGCCGGCAAGTACACGTCCAGGAGGAGGTCCCGGTCTCCTATCGAAGCGTAGGTGACGTCGGCGTGCTTCTCAACGCCTGGAGGCAGTTCGCGGGGCGGGTTTCGAGCTTGGGCGAAAGCTGTGACCTCCACCGTCAGCAAGGTGAAAGCTACGGCGAAGAGTCTTATCAACAGATGCATGAGAATCCTAGATCACTATAGGCCAAATAGCGGCAAGCAAGCAGATCAGAGGGCAAGGGCCGCCGCCTCAACCGAGATCAAGAACCCGCTTGGGCGCAACCGACAGATTCCTTGTCCTTCGGAGCAGAGGTCCCGGCCCTGACACCTATCCGGCGCAAGCGCGAGCAGTCCACCTCGAGCTTCGCCCACAATCCGGGCTGAGCGAGAAAACCAATGTCCCAGGAGAGGCGGAAGCAGGATTGGAACATCCGGATCGAACGTCGACTGACGGCCGTATTTCTCTGTGCGCGGACTCGTGGCGTTGGTGTTCAGCCAGAGTGTCAGCGTGAGGTTAGGATTGACCTGCCACTGGTCATGAATCGAGTTCCGGTACGACCGCCGCCGGGTTCAGGCCGGCTGAAACTGGTCCGTGGCCTCCGCCCGCCGCGCTTGGCCTAGCAGGAATGTGGCGAATCCGTCACCAGTGTTGTTGATTCCCGGCAAGCCCGTGATCCGGTCGTTAAACGAAAAGCTACCGGATGGCGAGTCGAGCTCTAGCGTGCTGAATTTGACAACCTTGGTGCAGCTGACAACGGTCCAGGTGTGGCCGCCGTTGTGGAAAATCAGCTCGTTGTCGAAGTCGTAAGCTTTGAAGGCGTTCCGCAGGTACGACCGCCGCGAAGATCCGAGGCCCACGTAACCGCGAAAGCGCAGTGCGGGGAAGAATTCGCCGCCCACCCCGCACGAGCCTAGCTGGGCGGGAAGTTCGCTGTCGCCGTGGAGAGAAATCGTGTCGATTATGTTGGAATCCACCTCGAAAGATGCATGGTAGGCGAGATTCGGGGTCAGGTTGACGGTATCCGCCAATTCGACTTTCCGGTCGCTGAACGAGCGGTCCGGCCGACCCGGGTTGCCGGCCGTCGGATAGATGTCCGGCGTGTTCTGGAATCCTTCCGACTCGTTGACAGTGAAGGTGACTTTCTGCAGATTTCCAAAGTTGCGGTCAATGCGGGCAATCAATCCATCGGGGGTGTTTCGTTCGAAGGATCGGCCCAGTAGTTGTTCCTCAGGAACGGCCCGACGTTGGTGTTCGATTGCGGATGTCGGCCGCCAACGCTGCCGCGGGTGGGGTCGCGGCGCCTGGCGCGACTGCAACGGAAGGTAGGCCTCGCTACGCGATGATGGCGAAAGGGAGGAGCATGCGGATGTGCATGCCTGCCTGTTCAGGTTGCCGGAAAGGCCGAATCACAACAAGTAGGCATTCATATGTTTTGATTCTTGGCCCTTTTGGCTAACGTTGGATTTTTCTCCAGCTCAATCGGCGCCGCATGCCAACCTCGAATGTTGCAATCGCTGCGCTACGCGCCGACAAAGAGCCTCGCGAGGCGAGCGACCTCGGCAGGCTTGCTCTCGGCAATGTTTTCGGATTCGTTGGGATCCTTTTCGCGGTCATAGAGAGCTACCGCCTCGAAGAAGCCTTCGACGAGTTTGTAACGAGGGTCCTGCACCATGCGAAACCGGCCAGCATGAGCCCGGGAAACCTTCAGCGCGGACCGGGCGAATTCCCGGTGCTGCCCGCCGCCACGGTCCAGCAAGGGCCGCAAGGAGATGCTCTCCATCTCGTGGGGAACCGGCATGTCGGCGTAGTCGATAAAGGTTGCGGCAAGGTCCATCAAGCTGACGAGCGCGTTACTCTGCACACCCTCCGCAATGCCGGGTCCGGCCATGACAAGCGGCACGCCAGCCGAGGCCCGATACGGAACGCTCTTGCCCCACCGACTGTGGTCCCCTAGCATCTCGCCGTGGTCGCTCGAGTAGACTACCACCGTGTTGTCGAGCTCCCCTCGATCTCGCAATCGGTCCTGGAATATCCCGAGCCAGCGGTCGATGTTCTCGATCATGGCCGAATAGTTCTGCCGAATGCGTATGTGCTGCCCTTCGGGGAATTGGCCCGAGTAGTCGTGCGGCTGTGGAAAATCGTCGATCACCCTGTCCGGCCCGCGGTACTGGCGTTCCATTCTCTCGGTGATGTCCATCGGCGGATGGGGGCCGTTGAAGTTGACAATGAGGAACCACGGGGAATCGTCGGGTGCTCGTGCGAGCATCTGTATGCCGCTGCGTGCGGTGAAGTTGTCGAGATAGTGGTCGTCGTCCAGCGGGCAGGGCTCGGTCATGCCCCACCAGTTCATCTCGCGGGGCTCCGAGCGCCTAGCGATGTCTTCGGCGCAGATCCGGTCTAGCGGCGGGTCTTGCTCGGCGAGATAGTCGTAGTACGGTTCCTTCGGACCGAGCGGATTTCCGAAGTACCCTCCGCCCTTCCCTGCCGTGATCTGCATGTCCGAGAATCCCCAAGCCGCCATGTTCTGCCGTCCGTCGAGGGTGCGCCCGGCCGAGCCCTTGTGCAAGTCGATCTTTCCCGCCGCCATGGTGTGGAAACCGCTGTCGCGCAGGTGCTTGTAGTACGTGGTGATCTGGGGATTGTAAGGATCGCGGTTGACTTCGACCCCGCAGTTCTCGTACTCCATGCCGGATGCCAAGCAGGATCGAGAGGGCCCGCAGACGGGCGAAGCGACGATCGCTTGGGTGAAGTCGACCCCGCGCTCGGCAAGGCGGTCGATGTTCGGCGTGGGAAAAGGAATCTCGGGATTGCGGCCCAGCCAGTCAGGACGGTGCTGGTCTGAAAGAAGAAAGAGGAAGTTCGGCCGAGTGGCAACTCGCGGTCCGGGAAGCGTACCCGCACGGCAACCAGACAGGGCGGTCGCACTCGCCGCAACGCCCGCCAGCAACTCTCGGCGCGTCAAGCGATTCACCCCGCTTTGCATTTGACGATCCAACCTCTCTGACGGTTCACGCCGCCTAAGGGCTGCGCACACACAGTTTAGGTGAACGAGGAATTGACCGGCGGTCCGGGCACTCCGGCCAAGCGAAGTCAGTTTTCTGGGGTGTCGATCCTTCGTGCAAACAGGTCTCGCATGACTCAAGCCAACTGACGCATCGCGGCGCGTGCGTACCTCGGCGAGTGAGAAAGAGGCGTCGTCTGCAAGCCGAGCGTTTGGAAATGAAGCGCTTCAGGGGCATCTTAGGAAACGCTCGCAGCAGGGCCGGAAATATCGTCGGCTCTGAGCCACATCGGAATGCAAAACGAACCCGCCCGTCACCAGGGCGAATCGCGTCAGCGCCTTTCGGCGGCCCCTCCAGCCAGATGCAGATCCTAACGCTTCTGGGGTCAATCCGCACCAGGACGGCCCGCGTATTCCAAGGATCCATCTGAAAGTCGAAAGATCGGTGGCCGAGCCTGCGAACGCCTCGACCTTGCTGGCGAGATTGGCGTGAAAGATCGAAAGCGGAGTCGCTAGCTGAACACCCTCAGAGGCGGCTCCGGCGGATTCTTGAAGCCGGGTCATTTACCAACCGCGGCTGAAATCCGCCGGCTCCATTGCAATATAAGAGATCTCTGAATGGGCGGTCCGGATCCGCCAGCAGCATCTCCCTGCCGGATCGTGTTATCGAGCCGATTGGCCCGGTCGCGCTCCAGGATGGCCTGCATGAGATCTTGCTCGGGCGGCCAGGCGGTTTTGTCGTTCACGCCAAGCTAGTGCCCAAGCTGCAGCGCCGAAAGGCCGTTCTACGTCTGGGAGAGGAGACGCATTTATTGGGGAATCAGAAAACCCTTGGTCAGTGGTACCTCGGCTCGTGAACTACGGTGAGTTGATTCAACGGAACCGACTCGACTGTTTGACTCCCCCCGCTTGGCCAGTCAATTTCGACAGTCACTGGCATTGTGCTTTCCCCGATGCCGAAGTGTATCGGCCGCAGACTGGACGAGGCATAGCCTACAGCGCTCTTCATCCAGCGGGTTTGGTTTCGGACTCTTATCCGGGCTCCGAGCCCGTGGCGGTTTGAGACAGTGCCGACAAGGTCCAGGGCAATCCAGTTTCCAGCCGGTTCCGACACATTGTGGAAGAGGGTAGCCGGCTCCCCAAGCGCACTAACCACCACATCGAGGCGGCCATCGCCGTCGAAGTCGGCAACCCCCGCCCCCCTGTGTGCACCGGGCTCCCCGATCTCTTGTGCGCCGTCGAACCCACCTCCGAGATTGCGGAACACTGTGTTTGGCTGCTTGTAGGAGAATGGCTCGAATTCCGCGATGAGGGGATTGACGTGCGAGTTGGCGGTGAAGAGATCCACCTGGCCGTCGTTATCGAAGTCGGCGAACACATTACCCCATCCTGCGTAGATTTGAGACGCCTTCGCCAAGCCGCTCCGTACCGTGGCGTCACGGAACGAGCCATGGCCCTCGTCGCGAAAGAGCGGAAACGTCTCCTTGTTCAGTGCCGTCACAGACAGATCTGGGTTCCCGTCGTTGTCGAAGTCTCCGATGTCGACACCCATGGATGCGACCGGCCTCCCGTGGTCCAGCAGCGCCACCCCGGCCAGCAGGGCGTCTTCGACGAAGAAGGTCCCGTCCTGATTCAGGAACAGGAAATTAGGAAGGTAGTCGTTGGTGACGAACGCATCTTGCCAGCCGTTGTCATCGAAGTCAGCGAACGCTACGCTCATGCCGCGGCCCCGGAAGGGAGAGAGGCGGACCTGGTCGCTCACATCCTCGAATTCTCCGTTCCCTAGGTTGCGATACAAACGGTTGGCAATCGGCGTGAAGTTCTTCGGATGGCAATAGACACGCAGGCCGCGAGCTCGTTCGCCGCAATACCGGTCGAAGTCCAATGACCAGTCTGCGTACTTGATGGCCATGAGATCCAGCAGCCCATCGCCGTCGTAGTCAAACCAGCCTGCGGCGACGACCCATTCGGAGTCGTCGATCTCCGATCGCGCGGTTACGTCCTCGAACGTGCCGTCGCCCCGATTGCGGTACAGGAAGCTTCGGAACACGCCCGCGACGAACAGGTCGACATCGCCGTCGTTGTCGTAGTCAGCGGACGCCGCACCCATCGAGTACCCTTCCCCCGCGACTCCTGCCCTAAGCGTGACATCCAGGAACCTCAGGCCCCCGATATTCCGAAAGAGGCGATTGCGATATCGCGGGGCACTCTTGCGCATCGAATCAGGGGCAGCCCCGTTGGTGAAGAAGATATCGGGCCTGCCGTCTGCGTCGTAGTCGAATACGGCCAGTCCTCCGGCCAGGGTCTCGATCGGTCGCTTTGAAGGCGTGGGTGCGTTTTCCAGAGTGAAGCGCATCCCTGTGGCATGCACGGGCTCGAGGCGAATCTCAGCCGGGCAAAATGGACCGAGAAACAGGACACACAGCGGCAACCGAATCGTCGCCAAGCGCGCCAAAATGTGCCCCGACGGTCGGACCATGCGCGAAATTGTACCCCGCCTCGGCGAACTAAAGATGCAGCTGAAGTCGGATCCGGGCATCGAGCAAGCAACCAGGACAATCAAGGGTCCTTGGCGGCAAGCGGCGAGATAGCCATCCTTTCATCCAGGGAACGGAGGGAGTCACCGAGGATTGATCTACGGTCTGGACAAATGCTGGGCAGCGGAAAGCCCGATTGCGATATCGGGTCTTCACCCACGCTTTTTTCCAAGGGCGCAGGAACTGCCGCGACGGGCCGACTCCGTTTCTGTGCCAATGCCCGGGCCCTTGGCTATGCCAACATGAAGCTGGGCAGGCGGTTGGTGCTGGGACACGACAGATTCAGCGTTCAGAGTGTTCGACAGGCGATTGTTGGTGCCGTCCTTCTGACCGTGCAAGCGGTCGGCGCCATGGCCCAGTTCGACCCAAATGTTCTGGCAGAATCCGCTCGCCAGGCAATGGCGGAGCGGAGATTCGGTGAAGCCGCCGAGATTTACGCTGAGTTGGCCAGCAAGTTCCAGAATGAACCTACTCTGCTGGCCAATCTTGGCATGGCCCTGCATTTCAGCGCCCGAGACACGGAGGCGATCCAGCCTCTCCAAGAGGCAGCGCTGGCTCTGCCGTCATCGTTTCCGGCCCATTTCGCGCTGGGCGCCAGCCTGTCCCGGCTCGGCCGACACGCAGAGGCAGTTGCTCCACTCCGAAAATCGACGCAAATCAATCCGCAGCATCCGTTCGCTCACGTGTTGCTCGCAGAGGCGCTGGAGGCGGTCGGGGAGCACTCCCATGCGGCGGGGGTCTGGCAGGACCTTGGGGACCTTGACGCGACAAGTCCCTATGCCTACGCCGGCTTGGTCCGCTGCAACGAGGAACTGGCGGCGGACGCGATCGATCAGCTGCGGCAACGCGACCCCGAGTCTTCGTACATGCTGCGATTTCTCGGCCAGACAAAGCTGGCGGCCCGTCAGTATCCGAGCGCGCTGTACTTGTTCCGAAGCGCGCTTGAGAGACAGCCCGGCGTCCGGGCCGTGCACGAAGCGGTGGCCTCGGTGTACGAGGGCGCGGGTCAACCCGAATGGGCGAGGATCGAGCGACAGAAGGCCGCATCCTTGCCGGAGCTGGACTGCGCTGCCGCACAATCCGCTGATTGCAATTTCGCCGCGGGCCGGTTCGATCTCGCCCCGTCCATGGCAGCAGATTCCTCTTCGTCGGACCTGTTCTGGGCGGCTCGGTCACATGCCAGTCTTGCCGAACAATCCTTCGAGAAGCTGGCCTCCCTGCCGGAATCGATCGAGAAACTCACTCTGGTGGCAGATATCTTCGCTTCCCAAGGGCAATACTCCAGCGCCGCTGATGCCTGCCGTCGAGCGCTTGAGATCGGACAGGGATCCGGGGAGTTGGAGCGGCAGCTGGCAGAACTGCTGTACCTCGCCAAGCGCATCGAGGAGGCACGACCACTGCTGGAGCGGTTCTACAGGTCGGATCCCGAAGACCCCCGGTGGGCAGCGATGCTAGGCAATTTGCTAGCACAGGAGCAGGAGTATGAGAAAGCGGTTCCGATGTTGCAATCCTCTCTTGCCCTGCCCGGCGCCCCAGCTACGGTCCGGCTGGACCTGGGACGCTCCTATCTGGCGCTAGACCAGCCGGACGAGGCCTTGCCGCATTTGCAGGCCTCTCTCGATCTTGATACAGACGGCAGCATCCACTACCAATTGGCCCAAGCGTGCCAGCGCCTGGGAATGCGCGAGCAGGCCCGGGAGGCACTTGCGCAATATCAGGCATTGGATGCCCGTAAACGACAGCAAACCGAAGCCGGAGCTTCCTTGGAAATCACCCCGCCAGAGTAGGCGGCGCCCCCAAGCATTGCGTGCTCCAGAGTGTCCGAGGAGTGCACAGTTCCATTTGCAGCCGGGAGGGACGAGTCGTCGAGGGGCGCATGGCTTGCGGGCCGAGGAATAGACTGCAGCGACGCCCCCTCCGATGTAGCCGCCCACTTCGCGCTGGGAGCTGAAGTCTCCTCATGGATCTTGTGCGCGCGCCGCATCGATCGCCCGGCGACGTCATCCAAGTCCGTCGGGTCCGCCGAGAAGCTGTTGGATTCGCCAGAGATCCCACCGACCGCGATGCGTGGCTTCTTTGTTTGGCCGTTGAGCGCCAACGCTCTTGCGACAACGGCAAGAGTGTGTTCATGACTATTTGCTGGTGTCCAATGCTGAGCCCGTGGACGGCGGCTGCATCCAAGCCGTTGAACAGCGGCGCGATATGGGCCGCCGAAGAGTGATTGCCTCGGGCAGGCGTTTGCTCTTGCACTTCGCCGGCGACAGAACCTCCCGACTCGATGCCAAAGTGCACACTGAACTCCATCCCGTAGATGATCCCGTCACCTCAAGTCGCCGCTGGTCGCAACCGTTCCTTGCTGCTTGCCTGACTTCTCCCACGCCCTTTGGTGAAGGAATCGATCAGTTGTTCTCGCGAAAGGGTCTCGATCACTCTGTTGCCGCTGATTCGCTCGAGACGGGTGGCCTGAGCCGAGCAGGCTCGCACGGCTCGAGCCATTCCGCACACGGCCAAGACTCGTTCCAGGACGGGCCTCTGCTCGCCCGCTCTAGAAGGCCGGGCAAGAAACAGCGAATGCGCTGGGTCGCGAGGCCCCGTCGATCAGGCCAATCGCTGGTCCCGGCCAGGGAGCTCAAAGCTCCTGATTGCGAACCCTCACCAAGACTGTTCGTGTCTGCCAGGGCTCCAGGGAAAAGTTCGCGAGATCGAATGTGGAACCAGTGAATTCCTCGACTGTGGTGGCAAGCTTGGCGTCGAAGATCGGAAGCGGAGTCGTTAGCTGAACGCGCTCTGCAGCGGCTCCGGCGATTTCCTGCAGCCTGAGCATGTACCAGCCGGGGTGAAACTGCGCCGGCTTGAACGCCAGCAGCCGCACGCCTGGGTGGCTTATGTGGAAAAACTCGCGTGTTGCCGGGATGCCTTCAGACTGGACGAAACGGGCACGCAAGGGCAGGTTCAGCTCAGCACCGAAGCGCTTCCATTCCCCGGGACTCCCGGGCTGGATCGCCATGCGGAACCGAAACCGTTGGATGGGGGAACTCTGCGGCTCGCCGCGGAAGACTCTGTGGAGCCCCTCCTCGCGAGTCTGCACGAGCATGTCTTCCCAACTCACCAGGAACAGCATGTCCGGACGAATGCAGAAGCCATCTTTGTTCGCGAGGGTCACGCCCCAATCCGGAGCGCGCTGCACATGGGTGAAAAACTGCGGCGTGTACTGCGGGGTATCGCTTCCGGGCAACCGGTCCTTCGGTACATGTGCCACGAAGCCCGCCCCATCGACGAACAACTCCTGGCTGTCGGCCAGCGGGAACGATATCCCATAGGCCTGATGGTGTGCCGTCTCCTCCCGCAGCACTCTCAGGTCCACATCAAACGCCAAGTCCGCGTAGTCCGCGTCGCGGTAGGTGGTCAGGACTGTGAGAGGAAGAGCCGACCCGGCCCGCTCGAATTCCACGCGGCGGGAAAGCGGCCCTTCAGTTATCCGGGCTTCCGCGGAGCCGATTCGCGCTTCCTCGTGTTGCCTGCGGTCAAGAGCGACGTACAAGCCACCGAACGCGCGCTGCGGTTCGGCACGGAGCATTTCCCTGCCGGATTCCGAATCGAGAATCGAGGTGAGCGTACCGGAATCATCCCAAGTGCCCCGCAACCGGAATGCCCCGCGCGGAGCCGAACCCGACCCGCCAGCCCGCTTGATCGAATACAGCCGATAGCCGACCGCCGGCACGTCGCGCGCGAAGAACATGACGTGCCGCCGGGTGTCCGGAATGTCCTCGCAAGGGAACTCTTCTCCGCTGGCGAGATCAACCGCGACCAGCGGCCCCTCGTGCAGCTCAGCTGGCAAGCCTTCGACCACCGCCAGGCCGCTTCGACGCCACGAAAGGCCGTTGTAGACCATCAGTGCCTTCTCGGCGTTCCGGCGCTCCACCGGTGCAGCCAGGCGGTCCAGTGCCTTCCTGAACTGCTGCTCGGTATTGGAGTAGCCGATCAGCGAGAAGGCGTACTGGGCCGCCTCGTTCCAGTCAGCCTCCCAGCGGCTATGGTAGTCAGGCCACGGCCCGCTCCCGGTGGTGTGTTCCTGAAACGTGAGGATGGTCTGCCAGGCTTCCTCAAAGTCAAAACGCGGGAATGTTGAGCCGTGAACGATCGAGGCGATCGTCGCGGCCGTTTCAGCTGCCGGCAAAGCGCTCGAAGCCTGGCGCATCTTGCCGGTAGTTTCCGGCACACGCAGTTTCACCGTTGCCCAGTGGCCGGTCGCATCCCCCGAGGCAGCCGGGAAGTCATCTTCGTACTTGTCCGTCAGGTAGCGAAAGAACTCGTCCGCAGTCGACATCTTCATGGGGAGTTCGGGATGCTTGCGATTCCATTCGCGAATCCGCTCCAAGACGCCAAGGGCATCGAGAGGACCGGAATTGTCCCCTGTGGCCCGCATCAGCATGTAAGTGTCGTATCGGTACCCGTTTTGCTCCAGCCAGGCCAGGCGTCTCGGGACGCTTCGCTCCAGATCCTCTGCCGGGAACTCTGCTCCCAGATTCCAGCGATATCCCTCCATGTAGGAGTCGTAGGCAAACCAGGTCAGAACCCGGCTGCCGTCCGGGCCAACCCAATAGAAGGGATTCTTGGCGACCCCGAGGTTGTTTCCACCTCCGATGAAGAGGTTAAGACCGTTGACCAGGTACTTGACTCCACTTCCGGCCAGCACGCGCGGAAACGCCCAGCTGAACCCTGGCACGTCGTTTTGGAAAGCCAGCGAGCCCTCGAGCCCGAGCTGACGCCTGAGCTTGTGACCCAGGTAAACCAACCGGTTGGATTCCTCGGCGCCCATCAGCCCGCTGTGCATGTTGCCGAATGCCACACCGAAAGCGAGCCGTCCCTCCCGCAGCAGGCCTTTCAGCTCGTCGACCAGTTCGTCATCGTCGGTGCGCCGCAACCACTCCTGGAGCATCCAGGCGGATTCGATGGTCCAGCGGAAATCAGGATGCTCGCGAGCAAGCCGGATCGCAGTGTCGATGCTGTCCTTGTAGTCTCGGGGAACCTCGTCCGGCGGCCGGGTGAACCCGATGTCGAGGTGGCTGTGGGATACGACAAAAATCTGGCGAATCGAGCCCGTACGCTGCTCGGGGGGCAGCTCGTAGGTCGCCTTTCCTTGCCCTGAGGCGGCGTGCGGGAACACGGAGAAGACAACGGCGGCGAGGACGCTCGCCAGCCGTTTCGATCGGTTGGGCCAAGCCCTCGGCGCGAGCCGGAATCCTACCAAGGAGAGGATCGATTCCGCCTGGGGCCTGGCACGGTCGCTCGGTACGGTCACGGCATCAGAACGAGTAGCGCAAAGCGAACTGAATCTGTCGATTCGACCCGAAGCCGGTGAAAGGCACGGAGTGGGTCGAGGTGCTCTGTCCGAACGATCCGGCGAAAGCAATGATCGCATGCGGATTGTTGAACTGAGGCGTGTTGAATATGTTGAACATCTCCCACCGGAATTGCACGGTGTGGCCTTCCGCGACATTGAAGTTCTTGAACAGAGAGAAGTCCCAATTCAATGCCGCCGGACCGTTCAGGATGTTCCGGCCCGCATTACCGAGCGTCCCTGGCTGGGGCGCGGTAAAGGCGTTGATATTGAACTGATTCCCGGGGATATCCTGGTTGGCGGGATAGAGCGGCTCTCCCGGCACGAGGTCCGGCCGCGTGCTGAAATTGCCGATTCCCAAGGGGTCGCACCAGCACCCCGGACTCACCGGCAGGCCGGAGCGCATCACAGTGATCCCGTTGATCTGCCAGCCGCCGCCGATCCAATGCGGCAGCTTGGGCACGCTGGCAAGCTCGTATGTGTAGTCAAACTGCAGGGCGTGCCGCACGTCCATGTCGCCATCGGCGTACGCCTCGCGCGGGTTGGTGTCGTCCTGCGTGCCGCTGCCCCAGGGAATTCCGCCGTCGTCCAGCGCATGCGACCAGGTGTAGTTGACATTTGCCCTTAGGCCCTTGCTCAAGCGCTTTCGCAGACTGACCTGCATCGCGTTGTACGTCGAAGTAAGATCGTCCCGGACGGAATTGATGTTGGCGAACTTGGGATATGGGCGCACCCCGCCGCGGACCCGGTTCAGGTTCTCGTTGGTGGTCAGGTGGAGGGTGCGATTTCCGAGGTAAGCGACCTGGAGCATCGCATGCTGGCCGAGGCCCTGCTGGATGTTGAGGTTCCAGTGCTGCGTATATGCCTGCTTAAGGTCTCTCGGAAGCGCGGTGATGTTCGCCCCGGTCAAGAAGTTAAAGTTCGTCGGCGGGGGAAAGCCCTTCAGGTTCTCAACTTCCAAGGCATTGACGGAGGCGGTCTGCTGGAAGATGTTGTTCGGGATGTTTTGCGCCATTGCCGCGTTCAAGCTCGCGTGGAACAATCCGTAACCCATCCGGATCACAGTGTTGTTGGACGCAAATGGCGAGATCGCGATACCGATCCGAGGATCAAAGTTGGTCGCGGGTGCATTCAACACCTTGGTGCCCACGGGGTCCAGGTCACCCGTAGCCGGATTGAAGTTTGCCATCCGGCCGCGCGATTCGGTTGGAGCCGTGTCGTACTGATAGCGCAGCCCCAGATTCAACGTCACCTTCTGGTTGACCTGGTAATCGTCCTGGATGAAGAGATTGTTGTATGTGTTGCGCATCCCGGCCCGCGGCTGGCCCCAGGTGCTGATCGCCCAGGCAGCATTGCGGGCAAAATCTTCCAGCGAAAGATAGCTGATATTCATTTGGAAGATGCCTGCCTTGTTGTCCTGGTTGCGAATGATCTGCGCACCGACCTTCAGCTGGTGCCTTCCTTGAACCCACGACAGTGTATTCAGCCACGTATAGGAGTTGTTGGCAACCAGCAGGCCGAACCCGCTTGGCCCCACCCCGGCTGATCCGCTGCCCAGTGACACGATTGGGAAATTCAGGATCTCGTCTGTCTCAGCGCTGCGTGGATCGATGCGCATGCGGTTGAAGGCAAAACCGGCCTCGTTGTAGACGGTCGGCGAAATCACGCGATTGTAGGTAAGTTTGGCCAGCTGCAAACGGCCGGGAGCCACTTTCTCTTGGCCGCGCGCCACACCGAAGAAGTCCCCGGTTTCGTTCTGATTGAGGTTGTAGCGGAAGTTCACGGTGTCTTTGTCCGACACCCGAAAGTCGATCTTGACGGCCATCGTGTTCTCTTCAAGCCTGTCCGCGACCCCGCGGTTGTACCACCCCAACCGCGGTTCGCCGTCGGAAATCGCCCCGTTCGGCAAGGGCAGCATGTCTATTGCTGGCTTGACAGCCGGATCCACAGTATTGCGGAATTCCGCTGTTGGAACCAAGGCGTTCTGCACTTTTCCAAGACGCTGTCGGATGCCTTCGTAGTTGGCGAAAAAAAAGACTCTTTCCCGCACGATCGGCCCGCCAAGGGAGGCGCCGAACTGGTTCAACCGGAACGGCGGCTTGTCACCCGCGTGGTTGAAATAGTTCCGTGAGTCGAGCTTTTCGTTCCGAAAGTACTCGAACAGCGAGCCGTGCATTTCATTGGAACCTGATTTTGTGATCACGTTGACCACGCCTCCCAGCGTCTGACCGAACTCCGCGGAATAGGAGTTGGTGTACACCCGAAACTCCTGAATGGCCTCGGCGCTGGCGCGAGAGATCCGCCCCTTGCTCGATCCGTAGGTATTGTCGAGAATGTCAAAGTCGATCCGGCTGGCGTCCCCGCCATCCAGCAGGAAGCGCAAGCCACCCTGCTGCCGAAACAGACTGACGCCGTTGAACGCTTGCTTGGTGCCCTGCGTGCGCAGCACGTTTCCCGGCACCAGGTGCAGCAAGTCGCTAATGTTGCGCCCGTTCAGAGGCAGCGCGTTGATCTGTTCCGTCTCGACCACAAGACCAAGGGTCGAAGACGCTGTCTCCACAAGCGGCGCCTGCCCGCTAACCGTCACTGTTTCCGTGACGGATCCCGGCTCGAGCGAGAACAGCAGCCGGACACGGTCCGAGACCCGCAGGCGGATGTCCTCTTTCAGTTGGCTCTTGAACCCTTCGGACGACACCGTGATCCGGTAGGTTCCAACCGGAAGCACGGGAACCAGGAAGTTGCCTTGTGCATCGGTCATGGACTCCACCCCGACCCCCGTCCCTTGATTCTCGATGACCACTCGGGCCGAAGCTACAACGGCTCTGCTGGAGTCGAAAACGGTCCCGAGAACGCTGCCGGTGTCCAGTTGCGCCAGAGTTGCGATGCACCCTAGAAACACACCCAAGAAAGTTCTTAGGAGCAAGCGAACTTGCATATCGTCACCTCCGATAGCATTAAGAGACTGAAAGCTACTCGACTAGGTCTCGTAGACAGGCGTATGAAAATATAACAGATCCCACACGTCAAGCATGCAGCGCTCGGCAGCTCGGGTGTCGCAGGCCTGAGTTGAAATACCGCCCGACCGGCGCTACAATCCAGACACCAGTAAGTCGGCGATTACTGGCGGAGGTTCCAATCATGCGAATTTTTCTCGTTGCCCTTGCTGCAGCCGGCCTGATCGTGGCCTGGACTTGCACGACCCAGCCCGCGATGACGGAGACCGACACACTGAAGCTGGTTACCGATGGGGTGTGGTTCCGCCTGGGCGAGCGGGACCAAGGGCACTGCAACAACATCGTGGTCGATGTGGGCGACGGTCTGCTCGTCGTCGACGCGAACTTCCCCAGTGGCGCGGAAGCCCTGATGAAGGACATCGAGCAAGTCACGGACAAGCCGGTGGGCTATGTGTTTGACACCCATCATCACGGGGACCATGCCTACGCGAACGCGGTTTGGACCCGAGCTGGCGCTACAACTCTCGCCTATGTCGGCGTCGCCGAGGAGATGAAGCGGTACGAGCCTGCTGGTTGGCAGGCGGCTGCCAAGGCCCGCCCGGATGTCGCCGCTGTGGGCGCAGATACGGTGGAGCCCCCGCAACAGACCTTTGAGGAGGTTCCCTTCGTATTGGAGGGGGCGAGCCGACGCGTGGAATTCCATCACTTTGGATGGGCGCACACGCGCGGGGACGGAATGGTATTCCTCCCGGACGAGGGCATCCTGGCTACCGGCGACGCAATCGTCAACGGACCGTACAATTTCACCGGCCATTCCAACACTGGCAACTGGCCCAATGTGGTTAGCCAGGCACAGGAGCTGATGCCGATGACGATTCTTCCGGGCCACGGCCCATCCGGCGGGTCCGAAATCGCAGCCGGCCAGCGCCAGTTCTTCGAGGAGCTGAATGCGGGCGTCGAAAAGGCTTTCGCCGAAGAGACTCCACTCGAGGAAATAGTCACCGTAGAGAACGGTGCAGGCGTGTCTACAACCGTGGAACTGTCCAGCGAGGTTAGCAACTGGGTCGGCGACCGCTTCGCGGAACAAGTACGAGTTCGTTACGCGGAGCTCGCGGAAGGCAAGCCGCACGGCGAGATCGTCGGAGGGCCATAGGCTCATGAGATCGCGGCTGTCGAGCAGGTCGATGTTTTTTTCGAACGGCTAAGTGCCTAGTGCCGCCTAGCGCCTGGCCAAACTGGGAGTCGGCTTGAGCCACCGCTTTTGCGCTCGTTGGGTTGATGCAGCAAACGGCATTCTCGCTTGAAGTGTCGGAACCATTGCCGCACGGGATTGAGTGCTCAGTTGACAAGTCCCGCTTCGCGGCATGGGAAACACGCGTGGCGACTCTGATGGCATCGGCAAACTGGGCTTGCCAGACGGTCTCTCCGGCAAGCTAGCTTTCCGGTAAATAGGGTCACCGCGCAACATCTCGCCGGCTGGCGAGACATCATCAACGAACGCTTGCTGACCTTTCAGACGGAGGTGCTCTTGCCTGGGCCCAATTGTTGCTCGAAGCCGTTTGGAAGCAACTTCGATACACCCCAGCAGGTCCAATTCAATCCCTTCTTCTACCGTGAGTCTGCGGCCAGACCTCGCGGGGAATGCGTCCGTGCAAACTCGTCTGAGCCCTGAGGACAACCTCGCAACGAATCTGACCCGTCTATGCCCATCTCGCCATCCCTTCGAGTCATCGAACACGGGGTGAACTCAACTGCGGCCGAGTTTTTCGCGGTGGTCCCGGTTACCCGTGGACCACCACGAACCTCATTGGGATGAGTCGCTCGCCGTCGTAACAGGCTATCGCGCCATGGATTCTCGGCACGTCGTGAACCCAAAGCACTTCCACTTCGAATCGAAGCCTTGCGAGAGCCAATGCATGCATTCTTCCGTCGTCCCGAGGTCTTTGCGAGAAACCATTCGGCTTCTCTGTTCGCCTTGCCATTACGAGCAGACGAATTCGGCTGCGCGCACCGGGACGGATTTTTCTGGTACGTTTACGATTGCTAGACATCCCGAGTTGGCCTTCCAGCCGCCGGGAAAGGAGGAACTGGTGTTGAAATACTCAAGATTTCGTACAGCCGCCCGCTGCGCGGTCGGCTTAGTCGTCCTAGCCTGGGCGGCACTTGCCCAGACGGACACGGCGACCATAACTGGCATCGTTACCGACGCTTCCGGCGCAACCGTGCCGGGCGCCTCTATCCAGGCTATCAACCAGGTGAACGGCTTGGAGTACGACACTCAGAGCAACGACGCCGGCAATTACGTGCTGACCGCTCTGCCGATTGGTACCTACGATCTCACCGCGACGACCGATGGATTCCAGACGCTCTTCCGCCCCAACGTCGCACTCAACGCAGGGACCCGTGCCCGAGTGGACATCGAACTCCAGGTCGGGTCCGTGACCGAGACCGTCGAGGTGACAGCGGAAGTGCCCCTTCTGGAATCCGAAACGTCGAGCCTCGGGCAGGCGATAGAGAACACGACCATCACCCAAATGCCCCTGAACGGCAGGAACTACCAGGAACTGGCGGTGCTTACTGCCGGAGTCCTGCCGAGCCGCCGCCAGAATTTTGTGGAGGACGCTTTCAGCGTCAATGGCGCCGGTTTCGACCAGAACGTCTTCACGCTCGACGGAGCCGACAACAACAACTACTTCAGCGGGGTGGTTGTAGCGTCGAATCAAGCCGTCAAGCCCTCTATCGACGCCATCCAGGAATTCAAGATGGAGACCCACAACTACGGTGCGGAATTCGGCCGCGGAGGCGGGGCGATCGTACAGGTAACCACGAAGTCCGGTACCAACGACTATCACGGCACGGCATTTGAGTTCCTGCGCAACGACAAGCTCGACGCCAATGACTTCTTCAACAGCGGGCGGCCGAACCCGCCATTCCGGCAGAACCAGTACGGAGCGACATTCGGCGGGCCGGTGGTGAAGGATCGCATGTTTTACTTCGGCAGCTACGAAGGAACCCGGATCCGCGAGAAACTCACGCGCCTGAGCATCATTCCGACTCCTGAGCAAGTGCGCGGCGACTTCTCCGGCGTCGCCTCAATCCACGACCCGTTGACCCAGGGCGAGGATGGAACGCGAACCCCGTTCGCCGGCGACAGGATTCCCGTTAGCCGGTTCGACCCGGTTGCCTCGCAAATGGTAGAGCTGTATCCCGCGCCGAATCGAAGCGGCAGGCAGAACTACCTGTTCAATCCTTCGCGCAACCGGGACGACGACAAGGTGGATGGCCGCTTCGACTGGCGGGCTGCGACGAACCACACCATTTTCGCGCGCTTCAGCTATCTGAACTTTGACCGGCTGGAACCCGGGAACCTGCCCCTGCCTGCGAGCGGTGGCAACACGGCCGTCCGCTTCTCCAGGGCCAAGACAGGCGTCTTGAACTGGACCGCGGTGATCGGAGGAGGCATGGTCAACGAAGTTCGCGTCGCATACAACCGCTTGGAGGGCGGAATCGACACTCCAACTCAGTCGCAGCTTTGGAAGGAGTTCGGGTTCAAGGGGCTGTTCGACCGCGAGGACATCAACGGTCTTCCGGACTTCCGGCCTTCGGGCTACCGGACGGTCGGCGACCGTAACTTTGCGCCCGATCCGCGCAAACAGGATGTCCGGCAGGTCGTCGAGAGCTTTTCAATGACCAAGGGCAATCACTCCCTTAAGATGGGCGTCAACATTCGTAATTTCGTGCGGTGGTCGGGCATCACGAACTTCGCCAGGGGGCGGTTCTTCTTCAACGGCCAGTTCACACGCGCGGTTGCCGGAGTGCGGGGCGGCGGAGACGGCCTCGCCGACAGCCTGCTTGGCATGACCAGCTCGATTCGGTTCAGCACTCCGCTCAACGTCCGGCGCCACGGCTACGCGTACGAGACCTACATCCAGGACAACTGGAAAGTCACGCCGAAGCTGAGCTTGAATCTCGGACTAAGGTACGAGTACCAGTCTCCTTACGTCGAGCAGAACGATCGGGCCCAGAATTTCATCATCGACCCCGAGGACGCGCGGTTCGGGACGCTTATTCCGACCGGAAGCGGCGTTGAGGGTCGTTCGTTCCGCAAGCGCGACCTCAACGATTGGGGGCCTAGGGTTGGGCTGGCCTATCAAGTGACTCCGAAGACGGTCATCAGGGCCGGATACGGTGTGTTTTATGTTGGGACGTTCAGGCTGCCTGTGCTGGCCGACCCGACCGCGAATCCGCCCTTCTATCTCCAGAACGACATCGGTACCCAGGTTGCAAGCGCGACCTCGCAAGTCGTCATCCAGGACGGCATCCCGCCCGACGCGTTGAATCCAGATGTGATCACCGGCCGCTCGCTCGTGGGCGTCTGGCCGTTCTCCTTCCGGAACGGCATGACCAATCAATGGAACATCAACATCCAGCAGTCCCTGCCGGGCAACTCGCTAGTCTCCGTCGCGTACGTGGGTTCCAACACCGTGCATACGGAAAGCAGTGCCAACCTGAACCAGCCCGAGCCGGGGCCAGGCGGGATCAACCCTCGACGCTGGTTCCCTCAGTTCGCGAACATCACGACGAACCCAGCGGTCGGTGGAGCGAACTACCAAGGACTAGAGGCGAAGTTCGAGCGCCGTTTTAGCAAGGGCTTCTCCATCCTGAGCGGCTACACGTGGAGCAAGACGCTCGTTAAGCAGCTCGGCCAACGCACGAGCTACTGGCACCTCGCCCCGGAAAAGACCGTTTCCCGGCAGCACCTGCCACAGCGCTTCTTCGTCGCGAGCGTCTGGGACCTGCCGTTCGGGAAAGACCGCAAGTACGCCACGCAGGGCGCGCTGTCACAGATCATCGGCGGCTGGCAGATCTCGCCGATCTTCGAAGCCCAGCAAGGACTGCCGCTCAGCCCCTCGGTCGCTGGCAATCCCGCCAATACGACAGGAGGGCAGCGCCCCAACCGCGTTCGAGACGGAAACTTGCCACGCAGCCAGCGCACGCCGCAGCGCTGGTTCGATGTCGACGCCTTCGAGGTTCCCGACCGTTTCACCTTTGGCAATTCGGCGGCGTGGATCCTCGAGGGGCCGGGACTCGTCAATCTAGACCTGATGATCTCGCGGACATTTGACCTGAGCGAGCGCCTCTCGCTCGACTTCCGCACCGAATTCTTCAACTTGTTCAACGAGGCGCATTTCAACTTCCCGAATGGCACGATCAACCGGGCTGCGGGAGGGCGCATAGGGTCGACGATGGAATGCTGCCCGGCGCGACAGGTCCAGTTCGGAATGAAACTGATCTTCTAGCAAGGAATGGCCTAGAGGGATCAAAGCAAACTTCGACGTGGGGCGGGTCGGTGGGTGAGGGGAGAAGCTTCATCCGCCGCACTCGTCTCTGGGCGGGCTTCAAGCCACGTCCAAACGCGGGCAATTGGCCGCGGGCGGCCACGCCGGGAGCCACTTTCTGAAGCGGTGTCCATCTAGCCGGTTCGCCTCGCGGGTCCCATGCTCCAGTCGGCGCGAGGCACGCTCTGCTTGAAGTATGGACGCCCTCCGAACAAAGTCGCTCGTTGCACCGGCGAGCACAGAACGGATGGATATCCGGCGCGTGCTGGGAGCAATTGCACTGGGCTAGTTTGACCTCGAAGTGCGCAAGACTCTTTGTCTCCGGGCTGAACTCCACCGCCGCCAAGAGGACCGGCTCTTCGAATCGGAAGCCGCAAGTACTATCGCTTAGTCACATTTATGCTTGGAATTGTTTCAGTAACGAGACCAAGACTCGATGCCCCTAGTGCGGGAGGTGCACGGGCCCGTCAGTGGTGCATGTCGGGAATCCGGGGCGCATCAGCCCACGGTCCGCCCTTCGGATCCCGTCAACGGCGGTGAACTGCTTCGAGCCTGCGGACATCCTCGTTGATCGCCCGCGCTAGGCCGACTTGGCCCAGCTTGCTCGCGAGTTCGCCGGACTGCTTTGCGTATCGCAAGGATAGGTCGACATTGCCGAGGCGGAGATACGCGTCGGCAAGTCCGTAGAGGTAGGTGGGCGTTCGGTCGTCCACGGGCTCCCGGGTCCTGAGAAGGTGGTCAATCGCTTCAGAGACTCGGTTCTCGGCAATAAGGTACCGAGCCAAATGGAAGTTGGCCAATCGATGGTCGGGCTCGTTTTGGAGGGCACGGCGGAAGTGACTCCGTGCCTCGTCGGCGTTGCCAAGTTCGCCCAAGATGACACCCAAATCGCCATGCGTGTCAGCAGAGTGAGGATTGATCTCGAGAGCCCTCCGGTAGCTGGCAGCCGCATCGCTGAAGTTCTTCTGAGCCGCCTGGAGCACTCCCCAATTCACATGCAATTCCTCCGAGTCGGAGGCTAGCCCCTGGATCGCCTCATAGTGCCGCTCGGCTTCGGGAAAGCGACCGAGCTTGCCGTAAGCGGCGATGAGATTGATCCGGGCCTGAAGGTAGCGCCCGTCGATCCCTACCGCCTTCTCGTAAAGGACAATTGCATCGCGAACCTTCCCCTCGGCTTCCAAGCTAAGACCCTCCTGCAGGTAACGCCGCTTGTCCGTTCGCAGGCTTCGGACAGCCGCCATCAGCGGATCCTCGATGGGTGGCTCCGTTCGATTCCCGTTTCCGACATGCGCCAGCTGGCGCTCCGCTTCGCCTGCCC
The DNA here is from genome assembly GCA_951813605.1 of uncultured Bryobacterales bacterium. Lineage (GTDB taxonomy): Bacteria > Acidobacteriota > Terriglobia > Bryobacterales > UBA6623 > VXMF01. The sequence goes on along the minus strand of OX638379.1, from coordinate 754,994 downwards.
GCCCGAGGTTCCGGTACAGCAGCGCGATTGCATATCGAACGGAGCCGGCAGCCGGCTCCAATTCGATCGAGCGCAGGTATGCGCGCAGAGCCTCGTCGTGGTCGTCGGTGGATTCGAGTGCCTTGCCCAGTCCGAAGTAGCCGACGGCGCTCTTGGGTGACAATTCGACCGCTTCCTTGAACGCTTCCCTGGCCCGCTGGAATTGGCCGTCGCCAAGCAATGACTCCCCTAGGCGTATCCTCGCAGCGACGGAATCCGGTCGGAGCGACAACGCCGCTTGGAACTGCGAAGCGGCTTCGCTATGACGACCCAGTTCGGCGTGGACCGTTCCCAGGTAATACGGCCACCGCCAGTCGCGTGAATCAAATGCCGCCGCGCGCTGGTAGCACGCAATGGACTCCTGGAGCAGTACGTACGCGTGCAATGCCATGCCGAACCGGCCGTTGGAATCGGAATCGGTTGGCTTCGCCAGCACGCGACCCCTTGCCTCGCCGATCAGCTCGCGCGCCTCAGGCGCCATCGCCTCAAGTCTCGGTGCGGGTATCGAGGGGAGACTGTCCCCTTCTTCAACGCCGCCGCGGCAAGCCACAAGCAACGCAGAAATGGCGACGGCTAGGACAATGCGAGGCATGGGCTCGGAAAACGCTGCCGCTACAGGATCATCGATTCGTTTCAGTCCGATTCCAGTCTCTAGCATGCGACCATGCAACAGTCTCGATCCAAGATGTCGAGGCCGAAGTGGCATCCCCGCGGGACGAATCCGTCGGCGACCGTCCAGGCCGCTCCCCGCGCGAGCCACATCCGACTCCACGATATCCGGCCAAAGAATAGCAGCGACGAGTGGCCCGCTCCAGTGTGCCCCGGGGGATTCTGACTGTACAGGTAGCAGTCACTAGTACCGGTAGTACAATTGGCAGCGCTAGCTGGAGAACGATCGGCTAGCGTCGAGCCGTGACCCGGGATGCATCATGAGCAATAGCAAGACGATTCGCCGAACGCAAATCCTTAGAGCGCTGCTCGCCGCCCTCCTGATCGACCTTTATGGTTGTGCCGTTGAAAAGGCGGGGCGGCCGCCTAACGTGGTCTTTATCCTTGCCGATGACCTCGGCTGGAGTGACACGGGCCTTTACGGCAGCGAATTCTACGAGACACCTCATATCGACGCGCTCGCGGAGCGCGGCATGATGTTCACCGACGCCTACGCTGCGGCGGCGATCTGTTCACCGACTCGGGCAAGCATCCTCACAGGACTGCACCCCGCACGAATCGGCATGACGATTCCCAGCGGCCACCTCGAGCAAGTGATCCTCGAAAAGTCGCTCAGGCCTCGCGGACGAGCGAATCAGCCCGCACTAATGGCGCAAAGCCTCAGCCGCCTCAAGCTCGAGTACTTCACGCTTGCGGAGGCCCTCAAAGCGGCAGGCTACATCACGGGGCACTTCGGCAAGTGGCATCTCGGGCGCGAGCCGTACGACCCTCATGGACAGGGGTTTGATGTCGACCTGCCCCATACGCCGGGACCGGGCCCCGCGGGAGGTTACTTCGCTCCCTGGCGATTCTGGGAGGGCAAGGGAGAGGATGGCGAGCACATCGAAGACCGGATGGCAGTGGAGGCGTCGCGATTCATGCGACAGAACAAGGACAGGCCGTTCTTCCTTAATTACTGGTGCTTTTCTGTACATGCGCCCATCGAAGGCAAGCCCGAACTGGTGGAAAAGTACCGCGCGAGGGCGAACCAGGACTCCGCCCAACGAAATCCCATCAACGGCGCGATGGTGGAGACGCTCGACGACGCGGTGGGCACTCTAGTCGGGACGATCGACGAACTGGGCATCGCCGAAGACACGGTGATCATTTTTTTCTCCGACAACGGCGGCATAATCCATCGGTTTGACGGCGGCGTCGCGGTGACCAGCAACGCTCCTTTGCGGAGCGGCAAGTCGTCGATCTACGAGGGTGGCGTCCGCGAGCCTCTCGTATTCGTCTGGCCCGGCAAGGTAGAGGCCGGATCGACAAGCGATGAAGTCGTGCAGAGCATCGACTTTTACCCCACTCTCTTGGAGTTGACAGGAACGCCGCGACATCCTGGCACTGAATTCGATGGGGTCAGCTTCGTGCCCGCCCTCCGAGGCGAGCGATTGATCCGAGAGGCAATCTTCACGCACATACCGAGCTACAGTCCGGCAACCTTGCAGCGCCCGAGCACATCCGTGCGCAAGGGTGATTGGAAACTCATTCGCTTCTATTGCGACGGGCCCGGCCAGACGGATCGCTTCGAGCTGTATAACCTGCGGGAAGACATCGGTGAGAGCAATGACCTGTCGAAAGCGGAACCGGACAGGTTGACGGAATTGAACTCGCTCATCGACCAGTTCTTGCTAGACACGCAGGCCGTGATACCGAGAGCGAATCCAAGGTATCAAGAAGGCTTGGACCCGTTCCCCGACGGACCCGCGAGGAGTGGCGGACCGTATTCCCAGTGACTCGCAGTCCGCCAGACGGGTTGCATTCGCTGTTTGCATGGCGACGTTTGCGCTCGTCAGGTGATTGAGTCGGCTGGCGAAGAATTGCAGACGCCCCCGGCATAGCCAGCGTTCCGCGAGACCCACAGCGGGCCGGCCCAACGGGGATTTCACGTTCGCCTGGGATCAGGCGGGCGGGAGGTCCGCATCGCGGAGCTGGCTGGCATCGGCGCCCTAGGCGCCTAGCCGCGGCAGCCCCGCCTCGTCAAATGCGGCTGCCATGCGCTCGTAACAGACCCTCGTAGTTTCGATCGGTTGATAGTCGTCCTTCCTATGGATCTGGGAACTGACCTCAATATTGGCGAAACCGCTGTATCCCAGCTTGCCTAGTTGGCGGAACATCTCCACGTAGTCGGTCTCGCCGTCGCCGGGAAGCAGGAACCGGTGGCTCCCCGTCGTCCCCGCGGCGTCCTTCAAGTGAACATAGGGGCACACCGGGAGCAGGACTTCCAAGGACGGCACGAGTTCATGGCCCGCTAGCCATAGGTGGCTGTAATCATAGGTGCATCGGAAATACGGACTTCCGACCTGGTCGACGAGCCATAGGCTGCGCTCGACGTTATTCACAGCATTCCCAGCATGCGGCTTAAAGCAAATGACTGTCTCCCCGTCCGTTGCCACCCTTGACCAGTCTCCGACTTCATCGACCATTTGGTTCCTGACTTCGGCCCATTCGTCCGGTGCCCGACCGAGGACCGTCTCGAAGATCGGCGGCTTGCGGGGCGAGAGGTCGGCGCCAAGATCGATCGCCCTGCGGAGGCGCTCCAGATTCTCCCTGTGAGACTGGACCGGGTGCAGCGCTCGCAGATTCTCAAGCAGGGCCGGCAGTCGCAGGCCCATGTCCAGAAGGCGGCCCCGCAGTCGGCTGCGGTCGTACTTCGAGAGCCGTTGCGGAGCGGTCGGCCAGTCGGGCATCACTGCCAGCTCCACGCCGTCGTAACCGGTCCGGCCGATCAGTTCCAGCGAGTCCTCCCACCTCAGCATCGAGTGGGCGTAGGTGCCGAAGCCAAGCCCAACCGGCTTGGTGGCAGAATTGACGGCCGTCGCCGCGAGACCGCCGAGGAACGTCCTGCGGCTCACGCGACGAGAGGCTTCGCAGCCCCGGCTGGTCTTGAAGGAACGATGCACGGACAACGCTTGGAGTGATCGAATCGAATTCGGCCTACCCGGAGAGTATGCCACACGGCTGGCGCCCGAGCATCGGCGCAAGGCGAGTGCGTCCCACCCTCACCCTCAATGGGCTAGACTCTTCACCAAATCATGCAGGCAAAGGCGAATCTTCTTGGATGGACGCTGGCACTGTCCACTGCCGCAACAGTCGCGCCGGCGGCCCTCGGGCGGCCCAACATCGTGCTGATCGTGACGGACGACCAAGGCTGGTGGGACATCGGCAGCCACGGCAACCGCGATATCGAAACGCCGAACTTGGATCGTCTTGCGGAAGAGAGCGTCGAATTGACGCGCTTCTACGTGCAGCCAGTCTGCGCGCCGACGCGCGCAGGCCTGATGACGGGGCGCCACTACCTGCGCACGGGTCTGTACAATACCCGCTTCGGCGGCGACACGCTCCACCCGAGAGAGGTCACCGTCGCGGACGAGTTGCGCAAGGCAGGCTATCGGACGGGCATTTTCGGGAAGTGGCACCTGGGCGAGTACCGCCGATTTCATCCACAGCAGCGGGGCTTCGAAGAGGCGATTTTCTTTTCCGCGGGGCATGCGGAGCGCTATTGGGAGCCGGACGCGCTCCTTCGGCACGGCAAGCCTGTTCGCGCCCGAGGGCATATCACTGACGTGCTGACAGATGCGGCCTCCACCTTTGTGCGGTCGCGCGGCGACCGCCCGTTTTTCCTATTCCTGGCTTACAACGTGCCGCACTCGCCCTTGCTTGTTTCCGACGCGCTGCACGAGAAGTACCGCGCAAAAGGCATCGACTCGCGCGACGCCCGCATATACGGCTTGGTCGAGCAGTGCGACGCGGCGATCGGACGGGTTTTGCGCGTGATCGACAGCGAGGGCCTGCGTGACGACACGGTGGTCCTTTTCATGAGCGACAACGGCGGCGTCAGCCGCCATTTCCGCGCTGGGCTCCGTGGTGGCAAGGCGTCGGTGTACGAGGGAGGCGTGCGATCGCCCTTCTATGCCCGCTGGCCGGGTCGGTTCGAGGCGGGACGCAAGACCAAGGCGCGCGGATCGCACTTGGACCTGTACCCCACGCTGCTGGAAATCGCCGGCGCGACTGTCCCCTCGGATCGCGAACTGGACGGACGGAGCCTCATGCCACTGCTGAGCGGGAAGTCTGAGAAGGGCCCCCACGAGCGTCTGTTTCACATTTGGGACCGGCACGGTCCGAGCATCCGATCCCGCTGGGCGGTCGCCGGTCCGCGGTACAAGTTGGTGGGCACCGAGCTCTACGACCTCGAGGCCGATCCAGGGGAAGAGCGCGACATCGCGGCCGAGAAACCGGAGGTCGCTGCGGCGATGCGCGCGGAGTTCGTCGAGTGGCTGGCGAACGTGACCGAAGGCCAGACCTTCCAGCCCGTGCCGGTTCCGGTGGGCGACTCATTGGAAGATCCGGTCGACCTACTTCCCAGCTGGGCGCGTCACAAGGGCCGCCACGCGAGCGTGACGCAACCCTATCACCGCGACCCGGCACCTCCCGCGCCACTAGGGGAGCGCCCGGTGGAAGAATCCACCGTCTATACGTTCGGCGCCTATTACTGGGACACCATCGAGGGCTGGAGCGAGCCGGGAGAGTCGGTGCGCTGGACAATCGATGTCGCCGAGGCGGGCGAATTCGACATCACTTTGGTTTACGCTTGCGACATTGCCGATGAGGGCGGGGAGTTCGAGGTCGTAGCCGGTGGAGGAGCGTTGCGGGGGAAGGTTCGATCCACGCCGGGACGGACATTTTTCGAGCCGCACGAATTGGGAACCCTCCCTCTCCCAAAAGGCGTTTCGGAGCTGCAGGTGCGGGTGATTTCGGCACCGGGTCTCGACCTCATGGCGCTGAATCGAGTGCGTATCGGCAGGAGCTCCGGCGCTGACCAGGCGGACGGCCCGAGATAGCGTCTGGGATCCGGCCGGCCGCCTCCTATTTTGACCTCGCATGGACGCCGGATGGAGATCTTGCACTCGCGACGTGAAAGATCTCTCCATGTCCCTAATTGAGTCGGTGTCGCCGCGCGTCGCCGGGCATGAGGATGGCGGTGCGTTCCAGCAGGCAGGCGAGGCTGTCAGTACTACGGAAACTCTGACAATGGGCAATTCGACGCCTGTCCGGAAGTCGTTGCGAGACGCATGGGCGAATTGGCGGCCGCCACCGTTCAGGACCGGGCGCGGGAAACCGCTGCCCAGGGAGACTGGAAGACCGTCGATTAACTCATTGAGAAAGCCGGCAAACTGGCCGGTCGGAACGATCAGCTAAGTCATTCGCCAACTGCGCTTCGTCGCATTGCGGCGGGCCGGGACGTGGCGTCGCGGCAAATGGCGACGCACTTCAATGCCCACCGTACGCGGCACAGCATTCGCGCTGTCGCAGAATTCAACTCGCTTGACGATCCTACCCCTGCATATCTCCGGCGGCGAGGCCACGGGAGACGCGGGAATTACCGCCGGTCTCGACGCTAGCGACTGGTGCTGCAAACTGCCAACGACAGGCGCCGCACTCCATCCAGCGCCGCGCCTACAGACTTTCGGCACCGATGGCAGACCATGATCTAGGCGATCCAATCCGAAACAACGGTGCCGTGGATGTCGGTAAGCCGGAAATCCCGCCCGCTGTAGCGGTAAGTTAGCTTTGTGTGGTCCATACCCAGAAGGTGCAGCGCGGTCGCGTGGAGGTCGTGCGGCGTGACGGGGTTCTCAGCCGCCTTGTAACCGAAGTCATCGGTCGAACCGTAAGTCTGGCCGCCGCGGATGCCGCCGCCCGCGAGCAGGATCGAATAGCCCGGGGGATTGTGGTCGCGGCCGCGACCCACCTTCTCAGTTCCGGAATTCTGGATCATGGGTGTCCTGCCGAACTCGCTGCCGACGATAACCAGCGTCTCGTCCAGCATGCCCCGTAACTTAAGGTCCTCGACCAAAGCCGCGATCGGGGCGTCGGAGCGCTGCGCGTGGGCCTTCTGGGTCAAGATGTCGTCGTGGCTGTCCCAGGGTTGGCCGTCGCCATAGTAGACCTGCACAACCCGGACGCCCGCTTCCGCTAGACGCAGCGCCATCAAGCAGCCGCGCCCGAATTCCCCGTCGCCGTACCGGGCCCGCACGTGCTCCGGCTCCTTGGCGAGGTCGAATATCCCCGGTGCTTCGGTTTGCATCCGGAACGCCGTCTCCATCGATTCGAGATTGGCCTCGAGTCTAGGGTCGAACCCCACGCGATCGAGGAACGAGGAATCGAGTCGGTCAAGGAGATCGAGTTGCCGGCGCTGCTGGTCGTGGGTATAGGTCGAATTGGCGATGTTTTGGATCACCTTGTCAGGCGTTTCTGCGTTGTTGCGTATCAAGGCTCCTTGAAACGCCGTCGGCAGGAACGAGGACGACCAGTTACGGGAGGCACCGACCGGCGTGCCGGGACAGAGCACGACAAAGCCCGGCAAGTTGCGGTTGTCCGTGCCCAGCCCGTACACGATCCACGAGCCGAAAGACGGACGCGAGCCGCCGCGCAAGGCATGCCCGGTGTTCATCATCAGCATCGACGGCAAGTGGTTGACGCTCTCTGACCACATCGAGCGCACGACGAGGAAATCGTCGATACCTGAGCCCACTCGCGGGAAAATGTCGCTGACCTCGATGCCGCTTTCCCCGTGTCGCTTGAATTCGAACGGCGACTTCATCAGGCCGCCGGACGCGCGATCCGTCTTGATCTTTGGCCCCGGCATCGGCTGGCCGTCGAATTTGGCCAGCGCCGGCTTGTGGTCGAACGTGTCTACATGGGAAACCCCACCGTTGAGGTAAAGGAAGATGACGCGCTTGGCCTTAGCCGCGAAATGAGGCGTTGTGCCCGCCGCGGCCCTCAGGCCATCGGCCATGCCGACAACCCCGAAACCGGCACCGAGGATTCGCAGTGTCGCTCTACGCGTGAGGAGCATTGGATTCACCGTATCGTAAGGAATTCGCTCGAGGCCAGCAACGCCTGGCAGTACTGCTCCCAGCCGTCGGACTCGAGGTAGGCGCTCGCAAAGGCAATCTCCGACGCAGTTGGCGGCCGGCCGAAGAGCAGATCGTAGGCGCGCCCGATTCGCGCCTCAGTGACAGTGCCCGCATCGTCGGAAAGGCGCTGCGCCAAGGCCCTCGACTGCTCCATGACAAACGGATTGTTAATGAAATACAGCCGTTGAAGCGGCCCCACAGTGGCGTCGCGCGCTGCGCCATGGCTCTTGGCATCAGGAAAGTCGAACAGCGCCATGAAGGGATCGGGATTCGTCCGGTCTACCTTGCCGTACAGCGCTCGGCGGAAATGCCCTTCCTCGAATGCCCTCGGCACGCCTCCCCTCGCAAGGTCGAGCTGCCCCGACACGGCCAGCATCGAGTCCCGCAGGGTTTCGGCATCCAGACGCTGGACGGGGCTGAACCTCCAATGGAGCTTGTTGTCCGCGTCAACCTCCTGATTGACAGCCAAGATCTTGGAGCTCCGCCGATAGGCGTCCGATTGCACGATCGCCCGGTCGAGGGCCTTGATCGACCAGCCCGACTCGACGAACTCCGCTGCCAGCCAGTCCAGCAATTCAGGATGCGTGGCGCGCTCGCCCAGCTGGCCGAAGTTGCTGGCGGTCGAGACTAGGCCGCGCCCGAAACGCCACTGCCAGAGGCGATTGACGAAGACCCGCGCCGTTAACGGGTTTTCCGGCGAGGCGATCGCGCGAGCAAGCTCGAGCCGCCCGCTGCCGTTAGCGAACGGCTCGGGCTCGCCTCGAGTCAGCACCGAGAGGAAGCGCCGGGGCACGGAAGGCCCGAGATTCTTTTTGTCACCGCGGATCGCGAGGCGAGCGTCTTTCGGGTCATCGCCTTCGCGGTAAGCATGCACGAAGGGGTATGGCGGGGGAACTTGTGCCTCCAAGCGTTTCAGTTCGACCCTTTGATTCTCGAGATGCCGGATCCAGACGCCGCTCAGGAATCGCTCGATCTCCGTCGGGCTGTAATAGTAGACGCCGCCTGCGAACGGCAGGCCGCGCTTTTTCCTAGGAGCGGTGGCCATGTCGCGCCAAAGGTAATAGCGAACAGGCTCCAGGAAGTCGAGGTTCGTGTTCAGCAGAGTGCGTTGAGTCCGCGAACCCTCGGAGCCGCCGAGCTTGACATAGTTTCTGTCATCAACCGCCAGCTTGTCGCGATGTATGTCCAGCAGGACTTGCTCGAATTCGGCAGCCTCCTCTCGCACCTCTTCAAGCGAGCAGTCCCGATCGAGCAAGGCGTACCAGTCGTCGAGGTACGGGTGGTCGTGCGGGCGTGAATCCAAGTACGCAATCCAGCGCTCGAGGGTCTGATGATCCAAATCCGCCTCGTCCGCAACCCGCGAAGACTGAGCGTTACCCCGGACGACCTGATAGCTGGCCTCTAGGAACTCAGCCGTCTGCTCCATCAGGACATCGATGAGTTGGCCGCGCTCCTTTTCCAAGAAGAGATCGATCGCAAGCTTCTGGTCTTGCACTTTCTTCTGTGCCGACTCGTACTCCTCGACTTGCTTGTCGGGCGCAAGCGGGTGGTGGTAGGCCTCGGTGCTATCGAACACTCCCTGCAAGGCGTAGTAGTCGGTTTGCGGGATGGGGTCGAACTTGTGGTCGTGACACTGTGCGCAACCGATCGTAAGACCCAGAAACGCCCGCCCTGTCACCTCGACCCGGTCATCATCGCGGTCGCGCAGAGCGTGAAATCCCAAGGCAGCAAGATTCGTCTCGCGCTCCTTTTCGGGAAGGAGGTCGGCGGCGAGTTGCGCAAGGACGAATCGGTCGTATGGCAAGTCGCGATTGAATGCGTCGACAACCCAGTCGCGGTAGCGCCAGGCATTTGGTAGAGGCGTGTCGACATACGCGGCGGATTGCCCGTCCGCATATCGTGCGAGGTCGAGCCATCGCCTAGCCATGCGCTCGCCGTACTGTGGCGACTCCAACAGACGGTCGATGAGTCTCGGATACGCTTGGGGCGATTTATCGGCCAGAAACGAAGCGACCTCCTCCGGCGTGGGAGGGAGTCCGAGGAGGCCGAGCGTCGCGCGTCGAATCAGCCTGTGCTTGTCGGCCGGAGGCGCCGGTTCCAGCCCTTCGTCCTGCATTCTCGCAGTTAGGAACGCGTCGATGGCCCCGTTGGCCTCCCCTCCGGGAACCTCAGGCCTTTGCACCGGCTTGAACGCCCAGAACTCGCGGGCTTCGGCACTGAGCTTCGGACTAGCCGAAACCGCCGGATCAGCGTTTGGCCAAGTAGCGCCCCCCGCGATCCACTCTTCGAGAATCGCTATTTCGTCCGAGCCCAGAGGCTCGGTCGGGGGCATCTTTAGGTCGTCTCTCTCGCGCCTCACTGCAGTCAGCAAGAGACTGCTTGCCGGATCGCCCGGCACCACTGCCGGACCACGCGAGCCGCCTTGCAAGACCCCTTCTAACGAATCCAGTCGCAGGCCGCTCATCTGCGATTGGGTGTGGCAGGCAAAGCATTTCGCTGCAAGCAGCGGACGCACCTTTGTCTCGAAGAAGCGCGTGTCGGCACCTGACAATGAACAGGCTGCAATAAGCACGGCTGCTGCCAATCGTGTCACTAGGAACCTACGGCTCTAACCACCTAAAGATTACAGCACACCGAGATCACATTCTCGTGTGATTTCCGGTGACGCGGCAATGCTCCAAAGGACACTTGGCCCGGCAATCCGAGCGTATTGGAGATGGGGAATAAGCTGCTCGCGGTCTGCCATGCGACTCACAGCTCGCGCAGCTTACCTTCCAAGTGCTGTCGAGCCTGGCCAATCATCGCCCCCGCCGCTTCTCGATTCTCCAAAGAACCGAAGTTGTTTCGCTCGAGCAGATACGCCCACAGCCTGTCCGTCCAGAGAATTGCCAATTCCAGGTCCTCCCGAATCAACACCGGCCGCGATCCCTCAGTCACGTACACGGCGCTCGAATGCGCGAGTGCGCGGGTCGTCAGTCCCGGCGCGGTCGGCCCGTAAACGCGTGCGGCGAACCAGCTCGATTCGCCGACTTGCACCTGCAGTTCGGCGCGGACGTTGCGGGCACGGCTTGCTTCGGTACTCCCAATAACCCTCCCGTTTTGAATGAACTCGACCCTGTCGATTGGCGTGCGGGACATGACATCGGCGCGTAGCGTGGCTCGATACGTCGATCCGGGATTGAACTTGATTTCCTCACCGACGCCGCTGCCGTTGACATCGAATGTCAGAAGGGGTCCGGTAGTCGCGAAGGAGCGCCCCTCACGGTAGCGCTCGACCCAGCGCTCCCAGCTCATAGTTCCCCCGACATGGACATACTGCCTGCTGCCGCCCGGAATGCGGTTGATCCCGCGCCAGTTCGTGAAGGCGTCCGTTCCGGCACCCGCAGCGATTCGGAATCCGCAATTCAGCAGCGTGTACCAAAGCCGATAGGCGGCATCGCCGTATGGAAGCAGGTCGATGGTATCCAGCGCGCCTAGAGCCGCTGTCACGACGCTTTCCTTCGCGCCGAGATTCGTGTCAAAAACGTCCCGCGTAGCACCCCCGATCGGATGCATGTAAGTCACCAACCCGCCTTGCTTGCGAGCCTCCAGAGCGGCCATGGTATTGAGCGGAAAGTCGTAAGGGGAGTCGCTTCCAATAACGCTGGTGTAGGAAGGAGGAACTAGGCGCTTGATGTTGAGGAATCCCATGTGGCCAAGCGGGTCGCTGTTGCGGTATTCCTGCCCCCAGTAAAGGAACCGACGCTCGGTGGAAAGCGCACTGACCTCGCCGGTGAAGAACTCCTCGTCGTGAATGAACGCGCCTTGCGCGTTCGCCACGATCATGTTGGCCGCGTTAAGATCCATGGCCTTGAGCCAGGCAAGCGACTGCGCCGGGCGCTGGTAATAGCTTCCGAGATAGTTGGCGTGAAAATGGTTCTCGCCCGAATACCAGCCGCGTTGGTTCCAGTTTGTCCAGCGTTCCAGCCGGAGCGTCAGTTCCGTCGTTTCCCCGGGAACGACATCAATGCTTGCGCTGCTGATCCTATACTCGTAACCCTTGACCGCGGTCAGCCGCAGTCCTCCGGACGGCACGTCAAATTCCGGTTTGCCTACAGCGACGAAGAATGCATCGCGCTTTCCGTCAGGTTCCAATGGGTAGTAGAAGATCGGCTCCCCTCTGGGAGCGTAGCCCTTGCCGTCGGACGCTTCGACATAGAGCCGGACTGCCGTGGGCTTCCCGAGTTCGTCGACCACATTCACACGAACCTTCCCTGATGGCTTGCCAAACTTCAAGGCTTCGATTCGGACGTGCTGCGCTTCTCCGCCGTCCACAGGCATAGTGAACACGTCCATATTGCCGAAGCTGTTGGACGAGAAAGCGATGTGCGACCCGTCCGGGGAGACTTCCGGCGAGAGTTCGTGGCGGGCAGTGGAAGTCAGCGCTACGGGCTCCCCTCCCCGGCCCGACACGCGATACAGCTCGAAATTCCCTCTTCCATTGATGACGTCGGCGGAGTAGATCGAATCGCCGTTGGGCGCGGCGCTCACGCCGTCAAGCACCGTGATGTCCTCCGGCAGGTACCGCGTCAAGGGATATTGGACGGTGAATCCTTCGCGTCGCGCTGGCAGGGACCACACTTGGGCCGGGCCCACGCGTTGCGCCGCAAAAAAGATCGCGTCTGGACCAGCCGAGACCTCAACCCAGGGACCTGCGGTATTGCGCTGAGGGCGCGTCTGTAATTTCTTCAAGGCGCCGGATCGAGGATCCACCTCGTGCAAGAGGGAGCCCTCGCCCGGAACGAAAAGCGGACAGAAGATGCTTCTTCCGTCATCAGACCATGCGGGAGTGCCAGACGTGAGGTGGGGCAGCTGCAACATCCGCTCCCTTCCCGTCCCGGTGTCAACAATCGCAAGAGTTCCCCTCACCTTGGCAAACCGTCCGCGCGGGTTCTCTCCGATCACAAACGCGACCGAGGTGCCGTCCGGTGACCAAGCGGCATGTTCATGGAACCCGTTGGATGACGTCAGCTGCGTGGCGATGCCGCCTTCGGAGCCGACAGTCCAGATGCTGCCGAACAGCGAGAACGCGAGGCGCTTCCCGTCGGAAGACCAAGAAGGATCGCTCGCACCCCACGCTACGGGATTTGAGTCGGCAGCGGATGCGGGAGGACCCGTTCCGAGGTCGACGGTGAACCAGGCAAGCAACACGAGGACCGAAACTGTTGCAATTCGAGCTTGACCTAGCATGGTTGGATTCTAGCGCGTCCGATCTTGATTCCAGGGCCGATACACACCCTCGTCGCCGGTACTAACGCCCGAGCCGGATGTCCAGATTGTTTAGCATGAATCTGGATCAAGCGAACTGTTGTGCCCGCATTTCGCGGGTGCATGGAAGCGAATTCCAATCGACCCGCCTATGGCCGTGAACAATACCGGTGAGTCGCATCGGTGGAAACTGCGTGTCAATACGATGAGGCCCCGTCGCGGCTCATACTCCACTAATACGGCTTTGGATTCTCGAAATGGCGCTAATCGATCAAAACTCAAGGCTACCTTCGAAGTCCGGCATCCTGCCTGCCTTGACGAGTGCGGTCCAGTCCGCTAGCTCTTCTTGGCCCATTTCCCAGAAACCGGAGCAAAGCTCGAAGTAATTGAGCACGACTTCTTTCTCGCCCGCGTCGAGAAGCTCCTTGGCAAGCGTCATGTCCGGACCGAAAGAATCTAGCTGAGGCGAGCCATGGGTCGTGGCGGCTGCCACGAGACGATACCTAGCTTCTTCGATATTGCCCTCGGCTAGTGCGATCCTGCCTAAGATGACATTGCCGTGATGCGTGCGCTTGCCCTGATTCCAGCCTTCGCCGTTGTCTTTCAGCGCGGACTCCGCGTATTCGCGAGCCTGTTCATGCTTCCCGGCCGCGTATGCAGCTTTCGCAAGATCAACCACAAGGAAGCCCCGTGCCGAACCCTCGGAGAGTGCAAACGCTCTCTCAAGTTGAGCCAATGCCTTGCCGGCGATCCGCTGCTTAGTCGTCCCCGGGGGTCTCATCGCATCGAGCATATGCAATTGGCCGAGTTGCTCGGCCCATTTCGGATTGGATCCGTCCAACGACTGGGCTCTCTGGAGAAGATCGGTTGCAAGTTCTAAGGCATGGGGCGTGAATGCTGTAGCCGCATGGTCCAACAGCGTGGTGTTGCTTGGATCGCGCTCGATCTCCTCTAGCCACGCCTTCCGAGCATCCGCGTATCGATGCGCGCTTCGCCATGGTTCCACTGTTCCTTCCGAAATCCCGAGCACTGCGGCCTCCGGGTTGTTCCTGATGAGCCACAGCACGTGATTCGCATGCTTCTCTTGGGCAGACCGATCTTCGATTTGTTGGTAGTAGTAGCCGAGGAGCTTGGTTCGGGAAACCGAGTCGTGGGGGTCTCTCTCCAGCTTTTCTTCTAGGAAGGAGACTTCGGCCGGGGTTAGGTCCATACCCTGCGTTGTGAGGGAGCAGGGGTCTTCCGCGGACGCTGCCGTGTTTAAGGACAAGCCAAGTGCTATGAAGGCAATTCGCAATCCGATTCTCATGTTCAACCTCCGTCGCAGCCGAAAGTGGATCTCAATAAAAGCGCTCCGGCGAAGGGTGTGGCATCGGCTACTGCGGCACTGTCAAGTGCTATCTGTGTTTCGACTTCTTCACGAAATAGGCTTGGCCGGAACCGACAATCTCACCGGGTGCGCAACCGGCGCTTCGGCACGTCGCGCCGCCCCACAGGGCGGAGTCGCACCGGTCATTTCTCGGCGTCTAAGCGGGACCGGACTCGAAGCCATGACAAACCGCCAGTATTCCAACACTGCCTCAAGCGGCCCGGCACAGCAGAGTTCCTCCACTTGCGATTGAGATTCGAACGGGTGCTGCACCCCCCAACGCCGCTGAGACCGGGGATTCGAGCCTCGGCCTCAATCCCTGCGGCGAATGTCGCCTCGTTGCCGACGATTTCTGTCACGTTCGCGGGCTCTCCCCTCAAGGGGAGACCTGCCCCCTCGATAGACTTCGGAGCGGCTTTGCCCGGACCCGTCCGTGAAGACGAATTTCGCGCCGCCATCGGGCAGGATCGTGTAGCCGACCGAATGTTCTTCGCCCCGTAGCTCGAATTCCAAGCGAAAGCTGTTTTGGCCCCGGCGCTCGAACCCTGTGATCTCGGCCCCCCTCAGGGGTCTCGTGAAGGGACGGACCCGTCGAGCACGTGGCTGAACCGCGACTTCCCCGTTGCGTAACGCGACCTCTCCGCGAAACCCGCCATTCAAATAGGGGTACTGTCGGGTCGCGTGGTAGTGGTAGGCGCTACCCGCATGGGAGTGACCGTTCAACCAGTCCAGGTTCCTCGCCTCCGATCCGTCCGCCTCGCTGTAGGCGAAAATCGGAAATCCGTCTAGCGCCCACGCCACGGGCAAGCCGCTCCCGATCTGGTCGGCAAGATGGACCGGTGCGAGATGGTAGTGGTAGTCGTCGGCCCGTCCGGCATGGCCTCCGAATATGTCGAGCTCCCCGGCAAGGTTCGTATCGGTGCGTCCATCCTGCTTGATCGGATTGAAGATCGGCACGCCGTTGGCGGCAACGGCGATCGCGCCGCGAAAGAGCGACTCCTTGCCGGAAACGGTACTCGTCGCGAAGCGCGGCCGCAGCGGGAGCCGAAACGCGTTGCTTCCAAAGTACGGCTGAGGAATCGGGACTTGCCGATTCCACGAGCGGATCCCCACCATCATCTGGTGCCGAGGCATGGAGTCGGCCTCCACGTAGACGTAGTCTTGATCCCAGCGCACGTTGACCTCGGCGAACGCTGCGAAGGACCGCGCCACGACCTCCGGATCGTGATTGACAGTGCCCCTCTGGGTCTCGTTGGCGGCCGCAGCAGCTAGGGCGAAGGAGAAGGCGGCGATGGTCGTGCGGCGGGTCACGGTACGAGCGGTGCCCGGCTGCGCTGGCGCGCCGGCCCCCTAGCCGGCCGCCGGCGAGAGCGGTCGCGCCTTCGTGGGGCAGCCGCAACCTCGCCGGATTCAACCCTTGCGAATGCCTCCTCGCCGAGACCGGCGCGGACGTGGTCCATCAACTCGCGTTGGAGCTCGTCGGCCAGTTCCGGCCACTGCGCCGCAAGATCGCGCGCCTCCCGAACATCCCTGCTCACATCGAATAGCGACGCTTTCTTCTCTTGCCAAAAATAGAGCAGCTTGAAATCGCCGCTAACGATTGCCGCCTGGGGCCCTGGGATGCGGCCCCTCGCCTCGCCAAAGTAGAACACGAACTGCTCCTTCGGGCGTTCGACTCCTTCAGCGCAGCCGCTCAGTAGCAAGGGCTTCCAGCTCCCACCCTCCGCTGCCGGAGGAGGTGCAACTCCGGGCGCCGCGAAATCGAGAACCGTTGGCAGCAGATCGTACGCAACAACCGGAATGTCGCAATACGCATTCGTCTCGACGCCGGGTCCACGCACAATGAGGGGCACGCGCAGCCCGCCCTCCGTGACGTTTGTCTTGCCCCCTCGCAGAAACCGCGTCGGCCCGCCGTTGTCAGACATGTAGATCACGTAGGTGTTGTCGCGGATTCCGAGTTCCTCAATCTTCGCCAAAGTGATGCCAACGGCGCGGTCGAAGTCCTCCGCCATGGCGGCGCGCGTGGGATCGCGATGCAGGCGTCCAGGCCGCCGACCCTGCCATTTCTCGAGCGTTTCTGGAAGGGACTGGTTGCTGCCATGCACCGCGTAATGCCATAGCTGAAGGTAGAACGGGCGCCCGGCTTCCACGCTATCCTCCATGAACCGATTGCCCTTTACTGTCAGCTCGAACATGCGCTTCGGGTCGCGCGGATCAGGGGATTCGCCGTCTTGGTTTTGGGTGATCTTGCCGTCGTCCCTGTCGAATCCCAGTTCGCGTTGCGATCTTGCAAGTTGCCATTTCCCGAATGTCGCGGCGGCGTAGGAGGAATTGGCAGCCTTGAGTGCGTTTACAAGGGAATGGCGTGGTTCGCCTCGCATGCGCATGGCTGTCCGCTTGTCCGGCGCGTTCAGGCTAGTCGTCGTCATCCCGAACATAATTGCGTAACGCGAAGGCTCGCACTTCGGCGCCGCCGCGTAGGCACGGGAAAACGTCATGCCTTCCTTAGCCAGCTGGTCGATATTGGGTGTCCGGTGGTAATCGCTACCCGATTCCGGCATGTTCTCAATCATCCGCCTGGATAGGCCGTTCCACGCTTGGTCGTCCGCGAAAATGAACACGAAGTTAGGTGGGGCACCAGATGCCGCGAACAAGGCCGCTAACAGCAAGATGCAGGATCGAATGGTCATTTGCACGCTCCCTCACAATGCGGTCCGACGCGGTACGAATATGTCGTCAGGCCGTTTCCACTCTCAATACCCTCGCGTCGTGTCTGCACCAGTTCCACTAAGGCCTCGTCCGAGGACACTGTGACGCGCAGGTGCCCCGGGCCTCCAATCACATCTCCGTTTTCGTAGCGTCCATCAACTGTGCGCGGTGCCCCGTACCGGTCTAGTCCCGGCTGGGGAACCAACTGATAGATGACACCATCGAGCTCTTCTTTCGCGAATACGTGGTCGTGACCGTGAAACAAGATCGAGACGCCTGTCTCGACAAGCAGCCGGTGAATCGGCTTGCCCCAGCCCGGCCTGCGGTCGTTGAATTCGTGCTTGCCATCGAGACTGTGGCCGCCCCATTCGAACAGGCCCGCGGCAGAAACTCCGCCACGCGCCGCCTGGTTGATGCCGCCCACAAGGTGGTGGATGAAGACAAACTTGAATCTCGCCTCGCTTCTCTCCAACGCTTCGCGGAACCAGCGGTACTGAACCTCGCCTAGTGTTCGCGACCAATAGTCGCCTCTCTGCCGGACGCGAGGCGTTGCCCAATATGGATCCAGCGCGACGAACAGGGCGTCGCCCCATTCCCATTGGTAGTAGTTTCCACGGCCACTGTAGCCGTCCGATGGAGTGGCGAAGTAGGCTTGGCGCTGCTTGCGCGCCCATGCGCTCATCGGGCCCCGCGCGATGCCCTCGCCATCGTGATTGCCCGACACGAGGAAGACCGGTGCGCTGGACCCGATCAAGCCGAAGTAGTACCGCTGGGCAAGATACTGCGGCAACGCTTCCCGGAAGTCCGCGCGTCTCTTGTCCGTCATGAACGTGTCGCCTAGATCGACATGGAAGTCCGTGCCGGCCTTCACAGCGTTTCTCAGGGATGCCTCGTAGAGTCGCGGATCGGTCCGCCCATCCAAGTGCGGGTCGGACTGCACCGTGAAAACGAACCTGTCGCCGGCCGCGCGTCCACTGCGGAACGTGAATTCGTCTGACGCATCGAAGGTCTCTAACGATGAAGCACGGCTGCGCCATCGGTAGTGGTACCTCGTATGAGGTAGCAGGCCGTCAAGCTTTAGTTCCGTCGGCTCGCCTGCCTCGAGTCGAATCCGATCCGACTGCGCTGTGTATACGCCCGCGCTCGTGCCGAACTCGATATATCCCTCGACCGGCGGATAAGACAAGACACTTACGATGACCGACGTGTCCGTTGGGTTGCCAAGGACGATGTCATAGGGGTGGTCTGGCACCTTGGTGCGAAAGATCTCGGGCGCATCTCTACGGGAACGGCGTGCTCGGCGTTCGCCTCGCTGCGGAGCCTGCGCCGCCAAGAGGCCCGTGGGACTGGGAGGACCGGTCAGCTGAGGGTCCGGCCAGCCGACCAAGAAGCAGCCAGCAAGCCCCAAGACAACGCGCGATGCAATCGCTATGACGCCTCGCCGAGGGGCGCCCCGGGGATGCGGTTGCCACGTCAAGGTCCTTAGCCCCCACCTGGCGCACTCCCGGTCTCCAGAATCGGAAGGGGCAGAGTCAACTAGCGCGCGCGAAGGTATTGGCGAACCGGACTTCATGGCGGATTGTCCCATTGCGGCCGCCTGCCTTCCAAGAGGAGCGCGGTCGCCTACTACCCAATAGACGGCTTGGGAACGCCATCGGTCAACACCATGGACACGGTCCTCTCGTCCTTTTGATGTAAAGTTTACGGAAACGACATTCCCGCTGGGAGCACCTGGCCGGGCTACACAAGGAACTGATCAGGTTTCAGTGCCCGGCAAGCCCCGCGCCGACCCCAACCCGGCATGGAACCCTAGGCTCCCGCGTACGGCGGACGGTTCGATGCCTGCTGAAGGTCTCGCTTCCAGTCCTCGAGCGCGGCACCGGCGAGCCTCTGGGCCGTGTTCCGTATGGAACTCATTTCGTCCGGCCCGTACTGCTTGAACTCCTGCGCGATGCGGACGTCGTCCTCGATCTGTCCGATCGTCGTGCAGCCGACAGCCAAGCAATGGATCGGAAGGCTCAGCACGTATTGAATGCACTGTCTGACGCTGAGCGATTGCAGGAGCTTCGCGTTGGCGAGGCTCTTCATGCCCTGGATGCCCAAGCCGCGATCGCGGGCTACCGGAAGAACGAGTTCCTCAAAGCTCAGGTAGGAGGGGTCCGCCGGGTGCAGCGGCATCAAAATCGTGTCGTAGGCGTCATAGCGCTCCAGCATTGCCAAATGCACATGCGGGTCGCGATGGCCCGTAAATCCGAGGAAACGGCACTTGCCTGCCTCTTTTGCAGCTTCGAACGCCTCCATGGCACCGCCAGGCCCGAAGATCTGCTCGACCTCGTCCATCTCGCCGACAGCATGAATCTGCCACAGATCCACGTAGTCCGTCTTCAGCCGCTTGAGAGAAAGGTGGAGTTCCTCCTCCGCACCCTTGCGCGTGCGGTCGGCGCTCTTGGTCGTGATGAAGACATCCTTGCGGAACTGCGGAAGGACCGCCCCAAACACCTCCTCGGAACGCCCGTTCCAATAGCTGTGGGCGTTGTCGAAGTAGTTGATGCCCAGGTCGTACGCCCGCATCGTGATCGCCTTGGCCTCGTCGAAGGTGCATAGCGGGAAGCGGCCGCCAGCTTGCCCAACAACGGTCAGGCTCTCCCCTGTCTTACCGAATACCCGTGTGGGAACCTCTCCCCGCGTGCCCCCAACAGCCGATGAAGAAGCGGTTAGAGCTGACGCTCCGACAAGCGAGCCCCCGATGAATTTTCTACGGTTCATGCAAGCAATCCTCCCGTGCTGATCATACCACCGCGAACGGCGGTCGGGGCGCGCAATTCGCTTTGCCGGCAGGCGGCCGATTGGGGTGAATGATATTGAACGCCGCTTCGGGATTCCGTCGCGAACCGCACCCCACGTACCTCCACGGTCAGCGACGCAGACACCCCTGCTCACAGGCCTAGCTATGGAAGGGTTGAAGCCATCCGTGACCCATCGGCCCGGGTGGAGCGTGCGCTCCATAGTTCCGACAACCCAACGGCCCATCAACAACGTCCTTCGGCGATCGCGCCTTCGAATCGCCACCTCGCGACTTGCCGGCGTCCGAGCCAATCACTCCCCAGGTTGCCTGTCAGGTGCGACGCCCCGCCTGGACACACAAGAGACTCAGCCTGTTCGCAAGGCTGGACCATCCGGCCTCTCGCGAACCCTGAGCGTACGGGACATTTCCCGACAAGGCAATCCTCGAGGCGTCAAAACGAGATATTGATGAAATCATATTACTTTATATTAATACACTCATATTTTCTTATTTCAATACTTGACATACCATTATTCTGGTGCAATACTGAGCACATCAGCAGCCATTAACACGAAAGGAGAACAAATCATGACTCTACTGCATCACACCGCGTTCAACCCCTGGAGGGACTTGGACCGCTTTCTCGCGGCCGGTCCGAGCCGACCGAGCTGGGCCCCTGCGTTCGACATCGCCGAGAACGACACCCAGTTCGTGCTCCGGGGCGATCTGCCAGGCGTCTCGCAAAAGGACATCGAAGTACGCGTCGAGGACAATCTCCTGACGGTGCGGGCGGGGCGCAAGCCCGCCGGCGAGGAATCAACGCCTCGCTTCAGCCTTGTCGAGCGGCCGAGCGGAGAGTTCAGGCGGACGTTCGTGCTTCCCGAGAGCGTCGACTACGAAAACGTGAAGGCGACCTTCGAGAACGGCGTGATCGAACTAGTGCTCGCCAAGCAGGATCCCGTCGACAACTCGCGCTTGATCCCGGTCAACTGAGCGGCGGCCGGCCACTCCGGGTGGGGAGCGACGCGAAGTGCGCTCTCCGCCCAACTCCAAGCACCGGCATCGCCAAGGCATCGCGGAAGCCTTGTTCGGCACCGAATGCACTAAATGCATCAATAGTTCGGACCGAGGGTGCGACCGCACGCTGCTACCAGGCCGGAAGGAATCGAGTCAACTCAGCCGTCCAAGCCAGCACATCTAGTCAACCAGCAAGAGGGTTTCCGCCGGCGGTGCCGTTCACGGGCCAATAAGGGCCACTCCGGACCGGACCGGCGCGCCCCGTCCTCCCAGCTAGAAGGAGATTCTCAAGCCGAACTGCATCTGCCGCGGACTCGTGTTCGTGCCGCGGATCGTACCGCCGGCGGGCGAACGCACGTTCCGGTTCGGTACGGCGAAGCTGGGATGGTTCGTCATATTGAATACTTCCCGGCGAAACTGCACGTCCAGGCTCTCGGTCACTTGGAACGCCTTCTGCAGTCCGATGTCCCAATTGAAGATGCCGTCTTCCTGCATGCTGTTGCGCCCGACGTTTCCAAAGTCGGCCAAGGCGCTTGCATCGCGGGGGATTGCAAACGCGGTGCGGTCGTACCAGCGGTCGGGGCTGGGATTCGAGACACGGTACTCTCCTGCCACGCCTGGCCTCCACGCGTGCCGAGGTTGGTGAAAGCGGCCGGAAGAGTGACGTTGTAGTACTGACCGGTCTGCAGCTGGAGCAGGCCACTCAGCTGCCATCCGCCAAGAGCGAAATTCAGCACGCCGCCCCGGTCAAGTAACCGCTTGCCGCGCCCGAACGGCAGCTCGATCAAGTAGCTCGTAGCGAGTCTCTGCCGCAGGTCGCTGGAGTTCGAGATCCGCGGGCAAGAGAAGCAGGACGGGTCCTGGACCCCTGTCACGGCTCCCACGAACTGCTCGGACGTGTTGCCGATGCCATGTGCCCAGGTGTAGGCAACCGTCCAAAGGTTGCCGCTGGAGAAGCGCCTGGCAAGGGTAGCGTTCATTCCGTTGTAGTTCGAAGAGCCATAAGGTGTCCGATATACCAAGTTGCCCACATACTCAACATGCTTGTGCCGCGACGCTTCCGTGCCAGGATCTCCGCGCGTTGCGGCGTTCTCGTTGTAGGCGCTCAGTAGATAGTTCGAGGAAGACCCCACGTAGGGCACGGTCAAACCGACGTCGTTCGCCAGCTGCCGGCGTGATCAAGAGGCGAAACGAGCAAACCTTCAGCCTAAGACTTGGATTCGTCATTCCGAGTGCCTCGTCACCTTGGCAATTCGAGCCTCGATCTGTGTCGGTCCTCGCGGCTAGCGAACACATCGGCCTGCTCGTAAACACAAGGCTAAACGGTCTCTGTACGTGCGCCCCGCATCTTGGCCGTACCTCTCACGGCTGGTAACATTACTTGCGTCCACGGTTAAGGCTACGTACGAACGATCACAAGTACGTCATCCATACGTTTCAAACCGTCGCACAATCTACCGCAGTCTTTACTCCGGAGCGTCGTTCCCAGTCATTCCCTCAAATGCTAGGCGACATCAAAGTTGCGTTTCGATCCCTTAGGAAGCATCCCGGCTTCTTCGTCATCGCGGCGCTAACCCTCGCAGCTGGCACAGGAGCCAACACAGCCGTGTTCAGCCTCTTCGAAGCCCTCGTGCTCCGCACGCTCCCGGTAGAACGCCCAGGTGAATTGGCTGTGCTGGGACCGGGTGCAATGGGAGTCTTCAGCCGGAGCGATCGACCTCAGGAAAGCGTCTTCTCGTTCCCCCAATACGAAGCTCTTCGCGAGAACAACAACGGCGTACTCGCAGATGTCGCGGCAGCGCCAACGTTTCTCTCGACGGTCTATTGGGGCGAGCGATCTGCGCCGGGAAGCGACCTACAACGGGCCTCCTGCATGTTGGTCACCGGTTCGTACTTTTCGATGCTCGGAGTGCGCCCGTTCGTCGGGCGGGTGCTCGAAACCGATGACGACGGTGCGCCCGGGGCGAGTCCGTTTGCGGTATTAAGTCACGGATTCTGGACAGACCGCCTCGGGGCAGACCCGCAGGCGGTGGGCTCCACCATCCAGCTGAACGCGGTTCCCTACGAGATCGTCGGCATAGCCGAACCGTCATTTCACGGTCACACGCTGGAATCCAGACCTGACGTTTGGGTGCCGATGTCCATGCAACCAAGCGTCACTCGCAGCCCGTCCCGCCTCGAGCCGGGAACGCCCTACGAGACCTACTGGCTGAATATCCTGATGCGAGTCAAGCCGGATGTCGGTTTCGAGCAGGCGGAAGAAGCACTCAATCTCCGCCTGCAGCAAGTGTTCCTCGAGCAGGCCGGGGGGAACATCTCGGACGAGGAAAGGGAGGCTCTCTCAAGGATAAGGATGCCCCTGACCGCGATGGACACGGGCATATCGAGGGTCCGGATATCCGCCAGCAGACCGTTGATGCTGCTGTGGGGCTCGACTGCACTGCTTTTGATCGTGGCTTGCGCAAATCTGGGAAGCCTTCTGCTAGTTCGGGCAACAGAGCGCCGTCACGAGCTCGCCGTCCGCCAAGCGCTGGGAGCAAGCCGGGTCGAGCTGGTCCGCCCCTTGCTCGCCGAGAGCGCTATCCTCGCCGCTACGGGAACGTCGCTGGGCTGCGCTCTGCCTTACTGGCTGATCCCGACGTTGCAGGATTGGGTAGGAGAACTGAGAGGTGCGTACTCTTTGCTGGACGCGCGCTTGGCTTGGCCGGAACTCTTGTTCGCAGCCGGCGTTGGAATCCTGACCGTGTTCCTTTTCGGGTTGGCGCCTTCGATCTGGGCGTCCCGTACAGCAACGGCGGACTCGTTGAAGGACGGGTCTTCCAGGATGACTCCCCAGCGAGGCGAAATTCTCGTTAGGAGCCTGTTGGTATCCGGGCAGTGCGCCTTGGCTTTGGTTCTGCTGACGACTGCAGGGCTATTCCTAAAAACACTCGCCGGAATACGGGCGACCGACCTCGGCATCGAAGCAGCGAACGTCATTGCCGTCAGCATTGACCCCCAAGGCGGGGGATTCTCGAAGGAGGGCCAGCCACTAATGCGCCGGCGAATCCTCGAGCGTGTCAGGGAAATCCCGGGTGTCGAATCCGCAGCCTTCACGGAGTCCTTGCCCCTTAAAGGCAACTATGGGCAAAGAACGATCTCGGTTTCCGGATATATGCCGGGCAAGGACGAGGATATGGGCGTCATTCACGTCCAGGCGTCTCCGAGCTACTTCGAGACGTTGGGCATACAGCTGCTTGGCGGACGAGTTCCAGGCTACGGGGACACGAACCAAATAGTGGTCAACCAAGCCTTCGCCGACAGGTTTTTCCCCGACGCCTCGGCGCTTGGCGGGGTGATAGAAGAAGCGGCCCGAATCGTCGGTGTCGTGGCGAACGTCCGCCACGTGAATCCTCGCGACGAACCGCCACCCCTGATCTACCGCTCCACTGTCGATCTTAAGGGCTTCACCGAAACTGTCGCGGTGCGCTCGTCTGTCGGCGCCGAGAGTACCGCGGAGGCTGTCCGTCGGGTAGTCCTTGAAGTAGTGCCTGGAATGCCGATTGGAAGGGGATTCAGTACCGTCGAGGGCCACCTAATGCGAGCGGTCGCCAACGAACGGATCCTGGTACGACTCGTCGGGGCGTTCTCCGTTGTTGCGCTCTTGATTTCCGGACTGGGGTTATTCGGGGTGTGCAGCCAGGCTGTCCGAAATCGCACTGCGGAAATCGGAGTACGGATGGCCCTGGGGGCGACCCGGCATCGTGTCCAAGCCCTCGTATTCCGCCGCGCTGCTCTCCTGCTGGTCGGCGGTACGGCGGCCGGTCTGCTGGGCGCGATCGGTGCCGGTCGGTTGGTTTCGGGAATGCTGTTCGAGGTCGGTCCGCTCGAATGGGACATTGTTGGATATGCGTCGATAGCACTCGTGATATGCGGATGCGTGTCTGCCATTGTGCCCGCGGCAAGAGCGGGCCGGGTTCGTCCGTCCGAAGCATTGCGGCAGGGCTGATGTTGCTTTGCATTCCGCAGTAGGACCTACTGGAACAAACGGCAGTCCTCCAGCACCTCTCGCATTTGCAGCGCGGCAACGCGGATCAGTCCGACAACTGCCGCAGAAGAGGTTTCGGGAAAACACACCAGCTTGGAAAGGGGAATTCGGATCAAGGGCGCACGATGACAAGCAGCGGCTGAAACATCGTCTTATGGGGTTTCAGCAGTGCCTCCTTTCGATAGATCGATCACTGGACTGTCTCGGTATTTGTGCTAGTCCGCGAGGTATGCCAAGCAGCGGATCCAAACTGCTGCGGTACATGTTGGTTGATTCGTACGAATCGGGGTAAGCGCAATTTGCCGGACAATCGGGACCAGTCGATTCGTCCCTGATGCAAGAGCGGGGACGTGGCGGTCGATGAGGACCCGTTGTACGCTTGCTGCGCGAACCACCCTCACCGAAGGCCTGATCGTGACCGGAGAGCGATTGGCCGGGTTTGGCCCTGTAAGGAAGTAATGACAAACGAGCGATCCTTCTTGCAGGAATCGCCGGATACATAGGAGATGCGCCTGCATCTTATTGATCTCCTCGACAGAATCGCAAGTCCCGGAGTGAAATCCGGCTATCCAATCGGACACTGATTGAAACAAGGGCTGACCTGGCAACTCGGCCAGTTCAGAGAAAAGCGAGCAGGGACGGGTCTCCAGCGAGTCATCGCCAACAGTCCGAATTGCTTGGCTGGCGAGGCGCGCGCAACGCTTGCGCGGACTGCAAGCGACGAATGATTCCGCGCGTCGTCTAGATCAGTCCCAAATCCGCCTCACGCAATCACTCCTTTTCCTTGGCGCTCCGGCTGCAGTCCGCCATGGCAGCGAGCCGTACGGGCGGGCCAAGCAATTCCGCAGGATCGAATCCTCGACGCCAAGGGCGCGTGCTAGATCCAATCAACGATGATGTACCCATGAATCGTCGCCAGTTCATCGCAACGGGGGGTTCCCTAGCGGCCGCCGCGCAACTGAGTGCGGGTAGCAACGAACGAATCGAGAACGACCGCCAGACCGCCATCGACCTCCTCAAGCCCAGTCGACGCGACCTCGACTACGGATTGCGCCTCCACCGAGAGGCCTTGGTCTTCGACGCCTACGGCTTTTCGCCAAGAGCGGCCTTGGACGGAGACGCTGTTCGCGAGCTGATGGAAGAAGGCGCCTCCGAGATGGAACTGCAGGACCAGCGCGAGGACATGGCTATGACGCGGCCGGCGACGATCGAGAAGGAGCGAGAGGAATTCGTTCGAGCGTGGAACGCGGCGGGAATGACCTGTATCTTCCAGAACTGCGGCGAGGAGAGCAGCGACCCGCTGCGATTGATCAAACGCTTGGCTCGCTTCACCTACCTGACCGACCACTTGCGGGGGGTTTTGCGGCGTGCGGTCACGCCCGACGATGTCGAACGTGCGCGGGCTGATGGCCTAGGCTGCCTTTATTTCACCGGTAACGGCGTCCCCTTAACGCAGCAATGGAACTCGGTTGAGGACGAGCTGCGGTACGTGCGTATTTTCTTCCAGCTCGGCATCCGGATGATGCACGTGACCTACAACCGGCGCAACCGGCTGGGCGATGGCTGCGCGGAGACCGCCAACGGAGGTCTGAGCGACTTCGGGCGGACAGCCATAGCCGAGATGAACAAGGTTGGCGTAATCGTCGACGTTGCTCATTCGGGCTGGCGTACCAGCCTGGAATCGGCGCGCGCGTCTGGTCGGCCTATCGTCGCCAGCCACACTTCATGTGCTGCGATCCATCCGCACATCCGGTCCAAGCCCGACGAAGTGATACGCGCAATCGCGGATTCCGAGGGCTATATCGGCATCTGCTGCATACCCCGCTTCCTGCGGCGCACGGGCGACATCCGAGCACTGCTCGACCATATTGACTACGCCGTCGGGAAGTTCGGAGCCGACCACGTCGCAATTGGAACGGACGTAGCCTACCGATCGCAATACACGGAAGAGGAAGCGCAAAAGATCCCGCGGCGCGGACCCAGTCGAACGCGCTTCGCCGCGCTGTGGCCCGAGGACGATTTCACCACGGAGCCGGCGATGACACGCAGCCTGGCTTGGACGAACTGGCCCATGTTCACCGTCGGAATGGTGCAGCGGGGCCATTCGGACAATGCAATCCGCAAGATCTTGGGTGGGAACGTGCTGCGCGTGGCGCGGGCTGCTCTCGGTTGAGCCGCAGCGGCTGCCCTCGGAGTGGAACAAGGCGACTCCAAGCCAGCGAATTGAATCATCCACCTTGCGGCAGGGGCCCCGGAGTTGGGCCCTCGACTCGTTATCACTCGCGCATGGGACGTGCAAGCCGGTAGCTGCACTGGCTATGCCAACCCGTGCCCGATACGGATATACTCACCGCATGACGCGAAGGAACTTTGTCGCAGGCTCCGGGATCACTGCGCTCAGCGCCGCCCGCACCCTCGGTGCAAACGACCGAATCGGTATCGGAATTCTCGGCTGCGGGAGAAGGAACCTGCTCGGTCAAGTCCTTGAGTTTCGGCAGCAGGCCAACGCCGAGGTCCGCGCGGTTTGCGATATTTGGCGCAGCCACCGCGAGACCGCGGCCACGAGAGTTCTCGAAACGGCCGGGAACGCCCCCGACACGGTCCACTCCTACGAAGACTTGCTTGCGCGCGATGACGTCGACGCGGTGGTCATTGGGACGCCCGACCACCAGCACTGCGTGCAGCTAATCGACGCTATCCGAGCGGGAAAGGACGCTTACGTCGAAAAGCCGCTCGCTATGGATCTCAAGGAACTGAGAAGGGCGTGCGACACAGTCAAAGCGTCAGATCGCGTCGTGCAGATGGGCACTCAAGTGCGCAGTTTCCCGTCGTCGGTCGCGGCCCGGGCGTTCGTACAGGCAGGAGGCTTGGGGAGAATCTTCAAGATCGAGCAATCCCGGAATTCCTACAAGCCGTACTGGTACCGTTACGCCGAGCGGCGCTTGGAGGAGCGAGACACCGATTGGAAGCGATTCCTCATGCACCGCAAGCATAGGCCCTGGGACGCCCAGCAGCATGCCGGCTGGTTCGGCTATCGCGACTTTTCGCAAGGGCCTCACAGCAATCTGGGCGTTCATTTCTTTGATCTTGTCCACTTCATCACCGGTGCCGGACCACCGACCCGTGCCGTCACTATGGCGGGTGGATTCCGTTGGAATCGGGACGGATTCGACGTTCCCGACTCCGTGGAGACCACGTTGGAGTACACCAAGGAGGGGTTTCTAGTCCGGTATTGCTCGACTTTCGGCGTTCGGGGGCACAACTACTTGAAGTTTTTCGGATCCCGCGGCGAGATGGACGCGACTCGCTGGGGGGACCCGTTTGCGATTAGCGGGAACACAGTGGAAGATGCCGACCGTATTCGCGACGGCGAGACGATCCAAGAGGCGGAGAGCGTTCCGCACATGCTGAACTTCCTAGAGTGCCTGCGCTCGAGAGAAACGCCGAGCGCCCCGATCGAGGCCGGCTACAGCCATTCGATCGCCGCGATCCTCGCTGACGAGAGCTTCGTGCGTGGAAGCAGGGTCGAATATGACAATCGGAAACGGAGGATCCGCGAGGGCTAGCCCTGGATCCCACGCATGCCGTATTTCATGACCATTCGGGATCTGCCGGTCGCGAAGCAGTGGTCGACTGCCGGGAGGCTGCCGTGAATCTCAAGAGTTCTTGTTGCGGACTGGTGGCCGCCCTGGGCGTCCTGATCGGTGCTTCTGCGCAGACCGTCCTGCTTGACACACAACCGCTGGAGTCCACGGGCGACCTTGCCGCGGAGATGGTGGAGGGCATTCATCGCTACTTGGACAAGGCAACCGAAGCAGCCGCCAAGGATCGAAGCCAGTACTGGAATCCTGACTACGGCTCGCACGGCGCATACGAGAGGTCTGTCGCCCCGAACCGCGAGCGCCTCAAGACCCTTCTCGGAGTAGTCGACGAGCGGCGGCCCCTCGAATCCCTCGAATTCGTCGCCACTACGGACAGGCCATCGATTGTTGCGCGGGCCGCAGGTTACGACATCCACGAAGTTCGTTGGGAGTCCCTCGCGGGAGTGTTTGGCGAGGGACTCTTGCTGCAGCCCCGTTCGCCTCCCACGGCAAGGATCGTGGCTATACCAGACGCGTCGTGGTCGCCGGAAATGCTGGCGGGAATCGAGAACGGCGTGCCTGCGAACGCTCAGTTCGCAAGGCGACTGGCGGAGAACGGTTGCCAAGTGGTCGTGCCAACACTGATCGACCGAACAGCGCGATGGACCGGCTTGAGCGGCGTCTTAAGGACAAATCTCCCGCACCGCGAGTTCCTTTTCCGGATGAGTTACGAACTCGGACGCCACCTAATCGGGTACGAGATCCAAAAGGTCCTGTCAGCGGTCGATTTCTTCGAAGCCCGCAACCGCGAGCAAGCGGCTCCCGTCGGGATCATTGGATACGGGGAGGGAGGGTTGCTCGCGCTGTACGCGGCGGCCATCGACAAGCGAGTCTCGTCGGTGGTGGTGAGCGGGTACTTCCAGGAACGGGAGGGCCTTTGGCAGGAAACGATAGACCGGAACGTATGGGCATTGCTGCGGGAGTTCGGTGACGCGGAGACCGCGAGGCTGATAGCGCCAAGGAGATTGATTGTCGAAGCCTCGCGAGGACCCGAGGTCTCCGGCCAGCCTCCCGCACCCGAGCCAAACGCCAACCGGGCCGCCTCCGGCAGGCTGGTCTCTCCATCCATTGATTCAGTGCGTTTCGAGGTCGGCCGCGTTCGACAGACCTACGACTTGCTTGGAGCGGCAAACCACCTCGCGCTCGTGGAGGGTGTGGACGCCCCGGGCACAGAAGATGCCCTGCGGTTGCTGATCCCTGCAACGAGCCTGCGCCCTGCCGCCGAAGTACCCAAGGAGCTGGCCGTTCCGGCGGACGGCGACAAGCGGATGCGCCGGCAGTTCGACCAGATCGTGGCATTCAACCACAGCCTTGTCCGGGATTCGCCGCACCGCCGTGACGAATTCTGGTCGAAGGCGGACAATTCTTCGATCGAAGCTTGGAAAGATACGACAAAGTTCTATCGCGAGCACCTGTGGAACGAGGTCATCGGGCGGTTGCCAAGTCCGGACAGGGAGGCGCGTACCAGAACGCGCCGAATCTACGATCACGCTGATTTTGAAGGATTCGAAGTCGTTTTGGACGTTTGGGAGGATGTGTTTGCTTACGGGGTCATCCTTGTCCCCAAGGGGCTTGTTCCGGGCGAACGCCGTCCGGTAGTGGTCGCGCAGCACGGGCTGGAGGGGCGTCCGACCGACGTGGTGGATCCCGATTCCGACCATCGTGCCTACCATCGCTACGGAGCGCGGCTGGCGCAGGAGGGCTTTGTAGTCTACGCCCCGCAAAACCCCTATATCGGACGCGACCGGTTCAGACAGCTCCACCGCAAGGCACACCCTCTAAAGCTGTCGCTGTATTCGTTCATCGTGGGCCAGCACCAGCAAACGCTCGCGTGGCTCAAGTCGTTACCGTTCGTCGACCCGGATCGAATTGGTTTCTACGGCCTTTCGTACGGCGGCAAGACGGCGGTGCGGATTCCCCCGCTGCTCGATGACTACGCCCTGTCGATTTGCTCGGCGGATTTCAATGAATGGGTGTGGAAGAACACGAGCACGACGGATCGCTACAGCTACTTGTTCACTCGCGAGTACGACATGCTGGAGTTCAACTTCGCCAATGTCGTCAACTACGCGGAACTAGCCACTCTAATGGCACCGCGACCGTTCATGGTGGAGCGCGGCCATTCGGACGGCGTCGCTCCCGACGAATGGGTCGCCTACGAATTCGCGAAGGTCCGCCGGTTCTACAATCAGCTCGGCCTAGGGGACAGAACCGAGATCGAGTTTTTCAACGGACCCCACGAGATCCACGGCAAAGTTACGTTCCGGTTTCTTCGCGAGCATCTGGACTGGGAATGAATATCGCAGCTGGAACGACGAAGTAGACACGATTCGGCTTTGTGGAAACGCCAGGGATTCCGAATGCCGTGGCGACCTCATTCCATTCCGGTGGGCGGAGTGGCCGCGTTCTTGTGGACACTTGAGATAGCTCGGATAGGCAGTGGCAGGGCGTCGGAGAGCGCGGGGAGCAAGTAGGCTCCAAGCGGTGAGGCAACCTGCCTATGGGATGCCCTGTGCGCAGGAGTTGCGGGAACAGGTGAGAGACCTAGTCAGAACTTCATCCCCCCTGAGGCCGTAGCAATCTCCCCAAGTTATTGAAATCAGGTGCCTTGTCGCCTGACGGACCGGTCCCGCAACTGGCAAGATGTTGCCATGTATTTGCCCTGCTACCGGATTTGAAAAAGACTTGACAAACAATTTGTTGTTGATGTATTATGTTGCCATGTAAGGGGCCGGCCCTCATGTCCTTCCACGTCGACGTCATCCCCAACCGCAACAGCCCCCCGGCCATCCTCTTCCGCCAGGCCTGGCGCGAAGGCAAGCGCATCCGCCGCGTCACCCTCGCCAACCTCTCCAAACTGCCCCCCGAAATCGTCGACGGCATCCGCGCCATGCTCCGCGGCGGCCTGGTCGTCTCCGCTCCCTCCAAGGCCTTCTCCCTCCGTCGCTCGCTGCCCCACGGCCATGTCGCCGCCGTCCTCGGCCTCTGCCGCCAGCTCGGCCTCGAACGCCTCCTCCACCGCCATCCCTCCCGCTTCCGCGACCTCGCCCTCGCCGCCCTCGCCGCCCGTCTCCTCGCACCCGCTTCCAAGCTCGCCACCGCCCGCTCCCTCTCCGCCGACACCGCCGCCTCCAGCCTCGGACCCTTGCTCGGCCTCGGCTCCGTCCATGGCAACGAGCTGCTGGCCATGCTCGACTGGCTGCTCGCCCGCCAGAAGTGGATCGAGAAGAGCCTCGCCCGCCGCCACCTGCAGGGCGCCACCCTGCTGCTGTACGACGTCAGCTCGACGTACCTGGAGGGTCGCTGCTGCCCCCTGGCCGCCTTCGGCCACAGCCGCGACGGCAAGCCCTCCAAGCAGCAGCTCGTGTGCGGCCTGCTGTGCGCCGCCGACGGCTGCCCCGTCGCCGTCGAGGTGTTCGCCGGCAACACCGGCGACCCGCGCACCGTCGCCTCCCAGGTGGCCAAGGTCCGCAAGCGCTTCGGCCTGGAGTCCGTCGCGCTGGCGGGGGACCGCGGCATGCTGACCACGGCGCGCCTGCGGGAGGATCTCGCACCGGCCGGGCTGGGCTGGATCTCGGCCCTGAAGGCGGACTCGATCCGCACGCTGCTGCGCGCACCGCAGCCGGAGGAGCCGGCCCCGCTGCTACCGGGCGAGCTGGTGGCCGACCAGGTGGCCGAGATCCGCAGCCCGGACTATCCCGGCGAGCGCCTGCTGGTGTGCCTGAACCCGCGCCTGCGGGCCGCGCGGGCGCGCAAGCGGGAGGCCCTGCTGCAGGCGACGGAGGCGGCCCTGGAGACGATCGCGAAGGCGGTGCGGGGGCCAGGCAAGCGGCTGCGGGGGCGGGAAGCGATCAACCGGCGGGTGGGCCGCGATGTGGGCCGCCAGAAGATGGCCAAGCACTTTCTGGTCGCGGTGGAGGACGAGCGGATCCGCTGGTCGCGGCGGCAGGAGCGGATCGAGGCGGAGGCGCAGCTGGACGGGGTGTACATCATCCGGACCAGCCTGGGTGCCGAGCAGCTGGGGGCGGACGAGACGGTGGAGGCCTACAAGAGCCTGGCGCAGGTGGAGCGGGCCTTCCGCTCGCTGAAGACGGGGCAGCTGGAGGTGCGGCCGGTGCATGTCTGCAACGAGGACCACGTGCGCGGGCACGTGCTGGTGTGCTTGCTGGCCTACTACGTGGAATGGCACCTGCGACGGCGGCTGGCGCCGCTGCTGTTCGAGGAGCAGGACCGGGAGGCGGCGCGGCAGCGGCGCGACTCACCGGTGGAGAAGGCGCAGGTGTCGGAGAGCACGCAGGCCAAGGCGACCAGCAAGCGGACGCCGGAGGGACTGCCGGCGCACAGCTTGCGGACGCTGCTGGCGGATCTGGCGACACTGACGCTGAACGAGGTGGCGCTGCCCGAGGCACCGGAACACGCGTTTCCGCTGCACGCCCGACCGACGCCGGTCCAGCAGAAGGCGTTCGACTTGCTGGGAGTGGACCCGGCGCGATTTGTTGCCAGTAACCTGACAGGTTGAGCCCCAGCTATCTGCTGCTATCCGCTTTGGATGCTTCGAGTTAGTCCGTTTTCGGGAGAATGAAGTTCCGCCTAGTGCAGCGCGGGGATCGCAGTGTGCCAGACGCCGCCCGGAAATGTGGGATTTCGCGGAACGGGGTTCAGCGCGGGGTGAAGCAGGCGGAGCGGGACCGCAGCGCCGGCGTCGGCGCGCTACGAAGAGGTGCGGGACTGTCAGAATTTCCGTGTGTGAGGTTGTTGCATATTGATTTGCTCGTCCACGGTTACGGCGCCGATGATATCCGTACGGGTGAGTTCTCATGGCGTCACCAGCCGAAATCTCTTGCCGAACTGGAGGGCGAACTCAGTGCGCGCCGGATGCCAGAACGGGGCTGGCGAGGGCGGCAAAGAGCGCCGCGACGGGGAGTTCGCCGCGCAGGGCAATGACGACAGCTTGAGCTGGGAGGACATGGCGCTGGGGCACAAGCAGCTGCAAACGGTGAAGCAGTCATGGCGGGCGTTGAGGAGCTGCCTGAGGCTGCGGCCGGCGCATCTTTGGGCGCCGCACCGGATCCACGCCGAGGTGACAATCACGGTGCCGGCACTGCTGCGGGACCGGGCGCCCGGGGACGGCCGGAGCAACACTTGGGTCGATCCGAAGCGGATCCAGCTGGCGCTGTTGTCGGGGGAGATCGGGAAGTCTGGCAACTGACCGACCCACCGTCGAAAATCGCTAGGCGATTGAAAAAACTCGGGATAGATGCTCCGCTACCCATCCTGGAGATCACCTGACACAATTGCGGCCTAGATATGTCGGACGCAGCGGGAATTCGCTTGTAAGTGATGGCTGTGTCGAGACTTCCGAGCGATTTCGTATCTAGCAATTGTCAAATCACGGCCCAAGGTAGCCGAACTCAATGAAATCAACGAGACTAGAATGGCAAGCGAAATGATTCGAAGTTATCGCATGGGATCCCTTCAATCCTGATTCGCAGTAGAGGAACGTCTCGCGCTGAAGCTAATCTGCAATGAGAACCTAATCTCAGGTTCACGCCCGATACGGACTTCGGGTCAAACGAAGAATCTAGCATCAGTCCATGCGCTGAGGCCGATTCCCTAACTGATTCCGCCAAGTCCCTCGCCAGCTCTTCCATTGGCACAAAGATGATGTGAGTGCCATAAGGCACCTTCGGCTCGCAAAGCATTCGACGTCAACCAAAGGGCGTTCTTGACTTGCCGGACCCGTTGCGGGCGTTCGGGTTTGCACCTGCGGGCGGGCTAGCATTCCACGGGTGCCTTCCTACTCGCTGAGAACCTCGAAGGGCTTGGCCCGCACGGATCTTAGAACCGGGACTGACGCGGTCAGAAGACTAGTCGCCCCAACAGACAGCCAGACGGCGACATGGGACGTGAACGGAAACTCTTCGACACCATACAGCGCACTCTTTAGCAGGCCTATCAATGGATAGGAAAAGGCCGTTCCCAAGAGCAAGCCGATCAAAGTCAATCGCGCCACCTGCCCCAAGACCAAGGCGATTACATCCGCATTCGAGCTCCCGAGAGCGCGCCGAATCGCAAGTTCACGAGCGCGCCAAGCGACTGAGGCCGCGGCAATTCCATAAATCCCTGTTAAAGCCAAGACGAGAGCAAGCAGGGACACGGCACCCAGCATGTACGTGGTCGCTCGGAATTTCGAGAGCGACTCAGCAAGCAAGGCTTGCATCGTGGAGACGTCTGAAACGGCAAGGGCTGCATCGAACTCTCCGATGACCTCCCGCACTGGAACTTGGAGAGCTTCAGCCGGTGTGTCGGATGCCAAGATGATCGAAAAGCGCTGTCTGGGCACGGCTGCCAGCGTTCGATAGATGGCAGGAGTCGGTGTGGAGGCTGTATGCGTGTGATATGAGTCCTCGACAACTCCGATGACTCGGTGGGGTGCGTCAGAGATTGGAATGATTCTCCCTATCGCTTCGGACGGATCGTTCCCCGACACGAGACGCGACAGAGTTCGATTGAGGATGATTTCTCGACGGAAGGTTGAAGGCCCCGGTCCCCGAAACGCCTCTCCCGCGAGCAACGAAATACCCATGACAGCAAAATATTCCGACGTGCACGCATAATCGAGCGCTGAAACCCGTTCGGCGTCCGACGAGCCCAAATGCCCACCAGGAAGGCGCAGGGAGATCGTCCGCCAAGAGTCTCTCAGCGGCATTGGACTCACAGCTGCGACTCGTTTGACACCAGGCAAGGCACGCGATCTCTCGAGTATTTGGCTCGTCGCGTGCTGCTTGAACTCATCGGCAGCGTACCTGTCAGACAACAGTGGAACGGAAACCGTCAGCTTGCCATCGAGGTGGTATCCAAGGTCTCGAGTCTCTAGAGTTTGAATCGCATCGATCGCCGCCTTGGTTCCAAAAAGCAACACAACGGCAGCGGCGACTTGGCCCAAGACGAGGAGCCTCACCAAGTTCGCGGTCCTGCGGCTACCTGTTGGGCCCTCTTGGAGCGCACGGTGGGGCGTGCGAGAGGCCTGCAGCGCTGGATGCAGGCCCGAAACGATGCCCGCGAACACGGACAGAACGAAGGAATACAGGAGACCTGGCCCATCAAGCCGGATTTCCATCCAGTAGGGAATATCCGATGCGAGCTTCATCGTGATGTACGTGATCCCCCAGTAGGCACCTGCGACGCCAAGCACCCCGCCTGCCATCGCCACAACGACGCTTTCGGTCAGAAAATGTCGGACCACCTCCGTCCTCGACGCTCCGAGGGCAATGCGGGTCGCGGTGTCGCGTTGTCTCGATAGAGCATCGACAGAGTGGAGACTACTGACATTGAGACCGGCAATCAGCAATACGAACGCGGAAGCGAGCAGGACTAGCTCGATGCTTCCCCTCATTGCGCCCCCGCCGCTCAATGTCTCTTCTAAGGGCATCAACGAGATGCTCCGCTGGCTTTCGGCTCGCGCCACAATCTCGCTGAGTTCGGCCTCGGCACCCTGAACCGTGGAGTTTGGCGACAATCGGCCGATTACGCGGAGATTGCGGAGGCGCTGATTGTCTGTATCGGGGCTTGTCCAAGGGACCCATACGTCAGCGGACCACGCGAAGTGAAACCCGCGCGGCATGACGCCGACTATTTCACGCAAGTCGCCGTCGACCGCCACTGATTGGCCGAGCGCGTCACTCCGACCGGCAAATCGCGACTGCCAAAAGGTATGAGAAACAACGACAGCACCCGGTCCACCACTATGGAGTTCTTCCTCTGCGAAGGCTCTGCCCATCACGGGCTGGACTCCAAGCACCCGAAATAGGTCTTGTGTCATGAGGACGCCATCGATTAGCTCTGGCTGGTGCGAGCCGCCGGAAATATTGAAGACTCGCTCGGCAAATGCAGCAAGCGCCCCGAGAGACCGCTGTCGCTGTCTTATCTCGCGATAGTTCGGGGCGGACACGCTGCTGAGTTGCCCGCGTTCTGATTCAAAGACTCTGAATTGCCGGTTAATGTCAACAAAGTGCTTGGGATTGAGAAACGCGCGATATGCGCTGAACATCAATGTGTTTGCCGCGATGCCAAGAGCCAAGCTGATCGCAATGACCGCCGAGGCGCTAGGATGTCGCCTGAGACGAGCGAGTGCAATTCGAACGCGCATTGTCAATCCGCGCGTCTCGTCGCGCACGTTCCACCCCGCATTATTGCAGGGCAAGCCTCGCCTCTACGTGAGAGACAAGTCAGACACGGGACAATGCGCCAGCCTCTCGTGATTGATGCCGATCAGGCACAGGACGTTTGAATGCGGAGCGGAAAGCGCCTCGCTGCGTTCCACCGCACTTTCAGAGCATCTCCTCGAAGAACGCGATGACCGTCGGCGCGTGCGTCGCATGGCCGCCATCGTGGATGTGGTACCGAAAGTTCTGCGGTTCGCCCAGCGCGCGGTACTGGGATTCGTAGACGGTTCTGTAGTAGCGTTCGAATTGGCCGTGCGAGGATCTGTCGGTGGGGCCTCCGTGACCCGAGAGCAGTGGTGCCGGAGCGAACGGAATCAGTAGGAGGTTGCGGTCACCCAGTCGAAATGTCTCCGGAATGACGTGGCAAAGATCACCGATCCCGGTGAATTCGGCTGCTTCGGTTTCATCCGGGAGATACACGGTCTTCGTACCGTACTCGGCTACTGCGCGGATGCGATCGTTGAGCAGGGCTGTTTGTATTGCAAGCCATCCTCCCAAGGAGACACCAGTCGCACCAATCCGGCTCTGATCTACACGCGGATGGGCAGCAAGGATTTCGACCGCGGCTAGGTTCGCCATCAGTTGAACGGCACGAATGGGAGACCCCATTGCCAGACGGAAACCCGCAATCTCTTTCTCGTCGACTCCTGCCGAGCCGTGCCGGGACATGTAGCCGCTATCGACCTTCTCCACGGCGACCGACGCGAAGCCGGCGCGAGCGAGGCGGGCGGCAATCGCCCTTTGGTAGCTTTCTTCGCCGAAGACAAGGTCATGCAACGGGTGTTCGCCGTGACCCGGAAACGCTGCCACCGCAGGATGATTCTCCTGACCTGGCGGCAGGCAAAGCACGACGGGGATCCGGTCGCCGGTCTTCAAAAGCTCGACTACATGGGCTTCCATCTCGACTCCCGCATGGTTGAAGCGTCTAACGACGCGGTCTCGAAAAAGGCGTCGAATCGGGCTCCGCTTGTCGCCGCCTGACCGCACGACCCAATCTTCGAGCTGCAGCGCCCGGACGAATTCCGAGACAACTTCCTGCTTGAATTGACGGAATCGCTCAGGGGTAAGCGGGAAGTCCGCCGCCTTGTACCGGCGCTGCCCGCGAAACTCGTCAATGAGTGATTCGACCGCCGGCTTTGCCTCGACCGAGTAAATCTCGGCTAGCGGGTCGACGGTCTGCGCGCGTCCGGTACCGTCGAAGACCAAGAGCGGCAAAAAGAGGCAACGAAAAGCAACGCGGTGTACTTGCATAGATGACCCAAGGTACCGAAGACAGTCCGCGGAGGGTGGGCGCGTCCCGTCTAAATCGATCGATGCTCGGATATCCCTGCCATTGCGCCGTGTGGATCTACTCCTTGGCCAGACTAAACGATACAACTGGCCCCAATCAGACGATCGAAGTTCGAGTACTCAGCTATCGGTCTCCTTATTCGCGCGCAACGGCGATCGGTACTTGGTCGACACTCCGTGAAAGGCTGCAAGTCGCCGGGAACGACTGCCTACTGGGGCTGGAGCACGAGTCGATGGGCGGTGTTTTCTTCGACCGCCGCACGGCTAAATGCGAGCGGGGCGTAGCTGCCATCGGCCCACATGGTCAATAGATCGTCATAATGCGGGCTCCCCGGTTGGCCCGATTGCCCCGGCGCACTGGTGAATACCGAGCGATCCCAGTCGGCCAAGTCGAGGATGTGGCGGTAAGAGGCGCCGCTGGACTGGGAGTACCCCGGTCCGCGCGTGGCGTTGGGCGTGAATCCGTCGCCTCCGCGACGGACAGGGCCTAGATCCAGCACCGCTCGCCTCGCGGGGTTGTTCGCTAGCGGATGCCGGAAGCTGATTTGGTGCAGGTCCCCCCAGCGCCACGCGGCCGAGTCCGCGCCAAGTGTCGACTTGAGTACGGCGAACGCCTCGTCGAGAGACTCGGCCATGATCCGACCCCGCTGCGCCTCAGGAGCAGCGCGAAGCCCGGCGATGAGGTTGGGAAGCTGAAGATAGCGCCCGATCAGCTGGCGCGCGTCCGGCGGCGCCTCGGAGTCGACATACATCGCCGGGAGCCGCCTCACCCAAGCCTCGAAAAGCGCCGCGGCGTTCGAATCGGCATCCAGAACAAAATTCCAGCCGTCGAAGAGCGACTCCGCCTCGGATGCGCCGTCGGACGATTCCCGCAGCATCGCCACCAGATGGCGGGCCGGAATGGACGTCACGTCGTGCTGAAGCGCCTTGAAGTCCTCGATCCCGAACTTTCCGCCGCGTGCGAGAACCTCATCGACACGCTCGAAGCGGTACGGGGCCGACCAATCGAAACCGAGATCGCGAGTGTATCCGTTGGGGAGTATGTTCTGGTTCGCTGTCGCGATATAGCCGCTCGCGGGGTTCTTGAGCTGCGGGAGATCCTCTACATCGAGGAACTCCCGCCACCGGTAGCGCCCCGTATGTCCGGAAACCGGCAACAGTCCGGACCAACCGTCCCGCACGGGCATTAGGCCTGCCGCGACCCAGCCAATGTTGCCGTCCACATCCGCGTAGACGATGTTCTCGGCGGGAACCTTCCAAGCCCGCATCGCTTCGACGAACCCGTTCCAGTCCTGAACCTGGTCAAGCGCCAAGCTGCCGAGATAGCCCGCTGTGCCGGGTTCCTGGCCTGCCCAGCGCAGCGCGATCACCCGGTCGTTGTCGGGGTCCTCCCAGATCACCGGTCCGTTCCGCGTGAACGCAAGCTGGACGAGCGTCGGCTGGCTTTGGCCCTTGACCCGGACTTCTTCGCGCTCGATCTCCATTTCGAGCCACTCTCCTTGGAACAAGTACTGATTGCTGTTCTCGGGGTTGGTTCTCTCGACGAAAAGGTCTGCGAGGTCGTACTGCACAATGGTGAAGCCCCAACCGACGCGCTCGTTATGCCCTATCGCGACGCCGGGCAGGGCGGGCTCGCCAGATCCGATCACATTCCAGCCTGGACCGCTCAGGTGCACTAGGTACCGAAGCGAGGGCAGAATGACCGGCCTGTGCGGGTCGCTCGCCAGCAACGGCGAACCCGTGGCACTCAAGTTCGCATCGACAACCCAGTTGTTCGATCCGTCCTGCTCTCGAAGGACCGGAATCGACACAGCCCTGCGGTACTCACTCGTGACACGGTCGTCGATGCCGGCCAGATCGACCTCCGGGTCGGGTCGCAGGTCGCGTTCGGGATCCGTCGGATACCAACGCTGGGTCGCGTCGATTCCGAGTTGGGCGACCATCTTCGCGCGAGCGATTTCCTGGCTGATGTTACGCACCATCAGCAGCCCGGCGACACGGAGCAGCACATGCTCCGGTTTCCAAACTCCCGGCTCAAATCCCAGCAAGTGGAATTCGATCGGAAGGTTGGCGCGATTCCGTTCAATATAGGCGTTGATGCCGGAGGTGAAGGCTTCGGCAATCTCCCGCGAGCGAGGCGAATAGCTGGCCCATTCGGCCTCCATGTCGCCGCGATAGCGCACCAAGCGGGCGATGCGGTCGCGGGAAACGTATTCCGGACCGAGAATCTCGGCGAGTTCCCCGGCTCCGGTTCGCCGCCAGATCTCGATTTGGTAGAGGCGGTCCTGGGCGGCTACGAAGCCTTGCGCGAAAAAGAGGTCTCGAACGGTCTCGGCGTAAATGTGGGCAACGCCCCAGCGATCACGTAGGATTTCCACCGGTTTCTCGAGTCCGTCAATCGAGATGGCGCCCTCGATCTGAGCCAGGCGCTTGACGGATTCCTCACGAAGTGCATGAACCTGATCTCCGATCCGATCGCAGCCGAAGAACCCGAGGAGCAGGATAATTGAGGTCAGCCAGCGCATATAGCGCATAGCATAGCGCCGGAAGGTCCGCTCCGAGCGTGCGACGCTGGACCGATTCGGGCCGTTGCATCTCGCGCTCCGCCAGGAATCGATTCAGGCCAAACGAAACGAAGACTGCATCCCCGCTTGCCGGTCGCCCGGCATTTCCCGAGACCGGCCTGATCGCGACGATTGAATCCCGAGCGTGATCGCCGAACACCTCATGCAAGCTCTATCGCCGCACCGAGGTGGGCATCAAGTTCCAAAGCACCCTCTAGCCTTGGATGCGGACTAGGACCATCAAGCCAAGAGCGAAGAGAAGTCCACCTGCGAGCAACACCGAACCGACGATGCGCTCGTCGAAGGTCTTGAACCAGAGATAGATCCCGGAGGCACCGATCAACAACAACGCGATGGAGGTCGCTAGCAACACAGCGCCCCAGACATTGATCAATCCGACTTCGTGCCAGAAACCGTGTGAGAAATGCATGCTCAGCATCATGCCGATAAAAGCCTGGCGGGTCGTCTTTACATTCGCTTGTTCGGCACCCGCTTGGTAGCGAACTTGGTAGCCTGTACCCAGCCGGCGGATTACCGTGACAAAGTTCCCTTCGTCCGAAGGCCGGATTCGTACGATCTCCCCCCTAAGTCCGTACTCTTCGATCAGGTGCAGCGCCAACGCGCGAGGCGTCCCGGCTTGACTTGGATCCACAGGAAGGCTCTCCTCCGTAACAGTAGGAGTCGCCGTGAACCAAGAGCGGTGGGCTAGCCGGACCGAACTTAGCAGGTAGACACCGAGCACCAGCGCAAACACCAGCCCGAGAATCAGATGAACGTTCCGGATCAAGCGATACATGAATTCACCGCAACGCTAGGTAGAGGGCGAATGTGGTGACCGCGCTCAGTCCTATTGTCCAGAGCGCCCAATGCATGCCAGGGCGTGTCGCCAGCCACATGTAGAGCCCCGAGAACGTCATGAAAATCACTGCCCACAGCGAGAATTGGTTGTACGCTCCCCACAACCGCACTTCCCATCCCGGATTGTGGAACTGGACCGTCTGCATGTGCATGAGGTTGAGGAAACCGCCTAGCGGGCTTGGCCTGCGCTCGATTCGAATCCGGCTTTCTTGTTCTAGCAACAGGATCCTGCGGGTGCCGTTGGGCGTCAGGTAGCGCACCTGCAGGCGGCCCTCGTCGTCCCGGGTCGGTTTTCGTCCAGGCTGGATGAACGGCAGTCCGGAAGCGACGATCATAGCGTCGGTAATCTCCTGATCGGTGGCCTCGCCGTCGACTCGAAACTCGATCGAACGGGTCTCGGGTTCTCGACGCATCCGGTCACTTGGTGCCGCGAGGAAGCTCGCCCAGATTCCCACAATTCCCCAGACTGTGAATCCGGTAAAGCTCAACAGCCCCGAGTAGATGTGAAGCTTCTTGATCCAGCGATACATCAGATGGCCCTCCATTCAGGCCGAATTGCAGCAATATCGGGACACAACCGCGAGGAACCGCCGCCAGAACCGATATCGTAGCCGCATGTGTCGAGCGTTGTCGTCGGATGGCCTACGATTCGAAGTGCGCTGGCTTTGCGGACCGGCCATCGCCTGCTTGCTGTCGGTCGTTGGCGGCCAAGCGCAGCCGTTCACCGCTAGCATCATCTTCGGGAATGTTCAGGACGGCCCGGAGCGATGGTTGGGAGCGCTAAAAGCGGAAGACGCCCGGATCGACCACGTCGGCGGCTGGCTCTTCAGCGACCGAGACCAAGTCGGACTCAACACCTTCGAGCTGCACACCAGGCATCGTGT
Organism: uncultured Bryobacterales bacterium; assembly: GCA_951813605.1. GTDB lineage: Bacteria > Acidobacteriota > Terriglobia > Bryobacterales > UBA6623 > VXMF01. Next base: position 712,714 of record OX638379.1, on the reverse strand, counting down.
TCGCCCACAGACAGTTCGCAAGGGATTAGTCTTGCGCGGGACAGCCGAGCCGGAAGCTCAGATCACTGTGACGACCGACCATGGTAATTTCTCGTTTGTCATAAGCGATCTAGGGCTGGAGGACGAACTTGAGTTCGTCGATGGACACGTTCGCGTCTCCGGCATGACTGGCGTGGAAATGCTAACGGACAATTCGCGCTACGACGATTACCCATCCGTCGCTGTCTCGGGGAACAATGTCGCATGGCTGGTCTGGCAGTCCTACAGCGGCGGGCGCGATCAGGTACGCATTCGCAAGTTCGACGAGACCTGGCGCACATTCAGCCAAGTTCCCGGCGTGAGCGGGGACGTCTGGCGACCTCAGGTCGCGCTCGACAGGGACAAGAATCCTTGGGTTGTCTGGTCACAGCAGCGCAACGGCAACTTCGATCTCTTCGCGAGGGCGCTGGACAAGGCATCAAGTCGCTGGAGTCCCCTTGTTCGATTGAGCTCGCATCCCAATCCCGACATCGACCACCACCTCGTCGCGGACTCGCGCGGCTGGCTGTGGGTGGCTTGGCAAGGCTTCCGCGACGATAACTCGGAAATCTTCCTGCGGTACTACGACGGCAACGGGTGGTCCCAACAAATCCAAGTCACCGATCATCCGGCAAACGACTGGGAACCGAAATTGGCGGTCGACAGCGACGGGACCGCCATCGTGGTCTGGGACAGCTATCGTAACGGCGACTACGACGTTTTCCTGCGGAAATTTTCCACAGGCGAGCTTGGTCCCGTCCAAACCGTTGCCGGCACGCCGATGTCCGAGACGCACGCCTCCGTTGCGGTCGATCTCGATGATCGCGTATGGGTAGCTTGGGACGAGGGTCCGGCAAACTGGGGCAAGGACTCCGGGCCGACGATCGACCCGCAGTGGATCGCGCGAGGGCGAGAACTGTGGACTTCATGGATCGACGAGCCATCGACTCCGGGAGCGCGCCTTTACGAGACGCGCAAGATCAACCTCGTCGTCTTTGACGGCGAACGGCGGATGACGCCAAGAGCCGACGTCCGCGCTGCGCTCGAGGTTGCCGGCGTCCCGGATCACGACTTCCCGCAGGTGCATGTAGACCCACACACCGGCCGCGTGGCCCTCTTGTTTCACCGCTGGAACTACGTCCGCTGGACCGACAGTCTCGGCTTTCGCCCGACGTATTGGGAACACGCCGTCGTCTTTTTCGAAGGCGACCACTGGTCACCGGTCCACACCATGCCTGAGAGTTGGGGGCGCATCTCGGCTCGGTCCGACGCGGCATTCGCCGACGACGGCAGCCTGCGGATCGTTTGGCCCACTGACGGTCGAATGGAGAGGCGACCGGTTCGCAGGGTGACGGCGAACATTCTCGCTGCGCACCTCCCACCTAAGCGTCGCGCGGTTTCGTTGAATCTCGAACCGGCCAGCCCCCCTGCCCCGACACGCGTTGATCCGGTGCATCCCCGAGAAGCCTCCGAGATTGCAGCGATCCGCTCGCATCGCACCAAAATACGAGGCTCGGAACACCAGATCGTGCGAGGCGATCTGCACCGCCATACGGAGTTTTCGTGGGATTCGAGCGGTGGAATGGTGGACGGATCGGTATTCGACTACTACCGCTACATGCTTGACGCTGCCGGAATGGATTTCGGCGCTGTAACGGACCACAACGCGGGCGGGGACGATGAATACTGGTGGTGGCTCATCGAGAAGTCATCCGACCTGTTCCACGTGCGCCGAGCATTCAGCACGTTCTACGGGTACGAGCGCAGTGTCGAGTATCCGAACGGGCATCGGAATGTTCTTCACACGAGGCGCGGCGTTCCTGTAGTGTCCTTTTTCACACAGGCGAGCTTCGATCGACCGCGTCCGTTGGTTGCCGCAAACCGTGGAACGGTGACCGAAAACGACACCAAGCTGCTATACGAGGCATTGCGACGCACGGGCGGGATTTCCATTCCGCATACGCCCGGATCCATCATGGGCACGAACTGGCAGGACAACGAACCTGACGTGGAACCGGTGGTCGAGGTATTCCAAGGCGACAGGGTCTCGTACGAACATCCCGGAGCGCCGCGCGCGCCCCGCTCTGCGGATGACAGGCCGATCGGAGGCTATCGCGAGGACGGATTTCTCTGGAGCGCTTACCGCAAGGGATACCGGCTGGGAATGATAGCCAGTTCCGACCACTGGTCCACGCACATCTCTTACGCGATGGTTTATGCCGAGGCGCCGACTCGCCACCATATTTTCGAAGCCATAAAGAAGCGTCGCACCTACGGGGCGACCGACAACATCATCTTGGAGTGCAGGATGGGCGAGCACTTCATGGGGGAGTCGTTCGTGACCGGATCCATCCCGCCCTTGGATATCAAAGTCGTTGGAACAAGTGCTATCGAGAGCGTTGAGGTGATTCGAAATGAGGAGGTCGTATATGCTGCAATTCCCCATCAGCAAGAGGTCAGCCTCGCCTATGCGGACAATGATCCCCCCGTCGGAGGCGGGTACTACTATGTCCGCGTGGTGCAGGATGACCGCGAGATGGCGTGGGGCAGCCCGATCTGGGTCCAGGTAACGGAATCCCCGTGAGAGACTTCGACCGAATTTCGCTGCCGCTGTAGGCCCGGGTTCCGGCACCCACCGGCCTGTCGCACCTTGGGCGCAAGCTTCAAGACGGGCAGGCGGACCGGACAGGAGAAGGCCAGCCAGCGCAGCCGCTGAGTTCAGGGGACACGGTCGCTTCCCGGCGCGGGGCGGCTCGACCCACCAAGCGAGCGTTCGGGCCGGGCCGGCTGGCCGGGCGCCAGTTTACCCTATGCGTCCCTCTCCGCGATCCGCTCCAGCGCCCGCCGCATTCCCTGCAGCTCCCGGAAGTACCGGTACACCGCATAGAAGAGCACTCCGTAGAACGCGACCACCAGCGCCGCCGCACCGAAGGTGAGCAAGCGTATGAAATCTTCAATTGCGGGCCCAGTATAGACTGGAGCGGTGGCGGTCTCAGCGCTGCTAGAACTTCGCCACGGCGCAGCGCGTCCTCCGGGCGGATCGCCTCGAGGGCCTGCACGGCCCCTTCCCGGGTCTGGTCGGTCTTGGAGCGGGCGATGGCTAGCCGCCCGGTCCCGTCCTCTGCCACGGCGATCTCGGCCCAGATCAGCGCCGCGGCCTCGCTGATCCGGAGCAGGGCGTCGCGCATGACCGACACCACGGCGACATCGAAGGCGGCGCGGGCAGCAGCGGCCTATTCCGTCTCGACGCGCCGGGACGGGCGCGACTTGCGCGGGAGCGCGGCGGTGGCCTTGATGGCGGCCAGCGCGTTCGCCGTGATCGGCGCGGCCTGCTCGGGGGCGCGGGCCTCCGCGCGGCGCAGGCCCCGGATCACCTGCCTGACGCCTTCGCTCGCGGTGGGGTCAAGCACGCTCGCAGCGCGGTGGGCGGCGGCGATGCGGTCCTGGGCGGCAGGGACGGGCGCGAGGGGTCGGGCAGGTGCTTTCGAAACTGGCACGATGACCGACAATTGCATCTACAGGACATGGCCGCACTAGTTACGGTGGCAACTTTGGTTTGGCAATGCGGCAAAGCGCTTACTGAGGCACTGCGGCCAGCGGTGGCGAGGCTTTGGGACAGCATTCGCTGGAACTGGACTCTCAACCGGGCGTGGATTCGCGCGCGCCACCGGTTCAGCACCGAGCGCCGGACTCGTGCGGGATTCACCTTCGGATGGGCTCTGGCAGACAGGGATCTGGGGGCGTAGTCAAGCGTCCGGAATCATGCTGCCTCCGTCCTCGAGGAGGCTGGCTTCACCGCAGGCTAGGCCTGCGGCTCCATCTCGGCCAGGCCGCGTCGCTCTTAGCGCGTCGCCCCCGAATGCTGTCACGCGATGTGGAGACGAAGGCCCAGCGCGCGCGTGATCCGCACGACGGTCGCGAAGGTCGGATTGCCGCTCGCCGACAACGCCTTGTAGAGGCCCTCGCGGCTCATGCCCGCCTCGCGCGCGAGACCGGCCATGTTCCCGGAACGCGCCACGTCGTTCAGGGCGGCGCGGATCAGGCTGCCGTCCCCCGGATCCTCGTCGGCGCATGCCTGCACGTAGAGCCGTGCGTCCTCGAGCGTCCGCATGTGTTCGGCGGCGTCCCATTTGCTGAATCTCTCGGTCATGTCTGCCTCCATTGCTTAGCCAGCCACCCGGCGTGTTCGATGTCCCGCTGCTGGCTATCTTTGTCGCCGCCGCACAACACGACGACGGCGTCTCTGTCGCGCAGGCAGTAGGGACGGTAGCCGGGCCCGTGGTGCACGCGCATCTCGAACAGACCGTTGCCCACCGCCCTAGCATCCCCGGCGTTGCCGAGGGAGATGTTGCGCAAACGCGCGTTGATCCGCGCTACCGCGGCGCGATCCCTCAGGCCCCGGATCCAGCGCCGGAATGTCGCGCTTTCCAGCACGTCGACCATCGACTCCGAGTGTAAGCTATGGTTAACAGGTCAGTCTACGGCTGTCGCATCCGTCGAACAGCCTGCCTCCGCCGCCACCCATCGCGACGACCTCGGTTGCCCGAAGACGACGAGCTGCAGAGGCGCGCTGAGACCGCGAATCCCCAGCCAAGCTCTGAGGTGCGCGTCGCGACTGTCGGACGTGATACAGGGTGGCTTGAAGGGGCAGCATCGGGTGGGGCGGACCTCGTCTGATTGACGGTTTCCAGGAGCTCGAATTATCGGACATCTGGCAGGGGGGCTGGAGTCACTTGGCCGGCGCGGCGATCCCCTGCCGCAAGAGCACGCCCAGTCGCAGCCCGCTCGAACCTCGAGGTCAGCGCCGCGCATGGCGGCAGATTCTGCCAGACAATGAAGGCATGTCCGAATTGACCGACCCCCGCCCGGTGTTCACCGTCGTGATGGGTTGCAATGGCGTCGGCAAGAGTGCCTGGAAGCGCAAGAACTACGACCTGCTGCCGACGCGCTATTTCGACCAGGACTCGATTGCTGGCGGCATCGGGGACTGGAACAGCCCGGAGGCCCGCGCCCGAACGCGAGTGTACGTCGATGCGCAAATCGCGGAAGCGATCGGGCAGCGTCTGGACTTCGGCACGGAAAGCACCTACTCCGGCCAGCCCGGACCGGCCATCGTGGAACGCGTCATCGAGGCTGGCTACCGCGTCGAGGGGGTGTACTTCGGCACCAACGATCCGCAGATCAATATCGACAGGATCGAGCAGCGCGTGTTTGCCGGCACCGGACGCATGGTCGCCCCGCAACGAATCCCCGAACGCTGGAGGTACTCCCTGTCCAACCTGCGCCGCACGGCAGAGCGATTCGACCAGCTCCGGCTCCTCGACAATTCCGAGCATGACGATTTCCACCTGCCCAGACCTGTCGAGCAATGCCGGCTGGAGCGGGGGAAGGTTTGCTGGCAGGTCGCCAACCCGGACCCATGGTGCACAAACTGGCTGCAGGGGCTTGCCCACAGACAGGCCGAACTGCGGCGCCAGGAGGCCAAGCTTGCCCGCAAGCCGTCACCGCAGCGCCGGCACGAGCCGGACCGCGATGACTATGAGTTCAGCCGGTAGGGCCGCACCGCCCAGCGTGCTTCATCTCGACGAAAGCTCCGGTCCGGCAATTATCGGAGACGAATTGGGGGCCGCCGCAACCTCCAGATCCACGTTGCCTGACCCTACCGGGCAGTCACAGCCCCAGTGCGGAATGGGACCCGAGGCGGACCAGCCACAGCGTGCCGGCGTCAGGCTTCTGGTAGATCAGCACCAGGCCCGGCTTCATATGGCAGTCGCGGTGATCGGCCCACTCGCCGCTTAGCGCATGGTCGTGGTACCGGTGCTCGAGTGGAGCATCCTGGGCCAACGCTTCGACGACCGGCACCAGGCTGGCATCGAGGGCTGCCCGATGCCGCCCTAGGGACTCGCGCTTGTAATCGCGCTTGAACTGGCTGGTGCGCTCAATCGCCCGCATGCAGGTCGCCGAGCAGCGCCTGCACGCTACCGAATCGGGGCAGGTTGCCCTTGCGGGATTCTTTCATCGCCTCGATGGTGACCGCGTTGGGAATCAGTGGAGCGAATGGAAGGGCCTTCTCCTGCGCCACCTTGGTCAGCAGCAGTCGCACCGCGTCGGAAACGGTCAGGCCCGTGGCGGCCAGCACGGCGGCCGCTTCTTCCTTGACGGACCCGTTGATGCGGGCTTGGACGAGTTGATTCGCAGCCGTGAGCGGTTTCCCCCTTCTGGTATGCCATTGTCATGCATTTGACCGCCCGTGCGGGGCCGACAGCGTAGCGCCCTCGACCAATCGGGCCCTACCCCGGTAGGATGCCACCAGCGACTTCTGTGCTCCTACGTAATTCGCGGATTCTCTCGGCAGGCAATTATCGGACACGCAGGAATAGCCCGTAGGCCAAGTCGAAGGGTGCGCACCGGATCCCGTTGTACCGCCGTGCCCCGCCCCTCTCTCCAGCACGATCTCAGTTCTTCCGTGGTATTCTGCTCGGTCGATGTCAGCAGGAAAGTACCAGCAAGGGTTTTGCGAGATCTTCCCCGCCGGTCCGAGTTCCGCTGCGACGACGAAACCACCAATTGGGAAGACCAGACCTCGTCGACACGTCCGCAAACCGGAGTGACCGCTGAGTTCAGAATGCAAGTTCAGGCCCGGCGAAGCGGTTGCTGTAGCAATTGGTGACACCGCGTGCCGGTCGTTGGACGAGCCCGCATTCTACTCCCGGCCCTGCTGTGCGGAGCGGGCTTGTGCGACGGCAACCAGGACCTTAAACCCATCTGGAAGGGCCCTAAGCCGGATTGGGTCAGGGTGGTAGCGCAGCCGGAGCGGACCCGAACGGTCCTGAAGATCGATTGGGAACCTCCCGCCGGGAGAAGCAAGTACGCGACCGTGAAGGGGAAGATAGTAAGCGCTGATGCGACGTCCATCGTGCTCATGGTGTCTCCCGGCGTGAGCAGGACGTTCAAACGAGACCAGGTTGCGGTTGTTCGGGTGCGGCGACCGATATTGAAGCGCCTGTCAGGCTGTCTTGCCACGGCCGGTGCCTATCTCGGGATCTACGCCCTGGCCCCGGCGGTGCGAGGACAATCATTGGATTTGATCTCGCGCGGGCATGTCTTGTTGAACCTCGGCATCGCCGCCCCGATCGCTGCGGGCGGGTTCCTTCTGTTCAACAGGACCCGGGTCATCTACAAAAGAGACTCTTCCAAGTGAGAAGTTGACGCACCGTAGACTTCCACCTTGATGAAAACACTCGCGATTGTGGTCGGGACGCTCGTGGTTCTGACGATGCTGTTGATCGTTTCGGTATTTGCGTTCCCTGTCTATAGGCAACACCATGCGTTCACCACCCTTAGCATCTCTGCATCCCTATCCATGCAATTCGGCTAGGAGCGCCTTACTAGCGGGGTGTGAACACGGGCCGAGCGCACCAGAAGGGTGGCTGGCCGCTCCCGGGCCGGATTACTCGTGCAGCTATTCGTATGTGCCCTGACAGATGTTCTCAAGTGCGATGTAGCCTTTGGCCACAAGAGGATGACATCGAATACTACGTAGAGCCTGTCGCACTCGGGATTGTGGCGATTATTGGACACGAAAACCGGCATTGTCAAGACCCTCCCAGCGGCCCGTCTCGGCGTTTTTCGCGCCGTCCTGGCGGCGGAAAGGGCGGACTCCGAGCCCAACGAGCTGGTCCGGCAGTGCATCGAGTCCGCGAGCTGTGGTTCCAGGGACGACCCTGTTTGGCGCCGGCACTGTCTGGAGCCACTAAGACCAGACGACTAGATTCCGTCCTCTTTGCCGGCTTGGTAGACCAGTTCACCGTCAAGGTAGGTCTGCTCGACGAGGATGTCCTTCACTTCCTGCGTTGGGCACTCTAGGATGTCACGATCCAAGACGATCAGGTCGGCCAGCTTCCCGACTTCCAATGACCCTTTCTCGTCCTCGGCAAAGGTGATATGCGCGTTGTTGATGGTGTACAGCCGAATCGCCGCCTCGCGCGTAAGCCTCTGTTCCGGCTGCATCACCGCATCGGTCCAGCGCGGCTGCCGCCGCAACGCGATCCAAATCCCGAAGAACGGGTTGTAGGGGTTGATCGACCTCATGCCTCCGACTTTCTGCATATGGTCGGAGCCACCGCCGACGGTCACACCGGCCTGCCGGAGACTCTTGTAGGGCTGGAAATAGCGTAGGCGGGCCTCTCCGAACTGCTTGAGCAGAGTTGCCCCGTCGCGCTCGAGCCAAGCTGGCTGCAAGTCGGCTACTATGCCTATCTCGGCCATCCGCTCTATCGCCTCCGGACTCATGAAGTTCGAATGCGTGATGCAAGGGCGCATCTCGCGTACTCGGAATTCATCATTGATTTCCGCGTAGGCATCGATGAGCGCATGCACGGCCCCGTCTCCGACCGAGTGAGCCGTAGGCTGCAAGCCGTGGGCGAGTGCCAATCGGGCGATCGCATAAGCCTTGCCCGGAGGTACGAACCGCATTCCTCGGTAGCTCGGATCGCTGATCGAGTAGACGTCGCTCACACCCCAGGGCTCGCGCATGAAGGCACTGCCCGTCAGCATTCCACCGTCCATGAAGAACTTGATGCCGCGCAGCCACAGCATCGGGTCGTAGCTGTGCCTGGGATGGCGGGCAAGCTTGGCAACTTTGGCCTCGATGTCCTCCAGCGGTTCCTGAGCATTGACCGCGAAGCTAACGAATACGCGCGCCGTGAGCTCGCCGGCGTCGAGCAGGTCTTCGTAAAGCGAGAGCGCTTCCTCGCTCGCGTTCCGGTCAGCGATGCTCGTCAGCCCTACTTTGTTGTAGGCCGCGATGAGTTCCTTGAGACGTCGGCGCTTGTCGGCCCGGCTTGGCTGCTTTTGGCTCTCGTGGAACTCGATCAAGTGAGCGCCGCTGCGGATGATCCCCGTCGGCTCCCCGCTTTCGTTGCGCTCGATCCGCCCCAACGTCCCCTGCGGGATGCGGAATTGCCTGTCAATGCCACTAAGTTCCAGAGCTAGCGAGTTCAGAGACGCGTCGGGCCCCGTGCGGAAATACAGCGCGTGGTTCGGTGCCGCCTCGTCTAGTTCAGCTCGTGTCGGATAACGCTGCTCTCGCAACCGGGTAATGAAGACCTGCTGGAGACGAATCCACTCTCCTTCCGGAACGACCTGCGCCCGCTGGCGAAAGTACTCCAGAACGTCGGCGATTGTTTCCATGTCCGGAACGAAATGGTCGAACTCATACATCGCCGCCCCCAAAGGGTGGGTATGCGTGTCGATCAACCCCGGCAGGATCGTCTTGCCCCCGAGATCGATCACTTTCGTGTCGGGGCCAGCCAGGGCGAGCACGGTGGAATTCGATCCCACCGCTGCAATCCGGCCGCCATCAATCGCGAGCGCGTCCGCGACGGAGAAATGTTCGTCGACAGTGACGATCTTGCCGTTGTGCACTATCAGATCGGGCGGAGCAGCCAGAGCCTGGGGCACCGGACTGAACAGGACAATCGATAGGAGCTTTGCCGCAGCGGGACGCATCAAGCCTATTGTTGTAGCAAGGAAGCTGGCACTATAGTGGCGCGCGAGGACTGGCTTTCCCAAGATTCCCCGCCCCAAAAGGAGACGACATTGAAGGGTATGGCCAGCCGTGCCTGACGAGATCGCTGTGACCGCTACGAAACTTGAGGCTCCGGGCCATGCGAGAGAGCAGCAGCGGTGGGAGCAGATGCAATCGAGCGAGCGGCAATCGTCGGAACGGTCGAGATTGAGTCAATTTGATTCCGTCCACGCCCACTTGCCGTCTTGGCTCCGGACCACAGGATTTGGCAGCGCCCGCGCTTCCCAGCAAAGCAAGGAATGCTCGGATATGGAAGGTGTTGCGATGACGCATCCGTCAAAGCTTCACGCTTGCGCGAATGCCGCAGTCCTACTCGCTTTGTCCGTGGCACAGGCCTTGGCGGATTCTCCCGAGCCGAAGGAAGTGTCAGCCATCCCGGTGATCCAAGTGGACAGCCCTCGGCCAGCTCCCAGTTGGGCTCTAATGCAGCGGCACCTGATCGAGACGATGAGCCGTGCGGGGGTCGAGTTCTATCACGCCTACACCCGCCCCAACGGCTCGCTTCGGTGGAAGGAACGGTACGAGGGTGGTATGAACTCGTCGGACGACGCCTACGAGGGCTTCAGGGGATTCTCGCTGCACCACATTCTTGGCGGCTCGAAAGAGCTCGACGACCTGCACCGCCATGTCTGGGAGGGCATCACGCGCCAATTCAGCCGCTATGGGCAGATCTATCGAGAATTCGATAGCAACTGGGACTGGATGCACCACGGCGAAGGCTACGTATCCTTCTACCCCCTGGGAATGGCGAACCCCTACGACAAGCGTTTTCGCGACCGATCGATACGATTCGCTGCGATGTATACGGGCGAGGATCCTGAAGCGCCCAACTACGACGCTGAACTGAAGCTAATGCGGGCGTCGATGACGGGCAGCCGCGGTCCCAAAATGAGCTGGACCAAACGCGACTGGATTCCAACGAATGCGAACCTCGTCTACTACCACCTTCCATTTGACGACATTCCGGGAGTGCAGTCCCCGACAGGTTGGATCAACGACCACCCCGAGGACGATCAGTTCGGGCGAATCGTTCGGACCATGAGCGACCGGATGGCTAGGGGAGATGTTCCGATCAACCTCACGGCGGCCCCCCTGATCGCCAACGCATTCCTCTACACGGGCGATGAGAAATATCGTCGATGGATTGCCGGCTACCTTCGCAAGTGGGAGGACCTCACACGTCGGAATGGCGGGATCACACCAGACAATGTCGGCCTGAATGGAGAGATTGGCGAGCACATGGATGGCAACTGGTGGGGTGGCTACTACGGGTGGAAGTGGCCTCGAGGAGGAACGGACATCGTCCTCGCGGCGCTCACGGCAGCCAAGGCCGCTGTGCTTCTCACGGGAGAAGACCATTGGTTGGCACTGCCCCGCAGCCAAGCGGCGGTCATGCGCGAACGCGGCGAAGTCAGGGACGGCGTGCCGATGGTGCCAGTACGCTACGACAGTACCCGAGGGTGGCACCATTACCTACCCGAGTCGGGCCACCCTTACGTGCACCTGTGGCACGTTTCGCAATCGGAACAGGATTGGAGGCAGGTCGGGCGCCTCATCGAACTCGCACGGAAAAAGGACGGACTCGAAGACGCGGATCTTGGCTGGGCGGAATTCTTGCGAAAGCGCAACCCCGGGTTCCCGCTCGAAGCAATGCAGAACGACCTGCAGTTCATCCAACGAAGGCTGGCACGCATTCTTAACGAGCATGGCGACCCGGAGACGTGGTTCGATGCGCAGTGGCTGGCTCTCGAGCCGATGCCGACCGACAACCTCGTGAGGCTGACGATCGGAGGGCTTCCCGTGCACAAACGGGGGGAAATGCTGCATTCATACGTACGCTACTTCGACCCGGACAGCAGGGAGCCGGGTCTTCCGCAAGGCGTGTCAGCGCTGGTGACAAGCATTGATTCTGATTCGATCGAGGTCGAAATCGTAAACACCAACCTCTTCGAACCGCGAAGGATTATCGTGCAAGGAGGGGCCTACGGCGAACACCGCATCACTAAAGTTCGGCACCACGAGGCGAACGTCGAGGACGTCCCCGCTGGGCGCGGCTCCCTTCAAGAGCGGGTCGCGAACATCGATGGGAGATACTTCCAAATCGATCTCGAACCCGGCTCGGGTGCGACGGTCAGGATTGGAATGAACCGCTTTGTCTCGACGCCAAGTTACGAATTCCCTTGGCGCGCAAGGGAGGCAAACTAGGTGAAGGTTAGGCTGCTGCTCCTCGCGCTCGCATGGCCTCCAGTTTCGGCGTGGAGCCAAATGGGCTCGCCGGGAGGCGGTGAGACCCAGGCGATCGCTTTACATCCCACAGACACGGGGACGATTTACGCGGGAGCGGCGAAAGGGCTTTGCAAGACAACCCAGGGAGGCAAGGACAACTGGCCGTCCACGGGCCTGGAAAACCTGTCGCCGCGCGCAATCGCACTCGATCCGGAGAATCCGGAGGTGCTGTACGTTGGCACCTACGAAATGGGCGTATACAAGTCGACAGACGCCGCTGCCTCGTGGCATTCAGCTTCCGAGGGCATTGCCGATCCCAGAATCCGGGGCTTGGCGATCGACACGGAGAACGGGAAAACCGTGTATGCGGGTACCGATGGCGGAGGAGTGTTCAAGACTGTCGACGGCGGGGAGACGTGGCGCGAGGCGAACCGCGGACTGATCGACAAGACGCTGCGATGCCTAGTCATCGACCGCAGTCACCCGAGAACGCTGTACGCGGGCACCTGGCACGGCGTATACATGACGACCGACGCGGGTGAGAACTGGCGTGCAAATCCGGATGGCCTGTACGACGTCGACATCACAGCCCTCGCGATCGACCCCACTGATTCCAGGATTCTGTATGCAGGGACCGATCCAGCAGGGGTCTACCGATCTACAGACGGCGGCTGGACCTGGAACGCGGCAATAACCCCTCTCATCCAGCGTGTCCTCGTGCTAGCGGTCGATCCGGCCAATTCGGAACGCTTGTACGCCGGCACGACTAAGGGCGTTTTCCGCAGCGACGATAGCGGCCAAACCTTCCAGCGAGCGGGCCTTCAATGGTCAAATCGCACCTGGACCTTGGTCTTCGACACGAAGACGAGGCCGCCGACTTTGTACTACGGAGGAGAAGGAGGGGTCCTCAAGACTACGAGCGGCGGCAGGTGGTGGGAAGTGACGGGACCTCAGCGGAAATAGCCAGAAGCGCTTTCGATCTCAGGAGTTCATTCCAACCGGATCGCGGCAAGGGGGTCGATGCGCGAGGCCCGCCGCGCCGGAACGAAACTGCCGAGCACACCGACGAGCAGCAGCGCGACCACCCCTCCAGCGACAGCAACCGGATCGATCGGTCGGATGCCGAACAATTGACTCTCCAAGAGATGGCCGAACCCAATAGCGACGAGCAAGCCTCCGCACAGACCGATGGCAACGGGCCGAATCCCGCGAGCGAAGACCCGGAGGTAAACGCTTGACTGGGGTGCTCCGAGCGCCAGTTGAATTCCAATGGCCTTCGTGCAGCGACGGGTGGCGAAGCTCGTGACAGAGTAAACGCCGACCGTAGCCATAACGAGCGCCAGGCTGCAAAAAGCGCCAAACAACGCGAGACTGAATCTTGGGCGACGTGTTCTGGTATCCAGTTGTTGGGTCATGGATTGAATCCTCGTGACCAGCTGGTTCTTGTCCACGGAGGCTGCCGCATTCCTAAGAGCATTCGATAATCTGCCCTCCGGATTCGCGGCCGGCGCGGTCGGCCGCCTGTGATTTGGCACCTAGCCAGTCCCGCAGAATCTTGTGCTCCGAGGTGGCTAGCCGAGGTGCATCACGGGTGGGCATCATGCCGCACCTGAGCGCGTTGCTCTCGAAATGGCAAGCTGTCATCGAGGAGGATTTTGCGCCTCGGGTCGAGATCTGCAGCGACCCGAAGCTGGTGGACGAGGCGCGGCGATTCCACCAGCCCACCCGCGTCTCTCAGGCTGCAGAAATTCGAAGGCCGCCACGACAAGCGGAGACTGCGCATTGCAGTATTGCCCTAGATTTTGCCGGAGGTGCGAAGCCCCTGCGGGCATCCACGCTGGAAGACGGCGATACTTGTCAATCTCGGCGACGGATCCTAGGTGTTCTACGGTTGAACGCCATCAGCTCGACTAAAGCAAGCTCGAAGTTTCGGCCAACGGCCTCAAAGGGCTTAATCGACAAGTTTTCCTTGCACGGATCCCGTGTTCGGGGAGTAGTAATAATGTGAGCACATTCATCGGCATGCGTTCCGAGGTCAGTCTAGTCCAATGGATGTCGGACGGAGCCTCCGATCATCCGGGGCCAGATGCAGTTCGCGGCTTTGTGGTAGCCGCCAAAGCGGGTGATGTCGCGGCCTTCGGTTATATCGTCGAACTGCATGAATCACGCGTATTCCGTACGGCAAGGGCGATTTTGGGTAGCGACTCGGATGCGGAGGATGCGGTCCAAGAGGTATTTGTAAGGGCCTACCGGTATTTGGCGAGGTTCGACGAATCGCGCGAGCTCGCTCCATGGCTTTACCGCATCACCGCAAACGTCTGTCGAGATTTAGCGAAGAACAGACGGCGTCACCATGGCGTGAGTATCGAATCGCTGCATCTGGCATCGAGCCAGTCAGGGCCGTTTGAGAGCTTGGCCCGGCAGGAGCAGCGTGAACTGATTCGCGAGGCGATCGCACGGCTTCCCTATAAGGAGGGCGCTGCTATCACGCTGCGCGACCTGGAGGGACTGACGACCCGAGAAGTCGCAAAGGCACTCGGCACTACTGAGGCGACCGTCCGATCACAAATCAGCTCTGCACGTGCGAAGCTCAGGAAGTACATCCTCAGGATAGAACGGAGGACATCGTGAGTTGTCCGCGCGATTCGGAATTGGCCCTCTATGCGGGCGGCGAACTTAAGGGTCGTCGCCGCACTTGGACTGACGGGCACGTGAGAGAGTGCCAGCCGTGTGCGAAAAAGGTTGGAGAATTCCACGTCGTAAGATCCGCCGTGGCGAGCAGCGCCGTAACGATCCCTGCTGGCCTCCGTGCCGGCATCAGAGTGAGCGTATTGGATAGGATTGCTCTTGATGATGGCGGCCCGGCGAGCAGGAACCCACTATTGGCAGGGATTCTCTGGGCCTGTGCGCCGCTGGCACTGCTGGCTGGAGTGGCGGCGGTGTGGGACCTGCTGACGAGCGAGCCGGAGATGCCACCTCTGCGGATGGCGGGAATCGCTGCTGAGGTTCCGGAAGGTGCGTTACTCCTCTCGCGACAGCTAAACACCGTACCGCCCGAATCACCGGGTCGCGCGGACTCATTGGACGAAGCATTTGGTGCTCTCGATTCAGGAGAATTGATCTTCGTTGAAGCCGGTGAAGGACCCGGGGTCTTAGCGCAGCTCCGCATTCAGACGGCGGACGCCTCGATAGAAATCCATTGGTTGATTGACTGAAGGAGTTCCCATGTCTCGTGATTCGATTCTCAGATGCTTCCTGCCGCTGGCGATTCTACCCGGAATAGCCACACTACCCGCCCAAGACGAGAGCGTGAGCCGCCAAGGGGATGTTCAACCCTCCGCTTCCGTCACTCAAATCTACTGGGCTAGGCACGCGAATGCCCAGGAAATGGCACATGTCCTGCGACATAGTGGCCCCACGATTACATCGGACTCGGCACTTCGCGCGGTTGTCCTTTCCGGGAATCCCGACCAAGTCGCAGCCACGCTCAAGTTGCTCGGGGAACTGGATCAGCCGGTCGCAGAGCCGGTGCCAACAAATGTAGTCATTGACCTGCACCTTGTCGGTGCCTACCGGGACGAACAGCAGTCGCAAGCGATGCCGGCCCACATAGAGGGCGCCGTCGATGCAATCCAGAAGACGTTTCCGTTCGTCTCGTACCGCCTTCTGGAGGCATTCACGATCCGCACGGCACCCGGACCGGTCGCTCTCGTAGAGGGCTATTTCGGTTCTGAGAAGGCAGTCCGGTATCTATTTCAGATCGGCATTGAGGGCGATCGCCTCCAACCGGACTCGATCAGACTGAGCCACATTGAACTAAGATTGCAGGTTATTCGCGAAGGAAGCATCGAAGAGACGCAGATATCGACCAACCTAAACACGAGGGAAGGAAAGACCGTGGTTGTTGGCAAGGCTGGGATTCGGGGCATTGCGGACGGAGTCTTTTTGGTGCTGACGGCACGGCTTGACTGACTTCGAGGTGGTTCCAAGCCGCCGTCCATGGATGGCCCGCGGCGCCCCGGGCGAAGGGTAGGCTCTTGCATTCTATTGACCCGGACGGCGTCGCAAAAACTCGTCCGAGGGCCTTGGAAACCGCAGGGGCAATACCTTCAACACGGCAACTCAGAGCGGTCTTGCGCTTCTGCTGTTGTCGATCGGAACTGCGGATCCCCCGTTCCGCTACCACTGATGGCGTGCAATGCCGGAAGGCGCACTGCCCCTTAACCCTGTTGATTCTCTACCCGGTATTTCTCTGGCGGACGGCGCATGACCATCGATGGGCTCCAACTCTAGCTCGCCCGGCGCGTACGGTAGCCAGTCCAAGCGATAGTTCCGCCTCGTGTAGGACAGTCTCAGACGTCTCCGGCTCTAGGTCAACATTTCCACTGTTTGAATGAGATCTTGGAGAAGCGAGTGCAGCAGTTGCACGATCTGCCCACAGTCGCAATGGGATTGGCGCACGCCATACGTATGGCACGGCCAATGGGGCAGGTTCAGATGTTCATGCCAACCAGATCGCGGCACGGGGGTCGATGCGCGAGGCCCGTCGCGCCGGAACGTAACTGCCTAGCACACTGACGAGCAGCAACGCGAGCACCCCTCCAGCGGCAGCAACCGGATCGATCGGTCGAATGCCAAGCAATTGACTCTCCAAGAGATGGCCGAACCCAATAGCGACGAGAATGCCTCCGTACAGCCCGATACCAACGGGCCGAATCCCACGAGCGAAGACCGGGAGGTAAACGCTTGACTGGGGTGCCCCGAGCGCCAGTTGAATTCCTATGGCTTTCGTGCGGCGACGGGTGGCGAAGCTCGTGACAGAGTACACGCCGACCATACCCATAGCGAGCGCCAGGCTGCCAAACGCGCCAAACAACCAGAGACTAAATCTTGGGCGACGAGTTCTGGCGTCCAGTCGTTGTGTCATGGATCGAATGCTCGTGACCAGCTGATTCTTGTCCACTGCGGCCACCGCTTTCCTGAGAGCATTCGATAATCCAGGCGGCGACGAAGATCCAGTCCTTATCGCAACGAACGTGCTCCACCGCGGACTTTGGAGCAAGGGCAGGTAAACCGTCGGCTCGAAGGCACGCCGGGGCCCGAATT
This sequence comes from uncultured Bryobacterales bacterium, assembly GCA_951813605.1. Classification (GTDB taxonomy): domain Bacteria; phylum Acidobacteriota; class Terriglobia; order Bryobacterales; family UBA6623; genus VXMF01. Next base: position 695,775 of record OX638379.1, on the reverse strand, counting down.
GTCGAACATCTGCTACCACTCCAACAATTGACGACCGCTGGCCCGGTAGCTCGCCTATCGTGACCGACGCTCCTATCGGATCTATGTCGCCGAATCTCGAATGCGCGAATCCGGCGTCGACGATTGCCACGGGCGAGTTTCGGTTATCGTCGGAGTCGCGGAATGCGCGGCCTTGCAGCAGCGGGATTCCCAAAGTGGCAAGATATTCCGGGCTTACGTGTGCGACTAGGGCGGATCCTGTCTCGCCTGCTCCAATAGCCACGGGTCGCGACTCTCGAATGTCACTAAGGGGCAGTGATGTGCTAGCTCCCACCGAATTCACACCAGGGATGCCGGCGGTTCGATTCAGTAGAGTCCGGTAGTGAGAGTTTAGGCTCTCGGCAGTCGGGTAATTCGCAACGGAGAATGGCAATCTGGCCGTTAGGATGCCATGGGAATTGAACCCGAGATCGATGGACTCCATCCGAACCACCGTCTGGATCACCAGCACCGTGGCGGTGACGAGTGCGAACGCGAGGGCTGTTTCAAGCGAGATCAGGGTGTCCTGCGCGCTCCGATCGAGCAGGCTATCGCGCCTGGATTCGATTCCAGAGAGCGAGTTTGGCCATGACGCATGTCCTTGCGCGCTTTTTTCGCACGGATTGGCGCAGACCTAACGCCAAGCGCGACGCGGTCCACATATTCTTAGCGCACGGTTTTCTGGTTTTCTGATGAAGGCTTGACACTATGTGTACTATGTAACATAGTACAGTTATGTTGCCCTTCACGGTGGAATTACGAACGGGCACCTCTATCTACAAGCAGTTGGTCTATGCGGTGCAGAAAGCGATCGTTTCGAGCCAACTGTCACCCGGAGACAGGTTTCCTTCGGTTCGGATGCTTAGCCAGGAGCTGCGGATCAATCCCAACACCGCGCAAAAGGTTGTGACGCGGCTGGTAGATCAAGGACTCCTGGAGGTCCAGCCAGGGGTCGGTACTCTCGTCGCTAACCTCCCCGATCCCTCGCCGAAAGAGCGCTCGGTGCTCTTGGCCCGGGAAGTTGAGCAGTTGGTCGTGGAGGCGAGAAGGCTGTCTCTGACGCTCGAGCAGCTCGTGGATGCCGTTCAACACCAATGGACATGTTTATCCGAGGTCCAACCAAAACGGCACCGAGAGCTCGAGGCGATTATGGGGAGCACTGAAAAATGAGCGCAATCATCGAAACCCGAGAACTTTCACGGCGATTCGGCCAAAACTTAGCCGTCAACGATTTCACCATGCAGGTTCCAAGGGGGAGCATATTCGCCTTGCTGGGGCCGAATGGTGCGGGCAAGACCACAGTGATCAAGATGCTTATGAACATGATCCGGCCCTCAAACGGTCGAGCCAGTGTTCTGGATGTCGATTCCCTTCGGCTCGGTCCCGACGAGATGTCCCGAATCGGCTACGTGTCTGAGAACCAGGACTTGCCTGGATGGATGAGCGTTCAGGAGCTGGTCGACTACTGCCGACCCATGTATCCCTCATGGGACACGGACTTGTGCGCTCAGCTGATTCGCCAATTCGATCTTCCCCTCGCACAGAAGATCCACGGCTTTTCTCGCGGTATGAGAAGCAAGGCGGCTCTGCTGGTTGCGTTGGCCTATCGGCCGGAACTGGTTGTCTTGGACGAACCTTTCAACGGTTTGGACTTGCTCGTGCGTGATGAGTTCATTCGCGGGCTCCTAGAACTTAGCGGTCGGACCGAATGGACCGTTCTGGTGGCATCGCATGACATTGACGAAGTAGAACGGCTGGTGGATTGGGTGGGCGTGATCGATCGGGGAGCGCTCCGTCTTTCGGAGTCCGCCGCCTCGCTCGAGAGTCGATTTCGCCACTGTGAGTTCACTTTGGAGCCGGGTGGGCAGCTTCCAGCGGCGTTGCCCGAATCGTGGCTTTTGCCGGCCTCGGTAGGACAGCGTGTCCGGTTCGTCGAGAGTGCTTACCGCGACGAGACGGGAGTAGGCCGCGTTCGGAGGATCGTGCCAGGGCTCATGGACTTGACAGTGAATCGAATGTCCCTCAAGGAGATCTTTGTGGCGCTCGCTCGGAATTATCGGGCCGAGGTGTAGGAGGAACCATGAATCTGATCTTTCACATTCTCCGGAAGGACTTTCACCACGTGCGGCTGATTCTTTGCGTGTGGTACCTGCTACTGACGCTGGCTGCTGCTCTACAGGCCAAGTCTGATCTCTTGTTGGGTGAGGATGCGGAACTTAGCAAGGTTCCGGTCCAAGACAAGGAGGTAGTCATGGCGGTTTTCTTTCTTGCAGTCCTAGCTGCGGTTCTCGAACTCTCGCTGCGGGCGACAGTTGTCTCGAAATTGATACACGACGACTCCGTCGTGGGCAGCACCGCGTTCTGGTTGAGTCGGCCAGTGTCGGGGAGCAAGCTGCTCGCGAGCAAGGCGCTCTTTTTGGCTCTAACGTTGGTCCTCCCAGCGATGTTGGTCCGCTTGCTGGTGTTCAGCCAATTTGTCGGAGCAAATTCGACATCCCGTCACGATTTGCTTGCTGAAGTAGTCTCTGCGGCCGTCTTAATGACACTGGCGGTTTTGACACCGAGCCTTGCGAGGATGGCGTTCCTAGGCGGAATTATGGCGGGAGTCACGTGCAGCGGATTGCTTTTCCTGAGTTGGCTCGCCATCCCTGCAGTCGACGGCCAAGAACTCGGCCGCCTCTTTACGGACGAATTGCCCTGGCTGCTCGTTCTTGCAGTGTGCGGAGTGGCGATTTGCAATCAGTACCTGACGCGTCGGACCGCCCGAAGCACGATCATGGCCTTTACCGGAATCCCTCTTTTCCTACTGCTGATGTCTAGGCACTGGTTCCAAGGAGCCATTTAACCGAACGTGGAATTGTCTGAGGACATGACGGCAGATTCCGCTCATTACCGCAAGCGGGCAGGTCGACCTAGGCTCGGACCGAGGTCCGCAGGCGATCACCTGCGGTCCCGCCGCAGAATCCAGTGGATGGTGCTCACAAAGCTGGCGCAGATTTGCTTGCTGCTGACCGCATTTGTCCAGGCGGCGTTGCATGGCATGGAAAAGCCTTCGTCAATCGAGGAGCTTCGGAATGCAATCAAGGAAGAGTTGGATAGGGGCGGCCATGGATCCGCAGGGGTCGCTCTCGTATCGAGCGAGAGGACGATTTGGGCGGACGGGATCGGCATTGCCAATCCCGAAAACGGGCGCCGGGCAGACAAAGACACCTACTGGCGAGTCGGCTCCATTAGCAAGAGTTTCGTGGGGCTTGCCACCTTGATCCTCGAAGAAAGAGGTGTGCTTCGGCTTACCGACCCTGTCGCCGACTTGGCACCAGAGATCGAGATCCGGAACCGTTGGAAAGACAGTGCCCCTGTACGCCTCGTGCATTTGCTGGAGCACACTGCCGGTCTCGATGACGCTCATCCCAAACACTATGCAAGTAACGACCCGACACCGCTCTCCTTGCGCCAGGGGCTAGATTTCATCAAAGAGTTGCTCTATTGCCGTTGGCCTCCCGGCCTGCACCCGTCGTATTCAAATGCCGGACCAGCGGTCGCCGCATACATTGTGCAGAAATCCGACGGACGCTCGTTTGAGGACTTCGTCGTTGAAGAGATCGTCAAACCTCTAAACATGACCGGAGCCGGGCTGCTGTTGACCGACCACGTCGAGTCGAGGCTGGCCTCAGGCTACGGCGAAAGTGGCGAACAAGCTCCCTATCAGCACATAGCCGTGCGACCCTCGGGTGCGCTGAACGCAACCCCGGCGCAATTGGCGCGCTTCGTCCGCATGCTGCTAAATCGTGGCGAGCTTGATGGCCGCCGGCTGGTTTCACCGCGATCGATCGATCGCATGGAGCGTCCCGAGACAACGCTCGCGGCCGCACTGCAGCTGGACCTCGGTTATGGCCTAGGAAACTACTCGCGGGCGGTGGGTGGATTCGTATTTCGCGGTCACAACGGCGGTATGCCGGGGTATCACTCGGAGTACGGGTACTTGCCCGACCAAGGCCTTGGATACTGCGTGATGGTCTCCACGTCGAACGGCTCGGTGGTCAACAGTATTCGCAACCTCGTCCGCGACTTTCTCATCCGCGATATCGAGCAGCGACGCAAGCCGAGCATCGCGGAGATGCCCGGCGATATCGACCAATGGACGGGCTACTATCGGCCGATCACGCCCCGCAGGGAATATGCGCGCTTCGTCGAGAGGTTGGACGGTGTCAGCAGCATTCGGCGGGTGGAAGACGTTCTGGAATTTAGTCGCGACGGACGCGACATCGAGTTCCATCCCGCCGGCAATAGGGTCTTCAAGCGCAAGCTGCGGCCGATGACCACTCTGGCGCTTGTGGAAGGCCCCGATAGGACGAAGTATGTCCAGGGAGAATTCGGAAACCTACGTCAGGTTTCAGGTGCAATTGTTTGGCTTGAGCGCATCGTGGCAAGTCTTCTCGCACTGCTGATGTTCAGTAGCCCGCTGTGGGCTGTGGCTTGGGTTCCGTTGAGACTCGCTGGAAGATTCAAGGGCCGACCGGTTGCCGTGCGCCTCTGGCCGTTGCTTGCGCTGATTAGTTTGGCCGTAACCGTAGCCGTGAAGGGAATTAGCCTTCAACTGATCGATGAACTTGGGCAACCGTTACTGACGCTAGCGGCAATCAGCTTCGTGGGGCTTTCGTGGGGCTTCGTGCTTCTCGCCATCAAAGGCTTGACTTGTGCACTGCGAAGTGACCCCCAAAAAGTTGGCAGATTTGCGCGTTGGCACTCGCTGGCGGTTTCGTTGGCATGCTTGGTGGCAGCGGTTTACCTGCTCGCATTCCGTGCAATCGGTTTTCCACCTTGGTAGTCAGTCCAGATCCTGTGAAGGCCCTCGGGAGTCTGCCATGACGAATTGCCACTCCCGGATCTTGGCCAACCGCTCGAATGAGCGTTTGGTGCTCTTCCACTGGTCGAACGTGCGCCTCGACACCAACATCATCCGGTTCGGTTCGTCGTGCATAGCACTCCATGTCATTGCCAAGCGGCCCCGATCGGGATGCGGGCGGGTGCGGAAGAGAATAGAGTCCGCGACGTCGGCGCCGACTCAGCAGACGACAGAGCGAACTCCTACGGTGACGACAGTCGCGACGCAGAGAAGCGGTTGATGCCACCGTGATTCGATGCGTTGGGCGAGTGCAGCAGTCATCGCATAGGGAGATGCGAGGCAACGCCGGAATCATATGATGGGGATAGGCTTACCAGTGGGTGAGACATGCGACGCAGGAATCATGCGGCCGCGCGAACAGACTTGGGCGTTACGATCGTTCTAAGAGGCGGGTATCCCGAGCAACCCGGAGTGATCGGCCTAGGTCCAAGAGTTAAGAGCTATGGATAAGCCACGAGTCGGATACGCGCGGAAGAAGCGAATTCGCCAGGTCGTCGCGGGAGCGGGCGCGCTAGTTGGAGTTGCGGCAATAGCATGGGCTCTTTCGCGGCTTGAACCGGCGGCACCCGGCGTCGACTCCTCCGTGGTGTTCTCCGACACCGTGGAGAGAGGGGAGATGCTGCGGCAAGTACGCGGGATCGGAGCCCTCGTGCCGGAAACCGTGGTGGTGATTGCCGCGAGCGACGCGGGGCGTGTGGAGCGCAGGCACGTTCAGCCGGGCCAGGCGGTGCTGCCCGGCACGGTCCTGGTTGAACTTAGCAGCCCCCAAGTGGAGCAGGAGTACCTCGACGCGGAAGCGCAACTCAAGGCAGCCCAGGCCGACCTTGCGAATCTCGAGGCTCAGCTCGAAGACCAAAGATTGAATCAAGAATCGCTGACAGCCGAAGTCGAAGGCCAGTACCTGCAAGCGAAGGCGCAGTACGACGCCGATTTCGAGCTGTCTGAGGAGGGCTTGGTGGATCGGGTCACGCTCAAGAAATCGCACGTAGCGATGGAGCAGTGGGAGAAGCGATTCCTCTTGGAGCGGGCCCGAGGAGAGGCGCGGAAGCCTTCCGCGGAGGCGCAGCTGGCGGCCCAGCGGGCGCGTATCGAGCAGATGGACTTGCTCGTGGCTCTGCGCCGCGAGAAGCTCGACAAGCTCAGAGTGCGCTCCGGGATGCGGGGGGTCCTGCAATTGATGGAGGTCGAGGTCGGACAGCTCGTCGCACCCGGCGATGTGTTGGCGCGCGTGTCGGACCCGACGCGGCTCAAGGCCGAGTTGAAGATTCCGGAGACCTTGGTGAACGACGTCGCGATTGGGCAGCGCGCCGAGGTTGACACGCGCAACGGCGTGATTCCAGGCAGGGTGTCGCGCATCGACCCCGCTGCGATCGAAGGTACGGTGCTGGTAGACATCGAACTGATCGGGGAGATGCCGCGCGGGGCGCGGCCCGATCTCAGCGTGGACGGCACGATCGAGCTGGAGCGCCTCGAAGACGTGCTGTTCGTGGGACGGCCAATTCACGCCCGAGCAGGCAGCGTGATCGGGCTGTTCCGAATGGAGCCTGACGAAACGCACGCTTCGCGCGTCCAAGTTCAAGTAGGGAGTGTCTCGGTAAGCACCATCGAGATCCGCGCGGGCCTGCAGGAAGGCGATGCAGTGATCCTCTCCGACATGTCCGCTTGGGACGCATACGACCGGATCCAACTAGAATGAGACCGGCCCCGGGCAGCGCTTGATCCCGAGAAAGCACGACGAGAAGGAGAGCAATTGACAGAAGCAACGAACGGAGGCGATCCTCTGATCCGGCTCGAGGGCGTGTCAAAAGTGTTCTACACCGACGAGGTAGAGACCCACGCACTCTCCGAGGTGGACCTTGAGATCCGCGACGGCGAGTACGTCTCGATTTCCGGCCCGTCCGGATGTGGCAAGTCGACCCTGCTTTCGATCCTAGGATTGCTTGACACGCCGACTGAGGGAGTATACTTGCTAAACGGCGAATCAGTCGAGAACCTCAAGGCACGCCAGCGCGCCCGCATCCGTAACCGCCGGATCGGTTTCATCTTCCAAGCGTTCAACCTGATCGGCGACCTGACGGTATTCGAGAACGTAGAGCTGCCGCTGACCTACCGGGGCATGCCCAAGAAGGAGCGGCGGGAACGCGCCGAGACCGCGTTGGAGCGAGTTGGGATGGCGCACCGGCTGAAGCACTACCCCTCGCAGCTGTCGGGAGGCCAGCAGCAACGGGTGGCCGTGGCCCGCGCGCTCGGCGGCAATCCGTCCGTCCTGCTTGCTGACGAGCCGACTGGGAACCTCGATTCGAAGAACGGCGAAGCTGTCATGGACCTGCTGGGCGAAGTCCACGAAGGCGGCTCGACGATCTGCATGGTGACCCACGATCCAAGATTCGAGGCGTATGCCAAGCGGATCGTGCGCTTGTTTGATGGCAAGATCGGCCAGGAGTAGGACGTCTGGTCTCTGGAGTGCGGCTAGGAAGCCCAATCCAAGAGCAACCTGCGATGTGTGCCGATTGATCGCAGTCGGACGCGCGATCTGAGTTGCGATTCTCCTGATCCAGTCTCTTGGACCTGCACGAGCCTCTCGACCCGAGCGCTGCATTCGCGCTAAGGTTACGGGCAGGATATTTCCGATGCCCACCAGACGCACTTTCATGAAAACTGCCGCCGGGGCCTTGGCTCCGGCCTACTTGAGCTCGGCGAATCCAAACGAGCGGTTCACGGTCGCCATGATGGGATTTCGCGGCCGGGGCCGGCGGATCCTTCACGGATTCGCCGAACTGCCGGACGTTGATGTCAAGACGATCTGCGATGTCGACCGGCGCTTGTTCGACGATGCAGTCGCAGCCGTCGCGGAAAGGCAGGGGCACAGGCCATCCGTCGAGACAGACTTTCGGCGCCTGCTGGACGATCCCGATATCGACCTGATCGCGATGGGCACTCCAACGCACTGGCACGCGATCCCGACTATCCTCGCTTGTCAAGCGGGCAAGCATGTCTATGTGGAGAAGCCGGCCGGCCACAATATCGCCGAGGGTCGCGCAATGCTGGACGCTGCCCGCAAATACAACCGAGTCGTGCAGGTCGGAATTCAGTCGCGTAGCGGCCTTAATTACAGGGAAGCTTGCGAATACATTCGCAGCGGAGTACTAGGCAAGGTAGCCTTTGCCAAGGGGTGGGAGAGCGCACGACAGAAAGGCATTGGCTACCCGCCCGACGGACCCGCCCCTCCCGGCGTCGACTACGACATGTGGCTCGGCCCTGCACCAAAGCGCCCATTCAACCCGAATCGTTTCCACGGGAGCTGGCGCTGGTTCTTCGACTACGGGACCGGCGACCTAGGCAATGACGGCGTCCACCGGGTCGACTACGCCCGCAGGGGGCTGGCCGCCGGCTTCGAGGCCATGGGCAAGCGTCTTCCCGACTGGCCGACCGCCGTATCGGCGGCAGGCGGGAAGTTCTTCTTCGACGACGCACAACAGTGGCCGGACACACTGGTAGTGACGTGGGACTATCCGGGCGCGACCTTGATGTACGAAATGCGCAACTGGCAGCCAACCACGATGGAGGGCGAGGCCGAGGGCTCGGCAGTCTACGGAGAGAACGGTTACGTGGTCATCGGCAACGGCAGCTGGCACGCCTATGACGAACACAACCAGGTCGTCGCCGAGGGCTCCAGCGCCAAGTCAGACGATGACGTGCGACACAAGCGGGACATGCTGGCCGCAATCCGCAACGGACGGCGCCCCGCGTGCGACATCGAAATCGGTCACTGTGCCTCGGGGCTGGTTCATTTAGGCAACATCGCATGGCGAACGGATCGCAAACTGCAATTCGACGCGGCGAACGAGAGTTTCGGAAACGACGACGAAGCAAACCGTTTGCTGGGTCGCGAATACCGGCGCCCGTGGGTCTTGCCGAAGGTCTGACCGGTCTTCTAATCGCCCGCACAGAGCTAGCCCGGGGAGGCAACAGGTCGAGCTACGCGGCGCAACGGGTTTGGTGGCCGTGGCGGGACGAGTTCAGTCGAGCGGTCGCGGCCCGCCGCGACCTGAACGCTCGAGCGTTCAGGTCGGTCTCGAGCTTGTCGGGGGATTGATTCCCATGCGCCACTCGCTCGCGATGACCGCAACCATGGCCGACTACGCCAACGCGAAGCACGGGTTCGGGTAAAGGGGGCTCGCTCACTCAGGGAGAACATTTACAGTTCACTTCTCTCGGCAAGACGCTTAGAGGGGTCTGGCCTGACTAAGCCTGCGCCTCCGCGTCCAGACGAGATTGGGCGGACGAGTTGACGGAGAACGCAATTAACGACAAGTCGGGCGCTGAAGACGCTTCGTTCTTCGGGCTGCCAGGAACTGGACCAAGCCGGGTTGTTGGCAGCACATCAATTGGTGTTTCAACGAAAACAAGAGCCTTGATCTTGTCGGGCAATTGCCAAACCGCCCAGAAATGGTCGCGGCTAGCGACACCCTAGTCAATAGTCTTGCCCCGCAAGACTCCGCTCGACCGAGCGCTGCCACTCCTCCAGCCTCTCTAACATTGCCCGGACCCGGGCCGGCTGGTTTGAGGCGAGGTCATTGCTCTCGTTCGGATCCGCAATCAAGTCGTAGAGTTCGGGCTCCTGATCGCCGAGGCGGACGAGCTTGTAGCGGTTTCCCGTCCAAGCGGCCATGCCCCCAAAGTCGCTCGTCTTCGCGACTGGGTGCTTGAAATTGACGAAATCGATGCCTGGATTCCTAACAGTCGGCGTTGTGCCTCGGGTCAGTTCCGGGGCCATCCAACGTGGGTTCTTGGTTTCAGATCGACGGTCGTAGCGCCAGAAGCCCACGGGCGTTGGGCGCTCCGCCATCGAATCGTCCATGATCAGCGGCGTCAGATCCACCCCATCCAATGGACGGGCTGGATACGGGTGCTCCAAGTCCAGCAAGGCCAGCAGTGTGGCAAAAATGTCGGTAGTGACGGCAGGTACTGCCGTCCGTCGCGGTTCGCGAATCACGGACGGCCACTCGATGATTCCAGGCACCCGCAGTCCCCCCTCGTAAAGCGATCCCTTGTGCCCGCGCCAGCCCCCGTTGTGGAGCCCGGCGCGCTGGTCTTCCGGAATGCCCTCGACCGTGATTCCGTTGTCCGACGTGAACCAGAGCAAGGTGTTGTCGGCTAGCCCCATCTCGCTGAGCGCATCGCGGAATTGGCCGAGTGCTCGATCCATAGCGGTGATCTCGGCGAATCGGTTCGCGAGTTCCTCCCCGCGGACCTCGCGATAGAGCGCCGCGTCGTCAGGCAACGCTCGATACGGGCTGTGCGGAGAGCCGAACCACAAGGTCACGAAGAACGGCTCCGGCCCCTTGGATCGTGCCGACCTCAGGAACTGGATGGCCGCGTCCACGCAGATCTCCGAGCTTTCACCTTGGATGATTTCGGGATCTTCGCCGTTCCGGCTCAAGGGCGGGTCGAGTTCGAAGAAGTTGTCGTGCGCAAGGTACTCGTCGTACCCCATGCGGGCGGGACTGGTCGGGGATGCCGCCTTGACGGCTCCAACGTGCCACTTCCCGAAGTGCGCTGTCCGGTAGCCCGCCGTTCGAAGGATCTGGGCGATGGAGATCTCCTCGGGACGTGTCGAATGATTTGGGGCGAAAACGCCGGATCGATTGGGGTGCCGGCCGGTCAGGATCGATGCGCGGGTTGGAGAGCAATTCGGGGCGGCGGAGTAGAAACGGTCGAACCTCAGTCCCGAGGCCGCCATTTCATCCAGGACCGGCGTCTTCAAATAAGGATGCCCGTTGTAGCCAGTCTCGCCCCAGCCTTGGTCGTCGGCCATCGCCAGAACGATGTTGGGACGCGACTGGGCCGCCAGCGGCGCGCAGAGGACAAGAGCTAATAGTACGCGCATCAGATAGCCCGCAGCGTAGCAGTTCGAATCGGATTGCACCTGTCTCCTCGCGGCCTGATTGCGGAGGCCTCTGTCGGACGATCTCGACCGCCTACGCTGCTTCGATCAGCGCCCAAGCCAATGCGCCCAGCGTGACGCGTTGTGTCCGTCCCGTGTTATCGGCGAAGTAGTGTGTCGGCAGCACATCCAGGCCTCTCTGCGAATGGCAGTTGAGTTCGAGCGAACGGCCTCGAAGCGGGCCCGACCCGAAAATTCCGCCAATAGCTCCTGCCCCGACTGGTTCAGGAGCACGTCCTCAAGCAGTTCGACCGGCCCATCCGGGGCGATGGGCCGGCCATCGCGAACGGCAGGCTCCGTTGGCATACCAACGGTCCCGCGACATCGATAACCGGATCGGACACGCCGTCCTCGATAAGGATCACATCTCCATCGCGACGGCCCGAAGCTTCCTTCAAGCAGTCTTCGCGACCCTCGATCCAACTCGCGAGCTTCAAGCCTGAATCGAAAGCAACGGATCCTGGGCGCAGGATACCTCGGCTTCCAAAGCGGTTCCGCGGGCGCGACGAACGATCGCCGGAATGTCGAGGCTCGAGACCAAACGCTGCTCCTCCCTGACACCATCAAAAGCTCGAGGCGAAACGACGATTGTCGGGGCCTGCCAAGCCTCGTCTTCAAGGAAGTTCTTGAGGATGCGGCCATGATGCCCAATGCCCTCACCGTGGTCGGCGGCGAAGACCCCGAGGGTATTGTCAGCGGAGCGGGAGCAACGCAGTGCGTCGTATACCAAGCCGAAATGCGCGTCCGCCCTTTCGGTCTGCCGATAGCAGAAAGAGTATGTTCGGGAAGCAATCCACTACGGAAGAACCTCCTTCAAGGAGCGCCGAACCTAACAGGCCGGCTTACGAAACTGCAGCGAGAAGCGGGGTCCCAGTGGGTCCCGGAAGCGCAGATGGCATCAGAAACTGCCAACAGACACCGATTTGAGTATTTGAGCCTGTCATCGGACCTTGGCTTCGATAGGCTTTCTATCGTGTCGATTCCCACTAGCACTCGACGGGACCTGCTCGGCTCCCTAGCGTTGACTGCCGCTTGCGTGGCCACGATCCGGCCGTTGGCGGCCGCCCCTGTCGCGGATGTGCAGGCCGTTCGCGTGATTAGCAAGCGGCCTAATCTATATCACGGCTGGCCAACGCTGGCGCGGCGGTCCAACGGAGAGTTGCTAGTGGTGTGCTCGGGTGGCAGGCAGTCGCACGTTTGTCCCTTCGGATGGGTCGAATTGATGAAATCGAGAGACGGAGGACGATCGTGGGGCTGGCCGAGAATCCTCATGGACTCGCCAACGGATGACCGAGACGCCGGTGTGTGCGAGACAAGCCGAGGGTCGCTGCTGGTAACAACTTTCACGTCGCTCGCCTACGTCGATTACCTGAAAGGGGCCAAGCCGGGGACACGCGGCAGGTTCATGAACTGGACCCGCGAGAGAATCGACGCATGGAAGTCCGCCCACGAACGACTCACGCAAGCTGAGCGCGAGGAGATGCTGGGGACTTGGATGCTGCGGTCTACTGACGGCGGGATGACTTGGTCCGCTCCGTATCGGGTGCCCGTGAACAGCCCGCACGGGCCGATTGCGCTGTCCGATGGAAGGGTGATTTACGCCGGAAAGCGGCTTTGGCACCCGAAGCGACGGATTGGAGTCGCCGATTCGCGCGACGACGGACAGACTTGGCGCTGGCTCGCCGAAGTCCCAACTAGGGACGGCGACGACTTCACCGACTATCACGAGTTGCACATCGTCGAGGCGGCCAATGGGCGCCTGGTCGCTCACATCCGCAACCACAACAAGGCGAACGAGCGCGAGACCCTTCAGACGGAGTCCGACGATGGAGGTCGCTCTTGGTCCATGCCGCACGCTATCGGTGTATGGGGCTTGCCCTCGCACCTCGCTCGACTACGCGACGGTCGGCTGCTGATGACTTACGGCTACCGCCGGTCGCCTTTTGGGAACCAGGCACGCCTCAGCGAGGACAACGGAGACTCCTGGTCGGAGCCAATGACCATTTCAGACGATGGCGAGGGAGGCGATCTCGGCTACCCGTCGACTGTCGAATTGGATGACGGCTCTCTCGTCACCGTTTGGTACGAGAAAATGTCCGGCTCGCCGTACGCCGTCCTGCGCCAAGCCGTCTGGACCACGCCAGGCTAAGCATCGTTACGGACATTGCAGGCTCCGCTAGTTCCGGCAAGGCGCAATAAATGCCCAGTTTCGGATATTAAGGGCATGAACCACGTCTGATGAGTTGGTCTAGGCAAGCTGGTGCACGGCTGCCCGAAGTACGAACCGCGCGATATTGTCTTCAATCGCGGGGAGAAGTGCCACGTTAAGTCTTTTGCTCTTTTATCGTGGTGGTGCACGCGCTGCTCTCGGGCCCAGCGTCGCAAAGTTGCTCGCTGACTGCGATTAGTTCTTCAGTGAGTCGTCGGAAGCGCAGGTACCCGGCGATCTGGAATTGGTTCTGGGCATCAGCAGCGACGGGCACAGAACGTGAGGTCTACGTGCCGTGTCGCTAGCGGGCGAGTAAGCAGTGCGGGAATCGGCCTCCCCCTGCCTGCTTTCGGCGACGGCAGAAGGGGCCGTCGTGTCGCATCCGGTAGAGGACCAAAGAGCCACGGCGGACGTAGCCGATTGAGGCCAACTTAAGGAGAATCCCCTCGGGTCAACTCTCCAATACAGCGGTGTCGTAGGCTGTGGACGATGCGTGTCGTTTGGCGGATCGCCTGAGCCCTCATCTCATATTCGACCGACGCGTGCCGATGCTTCTTTTGGGCCGGCAAATCGATCACTTGAAGTCGTTGAAATAGAGTCTCGCCCTCGATGGGCTGGCGTTCGGGCAGCCTCGGCAGGAGGGCCTGGTCAAGCACCTTGAATACCTGCAAGGCGAACTCCCGAAGGACGCTCTGTAGAACTGCTAATCCGCCATGAACCACCAGGGGGCGAGCTTCGCCGCTCGGTCGAAAGTGAGAATCGCTGGTCGACTCCGCTGTCCGGCCGAATTCCCGGTCGAAATGAAGTCCTCCTGTCGGGTCCTCCAGCACTACGGGTAAGCGTGGCCAAAGGACCTTGATGGGGAGTGGCTTCAGTGAGCTGGTCGCTCCACTCGAGATCAGGCAAGTTGCCATGGTGGAACGATGCTTATTTCCTCGCCGTCACCGTGATCTCGATGCGCGCTTTGCCGACCAAGCTCGCCACAGCAACGGTTGTCCTGGCCGGGCGGTCCTCCGTGAAGTACTGCGTGTAGACGGAGTTCATTTGTGAGAACAAGGAAATATCGGTGAGATAGACCTTTGCGTCAACAGCGTCCGAGAAGTCATACCCAGCGGCCTTGAGAATCATTCCGATCCGGCGAAACGTCTGGTGAACCTCGTCCTCGAATGACTCCGGATACTGGCCGGTCTTGAGATCGGAGCCGGTCTGGCCGGCGCAGTACAGTGTGTCGCCGACTTGCACGCCCGGGCTGAATGGCATGTTTGGTCGAAACTCCGATGGATAGATGATCCTCTTCTCCGCCGCGGGGGAGGCGGCCACGAGGAGCAAGATAGAGAATGCGAGCAGCTTCTTCATCACACAGAGCCTCCTTGGCTCACTAAGATCGTAGAGCAAGAGACCGATTGCAGCGATTCAGCCGGCATAGGTGACAATTCGGAGTTACAATCACGTCGGAATCCGCCATGGCCCGGCCTTCAAGCCTTACCCGTCGGGACACCTTCGCGATTCTCGCCTGCGTCGCTCTCGGCGAGTCCGGCCGCGGCATGGCCGTACCGCGCAAGAAGCCCCTCCGCGGGGCTTTCATGATCCTCGCGACTCCGTACACCGAAGAGAAAGCGATCGACTTCGACGATCTCGAACACGAAGTCGCGTTCTTAGATCGCTGCGGCGTGCAAGGTATGGTCTGGCCGCAAAACGCCAGCGACCTGAACTACCTATCGAAGGACGAGCGGATGCGGGGCATGGAGATCATTGCGAAGGCGGCCAAAGGCCGCAAGCCGGCTTTAGTCCTCGGGGTGCAGGCGCGTGACACGCCGTCAATGCTCGAATATGCCCGGTTTGCGGAAAAGCTCCAACCGGACGCTGTCATTGCGATACCGCCTACTACCGCGGAATCGCTGGATGATTACCGCGAGTACTACGGGGAACTCTGCAAGGTCGCGAAGCGGCCGGTGTTCATCCAGACAGCTGGGGGATCTCCGAAGGTCGAGCCGACCATCGAATTCATTGTCGAGATGGGTGGCACGTTCGACAATTTCGGCTATTTGAAGGAAGAATACGGTAGCGTCGCCACGGCGATCAACCGGATGAGGGAATTGGCGACGCACCGGCCGGGGGCGATCAAGATTATTCTGGGTGCGTTCCGGGCGCGCGGTTGGACCTACGAAATGCGCTTGGGGATGGACGGCACGCTGACCGGCGGCCCCATGTACGCCGATGTCTACGCCCATCTTTGGGAGTTGCACCTTGCTAACAAACGCGACGCAGTCCGCGAGGTGTACAGCAAGCTGTTGCTGATGACGAATCTCGAGCAGGCAATTCCGGGGCTGCGCCCATACATGATGAAACGCCGAGGCGTTTTCAAGACCGCAGTGTCAAGACGAGGTGACTACTCGTACTCCGCGGCGACCGTGGCGGAAATCGAGCACAACTTCGCAGCGCTGAAGCCTTATCTGAGGGTGAAATGAAACCATTATTGCGAATCAGCCTTTGTTGCGTCCTAGCACTTGCTGGCGTCTCCGCGGGGCTTTGCCAGCAGGAATACCAAGAGGCCGAATGGCCGATCCCCGCTACGACAGCAGCCGGGACACCCGCGCCTTGGCATTTCGGGGAGGTCGCCGCCGTGGCAGCCACCGCCGAGGGAAACATTTTGGTCCTCCATCGCGGGGCGCAGCCAGTGATGGAGTTTGACGTCGCGGGAAAGTTCCTTCGCTCGTGGGGCGAAGGCACAATCAGCGAGGGAAAAGTGACCGCAATTCCACCGGAATCACGCGCCCCTGACGGCTCTGGCTACACGGTGGTCTACGGTCCGGCCGGCTGCCATGCCTGTGGGGCTCACTCGATCCGCGTGGATGCGGGCGGCAACATCTGGCTGGTGGACGCCGCGGCGCATGCGGTCTACAAGATGGATTCGCAAGGAAACGTGTTGTTGCAGCTCGGAGAGAAGGGCGTGGCCGGAACCGACCGCCGCCACTTCAATCTGCCGACAGACGTCGCGATCGCGCCCGACGGGGAAATCTATGTGAGCGACGGCTACGGAAGCGCGAGGGTGGTGAAGTTTTCCAGCAAAGGGGAATTCATGCTCGAGTGGGGAACGCGCGGAAACGGGCCGGGCGAATTCGGATTGCCGCACAACCTCGTGGTCGACCACCGAGGCCGCGTGTACGTCACGGATCGAGATAACCGAAGGATCCAGGTCTTCGACTCCGAAGGCAAGTTCCTCGACCAGTGGCGGGACGTAGGGGGCGTCTCGACGCTGTTCATGACCAAGGACCAACGGATTTGGGCCGGAGGAATCCTACGCAGCCTTGACGGAACGGAAGTACGCCGGTTGCCGGGCAATGTGGGCGGCCACGGCACGACGGTCGCGGCTGACGGGAGCGTTTTCGTGGCGCAGCTGAGCCGGGTGGTTCAGAAGTTCGTTCGGCACTGAGCACCTGAGCGTATCGGAAACGGACACGGTGCTCCTGGCTGCGGAGCGAGTCCGAATTCTTTCAGGTAAGGTTGTTCTGCTTCGCGTGGTAGTCCGTTCGTTCGCCGCGCGGACGGTTCTTGAACTCCCGTGCCAGACGGACAAACGCCTCCACCACGGCTTCGAAAATCGGTTCGCCCTTCGCTGCGGACGCGATAGTCGGGTCGCCGTAAGTCCCGCTCTTGCTGAAGCGCGTCCACTCGTCCATCAGCAGCACCGGCGAGCGTTCCATAAGATCCATCCAGATAAACTCCGATTCGGGCATTCCGATGTCCACAACGGCCTTTTCCATCTGGACCTTGTCGGGAGCTAGGTGCAGGTAGACCGAGGTCTCGAGTTCGCCGCCGTGGGCCATCCCTCCCCTTCCCGACTCGCGCTGCTTCTTGATTTCGTCTCCTGCAAGGCTGGGCCAGATGAAACATCCGCATAGCGCGTTGGTTTCCAGAATCGTCCGGCGCGCCACCAGATCCAGGATCGGCATGTTCGACCCGTGACCGTCGGCGATCAGGATTCGCTCGAACCCGTGATGCGCAACGCTCTTCGTGACGTCCAGCACGAAGCGGAGCAAGTGCTCCTGTCTGATGTCTATCGTGCCGGTGAAGTCCATGTGATGGGTCTCGAAGCCGTACGGGATCAGCGGCAGCAAGAGGATTTCGCCGTCGGCTCGCTTTGCCGCCTCTTCGCAAATGCTCCAGATTAGGAAGTTGTCGGTGTCGAGAGGAAGGTGGTGCCCGTGATCTTCGACCGAACCGATCGGCAGCACGACAACGGGCTGCTGCTGAACACGCTCGCCGAGTTCCTTCCAAGTGTGGTGCTGGTATAGATAGGGAGTTTTCGGCACGGGTTCAGCCTCGAACGCGCCGCTCTGGGTCGATGACAAACCACAGCAGTGCGCCTACAAGATACACGATAGTAGCTGCCCAGAACATCGATTCGAACGAGCCGAATCTCGCCGCCAGCCACGCGGCCGTGACAGGCGAAATCATCGCCGAAGCACTCGATGCCGTGTTCATGAACCCGGTCGCCGTTCCGCCGTAACGATGGCCGACCTCGATGCAAACTGCCCAGGCTACTGGCAACGTGAGATCTTGCGCTCCTTGGGCGAAGGACATCCAAAGCACAGCCGGAAGAGCGTTGTCAGCCATTGCGGCAAACGCGAATCCGAGCGCGGCGAGACCGAATCCGCCAATGCCGACCGAACGCCGTCCCCAACGCAATCCCT
This sequence comes from uncultured Bryobacterales bacterium, assembly GCA_951813605.1. GTDB lineage: Bacteria > Acidobacteriota > Terriglobia > Bryobacterales > UBA6623 > VXMF01. The sequence goes on along the minus strand of OX638379.1, from coordinate 678,001 downwards.
TGCGCTTGACCAGCCAGTCCGAAAAGCTGCCTCCCGAGACGCAAGCGATGGCTCCGACAAAGAGCGGAATCGCCGAGTAGACGCCGGATCGCTCAAGGGACAGGCCATGTTCTTCCATGAGATAGGTGGGCAACCACGTCACGAAAAAGAAGAAGCCATACGCGGAACAGAAGTACATCCCGAAAATCGCCCACAGGTTCCCGTCGGCCAGCATGGATCGCCATGGCACCGCGTGCGCCCTTCCGACAGGCGGGCGGCCTGAGCGAATGTAGGCTAATTCCGCCTCGTTGACCGCCCTGTGCTCGGCAGGATCGTCCCTGTACCAGTGCCAGAACACCCAGCACCATGCAAGTCCGGATGTCCCGAGAACCGCGAAAGTCAGTCGCCAGTCGATCCAAGCGATCATCAGCGCCGCCAATGGCGGCGCAACCGCCCCGCCAAGGCGAGCCCCCATCCACATCAAGCCAGTAGAACGCCCGCGTTCGGCGAGCGGAAACCAGCGGGCCAGTGCCCGCGTGAGAGTGGGGAAGGCCCCTGCTTGGACCGCGCCAAAAAAGAAACGGACGGCAATGAGTACCGCGAATCCCCTCACCATTCCCGTGACCACTGTCAACAGGGACCACCCAGCGACAATCGGGGCCATCACCAGCTTCTGCCCGAAGCGGTCGCCTAGCCAGCCCATCGGAATCTCGAAGACCCCGTAAGCCAGCGCGAAGACGCTGAACACGAAGCCCATCTGCACGCTCGTCAGGCCGAGATCCTCGGTCATGGAGGGTGCTGCGACGGATATGCAGACGCGATCGAGGTAAGCAACGAACGCCGCTGTGACCGCTAATGCGAGGGTGGCTCGGCGAGCGCTGGTAGGGAGCATCAAAGGCGTGCCGGATTCTAGCAGGCCGGCCGGTGACCGGCCGAACCGGTCCGGATGGCAAGCTTCCGCCAAGAGATATCCCATCACAGCTTCGCGGCTGGCCTCGCGACGGCGGGTGAACCTCGGCGTCGCGTCCAGCGATGATTTCATGCCGTCGGGGTGAGCGGCTGCGCGATCATAGTGTGCAGTCTGTCTTAAGATCGGTTGATTCGCGATTTGAGACTCGCCCTTCTCAGGGAACTCATGGAGGCACACTGACCGAGTAGCGGATGGGCGTGAAGTCAAGAGCGATACGCGATTTTCAGCCGGAGGTGTGTGTGGACGGAGATAATTTCAGGTACGTAAATTAGCGGTCGCCGATAGGCATCTGCCAGAGAATCGCAATCAGAGGCGGGCCTTGGAATGGCTGTACCCTTCACGCACGGGCACTACTCCAGCTCCGAAGTTGCGGATCTGGATCAAGCTGTGTGGTTTCCGACACTTTGTGGGAGCAGGCCGTGGCAAGGCAGCAGGTCCGCCGGACTCAAGACGGCGCTATTCCAAGCGCTCGACGCTGACGAAGTAGGCACCATGGCTCTGCCCGTCGCGACTTGTAAGCCAAGTCCACAGTTCGGCCGGCCCGGCCTTCAGCCCTACATCGAACAGGACCTCCGTCGCGCCGCCGGGGTCCGAGATTTCCTTTTGCCGATCCACTTCGCCGATCCGAACTCGGGCGTGGGTTGAGTCGATCGGGCGACCTAGATAACGCGGCCAGCGGGACAAGGTTAGCCGGTATCTTCCATCGCGATGCACTTCGACCAGCCAAGGCCAGTTCTCTGCCTTGCGCTGGATTAAATGATTGCGGCTCCACACTGCATGGGATCCCGGCGCCTGCCACTCCTGGCTGGTCAGGTGTGCCGGATTCTCCGCATCGTGACCGATTACGATTCGTGTCGGCCGCATCCCGGGTCGAATGGACCGGTACCACGTTTCGTGTGCGGCTCGCAGCCGCTTCACGGTCTCGGGGTTTTCGGGCGCCAAGTCAAAGGACTGCGAGCGATCGCTCTTTATGTCGAAGAGATAGCGTCCTTCCACCAAGCGCCAGCGGCCGGCCATGACCGCGGACCCTAGCCATCGATCACCCGGACGCGCGAATCCCACCCCGCCGTGGATCTGCGAGAAGAGCACTCGATCCGGAACAGGCGCGCCGTCACGCAGCAGCGGCGCAAGCGACCGACCGTCCAGCGGGGGGCCAGGAAGTCTCTCCAAGCCGCACAGATCAACCAAGGTCGGGAAAAGGTCGATGTGCGCGGAAAGCGCATCTATGTCCCTCGGTCGGCCAATTCCTCCGCCCGGCCAGCGCACAAAAAAGGGCACGCGGTGCCCACCGTCATAGGCGGAAGACTTTCGCCCTCGCATGCCACCGTTGAAGCCAGCGGTGGGCAAGGCGTCGATCCCGTGGCCGAATTCAGCCCCGCGAGCGGTCCCGTTATCAGTCAGGAAAATCAAGATCGTGTTGTTGGCGAGTCCAAGTTGGTCAACCTCGGTAAGGAACCTGCCAAGGTTCTCGTCGAAGTTTGCGATCATTCCCTTGAAAGCTGCGTAGTCACCTCGCTCGCCCGCTTCTTCGTAGAACCTCTGGTAACGCTCGGCAACCAGGAAGGGCCCGTGCGGTACGTTCGTCGCGATGTAAGCGAAGAACGGCCTGTCGCTGGCCGTCTCCACGAATCGCGCCGCTTCGCGAAACCAGACATCCGTGCAGTAGCCTTCAAATTCCGTCCATCGGTCGTTGACCAAGTAGGTGTCGTCAAAATAGTCGTTGCCGAAGTAGTCCGATATCTGCGTAACTCCCCCGCAACGGTGCCAGACGGCGTGCTGAAAACCTTTGTCTATCGGTCGCGACGGGTAGTTGTCGCCGAGGTGCCACTTCCCGAACATTGCGGTCCGGTAGCCGTTGGCAGCGAACACCTGGGCCAGTGTCACTTCCCTTGGGTGGATCGATGTCCGGCCGTGCGAGGTACGGTACGCACCGGTTCTGGCCGCGTATCGGCCCGTCATGATCGCCGCCCGGGTAGGCGTGCAGAACGGACTGACGTGAAAATCGGTGAAGCGTACCGATTGCGCGTGCAATCGATCCAGATTGGGTGTCCTCAAAACGGGATTCCCGTGAATCGAAAGATCGCCGTAGCCTTGGTCGTCCGTTATGACGAGCACGACGTTCGGGGGCATCGCCGACGCCGCAGCGGCGATCAATAGGATCAGGAGTCTTGGTTTCACCGCTGCCTGCCATCCACGTAGGAAATGCATCTCCGCTGCAGCACTTCTAGGTTCGGGTAGGGCTGAATGCGACGGTCGGCAAACCCCGAAATGGCGTGCGGTACCCGCATCGAGCGCTACCGCGCAGGAGCTACGCGCTTTTGCACGACAGCGGAGGCGTAGTAGAAGATGAAGGCGAAGCACGCAAGCGGCACGAAATACGAGTAGCCGATGGTGGCCGTCATGTCAGACACCTGGCCTTGAATAGCTGTCAGAACCGCCCCGCCGAGAATCGCCATGATCAAGCCCGAGCCTCCTAGCTTGGTATCCTCGCCGAGGCCTCTGGAAGCGAGGCCGTAGATGGTCGGGAACATCAGGGACATGCAGCCCGATATCGCGACCAAGGCGATCACGCCGACATAACCCCCGACCAGCGCCACTAGAACGCAGCAGCCGATCGCCGCCAAGGCCAGGAATGACAGGATGGCGCGCGGGGCGAAAAAGTTCATCAGACCCGTGCAGGCGAATCGCGAAACCGCGAACAACACCAGAGCGGCAATGTAATAGCTGGACGACTCCTCCTCGTTGAGCCCCAGCTCGGCCATCACATAGCGGATGGTAAACGACCAAACGCCGATTTGCGCGCCGACGTAGAAGAACTGCGCCGCGACACCCCACGTGTATTGCCTGTTGCCCATTAGCCGGCCGAGGGCTGCCGGCACGTCCAGTGTCTCCCCTGCCCGCCCCTCGGAAGCTCGGGGCATTTTCGCCAGGGCGATGAGAAGCCAAATCAGAATGAGCACGGCCGACACCGTGACGTAGGGCCCCATGACCGCTGACAGTTCGCCGGCCTGCACGGCCCGCAGTTCTTCTGCGGGCAGGGCCGACCGCTGGTCAGCGGAAAGCTGACGCAGTTCGGAGAGGATAAAGAACTTGCTGATAACCACCCCTAGGATCGAACCGATCGGATTGAAGGACTGCGCCAAATTGAGCCGTTGCGTAGCGGTCTGCTCGGAACCTAGCTGGACGATGTAGGGGTTCGCCGCGGTCTCAAGCACGGAAAGCCCGCCCGCCAGGATGTACAGCGAGACGAGGAAGTGCCAGTATTCCATCGTCTTGCTCGACGGGTAGAACAGAAGCCCGCCGATGATGAACAGAGCGAGCCCGAGAAGTACGCCTTCCTTGTACGATCGCTTCTTGATGAAGATCGCCGCAGGCAGGGCGAAACAGAAGTACGATCCGTAGAACGCGATCTGAATTAGCGATGTCTGAAAGTCCGACATGCTCTGAATGCGCTTGAACGCAGCGAGGAGCGTGTCGGTCATGTTGTTCGCAAGGCCCCACCACGCAAAGCAACTTGTGAGAAGCACGAAGGGCCAAACAATGGCGGCTGAAACGATTGGGGTCTTTGAAGAGTCAGTCTTAGATGGGATAGCTTGAGCGTTCATGGAATTTCTCCAATCTTACGGGCCAATTGCAATGCCTAGGCTGGATTCGGCGCCTGACCGGGCCGGGCTCCCGCCATAGGTGGCATCTCGTAGTTACCCGGACATTGTCGGCTGCAAGGGTCTCTGCTGAAAAATGCCGTGTTTGGCAACAGTAAGAGCGCAGTTGCAAACTATAGCCCGAGGGCGTTCGCGAGCGCCAGAGGGTTCGAACGCAGTCACAATAATTTCATACGAGTTCCCTTCCGCGACACGGAGGGCTCCGTCATCATCGAGGAACGCAAGGCCGTGGCCGTCAAAGGCGTCAGCCAACCAAGGCGAACGCCTTTCTCATGGCTGCCGCTGTGACCTCGCTGGCTTGCTCGTCATTCATGTCGTTCAACACTTGATTGAACGGCTCTGCCCGGATCGGGCCGTCGTATCCAATGTTCAACAGAGCTCCCAGAAAGTCGGCTGCATCGATCATGCCGGTGGTGGCCGGCAGCTCGCGCTGATTGTCATATTGCTCGTCCCGCTCGATGCCCGCAGGTGCATCGTTGAGGTCCGAGGACACGATGTCGCTGTTAGTGAGTTGCAAGATGTCGTCGACGGTTTCCCGAGCCGTCCACCAGTGCCAGCTATCGATTATGACTCCGATGTTCGACCTCCCAACTTCGGCGATCAATTGCCGGCACTCGGCCATCGAATGCACGAATGCGTGACGACGCGCAGTCCAGAGGCGCTTAGTGCCAAGGTACTCGAGGCCCAAGCGCAGGCCCTGGTCCCCCAGCACTGCACCGACCTCGCGCAGACGACGAGTGTGAAGGTTGAAATTGTCCAGGTAATTGAGATCGTCGCTGTAGGACGAGATCGCCGTCCCTACGCGAGTAACACCCGCTTCGCGCAATGCCTTCGCTTCCATAGGCAGCTTCTTGAGGCCGTCGGCGAACGTGGCGTCGTCGCTGCGAAGGCTCACGGTCAGCCTCGCCGCGGCCCACTGCAGGCTACTGGCATGGAGCGCGTCCACGTAGCGAGCGGAGCCTTCCTCCAGCAGCTGGGGGCCGAAGGGTTCGACGGATTCGAACCCATATTTCGACGCGAGTTCGATCGATCGTCCCTGGCCGGCCTTGATGCCGATGCTTCCGGGAATGAATGCGATGGTGAATTTCCTCTTCGCCGCTTGGCAGTTAGGGGCCGTCACCGCGGCGGCCGCGGCTAGACCGGCGCAGACGAATTCGCGTCTACTGGGAGTCATTGCGCCGCTACTGTAACAAAAGGAAGGACTCCTTTAGCGCCCACGGACCGAATCGCTCGAACAGAACCGAACTGATTGCGACCTTTCGACGATTTCCCTGGAAGTGGCCAGAGTTTCCTAGCTGGTGAGACTACGGACCGCTGGTAAGCCGGCAGCCCAATGGCTTGATAAGCCGCCCGCATCGAGCCGCTCAGGAGCGCCAAGCCGTGCCTGCAAATCGACAGTCTAAATTTCCTCGATGCTTGCACTGCGCGTTTTGCCCATGGAAGCGAGTATCGGGCAGACCGGCAATTCCTATCCAGGCCTCGCGGCGCAGGCTCCGTCAAGCCAAACAGTGGCTGATCGTGGCAAGGGCCGCCTTCAACGTCCACTTTGCCCGCGAGCGGTCTCGCTTCCCCGCAATTCGTCAAAGCTACGCAAAGGCTCATTCCAGCCGTGATTCACGTTACGAACATCATCCACGCCATGAGTGGGCATCGGAATCCCAACCTCCTAGCGATCCGGCTTGGCGGCGAAGGGGACATCACGGGCTCGGATCATGTAGTTTGGACCAACCCGCGAGGGAATCCATGCACGTCGTCTGCGGTTCTCAATGACGGCATCCTGTGCTTCGTCACGGACCGGGGCCTCGTCAGCGCGCTCGACGCGGAGACCGGCGAGCCGTACTACCAGCAGCAAAGGCTGCCGAACCCCTACTCGCTGAAATCTTCCCCGATCGGGGGCGAAGGCCGCTTGCATATCGCAACCGAGCCAGGTGACACCGTAGTAGTCAAGATGGGCCCGGCGTACGAAGTGCTCGCCACGTACACCATTGAAGACGAATACTTCATGGGATCGCCCGTCATGGTCGACGGAAAGATCTTTCTGCGCGGTCGGAACAAGCTCTGCGCGGTGAGCGAGAAGAACTGATTGCGCGGCACGGAGCATGGACCGGAGTCGCGTCCGCTGCTCCCGCCCGCGAAGGCATCCAGGGCCGGATCGGCGTGCTCAAGCGAGTAGCCGTATGCCGCTACAGCGCAAAAGCTTGGTCCAGGCGTCGGCGGAATGCGAGGCTAGGAAAGTGCCAAGGACCTGGCCCCGCCTGCTGTAAGGCAATCTCTGGAGCCCTGGAGCGGGAGACGGGGATCGAACCCGCGACATTCAGCTTGGGAAGCTGACGTTCTACCACTGAACTACTCCCGCTGGTAACACCCTAACACCTCGATTGGAGCATTTCAACTCGCACTTCGCCGCCGCGCCAAGCAACCCGGAAACGGCGGCCGCACATCAATCGATGCGAATCCTCTCAAGCTCTTTTTCAACAACCTGGAATCCCAAGCCGGGACCGTCTGGCACCACGAGTTCCCCGTCGACGATCTGCGCAGCCGGATCTATCAGCTCCTGTGTCCAGCGATGATCGGGCCGGGATCCCGGATATTCCTGGACAAGCAGGTTCGGCACCGCGGCACAGACCTGCGTAGCCGCTCGAACCGCCACCGGCCCCACCCATCCATGCGGAGCCACCTTGACGCCATAGGCGTCTGCCAGCATCGCCATGAGGTAGGTTTCGAGAATTCCGCCGTCATTGCCGACCTCAGGCTGCAAGACCCGCACTACCTGCGTGTCCAGCCATTCCTTGGCTTCCTCGACTGTTCGATGCATCTCACCGACGGCCAAAGGGATCGATGTCTGCGCCGCAACCTCGGGAAGTAGCTCCGGACGGCCGCGCTGGGTCGGCTCCTCGAAGAACAGCGGCTCAAATGGCTCGAGGAGCTTAGCTGCCGCAATCGCGGAGTCGATGCTGGTGTAGCGACCGTGTGCGTCGATCGCGATGCGCATACCGGGAGCGACCGCCTCGTGAATCGCGCGGACTTGGTCGACTTCCCCTTCAATGCTCTGTGCCGATGGCGCTCCGCGTTCGACGAACGGATCCCACTTGAAGAACTTGAACCCCATCTCCTTGGCTTGAACGGCGCTCTCGACTCTCGAAGCCGTATCGCGGCCGGTGAATGTGCTGTGATTGGCGTATACCGGTATCCGGTCGCGAACCTTGCCGCCGAGTAAGGCGTGAACAGGAAGGCCGGCGACTTGCCCGAGCACATCCCACATGGCGATCTCAATGGTCGCTAGCGCCGCGAACCACTCGAGATTCGACCCTTGCGGCCAGAACTGCTGGCGGAAAGCTTCAATTGCCACCGCGCTCCCTCCCTCGATCTGCTCGCCGATCTGGCGGACGATGCCGGGTATCTTGAGCTTGCCTCTCTCTAGCATCCACGCATAGCATTCGCCGTAGCCGGTCACGCCTTGGTCCGTGCGCAGCCGGATCCAAACCCAGGGACGAGAACGCGGGTCGCTCCGGCCGTGGAGAACGAGCGGCTCGACCGCAGTGATCCTGACTGGAATTGCACTCGTTGCCGCTGCAAGGACTGAGGGTCCGCCGAGGACCGCCGTACCCCCTGTGAGCGAAACGGCCAGGAAATCTCTTCGATTGATCATTAGGGCACTTCTACGGTAACGACGGTGGGTTCGGTCCGCAACAGTGAGAAGTCCGAAGCCTAGCTTTGCCGCGCCCGCGCTTCGCCAATCCTCGGCCCGCAGGGACCAGGGTTGGGCGATGCTCACGATTCAAGACTGGCTCCGACCCTGGGCCAACGTCGCGTTTTCCGGTGGGAGACGGCAATAAAGCAGTCGGTCTCGTGTTTCGATATCGTCGTAATCGACCGCCTCGTCGTTTGATTCGCGCGGTCGGTTTGATTCCGAACTGCCCCGCTTGGCATTTGCAAGCGTCACCAACAGCACGACGGTTCGAACGCAGGAGGTGGCGGCTCAGATGCTGGTGAGCCGCAACGGATCTCTCTTTGCCGACAGCCGTTCGCGGTAGAGGCCCGGACCGGGCCGATGTCGCATCGGAAGAAATCCTGCCAGCTTTCGGACGCCTCAGGGCTACAATCCTGAGCATGCTGTCAGTGTTTTCGTCGCCCTCGCGCTATACACAGGGTCCGGGGGCAACCGAGTCGCTCGGCTTGGAAATGGACCGGATCGGCCTTCGGGGACCGGTCATGGTCTTGGCCGGGCGGAGCGCAGCCGCGAAGCTCGCCGAAACATGGCGTCGGACGTTCGCAGAAGCTGGAATGGAATTCGCGGTGCAGCCGTTCGGAGGCGAGTGCAGCCACCAGGAGATCGAGGATGTCAAGGACGCCGCCCAACGGGCCAAGGCTGCCGTTGTCGTCGGGGCAGGTGGCGGCAAGGTGCTCGACACGGCCCGCGCCGTTGCCGCGGAGCTCGGCCTGCCCGTGGTGAATTGCCCGACTGTGGCCTCCAGTGACGCCCCCTGCTCGGCCTTGTCGGTCCTTTACAACAACCAGGGCGTCGTCGTGGACTATCGCGTCTACGCCCGAAACCCGGATCTGGTCTTGGTTGACACGAAAGTGATCGCCTGTGCGCCCCCCCGCCTGCTGGTAGCGGGGATGGGCGATGCTCTGGCAACGCTGTTCGAGGCCCGAACGGCTGTCGAGGCCCATGTCAAGAACATGCGGGGCGGCGCTTCCACGCGGAGCGCCCTCGCGCTGGCGGAACTCTGCTATCGCACCTTGATCGACGACGGACTCGACGCGCTTGCGGCCACGGAGAACCAAGCCGTCACGCCTGCCCTGGAACGGGTGGTCGAAGCGAACACCCTGCTTTCAGGGCTAGGATTCGAGTCATCTGGCCTCGCTGCTGCGCATTCGGTCCACAACGGCCTGACAGTGGCACCGGGAACGCACTCTTACTTTCACGGGGAGAAGGTAGCGTTCGGAACGCTCGTGCAGCTCGTGCTAGAGGGCAAGCCGAAAGCGAAGATCCAAGAAGTGCTGAACTTCTGCCAGCAAGTCGGCCTCCCGATTTCGCTGGCCGACGTCGGTCTTCCGTCGTGCGAACCGGAATTGTTGGAAAGAGTCGCCAAGCGCTCGGTCGCCAAGGGCGAGACAATTCACAACGAGCCATTCAAGGTGCGGCCGTTGATGGTGCTAGACGCCATTCGGGCAGCCGACGCGATCGGACAGCGCTGGAAACTTTCCCACTAGAAACTGAGAGCGCGGCATCGCGGGCCTCAACGCTCGATTTGTTCCGTCTCCTTGACCCAGCCGCCAATCGCCGCGTGGCTCTCCTTGATGCGGATCACAGTGCCGTCAAGGAATGTCACGAACTCCATTTCCCCGGGGGGCTCTCCGTAGATCCAATCCTCGGTCTCGATGCCGCCCTTGAAGTCGCGCATCTTCTTCCACGGGATGCCTTTCGCAAGCAGGACCATCTCCTTGTCCATGCCCTCGATTATTTCCTTCTTCTCGATCGCATCGCGGTACTTCTTGTCAATCGTGTCGAGGTAGAGTTCTGTGGCGGTCCGCCGTTCGAAGTCTAGGACCGGCTTTAGCATTTCCTTGAATTCGGCGGCCGTCTTAGCAGGGATCGTCTTAGGGAACACTAGAGCGAGCTTGGTTCCTCCGGGAGCGTGAGTGTGCTGTGTGGCCCCGAGCGTCGTGCCGCGGCTGGCAGTACCGGACACTTGGATGCGATGCCACCATCGACGGCCCCCGCTGATTCCGTGGTTGATCTCTAGAACCAGCTTCTTGCCTTCGAACTGGATGGCCGTGATTTGCACCAGATCTCCCAATCGAGCCGCCGGTCCGAACTTCGTCATCGCCTCGGACCACTGCTCGCGGTCGTACTGGCCGGTGGGTCGTAGTTGCAAGGGCTTCTTGGATCGCGGGATCTGAACCTTTGCGGTGCCGAATTCGGCGTTCAGGTTCCGAATCAGTTCAGCTCGGTGCTCTGCCGCCAGCCTCTCCGTCTTCGCCTGGGCTGTTGCTGGATTCATGATCAGCAGCCAAGCCGAGAGGACCGCCGGTATCCCCGGCGCGATCCAGCGGAACCGGGACTTGGCCGGTCTCCCAGAGCAACGGTCCTTCTGAACGCCTTCTAGGGAGCCACCAGACAGCCGCCGCGAGCACCAGAGCCGCGCCACTCGCCAGCACTCCGCCTTCCAAGCCATATTTTCCTCCGGTCAGCCACTCTTCGCCGCGAAGCTCCAAGTTCAGCTCGGTGAGCCTTATTGTAATGCCTGAGTTATTCGCGCCGAGCGTAACTTGGGCGACATTCCACCCCAAATGCAGGCCAGATGCCAGCCATAACGAGCGCTGCCTCACGACAGCCAGCCCGAAGACCGAACCAAAGAGAGCGGTGTTGAGCTGCGCGAGGTAGGTGACACTTGGATTTGCACCGTGCAGGAGAGCAAACGCCAGCGACGTGAGGGTTACAGCTCCGGCAGGGCCCAATGCGAAGGCGAGGAACTGCAAGGGCAGGCCGCGCGCGAACAGTTCCTCGCCGAAAGAGCCGATGGCGAGAAACAGCAGTCCCGCGAGCGACGCGTCCCTCCAGTCGAATCGAATCTGAGCTGGATCGAGAGGCGTCCAAGCGGCGAGGCCGGCAATCAACACGACCGCCACCAGGAGGCCGCAGGCGGAGGCCCCCAGCAGCAAGCCCCACAAGGTGCCGGAAGCGCCATCCAGCCAGAGGCCGAGCGATCTCCAGTTCGCCACGGGATGGATCGCGACTCCGGCCGCTGTCATCAACAGTGCCCCACACAGCAAGGGCACCGCGCTCAGCGCGATCGGGTCTTCGGTGTAGAAGCGGAGAAGAGAAGCCGCGGCTACCGCGACTAGGAGCGTCCCTGCCAAGCATAGGATCGCCAGCAGGAGATTCGCGATTTGAAGCATGCGCCTTGGCGAGAGAAAAACCATGCGAATCCCGCGTCTAGCGTACTGTCAGTCCGAGCGAGAGAGCAAGGAGGGGCCAACTGGAGCGGAGAGGCGCCCCAGCGAGCATTCCGCCGGCTTCACTCCGAGCGGGGCCACAGCGCTGGCCGCTTCGTCGCACTGGCGTGCCGCAGGTTCGAACCTCGCCAGTTCAGCCAAAGGCTATTGCAGCTCAGTCGATTCGATCGTGCAGTGATATCGGAATGCCGTTGCGCAGTTCTTACCGGGGACTTGGACCAGTCCTTTGACATGCGGTGCAACCGGGGGCTATTCTGAGGACAGCACCGAATATGGCAAACCACAAGTCGGCGATCAAGCGCATCCGCCAAACCGCGCACCGCACCGAGCGCCACAAGGCGCACCAGAGCCGTCTGCGCACGCAGCTGAAGGCCTTCCGCACGGCTGCCTCGACGGAGAGCGAGGGCCAGGTCGGCGAACTTCTCGGGCCGACGATCAGCTTGGTCGACAAGGCAGTTCAAAAAGGAATCCTGCACCGCAACAAAGCAAATCGCCTCAAGTCTTCGCTCGCGCTAGCAGCCAACAAGGCGAGCGCCCAGTAGTCAGCGTCGGCGCCTCTATCGCGTCAGCTTCATAACGAGCATCTCGACCACCATCCGGTCGTCTGGCCGGGGGCTGCGGAGGCCGCGGTCAGCCTCGAACAAGGCAACCAACGCGTCGCGTAGCTCCTTTTCGCGAAACCGCGACACGATTCCTGCCAATTGCCGCGCTCGCGCTGGCCACACGCGCAGGCCGAACTTCCCCAACCGCGCACCGATCTGGCGCGCATCGCGCAGGCCGAGCTCCTTCGCAGCCAACGCCTGCCGGAAGAGCCCGGCGATCAGATTCAGTTGCATGGGCCAGTACATGCCCGCCTTCGACATGGTGTCGAGGAGTTGCAGGGCCCGTTTCCGGTCTCGCGCGGCGAGAGCCTCGGAAAACTGGAAGAGCCCGCTCTGGCGAGCCTCCGGAACTAGCAGTTCCAGATCGTCTCTGGTAACTTCGCGATCCGTGCCTACAAATAGCGCCAGCTTGGCGAGTTCGTTCTCGATACGAAACGCGTCCGCTCCAAGCATTTCGACCAGTTCGGACACGACCTTTTCCTGAATCTTCAGCCCTATTCGCCCGGCCAGAACCCTGCCGACGAACTGCGCCTCCTTCACTGAGAGCGCGTGGAGGTCGATCCGCACTGGCACGGAAGCGAAGAACTTGCCGAGACGTTGCAGCTTTTGCTTTTGGTCGCGTTCCTGGGAATCGTACTTGACCGCCTCAAGCAGGACCGTGGTGCCGGGGACGGGGTCCTCGAAGTAGTTCGCGAGGCTGCGCTGCGCCAGCTGACCCGCCTTGGCAGTCGACTTTGGAAGGGCCTTTTCCGCGTTCCGCCCGATGACCAGACGGTTCGAGCCGAACAGAGACAGTGTCCGCGCCTCCTCAAGCAGGTCGCTCAAAGGCTGCTCGCTGAAGTCGATCTCGACCTTTGCGGTTTCGTCGGGCTCCGCGCCAAGGACCGCCTCCCTGATCGCTTGCCGACAGCGGCCGCGATAGAATGGCTCGGCACCAAGGAACAGGTAACCAGGCGCTGGCTTGCCGCCTTTCCTCAATCGCCGAATGAGGTCGCCCGGCTTCAAGCCCACACCCTAGCATTAGAAGACCCCCAGTACCCAAGGAGCCCTCCATGCGCAAAGCAGTCTTGCTCGCCCTTCCCCTCTTGCTCTCCTATCCGTCTTTCGCCGGCGATTCCGCGGATTTCGCCGCGTGGGTGGGGAACGAATTCCGCGTGAGTCCCAACGTCACCTACAAGGTGGCGAGCAACGTCGAGCAGGAGCTCGATGTTTACTTCAACCGCGACAGGTCGGTTGCCCGGCCGACTGTGATCTACATCCACGGGGGCGGCTGGGTCGGCGGCTCCAAGGAGGCCAGTTCGCTGCGAATCGCCCCCTATCTGGAGATGGGGTTCAACGTCGTCAACGTCGAATACCGCTTGGGCCGCGTCGCACGAGCGCCTGCGGCAGTGGAGGACTGCCGTTGCGCCCTGAGCTGGGTGATCCGCAACGCCGAAACCTACGGGATCGACCCCGAGCGACTCGTCGTGACCGGACGCTCGGCGGGCGGCCACCTTTCGCTGACCACCGCCATGCTATCCGTCTCGGCCGGATTCGACGCCGAATGCAACTCTGCGATCGTCCCGAACGTCGCGGCGGTGATCAACTACTACGGCATCACGGACGTGGCTGACCTGATGGCGGGCAAGCCAAACGAGAAGAGTTACACGGTCGAGTGGCTCGGAAGCCAGGGTGACCGCAAGGAGATCGCCGATTCCGTGTCGCCGATCCATCATGTCCGCAAGGGCCTGCCGCCCATCCTCACGGTCCACGGCGACGCCGATCAGATCGTTCCGTACTCGCACGCGGTCGAGCTGCACGACCGTCTCAACGCGGCTGGTGCGGAAAACGAGCTGCTCACCATCCCCGGCGGAGGCCACGGCGGATTCTCTCGCGAGGAAGTCGCCAAGATCGACAAGACCATCCGTGCTTTCCTTCGCAAGCACGGACTCATGCCGGGCTAGCTTCGAGCGAAGCCTCCGGACCCCGAGTACAGCCCGCTCTGTTCAGCCGCTCTTGGCAGCTGCGATGTATTCGGCCACGTAATCGCGTAGAAGCGTTCGCAGACTTCGCATGACTGGCCACTCCCGAACGCCGAGCGGGCGGTCGGCAATCCTGCGGACAGGTACGAGCTCCCGGGTCGACGAGGTGATGAAAACCTCGTCGGCCGCGTGGAGATCCTCGAGGAAAAGCACCCGCTCCTCGACAGCCTCGTTCAATTCCTCGAGCATCACTCTACGAGTGACGCCCGGCAACGGCCCGCTAGAGAGCGGTGGGGTGAGGGTCACGCCGTCCTTCACCGCGAAAATGTTCGCGGAGGTGCATTCCGATACCTCCCCACGCTCGTTCAGCAGGATCGCGTCAGTGAAGCCTGCTTGGTGGGCGTTCTCGAACAGCGTGACATTCTGCACCCATGAGAGCGTCTTGGTCCCTGCAAACGGGGACGCGGCATGCCGACCGTTCTCCTGCAGATCCAAGGCGACAGTCGCCGGCGCTTCCGCCAAGTCCGCCGTAAACGCGATCACGTCAGTGGGTCGGCCGGATCCCGGGCCTTCATACATTCCGCCCTGACTGCGCATCACGTTCAGTCTCATCTTGGCTTCGGGACAGCGGTTACAGCCCGCCAGATCGATCAGCTGCGCGCGCAAGTCGTCTCGGCTAGGCGGCATCTCTACGTTGAGAAGCGCGGCGTCGCGTCGAAGTCGTTCCCAATGCTTCTCGAATGCGAACGGTATCCCCTGATATATACGCAGTGTCGTGAAGACCCCCCAACCGGTAAACAGACCGACCTGGCCCGGGCGCAACACGGCTTCGCCGCTGGACACGATCCGATCGTTGTAGAGGACGAGGTCGTGCACCACATTTCCCATTATGCGCCCGACCCCGAACCGGCCAGGGCTACTCGACGTAGAACAGGCTGAGCCTGGACAGGCCCAGCTCCTCCAAGCTCCTGCGGCGCATGAACCGCTGTTCCAGCATGGCAATCTGCTCCGCGCTCATCTTGCCGCGATACTTCTTCAGTTGTGCGTCAAGGTCGCGCCTCGCGGCCAGCAGCTGGTCCTCGCTAAGCGCGCTCGTCGCCGCTCCGAACACCCGGTCTTCTAGCACCGTTAAGCGTTGCTCAAGGGCTTCATGGTCGTCCAGACGACCCGACTCGGCCTCTCCCGCTAGAGTCTCCAGAGTCGCAGCGGTTTGGGTGAACACCCCGCTGCCATTGCGCCCCTCTTCCTCGAGGCGGCGAAGCTCCGAGGCACGGTCCCGGAAGAACGCCGCCAGGCTGGGAGCATCCAAGCCGGGCGGTGCGCGCTGGGCGGCGACGGTTCGCACCTGCCCCATCTGTCGCGCAGCTCCGAGAACCTCTTGGGTGCAGTAGGCCACCGAGTTGACCGTGCTGAGCCGCCGCTTGCGAGCGTGG
The DNA here is from genome assembly GCA_951813605.1 of uncultured Bryobacterales bacterium. Lineage (GTDB taxonomy): Bacteria > Acidobacteriota > Terriglobia > Bryobacterales > UBA6623 > VXMF01. The sequence continues at coordinate 662,431 of OX638379.1, read as the reverse complement.
TACTTCTCGAATGCCCGGTCGATGCCTTTCAGAACGGCCTCCAGAGGGATGCCAGCGTCCTTCCAAGTCTCCACCAGCGCCCAGTCGATGGGCGACATCATGAACATGCCGCTGTTCCGAGCATTGCGGAAGTGCTCCTCGACTTCCGTGAAGTAGTTGAAGTAGTTCAAGGCTGGTACGGCGACAGCCGGGTCGCTAGGTACAGGCCGTTGAAGACCATTTTGAAGGTCGCGTTGGACTGGGCCCGGTACTGGGGGCGGATCCCGAACAGGATCACTCGTCCTCCACCAAGCGGAACGTCAAGCACCGCCGCTTGATTCGCTAGGTAGCTTTCTCCGAGCAGCCAGCCAGACGCCAGGACATCCCGCCCCGGGTAGCGCAGCACTTGGCGCACTTGGGAACCGGCGCGGCGCCGCGCCCGAAACACGGGCCCCGCCTCGAACCAAGCGAATTCCGTCCCTCGCATCCCGTGGCTCAGCGGATGCGAAAGGTCAGCCCGGACCTTGACCAAGGTCCCAGGGCCGAAGAATCGTTGGTTGCTTAGGCTTCCCACAACATTGTCGACTGGCAGCCCAAGCCGTTTCGCCGCATACGAGGCCGCGCGGTTGAAGGCGAGCAGAGTCCCTCCCGATCTCACGAATTCGCGCACTGCTGCAGTTCCCGGCTCCCCGAGTCCGCCAAGATATTGCGGCGGCACGATCGATTCTCCGTCGCCGTACTGGTGCGAATAGCCCTTCTCCAGCACCTCCGGCCGCGCGTCGGGAAGGATCAATGCGTCGTAGTCATCGACTAGGCCCCGTCCAATCTCGTCGTTCCCCACGGTTCGGTACGGCAACTCGTAACGCTCCAGTAACCAGCGCGTCCAGCCCTCGTCCATGATTGGCACGTGCCCTGCATAGATCGCGACGCGGGGGATGCGCAATCGAGGATGCTCCGCGGCGACGGCGTTGCTCGCGAGGAAGTCGATGCCTAGATCGGACGCCAGTTGCTGCAGGCGCGAGCGAAGGACAGGATCGGCCGTCACAAGGAACGCCCCGTCCGCCGTGTCGCGATGCACTTCGACGCCTTCGGCCAGCAAGCGGTTAACGGCAATCCAGCTGGAGCCGAACCTTGGCAATAGCGAAAGCTCCTCCGCCTCCTCCACTCGTCCGACCCTTGGACGGAGTTCCGGAACCGGCTCGGTCGGGACCCCGATCCCGCCATCGACGCGGTAGGAGGTCACTCCCATTAGCAGCGGGAGGGTGTGCGCTGTCGCGTCGTATGGAGGTTTCGGCGGGCCTCCCGGGTAGACCCGCAAGTCGGGGTAGTTCTGCGCCTCGAGCAAGGTCTTGGCGAACGCCCCGTACGGCTGGCCGAGCCGGACGATGTAATCGCCTTCGCGTACAGGCGGCTTCTGCGAATCGGCATCCGGCGAGTCCGCTAGGGCGCGATCGACCTCGACATCACCGAACATCAGCGTCTTGAGAAGTCGCGTCGCGGCGTTCGGGTCGTGCTGCGCAAGCGGAATCACGAATGCACGATCCCTGCCCCGCTCGATCACTCGCCGCCCGATTGCGTAGAAGTTGCGCAACAGGTCAGTCCGTCGGAGCGCGGCGGAATAGAGCACGGACTCGAACGTGATCAGCTGGTTCTCGACAATGTCTCTCAAGTGCCAAGCGCCTCCCCCCCATGGCTCGAGGAAATTCCAGCTCCGTGCCGTAGCGTTATAGTTCCGGCCTTTCTTGTCTAGCTTCGCCGGCTGCACTTGGATCGGGGAAGCCAATCGCACACTGGCCGACTCGCTCAGGAGCCGTAATGCTCCGTGATAGCTCTGATAGTGTCGTGCGGGCGAATAGTAGTCGTAAATGCCGTGTATGAGCACCCCCTTCCTGCCCGCCGAAGTTAGGTCTACAGCCATCGCCGTTCCGAAAGCGTTGACCTGCTGCGCGATGAGAGGATCGATGTTGGGGTCGATCGGATCGATCCATGGCGGGACGAATATCCGGGCACCGTTTGGCCCCATCTGATGCACGTCGTAGACAATCTGCGGCCGCCACGCGTTGTAGAGCTTCTCTACGATCACCCTGGTTTCGGCCTGGCTGAAGATGTACCAGTCGCGATTGTTATCGTGCCCGACATACTTGTGATATAGCTCCGTCATCGGAGCTCCCTCGTAAGGGCTATCCAGCCATCGTCGGTACCAGTTCCGAACTTTGTCCACACCGTCCGGATTGAGCGAAGGCACCAGGAGCACGATCGTGTTGCGCAGGATGTCGCGGTGCCGAGGCGTGTCGTTGGCGAGCAGGTTGTAAGCGAATTGCACCGCCGTCAAGGTCGAAGCCACCTCGGTCGAGTGGATCGAGCAGGTAATTGCTACCGCGGGCTTGCCCTCCGCTGCCAGTTGATTAGCCATGTCAGGAGGTGTTGCACGAGGGTCGGCCAGGCTAGAGAGGATGCTCCTGTGGCGGTCGAGACTCGCGATGGTCTCGGAGTCGGAAATAACCGCGAGAATCAGCGGTCGGCCTTCGGTAGTCGGGCCCAGCTCCTGCACGCTTAGCGAGTCGCTGGCTTCGTCCAAGGTCCGAAAATAGCTGACGACGTCCTCCCAGGACACGAGTCGTCGATCCGCTCCCATCGAGTGACCGAAGTGCTCCTCCGGCATCGGCAATGCCCCAAGGACGGGCATCACACTCAGCAGCAGTGCCGAAAGGCGCATCGCAGCTAATCACTATACCCGCGGGCGCGGCAAGCATCGTCGCCAAGCTGGCGCAGTTCAAACGGCGTGAACACGCGATTCCGAACAATGCCGTGCCTCGTGGCCTAGAAGGTAGCGCTTGACCGACAGGCCTCCCGCGTAACCGGTCAGGCGTCCGTCCGAGCCGACCACACGATGACACGGGATCACGATCGACAGCGGGTTCGCCCCCACCGCCCGCCCGACGGCGCGAACGGCGCTGGGACGGCCGAGCCCAGCCGCGAGATCGAGATAGGTCGAGCGATCCCCGGGCCGAATGGCCGCGATAGCCTTCCAAACCTGCCTCTGGAACAGGGTCCCTTGCCAGTACAGAGGAATCGTCGGCGAGTACATCAGGTCGCCATCGAAATAGCACGCGAGAAATGCTTCCGCCTGTAAAAGGAACACGTTGCCGTGTCCCTTCCGCAGTCCATTTGGCGCCAGCCTAGGTTCGAGGAATTCGGCTTGTGCTGGGAAATAAACCGCAGCAAGCCCCGCCTCGCTGGCCAGCATGCGAATGTCACCGACAGGGCTGCGAAACTTCGAGAACTGCATCTGTTGCATGGGCGGGCCAACGGTACCACAGGCACCGCCGGACTCTAGGTTCCGGTGCGTCGGGGGCCATGGTACAACCGCAAGTTGGTTTCCAAAGGGCCATCCGGCCTCCGGCGAACCCTTGGCAGGTTGATAGACTAATTCATTAGGGTGTTCCGCAGGGCGGCGCAAAGAATGGCCCAGATTTCCCCTTCGATCCTAGCAGCCGATTTCGCACGGTTGGGCGAACAGGTAGACGAGGCCGCTCGCGGGGGAGCGCAGATGCTTCATGTGGACGCGATGGACGGGCATTTCGTGCCCAACATCTCCATCGGCATTCCCGTGGTCAAGTCGCTAAGGCGGTGGACAGATTTGGTCTTGGATTGTCACTTGATGATCTCGAATCCCGATAACTACCTTGACGCGTTCGCAAGCTCCGGGGCGAGGATGCTTACGGTACATCAGGAAGCCTGTCCGCACCTGGGAAGAACTGTTGACCGGATCAAAGAGCTGGGGGCGGCCGCGGGGGTCGCGCTAAACCCTTCGACGCCGCTCGCCACGCTCGAGGAGATTCTTCCGGACGTGGACTTGGTCTTGGTCATGAGCGTGCATCCCGGCTTCGGAGGGCAATCGTTCCTGCCCTCCAGCATCGACAAGGTCGCCCGCCTCAAAGCGTCCCGTCGACAACGCGGCCTGAATTTCCGGATTCAGGTGGACGGCGGTGTGAACATCGACAACGCGGGGCCGCTTTGCCAGGCCGGCTGCGACATACTCGTTGCAGGGTCGAGCGTGTTCCGCACAGGGAACATCGCCGGAGCCGTCCGGGGTCTTGCCGACCGAGCGAACCGCCCCGCCCTTGCCAATGCGTAGTATTTCCCAGGAGGAACCTGCAAACATGTCCAATTCCGATCGACTTGCCATGAAGTTCGACACGGGCTACCTACGACTAGCTGCCTGCTGCGTGCTGCTGCTCGCCGCATTCGGCTGCGGTCGCAGCCCGTATGACAACCCCATTGCCAACAATTCGCAGCAGCCGGACAAGATCCTGTTCGACAAGTCCATCGAGAATATCGAACGCCACCGCTACGAACTGGCTCGCATCACCTTGCAGACCCTGCTCAACACGTATCCGGACAGCGAGTACATTGCCAAGGCGAAGCTAGCAATTGCCGACAGTTGGTATCGAGAGGGCACATCGACTGGGCTCGCGCAGGCCGAGGCGGAATACAAGGACTTCATCACGTTCTTCCCGAACATGGAGGAAGCCGCGGAGTCGCAGTTGAAGATCTGCGAGATCCACTACAACCAACTGAAGAAGCCGGACCGGGACAATGTCCACGCCGTGCGTGCGGATCAAGAATGCCGGCAACTCTTGCTGCGGTATCCGAACACCGTATTCCGCGACGAGACCGAGCAACTGCTGCGCAACGCGCAAGAGGTGATCGCCGAGGGCGAGTATCGGGTGGGCATGTTCTATGTGAAGAAGGGCAGCTACCGGGCCGGAGCGAACCGACTGCAATCCGTAACCGACCACTACCCGCTGTACAGCAAGGCGGACGAGGCGTTGTGGACACTAGGTGAGAACTACGGGAAGCTAGGCGACAATTTCGAAGACCAGCAGGCCACTGCCTACCGCAGAATCGTGTCCGACTATCCGATGAGCCCCTGGGTGGACGAGGCGAAGGAAAGGCTGACCGCCATGGAGGTGGATCCGCCGGCAACTGACCCGCAGCGTTTCGAATTGCACAAGTACAACGTGGAGAACCGTGTGGAGCCCGGCAGGATGGGCAAGTTCTGGGGATTGTTCCGTGGGAAGCCGAACCTAGGAATCGCAGCGAAAATGGGGGATCCCGCGATGACGACGCTCATGCCGTCGACGCCTCCCGGAATTCAAGCGGCGGCTGCTGCGGCCACAGGAGTGACCCCGACCGCCGACGTGACAGTCGAGACAATTTCCGGACCGAGCGCGCTCGACACGGAGCCGGACGCGCGGCGGAACCCTCCGGAATCCGAATCCGGTCAACAGGACGAGCCGGAGTAGCTCGACCGGGCCGAGATCTGCGTCGCAGACGACAATCCCCGTGCGCTTTGCATCGTGACCCCCTGCGGTTGCCCGGCCAGACCTTGGAGAAGACGACAAGGCGCCAGATCGTCGGACCTCGCGCGGAGATTCGACGGTCAGCAAGGCTCACTTGGGCCCCGTTGAACGAGTCACGGGTGCGGCTACCGCCCGAAGTCAACCCGCCAAAGGCCGACGAAAAACTGTTCTGAGGCTAGACACGGAAAGGCGGATTCAGAGGATCGCAGGGCGTTGCGAAACGCCGTAGCTCGCCGACTCCGGGCAATGCGGCTGGCCTTTGCCTCGCATCTAGCCCGACCTTCTCAAGAGTTTTGGATTTGGAGGCGTTTTGTCCATTTGGGGTGGTTGGATAGCCTGGCAATGTTGCGTGGGGTGCTGGATCCGGGCAGAGGCCGGGCAAGGGTCGCCAGATCCGCGGTTGCCGGGGTCCGTTTTGTCTTGCCTCCCGGCCTGCCGACGCAGTGGTCCCGCTGACCTCCGACGGGGCTCGAGACGATGGCTGGAGTGCCGCGGCTAGCAGCGCAGGGGCAGGCTCTGGAGACGGGCCAGCACCTGCCCGAAGAGGCCCGCTTCCGGGAAGCCCTCGTCGAACGACAGCCGCACGGCCCGCACGCTGACCCGGATCCGCACGCCGATCTTGAGCAGCTTCAGGCGGATCGTGCCGCATTGCGCCCGCGCCAGCCGCGTGCCCCGCAGGCCCCGGCGTCGCAGCAACTCCAGCAGCGCATAAGCGAACGAGGCGAAATACAGGCGCAGCTGGTTGGCCCGCATGGTGTGCGCCGAGGTGCGATCCGCGAACAGCGCCAGCTGCTGTTCCTTGATGCGGTTCTCCATGTCGCCCCGCGCGCAGTACACCTGCTCGTACAGCGTGCGCGCCGCCATCCGCCCGGCCCCCAGCGACGTCACCACGAAACGCGGGTTGGCCCCCCGCGGCAAATGCTCTGCCTTGCCGATCAGGCGCCGCTCGCGGCTCCAGCTGTCCAGCGTCCGGTAGCGGAAGTCCTGGAACACCCGCGCCGCCTGCCCCGTCCGCTCGCATGCCTGCCGGGCGCGCTCCATCGCCGGGGCCAGGCTCCGCTTCAAGCGCGCATTCTGCGCGATTCCCAGCACATACTCCACTCCCTGCGCCTCGCACCAGGCCAGCAATTCCTCGCGGCAGAACCCGCTGTCCCCGCGCAGCCAGATCTCCACCCCCGGCCAGCGCTTCCGGATGCGCCCCACGATGCGTTCCAGCTCCTGCACCGTGCCCTCCGCCGCGTCGCGGTCCGCCGTCCGCAGGCGCGCCCCCAGCAGCTGCTGGCCGCAGAAGATGTACAGCGGCAAGTAACAGTAGCTGCGGTAGTACCCATGGAAGAAGCGGCCTTCCTGCCGGCCATGCAGCGGGTCATCCGTCGCGTCCACGTCCAGCACGATGCGCTCCGGCTGCGCGCCGTGCCAGTCCAGGAACAGGTCCACCAGCAGGGCGTCCAGCCGCGCGGTGTCGGCCACGATCTTCTTGTAGCGTTCCCCGGGGCCCAGCGCCGCCCCCGTCAGCTCCAGGCGGTTCAGCGTGCTCTTGCCCGGCGGCCAGCCCTCCCAGCTCGCCCGGTGCCGCCCGCGGCCCGCTGCCCCGCACAGCAATGACCACAGCCTGCTCTGGCGCAACGTGTCGTGATCGTTCAGGTCCTCATAGCCCAGCGCCAGCCCCAGCACGCGCGCTGCCAGCAGCACTTCCAGCGCATGCTGCGTCCGCCGCGGGTCGCGGTGATCCCGGAAACACGCACTCAACCGCCGGAACAGCCCCGTCCGCAGCGCCAGCTCGCGCAGCAGCAGCCCGCCGCCATCCGACCCCAGTTCCCCGCCGTCAAACCGACCGACTACACGCTGCCTTCGCAAGCCTGCGAACTCCAAGCGTCCTGTGCTACACTCTGTCGTCATAAGGCCGTCGTCCTGCTACGTGGTAAGTTGTTCATAATAAACCGATTATACCACATGACACGGCCTTATACCCTACTCCTCGTGAGAAATCCGGGCTAGAGCCCCAGGGCGTCTCGCACCCAATCGGCAATTGTCGCCAGAAGTGCCAAGACCCCTGCGCCGACGACAATCCACAGGAACTAGAAGAGCTGACCGACCAGCCAATCGTATTCCTTGTCGAGCCTTCGTTCCACAGACCCCAATGCCTCCGCTTGGCGCGTCTCCATCGCAACGGTTAGTTTGGTGAAATGGCCCTCCATCTCCCCCATCGATCCGACCCGCCAGACATTTTGATATGCACGGGGCATGCCGTGGCGTTTGTCGGGTTTTGCCGGTGTCTCAATCAGGGGGCCTGCGCGCCATGGGCCGACCGGGAAATGTGCACGGGCAGATTCTGCCGACCGAGCCAAGACGCGACCGCTCTGGCCCGTTTTGCCCGCGCAGGTAAGTATTCGCTCCGCATCATGGAAGGGTAGTGTTTGCCGGGCTGACCGACCATGGCCCTGCGGGGCGGATGGACGTCGACAGTGGCCTACCATGAATCTACGGGCGCGTAGCTCAGTCGGATAGAGCATCTGCCTTCTAAGCAGAGGGTCCCAGGTTCGAGTCCTGGCGCGCCTGCCACGCTGCCAGCTCCTGCACGACCGTTAGCGGTCGCTTGGTATCGGCTACCCGCTAGCAAGCGACTGGCGAAAGGCGCCCCCCTTTTGGCTGGGCTGCCTTCCCTTGGCCGGGATCCGGTCGAATTCGCGACACTGGCCGCCAAGCTTCCGCCAAGCCGCATTCTGCCATTGCGATTTCCCACCGCCTTCTGCGGCACCTCGAGGATTGGGCTTCCCGCATCCGATAAACTGTCGAACGTGCTTTTGGCCTCATAGAAAGCCCAGGGAACGACCCATGCCCTTGCTCTCAATACTGATCGTCCTAGTTTCCTGCGTCGCGGCGCAAGCGAGGCCGCATATCGTAATTGTGCTGACCGACGATCTAGGAGGAAATGACACCACGATCTACGGCTCCCGGGACGTCCGGACCCCCAACATCGAGCGCCTAGCCGCGATGGGGATGACCTTCGACAACGCATTCGTTGCCTCTCCAGCCTGCGCGCCAAGCCGTGCCGCCCTTCTCACGGGCCTCATGCCAGCTCGGAACGGAGCGGAAGCGAACCACACCTACCCGAGAGAAGGAGTCCATTTCCTCACGACCTCCTTGAAGAGCATGGGCTACGAGATCGCTGCCTTCGGCAAGGTAGCTCACGGAAACGCCAAGCCCGAGTACGGTTTCGACTTCTATTCCAGACCGCGCGTCGGATTTGCAGCCAATGTGGCCCGCTACTTCCAGCAGCGGGCGTCCGATCAGCCGCTGTGCTTGTTGGTTGGCGACCGGAGACCTCACGTTCCTTGGACCAAGGACAGCATATACGACCTGAACGAAGTCGGCTTGCCGCCATACTTCATCGACACCCCCGAAACCCGGGCGCACCGCGCTCGGTACTACTCGGACATCACGGGACTCGACGAGGAATTCGGACAAGTGATGGACACGGCCCGGAAGAACCTAGGGGAGGAAATCGTGTTCCTCTTCACCAGCGATCACGGTGGGCAGTGGCCCTTCGGCAAGTGGAATCTCTATGACGCAGGCATCAAGGTTCCGCTTGTCGTCGCTTGGAAGGGAAAGATCGCCGCGGGCAGCCGCACGGATGCCATGGTGAGTTGGATCGACCTTCTGCCCACCGTGATCGATTTAGCGGGAGGTGAAGTTCCCGGGGATATCGACGGGCGCTCGTTTGCTCGGGTCCTGAGAGGAAAGGCCCGGGAACACCGGGAAAAGATATTCACCACGCATAGCGGGGACGGTGTGTTCAATGTCTACCCGATCCGCAGCGTCCGCACCAAGCGCTTCAAGTACATTCTCAATCTCTTGCCAACGCATTTCCACTCCAACCACTCGGACATTCTGCGAAAAGACGGAGCAGGCGCGTACTGGGACTCTTGGGACGAGGCTGCGGCAACGAATCCCGAGGCCGCGGCGACCGTCCGGCGATACTTGGAGCGCCCGGCCGAGGAACTCTACGATCTCCGATCAGACAGCTCGGAGCAGACCAACCTCGCGGATCGTCCCGAGCACAGGAACCTCGCTCAAGAACTGCGGGCAAAGCTGGAAAACTGGATGGACGAGCAGGGGGACAAGAGACCTGTATTCAATGACCCCTACCCGGCATCCGGACCACGACCCAACGCGGAAACCGTTCAGCAGGACTAATTGCTTCCTCGGGCGATTCGCCTGGTCGAGATCAGATAGTTCTCGAGACTATTTCATGGAGAAGCCGCGATGGCAACTCGGCTCTCACGCGATGCCACTTGAACCAGTTCCGGAGCGCGCGGATGCGGGTACGCCCGAAGAATGCTGGGGCCGGCCACAGGCTAGGGTCCGACGACCGGCAACAGAATGTGCGAGGGGCGATCAGCCGAGTGGTAGACCGTTTGCTCGGCCACGACTATCGAATCGCTCGTGCCATAGGGTTTGCCGTTGTTGAGATTCCGGGCAAACTGAGGGAAGTGGCTGCTCGTGACGTGGATCCGGATCCGATGCCCCGTCTGGAAAAGATTGGCTGTTCCGATCATGTCGATCTCAATCTCGTACACTTCGCCAGGCACCATAAGCACTTGGCGATCCAACCCGTTGCGGTGGCGGGCGCGCACGATCCCCTCGGCTACATTGATCGAACGACCGTCCGGGTAAACGTCGATCAGCTTCGCTACGAAGTCCGTGTCAACAGCGCTTGAGGATACGTGCAGCACGAGCTTTACCGGGCCCACTGCCTCGACCGGTTCCTCGAGGATCTCCGACGTGTAGACGAGGACATCCGAGCGATGCTCGATCGGTCGTTGGTCCCTCGCGCCGGAGGGGGTTCCCACCCCGCAGCAGTTTGCCCCGCCGAGGCTGGGAACCGGATTGGCGGGATCGTAGCTGTAGCGATCCGGATTGGATGCTCGGCTCGGGCTGCTCCAAGCTAGGCGACCATCGCCATGGGAACTGTTTGCCCTCCCGCCGCTGTGCAGATAGAGCGGGGTGTACTTCGTGCGAGCAAGCGGATACTCGTGCTCATAAAGCCACTCGTTGCGACCCATCACAAATATCTTCACCGGCGGCTCGTCCCGCAAGCCGTTCTCGATGCCCTTGAGCCAGAAATCAAACCAGCGGAGCGCTAGCGCGTTGGTGTCGACCACAGCGGACTCCCCCCAATCCATTTCCCCGACGGTTTGCGACACGCCATGTTCCCAAGGCCCGATCACCATGTTGCTTCCCTTGCGTGCATGTTCGGTGCTGGCACGGGTGCTGATTCCTGTGTAGCCGCGCAGCGTTCCTTGGGCGAAGATGTCGAAGAATCCGCCCATCGTGTGGACTGGGACCCCGATCTTGTCGAATTGCTCTTCGACATTGAGCGGTCGCCAGTAGTCGTCGTAATCCGGATGCTCCAGCCAGTCCCGGTAGAACTGGGCGTTCCGCCCCACTAGGGCCTGCATCTCGTCCAGCGGCAGGTGCCAGACGACTTGGTCATAGCTGACGGCCTCTGGTCCGCCTGAAATCGTGTGGACCCCGGGGTTTTGCATGATCCGCGACTCCTGCCGGACAGGCCCCCAGCCGAAGTTGAACGCCAGCCGCCAGCCTCCGTTGACCGTTATCCAGTCGTGGTAGATGCTCGTCGACGCGACACGGGGAAAGACTGTGACCAAATGCGGCGGCATCGATTGGGCGGCCCGCCACTGAACGTGGCCTAGGTAGGATCCTCCTTCCATGCCCACCTTCCCGTTCGACCAAGGCTGCGCGGCGGCCCACTCGACTGTGTCGTAGCCGTCCTCGATGTCATCGCGAAACGGCTCCCAGTTACCTTCGGACTCGTGCCGTCCCCGAACGTCCTGGTAGACAAAGACGTAGCCTCGACGCGAGAAGAAGGCTGCGCTGGCATACGAGCTCGGAAATCGCTCGGTCGAGTAGGGAGTGCGGGAGACGATGACCGGGTACTTGCCTTCCCCGACAGGGCGGTACACATCGGCGTAAAGAATCACACCGTCCCGCATCGGGATGCCGACGCGATTCTCGACGCGGATGTCATTCCTCGGCGGCGGCGAGGATGGAAACTCGTAGGCTCCGAGGGAACCGGCAAAGGCGACTAAGGCAGGGAGAAGCCATCCGGCGGGGCTCCGAGGAATTTCGACTCTCAACTCATGCACCGTGCCTTCTTGATCGCACTCCAGCCGAGAACATGCCGTTAGGCCTGCCTAAGGCGCATACGCAATGATACCCGTAGTTCCGCGCCACCGCGCTAGTTGTGCCCGATGACGAATTATCGTGTTGTTAGGGTGGACGCGAGAGAAGCACGTTCGCCCCCGCCCGCCTTGCTGGGATCGCCCTTGCCTGGTGCGGCTGCGCTGGTCCTGCGCTGGTGACCGACGGATCGGGCAGCGTCGATGCCAACGGCGTCGAGATCGCCTTTGAGGCCTCAGGCACAGGTCCAACGCTGGTGTTCCTGCATGGGTTCGGTAAGTCCCGCGAGTCGTGGGAAAGAAGTTCTTGGGCTGGAACTGACGTCCGTGATTCTTCGTGACTGTATACAGGATTGACTCACCCGCTTTCGGGACTGGCGCGCATCTATTCTCGAGTCCGTGTTTCTTCCGGGAAACGCTTCCTTGGGGAGGGTTTCGGACATTGCCGTTGAATCCGACGAAACGTCCTCCAGGCCGCAACGCGTCATCAGAGACTCGGCAGAATCGGCGAAGATGCTCACCAGTTCGGGCCCAATTCAGCAGATAAACGGCAACGATCACGTCGACTGATCCAGTTGGTGCAAACGTCGCCATGTCCTGATGAGGGCACCCGCAGCGGAGGGGCTGCCGCAGCTCTTCTTGTTCCGCCAGTGGAATCATCTCGGCAGAAATGTCACGCCGCGTGACCGCGAATGCCCCAGCCCGCTTTAGCAATCGAGCGTAGAGCCCGTCCCCGCAGGCCCTTTCCACCGCCGTCTTCCCTCGAGTGTCTCCCGGCATCTCGAACAGCGCGTACCGCGCGGCGGCTTCCCGAATCGGCAGCCGCTTGGAGTCCCGATGCAAATCGGCAATGGCGTCGTATCGTCCCCTGAGACCTGCCAGGCCCTCCCGCTGATGGCTGACGCCGATGCGCAGGAATGCGGAATGGCTGGGAGCGAGAGTCCCAAGACCGGCGCGACCCGACGTTCTTCGACGCCCGATAGGCTCGTGCACCGACGTCGTGACCGGGATCAGGATGCGCTGTGACCGATAGCCGCGGACGGTAGCAGCTCCTAGCGTAGTCTCGCGGTCTTCCGATTGCAGCATTGGATGGTCCAGACCAGCCTGACGCGGTTGGGGTTCCTGGTGCCGATAAGCGGCAAAATCGCTTGTGAGTGCGTCGAGCGTCATCACTCAGTGGACATTCAGTGCGTGCAAACGTGCGTTGGATCCTTGGGGGGAGCGTCAGGTGAGTCAATGGAACGACGCCCTGCAGATGGCCAGCCACTAGTCCGCGAGGCTCCGCCGCCGATCGTTTTCTGGCGCAATGCGCGCTAGCCGATGAGGATTCTGCTAGCGGTCGAAGCTCCGTTGGAAGTTTGCGTGCATGCGACTGGCTACGCAGCTCGATCGACGGTGCCGCCCAAGGCCGGTTAGGCACGCGGTTCAGCGGACGGCAGGGCGTGGTACGCTGGCCGCCGCAGGCCAATGATGACAGTCCTAGAGAAGCGCGAATACAGCCCGATCCTCGGCAAACTCGGCTTCCTCGCCATCGCGTGCATTGCTGGTTGCTACGTGACAGGCGATTCGGAGTCGCCGGCACCAGCCAACGACGGACCTCGCCCTCCGAATCCAACGCCCACGCCGTGGATCACGGCCATCGAACCGCACCAAGGCTTTAACGACGAACCCGCGCTGGTTACTACACGATCAGGCGATGTGTTTGTCGGTTGGATCAGTTTTCGCGATGGCGCGGACGCCCTGGAGGTCGCTCACTACACGCACGAAGGCGATCGGTTTCTTCCGCAGGGGCGGTGGACTGCGCTTGGCGGCGAAGGTACATACCTGCTCGGGCTTCGCGCTGTTGCGGCGGAAAACGGTGCCTTGTTCGTTTTCGCCCAAGAAATCAAGGGCGACTGGGACGTATTCGCGATTCGCACCGACGCCGACGGTCCGAGCCGCCCGATTCGCATCGCATCCGGCCCAACGACGCAGATCAAGCCCTCGGCCGCTTGGCATGATGGCACGCTACTAGTCACGTGGGAGGCGAATCCGGACTCGGAACGGCAAATCTACCTGGCTGCGCTCCGTGAAGGAGCGGTGACAGAGCCCGAGCAAGTCAGTTCCAAGGGCACTTCAAACTACGGCCCATCGATTGCCGCGAACGCGAGCGGGCAGGTCTCGGTCGCATGGCATAGCTATCGCGACCACAACTACGACGTGTACTTGCGTCAGAAGTCGCTGACCGGACAGTGGAACGCACCGCGCCGGCTCACGAAGTCGCCGGGGATCGACCGTCACGCGCAACTATTGGCTCACGGAAACGACCTGTGGGTCCTGTACGAGCACGCACGAATGGATAAGTACTTCGTCGGCCGCACAGACGAGCGGCACCTAGTGGCGGCGAAAGTCGCGCCGCAAGGGCTCGAATCCCCACCGAACTACTGGAGCGCGTCGCCGCTGGCGTCTAATCGATCCGAAGCGGGCACCGCCGTCTTCGACTCCCAGGGACGTCTATGGATCGCCTACCAGCAGCCCCGCGAACCTCGCGGCGGCTGGGCGCTGCGCGTAGTCGGCTACACCGGGGAGAGATGGATCGGGCCTCGTGGGCTTTCCCAGCGCCGGTCGATGGACCGCCCCGCTCCGCTGGCGCTGAAGGGCGATCGACTGCTGCTGGCATTTCAGGCCGACAGCTTCTCCGACACTTGGTCGCAATCGGACCCTGAGCTTACAGACAACGCTCGATCGCAAATCTTGCTGGCGTCCGTCGACACCGGCCAAGCTCCCGCAGCGGCATCTTCCACGCAGCTTTCGATGCTCTCCGAGCCCGACACTCCATTCGAACCGGCGCGCCTGCACGAATCCTATGGCGAGGACGCTCAAACGCCATCAATCGAGTACGACGGCGAGACGCTGTACCTGTATTACGGAGAACTGCACGAGCATTCCGACATTTCGATCTGCAACCGCTGCGGCGACCAGTCTCTCGACGAGAACTACCAATGCCGGCGCGACCTGAATCGCCTCGACTTCGTCGCGATGACCGATCACGGCTACAACATCGTTCCGCACCTGTGGAATTACTCGGCCAAAATGGTCCGGGCCAACCACGATGCCGGCAGACTCGTGACATTCCTGGGCGAGGAGTGGACATCGAGTTTCGAAGACTACGATGACAAGCGGCCGTGGGGGTACTACGGGCATCGCAATCTGATTTTCGCGGACCCTTACTTTCCCAAGTGGTGGACCGCCTACAACGGCGACACGCCGGCGGACTTGTGGAAGCAGCTGCGCGAAATGGAAGCCGATTTCGTGCAAGTGCCGCATCAGCTGGCCGATTCAGGAAACGTGCCCGTTGACTGGGACTATGCCGACGAAGTAGCGCAGCCCGTAGCCGAAATCTTTCAAACCAGAGGCTCGTACGAGTATCCTGGAGCGCCTCGGCACGCGCGCAACGCGACCGGCGAGCGGGGCAACTATATTCAAGACGCGTGGGCTAGAGGGATCAAGATCGGAGTGATCGCGAGCCCCGACCACGGTGGCGGCCTAGGCAAGGCAGCGGTCTGGGCGCGGGCCAAGACACGATCGGCGATCTTGGATGCGATTCGCTCGCGCCGGACGTTCGGCACGACAGCGGCCCGCATTCGAGTTGATTTCCGCGTGAACGGCCGATTGATGGGCGAGGTCGCGCCGCGGGGAGCGGGCCCGGTTTCTGTAACGGCTAGCGTGCAGTGCCCTCGGCCGATCAAGAGCATCGAAATCTGTCGGAACAACGAGTACGTCTATGCAACGTCGCCGGCAG
The DNA here is from genome assembly GCA_951813605.1 of uncultured Bryobacterales bacterium. Classification (GTDB taxonomy): domain Bacteria; phylum Acidobacteriota; class Terriglobia; order Bryobacterales; family UBA6623; genus VXMF01. Next base: position 647,102 of record OX638379.1, on the reverse strand, counting down.
GCGTGGAAGCAGAGATCGAGTTCGTCGATCGCTCGCCGCCCGAGGCGTCAGCCTACTACTACTTGCGGGTAGTGCAAGACGACGGCGAGGTGGCTTGGTCGAGCCCGGTCTGGCTCGATTGAAGTCGGGGACCAGGACACGAGGTACCCTCGCCGAAAACCAAGTCGAGAGCTTATCGTTGCGGCTGCTTTTCGGCCCAGCTGGGCCGTCGTCGGCTGGGAATGGGCTTCAACCTCCGTATAGCGGAGCAGCTCACTGCAAGTCGCACCCGGTCGCTAGTCGCGTGGGGAACCAGCCAAGGATCTCGCGAACCGGCAGAATCCCCTAGCGGAACATGAATTCACGCTCGCGAAAGACCGCCATCCCACCACGATTTCACCGACATGCCTCGGCATGCTCGCTGCACTGCCTGTCCATGAAGTACCCAAATGAAAGTTTTCATGTAATTTGCGTTTCATGACAAATCAATAATTGTCTCAGCCAACTGAGTTGGAATCGATTCAATAATGTAATCGACAATCAGTTCCTGACACCTGCGGACAGCGAGACGCCCGGCATCGATCTCTTTGCACTGCAGCGTGCCACTAGCCAGGCCAATCAACGGCTGGATGCAAGAGGCGCTGCCAATGGCCAGTCGGCCATCAATGGTCAGCATCCTTTGCATTGGACGACTCCCATTCTCTATCAACAGGTCAGGCACACCGCTGTTGAAACAGCGTATGATCCAATAGCCGGGAAGACTGCCATGCGACGTGACCTCATTCTCCTTGTCATCGCGGCGGCGCTGACAGCCACTTGCTTGGGCTGCGGTCCAGCCGAAGTAGCCGGCAAGCAGACCGTCGGAGAAACGCTTTCCGTTGCCCGGGCTGCGGACGGCATGTACATTTCCTGGCGAGAGCACATCATCGACGACCTCGAAGTTGGCGGGGTGGCGATCGCGGGGAGCGACGGTCTTGAGATGGCTGACCTGGACCTCGACGGTCACGAGGACATCGTGTCGGTTCACGAATCCGACACCCAGTACGACGGGGTTCCCGACGGACACATTCGGCTGGCGTTCGGATCTGAAGACCCTGACACTTGGACGCTGGCGACGCTAGCCGAAGGGGAGGAGGCTGGTGCTGCCGAGGATGTCTCGATCGCCGATGTCAATGGCGACGGTTTTCCGGACATCGTCGCCGCCTGCGAGTTCGAGCACCTGATCTATTTCCAGAACCCCGGCAAGGACGCCCGCTCTGCAGAATGGAAGCGCCTAATCCCTTCTTCCGCAAGCGGTCGGGGCTCGTATATCCGCGTCTTTTTCGCCGATTTCAACGGTGACGGCAAGCCCGAGGTGGTAGCTCCAAACAAGGGCAGTCAGGCGGGAAGCCGCAACGAGACGACTCTCCGGCCGATTAGCTGGTACGAAATCGAGGGGGACCCTCTGGAAGACGCGTCTTGGAAGGAACACGAACTCGTGCGCGTCGCCGTGCCGATCAACTCCCGGCCCGTCGACCTGGACGCCGACGGGGACATCGACATCCTGGCCGCGTCACGGGCCGAAGCGCGCTTGTTCTGGTTTGAGAATCTGGGCGGACCGGAAATCAAGTTCCGCGAGCACCGAATCGAGATTTCGGTCACGGAAGAGTACGGCGCAATTCACGTGACCGGCTTCATGTTCGGTTTCCTCGACTTCAACGGAGACTCCAGGCTGGACGTGCTGCTCTCTGAGGGCAGGTCCAATGTGGTCTGGCTGGAGCAGCCTGCGAAGTATGACGATCCGTGGGCAATGCACTGGATCGGCACGATGGAGCCCGAGTCGGCTACCGGCCTCACTATCACCGATATCGATAGTGATGGAGACCAGGACCTGTTTTGCGGCAGCTACAGCAGAGGACCGCGCGACCACGACGGCACAGAGGTGACGGCTGAAATGGCCCTAGGTCGGCTCGCGTGGTTCGAGAATCCCGGAAACGCAGACGACCCGTGGGATAGGCATGATATTACGCGGCGCAAGCGGGGCATGTTTGACATGGCTGTGGCCAGGGACCTTGACGGGGACGGGGACGTCGATTTCATCGGCACTCGGGGCAACAGCGTTCCATATGACGGCGTGTACTGGCTCGAGCAGGTACGCACCCAAGAGCCAGCGGCGATGTTCGCCAGAGCCCGGGAGACAGACAGCCGGGAGATGCCCCTGCCCTAGGTCGAGCGCAGTCTCCCTCGGCTGGGGTAGAAGTCGATCTCGTGGACGGAATTGGGCTTCCGCGACCAAAGCGGCTAGGGCTGACACCCATTTCGCGCACCATTTCCCGACCCGCAAAGCGTGTGGCAGTAGCCATCGGTGCAGGGCGTGCAATAGACTCGACCTCGACCAAGTCAAAGTGACGCCGCCGCGCTCGGGACAATGCCGGAAGAGACTCGGTTGAGGCGTCAGTCTCCGGCCAGAAGAGGCCCGGCATTGCGAGCAACGGAGCACATCCCACAAGATGGGTACTCATGGCAAATCAAGTACTCGCTTGCGACGAGGGCACGAGCAGCGCCCGGGCGGTGGTGTTCGACAGAGCAGCACGCGCCGTGGCGACAGCGCAGCATCCCGTCGAGAGCAGCTATCCCCATAGCGGCTGGGTGGAGCAAGACGCCGAGACGATATGGCAGACGCAGCTGCGCGCCGCGGGTGAAGCCGTGGACCAATGCGGTGGCTGGGAAAACATCGCAGCCATCGGCATCACCAATCAGCGCGAAACGACCATCGTCTGGGACCGTGCCACGGGAGCGCCCATCGCACCCGCGATCGTTTGGCAATGCCGGCGGACTGCAAGCACGTGCGCCGGCCTGGCCGCTGCGGGCCATGCCGACGAGGTCACCGAACGCACAGGCCTCGTGCTGGACCCTTATTTCTCGGGAAGCAAGGTCGGATGGATTCTGGACCATGTGCCAGGTGCGAGAGCGCGCGCGGAGGCGGGGGACTTGGCGTTCGGCACGGTTGACAGCTGGCTCGTGTACCGGTTGAGCGGTGGCCGAGAGCATGCCATCGACCGCACGAATGCCTCGAGGACGTTGCTAATGAACCTGCGGACGGGCACCTGGGACGAGGCAATGCTGTCGTTGCTCGACATTCCCGCTGCAATGCTCCCGCGGATCGTTCCTTCATGCGGCGTGATAGCGACTACCGACGGAGACTTGCTTGGCGCGGAGATCCCGATTGCAGGCGTGGCCGGTGACCAGCAGGCTGCGCTATTCGGACAGGCATGCTTCCGCCCCGGCTTGGTCAAGAACACCTACGGCACCGGTTGCTTCGCGCTGATGCATACGGGCGGGAACGCTTCGCGCTCCCATCACCGCCTGCTGTCCACCACCGCGGCGTCCGGGCCGGGGCGCCATGAATTCGCGCTCGAGGGAGCGATCTTCGTCGCGGGCGCGGTCGTGCAATGGCTCAGGGACGAGCTGGGGTTGATCACGAGCGCAGCGGAGTCACACCACGCAGCTAGAGCGGTCAAGGATACCGCCGGGGTGTACATGGTGCCGGCATTCACCGGGCTTGGGGCGCCGTATTGGAACGCGGAGGCGCGCGGCATCCTGACTGGTCTGACCCGCGGCACGCGTCGCGAACACATCGTGCGGGCAGCCTTAGAATCGATCGCGTACCAGACACGGGATTTGGTGGAGGCGATGGAGTCCGATTGCGGTTCCAAGCTTGCCGAGTTGCGCGTCGACGGGGGCGCCACGGCAAACGACTTCCTGATGCAGTTCCAAGCCGACATTCTGGGAGTGCCGGTCATGCGACCGGCCTACGCGGAAACTACTGCCCTGGGCGCGGCTTTTCTAGCGGGCTTGGCAACCGGAGTCTGGAGCGGCACAGACGAGTTGGAGGGGTTCTGGAGCGTTGACCGTCGGTTCGAGCCCGCCATGCAGGATTCCCGAAGGCAGGAATTCTACGACGGATGGAAGATCGCCGTCGGTCGGGCGCTCTAGCTCGGACCGACGCTTCAGTTCCCGCGATCAACCAGATAGGGGCCGAACTCGTCGGGTTTCACTTCGATCCCCAGCCCGGGCGCGCTGGGCAGATGCCAGCGGCCCCGGCTAAGTTCAATGGGGCTCTGGACGATGGCCGTGCGGAACGGATTCTCCGTCCGGTCGCACTCGATGAGCTTTGTCTCTGGCGTCAGCGTAAATGGTTGGCGAGGGCGCGCCGCGTAAAAGTGCAGTGCCGCTGCCTGACCGACAGCGGAACCCCAAGCGTGCGGCGTCACGTGGATCCCGGCCAAAGAGGCAAGCGCGGCGATCTTCATGCCCTCCGTTATGCCGCCGCAAGCGCAGATGTCCGGCTGGGCGTAGTCGATGGCGCGCGATCGAAACCAATTGTCGAATCCGAAACGCGTGTACTCGCACTCGCCCCCGGCCAACGGGATGTTCGTGCGAGCTTTCACCTCCAGATACGCTTGCGGGTCCAAGGGCGACACGGGCTCCTCAAACCAATGGATGCCGTAACCCTCCACGCGTCGAGCCAGATCGATCGCCTCGGTCGGGGTGTAGGCGTGGTTCGCGTCAATCGAGAGCTTCACCTTCCGGCCCACGAAACTCCTCAGGGCGGCGACGAGCTCGGCGTCGCGGGCCACGCCCTGACCGACCTTCATCTTTACCGCGCGAAACCCGGAATCCAAGCATTCACGGGCCTCGCGCTCCCAGCGCGTCTCCAACGCCTCCTGCCCGCCGAAGTAGAATCCCGTCCAATAGCACTCGATGGACTCGAGAGCATCCGCACCAAGCAATCGGTACAAAGGCGTCCCAGCATCCTGTGCTTTCAGATCCCAGCAAGCGATATCCAGAGCGGAGATCGCGGCGAGCATCACGCCCTTCTGGCCATAGTCGATCGATCGCGCAAACAACGATTCCCAGAGGGACTCGATCGCGCGGGGGTCCCGGCCCTTCACTAGCGGGCCAAGGAATTCTCTGACGATGGTGGCCGTGACGGCCGCAGGTCCGTAGGCTTCCCCCCAGCCAGCCAGCCCGTCCTCGGTCGAGACGCGAACCAGCATCGCTTCTCGTAGCGAGTAAGAGAACTGCGAGAAGCTGAACGGCTGTTGGAGCGGCGCTCGCAGGTGGAAAGTGTCAACGCGGCGGACGCGCATGGAGTTGTTAGAATACCGCTTCGACCATGAAAGCCATTCGCATTTACGAGCACGGCGGCCCCGAGGTCCTGAGCTACGAAGACATACCCGAACCAGAACCCGGCCCCGGCCAGGCGGTCGTCAAGATCGAGGCGGCGGGGGTCAACTTCATCGACATCTATTTCCGAACGGGACTATACCCGGTCGAACTGCCGATTACAAACGGCCAAGAGGGAGCCGGGACCGTAACGGCGGTGGGAGAGGGCGTTGCGGGGGTGTCTGTAGGGGACCGGGTGGCCTACACGGGGATCCACGGCTCGTACGCCGAATACGCCGCTGTCGCGGCCAACCGGTTGGTCAAGCTGCCGGACGCGATCGCTACGAAAAGAGCGGCCGCTTCGATGCTTCAGGGCATGACGGCGCACTATCTATCGAGGTCCACCTTCACCGTTGATTCGTCCCACACGGCGCTAATTCACGCGTGCGCGGGCGGGGTGGGTCTGCTGCTCGTCGCAATGGCGAAGAAATTCGGCGCACGGGTCATCGGCACATGTTCAACGGAGGAGAAGGCCGCCAAGGCGACCGCGGCCGGTGCCGACGAGGTCATCCTGTACACCCAACAGGACTTCGAGAGCGAGTGCAGGCGCCTGACCGACGGTGAGGGCGTCGACGTGGTCTACGACGCGGTCGGCAAGTCGACTTGGACTGGCAGCTTGAACAGCCTGAAGCCGAGGGGCATGATGGTGACATTCGGCAACGCCAGCGGGCCCGTCCCGCCTCTAGCCCCGCTGGAACTCACAAAGCGCGGATCCTTGTACCTGACGAGACCATCGCTGTTCGCTTACGTGGCGAGTCGCGAGGACTTGATGTGGCGAGCCTCCGACGTGTTCAAGTGGATCCAAGCTGGCGACGTGAAGATTCACGTGGGCGGCGAGTTCCCTCTTAGCGACGCATCCGAAGCCCAAACCCGACTGGCAGGTCGGCAGACGATGGGCAAGCTGCTGCTGATTCCCTGAGTGCGAGCCCAGCGACTCGTACCGCCATCACGAACAACGCCTTCGACCCACTCACCTGGCAATGGTCCGAGAGTCGGTCAGTGCAGCGTCCTCGTCGAGTGCGGAAATGCACGAGTTCGCCAGAAGTCTCAGGATTGAAGTCACGCACTCGAACCAGCGGCCACGGTCTCGGTCGTCGCGGATCAGGACCTCACTCGGCGGTTGCCTAGTACCCGCCGTCTATCGCCGAAGTCTTGCGGCGAGTTTCCAGGACGCGGTTCGCGGTGACTCGTCCCGCTCGTCAACCGCAGTCCGAGGAATCTGGCGCAATTCCGCCATTAAGGATCCATCATTCGCCTTGGCTCGATCTTTGAGACGCCGCGCCAGCTGATCATCAAAGCGACGCACATTCATCTTCACGCCGATCCATCGCGTAGTCTCGTGACCTCTCCGTCGTCCTGCAGGGCCCTCATAGCGCATGCGCTGAGATTGCGAGTGTCGCCCGCCGGACCGTCAACTCGCGCTGACGAGGCGGTTTAATGTCTTGGGTAAGTGCTGCTCATGAGGCGCGGACACCGGGCCGTGCTAATTTGTTCAGCTATGAAACTGAGACTTGCAGCGATCTTCGCATTGGCCGTTCTTTGCAGCGGGTCACAGACTCTTTCGCACGCCCGGCCGAACATCGTCTTCGCAATCGCTGACGACTGGGGCTGGCCTCACGCCGGGGCTTATGGGGACATGGGCGTTAAGACGCCCACCTTCGACCGGCTGGCGGGAGAAGGCGTGCTCGTGGAGAACGCCTACATCTCGTCTCCGTCTTGCACGCCAAGTCGGGGCGCGATCATCACCGGTCAGCAGTTCTGGCGGCTCGGACCGGCCGGGAATTTATGGAGCGTCTGGCCGTCTACATTCCCCGAATACCCGAGGATGCTGGCGGGGGAGGGGTATTTCGTCGGTAGCTACCGGAAGGGCTGGGGACCGGGCATACATCCCGGAACGCCGGTAAGCCCGGCGGGAAAGATCTACAAGAGCGTCGGCGCGTTCTTCGCCGCGCGGCCGCAGGACATGCCGTTCTGCCTCTGGTTCGGCGCTAGCGACCCTCACCGTCCATATGCGAAGGGTACCGGCGTCGCGAGCGGCGTCAACTTGGAGAAGGTCCACCTGTTCGAGCACTTCCCAGATTCGGAGGAGATTCGCAGCGACGTGGCTGACTACTACTTCGAGGTCCAGCGCTTCGACCGCGATGTCGGCAAGCTAGTCGGAGTCCTGGAAGAGATGGGCGAACTCGACAACACGCTCATCGTGATGACCGGAGACCACGGCATGCCGTTCCCGCGTGCCAAGGGGAACCTCTACGATTCCGGGTCGCGCGTACCCATGGCGATCCGCTGGGCGGCTGAGGTGCCGGGCGGTCGAACGGTGACAGATTTTATTTCCACTACGGATATAGCACCGACATTCCTTGATGCCGCGGGGGTTGCGGTGCCTTCCGAAATGACCGGACGCTCCCTGCTGGCGATCCTGAGATCGGGCCGGTCAGGCCGGGTTTCGGAGAACCGGGATCACGTGGTCTTCGGCAGGGAGCGCCACGTCGTGGCGCAGGAAGCGCCGAACATGGGCGGTTATCCGGCTCGTGGGATTCGCACTGACAAATACCTGTACATCCGCAACTACGCGGCTGGCCGCTGGCCTGCAGGCACGCCGGATTACAGGAAGGCGCAAGCACCGAACGCGTGGCTAGCCGATTGCGACAACAGTCCGACCAAGTGGTTCCTTTGGGAACACCGCGACGATCACGAGCTGAAGAAGTACTACGACTTGTCGTTCGCCAAGCGGCCGGCCGAGGAGTTGTATGACCTAGCTAAGGATCCGGGCCAAGTAGTGAATGTAGCTGCGGACCCGGATTATGTCCGGATTCGCAAGGCCCTCGCAGTTCGGTTGGCGCGAGGGTTGATTGCGACGGGTGATCCGAGGATCGAAGGTCGCGGAGCCCTTTTCGACGCCCAGCCCTACCTTGGCGGCTCTCCGAGCTACCCAAAACCCTGAGCGGCGGCGGCCCTCCTCGAGCGGAGCTACGGAAACGCCGACGGAAACTATCGCCCCCTGTTTCGACAAGGATGTAATTGAGGCGGGCGTTCGTCGAGATGTAGACACCCCATCCAGACCCGAAGCCCTCCTAAAGCACAAATCCGGAACGATGGTTGGCGTTCGCTTGGGAGGCGTTGTCGGCGATGGGTACTCCGTCCGCGCGCAAGAGCTCGAACGGCCCCGCCGAAGAATCCAAGTTCCGCGGTGAGACGTATCGCCGGTTTCACTGAGAGGCAATGGCGGCTATGCCGTGAAACGGTCACTTTCCCGCTACACGCCGTGCTCCAGAAATGTCTGACTCCCGGTGAGCTTGTCTCGCAGGTAGGTCGCGCCGCAGGCCTTTCGAAGGTAGGTCGGCCGCAACTCCCTCCACTCAGAGAGTTCCGTCACGGACTCCGACTGTCGGATGAACCAGCCAGCGAGCCAATGCCGAACGCTTCCGTCTTGCCGTGGATAGCAGCAACGCGCTGGGCGGTCTCCGTCCGACCGATTCCGTTGTCGCGAGCATCATGACTCAGCGTTTGCTAACTAACTGTTTGTTCGGTTACGCCAACCGAAATGGCAATCCGCATCCCTAGAGAATGCTCTTAGACGCGAAGCCTTTGCAGTGTGGCGTTCTACACCGCTAAGCTTCGATCCCGCCCCTTGCCTGGCAGCAGGGCTATGCATCCGGCTCCGATCATCCCAATTGCGAACACCACAGCCAAGGCCAGGTCGTAATTGCCTGCACTGTCGTGCATGGCACCGACAAAGAACGGCAAGGTGGCCTGCCCAACCTGGCCGAACGGCCAGACAATGCCCATGACGCGTGCGAGCGATCCGGTTCCGAACAGTTCCGCAGCCATCAGGGGGATCAGCATGTAGTTGGCTCCCAAGCCAAACCCGAATGCCATGCCGAAAAGATAGGTCATAGACGGCTGATCAATCACGTAGAGCAGCGGCACGGGCAGTGATACCAACAGGTAAGCGGCGACCATCACCAGCTTCTTGCTGAACCGGTCGGCCAGCCAGCCTGTAATGACGCGACCCGCCAAGCTCGAGGCCAATATCACGAAAGTCGTGTCCGCGACGAGCGACGCCGAGAGGTCGGCGTCCAAGAACAGGAGCTTCATGTGCTGGTTGACAGATCCTATGGCAGCGATGCTCAGGAAGGAACCTGCCGTGACAAGCCAGAATGGCCAGCGCACCAGCAATTCGCCGAAGGTGAGCGACGAGGCAGTCGCTTCCCGAGACACTTTCGAGGCGGCTTCGGGCACGAGCCCCATGTCGGATGGCTTGTCGCGCAGCACCCAGAGCGCCACCGGTATGACTAGGAGGATGAGACCGCCCATGATCTGCAGGGCCGCGCGCCAGCCGAAGGCTGCTATGAGAGGACCGGCCACGAACTTTTGGGACATCGCGCCTCCAATGCCCAAGCCTAGGTAGGCAAGGCCCATCGCCTTGCCGCGATTGCGATTGAACCAGTTCGCGAGCAGGACCTGGCTAGGGACTGGCCCGGAGTAGACGAATCCCACCATGACAAGGCACCACGTGAAGCGATAGAACGCAAGGGAGCCTTGCATTGAGCCGAGGCAGCTGAAGGCCACAGCAAACGACACCGCTCCGAAGATGATCAGCTTACGTGGGCTGAAACGATGGACCAGCAGGCCGCCTAGGGGAAGGATCAGAAGCGTCGAATAAAAGAAACCGGAGGTCGTCTCGGCTCGGTCCCAGCCGAATTCCTCGATGTAGTGATCGTAAAAGAACGGCATCGCGTACATCGGCATCCCAACCGTCATCGCAAGGATGAAGAAACAGGATGCCGCCACGAACCAGCCGTAATAGGGGCGATTCTTCATGGGTCGGTTCGAGTCTATCCTAGTCGGGCGTCCGTGCAGGCAGTCTGTCGGCAAGCATCCCTCGGCTGTGCGTTCCCGAAGCGGGACAGACCATGCGGAATCAGCTCACGACATGGATCCCGCGAATGCCTGCTTGTTCGGAAGCCAGCGCCTTGCGGAAGCATCGGTCTCAAAATGACGCGGAAATGCGAGTCGCGCCGGCGCAGTATGGCGCGTCTCTTCGCACCGTTCCTTTTTCGACATCGAATTGAAAGCGACAACCGACCTTCTCACTCATTCACCGCCCAAACCAGCTCGTATCTATGTGACCGCCTATGAGCGGCGAGACCCGACGGCTAGGAGACAGGAGGGCCGGCAAAGTCACATGCGCGGCCACAAAGGGGCTCCAGGAGGTTGGCTTGACCGGCATTCGGCTTCGAAAAAGCCAGGGGTCGCCTCAGGACACCCGCCCAGAAGGTGCTTTAGGCGCCCACGGCGACCTGTGCGATGTGGCGTTCGGCCGAATAGGCCTTCAGCATTCTCATGAACTCAGGCATGTACAGGTGCTGATCGAACCAACCCCGCCCGCTGACCATGTTGCCTGAGCGCACGCAACCCTCGTCCACGAATGTCGCCCCGCAGACCTCGATGTCGAACTGGCACTTCGGAATCGTCGCCATGCGCTTTCCGGCAATCACGTTAGCGGTGGCGACGATCTCCGCGCCGTGGCAGACAACCGCCACTGGCTTGTCGTGCTCGAAGAAATGACGGACTATGCCGATCAGGTCTCGGTCGTAGCGGATGTATTCTGGAGCGCGGCCGCCAGTGAGGAACAATCCGTCATAGTCGTTGCAATCGACCTCGCGGAACGCAACCGTCGCCTCCAGGTGGTAACTAGGCTGCTCGCGTGTAATGTCCCATCCGGGAGGGATCTCATGCATCACCAATGGGTAGATCCGAGCTTCCGGTCCAGCCACTACGGCCTCGTAGCCGTCCTCCTGCACACGATACACCGGATATAACGTGTCCATCGCCTCAGCGGCGTCACCGATCGTAATGAGCACTTTGGACATGGAAACCCTCCTTGAATCTCGGTCCGTGGGCGAATGCGAAGCCAGCTGCGAAGTAGCTTGGTGCCAATCGCCGCACAGACACGTGCGATCACACGTAAGCGACATTGTGTCACACAGCCCGCCATCCGCCACTGTCGGGAATTGGCCCGTCTGGATGTACCGAATCAGCCTGGAGAGGCATCTTCATCCTGCTGGCTTTGCAGACTCAAGATTCGGGACTCACCGCTCCTGATGCGGGGAGGCCCGCATCGCCCCTTGCGCGCAGGACAATCAGAGACTAACAATCCCCCGAGGGAATGGTCCGGCCGAAATCCGCTCGGGCAACGGACACGCTCCGCCAAGGTGACTGCAATTGTGTTCAACCGGTTTTGATGACTCGCGTGAAGTGTTGGGAATTGAGCGAAATCGAAGTCCGCACGCGCACAAGATGTGCGCGACCCGAAGCGCCGTGGCGGAGGCGACGCCGAGGGGTCCAGCAGCCGCGCCACCCCGTTAGCTCTTCCCGCCCCGAATGCATTGCTCGGCGCGCTCGCAAGGGCCGCTCGTTTCCTTACCTCGGCGCGACTTGCATTCCGGGCCTGATCTCATCGGTCGCGCGAAGCACGATCCGGTCGTCCTCCGCGAGATCGCCAAAGACTTCGGCTAGGTTGTCCTCGGTCATGCCACGACGGACATCGACCCACTCGGCCTTGCCATTCGTAACTCGAATCACGAAAATTCGCTCGGTCGTTGCCATGATCGCTGTCGGCGGCACGAACAATGTCTCGCGCGAGCGTTGAATTGGCCATCTCACCTCGGCATACATGCCGGGGGTTAGCTCGGTTGCGGAATTCGTGAAGTCCAATTCCACCGGCATGGTGCGGGTTTCCGGATCCATCGCGTACGCAGGACGCGCGACGACGCCCGAGAAGATCCTTGCCGGGAACGCAGCAACGCTGAACTGCACTCGCTGGCCTCGGGCGATGCTTTGCCTGTACGATTCGGGAACGGCTGCAACGAGTCGCAATCGAGACACCTCCTCCAGCGTGAACAAAGGAAGGCCCGGGTTGCCCTCGGGACCGGCAAGCGCCCCGACGTGCGCTTGACGCTCGGTGATCACGCCAGCGAACGGCGCTGTCACCTTCAGGTACTTCTCGATCTCCTCGATTGCACGGACAGCCGCCTCGTGCGCGGCGACCGTCTTGTCGAGCGAATCAATCCGCGCTCGTTCGGCGTCTACCGCCTTCTGGGCCAGAAACACGTCGTTGCCGGCGACCGCTCCCGGTGTCTTAGCAGCTTCCGCAAGTCTCCGGTGCGTGCCCTCGGCGGCGGCGAGCATGGCTTGAGACTCGATGCGCTGCGCAATCACGGCCGGGATTCTGGACTGGGCTTCTACGCGCCGAGCGACGAGCTCTGGTGCGCTCATCTCGGCCAGGACCTGTCCTTTCTCAACGAACGAGCCTCGGTCCGTATGGATCGCTTCCACAAAACCCGTCACCTTGGCGTAGATGGCCACACTCTGGTAGGCCTTGAGCTCCCCGGGAATGACCGTCGTCTTTTCCAGAGGCTTCAACACGACCTGAGCAAGCTCGGTTCGGACGATTCCGGCTTCTTCTCCAGAAGATGGCAACGCTGCGGCGAGGAGCGCGACGAGGACGGTGGTACGCATGATTGGTTCTCTCTTTAGGCGGCAGGCGATTCCGGCGACCACTCTCCGGCGAAGTGCGGACTGCCGGGATCCTCCGGATCGATCGAAGACGAAGAAGTCGGAGCGTTCCGTTGCACGACGGCAAAGACCGACGGAATTACGACGAGCGCCGCCAGCGTCGACGCGACGAGCCCTCCGATCACCGCGATCCCTAGCGGAGCCGTCTGCTCGGAGCCGAGAGCCAGGGGCGTCATCCCAGCAATCATCACGACACTCGTCATCAAGATCGGACGCATTCGGGAGCGCGATGCTTCGACAGCGGCTTCGACCGAAGACATCCCCTCACGCCGGGCTTTTTCGGCGAAAGTGCAGAGCAGAATAGAGTCGGCGACCGAAACGCCGATCGCCATGATCGCTCCCATGAATGATTGGATATTGAGCGTCACTCCGGTCAGGGTCAAAGCCAGTGCCACCCCCGACAACACTGCGGGAATCGCCATGATGACGGAGAAGGCAACCTTCAACGATTGGAAATACGCCGCGAGCAACAGAAACACGGCGACGACAGCCAGTACCAAGCCGAGCTCGAGGCTACCGGTCATCAGCTCCATCGGACTGACCTGACCTCGCACGTTCACGTTGACTCCCCTCGGCTCGGGCAGTTCGGACAGTGCCGCCCGGATGTCGGCCGCGGCTCGACCAAGGTCTTGATCGACGACATTGGCCGTTACAGTGACCATGCGCTGCATGTTGTATCGGTGGTACTCGCCCACCGCCTGGCCAAATGCGACATCGGCAACATCTCCCACCGAGATTGGTGCGGCGACGCTGTGCTTTACGGGCACTCGCGAGACGTCCTCCAGCGATTGGATCATCGATTGAGGTATTTCCACCTGCACCTGATAGGCAATGCCGGATTTCGGATCGGCCCAGTAGACCGGGGTTGTGAAACGGCTGGACCAAGTCGCCGGCGCGAGCGCCCTGCCAACTTCCTCCACCGTCACGTCGAGCTGTGCCGCGCGCTTCCGGTCCACGTTGATTTGGACGGATGGGTAGCTAAGCAGCTCCCCGACCTGTACGTCGCGGAGGTATGCGATTTCGTCAAGCCTAGCCACCACGTCGCGGGCATAGGCTTCGCTGACTGGCAGGCTTGGGCTGGTAACCGCGATCTCGATCGGCGTGGGAGCGCCGAAGCTCATTACCTGGCTGACCAGATCGGGCGATTCGAATGCAATTCGCGTGCCGGGAGCGAAGTCTTGAATGCTCTTTCGCAATTCTTCCTCGACCTGAGCTGTGGGAATGCCGGAATCTGGGTTGAGCGCAATCCGCATGACCGCTTCGTGTGGCCCGCCAGTCCATAGAAAGATCAGATTGACCGGGAAGCTCGATGGCTGAACTCCGACGAAGGCAATCGACTTGTCCACGTTCTCGGGACCGACGATCTCTCCAACGGCCTCGAGGACTTGCTGGGCGATTTGTTCGGTTCGTTCGACGCGTGTGCCCGACGGCCCGCGCACGCGCATCTGAAGCGAATTGGTATCCATTCGCGGGAAGATGTCCGTTCCGAGGCCGCCCCCCACGAAGTAAAGAATCGCCGCGGTTCCCAAGAGGTAGAACCCGAAGATTGGCCAGCGCAGAGCGACCAAGCCGCTGGACACTCTGCCGAACGCGTCCTGGATCGGCGTGAACCAGTTCCTCCGGCCAGCCGAGGCGTGCCCCGCCTTGCGATTGAGCCATGTCTCGAGGACCGGGACAAGGGTGCTCGCCAAGAAGAACGACGAGATCATCGCGAATGCCACAGCCAATGCCAGCGGCACGAAAATCGCTTGCGCCACGCCGGCCATGAAGAAAGACGGCGCAAATACCGCTACAACGCAGAGCATTGCCAATAGGCGAGGTACAACGACTTCGCGGCTCGCCTCCAAGACGGCCTTCGCAGCTGGCTTTCCTTGGGCGAGATGCGTGTGAATGTTCTCGATCGCGATGATCGACTCGTCGACTAGGATCCCAATCGCAAGCGTCAGTCCGCCAAGAGTCATCAAGTTGATCGACTGCCCTGCCGCCCAAAGCGCGACCGTCGCCGAAAGCAGCGCTATTGGGATCGTCATCACCACCACAATTGCGCTACGGAGGCTGCCAAGAGTTAGCAGGACCACCAGCCCGGTAAGCAGGGCGCCCAATGCCCCTTCGGTCGTCAGGGCCTGAATCGCGTTCAGCACGTAGAAAGACTGGTCGAATTCGAAAGAGACGTTGATGTCCTCGGGTATGGCCGCACGGAACGTCGGGAGCGATTCCCTCACCCGCTGCACGACGTCCAGTGTCGACGCGTCGGCGCGCTTGGTCGCCGCGATGTAGACCGCGCGGGAGCCGTCGACCAGAGCGTAGCTGGTGAGGATGTCGGCGGCGTCCTCCGCGTAACCGACATCGCGAAGATACACCGTGGCACCCGGTCCGCCCGTGATCGGCACATCGTTCAGCTCGGCCGCCCGCACGACTGTCGAATTGACCGGGGCTAGGTAGTTCTTGTCGCCGATCCGAACGCTTCCCGACGGAGAGATCGTATTGGTCTGCGCGATCGCTTGCACGACGTCATCCGGCGACATCCCGTATGCACGCAACTTCTGGGGATCGACGCGCACGACCAAGCTGCGCGCGCTGCCCCCGTACGGGGGCGGCGCCGAAACGCCCTCGAGCCGTGAAAACATCGGGCGCACCCGGAACAGCGCCAAGTCCGCGATCTCGTCCACCCCGCGTGTCTCGCTTGAGAACACCAGGTAGCCAACCGGCACGCTGCCGGCGTCGAAGCGCATGATGAAGGGCGGCACTGTCCCCGGCGGCATGAACGATCGCGAGCGATTGACCTGCGCAACGGTCTCGGACATCGCTGTGGCCATGTCCGTTCCCTCGTGGAAGTTCAGCTTCATCAGAGCCGCGCCCTGGATGGAGCGCGACTCGACATAGTCGATTCCGCGGATATAGAGGAAGTGATACTCGTAGTAGTTCACGAGGTACCCTTCCATCTGGGCCGGGTCCATGCCGCCGTACGGTTGGGCGACGTAGATGACCGGCGTGCCGAGATCCGGGAAGATGTCGACCTTCATCCGGTTGAGCGCCAGCGCCGAGGCCAGAGCCACGCCAAGAATGGCCATCAGAATCGTAATAGGCCGTCGCATAGCGACGTGGATGAGCCACATGGATCGATTCCTCTACCTGCTTGCCGCCGTCAATAATTCGTCGATTCCGCCCTGTGCCGCCGCCAGCGCGAGGAGAGCCTGCCAGACCCCGAGCTTGGCGAGCGAGTCATCCACTTCGGCCTGGCGAAGCAGTCGCTGGGCATCGGCCACTTCGACAACGGTGCCGAGGCCAGCTTGGTAGCGCGCCTGCGATTGCGTGGCAAGCGCTCTTGCGGCTTGGAGTTCGATCGGAGTGTTCCGGGCTATCTTGCGGGCGGCTTGCACCGCGATCCTCGCCCGGGCCACTTCGCCGAGGAGTTCCTGCGTCACAGTTTCCTTGCGCGCCCGCTCCTGCTCAAGGCGATGCGCCTCAATCTGCCGACTGGCCCGGATTCGCTTGTAGTCAAGCAGGTCGAAGTTCATGTTGAATCCGACTGCCCAATTGCCCACCCTGGGAGTCAGCCCGTAGCCCCGCGCATGGAACGTTCCATCGATGCGCGCGCCGGTTCCGCGGCCGTAAACGGCAGACTGCGCCTGAAACTTCGGGCGCCATTCCTTTCTTAGGGCCTCTAACCGGGCCTCGCCGACCGAGATTTCGGCCTGTTGCGCCGCTGCCAGCGGGTGCCCGTCCAGCGAGCGGTGCAGCGGCTCCGCGCCTGGCGGACTGCCCAGCAGGCGTGCTGGCTCGATCTCGATAGCGATTCCGGCCAACCCAAGCCACTCCGCCAAGAAAGCCAGGGCTGTCTGCGCCTCTTGCTCGGCGCGAACCAGATCCGACCGAGAACGAGCCAGTTCCGCTGTCGCGCGCGAGCCGTCCGCGCCGGGCCGCAGCTCGCTCGCCACCAAGGCACCAACGGACTCGCGAAAAAGCTGCATGCGCTGTACGTTGGCCTCCGCCGCCAAAACAGCACGTTGATTGGCGACCGCTCTCAAGTAGGAATTCCCCGTCGCCAGGGCAACCTCGTATTCGATCAACTCACGGCCCGCTAGAGCGCGCGACCTGGCAGCTTCCGCTGCACGAACGTTAGCCCGTCGCAAACCGAGATCGAATGGCTCGTAAGAAAGCAGGACTCCCGCCGAGCTTCCAAACACGCTCGTGATCGTCGAAACTTCCTGCACGGGACCGGAAATGCCCGGAAGGACGCCGTTGGGAAAGGTCAGCCCGAAGACGTTGTTACGAGTTGCCCAGTTGACGCCGAGACGCATTTCGGCTTGAGGCAGGTATGCGGTCTTGGCAAGGTCGACAGCACTCTCGGCCGCTGCAACCGCCGCGAGAGACCCCTGGATCGCAGGAAAGTTACGAGCCGACAAGTCTACGGCCGCCTTGAGTGTCAACGGAGCTTGAGGAACCTCGGGCTGCGCTCCCTGAGCGGGGAGGGCTATGGCCAAGAGTGTCAAGGCGCAGACAGGCTGGTACATGGATCGATGCATTTCGGATTCCGGACCGCGAGCTAGGAGATCAACCCGCCCGTCCGTTGGCCTCCTCTCACTTGCGTTGACGGTCGAGCACCTGTGACAACCCGCCCACCGTCATAGCCTCCATCATCAACTCCGCGTGGACCCGCATTCTTGCTCTGAGGCAGATTAGTGGAATCTGGGCAGAGCGAAAGTACTCCCGCGCCGTTCTAGACCGCCTTCTCGGGATTGACGAACACTCCATTGGCTCAGCGGCAAACCAAAGCGTGCCATCGGACAACAAAGGAGTACAGGCCCGGATGCAATGGCCTCCGCTTCAAAGTAGCTGAAGATAAAGCCATTCCCTCCAAGCCGCAATTACGCTCGAATGCCTAGCCTCGAGGCCTCACCAATCTCGGCCCCCCAAACCCCGCACCAATCGAAAGCGGCGCGCCATCACGCCCTAGATCGGAATCTAGCAACCACCTACGATACCAATATCAAATAAGAATTGACCTGGCTCGCCGACCGGGGCACAGAAACGCAGCAGGTGCGTCTGATCACTATAATTTCCTACTAGAAGTGCATCGGATGGCCGTATGTATCGCCAAACAGCGAGGATTCCGATCATCGGCAATTCTAGTGCGTTACGAGTGACGCTTGTAGCGCAAGATGGGCATGTCCGCAAGTGAGACACTATGCACGGGAACAGAAGGGCACGAACCGAGATGCAGCAATCCAGACGATCTTTCCTGACGGCAACCGCCGGGCTCGCGGCTTACGGCTGCTCGCAGCCGGACGCAAACGAGACCGGGGGCGAACCGTCCGCCACTGAGGCACCGATGAAGCTGTCCCTTTCGGTAAGAGTCGCGGAGTCCTTTTTCGACAAGCGCAACTCGGAGATGACGATCGACGAGTTGATCGAGATGGCATCGCGCTTCGGATACGAGGCGCTTTGCATGCGCGCCTCGCAAGTTGGCACTCACACTCCGCCGGACGAGGTCGCCGCGGTCCGCGAGAGAATCGACGCCGCCGGATTGAAGGTGTCGATGGTGACCGGCGATTTCGCGGTGCCGAGCAACAACGAGGAAGGCCCGATGCTGTTGCGCAATATCACGCCGTACCTGGACCTGGCAGACGCCCTCGGCTCCAAGCTCATTCGCGTCTGTATGAAAAAGGACGAGGACATTGCGTTCGCGCAGAAATCCGCCGACGAGGCCGCCGAAC
The DNA here is from genome assembly GCA_951813605.1 of uncultured Bryobacterales bacterium. Classification (GTDB taxonomy): domain Bacteria; phylum Acidobacteriota; class Terriglobia; order Bryobacterales; family UBA6623; genus VXMF01. The sequence continues at coordinate 628,617 of OX638379.1, read as the reverse complement.
GAAGCATTCGCCTCGCGCACCAGTCGCACTGCGCCAGCCTATTCGAGACTGTTGACGGTTCTCGCCGTGTGATGGAGGCGGTCGGGAGACCCAATTTCGGACTGATCTACGAGCCCGCCAACTGGTTCATAGCGGGCGAGGACTATGGGATCGACGCGATCCGCAGGATGAAGCCGTTCCTGTTCAACTTCTATATCCAGAACCACAGACTGACGCCTGACGGCGTTACGAAGGTCACAACCTGGAAAAACGGCCCCGTGGCCGTAGACCATATCGGTGTGTGGGAATCAGGCGGCGTCGACGTCGACGGCGTGTTCGATGCCATGCACGAGGTGGGCTACGAGGGCTATATCACGGTCCATCAGGCGTTTGGTGACGTGATGCCGGTGGAGGAAGCGGTTCGCAGGAGCTACGAGCACTTGAAGCCGCTGACGATGAGACGAGCGGCCTGACCCGGCCGCGGAGGGAGGCGGCAAGCCGCTTCCGAAACGAAGGAGGCAATTCAATGCCCATTGATCGAAGGGAATTCCTAATGGCACCGGGCGTGGCAATAGCGGCGGCGGCAGCTAAGGCCGCCGACGGCAAGATCCGCGCGGCCATTCTCGGCACGCAGCACGGCCACGTGCGCGGCAAGCTCCAAGCGATGATCGACTCGCCCGATTTCGAAGTCGTCTGCATTTGCGAGCACGATGCAAAGGTCCAGGAGAAGCAGGCCGCGGACCCCCTTTACAAGGGCCAGAACTGGGTCTCCGAAAGCGAGCTTCTAAGCGACAATTCCGTTGACCTCGTCGTGGTCGAGTGCAAGCCGTGGCAAGCCATCCCGTGGGGCCAGAAAGTGATCGCCGCAGGAAGGCATCTCCACCTCGAGAAGCCGGCAGGCGACACCTACACGCCGTTCAAGGAACTAGTCGACGAGGCACGTTTCAAGAAGCTGCTGTTGCAGAAGGGGTGGGTATTGCGCGGGCAGTCAGGAATCAATGCCGCGGTCGACGCTGCAAAGCAAGGCTGGCTCGGCCATGTGCATCTGGTGCGGGCGACGATGAACTCCGACCGGGATCAGCCCCAGCGCGACCTCGAGGCCCGCTACCCGGGCGGTGCGATGTTCGAACTGGCCGGGCACATGATCGACAGGGTTCTCGAGTTCACGGGCAGGCCGGACAAGGTCCGCACATGGCTGCGACACGACACCGGCGGAGGCGACAAGTTGAAGGACAACACGCTAGCCGTGCTCGAGTACGACGGGGGGCTCGCGGTAGTGTCCACCTCCGCACGCATGTATGGGTCGGGCGACCACCGCTCGTTCGAGGTCATCGGGACCGACGGTAGCTTCATGATCCAGCCGCTAGGCGGCAATTCCGTGATGCGGGTCGCCATGCGCGAGGCCCGAGGACCCTACCGGCAGGGCTGGCAGACAATCGAAACCGGCCCGCAGCCGCGCTATGTTGCGGACTTCGTTGAGCTAGCGAGAGCGCTCAAGACCAATACGCCTCTAAAGCACTCGTACGATCACGAACTCTTGGTCCACGAAACGCTCTTGCGGGCGTCGGACATGATGGCCTAGGCCAGGCAAGAAATGAGGTTGGCATGCAAGATTCAATGACTCCCACCAGGCGCGGGGTACTTCGGGCGGCGGCAATTGCGCTACCGCTCTCCGCAGTGCGCGGCACCGCCGCCAATTCAGTGCCTTCCGTGGGTCTGATCGGCTGCGGAGGCAGGGGAGGATCACTATCCGCAGCTCTGCTCCAAGCCACGGACGCCAAGCTAGTCGCGATGTGCGACCTGTTCGATGAGCAGATCGCAAAGGCCAAGCAACGCATAGGTGTGCAGTCGCCGAAGGAATACAACGACATCAACGAACTGCTCGACAGCGACGTGGATGCGGTAATCATCGCCACCCCGCCATTTCTCCATGCCGAGCATTTCGAGGCAGCCGTCAAGGCGGGCAAGCACATCTACATCGAGAAGCCAGCCGCCGTCGATGTCGAGGATTGCAAAAGGATCATGCGCGCGTCCGATTCCGCCGATCGCAGGCTGAACATCACCATGGGCTTCCAGCGCCGATACGCCAAGACTTACAAGACAGCCAAGAAGGCGCATGAAGACGGGGCCATTGGGGAGATCCGGATGGCACACGCCCACTTTCTCAAAGCGGGGCCGAGCCCGCGTGTCTCGGCAGAAAGCAATCCCCCCTCGACCGAGGTTGACAAGATCCGCCGCTGGCACGTCTGGAAGAATCTGGCCGGAGACCTGATCGTCGAGAACAACGTCCATTGCATCGACATCGTGAACTGGTTTCTCGGCGGGCACCCGTTCAGCGCAGTCGGACGAGGGGCACGGACGGCGAACCGTCCCGGGAACATGCGCGACAACAACAACGTCGTCTACGAATACGACGGAGGCGTCCTGGCCTCGCTGGCCGGCTCGACGCTCGGATCGAACAACTACCGCGAGGTCCACGAGCAGTTTTTCGGCACCGATGGAATGATCGAGACCTCGGAATTGCGCTGGCGGCACTACCGCGGGCGCGGCGATGAGCTGGTGGAAGAGTCCAAACGCAGCAACACGCTCGACTCCATGGAGGCCTTCGTCAGGCGCATCGCAGAGGGCAAGCCCGAGAATACCGGCGTGCGAGGAGCCGAGAGCACCCTGACGGCGATCCTCGGCAGGATGGCGATGGATGCACGAAGCGAAGTCACGTGGGACGAAATGATGAACGCCTAGGATTGTTGCGTGATGCCGCTCCGGAAGGGGTTCAACAATCACGATAGCTCTATGAATCGAAGGGAATTCATGGCGGCGATGACGGCGGCCGCCACGTTGGCGTCCGGCTGCGATCAGCCCGCAAAGACACCGTCGAAGGGACTCAAGCTGTCCGTGACTTGCGACATGTTCCGCGGGGAGGCCCGCGGTCTTCCGGTCGACACCGTGGACGGCAAGGACCCTCGCCCCGACCCGCACGTCAGCTACTCCGCGGATGAAGGACTCGGCCTCGCGGCCAGTCACGGGTACGAGGGCTTCGAAATGTTCGACTGGCGCGACGCCGGGGAGCGGGCCGCCTATGCGGCGGCTATGCGCAAGCACGGCCTCAACGCAGTGTGCATCACGGCCAACAAAGGCGTGAGAGCACCCGGATGCGGCCTAACCGATCCCTCCGAGAGGGAGGGGTTCCTGCAGGAAATCGCGGCCGCTTCCGAGGCGGCGGCTGAATTCAATTGCCGGATGCTGGTGGTCCTCACCGGATTCGAGCGCGAGGGCGTGCCCCGGTCCGAGCAGATGGACAGTTGCGTCGCGGGCTTGCGCGAGGCCGCGCCGATGCTCGAGAGGTCCGGCATGACCGTGATCATCGAACCCATAAACACACTCGTTACGCGACCCGGCTATTTCCTTCCCGGCGGCCGCGAATCGTTCGAGATGCTACGCCGCGTGGACTCGCCCAACGTCAAGCTCCTTTTCGACATCTACCACGTGCAAGTCACGGACGGGGACCTGATACTTCAAATTCGGAACAACATCGACCTGATCGGCCACTTTCAGATCGGCGACCACCCGGGGCGGATGCAGCCGGGCACAGGCGAGATTAACTACCGCAATGTCTTCCGGGCAATTTTCGAGTTGCAGCTGGGGGGGCGATTCGATGGCTACGCGGGCCTTGAATACCACCCGAATGTCACGCTTTCGCAGACGATGGCCGAGGTGCGCTCGCTAGCGAGTTTCTCTTGAAATCACGGAAAAATAGCTTGCTGGCTATGTGTCCAGGCTGGCGCAGGGCTTGGGCGCGACGACTCACATCACTATAGCGTCCAGGTTTCGCACCAAGCCATTTGCCTGCGGATTGTTTCTCGATCGTTCCGGATGTCAAATCGGTTCTAGACGCCAATGGACGCAAGATCCATAGCTGGCTTGCCCCGGACCTCGATCTGCTCTTCACGCCTCTGGAATCTGGCCGCGCGATAGCCACAGCCGAGCTCGCATTGAAGCTGTCCAATGCGTCTTGTCCCGATTCTTTCTCGTCGCAGGAATAAGAGTTCCTGAATTGCTTGAACCCTCCACAACTGCACTGGACAGCTGTTGTATGATCCCAAATCGCTGATTATTTCCTTTAACCGTCAAATTACCCTGCAGTTTGCATGGTGTTTTTCGCTAATTATTGAATTTTCTCCTTGACCTTCAACCGGGTTGGGCGTATTCTGCAATCGACATCGACATTAAAGGGCCTTGCTAGGTTTGGTGTTTCCATGGCGTCATTCGTTGACGGAAGGGGGAATTTCTGTGCCAAAAACAAAGCTTGTGCTCCACGTAGTAACTGCATGCATTTTGCTGCTGTTCTCGACAAGGGCGACGGCCCAAATTAACACCGCCACTATTGTTGGGAGCGTGTCTGACCAGACAGGTGCGTTGGTCCCTGGAGCAACTGTCACGGTTTCCAATGTTGCCACGCAAGCCGAGCGGACCGTGGAGACTGATGCTGCGGGCAACTACAGCATCGAACTCCTTCCGCCCGGGGAATACGATCTGGCGGTAGAGTCTACTGGCTTCAAGCGGACCGAGCAGTCCGGTATCCGCTTGTTCGCCAGTGACCGTCCCAAGATTGACTTGGTTCTCGAGGTCGGAGAGGTCACCGAAAGCGTGACCGTCACCGAAGCTGTCGCGCTCGTGCAGACGCAGAAATCGGAAGGCGGCGTCGTGATTCAGAACAAGCAAGTTCTGGAGATGCCGCTGAACGGCCGCAATTTCAGCCAGTTGATCGAATTGGAGCCGGGCGTCGTGTACAGCCGAGGGGGAGTGTACTTCCATGGACTCACACGCGACGGCGTGAACATCACTGTCGATGGCACGGACGCGTCGCATCCCGACCGGCCCTCGACGAACTTCACGGGAAACTTCGGCGGCCAAGCCCAAATGAATGTTCTGAGCATTGAATTCATCGAGGAGTTCAAGACGACCGTGGGGGTCTTTTCCGCTGAAATCGGCCGCGCAGCCTCTGGCGGGCTGAACGTGATCACCAAATCGGGCACCAACGACCCGCACGGCAGCTTGTTCTACTTCATGCGCAACGACAAGTTGGACGCAAAGAACTTCTTCGCCAGAAGCAAGGACCCAAACAAGATCAACCAGTTCGGCGTCGCAGTCGGTGGGCCGATCATAAAGAACAAGCTCTTCTTCTTCGGTGGTTGGGAGAGTGCTCGCGTGCGGCGCGGCCGCCAGCTGGAAGGACCGGTTCCGACTCAGCGCATGAGGGATCTCATGCTGCAAGCAACACCGGAATACGGCCAGCAATTCCAAGGTTCTGACGGGACGGCTCCCTCCATGCTCGACTTGCTTCCTCTGCCAAACGTACCCAATTCGGAGACGCAGGGGGGCTTGCTGGCGCGCCACCGACGTAGCGGCACCAATATGGAAGACCAAGACAGCGCTTTGGGCAAGTTTGATTTTCATCCGACGCCCAACGATATGTTTTTCCTGCGCTATACGATCCTAGACGCTGAAGTATTTCTTCCGGACATCTCCCCCTTGAACGGTACTAACTACCCTCCGCAGGAACAAAACGGAACGTTTTCGTGGACGCATTTGTTCGGAGCCAGCATGATGAACGAGTTCCGCTATGGATTCCACAAGCAGAACATGCCGCGCCGGCAAGAAGCATTCTTTCAAGACGCTCAGGGCCCCGGAAGAATTCAAGGTCCTTTCAATCACGACCGGCAGGAGCTTTTGCAATCGAACGGCGGGAGCCTTAGCGCCCTTAACAATTTTTCAATCACGAAGGGTTCCCACGCTCTGAAGATGGGTTTCGAAAACCGCCGGTTTCACTACGGTCGACGGAACTTTGAGAATCCCCACTATCGCTTCACATCAGTCGAGAACGTGATCAACGGGTCGTGGGAAAGCGTATTCATCACCATCGGCAATCCGTTGCGACGCTATCAAGAGAGCCAGTGGGGGATCTACCTCCAAGACGACTGGCGCGTCACGCCCAACCTGACGCTGAACCTCGGCGTTCGGTATGAATACTACACACCTCCGATCGAAGCCAGAGGGGATCACCTCTACAACGTCATCGCCTCGCCGTTCGGGGCCTATGCCCCCAAGGGAACGCCACCGTGGGACCCAGACAAGAACAACTGGGGCCCGCGGTTCGGATTGGCCTGGGACATAGGTGGGAATTCCAAGACAGTTCTGCGAATGGGAGGAGGCGTGTTCTATTCCCCCAACACCTACCGAGAAGTCACGATTCTGGGCAATCCGCCCGAACTGCCGTACGACCTCACGATCTTCAAGGACACGACTCCTTCCTATCTGGTGGATTTTCCGATTAACGTCGTCGCGCCCGGATTCGATATCTCCGTTCTGGGGCCTCCGAGCCGTCAGACGTTCGACCGGAGCCAACGGACAACCTACAGCGAGCAATGGTCCATCAACCTTCAGCGGCAGCTTGCGAACGACTTAGTGGTCCAGGGAGGCTACGTCGGGAATCGCGGACTCAAGCTGCTGGCCACGAAATTCCATAACGAGATCATCCCGGAATTGGGAGCTCAGCTCCGCCCGGACCCTTCCATCGGACGGATTTCCTACCAGCAGCACTCCGGCAACTCCAATTACCACGCGCTAGAGCTTTCATTGAAGAAACGATTCAGCAAGGGCTTCACGTTTAACAGTCACTACACTTGGAGCCACGGGATCGTCTACAGCGGAATCGACGCCGTCACGGCCTTCGGTAACGGGACGATCCAGGACCAGAACAACTGGCGGGGGTCCCGCGGGCGCACGGGAACCGACATTCGCCACAACTTCATTCTTGACGGCGCTTGGGAACTCCAAGCAGACCGCAGACTGGGTCTCACTTCCGGCTTCGGCAAGAAGTTCCTAGAAGGGTGGCAATTCAATTGGATCGTCAGCCTGCAGACTGGCATGCCGATACGGACCATCGCGTCAGGACGGGACACGAGGGGCAACAACGACAGCGGGGTCCAGCGCGTTGACTATGTGGGGGGACAGGGCCGATTCAGCAATCATCGGAGCAGCTTGCAACTTCTGAACGCGAGCGCGTTCGCCAACCCCTGCCTGAATGCCGGCTTCGCAAGTGACAGCAAGTGCGGCTTGTTCGGCAACTTTGGGGCCAATGTCCTCAGCGCTCCGGGACAGCAGGTGTTCGATCTCTCGCTATTCAAGACGACGACAATTCGGGAAAACCTGAGACTGCAGTTCCGAGCCGAGTTCTTCAACGCATTCAATCGGGCAAACTTCCGAGCGCCTTCCGGTTCTAGGCTGCGCCTGACTAGCGGTGCCTTCGGTAGGATCACTTCGGCTCAGGATCCGCGCCAGATCCAGTTTGCCCTGAAGATCCTGTTCTAGCGTTGCGGGTGCCGAGGTCGCCGACTTCGGCACCCCCATACGGAAGCGTACGCGACTTCCGCATGGAGGCAAAGACGGCATTGATTGCAAGATGTTTGCGAGCGAGCGCCCGGGGGGGACGCGAAGGGGTTGACCTCGCGCACCGTTCCAAGAACTTGGTCGTGCTGCAGGTCCTCGTCAAGAGAATTGGTCAGTCACATGTTTGCGCGGTGCCGACAATGAGGGTGTCCCATCAAGAATGCGAATGGCGGTCCTGGAGCAGCCAACCCTTCTCCAAGACGGCAAGATCAACAGCGCTGGCTGCCATGCCATCACGTCACGGACGATTCCCCTCACTCCTCGCGAGTCAAGGCCCGCTTGCAGGTTTTGATTAGGAGTCACATGAAATTCCTGAAGGAATTGAATATTGAGACGTCCGAAACGATTCGCTGCGAGGAGCCTGATCCAGCTGTCAGCGCGAGACTGCTTGGCTCGGCCCGAGGAATCACGACGATTCACGAGCACGTTTGTGTCAAAGAAGACGGGCCCGGTCATGAGTTTCCTCTCGCGTCGGCTTGCAACCATCAACCCATTGCAGTTCCCCGGGGCCTTGTTGCAAGAAAGCGCTCCATTGAGGTCTCGTAGTCGTCCTCTCAGCTCGGCGACCATCGCCGCCACCCAGCGCAACACGCTTAGATTCTGCTCGGCAGCACGAATCCGGACCCACAACCGCAACGCGAGATCTTCGGGAATTGCGACAGTGACGTTCTTCACACCGCGAGAATGGTGAAATAAGTAGCTCGCACGAATTCTCTAGGAAGCCGGCTCGGGCTCGCGCCAGGCGCATCAATTGCCAGCGCCACAAGGCCTCATTCTGGGAACAACAGAGCCCTGCGTCGGGATCGGCGCGGCCCACTGATCGAGCTGTTCCCCGCTCCTCACAGTTAGATTCAGGTTCGTGACAGCGGTCACAGCGAGGGGGTCGATGCCGGTTTGAAAGGGTTTTCCTGCGGCCGCCGTATCCGTCCTGCTGAATTGCTGTCTGCCGGAGACGGATCAAGGCCCTGTCGATAAACACTGCCTGACCTGCGAGCTCGCCGAATTCGCCCTGCGTCAATCTCCACGCCGGTTCAAGGCGCAGCCAAGACCACGTCTCCGCGCCCTCTGCGGGATTCGCAAGACTCGCTAGAAGACCATATTCACAACAGGCATTTCGCTCAAGCGACGATCTTGTTCACCACCGTGCCGCTAACGTCGGTAAGCCGGAAGTCCCGACCCATGTGTCGATAGGTGAGGCGCTCGTGGTCAAGACCCATCAAGTGCAGGACCGTAGCCTGCAGGTCATGCACGTGAACGGGGTCCTCGACCGCTCGGAGCGCGAGCTCGTCAGTCGACCCGACGACCTGTCCGCCCTTGACACCGCCTCCAGCCAGCCACATGGAGAATCCATTCGGGTGATGGTCGCGACCGACCTTGTCTCCCACGTGCTTCAGCTGGCCTAAGGAAGTGCGGCCGAATTCGCCGCCCCAGACGACCAGCGTCTCGTCAAGAAGCCCTCTCTGCTTAAGATCCTGCAGTAACGCCGCCACGGGCTTGTCGGTGATATCGCAATTCTTCTTTAGCCCTTCGTCTAGATTCGTGTGGTCGTCCCATGAAGCGTGGATCAGCATCACAACTCGCACGCCTCGTTCCACCATCCTGCGAGCCATCAGGCAGTTCGTGCCGTACGCGTTCGTCGGCTCCTGGTCAATGCCGTAGCCGTCCTTGGTGGACTGCGATTCGTCGGAGAAGTCAAGCAGTTCGGGGGCGGACGCCTGCATGCGGAAGGCCAGCTCGTAGTTCGCCATGCGCGATGCGATTTGCGGGTCGCCGCTGCGCTCCAGATTCTCTTCGTTGAGCCGTCGCAGCGTCTCGAGGCTCAACCGTTGCGACTCCCGCGAGACGCCCTTTGGATTCGAGAGGTAAAGGATCGGGTCGCCCGACTTGCGAAATGGTACGCCGGCGTAGGTCGAAGACAGGAAGCCGCTTGAAAAATTGGAGGCCCCTCCGCTTGCGCCACGGCCCGAACTCAGCACGACGAACCCGGGCAGGTTCCGCGACTCGCTTCCGAGCCCGTAGGTGAGCCATGCGCCGACGGTCGGGCGCCCGACCAGAGGGCTGCCGCTCATCAGCATTGACTGACCTGGATGGTGGTTGACTTGGCCGGTCTGCATCGAACGCACCAAGCAGATATCGTCGGCTACCCCTTGCAGGCACGGCAGGTAGTCGCTGATCTCCATGCCGCTCTGCCCGCATCGGGAAAACTCCCGCGGACTGGCCAAGACTTTGGCGGTCGGCTTGATGAAGGCCAGCTTCAGATCCTGCGTCATGGACGCGGGAAGAGCAGAGCCGTGCCATTTCTCCAAGCTGGGTTTCGGATCGAAGAGATCCATCTGACTCGGTGCACCTGCCATGAACAAGAAGATCAGGTTCTTCGCCTTCGGCGCGAAATGCGGCTTCGGCAGGGCCGTCGGCCCAATAGCTGTTGCGGCGGTCAATCCCTCCAGTCCCATGAGGTGAGCGAGGCCGACCGTGCCAAGACCTCCAGCGCAGCTGTCGAGAAAACTGCGACGGGTCTGGACCGCCCGGTACTTTTCTAGCGTCATTTCCAGCTACTCCCTCGTGATGAATTCGTCCATGTTTAACAGGATTCGGCTGACGCCGACCCAGGCCGCCGAGGCTGTCGGGTCGATCGGCTCTCCCGCGGCGGCAATCTGGAAGGGGAACCACTCGCGTGCCGACTGCTCGTCCTCCTCCAGTAGCGCGCGCTGCCGGATGAAGTAGTCGTGCATCGTCGTGCGCTCGGAGTTGCTTGGCTTGCGTGCCAGGCAAAGCTCGAAAGCGTGTTCCAAACGCTCCTCGAATTGTTTGCCGGGCGTCTCGCTCAAGACACGGTATGCCAATCCTTGGGACATTTCGAAGAAGGCCGGGTCGTTGAGCAGGTTGAGCGCTTGCAACGGCGTGTTGGAACGGTTCCTAGAGCACACCGCCACATTGCGCTCCTGGAGGTCGAAATTCGCGAGGAACGGATAAGGCGTGGTGCGTTGGAAGTGTATGTAGACACCGCGGCGGTAGGGGTCGCTTCCTGCGCTCTCTGCCCACTTCACGGAACTACCGTAGCTGAGGTCGGTCACACCTGCCGGCTGATAGGGCCGGACGCTAGGTCCGCCTATGGTGGGATCGAGCAGGCTGGATACCGAGAGCGCGGCGTCGCGCAGCGCCTCCGCCGGGAGGCGCAGGCGAGCCTGGCGGCCAAGAAGCCGATTAGCCGGGTCCTTGTCCGCTAAGTCATCTCGCTTGCGAGAGGACTGGCGATAGGTCGACGAGGTGGCGATGAGGCGGTGTACGTGCTTGAGACTCCAACCCGATTCGATGAACTCCATCGCCAGCCAGTCGAGGAGGCCGGGGTGTGAGGGTGGTTCCCCGCGAAGACCGAAATTGTCCGCTGTCGCGACCAGCCCGTCCCCGAAGTATTGCTGCCAGATGCGGTTCACCGCGACGCGCGCCGTCAACGGGTTGTCCTTCGACGTGAGCCATCGGGCCAAGTCGAGCCGTGTCGGTACGGGGCCCTTTGCGTTGATGGGAGGCAGCGTCACCGGCGTTCCCGGGAACACTTCTTCGCCGACTTCGTCCCATTCGCCAGCGGGATGGACATGGGAAAGCGGCGGCTTCGCCGAGACCTGGACGGCCCGGGCCCGGCTGACGTCCGGGAACGTGCCGACCAAAGCGTGAACCTCCTTCACCGCCTTCTTGAATCCCGTGGCCTCGTATTCCTCCTTGCTCGTCACGCGGCTGTAGTTGCGCAGAAACCATTCGGTCAGGGCGTAGTCCTCGCGCCAATGGCGCTGACTAGGAGGAGTTCGCAATATGCGTTGGCCGTCGTCAAGGTAGAGGGCGAGGATGTCCCAGCTCGTATCCCACTCATGTTCCACGCCGGAGTTCTCCGAGGCCCAGAGCATCTTTTTGGTCCAAGGACCCAGCAGATCGCGCACCTTGTATCTGTCGTAGATCTCCTGCAGTCGGCGATGAAAGCCAGGCTTTGCGTCCAAGAAGGGACCGATCTCACCGGGCAGTGGTGCGTCGATGTCCACTTCGTCCAATTCGTTGAAGAAAGCGAACATCCGGTAGTAGTCCTTTTGGGTAATCGGGTCGTACTTGTGGTCGTGGCACCGAGCGCATTCCATCGAGAGCCCGAGCCACACCGTAGCCACCGTATTCGTCCGGTCCACGACTTCCTCGAAGCGGAACTCGTCGACATTGACGCCGCCTTCGCGATTCTTGAGGGTATTGCGGTAGAACCCGGTCGCCACGCGCTGGTCGGTCGTTGCCCCGCTGACCGAGTCTCCGGCAATTTGGGCTTCGGTGAACCGGTCGAACGGCATGTCTCGATTCAGCGCTTCGATCACCCAGTGGCGGTAACGCCACGCGTGAGGGCGAACCGTGTCTTTTTCATAGCCGTCAGAGTCCGCATATCGCACTTGATCGAGCCAAGCGGAGGCCCACCTCTCGCCGTAGTGATCGGACTCCAACAGACGCTCCAAGAGTCGGTCGTATTCGGTGTTTGGGGCAAAGTCCGCCGGCGTCGGCGGCAGGCCCGTTATGTCGAGAAATGCCCGGCGTGCCAGCGTGTGGGGCGCTGCCTCCGGAGACGGGCCCAGCCCTTCCTTCTCCAGCCTCGCGAGCACGAAGGCGTCGATCGGATTCCTAACCCAATCGGCGTCGCGGACTTGCGGAATGCCGGGACGGCGGTTCGGGCGGAAAGCCCAGTGTCCCGCGGTCGTTGCAGGATTCGCTACGTCGTCTCGAGCATCCCATGGAGCTCCTTCGTCAACCCACATGCGAATCGTCTCGATCTCTGAGGCAGCCAGCGCCCGTCCGGGAGGCATCTGCTGCAAGCCGCCGAGCCCCTCGAGCCTCTGGAGCAAAGCGCTCGCCGAGGCGTTGCCCGGCCTGATGACCGGCCCGGAATTGCCGCCCCGCATCGCGGAGTCGCGACGGTCCAGCCTCAAGCCGCTCTGCTGAAGGGACTCGCCGTGGCACACGACGCAGTGGCGATTGAAAAGCGGCTCGATTTCCTCGGAAAACGAGACGTCGCCGAAGGCCGGCAAGCACAGCGACCCCGTCAGGAAAACCAAGGCGACTGACCGAGCTGCCACTTCTATATTGTCCACCACCGCAACCAGCCGATCAAGGGCCCTCTGCAATCTGCAGAATCCTATTGCGCAGGGCTGCGTCCAGCCGGGAGACCACTTCGCTGATTTCCGGGCGATCGTCTCCAATGAGATTGAGGTGCTCTTCCGGGTCCTCGGCAAGATCGTAGAGCTCGTCCATACCGGGCCGGCTGTCGCGCACCAGCTTCCACCGGGGAGTGCGCCACATCCGCTGATCTACTTGTTCCTGATGCAACTGCCGATACTCTCCGTAGAAGGCTGTCCGCCAAGAAATGCGCCTGCCTTCTAACAGAGGCAAGAAGCTCGCTCCCCTCAATGTCGCGCCGGCCGGCACCTCGACGTCAGCTATCGCTAGCAGGGTTGGGAACCAATCGAGATTGATGACGACTTGGCCTACTGTGGTGCCGGACCGAATCCGGGAAGGCCATCGCACGACGGCCGGAACGCGGATCGAATGGTCGTACATGTTGGAGCGTGCGCCGCGGTTGTCTGTAAGCAACCAGCGGCCGTTGCCCTTGTGCCAGATACCGTTGTGCCCCATGTTGAAGCCGTGGTCGCTAGTGAATATGACGACGGTGTTGTCGCCGATGCCTAGATCGTCAATGGTCTCGAGCAGGCGGCCTACGTTGCGGTCCAGACTCGCCACGGCCCCGAGGTACTCGGCGAGCATGCGCCTAGCCCGCGGAATGTCGAGACCAGGGTAATGCGGTTGCGGCAACGCTAGGTCGAGGTTGCGAAAAAAAGCCCAGTCCGCGTCGCTTAGAGGCAGCCATGTCCTGTCGCCGTCGGGCGTCCGGTTGGCCGTGTTGGCGTGAGGAGCCCAGAAATGCAGGCTCAGAAGGAAAGGCGCGGGCCCAGCCGCGGCGCGAATGAACCGGATTGCCTCGTCCGTCAGAATGTCTGGCGTGTAGCCCCGGACCCTCCGCTCTGCGCCGTCGGACTCCACCACGGGATCTTTGGAAATGGACGCCCCGGTCCTGAATCCGTAGAAGGAATCGTAGCCGTTTCGCGTCGGCAGAAACTTGTCCAAACTCCCCAAATGCCACTTGCCGACAAAGCTCGTCTCGTACCCCGCAGCTTGCAGCAGCTTCGGCCAAGTCGGCAAGTCTGGGTCCAAGCCGTTACCGGGCTCTTGGGATCGATTGAGATAGTCGGTGATGCCGAGCTCGGTGCCATACCGACTCGCCATTAGCCCGGCACGCGACGGGCTGCAAACCGGCGTGGTCGTGAAGGCGTTCGTCAGCCCCACTCCTTCCGCGTACAGGCGGTCGATGTTTGGGGTGCGCGCCTGACTGTTGCCCAAGGCGCCTACAGTCCAAGCCGCTTGGTCGTCGGCGTACAAGAAAATGATGTTCGGCTGCTCAGCGGGGCGTGCTGCGGGCGCCAGCGCCAGCAGGACCAAGACTCTCGCAACAAGCCAAGTCACGCAGGTCTTGCTGGATCGAGACATCGTCGTTGCGGAGAATCGGCGGATCAAATCGGAATCTGATCGCCCAAAGCGATTGTATTCTGTCAAAGTCACGATAGGGCTCGGGAAAACCGCTTCCGAGTCGCTCTTGACCAAGCAGTTCCGAATCGGACAGGCGCCACGCCAAATCTGGGCAATGTATCCGCAGTTGCTGGCGCTCTCTTTCGCGCGAGGGGCACAGCCTCATCCAAGAGTCGGCAGTGGACTGGTCAGCCGTTTCGAGGAGAGCAGGGATCCCGTCGATTGTAGTTTCATGCCGGCGGGTCAATTCTACGGTCGCGCTGAGATTCGGCCAATCGCTCCAGCCGATTTCCTTGGAATGCCTGGCGCAACACTTCAACGATTGGATCGAACCTGCGGTCCGTATGCGTTTGCAGAGGGAACCGCCGGGGCCCGATCCGTCCCGACACGTCAGGCGTAACGATCTCGCTGATAGACGGTCACTTCGGGAACGAACTCCGGAGGGCTGTCCAATGGGAAGACCGGTCGAGCGCATTTTCGGTGCCCCAAGGTTCGAACGTTGGCGCTGGTTGCGCCCGGCCCGTCCACATTGATCAGCCGCCCGCACCAGTCGCGGTACATAGGCGACTCGCAGTGCGGGGACTTCACCACGACCAAGTCGAACCTCTTCGGGTCGTGGCCGTGCGCAAGAAACAATGCCCGGTCGTACAGACTCACGGGGCGGCTCGTCACCACCAATACCCGTCGACCGCTCTCGAGGACGGCGGTCGGTCCGGCGTGCCATTCGCTCCCGAATGTCTCGCTTCGAAAACTCCCGTCCGAGAGCATTTTGACTCGGGCCTCGATTTCAAGCGGGCGAAACCGAGCTGGGTCAAGGGCACCGCCGACTCTAGTGCGAATCGAGCCGCCTATCCCAGCGACGAAGGCGCTGCTCACCGCTGGAGGATCGACAATTGGCGCGAGCACGCTGCCTTCGAATCCAGACTTCCAGACCTCGCGGAGAATTGCGTTGCCATCGCCCGAGGCGCCGGAACTCGTGGCATCTGCAGCGTCCATCAGCACCGCCGTGCCACGCGTCCGCCCCGCAAGCCCGACTGCTTCCGCCACGGCCGTGAGGGATGCCTGCATGCCTTCGCGGCGCTCCCACATCTGGCCGGCGAGTCTTGTCGCGCATCGCACGGCACATTCAAGGTCGCCGTTCGCGACGGCTAGGCTGTTTGAGCGCAGGGCCGGCACGTCCGTGAATGGATTCCCGATCGTCACTCCCGCCGAAAGACCTCGGGAATCCCGTTCAAAGGCCTTCGCCTCTCCAATGACCTGACCGAAGCTCCCCGAGTCAGTTATCAATTCGTCACCACGGACGAGCATCGGAATCTTGACCCGCGCCGTCACAGGACGGGCCTCGCCCCCGAGGATTCGCATGAGAATCCGCGCGGCCCTGGCCCCGGTCTCGTAGAAGTCCACATGCGGATAGGTGTGGAAGGCGACAATTGCGTCGCTGTGTCGGAGCATGCGATCGGTGAGTACCGCATGGAGGTCAAGCGACACCAAAATCGGGATTTCTTCGCCGAGGATCCGTCTGCTCTCTTCCAGCAGGAAGCCTTCCGGATCGCCCTCGCTCTCTGCAGCCATCGCGCCATGCAGCGCGAAATATGCTCCGCTAGGCGAATTGGCTTCGTGCAAGCTAGAGAGAAACTCGTCGGCGATGCGCGCGAAGCTCGCGTCTGCAAGAGTCCCTCCCGAAGTGATGGCCTTGGCGCTGTAGGTCGGAACGGTTTCGTAGCGACGCTGCTCCGCAAGCGCCTCCAGCGCTCCGCCCACCTCCGCCCTGGCGGCGCGGTGGTAGTCGAAGAATTCCGTGCCGCGCCGAACCACGAAGTCGTCATAGCCACTTCGAACCGGGTTGAAAGACGAGACCTCTTGCTTGCACTCGGCTACGAGAATTCTCGGCACGGATCGATTATGGCCGAAGCGGCTATACTTCGGGCGGTGTTTCGGGGCCGGCTACTGCCGCATTGGTGGTGGGAGCCGTAGGCAGGCTCCTCAAGACTCCCAACAGAGCCGGAAAGGCGGCGCCCCCCGTCACACCGCGGAGGCCAAATGATCGACATCGACAGCCTGCCGATGCGCGTTGCGCTGGGACAGTTCCAACAAATCACGCCGTCCCGGCTGCAATTCATCAAGCAGTGCGGGTGCGACGACTTCCAGTTGAACACACCCTCGCTTCCGGGCAGGGAGCGCTGGGAGTACGAGGATCTCGCGCTGTTGGTGGACCGGGCGGAAAAAGCACGATTGCGCTTGATCGCGATCGAAAACGTGCCTCGGCAATTCTACGACCAAATCATGCTCGGCCACAACGGCCGGGAAAAGCAGCTCGAGAACATGGTCTACACGGTCAAGAACGTCGCACGTGCAGGCATCCCCGTTCTGGGTTATGCCTTCATGCCTGCAGGGGTGTGGCGGACGGCGGGTGACACCCCCGTGCGGGGCGGTGCGCAAGCCACCTCCTTCCAGTTGGAGACGGCCCAATCCGTGCAGCCGGGAGACGGCGGAACGTATTCGATCTGGGGTGGCGCACCAGTCGAGCGGGAGTACTCCGAGGAAGAAATCTGGGAGAACTATTGCTGGTACTTGGAACGCATCCTGCCGGTCTGCGAGGAAGTCGGCTTGCGTCTGGCCCTCCATCCTGACGACCCGCCGGTTCCCATGCTGGGAGGCATCGGGCGGGTATTCCGGAATTTTGGTAACTTCCGACGTGCCATGGCGACTTTCGACAGCCCGATGCACGGACTGGATTTCTGCCACGGGTGCTGGTCGGAGATGCGGGCGGGGGAAGGCGTGATTGACGCGATCCGCTTCTTCGGAGATCGCGGAAAGATCTTCTACGTCCATTTCCGCGACGTCCAAGGCCCTGTCGAGGACTTTACCGAGTGCTTTCTGGGCAATGGCAACTGCGATCCGGTGGAGACAATGCGGGCGCTCAAGCAGGTGGGGTTCCGCGGATTCATCCTTCCCGATCACGTCCCTAGAATGGCTGGCGATGGCGAATGGTGCCACCGCGGACGGGCTTGGACGGTTGGGTTTATCCAAGCGCTGATCGCAGCGGTCGGCCGCTAGCCGCCTCGGCTGTCAGCCGCCTCAGCCGAAGTGCACCCAACCCGCACCGATCGCGAGCGCCAAGAGGATTCCGGCGGGCGAGATCACAGTCAGTACAATCGCGCAAACCCACAGCCAGATCGTAGTGGGCCTGCTTGGGGCTATTCCGGGTGCCACCTTGCGGTGCCGGAGATACAGCGTGCCTAGCCCGAGCACGGGGTACATCACAGCCGCGATCAAGCTGCTTGTGACGAGCAGCATCTGAGGCGGATTCTCGAACAGCCAATAGGCAATGGAGTATAGCGTCAGCGACACAACCACGAACACCCGGATGAAGCGCAGGCGCACGGCGTAGTCGGACCCATCAATCAGGCCGATCACGCCAAGAACGTCGGCCAGCATGCGACTGGTCCCTGCGGTGCCCGACAAGACGGTGCTCACCAAGACAAAGAATGCGCCCACAAGGAACAGGCCCGCTGCCCAGTTGCCAAGCCCGTCCGTATAGATGGCGCTGAGCACGGAGAGGGTCTCGCGCCCGTCCGGGTCAAGTCCCTGCACGTGGAGGATCGCGGCCCCCAACAGGTAGAAACAGATGGTGCTGGCTGTGTACACGACCATCGTGACCGTTGCGTCCGTGTACATGACACGAATCCATCCCCGCGCCCTGTGCCGCCAAGCGGGGCCGGGCTGAGGCTCTCCGACATTCCGCGCGTATCCCTTCTCGACACACCAGTAGGTGTAGTTCCACATTTCGCTAAACGACACGCCCGTTCCCGAATACATCGCCAACGCGGTCAAGACGAGGGTCGTCGTGATTTGGTCTGGAAGGCCAAGCGAAAAACCGGTTGCCACTTCGGGCCAGTCGACGGCGAAATCGGTCCAGTGCAGCAGGATCGCGCAAATCACCGTGACGACAGTGAACAAGGAGACCAGCACGACCAAGGTCTTTTCCAGCGAGGCGTATGTGCCCGCCAGGAGAATCGCCCCGCAAAAGGCCGCAAGCAGGATTGACCAGTACCGCGCGCCCCCTTCGCCCAATAGGCCCGGGAAGACCATTTCGAACACCTGTCCGGTCCCGCCTAGGATCGCGCCGGAATTCACGAACACCAAGAGCATCGATCCCAGCCACAGCCAGGTGAACCAATTCATAGGCCCTTGCACCGGCTGTCGGGACGAAACGCGGGCATCAAGGGATTGCTTTCGGCCCGCGATCCAAGCAGCTACCAAACCGACAGCGATTACGCTCGCCGCCAGCCATAGCGCGGACGATGCGCCGCGGTCGGCCTCGTCTAATCCCACGAATGCCGCGAGCGCGACAACGCAAGCCACGACAAATGCCGCCATCCAGGGCAAGGTCAGCCAAGCAGGCCTGTTGCCGGAAGGCCCGGGCAGCGAATTGAAGACGCGCAGGAAAGTCTCGCCACTGACAATCGTGTAACGCGCGAGCTCCGTTTGCACGACGACCTTTACGAAGCACGACAGCAGGACGAACCAGAGCAGAGCGAAGCCTGCGACGGCACCAAGCTTCGTCGTGACGATCAATTCTCCCGACCCGACCACCGAGCCGGCGAGGATCATGCCTGGGCCCAAGTGGCGCAGCGTCGACCTCAGGCCGCGCGGCGGCTCTCGGTGCTCGCTGACACTCCTGGAATACGGGTCGATTACCGGCATGGCGGTGTGCTAAGTCTCCGTGCTGGATTAGATTTGTGCCGCCGGCCTTCCCAGCCCGAGATTCTCCGAACTGGCGGAAAAATGGACGCCGGACTCCTTCGGCCCCCCCTGCGAACACCCCTAACGGCGTTCGGAATAAAGTTCCTTTGCCCGTGCATTGCTTCGGTTTGGAGACACGGTAACGCATCCCTCGCCTCGAGTCACGCTACGCGAACCGGCTCCGCTCTGCAACAATTCCAGGGTTAGCGAGCAATCCGCCGCGGTGGCTTGCCCGTAGAACTGCATCGCGAGGTTAGCCTGGCACGGAAAGGCGGGCACCATAGAAAACGGGTCATCCTGTCGGAGGACGAATCTGCAGGCTTGAATCAACGGTTCTGCGTCCCGATTGACCGCTTGTCGCGAACCTCTAGAATGGAGGGCTTAGCATCATATTCGGTGCGATCTAGAGCTTATGAACTCAATCGCCCGCGTCCGGCGACAGGGCTTGCGCCCGAATCCGGGTTCCAATCTTCGCCTGCCTAGCAGGGAGCGCTTCGCTTGGGTGCTAGGAGTTTGGGTCCCCTGCCTGATCTACGCGACTGTCCGCTACAACGTCTTCAAAGGCGTCGATTGGACCCACCTCCCTCTCTACATCGTGAACAAGTCCGCCGCCTTGGCGGGCGTGATGTTCATCGCGCTAGCCTACATGGTCGGGAAGCTGTTCGGCGGCGTTCCCGGGTCCGAACCCGTGCGCGCCAAGGCCAAATTCTTCGGCCTTACCGGCTTCGCAATGATTTCGATGCATGTTCTGATGGCGATGGTGTTGCTGTCCCCGGCGAACTTCGCGAATTTCTTCCAGGACTCGGGCAAGCTCACCCTCACCGGCGAGCTGACATTCATGTTCGGGGTGTTGGCCTACGGCTGCCTGCTGTTCCCCGCGATCACGACGCTACCTTACATGTACGACGCTCTTGGTATGCAGCGTTGGCTGAACGCCCAGCACATGGGCTACGCTACGCTGGCATTGGCATGCGGCCATACATTCGCGATGGGGTACAAGGGCTGGTTCGACGTGTCGACCTGGCCGGGATCGATGCCGCCCATCACGATGATCGGTTTCCTAGCGGCCCTCGCCGCACTCTGCGTGAAAGCCGTTTTCTTGGGGAAGCGACGCAGCCACCGATAGCAAGCCAGCCCGGCGGCGGGTGACGGGGCATTCTACAGGCGATGGACGAGGCCGGCCATCAGCGCCGCCCTGTCAGCAATCCGATCGATCAGTATGCTTTCGTGGAGCGCGTGAGCGCCTTCCCCCACCGCCCCTAGGCCGTCGATGGTCGGTATGCCCATAGCCGCCGTGGTGTTGCCGTCGGATCCGCCTCCAACCGCAGCCTCGCCCAGACCGACTCCCATTTCCGCGGAAATCGACTGTGCCAGCCGGAAGAGCCGGATGACATCGTCGGTACGTTCCATCGGCATCTTGCCGATCCCGCCCGTAATATGGATCTCGCACCGTGCGTCAAGTGGTTCGAGTTCCCTGAACCGACGCGTGATATCCGAAGCTTGGCCCTTCGTCTGGAATCGCACATCGACGTGTGCGGCCGCCTTCTCGGCAACCACGTTCGACGCGCTGCCACCCCGGAAAACGCCCGGATTCACCGTGACTCCTCGGTCCAGATTGGTCCAAGCGGACACGCGCCGGACTTGCCTAGCTAACTCGACAATCGCGCTGGCCCCGGATTCGAAGTCCAGTCCGGCATGCGAGGCGACGCCCCGCGCCTCGATCCAAAAGCTAGCGCCGCCCTTGCGGGAGGTCTTCAGGCTGCCTTCCAATCCGAAGCTGGGCTCCGCCACAAGCACCGCCGCACTCCTCCGGGCCTCGGCCTTGGTCAGACGCGTGGACGAAGGGCTGCCGATCTCCTCGTCTGAGTTCAACTGCGCTACGAAGCGTCGCCTAGACCTCAAGCCGAGGTCACGCAGCGCCCGTGCGGCGAAGAGCATGTAGACGACCCCGGCCTTCATGTCGAATACGCCCGGGCCCCACAGACGGCTTTCCTTCACGCGCCACGGCATGCGCTCTAAGGTGCCGAGGGGCCACACGGTGTCCAGGTGCCCAAGCGCAAGCACCTGGCCATCGCCCCGGGTAGGGATGTCGAACTCGAGCCGGAGATGGTCGCCGTGTTCGGCTTGCGGATACCGCCTGACCTCCGCGATGCCGGAGGCCGCAGCGGTGACGGCGTCCACTACCCTGTCCACGCCAGTCTTGCTCGCAGTTGGGGACTCGATCTCCACGAGAGCGCGGATCTGCTCCACGATCTCGGGTTGCCTTTCCCGCATGTATTCGAGAATCCGCTCAACCGCCATGACGCGCACCTTCCCGCGAGACTGCGACCGACGAAATCCAGCCTGCGCTACTCAACTACGATTACCGCATGCCCCGGCTTCAAACGCGTCTCGCGCACTCCTTGTTGTCTGGTCGCTTTCTCACCCATCAAGTACGGGCGCAGTTCCGACGGCGCGAAGGAATCGAGGAACCATTCCAAGACGGCTCCTGTGAGTTCCACGTCCTCGATTGTCATCGAGACGAGCCTCGTAGCCGCGTAGCCCTCGCTGACCGCGTAATCGATGTCCAGCACGATGCGGCGCGTTCCCCGAAGTAGCAGGCGCATCAAGGCCGGTAAATCTTCGGACGACGCACTCGCCTTCTCGAGGTCGACCTGCGCGCTAAGCATTGCTCCGCCCTCGCGAAACTCCAAGCCCGCGTCTCTTATGCCTTCCGGAATGCTAGCCGCTGCATGAAATCGCAGGAAGGCGTTCATCTCGTCCTGTGAAACTTCGACGGATGTGCCGCTGGCATAAGCCCCCTCGGCGATTTTCTGGAACTTCCGAGCCGCGGATAGCGACGCGTCTTGGTCCACGGCCGCGCACAGCGAAAGAGGTGCCAAGAACAGAAAAAGCGATCGCATAGCCATTCTGATCAATCTTGCATTCATAATCGCACCTGTGGGGCAGCTCGGCGGGGGCTAGGAAGAGCCGCCCTCGGAAGACACCAGACGCTCCAGAACCAAGGCGGCCGCGTGTTGTTCGGCATGCTTTTTCCTACTTGCCCTGCCCCGAGCAGCGTGCTCGCCGCAACGCACCTCGACCTCGTAAGTGCGACGGTGCGACGGCCCCTCTTCTGCAACAACGACGTACTCAGGAAGCTCGCGACCGCGCGCTTGCAGCCACTCTTGCAAGGCCGTCTTGCTCCTCTTGTCGATCGAAGGCTGTTCCAAGAGAATGCAGCGTTCGGCCACGCCGGATGCCGCCTCCATCCCACCGTCGAGATAGACGGCGCCAAAAACTGCTTCCAGGGCGTCGGCAAGCACGCGAGGTTTTTCCCGTCCGCCGCCCTGCTCTTCCCCTTTTCCGAGACGCAGGAAAGAGCCTAGATCCAAGCAAAGGGCGGCCTTGCACAAATGCTCGTTGTTCACGAAGCGAGCCTTTAGCTTGGTCAGGTCGCCCTCGGAGGCTAGAGGCAATCGCCTGAAGAGCGCACCTCCAACAGCAAGACCCAGCACGGCATCGCCGAGGAATTCCAAGCGCTCGTTCGAGACCGCGTTCTTGTCGATCGCCGAACTATGCGTCAAGGCGACCTGCAGCAAGGCCGGATCCCGAAATTGGTATCCCAGGCGGTTGCACAGCGTCAGCAGCTTGTCCTCGGGCACCGGGATACTCGTGAGCCCTCCGTGGAACGTTTCGCCATCGGCGCTCGGGAATCGTATGGCGGCTTGATTATCAGTTCGCCAGGCTGCGCTTGAGTTGGGCGCACATGTCGGAAGCGCCCGAGGTCGGGAACCCTCCACCTGCCGTACATCGGTCCGCTAGCTCCCCGGCCTCTTCGTTCTTGCCCTGCCTGGAAAGCGCCGTGGCTAGCTGGTACATCGTGTAAGGCGCAGGATCGGGAGACATCTCCAATGCCCTGCGCATAGAGGCCTCGGCTGCGGGATAGTCCTGGCGCTTGATCATCACCGATCCAATCGCCTCGTGGCACTGCGACATGAAGTCCATCTTGGTCTCGAGCCACTGGTCGTCGGTCATATTGGGATCCATTTTCGGAATTGTCGGAATCAAGTTCATCGCCTGCTTGGCGAAGTCTTCCGCCTTGTTGAGCTTCTCTTCCTTATCGAGGTCGAACTCGCGAGTCCGCGTGGGGATCGCGTTCGCCAGCGAGATCAGCGTGCCAGTCTTAACTCCCGGTGCTGGGTCGGTGTCCAGCACCATCTCCCCGTACAGCAGCATGTTATCGAAGTCGTTCAGTTGCTGGTAGGAGAGCATGACCATGTAGCTAGCCAGTCCGACCGCTTCGCTTTCGGGGTAGTTCGCGATGAAGTCGACACCAGCGCTAGCGCGTTGCTCAACGGTCGCAGCACCCTGGACCAGCATGAAGGCGTCGACCTCTTCCTGCGACTTGAACTGCGGCGCCTGCGCGTAAAGGCCGGCAACGCACACCAAGATTGCAACAGCCAGTGTGATCAATCGTCTCATCGGTTTGTTTCCTCCCCGCGGCCGTGCACGATCACTCGCCGCGCCCCCTCTAGTGTAGCGCCCGATTAATGGCACCTCCGAGCTTTGCTCGGCCTCCGCAGTCGGCTCAGCGGCCGACGAACCCGAGGGGCCTCGCTCCGGCATTCGGCGCCGGGCCTATAATGGAATCGTCGCGGAACGCTCGCCGAGACCTAACTCCCCCACAGTTAACGGGACTCCCGACCCGTGCCAGAGGAATACCTAGAAATCCGCGGCGCGCGGGTCCACAATCTAAAGAACATAGACCTTCGGCTCCCCCATAACCAGCTGACCGTGGTAACTGGCGTTTCGGGTTCCGGCAAGTCCTCGCTGGTATTCGACATCGTCTTCGCCGAGGGCCGCCGACGGTACGTTGAATCGCTTTCTTCCTATGCCAGGCAATTCCTCGAGCGCATGGATCGGCCCGACGTGGACGAGGTGCTCGGGGTCGCGCCGACCGTCGCGATCCGGCAGAAGAACACTACTAGGAATCCCCGGTCCACGGTCGCTACCGCAACCGAGATCCACGATTTCCTGCGCCTCTTGTTCGCGCGAGCGGGCCGGACCTTCTGCATCCAGTGCGGTCGGCACGTCACCAGCGACGGCGTCGACACCGTCGCTGACCAAGTGCTCGCTCTGGAGGCGGGCTCGCGCTGGTATGTGCTGTTTCCCGCTGGCGCCAAGGACACCAATTGGGGTGTTCTACTGTACGACGATCGCTACGCGGACTACGACAGTCCGCTGAAGGCCAGGCTCGCCCAACTCAGGGAGCGCGGTTTCAACCGCCTGTACCAAGGCGGACAGGTGTTCGAATTCTCAACGCCGGAATCCCTGCTGGATATCAATTTCGAGCAGACGGTCTATGTGCTGGTGGACAGGATTGCAATCGGCCCCGACATTCGCGAACGAGTCGTCGACTCAGTGGAGATTGCATACGGCGAGTGCGGTGAGGTGCGCTTCCAGCAGGCTAGGGACTCTGGCGAGCACCTGCGCTACAGCAGCAAGTTCGAGTGTCGCAAGTGCGGCCTCGAGTTCAGACGTCCGGAACCGCGCATGTTCAGCTTCAACTCCTATTACGGCGCGTGCAGCGAGTGCGAGGGCTACGGGAAGGTCACAGAGTACGCGATGGACTTGATCGTCAGCCGCCCGGATCTCTCCCTCCGGCAGGGGGCGGTCAAGCCGTGGCAGAAGAAGTACTCGGCCTACAAGAGGCGCATGCTCAAGGTGGCACAGCAGGACGGCATCCCGGTAGACGTCCCTTACCGACACCTCAGCGCGGCTCATCGGATCGTGATCGAGGAGGGCCGCAAGGGTTACGGCGGGATCCGCGGTTTCATTCGCGCCCTCGAACACAAGAAGTGGAAGCCGCACATCGCTGCATTGCTCTCTCGATGGCGCCGGCACGTTCGCTGCCCGAAATGCCGAGGGACGCGCCTCTCGCAAGAAGTTCTTCACATCCGGGTGGGAGGGGAGTCAATCGACCAGGTGCTGAACCGCTCGTTGAGCAGTGCTCTCGAGTTCTTCGAGAACTTGAAACTCGAGGGAGCCGAGGGGAAGATAGCCGCTAGCTTGCTGATCGAGATCAAGAACCGGCTGCGGTTCCTGAACGATGTCGGGCTGCAATACCTCACGCTCGACCGCCTTGCCTCCACCCTCTCGGGAGGCGAGGCACAGCGCATCCAACTGGCGAGCTCGCTCGGCTCGCGCCTCGTCGGGGTGTGCTACGTGCTAGACGAGCCTTCGATCGGTTTGCACAGCCGCGACACGGGCAAGCTGATCGGCATCCTGAAGCAGCTGCGCGAACTCGGCAACACGATCCTCGTGGTAGAGCACGATCACGAAATGATGCGCGCCTCTGACCACTTGGTCGATTTGGGACCGGCCGCGGGTGAGCATGGCGGCGAAGTGGTCTTCAGCGGGACCTACGGGGAGATTCAGGTCCGCAACGGGTCTCTAACGGGCCAGTATCTCAGCGGCCGAGCCTCAATCCCCGTGCCCAAGTCACGAAGGGAGCCCAGAGGAGATAGCATGCTCCGCTTCAAGGGTGCCACGCGGCACAACTTGAGGAACATTGATATCGAGATCCCCCTCGGGTTGCTGGCCGTGGTGACCGGGGTGTCCGGGTCGGGCAAATCGACACTCATGCACGACATAGTGCACCGTAGCCTCCGAAGCGCGATCCATCACAAGAACCACCTCCATTTCGAATTGCCCCGGAACGTGGAATGCAAGGCAGTGACCGGATACGAGGCGCTGCGCGACGTGATTCTGATCGACCAGGCGCTGCTCGAGCGCACATCGCGCTCCGTGCCTGCTACCTATCTGAAGGCTTTCGACGAGATTCGGGCATTATTCGCGAAGACCGTGCAGGCCCGTCGGCGCGGCCTGAAACCCTCGTACTTTTCGTTCAACGTGGTAGGAGGACGCTGTGACACATGCAACGGCTCGGGCAAGCAAACCATCGACATGCAGTTCCTAGCGGATATCGACTTGCCGTGCGAGGACTGCGAAGGCAGGCGCTACCGGTCCGAGACCCTCGACATCACCTACCGAGGCAAGAACATCTGCGAGGTGCTCGAGATGTCTGTCGACGAGGCGCTGCGATTCTTCGCGGACTCTCCTCGCATAGTCAAGAGGCTGGCGGTTTTGCCCGCAGTCGGTTTGGGCTATATTCGTCTCGGCCAGCCCGCGACGCAACTGTCGGGAGGCGAGGCGCAGCGCCTGAAGCTAGCGCTGCACATCTCGGACACGCAGACGAAGGACACTCTGTTCCTTTTCGACGAGCCAACAACGGGCCTGCACTTCGATGACATCAAGAAGCTGCTGCTGACGTTCGATACGCTAGTCGAGAAGGGGGCCACGTTGATCGTGATCGAGCACAACCTGGATGTAATCAAGTGTGCAGACTGGATCATCGATCTCGGCCCAGAGGGTGGCGACGGCGGCGGCCGCGTTGTCGCCGAAGGCACGCCGGAAGACGTCGCCACTTGCGCCGAGTCCCACACTGCCCGGTACTTGCAAGAGGTTCTAATGTGAAGGCGGTCCTCTTCACCGCGCTCGCTCTACCGTTGGCCGCGCAGGATTGGGCGTTCCCGCACCAGCCGCATCTGGAAATGGGTCTCGATTGCCAGACCTGCCATGCAACAGCCTCCACAAGTCAAGATGCCAAGGACAACCTGCTTCCGGACGGCCAGGTATGCGGAGCTTGCCACAACGGGGAGACCGCGCCAGTAATCGACGTGTCCCCGCTGACCCAGCGCCAAGCTCCTGGCCGCACTTATCGCTTCAACCACTCGTTTCACCTCGGTCTTGGTGCCATCGCCCCGCTAATTGCCACGGCAATCGACACCGGCAACTATTTCGGCAAGCCGGGCGACGCACGGCGCTTTCTCGAGAGCGGCAACTCGTGCTCCGCCTGCCACCGCGGGCTCGAGGAGAGCCTAGCGGCGGACTCGTCAAAGCACATGCCGATGATGGGGGATTGCATCGTCTGCCATCCCAAGATCGACAATCCGTTTACATGCAAGGAATGCCACGTCACGAATGTGGACCTGATGCCCTCAGACCACACGAGGGAGTTCATTGACCTGCACTCAACCGGCAAGATCGCGTTGGACAAGCCCTCGTGCCTACCCTGCCATGGACGCAACTTCGCCTGCATGGGATGCCACTGAAGGCAGATTGCGACCGATTCTCGTTTCCTCTTCGGTCGAAGGCGCGCCACCGGCTCGACTTTGGGATCACCGCATAGATCGCGCCGGCGCAAGGGTTTAGCCCGATCGCCGGCCGGCTGATGAGCGGCCCCTCGTCGCCGTGCGCCCCGTCCACGTTCTGCCCCGCCTGGTCCGCGTGCCCGGGATACGCCGGATCGGCCCCGATGCCCGCTACCCTCGCCATACTCCTCCCGCCCGCAAGTCCCAGCTACCCAGTCGTTGCCGCAATGCCGTCCACATCTCGATCCTCGACGACCACCTTGTACCCGAATGCCGGCGCGCTCGCGCCGCTGCCCGGGTGGACGTGCAGGGTCGAGGTGCTAGGTAAAGGGCGGGGTCCCGCCGCTCGTCGCCGGCAGTGTGACGGACTCAATTGCCACGCCTAGTTCATACCAGAGTACGCAGTTGGTCCACGACGAACCGCCGCAACTTCCTAAAGAATCAGCAGTTGGAGTAACTAGCGGGCGGACCTGACGGGCGAGAGTTCCCGCTGCTCCGCAGTGGCGATCTTGATCTGTAAGCTGTTGTATGCCAACACATTACAGCCAGAATGGCAAGTGCGCAACTGCGGAGCTTTGGTTCATGGGTCAAGTCTGGGACTGACTGGCGCTCGAATCTGAGCTTCTCGTTTTTGGCCCCGGAGAACTGCTGGAGCGATCATGAAGACCATGAACGTGATCTGAGCTAGCCGCCGGCCCAGCGCCGGCGGAAGCATCCCATTGGGTTCCTCGATTCGCGGAAAGTGTCACCAACTGTGCCAGCGTTCGCTGAAGGGAGCGGAGAACGGCTCCCTGCGAGCCTGGCGTTCCAGTGGAAGTCGCCAGCGACTAGCTGACGTGCCCCGCACGCCCGAGGGCCTAAGCTGAACCGGCAGTCCTTCTCGCGATGGTCTCGAGACCCGAGGGGTTCGAATTACATCCTAGACGTTCTCGGGCGACGGAACCTCGAAGCCCTCACGGTAGGACTTGCTGAGCATCGCGTTCGCCTTCTTGTCGTTCTTGAAGCTGTTGGTTTCGCGGTCGAATTTCAGCAACTTGCCGCGCTTGAAGGCAATGTTGCCGAGGTGCGCCAACGCTGCCCCGTGGTGAGCACTCTCGACGGGACCGTTCTGGTCCTCGGTCTTGCGGCTGCGAACGGCCTTGATGAAATTCTCGTAGTGCTTGGTCGGAGCCTGTCCGCTGTCGACCAGCTCGGGCTTGCGACCGCGGTAGATCTCCCACTTGGTGTAGCCGGACACCACCAGGTACCCGTCCGAGCCGTAGAAGATGTTGCCGTTCGCCGAACGCGTCTCGTGATTCGAGTGCCAGAAGCGGACGGCGACCTCTGCCATCTTGCGCTCTTTCTTGAATTGCAGGAGGGTCGTCAGCATCTCGGGCGTCTCGCGGTGGTCGTCCCAAATGTAGCGGCCGCCGGACGATACGACCTCGTCGGGAAGCGTCACGCCCAGTCCCCACTGGAGCATGTCGAGCTCGTGAATGCCTTGGTTGCCGATCTCGCCGTTGCCAAAGTCCCACGTCCAGTGCCAGTTGTAATGGACGTGCCGCTTCGAATAGGGCCGCCACTTGCCGGGACCTACCCAGAGGTCGTAATCGAGAGTAGACGGCGGCTTCTCGTCCGGGGCCGCTTCAAGGGGCGGACGCCACTTGAAGATGGTCGCGCGGCCCATGTAAACGTCGCCGATCGCGCCGTCGCGCATCTTCTGCACGGCTTCGCGAATCGCTTCCGAACTGCGCAACTGGACGCCGTGCTGCACGATGCGGTTGTACTTCTTGGCAGCGGCGACGAGGCTCAGCCCCTCGTTGAAAGTGTGTGTCGCGGGTTTCTCGACGTACACGTCCTTTCCTGCCTGGCACGCCCAGATGGCCGCCAGCGTGTGCCAGTGGTTTGGTGTCGCAATCGTGATGACATCGATGTCCTTGTCCTCGATGACCTGGCGAAGGTCTTGGACCACGTTCGGACGCTGGCCGTGCTTCTGCTCGAACTCTCCGGCACGCTTGCGAGCGATCTCCAGATCTGGATCGACAAATGTCGCGACCTCCACGTTCTTGATCGGCTGTAGGCCGTACATGTGGCTCTGGCCGCGGCCGTTGACTCCGAGAACCGCTGCGCGAATCCGGTCGTTGGCACCGATGACGCTGCTACTGGCGGCGAATGCTGTGGCCGGAGCGGCTGCCGCGGCGGCCTTGACGAAAGTTCTTCTTCTGATGGTTTTCTCTGATGTCATAGGTTGGAACTCCTGCTGATCATGCTAGCGCAATTTGAGGCCGGGACGGCGGTAAATCCCCGGATTCGCGTTTCGAGGCAAACGGAGAATTCCGGCTTTCCTCTGCTGCTCGGACAAGGTCACGTTCCGTCTCGACAGCTGAACTTCAGGCACTGACCAAAGCCAGCGAAGAGTACGCCCCCCAAGGCGAATCGGTATCCCAAGCTGACTGCATTGTCTACGTGCATCGATCACGCGAAGGCTTGCCGCAGAGGCAGCTTCCTTTCCACGACAAAACATGGTGGACCAGGCGGCACGGCCCGTGCAGAGACTCTCATGGCTGGCGTTAAGAAGAGAATCATGCCGTCGACGGACGCCGGGGCATCCGGTGGGGCCACAATGCCTGACTGCTTCTAGGCGCCCAGACGACTACGGAAGCGGCACCGATACGCCCCGTCCTCACCATCCGGATCCTGTCCCTCGCCGTGCCGGCAGAGTCCAAGCGTGGCGACGGGACGGAACGCGAGCATCTAGTCTCTTCGCAGGTAGAGCGCTATCCGAGCGGAGCGGAGCGCCCGGAGCTGCGTCTCGAGAGAACTGAAACGCAACAGCGCGCCGAGTCCGCGGAGGCATTCGAGAGCTGCAAGTGGGAGATCAACGGTGAACACGTCCGCCTTGTCCGAGTACGAATAGCGCTCGCAACGAGGCGCAAGCGGCTGGATCAGGTCAAGAGCTTCGTCCCAAAAAACCTTTCTCCGGAACAGCCTCTTCTGCCGTCCCGCGTCACGGGTAATCTCGAATTCCCCGCGCTGGCCCCGAAATGCCATTCGCATGCAGCTCGCTGCATCGAAGACGCGCTGCGGATCGTGGTCAGGGAATCGCTCCAAGAGGGCAGCTAAGTCCCCGGAGGACACCGCAATCGGTGCCCAGCGGTAGCGTGTATCGCCGCTAACGAGCGAGCCCCGCGCGAGGATGCTTGCGACGCGGACTTGGTTCTTCCCGCAAACGCCAAGGATCTTGGAGGCTAATTCCTCCACAGGCAAGTCGCTCCGAGCTACCGCGCTCATCGTCACGTAACCGGCGGACTCGGAGCTGACCTTGCAGGGAATTGTCTGCGGCAGCGCCAAACCGCCATGATAGTCTTCCACGGCGGATCGGCTCGGTCTGCCGCGCAGACAATTGCCTAATCGATAAAGCCGTGCAGCCGAAGCGTGTCGCTCAACGCGGGCTCTTCCCAGAAAATCAATCGATCCAAGACCTTGCCGTCCTCAAGCAGGGCCCCGAACGGAACGTCCTGGAATTCAAAGGTCTCCCGCAGCGTCTCGACATCGGGCGATAGCCTCACGCCGCTCAGACTCGTGTCCTCCACGAAACCCGGGCCCCAGTCCGGGTCCTGTGTCGGCACGCCGACGAAGTCCACCCGCCAAGCGTACTTCGCCATGGTCTGCCCGGCATGCAGGCAGTGCATGCAACTGGGATTGAAAAAAAACAGGAAGATCTTGCCTTCCGCTAGGTCGTACGGCGCCCCGTCGACAGTGATCGGCCCTACCGAAGCGAGTTCCGATTCTGGTTCCAAGCGGTCAACTCCGAGCATGATTGCAGCGAATGCTGCCACGCCCGCCAAAGCGATACCTGCACGTCGAAAGTCCGTGGGAGGAGTCGAGAATCGCACCGCGAGCAGCGAGGCCGCTAGCATTGCCGCGTCGCTCCAGAAAAAGGCCGGGCCAACGGCTCGCTCCAGCCACGGAAAGCACGAGCAGTCCGCGCCTTGGAGGGTCTGGTAATTCGCTGCCATGTAGGCCATGAACCCCACCAGCAGCGCGGAAGACAGCCACCCGCCCCAACGGCGCCAAGCAGGGCGGAGAAGGAGAACTCCGGCGGTGACTTCCGCAACGCCGACAGCCAATGTCCCGACTAGGCTCAGATTGACCGGGATCAGCAACTGCGTCAACTTGAGCTGCCAGCCGGAAATGTCGGAAAGCTTCCAGAGGCCAGCCGTGAACCACAGAATCGACATGACCACGGCGGCGGCCAGTCCGACCCATCCAGTCCAAGCTCTCGGTTGCGCACTCTCGTTAGCCATCTGCCCGCTCCGGCTCGCCTGGCCGGAGCCTCTAATCGAGTATATGATTTCCGACTTGCTTTGCTCTCGATGGATCGAAGCCCGGCGTGCAGGCCGCGATGCAGTGAAGCTGCTCGCATCTGTTCGCCAATGCTGTGTGGGCTGATTTGCCATCAGACAGCCGAAGCGCGCATGCCCCATCAGGGCATGGAATGAGTGGCACCGACAGATTCTTGCACGCCCAAGGAGGCGATTGACCTCCTTCGCCAATGACTCCAAGAACATCCACAAACGTGCGTAACTTTCGGGTAGCCGAGGGGGGCGCCCCTGGACCGAACTGATACCGCTATGCGCGCGGTCCTAATGCTTGGCATAGAAGACATCGGAAATCCACCAAACACGGCGGCGCTTTGCAACAATCGAATTCAATGCAGAAATCGGACGGCATGAACTATGCCCCGCAAGGCCAGGCGAGACCCGTTGTTGCTGCGGGAGAATTCGCGATCGCAGCGGTAGCGCTGGACCACGGACACATCTACGGCATGTGCAACGGCCTGACCGAAGCGGGAGCACACATCAAGTGGGTCTTTGACCCCGATCCAAAAAAGGTAGAGCAGTTCCGCAAGGCGTTTCCAGAGGCTCGGGCGGCGCGCAGCCAGGACGAGGTCCTGCAAGATGACGAGGTTCGCCTGGTAGCCGGCGCCGCGGTTCCGAATGCGCGCGGTCCGCTGGGCTGCGAAGTCATGCTGCACGGGAAGGACTACTTCACTGACAAGGCGCCCATGACGACCCTAGGGCAACTTGAACAGGCCAAGCGTACGTCGGCGGACACTGCGCAGAAGTTTGCCGTGTATTACAGCGAGCGCCTGCACACGGAATGCTCGATCTACGCCGGCAACCTGATCGACGATGGTGCAATCGGCCGCGTGCTGCAAGTCATCGGTATGGGGCCGCATCGACTGAATGCTCCGTCAAGACCGAAATGGTTCTTCAATTTCGAGCAGTACGGCGGCATCCTCTGTGACATAGGCAGCCACCAGATCGAGCAGTTCCTGCACTTCACTGGTGCCGGGGATGCGACCGTCACTTCCAGCCGAGTCGCTAACTACAACAATCCGGGCCACCCGGAACTCGAGGACTTCGGCGATGCGTCGCTTGTCGCGGACAACGGCGCGACGAACTATTTCCGGGTGGATTGGTTCACACCCGACGGGCTAGGCGCGTGGGGCGACGGACGCACCTTCATTCTTGGAACGGACGGTTACATCGAATTGCGCAAGTATCTTGACGTCGGACGAGACAACGAGTCAGACCAGCTCTACTTGGTCGACAGCAAAGGCGAGCGTCATATCAGAACCCGCGGGACCGTTGGGTTCCCCTATTTCGGCCATTTGATTCTGGACTGCCTCGAGCGCACGGAGCGTGCGATGACGCAGGAGCATACGTTCAAGGCGGCGGAACTGTGCCTCGTCGCACAGAGAGACGCCCAGCGAATAGCGTAAGTCGCGGTGGACCGGGTGCTGGCCCTCGGGGCACTTCTTGTTCTTTGCTGGCTCTACTACGCGGCCGCATTGGCAGCTTTGGTGCGGTCTCGCCGTGTGTCATCGCTTGCATTGCGTACGTCGAGTGCGTCGCTGGGCGTCTCCTTGCTGAAACCGGCGGTGGGAGCAGGGAGCGAATTCGCCGATCTTCTCAGATCGCACGCAAACCAAGACTACCCGGAATTCGAGATCCTAGTCGGAGTGGGAGCCGGCGACAGGGATGCCCGCTCGGCCGTCCGCCAACTGCGGACGGAGTTCCCGAATTTGGAGATCAAATTGATCGCCTGCCCTGACGCGTCACCGGGTTGCAACGGCAAAGTCGAAGTTCT
Source organism: uncultured Bryobacterales bacterium (assembly GCA_951813605.1). Classification (GTDB taxonomy): domain Bacteria; phylum Acidobacteriota; class Terriglobia; order Bryobacterales; family UBA6623; genus VXMF01. The sequence continues at coordinate 595,513 of OX638379.1, read as the reverse complement.
GGAGAGATTGGCCGAGCATGCCTGCAATCCGATTTGGGTAGTGTCAGACGACGACATCCGAGTTCCGCCCCGTTACCTCCAGGCTCTTTGCAGCGAGCTCTCAAAGCCGAACACAGGGCTGGTGACGTGCTTGTACGGTGCGGAGGCAGGTGTGAGCCTAGCGTCGCAATTGCAAGCGATACGGATAAACACCGAGTTCGCTGCCCAAGTGCTCATCGCACACTGGATGCAGGAACTGCGTTTCGCATTGGGCTCGACTCTTGCCTTTCGCGCCGAAACACTCGCAAAAGCCGGAGGCTTCGGATCCTTGCGTGGCCTGATAGGGGACGACTACCATCTTGGGGCTAAGGTTGTGGCGCTTGGTCTCGGCGTGGATCTCTCGACTGTCTCGGTGTCCACCAGACTGCCTCGTGACGACGGTTGGAGAGAGACGTGGCGACGCGAGTTGCGATGGTCGCGCACGATTAGGAAGCAGCGACCGGCCGGCCACGCGGCCCTGCCCTTGACCTTTGGCACCCTTTGGACCTGTATTGCCCTTGTCGTCAGACCGGAAATGCTTTGGCCGCTCGCTGCCATCTGCCTAGGACTGAGGCTCGCGACCGGGGCGATTGCCGCGTTGCGGGTCGGGAGCGCGGACACTCTTCGGACTCTGTGGCTTGTGCCGGTTGCCGACTTATGGGCCTGCGCGGTCTGGGTTTGCAGCTATTTCGGAAACAGGGTGTCGTGGGCTGGACGAAAGCTGTACATCGGCCCTGGGGGCCGCATTCTCGAGTAAGAACCATTGCGACACTGGCCGGGTCGGTCCGCGGGGCGCGTCCTACTGCGGAGCCTGCCCATCTGATTCAAGGAGCATCTGACCAATCAATGGCCGTTGCAATGCCTGCGAAAGGGGGGAACACGATATGGGCACGCTATTCGGCGAGCAGTTCACGCATCACGCCCATATCCGGCGCTACGTCGTGCGAGGCAAGGTGGCCGTGACTAGGCCGGAGCTTGCCACTAGGGCTACCGAATCGGGTCGCAAGTAGCAAATCGGGGCGTTCGGCACGCGATCGGATCGCAACCATCTCCGGTCGCAGACTACCAACCGTTCTGCACCACTGCAGGTCTCGGCCATTGGATTCTTAGTTCGGGTCCTGTTAGCTACGCTAGTCCTATGGGCCCTAGGGCAATTCGCTGCATTCTCCGAACAGCGCTGGCAACCGCCGTCCTAGCGGCCGCTGCCTCAGCCGGGGCACAAGCACAGGACCGGAGAGAGCACGACGGCGGGAATGCGGATTCATCCGGCACGGTGGATTCGAAGCCTTCGGAAGCTGAACCGAGGGACACAACCGCGCCGGTCGGTGCCGGGGCTGCCGCGCAACGCACTAACTTGAATCTGCTAGGGCAGGAGGACACCCGTTCCGGAGAGGCTCGCCGGAACGAAAACGTCCAGTTCAATCTAGTCGATACCAACACGCTGCAAGAGCTGAATATTCGTTTGGGCGCGACAGCCACGATCGTTACGGATTTCCAACCCGACCGTGACTACTACGGCGCGGAATACGGTCGGCGTCCAAGACCCAATCTCCATCTGCCGCCCGCGCGCGGCCAGGCCGTCCACGGGAATCTCTTCTGGACCCACGGAAACAGCGCCTTCTCGGCACGATCGTTCTTCCAAGTGGGTGAAGTCCAGCCGGCGAACGAGAACCGTTACGGGTTTCGCCTAGCGGGTCCCGTGTGGAGTGGCGCCCGTATCTCCCTGAACGCGTCGCAGCAAAAGATCCGCGGTCAAGTCAACGGCAACGTCCTTGTGCCTTTGCCGGAAGAACGCACACCGTTGCTGATCGATCCGGCAAGCGGCGAACGCACGGACGCGGCTACGCGGGAAATCGTCGAGCAGCTGCTCCAAGCCTATCCGGCGGAACTTCCAAACCGGACTGACATCGATCCGCGCGCCCTGAATACCAACGCTCCGCAACGGGTCGACACGGACTCGGCAAGCATGCGGCTCGACCAGGACCTAAGGGGCTACGGCAAGCTAGGCCTGAGCTATGTGTTCACCTCGCAAAGCGTCGACGCGTTTCAGTTCGTGCGTGGGGCGAACCCGGATACCGAAATCAAGAACCACCGTCCTCGGGCAACTTGGACAAGGGCCCGTCCATCCGGTGCGGTGACAAGCCTGTCGGTCGGCTTCGACCGGGTCGGCTCGCTACTCATTCCCGAGCCCAACAATTTCGGACCAACAGTGGGGGTATCGAGGGCGATCGCGGGCCAAGGACCATCGCCGCTGATTCCAGTTGACCGTGCGCTTAATACGTTCCGGTTTGCCGGTCTGGTGTCGCGAACTTTCGGCAAGCACGGAGTTAAAGCGGGATTCCATGTGGGGCGCGGCCAGCTGAACGGTGTCGAGCAGCAGGCGATCCGAGGCAACACCCAGTTCTCCAACAATTTCAACAATGATGCGATAACGAACTTCCGCCTGGGCAAGCCGACTCGCCTGCTCAAGACCGTTGGGAGCTTCCATCGCGGGTTCCGTCAGTGGGCCACTCAGTTCTACGCCGCCGATGCATGGAAGCCGTTGTCCGACCTGACGCTGAGCCTGGGACTCCGTTACGAGGCGGTCACGGTGCCGCGCGAAGTCAATCAGTTCGAGACGCTGCCATACAGTTGCGACTGCAACAACTTCGCTCCCCGCTTCGGCTTCGCTTACCGTCTGGGCGATCGATGGGGCACGCTGCGGGGTGCTTACGGCGTTTCCTACGGGGAGATCTATCCCGTCACCTACAGCCAATTTCGTATCAACGCCCCAAACGTCGTGAGACTGGTGGTCCTGCGGCCAAAGCTGGTCGACATCATCAGCGGAATAGCATTCGCCAACGTCACTCCCGGGTCTAGATCGACCTTGTTCGACATCGCCGACAACCTCGTCGAACCCTACAGCCACCAGTACAGCCTCAGTTGGGAATTCGGCCTTTCGCGGACGATGAACCTGCAGCTTGGCTATGTGGGCAGCCGTTCTCACAAGGTATTCCAAGCCTGGTTCCTCAATCGAGGCGAGCGGCCCGAGGGGGTCCCTGTGACAGTTCGCACGACGAACTTGCGCCGTGCGAACTCACGGTACAACGACGTGCTTCGCTTGCACAACGCATCCAGGGCGTACTTCGACGCTGCCAGGGTGGCGTTCGTGATGCGCGGCCTGAAGGGCTTCACAATCGACGCAGCCTACTGGTTCAGCAAGTCGATCGACTTGGGCAGCGACTACACCAACACAATGAATGGCGGCGACGCTCGCCGGGCAGTCAGCCAGACGGCGCGCGACATTCACGCCGACGTGAAGTCACTGAGTTTCTTCGACCAACCTCACGCGTTGCTTCTACGCGCCGTATATGAGACGCCGCGCGGCTCAGGCTGGAAAGGGCAACTGTTCGGCAGTTGGCAATTCTCGACGGTTACGCTGCTCAAGACGGGTACGCCCTTCACTATCCAGGCGGGATCGGACGGGCCGGGATTCGGGAATGTCGATGGTTCAATGGGAGACCGACCGCACCTACTCGATACCTCCCTGCTAGGCCGGACGATCGGCAACCCGGACACCTCCCGGCTGCAGCTGCGCAGGGAGGCCTTTGCTTTCCAAGCCATCGGCGACCTAGCCGGAACTCTGGGCCTGCGCACCTTCCGCAAGGGGAAGATCGCGAATGTCAACGCAAGTCTTTCTCGCAGTTGGACCGTCGGTTCCGAGAAGCGCCTGACACTTCGGGCCGAATCGGTGAACTTCTTCAACACCCCGCAATTCGCCGACCCGAACAACAGCCTGACTTCCCCGAGTTTCGGACGTATCACCAACACGCTCAATGACGGGCGAACCTTTCGGCTGACACTCCAATTCGACTTCTAGGCCGGGTCCCGGTCGAATTGGCGGCAAGCGATTGTCTTGCGTGATGGCCGCGTTCGCTAGCCCTCCAAGGCGTGCCGAGCTCCGGGATCGTGCACCTTCCTAGCCACGCCAACTCGAATCAGCCAGCTGAGGCGACATCGCACGGAGCAGAAATCGAGCATGTTATCAGCGTTCCGGCCTCTCGGTTCCTCACGCGTGGCCCGTCGAATCGCCGGCAGACCATGGCGCAGCGCCTGTCTCGGAAAAATGCAGACCGTCGCGTTACGCCGGCGAGGAAGTCTGCCGCAACCATTCGGCTTCTTCCCCGGGATCGGGAAGAATCCTCCCAGCCTCCATGGTCCACGAGCCCGGAGCCTCGCTGATGAAACCACTGACCATGTCCCTTGGCACCTCGGCAATTTCCGAGAACCGGTCAATCGCGCCCTCCAGTATCTTGCCTTTCGTCTCCGGGGATCTTCCGGCCCGATTGCCGCCCGCGATGAAGTAGGGCGTTTCGTAGCGCAGCACGCCGTTTCCGTGGGAATCGAAAACTTCGCCGCTGGGGGACGAGTCTAGAAACGCCACCTGCACGAAGTTCCTAGGAGCGGTCGACAAACCGCAGTGAACGTCCGTGAACGCTATTGCAATGCGCTCGCGCTGTTCGTAAGACAGCGAATCTTTGGGTATCAGGCAGCGGTAAAACGGCATTTGTCTAGCTTCTCTCTCTGTTGAGCGGTCACCCCGCCCAGCTCCAATCCCTCGCCGAAACGATGACTTCGTCCTGCGCGCATGCGGCAAGCCGGCACCACTCGTTTCCGATCGATCGAAGGAATCGCGCCCGGGTCACGCGATCACAACCATCCGGAATCCGGCTACGGACCAGCGACGTCGTTGAGGGAAGCCCGCCTCGGAACCCGAAACCTTTCGCAATGACGGTCCATGCGAACTCGACGTGTTCCGCCTCCGGGCCGAGCACATCGCCGCACACAGCTTCAAGCGCGATCTCGACCGCCGGTCGAATCCCCGCGGACGCGCACCCCTCTTGTACGTAAATCTCGAAGCTGATCATACCGGTCGTTCAGCCGTCCCCGGTCGAAGGCAATGCCAGCCCTGACGCTCGTGGCCCGCGCCGATCATCCTAGCGCAGTGCTACCCCGCAAGCGCGGACGAGTCGATGACTCATTCGGACGTTGCGTTCAGTTTTCTACGCACGGCTGCGGCTACGCATCTAGGAAAACGCCACCGCCGTGGTCTTCAGGGTGGAAACCACGCGATGAAACATGTGCGATTCAGGGGGCTATTCCCGATGTGGACAAACGCCAATCAGAATCAGGGAACCGACATGCCGCCTAAACTCGTGACCGACCGCGGAGATGCATTCTCACGAGGTGTCATCGGAGCATTCAACGCTGCACCGAACTTAGGCAAGGACCTCGTGGATCAAGTTTCCGCCGTTGATTGTGGGTCGCTCCGCCCGTCCGTTGTGCAAGTAGGTCAGATCGAGATGATCCAGTCCAAGCATGTGAAGAATCGTGGCGTGGATGTCGTGGATATGATACGGCTTGTCAACCGCCCGGAATCCGATCTCGTCGGTTGAGCCGATGGTCTGTCCACCTCGGATTCCGGCACCTGCCATCCACATCGTGAAACCCCAAGGGTTGTGATCGCGACCGTAGTCCTCCGGCGTGATCGACAGCGAGTTGGTGTCGATGAATGGCGTCCGACCGAATTCGCCGCCCCACACCACCAAGGTGTCTTCGAGCATTCCTCGGGACCCGAGGTCCGCGAGCAGGCCGGCGATCGGCTTGTCCGAGATCTTGCACCACTTGGTGTGGTTGGACTCTAGGTTCGAGTGGGCATCCCAAGCAATGCCGCTGCCGCAGTAGACCTCGACGAAACGCACGCCGCGCTCGACCAGGCGACGGGCCAAAAGGCAGTTCGCGCCGAATTTCGCCGTCTCCTTCTCGTCGATGCCGTATAGGTGCTTGGTCGCTCCGCTCTCCTTGTTCAGGTCGACGGCACCGGGCGCGGCATGCTGCATACGGTAGGCGAGTTCATACGACTCGATACGCGCCTCGATCTCGTCCTCAGAGGGCCACCGATCTGCGTGATGCCTGTTCAGGGCCTTGAGCAGGTCGAGTCGGCTCCGCTGCTGCCGATCCGTCACGCCGGCGGGAGGCCTCAAGTCGAGAATCGGCGGGCCTTCCTTCCTGAAGAGCGTCCCCTGATAGGTCGCCGGAAGGAAGCCCGCACTCCAATTGGTGGGCCCGCCGCGTACGGGCTTGTGGTCAGCCAGAACCACAAACACGGGCAGTTCCTCGTTCGCCGAACCGAGCCCGTAGGTGGTCCAAGCGCCTAGCGACGGTCGTCCGGCCAGGATGGAGCCGGTGTTCATCTGGCGGATCGCGCCGACATGGTTGACCCCGTCCGACCAGCAGGAGCGGATCACTGCCAGATCGTCGACATGCTCCGCGATGCGGGGATACCAGTCCGACACCCAAAGGCCGCTCTGGCCGTGCTGCTTCCACTTTCTGCTCGAGGCCACGATGGGCATGCGGTGGGAACCGGTGGCGCTTGTCACCGGCAGGTCGAAAGACGGGGGCGTGACCTGCCCGACAAGCTTCTCGAGTTCGGGCTTGGGATCGAAGAGGTCGATGTGGCTGGGTCCACCTTCCATGAATAGCCAGATCACGGACTTTGCGCGCGGGGAATGGTGCGGAGGCTTGGCCTCGAGGGAACCCCGCGGCGCCGCCCGTGCGGAGGGCAGCACGCCGCCGCCGGTCAGAAGTTGGACAAGGGCCAAGGCCCCCAGTCCGCTCCCGGACCGGCAAAGAAATTCCCGCCTCGACCGGATGCCGCCGGGAGCGGAAGATTGGATCGGCTGGGGATGCGAAATCACTGTTCAGAACCTGTAGACGAATTCGTTGGAATTCAGCAGCATTAGACAGAAATCGACCAACGCAGCCGCGTGCTCCGGCGCCGCGCCCGCTGGCAGGCGGTCGGGAATTGCCGGTTTGGCTGCGTTCTCCAACTGCGGGGCAATGATCTTCGCGTGGCGATCAAGAAACGTAACGGCCGTGTCTCTTTCGCCGGGGTGGGGGTTGCGCGAGTAAGCCAATTGATAGGCTGTCTCTACCTGCGACGTCGCTTCCGGACCGGCAATCGACAGCACTCTCTGCGCGAATGCCCGGGCCCATTCCGCGGGCTCCTCCCCGTTCAGCAAGGCAAGCGCCTGGGGAGCGGTGACTGTTCGATTGCGCATCGCGCACGACTCGTGCGTATCGGGAAAGTCGAAGGAATCGAGTATCGGATACGGGTTGTTTCGCCGGACGAACACGTAGACGCTGCGCCTGCTGTGCTCGGCCTGCACGTCGTTAGTGTCCCAACCCCCGTGAGGTTTCGGCATCCCTTCGGGCAGGGGCGGAAACACGCTGGGCCCGCCGAAGCGGTCGTTCAATAGACCGGAAACAGAGAGCGCCGAGTCGCGGACTGTCTCGCCCTCCAAGCGATGCGGCGGAAATCTCCAGATGAGTCGATTGAAGGGGTCGACCTTTCGTCGCTGCTTAATTCCGGGCCCTGCATCGGCAGCGCCGGCGCTCTGGCGGTACGTGCTCGAGTGCATGATCAGCCGATGCATGCGCTTCACGCTCCAGCCGCCGTCCACGAATTCCGCCGCCAGCCAGTCCAGCAGTTCAGGATGCGTCGGGCGCTCGCCCATCATTCCGAAGTCACTGGGAGTTGCTACGATGCCCCGCCCGAAGTGATGGTGCCAGATGCGGTTGACCATCACTCGTGCCGTCAACGGGTTCGAAGGATCTGTCAGCCACTTGGCCAGCGCCGCACGGCGGCCCGTGGACCCCTCCCGCGCCGGCTCCGGTACTACGGCCGGATTGGGGTCGAGTATCGACAGGAATCCCGGCTGCACCTCGTCGCCCGGCTTCGTGTAGAGGCCCGTCCCGAGCACGTGCGTGGGAGGCGGATTGTCATTGATGTCGACGATCCCGGTCCCCCGGGCGATGTCCGCCGGCATAAGATGGGCCAACTCCTCAAGTTGCCTGTCAAGTTCATCGAAACGCTCCTTGCTATCGCCCTTGAGCTTTCCAACGACGCTCCGGAATGAAGGATCCAAATAGGGCTCTGGCTTGAGCGGGCAAGTGTTGCACACCTTGGACTCGAGCAGGTTCACCATCCAGGTTTCTATTGGAGACCGATCGTGGGCGGGCATCTTGACCGCGTCGATCACGAAATCCGGATAGCGTCCTAAGAGTTGCTCCGGCGTGTGCGTCCGGAGCGGCATGAGCAGGTCCGACATTTCGGCCCAGATCGCAGCCGTCTTCTCTTCCCAGATCGCTAGCTTGCGCTCATATGCCATTAACTCCTCGTCCGGAACGATCGGGAATCGATCGTCGTGATTGACAGCGGCGAAAAAGGCCTGTAGCCGGTAATAGTCCCTCTGCGTGATCGGGTCGAACTTGTGGTCGTGGCACTGGGCGCACGCGAAGGTAAGCCCCAAGAATGTCGACCCGACGACATTTGTGATTTCGTGGAGCGTCTCCTGCCGCGCGAGAAGAAGATCCTTTTGGTTGCCCTCCTCCGGGTAATTCCGGTTGAATGCCGTCGCGATTCTCGCGTCGAAGCTGTCCGGCCAAAGCTCGTCCCCCGCGATCTGCTCCTGCACAAACCGGGCGTACGGCTTGTCCCGGTTGAATGAATTGATGACGTAGTCGCGGTAGCGCCAAGCATTCGGCCTAGTGACGTCCGTCTCGAACCCGCTGCTTTCGGCGAAGCGAGCCAGGTCCAGCCAGTGCCTGCCCCAACGCTCCCCGTATCGAGGGGACGCCAGCAGGCGCTCGACAAGCCTCTCGTAGGCTCGGGGAGAGTCGTCGGACAGAAACTCCCGCGCCTCCGCCGCGGAGGGCGGCAGTCCGATCAGATCGAAGAAAACCCGGCGCATCAGCGCGACCTTGTCGGCGGGCTCGGAAAGCGCCAGGCCCTGGGCTTGCAGCCTGGCGATAACGAAGGCGTCGATCGGATTGCGGGCCCAGGCTTGGCTTTCCGTGAAGGGACCGGCTGGGCGATCTACCGGCTGCAACGCCCAGTACGAGCGCTGCTGCGGAGTGAAGCGATCAGCCAGTACCGGCGTCGCGCTAGTCGCGGGGAGCGGAGCCAGCAGAGCCCCCAAGCACACTCCGAGGAGCGTCTTCCGCCAATGCCAGCCACGGGCACCCATTTCAAGGCCGGTTCACGTCGCAGTCGCTGCTATCTTAGCCCAGCAGTCCATGCGGAGTCCAGGATCTCGGTGGCAGGCTATGACCCGAATTTCGGGTTAATTCGATATACTGGCAAATCGGATCAGCTTCCCGATGCACTCCGGTCCCAGAAAATCCGTGTTGCTGCTCAAGCCGCGAGGATTCTGCGCGGGCGTGGTCCGTGCGATCGACATCGTCGAACTCGCGTTGGAGGCTTACGGCCCGCCGATCTACGTCCGCAAGGAGATTGTCCACAATCAACACGTAGTGAGCGACCTCGCATCAAAGGGCGCGATCTTCGTAGAAGAAGTCGACGAAGTCCCCGCAGGGGAGCGGCTAATCTATAGTGCGCACGGCGTTGCGCCGATCGTGCGCGAGGCGTCGACCGAGCGGGGCCTTCGAGTCATTGACGCGACCTGTCCCTTGGTGAAAAAAGTCCATATGGAGGCGATTCGATTCGCCAAGCGGCATGCGACGATACTGCTCATCGGGTGTCGCGATCACGACGAGATCATCGGCACGCTGGGGGAAGCGCCGGACCGCACGATCGTCATCTCGACGCCGGACGAGGCGGAGTCCGTGATGGTGCCGCAGGGCACGGTCGCTTACCTGACGCAAACAACGCTCAGCCTTGACGAGGCCGAATCGATTATCGGTGTCCTCAGAAGACGATTCCCCCACATCCAGGCGCCCCCCGCGCAGGACATCTGCTACGCCACGGAAAATAGGCAGAGCTCGATCAAGAACGTCGCGCCCCACGCCGACCTGCTGTTGGTGGTCGGGTCGAAGAACAGTTCGAATTCGCGGCGCATGCTCGAAGTCGGCCAGCATAGGGGCCTCCCGGGCTATCTCATCGACGACGAGGGCGCTATCGATCCGTCCTGGCTGACGGCGGTGCGCCATGTCGCGGTTAGCGCGGGCGCTTCGGCGCCCGAATCGCTTGTGCAGCGCGTCGTGCGCCACCTGCAAGGGGCGGGATTCGATGAAGTCCAAGAGTTCCAGGTCGTCGAGGAAGACGTGCATTTCCCGTTGCCTCCTGAGTTGCGGATGACGCAGCAGCTCACGCAGATCGCCGCGCATCCATGAGTGCCGTATCAGGGAGGAATATTGGCGTCGCGGTCGCGCGGCCGACCGGAGGGAACCTACTAGCCGAGGTCCAAGGGGCGATCAGTGCCTCTTGCGACTACCTTCTGAATCGCCAAACCTCGCAGGGGTACTGGGTCGGGGAAATCGAAGGCGACTCCACGCTATTGTCCGACTACGTTCTCCTTCAGCTCTGGCTGTACCAGCCGGACGGAGCCGGCAATTGGGAGCCCCCCACGCGCCTGCGCGTGGAAAAAGCTTGCCATCGGATCCTCGACAAGCAGGGAGACGACTACGGATGGAGTCTTTTCCCCGGCGGGCCCTCCAACGTCAGCGCCTCGGTCAAAGCGTACTGCGCTCTCAAGATAGGCGGCGTAGACGGCCGCGAGGAGCATATGCGCCGAGCGGCCATGCGCATTCTGGAGCTGGGAGGCACTGAAGCCGCCAATAGCTACACGAAGCTTTACCTCAGTTACTTCGACCTTTTCCCCCGCTCCAAGGTGCCGTCGATCCCACCAGAGATTTTCCTGCTTCCCCCTGGCAACCGGTTTAGCGTCTACGCCATGTCGTCATGGAGCCGGGCGATGCTCGCTCCGCTCTCGATCCTCGACGCGACGAAGGCGCGGCGGCGGGCCCCCAAGGGCACGAATCTGGACGAGATCCTGTCGGGACGGGAGGCCTTGTTGGACGAGCGCTTCAGCTGGAAGGGATTCTTCCTGCTGCTCGACAAAGGGATCAAGCTGCTCGAGTCCACGAACGTCGCTAGAGACCGCACCACGGCGATCGAAGCGGCGCGCGACTGGATGCTCGCGAGGCTCGACCGTTCAGACGGACTGGGAGCCATTTTCCCGGCCATGATGAACTCGATCATGGCTTTGACCCAGCTAGGCTACGGGCTGAATGACCCGCTTCTTCAGCGGGAACTCGCGCATTTCGAGCATTTGGTGCTCGATGACGAGCTCGGGTTTCGCGTTCAACCCTGTCGGTCCCCGGTCTGGGACACGGCCCTGACCACGTTCGCGATCGGCGCCGCCCGGCGCGATGTTGCCGAGCCTGTCCGCTGGGCGTTGACCCGAGCGGCGGACTGGCTCCTTTCCAAGCAGGTGTGCCATCGCGGCGACTGGTCGGTGCGCAACCCGTCGGCCAAGCCGGGCGGCTGGTACTTCGAATACGCCAACGAGCACTACCCGGACACGGACGACACAGCCAAGGTCCTGCTGGCGCTCGAGTGGGCCGAGGCTTCCGACCTAGAGGAACAGCGCGCGGCGGAACGCCGCGCTTTGGAGTGGCTGGTCTCGATGCAGTCGTCGGATGGCGGCTGGGCCGCGTTCGATGTTGACAATAGCGCCGCCATCCTCACCCAAGTGCCGTTCGCCGACCACAACGCGATGCTCGATCCGACCTGCGCGGACATCACAGGCCGCGTGCTCGAGGCGCTCTGCCGTCGGGCGCCGGGACGCTACGCCGAGGCCGTTCGAAGAGGTGCCAGGTACCTGCTGCGGACCCAGGAAGGCGACGGGTGCTGGTATGGCCGCTGGGGGGTCAACTACCTCTATGGCAGCTGCTTCGCGCTGCGCGGCCTGCGCGCAGCCGGCGTGGAGTCCCGCGAGGCCGCCATCATCCGTGCCGGAGAATGGATCCGTTCGATCCAGAATCCCGACGGAGGCTGGGGCGAGTCTCCGTCCAGCTACGACGATCCCCCCCTGCGAGCCGTGGGGGAATCGACCCCCTCGCAAACGGCCTGGGCGCTACTTGCCCTTTTTGCGACGGACGACTTCGAGAGCGGTTCCGTCGAAGAGGGCGTGCGCTACTTGCTCGAGAGGCAGACCCCGCAAGGCAGTTGGGCCGAGAACGCCTGCACCGGCAGCGGCTTTCCCCGAGTCTTCTATCTGCGGTACCACATGTATCCTCAATACTTTCCCCTCATGGCGCTAAGCGACTTCATTCACAGGGAGGGGTGGAAGGTTCGATGAGGCTGCCCCTGTCCAGCACGCTTCGGATGGGCGCATACGTCGCCAGGAACACTTTGTTCCCGCGGCCCGAGTGGCAGCGCGACCCCACCCCGGCTGAAGCCTCGTTTCCCATTCTTCCGATGACCTCCAAGCCGAGTGGCGGCACGCCCCCGCACCCCATGCTGCGCAAACGGTTCCCTCTGGTGCTGATGCTGGAGCCGCTGCACGCCTGCAACCTTACCTGCACGGGATGCGGACGCATCCGCGAATACGAGAACACGATCAGCGAGCGTCTGCCGTTGGAGACATGCCTCGCAGCGGTCGACGAGTGCGGGGCCCCGGTGGTGTCGATCTGCGGCGGCGAGCCGCTGATGTACAAGCCCATCGGCAAGCTCGTCGAGGGAGCGCTTCGACGCAAGAAGCACATCTACCTCTGCACAAACGGCATGTTCCTCCCCGCGCGACTGCACGAATTCCGTCCGCACAGGCAGTTTTTCTTCAACATCCACTTGGACGGGCTCCGCGAGACGCATGATCTGGCGGTCGAGCGCGAGGGCGTGTTCGACGCGGCAATCGAAGGCATCCGGGTCGCAAAAGCGGCCGGTCACATGGTCTGCACGAACACCACGGTCTACCGCGAGACCGACATGGCCGAGGTCGAGGCCCTATTCGAGTTCTTGGAGCAATTCGGCGTCGACGGGCACATGCTCTCTCCTGCCTACGGTTACTCGGCGGTGAACAGCAGGGAAATATTCCTCACGCGTGAGGAAATCCAAGACAAGTTCCGCGACGTCGACCGCATATTCCGGCGGTTCCGCATGAACACGACGCCCGTTTATGCCGAATTCCTGAAGGGCAACCGCGATATGCCCTGCACCGCCTGGGGCAACCCTACGTTCAACACTCGGGGCTGGAAGGGACCGTGCTACCTGATCACGGACGCCCATTGGGACAGCTTTGAGGAGCTGATGAGCGAGACGCCTTGGGAACGGTACGGCAGGGGCAACGACGAGCGCTGCGAGCACTGCATGGTCCATTGCGGCTACGAGCCGTCGGCCGCGCTGGGGGTCAACGGGCAACTCGGCGACAGCTTGCGCATGGTTCGCTGGGCGTTATCCTGAATCACTGGCAGTGTCGGCGACGCCGATGCCCGGATGCGTCGGGTAAGCCTTGAGCAGTGACAAGACTGCGACGGTGTTCGCAAAGCACTGGAAGCTCCCATGAAGGCACTCGTTCTGAACAAGTACAAGCGGCTTGATCTAGAAGACGTCCCCCGGCCGGAAGTCTCGCCCGACGAGGTACTGATCCGGGTGCGTTCCTGCGGCATCTGCGGCAGCGACGTCCATGGCTACGACGGCAGTTCGGGACGCCGCATCCCGCCGGTCATCATGGGCCACGAGGCATCCGGGGAAATCGCCGGGACCGGGAGCGCGGTACGCAGCTTCCGAACCGGTGACCGGGTCACTTTCGATTCGATGATCTGCTGCCGAAAGTGCGAGTTCTGCCGCGTGGGTCGACCAAATCTCTGCGAGGACCGGCGCGTACTGGGCGTCTCGTGCGAGGACTACCGCCGGCACGGGGCGTTCGCCGAGTTCGTAGCCGTCCCGGAGCACATCGTGTTCCCCGTCCCCGCTGGAGTCGAGTTCGACGAAGCGGCGATGGTCGAGCCTGTCTCTGTGGCGGTACATGCGGTGTCCCGCGCGGCTCCGGCCCTCGGCGACAGCGCACTCGTGGTCGGGGCCGGGATGATCGGCCTTCTCACCGTTCAGGCCCTGCGGAGCGCCGGGTGCGGTCGCATTGTCGCGGTAGACTTGGCCGCCGACCGTCTGTTCCTCGCGAAGCAGCTAGGCGCGGACGAAACCATTCAATCCGGCGACGGAGTCGACGTGCCGTCGATCATCCGAGGCATGACCGGGGGCCTCGGGGCGGATCTGGTGATGGAGGCTGTCGGCGCGGACGCCACGGTCGCAATGTCGCTTGACAGCGTCCGCAAGGGTGGGCGGGTGACTCTGATTGGGAATATCGCGCCGACCGTTAGCTTTAGCCTGCAGAGCGTCGTCACGCGCGAGATTGACGTGCTCGGATCCTGCGCCTCGTCCAACGACTATCCGGCTTGCCTGCAAATGATGAAGCGAGGAGCGATCAGGGTCCGCCCGGTCCTGAGCGCCTCGGTGCCGCTGGAGCGCGGCCAGGAAATGTTCGACAGGCTGTACAAGGGGGAGCCGGGGCTGACCAAGGTCATCCTCCAGCCTTAATCAACGCCGCCTTGGGCGGACGGATTCCGAACGGCGCGATCACGCCGAATTGTGTCGCGCGCAAGTCGACGGGAAGGTGAGGATTTGACGGAAAGCGCTGCCGTTGATAGCAGGGTCGTGCTAGGGCTGGTGCAGATGAGCTGCGACGCGGACCCTAGCCGCAACTCCGCGAAGGCCCTTCGTGGCGTCGCCCGGGCAGCCGGTCTCGGAGCGCAGATCGTGTGCCTGCCCGAGCTTTTCAGGACGCGGTACTTTTGCCAAGAGCAGAACGCAGATCATTTCGATCTGGCGGAACCGATCCCGGGGCCGACCACCCAGGCGCTGTCCGCGGCGGCACGCCAACACAGCGTCGTGATAGTCGGATCTGTCTTCGAGCGTCGGGCGGCGGGGCTGTACCACAACACCGCGGTCATGCTAGACGCCGACGGCACTATTCTGGGCGTCTACAGAAAAATGCACGTCCCGGATGACCCGCTGTACTACGAAAAGTTCTACTTCGCTCCTGGGGACTCGGGATTCCGCGTCTTCAAGACCCGCTTCGGACGGGTCGCGGCGCTCGTGTGCTGGGATCAATGGTTCCCGGAAGCGGCGCGCCTCGCTGCCTTGGGCGGCGCCGAAATCCTTCTATTCCCGACGGCGATTGGATGGCATCCGGGCGAGAAGGAGGAATGCGGACAGCGGCAGCTCGAAGCGTGGCGAATCGCCCAACGCGCGCACGCAATTTCAAATGGCGTGTTCGTGGCTGCCGTTAACCGAACCGGTCTCGAACTCCCCCTGGCGGGATCGCCGAGTCGCCCGGCTGACTACGAGGGGCTGGAATTCTGGGGCCGGTCGTTCGTCGCGGATCCGTTGGGCGGTCTCGTCGCGAACGCGGGCGGCGCGGAGGATGTCCTGATTGCCGAGTGCGACCTGGCAGAGATCGAGCGCACGCGGCGCGACTGGCCCTTTCTCCGCGACCGGCGGGTCGATGCCTACGACAGCCTGGCGAAGAGATCGATCGAATGAAGCCCGGCGGCGAAGCCTGTGTCCGCATGCCGGCGGAGTGGGAACCGCACGAGGCTACGTGGCTGGCCTATCCGCACCTATCAAGCGACTGGCCGGGCAAGCTCTCGGCAGTGCGATGGGCCATGGTGGAATTCGTGCGGAAGCTACAGGCCCACGAAACTGTCCACTTGCTCGTTCGAGACGCACCCGAGGCGAAGCGCGCCGCGTCGATGATGCGGCGCGGAGGGGCCGATCCGGACCTGCTTGAAGTCCATCTGTGCCCGACGGATCGTTCGTGGCTCAGGGACTCCGGCCCCACGTTTGTGGTGCGTGACAACACCCTAGGCGCGGTCTGCTGGAGATTCAACGGCTGGGGGCGCTACTCCAACTGGCAGTTGGACGCGAGGGTCGGGCAATTCATCGCCCGGGCTTGCGGAGCCGCCATCGTCGAGCCGGCGGTCAAGGGCCGCGCCATCAGAATGGAAGGAGGCGCCATCGAGAGTAACGGGCTCGGAACGCTCATGACCACAGAGGAATGCTTGCTCGGACGGGGAGGACGCGCTCGGAACCCGGGACTCAAGAGAGACGACCTCGAAGCCGTGCTGAGCGAGACTCTGGGAGCTACGAACATTCTTTGGCTGGGCCACGGGATCGCCGGGGACGACACCAGCGCCCATATCGACACGCTCGCCCGTTTCGTAGGGCCGCGAGCCGTGGCCACCATTGTCCAGCACGACCGCAGGGACGACAACCACCGGCCGCTTCGGGACAATCTGGCACGCCTTAGAGGCATGCGCAACCAAGCCGGCTGCCAACTCGAGGTCGTCGAACTCCCAATGCCCCAGAGGCTGGTATTCGATGGGGACCGGCTTCCGGCAAGCTACGCCAACTTCTACATAGGAAACGGCTCCGTGCTCGTGCCTACGTTCAACGATCCGAACGACAAAATCGCGATCCGCGCGCTCGAGGCTTGCTTTCCCGAACGCGCGGTGTGCGGGATTCACTGCGTCGATGTCGCAGTCGGTCAAGGAGCGCTGCACTGCCTGGCCCAGCAGCAACCTAAGATTCCGCGCCAAGAAACACCGGCCGATTCGCGGAACAGGCGATAATGAACCGCAGGAAGGAAAGAACCTTTCGCGACGTGGAAACGTCTAACAGATCATGAGCAGCCCCATCACACGTTACAAGCCCAAAGCATTGTTGCCTCTGATTCTAGTGTTCAGCACGCTGGTCGCAGGCATTCTCATAGGCACGGTAATCTCCGGCTCGGCCGACGCCGCGCCAGAAGCCGACGAGCCGGTGACCGATGCCACGCCACTCGCCGTTCCCGACGCTGAGCCCGTCGAGAATCAGTTTTCCGAACTTGCGCGCAAGGTGCGCCCCTCGGTTGTGAGCATCTTCATACCGGCGTCCGGCGACGACGAGCAATTGCCCGACGAGCCGTTCTTCAACAGTCCGGAAGACATGTTCCGGCGCTTCTTCGGCATCCCGGGGGAACCGGGGCGTCAGCCGCGCCGCCGGGGGCCCGGCCAAGGTTCGGGTGTGATCGTCGACCCCAAGGGCTATATCATCACCAACGAGCATCTCGTCGACGGTGCGGATCGAATCCAAGTCATGTACGTGGACGACAAGGAGCATTACGACGCCAAGCTGATCGGTGTCGACGTCGAAACGGACTTGGCAGTCATCCATGTCGAGGACAAGAAGTCCATGCAGGCGGCCAAGATCGGCAATTCTGACGGCGCGAATGTCGGGGACTGGGCTGTCGCCATCGGTTCGCCGTTCGGTTTTCCCGAAACCGTCACCGTTGGAATCATCAGCGCGAAATCTCGCGAAATGGGTGAACGCAGCCGGCGTCGGCCATTTAGGAAGTTCCTGCAGACAGACGCCGCGATCAATCCCGGCAATAGCGGCGGGCCGCTACTGAACATTCGCGGCGAGGTCATCGGAATCAATACAGCCATCATTACCCGCGCCGGCGGTTACGACGGCATCGGCTTCGCTCTCGCTTCGAACATCATGGTCAAGACCTACAACCAGATCATTCGGTACGGGCGCGTCTCTCGAGGGTCGATCGGGGTTGAGTTCAGTGGCGACAACCCCTCGCTTAGCCGCTCTTACGGCGCCGACGGCGGTGTCTTCGTGATTCGCACGGTCGAAGGCGGACCGGCAGAGAAGGCTGGCATGCGAGACGAGGACATCATCGTTAGCGTGGACGGCACGAAGATCGATAGCGGCGAAAAGCTGATTGAAGTGGTTGCTGCGATCAGCGTGGGCGAGACTGTTCCGATCGAGGTCTTCCGCGTCGGGAAGAGGCTGACTCTCGACGTGACGATCGCGGATCGTTTGAAACTGTATCCCGAACGGGCAGAGGCGCCGCCGCAGGAGCAGGACGAAGAAACAGCGTCGGTTCGATTCGGCATCACAGTGCAGGAGATCAGCGCCGAGAGGCGCGAGAGAATGCGACTTACCCTCAGCGGTGGGATCCTCGTCACCAAAGTGGAGCGGGGCTCTTTCGCGGAGAGCGTCCAATTGCGGCCGGGTGACGTCGTGCTCGCCGTGAACCGCATGGAGATCAGCTCCACGCGGGAGTTGCGCGAGATACAGAAGAACCTGACACCCGGATCAGACGTCGCCTTCAAGGTGATGCGGCTCACGGACCGCGGGTGGCGCACGATTTACCTGGCAGGCCTGCTCTCCGACTAAGGCCCGACAAAACCAGCCGGTCCCGTCGAATCACAGCTAGCCCGGCGGGACCGATCCTTCCGCCCCCAAGCGACCGCTCTCCGGGGATCGGGTGGCTGCAATTCCATGCACGGATCGGCTGCAAGGGGTGCCGGTGAATCCAAGCCCCCGGCTTGGATGGGCTCACCGTCAAGCAGCGATTGGGTAAGACCCGGCGAAAGGCGTCAATTCCAGTCTGCCGGCCTGGCAGCGTGCATGGCTAGAGCGGCCCTGTTGCACCTCGCGCTGCCTCGGTAACGGGCTTTGGATTCCGGTCGATAGAGTCTTTTGTCAGGAAAGACCCGGACAGTACCGTGCGTTCACTCTCTCTAGGAGTCCGGACCTGTTTCCCGGGATCCCGAAGGCGGGTTTCCGATCGACTCCCGCCGGCAAGCGTCGATTCCAGCCGGTCGAACCCCGTAAGAAGACACGAACGGACTATAGGAATCATTCGCTCTGTCACGGACTAGAGAGCGCGAATTCTCATTGCGAGCTCCCGCCGGACGGGCTGCGCCTCCACGTAGGATAGGCAGGGAGAGATCGATCTTGAACCTGGCTGGTGTGACCTTCTTGTTGATCGGCGCGATGCTTGCACCGCGACCGGCAGGAGCCGGAGACTGGCCGACGTTTGGACACGACCCGCAACGGTCGGGGTGGGCCAGGAGCGAGCGAACGCTCAGCACCGAGAATGTTTCCAATCTGGAATTGAAGTGGAACGCCAAGGTTGACAACGAGGCATCCCTGTTGGGGGCACTGACCGCTCCCATCGTCGCCGCTGACGTCACGACTGCCAAAGGCATCAAAGATGTCGTCTTCGTAGCAGGCAAGGAGGGTGGCGTCTTCGCTCTCGATGCGAGTTCCGGCGATCTCTTGTGGGATTGGAAGCCGGTGAAGTACGCGCTGCCCACCAATACCGGCCTGCAAGGCAGTGTTTACTGTCCGAACGGCGTGAACGCCACTCCGACGCTCGACACGCGCACAGGCCTCCTCTACACCCTCGCAGAGAACGGCGCGCTATACGGGCTCGACATGGGCAGCGGCAACGTGCGTTTCGGCCCGGCGCAATTCGTGCCGCCCTTCGCGAAGGCATGGAGCCTCAACCTTTTTGGAAACAGGATTTACACGACCTTGGCGCAGGGCTGCGGGGGTTCGCTGTCGGGATTCTACTCGATGGAGATCAGCGACCGTCACCGGCCTGTCGTGCGACAGCTGTTGCTCTCGAACACGACTACTGGAGGAATCTGGGGGCGTGGCGGACCGGTGATCGGCGAGAACGGGCGCGTCTACGGTTCGACGGCGGACGGGCCATTCAACCCGCGCTTCGGGGATTACTCGAACAGCGTGGTGGCGGCATCTCTCGGAGAACTGGAACTGGCCGATCATTTCGTCCCTAGCAATCACTGGGAGCTCTACCGGCGCGATCTAGACTTCGGCGCAGCCAGCCCCGTGTGGTTCGGTTGGCAAGGCTACAACTTGCTCGCCTCCGGAGCGAAGGAGGGGGTCTTGTACCTGCTCGATGCCGATTCCCTGGGCGGACGAGATCACCAGACTCCGCTGCTGGAAGGCATCAGACTAGGAAACGATCCGCGGTCATCCACTTCATTCGGGATTTGGGGGGGCCTTTCAACCTGGCGAAGCGACGACGGACGGACTTGGCTTTACGTACCGATGTACGGTCCCGCCTCGACCTCGGCGCCGGAATTCCCGCTGTCGCACGGTCCGAGCCCGGACGGAAGCGTGATGGCGTTCGAAGTAGTTGCTGAGGAGCGTAGTGGCAAGCCGCGGTTGAAAGCGGCGTGGATATCCCAGAATTTCAAAGTGCCCGAGCCCGTGGCTCTCGCGAACGGCGTTGCGTTCGTGCTCGCAAACGGCGAGAATGTCAACCAGAGAGATTCCGTCGAGGGGCGCCAGACCACGAACAACCAGCCAGCAGTTCTGTATGCTCTGGACGCTTTGACCGGTGAGGAATTGTTCAACAGCGGCAACGCGATGGGGACGTGGGTGCATTTCAGCGGGCTGGCGATTGCCGAAGCCCAGATCTATGCGGTCGACTACGATTCAGTCGTGTACTGTTTCGCACTTCCGGGAAAGTAGGTCCTCGCACCAACCCAGAAACCGACCGCACTCTCGGCATGCCGCCTCGCGGCACCCGAGTCCGCGAACAAGCGCTCCGGCGTAACTCGCTCGCGCCGCTAGAGTTCTCTTCGCAGTGCCAACAAACCGTCTCTCGCTGATCTGCGAAGCATGAAGCTGATCGCGGGGCACGCGCTTCTTGCTTTTCTGTTTTTCCACTGTCCTTCCGGGCACGGCTGGGATGCGTGACCGAAAACAGCACCGGAGAGGCTCGTGGAGCATCCCAGGACGATGAGGGATGAAGGTACGTGCCGTGCTACGTATTTGTTCGCCTGTCGCTGCCTTCTGGTGATGGAAAGACTTCCACGGTATTCCCACCCGAGCAACGGCGCGAGGGAACGGCGCAAGGGCCGTTGGTCGTCAATTTCGCCACCGACTCTTGCGCTGAGTTCCACCGCGTTGTCTCGCTCGGAGAGTAGGGTTGGATCTACCATGAGTTCACGAATTTCAAGAGCGGTCTCGACCAGCCGAAGCAGGCCTGCCTGATTGAAATCGGCTGGGACGGCGAGACTGCAATCATCGGGACAGGGATCTACCGGCGCGACCTGACCGGCTGGTGCAGTCCCGGCAAAGTCAAGGCTGCCGCCTTGGAAGCCGACGGCACCGGTGCAAGGCTTGCGGAATTCGTGCGATGCGCGGCGATGGAAGTCCAGGCGAAGGGGTTCTGTGCGAGACCGATCCTTGCCAGCGACCCTCGCTGGCGCAGCGATTCAATCTCCATGTTCCGAGCGGACCCGGTGACCGGGACAGTGGTGTTCAGCGCTGGGGGATGAGTTCACAGGCTCAGACATCAAGGCTTTATTCAGCCCTCGAAACCTTTCAGGTGTCGACGATACATTCGGAGAATCCTGCATCTGCTACCACTTCCCGAAGCCGACGTCGGGAGTGCCGCAGCGCGGAGCGGGGTTCGCAAAGAGCGTGATTGCGGACGGAATGCCGATGCTTGTGGTCTCGGGATGCCTCGCGACCTCGCCGGTCAGCTCAAACTGACCGGACTTCAGCCGGACACGCCCCGTGGCGCGACATGTACATTGGACCGCCGTTTGCGGACTTTGCGTCACTTCGCGCGGGCAGGTACCAGGAGCGCGGGCAATAATATAATGTGCGGCAGGATCCTATGGTGCGTGTTGTTTGGCTGCTAGTCTATGGCGTCGCGGTTTCCTTTGCCGCAGAGGGCGTCGATTTCTCTCAGGATATCGAGCCAATTTTTCGAGCCAAGTGCTATGCCTGCCACGGAGAGGGCCAGCAGCTCGGCCAGCTTCGGCTGGACTCGCGAAGCGTAGCGATGGAAAAGGGGCCGAGCGGCCCTCGCATCGTCAGGCACGAGCCCGAAGCGAGTAGCATCTACCAGCGCGTGGCGGGTTTGGGCGAGGGCAACCGCATGCCGATGGGCGGCCAGCTTGCCGTCGACGAGATTGCGAGCATACGCGCGTGGATCGAGCAAGGCGCAATCTGGCCGGAGGGCAGCGGGATTGACGCGGGACTGAGCCGGCATTGGGCGTTCGTGCCGCCTGAACGGCCCGAGCTTCTGCCACGGCCAAGCGATTGGGGATCGAATCCGATAGACAGCATCGTGCTCGCCAAGCTGGAGGCCGAGGGCCTAACGCCTTCCCCCCGCGCGGCGAAAGATACATTGCTGCGGCGACTTAGCCTCGACCTGACAGGCCTTCCACCGACCGTCGAGGAGACAGATCGTTTTCTGGCCGACACCGGCCAGGGAGCCTACGGTCGCCTCGTGGAGCGGCTGCTGGCCTCCCCGCATTACGGCGAGCGCTGGGGCCGTATCTGGCTCGACGCGGCGCGCTACGCCGATTCGGACGGGTTCGAGAAGGACAAGCCGCGCCAGGTGTGGTTCTACCGGGATTGGGTGGTAAACGCGCTGAACGAGGACATGCCCTATGACCGATTCGTAGTCGAGCAGATCGCGGGTGACCTGCTACCCGGCGCGACGCAAGACGGTCGGGTGGCGACCGGTTTTCTGCGCAATTCAATGATCAATGCCGAGGGAGGTGCGAATCCCGAGCAATTCCGCATGGAGGCGATGTTCGACCGCATGGACGCTATCGGCAAGGCCGTACTCGGCCTGACCGTCCAGTGCGCCCAGTGCCACGATCACAAGTACGACCCCATCACCCAGCGCGACTACTACCGCCTTTTCGCGTTTATCAACAGTTCCCACGAGGCGTCGCAACCCGTATACACTCCGGCGGAGGACCAACTCCGGGCGGAAATCTTCGCGGGAATTCACGAGATCGAACAGGACTTGCGGCGTCGCGCGCCAGACTGGCGCGCTCGGATGGGCGCTTGGGAGCGGGACGAGGCCTCGGCCCAACCCGAGTGGACCGTGCTCGACACACATATCAAGCTCGGCAGTGGCGAGAAGTACCTCGTGCTGCCCGACAAGTCCCTCCTTGCCGAAGGCTTTGCACCGACCAGAAGCGTCGTCAATCCCGAAGGCCGTTTGGAATCGGGCCGGATCAACGCGTTTCGGCTCGAGGTTCTGACAGACCCCCGGCTTCCGTTGAGCGGTCCCGGCAGGTCGCTCCTAGGCACCGCCGCGCTCACCGAGTTCGAGGTGGAAGCGGCGCCGTCAAGCGACCCTGAGGCCTGGAAGAAGGTTGCCCTCTCCCGGGCAACGGCCGACTTGAATCCGCCAATCACTTGGCTTGACCCCTTCCTCTTCCCGGACCAGGACGGCAAGCGCCGCGTTCTAGGCGATGTCGGCTTTGCAATCGACGGGTTCGAGATGAGCGCTTGGAATATCGACGCAGGGCCAGGAAGGCGCAACACGCCACACAACGCAGTCTTCCAATTGAAAGAGCCGCTCGTCGCGGACGAGCCCCTGCACCTGAAGTTCCATCTGTCGATGAAGCACGGCGGCTGGAATCCCGATGACAACCAATCCTTGAACCTCGGTCGATACCGCCTCTCTTACACGTCGGAGGAAAACGCCGCTGCAGATCCTTTGCCGGCACACGTGCGCAAGATCGTATCGTCCGTTCCTCCTGAGAGACGCACGCCCGAGCAGGAGGCCGCGGTGTTCGGCTATTGGCGCACGACGGTGGCCGAATGGGCCGAAGCCAATCGCCGCATCGAGGAGTTGTGGAAGCGCTATCCCGAAGGGTCGTCGCAGCTCGTCATGCACGAGCGGGCCGAGCCGCGCGTAACCAGCATGCTCCAACGCGGCGATTTCCTGCGGCCGACCGAGCAGGTTGAAGCCGGGGTGCCCGGGTTCTTGCATGACATGCCGGACCTGGCGGACATTCCGGGCCGGGTCGCATTCGCGCACTGGCTCGTGGACCGCAGCTCGCCAACTACAGCACGATCTATCGTCAACAGAATCTGGCAAGGTCACTTCGGAACGGGAATCGTGGAAACCGCCGAGGACCTCGGACGGCAGTCGGCCGATCCTTCACATCCCAAGCTGCTGGATTGGCTGGCGGTAGAGCTGATGGAAAACGGCTGGAGCCTGAAGCACATTCATCGACTAATTGCCGCCTCGGAGACGTACCAGCAGTCGTCCCACGTCTCGCCGGAACTGCTCGAAAGCGATCCGAACAACCGCTTGCTGGCGAGGGGTTCGCGGTTCCGCGTGGATGGCGAACTGGTACGGGACATCGCACTTGCAGCCAGCGGCCTGCTGACACCCGAGATCGGCGGGGAGCCCGTGTATCCCCCAGCGCCGGAATTCTTGTTTCTCCCGCCAATCAGCTACGGCCCGAAGCGCTGGTATGTCGACGACGGCGCGCAGCGCTATCGCCGTGGGATCTACGCCTTCCGATACCGTTCGGTCCCCTTCCCCGTGCTTTCGACCTTCGACACCCCAACTGGCGACTTCTCCTGCGTCCGACGTGACCGCTCCAACACGCCGCTGCAGGCGCTGGTCACCTTGAATGAGACGGTTTTCATGGAGGCCGCGCGCGAGCTGGGCCGCCGCACGCTCGGCGAGGGCGGCGCCAGCGATCGGCAGCGGGTCGATTACGCGTTCAGGCGCGTGTTGTCCAGGGCACCGCGACAGGCGGAGCGCGCCGAGCTTCTCTCGCTTCTCGACGGTCAGCGGAAGCGCATCGAATCCGGCGACCTGAACGCGCCGGAACTAGCATTCGGCGACAGGCCAGTCGGGACAGCGGACGGCGGGGAACCCGACACGACCGAGCTCGCTGCATGGACAGCCGTATCCAGAGTGCTGCTGAATCTAGACGAAACCATCACAAGGGAGTGATCGATGCACGGACTGAAAAACGCAGCCAATCCACTGGCTCGACGCTGGTTCCTCCAGCAATGCGGCGTCGGACTGGGAGCCGTCGCGTTGCGTCAAATGCTGCACGCGTCGGACCCGCTGGCGCCCAAGCAGCCGCATCACAAGCCAACCGCCAAGAACGTGATCTTCCTGTTCATGGGCGGAGGGCCGAGCCATCTCGAAATCTTTGACCACAAGCCGGAACTCGCAAGGCACGAGGGGACCCTTCCTCCCGAAAACCTGCTTGAGGGCTACCGGGCAGCCTTTATCGACCCCAGCTCCACGCTTCTAGGTCCAAAGTTCAAGTTCTCGCGTCACGGCGAGAGCGGCGCCGAGCTGTCCGAACTTGTCCCGCACACGGCCTCCATTGCAGACGACATCGCAATCGTCAAGTCGATGGTCACTGACGCCTTCAATCACGCCCCGGCGCAGGTGATGATGAGCACTGGCACGCAGCAATTCGGCCGGCCTTCCATGGGGGCTTGGACGCTGTACGGACTTGGAAGCGAGTCTAGAGACCTGCCTGGATTCGTTGTGTTCAGTTCTGGGCAGAAGGGCCCGAGCGGCGGGAACACCAACTGGGGCAGCGGTTTCCTGCCGTCGATGTACCAGGGAGTCCAGTTCCGCACAAGCGGCGATCCAGTGCTTTACCTCTCCAATCCCGCCGGGGTGGACCGCCAGCTCCAGAGGGACTCCCTGGATTCCATTCGGCGGCTCAATAGCATACGCCTTGGGGAAGTGGGCGATCCGGAAATCGAGACCCGCATCAACTCTTTCGAGATGGCGTACCGGATGCAGCAGAGCACGCCCGAGCTGATGGATATCGCACAGGAACCCCAGCATGTCCTAGACATGTACGGCGCGGAACCGGGCAAGCCGTCGTTCGCGAACAACTGCATCCTCGCTCGTCGGCTAGTGGAGCGCGGCGTCCGCTTCGTCGAGTTGTTCCACGAGTCTTGGGACCAGCACGGTGACTTGATCTCGGGCCTGCAGAAGAACTGCAAGGACACCGACCAAGCCAGCGCAGCCTTGGTGAAGGATCTCAAGCAGCGCGGCCTTCTCGATGGCACGCTCGTTCTCTGGGGCGGCGAATTCGGTCGGACCCCGATGGTTCAGGGCGGCACCGACGACGGCCGCGACCATCATCCGAACGCGTTCACCATTTGGCTGGCGGGAGGCGGCATCAAGCCCGGCATCACAATCGGCAAGAGCGACGATTTGGGATTCAACGTAATCGAGGACCGCGTTCACGTGCATGACCTGCACGCCACACTCCTCCACGTGCTGGGGTTCGATCACACCAAGCTGACCTACCGATTCCAAGGCCGCGACTTCCGGCTTACGGATGTGGCCGGCGAAGTTGCGACCAAACTGCTGGCTTAGCTGATCGCGGCGCCCGCTGGAAAGCGGCGAACCCGTAGATCAAAGGGCTTCGCTCCGAGAAGACAGCGGAGGTTTCAAGAGCTGTTTTCAACGGGCGCCCCCTCCCGCCCCCGCCTGACGGTGCAACATTCTTGCACGAAGCGTCATCGTTTGGCGTTACGCAACAACTGGATTGGGCACCGAGGCGTATCACGATGTGGCCGATCTCAATCGTTGTGTGAAAGGCGGGAAGTTAGATGGCACTGGGCAATCGCTTGACGAGGCTAGGGGCTCAAGCCAGGGTTTCCTAGGCGCATTCGAGCGCGACCTGCGGGTCGCCCGGGGACAGTCGGTTCTCGCGGGCGCTGATGTAGCGGACCGAACTAGCTCCGAGAGTGCTTGAATAGCACGCCAGTTCGAGAGACCGGGTCGCCGCGATGGTCAAGCGCCGCAGGCCGGGACCAACAACGCGCTACTGCCAAGGTAGTCACGTGATCGCCGATCGCGGCAATCGCAGGCTATGAGCCCGCAGCCCGAACAGGGCGAACGGAGTGCAGACCATCGAAGGGCTTCTGGATTCGCGATGACGGAGCGGAGTCGGCCTCGAACTTGCCGACAGGTCGGCTTGGATCGGCACATCGGTTCGCCTTGAGCCAGCAACAATGGGGACTCCGGCCATGCGAGTGCATGACCTCGCTATTCAAGACGAGTGTCTTCGTGAGGTGTGCTAAGGCGCCTCGGACTCGGAACCGCAACGCGCTCTCAGAGCATTGACGCGAAGATATTCGTTCGGTGCAGACACGAACTCGCAAAGGGCGAATAGAGCGACATGGCTGCGCGTCACTCGCCGAACACGGCTGGCGAATGAACAAACTCAAGCGGCTGGCATTGGGATTCCGCCGTCCTGACCTCCATTCGCCCCAGCAATCAATGCGAATCTCCCGAAACCGCGGGGTTCTCGTACCATATCACTCCCAATTCACTGCCTTCGTGCCCACGGGCCAGGTATGGCCCCTTTTCCTCCACGGTCACTATGTCCAGGTCGCCGTCATTATCGAGGTCGGTCAGTTGGATCAGGTCAAAGATGAATCCTTCAATGTCGCTGACGGAAGTAGCCGACCAGCGGGACCGCGTCGGGGCACCATGATGCGCGAGCCAAAACAATCCGATTCTTCCGCCGTCAGCTCGGGCGCATGCCACAACTAGGTCTAGAACTCCGTCGAGATCGATATCGGCCGCCTCGACGGACTTGCCGTGGCCAGTCTGAGGAGGCATCTCGACCAGGTGTGTCTCCCAAGCCACACCGTGCCGACTAAGGCGCTTGTGGAACCGCAATGGTCCGTCCCTGGCTGCGACGAGAACGTCCACTAGCCCGTCGCCGTCCAGATCCGCAATGGCGTTGTGCATGGCCTCGTGTTCATCGGCCGGGCCGATTCGACGCACCGGCCATTCCGCCCTCGCAGCTTCCTTGGGCCCGGGATTCTCCAGCCAAAGTGCGCCGCGCCCCGCGCCTATGCGGTCGGTGGCCAGAATATCGAGATCTCCGTCGGCATCAAGGTCCTGCGGCCGGAGGGTCATGACCCAGCCGACGTCGTGCAGCGGATGCCAGATCCATTTCTCTAGATCGCGGGGATTCTCGGGAGCTTCGAACCAGCCGAC
Organism: uncultured Bryobacterales bacterium; assembly: GCA_951813605.1. Taxonomy (GTDB): domain Bacteria; phylum Acidobacteriota; class Terriglobia; order Bryobacterales; family UBA6623; genus VXMF01. The sequence continues at coordinate 568,016 of OX638379.1, read as the reverse complement.
ACGGGCTGAGTCTCCCTTCCCACCCGCGACTAGGTCGAGCCCGGCTCTACCGTCCACTTGCATCGCGAACGCGTACATCCAGCGCGCGAGCCCCGACGCCGCCGGCAGTTCCTGGGTCATCCATTCGCTTGCCACTAGAAGACGGGAAGGATCCGACGGTGCCCAGTGGACGAAGATCGAGCGGGTGTCGCCTTCGCAAGAGCTGACAATGTCAAGCCATCCGTCGCCATCCAGATCGACGAAAAAGGCGTCCTCCGGGTCACCGACTTCGCCGACCGTCACCGCGGGCCAGCGATCCCGCAGACCCGCTTTGCTTGGATTCAGGTATTCCCGTACCTGACCGCCCTGCTCCCAAGGCGAAACGACGTCCATCCGACCGTCCTTGTTGATGTCGCCGAGGCGTACGCCGTCGGCTCCGAGCGAGCAGTCGTCGATTGTATGACATTGCCAGCCGCCGCTTGGCCAGCGCCCCGCGTCGTGCACGGACTGTCCGCAACCCAAGAGAGCGCACAAGAGAATCGCATTCGAGCCATATGCACGCGCCACGGACTTAGGCAGTGTACATGCCGAGCAGCCCCGGCGTGCGATCGCGAGCACCAACGGTCTATCAACAGGCGGCCCAAGTAGCGAAGCCGCACTTGCCGAGGAGTTGCCGGTGTCCGTGCTGCTGGCGACGCAGCCGATTCCGGCCTGACCGACCAACGCGGTCAAGAGCCCGGCCAATATCTGGGGAGTCCGCTCGCGCTCGCGGTGCCGTCGTTCGCTAGGTTGCGGTCTCCGGGACGTCTGCTAGCTTGAGCTATGCCTGACTCCAAGTGCTAGGTCCGCCATGAATTCGCCAGCTGCATTATTCCGAAACGCCTTCGAGCCGATTGCTGTCCGAGCACTGCTCGCCTGGGAGCGCATAGAGTCCGGAGTGTCCTATCATCCCGGATCGAGCGCAGTCATCTCAGACCCGTACCCGCTATATAGACGCATGCGGCGAAACGACCCTGTTCACCGCATGAGATTGATGAACGCGTGGGCGCTCGCTCGCTACAGGGACATCGATCCGGTCCTGCGGGACCATGCTCGGTTCTCTAGCGCAGCAGCGACTGATGTACAGGTCAAAACGGGCCTCGTTAGCATGCTCGACCTTGATCCGCCGGATCACACCCGCCTCAGGTCTCTCGTCTCGCAAGCGTTCACTCCCCGGGCGATCGAGAGGCTTCGACCGAGAATCGAGCGCATCGCAGAGTACCTGCTCGATGGCATCGCGGGCCGCGAGAGGGTCAACTTGATCAGTGCATTCGCATATCCGCTGCCTGTAACCGTGATCGCGGAGATGCTGGGTGTGCCGCCGGAGGACATGGACATCTTCAACGGTTGGTCCAACGACATCTCATTGAGTATCGACCCCATCCTAGATCCGGGAAGCATTGCGCGCGTGAAGCGCGCCAGGCACGAACTGGGCGAGTACTTTGAAGGGATTCTGGACCGCCGTCGCCGGGCACCGAGGGACGACATGATCAGTGACCTTCTCGCTGCGGAGGAAGAAGGCGAAAAGCTGACCCACGACGAACTCATCTCGACCCTGATCCTCTTGTTGGTGGCAGGCAACGAGACGACAAGGAACCTGATCGGCAACGGAACGCTCGCGCTCATCACGCACCCGGCGCAGATGCAACGTCTGCGCGAGGATCCCGGCATGACAGGGTCGGCGGTCAAGGAATTCCTGCGGTTCGACTCGCCGGTCCAGATCAACGGGCGCACCGCGCGTTGCGACGTTGAGATCGGCGGCAAGAGGATCCGAGCCGGGCAGGAACTCATCACGCTGATCGGCTCAGCGAACCGCGACCCGGACGTGTTCGAGGATCCGGACACGCTGGACATCGGGCGCAGGGGGACCGGCCACTTGTCGTTCGGACGAGGCATCCACTACTGCCTGGGTGCCCCGCTGGCCGAAATGGAGGCCTGCATAGCGTTTACTGCCCTGCTGCGCAGGTATTCTTCAATCCGCTTGGCGTCCGAGCCGGTCCGTAGACGGCAGATCGTGCTGCGGGGACTCAGCGAACTTTGGGTCGACGTCGAACCGGCACGGAGCACTGCTGGTCGATCGGGGTGGACCCTCTAGGCGTCGTCTGTCGGAACCACGGACCAACGTGGCCAGTTGATTCAGCATCTTGTGATGTCCTTCCAATGTCGGAGTCCGGAATTCTTGGTTCGGATCGGCCTCCGCCACGGAAATGGCGCGGAGCGCTGCGTGCTCGGAGCAGCTGCGCGCGACAATGACGAGCCTCGCGATAGCGAATGTGCGCAGAAACGATTCGATGAGAGGAGGGCCTGACGTCCCTTCAATCCCGCCCAACTCCGCGAAATGCAGTAGCCGGCATCTATTGCGCCTTGCTCAAGCGACTCTTCACTCGCCGGACCAGCTTGATAATCTCCTCAGCCTTTCGAACGCTTCGAAGGTCGACGGTATGGAATTGGTTCTTCTCGATCTCTTCGCGCAGCTCGGTGGCCAATTCCACAACCTTCGCCATGTCCTCGCTCGACCTCTCTACATCCTTCTTCAAGATGATCAAGGTACGCGACCTCCCGTCGGGCATCCGAGGATCGAGGCCCCGACCGAACGGCTCGGACCCTGAGGCCCCTGCGCCGCCTCGTCTCTGCGCCGCTAAGGGAACCAGCATCGACAGCAGCGCAAGCACAGCGAACCAACGTTTCGTCATGATTAGATTCCATGATACGCTCAGTTCAAGGGCCCGCCGTGCACTCATCGCCGAAGGCGGGGATTATGCTAAGATTGCCTTCTCGGTTGTGGTCGCGGCTGGCCGTCGGTGGCTGTTCCGTCACGTGGCGCACAAGTCGAAAAAGCAAGTAGTTCGAGTCAATTCAGGAGAGGTTCGAAACAATGGCTTACATCATCGCGGAACCGTGCATCGGCACGAAAGACACCGCCTGCGTCGACGCCTGCCCGGTGGATTGCATTCACCCGAAGGACGACGAAGAAGACTTTGAAGTGGAGGAGATGCTCTACATCGATCCGGAAGAGTGCATCGATTGTGGCGCGTGCGTGCCAGTTTGCCCGGTCTCGGCGATCTTCGCGGAAGAGGATCTTCCGGACGAGTGGCTTGACTTCACTGAGATAAACGCCGAATACTACGGTTAGAACGACTAGCGTCCCGCAGGCGGCGCCTGCCTCGCATGCACGGGGACCATTCCAGCAGACGCATTGGGACTCTCGCTGCTTATTGATCCCAAGCGTGCCGCGCAGCGATTCTTGGATCGCCGAGTTTGCCCGCGGGGCGAGGGGCTTGCCCAGCCGAAACCGGCTACTCCTTCTCTTTCTTATGGACGTCGTGGCAGGTCTTGCACCCGGCCGACATCGCTTTGAGGCCCTTGCCGTAGCCGTCGGCGTCCATGCGGTACGCGCCCATCATTGCATCCCCGCTAGCAGCGATGACCTGGCTCGCTCCGTCGCGCCACGGGTCGTCCTTGATGCGCCCGTCCATGAGGACGAGTTGGGCAGCCTCGTTGACCATCGTGATGGCGCCGAACGCCGTCTTCCACTCGTCTTTGCCTGACGGCCCGCCGGCCTCTCGATATGTCTTGATCTTGTCCATGGCTGGCTTGACCATGTATTCCATGAGGTCGTGTACAGACGCAGTCTTTTTGTAGACGTGCCCGTCACGATTGTCGGCCCAAACCACAGCGACCATCACGCAGGCCACGACGCCCGCGGCAAACGTTTTCTTCATTCCTTCTCCCTCCAGTAACTATCAGCCGAAACGTCCGGTTAGCGTAGGACGCAGTCTCGAAATTATAGCCAATTGAAACCCACGAGATCAGCCCGTCGAACAGAGGGGCGAGCCATTCCACGAAGCCGCAACCCTGTCGGTCGAGCACGCCCAAGGAAGGCCGTCCCGCTCCAATCGCCAGGCCGAGTCCATTCGGACCGACCAGTGACGGATTCGGGACAGCGACTGAGGCACCCCCTTGCAGGCAGCTTCGCCATCTAGGTCGAGCGAGCGCCACGAGGCAAGCTGCCCCCGCGCGTCAGCGCGCCGGAGTACAGCTGCGGAGCCATCCGCGCACACCAAGCTATCCCAACGTTATTGCCACGAGCGTTCGCGAGCCGCGAGGAACTCGTCGCCCTCGTTCCATGTCGGCAGGTCCGCCTGGTCGGCGACCAGACGTCCCAGTTCCAATCCGAATTCCGCCAAGTCAGCGATGCCCGTGAAATCCCATTCGTCATTGTGCTCGTCAGAGGGCTGGTGGTAGTGCCGTTCCCGGTATTCGCCGACACGCTCGTCGCCCCAGCCTTCGGGCCGCCCGATATAGTGCGTGCCCGTGCGAAGAGAAAACGCGGGCACTCCTTGCTTGGCGAGGCTGAACTGGTCGGAGCGGTAGTAATAGCCCTGCTCTGGATGCGCGTCCGGCGTAAGGCTGACACCAAATTCGGCCGCGAGCGCTTCCACCGTTCCTCGGGCGGTCGTGCGCTCGTGGCCCGGCAGCGAGAAGTCTCTAGTAGCGCCGAATGGATACAGCCCATCGTAGTTGAGGTTTATCGCCGTGCGGCCCACGGACACCACCGGATTGGAAGCGTAGTACGCCGAACCGAGGAGCCCGCTCTCCTCGGCCCCGACGAACGCGAAAAGGACGCTGCGAGCTGGCTTGGAGGCCTGACGTCCGAACGCTCTAGCGATCTCGAGCAGGACAGCACAGCCCGTCGCGTTGTCCACGGCTCCGTTGTAGATGCCATCCTCTCCCTCCGCGACCTCTTGCATGCCGAGGTGATCCCAATGGGCCGTGTACAAGACAGCCTCGTCCTTGAGTTGCGGGTCGCTCCCCTCGAATCTGGCAAGCACATTGACCGTCTCAATCGGCACAATTGAGCTGCGTAAGTCGCCTTCAGCTCGCACACTCAGAGGAAGCGGAACGAAGTCCTTTCGGTTCGCCATCTCAAGCAGTTGGGCGAGGCTCTTGCCACGAGTCGCCGGCGAGACATCGAACAATCGCTCGGCCGCGCTGGAAGTCAGCCAGCCCGCAAGGGCGAGCTTGGCCTCGCCCTCTCTCACCTCCACGTAGGGCTGGCTTCCGCTCCAGGAGTTACGAACGACCTCCCACGGATAGCCGGCGGTCTCGTCCGTGTGGACGATCAGCACTCCCAATGCCCCTCGCCTAGCAGCCTCCTCGAACTTAAATGTCCAGCGTCCGTAATACGTAAGAGCCCTTCCGCCAAAGAACGCATCGTCTTCGGACGGCGGCTCGTTGGTAAACAGCAGAAGAATCTTGCCTCGGACATCGAATTCCTTGTAGTTGTCCCACTCGAATTCGGGAGCCGTGATCCCATGGCCGACGAAAACGACTTCGGCATCGAAGACCTCGCGTCCGGTCTGACGCTCGTTGTTGCCGACGTATTCGTCCAACGGTACTGTGTCGCGGCCCGCCAGGCTAAGAGCGGAACCCGGTTGGGTCTTGATTTCGACTAGCGGGACGCGCTGAAAGTAAGTGCCGTCGTCTCCGGCCGAATCAGCGCCCGCCAAGGCGAGTTGCGTCGCCAAGTACTCGGCTGTCAAGGCTTCTCCGCGACCGCCCACGCCTCTGCCCTCGAGGAGATCGTGCGACAGGAAGCGCACATGGGCGGCTAGATCGTCCGGGTCAATCCGAGTGTCGGTGGAGTCAGGTGTGCCGACGCAGCCCACCGTGAGCAATGAAAGGATGACGAGAGATCGCATTACGAGGCGATGCTACCAAAGCTCGCAACCCTGGTCCCCAATCTCGAATCAACCGTCTTGGGCATGCCCTACACTGCCGGCAGTGCCCCTGGCCCAGGAGTCTCACTCGCGCGGAATGCACAGGCCGCCGCCGACTACCATATGACCGCCTTGTGCGGGGCCGCTGGCGGGCGAATCTCCAAGCATCCCTTTCCCGTCGGCAGGATCTTGCCCGGGTTCAAGCGACCGTCCGGATTGAAAATGCGCATCAGGCGCTCCATCTGCTCCAAGCTGTCCTCGGCGAATAGCAGGGGCATGAGTTCGTTCTTTTCCATGCCCACGCCATGCTCGCCCGTGATCGCGCCGCCAACTTCGATGCAATAGCGGAGTATGTCTTCACCGGCTTCGCGAGTGCGCCTCGTCTCATCCTCGCTGCGCGGGTCGAAGAGGATGATCGGATGCATATTCCCGTCACCCGCATGGAATATGTTGCTGATCGTAAGGCCGTACCTCTCGGAAACCCTGTAAATGTGCCTTAGGGTATCGGCGATCCGCGTGCGCGGAACGACGCCGTCCTGTACGTAGTACGTCGGGCTAACCCTGCCAACTGCCCCAAAAGCATTCTTGCGCCCCTTCCACAGGAGAGCGCGCTCGTCTGCGCTCTTGGCGACTCGGACTTCGCGCGCGCGACACTCTAGACAGACAGAATTCACTAGCTCCAATTGTTCGGCTACCGCCTCGCGAACACCCTCCAACTCGATCAGAAGCACTGCTTCCGCATCCATCGGAAAGCCCGCCCGGGTCGCTTCCTCCACCATGCGCAGCATCACGCCGTCGAGCATCTCGACGGCTGCGGGAGTAATGGCCCGATCGGTAAGCTCGCCGACTGTCGAAGCGGCGTCGTCGGCTCGCTCATAAATCGCCAGCAGCGTCTCGACCGCTTCGGGCGAGCGCATGAGGCGAACGATGACCTTCGTAACCAAAGCCATCGTTCCTTCGGAGCCGGTTAGCAAGCCGCGGAGGTCGTAGCCTGGCAGGTCTTGTTCCTTGCCGCCTGCATTCAGAACCGTGCCGTCCGGCAGGACGGCTTCGATTCCCAGAACGTGGTTAGTCGTCACGCCGTAGATCAGCGTGTGGGGGCCTCCGGCATTCTCCGCGACGTTTCCACCGATCGTGCATGCCTTTTGGGAGGAAGGATCCGGAGCGTAGTAGTAGCCCCTGCCCTGCACTGCGCGCGTGATGTCCAGATTGACCACGCCGGGCTGGACGACCGCGCACTCGTTCTCGAGATCGATCTCAAGGATCTTGTTCATGCGCGAGAAGCCGATCATGACGCCTCCGCACGTCGGAATCACGCCTCCGCTGAGTCCGGTGCCGGCCCCCCGGCCAACCAAGGGAAGCGAGTAATCGGCAGCAATCCGCACGATTTCGACGACGTCCTCGGTCGTGCGTGGAAAAACTACGCATTCGGGGCGCCCCTTGTCGATGCTTCCGTCATATTCGTACAGGAGCAAATCCTGGTCTCGGTGGAGAACAGCGCGCTCGCCTACGACATGCTGCAGGTCCCGGATGGCAGCTTGGGGTAGCACGCTTCTATGGTACTGAAGGTGCTACGCCCAAGCGATTTGCCTTGACGTCACCGCAATGCCGAGGGCGGCCGGCTCGACCGGTCTCGGCCGTTCGAACAAACTGTGGCCAATGGCCGCCGCGCAGATAATGCGGGCCACAACGGCAGCGGCTGCGCATCCCTGCTGCCAATGAGCTTCGAGACCGGTGCAAGACAGATTCCCGTGCGGACCGATTCTCTCCTGCGATGCCCTTCTCATGCATCCACTGACGCCGAATCAGGCATCGGTCTTGCCCTGCCCACTAAAGTTCCGCGAGTGACCGGCAGCCGAGAAGGAGTGCGCTCGGACGAACTCGGGCTCACTGGAACCCAAGCGCCGGCCAGACGCTCAGGCTGCAAAACGAGTAGCGGCGGGGCCGGCGAAGCTTGGCCTCTACGCTCCGGCGGGCCCCCCTACACCTGCCTGCATTGTCGCCGCGGCGAAGCTCAAGAGATCCCGACGCTTTCGGGAAACTTCCGCCAAGCGTCCGTAATCCCCGGCCATCTGGCAGAGCTGCAGGGCGTTGGGGCATGTCAGGAATTGCGGATCAGCCTCGGAGAGGTGTTCCAGAGCCACGTCCGCGGCTTCACCAGGCCTTCCGATTCGGACCAAGAGGTTTACGAGCACTTGCGCAGGCGTCGTGCCGGCAACGTGGGGATCGCAGGTCTCGACCTTCTCGCGGAAGTGGGCAAGGCCGCTCTCGACATCACGCCCGAGCGCCGTGCGGATGTAGATGCCGTAGTCCTTGAAGACGTTCTCGAACGGAGGGTTGCCTGGAAACTGGTACATTTCGCCAAGCCGCTTGCCGTATTCGGTCAGTCCGTACAGTAGCTCGAGCGTCGCGCGGCGGTCTATGGAAGGGGCCATCTGGACCAGCGAAGAGACATGCGACGTGTCCAAGTAGTAGGCATTGCCTTCGAACAGCCAGTCACGACCGCACACAATGGCGGCTAGGTCATCTCCGGCGGGATCTGTTCCTTCCTTCTGGGTCACGGCGTACTTGATGTTCGAGAGCAGTTCGGAGTGGACGTTCTCGGCCAGCAGTTGAGCACAGTCCGCTCGCCCCTCCTCCACCGGATACTGAGAAAAGTTCGTGATCGCGCGGCAGGTACCGTAGTGCTCCAGAATGAGTTCGAAGCCTTTCTTGGGATTCACCTGCTCGTGATAGGCGACTTCGATCAGGCCATCGAGGGCCTCGCCTGCCGCGGCATCGTTGCAGGCTTCAATCGCTGCCCGCACCTCTGCCTTGTCTCCAATTGCCCGAAAGTACGGCCAAGCTCGGCCAATCTCGCCGTCGGCAAGGAAGAGCGTGCCGACTTCTCGTGCGGCTGTGACTGTCGCCTTCTCGTACGCGGCCTGCACGTCCGGGCTCAGGTCGCGCCACGGAGAGGTCTGGATCAGAGGCATTCCAAGCTGGTAGCGGGCCTTCATCAGGCGAGCCTCGAATATCAACGGGTAGGATCGCTCGCCGAGGAATCGCTCGACAGCCAAGTCGAAGCCGGCCTCGACATCGCCTGATTCCAACGCGTCTCGCACTTGATCGAATACATCCATCGCCACTAAACCTATGGATATTATGATCCAAACCTGGGTTCGCTAAGCTTCAGCGCTGCCAAAGACGCCCTGCTGTCCACAGAATTCGCAGTAGGCGGCGCAGGCATTCGCTGCTGCCCTGGAAAGCTTGGCGCGCCAGCGGGCTTCGAAGAATAAGCATGCTGCCGGACTGACAGAGTCCAGCGGCAACCTGACCTCACGCGAGCCTCACCTGAAATCCTTGAGCGGCTCTGCCCATGGCCGCGCTACGTTTTCTCCCCGTTGCCGCGCCGGGCGCATAGCCCAGCCCAATTGTGACTGGGAGAATGGACTCCGCCGCTTCCGGTCGCGGCACGGTCAACAGACGATTCGGTGACGAGCGCCCGCCCGCTAGATCCCGCGACTGCGTCACTGTAATCTAGCCTAGCGGTCGGCGCATGTAGGCTTGAGATCCAATCCCATATCGCGGGCGCCTCCGGAATCGCAGCCACGCTGCATACAGTAGGACCAGGGAACCTACGAACATCCACCAGTACGTTGCGAGGTCTGTCATCCCATCGAACCGAAAGCCACCGCGGAACACAGTCGAGCCTAGAACCGCCACCAGTCCGACCGACCAAACCAGCATCAGGAAACTGCTCCATCCCCCGCCTCGGATAGCCAAGCCAACGGCTAGAATCGCGAACGCCCCGGCAAAGACCAGAGACGTAGCGACGTTTTCGGGAGCAACTGGCACTACCGGAACGTACATATCTCCGCGGGCGATCCAGCCAAGGATCCCCAGCGCGAAACACAAGAGGCCTAGGCACAGATGCACTGCGATCGCTAGTATTTCAAACAACTTAGGCATAAGACGCTTCACCTGAGCGAAGAGTCCGAACGACTCGGGAACCCATCCCTCCTGCTCAAGAGTAGCAACCAATGTAGCCTTTCGCGTCGCAGCCGGTCAAGCGGCCGATGGCAAGAGCGGCAGAGCACGATAGCCGCTCGACCTAAGCCGGTTGCAAATCGGGCAGCGTAGCGAACCGCACCCGATCCGACAGGCATCGGGCAGAGCACTGGGGTTCGCACGGCGAGGCCAAGCCGGAAGTTCCGTAGCAAGCGGACCACGCGACGTGTCACGAAACTGGCCGCGCGTTGCATTTCCGTTGCGATACACATCTCACACAGCTGCGCCTCTCGAGTCTCAAGTCCGGATCGGCAAGGCATCGGTTCTGAATGCATGACGTAACAGCCCCCCAAGAGGGTAAGAGCGCATCATGGATTGCGAGCCAATGGCTTTGGTTCCACCAGTCTCACCAACAGGAATTAGTATTCGTATTGGGGACTTGCGACCACCGTGCTAGGAGCAAAGGAAGTGCATGGCATGGAAAGCCGGTATCGCGCATTGAAAAAGGGGACCGGTGTGCGCGAACGTTCTCCAAGCCCTGGCGGGACGCTACGAAGCCCCCGGTCTCCGCGAGGAAAGGGAGCAGGGACAGACCCGGCCAACCACTTCATAATGGGGATTCGACGGAATAGGTGAGTTCCGCGATGCCGTTGGCACATTCGGTATTTATTGTTTCCCTGCGGATGGTCGCGACTCCTGGGCCGAGAATTCTTTCCGAGAAGGGGGATACCGCCTGCGACCTGCGCGCTCACCAGCAGAGCTTGAAGATAAGCGCGGCGCTCTTCGGCGAGTTCTGTATGTTGCTCGGACGGCAGCGAACGGGTTCAGCGGATGCCAGGAGCAGATACGGCCAGAGTCCACGATCGTCTTCCTGGCCTCGGATCACCGGGAGCATTGGAGTGTCACTGGTCTTTCCCTGCCGGCAGATTGCAAGACTCGGGCGAGTGCTCGGATGGAGTCAAGCGAGCGGCAATGGGATCGCCTTCGCCAAGGGTACACTGACTGACTTGACGGGGGATGCACAGGAGAATTGGCTCCGGCTCCCGTAGAGAGGCTCCGCCAGCAAGCGCGTCCATGAGACTCGAGTCAATCGCCGGAAACAATGCGGCCGGGCTCGAGCCAGGCGCAGACGATCCGGCTTTCGAGAATAGCGGCCCTCTCACGATTTCGAATTTCACGGGGTGTTTGGACAAATGAATGTGCGCGGGATCCACCCGTCAACCAATCAGGCTATCGACATCGAGACGAAGGGCGGGCTCGTCGAGCACGTGAGACTTTCCGACGAATCGGCGGGCCCCTTCGTGTCCCCGGGCTGGATCGACCTACAGGTGAACGGCTTTGCAGGCGTCGACTACAACGATCCGGCCTCACCTGCGGATCAAATTGCCAGATCGATCGATATCCAGCGCTCGACTGGAGTTGCGCGCTTGTACCCAACTGTTATCACGGGTTCCCGGCAAGACATGATCGGCTCGCTGTGCAACCTTGCGCGGGCTAGGAGGGATTTGGCAAACGGAGGCGCCATGCTCGGCTTCCACGTCGAAGGGCCTTGGATCTCGCCGCGCGACGGTCCTCGCGGAGCACATCCGAAGCCCCATGTCCGACCTCCCACCGTGGGGGAGTTCGAGCGCTTCCAGGAAGCTGCAGAAGGGAACGTCCGGCTAGTGACGCTAAGCCCTGAGCACGCAGAGGCTCCCGCGGTGATCGAGCACATGGTTGCGTCCGGCGTCGTGGTCTCCATCGGCCACACGGACGCCACAGCCTCGCAGATCGCCGACGCGATAAAGGCCGGTGCCACCATGAGCACCCACCTTGGCAACGGCGCCGCCTCCATGGTGCCGCGACACGACAACTACATAATCCATCAATTGGCTGACGACCGGCTGTACGCCGGATTGATCGTCGACGGAATCCATCTTCCGCCTCCCTTTGCCAAGATTGCCATCCGCGCGAAGGGCCCGGACAAGGCGATCTTGGTGACCGACGCTGTCGCACCCGCCCATTGCCGTCCGGGCCTGTACAAGCTAGGCGAACAGGAGGTCGAACTGTTGCCGGAACAGCGAGTCGAGCTCGCCAGCAGCAGGCGCCTTGCCGGCTCGGCCCTTAGTATGGACCGCGGCATCGAGAATTCAATGCGTTTCGCGGGGCTCGCTCTGTTCCAATCAACGCGCCTCGCTAGCTCAAACCCAGGGAAGGCCATGGGGCTCGAGGATCGCAGCGGTTACCTGGAGCCGGGCCAAGCCGCCGATTTCACAGTATTTCGCCTCAGCACTGAAGGACGCGTTGAAGTGGAGCGGACCATCACGGTGTGACGCAGGAAGCCCTTGCGGCGCGGGATATACTTGCAATTTGGCAGGGCAGGGGTTCTTCCTCAGTTTCGAGGGGATCGACGGATCGGGCAAGACAACCCAGATCGGTAGGCTAGCCACTGCATTGCAGGAACGGGGCCTTGCCCCGGTCCTAGCTCAGGAGCCGGGCGGCACTCGTGTCGGACGCATGATCCGGGCTATCCTGCTTGACTCAGCCAACTCCGAACTGCACCCAACGACGGAGTTGCTGCTGTACTTTGCCTCACGTGTGCAGAACCTGGAGGAGGTCATAACCCCCGCACTTTCTGCGGGCAAGGTAGTGATTTCAGACCGCTTCACCGATGCCACCGTCGCCTATCAAGGCTACGGTCGAGATCTGGGCGCGGAGCGTGTGCTGCGGCTGAGCGAGTTCGCCTGCGACGGTTTCCAGCCGGACCTGACGCTTTGGCTCGATGTCGACCCTTTTACCGCGATCGCACGTGCTAGGGCCAGGAACGAGAAACAAGCCGTCGACGAGAGCTTGATGGAATCCGAATCGATGAGATTCTTCTCGATTGTTCGCCAGGGATACGCGTCACTTCACGAGGCCGATCCCGAGCGAGTGCTACGGATCGACGCGAACGGACCAGCAAGGGACGTTGCTTGGAAAGTCCTTAGTTCCGTCTTGCCCGCTCTTCAGAGCCGCGGCCTCTGCGGTGCCTAGTATCCATGCCCGCTCCTACCCTCATCGGTCATCAGAGGATCGCCGACTCCCTTTGGCGAATGGTCTCGGAAGGGCGTTTGCCACAAACGCTGCTTTTTGCGGGACAGGCAGGCGTCGGCAAAACGACGCTCGCTCGTCACTTGGCGGCAGGGATCAACTGCTCGATCGGTCCTGGCAAGCCCTGCGGAGATTGCTCCCCGTGCCAGCGAATCCTTGCCGCTGACCTCTCCAAGCAGGAGTACCGCAAGATCCTCGCCGACCGTCGCAAGCTGCCAGCAGCCAAGCGATCGGAGAATCCGCTCATCGTCGCCACCCATCCGGATGTGCTCATCTTTCCGCCAGACGGCCCGATGCGAATCATCGGGATTGACCAAGCCCGGCTCCTGCGCAACCAGGCCCGCCTTAGCCCATCCGAGGGACGTCGCAGGATCTTTGTAATCAAGAATGCGGAGCGAGCCAACTCGGAGGCAGCAAACGCGCTGCTGAAGACCCTCGAGGAACCGGCTCCGAACCTGACGATCATCCTGACCTCTGTGAACCCGTACCTGCTCCCAGCAACGATTCGGTCACGATCGATCCCGTTCTATTTCGACGCTCTGTCCCCGGCTGAGATCGAGATCTTTCTGAATACTCGCGAGGACATTTCGGATTCACTCCGGAAGCAAGTCGGCGCTTGGTCCCGGGGCAGTCCCGGTGTTGCTTTGTCCATCGATGTAGCCGAATTCCTCGCAAGACGGAAGGCGATGCTCGCACTTGTCCGAACGGCGCTCGCGAAGGGGGAATTCGTGCAGTTGGCGAGTGAGATGGATGCCATCGCCCGTAAGCAGGCGGAGAGTATCGACGTGCTGGCGGAAATGCTGTCCTCGCTGCTCCGTGACCTTCTACGCCTGCACCTGAAAGTCAAGGACGGCTTGACTCACCGAGACATCGCGACTGAGCTGGCACAGCTGGCGGGCCAGTCAACCTTCGCTTGGACGGAACGTGCCGTCGCTGCCCTCGACATGTTGGAGCAGTTGCAGCAGACAAACATCCAGAAGCAAATCGCCTTAGAAGCATATGCCTTGTCGATGCGGAAGTAGGGAATTGCGCATGTTGCGGCGCAACCCTCTCGAGACCGCACCTCTTAAAGTCGACGCACCCTTAAACTGAAGCAACGGAGATCCCGATGGCACTCATAGATAGCGTCCCCCGTACCAAGGTGGCCGCCCCGCCGGGCGGCAGCTTTCTGATCGAAAATGTTCCCGCCCAGCATGTGCTCACTCCGGAAGACTTCACCGAATCGCAACTCCAAGTGAAAGCGACTACAGATCGCTTCATGGGCGAGGAAGTCCTTCCCAGGGTCGCGGACTTCGAGCGCAAGCAGGAAGGGCTCGCACGCTCGCTAATCGAGAGCTCTGCTGAGATCGGATTGCTCGGAGTCCTCGTACCCGAGCGCTATGACGGTCTGGAAATGGACATTACGACGCAAATGCTGGTCGCGGAGCGGCTGGGATCGTACGCTTCGTTCTCCACGACCTACGGCGCGCACGCCGGAATCGGTACGCTGCCGATCGTATTTTTCGGAAGCCAGGAGCAGAAGCGCAAATACTTGCCGCGACTAGTGGCGGCTGAGCTGATAGGAGCCTACTGTCTGAGCGAACCGCATGCGGGAAGCGACTCGCTCGCGTCGCTGACGCGCGCGGAGCTAACCCCGGACGGCAGGCACTACGTGCTGAACGGGCAAAAGATGTGGATCTCGAACGGGGGATGGGCCGATCTTTACACAGTCTTCGCGAAAGTATCCGGCGAGAAGTTCACAGCCTTTCTGGTCGAGCGGTCGTGGGATGGAGTCAAGACTGGTGCGGAAGAGCACAAGATGGGCCTCCGCGGCAGCTCGACAACCGCGCTTTACCTCGACAACGTTCGAGTGCCGGTCGAGAACGTATTAGGCCAAGTCGGGCGAGGTCACGTGATCGCGTTCAATGTCCTTAACATGGGGCGGCTGGAACTGGCAGCCGCTTGCGTAGGCGGCAGCAAGGATCTGATCGCAGAGGCCGCCTCCTACGGCTCCCAGCGAAAGGCGTTCGGTCGGCCGATCGCGCAATTCGGCATGATACGCCAGAAACTTGCCGACATGGCTGTTCGGACCTTTGCGGGTGAAGCCATGGTCTACAGGACTTCGGGAATGATCGACGCACGGTTAGACACGTTCTCCTGGGACGCGCCGGGAGCGGCCAAGATCGCTCTCCAAGCCGTCGAGGAGTACGCTATCGAGTGCTCGGTTGCTAAAGTCTATCTCTCGGAAGCGATGGACTTTGTCGCCGACGAGGCCGTCCAGGTGCACGGGGGCTATGGCTACCACGAGGATTACGCAGTCGAGCGCGGGTACCGCGACTCGCGCATCAACCGCATTTTCGAGGGAACCAACGAGATCAACCGTCTTCTGACGACGGACATGCTCTTCAAGCGTGCGGGCCAAGGGCGGCTCGACCTGCTGGCAGCAATCGCGCAATGCGCATCGAGGAGTGCAAGCGCTTCGACGGAGGCCCAGTCGCTCGATTCGCTTTCGAGACATCGCGACCTCGTCGAGAGATCGAAAAGGAGCACCCTCTCAATAGCTGGCTTGGCTTACCAGCGGTTCGGAACCAGTCTGGCAAAACAGCAGGAGGTGTGCGCCGCGATCGCCGATATGCTCGCAGGCGTGTATGCGGCTGAATCCGCGCTTCTCCGGGCAGAGAAGCTTCGGGAGGCAGGGCTAGGTGCCAATGCGCAAGACATGCTCACAGTGCACACCCAACAGATGATCGGAGCGATGCGGCAACAGGGCAGCCTGGTCTTGGGCTCCTGCTGCGAAGGAAGCGAGCTCGAGCGCGGATACGCCTCATTTGAGAGCCTCTCGAGAGCGCTGCCAGAGGACTTGCCGGCTGCGCGCGATCGTATCGCAGCGCGGGTGCTTGCGGCTGGCGGCTACACCGTTTAGGCCGCTGCTGCCGAAGCTGGGGCACGGCAAGATCAAGCGCGAGGGATCGGGCTCCGCGAGCCTTGCTTTCGAAGCGGAGGGACGGGCTTCACCCGTCTGCCGACTGAAAAGTGTGATTCCCGCGATTCGCTGGCCGGCTGATCCCGACGAACCGAAATCCTCAAGCAAGTAGAGTCTCCTTAGACTCAGCTAGGGCGTCTTCTGCCTGCTCGCGTCCTCTTGGCAGCGACGATTCCCGTTCAAGATGCGCGGAATCTTCGTTCGGGCGCCGTCAAACAACTCCTTCTGCGGCGCTGCACTTCGGACTTGCTGCGTAGAGGCCGATTCTAGGGCGACCAACTCCGAGCCAGCGCCAACATTGGGCCATTCCGACCCGGTCCGCCGCTCACATGCATCAAGGCCGATCTCCGCGGGGGCGATGCGGGGTCGGCCGCCTATGCGGGGCCAAGTCCCGAATCGCCGAGCAGAAGCCCGATCAAAGCCGGGATCCTAAACAGGCTTGTAGTCGACCGAAGGAAGCCGAGGCTGCGTCCCGTGCGTGGAAGTGTTCGGAACCGTGTACGTCATAGACCCGATTCGAATTCAAGAGGAACAGTCTTGCACCCACTCACGGGAATTGCTCCAACCACTTCGAAGGCAGCGTCAAGCGCAGCACATGCGGCCCCGCTTCTCCAGCCTCGGGGGAGTCCGCGGGGCAGCTGCCGAGTGACTGCCTCGTTTTCGTTTCTGAGCCAGGGATTCTGTCAATCCCCGCCCTGTTCGGAGGGGGTTTCCTCTAGCAGGCGGAATAGCGCGGCCGTCTGACGCATCTGGTACGTGTCCAAGAGGCCGTCCGGCATGATCGAGACTTCCGATTCGCGCATGTCAACGATGTTCGCTCTCGCAATCGACACAGGGCGTTCCAGATCGGGAATGAGCACGGTGATGAACTCCTCGTCTTCCTCCAGGATCATCGCCGAGTAAACGTCGTCTTGGGTCTCGATGCGCCACGCGGTGTACTGGTCTGAAATCGTTCTCGAAGGCCAAAGAGTCGCTTCCAGCAAGTCGCGCCGTGTGAACCTGTTGGCGATAGTAGTCAGGTCAGGTCCATAGTCGTTGCCTATGTTGCCGTAGCGATGGCATTTCGAACACGCCTCCTCGAAGATTCGCACGCCTTGCTCGCTCCTAGCCACCGTGGTCATCGGGTCGTACATCATGTACTCGAAGATTTCCTGCTTGCTGTAGAGGATCGTGCCTGTCTTGCGAGCGAATACGTTTGGCATGACATGGTCTGAGCGGCGTTGCAGCGCCGCTAGAATCCGCTCGTCGTCGACGGGCGCGTACTCCGGAATGGCAGCGTACGCCGCCTCCGTTTCCTCTTTGTCGAAGAACTCCAATGACGACTCGAAAAGACGGTTGATGAACCCTGGGAAGCTCGCCCCTCCGCGCCATTCCTTGGCCTTGCGGAACCACGCCACTAACGTCTGCTTCTGATCCGCTGTCCAGCCGTTCTTGATCTCGCGCAAGGCGTAGACGTAGTGGATCTGCAACTTTAGGTTCTCGTCACCGGGCGGGATCTGGCCTAGGATGCTCGCGATCGCTTCCGGACGGCCGGAATAGGCCATCGTGAGCGCGTACTCCCTGTTCAGCCGCTCGTTTGCGGATGGGAAGCGCGGGGCCACGATATCGTACAGCTGATTGCGCAGGCTTTGCCTGCAACCTCCCATGAGTTCCAAGCAGGCGAGATGAAAAGCGCGAAGCAACGCAACCTCTGATCCCGCGTCGAGGCCGTCGCGTCGGAGCATCGACAAGCCCTTCTCTAAGACTGGCTCAAGTTCGATGGGTTTCTCAGCCGTTCGCACTAGGCCGAGCAGGCCCGTAGCCGCGGCCATCGGATCCACTTCCTCGATCACAAGGTCTTTCCAATTCGCACGGGGTGTCGACTCCAAGGCCACGCGTCCGGACCAGCGAACGAAGCGATCGCCATCTCTCAGGAGCGAGTACAGATGCTCGGGGTCAGCAAACTCTGGATCGCCGATCCTCAGTAGCGCCTCGGCGGCGTGGCGGCGTACTAGCGGGTCCGCATCTAGGAGCGCGTCGGCAGCGATCCTCTTGGCGCGGTCGCTGCCATGCTGGCCGACGACGTAAATTGCGGCGGCCCGCAACGATGGATCCTCGCTCTCGTAGGCGGATCGAATTAGGACCGCATCGGGCTTCGGGGCGTGGCGCTGGAGCAGATGAAGGGCTTGGATGCGGTCTGCGGTCTCAGCCAGCTCGTCCCTGACAAGCTCTTGAAGCTGTGCAGCCCAAGCGTCGCCCATTTCGTTCTTCTTTGCCGCGAAGTATGCGTGGCTGAACGCCGAGAGCGGCTGGGGCTGGCGGACGACAGAAAGGATTCCCGATCCCGGATGGCGGCTGGTGTTGGTGCGATACCCCTTGTAGGCCACCCTGTAGAAGCCGCCCTGCGTCATGCGACCTCCCATCGTGAAATAAACCATGCCATCCGGGCCGACTGCGAGATCGGTTACGTTCAGCGGCTCGCCGTATATGAAATCGGATGTCGGTTCCGCTAGGTCGTAACTCGCCCCAGCTCTCTTGAACCTCGAAAGCACAACTCTTCCGCGAGACCAGTCGCCTTGCAGGAAAGCGTCGAAATATTCCGCAGGGTACGCATAGCTTTGGTAGAACTCCAAGCCTACGGGAGAACCACGGCCGAGATCATCAACAGGAGGAAGCGAGTCGAGGTAGTAAGCAGGGAATTTGCCAGAACCCGTACGCCACCCATAGTCGGCCGAAGGGATGCCATGAACGGTCCGCACTTCGCGATACCAAGGAAGGTTAATGTCCCACTCCATGTCGGAATCGAACGTGAACGTCTCTCCCTCGTAGCTGTAGGCGTGGTTGTAGGGGTTGCGGAATCCGCCGAACAGTAGCGAGAAGGACGCTCCGCCGTCCTGCACCCGGAACAGCGCGCCTCCCGGTGCCATCCGTCCGACGGCGTGCCCCCGCGCGTCCATGTACCGTGAGAGCAGTTGCGATTCCCTGTAATCGCGCAACGGCGAGTCAGCATTGATGCGTTCGGCGGGGATGAACGTGCCATTGCCGACTAGAACGGTCATCGACCCGTCCGGAGCACGACGGATGTCGTGAGGACCGTGCTCGCCGATGCGGCCGGTGTATTGCACGATGATTTCCCGCGAGTCAGCCACTCCGTCGCCATCCTCGTCGGGCAGGCGGAACAAGCAGGCCTCACCGTTTTCGGGATTGGTGCAGTTGGCGTACAGCGTCGAGCCATCGAACCAAATGCCCTGGCAGTTCTCGACCTCGTCGCTAACAACCTGCTCGCCTTCAAAGAAGCCGTCGCCGTCGTTGTCGAGAAGCCGGACGGGATGGCTGCGCTCCTTGGAAACGACAGGACGCCCCTCGGCGTCGAAAGTCACTTGGATGAGTGAGCCGACACTGTCGGCAGCGGCAGCGGCTTCCACAACGAATCCTTGCGGAACACGGTAGGGGCCTTTTAGAACCGGATCGGTGAATTGACATCCCCAGGTGGCAAGGGCCAGCAGCACCAAAAACACCGGTCGCATCTCTCTGCCGATTCTAGCGACTCGTTTCATGGACATCTAAGGTTCCCCTCCCTTGGGAGCAGAGTCGTAGAGACCCGAATTGCAAAGCCTGCCCCAGACAAGGCCAAGGGCCCCGGCATTTGCCGGAGCCCTATCTACACGAAACAGTAACTGTTGGCCAGCACGCCGGTTACGAGGTCGAAGTCTTCGCTACCGAAATTGCCATTATGCAGCAAGAGCGTCGGCGTGTTGGTGAAATCGTACAGCTCCCAGCGCAATTGGTCCGTCCAGTGCTCGCCCCGTTAGAAGTTCTTCGCGAGTATCAGGTCGAAGTTGAGCCGCCAAGGGCATCGCATGCCAGACGACGAGGTCAGGCTGTTGGATCCTTTATGAGGACCCAAGCTATGTTACTTGAAGCAACTCAACACGGCGAGAGATGAGCTTGTCATTGGCAGCGGCGACCGTCGGTCTTCTGGAGCGCGGGCTTGGGATTGGACGCGAGGGCGCAACCGAAGACCTGGAAGCGTCCGAGTTCACGGCACTCTGGACCGAGCACCGCGCTCCATTGACGCGCAGGACAAGATCAGCGCCACCCAAAGTACCTGCGCGCCGAGAAGATGCATTATCTGTAGCCAGCCTGGTGCGGAAAGGGCTATGTTGAAGAACCCGACGGCCACTTCGACCGCAACCAGGTACATCGCAGCCCGCGCCCAGAAGTTTGCATTCGCCTCGCTCGCGAGGAGCCATAGCAGGTAGCCGGCGGCGACTATAGCGAGAGCCGGGTGCAGCAACCGCAGCCTAACCAGGAAATGATTGCTTGCCGAAAGATCGTCGCGGATCTCGGCAAACACGCCCGATGAAACAACCATCTCCTTGGGGAACAGCGTGTCGCCCAAGGCGGTGACGGCCCCGCCCATCGAGGTCGCTACCAGCAAGCCGAGTCCGATCGCGAACGCGATCCTGCGCTTAGGCAGGAATTGCCCGGCATCCGGCTGCCCGGAATACCAAGCAGCAAGGGCCGCGAATGCAGTCAAAGCGAGCGTGTTTGTCAGGTGCAACGAGATGACGATCGCACGGGCGGCCGAGTCGTCTTCTGCGACCAATCCCCCCAAGACCAAACCGGCCCCGATCGCTCCCTCAAAGACGATGAACAGCAGGGTGAGGGCGACCGCGCTAGTAACCTGCCCTCGCCCGAAGCGCCTCCACGACCAAGCCAGCATTGACAAGCCGAAAACGCCGCAGAGCCCGCTAGTCAGGCGGTGCGTGAATTCGATAAGCGTCGCAGTCGAGGGGGCTGTCGGAACGACCTCGCCATGACAAGTGGGCCAGTTGCTCCCGCAGCCATCGCCGGAATGGCTGATGCGCACCCATGCACCAAAGAGGATCACGGCAATCAAGTAAGCGAGAAAGAGCCAAGCCGCGACCGTGAATCGCGAATCGCGCGCTCCCACGCGGCTAGAACCCCAAGACCAGCAAGAGATCCTTGGACTGCACCCGACTCCCTGCGCTCACCAAGATCTCGCGCACCTTGCCCGGTTTGGGCGCGTAGATGGTGCTCTGCATTTTCATTGCCTCGAGGGTGAGCAGCTTGGCGTTCGCTTCCACTTCCTCTCCGGGGGCCACGAACAGCCCTGTGACCAAGCCGGGAGTCGGGGCCCCGACATGCCCGGGATTCCCGCCGGACGCTTTGCGGGCCGGGGGTCGGGCGGCCTGCAGGGACCGGTCCCGAACGCGCACTTCGCGAGGCTGCCCGTTGAGTTCGAAGAACACTGTCCTCGTTCCATTCGGCTGCGGCTCGCCAAGCGCGAGGAATTTCACGATCAGCCGCTTTCCTGGCGCGATGTCGAAGAAACACTCACCGTCCATGTCCAATCCGTAGAAGAACACGGGCGTTGGCAGCACGCCCACATCTGCGTGGTTGCGCTGAATCTCCGCGAATTCCCTGAACACTTCCGGGTACAGCAGGAAGCTAAGAGCGTCGGTTCGCCTCGGCTTTCTCCCGAGTAGCTCAGCCGCTGTCTCGGACGCGACTTCAATGTCCGCCGCAGGAAGCCTCGCGCCGGCCCGACCCTCAATCGGCTTCTTCCGGCAAAGCAGGATCTCCCGCACCCCTTCTGGCCAGCCTCCGGGAGGCTCGCCGAGCGAACCACGCATCATGTCGATGACGGAGTCCGGGAATCCCACGTTGTGGTCGGGGGGAAGCTTGCGGACTTCGTCGCACGTCATGCCCTTGGTCAGCAGGAACAATGCCAGATCGCCCACAACCTTGCTAGACGGCGTGACCTTGACGATATCTCCCAGCAGTTGGTTTACGTCAGCGTACATTTGCTCAACATCGCGCCAGCGCTGGGCGAGACCCATGGCGGCGGCCTGCTGCTGCAAGTTGGTGAACTGGCCACCGGGGATCTCGTGGGTGTAGAGGCGCGCGCTACCTGACTTGGGCGCGTTGTCGAATGGCAGGTAGTAGGTGCGCACCGTCTCCCAGTACAATGAGCAGTCGCCGAGCGCTTTCGCGTCAAGCTTGGGGTCTCGAGGCGTGCCTTCAAGAGAACCGGCCAAGGTGTTGAGGTTTGGCTGGCTTGTCGATCCGGAAAGCGCGGCGATCGCGGCGTCGACCACGTCGACACCGGCCTCGGACGCCTTCAGGAGCGTTGCCGCGTTCAGGCCGCTTGCATCGTGCGTGTGGAAGTGGAGGGGCAAGCCGACCTCTTCTCGCAGAATTTTCACCAGTTCATAGCCGGCGTAGGGTCGGCAAAGCCCGGCCATATCCTTTACGGCGAGCATGTGCGCGCCCATCTGCTTGAGCCGCAACGCGAGGTCGACGTAGTAGTTCAGGCTGTACTTGGGGCGGCCCGGGTCCCAGATGTCGCCCGTGTAGCAGATTGCGGGCTCGCAAATCGCGCCGGTGCCTCGGACCGCGTCCATTGCCACCTGCATGTTGCGCACATCGTTGAGCGAATCGAATATGCGGAACACGTCGATGCCCTGGCGAGCAGCCTCGATCGTGAAGTCCCTGACGACGTTGTCCGGATAGCTCGTGTACCCGACTGCGTTCGAGGCCCGCAGAAGCATCTGGAAGCAGATGTTCGGGATCGCCTTGCGCAGAAGCCTCAATCGCTCCCAAGGGTCCTCGTAGAGGAATCGCAACGCCGAATCGAATGTCGCACCACCCCACATTTCAACGCTGAAAAGGTTCGAGAGGCGCTTGGCCACGGCTGGGGCTGTGCCAAGCAGGTCGTACGTCCGAACGCGGGTCGCTAGCAGGGACTGGTGCGCGTCTCGGAAGGTCGTGTCGGTCACGAGCAGGGGCTTCTGATTCATCACCCACTCGCAGAATCTCTCCGGCCCCAGCTTCCGAAGCAGCTGGCGGGTTCCCGAGGGAGGCTGAGTGCCACGCTCGAAGGGCACTTCCGGCGGCGGCACGAACTTGCGCGGGCGCTCCTTGTCGGCGACCGTCGCATTGCCGTTCACGATGGTGTCTCCGATAAAGCTCAGCAGCCGGTTCGCCCGGTCCCGCCTGGGCTGAAAACGAAGCAGTTCGGGCGTCTCGTCAAGGAAGCCCGTCGTCACTATTCCCGCTTGGAAGGCCTTGTGGTTAACAACGTTCTCGAGGAACTGGATATTGGTCTTGACACCCCGGATGCGGAACTCCCGCAGCGCCCGGTCGGCGCGCGCGCACGCGCCACGCAGCGTGGAGTCCCAAGCCGTGAGCTTGACGAGGAGCGAATCGTAGAACGGGCTCAAGACCGCCCCTGGGTAGGCGGTACCGTCGAGGCGAATCCCCAAGCCCGCCGCGGACCGAAACGCTTGAAGACGCCCGTAGTCGGGAGAGAATCCGTCCTCGGGATCCTCGGTGGTGATCCGGCACTGAATGGCAAACCCCCGTCGCGGGATTTCTTGCTGGGGCGGGATCTTGAGGGGGGCATCGTGCAGGCGACACCCCTGAGCAACAAGGATCTGGGACCGCACGATGTCGATGCCAGTGATCTGCTCTGTAACGGTGTGCTCTACCTGGATGCGGGGATTCACCTCGATGAAGAACCATTCCCCCGTGTCAGCATCGACTAGAAACTCGACCGTGCCAGCGTTGACGTATCCCGAGGCTCTTGTGACCCGGATTGCTGCGTCGCAGATGCTGCTGCGCAATTCGTCCGTGATGTTCGCCGCCGGCGCGAGTTCGACGACCTTCTGGTGGCGTCGCTGAACGGAGCAATCTCTTTCCCAGAGATGCACGATCGACCCGTGCTCATCCGCAAGAACCTGCACTTCTATGTGCCGCGCTCGCGCGACGTAGCGTTCCAGAAAGACAGAGCCGTCACCAAAGGTGCGCTGCGCCTCCGTCCGAGCCTCCTCGACTCTCTCCGCCAGCTCTTCGCGGTTTCGAACGACACGCATTCCTCGACCGCCCCCGCCAAACGACGCCTTGACAATTAGCGGATAGCCGATGGATTCCGCGGCCTTGCCCACCTCCGAGGGGTCGTCCGCGGCTAGGTCGGTTCCGGGCACGATCGGCACGCCCGCCCGAATCGCGATCTCTCGGGCCTGCATCTTGTCACCGAGCGCGCTGAGCAACCCGGGAGTGGGCCCGACGAATTTGATTCCGGCTTCCTCGCAGGCGCGGGCGAAGGCGCTGTTCTCGGATAGGAACCCGTAACCGGGGTGAATGGCGTCGATCTCGCAGTCCTTGGCGAGGGCGACAATGCCGTCGATATCGAGGTAGGCCGCGACAGGGCCCTTGCCCCCGCCTACCTCGTAGGCCTCGTCCGCCTTGAATCGGTGCAGGCTGAGGCGATCCTCGTTCGAGTAAATCGTGGCCGTCCTAAGGCCGAGCTCGGTCGCAGCCCGCAAGATGCGGATCGCAATTTCCCCCCGGTTAGCTGCAAGAATCTTACGCATATGCCCGTATAACATAGGCTAGCAACCGATGCGATTCGGCCTTGAAAGGCTCCTCGCGGAATACAATGGTCTCGGTGTTTCCACGCATACTGGTCCTTTTCTCGCTGGTTTCCGCGGGCGTGACTGCGACTACATTCGAGGGAACGGTCCAACCATTTCTAGCTACGTACTGCACTGCGTGTCACGGCGCACAGATGCAGATGGCGGAGTTGCGCCTAGACCAGTTTGGCGGCGAGGAAGACGCCCTGAGGCATCCGGGCGTCTGGGACGACGTACTGCGCATGACGAGCGCTGGGAAAATGCCGCCCCCCGGAAGCCCGCGTCCTGGAGTGTCGGCGGTGGAAGGCGTAGCTGCGTGGATCCAGAGCCGTCGCGGCGCAATGGCTGCCTACCGCGTGCCGCGGCCTGGTCGAGTCACCGCTAGGCGCTTGAATCGAGCCGAATACAACAACACAGTGCGTGATCTGCTGCACGTTGATCTGAGTCCAGCGGACTCGTTCCCAGTTGACGATTCCGGCTACGGATTCGACAACATCGGCGACGTGCTCTCGGTCTCTCCGCTATTGATGGAAAAATATCTCGAGGCGGCAGGCAAGTTGGCCCGCGCGGCGGTTTGGGACCGTCCCCGCACGGTCGAGGCGACGCGATTCCGGATACAGGCTGTACGAGACACTGAGAATTCCGCCGCGATCGGCAGGGTCTCGCCGTTCGCCGCGAACGGCTCGATAGGCCTGACCTTCAAGTTTCCCGCCAAGGGCTTTTATGAGTTCGCGTTTGGCGCGGTGGACCGGCGCCAGCGATCCGAGGACAACGGACGGTACCTTCCCGACATGGAGCCCCCGCCGCCGCGACTGATGACATTGCGCCTCGACGGGCGGCGGGTGGCGACCAAGGCCGTCGAGGCCGGCCAGTACTTCGACCGGAACGAGCGAGTCACGCATCTTGTCGATCCTGGGGAGAAGGAGATTTGGCTTGGATTCATCGACTTCGAGGGCAAGTCCATGAATCCGAACTCGGAGTATGCCCAGCGCAAGCTTTGGGTCGACTACCTGGAGATCAACGGCCCGTACGACGCCGAGCCCAGACCATTGCCAGAGAGCCATCGCAGAATCCTTATCTGCCGTCCCGAAGGCGAGGAGCCGTGGCGCGCCTGCGCAGGGGCGATTGTCGATCGACTTGCTCGACGAGCCTATCGTCGACCGCCCACATACGAGGAAATGCACCGCCTAATGCAACTTGCCGAGGAATCGATGCGTGGCGGCCAGAGTTTCGAGGGCATGTTGCAGACAGTGTTGCAGGCCGTTCTTGTGTCGCCGCAGTTCCTGTTCCGGATCGAAAGGGACGCGGCGCCCGGCACCGAAGGCGGGGCCCGGAGTATCGACAGTTACGAATTGGCAACCCGGTTGTCGTACTTCCTCTGGAGCAGCATGCCTGACGACGAACTCTTGGAAGCTGCGGAGACTGGTCTACTCCGTAATCCCGAGGGTCTCGGGCAGCAATTGAAGCGCATGCTAGGGGACCGGAAGTCTGCCGCTCTTGTCGAGAACTTCGGAGGCCAGTGGCTTCAACTGCGCAATCTGGCGCAGTCAGAGCCCGACGCTGCGCGGTTTCCCGAGTTCGATGACGAGCTGCGAGAGGCGATGCTTCGCGAGTCGGAACTCTTTCTCGAGAGCGTCGTCCGCAACGACCGAAGCATCCTCGAGTTCCTCGACAGCGACTACACCTTTGTGAACGAGCGCCTGGCCCGTCACTACGGCATCAACGGCGTTTCCGGCGACGAGTTCCGGCGGGTCGATCTGCCGGACAATCGGCGAGGCGGGCTTCTCGGTCAAGCGAGCGTGCTGACGATTTCCTCTTACCCGACCCGCACCTCCCCGGTTATGCGCGGACTCTGGGTCCTTGACACAGTACTCGGGCAGAGCCCGCCCCCACCACCTCCCGACGTGCCGGAACTCGAAGTGCAGGAGGGCCAAACCGACGGCACTCTGCGCGAGCAGCTCGAGGCCCACAGAGCCAGCGAAGGCTGCATGTCGTGCCATTTGGTCATGGATGCAATTGGGTTCGGGCTGGAGAATTACGACGCAGTCGGAAAGTGGCGGACGAAAGATGGCGAGCGGCCGGTGGACGCTTCCGGAACGCTGCCCGGAGCACTCTCATTCAAATCGCCCGGGGAGCTTCGGCGCATTCTCGTTGATACGGAGGCCGGCACCTTCACCCGTAATCTGACAAAAAAGCTGCTGACCTACGCGCTCGGCCGTGGTGTCGACCGCCACGACAACCCAGCGATCAACGAGATCCAACGCAATATGGAGCGGGCCGACTATCGGTTTTCCGCCCTAGTTGAAGGCATCGTCAACAGCATGCCATTTCGCATGAGTGCACGAGAGCCGGGGAAGCAGCCGTCAGCGCGCGGCGATTAGTGCGGACACCTCCCCACACCCGGGACGATCTTGCCGAGGATTGTCGGATGGTCCGCTCCCGTAGCCGACGGCAGGTTGGCTGGCCGCCCGTGGAATGTCTCATACGCGAGGACAGCGAAAGCGATCGCCTCCTTGGCGTCGCTGTCGATGCCGTTCTGGTCGGTTGACTGGACCCGGGTATGTGCCAGGCCTTCGCGGATGGGTTGGATGATGGCTGGATTGCGCCATCCCCCGCCGGAAACTAGCAGTTCGTCGACAGGCATTGTCGGCAGCACGAAGCGTTCGATGGCAAGCAGGATCGACCGTGCCGTCAGTTCGGTCGCCGTGGCGACAAGCGATTCGCGCGCGAGGCCTTGCTCTTGCAACATCGTTGCGAATTCTTCTCCGAACAGTTCCCGGCCAGTGCTCTTGGGCGGCGGTTGCGCGTAGTAGGGATCTTCCAGCAAGTCAGCGAGCAGCAACTCGTCTACGGCACCTCTCGCAGCTATTCGCCCGTCTCGGTCGAATCGTTCCGCGCCGTCAGAGAAGCGCTGCACCAGCTGGTCGATGACCATGTTGCCCGGACCGGTGTCGAAGGCGAACACCGCTTCACTTCCGGCGGCGGCCGGTATGGCGGTGAGGTTGGCAATGCCCCCAATGTTGAGGGCGACGCGATTGATCTTCGGATCCCGAAACAGCACGAAGTCCAAGAACGGGACAAGAGGAGCGCCATGCCCTCCGGCTGCAACGTCCGCTGGACGGAAGTCGGCAACTACGGGCTTCCCGACGACAAGGGCGATGCAAGCGGGCTCGCCAATCTGCATCGTGCTGGACACCTGGAAGCCGCGCAGCCGTGTCGGGGCGGCTTGGTGATAGATGGTCTGGCCGTGCGATCCCACGAGATCCAGTTCCTGAACGGTAACCCCGGAGCGCCCGCAAGTTTCGAGCACCGCCTCACCGAACAACCGACCGAGCATGAAGTTGAGCTGGCTGATTCGAGAGGTGGCGACGACCGCATTGGACACGCCCAGCACCTCCTCTCGCACTCCCTCCGGGAAGGGGATCTCTTCAAAACATACAAGTTGGACTACCAAGGAGGATCCGGCTCCGCTGATCTCGACGAGCGCGACATCGATGGCATCGACCGATGTCCCGCTCATGATTCCCGCAACGAGCATTATTCCTTCCAGCTAGCGACTCGCCAATTGCCGAAGCCTCCCGACGGCCGGGACGCGCCGGGATCGGATTCACTCAAACGGGTCAGCCGCCGCGGTCGCCTCATAGAGTTGGTCCAGCAATCCATCATTGGAAGACACTGCGCGCAGTGCGCTGTCGATGGCAGACGGCCGGAAGCCCGCACGGACCAAGGCGCGGTACAGCCGAAGTATCTCCTTGGGCGCTTGGATGCGCGTCTGGCGGAAACGCGAACCGAGCTTCCGTCGCAGGAATTCTAGGGCAATCTCTGATTCGTCCGACTCGCCGTAAGCCTCCGCAACGGCGCGCTCGGCCAGCGACGCCGCGACGCCGCGACGCCGCAATTCGACAAGCACTCGCTTCTGCCCGACAAGGGCGACGTCCCGCCGGAATGCCGAGTGCGACTCGGCAACCCGCTCGTCGTCAAGATAGCCGTGACTACGGAGCCTCGACAGGATCCCTTCCACATCCTCCTCGGAAGCGCATCGCCGGTGCAGCTTGGCCTGCAACTCGTCCGACGTGTGCGAGCGGCGCGCGAGAGCACGCAGCGCGTACTCGTACAGCGCTTCGCCCGCGAGCCTGCTGCCGGCTTTGGGAGCACGAGCCATCGGCATTATCTTAGGCCAGTTACGATAGGGCGATGCTCGGCAGCATTGGAGCGCGCCTCGCCGCGATGATGTTTCTCCAGTTCTTCGTCTGGGGTGCGTGGTACGTCGGCGCGCCGCTGTACCTGGTCAAGATCGGTTTCAGCGGCAGCGATCTCGGATGGACCTACGCCGTCGGCCCGCTCGCGTGCATGATCTCGCCGTTCTTCGTCGGCATGGTGGCGGATCGGTTCTTCGCAACAGAGAAGATCCTGTGCGCTCTGCATATCCTTGCGGGCGCCTTCATGATTCTCGCGGCAGGCCTGATGGACCCGGCAGCGCCGTCCGCACCTTCGACAATCAACCTTGTCTTCCTCGGGCACACACTCTGCTATTTCCCGACCTTGGCACTGACGAACGCCCTCGCGCTGCACCATGTGACGGACTCGAAAGAGCAATTCCCGCTGATTCGCGTTTTCGGGACGATCGGGTGGATCGTTGCGGGCTTCGCGCTGGCTTGGATCGGGTGGGGCGATCGGCTCGAGATGTTCCAGCTGACCGGCGCGGCCGGGATCTTGATGGGGCTCTACTGCCTCACGCTCCCGCACACTCCGCCGCCGTCCAAGGGGACACGCACTTCGTGGCGGGAGCTAGCGGGAGCCGACGCCTTCGAGCTCTTCCGTAAGCCGTCGTTCTCGGTCTTTATCCTGAGCACCTTCCTGATATGCATCCCGTTGGCCTTTTACTTCCAGTTGGCTGCCAAGGCGGTCCAGCTGGCGGGTATCAGCGACGTGACGCAGGCAATGAGCTACGGCCAGATTTCCGAGATCGTTTTCATGCTGCTCATGCCGCTCTTCTTCCGTCGGCTGGGCGTGAAGTGGATGCTGGCCGTGGGCATGCTCGCGTGGGTTCTGCGCTATGCGCTGTTCGCTCTGGGCACCCCGGACTCGGTGATCTGGATGATGTACGGCGGCATCATACTCCACGGCATCTGCTACGACTTCCTCTTCGTCACTGGCCAGATCTACACCGATATGTCGGCTAGGAAAGAGATCCGCGCGCAGGCCCAGGGCATGCTCGTGCTCTTTACGCTGGGCCTGGGGATGCTGATCGGGGCGCGCGTCGCCGGGGTCTGGGAAGAGCGGAACACTCCTCAAGAATCACGCGACTTGAGCGCCGAGGTGCAGCAGCTTGGCTCCGAGCTGGCGCGCTTGGAAGAGTCAGGAGCGAGCGCCGAAGAAGTCGCATCGGTTCGCAAGGAGCAATCCGAGAAACTGCTCCGCGCTCAGGGCCTCATCAACTGGCAGGCGATCTGGGGCCTTCCGGCGGCGCTTTCCGCGCTGGTCCTGGCGCTATTCGTGGCCATCTTCCGGGAACGCAAGAATCCCAATTAGCAGCTGGCGGGGCTCATGCCGGAGCGATTTCTCCAGCGGAGGGGCTGCGTTGCATCAAACCGAGGAGCATGATGCGGCGCTCGCGATCATGGCAGGTGCCGCGGAATCAACTCTAGCCCGACCTTCTCAAGAGTTTTGGATTTGGAGGCGTTTTGTCCATTTGGGGTGGTTGGATAGCCTGGCAATGTTGCGTGGCGTGCTGGATCCGGGCAGAGGCCGGGCAAGGGTCGCCAGATCCGCGGTTGCCGGGGTCCGTTTTGTCTTGCCTCCCGGCCTGCCGACGCAGTGGTCCCGCTGACCTCCGACGGGGCTCGAGACGATGGCTGCAGTGCCGCGGCTAGCAGCGCAGGGGCAGGCTCTGGAGACGGGCCAGCACCTGCCCGAAGAGGCCCGCTTCCGGGAAGCCCTCGTCGAACGACAGCCGCACGGCCCGCGCGCTGACCCGGATCCGCACGCCGATCTTGAGCAGCTGCAGGCGGATCGTGCCGCATGGCGCCCGCGCCAGCCGCGTGCCCCGCAGGCCCCGGCGCCGCAGCAACTCCAGCAGCGCATAAGCGAACGAGGCGAAATACAGGCGCAGCTGGTTGGCCCGCATGGTGTGCGCCGAGGTGCGATCCGCGAACAGCGCCAGCTGCTGTTCCTTGATGCGGTTCTCCATGTCGCCCCGCGCGCAGTACACCTGCTCGTACAGCGTGCGCGCCGCCATCCGCCCGGCCCCCAGCGACGTCACCACGAAACGCGGGCTGGCCCCCCGCGGCAAATGCTCTGCCTTGCCGATCAGGCGCCGCTCGCGGCTCCAGCTGTCCAGCGTCCGGTAGCGGAAGTCCTGGAACACCCGCGCCGCCTGCCCCGTCCGCTCGCATGCCTGCCGGGCGCGCTCCATCGCCGGGGCCAGGCTCCGCTTCAAGCGCGCATTCTGCGCGATTCCCAGCACATGCTCCACTCCCTGCGCCTCGCACCAGGCCAGCAATTCCTCGCGGCAGAACCCGCTGTCCCCGCGCAGCCGGATCTCCACCCCCGGCCAGCGCTCCCGGATGCGCCCCGCGATGCGTTCCAGCTCCTGCACCGTGCCCTCCGCCGCGTCGCGGTCCGCCGTCCGCAGGCGCGCCCCCAGCAGCTGCTGGCCGCAGAAGATGTACAGCGGCAAGTAACAGTAGCTGCGGCAGTACCCATGGAAGAAGCGGCCTTCCTGCCGGCCATGCAGCGGGTCATCCGTCGCGTCCACGTCCAGCACGATGCGCTCCGGCTGCGCGCCGTGCCAGTCCAGGAACAGGTCCGCCAGCAGGGCGTCCAGCCGCGCCGTGTCGGCCACGATCTTCTTGCAGCGTTCCCCGGGGCCCAGCGCCGCCCCCGTCAGCTCCAGGCGGTTCAGCGTGCTCTTGCCCGGCGGCCAGCTCGCCCAGCTCGCCCGGCGCCGCCCGCGGCCCGCCGCCCCGCACAGCAATGACCACAGCCTGCTCTGGCGCAACGTGTCGTGATCGTTCAAATCCTCATAGCCCAGCGCCAGCCCCAGCACGCGCGCTGCCAGCAGCACTTCCAGCGCATGCTGCGTCCGCCGCGGGTCGCGGTGATCCCGGAAACACGCACTCAACCGCCGGAACAGCCCCGTCCGCAGCGCCAGCTCGCGCAGCAGCAGCCCGCCGCCATCCGACCCCAGTTCCCCGCCGTCAAACCGACCGACTACACGCTGCCTTCGCAAGCCTGCGAACTCCAAGCGTGCTGTGCTACACTCTGTCGTCATAAGGCCGTCGTCCTGTTACGTGGTAAATTGTTCATAATAAACCGATTATACCACAAGACACGGCCTTATACCCTACCCCTCGTGAGAAATCCGGGCTAGGGGAGCCCGAGGACCGTCCACTCGGGGCGACCATAACGCCTGATGCAAGCCACGTGAATACAGCTCCTTTGTGCGGCACGAATCCGCCGCGCGGAATCTCCGGGCATTCTCTGCGAAATGCGGGCAGCTCCTTCGCGTCGCGGTATTGGGACGTGCCGTCGCATTGACTTCGAAAGGCAAGCGACAGCGGTCGGTCGATGACGCCAAGTCCGCTCCTTCGCCTGTGGTCGCTCGCCAGCACTAGATCTGGGGATGGCCTGCAGACAGACTGGATGAAGCCAGCAGGCATTGAAGGACCCCGATCCCGAGCTAGGCATCCAAGGGCCCATGACGCATGTAGCCGGCACCGCAAGAGCTATCAAGTCCTAGAGGGCAAGTATGGCTGTGAAGAGGCATGCGGCCCCGACAGCTTGCTATGCACAGGCCCGCGGATCGCGCTCCCGATTGTCGGAGCGAGTCGCTATGGTGCGCTGAGTCGCTTGACCAAGGCATTGGCCGCGTCGCTAGCCAGCCTCGCTGCATGCTTGGACTCGTTGGGCAGGCCCCCCAGCGCGACTTCCACGCGGTCCGGGGCAAGCGTCGCCAGATCCTCGACGCGGCGACCGATCAGCAGATCGGTAAGGGCCGAGCCGGCCGCGATGGAAGCCGTGCATCCACGGGCTTTGAACCGAACGTCGCGGATCACGTTGCCTTCGACCTGCGCCGAAACCACCATGATGTCTCCGCAAATCGGGTTCTCGACCTTGACGGTCACCGCCGGCGGGTCCAAGTGTCCCGCGCGACGCGGGTTCCTGAGGTGGTCGAGAAGAATTTCGCTATACACGGTTGCCGGCGCTCATTGCGACTCCAAGCGCAGAGCGGTCTTGCGATTCTTGTTATCCACCGTCCGGAAGACGATCTCCTGGCGTATGTCCAGCTCGTGCTTGGGCACCTCGAATCGGGCCGCGACAAGGCCCCGCACCGCCTCGCCCGGAGCGAGATGCCGATTGTCGATCAAGGGCTCGTCACGCATTCCGCCAAGCGCCGGAAAGTACTTGAACAGCTGCTGGATGTCGAACACGCTGAGGATGCGCCCTTCGAACTGATGCCCCCCCTGGCCGATGATCGCTAGTTCCCGACGATTGATCCACAGCTCGTAGTTCGAGGAGTTCGAGGCCGCGAAATTGACGATCGCTACGGAACTGGAGCCGTCCATTCCGAGCGTCCGCACCCCGGTTATCTCGCCCTCGAGCCGTGGCGTCGCGCCCCAGTTGTAGACAATGATCAGCCCGGCAACAACCACGCCACCAAGCAAGCCACCGCCGAGAATCGTCCGGTTCCAGTGCATTCCCTACAGCGATGTCGCGAGGACCTCGCGATTCCTGCATCTATGTTGGCACAGCTGACTCTGCGACCGATTAGACTTACTCCGCTCCGATGTTCCAGCGAATCCCGCCGCGGATCGTCCGGCCAAAGTCGGCCCGGAAAAGCGTGGGGCGATCGCCCCCGAGGTTTGGATCCACGGAGTCAAGGAGGTTGCCTAGTGCGAAGTACAGTTCGAATCTGTCCCGGATCGGCTTTGCCGCGTACCAGTCCCAAATCTGGTGCGCGTCGCCTACAAAGGTCCCGGCCCGCCCGGAGATCGGCCACTTGCTGAAATAGGTGCCGCGGAGGTTCGTACGGAAGCCCCCGATACGGTCCGTCGCCCACCACACCCCAAGAATTTGGGGCTTATATACGTGTTTACCCAAAACCCGCTTCACGCACGGCCCCACTTTTGGGTGAACTGAGTACATAAGAATGGCACGCTAGGCACCCAGGCGCCGTGAACGCAAAGGACTTTCGCTGGTGGACATCACGCGCATATTCCCGGACGATGCCACGGCTGAGGAATGGTTCGTCAAGCACCGCTGGCCTGCTGGTGCATGCTGTCCGGATTGCGGATCGCTGAACGTGCAGGAGCGACCAACGCGCAAGCCGCAGCCGTACCGCTGCCGGGACTGCCCCAAGGACTTCTCGGTCAAGACCGGGACGCTCATGCACAACTCCAAGCTCGGTCTCCAGACTTGGGCGATTGCCCTGTACCTGCTCTCGACCGGGCTCAAGGAAACCTCCAGCATGAAGATCCACCGGGACCTGGGCGTGACCCGGAAGACGGCCTGGTTCCTCGCGCATCGCATCCGCGAGACATGGCGCGCGAGGGGTGCGCGGTTCTCCGGCCCGGTGGCAATGGACGAGGTCTGCATCGGCGGCAAGGAGAGGAACAAGCGCGAGTCGAAGAAGTTGAAGGCCGGGCGTGGATCGGTCGGCAAGACAGCCGTGGTCGGAGTGGAAGACCGGAATTCCAACAGGACTGCAGCCACGCCGGTAGAGAGCGTGACCAAAGTCACGGTCGGAGGAATCCTCGGGGAGACGCCCGATCCGGACGCCCCGGTGTACGCGGACGAAGGCAGCCTGTACGGCAGCCTGGCGCATCACGAGTCCGTCAAACACAGCGCGGGCGAGTACGTGAGGGGCAAGGCTCACGTCAACGGCATGGAGTCGTTCTGATCGATGCTGGGACGCGGCTACTACGGCACATTCCACAAGATGAGCTGCAAGCACCTCGACCGCTATGTGAACGAGTTCGCCGGACGGCACAATTTTCGCGATCTGGATACGATCCAGCAGATGTGCGCGCTGGCTGCCACCATGCACGGCAAGCAACGCCGCTGCAAGAGCCTGGTCAAGGGTAACGGACTGTCTTCGGGCGCACGCGAGATCACGGCGTGAGCTGGAGCGCCGGGAACCGCGCCCCGTTCCCCGGGGACAACCTCGATGGCATGCGCGGGATCAACCCGGACTCCGTAGACCTGCTCTCGACCACCGGGACGATCTCCGGCTGCCAGGCAATGCGTGCAATCCCACCAGGGGAACGATGCATCGGGCCACGTTGGTGGTCAGGCTGCGTGGGCAGGGGCTACAGTCGCAAGCAGGCAGGCACATGCTCAAGAACCGAGGGCCAGGCAAGCGCAACCGCGGGCGACCGGTGAAGTACAAGATGCCGCGCCCCATCCCGGACACGCCCGAGAACATCGCTCGGGCGATCATGGCAGGGCCTCCCAAGAAGGACTGGGACTTCCTGAAAACATCGAACCGTAAGCGCTAACGGCCCGTGTCGGCCAAGCGGGGCTTGGGTAAACACGTATATAAGCCCCAACAATATCGTGATTTACGCCGAACCCGCGAATCCCCGGCAACGATGGATCTGGAGCGCGGTGGTCACGCGAGTCGGTGGCGGCCACGCTCTCTGGGCCGCTGATCTTGACGGCGACGAGGACGAAAAACTCGCGTTCGGTTGGCGACTCAAGGGAAGCATGCCTTGCGACCGCCGGGGCGTCGGAGTCTACGACCCCGGAACGGGAAAGGTGCAGATCGTCGACTGCGGATGCATGGCAACCGAAGACCTCACGGTCGCGGTCCTGAACGGCGACGGGCGGAGCGAAATCATCGCCGCCGGGCACGGTACCCACAATCTCAAGATCTACTGGAACGAGGGATCCAAGCCAGACCCGCAATAGGCGTGCGACAGGGTGGAATCGGCCGCCTAGCCGCCGAGGCTCTGCTTGTAAGTGTTGACGATCGCTCCCAGCTGCGCCGCATGGTGCGAATCGTGCCACACCATGAACTCGATTTGCGACTGCACATCCCGGATCTTGAGTCGCTCGTTGGCCGGAACGGACGCGTCGAGATCGGCGTCATTCATTGCGGAGATCGCTTCGCGGGCTGTGGCCTGGACCACCCCGAGGCGCAGCCCCCTGGCACCTCCAGCCCCGGCACAGCAGATTTACCGAATCGATCCAGGACCTTTCCAGCTCGAGAAGAATTCGCTACCGCGGGCAACAGGCCGCACGGCCTGGGCTGGGAAGGCCGCTGGCTCTGGTGCGCGGGGTCCAACGACAACGCGTTCTACCGCATTGATCCCTAGACAGGCGAGACCGAGCCAAGATCCAGCTTGCGGACACCGACCCGTTGCCTCATGGAATGACGATTCACGACGGATGGATGTGGCACTGCGACGATGTCGGGGTCGTGTGCAGGCTGCACTTGGACACGTAGGACCGGCAAGCGCGTACTCGACACGGATAGGCTTTCGGGCGCAAGCCTTGTGGTATTCATCTTAAGAACGGACCAATGATCGATCGGATTCAGTCGCAACTTCTTGCCTGGGGCATGGACCCAGACACGGCTGCAGCGACAATGAGCGCGCTGGACATCGTGGGACTGGTACTGACTGCCTTTTTCGCCTACCGCGTAGCTCAGAAGAGCTTGGTCCGCTTGATCCAGCGGATGGCAGCCAAGACGCGAACGCACTGGGATGACAGGCTGGTAGAAAGAAAGGCCTTCAGGCGGTTCGCTCATGTAGTGCCGGCAATCGTGATCCACGCGCTGGCGCCGCTCGCAGTGACGTCGGAAGCCGTGGTCATGTGGGCGCGCCGGGGGGCCGAGATTTACATGCTGGCAGCTGTCCTGGCAACTGCAAACGTGGTTCTGTCTGTCGGCCTGGACATCTACAACACCTACGATCTCGCGCGCCGGGCCCCGATCCTGGTCTATGTCCAAGTTGTCCGGATCCTGCTGGTGTCGGCGTTTGTGATCATCGCGGTCTCGATCGTGACCGGCCAATCGCCGGTGCTCCTATTGAGCGGTCTGGGGGCGATGACCGCAATCCTGCTGCTCATCTCCAAGGACAGTATCCAAGGCTTGGTAGCAGGCGTCCAGTTGGTGAGCAATGACATGGTGCGGGTGGGCGACTGGATTGAAATGCCCCAATACGGTGCCGATGGGGACGTTATAGCGATCACCCTGAACACCGTGAAGGTCCAGAATTGGGACAAAACGATTTCGATGATCCCGACCTACTCACTCGTCACGGGAAGCTTCAAGAACTGGCGAGGCATGTCCGAGTCCGGCGGCCGAAGGATCAAGCGCTCGATTTACCTCGATATCTCCAGTGTGCAGTTTTGCGATGCCAAGATGATCGCCCAGTTCAAGGAGATCGACTTGCTTCGAGAGTATGTCGAGATCAAGGAAGCGGAGCTCTCGGAATACAACCGGAAGCACGGAGTGACCGAGTCAGTGCTTGCAAACGGGCGTCGCCTGACCAATGTGGGCGTGTTCCGGCAGTACCTCGTGGGCTATTTGCGCTCGCACCCAATGATCAACGAGGAGCTGACTCTGATCGTAAGGCAACTCCAGCCGAGCGAGCACGGCTTGCCACTCGAGTTGTACGCCTTCAGCGCCAACAAGGAATGGGTAGCGTACGAAGGCATCCAATCGGACATCTTCGATCATATATTCGCAGCTCTGCCGAATTTCGGGCTCCGGGCGTTCCAGACGCCGACCGGCGAGGACGCCGTCCGGGCGCTCGCCGCACTACGCAACTGACTCCCCGCCTGCCGGAAGTCAGCCGGCTTCGCAGGCCGCTCCACCCAGTACTCCGTCGGATGATTGTTGAACCTCGTTAAGTTGAACTCGCCGACAAGTTCAGATGCCGCACCGTCAGCAGTGATGGCGTCCTCCATCTCGAGTGCCCAGAGCACGCAATTCACGAGCAGTTGGCGGACGCCCGCTTCGAGCAGGTCCGTCGAGGTCCCGAGCGTCGTGGACAGTACCCTGCCTGGCTATCCTCGCGGAAGCTGGCAAGTCTTGGTTCATACGACCGGCATCAAGGGATCGTTCTTGCTATCGGCCGGCTCGTCGTCGGAAGGTCGCATTCCGTGATGCGAGTCCTCGTCGTCGTATTCGCCGGCGCGAGCCATCACCTTGCCATAGACCAGCGGCATCGAGTCGACAGGGAGCGGGAGCCGGACCGTATACACATTTGCGGAACTCCAGATTCCGTCTGGGTCAACCCCGCGTAGAATCGGATGATCGGCGGCCCCTTCGGCGATGATGCCTCGGGCCGACTCGTGCTTGTGACGGCCATGGTGCGCGACCCAGCGCGCTCTCCCACCACGAGGCGGCCGAACCCATCTCGGCATGCCTCCATGGGCCCGGTGTAGCCGTCGTCATAGTGGTCGTACGCGCTCCATGCATTGGGCGCGATGTCCGGCACCGGCACTGACTCGGGATCGTCGGCACGCGAAGCGTTTCGGAGATAGGCGCGGACCTGCCTATGAACCTCGGGCTTCGGGGCGGAGGCATGCGTGGCGGTACGCAAGGCAATGACCGGCTTGCCGGACATGACGAAGCGATCGATCGGCTCCGTCTGGTCGTCCGGCAAGACCCGCCACCGCGCCAGAATGATCATCAGGTCCGTGTCGTCGAGGCTTCCCGAACCAGGAATGTTGGTGTTTACGTGCGGGTTGACGATGCCAGTCTCGCAGTCTACGGCGAACAGCACCGTGCAACGGAAGCCATGCAGCGTCGACAGCGTTCTGGCCAGCATCGCGAGGCCCCCTTCCGGGCGGTACTCCTCGTCGCCTGAGATCAAGACCTGATGAAGCTCGCCATCGTTGCTCACCGCCAGATTGCTGCGAAATCCTGGAAACTCGGCGGATAGTGGCTCCGGTGGGCCCTCGCCTGGTCGAGTAGTATCTCAACGTTGGGCTGATTCCCATACGTGCCGCCCGGGCTAGGACTAGGCAAGGACAGGAACGCCGTCAGGCTGGTCCTGATGACAAGCGCTGTCACGATCCGCCGTACGCGTCAAACGGCTTGTTGCAACAGCGTCGCTTCGCTGCTGGACCGTTCCGATTGTCTGAACATTTCGATTTCCCCTTTGTTTCTCGGACGATCGGTGCGATTTCGCAGTGAATCGCACGACGAGACTCATGCCCAAGCATCGACATAATTTCGACTACATGTCAATAATATCTTGACGATTCCATTGATCGTCCCCTGGTGCGCCGAGCCGAAATCCAATTACAGTCTCTTATATCAATAGTTTGTATTCAAATGTCACTCGATTGATCATTCTCGCTCAATCTCGCTGTTTCATCATTTGTGATACCAGTTGCAATTAAAACCCTCTGGCGACGCGTGGCGACCCGCGCGGCGAATGGCACTCGCTACCAAGGGAAAGGCGGACGAACCACAGGGGAGGCCGTGGTCGATCCGCCCGGACGTAGATTACGACCGTTAATCAAGACTGGCGAACAGCGCGGTCTTCCAACCCGAGTGGACAGTAAACCCGCGGCGTTCGAAAAACGCTGGTTCGCTGGTGACGGCTAAGAGCTGCTTCACGCGGCGCTCGCCCCCGCGCTTCCGGCAAGCGTCCACCAAGCGTGCGGCGATGCCCTGGCCGCTGTAATCCGGCTGAACAGCCAAGCTACGTACTTCAGCCAGCCTTCGCGAATACACCT
The DNA here is from genome assembly GCA_951813605.1 of uncultured Bryobacterales bacterium. Classification (GTDB taxonomy): domain Bacteria; phylum Acidobacteriota; class Terriglobia; order Bryobacterales; family UBA6623; genus VXMF01. Next base: position 529,140 of record OX638379.1, on the reverse strand, counting down.
GCAAAGCGCAGCAGCCAACTATCTTGCCGCGATGTTCGGCCACGAAGAATGACGGGATACGGGGAATCTCATTCTGCACAAGTTCGTCGGGAAACAAGGCGATTAACTCGCGAATCCGCAGCATCTCACCTCGTTTCGCGGGCCGAACGATGACGTTGCTTTCCAAGGGCTCCTTCGACATATCGTTGTACGTCGCCGCCTCCGAATCCTACGGGGACACGCCGAGCGTGCCCGGCGGAGCGCTCACCGCAGACCTGTCGGCAGCCCCGCAATTAGCGCTTCGAGAACAGCTCTCCCGGATCGGTGACGGGCCGCTCGCACACGTAATTCTGGCAGACATACACCGTCGGTCTCTCATCGACCATTCCTCGACCGGCCAGCAGTGGGATTCGATCGGCGACTTCGGTGCCGGGCCGATCAGCCCACGCGACGACCTGGTTCGGACGGTAGCTCCCGTGAATGCTGGCAAGAAAATCTTCGGTGCGGGGATCTTCGCGGGGACCGATAAGCGCGACTTCGCTCCAACCTCCGTGCCATGCATCGAGTGCGCACAGCAAGCGCTCCTGCTGGAAAACGCTCTTGAGTGACGAATCGACGAAAGCTTCGAGAACGACACCGGCCTTTTCCCGGTAATCGTGGCGCCCAAGCAAAATAGCCAGCTTCTGAAGCACCAGCGCCATCGTCGAGTTCGCCGAAGGCGTCGCACCGTCTTGGACTGTCTTGCTCCTGACGAGAAGCTGCTCGTGATCTGAAGCGGTCAAGTAGAATCCGCCGTCAGCGTCGTCCCAGTAATGCTGGAAGAGAGTGTCCGTGAGGCGCTCGGCTTCGAAGAGATATTCCGACTCACCGTTCCACTCGTAGATGGCGACCAGTCCGTCCACTATGAATGCATAGTCGGTGCTGTACGCCGTAAGGCGGGCGCGTCCCTTGCCGTAGGTCGCAAGCAAGCGCTCTCCGCAGCGAATCTCGCGCAGGACAAATCTAGCCGCTTGCAATGCGGCCTCTCCATATCGCGGCACACGCAGAGCGGCGGCCGCTCTGGCCAGCGCCGCGATCATCAAGCCGTTCCAGCCGGTAAGCACTTTGTCATCCAGCGCCGGACGGACCCTTTTGCCCCTGACCTCAAGCAAGCTCGCTCGCGATCTCGCCAACGTCGACTCAATCTCGTCGAGGCTCACGCCGTCCAGCCTGGCTAGCACTTCCGCCGAGCGCACGACCTGGAGCACGTTCTTGGGGCCGTGCGGCACGTGCGCGTCTCCTGGATGCATCCAGTTCCCGTAATCGGTCACGTCGTAATGGGAAGCAAAGAGCTTTGCGTCCGACGCGCCGAGCACATCTAGGATCTGATCGCGAGTCCAGATGTAGTACTTGCCTTCCTGTCCCTCGCTATCAGCGTCCTCGCTGGAGTAGAACGCTCCGCCAGGACTGCACAAGTCCCGCAGGACGTAGTTGCATATCCCCTGAATTCGGCTGTCGAACAGGGCAATCTTGTCCGCGTCTCCAGAAGCTTGCCGGGCTTCGACTAGCACCGAAACGATCAGGGCTTGGTCGTAAAGCATTTTCTCGAAGTGCGGAACAAGCCACTTTGTGTCTGTCGCGTAGCGATGCAGGCCACCTCCGAGGTGATCGTATATCCCGCCCGAGCACATTCGTTCCAGGGTCAGTTCAACGGCATCGCGATACCTGGTGGTCCCTGTCGACTTGAAGGCTCGCAAGAGCAGTTCGAGTGACAGGCTTTGCGGAAACTTATTTACCCCGCTCGCAATGCCGCCGTAGGTATGATCGACCGCGCGGTAGATCGTATCTGCCGCTTGGGTAACGTGCTCCGGACCAGGCAGCGACGAGCCTCCCGGTCGCTCGTGCATCCGACGCACGGCCTCCGCGACTCGATCGGCGTCTCGCAGGAGCGCAAGGCCCTCGAGGCGCCATTTCTGCTGCAGGTAGCGAAGGAGGCTCTTGAACCCGGGCCGCCCGTACGCGTCTTCCTTCGGGAAGTAGGTGCCGGCATAGACCGGCTTCAGGTTCGGGGCTAGGAATACGCTCATCGGCCAGCCGCCGTGCCCTCCCGAAAAGAGCATCGTGGCGGCCATGTAGATCTCGTCAAGGTCTGGCCTCTCCTCGCGGTCCACCTTGATCGATACAAAGTCTCGGTTGAGAACCTCCGCCACCGCCTCGTCCTCGAAGGACTCGTGCTCCATGACGTGGCACCAGTGGCACGCGGCGTAACCGATACTGAGAAAAATCAGCTTGTTCTCGAGACGTGCGAGTTCCAAAGCCTCCTCGCCCCAAGGAAACCACTCAACCGGATTCCCCGCGTGCTGCAGCAAGTATGGGCTGGTTTCGCCCGCAAGCCTGTTGGGCATTGTTCGTAACCGTGTCAGCGCAAGGCATGCGCCAGGGACGCAGCCCCGGTTTCGCGAAGCAAGCCTACCAAGAAAGGCCCACCATGATCTCGACGTGATTCCGGAGCGTGTTAGCCAAACCTATTTCGAACGTCTTCTCCTGCCAGCGCATGTAGCGACCCTCGACGCTCAGCTTGAGATTGATGTCGTCGATCAGCTCGAAGCCGAGCCCGCCGACTAAGCCCATCGTCCGCATGGAATTCACCTGCGGCTTGGTTTGGACAAATTCGCTCTCTCCTCGGTCAATAGAGCCGATCTCGCGCGTCGCCTTGGCGTTACGCACCATGCGCATCGCGGCGCCTCCGGAAATGAACGGCCGCACTCTCTGGCGGGGGCCGTTCAAGTAATAGCGAACCGTCACCGGGATGTCCCAGTGGTTGGCCTCCGTGACCACGAATTCGTTGGACAGAAGCTGCTGGGGCCGGGTCGCCGTTTGCGAACGCTCGACGCGGGTGCCTGTCTTGAAGCGGACGCTATGCGCGATCAGTTCGCCGGTGATGCCCCACCGGGGCAGGATGTTGAACTGCGCGCCGCCACCCATCCCCCAAGCGTCCTTCTGCGGCTCAGAGCTCGCATGGAACAGCGTGGGCGGGTTGGTGGATGTGCTGCGCTGGTCGTCTTGGCCCTCGGTGACCTGCGCCGTGATGTGGTAACCGAGGCGGAATCCGACGGAAAACCGCTCGAACTCGACTCTGGGACTGCGCCTCTGGGGCGCGGGATCCTGCTGGCCGGAAAGGCCTGCGGGCAGGAGGCCCGCGAACGCCAGCCCGAGGAAGGCGCGGAAGCATCGGCTGCTACCTGTCATTAGTTGTTGCGACCCCTTTCAGTCAGATTGGCATTTCCCGGGGCTTCTCAATTGAGATCGGCGATCACAGGAGCGTGGTCAGACGCCGTGAGGCCATCCTTCTTCTTGCGGTAGTCGCGGTCGATCCGGACGGACGCGAGCCGCTCCACGATGGGATTCGTCCCCAGCAGGAAGTCAATCCGAAGCCCTCGGTTCCGGGGGAACGCGAGGGCACGGTAGTCCCACCAAGAGAACATCTTCTCGTTGGGATGCAGACTTCTGAAGAGATCCGACAGCCCCCATTGTGCGAAATACGCAAAACGCCGCCGCTCGGGTTCCGAATGGAAGATGCTCCCAGCCAAGCCGTCCTCGTTCCACGAGTCAATCGGCTCGGGCACGACGTTGAAGTCGCCGCAAAGGACGGTCGGGGCGGACGAGTTGTGCCGCTCCCGCAAATGGCCAGCCAGAGCGTCCAGCCACCCAAGCTTACGCTCATAGTCCGCATGCTCGAGATTCTTTCCGTTCGGCACATACACCGTCGTGAACGACAGGCCGGACACCTCCGCCGTTAGAAGGCGTGCTCCGAAATCCTCTTGCCCCGGCAGGCCCACTTGGGTCACCTTGGCCGGCTGCTTGCTCAAGATGGCCACGCCATTCCAGCTTTTCTGACCGTGCGTGATTGCCCGATAGCCCTCCGCCTCGAAATCACCGGCCTGAAACTGCTCGTCGCGCATCTTGAGCTCTTGCAGGCCTACGATGTCCGGACGCCTCTCGCGCAACCAGCGCAACACAAATTGGTGCCGCGCACGGAAGCCGTTTACGTTCCAAGTGGCGACGCGCAATTACTTATTACAACACGGTTGGATGAAGGTGCAGGATGCCCGGCGGGCAGCTATCCGACGACTTCCCAGCTACGGCTCTGCGACGCCCGCGCAGCCGCGTCAAGGATCCGCTGGTTCCGGAGTCCGTCGTGGAAATCCGGATGCGTGGACCCGCCCGCGGCGAGCGCCCGGAGCCAGTCGTAAATCATGTGCGTGAAACTGTGTTCGTATCCCAGCAGGTGGCCGTCGAACCACCAATTGTCAGCATAAGGGTGCTTGCCGAGGGAGCAGGCGATGATCTCGTGGAAGCCTTGGGTATCGGGCTGATCGTCGACCGAGTAGAACTTGAGGTTGTTCAGGTTCTCTAGGTCGAACGTCAGGGAGCCTTTGCTGCCGTTGATCTCGAAGGTGTTGTGGTTCTTGCGGCCGGGCGCGAATCGCGAAGCCTCGATGGTTCCGATCGCACCGTTGGCGAACCGTACGCACAGCGCCGCTGCATCGTCCACGGTCACGTCCGCCATCTCGCTCGAACCAGCTTCGACGGGCCTCTGCTTGATGAAAGTCTCGGAAGTCGCAGCCAACTCGGCCACTTCCCCGCAAAGGTAGCGCCCGAGGTCGATGACGTGGGCGCCAAGGTCTCCCAGCGCCCCGCTACCCGCCAGCTTGGCGTCGAATCGCCAGACCAGTTCCAAGCCTGGAGAAAGCGCCCAGTCCTGCAGGTAGCGCGCTCGGAAATGGTAAATCTTGCCGATCCGGCCGTCGTCCACCATGCGCTTGGCAAGTGCGACAGCCGGCACCCTGCGGTAATTGTGCATCAGCAGGTGCCTCACGCCCGCAGATTCGACAGCCGCGACCATCCGCTCCGCCTCCTGGAGCGTATTGGCGAGAGGCTTCTCGCAAACGATCTGCTTGCCGGCCTCGGCGGCGGCCAAGACCATCTCGCAATGCATGTTCCCCGGAGTGGAGACATCAACGATGTCGATGTCATCGCGGGCAACCACGGCCTTCCAGTCCGTGGAGGCCTCCTGCCAGCCGAACGCCTCGCGGGCCTGCTCAGTCTCTTCGGGGCTACGCCCGCAAATCACAGCCTGCTCGACCTTGGGCGCGTCCGAAAAGTACATGTTCACGTTGCGGTAGGCCTGGCTGTGGGCTTTGCCCATGAATTTCGTACCGAGCAAGGCCACCCGGTAGACAGGTTGCTGAGTTGTTGCTTTTTCCCTGGGTTTCAAGGCGTTTTCCTCCGGTCGCCAGCCCGCTTGCCCGCCGGGCTAGATGAACATCTCCTCGTCGGTCGAGATTCGCTCGGGGCTGGGCTGCTTGCGCCGTGCGAGGTGGCGCAGTGCGGCGCTTATGCCTTCCACAATGGCGCGAACCCTTGTCGCGGGAAAGCGCAAGGCTCGCTCTAGCCCCTCCGACGCCGAGTTGAAGCGGGCCAGCGTGTCGCGGACGGCCACATCGAGTTCCAGGATGTTGCGCTGCACTGCCGATGCGAGCTCATCGAGAACCTCTCCCGCCTGCCCCGCCTGATTGTGCAAGATGGCGCTGAGGCTGTTCAGCCGCAAAAGTAATTCCCCGGATTGCTCTGCGAAACCTCTGACCGCTTGGCTGGTTTCCTCCGCTACCGGCTCCCATCTGTCGAATAGAGCCTCCGCTCGCTCCTCCAAGTTCCGGATGCTTCGCCTGGAGGAGACGGCACACCAAGCGATCACCGCCATGGACAAGGCGACTACGACCGCCGAGGCGGCAACCACCAAAAGCAACTGACTCTCGCTCATTGGTTGATTCGAAGCGTCGAAATGCTGCTGGTGGCTGGATGCCTCTTACCAGTGGCCGCCAGCAGCCTTGCGGTACGCCTCCATGCCAGCCACGAGGGCCGATTCCAAATGAGAGCGCTGCGCCTCTGCGGCCTCCTTGCCTAGGTCGAGTGCCTCGTTTGCAGCTTTGCGCAGCTCGTCGGAATTGCGGACGACGAAGTCGCGTCCCTCCTGGGCGCCACGTCGCAAGTCGGCACGCGTCTCGTCCCCGCGCTTCGGAGCCACAAGGAGCCCGAATGCGGATCCTAGGCCGAGTCCGATCAAAAAGCAGGGAAACCGGTTACCAGACATAGACATCCATGCCGCTACGACATGCAGATACTAGCATACTACGCAGCATCTGGAGACTGTGTGTACTGCGAGCGCAACGAACGGCGCAGATGTCCGCGAGCCTCGTCTGTGGCTCAGGGTATGCCCACCGAGCCTCCTGCCGCGGCGGAAGGCTGGATTTGCCACGATCCGTGGGACGCGGTACGGGACGCGGGCCCCTCGAGCAATCCTCGGGGAAGCGGAACCGCTGCCGCCGAAATCGTCCAGCGCGCGCCGAGCAACTGCGCGTGCTCGATCTCCGGCCGACGGGCCAGCGCGTCTCCGATCTCGCTCCCCACCTCTTTTGCGGTAACGCACTCACGGGTGCTCAACGCAAGAATCCCGTCAAGCTTCAAGTTGTAAGTGACAGCGATGCCGTCGCGATACGCGTTGGTGTTCTTGTTACTGACGCTGAGAGCTACCGAGACGATTCAGGTCCCGTTCCGCACTTCAGGGTCCTCGCTTCGTTGGATTTTGCGGGCCTTAGGAGTGCCGCCCGAATGCGAATTGATCGCCCTGGCCTTGAGCTGGGGGCCCGTCGTCCCTACAATAGAGCTGGAACACAACTCCGATGCGACATTTTCACCTGATCGCGGTACTAGCCGCGGCGACTGCCCTCTTGCCGGCCGCCGAGCCAGTAAGTTACTTCGAGGACGTCCGGCCCGTGCTGCAGGTTCATTGCTCGGGCTGCCACCAGCCGGCGAACAAGATGAGCAACCTGGATATTACGGAGTATGCCGGCATCGTGAGGGGCGGGGCGAAGCACGGCAATTCGGTGATCCAAGGGGCGCCCGAGAACAGCCCGCTCGTAAGCCTCGTCACGGGAAAGATGGAGCCGCGCATGCCGATGGGCGGCGCCGCGCTGCCCGCGGAGGCCATCGAACTTCTGACACGGTGGATTCGCGAAGGGGCCGAAGACGACACACCGGCGGAAGCCAAGGCACCCCAGGCACCCTCCGAGCCTCCGCAGTACCGGCAAGCACCCACCATTACCGGCTTGGCCTATTCGCCTGACGGAAGCCTGTTGGCGGTGGGCGGATTCCAAGAGATCCTTCTGCACAAATCCGACGGATCGGGCATCGAAGCCCGTCTGCTAGGGCGATCCGACAAGATCCACTCGCTCGATTTCTCGACAGACGGCAAGAGGCTGGTCGCGGTGGGAGGCACTCCCGCGCGATTTGGCGAGCTCCAGGTCTGGAATCTCGATTCCGGGAAGCAGGAGCGATCGGTGACAGCCACGTCCGACACGTTGTTCGCAGGCGACCTGTCCCCGGACGGCACCCGGGCGGTATTCGGAGCAGCTGACAAATCCGTTCGGGTCGTTGAAGTTGCAAGCGGAGAGGAACTCTTCAAGGCCGGCCACCACGAGGACTGGGTGCTGCAAGCGGTGTTCGGCATCGACGGCAAGCGGATCGTATCCGTCAGCCGCGACCGCGCGGCCAAGCTAGCCGACGCGGGCACGGGCGCGTTCCTGGAGAACGTGAATTTTTTGAGGGACAAGCTGTACGCGGTCGCGCGCCACCCCAGGCGCGACTACGTGATCGTCGGGGGCGAGGACCGCGTCCCGTACCTCTACACCATGGACCGGCCGCGGGCCCTCAAGATCGCCGACGACTCGACCCTGATACGTAAGTTCGAAGAGCAGGACGGCACGATATTCGCGCTGGCGTTCAGCCCGGACGGCTCGCGCGTCGCGGTCGGCGGGGTGTCGGCCACAGTCAACGTCTACGACACCGAATCAGGAGATCGCGTCGCAACCTGCAAGGGGCACGATGGCGGCATCTTCGTCATCGCGTTCCATCCAGACGGCGGGCAGTTGGCGACGGGCGGGTTCGACGGGGTTGTCAGGGTCTACGAGGCCGAGTCCGGCAACGAAGTGAAAGCGTTCGTGCCGGTACCGGTCGAATCCGCGGAGAGCGCTGCCGACAGCAAGAGAGCGGGGTGACCCGATGGATGCGAGCCGGAATCGAACAAGTCTTCTAGCCAGCGCGCGGCTCGTCGCGCTCTGTGCGCTGACAGCTTTAGCGGCCCGGCAACTGCCCGGGGGGCCTACCCTGACCAGCGTCACGCCGCCTGGAGGGCAGCGCGGCTCGGCCGTGCGGCTCGTTCTGGACGGAAACGGCCTCGACGGCAAGATCGAGGTGCGCTCCGGAATTCCGGGCTCGCTTGCCGAACTCAGCTCCGAGGGGTCGGGACGCCAGTACCTACTCGAGATAGACCCGGGCGCCGCGCCGGGCGCGTACCCGCTGGCCATCGAAACCAAGGACGGCCTAACGAACACCTGGCTGTTCAGCGTTTCGACGTTCCCGGAGACCGCTGAGACCGAGTCGGAGCGCCCGCGCGGTCCTAGCAACGGCGCGGCGGACCGAGCGCAGCCGATCGAGACCCCGGCCGTGGTCAACGGCACCCTCGGCGAGGCAGATCGGGACCTCTACCGGGTTTCCCTAACCGCGGGCGAACGGATTGTGTTCGAAGTCGAGGCCAGACGACTCGGCTCCGCTGTTGATCCAGTGCTAGCAATACGCTCGCGCGACGGTCGCATCATCGAGCGTAGCGACGATTCCCCAGGGATTGGCGCCGACGCGCGGCTGAGCTTCGTGCCCCCTGCAGACGGCGATTACATCGTGGAAGTGCACGATGCCCGGTTCAGCAACCAGAAGCGCAACTTCTACCGGCTTCTCGCCGGGCCGCTCCAATACGCCGAAGCAATCTATCCGCTCGGCTGGCAGGCGGGGGCTCCAGTTGAGGTCGAACTGTCCGGCGGGAGCCTAGAGGCAGCGAGAAAGGTGACGGTCGAGGGCGACCGAGTTGCGCTGCCCGGCCCCAACAGCGGCCTGCCGATGCCGTTTTTGCGAGGCGAGGATCCTGAAACACTGGAACCTGCTGGCAAGAGGCGCAGGCATTTGACCGAAAGAACGGTTGTCAATGGCCGGATCGCCCAGCCGGGAGAGATCGACCGCTACCGCCTCAAGGTTCGGGCGGGCGAGCAGTGGATGGTCGAGACGCAAGCCGCCATCCTTGGCACGTCGCAGCTCTACACGCTGCTCGTAATGCGGGACCGGGACGGCAACAAGCTCGCCTCCGCGGGAGACCAGCCCCCGGAAGAATTGCTGTCCAACATTTCGACGCGCGCGGAGACATTCGGAGACCCGGCGCTGGGATTTCGAGTGCCAGAAGGGGTTCGAGAACTGGAGTTCAGCGTCGAGGACTTGCTTGGGCGCGGCGGTCCGGGCTTCGCCTACCGGCTGGTTGCACGACGCCAGCCCGCCGATTTCATCGCGCGCCTCGACGAGACCGAATTGAACATTCCCCGGGGAGGCACCACCAGCGTTTCGCTGACCTTGGATCGCCGGGGCTATGACGGCGCTGTGCGAATCGTTGCCGAGGGACTCCCTGGCGGAGTGATCGCGGAGGGCGGCAACATTCCCGCGGAGTTCGGCGGAATGACTACCCAGAGAACCTCCCTCAATGGACGCCTGATGCTAACAGCGACGGCGGACGCCAAGCCCGGCCCGGTGACCGTGCGCCTGTACGGCGAGGGTCGCACTGCCGATGGCCAAGTCTTCCGCCGGCCAGTGGTTACCTCGAGCTTGCTGACCCCGGTGGCCGGCACCAAGCAGCGGCCGGTACGCCTGCCGGGAACGGCAGGAAAAGTAGTCGCTGTGATTGCCGCGGAAGGCCCGGCTAGCATCCACGTGCTGTCGCCGCGGTCGCTGCGACTGATCCAGGGACTCAAGCACGACATCCGCTGGGCCTACCGAACGCGCGAGCCAGGCGTCGAAGCACTTTCGGCGGTGAATCTTATCAATGCGCCCGCCGTGGCGAACCTGAGAATTCTCGGGGACGCGAAGATCAAGCCGGGCGACACCGAGGGGACGCTCGAAATGAACACCACGATGGGCACGCCCGCAATGCGCTTCGACTTGGTGTTCCAAGCCCGCGTCCAACACGCGGGCGTCGAGCACACGATCTACTCGCCCGCCATCACGGTGGACGTCGTCCAGGGCTACACGCTCGGCACTCCGGGCGAGCCGGTGTCCGTCAGCGCGGGGGGCGAATTCGAGATCGCCGGCAGCTTCTCTCGCGAGGCGGAATTCGATTCCGAGGTGGTCGTGGAAGCGATCAACTTGCCGGTGGGAGTGGACTGCGAATCCCAGAGCATCGGCGACAGTCCGGGCAGCTACTCCTTGAGATGCCGCGCCGGATCTAGCGCCGAGCCCGGCGAATACTTGGTCGAGATCGCGCCGCAATCCGTCCTTGCCGGGCGCGACAAAGAAGCGGTGCCATACAACATCCCTCCCGTGGAAGCGGTGCTTGTCATCGGGCACGGGGATACAATAGCGGTTAAGCAGCCGCTCTAGCGAGGTCGTTCCAAATGCAGAAGTTCACAATCTTGGTCTCGGTGCTTGCGCTCGTCGCCAGCGCGGCCGCCCCAATGCACGGCGCCACCGCAGAGGAGAGTCGCACCAACTTCCTGCGCGACGTGATGCCGATCCTGAACAACACGGGCTGCACGGCCGGAGCGTGTCACGGCGCGGCCAAGGGCAAGAACGGCTTCAAGCTCTCGCTGCGCGGATACGACCCGGTATTCGACTATCAAGCCTTGCTATTCGAAGTGTCCGGGCGGCGCTTCAACCGAGCCGTGCCCGAGGCCAGCTTGTTGCTTGCCAAGCCGACGATGCGAGTGCCACACGAAGGCGGCCAGCGCTTCGAGGAAGGTTCCGAGCAATTCAACACCATCGTGGAATGGATCTCGCGCGGGGCACCGTTTGGGGATCCGCAGGCAGACGGCGTGGTCAAGCTGGAGGTCGAGCCCACAGAAATGCTCCTGAAGGAGCCCGGGGAACGGCAGTCCATCAAAGTGACCGCCCACTACGGAGACGGCTCGACCCGGGACGTATCCAAGATGGCCGTCATAGAAAGCAACTCGACCAGCACCGCAGAAATCGAAGAGGGCGGCGTGGTGCTCGGGGAGCGTATAGGCGAAGCGGCCCTCATGGTCCGCTACGAGGGCAAATTCACCACGGTTCCGCTGACAGTGCTGAATCCGGCCCCGGGCTTCGTCTGGAACCAGCTGCCGCAGAACAACTACATCGACGAGCATATCGACGCCAAGCTGAAGCGCTTGAAGATCCAGCCGTCCGAAGCGGCGAGCGACGAAATGTTCGTCCGCCGGATCTATCTGGACTTGACCGGCATTCCCCCCACTCCCCAGCAGGCACGCGCATTCATCGAGGATTCCGATTCGTCCCGCGCGAAGCGCGCCCGGCTGATCGGCGAGCTGGTCGGCAGTCGGCCCTATATCGACCACTGGTCGCTCAAGTGGGGCGACCTGCTGCAGTCGAATCGCAAGCACCTGGGCGAAAAGGGCATGTGGGCCTTCCGCCAGTGGATCCGTGACGCGATCGCGTCCAACCAGCCCTACGACGACTTCGTGCGCGAGCTGCTCACCTCGGTGGGCAGCACGTTCCAGTCGCCGGCGGCCAACTATTTCCGGGTCAACGACGACCCCAAGCTGGCGATGGAAACGACCACCCAGCTCTTCCTTGGCGTGCGCATGGTCTGCGCTCAGTGCCACGACCACCCGTTCGAGCGGTGGACGCAAAACCAGTACTTCCAGCTAGCCGCGTTCTTCGCGGCAGTTGGCATGAAGCCGGGTTTCGACAGCGACGAGCAGATCGTCTACCTGAAGCGGGAGGACACGGACTTCATGCACCCGAAGACGAACAAGCCCGTGCAGCCCGAGTACCTGCTAGCGTCAGCTGGCATGCCCGAGATCGGCGCATTCAGCGACAGCCGAGAGGCGCTCGCCCAATGGCTGACATCGAAAAAGAACCCGTATTTCGCCAAGGCCATCGTCAACCGCGTATGGAGCTATTTCTTCGGGCGGGGGATCATTGAGCCGGTCGACGACATCAGGGGATCGAACCCGCCGATCAACCCCCCTCTGCTGGAAGCTCTCGAGAAGGACTTCATCGACAGCGGATTCGACCTCAAGCACCTGATCGAGGCCATCGTTAGGTCGCGCACGTACCAAGCGGCAATGGAAACGAATGAGTGGAACGAGACGGACGAGCTCAACTTCTCGCACTTCCAGCCGCGTCGCCTACCTGCGGAGTCCCTGCTGGACGCGATGACGATCGCGACGGGTTCCCGTCCGGACTTCCCTGAAGTGCCCGAGGATTTCAACGCGCAGCAATTGCCGGATCCCCATGTCGACGCGGGCGGATTCCTGAACATGTTCGGCCGGCCCGAGCGCGAGTCCCCGTGCGAGTGCGAGCGGCGCAACGACCTGAGCCTGCCGCTGGCGATGAGCCTCGTGAACGGTCCGACGCTCGCGGACGCGGTCGCCAACCCGGACGGACGCATCGCGAAGGCGATTCTCGCTGGCCGAACGGATCGCGAACTGATCGAGGAACTCTACTTGTCATCCCTGAGTCGCTTCCCGACCCCATCGGAGATGGACGAGGCGATCACGTACCTAGGCAGCACTCCGGGGCGTGCGGCAAAGGCCCAGGACCTGCTCTGGGCATTGATCAACTCCAATTCGTTCTTGTTCAACCGGTAGCGGCGGGGAGCCGCTCTGCCACAAGCTCGGCGATGTCGGCGACCCGCACGTCCTCGCGGCCGGCCTGACCGGCGGCATCACGCAGCATGATGGGGCAGTAAGGACAGGCGACCGCCACGGTTTCCGCGCCGGTCGCCGCAGCCTCTTCGAAACGCTTGTAGTTGACCCGGCCGCCCGGCAGTTCGACCTTGTCATCGGCGATATATAGCTGTCCGCCGCCAGCTCCGCAGCAGAACGTGCGGGCTGCGTGGTGGCGCATCTCGACGAGGTCCGCGCCAACGGCGCGCAGCACTTCGCGAGGTTCCTCGGTAACGCCGCGCCCGCGCGCCAAGTAGCAAGGATCGTGGAGCGTGACCTTTCCCGCTTCGCCCTGAACGGGGAGCGCAGGCATCAGACGCGCGAGGAGTTCGGAATGGTGGACGACTTCGATGCCAAGCCCCGCGTACTCCGCCTGCTGACGATAGTCTGCATCGAACATGCGGAGGCAATGCGGGTCGCAGGTTACGATCCTGCGGACACCCTTCGAACGCAGCGAACCGATGACTCGCTCGGAAAGCTCGAGGTATAAGTACTCGTTCCCAGCCCGTCGGGCCGGCTCGCCGCAGCAGGTCTCCGACGCCAGCACGCCCCACGAAACCCCGGCAGCATCGAGAATCCTCTGCATCGCACTCACGACCTCCTGCCCGTGCGGATCGTAATTGCATCCGCAGCCCAGCCAAAGGAGCCACTCGGTCTGGCGCTCGAGCACCGGCAGGCGTTGCGTCTTTAGAAGCTTGCGGCGCACCTCCTGCGAAACGCCCCATGCATTGTGCGGCGAGCGCTCCATGGTCGTGAACATCGCCGCGAGCTTCTCGCTTCCAGTGCGTCCCTCGCTCACCAACCCGCGGCGCAGGTCGAGGATCTTGAGCCCGACATGCTCGATGCCGACCGGGCATGCCTCCTCGCACGCTCCGCAGGAGAGGCACTGGTACAGATCCTGCTCACTCACCCAGGCCTCGCCGCGCTGGACAAGATTTTCGGCTCCGGCAATGACATCGCCGCCGGCGAGCACGCCCTTCTGCAATTGCAAGACAATCTTCTTCGGGTCAAGCGAGCCACCGATGGCGTGAGCGGGGCAGTTGTCGGTGCAGCGGCCGCACTCGACACACGAGTTGACGTCGAGAATGTCCTTCTGGGAGAGGTCCGCGAACCAGATCATGCCGAAGTCGTCGTCATCCTCGTCGCGGAGCGGGCGCATGCCGCTGGTGACGTTTCCGCGGAAGAAGATCGCTACGGGCGATAGAACCAAGTGCAGGTGCTTGGAATTCGGTATCAACCACAGCATCCCCAGCAAGGCACCAGTGTGCGCCCACCAGTTCGCCTTCCAAGTCACGTGGGAACCGTAGACGTTCCCCCAGTCGGCTAGGTAAGTCGCCATGAGGGCGACGATCAGCAAGGCGACCGCGGCGGACGTAGCGGATGGCCGCTCGCCGAGCGCTTTCGGGCGAAGGACGAAGCGGCGAAAGCTCAAGCCGACGATGCCTGCGAGTACCGCGACGGCCCAAGCGGCGGCAAAGGCAGCGTACCAGGAATGACTCTCGGGCCTCCCGCCGAATCCTGAAAATCCAAGCGCAAAGTGCTCAATGCTAACCCAGGCGAAGGCGAAGAACCCCCACATTACTAGGGCGTGAAGCGTGCCTGCGACCGGCCGTTCCCTGATGACTCGGGTCTGAAGGAACACTTCGGCGAATACGGTCCAAATTCGGTTGCCGAGTCTGTCAAAGGCTAGGTTCCGCTCACGGGCGGCGGACATCGGGGCGAGTCGTCGCCACACCGAATACAGGAAATAGGCCAGGCTCGCAAGGGTGGCAGCAGCTAGCAGGATCCTTTCCACGACAGTCTTGGATGATACCGCTAAGCCCGAATGCCGGAATCCCGGCACTTGCGCCAACGCGTCCGTCGACACGCGGCGAGGAGCGAAGCGGTGCTAGACTCGAAACCTCCCATGCAGCCCAAGGCACTCGCCGTCCTGTTCTTGCTCTGCGCGTCAGCTCTGGGACAGTCGAGGCCCCCGAATCTCGTGATAGTGTTCGCGGACGATTTGGGCTATGGCGACCCGCAAGTCTACAATTCGCGGTCACGGATCCCGACGCCGAATATCGACGCTCTTGCTGGACGCGGAATGCGATTCACGGACGCTCATTCGGCCTCTTCGGTCTGCACCCCATCCCGGTACGGCCTTCTCACGGGACGTTACCCTTGGCGCTCGCGTCTGCCCGCCGGCATCGTCAATAGCTGGGGCGGAGCGGTCATAGACAAGGACCGCCTTACCCTTGGCAAAGCCCTGCAGGCGAAAGGGTACCGAACCGCCTGCATCGGCAAGTGGCATCTGGGCTGGGATTGGCCGGTGGAGGAAGGCGGGTACCTATCCGATGAGTTGGAAGGTATCAACGTAGGGCGTGACTACGAGCCGTTTGGAGAAAGAGTCGATTTGCACGCCCGCTTGGCGAAGGTCCCACCACGCGGGGCTTTGACTACTACTTCGGCGACGACGTGCCGAACTTTCCGCCATACGCCTTCATCGAGAATGACCGGCTACTTGGCGACCCCACGGACCGCATGCCCGCGAACAAGGGCCAGCGATCGGGGCCGATGATGCCGCGGTGGGACCTCTGGGCAGCTCAGCCCACCATCACAGCGCGGGCTCTCGAATGGCTCGCAGAGCGCACGGCAGAACCAAACGTTCCGTTCTTCCTCTACATGCCCCTGCTAGGACCTCACACGCCGATCGTTCCGAACGCCGAGAATCGTGGAAAGAGCGAAGCGGGCCCCTACGGGGACTGGGTGCATCAGATGGACGCGATCCTTGGGAAAGTGGTCGCAGTGCTAGAACGAACAGGCGCAATCGAAAACACAATCGTGGTGTTCACGTCTGACAACGGCTCGCCCGCACGTAGCGGCATTGGGAGTTTTGGCGCGACGAACACGGTTGCCGAGCTGTACTCCCACGTTCCTAACGCGCCTTGGCGCGGCCTCAAGGCGGACGCGTGGGAAGCCGGCCACCGAGTGCCGTTGGTAGTCCGTTGGGACGGGCGGATCGAGCCAGGATCTGCAAGCGACCGTGCCGTCTGCTTGACCGATCTCTTCGCGACGATGAGCGAGATCGTGGGATTCGAGATGCCGGCCAACTCCGGAGAGGATAGCTTCAGTCTGGGACCCCTGCTATTCGGCGAGGGAGCGTATCTGCGGATAACGACCATTCACCACAGCCTGGTGGGTTTGTTCGCGATCCGCAAGGCCGGATGGAAGCTGATCCTAGGCGATGGCAGCGGTGGATTCTCGTCGCCCCGCGGACGAATCTTGCAGATCGATGAAGACGGCCCGATGCAGCTCTATTTGCTGGACGAGGATCCGCGCGAGCGTCGCAACCTAGCTATGGCTAGGCCGGAGAAGAAGGCCGAACTCCTCGCTGAACTCAGGCGAGTGCGCAACGCTGGGCGCTCGCGCTGACGGCCAGTAGGCCACCACCTAGTGAGCAACGCCTGCAACAATTGCCATGGGCTAAGATGGGCGGTTCCCAATGGACCCTCAAATGCTAGGCCTTGGGGGCCTGTGGTACGTCGCATTCCTACTCTCCCTTACGTGCCATGAGGCGGCGCACGCACTTGCGGCATTCCGCGGCGGAGACAACACGGCGGCTGCGGCTGGACAGGTCACTCTCAATCCACTACCCCACATGCGTCGCGAGCCGCTTGGGACAATCGCGGTGCCCCTCCTCACATTTGCGCTGAACAATTGGATGCTGGGGTGGGCGTCTGCACCCTACAGCACGCTCTGGGAGCACCGCTACCCTCACAGGGCGGGCCTGATGGCACTGGCCGGTCCCGCTGCCAACTTCCTGCTTGCCTTCGCCGCAGCCGTGCTGATCAACATCGGCATCGCGGCGGGGGCATTCGAGATTCCAGCGTCGGTTACGTTTTATAACGTGGTCGAAGGATCGGGCGATCTAGCACCGGTCGCCCAGTTTCTCAGCATCCTATTCACGCAAAACGTCCTGCTAATGACCTTCAATCTGCTCCCGGTCCCCCCGTTGGACGGCAACACGGCAATCGGCTTGCTGATGCCTGAGCGATTGGCGAGAAGGTGGTTCGACCTGACCCGCGACCGCGCATTCGGCATCCTGGGATTGGTGCTGGCGTGGTATTTCTTCGGTGATCTGTTCTGGCCCGTTCTGCGAGGCGCGGTCCGGTTGCTCTACTGGGTATGACGATGCCGAACGATCCAAGAGCATAGGATACGGTGGGAAGTTAGCCTAGGATCGAGAAGTGCTGCTAGTTTCGGCCGGGCATGGCGCAGCAGCGTAGTCCAAAGCCCCAACTCTTGGAGCTCAACTTGACCATCTACGCTGGCTACAGATCGACGGACTGATGCCCATCCCTGCTTTCCAATCCCTGTTATTGCCGGTGCTCACGCAGGTCGCTTCAAGAGGGGAGACCAAGCCCAGCGATTTGATAGATCCCCTTGCCGAAGAATTCGGGGTCACCTCAGATGAACTAGCCAAGCTGCTGCCAAGTGGAAGGCAGCGTCGATTCCATAATCGGATTGCTTGGTCGCTGTTCCACCTGAGACGGTCGGGTTTGCTGCAGCGGCCTCGTCGTGGAGTCTATGTGGTCGCGGCCTCCGGGTCAAAGGTACTTGAGAACCCTCCCGAAAGAATCGACCCATAAGTACCTCTTGCAGTTCGAACCCGCGCGGGATCACAACGGTTCCGCTCAACGCAACGAATATGCTCCTTCCGAGTCACTGATAGGCACGCCGGTCGAGCAGATCGAATCGGCCTACCACGCGTTCGCCAGTAGCGTCCAGGGCGAACTCTTGGAGCGGATTCTGCAGCAGAGTCCGGAATTCTTCGAGCACCTGATCCTCGACCTTGTTCGTGCGATGGGCTACGGCGGTTCCAGTCCCGAATCAAGCCATCATCTGGGCAAGGCAAACGACGAGGGCATTGACGGGGTTATCGATGAAGATAAGCTCGGCCTGGACAAGATCTTCTTGCAAGCGAAGCGGTACAAGCCAGGCAATTCCATTGGCAGGCCTGCGCTGCAGATGTTTGTGGGGAGCATGACGGGAAGGGCCGCTACCAAGGGCGTCTTCGTCACAACCTCTAACTTTACTGAGGGGGCCCGAAAGTACGCGGAGTCCGTCACTTGACCGTTCCCCTGGATCCGAGCCACCCGGGATGTGGGAAATTCATCATATCAAGCTACTTTCCTGGCGAACACCGAGGGCGGCATTTTGCCCACCGATCGGTGTGGCCGGACATGGTTGTAGTGCGTTCGCCAGCGTTCGATGATGGCGCGTGCCTCAGTCAGGCTGCCGAACCAATGTAAGTCCAGGCAGTACTCCCTAAACTTGCCATTGAAGCTCTCCACGAACGCATTCTGAGTTGGCTTTCCGGGCTGGATAAAGTGCAGCCTCACAGCGGTTCGCCGGGCCCAGAAGAACATGGCCTTGGCAGTGAACTCCGGGCCATTGTCCAGAACCAGGGTCCTGGGCAGTGGCCGGGTTGTGCTGAGCTCATCGAGATACCGAGCCACGCGGGCGCCGGAGATCGACGTGTCGACGATCTGACCGACACACTGGCGGGAGAAGTCATCGATTAGGTTAAGGATCCGGAACCGCCGGCCATTGGCGAGCTGATCGGACATGAAGTCCGCGGACCAGCGCTCGTTGGCCTTCGTCGGCACCGGCATCGGCACTCTGGGCCGCGTGATCTTCTTGCGGCGCTTGGTGCGCACCTGCAGGCCTTCCTCGCGGTAGACCCGATAGGTGCGCTTGCGGTTGATGACCCGACCTTCCTGCTTGAGCATCTCGTGCAGCGTCAGATAGCCGTAGCGGGGATAGCGCTCGGCCAGGACCTTCAGCCGATGGCACAGATCCGCGTCGTCACGGCCCTTGAGCCGATACCAAGCCACCGAACGAGGCAAGCCCACCAGGCGGCAGGCACGTCGCTGACTGTAGCGGCGATCGGTTAGGTGATCCACGGCCGCTCGCCGCTGGGCGGCCGTCACCATTTCCCCTGGACCAGCTCCTTCAGCGCCGCCTTGTCCAGTTCCGCTTCGGCCAACAGCTTCTTGAGCTTCGCGTTCTCCCGCTCGAGCTCACGCAGCCGCCTGGCATCGGATATCTCCATGCCGCCGTACTTCGACTTCCAGCGATAGATCGTGTTCTCGACGACGCCATACCGGCGCGCCAACTCGCCGACCGGCTGGCCGGCTTCGTGCTCCTTGAGGATCGAAATGATCTGTTCGTGCGTATACCGCTTCCGCTTCATCGGGGGACCTCCTTGGGGTCAACATACAAGGAAATCCCACATCCGAAACGGCTCGGATTACGGGGGAACGGTCACACTCAGAGCGTAGTTCTCATCAACGGCAAGCGCCTCGCTGCCCTTATGTACGAACACGACGTCGGTGTTCGAAAGAAGCAATCGTTCGAACTCAAGGAAATTGACGAGGATTTCTTCGAAGAGTGAACCCGCGAGTCCCGGCAAGATGGGTTCGCGTCCATCTCTGGCAGCGATTCATTCAGCCTTTGCGAGCCGCCATTCAAATTGCCGCAGGAGCAATTACGATCAGTACTCTGGGCCTGCGTTCGGCGGCTTCGGGAACTTACGAACTGGGGAATACCGGATGTAATCTTCCCAGATTCCACCATTGCGCGTGACCCTCGGATCGCCTGTCTCTCGCAAGTACGCTTCGAGCTCCGCGCGTAATTCAACCAGCAAACCCTCGTGCTCGGGATTTTCCGCTAGGTTAACGAGGCATCCGGGATCCAATTCGAGGTCGTACAGTTCTTCCCCTGGGCGCTTGCCAACCGCCCACTCGAAGTACTGCTTGATGCCTTCCTGGTCCCGGCCCTCGATGAGTCTCGTAAGGCTAGGAGAGGAGTCGATGTCGTGATAGGCCTTGTGCATCTCCTCTAGTCGCCCATTCGACCCGTACTTTTGCGGTGCGCCTGCGGGCCAGCGCCGCGGCTTGAAATTCCGAATGTAGAGATGCCGCGGCGTCCGCATGGAGCGTTGGGGATAGGTCAGGTTGTTCCAGCGGGAGGACGAATGGCGCTCGCGTCCAGAGTAGGCGCGGGTCCGGCTAGCGTCTACAAGCCCTTCGTCTGTGGACTCGAGAATGCCGCGGATGCTACGTCCGGCCAGTGCTGACTCGCCGCCCGGGTGGGAGACTCCCGTGAGGTCGAAGATCGTGGCCGTCAGGTCAACGAATTGCACGAGATCCGTCACCGTGCGTCCGGGGCGACCGCGGCCTGCCCAGCGCACTGCAAGCGGCATGTGGATGCCGTAGTCGTACAGATTGGCCTTCGCGCGCGGGAACGCCATGCCATTGTCGGCGGTGAAGATAACGAGAGTGTTGTCGAGTTCCCCCGTGTCTTCCAAATAGTCCAAGATCGTTCCTACATGCGAATCGAACCACTCGATCTCGACGGCGTAGTCAAGAATGTCCTCCCGAATCTCGGGCGTGTCCGGAAGGAACGGAGGGACTTCGGCGTCCTCGAGCCGCTTGCCCGCGGCTCTCCAAGATCCCTTTTCGAACCGCCGATGCGCTTCGCTGCCGCCCACCCAAAAGCTGAAAGGCTTCCCTTCAGCCTTCTGTTCGTAGAACGCCTCGAAGTTGCCTGCGTAGTCCCAATCTCTGATGCCGCCGTACGGCGGGTCGAGAGTCCGGTCCGTGAACGCTGGGCCGGCCGGGTTACGCGTCCGTCCCGACTTCTCCCACCGCCCGGGTCCCCACGGCTTACCTGTGTATCCGATGGCGTAGCCCGCCTGCTCGAGCAGGTCCTGATAGGAGACGTATGTGCGCGGGAACGAGCTGGCATGCGTCCCGGCCTGCTCGATCATCCAGATGTGCCGCCCTGTAAGGAAGGCCGCCCGCGTTGGACTGCAGCCCGGGGCGGGAGCGTAGGCCTTCTGGAACATAACGCCTTCAGAAGCGACGCGGTCGAAGGCAGGTGTCGAGACCATCGTTGAACCCGCTGCCGACACGTGCGGGTAAGACACGTCGTCCCATATGGCGAAGAGAATGTTGGGCCGGTCGGCGTCCGAAACGGGAGAGCAGCCGAGCGCAGCCAACCAGGCCGTCAATATGAAGAGAGATCGCTGGATCATCGTATGAAGTGTATCGAAGGCTGCGGGCCGTGCGGAAAGGGCTCTTGCGTCGAAGCGGTTCCGGTCAAGACGCCTTATAGTGGGTTCTAGTGGTGGGGAACCGTTTGCTGCTGGTCGTGGCGGCGCTGGCGCTGTCCGCAGCCTTGGGCTTGGCCCAGCAGGGTGGCCCGCCGACAGAAGCACTAGTCAGGCAGGGGCTGATTGCACTCCAGTCGAGGGATGTTCCCAGGGCCCAGGAGTATCTTGAGCGCGCGGTTGAACAAGCGCCGACCGAGGCCCGCGCTTGGATAGGGCTGGCGCAGATCTACCGCATTCTCAACCTGCACGCGCAGGCCTCGCGCCACGCAGCCGAGGCCGCCCGTCTAGGGAAAGACGAGCCGCTCATCCAGCACGCACTGGCAATGTTCCATACCGACTACGGCAATTGGGCCGAGGCGGCTAAGTGGGAGGAAGAGTTCGCCCGTGGGAGCGACGGAGATCAAGACGCCTACTTGCGCACGGTCTCGCTCTATCTGCAAGCGGACATGCCACTGCAGGCCGCCCGGGTGGGCCAGGCCGCGCTCGAACATGGCGATTCAGGAGCCCTGCACAACGCTCTAGGCAAGGCTTATACCATTGCGAACCGCCTCAAGGAAGGCTTACGCCACCTGAAGCTCGCCGTCGAGGTACAACCCTACGAGGAATCTGTCCATTACGATCTCGGCTATTTCCATTTGCGGCAGCAAGACTTCGATGCGGCCAAAGAGGCATTCTTGGCTGGACGCAAGTTTTTCGACAAAAGCGCGGCGATTGAAATCGGGCTCGGGATCGCGGCGTACGGACAACGTCGATTCCAGCAGGCTGTGGACCATTTCCTTCGCGCAGCCGAGCTGGCACCGGAGATGGAGCAGCCACACGCATTTCTCGGACGATTGCTACAGCACTCTACCGAACGCATCGCGGAAGTCGAAGAGCGCATGCGAGCTTTTTACGAGGAGCATTCAAAGAATCACTTCGGGCCTTTCCTATACGGACAGGTACTGCTAGCGAGGATCGGGGCTAGGCGCGACCCGGAAGCCCTTTCGAATATCGAGTCTTTGCTGAGGGAGTCGATCGAGCGAAAAAAGGACTTCTGGGAATCACACTACGAGCTTGGCGTATTGTTCGAGAAGAAACGCGACTTTCGAGCGGCCGAGGAATATCTCGAGCGAGCGGTGGAACTCAATCCAGACTCTTCAAAGCCCCACTACAGGCTGGCGAGGGTCTACCAAAGATTAGGAAAGGCCAAGGAAGCCAAGCGCGAGCGCGAATTGCATAAGCGAATTGCAGAGCGTGAACGACAGGCTATGCAGGTCGGCGGGTTGCCTCCGGAGTTGGCAAACACAGCAGGAACGAACCGACGCTAGCTCGTCGCGACGTGCAGGGTCGCGGGGGCCAATATGGGCAGCTGGTCGACGATCTGGATCCCGAAACCGTCGAGTCCGGCCACGCGACGCGGCCGATTGGTGAGCAACCGAATCTTCCGCAATCCGAGATCTATGAGGATCTGGGCGCCCAGCCCGACTCGGTACTGCATCCGAGACCGGCTGCCGGCAGTCGAATGGGGAGCAAGCTGCGGATGGGGTCGGATTGCTCCCACGCCACCCGGGGCATCGTCGATCGCAAACCCGAGCGCCCCGTGGTGCAAGTAGACCAGCACGCCCAGCCCCTGTTCGGAGATCATTCTCAGGGAATCGTGTACTTGCCGGTAGCCGGGATTCTCCTTCGACCCGAACACGTCTCCGAAAAGATCTTGGGAATGCATCCGGACCAGTACTGAATCGACGGACTTGAGGTCCCCTCTCACTAGAGCCAAATGGATTTCCTCGTCAAGATCAGTGCGATAGGCCACCACCCTGAATTCGCCGAACTCAGTATCGATAGCACCCTCTCCGACACGCTGAACGAAGGTCTCGTGTTCTAGCCGGTATCGGATCAGGCTGGCTACCGTGAGCATCTTCAGGCTGTGAGTTTCACAAAAGTCCAGCAAGTCGGGTACACGGGCCATCGTGCCGTCATCCTTCATGACTTCACAGATCACGCCCGCGGGGACGAGTCCCGCCAGTCGGGCCAGATCCACGGCCGCCTCTGTCTGGCCCGCCCGCACCAAGACCCCGCCACGCCTAGCGCGCAGCGTCTGCACGTGCCCGGGCCGAGCGAGATCCCTGGCATGGGTCGCCGGGTCGATTGCTACTTGTATCGTCCGGGCCCGGTCAGCGGCGGAAATCCCGGTGGTCACTCCGCGAACTGCGTCGATCGGCTCGCTGAAGGCCGTGCCGAACATGGAGGTGTTCCGCTGCGAAACTAGCGGAATCGCAAGATGATCGAGGCGCTGTTCGGTCATCGCGAGGCAGATCAGCCCCCGGCCGTGCTTGGCCATGAAGTTGATCGCCTCGGGCGTAGCGTGCTCCGCCCCCAGCGTGAGGTCACCTTCGTTCTCGCGGTCGGAGTCGTCGACGACAACGATCATGCGGCCGCAACGCAGCTCGTGAAGCGCCTCCTCGACGGTTACGAAAGCCACACTCGAATCTTATCAGGGGCATCCCGCTCAAGCTTCGTAACTGGCTCCAAGGCCCGTTCGGAGACTGTCGCGGTTCCCACAACGGCGGGCTACAAACTCTAGGCCGGCCGAAGCGGTCCGCCCCGTCCAATTGATGCCCAAACCGTCGACTTGGCGCTTGGGATCTCGACTCGTTCGTCGTTCGAATGCAAGCGCCACCACCGCTCCAGCACCCAAATCCTCCGACCGGCACTGGTCACGTATAGCTACTGTGCTTCCACCTGAGAATTCCAACCAATGAAGACTTCCTACGTTCGCGCTGCCGCGTCACCTACCGTGGCGCATCCTTTGCCGAGTTTCTGCCTAGCCATGGCAGGGGCAAGCCTACTCGTGTTGGCCGCGAGCTTCGCGACCGCGCAATCCACTCCCAAGCGTCAGCCGAAGAGGCCCAAGGAAGACGTTACGAAAATCGGCGACCGCGGCGTCGGCGTGTGCACGTTCCGCAGGCATACGCTTGGAGCCGAACGCAGAGGGGCGAGAGTTCGCAAACCAGATCGAGGAGAGCGAGGAGCTCATCGAGGACCCCGTGGTCGCGGAATTCGTCAACCGCATCGCGCAAGACATAGCACGGAACTCCGACACCAAGAGTCCGGTCACAGCGAAAGTCGTTCATTCGACGCAGGTAAACGCAATGGCGCCCCTAGGGGCTACGTGGTTGTGCACTTCGCTCTGATTGAATTCGCTCGGGACAAATCGGACCTAGCCAGAGTCCTTGTCCATGAAATCGCGCATGTCGCGGCTCGGCAACGCGCACGCTCGGTCACGCGAGCGACAGCAGCCAGCGCAGCGACTCTGGCTCGTGGAGCGATTTTCGGGACCGAAGCCAAGAAAGCCAAAGTGGCATACGCCATCGCGCGAATTGGCCAGCCCATGGCTTGTTTCAAGTTCTACCGGGATTTCGAATCACAAGCAGACGTCTTCGGCGTTCAATATCTCTACGCTGCCGGCTACGATCCACCAGGCGAGGTGCAGTTCTTTGAGAGACTCGCGGCGCTGCAGAAACCAAAACCATACGCCGTCACCAGACTGTTCCAGTCCGACCCGTTGACTCGCGGCCGCATCCGACGCGTTCAGAAGGCAATCGACAAAGTCTTGCCCAACAGACCGGAGCACAACGGGACCGAAAGCAAGTTTGACGCGGTCAACGCCCGGTTGGCTTCGCTGGTTCAAAGGCGGTGACCGGTGCATGAAGCCGTCCTCTGGTTAAAGCCGAACAGATACAAGACTGGCTACTTGTTGGACGATCGCGGAATCGGCGTTTCAATCTGCACCTCCTAGCGGAAGGCTGAGCGAACTGCAAGCGCGATGCGCGAGTGACGGGCGGGCCTAGGGTCGTTGCGAGATGCCCGGACCAACTTAGAGCAACGAGGTCACCAAGTACGGCGGGACGCTGCCAAGAGTCATTCGACTAGCGTTTCGATCCGCGACCCTACCAACTAGCCAAACGCTTTACCCTGCCAGCCCACGCTGCGCACAGTTGCCAAGCCCGGTGAACGCGGTGCGTACTGTACCATGGCTGTGCTTGGTTCCTGTTGAGTTGCCAGGGAATCCTTGATCTCAGTTCTAGTGCATCATTGGGGCGCATTCTCAGGCGGACAGGAGGAGCATTCATCATCATGTCCTTGTTGCTGATCAAGGCCATAGCGGCTGTGGCGATCCTCTCGTGGGTCTCGCGGGAGGTGTGATCCCGCTTCTGGCGGCCCGTCACCGCGCGAGCCACCGGTTCTTGTCGCTGGGCAATGCCTTGGCGGGGGGCATTTTCCTCGGAACTGGGTTCATCCACCTGCTCCCAGAAGCAAGCGAGGTTTTCGAGGAGGTAGCCGAGTATTCAGTTGCGACGCTGCTGGCGGCAGTCGGCGTCGGTCTGCTGCTACTCGTTGATCGCGTGCTGTTTGAAGTTCCCGGGCGGTCGGGACGGGACAAGGGGAGGCATGAGCCGATCTATCCCTTGGTTCTGCTTGTGGTGCTGTCGATGCATTCGATCATCGCCGGCACAGCTCTCGGGCTAGAGTCTCAAATGGCCACTTCAGTGCTTGTCATGCTCGGCATACTCTTCCATAAAGGCTCGGCTGCCTTCGCCTTGATGGTCAGCGTGTATGCTTCCGGCGCCGAAAAAAGACGCCTTTGGATGGTCCTGACCGTCTTCGTCTTGATGACGCCGGTAGGGATCGTGCTTGGCACCGTGGCCTCAAGCATGCTCGAGGCACAAACCGCATCACTGATCGAGGCGAGCTTCAACGCGCTTGCTGCGGGTACCTTCATCTACGTGGCTATTCTGGATGTCATCAATGCTGAGATGTCCAGTTACGATGACCGCGTCGCTCATTTTGTCCGCAGCACATTGGTCGGGAAGGACGACCTGCCGATGCCATTGCATGACACGGACCGCATCTTCAAGTTCGTTCTGGTGAACGTTGGCCTCGGAAGCATGGCTGTGCTCGGGATATGGCTGTAGTTGTTCGCCCAGACGGCAACGGTGACGGACCGGCAGTTCAAATCTATGAGGCCAAGCCGTGATGAAGTCTCGTGCGCTAGGTAGAACTCTGGCCAATCGGATGACGCCTGACGGTTCCCTTCTTTGAATCCTTGAGGGCGCGGGAAAAAACCTTTGCATTTCGTGTTTCGGAGAATATCATCCGAGTCCGAATCGGAAGTGGGTGCCTTGCCATACGAGCGGTTACGTCAGATGCCATTTCTTGTGGTCTGCCATCCAAGTGTTCGTCTTTTTCGCGCTTGCCGCGATTCAGGCTATCGCTTAATCTGACCGGCAGCCAAGCGGCCGAGTCATCTTGCAAGAGACCGGAGGACCGATGCAAGGATCCAGCGCGCTCATTGTCGAGCGTGGGCTCAGCGCTCTTGCGAAGCACGATGGCACCTGCAATTTCGACAACGTTCCGGCAGGTATGCGTTGCGCGTTAGTTCGCCGCGATGCTAGGCGTGCGCCATTTGATGATTTCGGTCGCAGCTGCCCAGTGGATCGCGTGACGCCCGGTCGATCAGGTAGCCAACGAGCACAGGGGTTCCCGCGGGCAGGTTGCACGCGACGCGCCAAGCGGTCTTTGCCAAGGAATCCAGATTCAGATCGCAGGCGACGGAATTCACCGAGAAGAGCGAAAGCTTCCGCCGGTCGAATCATGTTCCGTTCGTTACTCAGATGGTCGAAGAGCGCTGCGATGGGCGAGCCTTGGACGTCACTGAAAACTGCACGCGTACCAAGGGGTCCCGTGTTGCGCATGCGACTGGGACCAGCCTAGGGCGAAGCGAATGCATCGCCGAGGACACGTTTCAGCGATCTCTAGGCCCGTGCGCTTCGCTGCCAAGACAGTTGCTCCGGCGCAAGAAACGCACCGTGCTAGTCTGGATTTTTGCAGCGACTCGCGCCGGAGAGGCCGAGATCAAATGCTTCCAGGGCTGCGTTCGCGGCCCGCTTCCTAGTTTCCCTGGAGAATCGATGTCCGCTGTAACCAATCTGCGAGCGATCGAAATCCTCGACTCACGGGGCAACCCGACCCTGCAGGTCCAAGCGGAGCTGGCTTCCGGATCCAGGGCGTCCGCCAAGGTCCCATCCGGGGCGTCTACGGGAATCAACGAAGCCGTCGAGTTGCGCGATGGCGACACGAGCCGGTATCTGGGCAAGGGAGTCCGCGAAGCGGTCAACAACGTAAACACCGAGATCCTGCTCGCGCTAGAGGGATTCGCAGCCGACGACCAACGGGCTATCGACGAGACCCTGATCCGTCTGGATGGCACAGAGAACAAGGGTCGGCTCGGAGCCAACGCCATCCTCGGTGTGTCGCTTGCCGTGGCCCACGCCATGGCGTCTGAGCAGGGTGTCCCGCTCTACAGGCGGCTCGCGAACCGGGATCGCTACGAGCTGCCAGTGCCGATGTTCAACATATTGAACGGAGGCCAGCACGCCGACAACAACGTGGACATCCAGGAGTTCATGGTGCTGCCGCTGGGCCTGCCGACATTCTCGGAGGGCCTGCGCGCGGCGGCAGAAACGTTCCATGCCCTAAAGGCAATACTCAAGTCCAAAGGATACGGCACCGCCGTTGGCGACGAAGGCGGTTTCGCGCCCGAATTGAAGTCCAACGAGGAGCCGATGGAATTGATCGTCGAGGCGATCGCCACGGCGGGTTACGAACCCGGCGGGGATGTCTTGATCGGGCTGGACGCCGCTGCGAGCGAGTTTTGCAAGGACGGAGTCTACGTATTCGACCAGTCGGACGGCAGCCGCCGTAGCGCAGTTGAGATCTCAGCGATGTGGGCGGATTGGGCAGCCAGGTATCCTCTGATTTCCCTAGAAGATGGGTTTTCCGAGGTCGACCACTCCGGTTGGAAGACCGGCACAGCACAGCTGGGCGGCCAGCTGCAGCTCGTAGGCGATGACCTATTCGTAACAAACCCGAAGATCTTCCAAGCCGGGATTTCGGACGGTCTGGCCAACTCGATCCTCATCAAGCTCAACCAAATCGGCACGGTGACCGAAACGCTCGACTGCATCCAAATGGCCCGAGACAACGGATACACGTTCATCATTTCGCACCGTTCGGGGGAGACCTCGGATACGACCATCGCAGATCTTGCGGTGGCCTGCGGGGGAGGCCAGATCAAGACGGGCTCGACCTGCCGCAGCGACCGCGTGGCGAAGTACAATCGACTGCTCGAGATCGAGGCAGAACTCGGGTCGCATGCTGTCTACGCGGGCCGGCAAGCGTTTGGGGCTTGGTTGTAGGGCAAACTTCGTTCAGTCCAAAGGGGATTTGGGGTGGGCAGACCCGAGGGATTACGGCACAAATCTCCGTTCGAGGAGCAGGACCGCGCAGTCTGGAAACCAACTTCCGTACGAGCGGCGGTCGACCGTCGCGCCCCCGACGCCAAGGCCAAATGAAGTACGACTATCTCTTGTGGAACAATGGGAGAGAAGGTCCTTGAGGAGCGCGTGAATCGGGAAGTGCCAGAGTTGCCTAGCCGACGGCCGGCAGAAGATACGGAGCCAGAGCCGGTGTCGGTTGAGTCCGAGACAGACGCAGCGACAGCTGAATCACGAGCGGACGGATCGCCGAAGGCCGTCTTGGAGGCTGAATCGTCCGTCCCGGCGAGCCCTGCAAGGCCAACAGATAGTCTGTGGCAATCTGCCCCGCCGGGAATGCCCGCGATGCCGGGCGAGGCTTTGGCGGAGAGCGACGACTTGGATGACGACGACTACGAGATTCCGGAGGATGTCGATTACCAAGACATCGTCAGGACCGGGAGCAGGGGCCCCCGAGCATCAGCACATCGCTCTTCAAAGATCCTCCAAGGCTTGATCGTTGGCAAGCGCCCTGACGGCGTGTTTGTGGACATCGGCCAGAAATCGGAAGCCTTCCTGCCAATCGAGCCGAACCTGGAAGTGGACGAACCGCTCGAGGTCGGCCAGACTATCGAAGTCGTGGTCTCTGGGCACTCGCGCGAGGGCTACCCATTGCTGAGCAGCCTCAAGACGCAAAAGCCCAGTGGTTGGCTCCAGCTGGAAGCCGCCTACAACACAGGCGGCACTATCCTCGGCAAAGTGACAGGCACCATCAAGGGAGGGTTGTCGGTCGATGTTGGTGTCCGTGCGTTTATGCCGGCTTCCCGCTCGGGCGAGCGGACCGAGGAAGGGCTCCAGTCACTCGTCGGACAGGAGGTGCGGGCGCGAATCGTCCAGTTCGACGAAGCGGACAGGAACGTCGTCCTCGACCGGCGCGTCGTACTAGAAGAAGAGCGCACGGAGCGTCGCCAGGAGGCCTTGGCTAAGTTCAATGTCGGTGACAGAGTGAACGGGATTGTTCGAACCCTTCGCAGGTTCGGCGCGTTCGTAGATCTAGGCGGTATCGACGGCCTGCTGCACGTCAGCGACATCGCATGGCAACGCGTTAACGACCCTTCGGACATGCTTCGAGTGAGCCAAGAGCTAGAGGTTCAGGTTCTGAAGGTCGACCGAAAGGCACAGCGCATCGCGGTCGGTCTGAAGCAGCTCCAGCCCGAGCCGTGGAGCGTGGTCAGCGACCAGATCAAGGCGGATGACCGCATCAAAGGCAAGGTAGTCCGGATCAAGGACTACGGCGCGTTCGTTGAAGTGATTCCCGGCATCGAGGGCTTGGTTCATATCTCGGACATGTCTTACGCGCGGCGAGTGAGGCATCCCAGCGAAATCGTCAAAGTCGGCGATGTCGTAGAGGTCATGGTTCTCAACGTGAGAGCCCATCAAAGACGGATCGCGCTCGGCTTGAAGCAGGCTCTCGGTGATCCTTGGCAAAGAGTAGGCACGGAGCATCCCGTTAATTCGGCAGTGATCGGGACAGTCCGGAAAATCACCAGCTTCGGGGCCTTCGTAGAAATCATCGAGGGCGTGGACGCCCTGCTTCACATTTCCGACATTACTTCCGAGAGGCGTCTCAACAGCCCGGCCGAAGTTCTACGGGAAGGGCAAAAGGTCCGCGTCAAGATCCTTGAGATTGATTCCGACCGCAGGCGGCTCAAGGTCGGGATGAAGCAGCTCGAGCCAACCGAACTCGACCTGTTCCTGTCCCAAGTCGAAGTAGGCGAAACAGTCACCGGACGGGTCGTCAAGGCCCAGGCAGACTACGCGGTAGTCGAAATCGGAAGCGGCATACGGGGGAGATGCTCGACGAAAACGAGCGACACGGGCAAGAAGAGCATTCCGCTGGGACAGACCTCGGACCTGTCGTCCCTGAAATCGATGCTAGAGTCGGCATGGCAAGGGGGGCCTGAGTCTTCTGCGAGTGCAGAGCAGATTCCCCTGACCCCTGGGTCAGTCCATTCGTTCAGGATCAAGAAACTGGACGCCGAGAAGGGATCGATCGAACTATCGCGGGCTTAGTAGGCCTCGGCAGGGTCTGACATGCGCGTCGAATCGCAACGACCGAGCACAGCATCGACAGCATAGATGCAGCCGACGGAGGCGGCCGGATGCGAGATTTCCAAAGGCGAGAGAGATTCCGCAACTAGCCGGAATGATCGCGAAGAATTCGGGGGCGCAATCCAAGGCATCTAATCCCTTCCTAAACAACCCGCGCTGGACCGAATCAACCTGTAGCAAGCGCAGGGCGCGCGACAAGGGCGTAACGAACGCGCTAGGAACGACGATGGCCCCAGTCGGCAGTCTTGTCCGGAAATTCCTGCAAGTTGATAGCGAATGACTAGTCGCGCTCAAGGGCGCCGAGCAGCGCAGACCCTATATCACTGCATTGGACACAATGTAGTATGCACTCTCCGCCCCCATCCGCACCTGGCCCGGCAGGCCGGCAAGACGGACTGTGGCGATTCGTCGGCGACCAGCTACGCAGCTAGCATTGCGTTTGTGGCTGCGCCCGGGAACTCGGCAAGGTCGGTCTCTGGTTGGCGCAAGACCGGAAACGCCGGGGCAACTCGATTGCAATCGCAGGTGGCGGGCGCAAGGGAAGTGAGCGTCGAGAATCTCACCGCCAGCGACGAGGATCCAACACATTCGATCCGCTAAGGTCGCTTGGAATGAGCTGCGCTGAGAACCCGGCTGAGCTTGTCGTCGGGCCGAGGATCTCGTATTAGAACTACCGCGCGCCTCTTGCTGTTCCCCGGTGTTGCACCCCGAGCACGGGGCCTGACACAAGCCTCGGCGAGAGTCCGTGTTACAGCGCCAGCTGGCCCTTGTAGACCATGTCCTTAAGGCGGAATTTGCGCTTGATCTCCTTGCCGAAGAGCGCCGCCATCGCCATTCCCCCTCCTGCGCCGCGGCCGCCCTCACCGGCACCTTGACCGCCTCGTTGCCTTTGGGCTCCCTGGCCACGCTGGGCGCCTTGCCCGCCTTGGCCACGCTGCCCGCCTTGCCCGCCACCCCGGGCAGCGCGTCCTGCACCAGCGGGCCGCTCTAGCTTCATATAGAACTCTACCTCTTTGTCAGCTAGCTCGATTGGATCCGTCTTCACGAAGAAGTAACTGATCTCTACACGCTGGTTGACCTTCACCTCGACAGTTGCAGGCATGAGGTCCTCTTGGTTCTTGCGACGCAGACGGGCAGTTCCAATGAGTCGCTCCGGCTCCTCCTCGAATCGCGCCAGCGCCGGGGGAAGGTTTTCCACAGCCACGACGTAATAGTTTTCCTCGCGTTCAATGAATTCTTTCATCGCGGGCGTCAGTACCGTGCTCTCTCCCATGTTGTGCTTGACAATGGCATGCTTGACGGGAAGGGCCGAATTGAATCGGACCATCAAGGTGAGCGAAGGTGCCATCTGGGGCATCCCACCACCGCCGCCGCCGCGACCGCCGCCACCGCCGCCGCCGAATCCGCCACCGCCGCCGGGCCCTCCGGCGCCACCGCCGCCGCGACCGCCCCCACCGGCGCCGCCGCCGCGACCGCGGCCACCGCCACCGCCGCTAAACGCACCCGGGGGCGGGCCCAAGGTGATGTTCACTGACTTTGCCCATGGTGAGTTCAGGAAGATCCTCTCGACCTCTTTGTCGTTCCACTGGACAAATTCCTTTTTGTCCCAAAAGCCGGCACCCCACAGCGTCGCTGCCAGCACGGCAACGCCTAGCAGGAGCCTGATAGCGATTCTGGACATGGATGGATGCTTCGCGGTCATGAGCTAATCCTCTGCGTAATAGGCGAATTCCGATGGCCATCTGGTTACCGCCCTGGGCAGAATTGGGCCATTTGTTCTCAAGTTAGCCCACATCAGTTCGAGACCGCTGGAAGTTGCTTCCAAGCAGGCAAAGAGACTGGACTAGCCAAGCTCTCGCTCGTCCACCGACGGACGGCAGCTCGCGGCGAGTAGCCGTTTGCGACTAGGCTCCCAGCAAGCAGCCTAGCGGTCCGAAAGCTCGTGATATCGTTGAACTTTTGGGCATATGAGCATCAAGCCTCGCCTATCTCGCGGATTGCGCGATTTGCTTCCCGAAGCGATGATGGCGCGGCAGCGCCTTATCGAAGCGGTGCGAGGCGTCTACGAGACGTATGGATTCTCACCGCTTGACACCCCGGCGATCGAATACTTAGACGTGCTCTCCGGATCCGCGGGACAAGAAGCGCAACAATCCATTTTCCGCGTCTCTAGCCCCGAGAAGGAGCCACTGGGGCTACGCTTCGACCTCACAGTGCCACTCTCGCGAGTCGTGAGCCAGCATGCCGGGATCCAGTTGCCCTTCAGGCGCTACCAAGTCTCGCAAGTCTGGCGGGCCGACAAGCCGGACCCGGGGCGCTATCGGCAGTTCACGCAATTCGACCTCGACGCCGTGGGGGCTCCCTGCGGTCGAGCCGACATAGAGATTCTCGCGGCGATCTGCGATTCGCTGACCGCTGTCGGTGCCGAGCCTTACCTGGTCAGATTCTCTAGCAGGGAGATCCTCAACCTGTTGCTGAAGCGAGCGGAGATTGCGGAGGAACTCGCCACAGACGTGTTCCGAGTCCTCGATAAGCTAGACAAGATCGGGCTGAAGCGGGTTCGGCTCGAACTGACCTCGGGCTATGTCGACAGGTCAGGGGATCCAATTCGGGGGGTTGGCCTGACCGGGGAACAAGTCGCTGTGATCGAGCAATTCCTTTCTATCAGAGGGGATACGCGATCCGACGTCCTCAAGCAGCTCGGGGATCTGTTCGCCGACACTGAGGGCGTCGCAGAACAGCTCGAGGTGATCGGCAGCATTTCCTCGAGCCTGGACGGCCTGGGCTATCACAGTGATCGAATCGCGCTTGACGTCAGCATAGCCAGGGGACTGGCGTATTACACAGGTCCTGTCTTCGAGGCGGTGCTATTGAATGCGCCAGAATTTGGCTCGGTCTTCGGAGGCGGACGCTACGACAACTTGGTAACTCGATTCGGCGGTCCTCCTCTGCCGGCGACGGGAGCTTCCATGGGCGTGGACCGCTTGCTCGCTGCCTTGGAGACAATCGGGAAGGTTGACAGTGTTAAGACCCCAGCGCAGGTGCTCGTTACAGTCATGGACGAGAACCTAAGCCAGGAATGCATGTCGATTGCCTTCGAGTTGCGCAGAGCCGGCATTCGCACGGAGGTCCATGTAGGGACAGGACGGCTCGGCAAGCAGCTAAAGCGCGCCGACAAGCTTGGGATACCTTACACGGTCCTTTTGGGAAGCAATGAAGCCGAGCGGGGCGTCGTCACTGTCAAGCAGATGGCGGTAGCCCGAGAAAAAGGAGAGGCAGTTAGGGGGAAGGATCAATGGAAGGCGGCTCGCTTTGGCCAGCGTACAGTGCGGCGCAGCGAGATCGCCGAAACGCTCCGTCGGATGCTGCGTGGCACTCCCTGAGCACCCGGCCACCAGCGTTGATTTGCACTGCCATCGCACCCACGCGACGCCTCGAGGCAGGTCGCGTAGGGAAGTGATCGAAGGTGGCGTTGAGTGAACTGCGCGTCCGACCGCCGAAATTAACGCTAGTTTCATCCCGGGACCGCTCGAAGGCCGGCGAGCATACCATCCGGGACCCGGCCGCTCAGAACCCGAACTCGCGAGGCGCACCTCCCGGCGCGGGTGCCGCGACCTAGCTCAGGGGACTATGTACGAAGCTCCCAGCCAAAACCCGCGCCGTCGTTGGCTTCCCCGTTCTGTTGGGCGGTATCTCGGATGTTCGGACAGCCCCTAGACAACCCGTGCCGCGCGCAAATTCTCAGTGTCTTGGTCACTATATCCGAGTTCTCTGAGTATTTCGTCGGTGTGTTCTCCGAGCAGCGGGGCGCGGGAGCGAATCTCGCCGGGACTTCCGAGCAGCCGCACCGGCGTGGACACGAGCGGGGGCATCCTGGGAGCACCGGGATATTCCACATCCTCGAGGAATCCTCCCTCGGTCACCTGGGGGTCCTCCAACGCCTGCTGCGGAGTGTAGACAGGTCCCGCCGGCACACGCGCCGCCTCGAGTTCGGAAAGGGCCTGGTCCGTGGTTCGCTCAGCGCACCAATCGGCCATGCGAGCGCTGAAGATCTCGCCGTGCTCCCCACGCGAGTCGTCGGTTTGAAACCGTTCGTCCTCAAGCCAGTGCAATTCGCCAACAAGCTTCGCCCACCGGCGATACATCGGCCCCCCGCTGACTAGGATCATAATGTGGCCGTCCCGTGTCGCGAAGACATCGGACGGAGCGTTCAACTGGCCCCGGTTGCCAGTGGCCATTCGATTCGGCCGGTTGACGGCTTGCTCGATGAGCGACGGACTCGCAGTCATTAGCGCCGTGGCTAGCAACGCGCCCTGTACCTCTTGACCCTTGCCGGTCCGATGGCGAGCCATTAATGCGATAACTGCTCCGAGTGCGCATAGGGTCGCGGTACCAAAGTCTACCCACGGCGAATAGGACTTCATCGACGTGTCGGGGTCGCCGGTTAGATGCATGTTTCCGCACATGGCCTGCGCAAGGCCGTCGAATCCCAGCTTTTGCGCATACGGCCCTGCCGGGCCGAAGCACGTATTCGACACGAGGATGATGTTGGGCTTGATCTTGGAGAGCGAGTCGTAGTCGATCCCGAGCATTTCAAGTGCCCTCTGCGGCATGTTGGCTACCACGATGTCCGCCGTAGCAACCAGCCGACGCTGGACCTCCCGTCCCTCTTGGCTTCTTGGGTCGAGGGTGAGGCACCTCTTGTTGCGATTGACCTGAAGAAACATCGCGCCGCTGGCGTCTGCTTCGCTGACCTTGCAGATAAATCGATCCTCGCCTCCATCCACCTTTTCGACGCGGATCACCTCGGCTCCGAAATCACCTAGCAGGCCAGCACACCACGGTCCCGCGATATAACGACCGAAATCGACGACGCGGATTCCCTCAAGCACCCCAGGCATAGACCTGCGCCTCCTCTAGGCCGACAATCTGACTAGGAGCCGTCCTATTTTCGTTCTCGAATGGAGACAAGGTGGCACCGGCCCCGAATGGCGTTACCTGCCTTCGCATCCTAATCAAGCCGGGGGGCTTGTGTCGCGTGACGCAGCTGAGACGAAGACAGTTCCAAGGCGACACCTCCACAAACCCTATATCCTGGCAACATCGCTTTCTGCGGAAGCCGTGTCGGTGCCTGGCCCCCTCGAATTGGCCTTGTTGCTTTGTAAGCAAGAGACAGGATTACTGTACTGCTTCGCGAACCCTTCGTTAAACCGATTCGCTATGAATCGTCCATCGAAGGCAGGAGGCGGGTTCGGGGTCCGGCTGGGCAAACGCTTCCACTTGCGGTCAAATCAGCCCAAATACCTGAGTGTGCCCGGTGCTCGCGGTCGCCGGCCGTACTTGGTGGGATAGCATTGGATTGACCGGGAGAGCTGCTAGCCGTGTTCCCGCGATGTTGGCCGCTGTGCAGGTCACCCGGGGCATTTGGCTCTGCCAAGACCCGACCGAAATCCGGAATCCAGCGAATGAAATCGTGGCACAGGAATCGTATTCGTCTGCCCTGGCCGGGGCAAGTACACTTAGTCGCCTTGCTGCTCCCCGTGCCGTTGCTGTGCGAACCGGCTTCCCGACCGCCTCAGGAATGGGTCGATGACCTGCGACCGATCAGCGCCAGCGACTGGAACTATGAGCGCGCGGCCCACCTGCTCGAGCGTGCGGCCTTCGGAGGAACGCCCCGCGAAATCCAAGAGATCGCCGCAATGCCTCTGGAAGAGGCCGTGGATCACATTGTCGACTACGACCGCATTGACTCTTCGGGTCTGGCGGATTTCGAGGAGTCGGGCCTGTGGGACCCGGGTATGGACCCGTTCCCGCCGAGTCGCGCGGAAACCGTGAGAGTCGCGCGGACCCACGGTTCGGCGCTCGGCGTGGAAGTATTGCCGGAAGGATCGTCTAGGCGGCTCCAACCAGTTGTAGACAAGTTCTTCTACGGACTGAGGGCCAATGTTCTAGAAACTAAGCGGCTGGCGCTGTGGTGGGCGGATCGCATGGTGAAGACTCCGCGACCGCTCGAAGAGAAGATGACTCTCTTCTGGCATGGGCACTTCGCTACTTCGGAGAGCAAGGTGCGGGACTACCGGATGCTGCTCGCCCAGAATCGCATGTTGCGGGAGCGGGCGACCGGAAACTTCCGTGACCTGCTGATGGGAATCATGCGTGACCCGGCGATGCTCGTCTATTTGGACAACGGCCAGAACGTCAAGGACCATCCCAACGAGAATTTCGGACGCGAGCTGCTGGAGCTGTTCACGATGGGCATGGGCAACTACACGGAACGCGACATTCGCGAGGCCTCGCGTGCATTTACCGGTTGGACCAATGACGTGCTCGCATTCCGTCTCGACGCGGAAAGCCATGATGACGGACCCAAGGAGTTTCTCGGTCACAAAGGGAACTTCGGAGGCGAGGAGGTTGTCGACATTGTCCTCGCCCAGCCCGTGACCGCGGAATTCATCGCCTCGAAACTCTACCGGTTCTTGGTGCGGGAGAATCCGTCGGATCCGACCCGCGTGAAGCTGGGGACACTATTCCGCGAAGCACGGTACGAATTGAAACCGCTCCTGAAGGCCATCTTCCTCTCGCGGGACTTCTACAGCCGGCCGTCCGTAGCTACGCAGATCAAGAGTCCCGTCCATCTGTTCGTGTCGACATACCGCAAGCTCGGCCTCGACGAGGCCCCAACGGTCCCGGATTTCAACCTGCTGACCGGGCGCCTGGGGCAGGCGCTACTCTACCCGCCGAACGTGGCTGGGTGGTCGGGAGGCCGAACTTGGATCACGCCGGCGACGTTGCTCGACCGGGGCAACGCGATGCGCAGTGTCCTATTCGCACCGACCCCGGCAGAATTCGGCCGCCCAGACCGACGCTTGCCGAGCATCTATCGCAAGGTGGAGGAGCGCCTCGCGCGGGGAATGAACATCACCAACGCCACTCGAGCCGGCGATTCCGGGGCAAGCATGCTCGCAGATGCGGACGAGGACTACAACACGCGATACGGAGGTTACCGGGGCTACGTGATGGCATTCGAGAGGGTCAAGCTCGTGCCTCGACACGCTTCGGATTTCAGCTTGGTCTCGATGGTGCAGGCGGCAGGGGCGGACACCCCTGCCGATGCCGTCGACCATCTCTTGACTCGATTCTTGCGCACGCCGCTCGGCGAAGGGGACAGGAAGCGGCTGATGGAACTGCTCGAGGAGCACGTCGGTCTCGGCGAACTCAAGGCTGCCTCGCCCACGCTAGAGGACGGGCTGCGCAGCGTCCTCTATCTCGTCCTGTGCTCTCCCGAATACCAGCTGGGGTAACGACATGCAATTTCGCCAACTTTCTAAAGGACGCTCGCGCCGCGAATTCCTGCGTCGCGGGCTGTACGGAATCGGAGTGCCCTTGGCCCTTCCCCCCGTACTAGGGCGCACGGCGACCGCACTCGCAGCCGAAGCCGAGGATGGAAACCAGGAAAAGCACTCCCAGCGGGTCCTGGTCGTGGTCGAGCTCA
Organism: uncultured Bryobacterales bacterium; assembly: GCA_951813605.1. GTDB lineage: Bacteria > Acidobacteriota > Terriglobia > Bryobacterales > UBA6623 > VXMF01. The sequence continues at coordinate 491,307 of OX638379.1, read as the reverse complement.
CGGGTGGCAACGACGGCCTAAACACGATCGTGCCGTACCGGAACGATGAATACTACCGGGTGCGACCGTCCCTCGGAATCCGCAAGGGTGACGCGATCCAACTCACAGACGAGGCCGGGCTCCATCCCTCACTCGTGGGCTTCGAACGCCTCTACAAGGACGGCTTGATGGCCGTGGTCGAGGGCTGCGGGTACCCCAACCCGAGCCTGTCGCACTTCGCTTCGATGGGCTTCTGGCACACGGCCGTTCCGAACGCGGGCGAGCCTCTTGGGTGGGTCGGGCGCTTCGCCGACGCCTACGCTCCCGCGGACACGGCTAACGCGATCGTGAATATCGCGAGCGCGCAATCCCTGGCGGTGCGAGGAGAAGTGCATTCGCCCCTCGTCTTCGACGACCCGTTCCAGCTCCGTCGACTGGGAAGCGATGCGGAGAAGCGGGCGTTGGCAGCCTACGATCTCGCGGCTGAGTCGGAGAACCCTTCGCTGGAATTCCTTCGTTCGACCGCCAGCAACGCAGTCGAAAGCGGAGCCCTTGTCCGCGACGCCTGGCAGTCGTACAGCACGCCTGTCGACTACGGCATCGGGGGCGGGCTGGCAGCCGACCTTCGCAAAGTCGCGGCGCTCGTCGCCGCAGGGCTGCCAACACGTGTCTACTACGTAGCGTATCGCGGTAACTCGTTCGACACACACGTGCATCAAGCGGACCTTCACAGCCGCCTGCTGATGTACACAGCGGACGCGGTGCGTGGATTCATCGAGGACGTGAAACGCATCGGCCGCGGTGACGACGTGGCAGTCATGATCTTCACCGAATTCGGCCGTCGCATCGCAGAAAATGCCAGCGAAGGGACAGACCACGGCACGGCGGGACCGATGTTCCTCGTGGGATCGGGCGTTCGGGGCGGTTTCTACGGCGTGCCTCCAAGCCTTGGCGACACTGACAACGGCAATCTGAAAATGACCACGGACTTTCGGCGGGTGTACGCGACGATGATCGCCGAATGGATGGGACACTCCAATACGAATCCGATCCTGAAGGGCGATTTCCAGCCCCTTGGGGTATTTTCGTAGAACGAACATCCGCTGCGGGCGGCTTTCGCGCCTAGCGATCGAAGGGCGCGCCTGCTGCGAGGGCTAACGCTGCCCGGACCGCAGGCATCGGCCAAACGCTCATACGAACAACAGGCCTGGCCGCCAGGCGTTCCTCGGCCGGCGAGAGTTCGCACTCACTGTCTCGCTGACAAGGGCCAACAACAGCGCATTCTTGCTGTTTCTTGAAGGCGCACCCACCAGCCCGGCCCGTGGGTCAAAACGCTTATGCCCTGTCGAGTCTTTGCAGGGATGTTACCAGTGGCGGGTCTGGCCGCCGCCCAATCGCGGGACGCTTTGGAAGAAGACGGCGGCTTGATCATCCCGACCGAGTCGAACCTAGTTGTCCTGCCCTTGCACCTCTACAAGGACAAGACTGCGATTGGCGGCCTTGGCAAGGTAGCATTCGCCCCGCTCGAAAACCGGGTGGAGAAGGACATAGCGTTCGTCGAGGGTCCAGCCGGTCCGGACGGAGCTGCCGCCAATTGGCGCAGCGTGCGCGTCGAAATCGTCTTCATGCTGGATGTCAGCCACAGCGTGATGAGGCCGGGATTGCTCAACATGGAGACGATACGGGCGAGCTTGCAGGAGGGTCTCAGCAAGAACGCCCAAGTCTCGTTCGACGGATTCGCGCTCAAGCTCACACGCCTCGCGGGACCTACCAACAACCTCGCTAGGATTCGAAACGCTCATGAGCTTGCATACGCAGCGGAAGACGGCCAGACTCGCATTTTCGAGTTGATCGTGGAAGCCGCAGACGCGGCGCGAACGCGTCGGAAATGATCGTCGTTTTCTCCGACCGCTCTAGCATCGCCGACTTCGATTCGGAATGGACCGCCCTCGCCGCAGGCGCCTTCGGAAATCCTGTCTATCCAGTGGTTCCGGGGCATCAGAGGATCATAGAACAGGCCCGCATTAGGGGTTCGGCTGGGATTTCGGTGACCCGAGGGAAGGTAGGCAGAGGCAGAAGGAAGCCGCAGATACCCCGTCCGAACAGGTGTGTTGGCGGGTCCTCCCGGACATACGAGCAAGAACTCCGCCAAGAAAACCCCGCGGATCTCGGGCCGATGAACGGGGGACGAAGCTACGACCTGATGTGCAAGAGCCGCCTGGCGATTCGCAGCATCCTAGACTCTCTCGCGAAGTTGGCGCTTACCGAGGATGTTGTCGGAGAGTACCCAAGCCGCATGGATGAAGAACCGAGCGCGGCAGGGGCAGATGCGCCTCGATGACAAGAAGATCGGAATGATTCACCGCGGCCGACGGGTCATCGTTCACCAACCAGATGCGATCTTCCTCGCTTCAATTCCAAGGATTCGCCAGAGCTTGATGGATGCCCGAGACGGCTATCGCCGCGAAGCTGCCAGATTCCGGGCCCCTTGCCAAATCGTCTGGTCTCGGAAGCCGGGCTTCTAGCGTTCCTCATTCGACCGGTTCATCTGGGAATCCGCAACCTGAGACACGCAACGGGGCTGTCAGTCCAGACTTCTGCGCAGTGGGAATTTTCAGCGTCCAAGGGAGGTCCGTTTGGCTCCTGCGGGATCGACCATGTCTGCGCGTAGTACCGAGCAAACCCGACGCGAGAGGTGCGGCACCTTTCGCTAAGATGAGTATGGTCGCCTGCATCCAGTCATAAACTGTCAGCCTTTCGCGACGCAGCGCCACGGATATGCGAATTCAGAAGTATACCTTCGGAGTCGGCGACCGCTTCGCCCAGCAGGCAGAGCCCCAGTTGCGCGCCTGCATGATGGCCTTGGAACAGGGTGTGGAGGTGATTCCGACCTGGAATAAGTCCCACCGCGAGCACCTGATCGTCGGCACGGAGCCGCCCACGGTGCGCGAGGCTGCGGACCGGGCCGTGCGAGAACTGAAATGGCCCAAGCCCTACTACGTCGACGCCGACCACATCAACCTGGATACCGTCGACGGATACCTTGGAACGAGTGACTTTTTCACTCTCGATGTCGCATATGCGATCGGGCGAGCTGCGGAAGCGTCTGCGGTCGACAATCTGATCAGCTCGCATCCCGAGCTCCTGGGCACGATCCAGATCGACGGGATCCACGAGCCGTTCACAAGCACGCGAGACAGCGTCAGGCAGTGTGCCGAGCAGTTCCTATTCGCGGTTCAGGAAGCGGGGAGCATCTACCGTCACATCGAATCTTCCAAGGGGCGCGGGAACTTCATCACGGAAGTCTCGATGGACGAGACGGACAACCCCCAGACTCCGGCCGAGCTGCTAGTGATCCTCGCGGCAATCGCCGACGAGGGGATACCCATTCAGACGATCGCCCCGAAGTTTACCGGACGCTTTAACAAGGGAGTGGACTACGTCGGCGACCAGATCCAGTTCGCGAAGGAATTCGCTGACGACATCGCCGTGATCCGGCACGCTGTCGCAGCCTACGGGCTGCCCGAGGGCCTGAAGCTGAGCGTGCATTCCGGCTCGGACAAATTCTCGATCTACGATGCAATCCGCGAGGGAACGAGGCGGTTTGACGCTGGCGTGCATGTGAAGACTGCCGGTACGAATTGGCTCGAGGAACTCATAGGCCTCGCCGAGGCCGGAGGGGCCGGACTGCAACTTGCAAAGCAAGTGTACGATCAGGCCCACGGCGCGCGCGAGGCCCTGTGCGCACCCTACCTTGCCGTAATCGACATCGATCCGGATCGCCTGCCATCGCCGTCGGAGGTCCATGGGTGGGAGTCCTCTCAGTACACGGCTGCGCTGCGGCACGACCAGAGCTGCCCGGAATTCAACGCGGATGTCCGCCAGCTGTTGCACGTCGGGTATAAGATCGCTGCGAAGATGGGTGACCGCTATCTGGGCATGCTGAGCGAATGCGAGGAAACAATCTCGAGGAATGTCACTGAGAATCTGTTTGTAAGGCACATCCAGCCGCTGTTCCTAGACGGCTGATCACCGGAACGCGTTTTGCCGCAATGCCAAGCCAAGCCTTTGTCCGTGACGGAGTCGCCCGTCGGGAGGCTGCGGCTGCTTGCGAGACTTCATCGCCATCGGCGCCGCTGCTAGCGGAGCGCGATCCTCCGCCCTACCGTGTAGAGAACGCGCGCGGTCGTGGTCCGATTCTGCTCACTTGTGACCACGCGTCGCACGCGGTCCCGGCGTCGCTCGGCACCCTGGGGGTCGAGCTCCGGGACCTGAAACGCCACATCGGGTGGGACCCAGGCGCGTCCAAGGTGACACTGCGTCTATCGGAAAGGTTCGATGCTACAGCGATTCTGTCCGGCTACTCGCGCCTGGTCATAGATTGCAATCGAAAACCCGGATCGGAGGCATCCATTCTCACCATCAGCGACGGAACGCCGATTCCCGGCAACATGGGTATCACGCCGGCCGACGTCGAGAGCAGAGTCGAGGCTTTGTTCAAGCCGTATCACAATGCCATTTCGAGCGCCTTGGACCGCATGCGGCAAGAGGGCAGAACGCCCGTTTACGTAGCGCTTCATAGTTTTACGCGAAGGATCAACGGATCCTCCCGCCCTTGGCACTTTGGAGTGCTATGGGACGAAGACCCGCGAATCGCGCGCCCCCTTGTCGAAGCCCTCCGCGCCAATGCAGGTGTGGTGGTTGGCGACAACGAGCCATACTCGGCTCGGGATCACTTCGACTTCTCACAAGAGTTCCACGCCTCGTCCGCGGGGCTTCCCAGCGCACTAATCGAGATTCGGTCCGATCTGATCCGGGACGAGAACAGCGTTGCGCTCTACTCCGAGTTGCTCGGAAACGCCCTCGAAACCGCATTGGCTTCGTTCCAATCCAATAGCGGGGAGTCACATGATGCCCGTCCGTGAACCGAGCCTCACTGTCGGAGTTGAGGAAGAATACCTCCTTGTCGATGTTGAGTCAAGGGACTTGGTCAGCGAACCTCCAAGTTCGCTCATCGACGCGTTCGAGTCGAGGCTGCCCGGACAGTTCAGCAGAGAATTCCTGCGCCCGCAAGTCGAAGTCGGAACAGCTGTGTGCGAATCCATCGCCGAGGTGCGCGGCGAGTTGGCGCGACTACGCCGAACCGTTGCCGACGTGGCAGGCTCTCACGGCATGGCACCGATCGCCGCGTCGACGCATCCGTTTGCCGACTGGAAGGAGCAGAAGCACACCGAGAAGGAGCGGTACCAAGTGCTGCAGCGAGACATGCAGGTGGTTGCTAATCGCCTCCTCATTGGGGGCATGCACGTACACGTCGGCATCGAGGACGACGATCTTCGGATCGACATTCTGAATCAGGTCACGTACTTTCTGCCGCACTTGCTGGCGCTGAGCACGTCCTCGCCGTTCTGGGAGGGCACCGAGACAGGCCTCAAATCCTATCGGCTGTGCGTCTTCGACGCTCTTCCGCGGACTGGTCTGCCCGAGCGCTTCGAGAGCTATGGCGAATTCCGTCGCGCTATCGATGTGATGATCGAGGCAGGCCTGCTGGAAGATGCTACGAAGCTCTGGTGGGACGTGCGGCCAAGTGCCCGCTTCCCGACCCTCGAAATGCGGATTACCGACGTTTGCACCCGACTGGAGGATGCAATCTGCTGTGCCGCGCTATTCCGCTGCCTGTGTCGTATGCTGTACCGGCTCCGCCGGGACAACCAGCGATGGCGGGTCTACGCGCGGATGCTGGTTCACGAGAACCGCTGGCGAGGACAGCGCTACGGGCTGGACGAGGGAATGGTGGACTTCGGACGAGGGTACATCGTGCCCTTCCGGGATCTGATGGAGGAGCTGCTCGAAATTTTGCACAAGGACGCAAAGGCATTCGATTGCGTGGACGAGATCGAGCACGCCCGCACGATTGTCGAGCGGGGAACTAGTGCCCACACGCAGGTCCAAACCTACCGGCGGGCGGTGCGTTCCGGAGCGACGCGGGAAGCGGCACTGCAGGAAGTCGTGGACGAACTGATCGAAGCGACAGTGGCCGGAGTCTAGGCGCGAAGCTGAGCCCGTTGCGCCGCATCCCGTCCGCCAACCGAGACTTGCTAAGCCTCCCCGCGAATTCGGAAGGAGCAACTGTTAACGATCCTCGCCGCAGATCCGTTATGCAAGTAGAGCCGGAGGAAACCCGCCGGCATTCGCATTACCAATCCAGAGGAGGGAGCAATGTTGACAGAAGTCCTGGTTCCGCTGGGCGGAATCGCAATGATCGTCGCGATCGTTTGGTTCGCCAATGTCACGAGACGCAAATCAAGGGAGCATCGAGCCGAGCTGATTCGTCACCTGATCGAAAAGTTCTCCACGGGCGAAGCCTTCGCCGCGGCCATGCAAGGGCCGGAGGGAGCAAGGCTGGCCGAGACGCTTTCGCTAGAGCCAACCAAGCCAAACGAGCGATGGGTGGGGCTGTTCGTCCCAGGAGCCGTACTGACATGCCTTGGCATCGGCTTCCTTCTCCTCGCCGGCTCCGTTGGCGGATTCATACCCGGCGTGGCGATTTTCGCTCCCGGTGCGGGATTGCTTCTTTCGGCCTACGTGGCTCGACGCTCGGAAAGGCACGGGACGAATCAGGCCGTCGAAGCCGCCGGGGGAACCCCGTTGGATCCCGAGGGCCCGCAACGCGGCGGAACCGAACTACCGTAACGTCCAACCGGCAGTCAGGCTAGGATCGATGAGCCAGCCTCCGTCTGGAGCGGATTCGTTTCAGGAGTTCTACGAGGCCACGGCCACGTCGATCCGGGCGTACATCCTCCGTCACTCCGGAGACCGTAGCGCAGTGGACGACCTTTTCCAGATCACCTATATCAAGTTCCTCGGAAGCCGCATGGCCTCCACGCCTGCGACGCCTCAGGCTCGCGCCTACCTGTATCGGATCGCTTCGAACGCTATCTCGGACCACTGGCGCACCGTGCAGCGCCAGCAGAGGCTGAAACTGTCGATCCGCAACCGCGCGACGGGTGGCAGCGAACCCCATCTCGCGGAGAGCATTGAACTGCGGGAGGCGCTTCGGACCCTCTCCAAGCGCGAGCAGCAACTGCTATGGCTCCTTTACGCGGAAGCATTCACGCACAAGGAAGTTGCTAGCATCATGAAACTCAGTCGGGCGAGCGTGCGGGTGCTCGCCTTCCGGGCGCGCACGAAGCTGGCTCGGCGCATGGCTGCTGGTAGCGGGACCAAGGACGGAGCACACAAATGAGCATGCTCAGGCGCAGGCGAGTCGGACCAGAGCCGTTGGAGGATCCGATGGAAGCACTATTGCAAAGCGAGTTCTCCCGCCAGATTGCGGCCCAGCGCGGCAAGGTTCCCAGTGCGGAATTCATTCAGATGATGGCGGCTTGCAACACCCGCGCCCAGCCACGGTTCGAGCCTGCAATCTGGGCAGGCTGGTCCGATGCGGTCGTGCTCGGCACCATGACCACTCTCGTGGCGTCTTGTTGGAACGACATTTCCACTGGCTTGAAGGCCCTCCTACTCTTGGAGAGCGCTGGCGTACCGTGGACGGCCGATATGGCACTGGCAGGGGCGCTGCTAGCGCTTACTCTTGGCTGGACACGGGTTCTTGGTCACTCGGCGTGACCTACCGCGGACCCTGAGGGTTGCGCGTATGATGGTGAACGGACCGGAGCAACCGGATGTCCTTTATTCACGAAGATTTTCTGCTCACGACAGAACACGCCAAGCGGCTCTACCACACCTACGCGAAGGGTCAGCCAGTTCTCGATTACCACTGCCACCTTCCCCCGGAGGACATCGCTTCAAATCGACAGTTTCGGAACCTGTTCGAGATTTGGCTAGCGGGAGACCACTACAAATGGCGGGCAATGCGAGCCAACGGGGTGGGCGAGGCCTACTGCACGGGCGACGCGGACCCCTACGAAAAATTCCTGGCTTGGGCAAGGACGGTGCCCGACACCTTGCGGAACCCGTTGTACCACTGGAGCCATCTCGAGCTGAAGCGCTATTTCGGGTTCGATGGCTTGCTGGACGAGTCGACCGCCGAGACCGTTTGGGAGCTCGCCAGCGAGCGACTGGCGCAAAGGGACCTGAGCGTGTTCGGCATCCTGGCCAAATTCGACGTTCGCGCGCTCTGCACGACTGACGACCCCACCGACGACCTCGCCCATCACCAGGCAATCGCAGCGTCCGATTTGGAGACGAGGGTCTATCCTGCGTTCCGACCGGACACGGCGCTCACAGTGAATCACCCGGGTGTCTTCAATTCGTGGGTCTCGGCGCTCGAGGCTTCGGCAAATCATGAGGTCCGGTCGTTCAGGGATTTCCTGGATGCGATTGGGCAGCGACACGACTATTTCCACTCGATGGGATGCCGGCTTTCCGATCACGGGCTGGATTACGTGTACAGCGACTTTCCGTCTGAATCCGCCGTCGAGGCCGTTTTCGACGGGACAAGGGACGGCACTCCCGCCTCTCCTGCGGAGCATGCCCAGTTTGCGGCATTCATGATGCTCTTCTTCGGCCAGCTGGATGCGTCGAAGGGCTGGACCAAGCAAATGCACTTGGGAGCGCGGCGAAACAACAACACGCGGGGGTTCGTGGCCGCCGGGGCGGACACCGGCTTCGACTCAATCGGGGACTGGCCGCAGGTCGAGTCGCTTGGCCGCTATCTCGACCGACTGGATCGTGATGGCGGGCTGCCACGCATGATCCTTTACAACAACAACCCGAACGACAACTACACGTTCGCCACGATGCTCGGCAACTTCCAAGATGGGTTGATTCCCGGCAAGATGCAATTCGGCTCCGGTTGGTGGTACCTCGACCAGAAGGAGGCTATGGAGTGGCAGCTGAACTGCCTCTCGAACGTCGGCTTGCTATCCCGTTTCGTGGGCATGCTGACCGACTCGCGCTCGTTCATGTCGTATCCGCGACACGAGTATTTCCGGCGGGTACTTTGCAACCTGCTCGGCAGGGAAATGGCTAGCGGAGAGATTCCAAATGACTACGGCTTGGTCGGTGGGTTGGTGGAGAAGCTATGCTTCCGCAACATCCGAGACTACTTGCGCCTCGAGGGCGTCTAGGCGGGCCTTCCGGCCCGCGCAATCGAAGGTCGCTCCCGCATGATCACGCGTCGCAAGTTCGCGGCCTCCCTTGCTGGGAGCGTCTCCGCCCTGGGCTCGGCCTGCGGAACCGCGCCGCTACTTAGCGGCACGGGCCGCCGGGTCATCGTGCTCGGTCTGGACGGGCTCGATCCGACGATCATACAAGCGCTGATGGACGAGGGTCGCGCTCCGAATTTCCGTAAGCTGGCTCAGATGGGGGCATTTCGCAAGCTGGGCACTACGATGCCGGCCCTGAGCCCGGTGGCTTGGAGCACGTTTATCACTGGTACGGACCCCGGAAGCCACACGATCGCAGACTTCATCGTGCGGGATCCCTTGACCTACCAGCCTTACTTCTCCATCTGGGAGGCTCGCCCCGCCGCACGCACATTCAGCCTCGGCGACTACGAATTAGCCATGGGTGGGCCCGGCGTCGTAAACAAGCGAGTAGGCGTGCCGTTCTGGACCTATCTTGCGGACTCTGGCATCCCCTCGACCGTGATCAAGATCCCGACGAACTTCCCGGTCGACGACACGGCGACACGAGCTATCAGCGGGATGGGCACGCCGGACTTGGCTGATTCCTTCGGTCGCTTCAACTACTTCACCACCGACCCAGACGAGGTGTACCCGGGATTGACTGGCGGAGTGGTGCATCATGTCGAGGCTCGCAATGGTCGTGTCGAGGCGGAACTGGCTGGCCCGGAGAACGCTTTGCGGAAGGATGCGCAGGAGACCCGCATCCCGTTCACGGTTGATGTGGACCAAGCGAACGAAGCGGTCCTGGTGGGAGTCCAAGGCCAGAGGATTCTTCTCCAACGGGGTGAGTACAGCGACTGGTTGTCGGTTAGATTCGCGATGGTGCCCATGTTGGTCGGAGTCTCGGGCATTTGTCGGTTCTATTTAAGGGAAGCTCATCCGCACCTGAAGCTCTACGTCACGCCGATCAACATCGATCCGTCGGAGCAGGCGATGCCGGTCACCTATCCCGAAGAAGTGGGAGGAGAGATTGCGAGCCAGATCGGCCCGTTCTGGACCAAGGGCCTGCCATCCGACACCAAGGCACTCGACTATCGCGTCTTGGACGACGAAGGCTACGTGAAGCAGGCCGAACTCATCCTCAAGGACCGCTTGAGGCTTTTCGAATACGAGTGGGAGCGATACCGCGAGGGGCTGTTCTTCTTCTACGTCTCGAGCACCGACCAGGACACTCACATGCTGTGGCGCAACATGGACGCTACGCATCCGATGCACGCGGCGAGCGATGTCCGGTTCGCAGGCTACATTCACCACCTGTACGAAGAGATGGACCAGCTCATCGGGAGGGTCCTTCCAGCGGCGGACGACAACACCCTGCTGCTGGTTTGCTCTGACCACGGATTCGCTCCGTTCGGCAGACAGTTCCACCTAAATTCCTGGCTGCGGCGCGAAGGATACCTGGCGGTAAAGGCCGAAGCGGCCAGCAAGGATTCCGCCAGCATTCTGGATGTCGATTGGTCGAAGACAGCGGCGTACGGAATAGGGTTCAACGGCTTGTATATGAACCTGGTCGGGCGAGAGGGGCAAGGCATCCTCGGCGAAGATGAAGCTCTGCGGGTCGCGGAGCGCATCGCGGGCGAACTCGAGTCAATCCACGATCCGGAGACCGGCCAGCGGCCCGTCCATCGCGTCTACCGCAGGGGCGAGGTTTACCGCGGGGAATTCGCCGGCGAAATGCCGGAACTCTTGGTGGGCTACACACCAGGCTACAGGTCCTCGTCCGCGTCGGTCATGGGGGAAAGCGGTCGCGAGATACTGAATCTCAACCCGTGGGCATGGGCCGGCGACCATTCAATGGCGCGTGACCTTGTGCCTGGCTGCTTGTTCAGCAGCCGCTCCCTTCCCAACCAGAACCCGAATATCGTCGACCTGCCGACAACCATCCTGGACTTCTTCGGCGTAGCCAAGCCCTTTGGAATGCAGGGGCAGACCTTGCTGTAGCGGCCGAGCTTGACGCTGTCCAGTGAATCTCAAGTCGAGGCAGGATCGGTCCTGTCGATCGTCGCGCGAGGCGCGAATGAACCCTTCGGCTTCCCCTGGGGCGCCCCCCGTGTCCGATGGACCCAGAGCCCGTCATCTTAGGACTCAGCAAGTTTTTCCGATCTCTCGCTAGCAGCTTCCACCGCAGCGAGCAAAGCCCCGCGGACAGAATGCATTTCCAACTCTTTCAGGCCGGCGATCGTGGTTCCGCCAGGGGTCGTCACCTGGTCTCTCAAGACTGCCGGATGCAAGTCCTTCTCTGCGATGAGCTTGGCGGTCCCGTAGAGCAGCTGGCAGGCGAGTGCCCGGGCGAGAGGGGGCTGAAGCCCCTTCTTGACGCCTCCAGCGGCGAGGCCCTCGATCAGCAAGCTGACGTAGGCGGGTCCGCTGCCTGTCAAGCCCGTTACGGCATGCATCTGAGATTCTTCCACCTTCACTACCATGCCGACGGCTCGAAATACGGACTCGACCGTTTGCATGTCGCGTTTCGAAACGAATCGATTCGCGCTCAAGGCAGTCGCGCTCTCGCAAACTAGCATTGCGAGGTTCGGCATGGCTCGAATCACCGGCCATCCAGAGGGTAGCGACTTCTCAATTCGCTCGATCTGCACGCCTGCCGCGACGGAAACTAACGGGCAGCCGGGGCGCAAAACGTCTCGGAGGTCATCCAGAACGGCGGACAGCACGTGGGGCTTGACGGCGATGGCAACGACATCAGCGGTTCTCGCGGCCTGGGCAGCGCTCGCGATGGCGAAACCTTCGCCGATTCGATCCCTCAGTTCTTTCAGGCGCTTGGTGGAGATATCAGCGCCCAGCACTCGCGACACTGCGCCTGCCGCAAGCGCTCCCTCGGCCAATGCGCCACCGAGATTCCCGACTCCGATGATCCCGAGCGTTAGCTCGCCAGACATGAAACCAATTCTACGACGCGAGAGCGCGCCTCACCCAGCGACGGCTCCTGTCTGGGGATTCGACTGAATTTGCCGAAGCCGCCGGGCTCGCCATCACGGCCCGGCTAGCGGATTTCGAATCTGGGCTCGAATCAGGGAAGGCATCACTCCGCGCGTGTCGCGGAGCCCCGCGGGGATTTTGTGGCCGCTACCTCTGCCGCGAAGGCCGGCCGAATCACGCCGTGGCACGGCAGGCTGTGTGGCTGGAGAGATGACCTAGCGACCACAGCGGACTTGCTGCCGCTGTCGCAGTCACCCGGCGAGGCTGCGTCCAGTCGTATCTCCCCCTGGCAGAGCCCGTATCGGGTCCTAGTCGACCGGCCGTTGCAGCGACTGGGCGTTGGCGCAGTCGCCGTCCGCAGGGCTGCCATCGACGCCAATGCGCGCGGTGATGAGGCCTAAGCTCCTGTCGGACGGGCTTGCTTGCCGACTTCTGCGGAAACACGGCGATAGCACGGGTTGTGACACTCGCTCCTACAGCAAAGCGGTCTCTGCCAAGATTCCGCCGACTTGTTCCATGCGGAGGCCCGAGACCACATTCACAGCGTCGAGTCAAGGTACTCGAATTCCCAGCCGGCGTGGTCGCACTGGCTACGGACGCGCCACGAGAGGAGAGTGTCGAGGAGCTCGCGCTTCTTTTGCTGGCTCGCTGGATCGGTCCAAAGATTACGAATCTCGTCCGGGTCGCTGGCCAAGTCGAATAGCTGGCCATCGTCGGCATCCAAGAAATGAACGAGCTTCCACTCACGGCTGCGAACCATGGTCTGGAAGTCGTTGGTCGTGAAGTTCACGTCGCGGGCCGACTCGCAAAACACGTGCTCCCGGCCATTCCATTGCCGGCCTTCGAGCGCGCCTAGCAGCGACTCCGCTTCCATCTTGCTGGGCGGCTCCAGGCCGGCGAGCTCGAGGATCGTTGGACCCACGTCGAGCAACGAACACAAGCCGTCCAGCTTGCATCCGCCCTCGAAACGCTTCGGCGCCCATACGATCAAAGGCATGCGCGTCACCGTGTCGTACATGGTCCACTTCTGGCTATGGCCGTGGTCCGTGAGGCAGTCGCCGTGGTCAGACGTGAAGATGACGATGGAATTCTCGAGATACCCGGTCGATTCGAGAGTGTCCATGATCTTTCCGACTTGCTCGTCAATGAGCGTCACGTTTCCACTGTAGTAAGCGCGCTGGCGGTGTCGCGCCGCTTGGGAGGGATGCCAGTGATGCACCACGGAATCGTGGTCCACCTCGCAGTTATGCTGGATCATCCCGCGATACGCGGCCGGCTGGTTGTCTAGTTCCTCTTGCGTGACTTCCAGTAGAGGCAGGTCCTTTCCCATGTAGGGATCGGAATATCTTGTCGGCGGGTCGTAGGGCGGGTGCGGGCCGGGAAATCCAATTTCCAGAAAGAGCGGCTCGGTCTTGGGGTAGCTCTGCAGCCACCATGTCGCGAGACCGCCGACAAACGTATCGGGATGCATGTCCTCGTCGATAGGCCATTCGAACGCGCCGAGCCGGTCCCGGTAGTCGGGCATGCTGCGGTACGTGAGCCGACCGGGCTTCCTCAATCCCCGAGCGCGCAAGGCCTTGTCCCATTCGTCGAAGAAGTACCGCCCCTCAAGGTGGCGGTCCTTGTTCTCAACGGTGTATCGCTGACGGAATCCGAACAGCTCGTTGTACGGGAATGTGTGCATCTTGCCGATATTGATCGTGTTGTAACCGGCTCGCTTGAGATTCTCGACCCAGCTGTGGCGCCAGCGGTCGCCGTTGCGCAGGACGCCGTGCGAGTGAGGGTACTGACCGGTGAACAGGCTGGCCCGGCAGGGAGCGCAAGAGGCCGCGGGGACGTGACAATTGGTGAATGTGACGCCCTCGCGCACCAGGCGGTCGAGATGGGGCGTATCCATGTGGCCGTAGCCAAGAGCACTGATCGTGTCGAAGCGCTGCTGGTCGGTGATGATGAATATTACGTTAGGCCGGGTGTCGGGCATTAGCAAAGTATTCTAGCCGCCGAGCCCGACCCGGGTTTTCGTGTAGAGATGAAGATCGGAATCACCTGTCACCCAACCTACGGCGGGAGCGGCATCGTCGCGACCGAAATCGGCATGGAACTGGCTCAACGCGGGCACGAGATCCACTTGATCACGTACGCCAACCCGATCCGGCTCGCCCACGAGACACCGGGAGTGTTCTACCACGAAGTCGAGGTCTCCAGCTACCCGCTCTTTCAGTATCCTCCGTACAGCTTGGCCCTAGCCACGAGGATGGCGGAGGTAGCAACCCAAGTTGGACTTGACCTCGTTCATGTGCATTATGCAATCCCGCACTCGGTGAGCGCGCTGCTTGCATCACAAATGTTAGGCAATCGGCTGCCGTTCATCACAACGCTGCACGGCACGGACGTAACTCTAGTGGGCTCGGATCCCTCGTACCTTCCGATCACTCGCTTCGCCATCGAGAACAGTCCGGCGGTCACCTGCATCAGCGAGCACCTGCGCGAGGAGACGCGCCGAGTGTTCGGTGTGAATAGGGCCATCGAAGTCATTCCGAACTTCGTGAACAAGGGAATCTACCGTCGGCGGGCCAATCCGGAACTCCGCTCCCTGTATGCGACGCCGGATGAGAAGCTCGTGGCCCACCTGTCGAATTTCCGCCCTGTGAAGCGCATTCTCGACTGTGTCCGCATATTCGCACGCCTCACAGCGAAAGTGCCTTCGCGCCTGCTCATGATCGGAGACGGACCGGACCGGACCCCAGCCGAAGGCCTCGCGCGCCAACTGGGCGTTGGAGACCGCGTGCAATTCGTAGGTGAGCGAAAAGACGTCGCGTCGCTGCTGGGCATCTCCGACCTGTTGTTGCTGCCGAGTCAAATGGAGTCGTTCGGCCTGGCCGCCCTCGAGGCCATGGCGTGCGGAGCCATTCCCATCACCACTCGCGTAGGCGGACTTCCCGAGGTCGTCACTGACGGCTTGGACGGCTTCCTCTTCGAACCGGGAGACATCAATGCGATGGCGCAAGCAGCCGAAACGGTCTTTCTCTCGCCCGGTCGGGAGCAGTCGATGCGGGCGGCCGGGCGTCGCACGGCCGTTACGAGATTCAGCAGCGATGACGTGATCGGGACTTACCTCTCGCTATACGAGCGAATTCTAGATATTTACTGATCAAGATAGCGCGCCGTCCCGGCGACGATTTGATTGCCGGCTAGGAGCTGCGCGCTTAATGAACGATACATTGCACAAGAAAGGTGACTTGATGTATTGCTGCTTTATGATAAAGTGAAAATTAATCAAAAAGCCCAGCATTCGGAGCATTGGCTCGATGGCTGTGCGATTCTAGGCTCGCTTCGATCGGGCGACACTGAAATACCGGCTCCTTGCCCTGGGACAAGTCTCCCAGCACTAAAGAACGGAGGGCTATGCCAGGCCTTCTAAAGGTCCTGTGCTGTCGCCGAACGAAGGCACATCCTCGATGCCCATGTGCCGCATCATGGCCAAGTAGAGATTGCAAAGAGGAGTATCGGGCTTGGAACGCAGCCTCCGGCCCGGACGGAGCGATCCTTTGCCTCGACCGGCGAGGATCAACGGCAGGTTGGATGGATCGTGCGTGTTGCCATCGCTGAGCGAAGAACCGAACATCACCATCGAATTGTCGAGGAGCGAGGAACCGCCTTCGTCTAGTTCACGCATCCGAGAGAGGAAATACGTTGTTTGGCTGATGTGCCAGTTGATGATCGTCTCGTACATCGCTCGGCGCTCGGGCTCGTTTCGATGGTGAGAGATACCGTGGAAACTCCCGTTGACCCCGTCGAGGAACGAAAAATCCCGCCCTGTTTGGGCGTCGCCATACATGAAGGTCGCCACACGGGTAGTGTCCGTCCAGAAGGCCAGGAGCAGAATGTCAAGCATCAGCCGAACATGCTCTTCGTGGCTCCCTGGAATCCCTTGCTCGGGTCGAGACACTCCTAGGTTGCTTTCGTTAACCCAGCGAGGCTGGGGCTTCATCGTGGCTTGGATCCGCAGTTCGACCGACCTCACGGCTTCGAGGTACTCGTCCAACTTGACTTGGTCTCGACGGCTGCCTCGCCGACGAATCGCGGCCGCCTTGTCGAGCACGACATCGAGGATGCTGGCCTCGTCGCTGAAATGAGCCTGTTTTGCGCCCACAGGCGCACCTGGCGCACCTCCACGGAATAGCCTGTCAAATGCCATCCGCGGAACGATTTCTTTAGCTGAGGGCGTGTGCGGGTCGCGCCAGGAAATATACGATCCCACGATCCGGGCGAAGCCGCCGCCTATGTTATCCACGCCGGTGCGAGGCGCATCCACGCCGAGGTGCAAGGCTGGCAACGCAGTACGAGTTCCGATACGGCTGGCTATGACCTGATCGATCGAGGTGCCGCCTGTATTGATATCCCTGCCGGTTGACCGCTCTACGTAGCCGCCCGAGAGCCACGCGGGCACCTTTGCCCAATGGCCGTTGCGCCCGACAGCTTGGGCGTTCCAGAGATTCTCAAGCAGCAGGAACTCGCTCTTCAAGGGCTCTAGCGCCGACAAGTGAGGCGAAATCGCGTACTCTTCCCCGCTGGCCTCCGGTGTCCACCGATCAGGAACGACCCCGCACGGCATGAATAGGAATGCTACGCGCAGGGGCGGTTCCGCTAGCTTTGCGCGGCCGGCCGCAGCCGCCGGTGCGAACGCCTCGAGCCATGGCAGCGCCAAGCTCACGCCAGCACCGCGTAGGACAGTCCGTCGAGATACAGGTCTCCGCATCGAAAGCTCTCAGGTCCGGTACTGACAGTACCACAGATCCGCAGTAGAAGCGGTAGCACAGGGAAGAATCGACAAGGTGCCAGATGCCAATATCCGGCAACAGGAGAGGGCAATCAGTGGCACACGCAAATGGTGCTCTAATCGTCGCGTCAAACTAGTTGACTCAAGAGGAATCGACCACCGGGGCAACGGCGGTTGGGAGAGTTCGCTTGACGATTTCATGGGCAACGTGACCGGCACGCGGCGCTCACCGTTCAACAGTAGCTGCCTGTCGCGGTGCGCTCCGAAACCTATTCACGCTCTGCCCTCAACTGCGAGGTCCCGACATCCGCATCAGCCTGGACACACCTGAACGGGACGCTAAGGACAATCTCGCGGACGAGCGAACGAGCCCCGTAATTCGCGGACTCAATGCTCCGAACCAACCGCTCGATCGTGCAGTGATCCCGGTCCGAGATGCCTCGGCCCAGTGCGTATCCAAGGATCTTCTGCGTGATGTGGCGTATCAATTGGTCCTTCTTGCTCAAGAGGACTTCTCGAAGTTCGCCCGGTCCCCTGAACGCCTCGCCAGATGGCAAGATTCCGGCTACATCCACCGGTCGACCCGCGTCGTCCACGTCGCGCCAGCGTCCCAGCCAGTCGTAGTTCTCGAGACCGAATCCAATCGGATCAATCAAGTCGTGGCAGGCTGCACACGCGGTATTGGCTCGGTGCATATCCAACATCTCTCGAACGCTGAGCCCTGTTGCCTCCGAGTCCTCGCTTTCCAGAGGCGGCGTGTCGGGAGGGGGAGACGGAATCCTCGTCCCAAGGAGCACGTCGAGAACCCAAACACCTCGCAACACGGGGCTGGTGCGCTTGTAAGCGGCATTCATGGCTTGGACAGCTCCGCTGCCCAGCAGGCCACCCCGTCGACCGTCGGTAACTGAGACGAGGCGAAAGTCGTTCCCTTGGACGGATTCCGGCATATCGTAGTGCCGAGCTAGGCGCTCCGTCAGATACGTGTAGTCCGCGTGGATGAACTCGAGCAAGCTGCGGTCCTCGTTCAGCATTCGCTGGAACAGCAGCACCGGCTCCTCGCGCATGTCAGCAGCGATCTGCGGGGTGTAGAAATGCTGGATCTCGTTCAGGGTGGGCGCCACGCGACCACCGACGTCCTTCGTCCCAAGCCACTGGCCGATGAAAGTACTGGCGAAGAACCGCGAGCGCGGGTGTTCAATCAGTCGGTCTACTTGCGCGGCGAGCACCTCATCGTCCTGCAACCGTCCTGCATCCGCCAAATGCTTGAGTTCGGAGTCTGGCATCGAGCCCCAGAGGAAGTACGAGAGACGCGTCGCAAGCTCGTGATTCGAGAGCGGGTGGGGGCCCGGACCGTCCGGCGCGTCCTCGACGCGATATAGGAAATCGGGCGAAACCAGAACCGCCTTGAGAGCGATTCTGATTGATTCCTCGAACGGGTCGCCTCGTCGGGCGGATCGGTCGAACAGAGACAAGAACGGTTCCGCTTCTCCGGTGGACAATGGGCGACGGAAGGCTCGCGTCAAGAAGCCCCGAAGCAGGCGGGACGCCTCGCGCCTGGAATCTAGGACAGGTTCGCCGGGATCCCTTCCAAACAGCTGGAAATGCGCGGCGCGCTTGCCTGGAGCCGGCTCGACTTTCTCTTGGTCGATGTCGAGCGAAACGAGCCGCAAGGCCGGACTGTGGTTGGGAACGGAAAGGGTCAAGCGGTGCTTGCCGCTGCCGAATGGCACCGTGAGTCTTCGCGACGCTGCCCTAGCTGCTGACCATGAGAAACGCAACTGGCCCCTGACGGTTCCGTCCGTGATGATTTCGATCACGGGCTCGTCGTCCTTGTCGGGTGATCTGATCCAGGAACTGATCTCGTAGTCGGATTCCTCGTAAAAAGTGACCTCGCGGCTGACCGAATCGCCTGGCAGCATCTCGACCGAGTCGTGCGTGTCGGCATGTCGCTCTGGGTACAGGTCTCTCGCTGTGAATGCACGGCCTAACGGGGGTCGCACAATCACTGCGTTCAGGACGCGGTCGGCCACTTCGAGATAGCGCTCCGCGAGCAAGGGGGACAGGTAGAGCGTCTCGGCATTGTTGTCAAAGCCCTCCCCGCCAGACCCGTCGACGGGGAACAGCTCGGCGACTTGGAGCGGCAGGCCGAATAGATCGCGAATTGTGTTCTGGTATTCGGTACGACTGAGCCGCCGGAGCGTGACCGGACTTGCGCGCTCGCCTATTTCGCAGGCCGTCTCGCGAAGAGTGCGGTCGATCCATGTGGCGATCTTGAAGCGATCATGCTCGGATGGCTGCGGACCTGTCGGCGGCATGGTGCGATTGCGCAGCTGCGTGGCAACGTTGCGCCAGAGCCCACGTTCGCTGGCCACATCGGCGGCTGACCGGGCTCGGAGAAAGCGAACGCGATTTTCGGACTCAGAAGAGTGGCACGGTTGGCAGTGCTTAACTAAGACCGGTCGGATCTGCGTCCGAAATTCCTGCCCAGAGAGTGAAGGGAGCAGTGGCAGGCTGCCAAGGAATAGGAGGGCTGCGTACAGGCGCGTTACGATCATGGATTCACTCCCTCGCCGATGTCGATAACAGCGGAGTACGACGCGACCCGGCAATCGACGTTGCGGTCAGTGTAGCGCTTGGCTCCGAGTAGGAGGCTGACGACTCTTCAAGGGCATTGCCCCGAGAGCAGTGCGAACCGGCCCGCAAGCATGTCGGGGCAGTTGATGAAGGCGATCTATCTTGCCACGCTTGTCGACGCTGCCTACGATAGCGCAGCGAGTGGCTTACCGAATCCCATCAACTGATGACGAGTTGCCGACTAGCGAACAAAGAGGCCTGAAAACTGACTGATCGAATGCATGCCATCTCCGGCTAGAAAAGCTATCAAGGTCGCTTTCGCAAGGCGCCAAAACTGTGATCGGGTCAAGACCAAATGCTTGAAATCAAGTGTCAAAGATGCCCGTCAATGTAGATCTTGCCCCACGGATTCAAGCACGGACCGCAAAGCTGGTCGTAAATTTCGGACGTACCAAGTCGTTCCGGGCTCGATGTGTCACTTTCACATTCGAAGGCCGACGTACTCAATCCCCCGCCGATCGGCATGGCGGGTAACCAAGCGTCCGACCTAGAAGACATTGACTAGGCATTGGCTGGCAGTGCCACTCGGTCGCACGATAACTGGCGACAATTGTGGTCGCGCGGCTGGTCAAGATTCATTCTCAGAACCCGAGCGCTTCGATTACCCATTTTGCGATAACTGCGAGCATCGCGAGAACCCCGGTACCCACGACAACCCAAAGGAGCTTGAGTTGGTGATCCACTAAACGGCTGTACTGCGTCCCGAGCCTTGTCTCTGACGACTTGGTGGCTTCGGCGAAACGCGTCTCCATGGATTGCATTGCTCCAGTGAAACGCGTCTCCATGGATCGCATCTCTTTCCCGTTCTCACCAAGGATGTCAAACAAGACGTCGATCTTGGCCGTCTGCGCGCTGATTACCTCGTTCTGCGCGTCGAACTTGCTGTCCATCCGGCGCGCCAGGGCATTGATCACCTTGGCCTGCGCGTCGAGCTTGCCGTCCACCTCGCGTGTCAGAGCGTTGATCACCTTGGTCTGCGCGTCAAGCTTGCTCTCCACCTCGCGAGCCAGCGAGTTGATCACCGTGGTCTGCGCACCGAGCTTGCTGTCCACCTCGCGCGCCAGAGCGTTGATGGTCTCGCTTTGCGCACCAAGCTTCTCCGCGATGTTGGCTCCGGCCATTGCGGTTACGTCCTCGGCAAGAGTATACGCCACTTCGTACGAGAGCCCTGTTCGGACCAACGTTCGGACGTACCGGGTTTTACCGGCGGGAAGGTCTGTGATAGTTTCCGACATTGGCTTCCTCCTTTTCGCTTATTGTTGTTCGCTAGATGTTTGTCTCTATTCTCAAATTATCAACAGAAACAGTGTATGTCAAGAAAATAGATGAGAAATCCAAGGTTCTCCCTCTATTCGTGGAAGACTTCCATTCACCGTAGTTTCCTGTGACTGGACGGCGGCACTCGAGACACCGTAGATGAATCCAACCGCATACGGAAGGCTCGGCGGCGCTGCATGTCACGTCGGGCGGACACAGTCCAAGTTGGGACATACCGGAAACAGGCGTCGCGATCGCGGTTAAGGAATCAGCCGCGACCAAGTCGGGAACCGGTGGCACATCCTACGCCAGCTCTGGACGGACCTTCGGGTCCCGTCACGTTCGCCGGTACCGGACCCGGCTTGCAAGAAGATGCGCGGACCAACGCAAGACGATGCGCGACTTGATTCAGCCAATTCTGACCTTCGGAGGTGGCTTGCAATCGAGAATTGCGGCCATTGCGACAAGCTTGCAGAATTCGTTGATCGAACTCGGTTAGCAGATCAGCTGGCCCGGTCTAGCAGGCCCTGTCGCGTTGGTCTTGCCAGCGACGTGAACTCTTGGGGGGCAATGTGTTGCGAAGACTCCGGCGGTGCTGCATGGATTCGAAATTGACAGCCCCCCGCTCGGGTGCTAGCTTTAACGGTTCGACGTTCCATGCGCCCGTATCGCAACCTTGCAGGTAGGCCGTATGGCTGATCGACGAGGCGAAGCCGCCACGCTACGTACCTCCCTGCATCGAGTCCACCGCGAGATGGGAGCCCGCATGATTGACTTCGGTGGCTGGGACATGCCTGTGGCGTATGGCGGCATCGTGGCCGAGCACAGGGCAGTGCGCACCGGCGTCGGCCTCTTCGATGTAAGTCACATGGGCGAGATCGAGATACGGGGCCCGCAAAGCGTCGACCTGATCGATTCGCTCTGCTCTAACCGCGCCGCGTCGCTCCGCGACGGCCAGGCCCAATACTCGGGCCTACTCAATCCTCGCGGAGGCTTCGTGGACGACCTGCTGGTCCATAGAATTGCTACCGACCATTTCTTCTTGTGTGTCAACGCCTCGAACCAGAAACAGGACTTCGCGTGGCTGCGTGATAACAACTCCTTCGATGCCGAAGTCACATTCGCGAGCGGCAACTACGACCAGTTGGCGATCCAAGGTCCACAGGCGCTCGGCGTCGCCAGCCGCCTGACACGCTTGGACCTGGCAGGGATGCGATACTACTGGTTTGCACATGGCGAGTTTGCCGGAGTTGCGGCATTAGTCGCTCGCACCGGATACACGGGCGAGGACGGCTTTGAGATCTACATGCCCCCAACGGAATCAGAGCGCGTGTGGCGGGCCATTCTGGAAGAGGGGGCCAACGAGTCGATCCGTCCATGCGGGCTCGGCGCTCGGAACACGCTTCGCCTCGAGGCGGCTATGTCCTTGTACGGGCACGAGATCGATGCCCGCACGACGCCCTACGAAGCCGGGCTGGGATGGATTGTCAAGCTCCGCAAGCGTGCCTTCTGCGGTCGCGAAGTGCTTGCCCGGCAGAAGGCCGAGGGCGTTCGACGCAAGATCGCAGGATTCGAAATGAGGCAGCGAGGTATTGCCCGTGACGGCTACCGCGTATTCGTTGGCGGCATCGATGCCGGGCATGTCACGAGCGCCTCGCCGGCGCCTTACCTAGGCAAGAACATCGGCCTGTGCATGCTGCCGGCGGAATACGCCCGCTCCGGTCAAGCTATTGAAATTGAGATTCGCGGCCGGCGGGTTGTCGCGGAGATTGTCCCGATACCATTTTATAAGCGCACGAGGCCCTGAAGTTCATGGAATACCCGGTTGAATTCCGCTACACGGAAGAGCACGAGTGGGTCAAGATCGAGCAATACACCGCTACGGTTGGCATCACGCATCACGCCCAAGACCAGCTCGGGGATGTCGTCTTCGTGGAATTGCCAGCGATAGGTGCGAAGCTCCAAGCGGGGAGTCCGTTCGGGGCAGTTGAGTCCGTCAAGGCCGTTTCCGATATCTACGCGCCAATCAGCGGGGACGTGACGGCGGTGAATGAGGATTTGCTGGACGCTCCGGAGAAGATTAACGACGACCCTCACGGAGAGGGCTGGCTCGTTCGGATGACGGTCTTCGACGGTGCCGAGATTCAGGGACTGATGGACGCGCAGAAGTACGCGGAGTACGTAGCCGCCGAAACCGTGGGATAGCGGAGGGTATCCGATTGCGCTATCTCCCCAAGTCGCCGGCGGAGCGCGCTGAAATGCTCGCCACGCTGGGATTAGACTCGATCGAAGATCTCTTTGCAAGCATCCCGGAACCGCTGCGTCAGGGATCGTCGCTCGCCATACCGGCGGGACAGTCCGAGTACGAGATTCGCGAGTACTTCGAAGCCCGGGCTCGGGAGAGTGGGCGCGGGTACGCCTGCTTTCTCGGCGCTGGAGCCTACAACCACTACAGGCCGGTCGTGGTCGACTCGATCGCTACCCGAGGCGAGTTTCTGACGGCCTACACTCCCTACCAAGCAGAGATTTCACAGGGTGTCCTGACCACGATTTTTGAATTTCAAACGATGGTGGCTCAACTGACGGGGATGGACGTCGCGAACGCTTCGATGTACGACGGGTCCACCGCGGTTCCGGAAGCAGGAATGATGGCCGTGCGCATCACTCGGCGAGAGCGATTGCTCGTATCGAGGGCGCTCCATCCTGAGTATCGTCAAGTACTTGACACGTATTATCAGCGGCAGGAGCTACCGGCCGACACTGTTGCCTTCGACCCAGAAACTGGCCAGTTGGATCTCGCGGACTTGGAAGCCAAGCTGGCCCCGGACGTGGCCGCCGTCATCTTGCAGACGCCGAATTTCTTCGGAATCGTCGAAGATGTCCGCGAGGCTGCCGAACTGGCACATCGAAACGGCGCGCTTCTTGTCGTGGTTTTTTCCGAGGCGGCCTCGCTCGGTTTGCTCGCGCCTCCGTCGGAAGCCGACATTGTCGCCGGGGAGCTGCAATCCTTCGCTCACCCGCCTAGCTTCGGCGGGCCATACGTCGGAATCCTCGCAACCAAGCAGCGCTACATTCGGCAAATGCCCGGACGACTCGTCGGCCAGACTCTCGATTCGCACGGCAGGCGCGCGTTCTGCCTGACGCTCGCTACGAGGGAACAACACATTCGCCGCGCCAAGGCAACTTCAAACATTTGTACGAACCAAGCTCTGGTGGCCTTGATGGCCACTGTTTACATGGCGCTGATGGGCAAGCGGGGCCTGCGCGAGCTCGCCGAGCAGAACCTTTCCAAGGCACACTTTCTAGCCAGCGCGCTCCAAGCCTCGGGAGCCGAGCTCCGCTTCTCGGGTCCATTCTTCAACGAATTCGTGGCAAGGCCAACGCGCCGGTCTGCGAATGAGGTCAACGAACTGGCCCTGCGGTCGAATGTCATCGGCGGGCTAGAGCTAGTGCGGTTCTTTCCGGAACTCGAAGGGACACTCTTGGTCTGCGCGACCGAGACCTCCACGCGCGAGGCGATGGAGCGCTACGCAACCTGCTTCCGGAGGAAGCCTGATGGGTAGGATCCGCCAGCACCAGACTCAGGACGAGGCGCTGCTTTTCGAGAGGTCTTCGCCCGGCAAGATCGGCTATCAGCTGCCACGCATGGACGTGCCCGAGACCGACCCGCTCGAAGCTCTCGGCGCGAAGCTTGTACGAAATGACGTCGCTGGATTTCCGGAAGTCAGCGAAGTCGAGGTCATACGGCACTTCACGCGCCTCTCTACGTGGAATTACGCAATCGACCTCGGGCTCTATCCACTTGGGTCTTGCACGATGAAATACAATCCCCGCCTAAACGAGGCGGTGGCTCGCATCGAGGGGATCATCGACGCTCACCCCTACCAGCCCGAATGCCTGGCCCAAGGTCTCCTGAGAATCCAGCGCACGCTCGAGATGTACCTAGCGGACATCACCGGCATGGACGCCGTCACGCTGCAGCCAGCCGCAGGTGCGCACGGCGAGCTGACCGGCTTGCTGCTCATTCGCGCGTACCTCGAATCTCGGGGAAACGCCCGGCGCACGGTACTCATACCGGACTCGGCTCACGGCACGAATCCGGCCACAGCAGCGATCGCCGGGTACGAGGTCCGCGAGATCACGTCCAACCGCCGGGGGATGATCGACGTTGAGGCGATGCGGGCGATGGTTGACGGCAGCGTAGCCGCGCTAATGGTGACGAACCCCAACACAGTGGGCATCTTCGAGCAAGACATCGCGCAAGTCGCCGGACTGCTGCACGAGCACGGCGCGCAACTGTATATGGACGGGGCCAACATGAACGCGTTGGTCGGAGTCGCCCGCCCGGGCGAATTCGGCGTGGACGTGATGCACCTGAATCTGCATAAGACTTTCTCGACACCGCACGGTGGCGGCGGCCCAGGAGCAGGTCCGGTGGCCGTAAGGAGGCATCTGGAACCCTTCCTGCCGGTTCCGCGCATCCAGTCCACAAGCGAGGGATTGCGCTTCGACTCGAATCGACCCTCTTCAATCGGAAGGGTGCGGGCGTTCTACGGGAACTTTGGCGTACTTGTTCGCGCGCTGGCATATATCCTCGCCCACGGAGGGGACGGACTGAGGAATGCCACCGTGGATGCCGTCCTCAACGCGAACTATGTTCGCAAGGGCTTGGAAGGCCATTTCGATCTCCCTTACGACGCCCCGTCGATGCACGAATGCATTTTCAGCGACGCCCTGCAGGCAAAGCATGGCGTGAAGACAGGGGAAATCGCAAAGCGACTGATCGACTACGGATTTCATCCTTACACGGTGAGTTTCCCGCTGATCGTGCGAGGGGCCTTGATGATCGAACCGACCGAGACAGAGAGCAAGCGGGAACTCGACGAATTTGTCGAGGCGATGCAGGCCATCGCCAGCGAAGTGAAAGCCGACCGCGACTTGGTACGCAAGGCTCCCGTCACAACCCGCACTAGCCGGGTCGATGAGACGAGAGCGGCACGCAGGCCTACGGTCATTTGGAACGACGACGGCCGTAATTAGGCGCGTAGAGTCGAATCACACTCTACTGCGCAAACGGAGCATCCGACCGGAACTGGTCGATGCCGTCTATTGGATCGACTGTATTCCGAAAGTCCGCAATCCGGAGCAAGGCATCCTTCTTGCAACTCGATAGAGTCTGCGCTTGCGACGCAATTGGCACGGGAGGCTGTCATCATTGCCCTTCGAGAGGCCGGGCCATGCAAGGGGCCTGTCCGGAGAACCTGTCGAACAGCAGGAAGCGAGAACCCGCGATTCCACATTTGAATCCGCAGCAGCGTTCACCCAAGCTGTGGTCCAGTCGGTGCTCCTCGACAGCGACAAGCTGAAACCTGCCTGTTTTCGCTCCTGCAGGCCGACACTTCGAGGGTCCGCCTGCGATGCCTGTCGATTCGACTAGAGTTCCCAGCTGCGGCAAAGTTCGAGTTCATGTGCTCGCGGAGTTGGAATCCGGGGCATCGGTTTGCCAGCCTCGTAAGATGGTGGCTGCCCGCGTCGTTCGGCGCATCCTCACGGTCCAACACTGGCAACTCGGAGTCTAGCTTCCCATCCGACTGCGGATTCTCGCCTCATGAACACCAAGCTGCTACTTGAGGGTGGGGCGTTCTACGAAGGACCTCGCTGGCACGAGGACAAGCTCTGGTTCTCGGACATGCACGGGCGCCAGATCCTGACACTTAGCGCAGACGGCCGTCCCGAGGTCGTGGCAACCGTGCCTCACCGGCCTTCCGGCCTTGGATGGCTCCCGAGCGGTCAACTTCTTGTGGTCTCGATGTCGGACCGCCGAATCCTGCGACTCGAACCAACGGGCTTCGTCCAGCACGCCGACTTAAGCGGCTTCGCCGAGAACGAATGCAATGACATGGTGGTCGACCGTGGCGGCCGAGCGTACGTCGGCCATTTCGGGTTCGATCATTTTGCACACGCCCGTTTTCGACCAGCCAGCATCCTCAAGGTGGAACCCGACGGGGACGTTTGCGTGGCAGCGGACCACCTCATGTTTCCGAACGGCTTGGTGATCAGCGACGACGGGCGCACGATGGTTGTCGCCGAGAGCTACGTTCGCCGGCTGACCGGATTCAATATCGAAGCTGACGGATCGCTAACGCGCCGTCGCGTGTGGGCCGATATCGGCATGGCACCGGACGGCATCTGCCTAGATGCGGAAGGATGCATCTGGATAGCATCCCCGACGGATTGCGCCGCCGTGCGCTTCAGGGAGGGAGGCGAGGAAGTCGACCGGGTCGATGTGGGGCGAAAGGCGATCGCCTGCATGCTTGGAGGGCCGGAACGACGTACGCTTTTCTTGCTGACGTCCGAGACGACGGAGGCCAGCAAGTCGCTCGTGCTGCGTAGCGCCCGCATCGAGTCGATTACGGTCGAGATTCCGGGAGCGGGGCTCCCTTGACTCGAATTCACGAAACCCCGCTACCCAGAGGCGGCTTGGAAAGGCCCGCCTAGATGCAAGAAGGAAATGCCTTGCCGGGAATTGAGGGTACGTACCGGCTTGTCAGGTGCGAAGTGCACTGGTCGGATGGCGAGGTGGATTGTCCGTATGGAGAGGACGCCGAAGGCTTGCTTGTCTACACAGCGACGGGTTTTGTCTCGGGGCACCTGATGCGACGGGATGTGCCGAAGTTCCAGACCGGAGCTAGGCAGGCCCCGCCCGACCGGATGCGAGAAGCGTTTCTTGGTTACCTCGGATATTTCGGCACGTACGAAGTCAATGCAGTAGCGGGCACTGCCACCCATCACGTTCTGGGCGGCTGGCATCCCAACTGGACCGGCACAGACCAAGTCCGGCACTTTCATTTCGATGGCGAGCTGCTCGTAATCGAGACTCCGCCGGTGAATTCCGGTACTCGGTCTCGGAAGACGCGTCTTGTCTGGCGGAGGGTCGCTCCCGAAGAGCCATTACGGAAGGGTGCCGACCTATACTAGGGACTTCAGTAGGCGTCTGTTGGAGCCCCTTTCTGGGCTGGATTCCGATCCTCCTTCGCATTGCGGCCCAACGAATGTACTAACCACGACTCGACGATGAGAATCACTTCGTTCCGCACCCAATTCGCCTGCCCATCCAAGACGGCCGACCCGGTTCGCGAGCCAATTGCGTCAAGCGTGGCCAATTTCGTGACGCTCGAAATCCGCACTGATAACGGCTTAGAAGGTATCGGTTACGCCGGCTTCGTTGTTGACGAAATGCTAAAGCCACTGCGCGCAACGGTCGACGCCCTAGCGCAGTGGGCTGTCGGCGAAAACCCCCTCGCTGTTGAGGCGGTAAGCGCCAAGCTTCTCGCCCTAGGTGGTTTTGGAGCGCCTGCGGGTCTGGTTACATCGGCTGCGGCCGCGATCGATGTAGCCTTGTGGGATATCAAGGGCAAAGCCGCCAACCAGCCGCTGTTTCAACTGCTGGGTGGCGGCTCGAGCCGGGTTCCTGCGTACGCCAGTGGATACCTTTGGCGCGACTACGACGCCGCGAGGTTGGCCGAGACCGGCGAAGCCCTGGTCCAGCAGGGCTTCCAGGCAATGAAGTTCCGCATGGGTGCGGAGCAGGACCTTGAGGCCGAAATACGCCGCATGGAAGCTTTGCGCAAAGCCGTTGGGAATGAAACCAAACTCATGGTCGATATCAACCAAGGCTGGGATGTTGACCGCTCGATACGCGTCGGGCGTGCGATGGATGCATGCGGATTATTCTGGCTGGAGGATCCGGTGCATCACCAAGACTACGAGGGCATGGCCCGGATCGCCGATTCGCTAGACACGCCGATTTCGACCGGAGAGTACCACTACGGCATCGTGCCGTTTCGGCACATGCTCGAGCAGCGTTGCGTCGACATCGTAATGGTCGACCTGCTCCGAGCGGGGGGCATCACCCATTGGATGAAGGTTGCCCATTTGGCAGAAGCCTTCAACAAGCCCGTGGTCAGCCATCTGGCGCCGGAGGTGCTTGCCCACTGCGTCGCCGCCGCGCCGAACGGCCTGATCGTCGAGCACATGCCCTGGGCGTTGCCGCTATTCCGAGAAACATTCTCGATGGCCGACGGGGAGATCGTGTTGCCCACCAAGCCGGGGCTGGGGCTGGAATTCGACCTTGAAGCGATTAAGAGGCTTCAGCCGGAAGGTTGAAGCGAGCGGCGCAGACCGCAGCTGACGAGAGACTTAGAGTCTAACCGGAGGACTACTGTCGCGAGGCATGAGGTTTCTTGCGCAGTGTAGAACTGGTGATGAGTTCGGGCAGCGCGCAACGTCCCGCCCGGTTTTCACTCAGCTGCTCAAGAGCTGAACTTCAATCCAATTTGCATCGTTCGGGAATCCTGCGCGCTTGTTACCCTTCCAAGAACGGCGTGGTTGAAGTTCAACGCGACGCCATTCCGCTGCGGATGATTGAACCAGCCAAGGCACTCTCCACGGATCTGCATCCGCAGGCGCTCGGTGATCTGCGCGTTCTTGGCCAGAGTCAAATCGAAGTTCGTCAGGCCGGGCAAACGGACGGGCGCTCCCGGAGAGCTGCCGAACGTGCCGCGCGCTCGTGAGCCCCTCCACGGAAGACGTAACCCGGAGCGTGTCGTAAATTGATCTTGATCTCCCTTTCGAATGCCGCGGCGGCGGTATCGAATCGTCAGTAGCGCCAAGGGATCCGGCCTCGATTGAAGGTCGCCAGAGGCAGTGCAAGGCTGAGTTCCAACCCGCAATCGAGGTACTCCAGTGCGCGTTTCCCATACTGCCTCGACTCGGAATCTGGCGCCAGAAGAAGTCGCAGTTCCGGGGAATCCTGACTATCCCTGAACAGGTCCTCCAGCCCGCCCTCGGCCCGCTCCATGTGTCCGAGGCGGACAGGGGCCGAGGCGAGCGGAAACATCGGGCTTGGCACGGAATTGCCCCGCTATCGCAACGGCTCCAGTTCCTCGACGGCCCTCTCGCACCGCTCGGCCAATGCATAGCAAGTACCGAGCAGCTGTAGCGTCCCTTCGACACTCGACTCTCTCACTGGGAAGACAGCCTTGCTAATGCATGATCAGCCCGCCGCAAATGTTGTATGCCTGGCCCGTGATGGCCCTAGCGGCATCAGACGCAAGATAGACAGCCATCGGCGCAATGTCCTCTGGGACGAGAATTCCTCCCATCGGGGTCATTTGCCGAATGTGGTCCTCTTGCGACCGCCCGAGGCGACGAGCGTCGTATTCGATGCGCTTGGCCAGCATAGCCGTCTCGACCGGACCGGGGCAGATGCAGTTCGCCGTCACGCCGAAAGGGGCCGCCTCGAGCGCTAGGCTCCGCATGAAGCCGAGCACGCCATGCTTGCTCGCGGCGTAGGCGCAACCGTGATACGAGGCACGCTTGGAATTGATCGAGGCCACAGTGATTATGCGGCCCCAACCCTGCGCGAGCATAAAAGGTAAAACCGCCTTGGTCAGGAGATAGGGCGCTGTCAGATTCAGCGCGAGAGTCTTGTCCCAATGATCGTCGTCAAAATCCGAGACCGGCCTGAATCTCGCCCCGCCGCCGATGGCGGCGTTGTTCACCAAGATATCGACCGGCCCGAGAATCTCCCTCACCCTGTCCGCCAGCCTTGCCGGAACTGCACGCTGTGCTAGGTCAGCCTCAAGCGAGACCGCCTTGCCGCCGAGGGAGCGGATGGTCGACTCGACATCGTCTAGCTCGGAGCGAGTCCTCGCAGTGATGGCAACTCTTGCCCCTTCCGCGCTGAGCGCGAGCGCGATTGCTCGCCCGATCCCCCGCCCCGCCCCAGTGACGAGGGCCGCTCGATTCGAAAGTTTCATCTGGCCTCCTGCAAGTCCGCGGTTCGCGGTTGATCCGCATGTCGGGCGCTGGACGTCCGCTCAATGAACTGCGTCGAACCCCCACCAAACGAGCGCGTCCGGATTTGATCGCTCCCACGGTCGGCCGGTGAATGATAACCTCTGCCGGCTACCAATCGCAATTGCTCCACGTGCGCTGCTCGGGCGCAGACAGCGGGTTCGCAAACTGTGCTAGCGATCTTAGCGACCACTTACGGCCCCGTGGATTTCAACGAGGACTCTGTACTCGTTCCCACAGCATCGAAAGCACCCCGAAGTGCAGGACCGCTTGGTTGTCCGTTGGATCGACCGCCGCGCAGCAACGGACCCAGCTCGTGCAGACCCTTGGTAGAGCCATCGAACAAGGATTCTTACCCGCACGCATCTTTGTTTCAAATCCAATGCGAACGATAACGTGACATACCCACCACTTCTAGCTTATAAACTGAGAGTCGGTGAGATTATTTCTTCGTTTATGTAAAGTATCCTTGTCCATCGAATGTCTCAACTAGCACGAAATTAATGGTGATATTTTCCAAAACATAAATAGGTTTGTCTTAGTATATTTCGTTAGAATGATTAGATCTATTTTGAATGATTGAAGTCCATCGCATCACTTGGAATCGACGATTGGAATCTAGGAGCTTGAAAGAACTGAATTTGTATTGCAGTAGCGGAATCGGATGCTTCGCCACTCTGTCGCGACAGCGCCGACAGGGTGCCGCTCATCGTGTCAGTCGAGGTTCGGCATATAGATCACGCACGGATAAAGCGTGCCTACCGGGGAAGTTTTCG
Source organism: uncultured Bryobacterales bacterium (assembly GCA_951813605.1). Classification (GTDB taxonomy): domain Bacteria; phylum Acidobacteriota; class Terriglobia; order Bryobacterales; family UBA6623; genus VXMF01. Next base: position 459,943 of record OX638379.1, on the reverse strand, counting down.
GCTACAAGAAATAGCATCCCTTGGCAGCTGTAACCGGACCGGGCCGCCTCGGCAGGATGTTGCCACTGAATCACGACCTTGGGGCCTGTAGCAACCGTCCGCTAGCTCGAATCTGTTCCATGACTGCCTAGCGTGGCCGAAACGGAACGCCAAGGTGACGGAACTACTCGCTAGTCTCGTTTTGCGGCTCTGCCAGAGGCCACCATACATTGCGTATGCTCTAAGCCATTGTGCAAGAATCAGATGAACGTGTATGCAGCAATTCAAATTCTGCTCTTAGTGTTAATCGCCATGGTGGCCACGGGGGCGCCACAGACTTCTAAGAAGCCAGTCCCGACAGAGGAAACTGCTACAGAACGGCCCGAATCGACTGCCGAGGACGATGCGGGACGTACCGCACTGAATCTCTTGGGCGAAGTCGATTCCGACGAAGGCGAGGGGCGCCGCAACGAAAACGTCCGTATCACGCTGATCGACAACAACGTGCTGCGCGAACTGACCACTCGCATGGGGACGACCGCCACCGTACCGGTCGATATCAAGATCGACCAGCGCTACTTCGCAGCGGAATTCGGCCAGCCGCCGAAGAGGCTCAGGCAAGCCACTCTCGGCCAATTGGGGAAGCCCCACGGAGAACTGCGTTGGACACACCAGAACAGCGTGACCAGCGCGCGGTCGTTCTTTCAAGCGGGAGCTGTCCGTCCAGCCCACGACAACGTGTTCGGATTCACCTTTGGCATGCCCGCCTGGCGCGGCTCTTCGGTACTGTTCGATGGGAACCAAGTGCGGTCCCGGGGAAACGTGAACGGCAACGTGTTAGTCCCGGCACCGGACGAGCGGACCCCGCTAGCGACGGACCCGGCGAGACGGGCGTTCGTCCAGAGGCTGCTGGACGCCTATCCCGCCGAGCTTCCAAACCGGACGGACATCAATCCCAGGGCATTGAACACCAACGACTTGCAGAACATCGACAATGATCGGGGCTCCATCCGGTTGCGCCAGGCAGCCGGCGATCGCGACCACTTGGTGCTCCAGTACGGCTTCACAGGTCAAAAGGTCGATGCCTTCCAGTTGGTGGGAGGCCAGAACCCGGATACGACCACCAAGAACCACGTGGCCTTGGCCGTTTGGAACCGCAGTTGGTCCTCAGCAACTACGACCTCGCTAACGGCGGCCTACGAGCGGGTGGGCAGCCTGCTGGTCCCCGAGGAGTCCGCCGTCGGGCCCCTTGTACTGACCGGATTCGTCACTGAATTCCTCGGGCCAGGTTCGAATATCCCCATCGACCGCGCCCTCAACCGGTTCACCTACGCAGCGCGTGCCCAGCATTTGCGAGGGGACCACGAATGGACGTTCGGGGCCGAGCTGACGAGAAGACAGGTGAACGGCTGGGAAGCGGAGAGCCACCGGGGCCTTTTCTTCTTTCGCAACGACTTTGGTCGGGACGCGATCACCAATATTCGACTCGGCATCCCTAGCGTGTACCGAGTGGCGATCGGCAGTGTCCACCGCGGCTTCCGCAACTGGGGGATGCAATACTACCTCGGCGACAAATGGCAGGTGTCAGACTCCCTGACGCTGGACCTAGGGATTCGTTACGAGCCAGTGACAGCTCCCAACGAGGTTCAAGGACTGACCCCGATTCCGTACGATAGCGATCAGAACAACTTCGCCCCCCGGTTCGGTTTTGCCTACCGTCTTGGCGGCGGCCTTGGCGTCTGGCGCGGATCGTACGGTATTCACTACGGCCAGATCTTCGACGTCACATATGGTCAGTCTCGCTTCAGCCCGCCGGCGAACATCAATATCGCCTTGCAAGCTCCCGACTTGGCGAACCCGCTCGCAAGACTTACACAGGCAGACCTTGACCCCCGAGCCCGGTCCACTGTGTTTTCAATGGACCCGGCACTTACCACGCCGTACTCACATCAATACGGACTGGACTGGCAGCTTCCCCTAGGCGGCGGCTGGACGCTTGATCTTGGATTTGTCGGCAGCCGAACACACAAACTGCTTACTCTCTGGTACACGAACCGCGCCCAGCCGGTAGCGGGTATCCCACAAACGACCCGTACCGTCAATCTACGCCGACCGGATCCCCGCTTCTTTGACAATCGTCTCGTCCTGAACGGTTCCCGGGGCTATTTCGACGCCGCCAAGGTCGTTCTGGCGGTCCCGAATTGGAAAGGCCTGAATCTGGAAGCGTCGTACTGGTGGAGCAAGGCCATCGATCTGGGAAACGACTTTTCCAACACGGCTTCAGGGCGGTCCGGACGACTGGGTCGCAGCCAATCGGAATTCAATTCGCACGCGGAAATGCGGGCAGTGAGCTCTTTCGACCAGCCCCACGCTTTCTTGCTCAAGTCGACCTGGACCTTGCCGCGCCCGCCAGGATCGATCCGGGTCATCTTCGGTGACTGGAAGCTGAGCACCGTGGTGCTCGCCAAGTCCGGCACACCGTTCAACGTAATCGCAGGATCCGACGGACAGGGCTTCGGTAATGTTGACGGCTCTCCCGGGGACCGGCCGAATCTACTAGACGCCGCCGTGATCGGGCGCACCATCGACGATCCGGACACCGCCGCCCGCAAGCTTGCTGCCTCGGCGTTCGAGTTCATCAAGCCGACCGACACGGCTGGCAATCTGGGCCGCAACGTGTTTCGCAAGGACGGCATATTCAACGTGAACGCGGCGCTGTCCAAGCATTGGGCGCTGGGCGGTGATGCGACGGTCGTACTGCTAGCGGAAGCGCTGAATCTGTTCAACCACCCGCAATTCGCCGAACCAGGCAGGGAGCTGACGTCTCCAAACTTCGGTCAGATCACCAACACTTTGAACGACGGCAGAGCGTTCAAGCTCAGCTTGGAACTCGCGTTCTAGTGTCTTGCGTGCGAGTCGGCACGGTGCCGCGTTTCAACTGGTAGATTGGGTTCGAATGACTGATCGGGCGCAACTGATCTATGCACTTTTTCGATCACGCTTCGAATGGTCGCGCATTGCCATGAATGGGACATGATCCTTGTCCGTCTTGGAGCCGGTCCTCTGGGCGGCTAGGGACTAGCGGAGAGGTTTTTCATAGCCGACGGAGCGACTCCCCGAGTTCGCGGATGGATGAACAGCATTTCCCCTCAGGATGTTGAAGCGGCGCTTGGTCTCATGACTTGATGTGGAAAGGCGCATCCCAAGGGCCGTCCCGCGAGGATCCGATCCGCTGCTTCTCAGCGACGGTGCTTGGCAGGTGTGAATGGGAGCGGACGCTCAAGCGCTGTCCGTGGCGATCCGATACAGTGCGTCACTGCATTCCTTAAGTGCCGTCTTAAGGACTGCATACGGCTCGCCGTATCCGTCGAGCAAGCCGGAATGCTGTCGGTCCCGTTTGCGCGGCACCCGATTCGAGCCATCGATCAAGCCGCAATAGTGCCAGCCGATGAATTCCGGGCGTGCAAATGCGCTCCGAAAGAACTCCGCAGTCCAGTCGGCTCGCTGCCCAAGACTGTCAGCCACCGGTCCGTACGGCCGGGGCATGCTGTCGCTAATCATCGTGAACGCCGAATCGCCATTGATGAATGGCTTGTTGACGCGCTGGGACCAGCGGTCCAAGCCGGGCTTCTGCACCTCGTACCGAGCGTACATCTGATAGAACACGAGGTCCGTGAACTCGCTTGTGACCGGCAACACGGTGTCCAGCGTATCGGTGTTGGCGTTGATCTTGTCGCCAAAGAAAAGATGATTGGAATCGTATCGACGCATGGCATCTCGCGCCGTTTGGTAGTACTTGGCAACTACGCGCTTGAGAAACTCGATGTTGTCACGGGTCTCGAAGCCATTAGATAGGTCCGTTTCGGGACGCCACTGCTCGGCAGTCGCGAGTGCGTCGAAGGAGTCGAAGCGCGTGCCGTATGTCGCGTTGAAGTCGCCAATCTCCCCGCGATAGAGATCCTGCACAGTTTCGACATAAGCCTGCTTGCCCGAGGCCCCGGCTGGCAGGTTCCGCAACTTCCTAGGCCAGCCGATCCGGGCCTTTCGTCGAGCCCCGCCGATCACGTCAGGGCGTTCCCGGCAATCCTCCTCGGTGAACAAGGGGCAGTCGGTCATGGCATAGCCGAGCAGGAACGGATCGTCTCTTGCCGGGGCGGCGAATTGCTTCGCCATCCGATCGCAGCGCTGCGCGAATTCATCGGCAAAGACATCTAGGAAGTTACCGTCGGGTATCTCCGATTTCCAATGCGGGATATCAACGAATTGTATCGGTTGCATATAGGGCACGGCCGGTTGAGGTTGGTTGACGATGGGCAATGAAGTGTGCACACCCACGGTGTTGAATCCGTATTCGCGGCAGGTCTGGAGAAACCACGCTCTAAGAGCCGCCCTAAACGGTTGGCCGTCCAAGTTGGCCAGCCCTAGCCGCTTCTTCCAAGCCTCGCGATTGTAATCTTGGTTCCACAAGTCCGGATACAAGTGATTGATCCCGAAGCTCAGGAAGGCATTTCCGGCGGGGGTCACAAGCCACCATCGGATATCCTTCTCCACGCGGAAGAAACCGGTGGCCTCGAACTTCTTACCCGTCCACCCGCCGAATCGATCTAACTCTTCCCTTGGCACCGCATCGCTCGCCGAGCCGCGTTTGACGAATCGATGGCTTGCGGCCGCCAGCGCCCCGTAGATGAATTCACGCCGCCTCATTTTCTTTCAGACTGTTCCTATCAAGCCTTGGCCCGCGTTCGTGATGGAAGCAGGGAAACCCGTTCGCTCGAATCCGGGATCTCAGAATCCGCGCGCGCTCTACCGCTACCGCAGTATACATTTGACTCGCTGCGAAAGAGCCGTGCCTTGGCGCACGGACGCGTTGCCAGTAGGCGCGTGGAAGCGGTTGCCGGTCGTGGGATGCCTTGGCACTGGCAAGCCCCTGATAGGCCCAAGATACAGCGGCCGGGAGCACAGGACAGGGCAGGCGCCGAACTCGCGCTTCGGAGTCGATGGCAGGCCTCGCGGAGAGGATTCCAAGGTCGGGCTACGATGAACAGTCCATGAAACTCTGCACGTTTGAACACGCGGGCGCATGCGAAGTAGGTATCTTGCGCGATGGCAGGATCCTTCCCGTGAGCCAAGTCAATGCCAAGCGCGGGGCGGATTTCCCTCGCGACATGCTCCCGTTGATTGAGTCGGGCTCCAGAGAGGCGCTCGATGCTCTCTCGCAAGGTTTGAAAGCCGAGATTCCCATCGAGGAGGTCCGCTTTCGAATCCCCTACTCCACACCTGGAAAAGTATGGTGTATCGGTCTCAACTATCGATCCCATGCGGAGGACTTGAGCGAGGTCCAGCCGGAGGAACCAGGGAGCTTCATGAAGCCTTCGTCGTCATTCTTCGAGCCGGGCGGTTCGATAGAGCTTCCGCCCGAGGACCTTGCACAGGAAGTGGACGCGGAGGGCGAACTCGCATTGGTCTTTGGCAAGCGTTGCCGGGACGTACCGCTAGAGAATGTCCAGGAGGTGCTCTTCGGCTATACGACCACGCTCGACATGACTGCTCTTGATGTTCTAGCCCGGAACACTCGCTACCTACAGCGGGCGAAGAGCTTCGATACTTTCTTCTCGTTCGGACCGGTGATCGTCACAACGGACGAGGTGGAAGACGTTGACGCGCTCGAGGTCCTGACGGTCCATAACTCGCAGGTCTTCTCCCGCGACTTCGTGTCGAGCATGAAACACCGTCCGTTCCAGCTTGCAGCCTTCCACACGCGGGTCATGACATTCGACCCAGGCGACATCCTTTCGACGGGATGCCCGAAGGGTGCGAGGATTCAGCCAGGGGACACAGTGGAGGCCCGCATTGACGGAGTGGGGCGGTTGCCCGCGTCCGTGACCCGACGCCATCGGGCGTATTAGGTCCGTCGCGTGCCAGTCAAGATGCAGCCTGGAGGCTGTTACTTGACGAGAGGCCGGACGCTGACCTCGCGGAAGTAGACGATCGAATTCTCGTCGTGGTTCTGCAAGCCGATGTAGCCCGCGTCGGGACGGGGCCCGCGCTGGGGCTCGAACCACTTCTTCCGTTCGGGAACGTCCTGCGATCCTTCGAATTCGTTGACGACCTTCCCGTTGACCTCGATTCTGGTGGTCTGCCCGTCCAGGAGAATTTCCATGGTGTTCCAACCGTCGTCGCTCGGGGGGAATTCCGACGAAGGGGCCAAGGAATAGATTGAACCCGTGCGATGAAGCTCGTCACCGGTGTCCTGGATTTGCACTTCGTACCCCTTATGCACAGCAAACCAAGGGTCGTGTGGCGCCTCAGGCACGCGAATGAACACGCCTGCGTTGGAGTCCGGGGACTCGGGCTTGTAGACGACACGCAAGACTGCGTCGCCAATTTCCTTCCCGTCGAAGACGAGCAGGCCCATCCCGCCGGAGGTCTTGAGAGCCCCGTCCTCGACCGAGAACTCGCCCCGTCCGACATGGCGCCACCCGTCCATGTCAGATCCGTTGAAGAGCTGTTCGGGAGGTGGCCCGCCAATCCCGCACGCAAAGCAAACCAGACCCGCCAAGGCATTGACAATCTTTCTCATGGCGACTACCAGAATACATGTCCTGAGCCGGCCCGACCCGTGATATCGGGTCTCCCACGGGGTTCGAGGAGCGAACAGAACAGGGTAGATTCCCGGGCTAGAACAAGTTCGGGGCAGCGGCATGTTCGCCAATCCGATCACGTTAGTGGATTGCCCAGATCGATATCGATGCTGGAATCAGTCGCTTCGCCGACGGCCTGTTAGGTTGATCTCATGTCTGAAATCACAGGGCTAGGCGCAGCGCAGCTAGGCCGACTAGTAGTTGAAGGTGAACTGACTTCAACCGAGATCATCGAAGCTCATCTCGGCCGTATCCAGCAGATCAACCCGGCGATCAACGCCATCACCGATCTTCAAGCCGACAGAGCCCGCCAGCAAGCGGCAGCGGCGGACAAGTCCCTTCAATCAGGCAAGCGTCTTGGCCCGCTTCACGGTGTGCCGCTAACGATCAAGAGCTCGATCGCGGCCGCTGGCTGCAGGTACGAATGCGGCACGCGGTTGCGCCTCGGTGAGGTCGCCAAGACAGATGCCACGTTGGTGGCTCGCCTCAAGGCCGCGGGAGCGATCATTCTTGGCACCACCAACGTCCCCGAGTTTCTGATGGCGTACGAAACGGACAACGCCATCTACGGGCGCACCAACTCCCCTTTCGATGCGGAGCGCACGCCTGGAGGATCAAGCGGAGGAGACTCCGCCGCAGTCGCAGCGGGCTGCTCGGCCGGAAGCTTCGGAAGCGACGCTGGCGGTTCGGTGCGCGTGCCCGCGCATTTCTGCGGGCTATACGGCCTAAAGTCCACGCCGGGCGAGATTCCAAGGACAGGTCACTGGCCTGCCGTCGCCGGGCCGTCGACAACGCTCGCGTCCGTAGGACCTATCGCGAAGACAGCGGAGGACCTAGACCTGTTCCTAGGGATTACTGCTGGATACGATCCGGGCGACATCTCGTCCGTGTCACGCAAGCCGGCACGCCCTCCGAATCGCGAGGAGTTCCGGACGATGAAGATCGGCTGGTTCGACCATGGCTGGAACACACCCGCAACCAAGGAGACCCGCAGGGCGGTGCGGCAAGCGGCTGACGCCTTGAGGGAACAGGGGTTCCGGGTCGAGCGCGTGGAACTCCGAGGCTTGGAGCAGGCTCCTCGTACATGGTGGCTGCTGTTCGGCATCAGCCTCAAGACCCTAATCGAGGGGTCCCTGCCGAGCGGCTATCGCCTTCATCCGCTCTCCTACGAGGCGATGGCCGCGGACGAGGAAGAGGCAGGGACCGGCTACCTAGACCTGCTCATGGGATGGGTCTTGCAGGACCAGATGCGCTTCAAGCTGCAGCAGCAAATGCGCGAGTACCCGATCCTTCTCTGCCCGGTGGCCGCCGTCCCAGCGTACCGGCATCGCGAACGGTCATGGTCCATCGAGGGCCAAATAGTCACCTACCCGGGCGCGTTCGTCTACAGCCAAGTCTTCAACCTACTTGGCGTGCCGGCCGCTAGTGCGCCGGTCGGGGAATCTCCGGACGGCCTGCCGATCGGCGTTCAAGTTGTGGGACGGCCCCACGCAGACCGCGTAGTGACGGCTGTTGTTCGCGAGTTGGAGGCCGCCTTGGGCGCAAAGCGCTCAGGCCCTGCCTAGGTAGGTGCCGTCCGCTGTGTTGACCCGGATCGACTCGCCCTCCTTGATGAACTGAGGAACTTGCACCACCAAGCCTGTCTCCGTCTTGGCAGGCTTGTTGACGTTCGTCACGGTCGCGCCCTTGATCGCAGGCTCGGTTTCCGCGACCTCTAGATTGACGGACGACGGCAGGTCGAGGTTGTACGGCACCCCATCGAGAAACTGGACCTTCACAACAGTGTCGAGGATCAGGTAATTGACCTGGTCTCCGAGCTGCTCGCGGGAGAGCTCGATTTGATCGTACGTCTCGGTGTTCATAAAGAAGAACGCCCCGCTGTCCGCGTAAAGATATTGCATCTCGCGCGCTTCGAGCATCACCTTGGGGACGAAGTCCTCCGAGGAGAACCTTTGCTCGATCATCGCGCCGGAGCGATGATTTCGCATCTTCGCCTGGACGAAGCCGCGCTTGTTGCCGGGGGTCCGGTGCTCCGTCTTATGGATCGTGCAGATGTCGCCGTTGTAGCGCACCACCATGCCTGGACGTAGGTGTGTTGCCTGCACGTTCAAATCCGAACTCCCGCTCTGTAGGGGAACGCGCCGAAACCGGCAGTTCCCACACTCCCCGGCATTATATCCCCAAGCAATCAGCCCCTTTTCTACGGTCGCGCCCGCAGGGCAGCGTTAGCGCCGCTACTCCGACGGGCACTAGTCCACCTTCAGGGTGTAAGGTGCCATGTACATCGCACCGCCCCGAAGCCGATCAGCCCACGCCATCACCTCGGTCCAGTCCCTGCGGGCTTCGCTGAACGCCGGTGAATCGAAGAACTGCGCGAAGGCTGCGCGACGACCTCTGGAGAAAAGGGTGTCGAGGAGGCTGCGCCGAGGCGGGTAGCTGAGGATGCGTACGGGTGCCTCCTCGTCAATCGCAGCCGCTTGCTTGACGAGGTCGATAGCGACCCGGAAGCCCCCCAGTTCGTCGACCAAGCCGTTTTCCGAAGCTTGCGAGCCAATCCAGACCCGGCCCTCGGCCAGTTCGCGAACCGATTCGGGGTCCGTGCCTCGACCCTCGGACACCCGCTTTAGGAAGGTTTCGTAGATCGAGTCCACATAGCCGCGCACTTTTGCCCTCTCATCCGCAGTGAGGGGTCGGTAATCGGTATACATGCCCGCGAAGCGGCCCCTGGTCAAGATTTCCTTGCTGATGCCGAGCTTGCCATAGAGCTCTCGTAGATTCATGTGGATCGTGAAGACGCCGATCGATCCCGTGTAAGTTCCCGGGTACGCAACGATGGGGACTTCAGGTGCGGACGCTATGTAGTATCCGCCCGAGGCGGCTACATTCGACATCGAGACCACGACCGGTTTTTCGTCACTGAGCCGGCGCACCGCCCGCAGCATCTGCTCGGAGGCAATCGCGTCACCCCCCGGGGAATCGATGCGCAGGATCACTCCCGAGATGCTCTCGTCCTCGCGCAGGTCCTCGAGATGCGAATTGAATGTCCGCGAGCCGAGCACGCTCGGATAGCCACTGAACGGGTCCGTCGAGCTGGAGCCGCTCATGATGGTCCCGATGGCGTGCATGAAGGCGATCTTCTCGCCGCCCCCTGCACGCCTCGGTCGGCGCGCGTAGGACGCAGCGCTCATCCGGTGCAGGTCGTCGGCACCCAGCGCCGTGTCCAATTCCTCGAAAAAGCCCGCCTCGTCCAATACGTCGTCTACGAGTCCGTGGCGATGCGCATCCGCCGTGTCGAACGGCCCTTCGTCGAGCAGCGCCCTCCAGTGCTCGCTGTCCTGTCCGCGACCTTCGGCAAGCCCTTCCAGCAGTTGAGAGTAGAACTCGTCTAGCGTCTCGTTGAGGACTTCGCGCCACTCCGGCGACATTTCGTTGCGAGAGAACGGCTCGCCCGCGCTCTTGTATTTCCCGGTGCGGATCAACTCGGTCCCGACTCCAAGCTTGTCGAGCGCGCTCTTGAAGAACATGACTTCCATGCGCAGCCCGCTTAGCTCAAGAAAGCTCTCGGGCTGGATCACGATCCGATCCGCGAGCGAGGCGATGTAATAGTCTTCCCGTCCGGCTATTTCGAGAAACGCCCAGACGGGCTTCCCGGATTCCTTGAACGCTTCGATCGCCCAGCGAACCTCCTGGGCCTTGGCCCAGCCGGCACTCGACCCGTCGCAGCGCAGCACGAGTGCTTTCACGCTATCGTCCTCGGCGGCGCGCCGCACTGCCTGCGTCATGCCGAACAAAGTCACAGAACCGCCATCGGCCATGACTGAAAGAAATCCGGGCATCTCGGTGTCGATATGCTCCGGAATGCCACCTCGCAGGTGCAGTACCAAAGCCGTCTCCGATGGGATGCGGGATTCACCGCGCGAGGCAAAGAAAGCGACGGTGCCGACTGCTGCGACGAACACGAACATCGACAAGATGCCGACGAGCATGCCCTTGACAAATGAACTCATGTGACTTCCAAAGGGCTCATTATAGCCGCGCCTCCAGGCGGAGCGTGCCAGCGTGGAAGAAAGAAGGGAGCCAAGGTCGCGCCTGCTCCGCTGGCTCGCCTACCACTCGTTGTAAGGAGTTCCTGCCAGCGAAGTCTCGTCCGACCCACTGCGCACGTCGAACAATCCGGATTCCCCTGTCGGGCCGGTCTCGACGATCAGCTCCCACGTGTCACGCGACTGGGTGACAGGGTCGATCGGCACTTCTCGGAGGTAGCCCTCTTGGACGAGATCCTCCAACGACTGGGGAGGGGCCTCCTTGTCGTAGGTGTACTGGTCGATTACCGATCGGATCGTCAGCAAGTTGGATCGCAGCACACTCTCGCGTGCCCTAACAATTGCGGACGAATAGAAGGGCACTGCGATCGACACGATCGTGACGATGATCGTCATCACGACCATCATTTCCAGGAGCGTGAAGCCCCGCAGTCCCGGGCAGGCGCTGGTTCGGACGAGTCTCACCATTCGCTGTACCTCGTCCCGTCCAGAGCGATGGCGCTGCTAAGTGAGTAGACGTCGAACACGTTGCGCCCGCTCCAGCTCCGCGACTCGGGGTTATCGGACACCGAAAGCAAGCCCCATTCGCGCCTTCCGGTCATCGGGTCCACAGGAATCGATCGCAGAAATCGCATCGTTTCCGGCCCATCGTCCTCTCGAGCAAGCGGGTCACCCCGGCGGAGGGGATCGTCACGGCCCGAGAATGCGCCGTCCCTGCCTGACCCTCGTCTGGTGCCAATTCCGCCCCCTTGCCCGGTGCTCGCCCCGAAACCGCGCAGGCCACTTGAGCCCCCGCCCATCGCGCGAGACGACTCCAGCCCCAGCCCGGGCGAACGCGTAGGCAGTCCATCTTCATTCGCCTCCGTATCGACGCCTTCAACGAGAGCTTCGAGGCTTTTCGGGTAACCGTGGTTGTCCGGGTCGAGCTGGTCGAGCTTCCCCTCGTCCGCCATGTCCTTGTGGCGATCGATTGCTTGGCGCATTTCGTGCAGCGCTTCCCGCAGGCGGCGTTCCTTCTCTCGAAGGACCTTGACTCGAGCAACCGGCAACGCCATCACCGAAAGGATCATCATGAGGCTGAACGCAACGATCAACTCGATGAGCGTCAGACCGGCTTCACCGGCGCGCGGAGCCAAGCGCGCCGCCAGTCGACGCGTCCCGCGGATCGGTTTCGGTGGGCTCCGCATTTTGCCCTACTCTACCGTCACCTCGACTTCCAACGGCTCGACGCGCAATGCGGTATTGGACGCATCTCGGGGAGCGGTCGCGAATACCCGCAGCTGGGAATTCCCGGGCGCCAGACCCTCGAACGTGAGCGTCACGAGCTCGCCTTCCCCGTCCGCTCCCCCAGCACCGCGAAACCTTGAAATGTTCACGGCGGCCAGCCCGTTGGAGTGCCGGATGCTGCGCGAGAAAATGATGTCGCTTGCGTCTGCCCCCGCCAGGAAGGGCCCCTTCTCGATTCGTGTCAGACGGAGCGTCTCCCTCTCGTACTGGATTCGCAGCGGCATGCTCGCGAGCTGGACGGCATGACTCACCATCAAGGAGACGGTCACCTCTTGGCCCACACCCAGACCGATCATGGAAGGTTCGACGAAGAGGCGGGGCCCTTGCGGAGACGGTTGGGCACCGTCATTGGCGGGAGGGGCTTGTCCGGCGACAGGCTCTGTCGCGGATGCCGCCGTGTCAGGGCCGGTTGCGGCCTCTGCCTCGACAGCAGCGGCAGGCTCGGGAGGGGTCTGGGGCGTCGGCTCGAGCGCGGAGGGACTCCCGGTGGACGGATTAACCTCTGCCACCACCTGGTCGGATGGCTCGCCGAGCGGAGGCAGGGCGGGCTTTCCGCTGCCAGCCTGGGCGTAACGCAGTTCGAACTTTTGATCGGTCCCGGTGGAGATTGTCCGAAGGTTGCTTTCCTCGATGCCCGGCATCCGCACGATGTGGGGCACGAGCACCAGCAGAATCTCGCTCTCCGCCCGCTGAACCTCCTCGTCGCTGAACAGCTTGCCTATTACGGGCAGCGCGCCCAAGAAAGGCACGCCCGCCCTGGTCTTGAAGATCTGCGACTGATTGAGTCCGCCGATAACGCTCGCTTCTCCTTCTTGGATGCGGATATCGTGCTCGATCGTGCGCTGACCGATGACCGGCTGGGAAATGCCGCCAATGTCAACGAAGTCGCGGACGTTCGAGATTTCGATCGACACGTGCATCGATACTTCACGGTTCGCATGGATCTTGGGTGTCAGCGCGACATTGACACCGACATCGGTGTAGGTGAACTGCGTGTTGACCAAGGGATTGATGCCGACGCCTCCAACCCCGGGCTGGAAGCTGCCGGTCGCGATCGGAATGCGATCGCCGATGCGCAGGTCCGCTTGATGATTGTCCGCCGCCCTCAGGCGCGGCGACTGGAGCAACTCTGTCTCGGAATTGCTGAACAAGGCGGTGAGCTGAAAGCCGGGCAGCGTCGTTGCCCAGCTCCCCACGCCCACGCTGCCGAGCCGGTTCAAGGCGAGAACGGAAGCATTGTCACCCCCGCCCTCTGGCCCGGTAAACGAGATAGGGAACTGGATGCCCTTGCCCCCGCCCGAAAGCGGCGTAAAGCCGAGCTTGCGAGTGTTGGACTTGCTTGTTTCCAGTACAAGCACGTCGATTATTACCTCGGGGCGCGGCTTGTCCATGTCATGGATGATCTTTTCCGCGATCGCGACCTTGGCGCGCGTGCTGCGCATCACGATGGCGCTCATCGAATTCACGGTGAACATCCGCCGAATGTCCAGGATTCCGCGAATCGCCGTCGAAACTTCAGACAAGTCCTGGGGCGTGGAAAGGTTGGTCAGGTACACGGTCTTGACCACTTCCTCTTCGTACTCGCGGCGCTTGTTCGGATTGTCGTCCAGAACCATCACCGTGTTATGGGTGATCGGCTTCCAGAATGCCTTCGCCAGCAATCCGACATAGTCCAGCGCCTCGGGCAGTGTCGCGTTACGGATTTCGATCTCGATCCCACGATCCGAGAAGTCGGGATCGAAGAGCATGTTGATCCCCGCCAGCTTGCCGATCGTTTCGAATACGACCTTCGCCTGCTCGTTGAGCATCAAGTTGATCGGCTGGTTGGACAGCGGCACAAGATCAGGTGGCTGAGTGATCGACTTCACGCGTAGCGCCCGCTGGTAACGCTCGGCCTCCAAGGCACTCTCCAAGGCTTCGGGAGGGATGTCGGAACCGCTTTCCGCCTGCTCCCGCTGCTCGATCATCTGCAAGGTGCGGCGGCGCTCTTGCGCCGCTACGCTAGAAGCTGGGTCGACCGCGATAGCCTGTTCGAATTCCACGAGCGCTTCTTCGTAACGACCGTCCTTCCGGAGGCCGAAGCCGACGTCAACGTGCGCTTGCCCCGCGACGAATCGCATGCGCCGCTCGGCGAGGCTGAAGCGGCTGTCCGCTGGCGACTCCCTGCTGGCAAGGTTGTATAGTTCGAGAGCCTCGTCGTAGTGCCCGGACAATTCTGCGGCCCGACCTTGCTCGTACAGCTTGCGGGCCTTCCGCGATGCCGCAGAGGCAACTTCCCCGAAGAGCAGCGGGACGAGCAGGAAGACTATGGCGCAGCGCAACCGACGCCGAGATACTGGCATCCTGAAGGAGGGTGTACGGGTGCGCATCGTTGGGTGAGCCTAGATTAAGGACGATCGGGCGTTCTCGAACGTGGAACGGAAATGGCAAAGCAACCTAGCAACACCTTCGCCGACAACCGCCGGGCCCGAAGGCTGTACACGCTCCAGGAGCGGTTCGAGGCCGGGATCGTACTGACAGGGGCCGAGGTCAAGTCCTGCCGGAACGGCAAGATCCAACTGTCGGATGCGTACGCAGCCATCAAGGACGGGGAGATATGGCTTCGCAATGCGCACATCAGCCCGTACACTCACGCCACGATCGGCAACACCGAGCCGGTGCGTCCGCGCAAGCTATTGATGCACCGTAGGCAGATCGACCGCCTTGAGGGTAAGATCCGCCAGAAAGGATTGACCCTGATTCCAACCCGCATATACGCCTCGAACGGCAAGATCAAGTGCGAAATCGCCCTCGCCAAGGGCAAGCAGCTTCACAACAAGCGCGATGCGAAGCGTAAGGCAATCGAGAAGGACGAGGCCCGCCAAGCGATGCTTCGACGCCGGTCGCGACGGTAAGCGTTCACATTCGCCATGTCGTTGCACGGATACGCGGACGACCTATCCGAGGGACTTCAGCGTGTAATCCAGCAGCATCCTCGGAGCGCCCCGCAGCCGGCAACGCAATGGGCCCGAGCACCCTTGCTGGCGGAATGTCGATCGATCGGGAAAGTATCGTCCGGCTTGCGCTTTGTTCCGATGCAGCTGGTTTCGCCCAGCGCTTGTATTCGTCCTCACCTATGGCCATCACCAGCGCAGCCATGATCCAACCCAGAATCTAGCCATCCTGGCCATTTCGGGAAATGGATTTGAACGGCTCGACTTCAGCAGTCTGCGAAATGGATTGCTCACTCCGTCGATGCCTTCCAGAAAGGCCGCCGGGCAACGGGAACTCGGTTCCGACACTGCCGGCAGCAGCACGGCCTTTCCGGCAGATCTACGGCGAGGGTCCAGCGGTTGCTGGAAAGCGATCATCCAGCTACTGAAAAAAGCAATTGTACCCACAGCATCTTTGTGATAAATTTCCTATTATTTTCGAAGATAATTTTAGATTTTATCGATCATTTGCAGTGTAATTTACTTGTTGAACAAATCATCGTTTGCACGGCATTGTGGAATTCGAATCCCGAAAGGTCCATGGGATAAAGAAGTCGTGCTCGATCGCCAAAAACGATGCGGCCAACGAGATCCGATGATCGATCCCAGTCAGTCGAGATGCGGATCACACCACATTGGCTTGCCCGATGCGGTTCAGAACGGAAGTCAACCCTTTTGAGCTTGCCTCTATTTCTGAGGAATGGTCGGCTCTTTCGGAAGAAACAGCGAACATTGTCGCTTGTATCGATCCAGATCCGCTTTCAGAGCAAGAACTATTGATCGAGTTGACACAAATCCGGAATCAGGCTATAGTCCTAGTCGCATCAGCATCATTAGGTATCGCTTGGGAAAAAGAACATCAATTACGGGTTACGCCTGCGGAATTCCCCGTGGATGGAGATCCATCTTCCAAGTGTCCGATGCGCATCAGGAGGATTTGATGACATCTAGCAGATCGATTCTACTTTTGGCCGCTTGCGTCGTCGCAATGCAGATTGCGAGTCTTCCTATCTTGTATGGCCAAGCATCGACCGGCACTATTACCGGCACGGTGCAGGACGCCACGGGCGCAGTGGTTCCCGGAGTGACGGTAACGGTGACCAATCCCGAAACGGGATTGAGACGCGATACGAGCAGTAGCGCAACCGGGGACTACACGTTCGTATTTCTACAGCCGGCAACTTATGTCGTCGAGGCGGAAGCTCCCGGCATGCAACGAGCGACGATCTCGGGCATCGTCCTGCAAGTCGACCAAGTGGCACGGGTCGACATCGCCATGACAGTGGGCGAGGTCACTGAGACCGTGGAGGTCACAGCCGACGTTGTCGCCCTCCAGACGGACAATGCCACGCTAGGCCATGTCATCGCTTCCAAGCAGATCACAGAACTCCCGTTGAACGGCAGGCAGTTCCTGCAGTTGGCAGCGTTGGGACCCGGAGTGAATCCCCAGGTCTACGCGTCGACGTCCGTCAACTTCTGCTGCAAGAGCATAGCCTTCTTCAAGACTGGACAGAACGCGGTCACCATTACCGCAAACGGCCAGCGCGAATACTCCAACATGTACCTATTGGACGGAGTCCACAACCGCAATCCAGTGGGCGGCGCCGTTGCGATCACGCCCTCCATAGAAGCCTTGGAGGAGTTCAAGCTGCAAACGAATTCCTTTTCCGCCGAATACGGCTCTAGTCCGACCACGGTCAACATCGTCACCCGCTCAGGCAGCAACGCGTTCCATGGGGCTTTGTTTCATTTCTTCCGCAACGACAGACTAGACGCCCGGAACTTCTTCGACGCCGACATCCCCCCGTTCAACCAGAATCAGTTCGGCGGCGTCGTCACCGGACCAGTCATCAAAGACAGCACATTCTTTATGTTCAACTTCGAGGGCCAACGGGTGCGCAAGGCCAACACCCTTTCGGGAACCTTCGCCACACAGGCCATGCGGGATGGCGACTTTTCCGCGTTCGCCACTCAGATCTACGAGCCCCTCACCGACGAGCCGATCCAGAACAACCGGATCCCGCAGTCGCGTTTTTCGCAGATCTACAGGAATATCCTGCCGTTTGTCCCTCTACCGAACATTGCCGGAGCCGGAGGCGCGAGCGGCGTCGAGGGGTTCAACTTTCGCAATGACCCGAAAGACATCAAGGATTCCGATCAGTGGACCGCACGCTTGGATCAGCGGATCTCCGACTTTGACAACCTGCTCTTCCGGTATTCCACTCTCGATGCACCCACTCTTTTCCCGGGAGCTACCGACCTCTACGGCACTGAGTTCATCTACGACGGTTCGAACATGGCGGTTACGGAGGTTCACACTTTCAGCCCGACGGTAATTAATGAATTCCGGTTCGGCTTTCAAAGCAGCCGCAATTTCCGGCTGGCGGAGGGCAACTTCGGCGACACCAATTACGCGCAGGACGTGATTGGGCTCAGGAACGTCTCGGCAAAGCCCTCCAACTTCGGGCTACCACGCTTCGGCGTGACCGGCCTATCTGCTGTCGCTCCCAACTCCTTCACCCCGCAAGGAGGGAAGTACAACGAATACCAATTCATGGACCAGCTCGCGGTTCTTAAAGGAGCGCATTCCTTCAAGGTCGGTGGGGCCTTAATCCAGCACAACTACGACGGCGTCGCGGATCTCAACCCGCGCGGCAGCCTTGCTTACAACGGCCAGTTCACCAGTCCGGACGGACAGCCGGGGGGTGTGCCCTATGCCGATTTCCTGCTGGGATTCCCCCAGTCCGCGTCGGTCGGTCAGGGTGACAGCGAGACCTACCTGCGCTACAAGAGCTTTCACTTCTTCATCACCGACGATTGGAAGATCACTTCGAAGCTATCGATGAGCTTGGGGATCCGCTGGGAATACGAGCAGCGGTACCACGACCGGGACGACGGCCTCAACGTCTTCGATGTTCGGGTCGGACGCGTGCTAAGTGCGCGCGACGGCGAGGTCCGCAACGGGATCCTCGATCCGGATTGGAACAATGTCGCTCCACGCATCGGAATAGCGTATCGGCCATTCGGGGAGAAGACCGTTCTTCGAGCAGCTTACGGAGTCTTCTACGATTCTTTCGAGTACAACGACATTCAGTTTCTGAAGCTCAACGCTCCTGACTTGATCTTCTCGATCTTTTCCAATCCTCTCCTCAATCCAGCCAACCATGACGATTGGTTTCCCGATCCGGGAGACTCGTTCTTTGCGCCGTTCGGGATGAATGTCGAGAATGCGACGCCCTACTACCAACATTGGAACTTCGCGATCCAGCGCGAACTCGCGAGCAACCTCTTTCTGGAGGTTGCCTACGTGGGTTCGAAAGGGACGAAGCTGCCGGGCCGCTTCAATGCGAACCAAGCCTTCTTGGATAAGGACCCGGACAATCCCACTCCCGTGGACTCGCGACGGCGGTTCGAGGGCTTTGGCGATGCGTTCATCAACTCGTTCGACCGCACCTCGAGCTACAACTCGCTTCAAACCAAGCTGGAGCGGCGCTTCAGCCAGGGTCTTTCTTTCCTAGCCGCCTATACGTGGGGCCGCACGCTCGATTCGGTGTCGTCAAGCGCATACACACCCATCGACATCGGCTGCATCAGTTGCGAATGGGGCTTGTCGGACCTTCATGTGAAGCACCGCTTCACCTTCAGTTCCGTATACGAACTTCCGTTCGGGCGCGGCAGGCAATACTTATCGAACATCAGCGGCGCCGCGGACGCGCTGCTCGGCGGATGGCAGGTCAACGGAATCGTGACCCTGAGTAGCGGACTGGCACTCAGTCCGGGCGGCGGCAACAGCAATACGGGCGGCTTCGTTTCCAATCGGCCTAGCGTTGTCGGCGGCTGCAACCCGAACGACTTCCCCCAGCGAACCGTGCAGAAGTACTTTAATGCCGATTGCTTCTTCGTCCAGCAAACAGGGACATTCGGCAACTCGGGAAGAAACGTCATCCTGGGGCCGGGCATCAACAACGTCGATTTTTCGCTGTTCAAGAACTTCCCCTTCGCCGAGGGGAACCAGCAAATCCAGTTTCGGGCCGAGTTCTTCAATTTCTTCAACCATCCGTCCTTCGTGGATCTCAGCCTAAACACCAACATCGCCAGCCCGAATGCCGGACTCATCTCGACCGCCCGCGACGGCCGAGTGGTCCAGTTCGCCTTGAAATACACGTTCTAGCATCCAGCGAGCGGTATCATAGCGGCGCCATTCGAGCGTGGGACGCCCCCACCTTGCGCTGGCCGGCATGCAGGCCGGGCGTCCCTCGCGCGAGGGGTGCCGGGGTCCGCTCGACGGGGCATTGCTTGAATCGCGGGCGGAGCCAGCGACTACATGAGGTTCCACCAAGGCATGTCCCGCTGCTGCCGGATCATAGCGCTATCTCTTGGAGGCTTCACCCTTGCCGCGCTCGGCGCTAACACGAGCCGGGCTCACTTGGCGGGGGCTAGAGGGATAGCCTTCCTGCAAGCCACAGCGAGCACGGTCACGGCACTCCTGCACTCAATCAACCAAGCGTTGACGCAGAAGAACCATGAGCACGCGGAGAAGACCGCCCAGCATCTCTTAAGCACTTTCGGGGATCAGCCGGACGCGCGGCTTGCATTGGGCCTAGCCTTCGCGCAGCACGGATACTTTTCCGCCGCCGCGTCGCACTTCGCACGAGCGAGTCAGCAGGCACCGCGCAACTACACAATCGATTACAACCTCGGCCTGGCCCTTTTCCGCTCGAAGGAATACCAACAAGCGGCCGCCGTTCTCCAGGAAATCTTATCCTACCGGGATACTGCTGAGCTGC
Source organism: uncultured Bryobacterales bacterium (assembly GCA_951813605.1). Taxonomy (GTDB): domain Bacteria; phylum Acidobacteriota; class Terriglobia; order Bryobacterales; family UBA6623; genus VXMF01. Next base: position 440,234 of record OX638379.1, on the reverse strand, counting down.
GCCACCTTCTAGCTGACGTCTATGAAGACTCTGGCCTTTATCTCGAAGCGCTCCGCGAGTACGAGAACGCTGTCAAACTCGACCCCGATAACGAAACGTACTGGTTCGCGCTGTCCTACGAGTTTCTCAAGCATCGGACCTACGACGGGGCAGCAGCGACTCTGGAAACTGCGGTACAAGAGTTCCCCGGATCGTTCCGGCTGCAGCTGGCGCTCGGAATCACGTACTTCGCTCGGCGGCAGTACGAGCGGGCGGTGGACAGGTTCAACACGGCCAGCGATCTGAAGCCGGGTTCGGTGGGGCCCTATCGAATGCTGGCGGTGGCCTGCGGCAACCAATCCCAGTGGGGCGAGGCGGTCTTGAACCGCTTCCGACGTTTAATGCAAGTGAAGCCGGAAACCCCATGGGGCCCATATCTGTATGGCCTGGCCCGTGAGGAAAGTATTGAGGGGACTTCCGAAGCGGATCGAGTTCCCTTAGAGAGCGATCTTGCAAGACTCTACCTGAAATCCATTGCTCTGGATCCGGGTTTCCCTGAAGCGCGCTACCGCCTAGGCCGCCTGTACCGGAAGCAGGGCAGGCTGGCGGAAGCCGTCGAGCAGCTGCAAGCCGCAACCCAGGGCCGACGCGACTGGCCGGAGCCCCGCTATGAACTTGCCCGTGCCTATCTGCAGTTGGGGAGACCAGAAGCGGCCGGGCGAGAGTTCCAGCTTCACCGCGATCTAGTTAACAACCAAGAAGGACAACGTACCGGACAGATCCAGCAGGTCCAGCAGTTCATTCTGCTGCTGGAGTAGGCATCAGCCTCTCGCTATCGGGCGTTCGCCCGGACTGAAGCGCGGCCTCGCAGCGTCGTCCTAGCTGGCGGTGGTCGGAAGGAGCAGGGATCAGGTTCCTCGTTCAGAATTGCCAGAGGGGGCGCACCAAGTACCTGAGAGAAGCACGAGGGGCGGGCGAGGGTTAGTCCTCGAAACCCTCGCCAAACACGTAAAACTTGAACCTAGGCGTCAGCGAGCCGACACCCCAGCGCCCCACCCTGTATCCGACCTTCAGGAAGCGGACATCGGGCGTGGAGCCCAGATCGCAAATCACCTGCCAGACGCCGGTATAGAACTTTTGGGGAAAGCTGCGCAATGGCTTCGACAACCATTCCTCGCCATCGACCGAACCGAGGACTTCGACGTCCAAGCTTTGCTGCTCGAGGATTTCGGTTATCCCTAGCGACAGCAGCGCCGTCCCGCCAGGTTCAATCTCGAAGGGCTCTCCGGAGCCGCTATTCTGTACGGTCGTTTCGGGAAAGATGAAGCCAGGAAGCATAGCGGCCAGTCCGCCGGAAAGGCCATTCTACCACTGGCGGAACAATCAGTTCGCAACCCGCTCAACCCCCACCGACTTCCACGATGGTGGCGCCCGCGCCTCCTTCGTGCTGCTCGGCCTGATAGTACTTCGAAACATGCACGTGCCGGGCAAACATCTGCCACAGTTCGCGACGCAGCACGTTCTTGCCGAAGCCGTGAATGACCCGCAGGCGCGACCGGTTGGCTAGTACGGCACGGTCCAAGAACTTGTCCACGTCCAGCAGGGCCTCATCGGCGGTCTTGCCGATGACATTGATCTCGGCAGGCATTTCTTCATCCGGGGAAGCCATCTCGAGTCGGACACCGTCGGGAAGCCTCGTGGGCTCGTCGGGGACATCCTCGGCCAACGAAATGTCCGAACCCGACGCCTGCAAACGCATCAGGCCCGACTGCACCTCCCATCTCCCGGAGTCCATTCGGCGCACGATCTCGCCGGTGACGCCCATCGACGCCAGACGCACCTTGTCACCGGGCGTGAATTCGGGTTCGGTCGCACCGATGGCGCTCGCCGCGCCTGAGCCAAGGGCTGCAGATACCTCACTGCTCACGGCGCGACGATAGCCGGCTACCGATTGAGCTGCCCGCCGGTCCAATGCGCGACCCGTCTTCGCGGATACTTTCGCGCGAAGCCTCCGCAACGCCGAACGGAGCGAATCCCGGAACTTCCTCTCGAGCTTTCGAACCAGCTGCTCGACCCGATCATCCGTCTCCTGACGTGCCTTACGAGCCCTGTCCTCGGCCTCCCGTTCAATTTCCTGCTGCCGAAGCTCCAAGTCGCGGGTTCTGACGCGCGCCTCACGCGCGAGGTCTTCGTATCGATCAGCCTGCTTGCGCAGATCGGCTAGGTATGCGGCCGCCTGCTCGCCCGCATGGCCCTTCAAGACGCGGGCTCGGCGGATTACGTCCGGGGGCATTCCGAAGCGCTCCGCCATTTCCAGTCCGGCTGACTGGCCGGGAATTCCGCTCTGCAGGCGATAGGTGACGCTGAGTGTCGCGTCATCGAAGCCCATTGAGGCGCTGACGACGCCGGAAGCTCTGGACCCGTACATCTTGAGTTCGGGGAGGTGCGTCGACACGATGGCAAATCCACCCGCGCGCTGCAGTCGTTCGACTACCGCCACCGCCAGGGCACCCCCGTCCTCGGGATCCGTCGCCGTCCCAAGCTCGTCGAGCACAACAAGGCTCTCGGGTGTCGATCGCTCAAGAATGGCAGTCAACTTGGACACATGCGCGGAGAAGGTGCTGAGGCTCTCGCTAATCGACTGGGCGTCACCGATGTCAGCGAGGATCTCGTCAAACCACGGGAATTCCGCCTCCGCTGCAGGAACCGGGATTCCCGCCTGTGCCATAGCTGCGAGCACGCCGACCGTCTTGAGGACGACGGTCTTGCCGCCTGCGTTCGGGCCGCTCACGATCATCGTCCGGCGGCCAGCCTCCAATCGGATGCTCATCGGCACGGGGCGCCGCCGGCGCTTCGCTAGCAACTCTTGCAGCAGTGGATGCCTGCCGTGCTCCACAACGACTCTCGGCTCGCCGGATGCGCTGAAACGCGGCGGGCAGCACCCGAACTCCCGCGAGAAACGTGCACGGGCAAACACGTATTCCAATTCCCCGACCTCATTCACGGTCACCGCGATGGCCGCCCTTTCCGAACGCAGCCGACCGCTCATTTTGCGCAGAATGCGGAGAATCTCGGCCTGCTCGTCTTCACGGAGCCGTACAAGCCGGTTGTTCTGAACGATGGTGTCGAGGGGTTCGACAAACACCGTCTGACCCGTGGAGCTCGCTCCGTGGACAATGCCGTCCACACGTGTCTTCCACTGGGCCTTGACTGGAACGACCGTGCGACCGTTTCGCATGGTCACGTACTTGTCCCGCAGCACGCCCGAATCGGCGTGCCTGCGAACAAACCTTTCCAGCGAGGTCTCTACCAGTTGCCGCTGCTTCTCGATCCGTCGCCGGATCCTGGACAAGGCGGTGCTTGCCAAGCTGGAGACTTCGTCGTTCGGCAAGATCTTACCCGACAGCTCTGACAGCAGGTCCCGCAAGTCAGGGATCCCTTCGCCGCGCGCATGCAGCCCGGGTCGCGCCGCGCTTTTCTCGAGCAAGGACCCGCGAATTCTCTGGGCCGAATCCATTAACGCAAGGATGGCTCGGATTTCGGAAGCGTCAAGCGCGACGCCTTCCATGGACAATCGCTGAACTGGGTCACGAACATCCTCGATTCCTGCGAATCGCGGTACGGCCGGCACGTTGCGCTGGTCATGACGATCCGCATCGCGCAGCCACTGTTGCGCCTCGCTGACCAGTGACAGGTCGCCTTCCGCTGCACGGGCAGACTCGAGGCGGGGTTGCGCCAGCAAGCGATCGAGCTGCAACTGTCCAAGCGGGCTCGTAGTGTAGCGGCCCAGCAGAGCCACGACCTTGTCAAATTCCAGTGCTTCGTACGGGTTCGAGAGCATTTCCTCTCCGCTGTGCGCTAGCAGCCGGGCGCCAATTGCAAGGCCTTGAGTATCACGGTTCTTGCTCCTGGAGTGAGTCGCAACTGCTCCAAATCATCGACAGCGAACCACTTGGCTTCGGTGGCGTCGTCACCCGCGCGAAGCAGCCCTCCGACCGGTTCGCAAAGATAGTCCAGCACAACATAGTGCCTAGCGCTCGGTCCACCATCCTCGCGAGGGAGCCTCTCGTAGATGGCCACGAGTTCGCCGGCCCGCACATGCAGGCCAGTCTCCTCAAGCATCTCTCGCTGCAGTGCCTCCGTTAGAGTCTCGCCTCGGCGCAGCTTGCCGCCCGGAATCGACCACAGACCCTTGGCGGGCTGCGCTCCGCGCCGGACCAGGAGGATCCGCCGACTGTTGAATACCAAGCCCCCCACTCCCAGTATCGGCCACCGCGCTCGCGCATCGGCACCTCCGGAAGCACTCATGGCGGGCGTCCGTTCGCGCCCCACCGAGGTAGCGAAGCGGATGCTCTAACGGACGTACAGGAACTCCTTGAGATTGAAGATCGCATGTGCGAGGTTCGACCAAGAGGCGGCGTCTGCATTGTCACCGAGGTAGCCCAGGCTGCGATCCAGCTCCAGCGGCAGCGGAGGCCGCCCGAGCGCGCTTAGAAACATGCCCTTGACCGTGTCGGAAGCGGGCCCGTCCATTCCTGCAAGCCGCTGTCCCCAGAGGTCCGCCTGGGCGAGGACCAGCGGGCTGTTCAGCATCGTCAGCGATTGGGCGGGCACATTCGTCGAGTCCCTTTGGCCGCGAGTAGACGATGGCTTGGGCTGGTCAAAGACCTCCAAGAACGGATTGTGCGCGTTCCGCCGGATCTCTTGGTAGACGCTCCGGCGCCCGGCGCCATCGAGCGGCCCCTTGACCCGGTCCCCCTTGGTCTTGCCCTTCGCGAACCCGTAGTAGACGTTTACCGACGGTCCGAGGACCTTGGAGTCCAATCGTCCCGAAACCGCGAGCAAGCTGTCCCGGATCGCTTCGCCTTCCAATCGCTGGACCGGCATGTGCTGAAGGAGTTCGTTCCCGGGATCGATACGCAACGCGAGTTCGGAAGGTTCGCTCGCGAGCTGGTAGGTGGAGGTCAGCACGAGCCTTCGGATCAAGTTCTTGATCGACCATCCGTCCGCGACGAACCGGTCCGCCAGAAAATCCAGCAATTCGGGGTGTGACGGTGGATTCCCGACGCGCCCGAAATTGTCGACCGTCGCTACGAGGCCACGGCCGAACAAATGCCGCCAAACTCGATTGACCATCACGCGTGCCGTCAGCGGATTCCGCGAATCAGCGACCTGTTCCGCCAGGCGGAGGCGAGTCGTCCCGGGATCGCTATAGGGCTCGCCACCTAATGCTGTCAAGTAGCGACGCGGCACTGGGTCGCCAAACACCTTGTGGTTGCCTCGGACTAGAAGCGGCTGATCAGGGCCCTCCTCGTTTAGCACGCTAGGCGACCGACGGTATACAGGGACAGCCTCCTCCAGATCGCGGTATGCCGCGACCAAGCGGTCCAGGCGTTTCGACACTCCCAGCGAAGCAGGCACCAATTCGTGCCGCACGAAATAGTCGAGATAAGCGGCTTGGCCAGGCGTCAGCGCACCGTGGCGCCAAGCGCGCACGGCTTCACGCAGTCGATCGGCGTAAAGCCCGGCAAGCCCCTCCGCACTCGCGGGCGCGTCTTCCTCGAGCAGGTAGGAGATCGCGGTGTCAATTGGCTTTGGCTTGACATCCTTGTCGTGAAACGCTATGGCCAAGGCACCGAAATGCGATCGGCCGTCCCCCGCGGGCTCCGGTCGCGGTCTCTTGAGCGAATCTTCGCGGTCGAGCGCGAAGTTCGTCGAATCCTGCATGGTGGCGAATTCGAGATACGCGCTGAATCCCTTCCAGTAGCTCGTCTCCCATCCGGCCCAAACGGGCTCGTCCTTCTTTGGGGAATAGCGCTGCCAATAGATTCCGGCGCGAGGTACAGCGTAGTTCTCGACGATTAGCCGGACGAAGCTGAACCCCGAACCCTGCACGAGAAAACTGATGTAGTCCGTGTCGATGGTGAAGCGCGGAGTCTGCAGCACTCCGTTGTGCCGCCTCGAGAGCAGGCCGCTGTGGACGCCCGGGCCGTAAATGCCCTCAACCACACGGTCACCCTTCGGCACGATGGAGAAACCGCCTGCCGCCAGGGGTGCGTCTGCAAGGCCCGTACCTAAGCGCTTCCATCCTGAGAAGTCTTGGGAAGGCTTCCAGATTGCTTGGAATTCATTCTCGTTGAAGTGCTCGCGAGAGGTCCGCTGGCGCGCCCAGTCTGCAGCCAAGCGCTTCCAACCGCCCTCGATCTCTGCATCGGGTCGCTGAGCCGACTCGGCCCACGGATAAAGCGGGCTGTCGGGCTCGCAAGCAGCCGTTTCCAGAGCGCGAGAGATCGCACCGCCTCCGTCCGCCAGCATCGCTGGAAAGCTTTCGGCCGCCTCCGACCAGAGCGAGGCCAAAGTGTCGCGAATGCCTTCCTTCGCTCTGCGCAGCTCGTTCGTGTGCTTGCCGAGCAGGTCGGGGGTGTCCACTGCCCGCTGCACCGGGCGCGCACTGGCAAAGACGCCGAACAAAGCGTAGTAGTCGCGCTGGCTGATTGCGTCGAACTTGTGATCGTGGCAGCGCGCACAAGAAACCGTGAGGCCTTGGAAGGCTTTCGAAAAGACGTCGATCTGGTTGTCGGTCCATTTCACTCGGTCTTCCCAAGGGTCGACTGGTTGGAAGCCATGCTCGATCATGCGGTAATGCGCCGTCGCCAGCAGGGACTCGTTCAGGCCCAGCGCGCGATTGTAACGAGGCTCCGGCAGTAGGTCTCCGGCTAGGTGCTCGCGGATCAGCCGATCGTACGGGACGTCAGAATTGAGCGCACGGATGAGATAGTCCCGGTAGCGCCACGCCTCCGGGATGTCGGGATCGCCCTCGCTTCCGTGGGATTCCGTATACCGGACCAAGTCCATCCAATGACGCGCCCAGCGCTCGCCGAAGTGCGGCGAGGCGAGTAGGCGCTCCACAGCGCTCTCGACCGCCCTAGGAGACTCGTCCGCGAGAAAGTCCGCGATCTCGCGGGATGTTGGCGGCAGGCCAGTGATCGCGAATGAGAGGCGACGCAGCAGCGTGTACGGATCGGCGGGAGGCGCAGGCTCCAGGCCGTGGTCCTCCAGCTTTGCCAGCACAAAGCGGTCAACCATCGACTGGGGCCAGTCCTCGTTACGGACGCCTGGCGCGGCAACCGGGTTGACCGGTTGCCAAGCCCAGTGCTCCTTGCGACGCCGCTCGAGGTCGAATGCCTCGCTGGGATCGGGCAGCCCCGGGGATTGCTCGTCAGGCCACGGCGATCCCGCGTCGACCCATGCGACTAGATCGGCGATTTGGTCAGCGTTCAGCCGTCCCGTCGGCGGCATGAGCGTCTTCGCCTCGCCTCGCACCGCGCGGACCAAGAGGCTGGCCGTCGAGTCGCCCGGCACGACGGCCGGACCCGAGTCGCCTCCACGAAGAACTCCCGCCCTACTGTCGAGCCGAAGGCCGGCGAATATGCTCGGGGCTTTCGAGCTGTGGCAGGAATAGCAGTTCTCCGCGAGCAGCGGTCGAACACGCTTTTCGAAATGCTCGAGATCCGATTCGTCGGCAATCACCGAGCAGGGCAGCGCCACAAGCAGCGTCACCAGCAATCCAACTCCGAGCAATCGCACTCCCCCGTCCATCGATCCCGTGGCCTTCCCGCCCAGTATTGTAATGCGAAATACCGCCATTAACTCGGCCCGACGAATGAACGTGGGGTATTCGGTAGACTCGTAGTTTGGGATGGACGACGCCCTCGCGCATTTTTTCTCGCAGGTCCATTGGTCACTTCTACTAGCTAGCATCGCGATATCGCTACTCGTTCTCGGCAAGGCCGCGGACATGCTTGTGGATCAGGCGGTCGGCCTTTCAGACACACTCCGCATTCCCCCGATGGTGGTCGGGGCCACGGTCGTCAGCTTGGGCACGACCGCGCCGGAGGCCGCCGTCTCAGTGTTGGCGGCAGTGCAGGGGGCCCCTGGCTTGGCGCTGGGCAACGCCGTCGGTTCGGTGATCGCCGATACGGGCCTGATTCTCGGCTTGGCCTGCCTGATCGCACCGCTGCGACTCGACCCGAAGATCGTCAACCGACAAGGATGGATCCAACTAGGCGCTGGGGTCCTCCTAGTGCTACTCATCGTTCCTTGGAGTCGCATAGGGCAAACATTTGGCGAGGGAGGCCGCCTTTCACAGCAAAGTGGATTCTTGCTGCTGGTGCTTCTCGCGGCCTACCTCTACGTTTCGGTGAGATGGGCCGGCCAGCAGAGGGCAGAGACCGAAGCCAGCGAAGATTCCGGACAGGGCTCCCCCTGGCTTACGCTGCTCAAGCTGGTCGTCGCGCTGGCGCTCGTGGTCATTTCCGCCCATGTGGTGATCCCCGGAGTGACCGAGGCTGCAATGAGGCTATCCGTGCCGGAAAGCGTCATTGCCGCCACGCTGGTCGCGTTCGGCACCTCCTTGCCGGAACTGGTGACCGCAGTGACGGCGGCCCGGCGCGGTCATGGCGAGCTGGCGGTGGGAAACGTGATCGGAGCCGACATTCTGAACGTGCTCTTCGTCGCCGGAGCCTCGGCCGCAGTCACGCCGGTCGGCCTGCACGCTGGCGGCAACTTCTTCTCGGTGCTCTTCCCGGCCATGCTCTTCATTCTCGTCGTATTCCGGATCGGTATCTTTGTATCGAGAGACGCGTTGCGTCGGGGGTTTGGGTACGTCCTGCTAGTGTCGTATTGCATATACATTGTGGCCGGGTATTACCTGCTCCCCGAAGGACTGCCGGGAGCGTAGTCGATGTCCAGCGGGCCGCGCGCAAGCTCGCGGGGAAACGTGCGCTGAGCGTTCGTTTAGGCGATCCTGGGTTCCCCGCCCTGCGCTATCAGCACGCCTGTCTCGAGATCTGTCGGCGACGTCAGTCGCCTTCGCAACACGCGGCGCAATCAAGACATCCTTGGAAAACTGCGGCCAGCGCTTCGACCGCGAGATCGGCCGCACGCACTGGAAGCCGATTGGGAATCGCCACCGTCGGTTCCGCGTGATACGGTCTCGAACGGGAGGCCCGGTCCGCAAGAAACAGCCGGGCGGAAATCGGCAGGAACCTCTCGGAGAGTCGGCATTGGCGTCCGCTCATGCTTGGGCCAGGGCGAACGGTAGCCTAGCACGGGAGTATTCCTAACTTGCGAAAATCCGTTCCCTGAAAATCGGTCGAGAGCCGCAAAGACGGCTCTCGACCGATTAATGCTCGGCGGAAAACGGTGCCGGCTAGAAGATCAGCTTGAGGCCCAGCTGGAACTGGCGGGCCCGCCGCTGAGTCGAAGTGACGACGCCGAAGTTGCTGCTGCTCAAGTTTTGGACCGGTATGTTGAAGTCCGCGTGGTTGAACGCGTTGAAAGCCTCAGCGCGGAACTGCAGCTTCATGCCCTCCCTTCCAGGCAAGTCGAAGTCGCGGAATAGGGAGAGGTCGAAATTAGTCACTCCGTCGGATCGCAAGGCGTGCCGACCCGAGTTGCCGAATGTGAAGGGCGCAGGCGCGGCGAACGCCTCAGTGTTGAACCATCGCGAGGGGGTGGGGTTGCTTAGATGCGGGTCTCCGAATTGGTCCGCTCGCATGTAGCCGTTCCGGTTGCGGGTGTTGGCGATGTCGCCGCTGACATTGATGTGGTAGGGGCGTCCCGAGTACAAGTTCGCGATGCCATTGATCTGCCAGTTGCCGATGAGATGGTCGAGGGCCTTGCTGCCGGTCGACTTCATGCCCTGTCCGATCGGGATGCGGTACACCCAGTTGAAGTTGAACATGTGTGTCAAGTCGTGGCCAGCCACGCCCTTGTCACGGTAATGGTCGTACGGCGTTTGGGTGGAGCACCCTTCGACGTTGTACCAGCCGTCGCAGGCCAGGTTGATGGTCTTGGACCACGTGTAATTCACCATGTAGGTGAATCCTCTCGCTCGCTTCGTCAATTGGAACTGGAATGCGTTGTAGTTGGCGCGCCCCACGCTTCGCTGCCAGAAGGTCGGCACGATGAACGGATAAGGGCTGCGCTCAGCTGGATCCCCAGGCCCGGGGGTCATTGCCGTGTTGTAGAAATGATCGAGCGGAGCCCGGCGATTCGCCGATCCTACGTAGTTGGCGGAAATCAGGGTATCACTCGTCAACTGGTGCTGGAGGCCGAAATTCCACTGCATCGAGTACTGATTCTTGACGCTCGGATCTGCGTACCATGCCACCCGGTTGAAGGGTGTCGGACCGGGCAGCAGGCCGGCCGGGAACGGATTCTTTCCCGAGACGCCGGGAACCGGGTTGGCGCTCGTCGGCGTGTTGAGGTTGCCTGACTGCTGCTGGCCGACATCCGGCCAGGTATGGCCCTGAGCCTGCATCATCTGGTTCATTCCGGCCCAGCTGTCATAGAAGATGCCGCCCGACATGCGAATCGCAGTGCGGTCGCTCACTCGATACGCGATTCCGACCCGCGGCTGCCAGTTATCTGTCCAATCCTCGATCAGCCTCTGTGTGGGGGACACGCGGACTTCGTCGGGCAAGCTTCCGTCCGGGGTCGGTATACACGGTGCCGCCCTCAGGGCTGCACACGAATCCGGCTTCGCCTGGATGACATATAGGCCGCCGTGGACCCGCTCGAAGTCGGGAGTCCCGGCGAAAATGCCCTTGTCGTCGTAGGAGCCAACCCTGGGACTCCATGTCCGGTCGTATCGCAAGCCGATGTTGACCGTCAGCTTCGGCGTGACCTTCCAGTTGTCCTGCATGTAGAAGCCGCCGATCGCGCCGCGGTGCAGGCGCTTGAAGAAGTCACGGCGCCCCGCATTGTTGGGCACGTTGAGCAGCCACGAAGCCAGCGGGCTGCCTCCTGTGTTGGTTTGCGGGTTTGCAGTGTTCGCCGGGACAAACGCCACGTTGTGATCGTTCGTCACGCCGAAATGGCGGTTCGTGCTGTACTCGGCGCCGAACTTCAGTTGGTGGTTGCCGAGGATCTTGGTGAAGTTCCCTTTGTACGCATAGATGTCGGAAGTGCGGTTGTTGGCGACGCGCTCGCCGCCACCGAAGAACTGTGCCACGCTGACGGACGGCGTCAGGGCCAGTGCGCTCCTGAAGCTGCAGCAGAATAGCGGCTCGAAGCCGAAGCTCGTGGGGTCCACGTCGCTAGTGAACTCGCTGCCCGTGTCGCGGTTGATGGTCGTCCGCCCGAACTGGAACTGAAGGATGCTCGTCGGGCTGAACGTATGGACCCAGCTGGCCCCGATGTTCAACGTCCTCAAATTCACAAAGCTTCCGAGCCCTTGCCGGCCTGCGGACCCCGTCTGGCCAAGGTCCGACCAGCTAGCCCGTCCCCACACCATGTCCTTCGCGCTGAAGTTGTGATCTCCTCGGACATTGAACTCGTCCTGGTCCAACGACGAATTTGTCGTGTCGAGCTGGTTGCGGTCGGCCACGCCTGTAGCGATCGGCTTGGGTATCGTTGTTTGCGCGTAGTTAACGAATCCCGAATCGAGCCGGCTCTGCGGGATCATGTTGCTCGCGAACGGGTCACGGATGAAGGTGCCGGTCGCGGCGTCTTCGCGCGTCGATTGAGGGTCGTAGATCTGGGCCGGCCAGTCGCTGTGGTCTCCCGCCAGATTCGCGTCTGTCGGAACGCGGTACAGGCGGTTCGCGGGCGTGCGCCTCTTGAATCCCTGCCACGCGAAGAAGTAGAACGTCTTGTTGCGGACGGCCGGGCCGCCGACTGTCGCCCCGTACATGTTCTGGGAGAGGGGCACGACAGTCTTGCGGAAGAAGTTCCTCGCGTCGAGGTTGTCGTTGCGCATGAACTCCCACAGGGTGCCGTGCAGCTGATTCGTCCCTGACTTGGTGACAACGTTCACGATGCCTCCCGTCCCCTGGCCGAATTCCGCTTGGTCGTTGTGGGTCTGGACCTTGAACTCCTGGATCGCGTCGATGATCGGGGGCGTGGCGTAAGTGCTCACTGAAGAGCCATGGTTGATCACTCCGTCCGTCAGGAAGAAGTTGCTTCGATTGCTCTGGCCGTTCATCGCCGGATACGCGAACTCGCCGATTGCCGAACTGCCGAAGCCGCCCCTGTTCTGCGCGGTGCTGATGGGCGAGGCTCCGGGAGTCAGCGTCAACAGCTGGGTAAAGTTCCTGCCATTGAGCGGGAGGTCCACTACTTGGTTCTCGGCCATCACGGAGCCCAGCTCCGCTGTAGAGCTCTGCACTTCGGCGCCCACCGCCTCCACCGTCACCGTCTCAGCGACCGCGCCAACCTCGAGAGCGAAGTCCAAGGTCGCCGTTTGATTGACCGCCAACGTGAAGGGCTGGAGCGAACTGGTCCGGAACCCCTCCCTGCTGGCTGACAGAACGTAGATCCCGGGAGCGAGGCTCACAAAGTTGTAAACGCCCACCGAATTGCTGGCGCTGCGACGCTCGACGCCCGTCTCGACGTTTTGCAGTATAAGGTCGGCCTCAGGCACCACCGCACCGGTGGCATCCCGGACGGTGCCATTGATCGAAGCAGTCGACACCTGAGCAGGAGCCACCGCTGCGAGAAGGGTCAGCAGGCAGACCAGCCCGATCAAGGAAAAAACCAAGCCCTTGCGCGAAAAAGCAGAACAAACCGTACGAATCATACTCGTATCCTCCCCTTGCCGGACTTGCCTGGCGGTTTGCAATTGCCCCCGTCGTTGCCAAGCCCCCGGCATCGTTTACGCCTCGGATCTCCGAAACAGTCCAAGAATACAACTGGCGAGGGAAAGTGTCAATGGACGGACCGCGGCCGCATGGCCCGCAGGCAGAATCCCATCTCGAATGCGCGCCAAAGAACGGCGTGGCCGCGTAACCTGCCGGCCTGGAAGACTCCGGGACAGTCAAAGCTTGAGCAGTCCGGCCCCGACTAGGTAGTCCCAAACGGAGCCCACAGACTCCCCGGGCATTTGCCTGCTGGAATCTGTCCGGACCTCCGGGCTTGTCGGGGCCTCGTAGGGATCCGACACGCCTGTGAAGTTCTTGATCAAGCCGGCCAGTGCCTTCTTGTAGAGGCCCTTCACATCTCGCTTGACCAACGTGTCGAAATCGCAGTCCGTGAACACTTCCACGAAATTCGTAGTCGTCGCGCGGACTTCATCACGCAGGCTCTTGTAAGGGGAGATGGCAGCCGCAATCACAATTACACCGTTGCGCGAAAGCAGCCTGCAAACGAATCCGATCCGCCGGATGTTGGTGTCGCGATCCACCTTGCTGAATCCGAGACCCTTGGAAAGGTTCGTCCGGATGACATCGCCGTCCAGTATCTCGACCTTGGCGCCGCCCGCCCTCAGGCGCTTTGCCAGCAGGTTCGCGATGGTAGACTTGCCGGACCCAGACAGTCCAGTCAGCCAAATGGTGATTCCTTCGTGCTCCATGCAGGAGTAATCCTTCCCCAACGGGCGTTTCTTTCCTTCGACCGGCAACCCGCCGCGACGCTACTTCACGAGATAAGGCTGTCGGGCTGGCAGGATCTCGTCGAGCAGGAGGTCGAATTCCCGCCGAAACCGCCCATTGGCTGAGTAGTGCATGCCGCATTCCTTGTCGACGTCGTCTTCCCACCACCAGCGTCCCGACCTGGCACTCTCCCCCGGGCTGACCGGCCGGGTGCACGGCTGGCAGCCAATGCTGGGATAGCCTTTCGCGTAAAGCGGGTGGAGCGGGACGCCGTGACGGTTGGCGTAATCGAAGACGCGCTCGCTGGACCAGTCGGCCAGCGGCGATAGCTTGACGATCCCGCCGTGCTCTTCATCCACGCTCACCTTGTCGATCCGCCCCCGAGTGCCGTGCTGATCCCGGCGCAGGCCGGTAACCCATGCGTCCAGCGTAGCCAGCCTGCGCTTCAGCGGCCGCACCTTTCGTATCTCGCAGCAGAGCTTGCGCCGGGCGGAGTCCTCGTAGAACAGGTTCGGCCCGTGCTTGGTAAGCATCGAGCCCATTTCCTCCGCGTCGGGCACGAGTAGTTGGACCGTGATGCCGTAGCGCCGACGGACCTCGCTCAAGAGCTTGTATGTCTCTTCATGCAGCCGACCGGTGTCGATGCTAAAAACTCGCACATCGTCACCGACCAGCTTCGAGGCCATGTCCACTATGACGGATCCAGTGGCTTGGAAGCTGGTGCAAACAGCCATGCCCCGGCCAAATTCCTCGAACCCCCAGCGAAGCACTTCCTGCGCGGAGGCGTCTCTCGCCGGCCAGGTGAATTTGCGCTCGGGCAGCGTCACACGGACTCCCGCCCTGCGGCAATGAGGATCTCGGCGACCTCGGGCCGCGTGAACTCGCTAGGAGGGACACACCCCTCCCTCAGCATCCGGCGCAGGACCTTGCCCGTCAGATGGACATGCTGGTCCAAGGGATGCGGGCAGGTCTTCTTCGAAGCCATGCCTTCGCAGACCCGACAGTAATGGACAAAATCAAAAAAGACCGGTTCGACACCTAATTCCCCGGGTTCGAATTCGGAGAAGATTTCCTGGGCATCGTACGGACCGTAATAGTCCCCGATCCCGGCGTGGTCGCGTCCGACAACGAAGTGCGTGATGCCGTAGTTCTTGCGTACCTGGGCGTGAAAGATCGCCTCGCGCGGACCCGCATAGCGCATCCAGGCCGGGAATCCAGCCAGAAGCGCGCGGTCGTTTGCGTAATAGTTCCGGAGCAGCACATCGTAACAGGCCAACCGCACTTCCACCGGCGTATCGTCCCCCTTGGTCTCGCCGAGCAAGGGGTGGATGACCAAGCCGTCAGCTGTCTCGAGGGCGATCTTGGTGCAGAACTCGTGCGCCCGGTGCATGGGGTTGCGGGTCTGGAATCCGACCACCTTCCGCCAACCGTTGGCAGCGAAACGCGCCAGCATCTCTCGCGGCGATATCGGAAGACCACCTGGAATGTCCAACGTCCAGTCGGAGCAGACCTCGACCGTACCGGCAATCGAATACTCGCCCGCCCCGCTTAGCCAGTCAATTCCGGGGTGCGCCGTGTCGCGGGTCCGGAAGACATTGTCCGCGAAGAGCTCCTTGTCGATCCAGAAGATATCCTCGATCCACAGCGTCCCGGCCGGCTGGTTTCCGTCCAGCAGCACGACACGGTCGGCACTTGCGATTTCGGCCTTGGTCTGGGCATCAATCGGGAACACGATCGGAATGCTCCAAGGCTCCCCGCTCGTTAGATGCATCGTTTCGCAGACGGCTCGAGTCTCGCTTCCGTTCAGGAAGCCGCGAATTGGTGCGTAGCCGCCCTCGGCCAGCAGGTACAGGTCGCTGAGCTGACGGAAAGTCGCTGGGAGAGAGTGGACGGGCGCATATCTCGACGCCTCTCGATGCTCTGCTGTCACAAGCACTAAAGGGTATTATACCCAATTCCTATCGGAATAGTAGGGATTGCAGGCGCGGTGTCGAAAGCAACCTTGCCCGGGAGTAAAAAGCCCGCTGGCGGGACAGTGTTCTAGCCTGGCCGAGGGGGGCATCACCATCGAGTCCAAGTCTCTATCTTTGAGGAAGCTCGCGGTCGCGCAGCACAATGTACTGCCCAACAGACTCGTCGATGCCTGGCATCCTAGCGATCCCCGCCGCCTCGATTCTCCCGTTCGAGAGTGCCGCGTACCGCGGCCGGCGAGCGCGTGTCACATAAGCCTCGCGGTTGGTCCGCGCGATCTCCGCAGGGCAGCCGGAAGCGGCCGCGATCTTTTGGGCAAAGTCGTACCACGAGATCACCTCGCCGCCGGAGAGGTGGTACAGCCCGAACGGCACCCGCTCTACCAAGATGTCAAAGGAGCGAGCCGCGAGCGCCGTGCCGAACGTCGGTGTGGCGAACTGGTCGTCGACAATCCGCAAGGGGACGCCTTCCGCGCATTTGCGCAGAACGAATTCTGGGAAATTGCTGTGATTGGTGTACCGACCGGGCGGACCGAAGACGCCGGCGACGCGCAGGACGTAGTGCGAACGGCAGTATGCGCGAGCGAAGATCTCGCCGGCCAGCTTGGACACGCCGTAGACCGATTGAGGCGCTGGGAGGTCGTCCTCGGTATAAGGAATGTCCTTGCTGCCGCCGAAGACGTGGTCCGTAGAGTAGTGCAGCAGCGTCGCTCCTGCCTCGGCGCATGCCATGGCGATACCACGGACCGCAAAGGCGTTGACACGCATTGCCGCCTCGGGCTCGCTCTCCGCCAAGTCGACCTTGTTGTAGGCGGCCGCGTTGATCACCCAATCGGGATTGTGACGGGCGATCGTCCGTCGAACGGCGGCCCCATCGGCAATATTCAGCTGGCTTCTGCGTAACGCGAGAACCGAGTGCCCGCGATTGCGGCACTCCCGCGCCAAATCCACCGCTAGCTGCCCGCCGGCGCCGAAAAGAATTGCCCGCAAGACCGCAGTGTATCAATCGGACCCGGCGAGATGGCGAAGCGCCGACTCGAGGTCCGACCTAACCCGCCGTGCCTCGGGAGAAGCGTCGCTGATCGGTACAGGGGCGACCTCGTCGCGCCCCTCGCCCAGATCGAAGAGTCTGCCATCGTCGTACAGCTTCCAGCGCTGCGTCCGGACCCAACGGTTGCCGCGACGGGAGGCGAAGGCCCACTTGCGTGAAGAGGGTTCGCCGCCACGCAAGCGGTCGGCTAGGCTGATCCCGTCCAGCCCTGGAGGCACCTTGCCGCCGGCTAACTCAACAAAGGTGGGTAGCCAGTCGGCGAAGTCCACGAGATCGTCCACGACAAGACCCGGTTCCAGCGTTCCCCGCCAATTGGCGATCAGCGGCACTCGCGTGCCGGCGTCTGTCAGCTCTCCCTTGCCTCCCCGCGTGGCAGCTCCGTTCCAGACGAACTGGATCGGCTGCTTCATCATGTCGTTGCCTTGCGCTGTGTAGTAGTACGACGCGGGCGTTCCGTTGTCCGCTGTGAAGAGGAACAGCGTCCGCTCGCGAATCCCTAGCTCTTCCGCGGCGTCCACCAACCTTCCGACGCGCTCGTCCATGTTCTCGACCATTTGCCGGTAACTGTCGTAGTGCCCTTGCGGACCCAGCGGGGGCGGCGTGCCGATGTCATCTGTTACGTCGTGCGCGAGAGCCATTGAGTAGAAAGCAAAGAACGGGTCGTCCTTGTGCGCCTTCATGAAGTTCACTAGCAGTTCGACATAGACATCCGGGCCGTAGCGGTCGTTCACGTCGGATCGCAGTTTTCCGTCCTCGTAGATCATCGGGCGGTAATAGCGCGGTCCTTCGTGCCAACCGAAAAGGGACGAGCGATCGAAGCCGAGCCGGCGCGGGTGGTCCGGCTCGTCTCGCAACATAGTGAGCTGCCATTTGCCGGCGACGGCGGTGGCGTAGCCGAGGTCGCGCAGCTGGTTGGCAACGGTCGCCGTCTCGAGGTTCCTCGGGAAGGTCCCCCAAGGCGCCGGAGCTGTCCGGAAAGGATACTGGCCGGTTAGCAGGGTGAGGCGAGTCGGGTGGCAGACGGGCATTGAATAGCAATGGCGAAACCGCATGCCTTCTGAAGCGAGAGCGTCGACTCTGGGTGTCGAGTACGACGTTCCGCCGTAGCAGCCGATCGCCTGGTCTCCAACGTCATCGGCGAGGATGAAGACAATATTCGGCTGGTCGGCCCCGAGACCGACGGCGACGAATCCCGTCAGAAGGGCAATCGGGGCAAGGGCAGGCATCCGCATCGAGGCCCATGATAGTGCACCGCCCTCAAAACTGGGCCAAGTATTGACGGTGACTCAAACCCACGGTCGGCGGGGAACGAAGGATTGGGCTGCAAGGCCGACCCAGCCGCTGTCCGCCTAACTTGCTCGATCGCTGCTTGGTTGCCCGAGGCCATGAGAGTTGCGTGGTCGAGAAGATTCAACGAGGGGTGTTGTTGAGGCTTAGAGACCGCATCGGCGTGGCAGCCAGGGACTCGGGAAACAGCTCGCCCGAACTGCAATCCAAACTGTCCGGCGCGTTCCTCGAGTCCGTGGACCTGTCGGGCGGCCCCGTGTTCCAATTCCTGCCGGTCCCCGGTTCCGAGGGTGCAGAGCACGCTAGCAGCGGCGATAAACAGGAAGTCGGCTTCGGGGGCATGGACGCCGTAGATGCCGAGGCTCGGCGGACTCAATAGGCCCAGCGTCGGTGCGCTTCCGCCGGATTCCGCAGTGTCAGGTCACGGGGAAATGCCCGTCGCCCTAGCATTCGGCGGTAAAACGATCAAATGGGGCGCCGGCGGCAAACTGGGGAAAACGCTGACGTTGAACCGCTCGGAAAAGTCGCGGTACAGCAGATTTGGACTACGGTCCGTCCATGCCGCGAAGGCCGGGCGGTTTCTGCCAGCCGATTGTTCTCTCAAGCGTTCGCGCATCGCTCGTCACACTCGGCCTCGGTGAGGACTATGCTTATATGCGGGGCTCTCTTGGAAAGCTGCTGATCTCTAAGCAGCCATCTCAGTCGGAATTGAATCAGTCCAGTCAGCCGTGAAATTCCTATCCGCATTGCTTTTAGCGCTTGTTTTCTTGCCACCCGCCCCAGCCGAGATAGATCTCGACGATCTGGAATTTGTGGAAGTCTTCCGCGGTGTAGCTCGCGCGACTTCCATCACTCACGCGGCCGATGGCTCGGGGCGTCTCTTCGTCACCGAGCAAGTCGGCCGAGTATTGATCCACGACGGGCAAAGCCTACTGAGCACGCCGTTTTTGGATATCCGGGATCGGGTGGTGGCCGGCGGCGAGCGCGGGCTTCTCAGTGTTGCGTTCCACCCGAATTACTCTTCAAACGGCTACTTCTTCGTCAACTACACCGACCTAGGCGGAGACACAGTCGTCTCGCGCTTCAAAGTTACCTCCGATTCGAACGTTGCTGACAAGGGATCGGAGGCGATCTTCTTCGAAGCGGCGCAGCCGCGGCGGAACCACAATGGGGGCCAAATCCAGTTCGGACCTGACGGCTATCTCTACATCGGAATGGGCGACGGCGGAGGCGCGGGAGATCCGCCCGACTCGGCGCAGAACCTTAACAGTGTGCTCGGCAAGATGCTCCGAGTTGATATCGATCGCGGCGCACCCGCAACCGCCGTGCCGTCGAACCCGTTTCTGGGGACGCCGGGCGCTCGCCCCGAGATATGGTCGTACGGATTGCGGAATCCGTGGCGCTTCAGCTTTGATCGGCTCACCGGCGACATCTTGATCGGCGACGTTGGCCAGAACGCCATGGAAGAAATTTCCTTTCAGCCCGCCGACAGTCAAGGCGGGGAGAACTACGGCTGGAGGCTCATGGAAGGCTCGCTCTGTTTCAGGCCGCGGGCCAACTGCAACGACAACTCTCTCGTCCTGCCAATACTTGAATATGCGAACTATGGCAGCAATTGCGGCGGCTCGGTCACCGGAGGCTACCGCTACCGCGGCGCGATGTTCCCCCAGCTTTCCGGCGTCTACTTCTTTGCTGATTACTGCACCGGCGATTTTCGCGGAGCCGTGGAGGACGACGGTGCTTGGAAACAGCTCGATCCTCGCCCCACTCCATTCGACATTAGGACGTTTGGCGAGGACGAGGCAGGAGAGATCTACTTCGCCGTCTCAAGCGTTATCTATCGCATCGAAACACCGCGGCCGTCTCCAACGATCTCGGTCGGCGGCGTGGTGAGTGCAGCGACTCTTGAAGTCGGTCCGGGGCTGGCCCCGGGCAGTCTGGCAACTGTGTTCGGGGTGGGCCTCGCCGTCTCCACGGCGGTCGCCGACGGTTTCCCTTTGCCGGCGGACCTCGGCGGCGGGTCGATGACCTTCAACGGGTCGATAGCCGCTCCACAGATCTTTGCCAGGCCGGGGCAGCGGAACTTCCAGGTCCCGTGGGAACTAGACGGGCTTGCGCACGCGAGGCTCACAATCACGGTTGGCGACGAGATCAGTCCGGCGGTCATTGTACCCCTCGCGCGAGTCAACCCCGGGGTTTTCGTGATGAACTATTCCGGCCAAGCCGCGGCGTTCATCGCCTCCAGCGGAGGGGTCGTAGCCGGTCCCGCCGGGAGTCTTGCGGGTGCGCGGCCAGCCCTGCCCGGCGAAACCTTAGAGGTCTTCGCCACAGGTCTTGGTCCAGTGACTAACCCACCGGCCTCGGGTGCAGCCGCCCTAGCCGATCCCGTTTCCATGACAGTCGAGCCAGTGGGCGCTCGCGTCGGGGGCCAGCCGATGCAGGTGGAGTTCTCCGGCCTTGCTCCGTCGCTTGCCGGGCTCTACCGAATCAGCTTGAAACTGGTGGGTGACATTCCCTCTGGAGGCGCGGTCCCACTCGTTATCCAAGTCGCCGGCATTGATTCGAATACGACTTTCATCGCCGTGGAGAATGCGAAAGCGATCCAAGCCGTGGAAACCAAACCCTGAACAGGCATTGGCTCTTGATCCTGCCTCCTGTCGGTGCTCAGCGCGGAAGACGCCCGAATTGAAGTGACCGGTCTCGACGGTCGAAGCGCGAGCGGTCTCGAGCGCGCCGTTCAATTGGTGACACACGGTTCGGTGGTCTCGGGCAAGCAGTGAGGCACCCTCCGCTTCAACACCAAGCGGTCAGCGGTCAATCCGGTACGCAGCGTCTCTGACAAGGCCGGGATGCGTACGGCAGGTGCTCGGTGGAATCGGACGCGGCCAGAGGGCCCCTCGGCAGAAGGCCGAGCGTCGACACAAGTGTGGCGAAGGCAAGACTGGTACTCGCTTACGACAAGAAGTACCAGAAGGCTTTGCGAGCAGAGAATAGCTATTGGAGGGTCAGCGGCTACCCGAGAAACCAATACCGAGAATCACCAAGAAATGCGATACATGATGGTTTAGAATCAGACTACTCACGTGAAAAAGCCTGTCGTTACCGGTGCCACCGGGTTTATAGGGAAACACCTCTGTTCTCTGCTAACCGCTCCGAACGTACTTACTCGCAGCCCGGAGAATGTGCCGTCGGAATTCGGAAGCTCGGCGTGCTTTCGCTGGAACCCACAGACCGAAGCCCCGCCAGGGGAAGCACTCAGCGAATGCGACGCTGTGTTTCACCTAGCCGGAGAGCCGGTGGCCGACGGCCGCTGGACCAAGAGCAAGAAGAAGCGGATCCTGAACAGCCGCGTCGGAGGCACTTGGAACTTGATCGCGGGGTTGCGAGCCATGGACTCACCCCCTTCGGTACTCGTCTCGGCCTCGGCGGTCGGCTACTATGGCTCGCGCCACGACGAGGAATTAACCGAAGAGGCCCCGGCCGCTTCGGGATTCCTCGCGGAGGTGTGCCAGGAATGGGAGGCCGCCGCGCTCACAGCCGAGGAATTGGGCGTGCGGGTAGTCACGATCCGTATCGGGTTGGTACTCGGCAAGGAAGGCGGCGCCATGGCTAGGATGCTGCCGATCTTCAAGCTCGGGGCGGGTGGCAATTTGGGCAACGGAAAGCAGTGGATGCCCTGGATCCACGTCAAAGATCTTGCTCGCCTATTCGTCTTCGCGGCGGAGCACGATACTCTAAGCGGGCCTGTCAACGGTTCCGCGCCCAACCCGGTTCGGAACCGTGACTTCACGCGAGCGGTAGGACGCTCGGTCAGGCGGCCAACACTGTTCCCGGCACCGGCGTTCGCGCTCCGGCTCGCAGTGGGGGAATTCGCCGAGGTCTTGCTAGCGTCGCAGCGGGTGTTGCCGCGCGCCGCTCAAGACGCGGGGTTCGAATTCCGCTACTCCAACATCGACGCGGCCTTGGCAGAGCTCTGATCGGAGACTTCGTATAGGCGACTGCACGGGTATTGCGATGCCGCGGGAGGCCGGTCAGTTCCTCTTCCCGATTCAACTTCGAAGCGCAGCACTACCAGGTGGTGAGAAGTAGTTATCGGCAAACGCACTTACAGCGTCAAGGGACGGGGAACGGTCCCCGAGACGAGGAGTGCGGAAATGGCCGCGGGCTACCGCTATCTGGGGATACAGCGAGCGCCGCCAGACTTACCCGCTGCTGCAAAGAAGCGGTGGCTGTACGGACGCCATAGCCCGCCAGCTGGGTCGCGCGACGTGGACGGTCAGCCGGCAGCTAGCGCGTAGCCCTAGCGGCCACGGCTACCGCCACAAGCAGACGCAGGGCGACGTCGAAGAGCGGCGCCGGTGCGCTTCGTCTGAGCAGCGCACGATGACCGACGGGTTGCGGGAGCCTATCCGAGGGAAGCTGGTCCTGCATCCCCGGGAGGGTGGACATCTCCGAGAAGCCAGTGGCGGTCAAGGATTGGAGCCGCGTCGGCGAATGGGAGGTCGACACCATCGTCGGCAAGAGCGATTAAGGGGCTCCGTAGTCTTCGCCTTCAAGTGCGAGTCCAGGTACACGATGGTTCGACAGGTTGTGCCCAAGACCGTGGCCGCCGTCCGTAGTGGCGTCCCGAGCCTCGTGGAACGCAGCAAGGCCCTCACGCTCGCCGCCGACAACGGAAAGGCGGTCGCCGGCCTCCACGACTTCGCCCGGGCGGTAGGCGCCGACATTTACTGTGCCAATTCCGAGGATGTCCGCGAGGCCAACCGACCCAAGGTGGCACGGGTCGCCGCGCTGCCGAAAGGACGCCAGAAGCAAGGAACGTCGCCAAATGCGTGCATCCACTCGCAAGGCAAGGCTTGGCGGCGAGGCAGACACAGTTCGTAGGGACCTAGATTCCACACTCCAGGCCCTGGGGAAGTTCAATTCAGGCCGACCTTGTCAGAGGCGCAAACGGACACTACCTGGGCGCCCGTCGAAGCCGAAGGGGTTCCGGCTTGACCTCCGCTTTCGTTTCAACGACGTCACTCGAAACCATGCTCTCGGCCAAGCTCTCCCTCGGTAGGCTACGATGCTACGACGAATGGACCTCTCCGGCAAGACCGCGTTAGTCACCGGCGCCAGTAAGGGCATTGGTCGAGGAATCGCCAAGAAGCTGGCCACATTGAGCTGTGACCTAGCAGTCAACTACAACACCGACGCCAGCGGAGCCGAGGATGTCGTGCGGTCGATTCGCGCTACGGGACAATCCGCTTTCGCGGTGCAAGCCTCAGTGGGCGAATCCGCTCAAGTGAAGCGAATGTTCGAAACGGTCCTAGGCGAGTTCGAGCGGCTAGACATTGTAGTCAATAACGCCGGCACGCAGGTCTGGGCGCCACTACTCGACCTGTCGGAGGAGGATTGGGACCGGGTTATCGACACAAATCTAAAGGGCTGCTTTCTATGCACCCAGCTGGCAGGCAGGCACATGAGAGAACATGGCGGCGGTCGAATCGTGAATATCGGATCTGGTTGTAACAAGGTGGCCTTCCCCAATCTCGTTAGCTACACCGCTAGCAAGGGAGGCATGGAGCAGTTCACGAAGGTGGCTGCGGCCGAATTGGGAACGTACGGAATTACCGTTAATTGCGTGGCCCCCGGCGCCATTCTGATCGAGCGCACTGCGCGCGAAGCGGAGGACTACGCCGGGCAATGGTCCAGGCTGACGCCCATGGGACGAGTCGGCTACCCGAAAGACGTGGCTGAAGCGGTTGCGTTTCTCTGCACGGACGCGGCCGAATTCATTTCCGGCCAGACGCTGATGGTCGATGGCGGCATCTTCACGCGAGGTCCGTGGGCGTACTGAACGTCTTGCCCGGACACTCTCGTCAAGTTAGGAGTAGTCGGCTCCGGTGAGGCTTTGGAGCACTGACTGCTGCCAGCTTCGAAGCTGGCCGGCCAGCCGTTCCACCTCTTGCGGATGCGTCGGGGCAAGGTTCTCGCTCTCGGCTGGGTCCTTTCTCATGTCGAATAGCTCGCTTCCAGACTCGCCGGATCCGTCGACTACGAGTTTGTACTGACTGTCAAGGATCGCCCTTGATCCGGCGAAGTCCCCTTCCGCGATCACCGAGTAGCGGAAATTACGGAAGTTACGCGTTAGCCGGCCGTCCATCATCTTGACAAGAGGTGTCGTCCCCTCTTGGAGCATTGGATCGATATAGGGCTCCCCGTCACCCGCTCGGCTGCCATCAAACCTCCAGAAGCAAATCGGCTCGGGCCTTTCCTGCATCTCACCATCGATCAGAGGCAGCAGGCTGATTCCGTCCAATGGCCTGTCGGGCAAGGGTTGTCCGGCAATTTCGCAGAGCGTAGGCAGGATGTCGCTCGTGACCGCGTGGACCCGGCTGTCACGGGATTCGGCAATCCGTTCGGGCCATTCGATCATCGATGGCACGCGGACTCCTCCCTCGAAGACACTGCCCTTGTCGGCCCTCAGCGGAGACGAGAAGCGGGTCGCGGCCGGTGCGCCATTGTCGCTGCAGTACCAATGCAGCGTGTTCTGACGCAGACCTCCCTCTCTCAGGTGGTCTCGCAGGGCACCAATGGCTCGGTCCATAGCCGTGATCTCAGCAAAACGAGCCTGTAGAGCCTGGTCCAGCGGCACCTCAGTCGGGAGGCCAGTCTCCATGGACGTGATTCGGGAGGACTCTCCTCGAAGGCTCGGCGGCAAGTCGGCGTAGGCAGCAAGGTCGGGCTCGAGTCCGCTGTAAGGCTCGTGTGGCGAGCCGAACCAAATGACGACGAAGAATGGCTTGCCTGCTTCCTTCGCCCGGTCGATGAATTCAGTCGCAGCGTCGACAACGATTCGGGAACTCTCCCCCTCGTGTTTCTCCGGCGGGCCGCCGTTCCGCGACAGAAACGGATTCATTTCGAAGAAATTGTCGTGTGAGAGCCATTCGTCAAAGCCCAACGCGCCTGGGTTGGTCGGCGATTCGGCCTTGACGGGTCCTAGGTGCCACTTTCCGAAATGCCCGCAAGCGTATCCGGCTCGCTTGAGAATCTGCGCAATGCCGACTTCCTCTGGCCGGACCGACCAGTTCGCGCTGAATGTGCCGTAGCGGTTGGGATGTCGCCCGGTCATTACGCTGCCACGGGTAGGGGAGCAGACCGGAGCTGCGGAATAGAAGCGATCAAGGCGCAAGCCAGACTCTGCCATCTCGTCGAGCACGGGAGTCGCTAGCTCGGGATGGCCGTTGTAACCGGTTTCGTGCCAGCCATGGTCATCTCCCATGCAAAGCACGATATTGGGAAGCGAACCGCCATCCGCCGATTGGGAGCCACATGACCAGGCTCCGGCCGAGGTGGCCGCTACGGTTAGAAAAGCTCGTCGGGAGATTGCATCTGGCATGGCCGAATGGGCCCTATGGTCTCACAACAGCCACGGGCCTTCGCAGCAGCGGAATCCATAAATGCTAATCCAAATCGGCCTGGTCTCAACTAGGTCTGGGTGTCATTGCCCACCACGATCCCCCGAGCGGTCTGCGCCCCAGGCTCGGCTGCCCTGACGCAAGTCGACAGACCCTGCCCCTGTTAGGTAATGTCTCGTAGCCAATCGGGATTCGTTTCAGTGATGCTGCGACTGCCTTGTATGAACGAACCGATCAGCGTACGGCGAGATGCCTCAGTTAGTAAGCTTGGACCTTTACTCTGACGACGCGACCGATCCGAGGACTGGTCGGCAAGACGCCTCGCCCGTTGTTCGACGACGGGAAGCAATAGAATGACGACATAATCTCCCAATCGCCATCCTGCCTCCCCAGGAACGACATGGAAGCCCCATGCACCACTCATTCTTGGTGTCGACCGATACTCTTAGAAGCCACTATTCCGTGTCGCCCAAGCAATTTCCGAAGCATAAGGTCAGTCGACCGCGATCGGTCTTGACACAATTTTTTCAAATCACGAAAGTCCTTGAAAAAAAACTGCTCTAGGAGTGCACAACCCTTTGTTCAATCGCTAGCAACCCCTGTGACCGCCAAGCTGGAGTAACTGAGCGGACTAGCTCGCGCCTTCTAGTTACAGATGGGGTCGCGGGTCAACAGGGGGCAAAGCGGGCTCCCCGAATTCAAGGCCTACGGCAGATCCGATGCAAGGAGGAAACCATGAGGCACGATACTCGGACTTTTCTTACCCGCCGGAGATTTGTCGGTGCAGCAGCTGCGACCGGAGCGTTCTATAGCGTTCCGGGACTGTTCGCCGAGCAACTGGAGCTGACACCGAGCGTGACAGAGGGCCCGTTCTACCCGGACAAGATGCCCCTCGACACCGACAACGACCTAATCGTCATCAACGACTCGGCAACGCCGGCTCTGGGCGAAATCGCGCACGTGACGGGCAGAGTCCTGACTCAGAGCGGAGAAGCCGTTCGAAACGCAACGGTGGAAATCTGGCAGGTCGACGCAAATGGCGTCTACATCCATAGCCGGGCACCGGACAAGGAGCACCGAGACTCGAACTTCCAAGGGTTCGGAAGATTCGAAACCGGTTCGACAGGCGAATACCGATTCCGCACGATCAAGCCCACCGAATACCGAACCGGTCGGCGAGTCCCGCATATCCACTATGCGGTGGCGCGCAACGGGCGACGTGTCTTGACGACCCAGCTCTTCCTCAAGGGCTACGGTGGCAACGGGCGGGACAGTGTACTCCGCAGGGTGCAGCGCGCAAGAAGGACAGACTCCCTGTCAGTGGATTTCAAGCCGGTTCCGGGCTCGGAGATTGGCGAGCTTGCTGCGTCGTTTGACTTGGTGATTCCTGGTTAAGGGCTCTACAGTATTGCAATCTACTGCCGAGAGCTGGTTTCCGGTGGGCAAGCTGATTCCCCGGCGTTCTCAGGCGGAGGAAGCGAGAGTCCGAACAAGGCGGGGTTTTCTCGATCAAACCGCGCCGTAATGAATTCCTGTCCGACTTGTCCTGTGCGATGTTTGTCGAGTAGGAATCGAGCGCGTGCGGATCACACGCATCCCCTACCAGATTCAAGTTCCAAGCAAGAGTTGGAACCCGGACGAGGTTCTCCGTGATGTCGCGCACTTCGCGAATTGCCAAGTAGGCGGCCGTCGCTGCAGTCGGAATATTCGACCCGCGATACCGGCATCGCGTCACAAACCGGGTAACCGGGAAGACACTCCCATGTGGCACAAGTTGCGAGGATAATTTCTACCCTGCAACTGTCCATTCAATCAGGAGTCGCAGTAGCAATTTGTCGTAGGGTCTTCACCGGCTGACTTGAACCAACCGTCCTCGTCGACTGAGCGACACCCGTAGCGACACCCCTTCTTGGGTCCGGTCGAGCGTTCGCGTGCCCATTGGGCAACTTAGGGCCGCACTGCAAGGCTACAATCCGAATACCCTGGCTCTGAACCATAGGTGCGGCGCCGCTAGCGAATCGTCCCATGAAAGCAAACTGGTTTCGACTGATAGCGCCTGGCCTCATGATGGCCGCCACCGGAGTCGGGGCAGGCGACCTGATGACAGGAACACTGGCAGGGACAGAACTAGGGACCGCCGTTCTATGGGCAGTACTCGCCGGGGCCTTTCTCAAGTTTGTGCTCAGCGAGGGGGTCGCCCGCTGGCAGCTCGCGTCCGGAACCACGCTGCTCGCGGGATGGAACGACAAGCTCGGTTCGTGGGTCCGCTGGATCTTCCTGGCCTACCTCACGTTGTTCACTGTCGTTGTAGGTCGCGCCCTTGCGAATGCCTGCGGCGTTGCCGGCACAGCACTATTTCCGATCGGCGAGACAGAGCGCTCAGTAGTCATCTGGGCCGTGATCCACTCCCTGGTCGGGGTGGCGATCGTGTTGCGGGGGAGTTTCAGGATCTTCGAGTCGGTCATGTCTGGACTGATCGTCCTGATGTTTGTCACGGTCGTCGGGACCACCTGGCTGATCGCTCCCCCGGTCAGCCAAATCCTTGGTGGGTTCGTCCCGACGGTGCCGGAAGGCGGCGTGCCCTGGATGGTGGGGCTGCTGGGCGGCGTGGGCGGCACAGTGACTCTGCTGTCATACGGCTACTGGATCCGAGAGCAAGAGCGTCAGGGCCCGGGAATGCTCAAGACTTGCCGAATCGACCTGGCGGTTGGCAATGGCGTCACGGCCGTTTTCGGATTCTGCGTCGTGATCATCGGCTCCCAAATCGATGTTGCCGGAAGCGGAGCGGGACTGGCGACACAGATGGCAGAACGCCTCGTGGAAGCGGTGGGCCCGGTCGGCAGGTGGATCTTCTTGGCCGGATTCTGGGGTGCCGTTTTTTCCAGCCTTCTCGGCGTTTGGCAGAGCATCCCGTACATGTTCGCCGACTTCGTACGGTTGCGTAAGCCATCTGACGTGGCTCTCCGGCAATCGACTCCCTACCGTCTGTGGGTGCTGCTTGTCGCCATCGTCCCCTTGTTCCTCCTGAACGCTCCGGTGCGGCAGATCCAACTCACCTACGGCGTGCTGGGCGCCATGTTTCTCCCGCTGCTCGCGCTGACGCTCCTGCTGCTGAACAACCGCGCAAGATGGGTGGGTCAAGAAAGCCTTAATCCGCTCTGGGTCAATCTGGCGCTCGGTGCCTGCTTGGTGTTTTTCGCCGTCCTTCCATTTCTGAACGGGTAAGAGAGTCGACGCTCGTCGTCAAGCCCACTCGAGAGGCACAGCTTGGTGGCAGACTACGGCCCGGCCCAAAGCGGCTGATCACTGGGGTTCCGCCAAAGGCCTTTATCGGCATCCGACCATCTAGATCGCTGGTCAACCAGCGGTCCCGAGCGGCACCAGCGATCCGGCGTCAGTACAGTTCCGAAACAAGGTCGCCGTCGGGCCCTGCTGTAGCGTCCTGGATGGTCTCGACAGACGATTGTTTTCTCTAACCGGTTCCGTTGCCCGTTCGCGTTCGGGTTACCGGTCGCCCCACCGCATCTTGCTGCGAAGCACGTCGAAATAGGGCATGCTCTTTGTCTGCACAATGTCGACAGTGTGACTAGCCTTCCGAGCCTGCACCCTGTCCTCGGGTTCGAGATACCGCCCTACCTGGCCGTCCACGCTGAGATAGTGGTCCTCGTCGCCCGCGGAGACGCGGATCTCCACCGACACCGTCTCGGGCAAGACCACAGAGCGGTTCGACAGGGTGTGCGGGCAGATCGGTGTCAGGCTCAGTGCCGCCACGGCAGGTGCCATGACCGGCCCGCCAGCGGCGAGCGAATAAGCCGTCGAACCCGTGGGCGTGGCGAGGATGAGGCCGTCCGCAGTGTAGCCGCAGACGTATTCGCCATCCGCGTAGGCTTCCAGATGCAACAAGCGCGCCATCGCGCCGTTCGCAACCACGATGTCGTTGAGCGCGAAGAACCGTGCCACGGTGGTTTCCTTGCGCCGGAGACGGCCTTCGAGGACCATTCGCGAATCGAGCGCGTAATCCGACCGCTCGACGCAATCGAGCGCGCAGGGCAGTTCGTCTGGGCCGGTGGTCATCATGAAGCCGAGGCCTCCGAGGTTCACCGCCAGCAATGGAATCTGGCGCTTGCGCACCCCTCGCGCTGCCGAGAGAAGCGTCCCGTCGCCGCCGAGCACGACGATTAGGTCGCAGCCTTCAGGCAGCTCGTCCCTTGGCAGGCCGTCAGCTCGCTGAAGGTAGTCAGCGGTCACCTGATCTACGGCAAGATCCAACTTGCGTGCTGCGCACCAGCCCGAGAGATAGCGCAAAAGGCCGGGAATGTCGTCTCGGCCCGGCTTGCTAACAACGCCGACTCGATGGATCACGAAGGCTCCTCGCCGCCGAATGGATTCCACTCGGTGCCGTAAAGGAGGAACTCCGTGTTTCCCGCGGCGCCTCGGACGGGGCTTTCCATCCATTCCACGGACTCAAAGCCGCAAGCGGTCATCGCCTTGCTCACGTCTGTTACGACCATGCGGTGCTTGCTGGGATCACGCACGATTCCCCCCTTGCCGACTTGTCCCTTCCCGACCTCGAACTGCGGCTTGGCCAGCAGGGCAGCCCGGCCTCCCGGGAGCAGGAGGCTCCGCAGGCGCGGCAGTATCTTAGTCACGGATATGAAGCTCACGTCGCATGACACGAAGTCAACTCGCTCGCCGATGTCGTCCACCGAGAGATAGCGGGCATTCAGCCGCTCGCGAACGACAACCCGCTCGTCTTGCCGAATGGACCAATGCAACTGACCAATCCCCACGTCGATTGCGTAAACTCGTTTAGCCCCGTGCTGCAGCAGGCAGTCCGTGAAGCCTCCGGTCGATGCCCCTATGTCCAAGCAAGCAGCTCCCGCGACATCAATCTCGAAGTGGCTGATGGCGGCATCGAGCTTCAAGCCAGCCCGACTTACGAACCGAGGCCGCTGGCGAACTAGCCGAATCGAGGCGGCCGGCGGAAACTTCTTGCCTGCCTTCTGCACCTTCTGCTCATTGATCAGCACTTCGCCGGCCATGACCATGGCCTGCGCTTGATGACGAGATTCGGCGAAGCCCCGCTCGACTAGCAACTGATCCACCCTAGTGCGCGCCAAAGGGGTTCTCCTCCTATTGTTTCACGGCGGGGCAGGTCAGGCGCTTCCCGGTTCATGGGTCGGTTCCTCAGGGCAAGCTAAGAAGTGAAACCGAGATGCTGCCCGCAAAGCAGGCGTCAACATCTCTGCCGGGCTGGCGACCGCGCCTAGCATACACGCCGGTGTACCAGTACTCGCCCGCGTCAACCGCATAGGAGAGCTCCAAAGGGCTAGTGTCAACCTCGCAATCGACAATTGGCGGGTCCGCGGGGCCAGGCGGAAGACTGGGGAGGTTCACGTTCCAATACTCTCCTCGTCCGAGTGGCCGCTTGAGCAGTGCGGGCAGCAAGGTGCGCACCCAGCCCGTGGCGCGTAGCCAATCGTCGTCGTCTAGCTCTCGATCGCGGTAGTGTGACAGTGCAATCGACGGCACGCCGAATATCGCAGCCTCGCGAACCGCGGCCACGGTCCCGGAATAGTACACATCAGCGCCTAAGTTGGCACCGTGATTGATGCCCGCAAGCACCCAGTCGAACGAGCCGCCGTAATCATGCAGGGCGACTCGAACGCAGTCGGCGGGCACGGAGTCAACGGCGATTTTGCGCTCGCCGACTTGGGTCGCCCGAAATACCCGGGAGGTGGTGACTTGATGGCTGCAAGCCGACCGTTCCTCGGACGGGGCGATGACCATCGCGTCCGACCCTTCCGGCAGTGCAGCCTCCAAGGCCGAAAGACCGGGCGCATCCAACCCGTCGTCATTCGTCAGCAAGAACCGTAGCGGCTTGCGGCGAGGCATCGGCCTCCCATTCTGGCAGAGGCATTTCGAATTCGGTTCAGGCCTCGGCGGCGCTGGAGTCGCGAACCCACTGCAGGGTTCGGCGCAGGCCCTCTTCCATTGAGATCCTCGGTTCCCAGCCGAGTAGCCGCCTGGCCCTGCCAATGTCCGGTCGCCTGCGCTTCGGGTCGTCCTCAGGCAAGGGGTGGAAGCGCACATGGGGCGCAGCACCGGCAAGATCCTGAACGATCTCAGCAAGTTCCAGCACCGTCAACTCCGTCGGGCTCCCTAGGTTGACGGGCTTCGGTTCGGCGCTTCGAGCAAGCCGGATCAAACCGTCCACGATGTCGGACACGTAGCAGAAGCTGCGAGTTTGCGATCCGTCCCCGAAGACGCTAAGCGGCTCACCGCGCAGGACTTGGTCCAAGAAGGCCGGCAGCACGCGACCGTCCGCCCGCCTCATGCGCGGGCCATACGTGTTGAACAGACGCGCGACGCGAGTCTCCATTCCGTATTTTCTGTGGTAAGCCATCGCCAGAGCCTCGGAGAACCTCTTGGACTCGTCATAAACGGAACGAGGGCCGATCGGGTTGACATTGCCCCAATAGGACTCGGGCTGGGGATGCACGAGAGGGTCGCCGTACGTCTCGGAAGTGGACGCTTGCACGAAGGTCGCCGCATGCCTGCGGGCGACCTCCAGCATGTTGCGGGTTCCGAGCGATCCGGCGAGCAGCGTCTCGATCGGAGCGGCGAGATAGTCCCTCGGACTAGCCGGAGACGCCAGATTGTATACGCAATCGAGCGGACCCGTCCCCTCGAACGGATCGCAGATGTCGTGCTGGATCAGGCGAAACGACCTGCAGTCACTCAAGTGGGACAAGTTTTCGTCGCGGCCGGTGCTGAGGTTGTCGAGCGCGACGAC
The DNA here is from genome assembly GCA_951813605.1 of uncultured Bryobacterales bacterium. Taxonomy (GTDB): domain Bacteria; phylum Acidobacteriota; class Terriglobia; order Bryobacterales; family UBA6623; genus VXMF01. Next base: position 408,375 of record OX638379.1, on the reverse strand, counting down.
TGAGTGTCCGTCGGCAAGGAGGCGGTCGCAGAGATGGGAGCCGATAAACCCAGCACCCCCAGAAACGAGGATTCGCAAAGTAGTGAAGTCCTAGATTCCATCGTAGACAGGCCGGACGGCGAGTGAGACCACAGTGCCAGAAAAGTCCTTTCAGTCCGGTCCACTATGCGGCTGGTGGCTAGGCGAACGCGTCGGACGGGCATCGAGGTGTTGCTGCCGAGCCAGTCGAGCCTCGATGTCCGCTCGATTGGGCTTTGCCGGTGGTCTAGGGAAAGCGCCATCGGGCATTGCGGATGAACGGGCGCCGTACAGAGGAATTAGATCCACTTGGAAACACGCTTCCCGTACCCGAGGATCGACGCTGGAATGCCCCGGCAGGTCCGCCTCCGGTGCGTTGTGCGACTCCCGCCTCGCTTCCCTGAGCCGTGCAACGGGCATACAATTGCCTTTGCCCGGCATCGCGCGAACGGTCGGCTCGAACGAATCGCCATACAATAGGCGCCATGCAACGACGCAACGCCCTGAAATGGCTGGCCGGAGCCGGACTGACCGCCCTGCCTGGGAGGATGGCGCCAGTCGCGTCGGCCCAAGAGCAACGCGCGACGCGAGGGCTCCCCGAACTCAAGATCACTGATGTCAAGGCGATCCTGACCGCGCCGCCCGGACTGCCTCGCACCGTGATCGTCAAAGTCGAAACAAGCGAGCCGGGCCTTCACGGATACGGGTGCGCTACATTCACCCAGCGTGCCAGGGCCGTCGTCACTGCGGTGGAGGAATTCCTGCGCCCGTTCCTCAAAGGCAAGAACCCCGACCACATCGAGGATATCTGGCAAACGATGTATGTCAGCTCGTACTGGCGCAACGGCCCTGTCCTCTACAACGCGATGAGCGGCGTGGATCAAGCCCTCTGGGATATCAAGGGCAAGCGCGCGAACATGCCTGTCTACGCTCTGCTCGGCGGAAAGGCTCGGCACGCCGCGGACGTGTATCGCCACGCCTCGGGATCCAGCATGGAGCAAGTCGAGGACGCGGCTCGGGCCTACATCGAGGAGGGCGTCCGTCATATTCGTATCCAAGTCGGCATCCAGGGAAACGCCAACTACGGCGCGCGCAGTAGCGGCGGGAATCCCGGCGGCTTCCTTGGCGCACCCTCGGGAGGGCCACACAACGAGCGAATGTACGAACCAACCCCGTACTTGCTGAGTGTTCCCAAGCTGTTTGAGCACATGCGCAAGAACTTAGGCGAAGAGATCGAACTTCTGCACGATGTCCACGAGCGAATCAGCAACGCCCAAGCGATGTGGCTGCTGAAGCGGGTCGAAGAGTACCGTCCGTTCTTCATCGAGGACCCTGTCTCGCCAGAGCAAATCGGCTACTTCCGGCACATGCGATCGCAAACCACCACGGCGATCGCGATGGGCGAACTCTTCAATTCGCCGCACGAGTTCACCGGGCTGATCGCTGAACGTCTCATCGACTTCATACGCGTGCATATCTCCCAGATCGGCGGGCTCACGCCGGCGCGGAAGCTCGCCGCCTTATGCGAATGGTTCGGCGTGCGCACGGCGTGGCACGGGCCGGGCGACACATCGCCGGTGGGACACTTAGCGAACATTGCGCTGGACGTGAGCTGCTACAACTTCGGCATTCAAGAGGCACGGACTTGGCCCGACTCCGTGCACGAGGTCTTCCAAGGCTGTCCGCGGCTCGAGAACGGGTTCTTCTTCCCGAACGAGTCACCCGGATGGGGTATGGACATCGACGAGCAACTGGCGGCGAAATATGACCTCGACTCGCGTTACGACACGCCCTTTGACTACAGCTGGGGCACGACGCGGCGACGAGACGGGTCCATCATCCGTCCGTAGCGCTTCCGAATTGCGGTTGCTTGCGGCGGTCCGGGCACAGACTGGAGCGGCTTGAATCCGAGCTAACGACCGAGACGACACTGCTCCAGCTGATCGACCGCAGGGAATGCCGGGGCCCGGAATCTCGCGGACGCATCCTCGAAAATTCAGGAAGCCCCCTTTTTCAAACAGCCCTTGACCTTGCCTGTCCCGACCGGAGAAGTTTGATGCGCCGCCAACGTTTGCGGCACCTGTTCCTTCGCTCCAAATCCCGGACAGCCCGCTAGCGACTGCCGGAGGTCTATCTGTGTCTCGGGAATCCGCTCGCCCAACGCCTCCAGACTAGGAACCCCTGCGCAGTCTTTCCGTTTGCCCCGGACGTCACGGACACCGCCCTGGCCCCGCTCGCCCGCCTCGATCCAGAGCCGCGACAATCGCATCCACATCATAGACACATCCCTTCCAAGTGCCGCCGCTGCAAGCTTGCAGCGCCGCCCACAGTCGGGTGTCGTCCGGCATGTCGGGATGAGGCGCAAGGTCCGGGCGAAGCGGGCGCGCTGCGAGGACACGCGCGCCTGCGACGGCCCCCGACACGCGTCCGCCCTGGCCGACGAGGTCGACGGAGCCCCGCAGTTTCCGGCAATCGATCTCGATGCGTACGACATCGCCGTCGACCAGCTTGCCGATCGGCCCCCCTGCTAGCGCCTCCGGCCCGACATGTCCGATGCAGGGGCCGGTCGAGACACCGGAGAAGCGTGCGTCCGTGATGACGGCAATGTCCTCGCCATGCGACAAATGCTTCAGGGCCGACGTGATCTGGTATATCTCCTCCATCCCGGAACCGAGCGGCCCGCAGCAGATCAGCGCCAACACGTCACCGGCACATACCGAGCCGTCCTTGATTGCCGCTATGGCATCTGCCTCGCGGGTGTAGACCCGGGCGGGGCCTTGCTTTCGGTAAATTCCTTCGCTATCGATCAAGGATGGGCTGATAGCCGTGCTCTTGACGACCGAGCCCTCGGGCGCAAGGTTGCCCCTGCAAAAAGTGATCGTGCTGGTCAGCCCTCTGCGGACTGCGGAATCCGGGGAGAAGATGACGGTATCGGGATCCACTCCTTCGAGCGCCTCCAGACTCTGCCGAAATAGGCTGCGTCGTTCGGATGCCTCCCACTGATCCAGCACCGTGCCTAGGCTGAGCCCAGTCGCCGTGAGCACCGACAGGTCCAGCAATCCCAATTGGCGCAAGTGGAGCATGACCTCGGGAACGCCGCCTGCAAGAAACACCCGGACGGTCGGGTGGCCGACCGGCCCGTTCGGTAGCACATCGACCAGGCGGACGACCTGGCAGTTGACATCCGCCCAATCGTCGGCAGACGGCCGTCTGAGACCGCCGCAGAAGGCTATCGCGGGAAGATGCAGCAGCAGGTTGGTGGAACCGCCGAAGGCTGCATGGACGACCATGGCGTTCCGAAGGGCTCCCTCTGTCAGGATGTCGCCGACCGAGATTCCAGCGGCTCTCTGGGCCACCGCCGCCGCTGCAGAGCGGCGGGCGGCCTCCTTCCAGACCGGCTGGCCGGAGGGCGCGAGAGCGGTGTGCGGCATCGCCAGGCCAAGTGCCTCCGCCACGACTTGGGCGGTCGCCGCGGTACCGAGAAACTGGCAACCGCCGCCAGGCGTTCCGCACGCCCTGCAACCGAAGTCGCGGGCTTGGTCCAGGCTCAGCTCACCGTGTGTGAATCGCGCCCCGATGCTTTGCACCTTGCCCGCATCTTCCCCGCCTCGAGCTGGCAAGGTAACGCCTCCCGGCACCAGCACACACGGCAAGTCGTGCATCGACGCGAGGGCCATCATCATGGCCGGAAGCCCCTTGTCACAGGTCGCCACGCCCAGCACGCCCTTGCGCGTCGGCAGCGACCGGATTAGGCGACGGAGCACTTGCGCGGCATCGTTCCGGTATGGAAGCGAGTCCATCATGCCCGGGGTTCCTTGAGTGCGCCCGTCGCAAGGGTCGCTGCAAAATCCAGCGAAAGGGATCGCCCCGCGGTCGCGGAGTTCGATGGCGGCCTCTTGCATTAGCAGGCCCACTTCGTAATGGCCGGTGTGGTACCCCAAGGCAATCGGCGATCCGTCCTCCGCCCGGATGCCTCCCTGAGTGCTCAAGACAAGGTATTCGTCGCGACCGAGATGGGCTGGATTCCAACCCATGCCGGCATCCTGCGTCCAGCCGAAGATGTCACCGCTGGGAAGCGTACGGAGCATTGCGGGTGTCAGAGGCAACTGCCCCGAGGGGCCCTCCGCGTCTGTTTCGATCTCGTAGATCGAAGGATCTTCCAATTCGAACAGTCGGTCCATCGCTATTCAGTTTGGCGCATCGGGTGATGCCGGCGATTGCACATGTGGTGTTCGAAGCAGGCGTTGGCAACCCAAAGCAAGGTGCGGCGCGAGCTGGCCTGGCACAGCCTGAGCACGGCCTGAGATGCACGTACTCGCGAATTGACGCACCCAGTCGAGGCAGCACGGAGCCCGAGCCATGCCGCTGTCCGGGGATTTTGGCCGCAATGCGCAACCCCCGAGGAAGTTCTGCGACTCGCGCCGCCGTTAGCAGCCTGCGCGAATCATCGAGGGTTGGTGCGCCCGACAAACGCAAATCTCTCGAATCCGTGGAACAGCCACGATCACTGCGCCGCAGTGCGAATGTGGAGAGCCTCGAGACCTTTCAACTGGGGTGCTGGACATTTCCGAGAGCGACTGTCCCGACTGGCGTGACCCCTGCCACAGTCCGTGAAATATGGCGAACGGTGCTGAGTGGTCAACGTACTACGCTAGAGCGAGACATGCGAAGCCTTCTTCGGATAGCTCCTTGCATCCTGGCCGCAGCTGCTTGGGCGAAGCCTCCGAACCTCGTCCTCATCATGGCCGACGATCTCGGTCCGGAGTGGATCTCCTGCTACGGAGCCGAGGGCATCGAGACTCCCAACATCGACAAGCTTGCCGAGGGCGGGATGCGCTTCCGCAACGCCTACTCGATGCCCCAATGCACGCCGACTCGCGTTACGCTGCTGACCGGCCAATACCCGTTCCGGCATGGATGGACGAACCACTGGGACGTTCCGCGGTGGGGAGCGGGCGCCCATTTCGACCCCGAACTCAACATCACGCCCGCTCGCCTGCTGCGGGATGCAGGGTACGCGACCGCTATCGCCGGCAAGTGGCAGATCAACGACTTCAGGGTGCAGCCCAAGATCCTGTTCCGCCACGGGTTCGACGAATGGTCGGTTTGGACGGGGGGCGAGGGTGGAAACCCTGCTAGCAACGAAAGGTACTGGGACCCATACGTGTACACCAACAAGGCTCAGAGCCGCACGTACCATGGCCAATTCGGGCCCGATATCTTCAACGACTTTCTTGTGGATTTTGTCCGCAGGAACAAAGAGCAGCCGATGCTGCTTTACTACCCGATGGCTCTCACGCACGGTCCGCTCGTGGGAACCCCGCACGAGCCTTTCGCAGACACTCCGATCGAGAAGCATAAAGCGATGGTGCGCTATACGGACTATCTCGTCGGAAGGCTGGTCAAGGCATTCGACGACGCAGGAATCCGCAAGCACACGATCGTCTTCTTCACAACGGATAACGGCACCAGCCGCCGGATCAGAGGGCGCCTGAACGGGCGGCTCATCGAGGGAGGCAAGGCCCGCCTAACCGAAAACGGGCCTCGCCAGCCCTTTATCGTGAACGGACCAGGCATGGTGCCGGGGGGATTGGAGACCGATGAGCTTACCGATTTCTCCGACTTGCTCCCGACTTTCTGTGAATTGGCTGGAGCGCCGTTGCCCGCCGGAACGCAACTCGATGGCAGGTCTATCGCGAAGCTGTTGCTCGGCAAGCAGCAAACTGGCCCCAGAGACTGGATCCTGGCAATGGGCTTTGGTGCCGCCACTCTTGACGGGCGGGGTGTTCGCGGAGCCAAGGACTACGCGCCGCGCGTAATCCGCGACAAGCGCTACAAGATTCATGTCCACGATGGCAAGGTGCGCGAGCTGTATGACCTGCAGCGCGATGCCGGCGAGACGAACAACCTCTTGAAGAGCGAGGTGCCCGAGCATAGGAAGGCTCTCCGCAAGCTGCTCGGGGTGGCGGAGACGCTTCCCGCACGAGACGCACGGCCTCGCTACAAGCCGTTACCCGCCCAGCCATGGGACGTTACACTCGAGCAGAGTCGTCGGAGGTAATTGCCTGGCCCGGACCAGGCCAGCAACCAAATGGCTGCATCCCGCGCCTTCATAAGCAGGTCTTGCCAATGCGGATAATGGCGTTGGACTGGGGCTTGCGCCGGATCGGGATCGCAGTCAGTGACGAATTGGGAATCGCTGCCCACGGCCTCCCAACGCTCGCGCGCAAGAACATACGAAAAGACCTCGACGCCTTGAGGAGCTTGATAAGGGAACGCGAGATCACGACTGTGATCGTAGGCAAGCCGTTGCATTGGGACGGAAGCGAGAGCCGATCTTCTGGCCAGGCGATGCGATTCGCTCGCCGCCTGGCGAAACACGCGAATGTCGACATCAAGCTTTGGGACGAACGGCTGACGAGCTGGGAGGCAGAAAACCTGCTTGGCCGTTCCTCGAGAGTCGCGGGCGCGACCGACCGAATGGCAGCGGTCCTGCTGCTGGAGAGTTACCTTGCGGCGAAAAAGCAATAGCTGGAGCGGTGTCTGTGCATTCGCCCTACTCGCCTCCTGCAGCAGCGAGGTAACGGTCGAACCATTCTCGGAGCCGGTGATCGTGGAAATCGCGCGGGGGGCGACCTCGCGTCAAATTGCCGAAACTCTCGAATCCAATGGTGTGATCGAGTCGAAGTGGCCTTTCCTTTGGGAACGGTTTTGGAATCGCGAGACCACGCTGATGGCCGGAGAGTACGTCTTCCATCGGCCCGTCAAAGCGGCCGAGGCCTTCGCATTGCTCGGGTCTGGTCGTGTGCGCCTCTACCCGATTACTATCCCCGAGGGGCTGAACCGCTTCGAAATCGCGGAGATAGTGGCCAATTCGGGCCTGGTGTCAGGCGAAGAATTCCTGGCTCTGAGCGCGGACCCGACACCCGTCAAGGAATTGCTGCCGGAGGCTGAAACCTTGGAAGGGTGCCTGTTCCCAGAGACCTACAGCCTGGCGAAGACCTCGACGGCCAAGGACTTGGTCGACGCGATGATTGCTCAATTCAGGGAGGCTCTCGAGGAAGCGCACAGTCATCGCACTGCCGAAATCGACCTTTGGAGGGGTGTCGTGCTAGCCTCCATGATCGAAAAGGAAACCAAGGCGCAAGGGGAGCGGGGCCTGGTCTCGTCGGTCTTCCACAATCGAATGCGTCTGGGCATGCTGATGCAATGCGACCCGACGATCATTTACGGCTTGGTCTTGGAAGACCGCTATCGCGGTCGGATTCACCTGTCTGACCTCTCCGATCCCCATCCTTACAACACCTACGTCCACAGCGGTCTGCCACCCGGCCCGATCGCTAATCCGGGCAGGCAGTCCATCCAGGCTGCGTTCGCCCCGTCCGAAAGCGATTTCTTGTTCTTCGTGGCAAAGCCGGGACACCAGATCGGACACGTCTTCTCCAGGACGCTCCGGTCCCATAATCGGGCCGTCCGAGAACTGAGGCGGTACGAGCGATCCATTCGCTGACGCTCCGCGAATGGCTGCTCGGAAGCAAGCTTCGATCCGGCGAGCGGTTCTGGAGTTCCTCGAGAGGCATCAGCCAGCGATCGTTGACCGAAAAACCTTCCTTCGCATCCGCAGGCACGCGGCCGTCACAACTCGCCGGCCCAAGCCACCTTCGGATGCATACTTGCTCGAAATCCTGCTTGCCACGGAGGTGCCGGTGGACCGCGCGATCGGCGGCATACCGACCGACCTGCGCGGCAAGGTGCGAACTGCGAATCTAGGTGAGGCGAAGCAGTCGTTGCTGGCGATGGCGCGCGAATACGCGACGGCACCTGACGCCCAGCGGGCCTCGGACGTGCGCCAAGCCGTAATGCGAACCAAGAACCATCTCAAGCTCGCACTCGCTCGAGGGATTCGCGCGGAGAAACGCGCGGCGAAGGAAGAGATACTCGAATGGCTGCTCGTGTGGCTCGAGAATCCCGGGGTCTTCGAGCCTTGGCTGGCAGTGCGCGAGAAAACGGCAGTCCGAACAGAGCCGGGCGACGTGCCCTGACCAACCACTCCAAAGTCCGGACGGCTCCCGTCAATTGAAATCCAATGGGTCGACGTCGATGACCAATGCAGTGGCTGGCCAGCCCTGCTCTTGCGAGAATCCCCTCGCGCGGCTCAAGAGCTGGGCAACGCTCTTCCGACTCAGGGACTTGATCAGGAACTGAAATCGGTACTCGGCACGCAGCTTTACCATCGGTGCGGACGCCGGTCCCATCAGGCGCAGGCCGCCTGGGACCGGCTGAAGACACTTGGCAAGGTCCCGGCTCATCGCAAGCGCGCCAGCAAGTTTGGCGCTCCGCACGACGATCGAGGCCATCGACGTGAACGGCGGGTACCAGAGGGCCTTGCGAAAACTCGTTTCGCGACGGTAAAAGGCGTCGTAGTCCTGCTCCGCTGACAGATCGATCGCGTAATGGTCGGGATTCATCGTCTGGATGAGCACGTTGCCAGGCTTCTCGCCCCGGCCGGCCCTGCCGGCAACTTGGGTGAGCAGTTGGAACGTTCGTTCCGCTGCCCGGAAGTCGGGTCGCCCGAGACCGACGTCCGCGTCGACTACGCAGACAAGAGTGACGTTTGGAATGTCGTGGCCCTTGGCGATCATTTGAGTGCCGACCAGGAGGTTGCAGTCGCCGTTTCGGAACTGGTTGAGAATCGTTTCGTAATAGGCGCGGCCCCTGACCGTGTCGCGATCGAGCCGGGCAACCTTGGCTTTGGGGAAGTTCTTCCTAAGCTCGTCCTCGACCTTTTCCGATCCGCTTCCGTAGAAGCAAAGGTACTCTCGTCCGCAGGCACGGCACCGTTGCGGCACGCGCTCCGCATGATCGCAGTAGTGACACAGCAGCTGCTTTTCTCGCTTGTGGTACGTCAGCGTCACAGAGCAATTCGCGCACTCTACGCGCTCGCCGCAAGAGCGGCACAGCACATAGGTTGAATACCCGCGACGGTTAAGCAGAATCATTGCTTGCTCGCCCTTGCCCAGGCATTCGCGAACCGCCTTTACCAAGTCCCTGGAAAAGAGCAGGCTTCGCCCTGTCTCGGCGAACTCGCGGCGCATGTCAACCTTGCGCACGGATGGGAGAGGCCGCTCAAAGATTCGCTGCGGCATGCTGAGCAGAGTGAACTTCCCCGTCTCGGCGTTGCGACGGGTCTCCAAGCCCGGCGTGGCCGAACCTACGACCACTGCCGCGCCGGCCGCACGAGCGCGGACAACTGCCACGTCTCGACCGTTGTAGCGGGGCGAAGTGCCCTGCTTGTAGCTGCCGTCGTGCTCCTCGTCCACGATCACCAATCCGAGATTGCTCAACGGCGCAAACACTGCGCTGCGAGTGCCGAGCACCACGCGCGCGTGGCCGAACCGAACCCGGGACCACTGGTCCGATCGCTGTCGCGGGGTGAGCGCGCTATGCAGCACGGCCGTTCGATCCCCGAAGCGCCCAAAGAAATGCGAGGCGAGAGCAGGCGTCAGGGCTATCTCGGGGACCATGAATAGGGCAGAGCGCCCCAGCGCCAGCGCTTCCTCGATCGCTCGCAGGTAGACCTCCGTCTTGCCGGATCCCGTGACGCCGTGGAGCAGAAATGTCTCGAAGCGCACATCCCGGATCGCCTTCCGGACCGCGTTCAATGCGGCTTGCTGGGATTCGTTCAGCTCGAAGCGAGCGGTCTGCACCTGCGAGTGACGCTGCAGCGGTTTCGCTTGCAAGCGGACGGCGCCTGCCTTGGCAAGCCTGCGGGCTGTCGGAACTGCATCCCTCCGCTCTACCGCAAGCGCCCTGACGTCGTGCGGGCCTGGATTGCGGGAAAGGTAATCTAGAAGCCAGCGCTCGCCGACGGTTGGCGTCGCGGGCGCTGCGCTCGGGTCCAACTTTTCGACCCACAGCACAACGCCTCTCGCCATTGTGGGATCGCGATTTTGGGCAACGGTCTCGACCGCGACCAATCCGTGCTGTCGCAGCCTACGAATCGGTTCGCCGGACCCTCGGTGCTTGCGCAGGAGGTGCTCGAGCGTCAGGGATCCCTTGCGCAGGGACGAAAGCACTTCCCAGCCGACCCCAGCTGGGGCCATCGTCTCTTCCAATGCCCTCTGTCCGTCGGATGTCAGAGAGACAACTTTCTTGGAACGCGTCTGCCCTTGTAGTGGAAGCATCGACTTGAGCACCTCTCCGATGGGTGCGCAGTAGTACCCCGCAACCCAACGACCGAGTGCGATGAGTTCCGCACTGAGGGCCGGCACCTCGTCAAGTACCTTCTTGACTGGGCGCACTGCAATCTGCGGCTTCTCTGCACGCGTTTCCAGCACCACACCAGTGAGCGAACGCTTGCCGAACGGCACGACCACGCGGGACCCCGTCCGCAGCCGATCACGGAGACCGGGCGGTACCGCATAAGTGAAGGTCTTGTCGAGGGGAACTGGGAGAGCCGCCTCGCAATAGTCCGGCAATTCCCCGGGGGGCGGCTCCGGACACATCAATCGAGGTGCGGGGCCACTAACTCTGCCCAGATCGCGTAACCGGAATCGTTAAGGTGCAATTCGTCCTCAACGAACAAATCCCGTCGAGGCTCGCCATGCGGTCCGAGGAGCGGACTGTCAACATCAATGTATTCGAGCAGGTCGCTCGTCTGGGTGATCGCGCGAACGCGCGCGTTCGCATCGCGAACCACGTCGATCAAGTGCCAGCGCCGGATGCTGGGCTTGACACTGACGAAGACGATCCTGGTCGCGGGGAGAGCGGCATGGACCGTGGCTACCATCTCTCGAAACTCCCTCTCGACCGTCGCAGGAGTCTTGCCGCTGGCGATGTCGTTGTCGCCTTCGTAGAGAAAGAGCGTTCGCGGCTCTAGGGGCAGAACGATCCGATCTAGGTATCTAAGCGCATCAGCCATCTGGGACCCGCCGAAGCCGCGATTGACAAGTGCCTTGCCGGGGAAGAACTTGTCGAGATCCCAGCGGCGAAAGCTGGAACTCCCTAGAAACACGATGCCCCCTTTGTCGGGGGGATTCGACCGGTCGCTTTCCTCAAACGCACGGATCGCCGGCTCCCATCGATCCGGACCAGGCTGCGCCGCGGCCCCCGCGCAAAGTGCGACTGCGACCGCCACGCAAATCGCTTTGCGACTAACTGCCATGTGATTCATGCCGTTACCACTTCACCATATGTCGAGAGTCGGGCGCTGCTCAACCGGAACCCGGACGGAAGCGCTAGGCCAAGTGCTCGCATCGCCAACCTCGAGACGGTCTCCGTGACCAGCTGCCGCTGCCGGAATCGCTTGCCCGGGCGTGCGCTAACGGCGAATTGCCTGCCTTGGCTGAGTTCCGCCTCCGGATCCTAGAGCCGTGAATGGCACCCCTTCCAGCAATGGGTTGTCGGCTCCATGGCGACGAGGCGACACGGCGCAGGTGGCAGCGTTTGAACACGGTAGTGGCGAGCATTCGCTGTTCTGCAGCAGGCCGCCGCCAAGCACGTGCGAAAAGAGGTCATGCGGAGGGCATGGGCTCAACAAACCTGGCAGCGCGAAGCAGGTTCGGAGCCCCGGAAGTGACATACACTGAATCGTAATTGTGTCGTTTCGTCCGTCGAGCAAAGTATGGCTTGCCTTGGGCGCTTCGCTGGCCGTGTCAGGCGGCTTCGCAATCGTGTCTTCCCTGCCCGAAGGCGGGGAGACCCTTTGGGTGGGTGTCGGCCTAGTCGCGCTGGGGTCCGTAGCTTTGCGAATGGGTCTCGATTCGGCCGAGGGAACTAGGGGAGAGTCCATCCCAGCCGCGCGCAGGCAGGCGAGGCCGCGCGCTACTTCATCCAACATTGAACCCGAACTGCTCAATCCTTCGCCACGCAAGGTGATGATGACCTCGCGCGGAAAGACCGTGGTCCTGGTCTGGATGTTGACCTTGGCGGTGTTTGCCGTGCTAGCTCATAGGCATTTCGGCCTCCTCCCCCCTCCCGAGATGAAGAGCCGGCTCGACAGCGAGGGCTTTTCGTCTTTGGCCGAGGTACACGGTCGCGAGGCTCGCGATGTAGCGGAAGGGCGGACGCTTTACTTCGTCGGCTACAACTTCCTCACCGAATCCGGCGCTCCGGTGCGGATTAGCCGGAGCGTTCCAATGCGCGTCTACGCCCGCCTCGACGAAGGCGAGACCACCGCGGTCGTGTATTTCCCCAGGAATCCGGAACTCCACTACCTGCCGGATCTCACGTCCCCCGTTTCGACGCGCTTTGTCTTATTTCTAGGCGCTCTCCTGCTAGCGGCTGCCGGATTCGCCGAAGCGCAGCGGAGAATCCACCGGCGGCTCGTAGCATCCGGGGCGGCGGTCTCGGGGTTCACCGCGGATGTGCGACGAAGGGGAGGCGTTCGGTCATTTCTTGTCAACTACGACATCGGCGGCGTGCGACGGACGCTCAAAGCCACCGAGCGCAATCCCAATCTGCGGAATGGACAGCGCGCTACGGTCCTCTACGATCCAACCGTTACGACCAGGGCAGTGATCTACCGGATCGCCCTCTACCGAGTTCGCCCGTGAGTCGCACCGACTCAAAAGGGAGGTGCAATTTCACCTTCGTGTGTCTTCTCCGGAGTGTCTGCCATGCCGGAAAACACCAAGGTGACGTCGACTCGCCCGCTGACCTCGTCGATGTCAATATTCCACGAAGTGCGCTTAAGGTTCTCGAACATCGCGTCAGCCTTGACGCGATCCAGGAAATAGGCCGGATAGCGCACGTCGAACGGATCGCCCGGCTCCATCCCCCAACGCTTCCGCACAGCAGGCTCAGAGAGGATGTCGAGACCCGAAACGATCAGCCGGGAGAATACGTACTGCTTGCCCAGTGCGATGTCGATCTCCAAATGGACGCGCCGCTGCTCGTGGTCGACGCTCTCGTCAAACGTGGCTTGGGCCTTCATGTACCCATGTCTCTTGGCTCCTTCGCTGATTCCCGCCATCGTGTCATAGGCGGCCTTCATGTTCGCCACCTGGCCCGAACCGATCTGGTTCACCTTGCGCAGGCTCTCGGGAGCGATCGGCAGCGGTTCGGGCCACACTACCTCCCCGAATAGATAGACCTCGCCCGGCTCGACTCGAACATCCACTAGGAGCCCCTCGGAGTCAGGATCCGGTTGCGCTTTGCACGGACAGAAGGTCACGCCAATGTATCCGCGCTCGGTGAAGACTGGTCGGGCGTTGTAGTGCAGAAGCTCTTTCAGTCGAGCTTCCGAGTAAGGCTCGCCAATTGCCGAATGGTTGAAGATGCGCTGCAACTCCAGCGCGTTGATTTCCCCGGTGTCGTGGAAACGCGTGAATGCGATTGTTGTCGTCTGGCGTTCCGGGGCGATCACCATCTCGAAACCGCCATCGCCCGACGGCAAGATGCTGGCCACGATCTCTTCCTGGCCACCTTGCTCTCCCCATCGAGCTTGCAACGTGTTGACAATCATTCGGACCATCGGTCCTCCCCCTGGAACTAGGCCCGCATAAAGGGGAAGTCTTTGCTTCAGCAGAGCTGACAGCGTTGCCTCCGACTCCTCGAATCCCTCGAATCGGACCGGGAAGAGTTCCACCACTTCCTGAAGGACGATCGTCAGTTTGTAGCCGTCCCCGTGAGGACCGAAACGGTAGCTCAGGCCCTCGAAGACACCGGCGTCGCTGAGACGCCGCATGGCAAGATCGAAATCCTTCTTCTGGACATGCTTCCCCAGCTCAAGGCCGGTCACAGCAAGCAAGTCTTCTGACGCGAAATTGCGATTGCCTTCGAACTCGATCTCCCGAAGCGGGAAGGCGTCCTGGGCCAGTAGAACCGCCGCGCACATCGAGGCGAGCACCATGAGGTTCGCGACGAATGCGCGCGACGGCCGACGGTATATCACTTGGGAACCCCTCTATTTGACAGCCCGGAACCGTCAGGCGTTACGCATAGATCTCCTCGATCTGTCGGGCGTACTTCTCGTTCACTTGCTTCCGCCGCACCTTCATCGTAGGGGTGAGCTCGCCGCCGTCGATCGAGAAATCGTGCGGGATGAGCGCGACCTTCTTGATCCTCTCGAATTTAGCCATGTCACGGCAGCAGTCATTGACTTCAGCCATGATTCGGTCGCAAGCCGCAGCATTGGCGCAGAGCTCTTGGTCATCCGCGGCCGAAATCCCCTCGGAATCTGCCCACGCTCGCAGCGCAGCGAAATCAGGCACGATCAGCGCGCTCGGAAAGTTTCGCGCTTGGGCGATGACTACAGCTGTTTCGATCAAGGGGCTGCCCTTGAGACGGTTCTCGATCGGGGCCGGGACGACGTATTTGCCGCCGGAAGTCTTGAACATATCCTTCTTGCGATCGGTGATCGAGAGGTATCCCTCGTCGTCTAGCTCGCCGATGTCCCCCGTATGGAACCACTCTCCGTCCATAACGTCCGCGGTCTGCTGCTCCATCTTGAAGTAGCCCTGCATGATGTTGGGGCCGCGCACAAGGATCTCGCCATCGTCGGCAATGCGAACGTCCACGTTGGGAATGATCTTCCCGACGGTGCCGAACTTCAGGTTGTCTAGGGTGTTGATCGAGACGAGTGGAGAGGTCTCGGTCAAGCCGTACCCCTCGCAGATCGGCAGGCCAAGCGCATAGAAGAACTCGGCCAAATGCCGAGCCAAGGGGGCTGCGCCGGATATCAGCATCCGGATGCGGCCTCCCAGCCTTCCGCGGAGCTTCTGAAACACCAGTTTTTCTGCGACGGAATGCTTGAGGCCGAGTAGCCCCGGCACAGGCTTGCCAGCCAGGCGGTAAGGCGTGGCGGCCTTGCCTACGCGAACGGCCCAGTCGAAGAGGTTCCGACGGATCGGCGATGCTTGCGCCATCGCGGCCATGACTCGGCCATGCACCTTTTCGTAAAACCGCGGCACTCCCAAGGCTACCGTCGGTCCGACCTCGCCCATGTTTGCCGCGACGGTTTCGATTGATTCCGCGTAGGCGACTGTCGAGCCGGATTTGAAGTACACGTAGTCCGCTAGGCGTTCCGCGACGTGGCAGAGCGGCAGGAACGACAGGGCCCTGTCATCAACGTCGACGTCGAGCGTGGAATCCCGGATGTTTGTCGACATGTTGCCATGCGAGAGCAGCACGCCCTTCGGCACGCCAGTTGTCCCCGACGTATAGATGATGCTCGCTAGCTCCCCCGCCCCCACAGAGTCCAGGGCGCTCTGGAACTGCTGGCGTCCAACATCGCTTGGGTCTTCCGCTCCGATCAGCGAGTCCAGCAGTGTCACGCCCACCGCATCGACCCTGTCGAAGGCGACAACGAGATCGAGTTTCGGCAACGCCCCTCGGATCTCTTGGATCTTGCCCAGCTGCTCGCTTGTGGAGCAGAAGACACCCTTGGACTCGGAGTGATCGAGCAGGTAACGAACCTGCTCGGCGGGGAGTGTCGGATAAATGGGAACGCTTATGATGCCGGCCGTCATCATTGCGAAGTCGGCCGCCGCCCACTCCCAGCGGTTCTCGGAGATCATCGCGAATTTCTCGCCGGGTCCGATGCCGGCCTCCCGGAGAGCCAGATGAAGGTTGATTACCCTGCGTTCCAGCTCGCGCGAGGAGATCGGTTGGTAAGTGCCGGACTCCTTAGTGAGAATCGCGTCCGGTTTGTCGTGGGCAATAGCGACTTGAAACAGTTGTGCAAGGGTTTCCGCCATGCGGGGTCCTTTCGAATCGCATCATACTATCACGGACGCATGCCGGACACAGGAGGGGGCCGAAGGCTACACTGGAACGTTATTGATCGCATGCCAGCCGCCACGGAACTCGACGCCCAGCCGGATTGGACGGCTATCGCCCGGGCCAATAGATTTTCCATCCCCAGTCACGAGATGGTGCAGATTGCGGAAGTGCTAGGGCCCCTGCTTGCAGAATGCAGGAAAGCCTTCGTCGAAGAGCTCGCCTTGGTGGAGCCAGTCGGAACATTTCGCCCCGAGGCGAGGTAATCGCGTTGGCCGCATCGAGCCGCGCTGGATCACGAGCCGATGCTGCCGAGCCGGATGGCTAGGCCCTCCGCGCCGGCGGGATCAATGTGCAGGGGCAGTATTCTTGTCTCGTGGCAGTAGAAGCAGATTCCGCGACGATGTTGGGAGCAGTAGTAGACCACCGCCTCGAGGTGAAGCATCTCGTCCTCAAAGACATCGAGCGACGTCTCGGCCCGTCCGTTGCTGAAGGCCACCGGATAGGCTCGGTTTCCGGTGCGAAAGGTCAGACCCGACGACGCCAGAGCGGAGAATTCGTGGCCATCGGGCAGGTCGAACTGGACGCTGACAGTCACGCTTCCAGCGCGAACGGTCTTTTCCTGAAGCGTTTGAGGGGGGCTGGGCGGGGGCACCAGCTTGCCGATGTTCCTTAGTAGCCAAGTCGCAACCTGGCCAGTGGCGAGATCGACTGCGCGAATCGAGTGGTTGTTCGTGTCGGCGACGTATAGCACTCCTTGCGCATAGCTCAGTCCGGAAGGCTCGTTGAACATCGCTTGATCGCCATCCCCGTCGATCTGGCCCGGCCCGCCGGTGCCAGCGATGGTCCTTGTGCTCAACGTTGGGAGCGCGATTGACTTGATCTTGTTGTTGTAGGTGTCAGCGACGAAGAGCGTGCCCTCGGCGAACGCGACGCCCATCGGATGCTGGAGGCGGACATCCTGTCCCACGCCATCGACATCCCCGAAGTCGAAGAGCCCCTTGCCCACGACGGTGCGCACGTGGCCGCCACGCGGGTCCAAGGACACGGCGCGGATCGAACTGATCTCGCTGTCGGCAACAAACAAGTTCTCGCCGTCACTCGTCAGCCCGCTGGGCTGGGCCATAGCCGCCGCCAGCAAGGGCCCGTCGACGTGATCTTCCCGCCCGCTACCAGCGTGACCTGCAATGTAGCCGCCCTCCAGATCGATCCCGAAGACTTGGTGGCTTCCTGCCATGGCCACGAACAGGACTCCATGAGCCAGATGCAAGTCCCATGGCGAGTTGAGCCTCCGGCCCTCTAGCGGGCTTGGAGCGTGGTTCCATTCCAAGTCCTGATGCCCATTGCCTACGAGCGAGGACACCGTTCCCTCGCCAAAGTCGACAATGCGGACGGCGTGGTTCCCCGTGTCGGCCACGAAAAGCGTGTCCCCAGACAAAGCCATCCCTTGCGGCCACGAGAACTCTGCATCACCCGAAGCGCCGTTGCGGAAGCCCTGTCCGCCACACCCGATGACATCGAGGACCGTCCCGTCTTCAAGATCAGCCACTACGATCCGGTGATGGTTCGTGTCAGCGATGAAAAGCCGTCCGCCTTCCTCGTCGGCAAGTACTTTTCCGGGATACGAAAGAATGGAATCCGGCGCTCGTTGCGCTTCGGTTTGGAGTTCCACAGGCCCCGGACGAATCTCGCCTATGGACTTGTAATGCGCAATCATCTGCGAGATCACTCGATCGAAGAGGTCAAAGACTCGCTCGCCCGAATGCGTGCCGAAGACCTTGCCCAACGGGTCGATCAGCATGAAGCTTGGCCAGGCGCGCACCCCGTACGATTGCCAGACCTGCATTTCGGAGTCGTTCACTACAGGATGCTCGATGCCGTACCGCAGAATTGCGTCACGGATGCTTTCGGTATTCTTTTCCGCATCGAACTTCGCGGAGTGAACGCCGATGACCACCAGTTCGGAGGGGTACTTGCTCTCGAGACGTCTTAAGTCCTCGAGCACGTGCATGCAGTTAATGCAGCAGTAGGTCCAAAAGTCGAGCAGAACAATCTTGCCGCGCAGCTGACGGATCGTGAGCGATCGGTCGGTATTGAGCCAGTTCAGGCCCGAGGGGAACTCGGGGGCGTCTACTGCGCCGGGTTCAATCACTCCACGACGGCCGCGATTAGCCGATTCAGCCATGCATCCATGATGGCAAAGCGCCTGGCACGACGCCGCGACGTTCTAGGCGAGAGGCACTCCTTTGAGCTGGGGTCAGGTGCATTTCGGCACCCTCGGAGAACCGAACGAAGCCAACGGCCTACTAAGCTCCCAATTGGAGGCCGAGTGATTCAAACTACCGAGGGCATAGCGGAGAAGCGGTCTTGGAGCACGGGCGCACCGGGGGAAGGAACTGGCGCGCGCGGATTGGCCAAGGGCGCGATCTGCAAGCGCCGGAGGCCCGCTCCATTTCAATCCCGTGATCCTCGCCGACACCGACCACCTTGCCCGGCATGGCCCCTCGAAACGTGGCCGCCCGAACGGCGGCCGGCGATTGAGCGGGCCAAAGCCCAGATTCCGCCCCTGCTCTGCCCGACCGAAGCGTCGTTTGCGCCATCTTGTCGACTGGCGCCAGCAAAATCCCGAAAGGCGATGGCTCGCACTGGGCATTACGCGCGACAGCCCGTGCCTAGAATCGTTCGCGCTAACGCGGGACCTGAATGGTCGGAGATGCCGAGCTAGTCGAATCCAACCGATCACCCGCCGCCGAGCTGCTGGTCCCGACGAGTGGAGTTCGCCGCGGTCATTCCCGATCCGCGCCGACCGCGCATCCTTCCGACACCTCGAAGGACTTGTTCCGCAAGGGAACAGACGCGGCGTTTCGAAGCACGCACGGGGGATGCAGGACGCAAGGCGCGGGGAGGATCCACCGCTCGAGAGCGGAAAATGGAAACTGTCGTGCATGCTCGCGACGGGCACCTCTCACACCGACCGCGGGCCAGCCGTCGCACGGGCAACGGCTACTGGCAATGTCAATGCGAGACGCGGGTTTTCAAGGCGATCCTATTGACCTGCAGGTGACTTGCCCCCCGATAGGAGAATCGGCTGGACGCTCCGAGCCCGCCGGCGGGATCTGTACTCCGCGTGCCAGAATGGTCGGCTGGCAGGCCGTTTCGCGAGACCTGCAGTGCGGCACCTTGATTGCAGCGGTGGTGGAGCGCTGAAACCAGTCACGAGCTTCTGCCGCACGCCGCGAACAAGACCCATGAAGACAATGAACAAACGGATCTGTTTGTGGTCAGGTCCGCGCAACGTCTCGACCGCTCTAATGTATTCGTTCGCCCAGCGCAGCGACACGGAAGCCATCGACGAGCCCCTCTACTCGCATTACCTGCGCGTGTCGGGTGCCAATCATCCGCTCCGCGACCTGTGCCTTTCTGCGCAGGATGCCGACGGGGAACGCGTGGTGAGGGGTGTAATCCTGGGGCCCCAGAGCAAGCCGGTCGTGTTCTTCAAGCAGATGGCCCACCACCTAGTCGATCTAGACTTGAGTTTCATGCGGCAGACCCTGAACGTGTTCCTCACTCGCGACCCGGAGCAGATGCTGCCGTCCCTTCGTCTGCGGATCGGCGAGCCGACACTGCGAGACACTGGCTTCAGGCGACAGTGCGAAGTCATGTCCTTGCTCGAAAGCTGGGGTCAGTCACCTGCCGTGCTCGATTCCCGCGACCTTTTGATCGATCCACCGACAGCGCTGCGCAAGCTGTGCGATCATCTTGGGCTGCCGTATGAGGAAGCAATGCTCGGCTGGCCTGCCGGACCGAAGGAATTCGATGGCGCTTGGGCTCCGCACTGGTATAAGAACGTGCATCGATCGACAGGGTTCCAACCCTATAAACCGAAACGCGAGCAATTTCCCGTTGAGCTCCGGCCCCTGCTGGCCCAGTGCAGGCCTTACTACTCGGAATTGTTGCGCCGTGCAATTCGCGTTTGACTCAGTAGATTCCGACAGTGACCGTTAACTGTGCCGTCCTTGAGCCTCGTGATCCCAGCCTATAACGAGGCGAAACGTCTTCCCGGGACGATTCAGAGTCTCGCAAGATATCTTCGCAGCGCCCCGTTCGAGAAAGTTGAACTGATCGTTGTCGACGACGGCTCGCGGGACGAAACCGGGGCGGCCGCTGAGGCGGCGAAACCCGAACTGGACGACATCGGCACACCATTGCGTGTTATCCGAAACGGCAAGAACCGGGGAAAAGGCTTCAGTGTACGGCGCGGAATGCTAGCTGCTGTTCACGAGTGGGTGATGTTCTCCGACGCAGACCTTTCCGCTCCGATCGCGGAGCTAGAGAAGCTGATGCAAGCCGCGACGACAGGAGGCCATGACGTGGCGATCGGATCGCGAGCGATCGACCATTCGCTAATTGGCATCCATCAACCATGGTACCGGGAATTCGTCGGACGTGTTTTCAATCTCAACGTCAGGCTGCTCACAGGCCTCGAAATCGCGGACACTCAATGCGGCTTCAAGCTCTTCACCGACCGAGCAGCCAAGCAAATTGCCGCAAAGCAGCGGGTCGAGCGATTCGGCTTTGACGTCGAACTGCTCTATATCGCTCGAAAACTAGGATTCACAATTGCCGAAGTGCCGGTTCGCTGGAATAACGAGGCGAACTCCTCGGTCACGCTGGGGGCCGGCCTGCAAGCCTTCGGGGACATTTGGAGGGTTAAATGGCATGACTTGGCTGGCCGCTATTCGTGACTAAGGTGGCTTTGAAAGCAATCCCGGATGGCGTCACGCCAAGGTGCCGGAGGAGTCTATTCGCTCAGCGCCTAGGTACGAGCGCAAGGCCTCCGGAATGACGACGCTTCCGTCGGCTTGCTGATAATTCTCCACAATCGCGAGCCAAGTCCTCCCGATCGCGAGGCCACTGCCATTCAGGGTATGCACGAATTCCGGCTTGCCTTTGCGACCAACCGAATGCCGACACCGGATGCGCGCCCGACGAGCCTGAAATGCCTCGAAATTACTGCATGAAGAGATTTCCTTAAACTCGCCTAATCCAGGAAGCCAAACCTCCAAGTCGTAGGTCTTGGCGGCGCTAAATCCCATGTCACCGCTCGACAGCAGCATCTTCCGATACGGTAATTCTAAGCGCCGGAGGATATCTTCCGCGTCCGCCGTCAATCGTTCGAGCTCATCGTAACTTGTTTCTGAACTGACGATCTTCACTAGCTCGACTTTCTGAAACTGGTGCTGGCGGATCACCCCGCGCACATCTCGACCGTACGAGCCCGCCTCTCTGCGGAAACACGGGGTGAATGCGGTGAGAGAAATCGGTAAGTTTTCCGGGGAGAGAATCTCGTCGGCGTAAAGGTTTGTCAGCGGAACCTCCGCGGTGGGCACGAGCCAGTAATCGGTTGATTCGAGCTTGAATAGGTCGTGAGCGAACTTGGGAAGCTGCCCCGTGCCGTACAGACACCGGGAATTGGCAATGAATGGCGGCAGGATCTCCTTGTAGCCGTGCTCGCCGGTATGCACGTCGAGCATGAAGTTCATCAGCGCGCGTTCGAGCTTCGCGCCGGCGTTCAGATACACAGCGAATCGCGAGCCGGCTAGCTTCGCGGCTCGCTCGAAGTCCACGATGCCCAACGCAACGCCAATGTCCCAGTGCGGCTTGGGCCGGAAGCTGAACTCGGGCCGCTCGCCCCATCGGCCAACTTCCAAGTTGTCTGACTCGTCCTTGCCCGCCGGAACAGTCTCGTGCGGCAAGTTGGGAATCCGGCTCAGGCTTGCGACAACTGCTTCATCCAAGACGTGGACAGACTCTTCCCGCGCGTGGATGTCTGCGTGAACCTGGCGCGCCTCTTTGACGATATCCAAGGCATCTTCACCGGCCCTCCGTGCGTTAGCGACTCGGGCGCTGAGCTCGTTCCGCTTCCTCTGTAGCGCTTGGATTTCGGTGACGGCCGCTCGTCGCTTCGAATCGCTCGCGACGAAGTCGTCGAGCACCTGATAGTCCGCCCGATCGACAAGCCTCGCCCTGACCTGATCGAAGTGTTGACGTAAGTACGCACGATCAAGCATGGCGGGCTTGGATCGCCTCGAAGATTGCGGGCGGAGCTAAAGAATCCTCAGGCACGCCTCAGCCCGGAAGGGTTCTCCGCAAGCGGGCTTAGGACACAGGATTCCAGTATGGCACGGACCGACACCTATAGCGCGGTGCGTTCCATTGCTCGAGCGGTTCCAGTGTTCGCCGCTGGACAACCAGGCAGCATGGACTGGTGACTGCACGAGGAGCCAAGGCATGCAATGAGATTGGAAACCAAGCATTGGAATGCAGGGCAACTGCAGCGGGAACTTCCTCGAAGCGCACCGAGGCCCGCCCTCGCCAGACCGTGGGTCTAGCGGGGACACTTCCGGCGCAGCAGATCGGCATTCTGGCGCCACGCCTTTCGAGGTCACACCTCCCGGAACGTGTCTTGCTTGCACCGCGCATATCCCGGCGGCGTTGGGACTGCCTCCGCTGGGATCGAATTGCTAGCACTGCGCAGCGCAACAATTCCGCACCGGGCCGACCCCCCACCTGCGCCGACTTCCGACTCTTGAGAGACATCCTCGCGCCTAAAGATCAAGCGTCCATGGACTCCGATAGGGTTTCGATAGCCATTGGTCCGCCTGCTCGTCGGAGACGAACGACTCGGAATCCGCATCCCATTTGAGCGACTTCTTGAGCCTTGTAGCGATGTTGCCCAAGTGGCAAAAAAGGGCCGTGCGATGGCCGATCTCGACATCGGCGTTTGGACGATCCCTACTTCTCACGCAATCTAGGAAGTTCCGGATATGAAGCGCGTTCAAGCTGCGTTGTGCGCTCGGCGGATGCGAACTGCGATCCGGCACCATCGGGGGATCCTTTCGCTGCCACCGCTGGCCCCGGATCGAGTACCCCTTGCGATCAATTTCAAGGTCGCCCTTCGTGCCGTGAAACACGAGGAAGGAGCCTCGTGTCCCGTTCAATTCGCGAACCGACCACGTTAAGACGCCACCCTCGACTTCGTACAGCACCTCCTGCACGTCCGGGGTCTCCCCGTTGTCCTGAATGGCATAACGCCCACCGCATCCGGACACGGAAAGCGGCGACTCAACTCCCATGCCCCACCGAGCGATATCGATGTTGTGCGCGCCCCAATTCGTCATCTGGCCTCCGGAATAATCCCAGAACCAACGGAAATGGTAGAGGCCGCGCAGCGGATTGCAGGGCTTGAGGGGAGCCGGGCCGAGCCACATCGCGTAGTTGAAGTCCGCCGGCGGCTCAACGTCTTCCGGTGTTCCGAAGCCCGGCATTGAATTCCGCTCCAAGCCGGCCTCCACGTGATGGACGGCACCAATTTCTCCAGAGCGAATCGCGTGGACCGCTTCGGCGTAGTGCGGTCCGGATCGCTGCTGGCTGCCAGTCTGCACGACCCGATCGTACCGGCGGGCCGCCGAGACCATCTTGCGGCCCTCCTGAACGGTCAGCGAAAGCGGCTTCTCTACATACACGTCTAGCCCGGCCCGGCAGGCCATTATTGTTTGTATGGCGTGCCAATGGTCGGGTGTCGCGATCAGCACCGCGTCCATGGGTCGATGCTCCAGAACATCTCTGAAGTCGCGATATGCCTTCGCACGTCCACTCGCCATGCTCAGCGCCTTCTCAAGGTGGGGTTCGTACACATCGCAGGCGGCGACGGGCCGGACATCCTCTTCCGATAGAGCCTGCTCCCAGATCTGCCCGCCGCGATTGCCGGTTCCGATGATCCCTATCGAGATTCGGTCGTTCGCGCCAAGGACCCTCTTGTAGGACGCCGCCGTAACGGCGGCTGTTGTTAGTAAGTGTCTGCGATTCATGGCCTTTAACTAGACGGTCCGTTACATGCAGTCGAAATCGTGACGTTACGGAACTCCCAGCTTATCCAACCTGCGGCCAACGCCCGTGATTGCCTTTGCGGCCACGGCGCTCGGCCCGAAATGCGTCCGGCACCCAACATTCTGGGTCGCTGGCCGACGGGCTCGACGCGGACTCGGAACCGCTGGAAAATGAACGCGACGCGGACCGCTAGCCCATTCACGAAGCAGGGCCAGTGCATGAGAACGGCATGGAATCCAAGCTTGGCCGCAGCATCAGCCTGCGCATTCCTGTGCCGTTGCTCGTCCTCCCGCTCTAATCGAACGGCGACCTACCACAAAATTGGATTGTCTCCGTCGCGATTTTCTGCCCAGCCTCCGTCACGTGAGAAATCCCTGACAATTCGTTCAAAGGAAAGCGAGCACAGCCGCCAATCGGGGATAAGCGCGAATCACGCGCGCTCCTCGCTTGCGTGATAGGAGAACTGGGTACCGGTCTTGCCGGGATCTCGCATTCCTGACCAGCCGAGGCCGACATGGCTGCCGGCCCTTCGCAATGGCATTGGCGAAGCACCGGCCTCGGGATACTTCACAACCGTCAAGGGCAACCGAGCCGGTTGTTACGATGGGCTCGTGCGTCCTAGATTCCCGTTCAGTCGTGATGTTCCGCGTGTGTTGCCGCCCCTTGGTGTCCTGGCCATCGCGCTTGCTGCGGGACCGAATTGCGGACCGGCGGCCCAATGGCCGGGCTCTGCAAAGATCGACGCTGCGATTAACGAAGCAATCGCCCAAGGCATGACGCCGGGAGCGGTGGCTTGGATCGAATCGCGAGATCAGCGGCTTCATTTCTCGACCTACGGGTCCAGGAGCGTTGAGCCGAACCGCGAAGCGATGACGAGGGACACGATCTTCGACTGCGCGTCACTCACCAAGGTGATGGCCACCGCCCCGGCGATCATGATGCTCGTGGAAGAAGGGAAGGTCAGGCTAAACGACCGAATCCAAGAGTACCTGCCGGACTTTGAGGACCCCACGCGGATTACTGTGCGACAGCTTCTGACGCACTATTCCGGCCTGCGGCCGACCCTCCCTCTCGAGCCGGCGTGGACCGGCTACGAAGCGGGCGTGGCTCTCGCGTTGCAGGAGCGGCCAACACACCCGCCGGATTCTAAGTTCGTCTACAGCGACATCAACTACATCCTGCTGGCCGAGATCGTCCGGCGGGTTAGCGGAATTCCGATCGACCGGTTCGCGAAGCTGCGCATATTCGAGCCGCTCGGGCTGAAAGAAACGATGTACCTTCCGCCCGTCACATTTCGGGAACGCATCGCCCCAACGGAAAGGCTTGAAGACGGCACAGTGCTTCGCGGGGTGGTGCATGATCGCACCACCCGAATGATGGGCGGAGTCTCGGGTCAGGCGGGCGTTTTCTCCACAGCCGCAGATGTCGCTAGATTCGCCCGCATGATGCTCAACGGCGGTGAACTGGACGGCGTTCGCATCCTGAGTCCTTTGAGCGTGCTGCGGATGAGGACGCCACAGAGTCCAAAAAGCAAGGCTGCCCGAGGCATCGGCTGGGATATTGACACGCCGTACTCGTCTCCGCGCGGGGACCTTTTTGGCACTGCTTCGTACGGTCACACAGGGCACACCGGCCCGTCGCTTTGGATCGATCCGACCAGTCATTCCTTCGTGGCCCTAATGACCAACCGCATTCATCCCAAGGCCGGGACTTCCGTGGTGCGTTTGCGGAGTCTGGTGGCATCGATCGCAGCGGCGAATCTCGACCATGCCCACTCCCCCGTCGCCCGCGGAGTGCCATCGGAGAAGCTCCAGCGCACACTCCCCGCCTTCTCGCGGATAAGAACGGGACTTGACGTGCTCGCAGGCAAGGACTTCGGGCAACTTCAGGGAAAGAAGGTCGGCCTGATAACGAATCAAACCGGAATCGACAGGCTAGGGCGACGCAACATCGACCTGCTGAATCAGGCTTCAAAGGTCAGCTTGGAAATGATATTTGCCCCCGAGCACGGACTCGCTGGCACCCTCGACCAGCCCGAGATCGCGGACGGCATTGACAGCGGCACGGGAATTCGGGCCTACAGCCTCTACCGAAGCGAGCGTCGCAAGCCGCCGGCGGAATTGCTAGAGAGCTTGGATGCCTTGGTCTTCGATGTGCAGGACATCGGAGCGCGGTTTTACACGTATGTGACAACCATGGGCTACGCCATGGAGGCGGCCGCGGAAGCCGGAATTGAATTCTACGTGCTTGACCGGCCGAATCCCCTCAATGGAGAAAGTGTCGAGGGTCCGGTGTTGGATGCCGACCTGGAATCCTTTGTTGGCTATCACCGAATACCGGTCCGTCACGGAATGACTGTAGGCGAACTCGCAATGATGTTTAACGAGGAGCGGCAGATTGGTGCGAAGCTGACCGTGGTGCGAATGCAGGGATGGCGACGCGACCTCTGGTTCGACGAAACCGGCCTGCCGTGGGTAAATCCTTCGCCCAACATTCGGACGATGGACCAAGCCATTCTGTATCCCGGGATCGCCCTGCTCGAGTGGCTCCCGGATTATTCCGTAGGAAGGGGTACTGATACACCATTCCAGTTTGTCGGCGCCGACTGGATCGTCGGCGCCGATCTCGCAGATGCAATCCGCCGATTCAGCGTGCCCGGAGTCAGGGTATACGCGAGGAAGCTCCGCCCTCGCGCTTCGATTTTCAAGGACACTGTGATCGACGGCGTGCAGTTCTCAATCACAAACAGAGATTCCTTCGATCCCACTCGCTTCGGGCTGGCCCTTGCCGCATCTCTACGGAGCCTGTACGCCGAACAAGTGGACTTCAGCCGGGCCGAAAAGCTGATCGGTAATCGTGCTGCCGTGGACGACCTAATACAAGGTCGCGACGTTGAAGCGACGGTCAGTCGCCTCGAGGTATCGCTCAAAGAATTCCGCGCGAGGCGACTTCGTTTCCTACTGTACTAGCTGTGCCTCCGGCGCCTAGGCGCTCCCGCAGTCGCGGTACTCCACGCTCCGGAACGGCTCTAAACCTAGCTGCGATTCTTTCGTGCTTCCTTTACTTCATTGATCCAGGCGGGGCGCCTTCCACGACGCTTTCCACGGCCGCGGGCAAGGTTTTCCAGCGTCACTACAGCGTCCTCGACGAGCCCGCGCTCGTTGACTAGGTCATCAAGGACCTTTTTGGTCTCCCGACCGCGAGCGAGATTCTGGAGCGCGTTGACCGCGTTCGTGATCTGCTCACGCTCTTGGCGCAATTCATCAAGAATTTCGGTGATCTTCATGTTCATGTGTTCCTTTTCAAGCTATGCCCGCTCAGGGAATCCAATTCCGATTCGTTCCTAGCCCCCCGAATGAGCCAAAGTTCGCAACTGCTTTCCGGCCAAGAAGCGGCCGGGCAGCCATTCATTCACTATGACCTAGGATTCCCGAAGTTGTCAACTAAGTCACTGAGGAAAGTCGGGCGCCACAAGAACGCCCTTGTCAAAGACAGCGAGCGTGCTCATGCACGCCACCGGTGCCACGCATATACATATGGACGTCAATTACATATGGACGCCAAGCTATGGGTCCGACCGGTCCAAATAAATCGCCGATACGTATGACGGGCGTGTCCCCGCATGATTTGATTTCTGACCAGCTTTTCGACCATCGGTGTGTCACACCGTATCGCGCTTGATCGAGAGCTGCGCGGAACCTTGCGAGCGAGCGGAGACGAGTAGTGGGATGTCAAGGGTACGACGCTTGGCGAAAAAGGAGCCCCGCGTGGTAATGCGCTAAGCGACTGTGGAGGCCTGCAATCAGCGGTTTCTAGACTCGTTGCCGGAACGAGAGGGATAGCCATGAATCGACTGTCGCAGAATGGTCCATCGTTTTCCTAGGATTCCCTAGCGCCGATCTCTTTCGACCGGCTGCGGCACAGACGTAGGTGAAGTGGATCTCCTAAGTGCCGCGCGGCGTGGCATTCGAAAGCCGCGGTGACGAAGACCCGTCCTGCGGCGCGGTCTCGGCAGGAAGGGGACCAAGAAAACAGTGGCTTTGATGGCGCGCTAGCGCGGCGTCTGATTGCCGGCCTCGGCCACCCGGGCAAGGTGTCGGCGGGGCTTGTCGCCAGCCTGCGGCCGCCGTCCGCACACTCGGCTACTTGACGGCAATAGTTGCGTCACGGCGCAGACTGTCCTATACTCGCGTATTAGTCGGCATCAAAGTCGGCTTTCGCGTGCGGGGGCCATTGTCAGCGCTGGCAGCTTTGTGCCATCATGCCCCATAAAGCGTTGAGGGGCACTCCCGGAGTTCACAGATGATTCTGAAGAAAGTTACGCAAATCGCGCTCACATTCTGTCTGCTGCTGATGGTGGCTGCGGTCGCCATCCCCAATCCGCAAGAAAAGCAGTACAAGGACAGGGCTGAGTACGACATCATCAGCAAAGTCTACGGCGAAGCGGATCCCGCCAATAAGCTGGTCCTGCTGGACGAGTGGATGCAGAAGTATCCGGAAACTGACTACGCTCTAGAACGGGCGCGATTTTATCTGGACTGCTATCAGAAGACAGGCAAGACCGCCGAGGCAGTGGTCGCGGCAAAGGGAGTGCTGGGAATGGTCCCCGGCGACTTCGCCGCCAATTACGCGATCACCCTATTCAGCCCCTATCTTGGCAGGGCTGACGACGAGGTCGTCGGGGACGGGACCCAAGCAGCCAACGCGCTGCTGGAAGCAATTCCCACGCAATTCGGCACAAAGCCGGACACGGTTGCGCAGGCGGCTTGGGACAATGCGCGAACTCAGGCCGAAGCAGCAGCGCACCTGACAATCGGTTGGGGCCGCATGCAGAAGAAGGACAATACCGGCGCAGAGGCGTCGTTCCGCAGGGTACTGGAGACCGACCCGTCTCGCGGTCAGGTCTCCTACTGGCTGGGCCAAGTCGTGCTCGCCCAGAACGACGCTTCGAAATACGACTTGGCTTTCTTTTCCTTCGCGCGCGCGGCCCTTTACGATGGTCCGAATTCCATGCCTGCAGAGGGTCGTACCCAAGTTGCCGAATACGTGCAGAACATGCTGAG
Organism: uncultured Bryobacterales bacterium; assembly: GCA_951813605.1. Taxonomy (GTDB): domain Bacteria; phylum Acidobacteriota; class Terriglobia; order Bryobacterales; family UBA6623; genus VXMF01. The sequence goes on along the minus strand of OX638379.1, from coordinate 379,684 downwards.
GAAGAATTACGGTGACGAGAGCTTCGACCTGTACTGGCCCCGGTTCGAGGAAATGGCCAAGATGGGGGCGCTGCCTACCCAAAGGATCGAGCTAAAGTCCACCCAGCAGCTGCAATTCGAAGCGGAGCAGAAATCGCGCAAGGAGAATCCGAAGCTTTGGGTCTACAAGGACCTCAAGACGGCGCTGACGGGCGCGCAAGGCGACGCGACTTGGTCTCGCCTGAGCGGTGCGCTGACTCCCGAAATGCGGCTGTACGTTGTCTCGGCGACTCCTCCGGAGCGGCCCGCGACAATCAACCTGAGCAGCGAGCCGGGCGGAGCCGTCGAAGTCGTCGTCAATCTCGAGAATCGCCGTCGCACCGGGCTTCGCAGCGGCACGATGGTGACCATCGAAGGGGTGGCAGCTGGACTGAGGAAGGCTCCCTTCCGCCTCACCGTCAACGATGGAAGGGTCCTCTAGCCGATCATCGGGCGATAGCGAGACACGCCTCCTCCCCTAGGGGGGCGGCGTCCAGCGCGGGGCGGGGCTCCATGGGATCGAGTCAGCGCATGACGCGAGTACTCTTCCGCGTGTCAACGGTTCTGCATCGCGTGTTCGCTTCATTGCACGCGGAAACGGTGAGCGTGAGATACGGCTCTGAAGACGGCATGCCGCTCGAAATCCCCGAATGGTTTGAGCGGCCCACAACGTTCATCGATCGCGATCCGGTGACAGATGTCCGCGACAGGCGCTGTCGGCTGCGCGTTAGGCGCACGAACGACAGCTTCAGCAACACTGCTACCTTTCTCTCGCTGACCTTGACCGGGAATGGCCGGGCCGTGGCCACCCAGTGTTCTCCTCCATCGAAGGCCTGAACCTCACCTACCATGTGGCCGAAGACGGAACGCTGATGGGCATCGCGGGTCATGAGCAACTGGCAGAAGCGATGCGTGAGAAGCTTCCCGCGCCGCCGAGCCGAAGCATGATTCAGATGCTCAACTACGACTCATTGCGACGGCAGGACGAAACCGCACACCGAGAAGTGCCCAGCGACGTGCCGGGCTCAAGTTTCGAGGTTGGCGTGGCGCGCGCCGCTGCTTGGGGCCACGCGTTGCCGTGCGGCGGCTCCATCCCGCTGTAGGCAGGGGACCTCTTGGAGAAGGATGCGTTCGCTGGCAGCCGTGCAAGGGTTGTCTGGCGCGAACACACCGGTTCCGCCGCGCTCGCGGCGCAGTTTGGCGCCATCGACGAGACAGCCTTGATCGACGCCGCGGGCTGGATGCAGCCGGCAGTTTCCGATAAACCACGCGAGCGTAAGCGCGCAATGGTCCGAGGAGACGGTTCTCGATCCACAGGCCTTCCGGTGGCGCGTCAGAGATCCACGCTGAATTACGGTCTTTCGCTCAGGCAGCCTATGGGCGACCGGGTGCCATTCCAAATCCACGACACACGAGAATTGATCGTGGCATCAATCGAGGCGGCCGCGGAATAGCCCGTGCTGCGCAAAGATCACCCGCGGCTCGCTAGAGTGAGGAACGGGTGCGATGAGACTGGCGCTTGCCCAATTCAATCCGACCGTCGGAGACCTTCGCTCAAACACCGAGCGGATCCTGAGGTTCGCGGAGCGCGCCGACCGGGCTGGAGCGGACCTGGCAGTCTTCCCCGAGCTAGCAATCAGCGGGTATCCCCCGCTCGACCTTGTCGAAACCGCAGGCTATTTGGAATCCAACGAGACCCATCTGAGGCGGCTCGCCGCTGCCTCGGTCCGGCTCGGAACGGGACTCGTCGTTGGATATTGCGGTCGCGACGAAGAATCGGGCGACGCCGCCAACTGCCTTGCCTGCGTGCATCGGGGCGAGATTGTGTTCCGCCAGCGCAAGGTGCTGCTCCCGACATACGACGTGTTCGACGAGTCGCGGTATTTCGTGCCGGGAAAGAGGGCCGGCGTTTGGCGATTCGAAAAGGCCAGGATCGGCCTGACTATCTGTGAGGACGCATGGAACGACAAGCAGTTTTGGGAGCGCTCCCGCTACTCGCGGGACCCGGTGGAGGAGCTGGCGAGCCAGGGGATCGACCTTCTGCTAAACGTTTCCGCCTCTCCGTACCACATTGGAAAGCGTGAATTCCGCGTCGAAATGCTCCGGGCCGCGGCGCTGCGCCACCGGGTGCCGGCCGTGCTGGTCAACCAGGTCGGCGGAAACGACCAACTGATCTTCGATGGATCGAGCTTCGCTTTGGACGAAAGCGGGACCCTGCGCACGCGGGCTGATTCCTTCCGGGAAGACTTGGTCTTGTGGGACGTGGCCGGCGACAGCGATGTTCCCGAAGGCAGCTGGAGTTCGGGCGAGGTTTTCGGCGAGGTCGATGCGGTATTCGACGCCCTTGTCATGGGCACCCGCGACTATGTGACGAAGTGCGGCTTCGGCAAGGCCATCGTGGGGCTGAGCGGGGGCATCGACTCGGCGCTCACCGTCGTCCTCGCCGCGGAAGCGCTCGGGGCGGCTAACGTCACAGGTGTGGGAATGCCGGGACCGTACTCGTCCGAAGGCAGCTTGACAGACGCTCGGCACACTGCCCGCGCTCTCGGAATCCGATTCGAGACAATCCCAATCGCTCCTTTGTACAAGGCATTCGAGAAACAGCTGGCCCCCCTATTCGCCGGCACGGCCCCTAACATCGCCGAGGAAAACCTACAGGCTCGCATCCGCGGGAACACGCTCATGGCGCTGTCGAACAAGTTTGACGGCTTGGTGCTGACTACGGGAAACAAGAGCGAGCTTGCGGTCGGGTACTGCACGATCTACGGCGACATGTGCGGCGGGCTGGCCGTCATCAGCGACGTTCCAAAGACGCTCGTCTACGAGCTTGCTGCCGTCGCCAACCGTCGGCGCCCCAACGCAATTCCTGAGTCTGTTCTGACAAAGGCGCCATCGGCGGAGTTGCGGCCCGACCAGAAGGATTCCGACTCCCTCCCTCCATACGAGGTGCTGGACCCGATTCTGAAGCTGTACGTAGAAGAGAACCTTTCCGTGTCCGCTATCGTCGAGCAGTTGGGAGAGCCGCTGGGTCTTGTCCGGGAAATCGCGAGAAAGGTTGACAGGAACGAGTACAAGCGCCAGCAAGCCGCACCCGGACTTCGCGTCACATCAAAGGCGTTCGGCATGGGGCGCAGATTCCCGATCGCTCAACGATACGTCCGCTAGTCTAAGAACTAGCGTCGCGGCCCGCGACGACGAAGCCGAGCGTCCCATGCCTTTAGCCAAACGAATTCTCCGTGCACTGCTCTACGTCCTCGGTGCGTCCGCTACCGTGGCGCTGGCGGTCGCAGTCTACCTACTTTGGACAGGAGCCACGGTCGGACTCGGAGGTTCGGGCAGGCGCTTGGTCATCGAGCACGTGGACTCGGAAAGCCGCTTGCGCCGAATCGAAGAAGCCCGCATCCGCGAGGCGACTTCCGAGGCGCATCCTTCGAGACAGGACATCGCCGCTGCCCCGGCGACGATGGCAAGGCCCGCGGCAAAGCGCGGAGATGCGGCAACGGCCCAAGAGAACTACTGGACCGAGTACAGAGGGCCGGGCCGGGCCGGCATCTACGATCAGACGAAAGTAAACCTCGCATGGCCTGCCGACGGCCCGCCGGAGCTCTGGAGACAGCAGGTAGGCGGCGGCTACGCCTCGATGGTTGTGGCAGACTCGCTGGTCTTCACAATCGAGCAAAGGCGCGGACGCGAAGTCGTCGCGGCGTACGGCTTGGAGAACGGGCGCCAATTCTGGGAGCATTCCTGGAGTTCGCGATTCAGCGAATCCATGGGCGGAGACGGCCCGAGGGCGACCCCGACTTGGGCGGATGGGAGACTCTACGCGCAAGGCGCGAACGGCCACTTGGTTTGCCTTAGCGCCAAGGACGGAAAAGTGCTTTGGCAAAGGAACATTCTGGAGGACGCCCGAGCCTCGAACCTCACCTGGGGAATGTCCGGTGCCCCCCTCGTTGTTGATGACTTGGTGGTCGTGGTAGCCGGCGGACGCAATGAAAGGTCGCTGATCGCGTACGACCGTCTCACGGGAGAAGTTCGCTGGTCGGCGCTTGACGACAAGGCTGGATATGCCTCCCCGCAGATCGCCAGTCTCGCGGGACGGAGACAGCTTCTGGTCATGAGCGGCACCAGGATTCTCGGCGCATCGGTGAAAGACGGCTCGCTGTTTTGGAGCCACGGTTGGAAAACGAGCTACGACGCCAACTGCGCACAGCCGCTGGTCGTTGACGCCAATCATGTATTTGTCTCGTCCGGCTACGGCCACGGCGCCGCATTGCTCAAGATCACGGCGGAAGCTGGACGGTTTTCCGTAGAGGAACTCTGGTTCAACCGCAACATGAAGAACAAGTTCAACTCGTCGGTGCTGGTGGACGACGTCGTGTACGGACTCGACGAGGGCATACTGGCGGCTGTGGACGTGCGAACGGGTGAACGGCTTTGGAAGAGGGGGCGGTACCGCTTCGGGCAGTTGCTTTACGCGTCAGGTCACCTGATCGTGCTGAGCGAGGATGGCGATCTTGCATTGGTCGAGGCAACTCCGGATGAGTACCGGGAGCTCGTGCGATTCGAGTCAATTCCCGGCAAGACATGGAACGTGCCCGCGATGGCAGCAGGCGTGCTGCTAGTGCGCAACCAGACGGACATGGTCGCCTACGACCTCCGCTAACGACGGAGGGCCACCAAGAGCCACCTCCGATTGTTGTGAGTAGAAACCAGCGCATCCCGGTCGCGGTGGTCGGGGCCGGAAGTTTCGGACGGCACCACGCGCGCGTCTTCGCGTCGTTGCCTGAAGCGGAACTCGCGGCAGTCGTGGACCGCGATCCTGCCCGTGCATGCCAGGTGGCGGCCGAGTTCGGATGCGAGAGCCGGACTGCTGCAGATGGGCTGCCCGAGCTGGTGCGCGCCGCCAGCCTCGCGGTGCCGACTCGCCAGCATGCACTCGTGGGGATTCCGCTTCTCGAAGGTGGAATCGATCTCTTGGTCGAGAAACCGATCGCCGCGGACCTCGCCTCCGCCGAATCGCTTGTCGTCGCTGCCGAACGGGCCGGGCGTGTCCTGCAGGTCGGTCATCTGGAACGATTCAATCCAGTGGTCGAAGCTGCGACCGCCGCCGCCACCGTGCCCCTTTTCTTCGAAGTCCATCGCATGAGCCCGTTCAGTCCCCGGAGCCTCGATGTCGACGTGATCCTCGATCTGATGATCCACGACATCGACATCGTACGCACCTTGGTCGACTCGGAGGTGCAGCAAGTGGACGCTAGCGGCCTCTCCGTCGTTTCCGACCGCACTGACATCGCGAGCGCTCGAATCCAATTCCGGAACGGCTGTGTCGCCAACTTAACTGCGAGTCGCGTGTCGACCGAGAAGATCCGAAAGCTCCGATTCTTCCAGCCTCGCGAGTACCTTTCGGTCGACTATATAGGCCGCCAGGGCGTGCGCATTGGGCTCGACAATGAAAACCGCCCGCTAGTCCGGCCTCTCGTGACCACGGACGGCGAGCCGCTACGGCACCAGTTACGCTCCTTCCTGCGCTGCGTGCGCGACCGCACCCGCCCTCGCGTGGATGGTCGCGACGGTCTCGAGGCCCTTCGACTGGCCCTTAGAATAAGAGAGGCGATCAACCGGCATTCGGATCTGATCTCCAGGACATTGGCTGCCAGAAATTAATTGAACAAGCGGGACAGCGCGGACCTCTATTTCTTGCTCGAGGACTACGGCAGGAGTCTGGAGAGCCGTGTCTCGGAAGCGCGAACCGTCAGGCTGGCCCCCAGCGATCGCCCGATCTGGCTGTCGACGGCCGATTTTGGTTTGAGGTTGCGCTGGCAGCACGCCCAAGATCCAGCGGGATTGTTGCTGCCTCCGTCCGATACGCGCCCGCCGGAATTCCTCGTCCGGCCCTTCGATCCTGTCCGACAATTCCACCGGGCGTCGGGCAGTGGGATTTGGCCTGTCGACTCCGAGACGCCTTTGCGGCTCGAGACGCCCTGGACGGAACGGCCCTTCCCTGCCCGGGCACTGGAGGCAAGAGCCGTCTCCATTTTCCTTCATGCGGTGGGATTGGCGCTCCTGCTCATCCCGGGAACCCAGGAACTGGAATTTGCCAAGCCAGCGGACTGGGACTCCATGAGGTTCACCTTAATGGCCCCGCCGCTGGACGACTTGCCTCCCTTGCGAGGGAAGGCGGACGTTCCAGGTGACGGAGAGGGCGAATTTCGCGGGCTGCCCCAGCCGCCCTCCGAGCCGGCACCCGCGCCGGCCCCTGAACCCGAAACCCCTGAGGCAGCCGAGCCCGCGCAGGAAGAAGAGGCGGTGCCGCAACCGATCGAACAAGAGGAGCCTGAAACGCCTGAAGAATCTCCCGCGCTGGAAGAGGCCGAAGAATCCGAGCAAGCCGAGCTGCCGGCCGCGCAGAGTCCCGCTCCCGGCGAGTTCCAGCGAGGTCGAGAGCTGGCTCAAGCGCGGGACCCGCGGCTGCTCCCCATGCCCTTGGCCCCCTCGCGAAAGCGCGCCGCCCTGCAGTTGGAAAGCCCAAAGGCCAGCATGCCCAGCCGCCGCGGATCCGCACAGCTCGGCACGCTGGATCTGACAGCTCGCCCTGACCAAGTGATCGAAGGCGCGATCCAGCAGATGATCCGCGGAGGCGGGCCTCGACAAGCGGTGGGCGACGGGTTCGGTGGCGCCGCTTCGGCCGGGATCCTGCCCCCGGGGCCCTCGAGTTCGGGCAGCCTCGTGGAATTGCTCAGCGACCCGCGAGGGGTCGATTTCCGTCCGTACCTAACGCAGATCCTAGCGTCCATTCGCCGCAACTGGTTCGCCGTGATCCCGGAGAGCGCTAGGCTCGGGATGAGCCGCGGGCGGACCCTGATTCAATTCTCCGTTGCGCGTAACGGCTCCGTGCCGAAGCTGGTCATCGCCAAGGCTTCCGGAACTCCTCCCCTCGACCGAGCCGCAGTAGCTGGGATCAGCGCTTCAAACCCGTTCCCGCCGCTGCCACGGGAATACCTAGGCGGCGACATCCGCCTGCAGTTCACATTCCTGTACAATATGCGAAATCCCTGAAACTAGGCGCATCCGAGCCGGCACTATACGGCATCGTTGTTGCGCTCAAACGCCCGGAACGCATGGAACGAATCATGGAGACCACCCGGAGGGAGTTCCTCGCTACAAGCATCGCTGCCGGGACGGCAGCCACCACGTCCGGCTGCACGGAGGCGACCGCCAGACCGTGGAACATAGTCTGGATCATTGCGGACGACCTATCGCCGGACCTCTCCTGTTACGGCAGCACCGAGGTCAGCACGCCCAACATCGACCGGCTGGCCGAGGAGGGCGCGCGCTTCACCAACGCCTACGTGACTTGCCCGGTTTGCTCGCCGTCGCGCTCGGCCCTCATCACGGGCATGTACCAAACCAGCATCGGAGCTCACGCCCACCGGAGCCATCGCGACGACGGGTACGAGCTGCCGCCACCGGTGCGCCTGATCACCGACTACTTCCGGGACGCCGGTTACTACACTCTGAACGACCACGATAGCGGCCTCGGCGCGCGGAACAAGACCGACTTCAACTTCAAGCATGGCAAGCCGTTCGATGGCAAAGACTGGCGTGACAGAGAACCCGGCCAGCCGTTCTACGCGCAGGTCAACATCTTCGAGCCACACCGCGGGCGGCCGCCCGATCCTTGGGCGTTTACCGAAGGAATCGAGAACCCCACTGACCCGGATGGCGTCAATCCTCCCGCTTACTATCCTCAGGACGAGATCTCGCGCCGGGACTGGGCAGGCTATCTCGACGCAGTGCGATTGCTGGACGAAAAGGTCGGACGAGTACTCGACCGCATCAACGAAGACGATCTGGCGGATCGAACTATCGTCGTCTTCTTCGGGGACCACGGGCGTCCGATGCCGCGCGACAAGCAGTTCCTCTATGACGGGGGCATTCGCGTCCCGTTGATAATCCGCTGGCCCGGACAGCTCGAACCGGGCAGCGTGCGCGACGAGTTGGTAAGCACGATCGACCTGTCGGCCACGTCGCTGGCCCTCGCTGGGATCCAGGTGCCGGACTACATGGAAGGACGCGTGTTCCTCGGCGACGGAAAGATGCCCGACCGCGAGTACGTGTTCGCGGCCAGGGATCGCTGTGACGAGACCGTTGACCGCATACGCGCCGTCCGGGACAAGCGCTACAAGTACATTCGAAACTACTACCCCGACCGGGCCTACATGCAGCTGAACCGCTACAAGGAAGTCTCGTACCCGACTTGGCGGCAGCTGCAACGGCTGGAGAAGCGTGGCGAAGTCACCTCGAAGGACTACCCGTTCCTGTCCAAGACGCGTCCCGAGGAAGAGCTCTATGACACCGCCGCAGATCCTGACGAGCTGCACAACCTCGCCGGCTCGCCGGGGCACCAGCAGATCCTGACGCGCATGGCATCGGCATTAAACCTCTGGATCCAACATACCGGCGACAAAGGCGAGGAGCCCGAGGATCCGGCCATAGCGGAAGCTTGGGAGAACCGCATGTCGCAGACCTACACCGAGGCATACGCCGTTCTCGCAAGCAGAGAATCCCGTTGGAAGTGAATAACTCGCCGCTGGCGGTCCTTGCGGCCGCCGTGAGCCTCGTAGCGCTGCTCGCAGGACTGGCGGGGCGCGCGGCGTTGCTAGGCATGGCGGCCGTGGTTCTGATCGCCGTGCTCTGTGCTTTGGCCCTGCGTTCCGCTGGGCAGCCATCGAGACGCACCTACGCATACCTAGCTGGGTTCGCAACAGTCTTCTGCAGCCTGCTCGCGCTGGGGTTTTTTTTGCATGATCCGAGCGGGCCGCTTGTCACGATCGGAGGGTTTCCCGCAGGCACCGCCATGCTGCTATACGGCATCACCCCGCTTGGCGTGACTTTGGGCCTCGTCTACGGACTCATCTTCGATACCGAAATCCTGTCGAAACACAAGCAACGCGAATTCCTTGATCGCTTCGCCAAGAAGTAGCGCCTAGCCCCCTAGATTAAATGCCCACCGCCGACTCGCAGCTGATCATTGCGTGCGTCGTCGCCTACCTTGCAATCTGCGCTGTCGTCGGAATCTGGGCGATGCGGCGTACGGTCTCGACAGCCGATTTCTTCCTGGCGGGCAAGTCGCTCGGTCCGCTGGTCGTGGTCATGGCAACGATCTCCAGCGTCATGAGCGGATTCGGTTTCGTCGGCGGGCCGGGATTGGTCTACGAGTCGGGATCCAGCTCACTCTGGATGGTGTTCGTCGCTGCGTTCAGCCTGCCGGTGGTCTTCATGCTGACCGGCAAGCGGCTGCGCCTACTCGTGGAGATTCGGGACATACTGACCCTTCCCGAGGCGATCTCGGCACGTTACGGGGGTCGCTGGCCGACGCTTGCGATGAGCGGCGCGATCATTCTAGGCGTCCTCGGCTACCTCGGCACCCAAGTGCTCGCGATAGGCACAGTCCTGCAGGCGGTGCTGGGAATCGACTTGCTCGCGGCTCTTGCCATCGGCTTGAGCGTTCTGGCGTTCTACTCAATCGCAGGCGGAATCGTGGCTGGCGTTTACACGGACCTTTTCCAAGGGCTCCTGATGCTCGGCGCGGCGGTGGCAGTCCTCATGCAGTGCCTGAAGGTCGGTGGCGGAATGCTGGCGATCAGTGAAACGCTCTGGGCAATGGATCCGGACTTTATTGGGCCTTGGGGCGCGCGCGGAGAAATGGCAGCCCTGAGCTGGATGCTCCTTTTCGGGATCGGCGCGGCGGGACAACCTCATGCCGTGACCAAGCTCATGATGCTGAAAGATATCCGGCAGCTCAAGTGGGGCGCGCTCGCATCCGGCGCGGGCTACATGGTACTAGCCATGCTGTGGATGGGTATCGGCCTCTCAATGCGGACTCTGGTCGCTCGCGGAGAGCATCCCGCTCTAGACAACCCGGACCTCGCCGCACCGACATTCCTGCTCTACTACACGCCGGAGCTGCTTGCTGGAATCGTCTTCGCGGGCTTGCTGGCGGCGATCATGTCCACCGCGGATTCCTTCTTGAACCTGGGTGCGGCTGCGGTCGTGCGGGACATCCCCATGGCCGTGCGCGGCAGGCCGCTCGTACGCGAGCTGTTCTGGTCTCGCGTCGCCACCGGGGGGCTGCTGCTGCTGTCCGCCCTGTTCGCGCTCTACATGGAAAACCTAATCGCATTGCTAGGCACGTTCGGCTGGGGCACGTTCGCCGCCGCCATCGTCCCAAGCATTTGCATCGGCATGAATTGGAAGCGCGCCACCGGGCAGGCATGCGTCGCATCCATCGCAACTAGCATCGTGCTGAACTTCGTCTTGGAGGTCTCCGCACGGCACGGCGTTCCCTTGCTCCCTCCAGGCCTTGCCGTCGGAGCGGTTGCCTTGCTGGCTTCCACGCTGGTGTTCGTTCTGGTTTCACTGGCAACCCCTCGTCGCGAGCTAGCGACCGACATTGACGCGCTGCTCGACGTGTAGGGATTCCCCGCGCGATCCTAGAAATGCGCGTCGCCCAGCGCCCCGAGCGGCTCCCGCCTTTCGTCCGACTGCAGCCAAACGCCGGACCCGCGCTCCACGTGGCCAATCCGCGTAAGGACCGCGTCGGCTGGCGGCACGCTCTCCGGAGCGAGCGTGAAGAGCAATTCATACTCCTCTCCGGAACGCAGCGCCAATTCGGTGGATGCCCCCGGGAACAGGGGCAGCGCCGAGGGCTCGATCACGAGAGCGACGCCGCTAGCCGAAGCCAGGCGGCGCGCGTCCGTCGCCAGGCCATCGCTGACATCAATCGCGGCGGTGGCTGGCACCCTGCGCAGGGCTCTGCCCAAGGCGAGACGTGGAGATGGCTCGCAGTGCCTTGCGACGGCGGGATCGCCGGGATCCGGTCTTCGCTCGCCGAGCAACCGTTCAAGGCCTATCAGTGACCCGCCGAGCGAGCCCGAGACATACAGGAAGTCGCCAGGCTTGGCGCCGCCGCGCAGAAGCGCCGTGCCCGTCGCCAAGCGGCCGATGACTGCGACTGTGGCGACAAACCGGTCGCCGCCCGAGACATCGCCGCCTACTAGGGCTAGGCCAGAGACTTCCGGCCCCTCGGCTGCCTGGCGCATTCCCTGCTGGAACTCGTCGTGCCACCGCCCCCTGGCCCAGGCGGGCAAGCACACTGTTTGCAGGCACCACCACGGGCGCCCACCCATCGCCGCGATGTCGCTCAGGGAACGGACCAGCGCCTTGCGCCCCAATGCGGCGGGGGGGTGCTTGCCCCGCACGAAATGACGGTTCTCGACGACCTGGTCGGACGTGAGCAGCAGGTCCTCGCGGTCGCCGAGCGAACTCAGGACCGCGCAGTCATCACCCCCTGCCAAGGCCACCCCGGAGTTCTCGCGGTCGGCCCATAGAGCTTCGATACTAGTGATCAGGTGTTCTTCCGCGTCTATTCCTGCTTCGCAATTGGTCAAGGTGAATTCCCCGTTCGCGGGCCCGATGCGCTACTCTATTACCAAGCAGTCTTGACAGGGTGCCGCTAGGTCGTCTATTGTCAGTCTATTCGGGAGAAGGCGCGGGCGGTTTTGCCGCCCGAATTCATGTAATTCATGCGAGGCAACCGATTCCTCGTCGTCATTGCGCATCCGGTTCACGGACGCATTAAGAGATTCCAAGTTCCCCACGGGATGCTGCACGCAGTGGCCGGCCTCGCGGGGCTTGCGCTGATCATGACCATCGGTTTGGGCGCGAACTACGTTCGCACCGCGTCCGAGAGGGCACGGCTTGTCGCGGAGAACAGCACGCTCCAAGAAGAGTACGACAGCTTGTTGCTAACCGTGGAAGAGCGTGACAAGCAGTTGGAGTCCCTGAGCAAACTAGCATTCCAGATTTCCATCGCGTACGGTTTCAGCCGCGACAATACCGACGCGGAAACTGCGTACGGAGCGGAATTGATTCCTGCCTATCACGCTTCGCTCAACCAGTACGATCTCATTCAGGGCGCACTGGGCGGGTCCAGGCTAGGTCCGCCCTTGGACTCGTTGCTGGGAAACACGACACCCTCGATCTGGCCAGTGAAAGGGCATATCACAAGCAGCTACGGAAAGCGTCTGGATCCATTTGACGGCGAGGGAGCCTTTCATCCCGGTCTCGACCTCAGCGCCCCGTCCGAGGCGCCGGTCTTCGCGACGGCAGACGGCTATGTGATCTCCGCGGAGTGGGAAGGCGGCTTGGGACACTGCGTCAAGATCAGCCACGGGCAGAACGGATTCCGGACAATTTACGGCCATCTGCAAGAGTACTTCGTGCGGCCTGGCCAATCGGTACGACGCGGCGAGGTCATTGGGCTAGTGGGCAGTTCCGGACGTACGACAGGGAAGCATCTCCACTACGAAGTGCATTTCAGGCGGATGAACGTTAACCCATACAAATACCTGAAGAACAGGGAGCGCAGTTACATGATGTCCTTGGCGGATTGAGCCGAAGCGACGATCGGCTCCTTGCGCTCACTCGCTATGACCAGATGCTCTCCGGCTCGCACTCCAAGAGCATTCGCGGCTGACCCGCGGTTCAACGAGATTTCAACAAAGCCCGAACTGCCGGCAATCAAGAAAAGGCGATCCGAGGGCACGGAAGCGTAGGACTCGGCTCGCAGGCAGATTCTTGTACCGGCGATGGCAAGGCAGGCTCCGACAGGGAGGTCTCGCTCGCGGATACTCGTGACGAGGTTTCCGTAGCCGTCGACATAGAGGATGCGGCCAGCGCTGTTCGCTGGGTTCGTGGCGGGCAGCAGGGTGAAGTCGGCCACCTCAGGTCCCACTTCCTCGAATGGAAGCCCGGCGGCCAGGCGTGCTCCGACGGGCGCGAACAGGTCGCGCCCGTGGAAGGTGCGGCTCAGCGCAGCAAGCCCGTGACGCAAGCGGATGAGCCGCGCTTTGAACACATCGGCAGACTCGGCTACCAGCGACAGCACACCGTTGTCCGGACAGATGAACAAGTGCCCACCGGCCTGCACCGCGATCGGACGGCGCGAGGAGCCGACTCCGGGGTCAACGACGACCACGTGCACCGTACCCTCGGGAAAGCAGGGATACGCTTGGGCGATAGCGAAGGCGCCAGCGGCAATGTCAAAGCTGGGCACGTCATGAGTGATGTCGACCACTCTCACGTCCGGCGCAACGGTGGCGACAACCCCCTTCATCGCCCCGGCATAGTGGTCGCGCGTACCGAAGTCCGTGGTGAAAGTCAGCAATCCGGGGCCGTGCATTAGTTGACCGATCCTCCAATGTCGATGGAGCCGGACCGCAGGCCGTCCTCGTCGCCCCGTCTGATGGAGTTCCCGCTGCCGAGAGCGCGATTGACCCACATTAGCAAGCCGGGGACCAGCATCGAAGCGGCGAAAGCCAGCAGGAAAGCGCTTGTCTCGAGCGCGTAGGCACCGACTCCCGCATAAACCACAGCGATCGCAGCATTGGAAAGGCCGGTCAGCCAAGTGAACCGACCAAGTGGCATGCGAACTGCTCCCGCAATCACCACGGAACTTTCCGCGAGCACCGGAACGGCACGGGAAGCGATCAACGACACGCCGCCCCAGCGGCGATACGAACGGATTGCTCGTTCAAGCTCAGCATCGCCGACAATCCGCCGAGCCGCGGTAGCTCCCGCGGTGCGGCCGAAGCCATACCCCACAAGCGCTCCGACCTGCATGCCAGCCCATGTGACAGCCGCTCCTGGCACTAGGCCTAGCAGCATACCGGAAGCTGTCGCCACCAGGCTCGAAGGAACCGGTGCCGCAAGATCCGATGAAAGCAGCAAGAGGACTGAGAACGCAACCAGCGGCCGGCTAGTGTCGGACCGCAGTGTCCCGGAAACAAAATCGAAGATTCTTTCCTCGTACAGAAAGAACGGGACGAGTACGATCGCGAGGACCGCTAGGGCTAGCAAACACCATCGCAGCGTGGCAGGGCGCACTCTACGAGTGTAATGAGCGACACGTCGGCCCAGCGGCAACGAGCCGGGACACCGGCCCTATCTTGAAGGAATCGACGACAAGGCGCGATGCATATGCCACGCGCATTGGCCGGCAGGCAACGTCACTCAGACTTGAACGGGACAGCGCTGCTCGCCATGCCACCAACAGCGATCTTAACCGAATGCTCCCCGGGCGTCAGATCGCCAGGCAAGTCGAGCACGACCACGTACACGCCGGCTTCAAACGAGACCAAGGCGCTGAGCGTCACCTTGGCCGCCTCGCCGTCCACCCAAGCCTTGGTCTTTGCCGCCACGCGCTGCATGGGCTGCGACAAGCCCGGCCGCCCCGTCCTGCCCGAAGGGCTGACGGCGCCCAATCCCGTGCAGAAAAGCTCCAGCAACCCTCCAGCTTGCGGCACCAGGCCGCTGCCGGGCCTGGAGCCGACAACCGCCGCCCTTGCGCCTCCACTGACGCGGTCCGGAAAGATTCCCGGCTGCGCGGAACCCACTGGAAGCGTCACCGGTTCGCTTCGGCCATAGGACGTCACAACGAGCACGCGCATCGTCGGGGCTTGCACTTCAAACGGCACCTGGAAGGTCACCGCTTCCGGTGCGACGCGGACCAGCGGCGCTGCAATCCCTCCCACATGGACGCGAGTCCCCGCCAGCTCGAATGGCAGCGACGGATTCCCGAATAGCAGGAGAGTGTTTGCGGCCAGCGTCTGGGCGGAAAGATTCGACCCTCGGATGGTCACCAGGCTGCCGGGAGCGAAGCCCCGGCCCGAGCAGGCTATGGAGGGAGCTTGCGTTTCAACTGGGCCAGAAGCTCCTGCGACTGGAGCCACACTCGTGCAGGCAGCTTCCTGGCTGGCCGCGTTGACCACCCCGGCAGCATTGAACGTCGGAGTTCCGGAAACGGCCCTCGCCATCGTGTGCACGACAGCTTCCGGGGCCCCCTTCAGGCGCGCGGTAAGCAGTTGCTGGGAAGGAGACTGGGCCAGCGGCCACCGGACCGAAACCTCGCCATTGTGATCCGTGATCGAAGGGGCGAAGGGCGCCGGATCGACTCCGGTTGCAACGTGCTGGACTTCAACTCCGCTGTACCGCACTCGGTTCTCGTCGAGGACGCGGTAGCGAAGGGGCGAAGGCAGCGTGGTTCCCGCCACGCCATGAATTTCGGCAGGGTGCAACGGGTGAAGTTCGAGTCCCGACACTCCGTCCCGAACTGACAATCGCGTCACGGAGCGGTCGTAGCCGGCCTCTCTGGCCTCTGCAACCAAGGTGGTGAAGCCCGACTCCAAGCCCTGCATGTTGAATTCGGCATGAACTTCGCCGGCCGCGATCGTGACAGTCGGGGGGACGGCGGCGATCGCGTCGTGCACGGTCAGGCTCACCACCAAATCGGTCGCGCGAGGTTCGGAGATCGTCACCCGCCCCCGCCCTGCGCCGTTCTCAATCAGCCCGCCACCCGGCCATGTCGACAAGTGAAGCATCCGCACAAGACCAGCTGAGGCCGTCGCGCGACTTCCCAGTTGCGCTTCGAAGAACGCCAGCCAGTTCGCGCGAAGGCGTTGCATCAATTCGACGGTTTCCGGGTTCGGCGAGTCCCCGTCTTCCACTAGAAGAACGAACGCTTGCCGAAAGTGACGCTGGGACATCGATGTTCCGGGCTTGCGCTCGCCGGCTGCGGCAATGATGTCTTCGACACGGACATCCTGGCGGATCCCGTCGAAGGTCACCCCGACCTCGGGCGAGCGACCCGCCGAACCGATGCGTCCCGACGAAGTGGGATTCCTCACCAGGAAGGTGGCCGGCACTTCGCTGGCTTCTAGGAATCCCATGAGGTATTTGTCCAGCTCGCTGTAAGTTTGCGTCGCGGCGACCGTTTCGAAACGAGGACTTGCCTCCGCGCCGTGATCCCGAATCGCGTTGCCCTCGAGCACGGAAGCTTGAGAATTGAAGAAAAAGCTCCAGTGGGCGTATTGCCTCCCCAACAGGTCGAATGAAGCTTCGCCTGATCCCGGGTCGACAAATGGCGCGTAGGCAAGGAACCGGTGCCCGATCTCGTGAGCGAGGATCGTCAGCATGGAGGCGTGGGGCAGACCGGGAATCGGGGTGAGCGGGCCCGCCGGATAGTCCGAAACGGCCCCCATGTTGACGAACGCCGAGAGTCGCTTGGGCGATCCGAAAAACCCGCCGTAATCAAATAGGTACTCACCGATCCCTTGGATTTCGTTGCGGACCGTGTAGGCATGCGCAAGGGAGTATTGGCTTGCGTCGAAATCCAAGTCGTTGACCAGGATCATTGAATCGTAGGCATCTTCGTTTGAGCGGAAGAACGCGTGAACAACTGCGTACTCGTCGATGGCGCGCTCATTGCGGAAGACCTCGGCGAGGATGGCGGTGCTGTCGAACGACATCGCGTTAGCGGCGCTCCAGTCCACCGCTTTCGATGGCCTTGCCACCTCGCCAGGGAAGACGCCAACCACGGCGTCGGTCGCGTCGACAGCGCCGTAGCGGAACTCGACGATTCCAGTCGCGTCGAGAGCAACCTGAAATGTCTGTGGACTGCCGACGCCGACATCGACATACACGGGAACCTGATGCCAGGTCACCGCTAATCGGTCACCCTGCAGTTGGAGGTGCACACGTCCTCCCCGGCTTGGGTCGAGATCCCGAAAGAAGGGCGCGATGTTGGGCGGCCCGCCCGCAACACGCGAAAAGCTCCTCGCAGTAGAGCTTGCTTCCGGGTACAGAAACGTGATGTTGCCGTCGGACTGAACGAATACGCGTGTGTAGTTCGCGCCATAGTAAGGAAACTCGAACGGCAATTCGATTAGGGAGTAATCGTCATCGTCCAGATCGAGCGCCGTGCCCTGAGTGGCGATCGGTGTCTGCGCGCCGATGCTTGCTGACTCAATGGCAAACGCGTTGCCCCTAGGGGCAATCCTGATCCGCTTGCGCGACAAATCAAATGGGTTGGCAGGTGCCACGATGTCCGGCGTCGCTTCGATGATGGCAATGTCGCCGATGTTGCGAGCGGCTGTCGGCACGGACTGCGAATATGGCGCCAAGCGCAACCCGGGCTTACGAAGCATCCTCTGTTCGTGGAGGAAGAGAGTCTCCTCAGCGCTATGCGAGGTGCCGCACGCCACCTTGCCTTGGGCCGGAGGAGCCGCCGAAACGGGTCGCGATGCGGCCAGTGTGAGGACGGCAACACCGATGGCCGTCAATGAACTCAATCCGTGCGGCATGCTTGCGTACTTAGATTCTCGCACCAAGCCCCGTTAAGTGCGACGAACCCGAAGCGGCGAGCGTTTCGACACCGCATTGCGCAGCCCGCGTCATGCGTTGCCGATCGCTTCGTAACCGTGGCCTCGCACCGCCTCCAAGCAAAAGGCCAGGACGGCTCGCGTCCGCTCGGGAGGAATGATGGCATCGACATAGCCTCGCGCCGCGCACCATTTGGCATCCAGCGTCCGTTCATATTCCGCGAGCGTCCGCTCAATGCTCTCGTTCAGTTCGTCGGACGCGACTTGGCCGGATTCTTCCAGTTTCCGCAACCCTCTTGCAAACAGCGCTTGCACGGCGGAGTCGCCCTCCATCACCCCCACACGAGCCGACGGCCAGCTGAAGATGAAGTCTGGATCGAATCCCTGCCCGGCCATAGCGTAGTACCCGGCACCGCTGGCGTGGCGCAGCGTCACGACCATCTTGGCCACCCTTGCGGTGGCCATCGCCTCGACCATCTCCGCCCCCGCACGAATGATGCCGCTCTGCTCCGCCTCGGGACCCACCATAAACCCGGAAACGTCTTGGAAGTAGATCAGAGGATGGCCCTGCCGATCGCACTTTTCCACGAATTGCGCGGCCTTCCGAGCGGTCTCGGCATAGATAATCGCTCCGATTCTGGTCCGTCCGCCCTGCCGGAACAGGCCGCGTCGATTTGCGACCAGTCCGACGGGCCAGCCATCGATGCGAGCGTTGGCGCACAAGAGTTCCGGCGCGTAATCAGCCATGAACTCGACACAGCCATCTCGGTCCACGACGCTTCGGACTACAGCATGCATATCGTACGGAAGCCGACGGTCGCGCGGCAGGATTTCGTCCAATCCGCCGACGGCCGCGGGGTCCGTAGCATTTCTAGGAACTTCCGCCGAACGAGGCAATTCCAGCAGAAGGGTTCGAATGCGATCCACGCATTCCGCGTCGTTCTTGACGCGGTAGTGCGCGACGCCGCTGAGACCAGTGTGAAGCGCGGCACCCCCCAAGTGCTCGGGTTCCACGCGCTGACCGATTGCCCCTTGGACCAAGTTGGGCCCGCCCAGGCCCATGAAGCTCGTTCCCTCGACCATGAGGATAATGTCACTTAGCGCGGGAAGGTAGGCACCGCCAGCGATGCACTGGCCCATCACCGCAGCCATTTGCGGTATTCGAAGCTGGCGCCGCATGCGAGAGCAGTTGTAGAAGATCCGGGCGCCCCCGTACTTGCCAGGAAACGTCCCGTGCTGCATGGGAAGGAAGACGCCCGCAGAATCAACAAGGTAGACGACGGGAATCGCGCACCGCATTGCAGCTTCCTGAATCCGCAGAACCTTGCTGACCGTCTCAGGAAACCAGCTTCCGGCTTTGACCGTCGCGTCGTTTGCCATGACCGCAACAGGCCGACCTCCGACGCGGCCCATGCCGGTGACAACACCGGCCGCCGGGGCGATCCCGTTGTAGGCGTCGTGCGCCACAAGAAGCCCGAGTTCCAGGAAATCCTCGCCATCGTCCAATAGTGCGGCGACCCGCTCTCGTGCCAGCATCTTGCCGGCCGCGCGTTGCCGTTCGATGCGCTTGGGGCCCCCGCCCAGCATGAGCCGATTCTCAAGCGCTTGCAGCTCGCCGACAAGCTCCTGCATGTAGGCGCTCCGCGCCTGCCGCTCGGCCGGCCCGGGACGCGTCAGGCCCTCCTGGCGAGCTAATGGGAACGGCATCGCCTTACCCTAGCAACCTGCGTCGCAGAGCAACTTCGCCTAGCGCCCAGCGCGGCCGCGCGCAGTCGGCCGCCATGAGTCCCAAACCTCCAAGAATCGCAGGTGCCTGACCAAGCCTGCGCGATGCAGCCAGTTCAGAACCTGCCGCTCGTTCAGGCGCTCGCCAAAGCGAGACTGTCGGTTCGCGATCCCAAGCGCGGCCGAGGCGGCCACGAAAGCGGAGTCAGTCACGTTGCTGACCTGCACCTTGTCGAGGGTGTCGGCCTCCGAATGGTATGTGAGGAAAAACCCAGACGTGTCCTGCACGGCAAAAAGCGAGGGGATCCCCTGTAAGACGAACGTAAAGTTGTCACTGAGGAAGAAGGCCTCGCGCGTGTGGCGATACTCTCCGCTTGGACCCGGGTCTTCGAGAATCTCATCAAGTCTCGGCAGCAGTTGCTCGCGCCCACCGACGGAGTAGCCAACCAAGGGACCGCCACCCATGTCATGCACGATCGCCGCCACGTGGAGGTCCAGTTCCGATCGATACCTGTCGACATACGCCAGCGAGCCGAACAGGCCGAGTTCCTCGCCCCCGAATAGCACGAACCTCATCGTGCGCTTGGGAAGCGCTCCCGCCGCGCGGATCGAGCGAGCGACGTGAATCACAAGAGCAACGTTTGCCGCGTTGTCGAGGCACCCCGTGCCCATGTCCCAAGAATCGAGGTGCGCACTCACCAACACGACTTCGTTCGCTAGGTCCTGTCCAGGAATCTCGGCCACGACATTCGCTGTCTCGTAAGGTCCACCGATTCGGTTGGGCATTTCGAGGCGAATCCGGACTCTCGCTCCATCCCGCAGCAGGCGGAGCAGGCGCAGGCCGTCCTCTCGTGCAACTATCGCGGACGGGACTTTGTCGAGCCGGCCGGCGATGTTGTTGACATGGCGGTAGAGAAGCCGATGCGGGCGCGTCGAGACGAAAAGTACTGCCACAGCTCCCGCCTGTTCCGCCTCGCGGATGGCCAGCATTGCGTCCCGCTGCTCGATCGCCAAGTCGTCAAATGAACGAACCTCGTCTAGCTTCACAAGCGGCACCTTGCCTCGAATGCTGGCAGCCTTCCTAGAAATGCTTCCCTGGTTTCCGGGTCCTCCGTCCACAAGTTCCGCCTCGATCGCCCGAGGAATTGCCGGAGAAAGCGCCGATGCCGCGGCGCGGACGGGAAAAACGGTCGGCTCGATTACGTCGATTCGGGTGGCCCCCTCTTCCCATCGCATCGGCATGGGCACGGCGTCGAACCGGACGTTGGACAGGCCCGCCTCCAGGAATGATTGGCGTCCCCACTCGAGAGCTCTCCGCATCCCCTTGGTGCCAGCCATCCTGGGACCGATACCGTCACAAAGGGCGCGCAGATCAGCCTCGAGGCCAGTGGAGTCCTGGACCGCTTCTCTCACACGGGAGAGAGCGGCTGAAGCGGATGTTCCAGCCGCGACGTCGCAGGCCAGCAAGAACACGATCGCCACGCGAGGGAACGACAAGGAATCGAACGTAGCACAAGCGCCATGGAACCCGTGCTGTAGTAGGCTGAACGCCATGGAAAATCCGACCCGCAGAATGATCGTGCAGGGTGCGGCCGCTGCGGTCGCGACCCGCTCCTTTCCAATCCTAGGTGCAAACGATTCCGTCAACTTGGCGGTGGTTGGAACCGGTGGCCGGGGCCGCGGGCACCTCGGATACTTCGCTGACGTACCCGGAACCCGCATTGCTGCGATCTGCGACGTGAACCAAGAAGCCAGGGAGCGTGCGTCCGCAATCGTCCGCAAGTCCCAAGGACACGTACCCAGGGAGTACTCGGACATGCGCGCGTTGTTTGAGGACAAGGACGTGCAAGCGGTCTCGGTGGCGACACCCAACCATTGGCACGCACTGACAACGATCTGGGCTTGCCAGGCTGGGAAGGATGTCTATGTAGAGAAGCCGGCGAGCCACAACGTGTTCGAAGGCGAGCAGATGGTCAAGGCGGCTCGAAAATACAAGCGAATGGTGCAGGTGGGATCTCAAAGCCGATCCATTGGACACAAGCGCAAGGCGATGGCAATGCTTCGCGCAGGCGCGATCGGAGAAGTGTACATGGCGCGCGGTCTTTGCTTCCGCAGACGGCATTCGATCGGTCATACGCCGGAGGAACCGGTGCCACCCGGCCTTGACTGGAATATCTTCCTCGGACCGGCACCAATGCGCCCCTACACGAAGAACCGGTTCGCGTACAACTGGCACTGGTTCTGGGACACGGGCAACGGCGACATCGGCAACCAGGGCGTCCACGAGATGGACATTTGCCGCTGGGGGTTGGGCGAGTACGGAAGACCCAAATCGATCTCCTCCAGCGGCGGCAAGTACGTATGGGAGGACGAGCAAGAAACGCCCAATACGCAGCAGGCGCATTTCCAGTTCGACGGTTCTGAAATCGTCTTCGACGTGCGCAACCTTTCGAGTCCAAGTGAAGGAAGCTCCGTTCTGCGAGGCAACAACTACGTAGGCAACATCTTCTTTGGTGACCAAGGCTACATGGCCGTCGACCCGTACGGCTTCCAGATACACGTGGGAGACGAGCGCGAGAAGACGCACGACGAGAAGACGCACGAGGAGAGGATCTGGGATCCGAGGCCGCATATGGCGAACTTCATGGATGCAGTTCGCTCACGAAACCAATACTCGCTGAACGCGGACATCCAGATCGGCGCAGCGGCGGCCGAGCTTTGCCACCAAGGGAATATCAGCTACCGTTGCCGGCAGCACCTGCACGTTGACCGCGAGACGGGCCGGTTCGTGGGAAACGGAATCGCCAACGCGATGCTGACGCGCCGCTATAGAGAGCCTTACGTGGTTCCGGAAACGGTGTAGGCCCGCCGCCGGGGCTGTGCTAGCCGCCTTGGCCCCGCAAGCGCGCGAGTGTCGCGGAAGTGTTCCGGATTCGCTTGGCTTGCGTCCGCACGGTGTCTGCGGGCAGGGGCGGCCAAGATGGATCGCAAACGCCCGGCCCGAATTCGTGCCGGCGACCAGTGCTTGCCCGCCTCTCTCAGCATCTACTGCATTTTGCCGGCTCATCAACCTCGGCCAGGGCAATCTTGGAGGCTCGTTGCCGAAGGGGCTTATATACAATCCTAACCAAATCTTGCAAGACCCAGCGAATCGGCCACGCAGTGCCCCATCGCGCTGAAGCTGCCGGGAAGGCGTGGCTCGCAGCTACGTGAGATCGACCTCGGCACCCCCGGACAGCCTCCGCCAAGTGATGGCCGACCGCACGGATCCTCTTCGATGGCCGGCCGTCGATCAGGTGGGCGGCGCCTTACTGGGAGAGCTACCCACAATCGGTGGATTCCCGAGCCGTGGTGCGGTGTGTTTGTTTGCCCCGAGCCGTGTTTAGCCGTCACTGCCAGTAGCCGGTCGCCAGACCGGCGAAGAGCCCGGCCGCTCCGCCGACAGCGGGAAACGCCAGAAGCACGGACGCAGCGCGCCTCTTTCCGAATCGGCCCGGCCAGAGCGCTAGGCCGGCTTGGGAGACGACGATCGCTGCGTGTGCCCACCAACCGTATATCCCGTCATTGAGGCACCACGGGCAATGGGGCGGGGACGGGCTATGGATGTTGCAGTGCTCGGCCCTGCCAGCCCAAAGCGCCCTGCATCCACAGTCGAACAAGAGGTCGCAGTACTGGATGAAGAAGATGTACGTGATGCCCAGCGCAAGGGCCAAGCACGCGAGCCTAGCCGGCAACGAACGCTTAGCGAACGTCATCGCCACTCTGGATCCGCTCGGACGCGGTACGACGCCGCTGTCCCGTCGTGACGGTCCGGCAACGGCATGATTCACTCCCCAGCGATCGCCTGCCGCAGGAACGCCGGACGGTCGGTGGTAATCCCGGCCACGCCTAGGTCTCGGAGCCGCCGGGCCGCTTGCTCGGAATTCACCGTGTAGACATACAGCCTCTTGCCGATGACGTCCAAGGACTGCACGAGCTGAGGCACCCACGATGCGTTGTGACGGACATCCAGTCCGTCTAGGCCGGCGCTCTGAACCCGCCCGATCAAGTCCTCGGAGGCCTGCACACGGTAACGCTCGGCTTCGCGGTCAGAGAACCCGTACAACCAATAGCAGGGCACGTCGGGCATGCGCCGCTTCGCTTCTCGGATCGTTGCGTAATCGAAGGCAATCAACATCACTTGGCTCCGT
Organism: uncultured Bryobacterales bacterium; assembly: GCA_951813605.1. Classification (GTDB taxonomy): domain Bacteria; phylum Acidobacteriota; class Terriglobia; order Bryobacterales; family UBA6623; genus VXMF01. The sequence continues at coordinate 356,532 of OX638379.1, read as the reverse complement.
TTCCCGGATGCATCCAACACCCTCTCCAACTCGTGTAGGACTCCGCTGGGGCACTTGATCTCGACAACGAGCGTCTTGTCGGGCGGCACCGTTTCCAGCACCTCCGCGAGTGCCGGAATTCTCGTGCCGCTCCATTTCGGCCCCTTCCACACTCCAGCGTCCAGCGACCGCAACTGCTCGAAACGCAGGTCGGCAACCACACCCTCGTGGCCTGTGACCCTAGCGGTATCGCGATCATGAATCGCGACAATCCGCCCGTCTTGAGTCTGGTGAATGTCGATTTCCACTGCGTCGGCCCCGCGCTCCCAACCCAGCATGACTGCTGGCAGCGTGTTCTCGGGCGCGTCGTGGGACGCCCCTCTGTGGGCGATGATCTCAACCGAAGATGCATTCCAAGTCACAGCCAGTCCTAGAACGGCCAGTCGCAGCATCTGTTGGCACGTCCACGGCGTCGCGGTTCTTTTGCTCCGCATCCCGGTTATACTAACGTCACCCGGACGGGAAGAGGCAGTTGCGCTATTGCAGCCAATGCGGTACGGAAGCGAGCGGGGCGCGCTTCTGCGGACAATGCGGCGCTCCGGTTGAGGGAGCGTTTCCTTGGACGCCTGGAGACGGGGCACGAATGCCGGACGCGGATGGCTTCGGCGAACATCAATTGGGGGCCATAGCGTACGTTACTCCCGTGCCTGCCTTGGCCTTCCTCCTCTTCGAGCCCTACCGTGGAAACCGTTTCATCCGCTTTCACAGCTACCAGTGCCTGTTCCTGACATTTGCCGCTATTGTTCTGGGGGCAGTGACGGGGATTATTTCGATTTTCCATCTCCTGGAGGGGCTGCTCTCGAACGCGTTTCAAATCGCGTTGCTATTGATGTGGGCTCTAGCCGCGTACAGGGCATGGCAAGGGGAAGAGTTCCGTCTGCCGGTGATCGGCGCATTCGCGGCGCGCCACGCGTACGAGTAGGCGTCGACGCCCCCTACTTCTCCTGGATCCTGATGTTCCGGAACCGCGCCTCGAGAGGTGGCCCGGAATGCACTTGGAGCCCGATGAGGCCGGTCTGCTCTAGCGTTTCGTCCTCCTCCGTGTAGTCCACGGTGACAATTCCGTTGAGCTTGAGCACGATGCGCTTGCCGATGGCGCTCACCTCGTAATCGTTCCAGCTATTCGGCTTCAGGGCTCGTCGGACGGTCGACTCGGATGGCTGAGCGAGCGTCACCTTTCGGCGGGACTCGTCGTAAAGGTTCCCCCACCATGTGGGGCCTATGTCAGCTTGATAGCCGATCATCTCCATGGAGCCAGGAGCGCGACGGCTGCGAATCTGCACGCCGCTATTGCCGAAGTTGTCGAGCAGGTGGATCTCGAAACGCAGGACGAAGTCCGCGTACTCCTTGGTCGTCGTGAGGAAGTCGTTATAAGAGATGCCGGGTGATCGCCCGACCAACATTCCGTCTTCGACCTTCCAAAGGAACGGGTCGCCTTCCCATCCGGTCAGGTCTGTGCCGTTGAAAAGGGACTCGAATCCCTTCTCGGCGCCACTCGCAGCAGGTAACAGAGTTGCCGCGGACAAGGCCGCGAGGAAACCCCTCCTGCTAACGGATCCAGTCTTCGATTGCATGTGCCCCGCCTGTCCGTAACGCCCCAAGCGTCCCGCCAAGGTATACCACAGAAGCTTGTTCTAGCGCCGAGCAATCCCGCTCCTACAGCTGCGGCGGTGTTGTCGCCTGCGCGATGCGTGCCTTTAGCAACTGCTTCATCCTCTCGACATTCCCTTGCTCGCCGGGAGCTAGCGCGAGATTCACGTATTCCTTCGGATCGTTCCAGTGGTCGTAAAGCTCGGCGCCATGCTTTCCGTCCTCGCCCCATTCGGTGTAGCGCCAGCGCTTTGTTCGCACGGTGTAGCCGACCGCGCGAGGGCGTAACGGACGTCGCGGGTGCACGCGGTCACTCGTGTCGAAGGTCGTCAGCGCGGACTCCCGAACAGACTGGGTCGGATCCTCGAGTATCGGAACCAAGCTGCGTCCCACGAGATGCTTGGGCGCATCCAACCCACATAGTTCCGCCAGTGTCGGATACACGTCCACCAATTCGGCAATCGAGAGCGTGCTCAAGCCTGCGGTGCGCCGGTGCGCCGGTGAGGCGACAATGAAGGGCACCCGCGACGAGTTCTCGAACAATGTCGTCTTCTGCCAGAGCTTGTGCTCGCCCATGTGGTAGCCGTGATCCGACCAGAAGACGATTACGGTGCTGTCCACTAGTTCCAATCGCTCCAGCGCGTCGAGAAGGCGGCCTAGCTGAGCGTCCACGAAGCCGATGGAGGCGTAGTAGGCCTGGATAGCCTCCCGCTGCTTGCGCTTCGAAAGATAGAGCTGGAAGGGCCGGTCCACCCACGCCGCGGGCGGAATATCCACTAGGTCGTCAAGGGGCTCCGCCGGAAGCCGAATCAGCTGCAGCGGATACTGAGAAAAGTACTGCTTGGGCGCAACGTACGGGGTGTGCGGGCGGTAGAAACCCATCGCTAGGAAAAAGGGCCTGTCCCTCGACTCCTCAAGCATCTCGATGGCTGCCGTAGTCCCGATTCCGTCGGTCTGCTCTTCGTCGGTGCCGTCTTGCGCCATCCAGCTCAGCGTCCCGCCGAGATTGCCGGTGACGGGATCGATGGAATAGATGCGATCCTCCTCCCACTTGTCACGGCCGCGTGGATTGACCGTCCGCTCCCAAGAGACCGGATCGTCGAGCCCGTCCTCGCCGATCTGCGTGGGAACACCGTAGTGGTAAATCTTCCCGATCCGGGCAACAAAGTAGCCGTTGTCCCGGAACATCTGCGGCAGGGTCTTGACAGTGGGAATCGTGTCGCGGAAGTACACCGCGTTATTGCGCACCTTGGTCTGATCGGGATAGAGCCCCGTCATCAGCGAGGCACGGCTAGGGTTGCAAACCGGATAGTTGCAATATGCTTGGTCGAACCGCATGCCGAGGCGGGCGAGGCGGTCGAAATTCGGCGTCCTGACGATGGGGTGCCCGTAAGTCCCCAAGTCGTTGTTCATGTCGTCGGACGCAACAAACAGGACATTGAGCTTGTCCTGGGCGAATGCGCTGGCCCCAATCAAGCACAGCGCCCCAATCCAGCGAATACGCATGAAGCAACCGTACCAGAAACGTTTGTAAGCCTTGGGAAGTGCCGTACCGGCTCTCGGGCCTCAGGGCGAAGGGGCCACGATCGGAGGTCTGCGGGGAGGTTCCTCGTAGTTCTTTCCCGAGCCCTCGTATGCAGGCCGGACCTCGGCTGCAGGAAGAACCCGCCGACCGTGCGGGTCGAAAGCGATCATCCGCCCGCTGCGGTACGAATCGACCCCGAGTCGGATGGCCGTCATCACCTGGTATCCGAAATGAGCGTCTAGCGCGGGCCTGGCGCGGTCGCGCATGCAGCTTAGGAAGTTGGCGACATGGTCGGCACTGACATTGTCTTGCGACACTTCGATGCGTAGCGCGTCCCGGCCAGTCGTCTGCCTGAACTTGGAAACGAATTGATATTCTGGCCTGACCTCTATCGCCCCCGGCAAGAACGAGATTGCTCCCTCGTGACCGTAGACCATGGTCGGCATGCCCGCGTTCCCGGCTGAAGATGCCATGGAGCCCGATAGGTTGACGTAATGACTGCCGTACTCGACGACGGTGGCGTACGTATCGGGAACCTCGCGCTCGCGGTGGACGTAAATCCCACCGTGGCCGCTGACGCGGCGCGGGAACTCCTTGCCCATCATGAGCATGAGCGGAGCGAGCCGATGGTAGTACAGGTCGGTGGCGATCCCGCCGGAATAGTCCCAGTACTTGCGCCAGCGGAAGAACCTCTCGGCGCTGAACGGGCGCGGCGGAGCGGTGCCTAGAAAGCGATCCCAGTCGATGTTTTCCGGTGTGCCCTCGGCGTCGACGGTGTAGTTCCACTCGCCGTAGAGGGAGTTCCGGCAATAGGTGTTCTGGGCCCAGACGACCGGGCCGATCCAGCCTTCATCGATCACCTTGCGGGCCTCGTGGTAGCGCTTGTCGGAAACGTGCTGGCTGCCGACCTGGAGGACTCGACCGGTGCGGTCCACTGCATCGGCGACGCGGCGGGCTTCCTCGATCGTGTAGGTCATCGGCTTTTCGAGGTAAACGTCCTTGCCCGCGTCAATCGCGTCGAGGGCCATGGTGGCGTGCCAATGGTCAGGCGTTGCGATCCACACGGCGTCAATTTCAGGACGCGCGAGCAACTCCCGGTAGTCGACGTGTCCGTCGCGGGATTTAAGCCCGGCCGACGAGAGTGCCTCCTCGCGCCGTTTGCGATAGATGTCGCTGATCGCGACAACGCGGACGTCGCCCTCCCCGCTGGTGCGCTCCAGAAGGTGGCGTAGGTGCCCGCGGCCTTTGGATCCGACACCGATCATGCCGATGTTGATGCGGTCGTTGGCCCCCAGAACACGAGAAGTCGCAGGAGCGGCTGCCAAGGCCGAAACTGCGGTCGCATTCGCGAGAAACCCGCGTCTAGAGGCTCGCATGTGAATAGTTCCTACCCTTTCTCCGGAGCTCCTGCACGTGTACGCGAAAGGGCTCGTGCCTTGCACTATACAGCCACCGACAGGGAATCACCTTGTACGGCCTCTCGGATTCGGTGGAGGATGGCGGCAACCACCCTAGCCAGCTCAGTGCGCGACTCCTCCGTTGCTGGCATCCTCGTTGTCTTCGTCATGCTCGCATGCAACGAAGACCCCTACAGGGCTCCAGATATGCGCCGGGCGCAAGCGGCACACCAGTTCGCGGGATTCCGACCACACAAAAGCACTCTTGGCCCAGAACCGTATTGGATCGGGCTGTCGTTCCTGCCTGGGGGTGCGAACGGGACATGAATCGAGAATGCGAGAACGATCATTCCAGTCGGGGAGAAAACGAACGGTGGGATTGCCATTGTCTGCCTCCCAATTCACCGCGAATCGATTGACGCCTAGACTTGCTCGCCGAACCACGGAGCGCTCTCCGCGCCGTGCGACCCGCTGACGATGTGCACCGCACATGCAGATCCCCGGTCCGACGGTCCAACCGTTCCGGGTCCGCGAGCAAGGCCACAAGTGGTGTCGGGGAGTCCAGGGTTCGGCTATGATCAGAATCAAAGGTTTCTCCCTAATGACAAGAGCGCCATGGGCACCCTTACCGTCAATGGGGTAGTCGGTGAGAGGGCAGGCCTGCATACGCGAGCGAATCGTGGCGGTGGAGCATCGTCAGGCGGAAACCTAGAAGTTGGTTGCGTACAGCTCTTGGACACCGGCCGCGCCAAGCGCATCCTGCCCCCTTCCGATCCCGGAAAGCCGCTGGACGGGGGCCGTCGTCGAATCGCGTATCGCGGCCGGGTGTCGGGCGAGCTTGGCCGCGACTCTGACCTACGGGCAGGTCTGCGCGTCCCGCTGTGGATGGTTGCGCTTTTCTGGTGCCTTACCGCCGCTGTCGGGCAGCAGCCGCCCGAAGCACAATCCGAACCTCGTCCGCCACGATCGCTGGCGCTCGGGTCTGCTGTCGAGATCCGAGCCCATCGGCAACTCCGCCAAGGCACTCTTCGACGGGCCGAAGGAGACGTCGAGCTGCTCTACAAAAGCATCGTGCTAACCGCGAACGAACTCGACTATGACGAGTCAAGCGGCGAGGTCGAAGCAATCGGAAACGTTCACTACCGAACCCTCGACGACCAGCAGGACCTTCGTGCCGAGCGGATGTCGTACAACATTTACTCGGAACTCGGTACGTTCTACGAGGCTCGAGGCCGCGCCTCGTCCGCTAGCCAAGGCGGCGCGAGGCTGCTCACCACCGACAATCCGTTTCAATTCGAGGCTCGTCTGGTCCATAAGGCCGGCGAACACTACACGATCCACGACGGTCGCCTTACGAACTGCGATCCCAGCAACCCTTGGTGGACTCTGCGGTCGTCTAGAGCCGACATCGTTCCAGGCGGTTCGGCCGTCGTGCGCAACGGAGTGCTTCGCCTGCGGGGATTTCCCCTGCTCTATGTCCCGTATTTCCGGAAGTCGCTCAAGCGGATGCCGCGCCAGAGCGGGTTCCTGACGCCTACCATCGGCAATAGCTCTCGCTTCGGACGGATTCTCGGCCAATCGTATTACTGGGCAATCAATCGCAGCTTCGACGCCACAATCGGAGGGACGATCTATTCGTCGCGCGGCGTGGCGTCGAATGCGAGCTTGCGCGGCAGGCCGACGAAGAACTCGAGCTTCGACGCCGTCTTTTTTGATGTCCGAGACCGCGGACGCGAACTCGATGGCGGAGGGCGACTGAAGCAGGGCGGCAATTCGTTCGACATGAAGGGCCAGACGATCTTCGGCAATGGGTGGCGCGGCGTGGCCGACCTGCACTACTTGAGTTCCTTGGAGTTTCGCCAAGCGTTCACGCAAACGTACGAGGAGGCCGTGTTCTCGCAGATCCGCTCGATCGGCTTTGTCTCCAAGAATTTTTCGACCTTCTCGTTCAACACCTCGCTCTTACGCAACGAGCACTTCCAGAGCGTCAGACGCTCCGACAACGTCTTGATTCGCAAGCTCCCCGGTATAGAGTTCAACAGCCGGCAGAGGCGCTTCGGTCCAAGGCAGTTCCCGCTCTGGCTCAGTTTCGACTCTTCGCTCGACTTGATCAGCCGCACGCAGCAAAGCTACCAGACACGTCGGTTTGTTCAGCGGGCCATGTTCTTTCCTCGCGTCTCGAGCAGGCTGTCTTTCAAGGGCTTCACGGTCACTCCGACGCTAGGAGCCCGCGCCATGGCCTACGGGCAACGGCGGACGGAGGACGGTCTGGACGGAACGAACCTCTACCGCCGGACTGGAGAGATCGCGATTGACGTCGCCGCTCCGGCGGTCGAGCGCATCTTTCGGGGCCCGAAATGGCTGGGGGATCGAGTGAAGCATGTCATCGAGCCGCGGTTCCGCTACAGGTACACACGAGGCGTGGAGGACTTTGACAGCACGATTCGCTTCGACGCGTGGGACCTGGTCCACAACACCAACGAGGCGGAGATATCGGTTACGAACCGGCTCTACGCGAAGGACGACTCGACCGGGCGCGTTCGGGAGGTTGCAAGCCTCGAAGTCTGGCAACGGCGCTATTTCGAGCCGGAATTCGGTGGCGCGCTCGTACCGGGCAACCGAAACGTCTTGCAGTCGACGCTCGACTTTTCTTCTTTTGCATTCCTGTCCGAAGCGCGCAGCTACTCCCCAATCGCAACATCGCTGAAGCTGCATCCAGGCTCCCGCTGGAACTTGCGATGGCGCAACGACTACGATCCGCTACGGGGCAAGCTGGTCAACACGACTGCGGACGCTGAGGTGGAGGTGAGTCCCAGGATCCGCATTACCGCGGGCCACCGCGCCGTGCGAGTCCCCGACACGCTCACCCCGCCCAGCAACCAGTTATTGACAGGGCTTCGGTACGGCGACTACAACCGACGGGGCTGGAACGCCGCGCTGTACAACGTCTACGATTACCGCCAAGGGATCTTCCTATACTCGATCTCGCAACTAACCTACAACACCGACTGCTGCGGATTCAGTGTCGAACTGCGCAGGCTGTCGATCGGAAACGCTCGCAGCGATAACCAGATTCGGATCAGCCTTGCTATAGCCAATGTGGGGTCATTCGGCACGCTACGCCCGGCCGAGCGAATGTTCTGACGATCGCACGGGAATCCTAGTTGGGTCGCGACCCGAAGTTGCGCAAGACTCCGACCACGGAATCTTCGGATCACAGCTGATAAGCGGGAGAGAGCGTCTGTATCATATACTCTAATTGTTTATATTCGATTAGATAATAAGCTGACCTAGTGGCTCTCCGCAAGGATAGTCCCCGCCATCTCCGTGTCCCGCGGGAATCGTCGCTGGCTGGCCGGGCCGCCGGAACTGGAGTGAAGCCTTGAAGCGCGTCGCCCCCTCGCCCTTGGTCACGATACTGACTGGCCGGCCACGGCTCTCGACGCCACGTCAAGCACGCTCTACAAGCCGCATCCCAGCTTGCGTTCAGGAAGCGGGCCTATGACCCTCGGGAGAGGGTTTGTGCGGAATCCGGCCTGGGAATCGGGGGTGCGCCGCGGGTCGTCGCGCTCCCCTTGTTGTGGGCAGGCGCTGGCTTTGGGCAGAGTGCCGCATTTTCGGAGTCCCTCGTCAAGGAGCATTCCAACGCCTCGGATTGCTGCGGCCGCGTCTTTCCCGAGCCTGTCGCGGGCGACAGGCAACGCCTTGAAATCGCCTTGAGCGGCCAGTCGAACGTCGCTACCTTCGAGATCGTGGGCCCGGACGTGCAGTGAGAAATTCCGTCACCGCACGAGATTCAGATGGCTGTCAGCATCACCAGTCCGGTCCCGGGTTTCGCCGAGGCCTGTTACTCGCCGTCCCCTGCAGGGATCGAGGGGGCGGGCTGCTCAACGGCCCTGCGGTTCGCACCGGCAAGAGTCCGTTGCACGGAGACCTCCGAGGCTGGCGCCGCGGTTGGGGCCTGTCCGCAGGACTGGCAAAGAATGGCGGGGTGAAGGTCGCCCCCCAGCATCGACACGGGCTAATCGAAGCCGCAGGCAACCTGATTGACCGCGCCTTCCTTGATCTGGACTAACGACGCCACTTTGGCTAGCACACCGATGGAAAGGGCGGAATAGCTGTCTTCGGCTGGGGCGCTCGGTTCCGAAATATGCCGATCGCGCCAAGAGTGCCGGACGACCGGCCGTCGAGGACGTTCCGAGCCCAAATCAGTCCGGCCGACGGCCCGGCGCGACAGAGGAACTGCTGGCCGATCGCCGGGTATAGCTTGACCTTGTCGTCGCGATTCCGCACCGTCATCGAGCATACAGTCGGACGAAGCGTTCCATCCAATCTGGCACGATGCGTCCGACTGATCTGGGACTTGGATGCTGTTTCAAGCGCGATATTCTCACTTGCATCCTCCAACTGGGTATATCATGCTGAATGCAGCCCAGTTACTGTTCGTCATCGGGTTGTGACTCCACAAGCAGCGTCGCTGGCGTTGGCGCGATTCCTTTCTCCTTCGCAGTCGACCGGGCCATCCTAGCCGAGGGGTATTAGGATCGGATTCGGACCGTGCGATCTTTTCGTTTCGTTCATGCCGCAGACATTCACCTAGACAGCCCGCTGAAAGGGCTTGCAGGCCAAGAGGGCAACGCCGTCGCATTGATCAGGTCCGCTACACGCGAGGCGTTCGAAGCGCTGGTCAGCCGGACCATTGAAGAGAAAGCTGCCTTCCTAATCATCGCTGGCGACCTGTATGACGGGAACTGGCGCGATTATCAGACCGGGCTCTTCTTCGTCGGTCAGATGGGCCGCTTGCGACAGGCGGGGATCCCCGCATTCCTCATCTACGGCAACCACGACGCAGAGAGCCAGATTACGCGCCGTCTCACGCTTCCCGACAACGTCACGGTCTTTTCGACCCGTCGCCCGGAGACTCACAGGATCGACCGGCTTGGCGTAGCGCTCCACGGACAGGGATTTCGGCACAGGGACGTTCTCGACAACCTAGCGCGTTCGTATCCAAGCCCGGTCAGGGGCGCACTGAATATCGGCATCCTGCACACCGGACTGGCGGGCGAGGAGGGTCACGCGCACTATGCCCCGTGCACGCTGCACGAACTCGTGCAGAAGGGATACGACTACTGGGCTCTCGGCCATATTCACCAACCTGGCGTGCGCCACGAGCGACCTTACGTCGTTTACTCGGGCAACGTGCAAGGGCGTCACATCCGCGAGGCCGGACCGCGAGGAGCGGTCCTAGTCACGGTCGAGGACGGCGAGATCACGGAGCTAGCACCGCTTCATGTCGATGTCGTTCGTTGGGAACTCGTCGAAGCTTCAGCCGAGGGCTGCTCGTCGATTCAAGACATTTCCGACCGAATTCGAGATTGCATCGAGGGCGCCGTATTCGAGCGCGGCGAAGGCCGCATGCTTGCCTGTCGAATCAGAATTTCCGGTCGAAGCGAAGCCCACAGCAAAGCGCTAGCGTCCCGCGAGAATCTGCTCGCCGAAGCAAAGGCGGCCGCGGCTGGCCTTGGGGAGGAGCGCGCTTGGGTGGAAAAGGTCGTCGTGAGCACAGAGCCTGACCGAGCCAGCGCACCCGCCCCGGACTTGGCAACCACTGTAGGGGACCTGACAAGCGCGAAAGATGACGAGGCCCTGGTGAGGGATCTGCGGATTTCCATCGGCGGGCTCGTCTCAAAGCTTCCGCCCGAGGTCCGCGAGCAACCGGAGGATCCGCTGCTGCAAAAAGCGATCGACGGCGATTACGAAGGGCTGATCGAATTAGCCGCCCCATACGCCATGGCGCGCGTGCTGGTCAGTGGGGACTGAACCATGCGCATACGACGTCTCGACCTAATTCGATACGGTCGGTTCACGGACCAGCACCTGGAACTGCCGCTCGCAAAGCCCGATTTTCACATCGTGGTCGGACCCAACGAAGCGGGCAAGTCGACCGTTCTGTCCGCTCTCGAGGATCTCCTGTTCGGCATACCCGCCCGATCCTCCATGAACTTCCTTCACGCCTATAGGAGCATGAGGCTCGGCGCGACATTCGAAGCGAACGGCGACCGTATCGAGATTCGCAGGCGCAAAGGGAAGACGAACACGATTCTCACGTCTGACGGCACCCCGATCCTCCAAGGCGAGCGGATACTGATGCCGTTCCTCGCGAACGCGAGCCGAAGTTTCTTCGAGCGGATGTTCAGCCTGGATCACGAGCGCCTCAGGCGGGGAGGCAGGGAGTTTCTGGACGATCGAAACGAAGTCGGCCAAATGCTATTCTCCGCAAGTTCCGGAATCCAGGACCTACGGGGTCGACTGCGCGCACTGGACGAGGAAGCGGATCGCCTGTGGGCGAAACGGCGATCAACGAAGCGCAGGTTCTACCAGGCGGACGACCGCTTGAAGAATGCCCAGCGCGAGTTGCGGGAGCACACGGTCAGCACTGCCCAATGGCGGGATCTCAGGCGGGAGTTCGAGAAGCTACGAGAGGACCACCGTCGACTAGAAAAAGAGATCCAAGGCAAGGACGCCGAGTTACGCAAGCTCGGACGGATCCGCCGGGTTGCCCGATATATCCACACTAAGTCGCGCCTCGAAGCGGCCATAGCAGACCTCGACAGCGTTGCGGACCTCCCATCTGATGCTCGCGAAAAACTGACAAGAGCCGAGCGGGAGCTGGGCCTCGCCGCTCGGCGGCTTGAAGAGCAGCAAGCGGAAGTCCAAGCCGCCCGGAAGGACAAGGCGGCCTTGACCTGGAACGAGGCGCTGTTGCTCCGAAGAGAGGACATTGACCAATTGCACGAGCAGCGCATCCAAGTGCAGGGCGAGAGAATCGACTTGCCCAAACGACAAAGAGATCTCGCCAATGAAGAGGAAAAGATCCGGGATTCCGCGATCGAACTTGGATGGGAACATGAAGACATAAGTGCGCTAACCGACCGGATTCCTAACCGGACGACGGCCGGCCACGCTCGCGGGCTCTTGCATCGAAGGGAGAAGTGCGTTGCAGAGGTCAAGACTGCCGGCATCGCTTTGGAAGATGCGCGACTGCGCCTCTCAGAACTCAAGCAACAGTCTGGCGCGATTGGAACACCGAAGGATGTCTCGAGACTAGAGGCCATCATCTCCGCTACGAATCGCGATATCAGCTCTGATGTTCACTCCGCCGAGAACGAGGCGTTGGAGGCCGAGGCCGACCTGGAACGTCAACTCAGCGACCTGCGCCCCAGGCCATCCACAGTCGAATCCGCGGACACGCTGGCATTGCCGGCGCGCGGTGCAGTAGAGGCCTATCGCGACAACCGACGCGAGCTAGACCAGCGCTTGCGCGATTGCGAGCAACGGAAGCTGTCGGCGGAGCTGGACTTGGAGCGCGGCATGAAGATTCGCAACCAGTTTATTGACGAAGGACGCCTGGTCAGTCCGGGGGATGTGGTCCGGCTCCGCAAGCAGCGCGATGCGCGCTGGTTGCTCATCCGCCGTAGATACCTCGACCGCGAAGTGATTTCCGACGGAGCGTCCGAAGAGTCCATGAAGGGGCATGAGAGCATCGCGTCGGCGTACGAGTCTGCAGTGGAAACCGCTGACAAAGCCGCGGACCGGAGGGTAGAGACGGCTGAAGCGGCCGCTCGGCTCGCGGAACTGAACCGGTCGATCAGCGATGGCAAGTACGAGGTCGATGCCTTGGGGCAGAAGTGGAGCGATCTGTCGAAGAAATCCCAGGCGCTAGACAGGCAGTGGCGCGAGCTGTGGCCCGATTTGCCGTTCGATCCGCTCGGCCCAGACGAAATGCTCCGATGGCTGGATGTCCACACGGGCCTTCGCGACGCCGTGAATCGTCGGACGATCGCTCGGCGCCGGACGGCGGTGCTCCGACGGCAAGAAGCCGACGCGGCTCAACGCGTGAGATCCGAATTGGAAGCCCTGGAAGTTGCATCGGTGCCTGCGCCCGAAGACGGCTTGCGAGTAATCGTGAACTGCGCAGAGCAAGTGCGCCGGAGACATCAGCAAGCGAAGGAAGCGAGGCAGAAGCTCGCTCTCGAACTTCGCAGGGCCGAGAGCGAAGTCGAAGGGAAACGGAATGCGCTCTCCCGGGCCGAGGGAGCGAAGGTGGAATGGCATAAGCAATGGTCGGCCGTGGTAGCTGACCTGGGACTCGACGTCGAGTCCAGCCCGGAGGTCATTAGCCATCAAATCGGCCTGATCGATCAAATGCGGGAGTCAGCAGCCAAGGCGACGGACCTTCGGGTGAAGCGTGTAGAGAAGATTCAGCGCGACATCGAAGTCTTCCGTCTTGAATCGCAACGCGTTGTTCAGGCCGTTGCGACAGACCTAGCTGACTCAGATCCTTTCGATGCCGTTCGCGAACTTGAGAGACGTCTAGCGCGAGACAGCCAGACCCAGAGGGACGCCTTGGCAAAGGACAAGGAAATCGAAGCGCGCGGGGCTAGGATCCGAGCGCTCGAGCACGAGGCTAGTGAGGCACGTGCCGTGATTGAAGACCTGCAGGCACGGGCCCTTGTCGACGACATCGAAGCTCTCAGGCGGGAGATCGAGAAAGCCGAGCAATTCAATGCGTACAGGGCCGAGCTATCCGACGCGATCAAGGTCCTGGAGCAACAGGGAGACGGCCTCTCTATCGAAGAGCTCGAAACCGAGTGCGCAGGGGTGGACTTAGACGCAGCGGCATCGCGGGAGAAGGCGGTGGGCGAGGAGATCAAGGAACTTCGCACGCGACAGCTCGAAGCCCGGGATCGGCTCGGCAACGCTCGGGATCAATTCGAGAGGATCGGCGGCAGCGACGGCGCGGCCATTGCCGAATCCGCCCGGCAGGAGGCCCTCGCCGAGATCCAGGAGGTCGCCGAGCAGTACGTCCGTTCCCGCACTGCCGCTTTACTCTTGCAATGGGCCATCGACCGCCACCGTCAAGAGAAACAGGCCCCGATGCTCAGGAGGGCTTCAAGTCTGTTCGCCCACCTTACCGCGGGCTCGTTCGCGAAACTGGAGTTGGACTTCGAAGACGACCAACCACGCCTGGTCGGCTGCCGCCCGTCGGGAGAGCGCGTGCAAGTGAGCGGGATGAGTGACGGCTCGGCAGACCAGCTCTACCTCGCCCTGCGCGTAGCGGCTCTGGAAGAATACCTAGAGGAAGCTCAGCCGCTTCCGTTTGTCGCGGATGACTTGTTCATCAACTTTGACGACGAGCGCGCGGCGGCCGGATTGCAGGCTCTAGGGCGATTCGCCGAGAAGTGCCAAGTGATATTCTTCACGCACCACGATCACTTGGTCAATATCGCCCGCGAAGCCCTGCCCCGACCCGCTCCGGTGTTGCGGATGCCGCAGTGACAGGGGCGCACGATGCAGCATGGGGATCCTCAGATTCCTTTCGCGGCTAGCAGGGCAGCTGGACTCTTCAGTGGACCAAGATCGCTCATATCCCAATCCATGGGCTCCGCTTGGGCGAGCGGCCTGCATTTGTTTGCGACCTGCTCAGTCCTTGGGCTCTTGGGGCGCTTCGGTGTCGTCGAACTCAATGGCAAGCTGTCCATCGTCGAAAGCTGGTGGCTGATCGGTCCCGCCCTTGCAATGGACTGCGCGGAGTTCATCGCGGACAGAATCCCTTGGGCAGATTCCGCGTGAGACGCGGTCTACACCTTCATTCGGGTGTCGCTCGGGGCGCTGCTCGCCGCCAGCGCGTTCTCGGATGAGGGACCGGTCACGCAATTTGCCGCCCTCGTCTTCAGTGGAGCCCTCGCGGCCGACTCCCACGCCTTGAAAGCGGGCGTCCGCGCAGTGATCGACGCATCGCCAGAACCCGTTTCGTACTGGATCGCTTCGCTCTCGGAGGACTTCCTCGCGCTTGGCGGAATCCCCCTCGCGCTGCAGCGACCAGACTGGTTCATTTCATTGCTGGGAGCATTCGTCGCCGGGACAGCAATAGGGCTCTATTTCGCATGGAGCGGAATCCGCGCCTTGGCGGGCAGGATCGCAGGCACGTTCGGCCGAGGGCCATCTCGCCAGGCCTAGGTGCCCCGACACTAGGCAGACGGGGCCGGCACCGCGCATGACGGAGCATTTCCACCACGAGCCACTTCCGTGGTTGGGCAGGCCTTCCTGCAACAACGATGGTTCCTCCGCTGTTCCCGTATCCTTGGAAACAGGCCCGCCTGCCGCGCAATGAGTCAACGCTACACATGCATGATCTGTCGCAACGAGATCGCGCATCTTGGTGCGGAGTGCCCCTATTGCAAGGGACGCTACGTAATCGCCGAAGGTGCCTCGCCTCGCATGCTGGCCTTCGTTTTGGCTGTGATGGTCGGAGTATTCGCGCTCACGGGCATCTACGCCCGTTCATTCAAAGCAGAGAGCCGGGGCAGGGGCCGCCTGCATTTCGAAGCCGCAGAGTCCAAGATGTCCGAGGGGCTTTACGACGAGGCCATCGAACGGTACCGTGACGCGCTGCTGTACTCGAGAGACGATCCCACCTACCGTCTAGGGTTGGCGCAGGCGCTGTTCGCAGCCCGGCGGTACTCGGAAACCGAGATATATCTGGTGGGTCTTCGCGTGGGAGATCCGACTTCCGGGATCGTGAACCATCTCCTTGCTCAGCTGGCCGCCCGAGATGGGCGGATTGACGAAGCGGTCTCGTACTATCGGAATGCCGTCCACGGCGACTGGAGAGCAGACGCTGACGAAACCCGCTTGCGACTCCTGCTAGAACTCGTTGACCTCCTTGAAGAATCCGGTCGCACGCAGCTCCTAACGGCAGCGCTCCTAGAACTCACCGACGGCGGTCACGACGATCCCGCAGTCAGCCGTCGCCTGGCGAGCCTCCTTCTGGAAACTGAGGTCTATGATCGTGCGTCGTCGATCTACGCATCGCTACTGGCCTCCGACTCGAAGGACCGGTCGGCCCATCTCGGACGGGCGGAAGCCGAGTTCCATCTTGGCAACTACCTCACGGCGCAAAAGCATTACCAAGAAACGCAACGCTACGGCGCAGACAAGTCAACCGAAGCGCGGATCGATCTTTGCGAGCGAATCATCGAGCTGGACCCAACCGGGCGCGGCATCGAATTGGCAGCAAGGTTCGATCGCAGCCGCCTATTGGTGGAACGAGCAAGGGCCGCCTTCATGACCTGCAACAACCCGTCCGGAGCCGACCTAAAGGGCCCGTTGCCACCCAACCAGGCGGCCGTGATGGGCCGGGCAGACGAGTCGCTCAACGCTCGGCGGCCGCGCGCGAGTGACGCGGCAGTTGAATCCAACATTCTGTTGGCCGAAGAGTTCTGGGACCTAGCAACATTCCGATGTCAGCCGAGCGATCCACCTGACGAGCCCTTGCGGCATGTTCTTGCCAAGCTGGCGCGATGAGAACTCCGCTGGGCATTCTATCCAAGCTCGCTGCCATGAGCCGCAGGAGCCCCGTTCTGGAGGAACCCCAGCGATTCCTCCTGCTGTCCATCGTGATCGGCATCTTCTCCGGGCTCGTCGTCGTGTGCTTCCACGTCTCAATCGAGTATTTGAACTGGCATACGATTCACTCTCTCGCCCCTTTTTCGGACGTGCTCTTCCTGCTGTGGCCGACGCTCGGCGGCCTAGCAGCGTACGTGCTGGTCCACTATGTCGTGCCCACCGCGCGCGGAGGCGGTATCAGCTACACAAAGGCGGCCGTGTACGCCTCCGACGGATACATCCCATTTCGCAGTGTCCTGGGGAAATTCGCTGGTTGCACGCTGTCGATAGGAACCGGCAATCCGATGGGACCGGAGGATCCGGCGCTACAGATGGGGGCTGGAATTGCCTCCCTGCTCGGAAGGATCTTCCACCTAACGAGGGATCACATGCGGCGCATCGCCCCAATTGGCGCGGCCGCGGGGATAGGCGCCGCGTTCAATGCGCCAATTACAGCCGTTCTGTTCGTGATGGAAGAGGTCATCGCGGCTTGGAACGCGGGCGTGCTGGGTTCGATCGTGCTCTCCGCCGTGTCGGCTGTAGTCGTGAGCCGCTGGTTCCTCGGAGACGAGCCGCTCTACGCAGTGCCCGAATTCGAGTTGGTCGGCTACTCCGAACTGCTCATCTACGCCGCAGTCGGAGTGGCGGGTGGCTGCCTGTCAGCCCTCTTTACCCGCTATACGATCCCGCTTCGGGCAAGCGCGCAGCGCCTATCGGGGCGCAGAAAGCTCATGCTGCCGGTCTTGGCCGGGCTAGGCGTGGGTCTAGCGGGCCTGGTCGCTCCGGAAACAATGGGTGCCGGCTACGAGGTGATCGACGGCGCAATGCACGACCGGTTTCCGTGGAACTTGCTGCTGCTCTTTGGCATGTTGAAATTACTGGCTGTCGGCCTTTGCTTCATTTGCGGCACGCCCGGCGGGCTGTTCGCTCCGACGATTTTCGTTGGAGCGATGCTAGGTGGCGGACTCGCCGGCCTGGCGCAACTTTACTGGCCGCTCGAAACCAGTTCGGTGGGAGCCTATGTGCTAGTAGGCATTGGAACATTCTTCGCGGGGCTGTTCCGGGCTCCGATGAGCTCGGTATTCATGGTGTTCGAGATAAGTGCTAGCTACGTAATCATCCTTCCGGTGATGGTTGCGAATACGTTTGCCATTATCGTGTCCCGTCATATCCAGCATGAGTCGCTCTTCGAATTCTCCGCCGAGCAGGACGGCTTCGACTTGCCATCGGTCGAAGAGCGCAGGAAGCCTCCGCTGATGCATGTTGAAGACGCCATGCGCAGGGACCGTGACCGAGTCGTCTCGAACCGAGTCTCGGTTTCACACGCGCTGGCCACACTCGACAAGCTTGGCGAGCATGCGCTGCTCGTGGAAGTCCGCTACGGACAGTGGAGATGGATCGACAGACGCGAAGTTGAGAGGGCGGTTGACCGGGGCAGGGGCGCAATGAGTGTCACGGAAGGGGTCCGGGCCCGGGCCCTAGTGCGGACACACGCGGACGTGCCGATGGATCAGGCAATGCGCAAGCTGGCGGTCTACCCCGTCCTGCCCGTCGCGAGCCGGATGAACCCGAACTATATGGTGGGCACGCTGACGCTAGACGACATCCATCGCGCGTTCGGGATTCCGGCACAAGACCGGCCGCCTGTGGGAAAAGGGATTGCGCGCAAAGCGGGCGATCAAGCGTGATCGCCGTGCTCGCAGGCAAAAGTCGAAGGGACTCCGTGCTTGTTCAGCTCCGCGATGCCAATCCTCGAGGTGTAGTAACCCTCGACCGTCAGGCGCTTGAGGCGGGCAAAGAACTCCGCGCCAGCAGCCAGTTCGGGATCCTCGGCTTTGTCGAGGGACTCGAGGATCGCGATCTGGCGCTTTTCCTCGAGCGCAACAAAAGGCGAGCCGTGCAAGCTGATAGCGTGGCCGTCCAGCCACCCCAATCCCTTCAGGAAGCCGTGCCCCTTGTCCGGGGCCACGTCGTGCAGCATCAGGTCGATGTACTCGTTGACCTTGGCGGCCTCCGCTCCGGGAGTGTCCGTCGTCGGAATCACAAGTTCGGAAAGCGCGACGACGGTCTCGTTCTGGTGTGAATCGAATAGCAAGGGCTTCCAAGCTGGTTGGACACCGACCTGGGCTGCCGGCGCCGCTGCGGGCGCTATTTGCGTGACGAATGGAGCCGCCGCGGCGGCCCCGCTACCTGCTATGGCTGTCTTGATCCAGTCGCGACGCTGCAAGTCGATCCAATCCCCCGGACGAAGGTCATTGTACAAGAAGAGCCGCGCCGGGGGTCGGTCTGTGCTCCGGCGCGCTTGGGAACGGCGCCTCCCAACCGCCTATCCGGCTGCGAGGCGCCTTCGAAAGGACCTCGAAACTACTCCTTCGGTCCAAATACCCACATCATGCCGACTGTAAAGGTGTTCTGGTCCATTGCGAATCCGCCGTCACAACCGCCACAGCTGAAGAACGCCACGTCGGACCAGTCGCGGCGGTACTCGATGCGCGTTAGGAAGCGCGGATCGTCCTTGACCGGCTGCACCTCGAACGTGATGGTGTGCTCGCGCAGGTTCTGCTCGATCCCGGTGGAGCGAGCTTGCGAGTCGTCCATGAACTCCATGCGATAGGCAAGGCGAACCTGGTCTGAAAGATGCGCCCTGGCATAGCCTCCCATGCCCCACGACGTGGCGCTCACGCCGTCCGGGTCGGCAACCGAGATGTAGTCCAGGTTGGCCATTACTTCGAAACGGTCGTGCAAGCCGGCGTAGAAGTTCCAGCTGAAGTCCTTCAGCCAGCCCTTGTTCGTACCCCAGTTCTCCGGCCCGTTAATCCAAGTGGCCGTGGTATTGAACCGGTCGCTGGGAGCCAGAGATATCTGCGCGCCGTACGACTTGCCGGAATTCTGGTCCCAAGCGTTGTCGAATCCGTTTACGAGCATGAAGGTCGCCGTCACGGTATCCGAGACCGGAGCACTGAACTTGGCCCCGACATGGGAGAACGGTTCGTTCCACGCCCAGAGGATGCCTCGCGTGTAGTTCCAGTTCAGATGGGACTCGGCCACTTCCAGGCCGGCGATCGTGCCGAACGCTCCAACATCCAGCTCGGCGCCGTTGGCGAATTGGTAGTAGCCGTACGCCTGCTGGACGTAGATCACGTCCGCTAGGGGGCCGGGCTCCAATCCGTCGCGGAACAGGCGCGCACCGGAGCCGAACCAGATATCGGAACGGAATCCGATGGGGCCGTCGCCGCTTGCGTCGATCTCTAGCTTCGCCTGGTTCAGCCCGAACCCGCGGGAATTCGGGTTGGTGTAATACAGAGTGTTGTAGCCGTCCTCGGGGCTGTTGGTGTTGTGCGTGTAGTACGTGTCGAGCAAGCCGGTAAACGAGATCGCCTGACCTCCGCTGCTGGCGACGCCGACAGGCATCTCCTGGCTGGGTTCCGCGTCGCTCACCGCCTTGGGCGCGGCAACTGGGGGATTGCGTTTACTAACCTTCGCTACTAGCGGCTGCGGGTCAAGCGGCACGGCTAGGTCGACTAGCGGCTCTGGATTGGCCGGCACAGCCTCAGCTTCCGCCACCTTGGCGGTCTCGACAGGATCCTGGAGAGAGTCCAGCATCGCCTCGAGTTGGAGCAGGCGGGATCGTAACGAGGACAATTCCTCACGGAGCTCGGATTCCAGCGCAGCTCGATTCGAGTCGGCATCCGCCGCAGGAGCCGCCATGAGCGGCGTAGTGCAAAGCAAGAGCACGAGCAATCTTAATGTACAGTTTTTCAAAGTGTCCTCCTCGGGTTAAGTCCATGCCGTTGCGCGCGCGACAGCGGGCGCCAAGCGTTCGGACTCGAGTTGTTTCGTCCAGGCAGACGATGTGCGCTACCTGGAATTCCACTCTAGAGAACCCTGCCGGAAGGGGCAAGAAGATAATTTTTATCGGCCATATCCAGATTCTTTACCCTAGAAACGGACATTTTAAGTCTAATTTTTTCAATCGTTTACGGACAGTAGCGGGCTTGATTGGAACAACTCGCAGTGTTCTGGAAGGACATCTGAGGAGAGAAAATTCCGGGATCTGTGCAGCAGATGCCGGTTGGCGGAGAAGGAATGGCCGCAACGGCAAAGCAGGTGCGCGAACTCGTGAGCCAGCGCAGAATACCGGTCATCGCGACGCGGAATCCAGTGGGCCGGATAGCTGATCCAGGCGCTGTCGAAGTATGGTGCCCACGGGCCGGATTCGTCTAGGGCACGGTACGAAACAGCCAAAGACTTGGTTCCGTCAACCCGACCGACGAGGAACGCAGCCGGATAAGCCGTACCGGGCGGCAGCATCGCGGCGAGTTCGGCAACAGTCAGTGGAACGCCCGTCTCCGGGTCGGCTTGCGTTGCATTGAGGCGGCGGTGGCGCGCGTGGAGAGACAGCCGGACTAGGCGCACCTTTCCGAATGCGATTTCGCAGTGCTTGAGGATTCCTGCGGTGAGGCGAATTTGACGCAGCGCGCGCGCCTGCGTCCAAGGCGTCTTGCGCGCGTACAGCACCGTGGCGTCTAGCCGGTAAGGCAGGTCAGGCACTCCCCGAGGGTAGACTTCACTCTCCTGGAGAGTCCGATGCTCGGCCCGGGAAAACCCCGAATCGGTCCAAGAGGCAAAGCCTCTCGGCTCCTGCCCCGCTGCGACGCGGGACACCACAACTAGGCTCGCCAGCACGCGAAAGCCCCGCGACGATACCCTGATGCCTCTCATTCGCACCCATGGTAGACTGCGGCTGCGAATCGTCGCTCCCGCGGTCGACACTAGCTAGGCAGGGCACGTCCGGAACCTTGAAGACGACCATCCCGGATATAGACACTCCAGCTCTGCTGATTGATTTGGACCGGATGGAAGCGAACCTGGACCGCGCCGCGTCTTACGCCGAGGCGCACGGGCTAAGCCTTCGGCCCCACACCAAGACCCACAAGTCCACGCTAATCGGCGGCATGCAACTCGAGAGGGGGGCCACGGGTCTAACTGTCGCGAAAGTCGGAGAGGCGGAGGTCATGGCGGGCGGCCCGGTGCCAGACTTGCTGGTCGCCTACCCGGTCTGGGGCGAAGGAAAATGGGCGCGGCTGCTGGATGTCGCGCAGACTGTCCCGGTTACAGTGGCGCTTGACAACCTGGAGGCCGCGACGGGGCTGCAGCGCCACGCCCGAAGGGTGGGAGTGGCATTGCGAATCCTAGTCGAAGCTGACCTCGGAATGCGACGCTGCGGACTCCCGCCGGGTGAGAGCCTGATCGCTCTGGCTACAGCGATCGCTCGCATGCCGCCGCTAAGGCTCGAAGGCGTGATGTTCTATCCAGGGCACATTAACTTGGCGGCTCCAGACGGCGAAGTAGCGTTGGCGAAACTCGCGACAGACCTCGACTCGGTGCTGGCCGGCTTCAAGAAGAACGGCCTGCCCACGGGAGTGGTCAGCGGAGGATCCACTCCGACCCTTTACCATTCGCATCGCATCCCCGGCCTGACAGAGATTCGCCCCGGCACGTATGTGTTCAATGACTGCACGCAGGTGGCGATGGGCGCGTGCGGGTGGGACGATTGCGCAGCTTCCATATTGACCACGGTCGTCTCCACGCCTCGACCCAACGCCGTGGTCATCGACGGTGGGTCCAAGACGTTTACTTCAGATCCCCTGCGCCCGAGGGGTGAAGCGACCTTCGGACGCGTACTGGAATTGCCAGGAGCTCGATTCCATAAGATGAACGAAGAGCACGGCATGATCGACCTAAGCAAGCACGATGGACCTCCGGCCCGCATTGGGCAACGTCTCCGAATCGTGCCCAACCACGTTTGCGTCACGGTCAACATGCACGAGAGGGCTCACGGCATTCGGGGCGAGAGCGTCGAACGGTCTTGGCCGGTCGAGGGCCGGGGCAAGCTTCAGTGACCAGCCGCCCGTACCGACCCACCGCAAAGAAAGGAATGATCGCAGTGAGCGAAGGCAAACAATCCCAAATAGACCGCATCACATCACCAGGGGCGCCCAACCCCCAAGGTCCGTATTCACACGCTGTCAAGGCAGGTGGTTTCGTGTACGTCTCGGGTCAGGCGGCGCTAGATCCAGAAACAAGCAAGCCGATCGGGGGGACTGTCTCTGAGGAGACCCGGCTTACGCTCGAGAACGTGAAGGCTATTCTGGAATCGTCTGGTGCTAGCCTTGACGATGTCGTCAAGTGCAGCGTCTTCCTTGCGGACATCCGGGATTTCGCAGCAATGAACACCGTATATTCGGAGTATTTCGGGCAGGCGAAGCCAGCCCGGACGACGGTCCAAGCCTGCCTGCCGGCACCTGGGCTCAAAGTCGAAATCGACTGTATCGCGTACGTGGGGGCTTGAGCCTTCCGAGCGACGCGAGAAAACCGTCGAAATCCTTGCAATCGTTCCGCCAAGCGCCTACGATGGTAGTGAATCGGATTGATACGGGCGTGCTTTTCCTGGCTTCGCTGGGCGGAGTGCGGAAACGCGTCCAATGTAACGGTAGGGTTTGCTGCTGCGTCAATCCTTGGTAGTTGGCCATGCCGAACTTCCATCAGAGCGACGACCCATCTGAGCGCGGATCCGCGATTCCGGAAATGGGATCGCTAATAATCGAATCAATTAACGAGCCTTGGTGGCGTCACTTCCTCAGCGAAGTTGGCGACATGCTGAACCCTCCGAAGTTCACGCCGCTGCGCAAGTTCCCTCCCGCAAAGGCCGGCGATCCGGAGTACGGCGATCCGAACGTATACTCGCTGAGTCGGCCGTGGTGGCTAGGCATCGCGGAGACTCTGCGAGACCTTGGGGCAGAGAGCAAGCTCCCTCCCCCGCAATCATTCCGCCCAGCGAAGCCAGGCGAGCTCGACTTGCCGCCGCTCACGATCGGGACGCTGGCGCTGCCATGGTGGACCGGCCTGGTAGAGAGCTACCGGCTGGAACGCGAACTCCGGGACGCCGCTCCCTTGAAGCTGACGTCCAAGCCGATTCAAGTCAGGGAAATCTGGGGAGGTTTCAGTCATCGTCGCCAAGGGATGATGGCAACGGCAGTTCTGCATGTCTTGTTCGTAGTAGGCGTGTTTGGATTCCAAGGCAACGACTTTGCCGGCTCGAACAACGGAACGGTCACGCTGATTATCCCGGTGGACATCTCGCCTTACTTGGCAGAGCTGCAGATGCCCGCGAAATCCGACCCCGGCAAGAGCGGAGGAGGAGGCGGCGGCGGAGCGAATTCGCCCCTGCCAGCCAGTCGAGGCAAACTGCCGCGCTTCTCGCTGGACCCCCAGCTAGCTCCGCCAAGCCCCCTCATCAAGAACGAGGATCCCGAGCTCGCTGTAGAGCCTACGGTACGGGTACCGCCAGAGATCAGCCTGCCGCAGGTCGACCTATCGGTCTTCGGCGATCCGTTCGGAGCCGACGGCCCACCTTCCGCTGGACCCGGGACTGGAGGGGGAATTGGATCCGGCCGCGGTACGGGCGTGGGCTCGGGCAGAGGATCAGGCGTCGGACCGGGATCCGGGGGCGGCATCGGCGGCGGCGTCTTCCGCATCGGCGGCGGCGTGACAAGCCCGCGCCTTCTATACAAAGTTGAGCCGGAGTACTCCGAAGAAGCCCGTAAGGCCAAGTATCAAGGCACGGTTATGCTAGCGGTCGAGGTTTGGGAAGACGGCGTGGCACACAATATACGCATCCTCCGGAGCTTGGGTTTAGGCTTGGACGAGAAAGCCGTCGATGCCGTGAAGCAATGGAAGTTCTCGCCCGGCAAGAAGGACGGCAAGCCGGTGCGCGTGGCCGCCCAGATTCAAGTCAGCTTCCGTCTCCTGTAGAGCCACGCCAGCCGAGCTTCATAAGAACCTCAAGACTGCTGGTGTCCTGGTCGAATAGGCAGACCTATCGTGCGGCACGTGGCTCCGTGATCGGAATGAAGTTCCTCCACGGGTGCGCCTGAGGCGGGAGTGGCTAGCCGGTCCGCTCTGTCAATGAAGAACTGAGCGTCCGCGCTCCCCGCGAATGAACGCCCGAAGCCGACTTGCCTCCGAGGCGGGCCGATGCCGTGGAGACCCTGCGACATAGCGAGAAGCAATCGGAGCGCAGCATCAACTCGCTTGGCACGAGCCGAGGGGCTCCCCGCCGGTTGCGGCTAGGGCCGCCGGATTCGGCCGATCGCCCAAGTTGCGGCGGCCGCGACATCCACGTCTTCCCCATGCCGCAGCTGGGCCAGTGCGGTCAGAGCCTCTGGGTCGCGACGAAAACCGATTGAATTGATTACGCCTACGAGCAAGTTGCCGTCGAGGCTGCCCAGCGCGCCACGCAACGCACGGTCGGCGGCAGGGCCGGGTATCGGTTCCAGCGCTGTACGCGCATAGTGCGAGAGTCGGGTGTCGGTCAGCAAGGAGGCCAACGCGGGCACGGCCGACTCATCTCCGACTACGGCGAGGCGCTGGCACGCCTTGGCCTTCGCGAACTCGCTGGAGCCAGGATCTTCTAGAATGCCGATCAAACCCTCCGTACCCAGTTCCATAATCTCGGCCGATTTGAACGGAGTCGCCGCAAGCTGCTGGTCTGCCAAGCGAATCAGCTCAGCCCGGGATTGACCGGGAAGCCGCCTTCGGAGAGCGGCGGCGACCGCAACGAACGCAAAGAATGTGCGTCTCAACATGCCTGGCCTCCTGCTAAGCCAACCGCCAAGGTTCGCGCATCGCGCGAGACCTCATGCGGTTCGCTTCGTCACTGGACGGAAAACTGTCAGTAGCCGGATCGAATTCCAACTCTTCCCCAAGCTGAAACGCGATGTAGGCGGCATGGCAAGCGATGTGCGCCTGGCATGCTGCAAGCGCATTCGATCGCGGTTCAGCGCGGGACTTCACGCAGTCCAAGAAGTCTCGGACGTGTCGCGTCGTGGCTTCTCGGGCGTCATTGAAGGCCTTGCGATAATCCTGCAAGCTGTCCGAGGTCTCGACAATCCCCGCATCGCCGGTTTGGACCCAGCCCTCGTCGCCCTCGAAACGAACGGCACATGCACCCAGCCCCTCCCAACCGGTGTCGCGAAGGACGAGGTCCAAGCCGTTGGCGTAACGAAAGTCAACCGAATACGGCGTCACTCCAGCTGGACGGTGAGGCTCTAATAGCACGGGAGCCGTCTCGTCCAGCCCAGCAGCGGCATGGCACAAATCCACCGTATGCGAACCCCATTCGAGGATTCCGCCGCCATGAAAGTCGAAGTACCCTCGCCAACGACTCTTCACGTAGAGCGAATTGTAAGGACGCCATGGAGCAGGCCCCAGCCAGCGGTCCCAGTCCACAACGCTCTTCGGCGGCTCCGGCTCGGCCGGCAGCCAGTCATGTGTTGTCAAGGGGGTATAGCGCTCGCCAGGGGCGGCATTGGCGTGCAGGGTTCGCAGTTCCCCGAGCTTGCCGTCTCGGACGAGATTAATGCAGTACTCAAAATTGGTGCCGTTGCGGCGCTGAGTGCCCGCTTGGTACACCCGGCCGAGTCTCTGATAGGTGTCCGCAAGGGCGCGGCTCTCGGCGATCGTCATCGAACAGGGTTTTTCGCAATACACGTCCTTGCCCGATTTCGCGGTCAGGATCGAGAGCAACGTGTGCCAGCGATCTCCAGTCGCAATCAGTACGGCATCGATGTCTTTTCGATCCCAGAGCTCGTACATGTCGGCATACATCGCGCAGTCGTTGTTTCCGTGATGTTTGTCGACCTTTGACTTGATGGCTTCACGCCGTTCGTTGCGCGCATCGCATATCGCCCTGAACTGCACATCGTCCTGCATCAAGAACGACTCGAGATCGCGCTCGCCACGCCCGCCGATACCCAGTCCCGCAACGTTGATCCGGTCGCTAGGAGGCACAGCGCCAGCCAAGCCCAGAGCGCTCGCCGGGACGATGAGCGGGGCAGCGACCTTCAACATCTGGCGTCTTGGAACTACTGCGCGACCTAGAGTGTCCATGATTTGCTCCGGTGGAGGCTAGCGTAACGCCGTCAGCCTCCGCAAGCTCAGACTACGGTAGCAAATGAACTTCGGCTTTTCTCGCCATGACGAGCGCACGGGACACTCGGCTCTTCCCAGAGTTCTTGGCATCCTCACGCCTGTCGCGAAGTGTCGGGCGCGCCGTCAGCGAGCGCCGATAGAAACTGTCATCGCGATGGATGAGTCGGTGCGGGCAACTGCCGCCTGGAAACCGCCAGAGACAAGCACGGACGCTTGCAGCGCGCGTGCGGCGAAGGCCCGGACAAGCCGATCATCGTCGCGAGCGGCGCCTTGACCGGATCGGGCGAGGATCTCCCATCTCAAGTGTCCGTTCGTGCTGTGTTTCAAGCCTGTCGCGAGCGCAGTCAAGGCACTGCGGTCACCGCCTAGATCCGCGAGCCAACCGCGCGTGCGACGCACGTGATAGGGACAAGGGGTTTCGGTCGGATTGGTACGATGAGCGAGGGTAGCGATGTCGCACCGAGATGCAGTGTTCTTGGTTGGTTTTTGCGCGCTACTGCCTCTTTCGGCAGCGCAGGTCGCGGATATCGACGGGAATGACTACCTTCTTGCCGGCGCGCCGGACACGAAGGTCACGATCGTGTATTTCGTGACCCACGACTGCCCCATCTCAAACAGATACATGCCAGAGATTCGACGGATCTGCGAAGAGTACTCCCAGCTCGGGGCACGCTGTCTGTTGGCGTATGTCGATCCCACGATCACAGTCGGCCAGATCCGGGAGCACCAAAGAATCTACGGTATTGATCAAGCCACGGTGCACGACACGGATCGCGCGATTGTCAACTTGGCCGGGGCTAGCGTCACGCCGGAAGCTGCGCTGTTCGACAGCCTCGGCCGAGTGATTTACCGCGGCCGTATAGACAATCTCTACGCCGCGCTTGGCACTCCGCGCAGACGGGCGACCGAGCACGACCTTAGGAACGCTCTTGATGAGTCACTGGCCGGCAAGGCCGTCACCCGGCCTCGCACGCAGGCTGTGGGCTGTTTCATCCCATTCTTGAATGCAGCACAAGAAGGAGAACTTCATTGAAGGCTCGGTTCGCACCAGTGATCCTCCTATGCGCTTTGACACTGACGAGTTCTGGCATCGCGTCCGCCGCGGATCCGTCCGCAACAGATCTCGTCACGTTCAACTCCCACATCGCGCCGATCATGCACGAGCGCTGCGCTTCATGCCACCGACCCGGGCAGGCCGCGCCGTTCTCACTGCTGACCTACGAGGATGTTGCCAAGCGCGCCCAGCTGATTCGAGTGGTAACGCAGACGCGCTACATGCCACCCTGGCATGCCGAGCCGGGCTACGGTGAGTTCAAGGGCGAGCGGCGCATGCTCGATGCGGAAGTCGAGCTGCTCGCCAAATGGATCGAAGCCGGCGCTCCCGAAGGGCACGGCACTCCGCCTGAGCTACCGACGTTCAATGCCGAGTGGGCGCTTGGCGAACCCGACTTGGTGATCCGAATGACCGAGCCGTTCACCATCCCAGCGGACGGCCCGGATATCTACCGCAACTTTCCCGCTCGAATCCCGACCAGCGAACACAAGTGGGTCCGAGCCATCGAATTCCGTCCACAGGCCAGGACTGTTGTCCACCACAGCCTGTTCAAGGCCGATCCGTCGGGCAGGGCTTTGGACATCGATGCAAGAGACAACGTGCCCGGCTACAAGGGGATGGGTAACACACAGTTACCCGGTCGAATCAGCCTCAGCGGCTGGGCGGTTGGAGGGGGCGCGCGCGTCTTCCCTGAGGACGCCCCGATCAGGCTTCCGGCAGGAAGCGCTTTCATATTCGAATCCCACTTTCATCCGTCGGGGAAGGAGGAGACCGAAGTCTCCGCGGCGGCGCTGTACTTCAGCGACAAGCCCGCCGTGCGCTCGCGCGTCTCCATCTCGCTGCCGCCCAGATTCGGCATTGGCGCAGGCATTGACATCAGCCCCGGGGATCGGGATTACACGATCGGCGAGTCTCTGACGCTTCCAGCACCGGTCGAGCTCTACGGCGTGACGCCGCACGCCCATTACATAGGCAAGGAATTCAAGGCCTGGGCCGAATTGCCAGACGGGGGCGAAATGCCCTTGCTGTGGATCAAGGACTGGGACTTTGCGTGGCAGGACATGTACGTATACGCAGAGCCGGTCGTGCTTCCGGCCGGAGCCACGATCCGCTCGCGCATCACGTACGACAATTCGGTGGAAAACCCTCGGAATCCTAGCAGCCCTCCGAAGCGCGTCTATTGGGGCCGGGGGTCGGAGGACGAGATGGGAACTATCATCTTCTCGGCATTGCCCGTCAGCGAGAACGACACGAAGGCAATTCGACAGGCGGTGCGAGCGCTAACGCAGAAGCACACAAGACAGGCCGCGCAGTACCTGAAGGCCCGCCGCCAAGCATCCCGTTCCAGCCTCTAGCGACACAATCAAGAATCGCTGCACCGCTCGATGCAGCGTCGACCGAAATCGCTTGAGAGGTCCCTGGAGGAAAGTATCGAAGGCGCGCTTCACGCGTGCTAAAAGAGGTCTGGTCTCACCTTCTGCGACGCGCTAGTCCGGTACATGAGGACCGGAATACGGTTTCGATTCGGCCGGCGATTTGGGCCGAAGGCCGATAGCGGCGTCGGAATCCAGGCGTCACCGGGGCCTTCGCCGACCCGCTCTCGAAGCGAGGAAGACGAGTGTCGCGCC
The DNA here is from genome assembly GCA_951813605.1 of uncultured Bryobacterales bacterium. Classification (GTDB taxonomy): domain Bacteria; phylum Acidobacteriota; class Terriglobia; order Bryobacterales; family UBA6623; genus VXMF01. The sequence goes on along the minus strand of OX638379.1, from coordinate 327,858 downwards.
AAATGTGACGCTGGGCCGGGTGCACTATCGGAGCCGCTCGACGCCATCATTCGAGAGGGCGACACGTCGGCGCGAAATGCGATGTCTCCGAGCTGCGGAGGTGATTCGCGCACACTCCACTCCCAGCCTGGCCTCAGACTGGAAGCCGCCGATTCCGCCTAGCGGCCGGAGTCTCGGCAGTAGGCAAGCAAAAGGAGCCTCGGAGACTGACCCCCAAGGAGATCTCCGACCGGTGAGGGAGTGCGGCTTTGCTGACAATCGGCAGCTGCTCGCAGATTCGATTCGCGCCTTCGCTGAACGTGCCGGGCTCCGGGCCGGTTACGGTCGGTGATAGACTCTCTGCCGTGCCATCACTAGATCGTCGCGACTTTCTGGCTTCGACAACGTTCGCGGCCACGAAGCTTGCGCGCGCCGAGGAGCCGAAGCGGCCCAATCTGCTATTCGTGCTGGCTGACCAATGGCGCGCCAGCGCTTTCGGATTTGGATCCGATGCCGTGGTGCGTACTCCCAATCTTGACCGCCTCGCTCGACAAGGGGCGAATTGGCGGCGAGCCCACGCCGCCAATCCGGTATGCACTCCAAACCCCGCCTGCATCCTGACCGGGCGCTACTCGCACCAGACGGGGATGATCCAGAATAACCTCCAGCTGCCGCCAGATGAGGCTTGCTGGCCCGAGATGTTTCGCGAAGCAGGGTACGCCACCCACTACGTGGGCAAGTGGCATTTGGACGGTCCACCAAAGCCCGGATACGTTCCCCGGGGCTGGCGTCGTCGCGGATTCGACCGATTCGAAGGCTTCAATCGAGGCCACGTTTATCACGAGACGTGGGGCTTCGACGACCGCGGAGCCCCATTGGCCAAACTCGACTTGGAACTTCCGAATCCCTACTACGAGCCGACGCTGCAAACCGACTTGGCAATCAACTTTATGCGCCGCCACGCCAGCGAGCCATTCGTCTGCTATCTGTCGTGGGGGCCTCCTCATACCCCATTTAGACCCCCGGCAGCCTTCAAAGTTTACGAACCGGGCAAGATCACACTCAGGCCGAACGTGCCTCAAGAGCATCGAGACCGAGCTCGCAAGGAATTGGCGGGCTACTACGGGCTCTGCGAATCCCTCGATCACGAGATGGGCCGCCTGATGACGTTCCTGGACGAGTCCGGCTTGGACGCGAACACCCTTGTGGTCTTCACCGCCGACCACGGGGAACTGGCTGGATCCCACGGGAAATACCGCAAAGGTGAACCGGAGAATGAATCGCTTCAGGTGCCGCTCTTGATGCGTCTTCCTGGCATCATTCCGGCGGCGCGCGAGCCGAGCACGCTGATCAACTCCGTGGACTTGATGCCCACGCTCTTGTCGCTATGCCAGTTCCCCGCGTCTTCGCAATGCGCCGGGAGGGACCTTTCGGGCGCGCTGCTAGCGAATCGACAATTCCGCGGCGTGGAGTCCATCTATTGCGAGGGCAAGGTTGCGAACAATGCGGACGCCCCGCCTAGCCCGAATAGTCCGACGCAGGGGCCGTGGCGATCGATTGTAACGGATCGCTACAAGCTCAGCATTCGTGCTGACTACGCGAAAGTCGACGGCCTGTTCGATCTCCAGGAAGACCCTCTCGAGATGCGAAATCTCGCGGGGAAACCGGACTCGAAGGGCATTCAGAGCGATCTGCTGGCGGAACTGATGGAATGGGGCACGAGAACCGAAGATTCGTTCCCATCAACGCCCCGGGCGGCGCAAGAACAATACCCAACCCCGCCAGCCTAGCGATACGCCGGGCGACTCGCCGCCCGCGGCTAGTATCGGGGATGCGTTTGCTAAAGTTGCATAGCGATGAAACTCCCCCCATGCAGCCGCAGGACGTTCGCAGCAACGGCTCTGGGAGCTCTGACTGCACCTGCACCGTCTGTCGCTCAACGCGATTGGACGAATGTGACGCCTACGCGCTACCCAGACCCGGACATCGTCTCGCTCGACAAGCGTTTCGACAAGTACAAGCTCGGCAACACACCGATCCAGCGCTTGCACGTCGGGACACTCTGGGCCGAAGGGCCTGCTTGGAACGCCGTAGGTCGGTACCTGGTCTATTCCGATATCCCGAACAATCTCCAACTGCGGTGGCTTGACGACGACGGGCACGTCAGCGTCTTCCGCAACCCGTCGGGAAATTCAAACGGCAACACGTTCGACTGGGAGGGCCGACAGCTTTCGTGCGAGCACGGAAACCGTCGGCTAGTGCGTTACGAGCACGACGGCACGGTCACTACCTTGGCGGATGGCTGGCAGGGTAAGCGACTGAACGCTCCGAACGATGTGGTGGTTGACCCGGACGGGAACATTTGGTTCACGGATCCCGGCTACGGCAGCCTGATGCACTACGAGGGCAACAAGGGACCCCTTGAAATCAAGGAAGCGATCTATCGCATCGACAGAGCGACCGGAAAGATGGAGATGGCCGCCGACGAAATCTTCAAACCCAACGGGCTTTGCTTCTCCCCCGACTACAAGCTGCTGTACGTGGCGGACACCGGCGCATCGCACTATCCAGAGGCGGAGCGCGAGATCAAGGTTTGGGATGTCGCAGACGGTCGCGCGCTGAAGAACGGACGGACGTTCACCTCGATGCGCATGGATGGATTCGAACAGGCCGGAAACGCTGATGGAATCCGTTGCGACACGGACGGCAACGTATGGTCCTCGGCCGGGTGGGTCGGCGACGGATACGATGGCGTTCACGTGTTCGCTCCCGACGGCGACCGCATCGGATTGATCAAGCTGCCGGAGATCTGCTCGAACGTTTGCTTCGGCGGCGTCAAGCGCAACCGCTTGTTCATGACCGCAAGCCAGAGCCTATACGCGGTGTACGTGGAGGCCCAGGGAGCGCATATAACCTAAGAGCTCCGGCTGGTTGCTAAAATCGGGCAGCGGAAGCTAATCCCGGCCGGTGTCGGGCCCGGTCTTCAAAACCGCTGTTTGGCGCACCGCGTCAAGGGTGGGTTCGACTCCCACTAGCTTCCGCCAGCCGCTGAATCTCTTCGAGCCTTCCGAGAGCCGAGATAGCGCTAGAGACCCTAGCAGCGGAACCTGTCAGGCGACTTCACCATGGCCGAGCGTCCTAACGTCCTACTCGTCTCGACTGACCACTGGCCAGCCGAGTTGACCGGCGAAGCAGGGCATCCCGATATCCTTACACCGACGCTCGACGAGCTGGCGAGAAGCGGCGTGCGATTTCGCAACGCATACGCCGAGTGTCCGGTTTGCATCCCGGCGCGACGAACGCTGATGACCGGCGTCAGCCCGCGGACTCACGGCGACCGCGACTTCGCCGAGACGATGCCCATGCCGGGCCTGCCGACCATGGCACAAACGTTTCGCGATGGGGGCTATCAAGCTTACGCGGTAGGCAAGCTGCACGTCTATCCGCAACGCAACAGAATCGGCTTCGACGACGTGATCCTGGACGAGGAGGGGCGTACCCAGTACGGCATCGTGGACGACTACGAGGCCTTCCTGGGCGATCGGGGCTACACCGGCAGGCAGTTCGACCACGGCATGAGCAACAACGACTACGGCGTTCGGCCGTGGCACTTGTCCGAGGAACTGCACGCGACGAACTGGGCGGCACAGCAGATGGTACGGACCATTAAGCGGCGAGACCCGGGCAGGCCCGCATTCTGGTTCCTGTCGTTCCGCCACCCTCACCCGCCCATCGTTCCGCTCGAAACCTACTTGAACATGTATCGGGACAGCGAACCGCGGTGGCCATCGCAAGGATCTTGGTGCCGGGAGGAACTGCCGTATCTCCTCCAAGCGGTGCGCGGCCGAAGCGCTCACATGGGAGTGCGGCAAATCCAAGACGCGCTGCGTGCCTTCTATGCGCTATGCACGCACATTGACCACCAGCTGCGGGTGGTCATCGGGACGCTTCGCGAAGAGGGCTTGCTGGCAAATACAGTGATCTGCTTCACGTCTGACCATGGCGACATGCTCGGGCGGCATGGCATGTGGGCAAAAAGGCTGTTCTACGAGGGATCTGCCAACATCCCGATGATCCTGGTTGGGGCAGAGAGGGACCGCCGCGTCGGGCACCATCGAGTAGACGACCGGCTAGTCGGCTGGCAGGACGTGATGCCTACCTTGCTGGACCTCGCCGGAATCGAAGCGCCCTGCAGCGTGGAGGGCCTCTCGATGGTCCGGAACCGAAGGCGGGAATTACTCTATGGCGAGGTCGGAGAAGGCGATCACGCCACGCGCATGATACGCAAGGATCGACACAAATTGATCTACTATCCAGCGGGCAACCGGAGGCAGCTCTTTGACATCGAGGCCGATCCGCAGGAACTTAGCGACCTCGCCGAACGAAAAGACTGCGAACCGATCTTGGCGGAATTCAGCGAGCTGTTGATCGGAGAGCTCCACGGAGGCGACGAATCGTGGGTCCGTGACGGACAGCTTATCGGGCGGCCGGCACGTACGTTCCGCCCCGGACCCAATCGCGGCCTGTCGAGCCAACGAGGCCACCATTGGCCCCCTCCTCCAAAGACCGACATGAAGCAGATCGAGTGGCACAGCGAAGAGGACGCCTAGCGTCTCGGAATCTCCATTTGCTCCGAGCTAATTGCCGCGATCGCGCTTCCATGCCATTGCGGGGCGGTAGAATCGGCTCCCGGACTGGCCAAGACACGTCGCTCGAGAGAGGTCGGCACGGAACGGACTGCGGAGGCGTGCTTTCGGCTCTGGCGATGCGGCTCGCAATGGCCGCCGCGGTCGCGCTAACGAAGGAGTGGATGGTCGCTCCAGCGCCCGCCGAGCCGGTCGAGGTCTTGGACAGCAAGCTCGTGGAACGCATTGGGCGCCTGCTCCGCGACGTCGGCCCGCACCTTGGGCCGGAGGGGTCCCGGCGCGCGGAGCCTTGTGCGTGTATGTTCGTTGCCTCCAGGGAGCGATTGGAACGCGTGTAGGCAAAGTATCGAATGCTTCGCGAGACGCTCGTGCTGAGTCGCGCCTGGTCGCGGGCCCATTTGGCCAAGAAGTCTCGCCTCGGCGCGGTTCCTAGGCAAATGCTGCCGGGGCAGTCACGTTCCCGATCGCAAGCGAGCCGAACCGTTTCACTGCGCTTGCAAGAATGAAATGACGGTGAAAACCTGACATGTCGATTCGCAGACGCATCGCGACCTCCTGTGGATTCCTGGCGTTATCCGGAATTCTTGCCTCGACGGCCTTAGCCCAGTCCGTGACCACGGAGGACTTGGAAAGCGCTGGCGGCAACACCGGCGACTGGCTGATGTACGGGCGCGACTACTATGCGCATCGGTACGTCGAGCTGGATGAGATCACTCCCGGCAACATCCATCGCCTTCATCCCGCGTGGGTGTTCGCCACGGGAGGGGAGAATCGCGGTCTCGAGGCGACACCTCTGATCCACGACGGAGTGCTCTACGTGTCGGCCGACGGTTCCCGAGTATTCGCTATCGACGCTCGCACCGGGGCAAAACGGTGGGGCTACGATCCGAAAATTCCGGCGGAGGCGGAGCGCGTGTACTGCTGCGGCTCCATCAACCGCGGGGTCGCGCTATTCGGCAACCTGGTGTTCGTTGGCACGATGGACGCCCGGCTGGTCGCCCTCGACCAGTCCACAGGGAAAGTCGAGTGGGAAACCGAGGTGATCGACTGGCGGCAAGGGTACAGCATTACCGGCGCTCCCCTGGTCGTTAAGGACTTGGTGCTGACCGGCGTTGCCGGGGGAGAGTTCGGCATACGGGGGTTTGTCAAGGCGTTCGACACCGGATCGGGCGAGTTGCGTTGGACGGCCTACACGATCCCCGGACCGGGAGAACCAGGAAACGAGACTTGGCCGGGTGATACTTGGAAGAACGGTGGAGGGCCGACTTGGACAACAGGCGTCTACGATCCGGCGCTCGAACTGGTGTACTGGAACACCGGTAACGCGGCACCATGGAATTGCCAAGTCCGCAAGGGCGACAACAAGTGGACTGCGGCAACCATCGCGATCGATGCCGGCACCGGCGAGATCGAATGGGGATTCCAATATACTCCTTGGGACTGCTGGGACTACGACGCGGTAAGCACGCCGGTCCTAGCCGACCTCGAACTTGGCGATCACGGACCGGTCAAGGCGCTGTTCCACCACGACAAGAACGGTTTCTTCTACGCACTTGACCGGACCAACGGGGACTTCCTGTACGGCGATCCCATCGTGCCGGGCATCACCTGGGCACGCGGCTTAGATCCCGAGACAGGCCGTCCGGAAGTCAATCCCGACATGGTGGCCGAATCCGGTGGTCCGGAGGTCGGCCCGATCATTCCGAGCTTGGAAGGGGCGATCGACTGGCAGCCCCTGGCCTACCACCCCGGACTCAATGTCCTGTACTTCATGTCGAACCAGTGGGCGATGGGATACAGGTTCTGGGAAGAGGGCACGTTCCAGCCCCCGACGAACGGCGAATGGTTTCTCGGAGCCGATTATCAGCAGTATCTGACAAGTGACGCCCCGGGCAACTTTCTGGCATTCGACGTCGTCAAGCGGAAGGTGCTTTGGCGCCAGACAAGCCCCGCGCCGTTCTGGGCAGGTTCGGTCGCCACCTCCAGCGGACTGGTGTTCACCGGGGACATGCGGGGCTACTTCATGGCCTTCGACGCACGAACGGGGACATTGCTGTGGCAGTTTCAGACCGGTTCCGGCATTATCGGCAGTCCCATTACCTACGAACTCGACGGGACGCAATACGTAGCGGTGCCATCCGGCGGCATCGGCGGTGACATGACGTTCTACTACACCGAGCCGAAGGCAGGGAACATTTGGGTCTTCGCCCTTGACGGCGGCGGGCCCGCACGAGTGTCGCCTGGCTCGAGTCTCACCACGCTTGAGGGCGGTCTACCGCATGTCGGGGAGCCCGGCCATACCCTTGGCGGCCGGGTACTGCCCGGATACGGCTTCGACGCAACCGAAGGCGGCGAGCCAGTCAAGACCTCCGCTCCGCCCCAACCGACTTCCGGTGGCTCAGCGGCCGAATCCGATCTGCCGAATCCATTCCTCCGCATGGCGAGCTCCGCTGGGGACGCTATGGACACCTATCGCACCCGCTGCATTGGCTGCCACAAGTCGAGCGGAGGCAGCGGTCCCAACTTGTTCCGTACCGGCTTGTCCACCAGAAAATTCCTCGAAGCTGTGCTGGAGGGAGGGAACGGGATGCCTGCATTCCGCGAATTGCTGGACCAGAATCAGATCCTGCAAGTTCACGCTCTCGTCGTGACCCGAGACCGGCTCTGAACGGAGCAATGTACGACGCAATTGTCATCGGCGTTGGCGGGATGGGGAGCGCCACCCTCTATCACCTCGCGCGGAGCGGCTGCAGCGTGCTCGGATTGGAGCGGTACGGCATTCCCCATGCATACGGCTCTTCGCACGGCTCGACACGCATCATCCGTTTGGCCTATTCCGAAGGGCCGGAATATGTCCCCCTGCTCCGCGCGGCGTATCGCTACTGGCGGGATTTGGAGGGTATATCCGGCCGAGCAATCCTGCACAAGACAGGTGGACTCGACATCGGCCCCGAAGGGAGCTGGACGGTCGAAGGCTCGCGGGCATCATGCGTCGAGCACGGGCTCGAATTCGAGGAACTGGCTGGCAAAGAGGTCAACAGCAGGTTTCCCGGCTACCGTCTTCCGTCCGGCATGCGGGCGATCCACCAACCTGACGGAGGATACGTGCTCTCGGAGGTCGCGATCGCAGCGTATGCCAGTGCTGCACTCGGCCTCGGCGCAAACGTCGTGACCGATGTGGTGGTGAGAGGCTGGACGCGGCATTCGGCCGGCTTCCGGGTGGATACGACGACGGGAGAATTCGAAGCCAAGAGATTGGTCATCACGGCAGGGGCCTGGGTCGGTAATCTGGTTCCCGCCCTTCGGCAAATCTGCACAGCCGAGAGGCAGGTGATGTTGTGGACCGATCCGCTATCGCCGGCTCGATTCGAGCCAGGGCGGTTTCCCGTTTTCAACATGGAATCGCCATTGGGGCGCTTCTACGGGTTTCCCAGCCACCGCGCCGAGGGATTCAAGATTGGGAAGTACTACCACCTCAAGCAGCGCGTGGACGACCCCGACCATCTAGCCCGCGAGTGCCGTCCGGAAGACGAAGCGGTGCTTAGGGAGGGCATCGAAGAGTACTTTCCATTGGCCAACGGCGCGACCCGCAAGATGGCCGTATGCATGTTCACGAATAGCCCAGACGGTCATTTCATTCTCGATCGCTGTCCGGGCGAAAGCGATGTGTTCGTCGCGGCCGGATTCTCAGGGCACGGCTTCAAGTTCTGCAGCGTTATCGGCAAGGTGATGGCTCAGTTCTGCCTTGACAGCCCGCCAACTTGGGACCTGCAGCGGTTCAGCTTGACCCGCGGGCGGACGAACGGATGGTAGTTTCTGCATCCCCCCTAACAGGCGTCGTGCGACCACGCCGGTTGCTGTTGCAGGTTCCTAGGTGGCGGCCCGAGTGCATCGGGTTCCGAAACGGAGATCGGACATGCGCTACGGGTCCGCAGAGCCGTCACCGGCCGCCCTGCCATTGAGGGCCAGTGCCCGGGAGGCAATGCGGTGTCGAAGGTCTCGGTCCGGAATCCGAAGCGTTCCGAAGTCGACTCTGTGGTATCGAAGGCTCGACTGCCCCGGCAGAGCAGCTGCCGGCTACCCTCACCTTACGGAGGCTGGCCTGCGGGCACGCTGCCGTCTGCCGTTTGCGGTGGTGCAACGGGACCCTCGCCGGGGCCGCCCGGCCTTTGAACGCTGGATGGGCATTAGACTAGGTGAGCACGCTGCGAAATGGGCGCGATTCTCGATCTAAGGACCACGGAGAGGTGAGGAACGTCGACGCACCTGTACTGAGGCAATGCGACTGCTGTTTCTTGGCACAGTCCACGACAGAACTGCGATTCCGTCGAACCGACAGAGACTCTCCAGGCGGTGACGAAGTGCCTGGGCCGTCAGAAGCTGCCAGAAAGCTGAGTGGACCTGGGCCCGGCGACCACGTCTGTGGGTCCAAGCGGCTGGCACTTGGGCAGTCGGGGACTGAAGAAGGATCAAGTCGCCACGCAATGACTCGCCACGAAGTGGCTGAGGCGCAGTTCCGAAAGGGTTCACCAATGGCTGCTACTCTGCATTCTTCCACAAGACGCGTCCCTGAGGTTTCACGATGATTGCGAGAGCAACGTTCTCACTTAAAGTCACCTTGGTTGCTTGGTGCTCTGCGACCAGCGCCGCCCAGGGTCTGACGGAGCGCCAGGCGCTCCAGCTCTTCCGCGAGAGTCCTTACCACCGAGAGGTGCAGGCAGAGGTTCGCGTGGCGCGTACGGGCAATCAGAGACACAATCTCTATCCGAATCCCTCGGTGAGCGCGACGTTCGAAGGCGCGGGAAGAACGGACTTTTTCATAATCGAGCAACCCCTCGTCGTAAACGGGCGACAAAATCTACTGCGCCAAGCCGGAGATTCGGCGATCAGGGTGGCCGAGACAAGCGCCGACCATGCCCTGCGCCAGATCGAAGCGCGGCTGCGCCGCTCGTTCTATCAGCTCGCCTACGCTCAGGGGCGCGGAGAACTGATCCGCGAGGGCATTGGTGAATTGGAGGCCTTGGCCCGTATCCTCCGGGAACGCGAGAGAGCGGGCGAGGGATCGAAATTCGATCGGCTTCGCGCGGAGCTGGAGATCGTCGGTCTGGAGACGGAATCCGCCGAGACTGAGACCCTGATCGCCGCCGCGCGCGCCAAGCTGGCCGGTTTCCTCGGCGAACGCATCCACCCGGATGCACTGTCCGCGAAAGGGACTATGGATGCCGCGCATGGACTCCCTTCCCTCCGAGAAGCCTTCGCGGAAGCTCTCGCGTCCCGTAGCGACTACAAGGTGGAGACGGAGCGATTGGAGCAACTGCGCCTCGAGGGCGAAGCGGCGAACCGCCTCCGCATCCCGAACCCCGTGGTCTCGGGCGGCTTTAAGAGGGCAGCTGTCGGCGACCGATATCTAAACGGACCAGTGCTCGCCGTCGCGATTGACCTGCCGCTCTTTGACAAGGGGCAGGTTGACAGAGCGTTGGCCGAGGCCAAGGCGGATCGCACCCGCGCCCGGCGACGTATCCTCGAAAACCAGATCCTAGCGGATGTGCGGGCTGCCTACGATTCGCTGCGTCTCCGCCGTCAGATCGCGCGTGACTACCGGATGCAGATGGGGGACCGCACAAGAGAGCTTCTCGAGATTGCGCAAGTCGCATACGAAGAGGGCGAACTGGGCATCCTAGAGTTGCTCAACGCTATTCGAGACGCTCAGCGGACGAAGCTCCGGCAATGGGAGTTGCTGGCTGCCGCCAAGCTAGCCGAAGTCGATTTCGACCGGAGTCTCGCGAAGGAGCTGCTGCCGTGAAAGTGCGACTTTTCGCGGGAATCTTGCTGCTAGCCGGATGCAACAGCATTCCCGAGCCGCAGGAGAATGCTTCTAAACGCGGAAGCCCGGAGGCGGTCGTGGTCACGCAATGGACATCGGTGACCGAGTTGTTCATGGAGTATCCGCCGCTCCAAGTCGGCCAGACCTCCCGTTTTGCGGTCCACCTGACAGACCTGGCCTCGTTTCAACCCTTGCGGGAGGGGCGCGTAAGCGTTGAATTGGACTACGGCAATGGCATGGTGGAGAGATTCGCCGCGAATGGTCCTTCGCAACCGGGAATCTTCGGCGTGGATGTTACACCGGCGCGGCCGGGCCGGCCTTCAATGGTAGTGAGACTGCAATCGCCCTCGGCAGAAGACAGTCATCTCCTGGGACCTGCGTCCGTTCTCGGAAAGCGAGAGACATTGAGCCAAAATGCTGCTCCTGCGGGAAAAGGCCACGGGGACGAGGCCATCTCTTTCCTCAAGGAACAGCAATGGAACTTGGATTTCGCCACCCGGCTCGTCGGCAGAACGTCCATGCGAGAGAGCATCCGAGTCCCCGCGACAATCGAGCCGCGCAGCGGCGGCCGACTGGTAGTGACCGCGCCGGTGTCGGGCCGACTGCTCCCATCCGTCGGGCTGCCGTCCCTAGGCGCGTCGGTTCAACAGGACCAGAAGCTCTGCGCCATCGTTCCCCTATGGGCCGGGCCTCTCGACCGTAGCTCCCTGCAACTCGCCCTCGACGAGGCCAAGCTGGCCATTGAGTCCGCCAAGCGGGAGCGCCAGCGGATTGAGCGGTTGCTCGCGGTGGGGGCCGTCCCGGCCCGTCGACTGGTGGAGGCGGCCGATCTGGAGGCGGTGGCGAGGGCCCGGCTCAAGGCCGCAGGGGAGCGCATGGCCTACTTCGAAGCCACGCGCCGTGACGAACCTCACAACGAGTCCATGCTGTCATTCGAGATACGCTCTCATCTCGCTGGGGTTGTAACTTCCCTGTCTGTGACGGACGGCGCGCGAGTCGAGGAGGGCGACGTCCTTCTCGCGGTTGCGGCGACCGATTCGGTCCACGTGTCCGGCACTGTTCCTGAATCGCAGGCCGCTGTGCTCCACAGGTTGCACGGCGCGGAGATCGAACTTCCCGGCTCTGAGGCTGTCATGCCAGTGGGGAACTTGGTTTCCAAGGCACTGGTCGTGGATCCCGCCACGCGCACCCTCAAGGCCACCTACTCGGCTGACAACAGCAAACAGCGCCTGGCGATAGGCCAATCGGTGTTTCTCCGCCTGTTCACGTCGACCGCGGTGGCAGCACCGACGGTTCCGTACTCGGCTCTGGTCGATGACGCAGGTCAAACGGTGGTCTACGTCCAAGTTGGCGGCGAGTCATTCGAGAGGCGCCCGGTCGTGCCAAGCTACCGTCGCGGCGCGGAAGTCCAGGTCAGCAACGGTCTCTCGGAAGGCGAGCGCATCGTCAGCCGAGGGGCGTATCTCCTGCGACTGGCGACCATGACAGCTGATGCGCCTGAGCACGGGCATGTCCACTAAGCCATGCTGGACGCGCTGATCCGTTGGTCGCTCGCGAACCGGGCGATGGTGCTAGGGCTCGCAGCCGCGCTCCTCGCGTGGGGAGGCTACGTGCTCGCTCAACTGCCCGTCGACGTGCTGCCGGATCTGACAGCGCCGACGGTGACGGTCATAGCCGAGCACCCCGGAATGGCGCCAACGGACATGGAACAGCTTGTCACGCTACCGATCGAGACCGCGTTGAACGGCGCTGCCGGGGTGCGACGCGTCCGGTCGGCGACGGCTGTCGGCGTAACGATCATCTGGGTCGAGTTCAACTGGGGTGACAACGTCTACGTTGCCCGCCAGACAGTGACCGGACGACTGGGTCTAGTGTCGGGCGCTTTGCCTCCGGGAACCAGCGAACCGACATTAGGGCCGATCTCTTCCATCATGGGCGAAATCCTTTTCGTAGCCCTGACGTCAGATCGTCACGATGCCGTGAGGCTCCGAACGATTGCCGATACCGTCATCCGCCGACGAATCCTAGCGATCCCCGGCGTGGCACAGGTAACGCCTCTGGGAGGCGGGCAGAAGCAGTACCAAGTGCTCCTTTCCCCGGACAGCCTCAAGACGTACCGGGTGTCGCTGACGGAGGCTCGGAACGCCCTCGCCGAGGCAAGCACCAATACGTCGGCGGGCTTTCGGACACACGGCGGACAGGAATACCTCATACAAGGGATCGCGCAGTTCGTCGACCTGAACGAAATTCGCCAAACGGTAGTACGCGCCGAGCATGCGACCCCGGTGTACATCGGGGACCTCGGCACCGTGCGGGCGGGCGAGGCCTTGAGGCGCGGGGAGGGCTCGCTCAACGGCGAGCCGGCTGTGATTATCGGGATTCGCAAGCAGCCGAAAGGCAGCACACTCGACCTGACGGGCAAAATCGTTGCGGAACTCGACGAAATCGAGGCAACACTTCCGGCTGGCATGCGGATCTACGCCAATGTCTTCCGGCAGTCTGAATTCATCGAGACCGCGATCGCCAATCTCAAAGAGGCCCTGAGCTACGGAGGCCTGCTGGTTGTTGCGGTCGTGATTGTGTTCCTTGCTAACGCGCGGGCAAGCGCTATCGCGCTCTTCGCGATCCCGCTCTCGCTATGCGCGACATTCGTCGGTCTCAAGTCTTTAGGGCTCACGATCAACAGCATGACGTTGGGAGGGCTGGCGATTGCCATCGGAGAACTTGTCGACGACGCCTTGATTGACGTCGAGAATGTGTTCCGCCGCCTGCATCTGAATAGGGCGCTTCCTCCTAATGAACGTCGCCCGGCCCTCCAAGTCGTCTACCAGGCAAGCAGGGAAATCCGTGGGTCTGTTGCCTTCGCGACTCTGATCGTAATCCTAGTGTTCGTGCCGGTCCTTGCGCTCGACAGCGTGGAGGGCATGCTTCTGCGGCCGTTGGCCTTTGCGTATGTCACCGCTCTAGTTGCATCTCTCGTCGTCGCCTTGACCGTGACGCCGGTTCTTTGCTCGTACCTGCTCCCGCGGGCAAGAGCGGTAACGGCGAGCGAGGATTCCGCCCTCGTCCGGGTGCTTAAGGAGCGGTACCGACCAATCCTTCGATGGACTCTGGACCATGGCCCCCTTGTGATGGTTCTGTCGCTCGCCCTGCTGGTCGGTGCCGGAACGAGCTTCGGGTGGATGGGACGCGCGTTTCTGCCCGAATTCAACGAGGGCAGCTTGACTATCAGCGCCGTCACGGTGCCGGGCACGAGCTTGGAGGAGTCCAGCCGCTTGGGCTCGGCGTTGGAGAGGATCCTGCTGCAAGTCCCCGAGGTCGTATCGACCGGGCGCCGCACTGGACGGGCGGAGCTGGACGAGCACTTGCAGGGAGTTGAGTCCGCGGAGATCGACGTGCGTCTGGAGATGAAAGACCGCCCGAAGGAGCAGGTGCTGGCGGACATCCGGCGACGCGCCACCCTGATCCCCGGCACCAACGTCAACGTCGGGCAGCCAATCTCGCACCGCATCGATCACATGCTGTCCGGAACTCGATCAAGCATCGCGGTGAAGATTTTCGGTAACGATCTGAGAACTCTCCGTGCGCTGGCCGCTCAAGTCGAGGAAGCGATACGGAGCGTTCCGGGAGTCGTGGACCTTGCATCGGAGCAGCAGACAAACATCCCGACCGTGACCGTGCGGTTTCGCCGGGATGACCTGGCGCGGTATGCAATGCCGGCGGGTGCCGCGGCGGAAACGCTGCGAACGGTGTTCATCGGCTTGGAAGTCGGCACCGTTCTTGACGAGCAAGTCCCGGTTCCGCTCGTCATACGGTTCGAAGGCGACATGCCCGAGGACGTGGATACGATTCGACGGACTATGATTGACACCCCGTCCGGAGCGCGTGTTCCCCTGGCGGCGATCGCCGAGATTCGCGAAGACCGGGGCCCGAACATCGTGAGCCGAGAGAATGTCCAGCGCAAGATCGTCGTGTCGTGCAACGTCGCTGACGCTGACTTGCGAGGCGTGGTAAGCGGTATCCAGCGCCGCGTCGCGGGGAGGGTGGATTTACCGCACGGCTACCGGATCGAGTATGGCGGCCAGTTCGCTAGCGAAGAGCAATCAACCCGACGAATCTTGGTGGTGGGCTCGCTGGTGGTCGTTGGGATTTTCCTCTTGCTCGTAACCGTTTTCCGCTCCAGAATGGACGCGCTGATCGTCATGTGCAACCTTCCCTTGGCACTGGTCGGAGGCGTCGCGGGTGTGTTTCTCGCCGACGGAATCCTCTCGGTCGCTTCAATGATCGGCTTCATCACACTGTTCGGCATCGCCAGCCGCAACGGCATCATGCTCGTCTCTCACATCAAGCATCTAGTGAGAGCAGAGGGCGAGACCGATCCTAGAGCGGCGGTGACTCGGGCAGCGTCGGAGCGCCTCGCGCCCATCCTGATGACTGCCCTGTCCACGGGCATCGCCCTCCTGCCTGTCGGATTGGCCTTGGGCGAGACGGGCAGCGAGATACACGCTCCGCTCGCCTTGGTGGTGCTGTGCGGGTTGTTGAGTTCGACGGTGCTCAACATGCTAGTTGTGCCGACGCTGTATTACCGATTCGGGCGGTTCGGGCGCTGAACGGTGTTGCGATGAACCGCTGCCCGCCGAAATCCGCTAGCGAGCAGGTTTCAGCAGGCTAAGACAGGCGAGCGCCCGCTGGCCTGAAAGCAGCCCGACGGGACTCTCCGCAGGGACCTCGGGGAGGGTGCAGAGGCGATCGCGCCCCCCCAGAATCCGGGGCAAGGGCCGACAAAGTACTGTATAGTGTGGTTGATCGGGTCGTTATGGTTGATCCGCGCTTCCACCCGAGCCCCCGCCCGCCTGTCTCTCGACGGGAGATGCTGCGGACTACCTCCACCGGATTCGGCATGCTGGCCCTGTCCGGTCTCCTGGCCGACTCCGCGTACAGCGCAACGACTTCCGACGGGGTTTCCGCGGGGCCGCATTTCCAACCCAAGGTTAAGAACGTCATTTTTTGCTACATGTCGGGCGGCCTGTCCCACATCGACTCGTTCGATCCGAAGCCCCGGCTAGCCAAGGAGGCGGGGCAGCCGATGCCGTTCGAGACGGCGCGCACGATGTTCAACCAAGACGGCAACATCTGGCCGTCTCCGTGGGATTTCCACCCGTACGGCGAGTCCGGCACGCCGGTGAGCGACTTGTTCCCGCACATCGCGACCTGCGTTGACGACATCGCCGTCATACGTTCGATGACGGCAAGGTTCATGGAACACGCCCAAGGGAACTTCTACTTCCATTGCGGGCAGCCGTTCACCGGCTTCCCCTCGATGGGCGCTTGGGTCAACTACGGTCTCGGCAGCGAGTCCAAGGAGCTGCCCGGCTTCGTCGTGATCGGCACCGGCGGCATTCCGCTGGGCGGAATCAACATGTTCAGCAGCGGCTTCCTCCCGGCCCAGCACCAAGGATCCTTCCTCTATCCGGGCGCGGACGAGCCTCTGGCCAACATCCGCCCGAACGAGGACGACACCAAGCAGCGGAGACGCTTGGACTTCATTCAGTCGCTCGATTCCATGTACTTGGATCGCACCGCGCACCATCCGCAAATCGAGGCGGCGATCAAGAACTACGAGACGGCCTACCACATGCAATCGGCGGTGCCCGAGCTGGTGGATATCCGTGGCGAGACCGAGGCGACGCGCAAGCTCTACGGCCTCGATTCGACCTTCCCGCCGAAGCGCGATTACGCCCTGCAGTGCCTGATCGCCCGTCGGCTGATCGAGCGTGGCGTGCGGTTCGTCGAGTTGACGATGGTCGACGGCCGCAATCGCGGCAAGGGAAACTCCTCGAATCCCTGGGACCAGCATACGGACTTGATCCTCGGGCATACGCGCAACGCCTTCGCGGTGGACCAGCCTGTGGCGGGTCTGTTGCAGGACCTGAAGGCCCGCGGCCTATTTGACGAGACACTAGTGATCTTTTCCGGCGAGTTCGGACGGACGCCCTTTGTCCAAGGCACGAACGGCCGCGACCACAATCCTTACGGCTTCAGCCTCTGGCTCGCCGGCGGGGGGATCAAGCCGGGAACGATTTACGGAGCGACGGACGAGTATGGTTACCACGCGGTGGAAGGGATTCGAACCGTACATGACCTCCACGCGACCGTGCTACACCTGCTCGGCCTAGACCACACTAAGCTTTCCTACCGATTCGGCGGTCGAGACTTCCGACTCACCGACGTCCATGGCCACGTGATTCACGAAGTGCTCGCCTGAGGCCGGCAGCAACAGCGCCCGGAATCCGCCTGGCTAAGCCGATGGGATATAGTCTCGTCAGATGCCCCGCAAGACCTTTCTCACGACAGTGAAATCCCGCAGAGAATTCGTGTCCACGGCGGTCGCCGCCACAGCGCTACCTGCGCTTGGCGCGCCAGCAATGGCAGCGACCCGTGTCAGTCCGAGCGACCGAATCAGGGCGGCGGTGGTTGGGCTACGGGGTCGTGGACGGTCACATCTTGCAGCGCTCGAAGCCCTGGCGTCGAAAAATGTGGAGTTAGCCGCGGTATGTGACATCGACGAGTCGGTGCTCGCGGACCGCCTAAGGGGCCATACGGCTCGCACGGGGAACAAGCCCGCCGTGTACTACGACATCCGTAGGCTGCTGGATGATCAGTCGATCGATGCAGTCTTCTACGCAACACCGAACCACTGGCACTCTCTCGGCACGATCTGGGCCTGCCAAGCAGGCAAGGATGTGTACGTGGAGAAGCCCCTTTCCCACAACGCATTCGAGGGCCGGCAGGCCGTCAAGGCGGCGCGCCGCTATGGGCGCATCGTGCAGCACGGCACTCAGAATCGCTCGAGTCCCGAGATTGTCGAAGGCGTGCGCCGGCTGAAGGAAGGCGTGATCGGCAAGGTCTACCTGGCGCGCGGCCTAGCGTTCAAGTGGCGCCGATCGATCGGCCCGCATATCGAAGGGCCGTTGCCGGACGGCGTCCACTATGACCTATGGAAGGGGCCCGGGCCGGACCGCCCGTTCAGCAATCTCCGGTTACACAACAAGTGGCACTGGCAATGGGACTACGGTAACGGCGAACTCGGCAATCAAGGTGTCCACCAGCTCGACATCATGCGATGGGCACTTGACCTGGACGAGCATCCGCGCCGCGTCCAATCGATGGGAGGGATGTTCGTCCACGACGACGCGCAGGAAACACCGAACGCCCAGAGCGTTTGCTATGAGTACGGCGGTCGCAATCTCTACCTGAACTTCGAGATCCGACCCTGGATCTCGAACGTCGAGGGCGGTATTGGCGAACACTGGCCGACGCACGGTGTCTGCACGGGACTGATGTTTTACGGGTCGGAAGGCTACATGGTGATGCCTCACTACGGGGCCTACTACACGTTCCTCGGGCAGAAGAAGGAGCCCGGCCCTTTCGCCGAGCACCCGACGGACAAGATCCGCAACCAGCCGCATTTTGACAACTTCATCGAGGCCGTTCGCAGCCGAAAGGTTTCCGATCTGACCGCCGATGTCGAAGAAGGGCACAAGTCATCCGTCATGGCGCACCTGGGCAACATCTCGTACCGGCTCAAGCGCCAGGTCGAGTTTGACTCGAAGAGGGAAGAGATTGTCGGCGACGACGAGGCGAATGCGCTCTTAACGAGGGCCTACCGCGAGCCGTACGTGGTGCGCGAGGATGTGTAGGTCGTCCCTGAGTTCGCGATGGCTGCTGGGTCCTAGGCTGCACCCGAGGTGACGCCCGGCCGAGGATCGAGCAAGTAACGATGAGGTCATCAAGAACCGGAATAACATGGACGGCGAACCCCATGGCTAGCCTAGCTTGGTTCTGATTGTGCCGGTGCAGCGGGATTTTGGTGACCTGACTCCTGACTTGCTGCTCGACCGGAGGCGCTTACAAGGGAGCGGTCGCGGTTCGGCCGCGGTCGTTCCCGGCGCAGCCGCGCATCAGCGCGGAGCCCGCATCTTCAAGCCTCCTGAATCGCCCCTGTATCCAATTGCCCAGCGTCCTTTCCGAAAAGGGATGTCGCCCGTCAGCTCTGAATCTCGGCCGACACTGCCTCTTTGCGAGGTGGGCAACTGGTGTCCCCAAAACTCGTAGAAGATTGACTGACCAACAATTCGGGAGGGACGCTGACACAGATCCGACGGCTGTAAGGCCCAATTGTCCGCTTCCGCCGTTTCAGATCGTAGGTTTGGTTGTGTTCCCCGTCCTAAAGACATCCATAAGTCTTGCGGCGAAGCCTATAATTCTACTGGGGCTCGGGTCTGGCGGTCTTGCAGGACGATGAACTTGCAGGCCCACAGATAAGAGAGCTTAGAATCGAAGTTGGCCAAAGCATCAATCGTCGTCAGCCAAGGCATCCAAGCGCTAGTCGGCACACGGGACGAGAATCTACGAATCCTTGAGCGATCACTTGGCATAGCGGCCCATTTGTCCGCCGAATGCCTTGAAGTCGAAGGTGAAGAGGAGCAGGTTCGTCGGGCGGACGACATCATTGCGGACTACCTCACATTATTGAGCGAAGGCCATCGGTTCAGTAACGGCGACATGCGCGACTTCCTGCGCGTGGCGACCTCTGATCCCGAGATCAGCTTCAAGAGCCTTGTGACAAACAGCCGGCAGCGCATGTGCGGACGCAAGTTTGTCACCCCACGGAGCCTGAACCAGTTGCGGTATTTCGACGCGATGAACCGGTCGGACATGCTTTTCGGCATTGGTCCTGCAGGCACTGGCAAGACCTATCTGGCGGTTGCCTATGCGATTTCCCATCTGCTCGCGAAGCAAGCGCGCCGCATCGTCCTAGCTCGCCCCGCCGTCGAAGCTGGCGAGCGGCTCGGATTCCTGCCGGGCACCCTGCAGCAAAAGGTCGACCCATACCTCCGTCCGCTCTACGACGCTCTGCACGATTTGCTCGAGGCGGAACGCGTAGAGCGCTGCCTGGCGAATGGCACGATTGAAGTCGCGCCACTTGCCTTCATGCGAGGTCGCTCCCTGAACGAGAGTTTCATCATCCTTGACGAGGCCCAGAACGCGACAGCCGAGCAAATGAAAATGTTCATCACGAGGCTTGGCTTCGGGTCCAAGGCGGTAATTACAGGCGACGTGACGCAAATCGACCTGCCTCCTGGGAAACGCAGCGGTTTGATTGAAGCGGTCGACGTGTTGGCTGACGTCGAGGGCGTGCAATTCATCCACTTCAACGAAAAGGATGTCGTACGGCACGGCTTGGTCCAGCGCATCATCCGCGCATACGACCGATACAACTCACGGCAATTCAGGCCGGTGCCGACCCTGCGGGAACGGCACGGCCGGGGCCCGGATCTAACCCCGAGACCATGAGTGAAGCGGAGCGCGACGAACCCTGGCATTTCGAGAATCGCCAGCGCGAGACCCGGTTCGACCAAGACCAGGTTATTGCGTTCGTAGCCATCCTGGCAAAGGACCTATCGATGTGTCAGGAATTCTCGGTTGTCGTAAGTTCGGATGACGACATCCGGAGAGCCAACGGTCGATTTAGGAACGTTTCTCGCGTTACGGATGTCCTGTCCTTTCCGGACGGAGACGAGGGCTATCTGGGAGACATCATGATTTCCGCGGAGCGGGCGGCCTCACAGTCCGCCGCGTACGGGCATTCCATCGAAGAGGAGATTCAAGTACTGGCGCTACATGGAATGCTGCACTTGAACGGATACGACCACCAGACCGATAACGGGGAGATGCGACGAGTGGAAGAACGCCTCCGGCGCAAGTACGGGCTCGGCCCCGGACTGATTGCGAGGGCAAGCGAATGACCCATTCCGCCAGCATCGACACAAATCATCAGCAGCAGACCACTGCCACCATACGAAAGACAATATTTAACTCAATAGTTCAGGGTAATTCATAATGAAGGCTGGATTCGTTGCAATTCTCGGCAAGCCCAATGTAGGCAAGTCCACGCTGCTTAACGCTTTAGTGGGAAGCAAGGTCTCGATCGTTAGCCGTCGCGCTCAGACGACTCGCGACGCGATCCAAGGTGTACTGAGCGAGTCGCGAGGGCAAATCGTATTCGTAGACAGCCCCGGCGTGCACGAGCCATCGAAGCGCCTTGGAGAACGAATGATGCGCGAGGTCGAGCGCGCGACGCACGGCTGCCACTTGGCACTGCTGATGGTCGAAGCCAGCGGGCCGATCACCAACTCTGACAGACGCGCGCTCGTGGTGGCGAAGAGACTCGAGGCGCCGGTCATATTGTTGACCAACAAAGTCGACAAGGTGGCCCGGAAGGAATTGTTGCTGCCATTCCTCGACAGTTGCCGCAAATTGCACGAGTTCGACCAGTTCATACCAATCTCCGCGACGAAGGGAATCAATTTGGACCGTGTCTTGGTGGCGATATTCGAAAGGCTGCCCGAGGCTCCAGAGTACTATTACCCGGAGGGTTATCTCACCGATCAGCCTGAGAGATTCCTAGCTTCCGAGTTGATTCGGGAACGAATCCTGCGTGAGACGCACGACGAGATCCCCCATTCGGTCGCCGTGCAGATCGAGCGATGGGAAGAATCCAGACGAAAGCTGAGGATCTCGGCCACGGTAGTGGTGGAGCGCACTGGCCAGAAGGCGATACTGATCGGAAAGAACGGGGAGAAAATGAAACAGCTCGCCAGCAGGGCCAGGCAGAGTCTGGAAAGGTGCTTTAGTCGCAGCGTGCACCTCGAAGTGTTCGTCAAGGTGCGCCGGAACTGGCGCAACAAGCGCGGATTTGTAAGGGATCTTGACTTTCATCGGCTTCTCGGCATCAGATAACAGGACGGGGGAAGGTGCATCTGGCGATGGGCTGGACTAGGCGCGGCATACTTCTGGCGCTGCCGTTGGTGTCCAACGCCTGAAGTCCCAAGCGGTCGGGGAGGGCCGTCTTTAGGAACGAGTGCATCGGAAACTCAACAGCAATCGCTCGTTGCGGATCCGGGATCTCAAGGTCGAGGTCACAAACGGCGGAGTGACGATCGATGGCATCGTGCGGTCGGCAAGGCTCAGGAGCAAGGCCACCAAGATCGTGTCGAACAAGAGCGTCAAGCGAGTAGTCAATCGTTTCGTCGTCGGAAATTGAAGCGGCTTTGTACAAGCAGCTCGTTGGCGGCCATCTACGCAACGCGTCGGCGACGTGCTCGCAGAAGGCGAGTCATCGCTCTCTTGACAGACCGAGTCCGCACGTTCCGATCGGGCTCTGGTCGCGATTGAAGGCTGCAAGCTCTTCACGCAGCCGATGGTGCGTGAAGGCCGACACCGCAGGTCACGACAGTCGCAGTCCGCCAGCCCCCTGAACCGAAAGGCGGGGGCGCCCCTTCGCTTGCCTGCAACCCAACAGGCTTCCTTGACCGAGAGTGATGCCCCGCCACATTAGGCGCGTGATCGATGCCGAACGATCTGCTTCTAGCCCTCCGGGTCGACGCCAAGTCCGTCCGCGACGCGATTGATGTAGTTGAAGTATGCGACGACTTGAGCGGCATCGTGGATCGCTCGGTCATTCCACCCGGCTTCGCGTAGGCGTTGCACGTCTTCCTCCCGCATTGCTGCGGGACTTCGTGTCAGCTTCTCGGAATAGGCAAGCAAAGCCATCGTGGCTGAATCGAGGCCTGCGCTGCGCCAGTCCGCTCGCACCCTGTCCGCCAGATCAAAATCGACCTCAGCCCGGAGGTCGTGCCAGTGCGCATCCACTCAATAGTGGCAATCGTTCACCTTGGACACTACGACAGCCAGCATCTCCCTCTGCGCTCGCGAAATCGGCGAGGGAGCATGCATTGTCTGCATGTAGAGCGCCATGGAAGCGGTAAGTACCCTTGGGTTTGGACTCATGATTCGAGGGATGTTCCAAACCTTGCCGGCCCTAAAGATCGCGTTTTCATACTCCCGGCGAAGCGGGCCTGTCGCGTCCTCGGGTTGAATCGTCTGAATATAGGCCACATCTCAAGATACGCGATCCTCACAGTGCTTTGAGCCATGCGAAAGCAAGTGCCTCTCCCTTCTAGTCCATCGGCGTCGGCATTTCTCTTCAGTGCCTCGTGACACGAGTTCTCGGTTCCCTTCCAGTTCTTCCGCCCTTCGCGAAAACGCCCGAGCCCCGGATGGGCATAGGGGAGCCCCGGTCTTTTCTTGCGAGCCCATCGAAGGTGTCCTCCGCGAATTTGATGTCGACCGTGTTCAGCGCCTCGCAGGCGTCGGCTCTGAGCCCCTCGTGCCGCTGGGCCTTTCAGAACGCAGAGGCGGCAGCCGAGTAACGGTGCGATGCGATATCCGCGGATTCGGAGCACAGGGGAACCAAGGCGTTGGATGGATCCAGCCTAATTGACGATTCTAGGTGGCGGATTGCTTATTCCTGATCTTCCTGGCAAATCGCTGCAAACCCTAAAGGGAAGCGGGCGGCCGTCAGTTGCAAAACTAGGTCAATGGTTGATTGCAAACTGGCAGCCGTCTTCTCGTCGTCACGGACCTGGCAGCAATTGGAACCTGGCTCCGTGCGCTTCGTAGAAGGCAAGTCGTAGTCGTAAGACTTGCTCGAAGCAATTGGCGCTGTGCGCAGTTCCCGGCCTTCCAGGCAGTCTGCGCCTCGGTGTGCAGGCTGTATAGGTCATCATTTTGGGCTTGCGCAGAGCCGGAGCGTTGAACCAGCGCGACCGCTAGGACTACCGGAACTCGGCTGCGCATCGCGCTCGAAACTAAAGTGAAGCAGCGATCCGGCACGAACCAATTGTTGTTTTCGGTGAATGGACTGCGTGCGGGATCAGTGCCACTCTGCCGATCGCATCGACGACCAGCATCTCGGCCCCGCCGTCGCCAATGCCCGGTGGAGGCTGGCCGGCGGGTTTCCCGACTGGCATGAGGCGCGGCTAGCCGGCAGCATTCGTACTTAAGGATTTCCCGGGGCCCAAGACACGCTTTTCCCTATCATTAAGGGACCGTCAAAATGACGAGGCAGTACCAAAGGAGTTACTCAGCGGGCCCTGCTCTCGCTCTCCTCTTGACTGGCCTCCTAGGATGGGTGGCTGTCGGCGGATATTCCGATCCTTCAGAGATCAGCACCGCCAAAGCCCTCATCAAACAGGAGCGGTTCGCCGAGGCCCAGGCTGTCCTGCAAGACTTGATTCGGCAACCCGATGCTCCACCTGCCGACGCCTTCTATCATCTCGCTGTCTGTCACGCTCGGCAAGGCAGGCCAGAAATGGCCGATCGGAACCTAGACATGGCTCTCGAAAGAGAGCCGATGCATCTTCCCGCGATGCATTTGAAAGCGTATCTGCGCTTCGCTTCCGGAGAGTTCCAAGAGTCCATCCGCTGGGCTGACAAATTCCTAGAGGTGCATCCATCCGGGGGTGAGACCCGCAAGATTTTGGGACTCGCCCGCTTCATGCTCGGAGACAAAGACGCTGCTGAACTCGACTTGAAGCAAGCGACAGCGAGCATCCCCGCGGACTTCGACGCCCATTATTATTTGGGCAGGGTCTTTTTCGAACGCTCGAAGCTCACTCCGGCACTAGAGTCGTTTCGGCGAGCCATCGCAATCAGCCCTAATAGCGTTAAAGCGCTCAATCACCTCGGACAGACGTTAGAAGGCCTCGCACGTTTCGACGAGGCCGTGTCGGCCTATGAGAAGGCAATCGAGTTTGAGGTGCAGGGCGCAGAGCGCTCGGAGTGGCCCTACTACAACCTCGGCTCCCTGCTTCTATCGGGCGGCGACGCGATGCGCGCCGTCCAGCTCCTCGAACAAGCTATGGAACGCAACAGTTCCTCCGTCCAGACCAGAACCAAACTGGGTGTTGCCTTAAGCGCAGCATCTCGCCTCGACGACGCTGCGCGACACCTCCGGGCGGCCGTGCGGGCGGAACCCGATAACGCGGACGCCCACTTCCAACTGGGACGGGTTCTGATGAAGCTGGGCAAGTCGGACCAAGCTCGCGGGCATCTTTCGCAGTTCGAGAGGCTGCGGGAACCGTGAGATGCCATTCACCCTGCCGCGCGGACTGCCCGTGCTCCCAACAGTCTTGCTGGTATCGATCTTCGCAACACCGCTGCGTGCCCAGCAGGTCGAGTATTCGATTCGGTTTGTCGACATTGCGGCCCAGGTCGGAATTGGCGCTCGCATCTCCCACGGGGATCCTGGAAAGGAGTGGATCGCCGAAGCGAACGGGAGCGGAACTGCGGTTCTCGACTACGACGACGACGGATGGATGGATGTCCTCGTTCTTAGCGGCTCGACCATGGAGGCCCTGCGCCGATTCGTCGCCGATCAGCCTGCTCCACGCGGTGCTGCGAGGGTCTATCTATACCGGAACATAGAAGGACGGCGGTTCGAAGATGTCACGGCCAAGTCGGGTCTGGACTGCCCCTTCTGGGCAACAGGAGCAAACGCGGCCGACTACGACAACGACGGTGATGTCGACATCCTAATCACGACCATCGGGGTGGACCTACTTTATAGGAATGAAGGAGACGGTACATTCACGGAAGTCGGGGCGAAGGCTGGACTGAACCGGTTCCTGTCTTGGCACACGGGAAGCAGTTTCGGGGACATTGACTCCGACGGTCACCTCGACCTATACGTGGCCGGCTATCTCTCCTTCGAATCCTTGCCGATGGAGGGCGAGGCCCCGGTCTGTGACTACCGCGGCCTCGGCGTCTTCTGCGGTCCGCTGAACCTCGAGGCCGGCACTGACGCCCTCTACCGCAACAACGGCGACGGAACGTTTACCGAAATCAGCGGACAAGCGGGGGTCGCGTCGAGACCGCCAAGGTACGGGTTTACGCCGGTCATCGAAGATTTCAATCAGGACGGGCGGTTGGATATTTTCGTGGCCAACGACTCTGACCCGAATTCCTTGTTTCTCAATGGCGGCGACGGATCCTTCCATGAGGATGCGCTTGCCGCCGGGCTCGCCTACAACGCCGATGGCAAAAAGCAGTCAGATATGGGAGCGTGCGTAGGCGACTACGACTCGGACGGCGATTTGGACATTCTCACAACAACATTTTCCGAGGACTACTTTCCGCTATTTGCCCAGCGAGAGCCCGGAGTCTACGAGGACGTTGCGTTCGCATCCGCGCTCAAGCGTGAATCTGTGCCCGACCTAGGGTGGGCTTGCGGATTCTCTGACTTCGACAACGACGGAGATCGAGATCTCTGGCTAGCGAACGGCCATGTCTACCCGACGGCGGGGCGACTCGCTTCGACCACATATCGCCAGGCCATCAAGATCTTAGAAAACCGAAACGGCGGTTTCTCTTCCTTCCCCGAGGCGACTGCGTCAATTCCGAAAAACTCCTACCGGGGAGCAGCAAGCGGCGATTTCGACAACGACGGTAGAGTTGACCTTTTCGTTCTCCCGATCGACGGGTCACCGGCGCTACTAAGCAATAGAACGGAGAATCGCCATTCGTGGGTCGGCTTCAGCCTAAGACTGCGTCACGGGAATCGCGAGGGAATCGGCGCACGGGTTGAGATCAAGTACTGCGGGAAACGGCAGTTCGACACGCTACGCAATGGGGGAGGCTATCTGTCTCGCAGCGATCCGAGAATCCATTTCGGCCTAGGAGACTGCCGGCAAATCGACACAGTCAACGTGTACTGGCCCACCAGCGAGATGCAGGTTTTTCGAAATCTCGATGCTGACCAATGGGTCGAGCTGGTGGAAACCCAGTAGCCTTCCCGAGTCGCCGGATCCCGCAGATCCCGAGGCTGAGCCTCCGGGACAGAACACCGATCGCACGGCGTCAATCGCTTGCGGGCATAGCCGGTAACTGTTACGGTAGCGATTCGCCTAAACAGAACGCCTCCCGGCTTAATCGGAGTACATGAATCAACGTCTCCAGCCCACCCTGCTCGCGCTGTTCTTTGTGACAGGCTTTGCCAGCCTCATCTACGAGGTCCTCTGGGTCCGAATGTTCACGCTGGTTTTCGGGGCGACGGTCTTCGCGGTTAGCACGGTCCTCACGGCATTCTTTGCCGGGCTGGCGCTGGGAAGCGCGATCTTCGGAAAGATCGTTGACAAGGTCGGCAAGCACCTTCTCCTGTACGGCCTGGTCGAGACGGGGATTGGAGCCTATGCGCTCGTGCTCCCGACCCTCATCACCGGCCTCGAGAGCTCGTATCCCGAGCTGTCCCGGCACTTCTCCCCGTCCTTCTTGGTTCTCTCTCTGGCAAGGTTCATCGTTTGCTTCCTGTTGATCCTTCTGCCGACCACTCTGATGGGAGCGACTCTGCCAATCTTGAGCAGTCTTATTGTCGAAGCGCGATCGCGCGTCGCGAGAGGGGTGGGATACCTCTACGCCACCAACACCGCGGGCGCTTGCCTAGGATGCTTTGTCACGGGTCTGTTGTTGATTGAAGCGCTCGGCGTCTCTCGCACCCACAACTTGGCTGTCGCGTTGAATATCGCAGTCGGCACCTTGGCCCTGGCCATGCACTACAGGCACAGGAACAAGCCGGGGGCCTCCCAGCAACCGTCGCACCCAGCAGCTCCACTACCGAGGCGCAATAGCCAGCGAAGCTCGAAGCGTAGCCGACGCCAAGTTCGGGCGGGTCTCCGACAGGTGGCCAAGACTAGCGTGTTTCTTGAGTGTTCGCGACGGACAATCACCTTGGTTCTGATCGCATTCTCGGTATCTGGAGCCGCAGCACTGGGCTACGAGGTGCTTTGGACGCGAACGCTAGGCGTAGCCCTCCAGTCGACTACCTACAGCTTCACCTTGATCCTGACGACATTCCTGTGCGGATTGGGGCTCGGAAGCTATCTCTGCGGAAGGTATCTCCAACACCCGAAGAGACCCGTGCTGTGCTTTGGTGCGATCGAGATCGCGATTGGCTTGTGCGGCTTGACAATGATCCATTTCTTCCGCGCCATGCCCGATCTAGCTTCCAAGATCGTCGAATCCTCGGAATCCGACTGGGCGAGCATGATCAGCCTTCAGTTGACGCTGTGCCTCGCGACGATGCTAGTCCCAACGTTGCTTTTTGGCTGTACATTTCCATTGGCAAGCCGCATCTGCACCTCTCGATTGGGGAACCTTGGAATGACGATAGGAAAAGTGAATGCGATCAATTCGCTCGGAGCGATCGCCGGATCCTTCGTGGTCGGATTCCTAGTCATTCCGGCGATCGGCGTCAAGCAGGGCTTGATGCTCGTCGCCACAACCAACGTCCTGGCCGGTCTTGCGGTGCTAGCTTTCTCCTCCGAGATTGGCCGGCGGGCGAAGTCGATCACAATGCTCGCAACGGCCGTCGTCGCCAGCATAGGCCTTCGGGCAGCTCAAACGACGGACTTATACGTCGGCATCGGGACTACGGCAGACGAAAGGAATGTCCTCTACTACGAGGACGGCTTGGTCGCCAACGTTCGGGTGGAGCAGACGAGAGACAACGTCGTCCTCTTGATCAACGACAAGGTCCAAGCCGGGAGACGTGGGGCTCGTTCCTCGCAAGGGCTGGGGCACATCCCAATGCTGCTCCATCCGAATCCACAGCACGTTCTGGCAATCGGAATGGGAGCTGGCATGACGGCAGGAGCGGTCGCGAGGCATCCGATCGAGAGCCTCGTGATTGTCGATCTAGTCGACAGCCTAGTGCGCAGTGCACCTTTCTTCGCGCATCAAAACCATGACGTACTCGACAATCCCAAAACAAAGTTCGTGGTCCAAGACGGCCGGAACTTCCTGCTGACATCCGAGAACCGCTACGATCTCGTCGTCTCGGATATCTTCTTCCCCGCGGGAGCCGGCACCGGAAGCCTCTACTCGTTGGAGCACTATCAAATCGCCAGAACGCGACTGCGTGAACGTGGCGTGATGGTGCAGTGGCTGCCGCTTTATCAACTTTCCGAAGACGAATTCAAGATCGTCGCTGCAACATTCCTCGAGGCTTTCCCTCACGTGGAACTGTGGCTCGGCGATCCGGATCTAATGTATCCCGTCGTCGGCCTCCTCGGGCGCAACCAAGCGGAGAGCATCGATCTGGAGCGTCTCCGCGTGCGCATGGGGCGACAGCAGGTGTCACGGGATCTTGTCTACGGGGACGACCCCTTCAGTCTGCTCGGCGCGTTCCTGCTGGGCAGAGACGGTATTGAACGCTACGTGGGAGAGGCGCCGCTGAACACGAACGATCGCCCACTGATCGAGTTTTCCGCCCCCCGCAACAACTACAGCGGAAGGAGACTGGGGTGGGACTCGATGCAGCGCCTTGCCGCATTGAAAGCGAGTGTGCTCCCGTTGCTGGATCTGGACGATCTAACAAGAGAGCAACGAGATGGGATCATCCGCCGCATCGAGGCTTCGGAGGCGGCCCGAAGCCACTTCTACCGCGGCACGTTCGACTTGGCAGAGGGCCGATCCGAGGAAGGCTACCAAGAATTTCTCCAAGCCCGGGCGCTCGCCCCGCAAGACGCGTTTGTCGATTTTCACACCTCGGAGAGCATCGGGAGGCTGCACGCGCGGCTCGGCGATGCTGCACGCGCGGTGACCCTGCTTGAGTCCGCGGTGGCGGTTCGCCCGGACGAGATCGAGCCGCGGCTGTTGCTCGCGGATCTCTACGCTGCGCGGGAACGCTGGAAGATCGCGGAGGGCCATCTGACAGAGGTCCTTCGAATTTATCCCGAGCACGCTGATGCATACGGCCGACTGGGGGAGATCTATTTGAGACAGGAGCGCTGGCAGGAAGCCGAATCGGCGCTGAACCGCTCGCTGGAAATCCTGCCCTTCACGGACCCGCAAATACGCCGACTACGAGACCGCGCCAGGGCTCGATTGCAAGCTTTACCGCGCTGATAAGAGCGCAGGCACCGTTTCCGTGGCGACAAGTGAAACACGGCTGCGAATGAGATGAAGGTGGTCGCGCCGACTACAGCTTCGGTGCACTTGACGGCTTTTTGCCGCGACGCTGCAGACAGCCGGCTCAAACGCTGCAGGGCCGTACCGTGCGGGCGGTGCGGTCTCGCGATTGGATGCCGACGAGGTCCGTCAAGAGTTGATCTTCAAACGGAACGGACCCTAACTAGGCTGGTTCGTTTGGGCACCGGGAGTGCCGAGTCCCGGAGGGCATCTAACCATTGAAGTAGGATTGCCGAACACAACCCGGTTGAAGGCGTTGAACACTCCGAAACGGAACTCGACATTAATGTTTTCATTAGCGAATATTCGCTACATTAGGCCCAAATCCTGATCGAAGTTGCTGGAGTTGCGGGCATTAGGCAAGATCGCGCCCAGATTGCCGAATTCGACAGAGGCTGTCTCTTCGAATGCTCCGATGGTGAGCGCCATGTCACCGGCACCCGGATCGAATCCTCGCCGTTCATTTCCAGCGACGAGCCTGTGACCACGTTCGGCATTTGCTTGCTCACGCATAGCGGCGAGATGTTCTTCCAGCTCAACGCCGCTGGAGTCTCCGCTTGGGAGGATATGACGGCATTGAGCTGGCGCCGCCGGCAATCAAATGGGCTGCGCCCCTCCGCACATTGATTCTGCATCCGGTGTGCCGTGCCCCAGCGCTAGAAGATCCACTCGGGCAGCACGCCGACATGTATACTGTGGACGCGCCTAGCGTCACGACGAGACTCATCGACTAAATGGCGCATGAGTTCCGTCCGACGGACCGGTTGCGACAGCGCAGCATCGGCGGAGGGCGGAAGCGAACACATGGGCCATCGAGTCCCAATCAATGGCCGTTGCGGATCGGCGTCGCGTCCTCAGACCCCAAAGTGGGACGACGCCACCGGCAGTCTCCCTGTAGCGCTTGGCCGTTTCCCCGCTCGCTGCTTCGCGGTCAATTCTCCGCCTCTCTCTCGAGAGTCATTAGCGCTTTCCGGCGCATTGCGAAGACCGCGACTGAGGGATTGCGGCGAATTTGGCACCTCGTCGGTGCCCGTTGATGCCACCCGTCTCGGATGCGGGCATTGGCTCAGAGAGCGATCTCCATGACGCGAAGCAGCAGATTCGAGCGGCCAAGTCTCGCGCGACTTGCATGGACCGGATCGTTCGCCCTTGTCTCCGCAATTCAATGCTTGGCATCCGGGGATCGACCGACGGAGGTCGCCATCAATCAACCGGCCGTGAGCTCGGTCTTTCCTCTTAGCGTTCAGGCAGGGCGGGAGATAGAGGTCGGCTTCAGTGGCAACTATCTAGACCGCGTGCAGCGGATTCGCTGCGAATGCGATGACGTCACGGCGAAGATCAAGAGAGGCTCGCCGCTCGATGTGGAAGCATTGATCCGAGCCGACGAGTCGGCACCTCCAGGTCCGCGCTTCCTTTACCTTGTTACACCGAAGGGGCCATCAAACAGAATCCTATTTCGTGTGACCGGCTGGAATAGCGCGCCCGAACTGGAGCCGAACGACGGTTACGAGCAATCTCAGCCAGTCACTACTCCCGTGGTCATTGACGGTAGGATCAAGACTGTCCATGACTCCGACATGTTTCGCTTCCGAGTCGAAAAAGGCGAACGCTTGGCCTTTAACGTCCTCACAGGGCGCAACAAAGCGCCGGGCCATGTCGTTGCAATCCTAATGACAGCCGAGGGGCGGGTTCTGGCAAGGAACCTCTCTTATTTCGGGACAGATCCCTACTTGGACCACGTGTTCGACGCAGCCGGGGAATATATCCTTACGATCATCCCGCGACGGTTCTCGGACTTCTACACAATTCTCTCCGACGAGCAAGAAATCAATTGGCAGTACCAGGTCGCCATCGGACGGAGCCCGGTCCTGTGGTCCCTGTTCCCAATGGGAGGCCAGCGGGGAACGAAGGCCGAGGTGGAGTTGCGG
Organism: uncultured Bryobacterales bacterium; assembly: GCA_951813605.1. Lineage (GTDB taxonomy): Bacteria > Acidobacteriota > Terriglobia > Bryobacterales > UBA6623 > VXMF01. Next base: position 296,611 of record OX638379.1, on the reverse strand, counting down.
GCAGACTTCCTCAATACTGCGTCCGTGCCGCAATTCAGCGGGGACGGCATCTCGGCGTCAATCGCGCGGCTGGACAATCCATGCGACTGCTTGTACCGGCTGTCCCTGGACATCGCAGAAGACGCTCCGCTGGGAATCCAGCACCTCACCTTCCCCGATCGATCGGGCATGGTGATGCCCCTGGCGTTCGCGGTAGGCGACACGGCCGAGATCACTGAGCTAGAACCCAACGACGATCTAGGTCACGCAAGGCCCATCACGGTCCCGGTTGTGTTGAACGGGCGAATCGACCGACCAGGTGACCGCGACGGCGTCCTGTTCACGGTCGACCAGTACGACGAGATCGCTTTTCGCGTCGACGCCAAGGGCCTGGGATCCCACATCACCGATCCCAACCTGACGCTGGCGCGTCCAGACGGGGAGTTGATCGACCGTGGCGACGACCGCTGCACGAAATGCGGGCCGTTTTACAACTCGCTGCGAAAGAAGGAGAAGCTAGATTCTAAATTCTGGCATTACTTCCAGACCGGAAATCCCAATGACGCCGATGCGGCCGGCGATTACGTCCTACAGCTTCGCGACAACTCGAAACGCGGAGGCCCGAACAACACGTATCGCCTGCTGATATGGAACAAAGCTCCCGATTTCCGGCTGGGCGCGCTGAGCGGCAGCGTGCGCGGGCCGCTCGGAGGCGTCGCGAAGATTCCCGTGGCAGTCCGGGGCGAGGAAGGGTTTCGGGGCGCGGTGAAGATTCTAGCGAAGGGCCTACCTCCATCGCTGACGGCGAGGCCCCTAACGCTGTGGACGGACTCCCCCTCGGGCACGCTTGAGATCGAGCACGATGCCGCCGCGGAATGGCCAGGCGCGGGAACGGAGTGGGCACAGGCTCGGATACAGGTGTTGGGTACAGCCGAGATCGGCGGCAAGGAAGTGACGCGTCGCGCCGAGCTGCCATTTTTCTACACGGAAGACGGAGCCGGCTACAACGAGATCCCACAGACGGAGGTTCTCGTGACGTTCGTGGAACCTCCGCAGTTCGCCCTGGGCATCGAACAGCCGTTTCGCGGATTCCGCATGGATCTCGCTAAGGGCGGACGTGTCGATGTCCCGGTCTCCGTCTCGAGGTCCAGAGGCTTTGAAGGGATCTTGAATCTGCAGCCAGTGGAATTCCCGCCGGGCTTGCTCCTGGAAGCGGATTCCGAACAGGACGGCGTGATCAACCTGGCTCTGGTCGCGATTCCCGACGAGATCGAGCGCCGACCGCATCGAATCGCCATTCGGGCCACGGCCCGTCAAGGCGGCACGAACGTGACGGAAGTAACTCGAGGGTTCACCTTGCAGGTTAAGTAGGATGATCGAGAATCGGGAACATGGGTCGGCAGATTTCGCTCTCCGATCCGATCGTGCTTTGAAAGCCGGAGCAATCGGCGCAAGCAGACAGTTGGGGATTGGTGCGATTCCAACGGTTCCACGGCGGACGCTCAGAATCGCCGGCGGTGCGGGAATCGTAGCTTTAGCGGCAGTGTCACTCTGGGGGGCAAGCGTCCCAACCGATATCGAGAGCCTCGTAATCGAACCCGATGTCGCGTTCATTCGGGGGACCGGTAACAGCCACACCCTGCTATTCACGGCCATCGATTCCAGCGGCACACGTCGAGATGTCAGTTCGGAGGTGACTGTTTCGATTGACGATCCAGAGATCGTCCGTACAGTCGAGCCAGGCGTGTTTGAAGCGCGGCAACTCGGGTTCGCCAAAGTGTCCGCGGAATACAGGGACTTGCGGGCTTCCGCTGCGGTCATCGTGCAGCCGAGGCGCAGCGCGCGCATCGATTTCGCCACGGAAGTTGCGCCGGTCTTTTCGCGCCACGGGTGCAGTAACACCAATTGCCACGGAGCTCTCAACGGTCAGAACGGCTTCAAGCTATCGCTCTTCGGATACGACCCCGACGCCGACTACGATGCAATAGTCCGCCAGTCCGACGGACGTAGAATCAACCTCGACCACCCCGAGGAGAGCCTGCTGCTCCAAAAGCCCACGTTCGCCCTGGCTCACGGAGGCGGGCGCCTGATCGATCCGGGAGGATTCGATTATGAAGTCTTGGTCGACTGGATTCGCGGCGGGGCAACGAAAAGTGCAGGCACTGTCGCCAGGCTCCAGCGAATCGAGGTATTCCCGCGCGAGTTCACCGTCTTGGACGGTCCTGGAAGCCGCCAGCAGATCGTCGTCGTCGGACACTACACCGACGGCAGCAGGGAGGATCTGACCCGGCGCGTCCAGTACTCCACAGAGGGCCAGCCTTTCTTGCAGGTCTCGTCTCGCGGCGATGTAACGGCCAAGGCGGTGGGCGAGGGCACGATCCTGGTGCGCACGCTGGGACATGTCACGGCCGTGCGGATGGGAGTCGCGGCTACGCAGGTCGCGGACAACCGAAGCATGGCTCCGGCGAATTTCATCGACGAACTCGTCTTCGAGAAACTGGCAAAGCTGAATCTCGGCACATCCAACCTTGCAACCGATGCGGAATTCATCCGACGCGTATACCTAGACACAATCGGGATTGTGCCGACGGTCGGGGAAGCCCGCCGTTTCCTGTCCGAACCGTCGGGCGACAAGAGGGCACGTCTGATCGACGACCTGCTCGAGCGCCCCGAGTATGCCGAATTCTGGGCGGCTAAGTGGGGAGACCTCTTCGCGAACTCCGTTCTGACCTCGAGCGACGGCACGGCCTACCTGCAAGACTGGCTGCGTAAGGCCTTTGCGGGAAACAAGCCCTACGACCGGTTCGTGACCGAGATTCTCACCGCGACCGGAAGCACTTGGGAAGTGGGGGCCGTCAATTTCTTCTCCCGATCTACGGAGGACATCACCACGCTCGCGGCTCAGGCGTTCCTAGGCGTGAGCATTGAGTGCGCCCGCTGCCACGACCATCCCTCGGCGAAGTGGACTCGCGACGACTTCCTTTCGATGGCGGCGTTTTTCTCCCAGCTCGCAGGGAAGGGACGGCGGCCCCCTCCCGTCGAAGCGATTCGCTACATCGAATTCGAGAAGGAATTCCGTCACCCCGAGACCAAGCAAGTGGTCCGCCCCCGATTCCTCGATGGCAAGGAACCCTTGATCCGGCCTCTGGTGGACCGGCGCGAGGTGCTTGCCGACTGGATCACCTCGAACGAGAATCCATGGTTCGCGCGCGCCACTGTAAACCGATTCTGGAACCAGTTCATGGGACGGCCTCTCGTCAGCCCCGTGGACGACTTCCGCGTTAGCAACCCGCCGACGAACGAGGCCCTGCTTGACCGCCTCGCTAAGGAATTCGTGGAGCACGGCTACGATCTGCACCATCTCATTCGCACCATCACGAATTCCAAGACGTATCAGCTCTCCTCCGCCCCAGAGCCCGACAATCGCGAAGACGAATTGAACTTCTCGCGATATTACCTGAAACGGCTGACGGCGGAGCAACTGGTCGACTCGATCGTCCAGATAACAGGAGTGCCGCAGGACTTTCTCGGGTACTATCCCGGCGTCAGGGCGGTGAACCTCGCGGACCCCGGCATTCCGTCCGCATTTCTCGACATGTTCGACAGGCCCAAGAGAGACGCCGCCAAGTGCGAGCGAAACGAGAGTGTCTCCCTTCGGCAGGCAATGCATCTGCTGGTCGGTGACACAGTCAACAAGAAGATTCAGTCCAGCGCCGAGAAAGGCAAACTGGCTCGCGCGCTCAGGGAAGGCAAGACGGACCAGGAGATCGTGGACCAATTCTTTCTCGCGAGCTTGTCCAGGCTTCCAGAGGCGGAGGAGAAGGACTACTGCCAGACCGTCATTGCACGGGCGGAGAATCGGTCTGAGGGCCTGCAAAACGTCTTGTGGGCGCTTCTTAGCACCAACGAGTTCCTGTACAATCACTAGCATCTGAACGAGACTTCGGGCGCTGGCGGGCCGCGCGAAACACTCGGCAGGCAATTGAGGCGGTTGGTTGGACATGCGAGGGAGAGGCTATTACGGCGCTACGCCCCGGAGCACATGGGGGCGCCGGGAAATTCTGCGTGTGGGCGCGCTCGGACCGCTGGGTCTCGGGCTAGGAAATTTCCTCAGGCTTTCCGCGGGCCAGGCGAATGCAAGCGACAAGTCCTGCATCATGATCGTGCTAGACGGCGGCGCGCCGCAGCACGAGACCTTCGACATGAAGCCGCAGGCACCGGCGGACGTGAAGGGTCTGTTCCGGCCGATTCCGACGAACGTTTCCGGCATCGAGATCTGCGAACACTTGCCGCTGACGGCGAGGCAGGCCGACAAGTACGCGATCCTGCGCTCGGTATACGGCGACACCGCGATCCATTTCACAGGCGTCTACTACTTGATGACCGGGTTCATGCCGCTCCAGTCCGTCGACTTCCCAAGTCGCGGGTCGGTCGTGGCGAAAGAGCTCGGCCCGCGCAACGGGCTGCCGCCCTACGTCCTCAATGCCACGCTCGACCACGCGGCGGGCCCTGGATTCCTGGGAAGCGGGTTCTCTCCGTTCTGGGTTCGCAGCGACCCTAGTTCGCCAAAGTTCCAGATCGAGGACTTGGAAGTGCCGGTGGATATGGACTGGAGCCAGATATCAGACCGTCGCTGGCTAGTCAAGAAGCTCGACGCCACGTTTCGCGAGCGCGACACCAAGGGGCTTTTCGAAGACCGCGAGCAGTTCTTCCAGGAAGCGGAGACCATCATCCAATCCCCGGCCGTCAAGAATGCCTTCGACATCGCTTCGGAGCCCGAACGATTGCGCAACCGATACGGAAGAACGCCGATCGGCCAGGGCTGCCTACTAGCTCGCCGACTTGTCGAGGGTGGCGTGCGGTTCGTGACTGTCAACGCCGCCCGGGCTATCTGGGACACGCACTCAGACAACTTCAACCGCTGCAAGGACGTGTTGCTGCCGGAATTCGACGCGGCGTTCGCAACACTGATGGATGACCTGCATCAGCGCGGACTGCTTCAGTCGACGCTGGTGGTTGTGTCGGGCGAGTTCGGACGCACGCCGAAGGTCAATCCCAACGCGGGTCGCGATCACTGGCCCAGCGTCTTCTCCGTGCTGCTCGCAGGAGCAGGTGTTCGAGGAGGGCAGGTGTATGGTTCCTCGGACTCAGTTGGCGGAGAGCCAAAGGACAACCCGATGTCCATGGAGGATCTGTCCGCGACGATTTACGACCGCCTCGGCATCGATCCTGACAAGGAGTACTACACGCCGGCGGAGAGGCCTGTGCGGCTGGCAAACCGCGGGAAGCCGGTCAGAGATCCCCTCGTATAGGCTTGGCGACCTCCCCTCGATTGGCCAAATCCGGGGGACGGGTCATCCAGGGCGAGAATGGGCGCTACCCACCGCCCACGCCGCTTGTATGCAGACCCTGACAACATCCGACCCGGGCCGCGGTCGGGCAGAGACGGACTGTCGTCGCTGGCGGATTCCGGCGGATCAGCAGCCCAACGTCCTAGCCCGCCGTATCACCGACGGGGCACCGAAACACTCGGGGCTCGTCAAGCAATGCCAAGTCAGCGCGACTGGTCCCAATCCTTGAAGGTGCTCCTTTGTGCCGCCAGTTGCTTGAGCAGGGGTGCGGGGCGCCACCAATGACCATGCTGCCCGCGGAATTCCTCCACACGCTCCAAGACCTTGTCGAGACCCACCGTGTCTGCGTAGAACATCGGACCGCCCCGATGTGCCGGGAATCCGTAACCGTAGAGATAGATGATGTCGATGTCGCACGAACGAAGGGCATACCCCTCTTCCAGAATCCGGGCACCCTCGTTCACGAGGGCGTAGACTACGCGGTCCAGAATCTCATCGTCTGAAATCTGGCGCTGCTCGATTCCGTGCTCGGCAGCGATTCGCTTGAGAAGCTCGTCGACTGCGGGGTCCTCGTGGCGTGTACGGTCTGGCCCGTAGCGGTACCAACCTGCACCGGTCTTCTGTCCGTAGCGGCCCATCTCGCACAATGCGTCCTCTGCGAGAGGCCGCCGGGTGCCGGGGGGGTATAAATGCGGAGCTTCCTTGCGAACCCTCATGCCGACGTCGAGCCCGGCGAGGTCACCTACCGCCATCGGGCCCATCGCGGCCCCGAATTCGTAAAGCACGCGGTCGACGCGCGACGGCTCTGCCCCTTCCTCGGCGAGGAATTGGGCTTCCCTGCGGTAGGGATGGAACATGCGGTTTCCAACGAATCCGTGGCAATTGCCAACGAGCACCCCCACCTTCTTTAGGGACCTTGCGAGCGCCATTGAAGTAGCGACGACCTCCTTGCTCGTCTTGGCTCCCCGCACGATCTCCAGCAACCGCATGACGTTGGCGGGGCTGAAGAAGTGATGGCCGATGACATCCTCGGGCCTCGACGTCACCGACGCGATCTCGTCGATATTCAGCGTTGAGGTGTTCGTGGCAAGCACCGCACCAGGGCGGGCAATACCGTCGATCTGGTGGAAGACCTCCTTCTTCAGGGCCATGTTCTCGAATACCGCCTCGACGATGATGTCCGCTTCATCGAAACCGTCCCATCCGGTTTGGGGCGTGATCAGCGCCACGCGCTGCTCGACATATTCCCGCGTGAAGCGGCCACGCTTCAGGGATCGCTCGTAATTCTTGCGAATGATCGCCACGCCGCGGTCTAACGCCTCCTGCGTGACTTCCTTCAGTCGGACCGGTATGCCCGCGTTGGCGTAGGACATCGCGATTCCGCCACCCATTGTTCCGGCGCCGAGCACCGCCGCGGATCGAACGTCACGCGCGGGAAACCCTTTCGGTATGTCAGGGACCTTGCGGACCTGGCGCTCCGCAAAGAACGCGTGGATCAGTGCCTTCGATTGCGTCGAGAACAAGCATTCCCGGAATATCTCGGCTTCACGCTTGACGCCTTCTGGGAACGGCAGAGACACCGCGGCTGCAACTGCGTCGATCGCCTTGAGCGGAGCCATGTGGCCGCGGCGCTTCTTGCGAACCAAGGCTCGCGCCGCCTCGCACAGCGGCGCGGCCTCCTCGGGGGTTCCCAGCTTCTGATCCTGCTCGCTCGCCTTCGGGTGAGGGCCCCCCTTCGCAACCATCTCGGTGGCGAACGCCACCGCGCCGGCCAGCAGATCGTCGTAGCCGACCCCGTCGACCACGCGGTCGATGATTCCGGATTCGCAAGCCTCCGCTGCCGAAACGGGATTGCCGAAGGCGCACATTTCGAGCGCCTTCTTGACTCCGGCGAGGCGCGGCAGCCGCTGCGTTCCGTGTGCGCCAGGGATGATGCCAAGCTTCACTTCCGGCTGGCCGACCTGGGCGGAACGGAGCGCTACGCGGTAGTGGCAGCCCTGTGCGGTCTCCAGTCCGCCGCCGAACGCGTGCCCGTGAATCGCCGCCACGGTGGGCTTCTGGGAGGTTTCCAATCCTTGGATGACCGTGGTCAGGCCAGGACCGCGCCGCTTCTGCCCGGACGTGATCTTGCCAAACTCTTTGATGTCCGCTCCAGCGATGAACGTCCGTCCGCCGCCGATCAAGACGATCGCACCCACTGCGTGGTCGCTGACAAATTGTTCCAGGCCCTGCAAGATGCCTTCCGGCACCCCTGGGCTAAGCGCGTTGACCGGGGGATTCTGAACGGTGATGACACCGACGCCGTGCTCGACGCTCAAGCGGACTAATTCGCCCATTGGGTTCCTCCTCGTGATCCGAGACGGCGAGAGCCACCGCCCAAGCCAAGTTCTTCAGCGTAACGGAATAGCGAGCAATCGCGGAACCGGACATGATGCCCAGATTTACGATCTAGAGATTCGTCCCGCGAGTGCAAGGCAATTCGTAAGTTCATAGGGAGTGTCCTACGAGCTTCAGGCCTCGTTGGCGGCACGTAGGCTACGAGAAGAGGCCCCCGATGTCAACCGCTTGTCTCGCATGCCCTACACTGGCTATCGCAATGCGTGTCGAGAGTTCTCGTGACAAGTCGGCGCCATGGGTCATCGCGAGCGAAGAATGTTGACAGGGCTCCTGCTATTGCTCTCGCTGGTCGTTTGCACCGCCACGACGCGAATGCCGGACGTCGAACGGCTGATCTCAGAGGGGAAGGCGCAGGAAGCGCTCGCCGTTCTGGAGTCGGTCTCAACCCGGAGCGCCCAGTGGCACTTGTTGGCCTCCAGAGTCTTCGATCAGCTCGGTCACCCGGCCCGTGCGGCTTCGGAGGCGGAAAATGCCATCGATTTCGATCCCGGTAACGAAGCGAACCACCTCCAGCTTGGCCAAGTTCTCCTGACAAACAACAACCCCGCAGCCGCCCGTGAGATCTTCGACGAAGCTCTCGAGCGTTTCCCGGACTCCGATCTGCTGCGGCTTGGGCTTGGCCTGGCGCTGAATCGACTGCAGTTCCACGAGGAGGCCGAACCGGAGTTTCGCAAACTCTTGGCGAGACGCCCCAATCTAGGTATCGCGCTCGACGGGCTGGTCGAGGCCTGCATCCAGCTCGTTCGATACGATCAAGTCGCCGAAGCCGCTTCCGAATTCCTGAAGGCCAGTCCAGCCGATTACCGAGGCTATTACTATTCCGCTGTCGCAGGCGAAAGGACCGGCTTGCCGCCTCTCGCGGTCGAGAATCTGCTCCGGAAGGCCATCGACAGGAATGCCGCGTTCGCGCCCGCGCATGCCTTGCTGGGGAAAGTCCTGCTCCAGCAGGACAGGCCGGAGGAAGCGGCCTTGACATTGGAAGGAGCCCTGCGGCTCCGCCCAGACTATGTCGTCGGCCACATCCACCTAGCCCGTGCCTACCAGCGCCTCGGACGCACGGAAGACTCGGAACGGCACTCTAGGCTGGTGAGGGAACTCGACGAAGATCGACGGAGACCCGGGCCCGCGCTGCGACGCAGAGAGCCCGCCCGGTGACGCCTTGGCCAGCGGCACGCTCCGCGGTTCCCCTGGCAAGGCCGGCCGGGCCGCGGTCTCGGCTCGGCCGGCACTTACACTGATCGCCCGGGAAGCCTCCTTACCAGTGAAACTTCAACACCAGCTGGATTTGGCGCTGACCGGTGGCGCTCGTGATCCGCCCGGCGTTCGCGGACCCGATCACGATATTCGGATTGCGGTATTGCGGTGTGTTCGTGAGGTTGTAGAATTCACCCCTTAGTTCGAAATTCGCCCCTTCGCGCAAGGCCGACACATGGAAGCGCTTCATGACGGTCAGGTCCAAGACCGCCAGCCCGGGCCCGTAGAACAACCCGCGCCCTGCGTTCCCGACAGTGAACTGTGCGGGCTGCGAGAAAGCATCCACGTTGAACCAGCGCTGCAGGGATCGCTCCGAACCGGAAAGCTGCGGCTGGCCGCTGACATCCGGGCGCCTGGCGGACCCACAGATGCAGCTGTCTTGAGCTAAGCCCGGATTCATCGGAAAACCGCCTTGAAGCGTCCAGATCCCGTTCAGCAGCCAGCCCCCGATCAAATGCGAAAGCGCTCCCGAGCTTGCGCCCGATCCTGTGCGCGCGAACGGCAGTTCGTAATTGAATCCGAACGTCATGCGTTGTGGCACGGAGTTCTGCTCGACACCCCGGTCCAGATCCCGGTTGTTAATCGGATCGCGATATCCTTGGTCTCCTCGCGAGATCGTTTTCTGCCAGGTATAGGCAGCCAAGAACCCAAGTCCTTGTGAGAAGCGTTTCTCTGCCTTGATCTGCAGGGCGTTGTAGGTTGACATGCCGAGCCAGGCACGGAAATTCACGCCTCCCGGGTATTGAGGATATTGCACGTACGGGGCTATGTAACGTCCGCGCGCCTCTGCGGCCATGTTCAACGGAATCGCATTCAAGTTGAAGCCGCCGTAACCCAGTGCGGTTCCCTTCGAGCCCGCGTATCCGACCTCCAGCATCACCTGCCCAATCTGCTGCTGGATATTGAAGTTCCACTGCTGCATGTAGGAGGTTGGATTGTTATCCGGATAGATTGATACCCTCTGGGCGTTCCTCCCGGTCTTGTCTAGTGGCTGGTAGGGCACGACGTCAAGCGACGCTCGCGGCGTGATGTTGTCAATCGTGTTGTAGCGGCCCGCCGCCGCGTCCGCGAAAATCGGCTCGGGTTCCAGGAAGCCGAAAGCGCCGCTACTCATGGTCCCCACGGTGAACAACCCGTACCCGCCGCGCAGGACCGTCTTGTCCCGCAGGTTGTACGCAAACCCCATGCGCGGGGCGAAGTTGTTCCAATCCTGCTCCCAAGGAGTTGTGCGGAAGCCGTCGACCCCGTACTGACGGATCTCTCCACGAGCTAGGTCGAACACCCCGCTGCGGTTCTTGACCTCGTTGTAGTAGAGCGGCGCGTCCCAGCGGAGTCCGAGATTGAGAGTGAGCTTGTCGGTAACCCGGTAGTCGTCCTGCACGAACAGCCCGTAAACGCTTCCGCGGGATCCGAAGAAGCCGGGGAATATGCGGTAGTCGAAACTGGTCGGCATGCCCAGTAGGAAGCTGGCGTAGTCGAACCCGGACCCGGAAAACCCGCGCTGGTCGGTAAACGTATTCTCGAACCACCAGCGGGTGTTACCGGGAAGCGGCTGGAGGTTGTCGGTGCGAATCTGGCGGACCTCGCCCCCGAATTTGATCGTGTGGCGTCCCTTGATCACCGAAAAGACGTCCACTAGCGCATAGCTGTTCTGCAGTTCGAAGAACAGCGTGTCCCAGGTGCTGCCCAGGTGGCGGAAGTTCTGGAAATTGAACTCCGGAGTGCCCTTGGTCTCGTCACCGTCTGGCATTCCCGTAATGCCGAGGCTCTTCGTGCTGACGGACCCGAAGCCCGCGACGGTCCGCTTGGGGAAGACCTGCCACCAAGAGAGGTGCAGGTCGTTGGTGGCGTAAGGGCTGAACGTATGCACGTGGTTGACAATCGCCTGATACCTCGGGTTGGTCAATTCCGCGCACTGGCCGATGGCCCCTCCCCCGCCCGGCTCCGGGAAAGCGCAGGGCCGCTGGATCAGGTCGTCGTGCTGCGACCAGCGAATCATCAGCTTGTCCATGTCGGAAAAGTGATGGTCGAACTTGACGTGATAGTCCCAAGGGGCGTTGGCGTTGCTGCCGAACGAGTTGTAGTTCCGAAACGGCTCGCCGGACTGCGGCGCCGGATACATATCTTGGATCATTAGCGCTGCGTTGCTCATCCGAGCACGAGGAATCATATTGTCCGGAAACGGGCTGCGAACGGGGTCATCGCCCACGAACCGTGTGGTGCCCGGGTCGAAGATCTGCCACGAATGCACAGGACCGCCCTCGGCGTCGGTGCCCAATTGGTCGCCTAGGAGTTGCGAGAAATCGCCGTTCTTGAAATCTTGAAGAGGCACGGTGAGGTTCGTGAACGCCGCGTTTCCGAGAATCTTCTTGGTTTCCCAAGCGAAGAAGAAGAACGACTTGTTGCGCTGGATCGGGCCCCCGACCGTCGCACCGTACTCGTTCCTCCGCAACACGGGCCGGGAATGGTTGAAGAAATTCCCAGCGTTGAGCTGGTCGTTGCGGAAGTATTCGAAGAACGTCCCGTGGAATTCGTTCGTGCCGGACTTGGTGGTTGCCGCCATGATCGCGCCGCTCGTCTGCCCGAACTCCGCCGCGAAACTGTTGGTCATCACCTTGAACTCCTGCAGAATATCTGGGCTCGGGTTGACCGGGTTTCCGGACCACACGTGGGCGCTGCTGTGCGCCCCGTCCAAGAAGTACGGGTCTTTGCGCACAACTCCGCCGTTGGTCACCGTCAGTCCGCCGACCTGCACCACTCCAGGCGAAAGGCGCATCAGGTGCTGCGGGTTTCTGCCCAGCAACGGGAGGTTGACCATGAGCTGGTTCTCGATGATTGTCGACTGCGAGCCCGTGTCCGTTTCAAGCAGGGGGGCAACACCTGTCACCTCGATGACCTCGGTGACTTGCCCCGGAATGAGAGAGAAGTCGATGCGCTGCTCGCGCGCCATCTGCACGGCGATGTCCTCCCGGACAACTCGCGAGAATCCTTCCGATTGAGCCTCTACCTTGTATTGGCCCGGTTGCAGGAAGCGGACAACGTAGCTTCCCACCGCGCTGGTGGATGTCTCCGTCTTTACTCCGGTGTTGATGTTTTCGATGACCACTTCGGCGCCCGGAATTACCGCGCCGGTCGGGTCCATGACAGTTCCTAGGATCGTGCCCGTGTTGCCCTGGCCGAAGGCACTTGCGACGACCACCAATAGAAGGACGAAAAGTCTCATTGTCGAATTTCTCCTCTCCGGCTGCGTGCCGATACACAAGTCGGCACCGCCCCGCAGGGGCAAACCGCGACTGCCCCCAGTGCCGCTCGCCGATCACATTGCAGCACTCGAAACAGGTGCTGTCAAGCGATCTCGAGGCGATTTCGGTACCTTATTTCAACAGTTGGGAGAAGGATTGAAACATTGGCCGGACTACGAGCCAAAAGGCGTTCGGTCACCGTTCGCGAGAGACAAAGCCGCTCTATTGCGGCCACTCGGATCAAAGGCTATCGGGGGTCTTGCCGATGGCTTGCCCTGGTTCATGTCCATACGGCGAAAACGTAATGGGCCAGAATTCCAAGCGATTGCGCATCGTCAACACCAAGGCGAGCGGATCGCGCAGGACCAGCATCGAAGACACTGTGCCCCGAGGTCACTGTCGCGCAAGGACAAAACCTCTCTAGTGATCCTGAAGTCTCTGAAATGCTTCCAGTGCCTTCCGGGCTTCCTCTGCCTTGCCGAGGCGCCTGTAGAGCATCGACATTCGATAGTGGGGTGTTGGATTCGTCGGAGCAAGGCGGACGACCGTTCTCAATTGGTCAAGTGCTTTGTCGAATTGACCTTCTGCGAAATGGATTCGTTCGAGAGCCAAGCGGGCTTCGACCAAGTCCGGCTTCAGACGCAGGGCTTCCAGCAGGTGCTCCTTGGCTTCGCCGTTGCGTCCTGCGACTTGAAGAATGTCGCCGAGGACGTAGTGCGCTTCCGGGTGGTTTGGATTGACGCGCAATTCTGCTTCTAGCTCGGGCTGTGCTTCGTCGAATCGGGACAACGACCAAAGCATGCTTGCGATGGCAAAACGGACGTTCTGCAGATCCGGTTTGAGACGCAGGGCTGCATGGTACTCGCGAACCGCGTCATCAGTCTCTCCCCTCGACTCGTGAAGCTGCGCACGAAGCTGGTGGGCACGGTAAGAGCCTGGATCATTCTTGCTGATCCATCGCGCCGTCAGGTACGACGCGATCTGATAGTCCTCCGCTTGCCGATAAAGCGCTTCGGCGGCGCCGCGAATCGGAACGCTAGTTTGCAACCGCTTCCTGTACTCCTGGAGCAGGGGAGCGATCTCCTGCTCTGAAGGGGGTCGGTAAAGAAGTCCAAGCATCGTCGATCCCTTCCCCGGAAGCGGAGGCGGGGGGCTGGTCACAACATTCCGGGTAGCGTTGAGGGCGACCCATCGATGCCTTGCATCCAGGCTGACTGCACTAGGGTTCTTCTTCAGAGCCGCCTCGTAGGCTCTCTCTGCTTCTCGCCAGTTTCTGCGGCCTTCGTGAACATGACCGCGAGCGAGGTGAATGTAGAAGGAATCGGGATACTCTCTAGCGAGCCGGTCCATAGCCTGCTTGGACAGCGCTCCGTAAGCCTTGCTCAGGTAGTAATAGGCATCGGCCCTGAAATCCTTCTGTGCAGTCGCCTTCTCGAACGCCGAAACGGCGTCGGAATACTGGCGGTTCGCGAAGTAGGCTTCCCCGAGGTAATACGCAACGACCAAATTGGAGGAATCCAACTTCGCCGATGTCACGAGGTGGCGAATCGCTTTCTCGTGGTTCCGCTGTCGCGATGCGACCACGCCCAAGAAGAAATACGGTGCTGCCCCCAACTGCGGATTCAGCTGGATGGCTCTCTCCAAGGCCGCTTCCGCTTTGGCGTCCTCGCGGACCTGGTAATAGATTGAACCCAGATTGACGTGCGCTTCGGCAAGATTTGGCCGTAGGCGTACCAGCTCTTCGTAATGGCTCGCAGCGGCATGAAAATTGCCAGACTGCTGCGCCGCTTGCGCACGTGAATAGAGGTCGCGAAGTCTTTCGTCCTGGGCAGGTGCCGGACCCAAGCAAACAGTGAGCGCTGCGGCCAGAACTCCCACAGCTCGAGCTCTGCTTGTGAGGACCCGTGAATCAGGGCGCAGGTACCCCTTGTGCTGGCAGTCAGCTCTCTTCAAGCGACTCATAGGCACACGCCAATGGGCACCACCGTCCGGCATCGCGGTACCTATGGTAACCGTCGCCCGGGATGCATCTGCTGAATCGTTCTACACCTGGTGAAACTGTGGCCGAATGTTTTTGCGACGCGATCACGATCATGTCAGTAATCTGTGCTGATATGCGTCCGATCTCAAGCACGGTGGAGCCGCGAGTCCAGCGCGTTCAATGAGTCGGGGATCATGGAGCCTCGCACGTTTCGGCGGGTTCGCGATGGAGGCGTTCGTGCATCCGAACGTTGCCTTATGGCCATTCCCTGTTTGCACTACGGTCAGCAACACCTCGGAACTGATCAGCCGAGACCGTTTTGAGCAGACCCGGACGATTCCGGAAGCCTTGGTGGAACATTCGACCGATCCACGTGCCAAAGCCTGCTAGCAGCTTGCAATCTGTAATGGCGGTGAGGTCACGAAGCAAGTCGCCGACATGATTTTGGGCCCCGCGTCGAAGAGCGGCTCGGATCAATTCCCTGCGCTGTTATTCGAAGGGGCCTATATTCAATCCTAACCAAGGGAACCGTTTAACATTTCATTGCAATCAACTGCGGGCGCTTGGTTTTCCGTCCGGTTCGCCTGATACAGTCCCAGTCGTTCTCGCGCCCTGGCGGTGCGGACAGCAATGCCCGCATGATGTTCTCGGGGGTCCCAGCATCCAAATCGCCGTACTATCGAGGGCTATGCTCCTGGCTCGCGACCCGCGCCGTCACATCCTCGTCCTCGCATGGATCTTCGCGATCGCCGTGCCCTGCCATTCAGTCGCGGAACAGCCGAACGTCCTGCTCATCCTCTCGGACGATCACAGCATTCCCCATCTCGGCTGCTACGGGAGCGAGAACTGCAAACGCTTCAACATCACGCCGCACCTCGACGCGCTTGCGGCGGAGGGTATGAGGTTCGATCGCGCCTACACGTCGGCGTCGCAGTGCACGCATTCGAGGATCTCCATCTTTGCGGGGCGGTCGCCGGTCGGGCTCGGGGCGACGCGCTTCGCGCAGCCCGCGCAGCCCAATGTGGCGTCTTTCACGGACGTGCTACGCGAGAACGGCTACTGGACGGGCCTCGACGGACGGCTTCAGCATCTTGACGGGCGGCAGAGAGACTCGGAGCACGTTCAGGAGACGCTCGGCGCGCTTGGAATGAGGAGCCTCGATGCCCGCTTCGACCATTTCGTGCGCGCGGATCGCACGAAGGGTGACGATCTGGCCACAGTTCCAACCAGGATCGCGGCCGCACTCAACAAGGTCCCGGCCGGCAAGCCGTTCTTCCTCTACTTCGGCTTTAACCAGCCACACCGCGGCTTTGGAGGCGGTCACGAGAACATTGATCCGCCCGAGCTGGATCTCCCGCCGGACTGGCCGGACCTTCCGGAGGTCCGAGTCGACTACGCCCGGTTCCTGGACGAAGCGCGCGACCTCGATGCCGGGTTCGGGGCAATCCTCAAGCTCCTGAAGGATCGCCAGCTCGAGGAGAGCACTCTCGTCATCTTCATGGGGGACAACGGCGAGGCGCTGTTTCGCGGAAAGGGCACGCTGTTCGACCGGGGCACGCACGTCCCCCTGCTCGTTCGCAGGCCGCGTGTCGTCGAGCCCGGCTCCGCGACCGACGTCCTCGTCAGCGGCGTCGATCTGGCCCCGACCATCCTGGCGGCTGCGGGCCTTGACGCGCCGCCCGGGATGAGCGGGGTAAGCTTCCTGCCCGCGTTGCGCGGGGCGGAGTTTCCCGGCCGGAAGTACGTCTTCGCAGAGCGAGGCTGACACTGGAGTCCAATCACGCGGACAGATGGCTTCGACCTTTCACGTTCGATTACGTCCAAGCGATACCGCTATATCTACAACGCCCTCCCGGAACGCAGCTACACGCCGGTCGACATGCCACAGAAAGATGCGTGGCTAGCCGTTCAATCCGCGCACCGCGCGGGATTGCTCTCGCGCTTGCACGACCACCTGTATTTTCGGAACCCCCGTCCCGTTCTTGAGCTTTACGACCTCGAGAACGATCCGTACGAGCTGGAGAACATCGCCGGTAAGGAAGAGATGGGAGCGATCGAACAGGCCTTGCGCGTGGAACTCGAGCGATGGATGATCCGCGAGAGCGATTTTCTTCCCCTGCCGACCGATGTCCTGGCAAACCAGTGACGCGGCCGAGGCCCATGCAGGCCAGGCCCCCGCAGCGCGCGATGCGCCTGCCTGGGAAGCCGCGAGCTAGAAGTTGTATGACAGTGAAGCCTGCAGGATCCGAGGCAGCCCGGCATAGATGATGAGGCCGCCCTGGATGGAATCGAACTGCGAGGCAAGACCCCATGGCCGCCCCAGCTGTGTTGTGTTGGGGGCGTTGAAAGCGTCCATGCGGACCTGGAGCCGGCGCCGGCCCTCGAAGCGGAAGTTCTTCTGCAGGCTTAAGTTGAGGTTGAAGCGGCCCGGAACGTCCAAGATGTTGCGACCCGAGTTGCCCACCTTGAACGGCTGGAATCCGTGTTCGCTCTCGACGCACTCGATCCCGTTCCGGTTCTGCGTGCCGATGCAAGGGACCCGCTCGAACGCGGCCAGGTCGAACCAAGGGAAGTCCACGCCCTTGAGCCCGGGAAACGCATCTGATTCCATGTACCCGTGGGAGATTCGGTTCGGCCGAGGCGATTCGCCCGCGTTCAAGTCGACGTTTGCAGAAGTCACCGTAAACGGCTGGCCGGAGTAGGCGGTCAGAGTCGAGGCAAACTGCCATCCGCCCAGAATCGCCTGGGCCGGGCCGGGCATGTCTTGGAGAAAGCGCCGTCCCTTTCCGATCGGCAACTCGTAGCGTACTGCAACGGTCATTGAATGGCGCTGGTCGAAGCTCGAGCGGCCCCGGTCGAGGCGGAGGTTTCGAGTGTCGATCGCGCCCCCGCTGAAGAACCCGCCGCTGGTGAAGTCCTGCGCCGCAGATGCGTCGTCCAGAGACTTTCCGAACGTGTAGTTGACCCGGTAGAAGAACCCGGTCCGGCTTCGCCGGCGTACCGACGCCTGCAACGCGTGGTAAGCCGAATTCGAACCGAAGGAAGTGTAGTTGAGCCGGTTGAAACCCTCGATCGGACGAGGAAAGACGAAAGTCCCATTGGCACTTTGCGTGGCCAGTGCCAGGTCTCGGATCGGCTGGTTTATGTCATAAGCGCGCTGAAGATGAGTGCCGTTGGAACCTACGTAGCCGACCTCGAGGGCCTGACCCCCGCCAAGGTCGCGCTCGATCGTCAGGTTCCACGACTGCAGGTAGGCCGTGGGCGGGTCCGGGTCGAAGCCGCTGGCGCTCTGGATCCCAGCGCCCCCCACCTGAGCCCGACCCTGCGGGAACGGGTTCTGAAGGGTCGGCGGTGCTAGGTTCCCCCCGCCAAACGAGTTGAATGTCTCGTTGAACGTGAACGGGAAGACGCCCGCCAGCTGGCTTCGCACCGGACCCAGCAGGTAGCCCTGGTAGAAGATCCCGTAGCCTCCCCGCACAACATTCCGGCTATTTCCGAAGGGACGCCACGCGAAGCCGAGGCGAGGGGCGATGTTGTTGTAGTCCGCGTCGATGAGCCCGCGGCCCAGGCCAAGCTCGCTTGCGAGGGCGGTACGCTCGCTGAGCCCCTGTTCGGCTAGGATCTCGGCTAGGTTCGGGAGCGACCGGTCGCTGGCGAGGACGACTTTGTTCAGACTGGGCATGTAGTTCGAGAGCCTGTCGTTCCTGTCGTAGGGCGGCAGCTCGACCTCGTAGCGGACGCCCAGGTTCAGGGTGAAGTCGCGCGTCACCTTCCAGTCGTCGTTCAGGAACATGCCGAAGCCGCTGGACCGCAACTCGTTGAATGTCGTCTGAACGCGGCGGCTGACGCTTTGCAGGCGGCCGAGCAGCAGGTCGCCGGCCGCATGCCTAGTGAACCGCCTGCCGATCCTGTACGAGCCGCGCACGTTGCTGTACTGCGGCTGGTCGTAGTGCGCCCGGGAGAAATCGAATCCCGACTTAACGGTGTGGGTTCCGCTGACCCAGGAGAGCCGAGCCGAGCCCTGGAAGTCCCATACCTGCTGCTCCCGGGGCGTGCGTGCTCCTTGCCCTAGGGGGAAATAGCCCTGGACCGTGACCCGCGGAAGCCCTCGCAACTTCGGGTCCAGGTCCTCCGGCACCGGCAGGCCGATCGTTGCCGGATCGAAGTCGGCCGCGATCGAGTTCGAGTAGTTGTCCCGATGGCTGAACCCGCCTGTCACTTCCAGGACGAGCGTTGGCGAGAACGTGTGGGTGTGCCGGAT
The DNA here is from genome assembly GCA_951813605.1 of uncultured Bryobacterales bacterium. GTDB lineage: Bacteria > Acidobacteriota > Terriglobia > Bryobacterales > UBA6623 > VXMF01. The sequence continues at coordinate 278,146 of OX638379.1, read as the reverse complement.
GGAGATGAGGTCCCGTCGGTCGCGCGTCTCGTCTCCCCAAATCGCCAGCGCGCTGCCGGCAAAGGGATTTTCGAGGTTATTGAAGCGCTTCTGGTAGCTGACCGAGAAGTTGTCGCGGGCCGAGAAGCTCTGATCGAACTTTAGAACTAACTGGTACCAGTCGTCGTTGTCGGTCGCCGTCGAAATGTTGTTGAGCCGGATGTTGTCGCGGTTCGGCAGCGGATAGTAGTCGATCAAGCCGAGTGCGATCTGATCCATGCGCGAGGCGGGGATCAGGTTGTTCGGAAAGCATCCCCGTTGAACGCGCCGGTTGCAAGCTCCGCGCCGGTCCGGGTCATTCAGGATCACCTTTTGAATCGCGCCGGAGGTCCATCCTTGGTTGAAGTCCAGCGCCTCCGAGAAATCCCCCGCGCGCTCAAGCGCGGTCGGGACGTTGCCAAGCCGCGTGCGTCCGATCGACTCGACGCGGCCCTCGACGCTGGCCAGGAAGAAACTCTTGTTGCGCAGAATGGGACCTCCGAGAGTTGCGCCGAACTGGTTGCGACGCAGGCGGAGGCGCTCTTCGTCGAAGAATCCCCGCGCATCGAGGACCTCGTTGCGCAGGTACTCGAACACTGATCCGTGGAGCTCGTTCGTGCCGGAACGCATCGTCAGGCCGATGATTCCGCCGGAAAACCCGCCGTACTCGGCGGAGAAGCCGGACGTCTCGACTCGGAATTCCTCGACAGCGTCAAGCGGCGGACGTACCTGGGGGCCGCCGTTGACGGGATCTCGATTGCTCACGCCGTCCACGTAGAAATTGGTCTGGTCGCCCCGAGCGCCGTTAATGGAGGCGAACGACCCTCTCGCTGGCCCACGAGGCATGACGCCCGGCACGAGGAATGCGAGATTCGTGAAGTCGCGCCCATCGAGTGGAAGGTCCTGGATCTCCTCGTAGACAATCACGTCGCCCTTAACGGCTCCACGCTCCAGGTTGATGGATGGCGGGGCCGAAGTGACCGTGACGGACTCGGTGATCGCTCCGATTTCCAGTTCCACGTCCAGACGCAGCTGCTGGCCGGTCTCGAGCTCGAGATTCGGCCGGACGAATCGCCTGAACCCCTCTGCTACAACCACCAGCTCGTAGGTGCCTGGGATCAAGCTCAGCATCGTGTAGTAGCCGGTCTCGTTAGTCTCCGCAGCAGCCTCGATTCCCGTCTGGACATTTGTGATCGTGACAGTGGCGCCGGGGATGACAGCCTTGGCGGAGTCGGCGACTACACCGGTTACCGTGGCAAGGCTGACTTGGGCGGCCGCGGGCTCGCCGACCGCTAGCAGTGCCAAGATCGCGAGCATCCCGTATCGTTGTCGAATCATTACGCCCCTACTGACAGGCTCCGGTATCGCAAGGAGAGCCTAGCCTGCTTCCCGCAACGCGTCCTACGGCGGAAGATACCACGGCACAGCGAGGTTATGGGGCGCAACTTGGCAAGGAACACCACTACCTCGGTCATATGAGAGCGGAACGGGCCGCCAATCGCTGCGATCCCCGGCGAGGCGCGTCGTTTCCGCGTGCCTCGCGAGGGTCGGACGAAACGCCCGGCCCGCATCCCGAGGCGTTGAACTAAGAGCAGGTAGGACGGAACTGACACTTGATCCCGGGGGGCATCCGATTGCCGCCTCCCAGCGCCGCCTTCAAGCCCGATTCGCACCCCTCGATCAAGGCCCGGCCCAAGGGCGGCCGGCCGCTTGCTCTGCTTGCGCGCGTGGTGCCATTGGCTGCCATCCTCATTCTGTTCGCAGCGGTTCCCTTGCAAGCGCAGCAACCTCTGGCCGGGAGCGGACCGAACATCGTCGTGATCCTGGCCGACGACCCGAGCTACAGGGACTTGAGCATGTGGGGACAGACCCGATTCTGGACTCCGAATCTCGACCGGCTCGCCATGGAAGGGCTGCGCTTCACGCAGGCATACGCCGGAGCGCCGGAATGCCCGCCGTCCCGGGGCACCCGGCTGACGGGATTGCACACGGGACACGCGCCGATTCGCGACAACCGCAGCGCCCGCGGGCAGGACCACCCGTCCGATGCCGACGCCACCATAGCCGAGACCGTGAAGCGATCTGGCTACGCAACAGGCTTTTTCGGCAAATGGGGTATTGGCCTCCCCGGCACGCCGGGGACGCCGGACAAACAGGGCTTTGAAGAGGCATTCGGGTTCTACGACCAGCGTCGCGCCCATACATTCTTCCCGCGCTACCTCTTCCGCAATGGGCGACGGGTCGACTATCCGGGGAACTTCGGCTTCGACATGGCGCACATGTACGAGGACAACCGGACTCCGGCCAGCTCCAGGGACTCGGCAGCCCACTACGACGACGAGGGCCGCTTGGTCCCGGCAGGCGTGTCGGACCGTTCGAAGGCCGTGTATTCGGAGGACGTGATCGAGGACGCGGCAATCGCCTTCGTGCGCCGCAACCGCGATCGCCCGTTCTTTCTGTACTTTGCCACACAGCTACCGCACGGCCCGCTTGTGACCGACAGCCTCGGTCCGCTTCAGGACCGCCCCGACTTTCCGACGACAGCCCACAAGGAATGGGCTTCGATGGTTCTGCGGATCGACGCATTCGCGGGCGAGTTTGTCACCTTGCTCGCAGACCTCGGGGTACGCGATCGTACACTCATCGCTTTCGCCTCCGACAACGGCTACTCGATGTGCGGGTACTTTGGTCGCGGCAACTAGGAAGCCAACTGGCCTGACGACCCCTTCTTCCGGAACAAGGGACCGTTCCGGGGCGGCAAGTTCTCCTTGGTGGAAGGAGGCATACGAGTCCCGTTTTTCGTAAACTGGCCCGTCGCAATCCAGCCGGGAGTTTCCAGCGTGCCGGTCTGGCTCGTCGACCTGTTGCCAACACTCGCGGAACTGGCGGGGGCGGCTCCTTTGCCAAGGACTGACGGCACTAGCCTGGCACCGCTCTTCAGCGGCGTTCCCGGCAAGTTCCCGTCTACCAGGCCGCTCTACCGGGAGAACGCGCGCGAGCAGGCCGTTCGCAAGGGCCCGTGGCAAGCCTACAGGGAAGCTCCCGACAAGCCGATGGAGCTGTTCCTGATCGAAGAGGATATTCACTGCGAGCGCAATCTGGCCCATGCCTTCCCGGAAGTCGTGGCCGAGATGGCGCTCATCATCCAGCGCGAGCATGTCGACCACCCCTGGTGCTGGAATCCCGGCGAGACGAGAGAGGACTTCCAGCGAAAAGAATCCCTGGCACGCGAATTGGCTCAGTTGCAAGTGGCACGGCAGGGCAACGCCGATCCGTGACCTCGCCTAGCGGTAGTTTACTGAATTTTTTGGGGACACACTTCGAAGGCATTGATTTCGCGGCGGTTAGCGGGTGCCGCCGCGTATTACCCACCGGTGCCGGGGAGCAGTTCCTCCAGCCCCAGGGCGTCCGACAGGCTCTTCTGCACCAAGGTCCGCTTGGTCATCACGGTCAGCGCGCGCGGCGGACCCTTGGCCCCCTGGCGCGGGTACAGCAGGTCGATCTGCTGCATCTGCCCCAGCTCCCTCTTCAGCTCCTCGATCGACAGGCCCGGCCAGACCGTCTCGGCTTGCCGGCGCAGGTACTGCAGCAGCGACACGCCCAGCAGGCAGTAGAACGCGTGGACCCGGATCTTGCTGTCGGTCCAGTGGAACATCGGGCCCCAGCCCACCCAGTCGCCGGCCTTCAGCCCGCGGAACACTTGCTCGGCGAGCTGCTGCCCGGCATAGGCCGCCACCACCTGCCCCGCCGTCCAGTCCAGGCGGTTGGTCACCAGCGTGGTGCGCCCGAAGCGCCCGGTCAGCAGCTCCCCCAGCGCGTTGCTGTCCACGGCGTAGTTCAGCCGCCATCCCTCCCCGGCGGCCTGCAGCTCGTAGCTCAGCGACCGCGAGACGAAGTTCGGCTCCAGCCAGCCGTCGAGGCGGCGGCGCAGCGCCTGCTCCTGGTATGGCCGCCTGGGCCGTGCCAGCTCGCGCGCGATGCGCCGCAGCGCCTGCGTGGCCCGCGCCAGCGAGGCGCCCGCGCTGTGCAACTGCTCGGCGGCGAAGGACGACGAGTGCGCCACCACGCACAGGCGCTCGCCGCCATGCACCTCGGCCCGCGCCGCCGCGGCGCGCACGCCGGGATGCTCCGGGCCCACCGCCTGCAGTTGCGCCACGGGTCGGCTGCGCAGCGTCGGCGGCGCCTGGTTCCACGGCAGGGCCGTGATCCAGCCCAGCCCGTGGGCCGCCAGCTCCTGGGTGTTGGCGAAGGCGGTCGCGCCCTTGTCCGTGACCAGCGTGACGGAGTCGCGGGCGATGCCGGCGTGATCGAGCAGGCGCGCGACGCGCTGCAGGGCGCAGGGCAGCTCGTCGCTGTCGGCGACATTGCCGGGGTAGACATGGTGGCACAGGCTGAGGCCGTGCTGGCCGTCGAGGGCGTAGCTGAGCCCGACCTGGCGCAGGTCGTGGCGTCTCTGCTTGTTGCGGCCGCGCCGGGCGAGGTGGCTGCGGCGGTTGGTGGAGGCCGTCCAGGTGTGGAAGTTGGTGGTGTCGTAGGCCAGCACGCGCGGGCCGGCCAGGCCCTGGGCGCAGAACGCGTCGAGCAGGGCGGCCTGGGCCTGCTCGAGCTCGTCTTCGCGGGGGACGCGGAGGTCGGGGTCAATGTCGATGCGGTCGAAGCAGTCCCAGAAGGCTTGGGAAGAGAAGCCGGCAGCGGGGAAGCCCCACAGGCGGGGCAGGGCGGTGCGGCGGTACCAGTCGGAGACGCGCGTCTTGGGACCGGGGGAGCAGATGCGGTGGATGGCGGCCAGCAGGAGGTAGTGGGACGTGGAGGGGCCCTTGCGGGGGCGGGGCCAGACGGAGAGCAGGGCGTCGAAGGCGCCGGAGCGGCGGGCGGCCTGCCAGAGGGCGGCGGGGAGGCCGAAGTCGAGGACGGAGGCGTCGAGGGGCTGGGGAGTGGAGTTGGCCTTGACGAGGGCGGCGACGCGCTCGGCGGTGCCGAGGTAGATCTGGCGGACAATGCGGGGCTTGCCGTGGACGCGAGCGGAGTGGGCCAGGTAGTAGTAGAACTTGTTGCGTTTCTTTTTGCGGATGAGGGAGGCCATATAGGGAAATACTAACATAGGGGAAGGCTGGATGAGAGACCGCAGATTGAGAAGAATAACGAAATCCAGAGTCCCCGATTTGTAGGGTAATACAAAAATGAGGTGAGCCCAAGATGCTAACTATATGGAAAACAACAACTTAGCGGTGCGGTGAGTCACCGGGCCGTGAAGTTTCAGTAAACTACCGCTAGCGCCAAGGAGGCCGGCGCCCGTACCCGTCAGGGCCGGTTACAGCAACCGGTGGATCGAGGCTTTCAGCGCCTGCCTCGGAGCGACTGGGCGAACAGCCACTTCAGCATCGCGGGCTCCGGGTCGCAGCGGTCGCTGCTGCAGCGGGTGCTGCCGTTGTCACCGCCGGCAATCATCTTGGCGGCAACTCCGTGCCCATCTCCGGCCCAGGTCGTGAGCTTCATGTTCCCTCCCAGCCGCTCCATCTGGGCGAAGAGCTTCTGCTCGCGCTCGTACGGGCAGACCGTGTCTGCGTCCCCGTGAAAGGCCCAAATGGGTATGTCCTTGATCAGGGATGGATTGATGAACTCCTCGGTTTGCGGCAGGCCGGTCCCCGCGGAAGGCGCCGCGGCTGCGAAGTAGCCGGGATCGAGTTGAAGGAGGATAAACGTCCCGTGTCCCCCCATGGAATGCCCGAGCAGGTAGATCCTGTCCATGTCAGCGGACGGCAATTCCGCGACGATCTCCTTGATCGTCTTGAGGTGCTCGGCATCCCATAGGCGTGGTGACTGGGGGGCGAGCACATAGCTCGGAAACTCTCTGCGCCTCGCTTCGTCTGCAAGAAGCCTGGTCCAGACGCGGAGCTGCTTGCGGTTGTCCGCTCCTCTGCCGCCCCCGCCGTGCAACGAAACAATGACTGGGTAGCGGTTGCCTGCATCGAAGCCGAGAGGCCTCATGAGACGGTACGGAACTTCGCGGTCCGTGCGAGGCTCGTAAAGACGGACCCAGTCTTCGGATTCCTCCGTCTCAGCAGCCTGGGCGCCAGCTAGCCCGTGGACTGCCAAGAGCAGTACAGCCAAGGCGGTCCATCGGGATCTGTGCATTTCCGGTGCGTTCACGGTTTCCTCCTGTTCAGGCCAAGGCCCAATATACCCTTGGAGAGGTGGGTCCGTCATCGGCGCTGCTGTTCTAGTGTGAGTCTTCCGTAGTGCGGATTCGATTCCCATGCAGGCGGCTGGCCGAGAGCCCGAGGATCAGCGGTCGCTAGCAAGCGCTGATCCAACCGGGCGGCGAGAGAGTCCTTGATCTTGGCGTAGCAATCCTGGGTAGCGACGTTGGTCATTTCGCCCGGGTCGAGGTCGAGGTCGAGGTCGTAGAGTTCCTCGCCCGGCCGCTTCGAGAATGCCGACTCGTAGTAGTGTTCAATCCCTAGTGTGTCCTCGCGGGCCCGCATGAAGTCCTTGGTGGGAGATGGATCCACTTCTCCCAGGATCGGCGGATCTCCTGCCGGCCATCGGTCCGGCTCGAGGTTGCGGATGTAGAGATGCCGGTCCGATCGAAGGGCGCGTATCGGGTATCCGACCCGACCCTCTCGCCAAGGAGTGTGGCGCTCGCGTGCCAGAATCACGTGGTCCCGGGCCGCATCAACGCGGCCCTGCCTCCTCGATGCGAGCAGGTCAAGCAGGCTTCGGCCCGTCATTTCAGGGAGGGCCTCGAGCCCGGCAGCCTCGAGGATCGTCGGAGCCACTTCGACCAAGCTGGCGAAGTCGCTAGCGACGCGTCCGGCAGGAATCCGTTCGGGCCGGCGGACGGCCAGCGGAACACGGGAGCCGTAGTCGTATAGATCGGCCTTGGCACGGGGGAACGGCATTCCGTTGTCACTGGTGACGATGACCACGGTGTTTGCCAGCTGCTCGCGTTCTTCAAGGAAGGAAAGGATTTCGCCGAGTTCGCGGTCGAAGCGCTCGATCTCGTAGTGGTAGACAAGGATGTTGCTGCGGACCTCCGGATCGTCGGGAAGGAATTCCGGGACGGGAGCGTCGTCGAGGCGAAGGCCGCTGGCCAGACCGGAGCCCTTCTCGTAGGCCCGATGGGGATCGGTGCTGCCGAACCAGAAGCAGAACGGAGCCCCGTCGGGTCTGGCCTCGTGGAAAGAGCGGAAGTCGTCCTACCTGGGGCCTGCGGGAGCGGCTGCCCGCTTCGAGGCTTCCCGGCGGCCCCCACCCCTTGCGGGTGTAGCCAATATGGTATACGGCCGCTTCGAGCAGGTCGGGGTAGGTTGCAAACTTGGCCGGCAGCGAGCTCCCGACGTTGACCCCTTCCTCGAGCCTGTAGCAGGCCTGGCCGGTCAGGAGCGCGCCGCGCGAGGGCGTGCACGAGGGCGAGCTGCAGAAGGCGTGGGAGAACCGCACGCCCTCGGCGGCGATTCGGTCGAAGACGGGAGTGCGGACGACAGGGTCGCCGGAAGCGATGTGGAAGAGCACGGCATTGGTGATCACGCCGGCTCGCGCCGCACTGGCCGGCTGAGCCTAAGACAGCGAGCTGGTTTTTTGGGCGAACCTCTACTGGCTCACGATCTCAACAATGCCTGAGGACCGTGCGGCCGTCATCATTTTTCCGGTCGCCGTCGTGCGTCGAGCCAGCTCGTCGATCGTCCACTCTTCGGCACCCTTGACGTCACAGCGGAATGTGTTCGCGATGGGCTTAGTCCACTTCTCGGCAATCGCTTGCGGGCCGAGGATGATACCCATGACCGGCCCGACGTCGCCCGCATTCGTGTCCGTGTCCCATCCCGCCATGACAGCGATCGCGATGGTTTTCTCGAAGTTGCCTTCTCCATAGAGCAGGGCCAGAGCATTGACCGCGTTGTTCGGAAAGACGCGACGGTTCTTGGCGCCCTCTGGCGCCCACTTGGCGTCGATCTGCTCATGCGCCTTTTCCCAGTCGTCAGGCCACTGCTGGTGCCACTGCATGACATCTCGAATGCAGCGGGCGTAGTCGCAGTCTTCCGGGATCACAGCCAGTCCTGGCTCCAGCAGCTTCACCGGGTCGGACTCGAAGAATGATTCGGCGGTCAGCGCCGCCATGAACATCTCGCCGTAGATGCCGTCGGTGTGGAATGCAACCTCGGCGTCAATGCGCCCGTACTCCGCGGCTGCCCGGGGGTTCCCTGGCAGGACGTAGCCCCAGAACTCCCCTTTCATCTGGCCTCCCATGAACTCGCCCATTTCATGCTGGCCGGGCTCGGGAGGCTTGATCCCCTGCTTCATCCGCTCTTCCGCGACTCTCACCGCGCGCCCGCAGTTCTGAGCCTCGAAGACAGAGAACGACGCGAGCCATTTGCCAGCAATGTCCTAGCTCGTAATTTCCGGGCCCTTCTCCTCGAGCAGCAGGAGATTCGCCACCTGAAAAAGCGTGTCGTCGTCCGGGCCGAAACCGGTCGGGCCCCAGATATCCGCGGTGAACCACTGCTTGCGCTGCGGATCCCGGCTCGGCGGAACGGTCTTGATGTAGTCCGTCAGCGGCCATCGCCCGAGGTCGGTGAGGTAGGGCTTGAGGTCGTCCTTGTGCATCCCTTGCACGCTCATCCCCAACGCGCCCGCGACCGTGGCCCCGAGCCACGCGCCATGGAATTTGTCGTATGTATTCGTCGGCCGCAAGCGTGCGAACCGATGGGCTCTCCTCGGCCGGCTAAACTCCTTGTTCGCCGCCGGCGCACGAGGCGAGCGTGGCGATCGTCAAGTAGGTGGCTGCAATTGCGGGTATCGAATTCATAGGTTTCTCCTGTGGAGAGCTGTGGCGGTTCGAAGTCCGGTCTCGCCACGCATGATGGAGCGGTATCCATCCAATGCTTTCGCAGCAGGGCCGGACCGTTCGCGTCTCCCTTCGAATCGAGCCTGGCTGGCGACTGGCACTTCTGCCCGGCGCAGGTACAAAGCCGGAAGCAATCAGCGGAGCCAGGAGGCTTGATTCCTCGAAAGCTTAGAGATGAGCAACTTCGGGAGTCAACAGGCGTTTCCCGCGCTTCTCCCTTTTCAATGGGGCCTATATACAATCCTAACCAAGGGAACCGTTTAACATTTCATTTGCAATTAACTGCGGGCGCTTGGTTTTCCGTCCGGTTCGCCTGATATAGTCCCAGTCGTTCTCGCGCCTTGGCGGTGCGGACAGCAGTGCCCGCATGATGTTCTCGGGGGTGTCGGGGATTGGATCGGGCAGGGCGTACTGGACCGAACGCCCGCGCTTGTGATTTGTCTTGGCACTCGCCGTCTCGGGTGGCTTGCTGGCTATCTCCTTGTCTATCTTCATTCGAGTCCCGCCCATTGTAGTCAATCGCTTGCTGGGCGTTCAGGCTCATGCCGCCATTTCCCGAGCGCCTGAGTCCAGACCGTTAGCCTTCTTCAGGTCCTTGTACCGCGATCGCTTGCCGACCATCCTCAGCAGGCTGCGATCACCCACTTCTGAGCGCCCAGGTTCGAGTTCTGCATGACGGTGCCGGTGCGCACCGAGAAGAACTTGCGGCAGCGATAGCTCATGTTCGGATGCTTCGCTCCCCACTGGACGTTCGTGGACTCGCAATGCGGGCAGACCGCTCCGTCCGGCCAGCGAATCGAGGCGATCCACGACTCGCCTGAGCACAGTTAGGTAGGACTGGATCACTTCGAGCGGTCCAAACGCAAACTGGCCTTGGAGTCGCTTTGACCGGGGATCGGGCTCGACGCGCTGACTGTGAATCTCCGACAGACACCGGACGGACTCACACGTTTCGAGAAGGCCAAAGACGATTGACGGAAGGCAGTCAACCTTAAATTGCAAGGCAGGGTGCGCTCCGAGGGGCCCGATACAACCTAGATGCTCTGGCTGCTCTGGCGACTGCTTCAGGGGACGCCTCCCAAGCAGTGCCGTTCGTAGAGCGAACGTTGGAAGGCAGTCCGGCCTCGGTGCAGGCCAGACCGAAACCGGGTGTTTTGTACGGCGGGGCAACGCGTCTTGAGGGTCCGACGGAACAGTCGCAGGAGTCTGTATAGACGGAGCCCAACCATGCGCATGCCTGGTAGCAGGCGAATCGCCTGCTGATGGAACTCGGTCGAGAGGACGAAGTTCGCAGGCAGTGCAGGCTGCTTGAGAGGCTGGCAATACAATCGCTCCGAGAACGATGGGGGCCGCAAGTCGCTTCCTGCCCCGGGTGCTGGACATTCCCCAATCGCAATTCCGGGTACCCAGCGACTTGATGAGCAAGGACTCGCGCGTGCGCGAAGCCAGCCTTGACTGCGGGATCTCTCGCGGACCGCTGATCATGGCCGGGGTGTTGGTGCCAACGACCTGCCTCGAGAGCCTATAATCGCCCCGAGGAGACGCTCATGAGCGCGAGTTTGCCCGGCAATCGAGGGACGAGGACGAATCACGCCGCGAGTTCAGCGCAGCAGCCGCTCTCGTCGTCCTGGATGCCCTTCTGGACGCGCCTCTTCGCGGGCCGCGGTCTGCCCGTTGCAGGCAACCCTCGTCTGCTGCGTACGCGAATCGAACCGGACGCCGTGAGTTACGTGAAGCCCCGCCATTGGGACAAGCATGCCGAGGGCATTTCGGGTCGGGCTATAGGACCCCGAGACTCTGGCGCAATCGCGCCAGTGACGCACTGCGCCGTGTCCAGCCTTCCATCTCGAAGCCGGCGAGCGCGGCGGCGAGGATTTCCCAAAATGACGAGGGGCCGGGGACTAGTTCGCTACCTCGCAATGGCTGGCATCACGGTCTTGGTGTGCGTTTCTGGGTACGCGGCCGATTCACCCTGTGCCTCCTGTCACCCGAAGCAGGTCGAGGAATACTTCAGGACAGGCATGGGGCGCTCGTTGAGCCGCTCGTACGACCAGCCGGACGCTACGTTCCCCCACGAGTTCTCCGGATCTCGATTCACCGTTGCTTCCACCGACGAGGGGATGCTCCAGCGAGTGGAGCGGGACGGTTGGAGCGCGGACCAACGCGTCGAGTTCGTTATTGGATCGGGCAACCACGCCTTCGGGTACTTGATTTCGCGAGGCAGGCACCTGTTTCAGTCTCCAATTTCCTATTACGCAAGACGAGGCCTGTGGGACGTCGCACCAGGGTATGAAGAAAATCCTCACCCCGAATTCGAAAGACCGGTGACAGCGGAGTGTCTGTGGTGCCATGCGGGTCGGCCAAAACCGATTCGCAACACGCTGAACCAGTACAGCGATCCGCCATTCGAAGCAGAAGCGATCTCGTGCGAGCGCTGCCACGGAAGGGTCCGGGAGCATCTTGCCAACCCCTCCGCCGATACGATACTAAGCCCGTCGGAGCTCTCCGCCCGTGCGAGGGACAGTGTGTGCGAGCAATGCCACCTGAGCGGCGAGGCCCGTGTGCTGAATCCCAATCGATCGTTCGGGGACTTCGAGCCCGGAATGGAACTCGAAGACGTGTTTTCGGTCTACCTCTACGAGGAGTCCGGTGGGGTGGCTAGTGCACCTGCGTTCAAGGTAGTCAGCCATGTTGAGCAACTCGCGGCGAGCCGTTGTGCTCAGGCCAGCGGAGACGCATTTTGGTGCGGAACCTGTCACGATCCCCACGAGAGCCCGAGCGATGCGGCCGGCTATTACCGCCAGAAGTGCCAGGGATGCCACGCTTCCGATGCCCTGGCGGAACATCCGAATCCGGCAGAGGACTGCGTGGGTTGCCACATGCCCTCCCGGCGGGCCTACGACAGCGGCCATAGCGCCTTCACCGATCATCGGATCGCCCGCACGGAACAGCCCGCAACTGCGGAAGAGCCATGGAAGCTGCGGGCGTGGCGCGAACCCCGGGGTGCCCTGGCTCGGCGGAACCTCGGGCTGGCTTACGCACGCTTGGCGGAACGCGGCCAATCTCCGCTGCAAGCGAACGAGTCTCTTCGCAACCTGGTTCCGGCGATGAGGGAATTCCCGGAGGACGATGTGGCCATTCCTCACGCCTTGGGCCGGTTATTCCTAGGGCGTGGGAATTCCGGGCTCGCGGTTGAGCTCTTCGAGCACGTTGTAAGGGTCGAGCCGGACAACCCGCTTTGGTTGCAGAGCCTGGCTGACGGCCTCCACGCTCGCGGCAATGTCGATGGAGCCATCGCCGCGCTCGAACGGGCGATCAATGTCGATCCTTTCTTAGAGTCGAGCTACCGTGTCTTGGCCACGATCTACGCGACGGCAGGCAACCGCGCGCTTGCTGCGCAGGCGTGGGAGCGATACCTGGAGCGGGTGCCCGACAGCATCTACGCAAGGCAAGCGAAGCGCTCACTGCAATCCGAATCACAGGCCCCGACGTCGAACGGGCGCAACCCGGACCCACCTTAAGAGTGGGGCGTCGTCTCTGCAGCCCCAGATTGCCTGCGGCATGCCGGGCGCGGCTTAAAGAGGAGGCCGCCCCGCCAACGCGGCGCGGCCTCTGGAATCGGCCCTTCGGCTCTAGAAGTTGATCTTGAGAGCCAACTGGCCACTGCGTGGTGCGTTGCCTTGGCCCCCTACGCTTCCGAAGCTGGCCGGATTACTGACATTTCCGGCGGCACCCCCGAAGACAACTCGGTTGAAGGCATTGAATACCTCGAATCGCAATTCGACGCTGATGTCCTCGGTCGCGTAAACCCGCTTCATCAGGCCGAAGTCCTCGTTAAGGATCGCGAAGTTTCGGGCGTTGCCCAAGAATATCGTGCCGTTGCCGAACTCGTAAGGCCCCACTTGCTCGAATGCGTCGATCCTCAGTGCCTTGTCCGTCGCCGGGTCGAAGCTTCCGCTGCGCTGGTTGATATTGCTTGAGCGGATGCTCGGAACTTGCCGACTCGCAAAGAGCGGCGACGCATTGTTCTGGGCGATCTCCGATGGCGTACCGCTCTGATACGAGACGATCGCGTTCAACTGCCACCCACCAATGATTGCGTTGACGACGCCGCTGGTATTCCCCCCGAGCGCCTTGCCTCGGCCAATGGGCAGTTCGTAGTTCAATGCCATCACGAAGCGGTGGGGGACGTCGAAGCGGGCCAAGGCCTTTTCCAGGCCCCGGTTGAAGTGATCGCGCGCAGTGCTTCCAAAGAATGCTCCAAGGGAGGACGACGCATCGGTGAGGGTCTTCTGCCACGTGTACGAAGCCAGCAGCCACAAGCCTTCGTCGAATTCCTTCTCCACTTTCGCTTGCAGGGCGTGATACGTCGAGTTGCCCACATTCTCGGAGCGTGTAAAGCTGAGCCCGGTGTATTGGGGGTAGAGCCGCAAAGACTGGTTCAGATTGCCCTTGAAGCTCGGGTACGGCCGGCCGAACCCCGCCGCGACAACTTCTGGGTGATCGATGGGCAGTGTTAGCAGACTCCCCAAGCCAAGGTGAGTCGGATTCACCTGCATCGGGTTGAAGACGCCGGTGGAAAGCCGCGTGGACTTGTTGCCGACCCACCCGATATCCAAGAGCCAAGTGGGCGCCAACTGATACTGGAAGCCTGCGTTGAAGCTCTGCATATACATCGGCTCGTTGGCGCCGGTGTTCCAAAGGCTGGCAGTTAGGCCATTGGAGAAGGCGGGGTCCCGCAGCGGCGGACGTTTGAAGTCCTGAGGGAAGCCGTCTTCCCAGTTGAAGCCGGGCGTCACGCCGAGGTCCGAGGAAAAGAAGCGGGCTGTCTGGGAAAAGCCATTTGCCGGCGCCTTGGCATTCCCACCTCCTAGTCCGCCGCTCGTGAAGTAGCTGATCGCATACGCCGTTCGGAAGACCAGTTTGTCATTCAGTTTCCAAGCCAAGCCGAAGCGCGGGCCGATGTTGTTGAGCGATGTCGTGTCGTTGCCGACCAATCGCTTCGTGCCCGTGCAGACATCGCAATCTCCAGCGAAAACCAAGGCGCCGGGAAAACCGTCAGCACCGGGGTTCGGCAGGTTGGGATCCATGACCGAATACTGGTCATTGACCTCCGTCAAGGGGGTAAAGATGTCCCAGCGCACGCCCAAGTTCAAGGTCACGTTGGATCGGATCTTATAGTCGTCCTGAGCGTAGAGGCCCGAATAGGAGTGCCGGGTTCCGGTCCTCGCCCGAATGTTGTAGCTGCCTGAATCCACATCTCCCAGCAGGTAGCTGGCCAGGACGTTGCCGGTGCCGGGAACGCCTGGCAGCGCGGTCTCGTTGCGGTTGAAGCCGAAATAGCCGGTATGCGGCAACAGCGCCAAGTTGTTCTGAAGCTTGCGGAACTCACCTCCGAACTTGAAGCTGTGCTTGCCCTTGGTCCAGGAAAGGCTGGGATTGTAGAGGTACGTCGTCGAGACTGTCGAAAGTCCCCGCTGGTGACGGCCGTAACTGTTCCAGGGGTCAATGATGACCTGCGGAAACGGCCCGTTCTCTGTGCCCCGGATCCCGAGCTGGTCATTCCAGCCCGCGCCCTCCGTTTCGCGGTTGACGAGAAGCTGATCCTGACGGCTGATGCCCGCACCCATATGGAACAGGACCGTTGGGCTGACAATCCAGTCGTAGTTGATTCGCCCGTTGTTGGCGACAGGGCCGCGCACGCCCGATCTGGCGTCCGTAATTGGTTGCGGAAACACGGAGAAAGGCCCGTTGTCGGTGTTCTTGCCGAACGTGTACATAATGCTCAGGCGGTGGGCATCGGCGAGGCTGTGGTCTAGCTTGATGGTGTTGTTGCGGTTGTCGTTCCGCTGATTCCCCTGCGCGAAGATATTGTTAAAGAGCCCCGCCCCGTCGGGATCGGGGACCAAGGCCCAGATCTTGGTCGAGATCGCGCTGTGCCTGCTGGAAGGGATCACGTTCCCTGGAAACGGATCCCGCGTGAATCCGGTCCCAACAGGCTGCGTCGTGGCCGGATCGTAGACGACTCCCTCCCCGGCCGCAATCAATTCGCTGAAGTCTCCCCGCTTCATGGTCGGCGTCGGAACGGATCCGGTGGCGTTGATCGCGCCGGAGCGGAATTTGTACCAGTGCCAGTTGGTGAAGAAGAAGCTGCGATTCCTGACGATCGGACCGCCAACGCTGAAACCGTACTCGTTTCTGCGCTGAATGGCCCGTTTGGCTGCGAAAAAGCCGCTCGCGTCCAGCTTGTCGTTGCGCAGAAACTCATAGGCGTTCCCGTGAAAGTTGTTCGTGCCGGAACGCACC
This sequence comes from uncultured Bryobacterales bacterium, assembly GCA_951813605.1. Taxonomy (GTDB): domain Bacteria; phylum Acidobacteriota; class Terriglobia; order Bryobacterales; family UBA6623; genus VXMF01. Next base: position 262,977 of record OX638379.1, on the reverse strand, counting down.
ACGAGCCGCTCGACGCCGCCGCCGCTGTTTCCGTACTCAGCAGGGTAGTTGTTGGTCAACAGCGAAAACTCCTGCACTGCCTCGGGAGGCAGGAGAATGACCCTCGGATCTCCACCCACCTCGGCCGTAGTCATGCTCATTCCATCCATCTGGATTTCCTTGGTGAGCGTCTGGCTGCCGTTGATGTGGGCATCGAACGTGTTGCCGCTGGTCCCAGGGGCGAGGAAGATGAAGGACTCCACGGCTCTCCCGCTGCCGCCCACGACCTGCAGGGGCAATTCGACGAACGACTTTGGATTGACTTCGGTACTCACCTCGGTGCTTTCCGTTTTCAGGGTGATGGCCGCCGCCGACACCGTGACGCTTTCGGTCACGTCACCGATCTCCATGATGAGGTCCAGTGGCACAATCGCCCCTGCCGCGATGCGAACGTTTTCCCGCACAAATTTCTTAAAGCCGCTGAACTCGGCCTCGACCGTGTAGTTTCCCGGCGGAATCTGCGGGACTTGGTAGATGCCTGCAGCGGTTGAGACGGTTTCGGAGACCAGGCCGGTCGCCTGGTTGGTGGCGGTCACGGTCACGTCCCCGATGCTCGCACCGGTTGTGTCGATCACCGTGCCGCGGACGGTGCCGCGCTCGGTTTGCGCAAATGCAAACGTGGTCAGAAAAAGAACCGCCACCACCAACCGGACGGCGGAAAAATGCGAGCTCAACATGGAGAACCCCCTTTACCATTCCTTGTAATTCTTCCCAAAAGACCCAATCCGCAACTCGTTCGGTGCCAAGTCTAGATTGTTCAATGTGGTGCTGTCAATAGTGAAGTGCCGATTGTCAATGCAAAAGTGAAATTCCGCTCTTTAGGCAGGGAGCGGCAACAGGCCCCAGAAGGTTGCTTGTATTAAGAATGGGGGTGAAGGCGGGTTCGCGGCGTAAGCGGCTCGGTCGTGCCGGTAACACACCAGCGCTACCACGCTGTCAGCTGCTCAACACGGAATTGGCTTCGGATTCGGGAATTGCAGTCTTGCCGAACGACTTGACGAGGTCCGTAATGAATCACTTCAAGTTTCCGTCCCTGGAACCCACCAGCAGTTCAGGCTCGTAATGTGACTTTGCTATGTAATCCGCACACGTGGCCGTTTCTTATGGATGAAGCACTTCTTGGATCTGTCGTGCAAAGGCTGAATCGACAATGCTTACATGCGGCAGACCCCGGGCCAAGCTCGGCTAGAATCGGATTCGTGCGGTCTCGGTGGATCTTGCTGGGCTGGATAGGCGTCCTCCCAGTCTCGGCGGCACCGGCCTTCATCGGGGACCGCGCCTGCGCCAGTTGCCACCCCTCTCAATGGCAGCGTCAGTCTGTCTCGCGGCACGCCAAGGCTCTGTCACCCATCAACGATTCCCCCCTGCCTGCGCTGCTAGTGGACAGGCCGCTACGAGAAAGGGGTGGCATAGCTTACGAATACGAGGTTGTTGACGAGGGCTTGCAAGTGACCGTGCACAAGGACGGCGCGGCAGTTTCAGCAGTCTTGGAATGGACATTCGGAGGCGGCGCGCAAGGACTTACCCCAGTCGGGCGAATCGGTGGAAAGTACTTCGAGCATCGCGTGTCCTACTATCCGGAGCGGGGGAATCCAGCAATTACGATCGGGCATCCGCTGGGCCTGCTGCGCAAGGCGCGCGACGGGCTCGGGCTGCTTCAGGACGGGCGTACGATTTCGAAGTGTTTTGGTTGCCATGCCACAGGCGTAGAGGGAACTCCAGCAGGGCCGAATCTAAGCGCCATGCAACCGGGGATTCGATGCGAGCGCTGCCACGGGGCGGGCGGAGAGCACGCGCAATCGGCGCAGGCGGAGGGTGATGGCCGAAGGCGCTACATCGGGAATCCAGGCAGAATGAACGCTAGGAAGATCACCGAAATGTGCGGAGACTGCCACCGTTTGCCAGAACCGGGAATGCTAACTCGCACCCCGGAGAAGATCGACCCCTTCAATGTTCGCTTCCAACCAATGGGTCTGATGGCGAGCCGCTGCTTTTCCCGGAGCCAATCCCTGTCCTGCATCACCTGTCATGATCCGCACGAGGACGCCCGCAAGGATGCGGGATTCTATGTCGAGAAATGCTTGGCGTGCCATTCGGACGCGGCGGAAACGAGCATGGATTGCGGAAGACAGGAACAGCGGAATTGCCTTCCCTGTCATATGCCACGAGCCTCCCCCTCCCCGCATTTGTTCTTCACGGACCATCGGATCCGTGTGCAATAGGGGCTGAGCCCGTCATTGGCCAAGCGCGATTCACAGTGACACATTGCAAGCGATTTGAAACGCAGCAACTGCTCGCGCTGGTCGTCTTGCTGTGCTTCGGTCTCGTGCCCGTTAGGGCGCAGTCCAAGCCCGACGCCGAGCGCTACGCCCGCGAAGGATTTCGATTGGCGCAGGAAGGCCGAGACCTGCCAAGGGCCGAGGCCGAGCTTCGCGAGGCCGTGCGGTTGGCCCCCAATAACGTCGCTTACCTGTCCGCGCTTGGCGGAGTGCTGGCAGTTCAAGAGAAGTTCGCGGAGGCCGGACGACATTTCGGCCAAGCTCTGCGCCTGCAGCCAGACAACCTCTCGATCCGGCGAAACCTAGCCGCGGCCCAATGGCAGCAAGGGTTGCTGAGAGCGGCGGGAGCAAACCTAGACGGCATATTGCTTGCGGACCCGCTCGACCAGCCGACGATTCTCTTGCTGGGGATCGTGACGACGGAACTGGGGCAATGCTCAAAAGCGCTAGAGCTTCTGGAATCGGCAATGCCGCTTGTGCATCAGAGGCCTGAAGCCGCCTTGGCGCTCGCCAGGTGCTACTACCAGACCGGGAACCATGCACGCGGACAAGAGGCATTGGAGCGCCTGCTGAGTGAGCCGAACCGACCCGATAACTTGTTCCAAGGGGCGGCAGCCGCTGCGCAAGCCGAGGACTTCGAGACCGCCCTACGGCTGTTCTCGGCGATCCGCTCGAGGTACGACGACCGTTCGACACTGCTTTACAACATTGCGTACTGCCTATACCGCACGTCGCGCTTCCGCGCAGCCCGCGCAACGCTGAGCGAACTTGTGGGCGAGGGGCAGGCGGGGAGCGACGTGCACAGCCTGCTAGGTTGGTCCTACCAGCAGGAGGGGCGGTCGGAAGAGGCTTTCCAGGCGTTCCAAAAGGCTATTGAGGCGGATCCCCGAAACGAATCGAACTACCTCGACCTAGCGACGGCATTGATGGACGAAAAGAGGAACCCGGCCGCCTTGTCGGTCGTGCAACAGGCACTTCGATCCGTCCCGGCCTCCAAAATCCTCTTGGAAATGCGGGGTCTGCTAGAAACGACGCTGGGACACTACATCGATGCTGTCAAGTCCTACTCTGAGGCATCGCGGCTTGAGCCGAATGACCCTGAGACCCACTTGAGCCTTGCAGTCAGCCAGTCAGCCGCCGGCGACAGCGGTGGGAGTTTCGAGACCTTGCAGACTGGAATAGAGCGATTTCCGAAGCATGCTCCTCATTTGGTCGAGTACGGACGATTGCTGCTAGCGCACGGCGCAGACGGAGAAGTCGCGGACCGAGAGAGAGGCGCATCGTTGTTTCAAAAGGCGATCGCGCTAGACAGCAATTCAGCCGAGGCGCGATACGAAGCCGGCAAGCTGGCACTCGAGCAAGGCGACTACGAGCAAGCAATTCACTACCTGAACGCGGCTGCCGAATTGACTCCCCGGCGAAGTGGGATTCAGCACGTCCTGGCGAGAGCGTATGCGCGCTTGGGCAAGTTGGAGGAGGCCGCCGCGGCTCGCAAGCGATTCCAATCGCTCAAGCGCGAGGAAGACGCGGCGAACCCGCGCCACTACGGAGAGCATCGAACGATCCCGATCTCTCCGTTCGCGCAGGGCGGCGGCCGATGACCTCATCGGCCCATGCTGCGGGTGCCGCGCTTCGATTCTGTTCGCTTGCGCTGATCGGCTGCCGGAGCCTCGCCGGGGCGGAAGCTCCAGGCCAAGAGGTTTTCACAGATATCGCCAGTTCGGCCGGAATCGAGTGGCGCCACTTCAGCGGAGAGTCCGAGGATCGTCTCCTAATCGAGACAACTTGCGGCGGCGTCGGATTCCTGGACTTTGACAACGACGGCTATCTCGACATCTTCTTCGTGAACGGAGGCGAAACTCCCAACGGGCGAAGTGGACGCCCCGTTCGACATGGGCTTTACCGGAATCTGGGACGGAACGGATTCGAAAATGTCACCGATCAGGCCGGCATACCCGATCTCGATCTGTTCGGCATGGGAGTTGCCGTTGCCGATTTTGACAACGACGGTTTCGCAGACCTATACATAACGGGCCATCCTCGCAACGCCCTGCTCAAGAACGACGGCAAGGCCCGGTTCTTAGACGTCACCGATCAGGCGGGAGTGGGAAACCTGGGAGAGTGGTCGGCTAGCGCGGCTTGGTTCGATTTCAACCGCGATGGATTCCTCGACCTGTTTGTCACGAATTACGCGACGCTCTCGACGCACGATCCGCCTCGTTGCGAGTACTCCGGCGAAGCGGTGTATTGCGCCCAAACGGCGTACCAAGGGCGGCCACCCACCCTGTACCGCGGCAACGGCGACGGGACTTTCGCCGATGTCACGGAACGAGCCGGGCTCCGCCAGCTCAAGGGCCGTGCCCTGGGAGTCGTGACTGTTGATATCGACGAAGACGGATGGCCCGATGTATTCGTAGCCCGGGACGCCTCACCGAATCTGTTGCTGATGAACCGCGGGAACGGAACGTTTGAGGACCGAGCATTGGAAGCGGAGGTCGCGTATAGCCCGGACGGAATCGCCAGGGCGGGGATGGGCGTTGACGCCGGGGACCTGAACGGAGATGGAACGCCGGATTTCGTTGTCACGAACTTCGACACGGAATTCCACGCGCTCTACTACAACAGCGGTTCATTCCCCTTTGAAGAGGTGACTCGCCGTTCGGGCCTGGGGCTCCACTCGAGGCCTTACGTCGGCTGGGGAACGAGTTTTCTCGACTACGACAACGACGGGGACCTGGATCTGATCACCGCCAACGGGCACTTGAACCACTTGATCGAGCGGACCCGTCACGACGTGACGTTCGAGCAGCCGCTGATCCTTCTCGAAAGTGATGCGAAGGGAGCGTTCCTCAATCGTAGCGACACTGCCGGGCCTGCCTTCCGCGCTCCTTCCCTGCACCGCGGACTCGCGGTTGGGGACATTGACAACGACGGAGACCCCGACGTCGCGGTCATGCGGTTGAACTCTCAGCCTGTTGTCTTGCGAAACAACGTCGGAGAAGCGCGTCCGTGGCTAGGACTCGTTCTTGAGGGCACCTCGAGCAACCGCGATGCGATCGGCGCGAAGGTCAGGCTACTGGGACCGGATCAGCTGCAGACCGCCGTCCGCTGGGTCAAGGGCGGATCGAGCTTCCTCTCGTCCAGTGACAAGCGAGTCCTCATCGGATTGGGCGGCAAAGCCGTTTCGGACACCCTATCGCTCGAAATCGAGTGGCCTGGCGGCGCCAAGGATCAGGTTTCCGGACTCGTGCCGAATCGTTATCACGATGTCAGGGAATCTCGAATGACCGAATAGCATGCGGATGCTGCAGCATGTGCTGGGTACGGCTTGGTTGAGACGACCGCGTGCCTCACGGTGTGTTTGACGATGCTAGCTGCCATAGTCAAACCTGCCGAAGGGCATGTGGCAGACTAGCTTGCATGGCCGAAACCCGCAGAACCTTCTTCAAGGCGAGCCTCGGTTTCGCCGCTGCACAATTGGCGCCCGCCTCCGATCCGACATACCGCATGGGTATCGGAACGGCGTCGTATTCGCAGCGAGGGCGCGCTGACCGCAACATCGAACCTCAGCGGCGATTCACGGAAACGCTGCAGTTCCTCGAGCACTGCCGGCAACTCGGGGCTGGAGGGATTCAGGCTCCGCTCACATCTCTCGACGAGGCCTATACCAACAGCGTGCGCGAGAAGGCTGCAGAGCATGGAATGTACGTGGAGGTATCCGCCCGGCTGCCCAAAGACCAGGAAAGCCTCGACCACTTCGAGAAGACCGTTCGAGCCGCGCGTGCCGCAGGCGCTTCCGTAATCCGCACGGTCATGCTCGTGGGCCGGCGATACGAGACATTCCAATCGCTCGAGAGCTGGAAGGAATTCACCCGCACGAGCTGGAAGTCGCTGACTGTTGCAGAGCCGATCCTGGCGAAACACGGCATGCGGCTCGCCATCGAGAACCACAAGGACTGGCGGATCGATGAGATGCTTCGGATGCTGGAGCGAATCGACAGCGAGTCGGTAGGCGTGACAGTCGACACGGGCAACAACATGTCCCTGCTTGAGGACCCTCTCGAAACCGCCCTTGCGTTGGCACCGTTCGCTGCGGCGGTCCATCTGAAAGACATGGCTGTTGAACCCTACGAGGACGGGTTCCTGCTGGCCGAGGTCCCTTTCGGCGAAGGCTGCCTGGATCTAAGGGCCATTGTCGACGCGATTCGCGCTGCTCGCCCTGAAGTGCGCTTCACGCTCGAGATGATCACCCGCAACCCGCTCAAGATTCCGTGCCTGCGAAAGCATTACTGGGTCACGATGGGCCGGGTTCCGGGTTCGGACCTTGCGGAATCGCTGGAAATCGTTCGACAGAATGACAAGCCTCTGCAGCGCATTGAGCACCTCTCGGCCAACAGGCGGTTCCAGATCGAAGAAGAGAATAATCGAGCCTGCCTGAGATACGGCAAGGCTCACTTGGACCTCTGATGGGAGTCCGAGCATGCGACACGCCCCAAGTCGGCGAGAAACCGGCCGCCTAAGCCTTACAGGTCTTCGAGATCCACCCTCATTTCCTCCCAGCGCGGGAGGCTCTGCAGGCTGCCCAGCGCTCGCAACTGTACATCGACTTCCTGGCCCCCGTTGGGCGGCAAGGGACTGCTGATAACCACTTCGAACGTAGCGAGCGGCGGGGCCCGCCGGCTGGCTTCCTTCACGCGCAAGTGAACGCGCAGCGCCACGGAGTGCTCTTCCTTGGAATGGTTCGCGACGAACGCCCGCACATGCGTTTGGAATTCCTCGTCATAGTAAGGGCGGATGCCGGACACCTCGATCGGGCCCTGCACGCCGATCGCGAACGTCTCGACCGGTGACTCTGTCACTTCCTCGGGTGCCTCGAGTCGAAGCCCTGAGAAACCGCCGGAGAGCCATATCGCTCCAAGAATCGCAACGGCGAGCCCGCCCGCGAAGATCAGATAGTGTCGTGCCTGGAGGTTGAACGCCGTGAACGCTGTCGGGGCAGTTTCGGGAACCGGGGGCTGAGCGCCCGCGGGACCAGCTACCTCAGGGGTTGATTCCGGAGCAGCGGGCTTGGCGGGAGCCGTAGGTTCGCTCCGAGCATTCACCGGCGCAGCCGGTGCCGCGGCCACCGAAGAGTCCTTAGCGGGATTCTCGCCCCCCTGCCCCGCGCAACTAGGGCAAGCATCTTCTGAAACATCGACGGCACCGCCGCAACTGGGACAGATCCAAGTGAACATGCAGTGACCATTGTGCAGCACCGCGGGTGCTCAACGCGACCGCTGGACGACTGAGCGAGTAGCGTTTCTAACGCGCTGCAGTCCATCAATTCTCAGTTCCAAGATGAGTAGGCCGCACGGAACGAGAGGGCAGCGCCTCCTAAATGCAACCCGTCTCGGACACTCTGGACAGGGAACATTCCTATTGGAAACTTCGTACGGCTCGCTCGATTGCCTATAGCTCAGTCGCCCCTCTAGCGCCGTGGCGAACGGGGCAGTCTCCATCAGGGCGAGCGAAACGATTTGGCAATCAGGGGAACGCTATTCCACACCACGCTGCGCACGTCAGTCGCTGATACGAGCCCAGCGAAGCGCGGTCTGCCCCCGCCGGCCCCGACTATCGATTCCGACCGGCGGGCGTAGCGTGAGATGCGTGTCCGTCAGCTCGTAATATCGCCGTGCATCGGTCCCGCTGCCACCCGGATTCTCGCTGCCAACACGATGATGGACGAGATAACCGTCGTTTTCGTGGACCGAAAACGGACCGAAGTAGCTTCCGTATGTCTGAGTGGCCAGCAGGGCCTCCTCCGCTGTTGGCCGGTCGCCGGCATACGGCTCTCGGCCCGGCCGCATGAGATGCACTGACATGTGCCCGGAAGGTGCGTACAGAATGTAAGCCGTTTCGTATTGATCTACTGGCACTGGCTCGCTTTCCGTCGTCTCGCGCGTCACCGACTCGATGCGGAAGACCCCGAAAAGGCTCCGGTGCGTTTGGGTCAAGCTGGAGTCGGGCAAGTCGGGAAGCCGTTCCCATGTGAGGAAGGTCTTCGAGCCGTCTGCCCTCGCCGGGGGCTGGAGCGTCAGGGTGTTCTCGCCGAATGCGTAGAAGCGCTTGTAGTCGGAGCCGGTCCCGCGTGGGTCGAGGCTTCCCTCAAGGTGATGGGTCACATACCCTTCTCCTTCGTTGACGGTGAATGGACCGAAGTACGAAGTGTACGTTCCCATTTGGGCGAGTGCCTCCTCGGCAGTCGGGCCGCCCTCCGAATAACGCTGGCGACCAGGTCGCATGAGCGTCACGCCCATGTACCCCGAGGCGTCGTAAATGATGTAGCCGAGCCGGTCTTCGATCGGCGGAGACAACAACTCGCCATCGGCGGCGCGCCGCTCGATCCGTGCGAGCGACCAAGCACCAGAGAATTGATCGTTCGAGCTCGCGCTATCGAGGTCGTTTGTCGCCGCATCTGGCGTCTGATGGGTCGTTGGAGCGCAGGCGACCAGCACCAACGTCAGAACAAGGATTCCCTTGGCGATGACGGAAAGTGACCTTTTCCGCGTCATGTCAACGTTGACCAGGGGTCGCCGGCGGCCTGTGGCCGCGCGACGAGGCCTAGGAACACGTGAGACAGCATATCAATCGCGAGAGCGTGGCAATTGGCGTACCTGTCGACCTGTCGCGGCTGCCAGAGTCGCGTGAACCATTCGAGCGAGGGGAGCGGCAAGTGCCGGATCCTTCAAGAGTTGATGCCAGGCCGTGCGACAACCGTACCGCCCGTCCACCACGCCTATTCACGTTTTCAGGGTGGGCGGGCATCACTGGCGTGCACCGTCGCAGTCTTTGCTGCAAGAGTCTCCTTCGACACCTAAAGGTCTCAAAGACCGTGGCCTCGGACTCGTCGTGCGTTGGCACACGCGACTCAGCATTTCTAGTAGCTAGCCCGCTTGGACACTTTGCTACGGGACCAACCATGGACCGCGGTGGCCTTGCTTTCGACTAGGCAAGAACCAGCATCAGATGGCCCAGCGCCACCAAGACGAATATCCCCGCCGTATTTCCAACGATGAGGGTGGCGCGACGGTAATCCGCTTCTGTACCGGCCTCGGCATCGCTCGGTGCACCAAGCCACGAATCGGTCACCATCACGCCACCGGCCCAGATCGGCCCGGCCATTCGACGCTGGATCGCGCCCGCCATTGCTGCTTCGCTCCAACCAGCGTTCGGCCCTGGCACGTCTTCGTGCTGCTGCCAGCCGACGCTCGCCGCTTTTCGGCCCGAACACCCCGGAACGAGCATCGCCGCGCTAGCGATCAGGAACCACGACAACCTAGCCGGGACAAGGTTTAGCAGGTCGTCGAGGCGAGCACCGCACCAGCCAAACCGGAGGTAGCGTTCGGTCTTGTAGCCAACCATCGAATCCATCGTGCTGACGACCTTGAAAACCAAGAGCCCTGGAAGGCCCGCCACCGCATACCAGAACACAGGGGAGACGAAGCCATCGACTAGGTTTTCGGCCAAGCTCTCGATCGCAGCGCGTCGGCAGGCGGCAGCGTCCATCCTGTCGGTGTCTCGACCGACAAGATCGCCGACGGCAACTCGAGCCGCGAGAAGGTCATCGTTGCTTGCCGCCGCATTCACGGCATTTCCGTGCTTCAGCAGGTCGCCTAGGGCGATCAAGCTGTAGAGCAAGAAGAAGTGCATCGCCGCCCCCAGCCGAGGATGGAAATGCCCCAAGGAGACAACCAAGACCGATGTCCCTGAGCCCCATGCGGCCGCTACTGCGATGAAGAGGATGCATCCGCCGACGCGGCCGTCGGCTCCGGCCTTCCTAAGCGCAGCCTCGATCCAGCTGATGGATCGCCCTAGCAGCCGAATTGGGTGCCAGCCATAGACGGGATCTCCCAGCAAGGCGTCTAATGCTACCGCTGCAACCAACAATTCGGGTCGGGGCAGCAGTGCGCTCAAGTCCATTTGGATTTCCAGCCCAGTGCGATCGCCAGCAAGGCAAGGTCGACGGGGTCATCATGAGGCTGCTCGGCGAGCTGCTGATAAATCGTCACCCAGTCTTGCGGACGCGAGGCCAGCGCGCAGGCAAGGCACGTGGCCTGCTGCCTCAGCGTGTCGCGTGCCAGGCCCTCCGGTATGGTGCCGAATGCGACGCGATCCAGCACGGCTGCCAACGCATACGCGGCCGCACCGACGCCGGGATCGAAGAAGACGGCTCGCTGGTTGCTGTCAAGCAGAGCGTATTGCTCCGCGGGAAGCAATCTCGCTAGGGACTTCATAGCGCGCCCCTCGGTCAGCCCGAAGCGCCCGAGGGCATGGACGAGCCCGCGAGTATATGACGGCTCCAACCCGTTTTGCCATCGCAGAGCCTCCCTGACCGCGTCCCTCACGCAGACGCCGATGATCTCTCCGAGCTTGGCGTGAGGGCCGGTTGCCTCCTTCTGTTTGGACGCCGGGTCGAGGGGAGCCGCCAAGCAGAACTGATCGGTGCCGGTGCCCGTTGCAATCGTCGCCGAGTACAGGCTCGGTACCGCAAGTTCGGCTAGCGCGGAAGATTTGGCTTCGGTCATCGTGACGACAGCGCGGGCAAGGGCCGCGGGCGTGACCGGGCAGTTGAGCAAGAGCATTATGTTGATCGTGCCAGCGTAGGGGGGGACGCGCTCCCAGCCATCGTCGGTCTCGTTCCACTGGGCGGGGTCCCCCGCTCGAGCCGAGTTACCCGACACGCCTGCGGTGACGATGGCATCTGCGCACAGGTCGCCGAATTCGGCTCGGCGGTGGCAGGCATAGGCCATGTTGGCCGCGGTGCCCATTACGGCAGTCCTGTCCGGGGCAACACCCATCTCGGCGCAGACTTCGCGGTGATAGGCCAAGAGCCCTATGTCCGAGATGTGTGTTGAGCGCGTAGTGTCTCCGTTTGCTTCGCAACTCTGATGGTTCGCCAGATGGCGCAAGTCCTCCCGCTCTCCGCCACGGTGAGCCGATGTGCTCAAGACCCGGTGGGGCCCGAGCAACTCGACGAGAATGAATCGGCCGAGCCGGCGGGCGACGAAGAAGTCGCTCGCTTGCAGAATTTCGGACGCCCGAGAGGGAAGCGATTCCGTCATAACCAAGGACCTTGATCCTAGCGTCACGACAACCCCGGCACGGAACCGTTGCTCGGGGTCCCGAAGTGGCAACCGAAAAACACCCGCGGTCAACGGGAGCTCAGGCCCGTCAAGCCTGCGGAGACACGGCTTCAACAACTGCCCAAAGGGCGTTAGGCGGGCACCTTGGAAGCACAGGACGATGATCCCAGCCCACGCCAGGGTTCGTCGCATCGATTCAGTCTCGAGGGGAGCAATGTTCCAGTGGTCGAACGGGGCTGTGCTAGCATCAGAGAGTTCTGGGGAGCCCGCAAGGGCTTCAAAGGGAAGTCCGGTGCAAATCCGGCACGGTCCCGCCACTGTGAACGACGAGCTGTTCCTAGATACCACTGGGGCGAGAGCCCTGGGAAGGTAGGTTCGGCGCTGACAAGCATGCCTTGTCTGAAGTCGGGAGTCAGGAGACCTTCCTCAGAGCGCAAAAAGCGCAATCTTCCGCGAGGGACGGATGGGCGATCTGGAATTCACGTTACTTGGGCCGGCGGCCGCTTTCGAAGCGCATTCTGCGTTGCAAGCGGACTCTGCTGGTATCGCGTCGGCCTCTAGTAGATTTTCCCGGCGAGCCTCACTCGAATCTTGGCCGTGGGATCGATCCGCGAAGGCGGGTCGCCCCGGGGGATACGCCGTGTTTTGGCGTCCGCGAAGACGGGCGAGGAGGCAGCATGACAAGGAATTTAACCCCGCGCGGTGCCGGCAGCAGGACCGGCGAGCGCCGCGTTACCAGCGCATCAAGACGATTTGATCTAGCACAGGCAGTCCACAGCACTGCCGAGAGCAGATCGGGGCCGAAAGCACGCTTGCTGACGGCGCTGATCGCATTGTCCCTCTTGGCCGTCCAACAGGGCGGCCGTCTCGAGGGTGCAAGCCTTAGGGGCTTGGTTTTCGATCCGGGGGGCGACGCGGTAGCGGATGCGTGGTTGCGTCTGTTCGAGCGCAACAACGGCGAACTGCGGAAGACCCGCAGTGGCGCGGACGGCTCCTATGCCTTTCTCAATATTCCCGAGGGAGACTATCTCATCGAGGGCGATGCCTCGGAGGCGGCTCTGGTCGGATCCCGCCAGATCGAGGTCCGAGGCGACGAAGCCATCGATCTTCCCCTCGCTGTGTCCGGCGGCAACATCGAGATCGTCGTGACCTCGTCGAGCACTCCCCTGACCCTGCAGGAAATCGCGAAGGCGCTCGATGTGGTCGACTCCGAACAGGTCACCTTGCGCAACGAGTTCGCGCTGTCGGAGGCGATTCGCATCATTCCCGGTGTGCGTGTTCAGCAATTGCGGGGGCCGGGCAGTCTTACCTCAATCCAGACTCGGGGCCTTCGGAACCACGACACAGCCGTGCTCATCGACGGGCTGCGTTTCCGGGATGCCGCTAGTGTTCAAGGCGACGCAACCGCCTTCTACTCGGACATGAATCTTGTCGACACGGAACGGGTCGAGTTCCTTCGTGGCTCCGGATCTTCTCTCTACGGATCGCACGCTATCGGGGGACTAATGAACATCAGCACGCAGCAAGGCGGCGGGCGAATGCACGGCGAGTTGCGCGGCGAGGGCGGCGGGCTCGGAATGCTTCGGGGCGTGGCGCGCATGGGCGGCGGTCTCGACAATGACCGCTTCGTCTATACCTGGGGCGGCTCGCATCTGAATGTGACCCGAGGCCACCGGGGAGCAAGTCCCTACCGCAACACCACAGTGCGAGGCTTTGCCAAGTATAATTTCACCCCGAAACTCTCGATGAGCGGGCGGGCCTGGGGGGCTGACGCCTTTCTGGGACTCGCAGAGAGCCCCGCGTTCACCCAAGCGATCACCGCCAATTTCGCTGCCTCGGGCGATGTTCTTGCACGCGCGCTACCCGAAGCTCAGCTAGAGCTGTTCGAACAGCGCATGCCGTTTGCGGCGGGCAGCGCGACATTCATCCCCTCGCAGATCGACCCGGACAACCGCAAAGTGTCCTCCTACCTCGCAACTGCGGTGTTCCTGCATCACCAGCTGGCACCAGAGAGTTCCTATCGGCTGGCGTATCAGCACGTCGATACCAATCGATCCACCCAAGACGGTCCTGCCGGTCCCGGCCTCTACGACCCGGTCACAAGCAACGACAGCAGATTCGACGGGCAAACCCATTCGCTTCTGGCGCGAACCGATCGCCGTGCGAACGCGAGCAACCTCGTCAGCCTGGGATATGAATTCGACGCCGAACAGTACGAGAACCTCAACACTGATGAGAGTCCTGCCCCCTTAACCAGCCGAGTCACCCTCGATCAGGCCAGCCACGCGGTCTTTGGTCAGAATCAGATCCGACTGCTTGACGCGAACCTGCATGTCTCGCTGTCGGGGCGCGCGCAGTTCTTCAAACTCGGTGTCCCGACGTTTTCGGGAGCAACCAGCCCCTATACCCAGACGGAGACCGCTGGCCTGGGCAATTCCTACACCGGTGACATTGCCGTGGCCTATTTCCTGAGACAGAGCCAGACAAAGATCAGGGCCCATGCAGGCAACGCATTCCGTGCTCCCTCTCTGTACGAGCGATTTGGCGGTTCCTTTTCCTCGTACTCGGGCGGCTTCAGCTATTGGGGAGACCCCGGCCTCGCTCCGGAGCGATCTGTCGCGATGGACGCTGGAATTGACCAGTGGCTGTTCGGCGCGCGAGTTCGTGCCAGTGCAACTTTTTTCTACACCAACCTCCAGGAAACGGTGCTTTTCGACTTCGCCAACTTCCCTGCCAACGACATCTTCGGCCGCTACGGCGGGTACCGCAACGGCAGGGGAGGGATCGCGCGCGGCTTTGAAGTGAGCTCGCACATCGCGCCCACGTCGACCACGAGCCTGCGCAGCTCGTTCGCATTCACGAATGCCGATTCGCGCACTCCGACGATTGGGTCGGAATACCACCAAGTGCCTGGCGTGTCGGAACGTGTCTTTTCGATGACAGCCACCCAGTGGATCCGCAAGCGATTCAATCTGACCTTCGACGTGTTTGCGGTGAGCGACTACATCCTCTCGCCGTGGGGTGCCTTGGGGCGCAAGCTAGTGTTCGACGGCCCGGTCAAGGCTGATCTCGTATTCCGATACGAGCTTCCGCTCCTCGACACGAAGCGGCTAGAGTTCTACGGAAAGGCTGAGAACGTGTTCAATGCCGAATACTACGAGGACGGGTTCGGTACGCCGGGGCTCTGGGTGATCGGTGGGATCCGTTACAGCTTCTAGTCACGGCGGGAAGGCAGATGAGAGGGGTCTGGCATTTCGCGGCAGCGCTGGCGCTTTCATTCATGGCAGCCGCCATTTTGATTCAATTCATCGGTGACGCGGGCGGGCGCCTGGCGCTCGAAGGAACCGGCCGCCGGAATCCGGTCCTGACCGCCGGGTCTGATGATCCCTTCCCACGAACCGTAACTGACGATTTCGGCAAGGTCGTGACGATCCCTGCCCCGCCCGCTCGGATCGTCTCGAACTCAATCACGGTCGACGGCTTGCTGTTCGCAGTCATCGAGCCTGAGCGAGTCGCAGCAGTGAGTCCGTTTTCAATGGACCCGCGCTACAGCGACGTGGCGGAGACAGCGGAGCGACTGAATCTGCCATCCGCCGAGAGCCCGGAGATAGCACTGCGCCTCAACCCAGATCTCGTGCTCACCGGGCTCCATGCGCGCGCGGAATGGCTTTCTTTGATGCGGCATGCCGGAGCGCCAATTTACCGGGTGGGTGACACCGTCCTGAAGATGTCGGAGCTAATGTCTCTGGTGCGTCGAATTGGCTATCTGACAGGCGCTGACGAGAGCGCCGATCGCGTAGTGAATTCCTGGGAAGAACGACTCGAGAAGGTTCGCAGGCGGATTCCCGAAGCCGTCGCCACGCCCCCTCGCGTCCTCGGCTACAGCCGGGCTCTCTCCTACAGTTACGGGACGGAGACATTTTTCCACGACGTGTTGACCCTGGCAGGGGCGACGAACGTGGGTGCCGAACAGGGCTTGAAGTCCTATGCACGCATCTCAACCGAAGAGATCGCAGCGTGGAACCCGGACTGGATCGTGACAGGAGCCGATCCCGGCCAACGCGACCGGCTTGAGCGGGAACTGTTGGCGGATCCGGGAATCGCCGTGACCACTGCGGCTCGATCCGGTCAAATCCTGATCCTGCCGCAACACGTGTTCCTGTCGGTGTCCCACAACATCATTACGCTGATTGAGAGCATAGCCTCGGCCCTCTACCCGGAGGGGCGATGAAGTTGGTATCCCGAATAGGCCCACCGGCCGGAATTGGCCTTTGCTTGGTGCTGTTCGCGGCCGCGCTGCGGTTTGAAGGCGGGCTTTCGAAAACGGTTCACGCGGGACCTGGCGAAAGACAGTCTTCTGCGGGCGGGCCATTCCCGAGAGTTGCGGTCGGATTCCGCGGAGAGCAACTGCGGTTGAATAGGCCTCCACGGGCGATCGCCTCCCAAGCACTTGTCATCGACCACCTGCTTTTCGCAGTCACAGATAGCGAGCGTGTCGTCTCGGCGAGCGCAGTTGCGCATAATCCGCGCTACAGCTTTGTCGCCGACCTATTGCAAGGCATGGATGTTGGCGTGACGACCGACCCGGAAGCGTTAGTGCGGAAGCGCCCGGATCTGGTGATGCTTTCCCACACTGCGCGGGCCGATTTCGAAGATATCGTCCGGTCCGCCGGGATAAGCGCCTTTCGCATGCTGACAGTATTTGAAAACTTCGACGAGATTGCGGACGCCCTCCGTGTCACTGGCCACGTCACCGGTGATGACGACGCAGCCGAGCGCGAGATTCGACGCATGCGTCAACGAATCGAGCGGGCAAGGAGCCGAAAGCCGAAAAGCGCCAAGCCCGTGCGCGTGCTCCCGTATTCAACCTACGGCAGCACGTTTGGCAGAGGCTCTCTCTTGGATCACATTCTCCAGCAGCTTGGGGCGATCAATATTGCGGCCGAGCACGGCATTGGTCCTGTCGGGCCGATCAGTAGCGAGCAAGTGGCTTCTTGGAACCCGGACTGGATTGTGGTGGGAGCCGGGCCAGGAAGAGCCGATGAGGTGCTAGCCCGCATGCGCGCTGACGTGGGCATCGCCGTCACCAATGCCGGGAAAACAGGAAGCATTCTTGTCGTGGAGACTCGCCAGTACGTTTCCATGTCGCACCATGCAGCCGGTTTGATGGAAGCGATCGCGGCACGTCTCTACCAGGAGGAGCCGTGAGCGAATCTTCCAATCGGGCGCGGGAATCTGTCGCGGCGCTGACCGCTGCAGGCACGGCCCGAACCGCCCGGGCGCTTATTTTCTTCCCGGCTGTGTCGGTACTGCTTGCGGTTACCGCTGTAGCCGGGGTTGCGATCGGCAGCACCGGGATTTCATGGGATACAGTCACGCGAGTGATAACCGCCAAGATCCTGCCAGCGGGGTGGGTCGATCTGGCAGGGATCCCTGAAGCCGACCAAGTAATCGTTTGGTTGATTCGCATGCCGCGCGTGGTTGTCGCCGGGCTGGCAGGTGCCGCGCTCGCAGTCGCAGGGGCGCAGTTGCAAGGGGTTTTTCGCAATCCCTTGGCCGAGCCCAGCGTGATCGGGGTCAGTCAGGGCGCCGCACTCGGCGCAGTGATCGCATTCATTACCGACCTAACGGCGCGCTCAGCGCTATGGCTGCCGCTGGCCGCCTTCGCCGGAGCCTTTCTAGCCTTGTTTGCCGTCCACCTGATTGCGACCAGGGCTGGCCGCACGCCGGTCGCAACTCTCCTGCTAGCAGGCATCGCCTTAGGAGCCATGATCAGTGCCTGCACGTCACTCTTGATTTCGCTCAGCTTTGTGAATTGGGAGGTGGCTGCCGAGATCGTGTTCTGGATGATGGGGGGCCTGGACAGCCGGACGTGGACGCATGTCTGGATCTGCCTGCCGCTCGTGACAATCGGCGTTCTGATTTCGCTGTGGTATTCGCGCGACCTGGACCTGCTGCTGCTTGGCGAGGAAACATCCAAATCGCTCGGCGTGGATGCCGAGTCGGTCAAGAGGACGATCTTGACAACCGCGGCACTGCTAGCGGGCGCAGCCGTTGCGGTGAGCGGCATCGTTGGATTCGTTGGCTTGGTCGTGCCCCACGCGATCCGGCTGGTCCTGGGCCCCTCGCATCGCAAGCTACTTCCCGCAAGTGTCTTGACCGGGGCCTGCTTCTTGATAGCCTGCGATCTGCTGGCCAGGACCGCCAACCCCCCCACCGAAATCCGCTTGGGCATCGTCACCGCAACATTCGGAGCGCCGTTCTTCCTGTATTTGCTTCGAAACCGACACAAGGAGATCGGGTACTTTTGAAGCTCGTCCTGAAAAAGGCAGGGATACGGATCGACGGGCGCTGGCTGGTTCGTGACGTGTCGCTCTCGATCAAGTCGCAACGGGTTACGGCAGTGGTGGGCCCCAACGGATCGGGGAAGTCTACTGTCCTGCGGCTGCTGGCAGGACTCTGGCGCCCCACAGAGGGGCAAGCCGAGCTAGACGGCAGGTCGCTAGCCCGCATGCCTCGTCGAATGATTGCGCGACGGGTGGCGTACTTGCCACAAAGCACGCATATCAATTTCGCCTTCACTGTTCGCGAGATCGTCGGCATGGGGCGCCATCCTCACATCGGCCGATTCGACACGCCGAGCCGTGTCGATGAAGCGGCCGTTGAAGCCGCCTTAAGAAGAACGGATGTAGTTCATCTTGGGGAACGGCCGGTCAATGAACTCTCGGGCGGCGAGCGTCAGAGAGCGTTGATCGCGCGCAGCCTAGCCACGGAGGCCGACGCAATTGTGTTGGACGAGCCGACCTCCAACCTGGACATCGACCATTCGTTGGAAACACTAGGGCTGCTCGAGCAACTCGCGAACGAGGGCAAGGCAGTCGCAGTGGCGCTGCACGATCTCAACGCGGTTGTGCGGTGGGCTGATCAGGTCGCGCTTCTTAACCGGGGGTCCCTGGACGCTTGTGGCGCTGTCGAGCAAGTGATGAGGGATGACCTGTTCGAGTCTGTGTTCGGTGTAGCTGTCGAGCGATTGATCACGGGATCCGGAACAGAGACATTCGTGTTTCACCGCCGGCATGCTCCGGGTCAAGGCAATTCTTGCTCGTAGCCTGCCAAGCCTCGCCACAGACTTTCGGAGGCCTGACTAGATCCCGGCCCTCGGTTCTCGCCGTCTGTCCCTCCGCAACCCGTGCCGGCGGCGCGGTCGAGAGCCTAAGTGCGACCATCCAGCTGGCTCTGTTCGAGCACTCCGTCCCCGGACGCTAGGTTCTCTGTTTTCGGTCGGCTGCACCAAGCAAGCGTTGGTGTTCCGAGTCGGGGTTCAATCGGCAATTTCAGCCAAACGCGCCCTCGCAATGCCTCTACGCGAGGGCAACCACGCTCGTGACGGACGGTGCTGCGATCGCCGAACCCACCCGAATCGAACAGCGCATCCGGGCATCACCACTGTCACCGGAGGGGCGGAAATCGTCGTTGATATAATTCGTTCTCGGCTCCGACCGATCCCTTGCCCCCATGCCCGCCTCGGAAGTAGGCCTAGCCGACCCCGCAACCATCGCCAAATACGAGCCTGTGATTGGGCTGGAAGTCCACGTCCAGCTGAAGACGAAGACAAAGATCTTCTCCCATTCCACCCACAAGTTCGGCAAGGTTCCCAACTCCCAAACGGATCCGGTCGTGCTCGGCCTTCCCGGCGCACTGCCCGTTCTAAACGAGCACGCCGTGTCTCTGGCGGTGGGGGCCGCCCTAGCGATCAACTGCCGGGTTAACTCCTTCTCCCGATTTGCCCGCAAGAATTACTTCTATCCGGACTTGCCCAAGGGCTACCAGATCTCGCAGTTCGACCAGCCCCTCGCGGAGCACGGCTGGCTCGACATCCAGATCGATGGCGGTTCCAAGCGGATCGGTGTCACCCGCCTCCATATGGAGGAAGACGCGGGTAAGACCATCCACGATGGGTTCAGCGACTCCCGCCGCTACAGCTACGTGGACCTCAATCGCGCCGGCGCACCGCTTTGCGAGATCGTGAGCGAGCCCGACCTCCGCAGCGCCGAGGAGGCTGTCGCCTACCTCAATGAGCTCAAGCTGCTGATTCAGTTCGCGGGCGCGTCCGACTGTGACATGGAAAAAGGCCAGCTGCGGTGCGATGCCAACGTCTCCGTGCGCCCGGTCGGAGCGAAAAGGCTCGGAACGCGCAGCGAGATCAAGAACCTCAATTCCTTCCGCTTCGTCAAGCAAGCGATCCAGTACGAAATCGCCAGGCAGGTCGCGATAGTTGAAAGCGGAGGCACAGTCTATCAGGAATCGCGCCTTTTCAACACGCTGCCGGGAACCACTTCCAGCATGCGCGGGAAGGAGGATTCTCACGATTACCGCTACTTCCCTGAGCCTGACTTGCCGCCTCTAGTCATTTCCAACGGGCGCCTCGCGTCCATTCGGGCAGCCATGCCAGAACTTCCGCCAGCCATGCGGGCTCGCTTCACCGAGCAGTACGGGCTTACGGATTATGACGCGCGCGTCCTGACTCTGACGGCTGCCACTGCCTCGTACTTCGAGCGAGCGGCAAAGGCGGCAGGCAATCCGAAGGCTGCCGCGAACTGGGTGCAAGGCGAGCTCATGGGCGCATTGAACGCTGCGGGCAAGTCCATCCAGGAATCTCCGGTTACCGCCTCTCAACTCGGCGATCTTGTCGCGCTAGTCAACAAGGGAACCCTGTCGGGCAAGCTGGCCAAGCAGGTTTTCGCCAAGATGTTTACCAGCGGCAGGACAGCGCAAGAGGTCATCGAGGCCGAGGGACTCCGCCAAATCAGCGATACCGGGGAACTGGAAGGGATCGTCAGCGAAGTTCTCGCGCGATCCGCGAAGCAAGTCGCGCAGTATCAAGGCGGCAAGAAGGGCGTGATCGGCTATTTCATCGGCCAAGTGATGAAGGCCACGCGCGGCCAGGCGGATCCCAAGGTGGTCAACCAGCTCCTGCGCAAGGTCCTGGATGAGTGACGCCCGGCAAGCTACCGGGACGGGACCAACTGCAAGTTGTGGCCGGAGACTCCGGAGTTTGGATCAAGATCCCGGTAGTCCGTGCCGACTCCGGAGTTCCAGTCCGGTGCCACCTCGCCATCCTCTAGCGTCAATCCGGCCGACATTCTCTGGCCGCCGAGCACTGTGCCGCCGACAGATTCCCGGAACCGGAAATCCCCGGAATCCAAGCGAAGCACGCGATGTCCGCCACTGCCCCGACACCAGGATGGCCCAGTTCCGTCCGTCCTCTCTGCCGCGCCGGTGCCGAGATGGAAGCTTCGACGGCGGCTGCGAGGGGCATGCCGAGCGCTAGGAACTTCGACATCACGGCGAGCATATCGATCATCGCCACGTTGATGCTGCCGAGTTGGAGGTCCGTCGAGATCGAGTCCGGGAAGAAACCCCGAGCGCCGGCGGGAGCGGCATTGCGGAACGCGAAGCAACGCCGGCCGTGGCCGACATCGAACTTGACGCGGCGAGCCCGGGGCCTTCGCAAGTGGGGATCGAGCATTCCGTCAGCGTCCGCCCAGGATACGGGAACCCGGAAGTAGTGAGTAGCCATGTCGCCCGGATGCAAATGCTGTTTGACGAGTCCCCAGCATAGACTTGGTCGGGCGCATGAATCGAGCCCGGCAGTTGCAGCAGAGCCGGCAAGGCAGGGAAACCGCTGCGCGTGAGCATGCGAAGATAGACGATAGCAAGCCATGAAACTGTTTCGATTCCTAACCGTGTTGGCGCTTGTGCTCGCTGGCCCGCTTGCCGCCGACATTACAATCCTCGAGGAGATCATCGTCAAGGTCAACGGCGGCATTATCCTGCGGTCCGAATACGAGCGAACGCTTGACCAGAACCGGCGAGAGGTACTGTCCGATGAATCGCTGGCGGGTGCCGAGCGCGAGGCGCAGCTGCTGCAGCGGGAGAAGGTCGTCCTCCGGGACATGATCGACCAGCGCCTGCTCGTTCAGAAGGGCGAGGAGCTGGGCATCAACGTCGACGGGCAAATCTTGCGCCAGCGCGACGAAATCATGCGGCGCAACAACATCGAGACGACTGACGACTTCGAGGCATGGGTGCTGGAGCGCACAGGCGAGCCTGCCGAAGACCTCATGGACCGGATGCGGGAAAACTTCTTGTCGCAGGCCGTGCTCGGCCAAGAGGTCTCGCGACGGGTCATCGTGACGAGGGAGGAGATCGAAGCGTACTACGAGGAGCACAAGGACGAGTACGTGCGTTCGGAGGGCGTGCGGCTCAGCCAGCTTCTCTTCACGCTGGACGGCGACCAGGAGGCCAAGCGCAAGCAGGCGGAAGAAGTGCTCGCTCGCGTGCAGCGCGGCGAGCCATTTGCAGAAATGGCGCGGCGCTTCTCCGAGGACGAGGCAACCAAGGAACTCGGCGGCGACATAGGAATCTACCGTCGCGGCATGCTTCGGGAGGAGATCGAGGAAGCGGTATTCGGGCAAAGGCAGGGACACATCACGGGGCTCATTGAAGTGCCCAACGGGCTGCTTATCCTCAGGGTCGACCAGAACTACCGCGAGGGCCTTGCGGAACTCGAAGAGGTGCAGGAAGAGATTCGCGCCACGATCAGCGGCCCCCGGTTCCAGCCCGAGATCCGCAGGTACCTCAGCGAACTCCGCAGCGAGTCTTACATCGAGATCCGCCCGGGCTACGCGGACGAGGGGGCTATCGAGGGTATGAACACGGGGTGGAGCGACCCGTCGCGCCTCGCTCCTTTGACGACGACACGGGAGGAAGTCATTCGCACACGACGGCGGAAGCGGGTGCTGTGGATGATCCCGCTACCTCGCCAGCAGGTGGATGACTCGGACTCGGAAGAGGACGCGGCTCCCGCTCCCGAGCAGGCCGAGGCGGGGGCTGCCGCTTCGTGAGGAAGGATCGATTCATCTCCGACCTCAAGGATCTTGGAGCGAACGACCGCTTTCAAAGTACATTTCTAGTCCAGACCAAGGAGGTGCGCCAAAAGAAAAGCGGCGATCCCTTCTTGTCCATGCGGCTCGCTGATCGCACCGGCTCGCTCGATTCCAAGATGTGGGACAACGTGCCAGCCGTGGCGGAGACTTTCGATGCAGGGGACTTCGTCGATGTGCGCGGCAAGGTCCAAGGCTTCAACGGCCATCACCAAATCATCGCCCTCAGGCTGCGGGTTATCCCCGAGGTCCAAGTCTACCTGGGCGACTTTATCCCGCATACCGAATTCGATATCGAATCGATGTATGCCGAGGCACTCTCTACGATCGAAGGCTTTTCCGACCGGAACCTCAAGCGGCTGATGTCGGCCATCTTCCGCGATCCGGAATTCGCTGCGCGCTACAAGCGGGCACCGGCCGCCGCGGGCATGCATCACGCCAGAATCGGCGGCCTGCTGGAACACGTGTTGAGCGTGCTGAAGCTTGCCAAGCTCGTCGCCTCCCACTATCGCGACATCAACAGTGACTTGCTGGCATGCGGCGTGCTGCTCCACGACGTCGGCAAGATTTTCGAATTGGCGTCCGACAGGTCTTTTGAATACACCGACGAGGGTCGCCTGCTAGGTCATATTGCTATAGGGAGCGCTTGGCTGGAAAGGCGCTGCGATGAGATTGAAGGCTTTCCTCCCCGCCTCAAGACACTGCTGCTCCACATGGTGTTGAGCCACCACGGCAAGAAGGAGTACGGCTCGCCTCAAGTGCCCCTGTTCCCCGAAGCGCTTGCGTTGCACTTCGTCGACGACTTGGATTCGAAGCTAGAGATAATGCGCGCGGCCAGAGCAGAGATGCCGGAGGGCACAATCTGGAGCCCGTACCACAAGGGCATGGAGCGTTTCATCCTTGACAAGGGCGCCTTCCTTCGTGGTGAAAGACCATCTGCCGGGCGACGGGGGGTCGGTAGCCGCACGCGCGGGCGTAAGACTCCGAAGCCCCGCCGCGCGACGGGTTCCGAGCCCGCAAGGGCAAAGCCCGTCGAGTCGGGCCGTGCAGGATCGGGACCTCGGCGTCCGCGCACGAGAGCATCGGGAGCCGCCGCGGACAAGACCCCAGGCTCCCCGGCAGGGACAGCAAGAGCCGCCAAAGGAAATCCGCGGGGCAGTCTCGAGCCAGGGGCCGCCCCCTCGACGGAGGGCCAAGGGCCCGCGCACCCAGAGGCCGGTACCGAGCCCGCGCCTGAAGGCCGGCCCGAACGGGAATTGAAGCCGCCGAGTTCGCCCAGCGTCGCGAGCACGCCTGCTCAGCCACCACCTCCGCCGCTTCCGCGGCAGCCGAAATTGGCCGGGCTTGAGGGCGGGCCCGAGATTTCCGAATAGCCCGCCGAACCGTGTGACTCGCGCATCCTAAACGCGGGGAACGAGTATCGTCAATCAAGGGAAACACGAGGTCGCGACCATGCGCGGTTCCTTGCAGGGGAAAGTCATCGCCGTAACCGGATCGACCCAAGGCTTGGGGGAGGAGATGGTCCGACTGGCTGCGGAGCGCGGCGCGAAAGGCGTTGTGATCACGGGCCGATCCCGGGAGCGCGGAGAGTACGTCGCAGCCGCCTACCGGACCCCGGCCTGCCGGACACTCTTCGTGCAAGGCGAGCTTGAGGAGCCGTCAACCTGCCGGGAGATCGTCTCTCGGGCCGACAGTGTCTTCGGCCGGCTGGACGGTCTCGTGAACTGCGCAGCCTGCACCGAGCGCGGAACGCTCGAAGGCACGTCCGTCGAGCACTGGGACAAGATCATGGCAGTAAACCTGCGGGCACCATTCATCCTCATGCAAGAGTCCGTCAAGCTCATGCAGCGGGACAGCAGAGGTGGCAGCATCGTGAATATCCTGAGCATGTCAGCGCACGGAGGAACGCCCAACTTGACACCCTACAGCGTCTCCAAGGGAGCTCTTGCGATTCTCACTAAGAATGCTGCCCATTCGCAGCGGCAATACAGGATTCGCGTGAATGCGCTGAATATCGGCTGGATGGCAACACCGGCGGAGCATGCTGTGCAGATGCGTGAAGGCCAGCCCGAAGGCTGGTTAGAGGCGGCCGACGCAGGGGCTGCCTTCGGGCGGATATTGCGCCCCCGGGACGTCGCCGGCATGGCAGCCTACCTGCTGAGCGACGAAGCGTGCATGATGACAGGAGCGCTGATTGACTTGGACCAGAACGTGCTGGGCATCTACGACCCCTGAGGCGTGCGATCTAGCGCGGCCAATGGAGGATCCGTGTCAGACCAGATCTCGATTGGACGGCGCGTGATGGACCCCGGTGAGCGCCCCCTGCGCAAGGCCTGGCACTAAACCAGCTGGCAACTTCTTGAACGACACGAAGGTGCCGAAGGCGGAGAGTCTTGGACCGGGCCGGCTCGGTTTCCTGGCCCTGATGCAGGCGCCCGCAAACGGCTCCGAATGATCGGGCGCGGGGCTGTAACCCGGAGCAGCCCTTGCGTGCTGCGCGGTCTGTGGTGCTATGCTGAGGCACTCGGAGCGGTTCGCTGGCAGGATGCGTCGCGAGCTGCGATATTGCGGGCGCGTAGCTCAATTGGTAGAGCAAGTGACTCTTAATCACTAGGTTCGGGGTTCGAGTCCCTGCGCGCTCACCACTTGATTGAATCCATAGTCTTTCCCCGCCCTCGACTCTACGAAGGGATTGGTTCGGAGGGCAGCGCAATCTCAACGGCGGGCACCGGCACTGTGTCTGGCCACCCCAACGAACGAGCCTTCCTGAAACCCAGCGAGCCGAATGCTCAGGTACATCTGCGGCTGGAATTCGCCGTTCGGTCCGCCGTCTGCCGCCAGGCAGGCACAACCCGCTCACCCGGTGCAAGCGTGCCGCTCACTACGATTGCGATCCCGGTTGCTGATTTTCTCTTCGCGTACGTTTATCTGGTGCGTAGCCTGATACCTTATGCAACGCCCTCGTCCGATACTGTGGATTCTCGTTGCCTTGACCTGCGCAGCCCTCCCGGCCATCGCCCAATCGACCGGGCGTCTGACCGGCACGGTCTCGTTGAAGGAGACCGGAGGACCGATGCCCGGGGCCAGTGTCTTGATCGTCGAGCTCGGCCGCAGCACGCTTTCCGACGAGGATGGCGCTTACGAGTTCGACCACGTGCCACCGGGAAGGTATCACGTCGTATCGCATCTCGAT
The DNA here is from genome assembly GCA_951813605.1 of uncultured Bryobacterales bacterium. Taxonomy (GTDB): domain Bacteria; phylum Acidobacteriota; class Terriglobia; order Bryobacterales; family UBA6623; genus VXMF01. Next base: position 237,398 of record OX638379.1, on the reverse strand, counting down.
CACATATTTTCCGAAGCGGGGAAGATCGTGGAAATCGCAGCCGGAGCCGAGGCGTCACTCGAGTTCCTGCTCTCGATCACGGCTGTAAAGAATGAGATCACGGTCACTGCGTCAGAGCATCATGAAACGACATTCGAGTCGTTCCAGGACGTTGAGTCCTTAGACGCTTACGATTTGGCTGACTCGGCAGCCGTCGGGATCGGCGAGGTCTTGGACCACCGGGTTGGGACTGGAATCGCGAAGCGCAGCTTCGGCCCCGGCAGCTCGCGTCCCATCATTCGCGGCTTCGATGGCGACCGCGTACTGATCATGGAGGACGGCATGCGGACTGGAACGCTGTCTTCGCAGTCTGGGGACCACGGCGAGGTGCTCAACGTCGCGCAGCTGGATCGGCTCGAAGTCGTCAAGGGCCCGGCCACGCTGCTCTATAGCGGCAATGCTATGGGAGGAACTGTGAATGCCATCAGCCGCCACCACGAGCACCACACTCACCCGCACAAGGGATTGCGCGGATATCTTTCCGGTTCGGGGGGAACGACAAACTCGCTCGCTGGTGGGAATGCCGGCTTCGAATTGGGCAAAGGCAGGGTGCAGCTATGGGGCTACGGCGGAGGCATCCGCGCTGGCGACTATAACGCGCCAGTGGTAGGGCAAGTCTTCAACTCCCGAGCACAGATCTTCAACAGCGGCGGCGGATTCGGATGGTACGGCGACAAGACGTTTTTCAGCGTCGAGGCCAAGATGGATCGCGGGAATTCCGGAGTGCCCTTTGCCCACGAATTCCACGGTCATGACGAAGAGCTTGAGCATCACGAGGAGGGCGACGACGACGAGCTTCCCGAGGAGCATGAGGATGACGACGACGACGAGGAGGAGGTCGAACGCATTGCTCTACTCAGCAGGCGAGAAAGCTACAGAGTGAACTGGGGGCTGAAAAACTCCAGGGGGGCGATCGAAAGCTTCCACCTGAAACTGAGCTATGTCGACTGGCAACACGACGAAGTCGAACACATTGCGGGTGGTGGGTCGGAAATCGGCACATCTTTCCGGAATGACCGGATCGCTTATCGCGGCGTCTTCGAGCAGGGAAAGCGAGGTCCGCTAAACGGACAGTTCGGATTCTGGGGCATAGACCGCAACTACAAGGCTGAGGGCGAAGAGGCACTCTCGCCGCCGATCGACCAGAAGGGTCTAGCATTCTTCGTTTTGGAAGAACTCGATTTCGAACGTTTCAAAGTGCAGTTCGGTGGGCGCCTCGAGACGCAACGCTATCAACCGGCATTCTCGAACCGTGAAGAACTCCTCGAAGAGAAGGACGAGGACGGCGGAGAAGGCGAAGACGAGGACCACAAGGGCCACGCCCACGGGGAGGAAGCGCCTGAGGCGATTGATCGAACTTTCACTGGAGCCTCGGCGTCCGTAGGCGTACATGCGGACCTCGGGCCAGCAAGCGCCCTTGTTGCGAACTTCGCGCATAGCTACCGCGCGCCAGCGCTTGAGGAGCTGTACAACTTCGGCCCACACGCGGGCAACCGTGCGTTTGAAGTCGGAAATTCCAACCTAGATGCAGAGCGTGGCAACGGGTTCGACCTTTCGGTGCGACACGGCGCGAATCGAGTCCGCGGGGAGCTTAACTTCTTCTACTACGACTTCGACAACTTCGTCTTCCCGTTCGCGACCGGCGAGGAAGTCGACGAGCTGCTCGAAATCGAGTACACGCAGAGGAATGCGCGATACACGGGTACGGAAGCGAATCTTGACATCGGCTTGCATCGCGCTCTCTGGCTGAACCTCGGCTTGGACTACGTGGATGCAAAGGATACGGGGAGCGGCACGTACTTGCCCCGGATTCCACCGCTGCGCGGCCGGATCGGGCTGGACTTCCGCGCGATGGGATTCCGGATCGCCCCGGAATTGATCTTGGCGAGCGAGCAGAACCGGACATTCACTGAGGAGACCGCAACTCCGGAATACGCCGTGCTCAACTTAAAGGCGTCCTACACCTACGCCCGGCTGGGCGTATTGCACCAGTTCTCGATTAACCTATTCAACGCGGGCAACCAGTTCTACCGCAACCACTCGTCGTTCATCAAAGACCTAGCTCCAGAGATGGGCCGTGGCGTGCGCTTCACGTACATGCTGCGGTTCTTCTAGATGCACAGTAATCGCCCAAGGCCGGGACAGCGAAGCGGCGCGACCGCTTTAGACGGCGAGATGCGCCCGCGTTCCGGTCAACTTGATCGCTGCTGCGGCTCGATCCATCAGACGGTTCGTACCCGGGTCCAGTCAAGCGGATTGCTGGACGACCCTAAAGGTACCCATGCCAAAAATGCCGGGAATCTCGAAGAGCAGCGATCCCAATTCCTCGCGATAGACATCGTTGAGGTCCGCCACAGCGAATGTCTCCAACGGCTCGAAACCACTTGATGACATGAGGGCCGTCATCTTGTCGAGGGAGTACGAGCTCCGCATCGGCTCGCCGCACCTCTCAACGAGACCGACTAGACTCTCTCGAACACTGCGGCTTCGCGGATCGGAGGACGCCTCATCCAGCAGGTAGTCGACTGCCATGCGGGTTCCCGCCGGCAGGGTGCCCGCAATCGAGCGAGCGGTCGCAGCCAACGATTCAGGCGTCAGATAATATGCCACGCCCAGGAGGGACACGAAGGTGGGCTTGGTGGAGTCGAGGCCCGAAGCGGCGAGGGCGTCCACAATGGAATCACTGCACAGGTCAGCGCAGACGAAATGGTGTCGCTCAGCGACGGTTAATCCAGCGCGCCGGACACGTCTCAGCTTCTTTCGCTGCTCGTTCGGATGGTCGGTCTCGAAAACCTCGATTCGCTGCAAGAGATCCGGGCGTCGGAAGGCGAAAGAATCCATCCCGGCGCCGATGATGAGGTACTGGACGACTCCCTCCCCTAACCGCCCTCTCGCGCGCCCGCTCAGCGTACCGGGCGCGCGCGACCACGACCATGCTAGCCGGCATGATTCTTCGAAGCTCGACCCTGGCAACGTACCATCCCAGTGGACGGAAGCGAGTCGCGAATCCCAGCAGTGGGCCACACAGGAACCTCGCGTATGGATCATGAATGACCGGAGCCGTCGCGCGCTGGTGCCACGCGCGCTCGAAGGCCACGATGTCCGCCGTCGATAGATTCCGAAGCAGTGACGGCATGCAGCGAAACACGGCGATCCAGGGACTACGCAGCGGACGGGCCCCTCGAAGCGACAGGCAAACCGGCTAGTCAGGCGTCAAGCGCCTCGTCCCTCCACCTCGAATGTTCCGAAACCGAACAGGCCGGGGATTTCGAAAGGCAGGGTGCCGAACTCCGCCCGGTAGCTCTCTCCCAACTCTGTGATCGGAAAACTCTCCACCGCTCTGAGTCCTTCGCCATCCATTAGCGCGTTCATCCTGTCGAGGGAATACGCGCCACGCATCGGCTCGCCACGCCGCTTGACGAAGTTGAGCAATTTCCGGCGGAGTTCGAGGTGCTCGGAGCTAGAAGACTTCTCGTCCAGCATGTAGTCGAGGACGAGGCGCGTTCCGGGCGGGAGACTCCTTGCAATAGACCTAGCGGTCTTCGCTAGGTCATCCGGCGTCAGATAGTAGGCGACACCCAGCAGGGACATGAAGGTGCGGCGAGACATGTCGAACGGAGATCCCGCCAGTGCGTCAACTGTCGAAACCTTGGACAGATCCGCTGCGACGAAATGATGGTTCGCCGGAACGCGCAGTCTCGCCCGCCTTATGCGTCTCAGCTTCCTACGTTGAGTGACCGGGTGATCAATCTCGTAGGCGTCGATCTGTTGCAGCAAGTCAGGCCTGCGGAATGCGAAGGAATCCATGCCGGCGCCGATGATGACGTATTGCTTGACGCCTGCGGCGATGGCTCGCTCGAGCGCCTCCTCGGCATAGCGCGCTCGCATGACCACGCACAAGTGGGCGGGCATGACATGTGCCAGCGCCACCTGGAAGAGAAACCATTCCACCGGAGGCATTTTCAACGCCAACCCAAGCAAGCGGCCGCAAAGCACACGAGCGAAAGGATCTTCGAAGACCGGGTTTGGTGACCGCAGGTGCCAAGCGCGCGCTGCCGACACGAGATCCGCAGTCGACACGCTGTTTACGGGAAGCGACATGCCATTCCATTTCCCATGCGTTCATTCTCGCGCACGGAAGCGACCCCACTACCAGGGACTTGCCCAGGGCCTCGCCCGGCAGCGCACCTTGAGTAGGCGGCGACCGAGCAATGGTCTGTCGGCTAGAATCCGGATATTTCCGGTTGCAGCGCTGGTGCCAGGGTTGTATCCTATGGAACGCTTACAAGGCCCGCGCAGCGGGGGGCGGACCCATCGCCCTCTATCGAACGGGCAGAGGAGGAAAAATATGGCATCCAATCGAGGAGTCGCCTACATTCGACCCGGCGTCGTCGAGGTACAAACCATCGACTTTCCCGAACTGGCGTTGGGGGACCGAAAATGCGAGCACGGCGTCATCCTACAGATCGTTTCCACCAATATCTGCGGAAGCGACCAACACATGGTCCGCGGTCGGACCACCGCGCCTGAGGGGCTGATCCTGGGGCACGAGATCACGGGCAAGGTGCTCGAGGCCGGAAGGGACGTCGAGTACATATCTCTCGGCGACATCGTTTCAGTTCCTTTCAACATCGCTTGCGGTCGCTGTCGGAACTGCAAGGCCGGCAAGACCGGCATCTGCCTGAACGTCAACCCGGCCCGGCCCGGGGCGGCCTACGGTTACGTGGACATGGGGGGCTGGGTGGGCGGCCAAGCCGAGTACGTCATGGTGCCCTACGCCGACTTCAATCTGCTGAAGTTTCCTGACAAGGACCAAGCAATGGAGAAGATTGGCGACCTGACTCTGCTCTCGGACATCTTTCCGACCGGCTATCACGGCGCTGTCACAGCGGGCGTTGGTCCCGGAAGCATTGCTTACGTGGCCGGAGCCGGCCCAGTGGGCCTCGCTTCCGCTCATGGCTGCCAACTCCTCGGGGCGGCCTGCGTCATCGTGGGCGATATGATCCCCGAACGCCTGGAGCAGGCGGCAAGCTTCGGATGCGAGACGATCGATCTCCGTGCGGATGCAACCCTCGCGGAGCAGATCGAGCAGATCGTGGGCGTGCCGGAAGTCGACTGCGGCGTTGACTGCGTCGGTTTCGAAGCCAGGGGACACGGCAAGGATACCGTGGTTGAACGTCCCGCGACAGTACTCAACGCCCTTATGGAGGTGACGCGCGCTGGCGGCGGAATCGGCATACCCGGCTTGTACGTGACGGGCGACCCGGGCGGCGTCGACGAGAACGCGAGAATCGGCAACCTAGGGATCCGCATCGGCCTGGGGTGGGCGAAGTCCCACCACTTCATGACCGGCCAGTGCCCCGTCATGACGTACCACCGGCAACTGATGCAGGCGATCCTTTATGGCAAGGCAAACCCGGCGAAAGCATGCAACGTCACCTACATCACGCTTGACGAGGCTCCGCAAGGCTACATTGACTTTGACAAGGGCGCGGCGCGCAAGTACGTCATCGACCCGCACAGCCAAATCGCGGCCTGATCCGAGATCGGTTTCGGGCGGGGCCAGGGTATCCGCCCTGGCCCCGCGATGCTTGGCTCGCTTACCATGAGAGCCATGCACTGGCAACCAACACGCCGCCGCCTGCTGCAAGCGGGCGGCGCTTCTGCTTTGGCGGCATCCTGCGCGACTCCACAACCCGCACCGAGCCCCTCCGAACGCCGCATTCGCTTGGGAGTGTCAACCTATTCCTACTGGCACTTCAAGGAAGTGAAGTACCCGATAGAGAAGGTGATCGACCACGCGGCGGGACTTGGCTTCGATGGAGTCGAGATCTTGCACCGCCAGATGAAGGAAGAAACAGCGGGGTACATGAACGGGCTCAAGCGGCGCGCTTGGGATGCTGGATTGGACCTGATCATGCTATCGATCCACCAAGATTTTGTGGATCCCAGCGAGGCCAAGCGCCAAGAAGCCATCGACCATACGAAGCATTGCATTGACCTTGCGCACCAGATGGGGATCCCGGCCATCCGGCTAAACACCGGGAGATGGGGAACGATACGGTCATTCGACGACCTCATGGCGGCCAACGGCAAGGAGCCGACCCTCGAGGGGTACACAAACGAGGACGCAATCGGCTGGTGCGTCGATTCGATCCGGCAATGCCTTCCCCATGCCGCCGAGGCAGGCGTAGTGATGGCGCTGGAGAACCACTGGGGGCTCTCCACTAGCGTCGACGTTCTTCTCCGGATCCATCGCGAGGTGGGCGATCCCTGGCTCGGTATCAACATGGACACGGGCAACTACGTCGGGGATCCCTATGCCCAGATGGAGCAACTCGCTCCCCACGCGAACATCGTCCAGGCCAAGACCTACCCGGGCGGCGGGGTCTGGTATACGCTCGATCTCGACTACCCGCGGATCGCCGGAATTCTGCGCGAAGCGGGATTCCAAGGCTATGTTTCCCTTGAGATGGAAGGCGAGGCTCCGGCGGAAGAAGCGGTTGCCGAGAGCTATAAGGTGCTGCGCGAGGCATTCGGCTAGGGTGCGGCGAATACTGCCCGATCCAGCCCCAGATTCCCTCCGCTAGCTAATTCAGCGATTCCGCGTCGCGAGGACAGGACTGCCAACGGTCGTATTCTGCAGCTCTAGCAGGGTGCAGACTGGTCAGACGCCACAGCCAGTTAGGGCTAGTCGCCGCTTGCATGGGTACAAGCAGGCGCGAAATGCCGGCAATCGGAGAGCCCGCGCTTCCAAGCAGTGAGAGCCAGCGCGTCGAGTCATGCACGTAGGGAAAGTCGCATTGCATCCGGCCGAGACAGCCTTGACCGCCCTCTCGGCGGCTTGTTGGGCTTCGCAGCGCAGATCCTCAAGGTAAGCGTCCGGAACCATTTGCATTGCCGACGCAAGGTTCGTTCGGGCCCGGTTCAGCTATTCTCGTGGGTCACTAGTCGGATAGCGACGAGAAGGCTTCATGCACCCCACTTCCACCCCTAAGAGCTGGCCTGACAACATGTGCGTGGCAGGTCCTGTAGCCTTCTGCGGCCGGAGGCGTGAACTTGATTGCATTAACCGCCGCTCGGACGCCGAGCGAATTCTCGTAGCTGCTACATATGACCTTGAGCGAGAGGCCCCTCTTTGAGGACCACTCCTCCTGGACCGTAGCGGCTCAATCAATCAAGTCCCATGCAAGGCCACCGGCCTAGCAACCCAATGCTATCGAACGGAGCGGAGGCGCAGCGAGGCGGCGCGCGCACTCTCATGGGACGTCTGCCGCGAGTTCTCGCGCAATGTCAGTGCGAGCGCGCTGCGAGTCTCCCCGCGGCGTCCCGCCTGAGGTGCTTTCCACGGTCGTGGCTATGTCTACCGCAGCCCGGGGCAGCCGGGTGCTTGGCGGAACTGTGCTCGCCTCTCATCATGGGGCAAATTTCAACCGCAAGTTCTGAGCCGCAACCTGCGTACCGGCGTGAATGCATGACCCGATCTGGCCGCGAGTCGCGAACCGGAGTATCGGCATGCGAAGTTTGCTCTCCGATGCTGAATATCGGATGCACTTGATTGCCTGGACGGGGAACGATGCCTGAAGCCACCAGTCTGTTAGTCTTTATGGTCATCTGCCATGCGCCCCCTGCGGTACCTCGTCCTGCTACTTGCCTTCCCAATCGTCCTAGCTGCCGCGCGCACGCACGAGACGAATCCTATGAGCACGCCTGAGGAGTTTGCAGAGGGCAAGCGCCTCTATCGGATCAATTGCGGTGTCTGTCACGGCATGGAAGGCAAGACTGGGCGCGGAGCGCGTTTGGCCCGAAGGAGCTACCGTCGCGGCAACTCCGACGCGGAGCTGTTCGATCTGATCGAGGCAGGGATTCCGGGAACGGATATGCCGGGACTTTGGCTGGGGGAAGATGATATTTGGAAGATCCTGCTGTTCGTGCGTACATTCGCCGAAAAGGCTAGCGAGTTGTGCGAGGTCACCAGCGGCGACGCCGAGGCAGGTAAACGAGTATTTGAAACCCAGGGATCCTGCCTGGCCTGCCACACAGTGGGAAGCCGAGGCGGCAGGCTAGGGCCGGACATGAGCTTCGCCGGCGAGATGTACACAACCCAGCAACTGAGAGATGCGTTGCTCGATCCGGGCGGCGCGGTCGCCGACCGCTACCGCACCGTGCGACTCGTCAGCAAGGATGGCGAAGCAGTGGAAGGAGTCCGGATGAACGAGAATCTATACAACATCTTTATCATGGACCGTTCCGAGAATATTCGCTCCTTTCGAAAGGAGCATCTCCAATCGCTCGAGCAGCCCGGGGAATCGCTGATGCCAGCGTACGGCGATCTCCTGAGCGAAGCTGATATCGACAACCTACTCGCGTACCTTTGCACCCTGCCCGGACACGCCAAGGAGGACCCCCAGTGAGAAGCCCGCTGCGCCGATGGATGGTTTGCTTGGCCGTGCTGTCATGTACCTGCCTAGCGGCCAATGAGGTCACGAACCAAGACCTGCTCGAAGACGCCAGGATCGGTGCCGATTGGTTGAACTATCACGGAGGTTACGCGGGCCACCGGCACAGCCTCTTGGACCAAGTAAATCGTTCGAATGTCGAGGGCCTGCGGCTCGACTGGGCATTCCAAGAGAGGATTTCCGAGAAGTTCGAGGTCACTCCGCTGGTACATGAAGGCATCATGTACATCACTGTCCCGCCGGGGGATGTCTACGCGCTGGATGCAGAGACCGGGGCACGGCTTTGGCGCTACTCGAGGAGGATGCCGGAAAAGCTTATCGCCTGCTGCGGCCTGGTTAACCGGGGACTCGCGTTGCTCGGCGACAGGCTCTTCATGGCCACGCTGGACGCCTATACGATCGCTCTGGACCGCAAGACCGGACGCCTCCTCTGGCAGACCGAACTGATTGACTATTCGCTCGGCTACTCCGGAACTCACGCTCCTCTGGTGGTCAAGGACATGGTTATGGTCGGCACGGCAGGTGGCGAATACGGCATCAGGGGTTTCATCGATGCATTCGATGTAGAGACCGGCGAGCGTCGCTGGCGCTTCTACACTGTGCCCGGTCCCGGGGAATTCGGGCACGACACGTGGGCCGGCGAGTCTTGGAGGACCGGCGGGGCCTCCATCTGGATCACTCCGAGCTACGACCCCGAATTGAACCTCGTGTATTGGGGTGTCGGCAACCCCGGCCCGGACTGGAACGGCGACGTGCGCCTCGGGGACAACCTGTTTTCCGATTCCGTCGTAGCGCTCGACGCGGACACGGGCAAGCGCAAGTGGCATTTCCAATTCACGCCGCACGACGTCCACGATTGGGATGCCACGCAAGTCATGGTGTTGCTCGACAAGCAGTACCGGGGCGAAATGCGCAAGCTGCTTGTGACGGCAAACCGCAACGGCTTCATCTACATGCTGGACCGTGAGACCGGCGAGTTCCTGAAGGCGACGCAATTTGTGAAGCAAACCTGGGCCGTCGGAATCTCGGAGGGAGGCCGCCCGATTCGCCGCCCTGGCATGGAGCCTTCGGCGGAAGGCATCGAGGTCTTTCCCGCTGTGGCAGGCGGCACCAACTGGATGTCGCCCGCGTACAACCCGGACACCGGTCTGCTGTACGTTTCGTGCCGCGAGGGCAGCAGCATGTACTACAAGGGCGAGACGGAGTACCGGCCGGGTACGCGCTATTGGGGCAGCATGTTCGTGAACGAGCCCACCGTGCACAACTGGTACGGAGCGGTGCGCGCCTTCGATCCGGTGACCGCCGAGCGCGTCTGGGAGCACAGGCTGTTCCAACCCGCATGGGCCGGATTGCTCTCAACGGCGGGCGGAATCATCTTCGCTGGATCGACCGACGGCTTCTTCAAGGCGCTCGACGCCACAAGCGGCAAAGAACGCTGGCGGATCAACCTCGGCGCAGCGATCCTAGCGAGCCCGATGACGTACGAGTCCGAAGGACGCCAGATGGTCGCGGTTGCCAGCGGCGGCGGCGTTTTCGTCTTCGCCTTGCCTCGACAAGCTGCGCAGTGACAGCACCGCGGATGACGTCAGCCTTGGATCAGGTCGAGCACGAGGTCACGCTGCTCGGGCTCCAGCGCTGAGATGCGGAAGGCATCCTCCACAAGGTGCTGGGCCTCTTCAAGATTGGCCTCGTCATTGTAATAGAGAGCGCAGAGCCTGGTGCCGTTGAGGACTTGCTGTCCTACCTTGGCTTCCAAGACAACGCCCACGGCGGGATCCAATTCATCGTCGGGGTTGGTGCGACCCGCGCCTAGGAGCACGGCTGCGCGCCCGATGTCCTCCGCGCTAATGCGGCTGACGTAGCCGTCCCGCGGCGACATGACCGGCAATGCCCCCTGCGGGTTCGGCAGCCTCTCGAAATCCTGAAGGCCCTTCGCATCACCGCCCTGGGCGGCAATGACGTTGCCTAGGGCAGCCATTGCAGACCCGTCCTCGATCGTGGAATTGGCCTTGTCCCGGGCACTCTCGATCGAGATGGTCGTGTCGGCCAGAAAGATCATGCGAGCGGCCATCTCGATGGCGAGGCCTGCAACGTCCGGGGGCCCTTGGCCCTGCAACGTTTGCGACACCTCCATGATCTCCAAGGCGTTCCCGACGGTGAACCCAAGCGGTTGGTCCATGTCGGTGAGCAGAGCCTGTACCTTCACATCGAGTCTGCGCCCGATGCTGATCATTTGCTGGGCCAGTCTGCGCGCCTCCGTTCTCCCCGACACCAGCGAACCCCGGCAGACCTTGACGTCGACGATGAGCCCGTTCAAGTCCTCGGCCAGCTTCTTCGACATGGCGGATGCCGCGATCAATGCGAGCGACTCTACCGTTGCCGTTTCGTCTCGCAACTCGTACAGCCGCTTGTCGGCAGGTGCCAGCGAGTTGCTCTGCTCAGCGAAGGCCAGCCCGTACTCGGTGACCAAGTCGGAGAAATCCGCGACTTCGAGTTCCGTGCGAAATCCAGGAATCGCATGCAACTTGTCCAAAGCGCCGATAACATGGCCGGTGCCTCGCTCCACGATCATCGGCACCGCAACGCCGGCGGCCGCGGCGATCGGCGCGGCGATCAGCGGCGTCTTGTCACCGACGCCGCCGGTGGAGTAGCAATCCACCCTCATCTTGTCGAGCTGGGACAAGTCGAGGCGTTCCCCGCAGCGAAGCATCGCTGACGTAAGCGAAGCCGCCTCGCTGTCGCTGAACCCATTGCATACCCCAGCCATCAACAGCGCACCCATCTGGGCGTCCACGATCTCGCCTAGCGTATAGCCATTGATAAGCCTCTCGAAGTCCTCGAGGTCGAGTTCCCCGCCGTCCCGCTTGCTTCGAATCAGGTCTACGATGCGATCCATACTGACTTTCCGCGCTCTTCCGCACAGGCCCGGGCTCCGCCCCGCAAGGGGGCTGCACCCGGACTAGGATGCGACAATCCCACACAGATTACTCAAGATACCACATCCTGCCGCGCTAAACGCAACAAAACCTAGCGTTTACGTTGCGAGGGAAGCTGCCGCGAGAGGGCTCAAGAGCCTAGTGAGGACGATGCCAGGGCGCTGGAATCGAAGCGCGGTGCTCGCCCCGCGTGACCTCCCCGAAAAGCGCGAGCAGGTCTTTCGTCACCTTGCCATTTGTGGCAACCATCCGCTGGTCTCCAGGGCGGTAACGACCGCCCTCGAAATCGCAGCACTCGCCGCCCGCCTCGGACAGGACGACCAAGCCCCCGCCCACGTCCCAGGGCTTGAGTCCGATCTCCCAAAAGCCATCGAAGTGCCCTTGGGCGACGGAGCACAGGTCGAGGGCAGCCGACCCCGTTCGGCGCACGCCGTGCGTAGCCCTAGCGACTTGGTGAAAGTAATGCAGGTTCGGGTTCGTGTCGCGGATCGAACTGGGAAAGCCGGTCGCGAACAGGGCCTGCTTGATTCCCCGCACTTCCGACACGTGGATCCGACGGCGGTTGCAGTAAGCGCCCGACCCTCGCTCCGCGGTGAAAAGGTCGTCCCGGAGTGGATCGTAGACCACCCCCGCCAGGCCGTTCCCTCCTGCCCAGAGGCCGATGCTGACACAGAAGCGGGGCAAGCCGTGGGCGAAGTTCGTCGTGCCATCCAGCGGGTCTATGTACCACGTGAACTCGCTTCCGGAATCGAAGCCGCCGCCCTCCTCGGCAATGATCGAATGGGAAGGAAAGCGCGACCGGATGCGCTCGACGACCCAGCGCTCGGAGGCCCGGTCGGCGGCCGTGACAGTATCAAAGCGGCCCTTGTACTCGACCCGGACGTTATCGTAGTGCTGCATGAGGATCGCCCCAGCCCCGCGAGCTAGGTCAGTGGCGAAGGGAATGTAGTCGATCGAGTTCATCACATAGCTTCAACCTATCAATCGGGAGCGGCCTAACCCTGCGCGGGCGTTCACAGCCGCGGCCTGACGATCGGAGGTCGCGGATTGCCATTGGGGCGACGACGCGGAGGCAGGCGCTTTGCCTCGTTCTGCTCCCCCTGGGATGCGCCCTTGGGCGCCGGCTTGACCTGAGGCAGCGTACGCAAGCGAACCGGCGCTCCCTCTGTCCTGCGGAGCGTCTTCGCCTCCACTCGGGGAACCTTGGGGATCTGGAAGTATCCAGAACGCACCAATACCACGGCGCCTTCGCGCTTCACATGGACCTTGACTTTGCGAAAGTGCTCCCTGGTTTCAAGCGAGGCTCCCTGCGGGTAGAACCCCAGAATGTACTGAGTGCGGAGATTGCGCAGGACCTCGGAGAACGCCTCATCCAAGTTGCTGGCCCCGTACTGAATGAAGGATTCGCCACCCGTGTTCTCCGAAAGTGTGATCAACGCGTGCTCCCCGCCGCGGTTGCGGCCCGCGTCGCTTTGGATGGGCAGCACGATCAACGGATAGATCGCCACCTCGGCATCGTGCGCGGCGCGCAGGGCATCGGCGAAGCGCACCTGGCTCGTCGTGTCGCCGCCGTCGGTGATCATCACGATCACCCTCCGGCCCTTACGGCGATCCAGCTGCTCCGAGGCCAGCAGCACGGCGTCGTAGACAGACGTCCCGTTCTGCGGACGCACCCGCCCGAGGGCCTTGTCGAGCGATCCGCGGTCGCGCGTGAACGATTGCAGCACCTCGACCTCACTGGAAAACGAGTACACCGCCGCTTGGTCGGCGGGCTGCGAGTCAGACCCGAGCAGACCCGAAAGGAACCTGCTTGCGGACTGGCGCTCGTAGCGCAGTTCGATGGCAGTGCTGAGACTCGCGTCGAGCATGAGCACCACGGAAAGCGGGCGGTTCGTACGCCTTTCGAATACCGCGATGTCGCGCGGCTCACCCTCTTCCAGAATGGTGAAGTCCTGGCGATTGAGGTCTCCGACCGGTGCCCCTCGAGTGTCCTTGACAGTGGCCGGGAGCGTGACGAGGCGCACGTCTGCGGTAAACACGGCCGATTCCGGTTCCTGTGCCACTGCACCCGCCGTCGCAGTCAGCAGCAGGGCGGCAATCACCCAGCGGCTTCTTACGCGGTTCGCGGCACTGACTCGTCCCACTGGCCTTCCACCCACACTTCGCCATCGGCGAAATGCTCCTTCTTCCAAACCGGCACCTTGCGCTTCACTTGGTTGATGGCCTCCAGGCTGGCCTCGTAGGCAGCATGTCGATGTGCGGATGCAACTGTGATCGCCACGCTGGCCTCGCGAATCTGGAGCCGCCCGATTCGATGCACCAGGGCAATGCCGTGGATGTCGAACCGACGCAGGATGCCGCTTCCAATTTCCTGAAGCTGCTGAAGCGCGAGCGGCACGTAGCATTCGTAGTCCAGCATGAGCGTCTTGCGTCCATGCGTGTTGTCGCGCACCACGCCTTCGAAGACGAGCAGCGCCCCGTCCCCGTCCCCTTGAATCCGACCTGCGAGCGCCCTGCTGTCAATGGGTCCGTCCGTGACGGCTGCGAATACTCCGTCTCCCTCGATGCTGGCAAGCCAGCCGTTTCCACCGCTCACCGGGGGCATCATTGCGACTTCATCGCCGTCCTCGACCGCTTCGCTGGGAGGTGCGAAACGCTGGTTGCGGGCCATCGCCACACTGCCTTCCATCGCCGCGAGCTTCGGTAATTGAGACGCATAGTGTCGGAACACGGTTTCGAGCCTAGCACCGGCTGGCAGCTCGATCTCTTCGCTGGCCCGTCCAACGAAATCCTTCAGCTGGCCGAAGAAAAGAACTCGGATCCGCATGCCCGATCCCATTCTCGCAACTTGGCCTAACGGCTTCAGCGGGGCACGATCAGGCCGCCCAATCGCTCGCGAGCAGTTACCTTTGGCTCGAAGCGAGTCTCCCATGCCTCCAGATACTTCAAGCCCGTGCCGGTGTTGTAAATCAGGACTTCTTCGTTGGATTCCAAGAACCCGTCTCGGAGCAAGCGGCCGACGGCTGCAACGCAGGAAGCACCTTCCGGAGCTACGAAGATCCCCTCCGACCGTGCAAGCAGATGCCCGGCGTCCAGCGTGTCCTGATCGTCCACGGCGACGGCAGTGCCGCTGCTCTCGCGTAAAGCGTCGAGTACTAAGAAGTCGCCTAACGCCTTCGGAACCCGGAGCCCGCTGGCCACCGTCGCCGCGGCGTCCCAATACTCTGATTCACGCTCGCCGGCGTTCCACGCGCGCACTATGGGCGCCGAACCGGCTGCCTGCACCGCGATCATCTTAGGACGCTTCGGCCCGATCCATCCAAGTTCCTCCAGTTCGGCGAAGGCTTTCCACATGCCGATCAACCCCACGCCACCGCCGGTCGGATAGAGAATCGCATCCGGCAGGCGCCAGCCGAGCTGCTCCGCCAATTCAATGCCCATCGTCTTCTTGCCTTCGATGCGATAGGGCTCCTTGAGCGTCGAGACATCGAACCAACCCTCTGCCTGCTGGCGCTCGGCGACGATCCGCCCGCAATCGCTAATCAATCCGTCGACCATGGTGACGCGCGCTCCCATGGCCTCGCACTCGATGGAGTTCGCGCGCGGCGCGTCACGCGGCATGAAGAGGTGGGCTTCGAGTCCCGCCCTGGCGGCATATGCCGCCAGGGCGCTTGCGGCATTCCCCGCAGAGGGCGCGGCTAGCTTCCTGACGCCGAGCTCGCACGCCATCGACACGGCGACTGCCATGCCCCGAGCCTTGAACGTGCCTGTCGGGTTCGCGCTCTCGTCCTTCACGTACAGTCTGTCGCAGCCGAGGCGACGCCCGAGGCGGGGCGTGCTCAACAGGGGTGTCATGCCTTCGCCAAGCGTGACAGCATGCGCCGGGTCGCGAAGAGGGAGCAACGGGGCATAGCGCCAGAGGCTACGCACACCCTGCTCGACGGCCTCGCGACTCAAATCGCGCGCGGCGCGTTGCAGGTGGTAGCGAACCAGGAGCGGGGCACCTTGCGGCGAAAGGTTTTGGAGCCTGCCAGCTGGTACGCGCTCACCGGTTCGACTGCACTCCAAATGGGAAACGAACGTCTTATGATGCAAGTACGCAAGTATGCAACAAGGTCGATCCCAGCGTCTAGCGGCGTGCCTTCTGATCCTGTCGGCTTCGGCAACAGCGGAGACCGTGATTCTGCGAAACGGCTTCCGTCTGATCGCAGACCGCTACGAAAGGATTTCGGATGGCGTCCGGCTGCTGACATCGAACGGCGGCTGGATTGCAGTCCCGCTCGAGGAAGTGGCGCGCATCGAGCCCGACCGGGATCGACTCATCACCGGGCCCGCAAACGACGGAACCGCGCCCAACTCGAAAGCGCAGGCTAGCCTGCACAGGGAAATCGAGCGAATCGCGGCCGAGGCAGGCCTTCCGATCGACTTGGTGAGCGCCGTCGCGTGGACGGAATCCGGGTTTCGGCAGGATGCGGTATCCCCTGCTGGCGCAATCGGATTGATGCAGTTGATGCCCGAGACGGCGGCCGAGCTTGGAGTGGACCCGAATGATATCTCGGAAAACCTCGCCGGCGGGACACTGTACCTGAAGCGATTGCTACAGCGCTTCGACGGCGACAGGGACCAACTCGTCAAGGCTCTGTCCGCGTACAACGCCGGGCCAGGGACGGTTGCCGACCACGGCGGAATGCCGCCGTACGCGGAGACCATTGACTACGTTGGCAGGGTCGTTCGCCGGTACTTGGACTCCGCGAGTACGGGCGGGGACTCGCCTGCTGGCGGCGTCCCGAGGGCGAGTTCCGAAGGCGAGCGGCAAAGTGGGCAGTGAACTGGCTCTGCCGAGACTGCCTTCCGGGAACAGTTGGCGTAGCCATTGTCGCGCGGGTATCGCCCGGTCAACCTGGCCGCTTTGCCAATGGTTCGTTCAGCGGGTGCACTGCCGCGCAAAAGATGTTGGCCTGTGGCGAACAAGTCGATCCCGGGCGAACCGGCCCTGAGTCGCGGTCGACCGAAAGACCGCCGGCAGCGTGCAGCTCTGACGAGGGCGTGCTTGAAATTTCCTGTCCGCGAGCGACAGTTGGTCGGGTCGAGGCGTGCTGCTGCAGTTCCAAGAACGGGTCAGCGGCTCGCCGGAAGATTGCGGCCGGGAGGTCGGGCAATCCAGTGAATTCGCGACGAAAGGCCCACGGCTATACTCAGAGTTTGCTGCCGGGAACTGCATGAAGACTCAAACAACGCTTGTACACGCTGGAGACCGTCGAAAGCTCGGCGATTACATTCCCGTATCGACTCCTGTCTACGCCTCTTCGAGTTTCTTCTACGACACGATGGAGGAACTCGCGGACGTGTTCGCCGACCGGCGGCCCGGCGAAACCTATTCCCGGATGGGCAACCCTAGTACGAGTGCGCTGGAAGAACAGGTCGCGACTCTGGAAGGCACGGACGGTGCATTCGCCACTGCTTCCGGGATGGCAGCAGTGCACCTCGCCCTCATGGCAAGCCTACTTGACCGCCGGCAGTCGATAGTTGCCGCGAATGTGCTGTACGGGGGGTCTCTCGAGCTGCTGAGATCAGTGCTGCGGCCTTCCGGAATCGAGGTTAGGTTTTGCGACTTCTGCGATCTAGACGCGGTCGAACGGGCGGTGCGAGAAGTCCGGCCGGCCCTGCTGATTACCGAGACCGTCTCCAACCCTTGCCTTCGAGTCGCTGACCTCGATCGAGTCAGCGAGATCGCCAAGGCCAATGACGCGTTGTTCTTGGTTGACAACACATTCACGCCGCTGCTGATGAAGCCTTTCGAGCATGGCGCAGACTTGGTGATCCATAGCGCCACCAAGTACTTGGGCGGCCACGGCGATGTGCTGGCCGGCCTCGTAGCCGCCCCGCGGCGGCACCATGAAGCGCTACGGCAAGCGCACCGCTGCCTAGGTGGCAATCTAGGGCCGTTCGAAGCGTTCCTGGTCATGCGGGGCGTGAAGACGCTATCGCTGCGTATGCGCCGTCATTGCGCCAACGCGCAGATGGTCTACGAGGCCCTCAAGGACCATCCGGCCGTCGAACGCATCCTTTTCCCGGGAGATCCGATGCATCCTGATGCAGAGGCGGTCGCGAAACTGATGCCCCCGGGCCAAGCTGGCGGAGCCATCGGAGTCGATGTGCGGGGAGGCGAGGAAGGTGCCTATGATTTCGTGGATCGCCTGAAGCTGGTCGCTACATCGGCTAGCATCGGGGACCTGACCACCCTAGCGCTTCATCCCTCCAGCGCAACGCATCGCATGCTCAGTGCGGAGGCACGGGCGGACCTGGGAATCACCGACGGCTTAGTGCGGCTTTCCATTGGAGCGGAACACATCGCCGACATCCTCGCCGACCTCCGGCAGGCGCTGGAGGCAGCATGAAGCAGCAGACACTAGCCATTCACAGTTGCATGCAACAGGCCGGGAGCAGACCCTACGTGCCTTCGGCTCCCGCGGTCGAAATGGCCGCGAGCTTCCATTACGGAAGCGCACGGGACCTGACCGCGGTGGCGAACGGCGAACTCGAGGGCTTCGTGTACCAACGCTACGGCAATCCGTCGGCCGACGCCCTCCAGCGTCAGATGTGCGCGCTCGAGGCAAGCGGCACTGCACTGGCATGCAGTTCGGGCATGGCAGCGATCCACATCGGATTGCTTACAGCACTCCGCGACCGGCCGCCCACGATTCTTGCTGCGAACGTGCTGTTCGGTCAGACGTTTCAATTGCTGCAACTGATGGAGCAGCAAGGTGTGATCGCCAGGGTGGTGGACTCCTGCGACCTGAATGCCGTCAAGCGCGCCTTGGATACGACCGACACCGGCTGCGTGCTGGTCGAGACGATATCGAATCCGCTGCTGCGGGTGCCGGCGCTCGATTCGATCTGCGAGATCGCACACGATCATGGCGTGCCGGTGGTGGTCGACGCAACGTTCACGACACCCGCCTTGAGCCGACCCCTCGCTTTGGGAGCGGCTGTCGTGGTTCATAGCGCGACCAAGTATCTGGCAGGGCACGCCGACGTGCTCGGAGGTATCGCAGCGTGTCACGAGCCGAATGTCGAATACATGCAGGAACTGGGCCGGCATCTCGGCCCGAACCTTGGGCCGTTCCAGTGCTTTCTTGCGACTCGCGGCATCAAGACGCTGCCCCTGCGGATGGAACAGCATTGCCGCAATGCCCTCCAAGTTGCCAAGGTTCTGGAGCAACATCCGCGAGTCGGCACCGTCTACTATCCGGGTCTAGACTGTCATCCGGACAAGTCCGTGGCCGAGCGCCTGTTCAATCGAAACTCGGACGGCGAGACTATGTTCGGCGGGATGGTGGGCTTCGAAGTGCGAGACGCCGGCAGAGAGGGGACGTTTCGCTTCATGAACGCTCTAAAGCTCGTGGTCCGCACGCTCAGCTTGGGGGACGTGCATTCGTTGATCACGCACCCTGCCACGACAACGCACCGGAACATAGGTGCGAAGAGGAGAAAGCAGCTGGGCATCCGGGATAACTTGGTCAGGTTCTCCGTCGGGATCGAAGACCCGGACGACATCGCCGAGGATGTCGTGCAGGCTCTCGATTCGCTCCAATAGCCCTGGGAACCGACAGTCTAATCGGTTGCCCCTTGAAATTCGGAACTTCGTTTGCTCCTCGAAAGCGGTCCGACCGTTGCCTCCGGGCCATCAGGGCAGGTCTTCATCCAATTCGCTGAACCGATTGAATGGTTGCGGCGCTCGTGATCGGTTCGTCTGGGATAACTTGATGTCGCAGAGGCTGGTCGCGACGGCGCGCCGACGACACGCGGGAGTATGGAATTGAGCGGGCCCTGCGTCATCCGTCAGACTCCGCGAGGCGCTGTGTCCGCACCGTGCCGACTGGCCTCGACTCTCGGACCAGTCAATAGACCCCCGGTTGCAAATCTGATGTCGCGGGAAGCTGCAGATGCTCCCGGCCGGTGGGTGGCCTAGCCTTGAATCGCCGCCAGGTCTTCTAGGGCCAGGCGCCCGGTATAGACTGCCATGCCCAGCGCCGTATGGACTCCGACGTCCATCAGGGCCCGGATTTCCTGGAGAGTGGCGATCCCTCCGGCAGCAGTTATCTCATGGTCCGTGGCGGCCCTCAGCCTGCGGTACCAGTCCAAGTCCGTTCCCTCCATCGTGCCTTCCTTGTCAACGTAGGTGCATAGAAAGGCCCCGCAGTACTGCTCGAAACGGGATATCACCTCTTCTGCAGCGAGCTGCGTCGATTCCCGCCACCCTTTCACGACGATGCGCCCGTTCATCGAATCCAATGAGACGATGACCCTGCGCCTTCCGATCGCACTTGCGAGGCATTCCAAGAACGGGACATCCGGGCCGTCTTCGACAAAAGCAGAGGTGCCTACGATGACTCGTTCGGCCCCGCTGTCGATCAGTTCTTCGGCGCGGCGCACTGTCCTTACACCGCCCCCAACCCAAGTGCGGGCTTGCCCCGCGATCCGCCTAACGATGCGCAGGTTCGACCCTTGTCCGATAGCTTGGTCTAAATCGATAATCTGCACCACGGGAAACGCTGCGAATCGTTCCAGCATGGTTTCCGGGGACTCGCCTTCCAGGGCCTTTTCCCTTCCTCGAACGAGTTGGACGACCTTGCCGCCCATCAAGTCAATGCAAGGGATGATCATGCTCTGTACCGGGCGTGCGGCTCTCTTGGCCGCGCCCGGGAATCCCCAGCTTATCCAACCTCGCCGAGGCAGCTGGGCCAACCGCGGACGGAAGCCACGAGCCAGTCATCAGACATAGCCGAAGAGCGGGGGGAAAGCGAGCACCACAAACGCTGCCCATGCGGCATAAACCGGCAGGTACGAGGTCTGCCAGCGTTCAAGGTCGGAAAATGGACCGCGACCGCGCAGGAACCTCAGGTATAGCCATGCCGACCAAGAAAGATTGACCAAGAGAATCAGATTCTCCCCTAGCGCCGCAACCTTGTTGGCACTGAATCCGAATTCGGAGATTCGCGCCCCGATGGCTGCCAAA
This sequence comes from uncultured Bryobacterales bacterium, assembly GCA_951813605.1. Taxonomy (GTDB): domain Bacteria; phylum Acidobacteriota; class Terriglobia; order Bryobacterales; family UBA6623; genus VXMF01. Next base: position 216,945 of record OX638379.1, on the reverse strand, counting down.
GCCACGATGTCAACCACCAACGCAGCTGTCACCAGAAGGAGCTGGAGTGCGTCGAATGCGTCCGGCTTGGCACGAGGGTCCCGCGCCGACACCGCATACAGCAGGAGTCCGAGAACGAGCACCAGTAGCAAGTCGAAGCCGATGAGTATCCCACGGTCGACGTCAACCACGTTTCCGGTCCACGCCATCGCCCCCAGGAAGACGACCAGCACTGCGGCGAAAAGAGGCGTGAACAGGCGGGTCAGCACCGGCGCCATGTTCTCGATCACGCTTTGCTTGGCCTCGACCAGCCATGCGGCGACGATCGCGGCACCCAACGCCCCGCACGGGATCAGCCACCTCTGCGCCAGCCCCTGGGCCTCGGCCTCCAGTCCGATCGCAGCAAAGGTGAACATGGTGAATGCGGTCACGACACCGCCGCCCAAGGCGATGAGCACGTAGTAGATGAACAGCTCGCCGGAAAAGCGTACGAAATTCATGCGGTCTGCACTGTGTCCCCACCTGCTCCCTGTGTAGGCAATGCCGACCACCAGCCAGAGCGCGATCGGCAAGTGGAGCGCCACGAGCACCTCCGTCGCGGATCCCTCCTCGAACGGGTAGACATTGGCAAGGCAAGCCGCCGCTACAAAGGCCAGCACGGCCTTGCCACAGGCGCGGGGAGCGAGCCGACGCTTCCACACGAAGTACCCGAAGAGGCATGGCAGCACGAAGAAGCTGATGTTTCGAATGTAAAAAAGCTCGTTCCCATCCTCCATTGGGATCCCGAGCAAAGCCGGGACCTTAATCGCCAGAGCCGCGACCACTGCGAGGGCAAGGACGATGGAGGCCTCCGAGCCGGCTGAGCAACCGGCTGGGCTACCGCTCTTGCCGGATGTGACAAGCTGCTTCCACAGTCGGTCGGAATGTTCGCGGGCGAATTCGCGTGTCAGTGCATCCAGATCGCCGATGCGCTTGACAGCGACTAGGAAGGCCTCATCGGGCGCCAGGCCGGCTTCCGCCAGCTCGGCAGCTTGGTCTCGCAGGTGGTCCTCCAACTCGTCCACATCGACGTCTCGAATCGACTGGCGGCGCAGCAAGTAAGCTCGCCACAGGGCAATTCGCTCTTCCAACCCATGCGGGTCGCTCGGCAAGGCTGAATTCATTAGTCCCTCCGTTACTAGGCTTGGGCACTCGCTTCAGACGCTGCGAACCAGATATCCCCCAGGGTCTCGTTGACGACTTGCCACTGCCGGCGCAGCGCCACGAGCTGTCGCGTTCCCTGTGCCGTAATCCGGTAGTACCTGCGCTTCCTGCCACTCGCCGACTTGCCCCAGCGGCCTTCGATCTGCCCGAGGCGCTCGAGACGGTGCAGAACGGGGTACAACATTCCGTCTGTCCACTGCAACCGGCCGCCCGACAGTTCGGCGACCCGCCGCAGGATCGCGTATCCGTAGCTCTCGCCTTCGCTCAGGATGGCCAGGATGAGCGGGGTCGCCGACGCCGCCACCAAGTCCTTTCCAATCTTCACGGTTCAAAGGCTACCTAGCTGACGGCACGGAGCGTCAGCGCATACCTAGATGCATTATGCATAAGAATTCTATGTATGTCAAATGCGGAGGACATGATCCCGCAACGGCCGTTAGCTCGGTTTTCTACCCGCCTGGCAACGGAGCAACCGACCCGGACGAATGGCACCCGGCCTGAACCCTCTCGCGTGGAGTCTTTCCGTCTCTCGTTCAGCAGGGGTGACACTCGTCGAAGGGACGCCCTGAAGCGGAGGGCGTTTTCGTCCGCTATCCGGCTGGTCAGAGTGCAACCGGTCGCGATCCCCGGTTTCGAATCGCATCCTCGGCCCCAAGGCCGTATCTACCTGGAAGTAGATGACGGGCTACAGGAGTAGCTGCTTGCTTGGTTCGGATCGCCCCCTCCGTACTCGGCACGCTCGGGGTAGACACATAGCGGGCGGGTCTTAGCGACGCGGCCGTTGTCCACCTTGGTGGCCACGAGGTCGGAAGGCGCTTCCCCGCGCTCGACCCATCCCTCCAGCGCGCCAAGCCAGTCGACGCGATCAGGCCCGGGGCCCCCGGCACAGTGGAACACTCCGGGCATTAGGTAGAAGCGGAAGTAGTCGCGCAGGGAGGGATCGCGTTTCTCGGCTTCCTCGAAGTAGTCGATCGAACCGAATGCCGTCAGCGCCGCGTCGGACCAGCCGTGCCAGAGCAGTAGCTTGCCGCCCGCCTCCTTCAAACCGGAGAGATCGGCGTTAGTCGCGTCTAGAAATCGCTCCAAGTGAGCCGCGTCGCGATCGTAGTCGTCGAAATCGTAGGTCGAGTAGTCGAATTCCGGATCTTGGAAAACAATGTACTTGAACCCCTGCGTCGCGAATCCGAACTGCGAGCTCGGCTCCCCGAAGGCTTCTATCAGCTGAGGGCTGGGGCCTGTGATCCAGCCCTGCCATGCCGCAGCGGAAGACTCTCCGCCGAAGGGAAAGCCCGGATAGATCGATCCCGACGAATTGCGCGGTCCGTTGTAGACCGCCGCAATCGCCTCCCTTTGGCGAATTGTCAAGCATTGGTCAGCTGGTTCGTTGTCCGGGCAGACCGGCAGATCCGTGAGCTTGAACCCGCATGCACGCGGGTCATCGAGAAAACCGTCCTTCACGCCGTCTAGATCGTCGCAGCGACGCAAGATCTCGGATTCCAGGAGCTGGCGGTTCTGCGCAGTGATGACTGGCTCGGCAAGGTTGCGCGGATCCGGAAAGATGCGCTGCATGTTGTAGGCAAACGCAGCCATGACGCCGCTGAAATCATGCGCCGGCGCTCCTGCCACAATGCCGTCGAAGTCCGCGGGAAACCGTTGCGCGGACATCATTGCCTGGCGCCCTCCGTTCGAGCAACCGTAGAAATACGAATACTCCGCGTCTCGCCCGTAGTAGGCTCGCACGATCGCCTTGGCCGTCTCGGTGGTCCGATGCACTCCTAGATAGCCGTAGTTGATGCGGCGCTCGGGCCTGCCGTAGGCCCATCGGGCGCGAATGCCCGATCCTTGATGACCAGTGTCAGTGGAGGCTGTCGCGTATCCCCTGTTCACGGAGAAGCGGCCCTGATTGCCCAAGCTCCCCGCGAAGCCGCCCCCGCCGCCCATCAGGAACTTGCCGTTCCAATCGTCCGGCAACAGCACCTCGAAGCGAATTTCGCTCCCCACCACGCCCTCGACCTTGCAATGAGGAACCGTAGCCCTGGGCGATCTGGACACTACCCCTTCGGGCAGGTTCTCCTTCGGGCCTTCCTCGCCTTTCGACGGCGATGCCTGCTCGATGCGGATGTCGGGAAGCTGCAGGTCCGCGAGGGAGTCGCAGTCAAGCGCATGGGCCGGGCCAAAGACGCACAGAGTCGCCAGAAGCCAGGTCTTGAGGTTAGTCCAGCGGATCACGAAACAAATCCTCCTGCCGTTCGGCGCTTGCCGAGCACGAACCGCGTCACAGAGAGTAGCAGAAGTCCGCGCCGGTCGGGCGGTCTGATTCTAGAACAAGCACTTTCATGCTGCATGGGACGCAACCCTCTGGAAACATGATGGACGCACGTCCGCTCGGGACTGGCTGGCAGCACAGCCCCAACGGGCAGAACTTGGCTGCCTGCCGGGGACACGGGCGGACGACGCAATTCCCCGACCGAGCCTGCTGGCCGCTAAGGAGGGTCGGTCTGCACACGTCCCGCCCGGCGAAGGGTTCGCAAAGAGCATCAGACTTGACAGATACTACGTGCATGGCGGACTCTACAACCATGCACCGCAGGGAGTGGATGACGACTGTCGCAGCTTTAGCCGCGGCCCCTCTGGGGGCCAGCACGCCACAGATCGAGCGGGCCCTGATCAATACGATGTTGCCGAACGAGATCCCGCTCGTTGATCGGTTCAAGCTGGCTGTCGAGACGGGCTTCACCGCAATGGAAGTGAGGGCGGTGACCGACTACGCGGAAGCGCAACGCATCAATGACGCTGCGCAACAGGCCGGGCTGCGCATTCACTCGGTAATGAACCAAAGCCACTGGCGCCACCCGCTCTCAAGCCCGGATCCGACGGACGTGGAAGCCTGCGTGGAAGGCGTCCGCGCGTCTCTCCGTCAGGCCGAGCTCTACGGGGCAGACGCGGTGTTGCTGGTGCCGGCTGTCGTGAGGTCGGACACCACGTACGAACAAGCGTGGGAGCGGTCGCAGCGCGAGATCCGCAAGCTGATCCCGCTGGCCGAGGAGCGCAACGTGATGATCGCGGTCGAGGAGGTCTGGAACAAATTCCTGCTGACAGCCCGCGACTTCCGCCAGTACATCGACGAATTCAACCACCCCTTGGTGCGGGCGTACTTCGATGTCGGAAACATCGTGCATTATGCCGTGCCAGAGCACTGGATCCGCGAACTCGGCAGCCGCATCGTGAAAGTACATTTGAAGGACTATTCGCGCAGCAAGGGATTCGTGAACCTCGGCGAAGGGGATGTCGACTGGCCGGCAGTGCGCGAGGCCTTCGCAGAGGTGGGTTACAATGCTGAAGTTACGGTTGAACTACGGGGTGGGGACCGCGAGTACCTGCTGGACCTAGGCCAGAGGGTAGACCGCTTGCTAGGCCTTTAGACTCATCGCGAATCCACCCAATAACTAAGGAGATCCAGGTGAATTGGCAATCGATTACGCACGCGCTTCTGCGGATCATGACGGGGTTCCTCTTCGTGCCGCACGGGTACCAGAAGCTATTCGGACTTGGCGGGGCAGGCCCCAGAGAGGGAGCCTTGCCAATGGTTGCAGCGTCGATTGAATTGGTCGGGGGAATCCTCATCTTGGTGGGATTCAAGACCCGCTGGGCAGCATTCCTCAGTTCCGGACTGATGGCTGCGGCTTATTTCTTGGCCCACGCGAAAGACGGCTTCCTTCCGCTCCTCAATCGCGGTGAGCTAGCGGTGCTTTACTGCTTTGTGTTCCTGTTCCTTTGGGCTCACGGGTCCGGCCCGATCTCGATCGACAGCATGCTGGAGAACCGCAGGCGCTAGCTAGCCTGCAGCTGGCGGGAAGCGATCTCTGACGAATTGCAGGGCCTCGGCGCGGCTTGAGAGCTCGCCGTCAATATGGCGCTCTTCCACTGCCGACAGGATCTCGCCAAAAGCGGGGCCGGGCATGTATCCCGCCGAAATGAGGTCGTGACCGGTCAGCAAGCGTACCACCGGTTGCTCCTCGGCCAGTTGCTGGAATCGATCTGCCGCAAATTCATGGTTCTCGAGTTTCCCGTGGCTCGCAAGACAGTCGAGCCGGTGCAATTCGAGGTGGTCCCCAAAGTGCGGCTGCTGCAGGAACCGTCGCAGCCTCGCGGGCCGCATCCGCTGCAAGTCCATGAATTTCATGTGGTTGGCCACGAGCGATTCGACCTGGGCGGAATCGGCGTTCGAGAACCGAAGGCGGCTGCATATGGCCCGGGCAAGCTCGACTCCTCGCCGCACGTGGCCGTGAAAGCGGATGCGGTCAGCCTCCCGGAAAGTGTCCGGCTTGCCTATGTCGTGCAACAGCACGCCCCAGGCGAGAGCCCGGGACGGTTCCCGTAACCGATCCAGCATGATCATCGTGTGGTTCCAAACGTCGCCCTCTGGGTGGAACTGCGGAGGTTGAGCGACTCCCTTGAGGGAGGCAACTTCTGGCAAGAGCCTCCCTAGCAACCCGCTCTCCGCCAACAACTCGAAGCCCCGGCGGGCGTGCCCTTCCGTCAGAATGCGAGCAAGCTCGTCTCGAACGCGCTCCGCCGCCACGTCGTCGATTAGCGGAGCAAGTCGACGAATCGCCGCCATCGTGCCGGGTTCGATCTCGAAGCCGAGGGCCGCTGCGAATCGCACCGCGCGGAGCATGCGGAGGCGATCCTCCTTCAAGCGCAGCGGCGGATCCCCGATCGCCCGCACAATCTTGCGTCGCAAGTCGTCCAATCCCCCGACGAAGTCGATGGGATCACCGCCGTCTGGGCCTTGCAGCATGCCGTTGATGGTGAAGTCCCTTCGCTCGACATCCTCGCGTTCGTCTGTCGTGTAGGTCACCCTGTCCGGTCGGCGGCCGTCACTATAACCGTGGTCGCGACGGAAAGTCGCTACCTCGGTGAACTCGTCGCCGTCAGGTACCGCCATGACACCGAAACGACGCCCGAAACGGCGGGCATCGGGAAAGATCGCGGCAACCTCGTCAGGACGGGCACTGGTCGCCACGTCGCGGTCCTTGACCGGTCGATTCAGCAGGCGATCCCGAACACACCCACCGACCCAGAACGCCTTGTGCCCGCTTCGCCGGAGCCTCTCGATCACTCGCCGCGACATGCGCTCGACTCGGTTTACCGGGCGCTGGAGAGCCGGGTCTAGAGCTTCGGACGGTAGCCCGCGCGAGTCCGAATGCGGTAGCGCTTCTGCTGAGGCCCTGTCAGCTCCACCTGGATGCTCCGCCAACCCCGATTTGGGTTCGCCTGGGGGTAGTAGCTGACGGTGTACGAGCTCGCGAGCTCCTCGCGAATCTCCACGAACGCCTCGGACTGCCGCTGCCAAGTCTTCGCGAAGTACGCTTTCCCGCCGGTGCGTTGCGTGATGCGGCGGAACGCGTTGCTCGAGATCGGATCGCGATTGAGTTCCCTGGTGCTGATCACGTAAATCGGCACGCCTTCGTCCTCCGCAATCGCCCCGACATCGTCAGGTGAAACTGCGCTGGCGTTGTCCGGGCCATTCGAGAACACGATGATGACCTTGCGTCCCGACACCCTCGCGGCATCTCTAAGGGTTAGCAGCAGGCAGTTGTAAAGGGCTGTTTCGTCTCCGGCCACGGATCGCCGGAGACCGCGCAAAGCGTCGTCGTGCTCCGGGGAGAGGGACGCGTGGCGCGTGAGGTTGCGACTGAAGGAGTAGACGGCCACCGAATCCGCCTGATCGAGTCCGCGAATGAAATCCGCGATTGCATCCTCGGCGTAAACCAAGCTGCGATACATGAAGTTGCTCGTATCAAAGAGCACGAATACATTCGTCCCGACCAGTTGACCTGCCACGGCATCGGGCAGGGACAGCTGCAAATCGCCCTCCGGTGTCACGGGACTTGGTCGCAAGCCGGTGCGGGTGATCCTGCGCGGGGCGGCGTTGCCTTCGCCGAATGACGCGACGGCCTGCTGGATACCGTCCTCCGTAATGCGGAAGTCCCCGGGCTTCAAGTCGCGGACGTACCGGCCGCGCTGGTCCGTGACCGCGATATTCAGCATCACGAGGTCCACTTCCACCTCGAACAAGGCGGACGGCTCGTCCAGCGCTCCCGGTACCTGCCCTGTCGCGGGGGTCACCGTGCAAAACAGGGCAAGCGCTACCGTTGGAAGTCCCGACTCAAGCCCCTTCATCCATGTAGATTGCCGCTTCACTGGCCGCTGCTCCTTTCTCTATTCTAGTAGCCCGCCATCGCTTCGACGACAAGACTTCAACCGCCCGAAGCGCCCGGGTCGGAAGCTGACCCGGGTCCTGCAACAGCTTCCGATACCGCTCCCGACTCGGCTCTGACTTGGTCCGCGATCATCCGCAGGGACCGCCAAAGTGCCGGCCAGTCGTCAAGGTGGGTGGCGAAGATCCGCTCCAACGTGCGCTGGGTCCATCGAGGGATGAGGAGGTTGAGTTGCGCGGGCTCGATATGCAACTCGTCCGAGAGCTCCGCCCAGTACAGGTTATTGGACTCCCAGCTCTCCGCCAGAATGCGACTCGAATACCCCATCAGTGTCGGGAACAGAGGGACGTGGAGCAACTCCAGGCGATAGGAATGTGCCAAGCGCGGGTGAGGCATCCCGAAACGGCTTGCGATGCGCGCCTCGCTGAAGCGCTCCCTATCGCGACTCTCCAACTCCTCGATCGCGCTCAAATAGGGCTCGCCGGCATCTGCCATTCGAGCGCCCTCCATGTCTCGCAGGCGATGCGCCAGGTCGAACAGTTCCGCGGGCGTCGCGACTTCGAGTCCGTCGCGCACCTGCCCGCGCCGGAAGGCATCCTCGATCTTCCACATGCGCGCGGGTTCCAGCCTGCGCGCCAGCTGATTGCGCACTGCTTCGGCGAGCGCCGGATCGAGGGCGGATTGGGCGAGCAGTGATCGCGCCAGCCGCAAATGCAATCCGACGTAGTGGAGCTCCGCTGGCTGGATCTTCCACCATCGCGGCAAGGTTGCGCCCAAGAGCATTTGCGGGGCGAGGTCCTGCCAGATCAAGGCCTGGCGCTCGGTCGGGATCATGAAGTTCTGCTCGGCCGACGCAATCTCGTACGGGAGCGACATGAGGGAGCCGACCAGTCTGCCGCCGCCGCTGCTCGGCCAGCCCGTGGACTGCATGCGGGTCCTGGCCCAGCTGTACTTCCCTTCCGGCCCGAGGAAGTCGTGGCTGCGCACGAAGAGGGGGTTGGCACGAATCAGCTCGGCACCCGGGGGAGAGTACAGCGCGTACACGATGCCGACTAGAGAGTCGCGCAATATGGGCGCGAGCTCGCCGCGAATCGACAGGAGCCGGTTGGGACTGCCCTGGGCACGGTCCACGGCGCGCCTCAGGTTCAAGTTGCGCTGCCGCTGAATGTGACGTTCCACCCAATGGCCCCTGGCCATCGCGTTGGACTCCTCCACAGACAGGAGCGAGCGGGGCAGCCGAATATCCGAGATGCTCTCCGACAGGCGGTTCGCCATCGCGACGTTGAACGCCTCGCCCCGGGACACCCGCTCGAGGTGGTCGGCCAAGTCAAAGAGCGTTTTCAGGGGGACGAGACGCTGCAAGGTCAGCAATTCATTGATGCCGTCGATGATCTCCTGGCGCGCCGCTTCCTCACCCTCGCCCGGGACACCGACCAGCAGGTCGAGCAACGTTTCCTGCGGCGTCTCTGCGGGGTCCCTCCCCGCGGCCTCGAGCAATACCCGCACGCCATCGCGCCCTGCTTCAAATACGTCCTGCTGGTCGCTCGCGCTGCCGATCGCGGTCAGAAGCTCCTGCATCGACGAGTCTGCCCGCTCGTCCGGGATCGCGCCGTTGCGGCGCAGCACCTGCCAGATTGCTAGCTGCGCCTGCAAAGTGCCGGTGGCGTCCGCGCGACGCAGGGCGTTGCCGACCCTGTCCAGACCCTCCATGACATCCAAGTGAGCGAAGATCGACTCCTCTGAAACGTCCGGAGAGTCGTTGTATAGGGCAAACTGCTCGCCATGGTCCGGGTAGGCTCGGATCAACCGTGCAACCGCCTCTGGAGAGAGCGGCGCGGAGCGATTCCGCTCCATGTTAGACACGGCGAGGAAGATCCGGAGGGGCTCATTCTCAATCGCCTTGCGACACAGCGCGAACATCGCCTCGATCACGTCGTCTGGCTCCGTCCAGCGAGTCGCTGACTCAGTGAGCTTGCCGTCGTACTTGCCGTGCGGATGCTTGACAAACAAGTCCCGCCACGGCACGATGCCGCCGGGAATGCGGGGCGCTCCGCTAGCAGTGAAGTCAAGCCGGGAAGAAAGCAACAGCAGATCGGCGCTGGCGCGGAAAATCGGCCGGGCCGGACCAGGGCTCGTGACCTTGCCCCTTACCGCCGCGTAGAATCGCTCGATCCGCCCCGGGTCTAGGAAATACGCCCTGGCGGCGTCGCCCTGAACTCGTGCCAGAGCGTCGTAGAAGGCCGCCATCCACCCGTCGTCCAGTTCGATGAGCTGCTGGAAGAAGCGCCCACCCTGGGCGGCACGGGTCCCTGTGAGCTTCTCCCAGGCCGGTCGCGCGCGCTCGCCACCGGACACGACGGCTGCGCCCCCGTCAGTCTCAAACATTGCCCCGAAAAAGTCGAGCACAGGCGCGTAGTCCTTCAGCCGCTCGACGGGGACGGTATCCCGCAGCGCCTGCGCGGTCGGGCGATGCAGGTTGTAAATGGCGACGTAGAGCCTTGCCAGACCGGGGTCGTCAATGAACGTGTCGAGAAAGTCCTCTTGGCTGCGTCGCGCGGCACGGAGCCAGTATTGCTTGTCGAACAGCAGGGGAACGCGGGTCGGTTGGTAAGGGAGCTGGAATCCCTCGTCGCGACGGAAGGCAAGCTCGAGATCCGCTAGCGGGAATGCTGAGTCGATTGCGAGAAACGCCCTCGAGGGGTTCACAGTCTCGAGTACCGCGTCCGGCCCGCACTCGCCGCGCAACCGGTAGCCGATGATCTTGAGCAGCTGCGCTGTCTCGGCCGACTCGCAGACCGGCACGTCGATCGTTTTGTCGTCACCGGCAAAGGCATTGAGTTCCTTGGCCTGGGTAAGGTACTGCTTGAGCAGCCTGAGGTATTCGGTCGGCTCCAACGTGCCGGTCCCGCGTGCAGCGTGGTACCCGCCGGTAAAAATCGTGCGCCCTAGGGACGGCAGGATCTCCTCGAGCCCCAGATCGGTCGAAAGGGCCGCCATGCGACGAAATGAATTGAGCTTTCCCGTGACAGAAACGCTGTCGCTCGCAGCGGGGGCAGCCGCATTCAAGATAGTTTCGGCACGCTCCCAAGCGGAATCGCCACTTGCTCGCATTGCTTCCAGGGTCTCGAGGGCGGCTTGCGAATTGCCGTGAATCAATGCACTCAAGACGAGGCGCCGACGCAATGCGAGAGCGCGAGCCGCGTCATCCTCATCGAGCGCCTCGAGCGCCGCAGCATATGCCGCGACGGCTCCCGGATCGCCGTAGCGGTCAAGAAAGGCAGCATGCTCGACCAAGACCTCGGCGTTTGCATTGGACGATTCCGAGAGCCGCTCTAACACCTTGCGAGCTTCGAGTGGGTCGCCCATCCGCTCCAGCTGGCGCGCTTGCTCTACGGTCCCGTGGACCAGCGGCGCGCCGAACAACGCGAAAACCGCACTTAGCGACAAGGAAACGATTTGCCTATTCATCCTACTTTCCCGCAAGGATTGTACACCCTAAGCAACTCGGCGCTCCCGGATTCCTGCTGACTTCGGGTCGTTGGAGTGCACTTACTCGCGAGCGAGTGACTGGAGCACGTGCCATAGCCCCTGCACATGAGTTTCCGTGGTTCGGAGGTTGCCGATCGCGACCCTGATAGTGTAGCGGCCACGTAGCTTGGCGTGGGAAAGGAAGTATTCCCCAGTCTTGTTGACTGCGTTCAGAAGGCGCTCGCTCGCCGCATTCGCCTCGGCCTCGGTCGCTCCGAGCGGACAGTACCGGAAGCAGACGAGAGAGAAGGGCGACGGGGCGAGGCGCTCGAAATCCGGGGACGCGTCGACCCAGCCAGCCAGGAGCGCCGCCAGCCTGATGTGCTCGCGCAAGGTGGCAGCGATCCGGTCGGCGCCGAACGTTCGCAAAACGTACCAGAGCTTCAGCGCGCGAAACCGCCTCCCCAGTGGGATCGAGTACTCCATGTAGTTCACTGCTCGGGAGTGCTCGCGACTGCGTAGGATCTCCGGTACGAGCGACAGGGACCTGCGGAAAACCTCCGGCCGAGATGTGTAGAACGCCGTGAGATCCATTGGGACGAACAGCCACTTGTGGGGGTTGACAACGAACGAGTCGGCCCGTTCGCAGCCATCGAAGTGACGTCGGCACTCGGGCAGCGATGCGGCGGCACCGGCATACGCGGCGTCCACATGCAGCCAGAGCGAGTACTCGTCCGCAACGTCCGCGATTTCGGTCACTGGGTCCACCGCCGTCGAAGCGGTGGTGCCCACCGTCGCGACCACCGCCACGGGTGCCAAACCGTGCTGGAGATCCCTCCGAACAGCCTCGCGAAGTGCGTCAGGACGCATGGCGAACCGCTCGTCGCACTCGACCCTGCGGCAGGCGGAGAGGCCACGTCCCAGGGCCGCCATGGTCTTAGCGACGGACGGGTGCGCCTGTTCCGAGGTGTAAATGACGATGCGGTTGAGATCCAGCTCATTGCCCGCTTGGCGCGCGGCTTCGGCTGCCTTCTCGCGGGCCGCTATGACCGCGTGCAGGGTCGCCGTCGAGGCCGTGTCGTGAATGATCGCGAACCACGTGCCCGGCAGGCCGAGCAATCCAGCCAGCCAGCCTAGCGTGCGCTGCTCGAGTTCTGCGAGTGCGGGTGAGGACCGCCACAAGAGCCCGACATTGTTCAGGGCGGCGGATAGAGTCTCCCCCAGGACTCCCGGACTGGACCCTCCTGCTGCAAAGTAGGCCATGAAACCCGGATGGTTCCAATGGACAGCATGCGGAAGGATCTCGCGCTCGAAGTCAGCAAGGATTTCGGCTTGCGGTGCACCTTGCGCTGGCGGATCGACCGGCAGCTTGTCCAGCAGGTCTCCCGGCTCGACTGTCGGCAGCACGCGCTGCCGTTCGGGTTTCGAGAGGTAATCTGCGATCCAGTCGATCAGATCATGCCCTGCCTGGCGGAATTGCTCCGGATCAATATCGCCGGTCCGCTCGGTTCGGCGAGGGTAACCATCAGTCAGATTCATTTCGTCTAGATAATCGGCGGGAGTGCGTGGCCAGCATCCTACATCCGTCTGGACGGACGTTGCGTGATATTCGCGCGAAGAGTTGCCGCCCAAGCGGCTCCTGCGGTAGTGTATCCTTACATCTAAGGTACGCATCCCTTTCGAAAGGAACCAGTGTTATGCCAAGGAATCTGATTCGCAAAAGCGTCCTCGCAACCCTCGCTCTCGCCCTAATCGCTTCAAGCGCTGTCGCCCAAGTTGGCTCGGTGCGCGGCAAGGTGATCGATGCCAATGGCCAAGGTGTGCGCGACGCCATGATTTACATCGAGCGCCAAGGCGTGCGCGGGAACTACAAGGTCAAGACCAACAAGCGCGGAAACTACTTCCATGCCGGGCTGCCGCTGGGCCGGTACGTCGTGCGCCTGGAGATCGGCGAAAAGCCCGTCTACAGCGTCAATGGCTATCAAGTCAAGCTCGGAGAGGAAAAGCCGCTGGACTTCGATCTTGGCGAGATCCAGAGAGAGTCCCAGGCGGCGCAGTCCGGAGCGGGCCCCACTAAGGACCAGCTTTCGGCGATGAGCGAAGACCAGCGCAAGGCGTACGAAAGGGCTCTCAAGGCCCGGCAGCAGCAGATCAGCAAGAACAAGAAGCTGAACGACACCTTCAACGCCGGGATGGAAGCAAAGCGGCTGGAGGACTATGCGGTGGCGGTGCAGCACTTCAAGGAAGCGGCGGAAATCGACTCCAAGCAGGATGTCATCTGGGGCAACTTGGCGGAAGCGCTGGCCGGTCTAGTCACCAAGAAGGTCGGCACGGAGCGCGATGCGGTCGGCGAGGAGGCGATACAGGCCTACCACGCGGCCATCGAGTTGAAGCCGGACCCGGCCTACTACAACAACCTTGGCCTGCTGCTAATCCGGATGCAGCGAGTCGAGGAGGGATCAGCTCAACTGGAGAAGGCCGCGGAGATGGCCCCGGACAACGCCGGCACGTACTACTTCAACCTAGGCGCGACGATGGTCAACACGGGGAATACCGCGCGAGCGATCGCAGCGTTCCAGAAGGCCACGGAGGTTCAGCCTGACTTCGCGAACGCCTATTACCAGCTGGCGACCGTCCTCGTCGGCACGGCTCAGATGAAGGAAGACGGCTCGGTGGTCCCTGCTCCGGGTACGGTAGAGGCCTACCAAAAGTATCTGGACTTGGAACCGCAAGGGCCGTATGCGGCAAGCGCGCAGGCGATGGTCCAGAGCCTGAGCGGCAAGCTTGAGACAACTTTCGAGCAGCCCAAGAAGAGGAGAAAAAGGAATTAGCGAAGCCACCCGGACACTCCGGGACCGCTACCGACATCAGAAAGGCGCCTAGCCGCGTGGCTGGCGCCTTTCCTATCAAAGGAAGGACGATTCACGGTGCGAAACATCCTGTTCTTGCTGATCGGCGTGATCGGCCTCGCGATCCTGCGTAACCTCATTCGCGAGATCAGCCGAGTCGCGGTCCGCGCGATGGGTGGATCGAATCGTCCCAAATCAAGCTCGAAGGACCAAACACCGAAAACCACCAGCGGCAAGCTCGTCCGAGACCCGCACACTGGGACATACGTGGATCCAGCGCACGCCGTCCGCGCCAAGGTTGGCGGCACATTACACTACTTCGAGTCGGAAGCCAGCCGGGACGCTTTCGTACAAGCCAAAGCTTAGGAACCTACAGGCTGGAGGTCGGTCTCGGCGCGCTAGCGAGCAGATAGCGCCGCTGGGAGATCGGCGATTCCCCGCACCGATAGCATCGAAGCCGGCGCAGCCGGATCGGCAATCGGCCAGCGAGCCCGCTCCAGAGTCCTTGTCCCTCCGCAGCACACCCGACTTTCCAGCGCAGCGATATGTCTTGCACCGTGGACGCGCACGGCGCGCTCGACCTACGTCTGTCCGCAGCACCAAGGCTGCCTCTTTCCCCACGAGCTAGTGCCGCAATGGCTACAGCGGATCGAGGCCAGACGACAATTCGGGCATCCCTGTCCTACTGCATCGGGGACCGAGATGTCGGAACGATGCGGGTAATGAAGGATTGTTCGCGGTCAAGGAACTCAGGGATTCTCGGCCCCATTTCATTCTTCCAAAAATCGCTCTCGTACACGGCTTTGTAGAGCCGTCCGCGATCTGACTCGGTCTCGAATCGGCGTATCCAGAAATAGGCGGAATCGTCGAATTCGCCTCTGAAGCTGCCAGTGACGACCATCCCCTTGGCAGTCTGGAACGGGATGATCTCCTCTTCCATCAAGCGAACCCATTCGTCCATCTTGCCCGGAAGTACCTTGTATTGCCTCAGTTCGAAAAACGCCATTCATCTTGCTCCATTCATTCAACGTGTCATCGGCGAGCCCCGTCCTGCGCCGAGTCCTGCTGGTCCCACGATACGACAGCGATTTTCCGGATTGCGTGCCGCGAGCAGCCAATCAGGGTGAGAATTCCTATTTTGAAAGGGTTGGGAGGAGACCGGCGGGCGCGCCAGCCAGTCGCTCTTTGGCCCGGAAGATGCGCTTGTCATGCTGTCAGCGTAGTTGGCATCACGTGCAAGCTACGACGACGGTCGGCCCGCGAAGCCGAAGCCGGTGTGCAACCATTTGACGGTCGCCATTCCTCGTAAGCATGAGCGCGCCAAGGCCGCCTGCGCGGCCGGTGGCTTCGGACCCGCTTGACTTGCACGGACATCGGTGGTCGAGTCTTCGGCCCGGCCGCACTGCGAACGCGTTGCCGAAGGTCTCTCCCCCGATTAGGGTGGTGCTGCGACCGCCGTGTCAGCGGTTCCATTCCACGCCCGCCGGCCTAATCGCCGTCCCTTCTGACTGCTTTGACATTCGCGCCGTCGGCGACAGGCACTTGCCTCCGAATCGTGCAGGACCGGGCTGGCTTGAACTCTTCCTTTGTGTTTCCGGCAAGAGGCCCGAGTGACGCTCTCGTAGCGACCGAGCACATTCCGATTGGGATAGGCTTGGAGGCCGGTTCTGGAAGGCGCGGCCCAATGCCTTGACATTCCGAAATTGAATGTGTAGTATGTAGTACACACTACTCATGACATTCGGACCGTACCTGCGTGTTGTGCGGGAGCGTCGGCTCAGCACGGACCGCTCATATTCCTTGCGCCAGGTTGCGCACAGGGTCAGGGTGGAGCCGGCCTACCTCAGCAAGATTGAGCGTGGAGTGGTGCCCCCGCCGTCCGAGGAAACAATTCGACGGATTGCCGCAGACCTCGAAGAGGATCCCGACGTCCTGCTCGCACTGGCGGGCAAGGTCTCCCGAGACTTACAGGAGATCATCATCCGGCGGGCACCTCTTTTCGCCGATCTGCTGCGACAGCTCAAGAAGGTTCCAGACCATGCGGTCTTGCGCATTGTGCGGGAGGTCCGAGATGGCGTTTGGTAGTGATTCCGAATAATTAGGAACAGATCACAGAAATGGGAGAACAGAGATCTTGATTGAACTGTCGGGTAACAGACTAAGATTCAGCTTTCCGGAGGTTCACAGAAATGCCTCGTGCAGCATTGGCTTCATGCGGACTCTCAGAATTCCCGATGACAACAGAGAGTATCCGCTTCCGCCGGGATTCTCGCGGTTTCCCGTGAAACACGTTGACGACTACGCGCGGCGAGTGCCGGCTTCGTGGCGCCGTCACGGGGGCGTCTTCTTGCCGATGTACCAATCCGAGGCGATGTGGCTTTCTTTCTCCGCGGCTTACCCAATGGCGGTGAAGGTTGCTGCAGGAAAGGTATCCGCCTTGACGGGGGAACCCTGGCACGACAACCTTTCCAAGAAGCCGAACCAAGATTACATGGTGATTCCGGAACAGCCTTGGTTGGACGGCTTCTATGCGGGCAACGGCCTGATCCGGCAGTTCTTGGCCATGCCGCTCGGTGATGGATACACGGCTGAGGAACAGCTCGCCGGAAAGGGCCGACATGGTGGCCTCCAGATTGTCGTCTACCCGATAAAGGCCGCTGCATATGAGGATCGGAGGCCGCCTGAAAAGATAATGATGGGCACGGTTCCGGGAGCGATGGGTCTAGCGCCCGGCGGTCTCATGCGACAGCAAATTCACGAGGATCCATTTGGCATCAGCGCTTGGGAGCAGTCAGTGGGGTCGCGCTGCTTCGTACACATCCTGAACAGTCTCCAGTACGTCGAGGTGACCAATGAGAAGCCTCCCACTACGCCGCCGACTGCGAAGGACTACACGGCCGCCGGCCTTCCGTGGTTCGACTACTACGACGCCGAACGAAAGGCTCTGACACGGCCCAACAAGCTCAGCGGACTCGTCAGCGTCGCCGCAGAGATGGCGTTAGAGGGCGAGGGCCCACTGCGGGACAACGAGCCGGTGTCCCCGGCCAATGTGGTCAAGCTGTCCAAGAAGGGTCCCGTCGTCAGGGAAGGCGATTTCTAGAGCGCTGGTCCGAACGACCCAAAGCCCACGAGACAAGAGATGAACAATGAGCTGCTTCGATGCATTGAACTTTGAGATCGGGAGCAGGTTCTGAACTCGCCGCCTGATTGAAAAGAGGCGGGGCCCTGAGTCCGACATCCCGTCCCTAGTGCAGCAGTGTCCGACATCCTCCGGTTACTACAGGCAGCAATCCCATGAGTTCTGGGGCCGACGAGATGATGGGGCTTCGCGTGGCGCGATCCTGCGGGTCAGCCGCGACGGGCGTCAAGTTTCCGAGACCGATGTATTCTCGGCTTCGGCTCACTTGCAGCGGTTCGCCGGCAGCTGCCTAAATCCCGCCATTCGGCTGCTAGGTGACGACGGAGCGGCACGGCGCTCTAGCCTCGTGGACCCTTCTCTGAGGCATTGTCACCGGGACGTGAAAAGCCAGATTGCGGTCGGTCTCGACTTCTTTGGCGATGGCTTCCATCGCCGCCGCGAATTCATCGAGTTCGCGCTTGCTCTCCGTTTAGAGCGGCCCGGTCATCGGGGCTCTTCGCACGATCAGAGGGAATCTCAATTCGGACGCATCGACGCCATTGTCGATCAGCCGATTCCCGATTTTCCCAGTCTTTGCGTCAAGCCGGGGCTGACGGGTGTCGTGCCGAAAGAGTTCTCCGTCACCAAGCCGGAGTGATCCCGCTCCATACGACCAATTATTGATTGGTCTACAGCGGAACGTCCCAGTGCAAGGTCTTGCTGAGGGCCAGTTCTCGTTGCACGGCTCGTCCAACCAAAAGCCGAAGCCGCCGACCTAGCACCGAGGAGTTTCGAGTCCGGGACCCGCGTGCGATGATGGGACCTTGGGATTGCCGAACCGGCCCGACAGGACGGCCCGGCACGGCGACTTGGGGCGACTGAAGTGAGCGAACTGAAGACCTATCCGAACTATATCGACGGCGAATGGGTAACGTCCGACCGGACCTTCGAGAACATAAATCCCGCAGACACCTCCGACTGTGTAGGCATCTTCTGCAAGGCCAACCAGGCTGACGTCAATGTGGCGGCTCAGGCGGCCCAGGATGCGTTTCCAGCGTGGGCGGCAATGGCCGGGCCCGCCCGGGGAGCTTACCTGTACAAGGTTGCCGATTTCCTCGAGCGCAATCTCGATTCGCTGGCGAGTGACATGACTCGCGAAGAAGGCAAGACCCTGCCCGAGGCGAAAGGCGAGACGATGCGCTCGATCAACATCTTCCGGTACTTTGCCGGAGAAGGGTCACGGATACCGGGAATTCAAGTTCCTTCCGAACGAGACCGCGTATTCATGTACGCGGTACGCCGGCCACTAGGCGTTGTGGCTCAGATCAACCCGTGGAACTTCCCGAGCGCGATCCCTGCGTGGAAGCTAGCACCGGCTTTGGTCGCAGGGAACACCGCGCTTGTGAAGCCCGCGACAGCCGCGCCGCTTTCGGCTTGGCGAATTGCCGAGGCGTGCCACGAGGCAGGCATACCAAAAGGCGTGGTGAACCTGATCTGCGGTTCTGGAGGGGAAGTCGGGGACGCGATGGTGCATGCCGAGCCGGTGAAGGCATTGTCATTCACCGGCTCAGTGCCGATCGGTCAAATCCTTCATGGACAGGCGTCCGCCCGGCGGATCCGCATCCAACTCGAGATGGGCGGCAAGAACCCAACAATCGTGCTGGCCGATGCGGACATCGACAAAGCAGTCGCCAACACGATCAACGCAGCAATGTTTTCGACCGGGCAAAAGTGCACAGCGACAAGCCGGGTCATTGTCGAGGACGCGATCCATGACGATTTCCTAGCGCGCACTGTCGAGGCTGCGCGCGCACTGCGAATCGGCAACGGGCTGGAGCCGGGCGTCGAAATCGGCCCTGCGATCGATCAAGACCAACTCGACACCAACGACCGCTACTGTCGTATCGCCGAAAGCGAAGGAGCGGTGCTTGAGTGCGGAGGCCAAGTTCTGAGCCACGGCGACTTCGCAAATGGCTTCTTTTTTGAGCCGACGGTCTTCAGCGGTGTGACAGAGCGAATGCGCATCGCCCAAGAAGAGGTGTTCGGCCCCGTGCTTGGCGTGATGCGAGCCGCGAACTTCGAGGACTGCATGCGGATCGCGAACAAGTCGGAGTTCGGCCTATCTGCTTCGATCCAGACACGCGACGTCTCGCGCATATTTGAGTACGTCAATCGAATCGAGGCCGGGCTGATAACGGTAAATCTGCCGAGCGCCGGAGTGGAATATCAGCTGCCGTTCGGCGGGTCCAAAGAGTCCAGCTTCGGCCCCAAGGAGCAGGGTCCTGTGGCTCTGGACTTCTACACAGACTACAAGACCGTGTACTTGGGCTATTGAGAACTCAGGGCGGAGCAGCGAGCCGGCCGTGCCGGTTCAAATCTGGATTCGCGGTTGCCATCGAATGCGTGGAGCGTCTGTGAATGTCGCAAGGCAGACTGCGCGGTCGCCAGAGAGCGGATTCCAACACGCAACCCGGCAAGACCTCTGGCGCATCTAGGGGATTAGACTTCACTGCGAGGTCCGCTTGGAGAGTCCAGATTAGCGGTCTATAGGGATGGCAAAATGCCTGTACAATCTAGAAAGCGGAAAGCCGATCCGCAGAGGAGCCCCGCGACACAGTCGGCTGCTTCTGCCGTGTTCGCATCTCAGGGCACGTAGCTCAGTCGGTTAGAGCGCCTGCTTCACACGCAGGAGGTCCCCAGTTCGAGTCTGGGCGTGCCCACCATCGAGCCACTGATTCCACGACTCTGCGGAATTCTGGCAACCTGGACCCGTAGCAGGGCTCGTCGGTTAGACTTGCCTGGACAGGACAAGGTCTGCCTTAGTCCGCCTCGCGCTGGAATCGACTAGATCGGTCCCCTGCAATCTGTCGAAGTTCCGCCTTGATGCAACCGCGCGACACGAAAATGCCACACCCGGGTCCGACAATTCCGAAGTCTAGGTGTCCAATGCGACCCTTCTCTCAAGAAACGCCTTTTGCGATCTGCGTGGCCATCGCGGCCCTGGCAGTCAGTCCCTCGCCAGCAGCTGAAACTCCAAGGAATATCGTCCTAATCCTAGCCGACGATCTCGGTTACGGTGACCTGAGCGCCTATGGGGCGATGCAATACGAAACCCCAAACATCGACCGCCTGGCCAAGGAGGGGCGACTATTCACTGACGCTCACTCGCCCCACCCCGTCTGCACGCCCACGCGCTACGGGCTAATGACCGGCCGCTACAGCTGGCGAACTTGGGCCGGCACCGCCAACGTGTGGTCGGACGACCCCTTGCTAATCGAAGAGGGCCGTTACACGCTGCCGATGCTGCTCAAAGCGTCGGGATACAAGACCGGGATCGTCGGAAAGTGGCACCTCGGCTACGGGCGACCTGACGGCGAAAACTGGACGGAAGCAGGCATCGACTACAACGGAAAGATCGCGCCGGGACCGCTGGAAGTGGGCTTCGACTACTACTTCGGTATCCCGCATGTCGGACAGCAGCCGCACGTCTTGATCGAAAACCACCGTGTCGTGGGGCTGCGAAAGGAATCGCCCCTTCGACTGCACCGCGATGACCGGTGGCTCGGCCGCAGGTCGTACTTGGATCGATTCGGTTTCCCGCCACGCCATCATTTCACCGGCGGGGTCGGCGCATTGTACGACCACAGGGAGCTCGCGCTGCAGCTTACCGAGAAGGCAGTTTCATGGATTCGAGACAAAGCAGGCGAGAGATTCTTCCTGTACTTCGCGCACCGCAACACCCACGGACCGATTATTCCCAACGAGCGGTTCCGGGGCAAGAGCGGCATCGGAGTTTACGGCGACTTCGTCCTCGAACTCGACTGGTCGGTCGGACGCATCCTCGACACGGTTGATGAACTGAACTTGACCGAGGATACCCTTGTCCTGTTCTCCAGTGACAACGGCGCAGTCGTTCGGAACTTGTCCGGACATCGCGTGAACGGTCCGCTGCGGGGCCAGAAGACCGAAGCATATGAAGGGGGCCAGCGTATCCCGCTGCTTGCGCGTTGGCCGGCCAAGATCGAAGCCGGATCGAGGTCGGACGCGCTTGTAGCGTTGACTGACACGCTTGCGACATTCGCCGAATTGCTAGGTAAGACGCTGCCGGAGGGTGCCGCTCCAGACAGCTTCAGCTTCCTCGGGTCGTTGCTGGGCCGCGAATCGACCGGTCCGGCACGCACGTCGCTCGTCCACAACAGCTACCGCGGCGGTTTCGGGATAAGGGAAGGCGATTGGAAGCTGCTTATGTTTCAGGGCGGTGGCGGGCGCCCCGTGGGCGGCGGGGGATGGAATCCGTTTGACTCTGACCGGACGATACCGTACGGGCAGCTATACAACCTCGAAGAGGATCTTGGCGAGCAACGCAACCTCTACACGAACGAGCCCGCGCGTGTTGCAAAGATGATGCGCCTGCTCAAGCGCATTCGCGTGTCAGGTAGTGGCAAGTAGGCTGCGACCTTGTCAGTAAACTCTTGCGAATACTCCGCGGGACGACGATGGGTCTGGCTAGCGATTGAGCATAGGGCAGTTCCCCGCTCTCCTTCTCGAGGCGGAAAACCCGGCCCTTACATCTCGCGCCCTCGTCGCGGTCGAAGATCACCAGATGGCCCTATGTTGCTCCGGCGAGGTCCACTTACTCCCAGCTCCGTGCCGAGCCCTTTCGCAAATCGGCTTCAAGCTATTTCGGATCAGCTTGCACTCAATCACTGCCTATCGCCACCGCTGCGGTTCCGCGCGCTCTCCAGCGGAAGGCCTGACCATCTGGAGGGATCGCTCAGGCGAACGAAACCGACGCTCCGGGCATACAAGATCTTTTCGCGGCTGATGCTGCCGGGCGGCCCGCCGGTCGGCAGCTTCAAGTCAGGGAAGCGGCGATTGCCTGCTTGGCTGCGATCGTCGAGGCCTGCAAGCCGACAGGCACGCTCGAGACATTGAAGTGCCCACCCGTCCGCTACTCCACTATGGAACTCCCGTGGTTCGGGGGAAGCCCAACCTTCCTTCGAGGCCGTGTCGCGAGCGGCTGGACGGCTGTATTTCAAAAGGAGCCCCGGCAACCCTCGGTCCAGGCTGTTTCCAAAGCCTCCCATGGCGGCTGCCTACGTTATCGTGTGGTCAGAGTTGCACCCCATGAAATCACTGCGCCGTGTCGTCGTCACCACAGCTTGCACGGGGGTTCTGGCAATCCTTGTGGGCTGTGGTGGCTCACCCATGCAATCCGGCTCGGGCTCGGTAGAGCCCAAGGGCCCGGCCACCCGTGCGAATCTCTCGAGGGACGGAATCTTGGCGCGACTTGCGGGAGAGGCCCGTGCGATCACGGATCGAGCCAAGACGGAGGCCGCATCCCGCGAGACGTGGGAAGCGGTCCGCGAGCAGCGCCGCAACGAGCTGAAGGACATGCTCGGTTTTGGCGTTGACCGCCCGAAAACACCGCTGAACGTCCGGATCACGGGCAAGATCGAGCGTTCTGGGTACGTAGTGGAGAAGATCGCGTTCGAGAGCATCTCCAAGGTCTACGTGACTGCGAATCTATACCTGCCCACAGACAGGACGGGCCCAGTGCCAGCTGTGGTCTACGTTTGCGGCCACGCCTTTTCTCCCCACGGAGCTAAGACTTCATATCAAAGGCACGGACACACACTGGCTCGCCACGGTTACGCAGCCATGGTGATCGATCCGATCCAGATTGCAGAGACGGTCGGACTGCACCATGGCGTTTTAAACCAAGAAATGTACGAGTGGTACACCCGAGCGTACAGTCCGGCCGGCCTCGAAGTCTGGAATGTGATTCGCGGACTCGACTATTTGGAAACCCGCCCCGAGGTGGATAGCAATAGGTTCGCGATTACCGGTCGATCCGGGGGGGCCGCCATGAGCTGGTTTGCGGCCGCGGTGGAGCCGCGAATCCAAGCCGTGATCCCGATCATGGGTATCGGGACTTACGCAGTCAGCGTGTCGGATAACACGCAAAGAATGCATTGCGACTGCATGTATCCGGTAAATTTCCGGATGCACGACCTGATCCATCTCGGAGCCCTCATTGCGCCGAGACCGTTGCTTACGGCACACGGGCGCGAAGACCCGCTGTTCCCCGTCGCGGGCTACGAGGAGTTCGAGGCCGCGATGTCCTCGCTATACGCTTCCTACGAAGTTCCGGACAAGTTTCGGAATTTGGTGGTCGAGAGCGGCCACCAGGACTCGGACCTACTGCGATCAGAAGCCGTGAAATGGCTTGACCGCTGGGTACTGGATATTGAGCCGCGCCAAATCGATACCGGTTTTGAGGAGATCGACGCGGCTGACCTAGCCGTCTTCGGTGGCGAGCCTCCGACCGACGCGCGAAACTTTCAGATGCACGAGTTCTTCGTCCCGCCATCGGCCGCCTCGGAATGGACGGGCACAAGCGCTTGGAAACGCCAGCGCCATGAACTTCTGGAAGCACTCCGAACCAAAGTGCTCCAGACTCTCCCCCCAAGCACCGGCGCTCCGGTGACCGAGCGGGGAAGCATGGACACACCCGACGGTTTCGAAGCGCTCGCGTTCGACTTCGCGGGACACGTTCCTGTCGAAATCTTGCTGCGGATCCCAGAAAACGCGGACGGTCCGGCCTTGCTGCACATCGCGTCCCCAGGAGAGGACCCTGCGGCGGTCCAGCGCCTGCTAAGAAACCTCGGCCGCTTCGGGCGAAATCCCGTGCTAGTGGTACACCCGCCCGGCACGGGGACGGCGGTGTGGCCGAAATCCGAATGGAAAATGCTTCTTCGTAACGCGATGCAAACGGGCCGCACGGTGGACTCGATCCGCATCGGGAGCGTGCTGGCAGCTGCCCAGCTGCTGCGGCAGAAGACAGGGGGGCGACCGGTCGCCGTCAGCGGGATCGGCCCGGCGGCTGGGTGGGCGATCTACGCTGCGGCGCTGGACGACTCGATAGAGCACGTGATCTTGATACGGCCTCCCGTGTCGCACGACGGAGGCCCGATCCTCCTAGGGGCTTCGCGCTACTCGGACCTCCCGGGCTTCGCGGCCCTGATCGCGCCACGCCGGATCACGTTCTACGGCGGCATGCCAGCTGAATACACCGCTACCAAACGAATCTACGAAGGCACGAGATCCGCTTCGAAGATCTCGGAATCGATGAGCATCGCGGCTGCTCTAAACGGGCGCTTCGGGCATGGATTCTCCATCGGCATGTAACGGGCAGACCGTTGGGCGGATGCCAAACCGTGCGCTGTGGCCGGAGCGGCGGGCCATGCTAGCGAGTCGCTCTGAGCGAGGACGCTACGCTGCCGTCACCCGAACCATGGTCGCCACCAGCGCGGCAACTGGCTTCTCCTTCCCGTCAGCCAACGCCAGCGCCTCTCCTGAGCAGACGGTCAGCCTACGCCCAGCTTTCAAAACGCGACCGCGCGCGACGATGCGTTCTCCGGCGGCAGGGGCGAGAAAGTTGATCTTGTACTCCACGGTTAGTACCGAGGAACTCGGCGGCATCAGCGTCATCGCCGAGCATCCGCAGGCGGTATCGACAATTGCGGCTATCACGGCACCGTGCAGGTAGCCGTGGTGCTGAAGAAGGTTGTCGCTGCAGGGCACCGAGATCTCCACCGAGCCGGCAGAAAGACCGGTGATCTTGGCGCCAATCATTCTCATGAAGGTCTGCTGGGCGAATGTTTCCCGAACGTCGCGTTCGAATTGCGGGTTCTGAGCTTCGAGTGACTGCATGCCTGTTCGCCCCATCGCGCTCAACCTTCGAGGCGACCGCGATATGCCTCAATCATCGTAGCTGCGCGGCTCGTGCAAGCTGCTCGGGGCGGCCCGCGATTGGAGCCTGACCAAGGAATTGCCCGCACAGCCTCGACTGCGGGTTTTCGAAGTACACAGAAAACTCGGGCACCGTCCGGACCTTCGGCCCCCCCGTTTCGAACGCATTTCCCGTCCGTCGTCCGAAATTGGTTCGTATTCGTTTCGCCGATCCCGCTTCTCCGCGAACCCGACAAGATCTGATTCGCAGTCGTTGGAAGATTCGCAGTATGCTGGGACCGGTCAAGCTTATATGAAGGTCGAAACCGCCTCTCCAGCAGGAAGCCGAAAGCCCAGCTTGCGCCTTGGCCGCCTCTTGCCCGGCATTTGCCTCCTCGCCCTTGCTTGTGCGGGGCCCCCGGGTCCACCGACAGAGATCGAGCGCGAGCAGATCACCTCGGGACCCAAGAACCACTTTTTCGGCTATATCGGTCATGTGGGCACGATCCCCTGGAACGCGAGCGGGCGCTACATTCTTGCTCTTCGCACGGAATTCGTGGACCGCATGCCCGGACCCAACGATGTCGCTGACGTCATCCTGCTCGACACCGAGAACAACTACGAGGTTCGGGCTGTCGACACGTCAAGAGGCTGGAACGTCCAGCAAGGGACGATGTTTTACTGGAATCCGGCCGATCCGGAAAATCAATTCTTTTTCAATGACCGCGACCCAGAGTCCGGCAAGGTCTTCTGCGTGCTGTTCGACATCACCGAAGGACGCAGAGTCCGGGAGTATCGCTTTGAAGACACGCCCGTCGGGAATGGCGGTGTGGCCTTCGACGGGAAGCATTTCGCCGGGATCAATTACGCTAGGATGGCGCGTCTGCGCCGCGTCACGGGCTATCCCGGAGCGTGGGACTGGACCGACGGCGTCAGCGCTCCCAAAGACGACGGTGTCTTCCTTGTGGATGTCGAGTCTGGCAACAAGGAGCTTCTGGTCTCGTTCCACGACCTCGCCGAGGCCCTTCGACGCGAGCGTCCGGACATCGACTCCCTGCCCCTCTTCATCAACCATACGCTGTGGAGTCGCACCGGCGCACGGCTGTTTTTCTTTGCGCGGGCGAACTTCGGCCAGGGAGGCCGGGTGAACGCGTCATTCACCGTTGCGCGCGACGGCACGGATCTGAGGCGCCAGCAAACACACATAGGAGGACATCCCGAATGGGACGCGGGGTCGCGAATGATCGGATCGATCGCGAACCGGCAGGCGGTGTTCGACGTCGATTCACAGCAATTGGTGGAATTAATCGGCGACATCGATTTGTTCCCGGACCCTGAAGGCGACATCGCTCTGTCGCCTGACCTCGCGTGGCTGGCCAACGGTTACAAGTCTGACGGGAAGGTGCACTACGTCATCCACAATCGCCGCACTGGCGAGACGTATCGTGCCGGAGGATTCGATCTGTTCGGACGTGTTAGGGGGGATGTGCGATGCGACCCCGCTCCCCGCTGGAATCGTTCCGGCGACACGCTCCTAGTCCCCAGCATGATGGAGGACGGCACTCGCCAGATGTTCATCCTGAGGATGCCTGGAACATCTTAGAGAGGCCGGCCGAGAGGCACATGCACGCTCGCGGTTCGGTGCCGGACGCGACTTCGTCCCCCCCGTGATCTGGCACATGGCAGATTCCGTTTGCTCCGAATGCCATTGATACGCTGCCAGCAGGCACGAGTATTGCATCGCAGGTCCATGGCTTAGCCAATTCAATTAGGAATTATGGAGATTTTCCCTGCTAGATCTAGTCGAAAACGCCGATCGTTGGTTGCTTTATAAGCTCCTATCGTAATCTGATTTCGCCTATATATAATTGATATTAATTCTCGAGATATCGAACAACTGCAAGGAAATTGCAGATGAGTACCTTGATGTTCATTGTATCTTGCAACAGGGTTTCACTGCAATCGACACCCGATCCATGGATGAGATCCAGGATGACTGACCCCTGCTCCAGGCACTGTTGGCTCACGCCCAGCGGCTCCATGAAGCTCGATGCCAATTCGGTTCCACCCGCATTGCGGGCAACATTGCCGAGTTGATGGGGCATCCTGCTGTGCAGACAATGCATTCTACGGGGCGCCCGCGCAATCCCGACTCCGAGACGAGGGAAGGATACAGTGAGCGGGTCGAGACTCAGCAGGTCCCTGGCACTCAGATATCCGGCGAGCGGGTCGTTCGTTGCGGCTGGCATGCCAACCGCAATTGAAAAGCGCCCGGAGGGTCATCTGACAGACCGGCAAGAAACGTGCTAGCGTTTGCAAACGTCGGCCTCAACCGCTCTCCCGATTGGTCCTAGGGGGGCTCATAGGTCTTATTCGAACGAGCGCTTCGACTGAATTCTGCGATCGCCGGTGTAGCCCCTCTCCATGCGAGCGCAACGCGCTGCCGGCGATGCTGGTACGCCTGGCACAACCTGCGCCGCTCCACACCTTAGGTCGTGGGTCCTTGGACAACCTCCCGCAATTCGTGCATCCGCAGCCCGAGAAAACCGAGATTACGCTATCTCATTCTCATTCAGGAAGTTATCCCGCGGACACGGATCTCTCGTAACGATCCGGGAGGGCCCTGCGCTGTCGCAACCGACCAAGCATCAAGGTGAACGGCATTCAACCCGCTCTCGAGCACTTGTCCCAATGAGACAGGCACCGGTCATGCGCCGGCGCCTGCAGCGTCCGCCAGCTGCTGCGAGAGATAGATGCCGAGGCCCATGTCGCCGATCATCTGGAGCTGCGCCTCCAGCCAGTCGACATGCTCCTCCTCGTCTTTGAGGATCATTTCGAATAGCTCCCGCGAAGCGTTGTCTCCGGCAGCCGCGGCGTCCCGAATCGCGGCGTTTAGGATTCTCGCGGCCTCGTACTCCAGTTGCACGTCGTTGGAAAGCTGGTCCTTGACGTTTTGGCCGACGTTGAGCGGGCTAAGCTCGCCCATGCCGGGAACGCCTTCGAGGAACAAGATGCGCTCGATCAGCACCTCGGCATGGCGCATCTCGCCAATCGCCTGCTGCTTGATGAATGCTCCAAGCTTGCCGTAGCCCCAGTTGTCGCACATCTCGGCGTGGACGATGTACTGGTGGATCGCGGTGAATTCGCCCTTCAGCACGCGGTTGAGGTGCTGGATGATGCTCGGGCTTCCCTGCATGGATTCATGATAGCGGACTATAGAAATCTGCCGATTATGCTACGAAATCCTGGATTTATAGATCTTCATTCCTTCAAGTTATGTTTTCATTCCACTATCCTTTCTCTAGGTTGCCTATCCCCGCCGTGTGGACAGACATACCTGAGACACCAGTCGAGAAGGCTTAACTATGCAGCGCACTCACCAACTGCAACTGGATTGCTAATTGATGCAAGCCGTGGAGGGGTGAAGGTGCAGCAATGTCGATTGTCGGACTCCGACAAGTGCGGAGTCCTCCGACTCGCAATTAAGGGGGTAAAGATAGACGTGAGTCCCTCAGATTCGAGACGCAGCCCCGGTCTTGAGCAACAAGTGCTAGTGGCGAATGGCGCGCCTAACGTGCACCTGCGGGCGATTGGTGTCATCGAGACTGCTGCGAGACGGATTGTCCTCTTCCAGAAGTCGGCTTCCTCCCAGACCAAGACATCATGGCTTGCAGTGCGGGGAATGATCTGCACTCTATCTGAGCGGGTGAGCGATTGAGTCTCGAATCGGTTCTTCTACGACATCCACCTCCCGACGATCTCGGCTTCGACAATGGCACCGCTCGACTAGGCAACTCCGACCATCCTCCAGCGTCTGGGAGCAGGCGTGCGCGTGACAGCCCTGCGGCGTCGGCTGAGATCCACATCGATCGCCTCGGTCATGCTGCCGCGGTGCGCAGCGTTGCAGACGGTCCTCTTGCGAAGGCCCCCAAACTAGCGCCAGCGGTGCCTATGATGCCTGCGCAGAATTGCTTCTGCCCAAGTTGGCTCGGACCCGCTATGGTTCGAATCGCCCGGATTCGGGCCATCTTCGAGACCGGCTGGCAGCAGCCCCGAATGGAGATGCAAGAAGTTACTTGCGCCCGGCACTGTATTCTCTTGAGTAAGGGCGGAATCGTTGCCGCTTTGAGCACGAACATGTCAAATCTTGGCAACTGGCCCGCCGAGATCAACCTCGCTTTCGTCGAGGAACTGTACGCCGACTACCTGCGCGATCCGGTATCGGTGTCAGCACAGTGGCGTGCCTATTTCGATTCGATTGGCTCCGGAGCGGGGGCCGGACCGCGAACTCCGCTGTGGGCTTCCGGTGGTCGCAAGACACCCCCGTCCAACGAAGGCCCCGCGGAAGAACCGAGTCGGGAGCAGACGGGCCCGGCGTGGGCCGCGAGCCTGCAGCATCGGATCGACTTGATTGTCAGGGCCTACAGGGTCCGTGGTCATATGATCGCTGCGGTCAACCCTCTCGAGTCCTCAAAACGTACATCCCCTGAGTTCGATCCATCGTATTACGGACTGCAAGTGCAGGACCTAGACAAGAGCATCTCTCCGGAAACCCTGTCCGGCTGCTCCCTCAACACCCCGCGCCAAGTGATTGATCGATTGCGCGAGACATACGCCCGCTCCGTAGGGGTGCAGTTCATGCACATTGACGACCTGAACGTCCGCGAGTGGCTTCAGAAGCGGATGGAACCGATCGGCAACCGCGTCCAGCTGAGCCAGGCTCGGCAATTCCGCATCCTCACACGGCTGATGGACGCCACGATTTTTGAGGAATTCATCCAGAAGAAGTTCATCGGCGCCAAGAGCTTCTCGCTGGAGGGCTGCGAGACCCTGATTCCGCTCTTTGATCTCCTGATCGAGAGGGCTAGCCACCACGGTGTCAACGACATAGTGATCGGAATGGCTCACCGTGGCCGCCTCAACGTTCTCGCCAACGTCATTGGCAAGAACCCCCAGCAGATCTTCCGCGAGTACACCGATCTGGACCACGAGCATTACGAGGGGCGAGGCGACGTCAAGTACCACATGGGCTATCGAAGCTCGTTTGTCAGTTCGCGCGGGGACAAAGTACGCATGGCGCTGTGCTTCAACCCCAGCCACTTGGAATTTGTCAACCCGGTCGCGATGGGCTTGGTACGGGCACGGCAGGACCGCAGGGGAGACAGCCGGCGGACGCGGGGCCTGTGCATTCTGCTTCATGGCGACGCGGCCTTCGCCGGAGAAGGAATTGTCCAAGAGACGCTCAACATGAGCCAGCTCCCCGGCTACACCGTCGGCGGAACAATCCATATCATTGTCAACAACCAGATCGGATTCACGACCAAGCCGGAACAAGGGCGGTCCAGCATCTACGCCGCGGGTGTCGCCAAGATGCTGCAGATCCCAATCCTGCATGTGAACGGCGAGGACCCGGAAGCGGCGGCGCAGGTTGTGCGCCTGGCCGTCGATTTTCGCGACGAGTACCACCGCGATGTCGTAATCGATATGTACGGCTACCGTCGCAGGGGGCACAACGAGACGGACGAGCCTCGGTTCACCCAGCCGCTGCTCTACCAAGTGATCGATCAGCGCAAGCCGGTTAGAGAGGCCTACTTTGATCACCTTCTGAGCCAGGGAGGCGTCACTCGCGAAGAAGCCGACCGGATAGCCAGGGAGCGGCGCGAGCACCTCGACGAGGAACTCGCCTCGGCGCGGCGCGACGACTACATACACGTAGGGGACCAATTCACCGGGGAGTGGTCTGGATTCAACAAGGGATCTGACGCCGAAATAGCCGAACCCGATACCGGCGTTCGGTCCTTGCGGACCCTGCGGACGATCCTCGATCGCCTCAGCCGGACGCCGGGGAACTTCCATCCGCACCGTCGCATCGCCCGCCTACTCGCGCAGCGCGGAGAAATAGCCGAGGGACTGCGGCCTGTCGATTGGGCAACCGCGGAAGCGCTTGCTATGGGCACCTTGCTTATCGAGGGCCATCGAATTCGGCTGACTGGCCAGGATTGCGAACGCGGAACGTTTTCGCACCGGCACGCGGCGGTGCGAGACTCCCAGACAGGAGAAAGATATATCGCGCTTCAAAAGCTATCCCCAAGGCAGGCACCGTTCGAGTTGCACAACAGCCCGCTATCGGAAGGCGGACCTCTGGGGTTCGAATACGGCTACAGTTTGGAATGGCCAGACGGAATGGTTATCTGGGAGGCGCAGTTCGGTGACTTCGCAAACGTAGCGCAGGTCATCATCGATCAGTTCATATCGAGCGGCGAGGACAAATGGAGCTTGTGGAGCGGTCTCGTGATGCTACTGCCACATGGCTTCGAAGGCCAGGGTCCGGAGCACTCGAGCGCAAGACTCGAGAGGTTCCTGCAGCTCGCCGCCGAAGACAATATCCAGATCGTCAACCCGACCACGCCCGTGCAGTACTT
This sequence comes from uncultured Bryobacterales bacterium, assembly GCA_951813605.1. GTDB lineage: Bacteria > Acidobacteriota > Terriglobia > Bryobacterales > UBA6623 > VXMF01. Next base: position 185,948 of record OX638379.1, on the reverse strand, counting down.
CCATTTGCTGCGAAGACAAGTGGTCCGTTCGTGGCGGAAGCCTCTCGTCGTCATGTCGCCCAAGAGCCTCTTGCGGCATCCTCGAGTCGTTTCCGGCCTCGAGGAGTTTTCAACCGGGCGCTTCCAGCGGGTGATTACCGACCCTGTTCCCGAACCGGGCGCGCTGAGGCGCGTGCTAGTGTGCAGCGGAAAGATTTACTTCGAACTCAAAGATGCCCTCGAGAGTGCGGGCCGCGAGGATCTGGGGATCGTCCGGGTTGAGCAGCTTTACCCAATGAACGAGGCGGAACTGCAGCGGGCTCTGTCTCTGTTCGAGAACGCCGAGGCGTGGTGGGTACAGGAAGAACCTTTGAACATGGGCGCATGGAGAAACCTTCAAATGCGCTTTCCCGGCACTTTCTCGCGGGCGATTTGCAGGCCGGAGTCGGCGAGCCCCGCCACGGGGTCGTTTGGCAGCCACAAGCGCGAGCAACGGCAATTGATTGACGAAGCGGTGTCTGCCTAGCCCGCAAGAAAGCTCACTTACATGCCAGTTGAACTGAGAATCCCAGAAGCGGGAGAGTCGATCAGCGAGGTCCAGATCGGGGCTTGGCGCAAGTCCGAAGGGGAATCTGTCGCGATCGACGAGGTCGTGGTAGAAATCGAGACCGACAAGGCCGCCATGGAACTGCCGGCTCCGATCAGCGGGAGGATCGTCAAGATCCTCGCGAAGGAGGGTGCGGAAGCGGGTATTGGCGACGTGATTGCACTGATAGAGCCAGGCGACGCTCCGCCACCCGGCGAATCCGCGAGGGCCGCCCCGAGGTCCGCGGAGCCATCGGCTAAAGCGCCAGCCGCATCGGGAGTTCCGAAGCCGCCCGTGATGCCGGCGGCGAGGCGCGTGCTAGGCGAGGCGGGGCTCCCCGCATCGGACATAGAAGGAACCGGCCCGGGAGGCAGGATCCTCAAGGAGGACGCCACCCGCTTGGTTGAATCCATCAAGGCGGAGCCCGCGCCCGGGCCTCGACCGGCACGGGTTGCGCCACCGAGACCGGTCGACACGCCGGGGCGCGAAGAAGAGCCCGTGCCGATGACCCCGATGCGCAAGGTCATAGCACGAAATCTTGTCGCAGCCCAGCAGAACGCGGCGCTGCTGACCACGTTTAACGAGGTCGATATGAGCGCGGTGATCGCTCTACGCAAGCGTTACCGAGACTCGTTCCAACTGCGTCACCGGGTGAAGCTCGGCTTCATGTCGTTCTTCGTGAAAGCATCTGTCGAGGCTTTGCGCGCGGTCCCGGCGGTGAACGCCCGAATCGATGGCACGCACATCGTTTACCGCAAGTACCACGATATCGGAATTGCCGTCGGGGGAGGTCGCGGACTGGTCGTTCCGGTGCTGCGCAACGCCGAATCCATGGGCTTTGCCGACATCGAGAGGGCGATCGGGGACTTCGCGGTTCGTGCTCAACAGAACAAGATCGAACTCTCCGAACTCCAAGGCGGGACCTTTACGATTTCAAACGGCGGGATCTACGGATCGATGCTTTCGACGCCCATCGTCAATCCTCCGCAGAGCGGCATACTCGGGATACACGCCATACACGACCGGCCGATGGCGGTGAAGGGCGAGGTCGAAATCCGTCCAATGATGTACGTGGCCCTCACCTACGATCACCGGATCGTCGACGGACGCGAGGCAGTGACCTTTCTACGGCGGGTCAAGGATCTCGTGGAGAGCCCGGAACGGATTTGGCTCCGGATTTGAGCGCGCTGCCCCTGACGGAGCGAGCGAGTCTAGGCAAGCGCTGGAGAGTACGCTGAATTTACGCGCATGCAATCACACGACCTGATCGTCATCGGGGGGGGCCCAGGCGGCTACACCGCAGCTATTCGAGCCGCCCAGCTGGGCCTCGACGTGGCATGCGTCGAAAAAGAAAAGGCGCTGGGCGGCACCTGCCTGCGTGTCGGATGCATTCCTAGCAAGGCGCTGCTCGAATCATCGGAGCTTTTCGAGCGCGCCAAGGCCCGCTTCGCCCACCACGGCATTGTCGCTTCGGACGTGGGACTCGACCTCGACCGCATGTTACAGCGCAAGGATCGCGTGGTCGCTTCGCTCACGCAGGGCGTCGCGGGACTCATACGGAAGAACAAGATCACGCGCTACCAAGGGACAGCCCGCTTCGCGTCCCCGTGGCGGCTGGCGGTGTCCGCATCTACCGGGCCGAGAGAGCTCACGGCCAAGCATATCGTCATCGCCACCGGCAGCAAGTCAGTTTCCTTGCCGGGCATCGAAATCGACAGGGACCGAATCGGCACTAGTACCGAAGCGTTGTCCTACGAGGAAGTTCCGGAGCATCTGGTTGTCATAGGTGCTGGCTACATCGGGTTGGAACTCGGCTCTGTCTGGCGCCGTCTTGGGTCCAAGGTCACCGTCTTCGAGTACTTGGACCGCATTCTGCCAGGAATGGACGCGGAGATAGCCGAGTCCGCACGAAAGATCTTCACCAGGCAGGGCATTGACTTCAGACTAGAGTCAAGGGTAATCGGGGCCCTGGCCACCGAGGAGCACTGCGTGGTGGAAGTAGAGGACGCCAAGCCAACCGCATGCGATCGCGTACTGGTTTCGGTCGGACGCGCGGCCAACACAGGGGGACTCGGTCTGGAGGAGGCGGGCGTCAAGCTGGACAGGAAGGGTCGGATCGAAGTGGCCGAAGGGTTTCGAACATCTGCCGACGGAATCTACGCGATCGGCGACGTAATACGCGGGCCCATGCTCGCTCACAAGGCCGAAGAGGAAGGCATCGCTTGTGTCGAGCGCATCGTCACGGGATACGGCCACGTCAATTACGAGGCAATACCTGGCGTGGTGTACACCCATCCGGAGATCGCGTCGGTGGGCAAGACCGAGGAGCAGTTGGCCGAGTCCGGAATTCCGTACCGAAGAGGCAAGTTTCCCTTCGCAGCGAATGGAAGGGCCAAGGCTCTGGCCGATACGAACGGCTTCGTCAAGATTCTCGCGGACAGGTCGACGGATCGAGTGCTGGGCGTGCATATCATCGGCCCGCGCGCCGGTGACCTGATCGCCGAAGCGGCAGTAGCGATCGAATTCGGTGCGTCGAGCGAAGACATAGCTCGCTCAACGCATGCTCATCCGACTCTTGCGGAAGCGCTCAAGGAAGCAGCGCTCGCCACCGACGGACGGGCCGTGCATATCTAGCCCGGGCCACAGGCGAGCGGTGACCAGGCAACTCGACAAACTAGCCGGCACGCCGTCTCCTAGCCGGAAAATCTGCACCAAGGGGGTGCTTTGTGGGGTTGAGGGTCTTAGTCTCCCCAGGCTTTAGAAACTTCAACGCGCGAGGCCTTCCATGCAGGCGGCCGCTGGTGCTAGGCTTAACGATAGAAACTGGAGGACGCTTAGCGCTGTTAGTTATCAAAAGAAGACAGAAATGCGTCAATTACACGGCAAATTCCGATCGCTGCTCCGTTGGGGTGCACGAAGTCTAGGACTCCTCGCGTCCGCTTTGGTCGCTTCTCAAGTCGCCATCGCGCAGGATTGCCTGAGGGTCCAAGTTATTGATCCTTCAGGCGCGACGGTGCCAACCGCTACCGTCACGATCGGTGACGTAAGCCAGCCAACCGATGACTCCGGCATCGCAAGCTTCTGCCGGCTTGGGAACGGTCCGCACACAGTGTCGGTCGCGGCCCCCGACCTGCAGAGCGCGTCGCGGACGGTCAGCCAGTCCGCGGGATTGATCACGATCAACCTCCGGCTGGAGGTCGTGTCCGAGGATGTCGTGGTTGTCGGCAGCCGAACCGAGGGCCGGGAACCACTGGAGTCTCCCGTGCCGGTCGAGCTGATGCTCGGCGAGCGACTGCGAAATTCCGGCCATGTCGAAACGGGGCGAGCGCTGCAGATGCTGTCTCCGTCGTTCAACTTCCAAAGTTCCGCCATCACGGATGGAACCGACTCCGTGCGCCCCGCTACGCTGCGCGGCCTGGGTCCGGATCAGGTCTTGGTGCTGGTCAACGGCAAGCGGCGTCACAATAGCGCTCTACTGCACGTCCTCGACACCGTGGGCCGCGGCACGGCCGGAACCGACATGAACGCCATACCGCTCAGCGCCATCGAGCGCATCGAGGTGCTGCGCGACGGCGCCTCGGCACAGTACGGGTCGGACGCGATCGCAGGTGTGATCAACCTCGTCCTGAAGGAAGCGCCAGGATTCAGCGTCGATACGAGTTGGGGACAGACCTATCGCGGGGACGGGGATGTGTTCACCCATACCATGAACGGCGGCTGGGCTAGCGAAGAGGGCGCGTTCCTGAACATGACATACGAGTTTCGCGACAGGGACCACACCGATCGTGCCGGGGCATGGGGCTGGCCGTTCTACCTCCCGGCAGAGTGCGGCGCCGGCGATCGGCCGAGTTCCACAGGGTTCTGCCTGGATTCGCGCGAAAGCACCGTCAACCGTCACGTAATCAGGCTGGGCGACGCTGACTCGAGACATCACTCGGGCTACTACAATGCATCCCTGCCGATCGGGGGGAGGGTGAACTTCTACTCGTTCGGCGGCTTTTCGACTCGTGCGAACAGTAGTCCCGGCTTCTATCGAGTGCCCTTCATCTTCAATCCGCGAATCGTCTACGAGATCCACCCCGAAGGGTTCCTGCCATTCATCGACACAAACGTGGAGGACGTGTCCTTCGCCGCAGGCATCGACTGGGAGACAGATTCCGGGTGGTTATTCGACTTGAGTGTGAACCACGGGCGCAACACGTTCGACTTCTATATCTCGAACTCGAACAACGCATCGTACGGAGTCAACAGTCCTACCGGGGCTGACGCGGGCGGGCTCCGATTCAATCAGACAACGTTCAATTTCGATGTCTCCCGGCTCTTCGAGCAGGCCGGGAGGACGACCAACCTAGCGTTCGGCGCCGAGTTCCGGCGGGACGGATACGGGATCCGCGCCGGGGAGCCGGTTTCGTACTTGCACTGTCTCGACGATCCCAATTCCAACAAGTCCACCTGCAGGGGCGGCTCGCCTCCTGGAATCCAGGTGTTCCCCGGTTACCGGCCCACTGACGAGACGGATGCAAGTCGCACCAATACAGGAGCTTACATCGACCTGGAGTGGGTGTTCGGCGGCAAGTTCACTCTAGGGACGGCGGGACGATTCGAGCGCTACAGCGACTTCGGTTCGACCGTGAACGGAAAGATCTCGGCGAGATACGACTTCGCGCCGGCGTTCGCGCTGCGCGGGGGCGTGAACACCGGATTCCGAGCCCCGTCGCTTCACCAGCTCTACTACAGCAAGATCGACACGCTGTCCGTCGAGTCCCCGGACGGCGGCACGGTGCTCGCCGAGGTCGGCACGTTCCCCAACAATAGCTCGATAGTCCAAGCTCTGGACGTGCCCTCGCTCAAGCAGGAGACCTCAACGAACGTCAGCGGCGGCGCCGTGGTCAAGATCGGCCAGACGGCGGCGCTCACGGTGGACGCCTTCCGCCTGACGGTCGATGACCGCATCGTGATGAGTGCCAACTTCACGGCAGGCGCTGTGGAGGCGACGGCCCCGACGGTGGCCCAGGTCATGCGTGACACCCGCATCCAAGGCGCCCAGTTCTTCGCTAACGCGGCCCGGACATCGACGAGCGGGGTCGAGTTCACGTTCAACAGCTTGCATGCCTTCCGCGGGGGCGGGGTCCTGGACTGGGGCGTGTCAGGGTCCTACTTCGACACCGTCCTCGAAGGAGATCTCGAGTTCCCGGCCTCCCTAGCCCCGATCGCGAGCGTCCTGTTCGAGCCGGCGGACCGGGCCATCATCGAGGACTTCCAACCCTCCACGCGGTTCCAAGGCACGGTGGAATACAGAATCGGCCCCGTGCGGTTCGGCGGAGGCATACGGTACTTCGGCAGCTACATTCTTTGGGACCAGCTGGGACTGATCGGCAGGAGCCAGAACCAGACGTTCACTCCCAAGACAGTCACCGATGTGCACTTCGCGGTGCGCTTGTCCAGGCAAGCCGAACTGATGGTGGGTGCGAACAACCTATTCAACGTCTATCCCGACATGAACGAGTTCAATGATCTATTCGGGACATTCCTATCCGATATCGCGGGAGCGCCTTTTAGCAACATCACCGATCGCAGCGGAAACGTCATTCCCGGGACCGAGTCCCACGGAATATTCCCCTACGCCAGAACAGCGCCGTTCGGGATCAACGGCGGCTACTACTACACCCGTCTCAGCTTCCGCTTCTAGCGGTAGGAGGCCCAGTCGGTCGGGTAAGCGAGCCCGCGCGCCCGACACGCGTTGTCCCAAGCTGCGGCTCGACTAGCGCGTGCCCCGCGACTAGCAAGCCACTTGAAAAGGCAGCGGCTTCGAGTGGGAGCCTCTACTCCCAGAGCGCCGGTTGAACGCGGAGATTCGCGCAACAAGCGCGCTTGCCGCTCCCGGCGATCGGAGGGATAGGAAATCCGCGCAAGATGCGTGGTGGCTAGGGACGGATTCGAACCGCCGACGCCGGCCTTTTCAGGGCCGCGCTCTACCTACTGAGCTACCTAGCCTCCGCTCTCATCGTAGCGTAGCCACACTGCACCGTCAATTCCTCGTCTCCTCCTTCGAGGTACGGGACTGATGGGGTCTACGGAGGGTATAGAATCGGTGCGAGGGAACCCTCGTCGCGCAATCCAATACCCCGCTCAGGCATGCACGGCGTCCGCGTCTATCCGGGCAGCGGGCTCGTCGAAGGCGCTCACGCCGCAACGGAGCGAGACCCGCAAAAGATCGGGCGCGCCACGGCCGCACTCGCACAAAAGACTGGTGGAATTCGCCAGAATCCAGGGTAGCCGCTCACCGCCGTACGGCCTATGTTGCCGGGCGCCGCGAGTCCCGTTGCTCGCGAAACCAGCAACAAGCGCTGACCTATTCGCAAGCGACGCGGCCGGTGGGCGACGTTCTTTCCCGCAAATTCGCGGTCGGGCCGTGGAGAGAGGATGGACGCCCCGGTTCCGCTGCGCGTCAAGTTGTGATCGAGAGGCAGTGCTGCCGAGGATAAACGTCGCGCGCCCGGCAGACCCCGCCCGTCAGTAGGTTTTGTCGAAGATCATTTTATCGCTCCCTGCCCCAGTCAGAACTCGTACCGGAAAAAGAGTTCGATCCGTCGAGGCCCAGTCAGGGTGCTAGTGATTCTCCCGAATTGGGGCGAGGAGATCAACTGACTGCCAACGAAAAAAGTCGGGTGATTGAGGATGTTCTCGACCCGCGCACCGGCTTTCAAAGAGTGGCTCTCCGTGATCTGAGTCGACTTGCTCACGGAAAAATCTATTGCCAATGCGCTGGGACCGGAGAATATCCGCCGCTGGAGCGTGCCCGCCTCGCCGGGCCCGGGATGGAAGAATGCCTGCCCGGAAAACGGCTCCACCCCGTCCACAGACTCGCCGCTGTTATCACGCGGATTGATGGCGCTTGCAGCTACATAAAACGGGCCGTCGTCCGTCATGCGGAAGCGGACGATTTCGTCCAGCTGGGGTTTCGTTAGGGAGGTGTTGACGGTGTTCTGGATGGAGCGCCCTCGGCGGTTGAGCGTGCCGCGTCGTGACAGGACCGAGAGCGGGGCGCCGCTCTGCCACGTGATGATGGAAGCGACCGTCCACCCTTGGCGCAGCCGGTCCTTTGACCGAAACGGCAGGCTCCAAATGAAGTTCGCGTTGAATACGTGGTTTACATCGAACGTGGCGCGCGCACGTTCGAGGTGCGGCTGCGCCAAGTCCAGGAACGGGTCGAAGCGGACTTGGTTTCCGCTCGAATCGGTCAGCACCTTCGAGAAGGAGTAATTCCCTTGGAAATGAACGCCCTTGGACGCGCGCCGTCTGACCTCCAGCTGCAAAGCGTGATAGCTGGAATTCGAATAGTTCGTGACCATGTCGCTGACGAAGGCGTTCTGGTTGCGGCGGAACCTCACGTCCGGCCCCACCAGCCCGTTCAAGACATAGATTTCCGCCAATCCGCCGGCCTCGCCCCGACGAATGAACTGCTGGACGATCGGGAAGTTGATGAAGCCCCCACCGGGAAGGAGAGGGAATACGGTCAATTCTTGGCTGCCCTCGATCGCGGGATTGTAGGCTGGATTGAACCCGCCCGTCGCGTCGAGCGCGAGGAACCCGTTGCTGCGGGCGCGGATCAGGTCGTCGAGGAAGCCGTTCTCCTTGATGATTAATTGGTTGTAATCAAACGCGCGGACCAGCTTGGTTCCCTTGTTGCCAACGTAACGCGCCTCGACCACCGTCTTCCAGCCCACGTCCCGTTGGAGCCCGAAATTCCACTGCTGCACGTAAGGCGCGCGGAGATCGGGATCGATCGTGAATACGGCGGCTCCGGGGTCGAGGGCCTGGTTCTGGCTCACTCGACGAGGCACTCCGTATTCCGGTGCCTCCACAGGGACTGGACCGTCTCGGAGGAACGCATCGAGATTTTGCAGGACGTTCGATCCCTGTAGCCCGTCATTTGCGCTGACAGCATTTCGGGCCATTCCGATTGATTCGTCGTTGACGTAGTTGATACTGTAACCGGCCCGAACCGAGGTGCGACCATCCCCGAAAACGTCCCAAGCCAAGCCGACGTTTGGAGCGAAGTTGTTGCGATCAGGGTTCCAAAGCGGACGTCCCGCCGCGCTGCCGGCGAAGTCCAGTTCGGCGTCGGAAAGGAGTGTCTCGATAAGTCCGCCTGGGCCGGGAACTGGAAGCAGCATCAGTCCGTCTCGCTCATCAACCCGTCCGACGTACTCCCATCGAACCCCCAAGTTGGCGGTGAAACGTGGAGTGATTTTGATGCTGTCTTGAAAGTACCCCGCCACCGTGTCGAACCGATACCGACGCCGGCTTTCCTGCCCGCTGACGAATCCCGATGTCCGGTCTCGGACGTTGAAGCTCTGGCCGGCAGTCGAAATAATGCCCGCGATCGTTGCCATGAGTCCTTGCGCCGCCCCGAGGTCGCCGGACCCGATGCCACCCGGAAATAGCACCCCCGCAAGCTGGTATTTGCTTCGGGCCCCGATTCCCAGGGTCATTGTGGGCAATACACCGGCGCTGTTAAACGTCTCGACGCGAATCTGCTGAGCGTCGAATCCGAACTGCATTGCGTGGCGCCCGAAATAGGCGAGCGCGTGGTCGCGATAGTTGTATGTGTCCGTGTAGCGCCCCTGGGGGGCGAAATTCACGTTCGGGTTTGTGAAGAGCATGCCCGTCAGCTCGTAATTGTCCGGCTGGGCGCTGTTGCGGAAGTCGCCCGGTGCCAGATTGAATCCGAAGCGAGCCTCGTTGGTCCACCTAGGTCCGGGGCTGGTGCGCCATCCTGCGGACAGAAAGCTGGTGTGCCCAAAGTCCTGGACTGGCGGGGCCTCGTTGAAGGCCACGCCCACATCGGGGCGGTCGTTGGTCTCCTGGCGGAACTTGTACGTCACGGCTAGAGCGTCTCTCGACGTGACGTTCCAGTCGGTTCGTGTCGTCACGGCATCGCGGTCGCCGTTGGCCTGCGTATAGAAGCGGTAGCCAGCGGTATTGAGCAGGCGCTCGCTAGAACTGTCGCCGACATCGAAGTTGTTGATTTCGCTGGGCTCGGGGATTTGTCCGAGAATCTTCGCCGCTTCCGGGTCCGGCTGGAGACCTTGCAGGGCAAGGACGTCGACTTGGCGCATCGTGCCGCCCAGGTCGATGTAGCTGAAAATGCCTCGCGCCGCGTCGGGGGTGAGGATGGTGGCATTCACAAGCGAGCGCCGCCTGTCGCGCGAGGACTCGTAATTCACGTAAAAGAAGGCGCGGTTCTGCACCAGAGGTCCGCCAAGCGAACCGCCGAATTGATTGAATTTCAATTCGGGTTTTTCCAAGCCCTGCCTGTTGGAGAACCAAGGCGATGCCGCAAGCTTGTCACTGCGAGTGTGCCAGTAGGCGTTGCCGTGAAACTCCGGCCCGCCAGAGCGAGTGGTGAAATTCACCTGAGACGCGCCGCCGCCCACGGCGGGCGAGCCATTCTGCGATGTGACAGTGAATTCCGCAACTTGGTCGAGAAGCGTGCGGCTCGGGAGGTAGTCCAAGGCATTGGTGCGAATGAAGTTGTCCTGGATATTGATTCCGTCGAGTGTCACGTTCGAGTAGGACGTGCGCTGCCCGTTGATCACCGTTGCGCCGGCACCGGCATTAGCGACCCCGGCCTGCAGGCTGACGAAGCTCAGCGGGTCCCTGCCGATTAGCGGCAGTTCGGCGATCTGATCGGATGTAACGATGGACGTGACCTCGGCGTTGGTTGTTTGCACTTGGCTAACCCCGCCCTCGACAACCACGACCTCTGTTGCGAGGCCCAGCTCCAAGACAATGGGCGGGAGGGAGGTCGCCCTAGCGACATCAACCTTCTGGTGTTCAACGGTGTAGCTTCGGAATCCTTCCGCCGACACTTCGATCGTGTAGAGCCCGGGAGCGAGGGCGGCTGCACTGAACGCTCCTGCGGTGTTGGTCTCGAGGACAAGCACCGTGCCCGTCGCCTCGCTGCCGACAATTACGGCGGCGGCTGGTATGGCGGCCTTGCTGGGGTCGAGCACTGTCCCGGCCAGCCGGCCGGTCGCGGACTGCGGTGAACCAGTGGGGGTCAACGCTGCGGCGGCGGCAACCATTGCCGAGAAGAGCAGCAGCTTTCGCATCACGGGGTCCAGAATAGCAGTCCAGCCCGTGAAATAGCCCCAATCGGGGCGAGTCAGCCTACCAGGCGAATCCGAAAAGGCGCGCTCCGACCGCATAAACTGCAATCGGCACGACGAGCAGTCCGACGGCGTCAAGGACGATGCCCGCTCGAAACATTTGCGGAATTTTGATCCAGCCGCTCGAGAAGATGATTGCGTTCGGAGGCGTTGCCACCGGCATGGTGAAAGCGAACGACGAGGTGACGGCCATGGGAACAAGCAGAAGATAAGGATGCACCCCGACCTCGCCCGCCATCGCGGCTACCGCGGGCGACAGCATCAGCACCGTGGCGACGTTCGATGTGGTTTCCGTCATCGCTGTCGTCAGCAGGCAGATGGCCATGACGAGGACCCAGCCCGGCACTCCTTGCATCGCGGCGAGCCAGGATCCCACCCACGACGCCAAGCCGCTTTCGGTGATCCCAGCGGCAAGCGCGAAGCCTCCGCCAATTAGGAACACGATCCCCCAAGGTATGCCTCGGGCCGCATTCCTCCAGCCCAGAAGCCGCCTGGTCCTGCCCTGATCGCTGTGTCCGGACGGCAGCACGAATAGAAGCACGGCCATCGCCATCGCGACGGTCGAATCGTGGACATCTCCGGGAACCGGGAACAACTCCGACCAACCGGGAACGGAAAAAGAACCAAGCTCCAGGGGAGCCCGGAATATCCATAGCATTCCCGTCGCCGAGGCGACGGCCAGCACTCGCTTTTCCGGGACCGTTATCGGTCCCAGGGCCTTCAGCTGGTCCCGTATCACGCTCTGACTGCTCGCGAACCGAATTGACGAAAGCGAAACCGAGCCCCCGAATCGGCACAGATAGAGCCACGTCAGTGGAAGGAATACCGCGACAATCGGCAAGCAAACAATCGACCACTGCATGAAACCGATGCTCGGCAGGTCCGGCAGCGCCTCGGACGCGAAGCCGAGAAAAGCCACGTTGGTAGGGGACCCTACGATGGTGCCGATGCCGCCGATACTGGCTGAGTAGGCAATGCCTAGCAGCAGCACGCATCCAAACGCGTCCCGCGCGACCCCCGACGCTTCGGGACCAGCCTGAGCGCCGCGGATTTCCGCGGATGTCGCCAGCTGGTTGACCACGGCCATCGCGACCGGCAGTAGCATCATCGTCGTCGCAGTGTTCGATATCCACATCGAGAGCGCCGCCGTCGTCACCATGAAACCCAGCACCAATGGGCGCGGCCGCGAACCAAACCGGGCGATCGTAGTCAAGGCGATGCGTCGATGCAGGTTCCACGCCTCCATCGCGTGAGCGATGATGAAGCCGCCCACGAATAGGAAAATCAGGTGATTCGCGTAGTGCGGGGATATCTCGCGACTGGAGGCAACACCCAGCAGGGGAAACAGCGCAAGGGGCACAAACCCGGTAACGCCGATGTGAACTGCCTCGCTGATCCACCAGCAGATCATCAGCACGGCGACTGCCGCGGTCTTTTGCGCGTCAGCCCCCATGCCGCCTGGCGCGGGAAGAAGCAGCACCGCCACGAATCCAACCAGTCCCGCGAACAAGCCAATTGAACGGCGTCGCAAACCGAGCATCCCTAGTGTCAATCAGAACCTAGGGCCATCTGCGGCTTGGCGGGGAAACAACGTTCGGGAAACGAGGAGCTGCGATGGTAGCGCTACGGGGATTCGAACCCCGATCTGAGCCTTGAGAGGGCCCTGTCCTAACCCTTAGACGATAGCGCCCTAGATGCGTTCAGTCTAGCAGGTCGCCTATCGGGCTGCCCTTCCTTTGCCATCGTCAGTACCTCTTCGTTGGAAGCCCAAACCTTTGGCCCGACACGCCAGGAGAGTTCGTCGCGCACCAGTGCCGTCACGTCGGCCCAAACCAATGCACCGGCAATTGAGTCGCTGGTGCAAGCCTGCGGAATTCGACCTCGACCTGCCAGTCGGCCGTCAAGTTAATCTGAAAACCGAGTGGCGGAAAATCCCGGGGCCTGGATTGCAATTGAATGGCACGCGGGCAGTGCGAGCATAGGATTCGAGCCGCTCCGCGCCGTCGTTTGCTGGCCGGCCGGGAACACGCGCAATGGGCTGGGATAATAGCGGTGCGGCCGGTTCCGTGGTGCTAGGCGTGCGCATTCTCCACCGTTACGTCTTTCGCGAAGTAGTCGCGACGTCGCTGATCGGGACGCTTCTATTCACACTCGTGCTGTATCTCCAGCGCGTTGAACCTGTGATGGAGCTGTTGGTCGGGAGAGGGGCACCCGCCGGCGAAATGCTGCGGCTATTCGCCCTGACCATCCCGCAAGCGTTCCCCTTCACGATTCCGATGGGGGTCCTCACGGGCATCTTGGTCGCCTTGGGCCGGCTGTCTAGCGACAACGAAATCCTGGCGATGCTGGCCTCAGGGATCCGTGCTCGATCCCTCGCGCGTCCTGTGGCCGTCGTGGCTGCGCTCGGTTTCTTCGCCTGCGCGACGACAACGCTCTGGCTCACTCCGTGGTCGCTTCGGCAGCAAGCGCGTATCGCCGAATCGTTCCGAATCCGCCTGGCGGGTTCCGAGGTTATGCCGCGGGTGTTTATCGAGGACTACCCGGACCACGTGATCTGGGTGCAGGACGTGGTCCCTGGGGACGGTGTCCACTGGAAAGGCATCTTCATGGCCGACATGAGGTCCCCCGAGAGTCGGGGTTCGATCAACGGCTTCAATGCCTCGGTCGACGGCCCTCGCATCACGCTAGCGTCTGAGGCGTTCGTACTGCCCCGCCCCGAACAGAACCGCATTCAGATCCGATTCCCCTTGACCTCGACCTACGAGCAGTCAAGCGATCCCGAACTCTACCTAGCTTTCCGCTCGGAAAGCGCCGACCAAGTCCTGCAAGCCCGACCGAGACGATTCGACCCCGGGGCGAAGCGGTACGACTCGATGGACACGCCCGCTCTGATTCGAGAAGCCGGCAGCGGGAGCGGTCAAGAAATCAAAGTCTTGCTTCACGAACGGTTTGCCCTGCCCTTTGCGTGCTGGGTCCTTCCGCTCGCAGGCCTTCCACTGGCAGTCTCAATCCGGCGGTCCGGACGATCTTCAGGCGTCATTCTCGCGATGCTGCTTTGCTTCGCCTACTGGATGGTCTCCCTTGCGGTAACCGCGCTGGCCGAGCAGTCCGTTCTGCCGCCCGGGGTTTCAGCATGGTTTGCCAATGGTGTGTTCGCCCTCGGCGGGGCTCTCCTGCTCAGTCGCATCGACTCGCCTTCGCGTCGCGTGGGGCACTCTGCGGTCGACACCTGGCTTTCTCGCATTCTGAAGTGGTTCGCGAGCCTCCGGAGAAGCCGACGCAACGTGGGCAAGGACCGGAACGGAACGTCGATGAGGGGCCCGATCGAACTGCTTGTTCCGGTCGTCGATCGCTACGTGTTGCGTTCCTTCCTCTTCTATCTCGCTGTGTTCCTAATCGCATTCATTGCGATCTGGTACATCTTCAGCTTCTTCGAGTTGCTAAGTGACATGCTCACTCGCGACAAGACCGGACGCTTCGTTCCCTACATCTACTACTTGACGCCGTTCCTTCTTTACAACACCGCCCCGTTGGCAGTGCTAGTGGCTACATTTGTGTGTTTCGGGCTGCTCGCGAAGCGGCACGAACTGACGGCATTTCGTGCGTGCGGTGTCAGCCTGTATCGACTGGCTTTTCCGATTCTCCTCGTCGCGGCCGCGCTAGGCGGCGGGCTCTTTGCTCTCGAGGAATCGTACCTTCCAGAATCGAACCGTCGCCAAGACGCGATTCGAGACGAAATCAAGGGCCGCCCGCCGCGTACGTACCTGCGCCCGGACCGGCAGTGGACGTTCGGCCTGCAGAACCGGATCTTCTACCATCGTGCTTTTGATTCGAGTGCAAGGGAGTTTTCGGGCATTAGCGTCTATGACATCCGGACCGCTCCCTTCGAGCTGAGCCGCCACATCCACGCGACAAGCGCGCGGTGGGACCCTGTTCAGGGCGTCTGGGTATTCAAGAACGGGTGGGTTCGCCAACTTGACGGGATCCACACCAAAGAATTCGAGAGATTTGAAGAGCGTGCGTTCCCTAGCATCCTCGAACCTCCGGATTATTTCCTGAAGCGGGACCGTCACGACCAACAGATGGATCTGGCGCAACTGCGAGCCTACATACTCGACCTTACTCAAAGCGGCTTCGACACGGTCCGGCTTCAAGTGCGGATGCACAAGAAACTGGCATTTCCACTCTTCGCATTCTCCATGGCAGTGCTGGCGATACCGTTCGCTATGCAGACCGGCGCACGGGGCACCATTTGGGCTGTGTGCACAGGGTTCGGCATGATCGTGGCGTACTACGCCTCGAACGCGCTTGCAGAGCAACTGGGACGCGCCGGCC
Source organism: uncultured Bryobacterales bacterium (assembly GCA_951813605.1). Lineage (GTDB taxonomy): Bacteria > Acidobacteriota > Terriglobia > Bryobacterales > UBA6623 > VXMF01. The sequence continues at coordinate 170,873 of OX638379.1, read as the reverse complement.
AACTCCAACCGCCGGTTGCCGCTTGGGCGCCATGCCTGCTGTTCGCGATCAGTGGCACCTATTCCCTGTTACGAGTACGCACCTGACGGTCTCTTCCGCACCCTTGCCAGCGAGGGCCACTCGGCAAATTCGTTGGAGCACTCTATATGCTAAAGCCGCGCGTGTGCACTGCCAGAAGCAGCGAGAAATAAAGAAAACTGCAAACTCGAAGTCCGTGCACTCGAGGCTTGCGAGAATCCGCCGGCAATCGCTTGTTAAGAACCGAGAAGATGAGGAGCTCTCACCGGCATTCCGGCGGTAGCCGCCGCTTCAAGGCGCGGCTCCGCAGCAGTTTAGCGGTCCGCAAGGGCGATCGGAAGCATCGCGGCGACGTCGAAACGCCTGTCAGGTCCGCAGTTCCAGACGCGGCTCCAGCTGCGAGCGGCGGCCCTCAAATGGAAGGTACGAATCGAACGCACATCGGATTCGGAACTGAGATCCGCGTACCCGTGGGAGTCAGCTGCCCTGTATCGGCATCGATGTCAAACACTTGCACGTCGTCAGACCGCTGATTGGCGACGAGCAGGAACTGGCCGTCGGGGGCGAGCCTGAAGTTGCGCGGCCAGTCCCCGCGGGTCGATACGCGCTCGACTGGATCGAGCCGGCCGCTTGCAAGATCAACCGAGAAGACCGCTATCGTGTTGCTCCCGCGATTCGAGCCGTAAAGGAAATGCCCGTTCGGATGGACCAGCACTTCGGCAGTCGAGTTTGCGGGACCTGTGTAGTCATCGGGCAAGGTGCTGACGGTCTGGACGGCCTCGAATGCCAACGACTCCGATTCGTATTCCAAAACTGTCACGGTCGATGCCAGTTCGTTGATCACATAGGCCCAGCGCCCGTTCGTGTGGAATGTCATGTGACGCGGGCCAGAGCCTGGTGCCATCTGAATTTGAGGATCTGCTCTCTGCCTGAGTCGCGCGGTCGCCGCGTCGATCGAATACACGACCAATTCGTCGGTCCCGAGGTCGGGCACGATGACCAAGCGACCGTCCGGAGTGAAATTGGCGGAGTGGGGATGGGGCTGACTCTGACGCTGCGGATGCACGCTCGAACCCTCGTGGAGCATGTCCGAGACCAAGGTTCCGAGCCGTCCGTCCGCTTCGAGCGTCAAGGAGACCGTATTGCCATCGCCGTAGTTGACCGCGACGAGCGCTGAGGCGTCACTGCTAACCGAGACGTGCGATGCTCCTCGTCCGGCGGTCGAGGCTCGGTTCAACTCCCTGAGCCCCCCGGAAACCCTGTCGATCTCGTATGCAGCCGCGAAACCGCTGGGTGTCGACCCGATTTCGCTCTCGCGGCCCACTGCGTAGAGAATCTCGCCGTCCGGGTGAATGGCCAAGAATCCCGGTCTACCGATTTCGGCTGCTTCCCTAGGCGCGCTCAGTTCGCCGGTTTCGGCATCGAAGGCGGAGACGTAGATGTGACTCGCACCAGTGCCAAAGTACACCCAGTGCGTCAAAGGGCGGCCCTCCTCGGAGCATCCGACGGCCAGTGCGCCGAAGGCGAGAGCGAACAGAATCGAAAGCCGGCGATGAATGGTCGGCATTTTCTCATCTCCCATAAAGGCGTTCAGTCGGGCAAGGCGAACGTGAACACCGCGTGTCCGGAAGCGACCGTTACGTACTGCTTGCCGTTGGCCTCGTACGTGATCGGCGACGCAGCGATCTGGCCGCCAAGATATCGCTGCCACAGCATTGCGCCGTTCGTAGCGTCGATGGCGTAGAAGTGGCCCTCCCTGCTTCCGGAGAAAAGCAGGTTGCTGGCCGTTGTTAGCAGCCCCGAGTCGGTGACATCAGTCATCGAGAAGTCCCAAACCTTCTCTCCCGTCAGCGGGTTGAGCGCTCTAATCGCGCCGTAGCCGTCCTCCTCCGTGTAATTCATGAACCTCCGCCGAGAAGTGGCTGACACCGGGCTCCGAGGAGTGCCGCCTAGATAGCGGGTCCCCGGTTCGTAGGGCTGGTCCCACTTGAAGTAAACGGAGTAGTAACCCTCCCAGACCGGCAGGTAGAAAAGCTTGGTGAGCGGGCTGAACGAAGGAGCGTACCAGTTTGTCCCACCCTGTACACCAGGCCAAGTCTTGGAGCCTTCACGGCTCGGGCCCTTGCCCGGAATCTTGACGGGACGGCCATCCTCGTCCAAGCCGGCTGCCCAAGTCTGCTTCACGAACGGCTTGCCGAGAAGGAACTCGCCCGTCTCTCGGTCAAGAACATAAAAGAACCCGTTGCGATTGCCCCAAAGCATCAGCTTGCGGGGCTGGCCCTCCCATGGCATGTCGGCAAGCACGGGGATCTGCACGGCGTCCCAGTCCCATTCGTCGTGTGGCGTGAACTGAAAATGCCACTTGAGTTTGCCGGTATCGGGGTCAAGCGCAATTACGGAGTCGGTGTAGAGGTTATCGCCCGGTCGGACATCAGGATTCCAGTCAGGCGCCGGATTTCCGACTCCCCAATAGGTGAGATTCAATTCTGGATCGTACGAGCCGGTCAGCCAGATTGAGCCGCCGCCGGTCTTCCATGCGTCGTTTTCCCATGTTTCGTGCCCGGGCTCGCCTGGACCCGGAATCGTGTAAAAGCGCCAAGCCTCCTCGCCGGTGGCGGCATCGTACGCGGCGAGGTAGCCGCGGATACCGAACTCACCGCCCGCAGTGCCGACGATCACCTTCTCCTTGACAATTAGGGGCGCGACGGTCAATGCGTAGCCCCTCTCGTAGTCCTCCACCACGACGGTTTCCCAGACCCTGTGGCCAGTCTTGGCGTCAACGGCTAGCAGCTTTGCGTCGAGGGTTCCCCAGTAGAGCGTGTCCCCCAAGATGGCAGCGCCGCGGTTAACTCGGCCGCAGCAGGGATAGATGCGGGTCGGCAACTGGTGCTCGTAGACCCAGAACTCCCGACCGCTGGCCGGGTCGAGCGCGACAAGCTTGTTAGGAGGCTCGGTCAGATACATGACGCCATCCACGACTAGCGGAGTTGCTTGGAACTTGTCGGTCGAAGCGGCCTGGTAGACCCACTCCAGTTCTAGATCTGCAACGTTGGAGAGATCGACGCCCTTCAGGCCACTGTGATGCTGACTGAAGTACGTGCCGTTATAAGTGAGCCAATTGTGAGGCTCGGAGGCAGCCTGCTCGAGGCGGCGCTGATCCACCTGAGCCCCGAGGCTGAGCGCTGCAAGAGCCGCAAGGATGCCTAGACGCATGGCCCTAGGATACCCGACGGGGCATCGGCCCAAGTCGGTGCGCTCATAGCGCCATTACAATGGAACGCTCATGCGGGCGGTCATCCAGCGTGTGAGTTCTGCCGAGGTGCGCATAGGCGGCAAATGCGTAGCCCGCATCGGACACGGATTGCTAGTGCTACTGGCGGTGGGTCGTGGGGATTCCGAGAAGGACGCCGCGCACGTTGCCAAGAAAACGGCAGGGCTTCGGATTTTCGAGGGATCGGACGGCCGCATGACGCGCTCGGTCGGGGATGTCGGCGGCGCAGTGCTGGCCGTGCCGCAGTTCACGCTGTACGGGGACGTGCGCAGGGGGCTGCGGCCTAGCTTCGACGGCGCTGCCGCGCCCGATCTAGCGGAGTCTCTCTACGAGAGCTACGTGGCCTTGCTGAGGGCCGGCGGGCTTGAGGTCGCCACGGGTGTGTTCCAAGCGACGATGCAGGTCGAATTAGTGAACGAGGGGCCTGTCACGATCCTGCTCGACTCGACGAAACTGCTCTGATCTTGGGGCCCGCAAGCCACCGCAGCCTCGCACCGACGATATGGTCGGCGGCCATCGAGAATCCTCCGCCGGAAGCGCCTATTCCCTAACGATGGCTACCGCCCGAGTCCAGCCGGCCGACGCGTTCTTGATTTTCGTAGGAAAGCAGACCACGTCAAATCCAGTGGACGGAAGGCTTCGGAGATTGCCGAGCTTCTCGATCTGGCAATACGCTCTTTCCATGCCCGCCTTGTGGCCTTCCCACACGATCGACGGATCCTTTGTCTCGATCCAGCGCTGGACGGTATGGGGGAACGGCGCGTCCCACGACCAAGCGTCAGTGCCGACGACGCGCACGCCACGCTCTGCCAGCCAGAGAGTGGAATCACGCCCGAAACCGCACCCCTTGTATAGGTAGGCGTCGTGCCCGTAGTGATCCCCGGCGGCGGTGTTCGCGACAACGATGTTGAGCGGCCGCAACTCGTGTCCGATCCGGTCGAGTTCCGCCTGAATGTCGGCCGGCGAAACCACGTAGCCATCAGCGAAGCGCCGGAAGTCGAGCTTCACGCCCGGCTGGCAGAACCACTCAAGCGGTATCTCGTCGATCGTGATCGCTCGATCCCCTCCATCCATTGTGGGGTGATAATGCCAAGGCGCATCCACGTGAGTGCCGTTGTGGGTGGAGATTCGAACATCTTCGACGGCCCAGCCCATTCGGTCCGGAAGCTGCTCCGGCCGGAGTCCCGGAAAAATCGAGCAGATCTCCTCTGCCGTCTCGGCATGTGTTCGGTAGACAATTTTGGGGAGCATCGGCTCAGGATCCGACTTGATCCCGGCCTCGATGGGTACAGAAATGTCGATCAAACGTCGCGTCACGGGCTTTCTGGACAAACAGTAGCTTACTCCCTCCTTCGTTCGCTCGGAGTGCTGACACTCCAATCCGATGGAATTGGCAAAGGCAGATTCGGTTGCCATCTTGAGTCTTTCTAGTGCACCATCGCGTTATCTGTCTAGTTGTCCGTTGCGATTGGCCTTCCCTTTCGAACTAAGAGGCAAGGCTCATGCAGTTTGATCGATTACTTTCACCGGTCCAAATCGATCAGGGAAACTAATTCGTCAAAACTCTCGATGACACTAGATATGTCCCCATAATATCCTAACTAATTCACCCTGTTTATTATAAGAATAAACAATATTTCCTATGTCAATCGCAATCATTGAATAAATTTTGTTTAAATCCCTAGCGAAGTTAATTGCACTCTATTCTGATCTAAGAATATTGACAAATTATTCTCGAATATCAATATAAAATAGTTCGATAATTTGTATTCATTTCTTGAGGATCATTACGTCAGATTATGTTGCACAAACAAGTTCCGATATGAAGCGATCTATTACCGAGAAAACTATCGGGGTGCAATTCAAAGTGTCGCCAAGTCAAACCATCGAATCGGCGGGGACAACTCCCCAATCGGTCATCGATGCACCGAGGAATTGAAACCCAGGGAACCTCAATTCTCTAGCTTTGCATGCCCGACCGCGTGCTTTCCCCGATCGCGCGCCGCACGGCGCTCAGCCTCACTCAAGGTGCGATTGTATGTCGCACCGAACCCTTCAACCTGCCGGTACGTGTAATCCTGCCAGGGATCCTGCCCCAGCACGCGAGGGTCACCGCTGGCTTGAAGGGCCGACTCGAGCCTTGTCCAGAGTTCTCGCCGCACGTCCTCGTAGGCCGGGTCTCCGGCCAGATTCCTTATTTGGTGCGGGTCGGACCTGCAGTCGTATAGCTCCTCGAGCGGACGCTTGCCGAATCCCAGCTCGAACTCTAGCGGAAAGTCGCGGCGGGTCCCGGGCCGCAGCATGAAGTCCTTGAACGGACCGTCATCGACGTCCCCGTGCGGAGCCTTGTTGGACGAAACGAACTCCGGTCCCCCGGTCGGCCAGCGATCCGGCTCGAAGTTGCGGACGTAGAGAAAGTCGTGAGTCCGGATCGCACGCATCGGGTAGGTGGCCCCGTCCGGGCGGCACCACGTGTGACGCTCCATCGCGGTAAGAACGTGATCCCTTTCGGAGTCCAGACGGCCCTCCGCACTCGAGACCAGCAGAGGCATCAGGCTGCGCCCGTCGTGCGATGCGCTCGGTTCCAAGCCGGCCGCCTCCAAGAAGGTCGGCGCGAAGTCAACGTGGCTGACGAAATCGTCCACTCGACGACCGCCCCGCACGCGCCTCCCCCAGCGCACTGCCGTCGGCATCCGAGTGCCGCTGTCGTAAAGCGTTGCCTTCGTGCGGGTAAACGGCATGCCGTTGTCGGAAGTAACCACCACGATGGTGTTGTCCAGTTCTCCGATCCGCTCTAGAGCGTCGAGCATGCGCCCGAGATGCCGGTCGTAGTGCTCGATCTCGTAGTAGTAGTCGAGAAGTTCAGAGCGCACCTCGGGAGCATCCGGCAAGTAGGGCGGCACCTCGACCTTGGATGGATCCAAGCCGCTGCGGTTGCCGATGCCGGACTCGTAGTCGCGGTGTGGCTCGGTTGCGCCGAAGAAGAAAAAGAACGGCGCGCCGGGTGGCCGCTCGGCCAGAAAATCCTCGAAGTTGGCAGCGTAGTCCCTGGTGTCGATTCCTTGCGGCGGATTCTCTGCGGGCCGAGCGGCGTACTCACGTCCAATCGGATGGCGTGTAAGCCCTCCGGCCCGCCAGTCCCCGGGCGCCCACGGCTTTCCGACAAACCCAGTGTGATAGCCAGCGTCGGCCAGCGAGTGAGTGAACAGAGGATACTCGGGCGGCAGGGTCCCGTAAAGCACCCCGGCTTCACCGACTCTCCAGATAGGTCGACCAGTAAGTAAAGCGGATCGGGAGGGGGTGCAGGACGGGCAGGCCGTGTAGGAATGGGTGAAAATCACCCCCTCCCGAGCGACGCGATCGAAAGCAGGCGTTCGGACGACTGGGTCGCCGAGGATTGACGCGTGTGGGTACGATTGGTCGTCGGAATAGGCCAGCAATATGTTGGGCCGTCGCGCGGTCCCGCGCAGCGCGGGACCGCCAGCCGCGATCGCCAGCGCCGCGCCCAGCATTTGACGTCGGTTCACGAGAGCCATCGCACTACTCCGATCCGTCCGTTTTCAAGATGGACTGATTACTGCGCGAGCCTTCCGAGCTTCGCCCCGGGAGGCGGTCCATGACAGCCGGGTACGGGTAGTGCAGCCCGAGAAGATCCTGCACGCCCTGTTCGTACCCGAGAGCTTCCTCCCGGTCGATGCAGCGGCTCCAGTCCTCAATCGGCTTGATCGACTTGATGGTGTAAGAGCCCAGCAGGGCTGCCCTAGAAGCCTCGGAGCGGTTTGTCTGGCCGGCGTGCCATAGCAGGGCAGGAAACAGCAGCAAGGTGCCCGGCTTCATTGTGACGCGAATGTGCCGTTCCGCGAATTGCCCCTTATCCGGCCAGCATGCGAGCTTTTGGCTTTCCGGAACTATCGCCGTAGCCCCGTTCTCTACGGTGAACTCGTCGAGCGGCATCACCGCTTCGACAGCAAGGTGATAAGTGGCGTTGAGCGCCCGTGGCCAGCGGGTGCGGGCATGCAGGTCCCAATACGGATAATCGACATGCGGTTCCTGGGCCTGGGCTCCAGGGTGCAGCACATTCGCAGCGAACGAACTCAGCATAAGATCCTCTCCCAGGATCGGGCGCATGATCGCCAGCATCCGCTCGTCCCCGCAGATTTGGCGGAATTCCCTGCCCTTGGCGGGAAGATTCCATACTCTGGCCTGGGCGGGATTCACATCGTCGCCGTAAAAGTGCGAAGTGCGGCTCGGTTGCTCGGAGACGAGTTCGTAGATCCGGTCACGGGCCGCCCGAATCAAGCTTGCCGGGTAAAAGTCCTCCAGGATCAAGTAACCCGGTCCATCGCAAAGTTGCTGGACGGCCGGCTCGACGTCCGGTACGCCGGAATACATGCGGTTAGGATAGCGAGGTTATAGGAGTGACGAATTGAGCCACCTGCGAATCGCCCTTCTGCCCGGTGACGGCATAGGGCCCGAAGTAACTGCCGCGGCGGTTGAGGTGCTGCAAGCCATTGAGGCTCTGTCGGACGACTTGGTGTTCGCATTCAAGACGTTCTCGGTCGGTGCCGGCGAGTACCTGCGATCCGGTGATCCGCTACCTCCCGACACATTGGCAATGGCGCGGGAATACGATGCGATCCTGCTAGGCGCGATGGGGCTGCCAGATGTTCGGTGGCCCAACGGCACCGAGATGGCACCCCAGGTCGACATTCGGGAGCAACTCGACTTGTACCAAGGCATCCGCCCGGTCCAGCTCTACGAGGAATCTCTGACTCCTCTGAAAGGGAAGGCCGCGGGCCAAATCGACTTCGTGCTGTTTCGCGAGAACACCGAGGGGCTTTTCTGGGAGCGCACCGCTGGTCATGACCCTTCGGCGGATGCTGTCGAAAACGCCATGCGCATCTCGCGGCACGGGGCCGATCGCATCTTCCATGCGGCGTTTCGAGCTGCCGAACAAAGACGCCGCAAGCTGACCTTGGTTGACAAAGCCAACGTCTTGCCGGCCATGGCATTCTTCCGCGAAGTGTTCGACACAGTGGCCGCGGAGTACCCGAAAGTCGAGACGGAGCGGGTCTATGTCGACGCGGCCGCTCTTTTCTTGGTGCGCGAACCGGAGCGGTTCGACGTGCTCGTCACCGAGAACATGTTTGGCGACATCCTCTCCGACCTTGCGGCCGGGATCGTGGGGGGAATGGGCATGGCGCCATCGGCGGACATAGGCGACAAATACGGAGTTTTTCAACCGGCCCACGGGACCGCGCCGGACATTGCCGGTAAGGGCAAGGCGAATCCGGTGGCTACTATCCTGTCTGCCGCGATGATGCTTGATTGGCTCGGACTCCCCGAATACGGATCGGCGATCCGCGACGCGGTGGAGAACGCTCTTCAAAACCCGGCCTGTCGGACAGCAGACATCGGCGGGAACCTGAGATGCGCCGAAATGACGGCGGCCGTGGTCAGGCAGCTCTAGGGGTCGGACGACAGGGTACGGACTTCTTGGATTGGCCGCTGTTCCCGAACACAGCGGGCTCGCCGCCGTCCTGCGATTCAGTCGTACCAGTTGTCCGGAGGTTCCATGGGCTCGGGCAGCACCGTGTCCTTGTCACCGCGGGTTTCCTGCAGCTGCTGAGGGGTCAAGTCCTCTGCGGTGCGGATATCAGCACCCCGAAGGTCGGTCCCCCTGATGTCAACCCCGATCATCCTCGCGCCGACCATGTTCGCGTTGCGTAGGTCCGCACCCCGCAAGTCGGCCCCAGCAAGATTCGCCAGAATCAATGTGGCATTGCGAAGGTCAGCGTCACGCAAATTGGCAAGACGGAGGTCCAACCGCGTCAAGTCAGCTCCGCTCAAGTCGACTCGGACATCGGGATTCCTATCGCGCCATTGGTTCCAAGCGTCGATGTCCTTCCTTAACAGCCGCACCTGTAGTGGATCCGCCACGATCAACCCCATCGGCTTCGTCCCGCTCTTCGGCAAGAAAATCGCGCGCCGATTTAGTGCAGTCCATTAAAACAAATGCCGTCAATGCCCAGCATTTCCCCGTCAGGGCACGGGCCCAGGGCTGCGTCTCCAACTCGGTACAATGCGTGCAAGAATTAGGATAGAGACCGCAGCATGACCCGATTGATCCCCGTTATCGTTATCTCCTTGCTGGTCGCGTCAGGGTGCGGCGCGCCCGAGCAAGGGACTGCTCCCGCTGCCGAGCAGACCGCCGCTCCGATGGAGCAGATTCGAGACCAGACGCACCTGTTTCGCAAGGAGGGACTGGTCGAGGCGAAAGTGGTAAACATCAACCTAGGCGGAAAGGACTTCATGCCTGGGGGCAACCTTGCCGAATACGAGAAGGACGGCAAGAAGTACCAGGTCTTTTTCACTCTTCGTCGCAACGCCGACCGGGCGATGCTGCTATCCATGGACTACAGGGACATCCTTGACGGCCAAGAGTTCGTGCCGGCATACGGGGGCTTCTACGGGATGGACGGAGACATTCCGACGCTCGTCTTCCAGAAGCAGAAGTACGTAGTCGTGGTAGCAGGCCTCCAACTCGAAGACGCGGACCAAGCGGCGCGGATGATTGCAGGCTATCTGAACTAGGCGTCCAGGGTAAAGCGGTCACGAGCTGGCCTGCTCGGGCCGCCATCGGACCACCGATGTCCCTCAGGCGAGACCGATCGGGACGTTGAGGCTTGCTCAAGCCCAGTGACAGGGCTTGGTTGCATAGTATATTGTCAGCGATGGTCCGGACATTGGCGTGGTCGGTGATTCTGTTGGCGGTCCCGACGGTTGGGGCGCAGGACACTGCGGTCGGTTTTTTCGAAGAGAAGATTCGACCTGTCCTCGCAAGCCGCTGTCAGGCGTGCCACAACGATGAGCTGAAGACGAGCGATCTGTCGCTAGCTTCTCGGGAAGGGGCCCTAGAGGGCGGCACTCGCGGCGTGGCAGTCGTGCCGGGATATCCCGAGGACAGCCTGCTGATCGCAGCGGTGGAAGGCGCCGGCGTCTTGCAGATGCCCCCAACCGGGCCTCTGCCGGACGAGGAAGTCGATGCGCTTCGCGCGTGGATTCGCGACGGAGCCGCGTGGGGCGAGGCCGCCGGCGAACCAGCCGCAGCGGCGTCGCTCTGGTCGCTCCAGCCAGTGCGTCGTGTCGATCCGCCAGCAGTGAAAACCCCGGAACGGGTGCGCAACCCAATCGACAATTTCGTGCTCGCCAAGCTTGACGAGGCGGGCTTGGACCTGTCTCCCGCAGCCGACCGCCGGACGCTGATCCGCAGGGCGAGCCTCGACCTAACCGGCCTCCTGCCATCGCCGGCAGAGGTGCGTGAGTTTGTGGACGACAAGGCTCCCAACGCGTTCGGCCGATTGGTCGAACGCCTACTTGAATCCCCTCACTACGGGGAGCGGTGGGGGCGCCACTGGCTGGATATCGCGCGCTATGCGGACACGAACGGCTATTCCATTGACGGCCCTAGGTCGATCTGGCAATACCGCGACTGGGTTATCGGTGCGCTCAATGACAACATTCCGTTCGACCAATTCGTCATCGAGCAGGTAGCCGGCGACCTGCTGCCGAATCCCACGCGGGCCCAGCTGATCGCCACCGGGTTCCACCGAAACACGATGATCAACCAAGAGGGCGGTATCGACTTTGAGCAGTACCGGGTCGAGGCGGTGGTGGACCGCGTCCGGACGACTGGCGCGGCGTTCCTGGGACTGACGCTCGCCTGCGCGCGCTGCCACGACCACAAGTTCGACCCGATTTCCCAAAGAGAGTTCTTCCAAGTGTTCGCGTTCTTCAACAACGTGGACGAGCTGGGAGGCAATCTCGAGGAAACAGTCGGGCGCAGCCGGATGATGGAACCGATCTTGGAGTTCGGAGGCCCGGACATCCTGGCCAAGCGAGATGCGCTTAATAAGGAGATCGACGATCTCGAGCACGAAGTCGACGCCCTTCGAGTGACCCTCGAATCCGACTGGAACGAGCGCTTTCCCCCGGGAGAAATCACCGCCATCGAGAGAGCCCGAGAAATCATCGCAATCCCGCCTGACGAGCGCTCTTCAGTCCAAGACAGCGTCCTGGACCGCGTCCTTCACACCAAAGTCGACGAGTTCAAGGCGAAGATCGACGAGATCCAGGAACTCCGCCAAGGGCTGCCGGAGATCGAATGGACCATGGTCATGCGCGATCTCCCCGAACCTCGCGACTCCTACATCCACGTGCAAGGGGACTTCACGCGACGCGGAGAGCCAGTCGAACCTGGCACGCTGCGAGTTCTGCCCGCTTTGCCTCAAGACGCCCCTCGCAACCGGCTCGGCCTGGCGCGATGGCTGGTTTCGGACAACAATCCGCTGACGCCGCGGGTCACCATGAACCGCGTCTGGCAGCGCTATTTCGGGTTGGGAATCGTCGAGACCGAGAACGATTTCGGCTCGCAAGGCACGTCCCCAAGCCATCCCGAGCTGCTGGACTGGCTGGCGTCGGAATTCGTCCGCCGGGACTGGAACTTGAAGGACATGCACCGGCTGATCGTCAACTCGGCCACGTATCGCCAAGCTTCCGCCTACCGGGCAGACGCTGCCGAGATCGATCCGAGCAACCGGTTGCTAGCCAGCCAGAACCGCATCCGCCTCGAAGCAGAAGTTATTCGCGACGCGGCTCTGTCTGCATCGGGGTTGCTATCGCCTACAGTTGGCGGCCCGAGCGTATACCCGCCCCAGCCCGCAGGCGCGGGCCAGTTCACCCAAGTCGATCGCAAGTGGAAGGCGGACGAGGGAAAGAATCGGTTCCGGCGCGGCATGTACACCTACTTCATCCGGTCGGCGGCGCATCCCGGACTCGTGCTGTTCGACGCGCCGATCGCCCAAGAGAGCGTCACACGCCGCAACCGGTCGAATACGCCTCTCCAAGCCCTAACCCTGCTTAACGACGAGTCCCAGACCGAATTCGCGCGGGCCTTAGCCAAGCGTGTCCGGGAATCGGGCGAAGACCGCGAGGAGCGAATTCGATACGCGTTCGAGGTCTGCCTCGCGCGGCCGCCGCTCCAGGCAGAACAAGAGCGGATGGCGGAGTTTCTCGGTCGCATGGCCGACTCGTTCGAGACCAACCCAGAGGCCCGCGAGCGAACCGGCGCGGATTCGGCGGACGCTGCCGCTTGGGCCGCCGCCGCGAGAGTGATGATTAACCTCGACGAATTCGTGACGAGGCAGTAGGCCGCACCGAGGAAGAACCGTGAACATCAACCGCACCGTGCTCAGACAGCGCACAAGACGCCAGCTTTTCCAAGACTGCGGCGTCGGCGTAGGAAAGCTAGCGCTGACCTCGCTCTTCGTAGGGAACTCGCTTTACTCGAAGCCCTCGGAAGGAGCTCGCGGAACGCACCATGCGCCGCGCGCGAAGAGCATCATCTACCTGTTCATGGCCGGCGCTCCCAGCCAGTTCGAGCTGTTCGAGCCCAAGCAGGAGCTCCAGAAGCTCAACGGCCAGACACTGCCGCCCTCGATGCTCGAGGGCAAGCGATTCGCATTCATGGAGTCCTTCGTCAGGAAGCCGCCCAAGCTGCTGGGAACGCGTCGCAAGTTCGCGCAGCACGGGGAGTCGGGCCAGTGGGTCTCCGAGTGCTTGCCCCACACCGCGCAGATCGTGGACGACGTAACATTCGTCCGCTCTGTCCATACGGAGAACTTCAACCACGCGCCGGCCAAGATCTTCATGAACACAGGTACGCCGTTCTTCGGGCGTCCGAGCATGGGTTCCTGGGTTAGCTACGGAATCGGCAGCCAGGCTAAGGACATGCCGAGTTTCGTGGTGCTGCAATCGGGCCCTCGGGGCCCTCGAGGCGGCGCGATGAACTGGACCAGCGGATTCCTGCCGACCGCGCACCAAGGGGTGCCGTTTCTGAGCGGCGGCGCGCCGATCCTGAACATGACAAGCCCGGAAGGCTTCGAGGCGGGTCGCCAGAAAGCCACCGTCGACGCGATCCTGGACTTGAACCGCATGAATCTGGAGAAGACCGGTGACCCCGAGATCGCCACTCGCATCTCGGCCTACGAGATGGCCCACCGCATGCAGACCAGCGGGCCCGAATTGATCGATTTCTCGACCGAGACCCAAGCGACTCTGGACCTCTACGGAGCCAAGCCGGGGGAGAAGTCCTTCGCCAACAACTGCTTGCTGGCCCGGAGGCTGGTGGAGCGCGGCGTGCGCTTCGTGCAGCTGTATCACTCGAGCTGGGACCACCACGGCGGTCCGGGCGAGAGCTTGGACAAGGATCTCGACGAGGTATGCCTGTCGGCGGACCAAGCCTGCAAAGCGTTGATCATGGACCTCAAGCAGCGTGGCATGCTGGAGGACACTCTCGTGGTCTGGGGGGGTGAGTTCGGCAGGACGCCCATGGGCGAGGTCAGAGACACGGTCGGGCGGAACCACCACATTGATGCATTCACGATGTGGTTCGCGGGCGCCGGCACGAAGGCGGGGCAAAGCATCGGAGAGACCGACGAGATCGGATTCTCGCCGGTGAAGGATCCGGTGCATGTCCACGACATCCAAGCGACGATCCTGCACTTGCTCGGCATAGATCACACAAAGCTGACATTCCGCTTCCGAGGGCGCGACTTCCGACTCACCGACGTAGGGGGGAAAGTCATCAAGCCGCTCCTCGCGTAACACGCCAGAGAAGTTATTCGAAAATCGCCGCAGGCAGGTGCGTCCCGTCATGGATCGCGCATTACCGGGGCATTATGAGCAGCTTGGTTCTAGCGCGGCACGGACAAGCGTGTGCCTTCACGGAAGAACCGGATCGGCTGAGTCCGCTGGGATGGGAGCAGGCCGCACGCCTAGGCCGCTATTGGGTGGCGCACGGCCTTAAGTTCGATGCGGTCTACCACGGCACGCTCCGCCGTCAGCGCGAGACCTTTGAAGCAGTCGCCGAGGAGTGCAAGCGAGCGGGCCATGTCTTTCCGGAGGCAGAGGTCTTGCCCGGTCTCGATGAGTACGGGACGCAGGACCTGGTCTCGGTGATCGCACCGCGACTGGCAGATTCAGACCCGCAATTCGCGATGCTCTGGAATGCCTGGCAATCCGGCCGACAAGCTATTGACCGAAACCGACGATTCCAGCTCATGTTCGAAGCGCTCGTGTCTCGCTGGATAGAGGGACGGATTGACGAACCGAGCTTGGAACCTTGGGATACGTTCCGCGAGCGAGCCGAGAACGCCCTGCTCCGCATCAGGGAAAGCCGGGGCCGAGGCGTTCGTGTGGCCGCGTTCACGTCGGGCGGGCCGATCGGAGTCGCTGTGCAAGCGTGCCTGCGCGCCCCCGCCAGCGCCGCATTGGAAATTAACTGGCGGGTGCGCAATACCTCGCTGACGACATTTCTTTTCAGCGGGCCCAGGATTTCGCTAGACGGCTTCAATGAATTGCCTCACCTATCCGGCACACCGGAGCTGGTCTCGTTTCGATAGGTCGCAAACGGCGGGCGCCGGTCCGCCCAAGAACTTGGCTTCGCCCCAAGTGACAGCCGGCAGCCGTGTCTAGCAACCGGGCACCGCAAGAGGCGGACTGCCTGCGATGTACAAGGGGTACTCGGGACAGAACCGGTTAGGCCGGCCCAAGGGAGAAGCGATCTGCCAAGCGCCGAGCCGACGGCACGCAATTGCGCGCAGCCGATTCGGTCGTCGCGAGAATGCGCGGAGAATCGCCGGCATGATTGGACTCGTTTTCCCATGCCCATCGAATTCTCGATCGGCCCGTCGATGTCGCGAAGATTCGGCATGCGGCGGTTGATAGATCTTGTGGGTCCGGAACGGCACGTCTTGGTCGACGGTGAGCTCGGCCTCCTTGAACTTCTTATCGGTGAGCGGCGCACTCAAGAGGACAGTATCGAACCGCATTAAATAAACCGGACCGTTCATCTCGACCCGCGATCAATCGGACGAGGCGCGGCAACGAAACGTCGGCTAGTCGGCCTACGTCCTTGTATTGGCAATCTAGTGACGGCCCTCTTAGCTCCCTTCTCATGCGGCAACAAAGGCAATATTTCTGTTGCGTAACGTACCGAGCGGCGGTAGACTTCTAGTGGCACGAACCGCGGTCTGGCGATGATCCGCTTCCGAGCGGAGTTGACCAAGCCTGGCAAAGGAGGACGAAAGCTATGGAGAATCGAAGAGGCAGGGTTGATCGGCGCACCCTGCTAAAGGCGCTGAGCGCCGCAGGAACGACTGGGGCGGTCATTTCGGCCTGCGGCGATAGCTCCGCAGGTCCGATCGGGATAGCCGGCGCGAAATTCGACAAGACCGTTCGGCTCGCAACCGCCGGCCCGGGCGGAAGCAAGCAGTGGAAGCCCGGTTACGCCCTCGACTTTCTCCCTCCCGAGGACATGCCGACCCGCGGCGCGGCATCGAGCGTGCTCGCGTCCGAGCCGAAGGAGAAACTGCTCGAGCTCTTCCGGCTGATGAGCACTAGCCGCAAGTGGGAGACGACGATGAAGGATCTCTTCCTCGCCGGCACGGACGGGCTCTACGGGGCGTTCCACACTTACGTAGGCGAGGAAGCTGTCGCCGTCGGGGCCATCGGCGCCTTGAACGAGGACGACTACATCGCAAGTACCCATCGCGGGCACGGGCATTTGATCGCCAAAGGGGGCGACTTGAACCGGATGTCAGCCGAGATTTTCTTCAAGGAGTCTGGCTACAACAAGGGATACGGCGGCTCAATGCATATCACGGACATGTCCAAGGGAATCATGGGCATGAACGGAATCGTGGGGGCCAGCTTCTACATGGCCGCCGGGGCCGCACTCCGAGGCATGATTCGCGGCACCAAGCAAGTCGCCGTAGCCTTCTTCGGGGACGGGGCAGCGGCTTCGCCTTACTACTTCAGCGCGGTGCGAAGCTGCAAGAACCTGAATATCCCCGTGATCTTCGTCAACGAGAACAACTTTCAGTACATGTCCATCCCTGTGGCTGACACGGTGCCTACAAAGTACATCTCCGACTACACAAAGGGACTCGACCTCCCGCACCACCTCGTGGACGGCAACGACCTCGCAGCGGTCTACCACGCCACCAAGCAGGCGGTCGAATGGGCTCATGCGGGCAACGGCCCAACCGTGATCGAGGCGCTAACCTACCGCTGGTACGACCACAGCGGCTTCGCGGGAGCCCGGGTCGGCCAGGAGGGTGCCGTTGGACTCCCCTACCGAACAGACGATGAAGTGCGGGGCTGGATGACCCGAGATCCCATCCCTCGCTACAAGCGCTGGCTCGTCGCGAAGGGCCTCGCCAAGGAAGAGGAACTGGCCCGCGTGGAGGAGGAAGCCCAAGCCGCGGTAGATGAATCCGTGGAATTCGCGCGGATCGGGGCCGATCCCGATCCCGCGGCGGGCGTGTTGAACACTCACGCCGAAGGGGCGGTTCTGGCCAGCCAGTTCTACAACCGCAAGGGAGCGGTCGCGACCTAGTACAGGGGAGGAGGAATTATGGCCAAGAAGTCCTATTACTACGCACAACTCGAGGCCGTCGCCCAAGAGATGCGGGCCGACCCGGAGATGGTCTACTACTACGAGTACCAGAAGCCGACGACGATCGGGCCCGACGGAAGGGTCTTCGACTTGGTCGGCGAGTTTGGTGACTTGCGCACCTCCGGCCGCGGCTGGCCGATCGACGAATCGTGGATCGCGGGCGTGGCCGTCGGCGTGGCGGCGGCGGGTTCCAAGGCCATCGCGCGGCTACCCTCGATGGCGCAGATCTTCGCGATCGAGTATGTATACAACCAGGCAGGCAAGCTGCGCTCAATGACGGGCGGACAGGCGAGCATGCCGTTCGTCCTGTGGGTAGACGGCGCCGGCCGGCGCCGAGGCAGCGCGGGGCAGCACACAGATGTCGGAGCCGAGGCGATGTTCGCCAACCTTCCGGGCATCAAGGTCGTAGCGCCAAGCAACGCCTACGACGCCAAAGGACTGCTAATCTCTGCCATTAGAGATCCGGATCCAGTAGTCTATCTCGATTATCCGGAAGTCAAGTCGGGCAGCCAGCCTGATGTCCCGGACGAGGCTTACGAGCTTCCGCTTGGCAAGGCGGCGATCCGGCGGAAGGGCAGCCACCTCACATTGGTTGCGTGGTCGCCGGCGACGGTCGACGCAGGACGTGCAGTAACACAGCTGGCAAAGGCCGGGATAAGTGTCGAGTACATCGACCCCAGATCGCTGAAGCCTTTGGATGTGGGTTCCATCGTGTCTTCCGCGCGCAAGACGCGACGCTTGCTGGTGGTGGAGCATGGCCACTACACCGCAGGGTTCGGCGCACACGTGGTCGCCGAAGTGGCTCAGGCGCTACCCGGCATCAAGACCCGGCGGATCGCATTCCCGGACGTGCCAGGTCCGGGAGCGGCAGGCATGATGTCATGGCTGCGCCCTGACGCGCCTAAGATCGTGGACGCCGCGATGCAGCTGATGAGGGCTTGAGCCGGAACGGAAAAGGTTGTGATCGGGCGTAGCTGCCTCGGGGAATCGCTATGCTTTGGAGTTGCCGGTTCCATCCCTTCCTGTCCGAGCGGATGCACAACAAGCTGTGTCGCCAGAGCCAGAGCCCACGGTCGCCGCGGTATGCCCGCGGTGCAACAAGAGCATGATCGCCAAGACCATGCGCACTGCGATCTGGCAAGGAGACCGGGTCGCTATCGTGGAGGACATACCGGCACAAGTCTGCACCGCATGCAACGAGCAGTACTACGACGGGCCTGTAAGCGACGCACTCCGACGGCTCGCAGAGGAAGGTTTTCCGACGCGGCTGGCCAAATCCGAGATTCTGGTGCCTGTCTTCTCTCTCCAAGGCCGCATCAGAGTACCCAAAACCATTCCGGAGGACGTGTATGTCGATTGATCTGAAAGTCTTGCAGATCCTAGCAACCGCAGTGATCTTGTTTCTGTCAGGCTGCGGTGGAACGTCCGAGCAGGACACGGCTGCTGCAGGCGAATCCTTGGAACCTGCCGCTGCGCCCACAGCACCGGCGTCCCTGGCAGAGATCTTCCCGGAAGGCTTGGGACGGTCCATGGTGCTCGACACCTGCGGAGCCTGCCACGCAGCTGCATGCTCGGCAATTGGCCAACGGACTCAAGCCCGGTGGGCGAACCTCAAGGAAGATCACCGCGACAAGGTTTCCGACATGAGCGATGCAGATTACAACGTTCTGTTCGCCTATCTCAGCGACAATTTCAATGACGCCAAACCGGAACCTCTCGTTCCGCCACAGTTCCTGGAAGGCGGCTGCACACCATTCTGATGGTTCCCGAGAAGTCGCATCGCCCTAATCCGCAGTCCGTGTTCATGGCCACCGCACAGCGGTTCAGGGCCGCTTCTGCGGCGCTCGCCCTGGTGGCCGGCATCGCCTTTGCCTACTGCGACGATGCACCGCCCAACGCTCCGGAGAACGCAGCGTTCGAGGGACAATCCGACGACTGGTCGGCATTCAATATCAAGGATGTCTTCCCCGACGGCACCGGGCGCGATTTGGTCCTGGATAATTGCCAGAGCTGCCATGTGCTCGTGCCGATCCTAGTGTTGCCCATGGACGAGGGGGCTTGGTACAGAAACAGTCTCGAGCATCGGGAGAGAGTTGAGGGACTCAACGACACCGAGTTCAAGACACTCTACGAATACCTTGCGTCAAATTTCACTCCAGACAGACCCAAGCCCAAATTGCCGCCGGCATTGCTGGATACGTGGACGACATACTAGTGCGCGCGGCCGAAACGAACGCAGTCTAATCAATCTCGAGCCAGTTGATGGCCGGAGAGAAAACTTGTAAGCACGCAATTGCAGGTGACGCAGCGAGCATGCAGCCGACCGCGGAACCAACCAGGGCTTGCCAGGCCCCAGCTGATCGAAGTCAGCGAATATTGCCGTTAGTTTCGTTGCTCCGCCTAGGGCTGTTGCAATGCTCATCGTACAATTCGCAAATCCACGCTCCAAGAGCGTCCGCGAGTCTATCCCTGTATCGGAGTAAGGGCCGCTGTACATTCCATTGCTTGCCATGAAACAACGCGTATCTGCATTTCGCCTATATCCCTACAGCAGAGCGTGGCATGGTCGGTGGCAAATCCTCAAATGGTGCTGACTTGCCAACGGCATCAATGATTGGAATCACGGTTACTCGGTCTTGTTGCAGCACGGCGCTGTGCTCGCTACGGCCATTCTCGAACGATGCTGGCATCAAAGGATCTAAGGCATTTCGAACCATCTCGCCCGATGGAATCTGCCCCGCCAAGGACGCTGGCTTCAAATTGGCACAAGCAGGGTCCATCCGTGATCTGGCGACGATAGTAGAGTTCGATTGCTGGATCCGGAGCTCAACGCAATGCCAGTAGCCCCAGCTCGGCAATACCGTTTAAGGGAACGCCACTTTCGCAGTCCCAAGGCCGCGGACGCATGGCTCGTACTCCATCACACGGAGCGTTTGGAGAAGATTTTCTGGAGCGGGCAGACGTTCTTGAGACGGCGAGACTCCTCACGGCACGCCATGATTCGGAGACCCGCTCCTATTGGAAGACCATGTCGGAATAGTTGCCTGGCGGTGTCGCTTGGCCTCGCGGCACCGTGTACTTGGCCACGACATCTTCATCGAGGTCAATCCCTAGGCCGGGCGTTTCAGGCACCACGGCATACCCTTCCTCGAGGCGAGGTCCGCCGACTAGCAAGTCGTCGATGAACGGATTCCCTGTCTGATCGACCTCGATCGTCAATGCACCGGGCACTGTCGAAACTAGGTGCATGTTCGCCGTCAGGGCCACGGCATCACTCCACGTGTGGGGCGCGATCTGGACTCTGCGCTCTTCCGCGTGCGCGGCAATTCGCAAGGCCTCGGTCAAACCGCCGCAGCGACAGCAGTCGGGCTGCGCAATCTGCACCACTCCGTGGTCGATCAACTCCGAGAAGCCTTGGTAGCCGAACTCGTTCTCGCCAGCGGCGAGTGGGATGCCTTCGATTTCAGGCCGTAGTGACAGAAACGCCTGCGGATTCTCCGGCGCGAATGGCTCTTCGAGCCAGAAGATCCCCGCGTCTCGAAATTCCGGCACCATGGAACGAGCCTCGTCCAGCGAGTAGCGAGCGTTCCCGTCCACCATAAGGCGGACATCAGTCCCCACAGCATTGCGAACCGCGCGCAGGCCGGCTCGGTCATAGCCGAGGCTGCGCCCCAACCGCATCTTCATTCCCCAGAACCCAGCCGCAAGATGCCGCTGAGCTTCGTCGCGCAGTTCAGCTGCCCCGCTCTTCCAAAGGAGCCCGCTCGCGTATGCCGGCACCTGCTTTCTAGCCGGTCCGATCATGTCGCAAATCCGCTTGCCGACCGCCTTGCCCTTCAAATCCCAAAGAGCGATGTCGATTCCCCCGAGCGCCGAGACCGCAGCGCCCTTGCGCCCGTACCATCGCGTCAGTACATAGCACCGGTTCCAGAGCCGTTCGATTTCAAGGGGATCCTCGCCAACGAGGGCTGGCCCCAGGTGCTCTTCGATGATTTTGCGGACCAAGTCCGGATGCGAGTACACGGAACCGATCCCGACGAGTCCCTCGTCGGAATGCACCTTGACCAAGCTCGTCAAGCGACCGGTGCAAACGCCGCCGGCGTACCGGAAGCGCCGTCCGGACGGATATTCGAACCGCAGGTTGATTACTTCGATTTCCCGAATCTTCATTGCGGAAGGCGTGCCGACGGCGCGGGCTCGAAAGCCTCGCACGACGGGACTTGGTAGCAAGGCTACCAGAAGACCACGAAGCTCAACACCGCTCCAATTGAAACCACCGCTAGGCCGAGTAGCACTGGAAGCGTTAGGCCGCGGTTCAGACCGCGTGGTTCGAGCGCCTTGACCCGAAGTTGGCTCGCACGCAGCCAGCCTTCGGGATCGAGTCTCCGCGGTTCCCGTGCCGGCTCCCGCCCGCGGACGGCAGTCGCCGCCAGCATGGCTCCGGCCGTGAGGACCAAGCTGGCAACGGTGCTGGCGTAGTTATTGACCAGAATCGGAGGCAGGATAGCAACGCCGAATCGCAGCGCGACGAACGGCGCGAGCAGTTTGAGCGTGCCGTAGAAGATACCGACCGTCAAGCCCACAACCGCGCTGGACCTATGGACGCGGGTGAAGGAACCCATCAGGTAGACAGCCAGCAAGGGCACCACGAAGGCTCCGACCCAGTCAAGAAATACCAATAACATTCCCCGCTCTTGCAGCAGGAGCGGGACGAACGCAAACGAGCCGAATATTACGAGCGGGGTTAGCAAGCGGCTCGCCGCGACATAGTAGCGATCTTCACGATCCTTGACGAACAGCCGCGCATAGATATCCCGCACAAGCAGCGAGGGCACGGTCGAGCCTATCGAATCGAAAGTGGAAAAACATGCGGCGACGACTCCCGCGACGACGAGGCCCCGCACCCCAGAGGAAGTGAGCTCGGTGACAAGTAGCGGGAACACCGAATCGCGGAGCTGGAGCGAGGACGCGAGCGGCATCAGGCTTGGGTCGGGATAGAGAGCCCGGCCCATCACGCCGATCATGAGGTTGGTGAACGTCGCGCCAAGCAGGACCAGCCCGGAAACGACAACGGCCATCCGCATGTCCCATTCCGTTCGGGCTCCGAACAGCCGCATCGACTGCGTGTGGTTGACGACGGCGTAACTGAGACCGATGATCAGCCACGCCAACGCGGCGAGCCAGGCGGGAGTCGTGGTAACAACCTCCGCCGCATCGACATCGTGGCGGCCCCCGGACAGGAGTATGCGCTCAACGGTCTCGGAAGATTCCTCTGCAACGGACTGCCGCGCCACATTGTCACTGCCGACGTGAAGAAGTTGCGTCGCAAGGCCCTGCTGGTGCTCTTCGAGCTTGGACTCCATGCCGCCCCAGCCCCCGACAGCAACCCATGCAGCGAGAAAAAGCGCGATTGACGAGGCGACCATGATCACGCTCTGCAGGGCGTCCGTGGTCGCGACGGACCTCAACCCGCCGAAGGCGGTGTAAGCGGTGGCCAATGCCGCGATCGCAATCACTCCCCACCAAGCGGACGGCCCCCACCCCCCGACGATCGCGAGCACGAGATAGAGCGTCGTGGCGATGATGCCCAGCACCAGCGTGCGGTAGAGGGCCTGAACCAATGCGGATATGACTCGTGCCGCGAGTCCGAATCTGGCTTCGAGATACTCGGCATTCGTATACATGCCCGTCCGGTACATCGGCACGGCAATCCAATTGGCGAGTAGCGCCCAGCCTCCGGTCACGCCAACCCAATTAGCCACTAGGTAGCTCACTCCAACCGCGTATGTGCCGCCTGAATCCGCGACGAGATCGCTGGCATCGATGACCGTGGCGTAAAGGGACAAGCCGATCATCCACCACGGCAAGGTCCGTCCAGCCAGAAACCAATCGACGGTCGTCTTGGTCCCGCGCCCGCGGAGGATTCCGTAGAGGATGATGCCTCCGTTGAGTGCGACGATGATGATCCAATCGAGCAGGCTCATGCTAGGCTTTCATTGGAGCTATGGCGCTGCGCTTCGCAGCTTGGTTCACTGCGGCATTGCACGCAGCTACGGCGAGTTCTGCCTTGGCGGATGGCCCCGACTTCTTCGAGAAGCGAGTTCGCCCGATCCTAGCGAATAACTGCTACCCCTGTCACGGGCCGCATGCGGCCGAGGGTCAGGCGGGCTTGCGGCTGGACTCTCTAGAGGGCATGCTCCGCGGGGGGCGGTCCGGTCCGGCGATCGTTCCCGGACAGGCGGACCGAAGCCTGCTTATTCATGCCGTCAATCACGACACTTCGTTGCAAATGCCGCCCAAAGCGAAGCTTCCGATTGCCGAGGTCACGGCGCTAACTCGGTGGGTGAATAGCGGTGCGCATTGGCCGAATGCGACTCCCAAGGCGGTGCCGAAGCCCCGTGATGAGCGACGCAGTTCCGAATTCACCGAGGAAGAGCGGTCCCACTGGGCCTTCCGGCCTATGCGTGACCCCCCCGCGCCCGAAGGCGGGGACACGGTGATCGACGCGTTCATACAAGCAAGACTCGCAGGAGTGGGTCTCGAGCCCGCTCCGCAAGCGGACAAGGGGACTTTGCTCCGTAGGGCGACGATGGATCTGCACGGGTTGCCTCCGACTCCCGCCGAGGTTCGAGACTTCGTAGCGGACGAGTCGGGCGACGCGTTCGTACGGGTCGTCGACCGCTTGCTTTCATCCCCTCGCTATGGTGAGCGCTGGGGGCGTCACTGGCTCGATGTGGCCCGCTATGCGGACAGCAATGGGATGGACGACAACATCGTCCACGGTGACGCTTGGCGCTACCGCGACTATGTCATCCGGGCATTCAACGAGGACAAGCCCTACGATCAATTCCTTCGCGAGCAAATAGCTGGGGACGTGATCACCAGCTGGGGTGACGACAACCGGGCTGAGGGACTGATCGCCACCGGGTTTCTCATGCTCGGGCCCAAGATGGTCGGCGAGGATGATCCAGTCAAGCAGCAGCTCGACTTCGCGGACGAGCAGCTGGCGACCACTTCGCGGGCGTTCCTCGGGCTCTCGGTTGATTGCGCGCGCTGCCACGACCACAAGTTCGATCCGATCCGCAGCTACGACTACTATGCGCTGCTTGGAATGTTTACTAGCACGAAGACAGTGCTCACATACCGCGTCACCTCCAAACTCAATGCGACCGCTCTTGCAGGGCCGGAAGCGGATCGCAAGCTGTCAGAGATCGAGCGGCGGTTCGACTATCACAGCGATTTCGTGACGAATTACAACCGCGCGACGACTCCCAAACGCGTCGTGAATGCCCAGCAAGAGGCCCTTGAAGACGCGCTTGACGAATACTTCGAGATACCGAAGGCCATGGCAGTCAGCGAGGGAGAAGTCGAGGACCTCCCGGTAATGATACGGGGAAGCCACCTGACTCCGGGGGATCTCGCGCCGCGCCAGTTTCCCGCGATTCTTGCGGGCGAGGACCAATCGCCGATCAGCACCCACAGCAGCGGCCGCCTCGAACTAGCGAACTGGCTGACCAAGGCCGATCACCCGTTGACCGCGCGGGTGATGGTCAATCGCATCTGGAAGTGGCACTTCGGACAGGGCATCGTCCGAACGACGGATAACTTCGGAACGCTTGGCGACCGACCGGACCATCCCGAACTGCTGGACTGGCTGGCGCTGCGCTTCGTGGAGAGTGGCTGGTCAGCAAAGTCCATGCACCGACTGATGATGCTTTCGGACGCTTACCGGCAAGCAGCCATCCGCTCGCGAGCGTCGTCCGAGATCGATCCGGAGAACCGCCTGCTCTGGCGAGCCAACCGCCGGCGCATGGAGGCCGAAGCACTTCGTGACAGCCTTCTGGCCGTGTCGGATCGCCTCGACACGGCAATGGGCGGCAAGACGATGCCGCACAAGAACTTCACCAACCTCAATGCGATGGCGTTCTCGCGCGACCCCGTCCTTTACGAGTCACAGCAGCGCAGCGTATACCTTCCCGTCCTGCGAAGCGCGCTCTACGAAGTGTTCGCGGCGTTCGACTTCGCCAGTCCATCGACATCCAATGGCAGACGCGGGGCGACCATGGTAGCTCCGCAGGCGCTGTTCATGATGAACTCCGATCTCGTGGAGGAGGCATCGGATCGCTTTGCCGAGCGGATCCAGCGCGAGGCCCCCAGCGGCAATGTGGAAAAGATACGGCTGGCCCACGAGATCGCCTACTCTCGCTTGCCGAATTCGGACGAGGTAGCGGATTGGAGCGATTTCTTGGATCGTTACGAGTCCGTCGCGGGGGAGCGAGCAGACGCGTGGCAAGGGCTGTGCCGAGTCTTGCTTTCTTCCAACGAATTTCTCTATTTGCAGTGAGGCAAACGATGCACTCTCCGGCTCAACTCCACAGATACTCGCGGCGCGAGGCTCTCCAGCAGATGGGCGCAGGGTTCGGCACTCTGGCACTGTCCGCCTTGCTGGCCGAGAGTGCCGCAGGGACCGGGCCCCTCGCAGTTCGTCAGCCCCATTTCCCGGCCAAAGCGAAGCGCGTGATCATGCTGTTCATGTTCGGCGGGCCGTCGCACATCGACACCTTCGATCCGAAGCCGATCCTGAATCGGGACAGCGGCAAGCCCCTGCCGTTCGCCAAGCCGCGCATCATCTCGTTCCCGAGGCGGGGCGGCGACCTGATCGCTTCGCCGTTCGAATTCAAGCGGCATGGCGAGAGCGGCGCAGAGGTCAGCGAACTGTTCCCGCACATCGCCGGGATCGTCGACGATCTAGCGATCGTCCGCTCGATGCACTGCACGAATCCGCGCCACGGCGGGGCGGTGCTCGAATGGCACACGGGCAGCGACACGTTCATCCGGCCCGCGATGGGATCCTGGCTCACCTACGGGCTCGGCTCGGAAAACCAGAATGTTCCGGGCTACATCACAATCTGCCAAGCGCTGGCGGAAGGCGGTGCGAATAATTTCGGCGCGGCGTTCCTTCCCGCGGCCTACCAGGGAACGCCGCTCGGCTACGGAAGCGTCAAGGCAAAGGACGCCCAGTTTCCGTTTATCGGAGACGGGAAGCGGACGCGCCTACAGCGGTTGGAACTCGACATGCTGTCCCAGGTCTCGCGCCGGCAATTGGACCGAACCGGCCCGGACAGCGAACTGGAGAGCCGCATCGCTACGTTCGAACTCGCATTCCGCATGCAGACCGAGGCGCCCGAGATCCAAGACATCTCCAACGAATCCGACGCGACCAAGGCGCTTTACGGCCTTGACGATCCCGTGACCGAGGATTTCGCGCGGCAGTGCCTCATGGCGCGTCGATTCAGCGAGAGCGGAGTGCGGTTCGTGCAATGCAACAGCAACGGATGGGATCACCACTTCGACCTGAAGAACCAGCTAGGGAAAATGTGCGCGAAGGTGGACAAGCCGATTGCAGGTCTGCTCAACGACCTCAAGGGGCGTGGCCTGCTAGACGAGACACTGGTGATCTGGGGCGGAGAGTTCGGGCGCACTCCGACGGCCGAGAATGCGGACGGACGCGACCACAACCCGCACGGCTTCACCATGTGGCTAGGGGGCGGTGGTGTCAAGCCCGGAATCACCTACGGCCAGACCGACGAGTACGGGTATTACAGCATCGAGAACAAGGTCCACTTCCACGACCTGCACGCCACGATCCTGCACTTGATGGGCTTGGACCATACCAAGCTTACGTTCCGCCACGCCGGGCGCGACTTCCGCCTGACCGATGTGCACGGCGAGGTGATTCGCGGCCTGCTTGCGTAGCGGGACGCGATCGCTTCGCAGAGAGCGTCGCACCGATCGAGAACCCATCTCGCATAATGCTGGAACGCTTGATCCGGCGGCCTGCTGCGTCTAATCCGCACATCCGAAGAACCCAAACGAGGCCAAAGTACAAGACGATGGGCTCGCGAGCACGCAGTCCGACTCGGCAACCCGATCATCGGAACGACGTTGCGCGGCGCTAGACCGCGAATCCGCCGCGTTTGAGATTCTCCAGCCGAGCCACTTGGCCCGTTCTGAAGGCAAGGTTAGCAAGATGGGCGCTGACGCACGCCCGGACGCCCTCTTCCGCAGGCGTGTTGGGCTTCTTGCGGCTCCGCACAGCGTCAATCCAGTTCTGCAGGTGAGGAGTCTCGCCATCGACGTCGAAGTCGGCACCGAGCTCTCTGGTTCCCGGCGAGAAATCCTCGGCCTGCAAGCCGCCGCCGGGCTCGGGATGGATCACGTACCGTCCTCGGTCTAAGTACATGGTGCCGCGCGTGCCCATGATTTCGATCATGGCCTTGTTGCGTTGGTTGACGAACGTGCCTTCGAAGTGAACCTGAATCTCTGTGTCGGGATAGCGAAGCAAGGTCTGGATCGTGTCCGGTGTTTCCCATGGATCCATGACGAACGTGTCGCCGACCGTCGTCGCCATCGCCGGGTCCGGAAGGTCGAGCAGCCAGTTGACCGCGTCGATCCAATGCACCATTAAGTCGGTGAGGATGCCGCCGCCGAAATCCCAGAACCAGCGCCAGTTTCGAAACCTGTAGGAATCGAACGACTGGCTCCGCGCGGCACCAAGGAATCTCGCCCAGTCGAGAGTCGAAGGGTCGACACTCGGGCGGGGGCGCGCCGAGGTGCGGTTTCGGTTCCACGTCATATGCACCTTGTGAATCGTGCCCAGCTTGCCGGATCTCAAGACCTCGCGGGCCTTTATGAACTGGGGCATGCTGCGCTGCTGGGTGCCGACCTGCACGATCCGCTTGTTCTGGTCCTGGGCCCGGATGACCGCGGCCCCTTCGCTCAGATCGTGCGTCAGTGGCTTCTCCACGTACACGTCCTTTCCGCTGTTGCAGGCGTCAACGGTCATCGGGACGTGCCAATGGTCGGGCGACCCGATCAAGACCGCGTCGACGTCAGTGCGCGAGAGCAGCTCGTGGTAGTCCTTCGTCGCAAAGGCGCCGGGAATGGCCAGCCCCTTCGCTTGCTCCAGAGCGTCGTCCCAAATGTCGCAGACGGCCGTTATCCTCGTCCCCGGCACCCGAGCGAGGTTGCCCATTAGCCTCCGGCAGCGGCCGCCGGTCCCGATACAGGCGACATTCACGGTGTCGTTGGCCGGATAGCCGAAAGCACTCTTTGCGGTGGCTGCAACTGCAGCTGCTGCGAGAAAATCGCGACGGCAACTGGTTCCTGCGTTCATGAGAATCCTCCACGCTGCTCAAGGCTGGGCGCGCACAGCGAGCATTCTACATTGCTCAGGCAGTGTGATCGCATTGCGCGCATGGGCCGAGATAGGTGGCTCTGATCAGCGGACCCCGGATGCGATGCTCGACTTCAGGGCATTTCAGAGACCCTGCGAGCCATGCCGGGCCGCCAGAGCCCGCCTCGCAGTCTGCGGGGCGAGGACTCGGCGCCCCGACGGCGGCCCTCAAGCCCGGGGACGAGCGTCAGGAAGCGCTCCGAATTCACGCTTGGCTGCGGCGATCTCGCCGTCGATGGAATCGCCCTCGTAGAACCAAAGACGACCTGCAAGGCGAACCGTCTGGCCCG
Source organism: uncultured Bryobacterales bacterium (assembly GCA_951813605.1). Lineage (GTDB taxonomy): Bacteria > Acidobacteriota > Terriglobia > Bryobacterales > UBA6623 > VXMF01. The sequence goes on along the minus strand of OX638379.1, from coordinate 142,539 downwards.
GCTCGCAGTCAGGAAACACCGGATCGGAATGCAGGCATGGGCAGCGATCATTTCCCCAGCAGCGGCCGCAACGGTCCCATGCAACCAAGATCCAACGACGGCCATCTTCAGAATGCACCGCCGCTACGGGCGGCTCGAAGACCTTGTTCGCTACCGTCTGCGCATTGAACCCGGGGGCGCCCTTGAGCATCGCGCACAGCTGAGTCCGCAAACCGTAGAGGGTTTCGTCGAGCCCGTTTCTCAGCCACAATGCCATGGACACCTCGCGGCCTTCCGGACGCAGAGAGGATCCGAAGGACACACCGTTCGGTAGCACCCACTCCAGTTCCCAGCCACCATCGGACGTCGGCGTCCAATCCACGTTGTCGAGCCATGCATCGAGTTCGTTCCAGATGGTTGGGACATGGGTATGGGCGAGGAACAAGTGCCCCAAGTGCGATGTGATCAGCTCGGGCAGGTCTACGACTAGGTAGCTTTCTGGATCCCGCGGCAGGAACACGCTCGCCTTGGTGCCCCGCAACGGATCTATCGCGCCATCCAAGAACCCGATCCGGGGATGCCGTCCGCCGGGATACGGCAATACTTCCGCACTCTCCCCGGACACCACCTTCCTTGCGGCGAGCTCTTGTTCGTACGCAAGCGCCTCATCGCTCGAGAGTCCCGCAACCTCGGTCGCCTCGGCGACTGTGTAGTTGTGCCGCACCATTGCGCGGGTCCAGCGCGCCATGGAGGATCGGGTCTGCACCAGCTCGGCTGGCTGCTCAAGTTCCACATTGCTTCCGCCGGCATTGCGAAGCGCGACGTTTGGATCGTCCGAATCTCCCGTCGGGACGAGATCGCGGAGATCGCGAAGGGCAAGCACTTGAAATCCCTGAGCCTTCAGCTCTTCCATGCACTCGCGGAAGCGGCCCTCGGGCGTATGAACCCAAGGGTGCGCGACATCCGGCACGCCGTGAAACTGCAGGACGACGATTCCGTCGCTGGCTCGATCGAGAATCCGCCGGAAGTGCTCTGGCGTCGTTGCCGGAATGGCATTGCCTGTCGTGGGAATCAACAACGGATCATGCCGGTCCGGATCGTACGCGGCGCCAGCCTCGGCCGAATTGTCTTTAGGCAGCTCGGGAGTCAGTCCCCGGCGAGCAAAGCGATATCCGAGATCACGGAGCTTGGCGACTGCCTCCGGGCCGAAATGGTTTCCGCACCAAGCAAAACTGACGGGCTTCTCGACGCCGACGTGCGCTAGTTCGTTTTCGACAAGTGCGAGCTCGCCTTCCAGTCGCGCGGCGTTCTTCGGTACCGCGAAATTCACGTGCGACCAAGAGTGGTTTCCGATCTCGAAGCCCATCTCCGCAATCTCCGCGATTTCTTCCCAAGACATGAAGTTCTCGCGGTCATCCATCCAGCGGTGCGTGACGAAGAACGTCGCAGGCAATCCCAGCTTGGCGAGATACGGCGCGACAAAGAGACGGTGCGACCTAACGGCGTCATCAAAAGTCAAGACCGCCGTCCGCGGCGGGGCGGAGCGGCATCCCAGCACCGACGCCGAGGCGAAAGCGGCTGCCTTGAGCAAACTGCGACGCGACCGATCACCTGTATTCACGGTACTGATTGTAAGGAAGAACATTCGCAGCGCAACAGAGCAACTGCGTTCGGTGGATTCGCACGCACGGGATTCGCTGACGAGGCGCCACCACCAGGGTCAGGTGGGGTTCGGCGGTGCTTTCGGCCGGCCGACACCACTCCCGCCGACGCAGGACCTGGGAAACGAGAATACACGGCGTCGGGCACCCTAGCGAGCCCGGCCGCCAAAACGGGAAATGCGACTCGGCATGAGCCACAGGAAAGCAAGCGAGGTCTTGTTAGCCTAGGAATTGAGCCCGAAGCTACCGCCTATTGCACGGCGATGGCCGCAGGCTCTTTTGGGAGTCCCGTCGATTGTGGCGGGGCAGGAGGACGGAGCATTGTACGCGCGCTTAGCAGTCTCAACGCTCAGGAAGTCGACGCTCGCAGCGCTCGCACTGGCCGGCTTGCTGGTTGCCGCGTCGGCAGCAGCCCAGTGCCTCGAGGTCCGGGTGCTCGACCCGGCGTCCGGTCAAGTGCCCACTGCTGTCGTTTCAGTTGGTGCACAGGAGGTGCCCGCTGACGCCAACGGAGTCGCCTCGCTTTGCAATCTAGGTCCCGGGCCCCACTCTCTCGTGGTCATCGCGCCTGGCTTCGAGCCACAAGAAGTCGTCGTGCAGGAAGCGTCCGGCGAGATCACTGTAGTCCTTCAAATTGAGACGATCACTCAGGAGCTGGTGGTGATCGGCACGCGAGCGGAAGCTCGCACGGTAACGGAATCGCTGGTACCTGTTGACGTGATCGGAGCCGACGAATTCGTGCAGCAGGGCGGCCCAGACTTGCTGTCCCAGCTGCGCAACGTGGTGCCTTCGTTCAACGTGAACAGGCAGCCGATCGCCGACGCGGCGACGATCATTCGGCCGGCGAACCTGCGCAATCTGGCTCCCGACCATACCTTGGTACTAGTCAACGGCAAGCGCAGGCACCGCGGCGCGGTCATCTCCTGGATCGGCGGCGGAGTAGCAGATGGATCGCAGGGAGCGGACATATCCGTGATCCCGTCGATAGCACTCAAGCAAGTAGAGGTGCTGCGCGACGGCGCCTCCGCCCAGTACGGCTCCGACGCCATCGCCGGCGTGCTGAACTTCACCCTCAAGGACGCCCCCAGCGGTGGGAGCGTCGAGGTCCGCGCGGGCACGTACCAAGGCGGAGATGTCGATGGCCGCGGGCCGGATGGGCAAAGCATCACCTATGCGGCCAATGTCGGCATGCCGCTCGGAGAGAACGGCTTCGCCAACCTCAGTTTCGAGTTTGGCAATTCCGATCCGACCGACCGCAGCGTCCAGCGGAGCGACGCATCGGCGCTGATCGAGGCCGGCAACACGGCCGTGCTCAATCCGGCGCAAATCTGGGGCTCGCCGGAAGAGAGGAACAACGCGAAGTTCTTCGGCAACTTCGGCAAGCTTGTAGGTGAGTCGACCCAAGTGTACGCCCACGCTAACTACGCCAGCCGCAAGGTGACCGGCGGCTTCTTCTTCCGCAACCCGAACACCCGCGGCGCGGTCTTCAGCGGCGACGGCGGCAAGACCCTGCTGATCGGGGACGCCTTGGACGCTCGGGACGGTGTCCTAGACGGCTCGGCCAACTGCCCGGTGGTGCCGATCGTCGACCACGTGCCCGATCAGGCCGCGCTCGGGCGGGTCTTCTCCGATACGAATTGCTTCAGCTTCCAAGAATTGTTCCCCGGCGGCTTCACGCCAAACTTCGGCGGATTCTACATCGACAACTCACTCGTCGGCGGCGTGCGCGGCCAGCTTGCCGGCGGCTTGAACTGGGATTTGAGCGCCAGCGTGGGAATGAGCGAGGTGGACTTCTTCATCAACAACACAGTGAATGCGTCTCTCGGCCCGGACACGCCCACCGAGTTCAAGCCCGGCCTCTACCGCCAGGAAGATTTCAACGTGAATTTCGACATTGCCTACGAAGCCAGCGAACTCGTTCATTTCGCCGCGGGCGCGGAGTTCCGCAACGAAGGCTTCACGATCGAGCAGGGACAGGACGAGTCGTGGCAGTTCGGGCCGTATGCGCCGCAGGGATTCAGCGCGGCGTCCAACGGCTTCCCCGGCTTCAGCCCGATCGCCGTTGGCAGTTGGGATCGCAAGAACTCGGCTGTGTATGCCGACATCGAGCTGTCCGATGCCGATGACCGCTTCATCGTGGGCGGCGCCCTCCGATTCGAACGCTTCGCCGACTTCGGCAACACGCTGAATTGGAAGACCGCCGCGCGCGCCGAACTGACGGAAAGCTTTGCCGTGCGCGCCAGCGCTAGCACCGGGTTCCGCGCGCCGACGCCGGGGCAGCAGAATGCATTCAACGTGTCCACGCAGTTCGATGTGACGACGGGAGAACTGGTCAACCGCGGCACGATTCCATCGAACTCGAAAGTGGCTGCGCTGCGAGGCGGGCAGGGCCTGCAGCCGGAGACTTCGATGAACTTCACCGCCGGCGCGGTCGCGGAAGCCGGGATTTTCACATTGACGGCCGATTTCTTCCGGATCGCCATCAACGACCGTCTGGCGCTCTCCCAGAACTTCAATCTCAATGACACCGAGGTGGGAGATTTGGTTGCCGAGGGCGTGACCAGTGCCGGCAATCTGCGGTCATTCCGATTCTTCATCAACGATTTCGACACGGTCACGCAGGGCATTGACATCGTGGCGGTCGTCGCACCGACGCCAAAGTCCGAGCTCAGCTTCCTGTACAACAACACCAGCACCGCCATCATCCAATACAATCCCGCCCTCTTGAGCGACGAGCGCATCCGGCGCCTGAAGTTCACTCTGCCCATGAATCGCCTCAACGCGACCTGGAAGCAGAAGGTCGGCCGATTCAGACTGATGGGTCGCCTGAGCTACTTTGGCAGCTGGTACGAACGCAGGGACCTGCACACCTACCCCGGGGAGTGGCTCGTGGACTTCGAGGTGGATTACCGCATTGGCAAGCGTGTCTCGATCGCGGGCGGCGCGCAGAATGCGCTCAACAACTTCACTGACATCAGTCCCAGCCAGTACGCCGTCGGCGCGCAATTCAGCCAAGCCTCGCCATTCGGCTTCAACGGCGCGTACTGGTACACGCGTCTCAATTACACATGGGGAGCCTCGTTCTAGCAATCGCGACCTCGCGACGCCTGGAGAGCGGTGCTTCGACTTCCTCGGGACACTTCGCGGAAGGCTCGTTCCTGTTAGGAACGGCCTCGCTTCCTGCTGCCGGGCCCTGACGGGTCCAATGGCAACCTGCGTCGCGAGCGGCTACACTACAGGCAGTTCCTGCCACCGGCTCCGAACCGCTTGTCTACGCGCTGCGCAGATGAACGGGTCCGTCGAAATCGACTAATACAGAACAAGGACTTTCCTGATGCCGGGTAGGCAGTGGAGGTATCCAGATGATCATAAGACTCAGTTTCTGTCGGCTGTTCTCCGCATCGCTAAATTCGCTGATCCAGCTGGCTGCTATCGCGTTGCTTGTGGCGTTTCCCGTTGCTGGGCAGACGCTCGAGGTCAAGGTGGTTGACCCGTTCTCAGACGTCGTGGCCAACGCAACCGTGGCGATTGGCAACCAAGAGGTGCCAACCGATGATATGGGAGTTGCGACATTCTCCGGACTGGGTCCGGGGCCGCACTCGGTCGTCGTCACAGCTCCCGACTTCGCCGCGGCGGTCGAGGACCTAGCCGAGTCTGAAGGTTCCGTCACGATCCGGCTCCAGCTGCAGGCGGTCAGCGAGGTGATTGATGTGCAGGCCAATGTCGGCACGCGATCCCAAGGCGTCCAGCCCCTGGAATCCGCGGTGCCCGTAGAACTAGTCCTGGGCGAAAAGCTGCGCAGCACCGGACAGCTGGAGACCGGGCGGGCACTCCAGATGCAAGCGCCTTCGTTCAACTTTTCCAGTTCCACGATCAGCGACGGGACGGACGCGCTGCGGCCGGCAACGCTACGGGGCCTGGGTCCCGACCAGACACTGGTGCTGGTTAATGGAAAGCGGCGACACAACAGCGCGCTGATCCACGTCAACACGTCGGTAGGTCGCGGCACGGCGGGCACGGATATGAATGCAATACCGATCGCGGCGATTGAGCGAATCGAGGTGCTGCGAGACGGGGCCGCGGCCCAGTACGGATCGGACGCCATCGCGGGTGTGATCAATCTGGTGCTCAAAGACAGTCCGGGCTTCACGATGGATACTGCCTGGGGACAGACTTACGCGGGCGACGGCGACACACTCGTGCATAGCATGCACGGCGGGTGGGCAGCGGACAACGGGGGATTCCTCAACCTGACATTCGAAACGCGGGATCGTTACCGCACCAACCGAGCCGGCTGGAGCGCGCGCACGCAGTATCCACTGACAGATTGCGCTCCCGATGCGCCATACGCAATCGGCACGGGCGGCGGCAATCCCGGTCCCGGCACGCCCGGGAGGTGCTTCGACCCGCGTGAATACACATTCAACCGCAAGAACTTCCGCATCGGAGATGCTGACAGCGAGCACTACAGCGTCTACTACAACGCCGGGGTGCCTTTTGGGGAGAGGGCGACGTTCTACTCGTTCGGCGGTTGGACCCACCGCGACAATCAGAGCACCGGCTTCTATCGGCGGGCCAATGTCAGCAACACGGTGACAGAGTTCTATCCGGACGGATTCCTTCCCGAGATCAACACCGAGGTCAGTGATGTTTCCCTTGCTTTCGGCGTCGAATTCGCCACGGTCACAGGCTGGAATCTCGACTTGAGCCTGAATCACGGCAGCAACAGCTTTGACTTCCTCATCACGAATTCCAACAATGCCACGTACGGCACGAACAGCCCGCGCAGAGCGGATTCGGGAGGCCCTAGATTCGATCAGACCACTGCAAACTTCGATGTGTCGCGCGAGTTCGAGGGCGCTGGGCGCACGACGAATCTCGCCTTCGGTGGCGAGTTCCGGCGGGACGGATACGGAATCCGGGCCGGAGAGCCGTTCTCGTACTTGAGCTGCAAGGATGATCCCAGCGTCAGCGACAAGTCCCAGTGCGTGAGCGCGCCGGCCGGAATTCAGGTGTTCCCGGGATTCCAGCGGAATGTCGACGAATACCGCACCAACGTCGGACTGTACACGGACTTGGAGTTCACGTTCAATGACAAGTTCAAGGTCGGAATGGCGGGTCGCTTCGAGCGCTACAGCGACTTCGGCGGATCCCTGACCGGCAAGTTTTCGCTGCGCTATGACTTCAACTCGATATTCGCGGTTCGCGGCAGCGTGAACACTGGATTCCGCGCGCCATCGCTGCATCAGCTCTACTTCACGAACGTCAGCACGCAGTTCGTGACCAATCCCGCCGGGGAAACCGTGGCGCAGGAGCGTGGGACCTATCGGAACGACAGCTCGGTGGCCAAGGCCTTGGGCATCCCGGACCTAAGGCAAGAGCAGTCGGTGAACTTCAGCGGCGGGATCGTGGCCCGTATCAGTCCCACGACATCGCTTACGCTGGACGCTTTCCGCGTGACGGTAAAAGACCGGATCGTAATAAGCGGTTCATTCACCAGGAGCACGCTGAGCGGCATCCCGGAGGCTATCGCCGGGCTGGACGCAGTGAACGCCACGGCGGCGCAATTCTTCACGAACGCGGCCGAAACGGTGACCTCCGGCATGGAATTTTCCTTCAACAGCCTGCACGCATGGCGGAACGGCTCGCTGCTGGATTTCGGATTCTCCGGCATGCTAGTGAATACTGAGCTTGACGGCAGAATCAATGCTCCAATGCTGCTTGTGGGCTTGGAAGACACCATCTTCGGAAGCCAGGACCGGTCAATTCTGACGGAGTGGCAACCGAACACCCGTGTCCAAGCAATGGTGGACTACAGTATCGGCCGCCTCAAGATCGGGACCGCATTGCGATACTTCGGCAGCTACTGGGTCCAAGAAGGCGGGAACATGGGCGAAAGGCCCTGCGGTGCTAGCGGTTTCTCGCAGGGCGCCCTGGGCGGATCACGCCAGCAGTTTTGCGGCAAGGTCGTTACGGACCTGCATGTCGGCTTCAAACTCTTCAATCACACCGAACTGACCGTTGGAGCGCAGAACCTGCTCAACACAGTACCCGATCAGAACATGGTAGGCCAGACGCGTAGCGGCAGGATCGAGGACTCGAGCGGACGCCTGATCATCGAGTCTCCTGGGATTTTCCTGTTCTCTCGCCGCGCGGCTCCGTTCGGCTTCAATGGCGGCTTCTACTACACACGTTTGAGCTTCCGGTTCTAAGCGCCTGCGATCACCCATTCTCGGCCCGATGTGCGGGGCAAGAGTCCCGTCTCGGGCCGAATCCTAGTTTCGGACAAGCGGGTGCGGATCGGCCGGGCTCGGCTCGGGAGACTTAGATCCGCATGATTTGAACGCCATCAGCCTAGGGTATTGAACGATTCTGCCGTCGGTTGATCCCTTCGGACTCATGGTGAACCTGGGCTCACGGCTCACGGCGAGGCAGGTTTCGCGTTAGCAACTAGCAACCTCCGTGCCGCGGGCGAGGGCTCGGCTAGCTTCCAAACAGTGCAGCTGACATTGTCCGCGGCAGCGGCATCCGCAAGTTCCGCGGCGATGGCCGCGAGGTCCGCAACAAGCAGTGCCGGTCCAAGGTCCTATGCAAGACCAGCTATGAAATGCCTGGCAGCTGGGTGACTATTCAGGACTCGGCGCCCACCGTACGGACTGCGTCGTGCCGTACTTCACTGAAGCGTCGTTGGCCGAACTTATCCCGGCACGGCTCGCACCGCGAGAAATGACCTCGTCGAACCGCTCGCGCAACTTCGCTACAGTCTCCGGACGTTCGTCAGCCAAATTGTGTGCCTCGGCTTCATCGGAGGACAGGTTATAGAGTTCAGTCACGGTCGGCTGGCCCCGTGACTCGTCCAGTCTCGTCGACGCATTCCGGTATACGAGCTTCCACGGACCATCGCGGTAAGCGAATTCGCCGTGGTTCGAATGACTGACTAGCGACTGCCGTCCGCCGGGCGAAGCGGTGCCGAGCGCAAAATCCAAGAAGCTGATGCTATCTTCCGCACCATCATCTGGCAGGTCTGCGCCGATGGCCGCCAGGCTGGTCGCGAAGATGTCCGTCAGGCTTACGAGCCGGTCGCTGCTCGAATTAGGCTCGATGCGCCCGGTCCAGCGGACTACGAGCGGCACTCGGTGACCGCCTTCCCATACATCCCCTTTGTGCCCTCGATACTGCCCGCTTGGCATATGACCTGCCTCAACTAGTTCGTCCCATCCCGTGTAGTGGGAGTGGCCGTTGTCGGCAGTGAAGATGACGATTGTGTTCTCGGCAATCCCCGCATCGTCAATCGCCTCGATTACCTGTCCGGCGGACCAATCCGTCTCCATTACGAAGTCGGCGATCGGCGCGATACCGCTCTTGCCCTGGAACGTGGCCGATGGCGATATAGGCTCGTGCGGCGAGGTCATCGAGTAGAGAAGGAAGAACGGCTTGTCGCGGCCCGCAAGGTCGCGGACCTGGTGGACGGCGCGCCTCGTGAGCTCGGGAACGATCTCTCGGAAGCGCCATCCAGGGGCCATGGGACTCCCTTCGAAGCCCCTTGGCATCACCACGCCCTCTGACGGGTCATACACGTACCGGTCGGTTGGTGCCGTGACCACCGTGTCATTCTCGATGTACGAAAACGGAGGCATATTCGGCAGGTCAACGCCGAAATAATAGTCGAATCCTCTCGTCGTCGGACCGCTCTGGACAGGCTTCGTGAAATCCCATTCGAGTGTCTTCTGGCCGTTGCGGACCTCCGTCATCCGACTCGCCTGAGGGCCCGCCCATTCCCATCCGAGATGCCACTTTCCGACCAACGCGGTCGCGTATCCGTTGTCGCGCAGGACGCCGGGCAGCGTTGGCCGGCCCTCAGAGATCAGAGGGGGCTCGTAAGCGGCAAGGACCCACTCTTGGAGCCTGGTTCGCCAGGAGTAGCGGCCGGTTAGCAACCCGTAGCGCGTCGGCGTGCAAACGGCGGACGGGCTATGGGCATCGGTGAAACTCATGCCCTGCCCGACCAGTCGGTCCAGATAGGGCGTGGCGATCTTGTTCTCGGGGTAGTGGACCTGAATATCGCCGACACCGAAATCGTCAGCCAGGATAAGGACGATGTTGGGGTGGCTGTTGGGACTTTCCGACGAGCACGAGAACGTGGCAGCTAACGCTAGGGGCAGGATCAGGCTTCGACTGCACATAAGTTGTTGGGAAGGCTAGGCTTGAATCGGGCGAAACTGCTCGACGCTAGATGGGCGGGCAGCGCAGAGTGTACCGGGACAGTCCCTCTCCTCAACCGCAACTCTATCACGCAACGCGCCGAGCCCGCATCTGCGCGGCGTTGCCGAGTGACGAGCAGTCCTGGGCGACGCCGATCGCTAGTTGGACCGGAACGCCTCCGACTGAACAACCCTTCCGATCAGATCTCGAAATCCGTAGCCGCTGTCCGGCTCGGCCGCAGCGATCTCGTTAACCACCCGCCGGTCGGCAGCGGTAAGCTCTCGGCCGGTGCTGTACTCAAGCAGCAGTCCGGTCAGGGCTCTGGTGAAGAGGTGCGGCCGCCGCATCAGATAGTCCTTTAGGTCCTGAGGGCCATTGAGAACCGTTCCGTCTGCCATTTGGCCGCTGGATTCTACCGGTCGGGCGCGCGCGGACGAGGCCTCGTCCCGATAGTACGAATCACGCCATCCGCCGACCGCGTCGTAGTTCTCGAGCGCCAGGCCAATCGGGTCGATCGAGGTGTGGCAAACAGCGCAGGACTCGATCTTCTGGTGCGCGGCTAGTATCTCCTTCACGGTCGTCGCCTGTGAGATATCCGCGACCAGCGCGGGCACGTCGCTCGGAGGCGGAGGAGGAGGCGTGCCGAACAGATTCTCTAGCACCCAAACACCGCGAAGGATGGGCGAGGACTCCACGCCGTCGCCTGTTGCAGCGAACACGCCGGAGAGCCCGAGCACGCCCCCGCGCTTGGCGACGTGGCTCGGGACCCCGTCCCGGAGCGTCGTCAGGTCGAGTCTTTCGGGCTCCGGCCACAGAAGACTCTGCCGCTGGTCAGCCTCGAGCCGTCGCAAATCGACCTCGTTGCCTGGCATGCCCCACGCAATCCTCATCGGCTCGTTGGCGTACGTGAAGCTCGAGTCGATGAACGTGCGAACCGCAAGATTGTCCTGCAGGATCTCATCAAGAAACATTTCCGTCGACCGCACAATTCCGTGTCGGATCAGTTCGCTCCAGACATGACGCACGTCGCAAACCATCACGGAAGCCGCCTTCCGGTTGCCGAGCCACTGTCCGGCGAAATGCTTGACGAACTGCTGCGCTTTCGGGTCACTGAGCATGCGCCGCAGCTGTCCAAGCAGGTTGTCGCCGCTAGAGAGGCTCCCATCGGCGGCGGCCTGCATCAACCCCTCGTCCGGCATCGTGCTCCACAGGAAGTACGAGAGCCTGCTCGCGAGCCCGTATTCGTCGAGCTTTGCGCCCCCGGTCTCGCGATACAGAAAGTGGGGCGCTAGCAAGATCCGCCGAATCCCGAAATGCACGCCGAATTCCGGCGCGCGAGCGCCCGCCATGTGCTCGAGCGCACTTCCGACCAAGTTCCGCCGTTCCATGTCCGTCAGGGGGCGACGGAAGGCCCTCGCGGCCAGAGGCAGCAGCGTGGCTTCGACATACGCCCGGTCACTCGCATGCTCCCCGCCGCGCAGGAACTTCGCCTGTCTCGGTAGGGCCCGCACTGGTCCAGAAATCTCCATCCGCTCGAAGCGAATCGTTGACTCCGGAGCGCTCTGAGCTTCCTTCAGGTATGTGGCCAACAGCCTCCGCAAATCCAAGGTGTTGCCGGGCAAGCGGATGAGGGCCGGGGGATACTGCTTCTTTAGCCGGTTCTCGCAGTAGACTTGGAAGTTCTCGCCCTTTTCGAGCAGGACTTCCGCGTCGAGAAACGCGGGCTCGCTGTTTGTCACCTCCAAGGAGCCGACACGCGGCAAATCGACGCGGAGGGCACGCTTGGGCAAGTCGTAGTCGGCTGGATTGAGAGCGTAGAATCCCAGGCGCAACGGGTTGCCGTCCGCCCCAGCCTCCGACTCGGCGCTGACCTTGAGCCGGACTCGGTACACGCCCGACGCCGGAGCTACGAACGCCCTGTCCCACAGGGCGCCGGACCAACCGGCGATGTTGATCCCGGTGAAGTACAGTCCGCTATCGTCGCCGTCTCGCGTCCAGAACTTGGTCCGCGACGGATCCTGTCCGACGCTGGCGCGGACCGACGCCGACTGAATGACGGGCAAGCCGGGCAAGGGCACCAAGCGATCCGCAATATCGATCGCGACTTCCTGATACGCGTCCAAATGCCCGGGCGTGAGGTACGTCCCCTCCGCCATTGTGTCGAAGCGCTGCTCGGCACTGTCGTCCGGAAAGGTCACCGGCAGACGAATCTCGCGGATCTGGAAAAGGTCGCGCAACGTATTCAAGTACTCGATTCGATTCAACCGCCGGACGAGGCCCCCTGCGGCATCTACGGAATCCACTGACGACGCCAGCGCCACCCTCAGGTCCGTTGCGAATCGCTCGCGGGCATCTGCTGGCGGCTGCGGGGCGGTCGCCGGAGGCATGACACCATCCGACACGTAATCGATCGCTTTCGTCCATTGCTCTCGAGATTTCGAGTCGCCGAGAACGAGCGAAGCGCTATCCACGCGGAAGCCTCCGGCAGGACTCTCGCCAGCGTGGCAGCCGGAGCAATAGCCGGAAGTGAACTCCTTGCGAAACCTGTCGGCTGCGTTGGCATCGGCCTGCCAAGCGGAAGAGCCAAGTGCCGCCGCGATCCCGGCTAGCGCTGAAGGCCTCATCTTAGGAGGGCGTTCAGGTCGGACTCGCTGGTGCTGAACTGGTCGACCTCGAAACCAAGTTGTTGGAGAACCGTGACGTAGAGATCGCAGGCCATCGTGTTCTGTACCGGGCCCTGCGCGCACGAGAGGTGGCGCTTGTGCTTGAAGCCGCCGCCTGCAACAAACAGCGGGTAGTTCCGACGCCTGTGGGCTGCGGCATCTCCCATGGCGCTGCCGATGAGCGTGACAGTCGAATCCAGCATGGACCCGCCATCCGGGTCGGGCGCATCCTTCAGGGCCTTCAAGAATCGCGCCGCCCCTTCCATGTGACGCCCTTCGATCGCGAGCAGTCCTTCGATCTTCTCCTGCTTGTTCCCGTGGTGGGAAAGCCTGTGGTAGCCCTCGCTCATAGGCTTGCCGTCGACGAAGAGGGTTCGATCCGTAATGGGAATGGTCATCGAGATGACGCGGGTGGAGTCATTCTTTATTGCCAGCGCCATCAGATCCCACATCAAGTCCTCGTTGTCCAACAGGAACGATCCATCCACGTTTTCTTCGACCGGAAGCTGAAGACGTTCGGGGGGCGTGGGATACGGCTTGTCGAGCCAGTCGCGCCGACGCTTCAGCTTGTCTTCCACCGCCCGAATCGACGTCAAGTACTCGTCCAGCTTGCGCCGGTCATCGCCGTTGGCCCGGGCGGCAACACTCTTGGCGTCTCCGGTCAAGTCGTCCAGCAAGCTCTTGCCGGAATCGATCAAGTAGGCCTGTCGCTTGAGCGCGACAGACCCGGCACCAAACACGCGAGCGTACAGAGCGCTGGGACGGAGCGTGACCGGCAGCGGCACTCCCGATGGAGAGAACGACAGGGAAGCCTTCTGCTGGGCCTCTCCGCAGCACAACTGCAGGGATTCGTAGCGCGTATCCTTCCCGAGCACCGGCGCAACGAACTGATCGAGCGAGATGCTGGGAACAACGCGCCCCGTATAAAGCGTGTAGACCAGCTGGTGGCCGTTGCCGGTCGGGCCCTTGTGGTCCAAGCCCGAGATCGTTGTGTACTCGTTGCCCAAGCCCGCCCCGTCGACCGCCTGCATCAACCGGGGAGACTCGCTTCCGGCAAAGAACTCCGGCTTGTAGAATCCAAGCTGAGTGCCAACGCAGACTAGACGCTTGGCTTTGCCGCCGGGAGATTCGAGGCGGTCGGCGATTGCGCCCGCCAGCGACGGCAGCACGGGCAACGCGAGTACATAGCTGGCACCCCTTAGGAATTGGCGGCGGTCTCTTCTAGCAATGCCACGCATTTTGAAGCTCCGCAAAGGGGCAATAGGATGGTATCCAATCCGCGGCTTGACGGCAAGATTGGACGACGACGCCTCGATTGCAGGGCAGCGCTTGTCGACGGGGCAAGAGACAACCAATCCAGCTGACTCGTGCGAGTCACAAGCGCAGGAGCGAAAGCACCGAAGCGCCGCTAGGCGACGCTGGACTAGAGCGGTATCTGGTGAGCCCGCTCCTCGTTTGAATCGCTGGTGGACCTGGCCCGACCTTCTCAAGAGTTTTAGATTTGGAGGCGTTTTGTCCATTTGGGGTAGCTGGATAGCCTGGCAATGTTGCGTGGCGTGCTGGATCCGGGCAGAGGCCTGGCAAGGGTCGCCAGATCCGCGGTTGCCGGAGTCCGTTTTGTCTTGCCTCCCGCCCTGCCGACGCAGTGGTCCCGCTGACCTCCGACGGGGCTCGAGACAATGGCTGGAGTGTCGCGGCTAGCAGCGCAGGGGCAGGCTCTGGAGACGGGCCAGCACCCCTGCCCGAAGAGGCCCGCTTCCGGGAAGCCCTCGTCGAACGATAGCCGCACGGCCCGCACGCTGACCCGGATCCGCACGCCGATCTTGAGCAGCTGCAGGCGGATCGTGCCGCATGGCGCCCGCGCCAGCCGCGTGCCCCGCAGGCCCCGGCGCCGCAGCAACTCCAGCAGCGCGTAAGCGAACGAGGCGAAATACAGGCGCAACTGGTTGGCCCGCATGGTGTGCGCCGAGGTGCGATCCGCGAACAGCGCCAGCTGCTGTTCCTTGATGCCGGTGGGGTGGCTACGAAGTGGTGGACAGTTGAGGGTGCGGCAGAGGGTAGCGACTCCGAAGAGGGCGGCACCATGGTGGCGTAGAGGGCCTGGAGAAGTCAAGGAGACATCCTCTTCATCATCCCCTCTCTTCGCTTTCTCCTGCGCAGTCTCGAAGTAGGCGTCCGGACCGGCCCTGGGTGGCCTTGGTTGTGCCAAATCTGGCCAGGCACGGTCGCTGGCAATGGTAGGGTCCGACCGTCTTACCGTTACCATTCCCTGCCCGCGGCCCTCCCAGACGGGATCGAGTCGCGAACTCGACGCGCTGCAGCAACTCGCATTCGACCGTGGCGAAAAGGCTTTCGGCCATCGCGTTGTCGAAACAGTCGCCCGCCGAGCCCATCGAGCGCTCGATGCCCGCTGCGGCGCACTGCCGGGTGAACACCAGCGCCGTGTACTGGCTACCGCGGTCGGAATGCAATACCACGCCCTGCGCGGCCCGCGCCGTGACCGCCATCCCCAGCGCCGACTGCACCAGATCCACCGTCTGTCGCGCGCTCATGGCCCAGCCCGCAACCTTCCGGCTGAACACGTCCAGCACCGTCGCCAAATACACAAACCCTTCCAGTGTCGGCACATACGTGATGTCAGCGACCCACAAGCGATTCGCCTCCGCGGCCTCGAAACGGCGCTGGACCCGGTCCGGCGCCACGGCCGCTTGCGCGTCCCTGCGGGTCGTGCAACGCCGCTTCCGCCGTGTCACCCCCTGCAAGCCCAGCGCCCGCATCAGCCGCGCCACCCGCCGCCGTGTCACCGTCACGCCCTGTGCCCGCAGCTCCGCCCACACCCGGCGCGCCCCGTAGATCTGCCGCGACTCGGCGTGGATCGCCGCGATCCGGCGGCTCAATTCCTGGTTCTGCTGCGCCCGCCGACGCGGCGACCGCACCCGCCACCCGTAATACCCGCTGGTGGAGACCCCCAGCAAACGGCACATGCGGGCGATCCGATAGCGACCCTGATTCGCTCTTGCGAATTCGAACACCGCTACCGGGTCGAATTGGTCTCCCGAGCGAACCAGGCCGCTGCCTTTGCCAGGATTTCCCGATCCATCTTCAGCTGCCGGTTCTCCCGCCGCAGCCGGCTCAGCTCCTCGCGCTCGCTCGTGCGCAGCCCGTCCTGCCGACTGCCTTGGTCGCGCTCCGCCTGCTGCACCCAGCGCCGCACCGAATCCGTCGAGATCCCGAATTCCTCGGCCACCTCCCGCTGACTGCGATCCCCGCCTTGCACCAATTGCACAACCTTTTCCCGGAATTCCTTCGGATAGGCCTTCACATTGCTTGATTTGCTCATCGACTGGGGCCTCCTTGCCCCCGCCCTCTCAGTCGAACACCCCCCTGCCTATCACGCAATCCCCTCCGTCCACGAAATCATCGCCACTCCAGCAGCAGCGGAAGCGCGAGCGCGTAGCTGGACCCTCTCAGGAACTGCCGTCGGTCGTGGAACCGTTTCTCAGGCATTCCAGCCTCCCCAAGGCCGAAACTGGATCGTATCGGAACGGGCCCGCCGAATCAAGCCTCTCCGCCCCCGTAGCGAATTCGAAGTGTGCGAACTCGTTCAGGAGACCTTGATACGCGAAGCAAGACGGACAGGGGGCGACTGGTGGACATGTGTCACGGCCGTGCATTGCCTGAGATCTAGCAATCGCACACAGATGACACAGGGGCTCCGCAGGCTGAAGCTGGAGACGGTGCGATGGCTGCAACGGGCGTTGCAGCAGGGCGGGCTGTCGCGCGCGGGTTTGGCCCGCGAGTTGTGCGCGCGGCGGGTGGCGCAAACCCCCGCGGGAAGCTGTTTTAGCCTCGGCGCGCAAGGCCCTGCCGCGGTTGGCGGAGCAGTTGGGGCTGGCCTTGCCGCCGGCCCAGGCGGGGAATTACATCGGCTTGGGTGCGGACTGACCGGAAACACAAGCCCCGGCCTGCCGAGAACGAGAACGTACCAATAGGGAAACTATGGAGGTCCCAATGTCAATCAGAGCAATTCTTGTCACTGTCGCAATCGCGCTCGTCGCGTAGTCGTCAACCGCACGTGCGGCCGAGACTCCTCGCGAGGAGATCGTCGCCGAGCTTTTCGAACTCCAGTAGCTGAACAAGCTGATGGCCGAGACGACCTGATGGCCGAGACGACGGAACGGTCAGCAAGCCAGGTCATCGAGGTATTCAGGGACATGGCTCCGAACATGAGCCCAGAAGTTGCTGCCCGAATTCACAAACTAATGCGCTGGGAGGTATTGATTCTGGAACCCGAGCTGATGCAGAGGTTCCAGAGTTCATGACGAAGCACTACACGGCTGAGGAGCGCCGCGGGTTGCTTTCGTTCTGCAAGAGTGACGTGGGGCAGAAGTCCGCTGGACTGACACCAATGCTCATGCAGGAGACCATGTCCTGGGACCGAACCGAGGGCGCCAAGTCGATGTCTGGCAAATCCGAAGAAGAATCCGACGATCTCAAGGCCGGAAAAGAGAAATCGAACCACTGACCGAGGGCATTCGATCATTGCTGGTGGGGATTGGCCTCCTCGAGCCGTACCCCGCCTCACACAGTCATCACCGTCTTCCGCCGATGCAACGCCGCTACCGTGTCGACGGCCGGACCCCAGAGTACCTCGTTGCCGGGATCGGGCTGCCGCTTGCTGAGCCGCCAGCCCACCATGCGAGCCAGCAACACCACCCAACTGCGGATGTCCGTACCGAACGGTTTTCCGCGCTTCGTGGGCGGCCGCAGCTGACGGCGCACGACGAACGCCCCGATCATCTCCCGCTCGTCCTCAGTCCTCAAGTCTTCCGCCGGCGTCTCCAGGGCGTCCCGCGCATGCCGCGCCAGGTTGAACCGGCGTTTCGCTAATTTGTGCGCTGTTGGGAAGTGCACCATCGGTGCGTCGGGTGTGACACGCAATCCGCCGAATGGCGTAAAGGGCGCGATTGTCCATGCCAGTAGGACCCGGGGCTGTTTGCCGTTCGATTTAAACGGCTTAGACCGAGCGGCGCCTGAGAGGCAGCGTTCGCCGCGCTTGTGAGGGAACAGTTCCGGACCCGTTGCACGGCTTCCGTTGGTCATTGTAGGAAGCACGATTGCCGGCGCAATAGCATTTCTGGCGGCGATGTTTCGTCACCCGTGTGATGGCGTGGTCACGACACAGGCTGTCTCGACGTTTCGGCCAACAGTCCCTACCGGAGACTTGCCGACGGTATCGTCCGTACCGGCGTGCAACGCGAGCTTCAGGAGCGCGCCGACCATCTTCCTGTCGCCTCATTGGAGACTGCGCGCCACATTCTCCCCGATAGAGGCCGGCGAACCCAAGACCAGCCCCGTCAGACTCTCTTCGACTCGGGCGACGAGTTTGCGAATCGGCTTGGCCGCCTTTCCCTTGCTGAAAGCACCTCCATAATGCGCACGGATCAATGTCCTCACTTTGTGAGCGTTCTGTGGATTCTCGACCTTAGTGGACTGGGCGGCTGCGGCATCCTTGCGGAAGAAAGCGCCTGTGGTCCCCGCTGACTTCTGTGCGGTCTCTGGCGCTTCGGCCAGGCCAGCCAGACCCGCGCAGGCGCGCAAGGTCCACGGATTGAAGTTGAAGATATGGGCGTAGTGGAACATGCGGCCGCGCGACTTGCTGCGACAATCGGCTTCAATGTTGGGCACTTCGACGTACAGCAGCCCATCCGGCGCAAGCCAGTTGGCGATCTCGCCGAGATATCTTACCGGGTTGTTTAGATGTTCCAATACATGGTTCATGCGAATCAGGTCGAACTGCCCAGGCAGGAACAGGTCGTGGGCAAGATGGAAGGTGCGTACATCCAGTCCAAGTTCGTCTCTACAATAGGCCGCGTAGTCGACATTGGGCTCGATTCCTGTGACGGTCTTGCCGAGCCACATCATCAGGAAAGCGAACTCACCAGAGCCGGCTCCTACATCCAACACGCGACTTGTGCGTTCCAACAAATCCCGATAAGTACGCACATAAATCGCCGCACGTCGAAAATTGCGAAGAACCTGGCGGCGACGAGGCTTCCGAGCGCCCTTGTAGCGTATGCGGTAGTCCTCGGCGTAAAAGTGCGCGAGCTCGGCGTCGTCCGGCACTGGGTCGTTGCGAACCAACCCCGTATCCATGCAGATAACTGTACGCAGTGGCCTGCCGTGACGATCAGTCTTGGAGACTACTTCATACCTGCCGGTGCTATCGAGCGGCCACATTATCGCTCGCTGCTCCCATCCGTGATCAATTGGCATCAAACATGCAATGGGTCTCGTGGTGCAGTAGTTTGCTTGCTCTGAGATGCCCAGTGCGGAGGTTTGCCAACCGAGTCTCGCACACCTGCTTGTTCCGCACAATGGCCCGCCACAAGACCTCGTTGCCCGGCAAGGGGCGCCGAGTCGAGGATTGCCAGCCCGCGATGCGCGCCAGCAGCACCACCCAGCTCGGATGTCTGGGGGACACGCGGGTGCGGGCGGTGGAGGCGCACCTGGACTTCGTGGAGCCGGTGCTGCGGGATCGCCCGCTGGAGATCGACTCGCAGGGGGCAATCGGGCCTGGAAGAAGCGCACGGCGAGGACGGAGGTGCGGATCGCGAAGGTGGAGCTGCTGCCCCCGGAGGAGCAAAAGGGGCCTGGCCGCTGCCGGTGTGGCTGGTGCGGGTACTGGAGCCGGAGCCGCTGGCGGAGGACTTGCTGACCGAAGACGAGCGGGAGATGATCGGGGCATTCGTCGAGCGCCGTCAGGTGCGGCCGCCGGCGGAGCGCGGGAAACCGTTCGCGACCGACATCCGCAGTCGGGTGGCGTTACCGGCTCGCATGGTGGGTTGGGGGCCCAGCAAGCGGCAGCCCTATCTAGGCAACGAGGTGCTCTGGCGGGCTTTCATGCGCCTGCAGACGATGGTGCTCGGGATGCAAACGCTGCGTGGCCATTGACCGACTTTGCACGGAGGTGCAGAATGCCGGTCCACTGTACACTCGGCACCTGCGTCAAGTGTGAGGGATCGCTAGGCCTGAGATGAACCCCACTCAAGGATCATGCAAGGATGGGCTCTCACTGGGGTAGGGCGAGGCAGCAACCACCTCGAGGCGCTGGCCAAAACGCTTGCCCCGATCCGCGCACAAGGATACGAAGAATTCAACCGACCCCATATCTCTTCTTCAAGGGCAACTGCTTGGAGGCAATGACCCATTACGCCGAAACCCTGCGGGGCACGATCGAGAGATTGGTCCGCAATTCGGAAGCGCCGGGCCCGGAAAGCCGCCTGCCGGAAGGCGACAAACTCGTAATGCACATAACTATCCGGATCGCCGACTCCATGCTCATGGCGTCGGACGCGCCAGAGGACAGGTACAGCAAGCCGCAGGGCTTTTCGGTGTCGATCGCACCGTCCTCCCCTGCAGAGTTCGACCGCATTTTCGCTGCACTCGCAAGGGACGCCAAGGCGGTGTTCATGCCGCCCGCCGAGACTCTCTGGGCCGAACGCTTCACCATGTTCATCGACCGCTACGGCACGCCCTGGATGCTGAGCTACGAGGGCTCGAAAGCCGAGGCGTGAGGAGGAACTGCAATTACGGTCCAACCCAAGGTCCGCACCTTTCTTTCGTTCCACGACCAGGCTCTCACGGCGGCCGAATTCTACTGCCCCCTTCTATCCGGCAGTCGGATCGAGAGTGTCGAATACTATCCCGAAGGCCACGAATGGGCCGATGCCCGCAAGGTACTGGCGGTCGAGTTCACCCTCGCTGGAGCGCCTTTTCAGGCACTCAATGAGGTTACGTACTTCACCCTCGACGAAGCAGTGTCGATCTCTGTCTCCGCGGAGGACCAGGCGGAAACCGACCGGTTGTGGTCAGCGCTCACCGCCGATGGCGGGGCGGAGAGTCAGTGCGGCTGGCTGAAGGATCGCATCGGACTTTCTTGGCAGATCGTGCCGAAGCGGTCCGTCGAACTGCTACCGGTGTCGCAGCGCAATGATATGGGCCGCTCTCATGCAGATGAAGAAAATCGACATTGCCACGCTTGAAGCCGCAGCCGAAGCGAGATGATTCTATACGGGACGAACATGCCGCAGGCTCACGAGCCTGTCTTAGGCCGAAGATGGGCCCAGTCGTGGAATCCGGCCATTCGGTGAGAATGCCGCACTTGACCGTGGTGGACGTGCCTGGAATCGCTCCATCAATGTGTAGTCCGTCTTCCGACTGGTCTGATGGGTCCGGCAAATCGTTGCTACTTGCCCCCGCCAGCTAGTCCTCAATGAATCTCTGTGCCTCGCGCAGTGGACAGACCTCCTTCGAAATACGCCGAAGTGTTACCCGTCCGCTCGGTCTGGGCTGTTACCCATCCACCTGGTTTGTACAGAGGCAGTCCCTCGCGTGGTACCCCCTCTTCTCGTCAGAACAAGCGGCTGACTTAGGTCGGGTTTGACAAACCCCAGCCCAAAAAGACACCAGCCGAAAAAGAGTTACGGGAAGCCCAACTCGGACGTACAATAGAGCCGCCGGGAGCGCAGTGAAGCGGAATCCCGGCTGAAACGGGAGGATTGGTCATGAGCGCGCAACTTTGGCACACAATTCGTTTTTCGGCAACTCTGCTCGTCTTCGGCTCACTGTGTTGGGCCCAAACGGATGCCGAGCTTGGCGGAACGGTAAACGACTAGACGGCCGCCACAATTCCCGACGTGGCGATTACCGTCACTCATCTTGATACCGGCGTCGAGCGAACGACCACTTCCAATGAACAGGGATACTTTGTCGTTCCTCTGCTGCAACCGGGAGACTACCAAATCAACTTGGTGAAAGAGGGCTTTCGACCAATCACTCAAACCGGCATCACGCTGTACGCCGGGCTGCCGGCCCGCATCAACTTCACCATGGACATCGGTGCCGTAACCGAAGAGGTGACGGTCACGGCGGCCGCGCCGCTCCTGGAGACGGCGACGCCAGCCCAGGGCCAAGTGATCGACAACCAGAAGATTGTGGACCTTCCGCTCAACGGACGGGACTACATCCAGTTGGCGCTGCTTTCCGCCGGTGCCGGCGCGGTTCCCTTTGGCCGCTTCAACACCTTCAGTGCCAGTGGCATGAGGGCCAACCAGAACAATTTCATGCTGGATGGCGTGGATAACAACAGCATGCAAAGAGCGGGACAGGCACGTCGCGCCGAAGTCATCAAACCCTCGATCGACGCCATTCAGGAATTCAAGCTTTCGACGAACTCGTATTCGGCAGAATTCGGCCGAGGCGGTGGAGCCATCGTGAATGTAAGCCTGAAGTCTGGCACGAATCGAGTGCACGGGAGCGCCTTCGAGTTTCTGAGGAACGAAAAACTGGACGCAAAGAACTTCTTCGATCCGCCCGACCGGCCTAGGCCGCCTTTCAAGCGCAATCAGTACGGATTCGCGGTAGGAGGTCCCATCGTCAAGGACAAGACGTTCTTCTTCGGCGACTACGAGGGCACGCGCATCCGCGAGTCCCGAACGGTCAACAACACCATTCCGACTCCAATGCAGGTTCAAGGGGACTTTAGCGAGTTGCTTCCGGGCACGAAGATCTACGATCCCTCAACGTATGATGCAATGACCAACCAGCGGCAGCCCTTTCCGGACAACCGAGTTCCCGCGGCAAGCTTCGACCCGATCGGAGCCAAGGTGCTTGGTCTCTATCCGACTGCGAACAAGCCGGGGCTGACCCGAAACTTCCTCTTCAACCCGCCACAACCGGAGGACCTCGACCGCTGGGACGTGAAGGTCGACCATAATCTGGGCGCCAGCGACCGATTCTTCGTTCGATATGGCCTTTCCAGCAACCACGTAGGATCGACTCCCAACCTGCCAGAGCCAGCGTGGGGCGGCGGGCAGCTAGCAACGCCCTTTGATCACGACGGCCAGAACCTAGTCGTGAATTACAACCGTGTATTCTCTCCTTCATTCATCATGGAAATGAAGGGTGCCTGGAACAAGATTTTCACCTTGCGATCCTCTCCTATTGACGTGAATTTCAATGATCAACTCGGATTGAATGGCGTGGAACTTGTCGACCCGGGGATGGCCCAATTCACCGTTCAGGGCCTTCAGACAATTGGGCTGGGTTCGTGGATCCCGAACAAGTCCGGAAGTCAGAATCGACAATGGATCACAAATTTCACATGGATTCGCGGGGACCACACGCTAAAGTTCGGAATCAATTTCAGTTGGGTTCAGCATTTTCTCAACAACTCGCAAAACGCCCACGGCGTATTCACGTACGACGGCGGCTACACGAGAAACTCTGACACGCTCAAAGAGGGCAGTTCCGCCGCAGACCTGTTGCTCGGCACGACCACGCGCGCGCAGGTTTCCGTTTCCACTTGGGTGTGGGAAAACATGAGACGCCCCTACTACGACGCCTACTTCCAAGACGAATGGCGAGTCTCTCCCAGGCTGACCTTGAACCTTGGCCTACGTTACGAATTGCATCCACCTTGGGTGGATCGGATGAATAACGGCGCGAATCTCGATTTCTCTGACCGCGCCAATCCTCGTATTGTCCTGATGCAAGACGGTTCGCGATTCAGCCGGGCTCTCGTCAATACGGACGGGAACAATCTTGCGCCGCGACTTGGCATCGTCTATCGCCTGACGGAGAAGACTGTCGTGCGAACCGGTTACGGGATCTTCTACGGCAACACGAACTGGAAGAACGTCCTGGCCACATTCCCGCCGTTCTTTTACCGAGCCACGGTGCAGACCGACCGAGTGCAGCCCACACTGCAGTTGAGCGAAGGCTTGGCTTCGGACCTGATCAGCCCGCAGAATGCGCGGAACATCGGCTTCGGTCCTATCGACATGGATCTGCCAATGCCCTACACGCAGCAGTGGAACTTTTCGATCCAGCACCAGCTTCCCGCCCAGACTCTGTTTGAAGTCGGTTACGTAGGGTCGGCATCAAATCGGCTTTCGAGGGCATATGACATCAACGTCCCTCTCCCGGGCCCGGGTGCGGTCAACCGACGGCGCCCGATTCGATCCATAGTGGTGCCGCCGGACGGTGTCACGATCGGGCCGATTGCGGCTCTGAACTACTTCGAACGCACTGCGAACGCCAACTATCACGCCCTTCAGACACGGCTGGAGAAGCGCTTGACCCATGGAATTAGCGTGCTTTCGAGTTACACCTGGTCGAAGAACATCAGTGACGGGCGAGGAGCGGGAGGGGTAGGGGGCACATCCAGCCTGAGGGCCCAGAATCCCCACCTGCTTAGCGCAGAGCGTGCCCTCAGTGACGAGCACTTCGCCCATCGATTCGTAGCCAGTCCGATCTACCAGTTGCCTTTCGGTCGGGGCCGGAGGTTCTTGACTGACTCTTCTTCGGCGGTAAACGCTCTGCTTGGCGGTTGGACGCTGGCGAGCATCGTGACCTTATCGAGCGGTGGTCGGGCGAATCTCAGTGTGCGGGGGAATCCTGCCAACACAGGTACTGGCAATCGGCCCAACTGGCTGCGCGAGTGGCGGCTAGGCTCCGGTACTCGGTCCCTAGATAGGTGGTTCGACACCGAAGCGTTCGAAAGGAATGCACCCTACACATACGGCAACGCCGCCCGAAATCTGATCGAGGCACCAGGCTGGGTGAACGTGGACTTCGCCATATACAAGGCGTTCTCGATCAAGGAAGGCCTTACCGTGCAGTTCCGGGCCGAGGCGTTCAACGTGTCCAACACCCCAGCGTTCGGTCGACCCAACACTCAGGTCGGCAATCGGAACTTCGGCCAGATTGGTGGTGCAGGCAGGCCCCGCAACTTGCAGTTCGGACTGAAGATTATCTTCTGACCCCGTGCAGATATCGCGTCCGGCTCCCCGCGACACCGCCAGCTTTGCCAGCGGGCTGGCAGAAGGGGGTTACGTCCGTCACTCAGTACTCCAATCGAGACTATGAATGGTATCGCCCGGCGATGTTGTTGGAACGATAGCTACCGCATTTTCAATGAATTCGGAGACCTCGCAGTGAATCGCGAAAGAATGGCGGCAAGTGAATGGTAGATCTGGAGACCACAACTGCAGGGTGCTCAACGGAATTCAACTGCCTTATAAAGTCCCTATTATCAGCTAGATAAATCCATTCGGCGACTCAACCCGGCGCTCGGCGGCGGATCGCTGCGGATGTGTCTAAGATATTTGATACCAGATCAAATATGTTGGACACTGTATCTATGTCCTTTCGCGAAAAAGTGCCTGGATCTCTCTGGTCTCGATCGCATTCGTCGGCTTATTGTTCTTCCTGCACGTACCGCGCACGCTGAGACTGATTCTGACTCAGGAGATTCCCAACGCGTTTTTCATCTGTCTGACGACACTCATCGTCATCGAGGTCGTCGCCCACGCCGTGGTCGCGATCCGCGATCCGCTAGACGCCTGAACCCCGAAGGCCGAGCGTGAATTCCTGATTGAGTTGCGGGCGATTCGTCTGGCGGCATACGTTTACGCGGCGCTGACCATTGGAGCGGTGTCACTGCTTCATCTCGGAGCAAACGGCGGCGCCGTCGGGTACGCTGTCCTGCTTGCACTCGTGATCGCCGAGCTCGTCAATTACGGCTCTCGCATTCATTACTATCGGCGCGGGCTCTGAGCGGATATGGCCAAGACACGAGTCACCAATTCCATCCGACGGCTCCGGTTCGAGCACGACGAGATGACCCAGCAGGCGTTGGCCGAACAGGTCGGCCTGACGCGGCAGACCATCAACGCCATTGAGCTCGGCAAGTACTCGCCATCGCTCGAAGCGGCGTTTCGAATTGCCGAGGTCTTCGACGTTCCGCTGACCGAGGTGTTTGGCTACGACGAGAAGGCCACTTAGCCACGGATCCCTCTGTTCGATTCGAAGTCGGGTCCCGCGGGTACTGGAACCGTGACGATCTGGTCTCGCGGTCCCTTCTTGGCCATTGCCACCCTTGTTGGGGGGCTTTTCCCAGCTGCACTGTTCGCGAGGAGGAGGAGCGTGCTCTCCCTGGCCACGTGCATGATTGCCTCCTTTCCCGCGCTGGACCTGTAATTCGAGGCGACTCAGTATGGCGAATGGAAGGCTTACGCCGGCTACCGTATCAGCGACCTCAAGAACGGAAGCCTCATGCTCGACGTATCCGAGCGGACCGCCTCCCGACACGATGCTGCGGGGAGGGGCTGGGACTACGCCGAGCGGATCGAGCGGACGCTGTGCGAGGCCGGTGACACGAGCGAGCTGGTCCTCGGTGCGGCCGGGATGACGCTGGGCAATGGGGGCGTTGTCGATTTGTCTTGACGAAAGCAGTTCGGATCCGACGATCGACGCGTGCACTGTTCCTTACCTAACGCGCGGCGCCGAATCCTAGGTTCGGAAGGCTTGTTCACGACTCAGTCGGTGGTGCACCGCGTTGAGGCGATGGCGCGCGAACCGGAACCAGTCGCCAATGGCCGGGTATTGTCAAGGTCCTGCTTGTCGGTGACCATAGATCTGTGAAGTCCTTGTATCGAGGTCACCGATTCCCGCCTGAGATCTTTAGTCACGCCGTGTGGCTCTACTATCGGTTCACGTTGAGCTTCCGCGATGTCGAAGACCTGCTCGCCGAGCGCGGCGTCACCGTCTCCTACGAGGCAATCCGCTTGTGGTGTCGCAAGTTCGGCCCCGCGTATGCGCGCAACCTGCGGCGCCGACAAGGCCGGCTAGGCGATGTCTGGCACTTGGATGAGGTGTTCATCAGGGTCCGCGGGGAACGCTACTACCTCTGCAGAGCTGTGGACCAGGACGGCGACGTCCTGGACATCCTGGTGACGCGCCGTCGGGACGCGAGAGCCGCCAAGCGCTTCTTCCGCAAGCTCTTGAAGGGGCAGGGTGGATCGCCATGGCAGCTGGTCACCGACAAGCTGGGAAGGTATGCGGCCGCCCACAGGGACCTCGGGCTGACGGCAGCCCATCGAACCGGACGGTACGAGAACAACCGGGCCGAGGTGTCCCACCAGCACAGCAGGGGGCGGGAACGCCACATGCGGCGCTTCAAGTCGGCCGGGCAGGCGCAGCGATTTCTGGCGGTCCATGCGGCCATTGGCAACGCGTTCCGGGTCGCGCGTCATCGGCTCCAGGCAATACACTATCGACTGTGCCGTGAGCAGGCCTTCCGAACTTGGGACTTGGCGACGTGCGGTAGCTAAGAGCAGTACACGCATCGATTGTCGGATCAGAACCGATTCTGTCCCCATCAAGTTGACAACGCCCTGCCGAGCCCGGTCTTGGTCACGGACGCGCCGTCGACCGCTTGCTATGATTTGCAGGGTCCTTGCATCCACCGCAGCCGCCGCGCCGCGCCCAATTCTTACGGCCTCGATCCTTGAACTCCGCGCCTCAATGCCGAGCCAATCGGCTGCTTACGGTCAGCGTGGGAACGCTCCTCACGATTGGGCTTCTCGCCCACGGGCTGCAAGCTTCGCAACCGCTCGAGCTGAGAGACGGCGATCGCGTGGTCTGGCTCGGCGGCACTTTTGTTGAACGGGCGCAACAGCACGGGTACATGGAGCTGGCGCTGACAACGCGATGGCCTGACCGGAATGTCACATTCCGCAACCTGGGGTGGTCAGCCGACGACGTTTTCGGCGAATCCCGGAAGTACTACGGGAGCTACCAGAGCACCACGTTGGATGTGGGTGGACGGGAGCGGCTTTTGGCCAATGTCGAGGCGTTCGATGCGACGGTCGTCTTCGCCAACTACGGTGCGAACGCCGCAGCCGGGGGATCTGAAGCTCTAGAAGCTTTCTTGAGGGGATACCGCTCCCTCCTGGACGACCTGGAGGAAGGGGGAGTACGAATCGTGCTCTTGTCCCCGATTCCCCGAGAGAATCTGGGAGCGCCCTACCCCGATCAGGCCGGCTACAACGAGAACCTCAGGCTCTACTCCGATGCCATCGGTAGATTGGCCCGTGAACGCGAACACTATTTTGCGGATCTGTTCCGCGAACTGCCCGACGCCGCGCGCGATGCGGGCCAGCTCACGGACAACGGGATCCACTTGACGGCAAGAGGCTACAGCTACGCTGCGGCCGCCTTGGAAGCCGCGCTGGGATGGGATGAGTCTGACCGCGAACCGCTGTCGGCGCAGCAGTCGGAGCAGTTGCGCCAATTGATTGTTGAGAAAGATCGACTCTACTTCCACAGTTACCGGCCTCAGAACGACACGTATCTGCGGGGATTCCGGGAGTACGAGCAGGGTAACAACGCCGGCGAACTGCTCGAATTCCTACCCCTGATCCGCTTACAGGAAGAGAAGATTCGGGAGCTGCGGAAGCCCCGATCGACGGAGGAATCGAAGTGAGTGCCTCCCGCCGCCTAGCAGCCAGTGGCCGAAGCGCCGTGGTGAGAGGAGGGAACTGTTTAGAACCAAGACTGCTTCTTGCAACCAGTGCGATCCGAGCCGAGACTGTCAGGGAGCGGCCTGAATTCAACTTCTGCTGCCTCATACTAGGCCGCGCCTGCGCCGCGCTGTTTCTGCTGGCAGGAGCGGCAAGCGCGCAACGTGACCTGAAGGACGTCCCTGCGCCGGACGTGCAGGCTGAGGTGGACGCGTTTGAACTTGCGGACGGCTTCGAGGTCAATCTCTTCGCGGCCGACCCGGTTGTAGTCAAGCCGATCCAGATGAACTGGGACGAGAGGGGACGGCTCTGGGTCTGCGGCAGCAGCATCTACCCGCATATCAAGCCGGGGCAGAAGGCCGACGACAAGATCATCATCCTCGAGGACACCGACGGCGATGGGCGGGCGGACAAGCACACCATCTTCGCTGACAACCTGCACATTCCGACGGGTATCCTGCCGGGCGATGGCGGCGTCTACGTTGCGAACTCAACGGAGATCCTGCATCTTCGCGACACCGACGGAGATGGCGAGGCGGATCAGCGCCGGGTCCTGCTGAGCGGGTTCGGCGTGGAAGACGTCCACCACATGATCCATACGTTCCGCTGGGGAATGGACGGACATCTCTACTTCAACCAGTCCATTTACACCCATTCCCACGTGGAAACGCCGTGGGGTGTGAAGCGCCTCCGGGCGGGAGGCTTTTGGCGTCTGCAGCCGGAGTCGTTGGAGCTGGAGGTCTTCGGACGTGGCGGCGTGAATCCATGGGGACACCAATACGACCGGTGGGGCCAGTCCTTCATGACCGACGGAGCGTTTGCCGAAGGGATCAACTACCTTTTCCCGGGCGCCGCGTTCATTGCCGCTAACGGTGTTCGGCGCTTGATGAGCGGGCTCAACCCCGGCCAGCCCAAGCACTGCGGGTTGGAAATCGTCTCGGGAAGGCACATGCCGGAGGAATGGCAGGGCCATCTGCTCACGGCGGACTACCGGGCCAACCGCATCAATCGGTTTGTCCTGAGCGACGAAGGCAGCGGGTACTCGTCTCGGCAGGCAAGCGACCTGATCTCCAGCGACCATGTTTCGTTCCGGCCGGTGGATATCCGGATGGGGCCCGACGGTGCGATCTATGTTGCCGACTGGTACAACCCGATTATTCAACACGGCGAGGTGGATTTCCGGGACCCGCGGCGCGATCACGACCACGGGCGCATCTGGCGGATCACCGCCAAGGACCGGCCCCTGGTTACCGCGCCGAAGCTGGTGGGCGCCTCGGTCGAGGAACTGCTGGAGGAGTTGAAGTCTCAGGAAGGCTGGACGCGAGAACAGGCCCGCAGACTCCTCAAAGAGCGAGGCGCGGCTGAGGTGGCTCCGGCCCTTGAGGCCTGGGTCGAAGGTCTGGCTGAGGCGGACCCGGAGCGGGAGCTGCACCGGTTGCAGGCGCTGTGGGTCTTCCAGGCGCTCGACGAGGTTCGCGAGCCGCTACTGGGGGTCATCCTCGCGGCGCAAGACTTCCGGGTGAGGGCTGCTGGAGTGCGGGTGCTCTCGGATTGGCAGGATCGGCTCGACCATTCGCGGCAACTGCTGGCGGGCGCGCTCGCCGACGAAGCGCCACGGGTGAGGCTGGAGGGACTCCACGCCGCTCGCAAGTTTCGAGACGCCCAGACTGCGCGGCTGGCGCTCGCTGTGTCGGACGAGCCCATGGACACCAATCTTGCCTACGCGCTGGCACTCACTCTCGAGGATCTGCTTCCGGCGTGGCTCCCCGAGTTGCAGCGGGACCCGACGTTCTTCGGCCCGGATGCTCGCGGAGCCATTCTGGCAGCCAGGTCGGTCCAGGATCCCGGGGTGTTGGTGCCGCTGCTCGAACTGTACCGCCAAGACAGGGTTGCCGCCGATCTCGGGGACGAGCTGCTGGAGTTGATCGCCTCTCGGGGTGATGCTGAACAGCTCGACCTAGTCAGTGAACTCGCCTTCGGAGAGACTCTCAGTGCCGATCGGCGAGCCAGGTTGCTGGTGCTGCTAGACACCGCCGCCGGACGCGGCGTCGTACCCGCAGGCAATCCGGCCGAAGTACTGACTCTTTTCGGCGCGGCTGATCCGCAGCTGATCGCAGGTGCCGCACGGCTGGCGGGGCGTTGGCAACTCGAACCGGCCCGCGGAGATCTTGACCGCCTGGCCAACGACGCCGATGCCGAGGGCAGCGTACGGGCGGCCGCATTGGATGGTCTCGCGCTACTCGGCGGCGACGCCAGCGTGCGGACCTTGGAAGACATTGCTCGTTCGGAGGAAGCACTTTCGGTTCGCGTGCAGGCTGTCGCTTCCTTGGCTACCGTTGATGTGGCCCGGGCGGCGGCGACGTCAGCGAAGATTCTCGGTGCCGCCAAGGGTGCCGAGCAAGACGAGGTGGCGGCAGTCTTTAACGCGTTTCTGCGGCAAAGCGAGGGGCCGGCCGCCTTGGCCAAGGCGCTTGCGAATGCGGACCTGCCAACCCGTGTGGCCCTGCTGGGCCTGCGCCGCCTAGATTTTTCGGGCGTGGCCGCGCCGGAGTTGAAGAACGCTCTCACAGAGGCCGGAGGAGAGATCGCGGCGCCAGCGTCGCTCGACGAGGACCGGCTGGAGCAGCTGGTCCATGAAGTCGCAGAGCGGGGTGACCCCGCCCGAGGCGAAGAAATCTACCGCCTCGAATCACAAGCCTGCCAACAGTGCCATGCGATCGGCGGGGCCGGGGGCCGGTTCGGGCCGGATTTGAGCGGCATCGGAAGCAGCGCCCCGGTGGACTACTTGATTGAGGCTTTACTCGAGCCCGACAAGCAGATCAAAGAGGGCTTCCACGGCGTCATCATCCGCAGGAAGGACAATACAGTCGCGACCGGTATCGCGGTACGTGCTACGGACCGCGAAGTCGTTCTGCTTGACGCATCGGACACGGAAACCGTGATTCCGCGCGATCAGATAGCGGAGGACAAGCTCAGCGACCAATCGCTCATGCCGGCCACCCCGCTGGCGCTGCGACGGGACCAACTCGTGGATCTAGCGCGTTTTCTCTCCGAGCTGGGCCGTGAAGGGCCTTACCGGGTCTCCCCCGTGCGGGTTGTCAGGCGGTGGCAGGTACCTGTCGTTGAAGGAAACTGGTGGCAGTCGGGAGTCTTCCGCCACGGTGTGATGCACGCCGTGCGGCAGGCTGAAACGCTCGAATGGGCTCCTCGATACAGCCACGTGTCAGGGGAACTGCCGCTGGCCGACGTGCCAAAGCTCGAGTACCGGCCGACTCGAGCGCTGAGCTTGGTGCGCTTTGAGCTACGGGTCAGCACGGCAGGCAAGATCGGGCTGCGGTTCAACTCCATCGACGGTTTCGAGCTGTTCGCGGACGGTTATCAGTTGGAACTGCCAGAACAGGAAACCGCGGTGGAACTGTCGGCGGGCAATCACTGGATCGCGCTCGTCCTGCACCATGAAAACCGCAATGGAGTGCCCCTGCGAGTTGAGCTGTTCGATGTGCCCGGCTCGGCGGGTCGAGCGCAGCTAGTGGTTGGGCGTTAGCTTCGGCATTTCGCGGGCAGACAGGATGACTGGTGAGCCGTTCCGGCGACCACGGACCCGGTGATCCATTCAGCAAGCTAGGTGGCTGGGCCTTCAATCGGGGCTCTGCTGATTCGGGACTCTAGGCTGAGGCCTCGAATGGATCATGGAATACACTTGCTCAGCAAGCACACCTAAGTGTCCCCGAAAACGTAGCCAGCTCAACATAGCCGAGCCATAGGAATTCGGTGCGGGCGGCTGGATTCGTCACTCCCCAAGCTTCCCCCGCAATCGCTTCCAGTAATCGCAGTGTTCACACGTGCGTTCCACGTTCACCTCCGTTTCTAGTTCGTCGTTGGACCACCACTTACTGTGACTGCCGTCTGTCAGTTCGGGACCCGTCTGGGAATCGCATAAAGCTGGCCGAGGCATGCGAGGGCTACCTGCGGGCCCGCGGGCGGGAGTACGCGGTGGGCCGGGGCATCGAGAACCTCAAGCGGGTGGACAGCACCCTTCTCAGGGAGTGGAGGGAGATCTGGAAGCTCGCGACCGCGACGAGGTCCGCGCGATGATCGCCGCAGCCAGGGACATGGCCAACAAACGAGCCCTGCTGCTGGGCCAGAGCAGCATCGACTATACGCACGTCCCACACGTTACGGCTGCGCCCCACTGGTCCATCAGCCCCCGACGCTTCTCTAGCAGGTCCGATCTTGCAAGCCCTTGGGAGAACTATAACTTCTTTATTTTCAAAGTTTTCTGAGGACTATTGGGAAATCGACGAAAAAACGCAGACAAAAAATGGTGGACCTGGAGGGATTCGAACCCTCGACCTCCTCCATGCCATGGAGGCGCGCTCCCAACTGCGCCACAGGCCCACGCGCTCGAGCGTTTTTTCAGCATAGCATCTCACGGACTCGAACCGGTCCGGCCGAAGAGTCACTTAAGCGACCCTTCGATGCAGCAAGCACGACTGATTGGACCGGTTTCCGTTTTGATTTTCTTGATCATTCGCACCGTCGCCTCAGCCCGGAGGGCGATGTCGATCGCTGCTCGCACCACCTCGGTCACGTGCTGCTTGGGTACCGCGGCGGATTCCTTCCCGTCCGCCACAACCATGCGATCTGGCCCCGCGGCGATCGCCTCGAACCCACCGGGTTGTGCTTCAACGCGAGCGTGCATCGATGCCGGTTATAACGTCGGGCGCACCGGGTCCGGCGAAGTCAATCGGGCCAGTCAGCAGCGCCTCCAAGCACCGGATTGATATACTCTTCGCCCATGGCGGGCGACAAGCTTCTTGGAGTCACGGTACTCCCGGAATACATCCAGAGCGAAGGCATAGACGGCCTGTTAGGAAACCTGTCCCGCATCGGGGCGAATGCGGTGGCCACGTCGCCGTATCTGATGGAGGAGGCGGACCCTGCAACAGGCCAGCGCGAGCCGCCGGCCGATGCCAACGCCGGCAGCGTGCGGTTGCTCGACCGCCCGCTGTTCGGTAAGCGCGAGGTCTATGTCAAGACTGCGCCGAGTTTCGAGCCAGACCTTTCCTTATACTCGGGCTTGCGCTACCAGCCTTCGAAACCGACGGAGCTGACCCATCGCGAAGGTCACCTGCTCAACGACTTCATCGTCGCCGCAAAGGCTCGCGGAATCCGTGTCTATTTCCAAGTGCAGGCCGCTATCCCGCCGGGCTACCGCGTGCAATTCGGGGGGCCGGTCGAGTCGGACAGGGCTCGGTTGCCCGACGGCACTATCCCGGAAAAGCGCCTCGCCAAGAACGGCAGCTTGGCAAGCCCGCATATCCTGGGCTACGAGCACGCTCTGATCCGCGATTTGATTCAAAAATACCCGGATCTCGATGGGCTGCGCATCGACTGGCCGGAGTACCCTCCGTACTTCCTAGACTCCGTATTCCTAGATTTCTCGTACCATGCCGAGAAAGCCGCGGAGCGGATGGGATTTCCGTTTGACCGGATGCGTCGTGACGTCGGGCGACTGTATTCCAAGCTGCACGGAGGACTGGCGGATTCCGACCTCGAACCGTGGGCGAACGACGCGGACGGCGGCCGCTATCACCTGCTGCGCCTTCTCTCGGACTACCCGGGCGTCTCGGCCTGGCTGCGGTTCAAGGCCGCTTTGGTGGAAGAAATGATCGCCGGATTCCGGCGGACGATGGACGAATCCGGCGGCCAGTCTATGGAATTGCTGCCGAACGCGTTTCCCCCGCCGTGGACAGTCGTGTCGGGAATGGACTTTCGGCGCGTCGCCATGCATTCATCCGCGATCAGCTGCAAGCTCTACACCATGCACTGGCCAATGATGCTGCGCTTCTACGGCGATCAGCTGTTGCAAGCGAACCCGGGCCTTTCGAGCCACTTGCTTGCGAGAGCGCTAGTGCGGTGGCTAGACATCGCAGACGATGACGGCCTTGCCACAGTGGAGGACTACTCGTACCCTCCGCCCGACGTGCCTCATCCGGTAGGCCCCCGCGCCCAAGCCCGCAAGATTCGCCAAGCCCAGCGCGACGCCGGTGACACGCCGATTTACGTCCTTGCCCACGGATACGGTCCGCTGGACGACTTCCGAAAGAGGCTCGAAGTGGCGCGAGAAGTCGGCGACCACGGGTATTGGGTGAACCGCTACGCCTATCTGAGCGACGAAAAGCTGGAGATAATCCGAGAGGTCGGCGTATGAAAGATGCAAAGCGTTCGACAGCCCGCGCAGTCACGCGGCAGAAGAAGGCCGCCACCGAACAATTGGTGCGACGGGGATCTCGACGCGGGGCCCGAGAGGACCGGCTGGCGATGCTCTATTGCCCCAACTGCTCGCAGCGGCTGGAGAGCCGAAGCTGCCGTCTGCGGTGCAATCGCTGCGGCTACTTCATGGACTGCTCGGACTATTGCTGAGCTAGCAATCGCCGAGCTACCTACAATGGGAATTCCGGCTCCGTCCGGATCGGAGTCGTCACTTGTCTCCCGAAGATCGAATCCTCAAACAGCGCTACGACAAGATTGACCGCATTGCGAAGCTGGGTTTCCAGCGCTACCCGCACAAGTTCGACGCAACGCACACTGTGCCCGAGGTTCGCGCGGCCTTCGACCAGCGAGACGGGGAGAGTCTCGAGCTCGACAGGCCGCGGGCTCGGATCTGCGGGCGCCTGACAAGGAAGCGGCGCCAGGGCAGGGCCGGCTTCGCGAATGTGAAACAGGGCGGCGTCCAGGTCCAGCTATACGTGCGTCGCGACGAAGTCTCGGAACGCGACTTCGAACTTTACAAGCTGCTTGACGCAGGCGATCTGATCGGCGCGGAGGGTCGCGTATTCCGTACCAGGACGGGTGAGCTGACACTGCGAGTGTCCTCGATGGAATTCTTGTCCAAGAGTGTGCTGCCGCCGCCAGAAAAATTCCACGGACTGCAGGATGTCGAGATTCGCTACCGCCAGAGATCGCTCGACTTGATCAGCAACGATGCGGTGAGACAGACGTTCGTCACGCGCGACAAGATCATTCGCACGCTGCGCGCCACGTTCGAGCGTCGCGGCTACATCGAGGTCGAGACGCCGATGATGCAGCCAGTTTATGGCGGTGCCTTGGCGCGGCCGTTCCGCACGCATCACAACGCTCTCGACGTGGACTTGTACCTTCGCATCGCTCCCGAGCTGTACCTGAAGCGGCTGACCGTGGGCGGTCTGGACCGCGTATACGAGATCAATCGAAACTTCCGCAACGAAGGTCTCTCCAAGCATCACAATCCCGAGTTCACGATGCTTGAGTTCTACGAGGCGTACAGCGACTATCGAGACTTGATGGAGTTCAGCGCGGAAGTTCTGCGGGAATCGGCGGAAGCCGCCCTAAACGGCGGCACAACGGCCGAGTTCGGCGAGCACAAGATTGACTTCAGCTCCTTGAATCGCCTGACCCTAGCGGAGACAGTGGCAGAGCATTGGCCCCATAAGGCTTCACGCCCCGACCCCGCGGAATTGGCCGATATCGGAAAGATTCGGGAGCTTGCAGCGATTCACCAGCGCAGCGGCCCCAAGATTGATCTGCCGCACGGCGTATCGGCAGGGGTCGCGCTGCTCAAGCTGTTCGAGGCCGCTTGCGAGCCGCGGCTGATCCAACCCACAGCGGTCTACGACTACCCGGTGGAGGCTTCGCCCTTGTCTAAGCAGAAGCCGGGTGACCCGAACTGGGTCGAGCGGTTCGAGATTTTCTGCGGTGGAATGGAGATCGCTAACGGATACTCCGAGCTGAACGACCCTCTGGAGCAACTGCATCGATTCGAGGAGCAAGCGGCGGCACGCGCCGCCGGGGATCATGAGGCGCACGGGATTGACGAGGACTACATTCGGGCGCTTTGTTACGGCTTGCCTCCGACCGCTGGTGAGGGTGTCGGCATCGACCGCCTAACGATGCTGTTGACGAACTCTCCAACGATCCGAGACGTGATTCTATTCCCGCTGCTCCGCCCGGAGGGCGAGATCGGACTCGCGAAACGCCTGCGCAACGCGGCTGATGGACCGAACAACGCTAGGTAAGCGGGAACGATTTCGGTGTACAGATCTGCCGGCTACCTCGCCCGGAAACACTTCAGCCTGAAGCGGCTTCGCGAGGCGCCAATGCCGGGACCAGGCGTTCTCACCCTGCCCCCAGCGCTCCCCAAAACAGCGCTAGATTGGATCTATTGCGTGTGAGACACTGGCATTCCTTCTCTGGTACCTATGCTCGCTCTCGCGGGCATGGCCCTTATTCCATTCCCAAAAGGAGCGCCACCGTTGAGGCCGTTCGTATGGTCTTGGCCCACTGAGTCGACGGAACGAATTCGTCGCGGCAAGGAGATCGCTCGCGTCTTGGCCGTGCCGGAGCCGATCGGCGAGGTCCTCTCGAGCCGTGGCATCGACGCCTTCGCCGCCGCGGACATCGCCGAGCGTTCGCTGCGAACAGCCACGGAGGCTATCGGAGATCCTCCCGGCGTCGAGGAAGCCGCGGCTAGGCTGTTGGACGCAACTCGCCGCGGCCGTGTCGGCATTCTCTGCGACTACGACGTGGACGGGGCAACTTCCCAAGCGATCTTGATCGAGACGTTGCGCGCGATCCTCCCTGGACGGACCCGCGAGCCGGTCGTGGCCGTTCCGGAAAGAAACACGGAAGGTTTCGGTCCGAACGCTCGCTGCCTGAATCAACTAGCCAACGAGGGCGTAAGCTGCGTCGCGGTTCTGGATTGCGGCACGTCTTCCGGCCGCCTCCTGGACCGGTTCCACGCGACCACTGGGATTGACACGGTCGTAGTCGACCACCACCCGCCCCACGGTGACCCTCCGCCAACCGCAGGTTCGATTGTCAATCCCAGGGTTAGCAGCGCCTCCGACCCAGGAGAGCAAGGAACGCTCTGCGCTGCGGCCCTCACGTGGTTCGTAGCCCGGTCGGTCTTGCGCCAGGCCGGGATGTCCGCAGCCGGGACCGCTAGCTTGCGGAAGCGAATCACGCTGCTGGCGGCTCTCGGCACATCGTGCGACATGATGCGCATCGACACTCCGTTTAATCGCTCGCTAGTCCGCATTGGGGTCACATTGCTGGGCAATCCCACCGCCCGGATGCCGGGGATCTCGGGCATCTGCGACGCCGCCGGACTGCAGCAGGCGCCGAGAGCGGACGACTTCGGATGGCGGATCGGGCCGAGGCTCAACGCCGGCTCGCGCATGGGGGAGTCGGATCTAGCAGCCCGTTGCCTCCGGGAAAAGAGGAAGCGGGTCGCTCGTGAACTGGCGGAAAAGCTCGACGGTCACAACCGTGCCCGAAGAGCGCTGGGCGACGAGGCCCGGAATGAACTGGACTCCTCTCCCGACCTAGAGTCATTTGAGCGGGGTCCTGTGAACCTGTACGTTGCAACCGTAGCGACACCCGGCACAGTCGGGCTCGTCGCCTCTTCGCTGGTCAAGCGTTTCGGTTGGCCGGCTATTGTGTTTTCAAAGCGGGAGGGCGGCTCCCTCGCGGGGTCCGGCAGGTCTGCACTGGACTTCAACATCGGCGAAGCCGTCAGCGCCGCTCGCCACCGGGGAATCCTAGTCTCGGGTGGGGGGCACGCTGGAGCGTGCGGACTAGAAATTGAGGCTTCTCGCATTGCCGACCTCAAGACGTTTCTTCAGGAGAGATTCAGGAAGCATGCCGAAACGAACAGCGGGCCGCGCGAGCCGACCTACGCTATCGACGCTGAACTGAAGGCGGGGGCCCTCTCGAGTGAGTCCCTGCTGGCGATCGCCGAAGGGCAGCGAAGGCTCGAGCCCTGGGGCCAAGGCCTGCCCTTCCCGCTCTTTGGCCTCCGAAACTGCATTCTTAGTAGCAGCCCTCGCACCGTTAAGGGGCATGTGTTCCTGAAATTGTCTTCGGGCGACAGGGAATTCGAAGCCGTGTGGTGGCGCGCGCCGGCGGACTGGGAAGAGCGGATCGGGATCGACACCCAAGGCAATGCCTCCTCGAAAGAGAGCTCGTCCCAAGGCGTCGACCTCGTCGGTGAGGTTGCACTTGACGACTGGAAGGGGCGCCGCTCGGGGCGCATCAATGTCAAGGACGCGAGAGTCTGCGGTACCTGACCGGCGGGTTGCATCGGCCTTCGCCGATCCGATCGCCTGCCGATCCGGGCGAGACCAATGGCGACCTGATAGCTACACTGCTTTCCGGAAGGCCCGGCCCGCGCACTCAATCGCCCGGTCAATCTCGGCGTCCCCGTGGCACGACGCGACGAAGGCCGCTTCGTATTGCGAGCACGGTAGATAAATCCCCTGAGTCAGCATCGCGCGGAAATACCGCCCGAACGCATCGGTGTCGCACGTGGAGGCACCGTCCCAATCCCAAACCTGCTGCTTGGTAAAGAAAAACGTCAGCATCGAGCCGACGCGGTTGCTGGTAAGCGTCACGCCGGCCGCCTCGGCTGCCGCCATCACACCCGCTTGCAAGCGCGCAGACGAGGATTCGATTCGCTCGTAGGATTCGGGGTTGTCGCGCAAGAACCGCAGCATTGCTAGTCCTCCCGCAACCGCCAGCGGGTTGCCCGACAATGTCCCCGCTTGGTAGACCGCCCCAAGTGGCGCCACGCTCTCCATGATTTCCCGGCGCCCGCCGAATGCACCGATGGGAAGGCCGCCTCCAATTACCTTGCCGAGCGTGGTCATGTCAGGAGTGACCCCATACAGCTCCTGGGCACCGCCGAGCGCTACGCGGAAACCAGTCATGACTTCGTCGAAGATCAATACCGCGCCGTGACCAGTGCAAAGTTCCCGAAGCCGCTGAAGAAACCCGGGCCGGGGAGGTACGCATCCCATGTTCCCCACAACCGGCTCAAGGATCACGGCGGCTATCCGTTCGCCGTGTTGCCCGAATAGTTGCTCCAAGGAACGCAAGTCGTTATAGGGCGCGGGAAGGGTCGTACTGGCGAACCCCTCGGGCACACCCGCCGAGTCGGAAATACCCAAGGTAGCCAGCCCGGATCCAGCTCTGACAAGCAAGGAATCCACGTGGCCGTGGTAATTGCCGACGAATTTCACAACCAAATCGCGACCGGTGTAGCCGCGAGCCACGCGCAACGCGCTCATTGTGGCCTCAGTGCCGGAATTCACCAACCGGACCATCTCGATCGACGGCATGAGATCGGAGATGAGCTGCGCCATCTCGACCTCTGCTTCCGTGGGTGCTCCGAAGCTGGTACCCCCGTCGAGAACATCCCGCAGCGCCGATATCACCGCAGGATGGCAGTGCCCCAGCAGAAGGGGCCCCCAGGAACCGACAAAGTCGATGTACTCGTTGCCATCGACGTCCCATAGCCGACAGCCATGTCCGCGAATGATGAAGACGGGTTCGCGTCCGACAGCGCCGAAAGCCCGCGCCGGAGAATTCACCCCGCCAGGAATGAATCGCTGGGCCTCGGCAAACAGAGCACTGGATCGATCATGTCTCATGAAAATTCTCGAGCGCTGGCCCGTGCGGCGTCGATTGCTCGACGGCTAGTGCGCGTGGGCTGTGCGGAGCGAGTTAGGAGCTGCGCTGCGCACGCATCGGGCACGGATCGAACTAGCGCATGCTGGATTCCGGGTCTATCGGCCGCGCGACAAGCCGAATCGGACTCCTCAGTATATCCCGCAGTCCGGACCGAAAAGACACTCTCCGTCTCGGGCTAGTGGGGCCGCTGCCCAAGCAGTCCCGTGGTCGTCCACTGAGCAGTGGATTCGACGTTTCCGCTCAGTGCCAAGACGATCAAGTATTCGTTGCGGTGCGCGTGTCCATGGATGATCCACCAGCAAAGGACTTGACTTCTCTCGCTAGTACGTTGGAACCAGAACTAATACGACTCGCCGGTCAAAGGAGGGTGGCCAGGCGGCAGGCGCGATGCGGGCGGACCGGTGGGCGGATGGCCAGGCGGCAGGCCCGATGGGGTGTCGGCCAGCGGCGGCGTGCTTGCCGAGGAATGCCCAGGTGTCTCCGTCGGCGCGACTCGCCATCCGTGCGGACCGCGTTCCAACTCGTAGATCATTTTCATTGCCGCCTTGGAGTCTTCGGAGGCGACGATCGAAACAGAAGCCACAGCACGGTCACCGTCATAGCGAATGCGGTCCGCCCTGATGGTCATTTGATCAAAGCGGAGGTCGGTGCGCTCCGCAAGGTAGCTCTCGATGGCTGTCTCGATTTCCGCCGCGGACCGGGGCGCATCTTCCCCGCAGGCCAAAAGCAATAGCAGGGCAAGTACCGAAACAATGAAGGCTCGCACAGCTCCAATTCCGCCAGTCGTGACAGCCAGAGTATAGCGGCTGCCTAGCGAACCACTTCCCATGCCAAATGCGCCAGTTCGGGCAAGATCAGCTTTTCCCAGGCCAGCCGCACTGCTGCGGGTGAACCGGGAGTTGAAACCACGACCTTGCCACGGCAAACTCCTGCGGTGGCACGCGACAGCATCGCGGCGGCACCGACCTGCTCGTAGCTCAGCATCCGGAACAACTCCCCGAAGCCAGTCAGCTCCTTTTCGATCTCCTCGATCAGGACGTCGTAGGTCCTGTCGCGCCGGGAAATGCCGGTCCCTCCATTGAAAAGGATGACTTGGACGCCTTCCTCGCGAACCAGGTCGCGCAGCGCGCTCCGAACCTGATCAGGTTCGTCCGGCACAATACGAATCGAGTGCAGGCGGTTGCCGGATTCTTCGATCCCGCTGCTAAGGTAGGCCGCATTGGCGTCCGTCTTGCGCGTTCGGGTGTCGCTGACCGTAACAACAGCTAACGTCACCGCGCCGCGCCGCGCCGCGTGCTTCCGATGCTGATCCGAGCTTTCAGACGGCATTTTAGGTCTTGCTTGTCGTCGCTGGCGATCCGTGAATCAGCGCGCCTTGCGGGGATCCAGCTTTCGGCCCACGTACTTAACGCCTTCAACTACGGTTTCCCCGCCCTTCTTGGTGCCGCGACCGACAGCCTCAACCCCCTCCCCGGCCGCTTCCGCGCCTTTCTGAACTCCGTGTCCGGCGGTCTCCAGCCCGGACTTCGCCACTTGGCCGGCGACCGCCGCACCATCCGCAACGGCCTCGCCAGCCTCCTGGCCCTTCTCGGCCGCAGCAACGGCGACCTCGGCCAGGGCTTCTGCGCCTTCGGAGACCGCTTTCGCGCTGGCTTTGATTCCGTCGCCAGCCTTTCCCAGCAGCGGCTTGCCCTCCCGCCGAGGCTCCCCTGCTCCCTGCTGGCCTGCGGCTGTCGAAGAAAAGACAAGGATCGCGAGAACCGCCGCCAGCGTGAGACCTCGCCGAGCAAGTCGCGTCATAGACATTCCCTCCCGATTCATTATCGGGCAGTTCGAATCGCCGTTGCGCTCCCCGGACCTATCGCATGTCCCAAAATAGCTCGGTTTCGACGGCTTCCGAGTAATCAACACCATCCACCCCGAAGCCGAAGAGATTGTTGAAGTCGCGCTTGAATCCCGTGTAGTCTGCCAGAGCCGCCAGCGACTTCGTCGAGACCTGGGGCCAGAGATCGGCGACCGCTCGCTGGACGTCCCGGCGCATTTCCAAGTCGTCGAGACGAATTAGTCGGTCTGCGTCGAGTGCCGGGCCGTTCGCCTGGCCGAGATGGTCGGTCATCAGCCGGGTCATTTGCTCGATGCAACCCTCGTGAATTCCCTTGTCCTTCATGACGCGAAAAAGAAGGCTGACATACAGTGGAACAACCGGGATGGCCGCCGAAGCTTGCGTGATTACGGCCTTGTTCACCGAAATCCATGCAGCGCCTCCGACGGCTTTCTTGAGCCGCTCATCCAGCAAGTCCGACGTTTGCTTGAGATCGTGCTTCGCCGCGCCAATCGTGCCATCCCTGTAGATCGGCCAAGTCAACTCCGGCCCGTAGTAGCTGTAGGCGACGGTTCGTGCGCCTTCCCCGAGGGCCCCGCCCTCGAGAAGCCTATCGATCCACCAGAGCCAGTCCTCGCCTCCCATTACCGCGACAGTCTCGTCGATCTCGTGCCGGCTTGCCGGGCGGACTGTTGCCGTCGTTACTGCGGACTTAGCCAAGTCAATCGTCTTCCCTGTGTAGGAGGAGCCGATGGCCTTCAGGCTGGACGAGTGGGTCTTTCCGGTCCTGGGGTTTGTCCGCTTGGGCGACGCTAGGCTGTAGACAACCA
Organism: uncultured Bryobacterales bacterium; assembly: GCA_951813605.1. GTDB lineage: Bacteria > Acidobacteriota > Terriglobia > Bryobacterales > UBA6623 > VXMF01. The sequence continues at coordinate 100,503 of OX638379.1, read as the reverse complement.
AGTCGAGCTTTCCCATCGACTCGGCAACAGCCCGAACGACGCTGTCCTTTAACTCGTCCGAATAGGCGTCACCGTTGACGCTCCGCGCCCAAATCCCATCTCGTTCGGCAGCTCGGTGGAGCGCGACGCAGTTGTAGTAACCGGCGGTCGCCGTGCGCCGTCCGGCCGGGGGCCTTTCGAGGAACACACCCAAAGTGCGGCAACCCATTCCCCAGCCCGCGGCAATGCGAGTTGCCAAGCCGTAACCTGCTGAAGCTCCTATGACAAGAACGTTCCGAATGCGCGCATTCGTACCCCCGAGCCCCCTTTCGCTGGCGTACGCGATCTGGTTCTCTACATTGCGGGCGCAGCCCACAGGGTGCGCATTGACGCAGATAAACCCCCTAGACCGTTGCTTTACGACCTGCTTCGGCATCGCTTACGCGGATTTGCCCAACGGCTAGCCGGGCATGGTACAGGAAACGACCCCGACCCTATGTCGCTGCTCCGCACCGTAGTATACCGGAACCACTGACTCGGCTAGATCGGCCCGCAACAGCAGCTTGGACGGGACTCGGTGAAGTCCCATCAACCGGTGGCCTCGGGTCGCTTTGACCTTTGCTTGTTACATGCCGACGCGCCAATTCGAGTTAGGCAAGAGCCTCCCCTCGACATGTCTGCCGACGTTGACAATATGTGGCAGGCACGAGAATCACAAGCCGCCAACGTTGTTGCTCTCAAGAGTCTGCCCGACGTAGGCCCTGCTTAGGAGCACTTCGGCGGGAGTCATTTGGCCGACGAAGCGCGGCAATCCTAGAGCAAAGGGAGAAGGCTGATTCTGTCGGCGACCTCGATGACCCGATCCCCGCGCTGGGGAATGCAGAAGGCTGTTCCCGGCAGTTAGGCATCGAATCAATGCCATCACTGGCCGAACGACGCTGGTGACCGCAAATCGTAGAAGCCACCGAAGGCCAGGCGCCTGCATGCGGGAGATCGCAGCGGGCGTGCCTGTGGTACTTTGGGATCAAGTCGCCCCCGTCCCAGGCTACGTACCGTCGCTGAGCCTAGACACGTCTCTAACCACTCCGGGGGATCCATGGATTGTCATGATTCGAAGCTTTCGCGGGGCCCGGCCCGCCGTTGCGGCCAGCGCATACATCGACGCTAGCGCCGTGCTGATCGGGGACGTCACCGTTGGCGACCGCTCGAGCGTGTGGTGCAACGTGACAGTGCGCGCCGACACGTCGAGCGTGTCAATCGGCGACGAGACCAGCATTCAAGACAACAGCTGCCTCCACGAGGACGAGGACGCGCCGCTGCGCATCGGCAATCGCGTGGTGGTGGGCCATTCCTGCACGGTGCATGGGTGCGATGTCGGGGACGACTGCCTGATCGGCATGGGATCGACAATCCTCAGCAAGGCGCGCGTCGGAGCCGGCTCCATCGTAGCCGCCGGCGCCGTGGTTCTGGGGGGATCCGACTTTCCGCCCCGTAGCCTCGTGGCGGGCGTTCCCGCGAAAGTCAAGCGCTCGGTTACCGATGCCGAGGTTGAGCGCACCCGTGAAAACGCGGCGCATTACGTCGAACTCGCCGAGCAGCACCTGGACGAAGCCTGATGCCTGCGCGCGATCCACTTGCCGACGCCCCCGACCCGCTGGGAAGCTTGCAACGAACCCACTACTGCGGCGAGATCCGCGACGCCGATATCGGCGTGCGTGCCGTGCTAATGGGATGGGTTCACAGGAAGCGCGATTTAGGCGGGCTCCTGTTCGTTCACTTGCGTGATCGGACCGGCATCTCCCAGGTCGTATTCAACGCGGAGACTCATCCGGAAGCGCATGCCAGGGCCGAGACATTGCGTGGCGAGTACGTCATCGCCGTGGCAGGTCCCATCGTCCGGCGATCCGAGGACACTTACAACCCCAACCTTGACACCGGCACGGTCGAACTGGTCGCGCACGAGCTATACGTCCTCAACACGTCCGAGACCCCCCCCTTTCAGCTGGACGAGGAAGAGCGCGCCCCGGTCAGCGAGGAAATCCGCCTGAAGTACCGGTACATTGACCTGCGTCGCCCGCAGATGCAGCGCAACCTCCAGCTGCGCCATCGGGTCAACCTGGCAATCCGCGAGTGCTTCCACTCGCAAGGATTCTTGGAGATCGAGACGCCGTTCATGACTCGATCTACGCCGGAGGGTGCCCGCGATTTCTTAGTGCCTAGTCGCATCCAGCCGGGCCAGATGTACGCCTTGCCCCAATCCCCTCAGCTTTTCAAGCAGTTGCTGATGGTGGGCGGGTACGACCGCTACTTCCAGATCGTGCGCTGCTTCCGGGACGAGGACTTGCGGGCGGACCGCCAGCCGGAATTCACCCAGATCGACGTGGAGATGTCATTCATTCAGGAGAACGGCGTCCTGGAAGTAATCGAAGAGCTCATGGCCCGCGTGTGCGAAGCCGCTGGAGTCGAGATTCCGCACCTGCCTCTGGCTCGGTTGACCCATGCCGAGGCGATGGAAGGCTATGGTAGCGACAAGCCGGATCTGCGCCTACCCCCAATGGCCGTCGTGACGGACCTGCTGGCCCCGGGAGATCTGCCGGTCAACGGGCCTCTCGTCGCGATCCGCACACCAGCCGTCGGCAAGCTTTCCAGGCGGGAGCGCGAGCAATTCCGTGACTACGCCAAGGAGCTGAACCTGCGCGTCTTCGACGATTTCCGCGGATTGACTAGGAAGATGCCGGGCCAGATGGCGTCGATTCGCGACCGTTTGCAAGCAAGAGAAGGCGATTTCCTTGTGCTGGCAAGCGGTCTGCAGGCAGCGTCGGGACCGCGACCCGACGAGTCGGTGCTCTCCGCTGCAGGAAGTCTGCGCACGCGCATCGGCTCTGTTTTCTCGGATCGGCACGGCCTGCTCCGCGACAGGGACCTGCGATTCCTTTGGGTTACAGACTTCCCGATGTTCGAATGGGATTCCAATGAAGAGCATTGGACCCCTGCTCACCATCCGTTCACGTCGCCCCACGATGACGACGTCGAAAAGCTGATATCGGCGCCGGAGGCATGCCGCTCCAAGGCCTACGACTTGGTGTTGAACGGTGTCGAGTTGGGATCCGGATCGATCCGAATCCATCGACGGGACTTGCAATCAAGGGTCTTCGAGGCGCTGGGCTTCAGTGCCGAGGAAGCGCACCACCGGTTCGGATTCTTCCTCGAAGCCCTCCAGTACGGGACCCCGCCCCATGGAGGCATCGCGCTGGGGCTCGATCGACTGATCATGCTGCTAGCAGGCGAGACCACGATTCGGGACGTGATTCCGTTCCCCAAGACCGCGAAGGGAACGGATCTGATGTGCGAGGCCCCGAATACAGTCCCGACACGCAACCTTACCGAACTCGGCCTCGGGCTGCGAGTCGCTCCGAACGCCTAGCCAGCCAGTCGGCCGCACCACGAGGCTTAACCAATGCGCCGCGTCCTAGTTATCGGCGGGAATCTTTTCATCGGGCGGGAACTCGTACGGCGATTGCTCGAGCGCGGTGACGAGGTCACCATCTTGCACCGGGGCCGGCACAACCCTTTCGCAGGGCAGAGCTTGGAAATTCGCTGCGATCGCAACGACGCGGCGGCAGTCGCGCGCGCAATGCGGGGGCGCGGATTCGAGTACGTGTTTGACAACGTTTACGACTGGCAGCGGGGCACGACCGGCGATCAAGTCCGGGCCTCGGCCGAAGCGTGCGGACCCTCTTTGCGGCGCTATGTCTTCGTGTCAAGTTGCGCAGCGTACGGAGATGGCTTGAACCGCACCGAGGATTCCCCCCTCGCGAGCCCTCGACATCCCGAGGCATACTGCCGCAACAAAGCGGACTCAGAGCGGGCGCTGCTCGCACTGCATGCGGAAAAGGGTATCGCCACAGCGACTCTGCGGCCGCCGTTCATCTATGGCCCCCACAACCCCTTCTACCGGGAAGCCTTCTTCTGGGACCGGCTTGCCGCAGGCAGACCGATCCTCGTGCCCGGCGACGGCAGTCGCTTGATGCAGTTCGTAGCGGTGAGCGACTTAGTCGAAGCCGCGCTACTTGCGGCCGAGGTTCCTGCGGCGGCGGGCAGGGCCTACAACGTCGCACACTCCGAAGCCGTTCGACAGGACGACTTGGTACGCGCCCTTGGCACCGCTGCTGACATCGAACCCGACCTGCAGTACGTTCCACGTGAAACAATCTATAAACTGGGCGGCCAAGTGTTTCAGGCCCCATATTACTTCGGCCAGTACTTCGACATGCCGTCGATCACGATGGATGTGTCGAGAGCGCGCGAAGAACTGCGCTTCGAGCCGGCAGCTCTTGCAGATGGCCTTCGCCACGCTTGGAATTGGTACAGGAACCGGCAGTCGCACGAAGAACCCGATTTCTCGTTCGACGAGAGTGTGTTTCGCGCAATCCGCTAGGGCTACAGCATTCCTGGGCTCGCCCTGAGGGATTCAGCGCGTCAAGTTCTCGAAGAGGAACACCCCTCCTTTGCCGCCAACGACAATGTCTAGGTCGCGGTCCCCGTCGATGTCGACCACCGGGATCTGCATTCCGCCACCCACGCGGCCGCCGTAATGGATCATGTGGCGCACCCATTCCCACTGGCGCCCGGTGTCCACGTATTCGTACCAATACAGGCCGAGCGGCTCGCGGCCGCCATCGTCCTTGCCGTTGTGGGCAAAGAGCCTCTTGCCGGTGATGAGTTCAGGACGTCCGTTGCCGGTCAGATCAGCCAGAGTGGAAGCGTGGGGCTGCGACCATGACTCATCGATGAGCTGACGGTCCCAAGTGCGCTTGCCGTTCGCTCCGCTCGCTTGTCGCAACCAGAAGATTCCGTAGGTGTGGGCGTGAGTCGTCACGATGTCGTTCTCGCCATCCCGGTCGATGTCTGCAACATGGAGAAAGCCGACGCTTTCTTCGAAATCGAACTCAGCGTGCATGGTCCAGGGCGTCCGGCGCGGGTCGGCTGGCGCCTCGAGCCATCCCTTAGGAGTGAGGATGTCGGTCCGCCCGTCGCCGTTCACGTCCCCCGCTCCAATCCCGTGTCCGTCAGCCGCGGACTGCACAACGTGCTCAGCCCACTTGCCGCCCTTCCCGGGCATCTCAAACCACGAGGTCTTGTTCGCCGTCCGCCCACCGAATTGAGGCAGCACTTCGCGCGCCTCGCCATCACCGTCCAAGTCAACTAACAGCGCGAACTCGACCGGCAGGCCCTCGTGAATCGGGGAGTCGACCCACTCTCCAATTGCCCTTCCGGGATTGCGCCACCAAGCGATCTTCCGCGTCCCCCAGCCGACGCTGACGACATCAAGGTGGCCGTCCCTGTCGACATCGAACAATAGATCGCTGAAGTCGTCGATGTAGTTGTTCCAAAAAAGGATCGAACGGAACTTCTTTCGCTGGAAGTCAGGACCACGGTACCAATTCTCCCCCGAGACGATGTCGAGGAAGCCGTCGTTGTTGATGTCGGCAACGGCACAGGGCTCGTTCCTCCCGAGGTCGATCACATGTTTCTTGAAAGGAATCTCCGGAGAAGGCCCGCCCGCCGCAGATGGCGCTGCGGCTAGGAGGAGCCACACGGCCCCTGGAATTCGGATCGAACGCATGACGGGTCCATCATCCCACAGCATTCTTGAGCGCCAAGATGCCTGGCCAGCACTCAGCGGCGGCCGAAGCGGTAGTACAACACGGAGAGGATCGTGCCAAGGATCAGATAGGCGGGCCACGGATAGAAGAATGGCAACTTCTCGCCCTTATAGACGATGTCCATCGGCTGCAGGAACGAATCCGTGATTACAAGCCTTTCGGCAAGCGATGCCATTGATCCAAGGGTCACCATTGAGGAGCAGGCCAGAATCACCCGAATCATCGGGTCAGTCATGCGGACAAGTAGGGTCGCACGAAGTCGAGAGACTCTTCGAGGTTCTGCTTGGCGTGCTCATCCAGCGGCCGCGCATTGGGGTTCCTCACCTTCCAATTCGGGAATATCCCGCGCAGATGCAGCACGTAGGCAAGAGCGGGCAATCCGTGGGCAGTCGCGCGCGTGATGAGTAGCAGGGCCTTCGAAAACATGTCGATAGCTTCGCTGCGGTGCCGGGAGTGCCACAGGTCCCACACGCGAACGTACAGATCCACCCAAGAAGCTGCCGGCATGGTGCCAGCCGAGCCACGAGCCATTTCCTCGATCAAGGTCCTGCCGTGCCCCCCAGTGAAGGCAACCGGACGCCCCTCCTCAGGGAGGTCCCGGAATTCCGAGAGTCGGCCGAGAGTGTGTCCCGCCTCGTCCTTCACAAACTTGAGGTTCGGGATTTCGCGCACCATGCGCGCCACGAAGTCGACGCTCATGTTGCCGATGGCCTGCATGAACATCGGCAAAGTACCGGCTTGGGCCACTGCGCGATAGTAATCGGCGACCGCTTGCAGGTCAAATTTCGTCTGGCCGCCCTTTCGCGGCGGCAGGGCGATGATGGCGTCCGGGCCGATTGTCCTGGCGTGCTCGGCATACCGAACGGCGGTGTCTGTGTCGGTCGCCTGCACTCCGATGACGACCTTCGGGCGCAGTCCCTTGGATGCCTGCACGATGGTTTCCGCTCCCGCAATGCGCTCTTCGTAGGTCAGCAGGGCGTACTCGCTTGCCAGCTGAGGCCATACAATGCCATGCACGCCAGCCCGGTCGAGAAAGCGCACCTCTTCCGCGAGCGTCTCCAAGTCCACCGAGCCGTCTTCCTTGTACGGCGTGGCAACGATTGGGAAGATGCCTCGGAACCCGTCGTGGGCCGTCGCGAAGACTCGCGAACCGGCCGCGCCTGCCAGGGAAACAAGGAGTGCTCGACGAGAGAGCCCTCGTCGCAGTTCGTCGAGCCTAGAGGGCGCTGCTGCCAGCATGCTCATGGACCATCTTCTCCGTAATCTCCGTTCCGAAGCCCGGCTCGTCTTTGGCAAAGTAGTGCCCGCCATCGTACGGGGACGACATCGCGAGCATCAGGTCGGTCGCTTGATCGCCGGTGCCGAAACTCTCCGCCAGCGGCGCGTTAGCCGTCAGGACGATCGCCATGCCGTACAGGCTGCTGCCCCGGTGGGGAATGATCGGCAAGCCGCGCTCGGCTCCCATTACCGCAATCTTGCGCAACGCGGTCAGTCCTCCGCACCAGCTGATGTCGGGCTGAAGGATCTCCGTCCCGCGGTGATGCAGTAGCATCTGGTAACCGTACTGGGTGTACTCGTGCTCGCCGCTCACGATGAGCGTGCTGTCGATCTCCTCCACAAGCCGCTGGTATCCCAAGATGTTGTCCGGAGAAAGCGGCTCTTCGATGAAGAACAGATCCAGCGGCTCGAGGCGCTTCGCCATTTCGATCGAGTACCCGATGTCGTTCCAACGACAGCCGCAATCAATCATCAAGGTGCGCTGGGGACCGATAGCCGAACGGGCTTCCTTCAGAATCGCCTCGGTCCGCTGCATGCCTGCTCGCCCGTTTAGCACCCCGTCCCTGATGCCTAGCTTGAAGTGTTCAAAACCGAGGTCGAGGCCCACGCTAGGGTCCGAATTCGTGATGTACCCCGGAACCTTCTCCTGCGTGGGCCCGCCGATGAGCCGGTATACGGGCGTTTCCGCGTATTTACCCACGATGTCCCAGAGAGCGTTGTCCACTCCGCTGAGCGCCATAACGAAGACGCCTCGGCGCCCGTAGTACAGACCTGATGAATACATCTGGTCCCAGAGGAGCTCGGCATTGAGCGGGTCGCTGCCAACCAGCAAATGGCGCAGGTGACCATGGATGATCTGGACGGCCGCTTCCCCGCCCGCCCCAAAGCCGAATCCGGTGATGCCCTGGTCCGTCTTTACGATCACGACAATCGCGCTGGCGAGTTGCGAGTAGGGGCCGCTATAGCGCCAGCGCGCCGGATCGTACGGCCCGTCGAACTCCGGAAGGCGGCCTTGCGACGAACGAGACCACAATCGCACAGGAACCGCTTCGACCGAAACGATTTTGAGCGCCCCTTTCGTGCGGGGAACCGCGACGACGGGAGCAAGGGCTGCGCCGCCCAGCGCAGTAAGGAACGATCGACGGGACCGCATGGCGGCAACAGTCTAACACTTCGGCTTGAGATGCCTCGCCAAGCTGGCGACAATGCCGAGAGCAATCCGAGTCTGCCAGATTCCCTCGAGAGCGCTCCGCCTGGTTCGATTCGCCAAGAAGCCCGATAGCACGTCGTTTGAGTTACTCGATGGCAGGCCCTCTATGACATGGACCCGCTGCCAGTCAGTCTTCCAATCTCCCGGTCGATCCCGAATCATTCGTCATCGAATCGAGTATCGTCTCGACGTCTGACAACAGAAGTCAACCAATTCAGCCCACTGTTGCATGTCAGCCTAACTTGCATTGGCCAGAGTCAACGGTTCGGGCAAGCAAGACGGCATTGAATAATCTTTCCCAGCGCTGCAAACGACCCAATTGGCTTTCGTGATCGGAATTTGTCCGCTGGCCATTCCAAGGTGGTTGTTCGACAATGTGCTCCCGCTGTCACTTAGGGATACGTTTCGAAAGTGTTCCTCTCACGAAACGAGCTGGAAAGTCTATTGTGAATTGGCAATCCAACAAACCAGTCACAATTCCAACAGTGCTGCGCTAGGAAATGGATCAGCGTAAATCGTGGTGGCCTCGATCAGAGGTCTGTTCGCTTGAGCGCCCTATTCAGCGAAGTATCCCGGCCGAGCGCGAACCTGCGCACCAGGAAGATCAACCTTGATCCGCACGCGCCGCCAGCCGCGGTCGAAGTCTTGATTCTTGGGGTAGTACGCTATCTCGTAGACGCTGCGCATCTCTCGTGCTAGCTCCGGCAGCACCGGCTCGATGTCGGCGACCGAGCGGGCGGAGAACAGCCTTCCCCCTGTCTTCTGTGCCAGAGACTCCATGCGTCCTCGCGCCTTGGAGGACCAGTTGCGTCCGAAGCGCTCCCCAGACAGCAGGAAGATCGGATAAATGCGGGCGTCCATCTCGCTTGCAGCTTGCAGCAGCCGATTGGCGCGTAGCATCGAAGGGACGGACTGGCCGCTGATCCGGTTATCTATGCCGTCGCTGATAACGATAAGGGCATTTCGCTCGCCGGCGTGGTCTGCGAGTTCGTCATCGTAGACGAGGACGATCGTGTCCCAGATCGGCGAACCGCCCGCGGGGTAAGGCAGTGTCTTGCATCGCTCGACAAGTGCCTCTCGGTCAGAAGTCAGCGAGGCAAGCCTGTAAAACATGCTTCCCGACATCGCATATAGCGAGACACGGTCATTCGGTCCGGCCACCTCGATCAGTCTCAACGTTGCTTGCCGCATATGCTCAAGGTCGATCGCAGTGCTTCCGCTGAGGTCTAGCAGGATGGCCATGTTGAAAGGCGACTCTTCCGGGTCCGCGACGCGAATGTCCTGACGCTCGCCGTCTTCCTCCACGAGAAAGTTCTTTTTCTCAAGTCCGGTCAGCGGCCGACCACCGCTATCGCTAACAGCGACACTCATGTTCACCATGCGAACCTCGGATCGAAAGATCGCGGTGTTACCTGAGTCAACCGAGGATTCCTTGGACGGCGTGTACGACGGGCGAGGGGCGGGTGGGACTATGCCACGGTCTCGGCGGCGTTCGGCCCGTGCCAGCAGCCGATCGACGGCGTCCCTGGAAAGTGTATGCGGCTTGAGAGGCCAGCCCCTGGGGATCTCCCAGTTGCGCAGTGTTACAACTTCCGGGGAATACAGCTGCCCGTTAATCCTCCCGTAGGCTAAGTCCCGGGATCGCAAGTTTCTGGAGAGTCTCCAAACTCGAAGGCGAGGGTGGATTGATACAGGAACGAACGGCAACTTGATATTGGTGGGAGCATTGACAATCCGAGGCCGCTCGGTGGTCTCGATACTCAGAACGGTCATCTCAAGCGGGGCGTGGATTTCTAGGGACCCGCGCAGAGATTGGACATTAACACCCCGAACCATCCCGGCTATACCGATATCCCCGTTCTCGGTCGTGACAGAAAACCTAACTCCGAGTGGGATGCGCAACTCGATATCGGCACTGTCGCCGTCCGGAGGCAGCGCTTCGATCAAGAGCCGGGCGGGCGACCGGCTGATCGCGATGCCTTCCGTCGAGTCGGGCGATGCGCCGGTGCGCCACGCCTGCATGCGAGTCTCCGCCACAACCTCCACGCTCACGGCACCATGTTTATTCACTATCTCGACCGGCTGCGCTAAGGCAGACGCAGAGAAAACCAACAGGGCATAGAGGAGCGATGGCACAACGGCAGGACTGCATTCATTCTGGACTATGACCCCTGGGGAATCCGACCTGAGAGGATCACGGTACATTGGATCAGGCAGGTCCATGCCCAAGGCCACTCACAACGTCATCGTCGGCACAAGTGGTCACATCGACCATGGCAAGACCTCCCTTGTGCGAGCACTGACGGGCACGGACACGGACCGATGGGAAGAGGAGAAGCGGCGCGGCATTACGATTGACCTCGGCTTCGCAAGCCTAGAGATCGAGCCCGGCCTGCGACTGGGTTTCGTTGACGTGCCTGGACACGAACGGTTCGTCAAGAACATGCTCGCTGGGGTCGGCGGCATCGACCTAGTCCTCCTAGTCATCGCAGCGGACGAATCGGTAATGCCGCAAACGCGGGAGCACTTCGAAATATGCCGGCTGCTGGGTATTCGACAAGGGGTTGTCGCCCTGACAAAGTCCGACTTGGTGGACGAAGAGATCCTCGAGCTGGTCAAGCTCGAAGTGCAGGAATACCTAGACGGATCGTTTCTTTCCGCAGCGCCGATGATCCCCGTGAGCAGCACGACCGGGGAGGGACTTCCGGAACTTTGCCGAGCGCTGGCCGTTGCGGCACGGCTCGCCGAGCCGCGACCAAGTGGCGGCCTGCTAAGGCTGCCAGTTGACCGTGTCTTCACGATGAAAGGCTTCGGAACCGTGGTGACCGGAACGCTCACGAGCGGCCGTCTGAATGTAGAAGACCTCGTCGAGCTGCTGCCGGGAAGAGATCAAGCGAGGGTCCGAAAGGTGGAGGTTCACGCGGAATCCGTGCCTGTCGCGTACGCGGGCCAGCGGACGGCCGTCAATCTTGGCGGAACACCCAAATCCTCGCTCAAGCGCGGCATGTGCCTTGTGCAGCCCAAGCAGTTCGCTACGACGGTCCAATTCGACGCGAAGGTGGAGCTGCTGGCTTCGGCGAAGCCTCTCAAGCACGGCGCTCCGGTGCATGTGCACTTAGCCACAGCCGAAACCGTAGCGCGCGCATACATCCTAGGCGCGAAAGGCCGCAATGCTGCCGTGACTCCGGGTAGCGATGCCTTCATGCAGCTTCGCCTAGCCAATCCATTGGTGGCAATCTCGAGAGACCGGTTTATCTTGCGTCAGTTCTCCCCCCTAGCCACCATCGCCGGGGGCACCGTGCTCCATCCTAAGGCGGCAAGGCATAGGCGAAAGCAGGATTGGCGACCGCTTCTGGAAGCGTTTCTCGGTGGCGGCACGGCTGAGATTCTTCAGCTGCTGTGCGAGAGCCGTCCATACGGGATCTCCGGAGCCGAGCTAACCTCTCTCACTGGCAAGGCCGAGTCGGAATGGCTATCCGCAGCTAGTTCGGCCGAATCTCTTCAGGTTCTCCGGAAGCGTCCTCTGTGGGTTTGTTCGTGCGCCCGGGCTCGCGAAGCGGAACAACGGCTGCTAGAAGCGCTGGGACGATTCCACAGGGCCAATCCTCTCGTGGCCGGGGCTTCGGTTCAATCGATCCGGAGCAGCGAATTCGGTGATGCGCCAGATTTCTTTGCTGACCGACTACTACGCCGGCTCGCGGCGAGGGGAATGCTGGTGTTGGACAGCGACCTAGTCAGGAAGGCCGACCATCAGATCCGACTTCAGGCCGACGAGCGAGAAGCGCGGGATCGCTTGCTAGGAGCCTTTGAGGACGCGGGTCTGCGGGTACCGTTTCTCAAGGAATTCCTGCCGACGCTGCCGATTGACGCAGTCCGCGCGCAACGCGTCCTAGAGGCATTGCTGCGTGACGGCGTGTTGGTGCGTGTGAGCCACGAGCTGGTCTTCCACAGCACCGCGATGAATGCGCTGAAACGGCGGCTCGCTAGGCTGCGAGGCCAGCGGATCAACGTAGGGCAGTTCAAAGCGCTTGCGAACGTGAGCCGGAAATATGCAATTCCGTTGCTGGAGCACTTCGACAGACAGAAGGTAACGTTGCGTGACGGGGACGCTCGAAGGGTGCTGTGAGGTTGGTGAACGGCGTGGACTCCGAGCTCGAAACACCCATGCCTTGGAGACCGGCGAATCTGTCGAGAGGGCGGCGGCACGCCAGCTGAGTAGCTAGAGTGACGGTGATTCATCCGTGAAGATCCCTGGAGAGCCGCCCGACCGGACGGCCATTATCAGCCATCGATCGAAGACGGAAGTCGTGGACGTCGCAAATGGCGATCCGGAGTTTGGCGGCGTGCCGATTTCCCCCATTCCCGCCGCGAACGTAGCAACAGTTCCACAACGGAGTCCGTTGCGGTACCCAGGTGGCAAGACATGGCTGGTCCCTCACATTAGGTTTTGGCTGGAGCGCTGTGGCGGCGATGTTCCGTTGCTGATCGAACCATTCGCCGGAGGAGGCATCGTATCGCTTACCGCGGTGATGGAAGGACTAGCGGGGTCATGCCTGATGATCGAATTGGACCGTGACGTAGCGGCATTCTGGCACGCGGCTCTCACGTCTGGGTCGGAACTTGCGAAGCGAATCGAGGACTTCGAGCCTACGCGAGAGGCAGTCGAGTCCCTCATGGCCTCGCCGGTGACCAGCGTTCTCGATCATGGATTTCGCACCTTGGTCGTCAACCGCATGCGCCGAGGGGGGATTCTCGCCGCGGGAGCGTCGTTCACTCGGATTGGTGAGAACGGAAAGGGTATTGCATCCCGGTGGTACCCAAGAACTCTGGCAAGGCGCATCGAGGCAATCAATCAGAACACTCAGCGCATTCGGTTTGCCGAGACCGATGGTGTCGCGCTGCTTGAGACTCTTTCCCACTTCATTCGAGGAAGCGAAGCAGTACTTTTCTTGGATCCGCCCTATACCGCGGGGGGCAAGCGCGCTGGCCGCCGTTTGTACAATCATTCGCACATCGATCATGAAGCCCTCTTTGGATTTATGTCGCGTTGCGGTGTCAACTTCATGATGACCTACGACTGTACCCCCGAAATATTGGCGCTCGTTCGCAGCTATGGATTCTATTCAGTCAGAGTGTATATGAAAAACACCCATCACAATACAATGCCTGAGTTAGTAATTACAAATCAGCGATTGTTCGAAATTCAATCTTAAACTATCCAGATACCAACCCAGAAAGCGTTGTCAAGAAGTCAATGATCGAATTATTGTGAGTCATCTAGTATGAATCGATGTAATTACTTTGCATAAATCGAGCCGGGAAAAAACATCGCTATTGGGCTTTATCATAGAGATCTGACGTGGAAAATATCTAGTGATTTCTTGAAGTATTGATTCTTCGGTCAGCATTGAATTTGCGGTGCGGAATTGACTTCCTAGCCGTCATCGCTACAATTTCGACTCAAAAAGGGAGTCTCCGCTAATCTGAATGCAGCGGTGATCACCATGTCGAACCTCGTATGTAGCTTGTCTCGAGGAACCGTCGGCGCTTCCGAGGGTAGATCTTGGGACACGCTGACGGCTGGGCCTCAAGATCGCCTATCGATTCTGCGCCGCTACCGCCGGGTCGCCATGGTGGGACTTTCCGCCAATCCGATGCGTCCGAGCCATTTCGCCGCCATCTACCTCGCTAACCGCGGCTACGACATCATTCCTGTCAACCCCCGCGCCAAACGGATTCTGGGGCGCCCGTGCTTCCCAAACCTGCGAGCGATCGATCGTCCTGTCGAGGTCGTCGATATCTTCCGGCCAGCGCGCTTTGTGCCCTCCATTGTCGAAGAAGCCATCGAAGTTGGAGCAAAGGTTGTGTGGATGCAGTTCGGCGTGATTCACGAGGAAGCCGCCCGAATGGTTCTGAGCGCGGGTCTCGAGGTCGTCATGGACCAGTGCATGAAGGTCGAGCACGCTAGGTTTTTCGGCGGCTTGTCTGCGCTAGGCCTCAACGGCGGGGTGGTGTCGGCACGAGGGTGGAGCGCCTCCGACGGCCAGCACGGTCTGTGATAATGGCGGGTTGCCCTCTAGGAGGCTTGTGACCCCATGAAATTCGGAGTTAACACTTTGATCTGGTCTGGATCGTTCGAGCCGGAAAAGTACCCATTCGCAGACCTCAAGGAGGTCGGTGTCGATGGGATCGAGATTCCTGTTTTTTCGCCGGCGGAGCTCGACACTTCGGCCGTCCGGAAGATATGCGCGGAACACGATCTGAACGTGCATTTCTGCTGCGTTAACCCGGAAGGCACGAACCCGATCAGCGGCGATGCCAAGGTGCGCGCACGTACGCTCGAGCATTGGAAGTCGGTGATCAAGACGGCTGCCGACGCAGGGGCAGACCAGATTGCCGGTCCGACGCACTCGCCTGTCGGCTACCTTCCCGGACGCCGCCGGACGGAGGACGAGTGGAAATGGGGAGTCGAGCTGCACCAAGCGCTCCAAGATGATCTCGCGCAAGCCGACGTGACCATGGCGGTGGAGCCGCTCAACCGATTCGAGACTTACTTCCTGAACACGGCGGCCGACGCCGTGCGCTTCGTAGAGGACATCGGCAGCGACCGTATCGGAATCTTGCTCGACACGTTCCACCAGAACATCGAAGACAAGGATGTAGCGGACGCCTACCGGACTTGCGGAAAGCACCTGATGCATGTCCACACTTGCGAAAACGACCGCGGGACGCCCGGAAGCGGGCATGTCGACTGGCCCGGAGTCTTGGCGGCAATCAAGGAACTGGGATACAACCGCTGGCTGACAATTGAGTCCTTCAACTCCCATATTCCTGAACTCTCCGCCGCCACCGCCATTTGGCGGGACCTAGCTGCGTCAATGGATGACATCGCGGTTGACGGGACGAGGTTCTTGCGCGATCTCTGGGCGCGGACCTGAACGAACCGCGCGCGTGCCCCGCCTGCGGCTTCAACGGAGCGAATCGGCATTGAGGCGCTAGCAGCGCGGCGGGTGCCCCTATACCGCAAGTTGCCAAGAGGCAATGTCAGAACGGCACGACAAGATCTCCCAGCCGATCGGCATTGCCTCAGCTCTTGTTTGCCTGGGCATTGTGATCGCGCGCAGCGGAAACCCCGTCGCCATCAAAGTCGTGCTGCAGGCGCTCTCTCCGCTTTACGGGGCATTCACGCGCGTTGCCATCGGCTGTGCCAGCGTCGGGCTGTTTTCGCTTGTCCAAGGCGGCGATCTCAGGCCAACGCGAGACGAATTGGGCCCGCTCGGCCTGTTGACCGTCATCTACGCCCTCCAGATCAGCGCCAACCAGATCGGCTCCGACTATACGTCACCTGTCTTCGTGGCCATCCTCTTCAACACCTACCCGATAACGGCCAATTTCACGTCTTCTTTCTTTGTTCCCGAAGACCGCCTCACCCCCGGTCGAGTGCTTGGCCTGGCCGCTGCGTTCGCAGGAGTGGCTTGGATCTTTCTCGCCCGCACCGAGAGTGCGCTCGCGCCTGACCCGGTCCTCGGCAACTCTCTCATTCTCGTGGCCGCCACATTGCTGGCGTTTCGCATGGTTTACCTGCGCCAGCTGATCCTTCGGATCGACTACGTCAAGGCAGTGTTCTGGCCTCTGCTGCTGTCGCTGCCGCTGTTCCTTCTCGGAGCTCTATCCCTCCCAGACGCAGTCCCGCGCGTCGAATTGGACTGGAGGATCTGGGTCGCGCTGCTCTACCAAGGGATCGTAGTGGGCGGGGTTGGCCAGCTCGCCTGGACGTACCTCGTTCGGAAGCACACCCCCGGCACGGTCATCGTCTTCTCGTTCCTCATGCCAGTCTGCGGACTGGCTCTGAGTGCTCTTTATTTCAGCGAGCCGGTTCCGACCCGGCTCCTGGAAGGTCTTTGCGCGATTCTCGCAGGGATCGCCTTGGCGGCCCGCCGGGCACCAACCGCAGCAACCACCGAACCTCCGAGACCTGCGCCCCGCTTCGGCGGCAACAGGTAAAGCGGAGCGCTAGTTGTACGGCGGCGATCGCACCATCGGCACAAATCGAACGGCGAGGCGCTTCTGCCTTCGGATGCGTCCCCTGCGATCCTTCGTTACCAGGATCAGGTTCTGCCTCCCGGAAGTCTGACCGACAGGCGCGACCAGCCGGCCGCCGGTCGCGAGCTGGTCGAGCAAGGCGGCGGGAAGCTCGGGCGGCGCGGCCGTCAAGATGATTCGGTCGAACGGGGCATGCTCCGACCAGCCGGCGTAACCATCCCCGTGCTTGACGTCGAAGCGGGAATATCCCAATTGGCGAAGGGTTGCCTCGGCCCGGTTGGCGAGTTCGGACACGATCTCCACGCTATAGACGTGGTCGCTTAGCTTGCTCAGAACAGCCGTCTGATAGCCGGAGCCCGTGCCGATCTCAAGAACCCTGTGGTCGCGTTCGAGTTCCAGCAGCTCGGTCATGAACGCCACGATATAGGGCTGCGAGATCGTCTGCTCGTGACCAATAGGCAGGGCGCTGTCGGACGTGGCAAATCCGCGTACATCGGCTGGTACAAACCGCTCGCGACGCACCGTCCGCATCGCGTCTAGAACATCGGGATCGCGGACGCCCCTCGCCTCAATCTGCTCCCGGACCATGCGTTCGCGCTTGGCTTGCCAGTACCGCTCCTGCCCCTGAACCGGTCCCTCTGGGACAAGCCAAAGGACCGCCAACGCCACAGCGCATTTCAATGCGACGCGTCGGCACATCCGCCGCGCCCATCCTAACAGACCGATAAACGTCCGCATTGGCCTAGGGCGGCGCGACATCAACTCAACAGTCCGTGCATTCGATCGAGTGCCAGCTCGATGCGCTCGAGGGCCGTAGCGTAGCTGAACCTTAGATATCCCTCTCCATAGGCTCCAAAGGAACTCCCCGCGAGACATGCGACACCGGCCTCTTGAAGCATCCGGACAGCTAGCTCGCTCGAGGAGAAACCAGTGCCGGCGATATTCGGAAAGGCGTAAAACGCTCCGCCGGGCCTCGCGCAGCGAACGCCTGGCATAGCATTCAGCCCGGCGACGATGACGTCCCGCCGGCGACGAAATTCCTCAACCATGATCTGCACGCTGTCCTGAGGCCCGCGTAACGCCTCGATGGCCGCGCGTTGGGTAAAGCTGGCGGTGTGTGACGAGGCATTGACCTGCAGCAAGCAGATGCTGTCCACCATCCACTGCGGGAACACTCCGTATCCGATCCGCCAGCCGGTCATCGAGTAGGCCTTGGAAAACCCATCCAGCAGGATGGTCTTCCCGGACATCCCTTCGATCGAGGCGATTGACGTCGGCTTGCCGTCAAACGCCATGAGGTTGTAGATCTCGTCTGAGAGGACCAGCAGATCGCGGTCGCGGACGAGTTCTGCGATCGCGCGAATGTCTTCAGGCGGGATCGCGCCCCCGGTGGGATTCTGGGGCGAATTGAGAATCACAATCCGGGTGCGGCTGGAAAGGAGGTCGCGAAAGCGATCGAGATCGATCGAGAAGCCTCGGCTCTCCAGCAGCGGCAGCGGCACCGGCTTGGCTCCGCAGGCTCCGATGACGGATTCGTAGATCGGGAAGCCCGGATTCGGGTAGAGCACCTCGTCACCTGGTTCGAGCAGGGCCAGCATCGAGTAGAAAAGCACCGGCTTCGCCCCGGGCGTCACGACGACTTGGGACTCGCAAACGGGAATTCCGCGCGTCGCTGCCACGTGCTCGGCGATGGCTTGCCGGAGTTCCGGATCGCCCTGCGTCGGGCCGTATTTCGTGTAGCCGTCCGCCAAGGCCTTCTGACCCGCGGCAAGAATGTTGGCCGGTGTGGGAAAGTCCGGCTCACCGATTTCCATATGGACCACGTCGCGACCTTGCGCCTCAAGTTCGCGGGCACGGACTAGGACCTCGAACGCGCCTTCGCCGCGAAGGTATCCAATTCGCGCGGCAAGTTTCATAATCAGGCTGTGAGTTTATCAGCCCTCGCCGAACGCTCGGCGGCTTGCCCCCAAGGCCGTGCAGCTCGCGAAGCTCCTCGGCGCGGCAGGTCGCTGCGGGGGAATCACTGCTGCAAATTAGGGCACACGAGGGCTACACGCCTAGGCAGGCTTTTTCGTCTAAGAGTGTGGGGAGGCAAAGACCTGCATGGATACGATGGCCTTACCGTGGCTCGGGTCGGTGCCGATGGCTGTTGATCGGCACGGAGGCTCGGACGCGACGGCGGTAGCGCTGGAGACGAACATGCGGCGGATGTTTCGCCTCATCTACCGTATCGTCGGCAACGTGCCTGACGCCCAGGACCTGACTCAAGAGGCTGTCCTCAAGGCATTGAGGCGCAGGGGACAGCTGAAGGACGACCGCAAGGCCGTGCAATGGCTGAACCGCATCGCAGTTAACACAGCCTTGGATTTTGTTCGAAAGCGTCGCCGCATTGTCTTTGAGGAGCTCGACAGGGCTCTACCGGACAGAGCACCTCCATACAAGGGAGAGAGCCCCGAGCAGCGGGTGTTGCGGGGCGAGACGCGGGCGTGGATCGAGGGCGGGCTTCGCCTGCTCTCGGAGCGCGAGCGAACTGCTCTGCTCTTACGGGATTTCGAAGAGATGCCGGCCCGCGAGGTCGCAAGCGTGATGGGCTGCACCACGGCGACAGTGCGGTCCCACATCGCGAACGCCCGGGTCAAGTTCCGGAAATACAAGCGGGAGGTTGGACAGCTATGAAGATCTTCGTAGGTCATCCGGACGAGCGCGCGCTGTCCTTATTTGCCGGTGACGATCTCGGATTCTTGCAACGACTCTTGGTCGAGCGACACATCGCGAAGTGCGGGACGTGCATGGCCTCCGTTGCAAGCTACGAACGCCTTCGGGCCCAGTTGGCTAGCGAAGCGCGAATGCCTGAAGTGGATTTCGAAGCGCTATCCCGTCAAATACGCGCTGCCGCGAGGACAGATTTCCGGCACGCGCGTGGGCAATGGCGTTGGAAGGCGCCTGCCGGAGCGGCACTCGCAATAACCGCCCTGATTGCCGCCCTGTTCGTGTCCGAGCAAGACGACGAGACAACCTTGCCGGGAATGGCTGTCGTAGAACCTGGGGGAGGCGCTTGGGACGTACCCTTGCTTCTCGAAGGTGTCGAGGCACAAATCACGCCTGAGGGAAGATTGAGCGTCCAAGCTTTCCATCCGGGGTCGGGCACCTTAACGATTACGGACTATTACGCACCATGAGAAGAGCCTCTCAAGATCGACTTTGGCGACGCTTTCCTGCCTTGGCGGCGGCGGGGGTGCTGCTGGCGCAGATCGCGTCGGGGGCGTCACACGAGGTCTTGCTCGAAGTCCCAGATGGCGTTCCGCTAGAAATCGTGACCCGCGACTTCGGGGAGAGCGAGTTCGAGCCGCGTGGCGGGGCGCTCATTATCGAGCTTGCAGGTTCGATCCGGTTCCGCCACCAAGGGCCGAACGCGGTGCGCGCAGTGACTCTGGAAGTGGATGCGCATCGGGAAATCGTGGGAGGCCGCGCGGTCGTGACCGTGCCGAGCCTCAGCGCGCGCACCGGCGAAGAGTTCGACGTCCCGATAAACCTCCGTTTGCTGCGCCCGCTTCCTCTGCCCACCGGCCCCGTGGTTCGCATCGCTGCGGATGCCGTGCTATTCGACACGTTCGATTGGGCCGGGCCAGACCGCCTGGATACGGTCCGCAAGATGAAGACACTAGAACTGGAGGCGCGCAGGGACCGTGCATTCTTCCTATCCCGGTGGAAGTCCGGGGGCCGCGACGCACTGGCGGCCTCCATGCAGGCAAGCCTCCGCCGACAAGCGGCGAGGCCCCGTCTCGATATTCGGCTGTCGGGTGTTGGCCCGGCAACTGCCGGGCGAGACGAACGAACACGCGAAATCCAGCTCGCCTTCGTCCAAGACGACGGCGCTCCCCTGGTTTTCGAGAGCGGATCGGCGCTCGTGACGGGATTCATTTCCGAAGCGCCGCGAATTCGGGTACGCAATCGAACCGAAGGGAGCATACGGCAATTCGATATCGGCTGGCTTGCACGCGACGGCACCGGCACGGTCTACTCCGTGGGCTCGGCCCCTGTTGACGACGAATTGAGTCTGGAGGCCGAGGAAGCCATGGAGATCCACGCGAGCGGGCGGTTCGTGCTGCGCCCTCCCGGCGACCGGGGACAGTCAACGATCGAGTGGATGGGCGCATACCTGCGAAGCGCTCAGATGGATGACGGCAGCGTGTGGATTCCGAGCCGACAGGCAATGGAGGAGTCCCTGGTGCTCCAGACCCTGCCGGTGTCGGCCGAGGAGCGGCGTCTCGCCCAGCTGTACCGCGACCGGGGGCCATCGGCAGTTGCCCAAGAACTGCGCAGGTTCGCAGCTGACCCACTTCCGGCTGAGGCACGCTGAAGGCACGCAATGGCAGCAGCAACCGAGCAGGCCCGCCCCGGCCTCCTCGGGATTCGGAAGATTCCGGGCATCGCAGCGTCGATCTGAAGTCGCGCAGGTCGGCAACACGCGAGTTGCTACACTAGAATTTCTCAGGGTGCTTCCTGAAGCTTTCGAGGGTCACGCGGGGGGTCTACAGCCCGCGCATTTCCGCATAAGAGGTCTGAGCCTTCCATGGGTGTACTGCTTGCAATCGTAGTCTGGGGCATCACGCTCGCACTCTCCATCCCGTTCGTAACCCAGACTTGGTGGATGCCCGAGGCGATCACTGAACTGGGAAGGGAGATCGATGGTGCCTTCAATTTCACTTTGCTCGGCACCGGCGTCATCTTCCTGCTCGCCCAGGGGGCCCTCGGATACACGGTCTGGAAGTACGGGCGGCACTCCGATCAGCCAGCCTCTTCGTCCCACGGGAACAATTTTCTGGAGTTCCTATGGACCTGCGGCGCAACGCTGCTATTCGTCGGCCTGGCCGTGTTCGGGTATTCGATGTGGGCGGAAACGCGCTTCATCGAACAGAAATCGATGGCGCCTTCCGAGGATCGACTAATCATCGAGGTGACCGGCCAGCAATTCGTTTGGAACATGCGGTATCCGGGGAACGACAACCAGTTCGGGCCGACCGACATCAACCTTATCGACGACGCGGCTAGCAATCCGGTCGGGGTCGACCGCAGCCAGCCCGGCGGCGCGGACGACATAATGGTCTCGGAGATGCGCGTTCCGGTGAACGCCGATGTTGAAGTGGTGCTGAAGTCCAAGGATGTCCTTCACAATTTCTTTGTGCCGGAATTGCGCATCAAACTTGACACCGTTCCCGGCCTCGTCGGCAAGCTGCAATTCAGGGCCGACAGGGAAGGCAGGTACGAGATCGTCTGCTCGGAGCTGTGCGGGCTCGGGCACTACAAGATGGTCAGCTTTTTGCATGTGGTGAGCCAGGAGGAGTACGACGCCTGGATCAAGGAACAGGCCGAGTTCGTGTTCTAGCCGGAAAAGCGTCGATGGCGTTGAGGATTTGAGGTCATGACTGAAGTTCAGGTTTCCCCGGA
Source organism: uncultured Bryobacterales bacterium (assembly GCA_951813605.1). Taxonomy (GTDB): domain Bacteria; phylum Acidobacteriota; class Terriglobia; order Bryobacterales; family UBA6623; genus VXMF01. Next base: position 78,879 of record OX638379.1, on the reverse strand, counting down.
AGTCGCCGGCTACACCGAAGTACATCGTCATCCAGAGCCGAAGAGCTTTATCTGGAAGTACATCTTCTCCGTCGACCACAAAGTGATCGGCATACAGTACCTTCTGCTGGCGGTAGTCGCGGTGTTCGTGGGGATGGCCCTGAGCCTGCTCGTCCGGCTCCGGCTCATCTGGCCGAACGAATCGTTGCCGTTGCTGGGTGATTTGTTCCCGGTGGGCGCGCCGGGCGGCGTCATGACACCCGAGTTCTATCTGGCAATGCTCACGATGCACGGAACGGTAATGGTATTCATGGTCCTGACGACCGCACCTCAGGGGGGCTTCGGCAACTACTTCCTGCCGATCCAGATCGGCGCTGCCGACATGGCATTCCCGAGGCTGAACATGCTGTCCTTCTGGGCCACGTTCGTGTCGTTCATGCTCCTGATGGCTGCATTCTTTGTCGAAGGCGGCGCGCCAATGAGCGGATGGACGGGCTACCCGCCCCTCAGCGCGGTGCCCGAGGCCACTGTCCAAGGCATCGGGCAGGATCTCTGGATCGCGTCGATCGCGGTCTTCTGCATCGCCTCTTTGCTCGCGGCTCTGAACTTCATCGTGACCACTCTCGACCTGCGGGCCAAGGGACTGACGATGATGCGGCTGCCGCTTACCTGCTGGACTTGGTTCGTGACCGCCATCCTCGCACTGCTCGCGTTCGGCGTGCTGCTTGCGGCCGGCGTCCTGCTGCTAATGGACCGTAACGCAGGGACGAGCTTCTTCGTTCCCGGAGGGCTGGTCGTGAGCGACAGGCAGATCGACCACTCGGGCGGGTCGCCCATACTCTGGCAGCACCTTTTCTGGTTCTTCGGCCACCCCGAGGTCTACATCGCGATCTTGCCGGGCATGGGCGTCACGTCGCACATCCTTTCCACGTTCGCGCGCAAGACGGTCTTCGGCTACAAGGCAATGGTGTACGCGGTGCTGGCTATCGGCTTGCTGGGCTTCGTGGTTTGGGGCCACCACATGTTCGTCAGTGGCATGAGCCCCTACTCTGCGTTCGTGTTCGCGATCCTCACAATGTGCATCGGCGTCCCGTCGGCCATCAAGACCTTCAACTGGATTGGGACGCTTTGGGGTGGGAAGATCCGGTTCACGTCGCCGATGCTGTACTCCATCGGTTTCGTCTCGCTTTTCGTCACCGGCGGGCTTTCTGGAATCTTCCTCGGCCAGCCAACCGTCGACCTGTACTTCCACGACACCTATTTCGTGGTGGCACACTTCCACTTGATCATGGGAGTCGCGGCGATTTTCGGAATGTTCGCCGGGATGACATTCTGGTTCCCGAAGATGTTCGGGCGGATGATGGACGAGGGCCTGAGCAAGATCCACTTCTGGACGACGTTTGTCGGGGTATACGCCATTTTCGGGCCTATGCATTACCTCGGGATGCTGCCGCACCCGCGCCGGTACGCGGAGATGTCGGACGTGGACTATCTCCTCACCACTGGGGCCGAAGGCTTGCAGCAGTTCATTACCGTAGCTGCCGTGCTTACGATTCTGGTGCAATTCCTGTTCCTGTACAACTTCGTACGGGGCATTTTTGCCGGCAAGGAATGCCGCGAGGAAAACCCGTGGGAAGCCACGACTCTCGAATGGGCGGTCCCAAGCCCCCCGCCGCACGACAATTTCGCAGGCAAGGTCCCGCACGTTTACCGCGGGGCATACGACTTCAGCCTGCAGGGGGCCAAGCGCGACTTCGCCATGCAGTGCAATGACGACAAAGCCGTCTATGGCGACCAGCCAGGGAGCGGCGACTAGTACCGTGCCGGCGACACTCACTCCCGCGGACGCGCCGCCTGGCATCGAGGGCGGTGGAGATTTCGTAACTCTGCCACCGGTTCGCGAAGGCGGATGGGAGGGCCCGTCCGGCGAAGACCGCATCGTTCAGCGCTACAAGCTGGGCGTTTGGGTCGGGATGGGCGGCATCCTGATGTTTTTCGCGGCACTAACGAGCGCGATGATCGTGCGGCAAGGCCTGTCGGGAGACTGGCTGCCCTTCTCGCTGCCGCCAGTTTTGTACGTCAGCACCGCCGTACTGGTGCTTTCGAGCTTTACAATCGAGCGGGCACGCAAGGAACTGCTGCAATCAAACCCGGACGCACTGAGGCGCTGGGTGAATGTGTCGGCCTGCCTGGGCCTGGCATTCCTCGCCTGCCAGCTTCTCGGCTGGCAGGCGCTTTCCGGTCGCGGGATCTACCTTGCATCGAACCCGGCTAGCTCGTTCTACTATCTGCTCACGGCCGGTCACGGCGCCCACCTGCTCGGCGGTATCGCGGCACTGGGCTACATATGGGCAAGGGTTAGGGGGAGTCGCCCATGGCCGACTCGCGTGGCGGCCGTCGAGGCGACGGCGCTGTACTGGCATTTCCTGGATGTCCTTTGGATCTACATCCTAGGACTGCTTTTGTTCTGGAGGTAAGCGAATGTCGGAAGGGCACGCGGCCGTAATGGCCGAACCGACATGGCGAGGGGGCGGGACACCGCTCGCGGTCGGCCACAAGAAATTCGGAATGTGGCTGTTCATCATGTCAGACACGCTGACGTTCTCGGGGCTGCTGATTGCGTACAGCTACCTGCGGGCGGCCAACGACTGGCCGACTCCGTTCCACTTCTTCCCGTCCATCGTTTTTTCTACGATCATGACGCTGGTTCTGCTGACCAGCAGCTTGACGATGGTCTACGCGGTTTCGGCCGCGCATCACGGCGCTCGACGCAAGGCGGTGAAGTGGATTTGGCTGACTGCCTTGTGCGGCTCGATATTCGTCATCCTGCACGGATACGAGTGGATGCACCTGATGGTCGACGAAGGAATGTACCCGTGGGCCAACGAGTACGGGACGCCGGCGTTCGGAGCGACTTTCTTCCTGATCACCGGCCTGCACATGTTCCACGTCATTTCGGGCGTGGGCTACCTGGCCATCGTCGCCTTGGGGTATCGGCGCGGCAAGTGGCTGCCGGAAGACGTCGAAGTCGCAGGCCTGTACTGGCACTTCGTCGACCTCGTTTGGATGTTCGTCTTCCCCATGATCTACCTGCTCTCCACGAGCGTTGACTAAGCAAGAGTAAACGCAATGCTGCTTTCCCTGATCGGCTACCTCTTCTGCCTCGTGCTCGGCATCTGGGGCTTCTACGTCACTGGGGTCCAGCTGGCTCACGGCACTCTGACCGTCTCGCTCGACAACCTCTTCCTGACGATGTTCGCCGCCCTGATGGGGGTGACTTGCTTCGGCTACCTCGCCTGGCGCTTCTATCCTGCCTTGACCGGCAGCGGTGGAGGCGCTGCACCCGCGGTGCCGCGGTTCGCGCTGCCCGAAGACCCTGCCTACGAGGACGCGCACATATCGCTCTTCAACAAGGTCTGGATCGGCCTGCTCGCTCTCACGGCGGTGGAGGTGCTGCTTGCTTACGTGCAGATCGCGGGCTTGCTCGTCATGCTGGCGATCCTGCTCGTTCTGTCCCTAGTGAAGGCGGCCATGATCATGTTGAGCTTCATGCACCTGCAGTTCGACCACAAGCACTTGAAGTGGATCGTGGTGATTCCCGCCGGGGGCTGCATTCTGATCATGTGCGGGTACTTCTTCCCGGACGCCTTCCGGCTATTCGACTTGCGGCCATGACGCGAAAGCTGCTCGGACAGGACCGTCGTCAAGCGACCGCCGCGCGAATCGTGCTCGTGCTCGCGATGCTGCTGGCTCTGCCCTTCTGGGCCTCCGCGCAAGGTTGCTCGATGTGTCGCGAGACCGCGGCATTCCAGAAGGACCGAGCGGTCGGAGCCCTGAAGCGCGGCATCGCAGCGCTGGCCATTCCGCCTGCGGGGATCGCCATCGGCCTGGCCTGGCTCACGTGGAAGCGCTCGAACCGCTTCTCCTCCAACTAGCTCTCCATTCGCACCGCTGCCCCCCGGCTTCGAGAATTCTCGCGGAGTCGTGATTTCTCTCGGTGCAAGCCGTGACCTGCGCGGGTATACGTTGCAGTTTGATTGAACAGACTAAGAAATGGTTAAGGCATTCGCAGTCTTGCTTGCCGCATGGGGGTTTCCATCCGTACTGGAAGCCTCGTGGACAGTTTGCGTGGAAGACAGCGCCTCTTTGCTGAACACCCCCACTAGGGCTGCGGTCCTGAGGGAGTTCCCGAACTTGATGGGCGGACGGGACGCCCAGCTTGAGGTGGGGACCTGTCCCGCCGACTCGACGCGTATCCTGCTCTCGGTGAAGCGAGAGCCGCCGGATCACCTAGCCGGCATTCTCGGATTGGCGCGCCGCCGTCGCGACCGCATCGAACCCAGCCTTCAGATTTTTTTCGGAGCTCTCGTGCGGTACCTGGGCGAACCCAACAATGCAAGCGCGATCGGGCGTGCTCTGGCTAGAGTCGCCGCGCACAAGGCCTCGCATTTCCTAGAACAGCAGGCCCGCCACTGCGAGAACGGGCTGTTGCGGGCGACGTTTCCCGCCTACGAACTGGGCGCGCGGAACCCGTGGCCGTTTCGCCACGCGTCCCGTTGCGATCCAGTCAGGGCTGAGCCTCCCAGTCCAAGATTGCGCGCGCACCTAGGCGGCGAGGCCATTCGTACTGACCCCGCTCAGCGGTCGGACGTGGTGGAAGAGACGTCCTCCATGAGATAGTCCCAGTGCCTGGCGGCGTTGCGGACTATGCCGGGCAGGTCCCTTTCCAAGACCAGCCCGGCGTCGATCAAGTCCATGCCTGCTTCGGCGACTCGTCCGAGATACTCCGCCCTGCTCTTGTAGCGCTCCTCAATCGATGGTCGCGGGTCGTTGCTGGCTTTTCCCTCGACGCGGGTCCGCGGGAGCGGAATGTACGACCCGACCATACTCGATATCTCGTGGGTCGGACCCGATTTTTCGTTGAACAGGTTCCAGCCGGTATAGGTAGCAAGCGGCGCTTGCATTTCGGGCATGCGCACCCCGGCGACCTCGTTGCCATCGCCGTCGACCGAGGGCACAAGGATGGGAAAGGCCTTCCCTACGGCGGGAGGCTCTTGTGTGACGACCCCTTCGCTAACGAAACGGGGGCCGTAGTCGGCTCGATACGCCTTGTGGACGCGTGTGGAGGTATTCACGCCCGGTATCTTTGGAAAGTCGAGCTGTTCCGGTGCAACGAGCGTCGAGTCTGCGATCCGAGGGTAGCGGCTATCCGGCGGCTCGCTGCCGTCCGAGATCCAGTTGTTCATTGCCCGTAGCAGCGCGCGCATTGCCCAGCCGAAGTGAAGTGGATTGGCCTTTTGCTGGCCGATAGAAACAGAGGGCGGGAACGAGGCCGGGCCATGCTGAGTACCCGAAAACAGGAAAACTCGGACATTGTCGTAGAGTTCCATGTCGCGCGTCCCGGAGATGTCTGTGTGGATGAGCGAAGCAGCCCGGCCCCAGTACTCGTACGACGAGTTGGTGTAGAAGATCTTCGGCCAGAACTTCCGATCGAGCTTGTGCGTGAGGATGCCGTCCTCGCGTCCCGTTTCTGGGTCGCGCTGGGCCTTGTCGGTGAATGGGAATATGTCAGTCGGATGCAGGAAATTCATGTAGGGATGGGCGTCCCGTGACGGCTGGGCAAAGCGGTGATTGAAGCTGCCGCGCCCTCCTCCCGCCACATGCGACATGACTCCGTCGAATGCAATGCGCCCTCGCTCGTCCTCGTTAAAGCCGTAGTAGAGGAATGTCCGCAAGAACCGCCCGCTCTGCGAGATGCCGAAAGCGATCGCTCGGTCAATGGCTTCCTTGGACACATCCAGAGATCCGGATCCGTCGTACTTGAGATGCGAGACCGTGTCCCGGACGGCAGCCGGTCCGAGCCCGACCAGCGGCGGGCCCTCTGAAACGTAGACCACCTCGTATATCCGTCCGGCCTCGAACCCGCCTTCCAGGAATACTGCACCGCGATCGGGCACAGGCTTGCCGTCCTTCATCCGGGCGAACCTCCAGCGGTCGCGGGGAACGATTTCCCTCTCGCCTTCTGCGGCATCCCGCACTGTCAGCACGTTCTCGGGAGCCTGGGGATCGGCCGCCAAGTACGGGACGTGGCTGCGGTCAGCGAGCGAATGGGACATGACGCGGTCCGTTACCACGAAGTCGCTTCTGACCAGCCCGCGGATCGGATTGCCGCTCTCGGTCGCTGTCGGAGTGTCGAGGCGCAGCAATCCGGGTCGCAGAGGGGGATCGAATTGCCAGCCGAGCCACAGCAACGTGTAGCCTTCGCTCAGCAGGTATCCGTCTCCGAAGTGGCTTGCCTCGCGGGGGTCGAGGCTGCCGGAGGCGAAATTGAAGAAGCCAAGCATGCCTTTGCGACCCCGATTCGATACCTCGTAAAGCACCGAGCCGTTGCCCCGATCCGCCTCGACCGGCTTGAGCATGAAGAATTCGGTCGAGAACTCGACATCGCCGTCCGCGTTGCGAGGAGCAAGTGCGATGTCCGTGACAATGCGATTCGCGGGATTGTCGGGATCGACCGCGAAGCGGATGGTCCCTCCGATCCGCTCGTAGGAACCGGCCAGGCCGAAGGACTTTCCGCCGAGAAGGGCTTCCCTGCTCGAGACGTCAATCCTCACCACGCGTGCTTCCGCAACGACCAGAAACGAAAGAGACCAACAAATCAAGCAAAGCCAGCGATGCATGCGCCCATTAGAAATCCTAGGGCTCGGAATTGCAAGCCGCGTGCCTGGATTGGCTGAATCAGGTAAACGCACCGCAGTGTCACGCAGGTGGGCCGGACGCTTTCTCGGACCTATGTCCGAGCACGACGGAGATGTCGCGACTGTCGAGTCGCGGTTGGCACCCGCAAGGCGATTCTCTGGGACACCGAGCGACCGTGCCGCGGTATAGCCGCGAGTCCCGGGACGGCGACTCAATCAGCGATGGGAATTGGCCGAGAGAACTCCGAGCGGGACAGTTGGCCCGGTCGCAGACCGAGAGCCTGGCCTAGCGAATTCAGCAACCTGAGCAGACCCAACGGATTCTGCGGTTTCCCTTGGACTCAATGTGCTGCCTACGGGAGGAGACCCGTGCGGCGAGGACGGCCTTCCCAACACGTGCAGTCGGAGCGATTCGCTAAAGGGAACGCGGATCGCCAGGGCTGCCACGTTAGTCATCCCCTCTTGGCCTCTTGCATGGCGACGCAATGCCGATGCTCTCGCATAACAGGTTGCCCGCGTGCCTCGATGTCCCGAGGGTCGAACTTGATGCTCCACTTCGCATTTCCCGCAATCGCCCGAAGAACGAGGTTCTCGACGCTGGCCAAACGAGCTTCGACAAACACCAAGCGGCCTACATTCGATGCATGCTCAAGTGGAAGTCTGGCTCCGTGAATCAGCGACCGTTCTTCCGGTCTTCTCGTACACCAAGTACGCATGCATGAAACGGTCCAAGTCACCGTCGAGCACGCGGTCTACATTCCCGAATTCGAGCTGGCTGCGCAGGTCCTTGACGAGGCGGTAGGGAGCCAAGACGTAGTTGCGGATCTGACTGCCGAAGTCGATCCCCAATTTGGCCGCTTCGATCTTCTCGGTCTCGGATCGCTTCTTGCGCAATTCGAGATCGTAGAGCCTTGCCCGGAGCATCTTCATGGCGGTCGCCTTGTTCTTGTGCTGCGAACGCTCGTTCTGACATTGGACGACGATGTTGGTCGGAAGGTGCGTGATGCGAACGGCGGAGTCCGTCATGTTCACGTGCTGGCCCCCAGCTCCGCTCGCGCGGTAGGTGTCGATGCGTAGATCGTCCGGACGGATGGCGATGTCGATCTCGTCGTCGATCTCGGGGTAGACGAACACGGACGCGAACGATGTGTGTCGCCTGGCGTTGGAGTCGAAGGGCGAGATCCGCACCAAGCGATGCACGCCAATCTCCGACCGCATCAACCCGTAAGCGTGCTCGCCTTTCAGAATCATGGAAGCCGACTTGATGCCGGCTTCCTCTCCGGGCTGCATATCGGAAATCCCGCTCTTGAAGCGCCGGCGTTCCGCCCAGCGCAAGTACATGCGCTGAAGCATCCGCGCCCAGTCCTGCGCCTCCGTGCCGCCCGCCCCGGCGTTCAGAGTCACGATCGCATTGGACCGATCATGCTCGCCAGCAAGCAACGATTCGGTTTCGATCTGGTCCAAGCGCTCCGACAGCGTCTTGATTTCCGCTCCGCACTCTTCCTCGACCGGCTCGCCCTCCTGGGCAAGCTCAAGAAAGGCCGCAATGTCGGAGACCGCGGCTTCGATCTCCTGGTCGGTCTCGATAAGTCGCGCTAGGCGCTTGCGTTCCCGCAACAGGGGCTGGTTTCGCGACGCGTCGTTCCAGAACGCAGGTTCCGCAATTCGTTTCTCGATTTCCGCGAGATGCCTACCGCCGTCATCGGCGTCAAAGATACCCCCGTATCACGCGTGCGCGCGTGCGCAGGGCTTCGAACTCGCGCTGTAGCTCGTCTAGGATCATGGCTATGAGATAACTATTCGCATTATTGCAAAGCCGCGCGACGGGCCGACGCCGCGTCCCAAACTAGCGCAGCGGCCGTTCCGAGCAGACAAAGCCACCAAAGCCACTCACCGTATTGAACGAACGGGGTCCTGTGGGAAAGGTACGCAAAGCGCACGTCGAGCGCGTCCTGCACGTATGACGGCAGCGATGCCTCGACTCGACCGGCAGGGCTAATCGCGGACGTGATGCCATCGTTGGTGGCCCGGAGGATCCAGCGACCGTTCTCGACGGCCCTCATGCGTGCGATCTGGAGATGCTGCTCGCGGGCGGCGCTGCGCCCGTACCAACTGTCGTTGGAAATGTTAACCAGCAGCTCGGCACCCGCCACGGTGAACTCGCGGATCGAGCGCGCGTAGACGGATTCGTAGCAAATAAACGTCCCGATACCGTGATCATCGACGCTCGCGACGGCTATGCGCTTGCCGGGGCGAAACATTCCTGCCTCCATCGTGATCTTCTCCACGAAGTAATGGAACGGCCACGGGACGAACTCACCGAATGGCACCAAGTGCATTTTGGAGTATTCAGACAATTTCGCCCCGTTGCGGTCAAGCGTCACCGACGAATTCTGCGGGCGTTCTCTGTCAGCGTCCTCGAACGAAATGGTATTGAAGATGAACGCGGCCCCGGATTCCCGGGCCACGCGCTCGAAGAACGCTCTCGACGCAGGGTCATCGAAGTAGTAGGCGGAAACGGGATACTCCGGCCACACGAGCAGCGCGGGGCTGTCCCCCGTCGGCGGAGCGTTCGACATCTCCAGCATCTTGCCCAGGTGGGCGGTTCCGTGCTGGGCCAGCCAGCCAGCCTTCAGTAGATCGGGGTGGACATTCGGCTGCACCAGCCTCGCTGTCGCCTCGCCCTCCCGGTCGTGAGGCAACTGAGGCAGAAGGAAGAGTCCCGCGATTGGCACGAGCGCGATCAGAGGGCGCAGCGAGAGTCGTAGGAGCGACGTAGCAACTGCCGCATTGGCAAGAGCGAAGACCAGAGACGGTCCGTAGATCCCCGTCCAGGGAGCGAGTCGCAGGATATGCGGCAACGGGAAGTCGAGTGCCGCGTTGCCGAGTTGCGTCCATGTGAACAGGAACAGTGTGTACTGGTAGCTGCCTTCGACCGCGACCCAAAGCGCTGCCAGGGCGGGCACGGCCCAAGATCGGTCTAAGAAGCGCCCGGCGACAAGGGCGAAGAGCCCTGGGCTGGCCGCCATGATGGTGAAGAAGAAAGCAAACAGGACGCCGGCTACAAACGGCGTGATCCCCGCGTAGTCGCGCATCACCGGATAGATCCAGTAGCACGATCCTCCCCAGAAGACTGCGCCAGAAATCCAGCCAGCCGCGAAGCGCCGCTTCGCGTCAAGGTCGCGCAGGACTAGCAGCAGCGGCACGAGGCAAACAGGGGCGAGCCATTCCCAAGAGAAACGAGGGAAGACCAGGACCTGCGCGATCCCGGAAAGCACTGCCCCGGCAAATGCAGCCGCCGCGGCGGTCGTGGGCAGGGCGCCCCGGATCATGGACGGCTCAGAGCCTGCGCTTCGACGGATTCCGCCATATAGGAACTCCGCACTAGAGGACCGCTGAAGACAGCGCGGAACCCTATCGACTCGCCGTATTCGCGATAGCGTTCAAATACTTCGGGGCGCACGTACTCCTCAACGCGGAGCCGGCGTCTCCTAGGCTGCAAGTACTGCCCTATCGTGGCGATGTCCGTGTCGACTGATCGAAGGTCGCGAAGAAGACACTTGACCTCGTCCGAAGTCTCTCCCAAGCCCGCCATCAGGCCGGACTTGGTGAGCATGTGGGGGGCCCGAATGCGCGCGAACCTCAGGACTCCAAGCGACCGCCCGTACCCGGCCTGCGGACGGACGCGCGGGTAGAGGCGCTCGACTGTCTCCACATTGTGGTTGAAGACATCGCAACCGGAATCGAGGACTCGGGCAACGGCGTCAAGATCCCCCAGGAAGTCCGGAACGAGCACTTCCACGCGCGCGATTGGGAGCGCGCGCTTGACAGCACGAACTGTTGCCGCGAAGTGGGCGGACCCTCCGTCAGGCAAGTCGTCTCGATTCACGCTCGTGATCACTACGTGCCGGAGGGCCATGCGCTGGGCCATGGCGGCCACATGCTCCGGCTCTTGGCGCTGCAAGCTGCCGGGGACGCCCTGCGGCACCGCGCAAAACCCGCAGGTGCGCGTGCACACGTTGCCAAGGATCATGAAGGTCGCGGCTTTCCGAGCGAAGCACTCGTGGATATTCGGGCAGCGAGCCGATTCGCAGACCGTGTGCAGGCCGCGTCGCCGCAAGTCCACCTTGAGGTCGTGAAGAGCGCGAAAATTAGTGTCCGACTTGCGCAGCCACGACGGGAGGCGTGACAAGCGTCGCGCCGGGTCCGTGCCGTGGATCTGGACCAGATTCATCCTCGGTCCCTAGCCACCGCGCAATATCAGCCGATCCCGCTGAACAGCGGGCTGGTGAGGTAGCGCTCGCCCGCGTCCGGAAGGATTGTCACGATTGTCTTGCCCTCGAACTCGGGGTCGCGAGCGAGACGGCAGGCTACGGCCGCAGCCGCCCCGCACGAAATGCCGCTTAGCAGACCTTCCTCGCGAGCGAGGCGCTGGGCGTATTCGATTGCTTCCTCGTCAGAGACGCTCTCGATCCGATCGACAACGTCTAAATCCAGTGTGTCAGGAATGAAGCCTGCCCCGATCCCCTGGATAGCGGTGATCCCCGGCTGGAGTTCCCGTCCGGCCAAATGCTGCTGAATCACGGGGCTGCATTCGGGCTCGACACCTACGCTGACGATCGGCTTGTTGCGTCCGTGCTTGAAATAGCTCGCGATGCCGCTGATGGTGCCACCGGTTCCAATTCCCGAGACGAGGACATCGACATCCCCTCCGGTGTCGTCCCAGATCTCCGGGCCTGTCGTCTCGTAGTGGATGCGCGGGTTGGCCGGATTCTGGAATTGCTGCAGCATCACGAACCGACCCGGGTTGTCCCTGACCAGTTCTCGGGCGCGCTCGACGGCACCGTACATGCCCTCGTCTTCGGGAGTCAGCTCAAGGTCCGCACCTAGCAGCTTGAGAACGCGCCGCCGCTCGACGCTGTAATTGGACGGCATGGCGATCATCAGCTTGTAGCCGCGCGCCGCAGCCACAAACGCCAGTGCGATACCGGTGTTGCCGCTGGTGGGCTCGACAAGTTCCATACCGGGCTTGAGCACCCCGCGCCGTTCGGCGTCCCAAATCATCGAGGCTCCTATGCGGCATTTCACCGAGTACGCGGGGTTGCGCGCCTCGACCTTGCCGAGCACGGTCGCCTTGCCGTCCGCTGCAATGCGATTCATTTGCACGAGCGGCGTGCGGCCAATCGCGAGTGAATTGTCGGAGAAAACTTGCGCCATGCCTAGATCTGCCAGTTGAGCACACGCTTGGCACGCTTTTGCTTCCAGCGTTCGACGAGATCCGCGAATGTAGTGCGATCAACCACGCAGGAGAGCGCTCGCTCCACGCGATGCCACATCTCTGGAAACGGGGAGTCTTGCGGCTCGTCCTCGAACGGGCGATTTGACGGCTGAAACGGGCCGTCGATCTGGCGCAGGATATCCCCGACCGTGATCTGGTCCGCCGGGCGGGCCAGGAAATACCCGCCTTCCGCCCCTCGCCGCGAACCGAGGTAGCCCCCTTGCTTGAGCTGCGCGAGAATCATCTCGAGGAACTTCTGCGGAATCTTCTGGCTCTTGGCGATCCGGGCGATTTTCACGGGTTCCGGATTGCCGTGGCGAGACAATTCGAAGACTGCCCGAAGGGCATATTCCCCTTTGACGGAAACGTCCATGGCGAATCCCTACTATCCTACTAGAGATTAGGGTAATGCCCGGGGCAACGACGCCTCAGGGCAAACTCGTTCCGCATTTGCGACATTCACGACGGCGCTTGGCGTTCATGCTTCCGCACGATTCGCACCAGTTGTACGCGATCCGGCAGTAGAAGTTTGTCGCGATGACTCCGCTGCCGAGGATCAACAGGAAAAACCCGACCAGAATCACGATGTCAAGCACGGTTCCCTCAGCATTGCACAACATCGATCGCAGCTAACACGGACTCCATCGGCGATGGGAAGGCGGTGGAATTCCCGTCGATTGCGTTCTCCTCGAGTGTCTCGAACGCAGGCAGGGCAGCCTCTCAATGGTCGATCGCCGATGCGCAATATTCTTCGGATGCGCCGAGGACTTGGACCGAGCCTACGAGATGCGCGCGTCAACCTTGACACCTTGTGTCGCGCTGTGGTGCGAGCACCAATGGATCGGCTCTGCGGCCGATGACAACCAAAGGTCAACTATGGTTCGAGCGCCTTAGATTCCGCTCGGCCCGCACTCCGTGAAGCGCCGTGGGCACCGTTGGCAGCGACGAGCCGACTAGAAGCTCCATCGCCAAAGGGAAACGCCGGCGGTGAACCCGGCACCCACCGCTGCCAGGAGGACTAGGTCGCCCTTCTTGAGCCGGCCAGTATCGATCGCATCCCTTGTCGCAAGCGGAATCGTGCCGCCGGTCGTATTGCCATACTGGTCGATATTGATCATCGCCTTTTCCAATGGCAGCCCCAAGCGGTTGGCCACGGCGACGATGATGCGCCGGTTGGCCTGGTGGGGAATCATTAGATCGACGTCCTCGGGTCCGTAGCCGTTCCGCTTGAGCACGGTGGCGCACAGCTCGTACATTTTGCTTACCGCGTAACGGTAGACTTGCCGTCCGTCCTGATGAACGTAGTGCAGGCGCGCGTCGACAGTCTCGCGGGTTGCCGGCTGGGCGCTGCCGCCGGCGGGCATCCGAAGGTATTTCCCCCCAGCTCCGTTCACCTCGTTGATGAAATCGATCAGGCCCCCGTCGCCATCAGCGGCCGGCTCGAGCAGGAACGCCCCAGCCCCGTCTCCGAAGAGCACGCAAGTCGCCCGGTCCTGGTAATCGATGATTCGAGACATGGTGTCGGCGCCGATCACCAACACTCGCTTGTGGCTTCCCGACGCGACGAAATGCGACGCGGTGGAGAGCCCGTACAGCAGGCCGGAGCAGGCCGCCACCAAGTCAAAGCCCCATGCCCCCTTGGCTCCGATCCTGTCCTGGACCAAGCAGGCCGTCGACGGGAAGAACATGTCCGGCGTGACCGTGCACACAACGATTGCCTCGACTTGATCGGGGGCAACCCCGGTCTTGGCTAGCAACTCGCGTGCCGCCTCGGTGGCCAGGTCAGAGGTAGCAACTCCGTCGTCCGCAATGTGGCGCTTCTCGATCCCTGTACGGGTCAGAATCCAATCTTCGCTGGTTTCTACAATTCGCTCGAGATCCTTATTGCTGAGGATCTTCGGGGGCACATAGCAGCCGACGCCGGAAATCTTGGCGCGGGGTGAAAAAGGCGGCAACTTGGACACTCCAGTCGGGGCAAAGCGCTTTCAGACCGAGATTACTATGATACTTGCACCCGGCTCCTGGCCCTCATCGGCGAGTGAATCGCTGGTGCGGGAGCAATAGGCGCCGAGCGGGCAGTGATTCCATGTGGGTTCCCAAGTGGCAGCGCGACCGTGCGAAGGGAGTGGATTCCCCGATCCCCACCCAGGTGGTTTCCAACGAGGAGATTTGGCCCAGGCCGCAAAACTGCGTTCAAGCGCAGTGGGAGCATCGCCTCGGCGAGCTCGCCTCCGAGAACGCCAAGCGCACGGGCCTGGACCGGCGGTCTTTCATGCGCACCACGATGGGCTTGGCAACCGCTTTCTGGGCCTCGAACGAGGTGTATGGCCAGCGCTTCTGGGACGTCGACCCCGAAGAGCTGTTCGAGCCGGCTGCTTACGAGGAGAAATGGCCGCGAGGCGAGTACTTCGTATTCGACGTGCAAGCGCACTTCACCAATGGCTACGAGCTGAGCTTTCGGGAATCGGAGTTCATGCGCAACATGGGGTTCAACCTCTCCAACGACGCGGACGCATACAGCTTCAACACCTTCTTCAAGGAGATGTACCTCGATTCGGAAACCGACATGCTCGTCATCTCGGGTGTTCCTGGACGGGAAAAGAGCCCTAGCGAGGAAAGGGCGGCACTCGCTGCGCTTGCGGCGGGCCGCGAGGCGGTGGATCCGATGACCGTGCGCGGCGGAGGCATCCTGCCAAGCTGGCTGATGGCAGCCCGCCGTGACGAAATCAACGCTATCGCGGGCGGACAGCGCGCGCTGTCCCAGAGCAACTGCGCGCCAAACCATTACTGGGACAGAGCCACGGGCAGGCAGGATCGCGTGGCGCTCAAGGAGCAGATGACTCGCGAGGTACAGGAATACCGGAATTCGTCATGGAAGCTGTACTGCCATTTCGATCCCGCCCGCTCGGGCCGCGGATTCCAGCTCGACGACGACTGGTCTGCCTACTTCTACGATGTGGCCCGGGAGCTTGGCCAGACCACCGTCAGCGTGCACAAGGGCTATGCCGCGCAGTCGCGACGCTTTGGCCATCTTGCCAATCCGAAAGATGTGGAACAGGCCGCTCTCCAGAACACCGACTTCACGTTCATCGTCTACCACTCGGCCCTCAAGCACGGCCCGACCGAGCCTGCTTTCGAGGATCCCTCCTTCTTCGACCCGACCACAGGGGACTTTGCGTGGCACGAAATCCTCATGGGCATCAAGCAACGCAATCCCGGCATGAACAACGTTTACTGCGAGATCGGGAGCGCGTTCGGTACTCTCGCAATCGCGCACCCGGTCATGTGCATGCACCTCATGGGCAAGAACATCAAGCACTACGGCGCCGACAAGGTTCTCTGGGGCACGGACTGTCTGTGGTGGGGATCACCGCAATGGTGCATCGACGCCTTCAAGCGCTTCCAGATCACCGACGAAATCTGCGAGAAGTTCGGATACGCGAAGATCACGCGGGAGGACAAGGCGAAGATTTTCGGCCTCAACGCAGCCAAGCTCTACGGGGTGGATCCGACACGCGCCCGCAAGGCGATCCGCAAAGACTCCCTCGGCAAGATCAAGGCAGCGTACCTGCAAAGGGGCTTGGAGCCGGACAACGCAGCCCACGGATGGGTCCGGGCGGAAGCATGACGGGATCCCCGCAATGGATCTGCCCGATTGCTGCAGCCGCAGCAGCAGGCCCCGGGGGCTACCGATTTGCGGAGGTCTGGTCCGACGCTTTCTGAATTACGCCCAGCATCTCCCATTCGTGAAGCTTGCGCTGCACCTGCTGCACGTTTTGAGATTCCGGTTCCGCGGTCGACTGGACGAAGGCACGGTACTGTTCAGCCGCCTTTTCGAAGTCCGCGCGCCGCTCGTGGACCATGCCCATGATCTGGTAGCTTTGCGGGAAGCGATCGCCACTTTCGCCCGCACGCATGGCGAGCACCATTTCCTCAGCCTTCTCGTGCTGCCCGCTGTTCAAAGCGGCCACGGCGGTCAGGAAGCGCACGTTGGTGGAATTCGGGTTCAACTCCAAGTAAGCGCTGCCTATCGACTCCATCCCCTCCCAATCGCTCTGGTCGACAGCGATGCGGATTAGCGGTTCGTAAGGCTTCAGGTACTTCGGGTCGTGCTTCACCGACTCCGAATAGGCTTGCTTGGCGCCGGCATCGTCCTGGATGCTGAGCCTGGCGTCCCCCATAGCCGCCCACGCGGCGGCGAATCGCGGAAACTGCCTGACCGCCTTGTCGAATTGGCCGATCGCTTTCGTGTAGTTCGGATTCTTTTTCCTCAGCTCGCGCAGCCCCGTCTGGTAGGCCTTCTGCGCGCTCTTCGGAGCTTGTAGCGTCAACGCGCTAACCACGTCGCCCACCAAGCCGTCAAGCCGGTGCAGCACAATGATCCCGACATCGTTCTTGCCCATCGTGCTGTACATGCCCAGCTGGACGTCGTCGGAGCGGTATCCGGAAAGTTCGGCGCGCAGCACGCAGGAGCTAAGGTCGTAGCGCCCCAAGCCGACCTGGCGAACTCCGTCGTTGGTGTACGTGCCGCCGCTCATCAGCCCCCCTTGACCTACACGAGCCCCGGACACGCTGGCGTCGGTAGTAAGCATCGAAAGGTCGCCGCCCACCTGGAAACTGAATCGCCCCTTGGTGTCGGTGTAACCCTCCGGGTAGTTGGTTCCGATGCATACCCGTTGGATGACCACTGGCTCGGCCGGCGGCAGGCCGTCGGAGGTAACGACGCGGCCGTTCAGGTACAAGGGCCGCATCTGGTTGGCATACGGGTCCTGGCTCCGGGTGCCGAAAGGATCACTCTGTCGGTTGGTGTTCCCGTAATTGCCCTGGGATTGGGTCTGCCCGCCCTGCGTGCCGCCTTGCTGGCCACCCGCCCCGCTTGTACCGCCTGTACCGCTGCGGGTGTTCCCGCCGCCGCCTTGGCCTTGGCCTTGGCCCCAAAGCGCCAATGACGCCGACAGCAGGCATGCCGTGAGAAAAACGAACCCAGACTTTCGCATCGAACCGCCCTCCAGATGGCCCGCTTAGGCCAGTGCTGCACGCAGACTACCACACGTTTTGGGATCCTCAAGGCCGAACGCCCGAATTCACCGCACTTATCGCAATTCCTGGATCCTCGTGCAGCTCCATCGCGCCTCGCGCTTTTGAAAGGGCGCCCAACCAAGGTCGACCACCGAACTGCTGCCCTTGCCGAGCCAAGCGTCCCGGACTGTAGAATAGGCGTTTTGGCCCATGCCTTTTCGCGGAATATACGCCCCGATGACGACTCCGTTCGATCATCGCGGAAGCATCTACTGGTCTAAGTTCGACTACAACCTCGAGCAGCTACGCAGGACCAAGCTGTCGGGCGTTGTCATCACCGACAAGTGGGGAGAGGGGCCTCTGCTGTCGGCGGAGGAGAGAGCCGCCATATGGAAGCGGGCCGTTGAAGCGGCAGCGGGCGACATCGACATTCTGGCTACAATCCCGGCCTCCGGCGTTTCCGTTGCTCGCAAGTCGGTGGCGATTGCAGCCGATGTCGGCTGTAACGCGGCCATCCTTGAAGCCCCCGATCTTTCGACGCTGGCCCCCAAAGCGAATCCAGCAAGCCTGTTCTTTCGGGCCGTGGCGGACACCGCGAAACTGCCGCTGCTAGTTTCCGTACAGCTCGGCGGCCTTATAGGATTCTCGCCCGAGATGCTAGCCGGCCTGTCGATGCATCCGCGCATCGTTGGCACCGTACTCGAGCACACACCTGTGCAGGCGATTGTCGCTGCGGCGAATGCCTGCGGGCGTGACTTCGTAATCGCCGTTCGAGATCTGGAGTGCGTTGCACCGTGCCTCGCAGCGGGCGCTTCAGCCGCAATCCTGGCACTAGCAGCGGCCGTGCCGTTCTATGCTCTGTCCATTGAGGAGGCCGTTCGAACTCGCGAGCACGCAGCTGCCGAGGCCCTGACGGATAGGGGTGTCGACTTTGAAAGGCTGCTGAACGCGCACGGCGTGCCCGCCCTGAAGCACGCTCTGGATCTCCGGAGCTACTACGGCGGGATCCCGCGCCTGCCGCTATTGGGCGTGCCCCCCGAGACGGCCGGAGCAATCTCGCTCTCGCTGCACGAGCTATCCAGCTAAGGGCGCAGCAAGAGCCCGCTCGCAAGTCTACAGGCTAGATTTCGATCACCTTGTGGTCGGCTGCTCCCGGCTCGGTCGCTGCCCGTACGCGATCGACGAAGGACAGTCCGAACTTCGCTACGAAGGGAAGTACGCTGTATACGCGCTCTTGGAGATGCCCGTTGGGATAGAGAAAACCGGCAAGCCTGGCGGCGTGCCGCTGGGCAGTGTCCGCGCGCCCCAAGGACTCGCGCGAGACTTTCGAGCGGATCTTTGCCAGCTGGTACTCGATCTTGCGTCTTGAAACCTTGAAGCTCGCCTGCAGGGTTGGGTCGAAGCCTCCCAGAGTCGACTCGATACCGAGCAAGGATTCCCGAATGCTAGCCCCGTGCGACTCCAGCCGCTCCCGGAGCGCGGCCGGCACCACGGCGGAGGCAACCCGGGCTTCTAGTTCGCGCCGTGGAAGCATGCAGTCGGCAGACGTCATTCCATACTTGCGCAACAGCTTGGCGCACCCCCGGTCGAGCATTGTGAAACTAGCCCTAGGCAGCACTGCGGGCATTCGTCCTAGGAGGTTCTCGTAGAGCACCGAGGACTGCGCAAGATAAGCGGCCTCCGACGGGCCCACGACAAGCGCGGTGGTCGGGAGCAGGAAGTCCTGCATGACGGGCCGGAGCAATGCGCTCGGAGAAACGTCGAGCGGGCTGCGGTCCAGGCGGAAGAGCAGTTCCTGAGGCGTGTACGCTCGCGACTCGACCCAGTAGGATCCGTTCTTCCGCTTCAGTGCCATGCGAGCTGCGTTCTCGAACAGCATTACCAGCGAAGTGGACGCTTGGAAGCGAACCTGCTGGTGGTAGCCAGCCGCCCGCAATCCGGCACCCCGCCTTAGCAGAAGGTCCGTCAAATCTGGTGCCCGCTCGATTGCGCGACGCATCAGCGGCGCAGCTAACTCACGGATCCCTTGCCGCATTGGAGACAGGAAGACGATTCCAGTCTCCGCCAGCAGTCTTTGGTAGAGCAGGCGAAAGCCTTCGCCGAACCCGGGGGACGCGTCGTACGCCGATCGAGCCAGCTTAACCGCCTCCGCAGCGCAGGGCAGGCCTTCGCACAAGGACTCGAGCTCGTCCACCCGCGCGTCGGCGACTTCGACTTCGCCAACCGCCGCTTGGGCCGGGCCTTGGGTGGCTGCCTCGATCCGATGCGGCCCGCCGGACGAGGAAAAGATCCAGGCGTGGTTGACCTCCGTTAGGTCGTGGTCTTCCGTCGCCATCCAGAAGACCGGCACCGCCGGCACACCCTGACGGGTCATTTCCTCGGCGCAGCGCACGGCTGTCATCGCCTTGTACAGCGTGAAGACCGGCCCGCCCAGCAGGCCCACTTGCTGCCCCGTAGCCACTACTACCGTTCCGGCATCGGCAAGACGGTCGAGATTATCGAATGTAGCGACACTGCCGCCTTCGTTCTGCCTGCTCAGCTCGGCTACCAATCGCCGCCGATGACCGGCGTCGACCCGGACCTCGGACGCAGCGGAACGGGCCGCGTCAAGCGACGGAGGGTGCGGGTAGAAGCCGCCCACCTTGGGGAAATTGTCAAGAAGGTCCGCGTAGAGCGGGCGAATTCCCGGGAGCTCGGCTTGGGGCAATGAGACGATGCTCATGTTCGCTCAGACATGTCCCCGCGCGTCAATCTTCCAAACTTGCTGAACATAGTCGCCGCGCACGCAGTACATGCGGTCGTATAAATTCACATTCGGATCACAATGCGGCACCACCAGCTCGATCTTGTCGCCCAACACAATCTCGCGCTCGGAGTCGGCAAGTGTGAGAGCACCGTGCTCGTCACCGCGAAACGCGTAGGTCAGGCCGGCTGGACGGGCCACGTCGGGACCGAAGCTGCGATCGGTTGCGAACGCCTTGAGGCCGGCATCGACTGTCGCAATGTCGTCGTGATTCTTGCTGATGACCGTCGCAAGCACGTGCAAGGCGTTGCCGAAATCGTCATAGACCTCGCCGCCGCGGCCACCAATGACCCGATAGTCTACGTCCATGAGGGCATAAGAGCCCACCTGCAGTTCGGTCATGCCCTCCAAAGCGGAATCGATGTTGTAGGTGCCGGTGCTGGCACCGGACATGATTTCCACCGGAAGGCCCTTCCGAACCATGGCCGCATGGGATTCGAGCACGGGGCCCATGTATTTCTCTGAATGTCGCTTTCGATCCTCGAAGCCCTTCACATGGGACGAGGCGCCGCAGTAACCGTGGACGCCCTTCAGGCTCAGATTCGCAAGCCGGTCCACTGTCTCGGCAAGGGCCACCGCGTCCGATCCAGGCGGAATGCCAGTCCGACGCCCAAGGGGATCGACATCCACCAGCACGTTCAGCCGCACGCCCGCCGAACCTGCAGCTTCGTCCAGTTCCGCAGCGTTGCTTGGATGGTCAACCACGGCCATCGTGTCCGGCCTCCGCTTGCAAAGGCGCATCAGGCGATGAATCTTATTGAGCCCCACCGACTCGGATGTCAAGAGCAAGCCACCGATTCCGGCCGCAGCCATCGCTTCCGCCTCCCGAATCGTCGCAACGCATACACCCAGGGCTCCCGCGCCCACCTGGCGCGTAGCGATCTCCGAGCACTTGTGAGTCTTGGCGTGGGGTCTCAGATCCAGGCCGTTCTCAGACGCATGATCAGCCATGCGCCGGATGTTGGATTCGAAGGCGTCTAGGTCTAGCAGCAAGCTGGGCGTGGGCAAATCGTTCTTGGTGACGCCCGCAATGCCCGTGCCGCTCTCCAGCTTGCCTTCGATCTCCTGGATGTCGTACGCGCTCGCTTTGGGAATCATGATCGTCGGGGCCACGGCGGCATGTAGTCCCACGCGGAACCATTCTCTTCGGGAGTGTTTCATCGTGAATCCGCCTCGGAACTCTGATGATAGCGTTATCGGATAGAATCTCACTGCATGCCGACCCAAATCCGAGGCTTGATGGCGGCCTTGCCTACCCCCCGCGCGCTCGACGGGAGCGTGAATCTCGATAGCTTGACTCGGATTGCTGACTTCGCGCTTTCGCGCGGAGCGCGGGGGATCGTACCGTGCGGCGGGACAGGCGAGTACTTCGACATCGCGCTGCGAGATCGCCAAGAGATCCTCAAAGTTCTTCTGCCGGTGGCGCGCGGTCGAGGACGGGTAATCGCGGGCGTCGGCGCGGCCACGCTGCGGGACAGCATCCGCCTCGCCGACCACGCCTTGCGCGAGGGCGCGGAAGCGGTGCTGCTCCCACCACCGCACTTCTACCGGTACGGTGACAGCGAGCTGCTGCAGTTCTTCCGCGAGGCGGCCCGGGGAATCGGCGGCCCGACGTTGCTCTACAACCTCGCTGCATTCATGAGCCCGATCGGGGAGGACATCGCAGCGGAGCTGATCGCTTCTGAACCGCACCTCGTCGGCATCAAGGACTCGAGCGGCACGCTAGACATCCTTCGCAGGATCACCAAGGAGAAAATTCCCGCAATTCGCATCCAAGGCCACGACATCCGGCTGGCCGAGTCCTTGCGCGAAGGATTAATTGACGGAGCAATCTCCGGGCCCGCCAGCGTCGTCCCGGAACTGAGCGTATCTATGTTCGAGACGTTCGGCGACGAGAAGGCGTTCGAGACGGCAACCGCGTTCTACTTGGAATTCATTCGACAGATCGAGAGATTCCCCTATCCTTGGGCTCTCAAGTGGATCGCGGAGTGGCGAGGCTTGGGCTCCGCCAGCCTTCCGTTCCCTCTGAACCGGCAGCAGGAGATCGACTCGGCAGGTTTTCGAGCCTGGTTCGAGGAATGGCACGGACGGCTGCAGTCGTGGCGCAACCAGCAGCGATTGGGGGACTTTGCAGCCGATTCTGTCGCCGCTGTCAGCTAACTGGAGGCAGTCTGCAGCACGGGCTGAAGGCTTCGGCACCATCGGACACCCGCGGGCCGGCGCCCGACAGTTCGGCGGAAGGGCACGAATGCCGGCAATCGGCCGCTCCGGAATCCGCAAATCGGAGCTGCCGGAAGCGACACGGGGCCCTTGAGAATTCGAGATGCCGGGTAATAGCGGCTTGGATTGGCTGTGCCTTCGGGCCGACCTAGCAGGGGAGCAAAGCAGTGGGAGGCCTCTGGCCTGGTACCAAGCGCCGTCAATTCCGCTTCAAGAGTTCGCTCTCGACGATCAGAAGCACTAGGTCGCGGAGCCCGCCGCCCTGCCGGGAGCGTGCTGACGATCGCCTCGACGGCCGGCTCGACCGGTGGTTCCGGGCATATTCGGCGGTTGTCCGTCGCTGACAGTTCAAGTTTGGAAGATCTCCCTTCCGCTCCGGGGAATGCCTCGCCGGAGGGCGATACTGGATCGGACGGGAATCAGATATGCTCTCGAGTGTGACCGGCTACCGCTTTTTGTTGGACTGTCTTAAGAAGGAGTCTCCAGAGTGAACCCAATCGTGCCCGTCATCCTCCAAGTGCTTGCGGAAATCGGATTCTCGAAAGGCAAGGAGGCATTCCGGCAATCCCAGTCCTCGGAGGACCAGGAGACCGCGTCTGGCGTTGCTGCCGAGATGACGCGGAACATCGCAACGAAAGCCGACATTGCCGGGACCAAAGCCGAACTCGAGAATGAGATCGGAGACCGGATTGACGAGGTGAAATCCGACATCGCGCTCACGAGCGAAGCACTGAACACGCAGGTTGCTCGTTGCAGGACCGAAATCGATCAAGTCAAGGCGAAGGTCAGCGAACAGGCCGCTGAAGTCAGGACTGGAATTGCCGATCTACGGAGGACACTGCGCTGCATCGCATTGATCTCGGCGGCCATCTTGGCCTCGAGCCTAGCCATCTTGACCAAGTACTTTTTCTTTTCCGGCTAACGAGTTCGGTCCGACGGACTGCGCTCGGGCAGGTTCCTCTGCGCAGGGCCGGGCCGGTAGCAGCAAGGGGCACCTTAGGGCTCGCGCTAGCTCCGCCGCTCGGCCCAGGTCAATCCGTGCAAGTCGAACCGGCTAAGTACGTTAGCATTGGCTTTGCTTCAGAAAGCTCGGATGCCACATTTCGTTGCCGAGAGGATTGCTTCCTCTCAGGCGACGATTCCGTCCATCGTTCGCGACTCCGCCGCGGCCTACGGCGACAAGACTTTTGTCGTCGACTCCACGGGTCAGGTTCTGACTTTTGCACGGAACTACCGCCGTGCCAACCGCTTCGCCAATGCCCTCCTCGCGGAAGGCATCGGGAAGGGAAACGTCGTCGGGGTCTTCAGTCCCAATTCCTTCGACTTCATCACAGCAGGCTACGGAATCCTCGCCAGCGGCGCGGTCTTCACTCCGTTCAACTCGAGTTACAAGCAGCGGGAACTCGTTCACCAGATCTCGTACTCAGGTGCATCAGTCGTCTTCGCCGAGCGCAGCCTGATGCCGCGATTGCTCGAATGCCGCGACAAGATCCAGGACTGCCGCCTGATCGAGCTCGAGCCGGGGTTCTGGGAACCCTTTCCGGGAATCGATCCCGCCGTGGAACTCGACCGCGAGGCGGATCTGGTGTTTCTTCCCTATTCCAGCGGGACGACAGGATTCTCCAAGGGTATTGAGCTAACCCACGCCAACCTAGTCGCCGCGATCCGCCAGCTGCTGTTCTCGAGAAACGCCATGTACGAATCCGAGGGCCAGACGTACGTGTTCCTGCCGCTCTACCACATCTATGGCTTCAATGTAGTGATGAATGTCCTGCTCGCCGCGGGCGGCGCCATGCACTTGCGAGCCCGCTTCGACATGGACGATTGCCTTGACAGCATCGAACGCGAGCGGATCACGAGCCTGCCACTGGTCCCTCCGGTGCTGCTTGGCATGCTTGCGCGGGACGACCTCGCAAGGCGAGACCTTTCTTCGCTGCGCTGGATAAACATCGGTGCGGCGCCAGTCCCGGTGCCCGCGGTTCGACGCTTTGTCGAGATTTCGGGGATCCCCGTTCGCCAAGGCTACGGCATGACCGAGACAGCGGGCATCGCGACATCCAATCCATTGGGCGCCGATTGGGACATCGCAGAAACTGCCGGGACGCCGATGATGGGCATGGAAGCCGCCATTTTCGACCTCGAACTAGGCGAAAGGAAACTACCGGACGGAGAAACAGGTGAGCTGGCGCTGCGAGGGCCTAATATCATGCGGGGCTATCACAAGGCTCCTGCCGAGAACGCCAAGGCCCTGCGGGGAGGCTGGTTCTACACCGGCGATATCGGGCGCATCGACGAGCTGGGCCGCGTGCATCTGGTGGACCGGAAGCGAGAAATGATTAAGTACAAGGGTTTCCAGGTCCTGCCAGCGGAACTCGAATCGGTGATCCTGGAGCTGCGCGAAGTCCGGGATGTCGCAGTTGTTGGCTTGCGGGACCAGCATGGCGCGGAGAGCCCAAAAGCGTACGTCATGCTGCACCCCGACCAAACGCTGACCGCGGAGGCAATCCAAAGGCACGTCAAGTCGCAGGTCGCCGGCTACAAGCAGGTTCGGGAAGTGGAATTCGTCCCATCAATCCCGCGTTCGCCAGCGGGGAAAATCCTCAGGAGACTCCTTTAGGGCCGCGCACGCCCAGCGCTCGCTACTGCTCGCCGACAAGCAGCTCGTCTGGCACCGTCTGCTGGATGAAGAGCTTCGCTGCCTCGATTGCGCCGCCCACCTCGTCGGCATCCGGAACAAACTCGGCGAACTTGACCATGTCGGCTTGCTTGAGGAATCCGCGCAGGAGTGCCTGGTGGTCCCCGCGGATCACCGGCGCAGCGGACATCGCAGCTAGGAATTCCTCGGTCGTCTGTTCGGGTGCACGCAGACCGAACCTCTCCTCAACGTAGCGCCTAACGATGTCGGAAAGGCGCAGATAGAACGGCTTGAATGCGCCGCGCGCAAGCAGGCCCTCGGCCAGCAAGGCCTCCAAGGCAGCGAGCGCCGCCTCGTGCGCCGGCACGTGGCGCGGAACGGACCGAGCGCTTTTCCGACGCTTCCACCACCAAGCCAGCCCAGCCATAGCAGCCACCAACGCCAGACCGATCGCAACCCACCACCACCACGGCACGGGCACGTCGACAGGTTGCGTGATGTCAAGCAATTCCGCGGCTTGAGGGTCGTCCAAGACGCTCTCGACCGCGACCTCGACGGGCTCCGTGGAGACCCGCGAGGATGCGTTCAGAGTCACCTCCAGCGCGGGCACCTGGTACTCCCCGGGCAGGAACGGCTGCAGAACGTACTCACGGCCCCGCACCACGCGACCGTCATCCAGCAATCGAACCGGCAGCGCGTCCTCTCGAATAACGGCGAACTGACCGAACCCGTCCTGGGAATCAGGAAACCCCACATCATCAGCCTCAGAGCACTCAACCTCGAGCCTGAGAAGCGCGCTGTCGGCGGTGGTCAGGGATTCCCGGTCCAGAGCAAGCTCCAAGCGAGCGCCATCACCCTCATATGTCCGCTTGACTGCAAAGTCAATAGCGGCTGAATCGCCTTCTGGCCGGCCGCAGGAACAAATTGCGACGCAAAGCGCGAACGCAAGCCGAGCACCTGCGAGATGTGGAAGCAAGTTCCCTAGGGGACGAGGAGGCGCCCTCATCGACGTCTTTCTCGCTGGCGGAATAGTTTCCGGAGGTCGCGGACATAGTCCTGGCCGGTGAGCACCTCCACCTCGTCAATGCCTGTCGAGCGGAAGAATTCGCGCCGTCGTTCCACGCGCTCGCGGGCGTCGGCCGCATACTCTCGACGGAAGCGGGGACTGGACGTGTCTAGAATCACGCCCTCACCGGTCTCCGCGTCCTGCAACTCGATCAGCCCAACGTCCGGCAACTCGCGCTCGCGGCGGTCTCCCACCGTGACGGCGATGAGGTCGTGCCGGCGGGCCAAGACCCGAAGCGGCTTGCCGCTCTCCTCTTCAAGCGGCTCGGCGGTTAGGAAGTCCGAAACTAAGAAGACCACTCCGCGCTTGTGAGTGACCCGCCCGAGATACTGAAGCGCCGCGCTCAAGTTCGTGCCCCGGCCTGTCGGGGCGAATCGCAGCAGCTCGCGAATGAGCCGCAGCACGTGGGTCCGACCCTTATTGGGTGCAATCGACAGCTCGACCTGCTCGGTGAAGACAATCAGTCCGACCTTGTCGTTGTTCCGGATGGCGGCGAATGCGAGCAGGGCGCAGAATTCGGCAGCGGCCTCGTTCTTGAGCTGGCTTTGACTGCCGAATTTCCCGGAGGCAGAAAGGTCTACAACAAGCCATACCGTCAATTCGCGCTCCTCGACATATCGCTTCACAAATGGCTTGCCCATGCGAGCGGTCACGTTCCAGTCGATGCTGCGGATCTCGTCTCCGGGCGTGTACTCGCGAACCTCCTCGAATTCCATGCCACTGCCTTTGAAGACGCTGCTGTACTCTCCAGCCAGCACATCATCGACAGCTTTGTCGGTCTGGATCTCGATCAGGCGGATCTTCTTGGCGATGCTGCGAGTGAACTCCTTGACGTCCATAGGCAGGTTTTCGCGCGCACGGGACAGCGGGCGGGCTCGAAGCTAGATGGCGTTCTTCATTGGCGCTGCAATAGCAGCTGCTGCGCGGAGGTCAGGCTCGGGACCGCGCCCGTACGAAACGCTCTCCAAATACCCGTGCGGATCGGCTCCATCGAAATTACCACGATTTTCGAGACTCCGCATGGGGGTGCTCCCGGCCTTTTCTCCATCGGGCAGTGGACTGCTCAAAGATCTCACTATCAGTCCACGAGCTAGCGCGGCTCGGGGCGGGCCTTGCAGCCCGGAGTCTTGGATGATCGACGGAAATCCGTGCAATATCGCTGGCGTCTGAATCGGTTTCAGCTTCTGCGTCCTTCCTTAAGGGACTTCCACGCCGTCAAGCACCCGCTGCACGATGTCTTCCGAGGTTAACTCTTCCGCCTCTGCTTCGTAGGTCACCATGATGCGGTGCCTTAGCACATCCTGGGCCACAGACTTGACATCCTGCGGAATGACAAAACCTCGGCCCTGCAGCATTGCACGGGCACGCGACGCCATGGCTAGGTAGATGGTCGCCCGCGGGGAGGCTCCGTGGCGGATCCATTCCTGAATGTCCAAGCGGTACCCCTCGGGGCGACGGGTCGCTTCAATGAGGTCGACGATGTATTCCTCGATCTTGGCATCCATATAGATCGAGTCGGCTAGAAGCCGTAACCGCAGAATGTCGGCAGGCGTGAGTACTGGATTAACGTCGTGCTCGACATGCGACCGCGCCATGCGTCGCAGAATCTCCAGCTCTTGCTCTCGAGCTGGATAATCGACGCGGAGCTTCAACATGAAGCGGTCCACCTGCGCCTCCGGCAGCGGGTAGGTCCCCTCCTGCTCGATGGGATTCTGCGTCGCCAAGACTAGGAAGGGATCCTCCAAGTGATAGGTCTCCTCACCTATGGTCACTTGACGCTCTTGCATCGCTTCGAGGAGAGCGCTCTGCACCTTGGCGGGGGCTCGATTGATCTCGTCGGCAAGCACGATGTTGGCGAAGATCGGCCCTTTCTTGGTGCTGAATCCGCCGTCACGAGGGGAGTAGATCATCGTTCCGATGAGATCGGCGGGGAGCAGGTCCGGCGTGAACTGGATACGGCGGAAAGAGGCTTGGATCGCGCGGGCGAGGGTAGTGACAGAGAGGGTCTTGGCCAAGCCGGGGACGCCCTCGATAAGGACGTGATTGTTGCAAAGCAGGGCGAGGAGCAAGCCGTCGACAAGCGCTTCCTGGCCGACGATCACACGGCCAATCTCGCGGCGTACGGCCGCTAGGAAGGCGGCTTCCGCCTCTACTCGTCGTCCGATCTCGCGCACATCCGCCGCTTGCGCGGGACGCCCCTGCACGGCGCCGGTCTTCTCCGAAGTTGCACTGTCCATCGCTGAAACCAATTTAGCAATTGGCACCAGCTACGGGGGGACGGAACCGGTCTCGGATTCCTCTAGGTCCCGAACGACCTCCGCCAGGTAGCCCTGAGCCAGGACGGCTGTGCCGTTGACCTGCTCGGTCACGAACACGAAGCCCTGCGCGTGCTGGAACTCGCATTCGGCGACCAAATAGCCTTGAAAGTCTCTCACAGGCGCTATCCCTTGGGCGGCGTTGCCGCTAGAGAGCGTGAATGCCAGCTGCTTGCCAGCGTCCAACTCGATCGTGTTCTGCAGGGTCGGATCAGTCTGGTCCACCACGCCGGACCGGTGGTATCTCAACATGCAGCGGCCGGCTTGGTACCGGGATCCAAGAGGATCGGCAGAGGTGTTCGCGATCACAATCGCCGTGTCGAAATTGCTCCGGTTGGTGACGAAAGGAAAGAACAGCGTCGTCCCGCAAGTGCTCAAGCGAAACGACGGCCTGGGGAGGGGCTTCGACGACACAAACCGGGACACATCGACCGCGGGTTGCCCGACGGCCCGGGATCGAACGGGAGCGAGACCCACCGACACTCTTACCTGCCCTCCTCGTAGCAGCCCGCTCGCACCGTCGGAACGAGTGAGGCGAAACGCGATTCGGCACTCCTCCCGCTCTAAGGGTCCCGCGCGCGTGACTTCGTACAAAACGGAGGCGCCGGCGGCCTGCCCAGTTGCAACGGGACGGTTGATGGCGGATCCCGAAACAACGGACCCACCCGATCCGTCTGCCGAGGCACCTTCCACGAGGCCGAGTTCCAAGCCGGCAGACGAGCAAGCCACAGCAGTCGGAGCGGCAACCTCCACACCTTCTGGCAAACCGGACAAGGCGATTCTCAGCCGTGTGCTAGCGAGCGCCAAGGCGAGTTCCTCGTCCCAGCCGCCATGAGGGTAGTAGCCTTCCTCCCAGCCAGGGTCTCCCGGCCGGAAGGTCGGCTTGGCGCTCGTCTTAAAAGCCGAGGCGAATCCCTCGGAGATGGTGATCTCGGCGTTGGTTTCTCCATGCGAGCACAATCGATTGGCATCGAAGGGCCGGACAGTGGCCACCATGCCGGAGGCGGCTTCGGCAACTCGGAGAAGATTGTCTTCCACCTGGACGGTCGCGTCCAAAGGTTCAACCGACAGTGACGCCTCGACCGCGCGGGCCGACGAGTGCGTCTCGCCCGAGGCTCCGAGTTGCGACGCGTTGACTCGAATGTTGGTGAGCCGAATCGTAGTCGCGAGTGGATGGCAGCCGCCCGGCACGCCGAAGCGGCCCGAGCAATTCGTCACCGGAGCCGCTTCCGTCGCCTCGCTTCCGATCGCCGCCCCCGGAATCGGAATGGCAATCCTAGTCCAGCGCAATGTGCGAGGGCGCGTCGCCTCCAGCCGACCGGGCATGGGATCTTGCACGGTCTGGCGAGCCGGGCCGCAATTCCCGAACGTGCGGTTCGCGCTAGAGACAGGACAGTGGTTCTCGTTCACTACAAGTACCGCGTCGGTTACGTTCGGTCCCAGTCCAAAGCTGATCCGATTGGACACGTCGACATTCAAAGAGAGGCTTATGTCCGCTTCCACATAGCCCTTGGGCTCGAATCCGACAGCCGGCAAAGCATTGTGGCATGTAAGCATCACGTCCCCAGCCAGTTCGCGCGTTCCTTCGATCCGCACGAGCGGAACCGAAGCCGTGGCCGAGCAGTGGATGACGCCGAGATCGGCGCTCGGCAAAGACGGGCCAAGCTGTGCGTGCAGCGAGAAAGATGTCGCCACGACGGCCAGGGCGAGCCTCGCGACTCGAGCGACCCGATTCCCGGCAGGGCACGGCACTACGCGTCACCGGCTGCGCGGCCTGGCACACCGCGCTTCATCGCAAATCCTCGGCGTGCACAAGTCTCTTGCCGTCCGGACCAACAGGGACCACAGGTGCTAGGTAGCCCATCGCGAGGTCCGCGATTCCGCCAAATCCGTCCGAAATGAACACGTATCCACGCGCGTGGGGATTCCCGCAGACCGCCATCATGTAGCCCTGGAACTGGTTCGTTCCGATTATGTTGCGTACCGGGTTGCCGCCCGACAGCGTGAAGACGAGCTGATCACCCGGGTCAATCATGGTGGAGTACTGGATGAGAAGCACTTCCTCGCCTTCCGCAGTGGCGCCATAGTAGTGCAGATCGCACGAGCCCGCCTGCTCGTTGGATCCTCCGGTCAGCGCCTGCCGGGATCCGTGCGTGATGACAATGCCTGTCGTGAACCCAGCCTGGTTCGTAACGAACGGGAACATCAGCGTCGAACCGCAGCCTGCCACACCCACCGTCGTCTCCCGACTTGCCGGCGGTGCGGCGAAACGCGGTCGCGGTGCATCGGCGCTGGGCACGAAGATCGAGCTGCGGGGTGCCAGGCCAGCACGCACGGTGGCGCGGGCGTTGGCCGTCCGTCCTGAATCTGCCTCAAACAGCACTGGAACGTGGCAGTCCTCCACCTGCGATGGATCGTGGGAGGTCACTTCGTAGACGGCCCGGCCGATTCCCTCGAACAGTTCCAGCGGAACTCCGGGCGAGGTCCCGCCGTTATCGGAGACCACGCTGCCTCCAGTGCCGTCTGGGCCGTTTCCGCTGACCAATCCCAGTGTGAGAGCGTCGGCGATGCCGACTTGATCCCCGTCGAATCTTGGTTGATTGCATTGAACTGTCGCTGGAAGCCGGAGGGAAACCCGTTCTGGCACGTCCTCGAATTCAAGCAGGAGCCTTGTGGCCGGCGCTTGGGAAGGGCTCGAAGCGCGACTACGGAAAGCGTTGGAGAAACCCTCCCTGACGTGGACGATCGCACTTCCTCGCCCATCACCTTGGCAGGCGGAGACCGACTCCTCGCCGCCCTCTCCAAAACCTAGGCCCGAAGTTGGGTACGCGAGACTGAGGGTGGCATTCCGCAATGTAACGGCAGAGCTGGAATGCACCTTAAGGGAAGCCGCCAGCGAGGGTCCGGAGGGACCTGTCTCGGAGCCCAGGTTAAGTTGGGAGGCATTTCCTCGAATCCCGCGGATTCGCAGCGTGGACACATCGGGGTTGGCCCGTCCTGACCCGTTCTCCCGCGACGCCCCCGGAAACGGGACCGACACATTGGACCATTTTAGTGTCCCGCCGCCCGCGAACAGCCCGAACTGTGGATCCTGCACGGCGGCCAGCGGAGCACCGCATGATCCGAAGGTGGATCCGCTCGCGCTGGGGCTGGCGCATTCGTTCCCGTTGACGACCAAGACAGCGTCTGCAATCTGACCGCCGGCCACCGTGCGGATCGGATTGGTAACGCTGGTATTGAGTGAAACGGAAATCTCGAGCTGGAAATCGCTACGAACCGCAGGCACCGAGTGGGCTGGCGCTGCGCATTGCACAAGAATGTCCGAGAGAGGCTCTGCTATGCCAGTCGCATAAACGGGTCCAGGCGAGGCTGTAGCGACGCATGAGACCAGCGGACCTGGCTGGGCAACGGCCGGCCAGCAGAAAGAACCGTAAAGTAGTCCACTCAGCAACCATGAACGGGTCCTACCCAAATCGACCCCTCCTTGCTCCAGTTTCCCACACTGGAATCGAGACAGGGGCACCCGTGCAGCCGGCACGGTCCGCATGGATTCCGACGGACATGCCAAATCGCACTTGGGCGTTGGGAAAGGAAGTTCTATCCATGCCCCCGCTCTATTCGCCACGGTTCCCGCATCGCGCACCTCGTTCAGTTGCACCCCAAGCAGATCCCACCGGCTCGTCAAGCTTGGTCTTGAACGGAATTGTTTCCTCGAGAGCTTGAACGATCGGTGCCACCGCGTAATTTCCAAGGAGCGAATCTGCGGGGTCGCCCTCCGCGATTCCGATGGAATGCTTGAAATCGCATCCGCGCTGGCTATGAGCCTGCCGACGCGGAAGGCTTATCCATCGCCGGAAAGCCGAGCAATGATCGCTCCGCCCTTCGATTCGTCAGCCTACAACACTGTACGAACGGCCAAATTGACATGAATATAGGCAAGCTTATGAGCAAGCAAGAGCCAAAGCGGAGCTTCGCAATGGACTCGGCCCGCCCAAGTTCATCAGCCAGCAGGCTTCCTAATCGCAATCCGAGGACGCGCTGTCATGACGCCTCCGCCCATTGGAGCAGAATGAATGCCCGGAGCAATTGGACGGCGCTTACCCCACCAAGGCGAACGCATCTCTCAGCGCCTTGGCGGACACTCTGCTAGCCTCGTCGTCCTCCATCTCGTTGAGCTTCTTGGAAAACGGCTCAGCACGCACTGGCCCGTCATATCCGATCGCCACGAGTGCTTCGAGGAACTCGCGAGTGTCGATGACTCCGGTCGCCAGAGGCAGTTCACGCTGGTTGTCGTACTGGTCCTGCTTCGCGATCCCCCGCGGAGCGTCATTCAGGTCCGCCGCCACGACGTCGCGGCTCGAAAGGGCCCGGATGTCGTCTCCAGTCTCGGACGAAGTCCACCAGTGCCAAGAATCCAGCACAATACCCACGTTCCCTAGGCCGATCTCCGCGATGAGTTCCTTCGTTCCGGCCATCGTGTGGACGAAGGAGTGGCGCGAGGCAGTCCAGTTCCGCTTGGTGCCGACGTATTCGAGGCCGAGGCGCAAGCCGTGCTCGCCCAGCACGTCGGCGACGCGCCGAAGCCGTTCGGCAGTCCTCTTGAAGTTTCGGCGATAAGTCAAGTCTTCGCTCGAGGGCCGGAGCCACGTGCCGACACGGTCGGCTCCCGCCCGTTGCAGCACCTCGGCGTCCCGCGGAAGATCCGCCATGTCCCTGTCGAATTCGGCATCGCCATTGCGGAATTGCACCGACAGCCCGGCGGCCGCCCAGCGGAGTCCGTGCTGCTTTAGAGCTTCGACATGGGACTCGACGCCGTCGCGCAGCAGATCGCGCGGGAACGGCTGGACCGACTCGAACCCGTGCTTCGATGCCAGCTCGATTGCAAGAGCCTGATCGGCCTTGACACCGAGGCTTCCGGGCGCGAAGGCAGTGAAGAATTTGCGACGGGGACCGGCGGCGCAGGCGGCAGACGCACCGCCGACGGCGGTCAGTCCGGCGCGCAGGAAGCTTCTACGCCCGACAGCGATCGTATTCGTCCCGCTCCGCATCGCGAGGCAACTATAGCAGCATCATTCGCTCGCTCGCGCATGCAATACCTCGCGCTCCTATCTCGCCATGATGCGAATGGCTGGCGAAGTGCTTTATGATCGATACGTAGGGCGCAAGTGACGGACAGGACCTTCTTTCGGCGGCACGCGAGGACTCAGTCAAGATTCGGACTTCGCAAGCCCCTATCGCCGTGGGCGGTTTGGTTTGTTGGCCTGCCCGCAGCCGCGCTGCTAGGCGGCTTGCTTCACCTAACCGGGCACGGTCCCTTCCAGACGTTAAGCGAATCGCTGGAACAGGAAACAGAACTCGAAGAGGAGATCGTACGGCTCAAGCAGCAGAACGACGTTCTCCAACAAGACATCAATACGCTGATGCCAGGCGAGTTCGGCATCGAAAAGCGGGCGCGGGAACAATTAGGCTGGTCGAAGCCCGGCGAAATCGTCGTTCACATTCCGGACAAACGATAGGGGGCGCCCGGTCTCGACCCCGCTAGGAAGACGCGATCAATAGTCCCTCTGGCAGTCGATTCTCATTCGCAGCCGTGGACGCCCCGCGGATTCGTCCGATAGAATGAGACCGGTTTGAGTTCCCGGCAATTCAATTCGACACGTCGGATACAGAGACTGCGACGTTCGCTTCCTTTGGTGCTCATTCTGCTGGTAGGGATACCGGTCGTCTCGGCTCAAGGATCAAGGTTCGCAGAGAAAATCCTTCCCGTCGTGGAAGCGAGGTGCGCGGCCTGCCATCCCGCCGACGGCGGACAGGCGGGCCTTTCCTTGGTCACCAAGGCCGGAATGCTGCACGGCGGCAAGAGCGGTCCGGCAATTGTTCCGGGCGAGCCCGACCAGAGCCTCCTGCTCGAAATGGTGTCCGGAGAAGAGCCGGCCATGCCCCTGGTAGGCGACCCGCTCACGGCCGCTGAGGTCGATCTCTTCCGGCGCTGGATTGCCGACGGGGCACCGGGTGACGCGACGGATGGTCACGTCTCCGATGCGGCTGTTTGGTGGTCCTTTCGATCGTTGCATCGACCGGCCGTGCCAGAGGGCGAAATGCACTGGGCTCGCAACGAAGTGGACCGCTTCGTGTCCGCCAAGCTGTCCGAGAAAGGTCTGCGTCCGTCAGAAGAGGCGAGCAGAGCCACCCTGATCCGCAGGCTGAGCTACAACCTGCGCGGCCTACCACCGGATCCGACGGAGGTCGATGCGTTCGTGAGCGATCGCTCGCCCCGCGCCTACGAGCGGTTGGTCGACCGACTGCTCGCCTCGCCCCGCTACGGGGAGCGATGGGGGCGGCACTGGCTGGACGTCGTGCATTACGGAGAGTCACATGGCTACGACAAGGACAAGGCCCGCCGCCACTCATGGCCGTACCGCGACTACGTGATCCGAAGCTTCAATCAGGACAAGCCCTATAAGCGCTTCATCCGCGAGCAACTGGCGGGAGACATCCTATGGCCCACCCACCCGGAAGGGCTGATCGCGACCGGCTTCATAGCCGCCGGCCCATGGGACTACGTCGGTCACGCAGAACTTCGCGAGGGCACCAAAGACAAGAAGCTCGCGCGCCTGCTGGATCGCGACGACATGCTAGCGGCAACCATGTCGACGTTCAACAGCCTGACCGTCCACTGCGCGCGCTGTCACGATCACAAGTTCGATCCGATCCAGCAGGCGGACTATTACGCGCTTCAGGCTGTGTTCGCAGGAGTCGACCGCGCCGAGCAGCCTTATTTCAGGGACCCGGCCGTGCACTCGCACGGGCGCGAGCTTTGGTTCCGAATAGGCAAGGTCGAAGACGCGCTGCGGCCGTTCGAGCAGATGCTAGCAGAAACGAAGAGCCCGGCAATCAAGCGAATCGACGACGAGAAGGACGAGCTGTCGGAAGAAAGCAAGATCTTGCTGCCAAAAGTCGGCGAGGTGGACACCCCAGCGACCATAGCGCGCCGCAAGGAAATTGCTACGCGCATTGCCGAACTGAACGGCGAGCGGAAGAAGCTGGCCATCGCCTTGATGAAGGCTGACGCCAGGAACAAATATCAGGATCTGGTCGATCAGCTCTCCCAATTGAACAAGGAATTCGAAGCCCTGCCGGAACCGAGTTACGTCTACAGCGCTGCGAGCTACTTCAAGACGCATGGAACATTCACCCCCGCGTGGGAGCCCCGGCCGGTCCACTTGCTGCACAAGGGCAGCGTGGAAGCCCCGCGGGAGCTAGCCAAGCCAGGCGCCGTAGAGGCTGTGCCGGGACTGGCCGGGCGGTTCGCGTTGGACCCGCGGGAAGGGGAGGGTGCCGCGCGGGTGGCCCTGGCCGAATGGCTTGCCCATTCGAGCAACCCACTCACATGGAGGTCGGCAGCGAACCGAATCTGGCATTACCACTTCGGGCGCGGGCTAGTTGACTCTCCCAACGATTTCGGACGAATGGGAGCCGAGCCGACGCATCCCGAGCTGCTGGAGTGGCTGGCGGTGGAATTCCGGGACAGCGGCGGGTCGTTCAAGAATCTCCACCGCAAGATCGTGCTCAGCGCGACCTATCGCCAGTCCTCGGCGCCGAATCCTGAACTAGCCAAGCTGGACACTGCCAATCGGTTCCTGTGGCGCATGAACCGCACTCGGCTAGATGCGGAGGCGGTCCGTGACGCGGTGCTCCAAGTCGCCGGCCAGCTCGAACTATCGATGGGCGGCCCCTCGGCGGAACATTTCCTCTTCAAGGACGATCATTCGCCGATATACGACTACTCGCGTTTCGATGTCACGAGCCCTGCCAGTCGCAGGCGGAGCGTGTATCGCTTTCTTGTGCGAAGCGTTCAGGATCCGTTCATGGAGAGTCTGGACTGCGCTGACCCGTCCCTGCTCGTCCCCAAGCGCAGTAGCACGCTCACGGCGATCCAAGCTCTGGCCCTGCTGAACGATCCACTGATGGTGGAACAATCACGGCATCTGGCGAGGCGCTTGCGGGCGGTCGGGGACAGCTTGGAGAAACAAATCGACCACGGATTCCAGCTGGCGCTGGGTCGGGACGCGACGGAGGAAGAAGTGGGTGAGCTGGCGGCCAACGCCAGGAAGCACGGGTTGGAGAACAACGCCCGTCTCCTGCTGAACAGCAACGAATTCATCTTCGTGGACTAGAGCCATGACCAAACAAGCAACATCGCAGCCGCAGAACCGGCGGCAATTCCTCGAGAACTGGGGCGGAGGTCTAGGCTGGGTAGCGCTGGCTCATCTTCTCGGACGCGAGTCACGGGCAGCCCGCGCCGATCTCAACGGAGGGCTGCACCACCCCGCCAAGGCAAAGCGCGTGGTCCAGCTATTCATGTCGGGCGCAGCCAGCCAGTGCGACACCTTTGACTACAAGCCGCTCTTGATCCAGCGCAGCGGCGAGAAATTCGACCCGGGCGGCAAGGTCGAGCTCTTCCAGAGCAGCCCGGGACCCGTGATGAAGAGTCCGTGGAGCTGGAAGCAATACGGGGAATCCGGAAAATGGATGAGCAGCCTCGTCCCGCACCTCGGCGGGCAGGTGGACGAGATGGCGTTTTTCCCCTCCATGATTTCGAAGTCGAATGTCCACGGGCCGGCCACTTTCATGCAAAACAGCGGCTTTGTTCTGCCGGGCTTTCCCAGCATGGGTGCATGGATCTCGTACGGCCTCGGCAGCCTGACGGACGATTTGCCCGCGTTCGTGGTTCTGCCGGACGTTCGAGGATTCGCTCCCAACGGCCCGGGCAACCACTCGGCCGGCTTCCTGCCCGCGCAGCACCAAGGGACAATGATCCGCGCCGGACGGGAGAACCCAATTCATGACCTGTTCCCGCCTTCGTCCGCGGAGTTCATCACGCCCGAGAGCGAGGCTGACGGTCTGAAGCTGCTGGAGAAGATGAACCGCCGTCACATGACTGGACGCGAAAGCGACAGCCGGTTGGAGGCACGCATCCAAGCCTACGAAATGGCAGCAAGATTGCAGGTGACTGCCCCGCAGGTAATGGATCTGTCGGGGGAGTCGGAGGCTACGAAGACGCTCTACGGCCTTGACGACCCGATCACCGAGGACTTCGGGCTCCGTTGTCTGATCGCACGCCGCCTACTGGAACGGGGCGTGCGGTTCGTACAAGTCTGGAGCGGTGCCGACAACGGCTTCCCGCGGCGGAACTGGGACAGCCACGAGGATCTCGACAAGGATCACGGCATGATGGGCAAGTCGATGGACAAGCCTTCCGCGGCACTGATACGCGACCTGAAGGTCCGCGGACTGCTGGAAGACACGATCGTCTACTGGACAACCGAGTTCGGACGAATGCCGTGCAGCCAAGGGACGATGGGCCGCGATCACAACCCGTTCACTTTCACTTCTTGGCTTGCCGGAGGTGGGGTGCGGGGAGGAACTGTCTACGGGGCCAGCGACGAGTGGTCGTACAAGGCACTGGACAATCCGATCTACTGTTACGACCTGCATGCGACAGTCCTGCACCTGCTAGGCATCGACCATACCCGCTTGACGTTCCGGCACAACGGGATCGACCGGCGATTGACGGACGTGCACGGGCACGTTATCAAGGACGCGCTTGCGTAGGCGCGCCCGGGCGATGCAAGGCGTCCCATGCCGCTGTTGCGAATTGCCATGCCGCCGATCAAACTCAAGGAGTGGATTCGATCGTGTCTCTATCCCAAGTCCCGGAACGGCTTCGCGCGGTTCTCGACCGGGTCTCGGCAGCGGCTAGGCGCGCGGGGCGCGATCCGGACGAAGTGACCTTGGTCGCTGTCTCGAAACGCAAGCCTGCAGCTGATATCGTCGCGGCGTACGAGGCGGGCCAGAGGGACTTCGGCGAGAACTACGTGCAGGAATTCGCCGCCAAGGCAGCCCTCCTCCCCGTGCTGCCCGGTGCCCGATTTCACATGATCGGCAGGCTCCAGAGCAACAAGGCCAAGCGAGCGGCCGGTCTGTTCGCTGCCATTCACACACTCGACAGCGTCAAGCTGGCCCGCCGCTTGAATCGCTTTGGCACCACATTGGAGGTATTCCTGGAAATCAAGCTTAGCCACGAGCAGACCAAGGCCGGCATGGACGCCGAAATGCTGGGCCAGGTGCTTGACGCAGTCCATGCGTCCAGCAACCTCCGGCTCGCGGGGCTGATGACGATGCCGCCGTGGAATCTGGATCCGGAACGCTCGCGGCCCTATTTCCGGCACCTGAGGGTGCTGGCCGACAGGCACGGGGTCGAGGGACTTTCGATGGGGATGAGCCACGATCTCGAAGTCGCGATCGAGGAAGGAGCCACGCACGTTCGGGTAGGCACGGCGATTTTCGGCAAACGAGAACCCAAGCTGGCATAGCAGTTCGCGCCACGGCAGCAATCGCATTCCGCTTGGGCAGCGGATGACCCACGGCATTTGCTATTTGGTTTCCGGTTTTTGCCGTGCCTGAGCCATTCGGGACCGCCCGTTGAATCGGCTTTCGACAAATTCGGACGATCGATGTTTGCGTTGACTGGAGGAACTCCCGCCTGTAACATGCCGAGTGATTGGTGAGAAGCGGCGACTGCAGGCTTGCCAGAACAGGATCTGCCCGGCGCCGTGCACTGGCGGGGAACTGAACGTGAGTCGAAGCAGGCTTGGACGAGAGATCGCTCGGATCGCTTCGAGAATTGGGGAATCGTGCACTCGGTGGAGGATGCGCCAGGGGTCCGCACTGCGATGCAGCATGTCTCTCGCACTCGCAGGCGTCGCCGCGTGGGGGGCGGCGGGTTTCGGCGCGCCGGATCCGGCATCCATCCCATCGGCAGCGTCAACCCGGCTGGGAGCAGCCGGCGCAGTCGAGAGGCTCATCGACGAAGGCAAGCTACGAGAAGCCTCGGCGGCGCTCGCCGAACGGATCAGTTCCGAGGGCGAGACTGCCCGTAATCTACTTCTTCGCGGCCTCGTGCTATATCGCTCCGGGCGACACGAAGAAGCATTGCCGGACCTCAAGCGGAGCTTCTCTCTAGACGAGACCGACCCGAGCGCCAGCAAGGTGCTCGGGCTCTGCTTGGTCAAGCTGGGCCGGGAGGACCTGGCCGAGACATTCTTTCAAATCGCGGTCCAGCTCTCCCCAAGGGATCACATGGCGCACTACTACCTGGGATTGAATGCATACACGACGAAGCGATTCGGGCAAGCGGTTCAAGCGTTCGAGAAATCTGTATCCCTGGAACCGGAGTCAATCGGAAGCCAAGGCTTCCTTGGGCGCAGCTACGAGGCTCTCGGGAATATCGAAAGCGCCGGCAAGCACTACTCGAAAGCCAGCGATCTGAATCGCTTGCGAAGCGAGCGCTTAGCCGATCCGCCTCTGCTTCTCGGATCCATGCTGTTCCGGCAAGCGGAGCTCTCCCGAGCCGAGCGATACCTGAGAGAAGCGCTGGAGTACGACGAAGACTCCGCGCTAGCCCACTACTGGCTAGGCTTGCTTCTCGAACAGCGATCCGAGATTCCGGCGGCGATTCGCGCTTTGAGACGCGCGGCAGCCCTAGCCCCGTCCGATCACCGGCCGCACTACGCGCTATCCAGAATCCACCGCCGGTTGGGCAACGTGCGGAGTGCCGCGGAAGCTGTGCGAAAGTTCCGAGAATTGCGAATTCGGTCCGAAATCGAGACCTTCCAGCCCGATTAGGGATTCTCGACTTGCGCCGGGCCTACTCCTCGTCCGGGAGGCCGAAGCAATACAAGGTAGACGAATAGTCGACTGCGTAAACCTGGCCGTCCGCGACCGCGATACCGGTGAAATGACTCCAGGTTTCGATGGCGCCTGGCCCCGAATCGAATAGCATCTTGCCAGTCTGCGCATCCAGAGCCCTAAGGCGGGCAGAGTCGTCATGCTCGATTCTCTGCGTGTCCTTCAATAATTCCTCGGAATTGAATTCTCCGAACGGGAAGGCGCCGGCGTTGATCGTCTGCCTTGCATTCTCGCCGTTGGACAGGACAAAGACGACATCGTTAGCGATCGCGACGGGCTCGGGGACAGCGAAGTCTCCGCTAACCCATTCGGTCTTGAGGTAGGGGGTGCCGCTGCCGGGATGATCCGCCAAGGTGAAAGCCATGATGGAGCCGTTCGGGTTCGGCCCGTTGGTGAGAGGAAACTCAGGAGCCTGCACCGAGACCGGCCCCCAGGTGGGGACGTATACCCACACCCGGCCCTCGTCGTCGACATAGCTCGAGAAGCCGCCCCAGAGACCCTTGGCCTCAAACCACTCTTCGTCGTTCGAGAGCAGCGGAGTCGTGTAGAGGTTGTCGTGATGGGTCAGGCCGCCCATGTTCTGGGCGTCCATCAGATAGAGCAGGCCTTCCTTGCCACCAATGATCACGAATTCCTGCCCCTTGTACTCAACCACTAGCGCCGAGGCCGTAATGTCGAAGTCGCGTTTCCACACGTATTCCCAGTTCGCGGGGGTGTAGTAGTCGACCAGCTCCAGCGTGCCGGGGTCGAGGCGAAACATCGTGTTGCCGAAAATGCGGAGGCCCGGATTGTAGGGGGCGTCGCCTGTTCCTGCGTAGATGGCACCGTCGCTGCCAATGGCGACGCCAGCGCGGCCCCAGACGCCCGCGCCGTACTCCGGCGTGGAACGCCAGACGCGGATCACGATGTTCTCCGGATTCGACACATCGATCGAGGTGACGCCGGACACGGTATCCCCGCACTGCTGTGAGATCGGCGTGTACAGCACGTCCCCGATTCGATTGAGACTCCAGGTCTTCGCAAAGGCCGGTACCCATTGCTGGGAACGGTATTTTTCCTTTCCAGTCGCCAGATCGAGCGCGTACAGCCGCCCGTCGGTCGAGATAGCGTAAATCGTGTTCTTCGATCGATCGACGGTCGGGGTGGCGTTCAGGCCCTTGGGGCACAGCCACATGCCCGGGACCTTGTTAGCGACATCGGTGCGGAACTTCTTCTCCCAGACAATCTCTCCGTTGAGTGCGTCGATCGCATAGAAGACATCTCCGGTCCCCGCGATGTACACCAAATCCTTGCGCGCCCGCCGACCTTCCCCGACCCGAACATCCGTGACGACGATCGGCGCTGTCAGGGCGGCGAGAGACTTGGGCTCGTTCTCGACCTTGGTCTTCCATTTCAATACCATATTGCCGACGTTCCCGCGATTGAGGATGACCTCCGAGCGAGCCCAGCCGCTCCGGCGGGCATCGTAGCTGAATGTCAGCCAGTCGCCGGCCAAGCAAGGGATCGACGCGGCAAGTAGCGCGAAGGGGAGGATTCTGCTCTGCTTCATCATTGATGTTCCATTATCCGGAGTTCGCGGCCTATTGACTGGGCGATTGCCGCTGTCTCTGGGGCGCGCCTAGAAGAATGCGCTGATCCAGGGCCCGGCGCTCCGTCTGCAACCGTCGGTATTCAGCCAATTGTTCCTGCTGGGCGGCAGTGTCACCCAATTCGCGGTAGGCCCGAGCAAGCTGGTAGCGAGTCGCGGGGTCCCCGGGATTCAACTCGACGGCCCTTTCCAGATGATCTCTCGATTCTTCGATCCGCCCGAGTTCCAGCTGGGTCCTGCCGAGCGCTAATCGCGCGTCGGCGAAGTCTGGCCGCAGCTTCACCGCCCGTTCAAGATGGCCGAGTGCCTTGTCGACCTGTGACATTGCGTAGAGCATCTCGCCTGCTCGAAGCGCGGCAGAGGCATGGCTGGGGTTGGCGGCTAATTCGAGTTCGAATTGTTCCAGCGCCTCGGCACCTTGTCCCGGATCCCCTGCTTTCGCCAGCATGGCTTCGCCGAGCCGAAATCGAAGCCCGGGTCGGTCAGGCTCAATCTCGAGCGCCTTGCGGTACTCCATGATGGCGAGATCATAAAACTGGCGACCCTCGTAGGCTTCGCCCATGGCCTGATGGCCCCAAACGGAGTCCGGCGCGACGCGCGCGATGTCGAAGGCAGCTTGGATCGCCACCTCCCGGTAGGTCCGATTGGCATGAAAGAGAATCTCCGGATCGTCCGGATGCGCGATCTGCAGCTCGGACGTCACTTTAGCCGCCTGCGCGTGCCTGCGAAGGCCGAGATAACTGCGGACAAGCTCGAGACCAGCCAGCCGCTTGACACCCGGATAATCAGGAGGGTTGGAGTATCCCTCCTCCAGTCCGGGCAGCGCCTCGCGATACCGTCCTAGCTCGGAGAGGCAGATTGCCAGCAGAACCCGCGCCGCCTTCAAGTCCGGCCGCAACTCCATTGCCCGCTGGAACGCCGGGGCGGAGCGATCGCACTTGCGATCGAAGAAATGGCTGAGGCCGAGTTTGGCGTGAAGCTCCGCTACATCTGGCAGAGCAGCGGCTAGCCCGGCGTAGCCAGCGGCGGCCTCGCTGTACCGTCCGCCCGCAAACGCAGCCTCCGCCTCGCGGAATCCCCGCAATTGCGGTTCGCTAAGCGTAGTCTGCCCGCTCGCGGCCAGCGCGGCGGCTAGCGCAATTAAGAAGCCCCGGGCTCCCCAAAGGAACCCGGGGCGCTGCGGCCGGTCTACCGAGCGGCCGCCCACAGGTCAAAACTCGAACCGCAGCGAGGCTTGCATTACACGCGGGCCACGGGCGGAGGTCACGCGTCCGAAGTTGCCGTTGATCTGCGAACCGGAGGAGTCAAAGCGGGCTCCCGAGTCCACGCCGTCGTACT
Source organism: uncultured Bryobacterales bacterium (assembly GCA_951813605.1). GTDB lineage: Bacteria > Acidobacteriota > Terriglobia > Bryobacterales > UBA6623 > VXMF01. Next base: position 36,189 of record OX638379.1, on the reverse strand, counting down.
GAGTGTGGTTGTACAGGTTGTACGACTCCCAGGCGAACCGGATCCGCGCGTTCTCCGTGATCGGGAAGTACTTGTACACCGTGATATCCCAGCTGTTAAGGCCCGGACCGCGGAAGACGTCCCGCGGAGCGTTGCCGAAGTCACCGAACCCAGGACCGGCGACAGAGTCCGGGTTAAACCAACGATCAAAGCCCTTGTTGGAGATGATGGGGTTCGCCACCATGTTCGCTCTTGGCGCGTCGCCTCCGCCCCAGCGGTCTACGCCGTCCGTGTAGCTGAACCCGACACCGCGCGGGAAGCCGCTGGCCATTGTGATGATGCCGGCAATTTCCCAATCATGGAAAACGGCCCTGGCTGCCGGGTTGTCGGCGAAGATCCGGGCGTTGGGAAGGCTCCACAGGTAGTTCGCCACGAACATGTGCGTCTGGTCGAATCCCAACTTTCCGTAGAGGTACTCTCTTGCCCCGCGAAACTGGGGCAAGCTATTTCGGTCGCCGTTCCCAAGGCCCATCGACTTCGACCAGGTGTAAGCGATGCCGTACTGGATGTTCCGCGTATAGCGACGGTTCAAGCTGACCTGGAGGGCGTTGTAGTTGGAATAGCTGGTGTTCTCTTGGTAGTTGATCCCTTGATACCCGCGAAACGGTCGCAAGAATGCGACCGGCAGCACTCCACCCGTTGTTGAGTCCTTGCTGGAGTCGAGAAAACGCGTTCCCGGCGGAATAGTGTTGATTTCTCTTGCTGCATAGAGTCTCGTCCCGCTGTTGCCGACGTAGCTCACGTCAAGCACGGTTCCCCCGCCTATGTCCTGTTGCACGCCCAAACTCCACTGGTAAATCAGCGGTGGCTTGAACTCCGGTTGGAACGCCTTGACGCTGGGCGGGAAAAGAGCCTGTCCGGCATTGAGGAAGGTGTTCATGTTGCCGAAGTAGATGTTCGGGGACTCCAGAATTGGCGGAGATGTCGTCACTGTCCACATCGAGCCCTGGGCGCCCATGATTGCTTGGGACTGCACGGCGAACGAGCCGCGGATCGCGGTCTTGCCCTTGCCGAACGGGTCATAGGCAAAACCCAGACGCGGTTGCGGCTGGATCGCCGGGCGCTCGCGGTAGCCGTGGAGGTAGTCCGTGGAGCCGTCTCCGACGATCAGCCCGTTGAGGCGCTCGCCCTGTCCAGGAATCGTCGCACCGATATAAGGTGTCGGGAACACGGTCCGTGTGAAGGGATCGATCGCAACACGCTTTCCGCTGGCGTCGCGGAATGGGGCATACAGGTGCGGTGCGTTAACAGCCTCGTAGCGGCTAACGGCGAATGCCGAGCCCTCGTTCTCACGCAGCCGCCATGGCGTGAAAGAAGAGAACCGGATTCCAACGTCAAGCGTGAGCTTAGGCGTCACTTTCCAGGTGTCTTGCACAAACCACTCGACCGTGTACGAAGCGGCGAGACCCTCGGTCTGGCCGCTCGATTCGGAGTAGGAGTAGAAGTCGCCGAGAATCGCGGTCGCGAACGGATGATTCGAATCGAAGGGGTTCAGGTTGCTTCGCCGGAAATCGTAATTGCCCATGTGACTGGGATCACTGGAACGCGGCCCCTCGCTAGCGTGGTTCAACTCCCAGTAGAACCCGAGCTTGACCGTGTGATCGCCCTTGAACCAACTCATGTTGTTTGAAAGCACAATGCGCTCGTCGTGAGCGGCGATCGGCGTGCGGCGGTCATAGTCCACCCTCGGGCCGTTGGGAATGCCGCCGAAGCTCATGCGCGGGACGAGGTTCAGGGGATTGGCCGAGGGAAACAGCTGTCCGAGGTCAGCGAGGCCTGGGTAGTTGTCCTTGCGGAGGTTGTCGAGCTGAAAGTCGTCGTTGAGCGCACCCGATTCGCGGCTCAAGCCCAAGCCAAGTCGGAATTCGTTGACCAAAGTCGGCGACAAGGTCTTGTTGTAGATCCCTTGCAAGTTCTTGTTGATGTACTCGTAGTGGTGGGCTTGCTTGAAAATGCTGTCGTTGAAAGCGTTGAACGCGACAGATTCCCGCTGAGCCTGGATGTCGGCATTCCAAAACCTCGGACGGAACGTGATCCTGTCATTCGGCGTCGGCACGTAATCGACCTTGAACTGCCACTGGCCCTTCGGATGAGCGGAGGGCGAAAGTTCCGTGTAGTTGATGCCCTGCGAAGCGTAGAGACCTTGGTCTGTAGGGTTGGGCATGAAGTTCAGAACCCCCTGCCCGGCCGGATGGATGCGATGCTGCGGGATCATGTTGTTGGGGAACTGATTTCCCGTCATGTGGTCCATGACAGGTATCAGCGCCCCGTTCTGCTCGACGCTGTTGGAAAAGTCCCCTCCCCGCTCCATCGCAGTGGGGACAGTGGCCTTGTGCCGACGGCTCGGCTTCTGGATGCGCCAGTCCTCGCGGCTTACGAAGAAGAACGCCTTGTCCTTCTGGATCGGCCCGCCCAGCACCCCGCCGTAGGTGTCGAAGCGGTAGGGGGGCTTGTCGTTGCCGTACCGGTTGTTGTCGAACGAGTTCGCGTTCAGAGCCTCGTTGCGCTTGAACCAATACCCCGAGCCGTGAAACTCGTTCGTCCCCGACTTGGAAATGATATTGACTTGCGCACCCGGCACCCTGCCGTACTCGGCTTGGTAAGCGGTCGACTTGACGCTCACTTCCTGGATTGCGTCCATGCTGACGGAAACGTGAAACGTGGTCGTGTCGTCGATATCGTTCCCGGGCATGCCATCCAGCATGAAGTTGTTCCAGCCGTTCTTAGCTCCCGAGAAATTCGGAGTTCGGGAACCCCAGTTGCCGCCTAGAGCGTCGCTGTTGGCGACTTGGGCGACACCGGGAAGGACGGTGAGCAGCGCGACGATGTCGCGCCCACGCTGCATCAAGCCATCCATCTGGTTGCTGGTGAGCAGGGCGTTGACACCTGCGGTGTCCGTCTCGACTGCCGCACCCTCTGCTTCGACCGTGACTGTTTCGGTCACAGCGCCGATCGACAGCTGGATGGACCCGAGCGCCAAGGCTTGGTCCGAGCTGATGATGATGCTGGTCTGTTCGTAGGACTGGAATCCTTCCGACTGTATGGTGATCGCGTAGGTCGCCGGCGGCAGTGCGGCGACGACAAAGTTTCCGGCTTCATTCGACTGAACGATCCGTTGCTCGGATGTGCCGACATTGGTTACCGTGACTTCGGCGGCCACTATGACCTGGCCTGTCGGGTCGGTGACGGTGCCCGACAATCTGCCAGACACCTGCCCCCAGACCGCGCTGGCGCTCAGGAGCGCACACAGCAGGATTGAGAGTGGATTACGTAGGTTCATGGTCTCCTCCGGACAGCCCATGCTGTCCCTGAAGTCCGTTGGATGGCTCGCACCGATCTACGCGACAGACGCGCAGCCGAAACCCGAAGAACCTGCGAAATCGCCACTCAGTACACACCCGCCATCCGAAATGCTTTGAACTGCAACCCGCCCTTGTGCCTCCGACAACTCACATGAGAGTCGAGAGGAACTAAGAGGAATATACACCCTGCACCGACCAAGGTCAATGGCTAATTCGCCTACATTGCGACGGTGCCGCGGATGAGCAACGGGCAAAGCTCGCAAACCTTCGTCGGAAGGGTTGGCCGTTTAGGAGCGAGTCCCCGACCCGATTTAGCGAACGAGCGGGCAACGGCGACCTCTGGAGCGGAAGGCGTTTGCCGTGCTCGACCTCTCGCTCGCGAACTGGTTCGGAACGTCCGTCATTCCAGGCTCGTCGCCAATCAGACTCGTTGCCAAAGTCGCTGATTCCAGTGAAGGCCGACCTTTGGCGGGCGCCCGAAGATCGAATCCGGAGCAATCGCAGCTGCGTTCTTGCTGGGAACGGACAAGTCCCTGTGCTTCTTGCACGCGACGCGGATCTGGCGAGCAAGGCAGCAGAGCGCAATGAAGACGACAGCCAATAGACAACTGGCAACCTAGCGGATGAGCTCGACATCGCGTGCCGCGAGCCAGCACCGCCGCCCGTCGGGGAGTTCCACGCGGTACCAGTCGGGGCGCTCTTCCAGTACGCGGAACTCAGCGCCGGCGTGCAGGGGGTCCTCGAACGAGGCCTCGTACGTCTGGCCGTCGCCCTGGCGAGCGACCGTGTCCGGAACGACGACAACGCCCGCTGTCGTCCGGTGCTCCGCGATCGCTTCGTACGTCAGCGAAAGCAAGAGCAATGCGGCCGCCATACCGAATCCGAACGCTATTTCGCGCGGGACCCACGCCTTGCCCAGGAATCGCAACAGCAGTACAAGCCAGAAGCCCAGCCACGCACCCGCGAACAGCCGCGTCCGGGTGTCGGGAGCAAAATCGTAGTGCCAGAACAAGAGTGTTTCCACCACCTGGCCCTCTCCAGAAGAATCGAGCTTGTCCTTGCGCGTGCTTCGCGAGTACTCGAGGTTGCGCTGCACGTTGAGGTCGCCGGGATCGAGGCGCTCCGCCCTGCGATAGTTCAGGATCGCGCGTCCGATGTCGCCCAGCTGGAAATAAGCATTGCCAACGTTGTAATGGAGCTTGCTGTTTCGGATGCCCCTTTCGCCGAGAAGATTCTCGTACCGAAGGGCCGCTCGGCGGTATAGCGCCGCAGCCTGGTCCGGATGGCTGGACCGCAGTTGATTCGCCTGCCGGAAGAGTTCGTTCGCCTCGGCAAAAACCGCTGCAGGGTCTTCCTGAGCGGGCAGCGCCGCAGCGCCGACGAGCAGCCACGCTGAGAAAAAGCAGCAGGCCCCTCTCACCCCAAAGCCTCCTCGATGCGGTCGACCACGGCTGACGCGTCGGCGACCAACTGTCGGTTCCATTGCGAATCCATCGGCTCGACACCCGCGTAACTCCCCGCTTCGCAGCGTTCGAACACTGACTGGAGCCCGGAAAGCAGCTCGCTATCGGCGATCCGGCTCTCTCCCTTGCGCCGCTGCGGCAATGCATCGAGCCGGCCCTTTACATCAACGAAAGTCCACGCTGCCGCTTCGGAACTTGTCCCGCGCAGCACGTTCCCCAAGTAGTCCCGCAATGCGGCGAGAACCGCCTCGGCCACCCTGCCCCCCTCGTGTCCGGCGATATCGATTGCGCCGACGGCTTTTTTCCATGCGGCGCGAGGCGAGCGGGCCCGCCAGCGCAGGGCGCCGCTATATTGCCCCTTGAGTCGTATTGCGAGCAATCCGCAATAGGCAAGAGGAGGCAATCCGAGAATCACAAGCGCCAAGGCAACCGGTCCGAGCGGACGCAGGAGCGAGACCCAAATGTCAAGCATCGGCTCGAGCGCGGAAGCGTCGACGTAGTTGTGAGCTATTCCTTGCTCGCTAGACTCTACCTCGAGCTGGCGCGGCTGCAGCGTGCCCCGGCCCTCTGCATCGTCGGCTGTGACAATGCGCGAGGGCTCTACATGAAGCGGGATCGGCTCGCTCCGTGCGATTCGGTAGGCTCCCTGCTTGGGATCGAAGTAGGGCAATTCGAGCGCGGGAATCTCCGTCACGCTATCGTGCCTGGCGCGCAGCGTCTGAGTGAAGGATCGTTCGTTCACGCGGCTCTCCCCCGCCCCGATCTCCCGCGGCACGTTGAAGTCGCGGACGAGGGCAGGCTGAATGTGGAGTGGCGGAAGCTGGGCATTCGACAGCATCCTGGTTCCCCGGACACGCAAGCTAAGGGTGATCGGCTCCCCAACCTTGACCGCCGTCGGCTTCGCCTCCGCTTGCAGCTGGAACTGTCCGATCCAACCGTTAAATCCAGCAGGTCGTCCAGCGGAGGGAAGATCAAGCACTTCCAAGCCGGGCCGATTCGATGGAATCGCCAGCGTCTCCATGACGCGCTGGCCGCCGAATACATCCGAGAAGAGACCTCCGCCGAAGAAGTCGCGCCGTCGAGACTGCCCGGGGCGCGGAGTTACAAAGGTCACTGTCGCCGCCGGAAGAGCGATGCGTCCGGGCGCTCGCGGAACGAGAATCTTCTGAAAGCGGAGCACTGTGTACTGGCGGCCCTCGAACTCGCCGAAACCCTTGCTGGCGGTCGCTCGCCGGTCGCCGAGGGCGAATTCCACTAGGTCATTCGAGGCTTGGCCGGACGCCGATCGGCTAGCAGCCAGGTCGATGACCTCGAACCGCCGGTCGTCCAGCAGCGGCATGTTGAATGAGAACTCCTGCACTTCCCGGCCAATGAACCACTCAGCAGTCAGAGTCACTGGCTGCCCGACGAAGGCCCGCGAATCGGATAGGGACAACCTGAGCTTGAAGTCGTCGTTCTCCTCGGGCGGCAAGACACGCATGGAGATAGGCTGCGTGCTTGCCGAGCGACCTTCGGCGCTGATCACCATCGACGGGATCTCCGCGCTGCCCGGCTCGCGGGCCGCAAGCCTGTAGTTGAGGTTGTAGCCACGTTGCACCTGCCTGGTCATGCGGCCGTTCACGATGCTCACGGACGTGCTGTTGCTGGCCCCGCCGCCAGCCTCGCTGACGGTGAACTCGCGCTCGAGGGGCCCGATGTCCACGGGGTCGGGCTGGTCGGATCCCTGCACCTGGATCTGGAGCAGGAATTGCTGGCCTACGTAGACCTGCTGCGTGCCGACTGCCGCTCGCACTCGCAAGGGCTCGGGCTGACCGTTCGCCAGGAACGGGAATGCTGCGAGGCCCGTCGCAATCGCTGCGGTTGAAACGTGGGAAGGCATCTACCAGTCCTTCTCCACGGCAACCGTGCCGACTCGCTGGCGCAGCTGCCGGCTCCGCCTGTCCTGCCGTTCCTTCGCCAGGATCTGATCCATCGTCATCTGGTGCTCTTGCTCGGAGACCTGATTGGGATTGAGATTGGGATCGGCCGTCTCCGGCGCTTGCGTCTCCGCGGCTTCCTGGCCCTGGGCGGCCTGGCGCAGTGCCTCGGCGGCCTGGCGCTGGGATTTCTCCGCCTCGCCGGGCCGGTTCCGCTCTAGTTCTTGACGGGCCTGGTCCTGGTGCCGGGCGGCGTCCTCGATGCGCTCTCGAGTCTGCGGGTCGGCGTTTTCCCCGAGCTGCTGCGTGCGTTGGTTCAGGTCTTCTTGGCGGTCGGCCAAGTCTTGCGCCTGCTGCCGCTGCTGCTCCCTCGAGTCGGAGCCCCGCTGCTGCTGACGGTCCTTCTCCAGTTCCTCGCTTTCATCTGCAAGCCGCTGCTGCTCTTCGGCGGCCCGCTGCAACGATTCGTTGCGATCCTCGGCAGGGTCTTGCTCGGAATCTTCGTCTTGGTCGCCTTGACCGCCGGCAGGCGGTTGCTGGCTCGCCTGCTCGCGCAGCTGCTGGATGAGTCGGCGCGCGACTTCGAGATTGTGAGCCGAGTCGGCGCGTCTTCCGTCCGTCCGCAGGGCATCCAGATACGAGCGGGCGGCCGGAGCCAGCAATTCGATCGCCTGCCCCGGGTTCGTCGGTGCGACCTGCTCGGCCTGGCGGTACAGGGCGTTCCCGAGGTTGTGCAAACTGGCAGCTTGCAGTTGCGGCAGGTTCTGCTGCGAGCTCTGCCGTGTCGCTCTCATGTAAGCTTCGGCGGCTTCCGAATAGTCGCCGCTTCGATAAAGGGCGTTGGCGCGGTTCAGCGATGCGTACGGCGAATCAGGGTCCTGCTCCAAGGCTTGGTCGTAGGAGCGCATTGCCTCTTCGTACTCCTCCGATCGAAACGCTTCGTTTCCGTCGTTGACCAACCCGCGCACCGATGCTGCTTTCGCGCCAATAGGCGCTATAACAGCGGCAACCAGCCAAGCCGCGACTCGGGGGGCATTACCCGTTCTCTTACGCTCTCGCAAAGCGGTATCGAGCGCGAGCAGCAGAATGCAAATCGCTAGGAACACTTGGAATTTCTCCTCGAGGCGGTCCAGAGTCCGCGTTCCGATCTCGCGCCCCTCCGCGGAGGCGATCAGCCGGCGATAGACTTCCCCGAAATCGACCGCTCCGGTCGCGACGTTGAGGTACACACCGCCAGGCGTGGCTTCGGCCATCCTCCGGAGAGTCCCCGCGTCGAGCCTGGACCACACTTCCTGGCCCTCGTGACGCAGAAACGCGCGGCCCGACACGGCTCCCGCGGAACCGTCCGTGTCGCTAGCATTGACCGGCACGCGTTGGCCGACCCTCTCGTCTCCCAAGCCGATGGCGATCAGGCGCACGCCCAAGGCCCCCGCCTCCGCGGCCGCCTCGGCCGGAAAGCTCTCGTGATCCTCGCCGTCGGTGATCAGCACGATGTCCCGGTAATTGCTTCGCTTGCTGTCGAACACGTCCTGCAGGACGGTGCGCAGCCCGTCGCCGATCAGCGTGCCGCCCCTTGCAACGCTGAATGGCGAAACATCGGCAAGTGCCATGCGGAAGAATCCGTAATCCAGAGTGAGCGGGCACTTGACAACGGTCGAACCAGCGAAAACGGCGAGGGCCACGCGGTCGCCATCCATGCGGTCAACCGCATCGAGAATCGCCAGTTTCGCGCGTTCGACCCGGTTCGGCGGCAAGTCCTCGGCGAGCATGCTGCGAGACACGTCCAGCAGGAAAACCACGTCGCGCCCTCGCTGGGCGACATCCTCTGTCACGGCGTCCCAAGCCGGTCGGGCAAGCGCCACGACCAAGCAGCCGAACGCCGCAAGCGCCAAGACAGCCTTGAGCACGCGCCGCGCTGGGTCCGGCACCGAAGAGCGGCCGAGACGGGCGAGCAGCCCGGTCTCAATGAACGCCGTCAGGGCCTGCCGACGCCGACGGGATGCATAGAGCATCAGGACCGCCAGAGCCGGAAGCAGCCAGAGCCCGTGCAGCATCGCGATGTCGCCGAACTGAAAGTCGCTCACGGAACGGTCCTCAAAACTGTTAGACGCAGGAGGAATTCAAGCGATAGCATCGCGAGTCCGGCCAACGCCCACGGCGCGAACGCTTCCTTGTAGTCAAGGTAAGTCAATGCCTCGAATTCGCTCTTTTCGAGATCGTTGATCTCCTCATGCACCGAACGGAGGGTATCGGCGTCGGCGGCTAGCCAGTACTTGCCCCCGGTGACCTCGGCAATCTCGCGCAGGGCTCGGTCATCGAAACCCCTTCGGAGCGGAGCGCGCAATCGACCGAAAGGCGTCTGGACGCCGCGCTCGTCGCCCACGCCGATGGCGTAAACCTTGATGTCCCACTGCCTGCACAATTCGGCTGCGTCGCGCACGCTGCGGTCGCCGGCGTTGTTCTCACCGTCGGTAAGCAGGATAACGATCTTGCTCTTGATCTCGTAAGAAATTCCGTCGGGGGTGGCTTGCTCGGCGTTTCTCAACCTCGCCGCAGCCAAGGCAACCGCGTCTCCTATTGCTGTCCCGTCCTCGCGCCGGTCCTCGACGAGCCGCACGGTGTCGAGAAGCTGGATCAATGTGTCGTGAGAAAGCGTCAGCGGGCACACGGAGTCCGCGTACTGCGCGAACGTGCTCATGCCGATAAGGTCATTCGGACGCCCGCCCATCGTGCCTTCCGTCGGGTCGACGAAATCGCGGTACACCTGCTTGACGGCTTCAAGGCGAGTCACCGTGCTCCCACCGAAGCGCATTCGTTCGCCCATGCTTGACGAGCGATCCACTACCATGCCGATCGCGATTCCCCGCGTGATGTCTCGAATTTGCTCGCTGCCGAACTGGGGCCGGGCCAGCGCAGCCACGAGCGCCACCAGAGCCAGCGCGCGCAGCAGGAGGGGAAGGCGTGCCAGCCTCGACCGCCACGAACCGCGGAGTCTGGCGGCCGCAGCGGTGGAAGAGAATCGAAGCCGCACTTGGTCCGTGCGCCGCCAGACAATGAGCGCCGCCAACGGCACCAGCAACAGGAACATCCAAGGCGACTCGAACCGGAACATGGCTCGCTATTCCTCCTATTCTGGCACTCCAACGGAGTCCAAGTCACTCCCCGCCAGCCGCCCTCGCGACCGCGGTCGTGACGAGGGCCATTGCCCAACGTTACAGGCTCCGCGATTCCGTTTCCAACCCGTGCACTTCAAGGGTCGAAGCTCGGCTAGCCCCGGAGGCGGTAGTCTGATCGCGACGACCACTGCAGCTGACCCATCCCGCGCGGCAATGTGGGAGAAGCCGGCGCCCGAAAGAAATGCGGACGACCCTTGACACACCTTGACGGCAATTGTATACTGATCATCATAAGAACTTGATAGCAACAGCATCAAGTTTCATGAGCAGCGAAGCTATCAATTCGCCGTTCCCCCACACCAAACAATCCGATTCGTAGGAGGACCCAATCACAATGAGTCTGAGACCATTGCACGACCGTATCCTCGTCGAGCGGCTCGACGAGGCGCACCAGCAGTCGAGCGGCGGGATCATCATCCCTGACTCGGCGAAGGAGAAGCCGCAGCAGGGCCAAGTTGTTGCCATCGGCAACGGCAAGAAAAAAGACGACGGCACCGTCGTAGCCCTGGACGTAAAAGTCGGCGACAAGATCCTGTTCGGCAAGTACTCCGGCAGCGAGGTCACAGTCGACGACAACGAGTATCTGATCATGCGCGAGGATGAGGCCCTCGCCATCATCAGCTGAGAGAGAACCCGGAAGGAGCAAACCGCAAGATGGCAGGAAAGAAAATTGTCTTCGGAGAGGATTGCCGGCAGGCGATCCTGAGCGGAGTAAACAAGCTCGCCAACACCGTTCGAGTGACGCTGGGCCCGAAGGGCCGCAACGTCGTGCTTGAGAAAAAATTCGGCGGACCGACCGTCACCAAGGACGGAGTCACAGTCGCCAAGGAGATCGAACTCAAGGACAAGCTCGAGAATCTCGGCGCACAGATGGTGCGCGAAGTCGCATCAAAGACCTCGGACGTCGCCGGTGACGGCACGACCACGGCCACCATCCTGGCCCAGGCAATCTATCGCGACGGGCTGAAGAGCGTCGCCGCCGGAGCCAACCCGATGGCGATCAAGCGCGGCATCGAAAAAGCCACCGCCGCCCTGTCCGACAAGCTGAAAGCGATGGCGAAGCCGGTCGAAGGCGATGCGGTCGCCCAAGTCGCGGCAATTTCGGCGAATAACGATGCCGCTATCGGCGAAATCATCGCGGAAGCGATGGAGAAGGTCGGCAAGGACGGGGTGATCACCGTCGAAGAGGGTAAGACGATCGACACCGAACTCGAGGTGGTCGAGGGAATGCAGTTCGACCGGGGCTACGCCTCGCCGTACTTCGTGACCGACCAGGACTCGATGGAGTGCGTGCTGGAGAACGCGCTGATCCTGATTCACGAGAAGAAGATCAGCAGCATGAAGGACCTGCTGCCCGTGCTCGAGGCTGTTTCGCGCCAAGGGCGCCCGCTGCTGATCATCTCCGAGGAAACCGAAGGCGAGGCGCTGGCCACGCTGGTGGTCAACAAGCTGCGCGGCACGCTCAACGTGGCCGCCGTCAAGGCCCCGGGGTTCGGCGACCGCCGCAAGGCCATGCTCGAGGACATCGCCATCCTGACCGGCGGCCGGGCCATCATGGAAGAGACGGGCATCAAGCTGGAAGGCGTCCAGGTCGACGACCTCGGCAAGGCTAGCCGCATCGTGATCGACAAGGACAACACGACCCTTGTCGAGGGCGCAGGCAGTTCGGAAGCGATTTCGGGGCGCGTCAAGCAGTTGCGCGCGCAGATCGAGGAGACCACCTCCGACTACGACCGCGAGAAGCTGCAGGAGCGGTTGGCGAAGCTGGTCGGCGGCGTCGCGGTGATCAAGGTCGGCGCGGCGACCGAGACCGAGATGAAGGAGAAGAAAGCGCGCGTCGAGGACGCGATGCACGCGACCCGCGCAGCCGTCGAGGGGGGCATTGTTCCCGGCGGCGGCGTTGCCTTCCTCCGGTCGGCGGCGGCTCTCGAGGGATTCAAGGGTGCGAACGAGGACGAGCAGATCGGCATCAACATCGTCGGCCGCGCGATCGAGTCTCCGTTGCGCTGGATCGCACAGAACGCGGGCCAGGAAGGTGCGATCGTCGCCGAGCGGGTCCGCACCGGCACCGACGACAACTTCGGATACAACGCAGCAACGGACACCTACGGCGACCTAGTCGCCGAGGGCGTCATCGACCCGGTCAAGGTGACCAACACCGCGCTCCAAAACGCGGCCTCGATTTCAAGCCTGATGCTCACCACTGAAGCAACTGTGCATGAGATCCCGGAAAAGACTCCCCCTCCGCCTCCCGACCCGCACGGCGGCGGCGAGTTCTAGCCGCTCGCGAGCCATCGGCTCGATCTAACACCGCCCCGCCCGCACATCGCGGGCGGGGCTTTTCGCGTCTTGCGTCAGCCTTCGCACGCGGCGCACATCTCTGTTGCCCTCAGGGGGCTCTTGCACTGCCATCGATCCCCCCTAGCGGGAAGGAACGAGGGATTAGCGCAGCGGTGGACGGCAGACTCCGGCCAACCATCCCTTCAGGGCCTTGCGGGGTCCGCTTCCCAGTCACCTGTCTCCACCCATTCAAAGATGCCGCGGGCTATTGCCCAAGAGCAACGCCGCACGAAACGGAGACTTGCGATGGATCCCGATGATCATGGCCTGCGTGCGGGCTGGAACCGCTGAGCTGAGAGCCGGAGATTCGCCGCTCGCAGGGAGGCCATCAAAGGACCGCCAGGGAACTAGGCAAATCCCGCCTGCCGATCTCTTCGCTACTCTGAGAGCTTGGCGAACTTAAGCGAGTGGCGGCTGTCCGCGAAGTTGGCGTGGCGCGACCTCGGCGCGGCCAAGATCAAATTCCTGTTCGCTCTTCTCGCCGTTAGCGTGGGCGTGGCTGCCTTGAGCGGAGTACGAGGATACTGCGCCGCATTCCAGCAAATGCTGCTGAGCGACGCCCGCATGTTACTCGCTGGAGACATAAGCGCAGCAATCAGCCACGAGCCGGACGAGCCCGAGAGCGCCGTGCTTGACGAACTGGCTTCCAGCGGAGCATCCGTCACCCGCGTCACGGAGCTGATGACGATGATGGGCGGCCACGCGCTGCACCGTCCGCTACCTGTCAACCTCAAGGCGGTGGATCCTGCCGCATACCCCTACTACGGCGAGGTCGAACTCGACCCCGCCCGGCCACTGCGAGAAACGCTCTCGGACGATGCCGTCCTAGCGTCGCAGGACCTGCTCATTCGCCTAGGCGCCGAGGTGGGCGACGAAGTGAGGCTGGGCGAAGCGGATTTCCGCATCGCGGCGATTCTGCGCATCGAGCCCGATCGCATGACGGGGGCCATGAATTTCGGGCCTCGGGCCATGGTCTCCGAGAGCGCCCTGGCCAGAACCGGTCTCGTACAATTCGGAAGCCGTTTTACTCGTCGTTTCCTGATCAAGCTGCCAGAGCAAGGCATGAGCGTCAACGAGGCCCGGCAGTCCCTCGAACAGGGAATTCCCGGGGCCCGAATCACGGACTATCGCGAAACGAGTCCTAGGATCCGGCGCGGACTAGATCGAACAACCAGCTTCCTAAGCCTAGTCAGCTTGCTCGCGATGGCTGTCGGCGGACTGGGGGTAGCGATGGTCGTCTATTCGCACTTGCAGCAGAGGCTTGACACCATCGCAATCATGAAGTGCTACGGCGCGACCTCGGGGCTGATCATCCGCGTTTTCCTGCTGCAGACGGTGACCCTCGGCCTGTTGGGCAGCATCCTAGGGGTCGCGATCGGATTCCTGCTTCAGGGCGTCGCGCCCACGTTCGTGGCGGACTACTTCCCTCGCGCTCCGTCGTTCAACTGGCAGCCGTGGCCCGCCGTGCAGGCTACGGGCGTCGGAATCCTGACCGTTCTAATGTTTTCGCTGCCGACTCTGCTAGGCATCCGCAAAGTCGCACCGGCACTAATCTTTCGCCGCGAGATGGCTTCACGCTTCGAGAAAACCCCTTCAGAGCGGCGCGACGATCGCTTGAGGCAGCTGGGCTCCGCGACTGTAATCCTCGGTGGTGTCGGACTGGTCGCGGTATGGCTCAGCGACTCCGCCAGGCTGGGCGGATGGTTCGCAGGAGGCCTCGCCGTCAGCCTGGGCGCCCTGGCCCTTACCGCCGGAGCCCTGCTGCGGGTGCTCAAGGCCGCACCGGCGCATTTACCGGTGCGTCTGCCAGTGACGTTGCGTCACGGCATCGCGAATCTGCACCGGCCCGGGATGCATTCCGAGATCATCCTTGTGGCGATCGGCATCGGAGTCACCTTCACCCTGACTGTTTACCTGCTCCAGACGACCGTGCTGGCGCAGCTGGTCAGTAGCGCCCCGCCGGACATGCCGAACGTCTATCTAAGCAACATCAAGTCCGGCGAGCACGAGGCACTCGAGCGTTTCCTGCGCGAGCAGCCCGGCATCGAGGGAGAAGTGATGCTGCTCCCCACTGTCTCGGCGCGCCTCCAAAACGTCAGCGGTCGCAACCTCGATCTTCGTCGGCCTCGCGGCGAGAACTCCGATGCACAAGGGGCCGCCGGGAGGGGGTCCCGGATGCGACGAGCCAGGGACATCACCTGGGCCGAAAGTCCGCCGAACGGACTGGGGATCCTGCAGGGTCAGTGGTGGGAGCCGACGACAGCGGAACCAATGGTGTCAGTTAGAGAGCGTCTCGCGAACTATCTCGAGATCGACTTGGGGTCGCAAATCGCGTGGCAGGCTGGCGGAAGGGATATTTCGGCTCGAGTTGTCGCGATACACAGCTACGAGGGCATGCCGGATTGGATTTACGATTTCGTCCTGAACGAGAGCGCACTCCAAGGACTGCCCGCCAACTACATAGGGGGGATCCGGGTCCGGCCCGAACATAGCGTCGACCTGTCGCGACAGGCATTCGAGGCCTTCCCGTCGGTGCTTTTTGTTAACGCGGTCGATTTCTTCGAGACCGTGCAGGAGGTTGTCGACCAGATTGCGTTCGTGATCCGGTTCGTGTCAGCGTTCGCAATCGTGGCAGGTGTGATCATCCTGGTCTCGAGCGTGGCTGCCACGCGCTTCCGGCGCCTAAGGGAGGTAGCAGTTCTCAAGACACTTGGAGCGACCCGCAATCGCCTCGCGGAGATATTCTCGGTCGAGTTCCTGATCCTAGGGGGTGTAGCTGGCTTGGCCGGCAGCTTGCTGGCTGTGTCCTACTCGGCACTGCTAACCTGGGACATACTAGACTTGGACGCGGTTATCGAGTGGCCTGCAATCGTATTGACGGTAGTCGGGAGCGCGCTGATAGCGACTAGCGCGGGATGGGGAGCGAGCCTCCGGATCCTGGGGAGCAAGCCGCTGGAAATCCTGCGAGACGAGTGATTTCGACCTCGGCTAGGCAGGGAAACGCGAATTTCGACTATCGTCGTGCTCTGGTTGATCGACACTCCAGATCCCGCGTTGGGGCTGTTAAGCAAGCGGACATAGCCGGGCACAATGAAGCACTTCGATCCTCTTGCGACCGACTTCATATCATCAAATTCAGCTTCTTCCTGTATAGGAAGGACTCCCTAAGCCTAGTTCGACCGCGTACGCGCTCTCAACTTGTCATGCCCGTCTAGAGAGTTCTTCAGGCGGTCCGCAACGCCTTTAGCTCGAACCTTGAGATTCCCAAATCTTGGCTGCGGTTCGTTAGTCTCTCTTAGACTTTGGAGTGCTCATCGGCCTCTAGACGCACTCTGCAACGGCCCAAGGCCCACCCATCCTTGACGAGGTCGGGGCGGTCTGCGATCATCAATAAAGACTAGATGCTCCTCAGTAGCTCAATTGGTAGAGCATCCGGCTGTTAACCGGAGGGTTGTAGGTTCGAGTCCTACCTGAGGAGCCAATCTTTCCAGTCACTTACGGGACTCCCCTCCCCCGGCTTGTCCAAATTCTTGTCCAAATGCTGCCTGAGAACGGCTCATTGGACATTCTTCTCCCGTGCATTCCCGGGACGTTCCAGCGACCGCAGATAGCGGTCAATGCGCTCGCCGGCACGGACCACGCCCCGCTCGTCGATGATGCGGTAGCGGAGCAGCATGGCGCGTGTCTTCCAGCCCACGACTCGCAGAATGAGCGAATCGTCGATCCCGGACTCGGCCATGTTGCGGGCAGCTGTCCGGCGCAGGTCGTGGAATCGGAGGCCCGGGAACCCGGCGCTTTCCCTGGCCTTGCTCCAGGCATTGCGATAGCCGCCCTGCGGGATCCGCTTGCCGTCCCGGTGGAACACCCAGGGAACGTGCGGCCAGAATTCCTCGTGATGGAATTCCGCCTTGCGGCGGAGCCGTTCCGGGTCGCCGTAGATCGGCCAGACGCCTACGCGCTTGTTGCGGGGCTGGTTGGCAGGCGGCCGGATTACGCGCCGCTGCCAGTCCACCTGGCTCCAGCGGATCGCCAGGATCGCGCCCGCCCGTGCCCCGTAGTGGTAGCCGAACGCAAACATCAATTTCAGCCAGTCGGCCTCGATATGGCTCATGAGCCGCTCGTAATCCTCGGCTTGCAGGAATCCCTCGCGGACATTGCGCTCGGGGAACCTCTCGATTGGCGGGACGCGGTTTACGAGCGGCGGGTCCTCGCGGCTGGCCCTGCGGAAGGCGGCCTTGAGAACTTCAAGATGCCGGTTGGCGCTCGCGGGCGACAGCCCTCGGTCGATCAGGGAATTTGCGAACCGCTGAATGTCAGCCGTGCGCAACCGGACCACGCGGATCGATCCCATGGCATCGATCATCCGGGCTATATAGGCCCGACACGTTGCCAGGCTCGCCAAGTTCTCCCGCTCGTAATGCGCAAGCTGGTAGCGCAGGATGTCTCCGACCGTGCGCTGCATCAGGCCCGCTGAGTGCAGCCCCTCGGCGGCGTCTGCGGTGACGCGCTTGAGCCGCGCTCGCGCATCCTGTTCGGTGCCGTGCACCGTCTCTGTCTGCACCGAGCCGTCCACCATCCAGCGGAGCTGCCAGGCGTTCGGGCCGCGCCTGCGGTAGCTGCCGTCGCCGTGGCGGGCCTTGCGTCGCGCCATCCAAGGCATTGTAGCGGAGGGGTCAGGAGGCATGTCCGCTCCTGCGGGAATCCTTCTCGCGCTCGATGAATCTGTCCAGGTCGTGCCGGTCGAACAGGAGCCGCGTGTCACTGGAACTGACCGGGAGCTTCCCTGCCCTAGCCAGCTTTCGCACCATCGCTTCCGGCCTGCCGATGTAGCGTCCGGCCTGCTTCGCGTCGAGCAGGCGCGGCTGTACCTGGGGCCGTTCCTGGAACTCCTCGCGCATTACGCCCCGGACGGCCTCGCGGACAAGGTCGCTCATCAGGTTGGAGAGTGTGTCGATTCGGTTCATGCTGCCCTCCTTGATCGATGGAGAATTCGCCGGAACTGCTCGGCCAGCGCGTCCAGCTCGTGCTTCTGGTGAAAGTCGTTGGCGTCGCCCGGTTCAGGCGGCAGCCAGAACGGCAGGCCGGTGCGTCTGGCGGCGGCCTCGCCCGGCCCGGATTTCGCGTCGTGATCCGCGACGACGATTCCCCGCCGCGCCACGCGGGAGAGGTTGTGGGCCGAGAAGCAGACGCTAACACAGGCCCTCCGATAGAGTCTCTTGAGCGCGGCCTGCACCGACAGCCCGGTAGCCAGGCCCTCGCACCACCACTGCTCCCGGCCCGAGCCCAGGTGGTAGACGCACCCTGGAGTTACTACCTTTTCGTGGACAGGTGAGATTGCAGAGGGACGGCAGTGGTAGGGTGCTCGATAAGGCGGGGCATAAGGAGGCCCCGAAGGATGAGCAAGCGAGACTATGTGAAACCGTATCCCAAGGAGTTCCGGGAGCAGGTGGTGCAGGTGGCGCAGGTCGGCAACCGCCGCCCGCGCGAGATCGCCGAGGAGTTCGGGATCTCGGCGGACTCGGTGCTGCGCTGGATGCAGCAGGCCGATCGGGACGCGGGGCGGCGCAAGGACGGCCTGCGCAGCTCCGAGCGCCAGGAGCTGGCGCGGCTGCGGCGTGACAACCGCCGGCTGCGGATGGAGCGCGAGATCCTGGCAAAAGCCGCGGCCTGGTTCGCTCGGGAGACCGATTCGATGCCGTCCGGGTCTTCGAATTCGTGAAGGCGCGCCAGGGCTGCTATGCGATTGCCTGCCTGTGTCGCGTGCTGGGTGTCTCCTCCAGCGGCTACTATGCATGGCGCCAGCGCTCGCCGAGCCGGCGGGCGCGAGAGAACGAGCGGCTGAGTCGGCAGATCGCCGGGATCCACGCCGCTTCGCGAGGGACCTGCGGGGCGCCGCGGGTGCACGCCGAGCTGCTGGCCGCGGGCGAGAGCGTGTCGCGGCAGCGGGTGGCGCGGCTGCTGCGGGCGCTGGGGCTGCAGGGCGTGACCCGCCGGCGGCGGCTCTGCACGACCCAGGCGGACCGCGAGGCACAGGTCGCGCCGGACCGCGTCCGGCGGCGCTTCGAGGCATGCGGGCCGAACCGCCTGTGGGTGGCCGACATCACGTATGTGCCGACGCGGGAAGGCTTTCTGTACCTGGCCACGGTGCTGGACGTGTTCAGCCGCAAGGTGGTGGGCTGGGCCATGGGGGCGCGGCAGACGGCCGCTCTGGTGCGCTCCGCGCTGGACATGGCCCTGCAGGCCCGCGCGGCGCGGGGCGTGATCTTCCATGCCGACCGCGGCAGCCAGTACACCGCGCTGGCGTTCACCCGCCGCTGCGAGCAGGCCGGCGTCCGCCAATCCATGGGCGCCCGGGGCAACTGTTTCGACAACGCCATGGCGGAGAGTTTTTTTGCGACCTTGGAGTGCGAGCTGCTGCAACGCAGCTCGTGCGCCACCCGCGAGCAAGCGGCCTGCGAGATCTTCCGCTTCCTGGAAGGCTTCTACAACCGGCGCCGCCGGCACTCGGCCCTCGGCTATCTGTCGCCGGCGGACTTCGCACGGAGGGCGGCGCGGAACTAGCCAGCGCAGGCCCCGGGTCGGCCCGTCGGGGGACTCGGCCCCCAGCCCCCCAAGTCTTCCGGAGGCCTGGATCATCCCCGCAATAGCAGGAGCAGGACGGCGTGCCGTCAGCTCCACGGCACCCCCATGGCAGGGCGGTCAGGAGGCCGCCGTCTTGCTGCCGGGTGGCCCCCCGGCAGAGCCCGCTGGCGCTTCTCCCGGCGCGCCCCGTGCAGCTGACGTTCTGCCGGCCCTTGGCACTTGACTTCCCCAACTGTCTTCGACACCATGGTGCGGCACTCTTCGAGCCTCAGCACCTGCCGCACCCTTAACTGTCCACCAAAGCCTAGTAACCCCAATGATCGCGAGCGATCCGCTTCGATCCTCCCGTACGGCAGGGTGCCTTCGCGTGCGAGTCGAGCTGTCCGGATGTGATGCAAGTCCGGTTTCAGATCTGCCTGGAGTCGGAGCACGGCACCGGCACGAGCCTCACGAAGCGAATCAGGCTGAGACAGCAGCAGGCGTAAGCGCGTCACCGCTGCCCCTCCTCGCGGATTCGCTCCCGCAACTCCTTTCGACGTCGGATCTCTCCGTACAACGACGTAAAGAGCCTGTCGAGGGCCTGCAGGTCCCATGTGTGGGACCACGCGAATAGCACGTTCATGACGGTGACGAGGGCCGCGCAGGAGATCGTGTAGATCCGCGCCCCCTCGCCGGAATCGCGAATAAGCTGCACCAAGCCCCCGAAGGCGAAGCCGGTCGCAAAGACGCCAGCAAACGCTGCGATGCGGGTGAACGCCACGCTTTTTCGTCCTCCTACCCACACGCCGCACCCCCCGCGAGCACCGGCCTGTGCCGTTCCGCTTGATACAATCCGCAGGTTCTTTCCATGCCCTCGAATGGTTCTGAACCCGTTGTCTTCACCGACGAAATCCTCATCGTTTACCTGACCGTGATTGCACGTAGCGTTCGGCAGCTTGATACAGCGCACGGCCCAGGTTCGGTCGCTCGTTTTCTAGAAGCTCTCGAACGCTCGCTGGAAGTCGAAATGTCCCTAACTCGGCCCGACGAAGCTGCGCAACTACAGCTTTCTGAGATGCAGAAAGCCTTAGTCCGGTTGCTGAAGACGATGCCTCAGTCCGAGGACCTCTGATCCCCCGCCCCCTCACGCCGCCTCCCCCGCGAGCACGCGCTGGCGTGCCTCGTCGGCGGCCCGCTCGGCGGCCTCCAGGCGGTCGAGGGCGGCGGTGACCCGCTCGTAGAAGTCGGCGGGAGGAGTGCGGCGGCCCTTGAGGATGTGATTCAGCAGCGTCGCGTGCATCCCGAGAGCGTTAGCCAGGTCCTGTTGGGTGACGCCAAGCTCGGCGATTCGGCCTTGGATTCGTGCATGACTTGTGGTCATATATCGACTGCATATGACTTTGAGTCATGTGTCAAGAGAAATTGTGCTGCTAAATTTGGGTCAATGCTCGGGGAGCGCTTAGCAGCTGCCCGGCAACAAGCCGGGCTGTCTCAGTTCGACCTTGCTGTCGCGCTTGGCGGTCGGTGCAGCCAGTCGATGATTTCCCACGTTGAGTCTGGGCGAAAGACGCTTCGGATAGATGGAGCGGTGAGTGCTGCCCGCGCTCTCAACGTCTCCACGGACTACCTCACCGGCCTCACCGACGACCCCACGCCGGCCGCTGAGCTGATCCGCCCCGGCGAGGACCCCGACTTCTGCGCCCTGCTCTGGAACGAGGCGTTCGGCTCCGCCGACCCCGGCGCGGTCGTGGACTCGGAGAGCGCGGCCCGGGCCATCGTCTTCCGTCGCGACTGGCTGCGGCGGAGCGGGATCAACCCAGAGATGGCCAGCGTGATCCAGGTCGTCGGCGAGTCGATGGAGCCCACGATTTGCGATCGGGCGCTGATCCTGCTCGATCACCAGCGCACGCGCCGCCGCGCCAACCGGGTCTTCGCGGTGCGGTCGGAGGACGGGCTGCAGATCAAGCGGCTCGCCAAGGAGGACGGCGACTGGATGCTCGTCAGCGACAACCCGACGTATGAGCCGGTGTCGTGGCCGCGCGAGGCCGAGGTTGTGGCTCAGGCGATGTGGACGGGGAGGACGTTGTGAAGCATACGGTTGACCCTTCCCCGGAGGAGATTCAAGCAGCGGCGGATGCCATCTGCAATTCCATATCGCGCATGCAGGGAGAGATTGCCAGCGCCGCCCAAGCGCTCGATAGAGTCCGAGAGCTATCCCGTATCGACCTAAGCGCGCTGTCTGCGAATCTGAACCAACTCGCCAAAGCGAATGCGAGGGCTCGGGAGGCCATGATGGCAATGGAGAGCCAACTCGATGCAGCCGCCAGGTCGCTCGACCCCCTGCGTGAGGCTGCGTCTAAGATAAGTGCTCAGGCGGAGTTCATGGACAAGGCGGTAGCTAACTTACGGCAAATATCCTTCCTCCGCGGCGTGGGGAGCTTAGTTGATCTCTTTCCAGATCCCCATAGATACGAGCAGATTCTCCCTAGGGCCACGGCGGAGGAGCGTATGGGCGAAGTTTGGTCTCGTGTTGGAAATCACATCCGCCAAGCAGCCGAGGTGGTGAGTGAAGAGCAGCGACGAGAAGCAGGCGATTAAGACCTCTGGAGCGGGGTCTCAACATACTCTGTTAAGACGAACCGTTTCCGTCCAAAAGCAATTCTCCGGCCCCCTTCCGGCTCCAGAAATCCTTGCAGGCTACGAGTCCGTTGTTCCCGGCGCAGCAGAGCGAATTCTTCGCATGGCCGAGAAGGATCAGTCGATCACACACGAGTGCACGATCACCGCGATCACGGATACGGCAGCTGACACTAAACGCGGCCAGACCTACGCATTGATTGCCGTTTTGGGCGTCTTTGCAACGACAGCATGGCTCGGCTACCTCGGGCAGAACGTCGCGGCAGGCATCATTGGCGGCACGCCGTTCCCGGCTTTGATTTGGGCCTTTGTTCGGGGACGTAAAAGCGGGGTAGGTCAGAGCGTCACTGTTCCGGAACCTGTGAGTCCCGCACCTCAAGGGCCCTCCAGTGACGAGAATCCCGGCGAAAGCGGCTCCTCAGCCCAATAAGATGTGTTCAGTGCAAGCCGCAGAAGCCGGGCACCACGAAGGCGCGGATACTCAGCGCCAGGCTGTTAGAGCGGATCAATCAGTCGGAATGAGGGCGTTGGGCAGGTGAAGTGGACGGGGAGGACATTGTGAGGATGCAGCTGCCATTGGCTCTAACGAATGTCGCGCTTGTGCTCACATGTGCTGGGGGCAGCGGCCCAACCTTGGTCGCCCAGATGCCGGCCCACGACTGCCTGCGGTTGGCGACTGTCGAGGATCACGTCGCCTGCATCGCGTCTAGCGTGGGTGTGAACAGACTGAACTCATTGGGGACGCCCCTTCATGTTGCGGCCGGGTTCAAAGAAGACACCAGTGTCATCCAAGCTCTGCTAGATGTGGGCGCGGAGCTTGACGCACGGGACGCGAGAGGCCGAACGCCGCTGCATTTAGCAGCAGCTTTCAATGAACATCCAGCGGTTATCAGGGCATTCCTCGATGCAGGCGCCGATAGGAACGCGCGGGACGAGTTCGACTCTACACCCCTGCATTTCGCGGCTATGTACGGGAACCAACGTGCAATCGTCGTGCTCCTGTATGCAGGCGCGGATGGCAACACGCGAAACAAGATTGGCAAAACACCCTGGGACCTCGCTCACCACAAGGAGACGCACAAGGACTCCGACGCCTATCGGAGTTTGCGCGATGCTGCGCGTTGATCCGTGTAGGCTGACCAGTGATGTGGACGGGGAGGACGCTGTGAGAGGTCAACGATGACGCGGACACATCCGAGGCTGGCGACGGTTCTTACCCATTCCGTGCTGGCGCTGACGCTGCTAGGGCACTGTACGGTCGAGAAGGAGTCGGAATGGATCACGGAGCTGCGCCAACGGGCCGAGCAGGGTAAAGCCATGGCCCAGCACTACCTCGGTTTTATGTAGGCCAACGGCAAGGGCGTGCCCGAGGATGATGCGGAGGCTGTCAAGTGGTACGGCAAGGCCGCCGAGCAGGGTAACGCTGGTGCGCAATGCCTCCTCGGTGTCATGTACGCCAACGGCGAGGGCGTCCTGGAAGATTATGTCCGCGCCTATTCCTGGTACAACCTTGCCGCCGCGCAAGGGACCAAGCCGGCCATTGAGAACAAGGACAACCTCCGGAAGCGCATGACCGCCGAGCAGATCGCGGAGGCGCAGAAGCTCAGCGCCGAGCTGTTCGAGCGGATCAACCAGTCGGAGTGAGGGCGGGGCAGGTGATGTGGACGGGGAGGACGTTGTGAAGGACATCTATCTTCCGCGCGGTCGGACGAGGGGTTGCAGGTCAACCGGCTCATGCACTACAATCCCCGCTGGCTGCTCGTGAGTGACAATCCGCAGTACGCGCCGGTGCCGTGGCCGCGAGAGGCCGCGGTCGTGGCGCAGGTGATGGAGACGGGGAGGAAGATGTGAAGGGGGAATAACGAGGAGCATTGAACATGACCGAATTCCACAAGACACAAGCGCAACTACAAGCTGAGGCTGGTCGGCGTCGAGGCGCACGCGAGCGTTGGCGCTGGTCAGCGAGAGGGGCGTATCCCCGTGACAATATCGCCCGGTTTATGGCTGTCAAAGACGTAGTGAGGGGAATTCTCGAGAGGACTCCGATGAGCAAATCGATCGCTTGCCTCATTCTCATAGTAGTTGCTGTCGGAACTGCCCATTCCCAGGAACTTGAATGTAATCCCTCCGCTGGCAAATCCAGTTACGGCGACGATTACGAAGTTTGGAAGTGCAAGATAACTCCCACCAAAACGGGCACCACACTTGAGTTGCGGATTACAGTTCCTAATAGTACTCACATCGAAGGAATATCAGGGCCTTCATCCGCTTGGAGTCACGAGCGAATAACCGGGAATTTGAGAGAGATTACATTTACGACGTCTACGACGTGCGACCAGCTTAAATTATTTGCGCGAAAGAGTGTTACAACTGTGGGCTACATTCGGTGGACTATCAAGGAAACTATCAAAACTGCTAGTGGAATAGAAACATTCAGAAATAATGGTACAACAATAGGTCCTGTCGCTATGTATGATCCGAGCATCATTCGACCAGTTATCGCGATTGGCGCTAGTCAGAGGCTAGATGATCCGGTGGACTATACGGAGGAGAATCAGGTGCTTCTGGTTGAGAATAATAGCACTCTTCGTCCTTCCGTCTTTGCGGGAGCCTTGGTAAACCTTTTTGAGTTTCAGAGTTTTTTTGGCAAGCATTTTTCCGAGAAGAAGACCTTCGATCTTCTGCTATCTCTCGAATTCGCTAGTGCAACGCCAGAGGCAATTGACGGTTTCGCTTTCGGCCTTGGAGTGGGAGTGAATCGATATGTTGAATTATTCGGTGGAGTGTCAATTCGTGTCGGCAAAGAGTTAAGCCCCGGGTTTTTGAGAGCTGCATCCCAGTTACTAGACGATATAAACGGACTTCCAACCGAGTCAATGAACCCGGGAGACGCGCAAACCAACGAAAAGAACCGAAGCATCCAAGCAAAATACAGTCGTTTCTCTAACACCGAAGGTATTAAAGCTAGGGATTTAGACGGCTTTGCACTGAATAGTCCAATTACGAATCAGTCTATTTTCCCCGGTTCTCCTATAATTGAGAGCACAAACACGGCTTTGATAATTGGCGTGGCTCTACCTGTCGATATCGTCAGTTTGATCCGGGGCAGGTAGGGCAATTGTGCCGATTTTCTAGACCAGCCTCTGATCTGGCCCCAGAATTCGTCCGCATCAGCGTCGGGCCGGCAAGCCAGTCCTGGCGAGCCCAGAGTCGACGAATGAAACCAATTCAAAGGGGAAAGCCGGCGGGTCCCTGTGACGCTCGTCGAGTTCTCGTTCCAAGCAGTGGAGGATTATTCTATGTGTGCGTTTCCTGCCTCAGACAGTAATATTGAAATGGACCCCGGTTGCGTAAAATCGGCGTTTCAAAAGCTCGGAATTCCATCTGGGCAAGGGAAATCGGCCGAGATTCGTGGCGCTGACCTCCCGCCTATCATCCACTGGTACCACTTTGTCAAGCTCCACAGGCACGTACAGGGAGTCGCGATCCGCGATCTTAAGGCCGTCCTTACAAGGAATCTATACATTGCGATCGGAAGGAGCAAGAAGCAGTCTGGTCTTAACTATATCTGTCAGAAAGCACATAATGTCCAAAGCTCCGGCGGTCTGGATCATTTAGGCGGCATTCAAACCATTGGTGACTGGTTTGTCGTTGGATTTTCGGGTGGCGGAAAGTCCGAAGGGCGATTCTACAAGATTCAGGGCAAGCAATGCAAATACCACCGATGTTTGACCGTATATAGGCCTGATGCGAAGGCAGGATCCGTCGGCATCACGAACTACCAGACCAATAACGGCAATGATCGATACTTATTGGCAGTATTTTACAAGAATGGGAACGGTCATAGCATTGACTTCTATAAGACGGATGCTGGCGTGAGCTTGGGAAATAAATCCTGCACGTTCAAATACTATGGGACTTGGGTCCCTCGTAATTTTCCCGGCGCAAATCGCAAAGCACAGTCTTGGCATCCTGACATTAAGTGGAGAGATTATATCAATGGAATTTTGCTTCTGTCTGATGATCGTGGGAATATTTATCTCATAGGTTTTAAGAAGCTGGGCCTTGTTGGGAGGCGTAGGGATATTGCAGACTTGTATAAAGTGCACGTCGGCAATAAGGATTTGGTTCATCAGAAATTGGCCACGTTTCACGCAAAATGTAGGAATGGCACCAGTTTTCGATGGGGTGCGAGCGCGTTGGTGACGGCAATTGATTCGATGAAATTATTCGCATGCGAACGGAACGTGCAGGGTCCGCAGAAGAGTAAGCACATCCGCATGAACGTATTTGGCTAATCCACCGACCGTTAGTTCAACGGGGTTCTTGCATAGCCACGACAGCGGCTTGTGCGCCGCGACACCCGAGGTCAAGAAGCAATTCGCCAACCAAAGGCTGAACCTGACGCTGGCCGATCGCGATCTCAACCGGCGCGTCAAGTCGGGCAGGGACGCAGCCCGGGAGCGTGCCCTGAAGGCCTGCCCCTCGGTCACCATGCAGTTCTCGAGGCCCGGGGGCGGGTTCGGCGAGTAGCCGCCGTCGCGCACGAGCGGATCGCACCGGGGAGTGGGGACGGGGCGTCGGAGCGGGATGTCGCGTGGGCGTGGCTGGTGGCGGAATCCCAAGCATTCGAGGACGCCTGCAGCCCGACTGCGACCGGCGGCCCGCATCATCGCCTACCGGTTTGGCGCGCGGTCAGCGGAGAAGAAGCGAAACGGCGAACGCGAGCACGGCAATCAAATTATTTACGCAGCGACCCGATATCGCTTCGGTTAAAGGTCGGCCGTCGTCAAACCTACAATTACTTGGCGACTGCAGCGTCCTTGAGTTTTCTGGCGCGCTTGAAGAACTTGTAGATTCCTGTGCTCCCTCCGGCAATAAACAGTCCTGTCAATACCTTCGAAAGGACTTCCCCATCCTTCCCAAGGGTGTCGGCGAACAAGTCCAATTCAAGGTGAAAGGCCAAAGTCACCGAGACCCCAACCGAGATCCAGGGTTTGAGGTCCAAGTAGTCACCACCCGCCTGCTTGTCCAGCGTCCGTTCGATGTGCTTCCAGAGTTTCGAATCGAAGATCTGCTAGAGTGCTCTCTCGATCGTCAATGCTATCAATGCGACCGTCAACAGCACCCCAATCACGCTTCCGAAACTGATTTGAGTCACGATCCCTCCCTCTGTTCCCAGGTTGTCGGTTCAAGTTCACTACTTGACGTTTCAGGTCGTGTCGATTGATATATCGACCCGCGCTGATTGGCCCGATCGGAATGTTAGCGCACCGACGGTCCAGCGTGCAAGCTGGGAGACCGGCAGAGCGTAGAGGAGGTCGGCGGCCAGCCACCCTCCGACTAAGCGCCGTTCCGCCACAGCTCATCCCCTTCGGTCTGTTGCCGATCAGCACGGGATAGGATAGTCGACGGAGCCGGTCGGCGCGGTCGTGCCGTCCCGATCCCCGGCACCGCATGGCGGATCCGCTGTGGGGTGGGCGTGTACCTGTTTGCCGAACTCTGGCGCGGGGAGCGAGCGGACGGGCCGCCGCAGACGCAGCTGACGTGTCGGCCGCCGGAGCCGGGCACGAAACAGGCGCCCGAGCTCATCTGCGCGAAGAACGGCTTGGTGTTGCTGCCGGAGTCGGAGAGCGAGGAGGCGGCGCAGCGCCTTGCGGAGCATCAGTGATCTCGCGCTCGCTGCTACGATGAGGGCTGCGCCCGGCGGGAGCGGAGGCTACTCGTGCCCAAATCCCGGCACGCCTCCAGCCTGCCATGCGCTATCCACGGGCGGCCGAGCCGCAGCGTCCCCGCTTCCATGAAATCCCGGCAATCATCTCCGCGCTCGGCACTACAGTCAATTGACAACAAGACTGTCTATAATGGTTGACTTCTTCATTTGCGAAGAGCGATGACCTACCGATACGAGCGAGACCTTGTTGACCACTTTCTAGACGTGATCGGCGCTGATCAAGCTCCGTGGGGCCCGCTAGCCTTGGTACCCGAGTTCTTTTATCACCGTGGTCGCGTCGATGTTGTCGGCGTCTCACCGATCGGAAGGGTGATTGCTTTCGAGGCGAAGTTGACTCGTTGGCGAGAAGCTCTTCAGCAGGCATACCGCAACACTTGTTTCGCCCATAAATCGTACGTCCTCCTCCCAATGGCGACTGCTCGGCTCGCTCAGCAGTACTCAGCTAAGTTCGACCGCCGAGGTGTGGGTCTTTGCTCGCTGGTCGACAACGACCTAGTCGTGATCCACGATTCCCCGTGGAATGTACCGATTCAACCCTGGCTCGCCAGAGAGGCCTGTGATCGCGCTATTGAGGCACAAAGTCGTTGCGATGACGATGTCTGACCCGGAGGGTATTGCGCGTGCAATCTGCATGGCTGAAAACCTAACGTTTCACGGCCACGTCGGAGCGGGTGCAGTCAAGGAGACGTTTAAGGTCAGCGCCAACGGTGTGGTTAGTGCTTTGAAATTGTACCAACCTGAAGCATCCGACGAACGAGCTTTTCGAGAAATCAACGCGATGGCTCGATGTAACCACCCAAATATTGCTCGAGTCACCCGTATTGAACGGCACGCGATTGGATCAGAATCGTTTCTGTATTCGCTCGAGGAGTTTGTTGGCGGTGGCTCACTAGAAGCACGGCTGAGCGATCAAGGTCGCTTCACACCCACCTCCGTCCAGAGGCTCGGCGCTCTGCTGATCGACGCTGTCTCGCATATCGGAGCGCTTGGCCTTGTGCATCGGGACCTCAAACCAGCAAATGTAATGCTCCGCGAGGACGGCGAGACTCCCGTGCTGGTCGACTTTGGGCTCGTGCGTGACCTTAGCGCTGCCTCGATTACGCCGACAGGGGCGATTCTAGGGCCAGGGACGCCGCTCTATGCGCCGCCGGAACAGCTTCTAAACAACAAGGCGCTCATCGATTGGAGGTCCGATCAGTTTTCGCTTGGCGTAGTGCTTGCTTTTGCTGCGCTCGAATTCCATCCATATGGGGGGACGGGTGACTCTCGGCGCGACATCGTGACACATGTGTACCAGCGAAAGGGCCCCACATCACGATTTCGCGAAGCCGCTACAAATGCCGGCCTTACGGCGCTTCCCCAAATGGTTTCAGCTTGGCCAGTCGAACGGTTTCGTAGGCCGGAGATGCTTGCTCGAGCCTGGGCTGATCAAGAGAGGAGTTCGTAATGGGTACCTACCACCAAATGGGCCACCATTCGGAGAACCTATTAGGTCTTCCAGAGTTCGCCAGCTACCGCGGAGCCATTCTGAGCCCGGTCAACTACCGGAAAGACAAAGTGATTGGCCAAATCCAAGAGAGGCGGGCGCACCAGGCATTCGAGACGGTATTCGATCCGCAACTGTACTATCCCAAGACTCAACGAGGGGTCCTCCGCGATTGGACATATTTTCCTGCCGACGTTGATAAAGCAGATCTCATGTCACCAGCCTGGTGGGACCGGATCGTCGACCGAATTGCGACCACGTGCGAAGAGATTAGGCCGATGGCGGTGTGTTCACCAGCAGTTGTGCCACATGTGTTCGGGAATGAGTATTTTTCGCTGCTCGTCGATGTCGCGGACAAACTCTGCACCAGGTTAGAGAGGAGCGGTATTCGGCCGATTCAGACCGCACTAATCGGCTTCGATGAGCTCACAACACCAGACCGATCGCTCGAGATCAGCTCGATCTTGTCGGTGGGTCCTTGTAACAGAATCTACTTGGTGTTTAGCGGCACTACGGACCCTCGACAAGAACTTGTAGAAGTCGAGGCGATCAAAGGAGCAATGCGCCTCATTGCCGCCCTCAGCAACGCGGAGATTGACGTTATCGTTGGATTTTGCTCCTCCGACGTCGTGTTGTGGAAAGCTGCGGGGGCGTCGTCCTGTGCCACTGGAAAATTCTTCAACCTTCGTCGTTTCACCAGGTCTCGCTTCGAGGAGCCTCCCAAGGGTGGCGGGCAGCTCCCCTACTGGTTCGAGGAATCGCTTCTTGCATTCCTGCGCGCGTCGGATCTCGACCGAATTAAGGATCGTGACCTCCTAAGCGCAGCAAGTCTGAGGAACCCGTTCGGTCAACATATCCTAGAACAGTTTGGCTCTGAGCCTGGTTCTCCGTGGTTGGCCACGAGCTGGCGACAGTTCCTTTACTGGTTCTGGGACTTCGAGAGTCGATTTGACTCCGGCGCAGTCGATGCCGGAACGCTTCTTTCCAACACCGAAAACGAATGGCGCACGCTCGGGGATGCCAATGTTCTAATGGAGGAAGTCTGGAACGATGGAGCGTGGCTTCGTCCTTGGAGACGCGCCCTGGCTGAGTTTGCGACCTTCTAAACAGGCGTTCTCAAGGTCGCTCCCGGGTTGTCTGCCGCAAAGCAACCGCTGTTGGTTCGCGGATACGATCGTGAAGGTCAAGCTCAAGTACAACCTGACCGTCGATGTGATAGAAGCTGGCGCGTTGGAGAGTGTCTTGAGGACCTGCTCCTTGGTGGAGATGCGTTTCTCGAGGCGCTTCACGACGCGCTAGAACGAAGCGTCGCCATGATTCTCTACCGGCCCGACCACGCCGAGCCCACGGGCCTCAGCTCGCGCTCCGAGGTCAGCGAAGACACCATCCGTTCCCTGCGCCCGGTGTTGCGCCAGGCCATGAAGACCGGCAGGGCCGTCCCGATGCCCGGCACCGCGTGGCGGAGTAGCGGCAGTCATGACGATTGCTAGCTGTTTCAACAAGGCGTCCAGATCTGTATAGTTACATTTGCTGCAAGAAGGAGATCCTATTGTGATTCAAAACTACGAAACCCTATTTGAAACGACGATTCGCTCATTTCTAGGCCCTAAAGCGTCGCACATTGCAGGGCATGCGCACGATGAGAGAATTAGGAAGAAGTGGTTTCGAAAGGTTCTCAAGAAGGTCACGAAAGAAATTCAAGATATAGAAACGAACGCGATGCATAAGGAGCGTCTGGCATATTGGAGCGAATGCTCCCTCAACGTACTGAAGGCACGTAAGTTCGATGAAGCTGTTCTTACGCTTTGTATCCTGAAGCTCTTGGCTGTTCTGCTGGGTTTCGTCACTGTTGGGCCGCGTCGCATTGCGACTCCAGCATATTTTCAGACCCCTTCTCAGCACTGCACAGTGCAAATAATGAATGATGACGACAGTAGGCAGGATGATCACGAGAGCAGCGTTGCTGCCAGAAAAAGACTCATCGATCAGCTGAGAAGTGAAGGGAAAACAAATTTCGAAACAGCAAAGATCCTGAGTATCAGCGAATATCAAGTAAAGAAATTGAGAAAAAAACTCTAACCATCGCAACGGGCATACCCACAAGCGGATCCTGACGGACACCGAAGCGTCTGGAAGCGAGAACCAAGGCGTCCTAATTGGAGGCCCCGGCACCGTCGAGGTTCCGTTGCGGTGCCGGCGGATCCCCCGTCACCCTCCTTGCTTCGGCCAGGTCTAACGGCTGGTTCCATTCGATACGTACCGGAGCTGCGTGGAGAGTGTCGGAGCGACTTACCTCGCCTTCCCGCCCAGCTTCTCGACCGAGCGCAGCATGCCCATGCCGAGCAGGGCCAGCACCAGTTCCATCAGCCCGTCCACGCCGACTGGGTACGGCACCAGCTCGTCGGTGCGGATCACCTGGCGGCCCCACAGGAAGGCGGCCAGCACGTACTGCGGGACGAAGTACAGCCCGAGGCAGACGCCGCACACCCAGCCGATGAACGGACGCCATCCGGCAACGAGAATCGAGCGGTGGGCGGCCTCGATCTTGTTGATCTCGATCTGAGCCTCGCGGGGCCGCGCGAGGATGCGCTGCTTGACGATCTCGGCAGCGGCCTTTTCGTCCGCCGTCTCCACGAAGCGGTCGATGATGCTGGCGATGCCCTCGGCTGCCCCGATGAAGGGAGCTCCGACGATCTTGCTTAGCACTCCCATCATGCCCTCACGCCCACGGATTGGCCGCCCCGGGCGACGAGCCGGCCAGCGGGCCGGATGTCGAGATGGACGCCCCAGCGGTAGTAGCCGAGGCCGCGCAGGTCCGGCGCTGTCTTCGCCCACTCCCGCGCGCGGCCGTGGAAATCCCGGGCGTTCATGTCCCGCGGGTTCGCTACATCCAAGGCACGGCCCTCGATGTGCTGGCTGTGCGGCCTGCCGCCGACCGCCGCGTTGTGCTCCGGCGTGCGGTAGGCCGACAGAACCATCAGCGGGCCGTTGCCGCAGTGCTGGCGCAGGTTCTCGAACGTCGCGGCCAGCCCGGGCAGCCGCGTCTCGCGCCACTGCCGGGGATATGGCGTGCGGGCGGCGTCATGGCAGGCCAGTTCGTCGTAGGACAGATGGTACGGCGCAAGGTCCACGGTTCAGCCCTTCTCCAGCCGCCCGCGAATCCAGGCCACGTCCTCTTTGATGGCGGTCTGGCAGCGTTCCAGCCTGTCCACCTTTTCGGGCAGCTTCTTCAGGTGCTGGAGATCGGCCTTGACGGCTCCGCGCAGCTCCGCCGTTTCCTTGAGGTCGGCGGTGGCGCGCTTCCAGGCCGCGATGGCGCCGCCCACGATGGTCAGCAGCACCAAGATTGCAGCGAGCAGCAAGTTGGCGTCAGGCTCCGGCAAGGCGTTCCTCCCGCGCCTTGGCAATCTCCGCGCGCACCCCGAGCAGACGCGGGCTGAGCCGGCAGATGGCCCAGACGCTCGTGCCGAGGCCGAGCAGCCAGCTCAGCCAGTCGCAGACGGACTTGACGACGGGCCCGCCGTTCGCCACGTCGAAGACCTCGCGCAGGCTGATGCCGGCGAACGACAGCAGCGCGGGCAGGATGAACTCCCACCAGCCGCGCAGCTCGGGCCACCAGCTGACCTTGCGCTCCAGCAGCCAGAAGCCCCACAGGCCGATCAGGTAGACGCCCGCGCTGGAGAAGAAATGGATCACGGCCCGGTCGAAAATATGCTTCGTGACTTCCCAGCTCAGCGGCCAGTTGGCAATGGCCAGGACAAGAAAGAGCGCGCTCCCGCCGCAGAGCAGAACCGGCCTCCAGCGGTGACGTATCCAGGCGAAGCGGCGCTTCCAGGCGTCCATGCCCGTGACGCTATCACGGACCCCGCAGTTGGGAAGCGCGGCTACTCTTCGGAGGGCGGCTCAGGCGCGGTGAACGTGCCAGCGGCTGTGTCGCAGGTCGAGCCGAGTTCCGCGATCTCACTCCCGAAGGGATCGACAAGCTCGCCACCCGCGCCTTCACCCTGATCGACACCGACGCGCTCGACTTCATGAGCCAGTACAACCTGGTGCTCGCCGGCGACGTCCACCGCGAACTGGCCGACGGCATCCTGCGCACCGTGATGAGCGGCATCGCCACCGGCAAGGGCGTCGAGGACATCGTCCGCGACCTCGGGCACGTGGTGAAGGACCCGGAATCGTTCCGGCACGCTGGCTCCAAGGTGTTCCGCAAGGCGCAGTACCGCATGGAGGTGATCGCCCGCACCGAGATGCTGCGCGCCCACAACCAGGGGCGGTTGAAGTTCCACCAGCAGGTGGGCGTCGAGAAGCTCGAATGGATGACGATGGAGGACGAGCGCGTCTGTCCGGTCTGTGGCCCGCTCGACGGCAAGGTGTTCGACACGGGCCGGTTCCCCCAGCAGCCCGCCCATCCCAACTGCCGGTGCACCAGCGTCGTGGCCTGGCCGCTGGAGATCTGCGGCGGCGAGCTGGGCGCCAAGGCGGCGCTCGTTCCCCTGACCGCGATCTCGGCTCCTGTCCAGTCCGGGGCCGCCTGCATCCTGCCGCCGCAGGCCATCGAGGAGTAGGCGAAGGCCAAGTCCCAGGAGACGGCCAAGCTCAAGGCCGCGTTCGAGAGCGGTCAGATCGGGGACTTGAGCGGTCTCATGGTCAAGCAGCTCCAGGCCCTGTCCAAGCAGAACGGCGTCTCCATCGCCCGCACCAAGGCCGACTTCATCAAGCTGCTCGACGAGCTGGAGCCGGGCGTGGATCACTCGGGCCTCAAGGGCAAGCTCCTCATCGAGGCCAAAAAGAAGCACCACATCGGGCCGCTCAAGAACAAGCAGCAGCTGATCCACGCCCGGCTCCAGCTCGCCGAGCAGGCCAAGCAAGAGGCGCTCGAGGCCGCCAAGAAGGAAGCGCTCAACAAGGCCAAGGACGCGCTGGAAGAGGCGACCGCCAAGGTGGTCGTGCCCGAATCACCCTCTGGTTACGCCGACTTCTTCTCGGCGGTGAAGGACGCCGAGGCGGCGCTCAAGGCAACCCAGCTCAAGACCCTGGCCAAGGAGACCCAGGTCAAGCACTGGCAATGGTCGAACAAGGACGAGCTGGTCACGATCTTCACCGAGACCGAATCCGGCCAAGGTGCAGGCGGCGAAGGCCGCCATTGAGAAGAAGCACGGCGCCTGGCTGGCGAAGCACTGCAGCAAAAAGGCGACGACAGCCAAGGCGCCTGCCACGCCCAAGCCCGTGTCTCAGGCACCGGAGCCCGCCGTGCCGCCCACCTTCACCAAGAAGGGCAGCGAATTCGAAGCGGCCGACGCGGCCTGGGCGGACAAGACCCCCAAGCCAGGGAGTCTCAAATACGACGGCAAGGCCCAGGTCGGCGGCGCGCATGTCAAGGAGTTCTGGACCGACGAGGCGGGCGAGCGCTGGCTCTTCAAGCCGGCTGAACGGCAAGACGGGCTCCATCCAGAAGTGGCGGACCGATCTCAAGAGGGAGATCGACTTCGACGGCGTCAATCCGGACGCAACTAACTACATCTTGCGCTCCCGCGTCGCAGAGGGATCGCGCGTTGCCAGGCAGCCGAGGAGGCCGCCTTGCAACCCACAGTCCCTAATCGCACCACGTCCGAAGACGCGCTCCGCTCGAGGGCGGCGGCGGGAGCCGCCTACGCCCGGGCCCGAGAGGCCGCCGAAGCGTCAAGCAGTGTTTCGCCGGCCGATATCGGCTGGCTGAGGCGCCAGCGGCCCGTCGCGACCGACCGCTACGGCGGAGTCGTCCTTGCGTTCGGCTCGGCCGCCGAGGCCGAGCGCGCGCGACACCACACGGGTCTGGTGGTGGTTGCGAACAAGCTGCGTGATCTCGGCTTGGCTCCGGGGCTGAATTTCGTCGTGGAGGGAGAAGGCCCCGAGCGGCCGGTGAACGGCACCCCGAGCTCGGCGGCAGTACCGCGACCGAGGATCGGGTACCTGCCCAAGCTCCTAGTCTGCACGACGCTGCCCCACACGAAGCCGCGCACGGCGGAATTCACCCGCCGGAACGGGGGCACCAGCACGACGCTGCACGCGCCCGCCAGGATAGGCCTGCCGTTCGGCGTGTACGCCCGGCTCGCTTTGATCTATCTCGCTACAGGTGCGGTCCTCACGCGGGGGCGACGCTTCACGCTGGGCAGCACGGTCGCCGGAATGCTGCGCGCGATGAATATCCCGCAGTCCGGAGGGCCTGCCGGGCCGTCCACCCTCGCGAGGGAGCAGCTGGACCGTCTCTGCGCGACCACTTGGACGACGACCAACTTCACGGAAAAGCTCGGGAGGAACGTCGTGATTGCGGACCGCTGGATGGAAGTCAGCGAGCGTGGGGTGGCGGTCACCCTAAGCGAGCGATTCCACACGCTTGCCGTCGAAAAGGCCGTCCCGCTGAACATGGACATCGTGGCCCAGGTGCGCCGCTCGCCGCTCGCGCTCGACCTATACGCGTGGCTCACCTATAGGGCGTTCAGCCTGGAAAGGCCGGTGAGGGTGCCTTGGCACTCCCTTATGGCCCAGTTCGGATCGGAATATAGGCTCACTCGACAGTTTAGGTGGAGATTCCGCAAACGCCTCGCATCAGTGCGGGCAGCGTGGCCGGGGCTGGACGCAGAAGCGACGCAGAAGTCATTGATCATCCGTCCCTGCCCGCCGTCCGTGCCGACCCGCGCAGAACGCCAGCGCGCGAAGCGCTGGGATAACCCAGTCGGGGCGCAGGTTCTGTGACGCTTTTTATCGACCGCTCTTCAGCGCAGGTTCTGTGACGCAGCAGCGCAGGTTCTGTGACGGTGCAGCGCAGGTTCTGTGACGGTGCCGGCGCAGGTTCTGTGACGAATTGGCGCAGGTTCTGTGACGGCTCACATTGTTAGTACCTGTATAGCCTGTAGAACCCGTTAGTTATGCCTGTAGGACGCGCGCGAAACCGACTAGATACCGGACGGCGCGGCTCTAATTGCACGAATCGGCGCGACCACAGGGGCGCGCTGGGGGAGATCGGCGCTCTGAAAGGGCGCGGCCAAGCGGGAAGCGGGCGCTTGGAGTGGTGAAAGCCATCTAGGCTGGTCGGCGGCGGTGCCCGAACGTCTTGCCCCGTGTCCGGCCGCCCTCTTCGCGGCGTGCCGGCGGCGTTCGCCGTTGTGCCGGCCGCCTGCGCTGCCTACCATGCAGCCGTGATGGCTGTGAGACTTCTTTCGCTCCTCCTGCTCGCCGCCGCGTTGGCCCTGGCCCAGGGCAACAGCCCCTGGCATACGGCGGTCACCAACCTGGAGGCCGCGTTCACCGGCCCGATCGGCCGCGGCCTCGGGCTGATCGCCGTGGTCATCTCCGGGCTGGCCTTCGCGTTCGGCTCGCCCGGTGCGAAGCGGGCGCTCGCCGGCGTGGTCTTCGGACTGGCGATGGTGCTCGGCGCGGTGCAGTGGGTTACCTGGCTCTTCCCGTAGGAGCGCGATCGTGACCGCCCCCCGCAAGTGGGCCGCCTCCAAGGCCCTCAACCGTCCGCTCACGCTGCTCGGCTGCGAGCGCAAGTG